>NZ_BORU01000001.1:0-4476531 GCF_018333335.1 Paenibacillus cineris
CCTCAAGATGAGATTTCCCAGTATGTAAGACCCCTTGTAGACGACGAGGTAGATAGGTTGGAGGTGGAAGTGCAGCAATGCATGGAGCTGACCAATACTAATCGGTCGAGGGCTTATCCAAAAAATATAAAATGTAGATTCGTTTCGTATCTAGTTTTCAAGTGATCAAACACTTGAATTAAATATTGTTCCCTGATAGCTCAGTTGGTAGAGCACTCGACTGTTAATCGAGTTGTCACAGGTTCGAGTCCTGTTCGGGGAGCCATTATGGAGAGGTGTCCGAGTTGGCCGAAGGAGCACGATTGGAAATCGTGTAGGCGCCAAAAGCGTCTCGAGGGTTCGAATCCCTCTCTCTCCGCCATTATAGTTTGGCCCGTTGGTCAAGGGGTTAAGACACCTCCCTTTCACGGAGGTAACATGGGTTCGAATCCCATACGGGTCACCACTTTAATTATTAGCTTCAGGAATGAGAATCCAAAAGAAAAAATGCTTGCCTTTTTAGTGGTTTATCTGCTAAGATATTAAAAGTGTTTCTTATGGAGGCTTAGCTCAGCTGGGAGAGCATCTGCCTTACAAGCAGAGGGTCGGGGGTTCGATCCCCTCAGCCTCCACCATGTATACTTTAAAGAAAATAAATATTTTTTAATGACGCGGGGTGGAGCAGTCCGGTAGCTCGTCGGGCTCATAACCCGAAGGTCGCAGGTTCAAATCCTGCCCCCGCAATTTATCTCCTTATTTATGGAGATACATAATTGGCCGTGGAACCGTGGTGTAGAGGCCTAACATGCCTGCCTGTCACGCAGGAGATCGCGGGTTCGAATCCCGTCGGTTCCGCCATTTATTTTCTTGAGAGTTTAGTTTGTTGCAATAATACTCTTGATAGAAACAAAATTAGGCTCGGTAGCTCAGTCGGTAGAGCAGAGGACTGAAAATCCTCGTGTCGGCGGTTCGATTCCGTCCCGAGCCACCATGAATTTAATAATAAGCATAAAAGCCGGTGTAGCTCAATTGGTAGAGCAACTGACTTGTAATCAGTAGGTTGGGGGTTCAAGTCCTCTCGCCGGCACCATATGGAGGCTTAGCGAAGTGGCCAAACGCAGCAGACTGTAAATCTGTTCTCGTACGAGTTCGGTGGTTCGAATCCATCAGCCTCCACCAGTTTTATTATAGGGGCATAGTTTAAAGGTAGAACAGCGGTCTCCAAAACCGTTAGTGTGGGTTCAATTCCTGCTGCCCCTGCCATTCGAAATACAGCTTCATATCTTTTATTATGGCGGTCGTGGCGAAGGGGTTAACGCACCGGATTGTGGCTCCGGCATTCGTGGGTTCAAGTCCCATCGATCGCCCCATAACTTATAATGACAATCTTGTTGGGGATTAGCCAAGCGGTAAGGCAACGGACTTTGACTCCGTCATGCATAGGTTCGAATCCTATATCCCCAGCCAGTTTAAGCGGACGTGGCTCAGCGGTAGAGCATCGCCTTGCCAAGGCGAGGGTCGCGGGTTCGATTCCCGTCGTCCGCTCCATTTGATTTCGGCGCCATAGCCAAGTGGTAAGGCACAGCTCTGCAAAAGCTTTATCCCCAGTTCGAATCTGGGTGGCGCCTCCATTAACTTCATATGCGCCCTTAGCTCAGCTGGATAGAGCGTTTGACTACGAATCAAAAGGTCAGGAGTTCGAATCTCTTAGGGCGCGCCATTTTTTTAACTGAATATGCCGGTGTGGCGGAATTGGCAGACGCGCGCGACTCAAAATCGTGAGGGAAACCGTGGGGGTTCGAGTCCCTTCACCGGCATCATAGAGAAAAGCCTTGGAAAATATCCAAGGCTTTTTCTTGTATAGACTAACATTGTACACCGAGCCATCGTTCGTCGTTCGTTAATCCCTCATCCTGCTGTACACTTGCACTTCTCCTTCCAATCAGCCACCTGATGATATCCCGCTGAAAGACGGCCATTATAATTCGTATTGCGTTAATTTATGACTGTATGGTATTTAATTCGTATCATGTTTGTTTTATGTAGGTCATATCCGCATAGATGTTCTCTTTATATGACGTGTCCTCGTAAGATGGGAGTAAGAGGGTGTACAGCAGCCTTGAAAAAGATCCTCTGATCAATCCGTTCGTTATACCATTACTCCCTTTGAACGTTTTCCCCATCCTTGTTTAAAGTTGATAAACCATTCCAGCCGGCTTTACCTGGGCTAAACAGGCTCAATGTTTCTTTAGCTAAGTGCTAAATCCCTTGCTCAGAGCCTCCAACGACTCCCTATCCCAAGCATTGTATAAGTAAACTGCTCATTGAAGTTCCATAGCGTGTTGATCATGCCCTATAAACGGGCAATTGGAGCTGCCAGTGGAGGATGTGGCTGCCGCGTTACATGCAGAAAAGCTTGCTTCGTCTAAGGTCCGAGCCTTCCCCCGACTTAGGTCTAGGATTAAAAACCGTCTTGGGTCCGTTTTGGAAAACCCGGATTGAACCTAAAATAGAGTCATAAGGTTGATACAAACGAAAGGCGGTGACAATGCATGAGAACAAATAAAACTTCTGGTTGGGCGATCGTATTGATCGCAATCGGGGCACTGATGCTCCTGGGAGTATTCGCTCCATTATTCGGCAGGCTGATCGGATTGATCTTCCCGATCCTGATGATCGTGCTCGGCTATTATGGAATTCGCAGAGGTAAGGTGGTCATCGGTACGATTATCCTCGCATTCGGTGTCATGGGACTTCTGGCGAAGCTGTCCTGGATCATCGGACCGCTGCTGGGAATTGCCCTGGTAGTGTTCGGGATTATGCTGCTGAAAGGTAAGAAGTCGTCGAAGTGGATGTAACGGTAACAAAGAATTACCTTTAATAAATACAATCAAACGAATAGGCGATCACAGCTTATAAGGAGGGAGCAAAAACAGATGAGCGTATTTCGCAGGGTACGGGATATCACCGTAGCGACATTAAATGAACGTTTGGAACAAAGTCAGGACCCGGTACGGTTGATCGATCAGTTTTTGGCATCAACGCGTGACGATATTATGGAAGCCGAGAAGCTCGTTCAGCAGTACTCCGCTCACGTGAGACAGCTGAAGCAGCAAGTGGATCAGGCATCCAACATGAAGGAAAAGCGTGAGGAGCAGGCGCTGCTGGCTCTGAAGGCCGGCGAGGATCATCTAGCCAAGCTCGCACTGCAGGAAAAAATAATCTATGAAGAAAAGCTCGAGCAATACGGAGGACTGCTGGATACAACCCGCCAGTCGCTCACCGAGCTGGAAAATCAACTGAACGACCTGAAATTGGAGTACCAAACCGTGTACAGCAAACGTCAATACTACGCGGCACGGATGGAAACCCTCAGACTTCAGCAGCGGATGAATCAGCGCATGGAAGGTTTTGGCGGACAGGATGTTCCCAAGATGTTCAACCGTCTGGAAGACCGCATTTCCGATTGGGAATTTGAAGCACGCAGTCTGCGCGACCTGCGCCGCGGCGGTCAGGAACTGTTCGAGCAAGCCAGCGGAACGGTATCCAGCGTGCTGGAAAGGGAGCTGGCCCGCCTGAAGGAAAAGCTGAACAACAGCGGAAAGGAGTAACGTCATGAGCAAGCTATACCGATCGACCCGCGATAAAATGGTCACCGGTTTGTGCGGCGGTCTGTCCGATACCTTTGGCATCGATTCCACGCTGCTGCGGATCCTGTTTTTGATCAGTATCCCATTTACCGGCGGGACCACGCTGTTCATCTACTTTATCGCGGCTTTGGTCATCCCTAAAGAACCTACGACACCTTTTAATCCATATGGACCGGGACCGGGGGCAGCTGGGGGCGGATACTACGGCAATAGTATGGGGTCCGGCAGCTACTACGGCAACGGTCAGCAAGGCAACGGCGCTTATGGTGCCCAATCTTTTGACCCTAGAGCCAAATACAACGGTTCGCCTTACGGCGGAGGCAGACCGGGCGGATACAGCTCGTCCGCATCCGACCTGGACGCCATGATGGAAGATATCGAGAAGAAAGCCATGAAGAAAGAGCTTGAGGAATTGAAAAAAAAATTATCTAAGTACGAGAAGGGAGAAGTGTAAAACATGGGAGTATTTAAAAGAATTAAGGATATGACGAAAGCATCGGTGAACGAGGTATTGGATAAAGTTGAAGATCCGGTAATTATGCTGAACCAGTATCTGCGCGATATGGAGGCAGAAATCCATGACGCGGAAGTTACAGTAGCGAAGCAAATGGCCAATGAACGCCGCATGAAGCAGCGCGTGGAAGAAGCCGTGAAGATGGCCGGCCAACGTGAGGCACAAGCTGAACTGGCACTTCGTAACGGCCAGGAAGAAGTAGCGCGCAAGCTGCTCGAGGAAAAGATTTATTTTGACCAAAAACTGTCCGAGTACCAAGAACTGCACGCTCAATCCGAGGCACAAGCTAAAGAACTGGTACAGCAGCTCCATGACATGAAAGACGAGTTCTACAAAATGCGCAACAAGCGCAATGAGCTCGTAGCCCGTGCGCAAATGGCGAAAGCCAAAAAGCAAATGTCTCAAATCAGCAGCCTGCATACGATCGAAAGCGGCAGCGCGTCCCTTGGATTCCACCGCATGGAAGAAAAGATCATGCAAATGGAAGCTGAAGCCGATGTGATGCGTGCCCCTTACCGTCCGGAAACAACATCCGCTTTCACCAGCCCGGTCGATGCGGAGAAGCAGCTGAAGGTGGAAGAACAGCTCAGCGCGCTGAAAAGCAAGCTGAACCCGCCGGCTGCCGCTCCTTCCAAATCGAATAAAGAATAAGTATTCAATTCTGCGGACAATATGATATGCTAGGAAGAATGGAATAAGGGCGCGAGACCTCATTCACATCTTCCTGGATCCCGGTGAAGCCATAAGGAGTGTGCCCGTCACAACCCTATGGCTTTTCCGGTCTTACTTTTCCGATAAACCAAGACATCATAAGGAGGTGCGGCATGGAAAAAAGAAATCGCTTCATTGCGCTGATTCTCATCGGGATCGGCCTCCTCATGCTCTTCGGCAGGTGGGTCGGCTTTTTTACCATCGTCGCCCTCTTATTCATTCTTATGGGAATTTATACGATTCGCGGCGGAAAAGTGAAGAGAGGCTACCGTCTCGTTGCGGTCGGAGCCATCCTGCTGCTGATTGATCATTTGCTGATCGTGCTGGGGATTGCGCTGATCTCCCTGGGATGGTTTTTTGTAAAGGCAAGGAAGGTACAGAACCGGGATGGGTACCTGCAGAAGCAGGGATTTTCGGGTCATTACAATTGGGATCAGGTCCCTTGGGCTATGAGAAGCCAGAGCGTCTGGCATGTCATCAACGAAGCCGATCTAGATTTGTCGCTTGCGATCCCCGAGGAACACCGTACGGTGATGATGTTTCAAGGCATCATGGGGGATACGGACATTAAAATTCCGGAGTATTACGGGGTGGAGCTTGAAGTGTTCGTCCTGTTCGGCGCGATCGATTTCAGAGGGCACCGGGATAACGGCTTGATGAACCGTTTGAACTGGAAATCACCTAATTATGAGACCAGCGAATACAAAGTTAAATTCCATATTTCCTACCTGGTAGGAGATGTTGATATTGATCTGTCATAGGAGGAGGGTTCCCTGATGAAAACCAGAAAACCGGCTAATATGGTCTCCCGGAGCATGGGCGAGGGGGCCCTTCTTTCTTTTGTTATGCTCCTGATCATTTTTTACGTACTTTATACATATGGTTATTTGGCCCCGTTTGATTCTTGGCAAAAAACGCTGCAGGCCGGTGCTACGCTGATCCTGGTTCCGATCGGTCTGGGAGCTATCTTCGGGTTCTATCAGAGCTATCGGGTAAAATTGAAGCTGGAACGGCTGCGGGAAACGCTGCTCTCCTGGGA
Organism: Paenibacillus cineris; assembly: GCF_018333335.1. Classification (NCBI taxonomy): domain Bacteria; kingdom Bacillati; phylum Bacillota; class Bacilli; order Caryophanales; family Paenibacillaceae; genus Paenibacillus; species Paenibacillus cineris. The sequence continues at coordinate 5,894 of NZ_BORU01000001.1, forward strand.
AAAAGGGAACGTCGCCCGCTCCGTACCGGAGCTTGGCAGCGACGAGGTCGGGCGCCTTGGCGAGCAGCTTGGGCGCATCAGCAAAAAGTGGGAGGAGCAGGTCAACTCCCTTCAGCGCTTATCCACGAACAATGCCCAGCTGGCCGAGCAGGCGCGGATATCGGCGATCGTAGAGGAGCGCCAGCGGCTGGCGCGGGAGCTGCATGATGCGGTATCCCAGCAGCTGTTTGCGATATCGATGACGGCGACGGCAGTGGGGAGGACGCTTGAGAAGGATTTTGACAAGGCCCAGCGCCAGGTGGCGCTCATCGAAGAAATGGCCGCCGTGGCCCAATCGGAAATGAGAGCGCTGCTGCTGCATCTCCGGCCGGTCTATCTGGAGGGCAAGCCGCTGGAGCAAGGCCTCGGTGAGCTGATCAAAGAGCTCAAAGTGAAGGTTCCGATGGAAATCGTGTTTGAAATGGACAAAGGCATCCACCTGGTAAAAGGAATCGAAAATCACCTGTTCCGCATCATCCAGGAGGCGATGTCTAACACGCTCCGGCATGCCAAAGCGGATAAGATGGAGATCCGGATTCACCAAAAGAAAGACATGGTCTGGGTCATGCTCCGTGACGACGGCCAGGGCTTTGAACTAAACGAGACAAAACAGGCCTCTTACGGCCTTTCCAATATGCAGGAACGCGTCAACGAAATCGGCGGATCGATCCAAATTATTACGGCGCCCGGCAAGGGTACGCGAATCGAAATTACCGTGCCGATTGTATCTGAAGACAAAGCAGGGAGTGAGGATCTTGGAAATGGAAACACCCTTGATTAAAGTGCTGCTCGTCGATGACCACGAGATGGTGCGGATCGGTCTGGCAGCCGTGTTGGGGACCGAGGACGGCATCGAAGTCGTCGGCGAGGCAGGCAGCGGGGAGGAAGGCATCCGCCTTGCCCGTGAATACAAACCCGACGTCGTCCTGATGGACCTGGTGATGGAGGGCATGGACGGAATCGAGGCGACGCGGCAGCTGCTGAAGCTGTACCCGGACTGCAAGGTGATCGTGCTGACAAGCTATTTGGACGACGAGAAAATGTACCCGGTTATCGAAGCTGGCGCATTCAGCTACCTGCTGAAGACGTCGCGCGCAAGCGAAATCGCCGACGCCATCCGCGCCGCGGCTCGCGGCCAATCGGTCTTGGAATCGCAGGTCGCCTCCAAGATGATGAACCGGTTCCGCCATCCGGAGGTGGAGGCCCCGGCGCACAAGGAGCTGACCGACCGCGAAATGGATGTGCTCCGCCTATTGGCGCAGGGCAAGTCCAACCAGGAAATCGCCGATGACCTCATCATTGGAATCAAAACGGTCAAGTTCCATGTGACGAACATCCTGGCGAAACTGGGCGTAGACGACCGCACGCAGGCGGCGATCTACGCTTACAAGAACGGTCTGGCGGAATAGTTGGGTTGAATCCAAAGCAAATTAGTCCATAGCAGATGAAAAGCCCCTGAGGAGCGGATAGCTTCCAGGGGCTTTTTTGGATCATAATGTGTAAGTTTTGAAGACCGCTAAATCAAAAACAGCAGCCCGAGGGTGGCCAGACTCAGCGCCAGGCCAGCTCCAAAGCCGAATCCATAGCCATACGGATAATAAGGATAGAAGGCGCGGACGGTGGCTTTTTCCGGAGCTTTGGCTACAGGCCCCTTAGCGCGTTTTTTATGGCCGCCCTTTACTTTGGCGCCGTGCAGTTGGGTGCCTTCCGGCCCGTTCAGAATAATATGGCCGTCTTTGCACTCGGTCAGCTTTCCGGTATATACTCTGCCGTCATACATACAGGCAGCGACCATTTTGCCGCAGTGCTGCCGAATATTTTCTTCTGTTAATGGGTAAATAGGGATCATGGAAGTGTGCGAACCTCCCTTATCATTTTTATTAACCAGTGTATTCATGGCCTATGGACGCGGCTATGGTCATTCACCCAATTTCGCCTATCGTTCGGCTTTAGGTATAAACGCCCCGGAAACGGACATCCTTTTAGTAGATTGATAGATTTCCTGGTGAAGGGATGTATGAGGGATGATGGCAGTCCGGAGATGGGCAGGTTTAGGTTTGGCGGTATGCATAGCGGCTTTGGTATGGATGGGGTATTTGTGGTACAGCGCGAATCAGACGTCGGCGCCGTCCCATCAGGATCCGGAAGAATTGCGCACCCTCTTGAAGCTGGGAAATGAAGTGGTAGACGTGCCGCAGCGTCTGGTTGTGAAGTGGCAGGGAGACTGGGAAGCCAACGGAGATCAGGATGCGTACGAGGCGGCTGAGGGGCTGTCCCAATCGCTGAATCTGCCGGGAGTACAGCAGCTGACGGAAGGCGGTCACTTGACGTACCGGGTCGTGGATACGAAAAATGGCGTTAACGTGCGGTTTAACTGGCAGGAGATTTCTGAGGATCGCAGTTATATTATTATTCAACTGGAGGCGGCTGGTAATGAGCAGCTGAGCGCCTTGACCGAACTCCAAACGGAATACGGACAGGCATTGCACGAAAACGGCATCGATGCTGAATGGAATGCTTCTTTGCAGGGAACGGTTAAAGGGGAGCATACTGCCGGTTCGACCATGAAAGCGGTAGAGGATGGCATTTTCAGAAATATGGCGGCGACAAAAGCAGAATCCTACGAGGATGCGACTACGGTCAGCAACGCTTACGAGGTGCCTTCATTGCGGTCCGGCATCCAAAGCGGAGGGAAGGTTCTGAACATGCAGGTGGCGGTTCATGAGGATCAATCGACCGGCAGCAGCCGGGTGACGATCGGGCTTCCGGTCATTACGATTGAGTATTAGACCTGCCTGGCACGCAGAAAGAAATTTTTGATTTACCACGAAGTTAAACGGATAGCATCATGCTGATGAATGTGCTAAAATGACATCAATCATTTTATGCCACCAAATTATGGTGTAAAATCGGGATTTTGAAGAGACCAAAATACGACATAGAAAGAATGAGGAGCCATGACTGAAAATCAAAATCTTGAAGCACTCAAAACACCTGGTGCTGTATTTTTTATTTTCGGGGCAACCGGGGATTTGGCCAAACGCAAACTGTTTCCTGCCATTTATAGTTTGTACCGTGAAGGTAAATTAGCCGAGGATTTTGCGGTCATCGGCGTCGCGCGGCGTCCGCGTACCCAGGAGGAGTTCCGTGAGGACATCTTCCAGTCGATTCAGGAATTTTGCCGTTACAAGGCGGAGGACAACGACAATTGGAAGACGTTTGCGCAGCATTTTGAATATAAGTCCCTCGATATTAACAATGTCGACGGATTCCGTGAATTAAACGAACAGACGGTGAAGCTGGAGAAGCAGTTCGGCATACCGGGCAACCGCCTGTTTTACCTGGCCCTGGCGCCGGAGCTGTTCGGCAGCGTATCGTTTAACCTGCAAAAGGGCGGCATGCTGGATGCCGAAGGCTGGAACCGTCTCGTCATCGAGAAGCCGTTCGGCTACGATCTGAAATCGGCTGAAGAGCTGAACGAACAGATTCGCCAGGTCTTTAAGGAAGAAGAGATTTACCGGATCGACCACTACCTGGGCAAGGAAATGGTGCAGAATATCGAAGTCATCCGGTTCGCCAACGCGTTTTTCGAGCCGCTGTGGAACAACAAGCATATTGCCAACGTGCAGATTACGCTGAGCGAAACCGTCGGTGTTGAAGAGCGCGGAGGGTACTACGACCATGCCGGCGCACTCCGGGATATGGGACAAAACCATATGCTGCAGATGCTGACGATGATCGCGATGGAGCCGCCGAGCCGCCTGCTGCCGGAGGACATCCGTGACGAGAAGGTGAAGGTGCTCCGTTCGCTCCGGCCTTACGAGACAGCGGAAGAAGTGAAGAAGAACGTCATCCGCGGCCAGTACATCAAAGGCTCTGCCCGTGGTAAGGACCTGCCAGCCTATCGTGAGGAGGACAAGGTCGACCCGAATTCCAATACGGAAACGTATTTTGCGGCACGGCTGTTCGTGGATAATTTCCGCTGGGCGGGCGTACCGTTCTATATCCGGACAGGCAAACGCCTCCCGGTCAAAACGACGGAAATCGTCGTGGAATTCAAGAGCATGCCGAACAACGTGTATTTGGGTAAAAAATACAAGCTCGAACCGAACCTGCTGGTTATCCGGGTGAACCCGATGGAAGGCATCTACGTAAAGATCAATGCGAAGAAGCCGGGCTCCGAAAACGAAATCGAGCCGCTCGCGATGGACTTCTGCCAGAGCTGCATGGTCGGCATCAACTCGCCTGAAGCGTATGAGCGTCTGCTGCATGATGCAGCCCGCGGCGAATCGACGTATTTCACCCGCTGGGATGAAGTGGCGTCGGCCTGGTCCTTCGTCGATAAAATCGCCGAAGCCTGGGCGCAAAATCAGGGTGATATCTCTTATTATCCTGCCGGGTCCTGGGGACCAAAGGAAACGGACGAACTGCTGAAAGCGGACGGCTTCCACTGGTGGCCGGTGAACGGCCAGGAAGAGGACAACGTCGTGTGGCAGATTGGCAAATAAAACCGTTGTGCCGGTGCTTGCCTTATGTTTCACTAAAGGACATAGCCTGAAATGAAATCATCCTCATGCAGCCTCTGCATGGGGGTGATTTGCGTAGAGAATGTGATACAATAATAGACATGACTTTAGTGATGAAGGGAATAGTGAAATGAGCAAAGCGATAGATGATACGCTGCAGCAGGAAGTGGAGAAGCGCCGGACGTTCGCGATTATCTCCCACCCGGACGCAGGTAAAACAACATTAACGGAGAAGCTGCTCCTGTTCGGCGGCGCGATCCGGCTGGCTGGTACGGTCAAAGCGCGCAAAGCGAGCAAGCACGCGACCAGTGACTGGATGGAAATCGAGAAGCAGCGGGGGATTTCGGTTACTTCGTCGGTGATGCAGTTCGACTATAACGGACATCGGGTCAACATTCTGGACACCCCGGGTCACCAGGACTTCAGTGAAGATACGTACCGTACGCTGACCGCTGCCGACAGCGCCGTCATGCTGATCGACGTGGCCAAAGGGGTCGAGGCCCAGACGATCAAGCTGTTCCAGGTTTGCGCGAAGCGGGGCATTCCGATTTTTACGTTTATTAACAAGCTCGACCGTGAAGGCCGGAGTCCGTTCGACCTGATGGAGGAGCTGGAGCAGGTGCTTGGCATCCGCTCCGTGCCGATGAACTGGCCGATCGGGACCGGACGCGAGCTGTGCGGTGTCTACGACCGCATGAAGAATCAGGTCGAGCTGTTCCAGGGGAACGACCACTCGACCATTCAGGTACAGAAGGTGGAGGACTATAACGACCCGGTTATCCGTGAGATGGCGGGGGATTACCTGCATGATCAGCTGTGCCAGGATCTGGAGCTGCTGGATGTAGCGGGGGACCAATTTGACCTGGAAAAGGTACAAAAGGGCGAACTGACGCCGCTGTTCTTCGGCAGTGCGATCAACAACTTCGGGGTGCAGACGTTCCTGGAGAACTTCCTGCAGCTGGCCCCGCCGCCGGAGCCGCGCCGCAGCACGGCTGGTTTGATCGAGCCGACGAACGAGAAGTTCTCGGGATACATTTTCAAAATCCAGGCGAACATGAACCCGGCGCACCGGGACCGCATCGCTTTCATGCGGATCGTGTCCGGCAAGTTCCAGCGCGGCATGACCGTCAAGCATGTGCGGGTCGGCAAGGACATCAAGCTGTCGCAGCCGCAGCAGTTCCTGGCACAGGACCGCGACATCGTCGATGAGGCGTATCCTGGCGATATCGTCGGGCTGTTTGATCCGGGCATTTTCCGGATCGGGGACTCGCTGAGCCAAGGCAGCGAAATCGTCTTTGACGAGCTGCCGACGTTCTCGCCGGAGATTTTCTCCAAGGTAACGGTCAAGAACGCCCTGAAGCACAAGCAGTACCAGAAGGGCATCGACCAGCTGACGGAGGAAGGGACCATTCAGGTGTTCCATACGGTCAGCTTCGACGATACGATTCTCGGCGTTGTCGGCCAGCTGCAGTTCGAAGTATTCGAATACCGGATGAAAGGCGAGTACGGCGTGGATGTGCAGCTGCAGCGGATGCCGTACCAGTTCGCCCGCTGGATCGTGGACGACCAGATCGATCCGAGCAAATTCCGCATCAACTCGACGCTGGTGAAGGACAAGAAGGGCAACTATGTCGTGCTGTTCGAAAACGAATATGCGATGCGGACGGCGATGGAAAAAAATCCGACCGCGAAGTTTTTGGAGACGGCTCCTTAAGTCTGCTGAAGCTTCTGTAAAAGGAAATACCCCTCAGCTGTTTACCAGCGGAGGGGTATTTGTCGTTGCGGTAAAAGCACCGGCGTCTTTGTTAAGTCAATGGACCGGGCTTAATCGTCTTGAGGTGCTCATGAGCCACATGGACGAGCTCGTTCTGCTGCTTCGTGTCGATATTTTTCCACATCATCTCAAAGATCGCTCCCAAGCCGGGTAGCGCCTGCTCCGGACCGTCGACAGATCCTTCAATCATTTCACGAAGCTCGGCTTCATTGGAATCATGGACCTTATGGACAATAGCTTGGCGCAGGTCGAGAAGAATTGACATGATCGTTTTCCCTCCAGGCTAAAAGTTTGAACCCTTCACATCAGAGCCGCCCGCTTCCATATTTCGTGCGGACGACATGCCGCTTCCCAGGGCTCAGTCTGAATTGTAATGATATTCTTTAGTAATGTGCCCCGAGGCGAGTGGCAAAATTCAAGTTTTTCACCCGCTGTGATATAATAATCAGGATAGACTTCTTATAGTCGTGGAGGTTAACATATGGCGAAAAAGCAGTACGCCGTCATCGGTATGGGGCGCTTTGGCTCCAGTGTTGCGAACACTCTGAGCGAGATGGGGTTTGACGTGCTTGCCATCGATTCGGATGAACAGCGCACCCAGGCGGTATCCAATATGGTTACGCATGCCGTATCAGCGGATTCAACGGATGAAGAGGCGCTTCGTGCCCTGGGCATCCGCAATTTTGACGTGGTGGTTGTCGCCATCGGCGAAGACATCCAATCCAGTATTTTGACTACGCTCATCCTGAAGGATCTTGGGGTCGGAACGATTATCGTCAAGGCGCAAAATGAACTGCACGGCAAGGTTTTGCAAAAGATCGGCGCCGATAAAGTGATTTTTCCGGAGCGGGATATGGGCATGCGCGTCGCCCACCATCTCACTTCGCCGAATATTTTGGATTACATCGAGATTTCCGAAGACTACAGCATTTTGGAATTAAAGGCTTCGCAGGACATGGTCGGCAAAAACTTGAGGGAGCTCGACATTCGCGCCCGCTTCGGCTGCAACGTCATGGCGATCAAGCACGGTACAAAGATGGATATTTCTCCGTATGCCGATGCCCCGCTGAGCGAAGACGACGTTCTCGTTATCGTCGGCGAGAAAAGCGATTTGACCAAGCTGGAGCTGGCTTATCCGAAATGATCCGATCCTCAGCGCGGGAGGACCTCGTGCTGGGGCAGAGGAGCAGTTTGACAGATGAATCATGAGAAGGACGGTTAAGGATGGACATCATTTCACCGCAAAATCCCCGGGTCAAGGAATGGGCACAGCTGCTCGAGAAGAAGCACCGGGACAAGCAGCATAAATATATCATCGAGGGCATTCATCTCGTGCAGGAGGCGCTGACGGCCGGGGCAGACCTGGAATGCGTCGCGTTTGACCTGGAGCAAGGGATTCCGTCCGAGCTTGCCCACCTGGCCGGCGGGGAATCTGCGGAGTGGATCGGCGTATCGCCTGCGGTAATCGCGAAGTGTACGGATACCAAGACGCCGCAGCCGGTTTTTGCCGTTGCACGGAAGGCCAAGACCGCAGCAGGGCTTGACGCCCTGATGAGCCGGGAGGGCAGCCTGGTCATCGTCCTGGACGGCGTGCAGGACCCCGGCAATGTCGGGACAATCATCCGCAGTGCCGATGCGGCTGGGGCGGACGGGGTCATTCTGGGGCGCGGGTCGGCCGACCTGTACAACCCGAAGACGATCCGCTCGACCATGGGGTCGCTGTTCCATTTACCCGTGGTGGAGGGTGACTTGATGGAGATCCTGCCGGAGGCGAAGCGGAGCGGCGCGCGGGTGATCAGCACCAGCCTGCAGGCGCAGGACACGTGCTACAGCTACGATTTCCGGCAGGGCTCCTGCTGGCTGCTCGTCGGCAACGAAGCCAAAGGGGTGTCGGAGCAGGCGCAGCAGCTGGTGGATGACGCGCTCATCATTCCGATGCGGGGGCAGGCCGAGTCGCTGAACGTGGCGATGGCTTCGACGCTGATGCTGTTCGAGGCGATGCGGCAGCGGCATTTTGCTTGAACCTGCCTGCTCGTGAAAATAAAAATAAAAGGCAATTCCGATCGGTATGCGATGCGGAGCTGCCTTTTTTGCGTTTCGTTACACGCCCGAATAGGCCATAAATCCGCCGTCAACGGGCACCACCGTGCCGGTGACAAAGCCCGAGGTGGTGTCGTCCACCAGCCAGAGCAGGGTGCCCAGCAGGTCTTCCGGAACGCCGAACCGGCGCATCGGCGTGTGGCTGATGATTTTATGGGAACGTTCGGTCAGGGACCCGTCCTCGTTCGTCAGCAGTTTCCGGTTCTGTTCCGTCAGGAAAAAGCCGGGGGCAATAGCGTTGACCCGGATGCCCGATTCGGCAAGGTGAACCGCCAGCCATTGAGTAAAGTTGTTAATCGCGGCTTTGGCTGCGCTGTACGCCGGCACTTTGGTCATAGGACTGGGTGCGCTCATGGAGGATATGTTCAGCACAACCGCGCCGGGACGGCCGATCATCTGCCCCGCAAAGACTTGGGTCGGAATGAGGGTGCCGATCATATTGAGGCCAAGCACGTTCTGGAATCCCTGGATGCTGAGATCAAAAAACGTCGTGATCCCTGGCTGTCCAAGGTGCTCCGGCTTATAGATCTCTTCCGTCGTGTTAGCACTGGGATGATTTCCACCCGCTCCGTTAATCAGGATGTCGCACGGGCCGAAGGCCTCACGGACCTGGCGCTCCGCCGCCTGCACGCTGCCGGGCTCCATCACGTCGCAGGCTACGGCAAGCGCCTGACCGCCCGCCTCGCGGATTTGCCGGGCAACGGCTTCGCCCTTTTCCGCCGTCCGGTTCAAAATCGCGACCTTCACCCCTTGGCGTCCGAGCTCCAGCGCCATCGCGCTGCAGAGAACCCCGGATCCGCCGGTAACAACAGCTGTTTTTCCGTGCAGGGCAGGGTGGTTAGGCAATGCTTTCATGCGTATCCCTCTTTTCTGCGGTAGGTTGAAGCTTCTGGTAGGCGTCCCACAGCCCCCAGAGATACATAATACCCATGGCGCGGTCATACAGGCCGTATCCCGGCCGACACTGCTCGCCCCATAAATGTCTGCCGTGGTCCGGGCGGGCGTAACCAGTAAATCCGGTGTCATGATATGCCTTGACGATGCCCGCGATATCGACGGTGCCGTCCTGCGTCCGGTGCGAAGTCTCGATAAAGTCGCCGTTCTCATACACGCGCACATTGCGGATATGGGCAAAAGGAATCCGGTCCGCAAACTCATGGATCATAGCGATGATGTCGTTGTCCGGATTGGCCCCCAGGGAGCCGCTGCACAGCGTAATGCCATTGGACGGGCTGTCCACAAGGGAGAGCAGACGCCGCAGGCTGTCCTGGCCGGTAATAATACGCGGCAGCCCGAAAATCGGCCATGGCGGATCGTCCGGGTGGATGGCCATCGTAATGCCGCAGCGCTCCGCGGTTGGAATGACCGCCTCCAGGAAATAGGCGAGATGGTCCCATAGATCCTCTGACGTCACACTCCGATAGGCCTCAAACAGGGAGGTCAGATGCGCAAGACGTTCGGGTTCCCAGCCGGGCATCGTCAGGGAGCTGTTCTGGTTGATCGTCTGCACAAGGTCGAACGGGTCAATGCCGTGGATTTTGGATTTTTCAAAAAAGAGTGCCGTGGAGCCGTCCTCCAGCCGCTTGTAGAGTTCCGTCCGGGCCCAGTCGAACACCGGCATAAAGTTGTAACAAATCACTTTCACGCCGGCCTGCGCCAGCTTTTCGATCGTTTTGACGTAATTGTCGATATACTTGTCCCGGGTCGGCAGGCCCAGCTTAATATCCTCATGGACGTTAACGCTTTCCACCACGTCAATATGAAGGTGATGTGCTGCAGCTTGATCCCGAACAGCGATGATCTTCTCCATCGGCCATTCGTCTCCGGCCGGGACGTCATGAAGCGCCCACACGATCCCTTCGACACCGGGAATTTGTTTGATATGATCCAGCGAAACCGTATCATTGCCTTCGCCGAACCAACGGAATACCATACGCAATCCCATACACCGCCTTGTTCATTATGTTGTTTTGCAGAAAGAAGCTGCTGCCATTTCATCGGCACCATTGCCGGTACCGATATGGCATTGGCATGCTCCGGCGGCCTTGCTACACAGGCCAGCATGACTTACTTGAAATATTCCGGGTAGCGCTGTTTCAGGACCGGGAGGTTCGAAATGCTGAGGGTTAGATGCTCCTTCATGATCCGTTCGGCGAGGTCCGCATTCCGGCTGCGGATGGCTTGGATCATTTCCCGGTGCTGCTCAAACAGGTTCCCCCAGTGCGGATCCAACGACAGCCATAACACGCGGGTGCGGTTCAGATGCGCGTTCATCTGCTGAATGACGTTCCATGTGCCCATTTTCCGGACGCCCTCAAACAGGATTCGGTGAAAAGCCTCGTCGAGCTCAAACATTCGCTTGCCGTCAAGCTGCTTCATGCTCTCCTGCTGCATCACGAGATTGTTCTCCATCTCCTGCAGCTTGTCTGCGGGAAAGGACTCGCAGGCGAGACGGATGACGGCCTTCTCCAGCTGCTCGCGCATGAACCGGGCTTCCTCCACCATGTCCGGATCGATCAGCGAGACACGGGTTCCCCTTTGAGGCAGCACCAGCAGCAGGCCTTCCTGGGCCAGGCGTACGAAGCTCTCCCGAACCGGCGTCCGGCTGACGTGGAAGGTCAGGGACGTTTCTTTCTCGGACAGGGCCGTACCCGGGGGAAGCTCCAGGCTGACAATTTGCTGCTTGAGCTGTTGGTACACGAGATTTCCGGCTGAACCGGATTGGAGCATAATTTCATCCATTTCATGGATACCTCCTGACACTTCCATACTACCATACAAGTATGGCAGACGAAATGAAAATTTGCAGCTGACCGGCCTGGATATTTGAATGTAACAATATAATGCAGGCCCATAGGATTCGGCAGGTTCTACAAGCTCTGAAAACCCGTCATGGTACAGGTTTGAGAGGCGGGTATAGGACAGAAAAAAGCCGGCGGACAAGTCCGTCGGCTTTTTAATCTGGCAGAGCGCTGCAACGATCGTGCGGGCATGAATCTTCTGTGTACATGGTGGTAGTTCGGCTAGCCGCAGTTTTCCGGAGTTACAGCGTTCGGTTATTTTACCGGCTGCGTAATGATCCGGTCCACGATGCCGTATTCCAGCGCTTCCTGGGCGGTGAGGAAGAAGTCGCGATTGGTATCCTTCTCAATGCGTTCGAGCGGCTGTCCGGTTCTCTCCGCGATAAAATCGTTGATCTTGCTTCGCAGCTTCAATATCCGGCGCGCCGTGATATCGATATCGGCAGCGGGGCCTTGGGCTCCGCCGAGCGGCTGATGCAGCATGAACTCGCTGTTGGGGAGGGCATAACGCATGCCCTTTTCCCCGGCAAGGAAGAGCACCGCACCCATGGATGCGGCAAGGCCCATGCAGATCGTGGTGACCTTCGGCTTGATGTAGTCCATCGTGTCCAAAATGGCATAGCCTGCCGAGGTAGAGCCCCCTGGGCTGTTGATATACAGGGATATATCCTTCTCCGGATCGTCGGCGGCCAGGAACAGCAGCTGTGCGATGATGCTGTTGGCCACCACGTCGTTCACTTCGGAACCGAGAAAAATAATCCGGTCCTTCAAAAGGCGCGAATAAATATCATAGGAACGCTCGCCAAGTCGGCTTTGTTCCACAACGTAAGGAATTGTGTTCATGTTCATGGCCTCCTTTATATGGGAAGGCACAAGGATCTACGCCGCACAGCGCAGGGACATACCCGTTCCGGAGGACATCCGTGTCCGGCCGAAACCGACCACGGGGGCCCGGTCCGTTGCCGGCTGCAGAGCTTCCATCAGCGGCTGGAGCAGCTCAGGCTTCTCCTGCCGGATGGCGGTCAGCAGGATATGGCGAAACTCCTCCTGCTCGACGTCCTTCCAGTGCGGGTCCGGTGAAATGGTTTCGCCGGTGTCTCCGCTGAGGTTGCGGCGCGCCCTGTGCAGCAGTGATTTGACTGTCGTTTCATTCAGTTCCAGCATGCTGGCGATATCCGACACCCGGCTCTCAAACACGTCCTTCAGCACGAACACCAGCAGCTGCTTTGGCGTCAGCTTCTCCATTAAGGTGTCGAGCCCGGACAGAAGCGTATCGATCGGGTGATCGGTTGATTGCAGCTCAACCATCGGTTCGGCCGACTCACGCGACCTTTTACGGACGAGATCGATCCAATGGTTGCGTGCAATGGTCATCATAAGCGGCAGACTGGGCTGCCGCGGAGAAGACGGGTCTTTCAGGCAGAAGCGCAGCGTTTTATCGATGGTGTCATGTGCTAGATCTTCGGCATCCCAGCGGTTGCGGGTGACGCTCAGGCAGAATTTTTTCAAACTTGGGTACAGCTCCGAAATATCCTCGCGATGATATCCGGTGTCATGGAATTGACGGATTAACATGTTAATCACACTCCTGTAGAGGCCTCTATAGAAATAACGTTTGAACAGGGGGAAAAGGATACGGGATGCTCATTTTTCAAAAAATATTATGCTAAAAGGGGATAACGATCTTCTTCTAATGTTGATACCAGTATAACAAAATACGTAAGTGGCTGCTCCCTGGCAGGAGTGGGGCTTGCTCTTCTTTTTTGCCAAGCCCGGGCATATGCTGATAAGGTAACCTACGGCTTCGAAGGAGGGGTTCCGGCATGAAAAGAAGGGCCAGATGGCGCAGCAGAGGGGCGAGCAGGCCCCGGAGCCGGCGGAGGGTATGGCTGATCGGTGCATTGGTTTTTCTCATTCTTATGCTCCAGGGCTTCGCCTATGTCGAAAATCATCTGAAGCCGCCCATCATGTACCTGGCCAAAATCCGCATGAAGCAGATTGCGACCGACGCCATTAACGAAGCGGTGGCTGCGCAGGTGGCGGAGGGCGAGAACGCGGATGACCTGATCGATTGGAAAATGGATACGTCCGGCAAAGTGTCCGGCTTTATGCTGAATTACGCAGAGCATATGAAAATTACCTCAAGCACCTTTAAGGTGGTCCAGTCCACGTTGGAGGACAAACATAAGCTGGCCGAGAGCATTCCGCTGGGCCAGGCGCTCGGCAGCCCGATCATTGCATCCTTCGGCCCCAATATTCCGATTCGGGTCGAGCCTCAAGGTGCGGTCAAGGTAGATCTGAAAACGAGAGAAAAAGATGCGGGGATCAATATGGTGCTCGTGGAGATTTACATTCATGTAACGGTCGAAGTGGGAGTCGTCGTGCCGTTCGACATGGAGCCGGAAATCGTCGATACGGAAATCCCGGTCTCTTACCTGATGGTCGTCGGCAACGTGCCGATGTATTATTACGACAGCAAGGGCACGCCGGTCGGGGAGAACGGGGCCGCGGCGCCAAGCATCGCGCTGCCCGGAGCCGGAGCGCAAAGCCAGCAAGGCGGAAGCCCGGCGGCCGGAAACCCGCCCAGCATCCATCCGGGAGGGGAAAACCCCGGAATAACGGATTCGACGAGCGGGGTCACGGGGGAGGCAGGGAAGCACTAAACGGCTTGGTATAGCAATATGAAAAAAGGGACCTCCCGAACACGCGGTTCAGGAGGATCCCTTTTTCTGTTTCAGCGCTTTGCGCTCTTCCATTTCCCAGTGGCGGAGGGATGGATAAGGGTCGAACGACCATTCGACCAGGCCGCTGTCACGGTAGATGCCGTAGTGCAGATGCGGAGGGAATTTACCTTGCGTGCCGGGTTTCCCGTAGCCGGAGCTGCCGACCCAGCCGATCGTTTGTCCTGGTGTGACGATATCCCCCTGTTTGATGGACTTTTCAAACCCCTGCAGATGAGCGTAGTAATGGTAATGGTTGTCCAAATCCCGGATGCCGATGCGCCAACCGCCGAACGGGTTCCACCCCTTGAGCTCAACTACGCCATAGCAGGTGCTTCGTACGGGAACGCCGTAGTTCGCAAAGATGTCCGTGCCTTCATGGATTCGGTAACCTCCCCAGCTCCGCCCGCTTCCCCAGGTGCTCCGGTACGAATAGCTGCTGCCGATGGGGAGAGGGAAGGCATGCCCGGATAAATCCAGCGTGCCGAATTTTTCATACAGCTTGGAGAATTGTTCGATCCGTTGAACCGAGCGGCTGTTATGGTAATATTCCCACATCGCGATGTTGAAATCTTCCTGTGATTTGCCGTACCCCTGCAAATAAGTCGCCATGCTGTACAGCACATCAAGGTCGTTGTCGGGATCTGCCCGCCCGTCGCCGGAGCCGTCGCGGCCGTACCCGTTGAAGATGGAAATGGACCGCGGGTTATGATCGTTCAATTCCGGATTGAACACTCCTGACCAGGCCGGTTCCGTAATGAGGATGCCGGTGAGGCGCTCCGGGTGCTTGCGATCCTTTGGATGGGCTTTGGTCAAGGTCCGTTCGTACTGGTCGATCGCGGCAATCCTGTACCAAGGGATGTTGGTGGCCTTGCTGATCTTCGCATAGAGTGCCTTTCTGGACTTCAGGATTTCTGTCCGGCTCAGCTGGTCCAGCGACTTGGCGGCTTGGTTAGGATCCGGAGCCGCCGGCTCCGCGTCCACCTTGCCGGTAAGGTGAAAGCAGCCCAGCAGCAGCGCCGATGCGAGTACACCTGTCAGCGAACGTTTGAGCCACCGTGTGTGCGGAACAATGTATTTCATCGGTTCTCTACCTCCTGCCAGTTTGATGCAGTCCTCGCTCAATATTCGGACTGGACCGACATAGCCTTAGAGTGAATCAAGAACCTCGAATTTATCCGTGCGTGGAAATGGAAGTATTTTGGCTGATTTCATGATATAATATGGAACATGCAGCAGCTAACCATGATAGCGAAAGAAGGTCAGAACATTGCCTACGAATACCATCAAGGAGCCAAAGCCGGATTGGATTCGCATCAAACTGACAACCGGTGACAATTACCAGGAAATCAAGAGCATGATGCGCTCTAAGACCCTTCACACGGTATGTGAAGAAGCACGTTGCCCTAACATATATGAATGCTGGGCCAATCGTACCGCCACGTTTATGATTCTCGGCGATATTTGTACGCGGGCCTGCCGTTTTTGTGCAGTCAATACAGGAAAACCGACGGAGCTGGATCTCCAGGAACCGGAACGTGTCGCTGAAGCGGCGGAGAACATGGGTCTGCGCCACTGCGTCATCACCAGTGTGGCCCGGGACGATCTGTCCGACGGAGGTGCGTCTATTTTCGCAGAGTCGATCAAGGCTGTCCGCAAGCGTCTGCCGCTGTGCAGCGTGGAGGTGCTGATTCCGGACTTTATGGGGAATTGGGACGCCCTGAAGACCGTAATGGACGCGAAGCCGGATATTTTGAACCATAACATTGAAACGGTGGAACGCATGTCGAATCGTGTGCGCGCCAAAGCGAAGTATGACCGCTCCCTTGAGCTGCTGCGCAGAGCGAAGGAAATGCAGCCGAACATTCCGACGAAGTCCAGCATCATGCTGGGAGTCGGCGAAGAATGGGATGAAATTTTGCAGGCGATGGACGACCTTCGCGCCGTGGATTGCAACATTATGACGATCGGACAATATTTGCAGCCTTCTCCGCAGCATTTAAATGTGGTTAAATATTATCATCCGGATGAGTTTGCCGCTCTGAAGGAAGAAGGCATGAAGCGGGGATTCAGCCACGTGGAATCCGGACCGCTTGTTCGCAGCTCCTACCATGCCCATGAGCAGGTACAATCCGCTGCACAGCATAAATAGGCGCCATTATACGATAACCTCAGGCAGAAAGGCAGGGGTAGTTCATTGATTCTGATCGGCGGAAAAAATTATGAGGTGCTTAAAGATCATAAAGACGGTTGGAACCTTGAAGCCTTTCGTGAACGATACAGTGAAGTGCTGGACCGCTACGACTATATTGTCGGCGATTGGGGCTACAGTCAGCTCCGGCTTAAGGGGTTTTACCGGGATAAGCATCCCAAAGCAACCAAAGACACAGCCATTTCCGGCATGATGGATTACATTAACGAATACTGCAACTTCGGCTGCGCGTACTTTGTACTGCAGAAGAGCCGGGAGTCGCAGCCCAAAGAGAAAACAAAAAGCGGTTCCGTATAGGAGCCGCTTTTTGTTATGAGATCAGAAAGTATAAGTTTCGGAGCTTCTGCTTCCTGATCTCGCAAGAAAAACCTCCTCTAGAAGCGGTCTGTCTTCTTTGAAGGTACGTCGATAGACGTTTTTCTTATGCAAGTTGTCATGCATATAAAGTTCTTGATGCTGATTTATCCCAGAAAAGCTTCCCGTACCCGGTTCCAGAACGGGAACGGGCGGTATCTCGCAAAGCTGACCTTCTCCTTGGCGACCTGGCAGCGAACCGAGATGAGGTCGTCCACCTGCAGGTTGACATGATCGATGTAGAGTAAGAGCCGCTGCTCTTTGCGGGAGAAAATGTCGCAGTGATGGTGCTTTGGCAGCAGAAGGGGCGAGCCCATCGTCCGGAAGACGCGGTTGTTGATCGAGGCGATCTCCGCGATCTGCAGTGCCTCGATAGTCGGGTGCACCATGGCGCCTCCAAGACTTTTATTATATGCCGTGCTTCCGGATGGCGTGGAGACACAGATCCCGTCGCCGCGGAACATCTCAAAGGTTTGGTCGTTGATGTCCACTTGGGCCACTACCGTTCCGTCGACACCTTTCAGAGTGAACTCGTTCAAGGCGATATAGGAAGCGTTGCCCGATTTTCTATGAATTTCAAGTTCAAGCAGCGGATATTTGACGATTCGCGGACGAATGGAGCCCGAATTGGCCGCAGAGCTCATCAGTTCGATCAGCTGCGGCAGCTCGTCCGCTTTCCAGTCCGCATAGAATCCCAGATGTCCGGTGTGAACCCCTACGAAGGCAATGTCAGGAATATGGTCAATAAACGTATGAAAGGCATGAAGCATGGTGCCGTCCCCGCCGATGGAAATGACAATCTCCGGTGATTCGGCATCCAGCTGAAATCCCCGTTGCGCCGCAAGCTTATGGAACTGCTCGCTTAAATCCACGGATAACTGATCCCCGCGATCCAGAACATAGTATCTCAAGGGTGTAAGCTCCTTTGTAATGGGTTTATAAGAATCATAAACAATATCGGAGGATAACACAACGTCCATTTCATGTTCCGTGATCAGGACGTCCGGCGAACGCCGCGCCACAAGGATTGAATCCAGCTGATCAGAAGGGAGAGCACCGTCATCCCGGCCAGCAGGATGCACAACAGGACGAGGCAGTCCCGGATGCCTTGGGCCGAGGCCAGAAAGCCGAAGTTTTGGCTTGCGAAAGCAGGCGCATCGGTATAACGTCCCATCACCGGTTCCCATAAAAACAGAACGAGGAAAGCAGCCACAAAACCATGGATCAAGCGCGCCATCATGAACGGCAAATAGCGCAGATTGGTGGCGTGCAGAATGCTCGCGATCTGGGCGTGCACGGAGAGCCCTCCCCAGGACAGGATAAAGGCTGCTGCAGCTGCTTTAAAGGGCAGCGGAACGGAGGAGGCGGCTTCACCCGCCGAACGGGCGCCCAGGGTAACCTCAAATAAGCCTCCAACGAGCGCTTCCGAGAGGGATGGAGGGAATTGGAGGGCCGTCAGGCCATTTTCCAGCAGACGATAGAAGAACGCCATAACCCCCGCTTCGGTAAGTATCTCTAAAAATACAGAGAAGAATACAACCAGTCCGCCCACGACAATAATAAGCTTCAGCGAAGATTCGACCGCCTGCTGGAGCAGCTCGCCCACGCTTCGGCCGTCGTTCATTCTGGCTTCATGCATAGCGTTGAACGCCCGCCGCAGCCGGCTGCCGCGAACCGGGGCTCCGGAAGCCGGAATTTCGGTCACCGAGCCCCGTTTGCCATGGAAACGCATGAGGAGGCCGATCAGAAAACCGCCGCCGTAATGGGAAAGCGCCAGAATGGTTGCGATTTTGGGATAATGAAAAAAACCGACCGATACGGCGCCGATCAGAAAAATCGGGTCCGACGAGGTTGTAAAGGCCACCAGCCGCTCGCCTTCCTCCCGGTTGAGCATTTTCTGTTCCCACAGCTTGGCCGTCAGCTTGGCCCCGATGGGATAGCCTGACACATACCCCATCGCGGCTACGAATCCTCCGCTTCCGGGAATGCGGAACAGCGGCTTCATCAGCGGATCGAGCAGCGTGCCGAACAAGTGAACGATGCCGAAGCCCAGCATCATTTCGGAAATGATGAAGAAGGGAAATAACGACGGAAACAGGACGTCCCACCAAATGGCCAAGCCCCGCAGGGCGGATTCCAAATAAGGGCCGGGGTAACACAGCATCAGCACTAACAATCCGGCCATAGACGCAATCATGAGCGGTAAACCCAGCCTTTTTACGGACAAATTCGCAGCCTCCCTTCTGAATATGGGACATGAGAATCACACCTATGTTCCTAGATATTATGAATGTCATCGGACAAACAGTACAAAAAAGTTGGGAAAGCGTTTACAATAAGTGCTGTATTTTTGGTGGAGATATGGTAAAATATACAGTACAACAACTAACTTCATTTCAAGTTTAAAATATATGGATGGAGTGATGAGAACATGAGTATTGTCGCCGGTCTCCTTGTCTGCGCCTTCGTGTATGTCATTCGCGAATCACTGGTCCATCCCGGCGAAGAGGATTGGAGCAGTTACTGAACATGTCCTAAGGTGCTAAACTTACGTTTAGCGCCTTTTTTTGTGCATAGGGACTTGTCCTTCCGCGAGGCTCATGCAGAGGATTTGAGACCCTAATTTAAAGCTCAGATCCCACTTTGTGGGGTTATTTTGTTTTTGGTTTTTGATATAATGGAAATAATATGTACTTTGCATGTTGATGATTCATTCGAGTAAGCAGTGGCGGAAGGCCCGGAAAGAGACAAGCAGCGATGAAGGACACTGGGCATGAAAGGAATGTATGGATGTGGCATTGGAACCTCTTTACTCCATTAATGTAGTATGCTGTAATTGCGAGCATCAATTTTCCACGTCACGGGTGCGTCCGAGCTTTAAGAAGGCCGTGCGTACGGATGCGGATTTTTGTGCTTATTATAACAACGAGAATCCCGACTATTATGTGGTCAGGGTATGCCCGAAGTGCGGTTTTGCGTCTACGGAGCATTCAACGGAACGGCTGAGCGATGTGCAGAAGAAGCAGTTTGCCGAGAAAATCGGAAAGCGCTGGATCGAGCGGGACTACAGCGGACACCGGGATTGGGAAATTGCGCTTGAGACCTACAAGCTCGCCTTGCTGTGCGCGCAGACGATTGGAGAGAAGGATCGGATTATCGCAAGCCTTCTGCACCATATTGCCTGGCTCTACCGGTATAAGGGTGACGAGGAGCAGGAGCAGCGCTTTCTGAAATACTGCCTGGATTCTTATATCCGGGTGTATGAGCTGGAAGGCGTAGGAGCGAACAACGCGCGCTTGCTATATTTGATTGGGGAACTGCACCGCCGGACAGGCGATTACCATCAGGCGGTCAAGTGGTTCTCCAGAGTCATCAATGATAAACATATCGTGGATTCAGCGATGATCCACGCTTCACGCGAGCAGTGGGGCGTGCTGCGGCAAGAAATGCTGGACAAGCGAATGGAGCTGCCGGGCGAGATGAATCCCGCCTGAACGTAAAAACACGCCAAGGAGACCGTGTTCATCACGGCATGCCTTTGCGTGTTTTCTTTCCGGAGCAGATCAGCCGGTTCGATCAGCGAATATCCTGGTCGAACAGCAAATAATCGTTGTCCGTATCAATGATATGGAGTCTGTTGTTGCAGCAGGGAAAGACGAGCAGCTTTTTCTTTCCTTCATGAATGCTGCGAAGCTCAGCCGGCTTAAGGGGCAGCCTCACATTGTTCGTTCCACAGAACGGACATTCATGTACATAGATATCGCCCATCACTTTGTCGTAAGGCCAGGTTCTCGAGAACGGAATCATGATTTGGTTCCTTCATCGCCGTCCTGCTTGCCGGCCTCTTCCTTGGCGAGCTCCGCCAGCTTCTGCAGCAGGATATGCTGCGGCATATGCATCAGGTGTTCCAGGGGAACCCCCAGCTTCTCGGATAGTTTCACGGCGGTCTCCGGTGAAATTTGCAATGGTCTCATGGTGAGTATCCCTCCTCTGTATGAATAAGCCCGTTTTGCCGGGCAGAAACATAAGGGTTTCGTCTTTATAGTTATACACCTTACCATGAGGCCAATCAAATAAAATAAAATTTATGATGAGAAAGGTGATTCGAACATGAACAAAGACCTGAAATTAACTTGGAATCTTGAATCCGTATTTCCGGGCGGCTCCGCTTCCGCCGAGTTCGATACCTTCCTTCACTCCCTGGAGCAGGACCTGAAGAGCCTTCAGGGCGAAATCAAGGCAGCCAAGGCGCCGGCGAGCCCAAAAGAGACCGAGTCGTTTGACGGCTTTATTGAAGCGCTGCAGGGCACGATTGCCCGCTTCTCCGAAGCCAGCGCGTTCGTCAGCTGCCTGCAGGCACAGAATCAGCAGGATAAGAAGGCCGTTCAGCTGGGCGGCCGCCTGGCGACCCTTCGGGCGCTCATTAGTGGAATCATGACCGACTTTGACCACATTCTCCGCTCGACCGATGACGAGACGTTCGCGCAGTGGATCGGCCGGGATCAGGTGCGGCAGCTGGCCTTCGTCCTTAGCGAAAGCCGCGATCAAGCCCGCGAAATGATGAGTCCGGACATGGAGAGCCTCGCGCTCGATCTGGCCATTGATGGATATCATGGTTGGAGCAGCATGTATGATACGATCGTCAGCCATATCCAAATTCCGTTTGAAGAAAACGGCGAGACCGTGTCGTTGTCGGCCGGGCAGGCGGCCAATAAGCTGGACAGTCCGGACAAGGAGACCCGCGAGTCGATGTTCGTGAAGTGGGAACAGGCATGGTCGGACAAAGCCGACTTCTGCGGGGATACGCTGAATCACCTCGGCGGATTCCGCCTGAAGCTGTACGGACGCCGCGGCTGGGACGAAGTGCTGAAGGAGCCGCTTGAAATCAACCGCATGTCGCGTGAGACGCTGGACGCCATGTGGAATGTCATACAGGACAACAAACAGATGCTGCTGCAGTATATGGAGCGCAAGGCCAAGCTGCTCGGCCAGGACCGTCTGAGCTGGGTGGACGTGGAAGCGCCGATCAGCAAGTCTTCGGGCACCATTTCTTACCAGGAAGCGGCGGAAACGATCGTGGAGCAGTTCCGCAAGTTCAGCCCGCGCATGGCTGATTTTGCCGAGATGGCCTTCGACAAGTCCTGGATCGAGGCGGAAGACCGTCCTGGCAAGCGTCCTGGCGGGTTCTGCACCTCGCTGAAACTCAGCAAGGAGACGCGGATCTTTATGACGTTCAGCGGAACCGCTTCGAACGTCTCGACGCTGGCCCATGAGCTAGGACACGGCTATCACCAACACCTGATGAACGAGCTGCCGATTTTGAACCAGCGGTATGCAATGAACGTTGCCGAGACGGCATCTACCTTCGCGGAGATGATCGTATCGGACGCGATGGTAAAATCGGCTGCCGATGAGCAGGAGCAGCTGGCTCTGCTTGAAGACAAAATCCAGCGGAGCGTCGCATTCTACATGAACATCCATGCCCGCTTCCTGTTCGAGACCCGTTTCTATGAGAAACGGAAGAGCGGTCTGCTCAGCGTTCAGGAGCTGAACACGCTGATGGAAGAAGCGCAGAAGGAAGCGTACTGCGACGCCCTGTCGTCTTACCATCCGCATTTCTGGGCGTCGAAGCTGCATTTTTATATTACGGGTGTGCCGTTCTATAACTTCCCGTATACTTTCGGCTACATGTTCAGCACGGGCATCTATGCACTCGCGCTGCAGGAAGGCGCGGGCTTTGCCGATAAATACGACGCCCTGCTGCGGGATACCGGTGTCATGACGGTGGAGGAGCTGGCGAAGAAGCACCTGAACGCCGATCTGACGGGTCGCGATTTCTGGCAGAGCGCGGCAGATCTGACGGCAGAGGATGTCAAGCAGTTCCTGGCCATGACCGACCATCTGGTGTAATCCAGCCGGACGGTTCGGATAAGTGGAATAGATCACGCCACACAAAAAGCAGTCCCTTGGGGTTCGTTACGCCTCAAAGGGACTGCTTTTTTGATGATACATTAGTTTGGGAGATTGGGAGACGCGGACTTGTTATATCGCATTGCAAGAAGACGACTGCTAAATGCACTCTTATGCGGCTGGAAAAGCAACATGGAATCGCTTTGTCAGATGTCCGCCCTCAGTGAAGTACATCAAGCGGGGCATAGGTTAGGAACGCCCGCGGATTTCCTGACGCAGGAACATGACGTACGAGATCGCAAAGCAGGCCAGCGTCAGGGCGATCAGCCCGGTGACCTGCGGCCAGATCAGCAGCAGGCTCTGCCCGAAGGGGAGCGGGCTGTCAATCGCGCCGTAGGCCTGCTCCGTCGTGAGCGGACCCAGTGTACGCACCGTCGGCATCAGCAGCGTCGAGGTCGCCTCATTGAACAGCGTATACGGTGAAATCCGGCTCAGCCCGAGCATAAAGCTGACATGGTGGACCATGTCGTCCACCGAAGCCGTGTCGCTGTTAGGCGCAAGGCCCGAGGAGATCAAATTCAGGATCATATCGTAAAAGAAGCTGAAGAACAGCCAGACGGCGATACCCGACAGCGCCGATGTGGCGGGCTGGCGGAACTTAACCGAGAACAGGATTGATAAGTTCAGCCAGAACCCAATATAAACGATCGTCACGACCAGGAAGCTGAGGATTCTCAGCAGCTCCTCGAATGACGGCGGCAGTCCGACGATCAGAAAACCGAGGGCCAGCACGAGCAGCCCGAGGGAGAGAAACATGAAGCCGATGATGGTGAGCGATGCGATAAATTTGGCGTTCAGCAAATCGTCACGGTGAATCGGCTGCGCCATGATGCGGCTCAGGGTGCCTTTGTTCCGCTCGCTGTTGACGGCGTCGAAGCCGAGGCCGATGCCAAGCAGCGGGCCCAGGAAGCCGATGAATCCGATAAACGACGGCAGGGTGCCGTCGGAGGTGGTGAACAGCTTCAGGATGACGAAATCGCTGTAGCCGTCTGTGGATTTGATAGCGTCCTGCAGGCTGTTCAGTGCCGTATACAGCGAGGCGACGCAGGTCAGGAAGATGATCGCCAGGAGCAGCAGGAAGCGCCAGCTCCGGACATGATCAGAAATCTCCTTGCGCACCAGGACGCGGAATGCCGCCGGGTTCGCATTTGCCCGGCTGAACCGCTCCCGGTCGGAGGGAGCAGTGCCCCGCAGCCGGCCGATGCCGTCCTTAAACGGGGTGCTGACCGTGTCCCAGGCTTTATTTAGCCGCTCTTTTAGAACGCTTGCTTCCAAGTTCCTCACCTCCCGCAAAATATCGCCGGTAGATTTCATCCAGGCCGTATTCCTTGCGCTGCAGCCCGTAAAGGGCCGCTCCCGACGCGACGACCGTCCGGGCGATCTCCGGACTGCAGTCGGCGTTGACGCCGATCTCCAGGCGCGTCCGGTCTTCCACCGGTCTCATCGAGTCCTGATCCCCGCTCGCGATCCGGACGGAGCTGACCCCTTCCACGCTCTGAAGGTCAGTCAGCAGCGCATCATCCGCCCGGTCCACCTCGGCGGTGATCAAAAGCGGCGTGTCGGTCAGCAGGACGCGGGACAGCGTCTCCAGGTTTCCTTCCGCCAGCAGCCTGCCGCTGACGAACAGACCGACGCGGTCGCAGATTTGCTGAACCTGGTGAAGCTGGTGCGAGGAGAGCAGTACCGTCAAGCCCTGGTCCCGGCTGAGGCCGTGGATCAGGCCGAGGAGCTCATCGATCCCTTTGGGGTCGATGCCGAGCGTCGGCTCGTCGAGGATGATGATTTCCGGCCGCTTGATCAGAACGTCCGCAAGTCCGAGCCGCTGCCGCATACCGCGGGAGTAATTCCCGGCCTTCTTGTGGGCGGCATCCTGCAGCCCTACCTCCTTCAGCAGATCAAGCGAACGATCCTCCGCCTCTTTGTCGGAAATGCCGTTAAGGCGGGCGGTCAGCTTTAAGTTCTCGAGGCCGGTCCAGTCTTCGTAAAAACCGACGTCGTCCGGCAGGTAACCGACGCGGCGTTTGACTTCAATCGGCCGCCGCGTCGGATCCAGCCCCAGCACGTTGATGCTTCCGCCGTCCGGTTCGCTAAGGCCGAGAAGCATCAGAATGGTGGTCGATTTGCCTGCGCCGTTTGGGCCGAGCAGGCCGAAGATTTCCCCGCGGCGGATTTGAAGGGACAGATGGTCCACGGCTTTATGGGTGCCGTAGCTTTTGGTCAACTGCTGAATGTCGATGACTGTCTCCGCCAACGTTATCTCCTCCCGTATTTACGAATGAGTACATAGATGCCGCCCAAAATGACCAGGATGATCAGCACGCCGATCCAGCCCCACAGGACGGAGCCTTTGACAGCGACCCGGAAAGAGGCGTTGGATGAAGATTCCGCAGCTTGGGCGGTAATATCGGTTACATAATCCCCGGCGATGGCTTTGTCGCTTGCGGTCAATTTGGCTTCCACCGTGGTGGACTTGCCGGCGGCGAGCTTATCGACCGTTTTGGGATTAAAGCTGACTTCCCAGTTGGTTGGCGCCGTGGAGGTGAAGTTAATGTTGGTCAGGTCGGCGGTACCGGTATTTTTGATCAGCAGCTCCACGGTTTTATCTCCGCCTGCCTTAATGTCGGTGCTTAACAATCCGCTTGGCGTCGTCAGTTCCATGCTGTATTTACCGGTGATGACGGCTTCGAGCTCCAGCTCGGAATTCGTTGTCTGGTTGGAAGCGCGGATCGGTATTTTAAAGGTACCCTGCGTCACGTTTTCAGCCGGCTTTACATCAACGGTAATGGATTTGTCAGCCCCCGGGTCCACTTCGACGGAAGAGACCTGTTTGCTGTCGGCCGTAAATGTTACGTCCCATCCCTTCTCAGCCTGGGCGGTTAACGCATACGTCTGCTTTTCGGCGGTGCGGTTGGACAGGTTCACCGAATAGGTAAAGGTCGCGTCGGAGTGTCCCTCCAGGTTGGCCTGATCGGTCGTCAGTTCGGTTTGATACGTGCCCTTTTCCGTGATGTTGACCGAAAGGGGCAGAGACGCGAGGCTGCCCGCCGACAGCGTAAAGCGATAGGTTCCCTTGTCGATTTGCATCGGAACCGTCACGTCCAGGGAGATCGTTTGCGATGAATCCGGCATGACCGAAATTTCGTTCAGGTCCCAGCCGCCGCCTGAAATTTTAGCCGTCCAGCCTTCGGGCAGATCGGTAACGGATATCGGGGCTGTAATGACGCTGCCGGAGTTGTTTTTCAGCTCCACGCTGTAATTCAGCGATTCTCCGGGAGGCACGGAAATGGAAGTGTAGGTAGTGTACAGCGTCAGACCTCCGGCTGCATGGACCGGACTTCCCGTGCTTGCGATCAGAAAGCCGATGCAGAGCATCAGCGCCAGGCCGGCATGTGTGATGATCCTCAAGAAACGTGTCATGAAACAGAACCCTCCTCAAGTGTGTTGGTGATCATCTGGAATACGAATGAAGAGGCACCACCGGATTTACCGGAAGATTAAAAGAAGATAAAAATTTGCTTAAAAAGGGATAAAATCACGGAAGAGGGGAGTCCGAACGCGAAATTCTTTTGCTAGAATGTTGCTGTAAAAATGGCGGCCAGCGCTCTCTTCGGGACCTTGGGTGCAGGGGGCAAGGCCGGATCAAGGGAATGAAGAGAATAAGGGGGGATACTCCATCATGCAGGACCGTCCTGAAGCGTGGTTGAAGGAAATTGCAGAGGGCTCGGCTCCGGCTTTCGACCGGTTCTATGATGCGTTTGCTCCGATGGTTTACCGGCTTGCGGAATACTGGATGAAGGACCGGGTGGAAGCGGAAGATGTCTGTCAGGAAATTTTTATCGAAGTGATGGAAAAAGCCGCGCACTACGATCCCGAAAGGGGCAGTGTGGAAGCGTGGCTGGCGGTTCGTGTCCGAAGCAGGGCCATGGACCGCCTCCGGCAAAAGCAGCGGATGGCCGCCCTGCAGCGGACGCAGGAAGAGTCGGCCGTTATGCGCTGGCAGCGGACGCTGGAATCGGCGGAGCTCGAAGCGTTCCGGCATCTGGATCAGGAGCAGGTGAGGGTGGCGCTGCGCAGCATCCCGCCCATGCAGCGAATGGCGCTCTACGGGAGCTATATGATGGAGCTGACGCACCGCGAGCTGGCTGAGAAGATGCAGAAGCCGGTCGGAACCGTGAAGTCGCTGATCCGCTACGGCATCCGGAATTTGCGCAGCAGACTGGAGCAGGGCCAGGTTACCCAGACCGGCGAGGGAGGTGAACCGCATGCGGTTGTCCATTCGGGAAAATGGGAGCAATAATCCTGAAGGCTGTGCGGAGCTGCCCGAGGAAAAGCTGGTCGATTACGCGATGAAACAGCTGGAAGAGCCGGAGCGTCTCCGCGTCGAGGAGCATGCCGCCGCTTGTTCCCACTGCAGGGAGCGCCTTGCCGAGTGGGAGATGGTGATGCAATCCGTTGAGCTGGCCGGCTCGGTAATGAGCGAGCCAGCCTCGGCTTTGGAAGGCCAGCCAACCGCTGCAGCGTTGAGCACGCCGCTGCCCGAGTCGCCGATACGGGCCGTGGGTGCCGAAGAGAAAACCGCATCAGAGGCGGATTGGCAGGCCCCCAGTGAGGTAGCTGGCCCGCTCGCGGCCTCTTCCGCAGCTCCTGGCCCGTCCGCCCGTCTGGGCCGCAAAATGCGGCTTCTGGCCCGGCTCCGTTCCCTGGAAAAAGGATTTGTCCGCCGGCGGCGTTACCTTGTACCTGCCGCAGCGGCAGCGGTTGTTGCGGGCTGCGTCGTTGCCGGGCTGTTCTCCTTCAAGCATCGGGAGATGCCGTCCGCCGATTCTATCGATCAAGCTTTTGCATCCAAAATCGCTGTGATGCAGTCGGCCAATTACGATCAGTACCGGATTCCGCCCGTTCCACCGCTTCACGGATCGGGCGGCGTGTGGATCGACCGGGATTCGGGTGAGATGCTGATCGTGATCGAAGGTCTTCAGCCACCGGAGGAAAAGGCCTACCAGGTATGGCTGCAGCATGAGCAGCGGTCGGTCAGTATGGGAATGCTGATGACGGGTATGGCCGAGGGTAAAGGTTATTATTACGGATACGGGACCATGGACCCGGACCAAATTGTGATCAGTCTGGAACCTAAGGGCGGGAGCCGGGTTCCGACCGGACCCGAAGCACTAAGGGTGTCTGTCGATGATAACAGGGAGTAGCGCCAGCCCGGGGAAGCTCAAATGCCCCCGGGCTTTTTTTCTTTTCAGGTTTCGCGTTAGCCCGGGATAGTCTCTTTAAGCCGACTGTTTTTAGGGTGATGGGATCATTGAAATGATTGGGGATAGCGTTCATTGGAGTTGATTCGTGGTTTTTCGCGCACTTCTTGAAATATCCTTGGGGAAATCACATTTTGTCAAAATAACCAGAAATATAGCGATTTGTTGCCGAAAATAAAATTACTTTAACGAAAATAATAGGAATTATTACCCAATTATGTTTGATGTTGTTGTATGATACTATATGCTGTCTTATAATGAGTCATAAGCCCTATGAGTTTTGGCGAATTTTGGAGAGGGGGAAAAAGATGATCAAAACCGAGCAGTTATCTTTGGCAAGGCAATTGGATTTAGTGTTTAAGGAACTGGAAGAAGAGCTGTCAGGACTATCATCCGGCACGGTGTTTGTGCAAATACGAAATAATGTCATTGGTAAATTTGGTATCCGGCATCATCCGCTGGAAGGACGGAACGGGGAAATTCATTCCCAGGATTCCGGACTGACTCCAGTACAGTACTCGTCTTTTCGTCTCATGGCTTTAGAAAGTTTAAAATACAAGCGCCACTGGACTCACGGTGAAATCAGCTACGAATTTACGATCCGGCAGGGGCTCATTGCGGTGGATGCCATCTTGGAATCCAACTATAACATGGCTAACCTGATGATCCGCTATCCGAGACATACATATCCTGAAACAGTAACAGAATTGTCGTAGTTCGGCGTGGACTTATTTTTATCATCCCTTCTTGCTTTTGTAGTATGACTTTATCCATGAATATCCGAATAGTTTGATTAGCACAGAAGACAGACCAGGCTTAGCGGAAGTTTTTATTGCGATTATTGAATGGTTAACGCCGCTGAAAATTTTATAAATCTATAATTAGAAAAAGGCAGCCCTTGGAATAATCCAGAGGCTGCCTTTTGTAGGCGGGGACGGCTCGCGCCGGGCCCGGCATCATGATATCAACGTATACAAATGCAGATTATTGGCCGGAACGACCCGATAATTGCTGCTCTGCCAGTTGTACCAGACGTTTTGTGATGTAACCTCCCAAAGAACCAGTCTCACGGGAAGTGTAGTTGCCCATGTATCCGTCTTGTGGCATTTGAACGCCAAGCTCTTGTGCAGCTTCAAGTTTCAGTTGTTGAAGAGCAGCGTTAGCTTGTGGAACCACCAGGTTGTTCGAGCGGCTTCCGCGTCCTTGGTTTTGACCTTGACCCATACCCATGTTTGTCACCTCCTTTGAACTTTATGGTGTTATTATGGTGCGAAAGATTTGAAAACATGCAGCAAGAAGGGAGATATAAATTGGTAAATAGAGGATAACGCGAAAAGGGCCGCATGCTTCAAGCAGCATGCAGCCCTGTTATTTTGTAAATTTGAAAATCCGCGTTTTCCTATGCCTGATTCTAAGGAATCGGCTTAATGGTCTTCAGAAGGATAGATCATGTCCAGCGTCAGATCCATCTCGACCGATGCTTTCGGCTCGATCCGGATCAGACCCGTCAGGTCCGGTCCCGCGGCAAGATTGGGCGCATCCGGCAGCCAGGTATATGGCTCGATGCACAAAAACTCGTCCGCTTCGCCTTTCGTATAGAGAACCCAATGCTTATAGTACTTCGGATCCGCCGAATACTTCAGTCCGTACCCGTCACTGCGCATCAGCAGGGCTTCCGCAGGCTGTCCTTCCCCGATCCGGAGCGGCGTGTCGAAGTTGGTCCCGGCCAGATTGAGTCCTTGATTGAGCTGATCGAGCGGTCCGAGCGGGAGGAGCTCGCCGGTCGTAATTAAATCCTTATCCAGCGCATATTCCGCGCTTACAGGCAGGGTAAGCGTCCACTCTCCCGGCTGCCCGTCAAGCAAAAACCATGTATGAAAACCGATGCCGAAAGGTATCGGATGGTCCCCCAGGTGGGTAACCTTTAAGTGTTGGGTCAGTTTGGACCCTTGAAGGCGAAGCGTCATTTCCAGCTTCAGCGGTGCGGGAAACTGCTCCATCCAGTGTGGATCGTCTGAGGTCAGGAACTCCGAGGTCACTGCACAGCCTTCTTCGTCTTCTTCGATATCGCTGACTCTCCAGGACTGTGTCCGGTGGAGACCGTGAATATGGTTGTCTCCGGCAGTGTTCCGGTCGAACTGATACGATCTGCCTTCGTATTCAAAATGGCCGCCGCGGATCCGTCCCGGGGGAATCAGCATCGGCATGCCAAAATGGTAAGGTTTTTGCAGGTAGAATTCCAGATCGTTGTCATCAGGTCTCCGAACGACCTGCCGATTTAGGGTATGGTCCAAAATGGAAATGACATTGTTTCCAAGCGATGGCAGCAGTGTGACTTCAAGCTCACGGCTATGCAGGATATAGGTATCGTATCCGTTCCATTGCCCTTTGGTCACTTGTTTCATATCGTTGCTCCTTTTTCCTCTAAATTCATTTAGCCTTCAAATATCTAACCCATATCATAACAGATTTGATGGCGTTTCGTAAAAAAAGGGGTTTGACAATTCGACGATCTGAGCTTTATCATAGGCATTGCAAAAGGCTTTCAATGATTATGTAAACACGATGACAGGGACAAGTAAGCAAAGACGGCGTAACCTTCAGAAAGCCGGTGGTTGATGCGAACCGGTGGAGCCGATTTTGCCGAATGGACCCTTGAGTGCCGCGTTGAACGGAAGCAACCATGACTTCCTGCGTAGACCGGCCGGCGATTCCACGTTACGGAAGCAGAAAGGCTGACAGTTGTCGCTTCCACATGGGCGGCTTGCAGCAAATAAGGGTGGCACCACGGTCTCACGTCCCTTGCGGGCGTGGGGCCTTTTTTGTTTTTACCATTTTTAAAGTTGGAGGGATTGTTGATGAAAACCGTACTTTCCGGCATTCAACCCAGCGGCAAACTGACGCTCGGCAACTATATCGGAGCCATGAAAAATTTTGTGAAACTCCAGAACGACTATCAGTGCAATTTTATGGTCGTCGATCTCCACGCGATTACGGTACCCCAGGAACCCGAGGCGCTCCGGGAGCAGTCCGAGGCGGTAGCCGCCTTGTTCATCGCAGCGGGTATTGATCCAAATAAGGCGAACGTGTATATGCAATCGCATGTTCCGCCGCATGCCGAGCTGGGATGGCTGCTGACGACGCTCACCTCGATGGGCGAGCTTGAACGTATGACCCAGTTTAAAGACAAATCGGCCGGCAAGGATTCCGTAGGAGCCGGATTGTTTGTCTATCCCGCGCTGATGGCGGCAGACATTCTGGTGTACAATGCGGATCTGGTTCCCGTAGGCGAAGACCAGAAGCAGCACTTGGAGCTTGCCCGCGACCTGGCGGGACGCTTTAATCACCGCTTCGGCGACTATTTTACCATTCCGGAACCGTACATCCCCGAAGTGGGCGCGCGGATTATGTCGCTGGACGACGCTTCGAAAAAAATGAGCAAAAGCAATCCGAACCCGGGAAGCTATATCGCCCTCTTGGATCCGCCGGATGTCATCCGCAAAAAGATCAGCCGGGCCACCACCGATTCGGGAAAAGAAATCCGCTATGCACCGGATGAAAAACCGGAAATCAGCAATTTGATGAGTATTTACTCGCAATGCTCCGGCATGTCGCTGCAGGAAATTCAAGATAAATACGAAGGTCAAATGTACGGCGGATTTAAAAAGGACCTGGGAGAAGTCATCGTAGCGACGCTCGAGCCGCTTCAGCAAAAATATGACGAAATCCGCAAGTCCGGTCAAATTCATGATATTTTGGCGCAGGGCGCAGACAAAGCCATGGAGAAGGCTTCCCGCACCGTGGCCGAAGTCAAAGAAAGAATGGGATTTCTCCCGGCCAAGAAATAATTTCCCCGGCGGCAGCGATGACTAGCCGCTTTACCGGTGATCGGGCTGCTCCAGCCGGTTCTTGCGGGCTTTGACCACAAAGCCCCACCCAATATTGAGAATTGCGAGAATGCCGAGCAGCACGGCTACCCAGCCGTTATAGCTGATGGAGACGGCGCATGCCATCAGAAGCAGGATGGACGAGGCAGCAAACCATAAAGACAAGCCTTTACTCATTGGCAAAAACCTCCATTTCATATATAGAAACTTTCTTGTATAACTGTGTCGCTGCGAGCCATACTAAGCTTGCAAGCTTGCATTTCAATAAGACGCAGAATTGAAGGGAGACTCTTATAATGGCTAGATCTCGTTCCAACAATCTGGTGGTACCTCAAGCAAACGCTGCACTGCAGCAATTGAAAATGGAAGCGGCTCAGGAGCTCGGCGTTCAAATGCCGCAAGACGGATACATGGGCAACTACACTTCCCGTGAAACCGGTTCTCTCGGGGGATACATTACGAAACGTCTGGTTCAATTGGCTGAGCAACAACTTTCCGGCCAAGGCAGATAGTTCCATACAGGAAAGTATTTCGGGTCCGGAGCGCCGACAGGTGCTTCGGTCTTTGTCTTGCAACTACCGTGATTCTCTCTTATCCGGCAGCATCCGTCAAGAGGCAGGCTGTTTCCCGAACGCGGGGCGGCTGAAAAACATTACGACGGAAGGATAAAAGGCGTTACGGAAAAAAAGGGGTCTGCGGAATTTTTCCGCAGACCCCTTTTTATTATGCAATCCCCGCGGCACTCAGCCTGAATTGATGGAGAGCCGCTTGTTCATCTTCTTGGAGCTCAGCCAGCCAACGTAAGTATTGATTGGCTGATAATTTTTATCCATGACGAGCACAGCGACGAACGGATACTGTCTCCGGTGCCGGTAGCGCACATCTGCCCAGCGGACCACATAGCCCCAGGGCAGCGGCTCGACTTCGGCCACCGCGAAGGAAGAGAAGTACAGGAAGGCTTCCACATCGGGATGCTTCCGCGAATGCTCGACCGCCGGATGGGACTCGGTGACGGCATGCTTTCTCCATTCGAGGGTATGCCCGTTCAGTACGCCGATCTGATAGCTGCCGTCCGGATGGGACTTGACGACATGCCACTTATTATAGGAAATGGTCGGAATGACGAAGTAACGTTCTCCCGGCTTACGGCTCTCATCCAGCCGCATCACTTCCCGGGTGCGCATCGAATGGGCGCCGGTCCGCCAAATATAATAAAACACCGTCAGGATATATACGACAGTGAACAGAGGTGCAGGATGTACCGCTCCTGTACTCCAGAGCAGAACGGCCAGGGCGTGCAGCGTGAAAATAAACGGGTCAAAAATATGAATGATGTTCCACGAAATCCACTTTTCCGTCACGGGCCTGAAGGCCTGGGTTCCGTACGTGTTGAACAGATCGCTGAACACGTGCAGACAGACGGCGATGCCGGTCCAGAGCACGATATGCCCGGATGGGACACCGCTGAACAGAAGGGACAGGATTCCGCTGATCAGAGCGGTCCAGATGACGAGAAACGGCAGGGAATGAGTAATTCCCCGGTGATTTTTAACGTAGAGGGCATTGCTCTTGAACCGCAGCAGGCCGTCGAAATCCGGAGCCTGCGAACCGATGACAGTGCCCAGCAGCACCGCGGCGGCAAGCGTGGGACTCGCGGCAACCGCCGGATCGACGTAGGCGAGACCGGCCAGGCTGAGTCCAATCACAAAATGTGTGGCAGTATCCATTTACCATGTCTCCTTCTTGTTGTTCTTTATTCTATTGTAACAAACCCGGAAGCTGATTTCCTTTCCGGCAGAATGCCTCACTATAGTTACTACCCAATATTGGATGAATTTATTAGTGTTTGACCATACTATTACGTGTCGCTAATACGTGTCACTAAATTGTCAAAATGGTGAATGATTTTGGAGAGGATTGTCAAACACTTTTACCTTTTGATATGATAAACTTTATAGCGGAGGGCAAGTTCCTCCATAATGACAGAACTAAGGAGGATCTTAAGGCGTGGATAATCACTTGACTTACCAAGCTCCTTCGGATTCCGCAGCGCTTTCCATCAATCAAACGCCACCCAATCCATCGGCAACTTGGAAAGATTTTATCACATTAACTAAACCCGGTATTCTCCGGTCTAACTTAATTGCTGCATTTGCAGGTTTCTGGGTCGCATCCCAATGGGATATTCATATAGGCAAGATGATTCTGACTCTACTGGGAACTATGCTGGTTATGGCTTCCGCCTGTGTCTATAACAATTATTATGATCGTGAACTGGATATGAAGATGGAACGGACGCGTAAACGTACGCTTCCGGCCGGCCGCATAAAGCCAGCAGTTGTACTCTGGTATGCCTTTATTCTAGGTGTGCTGGGACTCGCTGACCTTTTTATTTTTTCAGGGGTTATGGCCGGCATCTTCGGGGTTATCGGTATGTTCGTCTATGGAGTCGTTTATACGATGTGGCTGAAACGGACGTCCACCTGGAGCACTTCCGTCGGCGCGATTTCGGGGGCTATGCCGCCGGTAATCGGTTATGTCGCCGTAACGGGTACGGTCGATATGGGCGCTGTTCTGCTGTTTGCGATGCTGTTCTTGTGGCAGCCGCCTCACTTCTGGGCTCTCGCCATCCGGCGTGTCGAAGAATACAGAGCGGCGGGATTCCCGCTGCTGCCGGTCGTCAAAGGCGTTAAGCGTACCAAGATTCAATGTATTCCTTACCTGGTATTGCTGGTTCCGGTACCGGTATTAATGTATGCATACGGCTATGTGGGCATTTACTTCATGATCATTTCGCTCTTGCTGTCCCTGATCTGGCTGTATTATGGCATGAAGGGATTTACCGCCAAAGACGATGAAGCGTGGGCTAAGAAAACGTTCTTCTTCTCGATAAACTACTTGACCTTGAGCTTGATCGCAATGATTTTGAATACAACTCACTAAGTTTTTACCCAGAATCCCATGGAATCATGGGATTCTTTTAAAAGGAAGAAATGAAAGCCTGTTCACCCGGGCTCAAGCGGGTCACCCGGCCTTCAGGGCAGATGGGCCGCGTCAGTGTTACATAACAAACTACTGCCTGTAGTCCTGGGGAGGCATGGCGGCATCAAGATGTCCGCCGGCGTAAGGGACAGCAGGAATCGTGATTAGGGAGAGGGGAACGAATTCGATGTTGAAGCGCTACAAATGGACATGGATTTTGCTGGTGGTGATCGTGATTGGAGCAGGGTACCTGGTATATAACGCCATGGGATTCGGCAAAGAGAAGCTGCCGGTCATCAGCCAGGTCGGAGATTTTTCGTTTGAAAATGTGGATGGCAAAACGGTAAGCCTGAACGATACCAAAGGCAAGGTCAGATTGTTCTACTTCTTCTACACCAGCTGCCCGGACGTATGCCCGGTAACGACCTTCATGCTGTCGCAGACGCAGAAGCAGCTCGTCAAGGACGGAACCTTCGGCAAAGACGCCGAGTTCGTCTCGATCTCCTTCGATCCGAAGGTAGATACCCGGGAGAAGATCAAAGAGTTCGGGGACAAGTTTAATGTCGATTACAACGGATGGTACTTCCTGAGAGGCGAAGATCAGCAGATCCGCGATCTGGCCGAAAAGTCGTTCAAAATCGCCATTATGGGAGACAACAAGGACAACTTCTCCCATGCGAACATTATTGCTCTTGTCGACCGGGACAATCAGGTCCGCAAGCTGTATAACGCCAACAATACGGATGAAGTTACGGCAGAATCCCTTGCGAAGGACGTTGAGGCGTTGGCCAAGGAATAATCAAACAGGAAGGCGCCAGATCCCCGGCATGCTCCGGATGGGTAGGCGCCTTTTTTTGTGAGAGATCAGAAAGTACCAACTTAGCGTTTGCGGAGTAGTTTCCTTGTATCGGGCTCCCCGCAAAGGATCTGGAATCGGCATCGAAGCATAAGCTCCACTTCGTGGGGCTATTTTGCGTTAATCTTTAGACCATACGGTGTAGGAATCGGGATAAACGATAAATTCCTCAAGCCCCGCTTTTTCCAGCTGGGAAATGATATATTCATCCGGTGTGCCCTCAACTCCCCGGTATCCCCGTCTTGTGTAGATGTGGCCTGCATCCGGGAAGGCATCCCGTAGAACGCCGCGAATCCTTTTGCCGGAACTGTCGTTGTCCATAAACAGATAAACCTCGCTGTCCTTAATTTCTTTGCGCAAAGACTCGAGCCTTGTCGTGTTTAACGTTCCGTATGTGCACACAATTTGAATTTCGGGATCCAGCAGGCGGCGGACCTTACTGCGGTCGTTTTTTCCCTCGACAATAATATAAATCGGCATGATGGCTCACCTCGGACTAAGAGAAGGATGTTTGTCTCGAAATTCCCCGGGAAATGTTGAAGCTTAGGTCCGGGTAATTCTAGTGTAGCTTGTTTTCGGCAAGCCATGCAAAAAAAAGTAAAACGATCTGTCCAGCAGGGTAGACAGACCGTTTAATATGGGAAGATCGCCGTTCTAGCACCAGAATGCACGCAAAATGATGACAAGCAGGATAAACAGTACCAGTACGACGCCTACGTTACTGTAAGGCACACACGGAGCTGCCGCCACGGGAGCTACCTTGGTTGCAGGTGCGGCCACCGGTGCTACTACAGGACCACAGCCGCAGTGAGAATACAGACCCATCGAGATCACCTCTCTTTCTTCCTGGTCGGTTAACACAATCCATCTTATGTGGGTGAGTGCAGGAATTATTGTGCAGGGGCCTATCTCTCGATTTTTAGGCTTATGTCTACACCGGATTCTCGTTCATATGGGGATGAAGCGCAGATCCCTTGCGGTTGATGGGGATCATCATAAGTCCCGCCATGAGGAGGACAAAAGCGATGTAGTACGGTGACACGGATCCTCTCAGCTGGCCTGCGGCGATCGGACCGATAAAGGAGCCGATGGACATGGCGATGGACTGGAGCGAAAAGATCCTCCCCAGCTTGCTGCCGCCGCTGAGCTGAATAAACATGGAGGCAAGTCCAGGGAAGATGATGCCTTTTGCCGAACCGAGAATAAACAGGATAACGACCAGCGGCACATGAGGAAACGCAGCCATGCCAAAGAAGCAAAGAGCCATCAATAGAACGCCTGCAATGACCCTTTTATAAGGTGAATAGCGGTTGATAAACAGCATGCTCAGCGTAACCAGGGCGCCGATGCTCAGGACGGAAAACAGGATGCCGGTCGATTTAATGCCTTCCACCCCGGTATCGCGCAATGGCAGCTCGAAGAACAGGATCCCTTGGGAACAGGAAACGACAAAGGGGAGGATAAAATAGCGCCAGGATACGCTGGGGGCAGGGGACGACATTGGAGCTTCTTCATTACCGCCATGGGCATCCGTCATCGCCTTGACCGGTTTCGGAACGCTGAAGACCGCCATGACCCCGGTCGCAATCAGCAGCCACCCGAGGCCCTGGAACGTTGTCGAATAACCGGTATGTGCCACGATAAAGGCTCCCGCAGCCGGCGACACGACCGAGGCCAGGGTATGCACTACGCCATGACCGGACATATATTTGCCCTGGGTCACCTCGTTTTTGGACAGGGAAGCGAGCAGGGCAAGGCAGGCTGGCGACAAGAAGGCCAGCACAAAGCCGCTGATCGACCGCAGGACCAGCAGCTGCCAAGGGTACTGCACATGCGCCTGCAGCAGGAGGACGATACCGGCCGATACGAGGCTGAAAATGATATAGCGCCGGCTGCCGTGCTTGTCGATGACCGTACCTGCAATCAAATTGCCGGGCAAATGGGTGAGTGCGTAAATGCCCATCATCCACCCGATAAATACCGGCGCTGCTCCCAAGGAGACCGCGAATGGCGTGAGTATGGGGTACTGGGCGTGAAGGTCGAAGAAGGCGAGAAACAAAAACATGTACAGCCAAATAGCAGTTTTCACGTGAGCAGCTCCTTTTTCGCAGATTCATCATCTGTACGTTCGGTGTGGAACGGGTTGACCCGCGGATGAGACAACCATTCGTTCATCAATCTACGTGTACGTTTCTACTTGGCGGCTTAGACCCTCTTTTTTGGGACGGGCAAATCGCTAGCTTTACAGGTTACGTAAGACTGGACTGCTGTATGCCGGGCAGATTGTGGATTTCTTGATATTGGAGGCGCCTACGCCCCGGGAACGACGGAAAGCCCCGTCTAAGGGCTGGCTGACAGCCGATGTCCGGATCATGTATAATCGAATGGAAGTTTCTAAATCACTTGATAGGGTGGCTTAAGCCCTTCAGGTCGATGGGAGTGTGTTTTTGAAATGGATATGCAGGTATGGTCCGATTTTCTGCAGCAAAACTGGCTGGTGATCGTGATTGCCCTTGTCGTGCTGTTTATCGTCCTGAATCTGGTCAAGACGATGGTCAAATGGGCACTCGTCATCATCATCGTGCTGGCGCTTGTCGTATACAGCGGCATTTCCCTGGAGCAGATCAATCAGGTCGTAACGACGGTGAAGGACGATACCGTAGATACGCTGAAGAACGAAGCTATGGATGTCATGATGAAGGAAGCCAAGGATGCCAAGTATGCAGACAACGGGGACGGAACGTTTACGATCACGACGCCGAACCTGGAAATGAAGGGAACCAAGGGAAGCGACAAAGTGGATGTCACGTTCCGCGGCGTACCCCTCGGGCAATGGAAGATCAACGACACGGTCAAATCGTTTATCTCTGAATCCCAGAGCCAGGCGGGCGGTTCAAATGGAAAATAAAGGACTTAATCCATGCACCAACGTGGAGGGGGTCATCTTATGCTGCAATCATGGATAGAAAGTCTTAAGGAATTTAACATCATCAGCATCCTGCTGCTGCTGATCCTGCTGGTGTCCCTGCTTCAGGGCTGGAGCCGGGGCGCATCCCGCTCTGCGGGAAGGCTGCTGTCCCTGCTTAGGGAAAGCGTCTTTATTCTGCTGGGGCTGGTGCTTGCGGTTCCTTTTACCTTGTGGGTGTCACCCAGAGTTCAGGAATGGCTCGCCGATTATGCCAGCCAGCTCCCGAACCGGGATTTGAAAATGTGGGAGCAGATTTACTATACGTTCATTACGGCGATGGCCGATTTTCCGCTGATGCGGTTTGCCGTCATCTTTATCGTGAGCTACAGCATCATCCGTTTCCTGATCCGTTGGTTGACGGTGCTGATCTTCGGCGGGAGCAGCGCGCTCTTTAACCCGAGCGGGAAGTCCTCCGCTTCGCTGCTGAGCCGATTGGCCGGTGCGTGCATCGGCCTCTTGATCGGGGCAGGACGGTGTATCGTCGTCGTCGCGCTGCTGTTCGTGTACGTATCGCTGTATCCGCACACCTCGTTTACCCAATACGTGGAGGCGTCGCCGATCTATAAAGAAGGGGCGCAGCGGGTCATCGAGCCGTTGTCGGGTCACTTGGTAAAAGACAAGCTTCCGGTATTCACGAAAGCTGTCGAAAAAGAGCTGAACGGCATCATGCAGCGCAAATACGAGGTGATCGACCACGCGATTCCTTCGGATATCGAGGCGGCCGCCGCCGAGATCGTCAAGGGCGCGGAGACCGACGAGGAAAAGGCGCGTAAATTGTATGACTGGGTCGGCACCCGGGTGCAGTACGATTACGGCAAGGTCGATGATTACGAGCAGCGGGGCATATGGCATGAACAGACGCCGCAGGATACGTTCAACACGAAAAAGGGCGTCTGCATCGATTATGCCAGACTGTATGCAGTAATGGCCCGGTCCCAGGGTCTGCAGGTGAAGGTGGTCACCGGCCAAGGCTATGACGGCCAGGGCGGATATGGACCGCATGCCTGGAATGAAGTGTATTTGCCTGAAAAGAACAAGTGGGTGCCGCTGGATCCGACATGGGCACAGAGCGGCGACTGGTTTAATCCTCCGAAATTTGCGGAAACGCATATTAAGGAGCAGATGCTGTAATTCAAGCTTAATGGTATAAGATCATTGAAAAATCCCCTTGCCTGTTATGGGCAAGGGGATTTTGTGTATTGTTAGATGGGGCTTTGAAGCTGGATGCTGGGCTTCATTCCCGAGTTTCACAGCTTCCTTAAGGTTGCCGTCAAGGTTTAAGCAGGCAGCTTGATTTGCTGACCGGGATAAATCCGGTTGGCGTTCTTGATATGATTCAGGTCGCGCAGCGTCTGCCAGGTCGTATGGTATTTCAGCGAGATGCTGTACAGCGTATCGCCTTTCTTGACGATATAGACCTTCGCGGCTGGAGCAGGGGCCGGTTTGACCTCAGGCTGCGGCTTGGCTGGCGCTGCCGGCTTCGAAGGCGCCGACGTTTCCGGTTTGGCCGGCGTTGGCGCTGGTTCGGACGGTGTCGGCGCTGTCGTTTGCGCAGGGGCAGGTCCTTCGGTAATCCGACCGGCCGGTCCTTCCGGAATCGGCTTGCCCTGCTGGATATAGTTGATCAGGGCTTCGTCCAGGGCGCCGTACATGCCGGCTTGCGGATACTTCGTGAACATCGTGTATTCGTCGCCGCCGACAGCCATAAAGTCATTGGTCGCGAGCGAATACGTGGCGTCCGGATCGAGCGCTTTATCGCCGATCTTCACGGAGTGAACACGGCTTCCTTTCGGCTTGGACGTATCAATCTTAAACGTCACCCCGGAAACCTGGGAGAAGCCTCCCTTGGACTGCGGATAGTCGGATACGCCGTTCTCGAGGGCCGCCTTAATATCAGAGCCTTTAACCTTCAGCTGCACGATTTGGTTGCCGAATGGCAGAACCGTAACGATGTCGCCTTTGGTGATGGTGCCGGCTTCGATCGACGCGCGGATGCCTCCGCCGTTCGTGATGGCCACATCCGATTGGCTCACATCGCGCATCGCGTCGGCCAGCAGGTCACCGAGGTTAGTTTCGCCGGTGCGCGCTTTCTCACGGGAACCCTCCAGCTTCACAGGCGTTTCGCCGACTTTTTCCTTCAGAATCGGTTCCTGCTCCTTCTGGATGGAAGCGACCAGATCGGCGACCTTCGGGTCGGCCTTGATATCGGCAGCTTCCTTCTCATCGATCAGCGTGGCTTCTTTCTTCACCACTTTATGGTTGTCGACCCACAGATCGACGACGCCGACATATTTCGTGTATTCGCCGGCGCTGGCGATCAACGTGTTGTTGTCGGCCATCAGGCCGTTTTCCAGAACCGTATGGCTGTGTCCGTCGATGAAAATGTCGATGCCGGGCACTTCCTTAACGACCTTAAGGCTGGTGTCGACACTCGACTTGTCCTGACCGAGATGGCCAACTACGACAACGACGTCGACCTGCCCGCGGATTTCGTTCACCCATTTCTTGGCTTCGGCCGATGGATCGGCGAACTTCAGCCCGGTGACGTTAGTCGGGTTCGTCTTATATGCGGTCTCCGGCGTGCTCAGGCCGATAATGCCGAACTTGACGCCGTCGACTTCCTTGATTATGTAAGGCTTGAAGAGGGTAGTGCCGTCAGACTGGATGACGTTCGCGCTCAGCATCGGGAACTTTAACTCCTTGGAGAGTTCGACGAGATGCTTACAGCCGTAGTTGAATTCGTGATTGCCCGGAACCATGGCGTCATAACCCATTTCATTCATGACCTTCACGATGCTCTCGCCTTGAACGAGTGTGGCAAATGGCGTACCATGTACGGCATCGCCTGCATCAAGAACGAGCGTATCCGGATTTTTGCTGCGGTATTGGTTAAAGATTCCTGTGACCTTGGCAAATCCCATTTCAGGGGATGCTTCTACCGCACGGCCGTGCATATCATTTGTGTGCAGAATCGTAATATGCTTGCCGGACGGGGCGGATGGCTCCGGGGTGCTCCCGGTCGTACCCTCTGCCGCCGCTGCCATCTGGGCCGAACCAGCCAACAGCACCGCGCTGAACAGAAGGGAGGTGAACCATTTCCTTGTGATCATGAATCTCATAACCTCCTAAATCGTATTAGATAAATTTTCCTTCCCTTTTATTCTAATAGACTATCGGAACGGTGAAATAAGACTTATGAATCATTTATTGGCCTAAGGTTGAATATAAGTGTGCATTTCCGGCGGAATGCCGACACGCTTGCAGTAGTTTTCAGTCGTTTCGCCCTGCAGTATCGCCGTTCCCGCGGACAGAAGGCCGACGGCAAACCGGTTGGCCTGCCGCTCCAGCTTGCCGGGGGCAAAGTAGGAATGCTCCTCCAGAAAAAAACGGTTGATCCCCTTATGGAGCCGGTCATGGCCGAGCTCGTGCGCGCAGACAAACCGCTGCCACTCGGGGGACAGCTCGCTGTGAATCACAATGAACCGCCGTCTCAGTTTCCGGTAATAGAGTCCCTTGGTGGATTTGCCGAGATCCAGGTAACGGATATGAATGCCAAGGGACCGGGAAAGTTCGAAAGGGCAGCTGGTCTTATATTTTCGGATTAGCTTTCGAATCATTTCATCCATAGGATTCACCTGCAAGTTGTGGATTGTTCGTCCCACCCATCACGAAGAAGAGGGGCTGTCCGGAGAACCTGGCTCCTTCTTCTTCCGCTTATTCATCTGCTTCGCTTCCCAGAACAGCCCGGTGAGGACGTCCTTGATACGCTGCTTGTCCTCGGCGTCCAGCGGAATTCCGTCGAACATCAGCTCTCCGTCTTCCTCGAGCATTTTCTTGAAATCCCGCTTGTCCTTATAGGTCGCCCATGCCGGCGCTTCCTCCCGCAATCCTTTGGCAGCCCCGTCTGCATCCCAAAATCCTGCGGCGCTCATCAGTTCGCCGTAAGGAACTTCCAGCGCGTCCGCGAGCTTTCGGATGGTCGGCGGTTTAGGCACGCCCCGAATCCCGTTCTCCATGCGGGAAATTTGCGAATTGCTGATGCCCGATGCTTCGGCAAGCTGGTTGATCGTCATGCCCTTCTGCTCGCGCAGCCGCTTAAGCACGGCTCCGAATTCTTTTTCCACGGTTTAGCCACTCCCTTTATGACGTTGATCTATTTCTATCCGTTACTATAATTCAATATTGCCAAAAGGTAAAGAAAATGATGTTATAGTTACCAAATGGCATGAAAGAAAAAGGAATCCGGAGCGAAATGGTGGTTAAGCCGGGATTTCCGGGTTTTACGGGATACCCAAAAAGTGGTATGTTAACATCATTATACGAACAAAAATGCGAACAAGCCACAGTTTTTTTAGGTGAACATCCATGAAGGAGCGTGTTTGAATATGGATCAAATGCTGCCGCAGCTGGACCGCCGCAAGACCCAGGCCGCCGTTGAAGCGATTTTGGAGAAATACCGGATCTATAAAACGATTACGTTTGAAGTCAGAGAAGCGAGCGTTACTGCCTCTTATACCGAACGGTTTCACGGACCGACCAACGTGACCTCGGACCAGACGGCGCAGGTCGCCGTCTACAATGTGGACGCGCCTGCGGCCCGCCAGGCATACTGCCGGATGATCGAATCGATCGTGGAACGGCTGGGCGAACGGGAACAGACGCTGATCCGAGAACGGTATATGAAGGAAGATGACGTTTTCGACTATAAAGTCTACAATTACGTGCTCGACCCGCCGGTCAGTAAGGACACGTACACGAAAATACGAACGCGAGCCTTCTATAAAATGGCGCTGGCGTTTGCGGACCGCGGGCTGCTGACGTTATCCGAGCTTCAAAAAGCCAAAGCATGCAATTCCAAATAAAGCCTGCTCATAAGCGGGACAAGCCGGGGACCTGAGAGGTCTTCGGCTTTTTTTTTTATCCAATGGGAAGCGGGAGTTTCGGGGGATGAATCGGCCGCAGAAGTGCTGATCCTAACCATTTCTATTTGGAATAAAAAGGATATAAAAATACGAACATATATTCGTACTATTTTCCGCCGATAACCGTCCGAACTGCCGTCAGCGTTTTCGAATCCGGGGTGTAAGATTATATCATCGGGAATGAAGCAAAGGGACGTACCGAACACAATCAGTGGATGTTAAGCCGGCCGGAAGGGCCGGTTTTTTTGCGGACGTGTACATGCTCATTGCCCGGTAAGCCATGATCAGAGAGAAAGGAGGGGGCCGAGTTGATACAGATTCAGCGGACACAAGAGAATGGAAGGGGCTGTGACGCAAAAGAAACGGTTCGGCGGGTAGTAGTATGAGGGAAGCCGTTAAACAGACAGTCGCTGCCTTGATTCCCGAGCTGGATGGCCGGATCTACGATGTGCAGCCGCGAGCAGAAGGGGACGACGGACCATACGCTGTTCTCACCCTTGGCGAGGAGATTTGGAAGTCGGCCTGGGCGGGTTACCGGCAGGTAGTGCGAATAAAGCTGTACAGCGGCAGTGCCGGGATATCCCGGTTGGATGCCTGGGCACAGCAGCTGGTTCGGGGGCTGCAGCGCCAAAAAATAGCAGGTCCGGATCCGGGAGCGATCCTGCTGCACTATTTAGGCGTCCCGGAAGCGGACGCGCTTGATCCGGCCTCGGGCGGCATCATCCGGTGCCTCAGGTTCGGTGCGTACCTGCCGGAGGCTTCGGGAGCCGAAGCGCCTGCCCCTGCGGATGCATGGCTCAGCGCCCTGGCGGGATGGACACGGGGCAAGCTGGCTGACCTGTGGCAGGTCTACGAAACGTCCTGGCCCGCGGACCGGGAGGAGCATGCCGTATTGTGGCGCCTTGCCGGCTGTGAGACGAAAATGGCAGGGGCTTCGATGTACGAGATCCGCAAAACATTTGTGGGGCATTTGACGGCACCGTTTCCGGAGACCGAGCATCATGCCTCGGTCGCGTTAGTGGAGGAGCTGGGGGTGCAAACCCAGCTGCCGCTTGGTGACGGGGAACGCCGCTACCTGTCAGTAGCAGAGGTTTCCGCGAATATGCAGGCCGACGCCATACTGGATGGACAGCTTAAGCTGACCCTGGTGCAGCGGCGGATGCGTCCTGCGGAGGAAGCGGCGCTAATCCGCCGCGTTGCCGTTCAACCTATCATGAAATGAGGTGGCCCGATATGGGCGGAAAGAAAATTTCGAAAACCCCGGATGCCGGAGGCGGTATGCCGAGGTATGAGCTGAAGGAATTGAAGGCGCAGGCCAAGGAGCTGTTCGGGGTACGGGCAGAGGTCCTGGCAGGTGCTATGCATGACATGGACGGTCAACATTTTTCGATCGCCGAGGTACAAGGAAAAATCCAACAATTCATGAAAGCGAAGGTGGTCTAACTTATGGCAGGTGGAACTTGGGAAAGCACAAATCAACCGGTGCTGCCGGGATTGTATATGAAC
Organism: Paenibacillus cineris; assembly: GCF_018333335.1. Taxonomy (NCBI): domain Bacteria; kingdom Bacillati; phylum Bacillota; class Bacilli; order Caryophanales; family Paenibacillaceae; genus Paenibacillus; species Paenibacillus cineris. The sequence continues at coordinate 50,769 of NZ_BORU01000001.1, forward strand.
TTTAAAGCAGCGGCAACGTCGGCCATTCAAGGCGGCAGCCGCGGAACGGTGATCGTGCCGGTCAAAGCCAATTGGGGTCCGGTCCGCGAGTTCGTGGAGATTGGCAGCGAGCAGGCGATTGCTGCGATGTTTGCCGCAGATAGCGAAAATGGGGCGACCGCCTACCCGGCCCTCTATCTAGCGCTGCTCGGCCGTCCGAAGAAGCTGCTGGCCTACCGCCTGGCGGACGATACGGCCCAGGCGGCGGCCGTGACGATGCAGAGCGGCGATGCTGCGCCGGCCGCCGTCTTGAAGCTGACGGCGAAGCACCCGGGCAGCCGCGGCAACGGCTTCACCGTGACGGTACAGCCTGCGCTCGGCAATCCGGCCGCAAAGGAGCTGCGCCTGTATGAAGGCGCCATGCTGCTCGGCACCTTCACCGGCGCGGACGGCACGGCCGCTTCCTTGGCCGCGAGCATCAACGGCGGCAATGACTGGGTCACTGCCGAGGCCGTGGATGGCGGCGGTGTACCGGCCGACGTCAGCGGACTGGCGCTGACCGGCGGCGCGAGCGGCATCGGCGGCCTGACGAACGCCGATTACGTCGCCATGCAGGAGGCCGCCGAAGGCCAGGACTTCGACCTGCTGGCGCTTGACTATGCCGCCGACATGGCGCTGCTGCAGAGCTTTGCCTCCTGGATCAAGCGGCTGCGCGGCGAAGGCCGCGGCGTCATGGCCGTCTTCGGAGGCAGCGCCGCCGATGACGTGTCGAAGGATGCGGCCGATCTGGCGGCGGCCCGCTCCCTGGCCATGAACCACGAGGGCATCGTCAACGTGGGCACCGGCGTCCGTCTGTCCGGGACGGACTACAGCTCCGCGCAGACGGCCGCCTATGTGGCCGGCCTGATCGCGGGTCAGCGCCTGAACCAGTCCGCGACGTACGCGGTCACGCCGTTCGAGGACGTTACCCGGCGCTGGACGCGCTCCGAGCAGGAGCAGGCCGTGAAGAGCGGCGTGTTCCTGCTCTTCTTTGACGGCCGCCAGGTGAAGGTGCTGCGCGGCATTAACACGCTGGCGACACCGGCCGAAGGCCAGAGCAGCGCCTGGAAGAAGATCCGCTCCATCCGCGTCATGGACGCGATCAATGCGGATCTGCAGCGGGCGGCGGAGCAGACGTACATCGGCCGCGTGAACAACACGGAAGAAGGCCGCCTCGCCCTGATCGGCGCGGTCAAGGAATACCTCGGCCAGCTGTCGCTGAGCAGCGTCATTGAGCCGGACGGCTATGACGTCATCCTCGATCCGGCCTACTACGGCGATTCTGCGGTGAAGCAGCCGGAGCCGGATCAGGTGTTCCTGCAGTGGAACGTGAAGCTGACGGACGTGATGGAGCAGCTGTTCGGCACCTTTTACGTGCAGTGATGGAAGAGCCGCGGTCTTTTTTTAACTCATGCAAGCTATGAAAAAAACTATGAATAACTCTGAGGAGGAACCCCTATGTTGGATGCTTCAAAAGTCATTCTCGGCACGTACGGCCAGGCCTATATCGACGGTGTATGGCAGACGCACATTAACAAGCTGGAAGCCAGCGTCGAAATCGAGAAACGCGAGCTCAAGCTGGTGGGCAGCGACTGGACGGTCCACAAAAGCGGCAGCAAAAAAGGAACCGGCACGATGAGCGGCTACAAAGTGACCTCGGATATGATCAACCGCGGCTTCACGAAGTTTGAAATCATCTCCAAGCTGGACGATCCCGAGTCCTACGGACACGAGCGCGTCCGCCTGATCCGCTGCATGCCGGACAAAATCCAGCTGGCCAACTGGACCGCCGGCGAGGAAGTGCAGGAGGAAACGACGTTTACCTTTGAAGGGTACGAGCTGCTGGACCCGATCACGGCGGACTAAGGAGTTCGGAGAATTAGCTGCTAAACTGCAAAAGTGTACTTCATCCAGCCGAAGTCACCATTTTAGAAGAAGATAGAAGCAAAAGTGCACTGACTTCTGGTGGAATTTGCGAAATGGCGGGTTGGCCGGAAATGAAACTGCACTTTTGCTTTAAATAGTGCCTTAGGTGTGATTTCCCGGAAAATAGCCGCACTTTTGCGCTTATGGGTGTTCTTTTCGTGAACTGGAACCGGCGCACCTATTGTACAGCTTGACTGGAAACGCAAAATGGCTGAGTAAGTACTCTTTTCAAGGAGTAAAACTCTCAGCATCATCCTTTTAGGGACATAAACCATTCATGAAATGAAGGAGAGGAAGACGCATGAGCTTGCAGGATAACTGGAGCGAGGAACAAATTTTGGACAGCCTGTTTGAGGCGGCGGAGAAGCTGCCGGAGGAGACTGTGCGCATCAAGCGGCTGGATATGCAGATCGTACTGCACGGCCTGACCTCAAGCAAGGTGGATAGCATCCGTGAGCGGTGTACGGTCCGCCGCACGGTGAAGGGGGCGGTGGATGAAAAGGTCGATACCGAAACGTTCAACGCGCTGCTTATCTCCGAAGCTACCGGCAAACTGGAAGTGAAAGGGCTCACGTTGAACGGCTGGGGCGATCCGCGGATCACAAGCCGATTGAAGCTGTCGGGCGGGGAGCAGGCGGTACGCCGCATGCTGCTGGCCGGGGAACTGGACGCCGTCGGCGACAAGGTGCTGGAGCTGTCCGGTTTCGGGGTCGAGATCGCTGACCTAAAAAACTGATCGGCTCCGGGGGAATGACGACGATGCTGTACCACCTGTGGGCCCGGCATCACCTTCGTCCCGGAGAGTTTTGGCGGCTCCCGCGCGGGGAGCGGCTGCTGCTGCTCGCTTTTTCCCAGGAAGAAATCGAACAGATGGCAGCCACGAATCAAGGTTAAGGAGGTGAAGAATTTATGGCAGAAACGTTAAATTACCGGCTGAATCTCGTCATTGATCCGAAAAACGTAATCAAGGCGAACCGGGAGCTGCGGGCGATGGAGCGGTATTTTGAACGGATTCAGGGGCGGGTGCTGAAGATCGGGAGAACCCGTATGGTTCCCGAAATTGCGCTGAAGGACAGTGCTTCGAAAGGGCTGGACAGCCTGCTGGAAAAAATCAACCGCGTGAAATCGCAGGTTATCCGGGCGACGGCGACTGTAGATGTTGCAGTAGGTGGGGGAGCGTTAGGCGGAAAGATTGACTTTTCCACTCTCGTTACAGCGCTTCAGGAAAACTCGGCCGCCGTCAAAAAGCTCACGGAAACAATAGGGGGGCTAAAGATCGGCGGCGGGGAGAAGAAGGACGCCCCAAAGTCCACTGCTGACAAAATCAAGGATGTATTTTCTGCACTAAAAAACTTTGGCGGAGGGTTAAAAAGCGCAGGGGAGATCCCGGATAAAGGCAAAGCCATCAAAAAGGCATGGAAAGGCGAGGACAAGGATAAGGAGAAAAAGGACCTCGCGGCCGACCCTGACGCTGCCAAAAGGGAAACTCCTCTAAGGACTGAAACTTATAAGCGGAAAAAGACCTTGGGCCGAGCGTGGAAAACGATGGGCGCAGCGGGTGATTTCATCGGTACCATTGGTTCTGCTGGTGAAGGCGTTATCGGCGGAATACAGGGGTTGTGGAAAAGTGGAAAGGATTTCTTCGGTGGCAGTAAAAGCAGCGCGATCGCCAATTCAGCCACAAAAGCCGCCCAGAGCAGCGGGAACGCTGCTCCTACCGTAAAATCCATCGGAAGCAGTGGAATGATGACTTCAGCCGCCAAGGGCATAGGCAAAAATCTGCCAGGGGTCCTTGGATTCGCAGCCGATGCCATATCCATTATGACCGCAAAGACCGGGAAAGAGCGGGCTCAAGCCATCGGGTCCTCCGTCGGGAGCGGCGTCGGAACGGTTTTGGGAGGCTTTTTAGGATCGGTTATTCCTGTTGGAGGAACGGCGGTCGGAGCAATGCTGGGTGGTGCAGCCGGAGGTTATATAGGAGACAAGGTCGGCGGCTGGGTCTCGGGTCTGTTCTCGAAAAAGAAGAAAAAGGACAAGCCGGCTCCCGTAAAACCTGAATCCAGCATAGGATCTGCACCAGCTGTTTCTACAGGATTGCCGTACGGACAATATGCTTCACCTGCATGGACAGCCCAAAAAGGGTTACCGGGAATGATCTACCCGAATAGGTATGTGCCCCCAACATCTCCCCTCCCATTAACCAGCAAAGCTTACAGCCCCTACCTGCCCGGAGCCCAAGGTCCGGCCGCTCCGATGGGAACAGGCCCACGGCTGCAGGCTGCAACCGGAGGCGTTAAGCCGGGAATCGGGGGCAACGGGAGCGGCAAAACGACGCCACAGCTCGTGCAGATCAGTCCGGAGCAGATGTCGGCGCTGTCGGGGTTTCTGAAGGATTTTAAAACGGAAACCAACTACAATCTCCCGGCGGGTGCGGTGCAAGTGACTGTGCATGAAGAGACACCCATAGATGTGGAGGGCCTGATCCTCCAGATCGGGCAGCGCCTGCGTTCGGAGTTTGCCAAAGCTGCGCAGAACCGCAAGCCGGGGGCGAAAGCATATGTGTAACGACGTTTCCAGAGAGGAGGAACTGCTGTGGATTTGGTGTTAATGACCGGGAAGGGTGAACGATTCACGTTTCCGGTCAATCCGGAGGAAGTGATCATTTCCAGGCAAAAGGGCTACGATACCGCCAACATTCTCTCGTCCGGGGAGTTCGATTTTCCGCAGGGGGACCGGATTAAGGAAATCTCGTTTTCCTCCTTTTTTCCGAAAGTGTACGATGAGTCCTTCTGCAAAGGGGGAAAAGGCGAGCTGCCTGATCCGCAGGTGGCGATGAACAAACTGAACGATTTTTTGGTCATGAAAACCCCGCTCCGGTTTGTCATCAGCGAAGCCGGGATCAATGTGCCCGTGTTCGTGGCCTCCCATCAAACGACGTTCCGGGGCGGAGAGCCGGGGGACGTGTATTTCGACATCACCCTCCGCACGTGGAGAGAGCTTAAGGTGGCGAAAACGGCTGGCAGCGGCACCGGCGGTGGGACAGCAGTCAACAAAAAGCAGCGCACCGACATGAAGGAGAAAAATAAAACCTACACGGTCAAGGTGGGGGACTCCCTTTCCAAAATCGCCAAATTGGAGCTCGGCGACAGCTCGAAATGGAACCAGATCTACAAGCTGAACCAGAAGGTAATCGGCAAGGATCCGAATGCCATTAAGCCGGGGCAGAAGCTGGTGCTGTTATGAGTTACAAGGTGATTTTGCAGGACAAATACGATTTGACCCCATTGGTGGAGGCGATCAACCTGCGCGACTCGCTGGAGCAGATCGCTTACCAGGGCACGGTCAACTTGGTGGTGACGCCGGATTTGCCCCCGATCACACCGGGCATGGCTATCCGCATCAGCGGCATTCCTTACGGGAAAAAGGATTACGTCACCCTGCTGCATCCTGCGGTCGTGTGGGAGGTCGAGACGACGAACAACGGCATGAAGCGGATGACTATAACACTGTACGACCGCACAGTCTACTTGGACAAATCGGAGGACGAGTATTTGTTCCCGGCGAAGCAGACGGCGACGCAGCGTTTTAAAAAATATGCCTCCGACTGGAATTTGAAAATCGCCAAGCTGCCGGATACCGGCAAGGAGCTGGGCCGGGCCGTGTACCGGACACAGTCGCTGTATGCGAGCATGTTTGCTGATTTGCGGGCGACCGCCAAAGCCGGCGGCAAGCTGTATCATCCGCGGATGATCGCCTCCGGCCTGGAACTGTATGAGCTGGGTACGAACCCGGACGTCTACGTTCTTGAGGCGGTAACCGATACGATGCAGACGCGCACGCTGGAAGGGGCGGCGACGAAGGTGAAGGTGCTGGCGACCGCGGCGAGCGAGACAGGCAAAGAGGTTCCCTCCAAAGTCCTCACCATTGAAGAAAAGGACGTAGCCAGGTACGGGCAGCTCCAGGCGATTATCCAGGACGACGAGGTGAAAAATGGAGCAGCCGCCCGCGAGCTCGCCCGCAGCAAGCTGCGCGGTATCCAGGAGACGATCACTGTGAACGCTCCGGATATCAATACGATTCGGGCGGGGGATGCGGTTAAGTTGGGCCAAGTGCAGCTGCTCGTCATCTCGGTTAGCCGCGAGCTGGGCAACCCGGGCAGCATGTCGCTGGAGCTCGGTACCTATGACGACGTCAAAAGGAGGTTTTACCTTGAATAAAGACCCGTATGGACAGCTTGCATCCTCTTTGTACGCTTCGGTCGGCAAGCACACGCGCCAGGCGCTCGGCGGCGTCGGGGCGGTGCTGGGGACGATCACGTCGACGGGGCTGAAGCTGGACGATTTCAAGCATGAAATGCAGGACTACATGGTGGCCGAGCTGCCCGGGCTGCTTGCGCTGCCGCGTTATATGGCGGTTGGAGCATCTGGGACGCGAACAGATACCCCAAATTGGGGGAGCGTGGCGATGGATACGTCATTTTATTTTGACGAGACCGAAGTCCCGAATGCTGCGCTGAAGCTGGGTGCCGGGCTCAAGCCGGGGGACCGGGTGCTGGCCGTCCGCGTAAACGGTGGGGATGACGTGGTCGTCGTCTGCAGGGTGGTGAGCGGCCGTGGCTAATTTGTTTCCGGAGACGGAGGACATGGTCTGGACCGAGGATGCGGAGACGGAACTATTGGAAGGGAGCGGGGCGGTGTTTGGAAGGAGCTGGCGATTCGATTTTGACGCCGGGGAATTTGTCATGTCCCCGACCCGTAAAATCGCAGTTGCGGACGAAAGGGAAGCCTGGGTAACCTGGTGCGAAAAAGCGATCCGTACTCCACGCTACCGCCATCTCATCTATTCCAGGGACTACGGCAGCGAGCTGGAGGATCTGGTCGGCAGCGGCTACGATCACGCTCTGCTCGAGAGCGAAATCCGGCGTATGGTTTCCGAGGCGCTCCTGGCGGATGCGCGGACGGAGAGCGTGGATCAGTTCGTTTTTGCGTGGGAAGGCGAGGCCTGCCGCTTCAGCTGCCGCATCCAGAGCGTCCGGGACGAGGTTGAAATCATAGAAAGCGTGGTGATCTGATGGCGGACTTGCCGCTTTTTTTGCAGGAGCAGACGGAAGAAAACATTATGAGCCGCATGCTGGCCAGGGTGCCTTCGGATATTGACAAGTCCGAGGGCTCTTTTATTTGGGATGCGCAAGCGCCGGTGGCGTTCATGCTCTCCGAGGCGGCGCTGTGGGCGCAGGAGGTGTTGAGGCGGGGGTTTGCGAGTACGGCTTTCGGTGAGTACCTGACCTTAAGAACGGCGGAGCGCGGGGTGAACCGGAGAGCAGCGGTGCCTGCGACCGGGACCGTGAAGTTTGTGGGGCAGCCTGGGAAAAAACTGGCGAAGGGAACTTTGATAGCCACGCCGGCTGACGAGATTACGGGTGAGTCAAGCATTGAGTACCAGACGACCTCCGATGTGACGCTGGATAGCGACGGTGAGGGAGTGGCACCCATCACGGCCTTGACTGCAGGCAGCCAGGGAAACGTCCCGGCAGGCGTCATTGAGGTGTTGTTGGTTCCAACCAGCGGCATCATTTCGGTGAGCAATCCGGCAGCAGTAACCGGCGGAGCCGATGAAGAGTCGGATGAGTCGTTGTTGGAACGGTACTATGCGGAAATCCGAAACCAGGGGACCAGCGGCAACAAAGCGCAATATATCCAGTGGGCCAATGAGGTTCCCGGCGTGGGAGGAGTGCAGGTCGCTCCGTTATGGCAAGGTCCGGGGACGGTAGGCATCTATTTGGTCGATATGGATAAGCGGGCAGCCAGTCCGGCAATCGTTGAAGCAGTTCAGCAGTATATTGATCCGACGATGGATGGTCAAGGAGAAGGAAAAGCTCCAGCTGGACCGGTTGTAACGGTGATGCCCGCAAAAGAGGTGCCGATCGATATCTCGGTCCAGCTCACTTTGGCAGACGGTGCAACCTTAGACGTGGTCAAGGAGCAGATGATCGGGGGTATTACCGCTTATCTGAAACAGCTGGCTTTTGCGGATCCGCTTGTCCGTTTTACCCGAATTGCCGCCATTCTGCTGGATATCCCGCCGATCATCGATTATTCCAATCTGACGGTTAACGGTGCCGCGGATACGAATATCCAAATCAGTCCTGGGGAAGTGGCCGTATTGGGGACGGTGGACGTTCATGAGTGATACTACTTTTACAAGTCCTCGTGGTGCCGAACTGTTCTCCTATCTGCCAGCTTACTACGAATTCAGCCGGGTCATTCGAGCTGATGGGGATGCCAAAGGCGCGGAGATGGATGCACTTTATGCGGCGCTTAATGAGACGCTGGAGCAGTTTTTTGTGAAGACGGCGACGTGGGGGTTGGAACGGTGGGAGGCGGAGCTGGGGATACCTACGGATAAAAATAAGCCGATTGATCAAAGACGCTCTTATGTTGAATCGAAGCTGAGAGGCAGCGGCAAGGTTTCGGGTTCGATGATCAAAAACGTGGCACAGGCCTACGACGGCGGGGAAGTTAGTGTACTGATTTCACCGGGTGAGTATAAAATCACCGTTACCTTTATTGGTACGCGGGGTATTCCAGCGAATTTGGAAGATTTGAAGGCAGTCATGGAGGAAATAAAACCGGCTCATATGTCATTGGAGTATAAATTCACTTATTTAACGTGGGACGAGCTGGACAAAGCGAAGAAGTCCTGGGATCAAACAGATGCGCTTAATCTTACCTGGGATGAATGGGAGAAATATAGACCGTAAAGGAGGGGTTAAGGGATGGCTAATACTTTACCGAGCGGTATCCAGCGGCCAGAGGGCTCTGATAATAACAATCTGGCCGCATACAATGCAAACTTGGATATTATTGATTTTCTGAGCCGGCCATACCAGGAGAAGGTGGATACATCGTCTTGGGACGCGGACGCGCAGGTCTACACAAAGGTTCAATACCTTCGGCCAGAAGACGGCAGCATAGCAATCAGCTGTCAGTTGTCGAACAAGAACAGCAGCGGCAAGTACACAATGGATACCTGGACTCTAGGTATGCCTGGGGGCACTAAGATTCGGACCTGGACGCTCACCTATGACGCGGCTGGTAACGTCGTGAATAAGACCTACGTCGACAGCTAAGGAAGGAGGAGAAAACATGCCAAGCATTACAGATGCGTTGCGGGCGCGGGGAATCGGCTCCAGTCAAGGGATTAGCCAAACGGACCTAACAGCGCTGATCGATGTAACAAACGCTGCGGAGGCGAACAACGACGCAATCAAGACCGACGTTGTCAACAAGTTGAACACTCTGAACCCGGCGCTCAATCTGACAACGGCAGCGTCCTGGTCGACGATCCGCGCAGCAATCGGCGGCATACAGTACAGAGGGGCGCAGACGATCACCCCAGGTCCTGGGGACATTTCTATTCCCGCTGGCTACCACAGCGGCGGCGGAAAGGTATCCGGGGTTTCTGTGCCTGTGGCCAACGTATTGGCAGGTACTACAATAGCGGGACAGACCGGGACCATGACCAATCGGGGGGAGGTGACTATAACGCCGGGGCCAGCAGATCAGTCGATTCCTGCAGGCTACCATAACGGCGCTGGAGTCGTTAAAGGGGTTGTCGTTCCTACGTCTAAGCTGGTCGAGGGTAACACGGTAGCAGGACAAGCTGGAACGCTGAAAGATTACAGCAGAGCAAAGCTGGGAACAGGTACAACATATGTCGCTGCGGTATCCGCACGGGGTGATAACGGCGGTATTTTAGTCGTAGAACCTCAAACAGGTTATTACACTACGGGCTTGAACGCCACGAACTTCGGATCTATCTCAACATATGACGCGAACTACATCCCCGCGAACATCCTATCCGGCAAATCTATTTTTGGGGTCGCGGGTACAGCTCCGGGGGCGGGACAGTACTACGAGCATGGCATCTCATACCAAAGCTATAAAACCACCGGAACATTCTACACAGACGTTATAACGGGCATCAGAAAAGGCGGCGGCGCAATCATAACGGAAAATCAAGGCTATATCATGCTGTATGTCAGTGCGCAGACAGGCTATGGTATGCTCGCATATGACCAGGCAAGAATATCGCTAGTACTGATAGACGACGTAACAGGTACAGAGGTTAGCACGCTGTACACCCAATGGTACAGCTATGATTCACCGGGAAGTGCAGAGTGGCGTGTCGATTCCATCGTAATTGACCGTGTGAATGAACGTATCAAAGTGCGCCTAAACGGTGCGACTATCTACGGTACATGGACGGTATTCACAGCCGCCACAAACAACCCTGTATCCTTAAAAATTAAGCATTCACTCTCAGTTAACAGTAACGCAGGCATTAACGGGGGGCTATACACTGCTTACACCCTGCAAGCTTTTGTAGTGCAGGCCTAAGAAAGGAGGTTAACACATGCCATTACCAAGCACAGCCAAGCTCCTGGACGTAATCGCCAAGCTGCAGGAGTTGACGGGGATTACACAAATCCCCGACCTAAAAGAGGCGCTGCAGTCTAGGGGGATCACGCTTACGGGCAACGAGACCATGGTCGACCTAATCCAGATCGTGAAGGATAACAACTTTAATAACACGGTGGACGCTACAGCCCTGGCTGCTGAGATTCTGGCAGGGAAGACGGCTTATGTCAAGGGCGCGAAGGTTATGGGGTCTCTGACTGACAGAGGGGCTATGACAATCACCCCAGCAGCTTATGACCAGACGATCCCCTGGGGGCTGCATAACGGCGCCGGGGTCGTGAAAGGCGTTACGGTGCCGACGGACAAGGTCCTGTATGGTACAACGATCGCCGGGCAGGCTGGGGCAATGCCAAACCTAGGTTCAAAAGTTATTATCCCTGGAACTGTCAATCAGGCCATATCCATAGGATATCATAATGGTGAAGGATATGTTGCAGGTGATCCCAATTTGAATGCGAGTAATATCAAAAGTGGGATTTCTATATTCGGTATTGCTGGTAACCTAGTTGATACTGCAGAACAGCATGGTATCTTAAATATACCCGCTAACAGTTTCGCTAATGTGACGACATCCTTTGATATACGGGGATTTGCTGCTAAAGGATACGGTGTGGGCGACATGCTATGGATGACAACAGAGGTTGGATCATATGCAAGATCTACCTCATCTCTGAGCAGTGGAGGAGACGTAACAGATAGCATTTCCCGAGTAGGAGCTAGACAATACAAACTTACCAATTATGTTGTATCAAACGTAAACTGGACATACCAAGCCATTAATTAATAGGAGGTTAGGTAAACATGACTGCGGAAGAGTGGATTTCTAATAATCTAGAAATTATTCAAGACGATGGACAAGAAACAATATCTTGGTCGGGACTCGTATTTACTAGGGTCAAAGTATTTATTAGTTTGTTTCAAGAAGTATTCAATGTTACTAATTTTGCAGATAGAGATGACTTGTTTAATGAGCTCATTCAGCACGATCAGGAGCAAGGACTTGGTTTTACTCCTTACTTGAAGGCTGCAAAGGTTTATAAATTGTGATGAATCCTTTAAAAGAGCTTCATTTTCCCGCCCTCAGGAATCCATTCCGAGGGCTTTTTCACATCCACATTTTAAAAGGAGGGGAACGCCGTGCCACACGAAAGGGTGAGTGACGTGGAGGATGCGACCAAAGCTTTGGTGGAGATTCAAATTCAACTCGCACGTATTGAAAAAACCTTGGAGCAAGTGCCGACGCTGGCCGCCACGATTGAGACAACCAAGGAACTCGCCCGGGAAGCCATGCAGTCGGTTAAGTCAGCACATCAACGGCTGGACCGGATCGAGGACGGCCAAAAATGGCTGTGGCGGACGGTCAGCGGCGCGGCCATCACAATCGTGATGGGTGCCATCGCAGCCGCCGTTCAGCTTGCAGGACATTAAACAATTACTAGGAGGATGGATGAAACATGGATTGGGATATGATTTGGCAGTTGATCGACCCGAAGCTGTTGATTGTGGTAGCTGTGTGCTGGGTTTTGGGATATGTCATGAAACAGACGCCGTCGGTGCCGGATTGGAGCATTGTGTACATGGTGGTCATCGCCGCTGTGTTACTTACGGTTTGGATGCATGGCTGGAACGCTGAGACGTTCATCCAGGGGATTTTGGCAGGAGCCTTTGCCGTATTCGGCCACCAGATTGTGAAGCAGACGAAGAAAGTAGGGGACTCGGATTGAATCCAACCGAATTCATCGCCACCTTCGCCCCCTGCGCCATCGCTGACATGCAGGCCACAGGCGTACCAGCTTCCTTAACCATCGCCCAGGCGATTCTGGAATCCAACTGGGGGACAAGCGGTCTTGCCCGGCAGGCGAACAATTTGTTCGGCATCAAAGGTAAGGGCACTGCAGGAAGCGTAGAAATGCCCACCACGGAGTATGTCAACGGCAAGGCGGTGAAGGTGGCGGCATCTTTTCGCAAATACCACTCCTGGACGGAGTCCATTGCCGACCATTCCAAGCTTTTACTAAACGGCACAAAGGACAAGCCGACGCGGTACCACGGCGTGCTGCACGCGGAATACCGGCAGGCGGCCGAAGCAGTTTGGAAAGGCGGCTACGCGACCGATCCGAAGTACCCGTCCAAGCTGATCGCGATCATGGAGCAGTATGGACTGCCTCAATATGACACATGGAAAGGAGATCACACCGAAATGAGTGTTAACATTACTGAGCTGGCACAGCAGCTGGAAGATTTGAAGAAAAAAGCGGAACGCCTGACCCAACTTGAGGTCCTTCTGCAAAAGGTGGAGCAGCGAATTACCTCGCTGGAGGCGCGGCAGCAGATGAAGGTACCGGCCTGGGCGGAATCCGCGGTGAATGCGGCGGTTGAGGCGAAGATCATCAGCACACCGGTGAATGGAAGCTACGATCTGTACAGGGTGCTGACGATTTTGCAGCGGCTGAAGGTGCTCTAACGAGAAAGCTAGTACCAACCATATAGAGACAAGTCAGGCAGGAGGGAAATCATAATTTTTTTCATACTAAAAGGGAGGCATCCGCTTATGCTGATTTATGAATACCAACCGACCATACAGACGTTTTCGCTGCTGGAGCCGCTGCTGCCGGGCTGCGTGCGGGAACGCATCAAGGCGATTATGGACGCCGCCCCGGAAGCGATGTTTTTTTGCAAAATCGAGGACCTGAACCCGAGCATCCGCGTGTATCTCCTGGAACACGATCCGGTTGACGACTATACAGAGTGCCATCTGCTGTCATGCGACCGGATCGGTCAGGACTATGAATACCTGAGTCTTTCCGTAGAACAGGCCCGTTCCGTGGAAAGGTTCGCAGCCCAGATCCCCGTTATTTCCCGGAGTTAGCGGAAGCTTGCTCGCGTTTGACCCGCTCGTATTCTTCCTCGATCGTTTTGGACAGCAGCTCCGTGGCGGTCATGTTCAGCTTCTTGGCCGCTTCGGCAAGCTGCTTTTTGATGTAGGCAGGCACGTCGTAATGAAATTTAACTTTGTTGCCGTAAGGCATAACAAAAACCCCCTTTACCCCATAACTTCCTGGTATTTGCGTTCGATAATCCGGATCAGCAGCTGGGTTGCGGACATGTCCTGCAGCGCCGCCGCTTCGATCAGCTTCTCTTTGATTTCCGGCTGGAATTCGTAAGGCAGCTTGAGCTTCGGTTCGGACATGTGGCCTTCCATCGTTTTTTCCGCATCAATTGCGAGCTTCACCAGCTCGTCCAACGTCGAAGTCTGGGACGCTTCGCGGCCGTATTTTGGCAGCACCCGGATCAGATATTGCTTCAGCGACTTCTGGTCTTCCTCGGCGATGTCCAGCTTCAGCCGGTCCTCTTCGACGTTCAGCTTGCAGTCCACGTGATAGCCGAACAGATTAATCGAATAGTTCATGCAAAAGACCCTCCTTGGATATTTGTTGTTTATTATATAGTGTATCGATACGCATTACAATATAATAATTTTATCCGTTTGATATATCTTCCACTCCTCTGTAATGGGTCCTCACAATGTCCTTACTACGTCATCGTCATATCCCACAAGTGTCTCCACTTCGTCATCGTCAAGTCCTCGCCAGGTCCCCACAATGTTCCCCGCTTCGTCATCGCAAAGTTCTCACAATGTCTTCTCAATGTCCTCACTAGGTCGCTACCACGCCCTCACCCTGTCTAAATTCCTCTTTTACCGCTCCCTTTCGCGCCCTTCAATTTCTCCCCAAGAACCTCATCAGTGCCATCCTCTGCTTTGCTCCATTTCCTTCGCCAATCTTCGATTTTGTTAACCCGAACCCGCTCCAAATATAGTATGATGTCACTAAGGAAAACCATGTAAACGTCACCAAGCGACATGGTTTGTCTTCCTTAAGAGATCAGAAAGTATAAGTTTCGGAGCCTCCGCTTCCTGATCTCGCAAGAAAAACTTCCGCTAAACGCGGTCTGTCTCCTTTGAAGGGACGTCGATAGACGTTTTTCTTAGCGGATATACATCCAGCAACATCCCGAATGTGCACAACCACAACGAGCGCATCGTTCGCTGACGGAGCAGGGAGGGTTTTATGGAAAAATACATTTTATCACTGGACCAGGGGACGACGAGTTCCCGGGCTATCTTATTTAATGAAAAAGGAGAAGCCGTACATACGGCCCAGCGGGAGATAACGCAGCATTTTCCTCATCCGGGCTGGGTGGAACATAACGCCAACGAGATTTGGGGTTCGGTCCTGTCGGTGATCGCGTCCGTGCTGTCGGAATCAGGTGTGAAGCCTGAGCAGATTGCGGCGATCGGCATCACGAACCAGCGGGAGACCGCGGTGGTGTGGGATAAGGAAACAGGCGATCCTGTGTACCATGCGATTGTGTGGCAGTCGCGGCAGACAAGCGGCATTTGCGAGGAGCTCAAGGCCCAAGGGCTCGACGACACCATCCGCGCCAAAACAGGCCTTCTGATCGATCCGTACTTTTCCGGTACGAAGGTCAAGTGGATTCTGGACGAAGTCGAAGGTGCCCGGGAGAAGGCGGAGCAGGGCAAGCTGCTGTTCGGCACGATCGATACGTGGCTCATTTGGAAATTTACCGGCGGTCGCGCGCATGTGACCGACTACTCAAACGCATCGCGCACGCTGATGTATAACATTTACGATTTAAAATGGGACGACGAGCTGCTGGAGATTTTGGGGGTTCCGGCCTCTATGCTGCCGCAGGTGCGCCCGTCCTCAGAGGTATACGGCCTAACGGTGCCGTATCACTTCTTCGGCACAGAGGTACCGATCGCCGGCGTTGCGGGCGACCAGCAGGCGGCTCTGTTCGGGCAGGCGTGCTACAGTAAAGGCATGGCCAAAAACACCTACGGCACCGGCTGTTTTATGCTGATGAATACCGGTGAAACGGCGGTCCGCTCGGAGCACGGCCTGCTGACGACGCTCGCATGGGGCATCAACGGCAAAGTGGAATATGCGCTGGAAGGCAGCATTTTCGTGGCGGGCTCGGCCATCCAGTGGTTACGCGACGGGCTGCGGATGCTGAAGGAGTCGAAGGAGAGCGAAACGTACGCCTCGCGCGTGGCTTCAACGGACGGCGTGTACGTCGTTCCCGCCTTCGTTGGGCTCGGCACCCCGTACTGGGACAGCGATGTGCGCGGAGCGGTGTTCGGCCTGACACGCGGCACGTCCAAGGAGCATTTTATCCGGGCGACGCTGGAATCGCTGGCCTACCAGACAAAGGATGTGCTGTCCGCGATGGAGGCAGACTCAGGTATCGAGCTGACCACGCTGCGAGTCGACGGCGGTGCGGTGCACAACGATTTTTTGATGCAGTTCCAGAGCGACGTGCTCGGCGTCTCGGTCGAACGGCCGGTCATTAACGAGACGACGGCGCTGGGCGCTGCGTATTTGGCAGGACTCGCCGTCGGGTACTGGAAAAGCCAGGAGGACATCTCCGGCCAGTGGGCGATCGAGCGCGAGTTCCAGCCGGTGATGGAAGAGAAGGAGCGAACCGGGCTGTACGAAGGCTGGAAGAAGGCCGTACATGCAGCCATGGCTTTTAAATAAAACACAGAAACATATCTTGGGGGGTCTCTTTTTCGATCTGGAGGGAGATAAGCACAGATGATATGGTCCAATACGAATCGCGAACAAATCAAGGAGAGCTTGAAGCAGGAAAAGTTTGACGTCCTGATCATCGGCGGCGGCATTACCGGGGCAGGCATCGCGCTGGACGCGACGACCCGCGGGATGAAGACGGCGCTGGTGGAAATGCAGGATTTTGCCGCAGGCACATCCAGCCGCTCGACGAAGCTGGTGCACGGCGGGCTCCGCTACTTGAAGCAGTTTGAGGTCAAAATGGTCGCCGAGGTCGGCAAGGAGCGGGCGGTTGTGTACGAGAACGGTCCGCATGTCACCACGCCGGAGTGGATGCTGCTGCCGATCCACAAGGGCGGCACGTTCGGCAAATTCAGCACGTCCTTCGGACTGCGGGTGTACGACTATTTGGCCGGCGTCAAAAAAGCGGAGCGCCGCATGATGCTCTCCCCGCAGCAGACGCTGGCGAAGGAGCCGCTCATCAAGAAGGAGGGGCTGAAGGGCGGAGGGTACTACGTGGAATACCGCACCGATGACGCCCGCCTGACGATCGAAGTGATGAAAGCGGCCGTGGCGCACGGGGCTTCCGCGCTCAATTACAGCAAGGTCGAGGAGCTGCTGTATGACGCCCGGAATAACGTGCGCGGCGCGGTGGTCCACGACCAGCTGACCGGGGACACCTATGAAATCCACGCAGCCAAGGTCATTAACGCCGCAGGGCCGTGGGTCGACCGCATCCGCGAGAAGGATGCGTCGAAGGAGGGCAAAACGCTGCGCCTCACCAAAGGCGTCCACCTGGTCATCGACCAATCCCGGTTTCCGCTGGAGCAGGCGGTGTACTTCGACACGCCGGATAAAAGAATGGTGTTTGCCATTCCCCGCGATGGCAAGGCGTATGTGGGAACGACGGATACTTTCTTCGACCGGGATACGGCGCATCCCCGGATGACGTACCAAGACCGGGACTATATTATTAACGCGATCAATTATATGTTTCCCGAGCTGCAAATTACGGCGGAGGATGTGGAGTCCAGCTGGGCCGGGGTCCGGCCGCTCATTCTTGAACAGGGCAAGGATCCGTCGGAAATTTCCCGTAAGGACGAGATCTGGGAGTCCGGCTCGGGACTGCTGACGATCGCCGGGGGCAAGCTGACGGGCTACCGGAAAATGGCCGAGACGATTGTGGACGTGCTGTCCCGGGAGCTGACTGAGCAAACAGGGCGCCCGTTTAAAGCATGCCAGACGAAGCATCTGCCGATTTCGGGCGGGGACTTCGGCGGCTCGGCGCAGTATGAGCCTTTCGTGCGGAAGACCGCCCAGACCGGAATCGAGGCGGGGCTGGCCCCGGATGAAGCCCTCGCGATCGCCGGCAAATACGGCACGAATGCATCCGGCGTCTTCCGGCTGATCCAGAGCCACCGGGCGGAGGCGGAAGCGCACGGGCTGCCGCTGATGCTGTTCGGCCAGCTGGCCTATGCGTTGGAAGCGGAGATGGCGGCGACGCCGGTGGACTTTTTTACCCGCCGGCTCGGCGCAACGCTGTTCGATATTCAGCTCGTGCGCACCTGGAAGGCGCCGGTCATCGAATATATGGGCAGCGTGCTGAACTGGAGCCCGGCGGCGAAGGAAGCGTACGCGGCCGATCTCGACCGCGCGCTGCTGGAGGCCGTGGAGCCGGCGGAATCCGATTGAGCATTATAAGGCAATCGAATGAAGCATTTCTATCAGGAACCTTTCATCCCCAGGATGAAGGGTTCCTTTTTGGCTTGGGGTGGTACCCACCAAAACCCGCAGGCTCCCAGTCTCGACAATGGTGAATCTATGAGCAAACGATGCCTACCTGTCAATCCACTGTCAGTGATGTTGACACCAACTGTTCGGATATTTGCGATAAACTTTGCGTTTTTATGGAAAATAGACACTCACCCGCGTCCCATGTTAGTACACCTCCGGCAAAATCGCTTATAATAAAAAAACCATACTGCCCGAGAGAGGAGTGCTGTACATGAACATTAAAGAAAAAAGAGAGCATCGGCAGTACCCCGAACAAGTGAAATCCGACGCGTCCCGCGCGCCATATGAGCGGGATTATTCGCGGCTGATCCATTCGCCGACGTTCCGGAGGCTGCAGGGCAAATCCCAAGTGTTCGGCGCGGGTACGGGGGACTATTACCGGACGCGGCTGACCCACTCGCTTGAGGTGGCGCAAATCGCCCGGGAAGCAGCGCGCAGCCTGCTGCGGGCGCATCCCGAGGTCAGCGACGAGCAGGCGGACAATCCGGGGCTCGTGATCGATCCGGAGGTGGTGGAATGCGCGGCGATCGCGCATGACTTCGGCCATCCTCCTTTTGGACATAAAGGGGAAGAGGTGCTGGACGGCATTCTGGATCAGCTGATCCGGGACCGGACGAAAGAAGCCGTGAAGGGGCTGCATCTGTCCCCGGATGAAGTGAACGACGTCCGCGCTAGGCTGCGGAAAAAATACGAGCATTTCGAAGGCAACGCGCACAACTTCCGGCTGATTATGTTTTTGGAGAAACGGGAAAATGTGGACGGTCTGAACCTGTCCGACGCGATTCTGCTTGGCATCAATAAATATCCGTATCCCGGCACCCTGCTCAAAAAGGGGCTGTACCAGCACGAATGGGGCTATATTTCGCAGATCCGCCAGGACTGGGGCATTCCTGCAGGCAAAAAGACGCTCGAAGCCCAGCTGATGGATTTATGCGACGATATCGCCTATTCGGCCCATGACCTCGAAGACGGCATCAAGGCCGGGAAAATCGAAGTGCACGAGCATTTTCTGAAAGATCCGCATATTTTGCGCCTGATCGTCGAGAAAGTCATGACGCTGGAGGACGCGTTCTGGGATAACTGCCCGGAAGAGCATATCCGCTACAAGGTGGAGGAAGTGCTGACGTCCTTTTTAAAAGTGTGGAATGAGAAGCTTCCGTACTGTGAGTTCGACTACTCCCGTACCCGCCGCGAGGTCAAGGCTTACTGGGTAAGCCTGTTTGTCAGCAGCCTCGGCGTCATTGACGACGGGGACTGGAAGAAGGTGACCTTCGTCAAGGAAGGCCAGGAAGATCAGGATATGCTCCGCACCGTCAGCGTGCTGAAAAGCTTCGCCTGGGTGACGATGATCCGCGACCTGCGGGTGCAGCGGCTGCAGAAGCGCAGCGAGTGGATGATCCAGCAGCTGTGGGACGCTTTTCTCGATCCGGTCGCCTCCAAATCGATTATCCCCTCCGACTGGCTGCAGCGGTTCGAGAAGGATCAGGCCGGACCGAATCCGATCTGGACGTGGGAGCACATGGTGATCGACTATATTGCGGGCATGACGGATGCGTTTGCTGAAAAAATTTACAATGAGCTGTACGGATTGAAGGTAGGTTCCATTTACGACCTGGATTAGGCAGCCATAGAAGGGAAGGAAAGACCGGATGGGCGCTCTTAAACTTAGCGTGCTGGATCTTGTACCAAAAATAGGAGAGGCGTCCTTTGAGGAAGCACTGCAGGAAGCGGCCAGCCTTGCCCGCCATGCAGAACAATGGGGTTACACCCGGTATTGGGCGGCGGAGCACCACGACCTGGTGAACCTGTCCTGCGCCGCACCGGAAGTGCTGCTGGCGCATATCGGAGCCCGGACCGAGCGGATCCGCATCGGGTCGGGGGCGGTCCTGCTGCCGCATTACAGCCCGCTGAAGGTCGCGGAGAACTTCCGCATGCTGGCTGCGCTTTATCCCGGCCGCGTCGATCTTGGCATCGGCCGGGCGCCCGGCGGCTCGGCGCATGCCTCGATGGCGCTGAGCGGCAATTATTTGCAGCATGTGGCCGAGATGCCGGCCCGAGTCCGCTCGCTGATCGAGCTGCTGGAGGACCGCTATGCGTACGAGGACGTGCCGGTCGCGGCCAAGCCCGTCCCGCGGATCCAGCCGGAGCTGTGGATGCTCGGGACGAACAACAAGAGCGCCGGCTTCGCGGCGGAGAACGGCACGGGCTACGTGTTCGGCCAGTTCATGAGCGACCGCGACGGCGCCGAGGTGCTGGCGGCTTACAGGGAGGGCTTCAAGCCGTCGGCTCTGCTGGAGCGGCCGAGAAGCATCGCGGCCATCGGCGTCATTTGCGCCGCGACCGAGCAGGAGGCACTGGCGCTGTCCCGCCGGTCAGCCCTGCCGGAAGTCGAGCGGCCGGGAGCTGAGGCCAGCGAGCCGCAGCCGCAGGCGACCCGGCTGATCACCGGGTCGCCGAAGCAGGTGAAGTCGAAGCTGCTGGAGCTGGCGGATTCCTTCGGGTGCGATGAGTTCCTGGTCACCACGCCGGTAATGAGTTATGCCGAGCGGCTGGAATCTTACCGGCTGCTGGCGTCGGTGTGCTTATAAAAGGGAGCCAGGCAAGTTCGCCTGCCATTCTGCACACGCGGTTCTTGATTGGGAATGGGAATTTGGGAATGTAGAATAGTGACGGTGCTGAACGGTTAGATCGCAATGGAGCCTGAAGATAGGAAGAACGAACGGAGGAACTATGGAATTGACATCCGAACCATCGGAGTTTATTTATATGTACGCCAGCCACGAGTCGGAAACGGAGCTGTGCCGGATGGAGCTGAATGCTCTGCTCGGGCAGGCGAAACCCTTGAAAGGGAGGGGCCTCATGCTGCGCAGCTCCCGGTTGCTTGACCCGGACCGCAGTCCGTATGTGTCGATGCGTCTGGACGTGCTGATGCAGGGCGACTCGATCGAAGAAATTGCCCGGCAGGCTTCGGAGTTAGAGCTTGGGGACGCCACATTCAAAGTAACGTACGTCAAATCCGGCGATCCCTGCTCCTACGAGGACCAGCGGATGCTTGAGCGCCGTGTCGGCAGCAGCATCCGGGGGAAGGCGGAGATGAAGCATCCGGACGTGCAGTTCGGCCTCCTGTCCGCCGAGGGACAGTGGACGCTCGGATGGTGCCGGCATCCCGAACGCGCTTGGCGGCTGCACAAGGACAAGCCGCACAATTATTCCACCGGCCTCAGCGTCACGACCGCCCGTTCGCTCGTGAACATCCTTGTACCGGAGCCTGCGGGTGTCCGGGCCGCCGATCCCTGCTGCGGCATGGGGAACGTGCTGATCGAAGCCCTGTCGATGGGCATCGACATCCGGGGCTGGGACATCAATCCGCTGGCCATCCGGGGGGCCCGGGCCAACCTGAAGCACTTCGGCTATCCGGAGGTGGTGACGCTCGGCGATATGACGCAGGTGACGGATCGCTTCGATGCGGCCGTCCTGGACATGCCGTACAACCTGTGCTCGGTGCTCAGCACGGATCAGCGGCTCGTTATGCTGCAGAGCCTGCGCCGTATGGCGAAGCGGGCTGTTATTGTATCGACAGAGGAAGCGGCGGAATCGATTCAGCAGGCGGGCTTTGCCATTCTGGACAGCGCCCGGGTATGGAAGGGCGGCTTTGTCCGGAACGTCTGGCTTTGCGGGTGACGGAGGCGGATAAGCAATCCGGCATGCGATTACTTTCTTCTATATAATAGAAGAAAGTTTCTCATCCTATTTAGTAGAAGTCTCTCATCACTTTAAGTAGAAGATTCTCATTATAATAGAAGAAGAGTACCATCATGAGTTGAAGTCAAGTCAATCATCTCAGTGCTCATCAAGAGTATCAAGCCCAAAAAGGCTGTCTCACGATCCGGTCTGAATCGACCGGTAACGCGGGACAGCCTTTTTTCATGCTCCGAATATATCAGGACGCTCGCATAGCATCCGGATAATTTCGGAGGCAAAACTCCACCTTGCGGGGGACAGCTGCTGAGAGATGTCCGTATTAATAAGCACGCTCATAATTGACGAGATTACGCGGAAGCTCTTTTCCCTGCACGTAGGCCTTCAGGTTTTCGACAAAAATATCGATGACCCGCTCGGTATACCGGTCGGTGCTTCCGGAAACATGCGGTGTAATGATAACCTGCTCCATGTCCCACAACGGGTGGTCCTCAGGGAGCGGCTCCTTCTCAAACACGTCGAGCCCGGCGCAGCTGATCTGCCCGCTGCGGAGCGCTTCGAGCAGGGATGCCGTATCCACCGTCGGCCCGCGGCCCGCATTGATGAAGCAGGCGCCCGGCTTGGCCGCCGCCCAGGCATCGGCGTTCAGCAGGTGATGCGTCTCATCGGTAAGCGGCAGCACGCTGATGATGTAATCGCCTTGGCTCATCGCCTTGTGGAGCCCGTCCATGGTGAACATCTCGTCCACGTGAGGATCCGCTTTGCCGGAACGGCGGACGCCGACGGTGCGCATCCCGAACGCCTTGGCCAGGCGAGCTGTCTCGCTGCCGATCTCGCCGACGCCGACGATGACGGCCGTTCGGCCATGCAGCTCGGACAAGGTGTCCCGTCCCGGCGCGGCCAGTTTCGTCTCCCAGCTGTGCTTGAGCTGATTGCGGACCGAGACGTGCAGCTGACGTGAGAAGGAGAGCATCATACCAAGGATCGTCTCCGAGATCGGAATCGCATGGACGCCGCTGGAATTCGTCAGCAGCACGCCTTTCTGTTCGAGCTTGTCCAGCGGAAGCGTGTCCACGCCGGCCGACCAGGTCTGCAGCCATTTCAGCCGGCTGTCTTGATTCAGCACCTGATCGGCAATCTGTCTGGACCAGCCGACCAATATTTCCGCTTCGTTCACGAGTGCGGGATCCGCATCGGTGCTTTTGACGACGGTCAGCTTATAGCCGGGGGCGGCTTGTTCAATCAATCGGGTCTGCTCCGGAGTCAGGGAATGCAGACAAACAATTTGCTTCATACCGTTTCAGCCTCCTTCATGTATGTACCCTTGATGTGGCGTTTCTGCTACTCTAAATAGAATGAACTAATGAAATGTTACAGGCCGTATGGGGCTGCTATAACAGGAAGCTTAATGCAAATCATTAGTTCAGTCTATATATTATGAATATATTCAGGATAACAGATTTGAAACGATATACAACAGGGTCCCCCGAGGCCAAGTGAATGAAAGGGAGCAGCGGTCAAGTAAACGCCCTCCTAAGAGTATGCTTTTGCGTAACTCTGCTGCATGACAATGGGCCCGAAAGGTGAAACTATATTAATGAAGGAATTCATGCGAATTATACCTTCGGTACCAATTTTTACAGGATCATTTTATGCGGCGCAAAGGGGAAGAAAGGAGAAGTACTTGCATGGAAATGAAAGAGAAACAAGTTCAAGATAAGCCTTTAAGGCTATTCGTTGCGGTCCGGATACCGGAATCGATCCGATCATTACTGGAAGAATGGAGGCACCGGAACGAGAAGGAGCTCGCTTTTAAAAAATGGACGCACCGGGAGGATTACCATATTACCGTCCAATTTCTGGGAGACGCTGAGGCTGGAAGAGTGCCGGAAATCACGGCTGCCTTAAAAAGGGCTTCCTTGAAAATCAACCCATTTCAACTGGAATTTGGAGCGTTCGGCACCTTCGGGTCAGCGGAGTCTCCCCGGGTGTTATGGGCTGGAGTAATTGACCAATCCGGCGGCCTGGACAAGCTCTATGAAGCGGTCACTTCCGAGATGGGGGAACTGGGGTTCGTAAAAGAGGCGAGACCTTACCGTCCCCATGTCACGATTGCCCGTAAATACGCGGGAAAATCGCCTTTTGCAGGCTCCAATTTACCGTCTTTGGCAGTGGAAAAATCCGGTCCTGAAGGAAAAAATCAGCCTCTGATTTGGGAGGTCGATGAATTTGTACTTTTTTCCACGCATTTGCACGAAAAGCCAATGTATGAGATACTAGAGGCCGTTCAAATGAAAGATTCGTAGATTGGAAATAAATAGCAATAGAAATCGAATATATTTTTCCGCACATGATCGAATATCGAGTTCCCTTTGTTGCCGTATCCTGTGAAGTAAATTTGTGCCGTTCCTAAGCAACATGTGTTGTAAAGATTGTCCTGTTTGTCAGTTATTGTACGATCTCGGATACAGCAATTGACTGAAAATGTTTCCAAAGGTTATTCAAAACCTGTATTTTTGGTTACTTAAAGAGGGAATGTGCCGGAAATATAGGAGGAGAAACATGTACACATTACGTCAAAACCGCTGGATGGCACTGCTGATCGGTGTGCTTCTGGTGTGTTTCTCTGCAATTTGCATGCTGCTGCAAAACGAGCAGATGCATAAAATGCAGTATAACGACAGCACGAATCAACTGGGGGCCGTAACATACAGCAAGAACGATAAAGCAGGCGCAAGCCCGCAGCATTTATCTATACAGGGGGCAAAACACCCGTTAACCGCGGAAAACTCCGTGCAGCTTTTGAATGTAAATTTATTGAAAAAATGGAATGTTAAGCATCATCCCCTTTTTGTCGAAGGGATTTCAGCACAAACACCGGCGCCCGCCAAAAAGGCCCAAGCTGTGCAAGCGAAGCCTAAGGCGAAGAAAGCTGTAGCTGTTGCAGCAAAGCCGAAGCTGGATCCAAAACTGAATCCCCCCACCACGTTATTCTTCAGCCGGACCAAACTGCTCAGTCCTTCCCAGAAGTCGGAAGCGACCAAACAGTACAAGGTAACCGCTGAGGACGTGCTTCTGCTCCGTAGAATCGTGATGGCAGAAGCCGAAGGCGAACCGTACAAAGGCAAAGTGGCTGTGGCCAATGTTGTCTTGAACCGGCTGCGGTCAGCCAATTTTCCCGATACGATTAGAAAAGTCATTTACCAGAGATATCAGTTCAGTCCTGTGGCGAACGGCCGTTTTGACCGTGTGAAGCCGAACGAGGATTCGATTCATGCCGTCAATGAGGCGCTTAACGGACGCAAGGAAGTCTCGGATGATACGTATTATTTTCTGTCGCTGAAGCTGGCCGACGACCTGACGGTTCACCATACGCGGACCTTGGCCAAGACGATCGGCAACCACTCCTTTTACAAATAAATCCCGTAAGTTTAAAATGTTTATGGGTAAAGGATAATGAGGAGGTGGCGTTCATATGAAAATTACGTATTATGGTCATTCCTGTGTGGTGGTGGAGGAAGGCGGCCGGAGCGTGATCATCGATCCGTTTCTCTCGGGCAATCCGGCATCGGGTATTGCGCCTGCGGATATCCGTGTGGATGCGGTGCTGCTCACCCATGGGCACTCCGACCACTTTGGCGATGCGCTGGAGATTGCCAAAGCGAATGATTGTCCGATTGTCGCCGTGTTCGAGCTGGCGGAGTTCTGCCGCAAGAAGGGCGCGAAAACCTTTGCCATGAACATCGGGGGGCAGCAGCAGTTTGACGGATTCAAGGTCAAATATACGCTGGCTTTCCACAGCTCTGCGGTTCAGGACGGCGACGCGCTGATCTATGCCGGAGAACCGGCGGGCATCCTGCTGACCATGGGCGGCAAAACGTTCTTCCATGCGGGAGATACGGCGCTGTTCGGCGACATGCGGCTTATCGGTGAAATGAATCAGATCGATGCTGCCGCGCTGCCGATTGGCGACGTGCTGACGATGGGACCGGACGATGCGCTGCTGGCGGCCAAATGGCTGCGGGCGGACCGCGTCATTCCGGTGCATTACAACACTTTCCCTGCCATTAACCAGAACAGTACGCTCTTCTGCGACCGTCTTCATCAGGAAGGCATTGAAGGACACGCGCTCAAGCCGGGAGAGAGCATTGAGATCTGACCGCTGATGAAGCGGTGGCTTTGACAAATGGCACCCCCCGCCGTATCCGGGCATACAGTATCGTAACATTAGCCTATCGGAAAGGCGGGGGTTGATTGTTTTACCGAACTAGTGAACATAACGGGTATTTGCCGGCCGGTGAGCTGCAGAAAGCCATACAGGGCGAGTACGAAGCGATCCGTAAGGGACGAAGGCTTCAGGAGCTGGCTCCCCCGGACCACCGGATCTATTTCAGCCGCGTGGTCGAAGAGGAGCGGCAGGGCCGTCTCGCCGAGCTGACCCGTATCTATTATGAGCATACCGGCTGCTACCCGGTCTTCAGCAAGGTTGAAACGCCGAGGGCGTATGTAACCGGACTGAAAACGACCGTCGATGACGCACTCGAAGCCGCGTGGAATTATTCGGACCTGATGCTGACGGCGACGGACCCGAAGGTCCAGAAGCTGATGCTGCGCGCGATGAACAGCGAAATGCGCTGGGTCAGCCGGCTGCAGTTTTTGTACAGCAATTATTTCCACGAAAACGGCGACATGAAGCACAAGGGCACCATTGGCATCGCCGACAAACAGCTTCCCTCTTAAGTTGGGGGAGGCTGTTTTTCTGTATATTGGAAAAAACCTGGTTGAAATGAATAATCATACGCTTTTCAGGTTAATTACAACATGCCGCTTTAATGCTTCACTGCAAAACATTTCTTATCACATTCATAAAAAGTTTAAATTGCGCAGAGGTTTAGTGGGTGTTAAAATAATATAACCAATTCATTTTGAATAATTATCGACGTTTTATAACAAAAAGAAAACCATTCCCCCATGCAACGAGGATTTCCGCCGTTGTCGCATACCCCATTCCCCTAGTGAGCATGAAGTATTATTCTTGTAGCCAATGTCGTCTTCGTACTGGTTTATTTTGATGTATCTGGATTTACTTGCATTTATTTATTCTGAAGATAGAAAGGTTGCTTTCCATGAGACATACGGTACTTCCCCCTAAGCAGGGACTTTATGATCCGCAGTTTGAAAAAGACGCCTGCGGCATGGGCTTCGTCGCTCATATCAAAGGCCGGGCCTCCCATGAGATCGTAGGCCAGGCTCTGACGATGCTCGAGAATATGGAGCACCGCGGCGGACAGGGCAGCGAGCCCAATTCCGGTGACGGTGCCGGGATCATGCTGCAAATTCCTCACCGCTTCTTTGCGGAAGAAGCGGCCCGGATCGGCTTTGAGCTGCCTGAACCGGGGCAATACGGCGTAGGCATGCTGTTCCTTTCCCACGACGAAGCCGTTCGGGAGGCTCATGAGAGCCGGCTCGTCGAAATCATCCGGGAAGAAGGGCAGCAGTTCCTGGGCTTCCGCGACGTTCCGACCTATGACGAGATGCTGGGCAAATCCGCGAAGGAAGCCAAGCCGTACGTACGGCAGATTTTCATCGGACGCAGCATCGATGTGAAGGACGAAATGGACTTCGAGCGCAAGCTGTACATTATCCGCAGACGCGCCGAGCTGGCCATCCGTTATGGCGACGCTCCGCAGGCGGACTCCTTCTATATTTCCAGCCTTTCGTGCCGGAAAATTGTATACAAAGGGATGCTGACCACCAATCAGGTGGGGCAGTTCTATCTGGACCTGAGAAACGAGCTGGTGGAGACGGCGATCGCCCTCGTTCACTCGCGTTTCAGCACGAACACCTTCCCGAGCTGGGAACGGGCGCACCCGTACCGCTTCATGATTCACAACGGGGAGATCAACACGCTCCGCGGCAACGTGAACTGGATGCATGCGCGCCAGTCGCTGTTTAAGAGCGATATTTTTGGCGATGACCTGGAGAAGGTCAAGCCGGTCATCAATCCGGACGGTTCGGATACCGCCATGTTCGATAATACGTTTGAGTTCCTGTACCTGAGTGGACGTTCCCTGCCACACGTCGCCATGATGATGGTGCCGGAGCCTTGGAACAACCATGAAAGCATGGACGAAACGAAAAAAGCGTTCTACGAATACCACAGCACGCTGATGGAACCGTGGGACGGACCAGCGGCTATGGCGTTCACCGACGGCGTGCAGATTGGCGCCATCCTTGACCGGAACGGACTCCGTCCGTCCCGTTATTACGTGACGAAGGACGACCTGATTATTCTTTCTTCGGAAGCTGGCGTGCTCGACATTCCAGCTGAGGATGTCCTGTACAAGGACCGTCTCCGTCCGGGCAGAATGCTGCTCGTAGATACGAAGGAAGGACGGATCATCTCCGACGAGGAAGTGAAAGCCCAGATCGCTGCCGAGCAGCCGTACCGCGAGTGGCTCGACGAGCATCTGGTCAATCTGGATGAGCTTCCGGACGCGCCGGAGCTGCCGAATCCGAAGCATGACAACGTGCAGCAGCTGCAGCTCTCCTTCGGCTATACGTTCGAAGATCTGCGCAAAGTGCTGGAGCCGATGGCTTCGACCGGCCAGGAAGCGGTAGCCTCGATGGGCTACGACGCGCCGCTGGCGGTGCTGTCCGACAAGCCGCAGCGCCTGTACAACTACTTTAAACAAATGTTCGCGCAGGTGACCAACCCGCCGATCGACGCGATCCGCGAAGAGATTATCACCGCGACCGGAACGACGATCGGACCGGAGCGCAACCTGCTGCATCCGGAGCCTGAGAGCTGCCGCCAGATCCGTCTGGACACGCCGGTTCTCTCGAATGAGGACTTCGCGAAGATCCGCCACGTGCACCGTCCCGGCTTCAAGTCGATGACGATTCCGATCTTCTTCCCGGCTGAGGAGGGGGCGGAAGGCCTGCGTAAGGCGCTTGACGGATTGTGCGAAGCGGCCGACCGCGTAATCAAGAAAGGCCACAACATCCTGATCCTGTCCGACCGCGGCGTGGACAAAGAAAATGCGGCGATTCCGGCGCTTCTTGCCGTATCCTGCCTGCATCATCATTTGATCCGCCAAGGAACGCGGACGAAAGTCAGCATTCTGCTCGAATCCGGCGAACCTCGTGAAGTGCATCATTACGCGCTGCTGCTCGGTTACGGCGTGAGTGCCGTCAACCCTTACCTGGCGTTCGAAACGCTGGATGACATGATCCAGCAGGGGCTGCTGCGCGGCGTGACGCACGAGAAAGCCGTTAAAAACTATATCAAAGCCGCGACGAAGAGCGTGGTGAAAATTTTGTCCAAAATGGGCATCTCGACAATCCAATCCTACCGCGGCGCGCAAATCTTTGAAGCCGTCGGCCTGAAAGAGGATTTTGTCGAGAAGTACTTTACCCGTACGCCGTCCCGCATCGGCGGCATCGGCCTGGAAGAAGTGGCGGCCGAAGCGCTGGCCCACCACAACCGCGCCTTTACCGACAAGGACGGAAGCGACAAGGTGCTCGATTCCGGCGGTGACTATCAATGGCGCAAGGACGGGGAGGAGCATCTGTTCAACCCGCAGACGATCCACCTGCTTCAGCAGGCCGTACGTACCGGCGATTATCAGGTGTACAAAAAGTACGCGAAGCTGGTTCAGGGTGAAAACGAGAAGCATCTGACGATCCGCTCGCTGCTGAAGCTGAAACCGGCAGGAGCTCCGGTTCCGATTGAGGAAGTCGAGCCGATCGAGTCCATTATGAGACGCTTCAAGACCGGTGCCATGTCCTTCGGCTCCATCAGTAAGGAAGCGCATGAAAGCCTCGCAATTGCAATGAACCGCATCGGCGGCAAGAGCAACACCGGTGAGGGCGGCGAAGATCCGGCGCGCTATATTCCGGATGCAAACGGCGATTCCCGCCGCAGCGCCATCAAGCAGGTGGCGTCCGGCCGGTTCGGCGTGACGTCGAACTACCTGGTGAACGCGGACGAAATTCAAATCAAGATGGCGCAGGGAGCGAAGCCGGGTGAAGGCGGACAGCTTCCGGGCCGTAAAGTATATCCTTGGGTTGCCGAAGTGCGCGGTTCTACGCCGGGCGTGGGCTTGATTTCTCCGCCGCCGCATCATGACATTTACTCGATCGAGGATTTGGCGGAGCTGATTTATGATCTGAAGAACTCCAATCCGCGCGCGAACATCAACGTGAAGCTCGTGTCCGAGGTTGGCGTCGGAACGATCGCGGCCGGGGTGGCCAAAGGCCGTGCCGACATTATCCTCGTCAGCGGATATGACGGTGGTACCGGCGCATCGCCGCAGGGCTCCATCCGCCATGCGGGTCTTCCTTGGGAGCTTGGGGTTGCGGAAACGCACCAGACGCTCATCCTGAATAACCTGCGCGACCGCGTCGTCCTGGAAACGGACGGCAAAATGCTGAACGGACGCGATCTGGCCGTCGCAGCGCTGCTGGGTGCCGAAGAGTATGGCTTCTCTACGGCTCCGCTCGTGGCACTTGGCTGTATCATGATGCGCGTCTGCCAGATGGACACCTGTCCGGTGGGGGTAGCTACCCAGAATCCGGAACTGCGCAAGAACTTCATGGGCGATCCGGCGCATGTCGTTAACTTCATGAGATTCGTGGCTGAAGATATGCGTGAAATTATGGCGGAGCTCGGCTTCCGTACGATCCAAGAGATGATCGGACGCACGGACTGCCTGGATGCCGAAGAGGCGAACGGACATTGGAAGAAGCAAGGCATCGATCTGTCCGTTCTGCTGCACACACCGGAGCTTCCGGAAGGAAGCACGCGCTATCGCACGAAGACCCAGAACCACGGTCTCGAAGAGACGCTGGATATGC
Organism: Paenibacillus cineris; assembly: GCF_018333335.1. NCBI lineage: Bacteria > Bacillati > Bacillota > Bacilli > Caryophanales > Paenibacillaceae > Paenibacillus > Paenibacillus cineris. The sequence goes on from NZ_BORU01000001.1 coordinate 81,136, forward strand.
GCGAGCTGTTGAAGCTGGCAGCACCGGCGCTGGAAGACGGAACGCCGGTTACCGGCGAGCTTTCGATCACGAACGTAGACCGCGCCGTCGGCACGATTCTCGGCAGCGAAGTCACGCGGAAGTACGGGGCAGCCGGCCTGCCGGAAGATACGATTTCGCTGACCTTTACAGGAACGGCCGGCCAGAGCTTGGGCGCCTTCGTTCCGAAGGGCATCACACTGACCGTGGTTGGCGACGCGAATGACTACACCGGCAAAGGGTTGTCCGGCGGGAAGCTGATCGTGAAGCCGTCGCCGAAATCGACGTTCAAGGCCGAAGAGAACATCATTATCGGCAACACGGCTTTCTATGGCGCGACAAGCGGCGAGGCGTACATCCGCGGCATCGCCGGCGAACGCTTTGCGGTCCGCAACTCCGGCGTGAATGTCGTCGTTGAAGGCGTTGGCGATCACGGATGCGAATATATGACAGGCGGCCGCGTCGTCATCCTTGGGGAGACGGGACGTAACTTTGGCGCTGGCATGTCGGGCGGCATCGCCTACGTCTATGATCCGCAGGGTACGTTTATCGACCGCTGCAACCTGGAGATGATTCTTCTGGAGCGCGTTGAAGATGCAGAGGAAGCCCAGGAACTGAAGAGCATGATCGAGAAACATGTCAACTACACGGAGAGTGCTGTCGGCGAGCGTGTGCTGGAAGACTGGGAGAACAGCCTCGGCCAGTTTGTCCGCGTCATTCCGAAGGATTACAAACGGATGACACAGCAAATCCGCAAGGTTCAGGAGAATGGACTGAGCGGCGAAGCTGCCCTGCTGGCCGCCTTCGAAGCCAACATGCGCGAGCTCGCGAGAGCGGGAAACAACTAATTCTTCCAAACCGGATGTTATAAAGAAAGAATTCCTATCAACAAGGTTGAAATTTTCATATTTGCGCAATAATTGCTGGAAAGGGCATACGAAATGTTTTCAATTGGAGACATAAATCGTATGCCCATTTTTTTCGACAAAAATAGAACCTACTTCAAAAAGCAATTGTCCCATTAGACGACAACATCCAGAAGAGGCTTGGGATATAATAAAAAAGACCTAGTCACTTGGCTGATTCTTGACATTCATACTGGGAACAGACGTTGTATTTGTCAACAAAAGAGTAGCCGTGGAAATCATTTTGGATAATATGTTGAGTGGAGCGAGGGTATCTTCGATGAGAGATGAGAGAAAGTTCGGTGCCGAGGCCCGGTCCAACCAAGAACTTCCGGAGCAAACCCAATTAGACATCATGAAAGTGTTGGAGCAATGCGGGATTCATCCTGACAACTGGAAGCGCTTTGTTCAAAAGATGGAGAAGGGGACGGATTAGCGGAAATTTCGCAGATCGTGTCCGGGGGGTTCACATAAAACGACAAGGAGGGACAGAAAACGTTTTATCATTCCGATTTTAGACAGGGAGGCCACCCTGCAGCAGTTGGCTTCCATATACTCCAAAAGGGGACCCCGTCGAATTACGGTAACCGAACCTATAAAAACCTCAGCCCTCCTAAGTTCAAGGAAAGCTGAGGTTTTTCATTACTTCATGGACCGTTCCATCCGCACAAAAGCGATAAAACGTTTGGCTTCTTCCTCAGACAAGCGGCGGCCGTCAATCGTCAAATTGAACTTTTCCAGCAAGTCCTCGTCCGAAAGCTCCAGTTGATCGACAAAATCCCGGACCTCCGGATCCATGACAATCTTCGGCTGGTTCGTACGGCCGATCAGATAATCGATGGAAACGTCAAATTTGTCAGCCAGTTTGGTCAGAATCTCAAAATCAGGTTTACGGCGGTTCTTTTCATAGTGGGATAGTGCGGCTCGCGTAATGCCTATGGATTGGGCCAATTCCTCCTGGGTCCAGCCGCGTTGGTCCCGCAATTCTGCGATGCGATTACCATGATTCATGAATTAACCTCCTCCGAATACCTGAAAAAATACATAAAATTAGAAACAAATTGTCGCAAAAATAGATTCATATAGGAAATAAGTATTGACTAGTTACAAAATGTATCGTAAAGTGAAAATTGGAAATGATACCATTTGTATCAATTGTTGAGACGGATCGTATCCATTAGCCAGTATAAGGCGTTATCCCGATTTTCATACCATGAGGCAGGAATAATCCGATGAATATGTTAACAGCACATGGCATACATCTTCAAACGTATCTGTATATCCATCAGGTCGGGAACCAGACGGTTTTTCTGCATCGGACCCGTCCTGTCATCTTATGGGAATACGAGCCAAGCCGAATGGTAATCATCAGCGACTTGGATCTCCCCGTCGTGCCCGAGCTCAGGCTGGGGTTCATTATCCACGTTCCAAATGCCCCTGCCCGTCAGGTGTACGGCACCGTGGCTTGGAAAGAAAGCAGCATCTCCTTTAAGGCCCACCAATACGGCATTCGTATTGAATCCCCGCAGCAGGAGCCGGAGCGCATGACAAAACACCACAACCGCCCGCAACGAGGCGGCCGAGCGGCCTCCACACCGTATGAAAGTCCCTGTGACCACGATTCTTTCCCCGGCCCAGGACACCATTTTGATATCAAAGCATAAAAATCTTACGTTTTTTCGTAATGGGATACAGACATTTTACACTATTTATCAAAGGGCTGCATAGTGCTTTGCTTTAAAAAGGCTGAAGTATAAGCCTGTCATGAGATCGTCCGGTTGGACTTATATTGAGAGCGGGGGATGGATCAGTCATGGGACGTACGTTGACCTTGGATTTCCTGATGCAGATGCTTCAAAGGGACGAGGATGTTCAATTATGAGCAGCATGAATCCGCTGAACAAAACGGTGGACGTCGGCAAGCCCCTTCCGATCACTCCCCGGAAAGACAGGATGTTGTACCTTTGGGCCAAGCGAACCCTGGATATTAGCTTATCGCTGATAGGGCTGATTTTTTTATGTCCGGTATTCCTAGCTGTTGCCTTGCTTATCAAGCTGGAGGATCCAAAAGGCTCGGTGTTTTTCTCCCAGGTCCGCGTCGGACGTGGAGGGGCACCATTTAAGATGTACAAATTCCGGTCGATGGTCAGCGGAGCCGAGCTGATGCTCGGCAATTTGATCCAGCAAAGCGATGTGACCGGAGCGATGTTCAAAATGAAAAACGATCCGCGGGTCACCCGGGTCGGCCGGTTCATCCGTAAAACGAGCATGGATGAGCTGCCCCAGCTTGTGAATGTGCTGAAAGGGAATATGAGCCTGGTCGGGCCAAGACCGCCTTTGCCGCGGGAGGTAGGCGACTATACTTCCTACGATATGCAGAGGCTGCTCGTTGTCCCGGGGTGTACAGGTTTGTGGCAGGTCAGCGGAAGGAACCATGTGGGATTTCAGGAAATGGTCGAGCTGGACCTCAAATACATAAACGAACAGTCGATATGGATGGATATGATCATTATTTGTAAAACGGTCAAGGTGCTGTTCGGCGCGGATAATGCGTACTAATCGCTGCGTGTCCAAGTGCGCAGGACGCAGCTGTGTCCATTAGGAAGGTGGCAGAGGCATCATGAAAAAATGGGTCGTTTCGACCATCGCCGTCGTATCGGTGCTGGTGGTCGGTGTCGCGGGATACGGATTGTATATTTACAATTCGGTCAAAGCGACGGCTAACGAAATATATGAAAAGCGGGAACCGTCCGTTGTACCGGTAACCGTCAGCTCGGATGGCAAGACAGGCGGCCAGGCGGATACATCCAAGAGTGCCGAAAACCCGCCGGCGGTTCATCTGAATGAAAGGGAGCCGTTTACCGTTCTGGTCATGGGTGTGGATCAGCGAGAGGACGACCCGGGCCGCTCGGACTCGATGATCCTGCTGACGGTAAATCCGGCCAAGCAGAGTATCCTGATGTTCAACATCCCGCGTGACACGAGAACCGAAATCGTCGGCCACGGGACGACGGACAAGATCAACCATGCTTACGCCTTTGGCGGCGTAAACATGTCGGTCGCGACGGTAGAGCACTTCCTCGGTTATCCGGTCAACTATTACATCAAGGTCAATATGGAGGGCTTCGCCAAAATCATTGATTTGCTCGGCGGGGTGGAAGTGAATAATCCGTTTGCCTTCCAATATGAAGGTTACGATTTCAAACAGGGCGACTTGAAGCTGGACGGCTCCGAGGCGCTGGCCTTCTCAAGGATGCGGTACGACGATCCGCGTGGAGATTTGGGGCGTAATGCACGGCAGCGGGAAATATTGGAGCAGGTGATCAATAATGCGCTCAAAATATCGAATGTCGTAAAAATCGAATCGCTACTGAACCAGGTAGGCGACAGTGTCAGGACGGACATCACTTTCGACAATATGAAGACCTTCGTGACCGATTACCGGTCCGACCTGAAGACCATCGAGCAGGTGGAGATCAAAGGCCAGGGCAAGAAGATCAACGGAATTTGGTATTACATGGTCAGCGATGAGGAGCGGCAGCGCATCCATAATGTCATTAAAGAGCATTTACAATAAGAGGCAGGCGTGGCTTGATGTCACGCTTGCTTTTTCATTTCCGGCGTCCTTTGCAGCATCTCTGAACCCGGATTGATTCATAAGCCCCACGTTGTGGGGTTATTTTTCGACGAAAACCGTCAGTTTCCTTGACAAAGGATGCAGATTCATGTAGATTTCTTGGTGTGCATGTTACAGAATGTATCTATAATAAGTCGTTGGTCATAATTTTAAGCGCAAAGACACACTTCATGGAAGGGAAGTCGATTCTCTTGAACAGTCAGCTATCCGTATTCTGCTTGCGATGTGAGCAGGTCATCCCTATGTCGGACACGGCACTTGTGTTCCGGACGGGATTTTACCGCACAGTGATTCCCCTGGGCTGCTGTACCCTATGCTATTCGCAGACACAATCAGAGGCAGATTTCCCATATGATGGGCATCTGCAAGGCGAATATGCTACAATGGGGCCAGACTTGGGCAGAAGGGGTGATAGAAATGCAGCAGGAACCGGTGGTTCGGCTGGAAGGTGTCACGAAGAAAGTCTCATCCAAAACATTGGTTGAGGATGTTACGCTGGACATCCCTCCCGGGCAGGTCTTTGGTTTTCTCGGTCCGAACGGGGCCGGAAAAACGACGACTATCCGTATGATGGTCGGGCTGACCAAGATCACCAAGGGAGATATTAAAATTTGCGGTTACAGCATCAAGGATCATTTTGAGCAGGCCATCGTCCACGTGGGGGCGATCGTGGAAAACCCGGAAATGTATAAGTTTTTGACGGGGTATGAAAACCTCCGGCACTTTGCCCGGATGATGTCAGGGATTACCGAGGAGCGCATTCGGGAAGTGGTTCAGCTCGTAGGGCTGAGCAACCGGATTCAGGACCCGGTGCGGACGTATTCACTGGGCATGCGGCAGCGCCTGGGCGTAGCTCAGGCGATTTTGCACCGTCCGAAGCTGCTGATCCTGGACGAGCCCACCAACGGGCTGGACCCGCAGGGAATCCGCGAACTGAGGGACTACCTGCGCCGGCTGTGCAGGGAAGAGGGGACGACGGTATTCGTCTCCAGCCATCTGCTGTCCGAGATGGAGCTGATGTGCGACGCCGTGGCGATCATCCAGAACGGACGGTTGATTGACGTACGCACACTGGCCGGTGTTGAGGGAGCGCAGGAGACGACCGTGGAAACGGCATTTGCGCTGGACCGTCCGGAGCAGGCGCAGGAGCTGCTTGGGGGCGGTACGGTACGCGATGGACTGCTGATCGTCCGGCTCGACCGAAATGGCATTGCCGACACGAATGCCCGGCTCGTCCAGAGCGGATTCAAGGTGTACGGGATTCAGAAGGTAACCCGGTCGCTGGAGGACCAATTCTTGGAAATGACGGGAAGTGATCAGATTGGGTAGCTTTATCCATCTCGTGCAGAACGAGAACATGAAGATATACCGGAGAGCCCGGACGTGGGTCATGCTGTCGATCCTGGCCATCGTCAACATTCTGATGCCGCTCCTGTTTCATTTGGCGGATGGCGGGGGCAATATCAGCTTGTGGGAAAGCGTGCTTCAGACCGGGGCGTTTACGTTTTTTCTGTGCACCATATTTTCGGTTGTGGTCGCGTCGGACTCCGTTGCAGGTGAATTCTCCTGGGGTACGATCAAGCTGCTGCTGATCCGCCCATGGAGCCGATCGAAGATTCTGCTCTCCAAATATATTGCCGTAGTGCTGTTCAGCCTGCTGTGCACGGTGCTGCTGATGGTCGTGTCATACGGAGTCTCCGCGATTTTCTTCTCGGGAGGAGCAGGCGGTTCTCTTATGGGCGAGCGCATTGGGCCGCGTCATTACTTTCTGATTATGCTATGCGATTATGTAGACCTGTTCATGACCGTGGCGCTGGCCTTCATGCTCTCGGCCGTGTTCCGGGCAAGCGGGCTCGCCATCGGGCTGTCCTTGTTCATCATGTTTGCGAAGGGCATCTTTAATATGCTGTTCAACCCTGAGCGCTACAGCTGGGCGAAGTTTTTGCCGTTTATGCACATGGACCTGTCGCAGTATCTGGCCTCTTCGGTGGGGCCTGGAGGCGTGACGCTTGGGTTCTCGATTCTGATCCTGGCCATCTACTACGTCTTGTTTCTGGTTATCGCCTGGACCGTGTTCGGCAAACGGGACGTCGCGGCCTGACCTGTCACGATATTAAAAGCCAAAAAACGCAGTGCATGTGGACGTGATCCGTTCACTTGCGACTGCGTTTTTTGCGGAGATAAGAAAGCAGAAGCTTCGGGCCGCATCAGCCGGCTTCCGATTCCAAATACCGCGGGGTGGAGGCGGTCTCCTGCGCCATTTCCTCCGGGGCGTCCTTCAGCTCCATTTTGCTCGATCCGTGAAGGATGCCGCCCTCGGTAATGACCAGCGACGTTGCTCCCAGCACGTCCCCGAACATCTGCCCGGTCGCCGTGATGGTCAGCCGGCCGAGCGTCGTCACATCGCCGTACACTTTTCCGGCAATGATGACCTCTTTGGCATGAATGTGCGATCTGGCCACCGCATGCTCCCCGACAATGACGCTGCCTTTGCTCTCAATAACGCCGTTAAATTTGCCTTCGATGCGCAGGTTGGCCTCACAGGCCAGCGTCCCTTCGATTTCTGTCCCTTTGCCGATCAAAGTGTCCGTTGCGCTCTGGTGCCGGCTCGCTTTGGATCTGCTCATGTTTGAAATCCCTCCTTTTTAAGATTATAGAATTTATAAAATTCAGCGAAGCTGAACCATTCTATAATCGCAAGAAAAACTTCAGCTAAACGCGGTCTGTCTTCTTTGAAGGTACGTCGATAGACGTTTTTCTTACGATCAAACCCTACTACTGAATATAAGGCAGCGGGTTAACAGGCTTATCCTTCTTCACGACCTGAAAATGAAGATGGGGGCCGGTGCTTCGCCCGGTCGAGCCGAGCTCGGCGATCTGTTCGCCTTTGTCGACGGTTTGGCCGACATGGGCCTGGATTTTGCTGAGGTGCATATACCAGGTTTGCAGGCCGTTCGGATGCTCAATGACGATATACCGTCCCCGTGCACCGCCGCTGTTCTCAGCCGTCACGATCGTACCCGCTCCCGCCGCATATACGGGGCTTCCGTTATCCCCGGCAATATCGATCCCCGCATGGAAGGACGCCCTTCCGGTAAAAGGGTCCGTCCGGTAACCGAAGCTTGAGGTCGTCACCCGGGACTCGGTCGGCCACAGGTCGGGCTGCCCGGAGATCCGATCCCGCGTTTCCTCCGCTTTTTTCAAGGTCGAAGGGATTTGGTTCTCCATGGACCGCAGCAGCGTCTGCATCTCCTGAAAGTCATCTTTCGTCTCCTGGGCCAGGTCCAGCATATCGTTCTCATGCACAGCGATATATTCGCCACCGACATGCTGCGAGGCATCCCAGGACAGGGAAGACGCTTTGGCCCCGGAAGCAGGCTCGGCCATACTGGTGGTCCCGTGCTTGTCAATGAACTGCTGCAGCTGGTTCTCCAGTTCATCCACGCGGTCCATCCTCTGCTTCATATCTTTGGCTTGGCTCGACAGGTTGACGATTTCGTTCTGCAGGCGCTCGATGGACTGCTCCCGGCTGTTCACCGTCCGCTGCATCTGGACGTTCTTCAGGCTTTCGGCGGTGACCTTTTGCTCCAGTTGGGAGATCACCTGGGACGAGTGGGCCTGCAGCGCAAGAACTAGTCCGGACAGCGACAGAACGGCCACGGCGGGGACGGCCATCATCAAGGGCTTGGAGAGATGCAGCTGTTTGACGGAATGCTGGGCGTCCCGCATGACCAGGAGCGTCACCCGCCCGTTGCCTTTGGCATTTTTCATGGCGGCTCCTTTCCTCGGCTTGATTGTACTTGTCTTATCTTCTATGTATTCTCTGATCTCTTAAAACATGTCAAAAATGTGATCTTTGCCGCCGCTGCGTCTGCATAAGGCCGATCCGGGTAAATACTGAATAAAGCAGGTTGAAAGTGGTCAATCCTGAACATACAGATTGCTTTTGACCCGCAAGGAGGCTGACGTATGCTGTGGCTGCTTACCGCACTACTCGTTTTTATTTTTCAAACGGCAACGATTCTGCTTCTGGAATTCCGCAATCCTTACAAGACGGTCGCCTGGCTGTTTATATTGTTTTGCTGCCCGTTGATCGGCTTTGTGGTCTATTATTTTGTGGCCCAGGACTATAAAGCGAGGAAGAAGGTCCGTACGCAGGGTTCGCGCCTGTTTCAAGAGATCCGTCCCTTGATATGGAGTCAGGCGTCCTTGGTAAAGCGTGCCGGGGATATGCACAGCAAGGATTTTCAGCATCAGGAGCGCTTGTTCAATTTGCTGTCCCATCTGTCCGAGAGCCCGATTACCGGCTGCAACAAGAGCAGGGTGCTGACCGACGGGGAGGAAACCTTTGGCGCGATGCTCGCCGCCATGGACAAAGCAGAAGATCACTTACATATTCAATTTTATATTTTCCGGGACGACGATATCGGGAACCGGTTCAAGGACATCATGGTCCGGAAGGCGAAAGCCGGGGTCAAGGTGAGGCTGCTCTGCGACGGATTTGGAAGCTACAGGCTTGGCCGCAGGCGCGGGTTCATCCAGGAGCTGAAGGAAGCGGGCGTAGAGTTCCACTTCTTCCTGCCGCCGCTGCTGGCCATGATCGACCGCAGGATCAACTACCGCAACCACCGCAAAATTATTGTCGTCGATGGAACCAAAGGCTTTGTCGGCGGGCTGAATGTCGGCGATGACTATTTGGGGAAATATCAGAAAATGGGATATTGGCGCGACACGCACCTGGAGATCGAGGGAGATGCCGTTTATTTTTTGCAAAATGTGTTTTTGAGCGACTGGAAGCTCGCTTCAGGCGAGCGGTTGTCGGACCCTGCGCTGTTTCCCAAGCATCAATGCGAAGCCGATGAACAGGTTCAAATCGTCAGCAGCGGACCCGATCAGGATTGGAATGCCATCCAGGAGATGTGCTTTGGCGCGATTACGGTCGCGAAAAAAAGGATCTGGATCACCTCGCCCTACTTTATTCCCGATCAGGGCATCTATGAAGGACTCAAAACCGCTGCGGTCAGCGGAGTGGACGTGCGGATCATCATTCCGTTGAAAGCCGATTCCAGGCTGGTGCATCTCGCTTCGCTCTCCTATATTGAAGACCTGCTGCTGGCCGGGGTGAAGTTCTATGAATATCAGAAAGGCTTCATTCATGCCAAGGTCATGATCGTCGATGACCTGATGGCCTCGGTAGGTACCGCTAATATGGACATGCGGAGCTTTTTCTGCAATTTCGAGCTAACGGCAGCGCTGTTCGAGCAGTCCTCGATCGACCGGCTGGTGAAAGATTTCAAGGAAGATATGAGCCAGAGCCATCAAATCGTAACCGAGGAGTTTCAGGCCCGGCCGTTTCTGCATAAGCTGGCGGAAGTGCTGTGCCGGATGCTGTCCCCGCTGCTATGACCGCGCGGTCCTGAATCTGCTGCTGCCGAGCCTAGTGCCGTGGAGCCCAAAGAATGACGGATACGCCGGCCATGCACAGAGCCGCTCCGATCCAGTCGTAGACGTCGGGCGTGTTTTTGTCGATCCACCAGCCCCACAGCAGGGCAAGGACGATAAAAATGCCCCCGTATGCGGCATAAACCCGGCCGAAGGAAGGATAATTCTGCAGGGTGGGAATGATCCCGTACAGGATCAGGAGCAGGCTGCCCGCCGCGCCGAACCACCAGGGCTTCGCGTCCTTGATCCACAGCCATACCAGGTAACCGCCGCCGATCTCGGCCAGCCCGGCCGCTATAAATAATAATAAGGATTTCATGACAGAAAAACTCCCATCCTGATAATATACAGCTAAAAACTATGATATAATAAAGTAAGGGAATAATCACGGAAGTCCAGATTTCTTAGGCTGTACACGATGCTACCCGGGCGTTTCATGTCCCTTTATGCTACAACAATCTATAGAATCGGGGGGATTCGATGGCTGTACCTTCAAACCCGCAATCCACGGATAGGCCAAACCTGCCGCAGGATTTGCAGCCGCTCAAGGCGCCGACCTCGAAAGCCAGAGTGTTCATGCGCATCCTGGTCATGCTGATCGGAGCCGGATTGGTCTCTGTTGCACTGGAAGTATTCCTCGTAAACAATAACATCATTGACGGCGGGATTACCGGCATTTCCATTATGCTGTCCCACCTTTTTCATCTGCCGCTCGGCATTTTTCTTACGGTTCTCAATATTCCTTTCTTGTTTCTGGGTTACAAGCAAATCGGCAAGACGTTTGCCTTCTCCACGCTGGCAGCCGTCCTGGTGATGTCGATTGGCACCGCGCTGCTGGAACCCGTTAAACCCATTACGTTCGATCCGCTGCTGGCAGCCATCTTCGGTGGCGTGATTCTCGGTGCGGGCGTCGGCCTGGTCATCCGGGCAGGGGGTTCCACGGACGGCAGCGAAATCGTCGCGATTCTCATCAACAAAAAGACGCCGTTCTCCGTCGGGGAGATCATCATGTTCATCAACTTCTTTATCCTGACGAGTGCGGGCTTCGTATTCGGTTGGAATAACGCGATGTATTCGCTGATCGCCTACTTTATCGCCTTTAAAGTGATTGATATCACCAACGAAGGGATCGACCAGTCCAAATCGGTATGGATCATCAGTGAGAAATACAAGGACATCGGCGATGCCCTCACCCAGCGCCTGGGACGCGGCGTCACGTATTTGGAAGGGGAAGGAGCCTACTCCGGAGACAGCAAGAAAGTGATCTTCGTGGTCATCACCCGTTTGGAAGAGGCCAAGCTGAAGGCCATCGTCGGTGATTGGGATCCGGATGCCTTCCTTGCGGTTGGTAATATCCATGACGTTAAGGGCGGCCGGTTCAAGAAAAAAGATATCCATTAGCGGGGCAGCGAAGCTGGACTGACCCGTGAAATGCAGCAGAGCCCGGAAGATTACCTTCCGGGCTTTGCTGCGCTTAAATGGCGGATCACCTGCTCGATTGGCTGCGGGGCGAGCGCGGCGATCAGGTCGCCGTGGCGGGCAAGCCGCTCCTCGATGTTAAGCAGGTGAAAATCGGTCGGGGCAACGTTGCTGTCCACTTCCTCCCAGTGCAGCGGGGTTGACACCGTCGCGCCTGGACGTGCCCGGGGGGTGTAAGGAGCGGCGAGTGTTTTCCCTTGATAGTGCTGGAGGTAATCGAAGTAGATTTTATCGCCGCGGTTTTTCTTGAGCCGCTCCAGGGTGAACAGTTCCGGGTGCTTCTCCGTCACAAACATGCCGACGAAATGCCCCACGGTGCGCAGCTCGTCGAACGTGATCCCTTCATTGATCGGCACGATGATCTGAATACCCGTCGCCCCGGACGTCTTCGGCACCGACTGCAGTCCGAGCGAGCGCAGCACCTTGCCGACGATGGACGCGGCCTCCATGATCCGCGGTTCGACCTCCCGCGACGGGTCGAGGTCAATCATCCATTCACAGGGCAGCGTGCTCCCTGCGTAATGGAGGGACGGGTGAAACTCCAGCGCGGCCAGGTTGCCCAGCCACAGCAGCTCGGGCAGGCCGTTCAGCAGGATGTAATTGATCCCGTCCTTCTCGGCCGTCTGGACGTAGGGAGGGAGCGGCTCCGGAGCATTTTTTTGATAAAAAAATTCGCCAGGCACCCCATGCGGATAGCGGATCGTCGTGAGCAGCCGGTTCCGGCAGTACTTCAGCAAATAAGGAGCGAGCGCCGCGAGCTTTTGCAAATAAATGGCCTTGGTAATGCCCATTTCCGGCCACAGCGGCTTATCGGGATTGGTAATGGGAATGTCTTGTCCCTCGATCGAAATCGTGCCTTTCACGGTTCGCGGCATACGGATACCTCCAATCATTTTAGGCGGGATGCCATTTCTGAGCTGCATGATGGAAAGTCACGGCCATAGATCCTCGCCGTGATCCTTTGGAAGCTACGGATCCAGCCGGCAGTCCGCGGGAGAAACATCGACAAACGCCTGAATACTGGGCTGGCGCAGGGTGCCGCCGGGCGTCCATTCCAGGAAATTCACCTTGACCACCCACTCGGGACGGATCCATACCGCCCCTTTGTTCCGCTCCGGCTGGTTGACGAAGGGACGGTCCTTCACCGCCATGTCCGCGACCCGCTCGGTGATGCTGCGCCAGTCGGCCACCTTCAGCTTGCCCGTTCCGGCATGGCCGATATAGACCAGCCTCCCGTCCTCGGCGTACAGGCCGAGCAGCAGCGCATTCACGATGCCGTCCCGGAACGTCACCCCGCCGACTACAGCGTTCACGTCCTGGATGTTCTTCCGCTTCTGCCACCGCTTGTCCTTGCCGCCCAGGGCATAGACGCTGTTAACGTCTTTGACAACGATGCCTTCAAGCCGGTGCTGGACCGACACGTCATGCAGCAGCGGGATGTCCGTATAGCTCGGCACAAGCTGGACGTGCCCGCTGGGGATCACAGTTTCCGTCAGGAGCTGCTGCCGCTCGCGCAGCGGCCGTCCCGTTACCCATTCGCCGTTATAATACAGGATGTCGAAGATCATATAGACGATTGGAACCTGCTGGACGCGGGCTTTGATTTGCTGCTCTACGCGGAGGCTGTCCCGTTTCATGACCTGATGAAAGGAAGGCACCCCGTCTACCAGAGCGATGATTTCGCCGTCCAGAATGACCGAATCGGCACGGCAGTAAGAAGCGATATCCAGCAGCTCTGGATACTGACGCGTCCGGTTGTTCCCCTTGCGGTTCACAAGCTGGACCTCCCCGCCGTCGTAATAGGTGATCATGCGGACACCGTCCCATTTGATCTGGGCGATCCACTGCTCTCCGGAAGGGAGGACGTCTGTCATGATGGGTTCGAAAGGGACGATCGGGGTAAGCGGCATCGATGATCCTCCGATCTAACCGTTACGAGACGGTTTCGTTTTTCTTGGCCGTCTTGCGGCGTTTCGGCTTGGGCCCTTCGCCGGCAGCGGCGGCAGGTTCCGCCGGCTTGGCTTTGGCTTTGCCCCTGGCGGTCTTCTTGGCCGGACCCGGGTCGGTCGCCACCGGCTTGGCCGCTTCGATGCTGGCCTGCAGGGCGGCCATCAAGTCGATAACATTCGTCTCCTGCTTCGCCGGAGCGATCTTGATCTCTTCGCCGGCCACCTTGTGCTCGATCAGATCGAGCAGGCGTTCGCGGTAGTCGTCCCCGTATTTTTTCGGCTCAAACGGTGTGGAGAGCTGCTCAATCAGCATTTGCGCCATGCCAAGCTCCTTATCGTTGACCTGGATATTTTCCGGAAGGTTCGGCACTTGGGAGACCGGGCGGATTTCGTCCGGGTAGAACATCGTTTCGATCGCAAGGCACTCATCCAGCACGCGGATCGCCGCGAGGCTGCTCTTGGAGCGGATGGAGATTTTGGCAATCCCGATCTTGCCGCTCTGCTGCATCGCCTCTTTCAGCAGCTGGTAAGCGTTGCCCCCGGCCTGATCCGGAGCGAGGTAATACGTCTTCTGGAAGTAGATCGGATCGATTTCGGACAGATCGACAAAGTCGAGGATGGCAATCGCCTTGTTGGCCTGCTCGGTAATTTGCTCGAGCTCCTCTTTTTCAAACAAAACGAACTTTCCTTTCTCGTATTCATAGCCCTTTGCGATTTCTTCCCAGCCCACTTCCTCGTCACAGACCGGGCATTTGCGGACGTAGGAGAGGGGGCTGCCGCACTCTTTATGGACGTACCTCATGGAAATATCTTTGTCCTCCGTAGCGGAGAACATTTTCACCGGGACGTGGACCAGGCCGAAGCTGATCGCTCCCTTCCAGACGGTATGCATAGTTATCGCTCCTTTAACGCTTTTTCCTACTAGTATGGGGAAAATATCCCGTTTCTATAAGGCCCGCCGCCGATTTGGCCAGGGAAAAAATGAATGGTTTGGCCGCCTGCAGGGCATATTGAACCCATGACCACATGCATGCTGTAGCGAGGAGGGAGCAAGGTTGAAGGACAGAAGACAGGACCCGGACGACGACAAGGAGCTGACGCTGGAAGCGCTCGAAAATTACGAGGCGGCCAGAGACGCGATCGAATCTTCGGATTATATCGATGCGGACAACGTCAACTGGCATAACGTAACCTCGCCGGATGAGGATATATCGTTGGATACCCATATGCTCGATATCGACCGGATGGTCAATGAGGGACTAGGCGGCGGCAACATTACGGCAGACAACGGCTACATCGGGGCGAGCACGACCGACACGATCGTCGTTGAGCCGGGCATGATCGGTCCCGCGCAAGAGGGAGATCCCGAGGAAGGCTGATAGCCCGGGCATGCTGAAATGCACAAGCAATTAAAATTTTCAAAGTAAAAGACGCAGAAGAGCGGCAGGCCTCTAGCGAAGAATGCTAGGTTCTGCGCACAATGATAGCTTATGATTCTATTACACAGGAGGCTGAAACCAACATGGATGCTCAGCGCGCGCTGGATATTTATCAGGCAAAGGACACCATTCCCGTAAACCTGGAAGGGGTACCGGTATGGATCGAAAAGGTGGACGTGGACAACGGGGTGGCCACGGTTCAGGTCGGCACCCGGCCTACCGACACCCAGACGGTGAATGTGGAACGTCTACAGGAAGGATAAACCTGACCTGATTTCCTTCATCCTCACGGGATGAAGGAGAAGATGGATGTAAGCAAGCCGCTCGGGCTGCGGAGAGTATACTGCCGCCCTGGCGGCTTTTTTGAAAAGATCAGAAAGTATAAGTTTCGGAGCTTCTGCTTCCTGATCTCGCAAGAGAAACTTCCTCTATACGCGGTCTGTCTTCTTTGAAAGTACGTCGATAGACGTTTTTATTACGTCTGCTGCTGATGGGAGCACGAATACGGCGAAGTGCTAAATCCCCGTATCCATCTCTGCAGGGGATAAGGTACAATGGACCTGCAAGCGGCCCATGTTCATCAGTTTTTGGGAAAGGGAGCAGGGCGGCAGAGAGGAGCTGTGTACATATGGGGGGAAGTCCGGTGGTCGCTGCCGGCAGAACGGCGGAGATTCTGTCCTATCAGCCAGGCCAGGTACTGAAGCTGTACCGGGAAGGCATGCCGCGCGGCATGGCGGAAGAGGAATATCAAATCAGCCTGAAAGTGTATAACACGGGAGTGACGACACCCCGGCCGGTTCGGATTGCGGAGCACGGCTCCCGCTTCGGGGTGGTCTACGAGCTGGCATCCGGCATCACCATGCTCCAGTCCATTTCCGTTAATCCGGACATTCTGCACGAAGAGGCTGCCCGGATGGCCAGGCTTCATCTGGAGCTGCATGCTCGGGACATTCACGGTCTGCCGGAGCAGAAGACGGTTCTGAAAAACCGTATTCAGCATGCGCCTTCCTTGGCGGAAGAGGAGAAGGAGCGGATTGTTGACTATCTGATGCAGCTTCCGGAAGGATCGAAGCTGTGTCATGGGGATTTTCATCCGGACAACATCATTCTCGGAGAGAAGGAATGGGTCATTGACTGGATGACGGGCATGCGCGGCAATCCGGCCGGAGACGTCGCCCGAACTTTGGTGCTGCTCCAAATGGGCACCATGCCCGACGGCACGCCGGATGAGGCTGTGAAGAAGTTTGCCCGGATGAGGGAGGAGCTCGTGAAGGAGTATACCCGGCAGTACTTCGGAGGCGGGAGCCTCAGCCAAACGGATGTGGATGCCTGGCGGCTGCCGGTAGCGGCGGCCCGGCTGACGGAATGGATTCCCGAACCCGAGAAGGCCAATCTGCTCGCTTTGGTGCGCGAGGCATTGGACGGATCTGTGACATAAATTCAGTTGGACAAAAGTGGCATACAGCAGCAAGGGCGGTTCCGGCTTCAGCCGGACCGCCTTTTCGTATTTTTTATGGAAGTACGGAAGCGATGAGGGCTATACCGCGTTCTGAAGCAGCAGGGAACCGGGAACGTCGATCCGGTATCCTTTAACCAGCGTCTCTCCATTAGTCGTATCGGTCTCGTAATGCCGCTGGAACCCGAGCTTCTCATACAGCTTCACGGCCGAGGCCATCATGTCGGAAGTGTGGAGGTTCAGCGTCGTGGCTCCAAGCTCCAGCGCACGGCGTGCCGCTTCCCGGATGAGCGCGGTGGCCACCCCGCGTCCTCTCGCGGAAGGATGAACGGCCAGGAGGCGGATGATCGGCGAGTGAATCCCCATCTCCGGATTGCCGTAAGCGGCTTCAGAGGAGAGGAACATCTGGACGCTTCCGACGATCCGGCCGTCGATTTCGGCAACGATTCGGGCATAGGGGGCATTTCCATACACGGAATTCCGGATGGAGTCCCGGTACTGCTCCCACCGTTCCTGGGGCATATCAAAGGCATACTGCTGATAGGATTCCAGCATCACTTCGGCAATCAATTCGCGTTCGGAATCCTTGGCGTCCCGGAGGATCAATTCTTCTGGATTCATCGCTTTCACTCCTTTTGGAAGGGATTCAGGTAATTTGGTGTGAGCTAAGTATAGCAGGTAATACCTACTATTCGCATCGGAAAATAAAATAATTAATTCAGATATTAAAAAAATCTATAAGCTTTCAGGCTTCACCTTGGCCGCTGAGGCAGACCCGAGTACATCCCTTTGTGCCCGAAAATAGGCGTCACTTCGGCCTTTTCCCACCCTGGAGGAACAGCCTGTTACGAAAATAAACGATTGACAATAATTTGCCAACTGCCTAAGATAAGGATAATTTATACCCTTTTTCAGGTTCAAAACCACCTAAATTCATTGGAATAGTGAGTGATAAAACTTCGGGGGTGTTACCTTGAACATCGAAAACATTGAGGCTTTTGTGTACATCAACCATTACGGCAGCTTCAACAAGGCGGCGGATGTCCTGTTCCTGTCGCAGCCCACAGTCACCGCGCGCATTCAATCGCTCGAACGCGAGCTCGACTGCCGACTGTTCGACCGTCTGGGCAAACAGATCCATCTGACGGAAAAAGGCAAGCAGTTTCTCCCCTATGCCCAGCAAATTCTCCAGACCTACCAGAAGGGCAAGCATCACCTCCAATCCAAACGGGCCATGCCCAACGAACTGCGGATCGGCAGCACCGTCTCGGTATCCAATTATTTGATGCCCCATCTGCTGATGGGACTGACCCGTCGTTTTCCCGAAATCAAATTCAAGCTGACCACGGCGCCGACCGACGAGCTGGCCGCCAAGCTGTCTGCGGGGGAGCTCGACCTGGCCTTCGTTCGCAAAATGATGAATCCGGCATTCCAGTCCTATCCTTTTTACGAAGACCCCATTCGCCTGTATGTCTACCCCGATCACCGTCTCGCCTCGGCCGGCAGGGCGTCGATCCGGGAAATCCGTCACGAAACGCTGGTGTTTTTCGAGTGCGGTTCCCTGGACTGGCTGCGGATTCACCGGGTGTTCGAAAGCCTGGATCAGCCGCCGAACATCGTCTATCAGGTCGACAACTCCGAGACGGCGAAGAAGCTCGTTCTGGAGCGGGCGGGCATTTGCTTTCTTCCCGGCCTCTGCGCAAGGCAGGAGGAGGAGATGGGCAGCCTCGTTCCCGTGGACATCACCGAAACGGCAGGCGTCTCCCTGCAGACCAACCTGATTTCGCTCACCGGCGAGAACACGGATATCCTTGAATTTTTGCTGGATTTGAAGCAGTCGTCCGTCCCATTAATGAATTACATGATCGGATAGAAAAACTCTATTAGACGCGTTGTGCAAATCGCGGTAAAGTTAGTGTCAACATAATCCTTACTAAATCTATAGGAATTATCAATCAAGGAAAAATGGGAGCCATATGAAAGGGGATGAGGTCGTGAGAAAAACATTAGCAGTCGTTGCAGGGATCATGCTGGCAGGGGTGATTGCCGGGTGCGGATCCGGATCGAAGGGCGGGGAAACGTCCGCGGATACGGCGGCGAACGCCGCAGGAGGAGCCGTCAAAAAAATCGTCGTAGGCACAGGCACGGCCTTTCCGAAAATTTGCTTTATCGATGAGAACGGAAAGCTGACCGGCTTCGACGTAGAGCTGGTGCGCGAGATCGACAAGCGCCTGCCGGACTACGAGTTCGATATCCAGACGCAGGAATTTTCCAATCTGCTGCTCAGCCTGGAGACGAAGAAGATCGATTTTGTAGCGCATGAAATGGAGAAAAACCCGGAGCGGACGGAAAAATATCTTTTTAACAAAGAGCCGTACGCCCACTGGAGAAACAAGATCATCGTCGCCAAGGACAACGATTCGATCCACTCGCTGGACGACTTGAAGGGCAAAAAAGTATTAACCGGCGCGACAAGCGCGGAAGCCCAAATTCTCGAGAACTACAACAAGGAACATGATAATGCAATCCAAATCGTCTATCAAAACGGCGCCGCCAACGATACCGTGAATCAAATTACGACCGGACGGGTGGACGCGACAATCGGAGCGGACTTCTCGCTGCCGCTGATCGACCCGCAGGGCAAGCTCAAAGTCACTGGTGACGATCTGTCCGAGCATGACATTCTGTTCGTCTTCCGCAAGGACGATCCGGAAGAGCAGAAGCTCGCCGATGCGGTCGACGGAGCGATCAAGGAGCTGAAGCAGGACGGAACGCTTGGCAAGCTGAGCAAGGAATGGCTCGGAAGCGACTTTACGGCGGATAAATAGTCCGGATTAAACCAGGAAGGGGGCAGGTTGTAATATGGGTGCACCGTTCGATTTCTCATTTGTGTTCAGCTTTTTTCCGAAGCTGGCATCGACGCTGGGCATCACTTTGCTGATCGTCGCAGGCTCGCTGGTGGTGGGAATGATTGTCGGTTTTCTGATCGCCCTTCCCCGGCTGTACCGGATACCGGCGCTGCGCACATTCTCCCAGGTGTACGTCTCGTTCTTTCGGGGTACGCCGATTCTGATCCAGCTGTTTCTGTTCTACTACGGACTGCCGGAGATCCTGAAGCTCATCGGAATCGACATGTCAAAAGCACCGGTGCTCGTGTTTGTCATCCTGACGTACGGTCTTCACACCGGGGCTTTCATGTCGGAGATGATCCGCGCGTCGGTCATGGCGGTGGACCGGGGGCAGCTCGAGGCGGCTTATGCCGTGGGGATGACAGGCCGTCAAGCGTTTACCCGGATCGTCCTGCCCCAGGCGCTGGCTATTGCCGTCCCGGTATTCTCGAACCTGGTGATTGCTCTGCTGAAAGATACGTCGCTGGCCTTCACGCTCGGTGTGATGGAGATGACGGGAAAAGCGCAGACGCTCGGTTCGGTCACCCAGCATTTTATCGAGTCCTACATCGCTTTGGCGCTCATCTACCTGGTTGTGAGCTTTACGCTGGAGAAGGTGCTCAAAGCCGCGGAGGTCCGTCTCTTGCGGCATGAGCTTCCGGATACGTCGGCACGCACCGGCTTCCGGATCCACAAGAAAGGTTCCTACCGGCGCGTAGTCGCAGGGATCGGAACGGAAAAAGGAGGCGCTGAGCTGTGAAAATCGACGTTACGTTTATTTGGACCGCCTTTGTCCACCTGCTGTCCGCCATACCAACCACCCTTCTCATTACCGCCGTCTCTGTGACGGCCGGTTTTATCATCGGGCTGATCGGAGCCGTGGTGCGCATCTACAAAGTCCCGGTGCTCAGCCAGATCGCCACGGCTTATGTGACCTTCATCCGCGGTACGCCGATGCTCACGCACCTGCTGCTCATCTATTTCGGGCTGCCGGTCATCGTTGATGCGGTATCCGCCGCTCTCGGCCTGGGCTTCAAATCCTCATCCATTCCGATGATCGGCTTTGCCTTCATCTCTTTCTCCATCACGGCGGGGGCCTATATGTCCGAGGTGATTCGCTCCGGCCTGCTCGCCGTGAACCGCGGCCAGCTGGAGGCCGCCTATTCCATCGGCATGACGACGCCGCAGGCGCTGCGCCGCATCGTCCTGCCTCAAGCGCTGGCCGTCAGTCTTCCGAACCTGTCGAACTCGGTGATCGGAATGCTGCATGGCTCGACGCTCGCTTTTACCGTATCCGTCGTGGACATTAACGCCAAAGCGCAAATTGTGGCGTCGACCAACTGGAAGTTCTTTGAGGCGTACCTGGCGGCTGCGGCTATTTTCTGGGGGCTGACGCTTCTGATCGAAAGGCTGACGGCGCTGCTGGAGAAACGCATCAATCTGTACAATCGGGGGGGAGTGGCATGATCAAGCTCACGAATATATCCAAGTCTTTCGGCCGGAACCCGGTGCTGAAA
The DNA here is from genome assembly GCF_018333335.1 of Paenibacillus cineris. NCBI lineage: Bacteria > Bacillati > Bacillota > Bacilli > Caryophanales > Paenibacillaceae > Paenibacillus > Paenibacillus cineris. The sequence continues at coordinate 101,866 of NZ_BORU01000001.1, forward strand.
TCGATTGATTTGACCGTGAACAAAGGGGAAGTCGTCGTCATTCTGGGGCCGAGCGGCTCCGGCAAAACGACGCTGCTGCGGTGCGTGAACTACCTGGAGAAGCCGAGCGGCGGAGAGATTGCCATCGGCGACTTCCGGATGAACGCGGAGCATGCGGCAAAGAAGGACATTCACGCGCTCCGGCAAAAAACGGCGATGGTATTCCAGCAGTACAATCTGTTCAAGCATAAGACGGCGATCGAGAACGTGATGGAGGGACTCGTCATCGTCAAAAAAATACCGAAGGACGAAGCGCGCAAACGCAGTGCGGCACTCCTGGAGAAGGTCGGGCTGGCGGGCAAGCTGGACGCCTATCCGAGCCAGCTGTCGGGCGGGCAGCAGCAGCGCGTCGGCATCGCCCGGGCGCTGGCGTTGGAACCGGAGGTCATCCTGTTCGACGAGCCGACATCGGCGCTGGATCCCGAGCTCGTCGGCGAAGTGCTGGAGGTCATCCGCAAAATTGCCAAGGAAGGCATCACCATGATCGTCGTGACGCATGAAATGGGCTTCGCCCGCGATGTGGCGAACCATGTCGTGTTCATGGACGGGGGAGTCATCGTGGAGGAAGGGCCGCCGGCCGAGCTGTTCAACCATCCCCGCGAGGAACGGACCAAGCAGTTTCTGAAGCGGATTACGCCGGAACTGAACTACAGCATTTAGGAGGAGAGCCATATGAGCATTACGATTAGCGTTCTGGATCAAAGCCCGGTTTATCCCGGAGAGACTTCAGCGGAGGCGTTCGAGCATACGATACGGCTGGCCCAGAAATCCGAGGCGCTCGGGTTCCGGCGGTTCTGGGTGTCGGAGCATCACGACTCCGATCATGTGGCCGGCTCTTCGCCGGAGGTGCTGATTTCTTACCTGCTGGCCAAAACCCAAACGATCCGCATCGGATCGGGCGGCGTGATGCTGCAGCATTACAGCCCCTATAAGGTGGCGGAGAACTTCAACGTGCTGGCGTCCCTGGCGCCGGGCCGGGTCGATCTCGGCATCGGCCGCGCGCCTGGCGGGCTGCCGCGGAGCACACAGGCACTTCAGCGCGGAGCCGGGGATTCCGCTTCCTTGACGGATAAAATCGTGGAGCTGGGCAAGTACATCCACAACCGGCTGGAAGCGGACCATCCGCTGCACGGGCTGCGCGCTACGCCGCTGCCGGAGACGGCTCCCGAGCTGTACGTGCTGGGCGCCAGCGTAGGCAGCGCAGAGATTGCAGCCAGCCTTGGGCTGCCTTATGTATTTTCCCTGTTCATCAACGGGGATGAAGCGACTGCACTGGCGGCCATCCGTGCCTACCGGGACGCATTTGACGATTCGCACGGAACCCGGCCGCAGGTCATCGTAGCGTTGTCCGTCGTCGTGGCGGACAGCGTGGAGGAAGCTGCCGAGCTGGCCGGATCCCACAAGCTGGTGAAGATTCACCTCGCCAGCGGCCGTACGCTGACGGTCGGTACGCTGGAGCAAGCCGAGGAATTCGGCCGCCAGGCCAATGAGCCGTATACGGTCGAGGAGCAGGAGCCTTCGGTGCTGAAGGGCACGAAGGAAACCGTCCGCGAGAAGCTGCTTGAGCTTCATCAGGCGTCGGGGATCGATGAGTTCGTCGTCACGACCAACATCCAGCCTTTCGACAAGCGTCTCCGTTCGTTTGAACTGTTGGCGGAAGCGCTGGCCGAGGTGCCGGCGGAGGCTTGAGGCCATGAGCGGGGAAGGCTGCTGGTTGAATCCGCCTAAGTATCCATAGACACAAGTAAAAGGAGGATGGCGACATGCCAAGCGATGCTGTACGGATCCCCTCCGCCGCGGGGGTGGACCGCTTGATCGAAATCCGCCGGGAGCTGCACCGCTTCCCGGAGCTGTCCGGCGAGGAGCATGAAACGACGCGCCGGATCCGGGGCTGGCTGAGCGAAGCAGGCATCCGGATCCTGGACCTTCCGCTGGCCACCGGCGTGGTGGCCGAGGTCGGCGGCCTGCAGCCCGGGCCGATCATCGCGATTCGCGCGGACATCGACGCGCTTCCGATTCAGGAAGAGACGGGACTGCCGTTCGCGTCCGAGATTGAAGGCAGAATGCATGCCTGCGGGCATGATTTTCATACCGCCGCCCTGATCGGGACGGCGTACGCGCTGAAAGCCCGTGAAGACAGGCTTCGCGGCACGATCCGGCTGATCTTCCAGCCGGCCGAAGAGAAGGCGAAGGGCGCGAAGCAGGTCATCGGCAGCGGCGCGCTGGAAGGAGTGCAGGCCATCTTCGGCATGCACAACAAGCCCGATCTTCCCGTTGGGACGATCGGCATCAAGGAAGGGCCGCTGATGGCGGCGGCTGACGGCTTCGTCGTCGAAGTCGCGGGGAAGGGCTCGCATGCGGCTGTTCCGGAGGCCGGGCTGGACCCGATCGTGACGGCTTCGCATATCATTACGGCTCTGCAGTCGGTGGTGAGCCGAAACATCAGCTCCCTGAGCAGCGCGGTGATCAGCGTCACGAAGCTGCACAGCGGAACGGCGTGGAACGTTATTCCGGAGCAGGCGCTCCTGGAAGGCACGATCCGCACGTTTGACCAGCAGGTGCGCGAGCAGGTGCTGGCGCGGTTCGAGCAGGTCGTCCGGGGCGTGGCGGAAGCCTTCGGCACCACGGCCGCGGTCCGCTGGATCGAAGGGCCGCCGCCGGTGGACAACGACCCTGCTCTGGCCGAGCTTGGCACAGCCGCGGCCGAGGCGGCGGGATATCGGGCGATCGTGCCGGTTCCTTCGCCCGCCGGGGAAGATTTTGCCGTCTACCAGCAAGCCGTTCCCGGGTTGTTCGTCTTCATGGGGACGAACGGCAAGCAGGAATGGCATCACCCCGCCTTTGACCTGGATGAGAATGCGCTCCCGGTCAGCGTCGCCTTTTTTACGCAGTTAGCCGAAGACGCCCTGGCGCATTTCGGCCACGGGGGTGCGTCGAAATAGCCATGGGAAAATGGTATGACGTCATTGTCGTAGGGGCGGGCTCGGTCGGCATGAGCGCTGGGTATTACCTGGCCCGCCGCGGAGTGAAGACGCTGCTGATCGATGCGTTTGACCCGCCGCATCAGGAGGGGAGCCACCACGGGGAACCGCGCCTGATCCGGCACGCTTACAGCGGCGATCCGGTTTATACGGAAATGGCGATCCGCGCGCACCGACTCTGGAACGAAGTCGAGGACCTGACCGAGACGAAGCTGCTCGTCCAGTCCGGCGTGCTGAACCTCGCCGACAGCGGCCTGTATTCTTACAGGGAGCGGATCGAGCTGGCCAAGCGGCACGGAATTCATCCCGAGTGGCTGGACTCGGCGGAGATCCGCAGACGCTGGCCCGAGCTGCGCGTGCCGGATTCGTTCGAGGCGATGTATGAGCCGGCTGCCGGATATCTGCACAGCGAGCGCTGCGTCGGAGCTTACCGCAAGCTGGCTCTCTCCAAAGGGGCGGAGCTGCTGACTTACGCGAAGGTCCGGGGCATCGAAGCGCATCAGGACGGGGTCACGGTGTCGACAAAGGAAGGCACTTACCATGCTTCGTTCGTGGTTCTGAGCGCCGGCGCCTGGTTCGGCACGCTGTTCCCGTTCGTGAACCTTCCGGTACGAGCCGTCCGCAAAACGGTAGGCTGGTTCGAGACGAACACCCCTGCTTTCGATAACGGACGGTTCCCCGGGTTTACGCTGAATGCGCCGGAGGGCTCTTATTACAGCTTTCCGAGCATCAGCGGGGCCGGACTCAAAATCGGCCGGCACGACACCGGGCATGCCTGGCAGCCGGGCGAGGAGCTGGCACCCTTTGGCTCGCTCCCCGAGGACGAAGGCGACTTGAGGCGCGCTTTGGATGCCTACATGCCGGGAGCTTCGGGCCGGTTGAAGCGGGGAGTGGTATGTAAATACGAAATGTCGCCCGACGAGGGCTTTATCATTGACCGGCATCCAGAGCACCCGCAAGTGTGGGCAGCGGGCGGATTTTCGGGGCATGGCTTTAAATTTTCGAGCGCGGTCGGCAGCCTGCTGGCGGACCTGATCTTGGATGGCCGCAGTCCGCACAATATTGCGCCGTTCTCCCTGTCCCGGTTTTATCCATCGCCCGCCGACACGCCAACATCACCCGTATCCTAATCAGTTGGAAGGAGCGTTCATATGAGCGAGGTTCAAATTGACAAATTCAGCGGCACACACCGTCAACTGCTCGCAGCCATTGAAGGTCTGAGCGAGGAGCAGCTGACCTGGAAGCGGGCGCCGGAAGTATGGAGCGTGCAGGAGGTCCTCTCGCACTTGACCGATCACAGCATCGTGACCTCGTTTCGCATCCGCGACATTCTTGCGGGCACGACGGCACAGCTGCCAGCGTTCGAACAGGACGCCTGGGTCAGCGGCCAGCATGCCAATCAAGGCGGCACGCCGGACATCCTCGATGCTTTCCACGCGCTGCTCACGTACAATACGCTGCTGCTCCAGCGGCTTACGCCCGAAGACCTGGCGAAAACCGGCGTGAACCCTAGAGGTCAAACCGTCAGCGTCGCCGATCTGGTCAACGGATTTATCCGGCACGTGGAGAACCACCTGGGGCAAATCGAGCGCATTAAGCAGGCGGCAGCATTGGTCTAAGCCCTTTTCAGGCGGGAGGACTGAATTTTTATCCATAATAGAATCGCTTTTTAAATAAGGAGGATGGAAGAGATGGCCAAGAAAAGACAGTTGAAACTCGGCGCGCTGCTGCACGGTGTCGGAGGAGGAACCTCCATGTGGCGCCATCCGGATGCCCAGCCCGACGCCAGCGTCAATTTTGAGATTTACAAACGGTGGATCCAAAAAGCCGAGGAAGGGAAGATGGACCTCATCTTTATCGCGGACGGCTTGTATATTAACGAAAAATCGATCCCGCATTTTCTGAACCGTTTTGAGCCGATCACGATTCTGAGCGCGCTCGCGTCCGTCAGCAAGAACATCGGGCTTGTCGGCACGTTATCCACCTCCTACAGCGAGCCCTTTACCGTATCCCGCCAGTTCGCTTCGCTCGATATGATCAGCGGCGGGCGCGCCGGCTGGAACATCGTGACGTCCCCGCTGGAAGGGTCGGCACTGAACTACAGCAAGAAGGAGCATCCCGAACACGATAAGCGTTACCGGATCGCGACCGAATTTCTGGAAGTGGCCCGGGGGCTGTGGGATTCGTGGGAGGACGACGCGTTTGTGCGGAACAAGGAAACCGGGGTATTTTTCGATCCGGAGAAAATGCACACCTTGAACCATGAAGGCGAGTTTTTCTCGGTCAAAGGACCGCTGAACATCGCCCGCTCCAAGCAGGGGCAGCCGGTTATCTTTCAGGCAGGGTCGTCCGAGGTCGGCAAAAACTACGCATCGAAGGAAGCGGACGCCGTCTTTACGGGGCACGAAACGCTGGCGGATGCGAAAGCCTTTTACCAGGATGTCAAAACCCGAGCCGCCTCTTTTGGACGCAATCCGGACGACGTGCTGATCTTCCCGGGCATCAGCCCGATTATCGGCAGCACACCGGAGGAAGCCGAGCGGAAATATCAGGAAGTTGCCAGCCTGGTAACGATCGAAAATGCGCTGAATTACCTCGGTCGTTTTTTCGAGCATCACGACTTTTCCCAGTATCCGCTTGACGAGCCGTTCCCGGATCTCGGTGACCTTGGCAAGAACAGCTTCCAGAGCGGTACGGACAAAATCAAAAAGGATGCCAAGGAAAAAGGCCTGACGCTCCGGCAGGTGGCACTCCAGTCGGCTACACCACGCGGCAATTTTATCGGAACCGCGGAGCAGGTTGCGGACCGAATTCAGGAGTGGTACGAGGAAGGCGGGGCCGACGGCTTCATGATTACGGCCGCCGTGCCGAAAGGGCTGGAGGAATTCGTGGACCAGGTGGTACCGATTCTGCAGGAACGCGGTATTTACCGGACCGAATACGAGAGCGACACGCTGCGCGGCAATCTCGGGCTGGCGGTTCCGGAGAACCGGTATGCCCGAGCCAAGGCCGCGGCCGGACGTTCTTAAAGGAGCGGACGATGATCGGGCTGACACAGGCGGATGAACTGATGGAATTTGCCGGAGGGCTCCGCGAGGAGCTCGTCCGGATTCGCCGGGACCTGCACCGCCATCCTGAGCTGCTGTACGATGTGGCCCGCACCTCGGGCATCGTGGCCGGCCTGCTGGAATCCTGGGGGATCGAGGTCAGGCGCGGCGTCGGCAAGCACTTTGGCATGGGGGTCGTCGGAACGCTGCACGGTACCGGCGGCAGCGGCCCGACCCTGCTGCTTCGCGCCGACATGGACGCCCTTCCGATCCAAGAGGAGAATGACGCCGAGTACCGCTCGATCCATGAAGGCGTCATGCATGCCTGCGGCCATGACGCCCACACGGCGATGCTGCTCGGCGCGGCATGGACGCTGGCGGCGCACCGGCACCGGATCCGGGGCACGATCCGGTTCGTGTTTCAGCCGGCGGAGGAAGGCGCGCTGCGAAGCCCGCTGGACGGGCGGCTGCTGTCGGGCGGCCGCGACATGATCGAGGACGGTGTGCTGGACGGCGTCGACCAATGCTTCGCGCTGCATGTCATGCCGGAGCTGCCCGTCGGCACACTGGGCGTGCATCCGCGCGAAGCGATGGCGGCATCCAGCCATTTTACCGTCCGGTTTCAGGGCGCGTCCGGCCATCACAGCGCTCCGCACCAGGCGGTGGACGCGCTGCAGATGGCGGCGCGGTTCGTTACCGAGGTGAACGGCCTGATGGCGAACCGGATCAATCCCGCGGAAGCGGCCGTTCTCGCCTTCGGCACGCTGCATGCCGGGTCGGCCGTGAACGTCATTGCAGCCGACAGCGAGCTGCGAGGGACCTTCCGGGCCTTCCGGAAGGAAACCGTTGCGGCGATCACGGAAGGGCTTCGGCGTCTGGCCGCCACCATCGCGGAAGCGTCCGGCGGAAGTTACGCCATGGAGCTGCGCGAGGGCATCGCCGTCGTGAATGACGAGGCTGCCGTCCGGCGGATCATGGCTGCGGCGCGGCAGGTGCTCGGCGAGGAGCAGGTGAGCTACCTCGATCCGCCCAGCCTGGCCGGCGAAGATTTCGGCTGGTACCTGGACCGCGTTCCCGGCGCTTTTGCCTTTATCGGCTGCGGGAACAAGGAAGCGGGAATCGTGCATGCGATCCACCAGCCCCGGTTTGACCTCGACGAGGATGTCCTGGTGCACGGGGTCCGGATATTTGTGAAGTTGGCAGTCTCAACCCCATCCCATGAGGAGGAATGATGATGACGAAAATAGCATTTATTGTGGGGAGCCCGACGCATGGGTCCCGCCTGTTCGCTTTGACCCAGTTTTTCGAGGACCGGCTGGCGCTGGCCGGATACGGGATCGATTTCATCTCGGCGGCGGATTTGCCGGCAGAGGATTTGCTCCGCGCAGATTTCAACAGTCCGGTGATCCGGCAGGTGATTGCGGCCGTGGAAGAAGCGGACGCAGTCATTATCGCGAGCCCGGTATATAAAGCTTCCTACTCGGGGGCGCTGAAGACGATTCTGGACGTCATTCCGCAGAAAGGCCTGCAGGGCAAACTGGTGCTGCCGCTGTTTATCGGGGGCACGATCGCCCATCTTCTGGCCGTGGATTATGCCCTGAAGCCGGTGGTAGCCGCACTGGGAGGCACGCATATTCTTGGCGGTGTATTCGCCGTAGACGGATGGATCACGCGTCTGGAGAACGGCGGTTTCGAGATCAAGGAAGAACTGAGAGATCGCCTGGAATCCGCTTTAACCGAGCTTCGCAGCGAGCTTACCCGTTACGCCGTATTAACGCCGGCTGAAGAGCAGGCAGTCTGACCTCTATTTCATACCCCCTGTACTCCACATATAATACAGAGCTGCCCGAAACAACCCTGAGAACCGCGGTCCGCCAAGCACGGATCGGGGTTTTTCACATACCCGGAAAAGCCCGCAGTTAAAGCCTTATAGAGAATGGAAAAGCCTGAATAGAAGATTTTAATACGGTATTGTCGCCCGAAAGGCATAGATGGTACAGTATCAGCAATAATCCCGACTATACTCATTGGAAAAATAATATTGAAACCGTCGAGGGTCATCTTTGGAGTCATTTCAAGCATCAACCCAAATTAAAAAAAGATGGAGTGAGTGAACTATGGGCAAAAACAGACAGCTTCGACTGGGGGCCACCATACACGGCGTGGGCAGCAGCCACACCGCCTGGAGACATCCGCAAATTCCTTCGGATGCGAGCGTAAACATTTCGTTCTATACACAGCAGGCACAGAAGGCGGAAGAGGGCAAGTTCGATTTTGTTTTCATTGCCGACGGCCTGTATATCAACGAAAAGTCGATCCCGCACTTTTTGAACCGGTTTGAGCCGATTACGATCTTATCCGCACTCGGCGCAGCCACTTCCCGGATCGGGCTTGTCGGCACACTGTCGACCTCTTACAGTGAACCGTTTACGGTCGCCAGGCAGTTCGCCTCCATCGACCACATCAGCGGCGGGCGCGCAGGATGGAACGTGGTGACTTCACCACTGGAGGGGACCGCGCTGAATTTCGGCGGCCGGCCGCATCCGGCCCATTCCGAGCGGTACCGGATCGCGGAAGAGTATCTTGAGGTGGTCAAAGGGCTGTGGGACTCTTGGGAAGATGATGCCTTTGTGCGGGATAAGGAGAGCGGGGTGTTCTTCGATCCGGACAAATTGCACCGGCTGAACCATGAAGGGGAGTTCTTCTCTGTGCAGGGGCCGCTGAACATTGCGCGCTCCCGGCAGGGGCAGCCGGTCGTGTTCCAGGCGGGCTCCTCGGACAGCGGCCGCAGCCTGGCGGCGAAAACGGCGGACGCCGTGTTCACCGGCCCGGAGACGATCGAGGAAGCCAAGGCCTTTTACCGGGACGTGAAGCAGCGGGCAGCCGCACTCGGCCGCGCTCCGGAGGAAATTCTGATCTTTCCGGGCATCGGGCCGATCGTGGGCCGCACAGAGGAAGAAGCCGAGCGCAAATACCAGGAAATCGCCGGGCTGGTGACGATTGAGAAGGCTTTGGAATACCTTGGACGCTACTTCGAGCACCACGACTTTTCCCAATACCCGCTGGATGAGCCGTTTCCCGACCTGGGTGACTTTGGCTCGAACAGCTTCCGCAGCACGACCGACCGTATCAAGAGACGCGCCAAAGAGGAGAACTTGACGCTGCGTGAAATAGCGCTGCAGGAAGCGACACCGCGGACGGTGTTTATCGGAACGCCGGAGAAGGTGGCGGATGTGGTGCAGCAGTGGTTTGAGGAAGAGGCTGCCGACGGCTTCATTATCGGATCGGGCGTGCCGGGCGGATTGGACGATTTTGTCGAGCTGGTGGTGCCGATTCTGCGCGAGCGGGGGTTGTTCCGCACGGAATACGAGGGCGATACGCTGCGGGGAAATCTGGGTCTGCCGGTGCCGGAGAACCGCTACACGAAGCAAAAAGCGCTGTCCTAAACGGGACAGGGTCTCTGCCAATCTGCGGAGTTCCTGCACCCTGCATGCAAACGATATTTGGATCTGAAGGGAGTCTGAGAGAGATGAAATTTTATTCGAAAAACAGGCGTAAATCGGCAGCAGCCGCTCTGCTGGTCCTGGTTATGCTGCTGTCCGCTTGCGGAGGCAAGCAGACGGCCTCCCAAGGGCAGACGGATAGCGGGGCGGCACCGGCCGTACAGGGAGCATCCGCCAAGGGCGGGGAGCTCACCTACGCTCTGGCGACGTCGCCGGATACGCTGGACCCGCACCGCAGCGGCCTGGCCGTCGCGGTCCGCGTCATCCGCACCATCTACGACAGTCTGGTCGTTCAGCTGCCGGACAATACGATCAAGCCGTGGCTGGCGACGGAATGGACCATTTCAGACGATGGGCTTAGCTACACGTTTAAGCTGCGGAAGGACGTCAAGTTCCAGGACGGAACGCCGTTTAACGCCGAGGCGGTCAAGTTCAACTTCGACCGAATTCTGGACCCCGCCACCAAGGCGGCGAATGCGGCCGCCCTGCTTCAGCCCTACAAGTCCTCCGAGGTCATCGACGAGTACACGATCAAGCTGAATTTGTCGACGCCCTCACGGGCTTTTCTGGGCAACCTGAGCCAGGCGCTGCTTGGCATTGTGTCGCCGACTGCAGCCAAGCAATACGGGGATCAGCTGGGGCAGCATCCGGTCGGCACGGGGCCGTTCAAATTCGTCAAGTGGGATGAGAATGCCGACATCAAGGTCGAGCGCAATCCCGACTACGCTTGGGCGCCGGAGATCGTGACCAATACGGGGGCGCCTTACCTGGACGGTATCGATTTTAAAATCGTACCCGAAGAGGCCACCCGGATCGGCAGCGTGCAGAGCAAGCAGGTGCTGGCCGCCGAGACGGTGCCGCCTCAGAACATCCTGACCTTGAAAAAGGATCCGAATTTCCAGCTGCTGCAGGCAAATACGCTCGGCCTGCCGTACACGTTGTTCTTCAACCAGGAGCGCGCGCCGTGGAACGAGCTGAAGGCAAGGCAGGCGGTGCAGCTGGCCGTGGACGTGGACGCCATCGTCAAAACGCTGTACCTGGGCACGTACGAGCGGGCTTGGTCTCCGCTGACCCCGGGCACCTTCGGTTATGACCCGTCGCTGGAAAACTCGGTCAAACCGGATATCACCAAAGCCAATCAGCTGCTTGACGAGCTGGGATGGGTCAAGGGAGCGGACGGCGTCCGGACCAAGGACGGGAAGAAACTGACTCTGCACTACGTCGACGGCACGCCAAACCGGGAGAAACGCAACGACATCGCGGTCATGGTGCAGCAGCAGCTGAAGCAGATCGGCGTGGACGTCGAGGTCGAGATCACGAAGGATGTCCGCACTGTGGTCTACACCAACGGAAACTATGATTTGTACGGCAACAGCCAGGTCAACTCCGATCCGAACGCGCTGTACTCCTTCTACCATTCCTATGATCCAAAGAGCCGGCCGACACTGCCGAGACTCGCCAGTCCGGAAGTCGACAAGTGGCTGGAAGAGGGACGGGTCGAGAAGGACGATGCCAAGCGCGAGGAGCTGTACCAAAAAATTCAGCATTATATCATCGACAATGCGGTCATTCTGCCGATTTACGTCTTCCCGTATACGGTGGCCGCTTCCAAATCGGTACAGGGACTTACCTTTGATTCCCTCGGGTATCCGCTGTTCAACGACGTATCTTTGCAAAAATAGAAAGGAGGCTTGAGGCGGCATGCTGTGGATGGTAACCCGGCGCCTTTTAACGTCGCTCCTCGTCATTATCGGCTCGCTCGTTTTGGTGTTCACGATCCTCTACGTTCTTCCCGGGGATCCGACCGACAACATGGTTGACCCCTCGATGGCGACGCCGGAGGTCATTGCGAACTTAAGGCATCAGCTGGGTGTGGACCAGCCGTTTCACATCCAGCTGCTCCATTATTTCGGGAGCATCCTGCAGGGGGATTTCGGCAAATCCCTGCTGAATTCCGATCCGGTGCTGCCCAAAATCGCCGAGAGCTTCCCCGCCACCCTGGCCCTGACCGGAGCCAGCGTGCTGGTGTCCGTAACCGTGGGTCTGCTTCTGGGCGTATTGTCTGCCATTCACCGGAACGGGGCGATTGACATCATCGCCCGCGTCATCGGGCTGTTCGGCATCTCCATGCCAACCTTCTGGTCGGGCATCCTGCTCATCCTGATTTTCTCCATTACGCTGGGCTGGTTTCCGGCGATGGGATCGGACGGGTGGCGGACGCTGGTTCTGCCCGCACTGGCGCTCGGCACGGTCGGGAGCGGCTTTATTATCCGGATGGTCCGCAACAGCATGCTGGAGGTCATCAGCGAACAGTTCATCGTGACGCTTCGTTCCAAGGGCTTGGCGGAGCGGGCGGTCATGTACCGTCACGCGCTGCGCAATGCGCTGATACCGGCCGTCACGATGACGGGTATGCTGATCGGTGACATGCTGGCCGGCACGGTTGTCGTCGAGACGGTGTTTTCCCGCCAGGGCATCGGCCGGATCATTTCGGATGCGATCATGGCCAAGGATCTCCCGGTGGTCCAGGGCGTCATTTTGTTCTCAGCCATCATCTATACGCTGGTTAACCTGCTGGTGGATCTGTCCTATACGCTGATCGATCCGCGCGTGAGACGTTCAACTTAAACCTTGGGAGGGAGCAGTTATGAGGGAGGCGGTATCCGCCAAGACGGTCTGGCGCGAGCGGAAGCTCGCGGCCGCGGCCGCACCGAAAATCCGTAAGTTTACGGCAAGCGACCTGTTCCTGGTGGCGGCCGGATTAATCATTCTGTTTGTGGCGGCCTGTGCCATTGTGCCGCAGTGGATTGCGCCCTACGCCCCGACGGAGATGCGGACGGACAGCATCATGCAGGCGCCAAGCGGGGCGCATCTGTTTGGCACCGACTATTTCGGCCGGGATATTTTCAGCGTGGTCGTGTACGGGAGCCGGGACTCGCTCTTTATCGGCTTTGCTTCCGTCCTCGTCGGCGGCCTGCTTGGGGGAACGATCGGGGCGCTGTCCGGTTATGCGGGCGGCTGGATCGACACGGCGATCATGCGTCTCAACGACGTGCTGATGACGATCCCGGGCATCCTGCTGGCGCTGGCCATCGCCGGCGCGCTCGGCCCGAGCCTGTTTAACATCGTGCTGGCGGTAGCCGTTTCCTCCGTGCCGGGTTATGCCCGGGTGATGCGGGCGCAGGTGCTGAGCATCAAGAGCCGGACGTTCGTCAAAGCGTCGGTATCCATCGGCGCTTCGCCGCTGCGCGTGTTCTGGAAGCATGTGCTGCCGAACAGCCTGTCTCCGCTGCTGGTCATGGCGGCTATCGGTATCGGAACGTCCATTCTGACGGGATCGGGCCTGAGCTTTCTGGGCCTCGGGGTTCTGCGCGAGGTTCCGGACTGGGGGACGCTGCTCTCCCAAGGCAGAGGCTATTTGACCGCGGCCTGGTGGATCTGCACCTTCCCGGGATTGGCCATCACCGCATTCGTGTTGTCCGTCAACATTATCGGCGACCGGCTCCGGGACCATTTCGATCCGAAGAAAGTCACCCAGCGCTAAAGGAGGGAAGCATCAATGAGCACATTGCTTGATATCCGGGAGCTGTCCGTCGATTTTACGACCCGAAAAGGAACGCTGCAGGCGATCCGGGACGTGACGCTGTCGATCGAAGCCGGGGAAACCGTCTGCCTCGTCGGGGAGTCGGGCAGCGGCAAGACGGTGGCCTCCAAAGCGATCATGCGTCTGATCGACCATGAGAACGGGCGTATCAGCGGAGGAAGCCTTCTTCTGGACGGGACGGACCTGGCAGGCCTGCCGGAGGCCGAACTGCGCCGGATCCGCGGCAAACGGATGGCGATGGTGTTCCAGGAGCCGATGGCGGCCTTCGACCCGGTCTTTACGATCGGGCAGCAAATTCAGGAGACCATCTTGCAGCATGAGAAAGTTTCCAAGCGGGAGGCCAGGGAGCGCGCCGTCCGGCTGCTGAAGCGGGTCGGCATTCCGGAGCCGGAGCTGCGGCTGAAGCAGTATCCGGGCGAGCTGTCCGGCGGAATGCTGCAGCGGGCCATGATCGCCATGGCGCTGTCCTGCGGGCCGGACCTGCTCATCGCGGATGAGCCGACCACCGCGCTGGACGTCACGATCCAGGCGCAAATTTTGCGCCTGCTGAAAGAGCTGCAGGCCGAGCTCGGCATGTCGATCCTGCTGATCACCCATGATCTCGGGATCGCCGCCGAAATTGCCGACCGGGTGGTCGTCATGTATGCCGGCGAAATCGTCGAGGAGGCGCCGGCTTCCGAGCTGTTCCGCCTTCCGCGCCACCCGTATACGCGGGGCCTGCTCCGTTCCGTCGCGACGCTGGACACGGTCCGCGGCACGAAGCTGCACTCCATCGAAGGTTCGATCCCGAGCCTGGCCGCACTTCCGCAGGGCTGCCGCTTTCATCCGCGCTGCCCCTTTGCCACGGAGCGCTGCATGCAGGAAGCGCCGGTCCTAACCGGATCCGGCGAGCGCCGGAGCGCCTGCTGGCATGCGGAGGAGCTGGTTCAGTCGGAGGGCTGGATGGCCCCCGCCGAGCCGGCGGGCTCCGGTGCAGCTGAGGTTTCCGGTACAGCTGAAGGTTTCGGTGCGGTGGCAGCATCCAATGCGATGGCTGTTTCGGATGCAGCTGCAGGTTCTGGCGACCCGGCGGCTTCCAGCGTGACGGCTGCTTTACGCGTTACACGGGAAGGCGGCCTAGAAGAGAACATTGAAGGACGCGGCGAAGCCGGCTCAGCCGGGGCAGCGGAAGAAGCGGCGGACGCTTTGTTTACCGTGGATCACCTGAAAAAGTATTACCCGGTGCATGGCGGAGGCATCGGCAAAGCGAAGAAGCTGATCCGCGCCGTGGACGACGTCAGCTTTACGATCCGCAAGCGCGAAACCTTCGGCCTGGTCGGCGAGTCCGGCAGCGGTAAGTCGACGCTGGGCAGGGTGCTGCTCCAGATGGAGCGTGCCACGGCGGGGACGGTACTCTTTGCTGGCAAGGACCTGACAAATCTCGGAGGGCGTGAACTGCGCGCCGCCCGCCAGCATATGCAGACGATCTTCCAGGACCCGTACGGATCGCTGGATCCGCGCTGGAAGATCGGCGACAGCATCGCCGAGCCGCTTAAGGTGCACGGTCAGGGGCAGCGCTCCCCCGCTGACATCAGCCGCCGCGTCAGCGAGCTGCTGGAGCTGGTGGGGCTCGACCCATCGTGGGCGCAGCGGTATCCGCACGAGTTCTCCGGCGGGCAGCGGCAGCGGATCGGCATCGCCCGCGCGATCGCCCTGAACCCGCGATTCATTCTCGCCGACGAAGCCGTATCTGCGCTGGACGTATCGGTTCAGGCCCAGATCATCAATTTGCTGCAGGACCTGCAGCAAAAGCTGGGGCTGACCTACCTGTTCATCGCCCATGGCCTGCAGGTCGTCCGGCATCTGTCGGACCGGATCGGCGTGATGTACCTCGGGAAGCTCGTGGAGATCGCACCGAGCGAGTCGCTGTTTCTCGCCCCGGCCCACCCGTATACCCAGGCTCTGATCGAGGCCATACCGCAGACCACGCCCCGCCAAGGCCAGCCGGCCGGAAGCCTGGAAGGGGAAATTCCCTCACCGGCCAATCCGCCCTCGGGCTGCCGGTTTCATACCCGGTGTCCGTTTGCGACAGACCGCTGCCGGCAGGAGGAGCCGGCGCTGCGCCAACTGGACAGCGGTCACCACGCGGCCTGCCATTATGCGCTGTGACGGGATGGCCGCCACCTGAACGGGAGGTTATGAATTGTCAGTCACGATGAATGCTGCCGCGGCAAAGGCCGAAGAGGGGCAGGGCAGTCTGCCGTTTTGGCCGGTTCTGCTCACCCTGTTCTGCGGTTCCTTTGTGGGCATGTACCCCATGGTTTCCTTAAACGTTTCGCTGCCCGGCTTTATCGGCATCTTTCACACCGGCCTCGGGACCGTGCAGTGGATCATTACGGGCTTTACGCTGGCCTTCGGCATGATTGCTCCCGTCAGCGGCTATCTCTCCAGCCGTTTCGGCGGCAGACGGATGTTTCTGCTGTCGTTGGCCGGAATCACCGTCAGTTCCGTGATGTGTTCCCTGTCTTGGAATATTCATGCGCTGATTTTCTTCCGCATCTTGCAGGGCTTATGGTGCGGACTGATTCAGCCCGTGTCCCTGGCCATGATTTATCAGACGCTGCCGCGAGGAAGACAGCCACTAGCGGTCAGCGTCTGGTCGTTTTCGACGGTGCTTGGCACGGCGGTGGGCCCCTCGGTTAGCGGGTGGCTTCAGCAGCACGACTGGCACCTGATTTTTCTCGTGACGCTGCCGGCCGGCATTCTGGCCTGGTTGGCGGGCCGTATCCTGCTCCCGAAGGACGTTCGGGGTCCGCAAAAGCGTCTGGATTCCGCCGGACTCCTGCTGGCCACTGTGGGCAGCCTTGCCATTCTGCTGCTGTTCGGCAATCTGCACGCCTGGGGCATGACGTCGGCCTGGACGTGGGGCTGCCTCCTGATCGGCGGCGCATGCTCCGCTCTTTTCATCCGGCTCGAGCTGCGCGCGAAGGAGCCGCTGCTGAACCTCAGGCTGTTCGGCAATTTCACGTTCGCCGCGAGCCTCGGTGTATCGCTGATCTTGTCCTTTGCCCTCTACTCCGGCGTATACTTTGTCCCGCTGTTCCTGGAAGAAGTTCAAGGGCTGTCGTCTTTTCAAGTCGGGCTGCTCTTTCTTCCCGCGGCCGCGTGTCTGACCTTGGCCACGTTCCTGTCAGGGAAAGGATACCGCACCTTTGGACCGGCAGCGCTGATTGCCCTGGGCAGCCTGATCCTGCTGGTGACGACTTTTCGTTTCAGCCGGCTCGGCACGGAAACGACGCTCGTCTCCGTCATGATCTGGCTGGCAATCCGCAACGTCGGTACGGGGCTGTCACTGACGCCGGCGACCAGCGCGGCGATGGCGGCGGTTCCGCAGTCCGAATCAGGCCATGCCTCGGCCCTGATCAACTGGCTGCGGCAGCTATTCAGCGCGGGAGCGCTCGGCATGTTTACGTCGGTGTTTTATGCGCGGATGAGCGTGCACGAGTCCCGTCTGCACGCTAACTATGCGGCGCAGGGCACGGAGTGGATACGCCGCGAGGCGTATACGCAGAGCATCGACGATGCGTTTTTGTTCGCGAGCGCGCTGGTGGCGCTGGCCATTCCGCTGGCGCTCCTTCTGCGCAAACGGAAGGAAGCGGCAGGTGCCGGACCACGTCTGGAGCAGCCGACCGAACTCAACTGATTTTGAATGGATAGGAGGCCAGATTCCATATGAAAGTGGCTGTATTTAGCCTTATGATGAATCTTCCCAATGCAGTAACAGGGGAGTCCTTGACCGCGCAGCAAAAGTTCCACAACGTCATCTCGCAGGCGGTCCTCGCCGAGAAGCTCGGCTTCGACGCTTACGGTGTGGGAGAACGGCACGGAGCTCCCTTCCTGTCCTCGGCGCCGCCTGTAGTGCTGACCGCCATCGCGTCCCGCACGTCCCGCATCCGCCTGCTGACGACGGTGACCGTGCTGAGCGTGCTGGATCCGGTGCGGGTGGCTGAGGATTATGCCACACTGGACCATTTGGCCGGCGGCCGGCTGGAGATGATCATCGGCAAAGGAAACGACCCCCGGCATTATCCGCTGTTCGGCATTATGGAGGAAGAGCAGTGGGATTCGATGGAAGAGCGGTACAGGCTGCTGAAACAATTGTGGACGGAAGAAAACGTCACCTGGGAAGGAAAGTACCGGCCGCCGCTGCGGGAAGTGACGACGTTCCCCCGTCCATATCAGGCCTCCATTCCGATTTGGCATGGCAGCGCCTCAAGTACACGCTCGACCGAGCTGGCGGCCAAGTTCGGGGAGCCGATTTTTTCCTCCAACGCCTTCCATCCGCAGGCCAAGTATAAAGCGCTGATCGATCATTACCGCGAACGTCTTGCCTATTACGGCCATGATCCCGCCAAAGCGGTCGTCGGCGCGGGCTCCGGGAGCCTGTACTTGGGAAATACGACCGAGGAAGCGATCCGGCGGTACCGGCCGTATTATACGGCCTTCAGCGCAACGGAATCGGCAAAGCATAACCAATCGCCTTTTCACAGCCTGGAGGATCAGATCGAGAACGGCCCGGCACTGATCGGCAGCCCTGAAAAGGTCATCGAGAAAATATTGAATTACCATGAAGCGTTTGGCCATACGGTGCTGAGCATCGGCGTGGATGGGCTGACCGAGTCGGAGCAGCAAGAGCAGCTGCAGCGGTTCGCGGAGGAAGTGCTGCCGGTACTCAGGCGCGAAATTCCGAGTCGGGTATGGGAGAGCGGACCGGTACTGGCCGGGGAAGAGACAGCGGTTTTATCCGAATCTTAAGCGGGTTGATCGGCAGTCCATAGACCCGGGAAAAGAGATAGAAAAAGTGCGTGAGGTAGTTACGCACTTTTTTTATTTTGATATTCAGTTGGTCATCACAAAGATCGGACGGAGGCAGGACATACGGTATGTCGCAGCGAATGTAGTGCACCAAAAATCATCGGAAGTCAGGAGTGATAACCGTGCCAAAGCCGTCCAGCGAGCATGTGGAGAATTTTCTGAAACAGCTGGATCATCCGCTTAAGCCTGAAATGGAGGAAGTTCGGAAAATCATATTGAACACGGATGAAGGGCTCTCCGAGCATATCAAGTGGAACGCCCCGAGCTTTCTCTACCAAAATGACGACAGGGTGACCTTTAATCTGCATGGAAAAGGATTTTTTAGGCTGGTGCTGCATCGCGGGGCGAAGTCAAAAGATCCTGTCGACCTTAGGCCGTTTTTCGAACATGCGCAGGAGCTGCTGGAATGGTCTGCGCCTGACCGGGCAACGATCCGATTTACCGGTATGAATGATGTCGAGTCCAAGCGGGATATGCTGCAGGCCGTCATCCGCAAATGGCTGGAGGTCTCCGGGTAACAAGTAAAAAAAAGAAAGAGGGCACTCCTCTTTCAATAATTCTTACAGGGGTACCCGGCAGGCTGCCCGTTACCCTGCCGCGGACACCGAGGTACCAAACTTTTGGAGTAGCTGACGCAGCTCATCCGGGTGGCTCAGCATGGGCATATGGCCGGACTCAAGTCGTTCGACGCGGGCGCCCAAATTTCCGGCCATCTTGTCCTGCAGACCTGGCTTTAGCTCCTGATCCTGACCAAGCTTGATGTACAGCGAAGGGACCTGAAGCCGGGAAGCAGCCTCTACCCGGTCCGTGTAGACCCGGATCGATTCGGGGGTAAACCGGCGGACGATTTCGTCGGCCTGCTCCTCAGTGAGACCGCTGCAGAGCCCGCGGCGGATGGCTTGTTCCGGAGGCTTGGTCCCGAACAAACGCATCATCAGGGGCAGCAGGAGCCGCTGCCCTGAAGGGAAGGCGGACGTGAACGATCCCCCGCTTGCCGGGATCACCGCTCCGATGGCGGCAAAACCGGCGACCCGGTCCGCCATTTCGTCGGCGATGCTCAGACCGAGTACACCGCCGAGAGAATGAGTGACCAGAATGAATTTTTCCACATCCCAGCTGCGGATCTGCTCCTTTACATGTGCACAATAATCCTTTAAGGACAGTTTGCTTGTTCCTCCGTTATTCGTTCCTCTGCCCGGATAGTCCACCGTCAGGCAAGGCGCCGGCAGCTCCCCTGCCACCCTGTCCCATATTTGGGCGTCCAGTCCCGCCCCGGGAATGAATACATATCCGATTGGTTTGCGATCCTTGAGAGCTTTTTCCATTTGAATCTCCTCCATGTTCATTTTTTAATGTAAAGCCGGCAGACGATGCTGTCAGCGCATTGGCAAATTTGCGGGCTGTTTGCCCTTCAACCCCATCATACCCCCACTTCACTGACAACTCCGGTCAGTGGAGATTTGTCGAATGGCCGTTTTCCTAAAATGATTGTCGATTCTGCGGCTTCCCTGATTCGCCATGTTCCGCGGCTGCTGGGGCTTGCCGCCAAATTTCACGGATTGCGTACATCGTTGTCACAGGTTTGCAATCTCCGGCCGGTAGGATAGGACTTATGGCCTGACCCCGAAAGTTGCGGGCTTGGGGAAAGGGAGGAGGACAAATGTGAAGAAAATGAGCGCACCCGCCATGAAATGGCTGAAGATCGTGCATATCGTATTGGTGTCCTTGTTTTTCGGTGGCATTCTGAGCTCGGTGGCCGTCAACTTTGCGCTGGGGTTAAACAGCTATGAAGATACGCTGAAATCTTATAAAGTCATCGTGCTCATCAGCGACGGTGTGATCCGGACGGGGGCCGTGGGGACACTGGCGGTCGCCTTCGTGTACGGCTTTTTTACGCCATGGGGCTTCTTCAGGCACCGCTGGCTGGCCGTGAAATGGATTTTGTTTCTGCTGCAGACGTTCATCGGCATTTTCGTCGTGGATAAGCTGATGCTTGCCAATCTCTATTTGCTGGAGACGATGGGGCCGGAGGCGCTTGAAGACCCTGGATTTCTCCGTAACCATGGTCTCAGAAATGCGTTCGTCTTCATTCAGATCGTTCTGACGCTGGTCATATTCGTCATTTCGGTCATCAAGCCGTGGAAAAAGAAACGAAAATAGTGTTCGATACGATCATTCACGCCTTACGCACGAAATATAACCCCTGTCCCTTCCGGCACAGGGGCTTTGCTCATTGGCAGGAAGCCGCGGGAGTCCGCTGGTCGCTTTCCTCCCCCAACGGTACTTCTGTGATTCCGTGATATAATGAAGGAACACGGCGGATGAGCCGCCAAAGGGATTGGAGGATGCGTATGTCCTACGAAGAACGTTTTCGGCAGTATATCCTGGAAAATGATCTTTTAATGAAAGATCTGGAACGGGTACGGGAGTTGGGGCTTCCGCAGTGCTACATCGCGGCCGGGTACGTCAGGGGGACGGTGTGGGACCGGCTGCACGGATTTACGAACCAGGCAGCCCATACCGATATTGACGTTATTTTCTATGATCCGGGAGATCTGTCGGAGGAACGCGAATGGCTGCTGGAGCAGAGGCTGATCGAACAAACCGGGAATGATAAATGGTCTGTTAAAAATCAGGCGCGCATGCATATCCGCAACGGCAATCCGCCTTACGTTTCCTCGGAGGACGCGGTCAGCTGGTGGCCGGAGACGGCGACCGCAGTAGGCGCAAGCCTGAATACCGGGAACAGGCTGGAGATCTTGGCCCCTTACGGGCTGGACGATCTGTTCGGCCTCGTCGTACGCAGAAGTCCCCGGTTTGAAGATAAAGCCTACTATATCAGCCGGGTACGGTCGAAAAACTGGAAGCGGCAGTGGCCGCAGCTGACCATCCTCGAGGATTAGGGATAAGGCTGACCGGAACACACGGCCCCCAGTCCTTGCGGGTGTCAGGGTTGACCGATATAATTAAGGGCAAGTTGCATTCAAGGATTTGGAAGGAGAAGGTGGAATCCCATCGTGGAAAGCAATCATAACGGGAAACCGTTCATCTATTCCTCCCGCAGCCCCGAGGATACGGAGGCGCTGGCCGCGTGGCTGGCAGGCGTAGCGGAGCCGGGGACCGTGATCGGCCTGGACGGCGATCTTGGGGCGGGAAAGACCGCCTTTTCGCAGGCGTTTGCCAGGCATTTTGGGGTGCAGGACGTTGTAAACAGCCCCACATTCACCATTATTAAGGAATACGAAGGGCGGCTGCCCTTTTACCATATGGATGTCTACCGGGTGTCTCTGGAGGAGGCCGAGGATCTGGGACTGGACGAGTACTTCTTCGGAAACGGCGTCAGCCTGGTCGAATGGTCGCAAATCATCGAAGAACTGCTGCCGGACCGGCATTTGCATATCTACATCGAGACTGTCGGCCTCACGGAGCGAAGCATTACGGTCCGAGGGTATGGGCAGCCTTATGAAGAATGGGTCGGCAGTTTGAACAGAAATGGAGTCGTATCAACATGAATAACGAGAATTCACAGCCGCTGCGGCGGTTTTTGGCGCTGGACACCTCGACGGCCTGCCTGGCGCTGGCGGTCATGGAGGACGACTGCGTGCTCCATACGATCGAGGCTTCAGGCGAGCGGAATCATTCGGTCCATCTGCTGCCTTTGATCCAGAAAGGCCTCCGGGAAGCCGGCGTGGAAGCATCCCAAGTCGACGGCGTCGCTGTGGGCGTTGGCCCGGGTTCTTATACCGGAACCCGGATTGCCGTCACGGCCGCCAAGACGCTGGCCTGGGCCTGGAACGTGCCGGTCGCCGGCATTTCCAGCCTGCATGCGCTGGCCTGGAGCGGACTGATGGCCGGCCCGGACTCACAAGCCCCAGGCGGAACGAGCTGGGTCATTCCGCTCGTGGACGCCAGAAGAGGCCAGGCGTATACGGCCTTGTTTGCGGCCGGGCAGGCGGGCATCCCGCAGCGGAAGAAGGACGATGCCATCCGGCTGATGCAGCCGTGGGTGGAGGAGCTGGAGCAGCTCCTCTTGTCCATGCCGGAGGAAGAATGGCCGGCTGCCGTCCATTTTGTCGGCGAGATCGGCAATCACCAGGAGTCGGCGCTGCGGCTGCATTCCATGCTGGGAGACCGGCTTCATCTGACTTCCTGCGATATGAAAGGGGAGCCGGTAGGAAAGCTTGGTGCGGACCGCCTCCTCCGGGGAGAGCGGGATGAGCTGCACGCCCTGGTGCCAAACTATACGCAGCTTGCCGAAGCTGAAAAGCTCCTGCGCAAGCCGTGAAGGGAGTCTTTTGACAATCATGGAGCAGGAGATCAAACAGGACGCGGAAGGATTAACTTTCCGTCCGATGACATTAGAGGATATACCCGCCGTGATGGTGATCGAGCATGACGCATTCACTCTGCCCTGGACGGAGGAAGCGTTCCGGAACGAGCTGACGCATAATCATTTTGCGCGTTATATGATGATGGAATGGAACGGGGAACCTGTCGGATATGCGGGGATGTGGACGGTCATTGACGAAGCGCATGTGACGAATATTGCCGTTTTGTCCCCATACCGCGGCCGCAAATGGGGAGAGCGCCTGCTGCTTGAACTGATGAAGACAGCTTCGCAGCTTGGCATGAAACGGATGACACTCGAAGTCCGGGTCTCTAACCGGGTGGCGCAAAATTTATATATGAAAATGGGATTCGAGCCGGCCGGACTCCGAAAAGGGTATTATTCGGACAACCAGGAGGACGCGATGATCATGTGGGCCGAGCTGTTTCCGGACCGCAGTCAGAACGCCCGCGGCTAGGAAGGAAAGTACACAAATGAATCAAGCCAACATACAATCACAACCATGCTATATTCTGGCGGTGGAAACGAGCTGTGACGAAACGTCCGCCGCGGTGGTCAAAGACGGCAAAGAGGTGCTCAGCAACCTGATCGCCAGCCAGATCGAAACCCACAAGGCGTTCGGCGGCGTCGTGCCGGAGGTCGCTTCCCGCAAGCATGTCGAGAATATTACGCTGATGCTTCAGGAAGCAGTGCAGGCCGCGGGCATCACCCCGCAGGACTTGTCGGCCATTGCCGTCACCCAGGGCCCCGGCCTCGTCGGGGCTTTGCTTGTGGGTGTCGTCGCGGCGACCAGTCTGGCGTTTGCGCTCTCGAAGCCGCTCATCGGCACGCATCATATTGCCGGCCATATTTACGCCAACAACCTGGTGGCCGACCTGAAGTATCCGTGTATGGCGCTGGTAACTTCCGGCGGGCATACGGAGCTGGTCTACCTGGAAAAAGAGGGCCACTTCGAAGTCATCGGGCGCACGAGGGATGACGCGGTCGGCGAGGCGTACGACAAAGTGGCGCGGGCGCTCGGCTTCCCGTATCCGGGCGGCCCACACGTGGACCGTCTGGCGCTGGAGTCCGAAGAAGCCATTCCGCTTCCGCGGGTCTGGCTTGAGCCGGACAGCTACGATTTCAGCTTCAGCGGCTTAAAATCGGCGGTGCTGAACGTGGTGAACCAGCGCAAAATGCGCGGGGAGCCGGCCGCGGAGGGTGCGATTGCGCGCGGCTTCCAGGAATCCGTCGTGGAAGTGCTCGTCACCAAGTCGATCCGCGCGGTGAAGTCTTATCATGCGAAGCAGCTGCTGCTGTGCGGGGGCGTGGCGGCAAACAAGGGCCTGCGGGCGGAGCTGTCCCGCCAGTGCGAGCAGGAAGGCATCGAGCTGATTATCCCGCCGTTCAAATACTGCACTGATAATGCGGCCATGATCGGTGCCGCTGCTTATTTGAAATGGAAGGAGCAGCAGTTCGCCGGTTTGGACCTGCGGGCGATGCCGCAATTTTCGCTGGAGGAATGGTCCGTCCGCGCTTGAAAGCCGAGCCGGCCGTACGTTTTCCCGATCATGAGTTCCGGCCTGAGCCGGAGGGAAATCAGTAACATAAACCTTGTGAATTATGAACAGCCTGTTGTCTCGTTGATGAGACGGCAGGCTGTTTTGCATCTTTGACGGTTATGACGGTTGTTGTCCAACGATAGGGGACGAAAAAGCCGTTATGCCGTCGAAGTTTCTTGTCATTCTGTCGGAAGAAACGGAAAATCGGCTTGGATAGGACCTACTTTGGAGCTATATCTTAGGACCTGGTCCTTGTCAAGATGTGGACAAGGTTATCCACATATTCCACCGAAATTGTGCACAACCACCTGTTTCTTAATGAAATCGCTGGTTTATAGGGGGGTGAAAATAGGGGATAGGTTTTTCACAGGTTCCCTGTGGGAACTGTGGATAATGTGGATAATTTGGTGGATAAAGATGGATATTTTACAAAGAGGCGCATTTGCTCAACAAAAAATGGCCCTTAAGGCCATCCTTTGTTGGAAGTTATGCACTTTTTTTGGGGATAAGGCTGTGAATAAGTGGAATCTTAACGTCAAAACTTTTTTTGTAAATTTGACAAAAGTTCGAACATTGGAGCTTCCGCCGGCTCCATTTGCGGAAAATCGGCTTACTCCGCGGCCAATGTTTCCCATTCGGCATAAATCGTTTCCAGCTGGTTTTTCTTTTCCTCCTGCTGCTGCTGATGCTCCTGCAGGGCGACGTAGTCCTGGTAAACCTCCGGCTTGGCCATTTCCGCGTCAAGTTCCGAAATTTCTTCCTCCAGGCTCTGGATCTGCTCCTCCAGTGCGGCAAGCCTGCGCTGCCGGTTCCGCTCTTCGCGCTTGGCCTGCTTGTCGGCCTCAAACGAAGATACGCCGGATTTATCGCTGTTATCGGTTGCTGCCTCCGGTTTGGAGGGGCTGTTCTTCGTTCCGGCTCCACCTGCCTGTTCAAGCGCTTCTTGGCTGAGTTCCTCCAGCTCCTCCTTTTTCGCTACATAGTCGTCATAGTTGCCGAGGTAATGCTCGGTCCCTTCGGGATGAAGCTCAATAATGCGTTCGGCCATTTTGTTCAAGAAGTACCGGTCGTGCGAAATAAACAGCAGGGTGCCTTCGTAATCGATCAGAGCCGATTCCAGCACTTCCTTGCTGAAGAGATCCAAATGGTTGGTCGGCTCGTCCAGTATAAGCATATTGGCTTCCAGCAGCATCAGCTTGGCCAGCGATACCCTAGCCTTCTCGCCGCCGCTGAGCGCAGCGATTTTCTTGAGCACGTCCTCGCCGCTGAACAGGAAGTTGCCGAGTACGGTGCGAATCCGGGCTTCCTCCATGTGCGGGTAGGCGCTCCAAAGCTCCTCAAGCACGGTATTGGAAGGATTAAGGTTGGTCTGCTCCTGGTCGTAATACCCGATTTTGACCTTGGTCCCCCAGTGGATCGCTCCGGTCTGCGGCTGGCTGGTTCCGATCAGGCACTTGAGCAGGGTCGATTTGCCGATCCCGTTTGGCCCGATGAGCGCGACCGTTTCCCCGCGCCGCAGGTCGAAGGATACGTCCTTAAACAGCGCCTTCGGCGGCTGGAACGACACGGACAAGTCCCGCACCTGCAGCACTTCCTTGCCGGACATGTACTCGACCTCGAAGGAGAAGTGGGCTTTCTTCAAATCGCCCAGCGGCTTGTCCATCCGGTCCATTTTCTCGAGGGCTTTGCGCCGGCTCTGGGCCCGTTTGGTGGTCGATGCGCGGACGATGTTGCGCTGGATAAAAGCTTCCATCTTGGCGATCTCGTCCTGCTGCTTCTCATACATCTTCATCTGGGATTCGTACTCGGCCGCCTTGAGCTCCATATACCGGCTGTAATTGCCCGTATACCGCTTGGATTGATGCCGCTCGATCTCGACGATGGTCGTCACGAGGCGGTCCAGAAAATACCGGTCATGGGATACGACCAGCAGCGATCCGGAATACGCGCGCAAATAATCCTCGAGCCAGGTCAGCGTCGCAATGTCCAGGTGGTTGGTCGGCTCGTCGAGCATGAGCAGGTCCGGGGCCTGCAGCAGGATGCGCGCCAGCGCAAGCCGCGTCTTCTGCCCGCCGCTGAGCGTGGCGATCGGAGTCTCCGGCGCAAAGCTGCCAAAGCCCATGCCGTGCAGCACGCTGCGGATCCGCGTTTCCATTTCGTAGCCTCCGTGGTCCTTGAACCAGTCCGAACGGGAAGCATAACGGTCCAGCAGATCCTGGTATTTCTTCGGATTATCCATGACCGCCGGATCGGCAATCTGCTGCTCCATCACCCGGAGCTCTTTTTCCGTCTCAATTAAAGGGGTGAACACATCCAGCATTTCTTCCCAAATGGTACGGTCGGATTGCAGCCCGCTGTTCTGGGCGAGATACCCGATTGTCGTTTCCTTCGATTTATAAATTTGCCCGCCGTCATAGGACATTTCCCCTGCCAAAATTTGCAGAAGGGTCGACTTGCCCGCGCCGTTGACGCCGACGAGGCCGATACGTTCCCTCTCCTGAACCTGCAGGTTGATGCCTTCCAGCACGGGAGTGATACCGAATAATTTTTTGATTCCGCTCGCTTGAAGAAGCATGTGACGTTGCAACCTCCATCTATCATCTTAATAAAATCAGTTTACATGAAATACTGAGAATGCGCGACTTGCAGTGCAGGACTTCGGGACAATCTTGGCGAAAGAGAAGCAACAGTGGTAAGATAAGAGCAAATCTACGGATGCAGGACTGAAAATCGAAAGCGTCGTTGGATGCCACAGGGGGCGGCTTGGATGAAAGAAGAGAAGGCGCGTCTTCGCTTTGCCATGCGGCAGGTGCGGGATGGTCTGCCGGAAGAGGAGCGGAGACGCGCTTCCGATCAGGCCTGCCGTCATGCATCGGCGTGGATGGAAGCGGCTGGATGCCGGAGCGTGATGGTGTACGTTCCGTTCCGCAGCGAGCTGGACACGCGGCCGCTGATCGAGCGGGCCTGGCTTCGGGGCGTGGATGTGTATGTCCCGCGCTGCCATCCAGGGGATCGTTCCATGACGATTCACCGGCTGCGGCGGTGGGACGAGCTTCAGGCCGGCGCATACGGCATCCTGGAGCCGGACCCCGAGCGGGTGCAGGCCGAGCAGGACGGGATGCTGCCGGATGCGGTGCTGGTGCCCGGTCTCGCTTTCGATCTCGAAGGTGGAAGACTCGGGTACGGTGCGGGTTACTACGACAGGCTTTACGAACGATGGAGCGCTGCGGCCGGGGACGGTGCCATGCCTCTGTGGGCCGGGATCGGTTTTGCGCCGCAGGTCGTGGACCGCGTCCCCATGGACGAGAACGACGCCCGTCTTCAGGTCCTCATAACCGACCAAGGGATATACACGATGAACAAGGGGGCTGACGATGGATCTGACGCATTTTAACGAACAAGGCCGGGCCAAAATGGTAGACGTCTCGGAGAAGGACGTCACCTCGCGTACGGCGGTGGCCCGCACGACGGTCACGATGGCGCCGGAAACGCTGGCGCGCATCAAGGAAGGGCGGATCGGCAAAGGAGACGTACTCGCCGTCGCTTCCGTTGCCGGCGTCATGGCGGCGAAGAAAACGTCGGATATCATTCCGATGTGCCACCCACTGCCGCTGACAGGCATTGATATTCATTTCAGCGATAACGGAAATGATGAACTTTATATAGAAGGAACTGTGAAGACTACGGGCAAGACCGGTGTCGAAATGGAGGCGCTGACCGCCGTATCGGCTGCCGCTCTGACGGTCTACGACATGTGCAAGGCGCTGCAGAAGGATATGGTCATCGGTCCGACCCGGCTGGAATCCAAGACCGGGGGCAAGAGCGGCGACTACAGCCGCGAAGCTTGAGTATAGTCGAAGAAGGACCTGCTCGGATCAGACGGTTCACAAGGATAAGAACTTAGGGTTAAAGGAGGAGGGGTGATCTTATGGTGTGGAGAACAGCGATCCTGACGGCAAGCGATAAGGGAGCCCGAGGTGAACGTGAAGATACGAGCGCACAGGTCATCCGGGAGCTGGTGGAGGAGGAATTGGGCGGGGAGATCGTGGAATACCGCATCGTTCCCGACGAGCAGGATGATATTATCGCGTCGCTCATTGAGTTAACCGATTATTTCCAGGCGGACCTGGTGCTCACGACCGGAGGTACGGAGCTGGCGATCCGGGACGTAACGCCGGAGGCCACCCGCCGGGTCATCGAGCGGGAGGTGCCGGGCATCGCGGAGGCGATGCGGGCAACCGTCATGCAGAAGAACCGCGCGGCGATGCTGTTCCGCGGCATTGTCGGCATCCGCGGACGGACGCTGATCGTCAACCTGCCGGGCTCGCCCAAGGGCGTGCACGAGCACTTGGCGGCCATTATGGACCAGCTGCCGGAAGCGCTGCTGATGGTGACCGGGCAATACCGCCAATAATCCAGCATTTACCTGACTTTTTTCAAAATTGTCACACTTATTTGATATTGTAATGATCCGTGATATGGTATGATGGCGATGTGGCAATTTTATGTCATAGCTGTGAACAAGCCCAATCGACATGCAAACATCCATCAATGATCTGCTTTACTCGGACACGGTGTGTTACATATCCGGATTTTGGTTAAGAGTAAAGTACAGAGAGGAGAATACCATATGCTGAGTGGAATCGGTGTGCCAGGCATTATTTTGCTGGTCATTTTGGCATTGCTGCTGTTTGGACCCAACAAGCTCCCTGAACTCGGACGGGCCGTCGGCCGCACATTCCGCGAGTTCAAGGACGGTGCCCGCGATATCATCGGCGAAGACGATCAGGCGCCGCGCAAGAGCGAGCCTAAGCCGCTGGCCGCAAGCGAAACGCAGCCTGCACCTGTGCAGAGCAGCGCTGCCCAAGATAAGCGCCTGCCGGAGTGACTTCAGGGAGAAGTCCAGGCAGTCCATATCCATCCCTTCCTTGCGGGGAGGGATTTTGTTTTGTCCGGAAGGCTTAAAGCGAAGGAAGGTGACCTCATCGTGGAAAAACAGGAAGAAATGTCGATCGTCGAGCATTTGGGCGAGCTGCGCAAACGGATCATTTACGTCCTCGTTGTGCTCGTGCTCGGGCTTGTGGTCGGCCTGGTCTGCGCCAATCCCATCTACCAGTACCTGATCAGCGTCGACTCGGCCAAGGATTTCGAGCTGCACGCATTTTCCTTCTGGGACGGGATCGGCATGTACATGAAGATCGCCATGATCGTATCGCTTGTGGCGACGATTCCGTTTACGGCGTACCAGCTGTGGGCCTTCGTCAGCCCGGGGCTCCGCGAAGTGGAACGCAAGGCCGCGCTGCGCTATGTGCCTTACGTATTTCTGCTGTTTCTGGCCGGACTTGCCTTCGGCTATTACGTTGTATTCCCGATGGCGCTGGGCTTTACGACCCAGGTGACCGAGTCGATGGGACTGAAGGAGACGTACGGCATCTCCCAATACTTCAGCTTTTTGTTTACGCTGGTCGTACCGGTGGCGCTGCTGTTCGAGCTGCCGATCATCGTCATGTTTCTGACCAAGCTGCGGATCCTGAACCCGCTGCGGCTGCGGAAAATGCGGAAGGTCGCCTATTTCGCCCTCGTATTTATCGCGATCGTCATTACGCCGCCGGATTTCATTTCGGATTTTCTCGTGACGATTCCGCTGCTCGTGCTGTATGAGTTCAGCGTGTTTTTATCCTCCGTCGTGTACCGCAAGCAGCTGGCCGCGGATGCGGCGGTGGAGGCGAGATACCGGTTCCCGGCCGAACCGCAATAACAGGACACAGGCATTCTTTTTCTGGACGGAAAAAGGATGCTTTTTTCTTTTCTTCGAAAACGGGCATTTCTTTTTCAGGAATCACGGAAAACGGCATATTTCGGATTCCGGTGGATACAATGATGGAGGGTGTCTTATTCGCTGCGGAGGCCTGTGACAGGCTTGTCCGGTGCAGGATGGGACGGGTTCGGCGGACGTGCTATGAAAAGTGTGAAGTTCTTAGAAAAATGCTTCAAAGAGGACTTGAAATCTGTTCCCAAGTTGAGTATCATAAAAGTGGTTGTTAGCACTGAACGTTGTCGAGTGCTAACAAGAATCGTCAACCAGACTTTAACCGCAGCACAACATACTAAATAAGGAGGCTATTTTTCATGATCAAACCTTTGGGTGACCGCGTTTTGGTAGAACCAATCCAACAAGAGGAAACAACTTCGTTCGGGATTGTCCTTCCGGACTCCGCCAAGGAAAAGCCGCAAGAAGGCAAAATTATCGCTGTTGGCAGCGGAGCCGTTAAAGACGGGGCACGCGTTCCTTTGGAAGTCAAAGAAGGCGACCGTGTGTTGTTCTCCAAATATGCCGGAACAGAAATCAAATATGAAGGTAAAGAATATTTGATTATGAAAGAAAGCGACATACATGCAATCGTAGGCTAAGCGACTTTTTGATCCGGCGAGGATTGAATTTTCGGCGAAGAGCCTGAACATATGAGCAACATCTATATCATTTATGGGAGGTTTTTATCAACATGGCAAAAGATATCCGTTTCAGTGAAGACGCACGCCGCTCCATGCTGCGTGGTGTAGACGCTTTGGCTAACGCTGTAAAAGTGACGCTCGGACCTAAAGGCCGCAACGTCGTTCTGGAGAAAAAATTCGGCAGCCCGCTCATTACTAATGACGGTGTGACGATCGCTAAAGAAATCGAACTGGAAGACGCTTTTGAAAATATGGGTGCTCAGCTCGTTAAAGAAGTAGCAACCAAAACCAACGATGTAGCCGGTGACGGTACGACGACCGCTACGGTTCTGGCTCAAGCCATGATCCGCGAAGGTCTGAAGAACGTAACTGCAGGCGCTAACCCGATGGTTGTCCGCAAAGGGATCGACAAAGCGGTTAAAGCGGCAGTTGCCGAGCTGAAGAACATCGCAAACGAAGTTAAAGGGAAACAAGAAATCGCTCAAGTCGCTTCCATTTCCGCAGCTGACGAAGAAGTGGGCCAACTGATCGCCGAAGCGATGGAAAAAGTGGGCAAAGACGGCGTAATCACCGTTGAAGAATCCCGCGGATTCGCTACAGAGCTTGAAGTCGTGGAAGGTATGCAGTTCGACCGCGGCTACATTTCCCCATACATGATCACCGATACGGATAAAATGGAAGCTGTGCTTGAAAATCCATATATCCTGATCACTGACAAGAAAATCAGCAACACGCAGGAAATCCTGCCGCTGCTTGAAAAAATCGTTCAACAAGCCAGACCGCTTGTGATTATCGCCGAAGACATCGAAGGCGAAGCTCAAGCGATGCTGATCGTGAACAAACTGCGCGGCACGTTCAACGCGGTAGCCGTTAAAGCTCCTGGCTTCGGCGACCGTCGCGAAGCGATGCTGCAGGATATCGCTGCCCTGACTGGCGGCCAAGTGATCACCGAGAAGCTCGGCCTGGATCTGAAGAGCACATCCATCGAGCAACTGGGTAACGCCCGTCAAGTGCGCGTAACGAAAGAAAACACAACCATCGTTGACGGAAGCGGCGAGAAGAGCGACATCAACGCTCGTATCTCCCAAATCCGTTCGCAGCTGGAAGAAACGACTTCCGAGTTCGACAAAGAGAAACTGCAAGAGCGTCTGGCTAAACTGGCTGGCGGCGTAGCAGTTATCAAAGTCGGTGCTGCAACCGAAACCGAACTGAAAGAGCGCAAACTGCGCATCGAAGACGCCCTGAACGCAACCCGCGCTGCGGTTGAAGAAGGTATCGTATCCGGTGGCGGTACAGCTCTCGTGAATGTATACCATGCGGTAGCTGCTGTTGACGTGACTGGCGACGAAAAAACAGGCGTGAACATCGTTCTGCGCGCTCTCGAAGAGCCAATCCGCACGATTGCTGCCAACGCTGGTCAAGAAGGTTCCGTGATCGTGGACCGCTTGAAGAAAGAAAAAGTGGGCATCGGCTACAATGCGGCTACAGACGAGTGGGTGAACATGTTCGAAGCAGGTATCGTTGACCCTGCCAAAGTAACGCGTTCCGCGCTGCAAAATGCAGCTTCCGTTGCGGCTATGTTCCTGACAACAGAAGCCGTAATCGCCGACAAGCCTGAACCTGAAAAGGCTGCTGCTCCAGACATGGGCGGCATGGGCGGAATGGGCGGCATGATGTAATATAAGGCTCCCAAAGCCTGCAATAGCAATAAGAGAAAGGCTCCCGCTGAGGGAGCCTTTTTTCATAAAATCACGAAAAAATCAAAAAATCACGGCGTTGGGTTTTTGTCGTGATCAAACTGGAAATTTAGGATGTCACCGAAATGGACCCTTATCTTCTCGTTGGCATCCTTTTTCATCTTCTCTGTACGTGTGTATACGTTACCGAAATGGTAAGGAACGCTATTTTAATGCCCTCGTGAGTGTTTGGGGCTTTATTTTTCGAATCAAGAACCCAAGGGAGAAGGGCATGGATGAGCGGATCAGTTTGCTCTTAAAAACAGTATCCACAGCCCATTTGATATTTGAATCTCACTGGATTCGTGGTGGTAATAAATACGTCCGCAATGAGGTTGAATTTACCCTTTTTTGTTTCTAGAAGTTGCGTTCATTGCATTCTCCGTTATTTAGCCGTTCAACTATCTGTGTTAATTATTAATAATTTTGAAATTGAAAAAAGCATCCGAATAACGAATCCTTTTTCATGCGTTTGTTGCTATGATTTTTTAAAAATGCAGACCACCGTTAAGAATGAGATTTGAAGCGAGATCGTAATTAATAATGAAACAATAAGGCCAGTATCACCTGCACCGCTTACTGCTGCCAGGGTATAGCAAACAATTACGCTAATTATTACGCTAAGTAAGAACGTAGCAAATCTTCTCATCAAATCAAAACACTCCTTATGTGTAGCAACAAAAGTAAAAGAGCGGATTTTTTACATACTATATCATAAAAGTAAAACCACAGAGTCACAAACACCTGTAGGCTTATTTTTACATTGACTTACGAACAATTCTAATATTTTTTGACCTAGCGATACACCTGCTCATCTTATAAAATGGTCTGTAATAGCATTTATTGGATTATATGTAAAGGCTGGAATCGTTCTGCTCGTATTTAAACCAGTAAATTACCATCATAGGAGACCGGAAAATGAAACTCATAGGGTTGATATTATTAGGTTGTGTAATTTCTTACATTTTAGTATTGTTGGGGCAAGTAGGATTTATCATAGGGGTGGGACTGTTCATTGGTTTCTTCCTTAGATTATATCTGATGTTTTTAGAGATACGTAAAGAAATTTCTAGGCCCAATAATAATAGCTAGGTGTTGTTTGCTTCCTTGTTGTACCACTAATGGTACTGCAAGGAGGCATTTTTATTTAACTATGAAGAGTGGACTCGTTCTCTTTTATAGCAGTAAGCCTATTAAAAGAGCTGCCTAGCGGCAGCCCTTCGATCCTCAACATAGCGTTTAACCTTCCCCTTTTTGAATCCACTCCCCGAACTGTTTCATGGCTTTCTCACTGTGCACGTATTTGTACTTTTTGCCGTCGTCGTAATGGAAAATCGCTGCGCTGTCCTCGTCGCCTTCGATTTCGGACGTGATCGATAGTATACGCTGGGTGTCGAGCAGCTTGAAATTGCCTTGGTCGTCTTCGGCGGGAATCGCCTGTTGCTTTGGTTCTTCTTCCATATTCATCGTTGCAGCCTCCATAGGTCGTTTGGTTTTATTGTACCCGAATGGAAAGCGATTTGCATTTTTCTATGATGCAGCCATCGTTGTGCCATAAAATATAAGACCTTTCGCAAATGATGGATGCGGAAGGTTTTTTAGCTTCGGCCGTTTCCCATGGATTCGAGCAGCAGCTGTTTGAAATTCCGGGCTGCTGCCGGGAGATATTGATCCTTCAACGTGATGATAGCTGTGTCCGATTCAATGGGCGGAGCAATTTCAGCATGTCTCACCCGCTCCAGACGGAGCAGCAGAGCCGAGCGGGGAACGACGGCGATCCCGATGCCGGATTCGGCGAGGAGCATGAGCGTCGATACGTCGGGGCTCTCGCATACTATGTTTGGTTCCAGCCCCCTGATTTTGCAAATGTCCATAAACCGGTGGTAAACTCCGTAGTCCCCCTGTCCGCGCAAAATCAGCAGTGGATGGCAGCATAACTCCTCGACCGCAAGGATCGGTCCATCCAGCGCTATGGAGACCGGCGGAATCGCTACCAACGGTTCGGTATGCAGCCGGTCAATCGATACCTCCGGCGTATAGGCGCCTAAATCGGACTGCAGGGGAAGCCTGACGAGCCCCAGTTCAATTCTTTTTTGCTGAAGCAGCTCTTCCACCCGATAGGAATCATCCTCCCATAATCGGAAGGTCACCCGGGGATAAGTTTGCTGGAACTGTTTGACGACGGAAGGCAGGTAGGGAACGCAGGACATGACCGTACCGATGGATAGCGTACCGCGCATACCTTGTTCCTGATCATGAATTTCCGCCACCATCCCGTCAATCGAGTGGAGCACCTCCTTGGCTCGTTTATACAGCGTCCACCCGGCCGGCGTAATCTCGAATTTTTTGTTTTCGCGTTCGATCAGGGTCACACCCAGTTCTTCCTCCAGGGATTTGAGCTGAATGCTCAATGGAGGCTGGGCGATGTGCAGCCGCTGCGCAGCGCGGGTAATTTGTCCTTCTTCGACGATCGTCACGAAATAGGCCAATTTTTTTAAATCCATATTCTCGTACCTCTTCACCACATATGTTTTTTATATTGTAAACCACCTTAATATATATTTTACATATAAAAGAGCTCGGATGTAAGCTTTGTATGCAGACATTTTAAAGTACTCGGGAGGTCAGGCAATGAAAACAATTCAAGCAACCGGCATCGATTTTCGGGGATATATCGAGGCCTTGGAGCAATACGGCGATATGATCAAGATCGAACAGGAGGTGGATTGGAATCTGGAAATGGGAGCGATGATCCGTTACGCCTATGAACGGCCGGCCCCGGCGCCGCTGTTTTGCAAGATCAAGGACAGCGCCCCTGGATTTCGCGTGCTGGGTGCGCCAGTCGGTCTCAGTCCGAATGAACGTCATCCTTTTTTGCGGATCGCGCTTTCACTGGGGCTCCCCGCCGAGACGGCTATTGCGGAGCTGGTTGAGGCTTGGTCCCATCTCCCCGAAGCCAAACCGCTGCCGCCGCAGGAAGTGCCGGAGGGGCCGTGCAAGGAGAAGAAACTGTTCGGGGAGGACATCGATTTGACGAGCCTTCCGGTTCCGTACCTGCATGTCGGCGACGGCGGCCGCTACATCAACACATACGGCATTTTGATCGTACGCTCGCCTGACGGATCCTGGGTGAACTGGTCGATTACGCGGGTCATGCTGCATGGCAAAAGGACGATGGCCGGCGTTATCGTGCCATCCCAGCATATCGGCAAAATATACGAGCAGTGGAAGGAGATCGGCCAGGACATGCCGTATGCGCTTTGTCTCGGCGTGGATCCGGGCATCGCCATGATCGCCGGATATCCTCTGCCTGACGGCGCGAACGAAGCCGATTTGCTGGGCGGATGGTACGGCAAACCGCTTCAAGTCGTCGGCTGCGAAAGCCATGATCTTAAGGTACCGGCAAGCAGCGAAATCGTCATTGAAGGCTTTGTATCCTTGAATGAGACCGTACCTGAAGGTCCGATGGGGGAGTATGCGGGATATACGTGGGTAGGGCACGAGAAAGAAGTGCCGTGTTTCCGCGTTACGGCGATGACTCACCGTCTTGACCCGATCATGCCGGCGGTGGCTGCAGGGATGCCGCCCGAGGAGAATCATACGAACTGGGGCGTCGCGATCGCCGCAAGCATTCAGCATGAACTGCGGCGCCATCGCTTGCCTGTCCGCAGCTGCTTCATCCCGTTCGAATCCGCGGTCCATTGGCTTGTCGTGACGGTAGATTCCTCGGGGGCATATGCCGATTCGAAGGAACTCGCCCGCCGAATCGGAGAGGTAGTGTTCGCCTGCCGCGGCGGCTCCTACATTCCGAAAATCATCGTCGTGAACGATGATATCGATCCCAGCCGGATTGACCAGGTCGTCTGGGCGGCGGCCACCCGCTGCCATCCGGACAGAATCCTGCATTTTGCCGATCAGCCGGTCCTGCCGCTTGTCGCTTACCTGGATCAGGAGGAAAAACGAAAGGCTGCGACGACAAAGATCGTATACAATTGCCTTTCTCCGAATGAATGGCCGGATGGCTATGCACCGCTTCAAGCCTCCTTCGCCGGTTATCCGGAGGAAATACGCAAGCGCGCCATTCGTTTGTTTGCTGCCGCCGAAGGAACTTCAGCACCATGATTCATCAAAAGAAATGAGTGAAACTTGCATTTACGGATGCGAAGGAGAGAGGGCTTATGAAAATCATCGTGGGCATGTCCGGAGCGACGGGCGCGATATTCGGCATCAGGCTGCTTCAAGCGTTAAAGGAGGCGGGCGTCGAAACGCATGCCGTAGTCTCTCCTTGGGCGGCTGCAAATATCCGGCATGAAACCCCCTACACGGTAAAAGAGGTAGAGAAACTTGCGGATCAAGTGTACGGTTACAAAGATTTGGGAGCGGCTATTTCAAGCGGATCGTTCCAGATGGACGGCATGATCGTAGCGCCCTGCAGCATGAAGACGCTCGCCTCCATCCGCATGGGATTAAGCGACAACTTGCTCACCCGGGCAGCCGACGTCATTTTGAAGGAACGAAAAAAATTGATCCTGCTTACGCGCGAAACGCCGCTGAACGATATCCATCTGGAGCATATGCTGGCGCTGTCCCGCATGGGCACGACGATTATGCCTCCTGTGCCAGCCTTTTATAACCATCCGGCGGCCATTGAGGACCTGATCATGCATATCGTGGTCCGTACGGTGGACCAGCTCGGCATATCTTTACCGCAGGGGAAAAGGTGGCAGGGAATGAGAGAGAGGTAACACCGAAGATAGCGAATAGTCCACTCCCATGATGTGCATTGGACATATACATATGTCATATACACATATTCCTAATTTTTTAAGGGAAGGGTGCCGCAAATGAGAAAAGGAGGAAAAACGAAGCGCACATATGTAAAGAAGAAAATAAAATGCATCGGCGCGAAAAGAATCAAAAGGGCCGTCGTTTGCAAAAAGGTGAACCCTAAAAGAAAACGGAAGATCCGTTTGATGGATCAGCATGCCTTACAAGCGGCAATCGAGGAAGCCAAGGCACAAATCAAAGCAGAGCTGGCGCTATTAACCGGGATGCAGGGCGATCATGGTCCTCGGGGGGGACGTGGGACGGATGGTACGGCAGGACTGCCCGGGATTCCCGGACCGCAAGGCCTACAGGGGGTGCAGGGCCCTCCCGGGACGTCAGGTCTGCGCGGGCCGGAGGGGCCGCAAGGTGTACAGGGTCTCCCCGGACAACCGGGTGACCCTGGCCCCCAAGGAGCATCAGGGATGCAAGGGGCACCAGGCGCACCGGGCATTCAAGGGCCGGCTGGTCCGGAAGGACCCGAAGGTCCGCAGGGCCCGCCTGGACCCGTCGTTATACCAGGAGTAACTGTGCTGCCGACGGCCGCCCGTTACTTTTATGAGCCGGAGACCGATCTGGATTTAACCGCGTCAGCCGCGGTTGCGGCGAGCCAATTCACGAATGATGAAGGCGATGCGGTTGCCGATTTTTCGACGCTTGGTCCCAGCAGTTTCAGCAACCTCTATATCAATGGGATCATCCAGCCGGGGAATTCGTACAGTATCAATCGGTCGGAACTATATTTTCCACCGCAAAGCACGACGATATATGCGGGGACTCCCATTGTTTTGGAAACGGTGCAGTTAACGGCGAATATTACAGTCTAGCACTTTTTCGTATTTTCTCCCAAGCCAATCCTATCCTTCTTGCATTTAATAGGGTAGAGGATCCGATGGTTTTCAAAGATTTTGGTGTGAAAACCTATATGATCCTCAACCAAGAAGGGAGGGGAGAATATGCCCATCGTAACCCCATATCAGAACAGCGTGAGATTCACTTCGACCATTGGTGCAGGTACAGGAACCGGAGCGACCTTCGCTATAGCCGCAACGGCCTTCACCAATGACGCTGGAGTGGCTGCTACGGCATTTCCGGGGACGTTCAACTACTACAACCTTTATTTGAATGGTTTGATGCAGACGGCCGACGTTTCGTCAGTGACAACAACGACGCTTACCATTCCTGGAGGCGATGTGTTGGACCCCGGCACCCCGGTTGTCGTTCAGTTTGTTGTTTCTTGATCAGACGAGGACTAACGGATGACCCGGAGGTCCTCTTTGCATTTTTATTTGGAATTCAGGGCGATTTTCTCGATCAATTCTTCACCTTCGTTCCGCACGTTTCCGACCGATCTCGACACGGGATAGGAGCACATGTCCTCTGCCTCGTAAGGCCGCAGCAGCCCCTGCAGCAAGTCCTTATCGGACACGCCGGGATCCAGCCAGATGTTCAGCTCTTCCTCACCAAGAATAACGGGCATACGGTCGTGGACCTTCTTCGTAAGGGAATTCGGCTTTGTCGTTATGATGGTGCAGCTCGTGAACAGTTCGCCCTCAGGGCTTTTCCAATCATCGTACAGGCCGGCAAAAGCAAACACGTCTCTCGATTTCACCCGGAACCGGTAGGGCTGCTTATGCTCGCCTTCATGAGTCCACTCGTAAAATCCGTCTGCCAACACGGCCATTCGTTTCTCAGGAAAAGCTGACCGAAATGCCGGCTTGCTGTCAATCGACTCCGCACGGGCATTAAACGTATGGTAAGCCATCCTTTTCGTCTTGGCCCAGAACGGAAGCAGCCCCCAGTGAAACCCCTGCAATATCCGCTTTCCGTGATCGCTTCGAACGCCAGCAACCGTTTGGGTCGGGGCTATATTATACCGTGGAGTTATTTCATACTGGACATCATCGATGCCAAATGGCTGGATGAGATCCTCTTCTTCAACCGCCAATGTATACCGTCCGCACATGTCATGTCCTCCTTACTTCATCTCCGTTTTCTTTTATTACCCAAAAAATGAGTGCGGCACAAAATGAAACGAAGATACCGCGGCGGCGTATTATAGATCATTCAA
This sequence comes from Paenibacillus cineris, assembly GCF_018333335.1. Taxonomy (NCBI): domain Bacteria; kingdom Bacillati; phylum Bacillota; class Bacilli; order Caryophanales; family Paenibacillaceae; genus Paenibacillus; species Paenibacillus cineris. The sequence continues at coordinate 140,867 of NZ_BORU01000001.1, forward strand.
ACAGAAATGAGGTTAACGCCAATGCGTTATTTATTATGCTTCCTTCCGCCGCTGGCCGTTCTGAGCTGCGGTAAATTGGGACAGTTCATCTTAAGCATCATCCTTACATGTATCGGCTACATTCCGGGCGTCATTCATGCGATGCTTGTGGTTCATTCATACAAAGAAGATCAAAGGGCGGATCGGATCGTACGGGCGATTCGGGAGCAGCATCGGTAAAACGAGGGTCATTCATATAATATAGAACTGGCGTCTGATATCAATTAAAGGTTCCCAAAGGTGGGGGCCTTTTCCCTTTATATAGGATTCAATTATGTTATTTTCACCCAGCTGTTTTTTATGGCAACAAAAATTAACATACAGCCCACTTTCCTGTATAATTAAGGAAAAATTGCGAGGTGGAACCCATGAAGCGTTTTTCCTTAGGGGATAAGATCCTGATTTTTTTCCTGCTCGGGTTGGCGGCACTGTTTATCATCAGTTTCTTTGTGGTGCGTTACATCATCCGGCATGTGTCGTTTGCTCCGTAAGCAGGCAGCCATTGATTTAAAAGGAGTGGCCCTATGAAAAATTTGAGGTACAATCAAATCGAACGTTATGCGGATAGATCCGCCTGGTTTTTGGATGTGCTGCTGTATCTCCCTCGGTTACTTATCAAATTGCTCAGCTGACTTGTTTATCCCGGAACGACGGCTGCGTGATCCCGTTCTATCCATAAAGGAGTCGATATATATGCCGGTGCTGATCATGGGAATCGTGCTCGCTGCGATGGACTGGTTTGCCAGAAAAAAGCCGGAGTTGTGGTGGCTTTTGAAGATTCAGCGAGGATTGGGATGCGGAGCTTAGCGAGGATCGGCGGTGGTACCTGAGCTTTGCCGGCATGATTCTTATGATCTTCGGTGGACTGCTGTGTTTGGCAGGTGTGTTCAGTATTTGAGAATGACAAAAACCCTCTCTGATTCCAGAGAGGGTTTTCCTCGTAAGCTAAGCAGCTTACAGTGTCAGGCCGCCATCCACAAGGACTATGGAGCCAACCATATAGCTTGACCGGTCGGAGGCAAGGAAGGAGACCGTTTCGGCCAATTCCTCCGGCTGCGCGTAGCGTCCGATCCGCATGTTGCTGACTTCTTCGGGCATATAGCCGCCCGCTTTGAACTGTTCTTCCACGCTTTGGGTCAGCGAGGTCTGTACGCCGCCAGGGCAGATGGCGTTGACCCGGATGCCCTTTTTCACGTATTCCATGGCTGCCGACTTCGTCAATCCGATCACGGCATGCTTGGTTGCCGAGTACACGGACACGCTGTGCTCGCTGCGGATGCCGGCTGTCGACGCCGTATTGATAATCGAACCGCTGCCTTGCTTCTCCATCACTTTAAGCACATATTTCAGCCCCAGGAAGGCACCCTTCATGTTAACGGCAACGAGGCGGTCGAACTCCGCTTCTTCCACGTCGGCCAGCAATGAAAATTTCTGGATGATGCCGGCATTGTTGAAAAAGGCATCGATCCGGCCATAGGTGTCCACGGCGGCATTGACGTAACGCTGCACGTCCTCGCTCTTGGATACGTCCGCCTGAACGAAAATGCCTTCGCCGCCCTGGTCCTGGACCATCCGCAGCGTTTCTTCGCCGGTTTCGCGGTTAAAATCGACCAGCACAACTTTGGCCCCGTTAGCGGCCATTTTTAAACTGCTGGCTCTGCCGATGCCGCTTCCGGCGCCGGTGACCAGCACGATTTTATTTTCCAATTCCATCGTACATTCCCCCTAATCGTTGATCTTGATCTGTTCATTGACCATTGTACGAGGGTTTGATCGGCAATTATTGTACTTTTCTACGCTTAATTGTATTATTTTAATGTAAAGAAACCGTTATCATTTATGCCGGCAAAAGGGGGGGCGTCATGCGGTTCGCATTGGAAGAAATCAAATACGTGTGCCACCATCTGCATGAGGCCCATGGCGTGTCTGTATTTTACGTCAACACCCGCGGGCAATTTGCATATGAAAGTCCCGCTGCGAGCATCCGCCAGAGCCCGTATTATGTTCCGCTTCAGGAGCAGATCAGGGAACATGCAGTAAACGGCGGGCAGAAGAAGATGCCGACCTTTTTTTCCATCAACAGGCTGCATTTTTTTCGAATCGGCCTGCAGCATGAAGAAGCAGCCTTGGGGCAAATGGTGATTGGGCCCTGTCTCGACGCCGGCCTGGACGAAACGCAAATCGATTACATTACGGAGCTGATGCACGAATTTTCCAATGTCCGGGTGCTGATTGAGTTTTACCAATCCCTGCCCGTTATTGGCCCGGAGCGTTTTCGTTCCATGAGCCTGTTGGTTTACAGCCTGCTCTACCAGGAATGGTTGGACCCGGCACAGATCGTTGAGATCAGCGGTGAGCAGCTACCGAAGAATCAGCAGCCGCATACGCCGGATCTGGAGATTTCGCGGGAACGGATGAACCTGATTTCCCATACCAACCTTTCGCATGAGCGGGTGCTGCTGGATTATGTCCGCAAGGGACGCATCGATAAGGTCCAGGACGTTGTCCGTTATTCGCTGATCGGCGAAGACGAGCTGGGCAAGCTGTCCAGACGCAGCCGGATCCGCAGCGAGAAAAACCTGATGATCACCGGCGTGGCCTTGATCTGCCGGGCGGCGATTGAAGGCGGGCTGAACGAGGAGACGGCCTTTACGCTGAGCGATTACTATATTCAGCAGCTGGAGGAGCAGGAAAGCCTGCAGGCGATATCCAAGGTGATGACCGAGGCGGTTTTCGCGTTTACGGAACGGGTGTCCAAGGTTAAGGAGCAGCAGTATTCGTCGACGATTACGGCCTGCCAGCACTATATTTCCGACCACCTCTACGACGACATTACACTTGAGCAGCTGGCGAAGCTGACCTATTTGAGCCCCAACTACTTATCCAGCCTGTTTAAGAAAAAAGTAGGCATCTCCATCAGCGAATATATCCAGCGCGAAAGAATTGACGAGGCGAAAAAGCTGCTGATGCTGACGAAATACAAGGTTTCGGACATCTGCTCATGGTTGAACTTTAACGATCAGAGTTACTTCAACAGGGTGTTTAAAAAAATGACCGGCGTGACGCCAAAACGGTACCGGGAGGAGGGCTCAGCCGGGCGAGCGGCGGAAAAACGAGAAGAACCAGAAGAACCAGAAGAACCGAAAGAACCGAAAGAACCGAAAGAACCGAAAGAACCAAAAGAACCAAAACCGGAATAACCAGAAGAACCGAAGTTCCCTGTTTAACACGGATACCCGGATCTCAAGTTCCTTTGGCGATTCATAAGCTGCTGTCTAAGGACAACAATGAAAAGATAAACAAGCTTCCAGCAGGCGCGTCCTGCAGGAGGCTTGTTTTAATATTCCATGATTTGGCGGTTTGACAATTCGCTGCTTCCATCCTAGAATTATACCCATAGGGGTATACGTATAGTACCCCGATCAATGAGCAACACACATCCGGATCTTACTTTATAAGGGAGGTTTACAAGCATGGCGGATATATTGGTAAATGTCACCTTGGACTGCAAAGGTTTGTCCTGCCCGATGCCTATCGTCCGAACCAAAAAAGCAATGGACCAGCTTGAAGCGGGGCAGGTCATCGAGGTGTTGGCCACGGACCGGGGGTCTTTGGCGGACATGCAGGGCTGGGCCAAAAATACGGGCCACCAGTACCTAGGGACGCTCGAAGACGGGGATGTGCTGAAGCATTACCTGCGCAAATCCCGGCCGGAAGAGTTGAAGGAAGCGGCGAATTACCCGCACACCGCTACCAATGAAGAGCTTCAAAGCAAGCTTGCAGCGAGTGAGGACTTAGTCATTCTCGACGTGCGGGAGCCGGCTGAATATGCGTTCGGCCACATACCCGGGGCGGTATCCATTCCGCTGGGAGACCTGGAGGCGCGCCTTTCGGAGTTGGATCCTGAAGACAGCATTCATGTGGTATGCCGCACAGGATCGCGCAGCGATCTGGCATGTCATCTTCTCACCGAACATGGATTTCAGCATGTAAGCAACGTCGTGCCCGGCATGTCCGCATGGACGGGACCGATTGAAAATCAATAGAACCAAAACCAAAAACCAAATTCAATATTTTACGGAGGTATGATCCATGAGTACAAAAGTAGCGATTATTGCCAGCAACGGCGGACTGTTCGATGCCTATAAAGTGTTTAACATTGCCACGGCGGCTGCAGCCACCGAGGCGGAGGTAGCCATCTTCTTTACTTTCGAAGGCTTGAATCTGATTCACAAGCAGGCCCACCAACAGCTGCCACTGCCGGCCGGACGCGAGCATTTCGCCGAAGGGTTCCAGAAGGCTAACGTTCCGGGCATTCCGGAACTGGTCGCGATGGCGCAGGAGCTTGGCGTCCGGATGATCGGCTGCCAAATGACGATGGACGTCATGAATTTGACGAAGGAAGACTTTATCGACGGGATTGAAGTCGGCGGAGCGGTGACCTTTCTCGACTTTGCCAAGGATGCTAACGTCACCTTATCTTTCTGACAAGGAGGAAACTTTGATATGACAGCTTCAGTGAATACGAATCCAGGCGTCATGACAGCCAAGGAGCTGACACGGCGGATTCTGGCCAAGGAAGAACTGTTGATTTTAGACGTGCGCAATGAGAGTGACTTTAACGACTGGAAGATCGAAGGGGAGCGGATAGAAATCGTCAACATCCCGTACTTCGAACTGCTGGACGGTGTTGATGAAGCCCTTGCCCGGCTGCCTGAAGGCAAAGAGGTTCTCGTCGTGTGCGCCAAGGAGGGATCCTCCCAATTCGTCGCTGAACAGCTGGCTGAAGCGGGCAGAACCGGCGTGTCCTACCTGGAAGGCGGCATGAAATCCTGGAGCGAGCATTTGGAACCGGTCCAGATCGCCGAACTGAACGGCGGGGGTGCGCTGTATCAGTTCGTGCGGATCGGCAAAGGCTGCCTGTCTTATATGGTGGTTTCCGGCGGCGAAGCTGCCGTTATCGATACGCCGCGCATGACCGGCATCCTGGAAAGCTTTGCAGGCGAACTGGGGGCGGTGATCAAGCATACGCTGGACACGCATCTGCATGCCGACCACATTTCCGGCGGAAAAGCGTTAGCCGAACGCACCGGAGCGGCCTACTGGCTGCCGCCGAAAGATGCGGAGGAGGTTACCTTCTCCTATGAGCGTCTGGAGGAAGGCCGGGAAATTAACGTGGGAAGCACCACTATCGCAATCGAGCCGGTGTATTCCCCGGGGCATACGATTGGAAGCACGTCATTGATTATCGATGGGAAGTATCTGCTGACCGGCGATATTTTATTCGTCGAATCCATCGGCCGTCCAGACCTGGCGGGCCAGGCGGAGGATTGGGTGGACGACTTGCGGAGCACGCTGTATAACCGGTACAAAGGGCTGTCCGAGGACTTGATCGTCCTGCCGGCGCATTTCGGCAAAATCTCCGAGCTTGGAGAGGATGGGAAGGTTATGGCCCGGCTGGCGGACCTGTTCCGTCACAATCCGGGGCTGAACATTCAGGACGAGGAATCGTTCCGGCGCACCGTTACGGAAAATCTCCCGCCGCAGCCTCATGCATACCAGGAGATCCGGCAGGCAAACATGGGCAAAATCCATCCGACCGAAGAAGAGCAGCGTGAGATGGAGATCGGGCCGAACCGCTGTGCGGTTCATGACAAGTAACCAGCGTACGAAATGCGCTACAGCCTGTTTTCACTAAGGATGCTTAGGGAGGAGAAAGGAGGGAGGACGCCATGGCGGATATGATGCTCTACGCTGTCATGCTGCTGCTGGGGCTCGTCGGATCGTTCTTCTCCGGACTGCTCGGCATCGGCGGGGCGATCATCAATTTTCCCCTGCTGCTGTATGTTCCGCCTATGCTGGGATTGCCGTCGTTCTCCGCGCACGAGGTTTCCGCGATCAGCATGTTCCAGGTTTTCTTCTCTTCACTGGCCGGCGTGCTGGCGTACCGTTCGAAACCGGATCCGAAAGGAGCGGCGGTGCACAAAGGCCTCGTCATGTATATGGGGGGAGGCATTCTGGCCGGCAGCCTGCTCGGCGGACTGGCCTCCGGAACGATGGACGGGACGGTTATCAACGTGATTTACGGCATTTTGGCGGTACTTGCCGTCGTCCTCATGCTCATTCCGAACCGGGGAACGGAGAACCGGTCTGAACCGCTGACGTTTAACAAAACCGTAGCCGTCATTGCGGCTTTTCTGGTCGGTGCTGTTTCCGGCATCGTGGGTGCGGGCGGATCGTTTATTCTGATTCCGATCATGCTGACGGTGCTGCGCATTCCAACCCGGACGACGATCGCCTCCTCGCTGGCCATCGTGCTGATTTCGGCGGTCGGCGGGGTCATCGGCAAAATCGCTGGCGGGGGCATTCCGCTCGGACCGACCGTCTTTACCGTCCTTGGCAGCCTGATCGGGGCTCCGCTCGGATCGAGAATCAGCTCCAGGATGAACGTGACATTTTTACGGTATGCGCTGGTAGTGTTAATCGCCTTCACAGCTGTGAAAATATGGGCGTCCCTGCTGTGAGAAAGATCGGGTGGAATAAATTTCAGTGCGGCAGCGGGATCCGTACCCGTGTAGTTTTGTTTTTTTTTGCTCTATAATATACCCATACCGGTATATCGTTAGAAAAGGTGGGATCCTGACATGGATTACAATTACACGGATGAAATGAAAACACGTCTGCGCCGCATCGAAGGGCAGATCCGGGGCGTTCTGCGCCTCATGGATGAAGGAAAATCATGCAAGGAGGTCGTCTCCCAATTGTCCGCTGTGCGCAACGCCTCGGATAAAGCGATCGCCCAGATCGTTGCAGAGAATCTGCAGCAGTGCATTTTGGCGGAGCAGGCGGCCGGGAATATGGACACCGGAAAAATGGTGAAGGAAGCCGTGGAGCTGCTGGTGAAAAGCCGGTAAACCCTGGCATTTGACAACCCCGGTGGAAATCAATATACTTTGCTTATCCATTTGAATATTCGGAATATACGCGGAAAGAGCGAAGTAGCGGGAAGTCCCTGTTCTCAGAAAGCCGGGGGTCGATGCGACCCGGCAGCACACGGTCCTGACGAATTACACTCTGGAGTATCTTGGGTAATGCCAAGCGGAATGGCCAACGTTACATGCGCCGTCGAGTGGTGCAGCATGCCTTGAATGAGGCGGCCCTGCGCAATGTGGGTGGTAACACGGTTATTACAATCGTCCCTTAGGTCTGTTTCAGGCCGGGGGGCGATTTTTTGCGTTTTCCGGCTTCATGAGGAATCCTTGCATCCGGGAGAAACAAGCCCGCCTCGATCCATGTATAACCGATTTTTAGCCCCATATATCATGAACAAGCAAAGGAGCTGGACAAGGAAATGAACATTATTGACGAACTGGAATGGCGCGAGGCCATTAACCAACAGACGGACGCGGAGGGACTCCGCCAATTGACGGAGGAGAAATCGATCTCCCTGTACTGCGGCGTCGACCCGACCGGGGACAGCATGCACATCGGGCACCTGATCCCGTTCATGATGCTGAAACGGTTCCAGCTGGCCGGACACCGGCCGGTCATTTTGATCGGCGGCGCCACCGGAACGATCGGTGATCCGAGCGGACGCCAGTCCGAACGCACGCTGCAGACGATGGAACAGGTGCAGGCGAACGTGGACGCCCTGACCGCCCAAATGAAGAAGCTGTTCCTGACCGAAGGCGACAACCAGCTGCGCATGGTGAATAACTACGACTGGACGCATCAGCTGAACGTCATTGATTTTCTCCGCGATTACGGGAAAAATTTCAGCATTAACACGATGCTGGCCAAGGATATCGTCGCCAACCGGCTCGAAACCGGTATTTCGTACACGGAATTTTCCTACCAAATTCTGCAGTCGATGGACTTCCTGCACCTGTATCGGGAAGAGGACGTCCAGCTGCAGATCGGCGGCTCCGACCAATGGGGCAACATTACGAGCGGCCTGGATCTGATCCGGAAAAAGGAAGGCCCGGAAGCGAAAGCATTTGGCCTGACCATTCCGCTCATGCTGAAAGCGGACGGTACGAAATTCGGTAAAACCGCCGGCGGCGCGATTTGGCTCGATCCGAAGAAAACGACGCCGTACGAGTTCTACCAGTTCTGGGCGAACACGGACGACCGCGACGTCGTCAAGTACCTGAAGTACTTCACCTTCCTGGACAAAGAAGCGATCGACGCTTTGGCGGAAAAGGTGCAGACCGAGCCGCACAAACGCGAAGCACAGATTACGCTGGCCGAGGAAATGACCCGGTTCGTCCATGGCGAAGAAATGCTGGCCCAAGCTAAAAAGATCACCGCTGCGCTCTTCAGCGGCGACATCAAGTCGCTCACCGCGGACGAAATCGAGCAGGGCTTCAAGGAAATGCCGACGTTTGAAGCTTCGAAGGAGTCCAAGAACATCATCGACTGGCTCGTCGAGATCGGCATCGAGCCGTCCAAGCGCCAAGCGCGCGAGGATCTGAATTCGGGAGCCATCTCCATGAACGGTGAGCGCGTCACCGACACAGAACTTGAAGTAAGCGCCGACCATGCCATCGAAGGCCGGTTCATTATCATCCGCAAAGGCAAGAAAAAATACCATCTCGTGAAGCTGTCCTAGTCTCCGGACGTTTTTGTCGGAGTCAGAACTGCATTAGAACGTCAAACGGGATCTATCACAAAAAAGGCTTTCCTGCCGTCCATGGGGACGAAGGGAAAGCCTTTTTGCCGTACATTCCGAACTACGTGAACGGGAGTCGCCGTAAGCGGCAGAGGGGCTGGGTTATGCTTTTTCCTCAACCGGACGCTCAACGTGAAGCGGTGGAGGAACGAGCCAGCCCTTTTCCTTGTTCATGCGCAAAATCCGCACGCCGAGGGCGGTCTTAGTCGTATGGTATTTGGCGAATAATGCGCCGATATCCTCGCGGATGGACATGCCCATAATCGCGCTGCAGGCAGCCAGTCCCGCAGCGGTGTCGGCTGCCAGCTTGGCGCCGATTTCCTGGTCCATAAAGCGGGCCCCTGGCGGTATGTCTTCCAGATTGACGGCCGGTCTGTCGGCCATAATCGGCGCCGGGACGACGCCGTTGTCGGTCAGCAGCTTGTCGCATTCCTTGATTTCGGTCTTGGCTTGGTCGATCAGGTCCTCAAGAATTTGTTTGAGGTCTTTGTCTCCGGCATGGTTCAGGTATACCTGATAGCAGGAAACGAGTCCTTTGGCCATCATGGAAACTTCCCATAAATTGAAGACTTCGCCATAATGCATCGGCTGGTGTTTCGGATTTCCGTCGAGAATACCCATCGATTTCATTCTCTCCTTAGTTTTAGGTAGGGCAGTACCGTTACATTATGAGCAATTCCCTTCGGTTTCATGTACGCAGCTGAAGCTTGTAGCTCCGCAACCGGATTGCATATCACGAGTCGCCGGACCGCGTTCCGATGACCGACTGGCACGATACCGAACCGACCGGCCGATGAGTTTTCAGCACGGAGCGTCGTTGGCAGATTGTATATCAAGCAGCTGAAGGATCAGGGGGGGTCGCGCTAACTTTTCGGCCAAGTTGAGTGTAAGCCCTTTAATTATGTGTGCTCCCATTGTAAAATGGTGGACAAAACCATATGACAAGGGGACGATCGAATGAGCACAGCAGCAAGCAGACTGCCTGACAGCAAGCAGCGCATACCACTATGGGAGGATGTTCCGCTGGGACAAGGCGGGCCGGAGAACGAGGGCTGCCCCAGCATTACGCCTTACCTGCTTGAAGGAGAAGGCCCTTTCCCGATGATGGTGGTATGCCCGGGAGGCGGTTACGTCATGCGCGCAGACCATGAAGGCGAACCGATCGCCTTGTGGCTGAACAGCATCGGGGTGTCGGCGGTTGTCCTGAACTACCGCGTGTCGCCGAACCGTCACCCGGTTCCGCTGGGAGACGCCCAGCGGGCGATCCGCACGGTGCGAAGCCTCGCGGCCGATTGGAACATCGATCCGGCACGGGTAGGCATTTTGGGCTTTTCCGCCGGTGGGCACTTGGCGTCCACCGCTGGTACCCATTTTGATGCAGGCCAGGCGGATGCGGAAGATCCGGTCGAGCGCGAGAGCAGCCGTCCCGACCTGCAGGTGCTGTGCTATCCGGTTATCAGCTTCGGGCCATATACCCACGAAGGCAGCAAGTATTCGCTCCTCGGGGAAGAGCCGGACGCGGAACTGGTCCAATATTTGTCCAACGAGACGCGGGTCACGCCGGATACGCCGCCGGCCTTTATTTGGCATACGGCTGATGACGGGGCCGTTCCTGCGGAGAACAGCCTGCTCTTCGCCCTCGCTTTAAGCCGCGAGAAGATTCCTTATGCGCTGCACGTGTTCGAGGCCGGACGCCACGGACTTGGGCTCGCGGAGGAAGAAGAGGCCGTCAAGGCATGGCCGGACTTGTGCGCGACCTGGCTGAGAGAACGGCACTTCATACAATAATGCTATCACCCGAAAGAAAGGGACGACGCTTATGGAGCGGACGTCCCTTCTTGCCGTTAAGGAGGGGATAAGCACTTCCATCCCCTCCAAGGCATACGCTGGTTACGAACGAGTTGAATTGAAAACCCCCAGGAGGATGATACAGAAGTGATGACCCGTACTTTTGGCATCGGAAACTCGGGCAGGGGATGGGTATGAACACCACGCTCGGCCTAATGTCTGCCAAGACGGCCGGAAGGTCCCATTTTCTTCCTTACGTTGAGGCAGCGAATGAGGCAGGTTTCAAACGGTTGATTCTTTTTGCGCCTGAAGATGTGAACTTGGCCCGGCGAAAAATTACCGGTTACACTTATCAAAAGCATAAATGGGTGCGTACGGTACAGGGATTTCCGGATCTCATTTATGATATAGGCCATTACAGGACGATCCGCGGTTACCAGCAAGCGGAAGAAATCAAATCCTTCAGCCGGCTGCCCTTTCTTGGGGACTGGCTTGGAAATAAGTGGGTCGTCTATCAGGGACTGAAGGCGTCTCCGGAAATCGCGGAGCATTTGGTGGAGACGGAGCTGCTGATTCGGGCGGCCGACGGGATTTCCATGCTGGAGCAGCACAAAGCGCTCATGCTGAAACCGGTCAGCGGAGAATCGGGTACCGGGATCAAACGGATCAGTCTTCGCAAGGACATGCTGATTATTGAGGAAGACGGGGGCGTATGCCGCGGCATTAAGGTGGAATCGGCAGGGAGATATTTAGATCAGCTGGCCGCCAAAGGTTATATGATGCAGCCGGCGCTCGATTTGCGCGTGAACAGCCGAAACCCCTGGGACTGCCGTGCGCTGATTCAGAAAGATGGGCTGGGCAGCTGGAGCTTTACCGGGCTCGTCGTCCATGTAGGACAGACAAGCCGTCTGACGACGCATCCGGAGCACGGCGGGCAAACGTTGGAGGGGTATCCCTTTTTAGCCAAAAGATTTGGGGAGGAGGAAGCGAAGAGGCTGTACGAACAGATAAGGGACCTGTCCCGGCGGGTAGCGGAGCAGCTGGAGCTATACTACAACCGGAGCTTTGCCGAATTGGGCGTCGACTTGGCCATAGGCGAAGATCGGTCCCTCTATATTCTGGAAGTGAACCATAAGCCGGGCAAGCCGTTCATGCGAACGGAGCGCGACCTCGAACTTTATTTGAAAAGCATCCGGGTGCCGTTCCAATACGCGGCTTATTTGGCTCATACGCAAGCTGCGGTTATTCCGGCGGCACCTCCATGGTCGCGGGATACGTCCGGATGCTCCAGAGCGGAGCTCATCGAACAGATCATCCAGGACGGCATGGCATTCTACCGGACTCCATACCGGTTCGGAGCGGTGCCCTGGTCCATCGACGCGTTCGATTGCAGCTCGTTCATGCAATTTATTTTTGCCAGAAACGGTCTGCTGCTGCCGCGTACGTCCAGACAGCAAAGCCTCCTGGGATATGACGTGGCCAGAAAGAACCTGCAGCGGGGCGATCTGCTGTTCTTTTCCGTCCACTCCCGGACGCATAAAAAAGGGCTGGAACGAATCGGCCATGTCGGCATTTATCTTGGCGGCGGCCGGTTCCTTCATTCCTGCAAAGCGGGAGGCGTCGTGGTCACGGAGCTTTCGGATCCGTATTGGAACCGGCTGTATATTAAGGGCCGCCGGGTGATTGAAGAGGATGGCTGCTCGTAGGCGGCGTCCTTTTTTCAGCATGTCCTTATCAATCGCAGAGGCGTGGGATATAATGGATTGTGCATGTCCCATATGATAAAGGAGGACTACCCGAATGAGTGTAAAGATATCGCCTTACATTGTAATGAATGGCAATTGTGCCGAGGCCGTTGCGTTTTATGAAAAAGTGCTGCAGGCCAAAAACCTGGGACTGTCCCGCTTCAGCGATATGCCGGATCCGGATCATCCGCTGCCGGATGAAGCCAAAGATCGCGTACTGCACGCCGCACTTGAATTTGACGGCAACACGCTGCTCTTCTCCGATACGTTTCCGGGAAATCCTTATCAGCTTGGGGATCAGTTGAGCATCGCCATTACATCAAATGACAGCGAGCGTCTCCAATCGGTCTTCGCCGGATTGTCGGATGGGGGACAGGTGCTGATGGAACTGCAGAAGACGTTCTGGAGCCCGGCCTTCGGCATGGTCCGGGACAAGTTCGGCATCACGTGGCAGGTCAGCACAGAGCAATAGGAATTAGTTCAGGCAGGTCGGTACGGACTGCGAATCCAGGCAGGCGCTTCTAAGACAATCTGCCAGTTGATTTTCGTCAATCAGAAACAAGCCACGGCACAACCGGAACGTTCCCTTCTTCATTCGAAGGGCAGCGGGAAAGAGGGCCGTGGCTTTTTTGGCTTGGTCTGAAACCTGACATCGCATGGAATCTTCCTGATTTATACATTCCGATGACAACATCCGCGAAAGTGTGATATCCTTGTGAAGGATGATACAAACCTGCTTTCCTGTATGTCGTTAACGATATCCATCATGGGAAAGTTTGTGAAAAATATCATTTGTTTGGCAATACGGCGTTTTCGCCCGAAAATTATACGAACCCATTTTTCATGGGCACATTATAAGGAAGGGAGCATGGTGCATGCTCAAACAGTTCATGAAAGCCTCACGCTTCGGAGTTGTACCGGTCATGCTAATTCCGGTCGCGCTGGGAGCGTTGGGGGCTTTTGTATGGAACGGCGTTTTTAACGTCTGGCTGTTTCTGATTACGCTCGTCGGCGCGGCGTCGGCCCACCTGTTCTCCAACATGGTGAACGACCTGTGGGATTACAAGAGCGGGACCGATACGGCTGCCAAAGAGGCCGTGGATGCGGTATCCACGAACTCGGGCTTTTTGACGGGCGGCGTATGGAGCATTCGCAAGTTTGCGGCGGTCACTTGGGCGCTGTTTGGCGTTGCCGCGGCTTGCGGAATTATATTGGCCGTATTCTCAGGGCCGTGGGCTTTCATTTTCGGCGCACTCGGCGGCTTGATCGCATACTTCTATGTGGCGCCGCCACTGAAGTTCGGATACCGGGGCAAAGGCTACTCGGAAGTCGCAATCCTGCTCTCGTTCGGCGTTCTCCCGGTCATGGGGGCCTATTATGTGCAAACCTCGCATTTGGATCTGCGGGCGCTGCTCTTGTCCCTGCCGATCGGCCTGTTAACTACGCTGATTCTGTTCAACCATCACTTTTTACACTGGCAGGCGGACCGCCAGGCCGGCAAACGCACGCTGGTCGTCGTGTGGGGCGAGCAAAGAGCGCTTGGCTTCTCCCGGTTCCTGCTGTTTCTGTCCGCGCTGATGCTCGTGGTCAGCGTCATTGCCGGGGCGCTTCCGGTGTACGGACTGCTGGCCCTGCCGGGCATGATTCCGCTGTACCAGGTGTACGGCAAGCTGAAGTCTCATAATAACAGCCATGCCTATATTCCGCTGATGGGAGCTTCGGTGAAATCGACCCAGCGGAGCGGGATCATTATGATTATATGTTTACTGATACAAGGCTTGATCTGACCTTACGGCCATATTGACTTAAGCGAGAAAGGAAGTTCGATGCTACATGGTACAACAACGCGTTTTTGGGGATTTTCATACGATTCTGTCGGAGGGCGAGGTCTGGAAAATCGGCGGCTTTCCGCTGCCGGACGGTACGTTCTGGGAATACCGGGAGCCTGATGCAGTAGTCATTGTCCGCAACGGCATTCTGTACGTCCGTGCTCCATTGAGCCGGCAAAACGACCAAATTCAAATTTTGGACAACGCGAAGCATATGTATTATTCAGTGGAAACAGTCAAAGTACCGGAGCACGGAGTGGTCGACTTCGAACTGCAGATCCGCGCCCGCTCGGTCAATACCGTGCCGAACGATCTGTACGACGGTTACGTATCGCTTAACCTGCTGGATTTCACGACCGGAGCGGCGCTGGATTTCTTTGCCGGCAACGACAAATATGCCAGCGTGTACGCTGTTCTTCCTTTCCCGGGGGTAGAGGTTCCGCCATCGGACAAGACCCGGTACTTCTGCATCTTTAAAGAAGACACCAACTTTAAGCCACGTGAATTCAACACCTACAAAATTACGTATGACCGCGGAAATGACGAAGCAGTGTTCTATTTGAACGGCACGGAAATCCGCCGGGAGAAGAACATCCCGATCAAGTTCAACGAGTTTACGATCGCGCTCGGCATCATGACTGAGAAGGACATCTCGCCGGAAGGCAGCGTGTCCGTTCATGGGCAGGTTGTGACGGCCGAGTATTCGCCGGTGACCGTGACGATCGACGATCGTTCGGAGAATAAGCGGGCTGTTGAAGAAGAGTAAACGTTAAAGTGAAGAGGCGCGCAACAGAGCCATTCTATAGAATGGCTGCACCGGTTCGGTGTCTGGATGACGGACCCGATTCCTCTTCCAGCAAAAAAAGGGCTGGGTCCCCAGGTAGAACAATCTACCGGGGCCCAGCCCTTTTTCCTTTTCATATGAACCTATAGAGAATGAATTGAATTATTTCTTCAGGTCTTCGATGGACTTAACGTCAACGTAGGACGGCACGACCAGGCCGGTTTTGACGCCGGTCATATTAGCGCCCAGATCATCGATCTGATCCTTGAATTTGGCGAGGTAATCGGCGTGGGTCAGCGGCAGCCAGGCTGCGGCCGATGCGTCCACGTCCCCGTTGGCGACGCCGGTCCACATCGGTCCTGCCTCAACCTGCAGGGCGGTTACCTTGTAGCCCAGTTTCTCCTGAAGGATGTACTGCAGCAGGTTGGTGCTGGCGATTTCCGAATCCCAGGCAACATAGCTCAGCTTCAGCGGGTTGCCGTTAACAGGCTTCAGGTCCTTGATCCATTCATTGACCCGGTCGGCGTGGCTGTCAGCCCATGCCTTGGCGGCCTCTTCCGGCTTCTTGCCATCCTGGATCGCCGTCATGATCTCGCCCATTTCATCGGAGGACCATTCAAACCGGTCCAGGAATGCGTAAGCGGTCGGCTCATCCTGCTCCAGACCTTTGCGGGCAATCGTATGGATTTCCTCGGCTTCGCCGTATACTTTCTTCGGATCATCCAGATACTTCAGGTCATATTTGGAGAACATCCAGTGTGGTGTCCATCCGGTAATGACGATCGGCTTTTTGGCCTTAATGTCTTTGGCCAGCGTCGCCGTCATCGCCGCGCCGGAGCCTTCAATCAGTTTCCAGTCGGACAGGCCGTATTCTTCGATGGCTTTGTTGGTCGCCTTCATGATTCCGGCACCGGGGTCGATACCGATAATTTCGTAGTTGACCTGTTTACCGAAGGAATCAGCGCTGCCTTCTCCGCTTGCCGACCCGCCAGAGCCGTTTTGGCCGCAGGCGGACAGCATCAGTGCGCCGGCCAGACCGAGGCTGGCCAGGATCGTCCATTTTTTCTGTTTTTTCATGTTATGCACCCCTTTTTTTGGATTTAAATAGGTTTTGCGTAAAGCGGTCGAGCACGATGGCGAGAATAACCACCGCAAGACCGGCTTCGAAGCCTTTCCCGATTTGGAGCTGGGTTACCGCGCGGTATACCTCGGCTCCGATGCCCTGGGCGCCGATCATCGAAGCGATGACGACCATGGACAGCGACAGCATGATGGTCTGGTTGATGCCGGCCATCAGCGTCGGCATGGCCAACGGCAGCTGCACCTTGAAGAGCTTCTGCGGTCCGGTGGACCCGAAGGCATCGGCTGCTTCCGTGAGCTCGCCCGATACCTGCTGAATGCCGAGCAGGGTCAGGCGGATCGTCGGCGGAATCGCGAAGATAACCGAAGCGATGACCCCCGGCACGACGCCCAGGCTGAAGAAGGTAACGGCCGGCAGCAGATAGACGAAGGCCGGCATCGTCTGCATGAAATCGAGTATCGGCGTAATGATACGGGAAGCTCCTCTGCTGTAAGCACACCAGATGCCGATCGGAACGCCTAAGACGACCGAGATCAGGGCGGAGGTAATGACGAGACTGAGAGTATCCATCGTCTGCGGCCAGTACCCCAGGTTATAGATCAGCAGAAATCCGATCACCGAGAACAGCGTCAGGGATATCCGCCCGACCAGGAAGGCAAGAATACCGAGTATGACGATAAACAGGAACGGATGCGGCAGCATGAACAGCCAGGTAAATCCGTTAACGATGCCTTCGATGACACTCGAAATAAAATCGAACAGGACCGTCAGATGGTCTCCCATCCAGCCGACCAACGCTTCAATCCACTCATCCAGCGGTATTTTCGGCATTTGGGCTCACCTCCTTCGAACTGTTCTCCCCGGCGAGCGCACCAAGCAGGGCACCCCGGACGATCACGCCAGCAAGACGGTCGTTGTCGTCGACGACGGCCAGCGGCACCTTGGACATGCTGGTGATTTCAAACAGCTCGTTGATCAGGACGTCCGGATGCACTCTTGGACCATCCGTGATCAGAATGTCCGCAAGCGTTTTGCCGCTGCGCATCGCTTCCGAGGCATCCTCCGCCGTGATGACGCCGAGCAGCCGCTTGCCGCGGTCGATGACGAACAGGTTGGAGATGCCGCGCTCGCGCATCAGCTCGAGCGCCACACGCGGCCCCCGGTCCGGCATGATCGTCTCCGGACGGCGCATGACATGGGCGGCGGTCAGCACCTTGGACAGGTCGACGTCCTCGACGAACCGCTCCACATAGGCGTTGGCCGGCTGCGTCAGAATTTCTTCCGGCGTGCCCACCTGCACGACGGCGCCATCCTTCATGAGCGCAATCCGGTCGCCGATCCGCAGCGCTTCGTCCAGATCGTGCGTGATGAAGATAATTGTTTTCTTCATCGTCTCTTGCAGTTCCAGCAGCTCATCCTGCATGTCACGGCGGATCAGCGGATCAAGCGCGCTGAAGGCTTCGTCCATCAGCAGAATTTCCGGGTCATTCGCGAGCGCCCGGGCCAGACCGACGCGCTGCTGCATGCCGCCGCTCAGCTCGTCGGGAGATTTGTTTTCCCAGCCCTTGAGGCCGACCAGCTCGAGCGACTTCATCGCTTTCTCCGTGCGCTCCGGCTTTTTGACCTTTTGAATCTCAAGCCCGTATTCCACGTTTTCCAGTACGGTCCGGTGCGGAAATAGCGCGAACTTCTGAAAGACCATACTGATCGTCTGGCGCCGTACCTTACGGAGCTGCTCCTTATTCATTTTTCTTAAATCCTGCCCGTGAACGAGGATTTCCCCCGCCGTAGGTTCAATCAGCCGGTTCAGCATCCGGACGAGGGTGGATTTGCCGCTGCCGGACAGCCCCATAATGACGAAAATTTCGCCAGCTTCAATACTGAGGTTGACCCGGTTCACCCCGACGGTCACGGATTTTTCCTTCGCCAGCTTCTCCTTGTTCCAGCCTTGTTCGAGCAGCCCGACGCTTTGCTCCGCCTGGGCTCCGAACAATTTGCTGACTTGTTTAAGCTGCAAAATAGACAACTGTGATACCCCCTTATTGCTTCTCTATCGTTGATAAGTGCGAACACGATGCTGCGTAAATAACCAACGGGTAACAGTGTAACAATTAATATATATAGTATCAAACGTTTTAACCGTACGTAAAGAACGTACAGAAAAAACTGTACGAAATTTACTGCCGAATGCTCCCATATCCGCCGTTTTCCTGACGGATCGGTTTCTTTACAATTAAAATACGTTTACATACAATAGACGATGAAGGTTTGGTCTTCTCCATACTTTTTCACTTACAAACACGGGCAACACAAGCGGATTCCGGACCTTGTTCAGGCTTATGGGCCGGGGATTCTGCGGAGAATGGTTGAACAAATAAGGAGGTTGCAAGCATGAGCTTGGACCAATTCGAAGATGAACGCGACGCAGCAATCCACAAGGTACGCAAGCGCGTCATTGAAACGATCGGAAGAAACATGGACTTATATGGAATCTCCCAGTCCACCGGACATTTATACGGGCTGCTTTTTTTTGCAGACAAGCCGATGACCCTGGATGAAATGGGACGGGAAATGAAAATGAGCAAGACCAGCATGAGCACGGGCGTCCGGACCCTGCTGGACTTGAAGATGGTCAATAAAGTATGGGAGAAGGGCTCCCGCAAGGACTTATATGAAGTGGAATACGACTGGTATCAGACATTTACCGACTTTTTCGATATCAAGTGGAGAAAATCGGTAGAGAGCAATATCCAGATTCTGAGCAAGTCCATCGACGAGATGGGCAGGCTGCTGGCGGCGTACGAGCATGATCCCGAGTTCACCGAGCTGCTGCGCAAGGATATCGCCAAGCTGCATGAGGCGGTTGCCTATTACGGCTGGCTGGACCGGCTCATCGATACGTTTGAGAGCGGAGAGATCTTCAAGCTGGTCCCGAAGGAGCCTCCAACCCCACACAGCTAAACATAAAAAGCACCGGAACCGGGCTGCGTTACAGCAGTCCGGTTTTTTTGGATTTACATGACGCCAGGTGTGGTGATTTTTGTAGTTGACATCTGCCTGCTTTCGGTCATATGGTGTAACTTAGTAAAAGTTAGACGAAGAGCTGAGCGAGGAGAGATGAAGATGGTTACGGGTTATGCCGGATGGCAGGAAGATGAGTTAAGGCGGGAGCAAGCCCGGCTGCAAGCTGAATACGAGGCATACCGGAGTCTGAATTTGAAGCTGGATATGTCCCGGGGCAAGCCGTGCCCGGAGCAGCTGCAGCTTTCGAACGAAATGCTGGACATTCTGCCGTCCGGGGAAGAACTTCGGGCGGAGGATGGGACGGACTGCCGCAATTACGGCGGCCTTGACGGGCTCCCGGAGGCGAAGCGTTTTTTTGCCGAGATGCTTGGGGTTCAGTCTTCCGAAGTGATTGTTCAAGGTAACTCCAGCCTAAACTTGATGTATGATGCGCTGGCACGGGCGATGCTGTTCGGGGTGCTTGGCAGTGAGCAGCCGTGGAGCAGGCTCCCGTCCGTCAAATTCCTGTGTCCAAGCCCTGGGTATGACCGCCATTTTGCGATCTGCGAGCAGCTGAATATCGAAATGATCACCGTAGATATGACGCCGGAAGGGCCGGATATGGACGCAGTAGAGAGGCTTGTCGCCGAAGATGACTCCATCAAGGGGATTTGGTGTGTGCCGAAGTACAGCAACCCCGGCGGTATCACCTATTCCGACGAAACGGTGGAACGGCTGGCCCGGATGAAGACGAAGGCGGGCGATTTCCGCATTTTCTGGGATGACGCTTATACGGTTCATCATCTGACTTCAAGGCATGACGAGCTGAAAAATATGCTGGAAGCCTGCTCGAACGCCGGCCATCCTGACCGTGTATTCATCTTTGCATCCACTTCCAAGGTGACATTTCCGGGTTCCGGCGTAGCGGCCTTGGCGGCGAGCAGGGACAACCTCAGCCATTTGAGAAAACAGCTGTCCGTGCAGACGATCGGCCCGGATAAAGTGAACCAGCTGCGGCACATCCGCTTTCTGAAGGATATGGAGCACCTGGGCCGCCACATGGAAAAGCATGCCGCGATCATCAAGCCGAAATTCGACTTGGTACTGAGCAAGCTGGAATCCGGGCTCGGCTCTAAAGATATCGCTTCATGGAGTAAGCCCAGCGGCGGTTATTTTATCAGCCTGGATACGATGGACGGCTGCGCACAGGAAATCGTGCGGCGTGCAGCGGAGGCCGGGGTGACACTAACGCCTGCCGGGGCCACTTATCCGTACGGTCGCGATCCGCGGGACCGCAATATCCGTATTGCGCCAACCTATCCATCGCTCGAAGAGCTTGCGCAGGCCATCGATATTTTGTGCGTATGCGTGCAATTGGTATCGATCGACCGTATTTTGGCGGATCAATAGAGCAGCAGCATTTTTTAAGACAGGCAGGTCAGGAGGGATGGGTCGGAAATGGTACCGCAGGGGCGGTATCCCGGCCCAGCCTCCGGCCTGCCGTTTCTTTTTGCCGAATGACTGGAACATAAGCGGCCTTCCCCCGATAACGGAATCCGGGCATGTTGCCAGGCGGCACCGCGGACACGTCTTGTTCCACGAGGAACGTTTCGTGGTCAGTGCCAATCAGGCAAATATCTTTTTTTGGATGATTTGCATGGATTCCTTCATTTGAACCGTCAAACTGAATAGAACGAACTTAATAGAGAAGAGATGTGATGATATTGATCAAAACGACGGCTTTGAAGACGGGAGTCCAGACGGCATGGATGAAATGGGAGGGCTTGTTCGACCGGATCACGCGGCTGCGGAGCAAGCGGGTGCTGAGTTACGGAATTTGCAAGCTGGTGGTTCGGCCTTTTCACGGGCAAAGCATCCGCAGTGACAGCGGGCAGTGGCTTCATGCCGGCGACTGGATCGGGGAGCTTCATTTGGATAACGGGCAGGTGCTGGAGCTGTCGCGGAGCCTTGGGCCGGACAGGGCGGCGCTGAAAACCGCCAGGCTCCTGAAGCAATCGCTCAGACAGATCCGTGAAGCGATGGATCAGGTTCCCGAACTGGCCGAGGTCAAAGCGCTGACCGGAATTACGCTGCTTCACCGGGGGCTGACCCACGGGCTGGGCTTCGAGCAGCACCAGCTGAAGGCCGGGTGGTTCCGGCTGCTGACGACGATCTATTTAAGGTTTCTGCTGCGAATGCTTCATCCCGCCGGGCAAAAACGCGTGAAGCACAGCGCTCCCAAGCTGGTTCCGCAGATGCTGCTTATGACAAGGCAAGCGTTCATGGAGCGGTACCGCCGCGAGTCACCTTTATATAACGTCGTATAACAGCGAACTAATAACATTAATTTCAGCAACACGGATTCGGTATCAGGCTTGTCATGCTAGTCTGCATAATGTGACCAAGTCCCTCATAGACATGTATCAATCAGTTCAAACCAAGTGCTAAGGGGGATGATGTCATGCGCCGGATTTCATGGATGCTCGCCATGATCTTGTGCGTTACGGTTGTGTTGGCAGGCTGTGGTGGCAAAAAGGATGCCGCTTCCGTTGTCAAAGACTTGAACAACGTGGTCGATACACTGCAAAGCAAGGATGGCTCTTACAAAGGAACGGGAAAAATGACGCTGTATACCGGGGAAAAGCCGCAGGAATACCAGGTGGAGGTATGGTACCAGAATCCAAACTACTACCGCATCAGCCTGACGAACGCCCAGAAGGACGTCACGCAAATCGTTCTCCGCAACGACGACGGGGTATTCGTGCTGACACCAAGCCTGAACAAAAGTTTCCGGTTTAAAAGCGACTGGCCGGACAACCAGGGGCAAGTCTATTTATACCAAACGCTCGTCCGGGGCATCTTAAGCGATAACACCCGGCAGTTTGCCGCAGACAAGGACAGCTACGTGTTCGATGTTGCGGCCAACTATCACAGCCAGTCTCTCGTCCGCCAGAAAATTTGGCTCAGCAAGGACAATTACGCGCCAAAACAAGTACAAGTCTCCGACTCTGACGCCCATGTCGTCGTTGAGGTCAAGTTCGACCAGTTCCAGTTCGATGCGAAATTCGACAAGGACTCTTTTGACATGAAGCGCAACATGACCGTGCAAAGCGATCCGTCGGTCGGCACGGTGGCCGAAGTCGACGAGAACGGCAATCCGGTCGCATCCCAGGACCAGCCGCAGGGTGATAACGGGGAAGCGGCGCAGGAAGTCACCAAGGAACTGGGCGACTTTGGCATGATTATCCCGGATTACCTGCCTGAAGGCGTTACGCTCAAGGACAGCAACAAGTTGGACAACAGTGACAACCATGCGCTGCTGCTTCGGTATGACGGTACATACCAGTTCACGATCATGGAATCCCGTCCGCAGGACCGTGCCGTGTCCCTGATGTCGGGTGAAGTGGTGGACCTTGGATTTACGGCGGGCCTCCTGGCTGGCGATGAGCAGCAGACGCTGACCTGGATGAATGGGGACGGCGTGGAATTCCGGATTACAAGCGCAAACCTGCCGGTGGACGAAATGATACAGATCGCAGCGTCTTTACAGGAACAATCGGGTAAATAATACGCAGACAGGCGGACCCTTCGGGCCGGCGGGGCATGATTCCACCGGCGCAACGAAGGGGCTTTCGCCTATCCATCTTCGAAAACCGCTGTGGTACGGTAAACCAGCCGGATTCAGCCGGGGCGTGGTTCATTGACAGTCACCTTCCTGAACATTACGATTACATAGGATAAACGAAAGGTAAATAACAACTGATTTTCGATCCGATCTATCTATGTCCATAGAATGATCTAACGAAAATGACAACTCTCCTTTCAATGACTTTATGTAATGAGTGTGTTAATTCTTAGAGAAGGTGACGAATGAATGCAGCAACAATATAGAGCAACTAGAGCGGAAATCAATCTGGACCATCTTCAAGCGAACGTTACGGCATTTCGCCGGGCTTTGCCCGAAGGCATGAAATTTCTGGCCTGCGTCAAGGCGGATGCGTACGGTCATGGTGCCGTACAGGTGGCGCGGGAGCTTGCGAGCATCGGGGTGGACTATTTAAGCGTCGCTTTCCTGGATGAAGCGATCGAACTGCGGCATGCCGGATTGACGCTGCCCATCCTGGTGCTTGGCTACACGCCTCCGGAAGGCATAAGAACGGCGTGGGAGAATAACATAACAGTGACGGTGTTCAGCCCGGAGGTACGGGAAGCGATCCGGCAGCTCCCGGCGGACGCCGAGTCCAGACCGCTGAAGGTGCACATTAAGATCGACAGCGGAATGGGCAGACTGGGACTTCTTCCCGGCCCGGACGCCATTTCGTTTATCGAGTCGCTCTATGCCCTTTCGCAGGCTGAGGTTGAAGGCTTGTTTACCCATTTTTCCAAAGCGGACGAAGAAGATAAAAGCTATACACTGGAGCAGTATCGGCGTTTCGAGAGCGTGGTGGCCTCGCTCGGGGAGAAAGGATTCAGCCCTCCTCTTATACATACGGGCAACAGCGCCACAGCGATTGATACCCCTCAGCTGTCCTACAATATGGTCCGCGTCGGCATCAGCCTGTACGGATTGTATCCATCGGATGAGGTGAATCATCAGACTGTCGCACTTTCCCCGGTATTGACGCTGAAGACAGAGCTTGTATATGTCAAAACCCTTCCGCCGCATTGGGGCGTCAGCTACGGCGCCAAATATGTGACGGATCAAGATGAAGTCATTGGAACGCTGCCGATCGGCTATGCCGACGGGTACTCGCGGATGCTGAGCGGTAAAGCGGAAGTCCTGATCCGCGGCCGCCGCGTTCCCGTTGTCGGAACGATCTGTATGGACCAGTGTATGGTAACACTTCAATCTTTTGCCGAAGAGGCAGAAGAAATTCATGCGGGCGAGGAGGTTGTGCTCATCGGTCAGCAGTCTGGCCAGTGTATTACGGCAGATGAGCTGGCTTCTCAGCTGGGTACCATCCACTATGAGGTCATCTGTATGATTTCCCACCGGGTACCTCGTGTTTACACGAAGCACGGGGCGCTGTACAACCGGGTCAACCCACTGCTCACCTAATGCGAAGAAAGGCGGAATTTCAGCCTTTTTGCTGGAAATGAAGGAATACGGCACAAGCATCCCGAATAAAGGTAATGACGGAATGACTGTACGTAAATGCCGAGTCTAGTTTATAATGTATGCAGCATACCTGGTATATCTTCGGCATATATATTCCTTTGTATAAATTTCCTTGATTCAAGTTATACTGGGCACAAGGGTGAGAAGGTATTGTGGGGGTGGAACAGAAGGTGGCTAATATGCAGAATACCAAACGAATTATGATCAGCTTGCCGGATCATCTTTTGCAGGAAGTGGATGGCATCGTTGCGATGGAGAATTCGAACCGCAGTGAACTCATCAGGCAAGCCATGAAACTGTATTTAACGGAGCGGAAGAAACGTTATATACGGGAGTCAATGCAGCGCGGCTATATGGAAATGGCCAAGATCAATTTGACGATGGCATCGGAGGCCTTTCATGCGGAAGAAGATGCAGACAGCACTCTAGGCCGCTTAGTGAGCGGGGTGTAGACATTGATCGTAAAACGCGGCGACGTTTTTTTTGCGGATCTTTCACCCGTAGTCGGTTCTGAGCAAGGTGGAGTCAGGCCCGTTCTGATTATTCAGAACGATATCGGCAACCGTTTTAGTCCTACGGTCATCGTGGCGGCCATTACCGCCCAGATTCAAAAGGCAAAGCTGCCGACCCATGTGGAGATTGATGCGGTTTCGCATGGTTTTGACAGGGATTCGGTCATTTTGCTGGAGCAAATCCGGACCATTGATAAGCAGAGACTGACGGACAAAATTACCCACCTGGATGAAGAAACGATGAAAAAGGTGGATGATTCGCTGCAAATCAGTCTCAGCCTGATCGATTTTTAAGCGTTGAACCATAAGGTTGATGATATGGTTGTGAAGGTTAAGGCGTACCCGAAAGGGGCGCCTTTTTCTTGTTTTTGAACTTGTTTTTAAGTCACATAAGTCCATTGTAAGGGGTTACGCATCCGCTATAATGAATTGTATCCAACGTATGAGCGGGCAGGTGAGTACTGCATCTGCGTCTATCCGCTTGTGATATCAGGGAGGGAATTATGGCGATTCATATCGATACTAAGCAGCAATTATTTCATCTTCAGACCCGCAGTTCAAGCTACGTATTTCAGATTCTTCCGTCCGGCTATGCCGCCCATCTCTATTACGGGAAAAGGCTGCGCGACGCTGACCTGAGCTGGCTGCTCGTGACGACCGAGCGGGCTTCCTTCAGCCCGAATCCGGTGCCGGAGGATCGTACGATCTCCCTGGACACGCTGCCGCAGGAGCTTCCGGTGTACGGAACGAGCGATTTCCGTCACCCGCTGGTACAGTTCCGGCTGCCTGACGGCTCAACTGTCACCGAATTCAAGTACGTGTCGCATCGGGTAGAGCAGGGTAAGCCGCGGATGGAGGGACTTCCTTCGACATATGTGGAGAGCGAGTCCGAAGCCGAAACGTTGTTTGTGAATATGCAGGATCCCGTGTCGGGGCTGCATGTGGAGCTGCAGTACACGGTGATGGAAGCTTATGATGCGCTGACCCGCTCGTTAAAAATCGTGAACGACAGCACCGAGCCGGTGGAACTGCTGAGAGCCCTCAGCGCAAGCGTGGACTTCCCGCGCGCCGACTACGAGTGGCTGCAGCTGTCCGGCGCCTGGACCCGGGAACGCGACGTTGTTCGCCGTCCGGTCGCCTATGGCATGCAGGCAGTGGAGAGCCGCCGCGGGGCCAGCAGCCACCAGCAGAACCCGTTTGCGGCGCTGCTGTCTCCGGGGGCGGATGAAGACCACGGCGAGGTCTACGGCTTCAGCTTGGTATACAGCGGAAGCTTTATCGCCCAAGCCGAGGTGGACCAGTTCCGGACGACCCGTCTGTCGATCGGGATCAATCCGTTCGATTTCACCTGGCTGCTGGAGCCGGGAGCCGCGTTCCAGACGCCGGAGGCTGTCATGGTCTATTCCTCTGAAGGTCTGGGAGGCATGTCGCGGACCTATCACCGGCTGTACCGCGAACGCCTGGCCCGCGGCCAGTTCCGGGACAAGGAGCGCCCGATCCTCGTCAACAACTGGGAGGCGACATACTTCCAGTTCAATGCGGATAAAATCGTCGACATCGCCAAGGCCGGCAAAGAGCTCGGGATCGAGCTGTTCGTCCTGGACGACGGCTGGTTCGGCCATCGCGACAGCGACAATTCCTCGCTTGGCGACTGGGTGGTAGATAAGAACAAGCTGCCGGGAGGACTGGAAGACCTGGTGAACCGCGTGACGGGCATGGGAATGCAGTTTGGCCTGTGGTTCGAGCCGGAGATGGTTTCTCCGGACAGCGACCTGTACCGCAAGCACCCGGACTGGTGCCTGCATGTACCGGACCGGCGCCGTACGGAAGGCCGCCAGCAGCTGATCCTCGACTTCTCGCGGCAGGATGTGCGCGAGGAGATTGTACGGATGCTGACGGAGGTGCTGAGCAGCGCGCCGATTACGTACGTAAAGTGGGACATGAACCGCAACATGACGGAAATCGGTTCGGCGCTGCTGCCGCCGGAGCGTCAGCGGGAGACGGCCCACCGCTACATGCTCGGCCTCTACGAAGTGATGGAACGGATCACATCGGCGTTCCCGCACATCCTGTTCGAGAGCTGCTCCGGCGGAGGCGGTCGCTTCGATCCCGGCCTGCTCTATTACATGCCGCAGACGTGGACGAGCGATAACACCGATGCGGTGTCCCGCCTGCGCATCCAGTACGGCACGAGCATCGTTTACCCGGTAAGCGCCATGGGCTCGCATATTTCCGCCGTTCCGAACCACCAGGTGGGACGGTCTACGCCGCTCGACATGCGCGGCTACGTCGCCATGTCAGGCAACTTTGGCTACGAGCTCGACTTGACGAAGTTCACCGAAGAAGAGAAGGAAGTCGTCAAGCGGCAGGTGGCGCTGTATAAGGAAATCCGCGGGCTCGTCCAGACCGGCGAGATGTACCGGCTCCTCAGCCCGTTTGAAGGCAATGAGACCGCCTGGATGTTCGTGGCGGAAGACGGCAGCGAGGCCGCGGTCTTCTATTTCCGGGTGCTGGCCGAATCCAACGCGCCGCTGAACCGCCTCAAGCTGAAGGGGCTCGATCCGGCCGCAGATTATGCGCTGGTGGGCACAAGCGAGGTGTACACTGGCGACGCCCTGATGTATGCGGGCATCGCGGTAGGCGCTGAGCGCGGGGATTACCACAGCGAGTTTTTCCGCTTCCGGCGCGTATAAGCCCCGGCCCCTTCCAGAATTAACCGGCCTCCGGCCTGCGTAAAGGTCTATACAGATGGAAGCCGCAGCAGTATGATGAACCTTGCCCTGTTTATGGGGTAAGGTTCTTTTTGCTTTTTCAGGGGAAATCTACCGTGGTATGGAAGCTTTCTCCTGCCAAACATGACCGCTGGAAAAATGGTTAAAAGTTTGTGATAATAAGATATGAAAACTTTGTAGATTTGCCTAAAGTTTTGGTTTGATCTCACAGTTTTCCATAGAGGCTGTCCGCCCGTTAATCGGACTGGCCGCCAAGCAAGCTGACACTGATACCTATAACGCCGCAGGAAGCCGCCCTGCTGATATAAAATTTTCGGTACGACGGTTTGCGGCAGCAGGCGTTTATAAACCAGACCAACCCGATTTTTCGACTCGGACAAGTCTGTGACCAATCACATGATGACGAATGAATGTTTTAATGACGACGATGATGAGAGAACGTTTGAATACATGGAAACGCAAGTACGAATGGGAAAGAGGGATTTCTTTTGACGGAAAAGGAAATGGTTATCGAACAGAATGGTGAAGTACTGAAGGCACAGGAAAAGGAGCGGATCGTGCAGCAGATTGCCAAGGAGCTGCAGCTGTCCCTGAAGCAGATTCGGACGACGGTGGGACTGCTGGATGAGGGCAACACGATTCCGTTTATCGCCCGTTACCGTAAGGAAATGACCGGGGAATTGGATGAGAACCAGCTGCGCGGAATCGAAGAGCGCGTGACTTATCTGCGGAATCTGGAAGAGCGCAAGCGCGAGGTCATCCGGATTATCGACGAGCAGGGGAAATTGACCGGGGAGCTCAAGACGGCAATCGAGAAGGCGGCCAAGCTCCAGGAAGTGGAAGATTTGTACCGTCCGTACCGACAGAAGCGCAAAACCCGTGCCAGCGTCGCCAAAGAGAAGGGACTTGAGCCGCTCTCCGAGTGGATCATGGCTCAGCCGAAGCAGGGGGATGTGCACAAGGAAGCCGCCAAATACGTCGATGCGGAAAAGGGCGTGGAAACGGCGGACGATGCGATTTCCGGCGCGATGGACATTTTGGCGGAGAATCTGGCCGACGATGCGACCATCCGGGCCTGGGTGCGGCGTTATACGATGGACCATGGGATGCTGACCTCGGAAGCGAAGGATCCCGAGCAGGAGTCCGTGTACGAGAACTATTACAACTACCGGGAGCTGGCGAAAAAGATGCCGCCTCACCGCATTTTGGCCATTAACCGCGGAGAACGCGAAAATATTCTTAAAGTCGGCCTCGACGTACAGCCTGAGTCGATCCACAATTTTATGGCGCGTCAGGTCATCAAGGGCAGCTCGACGGTGCAGCCGATCCTCACGGCCGTTATTGAAGATGCTTACAAACGGCTGATCGCCCCTTCCATCGAACGCGAAATCCGCGCTGAGCTGACCGAGAAGGGGGAGAATCAGGCGATTTCGATCTTCTCCGGCAACCTGCGCAGCCTGCTGCTGCAGCCGCCGGTCAAGGGCCGCTGTGTTCTCGGGGTGGATCCGGCCTACCGGACAGGCTGCAAGCTAGCCGTCGTGGATGATACCGGCAAGCTGCTGGAGGTGGCAGTGACGTACCCAACGCCGCCGAACAACAAAAAGAAAGAAGCCGCCGCGAAGTTCAACGAGCTGATTAAGAAATACAGCATCCAGCTGATCGTGATCGGCAACGGTACGGCTTCGCGCGAGACGGAACAGTTTGTGGCAGAAGTGATCAGCGACATCGGCGTGCCGGACCTGGCTTACCTGATCGTCAACGAGGCTGGAGCAAGCGTGTATTCGGCGTCCAAGCTGGCCCAGGAAGAATTCCCGGATCTTGACGTTGCGGAGCGCAGCGCCGTGTCCATCGCCCGCCGCGTGCAGGACCCGCTGGCTGAGCTCGTAAAGATCGAGCCGAAGGCGATCGGTGTCGGCCAATACCAGCATGACGTCTCCCAGAAGCATTTGGACGAGAGTCTGAAGACCGTCGTCGAATCGGCCGTCAACCATGTCGGTGTCGACGTGAATACCGCTTCGCCGTCGCTGCTGTCCTATGTGTCCGGAGTAAACGCAACGACCGCCAAAAACATCGTGAAATACCGCGATTCCAACGGTAAGTTTTTGAGCCGTAAAGAACTGCAGAACGTGCCGCGGCTGGGAGCCAAAACCTACGAGCAGTGCATCGGATTTATGCGCATTTCCGAGGGCGATAACCCCCTCGACCGCACGCCGATCCACCCGGAATCGTACAAAGTGGTGGACCGTCTGTTCCGCGAGCTTGGTGTCGGCATGGAGAAGCTGGGAACGCCTGAGCTGTCCGAGCTGCTGGGGCGTCAGGACGTGGAGAAGCTGGCGGAGGTGCTGGAAGTTGGCTTGCCTACGCTGCGCGACATTCTGGAGAGCCTTCAGCGCCCGGGGCGCGACCCGCGGGAGGAGCTGCCGCTGCCTATTTTCCGGACGGACGTGCTGAAGATCGAGGATTTGACCCCAGGCATGGAGCTGCAGGGCACCGTACGCAACGTCATCGACTTCGGGGCTTTCGTGGACATCGGGATCAAAAGCGACGGTCTCGTCCACATTTCGCAGCTCAGCAGCGGCTATGTCAAGCATCCGATGGATGTGGTGTCCGTCGGCGATAACGTCACGGTGTGGGTGCTCAACGTCGATTTGAAAAAAGGCCGTGTCGGCCTGACGATGCGCAACCCGCATCAGGGAGAATAACCTTATCCCAAGACTGTAAGTAAACAAGATCGGATTATAACCAGATCAGGATTTAAAGGATTTTATAAGATTGGTATATATGGAGTTCCGGCCAACATGGCGTTCTTTAGCTGGTTCATGATCGCTGCCGGACTCCTTCCCATAGCCCACCCGAAGAATGGAAAAAAATGTTTCCAGTCTTCGGGATTTTGGCGTGTTCGGGTTTAGGTTTGGTTATGGTCGTGGCCGTGGTCGTGCTGGGTCGCTTTCTTACGTGCCCGGAATCGTCGAACCTTCATCAAATTCCCGCACATTTTGTCATCGCAGTAGCGTTTGGAGCGGTTACGGGTATCGTCATAATAGACCCAGAGGCAGTCCGGATTGTCACAGATCCGGATTCTTGCCGGTTCGCCATTGGCGATCATCTCGGCAAAAGAAGCGGCGATCTCCGACATGACCTGCTGCCAGTCCCAGCGGACCGGTTTGTTCCCAGTAGACAAGCTGTCTTCGCGGTAGCGCAGCTCCCGAATGACGGGGCCGGCGGACATGACCGCATTTAGCCTGCCGATCGCCTCGGCTTCAAGGGAAACACCCTGGACGATGGAGGTGACCATGCCATGAATCAAGGAGCGGAGCTCTTTAAGCTGCTGCAGCTCGTGGGGGTTCGGTTCATCGAGTAACGGCAGCTGCTGCTCCTGCAGCCATGCCCGCAGCCATCCGGGCCGGTCCAACCGGTCCTCGGACTTGCCGCTTCCCCGCCAATCATGCCAGTCGCTGTTCAAAAAATCATCCCAAAGCATACGTTATCCTTCCTTTCAGGTCCATTGTAACAACTAAATAATTATTTTGCTAGTTACTTGACCGGCAGAAATGGACTGTGTTAATTTATGGATGTAACTAATAAATTGATTTTAGTTCGTTACAAAAAACCGGACAGGGAGGATTTGTAGATGGGCCAAACTCAAGAGCAGCTGCTAAGATGGGATGAATGTTTTGATCATGAAGGCTGGTATCCGCCGCTTGTACCTGCATTGGACGGTGTAACCGCTGAGGAAGCGGTATGGAAGCCGGAAGGGGAAGCCGTCAACACGATCTGGGAGAACGTAAACCACCTGCTTTATTACAAGGAATATTACCTGCAGCGGATGCGCGGCGAGGAACCGGACGGCAAGGCGTCCAGCAACGATGAGACGTTCAGGAACGTCGAAGATGGAGATGAGGCCTGGCAGAAGACGGTTGATCGGCTCAAAAGGATCCATCTCGAGATCCGTAGCTTCCTGTCCGGTTTGAGTGACAGCGAGCTGAACGCGCCGTTTCGGGACAGGCCGCTTTCCGGCTTGATTCACAGCCTGATGATGCATGACGCCTATCATACGGGTCAGATCATTTTGCTTCGCAAGCTGAAAGGGAGCTGGCCGGCTTCGAGAAGCTTTGAGTAGGTAACAAGGAGCACACTGACTATTGAAATCGTCTAAACCAAACGCAAAAAACAGGCGGGTACACGGTACCGGCCTGTTTGCATGGAGCGGGCTTCATTTCTAAATATTTATCGGGCGTCCGAGTTTTCTTCCGGGGCGTTTCGGTAGAAGAACCAGCATTCGTTGAGCAGTTTGATCTGGCGTCTGTCTTTTTTGTGAAACGCCTTCCTCAGCTGATTACAGAGCCATTGCGGCAAGGGTGATCTCCTCCTCTTGCATTCCGTCTCTACGGTCAGCATATGGGGAGAACGCCCAAAGCGTGCAGGTCTCATCTGAATTTCCCGGGTTCTGTAAGGGGACGGGATTGTATTTTTATAAACGCATCCCATTAAGCATTCCTTCACGTTTCTCCTCGCTGTGATCCCGGTTCAGTTTATGGCTATTTCCGTAATAACGCTGCGGCCGTCTAGCCCTCCGCTTCCTCCTCATACCACTGTTCCAGTTGGGCTTGAAGGGCACGGATTTCGGTCAGCAGGGCGATGAGGGGATAGCTCTGTTCATCAATCGAAGCAAAGGACTGCTCCAGTTCGTTGATGTACGCAAGCCCGTCCTGAATTTGCAGATGTTCCTGCAGCAGATCCAACTGATCGCATTCCGCCACGGCGAGCGGCAGCTCCGGGACGACGGAGGCCGTCAATTTGTCTATTTCCTTATTGAGGCGCAGGTTCAGCGCGCTGAGCTGGTAAGCGTAATCGGCGGGCATTTCCACAAAAAAGAGGTCGGCATTTTTCTGTAAAATTACATATCTCATCTTCGGCATAAGGCGCAAAAATCTCCCTCCATAACATTCTACTTGTCAGTGTAGCGTATGGGGAAGTTATAATTCAAGAGAATGTTTCTTTCGGGACAACCGCCCCGAAGACCGTCAAATTCAGTCAGAGGAGGACCTCATGGACGTCATGAGCAATGAAGAGCTGCAAGCTTGGGTGGAGCGGATTTCGGAGGAAAGCTTCGGCCTGCCTTTCAGGCACCGGGCCACGTTCAACCGGAGATTATCCACAACGGGCGGGCGCTATTTTATGAAAAGCCATCATATCGAAATCAATCCCCATCAGCTCGAAGCGAACGGGCGGGAGGAAGTAGAAAAGATCATCAAGCATGAGCTGTGCCATTACCATTTGCACCTGACGGGAAGGGGCTACAAACACCGGGATCCGGATTTTAAAATGCTGCTGCAGCAGGTCGGGGGAAGCCGATACTGCCAGTCGCTGCCTTCGGCGCGCGAGCGTAAGGTTCAGCCTTACCGGTACCAGCTGGTGTGCCGCCAGTGCGGGATGGTGTACCTGCGCAAACGCAAGGTCGATCCCCGCCGTTACCGGTGCGGGAAATGCGCTGGAAATCTTCGTTTGAACAAGCTTGACTCCGCTACAAAATCATGATAAATTATTTGGTGTTACCATATAACAACGTTCCCTGATAGCTCAGTTGGTAGAGCACTCGACTGTTAATCGAGTTGTCACAGGTTCGAGTCCTGTTCGGGGAGCCAGTTTCTTGGAGAGATACCCAAGTGGCTATAAGGGGACCCTCTGCTAAGGGGTTAGACTGCGTAAGCGGTGCGAGGGTTCGAATCCCTCTCTCTCCGTTTTGGAATACTTCGTAAGAAAGCTCCCACCGCCTTTGCGGCTGGGGGCTTTTTGGTGTAAAAGGGATGAGGACCCTCGGGGGAGGGTTCGTCGGAGCATAAGCTTCGGGAGGATCGGCATCGCAGTCTCGAACGAAGTGAGAGTATCCCTCTCTCTCCGTTTTGTAATACATCGTAAGAAAGCTCCCACCGCCTTTGCGGCTGGGGGCTTTTTGGTTTAAAGGGATGAGGACCCTCAGGGGAGGGTTCGTCGGAGCAACAAAACAACCCCCATCCATCATTGGACAGGGGGCTGTTTGGGCGAATCCTCAAAGCTTTATTTTTCGTCTTCGTACTCTTCCCGCATGCCTTCAATCGCTCTTTCGCGCTTGGCGTTTTTGTGCTGAAGGTTGTGTACTTCCTGACCGGAAATTTCCTCGGCGTGTTCGGCCAAATAATCGTTGGTTTCGTTAATGTTGTCCTGCGTGTTGATAATGGCGGTTTTGATCTTTTCCGCGTTATCAGAACGGTCGTCTGGTTTAGCCATTGATTTTGTCTCCTTGTCGTGTGTTGATGTCATTGACGTGTATAGGATGCCAAATAAGGGATGATTTTATGCCCAAGAATAGGAGAGAAGTGGCAGCGACACTTTTTTTAAAAATATTACAAAAAGGGCTTGCCAACCTTTTTTGTTCTATGCTATACTCATTCTTGTCGTCAAGAAAGTGATGTTACGATATGGCCCGTTGGTCAAGGGGTTAAGACACCTCCCTTTCACGGAGGTAACATGGGTTCGAATCCCATACGGGTCACCACTTTCATTGCTTGCAACAGGGGATGAGAACCCAAGGCGGGTTCGTCGAAGCGCTGCATCGTTAGGATCAGCTTCGCAGTCTCGAACGAAGTGAGAGTATCCCATACGGGTCACCACTTTCATTGCTTGCAGGTTAATAAGAATTCCGATATCTGTACCATCTATGCTTATGGGCGCACAGGTTGTGGATCATCGAGAGCCATTAGCTCAGTTGGTAGAGCACCTGACTTTTAATCAGGGTGTCGAAGGTTCGAGTCCTTCATGGCTCACCAGTTTTTTTAAATAGCAGTTCCCTTTAAACGTGCGGTAGTGGTGGAATGGCAGACACGCTATCTTGAGGGGGTAGTGGGCGTACGCCCGTGGAGGTTCGAGTCCTCTCTACCGCACCATAATTTGACTAATGACAATCCTTGCGAATGAGCAAGGATTTTTTTGTTATATCCGCATTTTGCATGATCGGACCTGGAACCGGGTTGCGTGGCAAACGGGTTTCTGGAATACTAGGATTAATATACTTTGCAAACGCTGTCAAGGGAGGGGAGCATCGTGAACATACTCGTATTATGCGACGATCAATGGCATCCGGCCGATGTAGTGAAGGGTGGCTTGGAGCCGCTTCGGTCAGGCGGGTTCAATTTTCACTACATTTTGGAAACCGATGCCGAATGGCAGGACTCGCTGGAAAGGTTGCTTACGGAATATGACTTGCTGATCTTGGCGAAATCCAATCGGGTCTCCGCGGTAAAAGAGCAACCGTGGCTCACAGCCCAAACCGGTGGTCTGCTGCAGCGTTACGTCAGCGGGGGTGGCGGTCTGCTCGTTCTGCACTCCGGTACGGTAGGTTACCGGGACATACAGGACGTGCGCGGGCTGGTCGGAGGAGTCTTTCATCACCATCCGGAGCAGTGTCCGGTCACGGTCGAGCCTGTACAAGAAACGGAGATTACCCGGGGAGTCCAAGCCTTCACGATGCAAGACGAGCACTATTTCATGGATATGACTGACCAGAGTGACGTGATTATATTTATGGTGACCCGGTCGGAATATGGGGAGCAGACGGGCGGATGGACCCGAACGGAAGGCGAGGGAAGGGTTTGCGTGCTGACACCCGGCCACAATTTGGCGGTTTGGCTGCATCCGGGCTACCAGCAGCTGCTGCGGCAAGCATTGACGTGGACCGCATCAGCACCGAAAGGAGAATGAATCATGGACCAGGTTGTTTTGATTACGGAAGTTCACCGTCCGTGGGAATGCGCACTAGTTCAGGAATTTGCCAAAAAGGGATGGCGCGTCATGGGGTGCAGTCCCGTTCCCAAAGAGGAATTTCATGACGCCTTGGATACGGATAAAATACATATCTTCACGATGGATACAAGGTCCAGAGAATCGGTGCGGCGGGCAGTCCGGCGGATTCAGGAGCATACCAGCCGGGTGGATCTGCTCATTTGCGGAACGGCATCCAGCCAGGGGAGGGAGGCGGCCGGAATTGCCAATATGTCGGCGGATCTCGTATTGGAAGATTACCAGGCGAATACGCTAGGTCCGATTCGTGTCATCGAGGCGTGCCTGCCTCTTATGGATAACGGGCTGCGAAGAATCGCGCTGCTGTCCGATGTCCAGGGCAGTTTGGGGCTTGGCCTTTCGGGGGCAGGGACAGGATATGCGATGTCCAAAGCTGCGCTGCATATGGCGTACACCATGCTGCATGGGGATCTGAGCGGCAAGGGCTTCACGTTCCGGCTATTTGAGCCTGGATCTGAGCTTGAAACGGGGGCTCCGGCTGAAGCGGCGGCTGCTTATTTTACCGGGGCCAGGGAAGATGAAGAGCGGGTCGTTATGCTGGATTGGCGGGGACAGGAGATTCCTTTATAACGGGCTTTAAAAAAGGAGGTGCTTACGGATGAGCAGGAGCAGAGTTGCCGTTGTTACAGGCGCGGACCGGGGGTTGGGACTTGGCATAACAAAAAGGCTGCTGGAGCTGGGCTGGGACGTTTTTGCCGGGAGTTACCTGGCGGATTGGCCGGAACTGACGGAGCTTAGACAGAAAGAGCCGGAGCGGCTGTATGTCATTCCGCTGGACGTAGCCAGCGATGAGAGCGTTCAGGCGGCCAGCCGGGCGGTTGGGAGCAAGACTGATCGGGTGGATGTGCTGATCAATAATGCGGGGATCGCCACGTGTTACCCCAGAACGATTCATGAAGAGCAGGTCGAGGAGGAACTGCTGCGAATTTACAATGTTAACGCGGTTGGACCCATGCGGATGGCGCAGGCGTTTGTGCCGCTGCTGAGAGCGGGGTCCGGAAAGCGCATGTGCTTCGTGTCCTCGGAAGCGGGGAGTATCAACCGCAGCTTTCGCGATAACTGGTACGGGTACTGTATGTCCAAAACTGCGCTGAACCGGGGTGTTCAATGCCTGTTTGACGAACTCCGTCCCGAAGGCTTTACTTTTCGCTTGTACCATCCGGGCTGGGTCAGATCCTATATGTCGGGTGAGCTGAATACCGAAGGTGACCTGGATGCCGATGATGCGGCGCGCATGGCGGTGGCCTATTTTCTGCGGGACCGCTATGAAGGACCAGGGATTCAGGAGGAGGACCGGCTGGTCATGAGGGACTGGCTGGGCCGGGAGTGGCCGTGGTAGGAAGCTGATATGGAAAAAGGAAAAAGCGCACCTTGCGGCACGCTGAAAGGGTCGGACCTGATTGGGGTGTCCGCCCGGACAGGCAGCCGGGGGTGCGCTTTTTTGAAAGTGATTTTTAGAAGGTACGCCGGATAGATGATTTTCTTGGGTGTCCTTAAGGCGTCGTCTGCGGTGCCACGCGGTGGTGAGTGTGCTGCTCAAAGCTGTACGCCAGCTTGATCAGCTCCGGCTCGCTGAAGGCTCTGCCGAAGAAATCGATGCCGACCGGCAGATGGTCGCTGGTGAAGCCAGCCGGTACGGTGACCGTCGGCCAGCCGGTGAAGGAGCTTAGTTTGAAGGCGTCGCCCGCCACCTGCTCCTGGCCGATTTTCACGGCTGTTTTGGAGGAGGTCGGGAAGATAAGGGCATCCAGATGGTTGTCCGCCATCATTTTGAGGACCGCTTCCTGTACGTATTTGGTGCGGAACAGGACGATGTCCTTGTACTCCTGGGCATCCAGCGATTCACGGTTGTTGCGGTCGATCAGGGCCTTTTCAATTGACGGGTCGTATTTGCCTGAAGCGATCAGCTCGTCCAAAGACTTGTAAGGTGTAGCGTCGCCGAGGGACTTCAAGTAGTCGTTGAATTGGAACTTGAACTCCCAGGCGCTTAGGCTTCCATATTTGTTGATAAGATCGAAGTTCGGAATTTTGACGTTGTCCACCAACGTCGCCCCGGCCGCTTTCATCTCTTCGATAGCCTGGGACACGACTGCGTTGACCTGGGCGTCGTCTCCGAATACTTCGCGGACGATGCCGATCCGTGCTCCTTTGAGGCCGTCCTTATCGAGATAATCCGTATAATCCTTCGGCACGAAGCCGACGCTCTTCGCGGTGACGATGTCCTTCGGGTCATAGCCAGTCGTCGCGTTCAATATGAATGCGGCGTCTTCCACGGTACGGGCGATCGGGCCGCCGGTATCCTGCGTCAGGGCAAGCGGAGCGATGCCGTAGCGGCTCGACAAGCCGACCGTCGGACGAATGCCGACCAGGCTGTTGAACGAGGAAGGAATCCGGATCGATCCGCCGGTGTCGGTACCCATGCCTACGGCGGCCAGATTCGCGGCTACCGCGGCTGCGGTTCCGCCGCTGGATCCGCCGGGCACGCGGGTCGGGTCATAAGGGTTCAGCGTCTGCCCGCCCAATGAGCTGACGGTTGTATAGCCAAAAGCGAACTCATGCAGGTTAGCTTTGCCGATAATGATTGCCCCGGCATCGCGCAGCTCCTTGACTTGTGTGGCATCCTCCGGAGGGATGACATCCTTTAGTCCGATATTCCCAGAAGAGGTCGGCATGTCGGACGTGTTGTAGTTGTCTTTGACGATCACCGGAATCCCGTGCAGCGGGCTGCGTTCCCCTTTGGCTGCGCGCTCGGCGTCCAGCTGCTTCGCCGTTTCCAGCGCCTTATCGTTCAAGGTAATGATGCTGTTCAGCTTCGGGCCCTGGTCATCGTACTTTGCGATCCGGTCCAAATACTGCTGGACAAGTTCCTCTGAGGTCAGGCGGCCGGTTTCCATCGCCTTTTGCATCTCTGCAATGGTCGCTTCCGTCAGCTTGAATGGCTGCAAATATTGATACAGGCGGTAGATGATCGTGGCGGCTTCCCGGTGCGTCAGCGGCTTGCCGTATCCGAAAGTTTGGGAGGAGCTGCCCTGCATGAGGCCGGCGGTATAGACATTGGCGATGGCTTTGCTGTAAGGGCTGCCTCCGGCAATGTCTTGGTAGCCTGCGAAAGCGGCGTAAGGGACATGGATGACGGAATCCAGCAGTGCGGCGGCCTTTTCGCGTGTCAATGCACCGCTAATATTGGAACCGGATGGGCTTACCGTCGTCCCGGCTTCTTCGGCAGCGAGCTTCATTGCTTCGGCAAACTCTGCGGCGGTAATCGGTTTGCTGCTGGCGGTAAGGGAGGTCAGAGATTTGGGCATCCAGCTCTGGGACATTGCATCGGCCGTCTCACCGTTTAGAGCTGCTGTGGAAGCGGCTGGTGAGGCAAAGGCCAGCGTCGGGGTCAGTGATAAAGCTGAAACGATTAAAACCGTGAATAGATTGCTCTTAAAACTCTTCAAGTCGTTCTCCTCCAATACAGCGTTATGTATTCTGACTTTGTGGCGGAAGGAAGGCATCGTTTGAAATTTCCGCGGGAGAAACTTCGCAGGATGGAGGACGAACCCGCAGAAACTGGGGATAAACGAATGCCTTCACTCCGTCATTGAAGTCTATTATATTGAAGAAGAGTTGACATGAATTGTATAAAACGGAAGTCGTGTCAGGAAAGTTTACGCAATAATAACTAGATTATGATTTCCGCAGGAGCTGCACCATCCAGCGGGTTGGGCATTCGCTGCTGAATTTTTTGAACTCGTGAATAAAGTGGGCCTGGTCGTAATAGCCGTACTCTGAAATAATGTCGTTAAAAGCCGCCCGCGACGGATGCAGCAGTCTGCCCACGGCCGATTGATACCGGATGATTTGGCAGAACAGCTTGGGAGAGAGGCCTATATACGCCTCGAACAGGGAGCGAAAACTCCGTGTTGAACAGTTCATAGCTGTAGAGAGCTCGGTTATGCTGATATTGCCGCAGGACTGAAAAATAAGCCGGATGGCCTGATAAAAGTGCGATGGTACAGAAGCGGCAGTGCATGACCCGGAATGAAGCGGCTTACGGAAGCCGCTGTGGAAGCTGGATATTCTGCGATGGAAAGAGGCGTCTTCCTGCTGGATTTGCTGTATGGCGGCGGCTGGAATGAATAAGGCGCGATCCAGCGGCGTGGATCGGTCCGCCAATTCTTTTAGCGGAATTTTAAAAGCAGGAGCGAGGGGGACGGGAAGCAGCCGGACACCGAAGTATAACGTGCCTGGACGAAACGGCACCTCCCGGCGGCAAAGAACGCTGCCGAGAAGCAAGGGATCGGCAGGGGAGCCTCCGACCGGGAACAACATATCGACATGTCCCCCGGGCAGCACGGGGCAGCGTCCAGAGTGGCCATATGGGACCGAGAATTGGTAGAACAGAACAGGCAGCGGAGTGTCTGGTAATAAGTCGCAATGCTCTGTGTAATCGGTAAAATGCTTGGCAAAGCCCGGCTGAACGGGCATAAACGTCTCGAAGGCAGTGGATGCGGCCGGCATGTTCATCGTAATCTCTCCCCCGGAATTGGAATAGAACTATGGCTTATGGTAGATAATATGACTATTTTACTCCTTGATTGATAGATTTGAAAGTATATTTAACACTTTAAGTTATAAAATATGACATTTAATTATGTAGTAATGTTCAATGATGCATTGGGGGAGGCTCTAGAGGAACCCAGGGCAACTACAGGGAGTAGGTGATGTGTGGGGCCGGGGGCATATGGCTGTGATTGTAAAAGAAATAAAAAGCACCCTTCTGCCAGGTGCAGAAAGGTGCTGAATCGATCAAGCCCAAGGGGCTTTATACGGTTGTGGACGTTTCGGTATCGCGGTTTGGCATGTTGTTGTTCTTGGCCCGTTTGGCAAGATAGAACGCGTATACCATGATGAACAGGACAAGGAATAAGGATGCGTAACGGTACATTGCCCCGTAAGTCGAGTATTGGGCGATCTGGCCCAAAATCATGGCTCCAACGGCGATGCCAAGGTCCAGCGAGTTGAAATACATACTGTTGGCGAGTCCCTGCTTTTGCGGAGGAACCTGCTGCAGCATCCAGGATTGAAGGGTCGGCTGAACCGTGCCGAATCCGAGGCCGTAGCACAAGGCGGCCAGGGCTAAAAATCCGGTGGTATGGGCATAAGACAGCAGCCATAGCCCTCCAATGAGCAGCACCGCCGACGGAATGAGCAGGGCGATATGTCCCTTGCGGTCGTAGATTTTGCCCGAGATGGGCCGAATCAGCACGACGGCGACCGCATTGAACAGAAAGAACAGCGATGCGTTCGCGAGGCTGGCCTCTTTTCCGAACAAATTAATAAAACTGAGCAGTCCGCCATAGGTAATGGACATCAGCAGGTTCATCAGGCTGGGCAGAAGGAGCGCTTTTGGAAAGCCCTGCTTCTGGGGAACCGCCGTAAATTCTTTCGGAATGGCCGGGGCGGCCGGCTTTACCTTTTTGGTCAGCGGAATGACCAGCGGGAAGATCAGGGCAATAACGATTAGTGTAGCATATACCAGCGTATCGAACCCTTTGTTCTCCAGAAGCGCCGTCCCGATGACAGGTCCAAGCGAAAGGGCGATGCTTGTCGATAGTCCGAAATAGCCCATTCCCTCGCCCAGTCTGCGGACCGGTATGATACCGGATGCCATCGTAGGCAGCGTCGTGCTGCCCATGCCGAAGCCCACCCCGAACACGATCCGCATCAGCAGCAGCAGCGCCATCGTGCCGCTCCACAGGTAACCGAAGGTGGCGAGCAGCGCTAAGGCAAGGCCGATATATAAGATTTGATTACGGATGCCTCTCTCCAAAGCCTTGGCGGAATACAGGCGCGCCGCGATCGCAGCCAACGAGAACAGGGTCGTAAACATGCTGACCATGAAGGCGCTGGCGTGAAAATGTTCTTTTACATAGCCGGACAGAGGGGATACGATCATTTGCAAATTTAAAAATAACAGCAGGTTGCACAACGTAAGCATAATAAACTCACGTGTCCACAGTTTCTCTCGGGTGTCGTTCATAGGTGACTCCTACTCCATTAAAATTCGGTCTATATTTTTATTGATTTGATCCATGATGCGGTTCAGTGACTCCAATTGCTCGTCCGTAATGCCGGCGATCAGCTCGTCATTAAGCTTCAGCTCCATCGGGATCGTTTCTTTCATCAGCTCCTGCACGGCTGGCGTGGCGTAGATTAAATAAGCCCGGCGGTCGGCCGGATCCGGCTTGCGCTGAATCAGTTCTTTCTTGTCCAGCACATCGAGAATGCGGGTGATGGAGGGCTGGTCTTTGCCGGAACGAAGCGCGAGTTCCTTCTGGTTAATCCCTTCCTGGAGGTGAACCTGGTACAGTACGGACCATTGCTCGGGTGTGATGCCGTAAGGTTTAAGCAGGCCTGCAAAAATAGAAGACATTCTGCGGGACATATTTCCGTATCGGAAACCGATCGTTTGGGACGAAGATGAGAAGCGGGTCAGGGAAAACACTCCTTCAAAATATAATTGTCATAACAATTATATGGATATGAACAAAGAACGTCAACGAAAAAAAATGCGGCGCGTTGACGATGATTTTGAAGAAGTGTTTGATTGGGGAAGAGAATGGAGGTGGTGCAGCTACTGGTGAGTAGGCGTGTCCAATATGGACGAGTACTTGGGATACAGCCGCCGTATGCAGTCCGGGCAAATATCGTGCGTGAATTCGGTGTGGGCATGCTTTTGCAAAAAACTCTCGATGGAATTCCACAAGTCATCGTCATCGCGAATTCGTTTGCAGACAGCGCAGATGGGCAGCAATCCGCGTAGGGTGCGGATCTGGGATAAGGCGGTCATCAAGTCGTTCTCGAGCTGCTTGCTTCGGCTGATATCCGACAGGCAGACGATCATTCCCCGGGGTTCCTCCCTGGCGCCGTTCCGGAGCGGGAAAGCCTCGATTTGAAACCAGCGGGAGGGCTGGATGCAGCTCGACCGGAATTCGTTCCTGTAGTATGTAGAAATACCCTGCAAAACCGCCTGGAGTCTGTCCAGGTCTTGTTCGTCTTCTCCCGAAAGGGCGTCGGCGATTTGCATAAAATTAATACCAACCCAGTTAAAGGATTGGGGGACGCCTTCGTCATATGCGCTTTGAATCCAGGCGTGGTTCACTGAAATGATAACTCCTCCGGCATCCACGACGGCAATACATTGCCTCATGGCATGGATCAATTCATGATAAGAAATGTCGAGTGTGTGCAAAAGCGGTCGCTCCCTGTCTTGGTATTGGTCATAAGCGGGCCCGAATCGCGTTGGAAAGGTAATGTCAGATATGAAGTGAATGATTGCAGGGCGGTTGGATTAGAAAAGGGACTAATGATACAATAAGAGCCATAGGTATGGAAATTCCTAATATAAAGAATACTATACACGTTTTTGCGTCATATTGCAAGCATAAAATTACTTAAATGCGTCGTTTTTTGCGACATGACTGGAAGGCGGTTTTTTATGCAATCCATTTACGGACGTATTGAGGCATTGATTAAGCAGAAGGGGATGACCAAAAAGTCGTTTTGCGAGCAGCTTAATATCAGCACGGGGAATTTCGGAGATTGGAAAAGGGGGAAGTCCACCCCGAGCACCAATAAATTGATCGAAATTTCGAGCTTTTTCGGCGTCAGCCTTGATTGGCTGATTCTGGGCAAGGAACCGGGGCCGTATATGGTGAAAGAGCAACAGGATCCTTAT
Source organism: Paenibacillus cineris (assembly GCF_018333335.1). Lineage (NCBI taxonomy): Bacteria > Bacillati > Bacillota > Bacilli > Caryophanales > Paenibacillaceae > Paenibacillus > Paenibacillus cineris. Next base: position 183,735 of record NZ_BORU01000001.1, read on the forward strand.
TTGTGGGAAAACGGAAGGCAGTTAAACGAAATGCCGCTCTCCGATCACGAGAAGGAGTTTATCAAGGAGTACATCAAGTTTGTGGAATACCGGAAGAACCAGTCCCGCGATCAGTAAGATGAAGGTCAAGTACATACATGGGAACAGAAAAGGCACTTCGCTGCGGCAGGGCAGAGCGGAGTGCCTTTGTGGTGTTGTTAAAGAGATCACGAGGCGATATGGGAGTCGTTCTCCTGGATATTGAAAAGGTCTGTGGGCAGGGAGTCTTTCTCCGCTGTCCATGCGTGCTCCATTTCAGCCGTCCATTTGCCGGCCAACGCTTTGGCGTCGTGAGGCGGAATGCTTAGCGAGCGGGCAGCGAGCTGGATGCATGTGCAGACCGCAGATTGCATATAGCCATAAACGGTGTGGTCGCGGCTGGACCCGAGCTGATAGTTGACATAGGCATGCGCCGTGGCCAGGCAGACGGGAGACAGTTCTTTCTGCGCGAGTTCGTCAAGAGCCTTCAGATTGAGCCAGGGGTACAGGGCCTGGGCCAGTTTCAAAAGTCTTCTGCCACGTTGGCGCACCCCTTCATCATTTTCATGTGCAGCGATTCTTCCGAGGATGTACCGGTCAATCCGGGCGATCTGACGGATATCCCGTTGGTCGGCAGCTGCGTAAATCGCCAGAATGGCCGCGCCGTCTTGGCGGACCAAACGATTCATCATCGGATGAAGGATGAACCCTTCCAGCTCTTCCTGGCTCTGGATGCGCCCTTCTGCAATTCGGGTTTGGAGGTCGAACACATGGCTGAAGCCTCCGACCGACAAGTCATTATCCAGCGTTTGCACGTAATCGAGCAGTTTGGTGCTTTTGTCGTTCAACGCGGTCACCTCCATTTTGTTGTGGTAATAAATATTACATGAATTGCGAAGTGAAATCATCGATCACTATTATTTGTAAGTTAATATTACATAAATATTGTGGTTTGTCAATGTTGGGGCGACTTAATCACTATTTTTGTTGTTTGATGTGTTATATAATATTACATGATTAGTGTTCTGATGCATTTCCCTTTACAATTCGGATGATTTTGTGTACAATAAAAAAGTTCGCTAAATGAACTTTGGTTATGCGGTAGTGGTGGAATGGCAGACACGCTATCTTGAGGGGGTAGTGGGCGTACGCCCGTGGAGGTTCGAGTCCTCTCTACCGCATCTATGCACACAGAAAGAAGCTTCCTTGGAGAAATCCAGGGAAGCTTTTTTTTGCTTATTGCATTTTCGTATATTTTGGGGTCCCGCAAAGCAAGTGAATTTGGATCGCAGCAAGCAGCGTAATTTTGTGGGGCTGATTTGCCTATTCGCTTTTTCCGGATGCAAGCAGCTTGCGGATGTCGTTTTCGATTTTGTCCGGTGTCGTTTTGGGCGCGTAACGCTTGATGACCCTGCCCTTGGAATCGACCAGGAACTTGGTAAAGTTCCACTTGACCGCTTTCGATCCGAGCACGCCCGGCGCTTCCCGGGTAAGGTATTGAAACAGTGGGTGGGCGTTGCTGCCCTTGACGTCGATCTTCTCAAACATCGGGAACGTGACCCCGTAATTCATCTGGCAGAATTCGCCGATCTCCTCGCTGGTACCGGGCTCCTGATTGGCAAACTGGTTGCTCGGAAAACCGAGAATTTGAAAATGATGGTCGCGGAACTCGTCGTACAGCTCCTGCAGCCCGCGAAACTGCGGCGTAAATCCGCATTTGCTGGCCGTGTTCACGATCAGCAGCACGTCACCTTCATATTCCTTTAACGATACCTCTTTGCCGTGCAGCGTGTTCACTTGAAAATCATAGACGCTCACTGCCATCCTCCTCCTTTTGTGCTGCTATGAATCATCATCCAGCCGAAGCATTTACCAAGCACACAATTTAATTTTAAACGATTGAACTGTAATGTCAATGCGGATATTCCTGCGAGCCAGTGTCCCCGAATGACCTGGATTCCATAAATGCGCCAAATCGGGAGCATGGAAGAGGTAGAAGTCAAAAAGCCAAAATGTAAGCGCTAATAAGGTCCTGAATGTTCCAAAATTCGCGGTTCATGATTTTTAGACTGCCTTTACAGCTTGGAAGGAGCGGGTGTATGATTCAGAGCGTATTCAATACAGTTTCCATTACTAATCGCTGAGTTTCCGCAAAAAAAGCGCGGAAATCGGGGGAACCAAACGCGTGCCATGGAGCAGCGAACCGGTGTGAGAGTCGGGGGTCTGCTGCCAGCCGCAGGGGTGAATCCCGGCTACGGATGCCATGGATCCGGCCGGGTAGAGCGACTCTCACCGCTCGAATCCGTCAGCTAACCTCGTAAGCGTCGTTTGAGAGAGGAATGATGAAACTTGCGACCCGAATAAACTTTCGGATCACAGGGGGATCAGCTGGCCTCTGTGTTTTTTTTACCCTTTTTTAGCTTACTGGAACAAAAGAGAGCATTCATCACAATCACATACACTTATCAATAACGCTTAATTTCGGCCGGAAACGGCCGGGAGCGGGGGAACCACAGCGGCCGCCTGGAATGGAAGCCGCCGGGGTGAATCTTTCCGGTACGGTAAGTATCGGAAGGTAGGGCGACTCTCACGCCCGAATCCGACAGCTAACCTCGTCAGCGTAACGGGAGAGGCAGCACTTGTCGTGCGCATTTTGAATATAGGACGATCCTTCATATTCGTCCACATTCAAGAAGCCGCGGGAAAGGTCCTTCTTTCCCTGCGGCTTCTTTTGCGTATTCGCGGCTGCCGCACAGGAGGAGCCTTTGAAATGGACAACGTCGTCATCGTGACCGCGCCGAACGAGGCGGGACGCAATTTTATCAAGCTGCTGATGTATTGGAAGAGGCCCTTTGCCGTTCTGACCAACAGTGCCCGGGAGGAACGCCTCTTGAGAAAAATGGGGGTGCAGCAGATCATCCGGCTGAATACGAATCACGCGGAGGATTGGGTGGTGCCCGAAATAGAGGTTGGCAAAATCTTCCTGTTTGAAAGCAGCCTCAACCTGACCTGCCGCTATTTGCAAATCTGCCGTCCCTGGACGTCGGAACCGGTATATGTCATTACGCAGAAGGGCAGCTCACCCGGCATTTACCGGGGGCTTGGTGCAGATCACATCATTTATACCTTAAACGGCGAAGTCGGATTTTTACTGAAATAAAGATGATTCTAACCATGCAAAGGAGAGACCGGAAACGATGATGGATGTATATATGATACTTGCGCTCGCTGCCACCTTTGGCGTGTTCTTGTTATTTCTTCATTGGTGCGGCCGAGTGGTGGAAGAAGGGGGCAAAGACCAATGATTGTCGTTGGGGCATTCGCCGTGCTTGTCTTTATCTATTTGGTTTACGCCTTGATCCATCCGGAAAAATTTTGACCGGTATTTTAAATCTGTAAGCCTCAAGGGGCCAAAGCAGAACATGCTCGTAAGAGGGGGAAGCCAGCCTTGGATATTTTGCAAATTTGTATCGTCATTTTCGTGCTCCTGCTGCTCGTGAAGCCGGTAGGCACTTACGTATATCATATATTCTCCAATGAACCGAACCGGACGGACCGGATTTTCGGCGGCGTGGAAAGAGTTTTATACCGGATCATCGGGCTGAAGCAGCGGGGCAGCATGAATTGGAAAAAGTACGCGCTCAGCATGATCGCAACCAATATCTTTCTGGTAGCGATCAGCTATATATTGCTGCGAACGATGGGCGCCCTTCCGGGCAACCCGAACGGCATCGGCAATATGGAGGCGAGCCTGTCCTTCAACACGGTCATCAGCTTTATGACGAACACGAACCTCCAGCATTACAGCGGAGAGAGCGGCATGTCTTATTTTGGCCAAATGATCGTCATCACGATGATGATGTTTACCTCGGCAGCCTCGGGCCTGGCTATCGCGATTGCTTTTATGCGCGGCATCACCCGCAGGGGTGAAGGACTCGGGAACTTCTTCGAGGATTTTATCAAGGCGCATGTCCGCCTGTTCGTGCCGCTTGCCCTCATCGTAACCCTGGTGCTGGTCGGGCTCAAAGTGCCGCAGACGCTGGAGCCGATGCGGGCCGTGCAAACGCTGGGAGGCGGCGTGCAGCAGATTCCGCTGGGTCCTGTAGCCTCGCTGGAATCGATCAAGCACCTCGGAACGAACGGGGGAGGCTTCTTCGGTGTCAACTCGGCCCATCCGTTCGAGAACCCAAGCCCGCTGACCAACGTAATCGAAATTCTCAGCATGTGGACGATTTCGGCGTCACTGCCTTACACGTTCGGACGGTTCGCCCGGAACAAGAAGCAGGGCTGGATGATTTTCAGCGTCATGATGACGCTGTTCGTAGCGTTCCTGTGCCTGACGTATTTCTCGGAAAAAGCCGGCAACCCGCTGATCAACCAATTGGGAATCAACAGCTCGGCCGGCAGCATGGAAGGCAAGGAGGTGCGCTTTGGCATCGCGCAGTCCGCGTTGTTCACAACCGTCACCACCGCCGCAACGACGGGGTCGGTCAACAACATGCATGATACGCTGACGCCGCTGGGAGGACTTGCGCCCTTGGCCGAAATGATGCTGAACGTCGTGTTCGGCGGCAAGGGGGTCGGTTTCGTCAATATGATCATGTATGCAATCCTCGGCGTATTTATCTGCGGCCTGATGGTTGGCCGGACGCCGGAATTTCTGGGCCGGAAGATCGAAGCCCGGGAGATGAAGCTGATCGCGGTGGCGATTCTGATGCATCCCTTCATTATTCTTGCGCCGACGGCGATTTCGTTTATGACGCACCTGGGTACCGACGCCTTCTCCAACCCTTCGTATCACAGCTTGAGCCAGTCGCTCTATGAGTTCACCTCCTCGGCGGCGAATAACGGCTCCGGGTTCGAGGGATTGGCAGACAATACCGTATTCTGGAACGTCAGCACCGGTCTGGTGATGCTCCTCGGCCGATATATTTCGATTATCGCGCTGCTCGCCGTTGCAGGTTCGCTGGCGGTGAAGCAGAAGGTTGCCGAGACCCAGGGCACCTTCCGGACGGACAACAAGCTGTTCGCCGGCATTTTGACTGGAACCGTGCTGCTGATCGGAGCGCTGACGTTCCTTCCGGTCCTCGTTTTGGGGCCGGTCGCCGAATTTTTAACACTTAACTAAAGAGGTGGAGCAAGTCATGAGCGGACAACGCAAAAGCATGCTGTCTGGCGGCATTGCCAAACAGGCGCTGAAAGACAGCTTTATGAAACTGAACCCGGCCGTAATGATGAAAAATCCGGTCATGTTCGTTGTGGAGGTCGGCACCTTCGTGGTGCTGCTGATGGTTCTTTTTCCCTCTTATTTTCATACCGAGGGACGGATAGGGTTTAATCTGACCGTGTTTCTGATATTGCTCTTCACCGTCCTGTTCGCGAATTTCGCGGAGGCGCTGGCGGAAGGCCGGGGCAAGGCCCAGGCCGATACGCTCAAGAAGAGCAAAAAAGACACGACGGCGAACAAAATGGTGGGCGGCGAGATCAAGGTCGTCAGTTCGGCCGAGCTGCGCAAAGGCGATGTCGTCATCGTCTCCCAGGGAGAGATGATCCCGGGTGACGGGGAAGTCATCGAAGGCCTTGCATCGGTGGACGAATCGGCGATTACCGGCGAATCGGCACCGGTGATCAAAGAAGCCGGCGGCGATTTCAGCTCGGTCACCGGGGGAACCCGCGTCGTCAGCGACGAGATCAAGGTGATGATCAAAAGCGATCCGGGCGAATCGTTCCTGGACCGGATGATATCCCTGGTCGAAGGGGCGGCGCGCCAGAAAACACCTAATGAAATTGCGCTTAACACGCTGCTTACAACACTGACTTTGATATTTCTGATTGTGGTCGTCACGTTGGCGCCAATTGCCAAGTATTTCGGCATTTCGCTGGATATCCCGGTGCTGATCTCCCTGCTCGTATGCCTCATTCCGACGACGATCGGCGGGCTGCTGTCCGCCATCGGCATCGCGGGCATGGACCGGGTTACGCAGTTCAACGTGCTGGCCATGTCGGGGAAAGCCGTCGAGGCATCCGGCGACATCAACACGATCATTTTGGATAAAACGGGTACGATTACCTTCGGTAACCGGATGGCGAGCCAGTTCATTCCGGTGGGGGACGCGGATTACGAAGAAACCGCCTATTGGGCGGCCGTCAGCTCGGTTAAAGACGAGACGCCGGAAGGCCGCTCCGTGCTGGAACTGGTGAAGAAGCAGTCGATGGAGGTTCATCCGGAGGCGGCTGCCGGAGAGTTTATCGAGTTCAAGGCGGAGACGCGGATGAGCGGCATCGACCTCACGGATGGGCGGCATGTCCGGAAAGGAGCGGTGGACGCGGTGAAGCGCTGGGTGCAGGCCCAAGGCGGAAGTATTCCGGCGGATCTGGATATGGAATCCGATAAAATCGCGTCGGAAGGCGGTACGCCGCTGGCTGTCGCTGTGGACAGCCGTATTTACGGGTTGATTCACCTGAAGGATACGGTCAAACCCGGCATGAAGGAACGCTTTGACCAGCTCCGGCAGATGGGGATCAAGACGATCATGTGTACCGGCGACAACCCGCTGACCGCGGCTACGATCGCCCGGGAGGCGGGCGTCGATGACTTTATCGCCGAGAGCAAGCCGGAGGACAAAATCGCGGTCATCCGCCGCGAGCAGGCCGAAGGGAAGCTGGTCGCCATGACCGGCGACGGTACGAACGACGCGCCGGCGCTGGCCCAGGCCGACGTCGGGCTCGCGATGAACAGCGGCACGGCGGCCGCGAAGGAAGCGGCCAACATGGTCGACCTCGATTCCGATCCGACGAAAATCATCGAGGTCGTGGCCATCGGCAAGCAGCTGCTGATGACCCGCGGCGCGCTTACCACGTTCAGCATCGCGAATGACGTGGCCAAATATTTTGCCATCATTCCCGCCATGTTCATGGCCGCCATCCCGGAAATGAACGTGCTGAACGTCATGAAGCTCGGCTCGCCGCTTTCGGCGATCTTAAGCGCCCTGATTTTCAATGCGGTCATTATCCCGCTGCTCATCCCGCTGGCGATGAAAGGGGTGGCCTACAAGCCGATAAGCTCGTCGCGCCTGCTCAGCCGCAACCTGCTGATCTTTGGTCTTGGCGGCGTGATTGCGCCTTTTATCGGCATCAAGCTGATTGATCTGGTGGTTCATTTGTGGATTTAAATAGAACGAACTAAAGAAATGGATAAGCGATAGATTATGAAAAAGGGATGATACGATATGAAAACGACGGTGACGACGGCGGTCGGCGAAGAAAAGTGGAACGGTTCCTTGTGGGGTGTCGCACTGCGCACGAGTCTGGTGCTGATCGTCCTATGCGGGATTGCGTATCCGCTGGTGAGCACCGGACTGGCCCAGCTGATTTTCCCAAGCCAGGCGAGCGGCAGCATGCTAAAGGACAGCACGGGAAAGGTCGTGGGTTCCGAGCTGATTGGCCAATCCTTTACGGACCCTTCCTTCTTCCAGGGGCGGGTTTCCAGCATTGATTACAAGGCAGAGGGTTCGGGATCGAACAACTATGCCCCGTCCAATCCCGAGCTGCTGAAGCGGGTTCAAGCCTCGATCGCGGATTGGCAAAAGAACAACCCTGATGTGCCGGTCAGCGAGCTTCCGGTGGACCTGATCACCAACTCGGGCTCCGGGCTGGATCCCCATATTACACCCGAATCAGCGAAAGCTCAGGTACCGCGGATCAGCAAACTGCGCGGCGTTTCGGCCGATGAGCTGGACCGTCTCGTTGAGCGGAACACAGAGGGCCGGGACCTCGGCGTATTCGGCGAGAAGCGGGTCAATGTGCTGAAGCTGAACCTGGCCCTGAGCGAGCTTGGCAAGTCCTGATATTTTAAAAAGCCCCGTATCCATGGAATCCATGAGATACGGGGCTTTTATTTTGTGTCCGGTGCTATTAACCGAAAATGGTCTGAACCAGAAGGTACACGTTCAGGACAATGATAAATGCCGCCACGACCCAGGCCAATATTTTGACCCAAACCGGATTGACGAATTTGCCCATAAGTTTCTTGTCGCTAGTAAACTTGACCAGCGGAACCACCGCAAACGGCAGCTGGAGGGACAGGATGACCTGGCTCAGAATGAGCAGATCCTCGGTGCCGCTCTCGCCGTAGATGGCCGTTACGATGACCGCCGGGATGATGGCGATCATCCGGGTGATCAGCCGGCGCAGCCAGGACGGCAGCCGCAGGTTCAGGAAGCCCTCCATGACGATCTGTCCGGCGAGCGTGCCGGTCAGCGTCGAGTTCTGGCCCGATGCCAGCAGGGCGACGGCGAACAAAATGCTTCCGAGCGTCGTTCCGAGCAGCGGCGTCAGCAGATGGTACGCATCGCTGATGTCGGCGACGGTAGTCATCCCCGCCTTGTGGAATGTCGCCGCCGAGACGATCAGGATCGCCGCGTTGATGAACAGGGCAAGCGTCAGCGCGATCGTCGAATCCCACACGGAAAATTTGATGGCTTCCCGTTTGCCCTTGTCGGTGTTTTCGTACTGCCGGGTCTGCACGATCGATGAGTGAAGGTACAGGTTATGCGGCATAACGGTCGCGCCAAGGATGCCGATGGCGATATAGAGCTTCTGATGATCGGTCACCAGATCGGCTGTCGGGATGAATCCGGTGAAGATGCTGGCGGCATCCGGTTTGGAGAGCCACAGATCGATCCCGAAGCACAGTCCGATCGTCACGATCAGCACGATGACGAGCGTCTCGATCGCCCGAAAGCCCTTGTGCTGCAGCAGCAGCACAAGCAGGACGTCGAGGGCGGTGATCAGCACGCCGTACAGGATCGGGATCCCGAACAGCAGCTTCAGGGCGATCGCCGAACCGATGACCTCGGCCAGATCGCAGGCTGCGATGGCCAGTTCACACAGCACCCACAGACCGATGCTGACCGGCTTGCTGTAATGGCTGCGGCACGCCTGCGCCAGGTCGTGGCCTGTAACGATGCCGAGCTTGCTGCACAGCGACTGGAGCAGGACGGCCATCAGGTTCGACAGCAGGATCACGGCCAGCAGGGAATACCCGAACCGGGATCCCCCGGCGATGTCCGTCGCCCAGTTTCCGGGGTCCATATAGCCTACAGCAACCAGATATCCGGGGCCGACAAAGGCCAGAAATTTGCGAAAAGTCGAGGCGTTCACCGGGACCTTCATAGATTGGTTTACGTCAGACAGCGAAGTTCGTTCCTTCGGTTTCTCCCACGTATTGGACTTGGAAGGATGTATAATTTCGGTGTCTTTCATATGCATCACACCTTATTAAAATTATTGTAATGTAATAAATGTTCTACTATTCATTGTACTCATACAAATTTGTTTGTCTAGGGAAACTTTTGTGTGGTTGTACAATTATTTTTGGGACACACAAGAATGGAATGCACACCTCTTCTGAATAGCCATTACCCGAAGGATCCCGTTTCAATTTGGAAGGATCGCTTTAATTAATGAGGGTAGGGTCAAATTTCAGGAAAAGGAGTCGATGAAGATGAAAGCTCTATATACGGCAACGGCAACGGTCCATGGCGGCCGGGAGGGTTCGGTCGCATCCTCCGATGGTGTCCTGAAGCATGAACTCAGTATGCCCAAAGAATTAGGCGGAGCCGGCGGCAATGGAACCAACCCCGAGCAGCTGTTTGCAGCCGGGTACGGTGCCTGCTACGAAAGCGCACTGGCCAATGTGGCCCGCCAGGCCGGCGTGAAGCTGAATGATGTGGAAGTCACTTCCAACGTCATGATCGGCAAAGACGAGAGCGACGGCGGTTTCCGCCTTGCGGCCCGTCTCGATATCAAGCTGCCCGGAATCGAACGCGAACAAGCGGAAGAGCTTGCGAAAAAGGCGCATGAATTCTGCCCGTATTCCAAAGCCACGCGGGGGAATATCGATGTCGAGCTGAACGTTATTTAAATTACGCCAGGATGTATCCGAACGTCTATCGACGTACCTTCATAGAAAACTGGCCGCGTTTCGCGGAGGTTTTCCGTGCGATGATGGAATGATTCAGTTCCACTGAACTTTATCATCGTAACAAAAGCCGGGGGCTCACCACGCGGTGGCGGCTGCTTCCGGCTTTTTGTCGTATCCTTTTACGGCATAACTATATCCCTGGAACGATTTCCACCGCCCTGGCGTAAAATAGTTAGGCACCAAAGGAAAGGGGAGATCAGCTTGAGCATTAAGGACATCATTGAGGATCGTTTTGTATGCGTTAAGTGCAAGGGGCGGATCTGCGACATCCGTGAGGTTTCCATGACGGGAGCCGGCCTCAGCAAGATGTTTGATATCCAGCATATCCATTATTTATTTGCTTCTTGCAAGCATTGCGGGAATGTCGAGGTGCTTAATCCCGATATTTTGGAAGGGAAAAAGAAAGATCAGCTTGGCACGATTCTGGATATTTTCTTTGGGAGTTAGGCATCCTTTATATTGAAGGGAAGCAAAAGAGATCGGTACTGTAGAGACATATTGGGGCCAAATACATGAATTACATACCCTTCTTTGTTGACATGATATATAAAATTCATTTAATATGTCTAAGTACTTGTTACGTACTATTTGTCCGAGGCAAGAAAACTAAATAAACGGGTGATGCATATGTCTTACAGACCGATCATTACGAACGTCAGAGAAGCCAGCAGCAATGAAAAAAGCGGATTGTACGAATTCATTATCAACCTGGCTGACGGAACAGAGTGCCGTGCGTTCTATAACCGTTTTCCGGAATGGAAAATGACTAACATCAGCCGATTGCAGAAAACTCCTTGTCCTGTATGCCGCAAAGACTTTATTTGCAAGTGCATGGAGAGCTTTACAGGCGAGCTGGAACAGCAAATCGTTGAGAACCAATGGATTGATAAGGCGCTTGCCCATTAATATCATCCAGGAGATACAGGTGCGGGATTATGAATCCCGTGCTTTTTTCTATTTTCGGGGAGTTATGAGGTGGCTTGATTTACGAGGCAATAAGGAAGATACTGGAGGTAAGGGAGGGCTCGCCGATGACCATGCAGCAAGGAAGCGCAGGTAAGCCAAATGCCATTGTTCTGATTGACGGCGTCTGTCATTTATGCCAGGGGGTGACCAAGTTCATTCTCCAACGGGATCCGGCAGGAATATTCCATTTTGCCTCTCTCCAGTCCGAGATCGGAGAGAAGCTGCTCCGGGAGGGCGGCTTGCCAGTCGGAACCCTAAATACCGTCGTTCTGATTGATAACGGACGCTATTATACGGAATCTGCTGCGGCTTTGCGGATTGTGCGGCGTTTAAAGCAGCCTTGGCCGCTTCTGTATGCTTTCATCGCTGTGCCTGCGCCGCTCCGGAACGTGATCTATCGCTGGGTCGCGCGCAACCGGTACCGCTGGTTTGGCAAGGAGGAAGCCTGCCTGCTGCCCACGCCAGAGATTAGGAACCGTTTTCTGTGAAAAATGAACCGTTACCGGATCGATTTTTTCATGTCAAAGTGTATTGTGTTTCCGGTCCGGATGTGATAAATTCTAAATTAAGTAAATACTTACCAATAACGGAAGCACCGTTTAACACCCGCCAGGCGGGTTGTTGGACGGTGCTTTTTTGCTGTCTGAAACGAGGAGGGATCATTCGTGATGGTACCATACCGAATTACGCTTGCGGTCAAGGAGGCGCAGTATCTGGAGGGTATCCTGCACTATGTTCACAGCAGCGAGTTTGGGGACAAGCTGCACATATCCGGATTCACTAAATTGGACGCTTTTATGAAGTATATGGACGGCGAGGAGCTGCCCGACGCCGTCGTTGGGGAGGCCGCTTTCCTGGACCCCTGGCTTGCCGGGAAGAACGGCGATATACCGAACTGGGTTTTGCTCGGACATGGGGAGGCAGCCTCTATACAAGGACCGGTGCTCCCCAAATATCAGCCCCTTCCAGAGTTGATGGCTTCTATCCTCGGCTTATGCCGGAGGGAAGGTCAGCGGCGTACGCTGCCGGTGGCGGACGGAGAGGCCGTGACGATCGGCTTCGTCTCCATTGTAGGCGGGAGTGGGAAGACGACCGCCGCCGTTAATATGGCCAAACAGCTGGGGGCGGCCGGCCTGTCGGTATTTTATTTGAACCTTGAAACCGTGAACAGCAGCGGAATTTTTCCCAGACAGGGGGGCGGTGCGGAGAGTGCCGAGGGGCTGCCCGGGATGCTGTACGAGTTGAAAGCGGCCCAGGAGGAGAAGCGTGTGCAGACGATGGTATCTCCGGAGCCGTACACCGTCCATCATCCGGGAATTCGTGCGGATTGGTTCAAACCCGTCACCAATTTGAAAGAGCTGGTTCAATTGGGGAAAGCCGATACACGGAAGCTGCTGCAGAGCATCGCGGCAAGCGGCCGGTACGACGTGGTGATCGCCGACACAGATTCCGGGACGAACGAACGCCTGGCCGCCGTCCTGGAAGGATGCCGCCACCTGGTCTGGCTGATGCTGGACGATATCACCAATCTGTACAAAAACGGCCAGTGGTTTGCGTTTATGGAGCGGAGCCAGCCGGAGCTGTTCGCCGAGCTTGCGGGAAAGAGTCGGTACGTGGTCAACCGGTTCACCGGGCAGCTGGCCAATCCGCTGCCCGCGTGCATTCCGGAGGTGGACGGCGTTCTGCCGTATATCCCTTCCTGGAAGCAGAACAGCAACGAAGAGCTGCTGCTCAGCTCGCCGATCTACCAGCGGGATATCCTCAAGCTGTGCAAGTCCCTCTTGGGGGACTCATTCGTCAGTGGTTCAGGGGTGAGGGGATATGGATGAAGAGTTGTTCCGCGAGCTTCGTCAAGAAATCCGGTCCGGACTGGACGTGACTTCTGCGCTTGGCAACCGGGAGCTGATGCAGTATATCGAGCGGACGGTGTTCAGGAGACCTGAGCTTCGCGAGCTGACCGCGCAGGAGAAGCGCAGCCTGATCCGGCGGATCTTCGATTCGTTCCGCGGGCTCGACATTTTGCAGCCTTTAGTGGACAATCCTGCGATTACCGAAATTATGATCAACAGCCACGAGGATATTTTTATCGAGCAGGACGGCGTGGTATCCCGGCTGCCGCTGAAGTTCGAATCGAGGTCGAGGCTTGAAGACATTATCCAGTCGATCGTTGCCGGCGTGAACCGCGTCGTCAACGAGTCTTCGCCGATCGTGGACGCCAGGCTGAAGGACGGCTCGCGGGTCAACATCGTCCTGCCGCCGGTTGCGCTGAAGGGGCCGACGATGACGATCCGGAAGTTCCCCGAATCGCCGATGACGATGCAGGACTTGATCGTCCGGAGAGCGCTGAGTCCGGAGGCGGCTGAGTTTCTGCAGCAGCTGGTGGTGGGGAAATACAACATCTTTATCAGCGGCGGGACGGGCTCAGGCAAAACGACGTTCCTCAATGCACTGTCACAATTCATCCCGCCGGACGAACGGGTGATCACGATTGAAGATTCGGCTGAGCTTCAGATTGTCACGGTCCCCAATCTGGTCGCTCTGGAGACCCGTAACGCCAACACGGAGGGGAGAGGGGAAATCGCCATCCGGGATCTGATCCGCTCCTCCCTTCGGATGCGTCCCAATCGGATCGTGGTCGGCGAGGTCCGGGGGAGCGAGGCGCTCGATATGCTGCAGGCGATGAACACCGGCCATGATGGAAGCTTATCGACCGGCCATGCGAACAACACGCGCGATATGATCAGCCGGCTGGAGACGATGGTGCTGAGCGGAGCGGATCTGCCTGTGCCTGTCGTCCGCCAGCAGATCAGCTCGGCGATCGATATTTTTGTCCATCTGTCCAGGATGCGCAACCGCACGCGGAAGGTCACTGAAATCAGCGAGGTGGCCGGGCTGGAGAACGGCGAGGTGGTCCTTAATCCGCTGTTCCGTTTTCGGGAGACGGGGGAGAAGGATGGAAAGGTTGAAGGGGAGCTGGAGCCGACGGGAAACGGATTGATTCATGTCGCAAAGCTTCAGGCTGCGGGAATCGTCGCCGCTAAGAAGTGAAGCGGACATTTTTAATCCAAATATGAAGAGATTGGAATCGTGGGCTGCTTGATTCAGCATCAAATGAAAAGGCCTTAATAAATCAGTTGGGTACTGTCACCAAGGAGGTGAAGCGATGTTACACGAACAGCAGGGAACAGGGAGCAACGGTAACCGGCGGGAGGACGCTCCTCCTAAGAAGCCAGGCAGGGCGCTCAGGAGGCAAGGCATGGACGGATCTCGGCCTCCAGAGGGTATAGGGAAGAAGCTTCCGGATTACCAGACTTATGAGCTGAACGGGCTCCAGCGTACGGCATGCATTGCTATTGGGGGCTTGTTATGCTTCGGAATCGGGTATTTGTTCTATCACCAATGGCTCATAGCTATGATCATGGCATCCGGCGGATGGATCGTTCCGCGGTTTTGGAGGGCTCATCTTCTGGAGCGCCGGAGGACCGCGATGAATCTTCACTTTAAGCAGGCGCTGTATTCGCTGTCTTCCTCCCTGTCTGCGGGCAAATCGGTGGAGAACGGATTTAGGGAGGCTATTCAGGACCTTCGGATGCTCGACCCCGATGCGGAGAATGACCTGATTACCGAGCTGGGCATTATCTGCGCAAGAATGGAATACGGCGAACCGGTCGAGGATGCGCTGAATGACTTCAGCCGCCGTGCCGCAATGGAGGATATTACGAATTTTGCGGATGTGTTCACGACGTGTAAGCGCACGGGCGGAGACCTTGTCGAGGTTGTGCGGCACACCTCAACGGTGATCGGCGAGAAGCTGGATATCAAACAGGAGATCTCGGTCATGATCGCCCAGAAAAAGTTTGAATCCAGAGCCTTGTTGGCTGCGCCTATCCTGATGCTGATGTTTATGAATTTTACGGCCGGAGACTATATGCAGCCGCTGTACAGCGGGATGGGCATCGTGATTTCGACAGGTGCATTGGCGGGGCTGGGCGGCTGCCTGCTATGGATTATGAAAATGATGAATATCAAGGTGTGAACGGGGTGAAGTCATGAAATTATTGGCTGCCGTGATGCTGGCTCTGCTGGCGGGGGGTTGGGTGGTGCAGAACCAGCGCTGCGGCGACAAATATAAGCGGTTGATGACATTGGCGATGGAAGGGATTCGGCTGAGAGCGGTGATGCGGCCCATGCTGTACATCATCGATCGGTACAAGCTGACTGCTCGTTTTCCGCTCTTCTTCTTCAGGCTTCAGCGCTCGATCCAGAAGATTTACGGGCAGCGGCACAGCGTGGAGATGACGCTCCTGTATGCCGGAGAGATGCTGTGTTACAGCTGGCTGATGCTGATGCTGGGCTGCCTGCTGACGCTTGCCGCCGGGGGGAATACGGGGCTTATTATTGGAGGGCTGCTGGCCATCCTTCTGCCGGCCGCGATCATTAAGGACCTGCACACGAAGGTCGATAAGCGGGACCAGGATATTACGATCGAGCTGGCTGAGCTGCTGAACAAGATCGTACTGCTTGTCGGAGCCGGCGAGACGGTGCAGAAGGCCATCACGCGATGCGCACGTCAGAAGGAAGCCCAAAGGGATCATCCGCTTTATAAGGAACTAATCCGGATGATCGATGATCTGGAAGGCGGATATTCCTTTCAGCAGTCGTTTGAAAATTTTAGCAAACGCTGTGCCGTGCAGGAGGTATCCGCGTTTACGACAGCCGTGCTGCTCAATTTGCGGCGAGGGGGCAGCGACTTTGCCATGGCGCTGAACGACTTGTCCCGGGGATTATGGGAGAAGCGCAAGGCCATTACCCGGACACGAGGAGAGCAAGCATCGTCAAAGCTCGTTTTTCCAATGATGGTCATTTTTATGATCGTGATTGTGCTGGTGGGCACACCGGCTTTTATGATGATGAACATGTAGGAGGGGTATAAATGCTGACAATGATAAGACGAAGCGGCAAGAAATTATGGAAGGACGAGGAGGGAATCGGAACGCTCGAAATGCTGCTGATTATCGTCGTGATCCTCATTATCGCGCTTCTGTTTAAGAAGCAAATTATGGAGCTTATCAACAAACTGCTGGCTAACGTCAACAAAAAAAGTGAAGAATTTACGAGCTAGGTTAAAAGAATGCGAGGGAAGCTTTACGCTGGAAGCCTCCCTCGTCATGCCGGTCGTTCTGTTCACGACGATGATTCTGCTGTTTCTGTCCCTGTATATGTATCAGCAGAGCATGCTGCATCAAGCGGCGTCCGCAGCCGCGGAGCGCACGGCCTACAGCTGGGATAACAGCCATAAAGAAGCGCTTGACGGCTCAGTGCCGGTCAACCAGTATGATTCGCTGTATTGGCGAATGACAGACGATCAATGGCTTGGTGCGTTGTTTGGCTGGGCAGGAGCCGAAAACTCACAGACGGTACCTGTTCCAAGTACCTCTTCCACGCAAGGGGCGCTGACGGCGATCAAGCTGAGCAAAACCGGCTCGGCGATTCCGGCGGGCATGCAGGGGGATATGACCTATAAAAATGCTCTGCTGCAGCGGAAAGTAACTTCCAGCTTGAACCAAATGATCTCCCTTCGGCCGCTCGATGCCATGCTGGACGGAGGGAGCGAGCTTCGAACCTCCGGGAGTTCATTGGTCGTGGATCCGGTCGAATTCATCCGCAGCATCCATCTGATGAGATACTACGGCTCGAAGTTCAAGAAGAATGATGCTGGTGAAGGGATGGATCGAGGCAGCGCGGCTGGGGTGCTGCAGCAGCTTCAAACTTCCGGAAGCCAGCCTTAGGACCCGGAGAGGAGGATTGGCGGTTGTTCGGTAAGAGACGCTCGGAAAGTGGATCGGTATCCATCTTTCTTATTGGGGTTTTGGCCATGATTTTTGCGTTTGTCGCATTATTTATCGACTACGCCCGGATTGCGGCGATGAAGGCGCAGAGCGAGCGGTTGGTCCGTGCGGCGGTCCGGTCGGTCATGTCGTCGTACGACCCTGAACTGCAGGAAAGGTATGGACTTTTTGCACACGGCAGCACGAGCGGCGATCAGATTATGGCAGGCGTGCTTAACAGCACGATGGATAAGGGAGACCGCAGCGATCGGTTTGATCTGCTTCCGCTTCAGCTGGACACCTCGTCGCTCAAGATGGAACGGATGCTGGGGGAGTATGACATTTTTAATAGGGAAGTCAGCGAGGAGATGAAGTATAAAGCGCCCATCGACTTTTCCCTGGAACTCGTCAGCAGGTTCAAGCCGCTGTCCGAATCCATGAAGGAAGCCTCGGATACGGTGGATGTCCTGGGCAAGCTGCAGAAGCTGTATGACAAGCGCGAGGAGGCCCTAGATCAGATGCTGGCGGCCCAGAGAAAGGCCGGTCAAAGCCTGAAGGAGGCACCGGATTTGATCATGAAGCCTGCCGGAGGGGCGATTCCGGACCAATCGCTCGGTTCTTCGGAAGTGGTCACCGCGGCCGACATCGCCGCACAATATGAGGACTACGTAGACAAGGTCAATCAGGATGCAAACCGTGGCGAAGACGAAAAGGAACAGTACAGCTCGGAAATACGTGAGTATAACCGCAGCTCAGGAAAGGTCATTTCCCGCCTGCAGGGCATCCAGTCCTCGGCGGCCAAGAGTCATGCGAAGGAACTCCAGAATGCCCTGGAGTACTGGGAGGAGGCCCGGAGCAGCAACGATAAGATGAAGGAAGTGATTGCAGAAGCCGGAAACCGCGGCGGGACCGAAGGCTACGATCAGGTCGGGAGCGCCATAATCCCGGGGGCGGCACCGGAAGCATCCGGAAGCGATCCAGCGGCGATTCATGGCATCCGGGACGGCATAGACCAACTGCTGCTGTCCGATAGTCTGCTTCAGGAACTGAATGATGTAATTCAGACCCAAAAACAGGATTATAGTGCCTTTAACAACCAGTTATCCACCCTTTTATCTTCCCTTGCCGAGTCTTCCGGAGTTCAGGGAAGCAGTGGGCGCATGAAAAATGAGGTGATCCGGGGAGTAAGCGCCGCTGACCGTTATGTCCATGATTACGCCGTGTCAGGCAGCGGGAATAAGCTCGACCGGGTGGCGGGTCAGCTGCAGGAGCATCGGGGATCCGATAAGGAAAGGAAAGAAAAAGAAAAGCAGAGCAAGGCCAAGCTGTCCGAAGCGGCGGGCATTTTGGAAAGCATTAATAAGCTGGACCAGAAAGTGAAGCAGCACAATGAGGAATACCAGGAGCTTCAGCAGTATTACGACGATAGCTTGACCTTTAATAAGGAAGACGCAGGCAGCGAGTACAAGGGGACCGATCTTGACCATGACCCCTATGATGCGGGCAAATCGGCCATGAAGCAGACGGATTCGGTGTATGGATCCATGGCGGGGATGATGTCGGGCATCAAGGATGAACTGTTCCAGAACGAATATGCAGCGCTGTATTTTACCCATTTTGATCTTGGACTGCTGAAAGATGCGGCGGCAAGCCCGGGAAGCCGGCTTGGGGATGCGGTTGCCGATGAGATGAGCGTAAGCCATCAAGAGCTGGAGTATATCGTGTACGGCTTCCATAACCCGGTGGGTAATGTGTCAGCGGCCTATGCCGAAATTTTTGCGGCACGGCTGGCGGTTCGGACCATGGAGGGGCTCGTGAAGAACAGCAAACTGGGAAACCCGCTGCTCGTTCTAGCTGCAGCGCTGCTGTACGGAGTAGAGATGGCCATGGCCGACATGGTGAAGCTCTGCAGGGAAGGATCCGTAGAGCTGTCCAGTTACGTCAAGATTCAAATGACATACCGCGACTACTTGAGATTGTTCCTGCTGATCCACAGCGACAATGAGAAGAAAATGTCCAGAATGCTGGCGCTGATTCGTCTGAATACGGGAATTAATCCCGCAGAACGCGCCACGTATGCGTCAGGAGAAGTCCGGATCGGAATGAGGCTGTGGTTTCTGCCCGGCGTGATCCAAATGGCGGGTTATGCCGGAGGCAGTCCGGATAACGTGGAAGGAAACCGTTACTATGTTACGAAAAAAGCGGATTTTGCTTATTGATCGGCTTCACCGCATGAATTGGGGGAGAGCTTCTGCTTTTGCCAAGGCGTTTCCGAAGCGGGAGAAGCGGGAGCTGGGCAGCATCGTCCTGGAAGCCTCATTGGTGCTGCCCGTCTTTTTGTTCTTCGTCATTTTTCTGATTTATATCGTTCAGATGACACTCATTTCTACGGCGCTGCAGAGCACCGTTTCGGATACCGTCAAGCTGGTATCTTCCCACATATATCCGGTGGCTTTGGCCATCCAGCCGGAAGCATCCGCAGGGACGGGAGACGAATCCAAGGAGCGTGACTCCGGGAGCTGGTCGGTTCCCGAGCTGTCGCTAAGCGATTGGGCTTCCCAATATACGGGGGCTCTTCCGTCTCCCCTGAAGGAATGGACGAATGAGGCAGTGGGGCGTGCCGAAGCCCCGCTCCAGGATTTAAAAAATCAGACGGCAGAGGCGGTGCTCGATCCGGTGGTCAAACCGATATTGAAGCCACAAATGCAAAGCCATTTTCTAAGTTACGAGCGAATTCATGTTTCCAATATTCAAATCCCTGACCTCAAGAACAGGACGGATCCGTATTTTGGGATTGAAGTGAGCTACGAGCTGCCGATAAAGGTCCCTTTTATCAATAGAAAAGTCGTGATTCAGGCTAAAGCACAGGAACGCCTGTGGATCGGCGCCACCGATGAAGAAGGCTCAGGAGAGGGTGAAGGGGATGTTGATGGACGCACATCCATCAGCATTTTATCCAAACCCGATCCTGCGTATGTCGGCAAAAAAGCCAAGGTGCGCGCCAAGATCGCTCCAAACGGATCGGCAAATTTATCCGTGTTTTATAAAAGCGGTCAAAGCACCGCCAAATACTTGGGGGAAAAGCAGGCGGACGCGGATGGAACCATCGAGTGGGAATGGTGGGTCGGACCTAACACGACACCCGGAACCTGGCCCTTCGTCATTACGACTTCGGACGGCCAGCGGCTGGAGGTTATGTTTACCGTCGTAAAGGGATAGCTCATACCTCAAATGGTGTGGTTTTACCTCAATTGTTGTACTTGCCTCGTTTGGGTCGTGAAAAACCTCTTTTTGGCCTGCTTAACCTCATGTGTCCGATACCTTACCGTAATTACGGTAACAGTTCGTTTAGTTCAACTACATAAAGAAGGGGAAAGGAGGCGGTTGTACCGTGAATCCAGCCATATATGGATGTGCAGTGCTGATTGCCGCTGCTTTTGTGACCGATATCCGGACGATGAAGATCCCGAATAAGCTAAATTTCAGCGCAATTATCGCGGGGATAACCTTCCACGGAATTTGGGCCGGCTGGTCCGGGCTCGCGTTTGCAGGGAAAGGGATGGCTGCCGGATTCCTGGTGCTGCTCGTCATGTACTGGATGGGCGCGGTCGGAGCCGGAGATGTGAAGCTGTTTGCCGGGATCGGTGCCTGGATGGGCGCTCTGTTTGCGGTTCAGTGCGTGGTTTATTCGGTCATCTTTGCGGGAATTATCGGGCTGTTGATCTCCTTGTGGAGGAGGGACGCAATGAAGCGACTGCGCCAAGCCGCCGGAAGCCTGTCCGGATTTATTGTATTAAGGAGTCTGACCAGCTTGAGGGGAAATCGGAAAGAGCAGCTTCATTTTCCGTTTATGCTTGCCGTGCTGCCTGGCTTTGTATGCGTGTGCATGTATTTGTGATTCTCGAGTTTACGAAGTGATAAGTTTCTAGAGATGGTTTTTGGAGGTGAACACCGGTTTGGAGTCGCTGATGCGTGACTTTATTCAACATGACGGAACCTTTATGGTCATTGGCCCTGCTGAAGGGTACCGTCCCGATGAATTAAACAATATAGAGTTATCTATGATTTCGGCCTCCCGGATTGCCAGATTTCTTCCGCTGCGCCTGAAGGAGATGGATCTCCGGGTAACACTCCAGTATGACATTACAGGCAAGAAGATGCTGTCCCATGTGCTGAGGGGAGAGAGGCTCAGCATGCCGGATTATTACGGGCTTTTGTGCCAGGTGGCCGGGACGCTGGAAGAGAGCAAGTCTTACATGCTGCAGCCGGATAAGTATGTGCTGGATGAGGATTACATCTTCGTTGACGGATCCCTGCACTCGGGAACGCTTTATTTTACATATGTTCCACTAGAGGAGCCGTTTCAGGATAAGCCGCTGCGAATCCGATTGAAGGAATTAGTCACGCGGCTGATGGCCACGGTCCAGGAGCTAAAGGGAAACGGTGTTCAAAGACTGCTTCAATTCACCGGAGGCGAGGACTTTTCGGTCTCCGGCTTTAAAAAGCTCCTGCTCGAACTGTTAACCGCCGAGGAGGATGATGGACATGGATATGCTGACCATCCGGGAGGCGGCCAGCCGTTAGAAGGGTATCAGGATCATATTCAGCAGGCTGACAGACAAGGGTTGCCAGGTGGCAGTCGTGTTTCGGGAAAAGGAATAAGAGAAGCAGAAGATTCTGCAGCGGGCAGCGGGGTTCCTTTTCAGGCGGCAAGAACAAATGCACGGGCAGCCGAAGGGGATCGGCTGCGGTCCATGCCGATGCGGCAGGCAGACCGACAGAGTCCCGAAAGGGACTCCTTTCCGGGAGTGGGCGGGCTTCAGGAAGCGTTTGACCATTGGAACCGGAATCCGGACCGTGACGATGTCTTAGACTCAAACGATGAGAGGGAAGCAAACGGAAAGTCTGGTGGAAAGATCTATATTGCTTTGGGCTGTCTATTATGTGCCGCCGTCATCTGGCGGATGATTTATATGCCGAAACCCACGACAAGCTCGCTGCTGATCAGTATCTTATTGACGATTCTGCTTGGTGTGGCGGCTTGGCTTAGCTGGTCTGGAAAGCTAAAACTGGGCCGTTCTGCGCAGCAAACGATGGAGGGAGAAATCCCGGATTTCGGATCGGGTGAAATCGACGATGATCGCCGTGCGGCTTCACGGAAGAGAATCCCACGTTTTCAGGTGGAGCAGCTGACCGGCTGGTTCGGCAAAGGCAGCAGACGAAAGGATCGCGATGATGACGATCACGGAACAGAGGATGCGGAACCGGATTGGAAGTGGAAGTTTTCGCAGGATTTACTTGCAGCATCAACAGGTATTGAGCTGAGGGGAGGAGGGCAGAGGACGAGCGAGACAAGCGGACCCAGCTACTCGGCGGTGGGCTCTAACAAAAAGGGGCTCGGGCTGGGGAGCGGGGTTGGGATCGGACAGGAAGGTCGGGTTGGTCGGGAAAATCGGGAAAATCGGGAAGGTCGGGGAGGTCGGGAAACTTCGGCCGACCGGGAACATTATTCGGACATCCGGCAGCGTCTGTGGAGCCACCTTGAGGCTGAGGCTATCCATGCACCCGGGGTTGAATGTGCGGCCAACGAGCATGCTGGATCGGATGGAAGCGCCGGACACGATTTCCGTTTGAAGGAAGGACAGGCTATGTCCGGTACCGGACGAAGTAATGCGACTGTACTTC
Source organism: Paenibacillus cineris (assembly GCF_018333335.1). Classification (NCBI taxonomy): domain Bacteria; kingdom Bacillati; phylum Bacillota; class Bacilli; order Caryophanales; family Paenibacillaceae; genus Paenibacillus; species Paenibacillus cineris. Next base: position 206,217 of record NZ_BORU01000001.1, read on the forward strand.
TATCTGCGCCTGTGGATGGTGCTGCTGGAGGGAAAAGCCGACGCTCCGGCAGTCCCGGCTATTATTTGATTCGCGAAGGGGAGGGGCGCCCCTCCGAACGGATCGAGCTGACGCTGCCGCACTTCGTGATCGGAAGGTCGGAAGAGGTTGCCCAGTATGTAGAAGTCTCAACAGGCACCTCACGTGCGCATGTCGAGCTGGCCAGAGGCAAGGACGGCGGATACCTGATCAAGGATCTGGGCTCCCGCAACGGAACCAAGCTGCATGGAGAGCCTATGGTGCCCTACAAGGAGTATCCGCTGAAAGATGGGGACACCTTCACCATCATCAGTGGAGTCTATACGTTCAAGGTATCCTGAGATCCCTCGTAGAACGTTTATCCCTGCTCGTTGGCAAGGTCGTTCAGAGCCTCCTGAAGGCGGGGATACCGGAATTTAAAGCCCAGCTCGAGCGCCTTGGCCGGAAGAATGCGCTGGCCTTCCAAGATGATTAAGGATTGTTCGCCAAGAACGGCCTTCATCATCACGGCGGGTACCGGAAACCAATGAGGCCGATGATACGCACGGCCAACGGCTTGCCCGAATTGATCATTAGTAACCGGCTCAGGTGCCGTGGCGTTTACCGGACCCTCGGCCTCCGGATGCGTCATGCAAAACTCGATCAGCCGGACGATGTCTTCCAGATGAATCCAGGACAGCCACTGCCGGCCGCTGCCGATTTTGCCGCCGACCGCCAGCCTGTAGGGGAGGCGCATGATCGGGAAGGCTCCGCCCTGATTTCCAAGCACGACACCGATGCGCAGCTTGACGAGCCGTACGCCCCGGATGCTGTCGGCAGCGTCTTCCCACCGGCTGACGACATCCGAAGGAAAATCCATGACCCGTTTCGGACTGTTCTCGTCAAAGGTGTCGGTCCATGAGGTGCCGTAGACGGCAATAGCTGAGGCCTGAATGACGACCCCGGGCTTGCTGTGCAGCTCCTCCACGAGCTTGGTGACGGCAGCCACGGTAGTGAGGCGGGAGCGGATGATGCTTTCCTTTGCCTTGGCGGTCCACCGCTGGCTTAATGAAGAACCGGCCAAGTTGACCAGCGCATCGATGCCCTCCATCAATTCGGGATGGCTCGCAATCTCATCCCACGTATACAACACCAGCCTAGGGTCGCGTTTATGATCGGGCAGAAGCTTGCGGGTGACCACAGTCACCTCGTGTCCGTTCTTGAGCAAATGCTCTGATAGCGCGCTGCCGATAAAGCCGGTACCTCCGCAAATGGCGACTCTCATCCGATCCTCTCCTCCGAAGTTGATTTCATTTTATGATATGTATATAAATAACCCCCGGCAGAGATCAGACTGTCGAAATGAACCCATTTCTTCAATGTGAGCACTCCTGCACGGGGGTGTTCCTTCTATAAAGCGCTATTCTATTTCCCGTTCCCGGGTCTTCGGAAAAGGTCCTGAAAACCCGGTCCCAGCTGCGGATTATTTGTCCATCAGATGCTTGTAAGGCGTATAGTCAATTTGGTTCTTGTTCAAAAAGGCCACCAGGAATTTATTATCCCGTTTTGGCGTTGCTTTGATATATCCTTGGATGCAGTGATCCTGCGTCACTTCCTTGGCTCCGCTCTCCACCGCAATTTTTCCGATTTCGGCTGCAATCGAATGCTTGGCGATATCCCGGAAGGGACCCGGTACCGGCTTCACCAGTTTGTCCAAAAACGCCTTGGATTCGTCCGTCCACAGATGCCGGCTGGTTTCGACCCAGTAATTCTGCCAGTCCAGCTTGGACTTGCCGTCATTCTTCGGCAGCACCTTCAGAAATTTGCGGATCATAAAATATCCGCCGATCACCATGCACACAAGCAAAATGATGGCCCACACAAATATGGAATTCATAAACGTGTTGGACGGCGCCGTTGCAGTCAGCAACTTTGTGCCCAGTGAACTATGCATATTTTCACCTCTATAAATCGTTTATCGCAGTTATATTCCATTCTTTAGAATTATAACGCATTTATAGATTTATTTCATTATCCACGATAAAATAAGGGATAATTCGTTTAAGGGGGATAAACCATGCTCAAAATTGGTTCTCACGTGTCCTTTTCGGACAAGGGCCTGTTAACTGCAACCAAAGAAGCGGACACCTATGGATCGAGTTCGTTTATGATATATACGGGCGCACCGCAGAATACGCGGCGTAAGCCCATTGAATCGATGTACATCGAAGAAGGCAAAGCCCAAATGAAGGAGAGCGGCATCGACGAAATCGTCGTTCACGCGCCCTACATTATTAACCTCGGCTCTTATAAGTCGAATACGTTTGAGCTCGCCGTAAACTTTTTGCAGGAGGAAATCCGCCGGACCCATGCTATCGGGGTCAAAAACATCGTGCTGCATCCCGGCGCCTACACCGACATGGATGCCGAATACGGCATTCAGCGCATCGCCGACGGCTTGAATGAAGTGCTCGACGGAACCAACGAGACGGAGGTTCATATCGCGCTGGAGACGATGGCCGGCAAAGGCACGGAGATGGGACGCACGTTCGACGAAATCGCCCGCATGATCGACAAGGTGAAGCACAACGAACGCCTGACGATCTGCATGGACACCTGCCACATTCATGACGCCGGTTATGATATCGTGGACGACCTTGATGGCGTGCTGGAAGAGTTCGACCGGATCATCGGTCTGAACCGGATCGGCGTTGTTCATATCAATGACAGCAAAAATCCGCGCGGCGCCGCCAAAGACCGTCATACGCCCATCGGATCCGGCTGGATCGGCTTTGACGCCATCAACCGCGTTGTCCACCACGAGAAGCTGCAAGGGCTCCCGTTCATTCTGGAAACGCCGTGGATCGGCAAGGATGCGAAGACGCAGCGGCCGATGTACGAGGTGGAGATTGCGCTGCTTCGCGGCAATGTCGGCGAACGCTTCGGCTCTGAGTTCCTTGGCCAGGTTGAACAGCTGCATTCTTTCTTTGGCAAACAGGAAGTCGATCCACGCCAATATGTGCTGGACGTGTGGAATGTGCTGAAAACCGACGCCAAGGCGAAGAAGGCCGATCCGCGCGAGCCGATGGAGCGCCTGTACGACATGATTATCGAAGCGGGACTGTTCCCTGAGCTCAGCGAGGAGCAGATCAATCTGCGCCTGACCGCCTGGTTTGCGGGTAAAGGGATTTTGGCGTAAGCCGAATGGAATCACAGAGGGGCCATACGGTTCAAGAGAGAGAACACGAGAGAGAGGAATGGATTTACACATGGAATTGCACGTCAAAAAAGAAAACAACACGGGAAGTGCGCACGCCAACCGCGCAAGAATGCTGATTTCATGTCCGGATGGACCGGGGATCGTGGCGGCGGTATCGCATTTTCTGCATCAACATGGCGCGAATATCGTCCAATCGGACCAATATACGATGGATCCTGAAGGCGGCATGTTCTTTATGCGCGTTGAATTCGACCTGCCGGAGCTGGAGAAGAGGCTGCCGGAGCTGGAAAGCCAATTCAGCGAAGTGGCATCGACCTTCCGGATGGATTGGAAAATGCAGAACGTCAGCCGTAAGAAGAAGCTGGCCATTTTCGTATCCAAGGAAGACCATTGTCTGGTCGAGCTGCTGTGGCAGTGGCAGGCCGGCGACCTGGATGCCGAAATCGCCATGGTGGTCAGCAACCATCCGGATATGAAGGAATATGTGGAATCGTTTGGCATTCCGTACCATCACATTCCGGTGACGGCGGATACGAAGAAGGAAGCGGAGCAGCGCCAGCTTGAAGTCGTGGGCGGTGACATCGACGTGATCATCCTCGCCCGGTATATGCAGATCGTTTCACCGTTCTTTATCGAGCATTACCGCAACCGGATCATCAACATCCACCATTCGTTCCTGCCGGCCTTCGTCGGCGGTAAACCGTATGCCCAAGCCTATCAGCGCGGGGTGAAGATCATCGGGGCGACCGCGCACTACGTGACGGAGGAACTGGATGGGGGACCGATCATCGAGCAGGACGTTCAGCGGGTCAGCCACCGTGATGATGTCAGCGAGCTGAAGCGGATCGGCCGGACGATCGAGCGTGTCGTGCTGGCGCGTGCGGTGAAATGGCATATCGAGGACCGCATTCTGGTGCACGAGAACAAGACGGTCGTTTTTAACGGGTAACCCGCAATAGACAGGCACCCTTGGCGCGAACTATAGCGCAGGCAGCCAGTATCTATGAATCATTGAAAAAATGAATAAAGGCTTTTTGCGTACGAGAAGCGGCTCGCTAGTTTTCAGGAGATGTGACGAGGATGCAGGGTTTGACCCCATCGCGTTCGTCAATAGGATGAATGACATAGAGCTATGGGGATCACCGTGCGCATCAAGCTGTAGGTATGTCCGTCCCGCTCTTCATGGAGCGGGATTTTTTTGTCGATTTAGCCCAGTTCGGACAATTTATCCAAAATTATGAAAATATTTTACCAATTTCGCCGCATCCCTATAGTAGAATGACCAAAGAAGCCTGAGAGAAGAGAGGAGACAATCATGCAATCATTTCGACGTTACATAAGGCGGATCGTACTTCCAGTGCTGCTTACCATATGGGTGCTGCTGCTCCTGCCTGGATGGGGCGCCACCGCGCATGCGGAGGATGACCCTTCCATTTCGCTGAAAACCGAAATCGGCTACAACGGCAAAATGAAAATGGGCAGCTGGAATCCCGTCAAATTCACCCTCACCAGCAGCCAGGATATTTCCGGAGATCTGGTTATCCAGATCGACACCGGACTGGCTCCCGCCACTTACGTCCAGCACGTCGAACTGCCGAAGGGTACGGCCAAGGTCGTCATCATGGGCGTTCCGGGGGACAACTTCACCAAGGATACGAATGAAATCCGCTTTTATAAAAATTCTTTCCAAAAGGGCAAGCGGGTCAGCTTCAGCTCCGGTACGCCTTATTTGAAAGGCATGCCTGTGACGGCCTCCAATGTGGCTGTTCTGTCGGAGGACCCCGACACGATGAATTTTTTAAACGTGCTGCGGAGCAGCGGGTATGACCTGAACGTTCTGCCGCTGAAAGGCACGGATTTGCCTGAGGATCCGATGCTGCTGGACAGCCTTGACGTCATCGTGCTGAACCGTTTTGCCTCGGACACCTTGTCCAAAGGGCAGGCCGCAGCCGTAGAGCAGTGGGTGCGTTCCGGCGGCGAGCTGGTCCTTGCCGGCGGTGCGGCATATCCGAAGTCGGCGGCCGCTTTCGAGCAGATTGCCCCGGTTCAGTATACGGGCACTTACACGGCATCATCCCTTCCGGAGCTCGCCAAGCTGGGCGGCAAGCCGCTGGAGCTGGGCGGTGAGCTCACGCTCTCCGACGCTTCCCCGGTGGAAGGAGGAGAGGTCATGTATCAGGCCGGCGGCAAGCCGCTCATCGCCTCCCGCCAAGTCGAGCAGGGCACCGTGCTGTATGCAGCCTACGATTTGTCGATGGAACCGCTGGCTTCCTGGAGCGGTCATCCGTCGGTGTGGTCGTATCTGCTGCGCGATCACCTGGCGCTGTCCAATCAGCCGAACAACAAATTCAACATGATGCAGAACCAGATGTACAATCTCATCAACGTACTGGATTATTTTCCTTCGCTGAAAATGCCGTCTTTTCCAGTCATGGCCTGGCTGCTCATCGTTTATGCCGTGATTGTGGCGCCGGTGCTGTACTGGATTCTGAAAAAGGCCGACAAGCGCGAATGGGCCTGGTGGATCATTCCGCTCATCGCGGTTATCGCCAGCGGCACCGTCTACATGATCGGAGCGGCTGATAAAACCAAACAGCTCGCCCATACCATCAACATGCTGGAGCTGGACGGCAAGGGCAATGCCTCGGAGGTCAGCGCTTCGGCGTTCTTTACGCCCCGGAGTGGGGAGTTCACGATTGATTTTCCGGCACATACCTATCTGACGGTTGATCGGACCAACGGGGCTTTCAGCAGCTCGAACCGTTCGAACAGCTTTGTGGAGGTCGGTGATCAGTCGACCCGATTAACCTTGAGTGATATGCCGCAGTGGTCCCTCGCGAAGGTATGGTCCAATCGCCGGGAGAACCGGAAGGTCGGCCAGTTCGATGTGAAGATCCAGCTGGATGCCAAGGGGAACATCGGAGGGCAGGTGACGAACAACACTTCCTATAATCTGAATCATGCGGTGCTGGCGCTAGGCGGAAGCCTGTTTGAGCTCGGCGACTTCGGCAAAGGGGAAACCAAGCCGCTGTCGGGTGCCAGTAAACCGACCGCCGTTAATCCGTACAATATGGCCAACCAAATCTTTGGCAACCTTACCGGAGGCCAGGCGGACGAGTTTACGCGGGAACGCGAAATTCTGATGACCACGGTTCCGAACACGGCATGGTATCAGTCAGGCTCCTACGTGATGGCCTGGAGCAAAGATCCGCTGGTCAGCTACACCATGGAGGGCAAGAAGCTGGAAGGCAATCAGCTGAACCTGTGGGCACAGCCCGTTTCCATCGACTGGGCGCAGAACGGAAAGCTCAACATTCCTTTCGGGTTTATTCAGCCGAAGGTTACGCAGATATCGTCACCGGGATGGTATGAAGATCCAAGCGGGACCACCGAAATGGACCAAGGCAGCATCACCTTCGAGTACACGGTGCCTGCGCTGAAGCAGGGTGCCTCTGCCGTGCTGACTCTCCGTGCGAACAACCCCGGGAAGAAAACGGAATACCGGATTTTCAACAATGACAAACAGACGTGGGACCCGGTAACCTGGGATGCCACCAAGCAGTGGAAGGCTGAGAAGAACGTCCAACAATACTTGGCGGGCGGCCGGATTCGCCTGATGCTGACAGCCCAGGAGCATGTCCAGTTGAAACTTCCGGAGATCAGTCTGAAGGGGGCGGAGAAGCCATGATCGAAATCGAACATTTAACGAAAACTTATGGGAGCTTTCAAGCGTTAAAAGATATTAATATGTACATTCCGCAGGGAACGGTTTTTGGATTCGTTGGTCCGAACGGGGCCGGAAAATCGACGACGATGTCGATCCTGGCCACGCTTATGCTGCCCACTTCGGGCACCGCGCGGGTAGACGGTTTTGAAGTGACCGAAAACCCCAAGGAGGTCCGAAAAAGAATCGGCTACATGCCGGATTTCTTCGGGGTCTATGACCAGCTGAAAACGACGGAGTACCTGCATTTTTACGGGGCCAGCTACAACATCCCGCGCGGGGAGCGGGACAAATTAATTCCCCAGCTGCTGGAGCTCGTCAACCTGAGCGACAAAGCGGACACCTACGTCGACAGCCTGTCCCGGGGGATGAAGCAGCGGCTGTGCCTGGCCAGATGCCTGGTGCATGACCCTAAGGTGCTCATTCTCGACGAACCGGCATCCGGGCTTGACCCGCGGGCGCGAATCGAAATGCGCGAAATTTTGAAGGAACTGAAGCTGATGGGCAAAACGATCATCATCTCCTCGCACATCCTGCCCGAGCTGGCGGAAATGGTCGATGAAATCGGCGTCATTGAGCACGGGCAAATGGTCGCCCAAGGCCGGGTGGCCGATATCCAGAATCGTCTTCGTGTCAAAAAAGTGCTGCACATCCGTTCGCTGGATAAGGAAGAGGAGCTTGCGGCGAGGCTGCGGGACGAACCTTTCGTCAGCGGCGTGCTTGCCGACAACACCGGCATCCATGTTCATTTCGGCGGTGGGGATGAGGATCAAAGAGCCCTGCTTCAAAGAATCGTCTCTTGGGGTTACCCCGTACTGTCGTTTCACGAGGCGCAGACCAATCTGGAAGACGTATTCCTCGAAATTACGAAAGGAGGGCCCGCGACATGAATTGGACGCGAAAATGGATCAATCCCGTGCTGGATAAGGAATTCCGGCTGCGGATGCGGACCCCCCGGTCGGCGATTTCCCTGATGGTGTATATTTTGGTTCTCGGGCTGATCGCCCTGGGTTTTATTTATGTCAGCATGTACCTCGGGAACGGCGGCGGGCAGACCCGATTCAACTCGGGCATGGGCCAGATCATGTTCTATGTGCTGAGCTTTGCCCAGCTGGTGCTGATCGCATTCATGGCACCGGCGCTGACGGCTGGCGTCATCAGCAGCGAACGGGAAAAGCAGACGCTCAGCATGCTGCTAACCACCCAACAGAGCTCGTCGACGATCATTTTGAGCAAGCTGGTATCCTCGCTCAGCTTTATGGCCTTGATCGTGGTAGCGACGCTGCCGGTATACAGCATCGTATTTATGTATGGCGGCATCTCCCTGAATCAGCTGGTCTCACTATTCCTGTTCTATCTGTTCATTATGCTGATGCTGGGATCGCTGGGGGTTCTTTTCTCCACGCTGCTGAAGCGGACGATGATCTCCGTGATCGTGACTTATGGCGTTGGATTGTGCATCTTTTTGCTGACGGGACTGCTGTATCTGTTCGCCCTGAGCTTGGTTCAGAGACAAAATGCACAATCAGTGCTGCAGCCGGATTACTCCTGGGTTGGTTATATCCTTGGCCTGAATCCGGCGGCGGCGCTGATCAGCTTATTCGAACCGAGCTTTTCCAAACAGGCTTTCCTCGTCCGGGGAACGACGCTCAACGCGGATGCGCCGATTCAGCTGTGGCAGGAATTTGTGGTGGTGTACAGCGTGGTCATCATCGTGTCGCTCTGGATCAGCATCCGCCGGATTCGCCCGGTTCGCCGGAGGAGGAAGCAGGCAGAGACAGACGGCACGGGTGGCGGAGCAACGATGGAGCCCGTGAAGTAAGTACTGGACGGGACTTAAAGAAAGCAGGACGGGATGATAAGGACACTGGCCGAGTATTTTATCCATTAAAAAGGAGGTGGAAACCATGGACCCGATCATGCAGGCGATTCACCGGGCCCGCGCCCGTCTGCAGGTCTTCAGAATGCTGAGGTATTTGGCATATGGGTTGTCCTGCGGACTGATCGCAGCGCTGCTTCTCCTGCTCGCCGCCAGGCTGTGGCCGATTCCTTTCTACCAGCTGGCGGCTGCCGGGCTTGCGGTAGCAGGAGCGGCCGCCGGTCTGGCCACCGGGCTGCTGCACCGCATCCGTGTGAAGGAAGCGGCTGAAGCGATGGATCTCGCCAGCGGCAGCGCGGAGCGAAGCGACATGATGGTGACCGCATTGTCTTTTGCCGGGAACGATTCGGCGGCGGCCCGATGGCAGCGGACCCAGGCGGCCGAATACGGACGCCTGTTTGCGGCACAGATGAAGACAAGGCTGAGAAGGCCGAAGCTGACGAAATGGTGGGCTGGCTGCGGCGGGGGGCTTGCCGTATGCCTTGCTCTGGTGCTGCTGCCGAGCCCGATGGATGACAAGCTTGCCCAGGCGGCGGAGCAGAAGCAGTGGGTTCAGGAGCAGCAGAAGAAAACGGAAGATCTGGTGAAAGAGCTCGAAACGAAGAAGCTGGATCTGACGGCGAAAAAACCGCTGGACGGCCACCTCAAGACGCTGCAAAAGGAACTGGACGGGACCAAGGATCCGGACCGGGCCTTGGAGCAGCTGGAGAAAACGATGAAGGCGATGGAGCAGACGGCCAAACAGCAGGAAGAGAAGGCGCAGAATCTGTCGGAGCTGGGCCGGAAGATGCAGCAGACGCCCCAGCTGTCTTCCATCGGGAAGAGCCTGGAGCAGAAGGATCAGGCTGCGATGAAAAAAGCGCTGGACCAGCTGAAGCAGCAGATCCGGAAGCTGTCGCCGGAAGAGAAGGAGCAGCTGCGGGAGGCTCTGAAGAAGATGGCCGAAGAGGCCGGGAAGAAACAGGACACCAAGGCCCTTCAAGAAGCGCTCAACAAAGCGGAGCAGGCACTGGCCGGCACGGATCCTTCCAAGCTGGACGAAGCCCTGAAAGGGCTGGAGGAAGAGCTGGCCAAAGCGATTGCCGCGAGCCAGGCGTCTTCCAGCCAATCCGACGCCGCTTCGGCATTGGCCGCAAGCCTGGCATCTCAGGGGCTCGGCCTGGCTTCGCAAATGACGGCGGCCGGCATGCCCGTATCGGATGCCTGGGCCACCGGCGGTGCGGCGGAACAGCTGGCCCTGGCGGATTCGGCCGGGATGGGCGAACCTTCGGACAGCGGCGGAGGCGATCCATCGGAGCCGATTGACGGGGCGGGCCAAGGTAATAGTCCCGGCCAGGGATCCGGCAATGGATCCGGAAGCGGATCCGGTTCCGGCGCAGGTCAAGGCGGATCCGGACGCGGCGGCTCGGGCCAGGGGCCGGGAGGTTCCGGCGCAGGCCTCGGCCAAGGCGGACGCGAGCTCGTCACGACGCCGCGCGAGTTTGCGGGCAAAGGGAATGTGCAGGCGGACAAAGGTCCGATTCAAGGCGGCGGCGGAACGGTCCAGAAAGGCGGCGTCGCTCCGGGAGTCGAGGGAGCGAGCCGTCCTTACGAGGAAGTATACAAAGAATATGAGGCCGAGGCTAAAAAGTCGCTGGGGCGCAGCGACCTGCCGCAGCAGATGCAGGGCCTGGTCGAGGAATATTTTACGGGAATCAATCCGAATCCCTGATCTACAATTGAGGAGGAAGGCTAATGCTGGATACGCAAATTCAACCGGAAGCTTGGAAAGAGACGATATCCCGGGTACGGGAGCAGATCGCCGAGGTGATCGTTGGCCAGCAGGAGGTCGTCGAGCAGATGCTGTGGTGCATCTTCGCAGGAGGCCACGCCCTTCTGGAAGGCATTCCCGGCCTAGGCAAGACGATGCTGGTCCGTACGATTGCCGACACGCTCGACCTGTCGTTCTCGCGCATCCAGTTTACGCCGGATTTAATGCCAAGCGACATTACGGGGACGCAGGTCATTTCTTTCGGCCGTCAGGGGGAAACCTCGATGTCTTTTCAGCGCGGGCCGCTCTTCAGCAGCATCGTGCTGGCGGACGAGATCAACCGGGCGACCCCGAAAACGCAGAGCGCTTTGCTCGAGGCGATGCAGGAGAAAACGGTGACGGTTGGCAGCGAGACGCACGTTCTGCCGAAACCGTTCTTCGTCCTGGCGACGCAAAACCCGCTTGAAAACGAAGGAACCTATCCGCTGCCGGAAGCCCAGCTGGACCGGTTCCTGCTCAAAATTCTCGTGCCGTATCCGGGAAGCGAGGAGTTGAAGGAAATCGTCCGGCGGACAACGACGAACCGCCAGCCAGAGGTGCGGAAGCAGGCCGGTGCCGCTGAGCTGCTGGAAATCCAGCAGGGAGCAAGAGAAGTGCTGGTCTCCGATGAAGTGCTGGATTATGCGGCCAGGCTGCTGATGATGACCCATCCGGAAGAGGCGTCGGCGCCGGAGGGCATCAAGAAGTACGTGCGCTTCGGTTCGGGGCCGCGCGGCATCCAGTCGATCATTTCGGCGGGGAAGGTCCGGGCGGTCTGCCAAGGCAGGATGCACCTGTCCACCGGCGATATCCATGCCGTCGCGGTGCCGGCACTGCGGCACCGGATATTTTTGAACTTTGAAGGCCAGGCCATGGGCATTACGACGGACCAGGTGATCCGCGAAATGCTCGAGCGGGCGGAGGCGCAGGGATGAGCGCGGAATACCTGCTGCCCCCGGACTGGATGGTCCGGCTGGAGCGGATGAGCCTTGGCTCTGCGAAGCGTGTGGCCGGTACCTTGCAGGGCAAGCGGCGCTCCAGCCGGCTCGGCTCTTCGCTCGAATTCGCCGATTACCGGCCTTACGCTCCCGGGGATGACATCCGCCGGTTCGACTGGGGCGTGTATGCGCGGACAGGCAAGCCGTTCGTCCGGCAGTTTATGGACGAGCAGGAGCTAATAGTCAGCCTGTACGTGGACTGTTCGGCATCGATGGATTTTGCAGGCGGAACCCGGGGACGGGAAGGGGATGGGAATGAAGCGATTCCCTCCAAGCTGCGGTATGCGAAGCAGCTGGCCGCCAGCATCGGATATGTTGCGCTGTGCTCTTACGAACGGCTGCAGGCCTGCTGCTTCAGCAGCCAGATCGACGCCCGCCTGCCCGTGCTCCGCGGGCGCGGGGCGGCCCACCGGCTGTTTCGGTTTTTTCAGGACGCGGCCCCCGGAGAAGAAGGAAGCCTCGCGGCCGCCTTCGGCGCACCGGGAGCGATGCCCAGACTGCCGGGGATGACCTGGATCTTCTCGGACTTTTGGCTGGATGAACGGGAGGAGGATCTCGGGCTGATGCTGAGCCGGCTAAGAGGGGCGGGGCAGGAGGTCGTACTCGTTCAGGTGCTGGCCCCGGAGGAAATCGACCCGGCCTACAGCGGCGACCTAAGACTGATCGACAGCGAGCTGGGCACCGGGAAGGATATCGCCTTCACCGGCAAAGTGTTACGGGCCTACCAGGACGAGCTTGAACGGTATCAGGAATACCTGATGAAGCTGGCTGCAGATCGCGGCATGACCTTCATCCGGGTTTCGACAGATATGAGCCTGCAAAAGGCGGTGTTTGGCGTAATGGCGGAAGCAGGTCTCGTCATCGCTTGACGAGCTTGGCTTACAGAGAAAGGGGGAAGCATTGTGGGAATCGGTTCATGGGCAGGGCTGTGGTTTGCGCTCAGCATACCGGCGATTCTGCTGATGTATTTGCTCAAACGCAAGTTTATAGACACCACCGTGCCCAGCCACCTGCTGTGGGACCGGGTGCTGAAAAATATCGAAGCCAACCGCCCGTGGCAGAAGCTGCAAAACCGTCTGCTGCTGTGGCTGCAGCTGCTTGCCGCCGCGCTGCTCGTTTTTGCCCTGCTGCAGCCTTATCTGTGGGTATCCGGAAATAGCGGGGGGCACATCGTCTTCGTTGCTGATACATCCGGGAGCATGGGTGCAATAGCGCCGCCGCCAGCCGGCAATGCAGAACAGTCTTCCCAGGAGCCGCAGGAGACGCGGATCGAACGAATGAAATCCGAGATGAAGCAGTACGTGAAGAAGCATGCCCGCGGCAGCGAGGTCACCCTGCTCAGCATGAAATCCGAGCCCGACGTGATCATTTCCCGGGAAAAGGATGCGAAGCGCGTTCAGGATGCGATCGACGGTCTCACGCCTTACTATGGTCAGGCGGCGTATAATGAGACGCTGTCGCTGGCCTCTGCGCTTACGCGGGAGGAGCAGAACGCGGAGGTTGTTCTTTTTACGGACGGCGAATGGAAGGGCGCCAGCGACCAGGTGACGTTTGAAGTTCCTGCACATACAGTCCTGGTTGGAAACGGTCCGGTGAAAAATGCCGCCATCCAGCAGTTTGGCATTCAGCAGGGCAAGGAAGGTAATGATGCGGTGGCTGTGCTCGGCTCGAGCGGGACATGGGATGCGCCGGTCGATGTACGCATTTATGGGGACAACAAGCTGCTTCGTACCGAATCGGCCGATCTTACCCGGCACAGCGCCACGCTGGTTCTGCAGTCTCTGCCGCCGGCTGACGTGTACCGGATTGAGTTGGATGGCGATGACGGATATCCCGCGGACAACGCAGCTTACGCTTTTGGGAAAAGCAGCCGGGAGCCGAGCATTCTGCTGCTGACGCCGGGCAATCTGTTTCTGGAAAAGGCGCTGCAGCTGACCGGAGCGCAGGTGACCCGGATGACAACGGAAGAGCCCAGCAATTCCGCGAAAACGGCGGATTCAGGGAACGCTGCGTCTGTTCCACAGGTTCCCAAGGATCCGCCGGATTTGATCGTTGTGGACGGGCAGGCGCCTGCATTTACGAAGGAAGGTTCCTGGAAGCAGCTGCTTGAAGAGACCCCGCTGTGGTCGATCGGCGGCAGCGGTCCGGAAGTCAAGGTGAACGGTCAGGAGCCTAAAGTATCCGATTATCCGGTGAACCGGTACATCACGCTGAAAGGCCTCTACGTGGGCGAGCTGCACAAGGAACCGCTGCCGGCCTGGGCCGAGCCGCTGGTGACGATCGGCGGTACGCCGGCAATATATGCAGGCAAGGAAGCGGGACATCCGCGGCTGTCGTTTCTGTTCCGGCTGCAGGACACGGATCTGCCGCTGTCGGCGGAATTTCCGATCCTCGTCCATAACGCGGTTTCTTGGCTGAACGAAGGCGAAGGTACGGGTCTCGGCAGGGTAACAGCCGGATCGGGAATGGAGGTGCCGATCGCAGCGGATGCGGAGCAAGCGGAATGGAAGGTGCAGCATACCGGGGTGCCTGGTGCGGGAGCGCCGGTTCCGGAGGTGCAAAAACGGGAGCGGGCGATATCCTCCCTGCAGACGGCGCCGCTAGTACCCGGATTGTATGCTTTTGAAGAGCGAAACAGTCAGGGGGACACCACCAGCTATCTGGTGGAGACGGCTGCCGATCCTTTTGAGGGGACCTTTGTCTCCTCTAAGCCGGTTGTTTTGAAATCGGGGCAAGACGATACAGGCAGGGCTGAGTCAGGTGCCGGAGAACAGGCAGGGAATCCGGGAACGGATGGGAAAATCGGTCAAAGCCGCTACTCGCTCATGTGGCTGGCCGCCGCCGTCGTACTGCTGATGATCGTGACCGAATGGGGGGTGTACCAGCGTGGGCGTTCAATTTAATCACCCTTGGCTGCTGCTCTTGCTCCTTCCGCTGGCGCTTCTGATGGTGTATGCGTACAAATCGGACTTTCGCCTGGCCGGCCGCCGCAAGACCTGGGCGATCGCCATCCGTTCCGTGATCCTGCTGCTGCTCGTGCTGATGCTGTCCGGATTGCAGTCTTATACTGTATTGCACCAAAAGAAGGTCGTATATGTCGTTGACCGCTCGATGAGCATGACGGACACGGAAAGCGCCGAAGCGTTTATTGGACAATCGGTCAAAGGCAAGGAAGCGAAGGACACCATCGCGGTGGTATCCACAGGTCTGGACGCTGCTGTTGAGCAAAAAGAGACCCGTGAGCTCCCGGGCTCCCTTCGGCTGAATGCGGACCTGAAGCGGGAATACACGAATCTGGAAGCCGGCATGATGCTCTCCGGGAGCATGCTGGACAGCCGCTCGGATTCCCGGATCGTCCTGATCACCGACGGGGAGGAGAATGTCGGCAGCATGCTGTCGGCCGGACGGCTGTTGAAGGACCAGGGCATCCCGGTTGACGTGCTGGACATGCCTTCGTCCGAACAGCAGGACGTCTCCGTGGAGGAAGTCAAAGTCCCGGAGAAGCTCTACCAAGCAGAGTCCTATTATATTGAAGTGCTGGTGCGGAGCACCTATAAAGGCAAGGGTGAGCTCCGGCTGTATGAAGACAACGCCGAGATCGGCCGCGAGTCGGTGGACGTGACCCCGGGAGACAACCGGTACGCCGTGAAGGGGCTGGCGAAAAAAACGGGGCTTCACCGCTACCGTGCCGAAATTTTCATGGACGGCGACCGCCAGTCGGCCAACAATGCGGGATATGCCTTTACCCGGGTGGAAGGTCCGCCCAAGGTGCTGATCGTGGAAGGCGAGAAGGGAAACGCAGCCAATCTTGCGTCGGCCCTCTCATCGGGCCTGGTTCAGTATGAGCGGATCGATCCGAGTGTTCTGCCGCTGGAGCCGGCGAAATATGCAGCGTATGACTCCATCATTTTTAACAACGTTTCCGGCGACCAGGTGGGCGAGCGGCGGATGGCCATGATCGAACAGGCGGTCCGCACCTACGGGGTCGGCTTTATGATGGCCGGTGGCGAGGACAGTTACGGCATGGGCGGTTATTTCAAGACACCGATCGAAAAGCTGCTCCCCGTCTCCATGGAGCTGGAGGGCAAGCGGGAGATCCCGTCCCTCGGTCTGATCCTGGTCATTGACCGTTCGGGCAGCATGAGCGGGGACAAAATGGAGCTCGCCAAGGAAGCGGCGATCCGTACGGTGGAAATGCTGCGATCCAAGGATACGGTCGGGGTGCTCGCTTTTGATTCCCAGCCGTGGTGGGTCGTGACGCCTCAGTCCCTGGCGAACGGCAAGGAAGACGTTATTTCGCAGATTCAGTCCATCCAAAGCGATGGAGGGACCGATATTTACCCGGCCGCGGCGTCCGCCGTGGAGGAAATGCTGAAGGTCAAGGCCCAGCGGAAGCATATCATTCTGATGACCGACGGACAGTCGGCCGGAAACGGCGGATACAGCGATTTGATCGAGCAAATGAAGGGCGGCAAAATCACGATGTCCACGGTTGCGGTCGGAATGGACGCGGACGTCAATCTGCTGCAGTCGCTGGCGGATGAGGCCAAGGGCCGATACTACTTTGTGGATGACGCTTCGTCGATACCGTCGATTTTCAGCCGCGAAGCCGCGATGATGTCCAAGTCCTACATCGTGGACAAGCCGTTTGTGCCGGCACTGCAAAACGGCGGGGACTGGACGTCTTTGTTCGAAAATGGCGTGCCGCAAGTTTACGGCTATGTCGCCACGACGCCGAAGCAGGGGGCGCAGACGGTGCTGACCAGTCCGGAGCCCGACCCGCTGCTGGCGAGGTGGCAGTACGGATCCGGCCGAACCGTCGCCTGGACAAGCGACCTGATGGGCAAATGGTCGAAGGACTGGGTAGCTTGGCCCGCCTTCTCCAATGTCGTGACCCAGATGGTGAAGTGGACCTTCCCTCAGTTTACGGCTTCCCCGTATGAGGTAAGCACGCAGATCGAGGGGAACCGGGTCCGTTTTGAAGTCAAAGCGGATACGGCGGGCACGGATCAACTGCAGGCGGTCATTACCGGGGATGATCTGCAGGAGCATAAGGTGGATCTCGTTCAGGAGGCGCCGGGAAGCTATACCGGAGAGCTGCCGGTGGACCAGTCCGGTTCGTATCTGATGACGCTGCTCGATGGCAGCGGCAAGCCGGCTGCGCCCGGCACCGGGCTGGTCGTCCCTTACTCCCCGGAATACCGGATTGCGGACGGGAATGCGGATCAGGGGCTTCAGCGATTGGCTGAGCTGACCGGCGGCCGGATGCTGTCGATGGACCATCCGGAGCAGGTATTTGCCGCCAAAGCCAAGCCGAGCCGCCAGCTCCATGATTGGAGCTATGCGCTGCTGGCGGCCGCCCTGGTGCTGTGGGTGGCGGACATTGCCGTCCGCCGCCTGGCTCTCCCATGGGGCGCCATCGCTGCGCGGGCCGCCGCCATCCTGCGGCGGCGGCAAGCACCGGCCGGCGGGGCGGAGGCCCCGGACGCCGGCCTGGGCCGGCTGGCGGCGCGCAAGCAGCGCACCGCCGCCTTCTACGGCGGCCGCACTGCCGGGCCGCCGGCACCGGCGCCGCAGGCGCGCGCGGAGCGCGGCGCGGCCGACGCCAGCGGGCGCAGCCCGCAGGAAGCCGGGGCGGAGCGTCCGGCTTCGGGGGCGTCCCGCCCGGCGGCTTCACCTTCGCCGCCGCGCGGGGCGCCAACAGCCCGGCAGCCGGAGGCCGGGCCGGGCAAGGAGGCTGCGGCGCAAAGCCCGCCGCAGCTGGAGGAAGAGCGGTCCGCAGCGATGGACCGCCTGCTGGCCGCCCGTAAGCGGAACTCGCGCTAGAGCGCGGACCCGCGCCAAATCACTCAAACCAAAGAACCCCTTGGAGGCAGGAGGGCTGAAGCCCGCCAGAGCCATTCCAAAGGGTTCTTTTTTTGTCTAAACGTCAACCGGGCAACATCTTCTCTCAGGTAACCGACGTTCCCTGCGAAATCCCGCCGGTGGTAAGCTCCCAGCGGCACGTCATCGTCAGCACGTCCCCGCTTAGCTCGGCGGACAGCCGGCCGCCCATCTTCTCCATCAGGCTGCGGGCGATGGACAGGCCGAGTCCGGTCCCTTTACCGGAGCGCGTTTGGTCGGCTGTATAGAACCGGTCAAACAGCAGGGAGGGATCGGTGCCGGCGAGATGCGGGGCATCATTGCGGATGACCAATACCGCCTCGTTATTTTGCCGCTTCAGCCCGATGCCGACTTCGCCGCGCGTGTGCTTGATCGTATTGAGCAGCAGGTTTTCGATGACCCGTTTGACGGCCGACTCATCCGCGAACCCGATGATCTCCTCTTCAGGAAACTCCAGTAATGGGGTGATACTGCAGTCGGTGAACTGGTCGTACAGGCTCATGATGACGTCCTGCAGCACCGGGACGAAACGGATGCGCGCCGGCTTCAGCTCGTAATCGGTGGACTCGATCACGGACAGCTCGAAAAAATCGTTCAGCAGCGCCTGCAGACGCTGCGAACGGTGTTTGATCACACTTAAGTAGGCATGCTTTTCTTCGGGACTGAGGTCCTCGGCCTCAAGCAGCTGAATATAGCCGAAGATCGACGTCAGCGGCGTGCGGATATCGTGGGACATGTTGGCGATCGCCTGCTTCAGCTCGTTTTCCGTTCGGCGCTGTAGGGCGCCGCTCTCGGTCACCCGGTCGATCAGACGGTTGATTTCAGCCGCAAGCGATTCAAGATCTTTTTCGTAATAAGACAAATCGGTTTTTTTGCCCGATCTGCCTTCGTTGTAGCTCTTCAGCTGGGCGGTTATCCGCCGAAGTTCCCTGCGCATCCGCAGGAGGCGGGCGACGAGCAGAGCAATTACGGCGACAGCGACAATGGTGATGTAGAGCATCGTTTGTCCGCCTCCTTTGGTTAGATGGTTTCCCGCGAAAATAGATTCACTACCTTGCAGCTCATTGTTGGTATGGGGCTGCTTCTTACTTAATCTCCTTCTTCCGGAAGGCCAGAATGCCCAAAGCTCCAAACATCAGGAACCAAACGACCGGAACCACGACCATGGCGCTGAGCTGTCCACCGCTTCGTTCCATGATCGGCACGTTGTTGACCAGTTTGAAGATGGAGTAGTCGTACAGCGTGCCGATGAAGGGAATGAATCCTCCGGCTCCGGCGAGCAGGGAATCAGCCAGCAGGAACAGGATAAACAGGAAGCCGATCGATTTGCCGCTGTCGGTCAGCAAGGTTGAAAACAAGGCGGCAATGCCGGCGAATCCGGCCGCATAGAGTACGGTAAATCCCAGGGCTCGCAGTACAAAAGGCAGCGGTAACGATCCCGCATCCCCATTTGCGATCACCATCACGGCTGTCGCTACCACAGGCAGGGTGAGCGCAAGCAAGGCCGTACCAACGGTGAAGACCAGCAGCTTTGCGGTGAACAGCCGGATCCGGCTGTTGCCGGAAGAGGCGATGCATTTCATGACGCCGGTCGAATATTCGCTGGAAATAAAGAAACCGGCCAGCAGGGCGGCAGAAAACTTCAGCACATAGGCGTTGCCGGCCAGCACATTTTGCATAAACTCCAGGCTGGTGACTTCCGGCTCGCCGGCGGTATGGTCCATGATGACGAGCAGGGGATACACGATGGCGGCCGCCGCAATGCACAGGAGCAGGGTCCGGAACGAGAGGTCCTTGCGCAGCTTGAACCATTCCGCTTTGATGACGTTGCTCATGGCTGCACACCTCCGATCCGCTTCGTGAAAAACGTCTCCAGGTCTTCGCCTTTCGGCATAAACTGCTCGATCTCCAGGCCGGATGCGGCTAATGCGGTCGATACGCGCCCGGGATGCTCCAAATGATCGTAGAGCTGGATGGACCCGTCCGGCATGACCTCGAATTCCGTGGTGTCCAGACGGTTCTGCAGGACCGATGCCGCCGCGGCGGGGTCGTTGACTTTGATATGAATGAACTGCCGGCATTTCTCCTGCAGTTCCTTGGCCGTCAGCTCCTCAAGCAGGACGCCGCGGTGAATGATGCCGTAATGGGTGGCCAGCAGATGCAGCTCGCTTAAAATATGGCTGGAAATCAGGATGGTGATCCGTCGTTCCTGGTTCAGCCGCTTGAGCAGTTCGCGCATTTCGACGACGCCCATAGGGTCAAGCCCATTGGTAGGCTCGTCCAGAATGAGAAACTCCGGATCACCCAGCAGGGCGATCGCCAGGCCCAGACGCTGCTTCATGCCCAGCGAGAAGTTTTTCGCCTTTTTCCGACCGGTTCCTTCCAGGCCCACCAGTTCGAGCGATCGCTTGACGATATCTTTTCCGGGAATGCCCCGCAGAAGCCGGTTGGCTTCGACGTTCTCCTCCGCCGTCATTTGCGGGAACAGCGCCGGACTTTCAATGATGGACCCGATGCGTTTGCGCGCCTCGTTTGTTTCCGAAGGACCGCTGTATCCGAACAGCTCCACTGAGCCTTCCGTCGGAAAGGCCAGCCCCGCGGCGATGCGGATGAGCGTGGATTTGCCGGCTCCGTTTTGCCCGATGAATCCGTAAATGGACCCACGTTTGATCGAGAGATTCACCTTATCCAAAGCGATGCCGTTTTTGAACGTTTTGGTGAGATTGGTGGTGCGAAGAACATATTCGCTCATGGTTTTCTCATCAGCCTCCCTCCAGTGATAGGCTCAGTGTATTCCGGAAAGCGTAAGAGAAGTTTAAGGCAATTCTTAAGAAAGGCTTAAGTCTGAAGAGCCGACTGCGGCCGGTACAAGACTGCAGCGGATAACGCTATGCTGTTGAAGGATTCGGCTGTACAGCCCTAAAAGGCAGCGGACCTAAGCTCCACCAGCTTCTCACGGCTTCAGCCGGTAGCCGATGCCCCAGACGGTTTCGATCCATTCCTCGCCGGGGCAAGCCTTGGCCAGTTTGCTGCGCAGATTGCTCATATGTACGTTGACGGTATTGTCATCCCCGAGAAACTCCTCGCCCCAGATGCTTTCATACAGATTGGATTTGGAAAATACCTTTTTGGGCGATGCCATGAGCAGATGAAGGATATCGAATTCGCGGGCGGTCAGGGAAATCGGCTCGCCGTCGGCGTGTACGGTTTTGGCTTCCGGGTCGAGCAGCAAATTTTTATGCGAATAGATGACCGGCTTGGCGGAGTTCGCGGCACGATGGACCCGTCTAAGATGCGAGTCGATGCGTGCAGATACTTCCTCGATGTCGAACGGCTTCGTGATATAGTCGTCGGCACCGCCGCGGAGGGCGGCGATCTTTCCGGACTGGTCGCCCTTGGCGGAAATGATCATCACCGGCGGAGCGCCGTGTTCCCGAACTTCGTTCAGAACTTCCTCGCCGGATAAGCCGGGAAGCATCAAATCCAGAAGGACCATGTCCCAGGGCTGCTGTTTCAAATAAATGAGGGCCTCGGTTCCGGAAAAAGCGGGCTGTGCGGTATATCCGCTGCGGCGGACGATGCTGCAAAGCAGGCGGCTGATATCGTTGTCGTCTTCCACGACCAGAATGTGCGTATTTCCGTTCATTTGACGTTTTCACCTCGGTTACATGCAGTTGAGTTACGAACTATCATACTCGAAGAAACGGCTGTTTCCAATGGTTTTTGCTGTTTCAGGACCGGACCGTGCGGGTCATAGATGGAAGGGCGCGTCAACCCCCAGGGGTACATGAAAAAAGTTTGAAACTATTGCCAGACGGAGGGAGGGCGAGACTTCGCTCAATTCCGCCCGGCTCTTGGCTTCGGGCGGGATCCGCTGCCCCTTTATCCGATCTGATTTGCTCCGCATAATGACCTTCTTCATGGGGAATGGTGATAAAGGTTATGGAAAAGAAGAAAGGCAAGTGTTATAATAAGTCAAAATGAAACATTCAAGCGGATGTTCTTCTAAGCCGCCGGGTTTTTCCGTGCTTTCAAGTGTGCCCGCTTCATGTTAATTTCCCAGAAATACTGAGGAGGATAACCATGACTGACAAGAATCAAGCGATTGACAAGGCCGAGAACGCGACCATCGATAATCTGTCGATTACGACGATCCGTACCCTCGCGATCGATGCGATCGAGAAAGCCAACTCCGGACATCCGGGTATGCCGATGGGCTCTGCACCAATGGGATACCAGCTGTTCGCAAAGACGATGAACCACAATCCGGAGAATCCGACTTGGATTAACCGCGACCGTTTTGTTCTCTCCGCTGGGCACGGCTCTATGCTGCTGTACAGCCTGCTTCACCTGAGCGGATACGATCTTCCAATGGAAGAGCTGAAACAATTCCGTCAATGGGGAAGCCTGACTCCAGGTCACCCAGAGTTCGGTCACACCGCTGGCGTTGACGCAACGACAGGTCCTCTTGGACAAGGCGTGGCTATGGCCGTTGGTATGGCAATGGCTGAAGCACAGCTGGCTGCAACTTACAACAAAGACAACTACAAAGTGGTTGACCACTATACGTACGCGATCTGCGGCGACGGCGACCTGATGGAAGGTATCTCGCATGAGGCTGCTTCTTTGGCGGGCCATCAACAGCTCGGCAAGCTGATCATGCTGTACGATTCCAATGACATTTCCCTCGACGGTAAACTTAACCTGTCCTTCTCCGAAAACGTACAGAAGCGTTTCGAAGCCTACGGATGGCAAGTGCTGCGCGTGGAAGACGGCAACGATCTTCCGGCCATCGAGAAAGCCATTGCGGAAGCGCAAGCCGAAACGAGCAAACCGACCCTGATTGAAGTGAAAACCATCATCGGTTACGGAAGCCCGAACAAACAAGGTAAAGGCGGCCATGGCGGTACTCACGGATCCCCACTGGGTGCGGAAGAAGCCAAGCTGACCAAAGAATTCTACAAATGGGTATACGAAGAAGACTTCTACGTGCCTGAAGAAGTTCGTGCTCATTTCGCGAAAGTGAAAGAACACGGCGTAAAAGTCAACAAAGAATGGAACGAGCAGTTCGAAGCTTACAAGAAAGCTTATCCTGAACTGGCCGCTCAATTCGAAAAGGCTGTTGCCGGCGACCTTGCTGAAGGATGGGATAAAGACCTTCCGAAGTATTCCGTGGAAGACAAAGCCGTATCGACACGCGTTGCTTCCGGTAACGCCCTGAACGGTCTTACAGGCGGCGTACCACAGCTGCTGGGCGGATCCGCCGACCTGGAAAGCTCCACGATGACTCACCTGAACAACCTGGCCAACTTCACGCCTGACAGCCGCGAAGGCCGCAACATCTACTTCGGTGTACGCGAATTCGCGATGGCTGCCGTGATGAACGGCATGACGCTGCATGGCGGAGTGAAAGTATTCGGCGGTACGTTCTTCGTATTTACCGACTACCTGCGTCCGGCGGTTCGTCTGGCTTCCATCATGAAGCTGCCTGTCACTTATGTTCTGACTCATGACAGTATTGCGGTTGGTGAAGACGGTCCTACCCATGAACCGATCGAACAGCTGGCATCGCTGCGCATCATTCCTGGATTGACTGTGATCCGTCCGGCTGACGCCAACGAAACATCGGCTGCCTGGGCTTACACTGTTGAAAATAAAGAGAACCCGGTAGCGCTCGTATTGACGCGTCAAAACCTGCCAATCCTGGCCGCTACGGCTGAGGGCGCACGCGAAGGCATCAAGCGCGGTGCTTATGTAGTAGCTGACGCGAAGAACGGCAAACCTCAAGCGCAAATCATCGCAACGGGTTCCGAAGTACAGCTGGCTGTGAAAGCCGCCGAAGCGCTGTCCAAAGAGGGCATCGAAGTTCGCGTCATCAGCATGCCAAGCTGGGATCTGTTCGAAAAACAAGATCAAGCTTACAAAGATTCCGTCCTGCTGCCTGACGTCAAAGCGCGTCTTGCCATCGAAATGGCTTCTCCATTCGGTTGGGAACGCTATGTCGGCGACAAAGGCGACATTCTCGGCATCTCCATCTTTGGCGCATCCGCTCCTGGCAACCGCGTCATCGAAGAATACGGATTTACGGTGGACAATGTAGTCAGCCGTGTCAAAGGGCTGCTGTAAGGTCATAGCCGTTTAATTCATATTTTGAGTTCAAAAGGAGCAGTGAGCACATGTCGCAGTTCAGCAATGCCACCATCGTCAAAGCAGCCAACGTCTATTATGACGGCCAGGTGACCAGCCGCACCGTCATTCTGGAAGATGGTAGCAAAGTTACGCTCGGAATTATGCTTCCGGGCACGTATGAATTTGGGACGGACGGTCCTGAAATTATGGAGATCCTGTCCGGCCACCTGAAGGTCCTTCTTCCCGGTGAAGAATCCTGGCAAGAAATTCAGGGAGCACACACGTTTCACGTGCCTGCCCATTCCAAATTCGCTCTGGAAGTGTTCAGCGTAACCGATTACTGCTGCTCCTACCCGGCGGAGTAACGAAAAAGGGTAAGTCCGTCATCTGGCGGACTTACCCTTTTCTCTCCGGTAAACTCACTTTTTCTGCATAATTTGGAGCCGTTCCATTCAACCTATGGCTGTATATGGAAGGAGCCTGTCCATTATTGCAGCGGCTTGCCGCCGATCGTCTGTCCGATCCATGCTTCATAGCATTTGACGACAGCGGACAGGTCCTCATCTCCGAAGCCCTGCGTCTGCCCGGCTTGAAACAGGCTTTTTGCCAGGTTCAGCATCGGGGACGGTACGCCGGTGGCGTCGGTGAGGGAGGAGGCAAGCTTCAAGTCTTTGAGCATCAGCGCAAGGGAGAACTGGTTGCTGAAGTCGTGGTCGATGATCTTCCGGCCTTTCAGGTCCGCGGCCTTGCTGCCGGCCGAACCAAGCTGCACCAACTCGAGGAAGCTGTCGGCAGGAATGCCGGATTTGGCGGCGATGGCGAAGCCTTCCGCCAAGGCCAGGTTGTTGATGCCGACCATCGTGTTATGGGCGAGCTTGGCAACGGAACCGCTGCCGCTTGGTCCCATATGGATGACCTTCTTGCCCAGCGTATCAAACAGGCCGGATGCGGCTTCCAGCACGGAAGCTTCTCCGCCGACCATAAAGACGAGTGTGCCGTCGATGGCCGCCGGCTTGCTGCCGGTCACCGGTGCGTCGAGGAAATGGGCTCCGAGCTTGTGAACCTCGGCGGCCAGCTCTTTGACGAGCCCCGGGGAAATGGTGCTGCTGTCAATGACGGTGGTGCCTTGAGCCAGCGTTTTCAGAATGCCATCTTCGCCGTAAAACACCTCGCGGATGGAATCGTCATTGCTGACCATTGTGATGACCGCATCCTGTCCTGAGGCCGCTTCGGCAGGAGTGGCGGCTTGGGACGCGCCTTCCCGGACAAGCGCTTCGGCCTTGGAAGCCGTGCGGTTATAGACGGTTACCTCGTAACCTTGTTTTAACAAATTGGAAGCCATGGGCGCTCCCATGGTGCCCAGTCCGATGAAGCCTATTTTTTTCATGAGAATCACCTTTTCCTGTGAGATATAAGCATTCATTAAGTTTACCATGAGGCCATGCGACAATCCATGGGGGGAGAAGTGAAATTGTGGGTGGATAAGCTTCATATTGTCCTTGCCAAATGCAGTGAAATTACAGTATCCTATTCTAAAGCTGTTTTTTTCGGAGCGTAAATAGAATAGAGATGAAGCCAAACTAGGAGGTTTACATTAGATATGTCTACCAAATTAAATTTCGATTACAGTAAGGCGCTCTCCTTTATCGGTCAGCACGAAGTGGATTATCTGGCAGAGCCGATCCGACTCGCTCACGAGCAGCTTCATAACAAGACAGGCGTAGGTTCTGACTTCTTGGGATGGATCGATCTTCCTACCCAATACGACAAGGAAGAATTTGCACGCATCCAGAAAGCAGCAGCGAAAATCCAAAGCGATTCTGACGTTCTGATCGTCATCGGAATCGGCGGATCTTACCTCGGCGCACGCGCCGCGATTGAAGCTCTGTCCCATTCCTTCTATAATGTATTACCAAAGGACAAGCGCAAGACGCCTGAAGTCTATTTCGCCGGCAACAACATCAGCTCCACTTACGTGGCGCATTTGCTCGATCTGATCGAAGGCAAGGACTTCTCCGTGAACGTCATTTCCAAGTCCGGCACAACGACGGAGCCTGCAATTGCTTTCCGTATTTTCAAAGCCGAGCTGGAGAAGAAATACGGCAAGGAAGAAGCCCGCAAGCGTATCTATGCAACAACCGACAAGGAAAGAGGAGCCCTCAAGAAGCTTGCGAATGAAGAAGGCTATGAGTCCTTTATCATTCCGGACGACGTGGGCGGAAGATATTCCGTACTGACTGCGGTTGGCCTGCTGCCAATTGCTACTGCCGGAATCAACATCGAAGAGATGATGCAGGGTGCCGCTGACGCTTCCAAGGAATTCAGCAACCCGAACGTGCATGAGAACCTCAGCTACCAATACGCTGCCGTGCGTAACGCACTGTACCGCAAAGGCAAAGCTATCGAGATTCTCGTGAACTACGAGCCTTCTCTTCACTTCGTATCCGAGTGGTGGAAACAGCTGTACGGCGAAAGCGAAGGCAAGGACTACAAAGGCATTTATCCGGCATCCGTCGACTTCTCGACCGATCTGCATTCCATGGGACAATTCGTTCAGGAAGGCAGCCGCAACATTTTCGAAACCGTCATCCAGGTGGACAATGTAGCGAAGCAAATTACGATCGAAAGCGATCCGGACGATTTGGACGGCCTGAACTTCCTGGCTGGCAAAACGATGGATTTCGTCAACAAAAAGGCCTTCCAAGGCACGATGTTGGCACATACAGACGGACAGGTTCCTAACTTGATCGTAACTGTACCGGATATGACTCCGTATTCCTTCGGATATCTGGTGTACTTCTTTGAAAAGGCGTGCGGTATCAGCGGCTATCTGCTTGGCGTCAATCCGTTTGACCAGCCTGGCGTGGAAGCCTATAAGAAGAACATGTTCGCTTTGCTCGGCAAACCGGGCTATGAAGAAGAAAAAGCGAAGCTGGAAGCAAGACTGTCCGAATAAGAATAACATCAGCAACTTTTGAATAGACATACAAAGCTAGGGAAGCAGTTCACCGGTTAATCAACAGCGGGGGACTGCTTTCTTGGCAAATAAGAAAGGGCATGAACATGATTGATCGCTATCGGACCGTCCGGGGGGCGGGATCCAAGGAAATTGTCATTAAGAAGTCCCGTTTTATCGGCCATGTGAAACCGGTGGACAGCGAAGATGATGCAAACGCTTTTATTGAAGAGATCAAGAAGCTGCACTGGAATGCCACGCATAACTGCTCCGCCTACATGATCGGGGAGAGGGATGAAATCCAGAAGCAGTCGGATGACGGGGAGCCGAGCGGAACGGCCGGCAAGCCGATTCTCGAGGTAATCCGCAATCAAGGGTTGAAAAATGTGGCGATCGTCGTGACCCGGTACTTCGGCGGCATCATGCTGGGGGCGGGAGGACTGATCCGGGCATACACGGACGGTGCTGTGGCGGCGATTGAAGCGGGGGAAGCGATTACGCGCGTGCTTCACCGCGAGATTTTTGTTGAAATCGACTATACCTGGCTGGGGAAGGTCGAGAACGAGCTCCGGGGCCGTGAGGTCCGAATGGGGGAAACGGTGTTTACGGATAAGGTGCGGCTGACGTGCCTGCCGGAAGACCGGGAAGCGGAGACGTTTATGTCGTGGATGGTGGATTTGACGCAGGGGCAATCCCTGATTACGGAGGGCGAAAAGCTTTATTTTATTGAAGGGGAATAAGGTCTATGGCAAGAAGAGCAGTGGAACAGGAGTTGTCGAGGGAGAGGATTCTGGAAGCGGCCAGGCATTTGTTTGTGACCAAGGGATACCGGGCCATTTCTATGCGCAGTATTGGTCAGCATTTAGGTTACAGTCATGGTTCCTTATACTATCATTTCAAGGAAAAGGCAGAATTGTTCTACGCCATCGTGGTTGAGGATTTCAACAATCTCGCTGTACAGCTGAATAAGGTGCTCAAGGTCGCTCCGACCCAGGACTTGACCAAGGTGGAACAGCTCATGCTGGAGTTCATCCGTTTCGGCCTGGACCATCCTTATCAGTACGAGATCATGTTCATGATCCGGGACGAAGAACTGCTGTCCTACTGCCGTTCTGAGCAGGGGCGCTGCTTCGAATTGTTTGCCTCCATGGTGCGCCGTTACATGAACGAGGAGGAGCACGGCCCCGATCATTGCCGCAATCTGCCGTTAACGTTATTTTTGTCCATGCACGGATTCATATCGTATTACATCCAGGATCGCGTGACTTTTGAGGAGATCAAACCCGCGGCCATCACGCATGTGAAGATATGCTGCCGCAGTCTGCGGTAATTTTTTTAGATACTTACTTTATAACGGTGAATTGGTATTGCGCCAACGTATAAATGCTGTGGTGAGTGTGAGCGCAGCTGGAAAAAATAAGGTGAAGGGGAGGGCATGCAGAAATGCCTCACACCCCGACACCTGTTTTGTCATGCCTGCTTTTGGGGATACGGCGGGCTTCCTTATCCCTCCATAATTTTTACATGGTATTGTCTGCGGCGCGGCCCGTCAAACTCGCAAAAATAAATCCCCTGCCAGCGTCCGAGCAGCAGCTCACCTTCCGTAATGATCACGGTCTGCGAAGGTCCGCAGGTGATCGACTTCAAATGGGAAGCCGTGTTGCCTTCGGCGTGGCGGTATTTTGGATGCTCCCACGGATACACCTCATCCAAACGCAGCAGCACATCATGCTTCACGTCCGGATCGGCGTTTTCATTAATGGCGATGCCGGCGGTCGTGTGCGGGCAGTAAATCAGCACCGTCCCCTCCTTGACCCCGCTCTGATGAACCAGCGAGATAATCTCGCGGGTAATATCCCTCATTTCGTCCCGTGACGCCGTACTTAATTCAAGGGTATGCAGCATGTCGTATGTCTCCTTTCCTAAAGTGTATTTTACCTAATACTGGACATGTTATAAGCCTATGATACAGTTGCTGCGCAGTAAGCACAATGAACGGGCTGGCCTATTCCTCTACAGGATAAAGTTAATCTAGAAAGAAGCTGGAGAGGGAACGGCAATCAGCAGCGTCTCCCCCTCGGCGATATTTTTGTAGCTATGCGGCGTTCGGGCATCGTAATAAATGCTGTCGCCTTCTTCGAGCGTGAACCGTTCATTTCCAAGGATGAACTCCAATCGTCCGGTATGGATAAAAAGAAACTCTTCCCCTTCGGAATGGCCAACGCTGACGTCCCCTGATGTTGCGCCTTTTTCGAGAACTCCCCAAATCGGTCCCATCTTATTGCCGCTTCCATGACTGAGAGCATACCAAGTTATTCTGGAACCCTCGGAGTGAACGAGAGGTTTTCGTTCGTTTTTTCTGATGACGATGCTTCGTTTCTCCTCGCCAAACAGATCGGTAAAATTCACACCTAGAGCGTTTGCTATACGCTTGAGAACGCTTAGGGATGGATTCACTTTGTCGCGTTCGATTTCACTGAGAAAAGACAAAGAGATGGAGGCCATGGTGGAAACCTCTTTGAGCGTCAATTTTTGTTTTTTTCTCGTATTTCGAATAGTATCGCCGATTGAATTCATCTGAAGTCCCCCTCAACTGAAAATTTCGCTGTGAACGTAATTTTTACGTGTATCATATCGGATATTTGCAGTGGTATCAAGCACTTTGAAGCAGAGCGAATTACGCTGTAAAACCGTTGTAATATCAGGCTTTAAGAACTACTATTAAATCAAGGTTGATGTGCAGTCTCATACCCGGGTATTTACGAATTCCTTCAACCATTTCCATATTGAGCGAAATTTTCGGGATGCTTTCAGATCCCATTATAATAGTTGTCTCGAACGATCTACGATTTAGAAAGAAAACCGGAGGATTTCAAATGAACAAAGTCTATCAAGTAGGCGACGCAACCGTAACCCGTGTCACGGAAATGACGCTGAGCGGCGTCCCGCCGGAAATTTATTTTGCAGGCTCGTGGGATCCTGCGTTTCTGGAAAAGAATCGGGATACCCTTCCCGCCGGTCTAATCGACGGGGATTCTCAGCTTGTCGTTAGTATTGGAACTTGGGTCGTGAAGACTCCGGACCATACGATCCTTATTGATACAGCCACGGGAAATGATAAAAATCTTCCGTATAATCCGGAATTGTCCAATCTAAAGCTGCCGTATCTTGATCGTCTCCTGGAGGCGGGGGTTACGCCGGAAGACGTGGACTATGTCCTGTTGACGCATTTGCATGTGGATCATGTCGGCTGGAATACAAGGCTTGCAGGCGGTAATTGGGTACCGACGTTCCCGAACGCCACCTATGTATTTCCGCTTTCGGAACAACAATATTACTCCAGCCCGGCCAGCCACAATAAAGAAAACGAACCCAACTTTAACGCATACGAAGAGAGCGTTTTGCCTGTCGTCGAAGCTGGAATGGTGAAGACAATCCCTCCAGAGGGGGGAGAGTTCCTCGATATGTTCAAATTTATTCCGACACCCGGCCATAGCATCGGTCAAATGTCGATCAGCCTCACGTCCGGCGGAGAAGAAGCTTTGTTCGGTGCTGACGTGATGCACCATCCGTTCCAGGTATATCATCCCGAGTGGAATTCCATGTATTGCGAATTCACGGAACAAGCACGCGTTTCCCGGCGCAGGGTATTGGATTATGTCGCGGATCGGCCCATCATTTATTTCAGTACCCATTTTCCGGGGAGTTCTGCGGGGTACGTGACTCGTGACGGCAACGGATTCAAATGGGAATTCATTTAATAAACGACCCTAATCACATTGAAAGGTGCTGACACCATGACGACAAACGATTTTAGGCACGATACACCGATTTTGACCGAAGACCACCGTATCCCCAGCGATACGTCCGGAATCGAACTTTATGTACGCAACAAACGTCCGGCTTCCATGAACACGTTCACGAACGAGAAAACGATTGTCATGGTTCACGGTGCCACATATCCGATTGGCAGTTTGTATGACGTTGAATTGGATGGTTTCACGTTCTTGGACTATTTGGCAAGCCATGGTTACGACGTGTATGCCGTGGATGTACGCGGCTACGGAGGCTCGACGAGACCCCCGGAGATGGAGCAGCCCGCTGACTCCAACCCTCCGCTAGTTCGCACGGAAACGGGAGTTCGCGACTTAGGCTCGGCGGTAGACTTCGTTTTAAAACATCGAAATTTATCGAAGGTCAACGTTCTGGGAATGTCCTGGGGCGGAACGGTCGCCGGGGCATATACGAGCCGAAACAACGATAAAGTAAACAAGCTTATTCTGGTCGCACCTCAGTGGCTGAGCACGAAACCGGTCCCTATCGATAACGGAGGTCCGCTCGGCTCCTATCGTCTCGTTCCGGTCGGAAGCACGAAGGAACGCTGGCTAAGCGCCGCCCCTGAAGATAAACGCAACGATTTGATTCCGGAAGGCTGGTTCGAACAATGGACCGAAGCAACGTTAGCTTCCGATCCGGGAAGCCAAAGCGTCCATCCGGGACATATCCGGGCGACCAATGGGCCAATTCTGGACATCCGTGAATTCTGGACGGCTAACAGAGCTTTTTATGAGCCCAAGGAAATCACGGTGCCTGTCCTTCTTGTTCACGCGGAATGGGACATCGATGTGCCTCTTGATTTGGCGCAAAACTTCTTCACGTCACTGACCGGCGCCGTTTATCGCCGCTGGGTAGAGATTGGGGAAGGAACACATATGGTGCTGTTAGAGAAAAACAGGATGCAGGCTTTTCAAGCGATCCGCAGCTTCCTGGACGAATCGTACATTCCGGCGAAATAACCCGGGTGCAGTGCCCGAAGTTTCATATGCCTAAAACGAGGCCTGCGGCATGCTGCCGCAGGCTTTTTTCGTACCCACTTTTTTGAAAGAAGGCGAATCGTTTGCGATCCTATCTGCTTCTATTGTTTTGCGCATCACTCTACGGTAGCAACTTCGTACTGGGCTCGCTTTTGCTGCAAGCATTTCCAGCGCTGCATCTATCGGCCTATCGGCTTGCCGTCTCCTCGGTGTTCCTGCTCGTTTATTTGATTGTGACCCGCCGATGGGTGCGGGTTTCGCTGCGGGATGCCGTGTACTTCATACCGTATGCTCTTGTGGGGATGCTGCTGCATCAAGTCACCTTCTTTACGGGGCTGCGCACGGTCGATGCGACGACGGCTTCATTGATATTATCGTTATCACCGATTTGTACTGCGCTGTTTGCCCGCTTGTTTCTAAAGGAACCGTTTACGCTTCGGATGACGATGGGGTCGGTCGTCGCCTTTGCCGGTGTCTTTTTCGTTGTGGTAAATGGCGCAGGTTTTATGCTTCGCATCTCGTCCGGGATTGGATGGATGCTGATTTGCATGCTGGCATTTTCAGGGTCTGTCGTTCTCATGAAAAAGCTGACAGAGCGCATCGAACCGCTTGTGGCAACGGCTTACTCTACGATGCTGGGCTTTATTGCAGTACTCCCGGTATCGATCTGGATCGAACCGCATGCTGAGATTCGTCCACACTATGTATGGTGGCTTGTCTTAATTGGGTCCGCGCTGCTTATCCAAGGATTATGCGCAGTCGTCTGGAACGCTCAAATTCGCCAGGTAGGTGCCGCGACCGCGTCCCTGTTTCTGAATTTGCAGCCATTTGTTGCGATGGTGTCAGGCTACTTCATTCTAGGTACGCCGATCAGCTACATGCAAGTTGCGGGTTCGGTGTTGATTATTTGCGGCGTCATCCTGGCAACCTTCCAAAGACGTTCGAAAAGAACTGCGCATGCCGATCAACTCCATATGTCCGTGGTGAAGCGATAACAGAGTGGAGTGCTGGGAGTTCCATCGCCGACGGTCTCAATGAGGCAAAGGATCATCACGGTTAGACCTTGACTTTTCCCCGAAACGGGCCGAATGTTCTGGACTGAAAAATGCAGGGCCTGCACTCGTGCAGGCTCTTTTCTTTGCAGCGTAAACGGAGACTGGAAATAAATCTATTTTTGTATTGACGGTGTGAGACAGTTTTTGGTAAAGTACTGATAAGCAAAAACCAAGTAGTCAAATAGGAATAATTTAATCTATAATGGAAATCATCAATCGTCAAGCGCCGACCGGGCCGATTCCCGGAGGCAGGGAGGGGTCAAGTGAATACACTGCTGCGACATAAAGGCTGGACCTGGGGTTTTCGAAGCACCGTTCTTCTTTATTTTGTACTGCTGGTCGTGCTCCCTTTGCTGGGAGTGTATTACCATTCGTTCTCGCTGGGATGGAGCGCTTTTGCCGAAAGCGTGAAAGACCCGATCGCGTGGAAATCCGTGCTCCTTACGCTGAAATTGGCCCTTGTGGCCACGATGATTAACGTTCTGATCGGTACGATGATCGGCTGGGTGATCGTCCGCTACCGTTTTCCGGGCAGATCGCTGCTGAACAGTCTGGTGGATCTCCCGTTTGCCCTGCCGACCGCGGTCGGGGGCCTCATGATTCTGCTTCTGCTCGGACCGGGCAGTCTGATCGGCGGAGCCGCCGAAGCGCTCGGCTTTGAAATCGTGTTCCATCAGCCGGCGATCGTCATCGCCATGGTGTTCGTCACGTTTCCTTTCGTCATCCGCGCGGTGCAGCCGCTGCTGGAGGAAATCGATCCTTCCGAGGAGGAGGCGGCGCGGACGCTGGGCGCTTCGGGAACCAAAATCTTTTTCCAAGTCGTGCTGCCGTCCATGCTGCCGGGTATGCTCAGCGGAGGAATGCTGGCCTTTTCCCGGGCGCTGGCGGAGTTTGGGGCCGTCGTGCTCGTGGCCGGCAACATCCCGGGCCGGACGCTGATCGCCTCCGTGTTTATTTACGGGGAGGTTGAGA
This sequence comes from Paenibacillus cineris, assembly GCF_018333335.1. Classification (NCBI taxonomy): domain Bacteria; kingdom Bacillati; phylum Bacillota; class Bacilli; order Caryophanales; family Paenibacillaceae; genus Paenibacillus; species Paenibacillus cineris. The sequence continues at coordinate 239,633 of NZ_BORU01000001.1, forward strand.
GCGACAATACTGCCGGGGCCGCCGCCGTGTCGATTCTGCTGCTGACGCTGTCTTTTGTCATACTCTGGGTCGTGAATTTTGTGCAGACGAAGGGGAAGAGAGCATGAAGAAACTGTGGATTACGCTGACATACCTGGTCTTTTTCCTGCTGCTGATCGCTCCCCTCGGCAAAATGGTCATGGGTGCCTTCGAAGGTGGCTTGGGCGGTCTGGGCGATGCCCTGGCAAGGCCTGAGGCGCTGCACGCCCTGATGATGACCGGGCTCATCGTCGTCACCGTGACGGTGCTGAACACGCTGCTTGGCATGATGATGGCTATCTATCTCGTTCGCGGCAGCTGGATGAGCGGCGGGCTCCGGCGGTTTCTGAACAGCATCGTCGACCTGCCGTATGCGGTGTCCCCCGTAATTGGGGGGCTGATGATCGTGCTCCTGCTTGGGCCGGGAAGCGCGGTGGGGACCTTTTTCGAAGATATTGGCTTTAAAATCGTGTACGCCTTTCCGGGGATGGTCATTGCTACGCTGTTCGTCACTTTTCCGCTCATGGTGCGCGAGGTGATGCCGGTGCTGCAGGAGATCGGGGCTCAGCAGGAAGAAGCCGCCTCGACGCTGGGGGCTTACGGTTGGACGACGTTCTGGAAAGTAACGTGGCCGTCGATCCGCTGGGCGGTTATTTACGGCATCGTGCTGACGGTGGCGCGCTCGCTGGGCGAGTTCGGAGCGGTGCTCGTCGTATCGGGTAATATCATTAACAGGACCCAAACGGCGACGACGCTGGTATACCAGGACGTGGAAAATTTCAATGTCATTTCGGCCAACAGCGTTGCGCTGGTTCTGGCTGCTTTTTCGGTAAGTCTGCTCCTCCTGATGGAATGGGCCAAAAAAAGAAGGGAAGTGCGCTGATATGCATGTGGAAGTTCGCGGATTGAACAAGCATTTTGGTGATTTTCATGCCGTAAAGGATGTGCATTTTGGGATTGAAAAGGGCCACCTGATCGGTCTGCTCGGGCCGAGCGGCGGCGGCAAAACGTCGATTCTGCGGATGCTTGCGGGGCTGGAGACGCCGGACAGCGGGGAAATCCGTTTCCACGGAGAGCTGGTCAACGCGCTTCCGCCGCAGGAGCGGGGCATCGGGTTTGTGTTTCAGAACTACGCGCTGTTTAAGCATATGACGGTGTTCGACAATATCGCTTTTGGCCTGAAAGTGAAGAAGACGCCGAAGTCGCAGATCAAGGACCGGGTTATGGAGCTGGTCGAGCTGACCGGGCTGGCGGGTTTTGAGAAGCGTTACCCGCAGCAGCTCTCCGGCGGGCAGCGTCAGCGGGTCGCTTTTGCCCGGGCGCTCGCGCCGGAGCCGCAGCTGCTGCTGCTGGATGAGCCGTTTGCGGCGATCGACGCCAAAATCCGGCAGGAGCTCCGCTCCTGGCTCAGGGAGCTGATCGAGCGGGTGGGCATCACGTCGATCTTCGTGACGCATGACCAGGACGAGGCGATCGAGGTAGCTGACGAAATTATGATCATTAATCAGGGACGCCTGGAGCAAAAGGGCACCCCGTGGGATATTTACAAGGAGCCGAAGACGCCGTTCGTCGCGACCTTTATCGGGGAGTCCACCGTGGTGGAGAATGCCCGCGAGCTGAAAGGCTTCGAGGAAGCTGCCGGGGGCAGCGGCACCCGGGCGCTCATCCGGCCGGAGTACATCGAAGTCGGCGGGCCCGACGAATTCCGGGTGCTGTCTGCAACGGAGGAAGGCATCGTGCGCCATCTGCACTTCCGCGGCAGCGAGTGGATGGTGGAGGTCGAAGTCGGCAGCCACAAGCTGATGACGTACCGCTCGCTGGAGAAGGATACGCTGCAGCCGGGTCAGCCGGTACGAGTGCTGGTGCACCGCGCGTACCTGTTCAACGACGAGCGCAGCTGGATCGAAGAAAACCGGCTTAAGGTGGACCCGATGCCGGTCATTATTTAAAGGGATCGGAGTATCGCTTATTTGAGATCTTATATTGGTCCTCGGAAAATACTTACTTTTAGTACGGATACTTCCGTAATTTAGAGATGACACAGCCATACCGCTTCTGTGAAGATCATCCGTATTACGATTCCAGCCTGCCCTCCGGCAGGCTGATGCGGCAAACACGGCAAGTTTCAGCCTAAAGGAGTGGCAGACGATGCGAAAGCAGACGATGCAAAATCACGATAGAAAGCCGGCACTCCGCCCGGGTCTTCTCGGCGCTCTGCTGCTGGCCTGCATTCTCGTCTTTACCGGCTGCAGCAAGGATGCTCCGGTGAATGGCACCGTATCAGCAGCGGGCGGCGACGTCACCCTGGTGATCGGCGCGTACAGCGTGGCGAAGGATGCGATGGCCGACATCCTGCCGAAGTTTCAGCAGGAGTGGAAGGAGAAGACCGGGCAGACGGTCAAATTCCAGGAGTCCTATGAGGCGTCGGGAACCCAGGCGCGGGCGATTGCCGGCGGCTTTGAGGCCGACGTCACGCTGCTCGCGATGGAGGGGGACGTCGACAAGCTCGTCAGCGCGGGCCTCATCGACAAGGACTGGAAGACGAAACATCCGGATCAAGGCATGGTCACCCGGTCCATCGTCGTGCTGGGCACGCGGGAAGGGAACCCGCTGGGGATCAAGGATTTTAAGGACCTGACCAAGCCGGGGGTCAAAGTGCTGTACCCCAACCCGAAGACTTCGGGCGGGGCGCAGTGGGACATCAATGCGATATACGGCGCAGGTCTGAAAGCTTCGGAGCAGCAGGGACACAAGGATCCGGCCGCGGCCAAAGCTTTCCTGGAGCAGGTTCACAAGAACGTGGAGTCGCTCGACAAGAGCGGCCGGGCGTCTATGGCGGCGTTCGAGTACGGCGTGGGCGACGTCATCGTCACGTACGAGAATGAGCTCCTGGCGCGCATCCAGCAGGGCGTCAAATACGACGTCGTCATTCCGGAGAACACGATTCTGATCGAGAATCCGGCCGCCGTCGTGGACGCTTTTGCCAAGAAGCACGGCACCACCAAGGTGGCCGAGGCGTTCGTGAAGTACCTGTGGAGCAAAGAAGCGCAGGAAATCTTCGCCGCACACGGCTTCCGCCCCGTTGACGACGAGGTGCTGAAGGCCAACGCTTCCAAGTACCCGGTGCCGAAAGGGCTGTTCGATATCAACTACCTCGGCGGCTGGGACGAGGTGCGCAGCACGCTCTACTCCAAGCGGGGTGTGTGGTACCAGGTGCTGGCGGGGATTTGAGTGGCAGAAATCGGTGCAGGGTTTAAGCAGGCGACCGCTTGGCGGGGGCCTGCTTTTTTGTGCTTGGCGGCAAGATTGGCCAGTAGGCGGACGAAAGTGCACTCCCTACCCTGCAAAAAAAGCCCGGCCATCAGCCGGGCATTTCGACGTTCATCTCCTGCTGCTGGTGCCTGCGGCTGAGCGAAGGCAGGACGGCGAGGTAATAGACACTGACGATAAAGATGCTGGCCGCCAGGATCCAGTACAGTGCGGTGACGGATACCAGGCCGGGGAAGGCGACGGCCAGAAATCCGAGCGCGATCGCCTGGCCGGTCGTGTTGAGCGGCTCGATCCAGGCGCTGACGCGGCCCATGCTTTGGGGCTCGACGAGCTCCGGCAGCCATCCGCCCAGCACAACGTTGATCGGAGCGAGGATCACACCGAGCAGCACCATCGTGCCCAGGTACAGCTGAATGTGGTGGAAACCGCCGGCGACCAGTGTAATGATGCCGATGAGGAACAATCCGGTGATCAGCACGCCGACTTTACCGATCTTTTTGATAAGCAGGGTGCTGATTGCGCTGCCGACCAGGTAGCCGATCCCGAGGAATACCATTACTAAAGGTGTGTACACCTCGTAGTGCTCCGGACTAAGCTTGTATTTCATCGTAAAGAGGGGCAGGATCGAAAACACGCCGTTGACGATGCCGAAGAAGAAAAAGCCGAGAATAATCGCCAGCAGCAGGCGCGAACGGACGATGTATTGAAAGCCCATGCCGAAGTCGGCGGCGATGCTTTTCAGATTCAGGTCTTTCAAGCGTACTTTGCCGTTAGGCTGGGAGACATGCTGCGGGAAACGGCATGACATGAGAAGCAGAGCGGAGATGACGAAGCTGGCCATGTCGATCAGAATGGCGCCTTCAATGCCGAGGTAATAGTAAGCTGCCGATCCGAGACTCATACCGAAGAGCATGAATACGCCCGAGATGGACATGTTCAGGCTGGAGGCCTGCACGTACTGTTCGGGTTTCATGACCCCCTGGAGCAGGCTCATTTCGGCGGGTGCAAAAAACTTCGAGATGGCGCTGCGCAGAAATAGAAGGGCAAACGCGCCGACGATCCAGTTTTCATATATCGCGAGCAGCAGGACCAGGGAGAGGACCGCGCGGATCCAGTCGCTGTTGACGGCGATGCGTTTGCGGTCGAGTCGGTCGGCAAGCACGCCGACGAACAGGAACACGACCAGCGTCGGCAGAGAATACATCAGCTCGGCTAACGTGGCGTAAGCGGGCTGGCTGCTGAAGCGGTCGACGAGATAAAAGGCGAAAGCCATGCTGCCAACCATTGACCCAAGCTGGGACGCGAAGTTGGCCAAAAACATTTTAACAAATGTGGCATTGCGGAAAAGCTCCATGCGGGTGACCTCGTTTCTTCTAAATTTTACGGTACAAATATGGCGAACTTGGAGTGATTTATGGACTTCTCCCAGGTACCTGGCACCCGCATCATGCGGTTCATCCGATCATCTGTGTCCGGCTTGCGCCGGTCAGGGGCAGTTTTAACAGCGGTGCCTGATGCGTCCGTCGTTCGCAGCTTTGATCTCAGTGTACTCGAATAAGCGGCCGGCATAAATCGCCGCTGGTATGATTTTTCAGTCGGTCTCTGGACCGAGAACTCTCGGAAAGGCGAATATGGTATCATATTATAGATTGAACTCGAGTTTTGAATTGAACCCCCTTTTGTAACAGCTTATCCAAGCCCTTCAACATGAACTTCTTGAGTTCATTCTATATAGCTGTAACGAATCAGGAATATAACCACCACCCTACATACATAGGAAAAATAAGGAGATGACGGACGCAATGGACGCATTGATCTTTTTGGGAACCGGGGACGCGATGGGCGTCCCGCGCGTGTACTGCAGCTGCGAGGTGTGCGAGGAGGCCCGGACGACGGGGATGAACCGGCGCTTGCGTTCTTCCGTGCTCGTCCAGGGGCAGGGGGAGACCGACAGCTTTCTTATCGATTGCGGCCCGGATTGGCGCAGCCAGATGGAAGCGATCGGGCAGCGGGCGACGGCGCGGATGCTGGTGACGCACGCGCATTTTGACCATATCGGCGGGCTGCCGGAGTGGGCGGATGAATGCCGCTGGCGGCAGGCCAAAGGGGAGCTGTATGCCCCGCAGGAGGTGCTGGACCAAATTCAGCGGCAGTTTCCGTGGATCCACAGGCAGCTTCAAATGATTCCCGCTGATGCTGGAATCGAGCTTGGCGGCTGGAACATTACCACGTGGAAGGTGACGCATGGGGCGAACGGTTATGCCTATGCATACCGGCTGGAGAAGCCGGGCTTCCGCTGGGTGTACTGCTCGGACTCGATCGGTCTGAACGAGGAGGAGAAACGGCCGCTGCACGGCCTGGATCTGCTGGTGCTCGGGACGAGCTTTTTTCATGAGACGGCGCCTTACCCCACCCGGTCCGTGTACGATATGAAGGAAGCGGCAGAGCTGCTGCAGGAGGTGAAGCCGCTGCGAACGGTCTACACCCATATGTCGCATGATATCGACCTGAACCGGTCTTATCCGCTCCCTCCGCAGGTGACGCTAGCCGTGGCCGGAATGAAGATTGAGCTGGGCTGACCGTTAAGGGAAAAAGGAGGTTCGTATCCATGGCAAACGTTAGCGGATGGAATGGCAGCGAATTGGACGGATGGGAACCCGGCGGATTATTTCCCGAACAGCTGATGCTGGCGGACTGCCGTCCGGAGGTGAGCGCCTACTATTTTAAAGAGTGGAACGGGTTTGACATGGCGCTGCATACCCATGACTCCTCCGAAATCATGTATGTCATAGACGGGAACTGCTCAGTCGGGGTGAAGCCGTTTGGCGAAAACGAAGCGGTCGTGCATCTGACCAAGGGCGGCTTTATCCTGCTGGACGGAACCGTTCCCCATCGTCTGCTGGTGACGGGGTGCTGCCGGATGCTCAACATCGAATTCCGCTTTGTTGAGCGGGATGGGGTGCTGCCGTCGACGAAACAGCTTGCCGAGGGAGAGGAGGCACTGGCGGCGCTGTTCCAGAACCCGGCTCCCTATGTCGTGCTTAGGGAGTTTCATGACGTGCATCAGCTGCTGAAAAATCTTGTTCTGGAGCTGGACGCCGCTGCATCCGGACAGGAGCTGATGCCCCAGCTAATGCTCGCCGAGCTGTTGATCCGGATTGCCCGGCTGCATCAGGAATACGTGGAGGCCGGTCCCGATACGCAGAGTATGTACGTGCGGCAGTGCATCGAGTATCTGTATCAGAACTACGATCGCAGCATCCAGGTTAAAGACGCCGCCGAGCATGTCCGGCTTCACCCCGGGTATTTGCAGCGGGTATTCAAGCAGAAGACAGGCATGTCGATCATGGAATACCTGAACACCTACCGGATGGATAAAACGGCGATGCTCCTGCGGCAGACGGAAATTCCTGTGGCGGATATCGCGGATTATGTAGGGATCGGCAGCCGTCAGTATTTGCATCTGATGTTCAAAAAGCATACCGGCCAGACACCGGTCGAATACCGGAAGGCTTCCCGGATCGCAGGGTACGTGGATTCCCGTGACGTGCATTAATCCGAATCTAAAAAGTGAGAATTGTTGACACTTTTCCGGCAAAGAGGTCATGAATTTGATAACGTTTTCCCAGGAAGGGTTGCTACAATACCTGTATCAGGGTGAACCTGGCGACTATTCTTGAGGGAGGCGGTTTTTGCCGTGTCATTTAAAATTACTTTTATCGGGGCGGGAAGCATTGGCTTTACCCGTGGACTGCTGCGCGACCTGTTGTCCGTTCCGGAATTTCATAACGTGGAAGTTGCTTTTACGGACATCAATCCGCACAACCTGGACATGGTAACCGAGCTGTGCCAGCGGGACATTCGGGAGAACGGGCTGGACATTAACATTCACGCGACGACGAACCGCCGCGAGGCGTTGAAGGATGCCAAATACGTTATCTGCACGATCCGCGTTGGCGGCTTGGAGGCATTCGCGACGGATGTGGACATTCCGCTCAAATACGGCGTCGATCAATGCGTGGGCGACACGCTGTGCGCAGGCGGCATCATGTACGGACAGCGCGGCATCGCCGAGATGCTGAACATCTGCAAGGACATCCGCGAAATGGCGTCCAAGGACGTGCTGCTGCTGAACTACGCCAATCCGATGGCTATGCTCACGTGGGCCTGCAACAAGTACGGCGGGGTCCGCACGGTCGGACTGTGCCATGGGGTGCAGGGCGGTCACTGGCAAATTGCGGAAGCTTTTGGCCTGAAGCAGGAGGAAGTGGATATCATCTGCGCGGGCATCAACCATCAGACATGGTATATCCAGATCCGCCATAATGGGGAGGACCTGACCGGCAAGCTGCTGGAAGCGTTCGAGAAGCATCCGGATTTCAGCCGGACGGAAAAGGTACGGATCGACATGCTGCGCCGCTTCGGCTATTACAGCACGGAATCGAACGGACATCTCAGCGAGTATGTTCCGTGGTACCGCAAGCGGGCGGACGAAATCAACGACTGGATCGACCTCGGCAGCTGGATCAACGGGGAGACCGGAGGATACCTTCGCGTCTGCACGGAAGGGCGCAACTGGTTTGAGACCGATTTTCCCAACTGGATGAAGGAGAAGCCGTTCGAATACAAGCAGGACCAGCGCAGCCATGAGCACGGATCCTACATCATCGAAGGCTTGGAGACGGGGCGGGTGTACCGGGGGCATTTCAACGTGGTCAACAACGGAGTGATCACCAATCTGCCGGATGACGCGATCATCGAGGCTCCGGGATACGTCGACCGCAACGGCATCTCCATGCCGCTGGTCGGGGATCTGCCGCTCGGACCGGCGGCGGTCTGCAATGCGAGCATTTCTGTGCAGCGGCTGGCGGTGGAAGCGGCCGTACACGGCGACGACAAGCTGCTTCGCCAGGCGTTCATGATGGACCCGCTGGTCGGCGCGGTGTGCAACCCGAACGAAATTTGGCAGATGGTCGACGAAATGCTCGTGGCACAGGAGCAGTGGCTGCCGCAATATGGGGATGCCATCGCCGAGGCAGCGGTACGGCTGGCTTCCGGCAACCTGATTCCGACCCGGGAAGGATACCGCGGTGCGGCACGCCTCAAGGTGAAGACCGTGGAGGAAATGCAGCAGGACCGGGAAGCCGCCAACAAAAACGCCGGCGAATCGGATAAAGGCAAGGACCGGGCCAAAGCGGTTCAGTAAACGGTAAACCAGCAGCCGGGAAATATTAGTCGTCAAACAAAAAGACAGCTAGCGAACTAGGATCGGTGATCCTGGTTCGCGGCTGTCTTTTTGGGTTGAACTTTAAGGTGGATCTCTCCTGGCGAATTAAACGTTCAGCACAAACTTCTCGATTGCGGCCTTCACGCCTTCGTCGTTGTTGCTTAACGTTACGTAGTTCGCAATGTCCTTCAGCGCCGGTATGGCGTTGCCCATCGCAATGCCCAGGCCAGCCGCTTCCAGCATCTCATGGTCGTTCCAGGAATCGCCGATGGCGATCGTCTCGGACATGTCGCAGCCAAAGTGGCTGGCGAGGAAGGTGAGGGCATGGCCTTTGGTGCCTTCGCGGTGCATGATTTCGAGGAAGTGCGGCTTCGATTTGGTGATGTGCACTTCGTCTCCCAGCAGGTCGCGCAGAATCGGGATCAGCTGATCCAGGTAGGCCGGATCGTCGATGATGAGCATTTTCGGCGTCTTCTGGGCAATCAGCTTTTCAAAATCCGGCTCGATATAGTAAGGTGTGCGGTTCAGCTCGCTGTAATCCTTCAGCTTCTGGTTCTCTTCACGGGCGTACAGCTTGTCGTCGATATAAACCTGCAGGTGAAGGTTATGCTCGATGCAGTATTGGAACAGCTTGTAGCCCGCATCCTTTGGCACGTAGCGCTCGTAAAGGACTTTTTCGTCCATCAGGTTTTTGACCAGTGCCCCTTGGTACGTAATGATCGGCACGTTCAGCCCGGTTTGGCGGGCAATGGCTTGGGCAGAGGCATAGGCCCGGCCCGTGGCCAGCGTGACGACTACGTCTTTGGCGACCGCCTGCTCCAGCGCCTGCTGGGTGCCAGGGGTCACCTCTTTATCGTCGTTAATCAGAGTATCGTCGATGTCGATCGCGATCAATTTGTACATGATTCTCTCTCCTTTAATCATGGCGAACCTCTCCGCCTATAAGGGCGCTGAAATGCTCGTCCATGTTCTCTCTACCGCAGGATGGGTATTTCTCTAAACATTCCTGCACAGTATGGCTCTTATCATTGTACCTCACGCGGGGCAGATTTCAATTCCGCGAGGATCATTCCGGCAAAAATACAAATACATCCCAGTCCCGCCGCAGCGCCCAGCACCTCTCCGCCGAAGGTGACGCCCGTTAATGCCGCAAAGACCGGTTCCATGGCAAAAATGACGGCCACCCGCGACGGGTTCGTATATTTCTGGCACACGGTCTGGATCCAAAAGGCGAACGCGCTGGTCGGACCGATCGACACCAGGAGCGCCCAGATCACTTCCGGCTTCAGCAGACGATCCGCCACCTGCGTCAGCGGGCCCACATCCTCAAATAACAACGAGGAGAGGAGGCTGAGCAGCCCGACAACCGCCATCTGCATTGCAGCCAGGGGCAGCGCGGAATAGCGCGGCGCAAACACACCCGTATACGCCACATGCAGAGCGAACGCCACCGCGCACAGGAAGATGAGAAAGTCGCCTTTGTTCAGCGTAAGGGCGGTGCTGGCGAAAGCCAGCAGGTACAAGCCGGCGGCGGCCAGCAGCGCGCTGATCCACGTATAGCGGGAAATGGGGCTTTTTAGCAGCAGGAGCGCCAAAAACGGAACAAACACGACGGACAAGCCGGTAATAAAACCGGCGTTCGAAGTGGTCGTGTACAGCAGTCCCACCGTTTGAAAGGCATAGCCCAGAAACAAAAAAAGGCCCAGCAGGCACGAGTGGAGCAGCATTTTGCCGGAAATATCCCGCCACTGGCTGCGGTAGAAAAACGTAATGATCAGAGCCAGCAGCACCGCCGCACCCAAGAAGCGGATGCCGTTGAAGGCAAGGGGAGGCAGGACCCGGACCGCATGCTGAACGATCAAAAAGGTACATCCCCACATCATCGCCACGATGAGCAGGCTGAGGTCGGCAATACGGGAGCGGTTCAAATGAAGTCATTCCTTTCACGGTTCGTACGATCGGCCTGTGCAAAACAGGCAAGCGACCAAATTGTATCGTAAAACCCGAGGGAGAACAAGGATCAAAAAGGCGCTAAGGGCGGCTTCAGGGCATGACGGAGCCTGGGAAACCTGCTATAATGTGGGTGGAAACGGAGATGATACGATGGCTAAGAAGAACCGAAACCAAGCCCCAAGCAAGCCGCAAGTCTCGGATAAACCGGCGACGCTGAAGGATCTCCTGAGCAGCGAGGTGCTGGATAAGCTGAAGCAGCAGTCCAACGAGCTGAAGGCGGAGCAGCAGAAGCAGAAGGAAGAGCAGGAGAGACAAGCAGCCGAAGCGCGCAAAGCGGAACAGAAGCGCCTGGATAACGATTTTGAACATCTGCTGGAGAACAGCAGCATGGACTGGCGTAAATATAAATGAGAAAATGATATCTAAAAGAAAAGCTGCCGGTTAGCGGCAGCTTTTTGTGTGCTTATTTTTCGCTGTCCATATGTAGCTTCTTTTCGAATAAAATGTAATCTTGCCCTGGACCTGCATAGTCTTTGGCCATCGTCAGCTTAAAGCCCATGCGGGCGTGAAATTTCATGGACGTTTCGTTCACAGCAGAGGTAATGCAGCGCACCGTATCGCAGCCGAGCTGAAGAACTTTTTCGAAAAACAGCTCATACAGCGTCCGGGCCGTACCCTGCTTGCGGTAATCCGGATGGACGCCGACAAAATGGATATACGCCTCGTTCGGATGCGTCTGGGACTGGAAACCGATCAGGAAGGCGACGAGCTTTCCACTCTCCTTTTCCTCCATCACAAAACTGGTATTTTGAAAATGCTCGAAAAACAGCTTCGGCAGCAGATGCGTCATTTGGCGCCCGCCCCACCAGTCGTTGACGACCGGGATCACGCGTTCATAGTCGGTTTCAAGGATCGGCCTGATTTCCATGGAAAACTCTTACCTCCGTTCATAGCAGCCTGAGCGGTGAGCGAAACGGCAACCTTCTGCAAGCTTTTGCAGCCGATTATACCATAGGATGAGAGGGTTGGAGCGATAAAAAAGAGAGGTCCATGGAATTCATGGGGCCTCTCTTTGCTGTATGTCACTACTACAATAAGGACGATTTCCGGAGCTGACTATTCTTCCAAAAAGATCAGACCGATCAGGTCGTCCATCACGATGTTGCCAAAATAGTGCTTCACGTCGATGTCCGCGAGGGCTTCCCGGACTTCGGACTCTTCGTAACGCTTGCCGCGCAGACGGTCCTCAATATCCGCCACATCCCCGACACCGAAAAAGTCGCCGTATATTTTAATATCCTGAATCCGCGCGTCCTTGATATCCATCCGGATGTCGATGATGCCGACCGGGAACCGCTTCGTATGCTTGACGTTGGACTGCGGAGACTGCCCGTAATTCCATTCCCAGTTCTGGTACCGGTCCTTGGAAATTTGGTTGATGATCTCCCAATCGGCTTCCGTCAGCTTGTACTGCGGCACTTCGTTTGGTTCCATGCCGAAAATGTAGCGGAGCAGCTCGGAGCGGAATTCCTCGATCGTCATCTTTTGGTTCATCAGCTCACTGATGTTAGCAACGCGGCTGCGTACGGACTTGGTGCTCTTCGACTTGAATTTCTCCGGATTGGCGTTCAGGGAAGCCTGAACATCGTCCAGATTCAGGTTAAACATGAGCGTGCCATGGCTGAACATCCGGCCCCGGGTTGAGAATTGGGCGTTACCGGAAATCTTTTGCTCGCCGACCTGCAGGTCATTGCGTCCGCTCAGCTCCGCGTTGACACCCATATGGTGCAGCGCGTCGATGACCGGCTGGGTAAACTTCAGGAAATTGTGGAACGATTCCCCGTCGTCTTTGGTAATGAAGCTGAAGTTGAGGTTGCCGAGGTCGTGGTACACCGCACCGCCGCCGGAGAGCCGGCGAACGACCTTGATATTGTTGTCCTTCACGTATTCCTGGTTGATCTCCTCGATCGTGTTCTGATGTTTACCGATGATGATCGAAGGACGGTTAATGTAAAACAGCAGGTAGCTGTCGTCCATGGGCAGATGTTTGAGGGCGAATTCTTCAATCGCCAGATTGACGGCAGGGTCGGTAATTCCCTGGTTATCGATAAACAGCATATTTGATTCCTCCGTTAAAAGGCCTTAATTAATTCGGTTCCTTGTCTATTGTAAACCAATTGCGGACAAGAAACAAAAGCGAAAACCGAATTGACGCGCAGCGAAATTTGGCGCCATAATGGGGTCATTCGCAAGCGATTTAAGACAGTGAACTGCTGGGGGGAAAATACATATGCTGGAACGATACGGACATGGCGGGGATCTGGAGAGCGCGTCGGAACTGTACGGCGGCGATCCGGCGTCCTTTCTGGATTTCAGCGCCAACATCAATCCGCTGGGTCCGCCGGAAGGCGTCATGGCGAAGCTGGGACAGGCGCTGCCTTCCATCCTTCGTTATCCGGATCCAGGACACCGACGCCTGAAGGCGCTGCTGTCCCACAAACTGGGCGTGGCGCCGGAACATTTAAGCATCGGCAACGGTGCGGCGGAATCGATGGCGCTCCTGCTGCTCGGGCTGGCGCCGTCGAGGGTCGGGATCGTGCAGCCCTGCTTTTCGGAGTACCGGCAGCTGTCGGAGCAGTTCGGCGCCGAGGTGCATGCCGTCTTCGGCAGCCGGGATCGCGACTGGAGAGCTGAGATTCCGGACATTGCCGGACTGATGAAAAAGGTGGACCTGCTCTTTCTGGGGCAGCCGAACAATCCGAACGGTGTGCAGTATCCGCTCGAAGAGATTCGGGAATTGGCGGCCGAGGCGGAGCGGACGCGGACCTATTTTGTCGTCGATGAGGCATTCATCGACTTCATCCCGGAAGGGAATCGGATGACGCTACTGCCGGAGCTGGAGCGGTTTCCGCGGACGATCCTGGTCCGCTCGATGACGAAGTTTTATGCCATTCCGGGGCTGCGGCTGGGCTATGCGGCCGCGCATCCGGACGTGATCCGGGCGATGACGGGCAAGCAGGTGACGTGGAGCGTCAACGGCTTGGCCCTGCTCGCCGGGGAATTTTGCCTCGAGGGCGGCGAGGCGCATGAGCGCGAGACGCTGGAGCTGATTGCCGCAGAGCGCGCCCGGCTGAGGGCTGGCCTGCGGGGGCTGGGCTGCCGCGTGAGCGGCGGCGAAGCCAACTTCCTGCTCGCGGAGCTGCCGGCACCTTGGAGTGCCGGGGAGCTGCAGCGCGAGCTCGGGCTTCGCGGCGTCCTGATCCGCAGCTGCGCCATGTACCCGGGTCTGGGGCCGGGACATGTCCGGTTTGCGGTGAAGGGAGCGGACGCCAACGCGCGGCTGCTGGCGGTGCTGGGCGACGTGCTCGCCAGCCGGGCGGAATGATCTGCGCTGATCTGCACGGAAGGACAGGCTGTGCAGGCCCAAGACGCAGGGCTGGTACGGCTGCTATGCCGGTAGGCGCTGGCGCGGGATGTGCACATCCTTTGCGGACCGGATTTTGGAGTCCGCATAAACACAAGATCGATATGGGGGATAAGAAGCGATGACGACACCATTTATGAACGGATTGCAGGATACGTACCGTTCCACCGTGTGGCCGGGGCTCGTGTTGACGCGGAAAGAGCGGCATTTGCTGCTTGAGGCGCCGGAGCTGCTGGACAGCCTCGGAAGCTCCATTCACGGAGGCGGCATGAGCAGGCTGCAGCGGGTGACGAATATGTATGTAGACCGGACGTACGACTGCAGCGACCCGGTGCGCGATACGGAGGAATGGCTCACGGCGTGGGGATACCCGCTGGAGACGACGGCGGGGCTGCTGACGGCGGTCCAGCTGCGCCATGCGGCGGTGCATGAGGAGAAGAACGAGCAGGCTGCAGTGTTCTGCTGTACGACGGCCGGCGTATCCAATGCGGCCCGTGCCGGCTCGGAGCGGCGGACGTTCGCGGCCTATACGCCGGGAACGATCAACATCATGCTGGCCATCGACGGACAGTTGACGAAGGCGGCCATGCTGAACGCCGTCATGACGGCGGTGGAGGCCAAGGCCGCGGCGCTGGCCGATCTGGACGTGCGCGACCCGGACAATGGGCTGGTCGCCACGGGAACGACGACGGACGCCGTCGTTCTCGGCGTCAGCCAAAGCGCCGCTTACGCCGGGCTGCACCACTATGCGGGCACCGCGACCGACCTCGGCGCGATGATCGGACGCGCGGTGTACGCCACGGTGAAGGAAGGCCTGCTGGCGGCCTGGAGCGAGCGGAAATGACCGCAATATGGATCCTTGCTGCGGCTTTTATCATCGATTGGATCATCGGGGATCCGAGGTGGATTCCCCATCCGGTCATCGGCATGGGCAAGGCGATCAAAAAGGTGGAGAATGCCATTCGGGCAAGGGTCACCCGCCCGTTAGGACTCAAGAGGGCGGGGATACTGCTCCCGGTCATCGTGGCGGGCGGCTCCCTGCTGCTGACATGGCTTGTGCTCTGGGGGCTGCATCAGGTGCATCCGTGGCTGGCCTGGGCGGTGGAGGCGCTGCTGATCGCCACGACGATCGCCGTCAAAGGGCTGAAGGATGCCGGCAAGGAAGTGCTTGGCCATCTGCGGCGCGGCGATCTGCCGGAGGCGCGCAAGTCGCTCGGCATGATCGTCGGCCGGGACACGGCCCACTTGGACGAGCCGGAGATCGTCCGCGGCACGGTCGAAACGGTGGCTGAAAATATCGTCGACGCCGTCGTCTCGCCGCTGTTCTACGCCATCATCGGCGGCGCGCCGCTGGCGATGGCCTACCGGGCGGTGAACACGCTCGATTCCATGGTCGGCTACAAGAATGACAAATATTTGCAGCTTGGCTGGGCGTCGGCGAGGCTGGATGACATTGCGAACTTCATTCCCGCCCGGATCACCGCAGGCATCCTGGTGCTGTCCGCCTGGCTGCTGCGGCTGGACGCCGCCAGAGCCTGGCGCACCGTGCGCCGGGACGCGCGCCGCCATCCGAGCCCGAACAGCGGCTTTCCCGAATCCGCGGTGGCGGGTGCGCTCGGCATCCGGCTCGGCGGCGAGAACGTGTACCACGGCGTCGCCTCGTTCCGGGCTTACATGGGCGAGGCGCTGCGCCCGATGGAGGCGCGCGACATCACGATGACGATCCGGCTGCTTATCTTGGTATCGGTCATCTTTATTCTGCTGGGCATCGCCGTACTGTGGGCGGCAGGGGGCAGCTTATGGACGTCCTAGTGAAACAGGTCGATCTGCTGCTGGTCCGGCATGGCACGACGCGGTGGAACCGGGAGAAGCGTTATCTCGGGCTTACGGATATCCCGCTGGATCCGGGCGGCAGGGGCGAGCTTGCGCCGCTGGCCCGGGAGCTGGCCGGGAAGGCGTTCCACCGCGTATACTGCAGCGACCTGGCCCGATGCCGGGAGACATTGGCGATCATTAGTCCGGCACACGCAGATACTGCGATGTATGACCCGCGGCTGCGGGAAATGGACTTTGGCGCCTGGGAAGGGCATACCTATGAACAGCTGCAGCACGAGTTCCTTTACCGGCAGTGGATCGATTCGCCGCAGCAGGTGACGCCGCCGGGCGGGGAGTCATGGGCGGATTTTGCAGGGAGGATCGACGGGTTTATCGGCAGCTTGTTGAAGGACGTGGAAGGGGTATGCAGAAGACCGGCAGAGGCCCAGACCGGCGGCGAGGCGGCGCATTCCCGATCGCAAAGGATCGAGACCGGTAAGGCGGTACTGCCCGGATCACAAGAGAACGAGACTGGTGAGGCGGCACTGCCCGGATCGAAAGGAATCGGTGACAGGAAGGAGGCTCTTTCCCGATCGCAAGGACCGGAAGGCACCGGCCCCGATTCTCAGGTTCAGCCGAAAATGCTGATCGTCGCCCATGGCGGCGTCTTGCGGCAGCTCGCGGTCCGCCTCGTCCCGGGGCTGTCCTTCTGGGACGTTCACGTTAAGCCCGGGAGTTTGCTGCGGATCCGGCTGAGCTTCACTAACGAAACCGGCGGTTGGAGCGGTATGCTGGTGAATGAAGCTTGAGAGAGGATGCAAACAAGGTAATGGTCGTCATCGACCGGTCAGAGCTTTTCTGCACTCCGGCAACGGGAAACGGCGAAAGGGCTCAGGCAGCCTTCATGCAAGGGCGCGCTTCCCGAATCGTCCGTTCCCCCGAGTTTGGACATGCTTGCGGGCCCGCGTCCGGGCACGCGACCGGATATGTATCCCGGCAAATGCCGGACACAAAAATTCCATTGTCACCCGCAGGCTTTTCCCCTATAATCAGGACAAAAGAAGCATGGCCAGGATAATTGAATAGGAGTGCTTGTGAGGTCCCGGAAGCTGTCTGCCGTATAAGGCGAGCGTTGATCCGGGTGAAAAGGGAAGCCGGTGCAACTCCGGCACGGTCCCGCCACTGTAAACAGGTATGTCCCCAGGAAGCCACTGTCCCGCAGCAACACGGGATGGGAAGGCGGGGACGATTTTACCCAGCCTGTAAGTCAGGAGACCTGCCTCACGAGAGGAAATGACGGTCCTTCGAGGAAAGGATTACGTTTCACGTGCCCTTCATAACGCATGTTCGCCGCAGCTCAAGCAAGCATTAGCTTGACCACTTGACCTCGCAGCATGCTACAAGGCACACCGGTCCATCGCGGCGATGCCGCGGGATGTTCCGTGCAGACGTAATCCCTGATTCTTGATCGAACAAGAGTCAGGGTTTTTTAGTTGACAAAGAATGGAGGGCAGACGCCATACGCCTGCTCATGGTGAGCAGTGGCGCTGCAACTCTAGCATTTCCGTCAGGTTTATTCCGTTTTCGTATACCGGTCAGGCCTCTTTTGTGCAAATTATTCGATAGACAAAGAGGGAGAGAAAGAAATCATGAACGTAACCTTGAAACGCTGGTCCACAGGCCTTGCGGCGCTGCTGCTTGCCTTATCATTGAGCGCCTGCGGCGCCAAGAACGAAGATAGCTCCGCCTCGCAGCAGCCTGCTGCCCAAACGGAGCAAAACACGGATAACAGTGCGTCGCAGACAAAGACAGACGAACTGAAAACAACCTATCCGCTGACCATTCAGGATGCGACGGGAGAGTCCTTTACTTTCAAGGAAGCGCCGAAGCATATTATCTCGGTATCTCCTGCAGAGACGGAGGCGCTCTTTGCGATTGGTCTGGACAGCGAGATCGTTGGGGTATCCGATTATGACGATTATCCGGAAGCAGCCAAGTCCAAGGCGAAAATGGGCGGCATTACTAAACCGAACGAGGAAGCGATCATTGCGGCCCAGCCGGACATCGTATTCACGGGCATTTCGATGAGCGAGGAAGCGGTGAAGAAGCTGCGCGACCTTGGCATTCAAATTTTCAAGACCGATCCGAAAACGGTCGATGACGTCATCAAAAATATCGAAACCTACGGCCTCATCACCGACCATCAGGCGGAAGCCAAAGCGGTGGTCGACAAGATGAAGCAGGAGGAAAATGAGGTTACCGAAGCAGTCAAATCGCTGACGCCGGAGCAGAAGAAAAAGGTATACATCGAATTTTCCCCGGGCTGGACGGTCGGCAAGGGCGAGTTCATGGATGAGC
The DNA here is from genome assembly GCF_018333335.1 of Paenibacillus cineris. Taxonomy (NCBI): domain Bacteria; kingdom Bacillati; phylum Bacillota; class Bacilli; order Caryophanales; family Paenibacillaceae; genus Paenibacillus; species Paenibacillus cineris. The sequence goes on from NZ_BORU01000001.1 coordinate 257,698, forward strand.
TGATCACCCTGGCCGGCGGCGTGAACGTGGCGGCGGACACCGAGGGCTGGAGCGAAATCAGCGAAGAGAAAATCATCAAGGACAACCCGGACGTGATTTTGTATGCCAACAGCGTCATCGACGAGAAGACGAAGAAAAGCCTTGGCGACATCATTAAAGGCCGCAGCGGCTGGGACCAGATTACAGCCGTCAAGAACGATGCGGTCATCGGTCTTGACGACAATCTGCTGAGCCGTCCGGGCCCGCGCGTCACGCAGGGCTTGAAGGAAGTGGCGAAGGCCATTTATCCGGACCTGTTTAAATAATGAGCAAAAAGCTGGCAGGCTATGGAGGAATCGGCATCGTCCTGCTCGTCCTGACCCTGCTGATCTGTCTGGGGATCGGCTCGGTCGCGCTGCCGATCCGGGACATCGCCCTCATTCTGCTGCACCGGATTCCATGGATCGGGAGCCATATCGACCCGACGTGGAACGCATCGTTTGAGCAGATTATTGTGAAGGTGCGGCTGCCGCGGATTCTGCTGGGCATGCTGGTCGGCGCGGCTCTGGCCGTGGCCGGCTCGGGATTTCAGGGCGTGCTGCGCAACCCGCTCGCCGATCCGTTTACGCTCGGGGTTTCCTCGGGGTCGGCGGTAGGCGCGTCGTTCCTGATCTTTTTCGGGCTGCAGTATTCGTTTTTCGGCGGCTGGACGCTGCCTGCGGTCGCTTTCGTGACCGGAATGCTGACGCTGTGGATGGTCATCGCGTTGGCCAGGGAGAGCGGAAAAATTCCGACGAACAGCCTGATTCTGTCAGGCGTGGTGATGCAGTCCTTTCTCGGAGCGGTCGTATCCTTCCTTTCGGCGATGTCGAACCGGACGATCAATGAAATTATATATTGGACAATGGGCAGCCTCAGCCTGCGTGGATGGTCGTATACGGCCATCCTTTTGCCGTATTTTCTGGTGGGATTTGCGGTGGTCTGGAGCCGGACCCGCGCGCTGAATCTATTGTCCTTAGGTGAGCGGCAGGCGGCCCATATGGGAATGAACGTGGATCGTGTGAAGCTGGGGGTGCTGCTCGTCAGCACGCTGCTCACGGCTGCCGCGGTGTCGGTTGCGGGCATTATAGGGTTCGTCGGACTCGTCATTCCGCATGTGATCCGACTGATCACCGGTCCCGATTACCGGCTGATCGTTCCGCTGTCGGCCATCGGCGGAGCTGTCTTCATGGTCTGGGCTGACACGATCGCCCGCTCCCTGCTGGCGCCGACGGAGATTCCGCTCGGCGTGGTGACGGCCTTCGTAGGCGCTCCGTTTTTTGCCTATTTGCTGTACCGGAACAAAAAGCAGCGGAAGGGGAGATGGACATGATCGAGATCAGGGAAGCAGGGAAACAGTATGGCGGCATCACAGCTCTCCATGGCCTCAACTGGTCGGTTCGGGAAGGCGAATGGTGGGGGATTATCGGGCCGAACGGCAGCGGCAAGTCAACGCTGCTGCAGCTGATCTCCGGCGTGGAGAAGGTCAGCAGCGGCGAGGTGCTGATTCACGGCAAACCAGCCTCTGCCTATAACCGGAAAATCCTCTCCCGCATGATGGCCGTTCTCCAGCAGGACGGCCTTCCTCCTGTCCATTATCCGGTCAGGGAAGTACTGGAGATGGGACGTTACCCGTACCAGGATTGGCTCGGCCGGGACGAGGGCGGCGATCCTGACGCCTTGATCGAGAACATTATGGAGAAGCTGCAGCTGCACGCGCTTGCGGACCGCCCGCTGGATGAGCTGAGCGGCGGGCAGCGCCAGCGCGTCGCCCTAGGCAAAGTGATGGCGCAGGAGCCGCAGATTCTGCTGCTTGACGAGCCGACGACGTATCTGGACATCCGCTACCAGCACCAGTTCATGGAGCTGGTGGCACAGTGGCGGAAAGAAGAAGGCATCACGGTCGTCGCCGTCCTGCATGATTTGAACCTGGCGGCGCAGTTTTGTGATAAACTGCTGGTATTAAGGGACGGGCAGGCGGTCGGAATGGGAACGCCGGAAGACATGCTTACCGAGGAAACGATCCGTCTGGTATACGGTATTGAGCCGGTCATTGTTCCCCATCCGGTCAGCGGTATTCCGCAGGTGCTGGTGACCAGGCAGCGGTAGGATTAAAGCAGCCCGGAGGAGAGTGCGGAAAGTAAGCGTGCTGTGAGTTGATCGGTTTGAAGGCAGTTTTACGAGAGAGGGAGTAGATGCAAGATGAACGAACTTTTGAAGCAGTACGTGGAGCGGATTCAGCCCCTGGATGAGACCGCGTCAAAGGAGGCGGCTGCCCATATCGCCAACCTGACGGTACCGCCGGGCAGCCTCGGCAAGCTGGAGTCGCTGGTAATCCGGCTGGCCGGCATAACCGGAGAGACGAAGCCGTTGTTCGAGCGCAAAGAGGTTATCATCATGGCTGCGGACCACGGGGTGTGCGAGGAAGGTGTCAGCGCCTTCCCGCAGGAAGTGACGCCGCAGATGATTCTCAATTTTCTCGCCGGAGGCGCGGCGGTCAACGTGCTGTCCCGGCTGGCCGGCGCGGACATCGTCTGCGTCGACATCGGGGTGAAGAGCGACCTGGCCCATCCGCAGCTGGTGTCCCGCAAGGTACGGTACGGGACGGCCAATATGGCCAAGGGGCCGGCGATGACCCGCGAGGAAGCAGAGCAGTCGATCCTGACCGGCATCGCCGTCGTCGAGGAAGCGGTGGCGCAAGGCGTCCGCATCTTCGTTACCGGCGAAATGGGCATCGGCAACACGACGGCCAGCTCGGCCGTCATGTGCGCGCTGACCGGCACGCCGGTCAAGGAAGCGGCCGGACGCGGGACAGGCCTGACCGACGAGCGCCTGCTTCATAAGATCGGTGTCATCGAGAAGGCGCTCGCCGTCAACGCGCCGGACGCGGCCGACCCGATCGATGTGCTCGCCAAGGTCGGCGGGCTCGAAATCGGCGGCCTGGCCGGCGTCATCCTCGGCGCCGCCGCCCATCGATGTCCCGTGGTCATCGATGGATTTATTTCCAGCGCCGCCGCTCTGCTGGCGCGGGCGATCTGTCCGCTGGCCGCGGAATACATGATCGCGTCCCACGCCTCGCATGAGCAGGGGCACCGCCTGCTGCTGCAGGAGCTCGGGCTGGCGCCGATGCTTGACTTGGACATGCGCATCGGCGAAGGCACTGGCGGCGTGCTCGGCCTGACGCTGGTGGATGCCGCATGCCGCATCGTGCGCGAGATGGCCACCTTCGAAAGCGCCGGCATCTCCGGCGGCGAGGCGGTGACGTCCGAGTGAGCGTACTCGTAACAGGCGGCGCCCGCAGCGGCAAAAGTTCCTTTGCAGAGCGCTTGATGATGGCCCACGCCGGGCAGGCGGTGTACGTGGCGACGGCGCAAGCCTTTGACCGGGAGATGGAGGAGCGGATCGCCCTCCATCGGCAGCAGCGCACCGAAGCGGCGTATCCCTGGGAGACCCGGGAGGAGCCGCTGCGGCTGGCAGAGCTGCTGCTGGCGCTGCGCGCGGCTCAGGCTGATCCTGCTGGCGCAGCTTTATCCGCGGAGGATCGCGCGCCGGCCGTGCTGGTGGACTGCCTGACCTTGTGGCTGTCCAATACGCTTCTGGCGCTGGAGGGCGAGGAGGATATGGAACCGCGCCTCATGGAAGTCATCAACCAGCTCGTGGAGCAGATTCAGGCGTATCCCTCTCCGCTGGTTCTGGTCACCAATGAGGTCGGTGACGGCATCGTGCCGGAATACCGGCTGGGCCGGGTGTTCCGCGATTACGCGGGCATCTTGAACCGCAAGGTAGCGGCTGTCAGCGACCAGGTTTTTCTGGTAACGGCCGGCATTCCGATCGAGCTGAAGAGCAGGGAGTATCACCTATGAAAATGAACGTTCAGGCGGCTGCGGCCGCTTTTCAATTTCTGACCCGTTTTCCGGTCAAGATGACTTTGGATTATACGCCGGAGCTGTTTCGCCGGAGCACGCGCTTCTATCCGCTGGTCGGGCTGGCGGTCGGCTTGACCGTCTGGATCGGTGGAGCGGCCGCTTCGTATCTGCTTCCGCCGCTTCCTGCCGCCGTGCTCATGCTGATTCTGTGGGTCGGCCTGACCGGAGGCCTGCATCTCGACGGCTGGATGGACACGGCGGACGGCCTGCTCAGCTACCGCTCGCGGGAGCGGATGCTGGAGATCATGAAGGACAGCCGGGTCGGGGCCATGGGCGTCATGGCCTGCGTGCTGCTCCTCCTGCTGAAGGCATCGCTGATTTACTCGCTGCTGCTCGGCGGCCTCCCGCCGCTGCTTCTGCTGCTGCCGCCGGTATGGAGCCGCTGGTTCATGGTCCATGCGATGGCTTCCTGGCCGATGGCGCGGGGCAAAGAGGGACTGGCGGGCAGCTATTTCAACGGCATGACCCGGAAGCAGAGCATGGAGTCCTTCCTGCTGGCGGCAGGGCTCACCCTGATCGCGGCGCTGCTGTCTCCGCTGCTTCCCTACGGACCTGCCGGGATCTGGAATTATAGAGGCATCACCTGGCTTCATGCCGGATTAGCCTGGCTGCTGCTTCCTTTGGCGGCATGGGCTGCCGGATGGTGGGCAGGGCGGCGGATGGACGCCAAGCTCGGCGGCTTAACGGGCGACACCTACGGCGCGCTGAACGAGGGCATTGAGACTGTGCTTCTGCTCGTGCTGACCATACTTATCTACCGTTTTTGACAAGGGGGCAGACGCGATGGAATTAACCGATACAACACGGAAGGACGGCTTACCGGGAGCCGTGCTGATGCTGCAGGGAACGGCTTCGGACGTCGGCAAAAGCGTCGTGACCGCGGCGCTCTGCCGCATCTTCGTGCAGGACGGATACCGTACGGCACCGTTCAAGTCGCAAAATATGGCGCTGAATTCCTATGTGACCGCGGACGGCAAGGAAATCGGACGGGCGCAGGGGATGCAGGCCGAAGCTTGCGGGATCGAGGCGACCACCGATATGAACCCGATTCTGATCAAGCCGACGGGCGATATGCATTCGCAGATCGTCGTTCACGGGCGCCCGCTGGCACACATGAGCGCGACCGATTACCGCAGCCGCTTTCTGCCGGAAGCGAAGGACACGGTGCTGGAAGCCCTCGACAGGCTTCGTAGGCAGTACGACATCGTCGTGATGGAAGGTGCAGGCAGCCCGGCCGAGATTAATCTGAAGGACCGGGACATCGTCAATATGAACCTGGCCGGCTGGGCGGATGCGCCCGTGCTGCTCGTTGCGGACATCGACCGGGGCGGCGTGTTCGCGTTCCTGGTGGGTACTTTAGAGCTGCTGGAGCCCCACGAACGGCAGCGGGTAAAAGGTTTTATCATCAACAAGTTCCGGGGAGACTTGTCCCTGCTGCAGCCGGGGCTGGACTGGCTGGAGGAGCGGACCGGCATTCCTGTGCTGGGCGTGCTTCCGTATATCCCGGACATCCGCATCGAGGCCGAGGATTCCGTCGTGCTGGATGAGCTGACCGCCAAAGGGCAGTCCAGCCCGGAAGCGGACATCGACATTGCCGTCATCCGCTATCCGCGCATTTCCAACTTCACCGACTTTGACCCGCTGCAGGAGGAAAGGGACGTCCGGGTCCGCTTTGTTACCAAGGCCGCCGATCTCGGTCATCCGGATGTGATCATCCTGCCGGGGACGAAGGATACGATCGGGGACCTTCAGTATCTCCGCAGCCAGGGCTTCGATCTGGCGATCGCCGCAGCCGTCGAATCGGGCGATGCGCAGCTGGCCGGCATCTGCGGAGGGTACCAGATGCTCGGCAAAATGCTGCATGATCCGGACGCCGCCGATGGAGGCGTCGCCCGTGAGGAGGAAGGACTCGGGTATTTGCCGGTCGCAACGACGTTTGCCAAAGAGAAGCGTACGGTCCGGGTGACCGGCCAGGTTGCGGACCATTCTCCTCTGCTGCTGTCCGCGGAGAGCCGATGCCTGCTGGCCGCCGGCGAACCGATTTTCGTCGAAGGATACGAAATCCATATGGGGCAGAGCCGCAGCCTGAAAGGGGAGCAGATGGCCCCGGTGTTTAAGCTGGGGCCGGACGGAGAGCAGCCGGCCGCTGAAGGCTGGGGGACGCTGGATGGGCGGATCTGGGGCACCTATCTGCACGGGGTGTTTCATAACGACCGGCTTCGGCGTTTATGGCTTGACCGGATCCGGGAGAGCAAAGGGCTCCGCCCGGTGAAGGAGACTTTCTCCGCATCGGGGCTGAAAGAGCAGGAGTTTGACCGGGTTGCGTCGCTCGTCAGAGAGCATCTCGATCTGGAGCAGGTGTATCAAATCATGGGGATATCCGCCAAGACGGTATAGTTTTGAGCAGGATGCGGGTAATAAGTAGAAGTCATTCCGAAGTACACTTGGCGAATGGCTTCTTTTTTCTTTTTTTACAGCAAATTCTAACATGAAATTAACCCTACCCAAATAGTATGAATTATGCTACACTAAAGTCCAGTTTCACAGATTGCCCAAAAAAGCAAGCGACCTGCCCGCGGGCAAGCCGCAGGGACAGGCGTTAACATTATTGTTATAAGAGGGGAGAACGAAAGAGAGATGGACACACTTTGGACTGTGGTGAACGTCGTTGTGATGCTCATCCTGATCGGCCTGTTGATCTGGATGCAGAAGAAGCACGTATCGTTCACGAAACGCGTATTTACCGGCCTTGCGCTCGGTATTATTTTCGGATTTATCCTTCAATGGGCCTTCGGCACGCAATCGGAGGTCGTCAGCAAGTCTACCGACTGGTTCAGCCTTGTCGGCAGCGGTTATGTCGGCTTGTTACAAATGGTCGTCATCCCGCTGATCATGGTTTCGATCATTTCGGCGATCATGAACCTGAAGGGCAGACAGAACCTCGGCAAAATGAGCGGCTCGATCATCGCTGTTCTGCTCATCACCGTAGCGATTGCAGCTTCGGTAAGTATCGTAACCAGCTTGTCTTTTAACCTGAAGGCGATTGAGATCCAAGCGGGAGACCGCGAACAAGCGCAAGGTCAGAAGCTGGAAGAAAAAGTGGGAGACGTGAAGGACAAATCGATCCCGCAGCAGGTGCTGGAATTCATTCCAACCAATCCGTTCGCGGATATGACCGGAGCACGCCGCTCCTCGACGCTGGCTGTCGTTATTTTCTCGGCCTTTATCGGAGTTGCCGTTCTCGGCATTGACCGTAAAAAACCGGAGCAGGCGGCTACCTTCCGCAAAATGGTCGAAGCGGTCTATGCGGTGGTCCTGCGAATCGTTACACTGGTGCTCAGGCTGACGCCATATGGCATCCTGGCCTTGATCACGAAGACGACCGCTACCACGAATATCGATGAGATTCTGAAGCTCGCCAAGTTTGTCGGCGCTTCGTACGTGGCCCTGATCGTCATGTTCATCATTCATTTGATTCTGATTACGCTGTTCGGGTTCAACCCGATCCAATACGTACGCAAAGTTTTCCCGACGCTCGTCTTCGCGTTCACTTCCCGTTCCAGTGCGGCAACCATCCCGCTGAACGTGGAAACCCAAACGAAGAAGCTTGGAGTATCGGAAGGGATTGCCAACCTGTCGGCAACCTTCGGTGCCACAATCGGCCAGAACGGCTGCGCCGGTATTTATCCGGCGATGCTGGCGGTGATGATCGCACCGACGGTCGGCATCGATCCGACAAGCTGGGATTTCATTATTAAACTGATTCTGATCGTAACCATCAGCTCCTTCGGGGTTGCCGGCGTCGGCGGCGGTGCCACCTTCGCATCCCTGATCGTCCTGTCCACAATGAACCTGCCGGTGGCGCTCGCCGGTCTCCTGATCTCGGTTGAACCGCTGATCGACATGGGACGCACGGCGCTGAACGTCAACGACTCGATCACGGCCGGTCTGATCTCGAGTAAAATTTTGAAAGAGAACGACCAGGATACGTTTAACAACAATCATGTTGAGCTTGACTCGGCGCATGCGTAAGCTTGCGGACGCGTCAGAAGAAACCAAAGCCTTTGCGGGCTTTGGTTTCTTTTTTTGATATGAGAAAGTATAGCTTGAGAGGATCGGCATTTTTAGTTTGTAATAAAAATCTAGACCATTCGACGTTATTTTCTGCGACCAAAGGACTGGCTGACGAACCCAAGCGAACTGTCCTCAGGGCGGGGAGGGGCCGCGGAGAAAGGATACGTACCGCAGCAAGGCTTAACAGCGCTGAGATGTTTGAGAGCCCCGCACCATCGGGCAAAATAGATTCGTCAACAAACAATTCCAAGAAATGAGCCTTTGGCCGCAGTCCCTAAAAAAAGGAAAACACCGCACCTTCGCGAACATGTTAACCATCCGAAATGACATCCCACGATCGCCACCTGGAAGGATACTCTTACAAATTCAGGAGGGAATGAGCATGAAAAAGACGAAATGGCTGCTGAACATCGGCCTGCTGGGCACGCTGCTGCTATCCGGATCGGCTGCGGCTTTTGCGGACGACGCGGAGCTGGTACCGATTGAGACGCTGAAACCGGCGGTCCCCATGGTGAAACCGGTGCTGACGGGAACGGGCGGATCCCTGATCCTGAGCGACTCCCCGGAATCCCCTAAAGTTGAAGGCGCTTACTACAGGGATGCGGTGACCGGATCGTTCCGCGTATTTTGGCATCATCAAAATATGACCGGCGAGCCGCTGACCGTGGCCGTGGCTGTGACCAACACGTCCGCCGAGCCTGTCATGCTGTTCTCGGAGGGGATCGGGCTTGCGACGGATTATTATCCGGATGTCGCCGGTCAGACGGCCTTGGCTGATTTTATGAGCAATCGTGCGGCCCAGAAGAAGGAAGCAATCCTGCAGCCGGGAGAGAGCTATTATTTGACCGCCCTTGCGGAAAATACGCACACCGCCAGCGGCATCGCCAATTTTGCCGCGTATACGCAGCAAGGGCATGGGGATGCAACCGTCACGGTTACGACGCTGGGCTATAAAGAGCAGCCGGCCAACCCATTGGACGTACCGATTCTGCCGAAGGATGTGCACGTGCGCGGGACATTCCCTCATGCGGACCGTACCGGTACATTGGACTATAATACGTCGAGCGGCAATTCGCTGATCCGCATTTCCTCAGCGGCGAGCGGTCCGTGGAGCGACAGCATGCCGGGTGAGTATGAGGAAGGCTGGAACGCGGTGGACGGCGGAACCGTCATCAACAACGGCAACTATGGGGTCATGTACAACCTCAGCGTGGCCATCAACAACGATTTGGACGTCAAACGGACCATTTCCGTGTACGATAACCCCTCCGGCGGCGCGGGCCACTATGTGATCGGCTGGGGCAGGGATCTGCTGCAATCGCCGTTCGTAAACTATCAGAACGCCTGGAAGTTTACCGAATTTACGGTGAACAAAAAGGGCAAAACAATCGCGGCCGAGCTGAGCCTGACCGGTGGAGCGGCCGGACCGCAGACGCTGTATTTTACCAATTCGGACGTGCAGTAAAGCCGTGCCTTGTGCCTTGTTCAGGACGATGAACGAGTGTGATCCATGTTATATGCGTTATTGAAAAGACTGCCCATGCCGGCTGCGAACGCCGGAACGTGGGCAGTTTTTGTTTGCAGTGGTGCCTCCCGGCGGTTCCCGGAGCCTGCCCAAGACATTTCCAGTCCCAGAAAAAAACATGGCAACTTCCGTTTCCGTGTGATAGAGTAGTACATGTTTTGGGTTTGATAGAATAGACAAAGACCCCAAAACCGCGGTTCGCAACCATCCCGCGTAATCAAAACTAGGAGGAACACGAGTGTACAATTTGTTGTGGGGTATTTTGTTCGTACTTGTTAATTTTTCACTGTATCTGCTGTGCTACCGTTTATTCGGCAAAAAGGGGCTGTACGCCTGGATCGGGGTCGCGACGGTGATCGCGAACATTCAGGTGACGAAGACGATCGATATTTTCGGCATCGTCCTGACGCTTGGCAACACGATGTATGTCAGTTTGTATATGACCAGTGACCTGCTGAACGAGAAATACGGCCGGAAGGAAGCGCAGAAGGCGGTGTGGTTCGGCTTTTTCACGCTGCTGATGACGACGCTGCTGATGCAGATGGCGCTGTTCTTTACGCCGGACGAGAGCGACCTCGCGCAGGAATCGCTGCAGAACATCTTTGGCCTGATGCCGCGCCTGGCGCTGGGAAGCTTGACGGCTTACTTCGTCAGCCAATTCCTGGACGTGCGTCTGTATGCCTGGCTGCGCAAGCTGTTCGGCAAGCGGAACCAGTTCTGGATCCGCAACAACGGCAGCACGATGATCAGCTCGCTGGTGGACACGCTTATTTTCTGCACGATTGCTTTTGCTGGTCCGCGTTACGAGCTGTCGGTCTGGATTGAAATATTCGTGACGACGTATCTGATCAAGTTCGTGCTGACCGCGGTGGGAACGCCGTTTCTATATATCGCCCGCGATTTCAAATTCAAGGACGAGGATTAAGCAGAGCAGACGGCCACTGTATGATTGCCGCTGTTCAATAGATAAGCTGAATGGTTGCAGCACAAAAAAACCGGAAGATCCATCTGTCGATGAGGTCTTCCGGTTTTGCCGTTTCATAGGGCATTAGCCGCCGATAACCGTTAATTCTTTCGGATACGAGGTCAGGACTTCAACGGCGTTGTCAGTGACGACGATATCGTCTTCGATCCGCACACCGCCAAGTCCCGGCACATAGATGCCCGGCTCCACGGTGAACACCATTCCCGGCTGCGTCAAGTCGGTATTGCCGCCGTGCACGGACGGATACTCGTGCACATCCATGCCGAGGCCGTGCCCGAGACGGTGCATGAAGTACTGGCCGTAGCCTGCGTCCTCCGTTACTTGGCGGGCCGCCTGGTCGATAGAAGCCAGCGTCACGCCCGGCTTGATCGCCTGAATGCCCTGCAGGTTGGCTTCGAGCACGGTGTTGTAAATCTTCGTCAGCTCCGGCGAAATGTCGCCGACCGCAAACGTTCGGGTGATATCGGAAGCGTAGCCGTTGGTGTAGACGCCCATGTCAAACATGAGCAGGTCGCCGGACTGGATCTTGGTCTGACCTGGCGTGCCGTGAGGGAGCGCCGTCTTCGGTCCGGTCAGCACCATCGTGTCGAACGAAGGACCGTCCGCACCGAGTTTCTTCATTAAATATTCGAGCTCGGCGACGATTTCGATCTCGGTCACACCCGGCTTCACGCGGGAGAGGCCCTGCCGCAGCACTTCTTCAATCAGGTCAATCGCATGCTTCATGCGCTGGATTTCCTCCGGTGTCTTGCTGACGCGCATCGCGCGCAGCAGCGGACCGATATCTTCGTATTGCCCGGCGCCAACCGACTGCTGCAGCTGTTCGTAGCGCGCCACGCTGATCTGTTCCTTTTCGATGCCGAGCGTGCCGATCGTGTTCTTGAACTGCTGCCGAAGCAGGTCGTACGGGTTGTCCGTGTCGGCATGCGTGATGATGTTTTTTACCGAGGATGCGGCCTGGGCGGCCTCGGCATCGAGGGCGGGTACGATCAGGAGCGGCTGTTCGCCGCGGGTCAGCAGCAGGCCGAGAAACCGTTCATGCGGGTTGCTGGCAAAGCCGGTCAGGTAATAAACATGCTTAGGGTCGGTGACGAGCAGGCTGTCGAGGCCGTGTTCGTTCATGGCCTTTTCCAAGGCGGTGATTCGGTTGCTCATGATTATTCATCCTTTCTTATGTAGAAGGGGCTGGTGGGCAGGCCGTGTACGTCAATGTTGTTGTCCGATTGCCCGATGGCTCGATTGCTCGTTGATCGAACTGCCCGATCCAGGCTCCCCGTGTCACTTCAATCCTATGGTTACGCGGTCCGAAAACTTCCGTTAAACGCGGTCATCTTTAACGCAATAACGCCGATAGACGTATGGGTTACCGGTGACTTTGAATGATCTCCCGGATGCGTTCGTTCGGAGACTTGTCGTACAAGCCGCCGTGGTAGCAGAACACTCCATCCAGCGGCAGATCGGCCAGCTTGCCCATGCTTTCGATAGCCTGTGCCATATTCGGCGTGAAACCGGGTACCGGTCCCTGCAGTTCACCCTCGCGAATGGTCAGCTCATCGGCTGCGAGCAGCAGCTTTTCTTTGGGAAGGTACAGACAAATATGCCCCGGTGTATGCCCTGGTGTATGGATTACTTGCATGCCGCCGTGCAGCTCCAGATGATCCCCGTCATGCAGCACCCGGCTGATGGAAATGGAGGAACGCTCGTCGAGAACGTTTTGAACCGCCTCCCGGGCCGCTTTGGGCATTTGGGCGAGACGCTCCGGCGTGACCTTGATCAATGGCTCTTGTCCGGTGATGACGGGAATATCGTCTTCATGGGCCCAGATCTCGATGCCGGGATTGGCTTCAAGCAGGCGGGATACGTTGCCGATATGGTCGATGTCCTGGTGCGTGAGGATGACGCGCTTGATATCGTTCAGGGTGAGACCGGCCTCGGCGATCGCCTTTTGGACCTGGTCGAACTGGCCGACATTGCCGGTGTCGACGAGCGTGGCCCCGGTTTCATCCCACAGCAGGACCGGCTGGTAAGCAGGCTGCTCGGCCGTTGGCTGGGCAAACAGCTCAATGGATACGATCTGATGTCCGATTTGCATCATTTCCCGGATAAATCCGGTACACCTCCTATGTTTTTTAGTGTGAAAGCATGGATTGCTTCTATTATAAACCTCTCATCTGCAAAAAGAAAAAGCAGTTCTGGAAAGTGCCCCGAGTCTTGGTGCTGCAAAATGCTGTCCGTTATGGCCAGGTCCTGCAGGATGCCACTCTAGTATGAGCCTGTGGAAAAGCCGTATATAATGGCGCTGCCTACGCGGAAAGAAGAGGGGAGGAATTCAGCAGAACCATCTACGCTTTCCCTTGCCTGTGTGCTAGTATTTTAGAAAAAGCAGTACGCGTTAAGGGAGGGATCTGGGTGAGCATGGAGCAAAAAACGGTAGTCGTGACCGGCAGCAACTCCGGTATGGGACTGGCGACGACGGTCGAACTGGCGAAGCAGGGAGCGCACGTTATTATGGTGTGCCGGAGCGAGTCGCGCGGCCAAGCTGCACTGCAGGAGGCTATCCGCCGGAGCGGCTCGGGGGCGATTGAGCTGATGCTGTGCGATTTGGGCGATCTGGCGGGTATCCGCCGCTTTGCGGAGTCATTCAAGGCGCGTTATCCGGTGCTGGATGTGCTGGTCAACAACGCGGGGGTAGTCATGCTGAAAAGGCAGCTAACCCGCGACGGCTTCGAAATGGACATTGGCGTGAACCACCTGGGCCATTTTCTGCTGACCAACTTGCTGCTGGACCGGCTGACCGCCGCGGAGCAGGGAAGAATCGTGGTCGTTGCATCCGGAGCATATAAGGCCGGCAGCATCCATTTTGACGATCCGTTTTTGTCTCGCAGCTTTAATCCGATCAAGGCGTACGCCCAGTCGAAGCTCGCGAACATTTTGTTCACGGTGGAGCTGGCCGAGCGGCTGAAAAACACCCGGGTTACCGTGAACTGCGTCCATCCCGGCGCTGTCGCGACGCAAATCGGGGTGAACCGCGATACGGGCTTTGGCAGGCGGGTGCTGGCCGCGCTGAAGCCTATGTTTTTGACGCCGGAGCAGGGGGCGGAAACCGCCATTTACCTGGCAGCTTCGCCGGAGGTTGCGGGGGTGAGCGGGAAATATTTTTACCGGAAAAAGCAGCAGGCGCTGAAGCCCAAAGCAGCCGACCGGGAGAGTGCAAAACGCTTGTGGGCTTGGAGCGAGCAGATGGTGGGACTGGACGGGTGAGTAAAGCGTCAAAAGCTTCCTATAGCACAGATTCCCGGATTCTTTTACAATAGAAAATAACGATTCGAAGACAAGCGGTAGGAGGCTGAACAGGGCAGATGACGACGCAACAACATTACATCATTGAAGACGCCGCGCTGGAGGATTTGCAGGCGGTGGTCGATATTTACAACACGACGGTGGCGGGAAGAATGGTGACCGCGGATCTGGAGCCCGTGACGGTAGAGAGCCGGCTGGCCTGGTTCCATGAGCATAACAGCCATCACCGTCCGCTGTGGGTCATGCGTTCCGAAGGGAAGGTTGTGGCCTGGCTCAGCTTCCAGTCTTTTTATGGGCGGGCAGCCTATAACGCGACGGCGGAGATCAGCATTTACGTGGCGGAAGAGTGCCGCGGGGCGGGCGTCGGCCGGATTTTGCTGGAAAAGGCGCTGGCCGAAGCTCCACGCTTCGGACTGAACCGGCTGGTCGGCTTTGTGTTCGGGCATAACGAACCGAGTCTGAAGCTGCTGCGCCGCTATGGCTTTGAGGATTGGGGCGTGCTGCCGGGCGTGGCCGAGCTGGATGGCGTGGAACGGGATTTGGTCATCGTTGGGCGCAAAGTATAGTAAGCCCGGAGGCAATGACGGCTCATTTTCCATAATAAAGGCAGAAATATCAAAAAGGCGCTCTGCATGCAGCAGGCGCCTTTTGTTGTTGGTGAGGAGGGGGGGATCCAATCCGTACGTATTAAAGGTCCTCGTCGCAGGCAGGCTTCGCTTCGCAGCACTTGGCAGCTTCGGCGGGCGTGGAGTCCGCATTATCAATCGTGACCCATTGCTCGGACCAGAGCTCGATTCCCCGGATGACCGGTTCGAGTGCCATGCCCTTCTCGGTCAGGGAATATTCGATTCGCACCGGCGTTTCCGGAAAAACCTCTCTCCGGACGACACCGTCCTGCTCTAAATCCTTAAGCCGCTCCGACAATAACCGGCCGCTGATCGGCAGGGAGGATTCAATGGTGCAAAAACGCTTCGGGCCGCTCAGCAGCTGATGGATGATCAGGCTGGTCCAGCGCCGGTTGATAATTTCCATCCCTTTTTCCAATTTGGGGCACAAAGGACTTGATTGCATGCTTCTTCACCTCGTTTATGATGTTCATTATATCGCAAATGGAGCGTTAAATATATACGGTTTGAAATGTTCTTTACATTCGGTGTTACCTGCTGGCATACTATATAAAATGGAATTTTTTCCATGCATACATAATGGGGAGGTAAACTGATGAAGAAGCGTTTCAAATGGGGATTGGCGCTTGGACTGGCCATCATGCTGATTGTGCTGGCAGGCTGTCAGGCCGTTGGCGGCCTGGACGTCAACAAAGCGGTGCTCAGTACCCTGGATGTCAAATCGTCCGAAGCGAAGTCCTCGATGTCGCTTGAACTGGTGCCTGCGGATAGCGGGCTGACGGCAGAAGATAAGCAGATGATCGACCTGATCAACTCGATCTCGCTCACGATTGACTCGGCTCGTACGCAGGATCCAAACACCGGATCAATTGAAGGCGCCGTGAAGGTTAACGGCAAGCAAATTCCGTTCCATCTGTCCGTAGATAAGGACAACCTGGCCTTGTCTCTTGAAGGCATGACTCAACCTGTCGTGATTCCGCTGAACGGTATGGAAGGCATGGAAGGGCTCACGATGACTGGACTTCAAATGTCTAACGAAAGCGCGTTGAAAATGGTGAAGGATGTCGGCGGCTTCCTGATCAAGCACGCGCCGAACCCGTCCTCGATCGCACTGTCCTCCGTGACTGACAAAGTGAACGGCGAATCGCTGTCGCTGCAGAAGCTGCACATCGACATTCGCGGTGATGAGCTGGCAGGCCTGGTTAAAGGCTTCCTGACCAGCGTATCCCAGGACAAAGAAGGATTGAAAGAAATGATCGCGGCCGTCTACGACGTCTACTATCCGATCTTTGAATCTACGTTTAGCCAGTCCGGTGAGGACATGGGAGATATGGCTGCAGCGTTCGGCACGCCGGAAAGCGTGCTGAAGGATAAAGACGCGGCGGTGACTTATTTTACCGATGAAGCGCTGAAGGCGCTGAACGAGTTCCTGCCTCAATACGACGATACCGTCAAAGAAATGATGGCTGAACCCGATATGTCGGTGATCCTTGGCAAGGATACCGTGCTGTCCCTGGACTTCTTCCTGGACAGCAAGCTGCAGATCCGCAAGCAGAACATGGACCTGACGATCCAAATTCCGCAGGGCGAAGGCGTGCCTGTGAAGCAGGTGAAAGTTCACTCGCAGTCGGAGACGTGGAACGTCAACCAGCCGGTGACCGTGAATAAGGTCGACACGTCCAAAGGCGTGTGGGAACCAAGCTTGATCGGCGTGACGCCAGGCGAAGTGATCCGTCATCTCGATGCGAAATCCGATCTGTACCGTCTCTTGACGGAAGACGCGAAGATTACGCAAAAGCAGATTTCGCTGACAACGCGCCAAAATGCTGAGGACGACGAAGACTACTGGTACTACCCGGAAGCCATTATCGTGAACAACACGACGATGGTGCCGATCAAATACGTTGCGGATCAGCTGGATGCCCAACTGAAATGGAACGGGGCCACGAAGCAGCTGACGATGGTGGATGACTTGAAAGGCACCCAGATCGTCATCAAGGAAGGCTCCAAGCAAGCGACGATCGACGGCAAAGCCGTTACCTTGGCCCAGCCGGTGATCAACCGCGACGGCTCACTGTACGTTCCGCTGCGTTTTGTGGCCGACGCTTTCGGCACGAAGGTGAACTGGGATAAGAGTGAGCAGTTGGTGACGATTGAGCGGGAGTAGATTAAGCTGGAAAGCTTGAAAAACTCGGATGAAGAATGCGGAACGTATGAGAAGAACTGAAGGCAGCCCTGAGGGGCTGCCTTTTTTAATGGGGATAAGATCTCCGGTACATTCAAGAATTATTAGGGCACGGAAGCTCCAAAACCACCGGAATCTACACCCGTGTCAGTATCAAAGACGTCCGCCGTATACTGAGTCAGCTGGATCGATTATTGAATTGAATAATTTGGTAATTTCGCATACCATGGGAGATACAAATGTAATACGAGTATCGCATACTCGGCGGGAAAGGAAAGAGTATGCGATAGTCGTAGAATGGGAGTTATATGAAATCAGCGCAAGAGATGAAAAATTCCAAAAGGGGTACATCGAAATGTTAATTAAAAGAATTACATGTCAAGTAAAAAGCAATGATGTTGAGACTTTTTCAAGGTTACAAACAAATTGGGAATTAATACATAACCTAAAAGGATTCATAGGCCAAATAGGCGGTTGGGATATAAAAAATAAGTTGTCGGCTTGTATATATTCATTTTGGGAAAGTAAAGAAGATTATGATTACTTTATGGGCAATGTACATGATGAGATAGTCTCAAAATCTAATCAGTCAAAGACGTATTCATCAATTAATGTTGAACTTTTTGAAGAAGTAAATAACATCACAGGGCTTTTAGATGATTTTATTTCAGTTCTTAGAAAAAGCAAGTTCATTCGAACTGCATTAACCGATGTAAAAGAAGATAGAATTAATCATTTTAAAGAGGTCCAAAATCAAGTTTGGAGTCCAGGAATGAAAACGACTAATGCGATGCTTGGTGGAAAATTTGCCTGTTCTTCTAAAGACAATCATCGGTATTTAACCCTAACTGGTTGGGTAAGTCAAGAAGCACATGAGAATTACACAAATCATCTTTTCACTAATCTTAAATTGAGAGCGAACACGGAGTTAGACATAATTAGAATTTCAAGTCAACACTTTGTAAGTGAGGACTCGTGGAAAGTGCTAGGAGATCATTTATGAAAGGTAAGATCCTCTTATTATTTTTTATTACGATAGTGTTTTCATCTTGTCAAAATATTAGTCAATCGACTACCTTGAAGAGCGAGACTAAATCAATAGTGAATTCTGAAATGCCTTTTGATGTAGTGAGTACAGGTAATGGAACAGAATCGAAAGAAATAACTGAAGGTCGATCAGATCCTTCTAACAATGAAGTGATATCCATGAACATTGGGAACTATGAATTGAAAGGAGAATTTTATGATGAAATGCTTCGAAACCCTATAGATCATGATTATGAGGTGGAAGTTAATGAATTTCAGAATTCCGAAGAGATAATTACAACATTGGAATGGGGGGCGTTGGAAAGCAAATATACAGAGATTTGGGATAAAGAGTTGAATCAAATATATGAAAAGCTTCTTTCGATGTTGGATCGAGAACCAAGAGAAGCACTCATTGAATCACAGAAAGAATGGTTACAGTATCACTTAAAGGAAACAAAATTTGTAGAGGAGACATTTATTTATAATGGATACCTTGGATCACGAGGACCTGTAAGTCTAGCCACGGTTATAAAGGAGAGAATAAGGGAAAGAACAATGCAATTATTTGAATATCGATATTTGCTAGATCGTGAAGTTGAGTTTATATACCAAAGTAAAAAATAGAGTTGGAATCTTCGAGACAGTAACGGAGCATCTTCGGGCTATCGCCCTCGGTTGTCAGATGAATGATCATAGATGTATCTCAGACAACAAATGACCCATCCTAAGATAAGAGCTATCTAAGGTTGGGTCGTTTCGTGAATACAAGAACGTTACCGGAAATAAAAGAAAGATAGTGAGGTAAAAGGATGAGTTATAGATCTATTCTCATAGACCAGTTAAACGCCTGTTATAACGATAAGAGTTGGTTCACTCCACTCCATGAAATTTTAAAAGATTTAAATGCTACACAAGCTACATGGGAAAATGAAAGTAAACAATCCATTTGGTCGATCGTGAATCATCTCATATTTTGGAATGAGAAGTGGCTTGAGAGATATAACGTTGAACCATTTGAATTAGAAAGTTCAATAAACAATGATGATACTTTTTACGTGAATCCACATACAATAAATGATTTTGAGTGGAAGAAGACCTTACAGAGACTTGAAACAGTCTTTGAAAATTGGAATAGGGCACTTGAGGAAAGCGAAGATCATAAACTTATAAAAGAAATCGCCTCATATTCCAATGCTCCTTGGTGGGGAGTAGTATCAAATTTATGTATTCATAATGCATATCATATTGGCCAGATCATGCTGCTCAAAAAACAATTGATAAGTGTAGGTTAAAAAAGGGTTGTGGGTATTAAGCTTCCTGAGCCTCAAGAATGGTATATGGACCGCGGCCAGCCCCTGGTGGAGCTTAAGTTGGTGGGACGTCGTGGATACAGGAACGTTACGTGAAATCACTGCAATTAAATCATTAGGACCAAGATAAATAAACAAATAATCCCTATAAAAGCGTTATAAAATGAGTTATACTGAGGTAAGAATAAATAAGGGGCCGTGCGGTAACACGGCTCCCAGTACAATAACTGCATAAAGAGCAGTCGGCCATGTAAGATGGGTCGGAAATAGACCGTTATCCTAACCAGGGCGGTCTATTTCTTTTTCATGTAGGTGAGCAATGCCAAAATGAACATGCCGAACATGAACATTAAGGAAAGTGCATCTTTGACCTCCATGGGCATCACCTCCCTTCTGGGAGATTAGCCGACCGCCCTTATAGCCGTATATTGTACTAGAAAATTATAACATATGAGGTAGAGCAAAATACCATTAAAATACTATAAATAACTAGAATACACTAAGGACAAAAAACAATATAAATCTGTAAGACTTATATGAGAAAGTAAATACAGGGAAGGCAGTAACATACTTAACAATGCATCTATGCTGCGGGGCTTTCACCCCTTGGTTGTCAGAAGCAAGCTCATAGGAGTTAAATCATACAACATACGACCCGGCCTAAGATATGAGTTATCTAAGGCCGGGTCGTGTTATAGATGCGGGAAGGTTACGAGAAACCAGTGCTAGTTGGAGATATAATGCAGCTCCTTTATTAAGCTGGCATGTAAAGTGGACCAAGCCGAGTATGCAAAAAATTTCATAGTTGGCAAAGGAACATACTTGGTTGCTTATCATAACGAGGGTTATACTAATATTATCTATAAAAGATGTAGAGAAGTATATGATCAAGCTATCGCACAGATTGAAGTATAGGAGCAGCTTGAATCGACAAAAAAGTGGTGGTTGAATTGGGGTAACCGTTAAAGATTTACTGCTGCTGCCTTCGTTTAGAGGGGCTCAGGTGGTCACTGGAGCAAGCAGGCTTCATCAGACCGTTTCCTCTTTATCTGTTTTAGAGGTGGCGGATGTCAATTTCTTCTCGCAAATTATTCAAACCGTTCAAGAAGAGTGGTATGCTGAAGAGTTGGTCATCAGCTCTTTTTATTCCATAAAAGACAGCGTAGAGCAGCAGTGCAAAACCGTTCAGTACCTGCATGACCTGGGTGAAGTGGGGCTGATTCTGTACTATGTTGGCATTGTAATGCCAGATATCGCTGATGAAGTGCTCGAGCTGGCTGAATCTTTGAATTTTATTATCATTTGCATGCCGAGAAACGATTACTCTCTTCGATATAATGAAGTCATTTATGAAGTCATGGAGGCGATCGTCAGCAATCAGAATGTGAATGAGCATTTCGTGAATGAATCACTGGAAAAGGTATCGCTGCTGCCGGAACATTTGCGGAGCGTGGAAATTACCCTTAAACTGCTGTCGGACCGGATGAAAGCGAACATCGTTCTGACAAACAGCAACCTGGATATCATCAATCGTGTCATGTGGCCGCGCAATTCATCGCTCCCTGTTGCGAATCTGATCCGGTCCATGGCGCCTTCCATTTTGAACGGCAGAACGGGAGAAGGGGAGCTGGATTCGTCCTGCTTTGTTGAATACAAACGTGTTCAGCAAAAAAACGGGGAAGCCCTTTACCTGTTTATCATTAAAGAAAATTCGAAGCTGCCTCCGAAGACGATGGATCAAATCAGCGAGGTGGTGCAGGTGGCCATCAATTTGTGGGGAGATAAGCATAACGAGGTCAGCGAATACGCTCTGGTTAAAGCCATCGTAAATGATGAGAGTGAAAAAATGCGCAGATTGGCCAGTTTACTGTATATCGACGTTTCCGCCATCCAAATGATGTGGCTCGTGTACATTCAGGATTTGTCGGAGGAAAGAAAGATAAGGGAAGACTTAAAAGCGTATCTCTCGCAATATTATAAAACCGCGGTCATTCAAACAATCGATCACTGCATTGTCGTTTTGCTGGGGAATTGTTCCTATAAATACAATGAGTTTGAAATCGCAGCGGAATATATCGAAACCACGAGTCTCATCGCTGAAATATCGAGCATCGTGTATTCTCCGAGGATGCGGAACACGCAGGACGTACGCCGAATGTACCAGCTCGTCAACGAAGCCTCTAAAGAGGTTCACCGCATCTACCATCACCGCAAACTATACACCGCGGCTGAAGTCCGTTCCATGAAACGGGCGATCGATCTAAGCAAACAAGGGGAAGAGATCACGGAAGAATGCTTGTCTGTCCTGGAGCCGTTGTTGGATGACCTTGATGCATTGACAACCCTGATGACGTTTCTTCTGGATGCGAAGGGAAATATGGATGACTGCAGCAAGCTGTTGTTCGTCCACAAAAATACGGTGAAATATCGCATCAAAAAAATTTGCGAGCTCATCGGATATGATGTGACCATCAATTCGGAATCGTACGATGTTTATACCGCCTGCATGGTCTACCGTCTCATCCATAACTAAAAAGTTCCGATGTTTTGTCCAATCAGACAAAAACATCGGATTTTTTTTTGTTTTCTGAAAAAGACGCTGCCCGGCTTCATCTTTTACAATAAGAAAAAACAATTCGAACGTACAAGGTTGAGGAGGGGAGATCATATGAAAGCCGTTAAAGAGCATCAATCCTGGTTCAGTCTCGGGATCATCTGGGCCGGCGCGGTCATCAGCATCCCCAGTTTATTGGTGGGAAACACGCTGGTGGCAGGCATGGGATTGTCGAAAGCGCTGCTCGTCACGTTGGTGGGTTACTCCATCATTGTATTGCTCATGATTTTGCAGGGGATTCAAAGCACGGATTTAGGAAGGCCGACGGTTCAGATTGCAGGGCAGGTGTTCGGCAAACAAGGATCCCGGACAATTCTTTCGATCATTCTCGCCATTGCGTGCCTCGGATGGTTCGGAATTCAGGCGAATGTGTGCGGTGCGGCCTTGGCCAATTTGTTAGCCGTAGGTGGAATGAGTGTCCCGGTTCCGCTGGCTTCTCTCATCTGCGGTCTTGTGATGGTGGTCTCGGCGATCTATGGCGTTAAAGTGCTGCGCGTCATCAGCTATATTGCCGTTCCTTTATTGATTGGGATTAGCGTATTTGGTCTTATCAAAGCATTGACCGGTGAATCCCTGCAGATCATTCAGAATTTCAAGCCACATGGAGCTATGAGCTTTACGGACGGACTGGCGGTAACCCTGGGTTCGTTTGCCTTGGGAGCGGTTATCGCGGGAGATTACTCCCAATTTTCGAGAAAACGGTCCGATGTCCTGAAAGCCGCCCTTTTCGGAATTATCCCAGCAGGCTTGTTGATGATCGGTGCAGGAGCGGTCCTGACGATTGCTTACCAGGCCAGCGATATTACAGCAACCTTTTTGAGCATCACGACTCCGTTTATTGGCGGTGTGGTTTTGATCCTCGCTACCTGGAAAACGAACCTCGTGAATGCCATTTCAGGCGGTTTTGCCTTAATAAACGTGTTCAACGTATCAAAGGAAAAAGAAAAATGGGCCGTCGGCATCGCCGGAACGATCGGGACGGTACTGGCTGTCGTCGGCATACTCAACTATTTTACGCCGATTATGTCCATCCTGTCGGCCATGATTCCGCCGGTGGCAGGCGTGATGATCGCATCTTACTGGGTGCTTGGCAAAGGGGATAAGAGCCGCTGGCATGAGGTCGAAGGCGTGAATATACTGGGCGTCATTTCCTGGCTAGTGGGCGCGGTCATCGCTTGTACCCCTGTTGTGTTATCCCTGTTCCCAAGCCTGCCGCAGGTACCGAATCAGCCGTTGATCGGGATTGTCATTTCTTTTGTCATCTATTATGTAGTCTATCGTTTATCGGCTCGGAAAACAGTCATATTGGAGGAAACGTAAATGAGATATTTAGATCAAGCAGCTGTTGAAAACATCGCCGTCGGCGCAGCATTCTTAGGAACCGGCGGAGGGGGGGACCCTTACATCGGAAAATTGATGGCTCTCTCGGCCATTGAGAAGTTTGGACCAGTAAAACTGTTCTCCGTCGATGAGATTCAGGATGAGGACTTTTTCATTCCGGCCGCGATGATGGGGGCGCCTTCCGTATTAGTTGAGAAATTCCCTAAAGGGGACGAGTTTGTTAAGGTTTTTCAAAAATTAGCGAATTACTTGGGAAAAGAACGGATCGCCGGCACGTTTCCGATGGAAGCGGGAGGCGTTAATTCCATGATCCCCATCGTCGTTGCGGCGCAGCTGGGATTGCCTCTGATCGACTGTGATGGTATGGGACGGGCATTCCCGGAGCTGCAAATGGTCACGTTTAACCTGGATGGCATTCCGGCGACACCGATGGCGATTACGGATGAAAAAGGGAACATCGGCATCTTTGAGACCATTGATAATAAATGGACAGAACGGCTCGCCAGAGTGGCCACGGTCGAAATGGGGGCCAGTGCTTTAGTCAGCCTGTACCCGGCAACGGGTGCGCAAATCAAGCAGAGCGGCGTTCATCATATCGTGACCCTGTCCGAACAGATCGGAGCCATCATTACATCGAAGAATCGGGACGCGGGCGACAAGCTTCAAGAACTGCTGAACCTGGTGTCCGGCTATGAACTTTTCCAAGGCAAAATTGTGGATGTCATCCGGGAAACCAAGGGAGGATTTAACCTCGGCCAGATGCATCTTGAAGGAATCGAGGCGTTTAAAGGCGGCGAGATGAAGGTTCATTTTCAAAATGAAAACCTGATTGCTGAAAAGAACGGTCAAGTGGTAGCGATGACCCCCGATTTGATCTGTCTGGTTGATTACGAAACCTTGTCGCCTGTAACTACGGAGAGCCTGAAATACGGAAAACGCGTACGGGTGGTTGGACTGCCCGCTCATGAAAAGTGGAGAACGGAAAAGGGAGTCCAGACGGTAGGACCAAGATACTTCGGATATGATTACGATTATGTTGCGATTGAGGAACTGGTGAAAAAGGCGGTGGCTGAGAATGTATAGAATCGGGATCGATGTAGGCGGCACCAACACAGATGCCATCATATTGGATGAGAATCATCATTTGATTCATGCGGTTAAATCCCCAACAAGTTTAGATATTAAAACAGGGATTGAAACTTCGCTCCGGAATTTGCTGCAGGAATCGAATATTGATAAAACCCAAATCACGCATGCCATGCTAGGCACGACGCAGTGTACTAATGCCATTGTTGAGCGTAAAAAGCTGGCGCAAGTCGGCGTCATTCGTCTGGGTTATCCGGCAACGGCTTCCGTTGCTCCGTACACGTCCTGGCCTGAGGATATGGTTCAGAAGCTGTCGGGTAAATATGCTCTCGTTCATGGCGGATATGAATATGACGGCCAAGTGCTTGGAGAAGTCGATGAAGCTGAAATTACAGCTCTTTTAGAGGAATGGGGGAGCAGCGTCGAGTCCATCGCAGTCATTGGTGTATTTTCATCCATTAAAAATGATCAGGAGCTCCAGATTCGCGATCTCATCCATCAAGTATACGGACCTGAATTCCCTGTTTCCTGTTCTTCATTGATTGGTTCTGTCGGCTTAATTGAACGGGAAAATGCGACCATACTGAACGCAGCCTTATGCAAGGTGATTGAAACGACGACCCAAGGTTTTGTGCAGGCGTTAGAAGAAGAGGGCATCACAGACGCAGCGGTGTTTTTATGCCAGAATGACGGTACCCTGATGTCGATAGATTACGCAAAGCAATTTCCGATCCTAACCATTGCATGCGGGCCGACGAACAGCATACGCGGTGCCTCTTATTTGGCGAAGATCAAAGATACGATGGTTCTCGATGTGGGAGGGACGACATCGGACATCGGGGTGTTGCAGGACGGCTTCCCGAGAGAATCCTCGGTTGCGGTCGAGGTTGGCGATATCCGCACGAATTTCCGCATGCCGGATATTATCTCCGTCGGGTTGGGCGGCGGAAGCATTGTGCGTTCGGAGAACGGCAAAATTACAGTTGGCCCTGACAGCGTAGGATACAAGATTGGACAGGAAGCGCTGGTTTTTGGCGGGCATACGCTGACGACAACCGACATTGCCGTTCGGCTGGGCCTCGCGGATGTCGGGGATAAGAGCTTGGTAGCGCATCTGGATGAAGACTTTGCAAAAAATGTGCAAGCTGAAATTGCAGCCATTATTGAGCAGGCCATTGATAAAATGAAGACATCCTCGGGAGACGTTGAGCTTGTTTTGGTAGGCGGCGGCAGTGTCGTTATCCCGGACACGATTCGCGGGGTATCCCATATGATTAAGCCTGAGAACGGGGGCGTAGCCAACGCCATTGGCGCGTGTATCGCTCAAATCAGCGGACAATATGAACAAATTTATATTTATTCTACAGAGCCCCGTGAGGATTCATTAAGAGATGCGCAAGAAAAAGCCGTGAAGCAGGCGGTGCTGGCTGGCGCTGATCCGGCAACGGTTGAGCTTGTGGAAGTGGAAGAAACCCCGCTGGCTTATCATCCGGGCAATGCGACGAGACTGAGAGTGAAAGTAGTAGGAAACATGAAGTAGATGAGAGAACCTTGAGCGTAAATATGATAAAAGGTAAAATATAATATATTATAGCTGCAATTAAATCTTAGGCGGGCATGGTTTCCCTTCGAACGGAGGGGAAGCCATGGAAGTGAAAGATGCATTAACACAACAAGAGAAAGTAAAAACCCACCCAAAGGTTGAGGCCGAAGGTGGGTTTTCTTCCTGTACGACTTAGAATGGAATAAACCATCCAAGCCAATTGTACTGACCAAGTGTTCGCATCACTTGGTCTTTATTACATAAATAATAACACAATAAAAAATGTATCAAAGCGTGCATCCCCATCACATAACATTGTATCTACGCTGCGCTCTCTGCCTATTGATTCCCAAAATATGGAACGCAGGGAAGCTGATTCAGCTCACAACCTTGCAAGGATAAGCCCGTCGGATCCAGTCACTGGCGCTCTTTTAAGCCGCTCAGGCTCGTAAAGAGTGTAATTCTTATCTAAAACCACTCAGGAAGGGGAGCCAGATGGATAAAGGGAAAATTATCTTTTTGAATGGAGTAACAAGCTCTGGAAAAACTTCCATCGTTGATGCCATTCAATCTTACACGGATCCATTTTTTTATGTAGTTGCAAATGACCTTTTTGAACAAATGATAGGGGATAAACATCTGCATGAAGATTATTGGAAGTATCTTAGCGAAGTCATTATTATGATGTACCATACAGCAAGATTATTTTCAGATAGTGGAAAGAACATTCTGATCGATGGGATTTTAGTTGAAAGGCCTGAATTAGTACCACACTATGACAAGGTTAAAGGCATTTTTATGGGGTATCCATTACAAATTGTTGAGGTGTATTGTCCCTTAGATATATGCCGCAAGCGCAATATTGAGCGTGGGGATAGATCAGAGGATCAGTCAGTTTGGCAAAGTGAATTAATGGCGAAGAACATTCAATACAGTTGCTCCGTCAATACCAGTTTAAATACACCAGAAGAGTGTGCAGAAATTATAATTAGAAAATTCTTTGAGTAAAACGACACAAGTCTTTTAGGTGTGTAATTCCAGTAACCGCGCTCCTTTAAGCTTCGGGATTCGTAGGTAGTTGTTTAAAAGTATGCTTATAAAACAAATAGAGAACGCTTGTGCGCAAATGCCAAAAAAGGTAAAATATAACTACAATCGATTCTTAGGTGGGCAGGGTCTTCACTCTTGCTCTATTAACAACATCAATATAACAACTAGAGAAAGTAAAAACCCACCCGAAGGTTGAGGCCGAGGTGGGTTTTGTTACTGTTTGACTTCGAAGGGAATAAATCATCCAAGCCCATTGTACTGACCAAGTGTTCGCAGCACTTGGTCTTTATTACATATATATCAAAGTTGATTACCGATGATGAGAGGGAGGAATTGAATATGAACGCAAATGAGGGAAACAAAGTTGAAGAAAGCCTGGAAGACATTACGGGTATCACTTGTATTTACGTGCCAGTAAATGATGTTTACGAGTCTATTCAATGGTACCAAAAGAATTTAGGGTACCAACCCGCAAACAACGACCTTGTTGAGCCTGGAATGAAGATGGCTGTATTGAATCTTCCCGATCGTAATGGAAACCTGCCTTCCCCTGGTTTAAGGCAAGTCGTACCTGCATTGTTCCTTCACCAATCGGATGAAGAAGGCGGTCGATTACGTTTTTCATGGTCATTGGACAACGGCAAACCCCATGCAATGGCATGCTTTATTACTCCGAGAATTCAAGAACTCTCTAAACGATTCAAGGAAAACGGAGTGAACATTTTAGGTGAACGAGTGACAAGCGGACCGAACATAACGTTCGCAGATCCTGACGGTAACATATGGGAAGTGTGGCAGCCCTAATTGAAGAACGAGTATAAGAGGGCTGCTTCGCGAATGACAGCAAATTTTTCGTTGAAGAAGGAGATCTCGTATAACAGCATAATTGCGCTGTGTGCATTCGCCCTTCGGTTTGGCCGAGGGTATCGATGAAGAGGAGGTCAATAGGTTGAATAAGCATCATGTTCATGAAACAAACAGCTTCTATTGGGATACGAAAGGAAATGACTTCTTAAGAGCCATCGTGCTTCCTTATTATGGAGCTTTTGTTTCAGAAGAAAAATGCCAACTTTTTGGTGATGTGTCCGGAAAAAAGATGTTAGAGATTGGTTGTGGAAACGGTCAATCCTTGCAATATCACGGGGATCGCAACGCATCTGAACTATGGGGGATCGATATATCAGAAAAACAAATTGAAAGGGCAAAACAGCATTTGAAGGCGTGCGGCCTGTCAGCAAAATTGATCTGTTCTCCCATGGAAGAAGAGCGCAACATACCCGCAAATTATTTTGACATTGTTTATTCGATATACGCCATAGGCTGGACAACCGACCTTGAAGGCACTTTTTGCCGGATCGCTTCTTATTTAAAAAAAGACGGCATATTTATTTTCAGCTGGTCTCATCCTATACACCGATGTGTTGTTCAAGAAAATAATAGATTTGCTATTAACAAGCCTTATTTCGATGAATCCTGGTATTCGGTATCTCCAGATTTTTGTCAAGGCGAACTAACCTTATCTGACCGTAAACTATCGACCTACATTAACGCGTTGGCGAAAGCAGGGTTTGTTATTGAACAAATGATTGAAGAAACTGACAATGAAATCATACAATTGCACGATGCAAATGATGATTTGGTAAAAAGAGCGAAGATGTTTCCGGTCACCTTCGTGATCAAAGCAAGAAAACTTTAAAAAATGGGGGCTGATTAAGATAAACATCAATCGTTTAGACCATTTAGTGTTGACTGTTTCGAATATTGATCAAACCTGTGAATTTTATTCTCGGGTCTTAGGAATGCGAACGGTAACATTTGGAGAAGGACGAAAGGCATTGCATTTTGGGCAGCAGAAAATAAACCTACATGAAGCAGGCAAAGAGTTTGAACCAAAAGCGAAAACGCCTATGCCAGGCACTGCTGATTTATGTTTTATAACAGACGATCATATACCCGATGTCATACGCCATTTAGAATATTGTAATGTAATGATTGAGGAAGGTCCTGTATTGAGAACAGGGGCATTAGGATCGATCACGTCGGTTTATCTTAGAGATCCAGATGGGAATTTAATCGAAATCTCTAATTACGATTCGTGAATATGAGAACGTTACATGTATGAACGAAGCGATATATTAATAAATTTTCAAAAGGAGCATTGATATGATAAAACGACTTCATCATGCCCAAATCACAATTCCGAAGGGAAAAGAAGAAGAGGCTAGGAACTTCTATTGTGGAATTCTCAAACTGGAAGAAATCTCAAAACCGGAATCACTAGTTGGTCGAGGCGGCTTTTGGGTTCAGGTAGGAGATCAACAACTACATATTGGAACAGAAGATGGAGTGGATCGTTTACAAACGAAAGCCCATCTAGCGTATGAAGTGGAAAATTTAAAAGAAATGGAAAAGCTGCTTAACAATAATGGTATTGAGATACTGGAATCTGTTGCAATACCAGGATATGAAAGATTCGAATTCAGGGATCCTTTTGGCAATCGGGTTGAGTTTATTAAACCAATTTAAAAAGATGTAATTTCAAAGGCATTTTAAAGGTGAAAATAAGAAGTACATGATCTGAGGTGTTACAAAGTTCCTTCTTTTAACAAAGCGCTGCAGCGTCGATTCAACAAAAATAAGGAGTTAATTTATGAATAATAGTGAGTTCACTGTTGGCTGGGGAACACTTGCATTAATTAATGCAGGATTAGCACAAGGAAAGAACAGAAGCGGACTTCATTGGTTTCTAATATCATTATTAATTGGACCATTAGCAACACTGTTCATCGTGGTATGGGATAGGAAAGATTAATGGCTTAGTAGGGATATCGAGAAAGCCGATTCATCCGATAACACTGCATTGCGGCCGGCTCCTGGCTGCGTCAAGCAGATCGGCATTCCATCATGGATATTGAGCTACTGGAAGTATATCGACACCCATTCGTAATCAAATGCCAAAGCGGTGCGCGAAGCGGCGCCGTTTCCACTGATTATCCTAAGCCATGGGATGGGCCCGGGGATGGTACTTCACGCTTCACAGGCTGAAGAACTGGCAAGCCACGGCTACGTCGTTGCTGCGATCGACCATACCTACAGTACTTTGGCGACGGTATTTCCGGATGGCAGGGTGACGGACTACAGAAGTGTCTTGGTTGAGGATCATTTTTGGAGCAGGGACGGAACATCGGGAAAGTATGGAGCGGGGATGTCAGGTTCGTTCTGGACAAATTGGCAGCAGTCAACTCGAGGGTAAATGCAGCCGGTTTGGAGTGGATGATGGACATGGAGCGGATCGGCATTATGGGACATTCCTTCGATGGGGCTACGACGTTTGATGCGTCCTACACGGACGACCGGATCAAGGCGGGAATCGATATGGACGGGACGGTTTGTGGTTCAACTATGAAATTCACGCAAAGTAAATATTAAATCATATCAGAAGGGAGCATCTATATGATCTGTAAGGTTAGTGATTTATCAGATCAAGTTCTCCATGAATTTTTATCCTATTGTATGAGCCCGGTTGCTGAAAGGATCGAGACCGAATGTAGTAATTACAAGACAAGAACGAACAGAGAACTGTATGGAATAAATGGCGAGTAAGACATATGATCGCTTCGAAAAATAAGATCACTGAACTAATGCAAAAGAAACTAGCAAATGATCAAGAAGCACTAGTTCGAGGATCAATAGTTAGAAACAAAAAAGTTAAACTAAGTGTCTTAGAATTATTAATAAATGACGATGACGAAGAAATTAGGAGCATAGCTAAAGAAAGAATATTAATGGGCGAATATAAAGAATAGCTATGATTAGTCCAGTCTGACCGGGCGACAAAGTCTTGATATCTCCTACAGGTCAAATTATGATCCACTATTAATTCACTCATTCCTTTTTTTTGAAGAAATCGTACTTGATCACAAAATCAAAGAGAGCCGTAATTGCAATTGCTCCAAGTGGAATCATTAAGTATGCCCATGGCGGATGATTTGGAACTTCACCAGGTGGTGCTTCGATTAATATCCCATAAAGGACAAAACAATAAATAATGGCCAACACAACACCTGTCAAGTTTCTGTTTTTCATAGCTGTTTTTCACCTCCAGGCCGAATATCATTTCATGTCTCTGCGCGCCATTCGTAATGCCGGATACCGAGTACATAAAGACGAAGAACCCTGTCGTACGGTACCCTTTGCAAACCATACTTATATAAATAAGAGGGACAAAGAGATCGGACACTGCTCGTATAAATAACTTGGCTTACTGAGAGCTTAATATATAAATATTAATAGAATTCCAATTGCAAAGAAAAATGAACCGATCACGATCGCTATAAACCCACCAAATTTTCGGGCTTCAATGTAGGCGTCACTTGGCTCGGAGTCACCTTTCACTTTCCACGCTTCATTCATACTCCAACCAAACGTAGGTTTAATGCGACTAAGGATACCGAGTGCAATAAATATAGCACCGAAAATAATGAAGGTTGCTTGAACCATGTTAAATCAGCTCCTTTTTATATAAGACGCTTAGGAGCTACTTGAAGTTCCGCTTAACAAATATTGACTAACTAACGGACCGATGGGAGAACGCAACTTAATGTTTAATGAGTTGGGGGTTCCGCGGTCGCCAAAAAGTAGGATCCAATTAACCCAATTTCGATTATTACAAAAATGAGCACTACCAGCAGGAAAATTTTTTTACCACTCATGTTATTACCTCCCAAAGCAGAAGTTAGATTGTCCAAGACGCCGGGGCCGAAATTTATGAATTAAAAGCAAACCATATGATCAAATAAATTAACCCATAGATAGCGACTAATCCAAATACACAGATAAGCACAATCAAGAGCACAAGTTTTTTACCATTCATGGATGCACCTCATTATAGACCTTAGCACAAAATAGGGGGATTATTCCATCAATAACCATATTTACAATCAATCATCTATAAGGATAGAGGTAATGACGCAGTAGAGTCAGAAGTCGCAACAAATACTAATCGTTCTTCTTCTCTATCAGTTTCTCAATGTAAATCCAAACATAATATGTAATCCAAAATGCAATCATGGCTAGTAATGCAAAAGACTTTTTATCGTCTGGAAGAGTGAAAGCCAGGATAATTGCGAGAAGGAGGAACGGTGGTAAGAGGGTGAAGTATTTCTTTTTATGCAATTTAACTATCTCCTTATTAGTAATTAGTTATAAATACATTATCACTATTAACAAATTCTGGGAAGTGCATGATAACGATATGTCTGATGCGTTATGCGAGGGATCGCCAAGTGACAATACTTTTATTGAATTGATTTTAAATTAAAAATTTAACAGATTGATTTTGACAGGAATAAAACAAATACCATTCTGGAAGGACATTGTAGATTAAAGCAGCACGTAAGTGCCTAACATTTGGGACTGACGCCCCTCAGTCTTCCAATGTATAATCATGGAAAGATGTCCCCCAATGACACAAGAAGCTATAAAAACCATAAACCGGAGGATCCAATATGCCTTTTAAAGATGCATTTACTTCTTTCCCTAAGCTTGAAACTGACAGATTTATATTGAGAGAATTACGTTCGGAAGATGCCGAGGCATATTACACTTATTTCTCAGATCATGAAGTAACAAAATACTGGGGATATCCAGGGCCCAAAAATATCGAGTCATCCTCCAAGACATTTACGCGGTTTCAAAACGCATTTACTAGAAAAGAAATGATCACTTGGGGAATAGCATCCAAAGATGAGGATCAAATTATTGGGACATGCATTTTGAACGATTTTGTGAGAGGATCCATGGTTAACTTATCCTACAACTTATCAAGAGATTATTGGGGAAAAGGGATCATGACCGAAGTGCTCAAAACGATTATTCCGTTTGGATTTAATGAGCTGGATATAAACCGAATACAAGCTAAAGTCATGCCGGAAAACCATTCATCTGTAAATCTTTTAACAAAGTTGGGTTTTGTACAGGAGGGTTTGCTTCGGGACTATATATTTGGTGAGTTCATCACGGATACATTGATATTCTCCATGCTGAAGAAAGATTCTATTACAGCTGCGTAGCTGCGGTTTTTTAGTTTAGAACATATATCGTTTGCAGAAAATGATCAACTTCAAGGGGAGCAACTCAACAGACAACCCTGCACCAACTAACCGCTCTGCTGCCGGCCAACTCGCACTTATTCAGCCCATGTGTGTATTTCATCCGCGACATTCTGCTGCTTGAATGGGTTTCATCATATCCTTTATTATGTTTATATCACTCAAAATTTTTTGTAGATAGGAGATTGATCTTATAATTATCAGAGAAGCAAGTAAAATAGACTACCCTCAGTTAAGACAAATATATCTTGAATCGCGCCGCAAGAGCTTTCACTGGGCAAATGCAGAAGAAATGAATTTAGATGATTTTGATAGAGATACAACTGAGGAATATATACTATTAGCTGAAGAACATTCCCGAATCCTTGG
The DNA here is from genome assembly GCF_018333335.1 of Paenibacillus cineris. Lineage (NCBI taxonomy): Bacteria > Bacillati > Bacillota > Bacilli > Caryophanales > Paenibacillaceae > Paenibacillus > Paenibacillus cineris. The sequence goes on from NZ_BORU01000001.1 coordinate 290,789, forward strand.
TTTCGCATCTTTATATTTACCTGAGAACTTTATTCATAATTTATTTGTACACCCCGATTTTAGCGGTAAAGGGGTTGGTACTCAATTAGTTAACCATGCTATAGAAAAAATGGGTAAGCCCGCAAGATTAAAGTGTGTATCAGAAAATCATAAAGCATTAGGTTTCTATGAAAAAAGTGGATGGAAGAAGGTTGTTGAAGAAGGAAAACCCGGAGAGAAGTATTGGGTTTTAATATATGAATAATAAAAATATGGAGATCTTTAGTAAGAAGATCGTTTAGCGGGCTGACGTCTTGTCTTTATTCGAAGAAGCGGCCCATTACATCACACTTCGGGGCTGACGCCCCTTGGTTGTCAGATGTATAATCATGGAAGATGAAAGATGGTTCAGACAACACACGACCCGGCCTAAGATAGGAGTTATCTAAGGCCGGGTCGTGTCGTTCATTCGGTAAACGTTACATTGAAACAAGTATGATTCCTACTATTAAACATCATTGAAATTCACATACAAACCTAAATTGAAAAGGAGAATGAGCATGAGCATGGGATTAGAAGTTGCAAAGATGGAATTGGAGATGAAAGACATTTCAGGATCTAAGTTCAAGGAAGTTAATGCGGAGGGTTTAGATTTTGATAATGTTAATTTATCAAAATCTAAGATTAATAATGCAAATATGAGTGGAATGACTTTAATTGACGTTAATGCTAGTGAGGTTGAAATTAGAAATGCTAACCTATCCGCCACTTCAGTTCAGCATGCAAATATGAGTCATATGAAGGTAGATCATGTACACCTATTCGGGACTGAGTTTGTAAATATTGTTTTGCCTCAGGAAGGTGACAGAAATTATGATCCAAACGGAGATTATAAGCCTATAGTGTTTCATAATTGTAATCTGAGCAATATGGAGATAAATAACTGTGACATTACCGGCCTAAAGATCAACGGGATACTAATAGAAGAGCTGCTTAAGAACAAATGATAAATTTTTTGTGAGTAACTCGAAGACGGCACTGGCACACAGATAACGTAGTGTTCTCGCTGCGGATCGGCTTACGCCGATCTTTGGTTCGCCCGGGGAGACTTGTAGGGGAGCTGAATCAGCGGACGCATCGATCTTCCTTAGATAGGAGCATTCTAAGGAGGATCGACTTCGTGAATACGAGAGCCTCAGGTAAAAGTAACAAATATTCACCAATAACTTAATGAGGTGTCATAGATGATTAGAAATACTGCCCGGGCACTGATTATTCAAGACGGACTGTTACTTGCGATAAAAAAAGAACGTCCTGAAGTTGGAGTGTATTATACTTTGCCAGGAGGGGCTCAGGAGATAGGCGAAACGATAGAGCAGACATTACAACGTGAATGCTTAGAAGAACTAGGAATTGATGTTGCAGAACACAAGTTTATTTGTATTAGAGAATACATATCAAAAAATCATGAGTACTCTTTTATCATGAAGGAAGTACATGCAGTAGAGTTTATTTATGAATGCAGGATTAAAGCGACTGATACTTTTGTCAGCTCACAGGCTGATATTGGGCAAATCGGAATGGAGTGGATACCCACTGAAAGTATAAAACAATCTGTATCCGCGTCAGACCAATCATCAAAAACTTATCAATTCCCTGAAACAACAAGGGACTTTTTTAGAGAATACTTTAGAGATCAAGGCTTAGAACTATATCGAAGTAAGAATTATGAAAGTTAATCATAACCATCAAGGCAGTGGAGTTTGTTATCATACGCTGGACTATAACGCTTTTACAGGTATACATATCTCGCAATAATGGTTATACAACATATCACCAATGTATCTTTCGAATATAGGTTTGTTGTCTATTTGATATCCGCTACGATTTAACGCAGGAAAAATATCAGCCCACGCTTTTTGAATATCCTCGGCTGTATGCTTCACCTTATAGGTAACATAATGTCCACCATCGAGTTCAGTTTCGAAAATGTTATGATCCGTGTCATCTATCCGATAATCGTCTGGAATAACAATACAAGCATCATACCGACAGTTCTCAGGAGGTGTAGTTTCCGGATTATCTTGGGCAATTCCAAGCAGTATGGATGAACCGTTGAGTAAATTTTTTTCTGCAGCCCATTTCTTTAACGCTTCCATTGCTTGGATGTTCTGAGGACCGTATGGACCTACTTGGCGCACAAAAGCAATGCGGGTTTTTGGCATCATTTCAAATTTAATAACCATGATTTCATTCCTCCCTGGATGATATTGGATACACAACGCATGCTAACATGATATAAAAATATATTCATTAGTTTTTTCGAGTACCCATTAGGTTTAAGCGCAAGCGGGAGGAAAATCAGGCATTCAATCGAATATAGTGAAGGTATTGAAAGGATGCGCAATAAGATCACAGGTCATATAAACCAGTGTCTTCACCTAACATAAGATTCACGCTACGTTCATTTTCCTTAAATTGGGAGAATGTGGAAGTGCAGTGAAATCGCTCATCATCACAGACGCCTACCTGAGATAAAGCTATCTAAGGTGGGCGTTCGTCGTAAATCCACAAAATGTTATCGGAAATTGCCGCACAATCATTTGTGTAAGGGGGTTGCATGATGGAAAGATATAAGCATCCATTAGGTAAACAACTGATTTATGATTCGTACGAATTATTGCTGGATTCATGGGGAACGAAATATGAAGAAAGAGACGTGGATACTACATATGGTCTAACCCATGTCATTACTGCGGGGGATCCGCAAAGTCCACCTTTGTTGCTTTTCCATGGAACAGCCGATAATTCAGCCATGATGTGGATTTATAACGTCAAAGTGCTGTCAGAGAAATTCTATATCATTGCTGTTGATGCGATAGGTGGTTCAGGGAAAAGCGAACCCAATACTCATTATTATAAAAGCTTCAACCAAGTCACTTGGATTGATGACCTTTTAAGTAACTTACAAATACATGCTGTAAACATCTGCGGAGTGTCATATGGTGCTTACTTGGCTTACCACTATACGATGAAAAGGCCAATGAACGTCGATAAGGCCGTTTGTTTAGCGGGTAGAATTCCTTCCAGCCAATTTGAGGTCATTACTAAGATGATGGCAGCGTTTTTTCCTGAGGCATTATTTCCATCTGAACGTAATTGCAAAAAATTACTGAGAAAACTGAGCGGAACCAATTTCTCGACATTTGAAGATAACGATGTGTTGATGAAGCACTGGTATTATTTGTTGAAGCATTTTAACAATAAATCCATGATGCAGCACAAGATTGAAATTAATGCGGATACAGAATTATCAGTTCTGAAAGACAAAGTCTTGTTTTTGATTGGTCAATATGACAGGTTAACCAATTATCCAAAAGCAATAAAGAGATTAGAAGATAACAAACTAAATTACAAAATCATTAACAATGCAGGACATGCAATTAACCATGAGCAAGCTGATGTAATTAACAAAGAGATTATTGAATTTTTGGCATAAAGATCATTAGTATATTTGAAGATGTTGGAGACACCCTTACCCAAAACCACGGTAATGAATCCAGGGAGGGATAAGCATGCTAAAATTGATTAATGAACTTCCGACAGATTTCCCAATTGCTGGAGTCCACTGCGTACCCGTATTTGATAACGGCAATCTGATGATGGTTTGGGATCGAGAAGAGAAAGTACTTACTACCATTGGTGGAAGACTCGAAGAGAATGAATCCACACAAGAGGGTTTAGAGCGAGAAGCTTTAGAAGAAGCAGGGATAGAACTAGCTGAGGTAAGAATACCGTTTGCCAGCTGGTTTTGGAAGGAAACCAATTCGTATACCGTATATTTTCTAACTCAAGTTAATAAATTCGTGAGTATACCTGCAGGATTTGAAAAGACAGGTTACATCATAACAAATTTTGAAACGGCGATAGACATGATAATGAACATCGAAGGAAGAGGAGAACGAATTGAAATCATCAGAAGAGCAGGTATATTGGCGGGTCATCTCGATCAAGAAAGCAACAGCAGATAATTCTTGCGGTGATTCAGACCGTTATCATAAAAGGAGACCTATACCATGAATCCATTGATTAAAGATGCTGTAGTAAAATTAGCAGAGAATCTCCAATTACCCGAAAGGGTCTTTGATATTGAAGATTTACCGTGGGTTCCTTTTGATGAGGGGAAAGAAGCAAATTGTTATTTTAAACCTCTTCGATTTGACCTTGCCACCGGCACCTGGATATACCTCTTTAAAATAAAGAGCAATCAAGTGCTGACACGCCACCGGCATACTGGAGGATCTGTGATAGGATACAACATTCAAGGGCAATGGAGATATGAAGGACGTCATTGGATGGCGAAACCAGGAACCTTCATTTTTGAACCGCCTGGAGATATTCATACGCTTATTACTGAAGATGAAGAGGTCATTACTTTATTCATTTTGGGCGGATCCTTGCAATATTTCGATCAAGACAATCAAGTTATTGGTCAAGATGATATTTTTACAGTACTCAAAAAATATAGAGATTATTGTGATGAGAATGGAATCGAAGTGCGTGAAGATCTTGTTTATTAGGAGTTGAGGTGCTTAAGACAATGAACCAATTTCAAATGAAGCTGGGGATATTTTTTATATAGATAACGGGAGGGAAATTGCTATGCAGCAATTAAACAGAGCATTGGAAAGTGACAGGCTTTACCTTCGGCCGCTTGTAAGCGAAGATTCCGATATGTATTACCCGAACATGTTGAACGAAGAAGTAAGGAGATTGACGGGAACCCAAAGAGTATTTTCAAAACAGATGATCGAAAATTATATTGAAGAAATACAGAATGAAACGGATCGTATTCATTTATTGATCGTTCTTAAAGAGGAAGATCGTATTATTGGAGAAGTTGCACTACAGGATATAGATTATGTAAATCGCAATTCCAATATACGGGTAGCTTTGTTTAATGAAGCGGATTTTAGCAAGGGATTTGGAACAGAGGCTCTAAAATTATTACTGAATTATGGCTTTGGTGTGCTGAATCTACATAGAATTGAACTTAACGTGTACTCGTATAATGCAAGAGCCATAAAAGCATATGAAAAGTTAGGATTTATACAAGAAGGAATCCAGCGAGAGGTTCTCTATTATAACCATGAGTATCATGACTCCATTACAATGAGTATTTTAGAGAATGAATTTCGAAAAAATGAAGGGATTAAATAACACCTTATTTATGCGGCTGGGCGGTATGGGATTTCTAGAGTAAAGAGCAGTACCGATTTTGGAAGTGTTCCAGGGGAGTGCTTATGAAAACCTATATCTAAATGGTGAGGCATGGCGAATCACCTAAACTCGAAGGGAACGAAAGAACTCAAAACCCGAAATTTACAAGATGGAATTTGATGAAGGGGTGCTTAAAGGATCGAAGCGATTGTGGACAGATGAGACACACCTTTTTGCTATTTAACGACAGCTTTACATTCGTTACTTGGATCGGGACAAGCTGCATCAGGGCAAAGGCAGGTTTTCCAAACGCATTGCAGACGACGGTGAAGGCGTAACACGCAAACAATGAAATGAGGTGAATACACTGACTGTTGTTGGTGTTCTAGGAACAATACATAATGAAGAGCTAAGACAGACATATAACTGTTCGCTCGATCTGTATAAAGAAATTATTGAAGAGTTCAGTCCAGATATCATTTGTGGTGAAGTTCATCCTAATGCCTGGGACAAATATTGTAAAAATAAGGGTGAGAGGGGATATTGGGGGGAGCCGGCAAGTGAGTACTGGGAGCTGATCTTTCCTTTATGCGAAAATAACAAGATCAAGTTTGTTCCAATCGATTGGTTTGAACTCGATGTATGGAATAACTTCGATCCCTTTGCCGAGCTTCCTGAGGGAGTAAGGGAGAACATCATGCGAATGGATGATGAGTGGTTTGACAAACAAATGGCCACGCATTCGTTTGGAAGGATCCCCTTTAATTCATTAGAATTTGATACCATCACAAGAGCGAAATACGAGTGGTTAGAACAATTGAACCCAAGATCGTATAATTTTCGATGGAAGATCCGGAATCAAATCATGATAGAGCGTGTAAGAAATACCGTCAATTCTAGTCAAGGTAAGAAAATTCTTTGCATTATAGGTGCTGATCATAACTATATATTTATTGATGAATTAATACGGCAAGACATCGAGCTGAAATATCCATTAAGATAACTCAATGAGTTGGAGGTTAACATGGATAAAAATATTACATATAGGAAGCTACAAGTAGGTGATGAATCGATTTTTTTTGATTTAGTATTGCTGTTCAATGAGGAGTTTGAATCCCCTAATACGGACTTCGTCAATCATGTTGATATTGCGGAGCTTTTATCAAATCCTTTATTTATTTGTATCGTTGGAATAAAAGGTAACGAGGTTATTGGCGGATTAACCGGATATGAGCTGCCCATGTATGATCGAATGGGTTCCAGTTTGTATTTATATGACATAGCGGTAGGAGAAAATAACCAACGTAAGGGAATAGGAAGCCGTCTGGTCAAGGAATTAGTCGAGTATTGCAAATCAAAGCAAATCCATGAAATTTTTGTTCAAGCAGATGCTATTGATCAACACGCGGTTGAATTTTATAAAAAACTTGGTGGAGAGATATCCAGTGTTTATCAATTTACATTTACTGTAAAATCATAACGAAAAAAGCCCTTGCGAATTGTAATCGTAAGGGATAGTCACACATCCTACAGGGAGAATTCGGCTCCCCCTTTTTTTATTTTTCGGATGCTTAGCACCGATCCACTTTCACTAGGTCCGCAGCAACCCGTGTTCACTTCCTGAGATATGACATCATTAATTAATGTTTAGATTACAAGCGCATTCCTGCTACAAATCCTTCAGCGTGTTGGGAGGCCAGAACATTACGTACCAATTACGAAAGGCAGGGCATGAGATGTTTGTTTTTTCAGAACTGGATGGAAAACGAGTAAAGTTAATTCCATTAGAATTGGAACACAGTATACATCTATATGAATGCTCTAGGGACCCGGAAATTTGGGCAAGCTATCCAATCCATATTCGGACGTTAAATGAGATGGAGAAATTCGTCCAAAAACCATTGGATGGGCGTGAGCGGAAAGAGCAGTTTCCATTTGTTATTTATGATAAAGAGGCAAATGAAATTGTAGGAACAACGAGATATCTTAGGATATCAGAAGAAAATAACAATTTAAATATAGGCTCAACTTGGTATTCATCGAAGGTATGGAGAACTAGAGTAAACACAGAATCCAAATCCTTATTATTGAAGTATGCCTTTGAGAATTTACGAGTAAATCGGGTTGAAATCATAACGACAATAACGAATATAAGATCACAGAAAGCCATTGAACGACTTGGAGCTGTCCGAGAAGGAATTCTCAGAAAGAAGTATAACGGACTTGATTATGTGATTTACAGCATTATAGATACTGAATGGAAAGATGTTAAGAACAGACTTGAAGGCTTTCTTGATGAAGCTAGGTACGTCAGATAACAACATATTCATGCATTGGGTTTGCTTTGCGCTTCTGAGAACAGAAGAAGAAAGATGCAGTTTGAATCTAGCATTCGCAGCGAGGAAGAGGATCCAGTCGGGCAAACGGAACGGTTTAACCGTCATCGCGACGAGCGACTTCGTTTCCTTGAGGTGGCGAGAGTTCCTGATAGCAGAACGTAAGTTGCGATTAGGAGAACAGTATAGATCCTTGGAGGGGATTAATTTATGGGATCCAGAATCATGCACCTGATTATCGGCTACAGAATTGCTGAAAAATTATATATCCAAGATCGAACTTCATTTTTACTTGGAAGCGTTGCTCCTGATGCTGTTCAAACAAAGGATGAATCCCACTTTTTTAAAGGCGAACATCAGAATTATACGAGGTACATAGACTATCATGGATTCCTCAATAAGTATAAACTATATTCGGATAACCCATATGTGCTTGGATATTTCACCCATCTAATTGCTGACGATCAGTGGTTGAAGGGCTTTTATATGCCCTGGCTGAGGAATCGTATGGAAGCGGACGCAGGGTTATATCCGCTGTATCACAATGATTTTAGATTACTGAATGGGAAACTGTTAGAGCACTATGGGTGTACAGAAGAAATGAGGCAAGCGATCAGTGGTTCACCTAAGGTCATTGACCTGGAGGAGGTTAAGGCCAAAGAAGCCATTGACATTGTTCCGCATGTTCTAGGGGACATGGATTATGACAAACACAGAATCGATGAACCTTTAAATGTCTTTAGCTTGATTCAGATCGAAGGATATATTGAAACATCGGTGAATATAGGAGTAATGAAATTACAACGTAAGATTTGAAGAAAAAATAGAGTTATGTGACAAACTTAAGGGAAATCGCAAAAAGGTATAATATTGAATTCACGCTGGGTGGCTTTAGTTAGAATCTAGGATAAGAACTATTAAGGTTAGCTTGCTCGTTTAATACTGGAATGTGATGTGAAATTTCCGAAAACTAATAATAATTTAAAATAAATTTATTAAAGGTGAGTCCTTGAAGAAGTCTCTTTTTATATTCCTGATGGCTATTTTCACTTTTTTTCTTATGGGAAAATATTTAATTAATAACTTAGAATATATAGAACCTGCTAATGAGCTAAAGGGAGAGTGGTTGGAACTATCAAGTATAAGCCGAGCATTTAATTCAATTGCACATGGTAATGATGTGTTTGTTGCTGTGGGCGAAGGAATAGTGGCTTATTCTCCAAATGGACGCGACTGGGTATATACTGAAAATGAATCTATTGGAATTATAAATGATATAACTTTTGCAAATGGACGGTTTGTTGCAGTAGGTAACGACAAAATATATTCTTCTATAAACGGATTAACATGGACCGAAACGGACATCGGCAAGGATAACAATCTTTTTAGTGTCGCATATGGGAACGGTGCATTCATTGCAGTAGGCTCAGTTGGAGTATTTAGTTCTATTGATGGGATAACATGGGAACACGATAGAAACAATTTATACTGGACAACTTTTTGGAGTGTATGTTTTGGCAACAATAAGTTTGTTGCGGTAGGTCCATATTCAGTTGCATCATCAAATGACGGGCAAACATGGGTAAGTAATGACATCCCATTTAAAAATGGAATGGGGTATTTAACATCAGTTGCATATAGTAAAGGGAAATTTATAGCTTTAGGTGGTTTGGATGATAATGGATCCATGATTTGGTCATCCAATAATGGTCAAAATTGGGATACTGTTGCTAAAGCTCATGGAAGCGGATTTAAAGGGAATATAATTGATGATCAGTTTTTCTTTGCGGGGAATTCTGGACTCTTATATTCCAGTAATGGAAATGAATGGTTACTAAAAAGTTTACCACCCGATAAAAACTTGTATGATATTGTAAAAGGTAATAATAAGTTAATTGCAGTAGGATTATTGGGTTGGGATGGTAGTTCACCTGTACCGTCTGCCCCTATCATGTTAATTGATATAAATGATTTCTAGGTACTTATGATAATAAGGAGGCCACAGCATGCTGAAATTATTCGAATATAACTGGCAGGTTCGCAAAGATTGGTTAGACTGGTGCGATACGGTGAGTGAAGAAGAGCTGCTGAAAAAACGCACCGGCGGCATAGGCTACTTCCTTCCTACTCTGTATCACATTGTGGCGGTCGAGTATGGCTGGATATGCGGCGGAATCCAGGAAAAAGCAGTTGAAATCCCTCCGTTTGAGAAAGTGGCCAGTGTGCAGCAGATCAAAGATTTTTCTGCACGCTGCCACGAGGAGCTTGCTCCATTTGTCTATGATTGGAACGACAGCCTGGAAGACCGTATTATGATCGATATTACGGATGAAGGGGAGCGAGAAGCCCATACATACGGCGAAGTCATGCGGCACTTGATCGCCCACGAAATCCACCACATCGGTCAGTTGTCTGTATGGGCAAGAGAGATCGGAAAGAAGCCTGTTACAGCCAACTTGATTGGGAGAGGATTATTCGAGATTAACAATCCCAATTTATAAGTGGAGGTATTCGAAGATGAATCAGACTGCATTTTCCGGACCATCTATGGTCTTACTTGTGAGGGATATTGAAAAATCGATCGATTTTTATAAGAAGCTGGGTTTCAGTTATGAGCTAGTTGGCGGTCCGGTTGTCCAACACGTACATATGACAAGAGATCAAGTAACCTTTATTCTTCATCAAGCAGCTGATCCGGAAGATGTAAGACCCTCTTCTTCAGTTAAGGGCGGACTCTATTTTGATGCTTTTTGTTATACAGATGTTCGACAATTGCTAGAAGAGATCAAGGATAAAGAAATCCCTATTGTGCAAGGTCCGGATTTGAATGATTTTTTTAGTGAATTTACGATTCAAGACATTGATGGGTATAGAATTGCGTTCGGGGGATAAGTTACGTTACTCAAACTGAAGGGAGAAGACGGGATGACCCCATTTCCCATATTAGAAACGGAAAGATTGGTTCTAAGACAGATTACACCAGAGGATTCAGGCGACCTGTTTCATTATTTCTCCTTGGATGAAGTAACAAAATTTTATGATGTGGAGAGCTTTACGAATGTACAACAAGCCGAGGAATTAATTGATAGGTGGCAGCAAAGATTTGACAAAAATCTAGGCATTCGCTGGGGGATTACTTTAAAATCTGAAAGCCGTGTCATTGGCACATGTGGGTATCATGGTTGGATGAAACATCACTATAAAGCTGAAATTGGGTATGAACTGACACCAGATTACTGGGGTAAGGGTTTTATGACCGAGGCCATTCAGAAGGTGATTGAATTCGGGTTCCGCGATTTTGGATTAAACCGAATCGAAGCATTCGTTGAACCGGGGAATGTGAATTCAAGGAAGGTGCTTGAGAAAGCCGGGTTTAGCGAAGAAGGGATATTGAAGGAACATTTTTATTGGAGGAACCGGTTTGTTGATACTGCCATATTTGCATTGCTTAAGAAGGATTATCAAGTAGGTTAGCAGAAGACATACATCAATAATAACAACAAGAGAAAGTAAAAAACCACCCAAAGGTTGAGGCCGAAGGTGGGCTTTGTTCATATTCGACTCAGAAGGGAATAGACCGTCCAAGCTAATTGTAATGACCAAGTGTTGCTGCACTTGGTCTTTATTACTTATATAATAACATAATGAAAAAAGTATCAAAGTGTTGGAATCATTTTAGGAACAGAAAGTTAGATTGAAAGATAAACGGAAATGGCAACTTCGTCACATAAGGTGGTTTCAATTGCGTGATTAATCCTTGGTTTGTGAAACCTCTTTATACGTTATCTGAAAGGCGGTTATCCATGTTTAAATACAACATTTGCTTCCTTAAACAAAACGATCAAATCCTGCTCCTTAACCGGGAAAAGCCGAGTTGGATGGGAAGGTGGAATGGCGTGGGCGGAAAAATCGAAGAGAACGAATCGCCAAGAGAGTCTGCGCTGAGAGAGGTCGAGGAAGAGACAGGAATTTCCCTGGATTCCATTGATTTTAAAGGTATTGTAACTTGGATTGCAGATGGTAAGTTAACCGGCGGGATGTATGCTTATTTCGCTGAGTTACCGTCCGATTTCATCTATGAGACTCCCATAAAGACACCAGAAGGAATCCTGGACTGGAAGAGATTGGAGTGGATTATGCACCCGGAGAATAACGGGATCGCGGATATCATTCCGAAAAGCATACATCGTTTTATAGACGACGCAAACTGCTATGAACACCGTTGTTTTTATGAAAATGACAAATGGACACACGATATATTGATTGAATTGGACAAGGACATGGATCAAATGACAGATAAAGAAAAGATACATGATTGGTATTTTCGTGAGCAGTTCAGAAAAGGTCATACATCAGATAACATGGTATTCGCGCTGCAGCCCGACTGAGGGTTGTTGCTTACCCAAAGGTGTTTTGGCAGAAGAAAAGTCAAAAAAACAGAACTCGTAGAGAGGATGAACAACATGTCTTATCCTTTTGACTGTATTACTGATTTGGCGTGTTCGCTCAATAGGATGATTCCATGAAGAAGAATCTTATACTCATTGAAGGTATTCCTGGCTCAGGCAAATCCACATTTGCCCGATTTTTGGCCAATCAATTTGAACGAGATGGGATCCCTTGCGGATTATATCTTGAAACCACTTATGATCACCCGATTATCGAGTTTACCGGTCATGAAAATAATGAATTGTTCCTTGAAGCTTATTATGATCGATGGTCTAAGTTTCTGGATCATTTTCCTAAAGAAGAAGTGGTTGTGATGGAATCCGCATTTTTGCAGAGCCCGATGGTTCACCTGCTCCATAAAGAAGCGGAAAGAGAGCTTATTAAGTCATTGGTACATAAAGTGAGTGATCGGTTAAGTAAGGAACATTGTAATCTGATCTACTTTTACCAGAAGGATGCGCCAACCGCCATTAACAAAATGATCGAGCAGCGCGGCGGTAGAGAGTATTTGCTGCGAAAACATAAGGAATATAAAGACGAGCCCTATTTTAGAAACCGGCAAGAGCAAGGTCCCGAGTCGCACATCTCGTTCTTTTTGGAATATGCCGAAATTGCCAATGAGATTGTTCATGAATTGAACATCCCAGTTGAGATCACTGAGAACTCGTCCGCAGATTACGAGACGTATCAAAAACAAGCGCTTGAAAATTTCGATTTGAAATATGTGCCCGATCCCGTTCTTGAAACTTCATTGCTCAGGAAATACTCAGGTTTATATCATCATCAGGAGATGGGTTTCAAGATTTCAGTAGAATTCATCAACGATGGATTGTGGATCTTTGGAAACAAAAGGTTGAGGCCGAAAGACACTGATCAATTTTATCTGGATGATATCTGCGTAACTGTAAGATTTATTACAGATCAAACGGATGTCACTGGGTTACTGATAACCGAAAAGGATTGGTATGCTAATCGAAACGATGAGGGGACCGTTTTTGAGAGGATCTCATAAAAGACACCCCTGAAAAACGCATTGCGTCTATTTCTTGGGAACGCTATATGAGAAATCAAGCAAATTGAATATACTTATAGGACAGAGTGATCATCTTCATTTGTTTTATGTATTGGTATACATCTTCCTCTATATGGTAAATTCACAGTCAAATGATCCTTCAGGAGGGTGTATATGAATCATTTCTCTATTTCAGCGGGTGGTATTTTATTTAACAATCAATCCGTTCTGCTGGTAAAGGTTGATTATGGTGCTAATCGAGGAATGTGGATGATTCCAGGTGGCTTCGCTGAACAAGGAGAATCCATTGAAGAAGCTGCTGAAAGAGAGTTTAAAGAAGAAACGGGTTTAGTAACCAAATCAGGTCGAGTCGTATGTCTCCGCTCCGGAACACAAGAACGAAATGGTGAAATACAAGCGAGTTTGTACATTGTTTTTGAAATGGAACTGGTCTCAGGATCCATGATAAAAGATGAAGCAGAAATAGCTGACATGAAATATTGGCACATTGAAGATGTGAAAAGCTCAAATGAGATTATTGAGTTGAGTAAGAGCATCATTACGACAGCGTGGGAAACCAAGAATGGTTTATATGCTGGGAATACAATCAGGACAAACAACAATTATAGAACTTATCATTACTATCTACCCAACCCATTGTAAGATTCATTTATGGTAGACTTTCTCCCCCGTATCAGACACCAGCTTTCTGTAAACAAATATGAATATATACCAAAACCGCTGCGAGAAAAGGAACGAGCATAACCATGGAAAATAAAATGAATCCCAAAGTAGATGCATTTGTAGGCAGAGCCACGATGTGGCTTGAAGAAACGGAGAAATTGAGAGAGATTTTGCTTGATTGCGGGCTTACCGAAGAATTAAAGTGGGGCAAACCTTGTTACACGTCACAGGGGCGAAACATCGTGATCATCCAGGGATTTAAAGCCTACTTGGCGCTTCTGTTTTTTAAAGGCTACATGCTACAAGATCCACATGGCATTCTGGTTAAAACCGGTGAGAATACGAAAGTAGGGCGTCAGATCCGGTTTAACGATACCCAAGAAATCGTCGAGCTGGAACCCATCTTGAGGGCTTATATTGCGGAAGCCATTGAAGTCGAACAATCCGGTGTGAAAGAGGATATCATGAACGAGACACACCTCGATATTCCCGAAGAGTTTCAACATAAACTAGATGAAAACCCTGCCTTGAAAGCTGCTTTTGAGGCATTGACGCCGGGGCGGCAAAGAGCGTACGTGTATTATTTTTCGGCGCCCAAGCAATCCAAAACCCGGGAGTCCCGGGTCGAAAAATGTACACAGCAAATCCTCGATGGCAAGGGATTGAACGATCGGTAAAACCCAGCAGAAAGGGCATAGCCAAATTCTGTTTTTAAGACGGATTTTACATCTGGAAAATGCAGCATTCATCCAATCCTCCAAGTCCTTTTATATACTTAAATCTGAGTATAGCTAATCACAAGGACTAGGGTGGCGATGACATGTTAAAACAACGTGATTTGCACGAATGCCATGCACTGTACAACCTGATGACGGATCCAGCCGTTTTTCCCTATGTCCGTTATCCATGCCAATCGTATGAGGAATACTTATTCATCACCAAGCAGTTGATCGTTGAGGAAGAGCAGGGGACGTGCATCTCCAGAACGATTCTTGACGAGATCGGTCACCCCATCGGCACCATTGATCTATATCATATCGATCATCGAACTGGCTTCCTAGCTACTTGGATTGGGGCCCCTTATTTTGGAAAAGGGTATAACCAACGCGCAAAGGAGGCGTTTTTGGCTGAATTGTTTCTTGGACAGGAGATTGAAACGATCTTTTTGAAGATCCGAACCCAAAACATCCGGTCGAAGAAAGCAGTGGAAAAGCTGCCATACGTCAAAATAGCCAATGAACGCTACGAGCAGGTCTATCAATCGATTAACCATTCGCAGCAGCGCTATGATTTGTATAGTGTGGAGCGGTCTGATTTTTTGGAAAGCAGTGGAGGCATACAGCATGGGGTTGCGACATAACCGATCGTGCAAAAATGTTCTAACATATCATGGAGACCGTTCTGTGGGGATGATTGCAGACGGTTTTTTCTTTTTCAGAAGGATTTGGCGCAGGGGGACCGTTTTATAGTAAGCTGGATTTAAAGTGAATTTAACCATGACAGGACAGTGAGGACAAGAACATGACGAAAAAGCTATATTACGAATCTGCATATACCCGGGAGTGGGAGACGCGCATGGCGCGCAAAGTGGAGCGGGAAGACGGAACTTATGTGATCCTTGAGGAGACAGCCTTTTATCCTCACGGCGGTGGGCAGCCCTGTGATCTCGGATGGATCGATACGATCCCGGTGCTGGATGTCGTTCTGGAGGAAGGAGAAATCCTGCATAAAGTCGAGCGTTTTCCTGAAAAAGAAGACGTCCGCTGCCGATTGGATTGGGACAGAAGGTTCGACCATATGCAGCATCACAGCGGCCAGCACTTGCTGTCGGCGATGTGTCTGGAGGTGTGTAAAGCGGAGACGCTCAGCTTCCACTTAGGTGAGGATTACGCCACCATTGATATCGCACGGTCCGATCTGCCTCCGCACGAGCTGATGATGCTGGAGCTGGAAGTGAATGATCAGGTTTACTTGAATCGAAAAGTAACGAGTTATTTTGTAAGTCAGGAGCAGGCAGCGGCCCTGCCTCTGGTGAAGCAGCCGAAGGTAACTGATAATATCCGGATCGTTGAGATTGAAGGCATCGAGTATAACGCCTGCGGCGGTACGCATGTCTCCGCAACGGGAGAGATCGGGATGATCAAACTGCTGCGAGCGGAGAAGCAGAAGGGGCATACGCGTGTATATTTTAAATGCGGCTATCGTGCGCTCAGGGAGTTTAATGCCGGCATGGAGATTCTCGGCAGCTTGTCGGCCCGGTTCAATACCGCCAAGGAAGAAATTATGGACCGGATTACAAAATGGGATCAGGAGCAGAAGCAGCTCCAGGCTGAATTAACCGCGGTAAAAGCTGAGAATGACGCTTACCTGGCTGAGAAGCTGCTAGCTGACCGTCAGGGCAGCCTGATCAAGCATGCATTTGCGGACAAGCCGCTGAAAGATATGCAGAACCTGGCGGCCAAACTTACCGAGCAAGCGGATGTGATCGTGCTTTTTGTATCGGGGGCGGACCATAAGGTGCTTCTCGCCCGGGGAGGGGATAGCGAACTTGCCTGCGGTGCGCTATTTAAGCAGCATCTGGCCGACTATCGCGGTAAAGGCGGAGGCAGCGATAAAATGGCGCAGGCCGGTTTTGACAACGGTGAGGATGCGATGGCGTTTTACCATTTTGCGGGGGAGTTATTGGCTACTTCAATTTAAACAATAAGATAAAGCAAAGACCCACCCCAAGGTTAGCGCCAAAGGTGGGTCTTTATTCTGATCGCTTAGAAGATCCAAGCCATTTGTCCAGCGGGGTGTACCCGACACGGATTTTTCATGAAGGATGATAACACAATTAAAAAACCTGCGTCAAGTCATCATAATAACTTGGCAATACTTGGTTTTGTGTGTGATAAAATCAGGGTAGCAAGGCTAATAAGGACGATTTTATAGGAGGTAGAACGAATGAAATGGCAAGAAGTAAGGGAACTATTCCCTGACCAATTTGTTCTGGTTTCCATACTTGATTATCACGAGGAAGGCAACAAAAAGATAGTAGACGAGGTTGCACCGATTCGCACAATACCAGAAGAAGATGCTAATAAAGAGTTTTTTCAAGCGAGGCCTGGGAATGTCGTATATCATACTTCAAAACAAGATTTTGTGATTCATATACGCCGGGATCCATTAATGGGGGTGAGACGTAATAGTAATGGATAGCTTCTTAAATAGACATATTTCATGAAATGAAGAACAGCTTTCATTTTCTATTGGTCTCCAGATTCAAGGAGCGGGTTTATAGATACCAATCTTTTAATGGAGGATAAACTAATTTGTCGTTAATGAGAATTAAGGTACCGGCAGGTTTTGCCGTTTGCTATAACAAATTTGAAGACATTGAACCTGTGAAATCTAAAGAAGATCAGTATTTAGAGAATTGGGGATATTTCACTGAGGATATATTGCAAATATATAAAATGGAGCTTCGAAAAGGAAGCTGGATCATACCGGAGAAGAATAAATGCATCCTTGACCTTGGCTGGTACCCTGATTCAGACGCCGACGGTTCTTATCATTTAGTTTTGGTCAATGAAGATTGGGAAGTGATACGGAGTAAGGAATCAAGGAACAGATTCGTGATTAGGGATACGTTAGAAGAATGGATGGATCTGATCCAGAGGGGGGGGCTCTTCGATTGAAAACGTGAGAAAAACGCAGAGCGCAAGCTACTTGTATATGAAAGGATTACCTATTATTGTGATTGCAGAAATGTTTGTACGTCATCTATTGGGTTCGTAAATACAGGAACTTATGGGAAGTCAGCAAAGTACTTTATTAATTGGAGGTGAAAGAAAATAGACCCCTTCCATATCCACAGAAGTACATCAAAATCTCCGTTTATTGCAAGTATTCCACACGGCTCCTCATTATTAACCGATGAAATGAAGTCTAGATTAGTTCCTGGGGTTATTTTGTCTAACAATGATTGGTATGTTCGCGAATTATACGATTTCTTAGACAGTATTGATTTCACAGTTATATCTGCGAACTATAGTCGGTATGTTATCGACGTAAACCGGGATATGTCATTCAGAGATAATAAAGACAACTACAGAAACTCGTTAATTTATCATAAAACTACTTTTGGAGAACAAATCTATGATACATCTCCAGATGAGGCAATAATTGAAAATCGAATTGAAACGATATACCTGCCATATCATCACTGTCTTGCGGAAGAAATAAGGCAGATAGCATCAAATCATCGAAAGGTATATTTGTTTGACCTGCATAGCTTCTACATCCAGTCTTCAGCAGATATTGTTCTTGGAACCAGAGGAGGCCAGACGTGTTCAGAGGAATTCCTAAATGTTCTAGTTAAAGCATTTCGAGAAGAAGGGTTCAAGGTTGAAGTAGATGCCGAGGGACTTACAGGTGGTTATATTGTATCTCATCATGGATCGCTTTCCCATACAGAAGCTGTACAAATTGAAATCCGGTATACTACGTATATTGAGGATCGTGTCTTTGGTAAGGAAGAAGTCATCGATAAAAACAATGATTTGTTTATGGCAACAAAAGGGAGGTTACATAGGGCATTTATAAGGATAAAAGCTGAGTTGGAATCTCTATGAAGATGCTGACATCCTGGATGTTCTTCAATAGAAAGGACGATAACCCTTGACGAATCGAATCGCGATCATCGGCTCAGCCGGCTCCGGTAAATCTACCTTATCTCGAAGGTTAGGTGAGATTCTATCATTGCCTGTTGTTCATCTGGACCGATTTTATTGGAAACCGAACTGGACTCCAACCGTAAATGACGAATGGGATGAATTTGTGAAGGATGCTGTAAGCGAAGATCAATGGATTATCGATGGAAATTACACCAGAACCTTAGGTATTCGTTTGAGTGAAGCGGATGCCGTCATATTTTTAGATATGCCCAGACTCTTATGCATTTATAGGATCATGAAAAGACGAATCCAATATCATGGAAAAACACGACCCGATCTAAACGAGGAATGCCCCGAAAAACTGGATTGGGCTTTTTTTATTTGGGTCTGGAATTATAAGAAAAGAAGCCGATCCAAGGTCATGGAAGCGCTCGAACAGGTAAAGGGTCGAAAACAAGTCGTCATATTAAAGTCGAGGAAAGAGGTACAGGAGTTTTTGGATCAGGTGAAGAATGATGGGAAAATTTAGGTGAATGTTGTGTTATATATGCGGTATCATCAATATATATGTGGGAAAGCAAATGTAAGGAGGCAGGTCATTCCTTGCGATCGAAGACGATTATTTTAGTTATACTGATTGTCCTCGTACTTACAGGGTGCAAAGAAGAAAAGAAAGAATATATGCCGTTTTATAAGCCAATGCACACAGACTATTTGCAAAAATTTGGCTGGCAGGCGGAGCGCTTTGCATCGGAAACAAAATATGAAGCAAAAACTTTGCAGAGTTATAAGGATCATGTCGATACTATCCGAACGGAAGGGAACATTGATTTGGCACCGTTTTTTAACAAGGAGGTTGTAGAGACGGGTTATATCCTTAAGGAAAAAACGGATCTATACAATCAGATTGTTGCCTATATTTTAGAATCCGAAGGAAAGGTCATCGGAGGCTATCTAGATTTTAATCATGAGGTGCTGCAAACGGATGGAGTGATCGAAGTTCACCCTGGCCAAACTACACCGATGTTCGATGCCAATGATTCCAACAAGCAATTTGTAATAGGACGTATTATAAAACCAGACAGTAAATAAGTAATGGCCTTTTACTTTTGAAAGCAAGGAGAAACTGTTCAATGATTACTATAAGAGAAATAACGAAAGCCGACTTGAATGACCTATGCCGTCTGTACGAGGAGCTCATGGATCATCAGCCTAACAATTACGAAAAGATGGTCAAAGTATTTGATATCATCCAAGCCAAGGGGGACTATCATATTCTGGGAGCGTTTAAGGATGGGGAGCTGGCAGGGTCCGTTATGGGGATTGTGTGCCAGGATCTTGTCGGAGAGTGCAAACCCTTCATGGTCATTGAGAACGTGGTGGTTTCAAATCGTTTTCGCAGGCTTGGCATAGGGAAGCAGTTAATGATGAATATCGAGGCCATAGCACGGGAGAGAGACTGTAATTATGTTATTTTTGTGTCCGGTGGACAGAGAAAGGAAGCCCATGCCTTTTATGAGAAATTAGGATTTAAAGATGAGAAGGTCGAGGGGTATCGGAAGCATTTGTCTTGAAGAAGGGATGGACGTTACTCAGATACCATTTATATGAGTATTTTGAAAAGAGAATACGAGGAGCTAAACCAGCAATTGATATAAAATTTGGAGGGATCAATCCTTAAATGTCCCTATACGATATTGGTGATCAATTATATTTTGAAGGTAGATATCAAGAGGCTGCTGACATTTTTAGAGAGTGTATCGCTAAACAGCTTGAAGTGAACTCATGCATCAACTACCTGGGCTGCTGTGAATTGCAATTGGGGAACTTTGAGCAAGCATTAGGTTGGTTTGATGAAGTGATAGGCAGAGCCCCACATTGGGAAAGACCTCACATGAATAAGAGCAGAGTTTTCATAAAGCAAGGAAACCTAATTGAAGCAAAGAAGTGCTTAGATGATGCACTACAAATAAATCCTGAACATGAAGATGTTTATTACTATCTTGGGATTTACTATGAAAAATGCGACGACCTATTCAAAGCAGAGGAAGCATATAACAAATCCTTAGATATCGATGCGAATCAACCGGAAACCTTATTAAATCAAGGGATTGTAGTCTCTCGCCTAGGTAAGTATGTTGAGGCAGTCGGGTATTTTCAGAAGGTCATTGCTCTTGATCCGAATGAAAGTGATGCTTACTGGAATATTACTCAGATCTATGTATCGACAAAAGACTATAACCAGGCATTATTGTATTTGGATAAATATATGTTTTTAAACAAGGATGATGAGGAAGCTCAAGATTTAAGAGTAACATTGGAGCGGGAAATGACAGATTCGAGGACTCCAATTACAAAAGACACCAGCAAAAGGGAGACATCATCTTGACACAAACCAAATTAATTCTAGTGGAAGGTATACCCGGATCGGGTAAAACCTCTACAGCTCGATATATTAAGGGGCTGCTGGATACACAGGGTATAAGCAACCAGATGTTTCTTGAAGGGGATCTAAATCATCCGGCGGATTATGAGTCCGTGGCTTGTTTGGACTTTAAAGAGTATGAAGTGTTGAAAAATAAGTACCCTGAATTGGGCGATATAATAAATCAATTCACTCAGACGATAGGGCAATACCGGCTAATTTACTATGGCAAATTACAGCAACAAATACCTATCGACCAATATAAAAGCCTCATCGATGAGTTAGCCGGATTAGATGTATACAATGGATCGTTGGATCGATATCAAGAGCTCGTCATTGAAAGATGGGAAGAGTTCGTTAGCCATGCTCAAAAGGCGGAAGGAACCGTCATATTAGAATGCTGCTTTTTGCAGAATCCGCTGACTATGATGTTCGGGCGGTTCAATCAGCCACAACAAGTGATTACTGATTTTATAAAGAGAATAGAAACGATTATTCAACCTTTACATCCTAAAATCATTTACTTTTATCAAGACGATATAAGGTCAACCATCAGCAGAGTCACTCAGGAACGATCGGATGATTGGCTGCGCCATATTACGTGGTATTTCACAGAGCAGGGATTCGGTAAGGCAAAGGGATATCACGGTGTCGATGGCCTTTGTGAGGTGCTGAAGGTACGAAAGGAATATGAATTAGACATCATGGATCATTTGAAAATCGATAAATTAACGATAAATAATACGGAATTTGATTGGGAACTTGTGTTACTGGAGGTACGGGGGTTTTTGGAAGTAGTGCGATGAAGGGGGAATACATATGAAGCTGTTTCATTTTAGCGAAGAACCCGGCATCCAAGTCTTTGAACCTCGGACCATATACGATCAAACCGATGCGAAAGTCTGGACGATCGATGAGTACCATGCGCCGCATTATTATTTTCCAAGAGCATGCCCCAGAGTCTGCATTTGGCCAAAGGATGATACAAGTTAATATGGATAATGAACGTTTTTTTGGGATGTCGAGAACTAGCCGGATGATAGCCATTGAGACCGGGTGGTATGAACGGGTAAAAAAGGGTTCTATCTATCGTTACATCTTTGATGCGGCTGATTTCGAGTTGGAAGAAGAGAATGCGGGATACCATGTATCAAGACGTCCGGTTATACCGATGGAAGTACAGAGAATCGACGATTTGATAACTGCGATTCTGAATGAGGGTATAGAGCTAAGGATCACTCCATCGTTACAGCCCCTGCGAGAACAAGTATTGAAGTCCACCGTCAACTTTTCCATGATCCGTATGAGAAATGCAAGACAAGAATAATAGGTTGAAGAGATTTCAGCCCCCAGGAGGCTTTCTCCTATTGGTCATCTACATGTATAATCATGGAAAAAGATCCAGACAACAAACGACCCAGCCTAGAATAAAAGTGTTCTATGGCTGGGTTATTTCATAAAGAAGAGCGGAAGAGGAAGGATTTCGAATATCGTCAAGGAGGAGCCAGGATGCTCTACGACTTAAAAGGTGGGGCCAACATGGCTCCAATGGTGGGGATCTTATATTCTGCGGTAAAAGAGAACATCCAACGACTACAATCTATCACGAACGGTATGCTGCAAGAAGAGATGGATTATAAGGGGCCCGATAACAAGTTCAACAGCACAGCTCAGTTAATCAGGCATCTCATGTACGTGGATCTGAACTGGGTTTACAGAATAAAGGGGCTCCCACTTCCGCAGTCACTTCAAAAGCAGTATGGCCCCATGATTGATGAGCATGGCAGGTTACCGATGGTCCAAGGCGTATCTTTGAATACACTTATGACTCAATATAACGGTGTAATAGGCATGCTGAAAGAGGCATGTACGCAGCTAACCGATGCAGATCTTGAGAAAACCGTCTCTTTTGGACATGAAAATGAGAAGCAGGCAACGATACGCTGGGGGATATGGCATATGGCCGACCATAACCGCTATCATCAGGCGCATATCAATCTGCTTCGAAAGTGGTATAAAGAAAAGTGAATTCAAGGCAAAGCAGCTGGTGGAGAGAAATGTTTTAAGAGTCTAAGGAGGTATGATGAATAATGTTATGAAGTGGGCCCTTGGCCTGGTTGGAGCTGTATTGATAGTTTTAGTGATGACCTGTCCAAATGAGGAAGATTACACGAAATGGCTTTCCTCGGAACATGGCATCGTATGTGTGAATACCGGACCGGACATGGGGTGCAAGAGACAAGAAGCCGAGGTTAAGTGGAATTCGAGATATATTATGCACGCGGGGATTTTTATACAGGTGAGGGATAAGTATTCTGAAGGAAATATGGATTATGAAATAAAGGCCTTCGGGCTTTTTAATCACTTTTTTGATTATTCTTCAAACCCAAAATAAGACTAAAAACCCATCCAAACGAAGGAGTGTATCCCATGAGTCCAACGTTTGCTTTCTCCCGTATTGGCTACGTATATGTTCCAACAACCCGTATTGATGAATCTATTGCGTGGTACACGGAAAACTTGGATTTTAAGTTAATGAATAAGTTTCAGGACCGAGGGTCTTATATCGCCGTGCTGCATCATCCTCATCAACATTCGATCGCTTTGCTGCTCATTGAAACAGAAGACAAGCAGTCACTTGAAATTATGAGGAACGGCAAGCCTTTTCCGGTCATGGCGATAAACTGTCCGGACATTGAATACACCCATCAATTCATGAAGGATAAGGGGCTGATGGTCGAAGATTTGCAGACTCTCGGAGCTGGAGAAGCTAAATATTTTTACTTTAGAGATCATGAGGGGAATCTGCTGGAGGCCGCTTGGTCCAAATGGGATCCACAGGACGAATTGAAAGAGGATTTTGTAAGGAGGTAACCCATATCAAGAGAGGAGGGCTTTTTTAATGGAATTGTTGAGTGGATACATTTATATCCCTGTAACGAATTTGGAACGCTCCGTAGAATGGTATGCCAAAAATCTTCATTTTGAAATTGCGTTTGAAGATCCTTTGTACGTGGAAATGAGGTCAACAACGGGAATTCGGATCATGCTGATCGTAAGTGAAGAAGCGGTAAACTCACAGATGACGTATTCAAGTGGTCCGCAGGCTGCGTATGGTTTTGTCGTTCCTGATATTGATCAAGCCAGGCAGTGGCTGATGGATCATGGGATTGAAGTCAGACGGATATCGAATTACCAGGGGAAGTCTTTTGGATTTTATGATCCGGATGGGAACATCATCGAATTATGGAGTGACTATCCGAAGGAATAACCCATGCCTGAAAGGATTGCAAAAGGGTGATTGCAAAAATGATAAAAAGGTTAGCGCTAGTTCCATATAATATGCTGATGCTGCTCGTGTGGATGTACTGGTACAGCCTTTTTTATTGGTGTATGGAGGGATATGTGCCTGCCTATCTCATCATTGGAAGCTGCTTGTTCCTCGCTCTGGTGTGGATTTCCGGTAATGTTTTTTGGATACGAAGGGCTCAGCTTGCTTGGGGAAGTTCCGTCTTGATCATTGGATTAACCCTGGTTTTGATGTACTTCGACCCTGTATTAAAGCCCATTTATTTTGAAAAGATCAATTCGAAAGCGATGCATCAATCTTTTCAAATCCTAGCGTATTTTAGAGATTGGAAATGATGATTTAGCAACAGGAGTGACGATGTTGAACTATCAGAATAAAAAGAAGTATTTTTTGTCAGCGGATCAGATCGTACAGTTCATCGACTCGAATGAAGGGTGTATTGCCAGCGACCGAATCACGGTGGATGGCTGCAAGGTCGGATTTATGTATCGGGAAGAAGTTTCGGGTAGCCCATATCCGGACAGCGGATGGCGGTTCATGGCCGGTGACGAAGACGAAGAATATATGGACAATGCCGATAACCATGCCATCTATCTGGTGAACACCATATGTAATTACGATCCAGACATCATCCCTTTTCTTCACTCGCCGCCAGGGACGGCATTCATACGGAATGAACGTGGCGCTTTGGTGCTGGATAAGGAGTGGGAGGAGCCGAATGAGTAAGGGGCGCAGCGAAACTTTTCAAGTTCTGATCGAGATTTTATGTTGAAATCATCATGGGTCACAAATCTAAATAAATTGAACTAAAGAATAGGATGCAGGCAAGGGAGTAAAAGGATTCCGAAGAAGCGAAGCGGTCGTAAAAGCTTTCCAAAGGAAAGCTAACATCGGAAGCATATGATTTGGCTTTCGGATTTCTACCTTAAGTGGGCCCTATACCATCAAGAAATCCGAAAACAAGAGCGATCGTAGGAACATTTTACGTACTTGCCCCATCATCCATTACTTTTAAGGGGTTTTTAAATGTCAACCCAGGATCCTATCTATACGAATCACTCCAACATGTATGACGCCATGGTCAGCCGTCAACCTGATTTATATGACATCATCAATACAATCAGAGTTTTCAAAAATTTGGACGTGCTAGATTTAGGCGCAGGGGCGGGGCGATTATCGACGGTGATTGCGTCTGAGGCGAAATCTCTAATCTGCACGGATATCTCTCGTCCGATGTTGGACATCTTGGAGAGCAAGCTGCAGGGGATGAACGGTCCGCTGAATTGGAAAACCGTGGTGTCGGACCATAGGCAGCTGCCCCTACCCGATCAGAGCATTGACCTGGTTGTCTCGGGATGGTGTATTTGTTACCTGGCCGATGCATCAGATCATCGCTGGGAACAGAATCTGGAACAAATCATGGCCGAGCTGCAGCGGGTGTTAAGGCCGAATGGAACGATCATCATTTTTGAAACGATGGGAACGGGATATGAGACGCCGCATCCCCCTGGATTTTTACAGCCGTATTATGCATTACTTCAAGACAAATACGGATTTGACCATCAATGGATCAGAACCGATTATGACTTTGGGAGTATCGAAGAAGCCATTCATCATACGGAGTTTTTCTTCGGACCAGAACTCGTTGATCGGATCCTTCAGAATCAGTGGGCATCGGTTCCGGAATGTGCGGGAATCTGGTGGAAGCATTTTTGAAGATGAGCTATTAAATAGCCAAAAGGAGTGTTGATATGAACTTCCATTTGAATGAAGCCCTCGAAATATTGGAGCGCACGCCGCAAACCTTGGAACGCTTCTTATCCGGTCTATCCGAGGGATGGCTGCATAGCAATGAAGGGGAAGGAACCTGGAACCCGCTTGAAGTCGTTGAGCACCTCGTAGAAGCGGAGAAGCATAACTGGATCCCGCGGATGGAATCCATTCTTGCGGAAGGGGAAAACAATCCGTTTCCCGTATTCGACCGCTATGCCCATTTGAAAGGCACGTCTGAGAGAACCATTGAAGAGGCATTATCAGAGTTCCATACCCTCAGAATGGCGAACATATCCAAACTGAGGGCGGTCGTCAATCCTCATGATCTGGAAAAGACCGGTCTGCATCCGGAATTCGGCGTTGTGAAGTTAAGGGAGCTGCTCTCTGCATGGGTTGTTCATGATTTTACGCATATGGCGCAAATGGTCCGGGTGATGGCGGAGAGATACCGGGCTGATGTTGGGCCGTGGAGTGCATATTTAGGCATTTTAAAAAGGAGCTGATCTCTTCTGCTTTCGAAGAGCTGCCTAGCTCGCCTTAGCGTTAACCCTAATTTGAAGGTAGGATGGTGTCGGCCATGAAGAACGAGATCGAGACGAAAGAGCATCAAGCAAGTTTAGGAACAGGTACGATGAGGGCGCTTGTCTATGAAACTTACGGACAGCCGGATGTTCTTCGGATCGAAGAGGTGGAAATCCCTAAGCCCAAGGAACATGAAGTGTTGATCGCGGTCCACGCCGCATCTGTAAACTCCTGGGACTGGGATCTCCTGCGCGGAAAACCGTTTGTGAACCGTATTGGAGGATTGCGGAAGCCCCGTTACCGCATTTTAGGTGCAGACATTGCAGGAAGGGTTATCGCTGTGGGGGCGGCCGCCAAGCGGTTTCGTCCCGGCGACGAAGTGTTCGGGGATATTTCCGGCTGCGGCTGGGGAGGGTTTGCAGAGTACGTCTGCGCTGACGAAAAAGCACTGACGCTGAAGCCGGAAGGAGCGAGCTTTGAGCAGGCAGCAGCCATTCCTCAAGCAGCGGTTCTGGCCTTGCAAGGGCTACGCGATAAAGGAAAGCTATCGAAAGGCTGTCACGTTCTCATCAATGGAGCCGGCGGTGGTGTAGGCACGTTCGGGATTCAATACGCCAAGCTGCATGGGGCAGTGGTAACCGGCGTAGATCGGGCCGAGAAGCTGGAAACGCTGCTTTCCGTGGGGGCGGATCATGTTGTGGATTATATGAATGAAGATTTTACTGCAGGTGATAAGCGGTATGATCTGATTCTCGATGTGGTCGGAAACCGATCCGTATTTTCGATCCAGCGCGCACTCCAACAGGGCGGCACCTATGTCATGGTGGGTGGTCCCTTTCCGCGTATTTTTCAGACATTATTGACTGCACCATGGACAGCCAAGCTTCAAAAAAAGAACCTGGGATTGCTGATCCATAAGCCGAACCATGAGGACCAGTTGATCTGGAGGTCTTTGGTGGAAACGGGTCAAGTCAAGCCTGTCATTGATCGGGTTTATTCGTTGGGGGACGCGGCCAAGGCTTTTGAGTATTTCGGCCAAGGTCGAGCGATAGGCAAGGTGGTCGTTCGAATAGACAGAGGCGTTCCTGAGAAATAAGGATGCTGTAAGGAAAAACCTTGTAAATTTTAGGAATCCATATAAAATGAATTCAATGTTTCATGGGACGTTACAAGATATCGGAGGAGAAGAGGATATGATTCAATCCATCGTGCACATCGCGCTAGTCGTTAAGGATTACGATGAGGCTATCGATTTTTATACGAAGAAGCTTCATTTTACATTAGTTGAGGATACGTATCAGCCGGAACAGGATAAGCGCTGGGTCGTCGTTGCTCCTCCAGGCTCGGCAGGTACGACCATTTTGCTCGCAAGGGCATCGAAACCCGAACAGGAACCATTCATTGGCAATCAGTCCGGCGGAAGGGTGTTTTTATTTCTGAATACGGATGATTTCTGGAGAGATTACAACGATATGACCGCCAAAGGGATCGAATTTGTGAGGGAGCCGAAAGAGCAGTCCTACGGAATGGTCGCCGTCTTTAAGGACCTGTATGGGAACCTGTGGGACTTGCTTCAATTGAAAGAAGGCCATCCGATCATGGAGCGAATGAAAGCGGGTCATTCCTAAGATAAGGAGTAAGACGATATTGAACCCAACAGGAGGATACGATGCCCGAAATCCCCAGCATACAAAGAGGAACAGCCGATGAAGCGAATTACGTAAGAAATAAATTGATTGAATTTAACTCCAGGCAAGTTCCCAATGGCATTTATGAAGAAGTGAACCTTTGCGTAAAGGATGAAGAGGACAGCATCATAGCCGGCCTAAACAGTGTGATATGCTGGAACTGGATGGAAATTGATATTCTGTGGGTAGATGATGAGCATCGTGGAAGCGGGCATGGGAAAAGGTTACTGGAGAAAGCGGAAGAAATTGCACGCTCAAAACAGTGTACTTTCATTAAATTAAATACCTTCAGCTTTCAGGCTCCAGAGTTTTATAAGAAATATGGATATAAAGAAATGGCCGTGATCGAGAACGCACCTCTAGGAAGTAAGCATTACTACTTCATAAAAGAGTTAATCGATTATCAAGTTTAGGAGCATGATTGAAATGACAACAAGCTCAGGCAACGTAAGGGCTTATTTTTTATACAAGTATTTATTGGTGAGCGGGTGATGTCATTGAAGATTGAACTGAAAGCTTTATCAGAAACCGACGACAGAGACATTTTTGAGATGATCCATGAAATTGGACTAGGCGAGAACGGGTTTACCACTAATTTTCCGGAACATGATTTCGATCAGTTTAAAGCCAGTTTACCTAGATTGGTTGAAATTTCAGCGGGGATTAACTTGCCTGAGGGCTATGTTCCACAGACGATTTATTGGATGTATATTGATGATTATCCCGTTGCCTATGGAAAATTGAGACATCGATTGAATGAACGTTTAGCGGAATATGGCGGACATATCGGTTATATCGTACGGCCTAGTGAACGTGGCAAGGGCTACGGAAAGCTTTTCTTGTCGGAGCTATTAAAGAAAGCAAAGGATCTTGGAATTGAAAAATTGCTACTCACCTGTGATGAAGAAAATATAAAGTCCAGGAAGGTCATTTGGAATTAATAAAGGGATTTGCAAGTACTGGATACAGCTTTAACGGAAGTTCGAAATAATGGGATCGGCATGAGGTAACCCATGTGTTCATTTGTATTTCATTGAAGGGAGAATTTCAATGAATTTTGCAGCAGTTGTTTTGGATTTAGACGGAACTCTCCTCAACTCCGATAAACAAATTACTGACCGGAACTATAAGGCTATTCAGGATTGTTACGAGAAAGGAATGAAAATCATCTTTGCGACCGCACGGCCACCAAGAGCTGTGAGATGGTTATTACCGGAAGAACTACTGAGGATGGGTTCAACTATTTTTTACAACGGAGCCTATATTAAATGCGAACAAACAGGAATTCATCATCATGAACCTATTGAAGCTCGAATGACCGCTGAGGTTTTGGAATATGGGTTAAGCTGCGACATGGATTTGAAAATAAGTCTGGAAGTCATGGATGAATGGCTGAGCCTTGAGGAGTATGATTATACAGCATATATGAAGGTTCAGGAAAATCCCACCGCGAAAACGTTGGAAGAACTAAAAAAACTGGATGCAACAAAAATTCTTTTTTACGGCAATATAGATACCAGCTCATTTAATGAGAAGCTTGCAGACCAGCTTGCAGACCGATTGAATGTGATCGTTACAGATCATGGAGAACTTGTTCAGATTACTTCTAAAATAGCCTCAAAGGAGAAGGCTGTAGATCTACTATGCAAAAGCTTGAAAGTTCCTCTGGAAAATGTGATCGCCTTTGGTGACGATCGAAATGATCTTGGATTATTTAGAGTTTGTGGTTGGCCCGTGGCAATGGGAAATGCAGTGGAAGAACTAAAGGCGTTGGCAAAAGAGGTCACGGATACGAATGATAACGATGGAGTTGCGAAGATACTGGAAAATATTCTGTAAGCATTACTTCATTGGAAACCAAATAAGGGTGGTCTGAATGAAAATCATTCATAGCTCAGATGAAGAATACACTATTGCAAAAACAGCAATTAGAAAGCAGGTAGAAACTAGCTCATGAGATACAACCATCTTTTATTTGATCTGGACGGCACGATTACGGACCCTAAGATAGGGATTACCAAGTCGGTACAGTATGCACTGAACAAATTCGGGATCCAAGAGGATGACTTGGATAAGCTGGAGCCGTTTATCGGTCCCCCGTTGAAAAACTCGTTTATGGAAATCTATTCTTTTTCCGAGGACCAGGCGCTGCAAGGCGTTGAATATTATAGGGAGTATTTTAGGGAGCGCGGAATGTTTGAAAATGAGCTGTATCCCGGGATGCAGAGCGTGCTGAAGCAGCTGCAGGACGACGGATTTACGCTGTATGTCGCCACCTCTAAACCGAAAGTGTTTGCGGATGAGATCCTCAAGTATTTTGAAGTAGACCATTACTTTGAAGGAGTCGTTGGCAGTCATCTGGATGGGACGCTGTCCGACAAAACCGAAATCATTACATACATCCTCCAGAACAGAAACCTTGTGAAAAGCGAAGTGGTTATGATCGGCGACCGAAAGCACGATATGATCGGGGCCAATAACAACGGGATTGACTCTATTGGAGCCGAGTATGGATATGGAAGCGACGGAGAGCTGCTCCGTGAAAATTGCACTTATTACATCAAGAAGATCGAGGACATTCTGGGTATAGTCTATTAAGAATGGAGTGTCATGGACGGTCAGACGATAAAACAAATGTGAATGAGGAGAGCAACTGAGATGAATGCACGATTAATCAAACCTACGGCAGACCTGCAAGAGGAGTACCTCTCTTTTTATCTGGACTGGAAGGAAAGCAACGAACCGATTGTGCCTTGGGTCGTTTCGAAGGATCCTGCGGATTTTGCGGGGATGATCCGGTTTTTAGAGGACAATGAACAAGGCAAGGACCTGCCAGATGGATATTTAAAGAATTCCACGTTGTGGCTGGTGACGGAGACGAATCGGATCGTTGGAGCCGTAAATATACGACATGAGCTTAATGAAAAATTATTGGAAAGCAGCGGACATATCGGATATGGGATCCGTCCTTCGGAAAGGCAAAAAGGCTACGCCACCCAATTGCTCTCCTTATCCCTTCAAGAAGCCAAGAAGCTTGGAATACATAAAGTGTTGGTGGTCTGCGATGCCTATAATATAGGCTCCAAGAAGACGATCCTCAACAATGGCGGGATTCCAGACCAGGACTTTATTGAGGAAGACGGAAATGTCTTGAACCGTTTTTGGTTCGAGGTCTAAGGGCAGCACAGACCGGAAAAGAATACTTTCGATGACATGGCTCACGCACCGCCAGAGGAAGAAGCGGATTTTCACCCAGTAGACTAGACTTCAGTGAGAGGGAGTGGGATGACAGTGCTGGTATCTATATCGGCGATGGTATTCACTATTTTGATTTTTATTGTGGTGCTTTTTCAACTTGCTTTGGCACTAGGAATGCCATGGGGAAGTTATGCGATGGGTGGAAAGTTTCCGGGGAAATACCCGCCGGGTATGCGTGTGGGGGCGATTGTTCAGGCTATCGTTCTTCTCGGCATCGCGTCGATCGTGCTGAGCAGGTCGGGCTTATTCGTTCCGTCGTGGGATTGTTTTGCCAACAAAGCGATCTGGTTTGTGGTTGCTTTTTCAACGATTTCAACCGTGCTGAACCTGATTACTCGAAGTAAATGGGAAAGAAGGATCTGGGCGCCCGTCTCTGTGTTATTGCTCGTGACGAGTGTGATTGTTGCGGTAGGGTAGTGAGAGACAATCGAGTCATAGGAATTGGAGGAGGGCAGGATGATTGTGAAGAAAAGACATATCCGGATTGACGCAGAGAACTGGATTCACGATCCGGAACAGGCTCATGTGGATGTAGTGGTTACTTTTCCCGATGCAACACGCTGGATATCGAATTTCTATACGATCCCATGCATCGAATCCATAAGAAAAGATTATTTAACGAGCGGAGCATGCCTCGATGGAGCCTATTGGTGTGCATCCACACCAGTTATTATCGTTGACATTATTAACCGGGAGCGAATTGAACAAGTCGTTGACGATTTAATAGAAAAAGAGGGCTTTCCGTATGTATTTGAGTATTTTGGGCCGGTAGAGGTGAGAGATCTAGAGTCATCTGATTATCCTCCAGGTTTTTTTGACAATGGCGCCAGAATGGATCCTTGGTATATTTCTTGGCATGCTGTGCGGCTGAAGCAGATGTTAGATCAGGCGGATGTGGATGTAAGAGAGAGGCTCAAGGAGCAGCTGTTTGGGGAATCTTCATAAGATTTTTAAGGATTCACAATCCTGGAGAAAGTGACAGGAACGCTTGTTCTTATATGTAATAAAAGGTAAATATAACTACAATTGAATCTTGGGTGGGCATGGTTTCCCTTCGAAAGGAGGTGAAGCCATGGAAGTAAAAGACGCATTAACGATCATGTTCCTATTTGGGACGTTCATTCTTGCTCTTTTAACATACATCAATAATAACAACAAGAAAAAGTAAAAACCCACCCAAAGGTTGGAAGCAAAAGGTGGGTTTTTTCCTTTATACTGACTAAGAAGGGGGATCCCATCCAAGCCAATTGTATGGACCAAGTGTTACCAGCACTTGGTCTTTATTACATATATAATAACACAAAAAAAATATGTATCAAAGATGATGCAATTTAGGATTTGATCTTTTTGTAGGTGCGCATTTGAAGGATTGTAAGGAACGCGAACAATTATAAAGATCCGTAAAGACATTAAAGGAAATGGTCCGAATCATTTTGAAGTAGCGAGACGGATCAACGAGGAGGAGAGCGTTATGTTTTTCGTCAATGCGAGGGCCATCATTGAACGCGTTCATCGCAACCAAACGGAAATCCTTCTTCAGACCCGTAACAAGCCGGGCGAAGAATCGTTGGAATTGCCAGGAGGCAGATTGGAGCTCTATGAACCGATTCTGGATGGATTAAGGCGCGAAGTGCGAGAAGAGACAGGACTAACCATCGTCGAAGTAGAGGGCAGCGAGAAAAGGATCGATACGCGCGGGATCAACCCAGGGTTTGAGGTAGAGTGTGTCGAACCCTTTTGTGTATACCAGACTATCAAAGGTCCGGTTGATTCCATTGGCATGTACTTTTTATGCAGAGCGGAAGGGACCTTGCTTCGAAATGGCGATGAAACGGCGGATGCCGGTTGGAGACCGGTCGATGAAGTCCAGAGGATGATGAAAGAGGAACCAAGACAGTTTTCCGATGTGGACCGGGCTGGAATCATGTATTATTTGAAGCATAAGTTTGGGTTGTTACAGTAAAGTAAAGCCATATAACTGCAGGTTAGGCGAAAGGGAGGAACTTCATGAACAGCGCATTTATTTTCGATATGGATGGCGTCATTATTGACAGCGAACCGATTCATTTTGACGTGGATATTAAGACATTGGATTACTTTGGTGTGAAAACGACAGAACAGGAGCTGGAGCGGTTTGTCGGGATGACGAATCCCGAGATGCTGGGCATTTTCAGGCAGGAGCACAACTTAGTGCATACGATTCAGGAAATGATTGAGTATCAACTGAATCTGAAAATGAATATTCTCAATAATCTCGAAATAGAGCCTATAGAAGGCATTCGGGAGCTGATTGCTCAACTTAAGCAGTGGAATATTCCGATGGCGGTCGCTTCGTCTTCTCCGAGGATTTTTATTGAAGGTGTTCTTGGAAAATTCGGGCTGAGCCATTTTTTCAAGATCGTGGTCAGCGGTGAAGAGGTTCCAAAAGGAAAACCCGCACCTGACATTTACCTCGAGACAGCAAAGCAGCTTGGAGTCGATCCGCAGAATTGCGTCGTTCTTGAAGATTCAAGAAACGGGGTGATCGCCGCCAAGAAGGCTGGTATGAGGTGTATTGGATATCTGAATCCGAACTCGGGGAACCAGAACCTGGACCAAGCGGATATCACGGTACATTCCTATGATGAGATCAAGCTTGGGGAGATTTTTTAAGCGGATGGAGACTATAGTAGCTAATGAGTATGGCTTCCAGTGAATATTTCGTTATATCACATGAGGGAGGATTAGGATGCCAATTTGTATCAATCAAAATGGGGATGTGTTTGACGAATTTCTGCCCGTGTCCGAAGAGGAAGCTGCCCAAATGAGCTTGGATTTTCCGGTCACTCACGCCTTGGTCGTTGCCAGGAATAAAGATGGATTTTTGTTGCTCCATAATACATGGAAAAATCACTGGGAATTACCCGGCGGAATATTGGAGCCTGGCGAATCCCTTCGGGAATGCGCTATACGCGAGATGGCTGAGGAGACCAATCAAACCTCGAGTCGTGTTGCATTTAGAGGAATGATGAAGTTCCGGTTAAAGGATGGCAGGATCGAATACGGTGGATTATTTTGCGCCGATATTGACCAGGAGAGGCCTTTTGTCATCAATAATGAAGCGAGCAGAATTGTATTCTGGGATGGTCAACAAGACATCGGTTATATTGATGAGATCGACAAGGAATTATTGAAATATTATTAAGCCAACATGGTTGATCCGTGAAAAATGAAGGGAGGAAGTATTGTGAATCATCTCGTAGAGAACGTCGATCACGTGCAATTACCGGTGCAGGATATTCCGCAAGCGGTTGAATGGTATAACAAGGTGCTGGGTCTTGAAGTAACGACGGTGTACGATCATGCGGCTTGGTTAAAATTTAACTCCGGTCCGGTTCTCATGCTGCACCGAAGCACAAAAAATGAGCGGACATTTTGGCTGGCGGAAGATGAATTTCCGATGCCGTCATTCATGTTTATCACCCGGCAGATCGAACGCCTGCGCGATACGCTGCAGGACAACGAAGTACATATCAGGCAGTATGAAGATCACGGATTCGGCTGGGTCATCAAATTCGTCGATCCGTTCGGAAATGAGCTGGGTGCCTACCAGCCGAAGGATCAACCGTCATGAGCAGGCTCGTCGTTCTGACCGTTGGGGTAACCCATAGCGGTAAATCGACGTTTGCCCAAGCCTTGGAAGGACAAATGCCGAACTCCCTGGTCATTGATCAGGACAACCATGCGGACTTTATCAATACCCACTACCGGGCTTTGCTGCCCAAACAAGGACCTAATCGGATCAAATATGCCGTGACTCAGACCATTGTGGATTATGCGGTAAATCAGACTTCCTATCATCTCATCCTGTGCAATTCCAACCGCCATCGCCATGCCCGCCTCAAATTGATCGATTATTACCGAAATCACGGGTTTACGACGGTTGTCGTTTATTTTGACCTTCCGGATGCGGTCCTTCAAGAACGGGTAGCTCACAGCCAGCGCAGCACTTCCATCTTCAGCAAAGCTTCTTCCTTTAAAGCCGTTTTGGATCGGCAGCAGGCGGAATCTCCGGACAGCGGCGTCATAGAGCCTACGATGGAAGAAGCGGACCATTTCTTTGTCATCCGGAACGGTGATGATGCCGGTGACGTGATTCGTCAGGTTGCTGAACTGGCAGCACCCACCTTCGACTGAAAAGGGGCAGCGTTTCGATGAGAAGGACCCTACTGCAATCTATCGTCTTCTCGGCGGCCTCACTGCTGTTCTACTTTGGAGCTCAGGCGGGCTGGGGTTACTACAGGGCACAGCACTATGTTCCTAGTCTCTTAAAATCGGATAAATCCGCCGAGTTGTTGGAGAAGCAAGTTGTTTTCGGTGTAACCTTCAGCACGCAAGGGATTTTAGAGGTCATCGGATTTTTTGGAGCCGGCGTGATGTTGTTTATCATAGGAAAGTTGGCTTTTCGAGCATTTACGGACAAATAGGAACAAGTCTACGATCATCATTTCCACTTTAGTTATCCTCACAAGGAGGCCCAGAATTTGAATACAGACACGCTATTCGGCACCTTTCCTACCTTACACAACGACAGCATTGAGCTGGGTAAAATCGAACCGGCCCATTTAGATGACCTGTACGAAATTTATTCCAACGACCGCGTGTTTGACTACTGCGGGATCATCCCCAAGCACAATAAAGATACGGTGAAAAAGATGATCGGGCATTTTGAACGCGACTATAACAAAAAATCGAGAGTGAAGTGGGGCATCTTTATCCCGGATTCCTCCCGAAAGCTGGTCGGTATTGCCGAAGTGTATGATATCAACTCCAAAGTGAATATGATGTCCATCGGCTACTTTTTAAATGAA
Organism: Paenibacillus cineris; assembly: GCF_018333335.1. Lineage (NCBI taxonomy): Bacteria > Bacillati > Bacillota > Bacilli > Caryophanales > Paenibacillaceae > Paenibacillus > Paenibacillus cineris. The sequence goes on from NZ_BORU01000001.1 coordinate 326,953, forward strand.
GATTATTGGGGGCAGGGCATCGCCACGAAAGCGGTGCAGCTGCTGACCGGCTATTTATTCGAACAGGTGGGGGTTAATCGGCTGCAGGCCGAAGTGATGCCGGCAAACGATGCTTCCAAGCGCGTGCTGCAGAAGAACGGTTTTATGCTGGAAGGCACGTTAAGGCAGGCAACCGTCTGGTCGGGTAAAGGCGTTGTCGATTTGGAGATCTACGGCTTGCTGAAAGAAGAATATGCTGCCTCCCATACGGCGTTGAGCAGTTCAATAATTTAGAAGAGCCCGGGGTTCAATTTCAGATAGCTGTAACCTAGGCTGCCCTTTCTGAGAGGATGATTCGGTTTGAAAATTGCGCTCGTATTGTTCGATGGTGTTACGTTTCTGGATTTTGTCGGCTTTTATGATGTCATCTACCGCCTGCGGCAGTTTGAGCCAACGAAAGATACGACATGGGACATTTGCGGCTTAACGGAAGAAGTGACGGATGAGCTGGGAATGCGGGTCAGCGTAAATGTAATCCGGCCGGATTTATCGGCGTATGACCTGGTGTTCATCCCTGGGGGAATGGGAACGCGAAAGCTGCGGGAGGATGCGGATTTTATTAACTGGATTCGAACAGCTGAATCGGCGGAATTCAAAGTGTCCGTATGCACGGGTTCCCTGCTGTGGGGAGCTGCGGGATTTTTAAAAGGACGGAAAGCGACGACCCATCCCAACGTCTACGATTTGCTTCAGCCTTACTGCGAAGAGGTGGTTCAAGCCCGGATTGTAAAAGATGGCCATTTCATCACGGCTGGCGGGGTGGCCACCTCCATTGACCTGGGCGTATACGTCATTGAACGATTCGCAGGAGCAGAAGCGGCGCAGCTCGTGAAAAAGCAGATCGACTACCCTTACCAAGCCGCCGGTATTGTAGAGGTATGACCAGGGCAGCGCGGGTAAGCAGCCTGTCTTAGGTGCTTCACGGGTCGCATGGATTGTTTTTATTTTCCGGAAATGATAACTTGAAGTAATGACCAACGGAGGAAGTTGGATTTTATACTCAGGAGTGTTAACGGAAATGACAATCGCCAAGAACTTGACTGATCTTATAGGAAATACGCCGCTGCTGGAGCTGGGCCATGTGATGGAGAAGCACGAGCTTCAGGCGACCCTCATTGCGAAATTGGAGTACTTTAACCCGGCAGGCAGCGTAAAGGACCGCATCGGTTATGCCATGATCAAGGATGCCGAGGAACGCGGACTGCTGAACAAGGACTCGGTGATCATCGAGCCGACGAGCGGAAATACCGGGGTAGGCTTGGCTTTTGCGGCAGCGGCTCTCGGTTACAAGCTGATTATTACCCTGCCGGAGAGCTTTAGCCTGGAGCGCCGCAAGCTGCTGCTTGCGCTTGGAGCCGAACTGGTGCTGACACCGGCGAATGAAGGGATGGGCGGTGCCATCCGCAAAGCCGAAGAAATCGCGGCATCCACCCCGAACTCTTTTATTCCGCAGCAATTTAACAACCCGGCCAATCCGGCGATTCACCGGATGACGACAGCAGAAGAGATTTGGAGAGATACCGGCGGAGATGTGGACATTTTCGTCAGCGGCGTCGGGACAGGCGGCACGATCACTGGCGTTGGCGAAGTGCTGAAGGAAAGAAATCCGTCCGTGCGGATCGTGGCGGTGGAGCCTTTTACCTCGGCGGTTCTGTCCGGAGGAAAGAAGGGTGCACACCAGATTCAAGGCATCGGAGCGGGCTTCATACCGGATAACTTCAACCCGTCCATCGTCGATGAGATCATCCAGGTCAAGGACGAAGACGCGCTGGAAACGGCCCGTTCGCTGTCCAGATGGGAAGGACTGCTGGTGGGCATTTCGTCCGGGGCTGCCGTGTACGCGGCCATTCAATTGGCCAAAAGACCGGAGTATTACAATAAACGGATCGTCGTCCTGCTGCCCGATACAGGGGAAAGATATCTCTCGACGCCTCTTTTTCCTAACGTGTAGCCCAATCAGCATCCCGGGATGATTCTATTTCATGGAAGGGGAGAGACGGATGGCTCAAATTAAAATTTTCGGTCTGCGTTCCACGCTGAAGCCGATCCAGGGCGCTTTTTCGGATGTACTTCATGCCTGCGCCGTGGAGGCGCTGCAGCTGCCTCAGGATAAAAGGTTTCACCGGTTCTTTTTCATGGATCAAGAAGACTTCATCTACCCCGGTGACCGCACCGACCAATATACGATTATTGAAATCAGCATGTTCGAAGGACGATCGGCTGCCGCGAAAAAGCAGCTGATCCAGCTTCTTTTCGAAAAAATTCCCGCCTTGGGGATCGGCGTTTCCGATCTGGAAATCACGATTTTTGAAACACCGAAAGCAAATTGGGGAATCCGCGGCCTTCCGGGGGACGAGCTTCATCTCAATTATCGGGTGGACGTGTAGAGCAAGAGGAGCAGCAATGGACAGGGAAATGGAGTCGGACTTTCCGGAGGAGGCAAGCAGTGAAAGAAATTTTAAAGCAGAATTTAGCAGAAATTGAACAGAAGCATCAGGTGAAGATTCTTTTCGCTGTGGAATCAGGAAGCCGTGCATGGGGTTTTCCTTCCAAAGACAGCGACTACGATGTTCGTTTTGTCTATGTGAACAGACCCGAATGGTACCTGTCTATCGATGATAAACGGGACGTTATCGAACTGCCGATCAACGATATGCTGGATATTAACGGATGGGACATCCGAAAAGCGCTGAAGCTGTTTAGAAAGTCCAATCCTCCGCTGCTGGAATGGCTCGTTTCTGACATCGTTTATGATGAAAGCTATGGATTTAAAGACGAATTGTTAGAGATCAAAGAGAAGGTGTTCTCTCCCAAAGCGTCCATGCATCATTATTTAAGTATGGCGCAAGGGAATTTCCGTGAGTATTTGCACGGTGAGCATGTGAAGATTAAAAAATACTTCTATGTATTGCGGCCCATTCTGGCATGCAAATGGATCGAAAAGTATAACACGAGTCCTCCGATTCTCTTTCAGGATCTCGTTGCGGATTTAATTTCAGATGAGTCCCTTTTAGAAGAAGTTCATTCGCTCTTAAGCCGCAAGATGGCTGGGGAGGAACTGGATTATGAAAAGCGGATCGATCGCATTAATGACTTTATCGAAGCCGAAATTGAGCACGTTATCGATTTTTTGAAGGACTTTAAGTCAGAACTTCAAGATCCGACGCCGCTGCTGGATGAATTATTCCGGAAGTACTTGAAGGTCGTTTGGAGTTAATGTAAGCAGTTATAACGATTGGAGGACGATCACATGCTATTTCTGTTTGTCATCCTGCTGATCGCTCTGGTTGCCATCATCAACAACCAATATGCAAGCCTGAAAAGGATGGATGCGCTGCAGCAAACTCTACGGGAGATCAGCGAAAAATTAAGCGACCGCAGCAGGGAGTAACGCCGGAGCATCCGATCCCAATGAAGACAGAGAGGCGTCCTGTGTGGATTCCTCTCTTTTGTGTCGCCAGGAAAGGAGCCAGATATGGAAAACCAGTGGAGAATTGCGCCGTATGATCCGGCGTGGAGACATCTCTTTTCTGAATTGGGGATGAAACTAAGAGGAGCCTTGGGGGAGGCGGCCGTTCGAATCGACCATGTGGGATCGACCTCTATTCCCGGGATGGATGCGAAGCCGATCATCGATGTTCAGGTGTCGGTAGCGGCATTGCAGGATGTTGCGCGTTACCGGGACAAGATGGAGTCTGTCGGTTTTGTGCACAGGGAGGATAATCCCGACCTGACGAAAAAATACTTTCGTGAAGTTCCCGGCACTCGCAGAACGCATATCCATGTACGGCAGGCAGGGAGCTGGTCCGAGCAGCTGACCCTATTGTTCCGGGACTATCTGCGCGAGCATCCCCAAGACTGCCAGCGTTATGCGGCCGAGAAGCATCGCCTGATGCAGCGGTTTCAGCACGAACGTGAGAAATATGTGGAGGGAAAGGGTCCTGTCGTATGGGAGATTCTGCAGAGAGCGCATAATTGGTCGCAAGCGGCCGGCTGGACGCCGCCGAAATCGGATGCATAGCGAAGCGGAAGATCAGCATGCCGCAGCATCGTAAGGTGGGATCACGGTCCGACTCAATCTGTAGAGCCTGCTTTCTTGACGGAGTTTCTGTAAATGATTTTGCCTTGAACAAGAACGCGGCCGAAGCGCATTTCCGGCGAGCTGATCTTCTTCAGCAGGGAATGGACGGCGGTCTGGGCCATTTGCGGCGTATCGACCTCTACTGTCGTCAGGTGCGGTTCAGTCAGGGTAGCGAACACATCATTATCAAACCCGACGACCGAGCAGTCCTCGGGTACACGGTAACCCTGCGATTTGAGCTTGAGGACGAGCAAATGGGCAACCCGGTCGCAGTTGCAGACGAAGGCGGTAGGCATATCCTCCGGCAGTTCCATATCGATCAGCGTTCCTTCCTCATCACGGTCATTGACAATCCAGCGGTCGTTCAACGGGATTCGGTGCTCGAGCAAAGATTTATAGTAACCCAGGTATCGGTCCTGGATGCTGCTGGTCGAATACAGATTGCCGACGTAGCCGATCTTCCGGTGTCCCTGCTGGACCAGATAGTTCGTGATTTCATAGGCACAGTAGAAATTGTCGGTCGTCACCGAGTCGATGTCGGAATGCTCGTCATAAAAGTCGAGAAACAGCTTCGGCTGTTCCATATGCTCCAGCGCTTCGATATAAGGCTTGCTGATCTGGCCAAGGAGGATGAATCCGTCCACTTTGCGGTCATAGTAGATGCGCGGCAGGTGGAGCAGCTTCTCGTCTTCGGCGGACAAAATATGCAGAATGCCGTCGTAGCCGTATGGCTCAAGGGCCATCGAAATCTGCTGGTATACTTTCAGGTAAAAAGACTGTGTCTGTCCGGTAAAACGCTCGGGAATGACGACACCGATGTTATAGGTTAGGCCTTCTTTCATCGATTTGGCGACTTTGTTGATGCGGTACCCCATTTCGTCCGCGAGCTGTTTGATCCGCTCCTTTAATTCGTCGCTGACGCCTTCCTTGTCATTCAAAGCCTTTGAGACGGTGACGCTGCTGACGCCCATTCGCTCGGCGATGTCCCGCAAGGTGATATGCTTGTTCATTCCACCATCTCCTTACAACAATTGGTTATTCGAAAAAGGTCCGTTACATTGAACGCCGGCTGCCTTGCGGCAGCCGGACGCTCCATACATCATATAGTACAAGTATAGCCTGCTTTGGCAAACGAATAAAGAAAGATGTATCTAAATAAGGCCGGGTTGTACAGTGTTGGTTATAACTTAAGCGCGCTCGCCCAGCAGCTGTTCGTTCTGTGCGATCAGCTTGGCGCGCTGGGCCGCATTATCCAGCGAACGGAACTCATCCGCCGGCGTGTTGAACGTGTAGTCGACCAGCCGGTCTACCGTCGTTGTGGCCACATGGATGCGGGTATCGCTTGAAGCATAATAAATAAAGACCTCATTCTTCTCGTTGACGACGGCTCCGTTGCAGAAAATCACGTTCGAGACGTCTCCGACGCGTTCGTCATCGTACGGTGCGATGAAGTGGCCGCCTGGCTTAGCAATAACTTTGGCAGGATCGTCTAAGCTGGTTGCAAAGGTATACAGGACATAGCGGAGACCCGCCGCCGTGTTGCGGACGCCGTGGGCGATGTGGATCCAGCCGCGGTCGGTTTTGATGGGAGCCGGCCCTTGGCCGTTCTTCACCTCGTACACCGTATGATACCGGCGCTCGTCGATCACCGTCTCCTGGTCAATGACCGGATTCAGGATGTTATCGCACAACCCGAAAGCAATGCCGCCGCCCGAACCGGTGGATATGAAGCCGTCCTGTGGACGCGTGTAGAATGCATACTTGCCGTCCACGAATTCCGGATGAAGCACCACGTTCCGCTGCTGCGGTGAACCGGTCTGAATGTTCGGCAGACGCTCCCAGGTTTTGAGGTCCCGGGTGCGGACAAGTCCGGCCTGCGCTACAGCGCTCGACGTATCATAAGCCGGTGCGTCCGGGTCCTTTTGCTCGGAGCAGTAGATCCCGTAAATCCAGCCGTCCTCATGCTTGACGAGGCGCATGTCGTACATATTTGTTTCGTTCGGGTCGATATCGTCCCAGACCAGCGGCTGATCCACGAAGCGGAAGTTATCGATTCCGGTTTCGCTCTCGGCCAAGGTGAATATCGACTTGCGGTCCAGGCCCTCGGTCCGTACGACCAAAATATATTTACCATCGTGATAAATAGCTCCCGGGTTCAGCGTGGCGTTAATGCCCAGACGTTCCATAAAGAACGGATTGCGCTCGGCATCCAGGTCAAATCTCCAATGGATCGGCACGTGGTGGCGGGTGATCACAGGGTACTTGTATCGGTCATAGACTCCGTTGTAAAACTCCGTATTCCGCTCATTGGGCCGGGACAACAGTTCCTCCTGGCGGGAAGCCAGCTCGGCATATTTTTCATGGATCATGCTTCATTCATCCTTTCAATCATTTCGATACAAAATCGGCTGTTATGATAAGGGCACTTCCAAGGCCCGGCTATTTCGCGGCGGTCCGGCTGCCCGTCCGCCTGAACCGACCAATACCATTCGCCGCCGCCTCTAGAGTCAATGATATGGGTCTTCGTATACGTCCACATCCGGTCGATCAGGTCCAGAAAACGGGTATCGCCCGTCCGCTGATAGGCATTATAGAAACCGACCATAGACTCGGCCTGAACCCACCAAATGCGGGTATCGTCGATACGGTCCCCGTGCTGCTCGTTCATCAGGGAGCCGTCTTCCGAAACTGCGGTATCGGCGATCTGATAAGCGATGTCTACCACCATCTTCGCGTAATCGGCATGGTCGGAACCGATGGCTTTCATCGCATCGTCAATGAGCCAGCTGGCTTCAATGTCATGACCGAACGAGGTCAGGTCCAGCAGGGAGTTCCAGCTGCGGTCAAAAAATACGTTCAGACGCTTTTTCTCTGGATCATAAATCCGGTTGTAGAGCATGGACAGCAAATTCTCCAGTGCGGAGCGGACCCGGGGATCCGGCCATACGCGATACAGCGTCGTATACGCCTCAAGCACATGGATGGTGGTGTTCATCGTGATGTCCGCGTTCAGCCCATTTTCGCTGAGCATTTCGTTTGGCTGCTCATTCCACTCGCGGTCAAACTCTTCTTTATAAGCCTGAATGCCGGTATTGTAGCCCTTCTCTTCAATCAGCCCGAAAAGCTCGCGTGCCAGCTCAAGCGCCTCCGCATCGCCGGTAGCCCGGCTGTATTCGCTGAGCGAGTAGACGGCGAAAGATTGGGCATACACATGCTTGCGCGTGTCCAGCGGCTGTCCCTCATGATCGACCATCCAGTACATGCCGCCGCGCTCCCGGTCAATGAGCCGGTCCTTCAAAAACGAATAGGCATGCTTTGCATGGGATGCCCACACTTTTTCGCCCGTTACCCGGTAGGCTGCGGAAAAAGACCATAGCTGGCGAGCGGTGGCGATCCCTCCCTTGGGAGCCAGAGTGTCCGTTTGCAGGTCTACGCTCACTTCGCCGTAATATCCCCCATGCCGGTCATCCCGCAATCCCGCCCAAAAGGGGAGGATATGATCGGTCCATTCCCTGCGGATTTCCTGTTCAATGGATTTCAACGCCCAACACACTTCCTTTTATTAAGTTATCGTTAACTTTACAAATTAATATTAATAATCCGATAACGATATTGTCAATGAGAAAAGAGGAAAAGCGAAACTATACACGAAGCCGCAGCAGATAGAGTGGGGATGCTTCCTTTTTTGAATATAAGGTGATACAGAAACAGGTGCCTAGTATTGCATTGAATAACTTAAACGTTTAGGTAATGGAGGACGGATTAAGCCGCATGGGCGTAAGGTTAAAATTTCATGCCGGCAAACGGGAAGAGAACCTGTTTAATATTTTTTCATGCGGTTAAATACATGTCGTGAAGGAAATTACCAAAAATTCAGAGGAGTGATTGATCATGGCAAATAACCAAAATGGCAAAATGAGTCCGGAAGAACGAGGCCGTATGGGTGGAGAAGCCACGGCGAAAAATCATGACAAAGAATTTTATCAGGAAATCGGCCGCAAAGGCGGAGAGGCTACAGCCGAGTCGCATGACAAGGACTTTTACCGTAAAATCGGTGAAAAAGGCGGCGAAGCCCGTGCGCGTCAGCGTGATAACGATTAATACGATGACCCCTAAATTGGAATATGACATTAGGATACGCGGCGCTTAAAGCCGGCTTTTCGAAAGGAAAACCGGACCCGGCGATCCGTAGAACCTAAACCTAAGAATAAAGCCCGAGAAAATCTCGGGCCTTATTCTTTTTGTTTTGCAAAAAAACGATTGAACTTTGGAATCAGACTTGATACTATTGCCCTTAAATACATAAAGGGTGGATATATATGGAAAATATTAACGGAGATTTGGTGATCAGCACCGACAAGTCGAAACTGGACGTGGATAAGGTTTGCGATTTTCTGTCGCGGAGCTATTGGGCGAATAAACGGCCAAGGGAAAGAATCCTGAAGTCGATCGAAAACTCGATTTGCTACGGGGCTTATATCGGAGACAGGCTGGTCGGTTTTGCGCGGGTCGTGACCGACGGGGCCACGATGTATTGGTTGTGCGACGTGTTTGTGGATGAGGAATATAGGGGGCACGGCATCGGGAAAAAGCTGGTTGGCACGATTGCCAATGCCGATGAGTTCAAAGATTTGAACGGGCTGCTTGGCACCAAAGATGCGCACGGTTTATACGAACAATACCATTTTACAAGAATGGAAATGATGCGGCGTATGGCGGATTACATCAGAAATATGGATAAGGGCGGCTCCGTATAAAACGATCTGTATCGATCAGAAAGGGTGAGGGGAATGGGGGAAAACGTCTATCATGACCTTCCCGTGCTGGAAGATTCAGGCGGAAGGGAGAACGATGCATGGAACGAAATTTTCAATCTACTGTGATTGAATTAATCCAAGGAGACATTACTCGCGCTGAAGTGGATGGCATCGTGAATGCTGCGAATTCGAGCCTGCTGGGCGGGGGCGGCGTCGACGGGGCCATTCATCGTGCCGGCGGGAGCGAAATTCTTGAGGAATGCAAGAAAATCCGGGCTAGACAGGGAGGCTGCCCCGTAGGTGAAGCCGTGATCACGACGGCTGGCCGGCTGCCGGCCAAATATGTTATTCATACTGTGGGGCCCGTGTGGAACGGCGGACAGCATGAGGAAGAGGGCAAGCTGCACAGCTGCTATATCCAATCGCTGGAACTGGCTGATCAGTACGAGCTGGAAAGCGTAGCTTTTCCCAACATTAGCACGGGAATCTATGGTTTTCCCAAGACGTTGGCAGCGCCGATCGCCATCCGTGCGGTAAAGGAGTTTCTATCGGCTCATCCGCAGACCTCCATCAAGAAGGTGCAGTTTGTTTGCTTTGACAAGGAAAATGAAGAGATTTACCGGAAACTGTTAGAACAGGATGCCGAGCTGCTCATTCACCATTATATCGAAGCTTATAACACATTTGACATCGAGGGGATGTTAAGTGTGCTTCATCCGGATGTCATTTTCAGAAATATCGTCGGTAACGAGGTTTCGGTGGAAACGAATGGAATGCAGCCATTTCGGGCTTTGGCGGAAAAGGCGGCAGCCCTGTTTTCGACCCGGCATCAAACGATCTTGGAGCTTCGGGAGATAAACGGCCGGATTGAGGCGGACATTGATTACACAGGTGTGCTGGCGTCGGATCTTCCTGACGGTGTAAAGGCTGGGGATACCATTCGATTACACGGAAGGTCGATCTTTATGATCAGGGATGGAAAGCTGGCTCTTATCGAGGACTACAGCTAATCACGAAAGCAGAGCTCTAACGATTTTCTATAGAAAGAGATGGCAAACATGAATTTTCAAACATACAGAAAGGCACTGGTCATCATACTCCATGAAATCTATGGGCTTAACGAGCATATTCTTGCTTTTGGCGATAAGGTCTCCCAGGCGGGTTACAAGGTGCTGACCCCGAACCTGCTGAAACGGGAGCCTTTTCCATATGAACAAGAAGAAGAGGCCTACTCCTATTTTGTGAGCCAGATCGGCTTTGACCGAGCCGCTGATGAAGTGAGGCAAATGGTACGAGATCACCGGGATCAATATGACTGCATCATGATCGTCGGCTTCAGCATTGGAGCAACCATTGCCTGGCTGTGCAGTGCATCCGAAATCGACGGGATCGTCGGATTTTACGGATCAAGAATTCGCAATTACGCCGAAACGGAGCCGAAGTGCCCGGCTTTATTGTTTTTTGCAAGGAACGAAAAATCCTTTAACGTATCAGAGCTCGTTGTAAAATTGGAGCATCGTCAGAACACGCACGTCCACGTCATCGAAGGGGAGCATGGTTTCATGAACCCTTACTCCAAAAGCTACCTTCCCCAAGCCTATCAGGCATGTCTGGAGAGAAGCTTTGACTTTTTGCAGTGGATAGCGAAGGGGAAAATGTAGTCGAGGCTTCGGCAGATGACAGCGAGCCGAGTATGATCGGGACCACAGATTGATATCTAATATTTTTGCTTTACATGCGAACATACATTCTTGTAAAATGTATTTGGGTATAAATTCCAAATGGGAGGTTCGGATATGGAATCTGGGCGAATCCTGGGGATTGCTTATAATGTTATCCCGGTGAAAGACGTGGAGAAATCGGCGGAATGGTTTGTGAAGCATTTCGGATTTAACATTCGCAATAAGCGCGACGGTTACCTGAGTTTGTTCAGAGAGAACCGGCCGATTCTTGATCTGATCCAAAGTGAGCACGAATCGAGAGCGGTGTTCGAAGTGAACGGAAGAAAGCGCTGGGTCATCACCTTTTTTACGGACGATATCGAGTCGCTGCACAGCCGGTTACAGGCCGGGGACGTCAAGGTCGGAAGCCTAAGCGACGAAGGGAAGTACGGGAAGTTCTTCGTACTCGAGGATTTGGACGGCAACCTGTTTGACGTATGGGAGCATCGGGATTGCGAGCTGGTTTACTAGAGCCGGTCATGCGGCCATCTTAGAACGGGTCAAAACGAAAACAAGCACGACCCCATAGTTAAGGGATCATGCTGCTAGAACACTGTTCATCATCTGTTCGTTATCTTTCACACGCGATCAAATCTTTGTCCCGGTCCTTGCTTTTGTTGGCGTCATAGAGCTCCTTAGAAACATAAGGCTTAAATTTGGTCTTGTCGCCTTTGTTTTTGACGGAAGCCGAGCGGGCGACGCCCCCCTTGTAATCTTTGTTTAATTCAGCGCAGTTCTGGTACTTCTTCACTTGACCTGCCGCTTGAGCATGACTGATGGTGCCCAGGCTGATCCCTGTACATAGAATCACACTTAGAGAAAGTAAAATGCTTTTTTTCATTCTCCAAATCACCCCTGTTCGTCTATTATGGTTCATAGGCCCATCGCTATCATAGCATGCGGTATCGGGAATTTGGAGGGAAAATTGAACATAAACGGAGAGATAGAATGAACCCAGAAGAAAACATCATTGTCGCCAGCGTTTCCGTTCTGCGGAACGGAGAGGTGTTCATGATCCAGGAGAAGAAGGCCTCCGCGTATGGTCTGTGGAACTTTCCTTCAGGGCGGCGGGAGACGGGGGAAGATTTGGCCGAGACCGCTGTTCGGGAAGTTAAGGAGGAGACTGGACTGGACGTACGGCTGAAGGCTGTTACTGGGGTATACCCGTTTCGAAGCGCCACTGGTCAGCAGGTGATCTTGTTTCATTTTGTCGGCGAAGCAGCGGGTGACGCTTTAAAAATACAGAATGATGAAATTATGGATGGCCGGTGGGTTGCCATCGATACGCTGCTCCATCAGCCGGATGAACAGCTGCGGGAAGCGAAGGTCATCAAGCAGATCACCGGGAGGTTGTTACGGAAAGAGTTCTACCCGCTTGACATATTTCATGGAATGATTCGGTGATTATCATGGAAATAGAGTAGCATAGTAGTAATGAACGAAAGAGGCTGTCTTTTGGCAGAACCATCTTGTAACCGTTAGGAGAGCAGCATGAAGCTAATGCCTGAATACGCCCACAATATTATCGTTGGTGTAGTTTTTCGAAACCAGTGGAGCTGGTACATAACGGAGAGAGAATACTGGTTTTTGAATGTGGAAATGGAAGACCGCTTCGGTATTGAAGTGCTGGATGAAACCACGGCGTCTGAATTTTTTCGTCTTATCGCGGACTTTCGGGTGCCTTCAACGGAGCTCTCTCAAATGCTCGTGGATTTGCGGGACTCTTTTCAGCATCAAGACGAGGTTCTCGAGTTTGTTCCAGCGCTTTACGTCCATTTCGATGATCGCGTGCTGTATTCGCTGTTCCCGGAACCGATGTCCTTCGAGCATTATGTCCCCGAGGGATGGACTGGGGAATATCGTGATTTTCTGGAACTGGTGCCGGAAGCGGAGCGGTATTGGATGATCCAGGGGAAGAACTTTTTTAATACGATGCCGCAACGGTAAGCAAGGGAGGGAGCTTTTGATATACATTTTAGAGGAACCCCGCGGCAGAGCTTATGAGGGTTTGATCTCGATGGCATTCCGTGTATGTGATGAATTCATTCTGGTCAAAAAGGATCAACTAACGCTAACTCCTGCAATGGAGGCGCTGGCCGAACAATTAAAGCCTTACGTCAAAACGGTCAAGAAGCAGGACGCTTGGCCGGGAACCCAACTGTTTGGGCATTATGCTGACGTATATTATTTTGATTGCCAGCCCCCATTGGAGAAGCTGATTTTGGAGTCCGCTGATGGCTTGTATGACTGGGTGTGGCCCAATTTATTGGAGGATTTATGCTTTTTTAAAGGCAGTCAGCCTTGGCTCGTTAATATCGCCCATGAGCATGAGGCGTGGATCAAAACGGATGACCGGGAGGAAATTCTGCAATTTAGAGGGATCGAAGGATTGATGGTGTACTAGCTTTTAGGAATTCAGTTCAGTATACTACTTTAAACCATCAAGACAGGATGAAACGGTATGTCGACGATACGAGAAGAAATGATGATATATGCCCCGATCGAAGTCTGCTTTGACGTCTCCCGAAATGTGGATGACCACTCCCGAACGGTCTGGCCTCACACCCATGAGCGGGTCGTCGGGGGAAGGATGAGCGGTATGCTCGAAGCCGGGGACACGGTGGTGTTCGAAGCAAGGCACTTTGGGATTCGGCAGCGGCTGACCTCGAAGGTGACCGAGATGGATAAGCCCTATTCTTTTACCGACGAGATGCAGAAGGGGGCCTTTCGCCATTTGACTCACCGCCATGAATTTGAGGAGGCTGCCGGAGGAACGCTGGTCAGGGACATTCTCGATTTCAGCGCTCCGTTCGGATGGGTTGGGCGGATGTTTGATGCGCTCGTGTTGGAAAAATACATGAGGGCCTTTATCCGCTACCGTCAACGAACACTCAAGGCACTCATCGAAAACGAAAACAGCCCCAAGTCGTCGACTTGAGGCTGCTTCTGTTTTGCCGTCTGTACATACGAGCGGCCTTATGCAATTGATTTATGGCAAAATGTTACCGGCTGCGCGGTAAATTTCGTACCATTCTTCGCGGGTCAAGGTCACATCGCTTGCTTTGATGCAGTCCTGAAGACGCTCAAGGTTCATCGTGCCGATGACCGGCTGCATATTGGCCGGATGGCGGAGGAGCCACGCAATAGCGATGGTCGTATTGGTTACGCCGTATTTACCGGCAATTTCGTCGATCTTCTTGTTCAATTCCGGGAATTTGTCGTTTCCAAGGAACACGCCTTCGAAGAAGCCGTATTGGAAAGGCGACCAAGGCTGAACCGTAATGTCGTTCAGTCTGCAGAAATCCAGCACGCTGCCGTCACGGTTTACGGCCGATTCATTTTCCATGTTCACGTTAATGCCGGCGGAAATCATCGTGGCGTTCGTGATGCTGAGCTGCAGCTGGTTGGCTACAATCGGCTGCTTCACGAATTTTTTCAGCAGTTGGATTTGCATCGGGTTCTGGTTGGATACGCCGAAATGGCGCACTTTGCCGGAGGATTCCAGCTGCTCGAACGCTTCAGCAACCTCTTCCGGTTCAACCAATGCATCCGGGCGGTGCAGCAGCAGAACATCCAGGTAATCGGTTTTCAGTCTTTTCAGAATCCCGTCTACCGAATTCAGGATATGCTCCTTGGAAAAGTCGAACATGCCCTGACGGATTCCGCATTTGGATTGAAGAATAATTTGCTCACGGACGTCGCTGTTCATATGGATGGCGTCTGCGAAAATTTCCTCGCATGTACCGCCGCCATAGATATCGGCATGGTCAAAGAAATTAGCCCCTTGCTCCAGTGCCGTTTGTACGAAACGCTCCGCTTCGTTTTTGTCCAGGGAGTTGATGCGCATGCAGCCTACTGCAACTACAGGTACTTCCAAGCTGCTGCTGCCAAGCTTAATCGTTTTCATGAATCCTGTCCTCCGTATTCATATGGGTTTGGATGTTTCGACTCCAACACGAAAGTTCCGGCTTCCTGCTGAAGTTTCCTCTAGTAAGCGTGATCTAGTGATGAATAGTTTTGCAGACAGTCCCTTGTTTATAATGACACCGCGTGTGGCAGGATTCAAGTCTTTTTATGATGAAAATAGCAGATTATGAGTTGGGGAGACTTGGTTATCAAGAAGATGAGTTTCACTGAGTAATCGGGAGAAGCCTTGAATCACGCGAAATTAACTATGGGACAGTTGCCTAACCACCTTTCACTGAATACAACTGAAGTATAAGATGATTCAGGAGAGGATGTTGGCACTTGCAAGCTGTTTCTCACGATCCCCTTCAAGGAAGGATCGCTTACACGTCGGACCGCGGTGGAACGTTCGACATTTGGCTTTACCGACCGCAGGACGGTCTTCATTTTCAACTTACGATAGGGCTTGGTGCGGAATTTTCGGTTCCCTATTGGTCTCCGGACAGCAGGAGTATCGCTTTCATCGGCATTGGCAACGTGGTTCACCTGCTGGATACGGTGACGCTTGCTGTCGCAAGGATCGACCAAATCGAACCATACACGCTGCTGGACTGGTCCCCGGACGGCCGTTTTCTCGCGTATGTCAAAAACGGGCGGATCCTCATCTATGATACATTCTCACATCGAAGCTATGCCATCCCTGAGGAGGGAGCCAGCGATGTCCAGTGGTTTCCTTCAGGTACGGAGCTTCTGTTCGCGGCTCCGGATACCACTGGCATTACCCAGCTCTTCCGCATCCGGACTGATGGGACAAATCGGAGACAAATCACGCAAAATACGGACGGACCGCTACATGACGTTCGGCTTTCTCCGGACGGAGCCTTTGCTCTTTATACGTTCCCCGGTGTCAGTATCTCCATCATTTCGACGGTGGATCTGGCCAGCGGCACCATCTACAGGCTGAAGGGCGGACCGCTTGCCAAAAACTTTTTACCGACATGGTCCCCGGACTCCCGGAGCATCGCCTATAGCGCAACCGCTTATAAGGAGCCAAACTATTATTCTCTCATCCAAATCGATAGCCGTACCGGTCAGAATCAAAGGACGTTGGCAGCTTCCGACTGTTTTGCCACTCCTGTTGCCTGGTCGCCGGACGGCGGCAAAATCGCGTATTTATCTGGTTGTGCAGGTGCAGCAAGCGCAAGTCAAATCTGGATAGTCGATATTGGCGGGATGATGCCAGTGAAGGTCCTCAGCGGCGGCCGGATTACTGCCTTGCAGTGGTCTCCTCGCGTCAGAAGGGTTCCGGAAAACATCTACACAAGCTCCGTGTTCAGGGTATCCTTTCCATATCCCGCAACCTGGCGCCGGGTCAGCGAAGAGAGAGCCGAAGGGACAGACGGTTTTTTTCAGGTATCTGCGATTTCAGCCGGCGACAGGATTGCCGATGTATGCAGCTCCGAAGCTTTTCATCCATTGATGCCTTACGGCTCTTCTCCTCGGATTGTCATGCAGACAATACAAACCAGAGAGGCCTGCTTTATTTTTCCCTCGGTCGACCAACCAGCGGAAATGAATAAACAGGCCGCCCTCATTGTGAGGTATCCCCGTCCTGTCCAAATCGGGGAAACGTTCTACAATTATTTTATCCTGTGGTCTGATGTCAACCACATCCGTCAAATTGGCGGGCAGCTGTCATTCCTTTAGCCAGTGGAGGATTAAATGAACAATCGACCGCAGCAGCCTCCGTGCAGATTACCTAAAAAGTCAGGTAATTTTTAACTATACACAAACATTCCTTCGCCTAATATTTTCCTAACGGAGCTGCAGCGTTTTGCACTACGCTGGTATGGAGTTGAGGAGTTCACTTATATTCTTGAAGACATTGGTTTTTCAAATGTAACCGTCTATGCAGATTTTAAGGATGGAACTAGGCCGACCAGCAATACTCAGAAATTGATGTATCAAGCAGTTAAGCCTTGAAGTAGCAGCACTCTCTTGGGAACTGAATCGCGCAGCTTATTGTATACAAATCGGCTTGAGTTTTTGCGTTTGCAGATACCAACTGTAAGATCTAAAAACCCCCTTCCATTTGGAAAGGGGTTCTTGTATTCAGGCCTGAGCTTCCTGCAATTCCGCTGTATGCGCCGTTGGACAGGGCTGCTCGGCCCACTCCCGCATGGCGGCAAAGATCGGCTGAAGGCGCCGGCCTTTATCCGTAAGCTCATATTCCACATGCAGCGGCACTTCTGAAAAAATGGTCCGCGTGACGATGTGATTCTCCTCCAGGAGGCGCAGCCGGTCGGTCAGCGTTTTCGGGCTGATGGGATGCAGGGACCGTCGCAGCTCCCCGAAACGATGTAACCCGTTAAACAGGTCGCGCAGAATCAGGAGCGTCCATTTTCCCTCCAGCAATTCGATGACCGGGGTAATCGTATCCGGACATTTGGGATCGATCATGATGAAACCCTCCTAGTTCATTTTTTGAAACTAGTGCACTTAAATGTAACTACTTTTCAAATGTACCACAGTCGACTAATCTTAGGAAAGGGAACGGATTCCATTAAATTCCGGTCCCGACCCATAATCGATTATCGGGCTTGCTGGATCCAAGTCTTGGAATATACCCATTGAGAAGATAGGAGAAATATGATGCAAAGACCCTTTGAGGTAGACAATTCGGAATATCCGTTTCAGGATCATTGGCTGCCTTACCGGGACGGTATGATTCATTATATCGATGAAGGCGAGGGGCCGGTTGTCGTGCTCCTGCATGGCAACCCCACATGGTCTTATTTGTACCGGAATGTGATCAAAGAGCTGAGCGGCCAGTGCCGGCTGATCGCGCCGGATTATCCCGGCTTCGGGATGTCGAAGGCCCCTACGGGCTATGGCTATACACCCCAGGAGCATGCGGAAGCAGTGACGGCACTGATCGAGCAGCTGGATCTGCAACATGTAGTCCTCGTCGTTCAGGATTGGGGCGGACCGGTTGGGCTCCATTATGCGGTGCATCACCCTGACAACGTACGCGGCATCGTCCTCATGAATACGTGGGCATGGCCGGCCAAAATTTTGCCGATGAAGCTGTTTTCGATGACCATGGGAGGCTGGCCGCTCGGATACTGGCTTCAGACCCGGCGAAACTTTTTTGCCCATACGATTGTGCCCGGCGGCATTCACCATAAGGAGAAGGTCACGGCAGCCTTGCGGAAGGCGTATACCGATCCTTTTCCTACCCCGGCGCTTCGCAAACCGACCTGGGTGTTCCCCAGAAGCATTCGCAAAGCCGGACCGTGGCTGGCTGAAATTGAATCCAGACTGCCTCTGCTGGCGGAGATTCCTGCGCAAATTTTGTGGGGACTGAAGGACAGTGCCGGTTTTCCGGTAGAGGAAATGCAGCGCTGGCAGGGCATTTTGCGAATGCACGAAACGGAAGCTTTGAGCGATGCATCCCATTATGTGCAGGAGGACCGCCCGGACCGGGTGGCGACGTCCATCCGCAGAGTACTGGAAAGAACAAATGGCGCAGCGAAGCGGCCGAACACGATTAAATTTACAGAGACGAAATCGAGGAGGATATCCATATGAAAACGATTCTTTGGGCAGCGCTGTCCGCCAACGGAAACTATGCGCAGTCGGGGCCTGACAACCCGCCGAAGCCGGAAGCTCTGGCCGATTTTACGGCCCATGCCGGACAATCGGGGAACTTTATCGTGGGGCGCAGAACCTTTGAGGGGATGCAGGCCAGCGGCGGTGGAGCGGTTTTTGAAGGGCTAGATATCGTGGTTGTCACCAAGCGTGTCAAGGAGATCGCAGGCGTGACGGTCGTGAGCTCTCCCGAAGAGGCACTGCAGTATCTCGCGAGCCGGGGGCATTCCACCGCGCTTTTGGCGGGAGGGGCCGAGTTGCATAATGCTTTTCTGGGAAGCGGTCTTGTCGACGAGCTGGTGTTCAATGTAGCTCCGGTGCTGGAAGGAAAAGGGCTGAACTTGGTCACGGACCAACATGAATATCAATTTAAAGATGTGGAGCTGCTGGATTGTAAACCGCTGGGATCCGGTGTGGTGCAGCTGCATTATGCGGTCAAGGGTTCGTTATAGATGCAGTGTAAGTGTAAAATAAGCGGACGATAAGGAAAGCTTCTTCCTGATGCATCGGGAGGAAGCTTTCTTTTTTTGTAGTGACGATAGGGATGCAGAGACATTTTACGTACTTGCCCCCATCATCCATTTTAATTATTCAACTTATACAAGCAGTTTTTGTTTAAAATGGTGAGTCTGCTCCCTAAAATCCATGCTAAAATAGATCCACATCACAACGGACATCGGAGAACGAAATATAAGTGTAAGCTCATATCCTTTTTTTAGAATCGGGGGCATCAGAGTGGAAGTCGTATTTGTCCGTCATGGGCACGGGGAGCATTTGCTGGATTATCCTAACCAGCTGAACATGCTGCATCCCGGGTTAACGCTTTATGGAGAGTCACAGGTGAATGAGCTGCGGGGGCGTTTATTGCTGAACGGTAATGAGCAGGTTGTCGTCAGCCCGACTAAACGTACCATCGAAACAGCGAGGATCTTACTGTCAGACGGTCCTTTTGTGATCTCTCCGCTGGCAGGGCCGCGCATGTTCCCGCAAGATCCTTCGTATTCGCCCTTCGTCTGCGATCAAATCTATTCGAAGGACGAGATTCGCGAGACGGTTCCAGATGCCGTGATCGTGGATTTTGGCTTGGACCTTTGGGAAGAAGGGATCAACCGCATCGGACAGGAAGCCTTCGAGACCTATGGGAGGCAGCTGCTGGATTGGTGCAAGGCACAGGCGGAACGTGTTATCATCGTTTCCCATGACGGGACGATTACGAATTATCGCATGCTCCTTGGCGAACAGGGGCTGACCCGGAAGGACTTTCTGGGAGAAGCGGGCGTATACCAGGCGAAGTATGAATAAGACATCGATCGTTTACAAATCAGGGCTCGTCGGAATCCGAACCGAAAAAATACATGGACGGACCAAGTGAGCTTTGACGCATGGGACTACGAATACATCGGTTTGTAAACAAGCCGAAGGGGGAGTTTTTAATGTACAACCTGAGCCAATTCGTTCTGCCGAACGGAACGCTGAGCGGAGAGGGGCTGTGGAAGCGGGAAGCCCTGTACCAAGGCATGAACGGAAAATTCGTGGAACGGTTCTACCCGGATCGGCAGCACAGCTACATTTTCAAGCCGCTGACCAACGGGGAAAGCGTGGACCGGGAAGCCTGGATTTACCGGCATGTGCTGTCCGGCTTTCCGGACATTTACCCGGCGCTGCTCGCTTCTTCGGAGGAAGGAGCCGGGGAGGAGGGATGGTCGATTTTTGAAGACCTTGGCCCCCTTCGACATGAGTACGATGTAGAAACCGCCATGAAAGTGGTACAGCAGATCGCCTGGTGGCATGCGCTGCCGGAGGAGCGCCGGGAGGGTCTGAGCGGGTCGGGGCCTAAGCCGCAGATCGAGCAGATCGCCGCCGATCTCATGAACAGACGGGATGAGGCCGTGACAGTCATGAACGAAATCGGCGAGCCGTGGGAGCTGGACGGCATGATACTCAGCTTTGCGGAGGGTCGGGCTCTCCCGAAAATAAAGGTGGTATCCCACGGGGACCTGCATCTGGGCAACTATGCCGTTGCGGCTGACGGCCGCTTGTACATCATGGATTGGGAGCATGCCCACCTGAATACCCCGTTCTGGGACCTGTATCATCTCATTGACATGTCGCATCCCTTGTTTCCGAAACAGGTGACCGCTGAAGATCGGGAAAAGCTCCTGACTTATTATGTAGCTCAGTCGGCGCTGTATGGCGCGGAGTGGGATCTTGGCGATTTTATCCGCGATTACTGCCGCTTCGCGACCGTGTTCTCCATTTGGATGCTGCTCCTGATTTCAGGTGACTTGAAACGGGGAGACAGCGTCTGGCCGCAGGACCGGCTGTTGGCACAAAAGGAAGAAGCGATCGCCGGCTTAAAAGGATGCCTGACGAGCCTGTCGCTCGAGCGGGACTCGGCTTAATCTGCTGCTCCAAGGCTTTCCCCCTGTGCACAACACAACTGCCGGTTCCGTTCATGCATCTTATTGAATCAACGTGAGAATGACCTCAACCGAATGATCGACAAAGGAACGCTCCGGGCGGGCTTTCATCATCACCGTCAGACCGATCAAGGAGACGACCAGGGTCTGTGCCAGGGACTTGGCCTCCACACCGGTGTGCAGCTCGCCTGAACGGAGCCCGCGTTCGATCGCCTCCTGAAAAATCGCCGCCAAATACATCTCATGCTCCCGTGTCAAAACCTCAAATTTTTCGTCATGCGGAGCCATTTCCACCATCGTATTAATACAGAAGCATCCGCGGTTCAGCGGGTCAGCATACGACTCCTCGACAATCCCCGCAAAATAACGTCTGAAGGCTTCCTTAACGGATTCGCCGTGCAGAAGCACGGATCTGGCCTGCGCCGCATGCGCGGCAGTATATTTACGCAGAGCCGCTTCAAACAGCTCCTTCTTATCCCCGAACGCGGAGTAGATGCTTGGGCGCTGAATGCCCATTCCCGCCGTCAAATCGCTTAAGGACGTTGCCTCATAGCCTTTACTCCAAAAAATATGCATGGCGTCTTCCAGCGCCTGATCCACATCGAATTCACGCTGCCTAACCATTTTTGGCACCTCATTTCATATCGATCGGTATGATTAGATTGTAGGAGATTCATCCCCTTCTGTCAATTCGGTCAGCCAAGATCAGTGATCGGACTAGCCTATAAATATTTTTCGTAATCCGTTAAATTCAGGCCCATGAACAAATTCGATCCACGAACCTCTTGACAGCACTTTGCTCGGGAAGGTAAGGTAAGCACAAATCATTATATACCGATTGGTATGTTATGATAATTGAAGGATCGGGAGGGGTTCGTTGTGAACAACCTGCAGGAAACCGAATCGATGGTAACCGGAGAAAGGATGGGGGAGGAAAAAAGGGCCGCCGTTCCAACCGCCGCAACGGCTGCATCCGTGCAGCCGTTAACCCGCTGGACCGCGCTGCTGTTTGCTGCGGCGTGCGGCTTGGCGGTCGCCAACGTCTATTACGCCCAGCCGCTGCTGGATTCATTGGCGGCGCAGTTCGGGATTTCGCATTCGTCGGTCGGGGTGGTCATTACCGTTACGCAGATTTGCTATGCCATAGGTTTGATTCTGCTCGTTCCGCTGGGAGATTTGTTGAACCGCCGCAGGCTGATTCCGGGCATGATGCTGATATCCGTGGCTGCATTGGTCGTCGTAGGTACGGCAGCTAACCGGGGCATTCTGCTTGGAGGGATGGCGGTCATCGGGCTTTTGGCCGTAGTCACGCAGGTGCTGGTTGCTTATGCCGCGACGCTGGCGGCCCCCGAATCACGGGGGCGGGTCGTCGGCGTAGTAACGAGTGGGGTGGTGATCGGGATTCTGCTGGCCCGAACATTCGCCGGTCTGCTAACGGATGCCGCCGGCTGGCGCTCCGTCTACCTGGCGTCTGCGGGTCTGATGCTGATCGTGGCCTGCATTCTGCTTAAGGTACTGCCGGGGAAGGATCCGGAGAAGACTTCGCTGAAGTATCCTCAGCTGCTTCGGTCGGTGCTGGGCCTGTTCGTGCAGGAGCGGATCCTGCGTGTTCGCGCCATGCTGGCGCTGCTGATTTTTATGGCGTTCAGCATATTGTGGACCTCACTGGTGCTTCCGCTCAGCAGCCCGCCGCTCTCCCTGTCGCACAGCGCCATTGGAGCGTTCGGACTCGCCGGGGCCGCCGGAGCGGTCGCAGCGACAAGAGCCGGACGGCTGGCCGACCGGGGGATGGGACAGCGTACCACAGGTGTCGCCTTGGCGCTGCTGCTCGTTTCATGGCTTCCGATCCGATATACGGAACACTCGCTGCTGTCCTTGATCCTGGGCATCCTTTTGCTCGATATGGCGGTACAGGCCGTCCATGTGACGAACCAGAGCATGATTCTGAGCGTACGCCCGGAAGCCCGCAGCCGATTGACTGCGGCTTACATGACGTTTTACTCGATCGGCAGCGCCACGGGTTCCATCGCCTCGACAAGCATTTACGCCCGATTCGGCTGGGACGGGGTGTACATGCTCGGGGCAGGCGTCAGTGCGTTTGCGCTTTTATTCTGGGCATGGACCCGGAGAAACGGGGAAAAGAAGGGGTGAGGTCCTACTAAAATCCAAGCGTTCAGGCACAAACGACATTGCCGCAGTACTCGCATTCTTTTTCCCGCTCCGTACCCAAAAACACCCTTGCCCCGCAGCCGGGGCATTCGACAGTTTTCGGGGAAGAGGATTGACCGGAAACGGGGGATTGAAATCCCGAAGGCCGTCCATGATCGTTTTCATCAGAGGCAGAGTCCTCTTCATCATACTCGTCATCATACTCGTCATCGTACTCATCGTCGTACTCTTCATCATTTTCTTCATCATACTCGTCATCGTATTCTTCTTCATACTCTCCGCTAAGGTAATCCTCAAGGGCCTGTTGTTGAATGTAGACGGTTCCGTTGATGATTTTGCCATCCGGGAGAAGCCCTTCTTCAAACATAAACGTCAAATCCCGGGTGACATCGGCGGGGGATGTTTGTGAAAGGCTGCGAATCTGCTCAACGGAGGTCAGGCGCATGCTTACAACGGCTTCCTGATAGACTTGAAGCAGGGAGCCGAATTTTTTATCGAGCCTATGGCCGACCAGGAAAAAGATCAGGGTAGGAAGAAACCAATATATCGCTAGAACAATCCCTGAGGTCAAATAATCAATCTGTTCCTCCTCTCCAAACGTATCGTAGGTCAAATAGAGAATGATCATGATGGAGATATAGGAAAAGACCATAGCCCATCCCAATAGCCGTAAGTTTCTGCCTTTGGCTTTGTTATGATGGTGGGTCGATGCCAAGCGGATGAAGGCGAGCAGTCCGCCGACGGGAAATACGAGCAGGGTGAGGATGATAATCCACGTGTCAAATGTCGAAAATCTAACTTTATATGGAACCGGGATCTCCATATGATGGTCTCCTTTATGCGTGATGATGTTTATGTATATTAGAATGAACTAAAGAAATGGTTAAACTTTAGTTCAATCTATATAGAACCAGCTTTTGCTTGAAGTAACTGCGAATTTCTTTCTCGTGCTGTACGCTCAATATCTTGGATCAGGAGTAAAGCTTCATTGGCTAATTGTTCACGCTGGTCCGGCACAGCGGTAGCGATCAGGCTCACCTGATCCTCCAGCAGCGATATTTTCTGCAGAAGCAGCTGCTCCACTTCGTATAAGGCCGGAACCGAATTGGGGTCGCTGTACCGGAGCGTATCCTCCAGGCGGCGGATTTGCTCTTGAACATGACCGTGCCGGGACTGCTCCGGCAGCGATTGAAGCTTCTGACGGATAGTTTCCAGCCGATTTGCCGTATCCCGCCCCTTGCTCCAGCTGCGGTGATCCCGCCGCTCCTGCCTGGCAGCATAGGTTCCGGACAGTTCCACCGTCCCCGTGAGGATGATGAATCCGATCAAGGTGAGAATCTGGCTCCATACATAAGAGGTGACGGAGAGCGTGGTCCAAAGACTGAACAACAACATCTCCAGCAGCACCGCCCCGGCGTACAGTCCAGCTGCTATACCGGAGCCAATGTAAAAGGGAGCAGGCATGCCTGAACCCTGACGGCGGTTAAGCATGCGATATACAAACCGAAGAACGGCTGCTGCCGCGCATCCCGCGCCGGCACCGGATATCCAGGACCGGCTCTCGGACCAGCCGCCGCTCCACCCAAACCCGATGAAGACAATCCAGGGAATGAGGATGACAGCGGTAAAAAACCAGCTTTTATGCATCAGTGTGGTTCCCCTTCCTTTGGCCTCGTTATCAGGTTTGGGCATGGCCGCATTCCATGCAGAATTTCTGTCCATGCTGTACCTCCGCCTGACAGTTCGAGCATTTCTGGATGCTGCTGGTTCCGCAGCCCGGGCAGAAACGGGCCTTCGGGTCCATCCATTCCCCGCACTCGCGGCACAGCTTCGGCAGCAGGGTTCCGCAGCTGCTGCAGTTCACCGATCCGATCTTGAAGTCATAGCCGCACGCAGGGCAGGCGTTGTACGGATCGCCGCAGTTCAGACAAAACTTGGCGTTCGGCGGAAGCGGTTGTCCGCAATCGCTGCAGACGATTTTTTTCGCGGGGATGCCGGCTGCTCCTAACGTCAAACTCTGGCCGCAGGCAGAGCAAAATTTCGAATCGGCGGCGTTCAGCTGCCCGCATGTCACACAGGCTTTTTGCTTCACGTCCATATCGCTAGTGGTTTGAAGCTTCACATTTCCGGCCATTTGCTGGACGGCGTCGTACATCGATCCTGCCATGCCTAATCCCATGCCGAGTCCGCTGCCGACGATACCGGCGGTGCTGCCCGGATTTTTGGCGGCGCTTTCGAGCGTATCGTAGGAACGTTCTTGTTGATAGGTGAAGCCGATAATGTCCATTTCCGCTTTTTTGGCCAGTGCTTCCTTAATGCGCTGCGTAGACGGATCATTATCCGGAAAATTAATCGAATCGATAAAGAAATTCACAAGGGATATGCCCATTTCCTCAAAAGACGGTGCGATCGTGTCCCGGACATGCTTGGAAATTTCGGCGGCGTAGGCGTTAATTTCAACCACGCTGATTTTTTTGTGGATAATGTAAGAGGAAATCATTTCGTTAATGTTCGAGGTCAGAACCCCGCGGTAGTATTTCACGAGAGTATCTTGATCGAACGATGGAAGTGTGCCGACCAATTTCAGCAGAAACTTGCGTGCATCTTCAATCTCCACCCCGAATTGGCCGAAGGCCCTGAGTGATACAATAATGTTAAACTTTGGATCCTGCAGTTGGATGGGAGATGCGGTTCCCCACTTCACATCCAGCGACCGGAGCTTATTCACAAACCATACCTCTGCAGTAAACGGCGATTTGCCGCCGAATGGCAGATTAATGAGGTTGGAGAGGATCGGAATATTCGCCGTGCTCAAGGTGTGGCGTCCTGCCACGAAGGAATCGAGAGCCCGGCCGCCTTTAAATAATATTGCTTCCTGCGTTTCATGAACGATCAACTGGGTCCAGGTCCCGAGCTCCTGGTTCGGGTAGCGCCAGGCGAACACCCCTGGTGGTCCTTCGTATTCCACTACTTCAATGATAGCCATTTGCTGCACTCCTTTACTGACACGGTTCGCCTTCATCCCATAACATTCCATGGAAAAAGGTACTAATTGACTACTATTGTATACGATATTAGCCCTATTTGGGGGTCAAAATTTGGAAAAAACATGTTCGAACAAGGAAATTTTGCATAGAAATCCGAATTGTATTTTATATGAGGTAAACAAGTTGAGGAGGAATCCATTTGAAACTGGGTCTGCTGGTCATCGATATGCAGAAGCATCTGCTGAACGGGTACGTGGATCAACAAACGATTGACGGGGCCTGCGAGTATATCAATTATACCGCCGGTCTGCTGCGCTCGAAGGGCCATCCCGTCATCCATATCAAAGATGTGGAGGGCACGGAGGACGTCAATGACGACGGAATCGGATTTATTCCTGGGATCCAGATGGAGCCCGGCGATACGGTGGTTCATAAAACCTTCTCCAATGCGTTCTGGCAAACGGAATTGGAATCTATCCTATCGGAAAAGGGCGTCGATCTGCTGGTGGTGTCCGGTTTTGCCGCGGAATACTGCGTCCTGTTCACCTATAACGGTGCGCTGGAACGAGGGTTCAAGGCAGCCATCCTGCAAAGGGGGATTGTGAGCACGAAGCAGGGCGCGGTGCAGGACATTTACCGTGACCGGCATCTCATTTCGTATCCTGTCATCGAGGCACTGGTGGAACTGGGCTAGATCGAAAAAAATCAAACGAAGACCCGCATCGAGGGAGGCGATCCCCGCTGCGGGTCTTTTGGTTTCCATTCAGGCGGTTTCCTATTCGGATAGATCCACCCTCTTTGCAGGAGGCGCTGCCTTGGAAGCAGCCCTTTTCTGTGCTTGAAAAGGAGCCACGAACCATTGAACGACGATGAGCGCCACCGTTACTCCCATCAAGCCGTAAATGGCAAACGAAAACGGACCTGCGGCATCATGGATGAGGCCGATGAGAAAAGGTCCGGCGGCCCCGATCAAATAACCGGCCGATTGCGTCATGGCGGCCCATGATGCGGCTTCATGGCTGGTTGCGGCTGCGTCCATCGGGAGGAGCAGGCCCAGCGCAAATAAAGTTCCGCTGGCCAGGCCGATTACGGCCGCGGCCAGCCAGGGCAGGGGCGAGAACAGCAGGATCAGGCCGGCCAGCTGCGTCACCGATGATACCCATAGCCACAGCAGGCGGGAAGGGTAGCGCCGCAGCAGCCGCTGCAGGATCGTACCGGCCGGAATCTGCGTGATGGCAAAGATGGTGAGCATGACGGCTGCTTCCGACGAGGTGTATCCCAGGCTTTGCATCACGGGCGGCAGCCAGGCGAGGAGGGAATAGAAGCAGGCTGCCATAAGGCCGAAGTGCAGGGTGAGCAGCCATGCTTTGGGATTCCGCCAAGGCAGGCTGGAGACTGGACCTTCGCTAACCTTTCGCGGACCGGGACGGCTCCCCCGGTGCAGGGTCCACCAGACAGCGGCTCCGGCCGCCCCGAGTGCCGACCATACGGCTAAGGCGGCTTGCCACGATTGGGAGTCCGCCTGCAAGGGGAGGGACAAGCTCGAAGCGAGCGCAGCCCCGAGAGACAAGCCGGCCGAGTAGACGGCGATCATCGCAGGGACGCTGCTGGGAAAATGCTGCTTAATAAATCCGGACAGCAGGGGACCCATCGCTGCAATGCCAAGTCCGGCAATCAGGGCGGTCAGCAGCAATACGCCGGCCGAGTGCACGAACAGCCGCAGAATCGTTCCGAATCCGATGAGCACGAGGGACCAGCGAATCACGCGCTCAGTTCCTACCCGTCCAGCCAGCTTGGCCGATACGGGGGATAACAATCCCATGCACAGCACAGGGATGGATGTCAGCAGGCTTGCCGCTGCGGACGACATGCCCAGGTCGTCCCGGATGAGCGCGAGCAGCGGGGATACCGAGCTGATAGCAGGGCGCAAGTTCAAAGCGGCCAAAAAGAGAGCGGCGGTCATGAGGCCGCCATGGGTTGGTTTTGGAGACCGATACATAGGCGTCACCTTCCTTCCATTCATTGCAAAATCCATCCTACCATGCTAGATTGGCTGTAATAAGCACCACTCTGGAGCGATTTTGAACATACCAATTTGCAAAGGAAGGAGTGAGCCCGTATTGGTACAGGACCCTACAGGCGTGCAGGCAGCAGACACTAAAACGAGACAAATCTACTCCCTGCTCAGGGAACGGATTTTCCAGGGACAATATTTCGCGGGTATGCGCCTGCCGTCGAGCCGGGAGCTGGCGCAGGAACTCGGTGTGTCACGCACGCTGGTCGTCAGCGTATATGAGCAGCTGGTAGCGGAGGGGTATTTGGAAGGGCGGCTCGGATCGGGGACGTATGTGGTCGATTTGGAAAACAGGAAGCCTGCAAGATTCGTGAAGTCGGATCAGAACTTTCATTTCTCCCGGGAACAGCCTGATGACGGTTATGGTTTCGACGGAGTCGATTTCCGGCCGAGCTTTCCGTCGATGGAGCATGTTCCGCGCAAAAAGTGGCGCGAGGTCGCCTATAAGGTCTATGACCAGCTGGACGACCGGGAATACGGGTATGCCGGTCCCGCGGGACACTGGGGGCTGCGCCTGCAAATATGCGAAATGCTGCTGAATACGAAGGGCATCCTATGCGATCCCGAGCAGGTGGTCGTTACGGCCGGTGCGACGCAGGCGATCACGCTGGTGTGCAAGCTGCTGCTGCAGCCGGGAGAGACGGTCATCTCGGAGGACCCGACGTCTACGTTCATCCATGGGATTTTTCTGACGGCCGGCGCGGACATTGTACCGGTACCGGTGGATGCCCATGGGCTGCGGGTTCAGGATATTCCCGGCCAGGCCCGGCCCCGCCTTGTTTTTGTCACGCCGTCGCATCAGTTTCCGTTCGGCAGCATCTTATCCATCGGGCGGCGGATGGAACTGCTGGAGTATGCGCGTAATACCGGCTGCTTCATTATTGAGGATGATTATGACAGCGAGTTTCGGTACGCGGGTATGCCAGTCCATGCGTTAAGGGAGCTGGATGCGGAGCGGGTGATCTACATCGGCACCTTCAGCAAAAATCTGTTCCCGGCGCTTCGCATCGGCTATATGGTTCTGCCGCGGGATTTGGTAGCGCCTATGGAAGGGATCAAACGTCTTATGGATATGCATACGCCTACGCTGGATCAGGCCGTCCTGGCGCGGTTTATCGCGGATCAGCATTTGCAGCGCCATGTCACCCGCATGAAGCGGGTATACAGCCGGAGAAGAAAGCTGTTGATCCGCAGTTTGAGCGAAACGTTCGGGAACCGGATTCAGGTGAGCGGCGACGCCGCGGGCCTTCATTTGATCGCAGAATTTTCAGGGCATATTTTTGACGAGGAACGGGTCCGAGCATTAGCGGAAAAGGGTGTCCGGGTCTATCCGGCCGAAAAGTATGCCATTGTGAAGGGGAGGTTCGAGGACCGGCTGATTATGGGATTCGGCGATGCAGCCGAGCCGCAGATTTCAGAGGGGGTTTGGCGAATTGCAGGGGTGCTGAGGGAACAGGGAGAACAATGAAACAGCCCGGGAATGACTATAAGGTCGTTCCGGGCTGTTTTTTTGTAAGGCGTGAGCGTCTCTAAACTCGCCGGATAAGCTTCCGTTAGATGCTTTCCGCGAATTGCACCACTTCCTCCGGCTCAGCCCGGGTCCGATAATCCGGATCTACACTCGCATAACGGATGACGCCCTGCGGATCGATGACGTAAGTGGCGGGCACGGGAAGCTCCCACGAATCGTCACCGTTGAATTGGTCCAGGGGAAAACCGAGTGACCGGTACACCTGCTGCAGGTCTTCCGCCAGCCGGAAGGTCAACCGGTATTTCTCCGCCACCTTGTTATGCAGGTCGCTTAGAACATGATAACCGAGTCCGTTTTTTTCCTGCATGGACAAGGAGTGATCCGGCGTTTGGGGACTAATGGCCAGCAGCCTGGCTCCAGCCTCATGAATGCGGTCCAGAAGCCGCTGGTAGGCCCTTAATTCCAAATTGCAGAACGGGCACCATTCTCCGCGGTAAAAGGTCAGAATGACCGGACCGTGCGCGAATTCTTCAGATAACGTAACGGGGTCACCTGTCTGATTGCTTAACGTAAAATCGGGTGCGTCATCTCCAACCATCAGGCCGCGTGCGGTACCGGATGTGCGTAAGTCCTCGACGGAGCGCTCGAACGCTTCGGTAACGGCTGCGGGCAGCACTTCCAGGCCGTGCCGGGTTGTTGCCGCCAGTTCGTCATTCAGCTTCCATTGGGGCGAATCGGACATATCTTCACTCTCCCTTGTCGGATATGCGCTCATCATATCGTGACCGGGGAATGAAGCACTACCAGTAGAAGGAGCAGGGTGCTGGTTGGCGGGATTTTTTTGTGAGGGGTTACGATTTCCTGATCAGCGTACCCGGGTTCATACCGTACTTCCCGCGGAACGCCTCGGCAAAATAACTGGGATTGGAATAACCGACCGACAAGGATACGTCGATGACGCTGGCATCAGGCTCTTGAAGCAGGTGGTATGCCGTCTCCAGCCGAGCCTCCCTCAGATAGCCGAACACGGTGCTGCCGTACCGGACCTTAAAGCCGGTCTTCAGCTTGAATTCGTTCAGGCCGATGAGGCGGGAGAGCTCCGATAAGGATGGCGGGTGGCTCATTCGATCCAGTATGATTTCCCTCGCCCGTTCCAGCTTGGACAGATCTGTTCTGGACAGGCCAGAGGGCCTCTGGTCCTTGCCCAAAAGCATCGAACGGAACGCGTGGGACAGCAGCTCCAAAATTCGGCACTCCATTTCTAAGCTCAGCGAATCCGGCCGGGCAGAGGCTTCCATCATCTGCTGCAGGAGGTAGGCCGAAGCAGGATCATAGGCTTCCTGGAACAGACGATATGGCAGCGTTCCGATAATCTGATGAAAATCCACGGCCCGGGTGCCCTCGCCATTTTCCATGAAATGATGGAAGGCGGTGACGGGAATGGCGATGCTCATCATTTGAAACGGCTGATTTTTGGAAAAAGGCATGCGGGCTTCCGCCGGGTTGGCAAACTGGAGGCTCCAGCTGCCCGGCTTCATCTCGAACTCCCTGCCGGACACCTCGACCCTCCGGTAGCCTTGAACACAGCAGCTCAGCTCGACCATCGGCACCTGGGTGTGCAGGGCTACAGTATAGTCATCGTTCAAACGAAAATCGACAGCCGCCACCCCTAGATCCTGCCGGGGAGCCAGTCGCTGCACCGTTCCTTCTCCCATCCATGAATGAAGGCTCATGCGTTCGTACCGGCGCCCTGATGAACCATGCATCTGCAAACCATCAAAGAACTGCCTAAAATTGTGGTGAACGTCAGGCAATGCCATTTCCTTTGCACCCATTTCCTGTATATTTGTGATACCATTATACGGCTATAGCGTTGGGATCTCTATATGGTGGATGGTGGATGGTGCAGAGAAGAGGAGAACAAAGTGATAACGGATGGACGAAGGGGGAGAGGGATGGAACCGATCGAGGAGCGGATTCGGAAGTTACTCGTTGAAATCAGGGAGCAAGTTGGGTATGACCGGTCTGAGCCACTTGAGAAGGGATTTTCGGACGCGCGGAAATTTGTGTTGTATCAGGCGGATACCCCGGTGTACCTGCTTCGGATACATGAAGGAAGCATGTATGCCAGACAGGGGATGGAGTTCGAGCTGCTCCGAAAGCACGAAGCGAATCAGGTCCGCTGCTCCAAGCCGCTGGTGGCGGGCCTGGCGGGGCATCTTGACCTCTGCTATTTGCTGCTGTCCTACATCCCTGGCGTTAGCGGGGATGAAGTTTTGCCCGGATTAGCGCCGGAAGCTCAACTTCAGCAGGGGACGGCGGCCGGAAAAGAATTAAGAAAGATCCATCAGGTCACTCCTGAGGTCCCTATAAACTGGGCGGTGCGGCGTGCAGAAAAATACAGGCAGAAAAGGGAGAAGGTTCGGGAATTGGGCCTTCGCTTTTATCGGCAGAACGATTTGGAGAAATACATAGACGACAACCTGGGCTTGCTTGAAAAGAGTCCGGTAACCTTCCAGCATGACGATTTTCACCCCTCCAACTTGATCTTTCAACATGGATGCCTTGCCGGTGTGATCGACTTTGGCCGGTTTGACTGGGGAGACCCGTGGGAGGAATTTTTCAAACTGCCGAAGTATACCTGCCAAGTCAGCCCGTATTTTGCCAAGGGCCAGGTTCACGGATATTTCCAAGATGGCATTCCGGATGACTTTTGGCCGAAATACAACCTGTTTGTGGCGCTGAACCAGCACGCGACCTTGATCGGGGGCATCCAACATGATAGAGTTCAGGAAACGCTGAAAAAGATCGAGCGGACGGTCAACACGCATGACTTTCAAAACGGGGGACCGCCGGCATGGTACCGCCTGCAATAAGGAGGACGGGGCGGGCCTCTATGTCGAGGAAGGATTTAAACGTATGATTTTCTGATGGAAAGGAGCAGATCGATTCATGCTGGATGCACGTTCTTTATATTTGCGGAGCGTGATGCTGAGGAGAGAGGAAGTGCCGTCCTTTCGAGCGTATCCCTTCAGCCTGCCGGCTGTCCATGACTTTCACAGCTTGTCGTTTCAGCAGCCGGTGACGTTTATCGTCGGCGAAAACGGATCGGGCAAGTCCACCCTGCTGGAAGGGATGGCGGTCGCCTGGGGATTTAATCCCGAAGGAGGCACGATTAATTTTTCCTTTGAAACGATGTCCTCGCACTCGGAGCTGCACCGGTACATGCGGCTCGTGCGCGGCGTCGTCCGGCCGAAGGACGGCTTTTTCTTCCGGGCGGAAAGCTATTATAATGTGGCGACGAATATCGACCAGTTGGATGCGGAGATGAGCTATGGTCCTCCGATCCGGGACTCCTATGGAGGCAAGTCGCTGCATGAGCAGTCCCATGGGGAGAGCTTCTTTGCGACGTTTATGAATCGGTTTGGGGGAAGGGGCCTGTACCTGATGGACGAGCCGGAGGCCGCACTCTCTCCCTTGAAGCAGCTGTCCATGCTGTCGCGGATTCATCAGTTGGTGAAAAAGCGGTCGCAATTCATTATCGCCACGCATTCGCCGATCCTGATGTCGTACCCCCATGCGGAAATTTGGCTGCTGGACGATCAAGGAATGCGCCCGGTGAAGCTGGAGGATACGGACCATTACGTGATCACCCGAAAAATGATGGAGAGCCCGGGGCAGATGCTGGACATTTTGCTGGAGGAGGATACGGAATAGAAGATAACAAAAGCCGCCCCCGATTACCGGAAGCGGCTTTTCATATACCAATCTTAGGCCCGCTTGACCCGCACAGGCAGGCTTACCAGTCCTTGGCCGGCGGCAGAAGGCGTCAAATTCTCTTCCAGCTGGAAGCCGGGAACCGGCTCGATCATCTCAAAGTAATCCATGAACAGCTCCAGCCCGATATTCGCCTCGAGGCGTGCCAGCGGTGCGCCCATGCAGAAATGCGGCCCGTTCCCGAAGGTCAGATGCCTTTTGGCGTTCGGACGGTGAATATTCACGGTGAAGGGGTCTTCAAACACCTGTTCATCCATGTTGGCGGCGCTCATCCAGGCGACGACGACATCGCCCTTTTTCAAATCGACGCCGAGCACGTTGTTATCCTGCTTGACGGTACGGTCCATTTTGGAAATATTGAAGCGGTAACGCAGCATTTCCTCCACGGTGTTTGGCACCAGCTCCCGGTTGGCCCGGACCTCACCGTAAACCTGGTCGTTATCATACAGGAACGAATAGAACGAGTTGGCGAGCAGATGGCTTGTCGTTTCTACGCCAGCGCCGAGCAGGAACATCGTGGTGCGGACGATCTCGTCATCCGTGAACCGTTCTCCTTCCACATCGGCCTGGATCAGATCGGAAATAATGTCATCGCCGAGCTGGGATCTTTTCTGAACAATATAAGGAAAAAGGTAAGTATAGTACTCTGTGGCAGCCTTGCGCTTCAATTCGCCGATTTCGGCTGCCTTGTCTTTGTTATACGGAAGAAACAAGGTGTCTACCCACTCTTTGAACAGCAGGCGGTCTTTGGAGGGCACCCCGAGCAGATCCGCCATCACAATGACGGGCAATGCGCCGGTAAAATCCTTGACCACGTCGATGACCGGAGCATCTCCCATCTCATCTAGCAGTTGACGGACGACTTCGTGAATCCGCGGCTCCCACAGCTTCAGGCTTCGCGGCGTAAAAGCGGCGGACAGCAGGGAACGGCGTTTCCGGTGCTCCGGCGGATCGGCATTGATCGTGTTGATTTTGTCGTTTCCCCGGCCTTCGTCATTGTCGGCGCCGACGCTGATCGTCGTCCGCGTTCTCACGCTGGAGAAATACTCATAGTCGCTGAGCACTCGTTTGACATCGTCGTAGCGGAATACGTTCCAGGTATTTGTGGCTTCATTGTAACTGATCGGCTCGTTCTGCAGCTTGTCCCGGTACCAATCGTACGGATTGAATTCTTCGGATCGTGATCGGAACTGGGTGATATCCGCTAAAGCAATGATTTCTTGCATTCCATTCCCTCCCGTGTTGAAGAATAGTAGGTGACTTCATGCTTAAAATATCATATGTTAATTTAACATATTGGCCGAAGGGGAGCCACTGCCCAACGCCCCATGACTTTGGGTGCAGTAGGAAATGCGGAGTTTGTCGGAATTCGTTGAAGAACGATATCCGAATTGGTATGCTATTAAATACATAAACCCGGACAGCAGTCAAATCAGACGAGAGGGCAGGATCTATGTATATCGACTTACTCATTTTAATCCAGATTGAAAAATCCCCCAAACACGGGTACGAAATCAAAAAAGAGATCCAAAAAGACCTCGGCTATTTGATGGATGTGAATCATAACCTGCTGTACCCGGCGCTGCGCCGATTTACGTCGGAAGGGGCCATTATCCGAAAGCGTAATGAGCAGGAAGGCCGGCCCAGCCAGTACGTGTACGAAATTACCGATGTAGGCAGGGCAAAAATCGCCGAGCTGATCAACGCTTTTACCGAAAAGGACGCCAAGCATGAAATTGAGTTCATGATCCGGGTATCCCTGTTTGACCGTATTTCCCGTGAGAATCGGCTGAGGATTCTGGATATGCGCAAAAAGGACCTCGAATCCCTCTTGGCTGGCATTCAGCAGCGCCAGGAAGGAAGCGTGGCTCACGACATGTTCCTGAATGAGGTTCTTCAGCAAACGATATCGCGGGTTGTAGGGGAGATCCGCTGGATCGACGAGCTGATTCGTAAGACGATGAGTGATGAATGAAAAATATACGACATACCTTCGGGAGGATCGGAGATCCCAGTTTAGGGATGGGCAGATATCCTGATATTTAGATTATTCGGTGAAAAAGGTGGCAGAACATGTGGATACAGAAACAATAGATGATATTCTCGGGCTGATCGCCTATATCTCGCCACAAGCAAGGGATTATGTGGAGCTGGCTGTCCGGAATGAAAAGCTTGATGTTATCTATCATAAAGCAACAGAGCGGGAACATGGTGTTTTTTGTATCGCCGAGGATGATCAATCTGTTATTGCATATTGTTCATTCATACAGGAAGCTGATTCTGATGCCCTCCTTGATCTCATTGCGAATACCATGACTCCCTACCTTCAGCAGACTGGCACCAAGGAGCTGTGTTTCAATTTATACGGAGAGAACGTACGGGCGATTCATTTCGTCCGCCAGTTGGGTTTTCAAACGGATATGGAGGGCTATCATTTGTATTATGACGGGCCTCATGAACCGGATCTATCCCATACGGATCTCATCGTAAATACATATGAAGCGAGTATGTTGACTCCTTTGGCCGACTTATTTGACAGGGCATACGCCGCATTGAATGCAGAAAACGGCTGGCCACTGGACGAACACCGCATGAATATAAGTTTGTTTCATAAGAGGTTGGAGGATAAGGTCCGAAATGATGAGTTTCGTTCGTTTTGGAAAGAGGGAACTCTGATTGGAGCTTATATTATTTCTGGTGAGTATATTCAGGACATCGTTGTAGCACCGGATCAGCAAAACCGTGGATATGGCAGTGCCATCCTTACTCATTGCATCCGGCATATGATGGGTAAGCAGATCCCAAAAATCTATTTGCGCATCGCCAAAACCAATCAGGGTGCCAAAAGGCTGTATGAGAGGCATCAATTTAAAGTAGTGTCTAGCTTTGCAGAACATACCTGGAGAGCAACAAAAAAGGATAGCGTATAAAAAACCAAAAGCAGCCGGATTCACCGGCTGCCTTTTTTTCTTACCTTGCGTTTAAAAGGGATACGTCCGGATTCGTGTCCTTGCGGTAGTCGATGCCGTCCGTTTCAAATCCGAACAGCTGGAAAAACTCGCGACGGTACTCTTTCAGATCCGTCAGCTCATATACATTATTCGTTGTGACCTGATCCCAGATCCGGGCCACTTCCTGCTGGACATCCGGACGCAGTTCCCAATCGTCGATGCGGATTCGGCCCGCCTCGTCTACAGGTGTTCCACCCTCGTGGTACAGCTTGTCGGCGAACAGCCGGTACGACTGCTGGATCGTATTTTCGTGGATGCCCTTTTCCTTCATCACTTTGTAGAGCGCGGCGATGTACAGAGGGAAGACCGGAACGGCAGCAGCGGACTGGGTGACCAGGGCTTTGCTGACGACGACGAAAGCTTTTCCGCCTAAAGCGGACAGCTTACGGGTCAGCCGCTGCGCGGTTGCCTCCAGATCCTCCTTGGCTTTACCGATGGTGCCTTCCCGGTAGATGGCCCGGGTAAGCTCCGAGCCGATATAGGAGTAGGCAATGGTCATCGCTCCGTCGGCCAGGAGGTTCGCCTGCCGAAGCCGGTCGATCCAGCGCTGCCAATCGGCTCCACCCATCACGGCGATCGTTTGGTCGATGTCGTCACCTTCCGCCGGCTCGGTCGTGACTTCGTCAGTCACTTCGCCATTATGAAAGTTCACAGCCTTGCCGGTGAAGGGCGCTCCGATCGGCTTCAAAACCGAGTTATACGTCTTGCCGCTGTCCGGGTCGGTACGTCGGGACGAAGCTACGCTGTACACGACGAGGTCCACTTGGCCGAACTCATTGGCAATCGTGTCCATGACGCGGTCCTTCGTCTCATCCGCAAAGGCATCGCCTGTAATGCTGACGGATGTCAAGCCGGCTTCAGCGGCCCGCCGCTCAAAAGCCGCCGAATTGTACCAGCCCGCCGATGCGGTCCGTTTATCCCGGGCGGAGCTGGGACGGAAGACGCCGATGGTGGCGGCTCCCGCCCCAAAAGCGGCGGTAATCCGGGCAGAAAGGCCGTACCCTGTGGAGGCTCCGATAACCAAGACCCGTTTCGGCCCGTTCAATTTAGGCTGCTGCTGTATGTAATCGATCTGCTCCTGCACCTGCTTGGCGCAGCCCTCCGGATGCGCCGTCGTGCAGATGAAACCGCGTGTTCTGGGTGTAATGATCATAGGGAGTGCGTCCTTTCTTTGCGAAGATAAGTCTAGAAATATTGTACCTCTCTTGTTTTGAAAAGAAAAACGGGTGTCATCCAGTAAGCGTGGAAGTGTATGAACAGTCATCGTAGACGCGTAGGCTCGAGCCGGAGAGTGCAAAGGGAATGCCCAAAAAGCAATTTCCCACGCCTAGGGAGGTAATTGGCTGGTGAGGGCGAAGCAATATACGAAGAAACATGGATAAGTTCGTCCGGATTCTATACTTTTTAAAACGCAGATTTGGAGGTTGAATAACCATGATGGATGAAATGACGCAGCGAATGAAGGTATTGACCGAGTGCGACGGTGTGCCCGGACACGAAGGCGCCGTCCGCGCCCAAATGAAAAGCTATCTCGAACCGCTCAGCGAGGAGCTGGTTATGGACCGGCTCGGCAGCGTGTTTGGGGTGAAAACCGGCCTTGCCGGGGGACCTAAAGTCATGCTTGCCGGCCATCTGGACGAGATCGGGTTTATGGTCACCCAGATTACGCCGAAGGGATTTCTGCGTTTTAACCAGCTGGGCGGCTGGTGGGCGCATAACGTTCTGTCCCACCGGGTGAAAGTAAAGACGCGCAAAGGCGAATACATCGGCATCATCGGTTCCAAGCCGCCCCATGTGCTGGAGGCCGAGGAGCGGACCAAGGTCATGAAGCTGAAGGACCTGTACATCGATATCGGGGCCAAAGATGAAGCGGATGCCAAGGAGATGGGGGTTCGCCCCGGCGACTGGGTCGTACCCGTGAGCGATTTCTTTACGATGCGCGATGGCGAGCTGTGGGCGGGTAAAGCGCTCGACAACCGCTCCGGCTGCTCGCTGGCGGTCGAAATCCTGTCCCGTCTGCAGAATGAACAGCATCCGAACGTCATTTATGCGGGAGCGACAGTGCAGGAGGAAGTAGGTCTCCGCGGTGCGGGAACGGCCGCCAACCTCATCCAGCCGGACGTGGCCTTTGCGCTGGACGTCGGTATCGCGCATGACACGCCGGGCAGCGAGTCGAACCCGATGAAATGCAATATGGGCGGCGGACCGCTGGTGCTCATTTTTGATGCTTCGATGATTCCGAATACCGCCCTGCGGGACCTTGTAATCGACACGGCGGAGGAGTCGGGCATTTCCGTGCAGTTTGACGCCATCACCGGCGGCACGACCGACGGCGGCCGGATTCATACGAGCGGCATCGGCTGCCCGACGCTGTCCGTGGGATTTGCCACGCGTTATATTCACAGCCATAATTCCGTGATGTCCAAATCCGATTTCAACCAGGCCGCCGACCTGCTGACGGCGGTGATCAAGAAGCTGGACCGCGAAACGGTGGATAAGCTGATCGGGTAGGGCGGTGGAGCGCGTTATATACTATTATTTTCATGGGTGGCTGAAAAGAGTCCTCAAAATGAGCACAGAAAGAAAACGGACAGTAATGATCATTGCGGTGATCATCGTCATTTTGGTCGGATACCGGATCTATGCATTGAACTATACAGATGAAGGCATTATGGACCATGTATTCCGCCATAAGGGATATGCCGTGGATCTCGTAAAGGAACAGGTCCCCGTCAAAATTTTCGTCAAACCGGAATGGATTGCATTCGGGCAGGACGAACGGAAAGATTTAAAAGTCGAAGTCCTTGACCTGAATCATACGCGTATCCTGCTGGACAATGTGTGGAATCGAGGCAATGACATTTATTTCAGCTTTGAGGCGTTCCCCGGGTGGGAACATCGTTCGGGTGAATTTATGTATAACGGGAAGTTAAATCCGGACGGTTCCGTCTCTCTACAAGGCCCACACCTGAGGTTAACCGACATGAACGGACATGAAATCCCCGTTGGGCAATGTGGAGAAGGCCCCCGGATTTCGTTTTCCTTTGGAATAAATCCGGAAGACTACCATTTGATCCGTGACGGATTTTATGTGGAGTACAGCGATTTTAATGTGTATCGTTATGCGAAGAAAATCAACGAGGAGTGGCTGGGTTTTAATTCAATTTTCCAATGACGGATCACTGTGTTTCAAAGCGCCTTCTCTGAAGAGGACTCCTTTTACAACGAAAACAACGGTTTTCGTTGAGAAGGTTGTTCCTTTTGACTAAAATGGAATAAAACGTAAAGCGTCAGACATCATCGGTATGTTCTGATGCTTTATTTTTTGAGTGGGGCTAAGTGTAACCAAGCTGCCGAAAGGGACGATGGCCATGACGCTGGTTTTGTATCACTACTATGAGGCAGCACAGGGGCCTTTTCGAAATCTGTCGAGTCTGCCTCTGGAAGAAGCCCGTGAAATTTTGAGGCAGATCGTGCAGGAAGGGAAGACGTTTGCCAGTCAGAGAGCAGGCGATTATATGGAAACGAGGCTTATATTGGAGAGCCGGGCCAGAGAGGCGTTTATAGCCAAAGGCGGCCAGCCCGCAAATCTGTATCCGCATTATATGACCCTCGGACCGTGCAATTGGCTGTGTTCTTGGTATACGGAACCAAATGTGGTTCAAATCGATTGGGACGAATTCGATGATCGTTCGATCAGTTTTACGTACGGCGATCTGTTTCCGACAATGCGCTACGAAGATGGCAAGCCCTACCGCCAGCAGGTGTACACGAAGGATGAAATTCGGGAAGTCATCACAAGGTACGGGCTCCCGCAGGAATGGAACAAGCACGGGGACCGGGGGCCAGAGCGATACATTGAGGCACAGATTTGGGATGAAAACGTGATTGGGAAGTATTATCCATCTATTTATGGAGGTTTATAAGCCATGCCAAAGGATAAGCAGGATCTGACTGAAAGCGATTTGCCTAAGCTGGCCCAGCCGGCGGTACGCGCGCTCCGGAATGCGGGTATTACCCGGCTAGAAGAAGTCGCGAAACTCACCGAATCGGAGCTGAAGCAGCTTCACGGCATCGGCCCCACAGCGGCAGAACAGCTTCGGCGGGCAATGGCCGACATGGGACTGGATTTTTCTAAATAAGGAGCTGTCCCAAAAAGGAGCAATGATCGGATCGGAGGGAACTGATGGGTATTGATGAAATCATTGAGCTGTCATCTTATCGGGATGAATGGAAGGACATCTACGAGCAAGAGAAAAGGAAGCTGGAGCCTGTGTTTGCGGAACAAGCGGTGGAGTTTGCTCATATCGGTAGCACGTCTATCGAGGGAATGACAGCCAAACCGATTATCGATATCATGATCGGCCTAAAGGAGCTTCATATTGACGAGCAGACAGACCGGCAATTGGTTTCCATGCAGTATGAGGGCATGGGTGTGGCGGGAGTGCCGGGGCGGATTCATTACCGTAAACGTGCCGGGCAGAAGATCAATCTGCAAATTACCGAGTGGGACTCCGCCATTTGGCGGGATAACCTGCTGTTCAGGGATTATTTGCGTACCCATCCGGAACAAGCGATTGCCTATGCACAGGCCAAACGGAACACGCTGGCC
This sequence comes from Paenibacillus cineris, assembly GCF_018333335.1. Classification (NCBI taxonomy): domain Bacteria; kingdom Bacillati; phylum Bacillota; class Bacilli; order Caryophanales; family Paenibacillaceae; genus Paenibacillus; species Paenibacillus cineris. The sequence continues at coordinate 367,629 of NZ_BORU01000001.1, forward strand.
AGCGGCATCAACACGCTGCTGAAATACTCGGATGAAAAGTCTGGAACGATTGCTGAGCTATTAGAAAAAGCGCGGGCGTGGGCAAAAAGTTGATTTTGCATCAGGAGGGAGGAAGCAGCTATGCGCATTATCGTGACAGGCGGCGCTGTTATTCAGGATCAAGCCGGCCGCATCCTCATGCAGCGCAGGTCCGATTATGGGGATTGGGGATTGCCCGGAGGTGCGATGGAGCCCGGAGAAACGATTGAGGAGACGATGCGGCGGGAAGTGATGGAAGAGACCGGACTGGTCGTCCTGAAACATGAACTGATGGGAGTCTATAGCGGGCCGAGAATGCAGTACACCTACCCTGACGGGAACGAGGTTGTGTTTGTCATGTTCATCTTCAAGGCGGAAGCAAGCTTGCAGGGAAGCCTTTCCGATAACGGAAGGGCACTTCTTTTTCAGGACATTCAGCAGGAGTCGCTTCAGCTTGAATTCAAGTCCATGGATGAAATCGAACAGCTGCCGATCAGTTCCGTTCAGCAGCCTGTTTTTGAGGATTTAATGCAAAAGAAAGTTTCCATATTAAGGAGCTGAAATTATGAGGCCAATCACTGTAAGGACGTATCAGGAGAAAAATATCCCCGCCGCTCAAGTGAAACAGCTGTATGATCACCTGGGCTGGTGGCCGGAAAGAACGTTGGCCGATATCGAATCCATGCTCGGCTCATCCATTGCTGTCGGCGCCTGGGACGAGGACAGGCTGGTCGGGTTTGTGAGAGCGGTTTCGGACGGCTTGTTCCGTGCCTATATCGAGGATATGGGCGTGCATGCGGATTACAGAAACCGGGGCTTGGGACGGGAGATCGTCGACCGGATCACCGCAGAACTGAAAAATATCCACGTGGTCAGCTTATTTTGCGAGAGCGGCCTGGTGGATTTTTATCAACAGACCGGCTATAAGCCGACCCGGCAGGTCGTCATGCACAAGAGTCACGAGGCAGCGAAGGTGACAAAAGGGGAAAAGAACGATGAGCGCGCTTGATGCTTTGCGTTTTCCGATAGGTTCTTTTGAGCCCGTGATCGTCCCCTCCTCTCAGCAGCGCGAAGATTGGATCGGGCAAATTCCGGAATTGAGCGGCAAGCTGCAAAGCGTTCTAAACCATTTTCAGCAGGAGCAGCTCGATGTTCCTTACCGCCCTGAAGGCTGGACGGTCCGGCAGATCGTTCATCATTTGGCGGATAATGATATGAATGCGTATATTCGTTTTAAAAGAGCCCTGACCGAGCAGGAGCCTCTGGCAAGCTCATACCGGGAAGACCTGTGGGCCGAGCTGCCGGATTATATGGATCTGATCATCGAGCATTCAGTGTCGCTGGTGGAGCTTTTGCATCAACGCTTTTATAGACTGCTGCTAAACCTGACTCCGATGGACTTTCGCAGAACGATGCGAACCGAGGTGCTCGGAACGATCACACTGGACACGGCCCTGCAAAGGTTCATCTGGCACCATCGCCATCATGCCGCCCAGATCGCCGCTTTTGCCGCGAGAATAAATAGGGATCAATCAACGACGATCAAGCCCGAAAGGACGTCATAATATGTACATAAGCAAAGAACTGGCCGATATAATGGAGCAATCCGAAATCGATTACATGATCGACCGGATGAAGGCGATTCAGGAGCGGCCCGGCAATCCGATGGGGATCGACATTCAAACTTTTGGCGGTGCTGCCGCGTTCTATAGTCAAGCGATGCCATGGCCGCAGTTTAATACGGTGAAGGGGATTGGAGAGCAAGAGGCTGAGCGCCTGGATGAAATTCTGGAATTTTATCGGAAGCGGCAGGGCCGATGCCAATTTGAGGTGGTTCCTTCCAAAACTCATCCCAAGCTGATGAAGGCTCTCTTTGATCAGGGCTATTACCAGACCGGGTATCATGCGACTTTATACGGCGAACCGCGCTCTTGTGAGACAGGAAGAGAGCCTATTACGATCCGGGAACTCACCGCGGACGAAATGGACTTGTATGCCGAAATTCACTGTCTGGGCACCGGTCTGCCGATATCCGGCAAACATCACATCGCCGACAACAACATCGTTCTTTATGACAGGGATGGATGGAAGTTCTTTGCTGCGTGGGTCAACGGCAAGCCGGCCGGTGTAGGCGTGATGTATATCCAGGATGACAAGGCTTCGCTGACGTTTGCCACTACACTTGCGGAATACCGCAACCAGGGGGTTCAGCAGGCGCTATTGGAAAAAAGGATCACCGAAGCGCATCAAAGCGGCTGCCGGATCGTGGTCGGCCAGGCGGCCTATGCCTCGACCAGCCACCGCAACATGGAGCGGGCAGGTCTGAAGCTGGGCTATACCCGGGGAACATGGGTTCAGGCATAAGCTGACGGTTGTCGTGTAAAAAGTCACGGACTAGCGTTTTTGCTGATGGCTATTTTTTCGGAGGAGGAATGTCATTTGAAAAGAGTGCTGCCTCTATTCCTTGGTTTCATCCTACTTTTACCGCTATCTATTGCCTCGGCAAGCTGGGCCTATCCATTTGTCGTTTACTCCGGCCATATCTACCAGGTCACAACACAAGCCGTTCAGCCCGAGGACGTCGGCCAAAAAATCGGCAAAGTCACGAAGTATTCGGACCGGGAAGGAACGTATCGGGGGAATTTCTCCAATATGTATCCCAAAGGAACAGGTTACTACGCCATTGAGGGGCGGAGCCGCCAAGAGGCTATCGCAGTTCGAACGGGCGAAGATACGTACATTTTGGCGATTCAGCAGGGTGCTTATTCCGGAGGGCCGGAGATGCGAACGATATGGTGGTTGTACACTGGAATTGGTATCGTCGCTGTCGCATGCTTTGCGTGGGCGGCCAAAGTTATGCAGAAGCGGAGAGCTTAGGAGGGGAGCAAGTGAAGCGAAAATATGCCGACCGGCAGGATTGGCGGCGGGTGCTGGAAAGAGACTTTGCCTGCAGGCCGCTCCGATCCGAAGAATTTAACGGGCATGTGACACTCATCTCGATTCATCAAATCAGCGAGCCTCTTGTGGTACAGATGCAGAACCGGGACTTGTGCCTGGCTGATCAGGGATATGTTTGGATGCAGCACTTTCCGGAAGGAGAGCACTACGCGGTCACCACTATGTTTAATGCGGAGCGAGAGATCATCCAGTGGTACGTAGATATGACGAAACGGAACGGCCTGAGCGGGGAGGGCATTCCTTACTGGGATGACTTGTATCTGGACTTGGTCGTCTTTCCTGACGGCAGCGATGTGATCAAAGATGAAGACGAGTTGAGCGAAGCGCTTCGCAGTTCGGCTATTACGAAGGAGGACTTCGTGCTTGCGCACCGAACCCTGAATGGGCTGCTGCCCCAGATCCAGACGGGGATCCATTGGATATGGAGCCATAGTAAGAAACATTTGGATTGGATGCTGGAAAGGAATTAGTGAAGCGGAGCAGATTGCGAGGGAGGTGATTACTCGTGAAAAAGGGCATACCCTATTTCCTGATGATTCTGGCCGCGCTGGTCCTTTTGGTGCAAAATCATCAGGATGTATCCGTGGGGGACATGATTTTTTCAAGCTTAGGTTTGGATCCATGGATAGGGAGTTCAGCGCCAGGTTCGACCCGGTATCATCTGCCGGTCATCGCCGGTTTGGCATTGCTCGTGGCGGGTATATTTGGTACCGTGAGACTATACCGTGCCAAGAATCCGCGGATTCTCAGCTGGATTTTGCTAGCCTGCATCGGGATCATTTATGCGTATCCTCTGGTCACCCGGCTAATCGGCTCGTTATGAAGATCATACAATATATAAATAGATAAGGCAGGGGATGTTATTGACGGAGTTTCAGAAGCAAATGGAAAAATATGCGGAACTGCTCGTCCAAGTGGGCGTGAATGTGCAGCCGGATCAAGTGCTCTATGTGGAGTCGCCTATAGAGTCGGCTGATTTTGCGCGGCTGGTTACGGCTAAAGCCTACCAGGCAGGGGCCAAGTATGTACAGTTGAACTGGCGTGATGAAACGGTAGAGCGCATGCGCTATGACCTGGCGGGGCCGGAATCGTTTGCGTTCTATCCCCCTTGGACGGCGCACATGATGGAGAGCATTGCGGAGTCCGGGGGAGCGGTTCTCCTGCTGGACGGGGAGAATCCGAATTTGTATGAGGGCGTGGATCCGGCGAAAATATCGGCTTCCCGGAAAGCCGCCGCCGCCGCTCGTCGGAACTATCTCGGATACGTGCGCACCAATCGGATCAGCTGGTGCATCGTCAACGTGCCGAGCCAGGCGTGGGCGGATCAAGTGTTTGCCGACCGCCCGCAGGAAGAGCGGGTGAACGCATTATGGGAATCGATTTTCCGCATGAACCATATCGATGAAGAGGATCCGGTGGCTGCCTGGCGGAGGCATACGCAGCATTTACGAGCCGTCACCGATAAGCTGAACGCGAAGCAGTACCGCAGGCTGCATTACAAGGCACCCGGAACGGATCTGACGGTCGAACTCGCTCCCGGCCATATCTGGCTTGGCGGCGGCCAGGTTAATCAGAGCGGGATTCCGTTCGTGGCGAATATGCCGACCGAGGAAGTGTATACGATGCCGCACCGTGCCGGGACAAACGGAACGGTATCGAGCACCCGGCCGTTTGTGCTGAACGGGCAGCTGGTGGACCGCTTCACTCTGACGTTTCGTGAGGGACGTGTGGTGGATTTTACGGCGGAGACCGGATATGAGGCGTTGAAGCAGTTTTTGGATGCCGATGAGGGAACGCGATATTTGGGGGAGATCGCGATCGTACCGCATGATTCGCCGATCTCCCGTCTGAACCGGGTTTTCTATAACGTGGGCATCGACGAAAATGCGTCCTGCCATTTTGCGCTCGGGAGTGCGTATCCGACTAATTTGCAGGGCGGGGCGGGACTCAGCGATGAGGAGCTGCTTGCCCGCGGAGCCAACGTCAGCATGCAGCATGAAGATTTTATGGTCGGTTCGGCGGAACTGAGCATTGATGCGGAGCATGAGGACGGCACGATCGAGCCGCTGCTGCGGAATGGAAGCTGGGTGATCCGGTGATTACCTTTACAGAAGGGCAGAACAAATTTAATTTTCGGGTTGCGGGAATCGCCGTTCACCGCGATCGGATATTGCTGCACACGACGCTGCAAGACGATTTCTGGAATCTGCCCGGCGGGCGGGTAGAGTTTCAGGAATCGACGGACCAGGCTCTCATCCGGGAGATCCGAGAAGAGCTGGGCATCGATATACAGATAGACAAGCTGTTGTATGTCAATGAGGATTTTTTCGAATACGATCGAATGAAATACCATGAAACCGGATTTTATTACACGTTTTCTTTTCCCGAGGGCCATGAAATTCTGGATCGGGAGGGCGAGTTCCCAGGCATTGAGGATGGCGGCAGACTGATCTTCAAATGGTTTACAATTGAGGAATTACAGGGCTTGTCGGTATATCCGGTTGAGCTGAAGACAGACATCATGTCAGTGATTGACGGCAGCGCTGACTTGAAGCATCGGATTCATCAACCGTAGGGTTACATACAGACAGCGGGCAGGGACTCATCCCTGCCCGCTGTTTTGCTAATTACTTAACTGATCTCGATTCGCTCTTCTGGACGCCATCGGTATGCCGAATAATCGCATCCAGAATGGCATCCCAATCGTCCTCATGCAGCTCATGGCCGGTCCCTTCCAGGGTCAGCAGCCGGGCGCCCGGGATCTCCCGGGCCAACGACTCACCGTGGGCATAAGGGATGATCGGATCCTCCGTGCCATGGATGACAAGGGCCGGTACCCGGATGTCCGGTACCCCGGCAATCAGATCCTCTCCGCCGGCCAGCAGGCCATGATTGAACATGCTCGCCGCCCAATTGCGGGTCCGATGCAGCTCCCGTGCGGCCAGCCGGCGGACTTTATCCTCGTCCGGAGCGTGCTTTGACCCGCGGAGCAGGTTCCATTTTTGAACGCTAAAGTCCAGGATCGCCTGCTCGTTCTCCCAATTGACCTGATCGGCCGAAGCGAAAAAGGCAGCGACCTTTTCTTCCATTTCCGGCAGACTCGGGTCACGGAACGAAGAGGTCATGATCAGCGTATTGCTCAGCACCCGCTCGGGATACTTGACCGTAGCCATCAGCGTCAGCAGGCCGCCGAGCGACATCCCTGCCACATGGGCCCGGCTAATTCCGTAGGCGTCCAGCACGCGGATAGCGTCATCGGCCATGTCCTCTAAACCGTACTGCGGGTTACCGGGCTCATCGTTCATCGATTGGCCGACGTCGCGGTTGTCGTAACGGATGACAAACCGCCCCGCGTCAGCAAGGCGCTGGCAAAATTCATCCTCCCACCAGATCATCGAGGCGGTGGCGCCCATAATGAGCAGGATTGCCGGATCTTCCTTTCGTCCAAAGCTTTCGGTGCACAGTTCAATACCATCTACTTTAATGAGTTGTTCTGTCATTTGTGTTTCCTCCTTAGATTTCAATTCACGCCTACCTGGCGCTCCTTTTCTTTGTTGTTGCTTTCGGCCAGCGATAAGAGGGGACCTTCTCCCGCATCGTATCAAATACGGCTGCCCAATCCCTCTCGCGCAGCATGCATACCGGCGTATTCCGTTCTACCCGGATGTGCTGCAGCAGGTGCCTGATTTGCACCAGTGTAAAAATCCCGGCCAGTGCCTCGCACACCGGCAGTGCCGGCTCGTTCAGCGCGTATTCGGCCAATCCGCCGAATGCATGATGATGCTGCGTCTGAAGCCAAGGCGTTTTCCGTCTCCGAATACGGAGTACGGCTGCGTCCACCTGAGGTGGGGGTGAAAAATGCCGCCGGGGCACAACCTTCACCAGTTCGAAGTCAAACCACATCCGCCACTTGAGCAGACGCGGGCTGCGAATCTGCCTTGCCGTAAATCCCTTGGCTGCTCCGTGCTGCACGATCAGCACCGCCCCCTGGAACGCAGAACCCGGCGGGTCGAGCAGCTTCTCGAGAATGAATGTCGTCATAAAAAATGGAATGTTGGCTACAACATGAAACGGCTCCTTCGGAAGGTAAGCCTCGCAAATGTCCCTTTCAATAACGGCCACATTGGAGCCGGGAACCGCCTTTTGCCGAAGGGCGGCGGCGAATGCGGCATCGTTCTCAATGGCCAGCACTCTGCCTGCCTTCTTCGCAAGCGGGAACGTGATGGCTCCCCGCCCGGCGCCCAGATCGAGCACCGTGTCGGCGTTTGTGACACCGGCCATTCCGATCATGTCGTGAATGACCGGCTCGTAGTGCAGCAGGTGCTGTCCTTTTGCTGCGGGTTTCTCTATGTTCAAGTGCGTCTTTATATGACGTTGTCGATGTTTATGCATCCATGAATCCCTCCGTAATCCAGCGATGGTTTCTTGCCCATCGGCTGTGCTGTGAAGTGGAGAGACTCAGGATAACGCCGCGGGATCCGGCCGATTTCACCGAATGAAAGGCACCCGCGCGGGCTGGACGTACTGCATGAAAGAGCAGTTCATCGGCATATAGGCCCGGCATTGAAGCGGCGGGTGGCGGCACATTATGCATTGACCAAGCGACATTTTGTCCTGAGCAAAAAGGAGGTTACCTGGCAAAAGGGCAGACCTATCCTGAGTTTCTCTGTACACAGCAAAGCCAACGGCTTTTTTTCTTAGCAGCTGTACACCATGCGAACCCGGATAAACTGATCTACCACACGTAACCCTCCTTGCCAGAATCATCGTTTACTTAAAAATAAGCACAAAAAAACACAGGCTGTCTGCCTGTGTCAGCGTTTCGCGAAAGGACCGCCCGGTCCAAGGAACAACCGTTCCTTCGGCCGCAGGATATGAGGTCTTACATGAAAGCCGGAAGAGGCCCAAGGGCAGGTAGAGACTATCATTCCTATCCCTTGAGGGTACGATCCCGCAATGCGTTCATGTGAGATGAATTTTTAAAGGCAGGCTGGACATGATCATGCGTGTTCCTGCAGACGATGCTTCAGCCATAGTCGTTATAAAACCTGGGTTACCTTTAAAAAATGGCAGACCAATCCTGAGTCCTCCGCGTACAAGCAGAGAATTTTGCAATATGTTAGTTGCAAAACGTGCGAACCCGGATAAACTGATCTACCACACGTAACCCTCCGTTCTTCGTAAATTACTAACAGGCTACCATATCGATCCATTTTTAGCAAGTACCCTGCAAAGAAAGGGTATGGTGTTTTTCCGTCGAATAGGTAAATTAACATCGCTTGCGGCAGTTTTACTTGGAATTGATGACACGTTACGGAAAGGAGGGCATCAGCATCAAACAAATTATCGCTATGGGTGGCGGAGGATTCTCAATGGAACCGGATAACCCCTTGCTGGATCTGTACATTCTTCGACAGGCAGGCACCGGCCGCCCCAAGATTTGCTTTGTACCAACGGCGAGCAGTGACGCGCAAGGGTATATTGATCGTTTTTATGATGCATTTCAGCGTCTGGAATGCACTCCCTCTCATCTTTCCCTGGTCCAACCCCCAACCGTCGATCTGGAGGATTTTGTTCTGGACAAAGATATCATTTATGTCGGGGGCGGCAATACGAAATCGATGCTTGCGGTATGGAAGGAACGGAGTGTGGATCGATACTTAAAGACGGCCTGGGAAAATGGGGTGATTTTATCCGGGCTAAGCGCCGGTTCCATTTGCTGGTTTGAGGAAGGCGTGACGGATTCCATCCCAGGCGATCTGACCCGGCTGGAGGGCCTCGGCCTGCTTTCAGGAAGCCACTGTCCCTATTATGACGGGGAAGCGGACCGAAGGCCCAGTTATCACCGGCTGATCCAAAGCGGACAAATCGGTGGGGGAATAGCCGCAGATGACGGGGCGGCACTGCATTATGTAGATGGTGTTTTTCACCGGGCGGTAAGCTCTCGTCCTGAGGCCAAAGCCTACGAGGTGCAAGCCGTGGAAGGGCATGTGGTGGAGACGGTCATTCCAACCGTATATTTGGGGGAAGCGGGCGTGGCTACGATATAACCGGAATCCAGAATCCCGAATACCGATAAGGAGGATGCTGCTTGGGCACGAAAGCCGTTTTGTTCGATTTGTTCGAGACCTTGATCACCGAATTTGCGGATGGCCGGCGGATATCGGGGCGCCGCTACGATTACCCGGGTCTGCTTGGCCTGAGCCAGGAAGAGTTCAAGCTGGAATGGAGAAGCCGGGTGGAGCGGCGGATGCGCGGGGAGCTGGCAAGTTTTCCGGATGTCATCCGGGATATTTGCCGAAGCAGGGGCCTGGATGCGGTTGAACAATCCGTTCAGTCGCTCTACCAGGCAAGGATCCAGGAGAAGCGGATTCCTTTTGAAGCCGTTCGCCCTGACATTTTGGAAATGCTCGCAAACCTCCGTACCCATGGCTGGAAGCTGGGACTGATCAGCAACTGTTCGGAGGAGGAAGTCCGGGGCTGGGAAGATTCCCCGCTGGCCGGGTATTTTGACGACGTTATTTTTTCATATGAGGTACAATGCTGTAAGCCCGACCCTGCTATCTATGAACTTGCATGCCGACGGCTGCAAATACTCCCGGAGGATTGCGTGTTTGTAGGTGACGGAGGCTCCGGAGAACTGGATGGGGCGCATCAGGCAGGGATGAAGGTCATCCATGCGGTCTGGTTCAATCCCTATGTGGAGAGCCGGTACGCTCAACTGTCAGCGCCTATGCAGCTTGCTGCCGCATTGCCTGTTCGATAGCCGGGCTGGCATAAGTTTGGATTAACTTTTAGAGGAGGATGAGTGATGAAGAAGATCACACCGATCTTTCGGATTTTCGATGAGGACAAGGCCAAGGAGTTTTACGTGGATTTCCTGGAATTCCGGATGGACTGGGAGCATCGCTATGAAGACGATCTTCCCTTATACATGCAGGTGTCCAGCGGGGACTGCGAGATCCATTTGAGCGGGCATCACGGCGACTGCACCCCCGGCTCGGCGATTCGTGTTGAAGTCGAAGACATCCAGAGCCTCCATGCCAAACTGATAGCGAAGAAGTACAAGCATGCGCGCCCTGGGCTTGAGGATATGGAGGTGAGCGTGATCGATCCTTTCGGTAACCGGATCACGTTTTTTGAGAGGAAGGATGCATGAACCCGGCGAACAAGCTGACGCTGGCCAGAATCATGCTGATCCCCGTGTTTATCGTTTTTTTCGCAGAGTACCCCGTACGGCTGGCGGATTCCAACGCGTTCATTCAATTTCTGAACCAGTACGGGACCTATATGGCGGTGGGCGTATTTGTTCTTGCTTCCGCTACGGACAAGCTGGACGGGTATATTGCCCGCAAATACCACCTGGTTACCAATCTCGGGAAGCTATTGGACCCGCTTGCCGATAAGCTGCTTGTTTCGGTGGCGCTGATCATGATGGTCGAAGCCGGGATGATTCCGGCCTGGATGGCCTTCGTGATGATTGGCCGTGAATTCATAATTACAGCTTTGCGAATGGCGGCGTCGGCTCAGGGGATCGCTCTGGCGGCAGACCGGTACGGCAAGTGGAAAATGGTGTCCCAGGTCGTCGCCATTACGGCCGTGCTGCTGAATAACTATCCTTTTCAATGGCTGACTAGCCTTCGCGTCGATTCCTTCTTGATGGTGATCGCCGTGATGATGACCGTCATGTCAGGGTACCACTACGTGGTCAAAAACGTTAAGCTTTTCATATAAAAAGGCTCAAACGCTTCGTGCTTGAGTTATGAGGGAGGAGGCGCAATTTTGGTTCTTTGGAGCAAGCAGGGGGTCAGCGTAAGGAAACTGGAGGCGGGCGATGCGGACCATTTGGTCCGTTGGCTCAGCGATCCGCGCGTCCTCGAATATTATGAAGGCCGGGACCGTCCGCATGATATGGCCATGGTGCAGGAGCACTTTTACCGAGATGATCAAATCGAAGCCTGCATCATTCAACTGGACGACCGCGATATCGGATATATTCAATATTATCCGGTCGATCCGGAGGAACGCGAGGTATATGGCTATGGCGAAGGGGACGGGCGGATTTTCGGCATGGATCAGTTTATTGGGGAGCCCGACTGCTGGAACCGGGGAATCGGCACAAGGCTGATTCAAGGCATGGTTTCTTATCTGACCAACACGCTTCAAGCCGATAAAATTGTCATGGACCCGCAAACCTGGAACGCCAGGGCTCTGCGCGTATACGAAAAATGCGGCTTCCGCAAGATCAAACTGCTGGAAAAACGCGAATGGCATGAAGGAGAGTACCGCGATTGCTGGCTGATCGAATACAGTGCAGCCAATGGAGAGGAGAAGCGAGATGAATCATAGTTATAGTCAAACCTTGAACCGTTTAGTCGGATATTTTGAGAGCGAACTGAAAGCTTTGCCCGAAGAGGTGTTCAGACACAAGCAAGGACCCGCCAAGTGGTCAAAGCAGGAGATCGTGGGTCACTTATGCGATTCGGCGGCGAACAACCATCTTCGTTTTGTCAAAATAAAACAGTCGGCGCATCCGGTATCCCTTGAGGGATACGATCAGGACCGGTGGGTGGACCTGCACGGGTATCAGGAGCAATACAACCAGACGGATATCATTACGCTGTGGGTTATGCTGAACAGGCAAATTGTCCATGTTCTCGAGCGTTTGACCGCGGAGGATTACGGCAAAACCTGCATTCTTCCCGGCGGCGGTGAAGCGACGCTGGATTGGCTGGTGAACGATTACCTGGAGCATATGCGGCACCACTTTAGACAGATTCTCGGACCGGAGTCGGTCGAGCGGGCGGAGGCCGGGACATAGTCCGGGCGCGGCTGGCTTCATTGAATATACATCGATATACGTTGTTCTTAAGATATAGGAAAAGAATAAGCTTCGGGGAATCGAGCTTCGATATATCGCAAGAAAAAGCCCCGCTAAATGCGGTCTGGCTTCATTGATATACATCGATATACGTTTGTTCTTAAGATATAGGAAAAGAATAAGCTTCGGAGATTCGAGCTTCGATATATCGCAAGAAAAAGCCCCGCTAAATGCGGTCTGGCTTCATTGAATATACATCGATATACGTTTGTTCTTATCAATAACTGGAGGAAACTAACATCATGGAAACACTGCGAGAGCTGTTGATTGAGGATTACGAACAATGCATGGAGCTGTGGGGCAAAACGGAAGGGATGGCGCTGAGCGACGCCGATTCGAAAGAATCGATTCACCGGTACCTGGTTCGGAACCCGGGCATGAGCTTTGTCGCCACCGAGGGTGATCGGGTGATCGGCACCATTCTGTGCGGCCATGACGGCCGAAGGGGGTATATCTACCACGTTGCGGTCGATCCGGCCTGCAGGGGCCGAGCCATCGGGCAAAAACTGGCGAAAGCCGGGCTGGATAAGCTCCGGGAAGAGGGCATCGCCAAGTGCCATATCATGGTGATCGAGGAGAATGAGATCGGCAATTATTTTTGGGCCAAATCAGGCTGGAGCCGGAGGGACGGCATTCTGCTGTATTCCTCCAATACATAGGAGCATAACACGGGAGTACCGTCCTTTTTTTGGTCCCAGGATGTGAAACTTAAAATTATCGGCTGATCACCGGATTAGGCTTGTTATGATGAGGCTGCCTCCGGTTCGGAAATAACGGGGAGCGTCACGGTAAACGTGGTGCCCTCCTGGGGCACGCTCTGGACCGATATGTTCCCGCCATGATTATGGATGATGTTGTGTGTGATCATAAACCCAAGACCGGTGCCTGATTCCTTGGTCGTGAAAAAGGGCTTGCCCAGCGCCTGGATCTGCTCCGCCGTCATGCCGCAGCCTTCGTCCTGAACGCTGATGAAGGCCTCGTTGTTCCGGGAGAGAGCGTGGATCCGGATGATGCCGCCTTGCGGCATGGCTTCCATCGCATTTTTGAGCAGGTTGATGAAGACCTGTTTCAACTGGTTGGCCTCGCCGGCAATCCAGATGGAAGGTTCGGAGAAGGCGGAAACGATCTCGATATTTTTTAATGCAGCCTGGCCGTTCATCAGTGTAATCACCTGGTCCAGCAGCGGCAAAATGTCCATTGGCTTGCTCGCATGCGAAACTTGGGGTTTGGACAGCACCAGCAGCTCATTGACGATAAATTCGATCCGCTTCAGCTCGGATTCCATGATCGCAAAGTACTGGTCGTTGTTTTGGCTGGAGGTGCGGAGGAGCTTCAAAAAGCCGAAAATGGCGGTCAGCGGATTGCGGATTTCGTGAGCGATGCCTGCGGCAAGCTGCCCTGCTGTCGATAGCTTCTCGGACTGCATGAGCCGGTCTTCCTCAAGCTTCTGGTCGGAGATATCTTTAAAGATCCCGATGACGCACCGCTTTTTTTGATAGGTAATCTTTAGTGAAAATCCTTCCACATGCCTCAGCTGTCCATTGAGACAGCGGATGCGGTAGCGCACGGAGCCGATGGGCCTGTTGTTGTAGTGCCGCTGCTTGCGCTCGGCCAGAATTTCGTGGTCGGCGGCGTCGACCAAATCGTCCGTTGACATGCCGATTACGGCTTCCAGGCTGTCTGCATGAATGAGCCTGAGTCCGGCAGGATTGGCATACTGAATCTGGCCGTGGTTCGTAATCAGCACGGACAGGGGGAGGCCATCCAGCAGCTGCATGAAGGAATCTTCCCGCTCGTGCAGATGGGTTTCGGTATAATGCAGCCTAGTTTCCATTTGCATCATCTGGGTCCTGTTCTCGAATTGGGTGAAGTAAATCTCAGGTTTCCCGGCCTCATTTCGAATCAAGGAGATGCGGATGTCAAGGGACAACCGTTGTCCTGAAGGATGATAGTAATGCTGATCGATCCGGTGCTGATCCCGTTTCATGGACTGCAGCCACTCCCCGCACTTAACGATGTCGCGGGACAGTTCCTGAATTGCGGGAAGAAGATCCGGCAAAGTGAAATGGTCAGGTGTATAACCGAGGAGGGTGCATAAAGCGGGGTTGACCTTTAGGAATGCTCCGTCAGGCGCGATAAGGGCCATGCCGATCGCGGCCTGCCTAAAGGCAAAGTCGTAATTATGGACTTCAGCGGATCGCATGGCAGTTCCCCTCTCTACATCAAGCCGTGGTATATTTATACATATTATAATCGCGAATCTCTTTAATCATCAATGCTAAAGTAAGTGAACATTAACTTTTAAAAGAGAGCCGCGAAACGTGGGAACAAAAATACAATCGATATGGAGGTGCTGTAAATGAAAATCACGCTGACTTTGCTCACTTCAGAGGAATTAAAGCAGCAGTGGAAGCAGGCTTTTACCGAACATGACATCTTCCGCCCCGATGAGTACTACGACAAATGTCTCGCTGAAAACGCGGCGGGTGTCCGTGAAACGATCATCGCCTATGCAGATGACCAGGTCGCCGGGGTATGTCACCTGAAATACGAATCGGACTACCCCCCTTTCCAAGAGCAAGGCATTCCGGAAGTGAACGATCTGAACGTATTCCCCGTCTTCCAGCGCCAAGGAATCGGCAACCGGATCCTGGAGGAGTTTGAATCGATCGTAAGCCGCAAGGGCAAACGGATCGGCATCGGTGTGGGCTTATTCAAGGACTACGGTAAGGCACAGCGCATTTACTGCCGCAGAGGTTACATTCCCGATGGCAACGGCATCGTGTATAAGAACCAGCCGGTCGTGCCGGGCGAGATGGTCCGGGTGGATGATGATTTGAATCTCTTTTTCATTAAGGAACTTTAATAAAGGGAGGTGTACGATTGGGATTGGAACTGGAAACCGCACAGCCGGAAAGCCACGGCCTGTCGTCCGGCGATGTACTTCGGTTCTTAGAACGGATCGAGGAACTGGAGCTTCAGGTCAACCGTCTGATGCTGCTTCAGAATGGAAAAGTTACGGCCCGTTTCAACCGTCAGCCGTATCGGGAAGAGGCACCCACGTTATTATTTTCGCTCAGCAAGAGCTTCACTTCCATTGCCGCGGGAATTGCCAGGGACGAAGGATATATCCGGCTGACGGATCCGGTCGTTTCGTATTTTCCCGATAAGCTTGCCGGTAACGTCCCGCCCTACTTATCCCAGATGACCATCCACCATCTGCTTTCGATGAATACAGGACATCATGACAACATTTACGGCCGGGTGATGGAATCCGGGCCAGACTGGGCCCAAACGTTCTTATCCTTGGCGCCGGAGCATCCGCCGGGAAGCCATTACGTGTACAACACCCATGCGACCTACATGGTTGCAGCCATTCTGGAAAGAGCGACCGGCATGAGCCTCATCGAATATGTAAAACCGAGATTGTTCGAGCCCCTTGGAATTGGCTCGGTGGATTGGGAAACCTGCCCGATGGGAGTGACCGCAGGCGGCATGGGGCTGAGCATCCCCATCGACGGCGTGGCGAAGTTCGGTCAGATGCTGCTGAACGAGGGCGTGTATGGCGGCCGGAGAATCGTATCGGCGGAATACATCCGGTTAGCCACCGCGGAGCAGAGCGATAACCGCCGCAATGAGACGAGGGCCGATTTTTCGGAAGGATATGGCTACCAATTTTTCCGGTGCCGGCAGGGGTGTTATATGGGAAACGGCGGGTTCGGGCAGCTCTGCTTTGTTGCTCCGAAGCACGGCATTGTCATTGCAGCCTCTTCCGGTATGAGCCATATGAAAAAGCAGCTGCCGCAGCTGCTGGACCTCATCTATGAGCATATTGTGGACCGGGTAGACCGATCGCAACAAGTCAGCTCCGAAGCGTACCCGCTGCTTCTGCAGCGGATCGCGCGAATGCAGGAATACGCTGAGCACCGGGTACCTTCTGCTTCGTCCGCTATGCCGGATGATTGGGCAGGGCAATACCGTGTCCAGGCTCCAGAGCCAGGCGGCGTTGCCGAGATTACGGTGTGCAGCCTGGATGAGCGGTCCGAGCTTCGGATCCGTTATGCCGATGGCAGCCGGCGCGAACTTCCCTTTGATTTGACGAAGAGGGTAAGCACCAAGGACATCTTCCGGAAGGATCTGGCCATGCATCGGCAGGAAGCCGTCATTTCGGCCCGATTGACCGAAGATCTGCAGCTGGAGCTAACCGTGGTGTACATCGAGACACCCTATAGGGTCACGCTCACCCTAACGTTCGCGGAGGGGCAGGTTGAGCTCGTGGAGGAGGTCAACGTCTCTTTTGACAAGAAGACGACCCGGGTCACGGCCGTAAAGCAGGAACAGCTGAAGGACATTTTGAGTAATTAAGCCGGAAGCAGTATTTGGACAATGGGACCATGAGTTCCATTGTCCTTTTTTCGTGAGATAAGACGGAGAAGAGGGAAAAAACTCTTTACAATGAAATTGAGAATCATTATCATAATAAGTGTGTATACATACACATAATTTGCACTTTTCCACGCATAATGTGTCAACAAAGGCAATTATGCGTTAGACGATACGGTATATTCGACAAGGTTGAACATAGCATAAGGCACCCTGCATGCGGAGCGGCGAATCCGCCGCGAAATACAATCCCTAAAAAAGGATGATACGGTATGGTACAAAACACATTGGCTTGGCCGGAGCAAGAGATCGCCACGGAGGATAAACCGCAGCTCCAGTCGAGGCTCGGCACCGAGCAGCTGAACATCGGATACGCCGATACGCTCATTGTCAACAATTTGAACCTGAGCATTCCGGCGGGTAAAATTACGGCTTTGGTCGGCTCCAACGGCTCCGGCAAATCGACGATTCTCAAAACGATGGCCCGCTTGATGAAGCCATCCTCCGGAGCGGTGCTGCTCGACGGCAAATCGATCCACAGCCAGCCGACCAAGGATGTGGCGAAGCAGCTCGCGATCCTGCCGCAAACCCCCACGGCCCCGGATGGGCTGACCGTAACCGAGCTGATCGGCTTCGGCCGTTCGCCGCATCAGCGGGGATTTGGCAGCATCAGCACGCAGGACCGTGAGGTTATCGAGTGGGCCATTAACGTTACGGGGCTTGGGGTCTTTAGGGACCGGGCGATCGACCAGTTGTCCGGCGGCCAGCGCCAACGGGCATGGATTGCCATGGCGCTGGCTCAGCAGACGGATATTCTGTTCCTCGACGAGCCTACGACCTTCCTGGATATGGCGCATCAGCTGGAAGTGCTGCAGCTGCTGCAGAAGCTGAATGAGGAAGAGGGCCGCACAATCGTTATGGTCGTTCACGACCTGAACCATGCCACACGGTATGCGCAGCATATGGTGGCGATCAAATCAGGCACAGTCGTGGCGGAGGGAACACCCGGCGAAGTCATGACCCGGGAAGTGCTGCGGGAGGTCTTCGCTATTGAAGCCGACATCCTCGTCGACCCCCGGACGGGAGTCCCGCTGTGTCTGCCTTACGAGCTGGCGAGAAGAGCTTGAACCGTTATTATCATCATATAAGCACCCGTGAAAATTTCAGATATGTCAGCGGCAGGATCGCTGGTATGATGAAGTTGAAACGGGTGTTTTTCTTTTTTAACCCAATAAAATGGAAAGGTTGCTGGTTCATGACTGCTAATTCAGTACATCACCTGAAGCGGAACACGATTCTGTATTTTGTCCGGCATGCCGAATCGCCTTATGAGGAAGGCAGGGAACGAACACGGGGACTGTCCCGTCAGGGGCTGGCAGACGCGCTTGCGGTCAAGGACAGACTGCTGGGTGAAGGCATTGACCTGTACATTTCCAGTCCCTACGAGCGAGCCGTGCGAACGATCCGGGATGCGGCCGACTCCGCGGGCAGGGAAATCATCATAGAAGAAGATTTGAGGGAACGGGAAATCGGTCAGATCGGGCGCCTATCGTTTCAAGAAGCGAAGCAAAAGGTATACGGCGATGCCGCTTTTGCTTTTCCGGGGGGAGAGTCGAGCCTGAAGGCGCGGCATAGAGCAGCCCAGGTGATCCGGAAACTGCTGGATGAGCATGCCGGAAAGCGGATTGTCATTGGGACTCACGGCGATATTATGACGTTGATGCTGGGCGAATTTGACCCTCGGTTCGATTACGCCTTCTGGGAATCCACTTCCATGCCGGATATTTACAAGACGGAGTGGGAGGGAGAGACCCTGCGGCAGGTGACGAGAATGTGGAAGGAGTAGGAAATCATATGTATCATTGTTAAAATTTGTGATAGACTGAAAGCGCTGTATCTGCCAGTTTCATAGGGCAACCCTTCGAGCTCATCCATTGGCCTTGCGGTCAATCCAGGAAGAGGTTGAGCGCACGAAGGAGAATCAACCATTCGGAGGATGATGTTCATTGAGTAAAGTTCACTTTTCGGTTCAGGTCCGATTGGTTTCGGATTTAGAGAGATCCAAACGCTATTATGCGGATGTGCTCGGCTGTGACGTGTCGGACGTTTGGGCGGTAAGGGATGATTTTGCCCTCGGCTTCAAATTGATTCAGGCGGCAAAGGCAGAGGATGTCCGTCCCAACCCTTCCGGGGACAACAAGATGGTTCCATGGGACACTTACGCATATGTCGAAACGCATGAAGAACTGGATCAATTGTATGAGCATTTCAAAGCTAGAGGAGCGCAGTTCATTCAGGAGCCTGTGCTGGAACATCAGGATTGGGGGGACTGGAAAGACTTCGTGCTGATCGATCCGGATCGGTATGCGATTGCTTTCGGATCAGGCAAAAAGGGGTCATAGTGCCGAAATGACAGCTGTTCCCGGTAAGGGGGCAGCCATTTTTCTATATTGGAGGAAAATTATGAATACGCAGCAGGTGCTGCACCGTTTGACACAGCTTTTTATTACCGAGCTTGGAGCACCGTTGACCGGCTTATATCTGCACGGTTCACTGGCGATGGGGTGTTACCGTGAAGACCGGAGCGATATTGATCTCCTGGCGGTCATTGAAGAGAAGCCGGGGCCGGAGGTTTGGACTCGGCTTGCCCGAGGCCTTCTTGAGCTTCACGGTCTGATGCCGGGGCACCGCGGGATGGAAGTCAGCGTCATCCTCAGGCAGTACGCCGGGGAGCCGCTGCACCCAACACCGTTTGAATTCCATTATTCGGAGGCTCACCGGGAGCGGTATGAATCTGATGCGCAATATGTGTGCGGCGGTTATGAAGACCCTGATCTTGCGGCCCATATGATGGTCATTTACCACCGTGGGATAACGCTGTATGGGGAGCCCGCACCGTCCGTGTTCAGGCCGGAGAAAGAGATGTACATCCGGTCGATCTGGTCCGATGTGGAGCATGCCGTGGAGCAGATCGCCGAGGCGCCGGTATATTACACGCTTAATCTGTGCAGAATTTTGCGATTTTTGCGGGAAGGCGAAGTGTCCTCCAAAAAGGAAGGCGGCGAATGGGGGCTCGAGTCCCTTCCGCCTGCGTATGAGCCGCTCCTGCGCCAGTGTCTTCTTCAGTATGGAGGACAGACGGATGAAGTGAGCGTGGAACCTCGGATGCTTCAGGCTTTTGCCCGGGATATGCTGAACGAGATTAAGCAGCGGATAACGGAGGAGGGGATTCGTCCCTGATGATCCGATCGTGGGCACATTTTACGCACTTGTTCCTATCATCCATTTCAATTCGTTATTGATAGATTCATAAGCTTTCTTGCAGGCCGGGTTCAATGAATACTGGACGGAACGTGGAAGTAATGGTTAAATTTTCATATGAATGGTTCACACCCCGCTGCCGGAGGAATGACGATGAAGCGATTTTTGATCGGGCAATACGGCTCGTTTGACGAGCAGAAGATGGAGCGCGATTTCAGAGACGAATTTTACGGAATAGAGGCCTGTCTGTTTGAAAATGAAGCGGACACGCAGAAGCTCTTGAGCGCCTCCAGGGCGCGGGACTTTCGCATCGGTGTACATTTTCCCCTTCGTGCGGGGAAGGCGCTGCTTCGGGACGCCCTGTTTCTGGATGCGAACGAGCTTACCCGTGATGAAGCGCTCCGGCTGATCCGGGATGAGCTCGACTATTTAAGGAACGTACGGCCGGATTACGTGTTGTTCCATTATCCGAAGCCCGTCATCCTGGATGACCGGGTGAACTGGGACAAATGGCATTTTTCCGACAGAACGGAGTATGTCTATGATAGCGATTATTCGCTTGAATTGTTTACGGAGCGCAGCGATCACCTTTTTGCCTGGCTTAGCGCCGCTTCCCGAGATTACGGCTTCACGCCGGTTTTGGAATTCGATGCGCTGAATTCTTATATTTACGAGCATGACGTGCTGGAAGCGCTGCTGAAGAAGTACCCGGACATCCGGCTGTGCCTGGATACGGGAAGGCTGTTTTTGCAGCAGAACGTGGATCCTTCCTTTCAGGCCCTGCCGGTCATCCGCAAATATGCGAAGTATGCAGACGTTATCCACCTGTGGAATCTTCAGTACACGAAATCGTCCGTCAAGCTGCGCTACCCGGTGCTGCCGGAACAGCGCCCGGAGGACGGCTGGGCCCCGATCGGAGATTATTTAACTGTTATCCGCGAGGAAAACCCGCAGGTCAAAATTCAGTTCGAGCACCGCTCCGACCTGGTCAGCCATGAGGATCTGCAGCGCTGTTATGAATGGGTAGACGAATGTTTGCGCAGCACCAATCCCAGCTGATGATGACTGGAAGCTTGAAAGGGGAGGAGCCGATGAACAGACCCCAGCTTATTTTGGATGTCGCCGGTGTCATTGCAACGAACCTCTCGCCTGGATTTTGGGAAGAGGCTGCTGCCATGGCCGGAAGCACGACCTATCGTCAGTTAAAAGACAGCTTCAGCCGGGAAATTCGCGAGTCGTTCTGGACAGGCGGCATCACCATTAAGCAGTTTAGGGACTGGCTCGCCGGGCATGTACCAGATCTGAGCATGGAACGGCTTAGCGCGCTGGCGATGAAGTATTTGCAACCCCTCCCCGCTTTGGGGCGTATTGCCACATGGAGCAGGGACGCGGATATCCACCTGCTGAGCAACCACCGGGAGGAATGGCTGAGCGGGCTGCTGGCACCGGTCAAGGAGCAGGTGAAGAGCCTTACCATATCCAGCAGAGCAGGGTATTGCAAGCCGGATCCCCGCATTTATCAGCTCGTAGGCGAGCAGCTCGGCGATGGGGGAGGACCCTGCATTTATGTGGACGATCAGGAGAAAAATTTGATCCCTGCCAGGGCATTGGGCTGGCATACGGTGATCGCGGATCCCGAAGGCCGCTGGATGGAGGAAGTTTCGCAGCTGCTGAAGCAGCAGTGATAAGGAAAGGGTGAGCGGCGTGTCGAACGATTTTTATTGCGACGAGGTACTAAATGGCAAAACGCAGGTTAACCGCGTTTATGAGACGGATCGGGTGCTCGCTTATCATCATACGCGCCCTTATTATGAGCATCATGTTGTGGTGATCCCGAAGCTTCATATAGGATCGCTGATATCCGCGGAAGCGGAGAATACCGAGCAACTGCTGATCGAAGTTTTAAGGGTAATTAAGAAGGTCGCCTCAGACATGGTGTTGCAGACGGGAGCAGCCAAGGTCGTCACTAACTTAGGAGACTACCAGGAATCCAAACATATGCATTGGCATGTTGTGAGCGGCCAAACGATACGATGAAAGGAAGCGTAAAATGATGGAACAATGGTCTTACAAGACGGTGAAGTATAAAACAGGCGGCTTTTTGGGCGGCAAGGTGGACGAGGAGGAATTTGAGGATTTGCTGAACAGCTATGGCTACGAGGGCTGGGAGCTGGTATCGTGCTTTGACACGAGCGTATCCCAGGGACAGTCAAGGGACGTCATCGCCATTTTCAAACGGAAAGTATAATGCTTGAATTAAACCCTGACGCACAGGGTTTTTTCTTTCTTGAAGGAGCGAAGGCTGGCGTAGCAATATGAACACTAGGCACAAGGAGCGGAGAGTACATATGGATCAACGGATCATTGAAGAGGCAAAGCAGCTGGCGGTCGCCGCAGCCAAGGAAGCGGGAGCCATCGCGAAGGACTATTTTGACAAGCTGGAAAAGGTTGACCAAAAAGGGGATAACGGCGACTTCGTCACGGTGGTGGACCATTTGGCCGAGGAGCGGATCCTTGAGCATATCCGCAGCAAATTCCCGGATCACCGGATCCGGGCCGAGGAATCGGGGGATCATGGTCGGCGCAGCGACTGGCTGTGGCTGGTAGACCCTTTGGACGGAACGAACAACTATGCGATCGGCCTGCCTGCGTTCTCCTGCTCGATTACGCTGATGCACCAAGGGCAGCCGGTCGTGGCCGTGGTTTACGAACCGATGATTGACCGGCTGTTCGTGTCCACCCGAAACGGTGGAGCTACCTGCAATGGGCAGCCCGTAACGAACGGGCCTGCACCGGCGTTCAATAAAGCAACGGTCGCCTGGATCCAGGGGCATGTGGTAGGCAGCGATGACCGAGCCATTCGGCTTAGAAACCACGTTGACCTGCATACGAAGCGGATGATGCGGCTGTGGGCGCCGACTTTGCAGTGGTGCATGCTGGCGAGAGGGAACATCGATGCCATCATTCTGTATAACTCCGAAGGGGAGGACCTCTACTCCGGCGTTCTGATCGCGAAGGAAGCGGGGATGCTGGTCATGGACTTTGAAGGAAAACCATTTGACGCCATGACGGAAGAGCCTTACCTGATCGCTTGTCATCCGGAGCTCCGGGATTACTTTTTGAATATGGTAGCGGAAGGATTAGGCGCCCGATAATAGCTTGCCGCAGCGGCAGTTAGCAGCCCTAGGTGACGCATACTGAACCGGCGGCAGAAGGGAGTGGGCAATGGTTTATTTTATCATGGGAATCGTCGTGTTTCTTGCCGGGGGGCTGATCGCAACCTGGGTGTTTGGCCCCTGGGGGACCGTTCTGACCCTTCTGATTATGGTCGGCCTGCTGAGCTATTTGTACGGCATGGTGGAAGACTTGAGGGCAAGGGTAAGCTTTTTGGAGAGGAAGCTGGGCGTGTCGGAAGAGGATGATTACCAGATGAGCGACGAGGACATTGAGGCGGAGCTCGAACGGGAGCTGGATGCGGAACCCGGCCGTGCGGAAGAAGCGGAAAAGGGGCGCAATCCTACTAAGAGGGAGGAATAACGGGCATGCGACTGATGGGAATGATGCTGCTCGGAGCAGGATTGCTGCTTGTCGGGCTCGGCGGTTTTGAAAAAGTATTGATTTATGCAGCGCACGCCCAAAATATTAACGATGTGCATACACTAAAGGATTTAACGCCGGATTATATTTGGAATATCACCAATATTACGCTGGTTGGCGGTATCGTGATTGCCGTCCTGGGTTTATTCCTGTTTTTGTATAGACGGATTGCCTCTGACATTCAGCAGCAAAATCGGGAATTTGAAGATAGAATAAGCCCAGACCAACCATAAAAAGGAGTTGAACGGATGGACCAACCGCTTACGATCAAGATCGATGAAGTATCGTTTCAGCTGAAAGAGCCGCATCCGCTGGAGTGGCTGTCCGCTTGGGGCAAGGTGTTTGCGGTGTTTGACAAGCAGGACTCCGGCAACCTTTCGTTTGGCGTGGAAAAGGACGGAGTCAGACGGTTTATCAAGTACGCCGGAGCGGCTACCACGGAGTTCGAGGGCGAACCGGCGGACGCCATCCTGCGTTTGAAGCAGGCTGTTCAAGTTTACGAAGATTTAGATCACCCCAGCTTGGTGCGGATGCTGAGCCATTTTGAAGCCGGACCCGGCTATGCCGCCGTATTCGAATGGTTTGACGGGGAGTCGCTGCATCCTCATTGGACATTTCCGCCTCCAGCCAAATATGAAGACCCGAGGTCCCCGTTTTATCGATACCGCAGGCTGCCGCTGGAGAAGCGGCTGGCGTCCTACAGAGCTATTCTTGATTTTCATGTCCACGTTGAGGAAAAAGGGTACATAGCGGTTGATTTCTATGACGGAAGCGTTCTTTACGATTTTGCCACTGACACGACGAAAATCTGCGATATCGACCTGTACCAGAAAGGCCCTTTTGAGAACCGGATGGGCAGGCTGTGGGGATCGTCCCGCTTTATGTCCCCCGAGGAGTTTGAATACGGCGCTGCGATTGACGGCATCACTAATGTGTATAATATGGGGGCGACAGCCTTTTTCATCTTTGGCGGGGAGATGGACCGCTCCTATGACCAATGGGATGCCGGCAGGTCTCTGTATGACATTGCGCTGAAGGCGGTTCATGCCGATCGGGCCGGGCGGTATGCTTCTGTGGCCGACTTCGCGTCTGCCTGGGATAAGGCTCTCCAAGAGCTAGATGGCAGATGAGTCCCGGAGTGAATCGCCCATTCGTTTTGGTTTGGGTCACGGACATGGACGCAAGCAGGCGTTTTTGGCGGCATGGTACAATAGGAAAGACAAACCTGCCGAGTGATGCCTTGCATGAAGTTTGAAAATTGAAGGCACACTGACGCCGTTTATATCACTTTACTGAAAGAAGGGTACATCTTGTCGTACGAATGGATTTTGTTTGATGCGGATGAAACGCTGTTCGATTTTAAAATGTCGGAGAGCCACGCGCTGAACCAGCTGCTCACCAGCTGCAGCCTGGACGCGAATGATACGGAAATAACGGGCTGCTATAAAAGGATCAATGAGGAGCTCTGGCGCGAATTTGAACAGGGACAGATCAGCTCGGCGGAGCTCCGGGTCGAGCGCTTTCGCCGATTCGGCCGCGAGCAGGGGCTGAGCGACGACGCCGAGGAATTGAGCAGACGTTACCTGGGATCGCTCGCCGAAGGCGCGTTTATTTTGGCGGGTGCGCTGGATATCTGCCTCTATCTTAAGGAGCACGGTTACAAAATGGCCATCATCACGAACGGCATTAAAGAGGTGCAGTTCGGACGGATCGGCCGCTCCGACCTGAAGGACTTTTTCGAGGCGGTCATCGTTTCCGAGGATACGGGATTCCAGAAGCCGCAGGCGGGCATTTTCGAGCATGCCTTCCGGGTGATTCAGGAGGAACGCAAGGAAAAAATGCTGATGGTCGGCGATTCCCTCACCTCGGACATTCAGGGCGGCAACAATATCGGCATCGACACGTGCTGGTACAACCCGAACCGCCTGCCCAACGAAACCGCCATCGTCCCGACTTATGAGATCCACGATCTGGCGGAGATCAAGGACATTTTGGAGAAGAAGGGTTGACTGGGCTTGCCGGCTCCTTCATTCACGAAAGCGCTTGAAGAATTTACAACAATTTGACTCGGCTGTAACGAATTTGTGACGATTTGGCCCCGGCTGTGGCTTACAATAAAGTTACATCACAGAGCCCTCTCGCAGCGTTTGAAAACAATCCCGCAGGGTAATGGTTGATATGGATAGAAATCATGATTCCATAAAGGAGATATTTTCAAATGAAAAAAAAGATGACCGTATTCGCTTCCCTGATGATCGTTTTTCTGCTGGGGCTGGTTGTGACGTCAACGAGTGCAGTCGGGTCTGATAACGAATATAAGCCGGTTCCGCAAACCGAGGACACGGTGACGGCGATGCTGTCCACCATCGGGAACAAGAACGGCCACCTCTACGTGACGGTGGATCCGATCGAATGGTACGAGGGCGCGGCGGCAGACAAGAAGTTCCTTGAACGGGAGCCGGATGCCGAAGAGCTGGGCGGCGCTCCTGACGGGTATTACATCGTCAACGACGATGAGACGCTGGAGACGTACGAAATCGCTCCGGATGCTGAAGTGCTGATGCAGCTGTATGATCATGACGGAACCTATGAAGGAATGAACATTCAGTGGAACGAACCGGTCAGCCTGAACAAGTTTTTGGCGATTTACCATAACGACAAGCTGCTGGACATCCGCTCTTTTCCGTTTCATTTGACGGTGAAGGACGGCAAAGTCGTCAAAGTGGTGCAGCAGTATATTCCATAATAATTTGTGTGATAAAAAGAAAATCCAGTGCCCTCGACGGCACTGGATTTTTTCCTTTATAAAAAAGGCGGGTTGGCGCGCATCTAGGCACGAGTGAGCGACAGGGCTCACTTACAGATGCGTTCCGCCGCTGGCGTCCAGCAGCTGGCCCGTGATCCATCGGCTGTCGTCCGATGCCAGGAAGGCGGCGATATCGGCGACATCTTCCGGCTGTCCCCACCGCTTGAAGATCGAGAAGTTCGCGCCAAACTCGCGGCCTTCCGGCGTCTGCAGCGTCTCGGCATTCATCTCGGTCTCCACGAATCCCGGCATGATCGCGTTGATCGTAATGCCGCGGGAGCCAAGCTGAGTCGAGAGGTTCAGGGTCAGCGTATTGATGGCCCCTTTGGACATGCTGTAGGCGGGAATCACCGGCAGCGAGATCCGGGTCGTCGCGGAGGAGATGTTGATGATCCGCCCGCCGTCCCGCAGCCGCGGCAGTGCTTGCTGAATGACGAAAAACGGTGCCTTGACGTTCAC
The DNA here is from genome assembly GCF_018333335.1 of Paenibacillus cineris. Lineage (NCBI taxonomy): Bacteria > Bacillati > Bacillota > Bacilli > Caryophanales > Paenibacillaceae > Paenibacillus > Paenibacillus cineris. The sequence goes on from NZ_BORU01000001.1 coordinate 393,992, forward strand.
GTTCATCACCTCATCGAAGGCTTCCTCCGTTGTCGCCTCAATGGGAAGGGAAAGTCCGATGCCCGCATTGTTCACAAGAATGTCCAGGCCGGGGCCGCCTGTTTGATTCTGCAGAAGGCCGTCCAGGGCTTCATACATCTCCGGGATGCCGCGAACGGATCTGAAGTCCGCCCCGAGGAGCAGCGCCGTTCCGCCCTGCTGCTCGATCTCGCGGGCGACCGCCTCGGCGGCGGAGCGGTTTTGTCCATAATGGAGAACCACCAGCGCTCCTTCGGCGGCCAGGCGCAGCGCAATGGCCCGGCCGATGCCGCGGCTCGCTCCGGTAATCAGTGCTGTTTTTCCAGTCAATCTATTCATGTATTGTCAACTCCTCATCGGTTTAACAGGCTGTGGCCTGCTTGAGACATTTATAGCATGAGACGGATTTTGAGATGTTGCTCTCCCATTCGGGCATATGCCCGTCTCAACCGATGAACATAAATAAGGCATCAGCCGGGTATACAAACCGGTTGATGCCTTTCGATGATTTGCGCACGACTAAAAAATGCCCATGCTCAGATACCGTTCTCCGGTATCCGGCGCAATGCACAGCACCCGTTTGCCGGGTCCCAGACGACGGGCTACCTGCAGCGCGGTCCAGACGGAAGCGCCTGAGGAGGGGCCGACCAGGATGCCTTCTTCGGCGGCAAGCCTGCGCGTCGTTCCGATGGCGTCTTCGTCGCTGACCTGAAAAATTTCGTCGTAGACGTCCGTGTTCAGGATCGGCGGGATGAATCCGGGGCTGGTGCCCACCAGCTTATGCGGTCCCGGCTGGCCGCCGGATAGCACGGGAGAGCCTTTCGGCTCGGCGACATAGATGCCGATGCCGGGGAGTCTCTCCTTCAGCACTTCGCCCGTGCCGGTAATGGTTCCGCCGGTGCCCGCCGTTGCGACGAAGGCATCCAGCCGCCCTTCCATCTGCTCAAGAATTTCCAGCGCCGTCGTGCGGCGGTGGATATCCGGGTTGGCCCGGTTCTCGAACTGCTGGGGAATGAAGCTGCCTACAATTTCCCGTTGCAGCTCCTGCGCCTTGCGGATAGCACCAGGCATCCGCTCCGCTGCCGGCGTCAGCACCACTTCGGCTCCATACGCCTTCAGCAGATTGATCCGCTCCTTGGTCATGTTGTCGGGCATCACCATAATAGCGCGGTATCCTTTGGCCGCCGCGTTCATCGCCAGCCCGATGCCGGTGTTGCCGCTCGTCGGCTCGATAATGGTCGAGCCCGGCTTGAGCAGGCCGTCCTGCTCCGCCTGCGCGATCAAATTATAAGCGGCCCGGTCCTTGACGCTTCCGCTAGGGTTGAAGTATTCGAGCTTCACGTACACGTCGGCATCCTGTTCTCCCGCCAAACGGCGGAGCTTGACCGCCGGGGTATCGCCGATGAGCTCGGTAATATTTTGCACAACTTTCGGTCCAGTCATGGGGTCCATCTCCTTGTCAGTTCATCAGCCGGTTCACAGCTTCTAAGCTTTCCGTTCATTATAGAACTTCGGCAGGGAGATCACAACGTAGAGGCAGCGGAAGGAGATACCGGCGAGGGCAGCGTGAAAGGCTTTATGGCCGGCTTAAAGAACGCTTTTGTCCCTTGCTTTGGCTGCCGCGGACGCTTTGGATATTTTCGCGGGCAGGACAAAGAACAGCAGCTGCATCAATGCGAAAATCAGCAGGGCGATTCCTTCCTCCGCCAGCAAATATAAGGGGTGCGGACCGAGAAAGTCCAGAATCGAAGCGGTCGGCGGCTTGTGCATGAGAAACATGTAGTTGGACCCCAGCATCCAGTTGATGACGCCAACTCCAAGTGCAAGAACGTTCAGAAAAATCATTGTCCAGCCGATAGATCTCCAGGTGGGCTGAAGCTTTTCGACCCAGGTCATGTACAGGGATGCCAGAATGATAAGCATATGGGCAGCGAAAAATTGAAAGAACCGGAAATGAGGGTAGGCAAAATCCAGGCTTGGGGTGATGAGGGCCTGAAGGGCACCGCCGATCCCGGCGAAGAACAGGATTTGATAGAGGAAGCCGCTGCGGACGGCCAGCATGACGACCGAGAGCAGCAGCGTAATGCTGCACAGCTCGAGCGGCAGCGTGGACTTGATGTTCCAGTAGCCTTCTGTTATGTTCCATATGTCGAGTGCGATTTCGGAGGCGATCAGACAGGCGATGATCAAGTAACGGACCATCTGCCTGGCCGGCATGCTGTCCTGAAGGCGGATTCTGCCCAGGAACATCAGGATGCAGGCGAGCACGAAGACCGTCAGCGCAGCAAGGTGCGGGCCGGAAAACATGACGAACGAATGGCTCATACATTCATGCTCCTTTGCTACTAAAGATCGTAAAGCTGACGCATATCTCTTATCATATCCACTTTCTGGAATATCGCAAGATCTGAAGGACGCCTCCTTCAATCGGGTATAGGTATGATAAGCGGATTTATACTTGGAAAATTATTGTTGGTCAATACTATGGATGGAGTCGATGGCTATGGATGAGACGATAACCCCCGCCGAGCGGGTTCGAATCGGACTTTCCGGCTGGGGGGATCATGACGACATTTACGAAAAGGGAACCAAGGCGGGGGAGAAGCTGGGGATGTACGGCAACGTGTTCCCCATCGTGGAGATGGACAACTCCTTCTATGCGACTCCCTCGCCGGAGCGTATGGAGAAATGGGCTGCCCAAACGCCGGATTCCTTCGGTTTTGTGGTGAAAGCTTATCAGGGAATGACCGGACACGCCCGGGGGAAAAGCCCTTATCCCGATTCCAGGACGATGTTTCAAGCGTTCCGGGAGTCTGCGGAGGTGCTGCGCCAGGCCGGCAAGCTGAGCGCCGTGCTGTTTCAGTATCCGCCGTGGTTTGACTGTGAGCGCAAGCATGTGGACATTCTGCGCCGGACCCGCGAGTGGATGGACGGATTTCCGCTGGCGTTGGAATTCCGCCATCAGAGCTGGTTTGCCGGGGAGATGAGGGAGAAGACGCTGGCCTTTATGAAGGAAGAAGGATGGATTCATACCGTCTGCGACGAGCCTCAGGCCGGAGAGGGATCGGTGCCGCTCGTTCTGGAGGCGACCCGTGAAGACGTGTCGCTTGTGCGGCTGCATGGCCGCAATGCGGCAGGATGGCATTCCAGCGGTCAGCCCAATTGGCGGGAGGTCCGGTATTTGTACAGGTACAGCGACAAGGAGCTTGAGGAATGGAAGGAGCATATCGGGAAGCTGCTGGAGAAAACCCGGGAATGCTGGATCATTTTTAACAACAATTCGGGCGGAGATGCGGCGGACAATGCAATTCAGCTGATGGACAAGCTCGGCATGAAGACCCCGGAGAAGCCTCCGGGACAGCTGTCGCTTTTTGGCGAAGGAGAGCTGTAAATATTGTCATATACGAGAATGGGTGACAAACTTAATCCATCTGTTTTTTAGATGATAACTATATTAAATGGTTATTTCAGGTCTGGCTCCGAATTGTTTATAATAGAAATTGAGCCGCTTACATTTTCGTGAAATGGCTTACATTACATTGCATTGATTGTTCAGATTTCCGTCCAAATATAGATTGAACAATGAAGCGGTTTATTCATTCTATATGACTATTAAAAAATCAAGGCGGAGGTATCACGTTAACGATGATAACCAATAAGAGAGACGAGCAAGCGCAGGGGGCTTGGGAATCGTATTACGGGCCCAATCTGGGGTACGTCCAGGAACAGTACGAACGTTATGTAAATGATCCGGAATCGGTGGACGAAACGTACCGTAAAGTGTTCCAGCTGTGGGGAGCGCCGCCGATGGCGTCTGCCGAGCTGGAGCCGGCTGCGGCACCGAAATCCGTCGCTTTGGATGGCAACCTGCTGAAGAAGGGCGTTGACGCAGGCAAGCTGGTGTGGAACATCCGCACTTATGGACACCTGGCGGCAGACATTGATCCGCTGGGCATTCTCACCAAAGCCGACACACGGGTGCTTGAGCCAGAGCAGTACGGGCTGAGCCAATCCGACCTGGAAGCATTTCCGGCTTCATTGATCTGGGACGGAGCTCCCGATAACGTGAGAACTGGCTGGGAAGCCATCCAGAAACTGCGTCAAACATATACAGGCACGATTGCTTATGAATTCAGCCACGTCCATGAAGTGGAGGAGCGCGTATGGCTTAACCGCCAGGTCGAGAACCAGTCTGTGGTTCCTTTGAACGCAGAGCAGAAAAAGGCGCTGCTGGAAAGACTGGTGGAAGTAGATCAATTCGAAGAGTTCCTTCACAAAACTTTTGTCGGGCAGAAGCGCTTCTCCATCGAAGGAACCGACACGATGGTTCCGATGCTGGATGAGCTTGTCCGCCACATGGTGGACGAAGGCGCAGAGCATATTTTGATGGGCATGGCCCACAGGGGCCGTCTGAACGTGCTGGCTCACGTGCTCGGCAAGCCTTACGATAAAATTTTCGCGGAATTCCATCACTCTCCGAACAAGAAGCTGTTCCCTTCAGAAGGATCGATGGGCATCAATTTCGGCTGGACTGGAGACGTGAAATACCATCTTGGCGCGAACCGTACCGTTGAGGGAGCGAGCGACGTCAAAGCGAAGATCACGCTCGCGAACAACCCGAGCCATCTGGAGTACGTTAATCCGGTCGTCGAGGGCTTTGCCCGCGCCGCCCAGGAGGACCGCACCGAGCCGGGATATCCGCAGCAGGACGTAAACAAAGCCGCGACGGTGATCATTCATGGGGATTCCGCATTCCCGGGCGAAGGCATCGTGGCCGAGACCTTGAACTTCAACAAGCTGCCGGGCTTCCAGAACGGCGGAACGATTCATATTATTGCGAACAACAACATCGGCTTTACGACGGAGAGTAAAGACTCCCGTTCGACGCATTACGCAAGCGACCTGGCGAAAGGTTATGAAATTCCGATCGTTCACGTGAACGCCGACGATCCCGAAGCGTGCATCAACGCGATGCGCCTGGCCGGCGAATACCGCAACAAGTTCAAGAAGGACTTCCTGATTGACTTGGTCGGCTACCGCCGCTACGGCCACAACGAAACGGACGATCCGGATACGACCCAGCCGCTCGTATACCAGAAAGTGAAGACTCATCCGCGGGTTGCCGCCATTTATGCGGATATCCTGATCAAGGAAGGCGTGATCAGCAAGGAAGAATCCGCGCAGATCATCCAGCAGGTTCAGGAGCGCCTGAAGGCAGCATACGATCGGATTAAGGACAAGGAACAGGATCCGGCCAACTCGCATCACCAGACACCAGCCGAAGAGCGGATCGCCAAGATCAAGACGGCCGTGCCGATTGGCAAGCTGCGCAAGATCAATAAGGATCTGCTGAGCCGTCCGGATGACTTCAACGTCTATCCTAAGCTGCAGCGTATTCTGGAGCGGCGGGAAACTGCGCTGAACGAAGGGGAAAAGGTGGATTGGGGTCTTGCAGAGACGCTGGCTTTCGCCTCGATCGTCGCAGACGGCAAGCCGATCCGGCTGACCGGTCAGGACGCCGAGCGGGCCACTTTTGCACACCGCAACTTGGTGCTGCATGATACGAAGAACGGCTCGACTTACTGCCCGATTCATCATCTGCCGGACGCCAAGGCATCCTTTGCAATTTACAACAGCCCACTGTCCGAAGCAGCGGTGCTCGGATTCGAATACGGCTACAACGTGTACTCGCCGGAGACCTTGGTCATTTGGGAAGCCCAGTACGGTGACTTCTCCAACGTGGCACAGGTGATCACCGACCAGTTCATTTCGGCCGGCCGCTCTAAATGGGGACAGAAATCGAGCCTTGTGATGCTCCTGCCTCACGGCTACGAAGGAGCCGGACCGGAGCACTCCAGTGCCCGTCTGGAACGGTTCCTGCAGCTCGGCGGGGAAGAGAACTTTACCGTAGCGAACGTTACGACGGCAGCCCAGTACTTCCACTTGCTGCGCCGTCAAGCGGCAATGACCGAAAGCGAAGATGCGCGTCCGCTGATCTTGATGTCGCCGAAGAGCCTGATCCGGAATGCCCGCGTGGCTTCCAGCCCGGCCGAATTCGCCGAAGGCTCCTTCAAGCCTGTGCTGGAACAGCCAGGTCTGGGCGGACGTCCGGAGCGCGTAGAGCGCATCATCCTGTGCAGCGGGAAGATTGCCGTTGAACTGGAGGAGGCGCTGGAGAAGAGCGGCGAGGCGAACGAATGGCTGCACATCCTCCGTGTGGAGCAGCTGTATCCGTTCCCTGAGAAGGAAGTCGCCGGCATTCTGGCCCGCTTTACGAACGTGAAGGAAATTTTGTGGGTACAGGAAGAGCCTGAGAACATGGGAGCATGGCGCTACATCGAGTCCAAGCTCCGCAAGGTGGCGCCGAAGGATACGCCGGTGAACTACAACGGCCGTCCGGAACGCTCCAGTACGGCGAGCGGCTTCCAACAAGTACACGCCTTCGAGCAGCAGCAAATCGTTGCGGCAGCATTGAATCAAAAATCCATTAAGCATAACATCACTCTGGGGAGGTAGCGGCAGTGAGCGATATTACAGTACCGGCAATGGGAGAATCCATCACAGAAGGAACGATTTTTAAATGGCATGTGGAGGAAGGCCAGGCAGTTAGCCAAGGCGACGTCCTCCTCGAACTTGAAACGGATAAGGTCAATTTGGAAATCAGTGCCGAGGAAGACGGCGTGGTGGAGAAAATTCTGAGAAAAGACGGGGATACGGTTCAAATCGGTGAAGTGATCGGACGTATGGGCACCGGCGGCGACGCCAAACCGGCATCCGCACCGGCAGCGAAGGAAGAGGCGCCGCAGGCTCAGCAGCCTTCTGCACCAGCAGCGGCACCAGCCCAACCGGCAGCAGCAGCCGAGCCTGCACGTTCCGGCGAAGGCGAAGGTTACCTTGCCGCGTCGCCGGCCGCACGCAAGCTGGCCCGCGAGCAGGGCATCGACCTGGATCAGGTATCGAGCCGTGATCCGAAAGGCCGCATTTATCCGGACAACGTGAAGAACCATTCAGAAGCTCCGGCAGCGCCTAAGGCTGCTGCACCGGCGCCGCAGGCAGCCGCTCCAGCAGCAGTATCCCAGCCGGGCAAACCGGCGGAACGCACACGCATGTCCCGACGCCGCGCGACGATCGCCAAACGCCTGGTGGAAGCACAAAGAACGGCCGCCATGCTGACAACCTTTAACGAGGTGGACATGACGGCGATCATGGACATCCGCAAGCGCCGCAAAGATGCTTTCAAAGAGAAGCATGAGATTGGCCTCGGCTTCATGTCCTTCTTCACCAAAGCGGTGGTGGGTGCGCTGAAGAAGTTCCCTCACCTGAACGCGGAGATTGACGGGGAAGACATTATCGTGAAGAAATACTACGATATCGGTATCGCCGTATCGGCCAAAGAAGGCCTCGTCGTGCCTGTCGTCCGTGATGCCGACCGCCTCAGCTTTGCCGACATCGAAAGAGAGATCGCCACGCTGGCCGGTAAGGCGCGCAGCAATACGCTGGCGCTGTCCGAGCTCCAAGGCGGAACGTTCACGATCACGAACGGCGGAACCTTCGGTTCCCTGCTGTCCACGCCGATCCTGAACGCACCACAGGTTGGTATCCTGGGCATGCACAACATCCAGCTTCGCCCTGTGGCCATCGACGCCGAGCGGATGGAGAACCGACCAATGATGTATATCGCCCTGTCCTATGACCACCGGATCGTCGACGGCGCTGATGCCGTACGCTTCCTGGTGACGATCAAAGAGATGCTGGAAGATCCGGAATCTCTGCTGCTCGAAGGTTAATATCATATTTTACCAGAACGTATACAACGAAACGGACTGCCTGCAGGCAGTCCGTTTTTTCGTGCGTGTGAGGAGAGGCACGCCTGTCCATGACCCGCCGGTGGGAAAATTGGCTGAAGACGCAGGGTGACCAACACAAATAAAGCAGAAGCACCCTCTGGGGCACCCCTGCTGTAATATCCAATACGCTCAAGGTATACTTTTGGAAAATATGTTCAGATTCCCCCGAAGGCATGGTACTATCAAAATACGCGCCCCGCGGTCTTCTATGTTAACAGGACAATGGATGGATCGATGTATTGTTGAGGCGTTCGAGCTTGCGGATAATTTCCTTCTGCCACCGGGTGTCTTGCAGCTGCTTCGCCAGGTTTAAAAGGTCAAGATAATCGTCAACCCGCAAGGAAGCGTATTTTTGATCAGGGGCTTTCACCATGGTCGTCGACTCCTTATGATATGTTAATGAATGATGACTCGAGATCATTGTATCACACATTCATTCTCAATGATAATCTTTCTCACTAATTTTTATGAAAAAATTGTTGAATTCGATTCAGAGGAGGAGACCTGCCGATGAACAAACCGTTGAAATGGCTGGAGTGGGCCAAACAGATTCAAGCCGTTGCCCAGACAGGATTGGCATACTCGCGGGACGTATATGACCTGGAACGCTTTGAACAGCTTCGGGCGCTGAGCGTAGAGATTATGCGGGAGTACACCAATGTTGAGACCGAACTGCTGACGGCACTTTTTGCCGGGGAAGACGGATACGCCACACCGAAGGTGGATGTGCGAGGGGTGATTTTTCAGGAAAATCAAATTTTGCTTGTCCGCGAAAAGGCCGAAAGGGAATGGTCGCTGCCAGGCGGTTGGGCGGATATCGGGCTGTCGCCTTCCGAAATTGCCGTGAAGGAAGTACGGGAGGAGTCCGGATTTGTGGTTACACCGACCCGGCTCCTGGCCGTGCTCGACAACCTGAAGCATAATCCGCCGGGCCCGTATCATGTGTATAAAATATTCATCGCCTGCGAAATCACAGGCGGCGAAGCGGCTGAGGGAGTAGAGACGAGTGGCGTTCAGTTTTTTGCAGAGGACGACCTTCCCGCCCTTTCGCAAATCCGTAATACGGATGAGCAGATCAGGCTGATGTTTGAATTGAAGCGGAATCCGGAGAAGGCCCCCGTCTGGGATTAAACATAGCACAAAGACAGGAAAGGATTACATATGCTGCAGACGTTTGTGACTACAGTGTATCAGGTGTTCCTCCCGATATCGCTGCCGGTAATCGGCGGGGCGCTGATCAAGCATTTTAAGCCGATCGATACCAAGCCGATCTCCACGCTGTCCCTGTACCTGCTGAGTCCCGCTCTTATTTTCGAAACGCTGATTGGGGCCGACATCAGCTACGGTGAGATTACGGATACGGTTCTGTTCACGGTCCTTAATATGCTGCTGTTGTGGGGGATTGCTGTAGGGATTGGAAAAGCGTGGTCGCTCCCGGCCGCCGAACGGTCAGGCCTCACGCTGACGGCGCTGTTTACGAACTGCGTCAATTATGGTCTGCCGCTGGTGCTGCTGGCCTTTGGGCAAGCGGGGCTGGATAAGGCATCAGTGTACGTTATTCTGCAGATCATCATCGTCAATACGCTGGGCGTGTATTTTGCCGCACGTTCGCAGTTTTCCGTAAAGCAGGCGGCGCTCTCGATCTTCAAATTGCCGTCGATCTACGCGGCTGTGCTTGCCGTGATTTGCCGGACAGTGCATGTGGAGCTGCCGCAGGAGCTGAATCAAGGAATATCGATGATTTCGGGCGCGTATTCCTCGGTGGCTCTGTTTATTTTGGGGGCGCAGATGGTCAGTGTCAGGAGCGGGAAGACAGCTTATACGGCAGCGATGAACAAAGCTTTCTACGCCGGTCTGGCGATGCGCCTGGTGATCTCGCCGGTGGCGTCCGCGCTGCTCTTATACCTGCTCGGTATTCAGGGCGTATTGTTTAACGTTATGCTGGTGCTCAGTTCCATGCCGGCTGCAGTGAACGCGGTCATATTGGCCGAGCAGTTTGATGCGGCACCCAAAGTTGTGACCCGGTGCATATTATGGACGACGCTCGCTTCCTTTGTATTGCTGCCGCTGATGATCGGATGGCTGGGTTGATGGGGCAGAAAGTATGCGTTAGTATTACGCTACGGCCGCTTGCGGTATTTTAAAATGCAGCCGATCATAATCAGCATCAGTACCAGCGACAGCGTATTGGTGATCAGAAACGGAATGCCGACACCGCCCTGCGCGATATGAACGGCATAGACCTCCATCAGGCCGATGCCGGCTACGAGCGAGCCGAACGTTTTCAGGCTCAGATCCGCAACCGATTTGGTCCGGATGACCTGAATAATTTGTGGAATCCAGCCGAACGCCAAAATAAATCCGCCGATGAGCTGCATGACTGCATAAATCATGGCTAACGCCTCCCTTTATGAGGCTATTATATGCCCGGCGGGCTCGTGTCCGTGAATGGACCGGGACAGGTCTGGTACAATAAAGAGTAGGATGGATGAATGAAAGGATGACAACATGCTGACGATAACGGAATACGAAGCGGAGAAGATCAAGGACCCGTTCCGCATTTTGCAGGGAACCCGCTATGAATTCAAGCTCGACATCGAGGTGCCTGATGACGATGAGCTTTATACGGAGAATGGACTATATGTCCGGGTCATTTACAAGGTCGACGAAGACCAATCCGCGATCGTGAAATACGAAATTTATGAAAAAACGACGGGGCAGTACCTCGATTTTGAACTGGAGGATGACGAAGTGGAGCTGCTCGAAAACTTCTGCCGGGACCATCTGGACGAGGTCGACGAATAACTCTGCGAACCTCCGCAACTTGGAGTGGAGTGATCACATCATCCGTTGCCGGGTACATTACATATAGGATGAATCTGGGGAGTGATGAGGATGAAGCATACGGTACAGACGGTTCCCTACGGGTACGAGCCTCCGGTGCAGAAGCGTAAGGGCACGCTCATTTATTACGATACGTTTGAAGAGACCGATGAAGAAGGTCTGAATGAAGCGGAGTCGCTGGCCGGCGTGCTGTCCTTTTCCAAGCTGGTGCTGTATCCGCTGCATGAGGAGACGGTGCGGAGAATGACCAAGGAACCGGTCAGCCCGTATTACAAACGGGAGAAACGGCTGGAAGCCTGGAGGTCTGATGGACACGGGAAGACGGTCATCGAGAACTGGGAGGGGCGCCGGAAAAAATACACGCCGGTGGAAGCCGCCCTTCGCCATCTGACGGAGAAATATCCTGCGCCGCATTTTCTGCTGTTGACGCCGGATATGGCGAATCGGTTTGCGAGCTACAGCACCTTTGAGGAGTGGATCGTCAAGCTGAGGCTGCTGCTGACGGAGGAGCCGGAGGCGGTGCATCCAAAGCTTGAGCAGTACAGCCACCGCTGGGATACCGCTCAAGGAGCAGTCTCGAAGCAGCGCTGACCTGATAAGCTTCGGATCGATTCGATGTTTAACGAACTTTTCACGAGGCGCGGCTCCACAAAAGCTGAATACCGCCGCTAAGCGGCAGTCCGCCGGTGCATATGGACCCATCGATCATGGGAGGCGCCTGGCGGGCTGCCGACTTTTTTTCGGCCATGAACAAGCGTCCCTTAGTCATAACCTCCTTCAGCTGCCGGCAAGGCCTGATAGGCCTCTTTGGCGTTTACGATGGATTGAATGTAATTTCTTAATTCCAACAACGCAATTGCATCGTCGGACAGTTCGCAATTCCGGTCCGTCCACGAGAATGACTCCGTTTTACCATCAACGGTTACCGTCCACTCATCTTCATTGCTTGGCGACTTGGAGCAATTTCGGCTTGTAGCAAATTTCTTCGGTGCTATGATGTTTATTTCTCTCATTTTGCCGTAGATCCCCAGCATTTCAATGGGGGTAAACTTAAGCTGAGCCGTTGCCGTTCCTTTCGTAATTAAATCTTTCGTTACGGTCCCTTGAAAGGTGTTTATCTCATTTTTAGTGACATCGCCATAACCAAAACGGACAACGAAATTAAAATCATCCGGCATGTCTGCGGGCATACCATCCTCCTGATTTGCCATCTCTGCTGACGGTGCAGCGTTACCTTTATCCAAATCAGAATCCTGAGAGCACCCGGCCAGGAACGTCATAGCGATAAGCAGAGAAAACAATCCTCTTTTCATTGCACTCCCTCCCCATGTATCTTTTATGACGAGAACCGATCGGTAAGAGTTGCATCCCATGCTCCGCTTAAGCTTCAACCATCGCTGGCACATTCTGTTTTACCAACAAGAAGTGCACTCCCAACACGGGCAGAATCCCTTCACCACGGTTGCTCATTCCCGGAAACCCCGGTAAACTTAGAATTGGACTGAATCCAGTCATTCTCGAAAGTCATCATGTATCTATTCCTTAAAGTCAAAGGGTTGAGTTTAAAATGTGGCGCATCCTTGGAAACTGCTTGGGCCGCCGCTGAATTTGCATCGTTAGGAGTTCTTATTTATGAGTGTGGAAACCCCTTCTTTGGAACGGGCACAGGAAATGCTGCAAAAATATTACGGCTATCCCGACTTCCGGGAGGGCCAGAAACATATCGTATCCAGCCTCCTGAAGCATCAGGATACGCTGGGCATTATGCCGACGGGCGGGGGCAAGTCGATCTGTTACCAGATTCCGGCGCTGATGCTGCCGGGCCTGACCTTGGTCGTATCGCCGCTGATCTCCCTGATGAAGGATCAGGTCGATGCGCTGACGGCGATGGGCATCGCCGCTGCATACATCAACAGCACGCTGAGCGGCAAGGAAGTGAACGAGCGGATCCGCGCGGCCAAGCGGGGGGAACTGAAGCTCCTGTACGTGGCGCCGGAGCGGCTTGAGCTCGACTGGTTCCGCGACGAAATGGCCCAGCTGGAAATTTCCTGCGTGGCCGTCGACGAAGCCCACTGCGTGTCGCAGTGGGGGCATGACTTCCGGACGAGCTACCTGTCGGTAGCTCCGTTCGTGGAAGGGCTGCCTGAGCGGCCTATCCTGGCAGCGTTCACCGCAACGGCTACCCCGGAAGTGACCGAAGACATGGTCCGCCTGCTGAGGCTCCAGGAGCCGGAAGTGTTCGTCACCGGGCTCGGCCGGGACAATCTGGCCATGTCGGTGCTGCGCGGGGAGAACAAGCGCGATTTTGTCATGAGCTACGCTGAGGCGCATAACAGCCAGCCGGGGATTATTTACGCGGCGACGCGGAAGGACGTGGACGATTTGTACCAGCGTCTGAGCAGCGTGGGCTTGGCCGCAGGCCGCTATCATGCGGGGATGAGCGATGAAGAGCGCGCCGCCAGCCAGGAGGCATTTCTGTACGACGACATCCGGGTGATGGTTGCCACCAACGCGTTCGGAATGGGCATTGACAAATCCAACGTCCGGTACGTCATTCACTACAACATGCCGAAAAACATGGAGGCTTACGTCCAGGAGGCCGGACGCGCCGGCCGGGACGGCGAGCCGAGCCAATGTATTCTGCTGTTCAGTCCGCAGGATATTATTACGCAGAAGTTTCTGATCGAGCAGAACCCGCAGGAAACGGACCGCAAATCGAACGAGTACCGCAAGCTTCAGCAAATGGTCGATTACTGTTATACGACCCGCTGCCTGCGCAGCGCGATGCTGGACTATTTCGGCGAATCTCACGAGGACAAGCCCTGCGGGATCTGCAGCTCCTGTACGGATGATCGCGAGCTGGTCGATATGACGGTCGATGCGCAGAAAATTTTTTCCTGCGTCCACCGGATGCGCGAACGCTTTGGCGTATCGCTGGTGGCGGCGGTGCTGAAGGGCTCGAAGAATAAAAAGGTGCTGCAGTACGGCTTTGACAGCCTGTCCACTTACGGGACGATGGCGAACCGGACGGAGAAGGAAATTTCCGAGATCATTAACGTGCTCGCCTCAGAGGGGTATCTGGCGCTTTCGGAAGGCCAGTATCCGGTGCTGCGGCTGCAGCCGCTGGCGGCCGAAGTGCTGAAGGGCCAGCGGCAGGTGCTGCAGCGCACTGCGCGCCCGGCAGCGGCGCAAACGGGCGGCCGAAGCTCCCGCAGCCGCGACGTCTCGCCGTCGGCGGTCAACGAGACCGTGTTCGAGCAGCTGCGCCTGATCCGGCGCGAGCTCGCGGGCAAGGAGCATGTGCCGTCGTATATTATTTTCAACGATGCGACGCTGCGCGAGATGAGCGTGGTATGCCCGCAGACCGAAGATGAAATGCTGAATATTAAAGGCGTCGGCGAGGTGAAGTTCCGGAAGTACGGCAGACCGTTTCTTGATTTTTTCCAAAATCAGAGCGATGATGCCTACGCCGGCGGATATGATGAATAAGAAGAAGGTCGTGAACCGATGAAAGTCCTGTTATCCACCCTGAATGCCAAATACATCCATACCTGCCTGGCAATCCGCCTGCTCAAGGCATACAGCCAGCATGAGTTTGATATCGAGCTGGCCGAGTATACGATCAAAGATCCGGTCATGAACATCGTGTCCGACCTGTTTCAACGGAAACCCGACGTCATCGGGTTCTCCTGCTATATTTGGAATATCGAAGAGACGCTAAAAGTGATCGAGATCGTGAAGAAGGTCATGCCGGAAGTCACGATCGTGCTCGGCGGACCGGAAGTTTCCTATGACACCCAGTATTGGATGGAGCGGATGCCGGCGGTCGATTTCATCGTCATGGGCGACGGCGAAGAGACCTTCCACCATTTGCTGCAGGTGATCGAAGGAGACCGCAAGTTCCATTTTGTCTATGGCGTTGCTTACCGGAAAGGCGATGAAGTGATCATCAACCCGCCGCGGCCGAAGAGCGACCTCAATACGCTGCCCACGCCGCACCGTTTTCCCGAGGATATCCCGAATTTGGGGAAGCGGATCGTCTACTTCGAGACGAGCCGCGGCTGTCCGTTCCAGTGCCAGTTCTGCCTGTCCAGCATCGAGAACGGCGTCCGGTATTACGACATCGAGCGGGTGAAGTCCGATATTACGTATTTGATCGACCACGGCGCAAAGATCATCAAGTTTCTAGACCGCACGTTTAACATTAACCATCAGTATGCGCTGGAGATGTTTGATTTTCTCATTAAAAATAACCGCGGCTGCGTGTTCCAGTTCGAAATTACGGCAGACATCATGCGTCCCGAAGTGCTGCAATATCTTGCCGACAACGCGCCCCCGGGGATTTTCCGGTTCGAAATCGGCGTACAGTCGACGAACGATCCGACCAACGTCATCGTCAAGCGGCGGCAAAATTTCGAGAAGCTGTCCCGGACCGTCAGCATTATTAAAAACAGCGGCAAAATCGACCAGCATTTGGATCTGATCGCCGGTCTGCCGGAAGAAGATTATGAAACGTTCCGCAAGACGTTTAACGACGTGTTTGCCCTGGGACCGGAAGAACTGCAGCTCGGTTTTTTGAAAATGCTGCGGGGTACCGGTCTGCGCCGCGATGCCGGCAAGTACGATTACACGTACATGGATCAGGCGCCTTACGAAATTCTCGGCAGCCATAAGCTGCCATTTGCCGACATCGTCCGCCTTAAGCGGCTGGAGGATGTGCTGGAGAAATACTGGAACGCGCACCGGATGGATCATACGCTGAACTATCTCATGACCCATGAATTTCCGTCACCGTTCGACTTCTTCCAGGAATTCGGCGACTATTGGGAAGGGCAGGGCTGGCAGAAGATCGGCCATCAGCTCGAGGACCTGTTCACGCGTCTGGCCGCTTTCCTGAAGCAGCGGGAGACGAAGCGCATGGATGTGATTCTGGGGCTGATGAAGCTGGATTACTTCCTCAACCATAAGTACAAGCCGCGTAAAATATGGTGGGAGCAGCCGCTCGCCAAGGACGATTGGAGCAGCCTGATGCGAAAGGTTACGGAGCATCCGGAGCTCGTCTCGGGGAACTTCGCTTCCCTGGGCTTGTCCGAACGGGAGCTGCAAAAGCATGCAGTGCTTGAAGTGCTGCCGTTTGCGCTGGATGACTTGCTGGCCGGCAGAGACAACGGAGCGGGGGCTTCCGGGGGGACGGTGCTGATCGTGCTGTACCAACAGAACGAGAGCGAGCTGCCTGTATTCTATACGATGAGGCTGCAGCCGGCAGAGTTGCTGTAGTTGAACGCGTTGAGATCGGCAAATTTTGAGCTTCGATAATATGCAAAGAAAAGCCGCTGCACGGGGTTATGACCACCGTGCAGCGGCTTTTGTTCATTCAGGCCTTGAACCTGCGGGTATTTCTTCGAAGTAGGGAAAAGGCACTACACATGCCGCTCCAGCCAATCGAGCAGCTCGGTCATGACCTCGTCCCGGTTCATCTCGTTCAGCATTTCATGGCGTCCGTTCGGGTACAGCCTGCATTCCACGTCCTTGATGCCGATGCTGCGATAAATGTCCTCCAGCCGCCGGACGCCCTTGCCTTGTTCCCCGACCGGATCGAGTTCCCCGCTGAAGAGGTACACCGGCTTATCCCGGGGAATGCCGTCATAGCTGCCGGGATTTTGAATATCCTGCAGCAGGCTGAAGAAGTCGTAGAAGAATGAGGTCGTGCAAATGGCTCCGCAGTACGGATCTTCAATGTATTTATCGACTTCCTTCGGATCCCGGGAGAGCCAGTCAAACCGCGTCCGGGTCGGGGCAAAGCTGCGGTTGTAGCTGCCGAAGACCATTGCGTTCAGCAGGACGCTGCGGTGCGACTCCCCCTGGAGTGCGCCCTGCAGCCTGGCGACCGCTTTGCCGGCGTTCAGCATGCTCCGCGGGCCGTTCGTGCCGGACAGAACAAAGCCGGTATACGGTCCGCCGTCCGTCTCCATCACCCGCTGCACGAGGAACGACCCCATGCTGTGCCCCATCAAAAAATGGGGAATATCCGGGTGCCGGTCACGAACGATGCCGCCGAGCTGCTGAATGTCCTGGAGCATATGCCGGAAGCCGTCCTTGCCGGTATGGCCGAGCCGCTCCACATTGCCGGCGGTCAAGCCGTGCCCGCGCTGGTCGTGGGCATATACGGCATAGCGGAACCGCGTCAGCAGCGCGGCGAGCCGTTTGTAGCGTTCGGCCGTTTCGCACATGCCGTGGGTGATCTGCAGGACGGCCTTCACTCCAGCCGGCTCGTCGGGAAGCCAGGCATAGACATGGATCTGCGTACCCAGCGGATCCGTCATCGTAAACGTTTGTTCCCGCAATGGAGGTCACTCCTTCATTCTTTCGTGAATGACAGATGAATCAGAAGAAATGCCCCGTGCCTTATAGGCTTAAGGCAGGTAGGAACGGAGAACGGTAGCATTTCCTTTTAGCTCATATTGACCGAGATTAGCCGGAAGCAGGAAGCACTGGCCGGCTTTGTAGTCCTGCGAGCCGCCGTCCCAGGCGATGGAGCCGCTGCCGTCACATACGACCAAGATGGTGAAGCTGTCCGGCGTGGTGGAGAGGCTCCAGGATCCGTCCACGATTCCTTTTTCCACGATGAAATAAGGGGACTTCGCCAGCTGCAGCCATTCGCCCGCAGCACTGCCGGCGGTCTTCATCGTGGTGGCCCCGGATCCTTCGTAGGCGATGACGTTCAGCGAATCTTCAATGTGCAGCTCGCGCGGCTTGCCGTCCAATCCCGGACGGTTGTAGTCGTAGAGGCGGTATGTCGTATCGGAGTTCTGCTGGATTTCCGCTACCACTACACCGGCGCACAGCGCATGCACCGTGCCGGCAGGGATATAGAACGTGTCTCCGGCTTCGACGGAAACTTCCTGCAGGCTGTCCATGACGGTTCCGTTCTCGAGCGCTTCCTTCATCACCTCGCGTGTAACGCCTTCCTTAAGGCCGTAGATGATTTTGGCGTCCGGCTTGGCGTCCAGCACGTACCACATTTCCGTCTTGCCGAGCTCGCCTTTCGGCAGCCCCTCATAGTCGTCGGTCGGATGCACTTGGACCGACAGGTCGTCATTGCAGTCCAGCAGCTTGATCAGGAGCGGGAATCGGCCGTTTTTCTCGGAAAATCCCTTGGCGCCGAACCATTCCTTGCCGAATTGTTCGCGGACCTGATCCAGGCCTTGGCCTTTCAGCTCCCCGTTAATCACGGAAGTCGTGCCGTTCGGATGATCGGCGATCATCCAGCCCTCGCCGATATGGCCCTCCGGAATCTGCAGCCCGAACTGTTCGAGCGCCCGGCCTCCCCATACGCGTTCTTTAAACTCCGGCTGAAATAATAATGGATAAGGTTGTGTCATGTCTTCATCGTTCCTTTCTTGGGTTCGTGTGATCGGTTGGGATAAACCGCTACTATGTAAAACAATACCTTGGGCCGGGCGGATCCCCTTTGTACGGAATCAATCCGGATGAAGAGGGCGCCGGGCCCCGGGCACAACGGTTTCAAAGTGTTTCAGCCATGCCGCACCGCCTGGTGGGGCGGAAGTTCGCGGCACGAGCCGCATAAGCGGCCGGCGCGCTATTTTTTCTCCAGCGCAATGACATAAGGGGCATCCGCGCGCTGCAGCTGCCTGTATATGACGGCTTGGGCCGACGACTGGGGCAGGGCGGTGGCCCAAGCGGTTACCGCCTGGGCCTCCAGATCGCCGCCGGCATGACCCGGATACAGCACGGCCGTCATAATGCCCCGCCGTCTCAGCAGGGACAAGCCGGCTTCCAGCGCTTCAATCGTGCTGTCCGGCGTGGTGATGACGGCTTTGTCCGCCTCCTCGGCAGGCAGGTAGCCGAGGTTGAACATCACCGCTCCGACCCGGCCGTGCACGCCCTCCGGCAGCGCCTCCCGCATCGCGGCATGGCTCTGCAGGTACAGCGTCACCGGGGCGATCCGCTCCGGTGCTTCCTGCGCCAGCCGTTGCCGGGTCAGGGTCAGCGCGTGCTCCTGCACGTCAAAGCCGTAGACGTGCCCCTTGGGACCGGCCGTCTTGGCCAGAAAGAGCGTATCGGCCCCTGTACCGATCGTGGCATCCACGGCAATATCCCCGGGACTCAGACGCTCGGCGATTTGTTTGTGGGCAAAGCTAAGAACGGAAAGAAACCCCATGCTATACTTTCCTCCAATACTTACCCTGCCAGCTGTCCCGTGCCTCGAGCTCGGCGTCGATGCCGTTCAGCACTTCCCATTTCTCCTGAGACCACATTGGGCCGATCAGCAGCTTCCGCGGGGCGTCACCCGTCAGGCGATGAACGATCATTTCGGGCGGCAGAAATTCAAGCGTGTCCGCGACCAGCTTAATATATTCATCTTGTTCCAGGAAGCGGAGCAGATCCGCTTCGTACTGCCTGACCATCGGCGTACCCTTCATCAGGTGAAGCAGATGGATTTTGATGCCTTGAACGTCCATGTTCGCCACGGCGCGCCCGGTCTCCAGCATCATTTCGTGGGTTTCCTGCGGCAGGCCGTAAATGATATGCGCGCATACCCGGATGCCATGCCTCCGCAGCTTCTCCACGGCGTCGATGAAGCACTGGGTGTCATGCGCGCGGTTGATCAGATCGGATGTCTCCTGGTGAATGGTCTGCAGCCCCATTTCGACCCACAGATAGGTCCGCTCGTTCAGCTCGGCCAAATACTCGATCACATCGTCCGGCAGGCAGTCCGGCCGCGTGGCGATGGACAAGCCGACAACGCCCGGCTGTTCCAAAATGACTTCATAGTACTCGCGAAGCACATCGACGGGGGCGTACGTGTTGGTATAGGCCTGGAAATAACCGATATATCGGGCGTGCGGCCACTTCTCATGCTGTTTGTCCCGGATGCTGTTAAACTGGGTGATCAGGTCGTCGCGCCGGCTGCCGGCAAAGTCGCCCGAGCCCCGGGCGCTGCAGAAGGTGCAGCCGCCCCTTGCGATTGAACCGTCGCGGTTGGGGCAGGTGAATCCGGCATCCAGCATGACCTTGAACACTTTATCGTTAAACTGTTCCCGCATCTCGTAATTCCACGTATGGAATCTTTTATCGCCCCACAGCAGGGGAGAAGAAAGGGTTGGGCTGTTCATGGATGGTACTCCTTTATTGTGCATTGCGGCTTACGCTTGCTCTATTGTAACAAAAATCAGGCCTAAAGGGTATGAGGAGGCCCGTGGGAAACGCTGAGATTTACGGGCTTTTCTCCCCTTGGATTTTGAGCCGTTATTTCATATAGAGCTTCTCCATGAATCGGGGCGAAATACCCGGATATTTCAGGTTCATAGACTGCAAAAAAATGTTTCAAAAACAGCGCCGCTATGCCGCTAATCAGGCGAATATTCCATTGATAAAACTTACATGAAGTGTTATATTTTAATTAGCGTCAGCATCCCGGTTTCGGGGTAAATATTTTATAGAATTCATAAAAGCGTGACGTCATGGCCAACATATTAACCGTGAGGTGATAATGATGAATTCTTCAACTGCTGAGACACAAGGTAAAGGCAAGATTTCTGTAGAGCTGACTCCTGATGAGGCGCTTGCCCTGACAGGCGTAGAATTTAACGGCAATCCGGAAGTGAAAGCGGCTGCCCGCCGCAAAATTCGCAACGCCTTCGAAAAGACATTTGATTTTCAGCATCAAGATGCGGTAGACTATCAACAATGAAACCGTTGGACCCCAATTCCAAATAGATAATGGAAAAGAATTCCGAATACCTCGTGTTCGCATGAGAGAGACCGGGATTCTTTTTCTTTTGGGGCGAGTCAAGCTTTGCCTCTTTACATTTCGGCTTAAGTTCGGCACAATATTGCAGTAGCCGCAAGTGCCGCGGCAGGACGGAAGTATAACTAGCGGAGGTATGAGATGCGTTTACGCGGAAGAAAAGGAATCCGGGAAAGTCTGGAAGAACAGCAGGGCTTCGTCGTTCTGGACCCCCGGTCGTATAAAGGAAAATGGTCATCGCTCTTTGGCAACGACCGGCCGATCTACGTGGAGTTTGGCATGGGCAAAGGACAGTTTATCAGCCAGATGAGCTATCGCAACCCGGACATTAATTTTATAGGCATCGATATGTATGATGAACTGATTCGCCGGGCCAGCGAGAAAGCTAAGATCGCCTGGGCCGAACGGGAGGTCGAATATCCGCCGAATCTGCGGCTGGCGCTGGCCAATGTCGAATATGCGGAGGAAGTGTTTGCGCCGGGAGAACTTGAGCGGATTTTCCTGAATTTCAGCGATCCTTGGCCGAAGGCGAGACATGCCCGCCGCCGTTTGACACATCCCCGTTTCCTCGACAAATACTGCGGTCTGCTCAACGATAACGGCGAAATTCATCTGAAGACCGACTCGCAGACGCTGTTTGAATTTTCGCTGAATTCCTTTGCGGATTACGGTCTGCAGATGACGAATATCTCGCTGAATCTGCACCGCGAGGGACCGAACGAAGAGCATGTCATGACCGAGTATGAGACTAAATTTGTAGGTCAGGGCATCAACATTCACCGCTGTGAGGTGGTTGTGGGCAAGGAAGCGCTGAGCAGGTATCAGCAACAGCGGCTGGACAAATACGGACTGCGGCCGGACAAGCCGGGGCAGCCGGAAGAGGCCTCCAGCGAGCAACCATAAATACAAAATAAGGTGCCTTCCCTCAGGAAGGCACCTTATTTGATTCCAGCATGTCGATGATGCTCTGGGCGCTTTGCATCGGCCGGTAGCGGTCAATGCTCTTCAGCTGCTCTTCGCGGCGCTGCTGGATCGAATCGTATTCGTGAATCAATTTGTTCATCCACTTCGTGATGACCTCCAGAGAGGAGATCGGCTCTCCAAGGCCCTGGGCGGTGAAGTACTGGCAGTTCTCTTCTTCCTGTCCGGGAAGCGGGTGATGGAAGAGCATCGGGATGCCCTTGGCCAAACCTTCCGTGCAGGTCATGCCGCCAGGCTTCGTCACGAGCAGATCGGAGACCTCCATCAGTTTATCGACCTCGGGGGTAAACCCGATCAGCCGGATGTTGGGATGGTTGTAGCTCGGATCCTGTTCGAGCTTGCGGAGGACCTTCTCGTTGTTGCCGAGGCAGAACACGATTTGAATCTCGTCCCTCCAGCGGGTCAGGTAATTGTTGATGACTTCGTCATTCATAATGCCCCATCCGCCGCCCATGACCATCACCGTGGGCATGTTCTTCAGCCCGAACTTCTCCCGGATTTCTTCCTTGACCGGATGCTCCCAGAAGTTCGGATGCACCGGAATACCGGTGACCTCGATTTTGGATGCGGCGACGCCCTGCTCCAGCATCTTCGATTTCACTTCCTGGGTAGAGACCAGGTAGCGGTCCACTTCCGGGCTGATCCAGGTGCCGTGGGCATCGTAATCCGTGATAACCGTGCACAGCGGAATGTTCGAACCGAGCCGTTTCAAGCGGGAAATGACCGCGCTTGGAATCGGATGCGTGCAGACGACGATGTCGGGCCGCAGCTGATTGACGATATTTTTGGTATGTGTATAAAAAATGCGGTGAAGCGCTAATGTCGTAAACCGGTTCAGTGACTTTTTATACTGGTGCCTGTACATCATTCCAACCAGCCTCGGCTGCGAAAGAACGGTCTTCTTGTAGGCGGTAATAATGAGCGGTGCGACCTTGGGATTCAGGAAGCTTCCGAGCTCAAGCACTTTGGTTTGCACACTCGGCGACAGCTTGCGCAGACTGCTTGAGAGTGCGTAAGCAGCTCGAGTATGTCCCGCACCGAAGCCTTCAGATAATAACAATACTCTTTTTTTCATCACTCTCAATTCACCTGTTCCTGCATGTTTTTCCTTATACCCACCATATCGACTTTAGGGCCACAATGCAACTGTTGCTGTAGCTACGGAAGTACCAATTACTGCTCCCGCGAGCACATCGGATGGGTAATGAAGTCCCAAATACATCCGGGAAAATCCGACCACGAGGCTTAAAGCCAAAAAAAGTGCGGTCCACTCAGGATGCCCGATCATCATAGGAACTGCCAAGGAAAATGCTGCCGTCGTATGCCCGGATGGAAACGAATGGTCCACCAGCGGCTTGCGAAAGGTGCGGGTTCCCGGCAGGGCGAGATGCGGCCTGACCCGGGGATACATTTTCTTGGCTGCCGCCACCGGAATGTGGCTGACGGCCAGAGCGACGGCGGCCTGGGCGCCTTGGGTGCTCCATGACGGCGGGGCCAGGCCCCAGCACAGGAGGCAGGCACAGATCGTAAACGTAGCCCCTCCGAGATGCGTCAAATAATACAGCCAAAAATTGAAAAAACGATTATGAAGACGTCCGTTGATCCATTGGAAAAGACGCCGGTCCCATAATTGAAGTTTCTTGAACAAACGTCTCATTCCATCCCTCCGTGTACAGCCAATCTTCTATGAAATAATGGCAGATCATGGACAACTCATGCGATGTTTTTCTAAATTTTATCATATTTCCGAAGGGAGCAGAAACTATAACTTCGTAAGTCCCCTTCTTATAATATATAACCCAATACCGGGTCGTTATTTGACACCACCCGTGAACTTTGTCGGGAATCGGCCGATCTTGTCCAAAGCCATTTTTCGCGGAAAAATGGGGCCCGGCAAGGAATTGGCCAACTTTGACTTCCCCCGGAGGAACCTTTACAATGATTCAAACGGGTGCAATCCGTTTATTAAGAATTGATGTTTAAAGTATAACTTTTCTTGGCTTTATCTCGTTTATTTATAAAGTATGCCGATAATCATGGAAACTGATGACTAAAAAAAGGGGGGACCTGAGAAATAAAAACCCGGAAAAGAGATGAAAATAAGAACTAACAGTCATGAATAGGAGCCCGTAAGGGGCTGAACCGTCAGGAAACCGCCTCATTACCGTTTTTTTAGACGAATACGAGGTTTTACGGTTTTGACAAATGACTGAAAAGTGTGGAAAATCGATAGGGTCATCCGAAGCGTTAACAAAACGTAAAAGAATGTAAAAGGTCAAAAGGGTCATAAAGAATTAGAAAAGGGTAACGGCTTTACCGTAATCTATATAGAATGAACTAAAGAAATGAACGTTACAGGACCGCATTGGACCGTTATAACAGGAAGTTCAACAAACTTTAGTTCAATCTATACTACAGAGAGAAACATGATTATGAGGGGTAAAAAAGGGGGGTTCTGAGAGTCATGTTAGACGCCATTTTTATCGCGCTCCAGGTTTTGCTGGCCGCGATCGGTGTGTACCAGTTTGTATTTTCCATTTTGGGACTGTACAGGAAAAAGAGGAAGCAGCATTTTGAACCGACCAAGTCCTTCGCTGTGCTCGTTGCAGCGCACAATGAAGAGCAGGTCGTCGGGGCTCTGATGGAGAACTTGAAGCAGCTGAATTATCCGAAGGAGCTGTACGACGTGTTTGTCATCTGTGACAACTGCACAGACGGTACGGCACGCATCGTGCGCGAGCATGGCATGAACGCCTGCGTACGTACCAACAACAACCTTCGCGGCAAAGGCTACGCCATCGAGTGGATGCTGAAGGAACTGTGGGCCATGCCCCGCCAGTATGATGCGGTCGTCATGTTTGACGCCGACAACCTGGCAGATACGAATTTCTTGAGAGAAATGAACGACGATTTGTGCTCCGGCGCACGCGTCATTCAAGGATACATCGACACCAAGAATCCCGAGGATTCCTGGATTACGGCTGCTTACGGGATTTCATATTGGTACATCAACCGTCTGTGGCAGCTGTCGCGCCATAACATGAACATGGCCAACTTCCTCGGCGGTACGGGGATGTGCTTTGAAACCAACCTGCTGAAGGAAATGGGCTGGGGGGCCACCAGCTTGGTTGAAGACTTGGAGTTTACGATGCGCAGCGTGAAGCGCGGCGTCTATCCAAAATTCAACTACGACGCCAAGGTGTTCGACGAGAAGCCGCTGACGTTCAAGGCTTCCGCAAGACAGCGCCTTCGCTGGATGCAGGGACACTTTACGGTGGCGCGCCGCTATTTCTTCCCGCTGATCTGGCAAAGTATCAAGGAACGCAGCATCGTCAAGCTGGACTTGGCGCTGTACGGGGCGAACGTATACATCGTTCTCTTGACATTCCTGATGACGGCCACGATCTGGGTGGACAATACGTTCTTCGACGGTCCGAACATCGCCAACCTCTACGGCTATCTGCCGTTGTGGCTGAGCTTTGTGGCGATCGGTGCCAACGCCTTTACGTTCCTGGCTGCGATGATTTTGGAGAAGGTCACCTTCAAGAAGGTATATTTGTACCTGGTGCTCTTCCCGATCTATCTGATCTCCTGGTATCCAATCACGTTCTATGCGTTCTTCACGCAGAACAACAAGCAGTGGAGCCATACCCAGCATACCCGCGTGGTAAGACTGGAAGAGGTTCAGAGCAAGCAGGGGTAAACGCCTGGAAGCGGGTTGACATTGTCCGGGCCCTGTGTTAAATTATTTGAGTGCTTTAAATACGAAATGGATTCAAAGCAGAAGCTCCAGCTTCTCACCTGACCGACGAAGGTTGGCGGGTTACTGATCCAATGATTTGTGAATGCGATATTTCATGAAGAGTTGATCATAGGGATGCTGGGTGATGATACCCGCATCCCTTTTTATTTTGCTTCTGCACACAGAAATACCTATTAGATCTGGAGGTGGACGGTTATCAGTAAGGAACATATGATCAATGAGGAGATCCGGGCGAAGGAAGTTCGCTTGGTAGGCGCTGAAGGCGAACAGATTGGCATCAAGCCCCTTCGTGAGGCTCTGCAGATGGCAGCGGATTTGAATCTGGATTTGGTGAACGTGGCGCCGCAGGCGAAGCCGCCGGTGTGCCGCATCATGGATTACGGCAAGTTCCGCTATGAGCAGCAGAAGAAAGAGAAGGAAGCCCGGAAGAATCAGAAAATCGTTGATATTAAAGAAGTATGGTTCCGAGCAAACATTGATGAGCACGACTACCAGACTAAGCTCCGCAATGTCGTCAAGTTCCTGAAGGAAGGCGACAAGGTCAAATGCTCCGTTCGTTTCCGCGGACGCGAAATCGCGCATGCGAGCATCGGCCAGAAGATTCTGGAGCGTGTAAGGGAAGAAGTTGCCGAGCACTCCAGCGTTGAGCGTCAGCCGAAGCTGGAAGGACGCAGCATGATTATGATTTTGGCTCCAAAAGCCCAATGATCCTGAGGAGGAAGTACAATGCCTAAAATGAAAACACACAGCAGCCTTAAAGGCCGCTTCAAAGTTACCGGTTCCGGTAAAGTGACTCGCTACAAAGCTTACAGAAACCATTTGCTTTCCCACAAGTCCAAGCGCGCTAAACGCGTATTGGCAGGCAACCCAGAAATGGCGCCGGGGGACGTAAGACGCTTGAAACAAGGCTTGGCGAACTTGAAATAGTTAATCACACATTTTTGGGAGGTTTATATTATGGCAAGAGTAAAAGGCGGATTCGTCGTTCGTCGTAGACATAAAAAAGTATTGAAACTTGCAAAAGGTTATTTCGGTTCCAAACACCGCATTTTTAAAACAGCTAACGAGCAGGTTATGAAATCCCTCGTGTACGCATACCGCGACCGTCGTCAGACGAAACGGAACTTCCGCAAATTGTGGATCGTGCGTATCAACGCTGCAGCCCGCATGAACGGACTGTCTTACAACAAGCTGATGCATGGTCTGAAACTGGCTGGCGTGGACATCAACCGCAAAATGCTGGCTGACCTGGCCGTAAACGACATCAACGCGTTCAACTCGATCGCATCGGTTGCCAAAGAGAAAGTCAACGCGTAATATACTTGTAATGCATATTAAAACCGCCCTAACCGGCGGTTTTTTTAAGATATAAGAAAGAAAGTACATCAGAGAACTAAACTACCTTATATCGCAAGAAAGACCTCCGCTAAAAGCGGTCTGGCTTCATAGAACGTACACCGATAGACGTGTTTCTCTAGATATAAGAATTATATCCCCAACAAGAAAAAGCCCCGCTAGCTAACATAAATCAGAACCTAGAGTCGCAGGTACCGGGTGCCCCACTCATGAATGGGTATGAATGTTAATTTCACGCATCTTTTCATTCGAGAATCGACATCAGGTGAGCTTATAGACAGCTACTCTTCCATGGAAATAACAGGCTGTGTGATTTATGGCAAAATAAAGCGTTTTCCCTTGATTTTTCACTAAAAAAGTTTTATTTTCTGACGTAAATTTGCTGGATTTTGGCGTAGGTAAAATGTATAATCTGTTCTGTGGAATGTCCGACATTTGAACAAGCCTTCACAAGCAATTAATTGACCATAGATCAATTGCTGAAGGGCGAAGACAGGTGAAAGGATATAATTCATTCTAGGGGGACTATAAGTTAATGAAGAAAATGTTCAAATTGTCGCTGATTATGCTGCTTGCATTTTCAGTTGTACTGGCCGGCTGCGGTAAAAAGAACGAAGATACGAGCAGCTCGTCCGGCGGCAGCGAAGAAGGCGGCGCAGCAAAATCTAGCGTGAAGGTCGGTCTCGTGACTGACGTGGGCGGGGTTAACGACAAATCCTTTAACCAATCCGCTTGGGAAGCATTGGAAGCATTGAAGAAGGACAAAGGGATCGAAGCCCAGTATCTGCAAAGTAAGTCCAAAGAAGATTATGTTCCGAACCTGAACAAATATGTCAAAGGCAAATACGACCTCACTTGGGGGATCGGTTTTGACCTTGGCGTTGATATGAAAACGGTAGCCGATCAAAACCCGGATGCCAAAATGGCGATTATCGATGCTGAAGTCGATGCGCCTAACGTTCATTCCGTTACGTTTGCGGAGAACGAAGGGGCATTCCTCGTTGGTGTAGTAGCAGGCTCCATGACAAAAACGAACAAAATCGGTTTTGTCGGCGGTTCCGAAATTCCGGTTATCAAACGCTTTGAAGCCGGCTTTAAAGCTGGCGTTGCCGCAGCCAATCCGGATGCGAAAGTGATCATCAACTACACCGGCGCATTTGACAAGCCTGACCAAGGTAAAGCAGCTGCAGCCACTATGTACAACGACGGCGTGGATATTATTTTCCATGCTTCCGGTGCAACAGGTACAGGCGTGTTTAACGAAGCCATTGCCCGCAACAAAGCAGGCCAAAAAGTATGGGTTATCGGTGTAGACAAAGACCAATCCCTGGAATTTGGCGACGAAGTAACGCTGACATCTATGGTTAAAGGTGTAACGACAGCTGTAGACAAAGTAACAAGAGAAGTCATCGACGGCACGTTCAAAGGCGGTCATGAGACACTCGGCCTGAAAGAAAACGGCGTAGGTCTGGCCGATACTTCGAGCAAAAACGTTCCTGCAGATGTCCTGAAAAAAGTGGATGAGTTCAAGCAAAAAATCATCGACGGCGAGATCAAAGTTCCTGAAGAATAATTCCATAACGATAATTTGAACGGATATAATTCATGTGTACCAAACGGCAAGGCTGGTTATTATGACTAGCCTTGTCTTACGTTATGGCCCAAACAGAGGCCGCAAAATATGTGATAAGGGTGATCTCATGGATGCAGCGACCCCTGTCGTTGAGTTGAAGCAAATTACCAAACGCTTTCCCGGCATCGTTGCCAACGACTCGATCAGCTTGAAGCTGCACAAGGGCGAAATTCATGCACTGCTCGGTGAGAACGGTGCGGGGAAGTCGACCTTGATGAATATCGTGTTTGGCTTGTACCAGCCTGATGAGGGCAGTATCGAAGTGAACGGCAAACCCGTCATCATTGACAGTCCTAATAAAGCGATCGAGCTGGGCATCGGCATGGTGCATCAGCATTTTAAATTGGTTCAGCCGTTTACGGTAACCGAAAATATCGTTCTGGGGATGGAGCCCAAAATTGCCGGGGTCCATCTGAACTACAGAGCATCGGTTGCCAAGATCAAGGCCCTGTCCGACCAGTATGGTTTGAGGGTTAATCCGCATGCTAAGATTCACGACATATCCGTCGGGATGCAGCAGCGCGTCGAGATCTTGAAGACGCTTTATCGCGGTGCTGACATTCTTATTTTCGACGAGCCTACAGCCGTGCTTACACCGCAGGAGATCGGCGAACTTATGGGAATTATGAAGCGGCTGGTTGCCGAAGGTAAATCGATTATTTTAATTACGCACAAGCTCAAGGAAATTATGCAAATTTCCGACACGGTGACGATTATTCGACGGGGGAAAGTCATCGACACCTTGAAGACGTCCCTGACGAATCCGAACGAGCTTGCCGAGAAAATGGTGGGCCGCAGCGTCTCCTTTAAGGTGGACAAGCAGCCGTCCGTACCGAAGCAAACCGTGCTTAATGTGAAAAATCTGGTGTCCAAAAACAAAGAGGGAATCCCCGTTCTGAACGGGCTTGATCTCCAGGTGCGTGCAGGGGAAATTCTCGGCATCGCCGGCGTTGACGGGAACGGGCAGAGCGAGCTGATCGAAGCGCTGACGGGCCTGAGCAAGGTCGACAGCGGACTGATCGAAATCAACGGCAAGGATATTACCAACAAACCACCACGTTTCATTTCGGAAAGCGGAGTGTCGCATATTCCGGAGGACCGCCATAAACACGGGCTTGTCCTTGATTTTTCCATGAGTGAAAATATGGTGCTGGAAACGTATTATAAAGCCCCTTACAACAAAGGCGGCTTCCTAAACAAAAGCGCCATTGACGACCAGGCGAAACGCCTGATCGAGCAATTTGACGTCAGAACGCCGAGCATTGAGACGAAGGCTCGTGCTTTATCCGGCGGTAATCAGCAAAAGGCGATTATAGCCCGGGAAATAGATAAAGATCCGGATCTGCTCATCGCGGCGCAGCCGACGCGGGGACTTGACGTCGGTGCGATCGAGTTTGTGCAGAAGCAGCTTGTTGCGCAGCGGGACAAGGGGAAAGCCGTGCTGCTGATCTCCTTTGAGCTCGACGAGATCATTAACGTGTCCGACCGGATTGCGGTCATTTACGAAGGACAGATCGTCGGCGAAGTGCGGCCGGAGGACACGAATGACCAGGAGCTGGGTCTGATGATGGCGGGCAGCAAGGTTGCGGGAGGTAAGGCCTAATGAATAAATTATTTAAAATTTTTACCGTCAACAGCCTGTTGACGCCTCTCGTATCGATCGTGCTTGGACTCATCGTAGGGGCCATCATTATGCTGATCGGGGGGTACGATCCGATTCTGGCGTACAGTTCCCTGTTCAGCACCGTATTTGGAAACCTGTACGATTTCGGGGAAACGATCCGTGAAATTACACCCCTGATCATGACCGGTCTTGCCGTCGCCTTTGCGTTTCGGGCAGGCCTGTTCAACATCGGGGCGGAAGGTCAGTACATCGTCGGCATGACGGCCGCGACAGCGGTCGGGATCAAGCTGACCGGGCTGCCGATCGTTCTGCATGCCATCGTCGCGATCATCGCCGGCGGATTGGCCGGAGGGATCTGGGCGGGCATTACCGGCTATCTCAAAGCTAAGCGGGGCGTAAACGAAGTTATTATTTCGATCATGCTGAACTGGACCGGCCTGTATTTGAGTAACTATATCGTGAGAAACTTCCTGCTTCTCAAGGGCCAGCAGCGCTCTGAGGACATCCAGGATACAGCGTCGATTTCGATCGGCTGGTTGTCCGACATGTTCAGCGATGCTCGTATGCACTGGGGAACCGTCATTGCGATTCTAGCAGCTGTGTTTTTCTATGTGTTCATGTGGAAGAGCAAGCAGGGGTATGAGCTACGGGCCGTAGGACATAACGGGGATGCCGCGAAATATGCGGGAATGAACGTAAAGAGCAACATCGTGAAAGCCATGTTCATCAGCGGTATTTTCGCCGGATTGGGTGGTGCCTTTCAGGTGCTTGGCGTATTCCATTACCAGGCGATCTTCACGGGGTCTCCGGGCGTCGGCTTTGATGGAATCGCGGTGGCGCTGATCGGCATGAACCATCCGTTCGGCATTCTGCTGTCCGCCGCCTTGTTCGGTACGCTGACTTACGGCTCCGCGGGTATGAGCTTTGGCGCGGAAGTGCCGCCGGAAATCATCCGGATCGTTATCGGATCCATCATATTCTTTATTGCTGCACAAGGCATTGTGCGCTGGGTTCTGAAGCCCTTCTATCTGAAGCGCAAGAAAGAGAAGGTGTTGTAAAATGGATTGGATCACAACAATTGGCCAGCTGCTGAATACGACGCTCGTTTTTTCGACAGCGCTTATCTTTGCTGCCATGGGCGGCATCTTCTCTGAACGCTCCGGAGTAACAAACATCGGGATTGAGGGCTTGATGACCTTCGGTGCGTTTGCGGCCGGCGTCGCATCCTATTACGCGGAAGATGCAGGCATGGGGGCGGCTTCCCCTTATATCGGCATGCTCGCTGCGATCGTGATCGGGCTAGTCGCTTCGCTGATTCATGCCGTCGCCTCGATCACCTTTAAGGCGGATCAGGTGATCAGCGGCGTCGTGATCAACTTCCTGGCAACAGGAAGCACGCTGTATATGGTCAAGCTGATGTTTGAAGGTGCGGGAGAAACTCCACTGCTGATGGAGAGTCTCCAAAAGTGGAAGATTCCTCTCCTTTCCAAAATTCCGATTATCGGGGAAGGCATATTCAGCAATTACCCGACAACATATCTGGCTATTATTGTCGTTATCGTCGCTTCGTATATCCTGTACAAAACCTCCTTTGGCCTTCGTCTGCGCGCGGTCGGAGAGCATCCAAGCGCCGCCGATACGGTCGGCGTCAAAGTGCGCCGGATGCGGTATATCGGGGTCATGATCAGCGGTGCATTGGCTGCGCTTGGCGGAGCCACGGTTACGCTCACGACGACGAGCACGTTTTCGCATAATACGATTTCAGGCCAAGGTTTTATCGCGATCGCTGCGATGATTTTCGGGAAATGGAATCCACTCGGTGCGTTCGGGGCAGCTGTATTTTTCGGCTTCTCCCAGGCGATCGGGAACTACTTCCAGCTCTTCGATTGGGCGCATGACATTCCGCAGGAATTTATTTACATGCTTCCGTACGTACTCACCGTTATCGTTCTTGTGGCGGCCGTGGGACGCTCGTCTGCGCCGGCTGCGCTGGGGGAACCATACGATCCGGGTAAAAGATAATAATCGAACCGCAAAAAGGCTGCATTCCATTCAACTGGAGTGCAGCTTTTTTGATTAGCATCCAGCAAGGCAGGACGGCATGACATTGAAACAGCAGCGGATTTTTCCGGACAGGTGTATATGCTACCGATGCTGGCGCCCGTGATGCCTGCTTCACCCATCTTCCGTGGAACCGGGCTATGGAACAAGCGCCGTGCGGGGCATTCGAATAGATTGGTGTGAAGACCATTGGAGGAGGGATTACATGCAACAGTCTGTGACTCGCAAACACGCCCAGAAGTTTGTTGGTAAACATATTGTAGCTGCCAAAAAGGACGGAAGCCTGGTGACCGGAAAATTGCTGCGCATCTCGGGCAACCGCCTGATTCTGCAGCGGGATAAAGGGAAAAAGGTTCACACCAAAGCAATCATTCCGCTCGTCTTGTTTGACCTGCTGGCGATCGGAACGGCTCCATACGCCTACGGCCCTTACGGGGGATACGGCGGAGTACCTTACGGCGGCTACGGCCCTGGATACGGCCCCGTCGGATATCCGGGAGCTTATCCTTATGGCGGCGGATTCTGGTAATCTATTAATTACCGGCTCACTTGTTAGAGGGAGTGCAGGAGGTTCTCGGCACGGCTAGGAAAGCCGCTTTTCCAATTCGTAGCACTGGTTTTTGGCGTGGTACTTGATATTGAAATATCCTAACTTTTGGTAGAATGTCATCCCATTCGCATTCCCGGAATCAACCATGACTTTCGACCGTTTGCACCCGCGTGACAACGCAAATCTTTCCGCATGGGCCATCAAGAGGTTTCCCCATCTTTTGCGTTGTGATTCGGGTGCGACGGCCAACATATCGATATAGAGCAGATCGCCGTGAAGCATAAAGTGGACAAATCCGACCGGATCCCCTTCGTAGTAAGGGGAAGCGATGAGCGTCACGCCGCGGTTCATACGTCCGGGAAGATCCTTACGCACCTGCTCCAGCTGGCTTTTGGTCATATGGGACAGCGGGACAAGCTGGGTCTCGATTAAATGCATGATGACAGCATCGTCCTGCTTGGGTCTGCGGTATCTAATCATAGAGTCTGTCCTCCGTTCTGCTGCCCAATTCATCCATGAGCGACATACGTCATCATATGAAAATAGGGGTGGGCGGTGTGCCGAAAGTTCCCGGGAAAATGGAGGACAAAAGCGGACATGTATTTTTTTATCCGAATCTGGGTATTGACTATAGAATCGATGGGTCATATAATGTGTCTAAACATTTTATCGAGTATACAGTCATCGGCAATGAAGAGGACGAAGTTTAAAGGGCTCTTTTGAACAGAGAGTGAGAGGATCTGCTGCAACCTCCGCCAAAATCCCTTTTATACGAGCTCACCTCGGAGCTGTTCTCCTGAAAAGCGCTAAAGCCTATTAGGGAGAATCGTCAGGTCCACGTTACGGACTCAAGGTATGGAAACGGATGAGCCATCGATGATGAGGCACCGTTCCTGATTTTCTATACCTGCTGAGGCTGTGCACTGTGAAGTGCAGAGCAAATATGGGTGGTACCACGGAAGAACAACCTTTCGTCCCTCACACAAGAGCATTGTGTGATGAGGGATGGAAGGTTTTTTTGTTTACCATCACAAAAAAATGAACGTATTCTTGAGAGGAGGATGACTGATGAGCGCGCAAATTCCTGAAGTGCGGTCTACAGAACAATTACGTGAGAAATGGATGAAGCCGGAAGTCATTTCCGGCTCGGAAATACTGCTTCGCAGCCTTCTGCTGGAAGGTGTCGAGTGTGTTTTCGGGTATCCGGGCGGGGCAGTGCTTTACATTTACGATGCGATGTATGGATTTAAGGATTTCAAACATGTGCTGACTCGTCACGAGCAGGGAGCAATCCATGCGGCAGACGGTTACGCAAGGGCAAGCGGCAAAGTCGGCGTGTGTATAGCAACATCGGGACCGGGGGCGACCAACCTGGTCACAGGAATTGCCACCGCTTATATGGATTCCGTCCCTCTGGTTGTTATCACGGGTAACGTCGCAACGAGCCTGATCGGAACGGATGCTTTTCAGGAGGCCGACATTACCGGCATCACGATGCCGATTACGAAGCACAGCTATCTCGTCAGAGATGTCAAAGATCTGCCGAGAATTATTCACGAAGCATTCCACATCGCTTCGACAGGTCGCAAAGGTCCGGTGCTGATCGACATTCCGAAGGACGTATCAGCGGCACTTACGCTGTTCGAACCGGGAAACAGCATTAACCTTCGCGGATACAATCCGCGCCTGGTGCCTAACAAGCTTCAGCTCGACAAGCTGGTTGCAGCGATCGAGGAGAGCGAGCGGCCGATGATCATTGCCGGCGGCGGCGTGATCTACTCCGGCGGACATGAAGCGCTGTACGAATTCGTGAAGCGGACCGAAATTCCGATCACGACCACGCTTCTCGGTCTGGGCGCATTCCCGAGCGGGCACGAGCTCTGGACGGGCATGCCGGGGATGCACGGAACTTACGCCTCCAACATGGCGATTCAGGAGTCGGATCTGCTGATCAACATCGGCGCACGGTTCGATGACCGGGTAACAGGCAAACTGAACGGATTTGCCCCAAAAGCGAAAATCGTGCACATCGACATCGATCCGGCGGAAATCGGCAAAAACGTGCCGACAGACATTCCGATCGTAGGCGACTGCAAGACGGTGCTGGAAATGCTGAACAACGATGTGAAGCGGGCCGGCAAGGCTGAAGCCTGGAGAACCCGGGTTCAGCAGTGGAAGCTGGAGCATCCGCTCCGCTACGCCGATTCGGATACAGAGCTCAAGCCGCAATGGGTTATCGAGCTGCTGAACGATACGACGAAGGGCGAAGCGATCGTCACGACCGACGTAGGGCAGCATCAAATGTGGGCTGCACAGTACTATAAGTTCAATCAGCCGCGCTCTTGGGTAACCTCAGGCGGCCTCGGAACGATGGGATTTGGACTTCCGTCCGCCATCGGTGCCCAAATGGCCAATCCGGAAAGGCTTGTCATTTCGGTGAATGGTGACGGCGGCATGCAGATGTGCTCTCAGGAGCTTGCCATCTGTGCCATCAATAACATACCGGTGAAGGTTGTCATCATCAACAACCAGGTGCTCGGTATGGTTCGTCAGTGGCAGGAACTGATTTACGATAACCGTTACAGCCATATCGACCTGGAAGGAAGCCCGGATTTCGTCAAACTGGCCGAGGCTTACGGAGTGAAGGGACTTCGGGCGACGAACAAGGAAGAGGCCAGAACGGCCTGGAAAGAAGCGCTCGAAACACCGGGACCTGTCGTTGTGGAATTTGTGGTCAGCAAGGGTGAGAACGTGTATCCGATGGTAACTCAAGGCTCGACCATTGATCAAATGTTGATGGGGGATGCATAATTATGAGCATGAGACATACCATTGCCGTTCTAGTGAATGACCAGCCGGGCGTGCTGCAGCGGGTATCCGGACTGTTTGGACGCCGCGGGTTCAACATTGAGAGCATTACGGTCGGGCAGTCGGAAGAAGCGGGGCTCTCCCGCATGGTCATCGTCACGATCGGTGACGACATGACGCTGGAGCAAATCGAGAAGCAGCTGTACAAATTGATCGATGTCATCAAGGTGATCAACCTTAGCTCCAAGCCAATGGTAGCGCGGGAGCTGGCGCTGATCAAAGTCAGCGCGGAGCCGGCGGAACGTCCGGAAATCCTCGGCGTCGTGGAAACGTTCCGCGCTTCGGTCGTCGACATCGGAAGCGGCAGCATTATGGTTCAGGTTGTCGGGGATTCCTCGAAAATCGACGCCATGATCGAGCTCTTGAAGCCGTACGGAATCCGGGAGCTGTCTCGCACCGGAGTCACCGCCATGATTCGCGGAAATGCATAATCATACACAACAACATATTCATTAAATTCCCGCTAAAGAGCGGGGGTTTGAGAGGATCGTATCCCGAAAGCGGGACAAACCGGGTGCAGGGTCCTTTGAAACACCCGCTCTTTATGAAGGGTTCTTTTTAAAAACAAAGGAGGATTTATTCACATGCCAGTTACAACTTATTACGAGCAAGACGCAGAACTCAGCGCTTTAAAAGGAAAAACCGTTGCCGTTATCGGATACGGAAGCCAAGGCCACGCACAGGCGCAAAACCTGCGTGACAGCGGTGTCAAGGTCGTTATCGGCCTTCGCGAAGGCAAATCTTTCGATAAAGCTAAAAACGACGGTTTTGAAGTTCTGTCCGTTGCCGAAGCAACAAGCCAAGCGGACGTAGTACAAATCCTGATGCCGGACGAAACTCAAGCATCCGTGTACAAAAACGAAATCGAGCCTAACCTGAAAAAAGGCGCTGCGCTCATGTTCTCCCACGGCTTCAACGTTCATTTTGGACAAATCGTCGCTCCTAAAGATTCCGACGTGCTCCTGGTTGCTCCAAAATCCCCAGGTCACATGGTTCGCCGTACGTATGTCGAAGGCTTCGGGGTTCCTGGCCTGATCGCCATCGAGCAGGACGCTACTGGCAATGCAAAGCAAATCGGACTGGCCTATGCAAAAGGTATCGGCTGTACCCGCGCAGGGGTTATCGAAACTTCCTTCCGCGAAGAAACCGAAACCGATTTGTTCGGTGAGCAAGCCGTACTTTGCGGCGGCGTAACTGCGCTGATCAAAGCCGGATTCGAAACGCTGGTTGAAGCTGGATACGCTCCAGAAATGGCTTACTTCGAGTGCCTCCACGAAATGAAGCTGATCGTTGACCTGATCTATGAAGGAGGCATGGCTAACATGCGTGACTCCATCTCCAATACGGCTGAGTACGGTGACTATGTAACTGGACCTCGCATCGTAACGGAAGAAACGAAGAAAGCGATGAAGGAAGTGCTGTCCGACATCCAACAAGGTAAATTCGCCCGCGACTTTATCCTTGAGAACCAATCCAACCGTGCATTCCTGAATGCAACGCGCCGTAACGAAGCTAACCATCCGATCGAAGTTGTCGGCGGTCAGCTGCGCGAAATGATGCATTGGATCAAGAAATAACATACGGCACTCATCCATCAATAAAAAAAGGCGGATCCCCGGATATAGAGGGGATCCGCCTTTTGTATTTCGGGAGCAGCGGCCGTTATGCCCGCTTACCAGGCATACGCCTCGGGAGCGGCGCCGCCCGGTCCCGGGAAGATTTCGTCCAGCCGCTTCAGCACGGCTTCATCCAGCTTGATTTCGAGCGCGCCGAGGGAGCTTTCGAACTGCTCCAGTGTACGCGGCCCGATAATCGGCGCCGTCACCGCCGGATTGCTCAGCAGCCAGGCAAGCGCGACGTTATCCTGCGGCTCGCCGAGCTCATTGCACAGTTCGGCAAACGCCTCGAGCTTGGCGCGATGCTTCTCGATGCGCTCCGCGCTTCCGCCGCTGCGCGTGCCTTCCAGCTTCTTCAGCGCGTTGCGTCCGAGCAATCC
The DNA here is from genome assembly GCF_018333335.1 of Paenibacillus cineris. Taxonomy (NCBI): domain Bacteria; kingdom Bacillati; phylum Bacillota; class Bacilli; order Caryophanales; family Paenibacillaceae; genus Paenibacillus; species Paenibacillus cineris. The sequence continues at coordinate 431,305 of NZ_BORU01000001.1, forward strand.
GCCGTCGAGCGGGCTCCACGGGATCACGCCGAGGCCGAGGCTTTGCGCAGCCGGCAGCACTTCCAGCTCCGGAAGGCGGCAGTTCAGGCTGTATTTATGCTGCTCGGACACCAGGCCGAGGAAATGGCGGTTCTTCGCTTCGCTTTGGGCGATGGCCAGCTGCCAGGCAGCAAAGTTGCTGGAGCCGACGTAGCCGATTTTGCCCTGGTTCGCCGCGATTTCAAAAGCGCCCCACAGCTCGTCCCAAGTGACGTTCGGGTCGACATGGTGCATTTGGTAGAGCTCGATATGGTCGGTCTGCAGGCGCCGGAGCGAACCTTCCAGGTGTCTGCGGATTTTGTACGCGGACAGGCCCCGCGCCCCGTTCGGACCGTCCGCCGGGTCGCTCATGTCGCCATGAACCTTGGTGGCGAGGACCACCTTTTCGCGGCGGCCGCCGCCCTGGGCGAACCAGCGGCCGATTATGGTTTCGGTCAAGCCGGAATTTTCGCCCCAGCCGTAAATGTTAGCGGTATCAAAAAATTGAACGCCGGCGTCAAGCGCCGCGTCCATGATGCGGAACGCTTCCTTCTCGTCCGTCGCCGGTCCGAAGTTCATCGTTCCCAGGCACAAGCGGCTCACTTTTAAACCGGATTTTCCCAAATACGTATACTGCATGAATCCGTTCAACTCCTTTGCGATTGAAGAGTATAAGTCCAAACAATATCATTGTACCCGGATTAATCAGGAAAAGAAATGTGCCTTGTTAAGGCAGGTATAGAATAATTTAATCCATTCGGTCAGCTTATAGGAAAATACTATTAAGGTCATAGATTCTATATCTTGGTCAATGCTCTCCTTCATGTGTTACAACAGTATATAGAGAATTAGGACAGTGAAAACGAGGTACCTGAAGGAGTGACTGATATTATGGCAGAGGTTAAAAAGATTGCAGTAATCGCAGGGGACGGCATCGGGCCGGAGGTTGTCGCAGAAGCGGAGAAAGTGCTCAAGCGCACGGAGGAGCTGTTCGGCTATTCGTTTGAAACGGAGCATGCGCTGTTCGGGGGAATCGCAATCGACGAGAAGGGAACCCCGCTTCCGGAAGAGACGCTGGCGGTATGTAAAAATGCAGACGCGGTGCTGCTTGGCGCGGTAGGCGGACCGAAATGGGACAACAATCCGAAGGAACTCCGTCCGGAGACCGGCCTGCTCGGTATCCGCAAGGCGCTCGGATTGTTCTCCAACCTGCGTCCGGCCGTGGTGTTCGACTGCTTGAAGGATGCCTCAACCCTGAAGCCTGAGGTGCTGGAAGGCACGGACCTGATGGTTGTACGGGAGCTGACCGGCGGCATTTACTTCGGTGACAAGCTGAGACGTCAAGGCGAGCATGGCGAAGAAGCGGTGGACACTTGCGTGTACAATGTGGCGGAAGTGGAACGGATCGTGCGCCAAGCCTTTGAAATCGCCCAGAAGCGCCGCAAGAAGCTCGCTTCCGTCGATAAGGCGAACGTGCTCGAAACTTCCCGCCTGTGGCGTGAAGTGGTGAATCGGGTCGCTCCGGATTATCCGGACGTGGAGCTGGAGCATGTGCTTGTCGACAACTGCGCCATGCAGCTGCTGCGCCGGCCAGCCAGCTTCGACGTCATCGTGACGGAGAACATGTTTGGCGATATTTTGAGCGACGAAGCCGCTATGCTGACCGGGTCGATCGGCATGCTGTCGTCCGCTTCGATGGGAGAAGGCGCGTTCGGCTTGTATGAGCCGGTTCACGGCTCCGCACCGGATATCGCGGGTCAGAACCTGGCGAATCCGATCGCCACGATTCTGTCACTGGCGCTGATGTTCCGCCTCACGTTTGGATACGGCGATGCGGCAGACGCGATTGAAGCAGCTGTGGCTGACGTGCTGAATGCCGGACATCGCACAGGCGACATCGCAGTGGATAAGAGCAAGGCGATCGGCACACGGGAGATGGGCGACCTGATCGTGGCTGCGATGAAGAAGTAATTTTCAACGTGATATTGAGGTCGTTTTAGCGCTATATAAATGAAGGGATTTTTTTGGAAAGGGTGCTGCCGGGTGATCGGCGGCCCCTTTTTTTTACATCCGTCTGCTGAAGATTCGTTGAAAAGTTCACGATATTTTCTTATTTATAATTATTATAAATAAATAACCTATATAATCTTGACTTTGATTTCGTCGAATGATACCATTTGAAATGTAGATTCCACTTGGGATGCAATACGATACTTAATCTAGAACAGAGCAGTTGTTCTTTATATTAAAGGAGGAATTTTTGACATGGCAGAACGTTTAGTAGGTAAACCGGCTCCTGAATTTACGATGGAAACTGTAACAGGTGACGGCACGGATTTCAGTAAAGCAAGCCTGACTGACTATCGCGGTAAATGGCTCGTATTTTTCTTCTATCCACTCGATTTCACTTTCGTATGCCCTACGGAAATCACTGCGCTGAGCGATGCTTACGAGCAGTTCAAAGCGCTTGACGCTGAAATTCTGGGTGTGAGCACGGACTCCATCCACAGCCACAAGGCTTGGATCAACACACCGCGCGACTCGAACGGTCTTGGAAAAATCAACTTCCCGCTGGCTTCCGACATCACGAGATCCGTTGCAAAAGACTACGGCGTGTACATCGAAGAAGAAGGCGTTGCTCTTCGCGGTCTGTTCATCATCAACCCTGAAGGCGAGCTGAAATATCAAGTGGTTAACCACAACGATATCGGCCGCAGCGTTGAAGAAACCCTTCGCGTCCTCCAAGCGCTGCAATCCGGCGGATTGTGCGCAATGAACTGGAAACCAGGCGACAAAAATCTGGTAACCAACTAATTTTTAAATATTCGGACAAGCCCCCTTTGCCTTGCTTGATGCAGGCCAAGGGGGTTTTTCATCAACTGTGGTTTTGGGTTTAGCATGCCTCGGAGAAGTTGAAATATGGCTAGGAGCGGCATAACGTCTTGTTTTGGCATTAATATAGAATGAACTGATCTATTTAGCAGGATTTGAACAGGGCGATATAGAAAACCAAAGAGCAGGCATACATGATAAAACTTGGGTCCCGTCAGGGTTGGAAAAAAGGAATTGTCGAGCTTGGAATCGAATACATTATGAAGAAATACGGTGGAATCCAGAGGAGGGTGAACTGGAATGAGTTATTGCTGCGGAGCAAGTATGGTTGGAACGAAAGGTACACTTAAACATTATCGCACTCAAGTCCATAATGTTCCCCTGTTGTTCTGTCCCGTGTGCCACCGGGTTGAGGTTCATTACAAGGTTGAGAATGAATACGAAATTTTGGCCGAATATGCGCATGGTGACGGGGCGGCAGAAATTGACTTTCAGGATTATGTGATCGAGGACGAAGAGACCATTTTTGAAAATGTGGTCAACTGTGAGAAGGAAGACCCGAAAGACATCATTCAGAGCCAGATTGACATGGCCCTTGATTTGTTGACGGTCGCCAAGCAAATTCAAGACGAGAAATGGCAGAGCGAGCTGAAGAAAAGACTCGCGGTCATGAGCCAGCGCCGGCTGCGTCTTCAGCATAAATCATAAAATTTCATCGGATACCCGGGCCTGCCGTCGAATCGGCGGAAATCGTCCCGGCTGAGCGCCCGGTCATGACATAGCATCAGGTACAAAAATAAATTTTTTGTGTCTGATGCTTTTGTTTTAAGATTCGCTTTCGCAAGAGGCGACATCCTTATTTTTACAGTAGAAACGTCAGCATAAGCGGGGACTTTCGGCTAAGAAAGAACACCGATTGACGGCCATCATTTTCAGGCTGGGACCATTTTTTCTTTTTTCGACAGTATCTCTTGTTGAGTTTTCCGGCGAGCTTGTCTATGATTAAACTAATCTTTATTACTGGCCAAAAGATGGAATATCTGCCTGCTAACGATTTGCCAATTCCGTCATTTCCTTATAAAGGGGGGGCATCGTGTGAGCGAAATCCAAGAGACGTTGTTGCAGTCCCTGGAGGCGTTTCAATCTACGCAGCTTGTGAAGAACAAGTACGAGAACATTTTGGAGCACTTGGACAGTGGGGTAATTCTTTTCGACAGTGAGGGCGTTTTGACATTTATCAATGTGCAAATGGCGAGGTTGTTGGAAATTTCCCGTAAGTCGTTGACTGGCCTAACCTTGCTTCAAATTTTGCGTCATCCCCAGTTAAGCCGGTATAAGAAGAAGAAAATATTGCGTATTTACCGTGAAACCATTTTTCACCGAAAAAGATACCATGAGCTAAGTGATGAAACCGGACGCCAGTGGCTTCTTACGGTCACCTATGGCGATCAAATGGACGGTGATTTTTTATTTAGTGTCAAGGATGTATCCGATTTCAAGCAGATCGAACAAACCGCCTACCGAAACGACAAGCTGGCGATGCTCGGCAAAATTTCGGCATCGATCGCCCACGAAATCCGCAACCCGCTCACGGCCATCCGTGGATTCATTCAGCTGCTGAGACCTCATTTGACCAAGCTCGGAAAAGACGAGTATGCTCGCATTATATTGACCGAGATCGACCGGGCGAACGACATTATTTATGAATTTCTGAATTCGTCCAAGCCATCTGCACCGCAAACGACCGTCATCCCGGTTTCGTCTTTGCTAAAGGAAGTTGTTCTCCTTACGGAGAGCGAAGCGCTGATGAATGGCTGCGAGGTTGTTTTGCTCGATGAGTCTACACCCCTTCATATTTCCGTCGATGTAAAGCAGATTAAGCAGGTCATTCTCAACATCATTAAAAACGCAATGGATGCGATTGCTGATCAGGGACATGAGCATACCGGGAGGATTGAAATCCGCACGCGCAAGGACCAGAAAAACGTGAATATATGTATTTCGGATAACGGAAAGGGTATGGATCATATCACGCTGAGCCATTTATTCGATCCCTTCTTTACGACCAAGGAAAGCGGGACAGGCCTTGGTCTGTCCGTCAGTTACCGGATCATCAAAAATCACCGGGGATATATTTCTGTGGACAGCAAAGTAGGGAAGGGAACAGAGTTTGTGATCTCGCTTCCGGTCGTTGAAATGTCCTGATTCGGCACAGCAGGAACATTTTGTCTTTGGAGTTGCTTTGGACAACGGTGGAATAATATATATGACTATCGTCCGAAAACTTGAAGACAAAGGAAGATGACGCCGATGAATGGACATCCGTTTTCCGAAGGACAAGATATTACGGTCACATGGAAGGATCATACGGAAGCTGCTCAGCTCAGTATGGATGCGCTTGTTGTTATGGTTTCCCAAAAGGACTTTGAGGATAACGCACTTTCTCCCAGTCTTGCACCCATTGTGCAGCAGCTCAGGGACAGCCGCCTGTTCGGTGCTGCCTTCAATCAAATCCACGCACTGCCAGTGCCTGATTCAAGCGGCCATCGCGCCGTTATTCTAGTCGGGATCGGCGAACGTCCGCTGACCTCCGAAGAACTCAGGCTTGCTGCCGCCCAGGCGGCTAAAACCGCGCTCAAAATCCAAGCCCAAAGCCTGGCATGGGAAGTGCCGATCACCATGATGCGATTTACTGCGGAACAGAACACGATAACTGCGGCCCAGGCAATAACCGAAGGGTTCATTCTGGGCGCATACCGGATCAAGCAGTACAAACGAAACCATCCGACGTACCCTGGAATTAAAGAGCTGGTGCTTTTTCGAAAAGGAAACGCGGATCCCCGGGAAGCTGAAGAATGGCGTCAAGGCATTGTCCGTGGGAAAGCGGCGGCCGAAGCTACCTGTTTGGCGCGGGATTTAACGAATCTCCCTGGGAATATGCTGGTTCCAGAAGATCTGGCGAAGCATGCGCAGCGGATTGCCCGGAAGCATGGCATGGAATCACACACGCTGGATGTCGAAGAGCAAAAAGCGCTCGGCATGGGTGGATTGCTCTCGGTTGGCCAGGGGAGCATTCAACCTCCGCGGATGATCGTGATAAAGTATCAAGGAAGGGACAGCTGGGATGACGTTATAGGGCTTGTCGGCAAAGGCATTACGTTCGATACCGGGGGCATCTCTCTGAAGAAGCGGCTCGGTATGGAAGAGATGATCAGCGATATGGCCGGAGCCGCTGCGGTGCTGGGTGTCATGAACGCACTTGGAACGCTGAAGCCGAAGGTGAACGTTGTGGCTGTCATTCCGAGTGCCGAGAACATGCCTGGAGGCGGTGCCTTTAAGCCGGGGGATGTGATCCGGTCGTTCAGCGGGCGGACGATCGAGGTGCTGAACACCGATGCGGAAGGCAGAGTGGTGCTCGCCGACGGCATGACTTATGCCAGACAGCTCGGAGCGGTCCGTCTCATCGATGTGGCGACGCTCACAGGCGCCGTCGTGACGGCTTTAGGGGATGTGGCGACTGGAGCGGTAACGAACGATGACACTTTTCTCCAGGAGCTTATCCTCGCTTCGAAAAGATCCGGTGAAAAAGTATGGCCGCTTCCTGCTTACAAGGAATTTTGGGATATGCTCAAAAGCGACGTGGCGGACATTCGCAACAGCACCGGAGGCAGGGGGGCTGCGATTACGGCAGGCCTGTTTATCGGAACCTTTGCCGAAGGGCTTCCGTGGGTTCATCTCGATATCGCCGGAACGGCCTATGCCCAAAAAGAGCGGGGTGTGAATCCGAAGGGAGGCACCGGGGTGATGGTCCGGACCCTGCTGGAGTGGATTTTGTCGCAAGCGGCATCCTCATAAGACCATGAACGTAAAGCGGAATCCTGAGCGGATAGCCGCTTTATTTCGTATGCCGTCATTTCGCGGTCATAACCGTCCGGACAATTAACCTTTACTTTTCTGGTCACCTTCAAGTATGATGAAGGAATAAATTTTATGCCGGAAGGAGAAGCTTGTTGGATGAAAACGAACCCTTGTAAAATTGTCGATTGCACGATTCGCGATGGGGGACTGGTTAATAACTGGGACTTCAGCGTCGAATTTGTACAAACTTTATACGCCGGACTGAATGAGGCCGGTGTTGACTATATGGAAATCGGCTACAAAAATTCACCCAAACTGCTGAAGGGCGCCGATTCTGCCGGACCTTGGCGCTTTTTGGACGATTCCTTCCTGCGTGAAGTGATCCCCCAGAAGGGCAAAACCAAGCTGTCCGCCCTCGTGGATATCGGCCGTGTCGATGAGAATGATATTTTGCCGCGCGAAGAGAGCATGCTCGATTTGATCCGTGTTGCTTGCTACATCAAGGACGTGGATAAAGCGCTGGAGCTGGTGCAGACGTTCCATGAACGCGGTTACGAAACGACGCTGAATATTATGGCTTTGTCCAACGTCATGGAGAACGAGCTGCTGGAAGCCTTCGAAATGATCCGGGAGAGTGTGGTCGATGTCGTCTATATCGTCGACTCCTATGGAAGCCTTGACCACAAGGACATGGAGTACTTGGTCGAGAAGTTCAAGAAGCACCTGCCGAACAAGCGCCTTGGCGTTCATACGCATAACAATATGCAGCTGGCCTTCTCCAACACGCTGACCGCCGCGGAGCTGGGCGTGGAGCTGCTGGATGCGTCTGTATACGGAATGGGCCGCGCGGCTGGCAACTGCCCGACCGAGCTGCTCGTCACCCATCTGAAAAATACCCATTACAACCTTCGTCCGGTGCTGGATTTGATCGAACGCCTGATGATTCCGCTTCGTGAGAAGGAGGAATGGGGCTACCTGATTCCTTACATGGTTACGGGAACGCTGGGGGAGCATCCACGTTCCGCCATGGCGCTCCGGGCATCGGAGGATAAGGACAAGTACGTGGATTTCTACGACAAGCTGACGACTCCGGAAGTCAACTTTGATCCGAAACACAAGTAAACCGCTTCATTTGGTTCATTAGAAAAAGGGCTGCCCGTCACAAGTACGGGCAGCCCTTTTTTGGCTTCAATCGAGTCTGATATATTCGCGCTCACCGGTTCGGTGATTATAATAGACCTGGTATTTATGACCGTCTTTCGGGTCAATAAATACTTCGGAAGTCGGCGTAAACGATCCGTTCATGATGTCCCTGCTGCCCCCGCTGTCGTCCCTGCGGCGGTATCTCTTGTCGAAGAAGCGCCAGCTTACCCATAACAGCAGCAGAAAAGCGACCAGCTCCAAGGCGTATATGAGCAGAATAATGACCATACCTCCCATCAGCTAACAGGACGGGTTCTAACGACCGTGCCGTAGGCAACAATTTCGCTCATGTTATTGCCGATATCCCCGCTGTCAAAGCGCATCATCACGATGGCGTCACCGCCCATGGCATGCGCGTTCTGCACCATCCGGTCCACCGCCTGCCGCCGCGCATCCTCAATCATCTGGGTGTACTGCTTCACCTCGCCGCCGACAAGGCCCTTGAGGGAAGCCATAATGTCCCCGCCGATGCCTCTGGCTCTAACGACGACTCCAAACGTGGTGCCGAGTACTTCGATAATTTCATGATTGGCTACATTTTCGGTTGTTGTAATGATCATACAATGCCACACCCCTTAGGTATTATAATCTACAATACGGATGAAGGAGGATGAGGATTCATTTTTTTGCAAAACGACTCATGTCGAACGATGGCCCCAATGCAAAATTATTGTCTAATGTTAGCAGGAATGTCGGCATAAACGTGGAATTATTTAGCATGAAATTCATATATAAATATTTCAGAAAAAGCCCGGGGGTCAGAGGACTGCATGCATACCAGAGTAGAGAAAAGACGAACAATCAGGACGGCCTTGGTGGGAATCTTGTTTTTTGTTGCGGTTCAGATCGTTCAAACTGCATTTTTATACAGTAATGATGGCGCCGGCTGGTTCAAGACGGTTTATGTCCTCGCCGGCTGGAGCAGCGTAGCTGTCAGCTTTGCCGTGTTCGCCCAGGGATGGCTGTTATTTTCGCACAAACTGTCGCGGCATAGGCTGTATACGGCTGCGCTGTTTTTGTCTCTGGCTGTGTTTGACTTTTTGCAGACGGTCAGCTTGCTCGGAATTCCTCTATTCGGCTATGCATTAAACCAGGACGATGCCCTGTGGCTGCTTATCATCTCCAAGGGGGCGTGCGCTCTCGGGCTTCTGTCGATTTATAATCTGAAAGACACGATGGTGTCGATTACCCATAAACGCTTCGCATTTATGATCACGTCGGCCGTGATCGTATTTGGTGTGCTTGCCTTCTTCCTGTGGCATCAGAAACTTCCTTTGCTGATGAACCATGGCAGCATCAATTGGCTGAAGAAATATTTGGACCTGGTGATTATTGCGGTATGCCTGATTGGCATCGGATCGATCATGTACCGGGGCAAAAAGGACCGGGCCCCATCGCTGCTTATTATTATCCGGGCGCTGATTTACTCCGCTCTCGGACAGGGGCTGATGATGACGGCGAATCATACGTACCAGTGGGATTACCTGCTTGGCACCCTTTCCGGAGGTGTGGCTTACTATCTGATGCTCAAAGGGGTTTACCGCCTGACGATCGAGGATCCATTCCGGGAACAACAGCGGGTGGAGGCGCGGATGAACTATCTGGCGTTTCATGATGACCTGACGGGACTTCCGAACAAACGCCGGTTGACTCAGCGCATCTCCAGTAAAATCAAAAATGCGGGACATGAAATGACAGGGGTCGTCGTTTTTAACGTCAACCGCTTCAAAAATATCAATGACTCCCTTGGGCATCAGGCGGGGGACCGGATTCTGCAGCTTGTCGGCGACCGCCTCAAACGGAACACCCGGTCCAGGGAGGAAGTGTTCAGTATGGGCGCCGATGAGTTCGCCATCATTCTGCCTGCGCTTGCCGGCGTGGAAGAGGGGATGGAGCGAATCCGCTATTTGCTGAAGCTCTTTGAAAAGCCCGTCGTCATCGAGGAAAACGATTATCATATCACGCTCTGCGCAGGGATGGCGGTCTTTCCGCAGGATGGAGACACGGCCGAAGAGCTGATTCAGCATGCGGACACCGCCGTTCATCATGCCAAAGACTATGGGGTCGACGTCCGTCACTTTGTCCCATCCATGCAGATGAAGGCGAAGGAGCGGCTCCGCTTGGAGAACGACCTGCGTAAAGCGATCGAGCGGGAAGAGTTTTACTTGGAGTACCAGCCGCTCGTTCATTTGGAGAGCAGCGAGATCGTCGGCATGGAGGCGCTGCTGCGCTGGCGGCATCCGAAACGGGGATTCGTTTCGCCGGCCGAATTCATTCCGCTGGCAGAGGAAAGCGGTCTGATTGTTCCTCTTGGCGAATGGGTTCTCCGCACGGCGTGCATGCAGAATAAAAGATGGCAGCAGGCGGGGTATAAGCCGATCTGCGTATCGATTAATCTATCCATGCGCCAGTTTCTCCAGCCCCAGCTGGCTGAACGCATCGGGTCCATCCTGGAGGAAATCGGCTTGGATCCGAAGTATGTCGAGCTGGAAATTACGGAAAGCATGACGTTTGACAAGGAGACGGCCTTTGACCAGCTTCGGCGCTTGAAGCAGCTCGGCGTCTTCATCAGTATCGATGACTTCGGGACGGGGTACAGCTCGCTGCATTACTTGAAAAACATGCCGATCGACCGGCTGAAAATCGACCGTTCCTTCGTCCACGAAGTGATGAGCGACCATAACGATGCGGCGATCGTCTCCACGATCGCATCGATGGCGCATCATCTGCAGCTCAAGGTAACGGCCGAAGGCGTAGAGAATGAGGAGCAGCTCCATTTCTTGAAAGAGCAGCGCTGCCACGAGGGACAAGGCTACTATTTCAGCAAGCCGATTTCGCCGGAGGATTTCGAACGGGCCTTTCTGCTGAATTAAAAAAGTATTGCAATCCCGCGGCATCCGTGGTATATTATTTCTTGTCTTCACAAGATGATATATCTATGCAACGGGATGTAGCTCAGCTTGGTAGAGCACCTGGTTTGGGACCAGGGGGTCGCATGTTCGAATCGTGTCATCCCGATACTAGACATTCACCCTGAGAAAGTACGAGATTCGCCTTGGCGGCTTTGCTTTTACAGGTGATATGCGGGTGTAGTTCAATGGTAGAACTTCAGCCTTCCAAGCTGATAGCGTGGGTTCGATTCCCATCACCCGCTCCATAAACAAAAAAAGGTAACGCCGGAAGGCGTTTTTTTGTTGTTGAGCGGTTGTGTGGGAGAGAACCCACGCGCGAGGGTGCGACCGTCCGTGCAGGCATCTACGAAGGAGCCCGTTCAGGACGCGCGTCAACATCTACCTTAGTGGCGAGCCGGAAGGCTCGCTGTTGGGTGGAGATGTTGAGTACCGTCCGTGCAGGCTCTCTTTTTTTATGCTATATTTTTCCCTGCTTTATCCAAGTCCAAATTCGATATGAACCAAACAAGGCTGCAAATAGTATAAGAAGCAGCATGAATACCCAAATGCCAAGTCGATTGATATCTCTTAGCCCATCTGCATTAATAAGTACAAAGGTTCCAACACCTATAAAAAGAAGATACATAAAAACGTTTGGAATAATCCAAACAATCCTGAGTTTAATGTTTTTATTGTTCAACATCTCCACCTCCATATGACACCATCCTACGAGCTTTAGAGTAATCTGGATATTATAAAAATTAGCTTCTTACATGCTTCTACAGGACGCGCGTCAACTTCTAGTTGAGGGCGAGGCAAAGGCTCGCTGTTCGATCGGGATGTCGATTACCGTCCGTGCGGGCGATGACCCCGCACCATAGATAAAAAGGGCCGGAGATCCATGGATCTCCGGCCTTTTGTATACCCCTCGATTACAGCGTGACGCGCGCGTGGCCAAGAAAATGCATGACGGCGGCGAAGCCTGCGCCGATCATCGTTCCCCGGCTGCCAAGCCGGGAGAAGGTGATCTCGAGCTGCTGCTTATGATAAGGCAGCGTCCGCTCCGCGACGACCGCCTGCATCGGCCCGGCCAGCCAATCCCGGGCTTCGGACAGCGCCCCGCCGATCACGATGAGCTCGGGATTGAAGCTGTTGATGAGGTTGGTTACGCCGATGCCCAAATATTTGCCCATCTGGGCGAATTGTTCCCGGGCAGCCTCGTTTCCCTCGGAAGCCAGGCGCACCAGCTCCGGCGTATTGTGGGCCGGCAAGGCAGTGCCGGCCGTATCGTACGTTTTCTCCGAGGCGTAGAGCTCCCAGCAGCCCCGGCTTCCACAGGTGCAAGGCCTTCCGTCGGCTTCGATGCACATATGGCCGGTCTCTCCGGCGTACCCCCGTGCACCCTTGTACAGCTCCCCGCCGATGATAATACCCGAACCGATACCCGAGCCAGCACTGATATAGAGCAGGTGGCGCACATCCTTTGCCGCGCCGAAGTTCAGCTCACCCTGCGCCCCGGCATTAGCTTCGTTATCAATTGTGACAGGCACCGAAAAGGCTTCCTCCAGCAGCTGGCGCAAATGAACCATTTCCCAGCCGAGGTTGGGAGCAAATAAAACGATCCCGTTCTCATCCACCATGCCGGGCACGCCGACCCCGATCCCGACGGTGCCGTATGGCGTGTTCGGAGCCGCTTCCATAAGACTCGAGATCACCTTCTTCATTGCTTCAAGCACATAAGACAAATCGTGACGCGCAAGCGTATGATCGCGCTCCTCCAGTACGTTGCCTCCCAGGTCGCACAGCACGGCCGTCAGCTGCTTCACCCGCAGCTCAATGCCGATGACGGTGCCGGCCATCGCGTTAAAATGCAGCAGCAGCGGCTTACGCCCACCGCTGGACTTGCCCGGCCCGACCTCGGTGACCAGCTGCTGTTCGCACAGCTCGGCTACCAAATTGGAGACGGTCGCCTTGTTCAGACCGGTCATTTCCGATACCCGGGCTCTGGAGAGGGTGGAGGAATGCTTGCGGATCGTGTGAAGCACAAGCGAGCGGTTTATTTTTTTGACCAGAGCCTGGTCGCCGGTGACTTTCATGTATATCGCACATCCTTCAAGTTATCCCATTAGCACATAATCAATTAGTCTAGAGCCATCCGCGGCAAAAAGCAACCCGAAATCAACTTTTTAAAAAAACTTTGTTTAACCAATATACAAAGTCGGTCTGATGTGTTACTATGTTCCTGTAAACGTTTGCGACAAGCAAATTTTGAGGAGGATTATACATGGCATACTTTGAGAACGTTGGGAAGATCGCTTATGAAGGAAGCCGTTCGACCAATCCGTACGCGTTCAAATTTTATAACCCGCAAGAAGTGGTAGCAGGCAAAACGATGGAAGAGCATCTTCGCTTTGCGATGGCTTACTGGCATACGCTGACTGCCGGTGGTTCCGATCCGTTCGGCGTAGAGACCGCTGTCCGCAGTTGGGACAAATACGACGGCATGGACAAGGCCAAAGCCCGTGTGGAAGCCGCTTTTGAATTTTTGGACAAAATGAATCTGCAGTTCTTCTGCTTCCACGATATCGACATCGCACCGGAAGGAAGCAGCCTGCGTGAGTTCTACAGCAACATCGACACGATCGTCGACCTGATCGGCCAAGGCATGAAGACCTCCGGCAAGAAGCTGCTGTGGAACACAGCCAACATGTTCACAAACCCACGCTACATGCACGGTGCCGGTTCTACTTGCAACGCGGACGTGTATGCCCATGCTGCAGCCCAAGTCAAAAAAGGCCTCGAAGTCGGCAAACAGCTCGGTGCGGAAAACTACGTATTCTGGGGCGGACGCGAAGGGTATGAAACCCTGCTGAATACGGACCTCAAGCTTGAAATGGACAACATGGCCCGCCTGTTCCACATGGCTGTGGATTATGCGAAGGAAATCGGCTTTGACGCTCAGTTCCTGATCGAACCAAAACCGAAGGAGCCGACAAAGCATCAGTACGACTTTGATGCGGCGACGACGATTTCGTTCCTGCAAAAATACGATCTCGACAAGCACTTCAAGCTGAACCTGGAAGCCAACCATGCAACGCTGGCCGGACACACGTTCGAGCACGAGCTTCGTGTAGCCCGTATCAACGGTATGCTCGGATCCCTGGACGCCAACCAAGGCGACATGCTGCTCGGCTGGGATACCGACGAGTTCCCGCTGAACATTTACGATTCCACGCTTACGCTGTATGAAGTGCTGAAGAACGACGGTCTTGGCAAAGGCGGCATTAACTTCGACGCCAAAGTACGCCGTCAGTCGTTTGAACCGGAAGATCTGTTCCTGGCGCATATCGCAGGTATGGATACTTACGCAAAAGGCTTGAAGGTAGCCGCTAAGCTGATCGAAGATCGCGTGTTCGACGACTTCATCGACAAGCGCTACGCCAGCTTCAAGGAAGGCATCGGCGCAGACGTCGTATCCGGCAAAGCGACCCTGGCTTCCCTGGCCGAGTATGCGCTGAACAATGAAAATCCGCGCCGCAACGAGTCCAGCCGCCAAGAGCTGCTGAAAGCTCAGTTGAACCAGTACATCCTGGCTGAGTAGAAGCAAGCATCAGGCACAGCTGTTACAAAACCGATCTTGAAATCTCTTTGAAATGCAACGAAGGTTGCCTGAAGAAAGCTTCTTCGGGCAGCCTTTTTTTGAACCGGATTTCCATGCGGAACATCCTTGGTTAGTCGTTGATGTCCATTCGATCCATACAGGAGGAAAAAGTATGAAATACGTTATTGGTGTTGATTTGGGAACAAGCGCCGTCAAGACGGTACTGGTGAATCCCCAGGGAGAAGTCGTGCACGAGCACTCTGAAGCTTACCCGCTGAGCAGACCTGAGCCGGGCTGGAGCGAGCAGAATCCGGAGGATTGGGTGGACAAGACGCTGGTCAGTCTCCGCAGACTGATGGAAAAGTCGGGTGCCGACGCGCAGGAAGTGGAGGGCCTCAGCTTCTCCGGCCAAATGCACGGCCTCGTGCTGGTGGATGCGGAAGGCAAGGTGCTGCGTCCGGCCATTCTGTGGAACGACACGCGTACGACGGCACAGTGCCGGAAGATCGAGAACACGCTGGAATCGAAGCTGCTCAGTATTGCCAAAAACCGTGCTTTGGAAGGCTTTACGCTGCCTAAAATTTTGTGGGTTCAGGAGAACGAACCGGACATTCTATCCCAAGCCAGCTTATTCCTGCTGCCGAAGGATTACGTGAGATACCGGCTCACCGGCGAATACGCGATGGATTACTCCGACGCTGCGGGCACGCTGCTGCTGGATGTCTCGGGCAAAACGTGGAGCCAGGACATTGCCGCAGCATTTGATCTGCCGCTGTCGCTTTGTCCTCCGCTCGTGGAATCCTTCGATCAAACGGGCACGCTGCTGCCTGACATCGCCGAGGCGTCTGGCCTGCTGCCGTCGACCAAGGTCTTCGCGGGCGGAGCGGACAATGCTTGCGGCGCCATCGGAGCGGGCATTTTGCAGGAAGGGCAAACGATGTGCAGTATCGGCACATCAGGCGTCGTCCTCTCTTTTGAAAGCCGTAAGGAACTGGAGGTCGACGGCAAGCTGCATTTCTTTAATCACAGCGAAAAGGACGCGTACTATGTTATGGGCGTTACGCTTGCGGCCGGTCACAGCCTGACCTGGTTTAAGGAAACGTTCGCCAAGGAAAAAAGCTTCGACGAGCTGCTTGAAGGCATCGGGTCCATCCCTGCG
The DNA here is from genome assembly GCF_018333335.1 of Paenibacillus cineris. Classification (NCBI taxonomy): domain Bacteria; kingdom Bacillati; phylum Bacillota; class Bacilli; order Caryophanales; family Paenibacillaceae; genus Paenibacillus; species Paenibacillus cineris. The sequence goes on from NZ_BORU01000001.1 coordinate 446,867, forward strand.
GGCAGCAGCGGCTTGCTCTTCACACCGTACATTTCCGGGGAACGAACCCCGCATCCGGACGCGGATATCCGTGGAAGCTTTATCGGCATGGACTCCGGCCACACGCTTTCCCATTTTGCCAGAGCAGTGCTTGAAGGCATTACGTTCTCGCTTCGGGAATCGATCGACATCGTACGCGAATCCGGCAAAGAGATCCATGAGGTCGTGGCCATTGGGGGCGGTGCACGGAACGAAACGTGGCTGCAGATGCAGGCCGATATTTTTAACGCGACGATCATCAAGCTCGAAAGCGAGCAGGGCCCGGCTATGGGAGCGGCGATGCTCGCTGCATACGGCTGCGGCTGGTTCCCGTCGCTGACGGATTGTGCGAAAGCGTTCATCCGCCCGGCCAAAACGTACGCGCCGAATGCGGAGCGGGCCGAATTGTACAGCGGCTTGTTCAGCCTGTATCAGGAAGTATACAGCCAAACCCGCGAGCTGAACCGCAAGCTGGTTCCTTACCGAAACTAGGAAGCCGGTGCCTCCCTTGCGCGGATGAGATGCGGAAAGCCCTGCTTAATGTCTAATTTAGACATGATTTTTTATCGAATTTTCGGGGTACTGCAATCGCTTTCAGAACTTTAGAATAAGGGTAGATCATTCGTACCTTGCCTATTTGGCGGTAAAAATAGCGGGGAATACCCGAGACTGCGGACCGTAAGGCTCTGTTCGGCTTGGCGTGTGCTGCCATAACGTTTTGAAGATCATTCATTTATAATGCTGAAAAGCAAACAAGGCGGGAAGTCTGATCCTATACATCAGGCTTCCCGTAATTTCTTAAGAGATCAGAAAGTATAGACTCCAGAGCCATTGCTTCCTGATCTCGCAAGAAAAACCTCCTCTAGAAGCGGTCTGTCTCCTTTGAAGGTACGTCGATAGACGTTTTTCTTCAGAGATCAGAACGTATAAGTTTCGGAGCTTCTGCTTCCTGATCTCGCAAGAAAAACCTCCTCTAGAAGCGGTCTGTCTTCTTTGAAGGTAAGTCGATAGACGTTTTTATGGCAGCCTGATATAAAAGCACACGCTTCGGCCGCCGGTCCGGCAAGGTGCTCGAAGCAACCGTTCATCGCGGATAAAGGGAGAGATAAACGTGGAGCAAAGCAGCAAACGCGCCGTCAATAAAAGGCTGTGGTACCGCAAGCCGGCCTCCGTGTGGGAGGAAGCGCTGCCGATCGGAAACGGACGGCTGGGAGGCATGGTGTTCGGCGGGGCGGAAGAAGAGAAAATTCAATTGAACGAGGACACGCTGTGGTCTGGATTTCCCCGGGACACGGTTAATTATAACGCCCTGCGGCATTTGGAGCCGGCCAAGGCATTGGTCGCCGAGGGTCGGTATGCCGAAGCGGAGGCACTGATCGAAGCCGGGATGCTGGGACGACGCACGGAATCCTACCAGCCGCTCGGCGATTTGCATTTTGCTTTTGGCCGCATGGATCAGATTACCGATTACGTGCGGGAGCTGGATTTGGAGCATGCGGTCGCGTCGGTTTCTTTTCAAACCGGCGGGGTACGCGTCATTCGCGAAGCTTTTGCAAGCCGGCCGGATGAGGTTATCGTCGTCCATTTCCGGGCGGAGCCCACAGAGAGCGGGGGTTCGGCCGGGAAGTCGGAGCTGCCGGCGTTGACGGCATGGCTCACCTCTCTGCATCTCAGCGATGTGAACGCGGAGCCGGCGTCTTTGATCCTGACAGGACAAGCGCCGTCGCATGTTGCGGACAATTACTTGGGGGATCATCCTCAGTCGGTTCTCTATGAAGAAGGACAGGGACTCCGGTTTGCCGCCGTGCTGACGGTGCGGACCGACGGAGAGGTGCAGACGGAAGAAGGGCGGCTGCGGATCGAAAAAGCGAGCACGGTCACCTTTGTGTTGGCTGCGGCGACCGATTTCGCAGGCTTTGACGTCATGCCGGGCGCATCCGGCATCGATCCGGTACGCTTGTGCCGGGAACATGCCGACGCGGCAGACAGTGATTACCTGCATCTGAAACAGCGGCATTTGGATGATTACCGCGCGCTGTTTGACTGTGTGGACCTGCAGGTGGGGCTGAGCCCACAGCTGCCACAGGCTGAAGCGGAAATGCCGACGGACGAGCGCCTGCAGCTGTATCGCCAAGGTGGAGTCGATCCGGCCCTCGAAACGCTGCTGTTCCATTATGGACGCTATTTAATGATTGCCGGTTCGCGTCCGGGTACGCAGGCGCTGAACCTGCAGGGCATTTGGAATCCGCACAAGCAGCCGCCTTGGAACAGCAATTATACGACGAACATTAATGCCGAAATGAACTATTGGCCGGCTGAGGTATGCGGTCTGGGAGAATGCCATGAGCCGCTCTTCGACTTGATCCGGGAACTGAGCGTCACCGGCAGCCGGACTGCGGCGATCCATTACGGTGCAAGAGGCTGGACGGCTCATCACAACACCGATTTGTGGCGGATGTCGACGCCTTCGGATGGGCGGGCCATGTGGGCGTTCTGGCCGATGGGCGGCGTGTGGCTGTCCAGACATCTGTGGGAACGGTATGCGTTCCGGCCGGATGCGGCCTACCTGCAGGAGGTGGCGTATCCACTGATGAAAGGAGCCGCCTTGTTCTGCTTGGACTGGCTTGTCCATCTGCCAGACGGAAGATGGACGACGGGGCTCTCGACTTCGCCGGAGAACGTCTTCCTGACCGGATCGGGAGAGCCTTGCAGTACGGCTGCCGGATCGGCGATGGATATGGCGCTCATTGACGAGCTGTTCGGACACTGCATCAATGCAGCTGAAGTGCTTGGGATTGATGAGGATTTCCGGCAGGAGCTGTCTTCAAAACGGGAGCGGCTGGCACATCCCGGCATGGGTCCGGACGGGCGGATGCGGGAATGGGAGCGCGATTTCGGCGAGAATGAGCCGGGGCATCGGCATGTATCCCATCTGTACGGAGTGTACCCGGGAGACGCCGTAAACGAGAATACGCCGGAGCTGATGCAAGCCGCCTCCTCGTCGCTGAAGAAGCGGATCGAGGCGGGAAGCGGGCACACGGGCTGGAGTGCGGCCTGGATCTTTAACCTGTACGCGCGGCTTAAGGAGCCGGTGAACGTGTACCGCTCCATCCGGCGGATTCTCAGCGACTCCAGCCTGCCGAACCTGTTCGGCAACCACCCGCCGTTTCAGATTGACGGCAATTTCGGTTATGCGGCTGGCGTTGCGGAAGCGCTGCTGCAAAGCCACCAGGGCGAGATCCGGATGCTGCCGGCTCTGCCGGAAGCCTGGAACGAAGGGGAAGCCAAAGGTCTGCGGGCGCGAGGCGGCTTTGTGGTGGACATGAAGTGGAGCGCCGGAACGATCAAGGAAGCAGGAATAACCTCCACGCACGGTGGGACCTGCCGGATCGCGGACCATTCCCTGTACCGGGTGCAGGGACCAGATGGGCAGGAGCTACCGGCTGACGGATTTATTACGGCAGCAGGCGAAACGTACCGAATTACACCGCGGGATAAGGAAAAGGTATCGGTGAGTTGAAGCTGAGGCTGAGGCTGAAATGAAAGCTAAGGAAGCCGAAGGAAGCGGAAAGATAACCTAAGAAAACTGAAGAAGGCCGAAAAAACCGTGGGAAACCTTTTACGGTACAAGAAGCCGGAGAAGACATTTTATTTGTTACGGGCTAAGAGTTACAGGCTAAGTCACGGACTAAGGTTACGGGCTATCGGCGATTCAACAAGAGAAAGGAAGTGGGTACGTGATTAACGATAAACTGCCTAAAATTTGGTACGGCGGAGATTATAACCCTGAACAGTGGGGACCGGAAGAATGGAAAGAGGACCAGCGGATGTTCAAGCTGGCCGGGATCGACGTGGCGACGATCAACGTCTTTTCCTGGGCGCTGAACCAGCCTGACGAGGATACTTACGATTTCGGGTGGCTCGACGAAACGATGGACCGTCTGCACAAGGACGGCGTTGGCATCGTACTGGCGACGAGTACCGGGGCGCATCCGGCCTGGATGGCCAAGCGGCATCCGGATGTGACCCGTGTCGATTTTTACGGACGGAAAAGAAAGTTCGGCGGAAGACATAACTCCTGCCCGAACAGCCCGACTTACCGCAAATACTCCCGCTTGATGGCGGGCAAGCTCGCCGAGCGCTACAAGGATCATCCGGCGCTGCTGCTTTGGCACGTATCCAATGAATACGGCGGTTTCTGTTACTGCGACAACTGTGCCGCCGAATTCCGCGTTTGGCTGCAAAAGCGTTACGGCACCCTGGATGCCGTCAACGAAGCATGGAACACCCGTTTTTGGGGCCACACTTTCTACGACTGGGACGAAATCGTGCTTCCGGACGGACTGAGTGAGGAGGGCGAAGGCAACGTCAGCGCGTTCCAGGGCATTTCCCTGGATTATCGCCGGTTTATGTCCGATAGTTTGCTGGAATGCTACAACATTGAGGCGGAAGCGATCCGCGAGCATTCGAAGGACGTGCCGATCACGACCAACCTGATGGGGACGTTCCCGCTGCTCAACTACTTCGACTGGGCGAAGCATATGGATATCGTCTCGTGGGATAACTATCCGTCTCTGACGACGCCGGTCAGTGAAACCGCCATGACGCATGACTTGATGCGCGGCCTGAAGCACGGGGCGCCGTTCATGCTGATGGAGCAGACGCCGAGCCAGCAGAACTGGCAGGCGTACAACTCGCTCAAGCGTCCCGGCGTGATGCGCCTGTGGAGCTATCAGGCCGTTGCCCGCGGGGCGGATACGGTGATGTTCTTCCAAATGCGGCGCTCCAAGGGCGCCTGCGAGAAGTTCCACGGTGCCGTCATTGAACACGTCGGACATGAGAATACGCGGGTATTCCGTGAGGTGGCGCAGCTCGGGGAGGAGCTGGGCCGTCTTGGGGACGCGCTGCTGGATGCGGTGACGGAAGCTAAGGTTGGCATCGTGTACGACTGGGAAAACCGGTGGGCCATGGAGCTCTCGAGCGGTCCGACCGTTGAGCTGAATTATGTGCGCGAGGTGCATAAGTTTTACGACGCCCTCTTCAAGCAGGGCATCGAGGCGGACATGATCAGCGCCCAAGCCGACTTCAGCAAGTACGACATCGTGATCGCGCCGGTTATGTATATGGTCAAGCCGGGCTTTGCCGAGAAGTCGGAGGCGTTCACCGCTGCCGGCGGCACGTTTATTACGACGTTCTTCAGCGGCATCGTGAACGAGACCGATCTCGTGACCCTCGGCGGATATCCGGGCGAGCTCCGAAAGCTGCTCGGCATCTGGGCGGAGGAAATCGACGCACTGCCGCTCGGACAGTACAATGAAATCGTCATGAAGCAGCCGTACGGCAAGCTTACGGGCAGCTACAAATGCGAGATGCTGTTTGATCTCATCCATGCCGAAGGCGCGGAAGTGCTGGCCGAGTATGGCTCGGACTTCTACAAAGGCATGCCTGCGCTCACGGTGAACCGCTTTGGTGAAGGCAAAGCGTACTATGTGGCGACCAGCGCGGACAGCGACTTCATGGAAGGTTTTCTCGGGGCCGTCTGCGCCGAGAAAGGCGTTCAGCCGCTGGTGCCGGAGCTTCCGGCCGGCGTGGAGGTTGCCCGCCGCGTGAAAGATGGACGCTCGTTCCTGTTCGTGCTGAACCATAACGCGGAGAGTGCGACAGTTCGCACGGGGGACGTCAAACGCCGGGACCTTCTCAGCGGCGTAACCGTAGACGGAGCGGCCGAGGTGCCGGGACGCGGCGTCCTGATTCTGGAGGAAGCAGAGTAAAGACAAGGTATCGCGGCTAAAATACGTTCCATTCCAATACAAGCAGGCTTTGCGGGATTTCCCGGCAAAGCCTGCTTTTTTGTAAAGGCAATTTATTGCACCCATTGATTGCGTATGGCCAGCACGACGGCCTGGGTGCGGTCCTCGGCGCCGATTTTTTGCAGGACGCGGTGCACGTGGGTTTTGACTGTGCTTTCGCTGATGTGGAGCTTGGCGGCGATATCTTCGTTTTTCAGGCCGTAAGCCATTTCCTGCAGCACTTCCAGCTCGCGGTCGGTCAGCGGGTCCGGCAGGGACAGCCGCATGTCCTGCCGGTCCTGGAACGATTCCGTCTGGCGCAGCGCCTCCGAAATCATCCGGGCTGCGGCTCCCGTCCGGTAGATGGCTTCGCCGCGGCTCGCCGCCCTGATGGAATGGAGCAGCTCCTCCGGCGCCGCATCCTTCAGCATATAGCCGACGGCTCCGGCCCGGATGCCTTCGTACACGTATTCCTCGAGATCGAAGGTGGTGAGGATGATGACTTTGCACTCCGGCAACTGCCGCCGGAGCTCCCGTGTCGCCTCGATCCCGTTCATGCCGGGCATCTGCACGTCCATGAGGGCGATAAGCGGCCGCGTTCGGAGCGCAAGGTTTACGGCTTCTCGGCCGTCGCCCGCCTCCCCGCACCATTCCATGTCCTGCTGCGCCTTAATGATAAACCCGATGCCGTGCCGGATCAGGGGCTGGTCATCCGCGATGATGATGCGGATACGTTCTGGATCCATATGAGCATTCATTCCCCTCTGTTATTGGGTGTCGCTGCGGAAAACGGCAGGCTTGCGGTAATCTCCAGGCCATGGGGAGCGAGGGGGGTGAACGTCAGGCGTCCGCCGGCTTTTGCACATCGCTCCCGCATGGTGGTCAGTCCGAATCCCGGCTGGATTGGACCTTGCGCCACGCCGTTATCCCGGATGGTCAAGACCAGGCCTTCCTTGTTACCTATAAGCCGGACCTCAGCTTGGGTGGCCTGGGCATGGCGCATCATGTTGGTCAGTGCCTCCTGAAGGATGCGGTAAAGGACGTACAGCTGCTCCGGGGCGATGGTGCCGGGGATATCCATGGTAAAGGCCACCGGAATCCCGCTTCGCTCGCTGAAGGTGTCCGCCAGCTTCCTGAGTTCCTTCTGCCCTTCGCCAGGCCGGACAAGCCCCATTTCGTGAACGACCGTTCTGACGTCCTGAAGGCATCCGCGGGCCACATCCGTCACTTGCCTGAGCATTGAGCGGGCTTCGTCCGGCGCCGCTTCGATCATATACGGCAGCGCCTGCAGCTGCACGATCACGGAGGTCAGGCCGTGACCGATGCTGTCGTGGATATCGGCGGCGATCCGGCTGCGCTCCTCCAGTACCGCATAGCGCAGCGCCTGCTCGGAAGTCTCCTCCAGCTCCTCATGAGCCTGGCGCAGGCTGCGGTAAGCCGCCTCCAGCTCCTGATGAGCAGCCGTCAGCTCCTGCAGATGCGCTTCTTTCATCGTTCGGGTCGTTCTCCGAAGCCTGCCGGCTAAAAATAGAAGATAGACCGCCGCGAGAATCAGGCATTGGGTCATCACAGCTTCCAAAGTCCGATGCTGAGCCAGCAGGATCCACGCTGCGGCAGCTATATTTAGAACGGTGTATGAAGCCGAGTACGATGCCGGCAGCCGGTAGCTCACCCATCCCAGCAGAAAAAAGACGATGATATACAAGCTGCCGCCAAGTCCCAGCATGACCCCAATGGAAGAGATGCCAAGCAAGGCGCACACGGCAAAAGCGGGAGCCGGCCCCTGGCGGGTAAACCACCGGGGACGCCATTGCAGGCACAACGCGGCCAACGTCAACAGCACGCCCGGAACAAACGCGCGAGGCTCACCGTACATTCCGTTCTGAATCGCGGAATACACGATCAACAAACTGAGCAGCGCCCTTCTGGCCGGATTGGAAGACAGTATTGTTCGTTCATCGTTGCCTGTTTCCATAGCAGGTCTCCTTTAGCTGGCACATTGAAGCCGGTGATTCAGGTCTTTATGCCCGTTGTCCCATCATCGCCTGATATCTCCGGTAAATGACGTACCGGCGTGCGCAGATGGAACCGAGCGGCATGAACATCAGCGCATTGGCGATGTGATAGAAGGCGTGCGACTGCCCCCAGGACTGCGCAAGCACCCGCAAAACCAGCACGGCGAGAAACAGCAGGATGCTGGCAATGGAACCCTGCACGGTAACCTGGCCATCCGTTCCCATGCGCATTTTTTCCATTTTACCCCGGATGATACCTGTTGCCAAACCGGCAGCGGCAAATACGGCGAACAGCACGACTTCAACCGGACCTACCGATGCCCACGGGATGGAGGGTAGGGTCATTCCTCCCCATAACAAGGGAACGATCCACATGCTGGAAGGGCGAAAGGTTCTTTCCCTTGCGGTAAGCCAAATGACAAGCAGGATGATAATAATATCAGTTGAGTATTGATCCATCGCTAACACCTCATTCATTTTTCGTGATGAGTCCAGCATATCAAGGAAGATTGGCCGCGTAATCGAACCGTGCGTTGATTTTTTTCGGCCGGATATACATCCGGAGATGTACATGACTGTGGACGAACAGGTTTGGGCTTTTCTTTTTCCGATAATTTTGTTAAAATGGCAGCAAGCATTTCATCCTGAAGAAAACGAGGTAACCACACAGCCGATGGATAAACATGACTGATCTCTCTAATCTGCAAACCAACTTAATGTTGAAACCATGCAGTTTCTGCGCCTGCCGCAGGGAAGAGAATCGTTATGTCTATTTTCAGAGACTGGATACCTCACCGATGGATACGGATAATGCTTTTTTGTGCGTTTTTGACGTGTTCATGGGGTAATGTCGTGCCTGGATCATCATGTTCGGGGCGGTATTTCGGACGGGTAAACCCTTTTTTGACATAGACAATGATAACGAATTTCCTGCCGTAGGCGATGCTGCCTGCGGCTTTTTTGATTCGTGAAAATGGATCAGAGGCCGGGCTGGACTGAAACGGCTGGTTTGTCTGAAACGACGGAAATTCAAATTTATGTTTTAAAGGGTGATGCTTAATGTTGAATATCGTAAAAACGAAACATATAGCCAAAGAATTTAAAGGGAAGACCGTTTTTGAAAATATTGACCTGGAAATCTATGAAGGCGAGAGGCTGGCGCTGTTCGGCGTCAACGGTGCGGGGAAGACGACGCTGCTGCAGATTCTGACCGGGCAGCTGGAACCGGACCGGGGCAACGTGGAACGCGGAGTCCCGCTGGAGCAGTGGGGATATATGACGCAGACGTCGGAAGAGTTGATGCATCTGACCGCACTGGATGCGGCGGGGCGCGAAAGCGGCGAGCTGTGGCAGATCAAGCGCCGGCTGAAGGAGCTGGAGCAGGCGATGGCGACGGGCGAAGTCGGTTCCGATCTCCTGGAGGAATACGGCCAGCGGCTCGAGCAGTATGAGCTTAGCGGCGGTTTTGACTGGGAGACCGGGCTGGAGAAGCATTTGACCATGCTGCACATCGGTCCCGAGCTGTGGCAGGTCCCTTTTGCCGATCTGAGCGGCGGCCAGAAAACCAGGGTCAGGCTGGCGGCTCTGCTGGTCAAAAAGCCGGAGGTGCTGCTCCTTGACGAACCGACCAACCATCTGGACGAGGAGAGTATGAACTGGCTGGAGGATTGGCTTCGTCACTACGAGGGCACCGTCATTGTCGTTTCCCATGACCGGACCTTTTTGGACCGGGTGGTGACAGGAGTCTGCGAATTGACCGAGAGCGGGCTGAAAAAATATAAGGGCGGCTACTCCGATTACCGGCGGGAAAAGGACCGCGAACTTCGGGAGCAGGAGGCGCTCTACAAGAAGCAGAAGCAGGCCCGGGAAGCGTTGGAGGAATCGATCCGCAAATACCAGGAATGGTTCCACCAGGCCGAGAAATCGGCGGATAAAAATACGGAAACGAAGGCGGCGCTGCCTTACTACAAAGCGAAAGCCAAGAAAAACATCTCCAGGTATCACGCCAAGCAAAAAGAGCTGGAGCGGCTCGAGAGCGAAAGCGTGGAAAAGCCGAAAAGCGGACCGAAGGTCAACCTGCAGCTGGGCGAGGGTGGTTTCTCCGCACGTGTGCTGGTGCGGCTTGAGAAGCTGTCCTTCGGCTACGAAACGAAGAAGCTGTTCGACAAGTTCAGCCTCATCCTCTCCCGCGGCGACCGGCTGGCCGTGCGGGGTCCGAACGGAGCGGGCAAGTCAACCCTGCTCAAGCTGATTATGGGCGAGCTTGTGCCAAGCGAAGGAACGGTATGGCAGCATCCGGCCCTGAAGATCGGTTACTTCTCGCAGGAGCTGGAGGTGCTGAACGAAGAGGAAACGCTGCTGGACAGCCTGCTCCGCCTGCCTTCGATGACCGAGACGCATGCGCGGACGCTTCTGGGCTGCTTCTTGTTCAAGCGGGAGGACGTGTTCAAGCGAATCGGGGATTTGAGCATGGGGGAGAAATGCCGCGCGGCTTTCGTGCAGCTGTATTTCTCCGGGGCCAATCTGCTCGTGCTGGATGAGCCGACGAACTATTTGGACATCTCGACGCGGGAAGTGATCGAGGAGGCGTTATCCGCATATCCGGGTGCTCTGGTCGTCGTGTCCCATGACCGGATGCTGATCCGCAAGCTCGCGGACCGGCTGCTGACCGTCTCTCATACGGAAGAACCGCATCTGTTTGAGGGCACGGTTCAAGAAGAGGAAGAGCAGCTGGCCAGACATAACGGAGCACTGAAGGAGGATACCGACCGGGAAAACGCCCGGCTGGCTCTGGAATGGGAGCTGACCCAGCTGCTGAACGAAGACGGCGGGAGCGACGAGGAGGCTGCGGCACGGATTACGAATATCCGCAGGCTCCGGAGCAAGCTGGAACAGCTCTAATTTGAGGAATGAAGTCTGGTTCCGCAAAAAATGGGCATGCTGAGAAGGGGAACGCCTATAGATTTAGGCGATTCGGACTTGTCAATACAGCTTTTTTTGCCTATAATTATTGACTATAGTCAACGGACTGATCCCGGTGAATGAATGACCTGTATGGATCAGCCATTGCAATCCAATTTATGTGTCAAGACAAATGCGTTGATGGAGATAAGTAAGCAGTGCCTCTTTACAGGGAGGGGACGCCGGAGATTGAGAGCGTCTCTACAGAAACAGGCTGCTGAAATTCCCTCCGGAGCAGTTCCCTGAACGAATCCACGCGCCAGCATGTTTGCTGACAGGATTCCGCGTAGGGGATAACGGTTTTCGATCCGTTACATCGAATGAGAGTGAGATCAAGCTGGCCAGAGGTGCGCGTGTGCGTATCAAACGGCTTTTCGCTTGTCTAACAAGGGTGGTACCACGGTCTTTTCGTCCCTTTTCGGGAGAAAAGGCCTTTTTGTATTTCTTGGGAATTTTTTCTGAGGATCCCCCGCCAAGTACCTGAGCAGTCACCCGGGGCAAAAGCCCTGCTTTGCGGGGCGTTGTTGGTCAAAAATGTATTGGGATTTCAAGAAGGAGGCAGGAAGTTCATGAAAGAAAAGCTGGAAGCATTGCGGCAGGAAGCGATCGCGCAGCTGAATGACGTCGCTGACGTACAGACGCTGAACGATTTGCGCGTGAAGTATCTGGGGAAAAAGGGGGCGCTGACCGAGATTTTGCGGGGCATGGGCGCGCTTAGCGCGGAGGAACGTCCGCTGATCGGCCAGGTGGCCAATGATGTGCGCGGAGCGATCGAAGGACTGATCGAGTCCAAGCAGCAGGCTTTCCAAAAGGCCGAAACTGAGCAGCGCCTGCAGGCGGAGAAGGTGGACGTTACGCTTCCCGGCCGCAAAATGACCCAAGGCGGCACCCATCCGCTCAATAAAGTCATCCAGGAAATCGAGGAGATTTTCATCGGCATGGGCTACCACATTGCGGAAGGACCGGAAGTGGAGACCGACTATTATAACTTTGAAGCGCTGAACCTGCCGAAGAACCACCCGGCCCGTGACATGCAGGATACGTTCTACATTACCGAGGAGCTCTTGATGAGAACGCAGACGTCGCCGGTGCAGATCCGGACGATGGAGAGCATGCAGGGCAAGGTGCCGGTGAAGATCATCTGCCCGGGCAAAGTATACCGCAGAGACGACGACGATGCGACGCACTCGTTCCAGTTCTACCAAATTGAAGGCCTGGTGATCGGCGAAAACATCCGTATGAGCGATTTGAAAGGCACGCTGCTGCAATTCGTCCGCGAAATGTTCGGACCGAACACACAGATCCGCCTTCGTCCAAGTTTCTTCCCGTTCACAGAGCCGAGCGCAGAGGTCGACGTAACCTGTGCCAGATGCGGCGGCAGCGGATGCCGGGTGTGCAAGCATACGGGATGGCTGGAAATTCTGGGCTGCGGCATGGTGCATCCGGAAGTGCTGCGCAAGGGCGGCTACGATCCGGAAGTGCACAGCGGCTTCGCGTTTGGCATGGGGCCGGACCGGATTGCGATGCTGAAGTACGGAATCGACGATATCCGTCATTTCTATGGCGGCGATGTGGCATTCTTGAAGCAGTTTGCCCGCATGTAAGCGTAAGGTTAGCGAATACGGGAAGAAGGAAGGGAACGCAAGTGAAAGTATCAACTGAATGGTTATCCGATTATGTATCACTGGAAAATGTAACGGCCGAAGAGCTGGCCGAGCAGATTACGCGCGCGGGCATCGAGATCGACGAGGTTGAGCACCGCAATCACGGTATTTCGAAAGTCGTCGTGGGTTATGTAAAAAGCAAGGAGAAGCATCCCGATGCGGATAAGCTGAACGTCTGCGTCGTTGACGCGGGACAGGGCGAAGACCTGCAGATCGTCTGCGGCGCGAAAAACGTGGATGCCGGACAAAAAGTACCCGTTGCCCTGGTCGGCGCTCTGCTGCCCGGCGGTCTGGAGATCAAAAAAGCCAAGCTGCGCGGCGTCGCTTCTCAAGGCATGATCTGCTCCGCCAAAGAGCTGGGCATGAACGACAAGCTGCTGCCGAAGGAGCAGCAGGAAGGCATACTCGTCCTTGAGGAGAACGCGGAGATCGGAACGCCGATCACCTCCGTGCTCGGCCTGGACGACAAAGTACTCGATTTTGACCTGACGCCGAACCGTTCCGACTGCCTCAGTATGCGCGGAGCGGCTTACGAAGTGGCGGCTATTCTTGGCCGCGACGTCAAGCTGCCTGATCCGGAAAGGGAACTGGTTGAGATAGCTGACGCGGCAAACAGCCATATCTCGGTCAAAATCAGCTCGCCTGAGCACTGCAGCCATTACACCGCGCGTTATATTACGGGCGTGAAGATCGCTCCGTCGCCGCAGTGGATGCAAAACCGCCTCATGGCTGCTGGCGTCCGTCCGATCAACAATATCGTTGATATCACCAACTATGTCATGCTTGAATACGGTCAGCCGCTGCATGCATTCGATGCGGACCGCTTGACAGGCGGGGCCGTAGATGTTCGCCTGGCTCGTGAAGGCGAGACACTCGTGACGCTGGACGGTCAGGAACGCAAGCTGGAGCCTCACATGCTGCTCATTACCGATGGCGTGAAGCCGGTTGGATTAGCCGGCGTCATGGGCGGATTGGATTCCGAGGTTACGGACAGCACCGTGAACATTTTGCTCGAATCGGCCAAGTTCGACGGAGGCACCATCCGCAAGACTTCCCGTCAGCTCGGACTGCGCTCCGAAGCGAGCCAGCGCTTCGAGAAGGAAGTCGATCCAGGTGCGGTCATTCCGGCGCTGAACCGGGCTGCGTCGCTGATCGCCCGTTATTGCGCAGGAACGGTTCATAAGGGCATCGTCGAAGCCGGTGCCGCGCAGGCGGAAGAAAAAGTGATTGTTCTGTCCTTCGACAAGCTGAACCGGTTCCTTGGAACGGAGCTGTCGATGCTGGAAGTGAAGACGATTTTTGGCCGTCTCCATTTCCACGCTGCGGATACCGCCCAGGGCATTTTGGAAGTGCAGGTGCCGACGCGCCGCGGAGACATTACGAAAGACGTCGACCTGATCGAAGAAATTGCCCGCCTGTACGGATACGACAATATCCCGACGACGGCGATCGAAGGGCCTACAACGCCGGGGGGCTATACGAAGCCTCAGGCGATCCGCCGCGAAATCCGCAGACTGTTCACCCATGGCGGATGGCAGGAAGTGATCAGCTACTCCTTCACCCATCCAGAGCTGGCCGCGCTGTTCCCGGCCTTGACGGAAGGAAGCGTGCCGGTGAAGCTGTCGATGCCGATGAGCGAGGAGCGCAGCGTGCTGCGTACGAGCATTCTGCCGCAGCTGCTCGATATCGCGGTGCACAACGCGAACCGGAAGCAGTACGATCTGGCGCTGTTCGAAGTGGGCAACGTGTTCTTCTCGCAGGAGGAGACGCTGACGGTTCAGCCAAAAGAGCTGAACGTGCTGTCCTTGCTGCTGTGCGGCAGCCGCGGGCAGAAGCAGTGGAACCATGCGCCGGAGAAAGTCGATTTCTTCGACCTGAAGGGTGCCCTGGAGACGCTGTTCGGGGATTTGGGTCTGGAGGGAGCGATCCGGTACGTGGCGAACCAGCCGGCCGGATATCATCCCGGACGTTCAGCTTCCGTCTACCTGATCAATGGCGGCGGAGAGCAGGTGCTGATCGGAACGCTCGGTCAGGTGCATCCCGAATTGCAGCAGGAGCGCGGACTCGGCGATGTGTACGTTGCCGAAATTCTGCTGCAGCCGCTGTACGATCACGCCGATTTCGATATCCGATATCAGGAGCTTCCGCGCTTCCCGGCTTCGGAGCGGGATATTGCAGTCGTGGTGGACAGCGCCGTGGAAGCGGGCTCCCTGCTTGAGACGATCCGCGAAGCCGCGGGCGAGCTCCTGCAGAACGTACAGGTATTCGATGTGTTTACCGGAAGCAAGCTCGGCGAAGGCAAGAAGAGCGTCGCGATTTCGCTCGTCTACCGCCACAATGAGCGCACGCTGACGGATGAGGAAGTCACCGCGGCGCATGCCGGAGTCGTCAGCGCCCTTGAGCAAAAGTTTCAAGCGGAATTAAGAAAATAGCAGGAATTGAATCCAATCACATCGAATCCTTAGACACAGAGATTCGATGTGATTTTTTTATTGGAGAGAACAAGACATCTTAGAGTCAACACACATATGAAGGAGGGCACAACTGTGACTACACCTGATCGTACACGCGTCTCCGTGGAGATCTACGGGACTTCTTATAAACTGGTCGGCAGCAGTGCCGATTATATGCGAAAGATTGCCAGTTATGTCGATGAACGGATGAATGCCATTTCCAAAAGCAATTCCCGGCTGGACACCCCTAGGATTGCCGTTCTGGCCGCGGTTCATATGGCGGAGGAAGCCGTGCAGATGCAGGATCTCCGCAACGAAGTGAAGATGCTGACCGGCGAGCGCAGCGAACTGCGCTCGGAGCTCACCAGGCTGCAGTCCGAGCGGGACGAGCAGCTGGCGGAAGTCAACAAGCAGAAGGAAGAAGCGCAGCAGATCAAGAAGGAGAAGGAAGAGCTGCAAAAGCGGCTGGAGCAGGAGAAGGCTGCGCTTGCAAAAGAGCTGGAGCAGTCCAAGTCCGAGCTTACGGCGCGTCTGGAGCAGACCCGGAATTCTTTGACGAAGGAGCTGGATCAGCTCCGCGCTTCGCTGAAGCGGGAGACGGAACAGAAGGAATCCTTGCTCCGCAAGGAGAAACAGGCCTCGGAGCAAATGCAGAAGGACAAGCAGGCTGTGGAGGAACGGCATAAAGCGGCCGTGCTGGAGCTGGAGCGGAAGCATGCGGCAGCGCTGCAATCCGCCGAACAGAAGCGAGTCGGAGCGTTGAAAGAGGCGGAGGAGAACAACCGCGCGAAGATCACCGAACTGGAGCAGAAGCATCAGGGAGCCGTCAAGGAGCTCGAAGAGAAGCATGCAGCCTCTATTCAGGAGCTGCAGGAGCAGCTGACCGAGCTTCGCGGCAGCAGCGGCGAGCTTCAGGAGAAACTGCAGAACATGGAGCAGGAGCTGAAGAACGCCAAGGAGGCCTATTCCAGACTGCGGCAGCAGCATCAAGTCGTGCTGGTGCGCGAAGAGGAAGCCAAGGCGCAAGTGCAGGCTTTGACCGAACAGGAGGAAGCGCTGAACGGACAGATCAGCAAGCTGAAGGACGAGGCGGCCGCTTCGGAAGAGGAACACCGCCGCATGCAGAAGCTGCTTGAGGATTACAGCGAGGCTTCCAAGAAAATGAACGGTGAAATCGCCCAGCTGACGGCCGAAGCCGAAACCCTTCAAGGCACGATCGAGAAGCAGAAGGAAGAGATCGGCGAATTGGAGCTGCAGGTGCTGG
This sequence comes from Paenibacillus cineris, assembly GCF_018333335.1. NCBI lineage: Bacteria > Bacillati > Bacillota > Bacilli > Caryophanales > Paenibacillaceae > Paenibacillus > Paenibacillus cineris. The sequence continues at coordinate 463,031 of NZ_BORU01000001.1, forward strand.
AAGCCGGCGAGCAGAACGAGACGCTGGAGACGGGCATGGCTTCGCTGCATGACGAGCTGAGCGTGCTGAAAGAGCAGGCGGACGGCGAGAGTAAGCTCCGCCAGGAAGCTGAGCAGCAGCGGGAAGCGCTTCGTCAGGAACTGGCCGCGAAAGAGGAGCGGCTGCAGCAGCTTGCTCAGGAGCTGGCAGATAAGCAGCAGCAGCTCGTAGCCCAGGTGCAGAAGCTGCAGGCGCAGGAGCGTTCTTCCTCGGAACAGGGAGAGGAACTTCAGCGTTTGGAGAAGCAGCTGGAAGCCCAGCAGGAGGTGCTGGCCGCGAAAGAGCAAGAGCTGGAATCGCTGAAGCAGGCGCTGCAAGGGCGGGAGCAGGATCTGCAGGATTACGGCCGGCAGATCGAGGCCAAAGAGGAGCAGATTGCAGGCCTGGAGCGGCAGTCGAGCCAATATGCGCAGCAGCTCAAGGACCTTCGGCTTCAATTGGAGGAACAGCAGGAATTGTATCTCGAGCTCGAAATCCAATCGGAGGAGCAGCAGGAGAACGTACAAAACCTGCAGCAGGAGCTGGAGAGAAGACGGGAAGTACACTCGGAGCTGGAGCTTCAGGCGGAAGAGGAACGGAAACGTTATGCCGGCCTGAAGGAGAAGTGGGAAGAGCAGGAGGCAAGGTATACCGAGCTGCAGAGCCGTTCAGGCGAATACGAGCAGCAGTGCGGCGAGCTGCGGAAGCAGGTAGCTGAGCATGAGGAGCAGTACGAGCTCGCCCAGCTTCTGCTCGAAGAGCAGCAGGAGCAGAATGCGGCGCTGCAGCAGGAACTGGAAGAGCAGCGTGAGCAGCAGCAAATGGCCGCTCGGGCGCTGAAGGAACGCGAGGAGCAGTACGCAGCGCTGCAGCAGGAGCTGGAAGAGCAGCGGAAGCAGCAGCAGACGGCCGCTCGGGCGCTGAAGGAACGCGAAGAGGAGTACGCATTGCTGCAGCAGGAGCTGGAAGAGCAGCGTGAGCAGCAGCAGACGGCCGCTCGGGCGCTCAAGGAGCGCGAGGAGCAGTACGCAGCGCTGCAGCAGGAGCTGGAAGAGCAGCGTGAGCAGCAGCAGACGGCCGCTCGGGCGCTGAAGGAGCGCGAAGAGCAGTATGCAGCGCTGCAGCGGGAGCTGGAAGAGCAGCGTGAGCAGCAGCAGACAGCTGCTCGGGCGCTGAAGGAGCGCGAGGAGCAGTACGCATTGCTGCAGCAGGAGCTGGAAGAGCAGCGTGAGCAGCAGCAGACGGCCGCTCGGGCGCTGAAGGAACGCGAAGAGCAGTATGCGGCGCAGCAGCAGGAGCTGGAAGAGCAGCGTGAGCAGCAGCAGACAGCTGCCCAGGCGCTGAAGGAACGCGAAGACCAGTATCGAGCGGTACAGCGGCAGCTCGAGGAGCAGCGGCAGGAGCACCAAACGACCCGCCAGGCGCTGGAAGACCTCGAGAATCAGTACCTGGAAGTTCAGGAGCAGCTCGAGGAACAGCAGGCGGAGCATCGGACGGCCCGCCGGGCGCTGGAAGATCTCGAAGAGCAATATTTAACCTTGCAGCAGCAGAGCGAAGGTCATCAAGAGCAGTATCGTGCGCTGCAGCTCCGGCTGGAAGAACGGCAGGAGCAGTATCACGAGCTTCGGATGGAATATGATGACCACCAGGAGCTGTATCAGGAACTGCAGCAGGCGCATGACGCCAGAGCAGAGCAGCTGGCGGATTTGGAGCAGCAGCTGGAGGACAGCCGGGAAATGATCGGGCGCCTGCGGCTGCAGTCCGAGGAATATGCCCGCGACAACGGCACATTGCGCCAGCAGCAGGAGCAAGCTGAAGCACGGTTTGAAGAGCTGGAGCTTCAAGCCAAGGACGTTCAGGCTCAGTACGAAGAGCTGCAGCGGGTGAACCGGGCAGCTCAGGAGCAAAATGAACAGCTGCGGAGCCAAACCGAAGCGCAGCGCGAACAGTACAACAGCTTGAACCAGCAGTATCAGGGCTTGCAGCGGCAGTATGAGGAATTGCAGCGCCAGGTGAAGGAGGCGCAGAGCCGCCAGGAGGATACCGAAATCGAATACCTGCTTCTGCTGGAGGAGAAAGAGGCCGCGGTGAAGAAGCTGGAGGAAGCATCGCTGCAGCTGGATGAAGCGGCAGACCGGGAGACCGAGCTGCGCGGATTGCTGCGCAGTGCCGAGCAATCCATGCAGTCTTATCAGGATAAGCTGAAGGATATGATGGACCAGCAGGAAGCGTGGGGCAGCCGGGAGCTGGAGCTGCAAGAGGAGCTTGAGGCTTGGCAGCAGCAGATCGCTGCCGGCGAGCAGCAGCTTACCCGGATCCAAAGCGAGAAGGAGTCGGTCGCGGATGAGCTTCGCCAGGTGGGGGAAAGCTTTGAGCTGGTGACGCATCAATACCGTCTGCTGCAGGCAGAGCATGAGATTCAGCTGGAGAAGACCGGCAAGCTGGAGGAAGAGTACCGCTTGCTAAAGGACGAGTATTCCAAGCTGCAGACCGAATATAACGAGTGGATCGAGCTGATCGAACAGGATCAGAGTTGACTTCTATAGACCACCCACATTTCACATTTAAATGAAAATCCCCTCGGAGTAAGCGGCAGGACGGATCATGCATCATCCTGAAGCATACTTCGAGGGGATTTTAACTTTTGGGTTCAAGTCTGCCTAACTTTTATTCCACAATGACTTTGGCAATCATGCCGGAATGTCCCGCTCCGCAGAACACTGAGCAGGCCATTTCGAACGTGCCGGCTTTTTCCGGCGTGACGACCGCAGACTTGTTTTTACCGTCAAGCTGAAGCTCGAGACCCGGAATGAGAACGCCGTGGTTTCCCTCATCGTTTTCAAGCGTAATTTTGACAGGTACGCCCTTTTTGAGATGATATTCTTTTTGATCGAATGCATAGTTTGTCGCCTTGATCACCAATTCCTCGCTCGGGGCTACACCGGTTTCGGTGACTCCGCTGCCCGATGCGGAATCGCCGCTCTTGGATTGTCCGCAAGCAGCCAGCACCAGAAGCAGCACGCAGGAAAGGACGACAGCCAGGGTCTTCTTCACTTGTGATCCTCCTTTATGTGTACCTTCATCATTTTAATTGGTTCCATGCCTTATCATACCTTAAGTTGGATATGTCTGGGCGAGGCTCATTTGAAAAATTGGTGAACGCAGCCCGTTGATTTTGCCGCGCCCAGGAAAAGGATCAGCTGGAAAAAAGATAGTGCTTATCTTGGATTTAAGATATAATGAGCATTGACGATGTACGAAGCCCGCAAATATTCTTGTTTAGAAGATTAGGGGAATGACATTCCAATGAATCGCACGGGGTTGATTTTGGAAGATTTATGGCATCGCAAAATATTGAACGCCTATTGGATCGTGACACTGATGTTTTTCGCGGCGGAGGCGGTTCTGCTGCTGCTGGGCTGCATTCCTTCCGTGACCGCCGGGGACGGGCCGGAGGACTGGCTGCGTCTGGGCATCCCGGACGGCTGCATCCTGCTGCTCATGCTGGCGGCACAGACCTGGCTGCGATTCGAACCTAAATACCGGAAGCAGGTTGTGGTCGGTTGCGGATTTTTGCTTTCCTACCTGTTCTATTTCATCATTCAGCCGATCGTGGACGGGGCACAGATGGCGCTCCTTCTGCCCGTTCTGATTTCCGTCGTTTATTTTGACCGCAAACTTCTATATGGCTTTGGCTCGTTAACGATCCTCCTGTACTGTCTCATCTATCTCACCGAACGCTCCCTTTATCAAAAACCCATTCAGGAATTCATCCAAATCCAAAGCGTGTTTATTGTCAGCATCATGATTGGTCATACGATTTTGGTCCGGGTCAAGGAATTTATGCGCCATCTGGAATCGGTCATGAAGTCGGAGCAGCAGCTCCTGGTGGAAAGAACGATATCGGACAAGCTGCTCAAAATCGATGCACTGACCGGGCTATACAATCACAAGGCGTTTCACGAATACCTGGAGGCTCTGCTGGAGCAATGCGAGAAGTATCAGCTTCCGCTGCAGCTGGCAATTATCGATATCGATAATTTTAAAAAGGTCAACGATAATTACGGGCATCGGGTGGGCGATGTCGTGCTGAAAGAGGTTGCTTCGAAGGTGATGTCGACGATGACGCCGAATGATTTTGCCGCCCGTTATGGCGGAGAGGAATTTGCCATCATAATGGCGGATAAGACATTGGAAGAAGCAGAACGGATGGCTGAGCAGCTGCGCGAACGGATCGCCAGAACCGAGCTGCCGCATACGGTGAAGCCGGTTACGGTGAGCATCGGACTTTGCAATTTCCAGCAGGGGGACGACAAGGAATCATTATTTCGAAAAGCGGACATGGCGCTGTACCAGGCCAAACGGACGGGAAAAAATAAAGTGGTGACCGCGGGTGAAGACGCAGCCGATTATGCAGGATAAAAAAGGAAAGACCCCTGTCCTTAGGCAGGGGTTTTCATTCTTGAAACGGTTTACCGCTTGTCCCTTCCGGCATTAAATGCGGATATCGGGATAAACAGGTCGATAATACCGATGACGAGGGCGGCGAGAATGGCGCCAAGAATGGTAACTTCAACGCCGCTGACAATAAATTGGGCGATGTATATGACGAGGGCACTGACGATGAAACCGACGATCCCGCGTCCAAAGGGAGTAACCCTTTTGCCGAAGATTCCTTCAATAATCCACCCCAGCAGTGCGATAACCAAAGCGAGCAGCAGAGCGCTCCAGAACCCTCCGACGGAAAACTGGGGAACGATCCAGCCTACGATCAGCAGGACGATGGCAGACACGATAAATCGAACGACATGACCCAGAAAATGCATGCAACTGGCCTCCTTTACACATGGATACTGTGTTATGCAAACCTTATTGTATTCAATTTTCGCCATGTTATGTATGGAATGATTTAGCGCTGCAAATGGCGAAGCGGCAAACATTTCGTATATAATAAAGGCATTGCACGAGAGGAGTAGTGAATACTGTTGGACGACAAGATTTTGCATACGCTCGAATACCGCAAGATTTTAGATAAATGCTCTGCCTATACCCAAACCTCAATGGGGAGGGAAGCGGCCGAGTCCTTGAAGCCCGATACCGATCTGGAATCGGTAAAGCGTTTGCTTCAGGCAACCGACGAAGCGTATACCGTGGACCGTCTGAAGGGAAATCCGTCCTTCGGCGGCATCACAGACATCGCCGCTCCGCTGAAGCGCGCCAGAATCGGCGGCACCTTAAGCCCGCATGAGCTGCTGGCCATCGGCAACACCGTGAACGGTTCGAGACGGATCAAGCGGTTCATCGCGAATGTTCACGAGGACGAGCCGATTCCCTTGCTTGAGGGGATCAGTGAAAATTTATCCGAGCAGAAGCCGCTGGAAGATGCCATTAAAGCATGCATCGACGAAAGCGCCGAAGTGCTCGATTCCGCCAGCCCGGGGCTTGCCCAGGTTCGGCGGGAGCTGAGATCCGGCGAGGTGCGGATCCGGGAGAAGCTCGATTCGATGATCCGTTCCTCCAGCGTGGCCAAAATGCTGCAGGACCAGCTCATTACGATCCGGGGGGACCGGTTTGTCATTCCGGTTAAAGCGGAATACCGTTCGTATTTCGGCGGGATCGTGCATGATCAGTCCGGTTCGGGGGCGACGCTATTTATTGAGCCGGAATCGATCGTGGCGATGAACAACAAGCTGCGCGAAACCCGGATGAAGGAAGAACGCGAAATTGAAATTATTTTGCAAAAGCTGACGGCGCTCGTCGGTGAACAAGCAGATCTTCTTCTGCTCGATATCGATCTGCTGGGACAGCTCGACTTTATTTTTGCCAAGGGGCGTCTGGCGCATGTCATGAAGGCCAGCCAGCCGAGAATGAACGACCGTGGATACTTGAAGCTGAAGAAAGGACGCCATCCGCTGATCGACATGGAGAAGGTTGTGCCGATCGACGTGGAATTGGGCAACTCGTACACTTCCATTATCGTGACCGGGCCGAATACCGGCGGTAAGACCGTCACGCTGAAAACGATCGGATTGCTGAGCCTGATGGCGATGTCCGGCCTGTTCGTTCCCGCGGAGGAAGGAAGCCAGCTCTGCGTGTTCGACGCCATTTACGCCGATATCGGGGACGAGCAGAGCATCGAACAGAGCTTGAGTACGTTCTCCAGCCATATGACCAATATTATCCGTATATTGAACCATATGACGCCGAAGAGCCTGGTGCTGCTTGACGAAGTGGGGGCCGGTACCGATCCGGCCGAAGGCTCGGCGCTCGCTATTTCTATTCTGGAGCATATCCACAGCCTGGGCTGCCGGATGGTGGCTACTACCCACTACAGCGAACTCAAGGCTTATGCCTATGAACGCAAAGGCGTCATCAACGCCAGCATGGAATTTGACGTCAACACGCTGAGTCCGACTTACCGGCTCCTCGTCGGCGTTCCGGGACGAAGCAACGCGTTTGCGATTGCGGAGCGGCTCGGACTTCCGCAGGTGATCCTGGATTATGCCCGCGGGGAAGTGAAAGAAGAAGATCAGCGCGTCGAGCATATGATCGCCTCCCTCGAGGAAAACCGGCTGGGCGCCGAAAGCGAACGTGAGAAGGCCGAGAAACTGCGCCAGGAAATGGAGCAGCTCCGGAGCCGGCATCAGCAGGAGCTCGAGAAGCTCGAGGAGCAGCGCGACCGGCTGATCGAGAAGGCCCGGGGCGAGGCCAAGGAAGTCATTGCCAAAGCCCGCCGCGAAGCGGAGCAGATCATCGCCGATCTGCGGCAGCTGGCCAAAGAGGAAGGGGCTTCGGTCAAGGAGCATAAGCTGATCGCCGCCCGCCGGCAGCTGGATGAGGCTGAGCCGCAGCAGCGCAAGAAGGGAGCGGCCAAACCGAAGGCCAAGGCCCCGCGCCAAATCGAGCCCGGCGATGAAGTCATGGTCTACAGCCTGAACCAGAAGGGCCATATCGTGGAGCTGTCCGGCGCGAAGGAGGCCGTGGTGCAGCTCGGCATCATGAAGATGAAGGTCAGCCTGGACGACCTCGAGCTGGTGAATGCGAACAAACCGGCCGAGAAGCAGGTGCAGCGGCATGCGACTACGGTCAAGCGCACGCGGGATGACAACATCCGCAGCGAGCTGGATCTGCGGGGCGCGAATCTGGAAGAGGCGCTGATCGAAGTCGACCGTTTTATCGACGAAGCGTTTTTGGGCAACCTCGGCCAAGTATACCTGATTCACGGGAAAGGCACGGGAATTTTGAGACAGGGAATCTCGGAATATCTCCGCAAGCACAAGCATATTAAAAGTTACCGTCTGGGAAATTACGGCGAAGGCGGAACCGGCGTGACGGTGGTTGAGCTTAAATAATATGGGTGTGAGCCTGAATTTCGGCCGGGAACAGGGGGATGTTGGGAGTGAAGAACGGGGCTGATCTGCTGTTGGCCTATCCGATCGGTACGCTGATTGGTTATTTTTCGGTAGCGATTCTGGGCTTGATCGTCTTTCTGTACTGTTTTGAAATCGTGGCGAAGTACAAGTGCTGGGATGAAATCGGACGAGGCAATATTGCCGCCGCTTTGGCTACCGGAGGTAAAATATTCGGCCTTTGCAATGTGCTGAGGTACAGCATCGAGTCCAAAACGTCGATCTATGACATGATGAAGTGGGCCTTCTACGGCTTTCTGCTGCTGTTTATCGCCTACCTGCTGTACGAATTTTTAACCCCGGTGTTTTCCGTGGACGAAGAAATTAAACGGGATAACCGGGCGGTCGGCCTGATCTCTATGCTGATCCCGGTGTCCCTTTCATATGTGATTGGAGCCTGTTTAATGTAGGAGGAACACATGAAAAATTTGGCGAGGATTTTGTTCGTCGCTGCGGTCGCCTTCTTTGTTGTGGGCGTCGTATATTTGATGAAACATTAAGGAGATGGATCATATGGAAACCACGGTTTGCCCTTGGTGCCAGACGGAAATCGTATGGGACGAGGAACTGGGCCCCGAGGATGAATGCCCTTACTGCCACAATGAGCTGAAAGGTTACCGGACGCTGAGCATCCAGCTGGGTGCGGATGAAGAGGAAACGGACGTAGACGAGGAGCATGAGGGAATCGAAGGTACGGATTGGGAGCTTCCTGAGGATGACGATAAAGCCGTTCCTTTTTGGAATCAGGAAGACATGCAGCAGCTGCCTCCGTCGATCCGGACGCTCGATAAGTATGAAGACAGCCATGACCTCATGAACTACGAGGAGACAGTGGAGCAAATTCTGGATGAGCAGGAGGAAGTGCCGGAATGCCCGAAATGCCGGGATTATATGGTGCTTGCCGGCACGCATCAGGTGGGAGAACAATTTAAGCCCGCGGCTTTCGGCGTGCTCCAAGGTCCGGTATTGACTCCGCCTTTTCAAGTTCAAATGTATATTTGCACGGGATGCTTCCATGTCGAATACAATCTGGCCGAGGAAGACCGGCTGCGGATGGTCGACCACTTGAGCCAAGAGAAGAAGAATTCGTAAAAAAAGCAAACCGACCGATGATTTGCCCCCTTTTAGGGAACTACTAATGAGGTAGACCCGGATATGAAGGGGGTAATTATGAAATCAAAATCATCTGCGCGGCTGAACCGGCAAACGATACTGCTGCTTGCCGTTAACGGGCTGATCGTTTTATCCGGCGCCTTGTCGGGCACGTTTCTCAACGTATATTTATGGAAAAGCAAACAGGATTACGCGATGATCGGATGGTTTACCGTCGCCCAGCAGCTGGCCGTCGGGCTCACCTTTTGGCTGGCAGGCAAATGGGTGAAGGAGTATAACAAAATGAACGCCCTCAGGCTGGGGATCGGGCTGACGGGCCTTTTTTATTTGCTGGTTCTGTGGGTTGGGGAAAAGGCCATTTATTATATTTGGCCGCTCGGGATACTGCTTGGGATTGCGATCGGGCTGTTCTGGATTGCTTTTAACGTGGTGTATTTCGAAGTCACCGATCCTGAGAACCGGGACCTGTTTAACGGGTGGGTCGGCCTGCTCGGCTCCATTACGGGCATTGTCGGGCCCTGGTTTTCCGGCCTGCTGATTTCCATGCTGAAGGGCGACCGGGGGTATCGGATCATTTTTACGACGTCCCTGATCATTTATGCGCTCGGCGTGGTGCTGAGCTTCTTTTTGAAAAAGAGGAAAAAGGGCGGAACCTATGCCTGGCTCGAGCCTGTGAAGCAGCTGAAGGACAAAGGCAGCCCCTGGCGGCTTATGGCCCCCGGTCTGGCGGCGCAGGGGATTCGGGAAGGGGTGTTCGCCTTTCTGATCAATCTCCTTGTGTTTGTTGCCACGAAACAGGAGTCGAAGCTGGGGCAGTTCTCGCTCATTACGTCCGCAGTCTCCCTGGCCACGTACTGGCTGGCGGGCAAATGGTTCAAACCGGCCTACCGGAGCGTCGGCATGCTGGTGGGCGCCCTGCTGCTGTGGGTGGTCATGGTACCGCTGATCTGGAAGGTCAATTATTTCACCCTGCTGCTGCTCGGCATAGGTACGGCTATCTTTATGCCGCTGTACATCCTGCCGATGGTCTCATCCGGCTTCGACTTGATGGGGACCAGCGACGAAAACGTGGAAAAGCGGGTCGAGCTGGTCGTTCTGCGTGAGCTCAGTCTGATGGTCGGCCGCCTTCTCGGTACGATAATATTCATCATCGTGCTGTCCTTCAGCAAAGACCAGAGCACCATTACCGTGCTGATGCTCGTGCTCGGCGCATCACCGATCCTCAGCTGGATCTGCGTGAGACGGCTGCTCAAGCCGGGGAAATCGGCACGCACTTGAACAATCGTGTTACACAGCAAATCCCCTGATTCCTTCATTTGGAGTCAGGGGATTTTTCTGTAGGGAAGAGTTCTAACTTCTGGAAGAACATACTGGCTGCAAGGTTTATCTGCCAATCAGGAGCCGGGAACCTGAGCATTGGGGGACGGTTTGGAGGTCCGCTCCAATGAGAAAATGTCCAGCTCGGGGCGCGTTTTCCCGCAAAGAACATCACTTAACAGTTCCGCCGCAATCATGCAGTAGACCGTCCCGTTGCCGCCATAGGCCTCAATAAAATAACTGTGAGGATACCGGGAATGCGGACCGATCATGGGCAGTCCGTCGTGGGTGAGCCCGAACAGCGAAGCCCATGCATAGTCGGCTTGGATGCCGGCATAACGGGGGAAAAGGGCTTTGATCTCGTTCAGCAGCATTTCGCTTTTATGCCGGATTCGTCCTTCCCTCTCCTCCGGATCGACCGGATGCTCGTCCAGGCCCCCTGCTACGATGCGGTTGTCCGGGGTGGTCCGCATATAAAGGTACGGCCGTGCCGTCTCCCAGATGAGGCAGCGCTCGTGCCAACCGGTAAAATCGGGTACGGGGTTCGTGACGATCGCATAGGTGGTCTGAAGCAGCGCGTTTCGGTCCGGTTTATCCTCCTGCGTTTCATAGCCGCCCGCATGGACGACTTTCCGGGCAAAAATCCGGCGGTTCCGCGTATAACAAACAACGCCGTCTTCTCCATACTCCAAATGAATCACCGGGCTGTTTTCGTACACCCGTATCCCATGATCCACTGCATACTGGACGAGGGCGTGCACAAACCGGAAAGGGTTGACTTCGGCATCGCCGGTCGTATACAACGCCGCGGGCTTGGAGAAGGGGAACCGCGAAGCGATATCGGCCTGATTCCAATAAGACGTTGCAAAGCCGTGCCTGTGAAGGGTTTCATATTCCTCTTTGAGGTAAGGCACATCCTCTTCGCTGCTTGCGTAATACAGGCTGCTGCGGGAAATAAACTCGGGTTCCAGTTTGAGACCGCTGGCTGCTTCCTTGAGCTTGCTCATCGCGTCCCTGCACATTTGATAAAAGGTGATGCCGGCCTGCTCGCCAAACGTATGGATGATGGAGGTCAACGATTTATCGTTGAAGCTTTGAAGCAGTCCGGTATTGGCTGAAGAGCTTCCTTCAGCGATCCGTCCCTTTTCCAGCAGAACCACCTGAAGATTGGTCCCGGACAGCTTGTGGGCGAGAAGGGCTCCACCCATCCCGCCGCCAATGATCAGCACGTCGCAAGAGAGATCTTCATCAAGTTCCGGATAAGCGGGTGTCGGCTTCAATGTAGAAGGCCATGCCAAATTCCCTTTATTCAGAATCATATGTGTGTTTCGCCCCTTATCGGTAGTATTCAAAGTATTTGCTCTGCATGCACAATTTATAGCTGTTCCGGCAGATCGGCCGGTGGAAGAGGCCATGCCTGACAATACATAGAAAACCTTCCCCGGGACATAATACGGATGGAGTTAGAGATATCCAGAGGAGGAATACCGATGCAGTCCAATCAAATGCAGGCGATTACCGGCAAGGAGCTGGAATATATCGTCGATTCGATTTCCAATGAGGATCTGTTGATCAAGCAGTGTGCGGCAACGGCCGCTGCTACGCAGAACCCGACGATTCAGCAGGCGTGCCAGCAATACATCCGGTCGCTGGACCACCATATCGATTTGCTCGTTCAGGCCATTCAGCAGCACCAGCCGCTGGCGCCGACGAGTCCCCAACAATGATAGCTTAGGAGGCATTAGCGCAATGTATTATCAAACTTCCAATAACTCGCAGTTCATGCAGGACGAGGACCTCTTGTACACCATCCTGGCCGACCTGAAAAGAACGGTCCGCGAATACACCACGGCAACGACGGAATCCTCCTGTCCGACCGTGCGGCAATTGTTTACACAGCTGACGAACGATACGCTCCGCATGCAAGGAGAATTATACAATCTGATGAAGCAGCTGAATATGTACTCCACGTCATCCAAGGCGCTTCGACAAGATGTGGACAAGTCGATTCAGGATGCGCGAAATTTGCAGCAAAAGAACCGTCAGTTCGTGCAGCAAAAAACAAGCAGCATGGGCCAATATGCCCAGGCATCCAATCCGTACCAGCAGCAGCAAAGCTCCCAAAATCCGTATTACATGTAATTTGCCTGTGGTGCAGGCGCCGTTTAGTTCTCATGTGCGGCGTCACCAAGCGGATAACAATAAGTACCCAAAATCCTGCTTCTATGAAGCATGGACCCATTTTGCCGTCTCCATTTCGGCCCACGCCGGGGAGACGGTTTTGCTTTGCATGCATGATAATTTCATGTAATATTAGTATTAATCTCGAACCCGGGTCCTTTGTCGTAATAGTGAAGAAGGCCCGTGGAACAAGCGCTGGAGGATGCTGTATGAAACAACTGACGGATTTGAAACTGAAGGTCCTCGACCTGTTGAACGAAGACGCGAGACGGTCCCCGGCCCTGCTGGCAACGCTCATCGGCGTTGAAGAGGAATCGGTCAAGGAAGCGATCGCGGAGCTGGAACAAGACCATGTCATCGTAAAATATGCGGCGGTCGTGAACTGGAGCAAGATTGAAGACGAGACGGTAACCGCCTTGATCGAAGTGCAGATTACGCCCGAGCGCGGGCGGGGCTTTGAAGGGATCGCGGAGCGGATCTATTTGTATCCGCAGGTCAAATCCGTGTATCTCATGTCGGGAGCCTACGACCTTCTTGTGGAAGTGGAAGGGCGCAACCTGCGGGAAGTGGCCAACTTCGTTTCCGAGAAGCTGTCGCCGATTGATTCGGTATTGTCGACGAAGACAAATTTCATTTTGAAGAAATATAAGCAGGACGGAATTATTTTTGAAGACCGTGAAGAAGATAACCGTCTCATGATCTCACCGTAAAGGAAGATGTGTCATGATCGTGAATGAAGAAACGAAGAAACAGCAGAATTCGAAATCGATGCAATCGTATTTGGCTCCTTTGGTCCGCGATATTCCGCCATCCGGAATCCGCCGATTTTTTGACCTGGCCGAAGGCAGTAAAGACATTATTACACTGGGCGTAGGGGAACCGGACTTCACGACTCCATGGCATGTGAGAGAAGCCTGCGTATATTCCCTTGAGCGGGGGCGCACGGCCTACACCTCCAATGCCGGGATGATCGAGCTCCGGGAAGCTATCGCCCAGTATTTGTATGACAGCTTTCAGGTCTCCTACCAGCCGTCCAATCAGATTCTAGTGACCGTCGGCGGCAGTGAGGCGATCGATCTGGCGCTGCGTGCGCTGATCGTTCCTGGGGACGAAATTCTTATCCCCGAGCCCTGCTACGTATCCTATTCCCCGATCACCTCGATCGGCGGCGGGGTTCCGGTCGGCATCGAGACGTTCGCAGAGAACGACTTCAAGCTGACGGCAGAGGCGCTTGAGGCCAAAATCACGCCGAAGTCCAAGGTGCTGATTTTGTGCTACCCGAGCAATCCGACCGGCGCCATCATGACGTATGAGGACTGGCTGCCGATCGCCAAAGTGGTGGAGAAGCATGATTTGATCGTCATTTCTGACGAGATCTATGCCGAACTGACGTATACGCAAAAGCATGTCAGCTTTGCCTCGATTCCGGGTATGATGGACCGGACGGTTCTGGTCAGCGGCTTTTCCAAGGCGTTCGCCATGACCGGCTGGCGTATGGGCTATGCCTGTGCCCATCCCGACCTGATCGCCGCCATGCTGAAGATTCACCAGTACACAGTCATGTGCGCACCGGTGATGGGTCAAGTGGCCGCGCTGGAGGCGCTGACCAACGGGCTGGAAGAAAAGGACCGGATGATCGAGTCCTACAACCAGCGGCGCCGTTTGATCGTGCAGGGCTTCGTCGATATCGGACTGCCGTGTCATGAGCCGCAAGGTGCCTTTTATGCCTTCCCTAGCATCGCTGAGACCGGGCTGTCCTCGGATGAGTTCGCCCAGCGCCTGCTGATGGAAGCAAAGGTCGCCGCTGTGCCTGGAACGGCTTTCGGACAAGGGGGAGAAGGCTTTCTCCGCTGCTCGTACGCCACCTCCGTCGCCCAGCTGACCGAGGCTCTGGAGCGCATTGGAGAATTTGTCCACAAACTGAAAACCAGCTGAACAATAATTCCCTGTTTCTAGTAGAATTTAACATAAATTTCACTTTTATTTATTTATTTGTATGTTATAATTCTATTTTGGGAGCAAAAATTGACTTGCCAAGGAGGGATGACCTTGTTTTGCGCTGAATACGATTTGCCTGCATTCCGCGGACATTACGCAGCTGAAGGCAGCAATAATGTAAAATGGTCAACCAAAACGACAGATCAGACGAAAACTTTATCCTTGGAAGACGAAATCATGATGCTCCGCAAAAAAATGGAACAGATCTTTATGCAGGAACAGTCTTTTACATCGGAAATCGTAATCGAAATCAGCAGTTTGCTGGATTTGAAAATAAACGAATATATGAAAAGCTGCCCGAAGAAGAAGTCTTAATCGGCAGTAGGAAGACCCCGGCACGGGGTCTTCTTTTTTTCTCTCATCAGGTTGTGATATATTGAACCTATCGGAGAAAAGGGGGAGCAGGAGTTGAAGGTATACGGGAAGCTGGCGCTGCTGGTTGTCTTTGCCGTTTTATTGCTGACGGGCTGCGGCAAGGGAGATAAAAACGCGTTATCGGTCTTTATGATTGACAATCAATCCGATCCGTCTCAGGTATATGAGAAGGTGCAGGACAAGCTTCAGGAAGTGATGGGACCCGACCTGAAGGTCAAAGTATCGGCAAGTCCGATTTATAACCCGGAGAAGCTGATGGTTGAATATGCTGCCGGCGGGCATGACATCATTTTTCTGCCGGAAGACGATATGAAAAATTACGCCAAAATGGGCGGTCATACCGTGCTGGATTCGTATTTTGACCCGAAAAAATATCCGGATGGCGTGTTCGCAAGCAACGAGGAAAAAGAAGACGGCACGACGGATACGACCGAGCATCTGTACGGTATCCCCGTTCGTGAAATGAAATTTTTCAAAGACCAGAAATACGTTCCGGAGAAGCTGTACGCCACAATCCCGATCTCGGCCAAGTCGGTCGACAATGCGGTAAAGGCGCTTAAGGCATTGACGGAGTAAAGAAGCCAGCACAAGGGACGCGGCTTCCGCGATTCCTTTGATGTATGATATAACGCGATAAAGGGGAGAAGAAGCTGGTGAGAATCTACACACGCACAGGCGATGAAGGCGAAACGTCCGTCATTGGCGGGCGCGTTTTGAAGGATGACCTGCAGGTGGAGGCCTACGGCACGATTGATGAGCTGAACTGCTTTGTGGGCCAGGCGATCAGCCTGATGGAAGCGGAGTCATTGCAGGACCTGAAAGAAAATATGATCGAGATTCAGCATGAGCTGTTTGACTGCGGCTCGGACCTGGCTTTTGTGAAGCTGAGCGAGAGCAAATACAAGGTCGGTCCCGACAAAGTGACGCGGCTCGAGCAGTGGATGGATGCTTATATGGAGGAGACGCCGGAGCTGGAGCGCTTTATTCTGCCTGGAGGCACCCTGCTGGCATCCACGCTGCATGTATGCCGCACGGTCTGCCGCCGCGCAGAGCGCCGAGTCGTGACGCTGGGGCGGGAGAAAGAAATTAATCCCGACGTACGCAGGTATTTGAACCGTCTGTCGGACTACTTCTTCGTTGTGGCCCGGACGGCCAACGCCCGCAGCGGCGTGGCGGATATCGAATACGTGCGCAGCAAAAAGGTATTCGGACGGAAAAAATGAGCGAATACTATCCCCCGATTTCATATACCGTCCCGCCTTCGGAAGACGGGTGGCTGCTGAAGACGATTCTGCAGAAGAGACTCCACGTATCCCGCAAGCTGCAGTCCCGCCTGAAGCTGACGGAACAGGGGATTACCGTGAATGGCCAAAGAGTGTACATCAGCGTTCCGGTCAGGGATGGGGATGTGGTGGAAATCCGGATGGAGAAAGAAATTTCGGATGATATTCTGCCAGAGCCCATTCCTTTTCGCATTTTGTACGAGGATGAGCACCTGCTGATCGTGAACAAGGAAGCCGGCATCATCGTGCATCCGACGCACGGACACTATACGGGAACCTTGGCGAACGGCGTGGTTCACTATTGGCGGGACAAGGGCGAGGCGTTCCGCTTTCGAGCCGTGCATCGGCTGGACCAGGAAACTTCGGGCGTGATCGCTATCGCCAAAAATCCGTATGTCCACCAGCATATTTCGGAGCAAATGATCGCAAACGAGGTGGACAAAAGGTACCTGGCCCTCGTTCATGGCGTTCCGTCTCCGGAAGAAGGGGAGGTGGACGGACCGATCGACCGCGACCCGGAAGAGCCGCATCGGCGTATCGTCACGCCTGACGGGTATCCGTCGCTGACGCGGTATCAGGTCGTTGAGGCGTACGGCTCGTCTTCTTCGCTCGTCCAGCTGAAGCTGGAAACGGGCAGAACCCACCAGATCCGCGTCCATATGACCAGCATCGGCTGCCCGCTTATCGGCGATAAGCTGTATCGGCATCCGGTCTACCGTATGCTTCCGCCTGAGGAAGAGGGGGCTCCGGAGACCGTTCTGCCGCAGGGATTAACCCCATCCGAGCGGACCGTGCTGCTGCTGGATCACAGCATTTCGCGGCAAGCGCTCCACGCCTGGGAGCTGTCCTTCCAGCATCCCGTCACCCGGGAGCGGATGACCTTTCAGGCACCGCTGCCTCCCGACATGACCCGCCTTATTGCCGAGGCGAAGCAAGATGAACTTGATCAATGAAAAGAGTGAATAACCATGAGCAAATTGAAAGTATACCATTATCCCAAATGCGGTACGTGCCGCAGTGCGGTTAAATGGCTGGAAGCGCACGGCCACGAGCTGGAGCTACAGCATTTATGGGAGGAGCCGCCGGCTCCGGACGAGCTGTCCCGCTTGGTCGAGAAGAGCGGGCTGGATTTGAAGAAGTTTTTTAATACCAGCGGAGAGGCGTACAAGGAGCTGGGTCTGAAGGACAAGCTGCCGGCCATGAGCCGGGAAGAGCAGATCAAGCTGCTGTCCAGTAACGGCCGGTTGATCAAACGTCCGATCGTAACCGACGGCAGCAAGGTGACAGTCGGCTTTAAAGAGGACATGTACGAGGAGAACTGGGCGTAGCCTGGGATTCCGTAAAAAAACGGTGGCATGACCGACAGGGGAGGGTCCTAGCATTTCCCTGCGGCTTTGCCACCGTTTTGTTTTGCGTTCGAGGATCTATTCCGAAGGGAGCTCTACCCATTGATAGGGCGTTTCCATCGTCTTAAAGCCCTGTTCGATGATCATGATGATCGCTACCGTCTCGGCCGGATCGACAGGCGGAACGCCGGTTTCGAAGAAGCGGACGAGCGCCCCAGCGAACAGCCCGAAATAATCGGAGTCCGCTTTCAGCATGTTCGTCTCACCGGATGTATAGCTGACCGTCAGCGAAAAGGGACATCCCCCGCCGAGATGATGGATCTCGGCCTGGCGGCCCCCGCTGAATCCGATCAGCCACGACGGGGCGTGAGGCGTTCCGGTATACATCATCCGGCGGACGCCGGGACCCAGCAGCGAGACGATCGGTTCGATCTGGTGGATCGAATAGTTGTCGTAACGCCCCGGCCCGAAGCTGATGATGTTCTCGATGCCGGCGCGCTCGGCCCCGGCGTACTCCGCGGCGAAGCGAAGCGCCGAGCTGGAGAACAGCGGCGTCCCGTGCTGCTCAGCTAGATCGAACAGGCGCCGAGCGGTCTGGCGGTCCGGGGCAAAGGTTTTGTCAATATAGGTAGGCTTGCCGGATTGAAGCGGAAGCTGTGCGAGCGGTTCGTGGTACTGCGGATGGTCGGGCGAAAGGACAATGATGTAATCGCTTCGATCCACGACCTCGGCAATCGAAGGGAGCAGCTCGATCCCTTTGTCTTCACTCCACTGTGCATTGGTGCGCCCGGAAGGCGAATCGGCCATTCCATAGGCATAGGCCACCTTCATGGTGCCGCCCGATGCTTGTTCAATCCACTTCGGATAATGCTCGGCATGCCATTCATCGAGGTAATAATCGATAAAACCGATCGTTTTCAAGCAGTAATCCCCCTCAGTCGCTTATTACAGCTCGATCTCCCTGCGCTGCTCGGAAGAGTCGTAGATTGCCTGAATCATCTTGGAGGTGACGATGACGGTATCGATATGGGACGGCAGCTTTACGCCGGTCTGGATGCATTCGAGAAAGCCGTTGATTTCGTTTTCGAAATGGTCGCTCGATGAATACTTGGGCTTCGTTTCCAGCAAAGCTCCATCCTTGGCCCCGTAAATAGTGAAGTCGCCTCCGTATTGTAGGCGGATCCCTGCTTTGTCGCCCAGAAAATCGATGTAGGTTTCGGGTGTGCCGATGTTCTGCGCCCAGGCGCCGTTGATCGTAATGCCCGGCCCTTCGGTGCGGATCATGGCCGTGACAAAGTCATCGACATCATACGTACCGGCGTAATTCGGGGGCCCTGCCCACATGTTCAGGTAGGCGTAATTTGGCAGGTCCCGCCCCAGCTTGGAGTAAGCCTGGCCGGATACCGTCAACGGACGCGGATCGCCGGCGCAGTACATGACGATGTCCAGATAATGGACGCCCCAATCGATCAGGACGCCCCCGCCGGCAATTGATTTGGTGGTAAACGCGCCGCCAAGTCCCGGAATGGAGCGGTGAGCGCGGAAGCTTGCATAGATATGGTACAGTTCGCCAAGCTCGCCGCTTTCGATCAGGTTTTTGATCATATTCACGCTTTTGTTGAACCGGTTCACGACCCCGATATTCAGCACTTTGCCCGTTTCGTGCTGCACTTTCTGCATCTCCAGCGCTTCCGCGTAGGTGCGGGCCGCAGGCTTTTCGCACAAGACATGCTTGCCCGCCCGCAAAAAATCGATGGAGATGGCGGCATGAGCATCGTTAGGGGTACATACGGAGACGGCATCGATCTCGGGGTCGTCCAGAATGTCACGGTAATTTTCCACGGCGGTGCCGCATTCATAATCCTTGACCGCCTGCTCGGCTTTCTTCTTGTCCGTGTCGCAAAAATATTTGATTTCGGCGTCCGGATGTTTCAAATAGTTGGGGATATGCGCCGCTCTGGCAATGGTCCCGCAGCCGATGACAGCAACCTTGATCGTTTTTCCCATATTCATTCCTCCTGCTTGTTAGGTGGGTTTATCCTTTTCAAGATTCGATATTTGGAGAATAACTCCTGCTGCTTAATTCAGTATGAAGGGAGATCTTCTTCACAAATTTTATGTTACAGGCTGTCTGGTTTATGACTTGAACGGGCGGGGCAAAAAGGCAGCAATAAGCCGGGAATGGTGATATCAGGAAGGGCCTCATGCCCTGGCGGATATGCTATACTAGAGGAAGCAGTGCCGAACCTTGAAATCCAGGGGAAACAGGCAGACAAGGGGAGAAACAAGAAGTGACAGCAAATGAACAACGCCAATCCGTGATGCTAGTGGATGGCATGGCCTTATTATTCAGAGCTTATTTCGCGACCGCGTCCAGCGGCTACATTCGCCGCACGAAGGCGGGGGTTCCGACAAACGCGATCTACGGCTTTATTCGTTATTTTTGGGATGCAGTGCAAACGTTTAATCCGACCCATGTGGTCTGCTGCTGGGATCTCGGCGGTGGTACGTTCCGCGGACAGCAGTTTGCCGCTTACAAGGGCAACCGTCCGGACGCCCCGGACGATCTGATTCCGCAGTTTTCGATGATCCGCGACGTGATGGACAGCCTCGGCGTTCCGAATATCAGCGCGGAAGGGTATGAAGCGGACGACTGCATCGGGACGCTGGCCGACCAGTTCGGACGGGAGATGGACGTGATGGTCCTGTCCGGCGATAACGATTTGCTGCAGCTCGTCAGCGATCGGACGACGGTCATTATTATGAAAAAAGGGCACGGCAATTACAAAGTGTATACACCGGAATCCCTGTATGAAGAGAAGCAGCTGCGCCCGCGGCAGATTATCGACGTGAAGGCGCTCATGGGCGATACGAGCGACAATTACCCCGGCGTGAAGGGCATCGGCGAGAAAACGGCGATCAAGCTTGTGCAGGAATACGAATCCGTTGAAGGGATTCTCGAAAATCTGGACCAGCTGTCCAAGAGTGTCCGCGCCAAGATCGAGGCTGACCTCGACATGCTGCACCTGTCGCGCAAGCTGGCCGAGATTCACTGCTGCGTGCCCGTCGCCTGTTCGCTGGATGTGTGCCAGCTGTCTCTTGATCACCATCAGGTGATCAGCAAGTTTGAAGAACTGGAAATGAAGAGCCTGTGTTCTCTTATGGGACTGGCCATCAGCTAAATGGGTACAGAGTGCTGGCGTTTTTGGAGCGCCGGCTCTTTTGTGCTCTAGTCGATTGACTTTCAAGGATTAACTGGGCTATAATGCCCGTGATTGTTTTGATATAAAGATAGAAGGTATATGGCATTTATACAGGGCTTGGGAGGCCCGCTGCAGGAGGGAACGACTACGATGAGTTTATTAGGAGCAATTGAAGCAGGGGGAACGAAATTCGTATGCGGAATCGGCCAAGAGGACGGTACCGTTGTGGAACGGATCAGCTTCCCGACTACGACGCCGGAGGAAACGATGGCCCAGGTGGTCGATTTCTTTAAGGGCAAAAACATCGCGGCGATCGGAGCAGGTTCATTCGGGCCGATTGACCCGGTGAAGGGAAGTCCTACATACGGACGGATTACGACGACGCCGAAACCTTATTGGAGCAATTTCGATATGGTCGGACATTTGCGCTCTCACTTCGATCTGCCGATCGAATTTGATACCGATGTGAACGGGGCCGCCTTGGGCGAAGCGACTTGGGGAGCAGCCCAGGGGCTCGAAAGCTGCCTGTACATTACCGTTGGCACGGGCATCGGAGCTGGTGCGGTTGTGGGCGGCGAGCTGATCCATGGCCTGTCCCATCCGGAAATGGGACATATTCTGGTCCGCCGTCATCCGGAGGACAAATTCGAAGGCTTCTGCCCATATCATGGCGATTGCCTGGAGGGGCTGGCAGCAGGACCTTCCTTGTCCAAACGCTGGGGCGTTCCGGGTGCGGAATTGACCCCCGACCATCCGGCTTGGGCGATGGAAGCTTACTATCTCGCTCAGGCGCTGATGAACTACATTTTGATTCTGTCTCCGCAAAAAATCGTCATGGGCGGCGGCGTCATGAAACAGCTGCAGCTGTTCCCGCTGATTCATGCCGAGCTGCGCAAACAGCTGAACGGCTACGTACAGGTTCCAGCCATCATGGACGATATCGAGAATTACATCGTTCCGCCTCAGCTTGGCGACAACGCCGGCCTGTGCGGCGCGCTCGCGCTCGCCAAGAAGGCGCTGGCTGCAGGTTAAGCCTAAGGTTTGATTGACTGACGGGCTTTCATGAGATGGTGAATAGAAATAAGAAAAGAGGGCTGAAAGGCCCTCTTTTTTGCGTTTATGCCGGATGAAATTTAGACGCATCCCTGAATCATTTCGGTAGAATTTTTTACACGTGACAGGAAAAATAACAGAAATTATAAGTTTGAGCCTGTATTTATAAATAATTACGGGTTTTTTATGTTTTCTGGACTGATACAGATGGGTGAAACTGGACACAAATACAATGTTATATTGGGTCGCGAATTCAACGATTGTCTAGAGGGATGATTTCAGGGTATTAACATTTTTCGTTTGGAGTTTCTCTTCCGATTGAGCTGCTCCGAGATGATTAATAAATCGTGCCAAAAGTAGTGAATATTATAAATGTATAAATCATGAAGTTGAAAATTGATAATGATTGTGTTAAATTTATTCTTAGTTGGTTTGATGAACGAACTAATGTAAGTTCAAGGGTGTAATTTATCAGGGGAACAATAATGAGTGGGAAGATGAATAAGAAATTGAGCTGTTTTTTATTTAAAAATAAAAGTTTTATGTGAGTTTGCAAAAATGTAAGGGCTTTTATTTGGTTTCGTATTCCCATCTTTCCCCTAACGAAGTGAGAGGATTAACGAGGTTTAGAAGTTTAGTGAAGTGAAAAGTAAATCTAATTATGGTGGTAAAATTTACATCTTAGAAGGAGTTTTCATCATGAGCGATAACACAAATAAAGTTCAGCAAAATGAGTATCACAAGCTCAGTCTTGCTGAACGTCTTGGCTATGGTTTTGGAGACTTTGCTCAAAACCTTGTCTTTGGTACAGTTGGAGGCTTCCTTGCCCTCTACATGACGACTGTCAATGCTATCGGTACAGCAACAGCAGGTTTTATTTTCGCCATAGTCCGGATCATCAATGTTATCTGGGATCCAATGGTCGGAACCTATGTCGATAAACGCTCATCTAAAGCAGGTAAATATCGTCCTTGGCTACTTCGTGCAGGCATTCCGCTCGTTATTTTGGCTGCGCTGCTGTTTGCGCCGATTCCTGCGATTCGCGACTCTGTGCCCTATGCCTTCATCACTTATCTCTTGCTTGACTTGGTTTATTCCGTCGTCAATATTCCTTACGGCTCGTTGAACGCTTCATTAACCCGTGATCCTAAATCTGTAGACCAAATCACAACGACGCGTATGATGCTTGCAAACGGTGCCAATCTTCTTGTCTATACATTGTTCCCAATGTTTGTTCAAATGGCTGCCCCTAAAGATCGTGAACTCAAAGACACTGGCTTATTTGGACTAAAACTTCATATGGGAACTTATACTGACCCTTCTGCAGGTCATGCTTGGTTTGGCGTTTATGCCGTTTATATGGTTATTGGGGCCATTGCGCTGTTCTTCTGCTACAAGCTGACGAAAGAACGCGTTGTCGCCAATGCTGAACAATCGGCACATGTTAAAGTCTCTGATTTCTTTGTTGAATTTAAGAATAATAAGCCATTGGTTATCTTGGGAATGTTCTTCATGTTGGCATTTACATTTATGTTCTTCATGAATACGGTTAACGGATATTTTAACCAGTACACTGTCGATCACTCGGAGTGGATGGGGGCTGTGGGGCTGATTGCCTCCATACCTGGTATCGCTTTTGCAGCATTCTGGCCAAAACTTAAGAAAGTATTGGGTAAAAAGGGCTTCTTCTATTTCTTCCTCGGTATGTTTGTGGTCGGCGAAATCCTGACTTGGGTTTGGAGTCTTGACGGTATGCACGATCAACTTTGGTTAGCGTATGTTTCAACATTCATCAAGCAATGGGGATTGACTTCAGCGACTGGTTTCATGTGGGCCCTTGTTCCTGAAGTGGTTTCATATGGCGAGTTGAAGTCGGGGAAACGTAATGCGGCTATCATCAACGCGATTATGGGGCTGTTCTTCAAGATTGGTTTCACGATTGGCGGTGCCGTTCCACTGTGGTTCCTTGCCGCTTACGGATTTGACGAACATGCCGATCACCAAACAGCTCTCGCCGTCTCAGGAATTAATACGACTGCTATTTGGATACCTGCTGCTCTTGCTGTTGTTGCTATGATTGTGATGAGATTCTATCCATTGTCTGATAAAGACGTTGACAGCATTAACAAACAACTTGACGCAAAACGCGCTGAAATGAAAGCGTAAAGGTAACACTATTCACGGCCAACCAGAGGTTCACTAAAAGAATTGAAGCATCTATAGGTGATTTTGAACACGATTTCACGAAATGAAAGATTGAATAGATCAGGGGGATACTTTTATGCAAATCGAAAATCCGGTATTAAAGGGGTTCAATCCAGATCCGTCCATCGTAAGGGTTGACGATACGTATTATATTGCAACCTCAACCTTCGAATGGTTTCCGGGCGTGCAAATCCACGAATCAAAGGATTTGGTCAACTGGCGGCTGATTACGCACCCGCTCTCCACGAGAACGCTGTTGGATATGAAAGGGAATAAGGATTCGGCAGGCATCTGGGCACCAGATCTGTCCTATGCTGACGGGAAATTTTGGCTGGTTTATACCGACGTGAAAGTAACCGAAGGCGCCTTTAAGGACATGACCAATTACTTGACTACCGCCGAAAGCATCGAAGGCCCTTGGAGCGATCCGATTAAGCTGAACGGAGTGGGGTTTGACGCTTCGCTGTTCCATGACGACAACGGGAAAAAATATCTTGTCCAGATGGAGTGGGATCATCGCGAGTATCGCCATCCGTTTAACGGCATAAAGCTGACGGAATACTCGGTTGAGCAGCGAAGATTGCTTCCGGAGACGGCAAAGATCATTTATAAAGGGACCGACGTTAAGCTGGTGGAAGGCCCTCATATTTATAAACTATTTGGTTATTATTATTTATTTTGCGCGGAAGGTGGAACGGTTTATACCCACCAAGAGGTGGTTGCCCGTTCGGCAGAACTGTTCGGCTCCTACGAAACGCAGCCTGGCGACGTATTCCTGACCGCGTTCGATTCGCCTGACGGGGAGCTGCAAAAATGCGGCCATGGCTCACTGGTGGATACGCCGTCGGGCGAATGGTATTTCGCGCATTTGACGGGACGCCCCTGGCACCGCGAGACCGAATCGATCCGCGATCCGCGCGGCTGGTGCACGCTGGGAAGAGAAACGGCGATTCAAAAAGTGGAGTGGAACGAGGAAAGATGGCCGTATATCGTAGGCGGCAAGCAGGGAAGCCGTTTTGTCGAAGCTCCTAAAGGCTGCACGGAAACGAAGTATGCGCCGACCTATCCGGAAACGGATCATTTTGATTCCGCGGCATTAAATATCAATTTTAGCACGCTGCGCGTTCCGTTTGACGAGCGAATGGGTTCTCTGACGGAAAAGCCGGGGAACTTGCGCTTGTTCGGTAAAGGCTCCTTAACCAATGAGCACGAGCAGTCGCTTGTCGCAAGACGCTGGCAGTCATTTTATTTCGACGCACAGACGGCAGTTGCGTATTCGCCTTACACCTTCCAGCAGATGGCCGGTCTCGTTAATTATTACAATACGGGACACTGGTCGATGATCCATGTGACATGGAACGAAATCAATGGACGCGTCATTGAAGTGACGCAAAATGACCGTGGCGTTCTCACGAGCTTTCTGAAGGATAAAGCAGTTAAAGTTCCCGAACATGCGGAATACGTGCATTTTAAAGCGAAGGTTCGGAAAGAAACGTACACCTACGCCTATTCCTTTGACGGCGAACAGTGGACGGATATCGACGTAACGCTGGATGCTGCGATTTTGTCCGACGATTACGTGGTACAGTCCTACGGCGGATTTTTTACGGGAGCGTTTGTCGGGATGGCTAATGTTGATTATTCCGGTTATGAATTGCCAGCAGATTTCGATTATTTTACGTATAAAGAGCTTGATAAATAATTAATCATGATCCCGAGAAAGAGCTGGAAGAATATGACTTCCAGCTCTTTCTTAGTAGTAATGTTAATTAATATGCTATACTTCTAAGTACGATAACATTTGAAAGGGATTACAACAAATGATTATGAAAACTGATCAGGATGTTATGAGAGAAAATAACAAAAAATTGGTATTAAAAACTCTATTTAATACTGATCAGACGTCTAGAAGTTCAATAGCTGACCAAATCAATCTTCAAAAGTCCACGGTTTCTTCCATCGTACGCGAGCTTCAAGACCAAGGCTTGATTGAAGAGCTGGGAACAGGGGAAGCATCCAACATTGGGGGGCGTCGGCCCAATTTAATACGTTTTAATCGTAAGTATGGGTTTGTACTGGCTTTCGATATGGGCATTCATCATTTAAGATATTCCGTCAACTACATTAATGGCGAGCTTATTCACCATGTTTCCATTAAATTATATACGAACAAAGTAAGAGATATTTTTGCATTGATGAAAAACGTGATTTTGAATTTGGAAAAGTACGATACGATTAACGGATTGGTTGGAATCTCCATTTCGCTTCACGCGCCGGTACTGGACAATCAGATCCTGTATAGTCCGTTCTTGGACTTTCAGTCCTTTGATTTGATCGATGCGTTGAAGGAGCTGATCGACGTTCCCGTTATCATCGAAAATGAAGCCAATCTTACGGCGATTTATATCCGGGATTTTTACCGCCATACCGAGGATATTCAATTCGATAACATTCTAGCCTTAAACATTCATAACGGAATAGGCGTAGGAACGATTATCGAGAGACGCCTGTATAAAGGCTTAAACGGATTGTCCGGCGAAATCGGACGATCCATTATCATGTCGGAAAATAAAAAAAATCGGCGTTTAGAGGAAATTTATTCCGAAAAAGCGGTGCTTGACCGGATCGGCAAATTGAAAAACAAACCAGGATTTACGCTAGAGGATTTTATTCTTTTAATGGAGATCAAGGATGAACAAATTGCGGCTATCATGGAGGAATGGGTCATAGCCATTGCACAAATCTCTTATAATTTAATCCAATACAGCGCTCCGGATGCTGTGTTCCTTTCCTCACGATTTATCGCCTTTTTCCCATACCTATTAGACGGGATTATTAAAGAATATTCTTCACTTGATCCGCTTGGCTCCACACAAATTATTTCGCTTGACCACCATATTCATGAATTAACGCTCTTTGGCGGAGTTGCCTTGGTTTCCAGGAAAATTCTCGGATTGGAATCGCATGATTTACTTTTTACCAAGTAATCCGGGCATTTACGATGAACCGGAATGAAATTCAGCGACGGCTTGTGAAGGGACAACGGCTTGTATTTTGTCCAAATCCAAATGGCTACGTTCTAATTCAGTTGAATTGAAAGCTTCTTAGGAGCCGGTTATTTCGGAGATTTGGCGAAAAACCCATTGACCATTTTACATAATATGGTATGATCAACTATAACAGCACATCTGCACGAATGGGGAAGCACCTCTCTTAATTTAAGAGAGGTGCTTTTTTGCGTTGTGCTGATTACCCTACGTGGATGGAGGAATTGGTGAATATGCAAATCGTTTTTATGAACCGGCTTGTGAAGGATGCGGGAAGCGAGGGAGAAAAGCTCGCGCAGGTATGGATCGGCGAAGAGGAGGGAACCTGGCATCTCGGATGGAGAGATCTGGAGATGACCGGGGAAGCCATGGATACCGCTTGGTATGAAGGCGGATCCTGGAATGAGATGCTGTACATTTACAGGCACGGCCTGGCGGTCAAACTCGGCGAAGGATTCCGCCCGTTGATCGACGGCACGTTTCATGAGGAAGAGGAGCTGAAGGGCCGCAGCCATGCTGTACAGAAGCTGTACTGCTACAGTGAACTGCACAACAACGAGGAGCTGTACGCCGAACTCACCGCCTGGCGGAGAAGGAAGGCGGCCAGCGAACGCAAGGCTCCTTATTTTATCGCCAGCAACCGGGTGCTCCGTCTGATCAGCGCCTTCGTGCCGCATAGCATCGAAGAGCTGCTGCAGCTTCCAGGCGTCGGGGAGAGCAAGGCGTCGGAGTACGGAGCCGACCTGATCGAGATTGCGGGAACGGTGCAGCGCAGCCACGAATTTCCGCTGGATTGGGTGAATGATGCCCTGGACGACCAGTCATATCTATCGTGGACCTACAAGCAGAAAGAGCACAAGTACAAGCAGGACCTGGATAAATACCGTACCCGGCGCACCATGCTGAAGGGAATTTATGAGGGGATGAACCTGCAGCAGCTGGAACAGGAATGCGGCCTGCCGCGCAGAGACCTGGTGGAGGCGCTGGAGCAGCTGGAGAAGGAAGGGTATGATACCGAGCGGCTGATCCAAAGCGAGCTGGAGGAGGTGCCGAACGAGGAGCAGGAGCGGGTGTGGGCCGCGTTGGAGGAGCTGGGCGACGCGCTCTTGAAGCCGGTGCTGCTGCAAGTATACGGAGAGGATGCCGCCTCGGGAAGCGGCATGGAGCAGCGTTATGAGCGGATCCGGCTGATCCGCATCCGGTTCCGCCGGCAGCCCGGCAGCCGCAGAAGCGTGGGGTGAACGGAGTGCTTCCCCGCCGGAGTTACGGATGGTGACCATGCAAAAAGGACGAAGGCTCTAACCGCATGCGGCCGTCTCCTTCGTCCTGTTTTCCAATGCATGATGATGGGGTGATGCGCTGACTTTCAAATCCAGTCTTTTTTCTTGAAAATGACAACCATGCCGAGACCAAGGACGAGCATGATGCCGAGGATCATGAAATAACCGTATTTCCAATGAATTTCCGGAATGTTATCGAAGTTCATGCCATAGATTCCTGTAATGATCGTCAATGGCATGAAGATCACGGTCATGGCCGTAAACACTCTCATGATCTCGTTCGCGCGGTTGGCGATACTTGACTGGTAGGCCTCGCGCAAGTTGCTCATCAGATCGCGGTACGTATCGAATGTTTCGGAAATTTTGACCGCATTTTCGTAAATGTCGCTGAAATATTTTTGCAGCTGATCGTCAATCAGCCGGAGGTCTTTTTTATTTAACGTATTGATGACATCCTTTTGCGGACCCAGCACTTTTTTCAGCCACAGAATCTCGCTTCGCAGACCGATAATTTCGTTCAAATGGGACTTTTTCGTGTGCATGAGAATGTCTTCTTCGAGCTTCTCGATTTTGGCTTCGATCCGGTCGCCGACCACAAAGTAGTTGTCAACCACGAGGTCGATCAGCAGGTACAGAAAACGGTCCGGTCCGCTGACTTCCTGTTCCCACAGGATCGGCTTCAGCGTCCGCAGCTCGTTGATTTTCTGTTTCGTTACCGTAATGATGAAGTGTCTTCCGAGGAAAACGTTCAGTGCGCGCAGAAAAATCTCCTCGTCGTCAAACCGGATGCTGTTGACCACGATAAAATAGTGGTTTTCGTAAATTTCGATCTTCGGGCGCTGCTCCTCTTCGCTGAGACAGTCTTCAACCGCCAGATCATGCAGCGAAAACAGCGGCTGCAGCTCCGCGAGGTCGTCGACGTCAGCGTCGATCCAATAAAAGCCGGCCAAAGGCGGGGTTAGTACAGTTTGCAGGTCATCGATCGGAGTAAATACTCCTTCGTTTACCAACCGGATTTTCATATGACTTCACTCCTTGCTCAAGATGTTTGAGCATAGAAAAGAAATCAGCGCTGCCGGTCAGCGGGATTTGGGGGAGTACTGAATAAACGTACGGGCATGAAAACGAAAACTTCCCTCTGCCGGCAAGCTGATCTCAGGTCTATGCAGTTGTGTTTTCCATGCATTCAGCTTCGGGCTCGGGTCGCCTTCCATCTTTCATGTCACCTCAGTCATATCGGGGTATGAAACACTTGTCTAGTATAACGCCGGGTTTTATTCCTTTCAAGAACAAAATGGCGGCCGGCAGGTCCCGATAACAGGGTATGGAAGCGACCTTCGATCGGTGCACGATATGCTGCCGAAAATGACAAATCCGCGTCTTGACGAAGGATGGGCTTATGATTTAAAGTAAGGAACAAGACAATGTAAAATTGAATACAGCGAAATCTTATCAAGAGCAGGTGGAGGGACTAGCCCGATGAAACCCGGCAACCGGCGGTATTTACGCACGGTGCTAATTCTTGCAGGAGCATGGCAGCGGCCTTTTGGCGTTGTCTCCTGACAGATGAGAGAGGCGCGGTAATGAGCGTGTAATGACCTTTCTCTTTTGTATGGGAAAGGTCATTTTTGTATACTCGGCTTCTTCTCAAGCTACGATTTTCGCGGTTTTCAGAAAAAAGGAGAGATGATAACGATGCCGATCAAGATTCCCGACACTTTACCGGCGAAAGAAGTTCTTACCCGGGAAAATATTTTCGTCATGGACGATACCAAAGCGTATCACCAGGACATCCGTCCGCTGCGCATCGCGATTCTCAATCTGATGCCGACCAAGGAAACGACAGAAACCCAGCTTCTCCGCCTGCTTGGGAACTCGCCGCTGCAGGTCGACATTGTGCTGCTTCATCCGGGCTCCCATATTTCCAAGAACACGCCTTCGGAGCACCTGAAGTCGTTCTACAAAACGTTCGAGGAAGTGAAGCACCGCCGTTTTGACGGGATGATCATCACGGGGGCGCCGGTCGAAAAAATGGATTTTGAAGACGTGAACTATTGGGATGAGCTCCGCGAGATTATGGACTGGACCAAAACGAACGTCACTTCGACGATGCACATCTGTTGGGCCTCCCAGGCCGGATTGTTCCACCACTACGGCATTCCGAAGTGGGACCTGAAGGAGAAATGCTTCGGCGTATTCCCGCACCGGGTGATGAAGAACAACGTGAAGCTTCTCCGCGGCTTCGACGATGTATTCTATGTACCGCACTCCCGCCACACCGAGGTGCGGCGCGAGGATATCGAGCATGTGGAGGAGCTGGAAATTCTCTCGGAGTCAGAGGAAGCCGGCATTCATATGGTAGCAAGCAAGGACGGCAAGCAGATCTTTGTGGCAGGCCACTCCGAATACGATCCGGATTCGCTGAAATGGGAGTATGAGCGCGATATCGCGAAAGGCATGGACATGAAAATTCCGGTCAACTACTACCCGAACGACGATCCGAATCAGGCTCCGCTCGCCATCTGGCGCTCGCATGCCAACTTATTATTCTCAAATTGGCTGAATTACTATGTATATCAGGAGACTCCTTATGATATCGGGGAGAGTCTTGAAGTCTGGCCGCAAATTTAGTTGACCCTACAGGAGGATACGCATATGGAAAAGGAACCATGGAAAATTGAAAGCAGATTGGCCCAAATCGGCTCCGTCGAAGAACCCGTGACAGGAGCGGTAAACTTCCCGATTTATCAGGCAACCGCCTTCCGCCATCCGAAGCTTGGGCAAAGTACCGGTTTTGATTACGCTCGGACCGCCAGCCCGACCCGCAAAGTGCTCGAAGCCGCGGCAGCGAAGCTGGAATCCGGGGACGCCGGCTTTGCCTGCAGCTCAGGCATGGCTGCGCTGCAAACCATCTTCACCCTGTTCAGCCAGGGCGATCACCTGATCGTTTCGCTGGACCTGTACGGTGGTACATACCGCCTGCTGGAAAGAATCCTTTCCAAATACGGGGTTACCGCGACGTATGTCGACACCAACAATCTGGACGAGCTGGAACAGTCCAGACGCCCAAATACGAAAGCGGTGTTTATCGAGACGCCGACGAATCCGCTCATGATGATTACGGACATCGAGGCCGTCTCCAATTGGGCTCACCGCCACGGCTTGCTGTCCATCGTGGACAATACGCTCCTCACGCCGTTCTTCCAGCGTCCGATCGAGCTCGGCGCGGATATCGTCGTGCACAGCGCGACCAAGTATTTGGGCGGACATAACGATGTCCTTGCAGGCCTGATCGTGACCAAGGGCAAAGAGCTGTCCGAGGAAATAGCGTTTCTGCACAATTCCATCGGTGCGGTGCTCGGGCCGACGGATTCCTATCAGCTCATGAAAGGAATGAAGACGCTGGCCCTGCGGATGGAGCGCCATGAAAGCAACGCCACGGCGATGGCCAAGTACCTCCAGACGCATCCGGCGGTTGCCGAAGTATTCTATCCGGCGCTTCCGGACCATCCGGGACATGACATCCAAAGCCGGCAGTCCCGGGGGAATACGGGGATCTTCTCCTTTAAAGTGAAGGATGCCCGTTACGTAGAGCCCGTGCTTCGCCACATCCAGCTGATCGCCTTTGCGGAAAGCCTTGGCGGCGTCGAGTCGCTGATGACCTATCCGGCCGTGCAGACGCATGCCGATATTCCGGAAGAAATCCGCAAAGCCGTCGGCGTCGACGACCGCCTGCTCCGTTTCTCTGTAGGCATCGAGCATATCGATGACCTGATTGCGGATCTGGGCGGCGCACTGGATGCCGCAATCAAGGAAGTGGAAGGGAGCAGCCAAGGATGAGTGATTTGGGCAAAGGACATCAAGACAAAGGCAAGCAGGAGCGGAAATTCGCGACCAAGCTGCTCCATTTTGGCTCGGAAATCGATGGCGCGACGGGAGCTTCCAGCGTGCCGATCTATCAGGCGTCTACGTTCCACCATGCAGATATCTTCAATCCGCCGGTGCATGATTACAGCCGTTCGGGCAATCCGACGCGCCAGGCGCTGGAAGACTATATTGCCCTGCTCGAAGGCGGGGTGCGCGGGTTCGCCTATTCGTCGGGCATGGCGGCCATTTCGAGCACGTTTATGCTTCTGTCGGCCGGCGACCACATGATCGTTACCGAGGACGTATACGGCGGAACGTACCGCCTGCTTACAAGCATTTTGAATCGCCACGGCATTGAGAGCACTTTCGTCGACATGACCGACCTGGATCAGGTGAAGGCTGCGCTGAAGCCGAACACCAAGGCTGTATATATGGAAACCCCGTCGAATCCGACGCTGAAAATAACCGATATCGAAGCCGTCACCAAGTGGGCCAAAGAGCATGATCTGCTCACCATGGTCGATAACACGTTTATGACGCCGTATTACCAGCGTCCCATCGAGGTGGGTGTGGATATCGTACTGCACAGCGCAACGAAGTTCCTTGGCGGACACAGCGACGTGCTGGCCGGTCTGGCCGTCGCCCGTACCGAGGAAATCGGCCGCCAGCTGAAGCAGCTGCAGAACGGCCTGGGAACGGTGCTGGGCGTACAGGAGAGCTGGCTGCTGATGCGG
Source organism: Paenibacillus cineris (assembly GCF_018333335.1). NCBI lineage: Bacteria > Bacillati > Bacillota > Bacilli > Caryophanales > Paenibacillaceae > Paenibacillus > Paenibacillus cineris. The sequence continues at coordinate 495,460 of NZ_BORU01000001.1, forward strand.
GGCATGAAAACATTGCAGGCACGCATGAAGCACAGCGAAGAGAGCGCCGCCGTACTGGCCGCTTGGCTCAAAGGGCGTCAGGATATTACACAGGTCTTTTACCCGGGGCTCATCGATCATCCCGGCAGAGAAATTCACGAGAAGCAGTCCACCGGCTACGGGGCCGTCGTCTCGTTTGACGTGGGCTCCGGCGAGCGGGCCAAACAGGTGCTGAACCGCGCGCAGATCCCGCTCGTGGCCGTCAGCCTGGGCGCAGTGGAGAGCATTTTGTCCTATCCGGCGATGATGTCCCATGCGGCAATGCCGGCAGAGGTTCGGCTGGAGCGCGGCATTACCGACGGGCTGCTCCGCTTCTCTGTCGGCCTCGAGGACGTCGACGATCTGATCGCTGATCTGGATCAGGCGCTTCAAGGTTAAATCATCAAGCAGGCACCGCTTCGGCGGTGCCTTTCCTTCGTCCAGCCCGCGACGCTTGCCAGCCCGCGTTCGGCCAACGGATTCTATGAATTTCGTTTGCCCTGTGCGCCAATTGTGTTAAGATGGTATTGGTCATGTTTTAATTTATGTTACAAAATTCACATATGATAGGAGGCTGCCAAATATGAGTGCGGTTGACCGTATTCTGGATAAAGCACTGCGGGGCGAACGCCTGAATTTGGAAGACAGTGTGACATTGTTCGAAAGCAATGAAGTGGAGAAAATGGGTCATGCTGCCGATATCATGATGAAGAGGGTTCATCCCGATCCAATTACGACTTTCGTCATCGGACGGAACGTCAATTATACAAACGTGTGCGATACATACTGCACATTTTGCGCATTTTACCGTGTCCCAGGCCACAAAGAAGGGTATACCTTGCCGGACGAAGTGATTTTCCAAAAAATCAAGGAAACCGAAGACGTGGGCGGCACGGAAATTCTAATGCAGGGCGGAACGAACCCGTACCTGCCGTTCGATTACTACACGAACCTGCTGAAGGGCATCAAGCAGCGGTTCCCGAACATCACGATGCACTCCTTCTCGCCGGCGGAAATCCGCAAAATGGTGGAAGTGTCGGGGCTGTCTCTGGAACAAGTCATGCGCGAGCTGAAAGCGGCGGGACTGGATTCCCTGCCGGGCGGCGGCGCCGAAATCCTCGACGACCGGATCCGCTCCAAGATCAGCCGGCATAAAGGAACCTGGCGGGATTGGATGGACGTCATGCAGATGGCGCACAAAATCGGCATGAACACGACGGCCACGATGGTCATCGGTTTCGGTGAATCGATGGAAGAGCGCGCCCTGCATATGCTGCGCATCCGCGACGCGCAGGACGAATGCATCGCGAACGGCTACGACTCGAAAGGCTTCCTCGCCTTTATTCCGTTCACATTCCAGCCGGACAATACGGGCTTGAAGCGGGAGCGCGAAACGCCGGAAGCGTATTTGAAGACAGTGGCGATCGGCCGCCTGGTGCTGGACAACGTGCCGAACTTGCAGTCCTCCTGGGTCACAATGGGACCGGAAGTGGGCAAATTGTCCCTCAGCTACGGCTGCAACGACTTCGGCAGCACCATGATGGAAGAGAACGTCGTGTCCTCCGCGGGTGCGGTGCATAAGGTTAACATCACTTCCATCCTGCAGCTGATCCGCGAAGCAGGTAAAATCCCGGCGCAGCGGAACACGAGATACGAGACGCTTCGCGTCTTTGAAGAAGGTTCCCAGGTGGAACGCGACTTCGTCATGCAGAACTAGAACTGATCTTAAATATTTTTTGATATTACCAGCCGCCTTGCTTATGCGAGGCGGTTTTTTGTGTTGTACAAAAGGCCAAGGGTACGTACCCGTTGCAGGTTTCCATTTATTCTTCCTCTGAATTCTTAAAAATAGCCGTTGTATTTTTATGCGTTATTTTGTATAGTTTACTTAATTAACGTTAATTAAACAGGAAGTGTGAGGATATTTCATGACCAGAAACAAGCTGAAGGAAGCCGCGCTGCGGCTGTTCGGGGAAAAAGGGTACGACGGAACGGCCCTTTCCGAAATCGCCAAGGAAGTCGGGGTCAAAACCCCGGCGATCTACGCCTTTTTCGAAAACAAAGAGGATCTGTTTATGACGGTCTTTCGCGAAGCGATGCTCTCGTACAACGCTTTTATTCAGGAGCTGTCGGAGGAGAAGCAGGCGATGAGCGCCCGGGACTGCCTGTACGGCGCGGTGTCCAGACAATCGGAGTTTTACCGGCAGCATCCGGAGGCGAGCATGTTCGTGCTGCGGTACGTGCTGTTCCCGCCGGACTTTCTGAAGGAGACGATCGAGAAGGCATTTCTGCAGGCCGATGAGCTGCTGACACAGGCGGTCGAACGGTGGATCGTGCAGGGGATTGAGGAAGGGGCAGTCCGGGAGCAGCCAGTGCAGCAGCTCGTGGACGCTTTTTTGAACTTGATGGACGGTTTGAGCATGCAATATTTCTACTACACCTCCAAAGAGGTGTACTCCCGCAAAGTGAACAACGCCTTCGAGACCTTCTGGAGCGGCGTGCGTTCGTAAGGCGGGTCACCTCACCGAGAAGATTGTACAACAGGGGGATGGGTTTACATGAGTGAAGCGAGTCAAGTTATCGGCAGTGAAGGCAGTACACAGGATTTTGAAAGGGAACCCGTTCCCCAGCATTTGCGCAAAAAATGGTTGTCCATGTCGCTCGTCTGGATCGCGATCGGGATCGACCTGTCTGCCATGTTTCTCGGCGCGGAGCTTGGCAACGGCATGAATTTGGCGGACTCGCTGACCGCAACCATCGTCGGCTCGGTCATCCTCGGTCTGATCGGCGCGCTTTGCGCTTATGTCGGGGCGAAAACGGGATTGTCCACCGCGATGATCAGCCGGTTTCTGTTCGGGAACGTTGGTGCGCGCATCGTATCGATCGTGCTCGGAATTTTCTCGCTCGGCTGGTTCGGCGTGCAGGTCGGATTTTTCTCGTCGAACATGCATACCGCTTTTGACAAGCTGCTGGGGATTGACCTGCCGCTCGGCGTGCTGTCCTTTGTCGGCGGTTTGCTGATGATGTCGACAGCCATCTGGGGCTATCGCTCGATCGAGCGCCTCAGCGTATGGTCCGTGCCGCTGCTGGTCATTTTTATCGGCGTCGCCATCGTAGCGGCGTTTAAGACGAAAGGAACGTCGGCGATATGGGAACCGATTGCCGGGGCGCCGATTCCGATGGGCATCGCCATTTCGCTTGTCATCGGCATCTTTATCGTCGGTACGGTGCTCTCGCCGGACATCGGGCGCTGGGCGCGCACGCCGATGCATGCCGTGACGGCCGCATTTATCGGATTTTTCGTCGGCAACAGCTTGATGACGATTATCGCGATTTTCCTCTCGCGGCTGATGGACACCGACGATTTGACGAACATTTTTATCGCCCTCGGGCTCGGACTGCCGGCCATCATCGTTCTGACACTGGCGCAATGGACGACCAATACGAACAACCTGTATTCGGCGTCGCTCGGCTTCTCGGTCGTATTTCAGAAGTTCCCGAAAAAATGGATCACCGTCATTGCGGGACTGATCGCCACCTCGCTTGCCGTCTTCGGCATTTACGACAAATTCCTGTCGTTTCTGAATGTCATTACGAGCTTCGTGTCGCCGATCGGAGGGCTGTATACTGCCGAGTATCTGCTGGTGGACCGGAAGAAATTTACGTTTGAAGGGCTGGACCGCAACCGGAACTGGATTTTCCGTTCCCTGGTTGTCTGGATTTTGGCTACGCTGTTCGCTTATATGACCACACCGTCACCGGACGGGTTCGGCCTCTTCCAATTGACGCGCGTCCCTGCGCTGGATGCCTTTGTTTTTGCCTTTATCGTACAGTGGATCATTGGAAAAATTGCAAGTAAGAAAGGATAAATCTACATCATGAACAACAACGTGTTAACGGAACTGGACGAGCAAGCCGTCCATTATATTGCCGTCGGTGCGGCGGTGCTCGGGACCGGAGGGGGCGGCGATCCCCATATCGGTAAATTGATGGCCATCGAGGCCATCCGCAAATACGGTCCGGTTCGGCTCCTGCAGCCGGACGAGCTGGCGGATGACGACCTGGTCGTGCCGCTGTCGATGATCGGTGCGCCGACCGTCATGAACGAGAAAATTCCGTCCGCCGAGCAGATGACGAAGCCGCTCGATCTCCTCGAGCGGGAGCTTGGTCGTAAAGTGGCGGCCATCATGCCGATCGAGGTAGGCGGCGGCAACTCGCTCGTGCCGGTCATCGCGGCGGCGGAGCGCGGCATTCCGATGCTGGACGCCGACGCCATGGGCCGCGCTTTTCCGGAGTCGCAAATGGTGACGTTCTACCTCGACGGGTACGACTGCAGCCCGATTACGATGGCGGACGAACGCGGAAACGCTGTGCTGATGCATGCCGTCGACGGCATTTGGGAGGAACGGATGGCGCGGGCCGTGACGATTCAGATGGGCGGATCGGCGTCGATCTGCGACTATCCGGTCACAGGGGCCCAAGCGAAGCGCAGCGTGGTACGCAATACGCTGACACAAGCCTATGAAATCGGACGGACGCTGTATCTGTCCAAAGAGCGGAAGCAGAACCCGATCGAAGCGCTGCTCAAGCAGCTGAGCGGTTATGCGCTGTTCCATGGCAAAGCCGTGGATATCCGCCGCCGCACGGAGGGCGGATTTACGCGGGGCGAGGCGGTATTCGATGGCACGGATGCACAGAAGGGCCGGACGATGAAGCTCTTTTTCCAGAACGAGTTCCTGCTGGCAACAGAGGATGGAAAATCCCTGGCGGTGACGCCGGACCTCATTGCGCTGCTGGATCAGGACACGGGCATGCCGATTACGACGGAAAATCTGAAATACGGCGCCCGCGTGACGGCCGTCGGCTTCCCATGCGACCCGAAATGGCGTACGCCGAAGGGACTGGAGACGGTCGGGCCGCAATACTTCGGTTACGACACGTCATACGTGCCGATTGAAGTACTGGCCGAAGGTAAAGGAGGCGCGGCTCATGAGTAATCCGATGAACGTGAGTAATATGAGCAGTCCGTTGAACGATATCGTGATTCCATCCGGTAGGGAGAAACTTGGCGGCGGCGAAGACCTCTACAGGATCGGCATCGACGTCGGCGGTACGAATACGGACGCGGCTCTCCTCGATTCCAGCCTGAGACCGGTGCACACGGTCAAGGTTCATACGACTCGCGACGTCAACGAGGGAATCGTGGAGTCGATCCGCCGCCTGCTCGCAGAGAGCGGCGTGAATCCGGCCCGGATCCGCTATGCGATGCTTGGAACGACGCACTGCACCAACGCCATCGTCGAGCGGAAGCACCTGGGAAAGGTCGGTCTGATTCGCATCGGCGCCCCGGCAACGACCTCGGTGCCGCCGCTTGCGGATTGGGACGATGCGCTGAAGGCGGCGGTCGGCCCGCATGCGTATGTGGTGAGCGGCGGTTATGAATATGACGGCCGGGCGATCGTCGGCTTGGATGAGGCACAAATTGCCGAAGTGGCGGGCCGGATGCGGGGAGAAGTGGACGCGGTCGCGGTCTGCGGCGTGTTCTCCCCGGTCAACGGCGAGCAGGAGAAGCGGGCGATGCAGATCGTCAAAGCGGTGCTCGGCGAGAACACGCCGGTAACGCTCTCCCATGAGATCGGCAGCATTGGACTGCTGGAGCGCGAGAACGCCTCGCTTCTGAACGCTGCGCTGCTGAACGTCATTGCCGGCGTCGTCCGAGGCTTTGAGCAGGCGCTGGAGAGCTTTGGCATCCAGGCCGGTGTCTACATTTGCCAAAATGACGGTACGCTGATGCGCAGCGATTACGCCCTGAGCTACCCGATCCTGACCATCGCCTGCGGTCCGACCAACTCGATCCGGGGCGCGGCCCATCTGTCGGGCCTCAGCGACGCGCTCGTCGTGGACATCGGCGGCACGACGACAGACATCGGTGTGCTCGCCCACGGCTTCCCGCGCCAATCCTCGGCCGCGGTCGAGATCGGCGGCGTGCGCACGAACTTCCGGATGCCGGACATTCTGTCCATCGGCATCGGCGGCGGCACGATCGTGCGGCAGGATGCAGCCGGCGGCGTCACCGTCGGGCCGGACAGCGTCGGCTACGAGCTGCTGCAGCGCGGCCGGATCTTCGGCGGCGACACGCTGACGGCCACCGACGTGGCCGTGAAGCTCGGACGCCACGCCTGGAACGGCGCAGACACAGCCGGGCTGAACGAGACGGTGTGCCGCCAGGCGGACGGCATCATCACGCGCGACATCGAGGACGCGATCGACCGCATGAAGACGAGCTCCGATCCGGTCGACGTCGTGCTTGTCGGCGGCGGCAGCATCCTTGTGGCAGACCGTCTTGAAGGCGTCGCGCGGATTGTCAGACCCGACCATTACGACGCCGCCAACGCCATCGGCGCCGCGCTCGGGGAAGTCAGCGGCGAGACCGAGCGGATCTACGCGCTGGACGAGATGACGTATGACGAAGCGATGCTTGATGCGAAGAACCATGCCATTCAGCAGGCCGTCCTAGCCGGGGCGGAGCGGGATACGGTTCAGGTCGTATTTTCCGAGGATATTCCGCTTGCATACCTGCCGGGCAACGCACTGCTCGTAAAGGTCAAGGCTGCGGGCCGGCTGGCTTGACAACCCATCGATTTCAGATATGAATAGGGGCCTCTTCCTTTGGTGTTCAAAGGGGGAGGCCCTTTATTATTTCCCGGCAAAAGGTACCTTTTTTATTCAGCGGAAACCCCCATTTACCAAGCATTTCATGTCGATTTTAACTGAGAAATGTTAGCCTGTTTTCCATCGATCCCTCCCGTATATCCCCCCGGCTAAAACATATACTTTGTAAGAAGGAATTTGAAAGGAGTGTTCTCCATGGAACTGTTCAGCATAGCAGCCCGAACCTTTAGTCCGCGGGAAGCGGAGGAATATAAGCGCATGGTTTCGGAAGCGAACCAGGTTTTACATAACAAGTACAAATCACTCGCAATCAGCTGTACGGTCCATGAGGATATGATGCTGTGGAGCTGCCGGGAGGACGATCCGCGGTTCTTTAAGGAGCATCATCTGCAGCAGGTGTACGCCGCTGCCGCCAAGACGGTGGCCCATTACATTTTGCAGGAAAAGGAGCAGCGGCTGATCGAGAAGATTCTGGCCGATGATTTTGATTTTCCCGATCCGGAGGAAAAAGAGCAAATTTTGAAGCACTGCCGGATGAGCCTGAAAAAAAGCTCCGAAGGGGGCGCATGGTCCCGCCGTTACGATATGCTCGTTCGCGGCATCAAGCAGTGCCTGAGCGAACGGCCGCTACTCCACGTGGACGGTTTTCTGACCTTTCGTGCCGCTGCTTACATTAAAGAGCTGAAGGAAGTCGTGGAGTACGCGGTGGATGAGTTTTTGATGGACCGGCAGTATGAGGAGTTTGTCAGCATTCTGAAATACTTCGTCTATTTCCAGCAGCCGCAGGTGCCGATCGCCCATGTCATTCATAAGGGAGGCCAGGATTTGCTCGTGCTGGACGGTGACTTAAGACCGCTGGAGTACCGTCATGATGAAGGCGTCGTGGTGGAGCGGCTGGACCAGCAGGACCTGCAAATGGAGGATACGGTCGTCACGACGCTGATTTCCGTGTCCCCTGCCAAAATCGTCATTCATACGCGGGAACCGCATATGACCGTCGTTCGCACGCTGATGCAGATTTTCGATGAGCGGGTGGAAATTTGCCGTTACTGCCCGGACTGCCACGCCTATTTCCGCGAAACGGGGAAGATATAGCTTGACTCGCCGCTGGACAGGGATTTATAATTACACATAATTCGATAAAAGCGTCGACAGAGACATGGACCTGAAGATACGGACGGTCAGAGAGAGGGAACTTGGCTGAAATTTCCTCACGAATTCCGGCTTCGGTCTACCCCTCTACAGCTGCGGTTTGGAACCTGTTTACCCGGATTCTTGATCAGTCGGGGAAGCTCAGTATAAGCCGCCGGGTCATTCCGTTATCTGATGCTGAAGGACAGCCATCTCGTATTTACTGGCAACAGGGAATATGGAGGTCTGTCGAAGTTGGGTGGAACCACGGGTACAAACACTCGTCCCTTGTATAGGGACGGGTGTTTTTTTGCGTTGCCTGTACGATTTTGAAAAGGGCGGCTGTCCGCCGAAATATCAAGGAGGAATACAACGTGTCAGTAAGCATCAAACTGCCAGACGGCTCGGTTCGCGAATATGCGGACGGAAGCACCATTGAAGACGTCGCCGCTTCGATCAGCAGCGGCCTGAAGAAAAATGCGGCCGCAGGGAAATTGAACGGCATTGTGGTCGATTTGTCCACCCCGCTCGTGGAAGGAGCCGCGGTGGAAATCGTTACGCTCGATTCGCCGGAAGGCCTCGAAGTGATGCGCCACAGTACGGCGCACTTGACGGCCCAAGCCGTGAAGCGCCTGTTCGGGGCCAAAGAGGTCAAGCTCGGCGTCGGGCCTGTCATCGAGGACGGATACTACTACGACATGGATCTGGAGCATCCGCTCAATCCGGAAGATCTGCAGAAGATCGAAAAGGAAATGGAGCGTATCGTAGGCGAAAACCTGCCGATCGTCCGCAAGGAAGTCAGCCGCAAGGAGGCGCTGGATATTTTCGGTGAGCTCGGGGATCCCTACAAGCTCGAACTGATCAACGCGCTGCCTGAGGACAGTGTCATCACAATCTATGAGCAGGGCGAATTTTTCGACCTTTGCCGCGGACCGCATCTGCCTTCCACCGGCAAAATCAAGGTGTTTAAACTGATGAGCGTTGCCGGTGCCTACTGGCGCGGTGACAGCAAGAACAAAATGCTGCAGCGGGTCTACGGAACCGCTTTTGTCAAGAAAGCGCAGCTGGATGAGCATCTTCACTTTCTTGAAGAAGCCAAGAAGCGCGACCACCGCAAGCTCGGTAAAGAGCTCGACATCTTCACTTTCTCCCAGCTGGTGGGACAAGGCCTGCCGATGTGGCTGCCGAAAGGCGCCAAGCTGCGCCGCACGCTTGAGCGCTACATCGTGGACCTTGAAGAAAGCCTGGGGTACCAGCATGTCTATACGCCGGTTCTCGGTAACGTAGAACTGTACAAGACCTCCGGCCACTGGGAGCATTACCAAGAGGACATGTTCCCTAAGATGGAGCTCGACAACGAAGAGCTGGTGCTCCGTCCGATGAACTGTCCGCACCATATGATGGTGTACAAAAGCGAAATGCACAGCTACCGCGATCTGCCGATCCGGATCGCCGAGCTCGGCATGCAGCATCGTTACGAGATGTCCGGGGCACTGACCGGATTGCACCGCGTACGCGCGATGACGCTGAACGATTCCCACATTTTCTGCCGTCCGGATCAGATCAAGGAAGAATTCCTGCGTGTTATTCAGCTGATCACGAAGGTGTATGAAGACTTCGGCATCCACGATTTCCGTTTCCGCCTCTCCTACCGCGATCCGGAGGATACCGAGAAGTACTTCCCGAACGATGCCATGTGGGAAATGTCCCAGCGTATGCTGCGCGAGGTTGTAGAAGAAACAGGCATCCCGTTCTTCGAGGCCGAAGGCGAAGCCGCTTTCTACGGTCCGAAGCTCGACGTGCAGATCCGCACCGCCCTTGGCAAGGAAGAAACGCTGTCCACCGTACAGCTGGACTTCCTGCTGCCTGAGCGCTTCGAACTGGAATACGTAGGCGACGACGGGCAGAAGCACCGTCCGGTGGTCATCCACCGCGGCATTCTGGGCACGATGGAACGCTTTACGGCCTTCCTGCTGGAGAATTTCGCGGGCAACCTTCCGCTGTGGCTGTCTCCGGTGCAGGTCAAGGTCATTCCGGTCTCCATCGCATTCGAAGGCTATGCCAAGGAAGTGGCTGAGAAGCTGAAGCTTCAGGGCGTATCCGTGGAAGCGGACGTGCGCAATGAGAAGCTCGGCTACAAAATCCGCGAAGGCCAGCTTGAGAAAGTACCGTACATGTTCATCGTCGGCGATAACGAAATGAACGCGGGAACCGTGTCGATCCGCAAACGCGGCGAAGGCGACATCGGGGCCAAAACCGTGGATGAGGCGATTTCGCTGCTCCGTGAACAAATCGCGAAACGCGAAATTTTCTAAGACACAAACTCGTGTAAAACGATAACTTGATAAGCTTGCACAATCCTCTGCAAAGTGAGACGACTTCACTTTTACATGTATAAACGCCGGAACATATGGACATCCTCGCAAGTAAAGGGGGAGGATTTCATATGAACAAGGTGAAAACATGGCAGAGGATTTTGTGTTGTATGTTTCTGTTTGGCATGCTTGCAGGGGCGCCCAAGATGTATGCGGCATCCTTCTCGCTGCTGGAGAGTGACGGAGTTACGGGGAATGAAAGTGCAAAGAGTCCGATGCTGGCGGCCAATGACTATTATCAAAAGCCGTTAAAATATGCAACGAAGCCGGAAATGTTTCAGGTGGTTGATTTGAAAAAAAGGGCGGCACAGAACGTATTTAAGCAAAATGAGTTCATGCCCAAGTATACGGCCAAGGCGGCTGTTCCCGCGATTGGCAAAGCCGAGGTTAAACCGCAGCAGGAGGCAGGTGCCGTTAAGGAGCCGTCCATGCCGGTCTTGATGCCGCGACAGGAGCAGGTTATCCGCAAGGTCAAAGTCACAGCCACTGGATACACCGCGGGTTATGAATCTACGGGCAAACATCCGAGCCATCCGTCATACGGCATTACGTATTCCGGCGTAAAGGTGCGCAGGGACAAAAATACGATTTCGACGATCGCGGCCGATCCGAAATGGTTCCCGCTCGGAACGATCCTTTATGTGCCAGGCTACGGTTATGGTGTTGTTGCGGATACCGGTTCGGCCATCAAGGGCCGTAAGATCGACCTGTATTTCTCCACGACCAAGCAGGTGTATAAGGAGTGGGGGAAAAAAGAGGTGGACGTGTTTGTGATCAAACGGGGGAACGGCAAATGCAGCGAGGAAATGCTGCAGACGTTGGGAAAAGCGATCCAAACGTATAAGACCGTCCCGGCTTCGCTGCTGGATGAAGCGGTGTGAACATAATAAAGAAGCCCTGGGCCCGGAACGCGGTGCTGCAGGGCTTTTATTGTTTTTCGGTGCCATACATGTATCGTTTTCCATTCTTCAAATTTGCCGTAGAACGGTATAAATTCCAGGAGGCTTCACATACTACGACAGGGGTAAAGCGATGCTTGGATCCCCGGCCAGACAAGCTACAGGGAGGTGAAACCAAATGCAAAAGAAACAAAGCAGCAACTTCAAAACGCCAAACGAAAAGTTTGACGAGGAGTTTGCAGAAATCGGAAACGAGAGCGCAACTTCCACGCAAAAGCAAAAAGTACAAAGCAGCAATTTCAAAACACCTAACCAAAAGTTTGACGAAGAATTTAAACAAAACGATCAACAATAATCATTCTTTCGTCAATTTTTCTAAAGCACCCGCTGAAAAGCGGGTGTTTTATTTTTATATGGAAAAAAAAGTAATGCGTCTCGGTCTGCGGACCGAGAACAGGATCATTCCGCCGCCGCTGTCGGCCTGGCCGCCATTATTGTACACTGATATCAGATTCGCAAGCGATGCGAACTTTATAGGATATGAACAATGGAGTTAAAGGAGATACGGTTATGCAAAAAAAATGGGTGGACCGCCTTTTTGGAGGCCTGGTGCTGATTGCGATCGGAGTTGTATTTTTGTTGAATCAGCTCGGATATATCGACGTCAGCTTCTGGGGACTGGTCGGAGATTACTGGCCGGTGATTCTGGTTGTTTTGGGGCTCAAAGAGCTGGCCAAGGGCCGGCGCTCATTCTTTGGCGGGGCGATCCTGCTCCTGATCGGGGCTTATTTCCTGGGCCGTAATCTGGGATGGCTCTGGATCTCGCCAGGCAATCTGTTTAAAATCATCATTCCTGCGCTGCTGATTATCGGCGGGCTGTACGTCATTTTCAAACCGAATGACCGGACCCCTCCGCCAGCCGACAAGCGCCGTCCCGAGGAGCCTGCGTTTACGCCTGAACCTCCGGTACCGCCGGAGCCGGTAGAGCTTGACGGTTCGTCCCTGGACCGGCAGTTCGAGGAAAAGTTTGGCATTCCGTACAGCAAGGAGAAGGGACCGCAGGGCGTTCCGCCGAAATCCTCTTATGAGGAAGACGTTGATATGGACGATTTGGATTCGGACGATGACGACGAAATGGACCGGATGAAGAAGCACTACAAGAACAAGTACAAGCGGCACTACAAAAGATACTACAAGCATTACGCCAGAGAGGAAGCCCGCCGGGGCGGACCGTTCCGTGAGCCGGAGGATCATGATTGGGATCACCACGGCCCTTTCAGCGAATCCGACCACGACGGGAAAATCAACAAGTCCTCTTTTATCGGGGATATTTATCTTGGACACGACTCCTTCCAGCTGAAGCCGACCAACCTGTCCCAATTTATCGGAGACACGGTACTGGACCTGACCCGGGCGCATATTCCTTATGGGGAGACCAAAATCAACATCTCCGCGTTTATCGGCGATATCAAGGTGTACATCCCGGACGATACCGATCTGGGCGTCACGGTGAACACAAGCTCCTTTATCGGGGATATGTCGGTGCTGAACGAATCGCGGAGCGGATTTGCGGGGAACATTTCGACCCGTACGCCGTATTACAAGGAAGCGCGCAAGAAAATCAAAATTAACGTCAGCGCGTTTATCGGTGATATTAAAGTAAACAAAGTAGGTTGATCGTATGAAAAGTATCATGAAAAATACCAAATGGATGCTGTTGTTTTACTTTATGCTGACCGGCCTTCTGATGACGGCGATTTTCTATATCGGCAGCGACAGCGGATATCTCGTTATTAAAGGAACCTGGGTATGGATTTATTCCTGCCTGGGGTTTCTGCTGTTGTCGATCATCATCGGATACATGGCCGGACAGCGGATTCAGAGGCGCATCGATGTGCTGGAGCTTAACATGCTGCAGGTTTCCAAAGGAAATCTGTCGGTACGGATTGGCGAAACCGATGACCCGACGTTTGCCCGGCTCTATCATGAGTTCAACAATGTGATGGATTCGATTGAAAAGAAAATGGAGCTGCTGCAGCGGATGGGTGAGCAGGAAGTCATCGAAAAGGAAAAAGCCGCGGAATCGGCTGTTATCGAGGAGCGACGGCGGATGGCCCGGGATCTGCACGATACCGTCAGCCAGCAGCTGTTCGCCATTCATATGTCGGCGTCGTCGCTGCCGAGGGTGCTTGAACGGAACGAGGAGCAGGGCAAAGTCGTTATGGAGCAGCTCATTACGATGTCCCAGATGGCCCAGAAGCAGATGCGGGCTCTGATTGCGCAGCTTCGTCCCGTCGAGCTGGAGGGCAAGAGCCTGGCTGAAGCGCTGGAAGTTTGGTTCCCGGACTACTGCCGCCAGAACGGCCTCAAAGGCATGAAGGAGGTCGAACTGAAGGGCAGCCTGTCTGAAGCGATCGAACACCAGCTGTTTCTGATCATTCAGGAAGCGGTGGCGAATATTGTGAAGCATGCCCACGCCAGACTGGTCAGCATGTCGCTTCGCGAAGAGAGCCGGCAGGTGGTGCTCAGCATCAGTGACGACGGCCAGGGTTTTGACTCGATTCCGCACAGACCGGGATCGTACGGACTTTCAACGATGCGGGAGCGGGCCGAGAAGCTGGGCGGACAGGTCGAAATTATGAGCCGCCAAGGCGCGGGCACGACCATCCGTGTACATATACCGAAGTTTACATAAGTTTATCTTGAACGGTTCATCAATACAGGCAGGGGGAAATCGAAAATGGCAGAGAGCGTGAAGGTGGTCATCGTGGATGATCACGATATGGTCAGAATGGGACTGAAAACATATTTGATGCTGGAGCCTTCCTTTGAAGTGATCGGGGAAGCAGGCAATGGCAAAGAGCTGCTGGACTGGCTGGACCAGCGGCCGCAGGAGGAGCATCCCGATCTGGTGCTGATGGATCTGATGATGCCGGTGATGAACGGTGCCGAAACGACACGGGCCGTTCTGGCGAGATACCCTTCGATCAAGATCGTCATTTTGACGAGCTTTCTCGAAGACGACCTGGTGGTGGAAGCGGTGGAAGCCGGAGCTGTCAGCTACGTGCTGAAGACCGTATCGGCCGACGAACTGATCTATGCGCTGCAAGGGGCCAACCGGGGCATGCCGGTCATGACGGGGGATGTGTCCCAGGCGCTGACTAGAGGCATCCGCCAGCGGACCGTTCAGGGGGATTCCACCGGGATGACCGAACGCGAGAAGGAAGTGCTGCTGCTCGTCGCCGAAGGCAAAAGCAACAAGGATATCGCTGAGGAGCTGCATATCAGCATCAAAACAGTTAAGACCCATGTGAGCAACCTGCTGATGAAATGCGAGCTGGAAGACCGGACGCAGCTGGCCATCTACGCCCACCGCAAAGGATGGGTGCAGTCATAGCCTTTCCCGACATGTTTTATCTGCTTTTTAATTGTTTTTAATCTGTCATTAAGGTTTATAGTACATGATATAAACAGTTAAACAATATCCCTTACGGAACGCTATAAATCAGGGAAAGCAGGAGGCATGAATCACATGGACGAAAGAAACAGATTTGGCCAGCCGGAAGATTCGTTTGATCAAGAGCCAACAAAGCGTGAACAGCCGTCTTCCGATTCGAATAATTCATCTTATTACTATTCCTACGGGCCGTTTAAGTCCCTTGGAAAAGACAACAATACAGAGCATCCAGGCAGTGAGCCCTCCGACAGGCCGCACTCAGAGGAAGTGGAGATCACTCCTCCGAATCCGGTCAGACAGCTTCCGGTAACCTCCAGCCAGTACCACAGCTCCGGCGAGTCCGGCAGCCCCGGACGCAGCGGGGGTTCGGGTGGCGGTAACAATGGCGGCAGCAACGGCGGTAACTGGCAGTTTAACCAGCGTCCGAAAACCTCGGTAAAAACGGTGCTGATTTCCTTCCTCGCCGGCATGGTTGTCATCACCGGGCTGATGTTTACGGCGGATCGCATGAATCTCTTTACGCCTAACACATCGCTCACGTCCGAAACAGCCACAACGGTGTCAGCTGCAGCCGACAACAGCGAGCCTACCGGGAAGGCGAATACGACCTCGCTGCCGCTTTCGAAACCAACGGATGTATCCGGGGTAGTACAAGAAGCGGGCCCGGCGGTCGTTAAAATTGAAACGCTCGTTAAACAGAGCAGCCGTACCAATTCTCAAAGTAATCCTTACCTGAACGATCCGTTCTCCTACTTCTTCGGAGACCAGTTCGGCGGCGATTCGGGTTACGGTGGATCAGGATCGGATTCCCAATCCCAAGGCTCGGGTTCGGGTTCGAATCCTTCGCAGCTCGTTCCTTACGGTATCGGTTCCGGCTTTATCTACAATAAGGAAGGTTATATCCTGACCAATCAGCACGTGGTCGAGAACGCCGACGTCATTCAGGTAACCATCGAGAACGACGAGAAGACCTACGAAGCGAAGCTTCTGGGCAGCAGCAAAGATCTCGACCTTGCCGTTCTGAAAATCGAAGGCAACAACAACTTCCCGACAGTACCGCTCGGCGATTCTTCGAGCCTGAAAGTCGGTGAGCCGGTTGTAGCGATCGGTAACCCGCAGGGCTTTGACCATACGGTAACGACAGGTGTACTGAGCGCCCGTGAACGTTCCATCGATATCAGCGAGGAATCGGGCAGCGGCACACGCAAATATCAGCATCTGCTGCAAACCGACGCTTCGATCAACCCGGGTAACTCCGGTGGACCGCTGCTCAACCTGAGCGGCCAAGTCATTGGCATGAACGTGGCCGTCAGCGCCGATTCGCAAGGCATCGGCTTCGCGATTCCGACGAGCACGATCAAGAACGTCGTCGACAAGCTGGAGAAAAACCAGGAAATTCCGAAGGATCCGGTTCCGTTTATCGGAGCGTCATTGATGACGATGACTGAAGAAGTGGCTAAACAAATGGATTCCGATGTTAAAGAGGGCTCCGTCGTCGCCGAGGTTGTGTACAAATCCCCGGCTTACGAAGCGGACCTCCGCCCTTACGACATTATTACCGGCGTGAACGGTACGGCTTATAAAACCAATTCCGATCTGACCGCGTTTATCCAGAAACAAAAGGTCGGCACGAAAGTGACGCTGAACATCGTCCGCAACAACAAGAAGATGGATCTGCAGGTCACCATTGGTGACAAAAATAAATTCACGGACAACAGCGCGGTCAGCGGCCAGTAAACCATACGCTATGATATGACAGCGGAAGGGAACTCCCTTCCGCTGTTGTCGTACCATGGTGCAAAGGAAAATGTTCACTGCTACAATAAGAAGCAGAGGCTTGTGCCATGATACAAGATAAAGAGATAAAGGAGTAGTCCGTTAATGCGATCGAAAATTTTGATTATTGACGACGATGAAAAGATCATTTCCATGCTGCGCAGGGGGCTGGCATTTGAAGGGTACGACGTCATTACCGCTAACAATGGGGCAGAGGGACTGAAGGTCATTTTGAACGGGGAGCCCGATATCGTCGTGCTGGACGTCATGATGCCGCAGGTGGACGGATTTGAAGTGTGCCGCAGGCTTCGGGAGGGCGGCAGTCAGGTGCCGATCCTGATGCTCACCGCCAAGGATGAAATCGAGCACCGGGTCAAAGGGCTTGACCTTGGGGCGGACGATTACCTCGTCAAGCCGTTTGCACTGGAAGAGCTGCTGGCCAGAGTGCGCGCGCTGCTGCGCCGGAAGCCGGGGCAGGAGGAAGCCGGCGACCACCGGTTGACCTATGAGGACATCGTGCTGGACGTCGACTCCCGGGAAGTGCTGCGGGGCGGCAAGCGCCTCGAGCTGACGGCCAAGGAATTTGAGCTTCTTCATTTGTTTATGCAAAATCCGAAACGGGTGCTGTCCCGCGACTTAATTATGGATAAAATCTGGGGTTACGATTACAGCGGTGAGTCCAACGTGCTGGAAGTGTACATTGCGATGCTCCGTCAGAAGACGGAAGAACACGGAGGGAAGCGTGTCATTCAAACGATCCGCGGCGCAGGTTATATCCTGAGAGGGGATTCATAAGAGATGTCCATAAGATTGCGCTTGACCGCCTGGTATACCGCCATTCTGGCCGTAACGCTGATCGTGTTCGGTTCGGCGGTGTATGGGGTCGTCCACTTTAATACGTATAATTCCGTGAGAGAGCGGCTGGCTCAGCAGTATAATAAAATCGAGCCGACCGTGGTTTTGAACTGGAACCGCAGAAGTAATTATTTTAGTTTTGAGGCGCCTTCCGATTTAACCTCGCAGACTTTCGTGCAGATGATTGATTACGTAAATAATAAATTATCCGTTTCCGAAAACTTGGGGGCTTTAAACATTAAATTCCCTTATCCCGATTACAATCATGCGGTGAAACAGCAGGGTTTTAAAACCGTGTATATCCAGGGAAACCCTTTTTACCTATACCAGGGTACCATTACGGAAAGCACTACCGGCCAGGTGGTTGCAATGCTTCAGCTAGCCATTTATACGGGGCATGAAGTGGAACTGCTGACCTTGCTGCGGAATATTCTGGTCATCAGCGCAACGATCATGATCATCGTGGCCTCCTCGCTCGGTCTGTTCCTGGCCCGCAAATCTATGAGCCCGATCGGCAACGTCATCGAAGCGGCGAGCCAGATCCAGAACGGCCAGGACCTCAGCGTCCGCATCGATTACGACGGGCCCCAGGATGAAGTCGGACAGCTGATCGACACGGTCAACAGCATGCTGGGACGGATGGAGGGCTTTTATAAAAACCTCGAGGAATCTTACGCGACGCAGCGACGGTTCGTATCCGACGCTTCGCATGAGCTGCGGACACCGCTGACGACGATCCGCGGCAACGTGGATCTGCTGGAGAAAATGTGGTCAGACGAGGAAGCAGACCGTCCGAAGCTGGACGAAGCGACGCTGAAGCAGATGACCAGGGAGGCCATCAGCGACATTGCCGACGAATCCAAGCGGATGAGCCGACTCGTCGGCGACATGCTCTCTCTGGCCCGGGCCGACACGGGACGGACGTTTGACAAGCAGCCGATTCCGCTCGAAATTCTCGTGGAGGAAGTGGCCAGAAGGGCCCAATTCCTGCCGCGGCAGGCTGATTGGATCACCGGTGACTTTTCGATCCTGAACGGCGTCTATGTCAACGGCAATAAGGACTATATGCAGCAGATGCTGTTCATTTTTATTGAAAACGCATTTAAGTATACACCTGAAGGCCAAGTGACGTTTGACGCATTGCTGTATGAAGATCAGGTGGGCATCCGAATTGCCGATACGGGCATCGGCATGGACAAGGACGAGGTGCCGTATATCTTTGACCGGTTCTACCGTGCGGATCAGTCCCGCGGCATGACGGAGGGCATCGGGCTGGGCTTGTCCATCGCCAAATGGATTATCGACGAGCTGAACGGCTCGGTCGAGGTCGTTACTCGCCAAGGGGAAGGTACTACCTTCATTATCTGGCTGCCGGTCGTCTTTCCCGTCCCTTTGGAATAGGGTATAATGGTTAGGTTAAGGCATGCCAGAGAAAGCAGGTGAAAGTCATGGAAGTGATTAAAATTTCGCCCCGGGGGTACTGCTACGGCGTGGTCGATGCCATGGTGCTGGCGCGCCAGGCAGCCCAGAACCTGGACCTCCCCCGGCCGATTTATATATTGGGCATGATCGTGCACAACAGTCATGTCACGAATTCTTTTGAAGACGAAGGGATCATCACGCTCGACGGACCGAACCGGATGGAGATCCTGAACCAGGTGGACAGAGGCACGGTTATCTTTACCGCCCACGGCGTTTCGCCGGAAGTCCGGAAGCTGGCCCGGGACAAAGGTCTTACGACCGTTGACGCGACTTGTCCGGACGTCACCAAGACTCATGACCTGATCCGCGAGAAAGTGGCGGAAGGGTATGAGGTGATTTATATTGGCAAGAAGGGCCATCCCGAACCCGAAGGCGCCATCGGCATTGCGCCAGATCACGTTCATCTGATCGAGAAGGAAGACGAGATTGCCAATCTGCGCATATCCGCCTCCCGCATCATTATTACGAACCAGACGACGATGAGCCAATGGGACATTAAGGCCATTATGAAAAAGCTGCTGGAGCTGTATCCGTCCGCCGAGGTCCACAATGAGATCTGCCTGGCCACCCAGGTGCGGCAGGAAGCGGTCGCGGAGCAGGCTGGACAAGCGGATCTGGTGATCGTTGTCGGCGACCCGAGGAGCAACAACTCCAACCGGCTGGCTCAGGTCTCCGAAGAAATTGCCAACGTCAAGGCTTACCGGATTGCCGACATTACCGAGCTGAAACGCGAATGGCTTGAAGGCATATCCAAAGTGGCCGTCACTTCCGGCGCTTCCACGCCGACCCCGATCACCAAGGAAGTGATCGCATATTTGGAACAATACGATCCGGAGAATCCGGATACGTGGGAAATCAAGCGCACGGTCAATATGAAGAAACTGCTTCCGCCCGTAAAAGCGGCAGGAGGCACCAAGGCATAATTACGAATAAGATGAAGCGGGGCTTCCATTTAATGGGGGCCTGCTTCTTTTTTTTCTAGACCATGATGATTTGCTGTCCCTGATATGATCTGGCCCTACAGAAGAAAATAGACCAGATCGGTAGGGGGAGGATGCCCATTTTAGATTTAGGGTTGACGGATAGGTGGATTTCCGATATAGTTGCTTTAGCGGATAAAAGCTTAAAAGCGAAAACGCGTTTAAGCGTATTAGTGAAGTGAGAGGCGAGAACGGTAGACCAGATAAAGATACCGAATCATTTGAAAATATACGAGAAGCGTACGCTGAAGCGAGGCGCTTCACAGGAGGAATGATAGCCATGATCGTAATTACATCCAATACGACTCCGGAAGAACAAATTGCGGATATTGTGCGTGTGATTGAGAAGGAAGGACTGCAGGCTTCTGTTTCCAAAGGCGCAGACCGGACGGTCATTGGGCTGATCGGTCAGGTCAACCCGCAGCTTGCTGAGCACCTGCGTCAAATGAAGGGAGTAGAGAATGTAGTGAAGATTACCAAATCATACAAATTGGCAAGCCGTGATTTTCATCCGGAGAACACGGTGATCAAGATAAAAGGCGTGGAAATCGGCGGCGACGAGCTCGTCGTCATGGGAGGACCCTGTGCGGTTGAATCCCCCGAGCAGATTGATGAAATTGCGGGCCTGGTGAAGGCTGCCGGCGGACAGGTGCTGAGAGGCGGGGCCTTCAAGCCACGGACAGGACCATACAGCTTCCAAGGGATTGGTGTCGAAGGTCTTATTATGATGGCTGAAGCCGGACAAAAGCACGGCCTGCTGACTATTACGGAAGTCATGACACCGGAATACGTGGATATTTGCGCCGAATATGCCGATATTTTGCAGGTGGGCACGCGGAATATGCAGAACTTTGACCTGCTGCGCAAGCTGGGAACTTGCGGTAAACCGGTACTGCTCAAGCGCGGTTTCAGCGCCACCTACGATGAGCTGCTGAATGCGGCGGAATACATCCTTGCTGGCGGCAACCCGGACGTCATGCTCTGTGAGCGCGGAATCCGTACATTCGAAAGTTATACCCGCAATACGCTGGATCTGTCGGCTATTCCTGTCCTGCAGCAGCTGAGCCATCTGCCGGTCATTTCCGATCCGAGCCATGGCACGGGCCGCAGAGAGCTGGTAGAGCCTATGTCCAAAGCCTCGGTTGCGGCTGGTGCTAATGGACTGATTATCGAGATGCATACAGACCCGGACAACTCGATGACCGGAGACGGCGTGCAGTCTCTGTTCCCGGACCAGTTCGCCGCGCTCCTTAAGGACCTGGAGAAGCTGGCACCGCTCGTCGGGCGTACATTCAGTACGTCCAAGGCGCCTGCTGAAGCCTTTAAAGTAGGAGTATAATATTTCCCCGGTAATACAGTATAGACATCGAAGCCTGCCGGCTGATTTTCCCCAGAAAATCGGTCCGTGCAGGCTATTTGCAATTAGTGCAAATAAAGTGTTGAAAAGTGTAAGGATACCTCACACCATTTTTAAAAATACCTTACATACATATTGACGATGTCAGGTTTGAAGTTTTATAATGACGACATAAATCATTAGATACTGAACGTTTACGTTTTAAATGCGGGGAAATGTTCGGAAATTGGGAGGAAGAGAGCATGTCGGTTGAAAACGTATTAAAAACAATTCAGGAGAAAGCAATTGAGTGGGTGGATTTCCGTTTCGTAGATTTGGCTGGCCGTGCGCATCACATTTCTTTGCCTGCCTCTGAAGTGGATGAAGAAACGTTCGTGAACGGGGTTGCGTTCGACGGCTCTTCCATCGCCGGTTTCCGGGGAATCGAAGAATCGGACATGGTTATGATGCCAGATCCGGAATCGATTTTTGTCGATCCATTCACCGCTCATCCGACACTGAACATCATGTGTAACATCAACACGCCGGACGGCGAGCGCTATGAGCGCGATCCGCGCAGCATTGCAGCCAAAGCCGAAGAGTATCTGCAACAGTGCGGCGTTGGTACGGCAGCCTTCTTTGCACCTGAATCCGAATTCTTTATTTTTGACGACGTCCGTTACGAAAGCGGCATGAACAGTTCTTCTTACTTCGTGGATTCCGAAGAAGCTTCGTGGAACACGAACCGTAAAGAAGAAGGCGGCAACCTTGGCTTCAAAGTACGCGTAAAAGGTGGATACGTTCCTGTTGCACCGGTCGACACCCAACAAGACATCCGCAGCGAAATGTGTCGTTTGCTGGAAGAAGCCGGCCTCCGCATCGAGCGTCATCACCATGAAGTGGCCACTGCAGGCCAAGCGGAAATCAATTTCCGTTTCGATACCCTGAAGAAAACAGCGGATAACCTCTTGCTGTACAAATACATCGTTCACAACACAGCACGTCAATACGGTAAAGTGGCTACTTTCATGCCAAAACCGATCTTTGGCGACAACGGAAGCGGCATGCACGTTCACCAGTCCATCTTCAATGGCGACGAGCCTTTGTTCTATGAAAAAGGCGCTTATGCGAACCTGAGCGAAATGGCGCTGAACTACATCGGCGGTATCCTGTACCATGCTCCGGCCTTGATTGCCATCACGAACCCGTCGACAAACTCCTTCAAGCGTCTGGTTCCTGGCTACGAAGCACCGGTTAACCTCGTGTTCTCGAAAGGTAACCGTTCCGCAGCGATCCGTATTCCAGTCGCCGCTGTAACGCCTAAAGGCTGCCGCATCGAGTTCCGTACACCGGACTCCACGGCGAACCCTTACCTGGCCTTCTCGGCTATGCTGATGGCCGGTCTGGACGGTATCAAGCGCAAAATCAATCCGGTTGAGCTCGGATACGGACCGATGGACAAAAACATCTATGAGCTCTCCGACGATCAAAAAGCGGAAATCCGCAGCGTACCAGGCACCTTGGACGAAGCATTGGACGCTCTGGAAGCTGATTACGACTTCCTTCTGGAAGGCGGCGTATTCACCAAAGAATTCATTGATAACTTCGTTAGCCTGAAGCGTGCTGAAGCGAAAGCCGTTTCGATCCGCGTGCATCCGCACGAGTACGGTCTGTACTTCGACTGCTAATTCGTATCAAGAAATGGCTGCCCTCTCCGGTCAGGGATGACTGGAGGGGCAGCCTCTTTGTTTGGGGGACGCTGCGCGTACTCCGCATTCCTCCACTCGCGTGTTGGGGGCGCTCCGCAGCCACCGCATTCCTCCACTCGCGTGTTGTTTTCCCGTTTCTTGAACTAGCCGCTGTTTGCGGTAGAAACGGGAAAACAAAGGCGACCGCTGCGCTGTTCCGGAATTGCGGTGTCCGCTCCGCTAAGCAGGGGAGTATGTGTGGGCAGTTCGGGGAAGCGGCTGGGTTGTTCAGGGAAGCAGGGCTGCAGGTAGCTCATGAAGCAACGCCTATCAGCAGCGCTCCGCTCTCACCGCATTCTGGGAAGCGCTCCGCCTCCACCGCATTCCTCCACTCGCGTGTTGTTTTCCCGTTTCTTGAACTAGCCGCTGCTTGCGGTAGAAACGGGAAAACAAAGGCGACCGCTGCGCTGTTCCGGAATTGCGGTGTCCGCTCCGCTAAGCAGGGGAGTAAGTGTGGGCGGCTCAGGGAAGTAGTTGTGTGGTGCTCAGGGAGACAACACGTCAGCAGCCTCTACGAAGAGGGTGATTTGTCTGCCAAAGAGAGCCAAGCCTGCATGCGGCAGCATATGCCATGCCGGGCCAGCGTTCGCGTCCACCGCATCCTGGGAAGGGCTCCGCACACCACTTTCCTTGGGAGGGCTCCGCGTCCACCGCATTCCTCCACTCGCTGTTGTTTTTCCGTTTCCCGAATTTAGCCGCTGTCCGCGGTAGAAATGGGAAAACAAAGGCGACCGTTCCACTGTTCCGGGAATTGCGGTGTTCCGCTCCGCTGGGCAGGGAAGTAAGTGTGGACAGTTCGGGGGCAGCGAGCAGGAGTAGGACTGTTGGGAAAACTCCGGTGATGAGGGTTATCGAGGTCCCCTGGCTGGTTCTGACGAAAACTGTCGACTTTTGATCTGCCATTTCCTGCAGTGCTTTACTCCGTTAAATAAACTGTGTTAAAGTAATAGATAAAACAAGCGTCCGCAAGGCGTCATACTATGTGCTTTTTTGTACTTGATGGCCCTTGGGAATACTGCTATCATTGCCATATTATCATTCGCTATAAGAGAGAGGATGGGGAGTTGTTTTGACAAAGAGAGCATACAATTTTAACGCCGGCCCTGCTGCATTGCCGCTGGAAGTGCTGGAACGCGCACAAGCCGATTTCGTGGATTTCCGGGGGACAGGGATGTCCATCATGGAGATGTCGCACCGCGGCAAGGTCTATGAGGAAGTCCATAACGAAGCGCAAAGCCGTCTGCTGTCCCTCCTGGGCAATCCTTCGGGATACAAGGTGCTGTTTCTGCAGGGGGGTGCCAGCACCCAGTTTGCGATGGTGCCGATGAACTTTCTGACAGCCGGCAAGACCGGAAGCTATGTCTTGACAGGAAGCTGGGCCAGCAAAGCGGAGAAGGAAGCACGCTTGATCGGGGAGACGCATATTGCCGCTTCTTCGGAGAACAATAAGTTTATGTCGATTCCGGATCTGAGCAGCATCGAAATTCCGGAAAATGCCGCGTACCTGCACGTAACGTCCAATGAAACGATCGAAGGCAGCCAGTACCAGCAGTACCCGGATACAGGCAGCGTACCGCTGATTGCGGACATGTCCAGCGACATCCTGTGCCGCGAGTTCGACGTGAATCAGTTCGACTTTATCTATGCAGGAGCGCAAAAGAACTTGGGACCTTCCGGCGTAACGGTCGTCATTGCCCGGGAAGAGCTGCTGGCCGAGTCGCCGAAGCATATCCCGACGATGCTGCGCTACAGCACGCATGCGGCGAACAACTCTCTTTACAACACCCCACCATCCTTTTCGGTATACATGGTCAACGAAGTGCTGAAGTGGATCGAAGAACAAGGCTCACTAGCCGGCGTTGAGAAGATCAACCGGGAGAAAGCCGGCTTGATTTATGATACAATAGACAGCAGCGAAGGCTTCTACCGTGGACCGGTAGAGGCGGGCAGCCGCTCGATTATGAATATTACATTCCGTCTTCCTTCTGAAGAGCTGGAGAAGCAGTTTATTAAGGAATCGGAACAGGAAGGTTTTGTAGGTCTGAAGGGACACCGCAGCGTCGGCGGTCTGCGCGCTTCGATTTACAATGCCGTTCCTTACGAGAATGTTAAAGCACTGGCTGATTTTATGAACCATTTTCAAAAGAATCATGGGTAATGAAGCCTGAAGCCAGAACATCCATGAGTGAGCGCCTTTCGCCGTTAGCCGGCGAGAGGCTTTTTAAACTTTAGCAATATCATTTGAACTAAAAAGGTGAAGCATGATTAGCCTTTAGTTCATTTTGTATAGAAAATGAATGGAGTGGAAAACGATCTATGGCATTGCACATCGTACTTGTTGAACCTGAAATTCCCGCGAATACCGGCAATATCGCCAGAACCTGCGCAGCGACGGGAGCTCACCTGCATCTCGTGAAGCCGCTTGGTTTTCGCACTGATGACGCAACGTTGAAGCGAGCGGGTCTGGATTACTGGTATGCGGTTCATATTGAATACCATGAATCTTTTGCAGAGGTGCAGGAGATGTACGCCGGCCGGCGTTTCTTCTATGCGACGACAAAAGCCGACAAACGATACACGGACTTTCAGTTCCAGGATGAGGATTTTCTCGTGTTCGGCAAGGAAACGAAGGGACTTCCGGAGGAACTGCTTGCTGCCAACCCTGATACGTGTATGCGCATGCCGATGACGGATAAGGTCCGGTCGTTGAACCTGTCCAATTCGGCGGCGATCATCGTGTACGAGGCGCTGCGGCAGCTCGATTATCCGGGGATGGAATAAGGACTGCATTTGGATACAATACACGGAAAAATTCAGCTTCTAAAATAAAGTAATAAAATTTTAATCCGGAGCAGGATTCGACATCGTCACATCGAACTATTAGAAAAGACCCATATTTCTGGATTGGAAAGTATGAATAATGATCACAGGGGGTACTTTCTAATCACTTTACATTCGATTAGTCATAGGGAGAGGTGTTGAACATGAAACCTGCCGGTGTTGTACGCAAGGTAGATCAGCTCGGAAGAATCGTCCTGCCGAAGTCGCTTAGAAAACGTTATCAGATGAACGAAGGAGATCCTGTCGAGATTCTGGTGCAGGGGGACCACATCATTCTGGAACGTTACCGTCCGAAATGCGTGTTTTGCGGTTCGATGGACGAAGTGACGGAATTCAAAGAGCGATATATTTGCGGCCAGTGTCAATCCGACATGCTGCAATTGCAAAAGCATGCATAACATTCATTTGGGCATCACGAGTTTTCGTGGTGTTTTTCTTTTATAGCAAGGTCTGTTTATAACCTGGTTCGCTTAAATGGATCAGGTTTCCATGAAAAAAGGCTTCCTATACAGGAAGCCTCTTCGGCCTTACAGTCCTTTAGTTTTATCATCGTTATAAGCTGCGGTTAGGATGCCGACCAGGAACATTAGCAGCACCACCATACAAATCCAAAAAGTTAATGAGAACGACATTTAAGGCCACCTCCCGCTGAACTACCATTGCTCAATAAGCCTATTATACCCACACTTGCTGGAAAAATAAATGAATTCGTCATTTTGTTCATAATTTTTTTGCAGCTTAAGGATACATTATTTATAAAATAAAAAGTTGGTCGGGACCGGGCGCATGCTGCCGTCCGACGGGTGGTTGACCACCCTGCCGTTCAGCACCAGGGTCGAAGAGCCCCCGCCATCTAGATTATAGGCATCGATGACGCCGAGATGGAACATTTTACTCTGCAGCTCTTGGAGGGTGGCTCCCGAGCTGCCGTTTTCGTTGCGCCCGTCCACGACGATGATCAGCAGCTGGTCGTCTTTGTATTTGCCGATCACGGTCCGCGGCGCACGGTTGGGAGACTGCTTCCATTTGAGCGGGATTTCAACGGGCTGGCCGTTTTTTAGCAGCATCGGCACGAAGGTCGCCCCGAATTTGGGCTGCAGGCGGTCCAGTTCGGATTGATTCTGGAACTTGCCGCCGATAAGCTTGCCGGATTTGTTCAGCCCCACGAAGAAGAGATCCTTGAAGCTGGACTGGAATCCCGTAAGATACTCTCCATTCATGACGGTGGTGCTGAGCGGATAACGCTTGCCGCTGGTGTCGGCAAATCCTCCGGCATTGATCCCGGCCACGGCTCCGTGCCGGCTTACGGCCTGCATCGTCGTTTCGGAGCTTCCCAGCTTGTCCTTGGCAAGGCTCATGCCCATGGCAGAGGGATCCTTGAGCTTCACCTTCATGGCATATCCATTGTACACACCCGGGTTGACCTTGTAGAGCTCGATCCGGATTCGTTCGCTATCGACGCGTTCAATAGGGGCGCCGAGCTTGGACGTAATCCGTTTATTGTAGATGAACTCGGGACGTCCGGCTTGTGACTTGGCCGTCGCTTCGATCGCATTCATCGCTGAAGTCGTCTGCTTGTACAATCTGGACGTTTTGCTGATGGACGAAATGGTTAGTTTCACAGTTTTGTCGGCCTTGTCCAGCTCCTTCAGCAGCGAGTCGGTATGCGGCTTGAGCGTATCTGCCGGAACGTACGCTGCGGTATCGACCTGGATATGTAGGGGACCTAGGCTGAACAGCAAATAGATGAACAATCCAACGAACGGAGCGGTCACGAGCAGAAAAAAGCGGTTGATCTGTTTGATGCTTACATTCATTTGAGCAGATCCATCTTTTTCTGCAGCGTATCCAGCTGTTTCTTCACTTCGTTCAGCTGGGTGTACAGCTTGTTGCTGTTATCGGTTTTGCTCGTGGCGTTATCCTTGGTGAACGTCAGCAGTTCGTTAAAGGACTGCACCTTGCTCTCCAGCTCCTTAACTTGCCCCGCCAGTTCGTTAAACTGAGCCTCGTAACTCTTTTTTAAATCGTTCATCTGGTTTTCCGTACTTGCCTGAAGCTGCTTTATCATTTCCTGTTTCACATGATTGCTATATAAATAGGCAGCGCCGATGCCCAGTACAATCAGCAGTATCCATATCAGGAGCACGAACTTGACGGAGGGTGGCTTCTCCCTCTTGGGCTGGTTTCCGAATGGTGCGGAAGGCCCTGTCGAAGTTTGCAATGTCATCACCTCGGTTTTCGTTGAATTTTTTCCAGTCCCCATTCTATCATTACCCTATTATTTTCGCAAAAATGAATACAAGTCATAAAAATACCTAAAAATAGATTGCACGAAATAATAGGGGTGCGATACAATCTGTTTAAGACTGATAGATTTATATTATACATAACCGTTTAGCGAGCCTTGATATGAAAATAGAAACGTCTTAAAACAAGCGTTTAACGCGCTTGTGAGCGGAGGAGAAACGCTGCTGTACTTTATATTCAATAACGATCAGTACCAGGAGGTTACCATTGAAATGACGAGAGTTTGGCGGGTTGTGATTATCGATAGCCACCCCACAAGTATGCTGGGCACCAAGTTGATACTGGAGGAACGGGAGAATCTGAAGGTAACGGGGATGGCCTCAACCTGGGACGAAGGATTGGTGCTGGTGATCGAGCACCAGCCCGATCTGGTTCTGTTGGACTACCAGATGCCCGAGGGAACAGCGGAACCGCTGCTGGAGAAGCTCAAGAGCAGTTCTCCGGAGAGCCATATCCTCATCTTGACGGATCATGACGGTTTGAAGCTGCTGCATCCGATCATTCATCACGGGGGGAGCGGAATTTTGTCGAAACAGGCCTCGGCCTCCCAGCTTATGCTGATGATCGACGGGCTGCGCGAAGGCTTTGCCGCCCTGCCGATTGAATGGCTGAAGCAGGGGATCTGGCAGATGCAGGCGGCTCCCTCGGCGGAAGGGATGTTTGATCTGACCGAGACGGAGATTTTTATTATGGAACGGATCGTACAGGGGATTACCTACGATAAGATCGCAACGGAAATTACCGTCAGCCGAAGATCCATCGATAACTACCTGCGCAAAATTTACGTCAAGCTAGGGGTGTCCACACGGGCCCAGGCCATCGAAAAATTTGCGCTTCATTCACGCCAGAAGCGAGCGATGTACATTTGAATACGGCATAATTCCATGCGTCTCTGAATACATACTTTAGGGTTGCAAATTATATAGAGAGACCGAACCCAATAAGAGATAAATGGGAGGAGAGACCATGCAGTATTCCTTTGCGGCCCGTACGGAGGTCATGCTGTCGTCACCGCTTCATCTCATCCGGTCCTTGGCAAATCGGGAATCCTTCATATCTTTTGCAGAGGAGCTTCCGGCCGAAGAGTTATTTCCCGTATCTTCCCTGGAGGCAGCAGCGGCAGCAGTGATTTCGAATAGTCCTACGGCACTTCAGTATGGGGAGCCGCAGGGCTTTTTGCCGTTGCGCGAATGGTTGTCGGAGGACTGGAAGCGCACCAAGCGCATTGATGTGGGTCCGGATCAAATTCTGCTGACGACCGGTGTGCAGCAGGCAATGGATCTGCTGGCCCGCGTCTATGTGGAGCCAGGGGACCGCGTGCTTGTGGAAAGTCCGGCTTCGCCGGGATACTTGCAGGTGTTCAAGATGCAGGGGGCTGTCGTTATTCCGGTGGACAGCGACCAGAATGGCCTGATTCCGGAACGTTTGCTGGAACAGATTGAGCGGACGCAGCCGAAGCTGCTGGTAGCCTCACCGAATTTCTCCAATCCGACGGGGGTCCTCTGGAGCTTAGAGCGGCGTAAGGAAGTGCTTGACCTGTGCAGGGAGCACAGTATCCTCATTATAGAAGACAATTCTTACGGGGATCTTTATTTTGAAAAGTTATCGCAGCGGGAATTCACCAGTCTGTACCCCTCCCTGTTTGCGCTGGACGGCTCGGGCAGCGGACAGGGGGTGCTCTACATCGGTTCGTTCAGCAAAACGATTGCCCCGGCGCTGCGTACGGGCTGGGCCGCCGGAAGCCGGCCGCTGATCAATATGCTGGCTGCCGCCAAGCAGCTGGCCGATTGGCAGTCCAGCACGCTGAACCAGCGCTTCCTGCACAACATGCTGGAATCCTCCGCTTTCGATATTCATGAGCATATCAAGATGCTGAACCGCGAATACGACACCCGCCTGAAGCTGATGAACGGGCTGCTGCAGCGGCCGGCATGGCAGGATGCCAGCTACGTCATCCCCAAAGGGGGCATGTTTATCTGGCTTCAGCTGCCGGATGGGCTGGACAGTCTGGCCCTCTTGAAATGCGCCTTGGGTAAGGGCGCAGCTTTTCTCCCCGGCACGCTGTGCTACCCGGACGGGCGGGGAAGCGGCTGGATTCGGCTGAATTTCACTCACCCCGGCCGTGACGAGCTGCTGCTGGGCATGAGTCTGATCGGCGAAGCGATCGGCGAATTTACGGCGCGCAGCTAAGTCTTTTTGCGGCGTGAGGCGCGCGCCGGCGTGGCCGTTTCCACAAGAGCGGGCAAACTGGATGCCCCCGTCTCCAGGATGCCGGCATAGCGCTCCAGATCGGCGGTGCCTGCCGGCGTGAGGAGGTAGCGGCCGCGGGAGATCCGCTGGAACCAGCCGTAATAGTTGTTCTGCAGGATGGCCGCCGCATTCGGCACGCCGCTTTTCTCCCGCAAATGCGCGGGCGACAGGCCGCCTTCCGGTGCGCCTGCGAGGGCGCCGGCGACGCGAAGCGCTTTTTCCCGGTAAGCCGTCATCAGCTTCGCCCGTGTGGTGCCGCCGACGTTATAATCGCCGCTGCGTTCGCGGAATTCGTAGAGCAGCCGGGACTTGCGGACTTTCATCCTGCGGGTTGGCACGTAAGGCGTTCCCGGCTCGCAGAGCACTTCCACCAGCGGCTTCTTTGTTTTATAGAAGGTGACGGTGATCAGACCGACGCCCAGCCTGCGGCATAAACCGGTGATGTCATCCCAGCGCTGGTTCACGGCACCCCGCTTGCTGCGGTTGCGCTCCACTGCCAAATATACATGAGGGCTCAGCTTGAGACGTTCGACTCCCTGCAGCAGCAGGGAGAGGTTGAACGTCTTTTTCATTTCCACGATCAGCGGCTCTTCCTCGTCCGGATGCAAGCCCACCAGGTCGCAGTGGCGAACTTCGCCTTTGACCTCGTAGCCCTGCCGCTCAAAAAAAGCCTTCAATGGCTCGTAAAGTTCGGTTTCATGCTGGACGGACATGTTCAGGCTCTCCTTCTGCGGTGATCCGCTTCTGAATTCTTTGTTCATTATATCATTTCAAATGAAGAACCCGAATCCTAAGGGCAGATATCCCGCCGGGAAAGTCGCAGCACCCTTGCTTTTATAGAAAAAGACAATCTGACATGGGCGAAAAAAGAGGTCAACTAATCCCACGGTCCCGCATAGGTATGTAATACACTTTTTAAGAATCGATGGGAGCAGTTGACCCTTGACGCATTTTGTAGGAGTAGCTTGCGATTTCATAACCGAGTCATAGGAGGTACTTGCATGGATATTTTCGAACGCGTAGCGGCATATCGGGCAGAGAGCGATCAACTGGCATGGAATGGCACCTTTAAAGAATACATCGACCTTCTTCGTCAGGACCCATCACCGGCGATGACGGCGCATGCCCGCGTCTATGACATGATCAAATCATACGGCGTGGAAGAGGTCAACGGCCATAAACGTTATAAATTTTTTGAGCAGGAAATTTTCGGCCTGGATCGTGCCATTGAAAAGCTGGTGGAGGAGTACTTCCACTCCTCGGCCCGCAGGCTCGACGTCCGTAAACGGATTCTGCTGCTGATGGGTCCGGTCAGCGGCGGGAAATCGACGATTGTGACCCTGCTGAAGCGGGGCCTTGAGAAATTTTCGAGAACACCGCAAGGCGCGGTATTCGCTATTGACGGGTGCCCGATGCATGAAGAACCGCTTCATCTCATTCCGCTGGACCTGAGGCCTGAAGTGGAAAAAGAACTTGGCGTGCGGATCGAAGGCAATCTCTGCCCTTCCTGCCAAATGCGCCTGAAGACCGAATACGACGGCGATATCGAGAAAATGCCCGTCACCCGGGTGCTGATCTCGGAAGACAGCCGTGTCGGTATCGGTACATTCAGCCCTTCAGATCCGAAATCCCAGGACATCGCCGACCTGACCGGCAGCATCGACTTTTCTACCATTACGGAATACGGTTCGGAATCGGACCCCCGCGCCTACCGTTTCGATGGAGAGCTGAACAAGGCCAACCGCGGCCTGATGGAATTTCAGGAAATGCTCAAATGCGACGAGAAGTTTCTGTGGAACCTGCTCTCGCTCACACAGGAAGGCAATTTCAAGGCAGGGCGGTTCGCGCTTATTTCCGCCGACGAGCTCATCGTTGCCCACACGAACGAATCGGAGTACAAGGCCTTTATCGCCAACAAGAAAAACGAAGCGCTGCAGTCCCGGATGATCGTCATGCCGATTCCTTATAACCTGAAGGTATCGGATGAAGAAAAGATTTACGGCAAGCTCATTTCGCAAAGCGACATGAAGCATATCCATATTGCGCCGCATGCGCTGCGTTCCGCCGCGATTTTCTCCATTCTGACCCGTCTCAAGGAGACGAAGAAGCAGGGAATGGACCTCGTCAAAAAGATGAGAATGTACGATGGCGAAGAGATTGAAGGGTATAAAGAAGCCGATTTGAAGGAAATGCAGTCTGAATATTTGGAAGAAGGCATGTCCGGCGTCGATCCGCGGTATGTCATCAACCGGATTTCCAGTGCTTTGATTAAGCAGGACCTTCAATGCATTAACGCGCTGGATGTGCTGCGGGCCATCAAAGACGGGCTTGACCAGCACGCCTCCATTACGAAGGACGAACGGGAGCGTTATCTGAACTTCATCGCGGTGGCCCGGAAAGAATACGACGAGCTGGCGAAAAAAGAAGTGCAGAAGGCCTTTGTTTATTCCTTTGAGGAGTCGGCCAAAACGCTGTTTGAGAATTACCTCGACAACATCGAGGCGTTCTGCAACTGGACGAAGATCCGCGACCCGCTCACCGACGAAGAGATGAATCCGGACGAAAGGCTGATGCGTTCCATCGAGGAGCAGATCGGCGTCTCCGAAAATGCCAAAAAAGCGTTCCGTGAAGAAATCCTCATCCGGATTTCGTCTTATTCCCGCAAGGGCAAAAAGTTCGAATACCATAACCATGACCGTCTGCGCGAAGCGATCGAGAAGAAGCTGTTTACAGACCTCAAGGATATCGTAAAAATAACGACGTCGACCAAAACGCCGGATGCCGCCCAGCTTAAGCGGATTAACGAAGTAAGCAAACGGCTGATCGACGAGCACGGCTACTGCCCGGTATGCGCGAACGAGCTGCTGCGCTATGTGGGAAGCTTGTTGAACCGGTAATCAGCAGAAACCGTATAAATTCCAGTGTCCAACATGGCTCCTGATTTATATCGGGGGCCATTTTTTTCTGCTTTTTTCTTTTTCGGGTCTTGAACCTCACGTAACGTTAGGAAGTAAAATGTGGGGATACTGGAATCGCGGAAAGGAATGTAGAAAATGAAGAGCAGCTGGATTGCAAAATCGATTGCGTTTGACGGAAAAGTCCGTATCATTTTTATGGATAATACCCATTTGCTCCAACAAATCTTTAATAGAAGAACAATGGGCCCGGTGTTGAAAGAGGCATTAGGCAGAACGGTATCGGTGGCGGGGCTGATTGCGGGTATTTTAAAAGAACCACAGCAGATGAGCCTGAAAATCAAGACAAGCAGCCCCGGCGTAAACATATTTGCGGATGCTGACGCTTCCGGTAATGTTCGGGGATATCTCAGTGAAGAGTGGTTTCAACTGCCATCGGAGGGCTTATCGCTCGGGCAGATCATTGGGAGCAGGGGCAACATCCAAGTGGTGCAGGAAACGGGAGCGAATCGGATGTTTACAGGAATTACGGATATGCCTTACGCCAATATCACGGATGATATTTCTCATTATTATGGCCAAAGCGAACAAACATTGACGTGGGTTACCTTAAACCTTTGTATCGACCATGAGAAGCAGCGGGTATCGTCATCCAGAGGAATATTGGCCCAACTGCTCCCAGGTGGAAATCCGGGTTTGATGCAGCAAGTAAAGGAAATGGTGGATGGGAGCGATTTTATGCTGAGCCGCCATCAAAAAGATCAGGCACATCATGAGCTGCTTCTGTGCCCGCCGGGAGGGTGGGCGATTCTGGAAACCAAGCCGCTGCAGTGGTATTGTGAATGTTCAAAGGAAATGCTTAGCAATCTGCTGCTGGGCCTTGAGCGGGAGGAGCTGGCCAGCCTCGTCCTGCAGGCGGAGCCGGCAGAAGTGGTCTGCAGCCACTGTGGGGAGAAATATGGATTTAGTCCCATCGAGATTCAGAGCTTGCTCGACATATTTCAAGGGAGAAGAACGATCCCATAACCCTTATCAAGCCAACAGAAAGGAACAGAACGATGAAAACCTGGAAAGTTGGAGAAATCGCCAAATTAACCGGCCTAACCGTCAGGACGCTCCATCATTATGACGAGATCGGCTTATTGCATCCAACACTCACGTCGGAAAAAGGGCACCGCTTGTACGTAGAGGACGATCTGCAGCGGCTTCACCATATCATTTTACTTAAACAATTGGGAATTTCGCTGGAAGAAGTGAAGCGGTCGGTCACTGATCCGGAATTTAATCCGTTACATTTGCTGGAACACCAGCTTGCGCGCATCAATGAACATATTCAAATGCAGCTGGATGTAAGGGATCGTCTAAACAATATTTACAGCTTAATGCAGCTCGGACAGCCGGTTGACTCCACCCGGTTCATCGAAGTCGTGCAATTGATCAATATGAGCAGGAGCCAGCATTTTAGCCGGGAGATGGCAAGAAACATCCAGCAGAATTATACTTCTATGAATTTAGAACAAATGAGGGAGAAGGAGGAGGAATTCCGGAGGCTGATTTCCAGGTTCCGCTCCGAAATGGAGAAAGGAACGCCGGAGCACCATCCCACCGTATTAGCCCTAGCAAGACGATGGAAGAGCTGTTTTCAGGATGCAGCGGGTGATTATGATCTGTTAAGCCGGTCGGCGGAAAGCTATTACCGGGAACACTCCGATCAGGCTCTCCGTTTTGGAATGGACCGCGAGCTATACCAATTCATTCGTAAAGCCGTACTAAAAATATAAGCCGGATGCACTATATTTTAGTTGTTTAGTCGTCGATATAGACTATAATAGACAAAGTTAGATTGTTTAAAATTGGTATAATCAGGGAAATTCTAAAGGAGCCATTCTACATGATTCAAGTATCGGAAGCGCGGCATAAGCAGCTGAAATTTATTGGACTGACGGAAAAGGATTTGGAGATTCTGCGGACGCACCAGCCCGTATTCAGCAAGGTGGTCGATGAAGTCGTTGACCATTTTTATTGGCATATCACTTCGGAGCCGGAGCTCATGCGCATCATTGAACGGAAAACGACGATCGACAGGCTGAAGACGACCCAGCGGGAATACTGGATGTCGCTGGCCGAAGGTGTCATTGACGAGCCGTTTCTGGAGAAAAGAATCGCCATCGGACTGGTGCATTCGCGCGTTGGCTTAAATACGGATTATTATCTCGGCAGCTACATGGTTTATTTGGACATCGCTGTTGAGCTGTTCAAGAAGGCCATTCCGGACCGCTGGATCGAGGTGATCCATCCCCTGACCAAGATGTTCAACCTCGATTCACAATTGGTTCTGGAAGCTTATGATATGAAGGAAAAGGAAAAGATCCAAGAGCTTGCCGACGAGCGGGAGCAGGTGCTCCGGGCGGTAACCGAAGTCGTTCAGCAGCTGACCGGCATGATTGCCGAGCTGAACGAGAGTGCCGGCCAAATCGCCGAGACCGCGAAAGTGACCGCGGCTTCCCAGGACCTGGCCCATTCGCTGATGGACGAGCTGCAGGAGGATGTCACCCAAATCGAGAACATGGGCGGCTTGATCAAGGGCATCGCCGACCAGACGCATCTGCTCGGACTGAACGCGGCGATCGAGGCGGCGCATGCCGGGGATTCCGGCAGAGGCTTTGCCGTCGTTGCCGGAGAGGTTCGCAAGCTCGCAGCCCATTCGCGGGAAGCGCTGGAGACGATCCAGGATAAAGTATCGGGCATCATGGTCCGGCTGGAGAGCGTACAGCAGGAAACCCGGCAGACATCGGTCCATGCCCGGGCACAGGCGGAGAGCTCCCAGGAGCTGGCCGCTTTCGTGAAGACGATCGAGAAGCTGACGCTGGATCTGGCGGAGATTCAGAATCACCAGTAAACGCCGACGAGGAGCGTCAAGGAAGCTTCATTTGTTCCAGTACCTCATCATTCGCCATTCAGGTATAATAGATTCGTCATCATGAATATTCGAAATCGTAAATTTTTGAATTGATCGGCAACTGATTTGTATTTGAGGTGATTGTATAGTGGCTTCCATTCATGATGTGGCGAAAGAGGCTGGAGTATCTGTCGCAACCGTTTCCAAAGTCATTAACCATTATCCGGACGTCAGCGATAAAACAAGGAAAAAAGTCAAATCGGCGATTGAGCTTCTTCGTTACCGGCCCAATGCCATTGCACGCGGACTCGTCACCGGGAGATCATGGACCGTGGGGGTGCTGATCAACATTCCCTTTACGAACCCTTATGTGGCCGAGCTGCTGGAAGGCATCAAAACGGCGCTGGAGAACAGCGGCTATGACCTCATGCGCCTCTCTGCCCGGCTGAACGACGAAAGTTATTCTTTTATCGACCACTGTGAGAGCAGAAACCTGGATGGGGTCGTCATCTTCGGCGTGGAACGGGACCACCGGATTATCGGCGAGTTGATCCGCTCCGATATTCCTACCATGTTTGTGGATACGGACGTCATGGGAAACCGGGTCGGAAATATTACGTCGGATAACGTGAACGGCGTTCATATGGCCGTCTCCCATCTGTATGGGCTGGGTCACCGGGATATCGCCTATATCGCCGGTACCCTCGGCCATACGGTAGCCGAGCGGCGGCTTCAGGGATACAAGCAGGGCCTTGCCCACTGTTCCATCGAATACAGGGACAAGTATCTGGAAGTGTGTGATTATTCTTTTGAAGGCGGCATGGTCGCCATGAGGAAGCTTCTTCATCTTCAGTCTCCCCCGACGGCTGTCGTGTGTACTTCGGATATGGCTGCGATGGGGGCGATTCATGAAATTGAAGCATGGGGATTCTCCGTTCCCGGGGATATTTCGGTTGTCGGGTTTGACAACATTTTTGAGGCCAAGGTGTTTAAGCCTAGCCTGACGACCGTGAACCAGAACATACACAATATCGGCGCAAGGTCGATTGAGCATCTGATCTCCATGATCGAAAATCCGGAATACTCGCCGCCGGAAATTATGGAGCCGGCCAGCCTGGTAATCCGCCAATCGACCGGCAAAGTGAAGGTTTCTGAAGATCAATCGCGTTAAATAGGAGGAAGGGATGTGCCGGGCAGGCATGTCCCTTTTTGCGTCCTGTCTGGTCATTTATGATTGCGTTTCATTTCCGCGTGTTACAAAGGACAGGTGCTTAGGTCAAGAAATGTTGTGAATGGTGCACAATATCTTATAATGATAGAAAATCAGGCACCGCTTATATTAATGGATGAAAGTGACGTGATAGTCGATGGAGGAAAAAAGAGTGCTGGTGGCCGACGATGAGCCGAGCATCCGCAGTGCGATTTCCTATGCGCTCAAACGGGAGGGGTTCGTCGTTGAAACGGCCGCGGACGGTGAGGAGGCGCTGCAGCAGGCGGATGCCTTCCGCCCGGATATGCTGGTGCTGGACGTCATGATGCCCAAGGCAAACGGCTATGAGGTGCTGCGCCGGCTGGAAAACCGCAAAGGACTCGGCATATTGATGCTGACCGTTAAAAACGATATCGTCGACAAGGTTCTGGGGCTGGAGCTTGGGGCCGACGATTTTATGACCAAACCGTTCGATATCCGCGAGCTGGTCGCACGGGTGAAATCGATCGTCCGCCGGCTGGATAAAGTCGAAGAACCCGCACCTGCGCCGGACTGGAAAAAGGCCGTGCTTGGACAGCTGACCGTTCATGCCGCCAAACGCACAGCAGAACTCAGCGGCCGGCTGCTGGAGCTGACGCCGAAGGAATTCGATCTGCTGTCGCTGCTCGTGTTTCACCCCGGGCGGGTGTACACCCGCGAGGATCTGCTGGATCTCGTATGGGGCATGGAGTATGCAGGGGGCACCCGAACGGTGGACATTCATATCCAGCGGCTGCGGAAAAAGCTGGGCGACGCCCACTATATGCTGCAGACGGTATACGGGATCGGCTATAAGGCGCTGGAGGAGGGCACATGAGCCTCGGCCTGAGATGGAAGTTTCCGCTGTTCCTGGCAGTGCTGCTGGTGTTTACGACCGGCGTGCTCAGCTGGCTTGTACTCAGCGGAATCAGGACCAATCAGCGCGAGCAGATGGAAGAGAGCCTGCAGCGGCAGGCCGACGTAGCCGAAATGAGGGTCAAGCAGGATTATTTGACGGGCGAACGGCTGAAACCGGTGGATTTTATGGGAAAACAGGGGCAGGAGCTGGCCGTGGACCTTGGTATTTCCACCAACATGCGGGTGATCCTGTACGACGCGAAGGGCCAAGAGGTGGGCAATTCCCTGCCGCTGGCCGAAAAACCGGATGTCGGAGATGCCCTGTCTTATGCGCTGAAAGGTAAAATCGCCTACATTACCGAAGCGGATTCCCTGATCTATCTTGCGCCGATGCAGGGGCCTGACGGCATGCTGGGAGTTGTCCAGCTCCATACGTCGCTGAAGGCGCAGCATGAATTTTATAACCGGATGGCGTATCGGCTGGTTTGGACAGGCGGCATCGTATTGCTGCTGAGCTTTATTCTGGGATTTATTTATGTATACCGTCAGGTCAGGGATATCGTGAAGCTGAAGGCGGAGGCGGACCGAATCTCCCGCGGGGAGTATCCGGAGCGGTCCCCGCTGCGGCGGAAAGACGAGCTCGGGCAGCTCGGAACCGGCATTCTGCATATGAGCCGTGACATCAAAGGGCATATGGCTGCGCTCCAGGAGGAAAAGCACCATCTGCAATTGGCCGTGGAGAAGCTGCAGGCGCTCGAGCAGCAGCAGAAGCAGTTTATCAATAACGTGAGCCACGAGTTTAAAACACCGTTGACGTCGATCCAGGCCTATACGGATTTGCTGGGCATGTATGGTGACGATCCGCAGCTGATCGAGGAAGCGCGCAGTGCGATTGCCAAAGAGTCCGAGCGGTTGTATCAATTGGTCGAGGACGTGCTGCGCTTGTCGCTGCTGGAGAAGTACGATTTTGAATCCCAGGCGGAAGAAGTGGAGCTTGCGGATCTGCTGCAGGATGTCGTATCCCGGATCAGCGCCAAGGCCACCAAATACGATTTAACGATACAGACCGACCTCGTACCTGCCCGGGTGTGGGGGGACCGGGACCATTTCATTCATATTTTTATGAATCTGCTGGATAATGCGATCAAATACAATCGGCCCGGCGGCCGGATTGTCATTCAAAGCCGGGCTTCGGAAGACGAAGTGAGCGTATCGGTCCGCAACACGGGGCGAACCATCCCGCGGGAATGGTGGGCGCATCTGTTCGAGCCGTTCTCCACGCTGCACCAAGACCGCGCCCGCTCTACCGGCGGAACCGGCCTGGGCCTGCCGCTGGCGTCCCAGCTCGCGGAGAAGCAGGGGGGCCGGCTTGAACTCGTCCGTTCGGATGCGGAGGAGACCGAATTTACCGTTTCGTTTCCGCGGCACGCCGGCCGGGAGAATTAGGAAGGTATAGCCTATGTTTTTCCAAAGGGAATGAACTGTGCTTTAGCTGATGCTTTTTTCAATAAAAGTTTACAACTTGGAAACATTTCGACGTATGCCGGATATCATTGGCGTGTAGGATGGGGGTAAGAAATCAGGAAGGGATGAAGCTCATGATGAAACGACATAAACTACTTCCTCCAGTGATCGGCTTGATGATGGCAGGTGCGCTTTTGGCGGGCTGCGGTTCGCCGCAGAGCAATGCAAGCCGGGAGGTCATCGACAAGCCGGGCAAGCAGATCACCGTTATAGATACGGCTGCCGAAGGCCGGAAAAATACCGGAGAAATCCAGGTGGAGCAAATCGAAAAGCTTAAAGACGTGTACGGCCGGACCTGGCTGTCGGACCACGAAGCCATCGTGGAACGAAATCATGTGCTGATGATCCATGACTTTGCCTCCAATATCGAACGCAAGTTGACGGAAAATCCGGCCACGGCCGGTCAATATCTGGCCGCCGCGTCGCCGGACGGGGAGCATGTCTTTTTTACGGGGGGCAACCCGAAAGACAAGTATGATATCGGGGGCTATCTCCTGGATGCGGCTTCCGGAACCGTAACGAAAACGGGCGCATTCTCCATGCTGTCCGATATGTTCTGGGCCGATCCACAGCATATCCTCGTGAGCACGGATGACAGCAAGCTTCAATTGATCGACCTGCAGGGCAAACGGACCCCGGTCCAATTCTCGGATCCGGAGCTGTCCGACAACGTGCCGCGCATGGCGAGCAAAGCGGGCGACCGTTATTACTATTTGGGCGTACACGAAGGCTACACCGTGCTGAAGTCGTTTACGGCATCGGCGCCTGAGGCCAAGACGATCCAGGAAGGCGTCGTCACATTCAGCCTGTCGCCGGACGGCAGCGCGATCGCCCTGGAGAAACGCGAGTGGAACACGACAAAGGACGCCGAGCTTCAGCTCATCGATGCCAGCGGCAAGAAGCTGGGAACCGTGGCCAAAGGAACGCTCCTCGGCCGGCCGAGCTGGTCGCCGGACGGCAGCAAGATCGCCTTCTCGGTGTATACCGAGGGCGAGCAGGGCATGAAAGGCATGTACGTGTTCGACAAGGGAAGCGGCAAAACGACGCCGCTGTCCACGGAGATCCAGGCCTATGACTCCCCGGCCGTCTGGAGCCCGGACGGCAAGTCGCTGATGGTGTACCAGACCGTGTATGAAGGCGAGAAGTCGAACAATGTGACGTATGTGGTCCATCTGAAGTGATCGCCGCGGTCAGCGGCGGAGCTGCTTTGTGCGCGGAATGGCGTAGGGCGATGCTCCGGTGCAGAGTGTTGGCGCTTCGGAGCAGGTTGCGCGTATAGAGCGTTCGACGGATGAGCGCATGTGTGCGGGGAAGCCCGCTGCGCGTGCGGATCATGCCTCCGATCGCTGTTGCCCCCGAATTTTTCGGGAATGGAATCGAAGGTGAAAATTCGGGGACAAAGGCGACCGCTGCCGCTTCTCCGGCATGATTCCGCCCGCTCCGCTGCTGCTTGCGGCGAGTGGGGGAGTAAGGTCCTTGCGGTGGCTGTGCAGCACCGCAAGGACGGGGCATGGCGTAGGGCTGTGCAGAGCGTTCGGCTGGCGCGTGTTATGCGTGAAGCTGAGCAGGCTTCGTGCGGGCGACGGTGAGCGCGGGCTGTGCTTCGAAGCAGAGCGTTGGCGCTGCAGGTTGCGCGTTCTGAGCGCTCGACGGATGAGCGCATGTGTGCGGGGAAGCCCGCTCCGCGTGCGGATCATGCCTCCGATCGCTGTTGCCCCCGAAATTTTTCGGGAATGGAATCGAAGGTAAAAATTCGGGGACAAAGGCGACCGCTGCCGCTTCTCCGGCATGATTCCGCCCGCTCCGCTGCTGCCAGCGGCGAGTGGGGGAGTAAGGTCCTTGCGGTGGCTGTGCAGCACCGCAAGGACGGGAGTGGGAGCGGGCTGTGCTTCGATGCAAAGCGTTCGGCTGGCGCGTGCTGTGCGTGCTGCTGGGCAGGCTTCGTGCGGGCGACGGCGAGCGCGGGCTAATGCTTAGAAGCAGAGCGTTGGCGCTGCTGGTTGCGCGAATAGAGCGTTCGACGGATGAGCGCATGTGTGCGGGGAAGCCCGCTCCGCGTGCGGATCATGCCTCCGATCGCTGTTGCCCCCGAATTTTTTGGGAATGGAATCGAAGGTAAAAGTTCGGGGACAAAGGCGACCGCTGCCGCTTCTCCGGCATGATTCCGCCCGCTCCGCTGCTGCCAGCGGCGAGTGGGGGAGTAAGGTCCTTGCGGTGACTGTGCAGCACCGCAAGGACGGGGGCAGGCAAGGGACAGTGCTTTGTACCGGGCATGTTAGCAGGGGAAACTTGGAACGTGCGAGGCGATGGCGGTCATATTTAGAAAATAAGTCACCACTCAATGTGGTGGCTTTTTTGTATAGTTAGCGAGCCCCGGAGTTCAGTCAAAAAAATGTAAAAACCGACTTGACCTTGGAGTCTGCTCCAATGTTATTGTGAATTCATGGAAAAACTATATTCTATACAAGAAGCTTCACGAATGCTTGGGATCCCGAAGGATACACTCCGCTATTATGACCGTCTCGGAATTGTCTCGCCGACGCGGGAAAACAATCGGTACCGCAGGTACTCGAGGAACGACCTCATCGACTTGATGAACATTCAAATTATGCAGTATGCGGACTTTTCTCTTGACGAAATCAAGGGGAAGTTTGGGTTCCACAGGATGGAGAAGGTGGACCCTGCTTACTGCCAAGAGGTTGCTGCGTTCCTCGATGCCAAGAATGCCGAGACACGCAAAAAGATTGATCATCTTCAGAAGGTCAGTCAGCTGCTCGACGTAGCTGCCGATACATTAAGAGACTTCAATCCAGAAAAAGACCAGCGGCTGGCGGAGATCGTACGCGAAATTTATCAGGGTATCCGTAAGAAGGAAACGGAAATTTTCGAGGAGGGATGTGATGATCATCAAGGTTAGCAATTTTTATTACCTGATCGCAGGCATTTTTGCAGTACTGTTTGCCGCTACGCACGCATGGAACGGGCAATCCGCTGTTCTTCCGGAGCTCCAGGTAGGTGCGATCACGATGGGGACACGGACGGTATTCATGTATGTTTGGCACATCATTACGGCGGAAAATCTGGTTTTCGGAGTCATGTTTATTTGGATGTCATTCCAAAGCGATCGATCGAAGGTCCAGTTTGCCGCTTGGATGATCGTGTCGCTTCTGAGCGTACGGCTGATGGTCATTCTTAGCGTAACCGCATTTCAAGACGCTTCGTCCCTTACGGATACGTTAATTGACTCGGTTGCAATCGTCATTTATGTGGCCTTTATCATTTTTGGTATCACGATGAAGCCTAAAAAAGCTGGGAGGTCAGAAGCTACATTTTGATAGGGAGGAATGAAGGTCATTAGTGGGAGGGAGTAATACTTGGTGGCAGAGAGCTAGGCGTCTGCATG
Organism: Paenibacillus cineris; assembly: GCF_018333335.1. Taxonomy (NCBI): domain Bacteria; kingdom Bacillati; phylum Bacillota; class Bacilli; order Caryophanales; family Paenibacillaceae; genus Paenibacillus; species Paenibacillus cineris. The sequence goes on from NZ_BORU01000001.1 coordinate 538,414, forward strand.
TTGCATAGCTCATCTAGGAAGCATGGATTTTATGTAGCGGACGATATAGTGATTGAGTTGTCAGTTGTTCGGGCTATTCCTTACCAAACCAAAAACCTCTCAAGCGTGCATAGGGTTAACCATGTCGCTCGGGAGGTTTTTGCGTAAAGATTTCTTTTGGTCCAGAGGTATTTGATGTTAATTACACGTATCGGATTTGCACGCACCAGCGGAGAGGACGGAATCGTTCTGGAGAAGCGGTCAGCGGTCGCCTTTGTCCCCGGATTTCCACCTTGGCATGTTACCGATCGGGAAATCTGGGGGCAACAGCGATCGGAAGAACGATCCGGCATCGGAGCGGTCAACGAAGCTCAACATCTACAAGATCTGCTCCAATGAGCCGCTACAAGGCTCAACGTATGGACTTACAAGATCTGCTCCTAAGAGCGGCTTAGAGATACAGTGGTCAGCGGAGAGGACGGAATCGTTCTGGAGAAGCGGTCAGCGGTCGCCTTTGTCCCCGGATTTCTACTTTGGCATGTTACCGATTCGGGAAATCTGGGGGCAACAGCGATCGGAAGAACGATCCGGCATCGTAGCGGTCATCGAAGCTCAACATTTACATGATCTGCTCCAATGAGCGGCTTAGAACCTCCCTCACACGAACCGCCGATGCAGCTTTTTGCCGTCGTAGGAGAACATTACCTTTTTGTCCTCGACGATGGTCTCCAGATGCACGGCGCGGCCCCACAGCTGGTACACGTAAGGCAGCGTGCGCTCCATGTACTTCAGGTCGAGCTCGATGCCCTCGTACATATGCTTGATCACCATCTCGCCGGTCCGCAGGTAATCGCCGTCCTCGACGACGAGGTAAGGGCTGCCGCCGTTGACTCGGGCGAAGACGAGCTGGTCGCGGATGTTTTCCCAGCTTTTATCGGTGATTTTCCACTCGGGACCCTTCTTCTCAAAGACGTACAGGTCCAGATCCTCGGTCAACTGCTTCGTCATGTAGTTGCGGATAAAGGAAATGTCCGAATCGAATTCGCGCACCTCGAAAATTTTCTCACGGCCCTGCCCGGGTTTGCGGCCGCCGAATTCGATTTCCTCCTTGGTCGGATGGTCCCAGCGGCGCTCGATGTCCTCGAAGATTTTCAGCCCTAAATAGTAGGGATTCAGGCTGTGCCGGGACGGCTGCACGACGGAAGAGTTGAGCTTGGCGAATTCGATCGTCTCGTCGCTCGTCAGGTCCAGCTCGCGGATGATCCGCTGATGCCAGTACGAAGCCCAGCCTTCGTTCATGATTTTGGTCTCCATCTGCGGCCAGAAATAGAGCATTTCGTCGCGGAGCATCGTCATAATGTCGCGCTGCCAGTCCTCCAGCACTTCGGAAAATTCCTGGATGAACCAGACGATGTCCTTTTCCGGTTCAGGCGGGAATTTGCGGTTGGCCGCACTTTCCTGGGACTCAGGCTCCGGCTTGTGATCGAGGTTCCACAAGTCGTCGTATTCGCCGGGCTGGGTCTGGATTTTGCCGGACTCTTTTTGCGCTTTCAGCTTCATTTCCATATAGCGCTGCTTATCCAGGTGCTGCGGCTTGATCAGCTGCGGGTCGACATGCTCCTGGACGGCCAGCACGGCATCGATAAAGCGCTCCACGACTTCGGTGCCGTGCTCGAGTTCGTATTGGCTGATCCGCTCCGCGGTGGCCGACATGCTCTCGACCATGTTGCGGTTGGTGGCGGAAAACCGGTAGTTGTTTTTGAAAAAGTCGCAGTGCGCCAGGACGTGGGCCACGATGAGCTTGTTCTGGATCAGGGAGTTGCCGTCGAGCAGAAAGGCGTAGCACGGATTGGAGTTGATGACCAGTTCATAGATTTTGCTCAGGCCGAAGTCGTACTGCATTTTCATTTTGTTGAACGTCTTGCCGAAGCTCCAGTGTGAAAAACGGGTAGGCATCCCGTAAGCACCGAAGGTGTAAATAATGTCCGCCGGACAAATTTCATAACGCATCGGATAATAATCCAGGCCGAAGCCGTCAGCGATCTCCATAATTTCACTAATGGCGTATTCCAGCTGTTTGATCTCGTCGCTCATTCGTTCATTGCTCCTTCCTTCTGCGGAAGAATAAAATATGATATCGGGACTATATTTCAATATATTCAGCAGCACCTCAAGTATGAACTGACATGGCCGGCCGAAAGTCCGGATTCTGTCCCGGATCAGGTTGTTGGCAAATCCCAGCAGCCCGGAAATTAATGCAGTCTTCATGTCGATTTATGTTAGAATATAAGAGCATGAGTCTAAGGTTTCCTATTTACGAAAGCGTTTTATATTTTTGCGGGCGGTGACTGCGTTACCATGTGGAAGTACTTTGTGCAAGCAACCAACAACATGAGGATCCGGAATAAATTGATCTTTTCCTACCTGTTCGTCGTCATGATCCCCGTACTGATCGTGGGGGGCATCATTACCGCCTATTTCAGACAGGATGCACTGGACAATGCGATAGAGCAGACAGCCAACGATGTGGATAAAATCAAAAGCCAGCTGTCCACCATGCTGTCCGTGCCGATCTCGATTTCCAACAAGCTGTACTTGGACGATAACCTGAAGGACCTGGTCAATACAAATTACACGACCATTCTGCAAATGGTGCAGGCCTATTCGAAATACAACGATTTTGAAGAGCTTCCGCGGCTATATAACGAAATCAGCAACGTCCGCTTCTACCATTACAACAGGACGATGATCAACAACACCCAGTTTATTAACGTTACCGCCAAGATTGAGGGGGAAGAATGGTTCCAAACGGCCATGAACAACCCGCGGATCGGCTGGTTTTTTATGGAGGGCAGCGACATCGGCACCGAAAAGAAGCTGAGCCTGGTGCGCCGGATCAAGTTCAAGGATTACCGAACCCCGGGAGTGCTGGTCATTACGCTCAACCAGAGCATGCTGAACTCGATCCTGAGCAAGGAAATGTTCAACACGCTCATTGCGGATGACAGCGGATACATTGTGGCCGCCAAAAATCCGCAGAACGTCGGCAAAACCCTGAAACAGCTGGATTTGAACATCGATATGCATCAAGGACAGGAACAGACGATCAGCCGGCGCGTCAACGGGGTCTCCTCCAACATTATCGTGGACAAGCTGACGCCGCAGACGAGCTTGAACGGCCTCAGCGTCGTGTCGGTCTTTTCGACCCAGGGCATTGTCCAGGACGCCAAAAAGGTCGGATGGATCGGCATGGCGCTGGTGATCGGCGTGCTGATCCTGGCGCTTACGCTAATATTCGTCGTATCCAAGCTGACGACCAACCGGCTTCTGCATTTGAGCAGACAGCTGAACAAGGTCGCCCGGGGGAACTTCGATACGATCTCCTTTCTGGACGGCAATGACGAAATCGGGCAGCTCTCCCGCCAGTTCAACTATATGGTCCGAAGCATCAACGACCTGCTGAACCAGGTGTATGAGAGCAATGAGAAGAACACCAAGCTTGAGGTTGCGCAAAAAGAAATCAAGCTCAAAATGATGGCCAGCCAGATCAATCCGCACTTTTTGTTCAATGCCCTGGAATCGATCCGGATGAAGGCTCATCTGAACGGGGAGAAGGAAATCGCCAACATCGTGCGGCTGCTGGGCAAGCTGATGCGCAAAAACCTCGAAGTCGGCAGTGTGAAAAAAACGCTGAAAGAGGAAATGGACATTGTCCGCGCGTACTTGGAAATCCAGAAATTCCGGTATGAGGATCGGTTGAACTACGAGCTGATTGTCGAGCCGGAGACCGAACGGGTGCTGCTGCCGCCGCTGATCATTCAGCCGCTGGTGGAGAATGCGATTATCCATGGCCTGGAAGGCAAGGAAGTGGACGGGATGCTGCGGGTCCGCTGCTCGATGAAGGAAGACATGCTGCATGTCGAGGTTATCGATAACGGGGCCGGCATGTCGGAGGAACGCAGGCAATTGGTTCTGGCGACGCTGGATGCGGAAGAGGAGGAAGGCAACCGCATCGGCTTGCGGAACATCCATCAGCGAATTAAGCTGACATATGGAGACGACTTCGGCCTGCATATTACGAGTATCCCGGGACAGGGAACCAAGATGGAATTCATGATACCAACAGGGGGAGAAATGCATGTTTAACGTTTTGATTGTGGATGACGAACCGATGATCCGCGAAGGCCTCAAGACGATCATCGACTGGGAGAGCTTCGGGTTTACGGTGGTGGATACGGCGGCCAACGGCAGGGATGGGCTGGATAAAATCAAAGAGCTGAAGCCCGATCTGACTATCATCGATATCCGCATGCCGGGCATGACCGGTCTCGACGTCATTGAAGAGGCCCGGGCCGCCATGATCTCGACGCATTTTCTAATTTTGAGCGGATATGCCGATTTTGACTATGCCAAGCGGGCGATCGGTTACGGCGTGAACGGATACCTGCTGAAGCCGTTGGATGAGGAGGAGCTCGGGGAGGAACTGCAGCGGATCGGCGCGATTCTGACCCGGGAGAAGCAATCGCACCGTTCCGCGGAAGAGGACCATGTCTTCCGTGAGCACCTGCTTGAATCCTTTTTGCTGCAGGAAGAAGCGCTTCGGGATCCGGCGATGGTCATGCAGCTGGGGCTGGACTGGCCGAGGTATCAGATCGTCCTGCTCGAAATCCATGGATCGGCGGACGATGCCCCTTTAGCCGCCTTAAGACGAAAGCTGTCGGTCCATTTTGAAGGTGCGGAGCGTGTCATTGTGTTTTCGGCGGGGCCGTTTGCGGCCGTGCTGTGGGACCGGGGCATGTCCCGGGAAGACGATGCTGCCCGCTATTACGCGGAATGGGGTGCGCTGCTGCCGGATAACAAGGGATGGTTTGCCGCCGCCGGGGGAGCGGTCACCGATATTTCGCTCATTGGACAATCGTATGCGGAGGCCGCCGAGCTGCTGCACCATCGTTTTCTGTTCCATGAAGGGCGTTTGATGCTGCCCGGGGATTTGACCCTAATGGCAGAAGCTTACCCGGAGAAAGCGCCGCTCGATCCAACCGGAGAAATCGAACTGTCGGATATGCTGTATTATGCGCTGGACATCCGCAGCATGGAAGCGGTCGGCCGCTTTTTTGACGAGCTGGAGGAGCGGGTTGTCGGTTTCGGGCAGGCCGAGCAGGCGGTGAAGTCGGCGGTGGCCCATATTTTGACCATGGCCATCAACAAGCTGTCGGGACAGAACCAGGCATTGTATCCGCTGCTGCAGGATGCGCCGCTCTTCATTACGGAGGCGTTCCGCCAGCCGACATGGGAGCAGCTGAAAGCGGTGGCGGCCGCCCATTTAAGCAGCTTGATCGAGAGGATCGGCGGCGGGAGCAAGGATGCCGTGCTGAAGCAGATGATCGATTTTATTCACCGGAACTACAAGGAGAACCTGAAGCTGGAGCTTCTGGCCCAGGTGTTTAATTACAACAGCGCTTACCTGGGGAAAATGTTCAAAAACTATACGGGTGAAAACTTCAACGCGTTCCTGGACAACGTGCGGATTGAGCACGCGAAGGAGCTGTTATCCCAGGGACTTAAGGTGCATCAAGTGGCGGCCTGTGTCGGGTATGCAAACGTGGACTATTTTCACAGCAAATTCAAGAAATACGTCGGGGCCTCCCCGTCGTCATTCCGGAAAAAGGAGCCTTCCGAGTAGTCTCTTGACTTTCAAGATCCTGCGGGATTGAGATTGGTTATACCGTCTTTCAAAAACGTTTTCGAGGCGAAAATTCCCCCTGAAAATTAGATTTTTGGGGGGATTTTTGTGTAAAGTCATGTCAAATTTCGACTATGAAAGCGTTATATCTAATTTTTATATGATTTTAGGTGAAATCCGATGGGTATTTTTATAAGCGCTTCATTTAGTAAGATGAAGGTATCAATTAGAGGAGGGGTTATTGAATGGAAGCGCTCACACCTAACACCATTCCCCGCAGCGGTCAAGATACTGCTAAAGCACCAAAGCGTAAACGAAAGGGTGGCTTCTGGAGTGCGGTGCTCCAGCAAAAATATTTATATTTAATGTCGCTCCCTTTTGTCATTTGGGTGTTCGTGTTCAGTTACCTGCCGCTTTGGGGCTGGACGATGGCCTTTCAAAACTACAAACCGGCAAGGTCATTTTCCGAGCAAAAATGGGTAGGATTTAAATATTTTCAAGAGCTGTTCCAAGATGACCGGTTTTATCTGGTGCTGCGGAACACGCTGGCGATGAGCTTCATGGGCCTCATTCTGGGATTCGTGGTTCCGATCTTCTTCGCGATTCTCCTTAATGAGCTGCGGGGCATGTTCTTCAAGCGGTTCGTGCAGACGGTTTCTTACCTGCCGCACTTTGTATCCTGGGTCGTTGTGGCAGGCATTATTACGAAAATGCTTTCAATTGACGGCGGTGCGGTCAACCAGATTTTGATGGCGCTCCACCTCACGGACGAACCTATACAGTTCATGGCGAAGGGCAACTGGTTCTGGTACATTGTAACCGGTTCCGATGTCTGGAAGGAAACAGGCTGGAATACGATCATCTATTTGGCAGCAATCACAGGGATTGACCCGGAGCTGTACGAAGCATCCCGCGTCGACGGTGCGAGCCGCTGGAGACAGATGTGGCACATTACGCTGCCGGGCATCCGCTCGACGATCTCGGTTCTCCTGATTATGTCGATTGGCCACTTGATCAGCATTGGCTTCGAGAAACAATTCCTGCTCGGCAACAACCTGGTGACGGATTACTCGGAGGTTCTCGATCTGTACGCACTGAATTACGGTCTGAATATGGGCAGGTTCTCATACGGTACCGCCATCGGCATATTCAACTCCGTAGTCAGCATCATCCTGTTGTTTACGGCTAACGGCATTTTCAAAAAGGTTACGAAAGAAAGCATTATGTAGGAGGCGAGAAATCGAGATGCCAAACAAAGCGTTTAATGCGACCAGATCCGATAAGATCTTCGATATATGCAACATCATCTTCATGGCGATCGTGCTGATCGTTACGCTGTATCCGTTTCTGAACGTGCTCGCCATATCGCTGAACGATTCCATCGATACGGTGCGCGGAGGCATCACCATCTGGCCGCGTGCGTTCACATTTGAAAACTATAAGACGATATTTGCTTATGACACTTTGCTTCAAGGCTTGAAAATTTCCATTTTGCGTACGATCGTCGGTGCTGTTCTGGGACTGCTCAGCGCATCAATGCTGGCGTATACGCTCAGCCGGCCTGATTTTCAGGCCCGGAAGTTCGTATCGACATTCCTGGCGATGACGATGTACTTCTCCGGCGGCCTGATCCCGGGATACATCCTGATGCGCGACCTGAACCTGATCGGCACGTTCTGGGTATATGTTCTGCCGGGTCTCGTTAGTGCATTCAACGTATTTATCGTCCGTTCCTTTATCGACGGCTTGCCTTATGCCCTTCAGGAATCGGCCAAGCTGGACGGAGCCAACGATTTTACGGTATACTGGCGCATTATCCTGCCGCTCTGTAAACCGGTTCTTGCGACGATCGCGCTGTTCCTTGCCGTAGGTCAGTGGAACTCCTGGTTCGATACGTACCTGTATAACGGCAGCAACGCAACCTGGACTACCCTGCAGTACGAGCTGATGAAGGTGCTGCAGAGCACGCAGCAGGGCGGCGGAGCGATCAACGCGAACGATATGGCCAAGCAAATGGCCCAGATTTCGCCGGAATCGATCAAGATGGCCATTACCATCGTCGTGACCGTGCCGATCCTGATCGTCTATCCGTTCCTGCAGAAATATTTTGTCAGCGGCATGACGCTGGGCGCGGTGAAATCGTAAAATACCGCTTTTTCAGAAGTTACATTCCTATATAGAGGTATCAGCAGGCTAGCCTGTTATACAAAATAGATAAAGAAAAAGATTAGACATCATGGGGAGGGTTTACGCAATGCCAAAGAAAGCGTTCAAGGTAACCGCGATTTCTCTGATCATCGCATCAATGCTAGCGGTTGCGGGCTGCGGCGGAGGCAAGGAGGATACCGCGGCCAAAGATACAGGCGATACGACATCGCCGATCACCTTCAGTTTTTTCGGTGCGGATGCGAGTCCAAACTGGAACAAAATGCAGGATGAAGTCGGCAAGGAAATCACTGCGAAGACAGGCGTTACGATCAATGCGGAGTTCGCCGTATCCGGCGGAGGGCAGGATAAGATTTCCCTGATGGCCGCAAGCGGCGACTATCCGGATCTTATTTTCGCTAAAGGTGACGTTAACAAGCTGGTGGATGCCGGCGCAATGCTCGACCTGACCGATCTGATTGACAAGTACGCGCCGAACCTGAAGAAGGTATATGGCGACTACATGGACCGTCTGAAGTACAGCAATGATGACCAAGCCATCTATGTGCTGCCGACCAATGCGGCGGTGAACCAGCAGTATTTTGACGCCGGCGGCGGATTTGAAATCCAGAATGCCGTGCTGAAAGAGCTGGGCTATCCGGAAGTAAAAACCGTCAAGGATTTTGAGAACGTGCTAAAGGCTTATAAAGAGAAGCATCCGACGATTGACGGCCAGCCAACCATTCCGTTGACGCTGGATGCGGACGACTGGAGAATCATGATCACCGTTACCAACCCTGCGTTCCTCGCAACAGGAGCACCGGACGACGGCGAATATTTTATCAATCCGCAAACCTATGAGGCTCAGCTGCACTACAAGCGTCCGGAGGAAAAAGAGTACTTCCGCTGGCTGAACCATATGTACAACGAAGGCCTGCTGGATAAGGAAACGTTTGTACAGAAGAGCGACCAGTACAAGTCCAAAATTTCGAGCGGACGCGTGCTTGGCCTGATCGACCAGGAATGGGGTTATTCCGACGCAGAGAACGCACTGAAATCTGCGGGCAAGGATGAAAGAACTTACGCTCACCTGCCGGTAACCTTGTCGGAAGAATATAAGGATCACTCCTTCCAGGATACAGGCTTTACATCCGGATGGGGCATCGGCATCACGAACAACTGTAAAGATCCGGTCCGGGCGATTAAATTCATGGATTGGCTCGCTTCCGACGAAGGGCAAGTATTGATCAACTGGGGTATCGAAGGCAAGCACTACAATGTCGAGGACGGCAAGCGCGTCATTCCTCAAGAAATTCAAGATAAGAAAATCAACGACGCTTCCAACTTTACGAAAACATCGGGCATCGGCCTGTACACGATCTTCTCCGCTCACTATGGTGACGGTGTGAAGGATCCATCCGGCAACTACTATACGACGAACTTCCCGGATCAAATCGTAGCCAGCTACACGCCAGCCGAGAAAGAAACGCTGAAAGCTTACGGCGCTACGACCTGGAAAGACCTGTTCCCATCGGAAAAGGATTTCCCGGTTAAGCCTTGGGGAGCAGCATACAACATTTCGGTTGAAGAAGGTTCTGATTACACCGTAACGTACCAGAAAACGCAGGACATTATCCGCAAGCGCATTCCGGAAGCGATCCTGACGACGCCGGACAAATTCGACGCAGTTTATGACAACATGATCAAGGAACTGAATGCCGCCGGTGCGGAAAAAATGGAACAGCAATACACCGAGCTGGTGAAGGACCGTGTCGAGTTGTGGGGCGGAACGACCGAAGCGAAGTAATCCGAATTTTTAAAAAAGAGCAATAAGTTCATCAGATAGGGCCTGCTCATAGCAGTAGGTCCTATTTGTTATGTATTTTTGTGACTTTATTCAACTTTATACCTTATATAATATAAAGGTGTCTATTTACTGTTATATCAACGTTTTTCTGAGAATTATTGATCATAAATGCATCAAAAATTAATTTTAAATATATGTATAAAAATGACTTGACAGTTGTTTTTAAATCTTTTATGATTCAAATATGAAAGCACTTTCATTACACATTTTCCCTGCAGGCTGTTTTCGAAAACGTTTTAAACAAAGAGGTGGAGTCGAACAAGAAACCAGAGATGTGAAGTGAGGAAGTTTAGTTATCTGAGTTTTGTAAACGTATTCAATTCATCTAGGTTTCGGCACAACATGCGGCAGTGCCCAGCGTCCATGCGACGTTTGACGCAATGCCGGCTCTAGAATGCAGCACGAAGTAATTCCATTAGTAATGAAGGGGGATATGATTCACATGAAGGGAAACACAAAGAAGAAGTTTGGAATGCTGCTCCTCGCCAGTATGCTGCTCGTTTCCGCAGGCTGCAGCAGCTCAGGGGGCGACAAATCGGCCGAATCCGGCAGCTCGTCTTCCAATGCGGCGCAGGAGGAGAAGGCTGACGATACGAGCCCTATCACGTTCTCGTTCTTTGGCGCTGACGCCAGCCCGAACTGGAACAAGATGCAGGATGAGATCGGTAAAGAAATTACGAAGAGAACTGGCGTGACCATCAATGCGGAATATGCCGTATCCGGCGCCGGCACCGATAAAATATCCCTGATGGCTGCGAGCGGAGAATATCCTGACTTTATCTTTGCCAAAGGGGACGTCGACAAGCTGGTGGAAGCCGGCGCGATGATCGACCTGACCGATTTGATCGACAAGTACGGCCCGAACCTCAAGAAGGTATACGGCAAGTACATGAACCGTCTGCCGTACAGCAACGATGATAAAGCCATCTATGTGCTTCCGACGAACGGGGCGGTGGATCAGCAGTATTTTGACGCCGGCGGCGGATTTGAAATCCAGAATGCCGTCCTGAAAGAGCTCGGCTATCCGGAAGTAAAAACCGTTAAGGATTTTGAAAACGTTCTCCAGCAGTATAAAGACAAACATCCGACGATCGACGGCAAGCCGACGATTCCGCTGACACTGGACGCGGATGACTGGAGAATCATGATCACCGTAACGAACCCGGCCTTCTTGACGACAGGCGCTCCGGATGACGGCGAATACTTCATTAACCCTGAAACCAACGAAGCTCAGCTGCACTACAAGCGTCCGGAAGAGAAAGAATACTTCCGCTGGCTGAACCATATGTACAATGTGGGTCTGCTGGATAAGGATACGTTCGTGCAAAAGAGCGACCAATATAAATCCAAAATCGCCAGCGGCCGCGTCCTGGGTCTGATCGATCAAGAGTGGGGCTATTCCGACGCCGAGAATGCGCTCAAGACCGCCGGCAAAGCGGAGCGCACTTATGCTCACTTCCCTGTAACACTGTCGAATGAATACAAAGACCATTCCTTCCAGGATACCGGATTCGTAGCTGGTTGGGGCGTAGGCATTACAACGGCATGTAAGGATCCGGTCCGCTTGATCAAGTTCCTGGACTTCCTTGCATCCGACGAAGGCCAAGTGCTGCTCAACTGGGGGATCGAAGGCAAGCACTACAACATGGTGGACGGCAAGCGCGTTATTCCTGATGACGTACAGGACAAGAAAGTCAACGATAACGCCAACTTTACGAAAACGTCCGGCATCGGTCTGTACACCACCTTCTCCGCTCACTACGGCGACGGCGTGAAAGATCCATCCGGCAACTACTACACGACGAACTTCCCGGATCAAATCGTAGCTTCCTATACGCAGCCGGAGAAAGATACCTTGAAAGCGTATGGCGCAACAACCTGGAAAGACCTGTTCCCGTCTGAAAAGGACTTCCCTGTCAAACCTTGGGGCGCAGCCTACAACATGGCCACTCCTCAGGACGGCAATTATAATGTTATCTATCAAAAAACGCAGGATATTATCCGCAAGCGGATTCCGGAAGCCATCCTGGCGAAGCCGGAACAGTTCGACAGCATTTATGACAATATGCTGAAAGAGCTGGATGCTGCAGGTGCTAAAGAAATCGAAAAACAATATACGGAACTGATCAAGGAAAGAGTCGAGCTCTGGGGCGGAAGCGCTCAATAAGCCGGTCTGATCAGAGGAAGGGTCCCGGGATGTATCCCGGGGCCCTTTTTTGTTTTTTTTCAAAAAACCATTGCTTCCGGGAGAACATCCTGCTAAGATGTAAACAACAAAATGATAATATCAAATTGATATTATTGATATCTCGCCATTGCCCTCATCGGTCACGGGATCTGTGAAGGCGTAATGGAGCAGCTGGAGGGAACGGACATGGGAAAATGGTTTAAAGGATGGAGCGCCTACGAGCTGGTATGGCTCGGCGTATTTTGCGGAATTGCGGTCGGACTTACGGCGATCATGAAGGATAGCCTGTTCGGGTTTACCGTGTTTCTGACCGGCGTCCTGTGCGTGGTGCTGGCGGCGAAGGGCAACCTGATGAGTTATGTATTCGGGATGTACAACACGTTCGGGTACGCGTACCTGGCTTATACGAACGGGATTTACGGGGAGATGCTGCTGAATTTGCTGTTCTTCGTTCCAATGAACGTGGTCGGCTTCTTCCTGTGGCGGAAGCATCAGGACGGCGGCAAGCTTGAGATGCGCCGCATGAACCTTCGAGGGATTCTGTGGACCGGAGCGGCCTGCGTGCTGGGCAGCGTGATGATCGGTTTTTTCCTGTCGCTGATACCGACGCAGAACTCGCCGTACATCGATGCGATCACCAACGTGCTGTCGGTTGTAGCAACCTTCCTGATGGTATGGCGTTATAAGGAACAATGGCTGGTGTATATCGTGCTGAATGCTTTTACCGTGCTGCTGTGGGTGCTGCGTACCTTGGACGGCAGTCCTGACGGGCTGCTCATGATCGTCATGTGGAGCGCGTATCTCATCAATGCGGCATACGGTTATTACACTTGGAACAAAGGGGCAAAGGAGGCTTACCGATGAAAAAGCTGGGACTGACGTTGGGTAAATTCGCCCCTTTTCATAAAGGGCATCAATACATGGTGGAGACGGCGCTGAAGGAAGTGGATGAACTGATCGTAGTCATTTACGATACGACGGTCACGACCATTCCGCTGCATATCCGCGCCGGCTGGATCCGGAAGCTATATCCGGGCGTCAGGGTGATCGAAGCGTGGGACGGTCCGGACGGCTATTCGGATGACCGGGAGCATGAAATCCGGGAGGAGCAGTATATTTTGGGGCTGCTTGACGGTGAGCAGGTTAGTCATTTTTATTCGAGCGAGTTTTATGGCGAGCACATGAGCAAGGCGCTTGGCGCCGTAGACCGCCGCGTCGATGAGGCGAGGGGCGTGGTGCCGATTTCGGCGACGATGATCCGGGAGGACCCGTATAAGCATCGTCAATTTGTAAGTGACATCGTATACCGTGATCTCATTACGAAGGTGGTCTTCGTCGGAGCGATGTCGACCGGCAAGTCAACGCTGACGGAGGCGCTGGCCGGCAAATACAACACAACTTATGCCAGCGAGTACGGCCGGGATTATTGGACGGAGCATCAGGTGGACCGGCGGATCAGCTTCGAGGCTTTTGACGAGATTGCAGCGGGGCATATCGAGCGCGAAGAGAAGGCGCTGATGGAGGCGAACCGGTATCTGTTCGTGGACACGAACGCCATCACGACGTATATGTTCGCTCTGGATTATCACGGCCGGGCTCCGGAGCTGCTGACCCGGCTGGCGCTGGAGAACGCCGGCAGATACGATCTCTTTTTCCTGTGCGAGGACGATATCCCATATGACGATACGTGGGACCGCAGCGGGGACCAGAAGCGGCATGTGTTCCACAAGCAGATTATCGCCGATTTGAAGGAGCGCCGGATTCCTTACATCCCATTAAGGGGATCGCTGGAGGAGCGGATCAAGCGGGTCGAGGAGGTGCTGAAGGCGTTTGTTCCGTACAGCAACTATTTTGGAAGCCTTGTTTAAGCCAGCCCATTTATTGGATTAAAGAGGGGGCTGCTGGTAGAATAGAGAACGGATTGCTAGATTGGCCTGGAGCCTAAGGCCCGGGCCCGCTAATGAATAGGCAACATTCAACAGGAAAGAGGGGATTTCATTGGCTGTGATCGGAATCGATCTGGGAACGACTAACAGCCTGGTGGCCTGCTGGGCCCAGGACCGTGCGGTGGTCATTCCCAACGTGCTCGGAGAACACTTGACACCGTCCATCGTCAGCGTGGACGAAAACGGCGAAATTGTGGTCGGCCGGATTGCCCAAGAGCGCTTGATTACCCATCCGGAGCGGACGGCTGCCACTTTTAAACGGTTCATGGGAACAGAGAAGAAGTACGAGCTTGGCCCTCACTCCTTTACACCGGAGGAACTGTCGTCCTTTATATTAAAGGCCTTGAAAGAGGACGCCGAGAGTTATCTGAGGGAACCCGTGACGGAGGCGGTGATCAGCGTTCCGGCATACTTCAACGATGCCCAGCGCAAAGCGACGAAGCACGCCGCCGAAATCGCCGGACTGCGTGTCGAGCGGCTGATCAGCGAGCCGACCGCGGCGGCGGTGGCCTACGGTCTGCACCAGGAGCAGCCGGAAACCCAGTTTCTCGTGTTCGACCTGGGCGGGGGAACGTTCGACGTCTCCATCCTGGAGCTGTTCGAGGGAGTCATGGAGGTAAAGTCTATCGCGGGGGACAATTTCCTTGGCGGTGAGGACTTTACGGAGCTGCTTGTGACGCATTTTCTGGAGACGCACCAAATGGAGTGGGAGTCGCTGGACCCGAAAACAAGATCGGCTATACATAAACAGGCGGAGAACTGCAAGCTTGCCCTGGGACGGGAGGCATCGGCTGAAATGGCTTTGACGATCGATGGAACCCGGTATGAAGTGCGGCTTGACCGTAACGAATTTGAAAAACTGGCCCATCCGCTGCTCCTGAGGCTGCGCCAGCCGATCGAGCGGGCGCTGCGAGACGCGTCCTTGTCCCCGTCCGATCTGGATGCGGTGATCCTGATCGGAGGAGCCACCCGAATGACGCTTATTAAAAGCGTCATCGGCCGCATGTTCGGCCGCATGCCGTACAGCGACATCAATCCGGATGAGACGGTTGCCGTCGGCGCGGCCATCCAGTCGGCGCTGAAGGAGCGGAATGAGGCGCTGAACGAGATGATCCTTACCGACGTGTGCCCGTATACCCTGGGAACAAGCATTGTTCAGGAACTGGGCAAAGGGGGATTCTCATCGGGGCATTTCTTCCCGATCATCGAGCGCAACACGCCAATACCGGTCAGCCGGATTGAACGGCTCTGCACGATAAACGACAATCAGCGGCGGCTAACCGTTGATATTTATCAGGGTGAGAGCCGGCGTGTCGAGAACAACATCAAGCTCGGCGAGATCCACATTAAGGTGCCGCCGGCCCCTGCCGGCGAACAGAAGATTGACGTCCGTTATACCTATGACATTAACGGGATTTTGGAGGTCGAGGTGACCAGCGTTGCGACCGGCGAGAAGAAGCGCGCCGTCATCGAGAAGAACGCCGGCAGCATGACGAAGGAAGAGATCGAGGCGCGGCTGCTGGAGCTTCAGGATATCAAAATTCACCCGAGAGACCGGGCGGAAAACCGGCTGCTGCTGGCCAGGGGCGAGCGGCTGTACGAAGAGGCGCTGGGCGAGAGCCGGGAAGTGATCGCTGCCTATATCGGACAGTTCGAAAAGGCACTGCATACCCAGGATGACCGCGAAATCAAAAAAGCTGCCGAGGTCTTCAAGGATCGGTTGGAACAGCTGGAAAGGTGGATGAGCTTCACATGAACATCTGGGAAAGGTTGGGGATCGAGCGGACCACGGAGCTGCGCATCATCAAGAAGGCATATGCCGCCAAGCTGAAGCAGCATCATCCCGAGGACGATCCCGAGGGCTATCAGCAGCTTCGGGAAGCTTATGAGGCGGCATCCAAGTTCGCCAAGGAGGCCAATACAACGGTACGTGAGCCGGCTGAGGCTGAGGCTGAGGATGAGCTTTCTATGCCGATCTACCCGCCGGAGGATACCAAAGGCGAAGTTGATCAACCTGGCGATTCTAACGCACACACCGTATATTCAAATGGAGTATTTCAATCCACGGCAAGCGCAGATCCGGTCAGACTGTGGATTCATCAGGCCGAGGAACTGTACGACGACTTTCCGGCCCGGATCCGGGTGGAGTCGTGGGAGCGGCTGCTGAACGAGGATATCGTATGGGACGTCGAACGCGGGCCGGAGCTGCAGCATGCGTTCGTGTCCTTTCTGATGTCCTGCAGGCATCTCCCGCGAGACGTTTGGCAGCTGCTGGACGGCACGTTTTACTTTACGGAAGATCCCGAAGAACTGCGGGAGCAGTATCCAACGTATTTTGCCGAATACATCCTGCAGCAGTTGGACGGCTCACGGGAGCTGCGTTATGATTCGCTCGCTAACGCTCCCGTAGGGGATACCGCGGACATGGAGAGATTTTTGGATCTGCGGGAGTCTGCGCTGGATATGCTGATGGAAGGCGATCTGGAAGAAGCGGAAGCGTGCTTGTCCGAAGCTTCGGCGTGGTTTGCCGACGATCTGGATCTGCAGCTGCTATGGGGAAAATATAACATGGCCGTGGGCAACCGGCAGGAAGCGCTGAAATGTTTCGGCCATGCGATCCTGCTGCAGCCGGATGATCTGGAGGCTTATCGTTACGCGGCACAGCTTCGATACGATGATCAGCGGTATGAAGAGGCGCTTTCGGATTGCGAGCGCATTTTGGCTGCCCATCCGGACGATCAGGATGCGCTCAGTTTGGAGGGACGGTGCCTCACCGCGATGGGACGGATATCGGAGGCCAAGGAACGGATGAAGCGTTCTTTTGACATAAACAATCAGCATATGAGCACCCTGATGTACTGGTCGTCTACCGCGAATAAGCATCACCACGATCAGGGGAAGATCGACCCGGCCGAGCACCGCAGGGTGGTCAAAAACAATATTATATTCGACGGTTTTTTATTTCTTCGGTTAACTTGGCTTTATATTTTTGTGTATATCGTGCTGCAGTTGTTTTTTGACGTGCCCGTTATCGTCACGGGGGTGTTCGTGGCCATTCTGCTGTGGTATTTATACAGAACGTTAAGAGCACACCGGGTGCTATCAACCTAGATAATGGAGGACGACATGCGCAGCGATTACAAGAAGAAGCAAATCAAACAGCTGGAGCTGTACTTCCGCAGTCTCTCCAGCGTATGCATCGACAGCGTGCTGGCTTATTATTATGTGCCGTACGAGTTTTTGAAATTTGAGCGTTACCTCGGGAACCGGGTTTTGAAAAAGGGGCTGCGGCTCTGGGACATCAAGGATGCCGAGTCTTTAAAGACCCGGATTCGCTGGCTGCTGGAGGACGGGAACCGTGACGATTATAAGGCACTGCACGCCGAACTGTCGGCGCTGCCGGAACAGGCACGGCAAAACTGGATGGAGGCATCCAAGGACTATCCGGAATATGCCCGGATGAGCGTGGTTCAGACGTTTTTGCTGCAGCTGCCCGCCGGAGAAATAGCCGCCTTCGGGGGCGGCTGGGCGATTTTCTTGAGCCGGGTTGGGCTCGCTTACGGATATTTGACGAAGGAAGAGGCCTGGGCCATTAAATTGGAAGCGGCCGGGTATGTGCAGCAGCATTACCGCAGCTGGGAAGAGTATTTGATCGCATTTATGGCCGGCAGCCGCTTTTGGAAACCGGAGGAGCAGTTTGCAAATGTAGTCTATATCATGACCCGCGGACAGACGCTGCTGGGGATGGGTACCTTCGCTTCCCGGAAGGCGCCATGGGATATTCCGCTTGAGCCGGGAGGCGAACGAGCAGCGTACCGCAAGGAATCGGCCAGCCTGGATGCCTGAGGCGGTGATCAATGGGCATGCGGGTCACAGGGCCTTTAGATTGTGGGGCTTAAGTACGCGGGATGCTCTTAAAGGGGGGATTGGATGTATACCTTGGAAGAACTCCGGAAGGCATTCCGGAAAGGGACCAAGCTGAAATATGTTTTTTTCTGGGGGCACCAGCCCGCGGCGGACGGTTCTATTACGAAGAGCTGCTTCAGCCAGTGGTGGGAAGCGAAGTTTATTGTGGACGGCGTGGAATATGCAAGTGCCGAGCACTATATGATGGCCGAGAAAGCCAGGCTGTTCGGTGACGAAGAGATCCGAGAACAGATTCTCGCGGCCAAGCATCCGAAGCAGGCCAAAGATCTGGGGCGGAAAGTGAGAGGATTCGATCCGGTCGTATGGGACCGGGAAGGGTACTCCATTGTGGTCCGAGGAAACGAAGCGAAGTTTTCTCAAAACGACGATTTGAAGCAATTTCTGCTGGGTACCAGGCAGCGGGTGCTGGTAGAGGCAAGTCCCGTGGATTCGATCTGGGGCGTTGGTTTGGCCGCGGATGACGAGGCGGTCCTAAACCCGCTGCTGTGGAAAGGGAAGAACCTGCTTGGCTTTGCCTTGATGGAGGTTCGGGACCGGCTGCAGACAGAGGGAGCATAGGGATAGTGCGTAGCATGCACGTCGGGCATGCGGGGCCCAGCGGGAGTGAAGAACTTGGCAGCCGTAAGGAGCACGCTGGCAATGAGGAGCACATTGGCAATGATAAGCATGCTGTCAGTGAGGAGCTTGGCAGGAGTCAGGATCAGTCGGCTATGGGAAAAAGGCTGCACATCGAGGGTCATGCTAGATTGTGGGAAAAAGGCTGCAAATCGGGGGTTATGCTATATAGAGGTCACCCGGCCATGCAAAAAAGGTCGTTGTCGGTTACTCAGCGTAACGGGGCAACGACCTTTTTTATATGCCATAACTTTGCGTTTGATGAGGCGGTGTTTCGGCTTAGGTCAGTGCGCCTTCCTGCTTTTTAAAGAACGTACGCAGCGCCTGGTAGACTTCGCCCTTTTCTTTGATGACGTAATACATGAACTGATCGAGTTTGATATTCCGGTACGCGGACATCAGCGTGCTGCTCCGGTTGTACTGGTTGACTTCCCCGTAACCGAACATGTTGCTGACTTTGAGCAGCTCGCCGATGAGCCGCACACAGCGTTCGTTATCGGAAGTCAGGTTGTCGCCGTCCGAAAAATGGAACGGATAAATATTGTACTTGGCGGGCGGGTAGCGCCGGTCGATGATTTCCAGCGCTTTCTGGTAGGCGGACGAGCAGATCGTGCCCCCGCTTTCGCCCCGGGTAAAGAAATCCTCTTCGGTGACTTCTTTGGCCTCCGTATGGTGGGCCACAAAGACGATGTCGACCTTTTCGTATTGGCGGCGCAGGAAGCGGGTCATCCAGAAGAAGAAGCTGCGTGCACAGTATTTCTCAAACGTGCCCATCGACCCGGACGTATCCATCATCGCAATGATGACCGCGCTGGAATGGGGAACGACGACGTCCTCCCACGTTTTGTAACGCAGATCGTCGGGGCTGATATGGTGAATTCCCGGCTTGCCGCTGGTGGCGTTGCGCCGCAGATTTTCCAGGATCGTCCGCTTCTTGTCGATGTTGGACTGCATGCCTTTTTTGCGGATGTCGTTGAACGTGATCGATTCGGTTTCGACTTCCTGCTGCTCTTTCGGCTTCATATTCGGCAGCTCCAGCTGATCGAACAGCATGTTCTCCAAGTCTTCGAGGCTGATCTCGGCTTCCATAATGTCCTGGCCAGGCTGGTCGCCGGCTTTTTCACCTTGACCCGGCTTTTGCACCGGATCCCTGCCCAGCACGTCTCCCACCTGGCTGTCGCCGTCTCCCTGGCCGACATGCTTTTGCTTCTGGTAGTTATAAATGAAACGGTATTCATCGAGGCTCCGGATGGGTACCTTGATGATTTGCTTACCGTCCGACATCACGATGTTTTCTTCTGTGATCAGGTCGGGCAGGTTCTGCTTGATGATTTCCTTAACCTTCTCCTGATGGCGGACCTGATCCTGGTACCCTTTCCGGTGCAGTGACCAGTCCTCCTTGGACACCACAAACAGCGAATGATCGTCTGATGGCATGTTCAGGCACCTCCCATGTTCCCATACTCAGCACAAACTTTGGCTTGTTAAACATTTATATTCACGGGCGGGGACGATATGTGATGACGCAAGAGATAAAATAAGAAGTTTGCCGCACCCAAATATATGAAATTTTGCGAGAATCGCTGCTATGGATGAGATAAGCGTTCCGATGCCGGTGATCTCACTCTGGCTATTGCCAAAAGTCAGCAGTTTGGGCTATAGTGGTTGTGAAATTAAATAGGAATGCGGGTGCTGGATGAAGTCCGGCTGAGATGGCAGCCTTGTGCTGCGGACCGTTAATCTGATCCAGGTAATGCTGGCGTAGAGAATATCATTCGAATTGCGGTGCCATTCGTGTATTTCTCGAATGGTTTTTTTGTGTTAACCGGGTAAGAGGGCGCTTTCGCAAGATGAGGGCTTACCTTTCGCGATGATAGAAGCCGGCATGAAATGGAGGGAAAGGCAAAGGGAAGAGAGGAGAAGCAGTCATGGTCGATTTTCGTCTGTACGCGATTACCGGCGAGACGTTCCATCCGGGACGCCGGCTGGTGGACGTGATGGAGCAAGCTATTCGGGGAGGCGCGGACATCGTTCAATTCCGCGACAAAACAAGCGGAAGAGAGGAGCTGCTGCGCAAGGCGGCGGAGCTGCGGGAGCTGACCCGCCGCTACGGCGTTCCTTTTATCGTGAACGATCACGTTGATATCGCGATGGAGGTGGACGCGGACGGGGTTCACCTCGGTCAAGGCGATATGCCGATCGCGGAAGCCAGAAAGCTTGTCGGCTCCAAGATCATCGGCATATCCACCCATGCGATTTCAGAAGCGCAGCTCGCCGAAGCGGAAGGGGCGGATTATATCGGCGTCGGGCCAATCTATGCGACGGCTACGAAAGCCGATGTGGTGGATCCGGTCGGTCTTTCGTACGTTCGGGAAGTCGCCGGGATCATCAAGATCCCGTTTGTGGCGATTGGCGGCATCAAGCTGGGCAACGTGGACGAAGTGATCCGGGCCGGTGCGAGCCGCGTCTGCGCGGTGAGCGAAATCGTCGGCAGCCCTGACCCGGAAGCGGTATGCCGGGCGTTCATTCACAAGCTTGAAGGTAGAGGAGGAGCGGCGGATGGAACTGGTCATTAACGGAATAAAGCGGGAGCTGGCGGCCGAGACGGTAGCCGATGTCCTCCGCCTGCTGGGGCTGTCCGGCAGGCCGGTCATGGTGGAAGCGGATGGACAGGTGCTGAAGATCGAGCAGTGGGAGACGACTCCGGTTGTACCTGGAATGAAGCTGGAGCTGGTCCATTTCGTAGCGGGAGGTTGAAGGGAAAAATGAGCAGAGATAATTGGCAGGTTGGCGGACAGGAACTGTCGTCGAGGTTGTTTTTGGGGACCGGGCTGTTCCCCGATCCTTATGTGCAGATGGAGGCGATCAAAGCTTCGGGAACCGAGGTGCTGACGTTCGCTATCCGCCGGATCCATCTCGATTCGGTGGAGGATGATTCGATTCTGCAGCATGTGGAGCCTCAGAAATACATCTACCTTCCCAACACGTCCGGGGCGACAACGGCCGAAGAGGCGGTCCGGATAGCCCGGCTGGCGCGGGCTTCGGGACTCAGCGACTGGATCAAGGTGGAGATTAGCGCCAATAAGCGCACGCTCCTGCCCGATCCGATTGAAACGTTAAAAGCGACGGAAATATTGGTCAAGGAAGGTTTTACGGTACTGCCGTATATCTCCGACGATCCGGTAATCTGCAAAAAGCTGGAGGAGGCAGGGGCAGCCGCGGTGATGCCCGGTGCAGCGCCCATCGGGACCGGCCTCGGCATTCTGAATCCGTATCATCTCAGATTGATCGTGGAGGAGCTGTCGGTCCCTGTCATCGTAGATGCGGGGCTGGGGACAGCCAGCGACGTGGCGCTCGCGATGGAGCTGGGAGTCTCCGGCATTCTGATGAATACCCCGGTGGCCAAAGCCAAAGACCCCGTGATGATGGCCCGGTCGATGAGGCTGGCGGTTGAGGCGGGGCGTTTGGCCTACTTGTCCGGGCGGATTCCGAAGAAGAAATATGCTTCGGCCAGCAGCGGCCTGGAATCGCTCGTCATCGAATAAAAAAGGATGGACAGGGGGCTTTAACAATGAGCGGAGACATCATTGTCATGGGGGGCGGCATTATCGGATTATCCAGCGCGCTGGAGCTGCGCCGCCGCGGCCTGAACGTCACGCTGCTTGAAAAGGGACCCTGCGGCGGGCAGGCCTCCGGCGCGGCGGCAGGGATGCTCGCTCCGTATTCGGAGAACGTGGAGTCTCCGGACGAGTTCTTCCTGTTGTGCCGTGAGAGCTTGTCGCTGTATCCGCAGTGGCAGCAGGCGGTGAAGGACATCTCCGGCGTTCCCTTCGAGTATGCCGAAACCGGCAGCCTGTACGTCGTGAGGCATGAGGCGGATTTGCTGGCGCTGGAGAGCCGGCTGGAATGGCAGCGGAACTGGGGTTCCAGGGGCGAAATTTTAACGGGGAGCGCGCTGTTCAATGCCGAGCCGGGGCTGACCCGCGAAGCAGTAGCCGCCCTGTGGACACCGGTGGAAAGCCATGTGTATGCCCCGGATTTGACGGAAGCGGTCAAACGGGCCTGCCTGGCCTCCGGCGTGCAGATTCATGAGCATCTTGGCCGGATCGAACTGGCTGAATGGCGGGAGCGGGTTGCGCTGAGGGCGCAAAATGGCGAGCGGTTTGAAGCGGACCGGCTGCTGATCAGCACCGGTGCGTGGGTACAGGAGATGTCGGAACCCCTCGGCATCCGGATTCCTGTACATCCGATCCGGGGGCAAATTTGCGCCTACGCTTGGAACGAGGGGCGCGAGCCGCTTCGACACCTGGTGTTCACCAGCCAGGGGTACCTGGTACAAAAAGCGAACGGAACCCTCGTGTGCGGCGCCTCGGAGGATATCGCCGGGTTCGATACGTCCGTTACGGACAAAGGGATCCGGCGGCTGACGGAGTGGAACAAGCGAGTGCTGCCTGTTCTCGGTGAGGTGCAGCCGTTTCACCGCTGGGCGGGACTGCGCCCGGCGGTGCTGGACGGCCGGCCGCTGATCGGGCGGCTGAACGATGCCGGCCATATTTTTGTGGCCGCGGGTCATTACCGCAACGGCATCCTGCTCAGCCCGGTCACGGCCGCGCTGATCGCCGATAGCGTGGAGGGCAAGCCGCTGCCGGAGTGGTGTGGAGCGTTCCGGCCGAACCGGTTCGGTGAGGTGCAGGCGGGCGCTTTTTAGAGCAGATAATGGATTGGCGTCGTAGAGTGCGGTCCTATCGATTAGCTATTTCATTTGGCATGAGGCACATGGCAAAGCAGGAATGCATTCCTGCTTTGTTTTTTTTGTGCCGGGTATCGCAAAAGCTATTTGCAGCACGTGCATCTTATATATCCATTAAACCTATATAATTGAAGTGATGAGGTATAGTGACAATTAATGACAAATTTTGCGAAAATCCTGTAGTATACTGCAAGTAGTCCTATGCTAAATAGGAAAGAAGTTTCACAGGAATACATAAGGAGGTGTGGCTGCTTAGGGCCACGCGTGGGCAAGCAGTCCCGTCGGTTAAGAAATTTTAGCAAGAGAGTTTAGAGCAACAAAAGAAGCAGGAATTCAGTTGGTATCAGGTTGTCTGGAACAGCCAGGAAGTCAGGAGGGTACCTGGTAGTCAGTAAGTTAGATGGTACCTGGGTATCGGAAACAGTCAGAAAGTTAGAAGGGATCAGAGAAGTTAAGAGATTTAGTAAATGCAAAGCATCATATTTTAGGAGAACAGGAGCGGAAGAAGTATGTTCAAAGCGATGTTGATGACCATTTTTGCCGGGGCGATGATATTTGGAACGGCAGGAGCAATCGAGCAGCCAGTGCCAGCCGCCGCGGCGGCGGCTTTTAAGGACGTGTCTGTGTCCCACTGGGCGTATCAGGCCATTAACGATGCGGTATCCAAAGGTTATCTCAAAGGAGACGGCAGCGGAAAATTCAGACCAAACGACCCGGTTACACGGGCTGAATTTGCGGCGATTTTGGCCAGGGTGTCGACGAACGAAAACGCTGGCGGAGCTGCGGCATTTTCCGATTTGGCCGGGCACTGGAGCGAAAAGGAAGTGAGCGAGGCGGCGGGGAAAGGCTTTTTCAGTCCGGCCGATTACACAAACGGCTTTAAGCCGGGCATTCCACTGACGCGGATGGAAATGGCGAAGTGGATGGCCTCGGGACTGGCGGCCCGCGACGGAGAGTACAAGCAGGCGATCGAGGACACGAAGGACACCATCGTTCCGGTGACGGAGTATTACAAAGGTGGCTTGAACAAGGCCGACTATCCGTATGTGTCGGTCATGCTGGGAACGGGACTAATGTCCGGGTACCCGGACGACAGCTTCGGCGGCGGCAAAACGACCACGCGCGCGGAGGTGGCGGTGATCATTCAGCGTTACGAGACGACGCAAACGAAGGCGCCAAGCGCTTTTAAAGGGTTGAATGAGCTGCGGGAAGTGGGGACGACGGGGACGAATCTCCGGACGGTGATTCCGGCGTATCAGTATGCTGAGGGTCATGAGCTTAAAACGATTCTGGGCAAGGACGTAAGCCTAAGAAACAATACTGGAAAAGTTAAAATATATCATTATATTTTCATGAGTGGGCTGAGCGCGGACCAGACGGGAAGTATTTATGGGCGGATGTTTGTGGATGAGCATACACCTTTTTTTGAGAAGTCTTATTTAGTGTTCATTGATTCTTCTGTGCTTCCGATTAAACAAGGGTTTAATAATCGGAGTTATACAAACGGTCTGAAATCCGACTTGCAGGGAGGGTACAGAGTGTTTAGCTCTACATCGAAGAAGTTTGGTTTTGAAACGCTCACTACTGATGGAGGGAGCGATTTCTTTAAAGTTGGGAAAGAAACTAGATTGTGGACCACATCCTCTATAGAGAGATATCGTGGGAAAGATGACGTCTCTGTTGGAAAGACCATTTACTCAGATGATGGTGCATATGCTGGTATCTTCACATTAGAAACAAAGTAAGATTAAGGGATAAAGAATATGAAGTTATTAAAAAAAATATTTTTAGTTTCCCTCATTCACACAGTTATCCTATTGGCCGTAGTTGATATTAATTTGGTATCAGGAGAGAGCTATCCGTCTGATAGTATCATCAATCCGTCCGGGCCCCAAGTACGACAAGTAGTGACAAAGAAAGTTAGCGCTAGTGCACCAGCAAAACCAGGGGTTTACTGGTACCAATTAGACGATGGTTCTTTTCAAGCAGATTACGATAGTGGCACTCATGTTACTGCTAGTAATGCTGGGGACGATAAATACAATCCATACCCTATAAGGAAGGAAACTTCGGCTAAAATAAATTCTTTAGAGTATGAACCAGGGAGTTTTGAAGATTCTACTAAGGTTTCAGTACCATCAAGTGCTGTCGAAGACAAAAAATTAGTTAAAGATAAAACCTCATTCGGAGATGCAATCTACTTTACACCTGGGGAAAAAATGCCGAATATATACATTCTCTCTGATAATATAAGCATCGGCATGAACATCATTACAGGTGGACCTAATTTTACAAATAGGGAAGAACTCGACATCAAACACCGACCAAACGGCTTCCCTAAATACCTGGTCGAGTACGACATCAACCTTAACCTCACCTGGGAAGGCACCGCCAAAGAAATCAAGGAAATGCGGGTGATTCCCGCGAGTGCATCGATGAAACCCGGGGAGAAGAAGAACTTTAAAGCCGAGGTACGCACGAAGCCCTTCAGCGTGAAGGGCGATACGAGCTTCGGCGATTTCGTTGACGTGACCACCCGAACCGAAACGGTGTGGAGCTCCGACAAAAGCGCGGTGGCGACGGTGGACAGCAGCGGGAATGTGACTGCCGTAGGCAAAGGCACGGCCAAAATCACTGCTGTTTGGAAAAGCGGCCTCTACTACCTGTACGGCACAGCCACCGTGACTGTCGGCGATGGAGGCGGGGACGGACCGCCGCCGGTCGATCCCCCGGATCCCGGGGTAAGCTGCACCGAGCCGGCGCCGGGTCAATCGATGACTGGCAAATACATGGACCCCGTCGTCACAGCCAAAATCAAAGCTGATTCTCGCGGCAGCGAGCGGTTTGACGTGCTTCAGGGCATTCCGACCTCCGAGAGCCTATACGGCAATGTGCTCGCCCGGAATCACCTGTACCAGGACAAGTTCGTACAGATGACCGGGACGTGCACATATACGGTTAACGTAACCAAGGAGTACACGCTGAAGTGGGATCCGGGCAAGGAAGTACCGAACGCCGACGGCAAAGGAACGCATATCGAGCCGGACCCGCAGAGCGAGACCGAAAGCAAAACGTATACCTATCAAATTGAGCGGCGGTATGCTTTCTGGAAAATCGATAACCTGGAAGTCTACCAAATCCGCGAGGCGATTCTCGACAATTACGCCCTGCCGGGCGGCCGAATTGCGATCCAGCCGAGTGGGTACAGTCCACCGTATTATGCCGCTGCGACGACTGGGAATTACGATCCGCCAGCTCCGCCCGGAGAGCTTACGGCTGCCGGACAGACGCTGACCGGGGGCAAGTCCAAGCCGTCGGTGCCGAATGACGAAGGCGCCCTAAAAGGGGAAGCGGAGAAAGCCGTCGGCAAAATCCAGGTGACGAATGACTCGCTGGTCTTTAACGGACAGACGATGATGAACAACCAGAAGGTTGAGGAATCCGGCCCGACACCGTCGCAAATTCCTGAGCCGCCCCAGATCGGCGATAACGTGCTGTACAGCCCGGGAAATCTGATCGATCGCAGCAAAACCAATAAAAAGGATACACCGAGCGCGGGTAAAATCGAATATGACCTGATGCCGGGAAATATCAACGGCGGACAGAACCAGGAGTTTCCGATCTACGGCATCAACACCGTGACGGTCCATACGCCTGTGGTCAACTATTCCTCCGTGTCGGACGATGCGGCGCACAACCAGAAAACGAATCCGGACGCCGGCCGGTCCGCCCTGATTCTGGAACGCCCGTTCACGGTCCGGATTCCGACGAGCGGGCAGCATGTCAGCTATCCAGGTTACGGCAACCGGGATTACGCCAAGTATTTCCGCACCAAGCAGGTCAAGTTCCCTTTTGACGTCTATGATGGGAACCGGACCACCTTTATTCCGAAAAATACATGGGTGGACATTCCGGTCGGCCAGCTGGACACGACCTTTTATTTGCCGGTATGGGTGGACGAAGGTCCATACCAGATCGCGTTTCGCAATATTGCCGAAAATGCCCCGGCCGACTATACGCAGCAAAATGACGCCAATACGAGCCTTGTTCATCATGCCGCATACGATGAGGTGGCGGTTGATGTCATTGGACGGCTGTACGATTTTCATGTGACCGATATTGCCGATTACAATTGGGAGTCCGTGTTCCGGTCCCAGAAGGGCAGCGCGATCCAGACGGGCGTCTCCTATTGGGTTGGTCAGAAAGGGATCGATGGCGATCCGCGGGGCAATGCTGCCGTCTTTACGCTGCCGGTCCGTCCGGGAAGCAGCCCGCTGCAGGGTTTCAAGAACGTTTCCGTCAAGACCGGGTACCACTTCAAGTTTGATTTTAAAACGAAAGGGAATATGTTCGGCCCGCTGGACGGCATCCGCATCACGCCAACCTTCTATTACGTCAGAAAAGACGGGAAGGCCGTCAACGGCCGCGGGGACACGCGGATTCCGGTGGATCTGTACTACAGCACCAGCTCGAAGCATTTTGTGAAAATCGGATCGCCCGCGGATCAGGTTCATCGTTACGTCATCTTAAATGACCGGCTCCGGAACGTGCCCGCTCAGGAACTGCGGGATACGGCAGGCTACAAGTTTAATCATGACGGCGCAGCCGGGGGGCTGAACCGGAACGAATACATCAACAGCTATTTGAACAAGTATACGAAGCAAAAGACGCCGGTCGGAAGCTACAGCCTGCTGATTCTGCCTGAGCAGCTGCGGACGTTTCTCAGCCTGAAGGAACCCGTACCTGAATCGGTGAACCGCGAACGGGCAGACGTATCGATCCAGAAATGGTACGGCGAGTACAGCCTGCCGGCCGATCCCTATGTGGTCGAAGCGGGCACGAATGTGGCGGAATACGGGCGCAAGCACGGCGGGCTGGACGACAAGTCCCCGATTTTTCTAAAGAACGGCTACATCGTCGTGAACTTCAATATCGAGTCCATTCAGGAGGGCGACTTGAAAAATCCGCATTTGCAGTACATTTACGCCCCGCTGATGAATCAGTGGCAGATGGAGGGATTTAACCGGAACATCCAGGATGCCTACGGGAACCGATTTGCGCTAAAAGACGGCGACGTCGTCTTTTACCAGACCGATCAATCCAGCAGGGATGACTTCAGCAGCCAGGTGCCGCATTAACGGGAAATCAGTAAAAAAGGGCTGCCCTTAGGTCCGTTTGTGACCTTGGGGACAGCCCTTTTTTTGTGAGCTAAACATATCAGCCTTTGACCGAGCCGGCGGCGATGCCCTCCACGATCCGGTTGCTGAGCACCAGGAAGATGACGAGAATCGGCAGGATGCTGATCATCAGCGTCGCCCCGATGGCGCCCCAGTCGGTCGTGTACTGTCCGACGAAGTTCTGGACGCCGACCGTCAAGGTCTTCAGGTTGTCCGAGCTGATGAAGGTGTTGACGAAAATAAACTCGTTCCAGTTATAAATCATGTTGATGATCGCAGCCGTGGCAATAACGGAGAACGTCATCGGCATGACGATCCGGAAGAACATGCGGTTCACGGAGCAGCCGTCCATAATGGCGGCCTCTTCCACTTCCCGCGGCAGCGCGTAATAGAAGCCGAGCAGGATCATGATCGTGATCGGCAGGTTAAAGGCGGTGTAGGACAGGATGATGCTGAGCTGGTTGTCCGTCAGCCCCACTTTTTGAAACAGGATGAACAAAGGAATCAGGGTCGAATGCACCGGGATCATCATGCCCACCATGAACAGGCCAAGGACGAGCGAGCTGAGCTTCCAGCGCATCCGGGTGATCGCAAAGGTCACGAAGCTGGCGAGCAGAATCGTCAGCACGACCGCAATGACGGTGATCAGGACGCTGTTTATAAAATAACGGCCGATATTTCCCTGCTGCCATACGTTTTCATAGTTCTCCCATTTGGGATGGCTGGGGAGGGCGAATGGAGGAAGATTGAATACCTCCTGGTTATTTTTCAAGGAAAACAAAAGCAGCCATACCAGCGGCAAAATTTGCAGGACCGCTCCCGCAATCAGCACGACATAGAGCAGGCCGGTGCCGATTCTGGCGCCGACAGGCCGGGAAGACCGCATCACGGGAACGGATACGGCCGGACTTGCGGTTCTCATCATAAGCACCTCCTCTTATCAGGAATATTGAATCGTGTCTTTGGAGGCGGTTGCCTTGCGGATCGCCCAGGTGGCGACCATGCAGATGATCAGCAGGAAGAAGCCGATCGCACTGCCGTAGCCGAAATCGAATCCGCGGAACGCCTTTTGATACATATAGGACGCCATCACTTCGCTGGCCCCGTTCGGCCCGCCGTCTGTCATGACGTAGATCAAATCGAAATATTTCAGTGAGCCGACGACGGCCAGCACAATCGTGACTTTGACGACCTCGGAAACGAGCGGCAGCTTGATCCGGAGGGCAATCTGCCACGGATTGGCTCCGTCGATCCGGGCTGCTTCAATGAGCGATGCCGGAATGTTTTTCAGGGCGGCGTAGTAGATCAGAATGTAGAAACCGGCGTACTGCCATAGAATCGGAATGAACAGTGCGTACAGCACGAGCTTCGGATCCGACAGCCACGCAGGGGGATCCTCCACGCCAAGCGACACGAGAAACGTATTGAGGATGCCGTTTGTCGGATGGTAGATTTTCAGCCACAGCTGGGCAATGGCTACCGAAGAGAGCAGCATCGGAATCAAATAGATTTTCCGGAGGAGTCCCGCCCCCTTGATGTTCCCGGCCAGGATCAGTGCAACGATCATATAAACGGCCAGGCTCACCGTCGATAGGACCGCGAATAGTAATGAATGGTACACGCTGTTCCAGAATGCGCTGTCCTTCATCAGGCTGGCGTAGTTCTCCATCCCGATAAAACTCATGCTGCTGACGCCATCCCATTTCATCAGGCCGTAGTATCCGGTAAGAACGATGGGAATATAAATGATAGCCATAATCAGAAGCAGGGACGGCAGCACGTATAGGGCGATGATCTTTTTGTTCGACATCACTTTGTCCATAACTAGGAAGCCTCCTTACGATGCTAGTCGGAGAAGAAAAACGTCTATCGATGTAAATTCACAGAAGACAGACCGCCATTAGAGGAAGTTTTTCTTGCGATATAAGGAAGCCGAGTCTCCGAAGCTTATACTTTCTTATATCTTAGAGAAAAGGACGCCCCGTCGGAGCTCGCCGGTTCGTCCTTTCATCCCCTACCATAACGGTTACTTGCCGGTCTTTAACGCCTCTTCCTGCTTTTTGGCGAATTCCTCCGGTGTGATGGCATTGCCGAGCAGTGCCTGAATCAGGTTGTAATGTTCTTCTGCAGCACCCGGTTTCATTTGTACGTCCAGATAGAGAATGACTTTGCTGGCGTTATTCAGTTCGTTCAAGACGTCAATGAACATTTGCGGCAGCTTGACACTGGAGGTGTCGACCTTTGTTCCCGGGATAATGCCTGCGTCAACCACGGACAGCTCACCCCATCTTTTGACGAAGTAGTTGACGAACTTCTTGGCATCCTCTTTGACCTTGGAGTTTTCGGAGACGAACATGCCGACGCCGACGCCGCCGACCCAGTCGTTAATGTTCCCCTTGCCGCCTTCGATCGTCGGGAATTTGAAGAAGCCGATCTTGTCCTTGAATTCCTGCGGGATATCCGGATTGGTCGTATAGTTTGGCACTTCCCACGTTCCCATAGCGTACATGGCCGCTTTCTCGTTCATAAATTCGGATTTGGCCTCGTCGTTGGACAGCCCGTTAAAACCTTTTACAAAGGCATTGCTCTTCACCAAATCCTGGGCTTCCTTGGCGGCCTGGATCAGGCTTGAATCGCTGAATGTGCTGCTGGCTACCGCCTGATCCAGCATGTCCGGACCACCGAGCCGCTCAGCCAGGTACATGTACCAGAAGGAGCCGGTCCAGGCGTCTTTCGATCCTAGCGCGATCGGGGTAACTTTGTTGTCGTTCAGCGTTTTGATGATATTTTTGAATTCTTCATAGGTTTTCGGCGGCTGCAGATTGTATTTGGCAAAAATCTCTTTGTTGTAATAAACAGGCACGATGTTCAGCTCGACAGGCAGCGCGTATGTTTTACCGTCCACGGCGTAGGCTTCGGTCGTTCCCGCTACAAATTTGTCTTTCAGGTCGCCTTGAAGCAGGTCGTCCAGCGGGGCAAACATGTTGCCTTTAACGTACGGCTCCAAAAATCCGGCAGCCCATGTAAAGCCGACGTCCGGCAGGCTGTTGGAGGCGGAGAGGACCTTCAGTTTATTTTTATACTGCTCGTTCTCAAGCACTTCCGTTTCGATTTTGACGTTCGGGTTGGCCTGCTCGTATTCGCTGATGATTTGCTTCGCCAGCTTGTTCTGGGCGGAGTTGCTGCCGTCCGGCCACAGGTGCATCATTTTGATCGTGACTTTATCACCGGACCCACCGGATGAACTCCCGCCGCCGGCGGCCGTCTTGCCGTCGTCCGAACTGTTTTTACTTCCGCCGCAGGCCGACAGCACGAGTGTCAATGCCAGCAGCAGCATGGATGCGGATAACCATTTCTTTTTCATAAATGCCCGTTTCCCCCTTCGTATCATCGCGAGAGATGTATGCGCTTTCCCTCTGAAGCCAAGTGTAGCATCCCGTATTAGGAGGACATAAGGGCACAGCGTTTGGGTATAGTTCCACTTTATTTGGGTGCTGCCTGACCGCCTTTGCGGTAGGCGCCAGGGCTTGCGCCTTCGTAGTCCTTGAAAACCTTGTTAAAATACTTGGTTGTCTGATAGCCAACGCGTTCGGCGATTTCCGAGACCGGCAGCTTCGTCTGCAGGAGAAGCTCCTTGGCCTTCTGGATTCGGAGCCGGGTGACGTATTCGATAAAGGTCATTTCCATCTGCTCCTTAAAAAGGACGCTGAAATAGCTGGGATTTAAATGGACGTGATCGGCCACTTCCCGCAGACCGAAGCCTTGATCCAAATGCTGCGACACGTATTGAAGCGCTTCCTGGACCGGCTCTGCTAGCGTATTCACGTCTCCGGTGGCGTCAAGGAGCTTGCTGTCAACCATGCGCTGGATTTTGCTCATCCGCGAGCGTTCCTCCTGAACCTGGAGCGCCTTCTCCACAGCATCGAACAGCTTGTCCTTGCGGATCGGCTTGAGCAAATAATTGACGACGCCCAGCTGGATCGCTTGCTGCGCATACTCGAATTCGGCGTAGCCGGAAATCAGAATAATGGCCGGCTGGGCGGCCGGTGATCCGGATTCCAGCTGCTGCACCAGATTCAGTCCGCTGATCTCCGGCATGCGGATATCGGTAATAAGCAGATCGACCGCCTCGCGCTCCAGCAGGTCCAGGGCGTCGCGGCCGTTGTCCGCCGAAATGACACTGCATGTGCCGTTCCCCCAGGTTTCCAGCATGCGGGTCAATCCTTGCCTCGTTCGGGGTTCGTCATCTACGACTAAAATCGTTTTCGATTTAACCATCGTTACATCTCTCCTGTCTGGATCCCTGTCTGGATCGGAATGGTTAAGCTTACCCGGGTTCCCCGGTGGATTTGGCTGTCGATCGCCAGCCCGGATTCATCCGGCCGGTCCCCGCCGTAGTAGAGCTTGATCCGCTGCTGGACGTTAAAAATCCCCATGCCGGAGCCTTTGAAGGGCGGCGTCATACCGGTCTGGAGCGCCGTGACGATCCGGCGGAGGTTGTCCTCGTCGATGCCTTTTCCGTCGTCTGTCACCGTGACGACCAGATGCATCTGATCCGCGGACAGGGACACGCCGACCGACACCTTGCCGGGGCCGATCCGGCCCTCGATGCCGTGCAGGATGGCGTTCTCCACCAGGGGCTGGATCAGGAGCTTTGGCATCGGCACCGATGCCAAGGCCGGCGGCGACGAGATCGACCAGGACAGCCGGTCGCCGAGCCGCATTTTCATGATAAGCAGGTAGCGCTCGATATGCTCGAGCTCATCTTCGAGCCGGACCCATTCCTCCTTGCCCGGCCCGGTGATCGTATAGCGGAACAGATCGGCCATCGCCACGACATATTCGGCCAGCTCGTCTTCGTCTTTTTCCATGAGAGACCAGTACAGCGCTTCAAGCGTGTTAAACAGAAAATGTGGATGGATTTGGGCCTGCAGCGCTTTCAATTCCGTGCGGCTCTGCAAAATCTCCTTCTCGTAAACGAGCCCGATCAGCTCGTTCATATGCTCAACCATTTGGTTGTAGGAGTGATTCAGCTCGTTAATTTCGATGGTGGACGAAATTTGCACCGTCGGCTTGAGGCCGCTGAGCCGGGCGCTGCGCATCGTCTTGATCAGGCGGAAGACCGGCCGCGTGATCAGGGTCGACAGCAGGAAGGACAGCAGGATGAACAGGATGCTGCCGATGCCCGCGGAGACCAGGATCGCGGTGCGCAGTACCGAAATGCCGCTTGTGATCGCGCTGATTGGCGTCAGGATCAGCAGTGTCCATCCGGTCAAGGCGGACTGCTGCTTGACGAGCATGTACTTTTGCCCGTCGATGGCGACGACCGCGTCGTTCGTATCCACCAGGGACTTGATGCGCCATGGCGTGACCTGGTCGTCGTTCACGGCGATGAGGCTGTAGTTCCGGTCGGCTAGCAGCATCGTTTCGCGGCCGCCATCCTCGTTCAGCGCCTCGTCGATTTGAAAAATCTCACGGTTCATCCGGATGAGGAGATACCCGCCCGGCCTGAACCATTGGTCCATCAGACTGACGCTTCGGATCGCCAGCACGGAATTCGGATCCAGCGGATCGATCCCGATCCAGACGATGCGCCCCTTCTCTTCGCGGGCGTTATCGATCCACTTCTGGCTGATCCTGCTGTTCAGATGGCCTTCATCCAGCGGGAACAGCCTGCGTTTGCTGCCGCTGTACAGCTCGACCGAGTTGATGCCGTCGGCATAGGTCTGAACGATTTTGATGCTGTTCAGCAAGGACTGGCGTTCCGAGAACGTGGCGTGCCTGCCTGCCGACTCGTTCAGCAGCACCTGCTGAACGTAGGTATTGGTGGCGACCTGAGTGGTCAGGGAATCGATTTGGTTCAGAACGGCCTCAAGCCTTCCGCTCGCCTGAATGGCCGTTTGTTGAATGTGCTTCTCCGCGTTGTTTTTCAGCAGCCTGGAGACGGTATCGAAGTTCACGATTCCCACGACCGACAAAATAATGAGCATCACAAACAGAAAGCCGAAGAGCATTTGGTTCCGGAGCGTGTTGAACCGGTTCAGTTTCGTTCGCATCAGGGTCAACCTTTCTGAACGGAGAGTGGTATGGAAGAGGAATGACATAGTTGAAATGTAACCTAAGTCAGCGGTTTCTGTCATTATCCTTTTTCAGGCGGGTATGGCGTAAAGATGCAGAAAGAGAACGGTTTCTTTTTTACGACTCTTTTGCTAAAATCAGGCTAACTTAGAAGGTAATAGAGGGGAACCTGCCATACACACCTTTGTGAATGCGCTTACAACGGGTGGGTCAATGAGTAAGGAGCGAGGATGATGTTGAACGTACTTTTAGTGGACGATGAGCCGTGGGTTCTTGAGGGCCTCCGGACGATGATCGACTGGAACAAATACGGTTTTCAGGTTTGCGGGGAGGCACAGAGCGGACCGGATGCGCTGCGGTTCATTCAGGAGCATCGTCCGGAGCTGGTGGTCACCGACATCAATATGCCGGTGCTGAACGGCATTGAATTGATCGAGCAGTCGAATCAGCTGCTGGCCAAACCACCCAAATTCGTTGTGCTGAGCGGCTACGACGACTTTTCGTACGCCCAGGCGGCAATGCGGCAGCGGGTGGCTGAATACCTGCTTAAACCGGTGGATGACGATGAGATAGGGGAACTGCTCGTCAAGCTCAGCCGGAAGATCGGCGATGAAATTGAAGCAGAGCATCATCAGGCGAAAAAGGAGCTGTTGGCCGTCAGCCATATGATGAACAGGCTGATACAGGGAGAGTACGGCGAAGCCATGGAGGAGCAGATCAAGCGTTCTCTGAAGCTGGAGGGCACTTCAGAGTTGCAATGCTTGCTGGTATGGATAGAAAACGTATTCGATTCCGCTGAGGTAAGTCCGCTGTTGACTCGAGGATTTGAGGGAGAAACAGGTTGTCTTTTTCAGGACGGAAGCGGAAGAATGGGATTTGTCGTGCAGTCCGGCGCCTCAGTTTCGGGCCGTCTGCAGGATGCCGCAATCCAGATTCACCGGGAGCTGACTGAACGGCTGGACGGGCCGGTCATTATCGCCGTCAGCGAGCCGAAACGCAGTCTGCGCTCGATCCGGGAGTTGTATGCCCAAACGGTGGAAGTCGTCGAGCGGAAGCGCTGTCTGGGGAAAAGCGGAGTGTTTTTCTACCAGGAGTGCATCCGTCCGGTAAACCGGGAGCTGCTCCTGCAAACATTCAAAACGCTTCTGGAAACGCTGCAGGAAGGGGATCCGGAAGGTATCACCGCTTGTGTCAGGGAATCCTTCGGATGGATTGCCGCGGTTCCTGTGGAGCTGGAATGGGTGAAGAGCCATGTGGCGGATATGGAATGGTCCGTCTGCGGCCTGATCAAGGACCTGAACGGCGACCCGGCCGCTTTGATGAAGGCACAGGAAAGGCAGCTTGGCACGCTTGGCGAAATCAGGGATTACCGGGCGCTTCAGACTTATGTGGAGCGTTTCTGCCTTCAGGCGGGGGCCCTTCTGTCCGAGCTGAAGCTGAGCAGCGAGAGCAACACCATTTACCAGGTCGTGCAATACGTCGACCGCGAGTTCCGCGGAAGGCTGCAGCTGCAGGATTTGGCCCGGCATTTTCATATGAACGCGACTTACTTGGGCCAGCTGTTCAAGAAAACGACGGGGAAGCCGTTTAACGAATACCTCAATGACAAGCGGATCGAAGAGGCGAAAAGGCTGCTCAAGCGCTCCCCGCTCAAAATCTCCGACGTGGCGCTTCAGGTGGGCTACCCGAACACGGACTATTTTATTAACAAATTCAAGCTGAAAACCGGCATGCTGCCTTCGGCCTACAAGCAGGATGCCGGAAATTCGCCGGATGGACCGATGGGGGAGCGATGAAATGATGTCCACGCGCAAATTCAAGCTCCGGAAGATCGTCAACGATATTCCGCTGAATTATAAATTTCTGCTCATCTTTATCGTCGGCGTGCTGCTCCCGGTGATCGTCATCAACCTGGTGGTGACGGACCGCCTGTCGGACCTGATCAAAGCACGGGAGGAGCAGAACCTTGATATCTCGATCGAGCGGGCGAGAAAGGATATTCATGATTTCATCGACGGCGGAGTAGCGGTAAGCCATGCCTTAAGCAGCGATAAGATGTTGTATGAAATACTCGACCGGAAATACGCGAGCCAGATCGATTTTTATGACGCCTTTGACGAGCAGCTGCGCAACCGGGTGACCAGCTACATTCCGGTGAACAACCAGATCGAACGCATCAGCATTTTCACGGATAATCCGACGATCGTCGACGGAGGGAACTACCACGTCATCGATGACGAGGTCCGGGCGAGCGACTGGTATAAATTGTGGAAGGACTCGCAGAATCCGGTGTTCGTCGCAGCGTACCGGGCCAACCAAGCCAGCAGCAGCGTGTTTACGGCTCCTTATTTGAGCGTGATCGAGCGGATGGATTATTTTGATAACTACGATCACTATCAGAAGCTGCTGCGAATCGACATCGACCTGAACAAAATTTATGACGTGATTGTCCGGGAAAAAGATTACCTGGATCTTTACCTGGTCAATGAGCGGGACCAAATCATTATGTCGGCCCAGAGCGGGTACCAGACCGGCACGACGGACGCGTACCCGGTGTTCAAACTGTCTGCTGAGGACAAGGAACAGGACGTTCATTCGGTCAACATCGGCACCGCCAAATACGTCAAGGGATGGCGGCTGATCGGGATCACCAAGGGTGTGCGTATCACCAAGGCGATGAACGAAATGAGATTGTATGTCGGTATCGTCGCAGCGGGGATTACCCTGTTCACGACGGGATTTATTTTCATTATGCTGAGATCCTACAATTACCGCGTGAAGCGGCTGGCACGGCATATGCAGAAGGTGACGAATGAGAAGTTCGACCTGATCCAGATCGACGAGGGGCGCGACGAAATCGGCGGACTCATCCGCAATTTCAACAAGATGACCGGCCGGATCAAGTTCCTGATCAACAACGTCTACAAGCTGGAAATCCAGCAGAAAAACCTGGAAATGGAGCGGGTGCGGGCCGAACTGAACTTTTTGCAAAGCCAGATGAATCCCCATTTTCTGTTCAATACGCTGAATGCGATCCTCGTCGTCTGTACGAAAAACCACTACACGGACGTAACCGACATCGTCAAAAGCCTATCCAAGCTGCTGCGGCGGCTCCTCAGCTGGAAGGAAGACATCGTGACGCTGGAGGAAGAAATGGTGTTTATCGACATGTATCTCAAAATCGAGAAGTTCCGGTTCCGTGACAAATTCGAATACCGCTTCGATATCGATCCGGACGCGCTGCAGTACAAAATCCCGAAAATGAGCATTCAGCCGCTTGTGGAAAATGCCTGCAAACACGGGCTTCAGGCGATCGACGGACAGGGCATCGTGACGGTCAGCGCGTACGTTACCGAAGAGCGTCTGCGCATCGTTATTGCGGACAATGGCAAAGGCATGGAGCTGGAGCGGCTCAAGGAAATTAAAAGGGCGGTACAGACCGAAGACGAGTCCGGCGCCAATATCGGCATCCGCAACGTGTACCGGAGACTTGAGCTGTACTATCACGATCAGGTGCGCTTTGATATCGTAAGCAGCCCGCAGCAGGGCACGACCGTATTTTTTGAAATTCCGATCAAGTTTCTAAGCGGTATGGCAGGCTGATCGATCCGTAATACAGGAGGGGAACCATGACATTTAAAGTGTTGTTGATCGATGACGAACCCGCTGCCCTGGAGGGGCTGGAGCTGTGGATCGACTGGGAGGAGCTGGGCTTTGAGGTATGCGGCCGCGCAAGCAACGGAAAGGAAGGGCTGCATTTCATCCGGGAGCTGGCGCCGGATCTGGTCATCACCGACGTCCGGATGCCGCTGATGGACGGGCTGGAGATGATCGAGGCGTGGAGCCTGGAAGGAACAGCGCCGGTCAAATTCGCCATTGTCAGCGGATATGGTGAATTTAAATACGCCCAGAAGGCGCTGAGATACGGCGTCAATGCGTACCTGCTCAAACCGGTCATTCCGGAGGAGGCGGCTGAGCAGATCCGGGACATTCGGCGGGAGCTCGTGCGG
This sequence comes from Paenibacillus cineris, assembly GCF_018333335.1. Taxonomy (NCBI): domain Bacteria; kingdom Bacillati; phylum Bacillota; class Bacilli; order Caryophanales; family Paenibacillaceae; genus Paenibacillus; species Paenibacillus cineris. The sequence goes on from NZ_BORU01000001.1 coordinate 576,779, forward strand.
GAGCGGGAGGAACAGAGCCTGACGAGGATGGCTTCTTACGAAGAGGCGGTTTCGATGATTAAAGATCTGCTGAACGGCGGTGCGAACGCCTTGGACGGCAGGGAGAAGGAGGTCACCCGCCTGTCGGATGCCATGCCGGCATGGAACATGTACCTGGTGCAGGCGGCGCCGGATGCTCTTTCCCGGCTGCGGGCGAAGGCTGCCGCAATGGCAGAGGCGGGGGAATTCATATACCTGGTCGATCTGGAGCCGAGCAGCTTCGGGATCGTGTACGGTTGGAACTCGGCAGAGGATAACGATAAGGCAGCTTACGCGATGGCGGAGGAGCTGCTGACGGAAAGCGCGGACGGACAACGGGTGTTTATGGCGTCAGGGCAGGCGGAGAACAGCCTGCACCGGATCGGCTGCTGCTGCAAGGCGGCGAAGAAGGCCATACAATATGCCTTTTACCTTGATCATGCCCCGGGCTTGATCCTTTACGAGCAGGTGGAACATCTCCAGTTTGAAGATCATTTCGAGCGGTTGGATCTATTTAAAGAAATGCTCCAGGCCGTATCGCTGCTGGACAAGCCGGCTTTGCGAAAGGCGGTACAGTTAGCGGATTCCAGTCTGCGGGAGTCCATGCCCAATCCGGACATCGTCAAAAAACTCGCCATCCATGTCATGTATCAAATCATGAGCCATATGCGAGAAGCAGCCGGCCCGGCAGCGGAGCCCTGGATCGAAAAGTACGATATTCCCCGGATATCCGGCACCGTGATGACGCTTGGCGACGTGATGGGCGATTTGCTGTCCTGCGCCGAGGGCTGCATCGACTTTTTTATGCGGGAACAGCAGCGGCAGTCCCAGGGCATTGCCCAGGAAATTATCGACTACGTCAGCGAGCACTACCGGGAGCCGCTGACAATCCGAAAGCTGGCCGAGGTCTTCTACCTGCATCCCGTTTATCTCGGCCAGCTGCTGTTGAAGAAGAACGGCATCGGCTTTAACGAAATGCTGCATAACCTGCGGATTGAAGAGGCTGTACGTCTGCTGGAAAACAGCAGTTTGAAGAACAGCGAAATTGCGGAGCGCGTCGGGTACGGCCATTACGGCCAATTCCTCAAGCAGTTCGAAGCGAGGCATGCGATGTCCCCCAATGAATACAAAAAAAGGATGTTCTAAAGTTTTGAAGGTGACTCCTTTAATTCCGATATAGTTTCGGCTATGGCAGCGCTTTTACAATAAAGACAGTTACATGAAAAGGCTTACAAGAAAAGCTTGGTGTGGCTAAAATTTGACGGAGGTGCTTTACATGGGGGGAAGATTTAAACCGCTGGTTCGTCTTGGCATACTCATGGCGATGACGTTCAGCGTAGTCCTGTCCGGCTGCGGCGGCAGCAAAGACAACAGCGCAGACAACGGCAGCAGCTCTACAGGGCAGACAGCAACCGGAAGCAGCAGCGACGGAAAGGTGGAGCCGTTCAACGTGAGCGTTTTCATCGGGGAAGCCGGGCAGCAGCCCACTCCGGACAACAAGATTTACAAAAAAATCAAGGATGAGACGGGAGCCACGTTTAATTTCGAGTTTTTGGCAGGCGACATTAACCAGAAGCTGGGCGTCATGATTGCCGGCTCCGACTACCCGGATCTGATGACCGGCAACACGAAGCTGACAGCGGCTGGAGCCTATATTCCGCTGGAGGATTTGATCGAGAAGTACGCGCCAAATTTGAAGAAGCATTATGAAAAATACTGGAACATGATGAAGGACCCGAACGACGGGCACATTTATATTCTGCCGAACTATGGAGTATACAACGGCAAGCTGAACAGCACCTGGTATTCCGGGCCGGCGTTCTGGGTTCAGAAGGACGTGCTGGCTGAGGCCGGCTATCCGAAAGTGAAGACGCTGGACGAGTACTTCGACCTGATCGCCAAGTATAAGACGAAGCATCCGACCATCGACGGCAGCCCGACGATCGGTTTTGAGATTTTGAACTACGACTGGAAAAACTGGGGTCTCTTTAACCCGCCTCAGCACCTGATTGGTCATCCGAACGACGGCGGCGTCGTTGTGAACAACGGCGTAGCCGAAATTTTTGCCGATAAGGATTATGCCAAGCAATACTACCAGAAGCTGAATCAAATGAACGAGCAGGGGCTGATCGACAAAGAGACGTTCGTACAGAACTTTGACCAGTACCTGGCCAAACTGTCCAGCGGCACGGTGCTCGGCATGTTCGACCAGCACTGGAACTTCCAGAATGCCGAGAACTCGCTGATCACCCAGAAGAAGTTTAACCGGACGTATGTGGGACTTCCGCTCGTATATGACACAAGCACGAAGGACTATTATCGCGACCGGGCTGTGCTTAACCTGAACAACGGTTTCGGAATCAGCGTCAATGCAAAGGATCCTGTGAAGATCATCAAGCTGCTCGACACCTTGATCACGGAAGATTGGCAAAAAGTGTTCTCATGGGGCATTGAAGGTGAGGACTACATCGTCAACGACCAGGGCCGGTTTATGAGAACCCAGGAGCAGCGCGATAAGCAGTCGGACGGAACATGGAAGCTGGCGAACAAAGCTGACGCCCTGTTCGGAAACCTGCCGAAAATCGAGGGAAGCTTCAGCGACGGCAACTCCACCGACGCCGCTGCACAGCCGGAAGAATACAAAGCGGGCCTGAACGATTACGACAAAAAATTCCTGGAAGCATACGGCTATGACAGCTACGTCGATTTCTTCAGCGAGCCGCCGGAGAATCCGATTTACTACCCGGCCTGGTCCATCGATCTGGTCGAAGGATCGCCAGCCAAAGTAGCGAACACGAAGCTGAACGATCTATCCACCAAGTATTTGCCGAAAGCAGTTTTGGCGAACCCGTCCGATTTTGATTCGGTATGGAATGAGTACACTTCACAAATTCACAAGGTCGATGTCAAGGCGTACGAAGACAAGATCAACGAGCAAATCAAGTGGAGAATCGATAATTGGAGCAAATAAGGGTTCACAGAAAGTGGGAGGCGCTAATGAGCGCCTTCCGCTTTATAGATACCCGCTCCGGAATTTGAATATGGTGAGGAGAGCAAACGTATGGCTGTGACTGTAACCAATAAGAAAGCTGTCCGGAAACCAGAGAAGAAACGGAAGCTGACCTGGGCTGTGCTGAAGAGCCAGCAGCAGTTGATCTGGATGTCCGTGCCCTTGACGCTGTATATCATTTTATTTGCCTACGTTCCGGTCTGGGGCTGGACGATGGCATTTCAGAACTACAAACCGGCGCGTTCCTTCAGCCAACAGGACTGGGTCGGATTCAAGCAGTTTAAATTTTTGTTTACCGATGACGATTTTATGCGGGTGCTGCGCAATACGCTCGGGATGAGCATTATCAATCTCGTGCTTGGTTTCGTAACGGCAATCGTGCTCGCGCTGCTGCTCAACGAAATTCGAAAGGTCATTTGGAAAAGGACGGTACAAACGATTTCTTACCTTCCGCACTTTTTGTCCTGGGTTATCGTGACCGGGATCGTAGCCACTTCGCTGGCTTCCGACGGCATTGTCAACGATATTTTGATGAAGCTGCATTTGATCAAGGAACCGATTTTATGGCTTAGCGAAGGAAAGTATTTCTGGGGCATCGTCGGTGCTTCCCATGTGTGGAAAGAAGTGGGCTGGAACACGATCATCTATCTGGCCGCCATGGCGTCGATCGATCCCGCGCTGTACGAAGCGGCGGAGATGGACGGAGCCAACCGCTACCGGAAGATGTTTCATGTAACTCTGCCGGGGATCAAATCCACAATCGTGATTCTGCTGATCATGTCCATCGGCCATATTTTGGACGCTGGCTTTGAGGTTCAGTACCTGCTCGGCAACGGGCTTGTCGTGGACTGGGCCGAAACGATCGATATCTTTGTCTTGAAATACGGGATTGCTCAAGGAAACTATTCACTTGCCACAGCCGGCGGGATCTTTAAAACGGTCGTGAGCGTCGCCCTGTTACTGGTGGCCAACTGGACCGCAAAGCGGCTTGGGGAAGAGAGGCTGTTATGAGTATGGAAAATCATCAAATCAGCCCGCAGGGAGCGGCTGGTGTTACGATAAGAAAAAGCATGCGCTCGAGCAAGGTTGAGCCGGTGCTGTTCAATACGTTTAATGCGATTTTTATGATCTTTTTGGTGGTTGTCACGCTGTATCCGTTTTTGAACACGATCGCCGTGTCGCTGAATGCGGGTAACGATACGATCCGCGGAGGCATTTATTTATGGCCACGGCAATGGACGCTGCAGAACTACAAGGCGGTGTTCGCATCGGGCACGATTTATGACGCATTCTGGATCTCTGTGGCACGGACCGTGCTGTCCACGGTGCTGAACATCTTCCTGACAACGATGCTGTCGTATACGCTGAGCCGGAAGGAATACGTCTTCCGCAAGCCGATCACCGTCATTTTCGTGCTGACGATGTACTTCAGCGCCGGCCTGATTCCGGGATACTTCCTGATCAAGGACCTGCACCTGCTGAACAGCTTCTGGGTGTATATTTTCCCGTCCATGATCAGCGCGTTTAACATGATCGTTATCCGCACCTATATCGGAACGATTCCGGACAGCCTGGTCGAATCGGCCAAGATCGACGGCGCCGGAGATTTCAAAATTTTCCTGCGGATCATTTTCCCGCTGTGTACACCGGTGCTGGCCACCATCGCATTGTTTGTGGCTGTAGGCGCATGGAACTCCTGGTTTGACGCATTCCTGTACACTTCTTCCAGACAGGAGCTCAGTACACTGCAGTATGAGCTGATGAAGCTGCTCTCGTCGAGTATGAACTCCAACAGCAATCCGAACGTGGCGGCAGGCGTCGGCGTGAACCAGGAAACCGCGGTATCGATGGTGACGCCGCTCTCGATCCGCGCAGCTATAACGATTGTTGCCTCCGTTCCGATTCTGGTGGTTTATCCGTTCCTGCAAAAGTATTTTGTGGTCGGACTGAATGTCGGCAGCGTGAAAGAGTAACCGAGTCAAAGAACGGAAAAGCGCAGTGGATGGCGATTTTTCGAACCCTAAGAGAACCGAACCGCATAGGGGCCTTTTAGTGGCCTCCCAAGAGGTCATCGTGGCGGCCGCCGGATTTCACTAATGTCGAAATTAACACCCATAGGCAGGAGGGAGTCTGTCATGAATTCAACGGGCACGCATACCGAGCAGGCGCTGAAGGATCTCTTCGCGCAGCATTTCCGGATCGGGGCGGCGGTCAATCCGCGGACGATCCGGTCGCAGGAGCAGCTGCTGGCGCACCATTTTAACAGCATTACCGCGGAAAACGAAATGAAGTTCGTCAGCGTTCATCCAGAGGAAGACGTGTATACGTTTGAGGATGCGGATCTGCTGGCCGATTTCGCCGGCAGGCACCAAATGGCGATGCGCGGGCATACGCTTGTCTGGCATAATCAGACCCCGGACTGGCTGTTCGAGGACAGCCAGGGACGACCGGCAGGCAAGGCCTTATTGCTTGAGCGGCTGCGCTCGCATATTGATACGGTGGTGGGGCGGTACAAGGGCCGGCTTTATGCCTGGGATGTGGTCAACGAGGTTATCGCCGACGAAGGCGACGCGCTTCTGCGTCCGTCGAAGTGGCTGGACATCGCCGGGCCGGAGTTTATCGCCAGTGCGTTCGAATACGCCCATGACGCCGATCCGGATGCCCTGCTCTTCTACAACGACTACAACGAATCACATCCCGCCAAGCGGGATAAAATCTATGCGCTGGTGAAGTCATTGCTGGAGCAAGGCGCGCCGATCCACGGCATCGGCCTGCAGGCGCACTGGAACCTGTTCGATCCGTCCCTGGACGATATCCGCGCGGCGATCGAGAAGTATGCTTCGCTTGGCCTGCAGCTGCAGCTCACCGAGCTGGACGTGTCGGTCTTCCGCTTCGATGACAGGCGGGCCGATCTGACTTCGCCGGAGCCGGGCATGCTCGAGCGTCAGGCAGAGCTGTATGAGGGCGTGTTCGGTCTGCTGAAGGAGTACAGCGACGTCATCAGCGGGGTGACGTTCTGGGGGGCGGCCGACGACTATACGTGGCTGGACGATTTCCCGGTGCGCGGCCGCAAAAACTGGCCGATGCTGTTTGATGCGCAGCACCGTCCGAAGCCGGCTTATGACCGGATCGCCGCGTTGTTTGCGGAGTAGGCGGAAACGCAAAATAGCGAAGAAGCGGATTCTTGCAGCTTGCAGCAAGCAAGCGCCTGGTATTCGATGATGCCGTTCTCCTATGATCTACGGGGGACGGCTCATTCCTTTACCAATTGGAAATGTTCTAAATCGGAATACATTCGTTGCATGGAAACTTCGATGGGGTTCGGGCAGAAACGTCATGCGTCTTACCGACAGGGAAGCATTGATATCAAAGAGCGGCTGGCTGAGCGAGGGATTGGGGTCTCGCCCATCGATGGTTATCCGAATCTGAGATGAAGGGGAAATCGAGACTTAAACAGGGGGGGTGAGAGGAAACCGAATTTTAATCCGGCAATATAGAATGAACAAAAAAAGAATGTTATAGGCCGTATTTGGGCGGTTATAACAGGAAGTTCAGTGCAACACTTTTGTTCAATCTATATAGCTAAACGATTCTATCAAGAGAATGGAGGTATTGATGGAAATGCACGCAACGTGGTCACGTTTGAAAAAATCGGTTTGCGGATGGTTAGCCGGTGTAACGGCCCTGTCGATCGTACTGGCCGTGCCGGGGCCGGCTCAGGTGTCGGCTTCAAGTAACGCCACCGTCAACTTATCGGCGGAAAAACAGGTCATTCGCGGTTTTGGGGGAATCAACCACCCCGTCTGGATCGGGGATTTGACGGAAGACCAAAGAGAAACGGCTTTCGGCAATGGGGACAACCAGCTCGGCTTTTCTATTCTCAGAATTCATGTGGATGAAGATCGGAACAATTGGAGCAAGGAAGTCGAAACGGCCAAGAGTGCGATTGCACACGGAGCCATTGTGTTTGCATCCCCTTGGAATCCGCCAAGCGATATGACAGAAACGTTCAACCGGAACGGAGATACGTCGGCCAAACGGCTAAGATACGACAAGTATGCCGACTATGCCCAGTATCTTAACGATTTCGTTACGTTCATGAAGAACAACGGTGTGGATCTATATGCGATATCCGTCCAGAATGAGCCTGATTATGCCCATACCTGGACGTGGTGGACCCCTGAAGAGATGCTTCGCTTTATGAAGGAAAATGCAGGCTCCATTAACTGCCGGGTTATCGCGCCGGAATCGTTCCAATACCTGAAAAACATGTCCGACCCTATTCTGAACGATCCGCAGGCCCTGGCCAATATGGACATTTTGGGTACCCACCTGTACGGGACCCAGATCGGCGATTTCGCGTATCCTCTCTTTAAGCAAAAGGGAGCGGGCAAAGAACTGTGGATGACGGAAGTATATTATCCGAACAGCGATGCTAACTCTGCAGATCGGTGGCCCGAGGCGCTTGACGTGTCCTATCATATTCATCATGCGATGGTAGAGGGAGATTTCGAGGCTTACGTATGGTGGTATATCCGCAGGCAGTATGGTCCTATGAAAGAGGACGGGACGATAAGCAAGCGCGGGTATAACATGGCTCATTTCTCCAAGTTTGTCCGCCCCGGTTATGTCAGGGTCGATGCAACGAAGAACCCCGATACCAACGTCTACACCTCTGCATATAAAGGCAACAACAAAGTTGTGATTGTGGCCATTAACAAAGGCACCTCAGTGGTAAGCCAAACCTTCACCTTGCAAAACGGCAAGGCGTCTAAAGTCATCCCATGGGTAACGGACGCCAGCAGAAATATGGCAGCCGGATCTTCGATTAAAATCAAGGGCGGTTCTTTTACGGCCCAACTTCCTGCCCAGAGCGTGACAACCTTCGTAGGCGAATTGGCGCATTAAACGGTGCAAACTAAACGGTGAGACAGGTTGATGATTTCGGCCCGCCAGCTCGTTAATCGGGAATGATATGTAACAAAAAGAGAACACCTCCCTTTCAGGGGAGGTGTTCTTTGGCTTATCACACTAATCTCAGGCATATGCTCAAGTCCGGTCTTACTTGCTAACCGTCCCCGCCACCGGAACCGTCTGCCGTCTGCGCTCCTGCATATAGACGGCCAGCACGATCAGGAAGGCGAGCCCGACGAGCAGGGCGCCGATCCAAGGCAGGGAGGTGAGCCCCATCTCGTCGATGACCCATCCGCCGAAGAAGGCGCCGAACGCGTTGCCGAGGTTGCCGGCCGAGTGATTGGAAGTCGAGGCGAGCGCGGGCGCCTCCTGCGCCAGGTTCATAATTTTCACCTGAATGCCCGGCATGACCGCAAACGAAGCGGCTCCCCACAGGAAGATCGTAACGACTGCGCCAACGGGGCTTTTGACGGTAAAAGTAAAAATCGTCAGCAGCACACAGATGGAGAGGAAGATGCCCAGAATCGCGGGCATCAGCTTCCAGTCGGCGAGTTTGCCGCCCAGCATGTTGCCGACCGTGACCCCGATGCCGAACAGGACGAGAATCCAGGTGACGCTGCTTTCATGGAATCCGGTCACCTGCTCCAGCAGCGGGGCGATATACGTAAAGACGGCGAACAAGCTTGAGTTGCCAACGGCGCAGGCCAGGAGGATGATCAGCAGCTTGGGCTGGGCTACCGCCCTGAACTGCTTGCCCAGGCTGGCCGACTCATCGCGGCGGATCCGCGGGATGAACAGGACGATGCCGATCAGGGCCACGATCCCCATCACCATGATCGCGCCAAAGGAGGCGCGCCAGCCCAGGTGCTGGCCGACAAAGGTGCCCACCGGCACGCCGATAATGTTGGCGATCGTCAGGCCCGCCATCATGATGGATACTGCGCCGGCCCGCTTATGCGGCTTGACGAGGCCGGAAGCGATGACGGCGCCGACGCCGAAGAAGGTGCCGTGGCAAAGCGCTGTTATGAGGCGGGCTGCCATCAGCACGGTATAGTTCGGTGCGATGACGGCAATGCCGTTGCCGAGAATGAACAGCGCCATCAGCAGGCAGAGCAGCAGCTTCTGCGGAAGCCGGTGAGTTAAGATGGTCAGGATCGGGGCGCCGACCGCTACACCCAGCGCGTAGCTTGTGATCAGCTGCCCGGCTGTGGAGATGCTTACGTTCAGATCATCGGCTACATTTGGCAGAATGCCCATGATCACGAATTCGGTCATGCCGATCGCAAAGGCGCCCACCGTCAGCGACAGAAGGGAGACAGGAAAGGGTTCCTTGCCTTTTGCCGTCGTACGGGAATGCAAATCTGGAGTAGAAGTAGAATTCATGCTGCAGCTTCAACCTTTCTGTAACCAGACGGTCGCCGTCCGGATCATGTTCTTTCTCCATAGTAACAGGAAAACAGGGGATTTTCAGAAAAAGTTTCACGGTTACTGGTTAGATAGGGGCTTGTAAAGGGCCGAAACATTCTAATCTTTGAAAGAAAAAGTTGACACAAAGTGTTATAGTAAGCGGTTTAATTGGTATTTTCATTGAAAACCTAAATCTGAAAATTTGCTTTTCATTCGATGGAATTTCCTCAAAAACGGAAATTCAGACGAATTTCGACAAAAACATGACATATATATTGACACGAAATCTCAATTCTATTAAAGTTCAATTAATAACATCACTGGAGAAATTATAAGACCAAAGTCGGACGCCAATTCGGGTAATTATCCCTAAATGCCGAGTTTAAATCCACTGTGTTCCTTTTTCCTACCAAGATTTTCTCCATAGGTGAAATTAATTAAAATGGAGGACCGTCTCCGATGCAGAAGCACGATCAGGATTATATCCGGAGGAAAAACAGAAGTACGGTGTTTGAACTGATCCGTAAACACTCGCCCCTGTCCCGTGCCGAGATCGCCAGACTGACAGGAATGAGTCCCACGACGGTCAGCCGGATCGTTTCCGAGCTGTTCCAGCAGGACTTTATGCATGAGATCGAGCAGACGACGACCGGCGTCGGACGGAAAGCTGTGATGCTGCATGTGAATCCCGGCTCGGTGCTCTCCGTGGGCGTTGAAATCGACCGCAGCGGCATCCGGATCGGCATTGTGGACCTGGATGGCAAAGTGGTTCACAGTACGCAGGTGACGCGCGATTCCCGCGAAACGCCGGAGGCAACGCTGGAGCGTATCGCCTCGGCCATCGAGGAGCTGATCCTGGCGGAGGACATCGACCGCCGCAAGGTGGTCGGCATCGGCGTCGGACTGCCGGGCATTGTCGATTACGCCGGGGGCAGCGTGGTACTGTCCGCGCAGCTTGGCTGGAAGCAGACCGACATCGCCGGGGAGCTCCGGCGGCTGACCGGATTTGAGGTTGCCGTGGATAACGAGCTGAAAGTCCGTGCGCTGGCCGAGCACCAATATGGCTCGGCGAGAGGATCGAGCCGCTCGGTGCTGATCGGCTTCGGCAGCGGGGTCGGCTCCTCCCTGATCATCGATGGGGAAATCTATCGCGGGGAGACGAACAGTGCCGGGGAAATCGGGCATACGGTAGTAGACCCGGGAGGCCTTCTGTGCGAGTGCGGCAAGGTCGGCTGCCTGCAGACCTATATCGCCGAAGCGTCGCTTGTTGAGCAGGCCAACAAAATCAAACCGATCGGATCGCTGGAGGAATTGTTTCAGGCGAGGAAGGACGGAGAGTATTGGGCGGCGAGCATTGTGGACCGGGCCATGACTTTCGTAGCGGTCACGGTCAGCAACATCGCCTGCGTATACAACCCGGATACGGTGATTCTGACCGGCAAGCTGGTGGAAAGCTTCCCTGAAGTCCGGGACTTCATTTCGGACAAATGCATGGATCAATTTGTGTGGGAGCCGCTGCGCGGAACGTTCCAGATCGTCTACTCGGCTCTGGAGAGCGACGGCGTGGTGATCGGATCGGGCATACTGGCCCAAAACCTGTTCCTGGACATCGACAGACAGATGGAGCAGGCAGACTAAATTTAACGAAGCGGGTGTTGACGTATGAAATTGGAACCGTTGGTGGAGGAATACCGCGGCGGCGTGCTGGAGAACGTGCATCTCGGCGTGCTGTGCGGCGTATCGGATCAAGGAGAAGTCATCTATGAGGTGGGCGATGCAGAGCATATGACCTTCCTGCGTTCGGCGGCCAAGCCGTTCCAGGCGATCCCGGTCATGAAGCAGAACATCGCCGAAAAGTACGGGCTGACAGATGCGGAAGCCGCCATGTTCGCCGCCTCCCACCGGGGCGAAACGTATCATATCGAAGCATTGGAATCGATTATGGCCAAAACCGGCCTCAAAGAAGAGCAGCTGCTGTGCTGCCCGACCTATCCGCTGAACGATGAGCCGAAGTTCGCCCTCATGCGGGAAAATAAACCGCCGCGCAAGCTGTATCATAACTGCTCCGGCAAGCATCTCGGCATTCTGGCCGCAGCGAGGGAGATGGGCTTGCCGACAGAGACTTACTGGCAGCCATCGCATCCGCTGCAGCAGGACATCCTTCACACACTCGCAGACATGGCCGAATATCCGGTCGATCAGATTAAAGTAGGCGTTGACGGCTGCGGATTTCCGATCTTTGCGCTGCCGCTGAAATCGATCGCCACGGCATACTTGAAGCTGGCCTGCCCAGAGCTGATCCGTGATGCCGGGACGCGGGAAGCCGTGCAGCGTATGGTCCGCTATATGCACGCGGCGCCGGACAGTATCGCGAGCCATCAGTTTATCTGCTCGGAGCTGCTGCGGGACGACAACATCGTCGCCAAGGGTGGAGCCAAAGGTGTCTACTGCTTTTCTTTAATTCGGGAACGCGTCGCTTTTGCGCTGAAAGTGATCGACGGCTCGGAGACACCGTGGCCGATCGCCGTTGCTTCGATCCTCGAGCAAATCGGATACAGCAACCAGGCCACGATTGACCGTCTGTATACGGTCGTTTCAAAGGAAATCAAGAACGACAACCACATTGTAGTCGGCGAGCGCAGAGCCGCTTTTACCCTGGCAGGTAAGTAAACGCAAGCTTCTAAATAAAGTAATACTCTCCTTTTCGAAAAATTGTTCGATCTACGAAACTAGCATTTCGGCAGTAACGAATAGAGGAAGCGGGAGAGACCAAGCACCTGATTGCCATTGACACGCAGTACCGGAAGTTCTTCAGCATGAATGAGCACAAGAGATTCGGATTCACCCGCGGCTTCCTTCGGAAACGGCGGTGCAATCATACATTCACAAAGGGGACATAAAGGAGTGGGACATGCAATGAAAAGGAAAAAGGTAAGCTTGCTGGCGACGCTGCTCGTCGTATCGGCCATTTTCACAGGATGCTCGTTCACCGGCGGCGACAGTAAAGGCGCGAGCTCGGGCACGACGGGGGACACGGGCAACGCCGCACAGACGGCGTCCAAAGAGCTGAGACTGTCTGTAGAAAGCGAAATTAAAGACCTGAATCAATGGGCGGCATCCGACGACGTATCGTTTACGGTGCTGAACAATATCGGAGAAGGGCTGTACCGCCTCGATCCGAAGAACGAGCCCCAGCCGGCCATGGCAGAGAGCTCGGAGCTGTCCGAAGACAAGCTGACGTATACGTTCAAGCTGCGCGCTGACGCCAAATGGAGCGACGGATCGCCGGTAACGGCAGCCGATTTCAAGTTCGCCTGGCTGCGTGAAATGGATCCGAAAACCGGAACCAACGGCTATTCCTTTATTATGACGGACTACATTGTTGGTGCAGCCGAGTACGCAGAAGGCGGTTCGGCGGACAAAGTCGGCATCGAAGCGAAGGATGACAAGACGCTGGTCGTTCATTTGAAGCAGCCGACGCCTTACTTCCTGAGACTGACTTCGCTGGCTCCGTACTTCCCGATGAAAGAGGAATTCGTGAAGTCCCAGGGCGAAAGCTATGCGCTGAGCCCGCAAAACATGCTGTTCAACGGTCCTTACACGCTGACTTCGGTCGATGCCGCCAGCGGTGCGGTGCTCGAGAAGAATGCCGGCTACTGGGACGCTGCGAACGTCAAGGTGGACAAAGTGGACGTGAAAGTCATCAAGGAAAAGAGCACGGCGCTGAACGCTTACAAAGCCGGACAGCTTGACCGCGTGCTGCTGCAGTCTTCCGATGTCAATGCATCCAAGTCCGACCCTGGATTCGGAACAGGCATCAACTTCAGAACGACGTACCTGCAGTTCAACCTGAAGGCGGACGGCGTGAGCAACATCAACATCCGCAAAGCGCTGGAATACGGCTTCGACTCCAAACTGCTGGCAGACCAGGTGCTGAACAACGGTTCCAAGGCCGCTACAGGACTGATTCCGGACCAAATGAGCGCAACGGGAGGCAAAAGCTTCCGCGAAATGCAGGGCGACCTGATCACGCCGGATGCGGCAAAGGCCAAATCCTATTGGGAGCAAGGGGTTAAAGAGCTGGGTAAAGCGCCTAAAATTACGATGCTCGTAGCGGACACCTCCGAAACGAAGGACGTCGCTACCTTTATGCAGAGCGAGTTCAAGAAAAACCTCGGCATCGACGTGGCCATCGACACCAAAACGGCGAAAGCCCGCGGACAGCTGATGGACAACAGCCAGTATCAAATGGCGATTACCGCATGGGGCGCCGATTATGATGATGCCATGACGTATCTGGATCTGTGGGCAAACCACACGCCGTACCGCGGAAACTATGAAAATCCGAAGTACGACAAGCTGATCACTGACGCCAAGAAAGAAACGGACGAAGCAAGACGGATCGACATGCTGCTGGCTGCCGAAAAAATTCTGACGGCAGAAGATGTCGTGGTCGTTCCGATCTACTTCGGCGGATACTCCTACCTGCTGAGCGATAAAGTCGAAGGACTGGACTACCATCCATACGGCAACCCGGTTGACTTTAAATATGCAAGCATCAAGTAATGCCGCTTCACATGGGCATGTATCGGGAGAGGAGAGAAGCGCGGCTTCTCTCTTTCCCTTTCCTGGATCAAGCTCCGGGACGTAATGAAAATTTTGAAGGCCCCGCGTATTGGGAGGTGCAACATTGAAACGGTATATCGGCATCCGGATCGTATACTTACTGCTGACGTTGTTTATTATTACGACCGCCACCTTTTTCCTGATGAAAGCACTGCCTGGCACTCCGTTCGATGAAGAGAAGCTTCAGCAGCTGCCGCAGGAACAAAGACAGATGATTTATGCCAGCTACGGCTTGGACAAGCCGGTTGGTGTGCAGTACGTGAACTATTTAAAAAATATTGTCAAAGGCGATTTGGGAACGTCGTTTTTCTACACCGGTCAACCTGTAAAGGACATCATCATGAGCCGGATCGGACCTTCGGCCTTGATCGGTCTGCAAGCGGTTCTGCTGGGACTGGCCATCGGCATGATCCTCGGGATCATCGCCGCTTACCGCCATAACTCCGGCTGGGACTACGCCACCATGATTATCGCCGTTCTCGGCGTGTCGGTGCCGAATTTCGTGCTTGCGGCGCTGCTGCAGTATTTTGTCGGGCTCAAATGGGGGCTTCTGCCGGTCGCATTCTGGGAGAGCTATCCCAGCTCCATCCTGCCGTCTATTGCGCTCTGCGTCGGCGTCATCGCCTTGATCGCCCGGTTTGTACGGACAGAGATGCTGGAGGTGCTTGAGCAGGATTATGTCACGACGGCTAAGGCAAAAGGGCTCGGGTTCGCGCGCATCATGTTCCAGCACGTGATCCGCAACTCGCTCATTTCGGTCATTACGATTCTTGGTCCGATCGTAGTCAATTTGCTGACAGGTTCGCTCGTCATTGAGAATATTTTTGGGATTCCGGGGATCGGGAGCCTGTTCGTCGACTCGATCAAAATGAACGATTATTCCACGATTATGGGGATCACGATTTTTTACAGCGCCTTCTATGTATTCGTCATGCTGATCGTGGATCTGCTGTACGGCCTGGTGGATCCGCGGATCCGTCTGGCATCGGGAAAGGAGTGAGGACATGACGCAAATGGATAACGTGGATGCGCTGTTTAAGCCGGCCGCCGCAAAGCCGGACGAACGGGAGAAGATTTCGGGCAAATCCTTGACGGCTTTTCAGGACAGCTGGAGACGGCTGAGACAAAACAAAGCGGCGATCGTCAGCTTGGTCATCCTGGTCATCATGCTGCTGCTGGCGATCGTCGGTCCGTGGATCGGACATCACGACTATTACTCTACCGATTATAATGCCGTCTATCAAAAACCGAACGCCGATCATTGGTTCGGCACTGATAAATTCGGCCGGGATCAATGGGCCCGCGTATGGCAGGGAACGCGCGTATCGCTCCTGATCGCCGTGCTCGCCGCCGCGCTCGACCTCGTCATCGGGGTTGCCTACGGCGCCATTTCCGCCCTGTTCGGCGGAAGGGTCGATAACGTGATGCAGCGGATCGTCGAAATTTTGACCGGGATTCCGAGCCTGATCATTATCATCCTGTTGATGATGGTGATGAAGCCGGGGATTGTGACCATCATGGTCGCGATGTCCATTACGGGCTGGGTCAACATGGCCCGGCTGGTCCGGGCACACATTATGAAGCTGAAGTCGCAGGAATTCGTCCTGGCGGCCCGTACGCTGGGCACGCCCACCGGGCGCATCATTACAAAGCATTTGATTCCGAATACGATCGGCATCATCGTCATCAACACGATGTTCACGATTCCGTCGGCGATCTTTACCGAAGCGTTCCTAAGCTTTATCGGCCTTGGACTTCAGTCGCCGATGTCTTCGCTCGGGGTGCTGATCAACGACGGCTTCGCATCCTTGAATACGCAGGCATACCTGCTGCTGTACCCTTCGATTGTCATCGTCCTCATCATGGTAACGTTCAATATTCTGGGTGACGGGCTGCGGGATGCGCTGGATCCGAGAATGCGGAAATAGGGGGAAGAGAGAATGGACAACTTGCTCGAAGTGCAGGATTTGCAGGTCAGCTTTTTCACATATGCGGGCGAAGTGCAGGCCGTGCGCGGCGTTGGCTTTTCCCTGGGCCGGGGCGAGACGCTGGCGATCGTGGGGGAATCCGGCTCCGGCAAATCGGTGACTTCCAAAAGCATCATGAGGCTGCTGGCGAAGTCCGCAAAAATTAAACACGGCTCGATCCGTTTTGAAGGCAAGGATATCGCGTCGCTGCCGGAAAAGCAGATGCAGGATATCCGGGGCCGGGACATCTCGATGATCTTTCAGGACCCGATGACGTCGCTGAACCCGACGATGACGATCGGCAAGCAGATCACCGAGGTGCTGAAGAAGCACCGCAAGCTCGGCGGAGCGGAAGCCAACCGGCGGGCGGTGGAGCTTCTGGACCAGGTTGGCATCCCGAATCCGGACAAGCGGCTGAAGCAGTATCCGCACCAGCTGTCCGGAGGCATGCGCCAGCGCGTGGTCATCGCGATTGCGCTGGCGTGCAACCCGAAGGTGCTGATCGCCGACGAGCCGACGACTGCGCTTGACGTGACGATCCAGGCGCAAATTCTGGAGCTGATGAAGAAGCTGCAGCAGGAGCTGGACACGTCCATCGTGCTGATCACGCACGATCTGGGCGTAGTCGCGAATATGGCGTCACGCGTAGCGGTCATGTACGCCGGTAAAATCGTGGAAACCGGTACGGTAGACGAAATCTTTTATGAAGGCAAGCATCCGTATACTTGGGGGCTGCTCGCTTCCATGCCGAAGCTGCATGAGAAATCGGAGGAGCTGACGGCTATTCCCGGCACGCCGCCGGACCTCAGCGACCCGCCCAAGGGATGCCCGTTTGCGGCACGCTGTCCTTACGCCATGGAAATTTGCCACGAATATATGCCAGAATATACAGAACACTCGGAGACGCACCGCGCGGCCTGCTGGCTGCAGGACAGCCGGGCGCCGAAAGTGCAGAGTCCGCTTGCGGGAGGTGATCGGCCATGAAGCATGAGAAGGGGACAAAACCGCTGGTCGAGGTCAAGCATTTGAAGAAGCATTTTGACGTGGGCCGCGGACAGATTCTGAAAGCGGTGGACGACGTCTCGTTCGACATTTATCCGGGGGAGACTTTCGGTCTTGTCGGCGAGTCCGGCTGCGGCAAGTCGACCCTGGGCCGCACGCTGATCCGTCTCTATGAAGCGACGGAGGGGACGGTCAGCTTTGACGGCGAGGCGGTGCACGGCCGTAAATCCAATGCCGAGCGGAAGAAGCTGAGCCGGAGCATCCAGATGATCTTCCAGGATCCGTATGCGTCGCTGAACCAGCGGATGACGGTGACCGACATCATCGCCGAAGGCATTGACGCCCACGGCATCGCCAAGAACCGCAAGGAGCGCCAGCAGATGGTCTACGACCTGCTGGAGACGGTCGGACTGAACCGCAGCCACGCTGAGCGGTTCCCGCACGAATTCTCCGGCGGCCAGCGCCAGCGGATCGGCATCGCCCGGGCGCTTGCGGTTCATCCGCGGTTCGTGATCGCCGATGAGCCGATTTCGGCGCTGGACGTTTCGATCCAGGCACAGGTCGTGAACCTGATGAAGAAGCTGCAGCAGGAGCTGGGATTAACGTATTTGTTCATCGCCCATGACCTGTCGATGGTGAAGCATATCAGCGACCGCATCGGGGTGATGTACCTCGGGGGCATGGTGGAGCTTACGAGCAGCGACGAACTGTTTGAGAATCCGCTGCATCCATACACCAAAACGCTGCTTTCGGCGATTCCGATTCCTGATCCGAAGCTGGAGCGCGGCCGGGAACGAATGGTGCTGCAGGGAGACCTGCCAAGCCCGATCAACCCGCCGAGCGGATGCCGATTCCGGACGCGCTGCCCGTTTGCTACAGAGCTGTGCGCTACGGAAACGCCGGTATGGCAGGAAGCGGAAAAAGGGCACTGGGTAGCCTGCCATCTGTATGATCCAAGTAAAAAGATGACTGTAAATAAGGAGGGAGCCGGCGCATGAGCTGGTACGAGATGGCCGAAGAGCGGGAAGAGGCCTTGATTGAAGATCTGTCCGGACTTCTGAGAATCGACAGTGTTTATGATCCGGACACCAGCGGCCCCGGGCAGCCGATGGGCCAAGGTGTTGCGGAGGCACTGCAATATATGCTGGACCTGTGCGCGGCCGAAGGCTTCCGGGTCCGGAACCTGGACGGATATGTTGGCTACGCCGAATTCGGCCCGGAATCGGCCGAGAACTATGTGGCCGTTCTGAGCCATCTGGACGTCGTTCCGGCATCCGGGAAGTGGACGACCCCTCCGTTCGAGCCGTCCGTCCGGGGCGGCAAAATTTTCGCGCGCGGCGCTGAGGACGATAAAGGCCCGGCAATGGCTGCGTTTTACGGACTCAAAATTGTCAAAGACATGGGGCTTCCGCTGAAGCACCGGATCCGCCTTATTTTCGGAACGGACGAGGAGCGGACAGGGAAGTGCATGCAGAAATATAACGAGCTGGAACCGGCACCGGTTTGCGGATTTACGCCGGATGCCGATTTTCCGATCGTTCGGGCCGAGAAGGGGCAGATCAATACCCGGCTGCTCTTTAAGCCGATCGAGGAGAGCGATTCGTCCGGCTCCGAGTACCGGCTGCGGTTGTTCACGGCCGGAGAGGTGGCCAACAGCGTGCCTGAAGGGGCGCGCGCCGAGATAGCGGGAGATGCAGGCAGCCTGGGTGCGATGCAGAAGGCTTATGAGGACTACTGCGCGGCGGAAGGGCTGAAGGGAAGCTTTGAGATCGATGCGGACGGACAGACGGCGAGCCTGTCGCTAACCGGTAAAACGGCCCATGGCATGGAGCCGCAGCTCGGCATTAATGCGGGCCTTAAGCTGATCCATTTTCTGAAGGAGTTCTCGTTCCCTTCGGGTGCGGAGCATTATCTCTATACGGTCGATGCGCTGATGTATGGCGATATCTACGGACGTGCCTTCGGCATTGCGATGGAAGACCAGATCACCGGACCGCTGACGGTCAACACAGGGCTGCTGCAGTATGATCCGGAAGGAGAATCGTATTTTCACATCAACCTGAGATATCCGGTTTGCGGCAATCAAACGGATATTCTGGAGAACATCGGGGTCCGGGCCTCGGCCTGCGGCCTTGAGATCGAACCGCCGAGCTTGAAACATCCGCACTGCGTGCCGGACGATCATCCGATGATCGAAGCGCTGCAGCGGGTCTACGAGGCGGAGACGGGGCAGCCGGCCGAGCTGCTGTCCACCGGCGGCGGAACTTATGCGGCGTATATCGCAAACGGCGTCGCTTTCGGCCCGGTATTTCCGGGCATGGCCAATTCGGCACATCAAAGGAATGAACATATCGACATCGATGCACTGATTCGCTCGACGGCAATCTATGCCCGGGCGATGCATGAGCTGGCCAATCTGAACCTATAATCTGCGGCTTAACCAAAATTCTTGTAAAGGAATGTACAGCTGATGGAATTGATATCAGGAACAGGGCAACCGGCGGATGTAACGATCTATCCGGTGTTTGAGGACAGCGAAGGCGAACCCGCCGGGCTCACCCTTCGCGAAGGGATGGGCGGCCGCGGCGCCGTCCATTGGTTTTACGGACGGCACGGGGAGCAGGATATTCTCGTCGTCGGTCTGGGCAGCCGGGACAAATTCGGCATGGAGGCGCTGCGGGAAGCCGCCGGCGGGGCGGGCCGCGAAATCCGCAAGGCGTCCTTGAGAACCGCGTCGATCGACGGTACGGCCCTCCGTGACATTTTCGGGGAAGGCGAATGGCCCGAGCAGGCGGCCGTCGCCTGGGTCGAAGGATGGCTTCTGGGCACATATGTGTTCGATAAATATACATCGCGCCACAAGAAGGGGCAGGTGGATTGGATTCGGATCGAGTCCGATTCCGAGCGCAGCTATGCGGAGGCGGCCTGGCTCGGACGTGCGCGGGCCGAAGCGGTCGCCTTGGCCCGGGACCTGTGCAACGAGGCCCCGAATGATCTTCATCCGGCCAGCTTCGTGCAGCGGATCAAGACGGTCTTCGCCGGCCGGAACGTGAAGCTTCACGTGTACCAGGGCGAGGAGCTGAAGCAGCGGCAGATGAACGGCCTGCTGGCTGTCGGCAGCGGAAGCAAGCATCCGCCGGCCATGGTGGAGATCGAATACTTCGGCGATTCTAACGCCCCGCATCTGGCGCTGATCGGCAAGGGGATCACGTTTGACATGGGCGGCATGAACCTGAAGGTCGCCCGGGATCTGAGCGACGCCCGCTTCGACATGGGCGGGGCCGCGGCTGTCATCGGCGCGATGGATCTGCTCACCCGGCTGGAAGTGAAGGCGAGAATCACGGCGCTCATTCCGATCGCGGAAAATGTGCCGGATGGGGACGCCATCCTGCCGTCGCATGTGATCCGCTATCCGAACGGATTGTCCGTGCAGGTGGTCAACACGGATGCCGAAGGACGGCTGATCCTGGCCGACGCCATCCTGCACGCCGCCCGGAACGGGGCCGAGCGGATCATCGATATTGCGACGCTGACCGGTGCGGTGGGACACGCGCTGGGGCTGCGGGTGGCCGGTATCTGGGGTGACGCCGGGTTCGCTGAGCAGCTGATGCGGATCGGCAGCAAGAACGGCGACCCGATCTGGCGCCTGCCGCTCGTCGATGAGGACGAGGAGCTCCTGGGCAGCCCGTACGCCGACCTGGCCAACCTGGCCTCCAGCCCTTATGGGGGAGCCAATATGGCGGCCTTGTTCCTGCGGCGGTTTGTGCCCTCTAAGGCGCGGTGGTGCCATATCGACATGGCCAATACGTCCCAGGTCCCGGCGGACCGGGGGTATAAAGCTGCCGGGGCTACCGGTTACGGAGTCCGGCTGCTGGCCGATTTTGTGACGGAACAGGCCAATTCTGGAAATGGAGGCACTGCGGAGTGAAGCTGGAAGTGATCGCAACCAATTTGTACGACGCGCTCGTCGCCGAGAACGCGGGAGCGGACCGCCTGGAGCTGGTGACGGGCATTATGGAAGGCGGATTGACGCCGGGTCCGGGCATGATCCGCAAGGTCGTCGGCTTGATGAGCATTCCGGTCCATGTCATGGTCCGGCCGCACAGCCAGTCGTTCGTCTACGACCAATACGACTTGCTGACGATGCGTGAGGATATCGCTTTTATCAAAGAGTGCGGAGCGGCGGGAATCGTGCTTGGAACGCTAACACCGGACCGCACGGTGGATACCGAAGCGCTGGAAATGCTGCTGAAGGAGGCCGACGGTCTGAACGTGACGTTCCACCGGGCCTTCGACGAAATCGACGATCAGCTCGGCGCGCTCCGGACGTTATCGGCATATCCGCAGATTAACCGGATTCTGACTTCCGGAGGGCCGCGGCCCGCGCCGGAGTCGACGGACCGCATCCAAGCACTGGTCGAGGCATCAGCCGGAACCGGCATCCGTATCTTGGCTGGATACGGTTTGACCGTACCTGGGTTATCGGAGTTCGTCCAGAAGACGGGCGTGCCTGAGGTCCATTTCGGCTCGGCGCTGAGAGCGGAAGGGAATTACCTGCTGCCGCTCGATTCCGAGCGGGTGAAGGCGGCGGCGCAGACGGTGAATTCCATTGCAAAGTCAGCAGGGTAACAACAAAATACTCGATTACTGTGGTGAAATCATTGGACAAACAACCTAAGATGATCGTCGGGGTGGATCTCGGCGGAACGAAAATCGCAACAGGGCTTTTGGACGCCGGCGGACGGATGCTGGCCCGGAGCCAGAAGGCGACCGCAGGGCTGAAAAGCTCGGAAGAGGTCATTCAGGCGATCGTAGATACGATAACGGAAGTGAGTGGAGAACACGAAATCGCCGGTGTCGGCTTGGCCTCCCCGGGGGCGGTCGACACCCGCCGGGGAATCATCCGCAACGGGGTGAACCTGCCCGGATGGAACGGCATTTCGCTGCAGGCGGAGCTGGAGAAGCGGCTGCAGGTGCCGGCCAAGCTGATCAATGACGCGAACGCGGCGGCATGGGGAGAATACGTGTACGGTGCAGGACGCGGGGCACAGAGCATGGTTTACGTCACCCTGAGCACCGGCATCGGCTCGGGCCTGGTTCTTGACGGGAAGCTGTACCTGGGGACAAGCTCCTTCGCGGGCGAGCTCGGCCATACGGTGGTCGACCCGAACGGGGCGCTGTGCGGCTGCGGCCAGCGGGGCTGCTGGGAGACCTACGCTTCGGGGACGGCCATCGCCCGCCAGGCGTCCGAGGCGGCTGCAGCGGCGGCGGAAGGCATGACGCAGATGACCGTGCTGGCCGAAGCGGAAGGCGTGCCGCTGAGCGCCAAGCATGTGTTTCAAGCCGCGGCGATGAACGACAAGCTGGCCCAAGAGACGCTGGAGCAGGTTATACATTACACGGGCCTTGGACTCATGAACATCATTCACAGCTTCAATCCGGATTGCATCGTCATTGGCGGCGGCGTCAGCCGCGCCGGGGCTGCCTTCTTCGAGCCGCTCCGCGGGAAGACCGGGGAGCTGGTCATGGAGCCTTATCGGGGCACTTACGCCATCAAACCCGCTGAACTTAAAGACGATGTGGGCATTATCGGAGCTGCAGCCCTGTTCGTGGAATAGACGGCTGAAAAATTAGCCGCCATCTTATGCATTATGCGTGCATTTTAAAGAGGCGGCATTGATATGAATTAAAAGGGAAGGGCAAATCCATATTTGTTATGGATTTGCCCTTTTTTGTTGGAGCTGCTGAGTTTTGAAGAGAGTGCGTCGATCCTAATCGGGAGCTTATTTTGCAATTTTATATCAATTTAATGATTGAATATTTCAATGTATTGCAATATAATGCCAATAGAAACAACCGCTATACTACCAATATGATGAGATCGGGGTGGATATTCATTGGCACAGACTCAAGGCGTACTGACGTATCCAGAGATCGGCGGACAATCCGATGCGCTGGCGGCTGCCTGGAAGCAGCTAGAGGCACAGCAGGATTGGATCTCCCAGTTTATCGGCAATTCTTCGTTTGATGAAGTGATTTTTATCGGGTCGGGGACTTCCTATTATTTGGCGCAGACCGCCGCATCCACGTTCCGCAAATGGACGGGGCGCAGCGGTGCGGCCTATCCGTCATCCGAAATCTTTTTGTTCCGGGAGCAGGCGGTTCCGCCCGGAAAACGTGTGCTGCTCGTCGGGATTTCCCGTTCGGGAGAATCGACGGAGGTTATTCTCGCACTGGAATCGGTGAAGGATTTGCCGGATTGGACGATCTGCAGCATCACCTGCGATGAGGAAAGCACAATGGCGAAGCTCGCTCCATACTTACTGTCACCGCTCGGCAAGGAGAAAAGCACCGTCATGACGAAGTCTTTTAGCAGCATGACTTTTATGCTCCAAGCGGCGATGGCTCGCGCTGCCGGCAAGACGGAGCAGCTGAAGGAGCTTCAGGAAGCCGTGGAGCTCAGCGCAGGTGTGGTAGCCAAGGCGGACGAAGCCGCCAAGGAACTGATTTCCGGCCATCCGGAGCTGAACAAATTCATATATTTGGGCATGGGATCCTATTACGGGCTGGCGCAGGAAGCCTGCCTGAAGATCAAGGAAATGTCCTGCGTCTGGACGGAAAGCTTCGGCACGATGGAATTCCGGCACGGACCGAAATCGGTCGTCGAGCCGGGAACGATGGTCTGCCTGCTGCTGTCGGAAACCGCAAGGGACTATGAGATCAAGGTAGCCCAGGAGATGAAAGAATACGGCGCGCATGTTGTTATCATTACCGCGGACAAGGGCGGAGACACCGGCTTTGCCGATCTCGTGTTCGAGACAGGAGGCCGGGCGCTGTCCGATGAGGCGAGAGCGGTGCTGTACATGCCGCTGGTTCAATATATCGGGTATTACACCGCACTGCGGGAGGGGAGAAATCCGGACAGCCCGCGGAATTTGACCCAGGTGGTCAAAATTTAAACCATAAGGAGAGAATCGCTTTGAGTGAACGAAATGGATCGAAAGAAGAACGCCGGGAACAGATATTGGACTACATCCTGCAGCACGGCTCTATTTCCCTTCAGGAGGTGACGGCCCGCTTCAAATGCTCTGAGGCTACGGCACGCCGGGATCTGGAGGCGCTTGAGAAATCGGGACGGGTCATCCGCACGATGGGCGGAGGCGCCAAATCCGCGGGCATCACCGCCGGAAGGGAAATTCCATTTCACGAGAAGCAGAACAAGCTGTACCAGGAAAAGGAAAAAATCGCCGCCATGGCGGCTTCCCTCGTGCAAGAGGGGGACGTGGTCGGCCTGACGGGCGGGACCACGACGTATCTCATTGCGAGGGCACTCAAGAACCGCCGCAATATTACGGTGGTGACCAATGCCGTCAATATTGCGATGGAGCTGTCGGAGAACGAAGACCTTCAGGTCGTGCTGACCGGCGGCATGCTGCGCAGCAAAAACTTCGAGCTGTGCGGACCGCTTGCCGAGCGGACGCTGGAGGCGATCAACATTCACACGATGTTTATGGGGATCGACGGTTTTTCGGCGGAACAGGGGGCCAGCACTTATTCCGAGCTTGAAGCGAATACGGCGATGATCATGATGAAGCGCACCAACCGCACCATCGCCGTATTTGACCATACGAAGAACGGCCGCAATTCCCTGTTCCAGGTGGCGCCCGTGGCGGCCCTGCACGGAATCATTACGGATGCGGATCCCGGGGAGGAGCTCCGCAGCCGGTTGAAAGAATCCGGGGTGCAGGTGCATGTCGCGCAATAACATTCTGTGAAATAAGGGCAGGTGCTCAGCATGGAAGTGTTTGCGGGAGTCGATGTCGGCGGAACGAATATCGTATGCGGTCTGGTATCTTCCGCCGGACAAGTGGTTCATAAGCTGAAGCGGCCGACGGAAGCCGGGCGCGGTCCGGATGCGGTACTGGAGCGGATCGCCGCAATGATCGAGGAAGCGGTCGCCTCGTACCGCGGGGAAGACGGACAGCCTGTAACGCTCGCGGCAGCGGGAATCGGACTGCCGGGGCTGGTCGATCCCGAGGAAGGCATCGCCAAGTTTGCCGGCAACCTCGGCTGGCGTGACCTTCCGGCCGCCAGCCGTCTGAAGGCCAGGCTGCAGCTGCCGGTATTTATCGATAACGATGTCAGAACGTATGTGTTTGGCGAAGCGCTGTATGGAGCCGGTGCAGGCACCGGCCACGTCATCGGCGTGACGATCGGCACAGGAATCGCCTCGGCCATGGTGAATGAGGGGAGCCTGTTCTACGGCTTCCGCCATATGTCCGGGGAGCTGGGGCATATCGTCATGGAGGGGCTCAGCGATCCGTGTCCATGCGGCTTGACGGGCTGCCTGGAGACTTACGCCTCCGCCTCCGGTATGGTGCGGCAGGCCCGGAAAGCGATAGAGTCCGGTGAGCCGACGGTGCTCCGCAGCTGGTTTCCGGGCGAACGCCTCGCGGAGCTGACGGCGGCGGATTTGTCGCGGGCGTACGATCAGGGTGATGCACTGGCCGTTTCCATTCTGGAGCGGGCGGGTTCGCTGCTCGGCCGGGCGCTGTCCTACGCCGTTTCGCTGAACAGCCCGGAGATGATCATTATCGGTGGCGGCGGGGCGCTGGCGGGAAACCGTATTATGAAGCCGCTGGAGCAGGAGCTGATGAGCCGGATCCTGCCTGATTACCGTGATCGGCTCAAGATCGTTCCCGCCATGCATAACGACGATGCGGGCGTGACCGGGAGCGCCATGTACGCAAAGCATAAATATACCGCATTGAGCGGATCAATACAGGACAGCAAGGCATAACAAACGGGAAGGGGAAAACACCATGTCACTCGTTTCGTCTACGTCTTTACTGCAAGAAGCAAGGGCCAAACATTACGCCATTGGGGCCTTTAACGTGCATACACTGGAAATGCTGCAGGCTGTGGTCGAGGCGGCCGAAGAAGCACAGTCGCCGCTCATTATCCAGTCTACGGTGGGGACCGTCAAGCATCTGGGGGCCGATTATATCGCTGCTGCCGCCCGGGTGGCGGCGGACCGCGCCAGCGTGCCCATCGCACTTCATTTGGATCATTGCAACGAATTTTCCGTCATTATCAGCTGTATCCGGGCGGGTTATACGTCCGTCATGATCGATGCGTCTCATTCCCCATTTGAGGAAAATGTGGCCATGACCCAGAAGGTGGTCGAAGCCGCCAACGCCGTTGGCATCAACGTGGAGGCGGAGCTCGGCAAGGTCGGCGGCGTCGAGGACGACATCGTCGTCGACGAACGCGACGCCTTGCTCGCCGATCCGAAAGAATGCGCCGAATTCGTGGAGCGCACCGGCGTGCATACGCTTGCCCCTGCGATCGGCACCGCCCACGGCATCTACAAGGGGACGCCGAATATTGATTTCGACCGGATCGGGCGGATCGCCGAAGCCGTTGATGTTCCGCTCGTCCTGCATGGAGGCTCCGGCATTCCGGAGGAGCAGGTGAAGCGGGCGGTCAGTCTCGGCATGGCCAAGATGAACGTGGCTACCGAACTGCGGATCCTGTTCTCCGACGCCATCAAGCATGTCTTTGCCGAGAACCCGGATGAGAACGACCCGCGGAAATACATGGTTCCTGCCAAGAAGGCGCTGAAAGCAGCCGTCATTGAGAAAATGCAGCTGTGCGGCTGCGCCGGCCGGGCAGGGGACTTTTAAACGCCAAAGCCATTCACAAAATAAATGAAACAAGCCTGCTTAGGGCCCGGGGAGCCGGGAAAGCAGGCTTTTTAAATTCATGGGATGTTATAAATCTGAAGCGGCAGATTCCGGGTTCCGCAAATAGTCGAGAAACATCCGTTTCAGCAGGTCCAGCTGGACGTCCGCGCTGACGATGGACTCGAACATGACGATGCTGCGCTGCAGTGACAGCTTTTTCGAAAAAATGCCGAACGCATTGACCACGGTCGACAGGGTTTCCTCTATAGGAAGATCGGAGCGGACTGAACCGTCTTGGGTGCAGCTGTCAATGATTTCGGCGAACGCATCGGATACCTTGCGGTGGACGTCGTTGTACTGCTGGATATCCTCCAGCGGCTCGGCCTGCTGGGCGGCATAGCTCTCAAACGCCTCAAGGTACCGGCTCCTGCTGCTCAATTCCGGCAGTTGGAGATTCAGGAAATGATCCAGCAGCGCTTCAAGCTTCTCGATGCCTGTCACCGGTGTGGCGGCAATTTCCCGGAACGCCTCTTCCTCCAGACTGATCAAATGCGTGGCGACCGCCACGATCAGCTTGTCCTTCTTGGGAAAATACCGGAACACCGTGGCGATCCCCACATTATCTTCCGCGGCGATATCCCGCATCGTCGCTTTGTCGATCCCTTTGCGGTTAAAAACCCGCTCCGCTGCCTCGATAATGCTGCTCTCTCTCGCTTTTTTACCTTCCAGCCGTTCCTGTTCCCATCTAGTCTTCGGATCCATAATTGTGAGTCAACTCGCCTTCCGGGTGAAAAGATAAAATCGTAAAAAATGCTATCAAAACCACCCGGAGAAGTCAACGCTGTCCAGGTGCAGGGTCCGGGAATCAATGGGATGACCGCGGGAAAGATTGAAGGGAAAAACAAACGGTGATATAATTGGTTTTGTCATGATAGTGCCGCTATCACGATCTCTGGTTTTGCAAGGTCATGCACGCCCAATATGGGCTGTATGTTACCTCGTTCGTAATCATCTTGGAGCAAATAGGGGAAGGGAGTCTTAACAATATGGGCAGAGTACAGGGGAAAGTAGCGATCGTCACCGGCGCAGCCGGAGGCATGGGCAAGGCGGACGCCGTTCTGTTGGCGCAGGAAGGCGCCAAGGTGGTCGTCACCGACATTCAGGAGGACAAAATCCAGGCTGTCGTGGAAGAGATCAAACAGCAGGGCGGAGAGGCTATTGGCTTCCGTCATAACGTTACCTCCGAGGAGGAGTGGCAGCATATCGTGGACGAAACGGTCAAAGCGTTCGGCACAATCGACGTTCTCGTCAATAATGCCGGCATCTCACTGGCCAAATCGCTCGTAGACACGTCCATGGAGGATTGGGACAAGGTCATGTCCATCAACCTGACAGGCAGCTTTCTCGGTTTGAAATACGTGGTACCGGTGATGCAGCGCGGGGGCGGAGGCTCCATCATCAACATTTCTTCGATTGCCGGTCTCACGGGGAGCAACGGAGCAGGGCCTTACACCGCAAGCAAGGGCGCTGTCCGGATGCTGACGAAGGCGGTGGCTGTGGATTACGGCAAGGACAATATCCGTTGTAATTCGATCCATCCCGGTTACATTGAAACACCGATGACCGAAGGATTGTTTGCCAACGACCAGATGACGGGCTGGTTCCGCTCCAAAACGCCGCTGCCTCGCTTGGGCAAACCGGAGAACATTGCGGCCGGCGTGCTGTTCCTGGCATCCGACGAATCCTCCTTTATTACCGGAGCCGAGCTGGCCATCGACGGCGGCGTATCCGCGACCTGATTTTTATTCGGCGAATCCATACGCTTGGATGAAGCATAAATAGCCTTCCGGGGTATACCCGAGGGCTTTTTTTCTTTTTTTGCCCGCAACCTTCGGAGTCCTCTTGACGTTAGATAGGAAAATATAAAATATTTTCCATTTCTGAGGAGGAATGAAGTATGCGCACTTGGGGGTCATGGCTTGCCGCATTCATGTTAGTCATTCTGTTGGTAACCGGCTGCTCATCAGGGAGTTCAAAAGACAGCGCCAGCAGCGCCGGCGGGACCGTCGAAAGCTCCGCGGCTTCAGACCATGCGGCGAACACCGCAGCGGTTCAGGAACAAAAATCCTCGGCAGCATCGACGGCAGTACAGACATCGGCGGATTCGGCCGACCCGAAGCAGGCCGATACGGTAAAGGCTTTGGAGGCGGACACTGCGCCGGAAGCCGGGTTCACTGCCCAGGATCTGGCCGGCGGGTTAAACAAGAAGCTCATCTATAAGGCGCATCTGGTAATGGAGATTCAGGACTATGCCAAGGCGCAGACCGAAGTGAGAAATATGGTAACGCTGTCGGGCGGTTATATCGTCAATTTTTCCGAAACGGATTCAGCCAGCGAGCGGGGAGGTACCTTTATCCTCAAGGTTCCTGCATCGGGCTTCTCGTCCTTTTTGAATCGGCTTGAGCAGATCAAGCATGATTCCCTTCAGCGCAGCATTGAAGGCCAGGACGTGTCCGAAGAATACGTGGATTTGCAGGCGAGATTGAAGGCTAAGCAGGTGATGGAGGAGCAGTATATCGCTTTTATGAAAAAGGCGACAAAGACCAGCGACCTCGTGGCGTTTGCCAAAGAGCTGGAGAGGGTTCAGGAAGAAATCGAGCAGATCAAGGGCCGCATGCGCTATATCGATCAGAATGTGTCTTATTCCACGGTGGAGCTGCGCATTTACCAGCCGGAGAAAACGCTGCCCAAAGCCGAGCCTGATCGCCAGCAGGCCCCCCTTGGCAAGCGTGCGGGCGATGCGCTGCAGGGAAGCATGGACGTGCTGACGCAGATTGTCCAGTGGATCATCGTCATCCTGTCGGGAGCCGTTCCTGTTCTGATTCTTGCTGCGATCGTGCTTCTGATCGTCTGGATCGTCCGCAAGGGCCGGAAGCAGCAGCGGGCTGAAGCCGCCGCGCGGAGGAAGACATGGAAAGAGGAGCGCCATAGACCTGCCGGTCCTACAGACGGTCCTATAGAACAGCAGCAGGAAGAATCGGATCCTACACGGGCGGAACGAAGCGAGCAAGCTCCCACCAAGCAACCTGATCCCGACGCTGACCCTGATGCCGACCCCCATAAATAAGGCCATCCCATGGATGAAAAGAATGAGCCGGACGCACCTGATTGCGCCCGGTATCTTTTTGGGTATATACCTCTTAATAATGACGCAAGATGAAATCAATTGAATTAACGTAAGCGTTGCACTATGATGAGAAGGAGAGAGCTGTCATGTTGTATACAGCCAATCACACCAACCAAATCGCGGCATTTACCGGCAAGCTGTTAAGGGACAGGTTCGGCAAAGGGCCGGAATCGGTGCACGTCTCCGTCGGGAACTATGCGATCGCGCTCCATATCCGCAATTTCATCGGGCCGGTCGAGAAGTTCCTGTTAAACAAGGAAGAGGAGAAAGCTTTCCGGTATACCCGCGAACTGCTGATGGAATCTTTGCTTCCTGAATTGAAGGCGTATTTGGAGAAGGAAATGGACATCCGTTTGGAAGAGGTATACTACGACTGGGGATTACATAACGCTTCGGGGATCATTGTCGGACTTAAGGCAGACCAGACCATCGAAGCCGAAGATTATGCGGGTCGTGAAGCGCTACATAACGAAGTTAACCGGATCACCGGTATCGTCCAGAAGGTTCCCAGGAAGGTATACTCCTGGTGGATGAACCCCAAAACTTTAATTGTCGTCCGGGAAGGAATTCTGATTCTGATCGAGAAGGAATTAATCAGTACCGGTTTTGATGAAGTATTGCGGACAACCAAGAGAAAGCTTGAGAAGCGGTATTTTGAGGAAGAAACCCAGCTGGGGGGAATTTTGGGCCGGACCCTGGCCGATTTTTACGTGGATTGGGATTTTGATAAGGATAAAAGCGTGATTGCCTGCACATTCCAGGATTAGGCGGTCACCAGGCGGTAATGGGTCAGACATGATTGGAACATGAGCTGAACATAAGCCAAAGAAGGAGCTGGAACGCTCTTTCTTTGGCTTTTTTTCATGGTAGGAGGTTTAAAGATGAAGAGCAATTATGACATTTTATGTGTGGAGGACGACGGAATTAATATGTCTCTCATGCGGCATATTTTCAAAAAAATTCCTAACGCCACCATGTGGGAGGCCTGTACGGGGGAGGAAGCGGTAGAGATCGCTACGGCCAGATGCCCCGATCTGATCATCATGGACATCCAGCTGCCCGGAATGAGTGGATACGATGCTCTAGCTTGCCTCCAGGCCAATGAGAAGACAAGGGCAATCCCGGTGGTTGCCGTCAGCTCTTATGCGATGGCGTCGGATATCGCCAAGGGGAGACAGGCAGGTTTTATCGAATACATTACGAAGCCATTCTACATTAAGCACTTTATTCAGGTGATCGATTCTATTCTCCGGCGGCGGCCATTTTGAAAATATCACATAACTTTGCATCGGATGTGGCATATTACGTTATAGCTTTTAGTGCCTATAATCCAACGCAGGGGGAAATTTCAAGATGAAGCGTTTTGCGTTTGCTGCGGTTGCCGCACTGTTACTGTGCTGCGGATTTTTCCAGGAGACAGCGGCTGCGGACAGCCCTTATCATTTTGGCTTTAAGAAAAGCAGGAACGGTCAGCTTCCTTCCATCAACGAAGAAGGCTTTAAAGACATTCTGCAGAAGAACGGTGCGATCTTCATGGGGGATACAACCCAGAAAGAGCTGTATCTGACGTTTGACAACGGGTATGAAAATGGGTTCACGCCTAGAATACTGGATGTTTTGAAAGAAAAAAAAGTGCCGGCGATCTTTTTCCTGACGGGACATTATGTAAAGGACAAGCCGGAGCTCGTTACCCGGATGGTCACCGAGGGCCATCTGGTGGGCAATCATTCCTGGACGCATCCGGATATGACCCAGATTTCGAACGCGCAGCTCAAGGAAGAGCTGGATAAGGTCAAGCAGAGCGTAACCGGGACGACCCGCCAGAAGGAGATGGCATACGTGCGTCCTCCCCGGGGGATTTTCAGCGACCGCACGCTTGCGGCATCACGCGCTGAAGGTTATACGACGGTATTCTGGTCCGTAGCGTACAAGGACTGGGACGTGAACGATCAGAAGGGGGCTGACTATGCCTACCGTCAAGTGATGGCGCAGCTGCATCCGGGGGCGGTCATTCTGCTGCACTCCATTTCGAAGGATAACACGGAGGCGCTGGCCCGGATCATAGACGATGCCCGTAAGCAGGGCTATGAGTTCAAAAGCTTGGACCAACTGAAGCGGCCAACTTACTAATCCGAATAGGAAGACGCCAGGCCAATGTGGCTTGGCGTTTTTTTTTGTGCTTTTACGGCAACGTTAATGGAAAATATTTGTATCCTATTGTTGATAATGCCCGAATATATGAAACCTTCCTCCCTGATTTCGCGTCTATTCTACGTGGGACTTAGGACCCGAGTTCATGAGATGGGGGAAGTAACCATGGAGCAAGCATCGCTGCCCAAACGTTCAAGCGTAAGAAACCAACGGTCCGCTCCAAAAGGGACAAAGAAAAGGAAAAAGAAAAAGGGAGGTTTCCTGCGATTCAGTATACGCTTGTTCTGGAGCCTGGTTCTGGTCGGTGCCGCGGCAGCCGCGTGGTTGTTCCTGACGGTATCCGGCAATCATTTTCGTTACCTGATAGCGGATACACTCATAACGACACAGCATCGCTATTTGGCGAAATATATTATTGGACAGGACGAGCTGAACAAGCGCGTAGCGGAATACAACAAGCGGTTTGAAGCCATGGGCGTCGAAAAAGATACGCACCAAATCAAGCTGCCGGTGCAAACCCAAACGGCTTCCGCCGAAGCCGGCAAAGAGACGGAGAAGCCGCCCCTTGTGGAGATTGAGGAAGTTTCGGGTAAAGGGTATCACGGGTATGTAATGACCGTTCACGATCCGACAAAAATCCGTCTGGGCGTTCCCGCAAAGCGCGGCAAAGGCGAGAAAGTCTCCAGCATGGTCAAGCGCTACGGCGCGATCGCCGGCGTGAACGGAGGCGGATTCGCCGACCCGAACTGGAAAGGGAACGGCTTTAAGCCGATCGGCATCGTCATATCGCAGGGGAAGCTGTATTACAACGGATTGGGAAAAAATGCGACCACCCAGGTGGTAGGCATTGACCGGGACGGCAAAATGATCGCCGGCAACTATTCGCTAAAGGAATTGGACCGGATGGGGGTTCAGGAAGCGGTGACGTTTCAGCCGCGGATCATCGTCAACGGCAAAGGGCTCATCAAGAATGCCGCCGAAGGCTGGGGCATCGCGCCGCGGACCGCCATGGGCCAGCGTGAGGACGGGGCCATCCTGTTTGTCGTTATTGACGGAAGACAGCCGACGTACAGCGTCGGAGCCAATTTATACGATGTCCAGCAGATCATGCTGAAGCACGGAGCGGTGATCGCTGCCAATCTGGACGGAGGATCCTCCACCGTCCTCGTCAAAGATAATGAAATTGTGAACAAACCGTCATCGGAATACGGGGAACGGTATTTGCCTACCGCGTTTCTGGTGTTTGAACACCCAGAGCAGGCGGACATCCCGAATATATGGGCGGGCCTCAATCCGAGGGACATCGACCCTTCGAAGAAGTAAGAATTGTTTATATATACAAGAAAAAAAAGCCTGAGAATCAGGCTTTTTTGGAATAAATGATTCCGATCGTTTTGGCACCGCAGTGGGAGCTAATGACACAGCCGGCATCCGAGAGGGCAACCTCACGGGCGCCGGTTTTTTGTTCCAGCAGCCTTTTGATCGCTTCCGCATCTTCAGCCGCCATGGAATGGGTGACGAAGATGAGATCGTTGTCCATCTCGTCCTTCTTGTCCAGCGTATTGTTGACCATCTGCTCCAGGGCCTTTTCCCGCTTGCCGCGGACCTTGTAGGCCGGAGTCATCTTACCGTCGATCACCTTGATGACCGGCCGGATCTTGAGCAGGCTGCTCATGAGGTTCTGCATGCCTGAGCAGCGTCCGCCCTTGTACAGATATTCCAGCGAATCAATGACGAATTCGGTCTCTACGAGCGGCTTAACGGTCTCCACGATGCCGGCGATTTCACGGGCGCTTTTCCCCTGTTCTGCCGCGGCCACCGCTTTCATGACCAGCAGGCCGATGCCGGTGGTCAGATTCCGTGAATCCACGACCGTGATTCGTCCCTCCGGAAACTCCTCACCTGCAATCAGTGCGTTCTGATAAGTCGAGGATAGCTCGGACGACAGGCTGATATAAACGATATCCCGTCCTTCTTCCACAAACGGGGTGAATGCCGCGATAAAATCGGACGGAGACGGAGCGGCCGTCTTGGGAAGGCTGCCCGTCTGCTCCACCTTGGCATACAATTCGGGTGTCGTTAAGTCGACGCCGTCCCTGTAATTCTGGTCCCCGAACGTAACGTACAGCGGAATAATGCCGATGTCATGGGCTTTGATCCAATCGTGAGGAAGGTCGCATGTGCTGTCGGCAAATATTTTGACTTGAGACATAAGATCACCTTTTTCTTCTAATAGACTGCTGGACTGCGGGTAAAGTCCGCTAGACTGCGGCAGAGGCCATGAAGTATATAAAGAACAAGCCGATACTGAGCACGATGACGGCATTCACAATAAGCCCGATGATGGCAAAGATCTTTTTGCGGTTCCTGATGGCCGTCCCCACAATGCCCAGAATCGTTCCGACCACGTTGATGACAACCAGTGCGATCATCAGCAGACCGACGACGCCGAGGCCAAGAATTGCATTGGAATTCGGACCGTCCAGCATACCTTCTTCGAGATAAGGAGCCATAATGGCGCCTGCTGCCGCGGCACTGATGATATAACCCAGCAAACTGACCAGGCCCATGACAAAGGATGCGATGCCGGGCCCGGAATGCTTCAGCGCAGCAGGGGGAACGAACTGAGCATGGGGCGAATGGGGCCCCGGGTTCTGCTGGAATCCGTCCGGCTGGTGCGGAGGCTGGTTTGAATCCATGAAATCACTCTCTCCTTCGAATCGATAGATATGCTTCTTACTTTTCCATAAGATCCCGTAAAAATCAAGCTGATTTGGGCAGTCTTGAGCCATGGTGGTGGAAAAGGCGGCGTCCGATCGGTTAAAATAGTTAACAGTTTGTTAGTAGATTAGGAACATCCAAAGGAGTTGTCGATGTGCAGCGTAAATTTATATTGACCGGCGCCCTGATGGCGATGCTGTCCGTGGTGATCGGAGCATTCGGAGCCCACATGCTGGAACCTATTGTCGGAGAGTCGGCGATGAAGGTTTATGAAACTGGGGTTCAATATCATATGGCGCACGCCTTGGGGATCATACTGATTGGGGTCGTTGCGGGGTTATGGGGAGATTCGCGCAAGCTGGCCTGGGCGGGATGGCTGCTGCTGGCCGGGATCATTCTGTTTTCCGGAAGTCTGTATGTGCTCGCCATCACCGGGATCAAAGTGCTTGGCGCCATTACGCCGCTTGGAGGCGTTGCCTTCATCATCGGCTGGATCTGCCTGATTGCGGAAGCCGCATCGCGCAAGCGAGCCTGACCCGTCCATATCGGAGGAGAACAGAAGAAAGCCCGTCTTCGGCTTAGTGAGCCGGGACGGGCTTGTTTTAGTGTTATAAGCTTCGGAGAAACGGATCCTTATCCTATTAGATGACCTCGTCCACTTCGTTCAGCTTAAAGGTATAAACCTGTTTCTCATCCACGTGATATACGTTCAGCATCTGGTGTTCCTCATCATAATTCAGGATCCGGCACGGCATATGAATGTGCTGCCCGCTCCGGTTGGCCGTCAGCCGGATCAGCCGGTTGTCACGGATGTATACCTGAATCCAATCATAAATGTCCGAACCGCCATGCACCGGGTTTCGGGGCGGCTGGCTTTTTGCATTTTTCCCCACGGCCGCTGTGCGCAGTTCCGCTTCCTTGATCGGAGCAGGGGGAACGGACGGGCGGGAAGGCTCTTCTTTGGAAAGGAGAGATTTGCGCTTGTCCTGAAGCATCGATTCAATCAATCGCCCCAGTTCAATTCCCGATTTGATGCGAAAATCCGCAATATGCCCGTTGCCGTTCAGCACGCCGAGGAGTTCTTGAAGCGCCAGGGCATTAGAGGGACTTTTCACTAAGATGTCGACGTTGAATAAAAAACCCGATTCGTCATTGGATTGATTGTTGTCCATGGATCCCCCAAACTATACGTTCAAATTAGATATGAAAGTGACTAAATAATATCATGAATGTGAATAGAATCATAGTCCTAATGTCGGAGTGGATAGCAACTTTCTTCCTATTTATTTCGGCGCATTTTGGTTATGGACGTCCGCACAGTCACCCCTTCCCCAGGGCGAATACAATGATGCAGGATGGATATCACGCCTGGGGAGGTGTACAGCTGAATGGTGACCATGGTGCCGATTACCGTCGGGGGGCACAGCTTTGTCGGGGTAGAAGTCAAGTTGCCCAAGACGACGCTGCTCACGATCAACTCGCCGAAAGGGTACATTATGTGCGGGGCGCTGGACGTAGGCCTGCTTAACACGAGACTGGCGGAGCGAAAAATCATTGCGGGCCGGGCTGTCGGCGTCAAAACGCTGCAGGAATTGCTTGAAGCGCCGCTGGAGTCGGTGACGACCGAGGCCGAGGCGCTCGGAATCGTTCCGGGCATGCCAGGGCATGAAGCTCTGTTAAAAATGGTGTAATGGCCTCAAGGCCGCCGACTGGAAAGCAATAAAAAGCCAGCCCTGGCAGGGCTGGCTGAGCCGGTGGCATTTCAGCGATTAGAGACACTAGCCCGAAAAATCCACATTGGCCAAGTTCATTAAGCTTGGAAAAGGGCGGCGAGGTTCTCGGCGAACGGCTCCTTGACGATCCCCTTTTCCGTGATGATGGCTGTTACATATTCGTGAGGCGTGACATCAAACGCCGGGTTGTAGACCTTGATGCCTTCAGGAGCGGTTCTCTTCCCGAAGCCCTCGGTGACTTCCTCAGCCGGCCGCTCTTCAATCGGGATGTTATCCCCTGTAGGGGTGTTCAGATCGATTGTCGACAACGGGCAGGCGACGTAGAACGGAATGCCATGGGCCTTGGCGAGCACGGCCAGACTGTACGTGCCGATCTTGTTGGCGACGTCGCCGTTGGCGGCCACCCGGTCGGTGCCGACGATCACCGCCTGCACCCACCCCTTGGACATGACCATGCCTGCCATGTTATCGCAGAGCAGCGTCACGTCAATTCCGGCCTGCTGCAGCTCGAAGGCCGTCAGCCGCGCGCCCTGCAGCACAGGGCGCGTCTCATCGGCATACACTTTCAGCTGTATGCCCTGTTCCTGGGCCAAATACATCGGCGCGGTCGCCGTTCCGTATTTGGCCGTAGCCAGCCCGCCCGCATTGCAGTGGGTGAGCACGCCCATGCCGTCCCGGAACAGGGGCAGTGCATTCTCCCCGATGCGGCGGCACACTTCCTCGTCCTCCGCTTGAATCGCGTTGGCCTCGGCGAGCAGGGCCTCGTTCAGGTCGGCAACGCTGCCTCCCCGGCCGGCCAGCTCATGCGCTTTTCCTTTCATCCGGTCCAGCGCCCAGAACAGATTGACCGCCGTCGGCCGCGAGGTGGCCAGATAGGCGCTGACCTTGACGACATGGTCGTCCCAGGCGGCGGCATCGACGCCTCCATACTGGCGCGCCCCGAGCACTACGCCGTAAGCGGCGGCGATGCCGATGGCCGGCGCGCCCCGGACTTTCATCGCATGGATCGATTCCCACACTTCTTCGGGTGTGAACAAATCCAGATAGACGATGGCGTCCGGAAGCAGGCGCTGATCCAGCAGGATCAGCTTGTCGCCGCCCCATTGGACGGAAGTTAACGGTTCGCTGCGTCGTTGTGTTTGTTCTTGGTTGTCATTACTCATTTTACGGCTCCTTTAAGCGGCTCGGCTTCCTTCACCAGCCGGACGATGTCTTCGCCGGACTGGATGGTCCGGTTGAATAGAACGAGCTGTTTGCCGATAGCCAGCGCCGTACGCTGCGCCTTCTCCCGCAGCTTTACGTCCGCGATCGTGTCGATGTCGGCCACATGGGACAAGCCGACGATGCGCCGGATCATTTTGCAGCCGGCGAATCCGCAGGCATCCCGCAGTACTTTGGCCACGTAGGCGTCCTGGTAGCCGGGTGCTTTCGCAAGCGGGTCCCTGGCATCCTCATCCCACAGCTTGCGGAAGCGGATTTCAAATTCGGACCATACGTCCGAAACCATGCGCAGAAGACGCTCTTGATTGCCGAGAACCTCCGACTCCGCGGCATCCCAGCCTGGCCGGGAAGCGTAGTTCAGCAGCAAGTTGCCGATGATGGCGCCGAGGTCAAAGCCCATCGGCCCGTAGTAAGCAAACTCGGGATCAATCACTTTGGTCGATTCCGGTGTGACAAAAATGCTGCCGGTATGCAGATCGCCGTGAACCAGCGCTTCGGTCCGGGTCAGGAAGGCTTCCCGGAGCAGGGCGACTTCCAGATGGAGCTTGCCGTTCTCCCGCAGCTCCTTCGCCTCATCCTCCAGATAGTCCGGGTAGTTGTTGTTATCGGAAAACCGGTATGGATCGTCAAAGATCAAATCCTCGGTAATTTTGCACAGATCCGGATTGATGAATTTACGTACCTGTTCTTTCTTTTCCTGCGGGCTCAGGTACAGATCCGAGGTATAGAACAGCGTTCTGGCCGTAAATTCGCCGATATGGCGGGCAAACAACGGATAGGCTTGTCCTTCGATCAGCCCTTTGCGCATAATCGTGTGGTCGCTCAGGTCTTCCATGACGGTTATCGCCAGGTCATCGTCGTAGGAGAACACCTGCGGTGCCAGTCCGGGGCACAGGCGGTACTGCACTTGAAGCGCCTCGCGTTCAATGCGCGCCCGGTCCAGGGACAACGGCCAGGATTCCCCGACCACCTTCGCATAAGGAAGGGCTTGTTTGACAATGATACTTTTATCGCTGTTCCGGTCCGTAATATGGAACACTAAGTTCAGGTTGCCGTCACCGATTTCTTTGCATTCCAGCTGCGCATCGGGCGTGAAATGCCCCGGAATGCCGCGGACGAGAGAAATGGCGTCTTGGACGGTGAGCGGGTGATATGTGGACATGGAAGTCACCTCCGTATAATAAGGAAACGCGAATAAAGCCAACTTGTTCACTTGGTTATAAAACAGTATATCGGATTGCCGACCTCTTTTGAATCTTTTTTTCAGTGAGAGCGTTTGAAAACGAAAGACCCTGCCATTTATGGGCAATTGTTTCGTGCAGCGGGTTGAAGGGTAAGATAAGGGCAGGGAGGCACGCAGCCCAGATTACTCTCGGAAGAGCCTCCCCATACTTATACGAAAACTCCAGCCGGACCCCGAAGCTGCCGTTGTATGCAGCATTGGAGAGGGAAGGCCATATACTTAAAAAAGGAAGGGATATTCATGGCAAAAACGTCATCCAAATCGAAAACATCCACTTTGGAGCAAATCCTAAACCAACAAGTTGCGAACCTGAACGTCCTGTATGTCAAAATCCATAACTACCATTGGTATGTAAAGGGTGAGCATTTCTTTACCCTCCACGTAAAATTTGAAGAGCTGTACGACGATATTACGCTGAAAATGGACGAAGTGGCTGAGCGGCTGCTTACGATTAAAGGAAGCCCTGCTGCGACGATGAAGGAGTACCTGGACATCGCAACCATTCAGGAAGCTTCGGGCAATGAAGACCAGCGCAAAATGGTGCAGACCCTGATCGAGGACTTTGCCACCGTTGCCGAGGAAATGAGCGAAGGAATCAGCCTGGCGGAGGAAGCCGGCGACCATCCGACGGCCGATATGTTTATCAAGATCAAGAGCGATCTCGAAAAGCATATGTGGATGCTCCGTTCTTACCTGGGATAAGGGAGGCTTCTTTCGCGAAAGCCCGGAAGTGCGCTGGCCGCCAGCGCACTTTTTGTGTCCCGGATCAACCTTTGACGGCATAACGTATAAGACCGCGTTGCCTTTTTGATGAATCAGACATGAATCGGACGTACGGGAAATTGAGAAATGGGATCCGGTCTCTGGCGGCTGTTCCCGATAATGATTCCGAGCGTCTGCGCGGTTGTCAGGATCCTCCATGCTGCTGTTCCTTGGATGTGGGAATGCAATCCATAACATATCGCAGAATGTTCACGAAACGCCAGCCGGTGATGAGAACGATGGCTCCGTTGCCGGATGCTGCAGAACTTCCGCGAAATCCGTTCGTCATGAACAGCATCCATGGAAAAATTTGATATTGTAAGGAAACAGGCTTGGCTGCAACCGCGGCGAAGCCTGTTTCTGTAATGAAACACCAGGTTTACTCCGACGGGCGGTTGATATGATTCGCCATTTATTATAAAATTGTGATAATCATTGAGAATCAATTTATACTCATTACAAATTGATAATAATGATTGATTGAAATCGGGGAGCGCGTCCCTGTTGAAATAGACTTTCTGATTTCGGCAAAACATTTAACGGAGGGAAAAACGAATATGGCTACTAATTTCACCATTGAAGGACTTAAAGCGACAATCGAGGGCAAGGAAATCCTGAAAGGCATCAACCTGGAAATGAAGGGCGGAGAAATCCACGCCATCATGGGACCTAACGGTACCGGTAAAAGTACACTTGCTTCCGCTTTGATGGGACATCCTAAATATGAAGTAACGGACGGCAGCGTAACCCTGAACGGCGAAGACGTTCTGGAAATGGGCGTTGACGAGCGTGCGCGCGCCGGCCTGTTCCTGGCTATGCAGTACCCGAGCGAAATTACGGGCGTGACCAATTCCGACTTCCTTCGCAGTGCCATCAATGCACGCCGTGAAGAAGGCAATGAAATTTCGCTGATTCGTTTCATCCGTCAAATGGAAGCGAAGATGAAAGAACTGGATATGAACCCTGAGTTTGCCCATCGTTATTTGAACGAAGGCTTCTCCGGCGGTGAGAAGAAGCGGAACGAAATTTTGCAAATGATGATGATCGAACCTAGCATTGTCATCCTGGACGAAATCGACTCCGGTCTGGATATCGACGCTTTGAAAATTGTTGCCAGCGGTGTAAACGCGATGCGCAGCGACGACCGCGGTTTCTTGATTATTACCCACTATCAGCGCCTGCTTAACTACGTGAAGCCTGATTTTGTACATGTTATGATGCAGGGCCGCATCGTGAAATCCGGTGGTCCTGAACTGGCGGAGCGCCTGGAAGCAGAAGGTTACGATTGGGTGAAGGAAGAACTCGGTATCGAAGACGAAACTGTAGGTCAAGAAGCGTAAAGATAACGGAAGGAGGAGAACGAAGATGACAACACAAACCATTCTTCCGGTTAACGCTGAAGGCCTGAGCGCGCTGTCGAAGGGCAGCAACGAGCCGGCCTGGCTCACGGAAAATCGTCTGAAAGCATTGGAACTCGCGGCAACCCTCGAGCTGCCGAAACTCGAAAAAACGAGAATCGAACGCTGGGACATTCAAAATTACGGAAGCTTCAAATCGGTAAGCCCGATTGCATCGCTGGCTGAAGCTCCTGAATCGATTCGGGAACTGATCAAGGACCAGGAAGCGGGCAACCTGATTATCCAGCGCAATTCCGGAACTGTGTATACGAAGCTGTCTCCTGAGCTGGCTGCTCAAGGCGTCATTTTCACCGATCTGGCGACGGCCGTGAAGGATCACGAGGATCTCGTTAAGGCTCACCTTCATACGGCTGTTACAGCGGATGAGAGCTCCGTAGCCGCACTGCATGCCGCATTGTGGAACGGCGGGGTGTTCCTGTATGTTCCAAAAAATGTGGAGGTATCCGTACCACTGCAGGCCGTTCTGCTGACAGACGACGAGGAAGCGACCTTTGCTCCTCATATTCTGGTCATTGCCGATACGAACAGTTCTGTAACCTATGTAGATAACTATGTATCCGGTACATCCGGTAAACCGGTCACTCATAACGGCGCCGTTGAGGTATTCGCCAAATCGGGAGCGAAAGTCCGGTTTGCGACAATTCATCAAATGGGCACGAACGTGACGGACATCAGCTACCGCCGTGCCGTGATCGAGAACGACGCGTCCATGGAATGGATTGTCGGCGAAATGAACAGCGGCGATACCGCCAGCGATACTTACTCGATTCTGAAAGGAAACGGATCGACGTCCGATTCCAAGATCATCGCCGTCGGCTCCGGTTCGCAGAAGCTGAA
Source organism: Paenibacillus cineris (assembly GCF_018333335.1). Classification (NCBI taxonomy): domain Bacteria; kingdom Bacillati; phylum Bacillota; class Bacilli; order Caryophanales; family Paenibacillaceae; genus Paenibacillus; species Paenibacillus cineris. Next base: position 618,682 of record NZ_BORU01000001.1, read on the forward strand.
CTACACGACTCGTGCGAACCACTTCGGCAAGAGCTCCGAGAGCCAAATGATTACCCGTGCGGTTATGCGTGAAGAAGCACAGGCCATCATCAACGGCATCACCAAGATCGAGAAGGGCGCGACCAAATCCGACGGACAGCAAACGGAGAAAGTGCTGATGCTGAGTCCGAAAGCACGCGGTGACGCCAACCCGATCCTGCTGATCGACGAGGACGACGTTAAGGCAGGTCATGCTGCATCCGTCGGCCAGGTCAACCCTGAACAAATTTACTACCTGATGTCCCGCGGGATTTCCCGCGAAGTTGCCGAATCCCTGATCATCTATGGATTCCTGGCACCGGTCGTATCTCAGATTCCGCTTGAAGGCCTGCGCACGCAGCTTCAATCGGTCATCGAAGGGAAGTTGGGACAATGAACCGCGACATTCTCGAGCAGTTTCCCATCCTGAATCAGGAAATAAACGGCCACCCGCTGGTATATCTTGATAATGCGGCAACTTCCCAGAAACCGCTCGCTGTGATCGAGGCTGTCAAACGCTATTACGAGCATGACAATGCCAACGTGCACCGCGGGGTGCATACGCTTGGAAGCCGTGCAACGGATGCTTATGAAGGCGCGCGCGAGAAGGTAGCTAAGTTCATTAACGCCAAGAGCACGAAGGAAATTATTTTTACGCGGGGAACGACGACAGCCCTGAATCTGGTGGCTTCCTCGTTCGGGCGCTCGATTTGCCAGGAAGGCGATGAAATCGTCCTGACCCCGCTGGAACACCACAGTAATCTAATTCCTTGGCAGCAGGTGGCAAAAGCCACCGGCGCCACGTTGAAATATGTTAAACTACAAGAAGACGGTTCAGTCACCTTGGCCGAAGTAGAGAAAGTCGTCACCGAGAAAACCAAGATCATCGCGATGGGCTATGTGTCCAACGTCATGGGCGTGGTTAACCCGGTGAAGGAAGTTGCCGAGCTGGCGCACCGCCATGGCGCGTATATGGTCGTGGACGGCGCCCAAAGCACGCCTCACATGAAGATCGATGTTCAGGATCTGGATTGCGACTTCTACGCCTTCTCCGGCCATAAGATGTGCGGTCCTACCGGCATCGGTGTACTGTACGGCAAAAAGGCGCTGCTCGAATCCATGGAACCGGTGGAATTCGGCGGTGAAATGATTGACGATGTCGGACTATACGATTCTTCCTGGAAGGAGCTGCCCTGGAAGTTTGAAGGGGGCACCCCGATTATCGCCGGAGCGGTTGGGCTTGCTGCAGCCATCGATTTTCTCGAGGAAATCGGCATGGATCAAATCGAGGAGCATGAGCAGAAGCTCGCGAAGTATGCGATCGAGCGGATATCGGAAATTGAAGGCCTGAAGCTTTATGGTCCGCGTGTACGTAAAGTGGGCTTGGTCACCTTCAATTTGGGAGATGTGCATCCGCATGATGTGGCTACGGTTCTGGATGCCAGCGGGGTTGCGATCCGCGCAGGCCATCACTGCTGCCAGCCGCTCATGCGTTGGCTTGAGGCCAGTGCCACCGCCCGTGCAAGCTTTTATCTATACAATACCGAACAAGATGTAGATCGTCTGATCAGCGCCTTAATCCAGACAAAGGAGTATTTTGGATGATGGAACTTGACGACTTGTACCGGCGTGTCATAATGGATCATTATAAAAACCCCCGCAATCGGGGCAAATTTGAAAATGAAGCCGTGACGGTGGATCTGAACAACCCGACCTGCGGCGACAAAATTTCGCTTCAGCTTATTGTCGATAACGGCATTGTCAAAGATGCCAGATACACAGGCGAGGGCTGCTCCATCAGCATGTCCTCCGCCTCGATGATGACCGAAGCGGTCAAAGGCAAGACGCTTGAGGAAGCGAAGGAAATGGCTTCACGCTTTTCGTCGCTGATGCAGGGTGAGGACGTTCATTTTGACGATTACGAAGATATCGAAGCCCTGTCCGGAGTTAACAAGTTCCCGGCCCGCATTAAATGCGCAACGCTCGCTTGGAATGCACTGCGGAAAGGTATTGACGAGGAACGCATTAACCACTAACGATAGGGAGGCTGAATACTCATGGCCAAAAAAGCGCCTGAAATAGAAGAGTATAAATACGGATTCCGCGACGAACATAAAGCGGTATTCCAAACCGGTAAAGGACTTACCCGTGAGATTGTTACCGAAATTTCCAAAATCAAAAACGAGCCGGAATGGATGCTTGAATTCCGTCTGAAATCATTGGAGCAGTTCGAGAAAATGCCAATGCCTCGCTGGGGCGGCGACCTGGATGAACTGGACTTCAACGATATCCAGTACTATGTAAGACCTTCCGAGAAGCAAGGAAAGACGTGGGAAGAAGTACCGGCTGAGATCAAAGAAACCTTTGACAAGCTGGGTATTCCGGAAGCCGAGCAGAAATTCCTGGCCGGTGTATCCGCCCAGTATGAATCCGAAGTTGTGTATCACAACATGCAGAAAGACCTGGAAGACCAAGGGGTTATCTTCATGGATACCGACACGGCGCTGAAAGAGCATCCTGAAATTTTCAGAGAGCACTTTGCGACTGTCGTTCCTCCTACCGATAACAAATTTGCTGCGCTGAACAGTGCGGTATGGTCCGGCGGAAGCTTCATTTACGTTCCAAAAGGCGTTAAATGTGAAATCCCGCTGCAGGCTTACTTCCGGATTAATTCCGAGAACATGGGCCAATTCGAACGTACGCTGATCATTGCGGACGAAGACAGCTTCGTGCATTATGTCGAAGGCTGTACCGCTCCAATCTACAGCACGAACTCGCTGCACAGTGCGGTCGTTGAGATCATCTGTAAGAAAAACGCACGCGTGCGTTATACGACGATCCAAAACTGGGCGCCGAACATCTACAACCTTGTTACCAAACGGGCGGTAGCTGAAGAGAACGCCACGATGGAATGGGTAGACGGCAACATCGGCTCCAAACTGACGATGAAATATCCGGCAGTGCTGCTGAAAGGACGCGGCGCGAAAGGTATGGTGCTGTCCATTGCGGTTGCAGGCAAAGGCCAGCATCAGGATGCAGGCGCTAAGATGATTCACTTGGCTCCGGATACGACGTCCACGATCGTATCGAAGTCGATCAGTAAGCACGGCGGCAAGGTCACCTACCGTGGTCTCGCTTCCTTCGGCCGCAACGCGGAAGGCGCGAAAGCCAACATCAAGTGCGATACGCTGATCCTGGATAACGAGTCCACTTCGGACACGATTCCGTACAACGAGATCAAGAACGACAACATCGTTCTGGAGCACGAAGCGACGGTATCCAAGGTATCGGAAGATCAGCTCTTCTACTTGATGAGCCGTGGTCTCACCGAAGCCGAGGCGACGCAAATGATCGTTATGGGCTTCATCGAGCCGTTCACGAAGGAGCTCCCAATGGAATACGCGGTCGAAATGAACCGCCTGATCAAGTTCGAGATGGAAGGCTCCATCGGTTAATAGTAAGCAGACAAAGCGTGTTCTGCGCAGCCGTTACGGCGGCTTCGCGGGGCACGCTTTTTTATTAGTATAAGAGAGTATAAACTTCGGAGACTCGGCATCCTTTATATCGCAAGAAAAGCTTCGGATAAACACGGCCTGTCTTCTATGAAAGTACGTCGATAGACGGTTTTTTCTGGCCATCATTAAAAAGAAGCCCTCAACCGAGGGCTTCTTTTGCATTGAACGGGTTACATATAAATTTGATCGATGGCAATATTCCGGTCAGAGGACAGATCAATGAACCGGTCCTTGGTCTTCACAAGCGGACGGAAGAAATCCGCCGGATTGGTCATGATAATGGTGCCGGTTTCCCCGGAAGTCAGGGTGACCCGTTTGCCGATAAAGTTCGGGAGCATATGGCTGATAAATGCCTGGGTTGCCCGGGGGCTCAGCTTACCGAAGCTGAGGCTGTACAGCTCGCGGAGCACGGTCAGCAGTTCCTGCTTCGTCTGATACACACGGTTCGTTGTCATCGCACTAAACACGTCGGCCACCGCGGTAATCCGCGAAAAAGGATGGACTTCAAGTTCGCCGCACTGGTGGGGATACCCGCTCCCGTCGTCACGTTCATGATGCTGCAGCGCGACCAGCGCGGGAATTTCATCGTTGGTGGAGCTTCGGATGATATCGTAACCGTAGACGGTATGACGCTTCATTTCTTCAAATTCTTCCGGCGTAAGCTTGCCGGGTTTGTACAGCAGCTCGGCGGGGACGAGGCATTTGCCGATGTCATGCAAAAAACCCGCTTTTCCGGCTGCGTAGGCCTCCTCGGGAGCATACCCGAGCCAGGTAGATATGTAGTAGGAAAGAATGCCGACCTGAACGGAATGTTGGTATGTATATTCGTCTTCCGGATTGATGGACAAGAGGAGGGAGACCACGTCGGTATGGGTGCTGAGCCGGTCCACCAGCGGCTCCATAATGTCATTGACGACGGTCGTGTTGATCCGGCCTGTCGAAAGGGCTTCCAGATACAGCGACTCAAACCCTTCCACCGCTTGTCCAACCTGTTCTTCCACCTTGGAAGCAGGTTGACCGGAAAGGAACGGTGATGAAGCGGTCGGCTCATCCGGCCGGGAGGGGTCAACCTCCACATAAGCGATGCCATGCTGAATCAGCTTGCTGATCTCTTCAAGCTTCAGTTCCTTCCCTTTGTGGAGCACATGAAGCCCGATATCGTTAAACGTATCGGCTTGAAGCCGATCACCGGGCCGTAATTCCGTGACATGAACTCTCAAAACTGATCGTCACCTCATTGTTCAGATTGGAACCTATTGTTTTGAAATCTATATTAGCAAGAAAAATATGGATTATCAACGAACTCTTCTTAGACGGAAGGAGGGAGCGTCGGGTCCCACGGCCCCTTTTGATGTCCCTTCCATTCCGACCCGTCCTCCCAAATTTCCTTCTTCCAAATGGGCACGGACTGTTTGAGCTTCTCAATCGCATACCGGCTCGCTTCATAACAAGCCTCCCGGTGCCCGGTCGATACCGCGATGATGACGCTGATCTCTTTCACGTCGACTGTACCGATCCGGTGCGAAATCGCACAGCGCGTGCCCGGCCAACGTTCGGCGATTTCACGGCCGATCAATTCAAGCTGCGCCAGTGCCATCGGGATATACGCATCGTATTCCAAGTGAACGGTGCGCTGCTCACCCGTCATTTCCCGGGTTGTCCCGACAAAAGACAGCGTGGCGCCATGGTTGTCGTCCAGCACCTTGGACGTCACTTCATCAACGGACAGCGGCTGATCGGTAATACAGTATAAGCCGTCTGCTGATGTTTCCTGTACTGAGCTACTTCCGTCTCCGCCCGATACGGGCGGAATCAGGGCGACTTCGTCACCTTCCGTAATAAGCGCGTCACCCGGCGCATAATTCTGATTAACGGCAACAAAAGAAACGGAGATCTGCGCGGCAGCCTCCGGGTATAATTCGGTCAGCTTTTGTTTCAAGCCGTCGGCTGTGATGGATTCCCCTTCGACGGACAAAGGTAAAACAGAGGTTTGGAGCCGTTCTGCAAGACCGGCAAACAATCGAATATCAAGCTGCATTTCTTTCTCTCCTCGGGCGTGGTAGTTCATGTCTTCAATATACCATATCCACCTTGAAAATGTTATGCTTATCCCTAGGAGCATTTGGGCCTAACAAGGCGAGAACAGTGAAAGGGGAGGTTACCCAATGATGCTGCAGAACCAGGCAAAATCGATTACAATCCTGCATACGAATGATATACACAGCCACTTTGAAACGGTTAGTTCCATTGCAGCCCTGGCTGCCGCCGAACGCGCTCAGGCGGCGGAGAGTCCTCTTTTACTGGTGGATATAGGAGATCATATGGACCGGACGGCCGTCGAAACCGAGGGGACGATGGGCCAGACGAACATCGACATATTGAATTTAACGGGATACGAGGCGGTGACGATCGGGAACAATGAGGGGCTGACATTTACCCCGGACGTCCTGGAACGCCTTTATGCGGGCCTGCAGTCCCCGGTTATTTGCTGCAACATCCATGAGCAGCCCAGCTCGGCGCCGCCCGCATGGATGAAGAAACGCGTCATTCTGGACAAGGACGGGATCCGGATCGGGCTGACGGGAGCTACGGCTCCGTTCGCCGACTTCTACAAACTGCTCGGCTGGGATGCCCTGGAGCCGCTGCAAGCGTTGCAGGAGCAGGTGGAGGCGCTGCGGCCGGAGGCCGATATCGTGATCGTTTTATCCCACCTCGGGCTGTCTACCGACCGGCTGATGGCAGAACGGATTCCGGGTATCGACCTGATTCTCGGCGGGCATACCCACCATTTGCTGGAAGAGCCGCTGCGGATTGGTGATACGGTGCTGTGCGCAGCGGGAAAGTACGGTCAATACGTCGGTAAGGTCGTCATGACTCAACAGGATGACGGCCGTTTCCGTGTCATCGAGGGAGGATGCCAGCCGGTCGATACCGGCCTTCTGGATGAAACGGTTTCCCGGGCCCTTGGAATTCATCGCGAGCGGGCCGAAGAAGCCCTGAAAGAGCCTGTGGCGGTTACGGACCGGCCGCTGTCCCTGACGCATACGGGAGAATCGCCGTTCGGCAATTTGCTGGCGCAGTCGGTCCGCCAGTTTACCGGCGCGGAGCTGTCGCTCGTCAACACGGGGCAGCTGCTGGGCGATCTGCCGGAAGGGGAAATTACGGCGGGACTCCTTCACGAGCTCTGCCCATCTCCGATTAATCCCTGCGTGATCAGCCTCAAAGGGGAGCATATCCGGCGAAGCCTGGAGGAGAGCCTCCTGCCGGAATATTGGAGCAAGGAAATCCGGGGATTCGGGTTCCGCGGCAATGTTCTCGGCAATATCGCGGTGGACGGAATTGAAGTCTTGTACGATCCAAGCCGCATCCCTTATGATAGGATTGTTCAAATTTCGCTTCAGGGGGAGCCGCTGCGGGACGACCGGATGTACACTGTTGGAACGTTGGACATGTTTACATTCGGGACGGGATACGAGCAGATTTCTCGGGGGGAAGATCCGAAATACTTGCTTCCCGAGTTTTTGCGGGACCTGCTGAGACTTGAGCTCCAGCGTCCCGGAAGTCTGGATACCTGCGGCAAGCACCGTTGGATCGAGGTTGTTTAAGAAGGACCAGAGGAGGAAGAAATGGATACCATTACTGCAATTATCTTGGGGATTGTGGAGGGGGTTACGGAATTTATTCCGGTCTCTTCAACGGGGCACATGATATTGACGTCCAAGCTCTTGGGCTATGATGAGCAGGACCCCATTATGAAAACCTTTGAAATCGTCATTCAGCTGGGGGCCATTCTGGCGATCGCCCTCGTCTATTGGAGACGGATTCTGGATCTGCTGGGCATCAAACGGACCATGCCCGAATCCGGAAGCCTGCGGTCCGGCAAAAAGCTGAATCTGCTGCATGTTATCATCGGGATCGCCCCTGCACTCATCGTGGCCTTTTTTGCCAGGGACTTTATCAAGAGCCTGTTTAGCGCAAATACGGTGATCTGGGCGCTGGTCGTGGGCGGGATCTTCATGATTTTTGCCGAGTGGTTTAACAAGTCCAAAGCCAGAATCACCGCCGAAACGATGGATGACCTGTCGTACAAGCAGGTGCTGTTGATCGGGCTTTATCAAATTTTATCTGTCGTATGGCCGGGATTTTCGCGTTCGGGATCCACGATTTCCGGAGGGATGCTGAGCGGGGCAAGCTACAAGGCGTCGGCCGATTTCTCGTTTCTGATCGCGATTCCGATCATGTGCGCCGCTTCCGGCTATGAAATGCTGGATTCTTACAAGTATATGACCAAGGATACGATCGGCATGTTCGTTATCGGATTTATCGTAGCTTTTGTGGTGGCCTATGTCGTTGTGCTTGCTTTTATGAAATTGATTCAAAAAATTCGTCTGACCCATTTCGCCATTTACCGGTTTGTGCTTGCCGCCGTGTTCTGGCTGTTCGTTATGCGCTGATTCAAGAACCGTAATGTGATGGACTAATTCCGCATAGCGTGAATGGGCTACATAGGATGGCATGGGGAAACTAGGTAAACGGACCTGGGAAGCAATAACCGGGCGGCCGTGATTTTAGGCAGGAGTGGATCGTGTTGCGTTTGGTACCCGTTCCGATGCTGCAGCAGGGAATGAAAATCGGCAAAAAGATATACAGCGACGAGGGTGTTGTGCTTCTCGCGGAAGGCGTGGAGCTCACCTCCTTGCTGATCAGCCGCCTGCAAAAGCTGGACATCGGTTATATTTATGTGGAAGATCATCTGACGGAAGGCATCGATATTCCCGAAATGCTCCGGGAGGAAACGAGGCGTCAGGCTCTTCAGAAGATTCGCGTCAATTTTCAGCGGTTATCCGAAGCCTCCCCGATTACTGGAGGGTATCACCATCTCGGAAAGCAGTTCTCCAAGGTGATGGAGTCCATCCTTGAGGATGTCAGTTCCCAGGAGGACTGCATGATCATGCTGATGGACATGAATACCGCAGATCATTACTTATATAAGCATTCCTTAAATGTGTGTGTATATTCACTTGTGCTGGGGATTGCGAGCGGTTATACGCAGGACCAGCTGATGGTGCTGGGGCTGGGCTCCCTGCTGCATGACATCGGAAAAACCCAAATTCCCCAAAAAGTGCTGTTCAAGCCGCAAAAGCTGGATGATGAGGAATTCCGTCTCATGCAGGCGCATGCCCAAATCGGCTTTAAAATCCTGAAGGACGAGCCGAATATTCCGCTCCTGGCCGCGCACTGCGCCTTTCAGCATCATGAACGTATGAATGGATCAGGTTATCCGCGCGGCATCAAGGGTGATGATATTCACGAATATGCCCAGTGGGTGGCGCTCGCCGACTCCTACGATGCGATGACCTCGCACAGGGTGTACCGGCCTGCGATGCTTCCGCATCAGGCTGCTGAAGTGCTGTACGGCGGGGCAGGTACCTTGTACGACCAAAAGAAGCTGGAGCTGTTCCGGGATAAAGTGGCGATCTATCCGCCCGGCTTGTCGGTCAAGTTGAGTACCGGGGAGATGGGAGTGGTGTCGAAAATTCACGCCCATATGCCCCATCGTCCCGTGGTCCGCATCTTGCAGGATCCGGAAGGGGTGCCGCTGCTGGCACCTTACGAGGTGGACTTGTCCCAGTCGCTCTCCGTTATTATTGACGGCGTTCTCGGGGATTAGGGAGAGCAGGAATTAGGATGTGTCATGACCGGAAGACCCATAAAGCGAGCGGTATCGGGCAGTAATGGATGCAGTGGAAATTCGATTTCCCTGCTGCCCGCAGGAGCCGCCGTTTAGGGGTCTTTTTTCTTCTTGTCCCGGCATACCTATTCAGACAGAGAGATTTTTCGCGCTTCATGGTATGATAGAAGGAATGACATATTCATCCTGAGACAACCGGACTGCGCTGGGTCTGGAAAATAAAGGTTACACAAAAACCGTGTTTTGGGTTAAATAAAGAAATAAGGTGAGTAAATAATGAATACTGTAAATACCCGGGGAGCCCTTGCCCCCTTATCTCCGAGCAATGATCCATGGGATCCGATTGAATCCCTTCGTACATATGGCCGGCATGTGCTGACCAGTGTCGAAATGACGGTAACGCATTTGTGCAATATGCGCTGCGAGCACTGTGCGGTCGGCGATATGCTCGTTATGAAAGAGGCAGAATTTCTTCCGCTGGATTTGATGCTGCGGCGTCTGGACGAAGTCGAGCATCTGCAGACGATCAGCCTGACCGGAGGCGAGCCCTCCTTCCGGGAGAAGACGGTGAAAGAGGTGATCGTCCCTCTGCTCAAATATGCTCAGGACCGGGGAGTCCGCACGCAGATCAACTCCAATTTGACGCTGGATATCAGCAGATATGAGGCGATGCTGCCGTACCTTGACGTGATGCATATTTCGTTCAACTATTTGAACGGAGACGATTTCCATGAGGTGGGCTTCGCCAACAGCAACCATCCGGTTCCGAAGGAAACCGCCTACCGCATGTATGACAAAATGATGGAGAACGCCCTGAAGCTGAGCGAAGCGGGCATGTTCATTTCGGCGGAGTCCATGATTAATTACCGGACGCATACAAAGCTTGCAGGAATTCACAAACTAATAGGGGAAATGGGCTGCCGCCGCCATGAAGTGCACCCGATGTATGCCTCCAATTTTGCCACGGAGCTTCCGATGCTTTCTTTGGATGAGACACGCAAGGCGATCCACAGCTTGCTGGATGTTCGCGATCCGCAGATGTGGATGCTGTTCGGAACGCTCCCGTTCTTCGCGTGCAGCGATATTCACGAGGATCTGAAGCTGATCCGCAGGCTTGCGGATGCACCGAACGTTACCGTGCGCAACGATCCTGACGGCCGCAACCGCGTCAACGTCAATTTGTTCTCGGGCGACGTCTATGTCACCGACTTTTCCGATATTCCGGCGTTCGGCAATATTCAAACCGGCCGCCTCGACGACATCTTTAATGCGTGGCAGACCGGGCATCCGCTGAATAAGACCGTGAACTGCCATTGCGACGCTGCGGGCTGCTGCGGACCGAATCTGCTCGTGAAGGACATGTATTATAAAGATACCGATTTTACCGTGAAAAAAGCGAACTTATTATAGAAATGGGGCGTTGTCATTGGACGGGGAGTTAGAAATAGGCAAACTGCTTTTAAACCTCTTTTTTGTTCTGCTGCTGGTATTTTTTAACGGCGTGTTTGTGGCCGCCGAATTTTCGCTTGTAAAAATGAGGCAGTCCCGGCTGACGCAGCTGGTCAGCGAAGGCAACCGGCTGGCTGGCTATGCGCTCCGGGTGAACAACAAACTGGACGCTTATTTGTCCGCTACCCAATTCGGCATTACGCTGGCATCCCTCGGTCTCGGCTGGATCGGGGAGCCGGCCATTTCGGAACTACTGGTAGAGCCTTTGATGTATAAAATGGGCGTTACCGACAGAACGCTCATCGCCACCGTATCCGTGGTGCTCGGGTTCTGTGTCATTACTTTCTTACATATCGTGCTTGGGGAACTGGCCCCCAAGTCGCTTGCCATTCAGAAAACGGAAGGGGCCGCCCTGCTGCTGTCCGCACCGCTGATGGCCTTTTATAAAATATTTTTTCCTTTCATTTGGCTGCTCAACGCTTCCGCCAACGGATTGCTGCGCTTGTTCGGCGTTCATCCGGCCAGCGAAGCAGAAGCTGCGCATTCTGAAGAGGAGATCCGCATATTAATGAATCAGAGCGCCAAAAGCGGGGTCATCGATAAGGACGAGATGAAGCTGATGGACAACATCTTCGAGTTCTCCGACCTGCTGGCGCGCGAAATTATGCTCCCACGGACGGATATGGACTGCCTGTACACGACGAATACACTGGAAGAGAATCTGCAGATTATCAGTGATACGAAGCATTCCCGTTATCCTGTCGCCGTGGAGGACAAGGACCAGATTATCGGATTTGTGCATATTACCGATTTTCTCCTGGCCGACGCCGAGCATCAGAAGGAGCTGACCTCGCTGGTCCGTCCGATTCTGAACGTGCCGGAGTCGATGGAAATCAGCCATGTGCTGCGCCTTATGCAGAAGAAGCATGCCCAGCTGACGCTGGTGGTCGACGAATACGGCGGCACGGCCGGCATGCTGACGGCCGAAGAGATCCTCGAAGAAATCGTCGGGGAGCTCTATGACGAATTTGAGGACGAGCGTCCCGATGTCGAAATCCAGGAAGATGTCATCTCGGTTGACGGGCGGATGCTGATCGAGGATGTCAACGATCTGACCGGCGTCATCATTGAGGATGATGAGGTTGATTCGATCGGCGGCTGGCTGTTCAAGGAGCTGGAAGGCAATCCGGTAAAAGGCAAAAAGGTCCAGGTGAGCAATTTCGTGTTTGAGGTCGAGGAATCGACCAAGCTCCGGATTACCCGGGTTAACATTCACCGCGTTGCCGATACGGAAGTCATCGACGAGGAGGAACAGGAAGGGACGGATAACGGGGATTAAGGAGTGAAGCATGACTGGCAAACAGCTGGTGTTCGTCGGTGTGGGACTGCTCCTGCTGTATTTGCTGTTTACGGCAGGCGCCCCTTTTGTACTGGCTGCGCTCGTGGCCGTTTCGCTGGAGCCGATCAACCGGATGCTGATCGGGAGGCTGAAATGGAACCGTGTCGCTGCCGCTTCGCTTACATGTACGTTGTTTATGCTCATGATTCTTCTTTTGGTGTACATGCTGGGTTTTCAGGTTTTCGCCCAGCTGCTGGAATACTGGAAGAATGCGCCGGCATATTTTGCGTCGGCCGACGATTTCGTGCAGACGACGCTGATCCAGGCGAGAGGGCTGTTTGACCGGTTTCAGCCGGAGCTGGCCGAGAGCCTGAGGGAAATGCTGACCAATCTGACGTCATACGCCGAGTCGCTCATCAACTCGTTGTCGTCAACCTTTTTATCTTTTGCCAAGGGCATCCCGGGCACGTTCGTGTTTTTGGTGGTTTTCTTTGTCGCTGTCTATCTGTTCAGCTTTGGACTGGAGACGATCAAGGCAGGGATTCTATCCCTGTTCGAGGAGGAGACCCAAGACCAGATCAACGAGGTGCTGCACAGCCTAAAACGGTCCATCTTCGGCTTTATTCAGGCCCAGATGATCCTGAGCGCTTTTACTTATGTATTGACCCTCACGGGGTTGCTCATCCTCGACATTCATTACCCGCTGGCGATCGCCCTGCTGATCATGGTCGTCGATATTTTGCCGATTCTGGGGGTCGGCTCGGTGCTGATTCCCTGGGCGGTATACCTGTTTATCGTGGGCGACTCTTATACCGGCTTTGGGCTGATGCTGCTGTTTGGGGTCATTACGATTGCCCGCCGGGTGGTCGAGCCCAAAATTATCGGCGATTCGGTCGGCATCGGCGCTCTGTCGGCTCTGGTGAGCATGTATATCGGCTTCAAGCTCGTCGGTGTGATCGGCGTATTTATCGGCCCGCTGGTGGTCATTATTTATTCGGCGGTCCGGAAAGCGGGACTGTTCCAGATCAAGATCAGATTTTAAAAGTTCATCATCTCATTGAAGGCTCGCGCTTCATCCAGCGCTTCGACAGAAGCTGCTAGAGTCCTTTACACTGACCCCTTGGCGGTAAATCGACCGCAAATCAGGGGTCTTTTTGTTGTCCCATGAACTTTTTTGTTCAGATTCCGCGGATGGGTCATATGTTTAATTACGAAGAGTGTCTGATTTTTCGCCTTCTCGAGGGAAATCAGCGACTTTAGTATGGACAACAAAAGGAGGAGCAAGTGGTGAACTCACAGGTACGAGTGTATAAGCCTTTCATTGGCCCGTTTGATCCGTGCCCGCCGCTGCCTTACAGGACGTACGTCGTCCCGCCCAACCAGTATATCGTGTTCCAGCCTCTGGACTGGCCGCAATTCAGCCTCGCCGAGGCGCTGAAGCTGGGAACGCTTTGGCCGAACCTTTACAGCCCTTATGAATCTAAAGGCAAAAGAGTGGAGGAGGTGGGGAGTGATGGAGAACCAGTCTAAACCGGCGGTGGATCAGCGCTATTACGAGCTGCTTGAAAAGCTGCAGATGATCGATTTCGCCTTGGTCGAGCTGAATCTGTTCCTGGATACGCATCCGGACGATTTAAAAAGCATCGAGCAGTACAACCGGCTCGCCCAGGAGCGGATCCCGATCGTCCGGGAGTTTCAGGAATCCTATGGACCGTTGATGCATTTCGGCCATGCCTATTCGAAGTTCCCGTTTGAATGGCCGCAGGCCCCGTGGCCATGGCAGGTGTAACCGGCAAAGAATCTAAAGGAGGCGAATGTCCCGCATGTGGATATATGAAAAAAAGCTGCAGTATCCGGTCAGGGTCGGCAAGTGTGATCCATATATGGCCCGGTTGCTGCTGGAGCAATACGGTGGTGCCGACGGGGAATTGGCCGCTGCCTTGAGATATTTGAATCAACGGTACACCATCCCGGATAAGGTCATCGGCATTCTCAACGACATCGGCACGGAGGAATTTGCCCATCTGGAAATGATTGCCACTATGGTTTATAAATTGACAAAAGATGCGACGCCGGATCAGCTGAAGGCGGCCGGACTCGCAGACCACTATGTCAATCATGACAAAGCATTGTACTACCAAAATGCAGCCGGGGTCCCATGGACGGCGGCGTACATTCAGGCCAAAGGCGATCCGCTCGCCGATTTATATGAGGACATCGCCGCAGAAGAAAAGGCCAGGGCTACATACCAGTGGCTGATTGACATGACGGATGACGTGGATCTGCAGGACGGACTGAAGTTCCTTCGGGAGCGGGAAATCGTCCATTCGACCCGGTTCCGGGAGGCCGTGGAGATCATTAAAGATGACCGGGGTAAAAAACGGTTCTTCTAAAGGTTAACCTTTTTTATGAACGACCGAAGTTTACAAGGCTTGGCACTTCCCTTATCATAGGCATGTAATTGGGTGATACTGAGTATTACGCATTAAAGCAGGCAATGAAAGGGAAGATAACCGATGGACAAAGAGAAGACATTGAACAAGCCGCAGGCGATATTGTTCGACATGGACGGCACGCTGTTCAAAACCGAATCGCTGCTGCTGCCGGCCCATCAGCGGTTGTTCGACAAGCTGCGGGAGGAGGGGCTTTATACTGCACCGACGCCTCCGGCGGAACGGATGATGGGCAGTCTCGGGATGCTGCTGGAAGACATTTGGAAAGTAGTCATGCCGGACGGAAGCGAACGTGCCCATGCACGTGCTAACGAGCTCCTTCTCCAGCTGGAATTGGAGGGGCTCAAGGCAGGGAACACCGAGCTCTATCCCGGCGTGAAGGAAACGCTGGCACGATTGAAGGAGCAGGGCGTGCGCCTGTATGTAGCAAGCAACGGGCTGGAGCATTACGTAAAAGGGATCGCGGAGGCCCACGGCATGCTGGACCTTTTTGACGGCCTGTACAGTGCCGGGGAGCACGGAACCAAATCAAAGGTGCATCTGGTGGAATTACTGCTTCAGCGCGAAGGTGTAAGCAGCGCCTGGATGGTGGGCGACCGATCTTCGGATGTGGAAGCCGGCCGGAAGAACGGCCTCGCCGTCATCGGATGCCAATATGCCGGGTTTGGAAACCCGGATGAACTGGCAGGGTCCGACGTCCTCATCAGCTCGTTCGACGAACTTCTGGGGCTGTATGCCTCATCGGTGTAAATCGGCGATGAGCCGCCTTTGAAGGGAATCATAGCTGCATATAAAGAAAACAAACCGCGCTAGAGCTGCGGTTTGTTTTCTTTAGTGTCGGCGGTTTCCGTCTTCTGCTTGTAAACCCACAGGGCGTACTCCAACGGTCTGGTAATGGCCGTGCGGTACAGTTCGGGCTCGCCGATCTGGGAGAAGACTTCCCTCGCGGGCTTGGGATTGACTTCGAGCAGGTAAATCCGCCCTTTCCGGTTGATGGCGAGATCGAGCGCCAGCTCGCACAGCGGTCCGTACTGGTGCTCCAGATAGGCGGCGATGTCCACGCCCATCTTGCCTGCCGTCGAGATCACTTCCTGCCGCTGCTCCTCATTCGTGATCCAAGAAGACAGCATTTGATGAGCGGGCACGGCTCTTCCGCCGCCGTGCAGGTTGGAGGTGACGCTCCGCGGCGCCCCCACCCGGCCGGCAATGCCGGTCAGCTGCCAATGCCCCTCCTTGTTTTTCTGCACCAGCATGCGGTAGTCATGAACCCGGCCGTCGGGAAGCTCCACGGCGATGCCTTCCTGGATCAAATACCGGTCCTTCATATTCCAGCCGCTCAGAATGGCGCCGAGCCGGGAAGCGTGGATTTTTTGCGGAGAGATGATCTTCCGCTGCTGATTCCGTCCTTGAATGTAATACTGGGAAGCAGCCTTCAATTTTTCAATCCGTAAAATACCCCGCCCGCCGGTTCCGTTGATCGGTTTTAAAAATACGACAGACCTGTTCTTCAGCATTTGGTGGACGTCTGTCAGTCCGTGATACAGGCGCGTTTCCGGCAGAAACTTCCGGAATTCCGCCTTTTTGGACAGCACCTCGTGAATGGTCCATTTGTTGCGGAGCGGTTTGTTCAGAAACAGCATCTTGCTGTACCGGCTCCGGAACTGCAGAAGCTGGGCAAAGCGGGGGCTTTTCTGGATGCGGCACCGGTCATAAATCATATCCGGGAAGTTTCTCCATCGCCGGGTCCACTTCTTTTGCTTTGCGTCGTATTCCATGGCAAAGATTTTTTTCTTGCTGTCGCTGACGTCCATCGGGGTAAACACAAATACGTCAAGTCCCAGCTTGCCGCCTTCAACGATCATTTTCTGATAGATCGGTTTTTCCTCCAAATGCTTATGCTCGTTCAGATACAGCGTCAAGATGCCTAACACGGGTAGCGGCACAGGGGATCACCTTCTTGGGTCAGAGTAATGGATGCACCATCCGGATCTCCACACGGCCCCTCCATGACCAGGGCGGGCTCTCCGGCAGCCCCCTGGTGGACGGCGACGGCGTGAAGTCCGGCGCGAAAGCACATTTTAACAAAAGGAAGCCGGCTCAGAAGAGCCTCGCATCGCATGGTGCCTAACTGCCGAAGCTGCGTGGCCAGAAGGGAGGTGCCGATCCCTCTTCCGCGGTACAGCGGATGGACGACGACGAGACACCCCTCGGTCCCGTAGCCCGATACAAAGCTGACACCGGCCAGACGTTCCCCGTCTTCGCATCGGACGGTTGCGGCCATAAGCGAGGTTCCCGGCGCAGCGAGCTGCTCCGCCGTCAATCGGGCAAGAAGAATGAACTCTGCGCGCGCCGCCTGATTTCCGCCGTGTTCAAACACAAATTTGAGAATTTTGGCGTGCTGGCGCAGCCAATCTTCACGGGTCGGGGTTATCGTTAAGATCTGCACCTGTCAATCACTTCCCTTGCGATTACATTTTAGGTTGATTGGAGAGATATTCGCTGTATTGGAAAATTCGCTTGAGAGACCGCTTCCGGATATGCGGTTCATCGAATTTCATCGGCTTGGCGTTTGCCTCAAAGAACCAGATATTTCCTAACTCGTCAATCCCGAGGTCCATCGACATCTCTCCATGTTCGTAGCCGGAAGCCTTCTCAATCTGGCGGGCGATGATGATCGCCGTCGTTCGGACGCGGTTCAAAATCACGGCCGACATCTCGGATCCGAATACATCGGACAGGAGCTTGCTGGGATCCTCGATCGTGCCGCCTCTCGGCACATGGGTCGTAATGCTCTTAGAACCCGCCATTCTGGCTCCGATACCGGTAACTCCCCATAAGCCTTTGTTGTTTTTTTGCAGCAGCGCCCTTAGGTCAAAGTGCCGGTTGTTGACGGATGCGAGCTCGATGCCCTGCTGAATAATGTAGCGTGCGCTGCCGGTTTCGCTTTTGATCCGTGCCCAGAGGCGGTACAGATTCCGCGTTTTGTACGTGGTGCTGGATCGGTGGTGCTGAACTTTGAGCCGGTAGGGAAGCAGTTTGTCCCTCTGGTATCTCAGCATCATAATGCCTTTTCCGGCTTTTCCGCTTTCGGGCTTGAGGTAGAGGCAAGGATAACGCTCAAGCATTTTCTGCAGCGTGCTCACGCTTGTGAAGCGTTTGGTTTTCGGTACCAGATGCTCCGTCGCTTTGGAGCTTCTGAGCCACTCGAACAGATGCCATTTGTTGAAAAAGTGCGGATTGAACAGCGAAATGGATGGATGTTTCATGCATTCCTTGATTTTCTGGCGCACAGCGGGCCGGAGTTCGTCTTCACGCTGCGGAATCCGGTTATAGATGACCTGGGGCAGCGGAAAATACTGCTGTTCCCAGGTCTCCTCGTCATTCAGCGTAAAACCCTTGATCCGATCCTCCGTCAGCTTCAGATCTTTAGCTGTAACTACATAGACAGGAAATCCCATTTTCTGTCCTGTCTTGACAATATCTTCAAAATTCTGTTGATTTCCCCGGAAATAACCGTGGGAATCCGACATGGTCAGGATGGCCACTACGGGTTTGTTGTCGGTATGACTCCGGATGTTCACTCCACATCCCTCCTGCGGAACTTGCTCAAATACAGGCAGTGTTCAAGAATATGCTCAACGGATGCCTTGCCTTCCGCTTTGAGGGAAGGATGGCTGAAAATGGAACGGCCCGGCTTGGCGTTCGCTTCAAACATCCACACCTTCTCGTCTTGGTCGATACCCAGGTCAAAACCGATTTCTCCAAGGAGATGCTGGTGATGAAACTCAATCGCTTCGGCCAGGGTAATCGCGACTTTTTTGGCGTTTTGCAGCACCTCGTCGGATCTGTCGCCAAAGGTCCGGCTCAATGCCTGTTCAGGAGTAAGGAGGGAGCCGCCATTCTTCAGGTGGGTCGTTACGCTGCCGCGGCCGGCCTTTTTGGCGCCGACACCGACAACAACCCATTTGTTGCTGCCGTTCTTATGCATATGGAAGCGGAAGTCAATCGGGCAGTTGTCGATTTCGACCAGCCGGATTCCCTGCTGAATGACATACGTTTCCAGGGTCCGGCCATGTCTGGATTTAAGCATCCGCATCAAGCTGTTGAAGTTGCTGAAACGAAGCAGGACGTTGCCGCCTCCCTTGCGGTAACGGGCGAAATATCCCCTTTTCGGGAGGTAAGTCAAACGATAGATGCCTTTTCCCAAGCTTCCTGCGGAAGGCTTATAGTACAGAAACTGATGCCTTTCAAGCATATCCTTGATCCGTTCCGGGGAAGGGTTGATATGGGATTCGGGCACGTACCGGTTCACCGTGTTGTCGTCTTCAAGCAGGCGGTAGATGTCGGATTTGTTGAAGAAGCTCCAGTTAAAAAACGGGATTCTCTTGCGGGTCAGCCGCTCTCTGAGCTGATTGATGGAAGAGGAGGTTTCCGCTTTCCGGCTTGGGAGGCGGTTGTAGACGACATCGGGCAGCGGAACGGTTTTACGGTAAAAGGTGCCGTTGTCGTTCAGAAAATAGCCCCGGACCGTCTCCTGCTGCCAGTTGATGTCCTTAGGCGTAAAGGCGAAAATATACGACTTCCTTTTCCCCTCGCGGAGAAGCTGTTTGATAAAATTCGTCCGGGAAGCGAACGGCTGCGATGGCGACGTGCTGGGTCCATCCGAGAGCACGCCGATCAGAGGACCGAGCTGGACTTCGTCCTCCTGGAGATTTCTCAGCATGACCCCGCCGGCGTTTGGAACGTGGATGCCGCTTCGGACACCGGAGCTGAGGAACAGATGCTTACCCGTCTTTTTTATGGGCTTAACGGTTGCGTTAACCATGTCTTTTCCCAGACGGAGCTGAATATTCTTTTTGCCGGACAGCTTGAGGCTTTTCATCAGCGAATTCGAAATGTAGACGACTTTCTCGGGCTGCTGCGAAAAATGAACATTACAAAATGTCAAACTCATCAATTTACCCTCCTAAGTTGTCGAAGCAATAAATAGCGGGCATAACGGAGCGGATTTTCCGTAGCGAGAACATCGCTGCCTGGTTCCCCAATGTGCCGGAAGGAGGTGCGCCCCGGTTTGGAATTGACTTCAAGCAGCCAGATTCTCCCTTTCGTATCAATGCCAAAATCGATACCCAGTTCTCCGAGCCGGCCATAACGGCTTTCCAGAATCGGCGGAATCTTCTCCGACAGATTATGAAGACGATCCCTTATGTGTTCTGCCCGGTCAGCCCCGAATTGTTCGGTCAGAAAAGGCAGGACAGACAGAGGTTTTCCTCCGCCGTGAAGGTTTGAGGTAATGCTGTCCGGGTTGCCCAGGCGCAGCGCCATGCCGGTATGCATCCACGAACCCGTTTCATTTTTTTGCATCAGCACTCTTACGTCAAAAGGGGCGCCGTCTGCGTTGTACAAATGCAGGAAGGGCTGAATCAGGTACGAACGGTCCCCGGTAAACCGCCGGATCCATGTTAGGCCTGAACTCGTATCGTCGAAATGCTTCACAAACGGCAGGTTGCTTGCGCTTCTTCCCCGGATCGTCAGAGATCCGTCTGCGGCATGGCGCGTGACGCGAAGCGTATTTTTTCCCTGGGATCCGCTCATCGGCTTCATGAACAGCTCGCCGTCATATTTCTCCAAGGTGCGCAGCAGTTGGCTGCTCCCGCGATAGACGGCAGTCGGGGGAAGAAACGGCAGCAGGCCAGGCTCCTTACGAAGTACTTGGTCCACATGCCCTTTCCCGGGAAGTCCGCGGGACCACAGGATCCACCTCTTCCCTGTAGGCGCGTCCGCAAGCAACCTCGCCGCTGCCCGGTATTCGTTGCCTCGATGCGGAAAACAGCGGTCGTAGACGATATCCGGAAAGGGGACCGTGGCAGCGTGCCACGCCCCATCGCTGAAGATATATCCATGGATGCTTCTCTGTCCCTCCGGCACGCCGTCAGGGCAAAAAACGACGACCTGAATACCGTATTTCCTGCCGGCCACAGCCAATCGGCGGGCGTATCCTTCTCCCGAGAAGGGAGGGGAGCCCGGTGTGGAGGAACTTAGGATTCCAATGGTTCCGATTATGGTTCTTTTCATCGCGGCACCTCCTAAAACCCTGACAAGAAGGCGCAGTATTCCAGCAGGCGTTTGACGGAAGGCCTTATTTTCTGTTCATGGAGCGGCGTATTGTCGTTTTTGGAAGGCTTGGAATTAACCTCGAGCAGCCATATTTTACCGGAGGTATCCATAGCCAGGTCGATGCCGAGTTCGCCGAAATGGGCGGGCAGCAGCGCATCCAGGCCTTTGGCGATGTCCAGCGAGGCCCGCTGCAGCTTGGCGTGTGCGGTGCTTTTCACGGCCGACGGGAGGGCGCAGCGGTTCACAGCTTCCTTTACGGTGCTGAGGGTTCCGCCTCTGGCGAGGTTCGAGACAAAATGGTTCCCGCCCGCGATCCGGGCTACGACCGAGGTCACGCTCCATTTGCCGAGCCCGTTCTTTTGGACGAGCGCACGGAAATCGATGGGCCGATTGCTGTGGTCGATGAGCGTCAAGCCTTGCTGAATTTGGTAGCGGGTGCTCTTCATCTTTCCGGAGACGTTGGTAAAAAGTTTGTTAAGATTGGGATAGCTTTGTTTTTTGGGGCCGCCCACCGATGTCGCCAAAGTTTGGTAGGTGCCGTCAGACTGCCTGGAGATCCGGATGATCCCTTTGCCGAGGCTGCCCCGCACCGGTTTCAGAAACACGACCGGATACTGGCTGCACATCTTCTTCAGGATGGAATAGCCGGTCAGCAGGTGCGATTCCGGCATCAGCCGGGATAAGGAGGAGTCCTGCTTCAGCGTGTCGAACACTTCATTTTTGTCCAAAAACTTTTCGTTGAATATGTGGCTCCCGTAGCGGGATTTTACTTCTTTCATAAAATGCTGTACGCTAGGTTTATTCTCCATTTTGCGTGTCGTCAGGCGGTTATTGATGACATCTGCGATAGGCATCGTTGTCTGGCGCCATCCGCCGTCATAGATCCAGCCCTGTATGCTGCTTGCACTCTCGGTGATGTGATTCGGAGTGAAGAAGTATACGTATGCACCCTGCTTGCGGCAGGCGTTGACGAGTTCCCTGCAGAACATGGAAATGGAACCGAACGGCTTTTCCGGCGTGTCAGGATAATCCCGGCTGATCAGGACACTGATGAGCGGACCCAGCCTGAGCGTTTTGCTGGATGGGCTGTATGCCACTCGGAGCACGGGACGGGACGCTAAGCCCATTTTGCGGGCCAGTGGCTCGCTGATGCGCAGGCCGGAATATTTTGCTGCGGAAATAACGGTGATCTCTTGTCTAAAGGAACCAAAGGACAGCTGCAGAGGCCGGTCGGTGGGAATCTTCCACTGTTTGATCAGTCTCTCGCCGAGCATGACGGTGTTTTCTTTCACAATGCCCGGGCTGAACGTTTGGACCGGTAGCTTTTTTTTGGACATCGTGGATCTCCTTCCAACAACAACTTGATGTCTACAGGGCAGATAAGGAGCATCTGCAATATTGCATGTAATGCATCATATGAGGACATATATCCCTTGGTGATTGACCCACTTTTATAAAAACCGGGATTTCAGCCCTTCATTTTTACTGAGACGGTCGGATTGATAAGCTGTGAGCAAAGCAAAAGCTTGCAATGATCGCAGGATTTACTTCCGCGGGAGTCAGCGGTCCGTCTCCCATAAAACACGCCGATTGGTAACTGCCCAAATTTAAGGAGGAAATGACAACCTATGAACATTTATGACAAAGCGCACGATTTGGCCAAAGCCCTAAAGGAAAGCTCGGAGGTCCAGGAAATCAGCTCGGCGATGAGTCTGATTGAAGCGGATCCGGAGAGCAAACAAATGCTTGAGGATTTCCGCCAGCGGCAGATGGAAATTCAGCAGCGGATGATGTCCGGGGATATGCCATCCCAGGAGGAGATGGAGAAGATGGAGAAGCTCTTCGACGTGCTCAGCCTGAACCTGAACATCCGCCGGTTGTTTGAAGCGGAGCGCCGCCTCAGCACGATCATCGAGGACGTGAACAAAATCATTTCGGACAGCCTCCAACATCTGTACGGGGGACAAAGCCTGTAGGTTGGACAAAACTTTTCTCATATTTTCGCAGACCCCTTCATAGAGTAGAAATATAGAGTTACCAAATGAAGGAGCTGCGATGAGATGAAAAAAAGAAGCAAACTGAAGCATTCCATTTACCTACTTCTCGCTCTGGCGATGCTGGTGTACGCTCTGCCCCGGATCAACTTCAGCGGCGGATGGACCTGGGCTTCCGGGTTCGGAGCGGCCTGGGCCGTGTTTGCCTTTCTGATAATCGGCTCGCACCTGCATTATTTGCTTGGGGTGGACGAAGAGAAACAAAGAGCGCTGGAGAGCATTCGTAAAGCCAAGCTGCAGCAGTGGCAGCTGAAATGGCCGGAGGAAACACAGCAGCGCCAGGAAAATGTATAAATGCGATCAAAAGCTGTCTTGCGCAATGTTATTGCGTGGAGGCGGCTTTTTTTGCGTTGTTATTTTCCGGCCTCAACCATGCTATAATAGTACAGTATGGTACAGATAGAAACGTGGGGGTGTAACAGTTGGAGGGCCGCGATGAAACGATTACGAAACATGAGCAGCTGCTGCAGCATATCGAAGGGCTGAAAATTGGCACCAAGATTTCGGTCCGCAAGCTGGCGAAGGAAATGTCCGTTAGCGAAGGGACTGCTTATCGGGCGGTTAAGGACGCCGAAAACCTGGGCATCGTCGTGACCAAGGAAAGGATCGGCACCGTCCGGGTCGAGAAGAAGCCGCGGAATATTTCCGAGCAGCTCACCTTCGCCGACGTGGTCGAGATCGTGGAAGGCCACATGATCGGCGGAGCCGATGGACTGAATAAACATCTGCATAAATACGTCATCGGCGCCATGGAGGTGGACGCCATGGCCCGTTACATCGACGCGGGCAGCCTGCTCATCGTCGGCAACCGGGCTGACGCGCATTCGCTGGCGCTGGAGCAGGGAGCGGGCGTGCTCATTACCGGCGGATTCGGTACGAGCCGGGAGGTCAAGGAGCTGGCCGACACGCTCGACCTGCCGATTTTTTCATCGCGCCACGACACGTTTACGGTGGCATCGCTGATCAACCGGGCCATTTTCGACCGCCTGATCAAGAAGAAAATTATGATCGTGGAGGACATCGTCAACACCCGGGCCAAAATCCACGCCCTCAAGCTGTCGAGCACCGTGGCGGATTGCAAAGCGCTGGCGGATCAGACCGGACAGCTGCGGCTGCCGGTCATCGATGAGTGGAACCGGGTGCTCGGTATCGTGAACCGGAGCGATATGAAGGACCTGCCCGATGGGCAGAGCATCGAGAAGCTGCTGGTCCGCAATCCGGTCACGGCCGGACTGCAAACCTCGCTCGCGTCCGCAGCACAGCTTATGATGTGGGAAGGTGTGGACTTTCTGCCGATCGTCGACCGCAACCGCAAGCTGGTGGCGACCGTGTCGCGGAAGGAAGTGCTTCAGGCCATGCGCGACGCCCGCAAGCAGCCGCAGCTCGGCGAGACGTTCGACCATTTGATCTGGAACGGATTTGCGGATGAGCGGGATGAGGAGGGGCGGCTCTTTTTCCACGGTTTTATTACGCCGCAGATGGCGACGGATCTCGGTACGATTTCAGAAGGCATCCTGACCACGGTGATGACGCAGGCGGCGCTGCGGGCGGCGAAGGATATGACGGGGAATGACTTTGTCCTGGATAACATGTCGACATACTTCGTCCGCCCGGTGCAGATCGAGGACCCGGTGACCGTCATGCCGCGGCTGCTGGAGGCGAGCCGGCGGACGTGCAAGATCGAAATCGAAATGCTGCATGACGACAGCCTGGTGGCCAAAGCCGTGCTGACGCTTCATTCTATCGAGCATGGATAACAGGTAACGGGCATGGCCGAATTGGCCATGGTCTTAGCCAGACATAAATATAACCGGCAGCATCTTTGATCAAAGATACGGCCGGTTATTTGTTGTTTGTGGCCTGCCCCGATTATCTCCCGAACGATAAAGTTTGGGTCTTGTCCACGCTTGGAAGATTCAGATTACACTGCGCAATTGCAACACCAGGTTCAAGCTTTCGTATCTGAGGATTTCATGCGGCTGAAATGGCCCCGATTGCGGATGCCCGCGAAAATATTGAACGCCCCGAGGACGAGGAACAGCCCCTCGATAACGACCGCGGCGGTCGATCCATGGAAAATAAACATGCAGATCAGCGCAAGCACGATCAGCATTATTCCAAGGCAGATATTCATATTCGAGCCGTACAAGCCCCGGTCACGGACATCGGCGGAACGCCGGGCGCGGTAGCTGTAGTAAGCGGAACATAAACAGGTAATCACCAGCAGCGCAAATAGGCAATAGCGGATGACGGAAATCATCGAATGCTGCAGCTCCTTTACTGTCAATAACTTCAATATTCCTCATTGTATCACGATTTGCCGACCGAAGCGACACTTTGAGGCTCGATGTCGATCCATATCTGGAGCACGCCCTCCGCCACCAGCATCGTCTTGATTTCGATGGAATATTCCTTATCGCGCACCCTGTAAATTTTACGATTGAGGAGGTTCCGGGCGATTTTGCTGTCCTCGTCGATATCGAAAATGTTCCGGCCCCGCAGCACCTCCAGATCCTCGCCGAGTTTGCGGATCACTTCCTTGACGATGACCGGATCGAGAGGCGGGTCCTGCTGCTCCGCACGGATTTTGATTTCCTTGATCACGGTTTGCTGATTGTTGTATTTTTTCAGCGTTTTGATGTCGTCCTCGTATTGCTGGATCCGAAGCTCCAGGTCCTGATTGGACGCCCAAAGCATGTCAAAGCTGGAGTGGAACACCGAATTATACACGACGCTTCCGATAACGGCGCCCAAGACGAAGACGGCGGTCAGCTGGGAGAAATGGCGGTATCGGCTGAACGGAGGAATTCGCATCGGCTACTCCCTGCCGCCGCAAACCCATTTGACCAGCTCGCTGCCCATATGGGCGCCGAGGAAGGCGAAGAGGAGAAACAGAACCTGCTTGATGGCGGGGGAAAGATTGCCCCCCATAAAATTGCTCTCGATGACCCGCATCGGATCGATCGTGCCGCCGATCGCCGCCGCCATCGCCCATATTTTAATCCGATCGGCCACCTCGAGCATGGTGTGTGTCGGTGATTGCAGCGAGATGACTGCACCGATCCCGCCGACCATCGCACCGCCCAGCACGATGCCGAAAGCGATAAAGAAATCCAGTATGGCTTTGGATAAAAACACGCTCATGATTCCCAGTCCTTTCCCAAGGAGGTCGGAAACGCCTTGTCCAGCGGTTTCCTTATTCCATTCTATGGGCGGTCCTAGGCGGATTATGATAAAATAATAAATAGTGCATGAAACGTTAAAAACCAGTGATCACTGCGGCGAAAAGGAGACGAGACATGAGTTCATTTGTGCATCTTCACGTGCATAGCGAATACAGCCTTCTGGATGGAGCGGCACGGATCTCGGACCTTGTCCGGCGAGCCGCGGAGAACGGAATGAAGGCGCTGGCACTGACTGACCATGGGGTCATGTACGGCGCGGTGCCATTTTATAAAGCCTGTGTGGCGGAAGGCATCAAGCCGATCATCGGCTGCGAGGCCTACCTGACGGCCGGTTCCCGCAAAGAGCGCGGCAGCCGCAAGGATCAGCCGATCTATCACCTGATCCTGCTGGCCAAGAACGAGACGGGTTACCGCAATCTGATGAAGCTGTGCTCCATCGGGCATTTGGAAGGTTTTCACTATAAACCGCGCATCGATATGGATGCGCTCGCGAAACATCATGAGGGCATCATCTGCCTGAGCGCCTGCCTCGGCGGGGAAGTGCCCCAGCATCTGCTGCACGGCCGGACCGAGGAAGCGCGCCGGGCGGCGCTGCGGTACCGGGACATTTTCGGCGAAGATTTTTACCTGGAGCTGCAGGACCATGGGCTGCCCGAACAGAAGCGGGTCAATCCGCAGCTGATCGAGCTCGCCCGGGAGCTGGACGTTCCGCTCGTAGCGACCAACGACGTCCACTATCTCGTCCGTGAGGATGCTTCCATGCAGGACGTGCTGATCTGTATCGGTACGGGGAAAACGGTAGAGGACGAGGACCGGCTGCAGATTCAGACCGACCAGCTGTACCTGAAAAGCGGAGAGGAAATGGCCCGCTTGTTCCCGCATGTCCGGGAAGCTCTGGACAATACGCTCCTCATTGCGGACAAATGCAGCCTGGAGCTGGAATTCGGCCGGTCCATTCTGCCGGAATACCGCCCGCTTCCCGAGGGGCAGACGGCTGCCGAATACTTGCGGACCCTGTGCCTGGAAGGACTGGAGAGCCGCTACAGTACGACCGGCCTGTGGGACACCGAAGAAGGAAAAAGAGAGCTTCTCCAGCGCCTCGACTACGAGCTCGGCGTCATCGGCAGCATGGGGTTCAGCGATTACTTCCTCATCGTTTGGGATTTTATCGCGTATGCGCACCGGCAGGGAATCGTGACCGGTCCCGGACGGGGCTCATCCGCGGGCAGTCTTGTCGCTTACGTGCTCCGCATCACGAACGTTGATCCGATCAAGTACAACCTGCTGTTCGAACGCTTCCTGAACCCGGAGCGGGTGACCATGCCGGATATCGATATCGACTTCAGCGACGAACGCCGCGACGAAGTAATCGAGTACGTGGCCGATAAATACGGAAGCGAACACGTCGCGCAGATCATCACCTTCGGGACGATGGCCGCCCGCGCGGCGGTACGCGACGTGGGACGCGCCTTGAACGTATCGTACGGCGAGGTGGACAAGGCGGCCAAGCTTATCCCGAATGCACACGGCATCAACATCCGCCGGGCGATGGAAATCAGCGACGAGCTGAAGAAGCTGTACGAGCAGAGCCCCAAAACCCGCGAGATGCTCGATATGGCCATGAAGGTCGAAGGCATGCCGCGGCACGCGTCGACCCACGCCGCGGGTGTGGTCATATCGCGCGACCCGCTGACCGATGCGGTCCCGCTGCAGGAAGGCAGCGAGCGAACCGCGCTGACCCAATATCCGATGGAGCAGCTGGAAAGCATCGGCCTGCTCAAAATGGACTTTCTCGGTCTGCGCACCCTGTCGATCATCGAGCGGTCCATGCGCTGGATCGGGGAAATGACCGGCAGCGCGCCGGATTTCGCGCAGGTTCCGGACAATGACCCGCTGACCTATGAGATGCTGGGGAGCGGAGATACGACCGGCGTGTTCCAGCTGGAGTCCGCCGGCATGCGGCGGGTGCTCAAAGAGCTGAAGCCAAGCGTATTCGAGGACGTCATCTCGGTCGTGGCGCTGTACCGCCCGGGTCCGATGGAGTTTATCCCGAATTTCATTCAGGCGAAGCATGGTACCATCCAGGTCGACTACCCGCATGACGATTTGAAGCCGATCCTGGCCGACACCTACGGTATCATTGTGTACCAGGAACAGATCATGAAAATCGCCTCGCTGATGGCAGGCTTCTCACTCGGGGAATCCGATCTGCTGCGGCGCGCCGTATCCAAGAAGAAGCGGGAAGTGCTCGACCGTGAGCGCAGCCACTTCGTGGAGGGCAGCCTGAAGCAGGGATATACCGAAGTGGATGCGAACAAGGTATACGACATGATCGTGCGCTTTGCCGATTACGGTTTCCCGAGAGCCCACGCGGCAGCGTATGCTGTTCTGGCATTCCAGACCGCTTATCTCAAGGCGCACTATCCGGTGCAGTTCATGGCCTCGATGCTGACGGCCGTCATGGGCAGCCACCGGAAGGTCGCGGAATACGTGGTGGAGTGCCGCCGGATGAACATCAAGGTGCTGCCGCCCGACGTCAACGAGAGCGGCGTGCTGTTTACACCGGTGGCGGTAAGCGCGGAGAACGGGCAGCCGGCCGAAGGGCCGGGGCATATCCGGTTCGGGCTGGGGGCCATCAAGAACGTGGGTACCCAGGCCGTGGAAAACATGATGCGCGTCCGGGAGGAGAAGCCGTTCGAAAGCCTGCTCGACTTCTGCCGCCGGATCGATCTGCGCGTCTGCAACAAACGGGTGATCGAGTCGCTGATCCAGGCGGGCGCCTTCGATTCGCTGCCGGGCCACCGCGCGCAGCTGCTCGCCATGCTGGACGAGACCGTCGATGCCGCCGTCAAATGGCGCAAGGAACGCGAGGATCTGCAGATCCAGCTGTTTGATTTTGTCGAAACGACGAATTGGGAGATCGAATATCCCGACATTCCGCCGTTTTCCGTTTCCCAGCAGCTGGAGCACGAGCGCGATCTGCTCGGTCTGTATCTGTCCGGCCACCCCCTGGACGACTTTGATGAAGTATTAGACGAACCGGGCGTGGAGCGGCTGATGAACCTGGCCGAGGCGGCGGATGAAGCGAAGGTGGTCGTCGCGGGCATGGTCGTGTCCGTCAAGTCGATCACGACCAAGCAGGGCAAAGCGATGGCCTTCATGGAGCTGGAAGACCAGATCGAACGCTGCGAAGTGGTGCTGTTCCCTGAAGTTTGGAAGCGCAGCGCAAGCTATGTCGGCAAGGGCGAGCTGCTGGCACTGCGCGCCAAGGTGCAGCAGCAGGACGAGGGCATCAAGCTCCTCGCCGAGGAAGTGCTGCCGCTGGCCGGGGCCCCGCTTGCCCAGATGGTCAAGCGGAACCAGGCGCCAGCCGGCGGCAGATCCTTCGCCGCGGGGCCGGGGCCCTCGCGGCGACAGGGCGCGCCTGTGGGCCGCCCCGCCCCGCAGGCAGCCGCCGGCGATGCTGCTGCGCCGGCCGACGCACCGGCGAGCAAGGAGCAGGGCGGCGGTGCACCCGCCCCGGCGAAGGAACAAGCGCGCCGCCCCACAACGGCGGAGCAGCGCGTCTTCGTTAAGATTACGCCGGAAGCGGAGAACCCGGACCTGCTTGCCAAGCTGAAGCAGCTGCTTCAGGAGCATCCGGGTCCGGTGGCCACGGTGCTCTTTTACGAGCAAAGCCAAAAGCTCCTTGCGCTCAGCGACAACTATCGGATCAAACCGTCGCCCGAATTTTTCGAAATGATCGAAAACATGCTCGGAAAAGGGACGGTCCGGATTAAATAGAAGCACGGATCAAAGGGCGGCTGGCACAACCGCCGGCAACAGTTCAATAGTTCAATAGTTCATTGACCCTCCGGGCTTCTGCGGAAATGACACAGATTTTACGAACGTTTCCCGAGCCTCCCGCATACACTTAGGAACACCTAGGGACAACATTATCATGTGCCGCCCGGCTGCCTTGGGCAGACGCATCTTTTCGAAGGACCCGGGGGCGGGCGTGCCGTGCGGGAGGAATAAACATGTCATATGATGCAGCGATTGCCATGCTGAGCCGCAGGGGAGTCAAAGTCGGGGACATTGCCGATATCGTGTATAAACTGCAAATCCCGTACCATCCGGAACTGGAGATCGACGAATGCGTGGAGAGCGTGAACGCCGTCCTCGGCAAAAGGGAAGTGCAGTACACGCTGGTGACCGGGATGGCGCTTGACGAGCTGGCGGAGAAGAAGCTTCTTCCCGAGCCTTTGCAGGCGATCATGGAGGCGGACGAACCACTGTACGGAGTGGACGAGACGTTGGCGCTCGGCATTACGAGCGTGTACGGCATGATCGGACTGACAAGTTTTGGTTTTTTGGATAAAGAAAAAATCGGTATTATCGATACCCTGAACAATAAAAAGGACGAGATCCACGTTTTTCTCGATGATCTGGTCGCCGGGCTCGCCGCCGCGGCATCCGCGAGGATCGCCCACCGGTACAAGGGAGCCAAGCAGTATCCGTCCGCTTCCGGAAATTCCGGGTTGTAACGCCTGAAGGCCTTGAACGAACCCTCTGATCGGCCTGCCCGCGTCCCATCACTTTGTTGCGGGAAAAAACGGAGTTATGTTATCATTACTCTATTATACGTGCTCAGAACATGAGATTAGGGGGTTCTGCAAGGAATGTGGACGGTCATCTATATCGCACCTACCGCCAAGGTAGCGGAAATGATCACGACCAAATTAACGGAAGAGGGATTTTTGGTTAAAAGCCGTCCGATCAATTTATCCAAGCAGCAGTTCGAGATTTTGGTTCCCTCTGGTGAGCTGGAGGAAGTCCAGGAAGTGCTTAATTCCATTTTGCATCCTTAATTTTAAGGAAACAAAGTGACGTTTATAGAGGCAGAGTGAAGAGCGGCTGGGCAAATTAACGGCTGAGAGGTGTAGTTGTGTTTAAAGACTTGTTCCAGAAAAAAAGAAAATACGCGACCATTCCTTCAGAACGTGTAGGAAGAGGCAGCGAGCCGGGTGAAGAAAGACCGCGCCGGGAAATTCCCGAAGGCTTGATGAATAAATGTCCAAAATGCGGCAGCATTCAATACAGCAAAGAGCTGGAGAAAAATCTGAAGGTTTGCCCCAACTGCGGACACCACATGCGTCTGAATGCGTTGGAACGGATCCAAATGACGCTGGATGATGCAGGATTTGAAGAGTTCGACAGCGGTATGGTATCGGTCGATCCGCTCCAATTTCCGGGATATGCCAACAAGCTGGAGCAGCAGGCGCTCAAGTCGGGTCTGCGCGAAGCGGTTGTTACCGGACAAGGCACCATTGAAGGACTCCCGGTTGTCGTCGCTGTCATGAGCTTCGATTTCTTTACGGGAAGCATGGGTTCGGTCGTCGGTGAGAAAATTACCCGGGCGATCGAAATTGCGACCGAAAGGGATCTCCCGCTCATTATTTTCTCGACCTCCGGCGGAGCGCGTATGCAGGAAAGTATTCTAAGTTTGATGCAAATGGCGAAGACAAGTGCTGCTTTGTCTCGTTTTAACGAAAAAGGCGGCCTTTACATTTCGGTCATTACCGATCCGACGACAGGCGGAGTTTCGGCCAGCTTTGCCACGCTCGGCGATATTAACATCGCGGAGCCGGGGGCTGTGTTCGGCTTTGCTGGACGGATCGTTATCGAGCAGACCATCCGCCAGAAGCTCCCGGATGATTTCCAGACGGCGGAGTTCAATTTGGCGCACGGACAGCTGGATTTGGTCGTCCACCGGAAAGAGCTGCGCCAAATGCTGTACAAGCTGATCGAGATGCATACCGTGAAAGGGGGATATTAAGTGGCAGGAGAATTGCCTTTTGAAAAGCCCCTTGTGGAAATGCGGCAGAAGATCAATGAGCTGAAGCAGTTCGGAGCGGACAAGGGTATTGATTTTAGCGACGAGATTGCGAGATTGGAAGAAAGA
The DNA here is from genome assembly GCF_018333335.1 of Paenibacillus cineris. Classification (NCBI taxonomy): domain Bacteria; kingdom Bacillati; phylum Bacillota; class Bacilli; order Caryophanales; family Paenibacillaceae; genus Paenibacillus; species Paenibacillus cineris. The sequence goes on from NZ_BORU01000001.1 coordinate 650,448, forward strand.
TACGCCCAATTGGAAGAAGAGGTGTATTCAAATATTACGGCCGCCCAGAAAATGCATCTGGCCCGGCATCATCAGCGTCCCACTTCGCTCGATTTGATCCAGCTGATTTTCAGCGATTTCATCGAGCTGCACGGGGACCGTCTATTTGGTGATGACCTCGCGGTCATTGGCGGGCTGGCCAAGCTGAACGGGACTCCGGTCACCGTGATCGGTCAACAGCGCGGGAAGGATACGAAGGACAACATTGCCCGTTTCTTTGGCAGTGCGCATCCGGAAGGCTTCCGCAAAGCGCTGCGGCTGATGCATCAGGCGGACAAATTTAAACGCCCGATTATCACTTTTATTGATACAAAAGGTGCTTATCCGGGTAATACAGCAGAAGAGAGGGGACAATCCGAGGCAATCGCCCGCAATTTACGGGAGATGGCCGCTCTGGGTGTTCCTGTTATTTGTGTGGTCATCGGCGAAGGTGGAAGCGGCGGTGCTCTTGCGATGGCCGTCGGCAACCGTGTGCTGATGCTGGAGCATGCGATCTATTCGGCGATTTCGCCGAACGGAGCGGCTTCGATCCTCTGGAAGGATGCGTCCAAAGCGGATCAGGCGGCCGAGGCCATGAAGATTACGGCCAAAGACCTGCTTGAATTCGAAGTGATCGAAGAGATCGTGCCGGAACCGAAAGGCGGAGCGCACCGGGACTATGAGGCGACGGCCGCTGCTATTAAGGACAGCCTAGTACGCCATCTGGGCGAACTGTCGGGACTTGACAGCGCCGCCTTGAAGGAAGACCGGTATCAGAAGTTCCGCAAGATCGGCAAGTTTGCCTATGAACAATCTTCGCATGTCGGTGTGATAGATTAGTTCGATCTGGGCAATGATGTATTATGACAAACTTTCAAACTTCCTATACAAAACTTTCGTTTTGTAGTAAATTTAATCTTTGGATAAAGATATGTAGGGTAGAGAGACTTTAAAGAATAAAACGGAGGAAACCCAAATGCGTAAAACAAAAATCGTATGTACCATCGGTCCTTCCAGTGAATCGTTGGAAAACACCAAAAAATTGATTATGGCCGGCATGAACGTTGCCCGTTTGAACTTCTCGCACGGCGATTTCGAGGAGCATGGCCGCCGGATCAAGAACATCCGCGAAGCCTGCCGCGAGCTTGGCAAAACCGTTGCCATCCTGCTTGACACCAAAGGACCGGAAATCCGCACAGGCAAGCTTGCCGTGGAGCCGATCGAGCTGGTGCAGGATGAGTACATCACGCTGACGACCGAAGAAATTCTGGGCGACAAAGACCGGATTTCGATCACGTACAAAGATCTTCCAAGTGATGTGCAGCCGGGTTCGACGATCCTGATCGACGACGGATTGATCGGCCTGACGGTTGTGGAAGTCGAGGGCACTGAAATTAAATGCCGTATTGTCAATGGCGGTACGATCAAGAGCAAAAAAGGCGTGAACGTACCGGGTGTGGCGATTTCTCTGCCGGGCATCACAGAGAAAGACGCGAACGATATCGTATTCGGGATCGAACAGGGCATCGATTTTATCGCAGCTTCCTTCGTACGCAAAGCAAGTGACGTTCAAGAAATCCGCGAGCTGCTCGCCAAGCACAACGCAGAGCACATCCAGATCATTTCCAAGATCGAGAACCAGCAAGGCGTGGACAACCTCGATGAAATTTTGGAAGCGTCCGACGGTCTGATGGTTGCCCGCGGCGACCTCGGCGTGGAAATTCCGGCCGAAGAAGTACCGCTGGTACAAAAGCGCATGATCGAAAAATGTAATGTTGCCGGCAAACCGGTCATTACGGCGACGCAAATGCTGGATTCCATGCAGCGCAACCCGCGTCCGACACGCGCCGAAGCGAGTGACGTAGCGAACGCGATCTTCGACGGCACGGATGCAATCATGCTGTCCGGGGAAACGGCTGCCGGTAAATATCCGGTGGAATCCGTTCTGACGATGTCCCGCATCGCCGAGAAGGCTGAATCCGCGCTGAACTACCGCGAGATTTTCCTGAAGCAGCGGATTGCCCAAGAAACGACAATTACCGAAGCGATCAGCCAATCGGTGGCGATTTCCGCACTGGATCTGAACGCCAAGGCGATCATTTCTTCGACGGAATCCGGCCATACGGCACGCATGGTATCCAAGTACCGTCCGGAAGCACCGATCATCGCAGTGACTACGCAGGAGCGCACGCTGCGTCGTCTGGCTTTGACTTGGGGCGTTACGCCGGTCCCAGGCAAGACTGCTACATCGACGGATGAAATGTTCGAGAACTCCTTGAAGGGTGGCCTGGAGTCCGGTCTCGTAAAACCGGGCGATCTGGTTGTTATTACGGCTGGGGTTCCGCTGGGACAATCCGGTTCGACGAACCTGGTGAAAGTCAGCCAAATTCCAAACGCATAAGAGGACTGCGGCGCAGACCGCCGCGAGCCTACCGATAGATCCATTTCATAGAAAAGCCTGTCAGGATTCACTCCTGGCAGGCTTTTTTTGCTGATACCGGGCAAATTTCAGAAGCAGGCATCCCTTATGTTATACTAAATTGAAGGACATTAATTACAGCAAGAAAGGGAACAGTGGAGGATGGGAAAAGATAACGGCATTCAGCTCAGCCGCTGGTTTACGACGTCACTCCGGGTACGCTATCAGGAAAGCGACAAAATGGCTGTCGTCTACCATGCGAATTATTTAAACTGGTTTGAAATCGGCCGGACCGAAATGATCCGCGAATTGGGCATTACTTACCGCAGTATGGAGGATGAGGGCTTGTTTCTGCCCGTCACGGAGCTTGACATGAAGTTTGTGCAGCCGGCGCGCTATGACGACATGATTACGATTTTTACGAGAATGACGCGGTTCACCAAACTGCGGATTGACTATATCTATGAAATCCGAAGACGATCCGAACAGGAGCAGGCGACGTTTGACGGCAGCGGGTATAAGATCGGCGAAGAACTGCCTGGAGAAGTGCTTGTCACAGGTTCGACGAAACATGTGTGGCTGAACCGGGACTGGCAGCCCGTAAGGCTCGACAAGCACTCGCCTGCGCTGTATACGGCCCTGTCCAAGTCGATTACAGGAGGAGAAGCATGACCGCGTTCAGAAAATGGCTGCTGGCCCTGATCATTATCGTTCCGGTGGTCGAAATATTCGGCTTCGAATGGGTGGCTACCCGGGTAGGAGCGGCCAATACGCTGCTGCTGACCATCGTCACATCAGGAATCGGCATGCTGATGATGCGCTTTGAGGGGCGCAAGGTGCTGGAGGATTCGCGGGCCAAAATGAATTCAGGCCAGGTTCCCGGCCGGAGCATGGTGGATGGCTTATGCGTGTTTATCGGAGGGATGCTGCTTGTCCTTCCTGGCTTTGTAACGGACCTGATCGGGTTTACGATGGTATTTCCGCTGACTCGGCCCTTGTACCGCTATGTCATTTTGAAGTGGATCGAGCGGAAGATGAAAGACGGAAACATTAAGATTTACCGCCGTTAGCGGCAGGAAGAGCATACCTGATAAAAAATTGTTTATTTGGCTGATAAAACAATTTGATGTTTTCTGTCACCTTGTAATTGTTCACATAGACGTCAAAATACTTTATGATAATATATGGTTCCATTACTTGGCGATTGGTGTCAGGTAGAGTAGCGGACAACGGTTTTGCGGGATCCGAACAGGAGAGTACAGCCCGCCCGGTTCCGCGTTAACGGCATTATGGCACGGCCTGTCTGCTGTGGATTGCGTCGCTGGACGTTTTTCTTTTCAGTAAAATGTAACTGTTTTCACGGTTCATGCATGTTGTTAAAATTCCGTTATACGAAGGAGAGATGTACGATGACAGCTACCAAAGGTCTGGAAGGAATTGTTGCCGCAGCTTCTTCCATCAGCTCGATTGTCGACGGTGTGCTCACATACCGCGGTTATAACATTGATGACCTGGCAGCGAACGCGAGCTTCGAAGAAGTGGCTTTCCTGCTCTGGTTCGGAAAACTGCCGAATCAGGACGAATTGAGTCGTCTTCAGCAGGACCTCAGCGACTATGCCGCAATTCCGGATGCTTTGATCGAACAAATGAAATTGTACCCTAAAGATATGAGCACGATGGCAGCTCTCCGTTCCGCCGTATCGGCCCTGGCGCTGTACGATGCGGAAGCCGACGATATGAGCCGTGAAGCCAATGAGCGCAAGGCGATCCGTCTTCAGGCGCAGCTCCCTACGATTATTGCGGCCATGGCCCGCCTCCGCAAAGGCCAGGAGCCTGTCGCACCGAAAGCAGGCTTGTCGGTTGCCGAAAACTTCCTGTATATGCTCAGAGGTGAAACACCAGAAGAGACTTCGGTGAAGGCTCTCGACCAGGCGCTCGTGCTGCATGCCGACCATGAGCTGAACGCTTCGACGTTTGCTGCGCGCGTAACCGTGGCGACGCTTTCGGACATCTACTCCGGCGTTACATCGGCGATCGGCGCTCTGAAAGGCCCACTGCACGGCGGTGCCAACGAAGCGGTCATGAAGATGCTGAACGAAATCGGAAGCATCGACAAAGTTGAGCCTTACATTCAAGAGAAGCTCGACAATAAAGACAAAATTATGGGCTTCGGCCATCGCGTTTACAAAAACGGGGATCCCCGCGCCAAGCATCTGCAGAAGATGTCCCGCGAGCTGGGTGAAATGAAAGGGGATACAAGCCTGTACGAAATGTCCGTCAAAGTGGAGGACATCGTGACTGGCCAGAAGGGACTGAAGCCGAATGTGGACTTCTACTCCGCTTCCGTATATACTCAGCTTGGCATCGAGCAGGAGCTCTTCACGCCGATCTTTGCGATCAGCCGCGTGTCGGGATGGACGGCGCACATTCTGGAACAATATGAGAACAACCGCATCATCCGTCCGCGTGCCGAATATGTCGGCCAAACGGATCAAAAATATGTTCCGATTGAGCAGCGTTCTTAAGGTATAATAGAAAAGGGGGAACACCGTGAACGATCAACCCGGGCACGGGCGGTTCCCTCTGGCTTTGTGCTTGTCCCGGCAGGGAAATCATGCCCGAAGAAAACTTTAAGGAGGAATTATTCATGAAACTCGAGAAATTTGCACTCCCTACCGAAGGTGAAAAGATTGAAATAACGAACGGCAAGCTGCAGGTTCCGAACAATCCAGTTATTCCGTTCATCGAAGGCGACGGCACCGGCCGCGACATTTGGAGAGCTTCCAAGCGCGTTCTGGATGCGGCTGTTGAGAAAGCTTACAACGGCGAGAAAAAAATCGCCTGGTATGAAGTATTTGCCGGTGAAAAAGCCTACAATACATACGGGGAGTGGCTGCCGAACGATACGCTCGAAGCTATCCGCGAGTACATTGTAGCAATTAAGGGACCTTTGACTACGCCGATCGGCGGCGGTATCCGCTCCCTGAACGTGGCCCTGCGCCAAGAGCTCGACCTGTACGTTTGCCTGCGTCCTGTGCGCTACTTCAACGGCGTGCCTTCTCCGGTTAAGCATCCTGAGCTGGTCGATATGGTCATCTTCCGCGAGAATACAGAAGACATCTATGCAGGTATCGAGTACAAGGAAGGCTCGGAGGAAGTGAAGAAGGTCATCAAATTCCTCCAGGAAGAAATGGGCGTTAACAAAATCCGTTTCCCTGAAACTTCCGGTATCGGAATCAAGCCGGTATCTTCCGAAGGCTCCAAGCGCCTCGTTCGCGCTGCAGTAGAATACGCCATCAAGCACGGCCGTAAGAGCGTGACGCTCGTTCACAAAGGCAACATCATGAAATTCACCGAAGGCGCCTTCAAAAACTGGGGTTACGAAGTGGCTGAACAGGAGTTTGGCGATAAAGTGTTCACTTGGGCACAATATGACATCATCAAGGAAAAAGACGGCGTAGACGCTGCGAACGCCGCTCAAAAAGCCGCTGAAGCCGAAGGCAAAATCATCATCAAGGATGCGATTGCCGACATCGCTCTCCAGCAGGTGCTGACTCGTCCGACGGACTTCGACGTGATTGCAACCCTGAACCTGAACGGTGACTATCTGTCCGACGCCCTTGCTGCCCAAATCGGCGGTATCGGTATCGCTCCAGGAGCGAACATCAACTATGTGACAGGACACGCGATCTTTGAAGCAACGCACGGAACAGCTCCGAAATACGCGGACAAAGACGTTGTGAACCCGGGTTCGGTTATCCTGTCCGGCGTTATGCTGCTTGAGCACCTGGGATGGCAGGAAGCGGCAGATCTGATCTACAAAGGCATGGAAACGTCGATTAACAATAAGACGGTCACTTACGATTTCGCCCGTCTGATGGAAGGCGCGACGGAAGTTAAATGCTCCGAGTTTGCTGACGAAGTTATCAAAAACATGTAGGGGAGAGATCCGATCATGGCCTTGACTCGTAAAAAGATTACCGTTGTGGGTGCCGGTTTTACCGGTGCCACGACGGCGCTGATGCTCGCGCAAAAGGAACTTGGCAACGTGGTGCTGCTGGATATTCCTCAACTGGAGAACCCAACCAAGGGCAAGGCGCTGGACATGCTGGAAGCGAGTCCTGTTCAAGGCTTTGACAGTCAGATCATCGGTACCTCGAATTACGATGATGCGGCTGGCTCCGACATCGTGATCATTACGGCCGGCGTTGCCCGCAAACCGGGCATGAGCCGTGACGACCTCGTGAACACCAATGCAGGCATCGTTAAATCGGTCTGCGACAACGTAAAACGAGTAGCGCCGGAATCGATCGTGATCATCCTGAGCAATCCGGTGGACGCCATGACGCATGTCGCTTACAAGACGCTCGGTTTCCCTAAAAACCGTGTGATCGGCCAATCCGGCGTCCTTGACACGGCCCGCTACTGCACGTTTATCGCACAGGAGCTGAACGTCTCCGTCGAGGATGTGCGCGGCTTTGTGCTTGGCGGACATGGCGACGACATGGTGCCTCTCGTGCGGTATTCCAGCGTCGGCGGTATTCCGATCGACACGCTGATATCGCCGGAGCGCATTCAGGAGATTGTGCAGCGCACCCGCGTCGGCGGCGGCGAAATCGTCAACCTGCTCGGCAACGGCAGTGCGTATTACGCCCCGGCAGCCTCATTGGTGCAAATGGCGGAAGCCATCATCAAGGACAAGAAACGGATTATACCGGTCATCGCGCGCCTTGACGGCGAATACGGCTACCATGACATTTTCCTAGGCGTACCGACGATTCTAGGCGGCAGCGGCATCGAGAGAGTTTTCGAGCTGGAGCTGACGGCCGAAGAAAAAGCGGCGCTGGATCAATCGGCCGATTCCGTCCGCAATGTCATCGCTGTAGTGAATGTATAAGCGGGACCATTCGTGTCCAAACTTTGAACAAGAAAACCTCTAATGTGTGACAACCATGGAGGTTTTCTTTTCTTTTCAAAGGTTTATAAGTATAATGAATGTTATGGAAACACAAGCACGCGGGGAGGAAATGGAATGACCACTGTGATGTTTTTCGTACATATTTTGGGAGCGTTGGCTCTCGGATTCTATCTGGTTCTGCCATTCGTTGTAGGTAAAGTGGCCGGTTTGTCACTCCCTGCTCAGGAAGGCAGCGCGGCAGCCATCCGCAGCCTCAATACGTTTGCACAAGTAGGCCTTGTGATCCAGCTGCTGACAGGCGGCTATCTGATGAGCCAAGGCGACTATTCCGTGCCGTGGATGATCATTATTGTCATCCTGCTGCTGGCGCTCGGCGCAATCAGCGGAATCATGGGCAAGCCGCTCCGTCTGGCGATCAAGGGCATTCAGGAAAAAAGGGATATTTCCGTAGAAATGGGGAAAATCCGTACGCTCAGCGCCCTGCTGGCGATCTGCCTGTTGATCATGACTTTCTTCATGGTCTACAACCACATTATTTAAGTAATAGGTTCTAACGTTTGAAGATGACTCCGCATTGCGGGGTCATCTTTTTTTTGACAAAAATGATCCATGGACTGCTTTTTCTTGAATGGAGAGCGGTCTTCTACTGTTTAACTCCGGGAGCGATGTGGTAAGTATCAACGGTAGAGAATAATCCATCCGTCATATGCCATCCTAATACGGAATGTGATGGTATGTGCACCGATGAAACCCATCCGTGAAAGGAGAATGAATGATGTCAGGAAATTCGCAATCGCAATCTAAACAGACTTTGCCTCCTCAGCATCAGAATCATCAGCCGGGGACGGAATCGGAAATGAACCCTCTACCGAAATACGAGCCCAAGGATTACAAAGCCGCGGGCAAGCTGCAGGGCAAAAAGGCGATCATCACCGGCGGCGACAGCGGGATCGGCCGTGCGGTGGCCGTAGCTTTCGCTAAAGAAGGTGCCGATATCGCGATCGTATACCTGAATGAGCACGGGGACGCCGAAGAAACGAAGCGCCAGATCGAGCAGGAAGGACGCAAATGCCTGCTGATCCCTGGCGATATCGGAGACGAGTCTTTCTGTAAAAATGCCGTCAACCAGTCGGTACAGGAGCTGGGCGGACTGGATATTCTAATTAACAACGCGGCGGAGCAGCATCCGCAGCAGAAAATTGAGGACATTACGAAGGAGCAGCTCGAAAAGACGTTCCGTACGAACATCTTCGGCATGTTCTTTATGACTAAGATGGCGATGCCGTATCTGAAGAATGGCAGCGCGATCGTCAACACGGCCTCTATTACGGCCTATAAAGGCAACCCGACGCTGATCGATTACTCCTCGACGAAGGGCGCAATCGTCAGCTTTACGCGCGCGCTGTCCATGAACGTGGTGGAGAAGGGCATCCGCGTGAATGCGGTCGCTCCGGGGCCGATCTGGACCCCGCTCATTCCGTCCACGTTCGACGCACAGCAGGTAAGCCAATTTGGTGCGTCGCAGCCGATGAAGCGTCCGGGTCAGCCGGAAGAGCTGGCGCCAGCCTATGTCTATCTGGCGTCGGATGACTCGTCTTATGTCAGCGGACAGGTGATCCACGTGAACGGCGGCGAAGTCGTAAACGGCTAAGCCGAGCGGAACGTAAAAAAAGGGCAGCGATGCCTTGAAACGTCTGGCATCCGCAGCCAGTATTTGGATCGGTTGTTACCCAAAGGGATTGAATTCTAGCATTCCTTGAACAAAAGGTTGTACCCGGAAAAAGAAACTCCGGGTACAACCTTTTTTGGTGGTAGCGTCAGAGGGCCGCTTCATTCCGGACTGCTACCGTGATTTCCATCGTCGGCAGTGTCGGCTGGATTACTGCCGCCTTCATCGTCGGCGGACAGCTCATCCAGCGACATTTCGAAGCTCGGCGCCATATTTTCCAGGAAATAATCCGCCTCGGCGAGTTTCATCTGGCGGATCTTCGCCAGTGTCTGCTCCTTGGCGGCGGCGAATTCCCGGTTGCCTGCGGCAACCTCGCGCGTGCACTTCAAGTAAGCGTCCAGCCGGTCGGCGGCTTTGACATAGCGCAGCAGCTCGGACTCCTGTTCATCCACCGTATCCGGATGAAGGAGGGGGCCGTAGACCGCCTGCAGCTCCGGAGGCACCATGCTGGCGAGGCGCTCCGCGGCGATCTGCTCCATCTCGCGGAAGCTTCCGAGGAGCCGCGGGTTGTTATGCTTCACCGGCGTGGCGATGTCGCCGGTGAACACCTCCGCCGCGTCGTGGAACAAGGCGAGAGATGCGGCACGGTCCGCGTTGAGCCGGCGCCCGAAGAAGACGTTGCCGATATGGCAGAGCATATGTGCGAGCAGAGCGACGTGATAGGAGTGCTCCGCCACGTTTTCCGGCGAGGTGCTGCGCATCAGGCTCCAGCGCTGGATATACTGCAGACGGTACATGTAAGCGGAAAAATGATAGTTCAACGTTCGGTTCTCCTTTCGAAGCAGGATAGATTGAACCTAAAGTTAAGTATTGAATTTCCTATTAACGGTCCAGCAGAGGCCTCAAATTACATTTCTTTAGTTCAATCTATCTGGATAATCCTATTATATCCGGGAAGAGGCGCCCCGGAACAGGGCTGTCCATTTTCCACTGGTCAAAGGGCGGGATTCACGTTAGGATTAGGAATAGAAAAAGAGGAAACTTGAGGATAAAGGAAGGGACCCATGAAACCTTTTCGGATCAGATTGACGCTGATTCTTATGGTGATGATCGGCGTATCCATGCTCGGGGCAGGCATCACGATGGCCCAGGTGTTCAAGAAATCGCATATTACGGGACTTGAAGAGAATATGGTCCGCGAAATAAAGCTGCTCAGCACTACATTTGACTTCATACCGATGCAGGGGGCGGATGCGGTCAGCTATTATACCGGCGAAGCCGGGAAGCTCGGCAAGCTGACGGAAGCGCGGGTGACCTTTATTAAAAGGGACGGCACCGTGGTCGGCGATTCGGAGAGCAATCCGCTGGAGATGGACAACCACAGCAAGCGGGAGGAGATTGTGACGGCTTCGAAAGAAGGGGTGGGGCACGCCATCCGTTACAGCGATACGCTCCGTCAGAATATGCTGTATGTGGCGGTGCCGGTGACATCCGGCGCGAATTTCGACGGCTTCATCCGGCTGTCGGTCAGCCTGAAATCCGTCGATGAGGGCGTCCGGAACGGCTGGATGGTCATGGCCATCGGCCTTGTGATCCTGTTTGCGGTGGCAGCCTTGATCAGCTACCGTATCGCATCCGGGATGACGTCGCCGCTGGAGAAGATCACCCGGGTGGCCAGACGCATTTCGCAGCAGGATTACGACGCCCGCGTCGACCTGCGCAGAAAGGACGAAATCGGCCTTCTGGGCAAGGCGATCAACGGGATGGCCGACAGCCTGCAGACACAGCTGAAAACGATCCAGGACAATGAGGGTTTGCTGCAGAGCGTGCTCGACAATATGACCGGAGGCATTCTGCTTGTGGATGCCGAAGGGAAGATCGCGCTGGTGAATCCGGCCGCCGAGAACATGCTGAGCGTGAGTGCCCAACACATTACCGGCCGCTCTTATGATGAACTGAAGCAGTACTACGAACTGACGAAGCTGATCAAGGAAGGGATCTCCGAGCGCATCGAAATCCACGAAGAGCGGAAGGTCTACATTCCGCAGGAAACGATCCTCCGCATGGACGGGGTTCCGATGTTCCGGGAACAAAACGGCAAAGAGTTCAGCGGCATGCTGTTTCTGCTGCAGGACGTTACAGCGATCCGCAGGCTGGAGAATATGCGCAGCGAGTTTGTGGCCAATGTGTCCCATGAGCTCAAGACGCCGGTGGCGGCGGTCAAGGGCTTTGCCGAAACCCTGCTGAACGGCGGCGTCCATGACGAGAAAACGGCCAAGTCGTTTCTGCAGATCATTTTCGATGAGAGCGAGCGGCTGAACCGTCTGATCAGCGATATATTGGATTTGTCCAAAATCGAATCCAAGCAGTCGCCGATGGATTACGCTCCCGTCGACGTGTCCACGTTCTTTGGGACGATGATGGAGACGCTCGGCACGGTCGCCAGGAAAAAAAGGATCACGCTGCAGACGGACATTCCGGATGAATTGTTTATCGAAGCGGATGAGGACAAGCTGCGGCAGATTTTTATCAATCTGCTCTCGAACGCGATCAGCTATACCCAGGATGGCGGCAGAGTTGAGCTGTCCGTGCGCGATCAGCAGGACGCCGACGGGAACGAACAAGTCGTATTCGCCGTTTCCGATACCGGCATCGGCATTCCGAAGAAGGACCTGCCGCGGATCTTCGAACGCTTTTACCGGGTGGATAAGGCAAGATCGAGAAGCTCGGGAGGAACCGGGCTGGGGCTTTCGATCGTGAAGCATCTCGTTGAACTCCATCACGGAGCGATTTCCGTGGAAAGCGAGCTCGGCATCGGCACCACGTTTACCGTTAAGCTTCCGATGCTTCAGGAGCAGGACGGTGTGTAAACGGGGGAAATGGAATATTCCCCCTTTTCGTTAGAGACAATAGGCTTATCTTTTTGAAAAAGGTAAACATCATGTATTCTTTTACACAGCGTTAACAATCAGATGATAAGATGTTGCTTGTCAGCATTCATTCATTTGATACAAGAAACAGGGGGACCGGTGAATATGACTCAACGATTGTTGGTAATCGAGGATGAGCCGACGCTCGCCAGATTGCTTTCGTACAACTTGACGCAGGAAGGCTACGATGTCACGATTGAAGACCACGGCACGTCCGGGTACGAGCGGGCCGCCCATGAACCTTACGACCTCATTATTTTGGATTTGATGCTGCCGGGAATGAATGGATTTGACATTTTGAGCAAACTCCGCAGCAAGGGAATGGAGACGCCGGTGATTATTTTGACGGCCAAAAACGCGGAGGAAGAGGTCGTGCAGGGCCTTAAGCTGGGCGCCGACGACTACATTACGAAACCGTTCGGGGTTTCGGAGCTGCTGGCGCGCGTAAGCACCGTGCTTCGCAGAGTGTCTGGTCCAGGAGAGGAAGCGGCGGCCGTTCCGGAATCGCCTACCTCGGCCATCACGCTCGGACAGCTGGAGATTTATCCGGAGAAATACGAGGTGATGCTGGGCAGTACCAGCATTAATCTGCGGCCGAAGGAATTTGAAGTGCTGCTGTACCTCGCCCGCAAACCAGGCGTTGTCCTGACCCGGGATGATTTGATGAACGCGGTGTGGGGCTTTGATTACATCGGGGGTCAGCGGACGGTGGATGTGCATGTCAGCTCCCTGCGCAAGAAGCTGGAACTCGACCCCGAATCCGTTCATATCGATTCCATCCGCGGCGTTGGCTATAAGCTGGTCGTCAATAAAAAAAGAAGCTCTCATCCTGTGGAATAAAAGGAGAGAGCTTCTTTTTTTGCATGCATTAGACCTAAGGAACTAGTTCTTTGATCATAGGTTTACATACAATTTACATTGTCCGCATATTCTCTTAACGCTCGGGAGGTATGATGCGGCTAAAGACTAGAGAGCCGAAGAGGGGGAGGGCCATATTGTCCACACTGTACGCCGATCTGGAACAAAGCATTCGTGCAAATGGAAACCCAGCTCAAGAAGGTAACGCCTCCGCGCAAGGCCATACTGAAGCAAGCACGCAAGAGGGAGGGGATTCCGGGGATCGCCCCACGCCGGCGGAATACTGCCGGATGGTTCCGCTGCTGGAAGCCCAGACGAGCTGCCGTGAAGTTCTGGAGCTGATCAAGGAGCAGCCGGATCTTCCCTGCGTGGTCATTGGGGGGAAGGAGGGCCAGCCGTTTGGGCTGGTCATGCGGGACACCTTTTACCGGAAGCTGACCGGCCGGTTCGGTGCCGATTTGTATTTTGCCCGTCCGGTGGAGAGATTTGCAGATATGCAGCCTCTGATCGCCGACATTGGAGCCGATCCCGGACTGCTGATTCAGCAGGCGCTGGACCGCCCCGAATCCCAATTTTATGACTGTGTCATTTTGACGGATCACGGGCAGCTGGCAGGCGTGTTGACGGTCCTGGATTTGATGATTATGTCGGGCCTGCTTCAGACGGGGGCTGAGCAGCGGCGCAGGCAGACGGTAGCGGAGAACTTCAGGCATGTCACCGGCATGGAGGAATCGCTGCAGCAGGTAGCGGAGGCGGCAAACGCCACGCTGATAGAATGCCGCCAGATGAAAGAATGGTCGCTGAACGGACGCAGCAAGCTGGATGAGGTCAGCCAGTCCTATTCTAATGTGGTGGAACGGATGAACGAGAATCAGCAGCAGGTGGCCCGGCTGATCCAGGATGTCGACACGATCTCGGCATTAACCCGGACCATTTCGGAGCTGGCGGATAAAAGCAATCTGCTGGCCATGAACGCATCGATCGAGGCAGCGCATGCCGGTGAGCACGGACGCGGCTTTCAGGTCGTCGCTGCTGAAGTCAGATCGCTCGCAGGACAGACGCGTCAGCTGGCGGCGGATATTTCCGGACTGCTCGGAAGCATCAGCCGGCTGGCGAAGGAAACGGGGGCTTTAACCACGGCCGGAGTGGGCGAAATCACGGCAAGCGCGGAGCTGTTAGGCGAAGGAAGCCGAATGTTCGGTGAGCTGGAAAAGGCGGTCGAGCACGTGGCGGGGACCGGTGAAACCGTCAACCGGTTGGCGGGAGATACGGCCATGCGGGCCGCCGTCATCAGGCAGGAACTGGAAAAGGGAAGTTCTTTTGCTTAATATTGGATCTACTAGTTTACACATTTTACACTGCGTTTACAATTGTGGGACACAGCATTTACATAACGGCATTACTATAGATAGGTGCCATATAGATGAACTGAACTTCATAGACCCTTTTTGAAAAAAGGAGAAGCGATTGTAAATGGAAGATATTATCGATATTGAGCAGTTGAACTTGTACTACGAGCAGTTTCATGCGCTTAAAAATATAGACCTGGACATTCCCGAGAAAACGATCACTGCCTTTATCGGCCCTTCCGGATGCGGCAAGTCGACCCTGCTGCGGACGCTGAACCGGATGAATGACATGATCACAGGCACGCATATCGAAGGCTCTGTCAAAATCGGCGGGAAAGATATTTACGGCAATGACGTGCACGTGGAGGCTCTTCGCAAGCAGGTGGGCATGGTGTTCCAACAGCCGAATCCGTTCCCCAAATCGATTTACGACAATATTGCCTACGGCCCCCGTCTGCACGGCACGCGCGACAAAAAGGTGCTCGACGAAATTGTGGAGCAGAGCCTGCGCCAGGCCGCGCTGTGGGAAGAGGTTAAGGATTACTTGAAGCGTTCGGCCCTCAGCCTCTCGGGCGGGCAGCAGCAGCGTTTGTGCATTGCCAGAGCATTGGCGGTTCAGCCGGACATTCTTCTGATGGATGAGGCGACCTCTGCGCTCGATCCGATTTCGACACTAAAGATTGAGGAATTGGTGCAGGAGCTCAAGGAGACCTATACCATCGTTATGGTGACTCACAATATGCATCAAGCTGCCCGGATTTCCGGCCGCACGGTATTTTTCCTGAACGGGGAAGTCGTCGAAGCCGATGATACCAAAGAGTTGTTTACCAACCCGCGGGACTCCCGTACCGAAGATTATATTTCCGGGCGTTTCGGGTAACCGGCAGCAAGATGAGCATTAAATATATCCTAGGGGGAACAGGGCAGCGATGATTCGGAGAAAAGAGTTGGATCAGGATTTAGAGGTACTGCGCACGTTGCTTCGCCAGATGGGCGCGCATGTGGTTCATGCTTTGGAAGAGGCGGTTATCAGCCTGAAAACGCTCGATGCGGTGAAGGCACAGCAAATCGTCAAGGATGACGCCAAGTTGAACGCGATGGAAGAGGAAATCATGGACATCGGCTCCCGCTTGATCGTCACCCAGCAGCCGGTAGCTAAGGATTTGCGGAGAATTCTCGTGGCCTTTAAAATTTCAAGCGACCTGGAGCGCATGGGAGACCTTGCCCTGGACGTTGCCAAGGTGACGCTGCGGCTGCAGGGGCAGGAGCTGATCAAGCCGCTGATCGACATTCCGCAAATGGCTGAGCTGGTGCAAGTGATGGTCGAGGAGTCCATTACGTCTTATTTGGACGAAAATACCGACCTTGCTTATAAAATGGCCAAGGACGACGATCAGGTGGACCAATTCTACAGCCGGATCATCACGGAATTGTACGGCTATATCGCCTCGAATCCCGAAACGCTGTCGCAAGCGATGCTGCTCACACTGGTTGCCCGGTACATCGAGCGGATCGCCGATCACGCCACGAATATCGGGGAGAGCACGGTGTATCTCGTCACCGGCCGGCGTCCTGATTTGAATCAATAACATCATCATACATGAGATCAAGGAGCTGACCTGCACAGGCGGGAAGCTCCTTTTTTGTCGTAAAGGAATTGACAGAAATTACGCTTAGGAGATTTGGGGCAAAACGGCCTAATTTTTTCTCGAAAAGGGGCGTGTATGGTATCATAAATGAAGGACGTTTGATAAAGGGAAGGTGCCCAATGAACAAGCTGATTTTGATAGATGGAAACAGTATTATTTACCGCGCATTTTTCGCAATGCCCCCGCTGACGAACACCAAGGGTCTGCATACGAATGCTGTGTACGGATTTACGAATATGCTTCTGCGTTTGATCGAAGACCATAAGCCGACGCACATGATGGTTGCGTTTGACGCCGGAAAAACGACGTTCCGCCACGAAGGCTACCAGGAATACAAGGGTGGAAGGGAAAAGACGCCGCCGGAGCTGTCGGAACAGTTCCCGCTGCTCAAGGAGCTGTTGCAGAGCTTTGGCATCGCCCAATATGAGCTGAGCGGTTACGAGGCGGACGATATCATCGGGACCGTCTCCCGCATCGCCGAGGAGGAAGGGCAGCAAATTCTCGTCGTGACCGGGGACAAGGATATGCTGCAGCTGGCTTCGGACCATGTTCAGGTGGGCCTGACACGCAAAGGGGTAACGGAAATTGAAACCTACGCACCTGAGCAAATCAAGGAGCGGTACGGACTGACCCCGCTTCAAATCATTGACCTGAAGGGCCTCATGGGGGACCCGTCGGATAACATCCCGGGAATTCCAGGCGTCGGCGAGAAGACGGCGCTCAAGCTGCTGCACCAATTTGGATCAGTCGAGGAAGTGCTGGCCAATACGGCTGAGCTGAAGGGGAAGATGAAGGAAAAGATCGAAACCCATTCCGATGACGCGGTCCTCAGCAAGAAGCTCGCGACCATTTACCGCGAGGTGCCGCTGGACAAATCGTTTAACGAGATGGTATTCCCGGGCCTGAAGGAAGAAACGGCAGGGCCTGCGCTCGCCAAGCTGGAATTCAAATCGCTGCTGGAGCGGTTGTCCTTCCATGCGGACGGTAACACGCACTCGGATGAGGAGCAGGCCAAGGCTGCCGAACGGGAGATCGAGGTCACCGTCGTAGACGGCGAAAATGCGGACGAGCTGATCGGTGCACTGGACGCCGTGCAGCTTATTCATGTCGAGACCAGCGGAGAGAACCCGCATCACGCCGACGTGATCGGGATAATATTCTCCACTGAGCCGAAGCATTACTATGTTCCGTTCGAGCGAATGAACGAGTCTTGGGCGGAGCCGCTGCGGACGTGGCTGGGGAACCCGGATGTTCCGAAACGGGGATATGACCTGCACCGCACGGATCTGGCGCTTCACTGGAAGGGAATCGCGTTTGCCGGGGCATCGTTTGACGTGCAGCTGGCCGCGTATTTGCTCGATCCGACGGAAGCCAACCAGAATGTCAACGCGCTTGCATCCAAATACGGCTTGCCGGTGCTGGCGGCGGATGAAGACGTATTCGGCAAAGGCGCGAAATACAAGGTGCCGGAGCTGGACGTACTGAGCGGGCATCTGGCCCGGAAGAGCGCCGCGCTGCTGGAAATCATTCCGCTTCAGGAGAAGGAGCTTGCGGACAATGAGATGAGCTCGCTGTTCCATGACCTGGAGATGCCGCTGTCGCGGATTTTGGCGGACATGGAGAAGCAGGGCATCGCGGTCAACAAGGATGATCTGAAGGCGCTCGGAACGGAATTCGAGTCCCAGATCAAGTCGCTGGTCGAGCAGATTTATGAAATTGCAGGCACCGAGTTCAACCTCAACTCGCCGAAGCAGCTGGGAGAGATTCTGTTCGTCAAGCTGGGCCTGCCTGTCGTGAAAAAGACCAAAACCGGCTATTCCACCGACGCCGAAGTGTTGGAGAAACTGGCACCGTATCACGATGTCGTGCGCCTGATCTTGCAGTACCGGACCATCGCCAAGCTTCAGTCGACGTATGTGGAAGGACTGCTGAAGGAAATTTCGGAGGAAACGGGCAAGGTGCACACGTATTACCGCCAGACAATTGCGGCTACAGGACGCCTAAGCAGCCAGTTCCCGAACCTGCAAAACATTCCGATCCGTCTGGAAGAGGGACGGAAAATCCGCAAGGTGTTCGTGCCATCCGTACCGGGCTGGTACATTCTGGCCGCCGACTACTCCCAGATTGAGCTGCGGGTGCTGGCCCATATCTCAGGGGATGAAGGCCTGAAGGAAGCCTTCCTGCACGATATGGACATCCATACGAAGACGGCCATGGACGTGTTCGGTGTCAAAGCCGAAGACGTTGACGCCAACATGCGCCGGTCCGCCAAAGCGGTTAACTTCGGCATCGTGTACGGAATCAGCGACTATGGTCTGTCCCAGAACCTGAACATTACCCGGAAGGAAGCGGCCCAATTTATCGATCAATACTTCGACGCCTTCCAGGGCGTTCGCAAATATATGGATGATATCGTCAGAGACGCCAAGCGCGACGGTTATGTCACCACGCTGCTGGAGCGCAGACGGTATTTGCCGGAAATCAATGCGAGCAACTTCAATCTGCGTTCCTTCGCCGAGCGGACGGCGATGAACACGCCGATCCAAGGCACTGCCGCCGATATCATCAAGCTGGCTATGGTTCAGATGGATGCGGCGCTGGCGAAAGAGAAGCTGAAGAGCCGCATGCTGCTTCAGGTGCATGACGAATTGGTATTCGAAGTCCCTGAGGACGAGCTGGAAATCATGAAGAAATTGGTACCGGAGACGATGGAGCATGCGCTGACCCTGTCCGTTCCGCTCAAAGCGGAAGTGAGCTACGGAGTCAATTGGTACGAGGCGAAATAAAGGGCTGCGTAAGCGCCCGTATGTAAATTTTACGGGTTCCCCGCGAAGGATTGGAGCAGACTTCGAAGAAAAAGCGCCGCTTTGTGGGGCTGTCTTACGTTATAATAGAGGTTGAGGTGAAGTCATCATGCCGGAATTGCCGGAAGTCGAAACAGTCAAAAGAACACTCAATCAGCTCGTGAAGGGCAAGGTGATTGACCGCGTTAGTGTCCATTTGGCGCGGATCATTCAGCGCCCCGATGATATAGATCAGTTTGCGTGGATGCTGGCCGGACACACCATTGAAGGTGTGGAGCGGCGCGGCAAATTTTTGCGGATCCTGCTGGACGGGCTCGTGCTCGTCTCCCATTTGCGGATGGAGGGACGGTACGGGGTATACCAGAGCAGCGATCCGGTGGAAAAGCATACGCATGTCATTTTCCACTTTACCGACGGCACCGAGCTGCGGTACAAGGATGTGCGGCAGTTCGGAACGATGCATTTGTTCCAGCCCGGAGAGGAATTCCAGCTTCCCCCGCTCTCCAAGCTGGGATTGGAGCCGCTGGATCCGGCGTTTACGCTGGAGCGTTTCAAAGAAACGCTGAAGGGGAAGAAGACCAAAATCAAGGCTGTCCTGCTCAACCAGGCATATATCGTCGGCATCGGGAATATTTATGTGGATGAGTCGCTGTTTCGGGCGGGCATTCACCCCGAGCAGCCGGCCGATACGCTGACGGATGGGCAGCTCGAAGCGCTCCATCAGGCGATTGTAGCCACGCTTGCCGAGTCGGTTGAGGTGGGGGGATCTTCCATCAAGTCTTATGTCAATGGACAAGGTGAGATGGGCATGTTCCAGCACCAGCTGAAAATTTACGGCCGGCAGAACCAGCCGTGCGTAAATTGCGGTACCGCGGTGGAGAAAACGGTCGTTGGCGGGCGCGGAACCCATTTCTGCCCGTCCTGCCAAACCCTGAAATCGTAACAATTCGAACTGGGCGTGCACCCCTTTTTTGTACCCTCCATATACTGAGGTAGAGATATCTTATGAAGCGGGGCTTCCGAATGCCTGATCCATGCTGCAGGCTTTTTCGGGGCACCGCTTCTGTCACAGGGAGGGAACGGGGTGCTCAGTCATGTTCTTGCACTGCTGCTGCTTGCGTTAGCATTAAGTTTGGACAGTTTTGGTGTCGGCATTACATACGGCCTTCGTCAAATGAGGATTTCGCCGTTATCGATAGCGATTATTTCTTTATGCTCCGGGGTCATCATCTATGTGTCCATGCAGGTGGGCGTGCTGCTGGCCCAATTCGTATCCCCTTCGATCGCCTCCATCATTGGAGCGGTCATCCTGATCATTATGGGCTCGTGGTCGCTGGTACAGATGTGGATCCAGAAGGAGAAGAGCGGGGAAGGCAAAGAAGTCTTGGAAGCCAAAGACGCAGATCTCGCCAAGCAGGCTAAAGACGCCCATACCAGCGGGATCGAGGGGCATGGCTTGCAAAGCTCCGGCGGAGAAGGTACACTGGACCCTGCCCAGCATGAAGCACCTGAACAGACGGTGTTTTCGCTGGAAATCCGGAAGCTGGGCGTCGTGATCCGCATTTTGCGGACGCCGTCTTCTGCGGATATGGATAAGTCGGGCAGCATCTCCGGATGGGAGGCCATGTGGCTTGGTATCGCCTTGTCCCTGGATGCGTTCGGCGCCGGTCTGGGCGCGGCATTGCTCGGATTTTCGCCGCTGCTGACCGCCGTCGTGATCGCTCTCTTCAGCGGCACCTTTTTGGTCGTCGGAATGAAGACGGGTCTGCGCTTTGCGTCCCGAACGTGGATGCGCCGGTTTACGGTGCTGCCGGCAATATTATTAATTGTAATGGGAATAATGAAGCTGTTATGAGGTGAGTTAAGGATATGAACATCGGGTTAACCGGAGGAATAGCGACAGGAAAAAGTACCGTATCCGCCCTCTTAGTCAGCAAGGGGGCGCTGCTTGTTGACGCCGACGTCATCGCCCGGGAAGTCATGCTCCCGGGTCATCCGGTTTTGGCGGCGGCCGTCGAGCATTTTGGACAAGCCATCCTCCTTCCGGACGGAACGCTGGACCGCAGACGCCTGGGGGATATCGTGTTTCACGATCCCGCTGAGCGCAAAGCTCTGAACGATATTACGCATCCTGCGATCCGACAGGAGATCCGGGAGCAGATGCAGACCTTTGAACGGGAGCACTCGGACCGCCTGGTAGTGGTGGACATCCCGCTCCTGTTTGAATCGGGTCTGGAAGCGATGTTTGAGCAGGTTTTGCTGGTCTACGCCCCGTTCGAGGTTCAGGTGGAACGTCTGATGGAGAGAAACCGGCTGACGAAGGATGAAGCGGTCGCGCGGATTCGTTCCCAAATGGATATCGAAGAGAAGAAGAAGCGGGCCGACGTTGTGATCGACAACAGTGGACAACCTTCCGAGACGGAGCGCCAAGTGAATGAATTTTGGAACCGGAAGGGCCTGCTATGAAGTTTTTACGCAAAAAAAGAGTGCTTCTTCTGTTGTTCTTAGGATTTGTCGTCATCCTGTTTTTTAATACGAACTGGATGTCGTGGTTTTACCCGATTCATTATAAAGAGAATATTCGTGAGCAGGCTGAGCGTTATGACGTCGACCCGTTCCTGGTGGCTTCGATTATCCGGGTGGAATCCAATTACAAGCTGGGCAAGGAGTCCAAGAAGGGAGCTCTCGGCTTGATGCAGTTAATGCCGGATACGGCCAATTGGGCGATGGAAAAGGCCAAGCTTCCCGAGGTGACGCTGGACCATATTAAGCATGAGCCGGAGGCCAGCATCGAAATCGGCACCTGGTATCTCAAAACGCTGTCGGAGCAGTTTAAAGGAAACCGGATTGCCGTGATCGCCGCATACAACGCGGGGCCTGGTAAAGTGGACGGTTGGCTGAAAAGGGGCGTATGGGACGGCACCTACGACTCGGTCAAAAATATTCCCATCGGGGAAACCCGGCACTACGTCCAGCGGGTCATTTATTACTACAATCAATACACGCGGATATACAGCGAGTTCTAAAGGGAGTACTGTTCTGTCGCTAAACATAACAAAAGAAGCATTGGAGAAGCTAGGTTAGCGTCTCCAACACTTCTTCGGGTATCAAACCGAATTAGAATTGACCAGCCAGTTGTTGTTCAGCCAGGGTCACCAAACGTTTAGTGATAAGTCCCCCGATCGAACCGTTCTCATATGCAGTCATGTTGCCTTGGTATCCGTCTTGTGGGATGCTGATACCCAGTTCTTGAGCGACTTCATATTTCAATTGGTTCAGGGCTGCGGTAGCTTTAGGTACTACCAGGTTGTTGGAGCTGTTGTTGTTGGAAGCCATTGTTGTTCACCTCCTCGCTGTTTGTAAATGTATTATGTCTCGAAGCTCAAAAGTTCATTACTCTTTTTGAAAAGTTTTTGTTGGAAATTTAATACATTTCGGTGAGGCGGCAAGTTAATCCCTGACGGGATAAGGGTTCACGGTATTCGGACCCTGTGAATGTTCGTGATTTTGTTCTATATACACCGTGATTTGCAAAGGAAGGGAGTTTACCATGAAATGTCCGTACTGTGATTATGCCGGCACGAAAGTGCTGGACTCACGGCCCGCTAACGAAAATAAATCGATCCGCCGCAGGCGTGAGTGCGAGAAGTGCAGCCGGCGCTTTACCACGTTTGAGATGGTGGAGGAAACGCCGCTGATGGTCATCAAGAAGGATGGAAGCCGGGAAGAGTTCAGCCGGGATAAAATCCTCCGCGGCCTGATTCGCGCTTGCGAGAAGCGCCCGGTATCCGTGGAGCAGCTCGACATGATCGTCTCCGAGGTGGAGAAATCACTGCGCAACACCGCCGTGGCGGAGGTGGAGAGCCGGCAGATCGGCGAGCTGGTGATGGAGCAGCTGTATCCCGTGGATGAGGTGGCTTATGTCCGCTTTGCGTCGGTTTACCGCCAATTTAAAGATATCAACATGTTCATGAAAGAGCTGAAGGGGCTGCTGTCCAAAAATACGGTGGAAGACTAACCGTAAGGGAGCATGCTGCTTTGCCGGTCCGGCAACCATCTTAAAGAGCAAAAGGGCCTTCCAGGGCCTCTTTTGCTTTTGGCGGTGGCCATGTCCATGGCAAGGGAGCATATGGCTGAACACTTGCGTGAGCTCCAAAATCTTTTTGGATTTTTTTATTGACACATGCATAAATCTTTGATAAATTATAAGAGTCGCTGATACATAATAAATCAGTAGAAAATATTAAGGGGCCTTAGCTCAGCTGGGAGAGCGCATCGCTGGCAGCGATGAGGTCAGGGGTTCGATCCCCCTAGGCTCCATAAGAAAAAAACCCTTGGGAATCAAGGGTTTTTTTGTTTGTTTTTTTTAATTTTAAGTCCTGGCCCACTTCTTCCGATACTGGTGTGGCGTAATGCCCATGCGCTGTTTGAACAATTTACAAAAATAAGAGCTGTTCGCTAAACCAATCTCCTCAGCAATGAGCGAGATTGGTTTTTTCGTAGTCGTTAACAGCAGAACGGATTGATGGACCCGGCGGGCCATGATGTATTCGGAGATGCTGATGCCTGTCGCCTCTTTGAAGAGATGCGAAACATGATAGGGAGATAAATGCAGCGACTTGGCCATGTCGTCCAGCCGAAACGGTAACGTATAGTTGGCCTCGATCCATGTCAATATGTGCTCCACTTGATGATTTTGGCGAAGGGCTGGTTTGGGCAGCCCGGCTTCCGTCCGCTGATTCCATACGTGTTGGATCGAACGGTACAGCATAACGAGAAATAAAGAAAATTCCTCATATCTTTCCGCCTCTGAAAGCGCGGGTAATTGATTATCCAAGCTTTTGTAGACAGCGTCCAGGATGTGGAGCTCATCCCCGGTGTCATACAAGCACGGAACAGGGAGTTCCCCTAAATACATGAATCGATAAAAGGTATGAAGCGAAGGCCATTTTTCAAAATAAGACTCAAACATCGTCGGTTCAAAGGTTACAAGGGAACGTTCAAAGCATTGGCCTTCGTCGTATTCGAGCTTGAGATGATGGAGCTGATAAGGCTGAAAAATGCAGAGCATGCCCGGTTTGATGTCGTAGCGGTTGTTATTGACGATCATCGTCCCTTTCCCTTGATGGATCAACAATATTTCCACCCCGAGATGGGAGTGGAAGGTTTCCTTATGCTCATCGTTGACGCTTTTTCGTTTATAGGCAAAATGCAGGGGCACCTCGCTATAGTTACCCGCTACAAAAGACATGGCCGCTGCCTCCTTCTTCCCCCGTATGTACTCGCTTTCGAATCTATTCTATCGCAGAACCGCAATCTAGTGTTATTTTTTCCCCCACAGCGAAGCACAATGTTCTCGCAGCTTCAGTTAATATCCTTATATGCCAATGAAGAAAGCTCAGGGGAGGTTAACCGAAATGATCAAGGTTGCGATTATTGGGACCGGGGCGATTTCGTCCGCTCATATCGAAGGTTATCTGCAGTTGAAGGAACGCTGCCAAATTGTTGCGTTATGCGATCTTTATCCCGAGAAGGCCGAAGCCAAGCGGGAGCAATACGGTTTGGACGCTGCCATCGTTAAAGATTACAAGAAACTGCTTGATCAGGAGATCGACCTGGTTTCCGTTTGTCTGCCTCCGTTTGTTCATGCGCCCGTTACTATTGATTTTCTGAATGCAGGCAGTCATGTGATCGTGGAAAAACCGATGGCCTCTTCTCTTGAAGAATGCGATGCCATGATCAAAGCTGCGGAACAAAACGGGAAAGTATTGTCCGTCATTGCCCAAAATCGCTTCAGAAATCCGATTATGAAGCTGAAGCACGTTGTGGACAGCGGACTGGCCGGCAGAATTCTTCATGCCCAGGTGGATTCGTTCTGGTGGCGGGGCCATTGCTATTACGATTTATGGTGGCGCGGCACGTGGGAGAAGGAGGGAGGCGGTCCGACGCTGAACCATGCGGTTCATCATATCGACGCCTTGCTCTGGATGCTGGGTCAGCCCAGCGAGCTTCAGGCATATATGAGCAACGTCGCGCATGACAATGCGGAAGTGGAGGATTTGTCCATCGCGATTTTGAAATATCCGAACGGCAGCTTAGGGCAAATTACAAGCTCCGTCGTTCATCATGGGGAAGAACAGCAGTTTATTTTCCAGGGTGAGCATGCCCGGATCTCGGCGCCGTGGCGGGTCACGGCGTCCAGGTCACTGCCGAACGGCTTCCCGGAGCGGGAACCCTCTCTCGAGGAGAAAATCCAGCAATATTACAACGAGCTGCCGGATCTGCCATACGAAGGCCATACGGCACAGATCGATAATGTGCTGAATGCCATCGAAACGGGGGCGCCGGTCATGATTGACGGAATCAGCGGGCGGAATACGTTGGAACTCATTATGAGCATTTACAAATCCGCAAGCACCGGAGAAAAGGTTAAACTTCCCCTGCAGCAGGGCGATCCTTTTTATACGCGGGAGGGCCTGATGAAGAATGCACCACATTTTTACGAAAAGGGCAGCAGCATCGAAAATTTTGCGGATCTAAAAATAACGACAGGAAGCCGTTACGGCAGCGTAACGAACGGACAAACGTCAGGCGAACAGTAAATCCCGATCATCGGGATGGAGAACCTTAAACGCGGAAGGGATGAAGGAGATGCAGAAGAACGACGGGATGAATTATGCCCCGAAAGGCAAACCCAATCCGGTGGTCGGGCCGGGTGAATTTGTGATTGCCGCTGTGGCGCTCGATCATGGGCACATCTATGGAATGGTCAACGGACTGATCGAGGCAGGCGCTACATTAAAGTGGGTTTATGACCGTGACCGGGCCAAAGCGGAAGCATTCACACGAACCTATCCCCAAGTAACGATTGCAGCCTCCGAGGAAGAGATTCTGGCAGATCCGCAGATTCAGCTTGTTGCGGGAGCAGCTGTTACTTCGGAGCGCTGTGCGCTGGGGCTTCGGGTGATGGACGCAGGCAAAGATTATTTTACGGATAAAGCCCCCTTAACAACGCTTGAGCAGCTGGAGTCGGCCCGCGCCAAAGTGCGTGAAACCCGAAGAAAGTATATGGTTTATTACAGCGAAAGGCTGCATGTCGAATCGGCGGTTTATGCCGGGCAGCTCATTGAGCAGGGCGCGATTGGGCGGGTGCTGCAGGTGACGGGATTCGGACCCCATCGGTTAAACGCTTCGTCCCGGCCGGAGTGGTTTTTTCAAAAGAAGCAATACGGAGGAATTCTATGCGATATTGGCAGCCACCAGGTCGAGCAGTTTCTTTTTTATGCGGGTTGTAAACAAGCGGAGGTGCTGCACAGTAAAGTGGCAAACTACAACAACCCTGAATATCCGGAGCTTGAGGATTTTGGCGATGCCACCCTGCTGGGGGACAACGGGGCCACGCAATATTTCCGGGTGGACTGGTTTACGCCGGACGGCTTAGGTTCATGGGGAGACGGACGCACGCTGATATTGGGAACCGAAGGTTATATTGAGCTGAGAAAATATATCGATATCGCCCGCGATCGGACCGGCAATCATGTCTACCTGGTCAATCAGGAAGGGGAATACCATTTTCATGTTGACGGGCAGGTTGGATATCCGTTCTTTGGAGAACTCATTCTTGACTGTCTGAACCGGACCGAAAATGCCATGACGCAGGAGCATGCGTTTATGGCGGCGGAATTGTGTTTGAAAGCGCAGGAAATGGCGATGGACGTAACCCGCGGCGGCAGCTGATTGCATGACCAGGCCATGAAGTTCATGGAGCAGCTGCTTAATATTGCATCTGTTAAAAATAAGCTGGGGAGGGCCACGTATGTATCATACAACCCTCCCTTAATCGTTATTTAGGTTGATCTATCAGCTGTTTGACCATCCCAATCTCAATTTTAGCTCTGTGAGCTTGTCTTGATAAGATCTTTGGCATGCTGCCTGCCTGTCGATAATAAACTGTCACTCAGCTCGGCATCACTAACGGAACGCGCCAGTACAATCGTGCCGACCATAAGGCTCAGCAAAGCTTGGCCAGTCAACGGATCGACTTCTGCCAGATCAGAGATAAAATCAATCATGCGCTGCAGCTCCTCGGTAAAGACTTCGCGCACCTCATCGGACATTCGGGATACTTCCCCGGAAAGGGCGGGAAGAATGCAGCCCACCTCGGTCTGGTCGCGATGCTGCGGACTCAAATAATAATGAATGACTGCGTGGATTTTGGGTGCTTCCTTTTCCTGGTCCGCCGCCTTCTGCAGCAGGGCAATGGTCTCGCTGATCGCAAAGCGGCAAGTTTCAGCGACCAATTGCTCTTTATTGTCAAAGTGGGAATAGAACCCCCCGTGCGTCAGACCGGCACCCTTCATAATAAAGGGAACGCTGATGCCCTGTACTCCGCTGGCCCGAATGGCTTTGGCTGCACTTTCAATAATCCGGCCGCGAACCTTTAATTTGTGACCTTCCGGATATGGCAAAACAATCACTCCTACTAGGAAAAAACGCATTTTAAAATATTATAGGCATCATAATAAAACCTGTCAATTTCCTCGGTCCAGTCGTTTGGATCTTATGGCAAACAAGCAGGGATATTGACTGTTATAAAATATGATGACTATAATATATTATGTTCATCATATTTTATTTCGGAGGTGCAAAATTATGATCGACCTTAAATCGGTAGATACCCTGGTAATAGGATCGGGTCCGGGAGGTTATGTGGCGGCGCTTCGGTCAGCACAGCTTGGAATGACAACGGCTGTCGTTGAGCGCGGCCGGGTCGGTGGCGTGTGCACCAATATAGGTTGCATTCCTTCCAAAGCGTTGATTGGGGAAGCACATCGCTTCAAGCAGCATAAGCAATGGAATCAGGCAGTTGCTGCTGCTGCTTCCTTTGAGGATGCTCAGGGCTTTAAACAAGCCGTCGTAAATAAGCAAGCCGGTGGAGTTCAATATTTATTAAAGACGGCCGGAGTATCGGTTCTTGAAGGAGAGGCACGCTTGATCGACGAGCACACCGCTTCCATTCAACAAGCGGGAGCCGAACAAAGGATTTCTTTTAAACACGCCATCTTAGCAACCGGTTCTCGTCCAATTGAGCTTGCGGCTTTGCCCTACGGCGGACGTATTATGTCTTCCACTGAAGCGTTGTCCCTTTCACAAATTCCATCGAGCCTGGTCGTAATCGGCGGCGGTTATATCGGCGTTGAACTGGGGCAAATGTATGCCAAATTCGGAACAAAAGTTACGATTCTGGAGGGAGGAGGACAGGTGCTGCCCGGATTTGAGGCGGACCTTGTGGCTCCGGTTGTACGGCAGTTAAACGAAGACGGTGTAACTATCATTACGGAGGCTATAGCCGTCCATGCGGAACAGGATGCAGACGGGCTGACGCTCAGCTATATGTGTCAAGATGAGCAGCGTACTGTAAGAGCAGAATATGCGCTGGTGACTGTTGGAAGAAGACCGAATACGGACGGCGAATTAGGGCTCGAGAACATCGGCTTGCAGACAACGGTCAGGGGGCTGATCGAAACGGACGCTCAGTGCAGAACGGCAGTTCCGCATATATTTGCGATCGGTGACATTACGGAAGGTCCGGCTCTGGCCCATAAAGCTTCCTACGAAGCTAAAGTTGCGGCAGAAGCTATCGCCGGCAAACCTTCTATTGTGGATTACAGAGCTATTCCGCTTGTTGTGTTTTCCGAACCTGAATTGGCCAGCGCTGGTCTGACAGAGACAGCATGCAAGGAGCAAGGGATCCCGGTTATCGCAGGCAAATCCTCCTTTAGTATTAATGGCAGAGCTTTGGCGCTGAAAGAAGAGCCAGGATTTGTGAAGATCATTGCGGATCAAGCGTCGGGGATCGTTAAAGGAGCGCAAATCGTGGGCATAGATGCGTCAACCCTCATATCGGAGCTGGCCTTGGCGATCGAGATGGGAGCGACCGTAGAGGATTTGGCGATGACAATTCATCCCCATCCTACGTTAGGGGAAGTCATTATGGAGGCGGCCGAGAACGCGGTGAGAAAAATGAGAATTGCAAAATAAATAATGAGAATGGCAAAGTAAATGCGGACTTTTGCTCAAAAGAAAAGCCATTTGCGAGAGCAAACGGCTTTCATGACGGCGATTCATAATCAGCTCATCCTGTCTTTCTCGTTCTTCATCTTGTTCATCTCGGTTAAAGTCATCTCATTGCACTGCCGGATGAAGTTCAAAATCAGCTGCAGTTCCTGCTCCGTATACTGCGAGACGATCTCGAGCGTCGACTGCATGATCGATTGGAACAAGGGAGAGATGGATGCCGAGCCTTCCGGCACCGGTTTGACGACGACACGTCTGCGATCGTTCGGATCCTTATCCCGGATGACATAACCCGCTTGTTCGAGCCGGTCGATGACACTGGTCACAGCACCGGTTGTAAGCCCGGTTAACTGGGCCAGCTGGCCGGCCGTGACAGGTCCGGCTTGATTCAAGTAATCCAGGCATTTGTGATCGGTGGCGTTCAACCCCAATCGTTCCGAAATGAGCTGATGGAACATTACGGCACGGGTGCTGTTCTGGCGCAGCTCGTGCACCATTTGCTGCTGTAAGGAAGCGAGTTCAGGTGACACGCGGTCCTTTTCTTTTGACATCTTGATTCCTCCGCGTATGCGACTTATGTCTTTTCTCGTTAAGATAAACATTATATTAAGATGATTTGCCGATCAAGACTTATTTACTCTGCATAGTCACATTATGGCGTCTATTTCGACCCAATCCACGAAAAGGGCGGTTTTACGCGATGTGAAGGAGGATTAAAGATCAGCAGCGAGGGACCTGCAATTAAGAGAAAGAAAACCCTTGTTTATCAAGGGTTTTCTAGTTTCTCTCTGCATGTTTAATAGATGCGATATTTTCCGCTTAGCGCCAGAAGGCTGAAGAAATAAAGGCAGTTGTCGTAATATCGGCGAATGCCGGTTCTAAGCGGGGTGCTCCAGAACTTGTGAACAAAGGGGAGCGCATCTTCACCGTCGGCGGCCAGCGATGCCATCGCGTTGGTAGCCAACAGCCCGATGGGATGCAGGGCCGGCTCTTCGAAAGGGCTCCCGTCGATGCGGTATCTTCGGTATTCGGAAGGCTCGATCTCCCGGAAAAACCGCTGAATCCGGTTGGACTGCCCGACCTGCCATGGATCCTGGCGGAACCATTCCCAGTCGAGGGCAATGTTGGCCGCCACCCGGTACGCATCGCTGAAGAAATGGCGGTAATCGCCATGGGGCTGCGGTTCAGCCGGCGTGCCGTCATAATTCGCATACTCCGGAGACAGTCCTGTTTCGGGGTGGCAGGCCAGATGCAGATAAGCCCGGCTGGCGACGGCAGCTTCTTTCCAAAAAATCCGATCCCGTTCGTCGGCACGCTCGGCGAACAGCTCATAGAAATGGGGAAGGTGATAGGATGGATCGCTGAAGGGAGACTCCGGAATGAACTTGATCAGCTTGGTTGCGGGGTCCCACATCGGATCTCCTTCCTGGTCTCGGCCTTTATGGACGCAAGCGCGAAGAATCGTCCTCGCCTGCTCGGAGTAATCGTACGGCGGCAGTCCGTCGCCCCACCGGCTTGAAGCAAAGAACAGGGCCATTGCGAAGTATTCCTCCCCGTCAGGAGCGGGTCCAGGAGATAGTCGGGTGCCGTCCGGCTTACAGTGCCAGGCGAAATAATCCTTGTAGCGTCCTTCCTTATGCTGCATATACGATTTGGAAAAATTCCAGAGCCGGTCGAAGATGTCTTTCTTATCCATCTGAACGGCCATCATCATGCCGTATGACATGCCTTCGGTGCGGACGTCCGAGTTGCCTGTATCCAGAACATAACCTTGATCCTCGCCAAGAGGGAAGTAGATCCGAACCTCAGGTGCACCGTCAAACAGGTCATTCCACGCCTGTTCGAGCCTGGCGTCGATCTCCTCTGGCGAATAACCCGCTTCCAGGAATACATTCCGATATTGGCCGGTATAAAACGCTCCTTGCATCGTTAGAGCCATAATCAACCTCCAGCTGTTAGTTTAAGCTTATCGTAACATAAGGGGCACTCTAAAAATTAAAGCGTTTACCCTTCAAATTATAGATGTTCGTGTTCCGATGTACAAAAATAATACTTTACCGATCGTTCCCGATATGTTATGCTGAATTCGTAAAGAAAAGGGTTCACAGCGTTTGAAGTAGAATGTACATTCTCAAAATAGGCAATACTGTTCTAAGATATGCGAAAGGAAAGGGAAGCGGAAAGGACAGATTTTCTATACCGATGATTCCCGGAATGATAATATAACGGAAGGAGGTGTACGGGGTGGCCAGAAGCAAAGAATTTGAGGAAAGTGCCGTTCTCGAGAAAGCGATGAAGCTGTTCTGGGAACAGGGCTACGAGAAGACATCCATGAACGACCTTGTCGAGCATATGGGCATCCACCGCAGAAGCCTGTATGATACGTTCACCGATAAGCATACGTTGTTCCTGAAAGCGATCGACCGCTTTGGGGAACGGTTCAACGCCAGAATGTCCGCAGGGGTTAAGCAGTCGGAAACGGCCGAACAAGCGCTGAAGTTTGTTTTCCAATACATGATTCATGGGGATGAAGACGTACCGCCAGGCTGCATGGTCGTGAACTCGGCCGTGGAACTGGGGATCCGTGATGAAGAGGTAGACGCAAAGGCGACGGAGGCATTTGCCAAAGCCGAGCAGCTGGTGAGGGAAATCGTGTTTTGGGGGCAGCAGAACGGAGAGTTTACAAGGGAATACGAAGCGGAAGAATTGGCGGAGTACCTTCATAACGCGCTGGTGGGAATTCGAGTGATGAAACGGACGTCCCTTCCCCAAGAAAAACTGGAGCGGATCGCAGACGTATCGATACGCTTCGTCAAAAAATAAAAACATATTTTTTTTCATAATTATAGAATGATCGTTCTCAAAATAACCGTGCTTAATCTTTTTAATGAGCATAGCATGACGCATTGTTAATAGAATGATCATTCCCAAAAAAGGAGACGATCTTTATGAAGACGTTAATTATTGTTGCACATCCCGATTTACAGGCCTCCCGGATCAACCGGGCTTGGACCGAAGCGGCACAAAAGCAAGCAGAGACGACCGTACACCTGCTGTATGAAGCCTATCCCGACAAAAAGATCGACGTTGCACGGGAGCAAAGTTTGCTGGAGAGCCATGACCGGATTATTTTTCAATACCCGCTGTACTGGTACAGCACGCCGCCGCTCCTCAAACAGTGGTTTGATGAGGTTCTCACCTACGGCTGGGCTTTCGGTCCTGGAGGGGACCGCTTGAAAGGGAAAGAAATCGGTATTGCCATCTCGACTTCAGGCACCGCGGCTTCGTATCAACCGGGAGGATACAACCTGTTTACGATCAGGGATAT
Source organism: Paenibacillus cineris (assembly GCF_018333335.1). NCBI lineage: Bacteria > Bacillati > Bacillota > Bacilli > Caryophanales > Paenibacillaceae > Paenibacillus > Paenibacillus cineris. Next base: position 682,467 of record NZ_BORU01000001.1, read on the forward strand.
CGCGAAGCCGGTGGAAGCGCTGGCCAACTATGTTAGCGCCCGCTATCTGCCGCCTTTTGCACTGCATAACGCGCATCATGTGACGGATGAGCAAATCGCCGACAGTCAGGCCGCGTATGTCAAGCACTTGGTTGAGGCGCAGCCCGTGCGATACGAAGCACTTGAAATTCTTTGATCATTTCATAACGATGACCATTTTCATCAAAACAATAACAGGGAGGAAATGAAGATGAACAACAGCAAAATTGCACTTGTGACGGGAGCCAGCAAAGGAATCGGGTTTGAGGTGGCCAAACAATTGGGGCAGCAGGGCATTACGGTATTAACGGCAGCACGGACGAAAGAAGCGGCGGATCAGGCGGCGTCGGAGCTGCGTCAGCAGGGGATCGAAGCGGTCGGCGTTCAGCTGGAGGTGACGAATGAAGCCCATATCACGGAGCTTGCGAAGTGGATTGAAACGGAATACGGCCGGCTCGATATTCTGGTCAACAATGCAGGCGTCCACCTGGAAAAATCCGGATATGAAGGCGACGCTTTCAGAGATACGTTTGAAGTGAACACGTTTGCGCCTTATTTTATTACGGAGGCACTGATGCCATTGCTGCTGAAAAGTGAGGCAGGGCGGATCGTGAACCAAAGCAGCGCGCTCGGCTCGATGCAATTTATTCTGACGAACGAGCTGGCGCAGCGTATTGCGACTCCCGCCTATTCAGCCTCGAAAGCGGCGCTGAATATGCTGACGGCCTATTGGGCGCAAAAGACCAGCGGGACGAACCTGAAAGTTAACGCGGTGCATCCGGGGCTGGTTAAGACCCGCATGGACGGTGACAAGGCCGAACTGACGGCCGAGGAAGGCGCGGTAACGGCTGTTCGGCTGGCAACGATACCTGAGGACGGCCCGACCGGCGGATTTTTCTACATGGATGATAAGCTTCCGTGGTAAATACTTCTATATATCGGCAAAAGCCCTTGGAGATCAAGGGCTTTTTCTCGTTCTTTCGTATTTTTGCTTTGCATATGACATCTCATGTCATATAATCAAAAGGATAATCAGAATAAGTGGAGGGACATAAAATGGCATCGAAAATCAGAATTGGAATTGTAGGCTATGGTAACCTTGGACGAGGCGTCCAGGCTTCCATCGCGCAGAACGAAGATATGGAATTGGTGGCGGTATTCACACGGCGTGACCCGTCGCAGATGCCTGCGGAAGCGGGCGTCAAATTTGAGCATGTATCGACGGTGGAACAATATAAAGGATCGATCGATGTCATGATTCTGTGCGGAGGATCCGCAACCGATCTTCCCGAGCAAACACCGGCCATTGCCGCCCTGTTTAACACAGTGGACAGCTTTGATACGCATGCCAAGATTCCTGAGTTTTTTGCAAGCGTGGATGCAGCGGCTAAAAACGGACAAACTGTCAGCGTCATTTCGACCGGCTGGGATCCGGGCCTGTTCTCCATGAACAGACTGCTCGCGGAGTCGATTCTCCCGCAGGGTAAGGAATACACATTCTGGGGTAAAGGCGTCAGCCAGGGCCACTCGGATGCCATCCGCCGCGTTCCGGGCGTCAAAGCAGGAGTGCAGTATACCGTCCCGGTAGAAAGCGTCATCGAACAAATCCGCAGCGGCGAAACGCCAGAACTGGCAACCCGCGAGAAGCACGAACGGATTTGCTATGTCGTTGCTGAAGAGGGTGCGGACCGTGCCGAGATTGAAAAGACGATCGTGGAGATGCCTAACTATTTTGCAGACTATGACACAACGGTCCATTTCATTACGGAAGAAGAGCTGAAATCCGAGCACAGCGGGATGCCGCACGGCGGATTTGTGATCCGCAGCGGAGTGACCGGCCAAGGAACGAAGCAAATCGTCGAATTCAGCCTGAAGCTGGAGAGCAACCCGGAATTCACCGCAAGCGTATTGACCGCTTATGCCAGAGCGGCCGTCCGGTTGGCCAAAGAAGGAGCCGTTGGCGCCAAAACGGTATTTGATATCCCGCTCGGTTATCTATCCGCGAAAAGCGATGCGGAGCTGCGCCAGCAATTGCTGTAATTTTGCACCGATAAATGCATTTAATCGACTAAAAAAATATTTTTTATTGGAAAAAACCCCTAAACCTGCATTAGAATTTAGTGAAGCAAAGCGTTATAGTGCAAAAAAATGTGCGAATTGTGCAAAAGGGGTTGGGTTATGAATAGTGTAATGGATACGAAGGGTTTAAATACAGCCGAAAAGTATGTTAACGATGTGTACAATTTAGTCGTTTCCCGGAATCCTTCCGAGGATGAGTTCCACCAGGCCGTTAAGGAAATTTTTGACTCGCTGGTACCTGTTCTTGCAAAACATCCGGAGTACATGGAAGAAGGCATTTTAGAACGCATGGTCGAACCTGAGCGTCTCATCACATTCCGCGTGCCTTGGGTGGACGATAACAACAAGATTCAGGTCAACCGGGGATTTCGGGTACAATTTAACAGTGCACTCGGTCCATATAAGGGAGGACTCCGGTTCCATCCGTCCGTCAATGCAAGCATCATCAAGTTTTTGGGTTTTGAGCAAATTTTGAAAAACGCATTGACCGGCCAGCCGATCGGCGGAGGCAAGGGCGGCTCCGATTTTGATCCAAAGGGCAAGTCGGACCGGGAAATCATGCGGTTTACCCAAAGCTTCATGACGGAGCTGTATAAGTATATCGGACCCGATGCGGACGTCCCTGCTGGCGACATCGGCGTAGGAGCCCGGGAGATCGGGTACATGTTCGGGCAGTATAAGCGGATCCGGGGCGGCAACGAAGCCGGCGTGCTTACGGGCAAGGGCATCGGATACGGCGGAAGTCTGGCGCGTACGGAAGCGACCGGCTACGGATGCGTGTATTTCGTGGATGAAATGCTGAAAGACAACGATCTGTCCTTTGAGGGAAGCAAAGTCGTCGTATCCGGTTCCGGAAACGTATCCATTTATGCTATGCGCAAAGCGAAAGAACTCGGAGCTACGGTCGTCGCGTGCAGCGATTCCAACGGCTATATCTATGACGAAAAGGGACTGGACATCGATACGGTTCAGCGCCTGAAAGAAGTGGAGCGGAAACGGATTAAAGATTACGTCAATGAACATCCGGATGCCGTTTATGTCGAGGGCTGCCGTGACATTTGGACCGTTCCATGCGATATCGCGCTGCCTTGCGCCACGCAAAACGAAATCGACGAGGAATCGGCCGCTCTGCTCGTTAAGAATGGCGTGAAGGCGATCGGTGAGGGCGCGAACATGCCGTCCACCCTTCAGGCGATCGAAATTTTCCAGAAGAACGGTGTCCTGTTTGCACCGGCCAAAGCAGCGAACGCGGGCGGCGTTGCCGTATCCGCGCTGGAAATGGCCCAAAACAGTATGAGAATGTCCTGGAGCTTTGAAGAGGTTGACGCAAAGCTGAATGATATCATGAAAAATATTTATGCGAGCTGCGTTCAGGCAGCCGATGAATACGGATATCATGGCAATCTCGTCGTAGGCGCCAATGCTGCCGGATTCCGGAAAGTAGCGGACGCTATGATCGCTCAGGGGATCGTCTAAGTCCTCCCTGCAGCTTAGTAAACCATTCGAAATGAACTTATATCACAATAAAAACCACGGATAAAGGATGAGATACCCTTCCTTTGTCCGTGGTTTTCTTTTTTATACGTTACGAAACCAATCGGAGTACCACGGCTTCATCCCGCATACGAAAAAGCCCTTGGGTCCCAAGGGCTTCACATGAATATGGATTTAAAAGGCCACAGGCAGGGCAGCCAGCCCTTGGGAGCTGAGCGTAAAGTTCCAAGGGACCTCATCCCGGGGAATGCTCAGCCGCAGATTCGGCATGCGCTTCAGCAGCGTAGTAAAGGCGATATCCCCTTCGATGCGGGCCAGCGGCGCTCCCAGGCACATATGGATGCCGTGGCCAAAGGCGAGATGCCGGTTGATCTGGCGCGTAATGTCAAGCTGTTCGGACTGGTCGAACTGGCGCTCGTCCCGATTGGCCGATTTCAGCACGGGGATCACGGCATCGCCTTTCTTGATGGACTGCCCGGCGAGCACGATGTCCTCCGTGGCAAAGCGGGGTCCGGCAATGGTGGCCGGCCCGTTGAAGCGCAGCAGCTCCTCAACGGCGGAAGGCACCAGGCTCGGCTCGGCCTTGAGCTTCTCCAGCTGCTCCGGATGATCCAGCAGCATCAGGCTGCCGGTGGCGATCAGGTTCGAGGTCGTTTCGTGGCCGGCAAAGATGAGCAGAGTGATCATCGACACGAGCTCGGTTTCCGAGAGCCGGTCCCCTGCCTCTTCGATCGCGATGAGCTGGCTGATGAGGTCGTCCGCAGGCTGCCGCCGTTTGGAAGCTACCAGCCGGGCGGTGTACTCGCCGAAGGCGCGCATATTCTCTTCAACGCCCGGCTCGCGTCTTCCCAGTCCCAGCCCATGGGCGAGAGCGGCCGACCAGGTATGTATCTGCTCCCGGTCTTCCTGTGGAACGCCCAGCATTTCGGAAATGACGTTGATCGGGAGCGGATAGGCGTAGTCCTTGACGAGGTCCATCTCGCCTTGCGCCTGGACATGGTCGAGCAGTTCGTCGGCGATTTCCTGCACGCGGGGACGAAGGCTCTCCATGTATCGCGGCGAGAACGCCTTGGATACGAGGCTCCGCAGCCGCCGGTGGTCCGGGTCATCGACCGTGAGCATGGAGTGTCCGGTGAAAAAGGTGGGAGGTGCGGACGCATCCGAACCGCCGGCTAAGCTCTTTCTGAAATCTTCATTCCCGTCGATCGAAGCGGGGTCCACCGTGAAATGGGCATGGTCTTTGAGCACCTGCATCGCTTCCTCCATCCGGGTGACCATCCACGCTTGACGATCCGGCCCGCCCATCGGAAACGGGATCGGAATGACAGCGTTCAATTCTCTCATCTGGGCGAATACAGGGAACGGATTGTCCCCGCTGGCACCGCTGAACAGATTCAGCGCTTCCGGGGCAATGGGATCTGACGGATTCATCATCAAACCATCCTTTCATAAGCAGAGTATTTTGGCCTTGCCTTAGCAGGACGGAGCTGTCTTTAGGGATGATCGAATGATTGAAATAAGCTGTGCTAACAGGTGGAATCATAAGAATGGCCCGTCCCGAAAAGCTTGGGCCTACGTCTTCGCGCTGTTGTGGCCGTATTTTGCATTGTGGATTGCGCTTAAATTTAATATAATGTCACTGAGTGACAAAAGTCAATGAAGGAAGAATTCGAGATGAATCCTAAAGAAAACATACATCCCATAGAAGCGCCGGCAGGTTTAAGGGAGCGAAAGAAGCGTCTGGCCCAGGCGGCGATTGAGGAAGCGGCGCTGCGGCTTTTTCAGCAGAAGGGCTATGAGCAGACCTCGATTCAGGACATTGCCGATGCGGTCACGATGTCGTCGCGCACGTTCTTCCGGTATTATGCGTCCAAGGAGGAAGTGCTGTCGGGACCGATCCGCAGCACGCAGCTGGATGGGGTCCGATACCTGCTGGAAGCGGAGCCTCCGGCATCACCCCATGCCGCCCTGCAATCGGTCTTCGGTTACCTGGCCGGCCAATACGAGAAGCAGCGCCCGGGTCTTGTGCTCCGGTACCGCATAGCCGGGCAGACGCCCTCTATCGCGTCCTTATTTTTGTATACGCTGATGGAGACGGAGCCGGCTCTCTGCGATGCGCTGTGCTTGAGGCTCGAAACCGGGGCGGACCGTGATGAAGTCCGGTTTCTGGTGGCCGTCTATATGGCGGCTCTGCGCGTTTCCATTGAGGAATGGCTGGAGCAGGGGGACGATGCGAACCTGGTGGATAGGCTGCATCGCCATATGGACCGGCTTTCTTCTATGCCGGGTTGAGGTCATACAGTTAAGCGAAAAGATTCCGCGGCTCCTGCGGAATTTTTTTGTTGATATAACCGAAAAGTGGGGTTTGCCGGTCCGCCGGATTGCCGAGCGCCCGTATACGGTCGTGCATTGGTCGGAGTTCGACCGGGGCGGCCATTTCGCCGCCATGGAGGTACCGGATCAGCTTGCCGAAGATCTGCGCTCCTTCTTCCGGCAGTTCAGAGACTAATCAATAAACAGCAAGAACACACCTTGAAGCCTTAAGGTGTGTTCTCTATTGAAGGTATAAGAGAATATAAGCCTTTTCTAGTCAGACTGGCGCTGATTATTAGCACTCGGAACATGTCCGGAAGGCCAAGCGCATCTGAATAGGATGAGTTCGATCAAGCAAGCTTTCTTTTACTGCGGGTTACCAAGCATAAGCCCGAGGGGCTTCTCCGCCGGGACCCGGGAAAATTTCGTCCAGGCGCGCCAGCACGTCTTCGCTCAGCTCGACCTCAACAACCCGGAGCGTCTGCTCGAACTGCTCCAGCGTCCGCGGTCCGATGATCGGGGCCGTCATCGCCGGATGCACGAGCGTCCAGGCGAGCGCTACCGTCGCTTCGGATTCGCCCAGCTCCTTGCACAGCTTCGAGAACTGCTCCAGCTGCGGGCGCAGCTTCTCAAGCCGCTCGGTCTGGCGCGCAGTCCGCGATCCTTCCTTCGGGTTCAGGTTGCCGCCAAGCACGCCGCCGTCCAGCGGGCTCCAGGCGATGACACCGATGCCATGCTCTTCCGCGGCAGGGAGCACTTCAAGCTCCGGCAGCCGGCAGAGCAGGCTGTATTTGTGCTGCTCGGACACCAGGCCGAGCAGGCCGCGCTTCTCCGCTTCGTACTGGGCCTTCACCAGGTCGCGACCGGCAAAGTTGCTGGCGCCGACGTATCCGATTTTTCCCTGGTTCTGATGAGTTTGAAAAGCGTTCCAGAGCTCATCCCAGGACACGTTCCGGTCCACATGGTGCATTTGATAGAGCTCGATATGGTCCGTCTGCAGCCTGCGGAGTGAGCCTTCCAGGTGGCGGCGGATCTTGTACGCAGAAAGTCCCCCTTGCTCATTGGGATCCACGATAGGATGTTCCATGTTGCCGTATACTTTCGTAGCGAGCACGACTTTTTCCCGTCTTCCGCCGCCTTGGGCGAACCAGCGGCCGATGATTTCCTCAGTCCATCCGCGGTGCTCATTACCGCCGTAGACGTTGGCCGTATCGAAGAAATTGACACCTGCGTCGAGGGCTGCATCCATAATCTTGAAGGCTTCCTTCTCCTCGGTGCTTGGACCAAAATTCATCGTACCGAGGCAGAGACGACTGACCTTTAATCCTGTTTTTCCCAAATAGGTATACTTCACGTTTCAATTTCCTCCTTTTCCTGGTGGATTCGGTAACATTATAATTCTTCTTTCGGTTTCTGGTAAGCACTGAAAAAAAGTATACTAAGTGAATCTCGTGTTACTTGAGCTTGTTTGGACCTGTTTTGAACTAACCTGCGTTGACCTCATTGGACCCTCCGGATCCTTCACTCCTCGTCATCATCCCCTAAACAGGCTGTAAGCCAAATAAGCGGCCGTAACCCACATAATGATGGCGGACAGCAGGTTCAGCCACGATCTGAGCCTGCCTGTCGAATCGAGGTTTCTGGCGGCCCGTCCCGCCGCGGCGAGCCCGGCGAACCATACCCAGGAGACGAGGACGCATGCCGCGCCGAACGCCAGCTTTTCCCAGCCGGCATAGTTTAAGGAGCTTGTGCCTACCACGCCGACGGTGTCCAGAATCGCATGGGGATTGAGCAGGGATACCGATACGGCAAAAGCGATTTGCTTTCGAGTCGATAAAGACCGGGTGTCTTCCCCGTTATGGGCGAGCGGTTTGCTGGTTAACGTGACGTAGCCCATGTACAGCAGGAAAGGAATCCCCAGCCCCAATAGGACCGTTCTGATCCAGGCATATTCAAGCACGACGACGGAAACGCCCATGATCGCCAGGGATATCAGCAGCGTATCGCAAAGGGAGGCGGCAATGACAGCCGGCAGTGCCCGGCTCAAGCGGGTATGGGCGGCGCCTTGACCGAACACAAACAGGTTTTGAACGCCGAGCGGCAAAATCAGCCCAAGGGCCAATATAAATCCGTGAAATAAGGCGTGTATCATATCATTCCTCCTGTAATGTCCCTATTTTATCGAAGGCGCCCCTGCAGGTCTCCAACCAATTGGTTGGTTAAGGACCCAACCAATCTGTTAGAATAAACGAAATCAACCATGATAGGAAGAGGGTCTATGCGTTACGAGGAATGGCAGCTGGACAAGTCATCTCCGGTGCCGCTGCACCGGCAGATTTACGATTATATTCAGGGGAAAATCATGAACGGGGAATGGCCCGTCGGCACGAGAATCCCTCCGCAGCGGGAACTGGCCGCCCGGTTTCAAGTGAACCGCAGCACGGTGGTCTATGCGCTCGGAGAACTTGCGGCCAATGGGCTCATCGAATCCAAGGTTGGACAAGGAACCGTGGTGGTCAACAACACGTGGAATCTGCTTGCGGCTGATCCCGCTCCCGACTGGAACCGCTACGTCCGGGCGGGGGCTTATCCGCCCAACATTCAGCTGATTCAGCGAATTAACCAGGCCGAGGCCAGGGCGGACATCATCCGGCTTGGAACGGGGGAGCTGTCGCCTGAGCTTCTCCCTTCAGCTAGTATGCAGGAAATCATCGGGAAGGGGAGCGGCGGGCATTTGTCGCTGGGATATTCCGAGCCGAAAGGAAGCCGGTTTCTCCGGGAGATGCTCAGCGAATATTTGCGGTCCAAGGGAATCTCCGCTTCCCCGTCGTCGATTCTGATCGTGTCGGGTGCGCTTCAAGGATTGCAGCTGATATCGGTCGGTCTGCTCCAGCCCGGTTCGACCGTTCTGACGGAAACTCCGTCCTATCTGAACTCGATCCACGTGTTTCAGTCGGCAGGGATCCGGCTCGCCGGCGTTCCGATGGACCTGGAAGGGATTCGTCCGGATGCGGTGGGACCGGCCAAACGTCAGCATCAGGCGGGGCTGCTGTATACGATCCCGAGCTTCCATAACCCAACCGGACGGGTCATGTCAGAGAAGCGCCGGGAAGAGCTGATGAAGGCTGCGGCTTTGGAGCGGCTGCCGGTAATCGAAGATGACGTATACGGAGATTTGTGGCTGGACGCGCCGCCGCCCCCGCCGCTCAAGTCGGCCGATCCGCAGGGACTTGTCCTCTATATGGGGAGCATGTCCAAAACGCTTGGCCCGGGACTGCGGATCGGCTGGGTGGCAGGACCGGAACCGGTCATCGACCGGCTGGCCGACATCAAAATGCAAACTGACTACGGCGCCAGTTCGCTGTCCCAATATGCCGTAGCGGAGTGGCTGAGCACAGGCCGGTACGAGCCGCATCTTGCCGATATCCGGCAGAAGCTGAAGCTGCGCAGAGATTTTGCCCTCTCGATCCTTCAGCAATATTTTCAAGATATGGCAACGTGGGAGATACCCGGAGGCGGGTTTTACATTTGGCTGCGGCTGCATGTTCTCATCCCGGTTCACCAGCTGTTCGAACAGGCCCTGAAAGAGGGGATCCTCTTAAACCCGGGGCAAATTTATGACCGGCATGACCGGCAGCATCTGCGCTTATCGTATGCGTATGCATCCCTTCACGACCTGGAGCGGGGATTGTTCCGACTGGCCGGAATGATTCGAGCGTATAGGTGAGGGTTCACCCTTGTGGTCCTGGAATTTGATTCCATCTCTCAAAAGGAATGGTTAATCTCTTGTTCCGAAGGATGAGTTTAGTAGTATAATGAAGTTTAGTGTCGAACGATCATCTTTCAAATTTAATTGAAAATAACTCTGTGTATACGGGAGGAAGCAACATGGACCATCAACAGATTCTCGTCCGTAACAACGTTCAAGTCACCGGGAGCGGCACGCAGTATTTGATTTTTGCCCATGGGTTCGGCTGCGACCAAAACATGTGGCGTTTTGTCGCACCTGCTTTCGAAGATCATTACAAAGTGGTCTTGTTTGATTTTGTCGGATCCGGCAGGTCTGACATTCGGGCGTATAATCCGGTCCGCTACAGCGATCTGGACGGCTATGCCCAGGATGTGCTGGATATATGCGAGGCTCTGGGGATAAGGGACGCGATTTTCGTAGGTCATTCCGTAGGTGCCATGATCGGCATTCTCGCTTCCATCCGCAGACCCGAATATTTTGAACGGCTGATTCTGATAGGCCCTTCCGCACGGTATTTAAACGATCTTCCCGATTATATCGGAGGCTTTGAACGCGAGGATTTGCTCGCTCTAATGGATATGATGGACAAAAACTATCGGGGTTGGGCCAGTTATCTGGCCCCTGTCATCATGGGCAATCCGGGTCGTCCCGAGTTGTCCGGCGAGCTCGAGCAGAGCTTCTGCGCAACCGATCCGAAGGTCGCCCGGCGGTTTGCCGAAGCGACGTTTCTCTCGGATTACCGGGATGCGCTTGGAAAGGTAACCGTGCCTTCCTTGATACTCCAATGCGCCGAGGACGTGATCGCGCCTCTGGAAGCAGGGGCTTATATCCATACCCACATGCCGGATAGCGAATTTCAGCTCATGGATGCTACCGGCCATTGTCCGCACATGAGCCATCCCGATGAAACGATTCAGCTGATTCAAGCCTACTTGGCGTCTGCCAGAGCCGGTCAGTCAAGCGAGTCCACACGGTAGTATGGACGAACGATTGGATCAGGCGCCTTGCGGATATGTGTCCATGGCCGATAATCGCGTTATCCAGGACGTCAACGCCACGCTGTGCCGCATGCTGGGATATGAGAAACGGGGAATGTGCGGAAGCAGCTTCGAATCGCTGTTGACCCGTTCCAGCCGGATTTTTTTTCAAATCTATTTTCTTCCGCTCATAAAGCTGAACCGGGGCGTCGAGGAGATGTATTTGACGTTTAAAACGAGCAGCGGCGAACCCCTTCCCGTGCTACTTAACGCTTCGGCCGTGGAACGGGATGGCGAATGGGTCTACGATTGCATGCTGATGCCCATGCGCCGGCGGATGGAATATGAACAGCAGATCCAGCAAGCCGAGAGCGCTTCAAACCGGGCGCGGGAAGAGCTTGAGCGGATCGAGAACCTTCTCCGGCAGAAACGCGATGAGCTGGAGCGGATACAGGGATCGTCTTCCATGGAATAAGAACAATACTTCATATTTCAGTAAAAACGGTTTGAAAAAAGCCGCCGGACTCTTGTCAGAGATCCGGCGGCTTTGGTGTTTCCGGGGCGGCATGGCCGTATTTGCGCTTGTAATGGCTCAGCGCCAGAAGCGGCCAAATGTACCGGTAGCTGTGGTACCGGGAGTAGAAGGTGCCGGGAAGGCCAGCCCCCGTCGGATAGGCCGTCATGCCGCCGTCCTGCTGCAGCAGGGAAGTCAGCCTTTGGACGCCCCGGTCCACGGCAGGCGACGGCTGCTCCTGCACTGCGATGAGCGCGTCCAAAGCCCAGGCCGTTTGCGACGGCGTGCTCGCTCCGAGGGGGACATAGCGCATGATTCGGTCGCTCCGGCAGGATTCGCCCCATCCGCCGTCCGGGTTTTGGATCTGCTCAAGCCAACGGACGCCTTTTTGGATCGCATCATGACTGGCCGGTACACCGGCTGCCGCCAGTCCAGTTAATGCCGCCCAGGTGCCGTAAATGTAGCATACTCCCCAGCGCCCGTACCACGAGCCGTCCTTTTCCTGGTGCCGGATCAGCCAGTTTGCGCCCCGCCTGATGAACTCATGCCGCTGCGTCAAACCCGCAAAATGGCCGAGGTACTCCAGCGTCCGGCCTGTCAGATCCGCCTCGGAGGGATCGATGGCCGCGGACTTGGCCCCTTCGATTGCAAGCCAGGTCAGGATGTGCTTGTCGGTATCCTTTTCGAACGCCGGCCAGCCTCCGTCCCGATTCTGCATCGACAGCACCCAATTCAGCCCGCGGTTCCATGCTTCCCGGTACTGCGCGTCTGTTTCCGTTAGACGGGATATCGCACGCAGCGCCGCCGTTGTGTCATCCACATCCGGGTTGATCGTGTTCGACTCAGAGAATCCCCAGCCGCCGGGAGCCGTATCCGGGTTATGGAGGCTCCAATCGGCCGGTTTGTCCTGCTGCCGGGACAGCAGGTAGGAGGCGGCCTGACGGATGGCCGGATGATTCTCCGCAACCCCGGCCTCCTGGAGGGCATCGGCGATCAGGGCGGTGTCCCAGACGGTGGAGGGCGAATTCTGGATCGTAGTCGTCCCGTCCGCCTGACACTGCATGGCAGTCAGCCCTTTGACGGCATCGCTAATGACGGGATGCTCCCGCTCATAGCCCAAGGCAAGCAGCGCCAGAACCATCAGAATCGTGCTGCTTGCGTAGCTGTACAGGGTGCCGTCCGGCTCAATTCGATCCAGCATAAACCGCTCGGCCCGTTCCACGGCGGCTTCATGGATGAAACGCGGCGTCCCGATCAGCCTGTTCATCCCCCGGCGGAGTTCCGCCTGCAGGTTCTCGTACTCCCGCGGCAGCGGATCATCTTCGTCGGCATCCAGGCGCGGAGAGGCAAGGTCGGAGAGGTCGGGAGCGTCCGGCGGAGAAACCGAAAATTTCCGGTCCGCCATGATCAGCAGCGGCGTGAGATGGACTCTGGAATAGCCCGAAAATTCGAAAAAGTTGATCGGAAAATACGAGGGGAACAGCAGCACCTCCAGCGGGATCATGGAGATCGACCGGGGCCAGGGGCGCTGGCCCGTCGCTGCCAGGATCGCCTTGGTCAAAATGCTGTCGACCTTACCGATTCCTCCACGCGAAAGGATATACCGCTTGGCGCGCTGCATATGCTCCTCCTCCGGCCGGCTGTAACCGGAGCAAAGCAGGGCATAGTAAGCCTCCACCGAAGCCGATAAGCTGCCCTCTTCCTCATCGGGATACAGTCTCCAGCATCCGTCAGGCTGCTGCTCTTTGCAGATTCGGTCGTGAAGCTGCCGAATGATAGCTTCCGGATCCGCCTCCAAAATACGAAAGAGGATGATCACGAAGGCGTCGATGCCGATTCCGTTTTCAAAGCAAAAACGCCAGGAGCCGTCCGACTGCTGCGTCTTCAGGAGATAGGCCGTCAAACGCCCGATCTCCTCATCTACCGTACTTAGCCTATTGCTCATTTTGCCGCTTCCCTCCGTTTGTTGACCATTGATAGCAATATATGTCGGCAGGGAAGGAGAAATGAGAAAGCCGCTGATTATACCAGGGTTTGCAGAAATCTGCGGATATCCTCGTAAACGAGGCGGCCGTCGTCGAACAAGTCGGTCATGGCGTAAAAGCCGTGGATCATGCCGGGATAACGCCTGAATGTGACTAAGACCCCCGCCTCCGCAAGCCGTCTGCCATACGCTTCCCCTTCGTCGCGGACCGGATCATACTCGGCCGTGATGATTAGTGTCTGCGGCAGGCCGTCAAGGCGGCCGAGCATCGGAGATGCGAGTGGGTTCGAAAAGTCGGTGCCGTTCTTTAAGTAATGCTTCCTGAAGTAATCCAGCACGTTACGGTTTAGAAAATAACCTTCGGCAAATCGATCTTCCGATTCATAGCATTGCGAATAATCCGTGAGGGGGCAAATTAATATTTGCCCAGCAACATCGACTTGTCCCAAATCGCCCAGCTGTTGGGCAACTACGGCTGCCAGATTACCACCGGCGCTGTCCCCCGCTAGGGTCAGCTTGGAGGGGTCAAATCCGAGTTCCCCGGCATGTTCCGCCACCCATTTGGCGGCTAAGACGGCCTCTGTCGGAGCGGCGGGAAAAGGATGTTCGGGAGCAAGCCTGTAGTCCACCGATACGACGGCACAACGGGTTACTGCCGCCAGCATGCGGCACATCGGGTCATACTTCTGCACATCGCAGATGACGAAGCCTCCACCGTGATAGAATACGATAACGGGCAGCGCGCCTTCCCGCTCTGGCCGGTAGATCCGCAGCGGCAGATCACCGTAAGGCCCCTCGATGCTCCTATCTTGAACCGATGCGAGCTCGAACGTATCTGAAATGACGGTTCCTGCGGCTATGTTGCGCAGCTCCACAGGATCCAGTGTGTGGGAGGGCGGCAGGGATGCCGTATCCTGTATGAATTTTTGGGCTTGTGCATGCAGTGTCATAGAATTCGTTCCTTCTTTCCTGATATTTGGTTAGGGGACATCATGGCTTGAAGCGAGATTAACATGCCGTTTATACTGAAGGCAGTAGCAAACGTAACTAGCATAAAAACTACCTGGATAGGAGTGGACTCGACCGATGGAAGCCGGTTTGAACCGAAAAGCGATCGGAGATTTCCTGAAAGCTAGACGAGCGCAGCTGACACCAGAGCAGTTTGGACTGCCGCAGGGACATACGCGCCGCAGAACGCCAGGACTCCGCAGGGAGGAAGTGGCGCAGCTGGCCGACTTAAGCATTACTTGGTACACGTGGTTAGAGCAGGGCCGGGAAGTATCCGCATCGCCCGAGGTACTGGATCGCCTGTCCTCTGCGCTCCAGCTGAGCCCTACGGAGCGTGAATATTTGTATCTTCTTGCCGGGAGGTATCCGGTACCATCCAGGGATATGTCGGCATACAAGCTGTCGCCCGCCTTTATGAATTTGGTGACGAGCACGCCGTATCCCTTTTTCGTTATCGGATCGGAAAATCGCCTCATCGCCTGGAACGAGCTCGCCTGCGAAATTTTGACGGATTTTTCAGCGATACCTCCCGAGGACATGCAGATGCTTCGCCTTACTTTTATGCATCCTGCATTTCGGACCAAAATTATTAATTGGGAGCACTCGACCAAAATCGCGCTTTCCTTCTACAGGAAGCTGTACGACCGCTCGGCAAGTCAGCCTTGGTATACCCGGCTCATTGAGGAACTGACCATTAGCAGCAAAGAATTTGCCGAATGGTGGCCTCTTCATGAAGTAGCCGAAAAGAACGGCCTGCGAATCGAAGTGAAGCACCCGGCAATGGGACACCTGCACTTTGAAATCATTACGTTTACCCAAATCAATGATCTGGAAAATCTGATGTGCTGCATCTATATGCCCCTGCCGGAGACACGTACGCCAGAAAAGCTGGAGGCATGGTTGAAGACTCGCCCCGCTGCCCGCATGTAAGCGAATTTTTTCGCCGAAGTGCGGTTTTTTTTGCCTTGAATGTTCCTGTTAGTTTTTATACTAGTTAAAAATTTGATCTGGTTCCCTCTGCCTCCTTAACGTAATGTGATTTACCGAAAGGAGGCGTCTGTATGAAACCATCACCTGAAGTTCCCCGGCCTTTATCTGCTCCGTTACGCCCTCTATTGGTGCTTTCCTTGTGCGCATTTGCCATCGGCATGGCTGAATTCGTCATCATGGGCATACTGCCCGACATCGTTTCGGACCTGCAGGTCACGATATCGGATGCCGGGCTGCTCATTTCAGGCTATTCGCTTGGCGTTGCCGTTACTGCTCCGCTCATCATGATATTGACGGGACGTTTGCCCCGGAAAACGCTGCTTCTCCTCCTTATGCTGCTGTTTGTCCTCAGCAACGCTTTGGCCGTATCTGCTCAAGACTTCTCCGTGCTGATGACAGCGAGGATCTTGATGTCCTTGACGCACGGCTCGTTTTTCGGCGTGGCCACGGTCATGGCGGCTGAGATGGTGACCGCCGATAAGAGGGCCTGGGCGATATCCGTTCTCGTCAGCGGCTCTTCCATAGCGAACATCGCCGGCGTTCCCTTTGGTACGTGGGTTGGCCATGCCCTTGGCTGGCGTTATACGTTTGCGGCGATTGCCGTCATCGGGGCCGCGGCGGTGGCGGGACTCTTCCGGCTGCTTCCCGGCCATCTGAGCACCCGGACTGAACCGCTGAAACGGGAGATCGGCGTTCTGGGCAAACCGGAAGTACTACTCGCGCTGCTGGTGAGCGCTTTATGTTTTGGCGGCGTGTTTATGACCTTTACGTACGTAGCTCCGCTGCTGGAGCAGCTGGCCATGTTTGACGGCCGCTCCGTTTCGTGGATTCTGGTTTTGTTCGGCATTGGCGTAACCCTTGGCAATATAGCGGGAGGGAGGTTGGCCGATTGGCGCTTGAGACCTGCGCTGATCGGAATCACCGCGGGGCTCGCAGTATGCCTCTTTACCTTTACCGTGACACTCGAAAGCAAGATTTTTGCCGTGGCGGATATTTTTCTTCTGGGGGTGTTCAGCTTCGGCATTCTTCCCTGTCTTACGGTCCTCGTAATGAGCAAGGCAAAGGAAGCGCCAAATCTGGCCACCACCATGAACGTATCTGCGCTGCATATCAGCAACGCAGTGGGGGCCTGGCTGGGAGGAATGGTCATCGACAGCCGGTTTGGGCTTCGAGCAGTACCGCTTTTTTCCGGAGGGGTTACGCTATTGGGATTGACGCTGATCGTCTTCATGATCCTGCTGGAAACGAGGCGCAGAAAGATTCATCGAAAACAGCAGCAGGCGATTCCAGTAGAAAATTAGAAAGGAGAGTAATTCTGATGAAAGCTCTAATCGTAGAACAACCGGGGGAGGCGCAAGCCCTTCGCCTGAAAGAAGTAAAGACTCTGTCTGCAGCACCGGGCAGATTGACCATCGACGTCGCGTATGCCGGTGTAGGCTTCGTGGATGTGATGCTGGCCAGAGGGGAATTTGACCACGTTCAGCCGCCTTATGTTCCCGGTTTAGAGGTTGCCGGCTATGTGCGGGAGATAGGCGAAGGCGTCAAGGGCTTCCGTGTAGGCGAGCCGGTTGCGGCGATGACGCTGTCTGAGATTGGGGGATTTGCTACGGTGGTATCCGTCAGACCCGAACTGACCGTACGGATTGCAGAGCTCGATTCCACTCTGGATCTGGCAGTGGCTGCCGCTTCCATCGTCAATTTGACTACGGCTCTGATCGTGATGAAAGACGTGATTCGCCTGCAGACAGGCGGAAGCCTGCTGGTCCATGCCGCCGCCGGAGGGCTGGGATGTTTCCTTGGCCAGGTCGCCCGCCGGCTGGGTGCCGGCTTGGTGTTGGGCACGGTTGGATCGGAAAGTAAAAAGAGCCTTGCCTCCTCCCTTGGGTACGATGAATTATGTATCCGCTCCGGATTCGTCGAAGAGACGATGAGGGCTACCGGCGGCCAAGGCGTTGATGCCGTACTGGATCCTGTAGGTGGAGCCATGAGAAGGGCGAGTCTTGACGTGATGAAGCCATTTGGTCAGCTCGTTGTGCTTGGCAACGCCGGCGGGGAGCCGGATACACTGCAATCGACCCAAGAGCTGTGGTTTAAAAATCTGTCCGTCGCCGGATTTCAGCTTGGTACATACAGCGATGCTAACCCCGAGAGGGCAGGCCAAAGGGCCAATGAAGCGCTGCAAATGCTGGCCAAAGGAGAAGTCCATGCCGACATCTTCGGGATTTACCCGGCACATGAAGCCAATGAAGCGCTTCGTCTTCTGGAGACCGGATCCACGCGCGGGAAGCTGCTGCTTAAGATGGATGAGTGAACATGCGTTTCGTTTAAGCAAAAAAATAGATTGGCTTCAACCAGCCTGCATGCTAAAGTGAAAAAATGGATGAAACGATCCAGCAACACCAGTTCCTATCAAGCAATGGAAGGTGAATGAAATGGCAGTCAATCCATCAAGCAGCAGCTTGACGTACGAAGTCTTGATCGCAGCTCCGCCCGAGCGGGTGTGGGCGGCCATTGCCACATCGGAAGGTACACGCGCCACGTTGTTCGGGTCCAGCATCGAATCGACCTTTGAGCCGGGAGCCCGTGTCGAATTCCGGGGACCGGGGCCGGATGGGGACCGGACACTTCATGTGTACGGATTCGTGAAGCAGTACGAGCCGAACCGCGTATTTTCGTATGAACAGCATCCCGCTCCGGCATACAATGAACAGCATGAATCTGTATTTTGTGATATGACTTATCAATTGACGCCGGTGGGGGACCAGACCAAGCTGGAGCTCACTTGTGCGTGGTCCGAAGGCAACCCGGGATACGAACACGCGAAACAAGAATACCCGGCCTCGTCCTATATGGACGCGATTCGGAATTTTGCCGAAGGGACAGCTTAAACCCTGACGGTACAGCAGACCAAAAGGCTTATCTCCAATTGGTGGAGGTAAGCCTTTTCAATGAGTGCCAAACAAAGGCGTTATATATAGGGTGTAAGTCCCGAACGGAAATGGTGGGCCTACCGTTAGCCAAGGGCAAGAGTCTGCAGATTGAAACGCATAATGATTGGCAATGATGGTTGCTAAAGAAGTGAAGCTAAGCTAAATGACCATTTTGTTCAGCTTATCGATCATCATAATCTGTTATTTGCTGTATTCGAATAAGAAGCAGAAGCTACTGCTAGTAAACTACCAAGAAAGTAAGTTTAGGTTATTTTTTTGTTAATGAGTCAGGGATAGGAGATATGTTATAATTTCAGGGTAAGGTTGTTTCAGATCAGGAAAGGCAAAAGGAGGTTGGAAGGATGAATTTTAGTCTAAAAGCTCCTGACGGTACGGTCATTGAATCGTATTTGAAAGATCACAAAGAATTTATTCGTATAGATGGCCTGGAATATGAGGTCCACAGTCCTGTAGATGAGCTGGATTCTGATCCTGAAATCCGCCATATGATCGAAGCATCGGAGACGGATCTGGTGGAGGGCAAATTGTACTCCACAGAAGAATTAATCGAATCGGTGAAGCGTGGTGAGCTGTAGTTGATTGTCCAATGGACGGAAACGGCAGCTAATCGGCTACGGCAAATTAAGAGTGAGCATTCGTTATGTGATTACTTCATTCAAGCATAGTGCAATGAAGCGTAAATAAGAATGATGACCGATTCCCAAGGGAGTCGGTTTTTTTGTGCCCACAAACTTAAGCATCGCCCTTCCGCATTCTATGAGGAATTGAAGGGATTGAAATGTCTGCTTTCACGTTACTTGGACCTTTGCTAACCTTTTGGGAGCGCCATATGTGGAGCTGCCCTGTACGGCACTGCAAACCCAAAAAGGCTTATCTCCATTTGGTGGAGGTAAGCCTTTTCATTTTGCCTCGAGCGTGTCACATGCAATTACTTCCCGTACGGATCGATCGTTTCGATCGTACCGTCCTCGTGGATCGTCAGCTCGGTGAATTTGACGCAGCGTTTGTTGTCCGCGCCGCCCGAGAGGGAGCTGTCGTGATAGAACAAGTACCATTTATCCTGGAACTGCACGATCGAGTGGTGAGTCGTCCAGCCGATGACCGGCGTCAGGATTTTTCCTTTGTACGTAAAAGGTCCCTGCGGGTTCTCGCTCACAGCGTATACGATGTTATGGGTCGTGCCGGTCGAGTAGGACAGATAATACAGTCCGTTATGCTTATGTACCCACGGTCCTTCAAAATATCTCCGTTCCTCGTCCCCTGCCAAAATCGGCTGGCCGTTCTCATCAAGAATGGAGATTTCGCGTGGCGCGTCCTTGAAGGTGAGCAGGTCGTCGCTCAGCTCAGCCACTCTTGGCCCCAGCGCCGGTTCGTCGGCCGCCGGGCCTTCTGCATTCGGATCAAAGGTGCCCGTCTGCCATTTTTCCAGCTGGCCGCCCCACAACCCGCCGAAGTATATAAAAGCGCTTCCGTCATCATCCATAAGAACGGCCGGGTCAATGCTGAAGCTGCCCGGAATATATTCCGGCTGCGGAGTGAACGGTCCCGCGGGAGAGGAGCTGGTAGCTACGCCGATCCGGAAAATGTTGTCGTGATCCCGTGCCGGAAAGAAGAGGTAGTACGTGTTGTTCTTATAAGCCGCATCCGGAGCCCAGAGC
This sequence comes from Paenibacillus cineris, assembly GCF_018333335.1. Taxonomy (NCBI): domain Bacteria; kingdom Bacillati; phylum Bacillota; class Bacilli; order Caryophanales; family Paenibacillaceae; genus Paenibacillus; species Paenibacillus cineris. The sequence goes on from NZ_BORU01000001.1 coordinate 702,204, forward strand.
TGCTGCTTGGCCCAAGGGATATCGCGGAGATGCAGCGCCTCGCCGTGGTCCTGGCATGGGGAGTTCGCATCGTCCATAGACAGGATGTGGTAGTCCTCCATGTCGTACTGGTCCCCGTTATCGTTGGACGTGTGCTCATGGTCCAGGTCGTGGGAAGGGTAAATATACAATTTGCCTTCAAACACGTGAGCCGAAGGGTCAGCGGTATAAATGTGGGTGACCAAAGGCTCGCGCTGCGTCACAGGCTGAGTCATCTCGTTTCCTCCTTAATCAGTGGTTGGATGGATGCTGCAATAGGTGCTCCTTTCCATTTTAACAAACAAACCGGGTCAAAAACCTACAAGATTTATAGGTCTTTTCCTCAAAATTTTAGGTTTTTAAGAAAATGGATGGTTCTCTTTTTGAGACGATCAGTTCTATGGGGGTACCCTAAATAAAAACAGGCGCCATTTCTGGCGCCTGTACTGATCTTTCTACCAAGGCGTTTCCGTTTTATGTTCAATCACTTGCGATACTTTGGGTTCAACCATTTGTTTCAATTGTTCCAGCGCACGCTTGTCATCGGAAGCTCCTCCATGCGAATCGGCCTGGAATTGTTTTTTAGCCTGAGTACTTGCGATGACGTCTATGACTTGTTGCTTGGAGATCTTTTTGGATGCTGCGATCTCGGCGACAGATGCACCTTTTGCCAATTCTTGTTTCAATTCTGCTGGGCTCATGTGAAGTAAAGCAAAGAGCTTTTCATCGTTTAAAAAGGCATCCGCAGTATAGTCAGGCTTGCCGTTTGTAGTGAAGAAGCCTTCCACGGTTGCGGCAGGGCCGCCTCCGATCAGCGAAACGCTGATCGTATTCCCTTGAACCAATGCCTGATAGAACGGCGTTGTCGATCCCTTTTCCGTATAGTTCAATATCAACGTTTTTGAGTCCGAATTCTGCATCGGCTCCATACTGTATTCGTACTTACCGGTGCTGCCGTACAGTTTGTTAATGAGATCATCGACCTTCGACTTGATTTCTTGATCGGTTAAGGAGATGACCGGCTTGTCTTGAGGCTGCCAGTTTTCTTGGTTTACATGTTCGATTTCACCCGTAATCCCGTTCAGATCAAGCCGGATCTTTTTGCCGTGATCTCCCTTTTCCTGCAGCTCGATACTGGTTTGGATAGCTTTCCCCTGACTTGCATTCGCGGGATTTCCTCCAAGCTGGCTGGCGTCGACAATTTCAAACGACTTGGTTTCCGGGTAAGAGCGATACAGCTTGTCAAGCGCTGCCTGGCCAACCACATCCACCTTGACTTGTTCAGCCGTCATCGGTGTTCTCGTCGCCATTTCAATCAGGGGAGGGGCCGCGAATGCCGCGGTTGGAATCATAATTGCGGCAGCAACGATGCCGCCGATCCATCTTTTTTTCATCGTTTTTTTGCTCCTTTGTCGTTGTACGTATTGAGAATAGGATTGCTCGATTCGTTTGGAAACAGCCGGGGGGCATTCCATGGTCTCTGCCTCTCGGGTCAGGTATTCGCGGATTTGGCTTTCAATAGGCATTGTTCTTTTCCATCCTTTCCAGGGGGAGGTTTCCCAAGTGTTTTCGAAGCGACTGCAGGCCCGCATGATATCTGGACTTGACGGTTCCCAGCGGAATATCGAGTAATGTTGCAATCTCCTCCAGCGTATAGTCGTGGTAAAAGCGGAGAATGATCACCGTTCGCTGTTTATCGGTCAGCTTGTGCATGGCTTTTGATATCTCGGGGTCTGTCCCATCCGTCGTCACCGCGGGCTGATCCCAGTGATGCTCTTCCCGGGAAAAGACGCGGACGCGTTCGAATATTCGGAATCTCCTCCAGCTTTTCATCCGGAATCTCTGCACTTGGCGGATGACCAAGCCGTGCAGCCAGAAGTGGAAAGGACGATCCGGATCATAATTGGGAAGCGAGGTCCACATTTGCATGTAAATCTCATTCATGATATCTTCGCGATCCTGCGGATGATCCACCAGAAAAGAGACGGTCCGGTAGACGTCCCGATAGGTGGCATCATACAAGGTATGAAACGCCTGCTGATCTCCTTCGATCATTTTTGTGAGCACGTGGTACATGGATTCGTTTTGCATTCAGAGGGCCCTCCTGGGTAAGCAGCTTACACCCTATATTGTCGCTCGATGGAAAAAAGGTTCGGTTTTTATATCATCCTATAAAAAAATATTTGGGCAGTATAGGAGGTGGTGCTTTTACAAAGCGCTGAATTACAACGTCGCCTTGGAGGAATTATACCAATATAAGGGCTGGGGAAGTATTCGGAAGAGTAACGGTTTGCAACCATGCGATACACGAACCGTATTAGGATACAAAACGCGAACGCGAATATGGAGGTAATAAGAGATGAATGAACAACAGGGATGCGTGAAATGCGGCAGCCGCAACGCCAAAACGAAAGAGGTGGCCATGACCGGCACAGGCCTGTCCAAAATGTTTGATATCCAGCACAACCAATTTGTCGTCGTCTATTGCGAAAATTGCGGCTATTCCGAATTTTACAATAAGCAGTCGTCGACGGGATCGAATATTCTCGACCTGTTCTTTGGCTAAGCCGTGGAGGGGCGTCCTCCACAGGCTTAGATAAAAGATCGCCTTTTCCACGGCGGTCTTTGTTGAATACATCGTCAGTCTCCTATTTTTTTCGTCAACAGCAGCTCATCGTCTCTAACATAATTGCAGTGTTCATACGTTTTAATGGCAGCGTCATTCCTCTTGCCAGTCAACAATTTTACGCTTTTTACGCCGCTTTTCCTAAGATTGTCTTCCAGACATGAAATGATTGCACCCGCAATTCCTCTCCTTCGTGCGGCTTCTTCAACATACAGTTCCGTAATTTCTCCCTGCGGCTCTTCGTAACAAAATGAATGAAAACTTTGGGCACAACCAAAACCAACGAGTCTGCCCCTTATTTCCGCCACGGCAATCAATTCGTTGTTGATCTTCAAGCTCTCCATGATTTGTTGGGGAGGCCGCTTGTCACCTCCGTTAAATGCTTGATTTAACCTCGAGAGTTCCTCTGCATCGGATTCTGATGCCAACCTTACCTTAATATCCGCATTCATTCTTTTCACCTGACCCACAAGTAATATGATTACATATTCTACCATACGGATGCGGTTCAAGGGTGAAGATAACAGGCGTTTAGCCCCTTAGCTCCAGTCACCCGCGCCTCGATTTGACAACCACCTTTAAATTTATTACTCTAATTAAAGTATATAAAACAAAGTAAAAAAAGGTGGAGTGGAGTTTGAAAGCATATTTTAAAAATAAAGCCGTCCTCGGCGGCATTTTCATGATGATTTTTTATCAAATCATCATGATCGGAATCTTCATGTCCGGTTACAGCGCGCTTCCGAAAAACGTGGACCGCTTGACGATGGCGATCGTGAATGAAGACCAGCAGTCGGGCGCACAATTTGTAGAGCAGCTGCAGAAGCAGCTGCCGCTGCATGTCGTCACGGACGAATCGCTTGAGCAGGCGCAGAAGGACTTGGATAATCGCGACATTCAGTTCATCATGCATATCCCGCAGGATTTTACGCAGAAGCTGGCCGCCCAGGGCGAACAGGTGAAGCTGGACTTTTTCATCAACGAATCGAATCCGGCGTCGGTCAACAGCACGATGCAGAGCATTGCGACACAGGTTTCCTCCAAGATGAGCACGCAGATTCAGACGCAGAGCTTTGAGGCCATGCTGCAGGGCATGAAGGTGCCCGCGGATCAATCCAAGCAGATGGTTGAAGGCGTGATGTCAAAGGTGACGCCGAATATCGTGTCCACGAACACACCGCCTGCCGGCATGCATAATCAGATGGCACCGATGTTCCTGACGATGGCGTCCTACGTAGGTGCGATGATTTATTCGATGATCAGCTCGGGCGCGCTGAACCAGCTGAAAGCCAAAATTGGCAAATGGAGAGCGTTCCTGTCTCTGCAGGGCGTCCATGTGGTGCTGTCCGTCATCGCACCGCTGGTCGGTTTGGCTATCTACTTCGGCTTCCACAACTACGGGGTGGAGACGTTCCTGAAGATGTGGATGGTGCACTCCCTGGAAATGCTCGTCGCCATCGAGTTCACCAGCATTTGCGTGCTGCTGCTCGGCCAGGCCGGCATGATGCTGAATCTGCCGCTGCTGCTGTCGCAGACGATTGCGGGCGGAGCTGTGCTGCCGCCGGAGATGATGCCGGGATTCTTCAAAGCATTCAGCCACATTTCGCCGATGTTCTACACCATTCATCTGGATTACAACCTGCTTTTTGGAGGCGGGAAAACGGCGGAATACGTCCTCGGTTTGGCCCTGGTAGGTGCGGGTGCGCTCGTCATCAACCTGTTCATTCACCAGTTTAAGCCGGTCAAATCGGCCAAGGCGGGAAAGGAGCCTGCAGCGGAACCGCAATTCATGTAAAATAAGATCGGATGGGCTGACAGGAAAAGGTCCTGTCGGCCCTTTTTTCATATGATGAGGAGGATCGCAATGTCGCTTCAGATCTTTATTCTCGGCTTGCTCAGCGAGGGGGAGCACCATCCGTACGACATCAAGAAACAGGTGTTCAAACCTCTGGAAAATACGATCACAATTAACGACGGGACGCTGTATTACAATTTTGAGGTCCTGCTGAAAAAGGGCTACATCCGCAAAATCAAAGTCGTCCAATCCGAAAACCGTCCGGAGAAAACGACATATGGCATTACCGACGAGGGCCGCAAGGCGCTGGAAGAGGAAATTTACGCGGTATTTCAAAATTTCACGAGCATCACGAGCCTGTATTCATCCCTGTTGTTTCTGGATAAAGTGGATAAGCATAAGCTGGCTTACATCATCGAAGAGTCCATCGCCCGGCTGGAGAAAAAAATCCGGCTGATCGAGGAGCGGCCCGGCTTTTCCGAGGTTCCGGACAGGTACCGGGATTCGGCCCTTTTTATTAGCGAGCATGCCTACCACGCCCTGTCGAATGACGCCAACTGGCTCCGGAAGCTGATGGAACATCTCCGTTCTGCTTGACCTCCCGGCTTCAACTTTATGGAAAATCCAGGGTTGACAAAAGCAAATGGATGCCATAATATAATTAACAATTTCATACATCATAAAGGTTTCGATTAGAAATAGTAGAAGTGAAGTGACTTTTCAGAGAGCCGCTGGGTGGTGCGAAGCGGTATGGTCGATCATTTCGAACTCGTCTATGAACCGCCACCTGACAATGTAGGGTCTGCCGGAGTTCCACCGTTACAGGGATAGATGGTGATTGCCATCGAAGAAGATCATTTTTGCATTGCTGAAAATGAATTAGAGTGGTACCGCGGGTTAAACCTCGTCTCTAGCGTAGAGACGGGGTTTTTTTGTTGGCCAAATTCCGGGTTTGGCCGGCACCCCTTTTAAATATATATGAACTACACTCATTTGGGAGGAATAGCAGATGAACCGCAAAATTATCGTATTGGACACGACGTTACGCGACGGAGAGCAGGTGCCTGGCGCCAAGCTCAACACGCAGCAGAAGGTTGAATTCGCGCAGCAGCTGAAGCGCCTCAATGTAGATATCATCGAGGCGGGCTTCCCTGCGTCGTCGGCGGGGGATTTTCAAGCCGTGCAGGAAATCGTCAGAACCGTGGGGGACAGCGTCTCTGTAACCGCGCTCGCCCGCGCAGTGAAGAGCGACATCGAAAGCGTGTATGAAAGCATCAAGCTGGCACAAAATCCGTTTATCCATATCGTGCTGGGCACGTCCAACATCCATGTGGAGAAAAAGTTCAGCCGCTCGAAGGACGCCGTCATGCAGATGGGTGTGGATGCGGTCAAATTTGCGAAGACGCTGCTGCCAGAAGTGCAATATTCCACGGAGGATGCGTCCCGGTCGGAATTCGAGTACCTGTGGCAGACGATCGAAGCGGTGGTCAAAGCCGGCGCGACGATCATCAACGTTCCAGACACGGTAGGCTATGCCGTTCCGGAAGAGTTCGGCGAGCTGATCCGCAAAATCAACGACCGGCTGAAAAACCTGAACGACAAGGTCGTCCTGAGCGTGCACTGCCATAACGACCTGGGGCTGGCCACGGCAAACACACTGGCCGCCATCAAGAACGGGGCCGAGAAGGTGGAGTGCACCATCAACGGGCTTGGTGAACGCGCCGGCAACACCTCGCTCGAGGAAGTGGTGATGGGGCTGAAGGTGCGGGAGAACTATTTTAACTGCCATACCCAGATCCAGCTGAAGGAAATACTGCGCACCTCCCGGCTGCTGACGCATTTGACAGGCCTGGATGTGCAGGTCAACAAGGCGATTACGGGCGAAAACGCGTTTGCCCACTCGTCCGGCATTCATCAGGATGGACTGCTGAAAGATAAAAACGTGTACGAAATCATGTCGCCGGAGGAAGTCGGAGCTGAGAGCATGGAATTGATCCTGACCGCGCGTTCCGGACGGCATGCGTTCAGAAATGCGGTAGAAAAGATCGGCTTCGACACGAGCAATCCAAACGATTTTGAGGAGCTGTTTGCGAAATTTCTGCAGCTGGCCGACGCCAAAAAGGAAGTGTACGATCATGACGTATTCTACCTGGTGACCGAGCACCGCAAGATCGATCAGGGCACCAGCCATCTGTATGAGCTGGAATCCTTCCAGGTCGTGACCAACGACCTCGTGCCGACGGCGACCGTCCAGCTGAAAAAAGGCGGCGAAAGCTATACCGACAGCAAAGTCGGGGACGGACCGATCGATGCGCTGTACAGCGCGATCAAGGCCTTGGTCGGACTTGACGTGCAGCTGAGGGATTATAAAATCAACAGCCTGTCCCGGGGCAAAGAGGCGATCGGCCGCGTCAACATCCGGCTGGAATATCAGGGCAAAACTTATTCGGGACGGGCGATGGATACCGACATTATCAAGGCGAGCGCGCTGGCGTTCCTCAACGGCATCAACGCCGCCGTACTGGACGCACCGGGCGAGCCGCAGGCGGCTGTGCAGGGTGCAAGCGAGTAAAAGGAGGCATATATCATGGCATTAAAAGAGAGTGCCGAGCGGGTGCAGAGCCGTCTCCGTGACATGGGCTACGACCATCGGGTGGTGGAACTGCCGGACAGCACTCGCACGGCGGAAGAAGCCGCGGCGGCGATTGGCTGCGAAGTGGCACAAATTGCGAAGTCCATTATTTTCCGTCTGAGCGGTTCCAATGAACCTGTACTTGTTGTAGCAAGCGGCGTAAACCGTGTCAATGAAAAGCTTGTTTCCTCCTCGCTTAACGTCAAGCTGAAGAAGGCGGACGCAGATTTCGTGCGGGAACACACCGGCTTTGTCATCGGTGGTGTAGCGCCGATTGGTCACCAGGAGAGAATCACGACGATTATTGATGAAGACTTGTTGAAATTCGGCACGATTTGGGCGGCGGCCGGTCATCCGAAGGCGGTATTTTCTTGCACCCCGGAGGAGCTAACTGCAATGACAGCCGGACAGGTAATGACCATTCAATAAGGTATGGGGCCGAGGTTATGAGTACAGCCGGAGACGAACGTATTTTATGCGGTTGGGAACCAGTTCGGGCTCCGCATTTAAGATCCGAATCCAGAAGAAGCAGCAATAGGTGCTGCTTCTTCTGTTTTTATCATTTTTCGTATAGTCCTGCCGCGGATCTGCCGTCATGCCTTGACAAAAGGAACGATTTTGAAGAAACTAGACGTATATGAAAGTTTTTTTGATATTCAAAAATATTTTTAGATGACAGATTAAAGAGAGTGGGATCTATGGAACATATCAAGGAAGAGCTGAATGTGCTGCTGCCTGTTATCCGGGCCATCGCCGCCCAGTTTGGGGAGAAATGCGAAGTGGTGCTTCACGATTTGACGCAAGGGTACGAAAGCACGATCGTGGCGATCGAGAACGGCCACATTACCGGGCGGAAGGTCGGGGACTGCGGCAGCAATCTCGGGCTGGAGGTGCTGCGCGGAACCGTGACGGAGGGAGACCGCTACAACTACATCACCCAGACGAAGGACGGCAAAATATTGCGTTCCTCCTCAACCTACTTCAAGAACAGCAAGGGTGAGACGATCGGAGCGCTCTGCATGAACCTGGATATATCCGATCTGCTCGTGGCGGAGAATACGATCCGCTCGCTGACGATGCACAGCCTCGATCAGGAAGTGAAAGAGGTATTCGTCAACGACGTGAACGATCTGCTTGATTACCTGCTGCAGGAATGCCAGAAGGAAATCGGCAAGCCGGTCTCGCATATGAGCAAGGATGACAAGGTGAAGGCGGTGCAGTTTCTGGATATGCGCGGCGCTTTTCTCGTGAAAAAGGCGGGAGATAAAGTATGCCAGTTCCTCGATATTTCCAAGTTTACGCTGTATAACTATCTCGACGAAATTCGGGCAAACCAGGACAAAGGCATGCCGAAAAACAGGGTATAACAAGGAAGCGTTGCCCGGGCCAAGGCCCGGATGGAACAGCAAAGCGACAGACAAGGGCAGAAGGAGTCCGCGCAATCGCGTGAACATAAGTGGAAACGCTGCTGCATAAGAGTAGGCCTTTATTTCGGGCTTTTCTTTGTCATGAGTTGAAAGCGTATTCAAACTTGTGCTGAATCATAGAAATTATATTGACAATGCGCAGCGAAGGGATTCATAATGTGAACAATCAAAAAAAATATTTTTTTGACCTAATTATTTTTTTGTTGGTTTGGAGTTTGATTGTCTCAGCGAGCCTATCACAAGGGCATACCCATGACCCAGATCTGTGTCATTTAAGGAGGGAGCAAGATGGTTCAAACCGTATCAACGCCTGCCGTCATCGTCGATTTGGACATTGCCGAACGCAACATCCACAGCATGGCGGAGGAAGCGAGAAAGGCCGGAATCCGGCACCGTCCCCACATCAAATCCCACAAGTCGGTTTATTTTGCCCGCAAGCAGCTGGAGGCCGGAAGCACCGGCATCACCTGCGCCAAGCTGGGGGAAGCGGAAGTGATGGCTGAAGCGGGGATCGACGATATTTTGATCGCGTTTCCCATCATTGGCGAAGACAAGAAGGAGCGGCTGTATCAGCTGGCGCAGAAGGTGAAAGTAACGACAGTCGCCGACAGCGTGGAAGGCGCCACGGCCGTGTCGGAGGTGGGTGAGCGTCTCGGCCGCCGCATACCGCTCTACATCGAGGTTGACGGAGGCATCGGGCGCTGCGGCCGGCAGCCGGGGGAGGACACGCTGCAATTTGCGCAGCGGATCCAAAGCCTGCCGGGAATCGAAATCACCGGACTGCTGTCCTACGCGGGGCAGATTTACGGTGAAGAGAGCCGGGAAGAGATCCGCAGCACGGCACGACAAGAGGCGGCTACCCTGAAGAATACCGCCGATCTGCTGAGGGAAGCGGGGATCGACGTTCCGGTCGTCAGCGGCGGTTCGTCGCTGTCGTCCAAGTTCGCAGGGGAGCTGGAGGGGGTAACCGAGATCCGCGCCGGAAATTACATATTCCACGACGTGGGCCAATTGTCGATGGGCATGATCACGGTGGACGATTGCGCGCTGCGAGTGATCACGACGGTCGTCAGCGTACCGGCTCCGGGCCGGGCGATCATCGACGCGGGATCCAAAACGCTCACCACGGATACGATGCCGTTCTCTAAAGGTTTCGGATACATTGTGGAGCATCCCGACATCGAAATTTTCAAGCTGAATGAAGAGCATGGGTTCCTCAGCTATGATCCGGCTTCCGTATCGCTTCACATCGGCCAGCACCTGACGATTATCCCGAACCATGCCTGCGTCCTTCCGAATCTGTGCGATGACATCGTCGGCTTCCGCAGAGGAGTTCCGGTCGAGAAGATCCGGATCGACGCAAGGGGCAAGAACAGCTAAGCGCTACAGGGAGGAGGCTGGGATTCATGGGGAAGGACCTTGATTCATTTCACGAGCAGGAGCTGCTGGATATCGTCTGCGGACTGATCCGCATCCCGAGCGAAAATCCGCCGGGACGCGAAGAGGAGGCCGCCCGGTACGTCTTGCAGCTCCTCCGGGACGAGGGGATCGAAGCCGAGCTGCAGTGGGCCGCGCCGCAGCGGCCGAATGTGGTCGCCCGGTTGAAGGGCACGGCCGAAGGGCCGGCGCTCCTGTACAACGGCCATCTCGACGTTGTCCCGGCCGGGGAAGGCTGGAGCGAGGACCCGTTTGCCGCCGTCGTCCGGGGCGGTGAGTTGATCGGCCGGGGTGCGGCCGATATGAAGTCGGGCGTCGCGGCCATGCTGTACGCGGCCATCCTGCTGCACCGGCGCGGCTGCCCGTTCGCCGGGGAGCTGATCCTGCTCTTCAACGTGGACGAAGAGCGGGAGAATGTCGGCATGCGCCACTTTTTGCGCAGCGGCGTGCACGCCGATTACGCCGTCATCGGCGAGCCGACCGATCTCGGTATCTGCACCGCCCATAAAGGCGTCGGCCGCTACCGGATCCGCACGGCGGGCGTCGCTGGCCATGCGGCAAAGGTGCTGAAGCCCGACAACGCCATTCCGAAGATGGCGGCGCTCATCTCGGCGCTGGAGCCGCTTCGAAGCCGCCTCAAAGAGAGCGCCGATCCGCTCCTCGGATACGCGACGCTGAACGTCACGCAGATCAAGGGCGGGACGGCGCCGAACATCGTGCCGCAGCACTGCGAGATCGAGGTCGACCGCCGGGTTATCCCCGGCGAGACGGCGGCGCAGGTGCTGGAGCAGCTGAAGGAGGCGCTAAATGCAGCTGCAGGCACAAGCTCAGGCGAAGGCTTAAGTGCCGGAACTGGTGAAGTCGCCTACGAAGTGGACGACTACTTGTTTATACCGGCGTCGACCATTCCGCAGGACCATCAGCTTGTGCAGGCGCTGGTGGAGGTCACGGGTCATGTTCTCGGGAACCCGTCCGCCATCGGCATTTTCGAAGCGACCTGCGAGGCGCCGTTTCTGTCCGTTGACTTGGGCATACCGACGGTTATATTCGGACCAGGATCGCTGGACCAAGCCCATGTTAAGGATGAGCGGGTTCCTGTCCGTCAGATCACGGACGCAGCCAAGGTATACATGCAGCTCGCCATGCGGCTGCTTCAACAACAACCATTACAGGAGGAATGATGATGAGCATTCAAGAGAGATTGAAAGAACTGAACATCGAGCTGGAGCCGGTTGGCGAGCCGAAATTCTCGTACGTTCCCGTAAACCAGGTAGGAAATCTGCTGTACACTTCGGGCCATGATTGCCGCAAGAACGGGGAGCTGATTCTAAAAGGCAAGCTTGGAGAAGAGCTGACGATCGAACAGGGGCAAGAGGCGGCGCGCCGGTGCATCGTGAACATTTTATCGTCGCTGCAGGCCCATCTGGGCAGCTTGGACCGGGTGAAGAAAGTAGTGAAGATGCTCGGCTTCATACAAAGCGCTCCGGGATTTAAAGATCAGCCTTACGTGCTGAACGGGGCGTCGGATCTGCTGATCGAAGTGTTCGGGGAGAAGGGTAAACATGCGCGCTCCGCGATCGGGACAAACGAGCTGCCGTTTGATACGCCGGTCGAGGTGGAGATCATCGTCGAGATCGAATAACGGCGGTAGAACCGGATCGTGGCGCTGCTCGCCAACATCGTGGTTTCCCTGATCGTTAGCGCAGCGACCCGATCCTTGTCCGCCAGCCGCGGCAGCGCCGCTGCCGAGCGTGCAGCCATCAAGGGAGCCTGATCGGTGCTTCGAACAGGCGGCGGATCCTTTCTTTGCCATTTGACAGGCATTTTTCGTTATACACGGCGCTTCGTGCCGGGAACGTCCAGAAGATGGACTTCCCGGTTTTTTTGTATGTATTGGGAGGTTATTAGAACCTGGAGAATCATGAACCTGTACGGGGCAAAAAGAATGAACTTTTGGATGAATTAAAATCTGTTAAGTCCGCCTGCTTTAAGGTTCATTTAATATTGACCGGGTATACTGGCCCTGACCAAGAAGAAGGAGGACCTCATGCTCATGGGCAAACCGCGAATCGAAGAATGGACGCAGCTGCGTGGCCTCGCCTTTCTGGCGATCGTGATGCAGCATTCCATTGCCGAGTACATCTACAGGCCCGACATTGTGGCCGCGGATTCCACCATGCTGACGATGATCTACCACCTGACCCGTTTCGGAACGCCGACCTTTGTATTTTTGTCCGCCGTGCTGCTGTTCTACAACTATGGTGAACGGTTTCGGTACGGTCCGTTTATCCGCAAACGGTTCGGGGATGTGTATGTCCCTTTCCTGTGCTGGACGGTGATTTATTGGCTGTATGTCCACGTATTTACCCCATCCTTCTGGCAAAAAGGAGGACAGGACTGGGGAGCGCTGCTGAAAGAGATGTTCGTTCCTCAGACGGGATACCAGCTGTGGTTTATCCTGATGATCTTTCAGTTCTACCTGCTGTTTCCGCTGTTTGCCTGGGCGTTCCGGGCGGCGCGGCGCGTGATCGGTCCTATGGAGGCGAAGAAGCGGGCAGGGGTGCTGTCCGCGATCCTGGGCGGTTCTTTTATGATCTACGCCGCTCTGCTGTATCTCTCCTATTACCAGATGGGGAGCTGGGCCGAAGGGCTTGGCGGACCCTGGTCGGTTTTGCTGCAGTACCGCAGCTATTCGTTTGTGATGTACGGTTTTTATTTTGTGGCCGGTGCGGTATGCGCGGCATCCGTCTCCAACTGGCGGAAGTGGTGCACCCGGCTGCTGCCTTGGACCGGACTCCTGTTCCTGGCGATGTACATCAAGCTGGGCTATGACGTGCTGCAGGGGTCGGGCGAGGTCGTGAATTTAAATATATCCACTTACCTGCGGCCATCGACCTTTGTCATCATCGTCGCGCAGATGCTCCTGCTGTACGGGCTGCTCATCATGATGCAGGGGCGGAGCCAGGCTTTCCTGCGGCTGCTGACCTGGATCGGCCGATATTCATTCGGCGGCTATCTTGTGCACGCCCTGATCATTTACGTGATTGCCTTTTTTACGCGTCCGATGGATCTGGCCGGCAGCCACGTGTCTTTTACGCTCCTGACCTTCAGCCTGACTGTGCTCGCTTCGCTTGGCATCAGCTACACGCTGTCGCATCTGCCGGGCTCGCGCTGGATCATTGGTGCAAAGCGCCGTGACGTGAAGCAGGGCAAGCCGGACGAGACCGGCTTCCGCAAGGAGTCGCCGACGGTGTCTTGATGCCGTGATGTCTTGATGAAAGCCCATTGGAACAAACCTATTATGCTTCCAAACATTCCGCAGCGAAAAAGGGTGCCATCAATCCAATGATTGATGGCACCCTTTTTGATTTCGAAGGTAAATTAGACCGAGAGGACGATCTTTCCGCGGCCATGGCCGGATTCGATCTCCCGGTGGGCTTCCCGGGCCTGATTCAGCGGCAGCACTTTGCGGATATGGATGTCGACCTTTCCTTCGTTGTAGATGCGGACAAGCTCGGCAAGGCGTTCTTTGCTGCGCGTGCCGGTCAGCTGCCGGATGCTGAGTGTTTGGGCCCGAACACTGGGGACCATCGCTACAATTCGGCTGAGGTCCTGGACCAGGTCCACGGATGCCTGCAGGGCGAGGTCATCCCCGCCGCCGGCATGCAAGGCGGCGTCCACTCCAGCGGGAGCGATGGCGCGTACGCGGGCGGCAAGCCCATCCCCGTAGCCGAGCGGGATGGCGCCCAAACGCTGGAGATGATCGTGATTGGCCTCGCTGGCCGTGCCGATCACCCTGCCGGCGCCCCAGGCCAGCGCGAGCTGCACGGCAAAGGTGCCCAGCCCGCCGGCCGCCCCATGGATCAGCACGGTATCCCCGGGCTGAATCCGGATCGCTTCCAGTCCCATATGGGCGCCCTGTCCGTTGCCGGTAAAACCTCCGGCGGTCTCCCAAGGCATGCCCGCCGGTTTGCGGATCAATTGGTCGCTGCTGACGACGACATATTCGGCATATCCGCCAAACATCGTAAAGCCGATCACTTCGTCCCCGCGCGCGAATTCGCTGACGCCGTCCCCCACCTCGTCGATGATCCCGGCAAATTCATTGCCCGGGATGATCGGAAACGGGTGGGACTGCGCGTATGGAACGCTTCCGCTGCGGACCTTGGCGTCGATTGGCATGACGCCGGCCGTTTGAACGCGTACCAGGACGGTTCCCGGCCCGGCGGACGGAACGGGCAGCTCGGTCAGCTGCAGTACATCGGGCGACCCCAGGCGGTTAAACGTTATGGCTTTCATTGGACTCACTCCTTGACGTATTCAGAATTGTAGATCCCATTGATTTCCTTTTCACGTTATTTTATAATCAGGCTGCGATAAACGGAAATATATATTTAATTATGACTCTATATATTCAAGTATATAGGAAAAGGAGGGAAAGCTATGGAGCTGCTGCAGCTTCAATATTTCAGGACGGTCGCCAGGCTGGAACATATGACGAAGGCGTCGCAGGAGCTGCGGATCGCCCAGCCGGCGCTCAGCAAGACGATTTCCCGGCTGGAGGAGGATATTGGCGTTCCGCTTTTCGATAGGCAAGCGGGTAGAATTCGGCTGAATTCCTATGGGAAGGCGTTTCTGACAAAAGCTGAGGAAGCGCTCCGCCTGCTGGAGGAAGGAAAGCGGGAGGTGGCAGATCTTGCCGGGCTGGAGCGCGGCAGCATCCGTCTGGTCACGGCGACGCTGGAGCGGATGACGGGGCCGATCACCGAATTTATATCGGCTCATCCGGAAGTGAACTTTCAAATTTCCCAGGCTCCCATTGAGCAGATGAGCGAATTTCTTACCTCGGGTGAGGCCGATCTCGGCTTTACGCCGCTGCCGCTGGATCAAGCGGGATATGCCTATAAGGCGGTGCTGAGCGAGGAATTGTACTTGGCCGTGCCCTCGGCGCATCCGCTTGCCGACCGCCGTCAGGTTACTTTGAAAGAAGCGGCGGCGGAGCCCTTTATCGGATATCGGGAGGACTTTGTCTTCCAGCAAATCAATGACAGCTTCTTTGAGCAGGCCGGAGCGGCTCCCCGGTACATTTGCCGGGTCGACGAACCGCCGGCGATCCTAAGCCTCGTACGCGCGGGCGTCGGGGTAGCGCTGTCCGGCTGCAAAAAAGGAGATAAAGAAATACCCGGTGTCACTCTAGTGCCCGTGTCCGATCAAGCGTGCCGGCGCCAATATTACCTCGTATGGAGCGAGCAGCGCTATTTGTCGGCCGCCGCGTGCGAATTTAGGGACCACGTGGCCGCATATTTTGCGGAGTGATTCACGTCAGACGAGAAATGACCCGGTGGCATCCGCTGCGGTGCGGCTGAACTCGAGCCTGGACTTTTATTATGGCTGTAAAGACAGGGGAGGCACCGCCGATATTCGGCTGCCTCTCCTTTGATTTGGACAAGGAAATACGAAGGAAGGGGACTTATGGATTCGAGTGAGTCTAATAATTCACTGCATTAACGCGTTACCTTGTGATCTTGCATCCCTTCCACCGAATGTAATACAATGCTTTTAAATTTTAGTTCGAGCTAATTCATAGGACACAAGCTGTGAAGGAAAGAGTAAGCGGAGAAAGCTCCTGCCAGGGACGGTATGCCGATAGACTGGAAGCATCCGAGGGACACTGCCCGCCGAAGTTCATTCCTGAGCCGGTATTTTGATTCCCTGCATGAGGAATGCAGGACGTAGGAATACCCGTTTCCCTTGCGTTAAAAGGTTCAAGTGAGATGTGCAGCCAACACGTGTGCATGTCTAATAAGGGTGGTACCACGACTCCTCGTCCCTTGGCGGACAGGGGTCTTTTTTGTTTGATTTTATATTTTTTTAACACTAGGTGAGGAGAGATGAGAGATGAGTCAAGG
The DNA here is from genome assembly GCF_018333335.1 of Paenibacillus cineris. NCBI lineage: Bacteria > Bacillati > Bacillota > Bacilli > Caryophanales > Paenibacillaceae > Paenibacillus > Paenibacillus cineris. Next base: position 718,048 of record NZ_BORU01000001.1, read on the forward strand.
GCGCTTGGAAGAACTGCGCAATCAATTGGATGAGGTGAATCTTCAGCTGCTGTCGCTGCTGTCCGAACGGGCACGGATCGCACAGGAGCTTGGTGTAGAGAAGGAAAAACAGGGCGTGCCGAAGTTTGATCCGGTCCGTGAAAAGGAAATGCTAGAGAAGCTCGTGGCCAGCAACGAAGGACCGTTCGACCATGAGACGGTTCGGCATCTGTTCAAGCAAGTTTTTCAAGCGACGCTGACACTGCAGCAGGTCGATCATAAGAAGCACCTGCTCGTCAGCCGCAAGAAAAAGGCGGAGGATACCGTCATTCAGCTGGGCGATGTGACGATCGGCGGCGGCAAGCCGGTCATGATCGCGGGGCCATGCTCGGTTGAGAGCTATGAGCAGGTCCGCACCGTGGCGGCCGCTTTGAAGGAAGCGGGCATCACGGTGATGCGCGGCGGCGCCTTCAAGCCGAGAACTTCGCCTTATGATTTCCAGGGGCTTGGCATCGAAGGCCTGAAAATTCTGAAGGAAGTGGCGAGCGAATTCGGGCTGAAGACGATCAGCGAAATCGTGGATCCGGCTCATATCGAGCTGGCGTGCGATTACATCGACGTCATCCAGATCGGGGCGAGAAACATGCAGAACTTCGAGCTGCTGAAGGCGGCTGGCGACGTCCGGACACCGATACTGCTCAAGCGCGGGCTGGCAGCGACCATCGACGAATTCGTGCACGCGGCCGAGTACATTTTATCCCGGGGCAACACGCAGATCATGCTGATTGAGCGGGGCATCCGCACGTACGAAAAAGCGACCCGCAACACGCTCGACATTTCGGCCGTACCGATTCTGAAGCAGGAAACGCATCTGCCGGTACTGGTCGACGTGACCCATTCCACCGGCCGCAAAGACATCATGGCTCCTTGTGCTAAAGCGGCTCTGGCCGCCGGCGCGGACGGCGTGATGGTCGAGGTTCATCCGGATCCGGCTACGGCGTTGTCCGACGCGGCCCAGCAGTTCAACATTCCGCAGTTCCAGGAATTCTACAACCAGGTTAAAGGTTCGGGACTGCTGTAAGCACCGGATTCCATTATTACTTTGCCTGAATAAATGACGTTAGCAAGCACAACAAAAGCCGGGTCTCCTCTAGAGCTGCATGAGAGGGGATCCGGTTTTTTAGATAATGCAGTCTGTCTGCGATGAGTTTAGACCGATTAGGCCTTTCTTTATAAAAAATGGCTCGTTTCCACAAAGCTTTTTTCCAACGGGGACATCTCATATCCCGCTCGGGTCACCAAATATTTGTCCACATAGCGGAACGGCTCGGGCAGCTGGGCAAACGCCGAAAATCCGTGCTGCATCACGATGTTTTTGGAAATCAAGGAGATGCCCATCCCAAGGGAGGTCAGCTGAAGGAGGGTGTCCAGAATCCCCACTTCGGTGCTCTCTCCTTTTTCCAGGCCAAGCTCGGCGTAAAGCCGCTCCAGAATCGCAGCGTACAGGCAGTCCCGGGTCAAAATGATCCAGTTCTCCCCGTGGAGGGCGCATTCCAGGCTTTGTCCGCCGGCGAACTTTTTGCCGATGAGCACCATCTCCTCCGTACCCAGTTTTTTGTAACTCAGCTGCGGCGAATCGGTCCTGCCGATCGTAAAGGCCAAATCGATGTTTCCTTGGAGCAATTCGTGCTCCATCGACTGCGTCGTCCCGGTCTTTAGCGTGACGGACAGATCGGCGTGATTTTCATATAAACGGGTCAGTGCATCCGTGAGCTCTTTGCCAAAGACGGACTGCATGGTGCCGATCCGCAGCTTCATCTCCCTATAGCTCATATCCAGCTCGGTTTCTTCCCATAAAACAAGCATTTTTTTATATTGGCGGTAGAGCTTCCGCCCCTCCGACGTCAGCTCCATGCCTTTGGCACTCCGGATGAAAAGCTGCTGTCCGTAATGGGCTTCGATTTTTTTGATCTTGGCCGTCATGTTGGACTGGAGATGGTTCAGTTTGACGGCTGCGGCCGACAGGCTTTTAAGCTCGGCAACGCTGACAAAGGCTTTCATATTATCGATATCCATATCGGCCTCCAAGGTATCAAAAATGATGATGACTCTATTGATAACATGCATTATTCATGATATCCCAATCCCAGTATACTGGAACCGTAAAGAATCATAAAGCCAGGAGGAGAAGAGAAATGGAGATAAAGGGTTATGAAAAAATACGCACCGGGATCATCGGAGGCTCGTTAAACAATCAGTGGGCCAGCAAAACTCACATTCCGGCTTTGACCCGGAGCGCAAGTCATGAAATTACAGCCATTGCCACCTCGAATATGGCATCCGCCCGGGAAAGCGCGGATGCACTGGGCGTCGCCCATGCTTTCGACGACTATCGTGAACTGGTGCAGTCCGGGAATGTGGATTTAGTAGTCGTCAGTGTGAAGGTTCCCCATCATTACGAAATGATCAAGGAAGCCATCGCCGCGGGGAAACACGTGTACAGCGAGTGGCCGCTTACCGTCACGCCAGAAGAGGCGGAGGAATTGGCGGAGCTTGCTTCGGAACAGGGGATTCATCATGCCGTTGGCCTCCAGGCCAGACAGTCGCCTGCGCTGCTGGATGCGAAAAACCGCATCACTCGAGGAGACATCGGCCGGGTGTTATCCGCCAGCATGTCGGTGTCTACGCCGGGTAAGGGAGGGTACACGGAACGGAACAACATTTATCTGCTTCAGGAGAAGTATGGAGCGACCCTGCTGGCGATTAACGGGGGACACTCGCTCGACGCGTTTGGATTTGTGCTGGGGGATCTGAAAGAAGTATACGCAACCATGAACAGCAATTATTCGGAGGCCAAGGTACTGGGAACCGGGGAGACGGTACCCAAAGATACAGCCGACCAGATTATGGTTCATGGCACGCTCGAAAACGGCGCGTCGGTATCAATCCATATTCAAGGCGGAACCTATCCGAAATTTGAATTGGAGGTTCAAGGGGAGAAAGGGGTCATCCGCATTTCCCAGCCTCAGTCCCAAGGTCATGTCCAGTTTGGTGGACTGGTGGTCGAGCAGGCGCTGTATCCGTCAGGACATATTGAGGGTTACGGAGATCAGGAGGCGTTTCAAAAGGTGTACGACGAGACCGAAGAATCTTCAGTCATCGTGAATCACGTGATGAAGGCACATCAGGTCATGGCAGATGATATTCGTCTAGGGACGTTTCAGGCCCCTGATTTTTACGAAGCCGCCCGCCTGCACCGGCTGCTGGAAACGATCCGGCAGTCTGCCTTAACCGGCAAACGGCTAAGCGTAAGCTAATCGGAACAAGCATGGCGGTGTGGCAGGACTTAGACCGAAAAACGGCGGCAGCTAGGACAGAAAAAGGTCCTGGGCTGCTGCCGTTTTTTGAACCAAGCGTGTTTGCGGCACTTCATGAAGCAGCGCTGCTTGTTTCATCGGATTCGGCGGTTTGCCCGTTTTCGCAGCTGTGGAAAATAGCTCATCTCCTCAACGGAAATGGGCTTTGCACCGTCCTCCGGGTTTTGATCCGAATATTCCCCGCTCGGGTACCCATCTTTCAGTCTAACGTCAATGAAATCAACGAGCTGCTGAAGTGAGGAGATTTGCTCGACGATCTGTTCACGGTGGCTTTTTAAAGTCTGGGTCAGCTCAATATATTCGGCGGGATCAGGGTTGCCGGATGCCTTCAGGAACGGCCTCATGGCCTCCAGGGAAATTCCTGTTTTTTTCAGGCAGGATATTAATTTGATCGTATGGATATCCTTCCGGCGGTAAACGCGATGCCCGTTGTCCTTTCTGTCCGGCGGAGGGAGCAGCTTGATTTTTTCATAATAACGGATCGTGTCCTCGGAAAGTCCAGTTAGCTCCGCGGTTTGCTTGATCGTGAACGTTTGCTCGGTCATCTATCCTGCACCTCCTGTAATGGAAACTTAATTGCATTATATATCTTGGAGCCGGCTCCAAGTCAAACGGGGTCAGCTTACTTTTTATTCATACGGCGGCTCTTCATAAGGGGCCTTGACTTCGATTCGACTCCAACTTTTACAATGTGCTCTAACAGGGAGACCTATCCCTGACATATGAAGGAGGAGACGCACATGAACCCTAAATATCAGCCTATAATGGAACCTTATCGTTTCAAAAATGGCGTCGAAGTCAAGAACAGAGTCGTTCTTGCGCCCATGACGATTTCTTATTCCCGGCAAGACGGTACGATATCGGATGATGTCATCGCGTATTATGAAAGCCGTTCGAACGGTGTTGGAATGGCGGTCACGGGAAGCGCGATCGTCACATCGAGCGGAAAGGTATTCGGAGGGGAGATCGCGGCGGACCATGACGATCGGATCCCAAGCTTGCAGCGTCTGGCTGCAGCGATGAAGAAACGCGGGGCCAAAGCCATTTTGCAAATCTTTCATGGGGGACGCGAAGCTCTGCCGGAGGCGTTATCAAACGGTGAGATCGTAAGCGCAAGCGCGATTGCAAAAGAAGGGCAGAGCGTGATCCCCCGGGCGCTTGAAGAGCAGGAAATTTTAGAGATCATCCGGGCATTTGGCGCCAGCACCCGGAGGGCAATCGAGGCGGGTTTCGACGGGGTAGAGATTCACGGGGCCAACCGGTTTTTGATCCAACAATTTTTTTCGCCATACACCAACCGGCGCGATGATCGTTGGGGAGGAAATCTAGACAAGCGTATGGCGTTTCCGCTTGCTGTAGTGGATGAAGTGAACAGAGCAGTGGCTGAACATGCTAAACGGCCGTTCCTCGTAGGATACCGGTTTTCGCCGGAAGAAGAAATGACGCCTGGCATTACGATGGCGGATACACTAAAACTGGTGGATGCCCTCGCCAATAAAAACCTGGATTATTTGCATGTTTCTTTAATGGACTTCTGGTCTAAGCCTAGACGTGGAGTAGAGGACAATCGCTCCAGAATGGAGATGATTGATGAGCTCGCCGGGCAAAGAGTTCCCGTCATCGGTGTAGGATCGATCCGCACACCTGATGAGGCGCTAAGAGCGCTGCAATCGGGAGTCCCGCTTATAGCCCTGGGACGTGAGCTGATTATCGACCCCGATTGGGTTGAAAAGGTAACGCAAGGCAGGGAAGACGAAATCCGAACCGAGATCACGTTACACGATCAAGAAAAACTGGGAATTGCCGATCCGTTATGGCACAAAATCGTCCATACGCCAGGATGGTTCCCGATCGCAGGCCAGGGTGTAACCGGCTAAAACGGGATTATGGTTATGCGAAAAGCGCGCCCAAGGCGCGCTTTTCTGCTATGACGCTAATCATCCAGCCACAGAACATTTCGGTGAAGTCGAAGTCATTATAGGGGACCCCGAGAAGCCAATTCATAAGCTTAACTTTGGGTACACCCTCCTTTTTTATGCAAAATAATGCCCTTCTTCGAGATTGGCGATTAGTCCGGGCTGCACCGGTTTCCAGCCCAGAAGCTCCCGTGTTGCCTGACTCGCCTGCGCAGTGTTGAACACGCCTGCGATGTCGAATGCCGCAATGGGGCCAAGAAAGCCGAAATGGGCGGCAGCTTCTTCAGGTGTAATGCTGACCGTCGGCACGTTTAATTGCTGCCCGATGACCTCGGCGATCTCGCGGAACGGAATGCCTACATCGCCGACTGCAACCATCTGTGAGCCCGTCGGGGCGGATTCCAGCGCCAGTCGGTACAGAACCGCCGCATCCAGGCGGTGAACCGCCGGCCAGCGGTTCGTTCCATCGCCGATGTAGGCGGAGAACCCCTTCTCCCGGGCGATGTTGATCAGCTTCGGCACGAATGCCCTATCTCCTTCGCCGTGCACGGTCGGTGCAAGCGTGACGATGGATGCCCGAATACCCCGCTCTGCCATGGCGAGCACTGCATCGTCCACGGTATGCCCATTTTCATGAGGGTGACCTGTGGTAATGAACGGCTTCCCGGAGCCTTCGAGCGCCGCTCCAATGGCTTGGACAGCCCGCAAATCCAGAGCCAGCGCACCTTCAAAGTTGGAAAAATCGTTGGTGGGTGAACTGAACGCCAGATGAATCACACCGTCCGCTGCCGCGGCGGCGCTGCTTAGCGTATCGAGATCGTCCAGCGTGCCGTACAGCGCTTCAGCTCCCGCCGCCTTTAATCCTGCAGCTTTCTCCTCAGAACGACAAAGACCCGTTACGGTATGCCCCGCGCCGATCAGTTCCCGGACGACCGCAGAACCGACAAACCCTGTTGCTCCTGTAACAAAAACATGCATGATGATATCCTCCTTCATAGGTTGACTGTTTGATCGTGTTAAGCATAAACTATGAAGCGAACTCTAGGGCAAGCGGTCCAAAGGAGAAATGATGATGAGAATTCAGGAACTGGCGGACAAGATGGGATTAACGATCCATACGATCCGCTTTTATGAAAAGGAAGGCTTGTTGGATGATCGGCATGTCCGGAGAGAAAGCAACAATTACCGAAACTATTCTGAAGAGGCTGTCGAGCGGTTGGGGCTCATCAAGAAGTTCCAGTCCATCGGCTGTTCGCTGGCCGAACTGAAGGAAGCTTTGCAGGAATGCGACACCAATATGAGTACCAATCTGGAGATTATAGATTGGATTCGCGGTAAGAAAAAGGAGATCGAAAGTAAGAGGGAAGAATACGATCAAATGCTGGACACCCTTAACAAGATGCTGGAGTACAAGACTCTACTCATGGACGATCCGCAAAAAGCTCAAGAGATTCAGAGGACTTGGTATACCGGCTCATCCGTAAATAAAAAGCGCGCCCCGGGCGCACTTTTCTGATGTTTCTCTGGAAACCAACCGATTCGCAACCATGTTGGTGCTTGCTATTTTGTTGAGACGCTGAGTCATGTCAGAGTAATACAGTCAGCCCAGCATGCCGATCAGAACAATGCCGCCAAAAATAACGACGGAGCACAGCATCCGCCGCAATCCCTGCTGCTCCTTTAGAAGGAGGACGCCGAGGAAAGTGGCGAAGATGGTGCCGATTTCACGCAGCGGGCTGATATGGGCCATCGGCGCCTGGGACATGGCGAACAGGAATAGCAGATAAGATCCCGGATTTAAAATCGCCCCAAGCAGCAGCGTAGTTTTGTTGGCCTTCCACTCCTCGACAATTTTTCCGGAGGCGATCACGGCCGGGGTCAGACCGAGCACAAATCCGATGTTGGTCACCTCCAGCAGCGCGATCGGAGAGACATGCTCCAGATTCAGCTTGTCGACGAAAACGTAGCAGGTGGTACACAGCCCGACGCACAAAGCCATAAGCACGGGCTTCAAGCCTTGGGCCTGCTGCCCGCCGCTGCGGCTGTTGGAGCCGATGCCGCTCAGCACGGCGAATCCGCCGAGCATGCAGAGGATGCCGAGCCAGCCGAAGACGGACAGCGATTCGTTCAGAAAAAGGACGCCGATCACAGGGACGAGCAGCGTGCTGGTGCCCCGCATGATCGGATAGATTTGCGACAGGTCGCCCAGCTCATAGGTTTTCGACAAGAGCCAGGAATAGACGGCCTGAAGAAGCATCGACAGCAGGAGCAGGCCGTAGGAAGCGGCGTTCATCGGATTTTTCCAGAGCTCGGTGATCAGCACCGGAAGCAGCAGAATCGTCGCGACCATCATGATTGACCACAGAAAGACGCTTTTGCTGCGGCTCCGCTTGGTGAACATGCTCCACACGGCATGGGCCATGCCGGAAGCAATCACAAGAACTATCGGTAATAACAAAATGAGTCAGCCCCTTGATTGTTTAGTTGGTTTCTTGGGTATCGGGTTCATGAATCGGCTGTTCCAGAGCGGCGGACCCGTCCTCCAGCCGGAGCCAGGTATCGAAGTCCTTCTCGCCAAGGGACAGGCGGATGACGCGGGCACCCCGCATAAATCCTTCTTTGCCGTACGTGTTGCAGCCGGTGGCCCGCCCGTAACTTAGGCGGATGCCGTGCAGCGTTCCGCTGTAATCGTTGATATGATCGTGTCCGCAGAACGTGCCGATGACGTCGCCCATTTCGACCAGTGCCGCAAACAGTCCGGAGTTGACCGGAGGGCTGCAGACCCGTTCGTATTTATGGCCATAGCAGACTTGGGTGTCCCATACTTCCTGATATTCGGGAATCGGGATATGGAAGAATGCCAGCGCAGGCAGCTTCTCCGCCTGCCCGCTCGGGTTCAGCCTGGCGGATTCAGCAGCGAGCCAGTTGATTTGGTCCCGCTGGATCCAGTTGTAGCCGGGAACCTGCTCGAGGCTCGAATAATCCCCGGAATCGAGGAAATACAGGTTGGCGGCCGGACGCCCTTCCGCGTCAACCAACTCCAGTGTGTAATTGCCCGACCCGCTCAAGTCCGCCGGACCGGGCTCTGTTACCGTGTGCCGGTGCTCCAGCACAGTCTGCATCAGTTCGTCCCGGCTGATCCGGTTTTCCGTATCATGATTGCCGAAGACGACCGCCCACGGGATGCCGCGTTCTTCCAAGGCAGCGACCGCATCCCGGAAGGCTTCCCGGGGATGCTCGCATTCTTTTTTTCCCGGGGACACGGGTCCGGTATAAATGACGTCTCCGGTGATAACGACCAAATCCGGTTTCTCAGCATCCATGACCCGTTCCATGATCTCGCGTGTGCGCTGGTCCTCAGGTCTGCCGTCCATCCAATGCAAATCGGTAAACTGTACAATCGTAAAGGTGCCGTCCTTTCGAAAAGACAAGCTCTTGCTCATCTCACGTGTCCCCCTCGTCATTTTACGTTGATTTAACAAACCACACATATCGATGTTGCATTGTGTGTGTTTATGTGGTTTTAGTTGATTTTAGTCCTGGTGAAGGCTGCTGTCAATTGATTTTTTCGAAGTTTGACATTCCTCTCCATCGCCAACTACACTTATAAGAAACAACAACAAAACACATGTAAGCGATGAAAAACCACATGTGTCCAATACTAAGCCTTTGGTATAAAGGAGGGTTTCGATATGTCCTTAACCTATGAGGAGCGGCGGGAGACCATTCTCGGCCAATTGGGGATGGAAGGGAAAGTCCGCGTGCACGTGCTGGCGGAGATGTTTGGCGTTTCGACAGAGACGATCCGCAGGGACCTCGACCGCCTGGAGAAGGAAGGCAAGCTTCGGAAAGTTTACGGCGGCGCGGTCCGGGTCCGTTCCGGCTTCACGGAGCCGACGTTTACGAACCGTTCCCTGATGCACCGCAGCGAAAAGCAGGAGATCGGCAAACTGGCGGCGTCCCTGATTGAAGACGGGGAGACAGTGCTTCTGGACAACGGCACCACGACACTGGAAATTATGCGGAATGTGATGGAGCGCCCCCAGGTCACGGTCATCACCAACTCCGTGCCGATATTAAACCTTGCCCTTGAGGGGTTCCGGGGGAAAATCGTGTTTGCTGGGGGCGAGATCAATCCGGAGCATCAGGCGGCTACGGGGATGATCAGCCATGAGCTGCTCGATCGCTTCAAGGTGAATAAGGCGTTTATTTCCGCAGGGGGCATATCGCTGACCGACGGGATCACCGATTATCATCTTGAAGAAGCGCTGCTGTCCCGCAAAATGATCGAGCGTACGGAAGAGGCCATTCTCGTCGCGGACCATTCCAAGTTCGGGGTCACCACCTTCGCCCAGATCGCACCGCTTACGCAGATCTCGATGGTCGTCACCGATGCAGGCTGCTCCAGGGAATGGATCGACGCCCTGAAGCAGCTGGACATTGAAATCATTTCGGGAGAGGCCCGGCTCTAAGAGGACTCTAAGTGGCGGGTTCCTCCGCGGAACTGCCTTTAAATAAAGGAGCGATCCGGTCGATGCGGTTCGTCCAGATGCCGCCGCTGTAGTGGGCCGGCAGCCGCTTTATGTCTTCGGGGCTGTCAAAGCCCGATGAGAAATCGCTGCCGTCGCCGCCGACGACGATGACCCGCGTGTCAGCCTTGTCCATCCGGTTCAGGAAGCGGTTTGGCCATCCCCACAGGAGCGGGGCGATTTTCTCGGGAATATGCAGCTCCGTATGCTTGCAGGCTGAAGGCATATACCCCGTCCATTCCGCGGCCAGATAAGGAATCAGGCAGCGCTTCATCGTGGCGATGGACATGACGCGGGCTTCGGGAAGCTTTGCTTGGACAGCCGCAACCGGCTCATCCCCGCCATAGAAGGCGAGCTGCTTCAGCCGCTGTTCGGGCAGCGCCGACATCGCATCCGCCAGCCGGGTGCCTTCCTTTGGATCACTGCTTTTCATATGAATCAGAAAAGACCGGTCCGGAAATTGCTTCAGCACCTCATCCAGCGTCGGCATAAGCCCGACGCCCTTTCCACGGAACGGATACGTTTGTCCGCCGTCGGCGGTATAACCGTAGCCGATATCAACCTTTTTCAGCTCTGCCATCGTGTAATCCGTCGTCATGCCTTTCACATTGGTGCGGCAGTCCAGTGTCCAGTCATGGAACACGGCGATCTGATCGTCTTTCGTCAGCTTGATATCGAGTTCCACCATATCGGCACCTGCCTGAAATGCGGCTTCCATGGACGGAAGCGTATTTTCCAGATAGGGATGCTCGGGGGGATAAATCCGTTCCGCGGTACAGGTGTCGTTCGTGATTCCCTCCATCGTAAAGGTTTGGGCCAATCCGCGATGGGCGAGCAGAAAAGGGGAACCATCCCGGGGCTTCGCCAGCAGGGAGGTGTTATTCAGATAAATAAAAACAAGCAATAGTGCCACAACCATAAAGGTTTTGCTTCGTACGATCCGCTTCAGCCGTTTCACCTTCCGATTCCCTCCCACACGGCATCCAGCTGCCGTTCAATCGATCCGTATATCCCGTCTTCATTCATCTTTGAGGACAGCGTTATCAGCGTTTGGAAGAACAGTCCGACCACCACTCCTGCGCTTAACTCGGGGTCTGACAGCCGCTGCTGCGGATCTTGTTCTCCGGCATCCACCATCACCCGGCGAAGTGCATTTTTGAAATTCGAAATGTTGGTTAATTCGCTGCCTGATACGATTTCAGCTTTGATCGTTTCCATCAAAGTCAGCCGCAGAAGCTCCTCGTGCTGCATATAGATGTGCAGCAGGTCGCGCAGGATTCGCAAAATGCGCTGCTTCAAGGGACCATCCTGATGACGCGCGACGATGTCGTCCATCAGGCCGGCGTACGAATCGGCTACATACAGAAGCACATGCTCTTTTTTGGGGAAATAGTTAAAAAAGGTTCCTTTCGCGATTCCGCACGCGGCGGCAATCTCCTCCACGGTGACGTTGTCGTAGCCCTTTTCCTTAAACATTTGAATGGCATTGCGGGTAATGTTTTCCCGGGTGCTCTTCTTCTTCTGGTCTCTCAGCAAACCGTTCACCTCACTTTTAAAAAATGACCCTGGTCATAAATGACTGTGGTCATTATATGGCATAAACCGGCTTATGCGCAAGTCCATGCGCATATAAACTGCACTTTTGGCGCATGGTAATAAAAAAGGACGATTTTCTGCAAGGCAGTTGATCGTTTTAAAGCACCCGAACCCGTTTATTACTTACATGAAAAACATTCCAAATGAGGAAAGGAGGTCAGGGATATGGGGAAATTTGCCGTTAAATTGGTGGCTCATTTGGTTGTGATCACGGCGATGCTGTTGGTACTCTCAACGGCAACGATCTGGGGGGCATTGGCCACGGCGCTGGCGATCGGCGTCATTTCCTATTTGGTCGGCGACCTGCTGATTCTCCGCGCTTCCCAGAACAATATCGTTTCCACGCTGTGCGATGCTGTTCTGGTTTTTCTCATGCTTTGGGCGGTGCGTGCATCGAATCTGTGGTCCTTGTCGTATACGGATATGCTGGTTATCACCATCGTGGCGGGGATTTTCGAATACTTCTACCACATGTGGCTGCTGAGCGACGACCGTTCGGCCAGAAGACAGCGGGCCTAATGAGCTTTTCTGCTTTACCTTTGTTTGAAATTTAATTGATGAATAGATGACTAAGACCCTCTGCCAACAGGCAGAGGGTCTTCTTTTAGCGGTTCTGCTTCAGCTCGGTAAGCCCGACCAGGAACATGAGGACGCCGCCATTCTTTACATAGAATGTCATCCGAAAAATCCACATCGTCTTGGACGGATCCGAAAGAAAGCCGATAAATGCAGAGCTGGAAATCGATAGCATTCATTTTTGCACAAACCGGACTTCCAGGAATTGAACTGTCATTCGCAGCAGGGCCATAGGTATAATCGAGTCACAAGGAACGACATATTTCGTCAATGACAGGAGGGATGCCGGAATGCTTGATGAACGCAGTACCGAAATACTGAAACTGTTGGTGCAGACGGACGATTACGTGACGCTGGATGAACTGACGCTGAGGCTCGGCATCTCCCGAAGAACCGTGTATTACGATATGAACAAAATCAATGACTGGCTGGAGACTTTGGAGCTGCCCCCTGTCGAGTACGTGCGCACGGCCGGTTATTCGCTGCCCGAGACCAGCCGCCGGGGGATCCCGGACACGGCAGGGGCAGAGAGTTCTGCGGCCCAGCAGTATTATTTGTCCCAGCGGGAGCGGCTTGCCTGGATCGCGATCCGGCTGCTCACGGCAGAGAGTCCCGTCTTTATCCACCGACTAACCGAGCTGCTCCAAGTCAGCCGGGGGACGGTGCTGAAGGATTTGAATGCGGTCCGCGCGCAGCTGGAGACGACCGGCCTCGAGGTGGTGTATGACCGGAAGCGGGGTTACGAAGTGCACGGCGAAGAGGCGAGGATCAGGAGAGAGCTGACCCGCTGCTGCGATCAGCTTGCCGGCAGCGTCAGCTGGGAGCAGGCGGTCAGCCGTACGGGCTACTGGGGAGAGCAGGATCCGCTGCGGGACATCATGCCGGAGAATACGGACGAAGGCATCCGGCGTCAGATCTACCGGCTGATCGCGGCCAGCGAGCGGATGCTGAACGTCGAGCTCACCGACGAGATGCTCTTTCATTTGACTACCCGATTTTTGCTGTTTATCCGCCGGATCCAGTCCGGCCGGGTGATCCGCGTGGATGAGGACGAGCGGGAAGTGCTGCGGCAGACGCCCGAATATGACGCGGCTTCCCGAATTGCGGACGGCCTTGGCCGCTTGTTTGGCAGCCCGGTACCGGAAGAAGAAAACGCTTACCTTACGATGCATCTGCTTGGGGCAAGGGCGAACCGGATGGAGCAGCTGACAGGCTCGGATGAAATTATCGGACGCCTGCGGGATGCGGCCCGGGAGATGACGGATGCGTTCCAGCGCAGCGCCTGCGTCTGGCTTGGCGGCAGGGAAGCCGTGGAGGAGGACCTGCTGGTTCACCTGAAGCCGGCGTATTATCGGATCATATACGGTTTGGAGCTGGTCAATCCTCTTCTGGAGGACATCCGCAGTAAATACGGCGATTTATTTGAGCTCACCCGGCGCTCGGCATATGCCTTCGAGGAGTTGGTCGGCAGGAAGCTGAGCGACGTCGAGATCAGCTATCTGGCCATGCATTTCGGCGGATGGCTGCGCCGGGAGGAAGTGGAGCCGGCGGCCCGGCGGAGGGCGGCGATCGTCTGCGTGAACGGGATCTCGGCATCGAGAATGCTGAAGGCCCAGCTGGAGGGGCTTTTCTCCACTCTGGACATTATCGCGATGCTTTCCCTGCGGGAATACGAGCAGTTCCAGGAGCGGGTCGATTTAATTTTCTCAACAGTCCCGCTGCCGGACAGCAAAGTGCCCGTTTATGTCGTCCGTTCGATCCTCAGCGACAAGGACAAAGAGAATCTGCTCGGCAGGGTGAACAAGGCGGGCGGCAGAGGCCAAAGGACACAGGCGAGCTCGGTGCAGGCACTGCTCGATATCGTCCGTAAGCACGCCGACGTGACCGACGAAGCGGGCCTCGCCGACGAGCTCGGCCGCTACCTGTCCGGCGGCCGGAGCAAAGTATGGCTGGGCGAGCGGCCCAAGCCTTCCCTGGCCGAGCTGCTGCCCGCGCCGATGATCCGCCTGCAGCGGGAGAGTACTAGCTGGCGTGAAGCGATCCGGGAGGCAGCCCAGCCGCTGCTGGCGGAAGAATACATCGACGAAGGCTACATCGACGCCATGATCGGCAAAGTGGAGTCCCTCGGCCCATACATTGTGGTCGCGCCCGGAATCGCCATCGCGCACGGCCGGCCAGAGGATGGCGTGAAGCGGCTGGGGATGAGCCTTCTGCAATTAGAGCGGCCCGTGGCTTTTTCCGGGGAAGCGCGCCACCAGGTGAAGGTCGTTCTGGTGCTGGCGGCCATCGACGGAGAGTCGCATCTAAAGGCATTGTCCGAGCTGACGGGCATGCTGAAGGACGCAGCCGGCCTGAACCGGCTGAAGGAGGCGCATACGAAGGAGCAGATTCTGAAGCAGATCGGGACGGCTTCAAGTTCCGGCTAAACTATCCGAACGGGAGAGATGAACATGAAATTTCTTGAACCTCCGCTCATTGCGCTGGATGCGGAAGCGGCATCCGCCGAGGAGGCAATCCGGCTGGCAGGTGCGCTGCTGACGGAGGCGGGTGCTGCGGAAGCACGCTACGCCGACGCAATGGTAGATTCCTACCGGGAGAGGGGCCCGTATTTCGTCCTTGCCCCGAGTATTGCCCTGCCGCACGCCCGGGCGCAGGACGGCGTGATTGAGGCCGCGGTGTCTTTTGTCCGGCTGAAGGAACCGGTCGTCTTCGGCCACAGCGCCAACGATCCGGTGCAGCTGGTATTCGCCCTTGGCGGGTCCGACAGCGGCGAGCATATCGCCCTGCTGCGCCAGCTGACGACGCTGCTGAGCAGTCCGGCGCATCTGGAACAGTTCAAACAGGCGGCCGATGTGGAAGCTATCCAACAAATCATTAGGGGGAATGAGCAATGAAAGTATTATGCGTATGCGGTTTGGGACAAGGAACGAGTCTGATTCTTCGGATGAATGTGGAAAATGTGCTGAGTGCGATGGGCGTCAGCGCCGACGTGGAGCATACGGATGTCTCCACGGCTTCGGGTACGGCGGCCGACTATATTATCACTAGCCAAGAGCTGGCGCAAAGCCTGGAGGGCCATTCCGCCCGGATCATCGTCGTCAATAACTACTTCGACAATGACGAAATCAAGCAAAAGCTGGAGGAAGCCTTGTAAGCCCTATCTTGACCTAACCGAGGAGGTGTCCATCCATGGACGTGCTTTATTGGATCGCAACCAATATTTTTGGAACACCTGCCATACTGCTCGGCTTCATCGTTCTGGTCGGCCTTATGCTTCAGAAAAAATCGACCAGCCAGCTGGTGAGCGGGACGTTCAAGGCGATCATCGGCTTCCTCATCATCGGAGCGGGTTCGGACGTCATCGTGAATGCGCTGAACGTGTTCGAACCGATGTGGAAGGAAGTGTTCGGCCTGAAGACCAGCTCGCTCGGCAGCTTCATGGGCCAGGAAGCCTTCAACGCCAAATTCGGCAGCGCCGTCACGCTGGCCATGCTGGTCGGCTTCCTGATCAACGTGGCGCTGGCCCGGTTTACCCGGTTCAAATACATTTACCTGACCGGACACATGATGTTCTGGACCTCGACGATCTTTGCGGGCGTCATCGTCCATGCGGCAGGCACCGGCGTTCCGGTATGGAAACTCGTGATCGTCATCGCCGTCATTCTGGGCCTGTACTGGACTTTCCAGCCGGCCCTGGTTCAGCCGTTCCTGAGAAAGGTTACCGGGAATGACAACATCGCTCTGGGCCATACCTCAGCCTCCGTCGCCCTGCTGGCCGCGCTGCTGGGCAAGGTGCTCGGTAACAAAAAGAACGATTCCGAAAAGATCAAAGTGCCGAAGGGATTCGAATTTCTTCGCGACTCCAACGTGATTACGGCGCTCAGCATGGGCGTGCTCTTCCTGATCGGAGCGATCATTCTGTCGACCAAGGGGACTCCCGAGGCTGCTGCCCTGATCGCCAAGGCAGGAGACCAGAACTTTATCATTTATTCCATTATCCAGTCATTTACGTTCGCCGGCGGCATTGCTATCGTGCTGATGGGGGTGCGGATGTTTGTCGGCGAGCTCGTGCCGGCCTTTAACGGGATTGCGACCAAACTGGTGCCCGGAGCCAAACCGGCGCTGGATGCCCCGGTCGTGTATCCTTACGCGCCGAACGCCGTTGTGCTCGGTTTCCTCGGCGCCTTCGCCGGAGCCATCATCTGGCTGCTCGTGCTCGGCAGCACGGTGTCCTACATTTTTGTACCGACGATGATCGTGCTGTTCTTCCACGGGGCGACGGCCGGCGTATTCGGCAACTCGACGGGCGGCGTGCGCGGGGCGGTAATCGGGGGCTTCGTAACATCGACGATTGTCGCCTGGGGGCAGTTTGTCATGGTAAGCTTCCTGATCTCTTCAACCGTGCCGGACACGGCCATGTGGGCCGCTGACTCGGATATGTTCATCATCGGTCCGATTTTGCACTTTATCGCCAAGCTGCTCTTTTAGAATGGATATTTGAAACCGGCCAAACGGAAGACGGCGAGCGGTCGGAGCGCCGTCTTTCCTGGGCCATAGCGGGTCTTGTATGCAGCGGATCTTACCAACGACACCAACCACTCACCAAGAATGGAGGAGGAACGATTATGGGCTTTATTCGCACACTTCACGGGGATATTGATCCAAGGGAGCTCGGTTTTACGTATTCCCATGAGCATATCGTATGCCGCCCGGCCTATTGGCAGGAGCGGGGCGAAGACGATCTGCTGCTGGACGACAAGGAGAAGTCGAAGCTGGACGTGCTGGATTTCAAACGGTACGGCGGGCAGTCGATCGTGGATGCGACGGCGGTCGACTATGGCCGGGATGTTCATGCCGTAGAGGAGATTGCCCGCGAGACGGGCATCCGGATCGTCGGGACGGCCGGATTCAACAAAAGCTTTTTGTGGGACGCGGGCATCAAGGAAGAGCTGAAGCCCCTTATCGGGCCCTATGATACTTACGCCCAGTGGATTGAGGCGAAGACGATCAACGAGCTGGCCGATTTCGTCATTCGCGAGGTCGAGGAAGGGCTGGAAGGGACGCCGTTCAAGGCAGGCCAGGTCAAGTTCGGAACGGGCTACAACCGGATCACGCCTTTGGAGGAAAAGACGCTGCGGGCCGTGGCAAGGGCGCATCACGAAACGAAAGCTCCCGTCCACTCCCATACGGAAGTCGGCACGATGGCGCTGGAGCAGATTGAGCTCTTGAGAAGCGAAGGCGTAAAC
This sequence comes from Paenibacillus cineris, assembly GCF_018333335.1. Lineage (NCBI taxonomy): Bacteria > Bacillati > Bacillota > Bacilli > Caryophanales > Paenibacillaceae > Paenibacillus > Paenibacillus cineris. The sequence continues at coordinate 735,267 of NZ_BORU01000001.1, forward strand.
CTGTCTTATTTGAGCCTTGGACACATGGACCGGAATCCGGATCCGTATTACCACGAGCAAATCGCCGCAACCGGCGCATTCCTTAGCTTTGACGGCATCGGCAAGATCAAATACGCGCCTGAAAGCACGCGGATCGCGCTGATTCTGAATCTCGTCCGCAAAGGGTACGAAGACCAAATCCTGATCAGCGGGGACACCGCCCGCAAAACCTACTACAAGCATTACGATCATGGACTGGGGCTGGAATATATCATTGCCAAATGGGTGCCCCGATTCATCGACGAGGCGGATCATGCAGGGCTTGACGGCAAAAAGCTGATCGAGAAGTTTTTTGTCACCAACCCGGCCCGCTGCTTTACATTCAAAAAGTAAGGGGGCAGGGTCATGAAATTCGAGCATGAAAACTCGGCTGACGTCATGGACAAGATCCGCCGGCACCGTACGGCCATACTGCCGGTTGGCGCCGTGGAAGCGCACGGCCCGCATCTTCCCCTCGGCACGGACAATCTGCTTGCCGAACGGCTCGCGGACAAACTGGCTGCGCGCACCGGCGGATTCGTGCTGCCGACGCTGCCTTACGGGCAGGTGTGGAGCCTGCGTCATTTTCCGGGGAGCATAAATGTGTCTAACGAGGCGCTGATTGGGCTCCTTGCCGATATCGGGGAAAGCCTGCACAACCAAGGCTTCCGCATTCTGGCCATGGTCAACGGCCATTTGGGAAATGCCGTCGCCCTGAAGGAGGCCGCAAGGGTGCTGTATGAACGGGTGCCGGACCTGAAGGTATTCTATTTCTTCTATCCCGGAACGAAGGAAGTGACCGCAGAAGTCCGGGAAACGCCTGCGGCTCATGGCACCTACATGCATGCCGACGAAATCGAAACGTCCTACATGCTGTATTTGGCTGAAGAGCATGTGGACATGGACCGTGCGATCGACGGGAAACCGCATATCCCTGCCGACGCAGACTGCACCCCCACGCCTTGGGAAGAGATGACGTCTTCGGCGGTGCTGGGCGACGCCACCCGGGCAAGCCGGGCGAAAGGGGAAAAGATCATCGAACGCAGCCTGGACGCGATGGCGGACATGGTGCTGCAGGCCAGAAGGAAGCTGGATTTTGAAGCGAAGGGGGAGGAATTATGCTGATGAACGCGTATTTCAACATTATCGGCGAGCTGCTGCATAAGGTACGGACGAAGCAGGCAGAGGAGATCCGGAGTGCTGCCGTCAAGGTCGCGGATTGCATAGAGCAGGGTGGCATCATCCATTTATTCGGCTGCGGGCATTCGCATATCCTCACCGAAGAAGTGTTCTATCGGGCCGGAGGGCTTGCCCCCATCCGCCCCATCTTCGTGGAGAAGCTGATGCTGCACGAAGGCGCAGTGCGCTCATCCGAGCTGGAGCGGCAGAACGGCCTTGCGGCAGACTTCATGGATGAGCAGGATATCCGTGAAGGCGAAGTGGTATTCGTGCTGTCTACCTCCGGGCGTAATCCGGTACCGGTGGATGTTGCGTTAATGGCCGGGCAGAAAGGCGCCTTTACCATCGGCATAACTTCCCTGGCGTATTCCAAGAGCCAACCATCCCGCCATGAGAGCGGCCGGCATCTGGTCGACGCCGTCGATCTGGTCATCGACAACTTCTCCGTTAAAGGGGATGCGGTGCTTCGGTATCCAGGCATGGAGGTCGCCTTTGCGCCCAGTTCAACGGTGATCGGCGCGGCGATTCTGAACGCCGTATTCGCGGAGGCGATCGGGATCATGTTCGACAAGGGGCTTACGCCGCCGGTATTTTTGAGCGGCAACATCGACGGGGCCGACGCGCATAACGAGGCATTGATCGAAGCTTATAAGGGCCGGATCGCGCTGCTGGCGTGACCGGCTTCATAAAGGGGAGGAGCAACATGATTACACAAACGGTGACCATACGGAATAAACAGGGCTTTCATGTGCGGCCGGCTCAGCAGTTCTCGGACCGGGCGGGACAATATGAAGCGCAGGTGGCGGTCGTAACGGAGGATGGACGCCGGGCCGACGGCAAAAGCATGCTGGAGCTGATGACGCTTGGGCTCGAAGCAGGATCGGTCGTAACGATCGAAGCCGCCGGACCGGGAGACGAAGAAGCGGTCCGCGCTTTGGCGGAGCTCGTGGACGGCAAGTTCGGTGAGGACTGATGGACACGCTGTATCTTCAAGGCATTGGCGTGTCGGAAGGGGTACGGATCGCGCCGGCCTTCATCTACCGGCGGAAAGAGGCAGGCGGTGCACCGGCTCCCACGGAGCTTCCCGGCGGCCCGGAGGCGATTCGGGCTGAGCTCTCCAGGCTGGGAGAGGCGAAGCGCCGGTGTGCCCGGCAGCTGGAGGAGCTGGCGGCAAAGGCAGCGGAGACGCTCGGCGAAGACCAGGCCGGGATCGTGACGGGTCAGCGCAGGCTGCTGGATGACCCGGCCTTCTATCCGAAGATGGAGGCCTGGGTGCAGGAGAAGCGCGTGCCTGCGGAGCAGGCTGTTGCCGGCATCGTGGAACAGGTAGCCGGCGTGTTCGAGGCCATGAGCAGCGACTATATGAAGGAGCGGGCCGCGGATATCCGCGACATTGGCGGACGCCTGCTGGATGCGTTGGCGGCAAAAGAGGACCGCGGGTTATCCGCGATCACGGAGCGGGTCATCCTCGTGGCGGACGACTTGGCGCCGTCGGACACGATCCAGCTGGACCCGGAGCGGGTGGTGGGGCTGATCACCCGCGCCGGCGGTGCGACGTCGCACACGGCGATCCTGGCGCGCTCGCTCGGCATTGCCGCCGTCGTCGGCGCCGGCAGCGCCATCGACGGCATCGCGGACGGCGATCTGATCGCCGTCGACGGGGCGGCCGGACGCTGCATCGTCCGGCCCAGCGAGGCGGAGGCGGAGCAGAGCCGCCTCCGGATGGAGGAGGGCGAGCGGGAGCGCGCCGCGCTCGCCCGTTACGCCGCGCGTCCGGCGGTGACCGCTGACGGGACGCGCGTGGAGCTGGCGGCCAACATCGGGACGGCCGCCGAAGCGAAAGCCGCCGCCGAGCAGGGCGCCGGCGGCGTGGGGCTGTTCCGCACGGAGTTTCTGTTCATGAACGCCCCGGCCATGCCGGGCGAGGAGGAGCAGTTCCGTGCGTACCGGGAGGCGGCGGCCGCCATGGATGGCCGCCCGGTGATCATCCGCACGATGGACATCGGCGGTGATAAGGCGCTGCCGTATCTGGATCTGCCGCGGGAGGACAATCCGTTCCTCGGCTATCGGGCGATCCGGATCGGCCTGGGCAGGCAGGATCTCCTGAAGGTTCAGCTGCGCGCGGTGCTGCGGGCCAGCGCCTTCAGCAACGTCAAGGTGATGTTCCCGATGATTTCCGGGCTGCAGGAGTGGCGGGAAGCCAAGGGCGTGCTGGAGGAGGCGAAGGAAGAACTGAGGCGCAGCGGGGCGGCATTCGACGAGCGGATCGAGGCGGGAATCATGGTCGAGGTGCCGTCGGCGGCCGTCATGGCAGGGGCGTTTGCCTGTGAGGTCGATTTCTTCAGCATCGGTACGAACGACCTGGTTCAGTACACGCTGGCTGTGGACCGGATGAACGATAAGGTCGCATACTTGTACGATTATTTCCACCCGGCGGTGCTGCAGCTGATCCGTCAGGTCATCGAAGCTTCCCATCGGGCGGGCAAATGGACCGGCATGTGCGGCGGGATGGCCGGCGATCCGCTGGCCGCTCCGCTGCTGCTGGGGCTCGGCTTGGACGAATGGAGCATGGAGGCTGGCAGGCTGGGCGTTATCAAAAAAGAACTGTCGGCTCTCGACCGGGAAGCCTGCCGCTCGCTGGCCGACAGCGTTCTGACGCTGGATACGCCCCATGCGGTCCGACAGGCACTCGAAGAGTTTCGACGCGCCATCGGGCATACGCTATAGGCACAATGTTTAAGCATCCGACCGCTAGAGTTTGCAGGAAAAGGCAGAGCGTCCTCTCTGAGAGGATTCTCTGCCTTTTGGATTTGCGCCAAGGTGGATTGCGATATTGCTGTAATTTCTGAATTGTAGTAATTGTGGTAACGATAGTGCACAATACGGTAATGTAAAATATAGTAATATGAAATATAGTAATGCGCAATATGGTAATGCACATTAAAGTAATGTACTGTACTGTAATGCACAATACGGTTTTCCGCATTACGGCACAGCGCATTACAGCATTGCGATATTCTTCATATCGCAATGCTGCGGTCAGTCCGAGTGCCTCTTTGTTTTTACTGGCTCCTATTCTCGTACTCACTGTTAAGGGCCATTTATATTTTCAGCACGGGCCACAGCAGCACCTCCAGCCGCGGGGTATACGTCAGCAGCGCCGGCTCCGGGTCGTGGACCAAGCCGAACGAGGTCGTCAGGCTGTTTTCCTCGATCCACAGTCCGGCCTCCTGGAGCGGCCAGGGAAGGTGGTGAATCTCCCCGATTCGGAGCTCACCGTCGGATCCCGCAGAATACAGACAATACCGCTCAGTCAGCCAATGGACGAGGGTCCCGGGCTCGGCATGATAGACCTTCGGGTTTACCGCGCGATACCGGCTTTTCCATACCGCCGGGGACTCTCCATGCCCGCGATCCCTTTCGCTGACATAATGGATGAATCCCTCTTGGTGGCTCTTTTGCATTCGGGCGTAGCGGTAGGGCAGGCGGGCCAGCATGTGGGCCCCCGCGACCGCAATCGGATTCGACGCTTCCAGCGTCAAAAACCAAATGCCGGGTTTGCCGCTGCAGTTCACGTACGTTCTAACGTTCAGCTCCAGGAACTTCCGGGTCCCCGGTACGGGCGGCATACCCCGCAAGCGGAGCGGATCCAGCAGAAACGGGGCGACGCTGATCCACGGCCTTCCTTCCCATCGCTCAAGTTCAAGGCCGGGGGGAATATGGGGAAGCAGGCTGTGTTCTTCTACCGGCCAATGGGCGAAAAGCAGGTCGTTCCAACCCTGCTTCATGACCCAAGGCCCGTCTGGCATAGGTATCGGACGATGGCTCGTTTGCTCCAGTATGCTGCGGTTTTTCATGGTTCTCTCCTCTCGGCGGTTTGGGCAGGGGCTACATATCGTTATTACCCATCTATGCACAAATACGATGTTTCATATCCAGGGGCACGGGTAAGTAATGAATGCAAGCGCAACACTCAAAACCCTAGAAGGAGTGATTCGAAATGGCAAATAACAAAGATAACCGTAAGATGACCGTCGAAGAAGCCGGACGTATGGGTGGCGAGCAAACCGCCAAAACGCATGACAAGGAATTTTATCAAGAAATCGGCAGAAAAGGCGGCGAAGCGACGGCAGATTCCCATGGCCGTGAGTTCTATGAGGAAATCGGCCGTAAGGGCGGCGAGGCGACATCAGACTCGCATGACCGCGAATTTTATCAGGAAATCGGCCGGCAAGGCGGAGAAGCGAGAAGCGATAGCGATGGCAGGGACGGCAAAATGAGCCGTGAGGAAGCCGGCCGCAAGGGCGGAGAGGCCCGGGCCCGTCAAAGAGACAACTCTTAATCAGTCGATACGATAGATGAACCACAATAAAAAGGACCTTCCTTCGGGGAGGTCCTTTTTACTATTACATGGCGCGTCAATCTATGCCTGCGGCCGTCAGACCGGCGAGCTTGGCGCTCGTCATCGCGGTATCGGCAAGGCGCCCTTCGCGGCCCACCCAGTCGCCGGCGACGTACAGCCCGCGAATTTCCGGAACGGCCGGTCCCGGTGCGGGAGCATCCCCACTTCGCAGCGCAGGCCGGGAAGTATGAGCGGCAAGCAGATTCGGGGAGAAACGGACGGCGGCGGTCGCCTGCTCCCAGCCCGGCTGAATGGCCTCAAGCCTTTCCTTCAGGCGCCGCAGGACCAGCTCGGAATCACCGGCAGGACTGGAGCCGTGGTATGTCATCACATGGATCACCTGGGAACCGTCGTCTGTAAGTGGGATCGCTGCCGAATGGTTCGAATAATAAAACGGCTCATCCAGTCCGAGAACAAACGCCCGATCCGGATGGGGCACCTGTTTCAAAGCGACGTCCAGGCAGGAAACGTACAGCGGGTGAGACTGCTCCTTCCAGACTTCCAGCGAACGGCTGTGCAAGCCGGAACCCTTGAGCCATTTGCTGACCGCATGCGGTCCGGCCGCGGCGATGATGCTGCCTGTTCTAAGGAGGGTCCCTTCGGACAGAAGGATACCGGTGACTGTTCCCTGCTCATGCACAACTTGGGCAGCTTCGGCACCTGCGGCAATGACAACGCCGGCCCGGACGGCTTCCCGCTGAAGGCTGTCGATGACCGTCTGCCAGCCCCCAAGCACATACCGGACGCCTTGGCTGGCGAGCTGTCCTTGTTCCAAAACGTAGCCTGCGCTTAACCGCTCCATGTCGTCATCGTAGGCCCACTGTCTGCACATGGCGTAAAAGAACTGGCGGACGCGGTCGGAACGGACATTCCCCAGTGTCCATTCTTTCATGCTGATCGAGCGGATCGGTTCCGGATCGATCCGGTTCAGGCTTCCCATGAGCGTACTCCATTCCGTCTGCTCCTCGGGACTTAGCTCCTGGGCGGCATGGATGAGTTTCCCGTCCAGAATGCCGTACATGGCATTTTTCGTCCCGCTGCCCAAGGAAGGTTTGCAGCCGAGCTCTTCCAAAATCCGCAGCGCAGCGCTTCCTTCGTACATGGCGCGGGGGCCGTAATTAAACAAGGCTCCACCGATTCTGGCGGTTTGGGCCAGGCCGCCTAGGCGGCTGTCTTTTTCAAGCAGTATGACGGATCGCCCGGACCGAGCTGCATAAATCGCTGCGGTCAGACCGGTCAGCCCGCCGCCGATTACAGCAATATCATAAAATGGGTGTTCCATAGTCATGTTCATATTTAGTTTCATTATAAAGTACACTCCTTTCAAATGCGTTACCAATTAGTCACATATAATATATGTTACTTTATAGTAACGTGTCAATGGGGTCATGGAGGATTTATTTGAAGAGCCTCAGCAGGGATGGTACAGCAAATCAGTTGAAAGAGGGGATGATTGCATTCCTGCAGCAACAAAAAAGCCCTGCTCCCGGGAGTAGGGAAAAAGGGCTTGGTCATGAATCGGCGATGGCGATACCCGGTATGAATTTGGATTGCTCAGCCTCGAATAACATCCAGAACCATCTCGGTCAATCTGCCGATCGTAGGCTGATCCAGGGGACGCTGCAGCTGATACATATTCACGGATCCCGACAGGCGGGTTGTGCATTCAAAATGCCACGGGGTTAGACCGCTCTCCGCGAGGAGAGAGCTGCGGTACGTATGGCGGTAAAGAAGGGGCAGGCGCTCCAAGCCCCCGATTTCCCGGATCTCGGGCTGCTCGCAGTCCGTTTTGACCAATTCGAACACGCCGGCCAGCGGAATCGGTTCGGATGCAAACTTGGAGAGAACGGGGACCGCATACTTCGTTTCCCGGTCGAACAGAGGACGGAGACCGCCCGCGTCCATGCCAAACGTGTCAAGGCTGTCCTGCCAAAGCTTCTGCTGTGGATAGGCAGGGGCAACAAGCGGAAGCTGCTCCGAATCCATCGTAACGGCGATGACATCGTCGGTCAGCAGCTGGCATCCCTGCTGCAGCAGGGCGGATGCCAGCGTAGACTTGCCGTGTCCGGAGTGGCCGACCAGGGCGTAAGCCTTGCCGTTCATGACGACGGCGCTTCCGTGCAGTGGCAAAATCCTTCTCTGCATCAGAATAGCACCCATGCAGGTACCGAGGACATACAGCCGGATCTGATCCTCGTCCGCTTCTGCCTCAGGCGAGACGTAAATGTCGGTTCCGTTCTCTGCGCTGAACACGGCCAGCTTCGGAATCCGGAACATCACCTGCTGCTCGCTTACGGCGAATTTGTTGACGGGTGTTTCCCGCTGTGCCCAGGCATCGTCAAGGTCGGCGAAGCCGATCCGCACTTGGATATCTTGGCCGAAATGCAAGGCCGGCCGGAGCTCGGGCAGCGGGATTTCACTTTCTATCCTAAGCCCGAAGGCTGTATATATCGCTGGTTTGATCATATATTTTCTCCGCTTCGTCAGAAGAATGTGGATATAAGAACAGCCCTTACCCCATATCATTGGGACCAAGGGCTGCTCCTGATCACTCGGTTATGAATTGGAATTAGCTGTAGAAGACAGGATCATCCGGGTCCGGTTGGAAAGAGTCCGGTTTGCCTTTTCCGGGGCCAGCCATCGTCATGCTGACTTCCAATACTTCCAGTTCAGGTGTAGTCCATTCTTTTTTCATCGATTTCACCTCCTTTCAAAAGTTTCGCTCCAGAAAGCGGTACACGATTAAGCTTCGCATCAGCACCTTGATGGCCGGGCTGTAGGCCTGGCTTGGGTGCATCCCGTTTCTGGCTTCGTCAAGCGCTTCGCGTACGACAGAAATGTTCAGCACCTGCTGCATGCGGGAATCCCGGCACAGTTGGTCCAGCTCCCGGATCATTTGCTCCCAGTGCGGAGCCATCCGGTGGAGGATGTCGGCCGCCTGGATCCCCTTGAGCCGCTGATTCAGCCGGACGTTGTCGGGAAGGTAGCCTTGGGCAGAGCGTCTGATCAACGCGCGGTCGAGTCCGTTCTGCACATACTGCTCCATCGGTACCGACAGGCAGAACCGGATGACGCGTAGGTCGTTGGTCGGATCATGCGCCCAGAGGGGATACTGCAGCGACAGCTTACTGACGCTCGTTCCTGTCGTGCTCCATACGTTATAGCTGTCAAAATGATACTTTCTCGCCTCCACCGGGTCGGAGGGAAGGTCTTCGCCCGATCCGATTTCGGTGAACTGCCTGTCCGTCAGCTTGTCGTAAACGCCGGCCTGTCTGGCGAATTCCGGGTTAACCAGCTGCGGAAATTCATTGGCGGATGAGGCGGCATGCCTGCGTTTCAGAAGCGGAAAAGCCTGCTTGCAGAGCTCGGCTATGATGCGTTTGCGTCCTACGCCAATGTTCATACTGTATTGGTTAATCTCCTCGCGCAGGCGGACCCACGCCATTTTCTTCATCAGTTTGGCATAATAGTCCAAGGCGTTGCCCCAGGAGATGCTGTAATTTCCTCTTGCACCATTCAGCAGAATGCCCACCCCGCGCTCATGCGCCTGTTCGTAAATTCCTCTAAGCCAGAATGAATTTTCGAAAAATTTGTAGGGTGTCTCCATAATATCCAGCCAGTGGTCGATATCCGTAAACGGGCTGCGGCCGTTAAAGCTGAGGTAGCTGTCCTCGATGTTGCCCGCATGCTGGACGGTCTGACGGATGAGCGGCCTTTCGTCGGCCAGTCTCCGCTTGGGCGTCCAATCCTCGAAGCCGTCTTCGGGAACGTAGCTGAACGTATGCAGTTTCCTGTGATCACGCTCCAGCGCTTTGGCCGCAAAACCGGCAACCGATCCGGAATCCAGTCCCCCGCTTAAATGAGCCCCCACCATCCGGCTTGTCCGCTGCAGCCTTGAGGTAACGGCCCGGTTAAACACGTCGCGGAAAGCTTCCTGATATTCTTCGGAAGTCTTAAGCTGCAGGGGGGAGGTCTCCGTCAAGCTGTAGTATCTGGAGACGGACACCTGGCGGCTGCGGACCGTGAGCGTATGCGAAGGCGGCAGCTGCTCGATATGCCGGTAAACCGTTGTAGATAAGTCCGGCGGCTCAAAAACCCCGCTGATGGCCAGAAACTCGGCCAGCCAAGGTTCGTTCAGCTCCTGGTGAACATACGGCAGGGATAACAGCGGGCGAATGGCCGTACAGAAGGCCAGTTGTTCCCCGTTCCGGTGATAATAGAGCGTTCGCGCGCCGGAGAAATCCCGGGCTCCGAACAGCATCTGCTTGTTCCCGTCCCAGATCATAAAAGCAAAGTCGCCGACTAAACGCTCCGGCATCGACTCTCCCCATTTTTCGTAAGCGAGCAGCAGAATTTCCCCGTCCGTCATGGCTTGTCTTGCACGGGGAGGGACCTGCAGCCCATCCATCAGCTCATGCCGGTTATCGATGATGGCGTCGGCGGTAATGGCCAGCCTGCGTTCTGCGCAATAGAAGGGCAACAATTCGTGGGCAGACTGCTGCGTGATCCACTGGGCGTGACAACCGAACCACACATGGCCCAGCTGCCATACCGAACTCCGGTCTGCCGGATACCGTTTCAGTGACTCCATAATGGGCGCTCCGGCGCTGACGTCTAAGGGGTCTTGGCTAAACCGGTAAATCCCCGCAATTGCGCTCATGACATCTTCCTCCGTTATGTACCGTCCAAACAATTTGCGACAATATGTATCTAGTTCTTCTGTATCATACTACATGTATACATATTGTATCAACATATTTTTTCAACGTGCGAAATTTAGTGAATTTGGATGAGGAAAGTTTACCTGGTTTGCTTTTTGTCGGATGGGAGAGCTGAACGCGGAGGCCGTGCTGCCGTTCTGGCACGGTTTGTCCGCTTGATATAAGCCTGGAGCATAAGGCAGAACAGGTAGGCGCAGAGGATGCCGAACGTATCGTTCACGATGTCGTAAATCCGTCCGCTTCGAAAAAAATACAGCTGAAGAACCTCAGTTAACGCTGCGTACAAGATCGCCGTCATGACGGCAAGCTTCGAGCCGCGCAAATTGGACAAGAGCAGTTCCAATAGAAAGAAACCGATAAAATGCCCGATTTTTCGGTTGATCCAGGCCTCGCTCGACCACTGTAAATCAAGCTTGAGCAGCTCACTCCAATCGGGTGAGGGGTTCAGCCGGAAATCCGCTTGGTGATGGTGGAGAAGGGCGTTGAAATCGAAAGAACAAGTAAAGACGAACAGGCAGACCGCCCACGTCACGGTGAGAAAAATGCGCATAATTCCTCCTTCATTTAAAGCGCTTCCATTATATATGTGTTCGTTCTGAGGTGAGAGAAGGCGTGTTTGCGATACAAGTTGTAACTTTTTTCGGCAAGTATATAGCAGCATTTTTCGGATTTCAAGTTTGCTGGCCGTCAATTTTTTTAACGCCCGGAAAGGGAATGCGGATTTTAACTGTCTGAATATGCATGGAAATGCGGATGAAAGCGGTTTTTCGCTGCATAATCATGTCGCTTTTCGAAAAAAATTAGAGTCATTTGCTTGACATGATACATTTTGTATCTTAAAGTGTAGGATGAATAATACATACTGTATCGGTAAGGTGTGACCCACAACTGCAGTTGAAAAATGATTAGCGGGGGTAGCGTGTTTATGGAGCTTAAACAGTATTTTCGAATCATTGTAAAAAAGTGGTGGTTAATCGCGGCGATTGTCGTTATTGCCGTTGCGGCTACCGGAGTCAAAAGCCTCTACCTCACGACGCCGGTCTATGAGGCCAACGCCAAACTGATCGTAAACCAATCCGCCTCCGCGGACGGCGGGGCCAGCCTCAATGCCGGAACGATCCAGACCAGCATTTTCCTCATTAACTCCTATAAAGAAATCATCAAGTCGTCCGCCATTATGAACAAAGTCGTGCAAAAATATCCCGATCTGAAAGCATCGCCCGGTGAACTTGCAGCGATGATCTCGGTCACTTCAGCCAATGATTCGCAGGTCATGAACCTGGTGTATCAGGACCCGTCCTATACCCGGGCGGCCAAAATCGTTAATGCCGTCTCCATGGTGTTTAAGGAACAGATTCCCCGCATTATGAACGTGGACAACATTACGATTCTTAGCGAAGCCGACACCAAGGCCTCCCCTGGACCGATCAACATTAACCCGGTCATGAACATGCTGATCAGCTTTGTCGTTTCCCTGATGCTCGCCATCGGACTGGTTTTCCTGCTTGACTATCTGGACGATACGGTGAGAACGGAGGCCGAGGCTGCGGAAATTTTGGACATGCCAGTGCTTGCGGTCATCAGCGAAATGAACCGGGCGGATTTGAAAACCCGAAGCGGCACGAGTATACCAAATCAAAAAGTAGGTGAAGGCAAGTATGCGACGCTCAATCAATAAAGAAGCCCTGGTCGTATCCGGGAATCCAACCTCCCGGGTATCCGAGGCATACCGGCTGCTCCGGACCAAAATTCATTTTTCCCCCAAAGACGCGGCGCATCAGGTCATCATGGTCACATCGACGCGTTCTTCCGAAGGCAAAACGACAACGGTCAGCAATTTGGCGGTGACCTACGCAATGGAAGGCCGGAAGGTGCTGCTGATTGACGCGGACATGCGTAAGCCAGCGCTGCATGACATCTATTCCCTTTCCAACCGGCACGGGTTGGAGTACGGTACTGGCCGGGGACGTGCTGGTGCAGCAGGCCGTTCAGGAGACGGGCATCAACCATTTATCCCTGCTGACGGCCGGGCCCGTGCCAGCCAATCCGGCGGAGCTGATGGACTCGGCCGCCATGCGGGACATGCTGGTGCAGCTTCGGCAGGAGTACGACGTTATCCTCATCGATACGCCGCCGGTGCTTGCGGTGTCGGACGGTGTCATTACGAGTGCGTTATGCGACGGCGTCATCATGGTGGTTGCCGCAGGCAAGGTCAAACGGAGCCACCTGAGGGCGGCCAAGGAACAGCTGGATCATGTGAAGGCCAACATGCTGGGGCTGGTGCTTAACCGGAGCAGCCGCGACCAGCAGGCATTTGCTGCGGACCATTACGGTATGCAGGCTCAATAAAGACTTGTTTTTCAAGAAGGTAATGCCTACTGCACCTTTATCACTGGAGGCACTCGGTCACGCTGTGGGTCCTATGGACCTTAGACATTCATTGTCGAGGGTGTGATGTGAGGACGGGTTGAATGCCCTGTTTTTTAGAAAATGGAGCTATGGTCTTTTCCCTGTTTGCGAAGAGCATATAGCTAGGTTTTCTACATACACAGCATGCATCTGGGGTACAAAGAAAAATATAAAAGATGGGTAGTGAATGAGATGAGGAAAGTGAAAAAAGCGATTATTCCCGCAGCGGGGCTTGGAACCCGGTTCTTACCCGCGACCAAAGCGATGCCGAAGGAAATGCTGCCGATCGTCGACAAGCCGACGATTCAGTACATCGTAGAAGAAGCGGTGGCGTCCGGAATCGAGGACATTATTATCGTGACCGGCAAAGGCAAGCGCTCCATCGAGGACCATTTCGATCATGCGTTTGAGCTGGAGAACAATCTGTTCAGCAAGGGGAAGTTTGACCTTTTGGACGAAGTCCGCCGGTCCTCCAACGTGGAGATTCACTACATACGCCAGAAGGAAGCCAAAGGGCTGGGGCATGCCGTGTGGTGCGCCCGCAACTTTATTGGCAATGAGCCCTTTGCAGTGCTGCTTGGGGATGACATCGTACAGTCCGAGGTGCCCTGCATCCGCCAGTTGGTGGAGCAGTACGAGCAAGTTGAAAAGTCCGTCATCGGCGTGCAGACCGTTCCGAGCGAACAGACGCACCGGTATGGGGTGGTTGCGCCTTTGGAGAAGTTCGGACGTTTGCACGAAGTGAGCTATTTTGTGGAGAAACCGCCGGCAGGACAGGCTCCGTCGAACCTGGCCATTATGGGCAGGTATGTTCTGACGCCGGAAATTTTCAGCTACCTGGGGCTGCAGGAAGAGGGAGCCGGCGGGGAAATTCAGCTGACCGACGCCATTCAGAAGCTGAACGAGAGCCAGGGTGTCTATGCTTACGATTTCGAAGGCACGCGTTACGATGTCGGCGAGAAGCTGGGCTTCATCATGACGACACTGGATTTTGCGCTGCAGTACGAAGAACTGCGCACCCCGCTGCTGCAGGGGATGGAGCATATTCTCGAGCGGGAACAGCTCGGCAAAATAAATCGCTAGTGAGGTGATAGGTGGTGATCTCTCCCACACCGCAAAGAAACGAGTCGGATGTCGCATTCGAGGGTACGCCGGCGTACTCGCCATATGTTCTGGAGAACGACAATCCCCGGGTCATTTATCAAGCGTTTAAAAGAGCGACGGATATCGTCCTTGCGCTGATCGGCCTTGTCGTGCTCTCACCGCTGTTTCTGATCGTTGCGATTCTGATTAAACTGGAGGACCCGAAAGGGTCCGTTTTTTTTGGACAAACCCGTGTCGGTAAAGAAGAAAAGCCGTTCCGGATGTACAAGTTCCGCTCTATGGTATCCAATGCCGAGGAGCTGCTGGATGGACTTCTGGAGCAAAACGAAATCAGCGGCGCCATGTTCAAAATGAAAAAGGACCCGCGCATCACCCGGGTGGGCGCCTTCATACGCAAAACGAGCATCGACGAGCTGCCGCAGCTCTGGAACGTTGTGCGCGGTGACATGTCGCTTGTCGGCCCCCGGCCGGCCCTTCCGCGGGAGGTCGCGGAATACAGCAGCTACGATAAGCTGCGCTTGAGGGTCATCCCCGGGTGCACCGGCCTCTGGCAGGTGAGCGGACGAAACGAGCTGAGCTTCAGCGAGATGGTGGAGCTGGATTTGCGGTATATCGAGCAGCGCGGCGTGATGATGGATTGGAAGATTATTTTTATGACGATCCGGATGTTTGCTGGTTCAAAGAATGCTTATTAAAGATCGGGCAGGAGCTGATGGTTTATGGATTTGAATTCGAGAATTTATGTGGCTGGACATCGAGGATTAGTGGGGTCTGCGATTCTGCGGGCTCTCCAACAGCGGGGGTTCCACCATTTAATTACCCGCACAAGCACGGAACTGGATTTGAGAAATAAGGCCGAGGTCGATCGTTTTTTTGAACAGGAACAGATCGAATACGTTTTTTTAGCGGCTGCCAAGGTTGGGGGGATTACGGCGAACAATGATTACCCGGCGGATTTCATCAGGGATAATTTACTCATCCAAACGAATGTCATTGACGCTGCGTACCAAAACCAAGTGAAGAAGCTGTTATTCCTTGGTTCCACCTGTATCTATCCGAAGTTTGCCCCGCAACCGCTAAAGGAAGAATACTTGCTCACCGGTGAGCTTGAACCGACCAATCAGCCCTATGCCATTGCCAAAATTGCAGGCATCAACATGTGCCAGTCGTACAACCGCCAATACGGAACGAATTACATATCGGTGATGCCGACAAATATGTACGGCCCTAACGACAATTTTGACTTACAAACGTCCCATGTTCTGCCGGCATTAATCCGCAAATTCCATGAGGCGAAGCAAAACCATCTCAGCTCGGTCGAGGTATGGGGGACTGGAAACCCCAGACGGGAGTTCCTCCATTCGGATGATTTAGCTGAAGCCTGTTTGTTCCTTATGGATCAGTATGATGACAGCGACATTATTAACGTCGGCGTTGGTCAGGATATTTCAATCAGGGAACTGGCAGAGCTCATCCAGTCGGTGGTTGGTTATGAAGGGGAGATTGTGTTCAACTCGACTGTGCCGGATGGTACCCCTAGAAAACTGGTAGACGTTACGAAAATCAACAAGCTCGGCTGGAAAGCCAAAGTTACACTTCAGGAAGGTCTGGAATCGGTTTATAAGGCTTACCGGGACGACCTTTTAATCAAACAAGTATAGAGAATATCGGAGGATAATATGAAAAGAGCGCTGATTACAGGGGTTACAGGACAAGACGGTTCCTATTTGGCGGAGCTATTGTTGGCAAAAGGCTATGAAGTGTTTGGACTGCGGAGACGGACGAGCACGCCAAACTACGAAAATATTCAACACATCAAAGACCAGATTAAATGGATTTCCGGGGACCTGACGGACTTGGCTTCCTTGATTGAAGCGGTACGCTTATCCGATCCTGACGAGGTATATAACCTCGCTGCCCAATCGTTTGTTGCCGCATCCTGGCCCCAGCCTTTGGCAACAGGACAAATGACCGCGATTTCGGTAACCAACATGTTGGAAGCTGTGCGCATTATAAAGCCGCAGGCTAAAGTCTACCAGGCTTCCAGCTCCGAAATGTTTGGAAAGGTCGTCGAAACACCGCAAAAGGAAACGACTCCATTCTATCCGCGAAGCCCTTACGGCGTTGCGAAAGTATATGGACATTGGATCACGGTCAACTATCGTGAAAGCTTTAATATGTTTGCTTGTTCCGGAATCCTATTTAATCACGAGTCCCCGCGGCGCGGACTTGAGTTTGTGACCAGAAAAGTAACGGACGGTGTAGCCAGAATTAAGCTGGGTCTGGAGCATGAGCTGAGAATGGGGAATCTCGATTCTCTTCGGGACTGGGGATTTGCCGGGGATTATGTGAAGGCCATGTGGCTGATGCTGCAGCAAGACGAGCCGGATGACTATGTTATTTCTACAGGCGAAATGCACAGCGTTAAGGAGCTTCTCGAAGTAGCTTTTTCTTACGTTGGTTTGGATTACAGAGATTACGTCGTAATTGATCCCGAATTTGTTCGCCCCGCAGAAGTGGATCTATTGCTGGGCGATTGTTCGAAGGCCAAGGAAAAGCTGGGTTGGCAACTGGAAGTAGGCTTTAAACAGTTGATTCAGATGATGGTTGATGAGGATTTGAGGAGAGTTCAGGCACAGACAAATTATAGGGAATCTGTGCTTCCTATTTAAAATAAGTCATTATAAATAAGCGGGGCTGTCTGCAGTCCTGCTTTATTTAATTGCTTCAGAATATCTTCCTAATAGAGTGGAGCATCTTTAATGAAGCTAAAAACAAAGTTTGTCTCTTTTACTAAAAACAGTGATAGTAAAAATGTGCTCTACAGCGTCTTATCTTATGTCATTACTCCAATGATACTAGTTATATCCACCCCGATGTTGTTATCCAATTTGGGAAGCTCGAATTATGGTATCTGGGTTCTAATTAATTCACTAATTAATGTATTGGGTGTGTCTAATTTCGGATTAGGGAACGCATTTATTAAGATTGGATCTGAATACGAGGCTACGGCAAACAATGCAATGTTTAACCAGTTGTTTTCAATATCCATAACATGTTCAGTTATTCTAGCAATAACTGTTAATTTATTTACTTTCTTGTTTGGAGGCTATCTATTTCCACTTTTTTTTGGCAGCACAGGGATGACGGAAATAATGTCAGTAACCTATTTAGTTGGTGGTATCGTAGGTATAAGAATTATCAATAGTGTTGTGTCCGGTTCGTACATGGCAAAACAACGATATGATATTAATAGTAAAGTTAATATCGCATTCAATTTGATTACATCAATAACTTTCACGGTATTGGCTCTGTTTTATAAAGATATTAAAATTCTCGTTATATCTATGTTTATATTCACTGTATTATTTCTTTTTTTCAATATTTGTATAGCAAAAAAAATAAACTCAAACCTTTCTTTCAAACCTTATCTGTTTAACAAGATTATTTTCAAAAAAATTTTTAGTTATGGAATTTATTCCTGGTTTCAACTGATTATTAGCGCCTTGAATGCCCAAGCAGATAAACTTGTTATAGGATTTTTGCTCGGCCCAGCTGTTCTTGGATATTATTCGGTTTGCATGCAACTAGTTGTAAAGATTCATGAAATACCAACTGCAGCAGCAGCGTTTCTTTTACCCAAATTTAGTTCACTCTATGAAAGTAGAAATTTAGCGAAAATCCGAGAAGTGTATTCAAAAGCTTTTTTATATAAGTCTATATTCATTGTTTTATCATTCTCCGTAGCTTATATATTCGCAAGTCCGATATTATCGATTTGGATCAACAGTGAGTTTGCACATCAACACGTAAAATTATTTCGAGTACTAGCTGTGTCAACTTCGATTGGAGCTTTTGGTATTATTCCTTATTATTGTTTGAACGGTACCGGATACGTAAAAATAAATACGGTAATTTCACTAACTACCTCGCTATCGGCCTTAATCTTATTATATTTTCTAATTCCGCATATGGGGGACATTGGAACTGGAGTGGCTAAATTGGTGTCTGTTCCATTGGTTGTATTCTCAATATATCTTGTTCAAAGAAAAATATTTAGGCTCAATTCAGAACAAGAACCTAATGTAAATGTAAAGGAATTTCATATGAAAACTCAATGAAGCAACAATAAGTAAACTAATTTATCGAAATTAGTTTCTTGGAATAGAGGGAAAGATGGATAGAATTCTATTTTTTGATACAACAAGCAGTGGTCATCGATCGAGTTATGATCTTTCTCTTATTAAGGGGATTTCTAAAGAAAGAGAAGTTTTATTTGTAACGAAGGCATCTTCTCAATTACAGTCTTCATTAAATAATGAGGGTATCAAATACAAGAGTATTTTGACTAAAAGAAAACATCATTTAATTCACGATTTAGAATTGTTATTTCAAATGTTATGGATCGCAAAAAGACAGAAAATAAAACATATTCATCTGCTTTATCTGGATAGTATTCTTGTTTTAGTTATGCTGATCATGCCAATCATTTACCTCTTCGGGTTCAGGGTAACCGGGACATTGCACTGGTATCCTAATAAGACCATTAAGAAAATACTGTTATATGGACTAATTAAGGGAAAGGTTCTAGATAAAGTTGTTGTTCATGGGGATTATACGAAGGAAAAAGTTTTAAAGTTGTTAGGCCCCACAACAAAAAGCAACAGGATATTTTCTGTTCCTTACCCCAATCTCCATAATTCAGTTGACGTAAGGAATAAAGATATAACTACAGTATATGAGGAGATAAACATCCAGAATTTAAAGAGGCCTTTTCTTTTGGCCTTTGGCGGCTTGCGTTATGATAAAGGACTCGACTTGTTAATTGAATCGTTAAAGAAGGTTAGTAATCGTACATTTACGCTATTTATTGTTGGAAAAGAGGAGCATTTTGATCGGCCATTTATTGAGAAACAAATTGAAGGAAGCTTCTTAGAAAATAATACTATCCTAAAATTGGGATATGTACCAGATGAGTCCGTTTCCTATTATTTCGGAATGACGAATGCAGTTGTGTTGCCATACAGGAAAATATTCACAGGCCAAAGTGGTCCGTTAACAGAAGGAGTTGCAAACGGGAAATTTATTATTGGTCCAAATCACGGTGAACTAGGGTATACGATTGATAAGTTTGAATTAGGTTACACTTTTTTAGTTGAAGATACCGATGATCTAGCAAATACCCTACAAAGGTATATTGATGAATTTGGAAGCGGAGGATGTTTGGTCAATCAGAATGGAATAAGCCAATATAAATCCATGGTGTCGGAGATATCTTTTTGGAACAATTACCGACTCTTTTTCAATGTAATTGAATAATCATATTAAAAATTATAGGTGAGTAAAATGTTGAAACAAGGAATAGTGTCCGTGGGATCTAAATTCCATGCTACGTTTACAGCGGAGTCGTTAGAAAGAGGCGGGATGTTAAAAACATTCTATACCGGTAAAAAGGTTAACAGCCAAACCATACCAGATCAGCATATAACTCGTATTTCATTGCCTCTAATGGTGGGTTATGCGTTGCGTAAAATGCCATTAATAGGACAGTACATTCCCTATAATTTATTGTCGGATATTTTATTTGACTGTATGGTATCCATTAAGCTAAAAAAAGCGGATTTCATTATTGGATTTAACAATTACTCCCTGATGCAAATGAAGAAACTAAAAAAACAAAAATCCACCCTATTTTTAGAGCAAAGAATCGCTCATGTCTTAACGGAGATTCAGATTTATAATGATGAATTTGGAAGAGTCCCTGCGAATTTGCATCCCTTGATGGTAAAGCGGAAATTACAAGAATATGACATGGCGGACTACATACTAGTACCTAGCGAATTTGTTTATCAATCTATGATAAGTAACGGAATTTCTGAAAAGAAGCTGCTTCTAGTACCCTATGGCTATGACGCAAAATTATTTAAGAGGGATACGCAAATAAAGAAGCCTGATGATTGCTTAAGACTTTTATTTGTAGGCCAGATAGGGCATAGAAAAGGATTGAAGTATTTATTAGACGCTGTAAAGAATATAAAGCAGAAACGTCCAGACGCACCTCTTGATCTTGTTCTTGTCGGTGGAATCGATAATGATTTTGTTCCTTATTTAAATCAATACTCTAATTTATACAGGCATATCGATTTCGTCCCCCAAAGGAAACTTGTGGAATTATATAATAGTTCTCATATTTTTGTTTTTCCGAGTCTATGTGAAGGAAGTGCTGTTGTAACTTATGAGGCATTGGGAAGTGGGTTGCCTCAAATTGTTACATTTAATGCTGGAAGTGTAATATCAAACAATGAAGAAGGCATCATAATTCCGCCCAGAGATACCGTTGCCCTTGAAAACGCGATACTGCACTTGATGGATAATCCGTCGGAAATTAAACGGATGGAGCATAACGCTATTAACAAAGCTAAAGAATATACTTGGGAAAAGTATGGAGATAGGCTCATTAGTACACTGCACAAAAAATTTGATTCATATGAGGTAAGCAATGATGATAAAAACACTTTTACTTACTAATACAATTGCTCCTTACCGAATTCCTGTACTGAATAGATTAAAAGAACAAAATGACATCGAATTAAAGGTATGGTACTTGGAAGAACGAGAAAAGAACCGGCAGTGGAATATTAATCACCAAGACATTAATTATAACTATACTTGTTTGCCTGGAATTCACACTTACATCCAAAGGTTGGATATGGGGGTGCATATTAATCCAGGCATTTTTTTTAGGCTTGTAAAGGAAAATCCAGACGTTATTATTACTTCAGGTTACGACTCTTTAGGCTACTGGTCGGCACTTTATTATAGCAAAATGTTCAGAAAGAAATTTATTGTCTGGTGGGGAAGCACTCTGGAAAGCAGCAGAGTCAATAATGGATTAGTCAATCGGGCAAGGAAACTTTTTTTTCATTCTGCGGATGCTTTTATTACGTACGGAACGGAATCAGCCAACTGCTTAAAGCATTACGGAGTCGAACAGGAAAAAATCGTGGTCGGTTACAACACAGTTGATATTCGATTTTTCAGAAACAAATACAAAGAGTATTTAAATCGAGCTGATTCCGATTATAAAAAGCAGAATAAATTGAAGTTACTGTTTATAGGCCAGTTAATTGAACGAAAAGGATTAGTGCAAATCATCGATGCATTGAATTTACTTGGGGATTCCTCCTGGGAATTAAAGATCGTCGGGTCGGGTCCCGATGAACAAAAATTAGCCCAAAGGGTCAGCAACTATGGTTTACAAAGTCAGATCCATTTTGAAGGCTACAAACAAAAAGAAGAATTGACAGATTACCTTATTCAAAGCGACTGCTTGTTATTTCCTTCTTTGATCGAAGTATGGGGGCTTGTCGTTAACGAGGCTTTGGCCACGAACACCTTTGTACTGGCATCCAAATACGCTGGTGCTACGAAGGATATTATCATCAACCAACAGAACGGTCTGATTATTGACCCATTGGATGTTAATGACCTGTTACAGGCATTCCGGTGGTTAATGGACCATCAGGATTACGTACGCTCCCAATGGAAAATGAGTTTTCAGTTATGGAGAAAACTACATCCTCATTCCTATGCCAAGGCCGTTTCTGAAGCAATCAAAACAGCAATTTCATGAGGTGTTTGAAAATGATCAATATCCTTTACATTCAACCGTATGCCAGCCATGTTGGGGGCGTTGATACAGTCCTTCTTCAACTTGTTCAGGGACTGGATAAAACCAAATATAAACCATTTGTCGTTCTTCCTGGTCACAGTCCCTATGTAGAAAAGTATGAAGCTGCTGGAGCTACTGTGTTGTTCAGTGTTCTCGCTGTTTTTGGCAAGCCGACGGATCCGATGTATTTCGCTCGTAATTTCGTTAATTTATTTCGAAGTATTCGATCTATCCGGCAGATCGCATCAAAGTACAATATCGATTTAATTCATTCTCATAAGATGGAACTCATTGGAGGCAACATAGTCGGCAAGCTGATGGGAATACCTACTTTGCAAACCGTTCACGAGTTGCCTAGAAAACCGCTGTTCGCTTATAAATTTGTTGGTTATTTGAATCATTGCTTTAATGACAAAGTCATTGTTTTATGTGACCGGAGCAAGACGATGTTCAAGTGGGGAAAGCAGCATTCTAGTAAGCTGATCAAAATTTATAACGGAATTCATGTGGAACAGTTAGCGGTTCACAACAAGACGGTTCATCCTTTAAAAAAGGAACTTGATTTAAAAGACCAGGATAAAATTATCATCACTGTTGCTCGTTTATCGCCAATGAAAGGAATAGAGTATCTGCTTAAGGCAGCTCATCTAACAAAAAAAACAGATCCATCGCTAAAGTATATTATCGTAGGAGATGTTGCTTTTGATTCCGACTTACATTATAAAGATTCATTAATGAGCTTGGCAGATGAACTGGAACTGGATAATGTCTTCTTTTTGGGATTGCGCAGAGACATTCCTGAATTATTGTCGCAGGCGGATCTCTTTGTCTTGCCTTCCGTCTATGATATCTTTCCTACAGTAATTTTGGAAGCGATGGCTGCTTCGCTGCCTATTGTAGCTACTGATGTGGGTGGAGTCCCGGAGATGGTCACAACTGATATAGGGAAACTGGTCCCCGCAAAGAATGGAGAAGCAATTGCTGATGCGATCACGGAAATTTTCAGCAAAGAAAATAAAGATGAACTTGGAATGAACAGCAGAAAACGTTTGATGAGAAGTTTTACCAGAGAGCATTACATTAAATCTACGGTCCAAGTGTATGACACCTTGCTGCAAAATAAACCAATTTCGAATGGGAGCACGATTGTCCATGATCAGTAACCGTATTCGATTGGATCAATATCATCAAGAAGGATATTCCAGAGGGAGAAGCGGTTGGTATGTGCTGCTTTGGTGGCTCGTTCAAGGAAGTCTTTTTCGCTTTTCTCTTCATCCCATGTATAAATGGCGAAATTTTCTGCTGCGCTTATTTGGTGCCCATATTGGTAAAGGTGTTCAAATCAGGGCTTCAGCCAAATTTACATACCCATGGAAAGTGAGTATCGGTGATTACTCATGGATTGGTGATCAAGTGGAATTTTACAGTTTGGATCGTATTGAAATTGGGGAACATTGCGTTATATCACAGCGCTCCTATCTGTGCACAGGAACCCATGATATCTCCGACCCTAAATTCGGGTTGATTACTAAGCCCGTAGTAGTTATGGATGGGGCCTGGGTAGCAAGTGATGTTTTCATTAATCCGGGTATCACTGTCGGTGTCATGGCAGTAGTTGCCGCAAGAAGTACGGTTACTCGCGATGTGCCGGCAAATGAAATTCATGCGGGTACGCCTGCGCAATTTAAGAAATATAGATTTGATGAGAGTCGAGAAAAGAGACAATTGAAAGGGATTGGGCTATGAAACCTAAGATTGTTTTTGTGATTAATTATTTTTATCCGGATTATGCATCAACGGGGCAACTGCTAACCGAGCTATGTCTCCACATTCAAAAAGATTTTCACATTATTGTGATTGCGGCACAACCTGAAGATATTGCGACAGAGGAACATTCCAAAACAAGGTTTTTAGCAGATAAATTGGAGAATATTGATATTTTAAGAATCAGGCTGCCCAAACAAAATAAACGGAACAAATGGAGTAGGTTGCGTTATATGGCAGCTTATTTTTTTTATGCTAACTTTTTACTTCTAAAACAAAAAAATATTCAGATTCTTTATACAGTCTCCACACCTCCTATTCTAGGGGGGGTGATCGGCTCGATAGGAAAATTTTTCAAACACGCAAAACATATTTACAATATACAAGATTTTAACCCAGAACAAGCAGAGGCTGTTAGTTTTATGAGAAATAAATTTCTTTATCGTGCCGCGAAATGGTTGGATACCATGAATTGCAAGTATGCAGATCATATTATTACTGTAGGTCATGATATGCAGGAAACCCTAAACAAAAGATTTGCCAATAAGGAAATTACAAGGAGTACCGTTATTAACAATTGGACAGATGAGCAAGAAATCATACCCTTAACAAAGGATCATCCCAAAGTACATGAATTCATTAAGAATAATGGTTGGGAGAATAAATTCATTGTAATGTATTCAGGAAATTTAGGGCTCTATTATGACTTAGAAAACTTAATAAAAATTACGAAGGATCTATCCAGTATGGATGAAATTATATTTGTATTTATAGGTGATGGAGCAGTCAAATCAGAAATGGAGACATATGTAAAAAATAATAAGCAAGGGAATGTTTTCTTTTTACCATTTCAACCAAAATCGGAAATTAAATATACTTTAAATGCGGCCGATATTCATTTGGTTGTCAATCAAAAGGGGATTAAAGGAGTCTCTGTCCCCAGCAAAATTTACGGTGTGATGGCTGCAGGCAAACCTGTTTTAGGCGTTCTTGAAAAAGGTAGCGAAGCTTGTTTGTTGATTGAAAACAGTGGTTGTGGAGTAGTGGTTGAACCACAAAACTATTCAGATGTAACAAAGGAATTGATGAATATGTATACACTTGATAGTGATGTTTTAAAAGATAAGGGAATACGGGGAAGGAAGTATTTAGAGCAGCATCTAAGAAAAGATCAATCGTTGGATAAATATCGAAATCTTCTATTATCAATTTAAGTATCTTATATCTGGTGAAATAAAGGGAGGGTAATAGTAGTGAAAATCATTTTGCTTTCGGGAGGGTCTGGGAAAAGATTGTGGCCGTTATCCAATGATGCGAGGTCCAAACAATTTCTAAAGGTGCTTGAGAACGAAAATAATGAGCTAATTTCCATGGTTCAACGGGTTTGGGGGCAGATTACAGCTAACGGGTTAGCCGATGATAGTTACATCGCTACAAGCAAATCGCAAATCGAAATTATGTTGAGTCAAGTAGGAGAAAATGTTCCTCTTATCATTGAGCCTGAGCGTAGGGATACTTTTGCTGCAGTTACATTATCCGCATCATATTTATATTCTCAAGCATCTGTTGGGCTAGATGAAGTGGTCGTTGTTTTACCTGTAGATCCTTATGTTGAGAATCATTTTTTTGACACTATTAAAAATATGGAGTCGGTACTGCTTGACTCTAATGCAGATATCGCATTAATCGGTGTAAACCCGACTTATCCATCAACCAAGTATGGTTATATCATACCAACTGATTCAGAAAGTCAACGCCCAAATGAACCTGAATATTTACATGTTAGCAGTTTTATGGAGAAGCCAACGGAGGAAGTGGCTGAATACCTGATCTCCAAAAATGCACTTTGGAACTGTGGAGTCTTTGCGTTCAAACTTGGGTACATCGTAGAATTATTAAAACGTAAAGGGCTCCCTATCGAATATGGTGAACTGTCAACCAACTACCATGATATACCAAGAACCAGCTTTGACTACGAAGTATTGGAGAAAGCAACAGATATTGTTGTTCTTCCGTACGAAGGATATTGGAAGGATCTTGGAACATGGAATACGTTAACAGAAGAGATGAAAAACAGACAGATTGGCAAGGGCATTATAAGTGATGACTGTGATAATACTCACCTTATAAACGAAATTGACATCCCAGTCTCAATCCTGGGCTTATCAAATATTGTGGTCGCTGTAAGCCCTGACGGAATCCTAGTAACAGATAAAAGTGCAAGTCCTAAAATAAAAAACTTCATTAATTTTGATCAGGGGCCAATGTATGAGGAAAGAAAGTGGGGATGGGTTCGAATATTAGATGATCAATATTATGAAGACGGCCGCTGTGTTATTACTAAGAGGGTAAGCATTCAACAAGGCAAAAACCTAAGCTATCGAATGCAAGTCGGTCGTGAAGAGGTATGGACAATTGTGAAAGGAAGAGGAGAATTCGTCCAAAACGGCAACTTTATGGATGTTAGTGCTGGTAATGTTCTACATATTCCTATGAAAACACTGCATAGTATTCGTGCTCTAACTGAACTTGAAATCATTGTAGTACAGAGCGGAATTAAACAGGATCCTAACCAATTAATAGAGCTTTATCAAAGTTGGGGCGAAATCGCAGCGCATTGTATTAAGGTTTAAAGGAGTACTCTTGAAGACAATTTGCTACTACATTTCTGATTACGGATACGGTCATGCGACTCGAAGTATTGCGATTATAAGAGCTTTAATGGTTCAGGCTCCGCATCGTTACAGGATTATTGTCTGCTCTGGTAAAACAATCGGTTTTATACAACGTTCTTTACTTGGATCAGCTGGCTTTGGGGATATTTACTTTCGGAAATGTGCCTCAGATCTTGGTTATATACTAAAGCAAGGCTCTGTTGAGCCAGATCTGAAGATGTTTGAATTTAAATATGTGGACTATATAAAGACAATGCCGTTAGAAATCCAGAGAGAAGCTGATTTTATTTTAAAGGAGAAGGTAGATCTTATTGTCACAGACATTTCTCCGATTCCAATTGGCGCAGCAAAGATTGCTAAAATTCAATCGATAGGTATTTCTAATTTTACTTGGTATACGGCTTACAAGGGATTCATCGAGCGCGAGTATCTCCAACCTTTATTCGACATATATTCTCATATTGATTATTTTATCCACTTATCTGGATCGGCAGAGCCCCATTGGGGAAGAGGAAGTCTGATGAAATCAGGTTTTTTTTGCCGGGCTCCTGTTAAGGAAGAAACAAATCGTTTAACAAACTTATTGAAACCACATAGTCACTCAAAAATTGTATATGTAGCTCTCGGTATGAGTATCCAAGCCGATCATCTAGATAAATTCAAGATGTGGGAGGAAGATTCATGCTTATTTGTCGTTTCTAGTAACTTGAAAATTGAAGGGAAGAATATACATCATATTCCCTCTAATTATACTGAGTCACAAAATTATGTTGCTGCAGCGGATATTATCGTATCGAAGCCGGGGTGGGGGACGGTAGCAGAAGGAGTTATTCTTAATAAGCCGTTAATTTTGCTGAACAGAGACTTGATGAATGAAGATCAGAATACGCTTGAGGAGATTAACTGCAGACATTCATATAAGCTGGCGATGTGGGAGGAGTTACAAGAACTAGATTTAAAAGCAGTGTTTAAAGTTATGAATCCCAAACCGCAGCAAGAAATAGAAAATGATATCAATATAAAAAAAATTATCAGGTACCTTGAAAATATCGCGAATGCATGAATGGTCTGTTTTACGAGAGGAGATTATAGGATGAGATTAGCTGTTATTGGGACGGGTTATGTAGGTTTGGTATCCGGTGTATGCTTTTCTGACCTTGGCAATGATGTAGTATGCGTTGATAAACTTGAAAATAAAGTTGACATGCTTTTGCAGGGTATTTCTCCAATATATGAACCAGGACTAGAAGAACTCATACATAAAAACAAAGAACAGGGACGCCTAAATTTCACAACAAATCTGGCTGAAGCGGTCCAAAAATCAGAAATCATTATTATTGCAGTGGGAACACCTTCTTTACCTAACGGACAGGCAAATTTATCTTTTATTGAGGATGCTGCAAAAGAAATAGGCCAATCATTAAACAATTTTAAAATTATTGTTACTAAAAGTACAGTCCCCGTCGGAACCAACGAGAAAATAAAACAAATCATTTCTAAGTACTCACAATTTCCATTCGAGATCGCCTCAGTACCGGAATTTTTAAGAGAAGGAACCGCTGTTCAAGATACGCTCCATCCGGACAGAATAATTATAGGGGCTACAAGCGATTATGCTAAAGAGAAATTAATTAAACTACACTCTCCACTATCTGAAAATATATTGGTGACTGATATTCGGAGTGCTGAGATGATCAAGTATGCTTCCAATGCTTTTCTGGCAACGAAAATATCATTCATTAATGAAATAGCTAATATCTGTGAAAAAGTAGGTGCTGACATCACTCAGGTTGCATCAGGCATGGGCTACGATAAACGTATCGGATCGTCATTTTTAAAGGCAGGGATCGGTTATGGTGGTTCATGTTTTCCTAAAGACACACAGGCATTGATACAAATTGCTGGCCAGATGGACTATGATTTTAAGTTGTTAAAATCAGTTGTAGAGGTAAATCATGAACAACGATTTAACATTATTCGTAAGCTTGAAGCTTTATTAGGAGATTTGTCGGAAAGGACTATCGCTATTTGGGGACTTTCTTTTAAACCTGAAACTGACGATGTGAGAGACGCACCTGCTTTTGAAATTATTAATGCCCTTTTACAAAGGGGGGCTAAAGTCAGAGCTTATGACCCAATAGCAACTGAGAATTTTAAAAAGTGCTTTACTAGGGAAGAAGTGCAGTACTGCCTAGGCGCTCAAGAGGCAGCTGTTCAGGCAGATGCATTATGCATTCTTACTGAATGGAGCGAGTTTAAAAATATTTCACCTGAGATGATTGAATCTTGGTTAACAGAACCAAACCTTATAGATGGCAGAAATATATATAGTCAAGAAGATCTCGCAAAAACTAAGCTCAATTACTATTCTATTGGTCGCCCCAATTTGAATAAGGGTGTTAAGGAGATTGAGCCAGTATTGTTACTTTAGAAATATACTTTTGAAATGGAGGGTGTGGCAGGAATTGAAAAATATTCTTGATAAAAATTGTCTTGCGAAGGAATTGCAATTTTTGCTTTTTTTGATTCAATGCGATAATCATCGATCACTTGAAGATAAAGTCTACTATACCGATTTTGATTGGGATTATTTTCTGCAGCTTGTTTATCATCATCGATTGTACCCTTTAGTATATGTTAATTTGAAAAAAATAGGTTACGCCGTTCCGGGGAGCGTATTGGAAGAACTTAAGAATAAGTATCAACAAAACACATTTCGAATGCTTAATTTTTGCTCTGAAATGGAACGTGTTATCCATGCACTAGAGCTCGAAGGGATTCGGACATTAATGTTAAAGGGCCCTGTTTTATCTGAGAGTCTATATGGAGACTTATCAATGAGGACTTCTAAAGATTTGGATATTTTAATTCCAATTGATGAATTGGACCATGTCAGAGAGAGTTTAATAAAACTAGGGTATTCATTTAAACAGGATTTACCACCGGTGTTAAATGAATGGAAGTGGAGATGGCACCATATCTCTGGAATTCATCAACAAAATGGTATCCAAATTGAAGTTCATTGGAGATTAAGTCATGATTCCGGCAATGAACCATCTTTTGATGAATTATGGTCTCGAAAAAGGCGTAGCACGCAGACCAGAAGCCCTGTTTATTTCCTGGGAAGCGAGGACCTCTTTATGTACTTAATAACCCATGGAGCACGTCATGGTTGGTATAGATTACGGTGGCTTGTTGATATTGACAAAATGCTTATAAAGGGAATAAACGAAGACAACCTGATTTTACTTTTGAATAAATATAAATCCAGGCAGCTTGCGGGTCAAGCGTTGATTTTATTATCACTTTTTTTTAATAGATCCATTTCAGGCAAATTTGAACCATTAATGCAGAATAATCATTCTCGTCGCTTAGCAAGATATGCCTTTGATTTTATTAATAACATGGTAGTCATGGAGAATTCCGAGCCATCAGCCAAGTATCAGTTGTCCCTAAAAACCTGGCTCCAAAAGGTCAATTTTTTAATAAGAAGAATGCATCCTGATTCACTAGATAGAAATTTACTGCACCTCCCTAAACAGCTTTTCTTTTTATATTTTTTGTTCAGGCCATTTCTCTGGGTTATTCGAAAATTAAAAACAATACCACCACAAGTTAAAAACTCTAATTCCTAAAAATTTGCAGTACCTTTTATACGGAGGTCGTTTTGATTTGATATATACAATAGGAATAATTATTTTAGTTTTCATTCTTTCATGGTGGAGACCAGAAGTAGGATTGGCAGTCTCCGTGCAATCCTACCTAATTAGATCTGCTTTAAACCCTGCTGTCTACTCAGATCAAACTAATAATACAAGTGATGATCCAATTTTAAGTGTAGTTCTGCCAGCTATTATTTTTGGGGTAATCATAATCAAAATGCTTCAGAGAAAAAATGAACACCTTCGATTTAATATAAGATTGCTGGATTCTTTATTTTTTGTGCTTGGAGCTGTTCTACTGTTCGGAGCTTTGTATTCACCATTTAAATATGACGCAATACTTGTGACTCTTAAATTTTTTGTGCTTGGTATCAGCTATTATTATTTCGGAAGATTGTATTTCTCTAAGCATGAAGACGTTACAAAAGCTGCGGTCAATTTTATGATAACTACTTGGATATTAGCTATTATTCTTGGATCTTATGCTTATATTAAATCTTATGGAATCGACTATTTCAGATTAACAATTGGAAATGCGCACCCCATTCCGTTCAGTTTGCTTATTGCCTCAGGTATTTTAATTAATGTTTATTGGTTATTTAAACCACGGCCAAGCAAACTACAGAGAGTTATATTGTTCGTTACGTTTTTTGTTCTGTTGGTGATATTTATTTCGGCGAATACCAGAGGAACAATTATATCTCTAGCAGTATCGCTTCTCTTTATGTTTTTAGCCTCTCTAATTCAGAAAAAAGTAAAGCTTAGACAATTTTTAATTGGAATCATTTCTTTGTTTGGAGTTCTTTATTTAATAGCAAATATTCTGCCAGACACTACTGAGACAGTTAAAAAAAATCTAGAGTTGATTGTAAGCTCAGATCATGGTGTGTCTATTAACGAACGTTCAATGGCTCATAGTGATGCTTTAAAGTTGTTTAACGATCATATAATGTTTGGTGTTGGAACTGCTGGATTTAAAAAGTATTCCCAAATAGACTATGCACACAATGCATTCTTAGAGATTATCAGTGAAAATGGACTTATTGGAGGTATCACACTCGGACTAGTGTTTCTAGTAATTAGCTCAATATTATTGAAAATTATGATAAGGCAAAATGGTCTCACCCTTCTTATTGCTTCACTAGTTGTTCTTAATATGGTTGAAATGCAGTTTAGTTTCACTTTATGGATGCACAAGTGGTTTTTTCTATTCTGTGGACTATTAGTATCCGTTATGTTGGCTCAAAAGAAGTCAGAAAAACCTCCAATAGAAAGTAGAATATACAACTTAGAAAAATATAATTCAAAGAAATTTTTGCGTACTGTAAAGTCTCCCAATATTTGAAAAATTTAAATAACAAAACTTGACTAAACAAAATATATAAATCAAGAGAAAATTTTGTGTAGAAAAGAGGAGAGGCATGCAAGTGAATCGACGGTTTAAGGACAACCCCGCCATTTTGGTTACAGGCGGTGCGGGGTTCGTAGGGGGGAACTTTCTGAGGCTGATGCTTCCGAAGTATCCTTCATACCGCTTCATTAATCTCGATAAGTTGACCTATTCGGGAAATATACAAAATATCGCCGCCTTGTCAGACTATGACCACTATACCTTTATTCAAGGCGATATTTGCGACCGGGACCTGGTAGATGCCGTCATCAGGGAGTACCAGATCGATGTTATCATCAATTTTGCCGGCGAATCCCACGTGGACCGGAGTATAGTGGATCCGGTGACATTCGTCGCCACGAATATCAATGGAACGCAATCTCTGCTTGATGCCGCAATCCGCTATGACATTGGGCTGTTTCTCCAGATCTCAACCGACGAGGTTTATGGTTCTTTGGATGACACGGGCTATTTTACGGAAAACTCCCCGATCGCCCCTAACAATCCGTATTCTGCCAGTAAAGCTGGAGCCGATATGCTGATTCATTCCTACAGCAATACGTATGGATTACCGTTCAATATCGTCCGGTTCGGCAACACATACGGCCCTGCACAGCACCCGGAGAAGCTCATTCCTATGGTCATTATGAACGCTTTGCAGGACAGGAAGATTCCGATCCACGGCGAGGGTCTCAGCATTCGCGACTGGGTCTATGTCCGCGATAACAATACGGCAATCGACCGTGTTCTGCACCTGGGGCGCAGTGGAGAGGTATACAACATCGGTTCACATCAGGAAGTGAAGACGATTGACGTCACGCATTTTATTCTGGATATGCTCGGAAAGCCTCGAAGCCTCATTGAGTTCATCCCGGACAGGCCGGGGCAGGATTACCGATATGCCAACAATCCGGCAAAAATTATGAATGAGCTTGGATGGAGACCCGAATACAGGTTTACCGAAGGGTTGAAACAAACCGTGGAATGGTACGTCGAGCACGCAGAATGGTGGCAAGAGCCGAATAGTCGTAGCTATGAATCTAACATCCCGATGGGTTCTCAACAAATTATATGAGAAAGAGGTAGGTCAATCATGAGTACAGCAGAAATCGCCGCAGCCAACATCATCTCCCAATCCCCTGGTTATCTCGTCAGCGACATGGATGGGGAGAAAGTCATGCTGAGCATCGAGACCGGCAAGTATTACAACCTGGGGCAGATCGGCGGGCGGATCTGGGAGCTGATTGCTGCGCCGACCAGCCTGACGGATCTGGTGGGCCAATTGGTCGAAGAGTATGATATCGGGCCGGAAGCCTGCGAGCAGCAAGTGCATCCGTTTCTGAACAAGCTTGCGGCGGAGGGCCTGATCCAGGTGAGAAACGGGCATGAGCTGGAGTAGGCAGCTGCGCGCGTTTGTCCGTTTTCCATGGACCCAGAAGATGATGTATGCTGAAGCCTACGTGCTCCTGGCATGGGGAAGAGTGCTGAAGGCACTCCCGTTCGCCAAAGTCGCCCCTTCCCTGGGGAGCTATATGAAGGAGACTCCGGAGGAGGAGCTTAGCCGGCAGGAACTGCTGACCATCCGTCAAGTCTCCAAAGCCGTTCACGGGATGAGCCGATACACGTGGTGGGAGAGCCAATGCCTGGTCAAGGCGATCGCCGCCATGAAAATGCTGGAGCGCCGCGGCCTGTCGAGCACGCTGTATTTGGGAAGCGGCAGGGACGAGCAGGGGCGGCTGGCGGCTCACGCCTGGCTGCGCTGCGGGTCGTACATCGTGACGGGAAGGGAAGGACACGAGAAGTATACGGTTGTGGGCATTTTCGGCAACGGAGCGGCAGCCGACCGAGAGGCCGGGCTCATGACGCGGCAATCCGGATAAGGAGCTACGTACAATGAAGGATTTATTCTACTATATTCGCAAAATCCAGCGGGTCGCCGGAGGCAAGCTGTACTTGAACATGTCCATGACCCTTCTCATCAGCCTGTTGGACGGCATCGGCATGTATTTGATCGTTCCGCTGCTGGGCATGATCGGCCTGCTGCAAATGGATTCGGGGAGCCTGCCGTTTTTGGCCCCGCTTACCGGGCTGATCCATTCCTGGTCCCTGCAGCTCAGCCTGCCGCTGGTCCTGGCGGTCTATGTCCTCATCCTTGGTGGACAAGCGCTGCTGCAGCGAAGCCAGACCCTCCTGAACGCAAGGATTATACAATCCTTTATCCGGACGCTGCGGACCGAGACGTATGAAGGGCTGCTGCGGGCCAAGTGGGAGTTTTACCTGCGCAAACGCCGGTCGGATTTTAACCACGTGATGTCCAACGAGCTGGGGCGGGTCAATTACGGAACGACGTTATTTTTACAGATGGTGACGTCGCTGATCTTTACGGTGCTTCAAATTGCCTTGGCCCTGTGGCTGTCGCCGGCATTGACAGTGATGGTGCTGGTCAGCGGAGGGCTGCTTGCTTTGTTCGCACGGAGGTTTGTGCGCAGGTCCAAGCGGATCGGGGAGGAGACCACCGAGCTGTCCAAGCATTATTTTGCGGGAATCAGCGACCATTTCGGCGGCATTAAGGATATCAAAAGCAACCGGCTGGAAGCGTCCCACATCCATTGGTTCCGTAAGCTGACCGACCAAATGGAGCATAACTTCCTCGAGTTCGGCCGGGTGAACTCCATGTCGCAGGTCATTTACCGCCTGTCCTCCGTCGTGCTGATCGCGGCATTTATGTACGTGGCGATTGCCGTGCTGCATACTCCGCCGGAACAGCTGATTACGGTTGTGCTCATTTTTACCCGGCTGTGGCCGAGGTTTATCGGCATTCAGTCGAATATGGAGCAGCTCAGCTCGAATCTGCCGGCGTTTCATGACATGCGGAAGCTGCAGCAGGAGTACGAAGCGGAGCAGGAGCTGATCAGCCCGGAAGCGGCGGGGGCTTCGAAGCTTGCCTTGATAGACGGAATCGGCTGCACCCATGTCAGCTACCGGTACAACCCCAAGGAGCCGCAATACGCGCTGCGCGATATCAATGTCCATATTCCGGCTAACCGCATGACCGCTATCGTCGGCAAGTCCGGCGCCGGGAAAAGCACCCTGGTCGACCTGCTGATGGGGCTGATCCATCCGGAAGAGGGAGAAGTGCGAGCGGACGGTGTTTCGCTCCAGCGCGAACGCCAGCTGCTGGCGCTGCGCGGCTCGATCGGATACGTGGCGCAGGATCCGTTCCTGTTCAACGAGAGCATCCGCTACAATTTGCAGCTGGTAGACCCCAATGCGCAGGATGACGATCTATGGCAGGCGCTGGAGTTCTCGGCCTCGGCCGAATTCGTCCGCAAGCTGCCGCAGGGATTGGACACGGTCATCGGGGACCGGGGCGTTCGCTTGTCGGGCGGAGAGCGCCAGCGGCTCGTGCTGGCCCGCGCGATTTTGAAGCGGCCGAGCATCCTTGTCCTGGATGAAGCGACCAGCGCGCTCGACAGCGAAAATGAGCTTCTGATTCAGCAGACGCTGGAACGCCTCAAAGGAAGCATGACGATGATCGTGATCGCCCACCGGCTGTCCACCATCCGGAACGCGGACCATGTGATCGTGATGGAGCAGGGCGAGGTGATTCAGCAGGGCGGTTATTTGCAGCTCTCTCAGGAGAGCAAAGGTTCCTTCAGCAAACTGCTGAGCTACCAGAGCGGGGCTCAAATGCAGGTATGATTCGGATGAAAAGCAGCCCCCGGGAGGCGTTCGCGCTTCTGCGGGGGCTGCTGTTTTATTTCATGTGAGATGGTCATGAACGTATATTGGATAAGATTTTATCGATATTAGGCTTGTTTATGCTCGCTGCTTAACAGGTCATACAACAGATTCGACAAAGGTGCGGGGGCCCCGGCCCGCTGGGACGCTTGTTTAAAAATGCCCACATCCTTTAACGGAATATGGCTTTGTGTAAAGAGATGATCCATGTTCTCGGCAGCCATCTGGCCGTAACGCTTATAAATCGGGGCGTTAAACAGCGTTTGGGTCAGCATATCCATCACGGGCTTGGGATCGCCACCGCTCTTTTCGACCATCGAGAGAGCTTCCCGAATGGTGTACACGGCGGAAGTAATCATGAAGTTTCCAACCAGTTTCACTTGATTCGCTGCCCCGGCTTTTTCACCAAAATCGAAAATATTCAGCCCTCCCATAGCCTCCAAAACCGGGCGGACTCGGTCTTTCGCCTGCTGCGGCCCAGCCATGGGGATGGAGAGCTGACGTGCTGCCGCAGCCTCCGGGACTCCAAAGATGGGGGCTTCGACCAGGGTGCTGCCATGCTCGGCGTGAACAGCGGCCAGCTTTTTGGATGTATCCGGCGATATCGTGCTC
The DNA here is from genome assembly GCF_018333335.1 of Paenibacillus cineris. Classification (NCBI taxonomy): domain Bacteria; kingdom Bacillati; phylum Bacillota; class Bacilli; order Caryophanales; family Paenibacillaceae; genus Paenibacillus; species Paenibacillus cineris. The sequence goes on from NZ_BORU01000001.1 coordinate 770,616, forward strand.
ATCGAGATATGAATCCCCCCTTTGCCAAGCTTCTCTAAAAAGCTATCGCTCATGACGATGCTCTCCACAGACGCATCATCCCACAAAATGGTGACGACGATTCCGCCAGCGGTTACGGCCTCATCGGGTCTGGATGCCAGCCGGGCGCCTTGAACAATCAAAGGTTCGGCTTTGCTGGCCGTCCTGTTATGCACCACCAAAGGATACCCTGCATCGAGGAGATTCTTAGCCAGCGGCAGACCTAGGCTGCCAAGTCCGATAAATCCAATCGTCTCGTTCATCATGTTTTTCCTCCTGGAAATGTGAATGTTATAAACATTACGTTAACGTCATGTTTGCGGCAAAAAAAATTAATGCTGCTCTGCGTCCTTGAGCCATTGCTCAAAGCGTTCGATATGGGTCAGCAAATCGGTCCGGAATTGTTGTAACCCCTCGATCTTCTGATCCGCCTCTGCGAGATGCTGCTTCAAGATGCCGAGCACTTTCTGTTTAGGTTGTACACCAGTGGGATCCATAAAATAGAGATCGATCACGTCCCGTATTTCCTCCAAGCTGAGCCCAAGCTTCTTTAATTGGTCGATTTTGCGCAGCCGGGCAACGGTCTCTTCTGTATAGTAATGCTGCCCATTGCCTTCACGCTCGCCTGGAGGGATCAGCCCCATTTTTTCGTAATATCGAACCGTTCGCTGAGTAACCCCCGCTCGTTCCGATAAATCCCCTATGCGCATGCGATCCTTCATATCTTGCCCTCCAAACATGACGTTTACGTCGTGTTTATAACATATCACCTTTATCCGGCTATGTAAAGCGCGTAAGTATATTGTGCCGGCTGCATCCCGTATCCGGTGCGGTGTTGAGCAAAATGATCGCAAAAAGCTTATTCGTCCAGCCTTTATAAAATGAAACAGGTTCTGCTTTGGACAACACAGCCCCCGCATTATACAATGAAGAAAACATCTTTCGAAATAACCTGACAGAAGACGGACCGCGTTTGGCGGGTTCGTTTTCTCGGGAAGTCAGTATACAGGCGTCCATTTTGATGCTTACTGATTTCGTTAGGAGAAAAGATACAGGCGAGGGGAGAGTGCAGGATGAATTCCATGCAAACGGATCCGTTTATACGAAATAATCGGGAGGCCGAAATCGCGTCCAGGTCCGAGCGGCTTGCGGCGGTATTTGCGGAGAGGGCTGCGGAACATGATCGGGAAGGATCGTTCCCGTTTGAAAATTTTGCTGACCTGAAGGAGTCGGGTTATTTAAAGCTGACGGTGCCGACGGAGTTTGGCGGTGAGGAAGCGTCGCTGTACGAAATGATCCTTGCCCAGGAACGGCTGGGAAAAGGGGACGGCTCGACGACGCTCGCGGTCGGCTGGCATGTGAGCCAGGTGCTGCAGATGCGCATCGGCCAGTCGTGGCCGCGCGAGCTGTATGCCGACTTCTGCAGGCAAATCGTCCATGACGGGGCGATGATCAACCAGTTTGCCAGCGAACCGTCGACCGGCAGTCCGAGCCGGGGCGGCCGTCCGGGAACGAAAGCGGAGCGTACGGATGGGGGCTGGTTGCTGACCGGCCGCAAAACATTCAGCTCGCTCATCCCGGTGCTGGATCAGTTTACGGTCACTGCATTTGTGGAGGAAGAAGACAAGACCGGAACGTTTTTGGTGCGGAAGGGTCCGGGTGTCAGCATTGACGAAACGTGGAATACGATGGGCATGCGGGCGACCGGCAGCCACGACCTGGTGATGGAAGAAGTGTTCGTGCCGGACGGGGAAAGGATCGATAGTGAGGATCCTTTAGGAGGACAGCCGGCAGGTAAGATGTCCGACCACGGAGGGGCGCTGCTGCATATCCCGGCATGTTATATCGGCATCGCCTGGGCTGCCCGGGATTTTGCGGTGCGTTACGCCGCCAATTACCGGCCAAACAGCCTGCCGGGGCCCATTGCCGACCTGCCGCATATTCAGCAGAAGATCGGGGAGATGGAGTCCGAGCTGATCACCGCCCGCACGCTCATGTACAGTGTGGCGGACCGCTGGGACCGCCACCCGGAGCTGCGGCCGGGCATGAGGCCCGATCTCGGGCTCGTGAAGACGACGGCGACCCATGCGGCCCTGCGCATCGTCGATCTGGCGATGCGCATTGTGGGCGGGGCCAGCCTGTCGCGCCAGCTTCCGCTGGAGCGGATGTACCGCGACGTGCGGGCGGGTCTGCACAACCCGCCGATGGACGATACGGTCACATCGATGCTCGCCCGCCGGGCGATCGCGGACGTATCCGCAGCCGGAGAAGCGAACGGAGAAGGGAACTCGGGAACCAACCGGTAAGATCGGCTTGTAGGCTCATGCTCGTAGGATCGCAGGACTTCGAAACAGCATAAAAGGCAGCCGGAATGATTCCGGCTGCCTTTTTCTTTTTTTAAGATAATGTACTTCTACCCTCTAATGTACGGCAACGGTTATGGGTGCTCACCTCGATTTGAGGGGGCACCGGGAGATACGGAGCCGTTTCCGCTATATACGTCTATGTCTCAAGCAGGATCTCCCCGGTACGGGACAGATCATACCCTGCGATGCTCTGCAGCTCGCGGCGGAACTCCTCCGAACGCAAAATGCCCATCAGCGACTCGATCCAAGGCATATTCTCCGCCGATTTGAGCACGACCAGGTCGTAGCGTTCCTCGATCAGCGGGATAAAATCCACGCCGCCTACGATTGCTGCCGCTTTTTCGATGCCAACCCCGACATCGGCCTCCCCGGCGGCGACGGTGCCGGCGACCGCAATATGATTGGTCTGCTCCTCGCCGTAGCCCTGCAGCTGATCCCGCCGGATCCCGTGCAGCCGCAGCTGTTCATCCAGCAGAACGCGGGCACCCGACCCTTTTTCGCGATTGACGAGCCGCAGCCCCGTGCGGGACAGATCGGCCCAGTCTTTTAACCCAAGGGGATTCCCTTTTTGGACATAGAGTCCCGCCTTCCGGGATAGCAGGTTGACGACCAAATACGGAAAGCCGACCAAAATCCGCTTAATGTACGGCAAATTGTATTCGCCCGTATCGCCGTCGAGCAGATGGGTGCTCACGATGTCGGACTCTCCGCGGTACATCGCAATCAGACTGTCCAGACTCCCGACATATGCGCGGAGCGGACGGATGCCGGGCGTATGCTTTTCCATATGCTTAACGAGAATGTCAAGGCTGATATCCTGCCCGGTAATGACTACCGAACGGGTTCCGCCGGCTCCGACAGCGGCAGGTTGAAAGGAAACCGGCTCCGCTGGAGCCGGGCGGTGTTCGGCCGCCTGCAGTCCTTTAGCCCTTTGCTTGTAGGCTTCCAAATCTGCGGCATCGACGCGCATTTGCTTGCCCACCCGATACGAAGGCAGCTCCCCTTTTTTGATCAGGTCGTAGACGGTGAGCTTGGATATTTTCAGGAGCTTGGCAATCTCCTCGGTCGTATACGAAATGTCGCTGGACATGAGCTTCCTCCTTGTACGTTGTATGTTTCGCTGAACGTTTCGTTATATGTTATCTTTTCTTGTAATGGCTTAGGTCTGAACCCTGTGAACATAGTGTCTTCTATTGTATCACACCCGGATGTGAAAATTGTGCAAACCGTATTTACAACCTCGCGGCCCACTGGATATAATTAATTATATCTAATTATAACTAAATATAACGATTAAGGATTGGAGATTACGGATGATCAAAAGGGGTATGAAACCAGGTGTTTGGCTGATCCTCGCCGCCTTCGTTCTGATGCTGGCAGGCTGCGGATCGAATTCCGGTTCGGCTGCAGACCCGAAATCGGCCGACTCAGGAGCCGCTGCGGAAACTTCTAATAGAGAGGCTGCACAGCAGGTAGAACTGACCATCTCCGCTGCGGCCAGCATGACGGATGCGCTGCAGGAGATTCAACAAGCGTACGAGGCGGAGCATGCGAACGTCAAACTGAACTTTAACTTTGGCGCTTCGGGGGCGCTGCAGCAGCAGATCGAGCAGGGCGCACCGGCGGATCTGTTCCTCTCGGCTGCCGTGAAGAACATGAAGGCGCTGGAGGACAAGCAGCTCATCGATTCTTCGCATGAGAAAGACCTTCTCGCCAATGAGCTTGTGGCCGTGGTGAACGCCAAAGAACCGGCCCAAGTCTCGGGCATGGAGGACCTGAAAGGAACCGGCTTGAAAAAAATCGCCATCGGCATTCCGGAAAGCGTTCCGGCAGGGAACTACGCCAAGGAAGCACTGACGAACGCCAAGCTGTGGGACACACTCCAGCCGAAGCTGGTGCAGGCCAAGGATGTGCGGCAGGTGCTGCAGTACGTGGAAACTGGCAATGCGGATGCGGGTTTTGTGTATAAAACGGATGCATTGACTTCGGATCAGGTCAAAGTGGCGTTTACTGTCGACCCGTCTGCCTATACGCCGGTCGTTTACCCGGTCGGAATCGTTAAGGCGACGAAGCACAGCCAGGAGGCGGTGGATTTTTACGAGTACCTCCAGACGGATTCGGCCGTGGACATTTTTAAAAAGTACGGATTTTCCGTGCCGAAGCAGGGTTAACAGATGATGGACTGGCAGGCATTTTGGGATCCGGTCAGACTGTCCTTACAGGTTGCCCTGCTCTCGAGTCTGATCGTGATCATCCTGGGTACGGGAGCTGCCTGGTGGATGGCAAGGCATCATTTCCCGGGAAAAATCGTCTTGGAGACGCTGTTTATGCTGCCTCTGGTTCTGCCGCCGACCGTGGTGGGATTTCTGCTGCTGATGCTGCTTGGCCGCCGCAGTTGGGTGGGGCAGCTGATCGAATGGCTGTGGGATGCGCCGATTATTTTTTCCTGGTGGGCCGCTGTTGTGGCGACCATCGTCGTGGCATTCCCGCTCGTCTATCAGACGATGAAGAACGGCTTTGCCGCCGTTGATCCGGATCTGGAAAAGGCGGCCCGCTCCGACGGGGCAGGCGAGTGGAGGGTGTTCCGTTCCATTACGCTGCCGCTCACTTATTCTTCGCTGCTGACCGCGCTCGTGCTCGGATTTGCCAGGGCGCTCGGCGAGTTCGGCGCTACGCTCATGGTTGCCGGGAACATTCCCGGCAAGACGCAGACGGTCCCGACGGCCATTTACGTGGCGGTTGACGCCGGCAACATGCCGATGGCCTGGGCGTGGACGCTGGCGATCGTCGCGATGTCTTTTGTCATGCTGCTGCTGACCGGAAGGAAAGCACCGGAAGCGGAGCGGCCGCGAGCGGGCACAGAGGTATCGAGAGAAAGCCGGGGATAACGAGGAGTATTGGTTTCGGGCTGTTTGTTGATCATGCATCGATAAGAATATACAGCCCCAGGCAAAACAGTATAGCTGATATCAAATAGAGAACTGTTTTTCTCAGCCACCATGGAAAATGCTTATAGATCAACCCTGCAATAAAGCTGCAGATTATTGCTGCGATATTTCCTGATATCGTATCGGCAAGGGGCCATACATTCATCACATCCGTAACACTGCCTTTATATTTTTCACGTTTAATGGCAAGGCCAGATCTAATCGCCATAAACGATACAATCCATATAAGGCCAACGAGTATGAGCTTCCACCACTTCATGTGCAATTCCCTTCTATGTAGCAGTATTATAAACGGGCGGATTACGCTGAGACTAATGTTTGTACGGTATCTCGCCTAAAGTCCGTAGGATATTGTAAAGCATAAGGTCGCTATATGCCTATAGAAATAATCTGGAATAAGTGATGTGATTTTGGCCCATAAAACGGCTTGAGGGCGAAGATAGGTATACTTGTGCTTGATCGATTATGTCATACAAAAAAAGGGCTGTCCCCACGCCAAAATGGCGGGGACAGCCCTTTGTGATATTTATGGCAAGGCTATTTATAAAAGGTCAAACCTTACGGCAATGCCAAACCTAACGGTTAAATGTTATACCTGGCCAGTAACTTACACCTGCTCAATAATGAGCGGCACGACTTTGCCGGCGTTGACGTCGATCAGTCCGTGATCGGTGATTTTGAGGTACGGGCTTACCGGCAGCGAATGCGTCGCGATCGACATGATCGGGTTGTAGTGCTTATACCCGAGCTCTTCCATCGCCTCGCGAACCTGTTGGACGGACTCGGCGGCCAGATCGAGCGGATCCTCGGTTAGGATGCCGCCGACCGGCAGGTGCATGTTGGCTTTGATCTCGCCGTCCAGGGTGACGCAGAAGCCGCCCTGCTGGCGGATGACGGTGTTGGCGGCGAGGACCATGTCCTCGACGTTGTGACCGATCACGAGCAGGTTGTGGTTGTCGTGGGAGTAGGTCGTCGCCACGGCGCCGCGCTGGATCGTATCGCCTGCGATAAAGCCGAACGCTTTTTGGCGTCCTTTGCCGTACCGTTCAAATGTGGCGATCATGCCGCAGCCGCTGTCCTCCCACAGCAGCCGGCCATTCGCGGCCGGCACGTCCACCTGGCTCTCCTTGGTAAAGGTCGAGCCATCCTGGATCGTCATCACCCGGCACCGGTAGATGCCGTCCTCTACGCCGGCCGCCGCTTCAAAATCGGCGGCGCTCAGCTCGTCCAGCTGGACGCTGTGGTAGAAGTGCTCCGGGAACCGGTAGCCGCTCGACTGCGGCTCAAAGGCTTTGGCGGCGGAGTACACCTCCGCGCCGTTTTTGTACACCGATTCCAGCTTCAGCTCGGACAAATCCGAGATCAGCTGGAAGTCGGCGACTTTGCCCGGTGCGATGGAGCCCCGATCGTACATCCGCATGCGGCGGGACGGGGAGAAGGTCGCGGCGTAGATCGCCCGCTCCGGAGACATCCCCATGCCGATGGCCTTGCGGACGATCTGGTTCAGGTGGCCGCGGGCGCGGAACGAATCCGCCATGACGTCATCGGTCACGAAGCAGAAATGCTCGGAAACGTCGTGGCGGATCAGGTAGTCCATCACTTCCGGCGTCATCGACTTCTCCTGGATTTCAATGAACATGCCGGCCGCAATCCGCTCCTCCAGACCCTGCAGCGTCTGATGCGTATGGTCCGAGTTGACGCCGGCATAAATGACGCGCTGCAGGTCCAGATCCAGCAGCTTCGGCACGTGGCCTTCAATGACGAGCTCAGGATAATGCGAGCGAATATGCTCCAGGATGCGGTTCGTTTTGCAGTCCGGGTCGGTAATGATGTCGACGTAGTTCATGATCTCGCCGAGGCAGATGACGTCCCCTGTGGACAGGAGGGCATCCATGTCCTCGATTTCGATCGATCCGCCCGTCGTTTCCATTGAGGTGGACGGGACCGAGCTTGGAATGGCGTAGAACATGTCCACCGGACAGTTCCGGCTCGCCTTAATCATCTCAAGAACGCCGTCGAGGCCGAACACGTTGGCCATCTCATGCGGCTCGGGTACGATCGTAGTGACGCCGTTTCGCAGGAGACCCGCCGAGAAGGATTCAGGCGTCACCATCGTGCTTTCGATGTGCAGATGGATATCGATGAAGCCGGGGACCATATAGAGTCCCTCCGCGTTAATGACCTGCTTGGCCTGGAACGTATCTTCGCCTCTCAGGCCGATATAGAAAAACTTGCCGTCCTTGACGGCGACGTTGTTGGTAGACCACTGCTTAAAGTAACTGTTGTACACCTTGGCTTGAAGAAATAGCAAATCTGCATGCATACGTTGTTCCCCCTATGGTTATTCGACAAGAACGAGCTTATCCGATGGAAACAACAGACGGATTTCCTGCCCGTTCGCATAGGGCTGCTGCATTTCCTGGTTGACCGTAAATTCGCCCAGCGGCGTATCGACGACGTATTGGTAGCTGCGTCCAAGATACGTGCTGACTTTGACCTTGCCGGTCAGTACATTGTCGCCGGAATTGATCTCCTGCAGCGTACCGGCAATGAGGTCGTCGGGGCGGATGGCGCCCTTCATGGTGACAGGCATGCCATCGGCCTTGGCGGCATGAAAGTGGTAGTCTCCCTTGCGCAGGGTGAAGAAGGAGCCTTCGCTGTCCCGCTCGTCAAAATGGATGAAGTTGTTGAAGCCGATGAAGCGGGCGACAAATTCGGATTTCGGATACTGGAAAATGACCGACGGCTGATCCAACTGCTCGATGATCCCTTTGTTCATGACGGCGACCCGGTCCGAAATGGAGAAGCACTCCTCCTGGTCGTGGGATACGTACACGGTCGTGATGCCGAGCTCCTGCTGGATGCGGCGGATTTCCACGCGCATGTTTACCCTGAGGTTGGCGTCCAGATTAGAGAGCGGCTCATCGAACAGGAGCAAATCCGGCTCAATGACGAGGGCCCGTGCGATGGCGACGCGCTGCTTCTGGCCGCCGGAGAGCGCCTGCGGGAATCTTTTTTCAAATCCGCCGAGGTTGACGATCTCCAGCATGTTCATGACCCGCTTCTTGATCTCGTCTTCCTTGACTTTGCGCTGGCGCAGTCCGAAGGCGACGTTGTCAAATACGGACAGATGCGGGAACAAGGCGTAGCTCTGGAAAACGAAGCCGAAATTCCGCTTGTTGATCGGCACGCGCGTATAGTCCTTGCCGCTGAATTTGAAGGCTCCGTCCGTCGCTTCGAGGAAGCCGGCGATGAGCCGAAGGGTGGTCGTTTTGCCGCAGCCGCTGGGACCCAGCAGGGAGATCAGGTGGCCTTTCTCAATGGAAAGGTTGAAGTCTTTCAGAATATACTGCTGGTCATAGGCGACCGATACGTTTTCAAGTTGTAGTAGTGCCATCGTCTCACGCCTTTCGTTATTGTTTGGTGAAATAGGTTAGTCCGAGCAGCCTTTCGATGACGAACATGAACACGGCCGTGATCAGCATGAGCAGGACCGAGATGGCTGCGATGGTCGGGTCAAAATAGTTTTCGACGTAGGTCAGCATTTGGATCGGCAGCGTGCTGACGCCCGGACCGGTCATAAACAGCGAAATATCCACGTTGTTGAACGATTCGAGGAACGCGAGCAGCACCGAAGCGATGATGCCGGATTTAATGTTCGGCAGGACGACTTTGAAAAAGGTCGCAAGCCGGCTGGATCCAAGGCTGAGCGCCGCTTCCTCGACCGCGAAATCGAAGTTGGCGAGACTGGAGCCGATGACCCGGATAATAAACGGCAGCATAATGATCGTATGGCCGATCAGAAGCGACGTATAAATCGGGAAATGGAACGTGATGACGACGTACTTGAGCAGCGTAAAGCCCAGCACGATCCCCGGAATGAGCAGGGGGGACAGGAACACCGCATTCAGCGTGTCTTTGCCCCGGAACGTCACCCGGTTCAAGGCGTAAGCGGCCGGAACGCCGAGCAGAATCGCAATCACGTTGCCGATCAGCGAGACGATGATCGACGTTTTGAAGGTCGACATAAACATCTCCACGTCAAAAATATTCTGGTACCATTTCAGCGAAAAACCGGTCGGCGGAAATTTCAGCACCGTTCCAGGCTCGAAGGACGTCACCGCGATGATCAGGAGCGGCCCGAGCAGGAACAAGTAAACGATAAAGGAAAAGAGGGCGAGCCCCGGATTTTTGATCTTCATAGTTCTACCCCTTCGGATTGAATTTGGCCGCTGCTTTATTCATCAGCCCGATGACGATGAACGTAATGATCATCATGATGGTGGCAATGGCCGAAGCCGCCTGCCAGTCATTCAGCGTAATGGCGTTCTGGTACAGGAAGGTCGCGACGACACGCTTTTTCCCGCCCAGCAGGGCAGGCGTGGTGTAAGCGGTCAGGCTGCCTACGAACACGAGAATGCTGCCGACGATCAATCCCGGTATACTGAGCGGGATGACAATTTTACGGAAAGCCGTCAGCTTGGACGCACCCAGGCTCTGCGCCGCCCGGACCAGATCGTGGTCGATGGACTCGAGCACCCCGACCAGCGTAATCAGAATCAAGGGGAGGAACAGATGGACCAGACCGATAATCATCGCCGTCGGTGTATAGAGAATGCTAAGCGGATCGTGAATGATCCCCAGCTTGATCAGCACATTGTTGACCAGACCGTTTTTGCCGAGAATGATCATCCAGCTGAAGGAGCGGACGACCGAGCTCGTGAGCAGCGGGAAAATCGCCAGCGCCAGCAAAATGCCCTTTTTGCGCGGAGGCATCATGGACAAATAGTAGGCGACCGGGAATCCGATCAGGATGCACAGCAGGGTGGTCGCGACGCTGACGAGCAGCGTCGTTCCCAAAATATCAAGGAAATACGAGTCCTTGAAAAATTGTAAGTAGATGCCGAACGTGAAGCTCCCGTCCTTGAACAGCGTCGAGCCGACCGTGAGGATCAGCGGAACGATCATGAACAAGGTCAGAAACAGCAGCCCGGGTGCGAGCAGCAGGTACAAGTATCGCTTTTTCATGAATGTAATCTCCTGTTATTGGTAGGATCCACCGCGCAGCACGGCGATAAAGCGGTTCAAAAATGCGTCTGAATCGGCATCAAGGCATACGTCCAGGTTCGGCTGGCGCTGCAAACGGTTTTGGAAATCGCACACCGTCTGCCCGTCGCACAGCTCGCTCCGGGTCTCCACATCGACGTATAGACGCTCCGTCCGAACCAGCTCGGGCCAAATGGCGGCGCCGACCGCCAAAGGGTCGTGCATGGCGCAGGCCCGGACCCCGTTGCGCTCATAGTAGCGCTCCATGTAATCCGATGTGCTCTGGCGCACGTAACCGGCGATCTCCGAGGAGCCGAGCGCATCAATGTGCGCGCTGGTCAGCAGCGCTTTGCGTGTCACGTCGAGTCCGACCAGCGTCAAGGACGGGAATCCGGCCTGAAAGACCAGGCGTGCCGCTTCCGGATCGACATGGATGTTGTATTCCGCTGTCGGCGTAATGTTGCCGTGCGTACGGACCGCACCGCCCATGACGACCAGCTCCTTGATATCGTGGACCAGGCCCGGATGCTTGGCGAGTGCAAGAGCCACATTCGTGAGCGGTCCGGTAGCGATCAGCGTAATTTCGCCGGGATAGCGCTTGGCCTGCTCTACAATGAAATCGGGCCCGAACATATCCGGGTCGGTCCGGTCGGCAGGCTGCATGTCCAAGAGTGCGCCGCCCAATCCGTCCTCGCCGTGCACGCGGTGCTCAAAGAGACGGTCCCGCAGGAGCGGCCGGGATGCCCCGGGATAGACCGAGATGGACGCCGGCGCCTTGATGAAGTCCAATATTTTGCAAGTGTTCAGGGTTGCAGTCGTCAGTGACACGTTGCCGTTGACTGTCGAAATCCCGAGCACGTCCAGCTCGCCGCTGCGGACAGCCAGCATAATTCCGAGCGCGTCGTCAATGCCGGTATCGACATCCAGGATGGCTTTCTTCACATGGATTCCCCTTTCAAAATGAAGGATGTGCCGCCTTGTATCCAGGCAGCGGTGAATAAAAAGCAGGGGCGGGCAGCCCCTGCTGAATCATAACCCCGTAAGGCTGCTTATATTTACAAAAAAGGCTTGGCGTTACTTCGTCACTTCACGGTTGAAACGGTCCGTCCAGCTCTTCAGGTTTTTGTTGACGAACGCCATGTCCAGCTTTTGCAGCTTCTCAACGACGCTGGAGCCGTACGTTACGGCAGCAGCTTCCTCTGCGCTGAGGCTGACATTGCGGTTGGCAGGAGAGTCGACCTTGGCTTTAGCCGCTTTTTCCTGAACTTCTTGGCTAAGCTGCCAGTTGATGAAGTCTTCGGCAAGTTCTTTGTTTTTGCTTCCTTTGACGACGTTCAGCGTATTGACGATGGCGTACGCACCTTCCGACGGCGTTACGAATTCGACGTTCGGGTCGGCCTTCTTCAGGTCGCCGAGATACATTTGCATGATCGGTCCTGCAGCGGCTTCGCCCTGCGTGAACATGTTGATGAACTCGGACGTCTGGCTGTAGTATTTCACGACGCTCGGATTGAGCTCGGCCAGTTTGCCAAATGCCTTGTCTTCATTGAATTCCGTGCTTCCAGCTACCTTGGAGGCGGCGTCGACCATCATCGGACCGCTGGTGGACGTAATGCTCGGCATGGTCACTTTGCCTTTCAGCTCCGGCTTCCACAAGTCAGCCCAAGAGGATATCGTCGTTCCGGCTGCCTTCTGGTCATAAGCGATGCCCAATTGGCCAATCGTGTAGGCCGGACCATACTCTTCGCCGTTTGGTGCTTTGGCGATATCATAGAGCGAGTCAAGGTTGCTCAGCCGGCTGCGGTCGATCTTTTCGAAGGCTCCCGCTTCAATGCCCTGCTGTGCGTAGTAATCCGACAGATAGACGACATCGACGTCGGAGCTGCCCTGCAAAATTTTGCTCAGGCGGTCGGCGTTGTTGCCGGTCTCCAGGACGATTTTCACATTGTGCTCTTTTTCGAATGGGGCATACACTTCTTTATTGTAGAAATCCTCAGCAAATCCCCAAGTCGAGACGACCAGCTTCTTCTGACCGCCGGAAGATCCGCCGGAGCTGCTGTCTTCGCTGCCTCCGTTTCCGCATCCCGCAAGTACCAGCGCTGCCAGCGTACAAGTCATGAGTCCCTTAATCCATGGTTTCTTCACAATCGATTCACTCCTGTAATGGTTTATTTTTTATTTGTTTTTCTGCTGCAGGCCGTATGCCGGGCTTCCGCCGCTGGGAAATTTTTTTCTCTGCTGTATATGATTGTTTTTCCCTACTGGACGGTTGTTATATCCCCCTTTTGAATAGACATTTTGGCATGTCACAAGAAAAATCAAACAAATTCTATAACTAAATCTATAAACTAAAAAAGAAAAGCACTCTAGATAGAAGAAAATCTCTAACTAGAGCGCTTTTCAATGTAAACAAAGAATAGCGGCATCCGTTCTTGTTACGGTTCGGCCAGTCCTTAAGATAAATCAAAAGAAAAGGGCCGTATCATTCAGGTTGTGACATTATGATGTTCGTGACTGCCCACTGCGTGGCGGGATCATAGTCCCGAAGGAGAACCTCGATGTTCAGTCCCAGTTCCTCTTCCAGCCGAGATTTCAGCTTCTTCTTGTAAATCATCGACATGTAAAAATCGACCTCGTATTTCAAAGCCGGAACCTCGCCCTCGAGCACAGTGGAGCGGGGAGACCGACGGTGTCTGGCATACAAGGTAATCGCATCGGACTGAATGCTTGTCTTCAATAAAGAAGTACCAAAGCCGAACAGCTCCTTGGAAACTTCATTATATACCTGACTCAGCTTCTGCTTGAATTCGTTGGAATCTAAATGAACCATTGGTCACCTACAAACGGTTGATTATTTTGGTGATGAGGAGTTCAGATAGGTCTATATTACATAAAAAAAGAGTTTTTTGCAAGACCATCGTTCGGGTTTTGTCGATTTTTGATGATAAATTAATGTCATAAATGATTTGAATTGAATCCATTCACGAACTTTCCAACCCATGTCAGGTTTGGTTGGCTGCTCCGAAACGAAAAATACAGTTAAGAAAGCATCAATGATAATACGGCCAGCCGCTGTTTCCGCTGTCGATGACCGACGCGCCGCCGTTTTTCATTTCGGTTCCGTTTTTGTCAACGTAAGGCCCGAGAATGCTCTTCGAAAGATGAAATCGGGCTGTATGCCGTGCTTGCTCAGAAATTTTGAATCGATGGAAAAGAATGTTATTCTACCTGTACGCCAAAATTTCCATGTTTTGAAGGAGGTCATCCGATGAAAGTCATCAACAGCTCCGTGTCCGCCATTCTGCTCTGTGCTGCCGTTACCGGCTGCTCCGCTGCGTCGGATGAACAACAAGGGCGAGGAAGCTCTGCTCATAACGGTGCAGTAACGGAAGGCTCTGCCGCTGACGTTCAAGCCCTGTTCACGAGCGAAGGCGAACGTCCGGAGAAAGCGATCGTACAGCTCATCAAGGGGGCCAAATCCTCGCTGGATATTGCCGTGTACAGCATCAGCTACGAACCGGTTGTGACGGCCATCATCGATGCGGCGGACCGCGGGGTTCAGGTACGGCTGATTACGGACCGGGCGCATGCCGAAGAAAAAGGGAAACAGAAGAAAGCGCTGAAGCGGATCCGGGAAGCCGGCGTTCCGGTCAAGGTGAATGCGCATGAAGGGAAGATGCATCTGAAAATGCTGATTGCGGATCAATGCCGGGTGGAGGCTGGATCGATTAATTATTTGGAGTCTTCTGCCCAGGAAAATGACGACGTCGTTCTGATTATCAAGGATGCGGCCGTTGCCGCCAAGTTTGAGCAAGCGTTCAGCCATCTGTGGGACGATGCCGATCGTTTCACGGACTGGAGCGGGTGATATGTCAGAGGTCAGAACTTTTTTTGAATTGTAACTTACTTTTTTACAGTTAGTGTGATATGATAACTTCATAGCCAGTTGGAAATTTATACATACGGAGGCGAACAGCATGACGTCCTTTACAGACCTTGTCAAAGCAAGAAGATCCGCCAATAAATTCGACCCGAGCGTAACCATCAGCCCGCAGGAGCTGGACGACATGTTCAACCTCGTCAAATTTGCACCCTCGGCCTTCAACCTGCAGCACGCTCACTACGTTCCCGTCATCGATCAAACGAAGAAGGAACAGGTGCATGAAGCAGCATTCAAGCAGTACAAAGTGTTAACGAGCTCGGCCGTCATCGCCGTATTGGGCGATCTTGAAGCCTATCACAATGTGGGACCAATCAACGAAGGGCTGCTCAGCCTTGGCGTTATCGACCAGCGCGAATTTGAGGAGACGGTCAGCAGCGTAACAGACATGTATGAAAGCAGGGGCGACACGTTCAAGCGGGATGAGGCCATCCGGAACGCCAGCTTGTCCGCGATGCTGTTCATGCTGATCGCCAAGGACCGGGGCTGGGACACCTGTCCGATGATCGGATTTGATCCGGAAGCGCTGCGGAAGGTGCTGAACATTCCGGACCGGTATGTGCCCGCCATGCTGATTACGATCGGCAAGGAGGATGCGGGCAGACAGAGACCGCGCGGCTACCGGAAGCCGGTGGCGGAGTTTGTGACATATGACGGGTTTAACTGATTAAAAAAGAAGCAGCTGCCGTTCCAACGTTTTTTACGGTAAGTCCATGCAATTATTCATAACGTAGTGTCAAGCCAAAGCCCTCTCCGATATGCGGGAGGGCTTTTTCGTTTGCAATCCTTTGCTTATACGCTGTCATTCCCTTGATGCAGGGGGGGAGATCATGTCGATAAAATGCCGCGCCGCCTGGGACAGGTGGTGCTCCTTCAGCCAGATCAAGGCATACGGCGATGTTAAGTCCGGGTCCGCGATTCTCGCAACCTGAACATCATGACGGGTATGAAGCTTTACGATCGTCTCAGGGACGACCGCCGCCCCGAAGCCGCTGGACACTAAAGATAGCAGCAGGGGAATGTCCGAGCATTCGGCGATGATCCTGGGTTCGAAACGGTGCTTCGCGCAGGCCATCAGGACGGTGTAGTGGACGCCTAGTCCTTCTGTGCTTGGAAGGATTAGGGGGTAGTTTCGAATCTGCTCAAGCGGGATCTCCGGAGCAAGAGGCTCTGGGATAAGCTGCCTGGATGCCATCAGATAAAAGGGCTCTGTATTCAAATGAAGCACCGAGAACTCGTCCAGCGCAAGCGGAAGGCGGATGATCGCGAGCTCAAGCACCCTGCTCTTGACCATGCTGCACAGTTGGGCGGATTCGTTCTGCTGGATTTTGTAGGTGACCTGCGGATAGTTCTCCTTGAACCGCATCAGCGTATCGGGGAGATCCACCGACGACAGGGTATTGATGCCGATGCGGAGTACCCCTTTAAAGCCGCTGCCGATCTCCTGAACTTCGGTCTTGGCTTCGTCCATCAGCTGCAGCAGCTTCAGGGCGTAGCTGTACAGTGCCTTGCCCGCTTCGGTCAGCTCCAGATGTTTGCCGCTCCGCTCCACAAGAGCCGATCCAAGCTCGTCCTCCAGTGCTTTTAGCTGCTGGCTCAGTGGAGGCTGTGACATGTGCAGCCTTCGGGCTGCGGCGGAAATCTGCTTTTCCTCTACGATGATCGTAAAATACCTCAGCTGTCTGATATCCATGGGTCATCCCTCCAGTCAATTCTGTTCAATGTATATATAAAACCTTTGCATTTCAAATATTATAAATATTTTTCATATATCAAATCCCATGTTAGCATACGGGATATGAGGCAGGGAAGTCTGCGCTTCTATCACAGGACCACCAAAGGAGGAAGGGCTTGATGGAACATTCATCATTATGGCTGACCCATGTCCGGCTGGAGACCGGCTGGCGTTACGAAGGAGACGCCGTCAGCGGTACGGAAACCGCATTGTACCATATCCGCATTTCCGAGGGGAGCATCGCTGAAATCCGGCCGGCGGATGCGCTGCCGGAGGACGGCTTCCCCCACACGGACATGGGCGGGGCGTTGATGCTTCCGGCGATGCGGGACATGCATATTCATTTGGACAAAACGTATTACGGCGGCCCATGGAAAGCACCGGGACCTGCGCCCAAAGGCATCTTTTCCCGGATCGAGGAGGAGGAGAAGCTGCTGCCCAAGCTGCTGCCGACGGCGCAGCATCGAGCGGAGCGGCTTATCGAGCTGCTGCTTGTGTCCGGGACGACGCATTTTCGCACCCACTGCAACATCGATCCGGTTGTCGGGCTGAACAATCTGGAAGCGACGCTGCGTGCGGCCGAGACCTATAAGGACCGCGCCACCTTCGAGATCGTGGCGTTTCCGCAGCACGGGCTGCTGCGCAGCCAAGCGGCCGGCCTGGTGCGGGAGGCGCTGCGCAGCGGGGCCTCCCTGGCAGGCGGTGTCGATCCGGCCACGGTGGACGGCGACATCGAGAAGTCGCTCAACACGATGATGGAGCTCGCCGTGGAGGCGGACGCCGGGGTCGACCTGCATCTGCACGATCCGGGCCACCTGGGCGTGTTTACGATCCAGCGCCTCGCGGATCTGACCGAGCAGGCCGGATGGCAGGGCAGAGTCACGGTCAGCCACGCACTGGCGCTGGCGGACATTCCGCCGGAGGAGGCGGCTGCGGTAGCCGCCCGGCTGGCGGACCTTGGCATCTCGGTCACGTCGTCCGTACCGCTCGGGCGGACGATTCCGATCCCGATGCTGGCAAAGCAGGGGGTTCGGGTGGAGCTGGGGCATGACAGCATCACCGATCATTGGTCCCCGTTCGGCAAAGGGGACAGCCTGGAGAAGGCCGGAATGCTTGCCGAGCGTTTCGGCTGGGGCAGTGAGGCGGCGCTTGGCGCCAGCCTCGGCTTTGTGACCGGCGGACGGACACCGCTGGACGGGGAAGGCCGCCGGGTGTGGCCGATGCCGGGGGACGAGGCCAGCGCCGTCTTTGTGGACGCCAGCTGCTCGGCGGAAGCCGTAGCAAGGCGGGCAGCGCGGAAAGCTCTGCTGCATCGGGGCAAGCCCGTTTTCGGCGTGAAATAGAAATGAGGGCATAGCCTCTTGTGAATTTTTTTCACCATAGAATGAACTAAATACAATGTGAAACTTTTAGTTCAATCTATAGAATAGAAAGGATGTTGATATCGATGCAATCAGCTCTTTGGCTTACCAACGTCCGCCTGGAGAGCGGACTCCATACCGACAACGGCGTGGTGACCGGCACGGAAACAGAGCTGTGCCATCTCCTGATCCGGGACGGCAAGATCGCGGATAAAATTCCGGCGAATCAGGCGATTACGGACGATTTGCCGCGGCTTGACGCCAAGTCGAATCTGGCACTTCCTTCTTTTATCGAGAAGCACTGCCATCTGGACAAGACGCTGCTCGGTTCCAAGTGGCGGCCGGTTACGCCAGCAAAGCATATTTTTGACCGGCTGGACGAGGAAAAACGCCTGCATGCGGAGCATGCCGTTTCCATCGCCGAGCGGGCCTCCCTGTATTTGGAGACGGCACTGCGATCCGGCGTCACGCATGTCCGGACCCATGTGGACATTTACCCAGAGGCCGGTCTCAAGCAGATGGAAGAGGTGCAGAAGGCGCTGCAGGCGTTTGATGGCAAGCTGACGTATGAAATCGTCGCTTTTCCGCAGCAGGGGCTCCTGCGCTCGCAGTCTGCCAGGCTGGTACGGGAAGCGCTGCGCAGCGGGGCGTCGCTCGTCGGCGGGGTCGATCCGGCAACGGTCGATGGGGATGTGGAACAATCCC
Organism: Paenibacillus cineris; assembly: GCF_018333335.1. NCBI lineage: Bacteria > Bacillati > Bacillota > Bacilli > Caryophanales > Paenibacillaceae > Paenibacillus > Paenibacillus cineris. Next base: position 788,735 of record NZ_BORU01000001.1, read on the forward strand.
TGCGAACGATGGTCGAGCTGGCGGCCTCCGAAGGAGCGGGGATCGACCTGCATCTGCACGACCCGGATCATCTCGGGTTGTTTACGCTGAAGCGTCTGGCCAGCCTCACCCGGGATGCCGGTCTGGCGGGCAAGGTTGCTGTCAGCCATGCGTTCTGCCTCGGCGACATTCCCGCCGGGCAGGCCGAAGCGGCCGCAGACATGCTGGCGGAAGCCGGGATCGGAATCATCACGAGCGTGCCGATGAATCGCAAGTTTCCGCCCGTACGCCTGCTGCAAGGCAGGGGCGTATCCGTGTCGGTCGGCTGCGACAACGTCTTTGACGTATGGTCGCCGTTTGGCACCGGCGACATTCTCGAGCGCGCCGGCCGTCTGGCCGAAATCTCCGGCTGGGTGAACGAGCAGGCGCTCGCGCAGGGCCTGCAGTACATCACGGGCGGAGTAACGCCGCTTGATGCCGAAGGCCGCCAGGCTTGGCCGCGGATCGGCGATGAGGCGAGCCTTGCGCTGGTCGACGCGTCGTGCTCGGCCGAGGCGGTCGCCCGCAAATCACCCCGGGTGGCTACATTGTTCCGGGGGAACATCGTGGCCGGAGCGCTGGTCTGAGCAGTAGGTCGGGCCGGCTCTTGCCGTGCCGCTGGACTGACTGAAGCCCAATAGACAGCCGGGCTCTGCGGGCCGGGGGACAAACTTGAAAGCCGTCAGCCTCTGCGATGCAGGGGTTGGCGGCATTTTTGTGCTTGCGGTTTGGCGCTTGAGGGGATCTGCCAACAGGTGAGATGACTTCGCTTCTCTAAATTAGGTCTTGCAACAATACGCAGGGTTTTCTATAATCAAGACAGAAATTAATGGAACTGTGTTTCATTCTATGAAACATATCATCGAGAAAGTACAGCAGGATGCAGGTTCGTGGTTCGATGCGAGGGCATGATCTAATGTTGCTAAAGGAGCGTGAAGCATGATGAGCAGTGACAGCAAGGCAAGATTTTCAAACCGGGTGGAGAACTACGTCAAGTACCGCCCAAGCTACCCTGCGGAGGCGGTGGATTACCTCTATTCCGTAGTCGGCATGACGGCCGATTCGATGATTGCCGATATCGGTGCGGGCACCGGCATTTTCTCCAAGCTGCTGCTGGAGCGGGGCAGCAACGTTATTGCCGTGGAGCCCAACGCAGCTATGCGGGAAGCGGCTGAGCAAGAGCTTGGCGCGTCGCCGAATTACCGCTCGCACGCCAGCGCTGCAGAAGATACCGGGTTGCCTGCGGACGCGGTCGATTTCATCGTGTGCGCCCAATCGTTTCATTGGTTTGACCGTCCGGCCGCGAAGGCGGAGTTTCACCGGATCCTGAAGCCCGGCGGCAAAGCCGTCCTGATCTGGAACTCCCGGCTCACGAGCGGCACGCCTTTTCTGGAGGGATACGAGCAGCTGCTGCGTCTGTACAGCAAAGATTATGAGAAAATGACCCACAAAAACATTTCCGGGGCGCAGCTGCAGCCGTTTTTCCGGGATGAAGGCATGCACACCGCGGTATTTGGCAACCGTCAGCTGTTTAATCTGGAAGAGCTGATCGGCAGGGCCATGTCGTCTTCCTATGTGCCGGCCGAGGGCGAGCCGAACCATGAGCGGATGAAGCAGGGGCTGCAGGAGCTGTTTGAGCAGACCCAGGTGGACGGGAAGATCAGCTTCGATTACGAAACGGAATTATTCTGGGGTGAAGTGTAGCGGAAGTTTCGTCCCGGTCCGGACAGCACAAAAGCCGCGGATGCCCCAGCTAATAGACGCAGGGCTCCGCGGCTTTTTGCGATATTTAGAGACGGTCCAAGATCATGAGAAATGAATAAATATCTTAGTCAGGCTGAGCCATTTCTGCTTGCAGGAAAGTCTCCCGCTGAACGCGAACGCGTGCCCGACTCATGTAAACTCAGCTAGATGGCATACGGCTCAAAGCCTCAAGGGTGCTTGCGGATAATCGAATCATCCTCTTCCATAAAGGGCCACGCCGGATATTCGATCGGCAGCCGGCTCACCTCATCCAGACGGGCCAGCTCGTCATCTGTCAGCACGATCCCGCTGGCTTCGAGGTTATCCTGCAGCTGATCCGGGCGCTTGGCGCCGACGATTACGCTGGTTACCGCCGGCTGGTTCAGCACCCAGGCGAGGGCGATGCGGGCCACGGTAGACTCGCGGGTTTTCGCGATGTCCTCCAACACGTCGATGATGGAATAGGCTTTATCCACATCTACCGGCGGAAAAGCAAACTTGGTATGCCGGTCATCGGTATTTCCGGTGCGCGTGCGGGTGTATTTTCCCGACAAGAAGCCGCCGGCAAGCGGGCTCCATACGAGCAGGCCCATGTTCTGATCCTTCAGGACGGGAATGATCTCCCTTTCGATGTCACGGCCGGCCAGCGAATAGTAGGACTGGCTGCTTTTAAAAGCATGCAGGCCAAGTTCCCTGGAAATGCCCCGGGCTTTCATCAGCTCCCAGCCGGTCATATTGGAAGAGCCAATGTAGCGGACCTTGCCGCTGCGGACCAGGTCGTCCAGCGCCCGCAGCGTTTCTTCCCAATCGGTCAGCTGGTCCGGGTTATGGATTTGATACAGGTCAATATAGTCCGTGCCGAGCCGTTTCAGGCTTTCCTCGACCTGGCGCATAATATGCAGTCTGGACAAGCCGAGGTCGTTCGGGCCGCTGCCCGTACGCCCCCTCACCTTGGTGGCGATGATGACGTCCTGCCGCTTCGCCCCAAGCGCTTTGCCGAGAATTTCCTCTGAGCGTCCGCCGGCATAAATGTTGGAGGTATCAAAAAAATTGACCCCCGCGTCGAGCGCCTGCCACACAAGGTGTGCAGCGTCCTGCTCTCCCAGCCCGCCGAAAACGCCCCATTGTCCGCCGCCGCCAAACGTCATGGCTCCCAGCCCGATCTCCGATACCAGCACGCCTGTATTTCCCAACAAATTGTATTTCATTTTTTATCCCTCCAGGTTTTGTTTTAAGAGATCAGAATGTAAGCTTTTCAGTGGCCAAACATCCTGATCTCGCAAGAAAAACTTCCGCTAAAGGCGGTCTGTCTTCTGAGAATGTACGTCGATAGATGTTTTTGTTAAAAGATTAGAAATGATAAACCTCTGAGGCTAAACATCCTGATCTCGCAAGAAAAAGTTCCGCTAAACGCGGTCTGTCATCTGAGAATGTACGTCGATGAATGTTTTTGTTATATTGATGGAGACGGGGAAACCCGATCAAAGACGCAAAAGTGCGGGAATTTTTTTGAAAAATTTATATTAAACGCAGGATAAATATAAAAAAGCCGTGTTCTACGGGGAAGGAGATGTCATAATGCAGGATAGACCAGCACAGAAAAAGGGATATGAACCGAAGCAGGTACACACAGCCGTGAACCATTCCGTGATGACGGAAGATCAGGCCGGATACACGGATGCTGCAGGATGGAAGGCCAATGGCTGCCGGCCGGCGATCACGCCGGAAATGCTGTGGGATCAATATCACGAGCCGATTTCCGCTTTCGTAGCGCGCCGGACGAATCGCCACCCCGATACCGAAGATATCGTGCAGACGGTCTTCATGAAGGCTTACCTGCACCTGCCGGAACTGCAGGACCCGGATCGGCTTCGGGCCTGGTTGTATCAGATTGCGCGGAATGCGGTGACGGATCACTTCCGAAAGGAGAGACGGTTGGATGAACTTCCGGAGCAGCTGCCAAGCGTTGCGGAAGAGGAAAGCGAAGACTACTCGCAGGAGGCGATCTGCGGGATGAAAGGCGTTATTCCTTACCTGCCGGATAAGTACCGGGAGGCGGTTGAGCTCTCCGAACTGAAAGGGATGTCGCAGAAGGAACTGAGCGAGAGGCTTGGCATTTCCTATTCGGGGGCCAAATCGAGGGTCCAGCGGGGCCGTGAAATGGTGCGGGAGCTGATGAACAGCTGCTGTACGATCCGAACAGACAAGTACGGCAGCATCATCGATTACCGTGTGAACCTGCCCAAGCCGGTCGTCTATGGAAGGGTTGCCAAGAAGCCGGCACGGCGAAAAGCTTCGACCCGGGCGGAGCGTTAACGTATTTGGGTGGGTCAGCGAATGTTGTTAATCCCTTCGTTGTAAAGAACACGTCACAATAATGAGTGGCGTGTTTTTTGATTTGAAGGGATATTTTGCCATGGTGTCGAATCATACAAGGATTTGCCTAAATATGACAAAGAGGGGTTATGAACTTGAACGTAACATGGAAAAGAAGGCTGTCTACGATTGCGCTGGGCGCCTTGATGATGGGTGCCGTCCCGGCTTTCGGCCATCAGACGGCTTCTGCCGACGGGGCTCAGCAGCTGCAGATTAAAGACATCGCCGGCAAAAATACGTATCTGATGAGTGACGGCTCGATGTGGTCCATGGTCGACGGAAACCGGACCATCTATACGAAAGGCTCGGTCGACGAGATTTCGGGGAACGTGTACGAAGGCTTGGGTATCACGCGTGACGGCCGGTTGGTTGAATGGGATATCGGCATGAAGCCTCATGTGGTTGAGGGGAAAAGCGGAATCAAGCAGGTGTCCGGGCCGTACCGGCTTCAGGCCGATGGTACCGTCTGGGCCGGTGACAGCAAGCTGAAGAATCTTAGCGACATAACGCTGATTGGCTACGGGGAGAAGGATTTTGCCGCATTGACCCAGAGCGGAGAGCTGTTGTTCAAGGATCCGTACAAGACCGATCAATACAAAAAAGTCGGAACCGTAAACAATGCCGGATCGGTCAAGTCGATGGCCGTGCATGACGACCGCGTCGCTCTGCTGTACACAGGTGGAGAAGTCGTGGTCTATCAAATGTCGAACTTTGACGACAATGGCCGGGTTATCCCGGTAACCGTTGCTACTGATGCGGTACATATTTCTTATGTTTCCGCAGAACCAACCGATGTGCTGATTGTGACTCGCAAGGATGGAACCGTATGGCAGACGGGAGAATACTCCAACCGCTGGAAGCTGACCACGCAGGTTCAGGGGCTGACCAACGTGGTCAAGACGGCGGTAGATGCGTATAAGGATGACTTGACCGAAGGCATTTACGCGCAGCGTGCCGACGGGACATGGGTCATCAGCAAGGACGGCGAGGTCCAGCCGGTGGAGGTGCCTGCCGTGAAGGCGGTGTCCATGTCCGTCTCCGATAAGAAGCCGTATGTTGGCGATACGGTACAGGTCGATATTCAAGAGACGTATACCAACGGGGCCAAGCTGAAGGTGCCTCTGAAGGAAGCGCAGATCGACATGGACAAGCCTTACCTGCTGAAGGTGCAGCCTGACGGCAAGCTGAAAGCGGCCGGCGTAGGCGAGACGAAACTGACGGTGACTTCTGGCAGCGTCTCATCCAGCGTGACGGTGACGGTCAGCCTCCGCGATCCGTTGAAATATGCCAAACAGGTCAGTGGAACCGTATATCTTCCAGCCAAGACGGTGTTCAAGGCGCTGGGAGGTACGGCTGAGGTATCGGGCGGAAATTGGAACGCTGCTCTCGGAGATGCGAAGCTGTCATTTAAGGCCGGCAGTCAGGCAGCACAATTTAACGGCAGTCATCTGACATTAAAAGCGTCGCCAATCATCGACAAAGGCGAAACGTACATCCCTGCCTCCCTGCTTGCCGATACGCTGGGGGCCAAGGTCACCTGGGATGCCAAATGGCGGCAGGCCGAAGTTGCACTCGGTCAGGGCAAGATGACGATCGTCTCCCAAGACACTGCGGGCTTGATCAAGAAAGCAATGCAGGGCAGTCTGGCCAAATTCATCGGGAAAACGTATTGGGTGAACGACTTTGATGGCTGGGAACGGTTCTCCAAAGTCACGGTGACGGATGTTCTTCCCACGGACACCGGAAGCTTTGTCGTCGTTTTCAAATCGGCTGCTGGAAAAACGCTGAAGAGCTATGCCATGAATACGTCGGAAGTGACGCAGTTGTTTGCCGACTCAACGTACTTTTTGAAATATGATCCCTATACAAAGTATAAATGGTCATCTTCCGTCTGGAGCCAGATCAAGGCGGGCAATGTAACGCTTGGCATGACCAAGGAGCAGGTGCTGCTGTCCTGGGGAAATCCCGCCGCCAAAGATATCCAGTCCGTGAACGGAACGAAGATCGAGACCTGGGGCTGGTCCAATTACGATGTTGTCTCTTTCATCGATGGCAAGGTTACATTAATCATCATGTAACGGCTGGATCAGCAATCATTTGAGCCGCCAGTCCATTTACATAAACCGGCGCCGGGTACACCCCGGTGGCCGGTTTTTTTAGATCGTGTCACAGGAAAAATAAACTGCGGCTTGCCATGAAAAAAATGCCGTGCTACAATACTGACTGAACGTTCGGTATATATATGTATTGGAGTGAGCGTCATGAACCAGAAGCAGCTGCAAAGCGAACAGACCAAGAGGAAGATTGCAGATGCCGCCCGCACGCTGTTTGTTCAAAAGGGTTATAAGGCGACTTCGATCGAAGATATCGTGGCCGCGACCGGGAGCAGCAAAGGCAACATCTACTATCACTTCAAGAGCAAAGAAGGATTATTCCTTCACCTGCTCGAAGAGTGGGACCGCGAATGGGAACTGAACTGGGAGCAAAACGAGCACTTGTATAAGACCACTACCGATAAGCTGTATGCCGTGGCGGAACAGTTGGCGGCTGACGACTTGAACCATCCGCTCACGAAGGCAGCCGATGAATTTTTTCATAACGAAGAAAAGACATCCGAAGTGGAATCCCGTATGGCCGAGATGAAGGTCAAGCATTTGGCGTTTAATCAGAACCTGCTGCAGGAAGGAATCGACCGCGGCGAATTCATGCCGGGCGATGCCGAGCGGCTCGCGGCCGTGCTGGAGGCGATTTTTTTCGGCGCCAATCAGCTGTCGCGCAGATTAAACCCTGAGAAGACGACCCTGCTGTACCGGGATGCCGTCACTGTTTTTTTGAACGGAGTGGCGACGGATAAGCAAGCAAAAGAACGATAGCGGAGAATGGTCTTCGTTATCTCACGCCATAATACATAACGAACGTTCAGTATACATGCTGAATTTGCTTACGGAGGCTTTTTTATGTCGCTGCTAGTTAGAAACCGGGGAGCCATTCTGCTCCTCATGCTCAACAACTTCATTATTTTTACGGGCATCGGACTTATCATTCCAATTATGCCGAGTTATATGAATCTGCTGCACATTAACGGAAGCGTGCTGGGCCTGCTGGTCGCGGCCTTTTCCATCACGCAGCTCGTCTTTTCGCCGATCGCCGGCAGGCTGTCGGACTCCATCGGCCGCAAAAAGGTCATCCTGGCCGGACTGCTGCTGTTCGCCGTGTCGGAATGGTTGTTCGGCGCTTCCAGCACGCTGCCGTTTCTGTTCCTGGCGAGAATGCTGGGCGGGGTGAGTGCGGCTCTGGTTATGCCGGCCGTCATGGCCTATACCGCTGACGTCACAAGTGAGGAAGAGCGCGGGAAAGGGATGGGCTTCATCAACGCTGCCATCACGACTGGTTTTATCATCGGACCTGGCATCGGCGGCTATCTTGCCGAATATGGCATTCGAGTTCCTTTCTACGCTGCCGCGGTCGGCGGGCTGCTGGCCATGGCGGTTACCGCGTTCTTCTTGCGGGAAGTGCCGAAGGCCGCGCAGACCAGCGACGGATCGGATACCAAGATGGCACCGGCCGGATTGCTGCGCCAGCTGGCGGGTGCCTACCGGGCCCCTTATTTTATCAGTCTGATCGTTGTGTTTGTCGCTTCGTTCGGGCTCGCCAATTTCGAGACGGTGTTTGGGCTGTTTGTCGATCATAAATTCGGCTTTACGCCTAAGGATATCGCCTTTATCATTACGTTCGGCTCGGTCTGCGGGGCGGTGGTGCAGATCACCATCTTCGGCTGGATCCTGAACCGGTTCGGAGAGAAAAGAGTCATCACGCTCAGCATTTTCGTATCGATCCTCTTTATTATTTTCACGCTGCTTGTGCATACGTTCTGGCTTATGGTCGCCGTGACCTTCGTTCTGTTTCTGGCAATGGATATTTTGCGCCCGGCCATCGGGACGCAGATGTCCAAGTTTGCCAATGAGGAGCAGGGTTATGTGGCGGGGCTGAACTCCGCGTTTACGAGCCTTGGCAACATTATCGGTCCGATCATTGCGGGAGCGCTGTTTGACATGAATGTGAATTATCCGTACATTCTCGCGAGCATCGTGTTGGTATTCGGATTCCTGCTGTCCTTCAAGTCCCGGGAAACGCAGTATGAGCTGGAGTCCAGATCGGTGCGTTAATTCAGGGACGGGTTAGCATGATATATAAATAAACACCGGAATATGATGAAAAATCCTCCGAGCCCTATGGGCCCGGAGGATTTTTTTTGCGTCTATTAGCGGAATAAAGCCGCAAGTCATGGCCATGGTCCCTGTGAATCCGCAAAGGCTTTAAGCTTGCGGGCAAACAACGGCCATCCATGAGCAGGCCGCCACTCGCCGCATCAGCTTGTCGGGGCAAGGTTGCGCAGCAGCGGGTGCAGTCCGGGCAGCGCTTCGCACTGCCGGATCGCTTCCGCTGCCAGCGCGGCGATTTCCCGGGCACCCCGGTCCGAGAAGTGCGTGTCGTCGGCGATCCCATCGGGATAATTGGGATGGGACCCGGCGGGCAGATGCATAAACAGATGCTTCGACTCTTCCTGGCCCATCCGGAGATACAGCTGCTGGGAAGCCGTGAACAGATCGAGCAGCGGCGCGCCAGCCTCCTGCGCAGTTTCGCGCATTGCCTCGGGGTAGGGACCGACAGCGTCGGGATCCGGAAGTCCCTCCGCTGTGAACCGGCGGCGGCTGACGGAAGTCAGCAGGACGGGGATGGCGCCGCGCGAGCGGGCCGATTCGATAAACCGCTTCAGGTTGGCGCGGTATTCCCCGCCGGGAGCAGGATCCGCGAAGCGCGAAGGATCTTCCTGCTTCTGATCGTTGTGGCCGAACTGGATGAACACGTAGTCGCCAGGCTGAAGCTCGTTCTCCACGGCGGCCCAGCGGCCCTCGGCGATAAAAGAGCGGGTGCTGCGCCCGTTGATGGCCCGGTTGTCTACCCGGATCGCCGGATCCAGGTGCTGCTGGAAATATTCGCCCCAGCCGGTCATGGGCTTCTCGATGGCGCCCTTCAGGGCGGCCGTGGAATCGCCGACGATATACAGCGTCATGGTCATAGAACGGAGTCCTCCCTTTCTTTTACCAGAGACCCAAAAGTGGTCTGCTGGCATGGCTTGGGGTGGTTATCGCTCAGCATTGCCTCACGCTTATGCTTAGGAACGAAGCGCTTCGGGAATGCCGAGCTCCTTGAAGCCGAAATACCGCTCCGCGTTGCCGTAGGCGATATCTTCCACGATTTGTCCGAGCAGCGCCTCATCGTCAGGCGCTTCCCCGCGCTCGGCCCACTCGCCGATCAGCTCGCACAGCACGCGGCGGAAGTATTCGTGCCGGGTATAGGAAAGGAAGCTGCGGGAGTCGGTCAGCATGCCGACGAAGTTGGCCAGCAGGCTGTTGTCGGAGAGCAGGGTGAGCTGATGACGCATGCCGCTGCGCGTGTCGTTGTACCACCATCCGGAACCGAGCTGGAATTTGCCGGCCGTATCCTTTTGATAGCAGCCCATCAGAGTCAGCAGGACGGGATAGTCGTTCGGGTTGAGCGAATACAGAATCGTCTTCGGCAGGCCCTGGCCGCATTCAGCACGGTCGAGCAGCCGGGACAGCGGGCCGGCCAGCGGCAGGTCGTTCAGGGCGTCATACCCGGTGTCAGGCCCCAGACGCTTGAACATCGGCGTATTGTTGTTGCGGAAGGCATGGATATGCAGCTGCATCGTCCAGTTTTTGCTGTGATACAGTCCGATCAGCGCGCTCAGCAGCTCCGTGCGGTAAACGGTGATTTCCTCCAGGGAGAGCGTCTCGCCGGCCACCCTTTTCGTAAAAATCCGCTCCAGCTCTTCGGCGCTGCCCTCCTGATAGCGCAGCACGTCGATCGCATGGTCCGAGAGGCGGCAGTCCTGCTCATGGAAAAAGTCGATCCGCTGCTTCAGAGCATCCAGCAGTTCGGCATACGTCGTGACCTGCTGGCCCGCGGCTTGCGCAAGGCGCTCCAGCCAATCGGTAAAACCGGGAGCGTCGATGTTCAGCGCCTTATCGGGGCGGAAGGCCGGGAACACGCGGAAGCCGGTGTCCTCTTTTTTCAGCAGCTGGTGGTATTCCAGCGAATCGGCCGGATCATCGGTGGTGCAGACGACCTTGACGCCCGAATTCTTGATGATGTTCCGCCGCCGGAAGTCATCGGTCGCCAGTTTGGCGTTCACCTGTTCCCAAATCCGCGGGGCGGATTCTTCGTTCAGCAGTGCGGTAATGCCAAAGAAGCGGCGCAGCTCCAGATGGGTCCAGCTGTACAGGGGATTGCCGACCGTTTTCGGGACAGTCCGGGCCCATGCCAGAAACTTGTCGTAATCGGAAGCGTCGCCGGTAATATGGGATTCCGGGATGCCGTTCGCCCGCATTAACCGCCATTTGTAATGGTCCCCGGCGAGCCAGGCTTCGGTCAGGTTGCGGAAGTTCTGGTTGTCATAGATTTCCTTGGGGTCGAGGTGGCAGTGATAGTCGATGATCGGCATGTCTTTGGCATGCTGATGAAACAGCTTGCGGGCGGTATCGGTCGTCAGCAGAAAATCGTCGTTCAAGAACATGGTCCACAGCTCCTTTGGATAAAAATCGAAATAGATTTATTAGTCCAGTGACATCACAGAGTAACCCCGGTTTTAAAAATGGCCAGCTCCCGTACGTCGTTTTGCTCGTTCCGCGTTTGTTGGCCGCTCGCCACCTGGATCAGGTAGGCGATAAATTCCTCCAGCACTTCCTGCATCGGACGGTCCAGCAGCGAGCCGGCGTTAAAATCCATCCAGTGCTTTTTCTTGTTGTAGAGGTCATGGTTGGTGGCGATTTTGACGGTCGGGACGAAGCTGCCGAACGGTGTGCCCCGTCCGGTCGTGAACAGCACGAGCTGGCAGTCTGCGGCGGCGAGTGCGGAAGACGCTACCAGATCGTTGCCCGGCGCCTGCAGCAGGCTGAGGCCCTTCTTGCGCAGCTTCTCGCCGTACTGCAGCACGTCGACGACCGGGGCGGTGCCGGCCTTCTGCGTACAGCCGAGCGATTTGTCCTCCAGCGTGCTGATGCCGCCGGCCTTATTGCCTGGGGACGGATTCTCGTAAACCGGCTCCCCGTAGGACATAAAATACTGCTTGAAATCGTTGATCAGCGAGGTGATGCTCTCGAAGACCTCGCGGCTCTCGGCACGGGCCATCAGCATGCGCTCGGCTCCGAACATTTCCGGCACCTCGGTCAGGATCGTGGATCCGCCCTGCGAGATAAGAAAATCGGAGAAGGCGCCGAGCAGCGGGTTGGCCGTAATGCCGGAGAAGCCGTCGGAGCCGCCGCATTTGAGGCCGACGTTCAGCTCGCTGAGCGGGATCGGCTCGCGCTTGTCGAGGCTTGCGGCTTCATACAGCTCTTCGAGCAGGGCCATGCCGGCTTCGACCTCGTCGCCAACCTCCTGCGCCACGAGGAATTTGACGCGGGACTCGTCGTAGTCTCCGAGCAGTTCACGGAACTCGGTAACGATGTTGTTCTCGCACCCGAGACCGAACACGAGCACGCCGCCGGCATTGGGATGATGGACCGCGTCCAGCAGGATGCTGCGGGTCTGGCGATGGTCGTCGCCAAGCTGTGAGCAGCCGTACGGGTGCTTCAGGATCGTGACGTTGTCAAAGGGACCGAGGTCCGGGTGAACGGCTTTGAATTCCTGCAGGATCAGCTCGGCCACACCGTTCACGCAGCCGACGGTCGGGACGATGTACAGGTCGTTGCGGATCCCTGCCTTGCCATTGGCCCGCCGGTATCCTTCAAAGGTGAGGCCCCGGTTCGGGTAGGAGATCGGATGAAGGTCCGGCTGGTATTCGTATTCTTCCTCACCGTCCAGGTTGGTCCGGAGATTATGCGTATGCACCCAATCGCCAGGAGCGATCGCGGACACCGCATGGCCGATCGGGTACCCGTATTTGATCACCATATCGCCGGGGGGAATCGCCGTCAGGGCGATTTTGTGGCCCTGCGGAATTTCCTGGGCGGACTCCAGCTTCACGCCGTCCACTTCCAGCGGTTCCCCGGCCTGAATCGGCCGGAGGGCAACGGCGACGCTGTCCCGCGGGTTCAGTTTCATCAATGATTTCATGTCAATCCTCCTCAGGTCAGTTGATGGAGCGAGGCCCGGACGCCTTCGCGTTCCAGCAGGCCGATATGCTCCCCAAGCAGCGTTTCAAGACCCGGAACTGCCGTTAAATCCATGCCCCACAGCCGTTCTTCCTTCAGGATGCCGGTAACGAACGATTCCAGGTCGATCCAGTTCCGATCAAATGCCTCCAGCACTTCCGGCACATCGCGGCGGGCGACCTGGTCGCCGCGGTAGGTCAGGAGGAGCGCAGCGAAGGAGAGGACGAGCAGGTGGGGAAGCTTCCCCTGAGCCTGCTGATAACGGATCAGCACCGGCAGCAGGCGCGCCGTGAATTTCGAAATGCTGTTCAGCGAAATCGATGCCAGCTCATGCCGGATCAGCGGGTTGTTGAACCGCTCGCGGATAGCCGCCGCGTATTCGAGCAGCTCGGCCCGCGGCAGCTTCAGCACCGGCAGGATTTCGTCTTCCATCAGCTCCTCGACGAAGCGGCCCAAATCGCTATCCTTCATTACGTCCTCGACCGTTTCAAGTCCGGCAAGGAGGCCCAGGGGCACCATAGCCGTATGCGGGCCGTTGAGAAGGTGAACCTTGCGCTCGCGGTAAGGCGACAGGTCATCCGTGACGATGACGTTCAGCCCGGCTTCGGCAAGGGGAAGCTTCTCCCGCAGCCACGCCGGCCCTTCGATCACCCACAGATGATAGGGCTCGGCACTGACCATGAAGGGGTCTTCATAGCCGAGCTTCTGCTCCAGGTCGTCCGCCTGATCCCGCGGGTACCCCGGAACGATGCGGTCGACCAGGCAGGAGCAGAACGTGTTGGCTTCCGTGACCCAGGCGGCAAACGCATCGCCAAGCTGCCAGTCGGCGGCATGCTGCAGCACGAAGCGGCGCAGCTTCTCGCCGCTGTCCTCGATCAGCTCGCAGGGGAGGATGATAAAGCCGGCTTTGCCGAGCTGGAACCGCCTGTAGAGCAGCTCCGTCAATTTGGCGGGAAAGCTGGAATGCGGAGCGTCCTCCCGGCGCAGGCCGGCCTCATACACAATGCCGGCTTCGGTCGTGTTGGAGGTGATGAACTCGAGTTCGTCCTGTTCGGCCAGTTTCAAGTAGGCCTCATAATCCGTATAAGGATTGATGACCCGGCTGACGGTGTCGATAACTTCACTCGAGTTGACCAGCTGTCCTTGAAGCCGCCCTTTAAGCAGCACGGTGTATAAGCCGTCCTGCTCCATGAGCGCAGTGCTCTTGCCGTGTGGGGTCGGCTGCACGACGACGGCACTTCCGTTAAATAATCCCTTCAGATTCATCTGCTGCATCTGCCAGTTCACGAAAGCCCGCATAAAGTTGCCGCCGCCAAACTGGATCATGCGCTCGGGCAGGGCGGGGAGATCGGGAAACAGGCTGCGGGAAAGACGTGGTGTCATACGTATTTCATGCCTCCTTTAGAGATGATGGACATAATGCACACGTTAACATTTTGGTGTAAAAAAATCATGTTTGAATTGTCGCCTTCAAAAAATCAAGGGCATTACAGCTGTCCCTCCTAGGTGACAGCCGCAACGCTTTGCCGCACGATCAGCTCGGTCTGGACAAACAGCTGTTCCGGCGCCGAGTCCGGCTGCTCGAGCCGCTCGATCAGCTTGGTGGTGCCGAGCTTGCTGATATCGGCAATCGGCTTGCGGATCGTTGTCAACGGCGGGTACGTATACTGCGAGAACAAAATATCGTCGAACCCGATCAGCGACAGCTGTCCGGGAAGCGCGACGCCCCGCGCGTAGCAGGCATTCAGCGCGCCGATGGCCATATCGTCGTTCGAGCAGAAGACGAGGGTCGGGGGATCGGACAGGGAGAGCAGCGACATCATGGCGTTATAGCCGCTTTCGACCCCGTAGTCCCCGGCGGTGAAATAGTCCGGAACCAGCGGGAGGCGGTGGGCGATCAGACTGTCCATGAATCCCTGCTTCCGCTCCGTTGTCGACTTGAAGCCGGCCTTGCCTTCGATGATGGCGATCTTCCGGTGGCCGAGGCCAATGCCGTAATCCAGCGCTTCCCGGACGCCTTCGCGGTCATTGGCGACCACGTTCAGAATGCCGGGGTCATCCAGCTGGCGGTTCAGGACGACGAAGGGGATGCCGGTCTGCTTCAGGTGATAAATGAAAGCATTGTCCGCTTCGCTCTGGCTCATGACGAGCACGCCGTCGAAACGCCTTGGTGTTATAGCATCATAGTGCCGGATGCTGTCGATCCCGTGGACCGTAAGGCTGTAGTTCTCGTCGAGCACCTGATGAATGCCCTTGATGGCGTCCACGAGAAAGCTGGCCGAAGTTCCCTGGTCGATGCTGGAGAAGAACAGGCCGATCGTGTACGACTTCTTCATGACCAGGCTCTTGGCGCTGTAATTGGGAATGTAGTTGAGTTCGGCGGCGATGCGTTCAATGCGGTCGCGGGTTTCCTTCTTGATGAGCGGGTTGCCGTTCAGCGCTCTGGAAACGGTCGTATGCGATACCCCTGCAACGCGCGCGATGTCTTTAATCGTAATCATATGACCTCGTGACAAGAAATATTTGTTAACGGTTTCAGTTTAAGTTCAGACAGGGTTCAAGTCAATATGATTCCGGAAAAATGCACACGTGAATCATATTGTCAACCCAATCATGAAAACGCTATAATTGGAAACAAGAACGGGCTAAAGGAGCATCACAATGAAAAAAGGCCGCATGTTTTATAAAACGTTTATTCCCATTCTGGTCCTTGGGATCGGACTCGTCGTCAGTTTTGGCAGCTACATTTATATCAATACGACCCACTCGGTGATCGACCGGGTGGCGGGCAGCAAGCAGAGCTTTATTACCCAGACCAAAAATTCGCTTGAGCAGAAAATCCAGACGATCGAATACGCCTTTAATACATACAGCACGACGAGCTCGTTTGATGCCGTCGTAAAAAGGCCGATCACGGAACAGGATTTCGAAGAATACCGGAACGTCAATACACAGCTGAACTATATCGCCACGATGGGCTTGGAAGGGACCGAGTATTCGCTCATCAGCCTCGTACAGAATTGGCAGATTACGAGCGGAAAGCTGTCCTATTTGACGGATGCCGACCGGCGCAAGCTGTACGAGGCCTACATCGATGACAAAGACAAAGGGCTGTTCTGGATCAAAACGGATGACGGCATCCGTTTCGTGAACACGCTGCCGGTCTTTTCCAAGCAAAAGCAGGCGATTGCCCTTTCGGATATTTCCCGGTCCACGCTTGACCGGATCCTGAAGACTGAGGACAATGCGCCGGTCATCATTTTAAACAAACAGGGCGAGCTGATGTACGAAACCGATCCCGACAAACAGCTGCTGTCCGCTGACCAGCTTGGACACATCGTTCAGTCGGCCGGGGAAGATCACCGGGCCGGCAGGCTGAAGGTGACGGCATCCGGGCGCCAGTCGGCCGAAGCGATTTATGCCAAATCCAGCTACAACAATTGGATCTATGTAACGCTGCTGGACCAGAAGGAAATTTCCGGCGCGCTCAAGACGACCAAATACGGAATCATGCTGATGGTGGCCGTCATTACGCTGCTGATCATCGTGGTGGCTTACGGCATCTCCGTTTATTTCACGAAGCCGATCCGCCAAATCCAGCGCAGCCTGCCGCGCAGCTCCCATTTGCCGTACAAGAACGAAATCGAAGGCATCCTTCATTCCATCGACACGATCGTCACCGAGAAGAAAAACCTGGAGAGCATGATGGAAGCCGAATTGCCCCAGCTGGAAACGCAGCTGATCCTGAACCTGTTCCGGAACCGGGTGTCCCCGGAGGAGCTGGAGCGGATGCTGCCGCGTTTCGGGTATCCGGAACTGACGCAGCCGTCATTCGTCGCGATGCTGATCCAGATGGACAGTTACGGCGGCCGGGAGGCGTCGGACCGGGATATGCTGCTGCTCGCCATCAACAAAATGGTCGAGGAAGTCGTGCCGAAGGAAGGGCGCATGCTGCCGATTATTTTAAACGACAACACGCAGGCGACCATCCTCACGTTTACGGACCAGGAGGAACAGGAGATACGCAGGCAGGTGCTCTCCTTTTCGAAAACGATTATGATGACGGCGCGCGACTATTTGAACTGCTCCGTCAGCTTCGGCATCAGCAAGACGTACCGGCATCTGTGGGAGAGCAAGGAGGCTTGCGAAATGAGCAAGCAGGCGCTCCGGCACCGGCTCAATCTGGGTAAAGAATCGATCATTTTCTATGAAGATATTGAGACGGTCGTCTCGGGACCGGTGCTTCTGCATTACCCGACGGAGCTGGAAACCCAGCTGTTCGACGCGATCCGGCTGGGCGATGAGGAGCAGGTCCCCCGGGCGCTGTATCCGCTGCTGGCCGAGATGATGAAGAAGAACAAAAACTCGATGAATTTTGAAGTGGCCCTGGTGCGTTTCGTCAACAACCTGATCCAGCTGGAGCAGCTGCTCGGCGTGGAGGTGCTGCTGACGCAGGACAATCACGCCCTGTACCACCGCCTGCTCGATATCCGCAACCCGGAAGAGATCGAGCGGATCCTCGTGGAGGAAGTCATCTCGCCGATGGTGCGCAGCATGAAGGAGAAGACCAACCGCCAGTTCCGTTCCCTGGCCGAGAAGATCGCCACGATCGTCCGCACGGAGTACGACCAGGAATTGTCCCTGGAATGGATCAGCGACCGGCTTCATTATAATCCGAACTATTTAAGCAGCATTTTTAAAAAGGAGTTTGGCATGACGTTCAGCGAATACCTGATGAATTACCGGCTGGAGATGGCCAAGAAATGGCTGATTGAAACGGACATGACGATCAAGGAAATCGCCGAGCGGCTGCAGTATCACAATCCGCAAAACTTCATCCGGTCCTTCCGCAAGAAGGAACTTGTGACGCCGGGAAATTACCGTAAAGTCAAACAGGCTCAGTAATCAAAACACAAGTCTTGCATTTCCGTCCGGGCTGCTTTCTTGAGCGGAATGCAAGACTTTGCTGTTCGTTACCCTTTGACCGAGCCGAGCAGCGCCCCTTTGACAAAATGCTTCTGCACGAACGGATACGCGATCAGCATCGGTACGGTCGCGATGACGATCACCGCCATTTTGATGGTCTGCGCCGGCGGAACGACATCCACGGACGTCCCTTCGGCCTGCATGCCGCTGGAGACGATGACGATCTGGCGGAGCAGCACCTGGATCGGCCACTTGGTCGAATCCGTCATGTACAGGATCGCATTCATATAGGTGTTCCAGTAAGCTACCGCATAAAACAGCGAAATGGTAGCAATGGATGGCAGAGCGAGCGGAAGCATAATTTTGAAGAAAACGCCGAAATCGTTGCATCCGTCAATTTTGGCCGATTCCTCGAGCGCGTCCGGAAGGGCCTGGAAAAAGTTTCTCATTATAATCAGGTTAAACGCGTTAATGGCGACCGGAAGGATGAGCGACCAGTAGGAGTCGATCAGTCCGAGGCTTTTGACGACGAGGAACGTCGGGATCATGCCGCCGCTGAACAGCATGGAGAAGACGACGATGAAGTTGACGAAGCCCCGGCCGTAGAGATATCTCCTGGACAGGCCATAGGCCATGAGCGCCGTCAGGATCATGCTGACGATCGTGCCTACTACAGTGATCCCGATCGATACCCCCAGCCCTTTAAAAATCGTAGGCGTCGATAAAATGTACTTATAAGCATCGAGGGAGAATGTCGTCGGAAACAGAATGAATTTTTTGGCCACCACTTCCTGGGTGGAAGCGAAGGAGCTCGCAATCACGTTTACAAAAGGCAGCAGGCAAATGAGGGCAATCAGAATGAGCAGGAGGCTGTTTACGACGGTAAACAGGCGGCTGCCGAAAGACTCTTTTCTACGCAAAGCTGTGGATGGTGTCATACGCGGGTATCCTCCTTGTAATCGTTTACAGTTAGACTGTACCAAGCGCACCAGGTTACGTATATAATCAGCTCCTGAGGTGTTGTCCGGCAGGGGGGAGAGCGGGGAATCCGCGGCTGTCACCCGGATAATCATCAGCTTCAATCCGTAATCATCAGCTGAGATGCGGAAGGCGAAAATGGCGCCGTTATGCGGTTTTATGGCCGGTGTCAATGAAATGATTATGTACGGAATTCCCAAAACGGCCTAAGCTGGAGTCGTAACAGGAAACGCTTACAAGGAGGTCGACCTGGTGAAGGACTCGAACACGGCCGTCATGAACATGAATGTCAAACCGGCCAGGAAGGTACGGACGGACACCGCGCTGGACCGTATCAAACGTCACAAGCTGCTGTACCTGATGATTTTGCCCGGCGTGTTGTATTTCATCATCTTTAAGTATCTGCCGATGGGCGGTCTCGTCATTGCCTTTCAGGATTACCAGCCTTTCAAGGGGATCACGGGCAGCCCTTGGGTCGGAATGAAGCACTTTGTCCGCTTGTTTACAGAACCGACGTTCTTCATGCTTCTGCGCAATACGCTGATTCTGTTTGCACTCAACATCGTGATCTTTTTTCCGCTTCCCATTATATTGGCGCTGATGCTGAATGAGGTCAGGCACCGGCTGTTCAAAAACTGGGTACAGACCATCATCTACATCCCGCACTTCATGTCCTGGGTCATCATCGTCTCCATTACCTACGTATTCCTCACCGTGGACGGAGGCGTGCTGAACGAGCTGATCGCCAGGCTGGGCGGGCACAAAATCAGCTTCCTGACCGCTCCCGAATGGCTGCGCACCGTGTACATCGGGCAGATCATCTGGAAGGAGCTCGGCTGGTCCACCATTATTTATCTGTCTGCGATCACGGTGGTGGACACTCAGCTGTACGAAGCAGCCGAAATGGACGGAGCCGGACGGTTCCGCAAAACGTGGCACGTGACGCTGCCGGCGATCCGGCCGGTCATCATCACCCTGCTCATTCTCAAGATCGGCAGCACGCTTGATCTGGGATTCGAGCATATGTACCTGCTGCTCAATTCGCTGAACCGCGAGGTGGCCGAAATTTTCGACACCTACATCTATACGGCGGGGCTGAAAAACGGACAGCTGAGCTTTAGTACAACGGTAGGCTTGTTCAAAGGCTTGGTGGGACTTGTGCTGGTCATGGCTTCCAACCGGCTGGCGAAGAAGTTCGGCGAGGACGGCGTGTACTAATCAACGCACGGCGGGTGTGGGATCCATCCACGGATGTGGGATCAATCCAAAGGATAATAGAAAAGGGGAAATGGCACATGAAACCAATGGTAAGCAAGATGGCTGCGTTTACGCTGGTCTGCGGGCTGCTGCTCTCGGCCTGCGGCGGGGGAGGCGGCAAGGGGGAAACGGCCCAGGGCTCGGGAGGAAGCGCTGCGGCAGGTGACGAAAAAACGACGATTACGTGGCTGAACATTTTGCACACGGCGTCGCCGCCGACCGATACGGTGCTGAACAAGATTGAGGAGAAGACCGGGGCGGATATCAAATTTTCGTGGATTCCGGATGCTTCCAAGGAAGAACGCATCAATACGTCGCTGGCGTCCGATTCCCTGGCGGATATCGTTACGCTCACCATTCTCGACAATTCCTCCGTACGCAATGCCCTGAAGTCCGGCATGTTCTGGGAGGTAGAACCGTTCCTGGACGAGTTCCCGAACCTGGCGAAAATTTCGCAGGATACGCGGAGATCGGCTTCGATCGACGGCAAGCTGTACGGTGTGCCTTTCCAGAAGGATCTCGCCCGCAACGGCGTCGTCATCCGCAAGGACTGGCTGGATAAGCTCGGACTGTCCGTGCCGAAGACGACCGATGAGCTGATGAACGTCGCCAAGGCATTCACCGAGCAGGACCCGGACGGCAACGGGCAGAAGGATACGACGGGCTTCATGGACCGGAGCGATCTGATCTACGGCGCCTTCAAGACGCTGGGCTCTTACTTCGGCACGCCGAATAACTGGCAGGTGACGGATGACGGGAAAATGATTCCCGAATTCGAAACCGAGGGGTACGTCAAAACGATGGATTACATGAAGACACTGTACGAAAAAGGATATATCAATCAAGACTTTGCGGTGACCGCCAAAACCGACCAGCAGCAAAAATTCGCCCAGGGAAAAGCCGGAATTTACGTCGGCGCCCTGTTTGACGGGAAGAACCTCTTGAATATGGCCAAGGGCGTTCAGGATAACATGCAGCTCGCCTTGGTCAACAACATTACATCGACAGGCAACGAAAGCGACCGCGCGATTTGGGCGGCGAACAACGGAATCGGCGGACTGCTGGCTTTCCCGAAATCCGAAGTGAAGGATGAAGCCGAGCTGAAGCGCGTTCTGAAGTTCGTCAACGACCTGATGGATGACGATGTGTACGCCCTCATGACATACGGAATCGAAGGCGTCCATTATACCGTGGATGCGAATGACGCGGTTACGATCACCAATACCGATTTGTGGCAGCAGGAAGTGCAGCCGTTTGCCTCTTCCCGTCCGAGCGAAACGGGCTACAAAATCCATGATGCCGATCCGCTGAAGGCCGAGGCCGACAAGCTGATCAAGGAAAACGCAAAATACGGGGTGCTGAACCCGGCATATTCCCTGGAATCCGAAACGTACACAACGCAGGGCTCCGAGCTGCAAAAGATCATCACTGATGCGACTTACAAATACATTCTCGGCAAAATCAACCTGGACGAATTCAAAGCTGCGGTGGAGAACTGGAAGAAATCCGGCGGCAGCAAAATTATCGAGGAATACGAGGCGGCCTACAAGGCTACGCAGCAAAAATAACGGCTGAGCCGGACGCAAGAAGAAAGTACCAGGTCCTATCCCGCCTGCATGGGGGTTAGGACTGTGTTTTTTCCAAGACGGCAGGGTGCAAAAAAGCAATCGCCGGCGGAGATGGAAATTTTATTAGAGAAAGCCGGAAATTTTATCCGAGGAGGATCAGCATGCAGACATTCAACGCGGCGCAGCGCATGGCCGAGTCCATCATGGCACGGACGCCGAAGCTGTACGAGGGTAAGGGATATGAAGGCAAGTGGTCGTATGATTACGGCGTGGTGCTCAAGGGCTTCGAGCTGCTCTGGAAGCAGACGGGAGACCGCCGGTATTTGGACTATATCCGGGACAACATGGACCATTTTATTCAGGAAGACGGGAGCATCCGCGGGTACCGCCCCGAAGAATACAACATCGACCATATCAACAACGGCAAGCTGCTGTTCACGCTGTACCGCGAGACGGGGGAGGAAAAATACAAGCAGGCCGCCGGGCTGCTGAGATCCCAGCTGGCATCCCATCCCCGGACGTCGGAGGGGGCATTCTGGCATAAGGAAATTTATCCTTATCAGATTTGGCTGGACGGCCTGTATATGGGCTCGCCTTTCTATCTGGAATATCTGCTTACGTTTGAAGACGGGGCGGGACTGGACGACGTGACGAAGCAGTTCAAGCTGTGCGAGCTCCATACGAAGGATGAGGCCACCGGGCTCCTGTATCACGCTTGGGACGAGAAAAAAGCCCAGCCGTGGTGCGACCCGGCCACCGGCTTATCTCCAAATTTCTGGGGAAGATCCCTTGGCTGGTTCGTCATGGCGCTGGCGGACAGCCTGGAGCTGCTGCCGGGAAGCCATCCCGATTATCCGGAGCTGAAGCGCATCTTGAGCGATACGCTGCGTGCGCTGAGATCCTATCAGGATCCGGGCAGCGGCGTCTGGTACCAGGTGGTCAATGAGGGCGGCCGCAAGGGGAATTACTTGGAGGCCTCGGCTTCCAGCATGATCACCTATGCCATCGCGAAAGGGCTCCGCCTCGGCGTGCTTGCGCCGCAGGAATGGCAGGACTGCTTGGACAGAGCGTATCGGGGGCTGCTGGAGGAGTTTGTGCTGGAGACGAAGGAAGGCTGGCTGAACCTGAACAAAAACTGCCAGGTGGCCGGGCTGGGCGGGGCCGACCGGCGCGACGGCACGTACGCCTATTACATTAGCGAGCCGATCATCACCAACGACCAGAAGGGGCTGGGGGCGTTTCTGCAGGCCTGCGGCGAATACGAGGCCAGGGTTCCGGCCGCTGCGGCGAAAGGAGAACAGCCATGAGCGTGTACAGCATCACCGAGTTCGGGGCGGTACCCGGCGGCGCCGAGCCGGCGACCCGGGCCATCGCTGCGGCGATCGAGGCGGCGGATGCCGCGGGCGGCGGGACCGTGTTCGTCCCCGCAGGCATGTACCTGACCGGGGCTATCCTCCTGCGCAGCAACATCGAGCTGAGGCTGGACCCGGGCGCGGTCCTGTCCTTCAGCACCGATCCGGCGGATTATCCGGTCGTGACCTCCCGCTGGGAAGGGGTGCTGCGTGAGGTGCACGCCTCATGCGTGTACGGACACGGGCTGAAGAACGTGTCCATTACCGGCAGCGGCACGCTGGATGGCAACGGCCAGCCCTGGTGGGACAAGATGCGCAGCCGCCCGGATGAGCTGACCCACCCCCGGCCGAAGCTGATCAGCCTCGACCGCTGCACCCGGGTGACGATCCGCGATGTCACGCTGATCAACTCCCCGAGCTGGACGGTCAATCCGATTCTCTGCGACAACGTGACGATCGACAACGTCTCGATATACAATCCCGCGGATTCGCCGAATACTGACGGCATCGACCCGGAGTCGTGCCAGAACGTGCGGATCAGCGGCTGCCACATCGACGTCGGCGACGACTGCATCGCCATCAAGGCCGGCACGGAAGACACGGCGCAGCGGGTTCCGTGCGAGAACATCACGATCACGAACTGTACGATGATCCACGGCCACGGCGGCGTCGTGCTCGGCAGCGAAATGAGCGGGGACATCCGGAACGTCGTGATCAGCAACTGCATCTTTAAGCACACCGACCGCGGCATCCGGCTGAAATCGCGGCGGGGGCGCGGAGGAACGGTGGAGGATATCCGGGTCAGCGGCATCGTCATGGAGGAAGTCATCTGCCCTTTCATTTTGAACCTGTATTATTTTTGCGGACCGCGGGGCAAGGACAAGTACGTCTGGGATAAGCGGCCTTATCCGGTCACCCTGGAAACGCCGACGTTCCGGCGGATTCACTTTTCGAATATTACCGCAAGGAACGTACATGCGGCGGCAGGGTTTGTTTATGGTCTTGCGGAAAGGTATATCTCGGAATTAACGTTTGCCGACATCGATATTTCCATGGCGGAGAACCCCGTTCCGGGGCGTCCGGCCATGATGTCCGGCATCAAGGATATGAAAGCGCGCGGCTTTTATTTAGGCAATGTGAGGGACATTCGGTTTGACCGGGTCACGGTTGGCGGCCACGAAGGGCCGGCTTTCTACGTCGAGAACGGCGAAGACGTGGAATGGCAGCAGTGCCGGTCAAAGGATACGAAGGTGCCGGAGCAGCTTGTAAAGCAGGTAAGCGTAGTTCCGCAGGAGGAGGATCTCAGCGAAGAGGAGGTTTAACCAATGATGAGGGAACGGTTGAAGAAGCTGCTGGGCGATGTGCCGGAGGACCGGCCTATCCAGGCGGAGCTGCTCAAGCAGGAAGAGACGGACGGGTACCGGCTCGAGACGCTGCTGCTGGATTTAAACGGTCTGGAGCAGGTGCCCGCTTATGTCGCACTGCCTATAGACGGAGAGGGGCCCTATCCGCTCGTCGTTTTCAATCACTCGCATGGCGGCAATTACACAAACGGACGCAGGGAGCTGATCAGCGGCAGCTCGTATTTGCAGCAGCCGTCTTTTGCCAGCACACTGACCGGCATGGGCTATGCCGTCTGCTGTATCGACATGTGGGGCTTCCATGAGAGGTCGGGTAAGACGGAGAGCGAAATCGTCAAGGAAATGTTATGGCAGGGGCGCGTCATGTGGGGCATGATGCTGTATGACAACCGGCGGATGCTGGATTACATGTGCTCCAGGGAAGATATCGACGCCTCGCGGGTCGCGACCCTAGGCATGTCCATGGGCGGGATGATGGCCTGGTGGCTGGCGGCGCTGGACGAGCGGATCAAGGTGACCGTGGACATCTGCGGACAGGTGGATGCCCATACCTTGATGAAGAAGCGCGGGCTGGATCACCACGGGTTCTACTACTACGTTCCGGGCTTGCTGAAGCACTTCACGACGCTGGAAATCCAAGCCATGATCGCCCCGCGGCCAAGGATGAGCCTGACCGGGCGCACCGACCGGCTGACCCCGGAGGAAGGCGTCGTGTTGCTGGCCGATGGCCTGCGGGAGGTATACCGGGCCGCCGGACAGGAGGAGCATTGGCAGACGGTCATGACCGGCGGCGGCCATATGGAGACGGCTGAAATGCGGGCCCGCTGGCAGGGATTTTTGGCGGAACACTTGTAAGCGATGGCCGCAGCCCGAAACGAAAGGGGGGAAGGTCATGATTGTAGGAAAGCTGGACCACTGCGATTATCCGACGATTCAGGAAGCGGTGGATGCGTTGGAGAAGCAAGATCCGCAGCGGCCCGAAACGCTGTACATCCTGTCGGGTGTCTATGAGGAAGCGGTACGGATATACCGGTCCGATCTGGCCGTGATCGGCATCGGATATGTGGAAATCACGAAGGGCCGGTATGCCAAGGAACTGGACGAGAAGGGAAATGAGATTGGCACCTTTGCAACGCCTACGCTGTTCCTTGGCGGCCGGCGGCTGCTAATCGAGAATTTGGTCGTGACCAATTCGGCCGGGCAGGGCGAGGACATCGGCCAGGCCGTGGCGGTCTACGCGCACTGCGACGAAACGCTTTTTCGCTACTGCACCTTTAAAGGGCACCAGGACACGCTGTTTACCGGACCACTTCCGCCTGCGCCCAAGCATGGCGGCGTGTTTGGAGGAATCCCGCTCCGGGAGCATCACCGAGAGTACCGCCAGGTGTACGAATACTGCCGGATCGAAGGGACGGTGGATTTTATATTCGGCGGCGCGGCCGCCTTCTTTGACCGCTGTGAGATTCGCAGCCTGCGCCATTCGAGCGGGCATGCCGGTTATATCGCCGCGGCTTCTACTCCAGCGGGGCAGGAATACGGGTATGTCTTTAACCTCTGTTATTTGACGGCAGAGCCAGGCGTATCGGGCGTGTATCTGGGAAGGCCGTGGCGCGAATATGCACGCACTGACTACGTCGACTGCCGGATGGGCGGACATATCGAACCGCTGGGCTGGGACGACTGGAACGATCCGGGGCGGCGGCTGACGGCCAGGTACCGGGAATTCGGCACCCGCTTTGATCCGGCCGCGCCGGCTCCGGGAGGACAGCGGGCCGGGTGGGCGGTCTATCAGGAGACGCTGGAAGGGGCTCCGCAGAAGGAGCAAGTTTTTACCGGAACGGACTTTTGGAAACGAAAAGGAGAGGGAAGAGCATGACCATATCCACCCAAACGGCAACCATTCGAAACCCGGTGCTGCCGGGCTTTAATCCGGATCCGTGCATCGTGCGGGCAAAGGACACTTATTATATCGCGGTGTCTTCCTTCGAGTGGCTCCCTGGCGTAAGGGTATATGCTTCCAAGGATTTGGCGGTATGGGAGCACTGCACCGACGTGCTGACCGATCAGGTCGACCTGCGGGGAAACCCGAAGAATTGCAGCATCTGGGCGCCTCAGCTCAGCTACCATGACGGGTTGTTTTACCTCATTTATACCGATGTGAAAAGCACCAAGCGCCCATTTAAAGACGTTCACAATTATTTGATTACGGCGCCTTCGATTCACGGGCCCTGGTCCGAGCCGGTCTATTTGAACAGCAGCGGATTCGATCCGAGCCTGTATCATGACGAAGACGGACGGAAATGGCTTCTGAACGAAATCTGGGATTACCGCATTCCGGAAGGGAATAAATCGAGCGGCATCGTTATTCAGCAGTATGATCCGCAGCAGCAGAAGCTAGTTGGTAAACCGTTCAAGCTGTTTGACGGGACGGATCTGAAGAAGACCGAAGCGCCGCATATCTATAAGCATCAAGGCTATTACTACTTGATTACGGCCGAAGGCGGCACCGGGAGCGGCCATGCGGTGACGGTAGCCCGTTCCCGCAGCTTGATGGGCCCTTACGAAGTGGACCCCCGCAATCCGATGCTGACCTCCCGGAACAACCCGGAGCTCCCGCTGCAGTGTGCCGGCCACGGCAGCCTGATCCAGACGCCGCAAGGGGAATGGTACATGGCCCATTTGTGCACGCGTCCGGTTGAAGGCCAGTACGCGCTCCTTGGCCGGGAAACAGCGCTGCAGCAGGTGTACTGGGACGAGGAAGGATGGCTTCGCCTGACCGCCGGGGGGAATTCCCCGCAGATGGAGGTCCCGCGTCCGAAAGGGATCACGCCGGCAGAGGCCAAGACGGCCGCGGAACGGAGCTTGTTTGAGGATACCTTTGACGGACCGGAGCTTGCCAAAGCCTGGAATACGCTCCGCATACCGGCGGATCCATCCTGGTGCTCGCTGTCGGAGCGCCCGGGGTATCTCCGCCTGCATTCCGGGGAATCGCCGCAAAGCCTGTTTCATCACCACATTGTGGCCCTCCGGCAGGCGGATATCCATTTCCGAGCCGAGACGTCGCTGGAGTTCGAGCCAGCAAGCTATTTGCAGATGGCCGGGCTGATGCTTTATTTGAACGATGAAAATTACTTGTATGCTTATGTGACGCAGGACGAAGAGCAGGGCAAGGTGATCCGGCTCATGCGCTGCGCGGACGATGCGTTCACCGTTATTCCGGACATGATTCCGGTGAATGCCGGGGAAGCTGTTCAATTGGCCGTGGAAGTCCGTGGCATCCGCGGACGGTTCTATGGCCGGTTCAGCCCGGGGCAGGATTGGGTCCCGCTGTTTGAAGAGCAGGACATCCGCTTCCTCTGCGGCGGCTTCACCGGCAACTTTGTCGGTATCGCCGTCCATGATATGCAGTCCTTTGGGGGAAGCTATGCGGACTTTTCCCATTTTCGTTATACGGGAATTGAAGCATAGAAGAGCAGGGATGATCGGTAATGATGAAAAAGGGGCTGCTCTTATGTGAAGCAGCCCCTTTTTTCGGTTCTTACTTTTCCTTGGACGGATTAATGAACGGCCTGCGCCTCAGCTGAAGGCCCGTGTTTTTCAGCTCGGAATCCAGCTTGAACTCCAGTTTTGCTGTCGAGTACAGCTTGGGCCACCGGTCGTATTGGCTGGGTGGAACTTTTCCTCTGAAGCGGTTGCCAAGTCCAAAAATGTCGGATTCCTGCGCCTGCGTCATCCGGAATACAGCGGCTGCCCGCTGCTCAATCAGGCGGTTAATGGAAGCTTCCAGATGCTTTGCCTTGATGTCGATCCCGCGCGCGGAATCCATGAGGGTCATCGAGAGCTTGGCATGAATGCGGATGACGGGCTTGCCGCTTCTCATATCCGTGTCGATATCGGCACTGGAATTCAGAATTTTAAGGTTCATTTTATCCGCGGTTTCGATTTCGAAAGGGGACATCTTGCCCGTAACGATTTCGTAAATCAGGGTTTCCTCCGGAGAGATCATGCCGACCATGGCGTCATTTTTAAAGAATGCATTGCCCGCGACCCGGAATATCGTTTCAGAATCCGTCACCAATACAGGCACGAGGCATTCCTCAAGCGGATCATAGTACCCCCTGAAAATTTCCCATAGCGACACGACGTTTTTTTGCGAGGTTCCGCCGCCGTAGCGTTCAAAGAACAGCTTCGTGTAGATGCCCGAGAGCTCGCCCGTCGGGTTGGGACGTTCAAATATTGACTTCATGCCGCCTGTCGTAATCGCAATTAACGAATCCAGAGGAACGGTGCGGTCCCTGATTGTGAATTCCAAATAGGGCATGAATCCTTTTTTCGCCAGTGCCTGATCCAGAAAGATTGACTGGTTCTGCGACATATCCAGACTTTTGGGCAGCCTTAACCGGAGCTGGTCTATGGCTTCAATCACGGTGCTGCCTTCCTGCTTGGTGACGAAAAAATCCTTATGGGCTCCGTTCTGCGACTGCGGGAGTGGGAACCTCATCCAGACCCGCACCCGGTCACCGCCGGCCGGCTCGATACCGATCGCGGTCTCGAGGAGCCGGTTGTCGACATCTTTGACATCCCAGCAGCCGGGGAGGAAGAGAAGCAGGCATAAGATGGCCAGGCATCGGGCTGCGCGTCTGCTCATTGGCGGGCCCTCATTTTGTTGGAAATGAAGGACTTGACCAGCACAGCCATAGGAAAGCCATACATTAAGTAAAGGCGCAGAACCGTATCCCACTCCACGGCTTTTTCGATCCATTCCCATGAAGGAATAAGCCGGATGGCGGCGTATGCCGTGACTCCTGCCAGCACATACAGCAGCTTTTCGTTCCAGCTGGGAAATACCGCCCTGATTGCCGTTACGATGCAGTTCAGGATCAGGGCAAGCAATAAAAACAAATAGAGGATGGAGCTAACGATAAATACGGCGGTTAAATTCTCGATCACCAGCCAGTAATAGCTTACCGAGTCCATTTTGCTGATATAAGGAAGCGTCAAAATTCTTGACATCTCCGGACTAAACGTCAGCGCCGGCTGATAGACGGCGGCGGCCAGTAAAGGCAGAAAACAGAGCGCAGCCACGGTATAAGGCCGCCACAGCTTCTTCGGCTGTTTGGCGTATCTGCCGCAAGCCGCAAAGTAAAGATAGCCGGCCCAGATGAAGGATGTCGTGTAAAACTTCGGGCTGGTCAGAAAATCCCCGTTGGTATAGAGCCATGGTTTGCCCAGATTAAAATCGAGATCGCCGAAACCCAGCAATACGAGCCCGACGGACAGCGGAAAGCTGACGAGCAGAAACAGGACGGAAGCACGGATAATCGAACCGATTCCCCCGAAAGCCAGAAAGACGCCAATAAAGATCATCCCGTCCAAAAACCACTGCGGCGTGCTGTGAAGGATCGTCATCGAGATGATCTCGCTGTGAGCCCGGACGATGATCACCATGGCGCTCCACATAAACCAGAGCAGCGGGACGATAAAAAGAATGACCCCCGGCCACCCAAGCACGCGCTTTGTAATCGTATAGGCGTCTTTTCCTTGATGCAGCGCGAGGACCCGGCTGAACAGCCAGGCACCCAGCAGTCCGAGCAGCATCCAGACCAGGATCGGGATCCAGTAGCTCTGGGTGGTGGACTGCAGAACGAGCCAAGGGTACACATGAAAGGAGATCGCCCCGAATACCATCATCTGCAGGACGAAGTATTGGGGCATGGAGATCTTCAGTTCCTCGTTCGATGGATTCATTGTCTCGACCCTCTTCCGAAGGTAATCCAGTAGCTGAGTGAAAATTTGCGGGAGCCGCCGATCAGCCCAAGACTCATGGACCGGATCCGGGCACCGGGGCCGATCGGAGTCAAATAGGAAACGCCGAACGATTGGATGCGGGAGAGGCAGATGACGAGAATGGCAAAGCAGATGAATATGCCGAGAATTCCGATGACGCTGGCCCCGGCGAGCGTGAAATATTTTAAAATCCGCTGAACCAGGCCCATCTGATAATCCACGACGATAAAATTGGTCAGCGCCGTCGTTGCGACGATGATGACCAGCAAATTGCTCACAATATTCGCTTGAATGATCGCCTGTCCCAGCACCACCCCGCCAACCATCGTAACGGTGGAGCTGATCGACCTTGGCAGGCGTATGCCGGCCTCAACGATGCAGTCCAGAAGAAACAGCATGATGAGGGACTCGAGCCACACGGGATAAGGGACCCCTTCCCTGCTGCCGGCGGCGGCCAGACTGATCTCCAGACGGTTGAGGTCAATGTTCACCGACGTGATGGCGACATAGAGGGCGGGCAGAAACAGATTGATCATGAGTGCGATGAACCGCAGCCACCTTAAAAATAATGCGATCAGCGGCGTCAGGTATTGATCTTCGGGGGATTCCCAGAAATCGAAGAAGGACCCCGGGGCGATGATCGAAAACGGCGTTCCGTCCATCAAGACGACAATCTTCCCGTTTAACAGGGAGGCCGTTACCCGGTCCGGGCGTTCCGTCGTGACGGCGGCAGGGAAGAGGCGGGAAGATCCGGGGTCCATGAACCGCAGCAATTCGCCGGAATCTTGGATTCCGTCCGCTTGGATGGCGCTGATTTGACCGCAGGTGTATTGAACGAGACCCGGATCGGTCACCCCTTCCAGGTAAACCACGCCCACCTTCGTATTGGTCAGATCTCCGACGCGGGCCTCCCAAATTTTCAAACGGGAGGTTTGCATCCGCTGGCGTATGAGGGCGATATTGGTTGAATAGTTTTCGATAAAACCGTACATCGGGCCCTGAATCACGTTCTCCGTCTGCGGCTGTTGCAGTCCCCGCTGCTGCGGATTTTCCGTTGCCAGAATCAGGCCGTTGGCAGACTCCGCAGTGCACAGCACGGTTTTGCCGGCGCATACCGCTTTTTCGCAAGCGGAAAAATCACCAGCCGAATAGCTGGTGCCGTAATAACTGTGCAGTGTGGTCAGGACACCATCCTGCGGCTGCCGGTTCACATTGAATATGAAATGATCGGAGCCGACAAGCGTCGTCAGGTACAGCAAATACAGCTTGCCGGCGTCCGATTCACCGATGCAGACGGCCTGGAAGTCGGCCGCATGCTGAAAAGCCTCCTGGAGCCGGGAAAGAAGAAATTCAGAGGACGTATGCTGGAGCGCCTGAAGCATCGTTGCACCTTTGCTGGGTTCCACGGGTCGATCATCCTTTGCATGACACTTTTTGCCTTCGAATGAACCTAATTATTCCAATTACGGCATCAAATTATGCAGGAGGATGGTGAGGTTACTCTGAAGGCAATCCTGACAGCATCGATCCGTAGTGTTCCGCGATTCCCCGGCTGACTTCGGCCATGCGCAGCACCAGGGATTCCGGCTCGGCGATGGTCAGCGCTTTTCCGTAGGGAAGAAGAAAGTAGGGGACGTATGAATGCAGGGAGGTGGAATCAAGCCTGTATACCGCTTCCCCTGGGCTTCGCTCAATCAGTGCATGTCCGAGCAGCCAGTGCTGCTTCAGTTCATTCAGGACATGATCGTGAGCCTGAATCCGGACCGTGACCAGGGAAGGGTCGCCAGCCGGGTCCGGCAGCAGCTGTTCCAGCAGAACGTCCTTGGCCGAAAAGTTCTCGGGGCGCTCAAAACGCCGATCCGTCAAGTCCAGGCTCACAATCCGGTCAACCCGGAAGTTGCGCAAATCCTTGCGGAGATGGCAGTATCCGGTGGTGTACCATTGCCCTTTCCAATGGATGATGCTGTAAGGATCGAACTCACGTACCGACCCGGTTCCGGAATCTCCATTGGAGCCGCCGTACACCATCCGGAGGGTCTGCCTTTGTCCAGCGGCTTCCTCAAGGCATTGCAGCCGCCCTTTTTGCTCCGAATCGATGGGCGGTTGAAGGACGGACAGCCCGCTGCTGTGGCGTTCAATTTGTGTGAGCTGCTTCTCGTTCGTATACCGTTTCAGTTTGTCCACGGCCCTGCCCAGGGCATCGGTGTGAGGATACCCAGCCTCCTGGGCAAACACCGAAGCATGGACGAGGGCTTTCTGCTCCTCCGCATCGAACATGAGCGGCGAGTCGGCAAAGGTCCCAAGGATTTGGAATCCGCCGTTTGGGCCGGAATCGGCAATGATCGGGACGCCGCTTGCGCAGAGCGAATCAATGCACCGGTACACGGTGCGGACATGGATCTCCAGCTCGTCGGCAAGCTGCTGTGCCGTCATTTTTTTGCCGGACCGGAGCATCCAGAGGATCGAGAGCATGTTATCAGCTTTGGACATCGGAGAAATCCTTTCGTAAAAGAGAGTTACCCGGGATACGATCCCGGGTATCAGCTCCATTGTAACGCGTCTAGGCGAGCGGTTCCATTCCTTGTTCCACCCATGAATCGTAAGTCGGACCGTACAAATCCGGCAGTTTCAATCCGGCCTGCCGCATCAGGACGGTCATCTGTCCGCGGTGATGGGCTTGGTGCATGAGGGTAAAGCGCAGCGAACCTCCGTTGTTCCACTCCTGGCCGGCGATGGTTTGCGTCTCCAGAAGCTTGACGTCCGTCCACTGCGTCTCGACCGCTTGGAGAATGGCCCGGCTGACCCGCTCGTACTGGCCGGCAAGCGCAGCGGCCGATTTTTTTACTGCGTCACTGTTATCGGGTGCATCAAACGCCAGCCCGAGCGATGTCATATAATGAACGGATTCCACGAGATGCCATGCAAGCCCGCCCAGGGTCCGGTGCTTGTCCGTTATGGCCTGCCCGAGCGATTCATCGGTCAGTGCGTTCATGATCTTCTGGGTCATTTCCGCTTCGTTGGTCCATTCCGCTGCAAAATCTTTAATGCTTGTAAACATCATGCATTCCTCCATTTTTTTGAAGTTTTGTTCGGTTTATTAGCAGTATACACAAAAATCACTGACAGTCTCGGTCAGTGATTTTTTGGAATGCTGCTGTATTTATTTATTTATTTTTAATGTGGGCAACCGCTAAGCCGTTCCTCGAAGGATCAACTGGACAATATAACTGGCCGTTTCTTCTGCTGGGCACGCAGCTGTTCCTCTGCTCCATTCGAGGGCGGCGCCGTAAAGGGTCCAACTGGCCGCAAGGGCTACGGTATCCAATGGAACGTTCCAGCCGAAATCCTCCGGTTTGAGCCGCTGCAGCCAGGCCGTGAGCAGTGATTTGATTTCCTGCTGCATCGTTTGTTCAAAGACAGGATTGATTGTTTCCACCGGACTGCAGCGACCGTGAAGGGACCGGAAATGCTCAAGGAGGTTCACGGCCAGCATCTGAAGATGATCGCTGTTCCATCCGGCATCCGGGGGCAGATGCTGCTGCAGGCGGGTATGGAGCTTATCACGGATCGATTGTTCCAGCAGGGCGTATTTGTCCGGATAATGCGAATAAAAGGTGCCCCTGTTGACATCCGCACGTTCGGCAATATTTCCAACCGTCATGGCGGTAAAGCCCTTTTCTTTCATCAGCTCTGCGAACGACTGCTTCAGCAGATTCTCCGAGCGCCTGCTTCGCCGGTCTTGCGGAACGCCTCTGTTTTCCATGCATGTGCCGCCTCCTTTATACCTATGTAATATTCAACAATGAGGCTCAGATGTCGGATAACGGTCAAACGCGGACGATTGACGATTTTCTCCGGCCCGTGTTTTCCCTATTGTAGGGGGTGGCAGGAAAAGAATCAATCCATGGAGGTAAGGTGAACATGCCTGGTTATCAGCGAAAAGAAACCATGAAAGCGATCCGGTATCACCGGCACGGAGGGCCGGAAGTGCTGCAGTATGAAGTTGTTCCGGTTCCGTTAGTCAACGAGCGCGAAGTGTTGGTCCGCGTGCATGCGGCATCGATCAATCCGGGAGATTGGCAGATCCGCTCGGGGATGGCGGGAGACCGTTTTCCGCTGCCGTATATCCCCGGGTGGGATATTTCCGGCACCGTCGAAGAGGTCGGAGCGGGCGTCACGTCTCTGCGGGTCGGTGACGAGGTTTTTGGCATGACGGCGAACAGCGGCGCGTGTGCGGAATATGCGGCTCTGCCTGCAGCGCAGCTTGCACGAAAGCCCCGCAGCATCAGCCATGAAGCGGCGGCCGCCCTTCCGCAGTCGGCCTGTACGGCCTGGAACGCGCTGTTTGTTCAAGGTGGCCTGAAGGCCGGCCAAAGGGTGCTGATCAACGGTGCATCCGGCGGCGTCGGCCACTTCGCCGTGCAGCTCGCCAAATGGAAGGGAGCCGAGGTGACCGGCGTAGCCTCCGGCAGGAATGAAGCATTTTTGCGTGAGCTTGGGGCTGATCAATTTGCCGATTATTCGTCCGGTTCATGGACGCAGGCCGTTGATCCGGTCCAGCTTGCGGTCGATACGGTCGGCGGAACCGAAGGAAACCGGCTTTTGGAGGTGATCACGCCTGGGGGATCGCTGGTTCCGGTCACGCGGGGGAATTATGACACCGATCAGGCGGCCGCCGGGCAGATTGACGTTCACGAAGTTGCGATGCTGCCGGTCACGACAGCGGATTTGGAACGGATATCCCGCTTAGTGGAGGAAGGGCAGCTTCGAGCGGCCATCGACCGGATGTTTCCTTTAAAAGAGACCGCCCTGGCTCATGAGCTCAGCGAAAGCCGGCGAGCCAGGGGGAAGATCATTATTCATGTAAGCAGCACGGCGGATCGATAAAAACTTCCTTATTTTTTTCGTGGAAGGAACAAGGCTGCGACTCCCCCGATGATCATCCCGGCGGCAGCCAGATACATGGCCGTGCGGACGCCTGCTGCCTGCGCGACCAGAAGCGAGCCGCCGCTTTGACCGGCGATACCGGAATTGGCGATGAAGATCAGGAAGGCCATGCCGATGGCGTTGCCGATATTCAGCGTCGTCGAGGCCATACCCGAGGCCACGCCCTGCTCCGATGGAGCCACACCCGCGGAAGCGGCGATCCACATGCCGGTCCATACGACGCCTTGGCCGAGGCCGGAAATGATCAATCCGGGCACGATAAGCAGATAGCCGGAGTCGGCATACGCCCCCAGCGGGATGAGGGCGGTGCCAACGATGCCGATCATGCTGCCGGTCAGAATCGTGCTGCGCATGCCGTAGCGCGTGGCAAGCTTTTCGCCCCATTGGGTTCCAAGGGCAATAGAAAGCGATGGCACGATAAAGGCAAGACCGGTTTGCAGGGCATTGAATTGATGCACGTTCTGGAACAGTACCGTGAGAAAGTAGGGGATGGCTCCAAAGGTACCCATGTAAAGAAAGGTTATGATCATGCCCGTGACCAGGCTCCGTCTCCGGAGAAGACGCGGCGGCATCAGCGGATTGGAGGTTCGGTTTTCGATCCAGGCAAAAGTAAGAAATAACAACAGGGACAGAAGGGCGCATATCAGAATACCGGGGGAGCCCCATCCTGCCTCAGGCCCCTGAACGAGGCAATACACGAGTAAAGTTGCAGCGCCAGTAAAGCTTAGTGCCCCAGGCAGATCAAAGCTGCTCCTTCCGGATTGGACGGAGTCCCGCGGAATGGCAGCGAGTGCGGCCAGAGCTGCACCGCCGGCAAACAATACGTTGACGAAGAAGACGGCTTCCCATCCAATGGCGTTCGTCAGCACGCCGCCGAGGAGAGAGCCCAAGGTCAATCCGCTGGCTCCCGCTCCGCCCCAGACTGCGAGGGCCCGGTTGCGCTTAGGTCCTTCTTCATACAGCCGGTTGATAAGGGATAGGGTCGCCGGAAAAAGAAAAGCGGCTCCGATACCTTGCAGCGCTCTGGCCAGGATGATGACCAGCGGACTCCATGCCAGCCCTCCAAGCAAGGAGGCCAGCGCGAACAGGAGCAGCGCGGAGATGAACATCCTTTTTTGCCCGAGCTGGTCTGCGGCACGTCCGCCAAGAAGGAGGAAGCCGCCGCAGAAAATCGTATAGGCGCTGACGACCCACTGAAGGGATTGTTCCGAAAAGCCAAGTGCACGGCCCACTTCGGGGAGCGCAACAAACACGATATTAATATCAAGGGAGTAGATCAGCTGGGCGAAAGCGAGGATGGCCAGGCTCCAGCCCAAGGCTTTCTTTGACATCGCCGGTGTGGCGGCAGAATGGGCAGCGGTAATGACCTCGCCCCTTGGACTTGCTGACAACGGGTCTCGTGATGACACGCGAAAAGCACCTCATTTCAAAATGTTTTGAAATGATTATATTTCAACAAAAATTGAAATGTCAATACAGAGGGTGTATAATATGATCTATGAGATCCCATTACGAAACCGAGATGGCCAAAGCGGCCAAAGCACTCAGCGATCCGATCCGGATGAAAATTTTGACGATGATTAAAATGGGCAGGCAGCCGGATTACCAGTCTCCTGTCTGTACGTTTGAGCCTGCGGCCGTATGCCCCGCGGACCTGCAGCTTAAGCTGGGAGACGTATCGCCGTCCAAGCTGTCCTACCATTTGAAGGAGCTTAAGGATGAGGGGTATATCAAGGAATGCAGGGAGGGAAAACGGCATTATTATTCGCTGCAGCCGGAACGGCTGAAGCAGTTCACGAAAGATTTAAGCTGGCTGTATGAATAGGAAAGCGGAGCGGGGGTTTGGAGACAGATCAAGCTGATGCCTGCCCTTTATCCGTAAGCACAAACACCCCCCGATAATGTCGGGGGGTGTTTCGATTTGATGCAAGACAGAGAGCAGTCAGCTGCGTTCAGGCCTGCTCCTCTCGGCTGTATGGCAGCCGGACCCGGAACGTGGTCCCCTCGCCTGGTGAGCTCTCAGCTTCGATGGTGCCTTGATGCGCCGCGACGAACTCCTTGGCGATGGCGAGCCCAAGCCCCATTCCGCCGCTGTGCCGGGAGCGGGAAGCATCGGCCCGGTAGAAGCGGTCGAAGAGGTTCGGGAGATGCTCGGGGGCGATGCCGGTGCCGGTGTCCTTCACCGCGATCTCCAGCCATGGCCGTCCGTGTGCATCCTGGACCTCAGACAGGATCACTTGGATCGAACCGCCATGCGGCGTATGCCGGACGGCATTGGTCAGCAGGTTGAGAAAGACCTGGGTTATCCGGCCGGAGTCGACCGGGATCATCGTGGAGCCGGCTTGGCTCACCAGCGTCATGGCAATGCCGGCATCCTGTGCGCGGGGCAGAAGCCGCTCGAGCGTCTGCTCCAGCAGGGCACGGACGTCCGTCCGGCTGAACTCAAACGACAGCTTGCCTGCCTCGGCCAATGAGAGCTGATGCAGATCGTCCACGAGCCGGGTGAGCCGGATCAGTTCATCCTGCAGCGGAAGCAGCTGCTCGGGTTCGATCGCTTCGCCTTGCTGCTGCAGCATATCCATCTTTCCCCTCATGATGGAGAGGGGAGTTCGCAGCTCATGCGCGACGTCGGCCACGAGATTGCGCCTCGCATCCTCGGCCCGGCCCAGCTGCAGGGACATCCGGTTGAAGGCGGAAGCGACCTCGCCGTACTCATCTTTAGTCGTGACCGGAACCTGCACCCCATGCCGGCCTTCCTTAATCTGCTCAATCGCAGAAACCAGCCGGCGAAGCGGGGAAGTAAGACGGCGGGAGATCCAATAGGCAGCCAGCAGGGCATCAACAATGAACACCACGGCGCTGACGATCAGCAGAAAGCCGACGCCGTGTGAAATGCCAAGCTTCACCTTGGAGATCACGCTGATCTCCGGGTCGTAGTATCGAAAAGACCCGACGTCCCGTCCATTCGTCTCGATGCGGTATTCTACCCCGAGCCCCCTGATCATGGGCTCGGCCACGCTGCCGAAGATGGCCAGCTTCCTGTCGTGGACGTCGTACAAGATCAGGCCGCTGTCTTGAACTTCTTCCAGTAAGTCGCCGGGAGCCAGCTTCTCAACACCGTTCCAGGAACCGCCGTGCCGATCATAATATTCGGTGAGCGTACGCGACAGGGCACTGATTTGCTCTTGGTCGGAGGACGGTGTCAGCTCGCCCAGCAGCCCGCGCACGACTGCATTTGTGATCAGCATAAACGTCAGGCTCATGACCACGATAAAGGCGGCCATGGCCCAAAACAGTTTCCGGCTAACGTTCACGGCGGTCACCGAACCGGTATCCGAATCCGTACACGGTGTTAATAAACACCGGGTTGGACGGATCGTCCTCGATCTTTTTGCGGATCCGGCTGATATGGGCGTCCGCGGTCCGCTCGTCGTTCAGCAGGTCGTCATCGACCGCAGCCAGCAGCTGCAGGCGGCTGTATACAATGCCCGGCCGCGAAGCCAGGGTGGCGAGCATTTTGAATTCGGTCGGTGTCAGCAGAACTTCCTCCCCGCGTTTCCACACCCGGCACTGCGCCTCGGATATCGTTAAATCTCCCCGCACGATCCGGTCGTCCGGAGTCTCGTCCCCATGGATTCTCCGGAGAACCGAGCGTATTCGCGCGACCAGCTCCCGGAGGGAGAAGGGCTTCGTCAAATAATCGTCGGCGCCGACCTCCAGCCCGATGATTTTATCCGTTTCCTCCACTCTGGCGGTCAGCATGATGATTCCCAGCTTCGGCAGCTTCCGCAGCTCCCGGCACACGTCAATGCCGCTCATTCCCGGCATCATCCAGTCGAGGACGACCAGGGACGGCTTCCGTTCGCCGGCGATCCGGAGCGCTTCCCGCCCGGATAAAGCCGTGATCGTCTCGTATCCCTCCTGCTGGAGAAACGGCTCCATAAAGGCCAGCACTTCCTTTTCATCATCGACAAGCAGCAGAGTATGCGTCATGTGTTCATTCTCCTTTTTCTCGAGAGCCTCGGGCCGTTGCAGCCTTTCCGGCTTTTATCCCCCTCATTATATACCGGTTCCCGCGGATGCGGGGACAATTCACCAAAGCCGTAAGGAACCGCAACAAGTTCGCAACATTCCTGAAGGAAAACCCCGGACAACCCCGCATGGACCAGGGAAAAAGCCGCGAAAAATCGGATGCATTTTCATCGCAACAACAAGAGAACTTCACAGGTTCACAACAAGTCGCTGCTACAATAAACTCCAGGCGGCAAAACACGGGGTGCGCCGCAGACCATCGCAATCTACTGCTTCATTGCAGTCTATGCAATGGAATGCAGTTCAACGGGAGGGAAGTCTATGCTGAAGCAGCACCATGTGATCAAAGTACTGCTGGCTGCCGTCGGCGGCGCTGCCTGCGGCATCTTTCTGTCAACCATTATTGCCGCTCTCGGTTATCTGATCCATGACCGGCCGGCCGGGACACCTTATCTTCCGCTGATCATGGCTGCGTTGTTTGCGGGGATCGCCGCGTTGACGTCCGATTATAAGGGAGGAAAACCACATGACAAGCATCGATCTTAATCCATCTAAAGATAAAATTTCAGGGGGCAGACGGATTTCCCGAGGCATCTTTATCGGACTGTCCTGGATATTGGTCGCCTGCATCACGGTTCAGGTGTACATCGCAGGGTCGGCTGTGTTCCAGAATCCGGTGAACTGGCGGCTCCACGAAAACTTTGTTCATTTCTTTGGGTTTGCCCCGCTTCTGATGATCATTTTTGCCATTACGGGAAGATGCTTTAAAGGCAGCGCGTGGCTCAGTTTGGCCATGTTTGTTCTGATCGACTTGCAGTACATGACGGCGCATGTGCCTGCGCTGGGCGCCATGCATCCGGTGATGGCCCTCGTGCTTATCCTGCTGTCGCTGTACACCGCACTGCGAAGCACACGGCGGCAGTAATGGGGAATTTAAGCCCGAACAGTTGTGGAGGGGACCGGTGCCCGGGTATACTTTGAAATAAATGAAGATCATATCGTTGTTTCAAAGAGAGGGCTGTAGCATTGACCTTACAACAGTTAAAATACGTCATCGAAGTCGCCAACCGCGGGTCCATGAATGAAGCGGCCAAACGGCTGTTTATTTCGCAGCCAAGCCTGTCGAATGCGATCAAGGATCTGGAGGAAGAGCTGAACATTACGATTTTTGAACGGACGAACAAAGGGATTACCCTGTCCAAGGAAGGCGCCGAATTTCTCGGCTATGCCCGGCAGGTGACCGAGCAGGCGGAGCTGCTGGAGAGCCGCTATATGAACGCCAAGCCGTCGCCGCAGCATTTTTCCGTATCGACCCAGCACTATGCGTTTGCCGTCAATGCGTTCGTGCATTTGGTCAATGAGTATGGGCAGGACGAATACGAACTGGCGCTGAGGGAAACGAAGACCCATGAAATCATCCAGGATGTCAAAAGCCAGCGGAGCGAAATCGGCATTCTGTACCTCAATGAATTCAACAGCAAGGTCATCAACCGGCTGCTGAAAGACGCCAATTTGAAATTCACGAGCCTGTTTACGGCCCGGCCTCATATTTTTATCAGCATCCATAACCCGCTCGCCAAGCAATCCATCGTGACGATCGACCAGCTGCAGGATTATCCCTACCTGTCGTTTGAGCAGGGGGAGTACAACTCCTTTCACTTCTCCGAGGAAATTTTGAGCACACTGACGCATCCGAAAAGCATCCGGGTCAACGACCGTGCCACGCTGTTCAACCTGCTGATCGGACTGAACGGTTATACGATCTCAACCGGTGTGCTCAGCGCCGACCTGAACGGGAACGAGATTATTCCTGTGCCGCTCGACTGCGACGAGACGATCAATGTCGGCTGGATCTGCCATCAGAATGCGGCGCTGTCCAAGCTGGCGCTGGAGTATATCGAAGCGCTGCATCAGGCGATCTCCGATTGATCCGTATTTTTGGAAAATAAGGGTGAAACGCCGGGACGTAGTCTCGAGGTATGATTTGCAGCCACGCTTGCCGCTTTATGCGGCGGGGGTGGTTTTTTGTAACGCATAAGTTGGGTGCTCCATCTCATATATTGTCCAGTGACGGATGGTTATCGATGGGAGGGATACGCCTGCAATGAATGAAGAGGCGCTCTTTGAGCACAGGTTTTGGCTGCAGATTTTGGGGGATCATGCCCGTTTTATCTACAACGCTCTGGCGTCGAAGGAAGTCAAGGACGTACAGACGGCGGCTTCGTTCGTCCAATGGTTCGACCGGCTGCTGGGACAGGCGCGCTCGTTTCCTGAGGGACAGCCGCTGAAGGAGCTGAACGAACAGGCGAATCAGGCGGTACATGAACTGCGGGCGTTTAAACTGGATCTTCTCGACCGGGTGCTGCAGCGCAAAGTGGTCATCGGGTTGTCGCCAACGTTTATCAATCATATGGTGAACGAGCTGGAGGAATATGAGCGCATTCTCGCTGAGCTGTTAAAGGGAAGTCCGGTTCCCCGCTATCACCCGCTGCATCACGATCTGCTGTGGCTGCCTGACGCGGCTTT
Organism: Paenibacillus cineris; assembly: GCF_018333335.1. Taxonomy (NCBI): domain Bacteria; kingdom Bacillati; phylum Bacillota; class Bacilli; order Caryophanales; family Paenibacillaceae; genus Paenibacillus; species Paenibacillus cineris. The sequence continues at coordinate 829,783 of NZ_BORU01000001.1, forward strand.
TCACTCGGCATCGATCGCTTCGGATCTCGACGGGGTGGAGCGGAGGCTGATCCAGAGGAGCAAGGAATTTGAGCAGCATTTCAACGAATTTTATTTGAAGGCGCTTGAGCTTGTCGGATACTTGCGTACGCTGCGGACGACCTATCCGGCGGTGAAAAAGTTCCACAGCGACGTAGATCTGGAAATGTCGGCGTTTATGAACTTTCTGCTGGAGATCGAAGAGCTGGACATCAGCGCCGAGCTGCTGAGCAGGCTGAACAGGCTGGTGCCGGACCATATGTTCCGGGAAGAATGCTATTATTTGCAGAAGCTGTCCCAATTCGGCGAGGTGCCGCGTCCTGATTGCGACCCGGCAAAGCCGAGGGTGGAGTAACGCCCCAAGGGATTGATCATAAAACCGCTTTAGAATGCCTCTTTGCTCTTCGGGTATGCCCCGGGTGCCGGGAGGTTTTTTACTCCTGAACACAAACCGGCTGGCTGCGGACAGGGATGGATAATATCAAATAAATCCAGTTTATTTGCGCTGCAGTCCATTGAGTTCGACCGGGCGATGCGTGATAATGAGGGCACAAGATCACTACCAAACGAAGAGAGGTTGATGTATTCGTGCGTAAAGTCAAGGTTGGCGTCATCGGTACCGGCATGATCAGCACCGTATATCTGAAAAATTTGACCGGCATGCTCGACCATATCGTCGAGGTCAAAGCCGTAGCGGATATGGTTCCGGAGCTCGCGCAGAAAAAAGCGGAAGAGTTCGGCGTTCCGAACGTGTACACCGTGGAGGAGCTGCTGGCCGATCCGGAAATTGAAATCGTTCTCAATTTGACGGCCCCCGCCGCGCATGCCCCGCTGAACCTGCGGGCTCTTGAGGCCGGGAAGCATGTGTACACGGAGAAGCCGTTTGCCCTCAACCGCGAGGATGCCGATGAGGTTCTGGCTCTGGCCGAGTCCAAAAACCTGCTTGTCGGCTGCGCGCCGGACACCTTCCTCGGCGCCGGCATCCAGACCTGCGTCAAGCTGATCAATGACGGATGGATCGGTACGCCTTACGGTGCAAGCGCTACGATTATCATGGGGAACGCCGCGGGCGGCATGCATCCGAACTTCCGCAACTTCTTGAAGCTGGGCGGCGATCCCATCATGGATATGGGGCCTTACTATTTGACGGCGCTGATCGCGCTGCTCGGACCCGTACAGAGGGTAACGGGATCCGCCCGCCAGCTGCAGCAGGAGGTCGTCGTGGCCAATCCGAAGTCGCCGGCATTCGGCCAGACGGTGCCGGTGGAAGCGCCGACGAACGTATCGGCGGTGCTGGACTTCCACAGCGGCGCGGTGGCAACCCTTCAGGCAGCCAAAGAGGCGTTCGGCTATTCCCCGCGGCTGGAAGTGTACGGCACGGAAGGCATTCTATACGTTCCGGATCCGAACTTCTTCGGAGGCGCCGTATCCATCCAGTTCCCGAACGGGCAGACGAAAGAGATCCCGCATTCCCATCCGTATGCCGAGGAAGGACGCGGCATGGGCGTCGCTGACATGGCTTATGCGATCCAGTCGGGACGTCCGAACCGGGCAAGCGGCGAACTGGCGCGCCATGTGCTGGACATCTCGCTCGGCATCTTCGAAGCGTCTCAGCAGGAACGCCACATTCACCTGAAATCCACGGTGGAACGTCCGGCTCCGCTGCCGCTCGGCCTGAAATACAACATGCTGGATCTGTAACAATCACCGCACGGAATATCTATCTCATTTCAAACCAAGAGAGGATGCATAGATCATGACCCAATTTCCCGTCGCCGTACAGCCATATACGGTTCGCGAACAATTAAGTAAGGATTACATAGGCACGCTGGAGAAAATCGCCGCCATCGGCTATCAGGGCATCGAGCTCGGACGCCCGCCGGAAGGCATCACTGTGGCAGAGCAGAAGGCGCTGCTGGACCGGATCGGACTCAAGGTCATCGGAACCCACGCCGGATTCGATACGTTTGATTTCAACCCGGACGACATCGCGGATTATCTCGAGGAGGTGGACGGCGGTAAATTCGTGGCGCTGTCGCTGCGTTTTGCGTCCCGGGACGAGGTGCTGGCCAAGGCCGCCAAGCTGAACGAAGCGGGCGAGAAATTCCGCCGGCGCGGGGTTCAGCTGCTGTACCATAACCACGACTGGGAATTCGCCAAATTCGACGGCGAATACGCGCTCGATATTTTGCTCCGCGAAACCGATCCTTCCTTGGTTCAGATGGAGCTGGATACGTATTGGGTCAAGCGGGGCGGTGAAGATCCGGTGTCGTACCTCGCCAAGCTTCAGAACCGGTGCCCGCTGCTCCATATCAAAGACGTGGAAGCCGGCGAGGAGCAGTTTTTCGCTGAAATCGGGGAGGGGATTCTCGATTTCAAGGCCATCGCTCAAACGGCGCGGGAGGTAGGAACCGGCTGGCTCGTCGTCGAACAGGATCAGAGCCGGCGCGATCCGCTGGAGAGCCTGGCGATCAGCTACCGCAATTTGCAGGGGCTCGGACTGATTTAATCAATTATTTTCTTACGAACGAACATCGAATGGGCCTGAATAGGAACCGAAGCTAAGACTCCACTTCGTGGGGATGAGGAAGGGAACTGCCATGAATACAACGGAAAGCCAATCCAGCCGGGCGGCCTCGCATCTTGTGCACCTCCCGAGGATCCATATCGTCGGGGACATCGTCAAGAAGCCCGGCACCTCCCTCGGCCCGCGGCGGATTCACGATTACGAGCTGCTGTATTTTCCGGATGGAACGCGCAGCGTCTACAGGGTGGAGGGAGAAGCATACGTCCTGCAGGAGCCGAGCTTTATCGTGACCAGGCCGGGCGAATACCACGCCTATGAATACGACCCGCAGCAGCCGGCGCGCCATCTGTTCATTCATTTCGGATTTCCGGAAAATGCCGGGACGGAGGCGGCGCTTCCGCTCCTTGCGCCCGGCGGGCCGAGCTGTATTCCGCTGGACGAGGAGCTTCCGGTCGGTATGATGAAGCAAATCATGCATATTGCCCATGCCCACACGGACCGGATGCAGAGCCGCGGGAGCTCGCTTCTATGGTCGCTGCTGACGGAAATCAGCGGCCACCTCTACGACGAGCCGCTGACGACGCCGGCCAACCGGATTCCTCCCCAAATCGTCAAGGCGCTCGATTATATCGACAAGCATTTGGGGGAGGCCATTTCGGTGGAAATGCTGGCGAGGCGGATCGGCTGGTCGCATGAGCATTTCTCCAGGTCTTTTGTGCAGTATATGGGCCGCACGCCGCGCGATGCGATCATTCAACGGCGGATCGAGCGCGCCTGCCAGCTCCTGCTGTACGAGGAGCACAGCATCAAGGAGGTCGCCTTTGCGGTCGGATTCTCGGATGAAAATTACTTCAGCAGGGTGTTCAAAGCCGTGAAGGGACTCACCGCCAGCCAGTACCGCAAAAAGTATTACAATCCGATGTACCGGGATTTGGTTCCGGTCAAGGAGTCGGAATCGCTGTATCCGGTCAACCGGATTCTGTATAACATCGGGGCCGGCGAAGGTTAAACATTCGCCTGGCTATAGAGGAGAGTGATGCGAATGAAGGAGAAGGTGAGGACAGCGGTGGTCGGTTACGGATTCGCCGCCAGGACGTTTCACTGCCCGGTCATCACGGCCGTACCGGAGCTGGAGCTGGCGATGATCGTCCAGCGCAGCGGCCATTCGTGCTTGCAGGCCTACCCGTCCGTCCGGGCTGTACAGGACGTCCGGGAAGCCTATGAGGATCCGGGCATCGACTTGATCGTCATTACGACGCCGAGCACGGCGCACTACTCGTTTGTCAAGGACGCCCTGCTGGCCGGCAAGCATGTCGTCGTGGAGAAGCCGTTCACGGCGACGACGGAGGAAGCGGACGAACTGATCGCGCTGGCACAAGACAAGGGGCTGGTGCTCAGCGTGTTCCATAACCGCCGGTGGGACGGCGATTACCTGACGCTGCAGGAGGTTGTCCGCCGCGGTCTGGTCGGCCGGATTACCGAAGCGGAATTCCGCTGGGACCGGTTCAGCCCGAATGCCGATCCGAGCCGCTGGCGGGATGCAGGGGCCGAAGGGTCCGGGACGTTCTATGACCTGGGCGTCCACCTGATCGACCAGGCGCTGACGCTGTTCGGGCTTCCGGACAGCGTGCAGGCGGAGGTGCGGACGCAGCGGGAGCGGACGCTGGCCCCGGACTATTTTGACGTATCGCTGGGGTATCCGGATGGGCTGAAGGTGTCGGTGAAATCGACCCTGCTGGCCCGGGATCCGGCTCCGAGATACCGGTTGTACGGGACGGAGGGTTCGTTTGTCAAGTATGGAGAAGATCCTCAGGAAAATCTGCTGAAGGCCGGCAGGCTGCCGGGATCGCCCGGATGGGGCGAAGAGCCGCAGGAGATGTGGGGAAGCCTCGTGGCGAGCCGGGACGGCCTGCAGTTTACGGGGCGTCTGAAGACGATTCCGGGATGTTACGACGCCTATTACCGCAACGTGGCTGAGGCTATCCATGGTGTGTCAGAGCTTAGCGTAAAGCCCGAGCAGGCTCGGATGGCGATCTGTGTCATCGAGCTGGGCATGCAGAGCCATGCCGAGCAGAGAAGGGTGCCATTTACCCCTTAACTACTTACGGAAAGAAGGAGATCAAGCTTGTTTCCTTTTAAATTGTCATTGAATACATCTACACTCCTGCCTTACGGACTCGGCGTCAAAGAGCAGGTCCGCGTGGCGGCGGAAGCAGGCTATGAGGGCATCGAGCTGTGGGTACGGGACATTGAAGCTTACCTTGCAGAGGGCGGCGAGCTGCAGGAGCTTAGACGGTATATCGAAGATCATGGACTGAAGGTGGCGAACGCCATCGCCTTCTGGGCTTGGGCCGACCGTGATCCTGAAGCGAGACAGCGCGGTTTCGATCAAGCGGAGAAGGAAATGGAGATGCTGGCGGAGCTGGGCTGTCTCGCGGCGGCGGCGCCCCCCTTCGGACAGGTTGACCACGTCACGCTGGACGAATTTGCCGCTTCCTTTGCCAAGCTGGCCGAGTTGGCCCGCCGGATCGGCATAGAGCCCTATCTTGAATTCTGGGGAAAAGCGGCCCGGCTGAACTGCCTGAAGGATGCGATTTACGTAGCTCAAGCCAGCGCGGTGGCGGACGCCAAAATTCTCATCGATCCGTTCCACATGTACACCGGCGGCAGCGAGCTTCGGGACCTTGAAGGCTTGCCTGGGAACCAGATCGGCATCGTCCATGTGAACGATTATCCGGCGGCGCCGTCCCGCTCCGAGATCCAGGACGCCCACCGGGTATTTCCGGGAGACGGCATCGCTCCGTCCGAAGCGCTCGCCAGAACGCTGGCGGATGCGGGATATGAGGGCTACCTGTCGCTGGAGCTGTTTATGGACAGCTACGGCGGGTTGACCGCCCTGGAGACCGCGAAGCTTGGCATCGCCAAGATCCGGGAGGCTTACAGCCTGTAATGTCCAGATCCATCGCGGGAGACAACCCCGTTAGCAAGCTGTCGCTGCTTGCGATTACGTGGCCGATTTTTGTGGAATCGGCCCTTCAAATGTTTCTCAGGACATCGGACACGTTCATGCTGAGCAAGGTGTCCGACGGCGCGGTTGCGGCGGTCGGTGTCGCGAACCAGATCATCATGTTTGCGGTGCTGATGTTCAATTTCGTGGCGCTCGGCTCCGCGGTGGTCATCTCGCAGTATTTGGGTGCCCGCAGGCAGCATGAAATCGGCCGGCTTGCCGGGTCCTCGCTGGCGCTGAACTTCCTGTTCGGCCTGGTCGTGAGCGTCATCGTCATGATGCTCAGCGGGCCGCTGCTGCGGATTTTCGACCTCGATCCTTCCCTGTTCGGGCAGGCGGAGAAGTATTTGCTCATCGCCGGGGGGGCCCTGGTCATTCAGGCGCTGCTGACCGCTGTCACGGCCATGATCCAGTCTCACGGATTAACCCGGCAGACGATGGTCGTCACGATCGGCATGAACGTACTGAATATTTTCGGGAATTACCTGTTTATTTACGGCCCCGGAGGCTTTCCGAAGCTGGGCGTCGTCGGGGTGGCAATATCCACCGCCTTTGCCCAGTGCGTCGGTCTGGCCGTCAATCTGGTGCTGCTCCGCAAGGCGGCGGGCGTCTACATCCGCTGGAACGACCTGTTCGTGTGGAGCCGTGAGCATATCGGGAAGGTGCTACGCGTCGGCGTGCCGTCCTCGGCCGTGTCCTTGTCGTACTCCGCCAACCAGTTTGTGACCACGGCCTTTATTTCGTCGCTTGGGGCCAGCGTGCTGGCAACGAAAATTTACACGCAGAACATCATGTTCTTCGTCATGATTCTGGCCGTCTCGCTGGGCCGGGGCGGGCAGATCATCGTCGGGCAGCTGGTCGGCGCGGGCCAGAGGGAAGAGGCCTACAAGCAGGTGATCCGGAATCTGATCCGCAGCGAGCTGATCACGCTGGCGGCCGTCGCCGTGCTGACGCTATTCCGGCAGCCGCTGATGAAGCTGTTCACGACCGACCCGGACATTATCGCGATGGGAGCGGCCTTGCTGCTGCTGAGCTTTCTGCTGGAGCCGGGGCGCAACTTCAACGTCATCCTGGAACGGTCGCTGCAGGCAGCCGGCGACGCCCGGTCCGCCATGATCGTGTCCATCACGGTGACCTGGCTCTTCAGCGTGCCGCTGACGTACCTGCTCGGCATTTATTGGGGATACGGCCTGTACGGCATCTGGGCGGCTTTTATCGCCGACGAATGGCTGCGGGGCATCCTGCTCTGGGTCCGCTGGAGGAGCAAGGCCTGGCAGCGAAAAGCGCTGGTGCAGCTTCGCAGCGAGGAGCAGGCGCTATAGCCGCCCGCGCAGGCAGCACGAAAGAACCGCCACTCGGGGATTATCCGGGGTGGCGGTTCTTTGTGCCGGCGCCGAACAGGGACAGATATGCCGAGGAGCGGCGGATCAAGGCGCGGGTATCCGTCGGGAATTCCCGGCCGAGCAGCGGGAGGCGGTTGTAGGGAGCTTTCGCCTGGATTTCCGTTTCAAGGGCAGCCGTCCGGCCGGAGATCGCAAGCGACGTTCCTCCCCCGATGCGCAGCGATGCTGCGGCTCCTTCGGCGTAAGCCGTACGGTTCAGCTCGAGAAGGCCGACATCAAGGGATCTTCCCATCTGTTCGGCTGTTGTGCGCGCGGTATGCTGCTCCAGGCGTGACCTGACATCAAGCAGCGCCATCAGCGCGAGCGGGTACTGATTGTGATCCGGATGCTTCAGAATGTTCATGGCCGTCGCGGTGATGGCCTCTTCCAGCGTCAGGCCGCAAATATAGCGCAGGCGGCAGCCCCACCGTACCAGATCGAAGGCTTGCTTGCCTGAGCACAGCAGGCCCTCGGCAAGCCCTTCCTCGCCGGAGTAAGGCAGCTTTAAAATGCCGATCCGGCAGTTTTCCAGCCAGCCCAGGCTGTGGTGCTGGTATCTTGGAAGAACGATTTCAAACAGTTCGATGGTGGGAATCAAAGCCCGGTTCATCGTGACATCCTCCTTGACCGTGATTTCATGGATACTCCCTGCCGTCTTGTTCCGGATCGTCACGGCCAGTAGGGTTCCATACATGTGTCCGATTGGTAAACTATCCGCATCATACGTCCAAGGGATATCTTTGGCAAGAAGACGAGGCGGATTTTTCGGATCAAAACCAGCATCTTTCCAGTGCAAAGTCCAAAATTCCGGCAAAAAGCCGCTTTTTTTCAGCCTAGCGGCTTCAGCCCTATACCGGCATTATATTCCGATCCAATGGGCGGGTTCAGCCATATGAATGGCTTCCCGCCTTCAGTTATCCAGCAAAGCTAAGGAAAGCGGTAGGAAAGGCCGTAAAACAATGATTCCTACGGATTAGGACCCGTTTTCCCATCAGATCCCCAAATAAAGCAGGGAATCGTATCGTTTCCCTGCTTTACAGTTCGCCGTCCCAGGCGTATATTCATTTCATCATCCAATAGAGTAAGATTTGCGACTTGATGAACGCTGAATTTTCCGATGAAAAGCGGGGGAACCAATCGCAGTCCTCGTCCCACGGATCTTTATGCTGGGGCTTGCGGCTTGCAGGGGTGAATCGGAGGCAGGACAATGCCTGTTTCCGTAGGGCTACTCTCACGGCCCGAATCCGTCAGCTAACCTCGTAAGCGTAGTTGAGAGCGGAGGAAACTGTGATTTGACGCATCAACACAGGGTATCTGCTCTGTGTTTTTCTGTGCGCTCATTTTGAAGGATGAAGCGTGTACATGGAATATGTCTATTCGCTGAATTTCCGCCGGAGGGCGGAAAGCGGGGGAACCGGTCGTGTCTGCAGCATCCGCTGCGGCCATATGGGGTGAATCTCGAAAGTGATGAGTAGGGCTACTCTTGGGCCCGAATCCGTCAGCTAACCACGCAAGCGTGTTAAGAGAGGCAGCTGTTATTCATGCAGATGGAAAGGCTTATTCGGCCTTGGAGTTGGAAGCATGGAAGAGTGTCCTCTTTCCGGTGCTTCTTTTTTGTTGTTTAAACAAGAAGAAGCATCGATTCCCAAGCGGGCGGCGCCCACGATTTTGCACAAACAGAGAAAACAGGTTATTTGGGAGAGAGGAGAACATGAAGTGCCTCAGATACAAGTAAACGGAACCACGTTATATTATGAAATTCACGGCAGCGGCACGCCCATCGTGTTCATTCACGGGCATTTGTCGTCCCATCATATGTTTGAGCCCCAGGTCGAATATTTCAGCAAGCGGGCGAAGGTAATCGTGCTGGACCTCCGGGGTTACGGCAATTCGGGGAAGCTTGACGTGGAGGTCGGGCACATTATGGAAACCCAATGCAGCGATCTGTGCGAGCTGCTGGATAAGCTGCATATTTCGCAGGCGACGCTTGTCGGCTGTTCCAGCGGAAGCGTGCTCGCCCAGACGTTTGCCGCCCTTCATCCGGACCGGGTCAGCGCCCTGGTACTCGTAGACAGCTACTTCGCGGGATGCTTCGGGAAAAAGAACCATTTGCTGAATATTTGCGAGGCGTGCAGCTGGCTGTCTTATTATTTGCCTGCGGAGTTTTTCCTCCGGTCGCTGCGGGTGACGTATAACCGGTGGAGACCGGTCTACAGCATCCTCCGCAAGGAGCTGTACCACAAGCGGCCGACAGAGTCGATCAAGCAGCGCATGGAGCTGCTGCGTATGGAGATGCCCGCCAATTTGGCGCGGCTGCCGATGCCTGTACTGTGCGTCGCAGGCAGCCAAAGCGAGTGGTTCGTCAAGCAAATGCAGCGGGCGGCCACCCTGTTCAGGCATGTGCAGCTGGCGACGATCGAGGATGCGATGTACCCGACCCATTTGTGCCAGCCCCATGCATTCAACCGCATGCTGTTGAACTTTTTGATGGACCAGCATATTTACCGGACCCGGGAAGCTTATGGAGGATAGAAACCCGCATTCATGGGATTTGCCTCCTGGAAAGAAAGTCGCATCTTGAATCGCACTGTCCCTCACCCAAACGATCTACTCCTATATTAGCTAATCAGTTAACCGCCCGATAAGAAGGCGGTTAACTGAGCTCTAGCGAGTATTCGTTTTTTCAATGAGACTGATTATATTAAAAAGGGAGGGATGAACCGTCCATCAATATCGGTGAACCCGTATTCCTGGGCAAGATCACCAACCTGTAGTACCAGTCCGTTTTTCAGTTTCACCTCATCATCCCCAGCTAGGGCTGACACCGCTCGCCCTACGTAGTACGGCGACTCCGTGTGTTTCAGAGCCTCAACCTCTTTCCAATGAGCTTCATCTGTACCGAAGTTCCTTAATACCAGTTCTGTTCTCATCCAGCCAGGGGAGACCGCTACCACGGTTATTTCAGTGTTTTTGAGATCATGAGCTAATCCGAGCACTGAGCGGTTAATGGTATTCTTGGCGAGGTCGTAATAGAAAGTTCCTAAATACTTATCCTGATCCTGAAATGTGGTATGTACGATCAATCCAGAATCAGCTTCCAGCATAAGCGGGATCGCATAATGGTTTGTCGCTATTTGTGGGCGTACTCCATTCTGAAACATAGCATCCCACATGTTCAGCGGATATTCCCAGAATGGTTTGGATTGTAAATTCACTTCCAAGTCATGCAGTCCCCAGACGTTATTCACTAGGATATGGAGCCGTCCTTGTTCCTGTCGGATTCTCTCGATCAAAGCCTGTGTATCCTCATCACGGGTATGATCGCAACGACATGGGTACGCCTCTCCTCCATGACTTCGAATCTCCTCCACAGTTTCATCGATACTGCCTGGAAAACCGTGTGTAGTCGTCCCTCGTAAACTTCTTCCGGATACATAAACTACTGCTCCGGCTTTCCCAAGCTCAACGGCAATCCCACGTCCTGCTCCCCGGCTTCCTCCGGTTACGAGAGCGATTTTCCCAGCGAGTCTCTTCAAGTCCATCTACTCCTTCGCAGTTATTTATTTCATCATACTATGGTAATACGTCATTAACTGTCGTAGTTTGAGGATGAACGATTGATTTTTGGAATAAATGAAAAGGCAAGCTTGAAAGTTAGATGTATGACACGTCCGGTCTCCTTCTATATCTGAGAGGTAGGATCCATGGATCAGCGCTACTTCAGCATAACTATTCGTGGTATTATTTTGAAAAAAGGGGGTCGGTGAATGCGAAGTGAAGCTATCTTATTGGTCGATGACGAGGAAGGCATACTCGTCATGATCGAAAATCTGCTGCTTAAAGAGGGATATCATCTTATCGTTCGAGCCAAATCCGCCGCCGAAGCGCTTCAGGCCGCGCGGATGAGAACCTTCGATATGATCGTACTTGATGTCATGCTCCCGGACATGGACGGATTCGCATTGTGCATGGAGCTGTGCAAGACCGTTACGACACCTATCCTATTTTTGACTGCCCGCTCCAGCGATCTCGATAAGCTTCAAGGATTATTAATAGGCGGGGATGATTATGTAACCAAGCCTTTCAACCCACTCGAGGTCGTTGCCCGTATCCAGGCTCATTTGAGACGCAGATCCATTTATACATCCGAATCCAAAGTTGCGGAAGAACTCTATCGATTCGATACATTTACCGTGAATCGGACGACTGGACAACTCATCATCAACCAAGCGGAGACGCCTTGTCCCGCCAAGGAATTTGAGCTTCTGCTTTATTTCTGCAAACATCCGAATCAGGTATTTACGGCGCAGCAGTTATATGAGCAAGTATGGGGCACGATGGTACAAGGCGACGAGAAGACGGTCGTCATCCATATCTCCAGGCTGCGGAAAAAGCTGGAGGCCGATCTTGCCCACCCTAGAGTCATCGTGACGCTGAGAGGCATCGGATACAAGTTCGTTCCTCCGGTGAGAGGCTGACGCCATGAAATTTATGCTGCGCATTGCGCTGCAACTGCTTGCGATCTTCATCTTCCTATTGATCTGTATTGAAGCCATTGTTATCGGGGTTGCCTGGCTGATCTGGCCGCAATTGATCAGCAGCGGCAATAGCTCCGGGCATTACGAGATTTTTGTGACCGTCCTCTGCCTCCTGCTGTTCCTGGTTACCTTGCTCCTGATCGGCTGGTACTTAGGAAAACCCCTTTATCACATGGTGGTCTGGATCAGACGCCTGGCCAATGGACGATACGATCCGCCTCCTGCATGGGACAACCTGCGTGCCGGTGAATCGGGGAGGTTAAAATTTCCGTATGCGATCTACAAGGAACTATTCGAGCATTTACGATTGCTAACACGCACACTCCATCTTCAAGACAAGACACTTCGAGAAGTGGAACAAACGAAGCGGGAGTGGATCCAAGGGATCTCTCACGATCTGAAGACGCCCTTAACTTACATAGCCGGATACTCTGCAATGCTGCTTCATCCCGAATATCGTTGGAGCGATACGGAGCAGAAGCAATTCCTATCTGTCATTTCGCAGAAGGCGGCTCATCTGCAGGAACTGGTGCAAGATCTGAATGAAACGGTTCAAGGGGAAATCCCGCTCAAAGCCGAAAAGACGGATATCGTCGAACTAGTGCGAAGAACGGTTGCGGATGTGGGCAGCGCGCCGTGGGCCGCCGAATATTTGTTCTCGATGGATTCCGATCCTGACTGCATACCGGTATTCTGCGACACGAAGCTGGTGACGCGCGCCGTCCGCAATCTGCTCGTCAACGCCGTCGTCCACAACCCGGCTGGCACCCGGATTACGGTTTGGACTTCACTGTATGACGATGGGACGGTGGAAATTCGGATCAAGGACAACGGCGTCGGATTCAACGAGACTCCCACGCATCGGGATGACGCTCTACATGCTTTCGAACCCGCAGGCCTAGGATTGTCTATTGCCAGGAGGTTCATCGAGGGTCATGGCGGCAGCTTGCATGTCCTCAGCAAACCCGGTGAAGGATCATCAATCACGATCAGGCTGCGAGCTGAGGAAAGTTAAGATGAATTTAGGAACCTGTTTACCTCCTGTTTACTTGAGTTGCCTATACTGAACTCAAGATTGAACAGAGGGACGTGATTTCGAATGAATAAGGCTAACTCAACAACTTTAACTTCGGCTGCCCCGGCTCCATCGAAACCTATGGTACGCTGGTGGAGGCGCTGGCCGGAGTGGATCCATTACGCAACGATGGCCTGGATGTTCGTCTACGGCGCGCTTGGACTTTTCTGGGCACTTGGAGGGTCTGGCTTCCCGCTTGGCTTGCTCGGTGATCCTACCGCGGATCATTCTCTATTCCGGCAGGCGGTGTCTGCAACGGGCGGAACACTCATTGCTTGCTTCTCTTTTATTGGCATGACCGCCTTGATCTTCTCTAACAGGCGGGGGGCCGTCCGTGTGATTCGGCTGCTTTATGGTTGGAGTGCCGCCGCTATCCTCTGCTTCGCGATTCCAGATCCGCGGGCACTTATGGGCGTCGCTTACGCCCCAGTATCTTTGATCGCATTTCTATCCGGGCAGTCTTTACACTATCTGGCCTTCTTCACCTGGCCGGTTGTGCACCAATATATCTGCCTCCTGGGCGGTTTGCTGTGGGCAGCATCCACCTTGACCTGGTACCGCCGAATGCACAATGCATGCAGTTACTGCGGACAAAAAGAGGGGCGAACAGATCATCGGATCAGCTCGGCGGCACGTTGGGGAACATGGGCAACTTATGCGGCAATTCTAGCCCCTGCTTATTACGATATGACACGTATAGCCTGGCTGTTGGGGATTCCCTTCGGCATCTCTAGAGAAATGCTACATGACCTTCAAGTCTCGGGCGCAGATTGGGCTGGGGCAGGCCTTGCCCTCGTTTCGATGGGAGGCGCTTATTTAACACATGGGCTGATTAGACCCTGGGGAGAGGTGTTCCCCCGTTGGTTTCCCCTGTGTGGAGGTAGACGCGTCCCGCCATTGCTGGCCGTCGTACCCGCCGGATTCGTCGCAATCCTATTAACCGTAACAGGCATTCAAGTCATTTTCGAGTTTATGTGGAGCGGCGATTTTGAAAATTGGGGAGGGACAACGCCGCTATTGCTCTTGCCTCTGTGGGGGATCGCATTGGGTGCTGCAGCTATTTCCTACTACAAGCGGAGGCAGGGGCACTGCCGCCACTGCTCGGAGGCAGACCATCCCTAAGCAGGGAGTGGTGGAGTTGGCTTTGGCTAATTTGTTATTTGCGGCTATACCGATAAAATACGTTATGGGAATCTGGGCTGCGGTGTGCAGCCTTTTTTAGGTTGGTGAAAGTGCTTGTGCCATTGACAGGCAGGGATATAATGGAGAGATATCATCATGGCATAAGAAGGAGGAAAAGTTGTGGCAACCATCGAAGATTTGATGAAGCTGGACATTCGCATCGGAACGGTGGTCAAGGCGGAGCCTTTTCCGGAGGCGCGCAAGCCGGCGATCAAGCTGAGCATTGATTTCGGGGAGCTTGGAGTCAAGCGTTCCTCGGCCCAGATTACGAGAAGGTATACCCCGGAGCAGCTGGTCGGCCGCCAGGTGGCCGCCGTCGTTAATTTTCCCGTGCGGCGGATTGCCGGATATGAATCGGAAGTGCTCGTTCTCGGCGGAGTTCCGGAAGAGGGCGATGTGGTGCTGCTGGCCCCTGATGTGCCTGTCGGCAACGGCACGCCCATTGCTTGAACATTTTACAAAAAGAAAGGATGGATACCGATGATTCTGCGCCCAACGAAGGAAGACTACAACGAAGGTTTCGCTAAGTATGTCTCTCTCGTACCTGAAGGGAACCTCGAGGAGATTCTGAACGGGTCTCTGAACCGGACGACCGCGTTTTATTCTGCACTGACGGAAGAAAAAGGGAATTACCGCTATGCGCCAGGCAAATGGAGCTTGAAAGAGGTGCTCGGCCATATCACGGATAATGAGCGCATCATGTGCTACAGACTGCTCCGCATCGCGAGGAGGGACGCCACGCCTTTGACCGGCTATGACGAGGAAGTGCTGATGGAAGGCGCAGCCTTCGACCGTTTCTCCATCGCCGAGCTTCTCGAGGATTTTGCCGCCGTTCGCCGCTCCACGCTGACGCTGCTGCGGAGCATTCCGGACGAGGCCTGGACCCGCAGAGGTATCGTGAACGGTTATGAATCCACCGCCGCCGCTTGGGCGTATATTCTGACCGGACATGAAATCCACCATTATAACGTGATCCAGGAAAGATACATATAACTTCCCAAGGGTCAAAATGGGGCCGGTTGCCGGCCATGCTGCGTTGCCTCCAGCTCGCACTATGATTTGAGGCGCTCCTCGGCAAGATGAATAAAAGCCTGCGCAGCATGGCCCAAATATTTATCCGCCCGGTAAATGATGCTCATTTCCCTGTAGGGCGGATCATCATGGATGGGGAGGAACCGCAGCTTCGGATCGCCGATGGCTTCGACGAGCGTAGGCGTCTGAACGGTAACCCCCATGTTTTCCCTGACAAAGCGGAAGAGCGAAGGGTTGGACGTCGTTTCCACGACGATGTCCAGGTTAAACCCGTGCTTCCGGCAGTATTGCTCGACGAGCTCCCTTCCCCAGAATCCCTTGGGATACATAATGATCGGCAGCCCGTTCAGTTCAGTCAGGGAGACCGACTCCCTGCCGGCCAGCTCGTGTTCGGCAGATACCACCACGCCGTACTCCTCCCGGGGCAGGGACCGGACCACCAGCCGGTTGTCGTAAAGCGGCTTGAGCGAGATGCCGATATCGATTTCCGTACTGAGGACGAGGTCCGCCACATCGACGGCCGAGACGATCTTGAGCCGGACGTTCGGATACCGGTTGCGGAAATCGATGAACATCGGGGTCAGGCGGAAATCGAGCTCGGAAGGCAGCACGCCGACGCCGAGCGTACCGCCCTGGTGATGGCGAAGTTCGCCGATCTCCAGCTTGGCGTTTTGCAAATTTTGAAAAATTCCCCTTGCCTGCTTAAGCAGGACCGAGCCCGCATCGGTCACCGCGATCCGTTTGCCGATCCGGTCAAACAGAGGCATACCGACCTCCTCCTCCAATGCCTTAATCTGCAGGCTTAAATTCGGCTGGGAGATGCCGAGCTTATCTGCGGCCCTCGTAAAATGCAGCTCCTCGCAAACGGCCACGAAATACTCCAGTTGTCTCAGTTCCATGTTAATTCCTCCTGTTCATGAACAATAGAACGCGGCACACCGAAGTAGAAATAAATTCTAGAATGTGTGAAAACACGGTTTTATCATTTGTATAACAAATTATTATTATAATTTCAATATAATTGATAAATGATTGCTCTCCCATTAAGATGTGATCAAATCGATCTGAGGGAGAGAGAAATAATGAGAAAACCTTCACTGTTCATGATGGCTGTCGCCTTCATTTTGGCCTCTTTAAATTTGCGGCCCGCGATGAATTCCATCTCGCCCATGCTGCAAGCCATCCAGCGGGATTTGGGCATGAGCTCGTTGTCGGCAAGTCTGCTTACGTCCATTCCGGTGCTGTGCATGGGGATATTTCCAGCCTTTGCGGTCAAACTGGGCCAGCGTGCCGGCCTGGAGCGCGTCATCGGCTGGTCGATTGCGGTCATCGGCGCCGGTACGGTGCTGAGATGGTTCACCGGGTCGTCAGCATACCTGCTGCTAACCACCGTTCTGTCCGGGCTCGGGATCGCTGCGGCAGGTCCGCTGCTGTCCGGGTTCATTAAGCAGCATTTTCCCGCCAAGGTACCCGTCATGATTTCGCTCTATACCGTATCCATGGCGGTCGGAGCCGCGCTCGCATCGGGATTGTCCCTGCCTTTATCGGTCCGGGCCCATTCGTGGCAGGAATCGCTGGCGGTTTGGGCTATCCTGGCTGCCGTCGCCCTGCCGGTATGGTGGTGGTCGGTTCTCCGCCATACCCGTCGGCCTGCCCGTGCGGAGCGCTCGGCAAGGGCGGCCGGACTTCCCTGGAACAGCGCCAAAGCATGGGCTCTCACGCTGTCCTTTGGCCTGCTCGCTGTTCTGTTCTTTTCGGTCACGGCTTGGCTGCCGCCGGTCGTGGAACATATGGGATACGGCAAAGACTATGCGGCGAACATGCTTGTCCTGTTCTCCCTGACACAGATCCCCGTCGGCCTCCTGTTTCCACACTTGCTCCGGCGTCTGCCTTCCCGACGCTTCTGGCTGGCGCTGGGCGCACTGTCGATGGCCGCCGGCTTCCTGATGCTCTGGATGTCCGTGACGCCGTGGCTGGCGGCGATTCTGATCGGCATCGGTCCTGGCGTGCTGTTCCCGGTCAATCTGATGATGCCGATCGAAGCGGTAAGCGATGCTCAGCAGGCGACGGCCTGGTCGGCCATGACCCAATCGGTGGGATACGTAATTGGCGCGATGGGACCGATGCTGCTTGGCGTGATCCACGACGCTGCCGGCAGCTATACGCTGCTCATCCCGGTGCTGCTGGCCGTCACGCTGGCCATGGTGGGGGTTCAGCAGCTGGCCGCGAAGCCCGGAGCGGCGAAGGTGCTAAATAAGCAGCGGGCGAAGGAAAAGGAAACAGCCCTTCCCTTGGCAGAGTAAGGAAAGGGCCGTCGATGACGGAGCATCAGCCTGCCGGCTGGCAGTATAGATCGGGACGGGGGCAGGCTTTAGCAGAGGACTTCGACCGTAAACCCGCCCGGTGCCTCGACGTAGAACGTATACCCGTGCGCATGCTGCGGAGGCTTGACGTCGTATCCGTCCTCCAGCAGCTTTTGGTTGATGCGGTCGACCTGCTCCTCGGTCTGCTGGGGAAAGCCGACGTGGAACGTTTTGGGGTACTGCACCTCACGGCCCTTCATCAGCGTCAGCACAAACCCGTCATCATCGAAGAGCACCGCGAAGTTGTCGCCTCGGGCCGCCCGGCACTCCAGTCCGAAATAAGTTTCCAGAAAGGCCCGTGACGCCGCCACATCGGTCACCGTTAAATTCAAATGGTTGATTTTCATCATTACCGCCGTCCTTTCAAAATGGGATGACTTTCTTTGCTTACCCCCTTATTATATGACCTTTATGCAAGTGATAAGGTTTCGGTATAATAGGGGTTAAAAGAGGTGGGGTTTACGATAAAAACCCGTCACCTGGCAGGAGGCATCGGTATGGAAATTCAGCTTCAGAAGGTGACAAGGGAAAATTGGGAGGAAGCCATTTCCCTCAGGGTTGCGGAGGAACAGGCCGGCTTCACCCCACCGGTTGCTGTATCGCTGGCCAAAGTCTACGTTAAACCCGATGGGGACAATGTCGACTATATCCCTTTCGCCATATACGATGGGCCGCGAATGGTCGGCTTTATCATGCACGCATGTGAAGAGAACACGGCGGATATGTACTGGATTAACGGCTTTTTGATTGATGAGCGCTACCAGGGCCAAGGGTACGGCCGGGCCGCCTTGACGGAGATGATCCGCTGGATCTTAAGCCGGTGGGACCGCTGCCGGGAAATCCGTCTGACCGTTCATGGGAACAATAGAATCGCCAAGCGTCTGTACGAGTCGGCAGGCTTTACGCCAACCGGGGCGGTATACGGTGAAGAAGAGGTATGGAGCCTGCCGGTCGCTAAGGCTGATTCATCAGCCTGAATTTCTCGAGGGATGCAAAGGGAATAAGCTTGTTGGCGCGCAGATCTCTTGCCCCATCCGGCGGTCTGTAATATAATGGGGAAAATTTCGTAATTGATGGAGGTTGGAACGATGATGATGACCGTTTTCTTGACCATTCATTCAGTGAACTAAACTGAATAGCATGCCGGAGGCATGGTATCCAAGCCCGATAGGGGCTGGGTATATTTGATATGCAGCTTCCGGGGATGCAGTGAATGGTCATGAAACGGAATTCCTTAATCACGTTCTTTTGCAGGCAGCCTTAGGGGCAGCCTGTGCCTTTTTGCATAGAAGACGCGAATGGACTTTGGTTCATTCGCGTTTTTTTTGTTTCCGGGGCAGATGTTCGAAACACACTAACCGGCCGCCGGAGCAAAAACCGCGTTCTGCGGGCTTTACCATCAATGACGAGGTGATCGATGTATTATGCCACGCTACTTTTTTACTGTACTGCCTGGGCTGGAAGAAATTCTCGCCGATGAAATGCAAGCTAAAATTTCCGGTGAATGTATCCAGGACAAGACTAGAGGTAAGGTTTATTTTGACTCTGACTCGCCAGTAGAGCATTTTCTGGCGCTGCGGACCGCCGACAATCTGTATCGTTTTATCCACCGGTTCCCGGTGGGTCCTCATAAATTGCATTTGCACGACATTGAACAAGAAATCTCCCGTTTGGATTTATCCATGATCCGCCCGGATTCTTCCGAAAAGATTAGCTTTAAGGTCAATGCCAGTCGAGCGGGAAACCATACCTACAGCAGGTTTGATGCGGCAGAGGCTGCGGAATTGGGAATCATGCGGCGCTATCGGCATTTTAGACAAGATCACAGCGGCGGGCATCAGCTCGAGTTTCGGCTTGATCTGGTTCAGGAAGAGGCTGTCTTTGCCATCAGGATAACGGGATGCGGCGTTCAGGTATAGGGGAAAGACGCGGGAATTTGCGCCGGCCGCCCTGCGGCCGACCGTTGCGCACGCGCTCGTGTGGGTGTCCTGTCCGGAGAGGGACGACATCTTCGTTGACCCCTGCTGCGGATCAGGGACCGTGTTGTCCGAGCGCTGTGCGTATCCTCACGCCGGCATTCACGGCGGAGACCTCTCCGAGGAAGCCGTCACAGCTGCCCGTGCCAACATGGGACACACTTCCGGTGTGCATCTTAAGCTATGGGATGGGCAGCGCCTGCCGCTGGATTCGGGATATGCCGGCAAAGTGGTGACCAATCTTCCTTTTGGAAGGCAAATTTCGTCCATAGCATGCATTCCCGTGTTGTATGAAGGAGTGCTTAGAGAAATGAAGCGGGTGCTGAAATCGGGAGGTCAGATCGTCTGTTTAACCGATGCGGGGGGTCCTCTGCTGGCGGCTGCCGAGAAAGCCCACCTCCGTTTGACCACGGTAGCCGATCTCCGGTTGAAGGGACTGCATCCG
The DNA here is from genome assembly GCF_018333335.1 of Paenibacillus cineris. Lineage (NCBI taxonomy): Bacteria > Bacillati > Bacillota > Bacilli > Caryophanales > Paenibacillaceae > Paenibacillus > Paenibacillus cineris. The sequence continues at coordinate 849,328 of NZ_BORU01000001.1, forward strand.
TCCATTTATTTGCTGCAAAAAGATTAATCCGGCCCTGTCGCACGGCTGAAACGGACTTCGGGCAATATGGCGGAATGCAGTGTGCCGACAGTGCTTGCCGCATTACACCGGGCGGCTGCGGATCAGCTCGACCAGGTTTGCGGCCGCCGGAGACAGAGGCTCATCCTTGCGGGTGCAGATGGCGATGACGTTCGTCAAACTGACGTCGTCTACATAGACCCGGCACAGCTCTCCCCGCGCCACATATTCGCGTACGACCAGCGAGGAGACAAAGTTGGCGCCATATCCGGCAATGACGGCGGTGATCGCCTCGTGCAGACCGTTAAACTGCAGCGCTACTTTGGGGGCTGGGGCGTTGTAGGTGCGGCATAGCGCGAACAGCCGCTCCCGCGTAGAGCTGCCTTCCTCGCGCATGACAAACGGCTCGCTCATCATTTCGGCAAGCGACAGGTGGCGGTTCGCAAATTTATGATTCGGCGCGACGACGAACCACAGCTCGTCCTGGAACAGCTCCTCGGTCTGAATTGTGTCCGGATATTCTTCCGGCAGCCCGCCATAGATGGCCAGGTCGGCTTCGACGCTCAGCAGCTGCCGGAGCGCCCCGCTGGAGTTGGTCGTGGTGATGCTCATCTCGACCTGCTCATACTGCTGCTTGAACCTTGCCAGCCAGGTCGGGAGGAGAAAGTGCGCAGGCAGGTAGGTCGCCGCCAGGCGGATGTGGCCGGCCGTACCCTGCCCGTAATCCCGCGCCAGCTGCTCGATTTGCTGCTCGACGGCGAACAGCCTCTTGGCGAGCGCAGCTATTTTGTTCCCCGCATCCGTCAGCCGGATGCCCCTTCCTTGCGGTTCAAGCAGGATCAGGGACAGCTCCTTCTCGAATTTCTTGATCTGGGCGGTAATCGCAGGCTGGCTGATCTTCAGCAGCTCGGATGCCCGGGTCACGCTCCCGGTGGAAGCAATCACATGAAATAAGCGCAGGGCGTGCAGGTTCAAGATGTATCAACTCCTCATCCATTCATATCTTTCATGTATGAAAATCGGCTAAAGATATATTATTCATATCATTATAGACGATCTACAATAGAACCAGAAGCGCTTCTATCCTAAAGTTGAAACCAAATGATGAGGAGTGACGGGGAATGAATCCTGTTTGGGAACAAGTAGATGAGTATATTGTCGACCGGCTTTGCCCGAATGACCGGGTGCTGGACGAAGTGATCGTGGCGAACCGGAAGGCGGACCTCCCGGAAATTGATGTAACGGCGAATCAGGGGAAGTTTTTGCAGCTGCTCGTACAAATCAAAGGGGCGAAACGGATCCTGGAAATCGGGACGCTGGGGGCCTACAGCACGATATGGATGGCTAGAGGCTTAAGTGAAGGCGGGCGGATCATCACACTGGAGCTGAGTCCGTATCATGCCGAAGTTGCCAAGAAGAACATCGCCCGGGCGGGGCTGGAACAGACGATCGAAGTACGTACCGGGGACGCGCTTGAACAGCTGGCTCAAATGGAGAAAGAGGGGGTGGAGCCGTTTGACCTCATTTTTATCGATGCGGATAAGCCGAACAATCCGAACTATCTCCGCTGGGCGCTGCATTTTTCCCGGCCGGGAACGGTCATTGTCGGGGACAACGTTATCCGCAACGGAGAAATTGCCGATCGGCACAGCACCGACCCGCGGGTGCAGGGTGTCCGAACGTTCTACGATATGCTCAGCGGGCATCCGAATATTTCGGCCACGGCACTGCAGACGGTGGGGAGCAAGGGGTACGACGGATTTATGATTGGCATCGTGAAATAAGTGTTACTTATTCCATAAAATCGGGTTTTTGTATGGCCCGTGGAAGGAGATTTCGAGCAGCTTGGACGCCATGGTGACGGCGGAATATTTATAGTTGCTGCGAACCCACCAGACGATGCTTTCCAAATAAGCGCCCGTTGTGTAGGCAATGACGAAGGACATCTCCATGCGGAGCCCTTCTTCGGACGTTTGGGATACGCGAATGCCGTCTTCTACGTAATGCCTGATGATGTTTTTGACTTCCTGAATGAATAAGTCGTCCGGTTTATACACGAGCATGACTTCATAGGCAAGCTGGTTCTGAATGATATGCTCAAACAGGGCGACCATGTTTTCCGGAAGGTCCTCGGAACGCAGTTCGTCAATCCTTTTGGGATGGGTAATGGTCAAGGACTGCCTCAAATCGTTTAAAATTGCATTATGCAGGTCGATGCGCAATTCCAGGATATCTTTATACAATTTATAAAACGTAGGCCGCGTTACATGAGCTTCCTGACAGATGCGCTGAATGGTGATGCTCTTTTCGTTTTCCTTCAGCATCAGCGACAAATAAGCCCGTTGTATTTTTTTCATCGAATGCACTTGCCTTGGATCTTTTCTTTCCACCCACATCACACCTATCTTTTGGTAACTCTATACTAGCATAAAAAACGTCATTCGACGTATATTCAAGGCAGCCAGACGTCATCTGCGGATGATCTATCATGCGATAGAAGGATGCCGAATAGCCGAGAAAAAAGGGACTGCCTCAAAGGTTCGAACCATTTGAGAAGCAGTCCCTGTTATTTTGCGATAGAAAAAAATGCTCCCGTTACAGCGCCGTCCAGCCGCCATCAATGACGAGTTCCGCACCCGTCATAAATCTGGACTCGTCACTGGCCAGGAATACGACGCCATAAGCAACGTCTTCCGGCTCGCCCATGTAAGGGAGCTGGGTGTGCGCCTCATAATAAGGCATGGCGGATGCCATCGAAGGAGCGGTCATCGGCGTGACGATGATGCCGGGATGGACGGAGTTGACGCGGATCCGATCCTTGCCGTACTCGACGGCAGCGGATTTGGACAACGCGCGCAGCGCCCCTTTGGCAGCCGTATAAGGGCTTGACCCTGCCATGCCCACAATGCCGCCGATGGATGAAATATTAATAACCGATCCGCCGCCGGCCTTTTTCATTTCAGGTATGCAGTACTTCATGCCAAGCACGCAGCCGTTCAGATTGATGTCCATGACCTTGTTCCACTCGTCCATCTCCATATCGGCCATCGTTTTGGGACTTGCGACGCCCGCATTATTCACCAATACATCCACTTTGCCGTAGAGCTCAACCGTTCTTGCAACGATCGTCTTCCATTCCTCTTCCGAGGTGACGTTCTGCTTCAGCGCCACGGCTTCACCGCCGTTTGCGGTAATTTCAGCAACGATTTCATTGAGCTTCGCCTCGTTTAAGTCGGTTGCGACGACCTTTGCGCCTTCTTTGGCAAACAATTTCGCTTCCGCCGCACCCATTCCGTTTGCTGCCCCGGTGATGATCGCCACTTTGCCTTGTAATCTCATGCCAGATTGCCTCCCCAATATAAAGTGTAAACGAATCCTGCTTCAGCGAATTTCGTTTACATTGTGTAAAATAGTTCATACAATTATTAGCACACTTTCATGACGAATGCAATGGCGCTATATGCGGGCTCATTCCATCGAACTAGGTCCAGAGGGTTGCAGATAGCCTTGATCGGTGAACGGAAAACCGTTCATACGACACAGGGATTTAAGAGATTAGGGGGATACCCACCTGGATGATTTGAACCCATAATTAGAGCAGATTGAAATATTATGGAATTTAATCAGACGAGACGTGAGGGGTGCGCATATGTCCAGGTTTTTACTGCGATTTACAAGCATGATGTTGGTATTGTTGATTGTATTGCCAGGAGGAAAGGCGGAGGTAGTCCGCGCTGAAAGCGACAGTCAGACGCATATGGAATGGTCTCGGGAATACGGCAGCTGGTCCGCCGGTGAAGGCGTTCTTCCCACTTCGGACGGCGGATACCTGGCATTGGGCAGCTATACGGAAGTTGTGCCTGCGGGGGAGTGGGACGATTATGAGCAACAAGCGTATATCATGAAGCTCAGCCCGGAGGGAGAGGTGAAATGGGAGCAAAGGTTGGCCTACGGCGGTTCGAGCACCAATGAAGCGCTGTCCGCGATTGAAACCCGGGACGGCGGGTATCTCGTGTACGGAACATCCACCAATCAGGCCGGTGAGCCGTACAGCCAGATGTACCTGGCCAAACTGGATGCCGACGGCGGTCTGAAGTGGGACCGGACCCAGGATGATCCTTATATTTACAGCACGCCGAAGGCAGCGGTGGAGCTGGAGGATGGAAGCTTCGTTATCGGCGGCAAGGGCATCTCCAAGATGGGATACGAGACCGCTTACGCGCTTAAGGTCGATGGGCAGGGACAGGAGCTGTGGTATAACAAATACCGTTATGCGGAGAGCCAGTATTTTGACGATTTGATTCCAGCGGTCGACGGCGGGCTGATCGCGGTGGGCGCGGTGAATACTCCGGAATATGAGGCAGGGGATCCGGACGCGCTGCTGATCGTCAAATTGAATGCGGATGGGCAGGAGGTCTGGTCTAAGCAGATCAGTGATCCCCACACGGACCGGGGCGCTTTTGCGGTCATCCCCGCGGGTGACGAAGGTTATTTGATCGGCAGCCAGCGGGTGGTAGACCAGCAGCGCATTACGATTCTGACGAAGACGGATCTGAACGGGGAGCCGCAGTGGGAGAAGACGTTCAAGACGGAGGGCTCGGACTATGAGGTGTTTAACAATTTGATTCCGTTGGGCGACGGATACGCCCTGCTGGGGGGCCACTATTCGGGAAGCCCTTCGAACCGGAAAATCCAGTACGATGTGCTGACTGTGGACAGGGACGGTAACCTTCTGAACCGCCATTTGTTCAAGGAGGCGGCTTTATCCCGCTACGGCATCGGTGCCGCCGGTCCGGATGGAGGCGTCATCGTTCCCGGCACGGTACTGCGCGAGGAAACGACAAAGTTCCAGCTCATTAAGGTTGCTCCTTTTCAGGAGCAGGGGCCAGCGGATGACCGCAAGCCGACAAGCATTGCTTTTTCCGGAAAGGAACTGAAGCTGAAAGAAGGGGAAACCGTTCCTTCCGTGCTTGAGGCGGTATACGAGGATGGATCGCACAGCGATCTGTCCACAGCGGCGGTGTACAGCATCGAAGATGCGTCCATTGCCGAGGCGGACCCTTCCGGGCGTGTCATCGGTGTCTCGCGGGGGAAAACCTATCTGCTTGCGGAATTCCAGGGGCTGAGCGCTAGGATCAAGGTCCAGGTGCTGCCTAAGGACAGCGACGAATTCGATAAGGTCAAAGGTCGGCTTCAACTGGATTCGGACGAGTATTCTTTGGCCGCCGGCACGCAGATCGATATCCGTCTGACTGTGCTGGATTACTTGACCGGCAAGGAAACCGACGTAACCAAGCAGGCGAAGTTCCGCAGCGAGAACCCCGATATCGCGGATATCGATGCAGAAGGAAATCTGGTCGGGAAGCGGGCAGGGAGCACGACGATTTATGCTTTTTATAAAGGCAGCCATGTGATGGCAGACGTGCAGGTGATGCGCTCGGCCGGTTCGGAGCGTTAAAGAAAACGCAATTGGCCGGCGTCAGCCGCACCAAAGGGGGAAGCGGGAATTCTCCAATCGCCCCCTCCCATGAATAAACCCTGGAAAGAGGAAAAAGACGGACCAGCTGCAGCTGATCCGTCTTTTTGCGTCCATCGATCCTGATGGTCCTGGATCTTGATGGCTTCCAATACGCCTGTTAAGCGTTATGCGCAAACGCCTCGGCTGCGGTGCACAGATAGTAGGACAGGCCGGTTTGCTGGGACTCCAGCATGTTCCGGTGAAAGTCGTCCTGCAGGAAAAAACGCGCCTGCGCAGCAAATGCGTCCGGTCCGGTGTCATGTCCATGCTTCTTCAAAGCCTCCAGATGCGATGCGATCAGCTGCCGGATCTGACCGTCGTCGTATTTGACGCCATCCTTCAGCGCCTGCGCCATTCCGTTCATAAAGCGCACCGCCTCCGCGGCCTGCTCGTTCATCTCGGCCGGATCCACCCGGTTTTCTTCCAGCATGTCGTATCCGTAATTCTCCTGGATATGGCGGCTTTGCTCCGCCAACGCTTCCTTCCATTCCTCTTCGCTCTGAAATCCTTGGAACATATCTTTCGTATTCATCGCTTTTCCCTCCCGTGTATGTTGAATGGACTCATCCAGCGTATGGACAAGCCGCTCGAGCCGGCTCATCCGGCCTAGGAGAAGTTCCCTTTGACCGGACAAAATCTCGGCTCTGCCCGGCTGATCCTCCAGCAGCTGCTTGATTTGCTCCAGCGGAAAATCGAGCTCCTTATAGAACAAAATGTGCTGCAGACGCTCCAGTTCTTCCATGCCGTATAACCGATATCCCGCCTCGGTAATCTCCCTCGGCATCAGGAGGCCGATCTTGTGGTAGTGATGGAGCGTCTTGATGGTGACATTCGACAGCTCCGATACTTCTTTCACGGTGTACACCTGGTCCTTTCCTCCTTTCGCGGTTAGTGTATAGCCTCCCCTAAGGTCAGAGTCAAGCGGGGAACCTGAAAAAATGTTTCATTGACTCTCCCCTTGGAGGAGGCTGCATCATGGAATCCGAAACGCACATGATGAAATCCAAACCAGGAAGGGAGTCGAAGAATATGTTCGCTTCGTCAAAGCTGTTACATCATCCATGGATTCGCATCGTCCTCATTTCCAATCTGCTGACGCAAACCGGCATTTGGATCCGGAACTTCGCAGTGCTGCTCTATGTGGTGAACAAGACTGGCGGCGACGCCTTCGCCGTCTCTATGATCTCGGTTGCCGAGTACGCTCCGATGCTGGTATTTGCCTTGATCGGAGGCGTGTTCGCCGACCGGTGGCCGCCGCGCAGAACGCTGATCTGGTGCGATGCGCTCGCCGCCGTCTCCATCTGGATCGTCCTCGCGGCCATGAAATCGGGTGCCTGGGAAGCCGTATTCTTCCCTACCTTGATATCCGCCGTGCTGTCCCAATTGTCACAGCCGTCAGGAATGAGACTGTTTCAAGAACGGGCCGCAGCGGACTTGATCCAGCCGGCGATGTCTGTGTTTCAGACGATGTTTGCCGTGTTTATGGTGCTCGGCCCCGTTCTGGGGACATGGGTGTACCAAACCTTCGGCATCGGCGTTTCCATGGGCTTGACCGGGACTGTTTTTCTGCTGTCCGCCGCCGTGCTGGGATGGATTCCAGCCGATTTCAAGGCCGAAGGGGGCGGCCGAAGACAAGGAACCTCGGTATTCCGGGAGATGAGGGACGGCATCCGTTATGTCACTTCGAACCGCGTACTGGGTCGGCTCAGTCTCTGTTTTGCGGCTGTCGGTCTGGGGATCGGCCTCATTTCGCCGCTAAGCGTCTTCATTGTGACCGACAAGCTCGGTCTTCCCGCCGATCACCTGAAATGGCTGTCCATCCCGTATGGCGCCGGGGAGATTGCCGGCGGGATCGCCGCGTTTGCGCTGGCCGGCCGCATGGCTCCCCAGACGCTGCTGATGCTCGGCCTGATCGTCAATGCAGCCGGGATTGCCGTCACCGGATGGTCCGGTATGCTGTGGCTCACGATGCTGGCCCAGTTCGTTATTGCCCTGCTGCAGCCGGCGATATTCATCGGTAACCAAACGCTCGTCATGCAGCATACGGAGCCCGAATACATCGGACGGGTGAGCGGAATCCGCACGCCGCTTATGACGGGAGCCATGCTCTTGATGATGAGCTTGTCCGGCGTGCTCGCCGGCCGCTTACCGCTCGGAATCATCTACAGCTTGGCAGGGTTGTGCCTGCTGATCGGCCTGCTTATCGTGCTCCCACTGTACCGGCAGCGGGAATCCGCTCTCGCAAGCCGGCCCGAGTAACGGATCAAGCCCGGCCGGGCAGGCCGGGCTAATCCGCCTTAGCCGTATCCGGATCCAACCGGCGCAGGATTCGGGTCATCTTCTCAAGGCAGAAGCCGAGATCGCTTCGGTCCTCCTCGCTGAGAAGATCGAGCTGCTGGCTCAGCTCGTGGTGGAAGGATTCCCACCGGCTGCTTACGATCCGTCGGCCTTTCTCGGTCAAGGACAGTCCGATCTGACGCTTATCCTGTGGGTCCGGCTGCTTGGTGAGACACTCCTTCTCTTCAAGCTTGGCGATCAGGGGCGTAAGCTGCTGCTTGGAAATATGCAGATGTTTGGCCAGAAGGCTCATCGAATAACTATCCGGTTGATGATATAAAGCCTCGAGCACGTGGTACTGCAAATGCGTCAGCTCAGGCAACATTTGCCGCGCAGAAGGCATGTCAAAGCCGCGGTGAAGCAGCGGGATCAGCTGAATATAAGCTGCGGCAAGCCTGGAGTTGTCTGAATTCATGGCGTGTTCTCCTTCATCCCTGTCCATTTGACAGGTAGTAAATATTTATTTATATTATTCACGTATTAAAGCAAAATATCAACAGTAATAGTAAATAAATATTAATTAAAAATGAGACAGAGGAGGAACCCTAATGACCCGCAGCATGGCCAATGATCCAATAAATCGCAGGAGCGGCGGTCCTCGCCGGAGGGGAATCAACTATGATGTCGGAACGTACACCCGGGGACCGGATCAGCCCTCCTCGAGAGAACTTTTTGATCCGGAGACCGTCCGGAAGGAAATGGAGATCATCCAGAGCGAACTGCACTGCACCAGTATCCGTATTTCGGGCAGGGATGTGGACAGGCTGGTGGCGGCTTCGGAATGCGCTCTCCATCAGGGGCTCGAGGTGTGGTTTTCCCCGGCTCTGATCGATGAGGAAGAACAAGCGATGCTCGAGTACTACAGGGAATGTGCAATCGCGGCGGAGACGCTGCGGCGAAAAGGAGCGGATGTCGTGTTTGTGGCCGGCTGCGAGCTGAGCCTGTTCATGAAAGGGATATTGGAAGGAGCTGCGTCCTTCGACCGAATCGGGGTGCTGATGAGTCCTTGGCGGCTGCTCAAATACACCATTCGAAAGGGATCTTTTCATAAGCGTCTGAACGCTTTTCTCAGCAAAGCCGTAAACGTGATCCGGGAGCATTTCCACGGGCAAGTCACCTATGCTTCCGGTACGTGGGAAAATGTGAATTGGGATCTCTTTGACATCGTTTCGGCCGATCATTACCGCGATGCGTATAACGATAAGCACTACCGGAAGCAGCTGCGCTCCTATTTCAAGCACGGGAAACCGGTCGTCATCACGGAATTCGGATGCTGCACCTACGAAGGGGCGCAGGACCGGGGAGGTTTTGGCTGGAACGTCGTAGATCATGGACATTCGCCCAAGCGGCTGGGGGAGGCCGTCGTGAGGAACGAACAGGTGCAGGTCCGGTACATGAGGGAGCTTTTCGATATTTTTCAGGAAGAAGGGGTGGATGGAGCCTTTTGGTTTACCTTTGCCATGCCAAGCTATCCGTATGACGAAGAGCCGGCCTTAAATTTGGATACGGCGAGCTACAGTGTCGTGCGCACGTTCAAAGACGGGCGGACAGGGGCGGCCTATCCCGGGATGCCGTGGGATACGAAGGCTTCCTTTGCGGCACTGGGCGAGCTTTATGATCGGCCGTAGAAATCCGGCAAGCGTACCATCCGCTCATTGACACGGGCATGCTGAAGCTATATATTCAGGGCAGCATCCTGCTGGCCAGGCGGGATAATGTCGGTACTTTTTTCTCGAACACGAGGGAGGTGAAGCACTTTGGAAGATCATGCTTTGAAATATGATCCCGAAGAGTCGGGCTCGAAAATTTGCGAGGTTTTGCAAATCCTGAAGACCAAATGGGCGTTCCTCGTTCTGGATGAATTGCTGAAGGGCCCGCAGCGGTTTAATCAGCTCCAGCGCAATGCGTCCGTGATCAAAACCCAGTCGCTGACGGATACGCTCCGGCATCTCGAACGGATGGGACTTGTGAACCGCGAGGTGTTCCCCACGGTCCCGGTGACCGTCGAATATTCGCTGACGGAGAAGGGCGCCGATTTCCAGCTCGCCTTAAAGGAAATGGAGCGATGGGTGGACAAATGGGGCGGGCGGAACCCTGCTTCAGCTGAATAATGGAACATAGCCATAGGTCAAATGTTACTTCAAGGGCTGCAAGGCATGGCTTTCGTCTGAAGGTCGGCCTGGTAAGTCCTTTTTGTTGTGTGCAAAATAGGTTTGACATTGACGTTACGTAAAGGTGTACAGTGAAACCGTCAGGAGGTGATCCCATGGAATACACCGTGCAGAAGCTGGGACGGCTCGCGGGTGTCAGCACCCGGACCCTGAGGTACTATGACGAAATCGGTCTTCTTAAGCCGGCTAGGATCAATTCGTCAGGGTACCGGATTTATGGGGAAGATGAGGTGAACAGGCTGCAGCAAATTTTATTTTTCAGAGAGCTGGACGTAAGCCTGGACCGCATCAAGGAGCTGATGTCCTCACCTTCTTTTAACAGCAGCGAAGCTCTGAAGGAACATCGTGAGAAGCTTCTTGACAAACGCAGGCAGCTGGACCGGCTGATTGCCAACGTGGAACGGACGATCCAGTATCAGGAAGGGAGAATGAACATGACGGATCAGCAGAAATTTGAAGGCTTCAAACAACAGCTCATTGACGATAACGAACAGAAGTACGGCAAGGAAATCCGTGAGAAGTACGGGGATGCGGCCATCGAGCGTTCCAACGCCAAGGTGAAAAACATGACCAAGGAGCAGTACGAAGAGGTGTCGCGCCTGGCCGATGAGGTGCTGTCCACGCTTGGGCAGGCTTATCAAACCGGGGATCCTGCCGGTGAGCTCGCCCAGAAGACGGCTGACCTCCACAAGCAGTGGCTGACGTACTACTGGAGCGATTACAGCAAAGAGGCGCATGCCGGGCTGGCCCAGATGTATGTGGACGACGAGCGCTTCAAGGCTTACTATGATGCGAAGCAGCCGGGAGCGGCGGAGTTTCTGCGGGACGCAATTCTGGTCTACACAGGGATGGCGAAGTCCTGAACCGGGACTGCGAAGTTCGTGGTTTCGTCCATGTAGCAATTTTATAAATCCGTACCGGAGCCCAGACGGGACCAATGTACAGCTGACCTTCCCGAAAGAAACCGCGAACGTTTGGCGCATTACCTAAAAGCCCTGATGGGGCTTTTTTTGCTGGGAGAACGAAGAACCTTTCCCTATGCAGCTATAGGCACCTTAAATGAGTAAAAACGTTTCGGCATAAAAAGGTAATTGTAAGCGCTTAAAAAAGTTGTTGCCAACTCGAAATACCCTTGCTATAATCGCCTTGAAAAGGTTTTCTTAAAAAGGAAGTTGCCTACATGAAACCAACAATCAGAGATGTTGCCAAGATGGCCGGTGTCTCCATCAGTACGGTCTCGCGGGTCATGAACTCGCCCGAATCGGTGGTGGAGGCCAAGCGCTCACGCGTACTCGAAGCGATCGAGAAGCTCCAGTATCAGCCGAACGCCTTTGCCAGGGGACTGATTTACAGAAAGTCCTTTACCCTCGGGCTCCTTATCCCGGATATCGAGAACATGTACTTTGCCGGGATCATCCGGGGGATGCAGGACGCCTGCGTCAAGCTCGGATACAGCTTGATGATCTGCAACACCGACCGCGACAAGGACCGTCTGCTGTCGTACATCGACGCCTTCCGCGAGAAGCAGGTGGACGGCATCGTCTTCGCCAGCGATATCCTGTATCCGGAGTACTATGAGAAGCTCACCGCATGCCGCATCCCGTTCGTGCTGCTGTCCTCGCATTCGGACGAATTCGAGGTTCCGAGCGTCGAGGTCGACGACGAGGAGGCCGCCTATGAGGCCGTGAAGTTCCTCATTGAGCTGGGCCACCGGGAGATCGGTATGATCGGCTTCAACCATGTGAACTCGGTATCGGGGCCGCCGCGTTACGAAGGCTTCGTCCGGGCCATGAAGGAAGGCGGGCTCACTCATAACATCGAAAGGGTGGCGTACGCGGAACACCGGTTCGAGCAGGCTTATCATGCGTCGCACGAGCTTTTTTCCGCCCATCCGGACATTACGGCCGTCTTCTGCGTGGCGGACGAATTCGCCATGGGGACGATCTCGTATCTGAAGGACCGGAATATTCTCGTGCCGGGTCAGGTGTCGGTCGTCGGGTTCGACAATCTGCGGATGGCGAATATGTTCATTCCGAAGCTGACGACGGTGGCCCAGCCGATTTACGAGCTCGGATACCGCGCGGCGGAGAAGCTTCATGAACTGCTTACGACAGGCAGTGTGAAGGTCCCAAAGGAGATGATGAAGCATAAGCTGATCGTAAGGGAGTCATCCCGCCAGAGATAAGCAGATCTTTTTTTAGAGATCAGAAAGTAAAAGCTTCGGAGATTCCGCTTCCAAATCTCGCGATAAACTTCTGCTAAATGCGGTCTGTCTGCTGTGAAGATACGTCGATAGCTCTTTTTTTTACACGATATTGAAAAGCTTTTCAGAGGGGGATTTCCTCCCGGATTCATGTAAGCGTTGTATTTGACCAATATGTTCATTGGTGTATGAACTGGATGTTTCAGGAGGGCGCCGAATTCAATTCTGTGAAGGGGGTGAGCGGCCGCTAAGCTAGGAACCCGTGATGGCATCCGTAACCTGAATCAGGAATCATGAATCGTTTTCTAAATGAAGAAAAGGGGATGTTCCAAAATGAAAAAAACATCAAAGCCCAAACTATCGCTGCTGATGGTGCTGGGACTGTCGTTTACCATGGTGATGAGCGCCTGCGGAAGCAGCAAGGATGCAGGTCCTTCGACAGAACCTGCTGGTACAGCGTCTAACAACGGAAGTTCGACAACGACGGCAACCGAGCCTGCGGCCACACCGGGTTCGCCGCTGGAGGAGGCGCTTCAGGGCAAATATAAAGGCACCAAAGTGACGATGTTCGGGCCGTTTGTAGATGCGGACCAGAAGAAATTCGAATCCAGCATCAAAGACTTTGAGGATAAAACGGGCATCGATATTCAATATGAAGGCTCCAAGGAGTTCGAGGCGACCATCAACGTCCGCGTGGACGGCGGCAACGCGCCGGATATCGCCGACTTCCCGCAGCCAGGCCTGCTGGCCTCGATCGCCAAGACCGGCAAAGTGGTGGATCTGACCAAAGTTCTGGACCAGGAGAAGCTGAAGAAAAACTACAATCAAAGCTGGCTCGACATGGGGACGATGGACGGCAAGGACGGCAAAATTATGGCCGGCATCTGGAACCGCAGCAACGTGAAGAGCTTGGTCTGGTATCCGAAAAAGCAGTTTGAGGAAGCCGGCTACAAAGTTCCGGAAACTTGGGACGAAATGATGGCTCTGACCGAGCAGATCGCCAAGGACGGAGACCCGGCATGGACGATCGGCATCGAGAGCGGCGCGGCTACCGGCTGGCCGGGTACCGACTGGATCGAAAACATAATGCTGCGTACGACAACACCTGAAAACTACGACAAATGGGTCAAAGGCGAGCTGCCTTTCACCTCGCCTGAAGTGAAAAACGCGTTTGAGCTCATGTCCAAAATCTGGATGAACAAGGACTATGTGTATGGCGGCACCAAATCGATCGTGACGACCGCTTTCGGCGATGCGCCGAAACCGATGTTCGAGAATCCTCCGAAAGCCTGGTTCAACCTGACAGGCAACTTTATTACCAGCTTCTTCCCTGAAACGGCTAAGGTCGACCAGGACTACGACTGGTTCTACCTGCCGCCGATCGATTCGAAATACGGCAAACCGGTGCTTGTGGCCGGAGACATCTATGCCATGTTCAACGACCGTCCGGAAGTCCGCGCGGTGATGGAGTTCTTCACGACCGGCGAATCGATCAAGTCGTGGGTGCAGTCCGGCGGCGTGATCGCTCCGATGAACGACGCTTCGCTCGATTGGTACACCTCCGAGTCCGACCGGCGCATGGCGAAGCTGGTCCAGGATGCGACGACCCTCCGCTTTGACGGTTCCGACCTGATGCCGGGCAAAGTGGGCGCCGGTACGTTCTGGAAGGGCATGACCGACTATGTCAGCGGCACCGCGACGCTGGATGAGGCGCTGAAGCAAATTCAGGCCGGCTGGAACAACTAACCGCAGCCGCTTAGCTTTTTGGCAGCGGAGAGGCAGGGATGGGGCAAGGAAAGAGGCTGATCGGGTTTTGCGATCCGTCGGCCTCTCTTTTTCCTCCCCGCGTTTGATCAACCCATGAAGTCGTCTGTTTAGGAGGATACCTATGAATACGCAAACGAAACCGGGATTCAGCATCAAGGCGCTGCTCATCTTTCTGGGCGTCCTGATCGCCAATATCGCCGTCAACGGCGTGATCTTCGTCTTTTTCCGGGATTCGTCCCTGAACCCGCTGCTTACCGCAGTGCTGGCCGTTCTATGGGGCGTTCTGGGCGTTTACTTGATTTACTATACGTTTACCTGGGCGGTGGAGAAGTTTCCCGACCGGATCAGCCGCAGAGTGCTCCCGTATGTGTTTATCGGACCGGCGGTTCTGGTGCTGGGCTGGCTGCTCGTGCTGCCGGCGCTGCGTACGCTGTACCTGAGCTTTTTCAATGCGTCTTCTGATAAGTTCGTCGGTCTGGGCAACTATATCGCCATTTTCAGCGACCGGCTGCTCGCAACCGCGCTGCGCAACAACCTGCTGTGGGTTTTCGTCGGAACACTGGCGTGTGTCGCCTTTGGGCTGCTGATTGCCATTCTTGCAGACCGGAGCAGTTATGAGCGGATCGCAAAATCGATCATTTTCATGCCGATGGCCATTTCCTTCGTGGCGGCCGGCGTCATCTGGAAGTTTGTGTACTATTACCAGCCGGGAGACGAGCAGATCGGCCTCCTGAACGCCATCGTCATGGCGCTCGGCGGTGAGCCCCAGGCTTGGGTCAGCATGCTCCAGCCGTGGAACAACTTCTTCCTGATCATCATCCTGATCTGGATGCAGACGGGCTTCGCCATGGTCATCTTCTCGGCGGCCATCAAGGGCGTGCCGGACGATATTCTGGAAGCCTCCCGCGTCGACGGTGCCGGCGAAATCCGCATTTTCTTCCGCATCATCATTCCGTTTATCTCGACGACGATTCTGACCGTCACGACGACAATCATCGTGTTTACCCTGAAAATTTTCGATGTGGTCATGGTCATGACGGGCGGGCAGTACGGCACGGAAGTGGTGGCGACCCAGTTCTACCGGCAGTTCTTCATGTACCGGAACTTCGGCTACGGCTCAACGCTGGCCATCGTGCTCCTGATCGCCGTCCTGCCGGTCATCATCATCAATTTGCGCCAGTTCCGCAAGCAGGGGGGATTCTGACATGGCAGGCAAAAAGAAAAGAAGAAGCAAAAAGTGGATCGTCAACATCGTGCTCGGTATCATCTGTTTCGTATGGCTGCTGCCGACGCTGGGGCTGCTGATTTCGTCCTTCCGTCCGGCTGCGGATATTTTGGAGACCGGATGGTGGAAGGTGTTCCCTCACCAGGAATGGAAAACGAAGGACACGATCCAGCTGTCCAAGGATGTCGACCTGCGCGGGCCGATCGAAGTGAATGGCCAGACGTATACGGACGACCAGCTCAAGAGCGGCGTCATGCAGGACGGGAAGCGGCTGACCTGGGAAAACCGCCGCGCACGCGAAATCAGCGTGCAGGATCAGGGCTGGGTCGGCTCGTCCAAACTGACGCTCGATAACTATAAAAACGTGATCACAGGCAAGGAATATACGATCAAAAATGCCGACGGCAGCGAGTCGAAGGAGAAGGGAACCGGCTTATCCCAGGCGTTCTGGAATACGCTGACGATTGCGGTACCAGCGACGGTTATTCCGGTCCTGATCGCTTCCTTCGCCGCCTACGCCTTCGCCTGGCTGCGGTTCCCGGGACGCAAGACGCTGTTCGTCGTCATTATCGCGATGCTGGTCATTCCGATTCAGGTGGCGCTGATCCCCGTGCTAAAGGATTATACTTCGCTCGGCCTGAACGGCAGCTACCTCGGGATCTGGCTGGCGCATACGGCGTTTGGCTTGCCGCTGGTTACGTACTTTATGTACAACTTCATCAGCCAGTTGCCAAAGGACTTGTTCGAATCGGCCTTTATGGACGGGGCTACCCACTTCACCATTTTCAGCCGGCTGATCCTGCCCTTGTCGGTCCCGGCGCTTGCTTCCATCGGCATCTTCCAGTTTCTGTGGGTATGGAACGACTATCTCGTCTCGCTGATCTTTATCGGCAACCAGCCGGAAGTGCAGGTCATGTCGATGAAAATCGCCGATCTGGTCGGCTCCCGCGGGAACGACTGGCACCTGCTGACGTCCGCCGCCTTCATCTCGATGCTGATGCCGCTTGCGATCTTCTTCCTGCTCCAGAAGTACTTCGTCAGAGGACTGATGGGCGGATCGGTGAAAGGTTAACGGTACCTCCGGGTAACATGAACATATAATGAAGCCCTTGCGGCGTAAGGAGCTGAAGTCGAAGATGAGGATGGAAACGTATGTGAGGCCGCAGCCGCTGTACCCTTACGAGGCATGGAGTCTGTCCGAGGAAACGTATGACGAGGCAAACAACCAGCGCAGCGAAAGCCTGTTTGCCATCGGCAACGGATATATCGGCATGCGCGGCAATTTCGAGGAAGGCTTTTACGGCATGTTGGGCACCTCCGTCACCGGCAACTATCTGAACGGGTTCTATGACTCCGAGCCGATCGTGTATCCCGAAGGGGCGTACGGGTATCCGGAGCGGAATCACGCGATGCTGAACGTGACCAACGCGCAGCGTGTGGAGCTGCGGATCGAGGGCCAGCTGTTCCATCTGAACAGCGGCGTCGTCCACGACTACCGGCGGGAGCTGGACATGAAAAAGGGGATGCTGACGCGCGAGATCGACTGGGAAGCACCCGGCGGCCAGCGTGCCCGGATCCGGATCCGCCGGTTCGCCGCCCTCCAGCACAAGCATTTGGCGGTTATCCATTATGAAGTCACCGCCCTTAATTTCAGCGGGGCTATCAGCCTGACCTCCGCGCTGGACGGTAAGATCGCATCGCAGAACAACAACGGCGATCCCCGTCTGGGCGCCGCCAAGGCTGAGCCGAGCTTGCTGCTCGAAGATACGGGCCATGAAGGAGAGCTGTCCTGGATGAGACAGCGTACACGGCATTCGGGATTCGTGCTCCTGACGGCCATGAGCCATGATCTGCAGACGAATCAGCCCTCCCAGACTACGGCGTGGTCGGAGAATGAGTATGCGGCATCCGAATTTACCGTATCACTCCGGCAAGGGGAGAGCACAGCCCTCACCAAATACGTCACGTACCATACGTCCAAGGATTATGCCGAAGGGGAGCTGCTTGTCCGTGCTGAAGAGGTTCAGCGGATGGCTCGGCAGTCGGGGTTTGAGGTGCTTGCCCAAGAACAGCAGTCTTTTCTCGAACAGTTCTGGAAAACCGCCGATGTGGAAATCGCCGGCGACCCTGCACTGCAGCAGGGCATCCGCTTCAATGCGTTTCAACTGCTGCAGTCCGTCGGCCGGGACGGCGTGACCAACATCGGCGCCAAGGGTCTCACAGGCGAAGGATATGAGGGCCATTACTTCTGGGATACGGAAATGTACATGCTGCCGTTTTTCACTTATACCCGGCCGGATATTGCCAGGGCGCTGCTGCATTTCCGCTACGCCACGCTGGACAAAGCCCGCGAACGGGCCCGGGTCATGTCGCAGAAGGGAGCTTTGTACCCTTGGCGGACCATCGACGGGGAAGAGAACTCGTCCTATTATCCCGCCGGGACGGCCCAGGCCCACATCAACGCGGACATTGCCTACGGGATCAAGCAGTATGTGTCCGCCACCGGAGATTCCGATTTCCTGCTGAATGAGGGCGCCGAAATATTGTTTGAGACGTCGAGGTTCTGGCTGGACCTTGGACACTTCAACCCCGCCCGCGACGGAAAGTTCTGCATTGACGGCGTGACCGGACCTGACGAGTATACGGCCATCGTCAACAATAACGCCTATACGAACCTTATGGTGCAGGATCAGCTGCGCTACGCGGTGCAGGTGGCCGGCTGGCTGGCGGAATCACATCCGGCGGAAGATCAGCGTCTGCGGGCCGCGATCGGCCTGACGGACGAAGAAATCGCGCTTTGGGGCAGGGCCGCGGAGAATATGTTCGTGCCGTATGATGCCGAACTCGGCATTTATGCGCAGGACGATACGTTCCTGACGAAGGCCAAATGGGATTTTCAGAACACGCCGGCCGACAAGTACCCGCTGCTTCTGCATTTTCATCCGCTCGTCATCTACCGCCACCAGGTGCTGAAGCAGGCCGATCTGGTGTTGGCGTTGTTCCTGCTCGGCGAACGGTTCACGATGGAGGAGAAGATCCGGAACTACCGCTACTATGAGCCTTTGACGACGCATGATTCCTCACTGTCGCCGTGCATTCACAGCATCGTCTCGGCCGAGATCGGTGAACTCGAAGAAGCGTATGCTTATTTCGACCGGACGGTGCGCATGGATTTGGACGACATCAACCGGAATGCCAAGGACGGGCTGCATACGGCGGCCATGGCCGGGTCCTGGATGTCCATCGTATATGGGTTTGCAGGCATGCGCTTGGTAGACGGCATGCTGGAATTTGCGCCGGCGCTGCCGGGGCAGTGGGACAGCTACCGCTTCCGGGTCATGAACCGGGGCCGGCTCCTGGAGGTGCTTGTCGACGCCAAGGGAACGGTATACGGACTTCTGGAGGGTGATCCGCTGCAGATCCGCCACAAGGGGGAAGAGCTGACCCTTGAGGCAGGGAAGACGGTCAGAAGGTAACGAAACACGGCGGAGTTTTAGAACGAGAGACACTGGGGAATCACCCGGCAGGTTCGTCCCGGAACTCCGCTTTTCAACTTTATAAAAAAAGTTTGGCGAAACGCTTGACGATGATAATGGATCCATGGTAAGATCTATCTTGTCGCTAAGAAAAAAACATTTCGAACGTGACCAACTGAATATGCGGTCGTGGCGGAATTGGCAGACGCGCACGGTTCAGGTCCGTGTGGGCTAACCCCCCGTGGAGGTTCGAGTCCTCTCGACCGCATCGTTGATAGGATCATGCGATTGCTGAAAGGCAATGCATGATCCTATTTTTATGTTTATTTACGCCGATAGGCGTTTTTTTTATGCTCTTCAGGCTTGTGATTACAGACTGGAGCCGGGTGCTCTTGGATCAGGGCACCCGGCCTAACTGCTCCCGAAGCCGCGTGATGTCGCTGATCGGCGGAAGGCCGAAAAGCCGGGCGTATTCGCGGCTGAATTGGGACGGACTTTCGTAACCGACTCGAAAAGCAACATCCGCTGCATCGGCAGATTCGGATAACAAGAGACGGCGGGCCTCCTGCAGCCGCAGCTGCTTTTGGTACTGCAGCGGGCTCATGGCCGTGACCTCCTTAAAGTGACGGTGCAGGGAGGAGGGGGCCATATGGGCAGCGGCCGCCAGCTCATCGATTCGGAGCGGCTCCATGTACTCCCGCTTCAGCTGCTCTACCACTACGGCAATCCGGTTCGAGCTGCTTCCCCTCAAGGCCATTTGCCTTAATACGTTTCCTTGCTCTCCCTGCAAAACCCGATATAAGATCTCACGAACGATGAGCGGTGCCAGTATCGGTATATCCTCCGGGTTATCGAGCAGGCGTGTAAGCCTGACAGCCGCGTCCAGCAGAGGAGCAGTCGATTGTTCCACGAATAACCCCCGTTTCGAACGGAGCTTCTTCCGGGATACCGGATTCGCCTCGTTTACTAAGTCCAACGCATCTTTTAGGTTAAGTTTAAGCCTGAAGCACAAATAAGGCATATCCGGCGTTGCTTCAATAATCTGGGCGGAGACGGGCAAATCCAGGGAGATGACCAGATAGCTGGACGGCCCATACGTAAAGCTCTCATCTGCAAGCATGACCACCTTCGAACCTTGGGAGACGATGCACAACTCCGGTTCATGGACCGAAAACGAAGGGAACGTCGTTTTCGAACTGCGAATCAGAGAAAGGGAAGGAATGAGCGTCTCGTGAATGCCGTCTCCGTCCGTATGTTTTTCCATCAATAGGGACAATTCCTTCTGATACGAAACCAAGGAATTGGCGTGGTTGGATAAATCCCGCATGAATTGTTTTCCCCTCCTTATCTATGTCCCATTATAAGCCCTGTTGGACCCAGCGATGAATCGTTTTGAGAGAATCAGGCAATCATTTGCGATTTTTAGACTACCTCTGCTTTTTTCGGCTGGTTCATAATCAGGTTGAAAGAAAGGAGAGGAAGAGTAATGGATAAGCGCATTTTCATTCTGGCGCTGGCTGCCTTTACAGTAGGCTCCGTTGAACTGGTCATTGCCGGGATTTTGGATATGATCGCCCGGGATCTGCGCGTTTCCGTCGGTGTGGCCGGCCAACTGGTTTCGGTGTATTCTCTGGTTTTCGCCTTAGGATCCCCCGTCTTGATCGCTTTAACTACGAAGGTTGAGCGCCGAAGGCTGCTGGTCATCGCCATGCTGGTGTTTACGGCTGGAAATATCATGTCTATGTTAAGTCCGAATTTTACGATGCTGCTGCTGTCCAGGGTTATTCTGGCGGCAAGCTGCTCCATTGTTGTCGTTCTGTCGATCACCCTGGCTTCGGGGATTGTGACACCTGAAGCAAAAGGGCGTGCGATTGGAATGATCTTTATGGGGATCAGCGGATCCCTCGTGCTCGGCGTTCCGCTGGGGACGTTGATCGGCGAGGCTTGGGGCTGGCGGGCAACCTTTGCTTTTATTGGCGTACTTTCGTTCATTGTGACGATATGCATCATGAAATTTCTGCCCCAAGCGGCGTCTCCGCCTAAGCTTCCGATGCGGGAACAGCTGCGTACGTTGGGAAATTCTAAAATTGTGTTCGCCCATCTCGTCTCCATTCTGCAAATGACGGGCCAGTTTACGATCTATGCCTATATCACGCCGTTTTTACAGACCATGTTGAACCTGTCTCCCGGTCAAATCAGCTTCGTCTTGCTGGTTTATGGGCTGGCCGGCATTGCAGGGGGGTGGATTGGAGGGTGGGCGGCCGACCGCTTTGGGGCAGCCCGGACAATGATCGTCACGCTGCTGCTCCACGCCGTGGCGATCCTGCTTCTTCCCTGGGCAGCTGCCTCCATGCTGCGCTTGCTGCCCGTCGTCATCGTCTGGTGTGCGTTTAACATGGCGCCAAGTCCGGCTGTTCAAAGCTATTTGGTGCGGCTTGCGCCAAAGTCGGCGGACATCCAGCTCTCCCTAAATACCTCCTCGCTGCATCTCGGCGTAGCTGCGGGATCTGCCATCGGCGGCGTGGTGATCAGCCGTTATGAGGTTACGGCCAATGCCTGGATCGGAGGTCTGATTGTTATCCTGGCTATTGTTTCGGCCATCGTTACCCTGTACAGAGGCAGGGTGATTCATAGTAAAGGAGATAACTCCCTTCAGGATAGCCCCTCCTGAGAAAGCCGTCTCTGCCATGTAAAAGGTAACCCTAGTGAACCGCCCATCCGATAACCGGATGGGCGGTTTTTGGCATTCTATTTCTCCTGCTCCTGGATCACCTGCTCGATCCCGAGCAGAATCAGCTTCAGTCCGAACTCGAACGCCTTGTCTGTCCCCATCAGCTCGAATAGCCCGTTCTTGAACATCCTCCGGAACAGTCCGGCATCCGTCTCGCTCATGGAGTCCAGAAGGCGAATCATCTCCTCACCTGGAAGCGCTCCTTCTCCGTGCTCCTTAACAATCGCGGAGACATTGCGCTGATGTTCATAATCGTCCAGAACGAAGTTGAAAATATAATTCATCAGCGTAAGAACCACTTGCATTTTCTGCTCCTGCTCGAGCGGCGTCGATTCCACGCAGAGCAGCATCCGGTTGGTGAACCGGATGATGTCCGGTTCGTGGGGCAGCGTCAACATCATGAGCTGCGTGGAGCAGGGATACCGGCCGAGCACGCTTCGCACCGTTACCGCCAGCCCCTTCAGCTGCTCCTTCCAGTCCCCCTCGGCATGATACTCCTCCAGAATGATTTTCGATACCTGGTTGGCCAGACGCTGGTAGAGATTTTGTTTGCTCTTGAAGTACCAGTATATCGAGGGAGCCTGAATCCCCAGCCGGTCGGCTAATCGTCTCATGCTGAACTTTTCGATACCTTCTTCGCCAAGAAGCTCCCATGAGGCTTCCAAAATCCGATCCTCCGAAATCTGAGGCTGCTGTTTTTTCATCGGGAATCCATCCTTTTACCTAACAGTGTAAGTTTATGCTTTACATGTTCATAAGACCATGATATCATCTAACACTGTAAGGCTCAAACTAACACTGTAAGATGACATCTGCACTGTTAGACGGTTGACCTAAAACAATAAAGAAAGCAGGGACCCGCATGGATACAGAAAATCTTTATTATTTTGAAAAGGCGCCGGTTGCCAAAGCCGTAGCTCATTTCGCTGTACCGATGATGCTGGGCACGTCAATGAGTGTCATCTATTCCATATTGAATGCCTATTTCCTGGGCACACTCCACAATACGGCTATGTTAACCGCTCTCGCGTTAACCTTGCCGTTGTTCGCCATCATCATGGCACTGGGTAACTTGATTGGCATCGGGGGCGGTACCTTCATTTCCCGTTTGCTGGGAGAGAAAAAATTGGATGATGTCAAGCATGTGTCTTCATTCGCTTTTTACAGCAGTTTAGTTATTGGTCTTATCGTGATGGCCGTAGGTATCCCACTGATTGATCCCATTGTCCATGGCCTGGGGGCAACGCCCGACTCCTTCGGCTTTACGAAGGACTATGTCACGATGATGCTTATTGGTTCACCATTCGTCATCTTATTTTTCACACTGGAAAATATCGTACGCTCGGAGGGTGCGGCAATGACGTCGATGATGGGTATGATTCTGAGTGTTGCCGTGAATATTATTCTCGATGCGCTGGTCATCTTCGCTTTTCATTGGGGCGTGATCGGCGTTGCGTCTGCTACGGTCATTTCCAACTTGGTCGCCAGCGTATTCTACGCCTACCATATGGGATATAAGAGCTCATTTTTAACCATTTCCGTTAAATGGTTTAAGGCGTCCAAAGAGATTTTGAGCAATGTCATCAAAATTGGAGTTCCCGTCTTTATTATGAGTATCTTTTTAGGGGCCATGTCGCTCATCTTTAATCGTTTTCTTGTAGAATATGGAGATCCGGCCGTTGCAGCTTACGGAATTTCATCGCGTTTATTGCAGTTTCCCGAGTTTATTCTGATGGGTTTATGTGAGGGAGTCGTGCCATTGATTGCCTTCTCTTTTACAGCGAATAAATTGCGTATGAAGCAAACGATCGGATTTACGATCAAAACGATTGTAGCGTTAGCCGTCGCGTTCGGCATCATCGTCTATTTGATTTCCGACCACTTGATTGGTTTATTTACGAATGACCCGCAATTAATCGAAATGGGCAGCTATATCCTGCATGTGACGTTCTTATCCTTGTTCATTACAGGCATGACCACGTTGTTTACGGGGATCTTCCAAGCGACCGCACAAGGAACCGCTGCGTTTATTATGTCAATTATTCAAGGCGTTACTCTGATTCCTGTACTCTATATCGCCAATCGAATGAACGGCTTTCACGGGGTAGTCTGGTCGCTCGTCATCGCGGATGCCGTCGCGTTCCTGGTCGGGGCGATCATGCTGTATGCTTTGCGGAACAAATTACAGCCCGATATGGAGAGTTTAGTACAGTAGAAAACATAGGGTTATCGTTCGTTGAGGAGATTACATTTTACGAAGGAAAAAAGGAAAGAGAGGCTTACCTCGAAAATGAGGCCGATGCTCTTTTACTGCTATGATTGAGATATGTAGACATCTGTCGTTCTTAAACACAAAAAAGCTGCGGTCAGCAACCCCGCAACTATTGATTGTATGAAGGATCGAGACGACAGGATTTGAACCTGCGACCTCTTGCTCCCGAAGCAAGCGCTCTACCAAGCTGAGCCACGTCTCGTTAAGAGAAAGCTTATACTATAAAATTTACTCCGATTTTACATTTTGTAAAGGGGGTAAAAGAAAAATTCACAATTCGTTTAACGATGGGGCAAAATGATCCTGTGCTGCCAGCAAATGAAAAGACCGGGGGAATCGCGAAGATTCCTTCCGGTCTTGTTTGGTTTCTAAGGGTAAGTTTTATTTGCCCGCAGCATCGGCCGGCTTGGACGGCTTTTCCGAATCATTCGCAGGGGTGGTATTGCCTGGCTTGCTGCCCGCTGGTGTATTGCCAGTCTGGGTACCTGTTGGAGTGCTGCTAGCTTTGGCATCCGCCGGTTTGGTCCCATCTGTCTTGGCATCAGCGGGTTTCGTGCCGCTCGTTTGATCATCTGCCGGGGAAGTCCCTGCTCCGGATCCGGCCGGAGAAGAAGTCGCCCCCGTGTTTGCATCCGTATTCGCATCCGTGTTCGCATGCTCCTTCTCCTGATCCTTCCACTCCGGCAGTGCCGCCACATAAGCATCCGACATGCTGATCAGCTTGTGCGCCCGCTCGTACGTTTCCTTCGAATCCAGCGGCTTGGTGACCTTGCCTCCGTTCAGCGGATAGGTCACCCCGTCGGCGTAACCGGAGCCGGGTACGAACGCTCCCTTAGCCGAAATAAACGAGCCCGAGGGGAGGTAATACCGCTGCGGCAGCACGGGACTGTTCTGGTTGAGCAGATCCTGGCCGAAGTGCACCTGGTTCTTCAGTGAGACGCCGATCAGATTGGCCAGCGTCGGGAAAATATCCGACTGCCCGCCGACCTGCTCCAGCGTCTGGGCTTTTTGGTTCGGCACAGAGAGGACGAGCGGGATGTTCATCATATCGGGGAGGGTGTACTCCCGTCCGTAAATTTCCTTCATCAGCTTTTTCTCTTTATTATTGAGTGAATATATCGGAAGTCCCTGATGATCACCGTACAGGACGATGACGCTGTTGTCCCAGACGCCGTTTTTCTTCAGCTCGTCCACGAACTGGCCGAGGGCGTAGTCGGCATAGTTCTGGGACTGGATATAATCTCCGACAAGGGTTCCTTTATAACGGTCGGGAAGCTCCATCTTGAACTTGCGCTCCGGGATGCGGAACGGGTGATGGCCCGACATGGAAATGACCTGCACGTAGAACGGCTTGCCGGTTCCCTGCATCCGTGCCAGCTCGTCGGCCGTCTTGGCATATAGCAGCTCGTCCGATGAGCCGAACGAAACGAGGTCATTTTTGCCGAAAAACTTGTCGTCGTAATATTTTTCCCATCCAAGCGCTTTATACAGCTGATCCCGGTTCCAGAACACGACGCTGTTCGTATGGAACGTCGCCGTCTGATAGCCGCTCGCGGCAAACGCTTTGGGGGCGCTCGGCAGCGCCTTGTCCGCATACACCTCGGAAGCAGCCCCGTTGGACGGAACGTAGAGGGAAGTGTTCACGACGAATTCGGCATCCGCCGTGTTTCCCTGACCGACCTGCTGGAAGAAATGCGGGAAATACATATGATCTTTGACCAGCTTGTTCATGTTCGGGGTAATCTCCTTGCCGTCGATCTTCAGGTTGACGAGGAAATTCTGGAACGCTTCGAGCTGAATGACGATGACGTTTTTGCCCTTGGCGGCACCCCAGTATGCCGGCTGCGCCGGCTCGGTCGTTCCTTTCACCTGGGCAACCGCCTCAGGCGTGACGGACTTGGCGTCGACCTTGATGTTCTTGGAAGGGGCAAAGCCGACATACGCTTCATAGTTGAGAATCCCCATATCCCGGGCCTGCTGGAATTCGTTCATCCCGCTCCGGAACGGAAAAATGCACGCGGCACAGGTGATCAGTGCCAGGACGGCTCCCCCCGCAAACCACGGGCGGCCCGTTCGGACGGACAACCTGCGGCCAAAGGAGCGGAACGGCCGGCTGGAACAGATAAGGACGAACAGCACGACGATATCGGTGAAAATGAACAAGTAATACGGATCCATGAGCGAAAAGACGCTGCTGTTGACCTCGGATACCTGGTTTACTTGGCGCAGCTCATGATAAGTAACGATAACTCCGAAATACTTATAGTACATAATGACGGCAAAATAAATAATGGTCAGAACCAGGTCCACAATCAGGTAGGTGACCAGCTTCTTGCGGTAGGCCAGCGTTTCGATCAGGCAGAAGAGCAGCCATACGGGCGGTATGCCCGTCAGCAGCATCATGCCGAAGCCTCCGGCATTTTCTCTGAACACGACCGTCCAGACTAGAAGCATTTTTAAAATCATGACAATGGAGAAGAAGATAAAAGGTTTACCTATCAGCGCTCTCCATGAAAAACGGTTATGCAAAATCAATCGACGCCCCTTTCGTAATTTCCACACAGATCGCTAAGCCCATCCAAGGGCGTATAGGAATCAGCAGCGTACGGTCTGTCATCCGCAGGTTGTCCTGCCGACGGGCCGCCCGCGTTCCCTCTTCAGCATCATGGATTACCCCTTATCAAAAACGCCATCAGGCCACAGCAAACACAAGGCTTGGACACCTGTGCTAAGCCGGGCCATACGCGGGACAATGAAGTTAATAGTAACTATTACACTATTGCAATTTAAGCACAGGGCCCAGGGAATTGCAAGATTCGCCCGGGATGTAAAGAGGGGGGTGGACCCGGCTGGGCATAGCCTCCCGAACCGGGCTGATGATTGATGAAGAAGGATGTCATCACTCTATTATATATAGGAAGAGACAGGATCATTCCATCGGGGAGAAGGGGAGATGCTGTGTGGAAAAAGGCGGCGGTTCCCGTTACTTCGTCAATCCGGCATGAATCGTTTCGAGGTTCCATTTCATCATGGCGAGGTAGCTGTCTCCATCTTCCCCGGGCTTGCCGGTGGAATCGGTGAACACCTTGCCGAATATTCGAACCCCGGTCTCCTTGGAGACGCTCTCCATACTGCGCGGATCCACGCTGGTCTCCACAAACAACGCAGGCACCTGCTCCGCCTTCACGATATCGATAATCCGCTTCATCTGCTCAGGGGTGCCCTGGTTCTCCGTATTGATCTCCCAAATGTATTGGGCCTTCAGCCCGTAAGCCGCGGAAAAATATTTAAAAGCCCCTTCACTTGTAACGAGAACCCGGCGTTCCTCCGGGATGTCGGCAAAGCGTGTCACGGCATCATCGTGCAGTTTCTTCAATTCCTCGATATAGTTCCCGGCATTCTGCTCGTAATATTCACGGTTGGCCGGGTCTGCTTTCGTCAGCGCCGCAAGGGCGTTCTCCGCATAGCGGATCCCGTTCTCAATGCTCAGCCAGGCATGCGGATCCTGCTCGGATTCCTTGCCGGCGGAGGTCAGGTACATCGGCTCCACGCCTTCGCTCAGTGCATAGACAGGGGCGTCTTCCCCCGCTTTGCCCGACGTCTCCAGCAGTTTGGCGAACCAGCCGTTCCCCGTCTCCAGATTAAGCCCGTTATAGAAAATGACATCGGCATCGCTGGCATGCTTGAGATCCGCAGGCAGCGGATCATATTCATGGGGGTCCGTGCCAACCGGCACGATTGAATACAGCTCTACGCGGTCCCCAGCAACCTGCTTCACGATATCGTACAGGATCGAATACGTGGTCAGCACGACCGGCTTCTCCCCGGAAGAGCCGGCTTTATTCCCGGTTTGACCGGAGCAGCCGGCGGCAAGTGCCAGGACCAGCATAAGTACGGCTCCGAGCCAAACCTTCCTTTTATGTTTCATACAGATCCCCACCTATTTAAAAAGAATCATTGCGGCGCGAACCCTGCTGCCTTCCGGGCAGACGGCGTCAAAGTCCTTTCAGCGCCGCCTTTTTGCGCCGGGAACGGAAATGCCGCCACAGGACGCCCTGTTTTGGTGAAAAGGCCAATGCCAGCATGAACCAGATAGCTGACGCGAGCACGATGGCTGCACCGGAGGCCAGATTGTATTTGACGCTGAAATACAGTCCCACCACGGCTGATAACGCGCCGAAGCCGGCAGCCAGATAAATCATCACCCACAGCCGGTTGGTCAGCAGATAAGCGGTGGAGGCGGGGGTGATCAGCATGGCGACGACGAGGATGATGCCGACGGTCTGCAGGGAGGCGACGGTCACGAGGGTGAGCAGGGTCATCAGCAGGTAATGGATAAGCCGCCCGGGCAGCCCGTATGCCGCGGACATAACCGGATCGAACGAGCTGACCAGCAGCTCTTTGTAGAACAGGTAGACGACCGCGGCGATCACGATGCCGATGATCAGCGTGATCCACATGTCGGAGGCGCGGACCGCAAGCACGTTGCCGAACAGGATGTGGTACAGGTCGGTTGAGCTTTTCGCAAAGGTAATCAGGATGATGCCGACCGCAAAAAAGGACGTAAACACGATGCCGATCGCCGAGTCGTTTTTGATCCGGCTGTTTTGGCTGACGTATCCGATGCCGAGCGCCGTCAGCACGCCCGTTACCACGGCGCCGAAAAAGAAGTTGATGCCCAGCATGTAGGACAGGGCGACGCCAGGCAGGACCGCATGGGAAATCGCATCGCCCATGAGCGCCATGCCGCGCAGAATGATAAAGCAGCCGATAATGCCGCAGATCATTCCGACCATGACCGAGGTCAGCAGCGCTTTTTGCAAAAAGCCGTATTCTAGGATTCCGCTTAAGAATTCCATTACACGCCCACTCCGTTCTTTTCAAGAAAGGTCAGCTGCGCCGCATAAGCCTGGCTGAGAATGTCCGGACGGCAGACTTCGCGGGCCGGACCTGCCTTCACCAGCTCGCCGTTAAGCAGCACAAGCCCGTCGAAATACGCTTCCGCCTTGCTCAAATCGTGATGGACCACGAGCACCGTGCGGTTCTGATCCCGGAGCTCTTTCAAAATGGCGACGATCGTCTCCTCGCTGGCGGCGTCCACGCCGACGAAGGGCTCATCCAGGCAGAACAGCTCCGCCTCCTGGGCAAGTGCCCGGGCGAGAAATACGCGCTGCTGCTGCCCGCCGGACAGCTCGCCGATCTGCCGGGAGCCGAAATCCTCCATGCCGACCTTCTCCAGGCTGTGGTAGGCCAGCTCTTTATGCTGCCGCCGCGGCCTCTTGAGCAGGCCGAGCTTCGGGTAGGTGCCGAGCAGGACGGTATCGATCACTGTAATCAGGAACGTCATGTCGATTTCGCTGCGCTGCGGAACATAGGCGATGCGGGTCCGGGCTTCCTTGACGCTGCCGCCGAGGATGCGAACTTCGCCGTGGTCCCGCGGAATCAGCTCAAGGAGCGACTTCATCAGCGTGGATTTGCCGGCCCCGTTGGGTCCGATAATACCGGTCATACTGCCGGGAAGCAGCGTAAAACTGACGCCGCGGAGGGCATCCTTGCCGTGATAGGAGACGAATAGGCTGTCGACGGACACCGAAGGGTCGCGGTGACGGGGGAGCATAGCATAAACCTCCTTTGGATTATGAAAACTTTGACATAAGTTTCCCTTGGGACAAATTAATGCACATATATAAAAGTTTTTACCTGAGGAAACTTTATTGAGTATAGGCTAAAACAGATGGGGAGAATTGTAAAGTGTTTTTTTACCTGGGTTGTCCGTTTTTCGTAGGGTAAGACGAGGTCAAAACAGTGTTAGTATGCGGGGCGATCATAGGGGGGAGAGCCAAAAAAAAGCCCCGATTCCGTGGAATCAGGGCTTCATATTCTGCTCGGTGATTTGCTGTTTGACGAACTGCTTGAACTGCTCCCTGAGCGGCGAATAGGGCTGATCGGCATGATAGGCCATATAGGCCTTGACCGATTTGCCTGCCGGACCGGGGGCGGGCAAGTATTGGAGACTTCCGGCGGCGAGCTCGCTTGCGATGCCGGACAAGGGGAAGAAGGAGATGAAATCCCCGTCCTCTACCGTGTGCTTGACCGACTCCGGCGAATTGATGATCATGCGCTCCCACAAATGGATTCCGCTCTCGATCGCGTAGGTCCGGGTGAAGTCCCGCATAAAAGAGCCTTCGGCATGCTGGATGAAGAAATGCTGGGCAACCAGCTGGTCGCTCAGCGATTTCAGGCTGGAGAAAGGGTGTCCCGGCGCAAAAATGACGACAAGCTCATCTTCCAGCAGCAGGTCTTCCTTGATGCCGGCAGCCGCAACGTCCTGCGAATAATAAAAGGCAAGGTCCACCTCATGATTGTAGTGCAGTTCCTGAACGGTCCGGCTGGGCTGAACGGTCAGCTCGATCTGGATGCCGGGATACTGCCGGCAGAACCGGTTGACGAGCTTGGGCAGATGTATCGTCCCCATCAGGCTGTCGGCGCCGATATGAAGAATGCCCTTGCCCAAATCGGCGTAGTCCTGCACGGCCTTCCGCGCCTCGGCGGCCAGCCCCGTCATTTTGACGGCGTAAGGGTACAACGCCTTGCCGGCGTCGGTCAGCAGGATGCGGCCCCGCCTGGACTCGAAGAGGGCGATGCCCAGCTCTTCCTCTAAGCTTTTCATATGAAAGGTGACGGTCGGCTGTTTCATATCCAGCTCTTTGGCTACGTCGGTTACCTTCTTGTATTTTTCAATATAAACAAGGATTTGCAATTTTAACAAATTCAACGATGATTCCCCCTCGGTCACGTCCGATTCCTCTTCATTATAGAATTAATCTATGGACTCATAAAGATTATATTCTGATATTTATCTTTCTTTTTACAAAACGCATCATTTTACAAAATGATAGAGAACTACAATGAACTTGTCGGTAAACTTCATAGAGTTACACGGCAAACCAAAATGGGGGGAAACATTAGATTATGAAATTCAAAAAACCGTTACTTATGTTTTGTACGTTGGTCCTGGTTCTTATGCTGGCTGCCTGCGGCAGCAAAAACGCGTCGGATAGCGGCAGCACTACGGGTTCGGGAACCGCAACTGAAGATAAACCGGCTGCAGAGGAAACGCTCAGCGGTTCCGTTCTGGCTGTAGGCTCCACAGCACTCCAACCGCTCGTAGAGCAAGTCGCACAAAAGTTCATGGGTGAATCCCAATACTCTAAAATCCAAGTTCAAGTTCAAGGCGGCGGCAGCGGCACCGGCCTGACTCAAGTTTCCGGCGGCCAAGCCAACATCGGCAACTCCGACGTATTTGCTGAAGAAAAGCTGGATGCAGACCAAGCCAAAGAACTCGTTGACCATCAAGTGGCCGTTGTAGCCATGGCGGCTGTAACGAATCCTGACGCAGGCGTAGACAGCCTGACGAAGCAGCAGCTGGTTGATATTTTCACAGGAAAAGTGACGAACTGGAAAGACGTTGGCGGCAAGGATGAAAAGATCGTTATCGTCAACCGTCCTGCAAGCTCCGGTACCCGCGCAACGTTTGAAAAATATGCACTCGGAACGAAGACCGAAGACCTGCAAGGTTCGATCCAAGAAGATTCTTCCGGTACGGTGAAAAAGATCATTTCCGAAACGCCAGGTGCTATCGGATACCTTGCTCTGTCCTACCTGGACGACAAAGTGAAAACTCTGAAATATGACGGTGTGGAAGCAACGGAAGAGAATGTAGCCTCCGGTAAATACCCAGTATGGGCTTACGAGCACATGTACACCAAAGGTGAGCCTGCTCCGGAAGTGAAGGCGTTCCTGGACTACATGACTTCGGATGCTGTGCAAAACGGCGACGTGGTTGAGCTCGGATACATTCCGGCTTCCAAAATGGAAGTGAAACGCGACAAGGACGGCAACATCACGAAATAACATCAGGTTCCTTGAGCTCTCATGAAACACTGAATATGTACGACAAGAGGCGGAGAGACCAACTTCTGCCTCTATTTTCACTTTAGAAAGAAGGACAACGATGAAAGCTATAGATGAAAGGCCTGTAGGCATCGCTGACAACCCCCGTCCCGGACGGTTTAAAAAACATCATATGGAAGATTTCGCGGGACGCAGCTATACGACGATTTGTGCGATTCTGCTGATCGTCATTATTTTGTCCATCGTTTATTTTGTCGCTTCGAAGGGGCTGGCGACCTTTTTTAGAGACGGCGTCAGCTTCAGCGAATTTCTGTTTGGCTCCAAATGGGATCCGGACGGCAACCATGGCGAGCCGCAGTTCGGCGTCATGCCGTTTATTTTCGGTTCATTCGCGACGTCGATTCTGGCGGCGGTCATCGCCAGTCCGCTCAGCATCTGCGCATCGCTGTTCATGACGGAAATCGTCCCGGGCTGGGGCAAAAAGCTGCTGCAGCCGGTCATTGAGCTGCTTGCCGGAATTCCGTCCGTCGTATACGGATTTGTCGGCTTGACGGTCATCGTTCCGGCCCTGCGCGACATGTTTCCCGGTCAGGGGATCGGAATCGCCGCGGGCTCGATCGTGCTGTCGGTCATGATTCTGCCAACGATTACGAGTATCGGTACCGACGCCCTGTCCTCGCTGCCGCGGGGCCTCAAGGAGTCCTCGTACGCACTAGGCGCAACGCGCTGGCAAACCATCTACAGAGTTATTCTGCCAACCGTGCTTCCTTCTATTCTGACCGGGGTGGTTCTCGGCATGGCCCGCGCCTTCGGGGAAGCGCTGGCGGTACAGATGGTCATCGGGAATGCGCCGCATATTCCGCGGTCGCTGTTCGAATCCGCCTCGACGCTGACCAGCGTCATTACGCTGGATATGGGCAACACCGTCATGGGCACCGCGCACAGTAACGCGCTGTGGAGCATGGCGCTCGCACTCATGTTCATGACCTTTATCTTCGTCGTTATCGTTCGCCTGCTCGAAAGGAGAAATCGGATTTGAAAGCTAAAGCCGCTGACAAAATTGCAACAGCCATTATTGTGGTGTTTTCCTTATTCATCGTGGCGGTTCTGCTCGGACTGCTCGGATTTATTCTGTACCGGGGACTCAGCCACATCAGCTGGCACTTCCTGACTTCTGTGCCCCAAACGATCCGGGAGGGCGGCGGCATCGGTCCGCAGCTGTTTAACTCCTTGTTTCTGCTGGTATTGACGCTTATTATTACAATTCCATTGGGCCTGGGTGCCGGCATCTATATGGCCGAGTACGCCAAGCCAGGCAAGATCACTGGAGCAATCCGCCTCGTCGTCGAGGTGCTGTCCTCGTTTCCGTCTATCGTCGTCGGCTTGTTCGGCCTGCTCCTGATCGTCAACACGTTCGGTTTTGGCTTTTCGCTCTTCTCCGGCGCGCTGGTTCTGACGATCTTTAATCTGCCGCTCATGGTCCGCATCACGGAGCAGGCGTTCCGCAGCGTACCGAAGGAGCAGAAGGAAGCGGGACTTGCGCTCGGATTATCGAAATGGAAAATCATCACGTCCGTGCTGTTTCCCGTCGCCCTGCCGAGCATCGTGACCGGTACGGTTCTGGCGGCAGGACGTGTATTCGGGGAAGCGGCAGCGCTCCTGTTTACCGCAGGGATGTCCACGCCTCGTCTTGATTTTACCAACTGGAACCCGCTGAGCCCGACGTCGCCGATCAATCCGTTCCGTCCGGCGGAAACGCTGGCCGTGCATATCTGGAAAATCAACAGTGAGGGCATTGCGCCCGATGCCGCGGAAATTGCCGCCGGCGCTTCGGCGGTGCTCGTGATCCTCGTGCTTGTCTTCAACCTGTTTGCCCGCTGGTTCGGCAACCTGCTCTACAAGATCATGACGGCATCCAAACGAATGGGATAGGAGAAATGAGCATGCAACAATCATCGACTACATTCCGCACTGAAAACCTGAGCGTGTTTTACGGGGCGTACGAAGCCGTGAAGAACATCAGCCTGACCTTCCCGGACAAGAGCGTTACCGCGCTCATCGGCCCGTCGGGCTGCGGGAAATCGACGTTTCTGCGGTCCCTCAACCGAATGAACGACGAGATTTCCCAGGCCGTGATCAAGGGGAAGATCTGGATCGGCGGGGAGGACATCAACGATCCTTCCACCGACGTCATTCAGCTGCGGCAAAAAATCGGAATGGTATGGCAGAAGCCGAATCCATTTTATAAATCCATCTACGAAAATATCGCTTTTGGACCGAAGTACCATGGCGTGAAAAATAAAAAAGAGCTCGACCAGATCGTCGAGTCCAGCCTGCGCAAAGCGGCGCTGTGGGACGAAGTGAAGGATCGCCTGAAGCAGTCTGCTTTGTCGCTCTCCGGCGGCCAGCAGCAGCGCCTGTGCATTGCGCGCGCCTTGTCGGTCAACCCGGGGATTCTGCTCCTCGATGAGCCGGCGTCGGCCCTCGATCCGGTTTCGACCTCGAAGGTCGAGGAACTGATCGTCGAGCTCAAGAAAGAGCTGAGCATCGTCATCGTGACACACAACATGCAGCAGGCCGCACGGATTTCCGACTATACGGCGTATTTCTACCTTGGCACGCTGATGGAGCATAACGATACCGAAATTATTTTTACCAACCCGGCCAATGCCATGACCCAGGAGTATATCTCCGGACGGTTTGGATGAGCCGCCGTTTGCAGCACAGCAAAAAGCCGTCTCCCCATCAAGAATGGGGGACGGCTTATTTAATTATATAAAGATTTATGTGGTCCGGGGTCACAGCAAGGATTTGAATCCACATCGGAGCAAAACTCCACTTTGTAGGGTGGATTAGCGGATGATCATCACCGGACAGTGCGCATGCTGGACAACGCTGTGGCTGACGCTGCCGATCAGCATTTCCGACACAAGGCCCATGCCCCGGCTGCCCATCACGATCAGGTCGGCCGACTCTTCCTTGGCCGTCTGGCAGATGACCTTGGCCGGATCGCCAGTTTTGCTGACCGTGCGGAAGGCGATTCCCGAGCGGCTCACTTCTTCGGTGGCCGGGGCGAGGATTTTTTCGCCTTCCTGGCGGATGTGCTCCTCCAGATCTACGCCTACTGGCGGTTCATTGATAGAAACGGTCGGGTTGACGTGCAGGACCACGAGCTCGGGAGCGGTATTCAGGCTCTGCACAAGCGATACGGCGGAATCCAGCGCATGCCGGGCATGCTTGGATCCGTCGACGGGTACGAGAATACGTGAGTACATAGGTAAACCTCCTTAATGGCCTTCTGCCCGGTCAACATGGGCAAGCTTGCGGCGGGATACGAGCAGGGCGACGACGCCGAGGAAGACCATGACGGCACCGAAGTAGAACGGCGTCTCCGCATGGTACCACTCGGACAGCTTGCCGGCGAGCCATGGAGAGACGGCACCGCCGAGGAAGCGGACGAAGCTGTATGCCGCGGAAGCGACGGAGCGCTCCACCGGAGCGGCCTGCATGACGGCCGTGGTGATCAGCGTGTTGTTGATGCCCAGGAAGATCCCGGCCACGATGACGCAGACAATAACGGTTTGTGGCGAGTGATTATACGTGCCGATGCCCATAATGAGCAGCACGATCGTAAACAGCGTAAGCACCGCTGCTATGGACGACACGACGCTGAAGCGCTTCTGCAGCTTCGGAGCGACGAATACCGACGTGAAGGCAAGCAGAATGCCCCACCCGAAGAAGACATAACCCAGGCCGTGCTCATCCAGGTCCATGACGTACGGCGAGTACGCCATCAGGGTGAAGAAGCCAAAGTTATACAGGAATGCTGTAATTCCAAGGATCAGCAGCGCCGGATAGGACAGCGCTTTGAACGGGTCGGCCAGCGTGCTGGCTTTTTTCGGCTTGGGCACGTTCGGAAGCATAAACGTAACGAAAATAAATCCGATGGCCATCAGCACGGCCACACCGAAGAACGGTCCGCGCCAGGAGATGGAGCCCAGCTCGCCGCCCAGCAGCGGTCCGACAGAAATCCCGAGACCGAGCGCGGCCTCATACAAAATGATCGCTTTGGCCGTGCCGGACGTGGACAGCCCGACGATCGCGGACAGTGCGGTGGCGATGAAGAGGGCGTTGCCGAGTCCCCAGCCGCCGCGGAAACCGACAATGCCGCCGATGGAGTTTGACAGACCACCCAGCGCCGCGAAGATGACGATGAGCAGCATCCCGGTCAGCAGCGTCTTCTTGATGCCGATCCGGCTGGAAATGACGCCGGTAATCAGCATCGCTATGCCGGTTACCAGGTTGTAGCTCGTAAACAGGAGCGAAACCTGGCTCTTGGATGCGTGCAGCTGCTCGGCGATGGCCGGCAGAATCGGGTCAACCAGGCCGAGGCCCATAAAGGAGATGATACAGGCGAAAGCGATCGCCCATACCGCCTTCGGCTGGGACAACAGCCCGCCTTGGCGCTGTTCCAGCTCAAGGGGCTGTGAAGCATTGGTTTTCATAAGTAACATTACCTCCATTTTGATGAATCATGTATTTTCAAATTTTCATGAATCTCCACAACAAAAAAACGTCTGTCGACGTCATTGCATAGACGCGTGCAGCGGCTTCAGCTTTCCTGGGAATCGGTTTCCTCGTCGAATTTGCGGATGAAATCATCCAGCCGCGCCTGCGTCTGTTCCAGCTCCTGCTGCATAAGGCGCATTTTCTCCACTTTGGTGCGCAGCATCTGAAGCTGTTCTTCCAGCATCTCGCTCATATGGGTCAATTGCTGCCTCCGATGAGCCCGGCTTGTCATGTCGTGGTAAGTTTGGTGGTGCAGCTTGTAAGCGTCCGATACGGATAAGTACGAAACCAGCTCCTGCAGGCTGAAACCGAGAATTTCTTTGGCATTGACGATCTTCTTCAAGTACTCGATGTCCTCGCGGGTATAGAGGCGGGTGCCTCCTTCGCTCCGTTCAGGGGTCGGAAAAACGCCGATCTCTTCGTAATAGCGGATCGTCCGCTTCGTCAAGCCGCACTCTCGGGCGACATCGTCGATTTTATATTCATCCATTTCCTTCCTCCCTCAAAGATTCCCGGGTAACATTACCCATTGTAATCCTGACTAACGTTAACGTCAACGTTAAATTTATGAAACGGAAAATAAATTTCTTACGTCCTATTTATCGCGGAATACGGTTGTCGGCTTAGTATGCCCGGTGTTCTCCGTTTATGTGCGGCGTCCGTCCGTGGCCGGGTGGGGCTTTTTCGTTGAACATTTCCTTATGTTTCACGGTCGAAAGGCATGGCTGTGCGTCGCGGAGTGCTCAGAGGGTGAGGGGGAGAAGAGGGGCTGGTGCTTTATAGCGGGCATCTGGAACAGCGAAGGGAGAAGGGAGAGCTGGCCGTATTGTGCGACGCCTGATTGTCTGCATACATAAAAAAGCTGTCCCACACCGCGCAGCGGTTGAGGGACAGCTTTTTAAATTAAGGCTGATAACGTTGGCTATTCGGCGGACGTTATGCGCGAATGACACGAACTTGGTCTGCTTCCAGCTCGACACGAATCTCCTTAACGTCTTCGTCGTCCAGCAGCAAATCGGTGATGCCGTCTTCCACATGCTGTGAAATAACGCGGCGGAGCGGACGGGCACCAAAGGCCGGATCGTAACCCAGTTCGGCCAGCTTGCGTTTTGCTTCGCCGGTCACGTCGAGGGAGATGCCGCGCTCCGACAGGGTAGCCGATACTTCGCTGAGCATATTGTCGACGATCGTTACGAGGTCTTCTTCCTTCAGCGAGGCAAACGGTACGATGCCGTCGAAGCGGTTCAGGAATTCAGGCCGGAAATAACTGCCGAGCGAATCAAGAATCGAGCGGGTCTGTTCGGATTTGGCGGTGAAACCAACCATGATTTTCTTATCGGCGGCCGTGCCGGCGTTAGAAGTCATAATGATCACCGTATCCTTGAAGCTTACCGTACGCCCTTGGCTGTCGGTCAGACGGCCGTCGTCCAGCACCTGCAGGAACATATGCTGCACGTCCGGATGCGCCTTCTCGATCTCGTCGAGCAGGATAATGCTGTACGGGTTGCGGCGTACGCGTTCCGTCAGCTGGCCGGCTTCTTCATGACCGACGTATCCTGGTGGCGAACCGATCAGCTTGGAGACGGAGTGCCGCTCCATGTATTCGCTCATGTCGAGGCGAATCATCGAATCGGTGCTGCCGAACAGTTCTTCGGCCAGCGCCTTGGACAGTTCGGTCTTGCCGACACCGGTCGGACCGACGAACAGGAAGGACGCAATCGGCTTGGAGTCGCTGCGCAGTCCGGCGCGTCCGCGGCGAACGGCTTTGGCGACCTTGTCGACGGCTTCGCCCTGGCCGATGACGCGGCTTGCGAGGCGGGCGGCCAGATTTTTCATCTTGCCGCGCTCATCCGCCTGCAGCTTGCCGACCGGGATGCCGGTTTTACGCTCGATGATGTTCTGGATATCCTCGACAGTTACTTCGAGGACCTCTCCGGCAGCGGCATCCCCGTTCAGACGCTGCTGCAGGTCGGCTTCCTCGTCGCGCAGCTTGGCGGCGAGCTCGTAGTTTTCATCGCGGGCGGCCGCGTCTTTCTCGATTGTGATCTGTTCCAGACGGGCGCGGATCTCGTCCGCACTGCCGACCGGAGCCCGCAGATTCAGCTTGGCGCCCGATTCGTCGAGCAGGTCGATCGCTTTATCGGGCAGGAAGCGGTCCTGGATATAGCGGCTGGACAGACGCACGCACGCTTCAAGCGTTTCGTCCGGGTAGCGTACGCCGTGGAACTGCTCGTATTTCGGACGCAGCCCTTTCAAAATTTCGATCGTTTCCTCGGCGGTCGGCTCGTCGACGGTTACCGGCTGGAAGCGGCGCTCCAGCGCGGCGTCTTTCTCGATCTGACGGTATTCCTTAAGCGTCGTGGCGCCGATGACCTGCAGCTCGCCCCGTGCCAGCACCGGCTTCAGGATGTTGCCGGCATCCATGGAGCCCTCCGCGGAGCCTGCGCCGACCAGCAGATGGATCTCGTCGATGAACAACAGAACATTTTTACGCTGCTCCAGCTCGGCGATCAGCTGCTTGACCTTTTCTTCGAATTGCCCGCGAATGCCGGTTCCGGCTACGAGGGAGGCGACGTCGAGCGAATAGACTTCCTTGCTCCGCAGCTTCGCTGGTACGCTGCCCTCCGTAATGCGCAGCGCCAGCCCTTCGGCGATGGCCGTCTTGCCGACGCCCGGTTCGCCGATCAGCACCGGATTGTTCTTGTTCCGGCGGTTCAAAATTTCAATGACGCGGTCGATCTCTTCATCGCGGCCGATGACGTTGTCGATCTTGCCGCCGCGCGCCGCGTCGTTCAGGTTGCGTCCGAGCTGGTCCAGCAGCCCGCCGCCGCGCCGTCCGCCTTCTTGAGCGGCTGCTCTCGGAGGCTGCTGCGCCGCGCCGGATACCGGCTGGCCGGATTGCATGAAGCCGCGGAAGAAATCTTCCAACGGAGAAGAATAGCTGCCGGAAGGACCAAAGCCGGCCGCAAACGGCACGCCGCCGTTTACTTTGGCATAGCAATCTTTGCAAAGAAACAATTTCTCGGATTTATGGTTGACAGTGAGGCTCAGACCTACGGTTGCCTGGTTATGATTACAATGTTGACAGCGCATGAAGGCATGCCCCTTTCGTTAGTTAATGGAATGATCAATCTTTGAATACTTCATCTGGATGTCCTAATCAGGAAAACGGCTGCCCGCGCCTTACGGGAGCAGGCCGCCGGAATAAAGGGATAAAAGTCAGAACTTCCGTCAGGACAAAGACGGCTGCACCGAAAGTCAAACTCCTAAAGAGGTTGTTCATGCAGTACAAGTTTGATCTTTTGCTCTGACTTTGACTTTCTTTGACCTTATTATACCTCACTTGGAACACAAGTCAACAGCTTTTCAGTTATTTTTCGTAAGTATATAGAAAAAGGTTTGAGAGAAGGAACGGTTCGGCCTTTCGGCTTTCTTGAGGCGAAAAAAAACGGCTGGAAGGCAAAGAAAAACGTCTATCGATGTACATTCGAAGATTGTGACAAATTTAGCGGAAACTTTTTTGCGATATAACCGAAGCCCGGGCCTCTCGAAGCATGAAAAAAGCCCTGCCGTACGGAATGTCTCCGTAACAGCAGGGCGTACCTTGTATGATCAATGCGGTGAATAAGCCAAAAGTGTCATGATTCCTCGTCCTGTAATATGCAGTCGGCAAACAAAATGAATTTCGGGATGCGGAAAAATTGCTCCGCCCGGTCCTGAAAGCTGGCTGACGGCAGCGTCCCTTGGTGCAGCCATTTCCGGAACGTTCCGGGATGGATGTCCATCCATTCGCTGACGTCGCTGACGGACAGGTCGTGAACCATGCACAGCCCTGTTAGTATTTTGTTGCTGACAGGCGACCGGGTCAGCGTCCGGCGCATGAAGCGCGAAGAGGATGGCTGACAGATGATCGGGCTTGTGGATGTGACGGTATGATTAAACAGAATGTGATGCGGATAGCCCAGGTATTGGCATACCTTGTCCAAATTCTTTTTTCCCGGGATCCGTCCTTCATAGACCCAGGCGCTCACGCTCCGGGAAGAAACCGAAATGTCTTCAGCCAGCTGCGACAGCTTGATATCGTTGGCCATCAGGACGGCCAGCAGCACGCGGTTGCGGATTTGGCAGCGGGATGGCTTGCGGAAGCGTTTGACGCGGATTCCTTTTCCTAAGTATTTGCGATTGATCAGAGACCACGCCTGAATGGAATGCGGTTCTTGTTGTTTAGGCATATTTCCTCCGATGATTTTTCTTAAAATTCTACAATAGTTTCGGCTACGTTTTCAATAGTGCTATCGCCTGTTTCTGCAAGGTCCCGGTTTTCAGCCGAATGACCCGGGAATTTACGGTATCCCGTTGTCAAGTGAATAATAGGAACTATTTTTTCACTTCAACCCCAAAATGCTTCCAATTCAGTCATCAAACTGTTACCGAATTGAAATTGAACTCGCCAGCCGGGAAGGGTACAATGCAAGGGTGCTAGATTACTAGATTCGTGTATCTACGACATCTTAGCCAAATCCGAGAGAAAAAGGTTGGTAGATTATGTTGAAAAAGAAGTTGCACTACTCGAAATGGCTCTTATCATTCCTGCTTGTTTTTAGCACTGTACTTTCGGCAGAAGGAGGGCTGGCTACAGCCGCGGGCAGCACGGCGTCCTCCGTCAAGGCTTCCGTCTTTGTCGCTGTCAATGACAAACTGATCACTTACGACCAGCCCCAGCCGCTTATACATAACGGTACATTGTTTGTACCCGTCGCATCTACGGTTTCCCAAATGAATGCGTCGGCGAAGTACGCCGCAGGCAAGCTGACCATTTCGCGCGGAAAACAGGCACTTGTCCTGACGGTTCCAGGGAAGGACGCCATTCTGAAAAACGGAAGAACGCTCGTCTCCCTGCGAAAGCTGACCGACAAGTTCGGCTACCAAATTTCCTACAACGCCGCCCAGTCGCTGTACCGTGCGGTGAACAGCTCCGCCTCCTTGACGGACCATCAGCTGGCGCTGAAATACAGCACGTATATTAAGGAACATAAGAAGACGGCTGTCCAGAAGCCTTCCACGGGGAACGGCACGACGGCGCAGCAGGGCAGCAAAGTGATCTACATTACGTTCGACGACGGTCCGAATGCAGGTACGCCCCGCCTGCTCGACGTGCTGGACCGGAATCAGGTGAAGGCGACCTTCTTTATGCTGGGAAATAACATCGCTTCGCATCCGTCCGCGGTCCGCAGGATCGTGAAGGAAGGGCATGGGGCCGGCCTGCACGGCATGAGTCACAAGAAAAATACGTTCTACGCATCACCTTCGTCCGCGCTGGGTGAGATGAACACCGATAACGACAAGCTGCACGCCGCCGCTGGCGTTTATACGAAAATGATCCGCCCGCCTTATGGAAGCAAGCCTTATTTTACTCAGAGCTACCGGGATTTGACGGCCTCGTACGGCTACCATCTGTGGGATTGGAACATTGATTCGGACGACTGGCGCTACAAAAGCAATCCGCAGACGATTTATAACAACGTGCTGAGAGATGTGAAGGCCATGAAGAAGAGAGGGGTTACCCCGATCGTGCTCTTCCATGACCAGACGGCAACCACGTCGATTCTGGACAAGCTGATCAAAGCGCTG
Organism: Paenibacillus cineris; assembly: GCF_018333335.1. Lineage (NCBI taxonomy): Bacteria > Bacillati > Bacillota > Bacilli > Caryophanales > Paenibacillaceae > Paenibacillus > Paenibacillus cineris. The sequence continues at coordinate 891,160 of NZ_BORU01000001.1, forward strand.
AAAGCCGAAGGTTACACGTTCAAGCCGCTGACCAACAGCACGCCGCCGGTCAACTTCTGGAACGACAAACGGTAAGACCCATCGACCTGCAAATCTATGAAATAGGCCCGTGATGGAAGATATCCGGCTGCGCAGATTCCTCTCTCCTTTCATACTCATATAAGAGATGGTAGGAAAGGAGGGGCTGTGAGATGAATCATCTGGTTGTTAACGGCATCAGTGCGGCCGCTGGCGGAATTCTTACCGTTGTATTGGGAGGGTGGGATCAGCTGCTTACGGTGTTTCTGATCACCATACTCATCGACTATGCAACAGGGGTTCTGGCCTCCATCAAGGAAGGATCCGGCTTGGACAGCCAGGTCGGATTCTGGGGTCTTACCCGGAAAGCGCTGATGCTGCTCGTCATCGTCCTTGCGCACCAGATGGACGTGCTGATCGGCAGCGGGAGCGACGTCATCAAGACGGGGGCGATCTATTTTTACATGTCCAACGAACTCATATCGATTACCGAAAATTACGGACGGCTTGGCCTGCCCCTGCCGGATAAAATCCGCCAGCTCATCGCCGTTTTGCGAAATAAAGACAAAGGTAACGGTCCCGATCTGTGACGGTTCTTCATGTTTCCTTTCCCTGAGGGGGAGGATATGGTATATTTTTCTCAGTACACTTTTCGAATGGGACAAGGAGCATGATACCATGATTAAGCATATCGTCTTCTTTAAATTAAAGGACAGATCACCGGAAAGTATTGAACGCACCGCCGCAGTCCTCCGCAATATGGAAGGGAAGATCCCGCAGCTCGTATCGATTGAGGTTGGACTCGATGTCATCCATTCGGAACGTTCTTTTGATATCGCGCTGGTGACAGAGCTTGCATCGCTGGAAGATCTGCAGGCTTACCAGGTTCATCCTGAGCACCAGATCGTGATCCGCCACATCAACGAAGTGAAAGACGTATCCGTGAGTGTGGACTACGAATTCTAAAGAATAGGAAGAATGGGACATGAGCGATTTAGAATATCCAATGGAGACCTTATTCCTGCTCATCGTATTTATTGCGGCCTTGTTTGTCATGTTATTCTGGCTGAAGCGCCGCGGAAAACGGGACAAATAAATTTCCACATCATGGAGGTAAGGCCGTGTATTACGTGAACCAGGAACAAATTCAGCGGCGTCTGGAAGCGATTCCGGATATCGTGGAAGCATTGAAGCAGGTTGCCGGGAATTGGGATGGCGGGATTGTGTCCGGTTTCGTTCAGGAACGGGCGCTGCATTTGGCCATCGAGGTCGTAACCGATGTCGGCAGCTATTTAATTGATGGATTTATTATGCGCGATGCAAGCAGCTACGAGGATATCGTAGAAATTACGCATGAGGAGCGCGTGTTTGACGATGAAGTGTTTGCCGTGCTGGCGGAGCTCGTCAGTCTCCGCAAACCGTTGGTGCAGGAATATTACGCATGGGACCGGAGAAGCCTGCACAAGCTGACCCCGGTTTTGCCGGACATTCTCGAACAGTTTTCCGTGCAGGTGCGTGATTATTTGAAGCAGGAGCTGGGTGCGTAATCCAGTTCTCCGCCGCAGCGGCATAGGTTGTTATTGGCCCGTCCATGGGAATGGACGGGTCTTTTTGTGTTTCTGCAGATTTTTTTAAAAAATAGCGCCCATTTTGTGTCAAGACAACCCCGCCCTGCTTATAATACACCATCAACTAGGCATTAGCCCGGCTGGGCGAAGGGAGTGAAACATCATGGCGGAATGGGGCTATATACTCATCGCTTGCGGATTTATCATGTTCGCTGTTGTGGCAATGATCCTTCTACATACGCTGAGGAGAGTACTGCTGCGGGCGGAATCCGTTTTGGGGAAGGCGGGAGCCGACATGACACAGCTGGCTGCAGAATCCAGGGAGCTGCTGACTCAGGCATCTTCAACACTGTCGCTTCTGCATGAACGGGTGGAAGACATCGAACCGTTCAGTTCATCGCTTCGGCTGGCTGGCGAAACTTTAACCGGCACGCTGGAGCGGGTAGATTCGATTTCGAAGCTCGTCACCGATTCCGCCATGGAGCGCCTGGAGAAAGCCCACCGCGACAATGAGCTTCGGCTCGCGGAAGCGTTTCGGTGGCTGGATGTGGGGCTGTCGGTATGGCACTCTTGGAAGCAGGAGGCTTACCCGCCGGGAACGGTGCCATCAAGCGAAAAGGAGAGATGAGATATGAAGGAAAAGAATAAAAGCCTGCTGTGGGGCGCATTGGTCGGAAGTATTGTAGGGTCGGTAACCGCGCTGCTGCTCGCGCCGAAATCCGGGAAAGAACTGCGTCAGGATATTGCGGAGGGCGCACGCACGGTTGGCGGCAAAACCCAGGAATGGGCCGGCAAGGTGAAAGATACCGCAGGCAACGTCATCGCCGATATCCAGTCCTGGCGCAAGTCCAAGGCTGACGGGGAAGAAGCCGGCGAATTGGCCCAAATCTCCTCTTTCTCGGAAGAAGCCGCCGGCGAGCCCGATGAGTTCGAAGATTTCGATTTGATCGACGCCGAAGCGAAGCGTGACTAATTTGGAAGCAGGCATGAATTCAGGATCGTAAAACGCAGGCCCACTCCTGGTGTCACCCGGGAGCAGGGCCTGTTTTTCCATATTTTCGGGTGCGTTGCCGTGGTTGTCCGAAAAAACGAAATGGGTTAAGATATGAGGTACGTTTTGTTGACGGTTTTCATATGGTAGCTACAGAGAGAAGAAAACGAGAAGGAAGCGGTGTGTTCGTGCAGCAGGCAATCGCAATTTTAGACTCGGGTGTGGGCGGGCTCACCGTGGCCAAAGAGGTCATGAGACAGCTCCCACGGGAAAAAATCATATATTTTGGAGACACCGCCCGCACCCCTTACGGACCCCGTTCGTCCGATGAAGTGAGAAAATTTACAGAGCAGATCGTCGATTTTCTGATCCAATTCAGTCCCAAGACGATCGTGATCGCCTGCAATACGGCGACAGCTGCGGCGCTGGACTATATTTCCGGGAAAGTGCCGATTCCGGTCATCGGGGTGATTCATCCCGGAGCCAGAGCCGCCATCAGCGCGACCAAAACGGGTCAAGTGGGCGTCATCGGGACCGTCGGTACGATTCGCAGCGGGGCCTATACCACCGCGCTTCAGCAGCTGTCGCCTTATGTCAAGGTGGTCAGCCAGGCTTGTCCGGATCTGGTTCCGCTCGTGGAGCAGGGTTTGTTCCGCTCGGAAGAAACGACGGCGATCGTGGAAAGGTCGCTCGCGGGAATCCGCCAATCCGACATCGATTGTCTGATTTTGGGATGCACGCATTATCCTTTTTTGAAGGATACGATCCAGGAAGTGATCGGCAGCAGCGTCAAGCTGATCAGCTCGGCGAACGAGACGGCCCGTGAAATCAGCACTATTCTGTATAATCAAGGGCAGCTCGCGAGCCGGGAGGAGAGCCCGGTCCATCAGTTTTTTTGCAGCGGCGACCCCGAAATGTTTAAACGGATCGCAAAGCTGTGGCTGGGGGAGCAAATCCGGCGGACGCCGGTCGTATGGCAGGTCTCCAAATTTGATGAATAAGGATTTTGGATGGTCTCAAATCCGTAAGCCGCCTTCAGGGTGACTTACGGATTTTTTGGATATAAGGAAAAGGAAGTCGCGGCATTCCTATCGTGTGACAACTCCGTTTAAATGGAGTCTGGCTTCCTTGAGGTTTGCTTAGAGTGATCGTAGGAACATTTTACGTATATGCCCTTATCATCGATTTCAATTTTCAACTCATACAGAGACTTTTTTATTTTTTCTAAAAGGACGCAGGGCGTTAGGGATCGTTTTTACCGCATGGGCCAAGCTCACTGGGGCATACAATGTTACGAATGGTGATGACTGCGGTCTAGTCCCGCGGAAAGGAACGATGCCATGCAGCAGTATACCGTGAAGAAAGGCGACACCCTGAGACGCATCGCCGCAAGCAAGGGGTTATCGGCGAGTCATATTATCAATGCCAACCCATGGGCTTCCGACCAGCCCTATTTAATTCCGGGGCAGATTCTGTACCTTCCCTCTTCTCCGCGCAGAAGGTATGAGGTTCAGGCGGGCGATACGCTGGACCGCATCGCTGCAGCCTTTCAAACCCGGGAAGAGGCGATCATGGAGATGAATCCCGGCATTTCGCCGCATGTTCTTCCCGAAGGGCGCGTCCTGGTGCTTCCTCCGTCCGAACGGGCGGGTATTGTCCAGCTTCTGGGAGAATACGGTTACCGTCAGATGAAGGAGGATATCCGGCAGTTGGCGGCGTTCTATCCTAAGATCGAAACCGGATCGATTGGAGAGAGCGTACTCGGAAAACCGCTTCCGTATGTAAAAATCGGGGAAGGCGGCAAACATATACATGTGAACGCTTCCATCCATGCAAACGAATGGATAACGACGCCGTCCGTCATGCGTTTCATCGAGGAATACGTCCGCAGTCTGCAATGCGGGGAGCGCTGGAACGGCTATGATCCCGTGCAGTGGTACCAGCAGTGCACGCTCTGGGTCGTCCCGATGGTCAATCCGGACGGCGTGGAGCTGGTTCAAGAAGGGATTCATCCCGGCCATCCGTATTACAGTCAGCTGACGGAGTGGAACGGCTGCCGCCGCGACTTCCGGCATTGGAAGGCCAATATTCACGGCGTGGACCTGGGCGATCAGTTCCCGGCCCATTGGGAGGAAGAGGTGCAAAGGCGGGGCAAACGGTCTCCGTCCCCCCGGGATTACCCGGGTACCGCTCCGCTGACGGAGCCGGAAGCGGCCGCGCTGGCGGCCTTTACGCTGGAAACGTCGCCCGATGCGGCCGTATCTCTGCACAGCCAGGGGCAGGAGATTTACTGGAATTACCGCAACTATGAGCCCAAGGAGAGCCGGGAATGGTCCCGCCGCCTGGGCCAGGTCAGCGGCTATCGTCCCGTAAAGCTGGAAGGCAGCGACGCCGGCTATAAAGATTGGTTTATCCAGCATTTCCGCCGTCCCGGCTTTACTGTCGAGGTCGGGTTGGGCAAAAACCCGCTTCCGCTTGAGGATTACGATCAAATCAGCCTGGACGTCGGTTTGATTCTGGCTGAACTCATGTCATTGTGAAAAAAATATTGAAACATTTTCTGCAAGATTACGTATGATATGATTAAGGGAGCGGACGCTGTGTTAGGTTTAAGTAGAGACCGGCGATCGTTTCCTTTTTTCGCGTAAGAGCTCGTCCGGGTCCGGATGGATCCGTAATCCACGTATACAAGAAGAGGAGGGAAAGGCATGAAATGGAGAAGACTGCTGTCGCTGCGGCGCTGGTCCCATATGTTCTCGCGGATTTGGCGCTACCTGGTTTCGCCTCATGTGGCCATCATGGACAAGCTGCTGTTTCTCGTTCCGGTGGTGCTGTATTGGGTACTGCCCGACGTTATGCCGTTTATCCCGATTGACGATATAGGAGTCACGATGCTGATGACGGGATGGTTTGTCTCCCGGATGGATAAAAAATACCCCGGCCTGCTGGACAACGGTACGATTCATCCGCCTAAGGGTCCGGTGCGCTGAGGCTTCTTGCCATCCTATATCCGATACTGTACAATCAATAGTTACAAATAGAATGAACTCAAGAAATTTATGTTGAAGAGCTTGGATAAGCTGTTACAACAGGGGTTCAATTCGAAACTTGAGTTCAATCTATACCGTATGTAAAACTGACCTTACCTATAGGAGATGTAGCCGATGAAATGCAAAATTACCCGCAATGCGGCCAAGGTGCTTAAAAAGGAACTCGAGAAGGAAGAAAACCGCGATCTGAAGCTTCGCGTGCTCGTGACCCACGCCCATGGCGACCATGCGCACTACGGCCTGGATATGGACAAGCCCAAGGATTCGGATGAAATCGTCAGCACCGATAAGGAAATCGATGTGCTTCTGGACAAGAATGAGCCGCTTCTTGACGGCGTCAAAATCGACTATTTGTATTTTCCGCAGGAAGGCTTTGTGATCACCAATCCATCCCAAGGCAACCACGGCGATCACTAAGGCGCTCTATTTCGAACCTGCGTGCAGGGACCTGGTGGAAAATGGTGGATTCCCGGATTGCTGCATAGTTCCGCTCCTTCCATACCATTCTAAGGACGGGTAGGAACTTTGTAGTGAAGGGAGAGCAACTGTTTATGACAACACGTTACGATTCCAGTCTGCAATCACAAAATTCGGTATCCCAGGCTCAAAACGCGGTGGAGAAGCTCCACAACGCGGTTTCCTCGGCTCTGTCCCATCCGACCGGGCAAATGATCGAGCAGGCGCACAACCGTCTGGCTCATACGGAACAAGCCGTACGTCAAGCTGGCCTGGCGGAGAACCGTCAAGCTGTCGAATTGGCGGAAGAAATGCTGGCCGAGGAGAAGAGCCGTTTGGCGTCACTGACGTCCGAGGAAGGGAAATCGAATTCGTAGGTTCCTGTCTGAACCCGTGAAGCGCACTGCGCTTTGCGGGTTTTTTTGCATGTCATCTTTCGGATTCGGGTTATATCCATACAGCGGAGTGCCGACTATATTGAAAGGGCTTTTTTGGGGCCCGTCCCTGATTATGCTATAATGAGGATTGTCTTCTTTAGTCTCCTCATTATTTCATAAGGAAGGTTGTGAGAGTATGAAGCACATTACCGACTGCACCATCCTGAATAACGGAGTTACGATGCCATGGCTTGGACTGGGCACTTTCAAAGCCCAAGGGGACGATGTGTATAAGGCGGTAAAGCTGGCACTGGAGATCGGCTACCGAAGCATCGACACTGCAAAGGTTTATGGCAACGAGGAAGAAGTGGGCCGCGCGATTGCCGAGAGCGGCATTCCGAGAGGCGAGCTTTTCGTCACGACCAAAGTGTGGAACGATGACCAGGGTTATGATTCCACACTCCGGGCCTTCGAAGGCAGCCAGAAGCGGCTTGGCCTCGAGGTCATCGATTTGTACCTGATTCATTGGCCTGGCAAAGACAAATTCAAAGATACGTGGAAAGCGATGGAGCGCCTGTATGAGGAAGGACGAATCCGCGCCATCGGCGTCAGCAACTTCCACGTTCACCATCTAAAGGACCTGCTGCAGGACAGCAGGACGGTTCCTGCCGTGAACCAGGTGGAGCTGCACCCGCGGCTGATCCAGCAGGAGCTGCAGGATTTCTGCGGCGCACAGGGAATCCAGCTCGAGGCGTGGAGCCCGCTGATGCAGGGCAAGCTTACCGATGATTCGACGCTGGCGGGCATCGCCCAGAAATACGGCAAAACGCCGGCTCAGGTTATCCTGCGCTGGAACCTCCAGAACAAGATCGTCACGATTCCGAAGTCGGTTACACCTTCCCGGATACGCGAGAATGCGGACATCTTTGATTTCGAGCTGTCGTCCGACGAAATCAAGAAGATCGACAGCCTTAATCAGAACCGCCGCGTCGGCAGCGATCCGGACAAGCTTCTGTTCTAGCATTCTCTTCCATATAAGCAGCAAAAACCCGGACTCCTTAAGGAGTCCGGGTTTTTCTTTTTAATTGAGCTCAGGGATCAGGTCATACTGCAAGGTTTCATCGGAGGTGTACAGCTCCTTTTTCGCCCGGTCGTAGCCGGCACGGCAAGTGCTGACATCAACTGTTTTGCCGGTCTTCAGACTATAGCAGCTGCCATCCTCGAACATGCCGCTTTGGGAGGGAATGTAAAACCGTTTGCCGTCTGTATAAGCTCCGCTGCGCAGGACCACGAATCGGTCTTGGCCGTCAAACAGATCATTTCCCATCATGTACTGGGACTTGGCGGAAATGCCCAGCAGGTGCAGGAGCGATGGCGCCATGTCCAGCTGTCCGGCAGGCTTGTCATACACCCCTGCGCCTTCCCCGTCCGGCAGATGCACGAGGAGCGGCACCTCGTTCATGATCTGCTCCATGTCCAAATCGGTCAGGCTTTTGCCCAGAAACTTCTCATAGACCGCTTTGTCCTTCACCGAATTGTCATGATCCCCGTAGATATACAGGATGGTATGATCCCAAAGGCCGTCCTGCTTCAGCCGTTCCACCAACTGACCGAGCGCTGCGTCCACATAGTGGATCGCCTGCAGGTAATCTCCGAAGACGGTTCCGTCGAACTCGCCGACATTCAGCTCCTGCACGTCGTCCGGCAGCGAGAACGGATGGTGGGAGGAGAGCGTAATCAGAAACGAGTAGAACGGCTGCGGAAGCTGCTCAATTTGATCCATGGACTGTTTGAAAAAGGATTTGTCCCCAAGCGACCAGCCGAGAGGCTCATCGATTTCGTAATCCTTTTTGCTGAAAAACCGGTCGTAGCCCAAGGTTTCGTACATCGCATTCCGGTTCCAGAAGCTGCCGTCATAAGCATGGAACGCATTTGGCGTGTAGCCATGCTCCTTCAGGATCGCCGGGAGCGAGTTGAACTGATGGTCAGCGTAGCGGATGAAAACCGAACCGTACGGAACCGGATGCAGGGAAGTCTGGGACGAGAAATCCGCATCGGAGGTTCTGCCCTGGCCGGTTTGATGATAATAATGGCTGAAGTACATGCTTTCCTTCATGAGCCGGTTGAAGTTCGGCGTGATTTCCTGTCCGCCGATCTGCTTGCCGATCATGAAATTCATGAATGCCTCGGTCTGGATGACCATGACGTTGTTGCCCTTGTACTTGCCGAACATGGCGTCGTTCTCCGAACGCGTTGTATCTTTATGATCAAACCATTCCTGCACATGGTCGACTTCGCCCGAAGCGAGCACGGGCTTTGGGCCCAAATGCTCTTTACCGAAGCGGTATGCGTCGTATACATGAAAACCGAGCAGCCCGGTTACGTTATAAAGCGAAAGGTTCCACCAATTTCCGGTAAAGAGGCCTACAGCGTAATAATCGATATAGAACTTGAGCGGCGCAAACGTTACGACGCAGCCGATCACCAGGGCAGCGATCCCGGATGAGAAGCGGCGAGTGAATCCGGCCCTCCTGGATGGTGATTTGCCGACCGTAAAATTCAGTGCCCCCCGTGCCGGACTTCGCCATCCTGACGGTTTCCATATCGCGATGACGGCCAGCAGCAGCCAATCCGCGGCAAACCATAGATCGCTCCAATGAAGCAGTGTCATAATGCTGTCCCCGAGGGAGTCCACCTGACTTGCCTGCATAATCACCGTAAAGGTGACCAGATCCTGAAAATATCGGTAGTACACCAGGTCCGTGTACATCAGCGCCGTAAGCAATAGGTTAACGACGATAAGCGCGATCCGCTGTCCGCGCCGGGGAAGCCATAAGGTCCAGAACGATACGAGGATCAGGGATCCGAGACCGATAAAAAAGTCCAGCGGGTTGAAATCGATTTTGCTGATATGAAGTTTAAAATGGAAAAGAAGCAGCTTATATATCATGAACAGCAAAAATAGGCTGTATGTGAAGTAACGGGAGCGGAAGAACCGCCCGAAGCCGCCATTTGAAGCGTGACTGGACATGCTGTATGAGTAGTTCAAATTGGACAACCTCCTGCTATAGCGTTGTAAATAGGTCATGATAAGATATACCCCAAAACCATATAGGAGCTGTCCAAGTGGACAGCTCCTGACAAAGCGGCAGCGTTTGTTACGAACGGCGGGGCGGAAGAGGCCCCAGGAATTGATAATATTGGCATTCGATGCGGCCGTTGAACAGCTTCCGCCGCTTGTCGGCCTTCCGGCCGAAGTAATGCTCGAACTGTTTGGTCGGGCTTAAGGCAAAGAAGGACCACGTCGGCAGCTGATTAGACGTATGCCCCAGCGTGCGGACAAGCTTCTCGACTTCGGTCTTCTCGCTGAGCCGCTCCCCGTAAGGCGGATTGGTAATCAGGCAGCCGTATTCCCCTTGCGGATGGGCTTTGGAGGCAGGGAGCACCTGAAAATCGATCTCGCCAGCGAGGCCTGCGCTCTTGGCGGCTGCTTTGGCGACTTCGATCGCCTTCGGATCGATGTCGCTGCCGGTCAGCTGGAGCGGCTCATCGTCCTGCACCGCATCGAACGCTTCCTCGCGCGCCTCGCTCCACAGCTCCTCGGGAATGGCCGGCCAGTGCTCCGAAGGGAAGGAACGGCGCAGACCCGGCGCAATGTTCCAGCCGAGGAGGGCCGCTTCGATCAGGATCGTGCCGGAGCCGCAGCATGGATCATACAGCGGCCGCGACGGATTCCAGCGGCTTATCTGCAGCAACGCGGCGGCCATTGTCTCCTTCAGCGGGGCTTCGGTAACCAGCTTGCGGTATCCCCGCTTGTGCAGGGCCGGCCCGGTCGTATCCAGCGTCAGCAGCGCCACGTCCTTGAGCAGATTGACTTCGATGACATAACGCGGACCGTTCTCCTGGAACCACTCGGTATGATAGCTCTGTTTCAGCTTTTCAACGATCGCTTTCTTGACGATGCCCTGACAAGCGGGCACGCTGCTGAGCTGGGAGTGGTGGGAGCGGCCTTCCACGGGGAACTCCCCGTTCGCCGGAATCCAGTCCTGCCAGGGCAGCGCTTTGGTTCCTTCAAACAATTCGTCAAACGTTTTGGCAGGGAATTCCCCCATTTTGACGAGGATGCGGTCGGACGTCCGGAGCCACAGGTTGCAGCGGCAAATATCTTTGTAATCTCCGGTAAAATTGACCCTTCCGTTCTCGACTTGAACGTCGTTATAACCTAATTCCTTCAACTCGCGCGCGACGATGGCTTCAAGGCCCATCGGGGCGGTTGCAATCAACTGCAGCTCTGGCATGGTGCGTGTTCAACTCCATTATTCTTGTAGATCACCGTAAAAATTCATACAATGATGGTAGATCCTGCAGCAGTGTTCGAGTGCGGATCTTTGTTCATCCTCACATTATAGGATAATGTAAAGTCAATCACAAACATTTGTGTTCGTTACGTAAAAATTGCCGGGTCCGGTAGGAAAAAGGGGAAGTAGGAAAGTGAATCCAGAACAATATGCAGACCATTTTATCGAAAATGACGAGGTCCTGAATCGGGTCAAGCAGGTGACCGCCGAGAAAGGCATGCCCGAAATCGCCATCGCGCCGGGCTACGGACGGCTGCTGACGCTGCTGGTCAAGGCGACGGGAGCGGCCCGTGTCCTGGAGATCGGGGCGCTGGGCGGATACAGCGGCATTTGTCTCGCCCGGGGGCTTGCACCGGAAGGAACGCTTACCTCGCTCGAACTGAAGCAGGAATTCGCGGACGTTGCGCGGGCCAATGTGACCGAAGCCGGGTTCGGCGGCCAGGTGGAATACCGGGTCGGGCCGGCGCTGGACAGCCTGGCACAGCTGAAGGCGGAGGGGCAGAGGTTCGACTTCTTCTTTATCGATGCGGATAAGGAGAACTATCCGAATTACCTGGAGTACGCGATCGAACTGGCCAATCCGGGCGCGCTGATCGCGGGCGACAACACCTTTCTGCGGGGGCGGACCCTCAACCCCGACAAAAACGGCCCTTCGGTGCAGGCGATCCGCCGCTTCAACGAAGCGATGGCGACCGACGACCGGCTGATCGGAACCATCCTCCCGGCTTATGACGGGCTGGCGGTGGCCATGGTCAAGTAAAACAGCAAACGAAAGCCCGATCCGGATGCAGTCCAGGATCGGGCTTTTTTTTGGAATGAAATAAAGATGATGAGTGCAATGATTTCCTGAATGACAGCTTATTCGATTTCCGTGACCCCGTAGGTCGTGAACCACGACTTGACCGTTTCAAAGTCGCTGCTGAAGGACAAGCAGAGCATCAGCAGAATTCGGGCCTGTTGCGGACTCAAGTTGTCTCCGGAAATGATGCCCTTGCCGCCGCCGTAGACGCTGCCGGAACCGGTCCGGGTCGTGGTAACGAAGACCACACCCTGCTCGACTGCCTTGCTGCGCGCCTTGCTCATCGCGGATGAAATGCCTCCGGCTCCGGTGCCTGCGGTAACGATGCCTTTGGCTCCGGCAGCGGTAAACCCTTCGATGGCTTCGCCGCCCGCGTCTTGATAGGAATAGGCGATTTCGGTTTTCGCCAGATCGGACTTTTTGATTTTGGCGAGGTCGAAGACCGGCTTGCCTTTGCCCGGCCCAAGGAGGGCCCGCTCCGGAGCCCGGTAGATGCGGATCGTCGTTTCATCGATATATCCGACGGCCCCGAGCATCGGCGTCTCGAAAGTGTCGACGCGGTAATCGTTTGTTTTCGTGACCCCGCGGGCGAGGTTGATCGTGTCATTCAGCATGAGGACGGTGCCGAACGAGGCGGTCCGGCCGCTTGCCGACAGCTTGATGGCGTTATAGAGGTTCGCTTTGGCGTCAGAGCCGACGACCGTCCACGGCCGCATGGATCCTGTAATGACGACCGGCTTATCGCTTTGCACGGTCAGATCCAGGAAATAGGCGATTTCCTCCATCGTGTCGGTGCCGGAAGTGACGACGACGCCGTCGTAGGATTTGAGCGCTTCGTCCACGGCCTTGGAGAGGTCGTACAGATCGGCCATCGAATAGGCGGAGGAGCCCGAGTTGCCGAATTGGAGCGTTTCGACGTCGGCGATTTTTTGCTTGTCCGGGAGCTCGCTCACCATTTGCCCGATAGGAATGCTGCCCGCCTTGTAATTTTGGAAGCTGGTCTGGTCGACGGACTGCCCGGCGATGGTGCCGCCTGTGGCGATCACCAGCACGTTAGGCAGCTTGGAGGCCTTGTCGGCATCGGTGATCGGCGGGATGGCCGTGTTGCGAACCGGGGCCGTTGTGCCGGTTGTCGTTGTGGTTGCAGGTGCGGTTGTCGTAACAGCGGGACTTGTCGTTGCGGTTGCCGCCGCTGTCACCGAGCTGCTTGTTACCGCTGCCGCGTCGGCGAATACGCTGCCTGCGGGTGCGGCGAAGAGGGACAGTGCCGTCAGCGCAGATGCATGAATCAGAGACCACTTGCCGAATTTTCTTTTCTCCATCAATCGATCAGCTCCTCATGTGTATGTAATGGTTATGTAATGAAATCTAAGATGATCATATATTGTGTTAGGTTATATGACAAATTAAAATGATCGGCGTGTAAGCGTTTATTATCGAAGAGAATGCTAGATAATAGCCATTTTTGTTGGTGATTTGATACATTTCATAAAATAATCGGAGCATGATTTACGTTGGGAAATGGAGTGGGAATGGTTCGGTGGATATTATTTTGTGTTAGATTACATTACATATCTTCAAATTGGGGCTTTAGTTAGGGGAACAGAATATATAAGAAGGAGTTTGTCATTTGTCACGGGAGGTTACTTTCCGGATTAGGCCTTCAGAACATTTTCGATGGGGGCTTGTTCCTTGCGGTCATACGGCAAGAAAAAAAGACGGCCGCAGGGTCACTAATGTGACTCTGCGGCCGTCCCTTTACCGCCAACGGCGGCTGTTTAGCGGTACTGCGGCGTGTTGCTGCGCTTGTACAGCTTCAGCCGCACCCAGACCATATTCAGCAGCAGCAGGCTGCCGGAAATGATGAACAGTCCTTCGATGCCGATAAATCCCGACAGGAATCCGCCGACGAGCGCGCCCAGCATATTGCCGAGTGCGAGCGTGCTCGTGTTGAAGCCGAATGCCCGGCTTTCCATGCCTCCAGGCGTGTAAGAGCGGATGAGGGCATTGACGCTGGGCAGCAGGCCGCCCATGAAGATGCCCATCAGGAAGCGGACGACGATCAGCTGCCATACGCTCTGCACGAACGCCTGCGGGATCAGGCACAGTCCTGCGCCGATCAGGGCGTAGGTCAGAATGCGGTGGGCGCCGACCTTGTCGCTGAAGCGCCCAAGGATCGGGGAGGTGATCATATTGGACAATCCCGTCACGGCGCTGACCACGCCTGCCCAGAAGGCGATGTCAACCGAGGAGCGGTGCAGCTTCTCCACGTACAGCGGCAGGAGCGACATGGGGCTCATCATCGCAAATTGCAGCAGAAACGTTACCGCAAACAGCGCGGGAAGCTGCGGGATACGGGCCAGTTCCTTAAAGCCTTCAAGCACCGACACCTGCGGCGCATGGGCGGCCTTTTCCCGGTTGAAGTTTTCCTTGACCAGGAACAGCGCCAGCAGGGAAGCAGCGAAGATGAGCATGCCGATAATGTAAAAGATCGGACGGAAGCCGATCAGGTCGGCCAAGCCGCCGCCGATCAGCGGTCCGAGAATCGTTCCGGCCACCGAGCCCGACTGCATGATCCCCATTGCAAAGCCCATCCGTTCCTTCGGGGTCGTGCTCGATACGAGCGAGATGGATGCCGGGTTGAAGCCGGAGATCGTGCCGTTCAGCAGGCGCAGCAGCAGCAGCTCCCACGGATTCCGGGCAAAGCCCATCAGCACGATGACGATGGCCATCCCGAAGCCGGAGCGCAGCAGCATGATTTTCCGGCCGTACCGGTCCGACAGCTTGCCCCATAATGGCTGAAAAATAAATGAGGTCATGAAGTTGGCCGCAAAAATAAAGCCCGCCCAGAGGCCGATTTCATGCTCGCCCTGCACCCCCAGATCTTTAGCCAGATACAGGGACAGGAACGGCGTGATCATCGTCATCCCGGAGTTGACCAGAAATTGGCCGAACCAAAGCACAATGAGGTTGACCTTCCACGGTTTCAATGTGCTTTCACTTCCTTTCTAAGTTGACTGAAATGAATGATTGAAAAAAACACAGTTTTACCAGTATAGCACAATTTCTAAATGTCTTATGTTAAAGATGTCATACGATTGTCATCAGATGTCAAGGTGCGGCGGTTGTTACTTACTTTTAAAAAGGGCATAATAGAAAGCAGAGAATTTTATAGATATGGAGGCCTGTTCGTGACCTATAACGATACGTTGATCCGCGCCAGCTACAAGCAGGAAGTGAGCCATATTCCTGTTTGGTATATGAGACAGGCGGGTCGCTATGATCCGGAATACCGCAAGATCAAAGAGAAATATTCGCTCCTGGAAATTTGCCGTCAACCCGAGCTCGCTGCCGAAATAACGATGATGCCCGTGCGCAAGCTTGGCGTGGATGCGGCCATTCTGTATTCGGATATCATGAATCCGGTCGCATCCCTGGGAGTCGATTTTGATATCGTGAAAAATGTCGGGCCTGTGATCGACAATCCGATCCGGACCGCGGCCGACGTAGAGCGCCTGCGTCCGATCGACGTAGACAAGGATCTCAGCCACATCATAGAGACGATCCGCATCCTGGACAAAGAGCTGGACGTTCCGCTGATTACATTTGCCGGAGCTCCGTTTACGATTGCCAGCTATCTGATCGAAGGACGTCCTTCGAAAAGCTATATTCTCACCAAGACGATGATGTACAGCCAGCCCGAGGTTTGGCATCAGCTGATGAACAAACTGGGCGACATGGTCATAACCTATGTGCGTGCGCATATCAAGAACGGCGGCAAGGCGTTCCAGCTGTTTGACAGCTGGGTGGGGGCGCTGGCGCCGCAGGATTTCGAGAAATTCGTACTACCTACCATTACCCGTATCTTTGCCGAACTTTCAGATTTACATGTACCGAAAATCTATTTCCCTGGCGTCAGCTCAGGCGAGCTGCTGCCGACGCTGAAGGAGCTGCAGGCGAACGTGATCGGGCTCGACTGGAGAGTATCGATTGCCGAGGGACGGAAGCGGACCGGCGGGAAATTCGCCGTTCAGGGCAATCTGGATCCTTATGTGCTGACGGCGCCGATGGACGTCATCAAGCGGTACGCCAAAGAGATTATCGATCAAGGCGTTCAGGAGCCGGGGTATATTTTCAACCTTGGCCACGGCTTGTTCCCCGAAGCTTCATTGGATAAGCTGAAGGAATTGACGGAATATATTCATGAATATTCGGCAACCCTTCTCCGCTAGGAGACCGTTTCTTCATGGAAGAACCGATATATATATAGAAGAGGTGAGCGTTTCGTGAAAAATAAAGTAGGCGTACTGGTGATGTCCTATGGCACACCGGAGAGCATGGAAGGCATTGAGGCGTATTACACGCATATCCGCAGAGGGCATGCCCCTTCGCCGGAGCAGCTCAAAGAGCTGGCCGACCGTTATGAGGCGATCGTGGGCGGCGTATTCCCGCTTCGTGAGAACACCAACCGGCAGGTGGCGAGCCTGCAGGAGACCCTGAACCGGGACAGCCGCCACCCCGAGGTGGAATTCGTCTGCTATCAAGGCTTGAAGCATGCTTCCCCGTTCATCGAGGACGGCGTGGAGGCGATGGCCAAAGACGGTATCAGCAAAGCGGTCGGGATCGTACTGGCGCCGCACTACTCGACTATGAGCGTCGGAAGCTATATGAAGCGGGCCAAAGCGAAAGCTGACGAGGTCGGGGTTGAGATGACCTTTGTGCAGAGCTACCATATGCATCCGCAGCTGATCGAGGCTTTTACCCGTCGTGTGAACGAAAAGCTGGCTTTGTTCGAGGAAGCCGGTGCGGACCGCAGCAAAGTGCGCGTCCTTTTCAGTGCGCACAGCCTGCCTGAGAAAATTTTGGAGCTGGGTGATCCGTATCCGGAGCAGCTTTTGGAAACATCCCGCGCGGTGGCGGAAAAGGCCGATGTCACTTCCTGGCAGTTTGCCTGGCAGAGTGCGGGCCGTACCGCCGAGCCATGGCTCGGACCGGACATTCTGGATACGCTCCGCAACTTGAGCAAAGAGGAAGTCGAGGACGTGCTGGTCGCTCCGATCGGTTTCGTGTCCGACCATCTCGAAGTGCTGTACGATCTGGACATCGAAGCCCAGCAGGTAGCGAAGGAGCTGGATCTGCGCCTGATGCGCATCGATTCTCTGAACAGCGATCCGCTCTATATGCAGACGCTGTCCGACGCGGTGATCGGGCAGTGGGAAATGGCCCAGGCGGAGTAAAACTCTCGAATACGGCTGCATCTCTATATACGATGATGAACCCCCGTGTCACGGACCGGGGGTTCTATTTGTTCCCGGGAACCTGATATAATGGAGTGGGCTTTCAGGGGAGGGCCGGATCATTTTTAGAAAAATCGCTATGAGGGGTGAATCATGTACCCGCCAAGATCACAGAAACACCAGGCTGGAAAAAAAGCCAGGCGAAAAAGGCAGGGACGGAAGTGGGGATACGTGAATCTCTGTCTGCTTGCCGTCATTGCACTACTTATTGGATATTATTTGTTGACGCAAAAGGCGCATACGGGCGGCTCTGCGCAGGAGTCCCACAAGCCTGCACAGCAGACCGCAGAACAGCCGCCTGCTGACCCGAAAGGAACGGTGCCGGGAAGCGGAGAAGTGGCGGGAGATTCCGGCCAGGAGACATCTTCGGAACAAGCGGCTGAGGAAGCTGCGGACCCGCCTCCGCTGGTTCAAGCGGGAACTCCGCCGGATCAAGCAGGAACTACACCGGTTCAGGAGGCTGCCGGCGTGCAGCAGGACCAGCCTGCTGGAAGCGGGAAGGAGCAGGCCGCCCAAGAAGGAAAGCAGGAGACGGGAAAGGATCCCGATTCCGGCAAAGCCAAGCCGCAGCAGGATCAAATCCCGGAGCAAACAGCTTCCGGGGGGACGTCGGATGCGCCACCCGGCCAAACGATTCGCATTCATTTTGTGGGCGACATGATTTTTTCAGGCAAAGTGGAAACGCTGCTTGAAAGCAAGGGCTATTCATACCCCTTTACATATTTGGGGGATTTGTTCAAGAAGGACGACCTGACGCTGGGAAATCTGGAGACACCGGTCACCACCCGCGGCGTCGGGGCCAAAAACAAAACGTTTGTGTTTAAATCATCCCCTAAGGCGCTCGATGCGCTGCGAGCCGCAGGCATGGACGCCGTCACGCTCGCCAACAACCACATCCTCGACCAGGGGGAGGAAGGGCTGCTGGATACGATCACTCACCTGGGTGCCAGCGGCATTAAGTATGTCGGTGCAGGGAAGAACGCAGCCCGTGCCTACGCGCCGGAATACTTCTCTATCAAAGGCATGAAGGTGGCGCTGGTCGGTGCCAGCCGCGTGTACCCGGAATCAAGCTGGGCCGCGGGTACCAATAAACCCGGTGTGGCCAGTGCTTACGGGCAGGCTCCCGAGGTGCTGAAATCCATTGCCGAAGCCCGCAACAACGCCGATCTGGTCATCGTCATGGCGCACTGGGGCATCGAGCGGCAGAGCACGCCGGATGCCAACCAGAAGGCGCTGGCCCACGCCTTTATTGATGCGGGAGCCGATCTGATCATCGGAGCGCATCCGCATGTGCTGCAGGGGCTGGAGCAGTACAAGGGCAAATGGATTGCTTACAGCACAGGCAACTTCATTTTCACCAAATCAACCGTTCCGGCGACCTGGAAGACCGCGGTATTTGAGGCGTCATGCGGTCCGAAGGGCGGATGCGGCATGAAGCTGATCCCGTACAAGACGGAGCTGGGACAGCCGGTTCCGATGAACGCCGAAGAAGGGAAGAAGCTGCTGCAGGAAGTGCAGCAGCTGTCCATTGGGGGCGTTCGGGTATCCGGCGACGGAACCGTAACGTCCGGCTCGGCACGTTGACCATAACTCAGGAGAGCGAGGGAGAGGGAATGAACAACCTGTGTGTGGCCCATCGGGGATTTTCCGGCAAGGCGCCGGAAAACACGATGGCGGCTTTTCGGATGGCGATGGCGGAGCCTTACGTCCAGTGGATGGAAATCGACACGCAGCTGACCGCCGACGGCATTCCCGTCGTTATTCACGATTTCAGCCTGGACCGGACGACCAGCGGCAGCGGCAAGGTCAAGGCCCATACGTGGCAGCAGCTGCAGCGGCTGGACGCCGGGAGCTGGAAAGGGCGCGCTTTTCAAGGAGAGCGCATTCCCTCGCTGGACGAAGTGCTGCGCCTAAGCTGCGGCAGGGTCCGTTTGAACATCGAGCTGAAAACATCCGGCAATATGTACCCGGGACTGGAGCAGGCGGTGCTCGAACGCGTATCGCGCTATCACATGGAGCAGGACGTGGTGATCACTTCGTTTGATACCGGTGCGCTGCAGCGGGTCAAGGAGATCAACCCGGGGTTCAAGACGGGGCTGATCCTCGACGGAAGGCCGAAGGATCTGCCATCGCGCCTCAAGGCGCTGCAGTGCTCGTTCCTGTCGATCGGTCACCCTAATCTCGATACGGGCCTCGCGTCGCTGCTGATCTCCGAAGGCATTAAGGTCATGGCCTGGACGATCGATGACGCCAGAGGCATGAAAAGGATCGCAGCAATGTCGCCCGAAATATTGATCTGTACCAACCGGCCGGACGTTTGGCGGAATACCTTTCCCGACTGAACCCTGCCGAAAACGGCTATGTTCGAACTCGGCAACCATTGTCGCCTTGCTCGATGCAACACCCAATCCATCTTAGCAAAGGATGATCGAGATGATTCGTAACGTATACTGTGTTGGCCGAAATTACAAACTGCATGCCGCCGAGCTCGGCAACGAGGTTCCGACCGAGCCGATGATCTTTATGAAGCCGTCCCATGCGGTCGTTCCGCTTGACGACGCCGTTCTCGCCCTCCCGAAGGATCAGGGGGAGGTTCATTATGAAGGCGAAATCGTCATCCGCATCGCGCGTGATTATGAGCCTGGAGCCGTGGTGGATGATCTGGTGGACCAAATGGCGCTTGGCATCGATTTTACGCTGAGGGACGTGCAGTCGGTCATCAAGAAGAAGGGCCACCCGTGGACAGCGGCCAAAGGGTTTAAAAATTCCGCTCCCATTACAGGCTTCATTCCTTTTCCGGGAACCGGCAGCGTGACGGAGAAGGATTTTACCGTCTTGAAAAATAATGAGGAAGTGCAGCGCGGCAATGCGCGGGATATGATTTTCTCCCTCCAGGAAATCGTGGATTATATCGGCGCGCGTTACGGACTGGGCGAAGGCGACGTGATTTTTACCGGTACGCCGGCTGGCGTCGGCCCGGCATCCGAAGGCGATACGTTCGCTCTAGGCTGGGGCGAAGAGCAGCTGGGAAGCTGCCGCATCGGCTAAACCGCCATGATGTGGATCATCGGGGCGCTGTGCGCGCTCGTTGTTGCCGGGGCTGCGTACTGGAAGCGGTCGCTCACCATATCCGGAGCGATCTGCGCCTTTGTTATGGGAACGATTTATTTCGGAGCGGGGAATCTGCTGTGGTTCGGCACCCTGCTCGTCTTTTTTATCAGCTCCTCGGCGCTGTCGAAGGTGAAGGCAAGCCGGAAGGCTGAGCTGGAAAAATCCTACGCCAAAACGGGTAACCGGGACGCCGGACAAGTGCTGGCCAACGGGGGCGCCGGCATGCTGCTGTGCGTGCTGAATGCCTTCTGGCCGCACGAGGGCTGGGTGTTCGCCTTCATCGGCGTCATGGCGGCCGTAACGGCCGATACCTGGGCTACGGAGCTCGGCAGCCTCAGCCGCAAGCCGCCCCGTTCGGTCCTGAACGGGCGCGTGCTCCCTCCCGGCACGTCGGGAGGGGTGTCGCTGCTCGGCAGCACCGCCGCCGCGGGAGGAGGAGCGCTGATCGGCCTCTTCGCCTGGCTGTTTGAACGGCTGTCCGGGCCGGCCACCCATTCGCTGGCATTGGACTTGGTGCTGGGCATAGTCGGCGGATTGGCCGGAGCTTTCGCCGATTCCATCCTCGGCGCATCCGTGCAGATCATGTACCAGTGCCCGGTGTGCGGCAAAGAGGTCGAGGTCATGACGCACTGCGGAAGCCCGACCCGCCGTATGGGCGGATGGCGGTTCATGAACAACGACGCTGTCAATATCGTCTCCTCCTTCATCGGTGGGGGAGCAGCCCTCGCGGCCGCGCTGCTGCTTTTCCCATGATTTTCGGGATTTTAAGGGCTTAAAGCGTTTAAGGCAGCCCCCGCTCTCCGTTTACCCCGCGTTTGGGGTAAGCGCAGTTCATCCTGGACAACCCGCTCTCAACATCTGACAGAAGCACAGCATACATGCCGCCCAGCCTTTGGGCGGTTTTTGTGTTAATATATAAGGAAGCAGAAAATCGCTGGATGAGTAGGGGAATTAGCTATGAACATAATGACAGTTGAACATATCTCCAAAAGCTACGGAGAGAAGGTATTGTTTGAGGACGCGTCCTTCGGGATGGCGGATCAGGATAAAATCGGGATCATCGGTCTCAACGGCACCGGCAAATCCACCTTTTTGCGGGTCATCGCCGGACTTGAGCCTCCGGACGAAGGCCAGATTTCCATCGGCAACAGCGTCCGGGTCCGTTATCTGGCGCAAAATCCCGATTTTGACCCGGGCATGACAGTGCTTCAGCAGGTGTTCCAGGGCCAGGACCCGCAGATGAAGATCGTCCGTGACTATACGGAGACGATGGAACGGGTCGAGCTGAATCCTTCGGACGAATCGCTGCAGCAGAAGCTTCTTAAGCTGAATCAGGAAATGGACGCCCTTCAGGCGTGGCAGCTTGAGAGCGAAGCCAAGACCATCCTGTCCAAGCTGGGCATTTCAAGCTTCGATGCCCTGATGGGGACGCTGTCCGGGGGTCAGCGGAAGCGCGTCGCGCTGGCGTCCGCCTTGATCCAGCCGTGCGAGCTGCTCATTCTGGACGAGCCGACCAACCATATCGACAACGACTCGGTCGCCTGGCTGGAGCAGTACCTCCAGAAGCGCCGCGGCGCGCTGCTGATGATTACGCACGACCGGTACTTCCTGGACCGTGTTGCGAATGTCATGCTGGAGCTGGACCAGGGCAGGCTGTACCGCTATGAGGCCAATTACTCGGCCTTTCTGGAGCTCAAGGCCCAGCGGGAAGAGCGGGAGGCGGCTTCCGAACAGAAGCGCCAGAACCTGCTGCGGACGGAGCTGGCCTGGATCCGGCGCGGGGCCAAAGCGAGATCGACGAAGCAGAAAGCGCGCATCGAACGCTTTGAGGCGCTGAAGGATCAGAAGGGGCCACAGCGTGCCGGGAATGTGGACATGGCCGCGCTATCGACCCGGCTCGGCCGGAAAATCCTCGAGATCGAGCATTTGGCCAAAAAGGCCGGTGACCGGACGCTGATCCGCGATCTGAGCTATATTGCCGTGCCCGGCGACCGCGTCGGTATCGTCGGCCCGAACGGAAGCGGCAAATCGACGCTGCTGAACCTGATTGCCGGGCGGCTGGAGCCCGATGAGGGCGAAATCGTGGTTGGACCGACGGTCAAGCTGGGATACTTCACCCAGGAGCATCAGGAGATGGACGGCAATATGCGGGTGATCGAGTACATCAAGGAAGGAGCGGAAGTGATCCGGACCGATGACGGCAGCCAGATCACCGCTTCCCAAATGCTCGAACGCTTTTTGTTCCCGCCGGCTATGCAGTGGACACCGATCTCCAAGCTGTCCGGCGGAGAGAAGCGCCGCCTGTATTTGCTCCGGGTGCTGATGTCGGCCCCGAACGTCCTTCTGCTCGACGAGCCGACGAACGATCTCGACATTCAAACGCTGTCCGTGCTGGAAGATTATTTGGACGATTTTCCGGGCGTAGTCTTCGTAGTGTCCCATGACCGCTTCTTTCTTGACCGCACCGTAGAGAAGATTATGGCTTTCGAAGGCGAAGGGGCAATTCGCGTCCATGTGGGGGCTTACACGGAATATGCGGAATGGATGAGCAAGAATGCGCCGTCTGCCGCAGGCGGCTCCCCGGCGGACGGTCCGAAGAAGGCCGGCGCCTCCCAGGAGGCGGCCCAGCCTTCGGCTCAGGCGAAAGAAGCGCCGCGGGAAAAGCTGAAATTCAGCTATAAAGAGCAGCGCGAATATGAGCAGATCGACGGCCTGATCGAAGCCTGCGAGCAGAAGCTGGAGGGTATACAGAAGGATATGGAAGCCGCGTTCAGCGATTCGGCGAAACTGCAGGAGCTGCTGCAGGCACAGCAGGAAGCCGAGCAGGAGCTGGAGCATTTGATGGACCGCTGGACGTATCTGAACGAGCTGGCGGAGAAAATTGAACAGAGCAAGGCTTAGATTGAAGCGGCTCAAGGAGCTGAAGGTTAGTATATTAGGGCGTTCTCATAAAAGTTTATGGGAACGCCCTTTTTCTGTGCATTTTCAGCAAATGACATTTTTCCGGGCAAAGAACGGATTGACATCTTGGATTACATGTGTAATATTGGATGCATATGATGATTACAAATGTGATCACTGGAAAGGAGAGTAAACCGTGAAATCACTTCCCGTCATTTCCGAGGCCGAATGGGAGGTCATGAAAGTGCTGTGGGCCGGCTCCCCGCTGACGGCTGGTGAGGTCATTGACGTTCTGGCCGGCCGCATGGACTGGAGCCCGAAGACGGTCAGAACGCTGCTGAACCGTCTCGTCGCGAAGGAAGCCGCTTTATTCGATCCGGACAGCCGCCCATACCGATACTTTCCGCTTGTCTCGGAGGAAGAATGCCAGCGGGCGGAGACGAAAAGCTTTTTGCAGCGCATTTACAGCGGATCCTTCAAGCCGTTGCTCGTGAATTTTCTCAAAGAGGAGAAGCTGTCGCAGGAGGAGATCGCCGAGCTGCGCAAACTGCTGGATGAGACGAGCAGACCGGAAGGGAGGGGATAAACATGCCGGGAAACCTGAACCCCCTGCTGAACGATTTGTTTGACTGGATGATCCATACGACGCTGCTGGCCGGTATGATGGTGGTCCTCATTTTGCTGATGAAGCGGGTGTTCGGCAGATGGCTGAAACCCGAGTGGCATTACGCCTTGTGGCTGCTGTTAATTCTCCGATTGATCATCCCGGCCGGGCCTGAAAGTTCATTCAGCATGGGGAACCTTTTTTCCATGGCAGGGCAGGGGAACGCCTTGTTTGGGCAGCAGGCGCCGGAAGTCCCTTCCTCCGGCCAAGCACAGCCACCGGTGAAGGTAGGGGACGACGAGGCCGATTTATTCCCTGGCGAACTCTCGGGAGGCCATGAATCCTCCGGAACTTTAGTTCCGACACAAAAGGAAAGTCGGTTATCCGTCCGATCGATCCTGATAACGGTCTGGCTGACCGGGGCGGCGCTCCTGCTGATCCGGCTTGCCATCTCGAATATCCGTTACGCACGGCTGCTCGGCAGACATGCCCAAGCGGCAGACCCGGGAATGGTTCAAATGCTTGAAGAGGCTAAAGCCAGCATGGGCGTGAGGCGGAGCATCGGGCTGCAGATATCGCCCGCCGTTTCCTCGCCCACGCTGTTTGGGGTGCTGCGTGCGCGGATGATCATGCCGCTGGGCGTTGCGGAGCTTGACGAGGCACAGCAAAAGCATATTTTTTTGCACGAATTGGCGCATGCGAAAAGATGGGATATTTTACTGAATTGGGTTGCGCAGATCCTCCTCGCCTTTCATTGGTATAATCCGCTGCTGTGGTACGGGTTCTACCGGATGCGGGAGGATCAGGAGCTGTCCGCCGATGCGCTGGCATTGAGACGGATGGATCCGAACCAAATCGCCCAGTATGGGCATACGATTCTGACGCTTTTGGAACAATACCGGACGGATGCCTATGTTCCGGGAACCGCAAGACTATCTGCTTCACGCAGGCAGCTGAGAAGGAGGATACTCATGATTAAAACGTTTAAACCGGCTTCGATTCGCTGGACGGTGATCGGTTTGGTGCTTGTGCTTGCTTTGGGCGGATGTGCCCTGACCGACGGAAAATCCACGCAGGATCAGGCGTCTCCGCCGGCTGGAAGCATCAATTCGGATTCGGGCACGACCCCCTCGGATGACGGGAACGGATCGAATGGGAAGACCCACAACGGGGATGGCCAGAACGAGCCGGGCGGCCAGACGGATTCCGGATCTGACAATGACGGCAATGGCGCAGGCACAGGCTCCACTACAGGTGACAGCACCGGTTCTGCGGGTGGCGGCCCAGGCACATCCGGGACCGGCAGTGCAACAAGCGTACACCAGCAGCAGATCAAGGATATCGCCACTTTAGCCAAGAAGGGCAGAGTAAAGGGCGCTGATTTTGTATCCGGCAAAACAACGATTGAGGACGTCCATGCCGCCTGGGGTGAGCCGGACCGGCCATGGCAGCCGACTGATCGTTACGCCTATGATTCCTACTCGCCTGGAGCGGGACGGGGCAGCTACGCTTTTGGCATCGGGCAGGGCGAAGTGGTGTACGACATCCGTTATTTCGGATCGGGTACGGATAAGAGCACCGATCTAAGCAAAATCAGCTTCCAGGAAATCGAGAATACATTAGGCAAACCAAGCTCCGTCAAGACAAGCGGATCGGATGATGTGCTTACCTATAAAGAGGGCGATTATGAGCTGAAATTCGTCGGGCCGCATGCCACCAAGCGCCTGGATCACATTTCGGTCTATTCGCCAAAAGCGGCCCGCTCCACCATGGGCGGCGATGCGACTGCGCAATCCGGCGCAAGCGAAAACGCCGCTTCGGTACGGGCCGGGGCGCAGGCCCCTCGTGAGACGGCACCAATCTCCACGCAAGCGCGGGCCAGTGTTCAAGCTGATGCTGTCCCGGCTGAGAGAGCAGGAATCGCTTCGGCGCCCTCCGAGCAGGCAGCATCAGGCAATAGCCCGGTCGCGGAAGCCGGCCCCGTGCAGGCAGCCGTACCTGCCGGCGGAGAACGCTGATCCAGGCGTCAGCTTGGCGTGCGGATCGAGATTTCGCATAGTGAACGAAATTAATGTATAAACGCTGCTGATATCGTGATTCAGCACTATACAGAACAAACCGGCTGTCCGAGTGGACAGCCGGTTTGGCTTTGATGGGCGTGAGCCCGGCATATGGCTGATGAAAATGGCTGGGGCGTTACCCGCGGATATAAGCCGCAAGCAGCTTGACCGTATTCAGCACCGCCTGCTTATGGGTGCGCTCCATCGCGTGGGAAGCGTGAACGCCAGGCCCGATCAGCGCGGCGCGAATGTTATTCCCGCCGGACAGGGCGGCGGAAGCGTCCGAGCCGTAGTGCGGATACACGTCCACGGCGTAAGGAATGCCTTCGGCTTTGGCCAGCTCGATGAGCCGGCTTGTCATCTCATAGTCGTACGGACCCGAAGAATCCTTCGCGCAGATCGAGACGTCGGTCTCCTTGCAGCTGAGGTCGTCGCCGATGCAGCCCATGTCTACGGCGATCATCTCATCGATGTCCGAAGGAATATAGGCGGTGCCATGTCCAACTTCTTCATAGTTAGAGATCAGCAGCTTGAGATTGGTGGACGGTTTCCAATTTTCCCGTTTCATCGACTCCAGCAGGCCGAACAGCGCCGCGACGCTGGCTTTGTCATCGATATGACGGGACTTGATATAACCGCTGTCCGTAATCGTCGCTCTCGCATCGAAGGAGACGAAGTCGCCGACCCCGATGCCCAGCTTCAGCACGTCTTCCTTGGATTCCACCAGCTCGTCGATGCGGACCTCCATATGGTCCTCCTGGCGTTTGAAATCGCGTGCGTCGCTGTAGACATGCACCGACGGATGGGTGCTGAGGATCGTGCCGGTATAGGTTTTGCCGCTGCGCGTATGGATGACGCAGTATTCGTTCTCGATGCTGTGCATCATGAAACCGCCGACGGACGTCAGCCGCAGCGTGCCTGAAGGCTTGACCGCTCTGACCATCGCCCCGAGGGTATCCACGTGGGCACTCAGTGCGACCGTGCGGGAAGTATTCTCACCCTGCACCTCCAGAATTGCCCCGCCTTTATGATTCCGGGTCAGCGGAATGCCCAGGCTAGCAGCTTCCTCCTCGATGAATTTCATAATGTGTCCCGTAAATCCTGTGGGGCTCGGTGTGTCGAGCAGCTTTTTCAAAAAGGTTAAAACGTATTGTTCATTGGGTTGTATCGACATATTCACGGTTCTCCTCCGTTAGAATTGCATTCCTCATTTACGACGGCTTCAAGCCGCCGGCATCTTCCTCAGAGCCCGCCTTGTTCGCGGCAGGATCCGGGAAAGTATACCCCGTTTCGGCCTGGACCTGAGCCAGTTGGGCCGACAGATGTTTGACTGTTTTCTGAAGTTTGTACTGCCTGAAAATTCCGTAGGATCCGACGATAATCCCGCCGATCAGCGTACATCCGAGAATGAGCAGAATCAGCGGAATGTTCACCTCGGCAAACATAAAGTTGACCTTCACGGGATCGACGTTGATCACGGCAAAAATCGCGGTGAGCAGCGCAAACAGAAGCCCGAATATGAGTGACCACTGCATTTTCACTTTTGAAAACACCCTCTCCGGCAGACAGTAGAAAAATCCCCCGCCCCCGCGGGCAAGGGATTTTCATAAGCCTGGCCGTTCAACTTATTTTGTCAGCTGTTCCATTTGCTCGATGACGCTCTCGAAGACGCTCATCGCTTCGCGGACCGGCTGCGGCGAAGACATGTCGACTCCGGCCTTCTTCAGAATGTTGATCGAGAAGTCGCTGCCTCCGCTCTTCAGGAAGCCAAGGTAACGGTCGACGGCCGGCTGGCCTTCTTCCAGAATCTGCTTCGAGAAGCTGGTCGCCGCCGAGAAGCCGGTGGCGTATTTGTACACATAGAAGCTGGTGTAGAAATGGGGAATGCGCGCCCATTCCATCTCGATATCCTTGTCGACGACCATGTCCTTGCCGTGGTATTTCACGTTCAGGTCGTAGTAGATCTCCGACAGCGCCTGAGGCGTCAACGCTTCGCCCTGCTCCGCACGTTCGTGGACAAGTTTCTCGAACTCGGCGAACATCGTTTGACGGAATACCGTTGTCCGGAACTGGTCTGCATAATAAGTCAGCAGGTACATTTTTTCCTTCGGATCGGTCGATTTCTTGAGCAGGTAATCCATCAGCAGCGCTTCGTTAGTGGTGGAGGCCACTTCCGCCAGGAAAATCGTATACTGCGCGTCACGGTATTTCAGCGCGTTGTCCGAATAATAGGAATGCAGTGCATGACCCATCTCGTGCGCCAAGGTGAACATGCTGTTCAGGTTCTCCTTGTGATTAAGCAGCACATAAGGGTGCGTGCCGTAGGCGCCCCAGCTGTAAGCGCCAGTGCGCTTGTTCTCATTTTCATATACGTCGATCCATCCGTTGTCAAAGCCTTCCTGCAGGGAAGCCAGATAGTCTTTGCCGAGCGGCTTCAAGCCTTCGGATACGGTTTTCTTCGCCTCTTCATACGTAATGTCCATTTTGTACTCGTCGACGAGCGGAGCAAACAGATCGTACATATGCAGCTCATCCACGCCCAGCAGCTTCTTGCGCAGGTTCATGTAACGGTGCAGCAGAGGCAGGCTTTCATGGATGGTGTCGATCAGGTTCGTATACACGTCCTTCGGAATATTGTCGCCGTAGAGGGACATTTCCAGCACGGAAGGGTACTTGCGCACATTGGCGTAGAACATGTTCTTGTTGACGTTGGCGCTCAGCGTGGACGCGATCGTGTTCTTTTGCTTGGCGTACGTTTCGTACACCGCTTTGAACGCCCGCTCGCGGACTTCGCGGTTCGGGTTCTCCAGGAACTGAATGTAGCTGCCGTGAGTCAGCTCAACTTCCTTGCCGTTCTCGTCCTTGATCTTCGGAAATTTCAGATCGGCGTTGTTCAGCATGCCGTAGATCGTCTGCGGTGCCTGGGACAGGTTTCCGACCTGGGCAAGCAGCGCTTCTTCCGCTTTGGACAGAACATGCGCTTTCTCGCGCTTCATTTCGGTCAGCGTAAATTTGTATTCGGCAAGCTGTGGATCGGCAATAAATTCGTCCAGCTTGCTGTCCGGCAGCGACAAAATTTCCGGCGTGATGAAGGAGAGGGCTTCGCCCACCTGTACGCTCATTTTTTTGGCTTTGGCCGAAAGGGCCTGGTATGTAGGGTTGGCTGTATCTTCGTCGTGATGCAGGTGAGCGTACACGTATAGACGTTCCGTCTTCAGCGAGATTTCATCCTCCAGGGCGAAGCAGTCCTTCACCGCTGCCGCATTATCCAGTTTGCCTTGGAAATCGGCGGCCTTTTTCACTTCCTGCTGAAGCTCGGCATACGTTTCGTCCCAAGCCTGCTGGCTGGCGAACAGGTCCTCAATCTTCCATTTGTGCTCGGCGGGTACTTCTGAACGTTTCGGTAATTGTTCCATCGGAATCCTCCTTGACTGTTGGGTTAATATGAATCGGGCTCCGTGTGAAGAAGCCGCAGGAGGAACAAATAGGACCGAGAGCATGCTGATGGCGACGGCAAGCTTCAGGGTCTTCGAGTATTTCACGAAAGGGGGCCTCCTCTGACGGTCTGTCTTGAAGAAATATACCCCTTAGTATGACCTTACCCGAAAAAGATTATTTATCCTCCATTAGGGCTGGAACCCATGGTAAGCAAATTGTATACAATAAGGAAAAAGGCAACCAGGATCATGATGAGGGCGAAGATGGCCATACCGCGCTTCAGCTTTGGCGGGATCGTATCCTTCCTCATGATCAAGACTGCGCCTAAACAGAAGGCCAAAATAACAAAGACCAGGACGCTGCCGTATTCCATCCTGAATTATACCTCTTTAAACGCATTCATGATTTGACGCCATTCATCCTCGTTGCCCTGGTAATCTTCCTTCGGAAAGCGGTTGTTCACCCACTGCATCATGGCCGGACGGCTCATAAAGGTGTGGGTCTCTTCGCCCCATTGATCGGAAATTTCCCGCAGGACGATGTAGCGGCCTTGGACCTCGACAGTCATCATGTTCCATTTGTCTTTTTTGTATATTTCATGTTTTTTGATCATGTCGCATTCTCCGTTTGGTCTTTTGGTAAAATGATACCGCAGAGGCTTGTGTAAAAGCAAATAAGAAAAACGTCATCCATGCATAATTCATTAAAGACAGGCCGCAATTAGCGGTAGTTTTTCTTGCGATAACGGAATGGTGCAGCCTGGATGAGATTTACAAATGCCATTCCTTAAAAAGAAGCTTCGGACGAAAAAGAGCGATTGCATTGTCAAAGTTCATGAAGTATAATGTACTTATTCGCCACAGATGGCGGTATTTTTAGGAGGTTGTTCATTTGAAAGGTACAGTTAAATGGTTTAACGCAGAAAAAGGCTATGGCTTTATCCAAGTTGAAGGCGGCGAGGACGTATTCGTACATTTCTCCGCAATCCAAGGAGACGGCTTCAAAACTTTGGACGAAGGTCAAGAAGTTGAATTCGAAATTACTGAAGGCAACCGTGGCCCTCAAGCTGCTAACGTAATCAAATTATAAGATTGACTCCGGTAACGGATTTCTTATAAGTTTTGGTTAACAATTGCTTATTACGCACAGTTCTCATGCGGGGACTGTGCCTTTTTGTTATCATATATTTTTGTGTATAAAGGGAAAGCCCGTTTTCTTCCGTTCTCCGCGGTTAGAAAATGGGCTTTTTTTTGAAGGGTTACATCTTGCGGCTGTCCATTGAAGCACCCGGAATCTTGGCATTTCCGAGCAGGTGCCGCGCCAAAAAACCGGCGCAGGCGACCAAAGCCAGCCCTGCGGCGATGAAATAGAAGGTTGTGCGCCCGGTCTGCTCATACAGCACGCCGCCGAACGTTCCGCTGACGAGCCCGGCTGCGCTCGACCATACGATCGTAAACAGCGCAAGTCCCGTCGCCCGGAATTCATCCGGAATGATCCGGGTGATGTAGCGGACCGCCGTCACATAGTAGATGCCAAAGGTTACGCTGTGTAAAGTCTGAACCGCGATGACCGTTCCGGGGTGATCGGCGATCGACATCAAGAAGAAGCGCAGAGCGAACATCAGCGCGGCCAGGGCGAGGAGCGGCAGCTCCTTGAAACGCTCACCGAAGCGGCTGAGCAGGAAGAAGACCGGAATTTCGCTGAGGGCTGCCGCGAGCAGGGACCAGCCGATCAGCCCCTCGCTCGCGCCCATGCTTTTGAGCGTCAGGGTCAGGAACGCTTCATTCATCCGGTAGGGGAGGGCGAGACAGAATACACCTGCGAAAAACCACAGCACTTCTTTTTGCCGAAGCACGTTCCACAAGCCTTTCCATTCCATCTTCTGACCGTTCGTTTTGACGCCGTCTCTGAGCCTTGTAGCGAGCAGGAGGCAGGCTCCAGCAATGATTATGGCCAGAAGCAGTGTTCGGGAAATACCGACGTTGCCAAGGACATAGCCAATGGATAGGGCGAAGAAGGCATAGCCGATCGAACCGAATACCCGGATGACGATAAAGTTTTTCCCGTGCCTCTGGGCGGTTTGGATCGACATCGTATCCGACAGCGGAAATACCGGATAGTAGAAAAAGTAGAAGACCGTAATCAACGCGAATACCGCATAAAAGGAAGAAGTGGCCGACAGGAGTAGCCCCATACCGAGCTGTCCGGCGAACAGCAGGATCATCATTTTCTTGGTCGTCCGGTAGCGGTCGCTGGCCATGCTCCAAAACATATTGGAGAAGATGGAGATGAAGGGCCCGACGGCGTACAGATAGCCGACCTGCGAGCTGCTGAATCCCAAGTGGCTGAAGTAAAGCTGGAAGTAGGAGGCGACCAGGACGCTGGTCCCATAGATGGTAAAAGTGAATGCCCTTTGCCAATTGACGTCTGGCGTCGATTGTTCTAGTTTCATGATCAAATACCCCGATGTTTTTGTGATTTTTGTGCAAAAAGTCACCCTGCAGCACGATGCCGCCCGCTATACTATAAGTGAGCATATGCTGCTGCGGTGGAATCTTTCAGCTTACCTTTTCGAGGAGATCTGGGCACACTCCTTTAATTGGACACATATTGTTGTAAAAAAAGGGAGGATTCATGTACGGTTTATTTGTGCAAATTCCAGGACCATATTATAATAAAAGACATTAGGATCGATACAAGTAGACAACAATGTGGAGGCACCGTCTTGAATGAAAATAGGCAAACTCGATATCAAGTTCCCCGGAATCCTGTCAGTTTAATGAGCCGGGTGTACAAGCATATATTGCCGGAAGTGCGAAAAGAACTGGACGGATGGCGGAGGAAGGCAGGGAACATCCCTGATCCCGAGCTGAGAAAGCAAGCCTTGGCGAGTATAGAGACGAAGCAATTTCACTGTGAGGGCGGAGGCGTCTACGCCGCCGTTCCGCTGCCGGAGCGGCTTATACTTACCAAGCTCATCGTGGCCTATCAGACGATCAGCGACTATCTGGATAACCTGTGTGACCGCAGCACATCCATGGAAGCCGAAGATTTCCGCCTGCTTCACCAATCGATGCTGGATGCGATCGACCCGGCGGCTGAACCTGTCAATTACTATGCACTTCGTCAGGAGCAGAATGACGGAGGTTATTTGCATGGGTTGGTGACAACCTGCCAAAGCTGCATACGCCAGCTGCCCGGCTACGCTGCCGCGATGCCCTTTATCCGGGATTTAGCGGGCCTGTATACCGACCTGCAGGTTTACAAGCACATCAAACCGGAGTTAAGAGAACCGGCGCTGCTTGAATGGTGGGAGCTTCATCGTGAACGGACTCCCCAGCTTCAATGGAACGAGTTCGCCGCGGCAACCGGTTCGACCTTGGGCGTGTTCATGCTCTTTCTGGCCGCAAGCAACCGCCATTTGAGCAGCACTGCCGCCGCCTCCATTCATGCGTCATATTTTCCACATGTTTGCTGTCTGCATATTATGCTGGATTACCTGATTGATCAGGAAGAGGATCGGCTTGGCGGAGACCTCAATTTTTGCAATTACTATGAGAGCCCCGAAGTCATGCTGGACCGGATTGCCTTTATTGTGGAATCGGCCCGGAAGGATGTTGCAGCCATCCCGGTGCCCCCGTTCCATCGGATGATCATTGAGGGGCTGCTGGCAATCTATTTATCCGATCCCAAAGTCAGCGAGCAGCAGGAAGTTCGCTCCGTATCCAAACGTTTGATGAAGGGAAGCCCGCTTACCCGCTTATTCTTCTTCTTCAACAGCCGGTGGATCCGCAAGCATTTGTACGAGTGATAAGAGGAGGAAATAACATGGCAGTCAAAAAAATCGCAATATTAACCAGTGGCGGAGATTCGCAAGGGATGAACGCAGCCGTACGCGCCGTCGTACGCAGCGGCTTGTATCACGGACTTGAGGTTTACGGCATTCAGCGCGGGTATCACGGCCTGCTGAACGACGACATCTTTTCGATGGATCTGCGCAGCGTGGGCGATATTATCCAGCGCGGCGGCACCATTCTCCAATCGGCACGCTGTAAGGAATTTATGACGCCGGAAGGCCAGCAGAAGGGTGCGGAAATCCTCCGCAAGCACGGAATCGACGGCCTTGTCGTCATCGGCGGCGATGGCTCATACCAGGGTGCCAATAAGCTCAGCAAGCTCGGCATCAATACGATGGCGCTGCCCGGAACGATCGATAACGATATCGCGTTTACGGACTACACCATTGGATTCGATACCGCCGTCAGCATCGTCGTTGATGCGGTAAACAAGCTGCGCGACACCATGTCCTCGCACGAGCGGTCCTCGATTGTTGAAGTCATGGGAAGACACTGCGGAGATATCGCTTTGCATGCGGGCCTCGCTTCGGGTGCAGAGACGATCCTCGTGCCGGAAATGCCGCATGACATGGATGAAATTACGGAGCGGATGAAGCAGAACTTTGCTCATGGCAAACGGCACAGTATCGTGCTCGTGGCTGAAGGTGTGGGAAGCGGGGAAGAGGTTGCCAAAGCCCTGACCGACCGCTGCCCTACTCTGGAACCGCGGGTAACGGTTCTTGGACATATCCAGCGGGGCGGAACGCCGACTCCGGCGGACCGGAATCTGGCGAGCCGTCTGGGCGATTTTGCGGTGCGTATGCTGATCGCGGGTGAATCCGACAAGGCGTGCGGGATCATTAAAGGCGAGCTCGTGCTGACGGACATCGATAAAGTCGTCAACACGAAGAAGGAATTTAACCGAGAGCTGTATGAGCTCGCTTCACGGCTTTCGCAATAAACATAACGGTAACACAGACAAGGCGCTGCGGGTTTTAACCCTGCAGCGCCTTTTTGTTGTGAGCCGAAAGTGGAGGAGCGGTATGCCGGTTTCGCTTGCGCAGCCAAGTTACAGTAACCGCTCGGGGGAACCCGGGCGGCTACGCTCGGCTTGGGGCAGCGAACCGCCGCTGGATCTTAACGAGCCGTCCGAGCAGAAGGGCCGCGCCGACCGCGAGTCCCGTAATCAGGCCGACCCAATAGCCATAGGCCTGAAGCGGGGTGAACTCGGCCAGAAGGTAGCCCACGGGCAGGCCGATGACCCAATACGAAATAAACGTAATGATGAATGCCGGATTGACGTCTTTATATCCGCGCAGTACGCCCTGAACGGGGGTGGCTACCGCATCGGAGATTTGGAAGAAAATCGCATAGATCAGAAAATGCTGAATCAGTTCAATCACATGGCTTTCCTCTGAATAAAATCCGGCGACATAACGTCCGGCTACGAGCAGGACGACGGCGGTAATCAGCGAAAGGCCCACCGCGGTGGAAATGCCGAGCCTGCTGTATTGTCTGGCGTCCCGCAGCCGGCCCGCCCCGTTTTCGTAGCCGACCAGAATGGTGAGCGCCATGCTGATGCTGAGCGGAATCATATAGAGCGTGGACGCAAAATTCATCGCCGCCTGATGGGCTGCGATCGTCACCGTGTCGAAACGGCTCATCAGCAGGGTGACGCCGGAGAATACCCCGGTTTCAAAAAAGATGGAGAAGCCGATCGGCACCCCGATCTTCAGCAGCTCCTTCCACACGGAAAGCGATACACCGTACAACTTCCGGAAAATGCCGTAATCCGTGAACGGATGAAGCCGGTGGATGAACAGGATCGCGATCAGGAATACGCACCAATAAGTGATGGCGGATGAGATTCCCGCCCCTGCGCCTCCCAAGCGGGGAAAGCCCCAGTTGCCGAAGATCAGCAGGTAATTGCAGCCGACGTTAATCGGCAGCGAGATCAGCGTGATCAGCATCGAAATCCGGGTCTGGCCCAGGGCATCGATATAGCTTCGCAGCACGGTATAACCGAACATCGGAACGATGCCGATGGACAGGTAGCTCAAAAAGCGGAAAGCGATGTCCCGGACATTCCCTTCCAGGTTCATCCCGTCCAAAATAACAGGAAGCAGCAGCGAGCCGATTCCAAGGATCACAAGGGCCAGCAATATGGCGAGATACAGGCCCTGCACGACGTGATACGCTACTTTATTGCGGCTGCCGCCGCCGACCAGATGCGACACGATCGGGGTCATGCCCATCAGGATACCGCTCAGACCGGTCTGGAGCGGGATCCACAGACTTGTGCCGATCGCTACACCGGCAAGATCGGTCGAGCTGGCCCGGCCGGACATGTTGGTATCGAAAAACGTGATCGCAGAAAGCGCGATTTGCGTGACCAGAATCGGCAGCAGGATGACGAGAAACTGCATCGTTTTTTGCTTGAGCGACATGGTTGTTTTCATAATAAAATGAGCCTCACAGATATCTTGAATTCTGACATAAAGGTGACAAGACTATTATTGTAAACCATGGCACACCGGTTTGAACAGGGCTCTGTTCAAATAAATAAAACCCGGCGAAAGCCGCCGGGATAAAGAAGTGCGTTTATAATCATGCCGTTTGATCTAGACGGTACCTCTTATTTGTAGGCCACGCCTTGGGAATACCGGTTCGAAGCGTTCCACAGCAAGTATTCGTCCACGCCGGCGTCTTTCAAGGCGCGAATCTGATCCTGTACCTGTTGCTTGCCGTACTTCTCATAATGGCCGCTGCCGAGCCAGCTTGCGGTAAAATCCTGAATCCACGGGCGGATGATCGGCTTGCGGTCTTTGAGCGGATCCAGCTTTTTGTGCGTATCGGCCATAGAGCCCTTGATCGTCTTGTAAGGCTCCTTGTCCGGATCCTGGGCGCCGAACCAGCCTGTCGTGTAATGGCTCGGATACACCATCGGACTGATGACGTCCACGTTTTCGGAGATTTTGCCGAAATCCTGACCGATCCCTTCGGCTGCCGGAACGGACGCCGCATAACCGAAGATGTCCACCGACACGCGAATGCCGAGAGGGGCCAGCTGCTTGCGGGCATACTGGACGAACTCTGCGACCGTATCCACGCGGGATTTATCGTTCTTAACGTATTTCAGCGTATCGGCCCGCTTCTCGAATCCTTCCGGGAACCGTACATAATCGAACTGAATTTCTTTAAAGCCAAGCTTGGCCGCTTCCTTGGCAATCGCGATGTTGTAATCCCATACTTCCTTGCTGTACGGGTTGACGAAGCTGTCGCCTTTGCCGTTCTCCCAGAGGGTTCCGTCCGGATTTTTAAACGATAGATCCGGCCGCTTCTTGGCAAGGACCGTATCTTTGAATACGACCACCCGGGCAATAGGGTACACCTTATGCTTGTTCAGGCGCTGCATCAGCTGGTTGATGTCGGGAATGAACGGCTCCGGTTTGCCCATCTGCTTCAACGTGGCATTGTCCGTCTTATAGGTTATGTATCCTGCATCGTCTTTGATGTCGACCACCATGGCGTTCAAATCGGTTTTGTCGATGAGATCCAGCAGCTGATTCATGCGTGAACCGCCGGCGCTGTATGCGGTAACGTAAATCCCTTTGACTTTGGGGGCGGTGACCTGCGGATCTACCTTGACGGGCGGGTGGTCTGCGCTGACCGGAACGTCTTGTTGGGATGCGATCATTGCGGAATGAACGGTTGCCTGAAACAATTGGCTTAACGGATGATGGCTGTCCTGCTGCGGATGACCGGCACTGCTGCCGAGCAACAGCAGCAGCGCCCAAATAATATTCATAATACTCTCTCCCCTTGAATGGCTTTACATGTCAATTATATCGGAACGACCTCCTGTTTGGTGCAACAGCTTTGTAATCATTTGGCGAAGGCTGCGCGGCTGGAATCTGGGGCGCCTTTCCTTTTCTTAAACGGATCAGCTAGGAATCAAACGGTCTCCCTCTTCCGTAGGGTTGCCACCGTGATGCTTAAATACTTGCAGGAAAAGCGACTTCCAACATTTTGACAAAATTGCAGTTCCCTTGCCCGGTGGCCGCTTCAGGACAAATAAAAATGCCACCCGCGCTGCCGCCGAAAGCGGCCATTCGCGAATGGCATGTTATTCAATCACTTGCTACTTGCTATAAATCAGTGAAGCAGCGCGGAGCTCTGATGTTCACAGATGCTGTACTGGATGATCTCCATGGCATCTTCTTGTTCCAGAATGCTAAGTCCGTCCCGCAGCACAATGAGGGAATTCAGTTCATTTTGCTTCAAGAATGGCATCATATCCGGGAACCATTTCATGACGATTTGGGACAACTTTACCGTTTCCATTTCCATTTCCACAAAAATCACCCTTTCCTCCTTCGAATCTTCACAGTCAGATGATCCAACGCAAGGCGAATCGGAAAAGCGTTT
The DNA here is from genome assembly GCF_018333335.1 of Paenibacillus cineris. Classification (NCBI taxonomy): domain Bacteria; kingdom Bacillati; phylum Bacillota; class Bacilli; order Caryophanales; family Paenibacillaceae; genus Paenibacillus; species Paenibacillus cineris. The sequence goes on from NZ_BORU01000001.1 coordinate 928,452, forward strand.
TGGTGCTTTGGGAAATTCGGGTCTATCCTAATCTCATGGAACTATTGTAGGAAGCGCGCACTATTAATATACCACATTTGGTGTTTTTTTTACACAGCGCATACAAAAATCAGCTTCTGCGGAAGGAACCCATGACCCCGACGGTCTCGACAATGTTGACGAACGCCTTCGGGTCGGTCTGCTTGATGATGCGCTTCAGCTCGGCCAATTCGTACCGTGTGGTAACGGTCATCAGCATATCCTTTTCCACATTGGAAAAAGCGCCCTGCGTCTTGATCTTGGTTACGCCGCGCGGACGTTCCAGCAGCTGTTGAAGAAGGGCATCCGTCTCGTTCGTGATGATGTACACAGTGACCTTGAAATGGCTGACGTGGATCATGTCCACGACCTTGCCGGTGACGAAAATGGAAACGATGGAGGCGAGCGCCAGGTTCCAATTGTCCTGTAAGTAACCGGCTGCGAGGATGACGACTCCATTCATGGCCACCAGTATGTTTCCGATCGGGAAGTCGCGGTAACGCGTAACGATGGACCCGATAATATCGAACCCGCCGGAGGAGCCGCCGGCCCGGAAAGAGATGCCTGCCCCGATCCCGACGAGGACGCCGCCGAATACCGCAGCCAGCAGCGTATCGGACACGAGGGACGTTTCGGGGACTACCGCGATCAGCCACGTCGTGGCGACGACCGAAAGAATACTCAGAATTATGAAACGTTTGCCGAGCTGGAACCAGCCGGCGACAAGCATCGGTATGTTAAACACGAAATAAAGAACGCTGAGACTGATCGGTGTAAAATAATTCACGAGCATGGATAGGCCCGACACGCCCCCGCTCAGCAAATGAAGCGGTACGAGGAATAAATTGAACCCGCAGGCAATAAAAGCCGCACCAAGGACTACAACCACATACTTCCAAATATTTTTGAGCTCCAAGCTCATCACCTCATTATGTAATTTTCTGCAAGACGAGTGAAAGTTGTTTCAGCTTGACTGGTGTTTGTAATTTGGTTTGTGATATAATGTATTAGATGTTCTTGAGTACGGTTGTACAATAGTATTATTTTGCATTGTTTCAGGAGAATAATTACCGTTTACTAAATTCTGTAGGCTGTTTTGTTTGCCCGGATAAACGCTATAGAGAATCGAAGCCATGAAAAATTTGATCGAAGTTTGGCTACCCTATATAATGTTTACCGCTACTTAAGAATACAGACAAGATTGTGGTATGTCCACTTTATAGAAGGAGTATGAAAAATTTGAAAAATTTCGCAGAATTAGGCCTCGAACCAAAGGTATTGCAGGCCATTACGGAGCTTGGATTTGAGGAAGCGACACCGATTCAGGCACAATCCATTCCGATCGCAATGAGCGGACGGGACATGATTGGCCAAGCACAGACGGGTACAGGCAAAACCGCTGCCTTTGGTATTCCGCTGATTAATAAAATTTCCAAAGATACGGATAAAATCGTCGCCCTCATTATGACACCTACCCGTGAGCTTGCGATTCAGGTCGCAGAGGAAATCGGAAAATTGACCCGTTTCAAAGGAATTGGCTCGCTGCCGATTTACGGCGGTCAAGACATCGGACGCCAGATCCGGGCGCTAAAGAAGAAGCCTCAAATTATTATCGGTACGCCAGGCCGTTTGCTTGACCACATTAACCGCAAAACGATCCGCCTGGACGACGTCGAAACCGTCATTTTGGACGAAGCCGACGAAATGCTGGATATGGGCTTCATGGAAGACATCCAAACGATCCTGAAGCTGGTGCCGGAAGAACGCCAAACGATGCTGTTCTCCGCGACGATGCCGCCGAACATTCAGAAGCTGGCTCAGCAATTTTTGAAAAATCCGGAGCATGTTTCCGTTATTCCGAAACAAGTCAGCGCACCTCTGATCGACCAGGCTTATATCGAAGTGCCGGAACGCCAGAAGTTTGAAGCGCTCAGCCGCTTGATCGATATGGAATCTCCGGAGCTTGCCATCGTTTTCGGACGTACGAAGCGCCGTGTCGACGAGCTGGCCGAAGCCCTGCAGAAGCGCGGATATTCCGCGGACGGCCTGCACGGCGACCTGTCCCAGAACCAGCGCGACACCGTGATGCGCAAATTCCGTGACGGAAGCATCGACGTGCTGGTAGCTACGGACGTTGCGGCCCGCGGCCTGGACGTATCCGGCGTTACCCATGTCGTGAACTTTGACCTTCCTCAGGATCCGGAAAGCTACGTGCACCGGATCGGACGTACCGGCCGTGCCGGGAAAGAAGGAACCGCGTGGACCTTCGTTACTCCGCGCGAAATGGACCATCTGCACCTGATCGAACGCGTAACCCGCCACCGTATTCCGCGCAAGCCGCTCCCTACGCTGGCCGAAGCCATCGAAGGCAAACAGCGCGTGACAGCAGAAAGATTGCTTGAAACCGTGGAGAAGGGCGAATTGAACGAATACAAAGGACTAGCCATCCAACTGCTGGAGCAGTACGACTCCGTGCAGCTGCTGTCTGCGGCATTGAAGATGCTGACAGGCGAGAAGAAGGATTCGGATATCCAGCTGACGCCGGAAGACCCGATCCGCGTCAAGCGCCGTCACAGCGGCAAGCCAGACCTGCGCAGCGGACGCAAACCGTCCGGCGGCTATCGCGGCGGCAGCAGTGGCAGCCGCAGCGGCGGAGGGTATAACCGTGACCGCGGCGACGGACGCGGAGGTTACAGCAAGAGCTACAGCGGACGCGGGGATTCGTACCGCGGCGACCGTAAACCGCGGACCAGCAGCAGCGAGGGACGCCGTACTACGAAACGCGAAGATTCTTACGAGAAGTAAGAACATAACAAAGAGGCGAAGTGCCGCGTGCACTTCGCCTCTTTTTTCATATCATCAAATTACCAGATGAATGCGCGAGTGATGATAACGAGCAGGATGAACAGCACCAGAATGGCGCCTGTGGAACCCCAAAGGCCATGACCGTAACCATAACCAACTCCGCCTACAGCGTGAGACATTGAACATAACCTCCTTCAAAAAGTTGAACTCTTTTGGATTACGGTGTATCTTATGACGGTTTTCGCCCGCATGTATAGACCAACACCCAGATGCCGGAAATTAGGCTCTGGCAATGTATGTCCCTAATGCGGTATTATTAAGGTACAGGCATGTTAGTGGAGGAGGAGACTTTTACTTGGAATTCAAAGGTGCAATGGGTGGAATTTACAAAATTACAGAGTGGATTACCCGGATAGCTTACAGCAATATCTTGTGGATGCTGTGTTCGATCCCGTTCTTCTTTTTTCTCGTAACGAAGCTGTTGGTAACGGGGGCTAACGAGTCGCTGCAGATGAACTGGGCTATGGGAATCGTGGCACCGTTTACATTGTTCCCTGCAACGGCGGCGCTGTTTGCAGTGGTACGTAAATGGGTGATGGGCGATACCGATATTAAAATTTTCAGCACCTATTTCAGAGCGTACAAGGAAAACTACAAACAAAGCATGGTCGGCGGCATTTTCTACGTGCTGCTGCTGGTTATTATGATGGTGGATTATACGGTCTATATGACCCAGTTCCGCAATATGCAGCTGATCGGGATTGTGATGCTGATCCTGCTGATCGTTCTGTTCCTGTCGATGTTCAACTTTTTCTCGATGATCGTTCATTACCATATGTCCATCGGACAGATTTTGAAGAACGCGATTCTGATTACGATCATCCGCCCTTTCCGGGTGCTTGCTACCGTGCTCGGGAGTGCGGTCGTCCTGTTTATCGGGTCTAAGTATCCTGCGCTGATCTTCTTCTTTGGCGGTAGCGTCATCGCATTGTGGGCGTTTTTCAACTTCTACGGCACCTACATGAAGATGCAGGAGCAAGCGGAGCGGCTCAAACAGAAGGAAGAAGAGGCGCAGCAGGAAGCCGCTGACGCAGATGATTCCGTAAGTTTGCAGGGCGATCCGGACAAGAGAGAGGAATGGTACGAAGAAAGCGTTTCAAATGGCGATGAGCCGGGTAAAAGAAACTAAGCCAGCAAGCGATAATTTTCTTCTAAATTTTTACCATTTCGTTTACATGCTGACGATTTCAGTCTATAATAAGACTACATCCTGCGATGTTCGCCACGGTTAATCGTTGTTTTGAACCAATGATAATGTCTGAGGGAGATCTATATGAAGCGCAGCTGAAACGCCCTGTCTATATGACATGGGGACTTCAAAACCGCTTATGCGATCACCCACCTGCTAGAGCAGGTTCAGAAGACAATTTAACCGGACGGCATAGGCGGGTTTTTATTTTGTCGATGAACCCATTGCGACCATGATGGTGCAGAATAGAGAACATCCCAGCCGGTTCTATTTCCGGATTGGGGTGTTTTTTTGTTGAATCTCCGGCATCAATCCGTACTTACTCTTTTGTTCTGACCGTAACAATGATAAACTGTTAAGTATTGATGATGTTTACTATAAAGGAGGAAAGGTCTTGTCGCTAAAGAGAGTTCTAGTGGGGGTCATTCGCAGTCAAGAAGGAACAAGCGACCGCGCGAAGGATCCTAAAATGAAAACGCGCTATTACAATTTATCGAAAGACAAGGCATGGGAGGAAATCTCCTCGACACTTAAAAAAATTCCTGGCTACAAAGTGCTGCACGAGGTGTCTTCCGTCGGGGAAATCACGCTGGAGAAGAGAACCTCGCTTGGCCGTACCGTGGATATTACCATTTCGGTGCTATCGGTTGGTCCAGTCCGCACCGCTGTTGATATGTATTCCGCCTCCCGGGGCTCGCTGGGGGATCTGGGGTATAATTACCGGATTATTTTAAACTTGTTCGGCATATTGGATAAGAAACTGGCTAAATACAAAATAACACAATGAGTAAGGAAAAAGCGGGAGAAAGATCAGCTCTTTCTCCCGCTTTTTATGGGAACATGGCGGCTTAAGCTTAATTACAGCAGTTCTTTAACGGCTGCTACGGCATTTTCGTAGTTCGGATGCTCGGCCATTTCCTTCAGGTACTCGACATATGTAATCTTGTCGTTTTTGTCCACGACGAAAATGGAGCGCATGTCCAGACGGAATTCCTTAATATGAACACCGTACGCGTCGCCGAACGACATCTCCTTGTGGTCGGAAAGGGTCACGACACGGTCGATTCCGGCAGCGGCACACCAGCGTTCCTGGGCGAATGGAAGGTCGGCGCTGATGGTCAGCACGATCACGTCGTCGCCAAGGCCGGCGGCTTCTTCGTTGAAACGGCGCGTTTGGGCGTCACATACTCCCGTATCAAGAGAAGGAACGACACTAATTAATTTGATTTTACCGGCATAATCCTTAAGAGTAGCCTCTTCAAGCAAATTTTTGCTGACCTTGAAATCCGGAGCGGCGTCGCCCACATGAAGTTCCGGGCCAATGAGGGTAATCGGATTGCCTTTGAATGTAGCTGCATTGGTACGTTCTTGTGCCATATGAAATCTCCTTCCTGGTTATCAAAAATTGGTGATTCGTGACAAAGTCCATTATAATCTTTTTAAAAAGGCATTGTCCAATTTCGTCGGCGGTTTACTCGGTTATAGAAGGAAGGATAACATGTTATTTGTACGTTATGAGAATCTGAAAAGTTATTTGAAGTACTACCCGATCACGACGCTGCTCTTTGTCATCAACCTGGTGATGTTTCTCATTATGGCCTTTAACGGGGGCTCCACCAACAATGAAACGCTGATCCGGTTTGGAGCACTGACGAACATCGATCAATATAATGAGTGGTGGAGATATGTCAGCTCCATGTTTTTGCATGCGGGTTTTTCCCATTTGCTGTTTAACAGCTTCGCGCTGCTCGTATTTGCCCCGCCTCTGGAGAGACTGCTTGGTTCTTGGCGATACGGGCTGCTGTACTTGTTAAGCGGTATTCTGGGCAATTTGATGACAGTGGCTCATTACAACCGTACCGGAGAGATTCTGATCTCCATAGGCGCTTCAGGAGCGATTTACGGCATTTACGGCGCCTATCTGTATATCGCTTTGCTTCAGCGGCAGTGGATGGACGACGCCTCCCGGAAAACCGTGTACGGCATATTGATCGTGGGTGTCGTCGTAACCTGGGTTTCACAATCCAACATCAACTGGGTGGCCCATATGGGCGGATTGATCGGCGGTTTCTTTATTTATGGACTGATGGCGAGGGTGCTGAGAAGGCGCCGCTAGCCAAGCTCGGATGAACAGGTATCGTATAAGCAGAATGGAGCGAAAGTAGTGGAATTAAGACAGTTGCAATACTTTTTGAAGGTAGCACAGAAGGAGCATGTCACGCAGGCTGCAGAGGAGCTGCATGTCGCCCAGTCAGCGGTGAGCCGGCAGATACATCAGCTGGAGGAGGAACTCGGAGTCCACTTATTCATGCAGAAAGGAAGAAACCTGCAGTTAACCCCCGTAGGGCAGTTGTTCTGCAAACGGGTGGAGGGTATCCTGAAGGATTTGGATAAGGCGGTCATGGAGGTTCATGAATTTCTGGATCCGGAGCAGGGAGAAATTCGTATCGGATTTCCGCACAGCCTGGGGATTCATTTGATCCCTTCCGTGGTGGCCGAATTTAAACGCCGGTATCCGAACGTGAAATTCCGTTTCAAGCAGGGGATGTTCCCGTCCTTGATCCGTGATGTAATCTCGGCGGAAGTCGATTTGGCCTTCATTTCTCCTTTCCCGGAAAAGCATGAACATGTGGAAGGTGAAGTGATCCTGACCGAAGAGCTGTATGCGATTCTGCCGCCGAACCATCCGTTGGCCGAGAAGGAGAGCATCAAGCTCGTCGAGCTGAAGGATGAGAAATTCGTTCTCTTCAGTAAAGGCTATTCTTTGCGGCCGATTGTCTGGCATGCTTGCCTCGAGGCGGGCTTTACGCCGAAGATCGCCTTCGAAGGTGAGGAGACCGACACGATCCGCGGACTGGTGGCCGCTGGCATGGGTGTCAGCATCCTGCCGGAGCTGGCCTTGTTCCAGACCAATCCGCTGCAGCCGGCACGCGTTAAAATTTCGGAGCCGAAAGTCACCCGCACGATCGGGCTGATTCATCGTTCGGACGATAAGCTTCCTCTGGTGGCCCAGTCTTTCCGCACCTTTCTGCTTAAATATTTCGGCTTACACCAGAACAATAAAAATACCCCGGTCGGTTAAACGACACGGGGTATTTTTATATTTGAAGCCGGATATTTACATACTTGTTTGTATTAGTCACGGTTGTTGCTGTTCGTAAAGATCAAAATGTACCGGAGCAGTTCGAGCAGGGAAACCAGCGCCGCTGCAACATAGGTCAGGGCTGCGGAGTTCAGCACCTTGGCCACGCCCCGTTCTTCTTCGTTCGTGATGTATCCTTCCGAAACCATAATCTCGCGGGCCCGGTTACTTGCGTTAAATTCGACTGGCAGCGTGATCAGCTGGAAAGCAACCGCAACGGAGAAGAAGATAATGCCGAGTCCGATCAGTCCAAGCCATTGGAAAAGGAAACCGGCAATCAGAAGGATCGGAGCAAGTCCAGATGCAAAGTTGACGATCGGGAAAATCCGGTGGCGCAGTACCAGCATCGGATAGTGCTCCTTATGCTGAATGGCGTGGCCGATCTCGTGACAAGCAACGGAAATCGCCGAGATGGAGCTCTCGTAATATACCGGTTCCGACAGGCGGACGACGCGGTTAATCGGGTCGTAGTGGTCGGAGAGGGCTCCGCGTACCGGTTCGATCGGCACGTCATGCAGCCCGTGGGTATCCAGCATGTGCCGGGCCGCGTCATATCCGGTCATGCCGCTGTTCGCCTGAACCGTGGACCACTTCTTGAAGGTACCCTGAACTCGAAACTGTGCCCAGAGCGAAAACAGAAATGCAATAATGATAAGTATATACATTCCGTCGAAATACATTTCCATACCTCCTGCTTTATTTTGCGGGAAACTAGAGGGTTGGGCCGTGCTGTTCAAGGAAGAGGCGAATGGCCTCGATGCACGCCGCACCTTGCGGGAGGAGATTCAGCAGCACCAGCCGCGCATGGCTTGGCTTCATTTGCTTAATCAGCGGTTCGAGTTCCTTCACTTCGCGCTGCAGCTGCTGCATATGAAGCTCGAGGTGAGACAGCTTGTCGGACACCTGCTTCTCTTCCGGAACCGAATCCCACTTCTCAAGCATCTCTTTAATCTCATCCAAACTATATTTCTCTTGTTTCAATTCATTAATACGTTTAAGCCGGACCAAGGTTTCATGGCTGTACAAACGGTAATTCTTAAGCGTGCGCTTCTCTGGAAAAATCAATCCCAGCTTGGTGTAATAATCAATTGTACGCTCGCTGACACCACCAGCCTTAGCTAATTCACCGATCCGATACAGTATCATATCCCCATCCTATATCACCTCGCAGGAAATTAAACGAATGCTCGTTTCCATATTATATTACTTAAATTATGATACATGAATCCGAACCGTACAGTCAAACGTCATGCTTTTCCTGTAAAGCTGACATTGTAAGTTAATATTACATCAGAAACATTTTTTCAGTATTTTCAAAAAATATCTTGTCAATTTCAGGACTATCGGCTTATAATGTCATTAAGAATTTCACATTGTGTTAGAAATATTGACATTGGGGGAATGGGGTACATGAAAAGAAAATGGTTAGGAATCATGTTATTAATGCTTACATTGTTGACGTTTCCCGTAACGGTTTTTGCAGCCGATGACGGGGCGACCAACGTTCAACTACAGGCTGGGTTGAACACCTTCTTCGTATTTATGGCTGCTATGCTCGTGTTTTTTATGCAGGCGGGTTTCGCGCTTTTGGAAGCCGGTACGGTACGGATGAAGAACGCGGGTCATATCGCAGGGAAGACCGTACTGACACTCGGAATTGCCATCGTCGTTTTCTGGGCAGTCGGTTTTGGCCTTGGGTTCGGCAATGGGAACAGTTTATTCGGAACGACGGGATTTTTCCTGACCGGCGATTCCATGGCAGCGTCCTTTGATTCCTTATCCGCATCGGATGCGTCGCTGACGGTCAAGTTTTTGTTCCAGCTGTCCTTTGCGGCCGTATCGCTGGCCATTGCCTGCGGCGGTATGGCGGAACGCGCTAAATTAAGCGTATATATCGTATTTGGAACCATTTTTATGATCGTGATTTACCCGGTTGTTGCCCACTGGGTATGGGGCGGAGGCTGGTTGGGCCAATTGGGTATGCAGGACTACGCCGGATCGACCGTCGTGCATCTGACAGGTGCGACCGCAGCCCTGGTCATCACTTACATGCTGAAGCCGCGCCTTGGCAAATACAACAAGGACGGCAAGCCTAACAGCATTCCGGGTCACAATCAGGTATTATCGGTACTTGGCGTGTTTATTCTGTGGATCGGCTGGTTCGGTTTTAACCCTGGCAGTGCGCTGACACCGCTGATGGACGGATTTTTCGGATATGTGGCCTTAACCACCAACCTGGCTGTAGCTGCCGGTGCTGTTGCCGCCCTGCTGATTTCCTGGGCAATATTCGGCAAAGCCGATATCCCTAGCATGCTGAACGGCGTTTTGGCCGCTCTCGTTGCTATCACCGGTTCTTGTGCATTCGTGGATGCGTGGGCAGCGATCGTGATCGGTGCGGTTGCCGGTATCATTACCTTCTTCACGGCTCAATGGTTTGAGAGAGCGGGCCTTGACGATCCGATTTACGCTTTTTCCGTACACGGTATTGCCGGGATTTGGGGTGCCGTTTCCACAGGGTTGTTTGCAACGCCGAAGCTTGTTGAGATTACTGGCGTCGGAAAACCCGGACTGTTCTATGGCGGTGGATTCTCGCAGCTGGGCGTTCAAGTGCTGGGTGTCCTCGGGGCGTTCGTATTCGTTCTCGTGATCTCCTTCATCGTCATCGCTATTATGAAAGCAACGATGGGAATTCGCGTTACCGAAGAAGAAGAAATGATGGGTCTGGACATCAGCGAACACGGCACTTACGGCTATCCGGAGCAAATGAGACTGCTCGTTGATTCCGAGATCAGACCATCGGCGTCTTCCGCATCGGCTCCTAAGCCATCTGCGGGAACCAACGAGTCCTTTACCTAAGTCTAAAGAAATATGAATGAATATAATTCACCATGGAGGGGGTGAACCGTATGGAACCGCTGAAGTCGGAATCATGTGATCTGGACCTCGGTACGATCGCTTATGCGAACTCGCGTGAAGAGCTTCGGAGTCGGCGGCTGGACTGCCAGGAACAGCTTCAGGAAATGTTCGCTGACATGCCGATCGGGGCCTGGTCTGCACTCGTCAATGAAATGCATGATTTGATCGCGGCCAGAGCCGTCGACATCTGCGAGCGGGAACTGGAGGAGGCCGGTTACGGCCTGCCTCCCGTCTCCTACGCCTTCGTCGTATTCGGCAGTGCGGGCCGTAGGGAGTCGACGCTGTGGAGCGATCAGGATAACGGCCTTATTATCAGCGACGAGCCGGATGCATATAAGGAAGCTTACTTTCAAATCTTCGGTCAACGGCTGTCGGACCTGTTTGAATATTTGGGCTATGAAAAATGCAAGGGGAAAGTCATGTGTTCCGAGCCGCTGTGGCGCAAAACGCTGGAGGGTTGGAAAACGCAGCTCTCCCGCTGGCGCAATGACTTCAGCTGGGAACCGGTTCGCTACCTGATTATCGCTACAGATATGCGCTATATTTCTGGTGATCGCACACTTTCTGAGTCGTGGAAGGCTTTTTTCGGAAAATGTCTCGATGAGACGCCGGAACTGGCGATCGCGATTCTGCGGAATACGGTCAGACATAAAGCAACGCTAAATCTGCTCGGCCAGGTCGTTACCGAACGGTTTGGGGAACATGCCGGAGATTTTGACGTGAAATACGGGGTGTACATCCCGATCGTCAACAGCGTCCGATATATGGCCCTCCAGCAGGGAGTTAAGGAATCATCCACGCTGAAAAGGCTGGAGAGGCTGATGGTGCTGGACGGGGGCAACATGCTGCTGGAGAACGTGCAGCGCGCCTTTCTTACCGCCTTGATGCTGAGGTCGACCGCCCCCCACCGCGAAGAAAGGGGCATCTTCATGAGCAGCGGATACATTCCGCAGAAGGAGCTCAAGAAAAGGCCGCTGATGTATGAGCTTCGCGAAAGCCTGACCGTCGTCAGGCGGACACACCGGGCGCTGCAGCGTCAGCTCCGTTTCGCGGAGAGGAGAAGACCATGAAGACGCCGGAGCGGGGGAACAGCGGGTTCTGGAGCCTGCTTCGGCAGGGAGGCATGCCTTCTGCGATTGCTTCAGTGATGGGAGGATCCTCCGCACAGCAGATGGCGTTTATCCGCTCGCTGATGAGAGAACAACGGCGGCCGGAGGTTCTGCATACTCCGCTCAGCGAGCTGGAAACCGTCGTGTTTGATCTGGAGACGACGGGATTTAACGTTCAGCAGGGCGATGAAATTTTGTCGATCGGGGCGCTCCGGGTCAAAGGCGGCGAAATCAAAGAGGATGAGTCGTTCTACAGCCTCGTTCAATGCAAACGCCCGGTGCCGTCCCACATTACCGGATTGACGGGGATTACGCAGGCGATGATCAACGAAGCGCCGCCGCTGATGGACGGTCTGCACGGATTCATGAATTTCGTTGGGGGAAGGGTGCTGGTCGCCCATGCGAGCGCCCATGACAAATCCTTTTTGAATGCGGCACTGTGGAAAACCTCGAAGGTGAACCTCAGCCACCGGGTGATCGACACGATGATGATTGCCCGCTGGCTGGAGCCGCAGCGCGCGAGCTTTGCGCTGGACGACCTGCTGATGGCGAAAAATATTCCGATCGAGGGAAGGCATCACGCTTTGGAGGATGCCAAGATGACCGCAAAGCTGTGGGTTATGTACCTGCGGGACATATCGCGCAGGAGACAGGTGGAGACGCTGGGCGACCTGTACGCCTATCTAAGCCATGCGTAACCGGGCCGGGCGGAGATGAAAATCGCCCGCCGCTGATCGTTCAATGAAGTAAGCCTGGGTCAGGATGGAAGATCCCGATTGGTCGGGGGAGCTGATCAAGTAGATACGGAGCAAATCTCCGAAAAGCGGGAGCTGACGCAAATCCTCCTCGGACGGAGCGGGAACGGTGTGTGGATGCGTGTGAAAGATTCCGAGCAGTCCCGAAGGGTTCAGACACTGCTGGACCCACGCCTCGGGATCCAGGGCGAAGCGGTGCAGCGGGTCAGGCGCTACGTTGCGGATCGGGATCAACGTCTCGATTCGCATGCCGCCCGCTGCAGCATTACCCCGCAGTACACCGCAGGCTTCATAAGGCCGATGAAGAAATAGCTGCTCCGCCAATCCGTGGGCGCAAGCAGCATCCAGCCATATTTCTTCGTCGTGTACGTGAAGCTCTGTCAACCGTATTCTCCCCTCTCACTTTGGCCTCTGCATTTGGCAGGGGCTCTTTTTTTTTGTGCGTTCATATCATGTCAAGTGTAGCGGGATGACCGTACAACCGCAAGGTACTTGCTCGGCAGACCGTATTGTGAGCCAGCCAAATAGGTCGTTGGGAAAAATTTTGCAGTTCATTTGTAAGTTCCCGTGAAAAGAGGGTAAAATATAAGGGATACCACTTTATGAAAAAAAGGGACGACATCAATGAAACGTAATTTGTATATTCTGCTGGCCTTTTTGGTGCTGGCGGGTGTTGTAGTTTACCAAAGTGCAGGCGACAAAATCCAGGCTGCCTTTCAGCAAGAGAAGCCGATGCCGACCGAAACGAAGCCGCAAGCGGGATATCTGGCACCGGCCTTCACGGCCACGGGACTCGACGGGAAGGAATACCGTGTCGGCGGGGCGCAGGACAAGGCTATTCTGGTGAATTTTTGGGCTTCCTGGTGCGATCCGTGCCAGCAGGAAGCGCCCGAGCTGCATGCCTTGGCGGAGAAATACAAGGATGACCTGAATATTTACGGCATCAATGTCACCAAATACGACAACAAGAAAAACGCCAAAAGCTTTGTCGAGAAATACGACGTGAATTTTCCGGTCATGCTGGACCTGAAAGGAACGATTTACGACCAGTACAAAGGAGCCGTGTTCCCGACGAACGTGCTGATCGACAAAAACGGCGTCGTGCAGGATGTGATCCTGGGCATTCTGCCGTCCAAGGATCTGGAGAAGAAGATCAAGCATCTAATCGAGTCTTAGTTTAGGTTGAATGGAAGACCCGCCGCGTGAACGGAGGTCTTCTTTTTTTTGTGAATTTGTTGTAGAACATAAAAGACCGTCCAGGATAGCTCCCGGACGGTCTGCTTCAGTTAAGCTGATATGAATGGTTTAGTGATTGACCAGCCCTTGCGACGGTGAAGCCGCTTCAGGTTCCGATGTCTGAAGAATCTGTCCCAGCAGGGCGTAGCGCATACTGTCGACCAGCGCCTCCCAGCTCGCCTCGATGACGTTCTCGGACACGCCGACGGTGTTCCAGGACTGGTTGATGTTGCGGGATTCGATCAATACGCGAACCTTGGCCGCGGTCGCATCCTTCTCATCGAGCACGCGGACCTTATAGTCGGACAGGTGCATTTCCTTGATTGCCGGGAAGTACTGCACAAGCGCCTTCCGCAGCGCATTGTCAAGCGCATTGACCGGACCGTTGCCCTCAGCCGCAGTATAGACGTTGTTGCCGGCGACGTTCAGCTTGACGAACGCCTCGGAAACGACGGCTCTGCCGGCGGTTTTCTCTACCAGCATTTTGAAGGATTCAAAGGTGAACAGCTCCTTCATTTCGCCGCCGGCTTCGCGCAGGAGCAGCTCCAGGGACGCGTCTGCCGCTTCGAACTGATAGCCCTGGTGCTCGAGATCCTTGATCTTCTCGATCACTTTGCGCGAATGCTCGCTCGTGGAGTCGAAGTCCAGGCCCATATCCTGCGCCTTGGACACGATATTGCTCTGGCCGGCCAGCTCCGACACCAGCACTCGCTGCTTGTTGCCGACGAGCTCGGGCACGATATGCTCGTACGTGCGCGAGTCGCGAAGAATGGCGGAGACGTGGATTCCGCCTTTGTGGGCGAATGCCGCGTTACCGACATACGGCTGGTTCACCGGCATGTTGACGTTGGCGATTTCGCTGACGAAGCGGGCGGTGTTGGTCAGCTGCTTCAGGCGATCTTCCCCGATGCACTCGTAACCGAGCTTGAGCTCCAGGTTCGGAATGATAGAGCAGAGATTCGCGTTGCCGCAGCGTTCGCCGTAGCCGTTGATCGTTCCCTGAACCTGGCGGGCGCCGGCTTCCACCGCGCTGAGCGTGTTGGCCACGGCGAGCTCGCAGTCATTATGCGTATGGATGCCGAATTGGGCCTGAGGGATAAGCGATGTCAGGCTGGTGACGATCCCGTGGATTTCGTGCGGGAGGGTTCCGCCGTTCGTGTCGCACATCACCAGCCAATCGGCGCCAGCTTCCTTGGCTTTCTTCAGCACGGACACGGCATAATCCGCATTGTTCTTATAGCCGTCGAAGAAGTGCTCGGCGTCAAAAATGACTTCAAGCCCCTGCTGCTTCAAAAAGGCGATCGAGTCGTAAATCATGGCCAGGTTCTCATCCAGCGTGGTCTGCAGCGCTGTATGGACATGGAAGTCCCAGGATTTGCCGACGAGCGTGGCGGCCTGTACACCGGATTCTAGAATGCGCTTTAAGTTTCCGTCCTGCTCAGCTTTGCTGTCTTTACGGCGCGTGCTGCCGAAAGCGGTGATTTTGGCGCTCAGGCCCAGCTGCTGAACCCTTTTAAAAAACTCGATGTCCTTGCTGTTGCTTCCCGGAATGCCACCTTCAATATATTGTACGCCAAGCTCATCGAGCTTCTTGGCAATCTTCAGTTTATCGTCGGCGGACAAGCTGACACCTTCGCCTTGGGTGCCGTCCCGCAGGGTCGTATCGAAGATGGAAATGGACTTAGACATGGGAGTCCTCCTTTGGAAGTCTTGGAATGATCACTACGTCATTTGTATAATTCATTATTATATCATTTTTACGCGGGAATGTAACAAAGAATTCCTCGTGCAAGTAGGTTCCCAGGGTTCTTGACCTCGTTTCTGGCGAGGGGTATGCTGGATTTATGAATTTGGTAAGGGTGAGAAAGATGGACAAGCCAAGCGTTGATGCCTATTATCCGCAGAATGGAAGGGTCATTCTGCATGTCGATATGAACGCGTTTTATTGCTCCGTCCATGAGGCGGAGGAGCCGGAGAAATACCGGGGCATGCCCACCGCGGTTGCAGGGAGCATGGAGCTGCGTAAGGGAATTATCGTTACTTGTTCCTATGCTGCGCGGAAACGGGGCATTTCAACAGGCATGCTGGTCACCCGGGCGCTGAAGCTGTGCCCGGAGCTGATCGTCATCAAGCCTGATTTTGATTTATACCGCAAATACTCCAAGGCGTTTATGAGAATCGCCTATTCCTATACGCCGCTGATGCAGGCGACTTCGATTGACGAATGCTATCTCGATATTACCGGATCGAAGCAGTTCGGGACGCCCCAGCACATCGCTGAGGAAATCCAGCGGCGGATCTATGAGGAGCTCGGGCTGCCGTGCTCTATCGGGATCGCCCCGAACAAGCTGCTGGCCAAGATGGGCTCCGATATGAAAAAGCCGAACGGCATCTCGGTCCTTCGCATCCGCGATGTGCCGAACGTGCTGTGGAACAAGCCCTGCGGCGAGCTGTTCGGGATCGGCGGCAAAACGGCGGAGAAGCTGCGCAAAATCGGCATCCATACGATCGGCCAGCTGGCGCGTACGGACGAAGAAGCGCTGATCCGCGTGTTCGGGGTCGTGGGAGCCTGGATGAAGCAGGCGGCGAACGGCATTGACCATTCTCCGGTGGTGGAGGATCGGGAGCAGAGCAAATCGGTCGGGCATACCACGACGCTGCCTCACGACATCAGCGCCAAGGAAGATGTCAACCGGGTGCTGCTCAATTTAAGCGATCAGGTAGCCCGGCGCTTAAGAAGGAAGGAACTGGTTGCAGGCGGGGTGCAGATCACGATCCGGACGCCGGACATGAAGACGATCACGCGTGCCCGCGTGCTGCCTGCCCCGACCGAAAATGCCGAGGACATCTACGAGGCGGCACGCAAGCTGTATGCGGAGCATTGGAGCTGGGACAAGCCGGTCAGGCTGCTCGGCGTGACGCTTCAGCATTTGGTGCCGAAGGAGGAATCGGCGATCCAGCTTGATCTGTTCAGCTATGAGAAGCAGCCGAAGAAGGAAAACCTGACGAAGATCATGGACGAGCTGCGGAACAAGTTCGGGGAGAACGCCGTCGTTACCGCGGGGATGCTCGGCGACGATCCGTCGGCGCTGCTGCGCAACCATCGGGTGCGGGGAACGTCGCTGCAGATGGATTTTGCCGATAAGCGCGACGAGGATCTTCCGTAGGGGGCTAGGGCGAAAGTCACGAAACGAAAATATGTGATTTTTGTCATTGAAGAGACGGTGAAATTTGCGTTACCATAGAAATATGGTTTTGCTGCTATAGTGGAGAACATTTCGTTTTTTTGGATAGATCATTTATATAGATAAATAGAAAGGTAGAGGAGAGCCATGGCCAAATATACTTGGGTTGAGAAAGATACCTGCATCGCGTGCGGCGCCTGCGGCGCAACCGCTCCGGATATTTACGATTACGACGATGAGGGGCTGGCGGGAGTCGTGTACGGCGGCGACGACAACACAGGCAACACCGAAATTCCTGAAGAGATGTACGATGACCTGCAGGATGCCGTTGACGGCTGCCCGACCGATTCCATTAAGATCGCGGACTGCCCTTTTCATAAAGAAGGCTGAAGCATCGCTGCATACGCCTATGTCTGAAAGCATCCCCCGGCCGAATAGGCCTCGAGGGGGATGTTTTTTTGTTTTCCGCGTGCCGATATAAATAGAAAGAACATTTGCGCATGGAGGTTACCGTTGAAGAATTCGCTCTATCTCAAAAAATACGTTCAGATGCATCCGGACAATAAAATGGGATGGTATTTGCTGGGGAAGGAATATGAAAAAAGCGGGCAGCAGGGGAAAGCCAACTACTGCTTTAACCAGTCGGGCGGAATTTATGAAGCCTTTGAAACGAGCCGGGTGCCTTCGGATATTTGGCTGGAATACGAACAGAAGCTGCTGAAGCAGGCTGAGGATGCGGAGCGGAAGCGGCGGCGGATCCGCCGGGCGGCGGTTGCCTTGATGATTCTCATTCTGGTGCTGATTCCTTCGGTGGAGTCGCCGCAGCGGCAGAGCCTTGCCGAAGAATCGGCGAACCCCGGGGAAGAAGTGCAGGCGGCTGCAGCAGCAGGTGATATGCCGGAGAAAAAGGGTACGGGTAAAGGCGAGGGGGCTGCGGAAGAAGCCGGACAGCCTGCATCCGGTACGGTGTTTACCGCACTGGGCGAGGACGATGGGGACGGCAAGGCGCACCTGCTAGCGGATGAAATGTCAATCGCGCAGAAATCCAGGAACCGCTTGGCGGTCCTGACCATGAAACGGCAGGGAAAATGGCTGCTGTGGTCGCGCGATCTGCCAGTCTCTTATACGATGCTTTCCGGCGGGAAAGGAAAGATGACCTATCAGTCCTATAACGCCAAAGACTGCGCATGCAAACCTGAGGATCAGGAAGCATTGCAGTCCGCTGCCGCGAAATGGACCCTGGAGCAGGAGGAGCTGGCTTTGCTGTACAGCGCCATGGCTGCCTACCGGGACAAGAACGGAGCCCTGCCGAAGTCCGTGAACGATCTGACGCGGCCGTTTCCGGAAAATTGGGTTTCGGGTCGGACGCCGCGCATGCAGGAGGCGTTTGCCCCGATGGCCGAATGGATGCAATCCGGCGGAAGTTCCTCTAAGGGACAAGAAGGCGGGAGCGGTGAAACGGCATCCGGTGCCAATACGCCGTCGTCTCCGTTTGCTTCAACATGGGGGCAGGAGCCCTTTTTGCAGGAGCGGCTCGAAATTATCGTCGATAAAGCGGCGCACCGTCTGGCCGTAGTCAGCGGGGATAAGCTCATTCGCAGTTATCAGGTTGGACTGGGGGGAGAGCGTACGCCGGAGGGAAAATACAAAATTTCGATCAAGGTGATGAATCCGAACGGCCGGGATGACGGCGAATTTGGAAGCAGGGGCATGCAGCTGTCGGACACGAATTACGCGATTCACGGCACGGACGAACCGGACAGCGTGGGCAAGGACGAATCCAAAGGCTGCATCCGCATGAGCAGGGCGGACATTGAGGAGCTTTTTGATCTCGTGCCGTTAGGCACCCCTGTACTCATCAGCAAGGGGGGTCTGCCTGATCTGCCGCTCGTGCCGAAGGAAAGATTCCTTACGAAGCCGAAGCAGGATCAGACGAACCCCCATCAGACGTATCACTGGCTGTGAACCGCAGCCCTGGCAGAAAGGCTTGTCCCAAACGAAAATGCGTTAGATTATAGAATTTTAAAAATTTACACGTTGAAAATAATCAGAACCGAAATGAGCAGAATGAGCAAAAGCAGGCCGATCCCGACCCAAAGCAACGCCCTCCGGTTGACTTCGTCCTTCTTCTGCTGAAGCGTCGGCGGTTTGCGCTTGGTTGCCATGACGTTCTACCTTCTTTCCTAATCAGATTCAATCTTACCCTCATTGTAATGGCTTTCAATGTAAAATACCAGCAGGGGAAGGGCTTGGAGCCAGCCGGTTCGATCAGGCAAAAAACTTTATTTTTATACCGATTAAGGATAAACTGAAGGATAGAGACAACAATGTGCATGGAGAGGAAGATTGGCTGGTGCTGTACCGAAATTTGGCAAAACCGATATTTTTTAAAATGGATCCGGAGAAAGCTCACCATTTGGTCATCGGCGGACTTCATTCCGCGGGCGCGTTTCCGGGAGGAACGGGCCTACTGCGAAGCATGTACGGCGTGAACGAGACGGCAGACCTCGCAGTGGATCTGTTCGGCATACATTTTCCGACACCGGTTGGACTTGCAGCAGGATTGGACAAGAATGCGGCAGCGGTCGACGGTTTTTCTTCCATCGGCTTTGGCTTTATGGAGGTTGGCACGGTGACGCCGAAGGGACAGCCGGGCAACGAGCAGCCCCGCCTGTTTCGCCTTCCGCCCGACGAGGCGCTTGTGAACCGGATGGGATTCAACAACGAGGGAGCGGAGGCCATGGCCAAGCGGCTGGCGGCTGTCAAGGACCGCAGAATCCCGGTCGCCGTGAACATCGGCAAAAATAAAGTAACTCCGAACGAGGAAGCCTATAAGGATTATCAGGAATGCCTGCGTACCCTGTATCCGTACGGGGATTTTTTTGTGGTTAACATCAGTTCGCCGAACACGCCGGATTTGCGCAATCTGCAGTACGGCAGCGAACTTTCGACATTGGTCCGGCATATTATGGAAGAGATGCGGGCACAAGCCGCCAATCACGGAGAGTCCAAGCATATTCTGGTGAAAATTGCGCCTGATGTGAGCGACGGCGAGCTGGAAGAAATGGTCGACGCGCTGGCTCCGAGCGGGATCTCCGGCATTATCGCCACGAACACCACGATCGGGCGGGAAGGGCTGAGCCATCCGAATGCCAAGGAAACCGGTGGACTTAGCGGCAAACCGCTGCGTATCCGTTCCACGGAGGTCGTATCCCGGGTATACCGCCAGACGGGCGGCAAGCTGCCGATTATCGGTTCCGG
Source organism: Paenibacillus cineris (assembly GCF_018333335.1). Classification (NCBI taxonomy): domain Bacteria; kingdom Bacillati; phylum Bacillota; class Bacilli; order Caryophanales; family Paenibacillaceae; genus Paenibacillus; species Paenibacillus cineris. The sequence continues at coordinate 948,128 of NZ_BORU01000001.1, forward strand.
CGGCATTTTTACGGCTGAAGATGCTTATGAGAAGATCAGGGCAGGTGCAAGCCTGGTGGAAATTTATACTGCCCTTATATATGAAGGACCCGAAATCAACCGGAAAATCAACGCCGGGCTGAGAGAGCTTTTGCGTCGTGACGGCTTTGCCCATATCTCCGAGGCTGTGGGGGCAGACCATCACTGAGGGAGACAGACAGGAGGCATGTGAATGGACGGCAGAGATTGGGGATTGTTTCTACTACCGTATGAACAAACCGTTGAGGAACTGAAGGTCAAATTCAAGACGATGCGTGCGGAACTGAAGAAGAGAGAGGAATATGCCCCGATCGAGTTCGTGACCGGACGCGTCAAGAAAATATCGAGCATTCTGGACAAGGCGAAGCGGCTTAGCGTTCCAATGGACCAATTGGAGCAAGGGATCGAGGATATCGCCGGCATCCGGATCATGTGCCAGTTCGTCGAGGATATCCGCCGCGTGGCCGAATATATCCGCAAGCGGAAGGATCTGACGGTGCTGTATGAAAAGGATTATATTACGAATTATAAAGAAAGCGGCTACCGCAGTTTTCATATGATCGTGGAGTACCCGGTTCAGACGGCGCTTGGTCAAAAACCGGTGCTGGCGGAGATTCAGATCCGCACGCTGGCGATGAATTTCTGGGCGACGATCGAGCATTCGCTTAGCTATAAGTACCGGGAGAGCCTTCCGGAGAACATCCGCAAGCGGCTGCAGACCGCGGCCGAAGCGGCATCCGTGCTGGATAACGAAATGTCGAGCATCCGTGAGGATATCCTTGAGGCGCAGAAGCAGTTTGAGGACGATTCCAACGTGACCTCTACGGTGCTGGCGATGATCCATCAGCTCTACTTCTATCATCTAGTGAACGAGGCGATGGCGTTCCAGGAACGGTTCAATCAAATCTGGTCCCAGACCGAGCCAGGCAAGCCCCATGACATGGAGAGCATGAGACAGCTCCTCGACGAGGTACGGGAACTGATGGCGGCCTATAAGAAAAATTCTATCGACGTCTTCTCACAGGAGACAGACCGAGATTAGCGGAAATTTTTCTTGCGATCATGGGATGTTTCAGTATCCCTGAAATCTTACAGCCATGATCTAAAGAAAAACGATCCTTCCGATGAGGCATAACATTCGGATTCAGCCCGCTGCCGATCATGCGCAGCGGGTTGTTTGTATGGTCGAGGGCTGATACAATGGGGTCCGGCCAACGATTTTATATTAAAGACAGGATGATGAAGCACATGGCACTTAAGCTGCCGGCTGCCTTTCAGGAACGGATGCGTTCCTTGCTGAAAGAGGAGTATACCGATTTTATGGATTCGTATGACCGTGTGCCGCGCAGCGGCATCCGGGTCAATACGCTGAAAATTTCCACAGAAGACCTGCTGTCTATCGCCCCATGGGATTTGCGGCCGATTCCCTGGTGTGGGACAGGCTTCTATACCGAAGCGGGTGAACGGCCCGGCAGGCATCCGTATTACCATGCGGGCCTTTATTATATCCAGGAGCCAAGCGCAATGGCTCCGGTGGAGCTGCTGGACGTAACGCCGGGAGAGGCCGTACTGGACCTGTGCGCCGCCCCTGGAGGCAAATCGACGCAAATTGCGGCTAAGCTGCGGGGGACAGGCATGCTGGTCTCCAATGATTTGAATGCCGACCGGACCAAGGCGCTGGCCAAAAATATCGAGCTGTACGGCGTCCGCAACGCGGTCGTGCTGAATGAGCATCCCGACCGGATCGCGGAGAAGTTCCCGGCCTTTTTCGATAAAATTCTGATCGATGCTCCTTGCTCGGGCGAGGGGATGTTCCGCAAAGACGAAGCGATGATCAAGGAATGGGACGGGGATTCGCCGCTGAAGTATGCGGACATGCAGCGTGGCATTCTTAGGGCAGCCGCCACGATGCTCAGACCCGGTGGACGGATCGTGTATTCGACCTGTACGTTTTCTCCGGAAGAAAACGAGGGGATGATTGCGGAATTCGTGGCAGGTCATCCTGAATTCCGCGTGCTTCCGGTCGGAGGGACCGTTTCTTTTGCCGCAGGGGAAACGGATTGGCTGAAGGAACAAGGCTCCGGATTCGGGCATATTCCGGATCAGGTTTGGGAGCAGGTTCGGGGCACAGCCCGGCTGTGGCCGCACCGGATTGAGGGCGAAGGGCATTTCCTGGCTGTCCTGCAGCATGAGGCGGACCCTGAGTCTGCCGCCGAAGCGGAACGGGCCAGAGCCGCGCTGCTGAGCAGCACGGCTCCGGCGGAGTCCGCCGACCGGCCTAAGGGAAAGGAACGGCCGACGCGAAACGCCAAGCCCGTGAAAGGAAAACCGCCGAAAAAAGGTGCGGGGAACCAGGGCGAAGCCGCACCAACGGCCGCGTATGAAGCTTTCATCCGCGAACATCTCCTTGGCTTCGTGCCGGGGGGCCATACGGTCGTCTACGGCTCCCATATTTATCAATCGCCGCTGCCGCCAAGCCTTCTCGACGGGCTGAAGGTCGTCCGCCCGGGCTGGTACATGGGCGATGCCAAGAACGGCCGCTTCGTTCCGGCCCATCCGCTGGCGACGGCGCTGCATCCCGGTGAGTTCATCCGGGTCATCCGGCTCGACTCCGGGAGCGGCGAAGCCGTGCGTTATTTGAAGGGCGAAACGCTGAGCATTCCCGGGGACCGCGTGGAATGCGGCGGCGAAGCTTCGCCCAAGGGCTACGCCCTGGTCTGCATCGACGGCTATTCGGCCGGATGGGGCAAGTGGCAGGAGGGCATGCTGAAGAACGAATATCCGGCAGGCTGGAGGTGGACATCCGCATGAGCAAGCAGGGCAGAACGACACTGCGGTTGGACAAGGTGTTAACGCATATGGGATATGGCTCCCGGAGCGATATCAAGAAGAAAATCAAACAGGCGGGGGTTACCGTCAACGGAGTCCGGGCCAAGGACAGCGGCATGCATGTCGACCCGTATAAGGATGACATCCGGATTGACGGGGAACAGGTGCAGTATAAGGAATTTATCTATCTCATGCTGCATAAGCCGCCAGGCGTCGTATCGGCGACCGAGGATACCCGGGACCGGACCGTGCTGGATCTGCTGGAACCGGAGCATTTGGCATTCGAGCCGTTTCCGGTCGGGCGGCTGGATAAGGACACGGAAGGCCTGCTGCTGCTCACCAACGACGGCAAGCTGGCGCATGAGCTGCTGTCGCCCAAGCGGCATGTTCCCAAAACATACGAGGCCGTCGTATCCGGCGACGTGACCGAAGCCGATGTACAGCAGTTCGCCTCCGGGGTCACGCTGGACGACGGTTATGTTACGCTGCCCGGCGAGCTCACCATTTTGCGCAAAGAGCAGCAGGGGGACGAAGTCGTCTCCCACATCTCCCTTGTGATCCATGAGGGGAAATTTCACCAGGTGAAGCGGATGTTCCAGGCTGTCGGAAAAAAGGTTACCTACCTCAAGCGCGTGCAAATGGGGGAACTGAAGCTGGATGAAGGCCTGCGCATCGGGACTTACCGTGAGCTGACGGAGGATGAGCTGCTGCAGCTCGGGAAGGATGAAACATCCCGATAACATTGGCATACTACAATAGACCAAAGACCGGCTCGCTTTAGAACAGATAGAGATATTACGGCAAAGGATGGATGGAGCATGAAATACAAACTGATTGCATTGGATGTCGACGGCACACTGCTTAATGATGAGCATGAAGTAACCGAACAGACGCAGAAGACGATTCAGGAGGCCGCGCGTCAAGGCGCTGATATCGTGCTGTGCACCGGGAGAGGACCGCAAAATTCCATTCCGTTTATGGAACAGATGGGGCTCTCCGGCTACGTCATCAGCCATAACGGGGCAGCGACGGTGAAGGTGGACACCCGGGAAGTGGTTCACCAATACGCGATGGACGCCAAGGCGATCGTGCCTTACCTGGATTACTTCCGGAAGGAAGGCGTGCATTTTGACGTTAATACGGCGTTTCAGATGTTTGTCGACGACGTTGAGGGACTGGCTGTGGAAGTGCGCAGCATGTATGAAAACTATCTGATGCTGCCGTCGGTTCTGCCGCCGCTGCATGACCTGAGTGATCCGATCGTCAAGGTCACCGCGTTTGGGCAGCCGGACACGATGGACCAGGTACATCAGGACATCGCGGCGTGGACGCCGGAATTTAACATCCTGCGAAGCGGCGAATACTTCGTCGACCTGATGCATCCGGAAGCGTCCAAAGGGAACGCCCTGAAGCAGCTCGCTGAGCGGCGCGGCTACCGGCAGGAGGAGATTCTGGCAATCGGCAACTATTATAACGACATTACGATGCTCACCTACGCCGGCCTTGGCGTGGCGATGGATAACTCGCCGCTGGAGGTTAAGGCCGCAGCTAATGAGGTGACGGCTTCGAACAATGAGGACGGCGTGCACGCGGCGCTGCTGAAATACTGTTTGTCGTAATGAAAAAAAGAGCCTTCCTACGGCTTCAGCTTGGTACACGCTGGCGTAGGAAGGCTCTTTGCTGTTGATGGCCGATTACGGGGCGGCTAGTGCTGCCGCAGGCCTTTGGGCAGGTGGTTTTTGAGCTGCCCGCCGCTGGCTTTGCCCCAGCCGAGCGGCAGGCCGTCCACGGCCGCGAGCACCCAGCCCTTCAGGGAGGCATCGACCTGAAGGGTCTCGCCCCGCAGGTAGGCGGAGACCTGCGGGTCCTCTGCGGCCAGCGTGATGCGCTTGGCCGCCTGCTGCGGGGAGAGAGCCATGGCGAGCGCATGCGCCGGCTCGATCCGGTTTTTCTTGAGGTGGGCCAGGTGGAGGCCCGCCCGCGGCACTTTCAGGCCCTGGAGCTGCTGTTCCTGCAGCAGCTCCCCGCCTGGAAGCAGGTACAGCGATTCGCCGAACAGAATCGGCGTACCCGCCGGCAGCGCGAAGTCCGGCAGCTCCTCATCCGCCCAAGCCTGGAACGCCTTCAGCGCAGACTGGGCGTCCTGGAGGCCGGCTCCCGGCTTGCCGTTTCCGCTGCGGCCTTTTCTTCGCGGCCGCTGCCGCTCGCTTGGCGAGGCCTCCAGGGTCTGCCCGCCACCGCTGGGTTCGCCCCGTTTCTGGAGGAGGGCGACAAAATGCCCTTCCCCCGCCTCGCGATGCGGCCACAGCCGCTTCATGGCGATGATTTCCATATCGGCATAATGAGCCGTAAAGCGCTCCATCATGTCTTCATTTTCGCTGCGGTTAAACGTGCAGGTTGAATAAGCCATCGTACCGCCGGGTTTCAGCATGGCATAGGCCTCCTGCAAAATATCCCACTGCCGGGCGGCGCACAGCTCGACCAGCTGCGGCGTCCATTCCGCGATCGCCCCGGAGTCCTTGCGGAACATGCCTTCGCCCGAGCATGGGGCGTCCAGCATGATCCGGTCAAAAGCCTGCGGGAAACGGCGCGACAGCTCGTCCGGCGCCGCGCTGGTAACCACCGCGTTAGTAACGCCCATACGCTCGATGTTCTCGGCCAAAATTTTCGCCCGTTCCGGGTGGATTTCGTTCGAGACGAGCAGCCCTTCGCCCTTCATTTTCGAGGAGATATGGGTGCTCTTGCCGCCTGGCGCCGCGGCCAGGTCCAAGATCGTCTCGCCGGGCTGCGGATCGAGCAGCTCCACAGCCGACATAGCGGACGGTTCCTGGATGTAATATAAGCCGGCTGTGTGGTACGGATGCTTGCCGGGCCGGACGTTCTCCCCGTAATAGTAGCCGGTGCTGCACCAAGGAACCGGGGTCAAGCTAAACTCCCGGATGACGGCCTCCTTCAGCTGCGGTGCGTCCGCAAGCTTCAAGCCGTTGAACCTGAGCCCATGTGTTCTCGGACGCTCGTAGCTGTCAAGAAATGCTTCGGTATCGCTTCCCAGCAGGGATTCCATCTGTCTGACAAAAGCTGCGGGGAGTTCCTGTTTACTCATTCGTTACATACTCCTTTATTCAACATCATCATGGATGCGGTTTCTATGTATTCGCGCTTTCCGCCGAAGGGGCCGTCCCGGCGGCTGCCGGCGGATTTGAAGATCGGTATGCGGTCACTTTATTTTTGCCTGTCGTCTTCGAGCGGTACATGGCCTGATCCGCCTGCGAAATGAGCGTACCGGCGTTCGTGCCGGCGCGAAGGACGCTGTATCCGACGCTCAGGGTCACGATCGTTTCGGCTTCGACCCGGGCCCGGATTTGCTCGGCGATCCGGCTGACTTTGGCCCTTTTGTCCACGATGAGGGCTACCAGCTCCTCGCCCCCGTACCGCCCGGCCAGGCCTGCTTCGTCGACTTCCTCCTCGATGATGGCGGCCACCTGCTTCAGCACCTGATCCGCTCTGGCATGGCCTTCGGTATCGTTCAGCTTCTTGAAGTTGTCGATGTCGCAGAAGATCAGCGAGACCTTCAGCCCTTGTTCCACGTAACGGTTCAGCTGCCTCGTAAAGAAGCGGCGGTTGTATAAATTGGTCAAGCCGTCGGTAATGGAGGAGCGATAGATCGACTGCATTTGCTCCACGATCCGCGTAAACAAAATAAAAAAGAGGAGCGTGTAAAACAAGAGCGGCAGCCAGATCCAGATCGCCGGAATCCAAGTCTTTTCCAAGGGGATGAGGTTGTTCAGCAGATGGACCAAAATGTAGACGAAATAGACGGCCAATCCGGCGGTATATTTCTTGCGCTGGCCAACCCGAGGCGCCATGCCGAATAGCCCTATCATTACGGTGCCCAATTGGCACAGGTCTATATAACCCGCCTGCCAGCTTCCGGCCCCTTCCAGAAACCCGGGAGACAGGAGCGGAACGACATACAGAAGCGCCATGACCATCAGGAGCGCCCGCAGCCTGCGGTTCATCCGGTGGTACAGCTGGTACACAGCGAAGTTGAGGAGGAGGAAGGAGAAGGCCAGAAGCCAATCGGCACCTTCCGGATAATTCCCTTGCCTCAGCGATCCGGAGAAGGCGAAATGGATGTTCACCCCTTCGTATGCCATAATGAACAAAAAGGCCGCCACCATGTAGAGATAGGCTTTTTGCGCTGCCTGCTGTACATCGTGAGACAAATCAGCAGCATGATGAGTATGATATATAAACCTGATGCGGCGGCAATCCCCGGTACAATGGGGGATAAGAATGAAGAGTAGGGCATGGATCGTTCTCCTGCTCTCTTGAATATTCTTTGGATCAGCGGTTTTACTTTACTGAAACATATGTTCTAATATATCATAATTTACAAGATGCCGAAAAGCTAAGAGACCTACAGAAAGGGGTGGTTTTCCCATTATGAGATTGTTACAGGCCCTCTTTTTCCCACCCGAGCAGCCGGGCGGAGTATCCTCCATGATTCCGTATATGCAGGAGCGATTCCAATCATCGAGATGGGATATGGAGCTGTTTTGGCTTCCTAAACGGATCCGCAACAAGGGGCATGAGGAGGTCGTGTTCGACACCTTCGATTGGACCGAGTTCAAGGACTCCCCTGTCGTTCAAAAATATATTCAGACGTATAAGGATTACTTGTGGTGGACGCGTCTGCGGATCCAGAAGCCGTATGACCTGATCCATGCGCACCATCCCATCGCCGGGCTGGCCGCCAAGCAGGTTTTTCCCGATACGCCGTTAATTCAGACCATTCACTCCAGTTATGAACGGGAATTAATATTGAACGGACGCATTAAGAACGGTGGGCCGGAGCATCGGTTCCTCGTATCGCTGTATCGGGAGCTGGAGCAGAAGAGCCAACGCATGCTGACGGTTTCCCGGTCGTTCGCCGGCTATTTGTCGGACTATGTGGACCATCCGGATAAGATTGGGGTCATTCCGAACGGTTTTGACGAAAAGCGTTTCAAGCCGGTTCCCCATGAGAACGAGGTGCCGCAGCTGATTACGGTCTGCCGCCTGGTACCCGCCAAAGGGCTGGATATTTTGCTGAAGGCCTGCGCCGAGCTTAAGAAGAAGGGTCATGACTACGTGCTGCACATCATCGGAGACGGACCGTTCCGCACGGAGCTGGAGAGCCTTGCCAAAGAGCTTGGCATTTATAACGAAACTATTTTCTATGGATACACGCTGCATCCGGAAGAGTTTATGCCGTTTTTTGATATTTTCGTGCTCCCTTCCAGAGCGGAAGCCTTTGGTTCGGTCTTTGCGGAAGCGGCGCTCAGCTGCCTGGCCCTGGTAGGAACCGACGTGGGCGGAATTCCGGAGCAGATCGAAGACGGAGTGAACGGCCTGCTCGTGCCGCCCGAGGACCCGATCGCGCTCTGCGAAGCGCTTGAGAAGGTCATCACCGACCCGATGTACCGCTACGATCTCGCCCGGACGGCCTGGGATAAGGCGAAGAGCCAATATTCCCTGACGCATGCGGTGAATGAACTGAAGAAAATTTATTTATCTTATCAAAAGGTGTAGCGTGCTGGCCGTCCAACTCAAAGAGGCAGGTGCTGAGATATTCAGCTCCCGCCTTTTTTCTATTTCATGGCTCTGTCATTTGGATATGAACATCAGCTTCAGCACCAATATCAGGCACAGCGCGCCGATAATCGGGTACAGCACGGACAGCAGGGAGCTGAATCCGATCTGGCTCAGCAGAAAGCAGATGAACATGACGCAGACGATCAGAAGCTTTGGCGGCAAAGGAAGATGCTGCTGCAGCTGAAGGGTGACCCCGTAGATGTCGGCGACGAAGGTGCTGAAGATCTCTAAAAAGATCAGCATCACATAAATCAGCTGGATCGCGGTGCCCAGGTTGCTGGCGATGCTGCCCATCGGGATTTCGTACTGCCGGATGCCCGGCATGTGGGCGGACATGGCAACATGCGCGGCCAGCAGCATGAACCCGACGCCGACGCCCCCCAGAATGCCTCCCCATTTAACCACCGTATGGCTGTCCGTCTTGCTTCCAAGGGGGACCAGCACCGCTTGCGCCATAACGAGATTGAAGGCTGTATACAGGAGCGGAGAGGTCCATACCGCCGTAAAATGATGGTCGGTCGTAATCCGCAGGAAGCTGTCTGCCCCCGGCATGCGGATCGTATTGAAAATAATGGCCAAAGACAACGTCAGCATCAAGGGGACGACAATGCTGTTCATCTGCACGATAGCGTTCATTCCCCGGGTGAGCAAGACATAGGATCCGACCAGAGTGATGATCAGGCCTGTCTGATAATGAAGGTGTAAATGCTCGACGAAAACGGAGCCGGCTCCCGCCAACATGACGCTGTTTACGCAGATGAGCACGAACATCATCACGATGCTGATCACTCCCCCGGCCCGGTCCCCGAACAAATGCTTGTTGAAATCCTCATAGGATCTGGCCGATATCCGCCGTGAAATGATCATAATCTTGGTCCCAAGCCAAATAAACAGGGCGGTGGACAGCAGAATCGTCAGCGTCGCCCATTTGCCGTATTGGGTAAAAAACTGCAGGATCTCCTGTCCGGTCGCAAAGCCTGCACCCACAATGGTTCCGATATATGTAAAAGCAATTTGAAGTACCCTGATCCCGTTCTTCATCGTTATCCTCCCTGCTCCAAGCAGTCCGGTTTGTGTCCTGCCTGTACTACAGGTTATGATGTTTAGAGGTAGGACATGACTGGAACCTGTCCATGTCTCATGAAAGCAGTCCATCAGGCGTTTCCCGTGAGCGGCTGCGTTCGAATGGACGAATAGACACACCGATAGGAAAGAGAGGCTTTGGTATGGCAGGGATTACCTTTTACATTGCCCATTACGGGTATGCCGCCATGTACTTTTTGCTGGCCCTGGGCATTCTGGGTATTCCGGTGCCTGACGAAACGCTGATTGTTGCTTTCGGGGGGATGGCCGCGAGGGGGGAGTTCAACTTTGCCGGCGCGCTGGCCGTCACTTTTCTGGGAAGCATGACCGGGATGATGATCAGCTATTCTCTTGGACGTCTGGTCGGGGAACCCCTGCTTCACCGGTATGGAAAATGGGTAAGAATGACTCCGGAGCGGCTGGCTGGGGCGGAGAAGTGGTTCAGGCGTTATGGATCACTAAGCATTATCGTCGGCTACTTCGTGCCGGGACTCCGGCATTTATCTTCGTATATCGCGGGGACGACGAAACTTCCTGTCAGGGCTTATGTGGTGTATGCGGGAGTAGGTGCCGCCTTGTGGTGCACCATCTTTATGCTGATCGGACATGCCGTTGGATATCATTGGAGCGAAATTGCCGGGAGGATGACGCACACCACGATCCGGATCGCGCTGCTTGCGGCTCTTCTTGCACTCGGAGCGGCCATTGGCTTGCTTCGGTGGAAGAAACGCTGACATTTGAAGTTATGTATGGAGTTTCCCCTTGAAGTGGGAGCCCAAGATATGTTACTTTTACGTCAAAGGAACGGCGTGGGGGGCTATTGAAATGGATAAGTTAAAAGAACGAATTTTACAAGAAGGCGTCATCGTTTCGGATCAGGTGCTGAACTTGGACGGTCTGCTTAATCACCAGGTGGATCCGCAGCTGACGATGGAGATGGGAAAAGAGTTTGCATCCCGGTTTGCCGAAGCCGGTGTGACCCGGGTCGTTACCGTGGAATCGTCCGGGATTGCGGTGGCCTTTGCGACGGCTTACGAGCTTGGCGTGCCGCTGGTGTTCGCCCGCCGCAAGAAGACGCTGCTGGCCGATCCGGACGCTCTTTGCGAACGGGTTCCTTCGTTTACCAAAGGGATCGTGACGGATATTATGCTGTCGCGTCATTATATCAGCGAACAGGATAAAGTGCTCTTTATCGATGACATCATTGCAAACGGAGATGCTGCGCGGGGGCTTATCAAAATTATCGAACGCTCCGGCGCGGAATTGGTCGGCCTTGGTGTCGTCATAGAGAAGTGCTTTCAGGCAGGAGCCCGGACCATCCGGGAGCAGGGCATAAGTATTGAACCGCTCGTCCGTATCCAGTCGCTCGAAGGCGGCGTCATCACTTTTGCCGATTAACCCCGGGATGAAAGCCCGTTTCGCCGCATTTTCCGCGGATAAATCGAAACAATTTCTTTCAACCGGCCGTCTTTTGGCTTATAATATGTATTAGATGATCATGAGGGGAGGCAGCACAATGGGGAAAGAACCGGTAACCGAACAGTATTTCATTGATAAATTGGCCAAAGCAAAGGATCACTTTGAAAGAGCGCTTGATTGCAAGCATACCGAATTCGATGACCTCTATCCCTATATTATAGAGCATCCTCAGTTTTTTTGGTATAAACGTTACGTGGCCTGGTCAGAACTGCTGACCATCGTGGGCATGTGTGATGAGCTAGACTTCTCCTGGAAGGAATTGTTTACCCCTCATCAAGTTGAATATCTGGAAAAACGAGTGATGTCGTCGACGGTGCTCGATTATTGGTACGAGAAGAACGACAGTAAAGAACACGCACAACGTTAATTGCTGAGCGTCACCGAGAGGTTCAGTTGATTAATATACACACCTTTATACCAACACATTCAGGATCAGCGGCCGATTGGCTGCTGGTCCTTTCTTATAATATCAGAAAAGTATAAACGCCAGAGCATTGTTTCCTGATATTGCAAGAAAAATTACCTTTAAACGCGGTCTGTCTTCTTTGAAGGTACGTCGATAGACGTTTTTCTTAATCATGCCGGATGACTTTAACGAAAAATGCCATTGAACCCGCTCAGTCTTGTGTCTGATAAAGGTCGGTACACACCGATTCCATTGTAAGATATGCGGGAAAAGCATATACTTATCCATGTTCACTACATGAAGAGATTGCTTCAGAAGCAAAGGAGGATTGGAGATGATCAGCGATGAGGAATTGGATGCGTACCGCCAATCCGGAGAGCAGGTCCGGGTGGTTCGCGACGGCATCGAAAGCAATGATGTAACCGGGATTGTTGTGGCTTGGGACGGCAGCCAGGTGCTGATCCGCCGCCGCAACCGCAAAGTGGTCAAGCTGGACCGGAACTACTTGTTCCAGCCTGCGAGCGCTCCGCGTCAAAGCCCTCTGGAATAATAGCAGAGCCGTCTGGTTCGGTTCCCCTTGGTTCACATGGGGGGACTCCAGGCGGCTCTTATGGTTTGGAGCCCTCCTGAAAATAGGGAGCAGCGGGGTGGTCCATATGGTGAGTAAAAGAAGAGACGGGAAGGAGAGAACGGTCTTCGGGAGAGAAAGGATCCAGCCCGAGATACACTCTCATCCGAACGAGCATTTCGTTACGAAAAGCCGGCCATAGGATATTCATTTCGTCGGTATAGCCTCTGCAGGAATATTCCGCCCTGACCCCGGTATCATCTTGTAAGATTCGAAGGATCCGGATCTTGCGTCTTCTCATTTCCCGCTTGACTTCAGCGAGCAGCGTGCCGGCCTGCCGGTCGCCGTTCACAATCAGTTCCGAATACAACTGGGGGGTCTTGAATACGCCGCTCTCCTCCATAATCCGAATGTCCCGTTCGAAAACTTTATGAATAAAAATCAGGAGCAGATAACTCTTAATCAGCGATGCTTCTTCCGACGTCATGCCGGGTGCTGCCATACATATCACCACCTGTACGAACTTATGTTCTTATTTTACCCGCAAATGCTTGGATTATTCAAGAGATAGGAACTGGAAATTGTTCAGAATGAAGAGGAGATTAAACTTTTTTTGAAAAAGTGTTGACTATACCTGTCCAGCATGGTATGATCTATCTTGTCGCCGCGAAAGATTGAATCTTTCAAAGAGTGACCGACCGATTTGCGGTCGTGGCGGAATTGGCAGACGCGCACGGTTCAGGTCCGTGTGGGCTAACCCCCCGTGGAGGTTCGAGTCCTCTCGACCGCATACATACATAAGGCGTTCCCGTTTTGAACAACGGGGACGCCTTTTTGTGTTATTTGTTATTTCCGGTACTTTCCTGAGAGGGGAGTAGCGGGGATTTTTGCTATACATAATTCCTCCAACTTCCTCAAACAATGAAACCACATCGTGGAGATACCGAGTAAAGGAGGAAGTTGCTTGAGTACATCATCTTTCAATAAGCTGCATCGCGGCTGGCGGAATATTGCGGCAGCGGGACTGGCGCTTACGGTTGCGCTTTCTGATCAAACCGCCCTCGCGGATGGGGAACGATCACTGGCGGCGGAGCGGGTCTTCAACGAGCAAGCGGAGGAGCCCGGGGCAGACCAGCGGCAAAGTGACATGAAGCCGGATAAAAAGGTTGCGATCATCATCGACGACTTCGGGAACGGGCAAGGGGGAACCGAAGAAATGCTGTCCCTGCCGATTAAGCTGACCGTGGCCATCATGCCGTTTCTTCCTACCAGTAAAACCGACGCGGAGCTGGCCCATAAACAGGGGCATGACGTCATTGTCCATATGCCGATGGAGCCCAAGCAGGGCAATCCCAAGTGGCTAGGTCCCGGTGCCATTACCTCCAATATGAGCAATGAGGAGATTCGCAAACGGGTGGAGGAGGCCATCGACAACGTGCCGTATGCGGTCGGCATGAACAATCATATGGGATCGAAGATTACCGGAGACGAACGGATCATGTCCATCGTGCTGGAGGTCTGCCGCGAACGCGGGTTGTTCTTCGTGGACAGCAAGACCAACTACCATTCCGTTGTCGGCAAGCTGGCCGTTCAGATGGGAATGCCTCCGGTGGCCAATAACATATTTCTGGACGACCGGCACACCGTCAGCCATGTCAGCAAACAAATGAAAGCCGTTGAAACCTGGGCGAGTGAACATCAGAACTGTGTAACGATCGGGCATGTCGGCGTGCAGGGGAAAAAGACGGCGGAGGCCATTCGCCAAAGCATCACCGGTATGCAGAATTCCGTATCTTTTGTAGGAATCAGCGATCTCGTCCGGGATATCTGGGATTGGAAGCCGGCGCCTATATTGCCGTCAAATAATAGCTGATTCCGTTCGCGATGGCCTGCGCGATCTTGAGCTGCCCGCGCCGATTGCACAGCATCGCCCGGTCTGCGGCATTGCTGAGAAATCCGGTCTCAACGATAACCGCAGGATCTTTGACCTGGTTCAGCAGATAAAACGGGCTTCCCAGCCGGATGCTTCCCTTCGTCTGGTACAGCGGGTTAAGCTGCTGCTGAATGCTGTCCGCAAGCAGGACGCTGCGCCCTTCGTTCTGGTGAAGCACAAGTGCCCCGTTCTTTGAAGGATTGCGGCCCCAATTGACGTGAAGACTCACGACGATCAGGGTCGGCAGCTGATGGCTTAACTCCTTCCGCTGCGCGAGATCGCGTTTATGGCGGGAAGAGCTGCGGAGCCAGTGATTGTCGTCGCTGAGAGCGTAGTCAGCCGTCCGGTTCAAGACCGCGTCGTACCCCTGGCTGCGCAGAAGCATAAACAGCTTCTGGGCGATGGCGAGGTTAATGTCCTTTTCCAGAATGTTCTGAAATGAAGTCCCTCCGTCAACACCGCCATGTCCTGCATCCACGATAATCACTTCATGCGGAAAAGCCGGATGCTCCGGATAGGCGGTCGTACTTTGGTCACCGGGGCCAGCGGCCCAAGCGGACGAGCTGCCTGTGTACAACATTGCCGGGATCAGGAGGATGGCGGCGATCAAGCTTTTGATAGGCATAAAGGATGGCCCTCCTTTCGTTAAACGGGATTGGAGCGAAAAATTGATGTCGAAGTTAGAATGTGCAATAAACGGTAAATAATGCACCGTCCGCATTCCTCCGTTTAGATTACCGTATCTCTGTGCAAACTAAGAGCATAGCAGAGCTGTAATTTGGCATTGTGGGGGGAATGGAAATGGCCAGTGGAGATGAACTTGTAAAATACATTACAGAGCGCGTCGTCAGCTACATGGAAACACCCAAGGAAGAACGAAGGAAGCAAAAATATAAAGAGCCGTGGACGGTCAAATGGTTCGGCATGATCCCGTTCGGATTGTCCCAATGGGGAGGCCGGACGGCTGACAAACGCCATCCGAAGCGGCGAAAAATCAAGATGCGGAATCTTCATGACTGAACGAAAATGAAAGAAGCGGACCTCGTGGGATACGAGGTCCGCTTCTTTTTGGGAATGAAACGCGATAAGGGCAGGAACAGATAATCATGCAGGAGATCTAGGGGCGGGCATGAAATTCTCCGGCAGCCATCAGCATGGAGACAGGGAGGTACCGGGTTCCGGCACGTCCTGTGGCCGCGTAGCTGACCGCAGGAGCGCCTGCGGCCGGGGACCATGTCTGAATTCCGCTTACCGCAAAGGGAGCCCCATAGGACGCGTTACGGCCGGGAGCGGTGAAGATCAGGCTGCCGCCGGATGCGACGGCTTTCAGCAGATCGTCTCCGCGGCGGATGTTCAGCCGGGGGGAGGTCATCCAGAGCAGGTCGTCATAAGGATCATTACTATCTATCTTCGCAGCAGGTGACGATGCCTCGAGCCGGAGACCGTTCTGATTGGTAACGACCGCCGTCTTAGAAACGGAGGCGGTGCTGGCGGAAACGGCATTTGCCGGCAGAAGCTCCAAGGTCAGCGCATTGATGTACATCGCCGGCTTGCCGGGCAGGGTCACTTTCCAAACCGGCAGCATTGCCGAATATTGAGCTTGAATTTGAACGTTTGCGGGGAGGCCGGGGTGATCGGGAATAAGGCCATCCTCAGCCAGCCGGTCATGAAGCGCATCGCTGCTGTAAGGGATGGCTGGACCGCTGCCGTACTCGCTGAGCATATATCCGCCTTCCTCCCTGGCGGTGAATATTAAATATCCCAGCTGCTTGCTATCCTTTGAAACGACCGCAAGCCAGCTGTGGGTGCCGGGCCCTAGCGGGTAATAGTCGATGGCGGCGCCGTCCCACTGCTGAAACTCGGACTGCGCGGACAGCTCGCGGACGACGGAGCCGGCAAAGCTCTCCAGCGGCGCGGGCACCGCCTGCATGTCCGATCCCGCTGCGATCCGAAGCAAGGCAGCCCGCGCGGGGCTTGCCGCCTTGGCGGCAGCGATGCCGACCGCTGCGGCCGATTGCGGGACCGCAGGACTCCAGGCCGGCCAGGCGCAGCTGACGGCACAGGTCAACGCCGTCACTTTTAAAGCGAGAGATACCATCCTCACCACATTCACCCTCCTCGATTTCAGAGCTTTATTGACATCATTGTATCGGACAAGCCGTAAAAAGGCTGTTGCAAGGTGTCGGGCTTTGGGGCGCGGGCACGGGTCTTTTTTTGCCTTCTTTTAGCGAGGGAGGTCAAATGCTCATGGACGGATGGATCTTAAGTGAAACAGACCGCAGGTTATGGCGGACAGGTTCACCTTAGGTTCATACTGCCATGTCATTTCGCTGCGCCGGTTGTCGTATTGCTCCCGGATGGCCGTAAGCTTCTCCTCCTCGGTTTCCTTGAGGAGGTCTTCGTAATACATGTCGATCACCGCAAGCTCATCCCTAAGGCGCTCCCTTGCGGCTTCCGCCCAGCTGTAATCCTCGCCCGCCAGCTGATCCTTCATATGCTTCTCCAGCAGATTGGCCGCGCCCGCGAGCGAGAGGCTTCCCGGCTGGATATGGATATTCTCGGGCAGCCGCGGCCCGAGTTGAAGCTTCTCCAGTCGCTGGGCAAACTGTTGGTCGATCTGCCCCGTCACCAGCGAGATGCCGATGAAGTGGAGCGCTTCTTTCTTCACGTCGCAGGTCATCTCGACCTTGAAGCAGACGCCCAGCCAAGGCTCGTAGGGGGCGGAGAACAGCGTCTCCCGCTGCAAAGGGCCCGGCTGCTCAAACAGATACACGCAGGAGCCCTCCTGCCGGGCTACGGCCCAAATTTGCTGCAGCCGGCTGCTGCCGTATGTGACGTCTTCGCGGGGAATCCGCCCCGGGCCGATCCGCGGCCCTGCCGGATTCACCCCGAAATACCTCGACAGAATGCTGTCCTGCGGCTGAGGCTGCGCTGAAGGGGGCGGGGTTTTGGCCACCTGTTCGTTATATTGGTCCGGGGCAAAGACGAAGGTGTAGGAGAGAGTCTCCGGCTCCGCCCCAGTCCGTTCAATAAAGCCCCAGTAGTAGGGGCGGTTGGTCAGCTGCTTGTCCGCCTGCGGTGACAGTTTGACGGTCACGTGATAAGGGGACTTCTCGATAATGCTGCATTCGGTCGTTTCCAGATAAGTTAGCACTTGCTTCTGAACTTCCTGCGGGGACAGGCTCATCAAGCTTCCTCCTCAATGACGGTTTCCGCATCTTCGTATTCGATCTCGCGCTTGATCTGGTCAAGCGACTGCCCGAGCGAGCTGACCTTACTGCGGATTTCCTCATCCGACTCCGACTCGAGGAACAGCTTGTACAGGCTTTTCTCGAACGATTCCTTTTTCTCGAAACGCTCCAGAATGACATCCAGGCCGCCGATGACCGTCTCGAACATGTTGATTTTTTCGTGCAGCAGGTTCAGGATATGCTCCTCGATCGTTCCGGTGGTGGACAGGTTGTAGATCTTCACATCGTTCTGCTGCCCGAGCCGGTGGACGCGGCCAATCCGCTGCTCCACCCGCATCGGGTTCCATGGCAGGTCAAAATTGATCATATGGTGGCAGAACTGCAGGTTGATGCCCTCGCCGCCGGCTTCGGTGGCGATCATGACCTGGGCCCGGCCGCGGAACAGGTCCATCATCCAGTCCTTTTTGCCCCGGTTCATTCCGCCGCGGTACGGTACACAGGACAAGCCGTGCTTTTGAAAATACTGCAGCAGGTATTCCTGCGTCGCCCGGTATTCCGTAAACACGATGACCTTTTCGTTCATGTCCTTGATCAGCTCGATCGTCTTTTCGGCCTTCGTGTTCGCTTTGATGTTCCGGATTGCGTTCACCAGCTCCCACACCTCGGCGGTGAGTGGGGAGTCGTCCGGAATCTTCTTCGACAGGTTCACGAGGGTCAGGAACACCGCGTCCCGGCTGCTGCACACCTCGCGCTGCAGCGTGACAAGGGACAGCATGCTGCTTAGGTTGCCCCCGGACGCTTTGTACTGGTTCTTGACGAAAGAAGTTACACCGTCGTACAGCGCCTGCTCCTCCGGAGAGAGCTGCAGGCTGACGTTGCGCACCGTCCGTTTGGTGAACTGCACCGGGCCTTCGCCGCGCCGGTTTCGGATCATCACCTTGGCGAGCACGTCCCGGAGCTGACCCTCGTTTTTCGCCTGCCGTTTGCCGACGACGAAGTTGGCTGCAAAATCCCCCTGCCGCCCGAGCTGGCCGGGCTTCAGCAGCGTAATAAGGTTGAAGAGCTCGCTCATATCGTTTTGAACCGGCGTCGCAGTCAGCAGCAGGCAGTACTTTTTCCGCAGCTTCTGGATAAATTGATAGTTCGTCGTTTTCTTGTTCTTCAGTTTGTGCGCCTCGTCGATAATGAGCATGTCGTATTCCTGTTCCATCAGCATGTCCTTGTGGGGCTCGCGCTTGGCGGTATCCATGGAGGCGACGACGACGTCGGAATGCCAGGAATAAGCCTTTTTCTGCGCGACCGCCGGGATGCCGAATTTGCTGTTCAGCTCGCGGACCCACTGGAGCACCAGGGAGGCGGGTACCAGAATCAGCACTTTGGATACCAGCCCGCGCACCATGTATTCTTTTAAAATGAGTCCTGCTTCGATCGTCTTGCCCAGTCCGACCTCATCGGCCAGAATGGCTCTGCCGGACATCTCAAACAGCACCCTCCGCGCCGTGTCGATCTGATGGGGAAGGGGGGACAGGTCCTGCAAATGCTTCACACACTGCAGCTCGTCAAAGCTCGTCACAAGCCGCGCCTCTTCGCCCTGAACGGCCAGCTGAAACAGCCGGAAGTCACCCCAGGGGCCGCCTTTATCCAGGCGGGATTCGAGGTTATCCAGCCAGCTGCGGTCAATATTCAGGGGAACAGGAAGGTCCCCGGCCTGCGCCCCGCTACCGAGATGAGAAGTTTTCAAGCCTTGTACCTCCTTCATAGGTTCGTAATCTCGCGTAACAGTAGTATGCACGTAAACCGGAGAGTTCATAACCTCCGTATGGATGGAGGCATCCGCTGATTTTCACAATTTTTTTCAAAGGAACCGAAGCAAAAAAGTGAGATTGGCGGAGAAAAGCAAAGGTTGTCCCAGAGTGAAGAGCTTTCATGGTCTAAATTTCAGGATTAAGGCGTGGAGTAACAATATGTGGTATAGTATAATCATCAATGCACACAATATATGGTACATGACGAGCGGATTTGCGTTTTAAATGGGGATATTTCGTTTATTGAATGGAAGGAACCCGGCTACATACAGGCCTTTCCCGGAAGTGAACCGGCACTTTTAGCGCAGTCGGCAGACCGACATCATCCGCTGATCGGAACTAAGAGCCGATACGTTCGGCAGAACAGTCATGGGAGGAGAATGTAACAGTGAATCAAGTTCAGAGCAAACAGAAGCTTGAGGGGTTAAGCGAAAAAATCTTTTTGGACCGGTATGCATGGAAGGACCCGGACCCGAATCACGCCAAAGTTGGAGACGTCGTACTTGTACTGACCAAAGATGATCCGAAGTTTCCGACAAAGGAAGTCGGCGAGATCGTATCGCGCGAGGGGAAACGGGCGACGGTAAAAACACGCCGCGGCGAGCTGGTGGAGACGGACGTCGAGAAGCTGACGCTGAATATCGAGAAGACGCCTGAGGAAATGTGGGACCGGCTGGCCGGAGCCATGGCATCGGCGGAGCCGACGCCGGAGCTGCAGGCCGAGTGGAAAGAGAAGTTCCGCTATATTCTGGAAGACTGGAAGCTCGTTCCGGGCGGGCGGATTGCCGCCGGAGCGGGTGCCAGTGACGAGCTGACGCTGTTTAACTGTTACGTCATTCCTTCGCCGAAGGACAGCCGTGGCGGTATCATGGCGACGCTGTCCGAGATGACCGAAATTATGGCGCGGGGCGGCGGAGTCGGCATCAACCTGTCCTCGCTCCGTCCGCGCAGATCCGTGGTCAAGGGCGTGAACGGATCCTCGAGCGGTGCGGTATCCTGGGGCGGACTGTTCAGCTACACGACCGGCCTGATTGAGCAGGGCGGCAGCCGGCGCGGCGCGCTGATGCTCATGATCAACGATTGGCACCCGGACGTGCTCGATTTTATTACGGTCAAGCAGACGATGGGACAAGTGACGAACGCCAACCTTTCCGTCTGTGTCAGCAATGATTTCATGAAGGCGGTCAAGGAGGACCTGGACTGGGAGCTGGTATTCCCGGATACGACGGATCCGGATTACGACGAGCTGTGGGACGGCGACCTTGAGAAATGGAAGCAGGGCGGCCATGCCGTCATTCCGTACCGGACGGTGAAGGCGAGCGAAATCTGGCATACGATTATCGAATCGGCGTGGAAATCAGCCGAGCCGGGCGTCGTCTTTATGGAATACTACAACCAGATGTCCAACAGCTGGTACTTCAACCCGATCATCTGCACGAATCCGTGCGGCGAGCAGGGGCTTCCGGCATGGGGCGTCTGCAACCTGTCTGCGATGAATCTTTCCAAGTTCTATGATGAAGAGAAGCATGACGTGGCTTGGGACGAACTGGCGACGGTGACGCGCTACTCCGTGCGTTTCCTGGATAACGTTATCGACACGACGCCGTACCATTTTGAAGAAAACGAGAAAAACCAGAAGAAGGAGCGCCGGATCGGCCTCGGTTCGATGGGTCTGGCGGAGCTGATGATCAAGCTGAACATCCGGTACGGCAGTCCGGAATCACTCGAGTTCCTCGACAAGCTGTACGGTTTTATCGCCCGCGAAGCATACCTGGCATCGGCTGACATTGCGGAAGAGAAAGGCTCGTTCCTGGCGTTTGACGCGGATCCGTATTTGCAGAGCGGATTTATGAAAAATATGACCGAGGCGTTCCCGGAAGTCGGCACGGCCATCCGTGAGAAGGGCATGCGCAACGTGACCGTCATCACCCAGGCGCCGACCGGCAGCACGGGAACGATGGTCGGCACGTCGACCGGTATCGAGCCATACTTCGCGTTTAAATACTTCCGTCAGAGCCGCCTCGGCTTCGACGAACAGTTCGTACCGATCGCGCAGGACTGGCTGGACGCCCATCCGGGTGAAGAACTGCCGGATTACTTCGTGACGGCGATGGATCTGACGGCGGAAGACCATATCCGCGCCCAGGCCGCCATTCAGCGCTGGGTGGACAGTTCCATCTCGAAGACTGCGAACTGCCCGGCCGACTTCACGGTCGAAGAAACGAAGCGGCTGTATGAGCTGGCGTTCGACCTTGGCTGCAAGGGCGTGACGATCTACCGTGACGGCAGCCGGGACGTGCAGGTGCTGCAAACGGAGAAGAAGGAAGACAAGAGCGAAGCGAAGGCCGCTCCGGCTGAAGAAACAGCTGCCTCCGAGGCTGCCGTACCGGCTGCCGCAGAGCAGGCGGGTGCCCAGGTAGCCGCTGCCGTGGCAAGCAGCCAGAGCTCCGTAGTGGATAAGCAGTACAAGCGCCGGCCGCAGGTGCTGCGCGGTGCCACCTATAAGATCAACACGCCGTTCGGCATGGCGTACATTACGATCAACGACCTCGATGGCATTCCGAGCGAGATCTTCCTGAACGTAGGCAAGGCAGGCTCCGACGTGTTCGCCATGGCGGAAGCCCTGGGCCGCGTCTGCTCCCTGTTCCTCCGCTACGGCGACCATGGCCACAAGGTGGAGCTGCTGATCAAGCACCTGAAGGGCATCGGCGGGTCCGGCGCGATCGGCTTTGGCGTCAACCGCGTGGAATCGATCGCCGACGCGGTCGCCAAGGCGCTGGAAGCGCATGTGCAAAGTGGCATCGAAGATGACCATCCGGAGCCTGCGCCCGTGGCAGCTACGCTGGCACCGGAGACGGCGGACCATGGCGGCACACACTCGCACAGCCATGATGCGCCGAAGGCATCGGTGGACCTGTGCCCGTCCTGCGGGGCTGCGGCGCTGATCAATATCGAGGGCTGCAAGACTTGCGGCAACTGCGGGTACAGTAAGTGCTCGTAAGAGTGGATGTGTTGATTGGGAAATAGAGAAGAGAAAAAGAAGATAGAGAAAAAGAGAGAAAGTTAGATAGATTCCCTCTCATCGCTCGTGTATGAGTTGTAACAAAACACACATGTCCTTCGCCTGATCCTCAATGGATCAGGCGTTTTTTATTTAAGCCGGGTTACCGGGTAATAATCCCGGTGTTCTTCTAACTCGAATCGCTCTAAACCGTAGATAAAGAAACGAGGACTTGGCCCGCGAAATCGGAAGTCTCCTCGCCTTTCGGATTCCGAAGACGAAACAGGAAGGCATCGCCTGGTTCTGACTTCCACACGATATCATCGTGAATTCCTTCAGCGCCCGAGGTTTGAAGATAGAGCTCGGCAAATCCCAGCGGATGCTCGACAAGCTCTCCGCTATGATCGGATACTTCGCCGAACGAAGCCAACTCCTTTTTACCAGCTGCAAGCTGAGCTAAATCGTAATTCAGCAGGCAGCTTTTCGATATCGACATAGTACTCCGGGTTGCTGCTAAGAAACAGACGTCCTTTAGCTGCGTCAAAGGCAAACTTGCCAAATACGTATAAGGAAAAGCCTTCGCCTTGCTGCAAGTTGGCGGTGTGCGCGTGTTAAGGCGCTCTTGAAATGGAATGGAAAATTCAATCTTAAAATCGCTTCCGCAATTTATTGAAAAAAACTGTGAATATCAGAATAAACTTAGAAAATAATTATCTTAGAAAATAATCAGGATATACTTGGACTTATCCAAGGCTAAACTAATGGGAAACGATAGCTCAATAAAGACGGTTGAAGGCAGCCAACCCCAAAGCCGCTGCTTCTTTCATCGGATGACGGCGCTAAATTAAGAGAGGTACATTAAGGAGGGATTCAAATAAAAGCAGATAACTTTTTACCGGCTATCGGGTGTGCAACAACAGCTATGGGGATATTATATTTGCCCCCGATATTAGAGTTTTTTTGGGGTGTAGAATCGGCAGAATTGAGCTTAATCTGGTGCTTTATTCAAATCTTTTTGGGGATCGCGATATATTCAAAAGATTGGCATCGTATACGAAAGCCCATATTTTTTCTGAATTTCATGTATCAGTTGACTTGGGGGTTTTTAACAATCGCCCTAATGGCAAGAATTCCAGGAAGATATGTTGAATACTCACCTTACCTGTTACATCTTGTGATCGCTTTTAGTTCAGGGTGGTATTACTTTAAGCACAAAAACAAATTATCCTCGTTAAGCTAACGAAGAACCGCCAAGGCGATTTTCTTCCGATACGACTAGCGCTCATTAAGAACAACAGGGACGGATGACTCATGCAAGACAAGTTTGAGGAAATATTTGAGTATGCAAAAGAGTAACCTGAGGTCATCGCCATCTAGCAGCTTGGGGATCTGATCGCTAAGACGAGAAACCGATGGTAATAAATCAGAAAGGTGAGTTGATTTGAAGGTTTCTTTTGCATTGTTATTGGCATTATCATTGTTAGCCGGATGCACTAATAGTAAATCAGTTATAGAAGATGCTGATACATTAGAAAAAGTCGAGATTATTAAGGATCCTCCAGCAAATTATCTCAAAATAAAATTTTATAGCGATCAAATGTTCGAACGATATATTTATTTAATTCATGGCTACAGCATCGTAGATACTAATGACAAGAACTTCAAAAGGGGTGACGTTGTTTATTATAAAACTCCTCAGTTCGATCATTCATTTAATCCTAAATTAAACCCACCTGAAAATAGTATAGCGAGAATCATTGCCTTGCCAGGAGAGAAAGTTAGTATAAAGGATTACCAAATTTACATTAATGGTTCTAAGCTAGATACCTTCTATGGCAAATATCCATACCCAAGTGAATACTCAAAAGTGGATGGAGATATGAAGGGAGTGAAGGTTCCTGACGACTGCTTCTTTATTATCGGTGATAACTGGTGGCGGAGTATAGATAGCACATTATTTGGACCTATAAAAACTGAAAACCTAATTGGAAAAGTCATCGGAGTGACCAAATAAATACAAAAGTGGCCATTTCCTTACCAGGAGCCGTTAATGCTTTAGTCTTGGATTAAGTATAAGTCACTTTGCTTAGATCCCCTTATTCTTTCCAGATATTTGTTATTACATATTTGCCTAGAGGGACTTGGTCATTCCGTAGTTTAATCATAATATTCGAATCCGGTTCAACTAACCTAATACGCACAGAGATCTCAAAAGCGTGCCCTTCTTGTAAGTATTCACTTGTTGATTCCAATGGAATATATTTAATATCTGTGATCTCTTCAGATTCAAATTTCACAAACTTCTGACCTGTATATTGAACAAGTCCAGTTCTTATCTCAGATTGCAGCAAACTTATTAACGCTTGATGAGCAAGCTCTAAATCATTTTTAGACTCATCCCTATCCCCATAAACTGATTCTGTATTTGAGACAATTATCAGTAAAGAAATTGAGATAACAATCAGAACCCTCTTCATGCTGTTATCCTCCGATTCTGTATGGTTTATCAACCCAGCCAGCGTAAATAGTTTTCCCCAGAGGAATATAAATATCTCGAAAAACCCCTGTAGGGTAAAATTAAACCGGCAGCTTCAGGGTGCGCCCCCAAACTGCCGGTTAATGACGCTTTGGATTTATCTCAAAGTTTACCAAAACCGAAACTTTTACTTTTCTTTTACCGTCATAAATATGACACATACTTTTTAAAAATAATTCATGTTATAAGAAGGAGGAACCAGTTGAAAAAGCTTTTTCTCGGATTAGTAATTGGATTTAGCGGAGCAGCTATTGTTTTTAATACGTCTTCTGTTTCTGCGAAAAAAATTGAAACAAATATTTCTGCACTTTTTAATTCCATAACAATAATGGTGAATGGCAAACACGTAGATACCGATAACTTTAATTATAAAGGTGTAACTTATGTCCCTCTTCGCAGTATTAGTGAACTTTTAGGTAAAGAAGTAATTTGGAATAATGAGAATAAGACTGTGTCTATTGGAGAGCAAGTCCCGGAAGAAGATCAGAATCCTCCTCTTACAATAGGGGAATACGGAAATACTGCAAGTAACTTAGCCAACGGTGGTTTAATTGCTGGAAATGATAACTGGGTCTACGTATCTTATAAAGAAAGCCTCGCTACTCCTTCCACAAAAGATGGTCTTTATAAGATAAAACCAGATGGAACTCAGCAAATTAAAATTGCTTCTAATGTGGCGACATATTTAAACTTAGATTCAGACAATATTTATTTCGTTGATAATGGGATTTACAAACTGAATTTAAGCAATAATCAACTTCAAAAGCTATCGAGCAGTGGAACAAGATTAGTTTTAGTTGGTGATTGGCTTTATTATAATGATGAAGATAATCGTATCTATAAAATGAAGAGAGACGGATCACAGAAACATTCCGTTGTTAATGATGGAACGTTGATTAACGTAGTTAATAATGATTTATTCTTCATGCGTAAAAATGTACTCTTCAAAACAAATATTTTAAATCCACAGGAGAAGAAATTATATACTTTTTCTAGTGAAACTACACTTGAACCAATAATACAAAATGGAAAAATATACTTTCATGACCATAGAATTGTTTATTCAATGAATTTTGATGCTACTAACAGAAAAGCTATTTACCAGTCAGAAAAAAACAACATTTTCTCGTTAAATGTAGACAATAAATATATATTGTTGGACGAGGGGAATGATGGTAATCACGGACAGAAAACGATGGTCAAATTAACGTTAGATGGAAAAGTTAAAGACGAAATTGGAGAAAGTGGTCTTCGATTGTACTCTACATCTAACCACTATTATGTAACGGATATTTCCGCTGGTTATAATGAATGGTACTATATTGATGGAAATAAGCGGATCCCAATTAATATAAATTAAATTTAGTATTGCTTGAATAATTGATTGGCGTTATTTGTTGCAAAAATCGCAACAAATAACGCCTTTTCAGTGTTCAGCCAGCCTTTGTTTGCTCGAGATTGACCTTGATCGCGTTGCGGAGGGCATGGACCTGTTCACAAAATCGGTACATATGTCTCGGAAATTTATTATCTATTCAAAAGATCTTCCCACTGCTATGATTGCACTAATTTTGTCATCTGAGGATAGGGTTAATGTTACAATCCGCTGAATCGTTCTATTATGTTCGACTCCTGGTCTAGGGCATGCAAATTTGTTGTATGGTTCTCCCGAATATGTTCCATTTTCAAACCCAATTAATACATTAATGTCGTTTTTGCCTTCTGCAATATTTTCGGCAGTAGTGTTTATTGCATTAATAATTAACTTTCCATCAAAAGAAGATGAATTTCCACCAGTTTTTAAAATTTGGTAATTCTTTAATGTTATAGCATTTTGATTTCCGCTCAGGAACATGGTACAGGTCAATGTAATATCCTTACATTAGACCATATAACAAGGAGAGCTTAGATGAGCCGGAAATTAACCTTTGATTATATTATCGTAGGAACGGGTCCTGCTGGCGCCGTCATCGCCAAAACATTAAGCGATCATAAAGAAGTATCGGTTCTTGTCCTGGAGGCCGGTGGGAACAACGATAAAGACACTCCCATCAGGGACTCTACATTCGCGCTGGAATTGGAAGAACAGTTCTTTCCCCAATATTTTTGGCAGGGGGAAGGGGTTCCGCAAGAGGAGCTGGATGAACGGGCGTTTGAATGGACAACGGGACGCCTTTTTGGCGGAGGGTCATCGATTAACGGTGAGCAGTATGTACGTCCTACATCAGCCGTTTTCAGGGAATGGGAAAAGCTCTTGGGTCCGCTGTGGTCACCTAGACGGGCCATTCGCCGATTCAAAAAATTAGAGAAGTATAACGGAGAAACCGATGATCTAAACGCCCGTGGATTCAATGGACGGATCGATATTAGGCAGGCCCCGGTAAATCCCACATCTATGGCGGAAAAGCTCACGACGGCTATTGAGAGGGCTACAGGCTATCCCGAGATCCTTGATTATAACGATCCTAAAACTCCCCTGGGTCCATTTACCCGCTGGCAGTTGTATCAAAATCCAAATGGCCGAAGGGAAAGTTCCTCCACAGCCTTTCTCTCCCCGGACATCATGACGCCTTCCGGCCGCGGTGTAAACGGCAGGAAACTCAAAGTGTTCTTTAATTCAACGGCTCTGCGCGTGCTTTTTGACAAGAAACGCGCCACAGGGGTCGAATTCCTGAAAGAAGGAAGACGCATTCGTGCTTACGCCCAAAAAAAGGTCATTATATCTGCGGGCATCAATAGCGCTCAACTATTAATGCTGTCCGGAATTGGTCCAGCTGCATTACTTAAAGAAGCGGGTATCCCCGTGATTTTTAATAACCCGAACGTAGGTAAGAGGCTGAGAAATCACACGCTTAACTTTGCCGCTTTCACTACCAATCCGAACGATGCTCCCCTGCCTGCGAATGACCCGGATGCCCTTTATACAGGGGGAGCCTTTTTGCCCGATCCGTCGGGTGTAAACAGCAATCGCCGGGCGGTTCAACTGATTGGCATTGGTTCTGACAGCACGTTAACTTTAGCGGTTCTTTACTTGCGCCCCAAGAGCCGCGGCTCGATTAAGATACAGAACAAGGATCCGCTTAAAATCGTGCTTGCGGATGAAGGATTTCTCGCCAATCCGGATGACATGGAAGCGGTTAAAAATATTTTTAGAACCTATGTGAAAAATATAGCGGCAGAACTCGCATCCATCGATCCGTCGTACCAGCTTGTTTCACCGACACTGGATATAATCGAGGACGACGCTCAATTGGAGGAGTATATTAAACAGAATTTCGACCATAATCATCACCAGCAAAGCTCCCTTCGTATGGCTCCGTTAAAAAAGGGAGGGGTAGTGGATCGAACGGGCCATGTGCATGGGGTAGAGGATTTGATCGTTGCCGACGCTTCCATCATTCCATTTACGGTGGACGGTAATACATCCGCCGCTACTTTCCTTATTGGTTATACGATTGCCAGGCAATTGGTCTCACCGGATAAAAAAGGCAGAA
Source organism: Paenibacillus cineris (assembly GCF_018333335.1). NCBI lineage: Bacteria > Bacillati > Bacillota > Bacilli > Caryophanales > Paenibacillaceae > Paenibacillus > Paenibacillus cineris. The sequence continues at coordinate 976,108 of NZ_BORU01000001.1, forward strand.
GACAGCCATCCGAGGGCGACGAAGAGTAATGACCCCAACTTAATCATAAATAACGCCTAAGTCCCCGAGCTCGAAAGCCCGGGGACTTTTTCTATATGCTGTGCAGCCGGTACATGAAGCGCTTTGCTCCTTGTTGTTCTTCAGCCCAAAAACTTAATGGATTCTTTGGTTTTTCTGGCAAATGCAATGGGATCATCGATCGACTCCCAGTGAACGTACATCAAGCGCGGATTCTCGAATAACCAGTGATTGTGGACGGCCGTTACTTTAATCCCGTTTTTGCGGAGATTGCTCAGCAAGCGGTTGACTTGACTTTGGAAGAGAGCCGTTTCGCCTAAACAGAGCGCCTTGCCTGAACTGTTCAGAGATTCGAAGGAGAAAAGTTGATAGCGGACCAAAGGAGAAGTGGTACGTCTTCCTAAAATCGAGGCTCTAATGACCCGATTTCTGGAGACAAAACAAACCGGACCTTTTGTAATTTCGTGCTCCGTTCCACCTAAAATAGCTGAGAATTCGTTACATAGTTTTTTAAAGCGAGGACTTACTTTAACTTGCGCCATCCGAAATCATCCTCCCATGAAATGATATAATACAGCCTGCCCGTTTAACCGTGTTAGCCCAGGAATTTAATGGATTCTTTTGTTTTTCTGGCGAATGCAACCGGATTGTCAATAGACTCCCAGTGCATATACATTAAGCGAGGCTGCTCTTTCAGCCAGTGGTTATGGACTGCGGTTACTTTAATCCCGCGTTTACGGAGGTTCGACATCAACCGATTCACCTGATTTTGGTGAACGGCCGTTTCACCCAAACAAAGCGCGCGGCCCGACTTATCAAGAGATTCGAAGGAAAACATTTGCATTTGAACCAAAGGGGAACGCGTTCTTTTGCCAAGAATGGTTTCTCTTAAATTCGTCATCCGCGTAACAAAGCAAACCGGACCTGCTTCAATTTCCGATTCGCCTCCCAATATTTTTCCGAATTGGGCACAAAGTCTTTTGAACTGCGGGCTAACCTTTACTTGTTCCGCCATCATAAGTCCTCCTTTAATCAAGTTCTATGTATCCTATGATCAAGGAAGGAAGAGGTATGGACTGATAGCGTAGGGTACTAGCATAAAAAACGAACGACCGATGCTGCATCATGAACAGGCCGGCCCGTTGTCTGAACCTGCGACGCTTTTTCTTCCAGAGCAGCATGACAAATGCTTGACGGGGAGAGGCATTTTGTGATAGTTTCATCCATATCAAATGAACAGGGAGGGATAAAGCGATGACGATTTCTGAGATTGTAGATGATCAGGTGAACCTGTCTTCGGGAGCAATGCTGGGCAAGGTTCACCAAATCACAAATCGGATACCGGAGCTTTATCCTTCTATGCATAAATATCGCAGGTGACTTGTTTTTAAAATAGTCGCTTGTTTGTGTATAGCTTGGTTAATGTATCGCAAGAAAGCACCGGTATGCTGGTGCTTTTTTTGCGTTGTCTCCGTGTAAAAGGAGATCGTTAACGTTGAAGCACATCACGAAATATGAAAAAATCCGCCAGATCCTATCTATCCTGAAACAACCGGATTATAGATACAAGCAAATAACAGAAGCTATTTTCAAGCAGAACATCGGACATTTTGAAGAAATGAGCAGCTTGCCTAAAGCCGTAAGAAACGAATTCATCAAGGAGATTGGCAACCCTGTGCTGAGCATTACGCCCAAAATCGTGCAGCAATCCAAGCAAGTTAGCAAAATTCTATTTGTTATCCCTGGCGACGAACATATCGAATCCGTAAAGTTAAGTTATAAAAACGGGTGGGAATCCTACTGCATCTCATCCCAGTGCGGCTGCGGGTTTGGCTGTACCTTTTGCGCTACGGGAACGCTGGGGCTGAAGAGAAATCTCACAGCGGATGAAATCACGGACCAGCTTCTTTATTTCCACTTGAATGGCTACCCATTGGACAGTGTATCCTTTATGGGGATGGGCGAAGCCCTTGCAAATCCGTATGTGTTTGATGCCTTACATGTGCTGACCGATCCTGAGCTTTTCGGCCTGGGGCATCGGAGGATTACGGTGTCTACGATAGGCATACTGCCTGGAGTAAAGAAATTAATGAAGGATTTTCCGCAGATGAATCTAACGTTTTCTCTCCACTCCCCATTTCCGGATCAGAGAAGCGAGCTCATGCCCATCAATCATCATTTTCCGCTGGAAGAAGTGATGAAAGTGCTTGATGAGCATATTCAAACGACGAAACGAAAGGTATACATTGCTTATATCCTTTTGAGGGGAATCAACGACTCGGCTAAACACGCTGAAGCGGTTGCTGATTTACTGCGTGGAAGAGGACCATGGGAACATTTATATCACGTCAATCTCATCCCTTACAATGCCACCACGGCCACCCCGCAAAGGTATAAAGAATCGGATCAGAGCGGAATCAGCATGTTCCTTAAAATCTTAAAGACCAAAGGAGTCCATGTTACCGTCAGAACCCAGTTCGGTTCCGATATCAACGCAGGATGCGGTCAGCTGTACGGATCACAATAGCAAACATGGACGTATCTAAAAATTGAGCCAGGTTCCCTAATCTATTGATCCAGGCCATCTATGCTCCTTTTTCATCTACTAGAATGACTTCAGTTAAAAGGAGATGACGATAGATGGCTTCTACCATTCGCGTCGTAGGTATTTTTACGAACGGTGCACGGTCAAGTGCAACGGCCGAAGAACGCCAAGCCAGGTTTAATAACGATTTAACCCTCGCAAATGCAGCATGGGGAACCGGTTTTGCTCCGGGTGTAAGCTGCGGGCTTCGATTTGCTTCATTAAGAATATTCTATCATCCGGATGTCACGATCGATGCGAGTACTGTGTCTAACGTCAATGACCCAAGAGTAGCGAATCTTATTACTCAAGCGAGAACCACTCTTAATGATGCGACCGCCATATACGTTGTTTATCTAAGCGGAGACAGCTTGTCGCCGGGATCGATCGGAAACGGAGGGCCGGAATTCACCTTTTTCCGGAGCACAACGGATTATGGACTCATAGGCCGTGTTGTATTGAGTGGTAGAGCTATTGACACGTATGCATTTGCGCATGAGGCAGGCCATGTATTATTTGGACGCTTTTTGGACAACAGCAACCCCGGGAGTTTTACGATCAATGATCCTTCGAACCCTGGCAGTGCCCACAGTAATAATCCACAAAACCTGATGTATCCCATTATTCCATCAAGTGATCCAATCATTAATTCGGCTCAGTGCTCGGTTGCCAAGCAGAGTAAAGTGATCGTACAAAATGCCGCGAGTTCTTACCTGAGAAACAAGAAATTAGGGAGCGCCCGGAAGAAGAACAACCGGCCAATGGTGAAAAAGCTCAATAATACCCTGACTGCGAAAATGAGAAGAATGAAACCGGATGTAAGCCGACGCAGACGCACCGCGAAAGCCATATCAAAGGCAAGAAAGCCATGCTGTAGACCCGCCGCAAACCGTCGGCGGACTTTGAAGAAAAAATGAAGTGACTTAACCAAGTAACCGTTCCGTCTGTCCGGACTTTCTCCGATCTTCATTATGGAAGAAGGCACTCCAACCTGGAGTGCCTTCTTCGCGTGGTGCTCGTTAAGGCAAACCGAACCGAGAGTCGTGATATTCGCCCGGAACGTTTATGCATTTGCCCTAATAAGATGTTGTTAGCCTTAGCAATGTTAGAATGGAGGAGGAATTTACAAATGCCGAAAAAAAGGCCGTCATCTCAACGAAAAAAACATCTTCCAAAAAGTCGCAGCGGCATGTACATGAATTTGAAGGCAGTACCCAACTGGCCGAAGAAGGCGAAGAACGTCATAACCATCGTTTTGCCGGGGTTACGGGTCAAGCCATTCCTGTAGGGAATAGCCATGTGCATGAAATTGATCTGACAAGAACCGATTTTTTTGATCATTTTCATAATCTGAAAAAAATTAGAACCGGACCAGCGATTTCAGTAGGGAATGGGAAACACGTCCACTTTGTTACCGGCCAAACGACATTAAATGACGGTCACGTACACAAATTTAAATTCGCCACGCTAATTCAATCCCCGCTCGTTAATTGAAATCAGCATGGAAAAAAGCCGGAGTTTCCGGCTTTTTTTGCTCCATAAATGGGATACAATGCATACGTGATCTGCTCAGTATTTCTCCAAGTGGTAATAGTTGCGCGGGGATTTGCGGTATTGCCCTGGGCTCATGGCGAACATTTTTTTAAAAGTCCATTGAAAATGGGTGACGTTGTTGAACCCGACCGAATGAGCGATATCCGTAATCCGCTGGTTCGTATACAGGAGCATTTCCTTGGCCCGCCAAATGCGCTTGAAGGTAATGAACTCCACGACGGAAAAGCCTGAATTTTGCTTGAATACGCGGCTCAGATAGGATGAATTCACTCCGATAAAATCGGCGATACGGTCCAGAGTGATTTCTTCGGCATAGTACTGCGCGATGTATTCCATGGCTTTGGATACAACGGGTTTGAAATGCACATGCGACGCGTCCTCCATCTTAGAATATGGGGAATTGTCCTCATAACCTTCTTTGATCTCCAGTAAAATCCATTGCAGGAGTGACTTGATTTTTTGGCTCGAGTAACGGTTTTGATGGTCGTAATGCTCTTGCAGCTGACTGAAACCGAACTCGAGCTTCTTTTTTAAAGGTTCATTGACTCTAAGGCAATGGGAGAACCCCGGCTCGCGTTTTTCGAACAAAGACAGCAGATTGACCTCGTCCTGCAGCGGGTCGGTTTCGGCAAGCTGCCGGTTGAACATAAGTACTTTGGCTTCAAACGGTTCGTTGTTGACCAGCTGGCTTTTATGGAGCTCCTGATTGCCGATGACGAACAGGTCGCCTGGTTCAAACACATAGGTTTTGTTATCGATATAAAACTGCCCCCGTCCCGATAAGACATAGAACACCTCCAACTGCTCATGCCATTCAAAGGGCATCCGCCACTCTTCCTCGTTTAGATTCGTAAATATTTGAAATTCATCGAATCCCTGAAACGTTTTTAATGAATCGGGCAGACCATCCTTTGGGGAGATATTGTTCTTGTGCTTATCCATCTCTTCATCCTCCCCCGGTTTTATTGGTTTATATGAGATATGAGCTGCCATAGATTTTGCGAAAGGATTCGGTTTTCCGAAGCTCACCATCTTTCGAAGCGGACTGGACATGTCTCAAATAGTTCTCCTTAAACGTTTTGCCTCCGGAACCTTGACTGACATGCGAATCAGCGGCTTGTAGCTTGGCTTCCCATGTGTCAGTGACATCCACCGTATAATTAGGTTCATCCGACCAGAGGAGGTAGACCTCGCGCGGCTTCCACGGCTGAATGCCTTCTTCCAGATGCTTCGGATAATAACCGTAGCTGTCGGCCAAATAGGCGGCTTCGGCAGCGGCTAGGCCGAGTGCGCGATGGTCGGGATGGAATTCCCATTTTTTCCAGGCGTCCAAAGTGATTACCACATCGGGTTTTTCGTTCCGGATCAGGCGGAAGATGCGTTCCTTCAAGTCCGGCTGTTCGCTTAAGGTTCCGTCATCGAATCCGAGCTGGATCACTCGATTCACACCCAGAATACGGGCGGCTTCCTCCATTTCCCTTTCGCGGGTCTGGGCTAATTGTTCCGGCTTTACTGACGTATCCTGCGTTCCCCGATTCCCGTTCGTCGCGATGGCGATGGTTACCGAATGGCCTTGTTCGGCCAGTTTGGCCAGCGTGCCGCCGCAGGATACTTCGTCATCGGGATGTGCCGTGATTACAAGTACGTTCCACTTTTCCATATGAAACCCTCCAGTCATTTAGGTTTTGAATCGTTATCCCTTTAACCCGCCTAAGGTAATTCCCTCGATGAACTGCTTTTGCAGCAGAAAAAAAATAAGGATCATGGGCCATACGGCCAAGAGCATGCCTGCCATCAATACCGGATAATTTGTCGTGAACTGCCCCTGAAGGGAGGCAAGTCCGACGGCCAGCGTCATTTTGTCCATCGAATCGTTGACGACAAGCGGCCAGAGGAAGTCGTTCCACGACCATAGGGTGGAGATGATCGCCACGGAAATCAATCCTGGCTTTGCTAATGGGAGCATGATATTCCAGTAGATACGGAAGGGATTGCATCCGTCGATCCTGGCAGATTCCTCGAGTTCCGAAGGAAGCCCAAGAAAAAACTGACGAAGCAGAAAAGTGGAGTACGCGCTGAACATACCGGTTACGGTAATGGCTTTCAGGGAGTTCAGCCACCCCAAATCTTTCATTAATAAGTATTGGGGAATCAGAAAGACTTGGCCGGGAACCATCATAACCGATAAAACCAGCAAAAACAGCAGGGTTCTGCCGGGAAAATAAATTCTGGCGAAGGCATAAGCGGCCAAGGAACTGATTAATAAACCGAACAGCACCTTGACGAGCGTCGTTACAACCGTATTCCAATAAAACGTCATAAAAGGAAGCAAGTCGGCGACCTTTTGGAAATTGTCCCAATGCGGCTGGCCCGGAAGAATCGTGATCGGGATCCGGGTCACTTCATCAGGAGCTTTTAGGGAAGTAAGGAGTGACCATAATACGGGGACAACCATAAGGAACGACCCGACCATAAGCACGATATGAATGATCATAGGCTGGAATCTTCGTTTTTGTTTTTCATGCGTAGCTGTGGTCATCTTTACCGCCCCTCCTTAATCATAATGCACCCATTTTTTCTGCAGTTTGAATTGGAGCGCCGTCACGATCAGGATCATGATAAATAATAGAACGGCAATGGAAGATGCATATCCCTTATCATTTTTAATAAAAGCTTGTTGATAGAACAAGTAGACAACCGTATTGACATGATCGATGGCTACTGTGCCGACCATCATATAAATGAGATCGAATACCTGCATGGCTCCGATGAGCGAAGTAACCGATACGAAAAACAGGGTCGGCGTGATCAAAGGGAGCGTAATCCGGAAAAATTGGGACACTCGGCCCGCGCCTTCGATGGAAGCCGCTTCATAAAGCATAGGGGAAATTCCCTTAATCCCCGATATGATAATGACGGCTTGAAGACCAACTGCTCCCCATACAGCTACGCCTACGACGGAGATGAGAACGGTTCGGGAATCCGTCAGCCAGCTAACGCCGTGAATCGAAAGCAGCTTCAGGCCGGCGTTCAGCAGCCCGTAATCGCCATTTAATATCCATTTCCAAGACATGGCGATGGCAGCCGGCATCAACACGGACGGCAGGAAAAAAATCGTCCTATACACCGATATGCCGCGAACTTTGCTGCTCAGCAGAACACCCGCCAAGGTGGACAGAATGACAATCGCAGGCACATAGATGATTACGTATTGAAGCGTGTGCAGAAGGGAATGGTATACGGCCGTATCACGGATCAGCCTGGTGTAATTGCTCAGACCTGTCCAATGATAATTGCCAAAATCGCTCCATTCCGTGAAGGATAAATAAATGGTCCTCAGTACCGGCCATATGAACAACGCGCTCATGCCGAACAGAAGGGGTAATACCATGGCGTATCCCCATCCATATTCCCTCCTCTTCAGCTTTGAACGCTTGGCGTTGATAGTGGATAGTTGTTTTGCATTCATCACATGAGTTTCCCTCCGATGCAATGACGTTTATGGATTGGATGCGATGGCTTCGTTCACAGCTTTGGCATACGCTTTGGCGGCTTCTTCAGGAGTGGATTCACCTGTATAAGCACTTTTCAGGTACTCTTCTTCCAAACCGTCGAGCTTGGCATTTTGCGGTCCGCGCGGTAATGCTTTTGCAGCGTTAGCCATATCCAGCAAGTTCTGCAGGTGGAACTGGGGTACCGATTTGAGCCACAATTCCTGTCCGCCATGAAATGCAGGCAGTGCGGTTCCGTCTTCCCCTTGGATATCGGCAGATTCTTTGGAACCCAGGAAATCAAGGAATTCGATGACTTCTTTAGGATGCTTCGTATTAGCTGCACCTACATTAGCGAGCCCATGAATGACGCTTGTTCTCAACTTATCTTTAGGTAGAAGAGCAACATCGACATCGTTCTTGGTATACTCATTGGTGGCAAAATCTTTGACATTCCAAGATCCATCTATCAGCATGGCTACTTTTCCGGATTTAAACAGATCTTTGGGCGACGTATCCGTCATTTGGGCAAGCGTTGGAGAAACCTTATACTTGTGAATCAGATCGGTCTGAAGCTGGAGGCCGCGAATGCTCTCCGGAGAATCGTACAAGGATTTCTTTCCGTCATCCGTATAGAATCCACCCCCGGCTTCAAGTATTGTATTGTAATATCCTGTTTGTCCCTGGAACTGAGCGGGAAGCCCCCATATGCCATTGGCCGGATCAGTTAATTTCTGCGCGGCCAGGGCGGCCTTGTTCCAATCCCATGTTTCATCCGGATAAGGGATGCCTGCTTGATCAAATAAACTTTTGTTGTACCATAAACCGATAGCGTCCATGTCTTTGGGTACCCCGTAATGTTTGCCATCGTATGTATAGATGTCGACGAGGCCCTGAGGATAATTTCCGAAATCGAGGCTTGTGTCTTTTGCGTAGTCGTCCAGATTCAGCAGTTGATTGTTGGATGCATACTTCGGCAAACTTGCTCCGTTAATCCAAAATACATCGGGGAGGTTTCCTCCGGTAGCTGCCGTTTCCAATTTGGTCCAGTATTCATTCCATGGGGTTAACTTGATCTCAACATGGATATCCGGATGCTGTTCCTCGAATTTCGCGATAATTTTCTCCATGGCCGGCTGTTGGACTTGATCCCAAAGTCCGTATGTCAGCGTGACATTGCCGGAGGCGGACTCTGATTCATTGGACGAATCGCTGGCTGAATTTCCGGCTCCGCACCCGGAAAGAAGAAGTGTGAGCATAACCGTAAAAATGAGGATGGGTGCATAAATTTTGTTCATATCCGTTTGTCACTCCCCTATGAATTAAATAGAATAAATCCGTGTAAACCACTAGGATTTAGTGATATTTAATATCTTAGGATAATCTATCGTGATTTTCAAATGATTCCTTGCGTGAAACATTAGATATTTTTACCTTTTGCCAATTTATTTTTTTTGAAGAATATAGCATTGGAAATGGAGGGGAAGCCTCTTCAATTGGTTGTTAAGAGTGCTTGATTTCCTAAGAATAAAACCAAGACTGCCAGCTCGGCGGTCTTTTTCTATATGCGCATGAACGGTGAGGGATTATAGTTATAACTAAGCCCTATCATATAAAGATCATGCTTGAACAGGAGGGAGACGCATGGCATCCGGTACGGAGACAGGCACATACGGCTTTCGTTTCACGGCGCCTTCGCACCTGGCGCTGTGCGAATTGTTTGCGGTCGGGCGGGACGAGATCAGGCATCCGTCGTACCGATGGGACGGGGAGGAGCGGAAGGACGGTCCGCTGTTGCTGTTCCAGTATACGCTGGAGGGTGAGGGCATGTTCGAGTCGGGGACGGAGACGTACCGGATCGATCAGGGACGGGCGATCATGACCGAGATCCCGGGTGATCACCGCTACTATTTTCCGGCGGACGGGTCGCACTGGTCCTTCGTGTTTATTTTGATACGCCCATCGCTCATCCTGCCGAATTGGGAGGAAGCAAAGCTGCGGTTGGGAGAGGCTCCCTACTTGCCGCCCACAAGCCGGCCTGTCCGCGCCCTGCTGGAGATTTGGGATCAGGCGGGCCACGGCCGGATTACCGACCCTTACACGGCCTCTTCCTGTGTATACTCTTTCATTTCTGAGCTGTGCCGGTATGCGGTAGCGCCGCATGACGAGCGCCGGAACTGGCCGGAGAAAGTGCGACAGGCCGCCGAGTATATGGATGCGAATTACCGCTCGATGATCAGCCTGGACCAGCTGTCGGAACGGCTCGGGTGGTCCAAATACCATTTGCTGCGCACGTTTGCGGCCGCGGTCGGCCAGACGCCGAGCGAATATTTAAACCGGGTCCGCATTGAACAAGCGATGCGGCTGCTCCGGCAGACGGATATGAGCGTTGAACAGATTGCGGAGCAGGTCGGATATTCCGGCGGCAGTTACCTGATCAAGGTGTTCCGCAAGATGACCGGGCTGACGCCCGGGGGCTTCCGCTCCGAAGAGGGGCAGCTGACGTTCAGCCGGATGTTTTTTGAAGATTATAACGTCGACAGACGTTTTTCTGATTAGTCGGCGAATAAACCGCAATATTTTGCTGTAATAGAAGAAAGATTACTATGGAAACGTTGTTCTTCCCGGACGTAATATAGGAGGCGTAAAAGCAATTTTATGATACGAAATCAATTCGGGAGGAACGTCATGCAGCATCATTCGTTTGCACCAACACCCCCTATGGGATGGAACAGCTGGGATTGTTACGGCGCAACCGTTACGGAAGCGGAAGTTCGGGGCAATGCCGAATATATGGCGCGTCATTTAAAGGATTACGGCTGGGAATACATTGTCGTCGATATTCAGTGGTACGAGCCGGAAGCGGTCTCAGACCTGTACAGGCCCTTCGTCCGGCTGGAAACCGACGGTTACTCGCGCCTCATTCCAGCAGTGAACCGCTTTCCGTCTGCGGAGGGAGGCCAGGGCTTCAAGCCGCTGGCGGATTACGTACATAGCCTTGGACTAAAATTCGGCATCCATATCATGCGTGGCATTCCACGGCAGGCCGTACATGATAATACGCCGATCAAGGGCACGAACGTTACGGCCCGGGATATCGCCCATACCTATTCTTTCTGCGGGTGGAACACGGATATGTACGGCGTCGACGCGGGCAAGAAAGGGGCTCAGGAATACTATCATTCCTTGTTTGAGCTGTACGCCGAATGGGGCGTCGATTACGTCAAGGTGGATGACATTGCGGATTCTTGGCTGCACGGCGGGCCGCATTTGGCCGAAATTGAGCTGATCCGCAAGGCGATCGACCATGCCGGCCGGCCGATGGTGCTGAGCCTGTCGCCCGGGCCCGCACCTGTGAAGCATGCCGATTTCCTTGAAGCCCATGCCAACATGTGGCGGATGACCGACGATTTCTGGGACCGCTGGCCGCTGCTGCTTGATATGTTCGACCGCTGCGAGACGTGGCAGGGACGACCGAAGCCCGGCTGCTGGCCGGATTGCGACATGCTCCCGCTGGGCCGCATCGGCGTCCGGTGCAGCCATCCCGACCGGATGACGAACTTTACGCGTGACGAGCAGCTGACGATGATGACGCTGTGGACGATTTTCCGCTCGCCGCTCATGTTCGGCGGGGAGATGCGTGACAACGACGAGTGGACGTTATCGCTGCTGACGAACCGGGACGTGCTGGACATGCATCAGCACAGCTTCGGCGCCCGCCAGGTGAGCCGGAGCGAAGGCCGAGTGATATGGGCTGCTGAGGGTCCTCATGGCGAGCGTTACGCCGCGCTGTTCAATACCGGCGAGGAGGCTGCCGAAGTTTCCGTGTCGCTGGCTGAGCTGGGCATATCCGGCTCGGCGCATGCGCGAAATTTATGGACCGGAGAGGAGCGCAGGGAGCTGGGCGGCACATTGGATTCTGCCGTTCCGCCGCATGGAGCCGCTTTGTTCCGGCTTATACCGGAATAACAACCCTTTTGTTGATGCAGACATATCAGAGGAAGTCTATCTTTTATAGATAGGCTTCCTTTTTGTTAAGATGATCGAATTCATAAAGCTCTGTATGTTTCCTGGCTGCCCAATGTGACGATATATCAATTAGATGTTGGTATAGATCATTGTTTAAATCAGGGGAGTCATTTACAATTTTTTTAAATTTAGTGCAAGTCATATAGAGATACAATGATATCTTGAGAGAATGTATGGAGGTGTTCCGAAAAAACAGATGAGACCATTGTGATTGGAGAAATGGATGGGGTCAGAGCGTTTTTTGCTTATTATTGAAAGCGTTTTCGAATGATTGGCTGGGAGTGGATATTGTGGTTCCCCGTCAAATCTACGAATCTTTAGGGAAGGTGACACGATGCGCATACGAGAGTACAGCACGAAAGGCATATCCTTTAGGAAATTCCTCTACATACTTCCGTTCATGCTTTTGCTTGCTGTCTTTGCCTACTATCCGCTATACGGATGGGTCTATGCATTCTTCGACTACTCGCCGCCGATTCCGTTGTCCAAATCTCCGTTTGTCGGCTTACAGTGGTTTCGTTCCTTGATCGAAAACAAGGTCAAGATCGACCAGCTGCTCCAGGTCATCAAGAACACGTTCGGGATGAGTGGATTGGGGCTGCTGTTCTCCTGGCTCCCCATGATTTTTGCCATATTCCTGAACGAAATAAAGGCCGTGCGGTTCCGGAAGTTTGTGCAGACGGTAACGACCCTGCCGAATTTTATCAGCTGGGTACTGGTATATTCTTTGGCGTTTTCCATGTTTTCCAGCGAAGGCATCGTCAACGGTCTGTTGAAGCAGCTGGGACTGATCGATTCCCCGATTTTATTCCTTCAGAACTCCGATCATGTCTGGATCACCATGTGGCTGTGGACGATCTGGAAAACGTTAGGCTGGTCCGCCATCTTATACATAGCGGCGATTACGGGAATTGATGATTCCCTTTATGAGGCGGCCCATGTGGACGGGGCAACGAGAATGCAGGTGATATGGAACGTCATCCTGCCGAGCATGCTCCCGACGTATTTTGTTCTGCTGATGCTGCAGATCGCCAGCTTTCTGAATAATGGCTTGGAGCAATATTTCGTATTCCAGAATGCATTCAACAAGGAAAATATACAAGTTCTGGACCTGTATGTTTATAACTTGGCGATGGGGGGCGGCAGTTACTCCGTATCGGTCGCAATCAGCATGCTGAAGAGTTTGATTAGTGTTGTTCTTCTCTTTTCGGTAAACGGATTCTCCAAATTGTTAAGAGGAGAGAGTATCGTATGAGAAAAGCAGTTCAGGTAAGCCCGACCGACAAAATGATCACCGTAGTGATCTACGTCCTTTTTTCCCTGTTTGCTTGCGTGTGCGTCTATCCGTTCTACTCCATCATCATTAATACGATAAGCGCAAACGATATCAGTGCCCGGGGGGATGTCGTCTTTTATCCGCGGCACATCCATTTCCAGAACTATTTGGACGTTTTTAAAATACCGGGATTGGGGAATGCGGCTTTGATCTCCCTGGGCAGAACCGTGATCGGAACCCTGCTGACGGTAGGGGCCTCCGCCTTTTTGGGATTTATGTTCTCCCAAGAGGATATGTGGGGGAGAAGATTCTGGTACCGGTTCACCGTGATCACCATGTTCTTTAACGCCGGCATTATTCCGTGGTATCTCACCATGCGCTCCCTGCATTTGACCAACAATTTTTTGGCATACATTCTGCCGACGATCGTAGCCCCGTTCTTCATCATTCTGGTCAAGACCTTCGTGGAATCGACGCCAAAGGAATTGCAGCAGGCGGCAAGCATCGACGGAGCGGGAACGATGATGATCTTCTTCAGGATCATATTGCCGATAAGCAAGCCCATATTGGCGACGGTCGCGATATTCACTGCAGTGGATCAGTGGAACTCTTTTCAGGATACGCTGCTGCTCGTTACGGACAGTAAATTATACACGCTGCAATTTATTCTCTATAACTATATCAATCAGGCGAGCTCATTATCGACCATGGTTAACCTGCAAAATGCCGGTTCGACGGCCATAGCCAGTCTAGCCACAGAGCAAACCACGACTTCCATTCGCATGACCGTTACCATTATCGTCGTTGCCCCCATATTGCTCGTCTACCCGATCTTCCAGAGGTTTTTCGTCAAGGGAATTATGATCGGGGCGGTCAAAGGTTGATTTTCACTTGATATTAAAATGGATTTAGGAGGATGGCCAATGAGTAAAAGCAGGAAAGCAGCAAAAAAATCGGTCATGCTATTGTTCGCTTGCCTCTTCATCGCCTCGGTCGGGCTGGCCAGCTGTGGAAGCGCATCCAATGAGGAGCCGGGTACCGATGCAAAGACTTCCGAGAATAACACAGCCATCGATCACAGCAAGCCGCTGACGATTACGGTGTTCGATAACGCGGCGAATTACCAGGGCGAGCAGACCGGATGGTATGGCAAGCTGCTTAAAGACAAGTTTAATTTGACGCTGAACATACTTGCTCCGCAGGTTGCCGGGGATCAGTTATACAAGACGAGGTCGGCAGCAGGAAATTTGGGGGATCTCCTGATCATCGATAACAGTCAGCTGGAAGAGCTCATCCCGGCCGGTCTCATTATGGACTTGACGGATAAGGTCAAGAACACCAAGTACTTGTCCCAGTATGTGGATAATCACTTCAAACCTTTCAACGAGGCTTTCGATAAAGTGAATCCGGACGGCAAAATTTATGCGTTACCGACGTTTACAGCCGATACTTCGCCAACGACCTTCTCGGAAGACCAGCCTTATTCCAGCCCCATTTTACCCTGGGATTACTACAAGGGGGTAGGGGCACCCAAGCTGAACAATTTGACCGACCTCCTGAATGTACTGAAAAAAATGCAGGAGAAGTATCCCAAGACTCCGGACGGGAAACCGATCGTTCCGATCACCCTGTGGAAGGATTGGGATGGCGGAGGGATGGAGAACGTACGCTGGCTGAGCAACTGGTACGGCTATGAGCAGCCTGACGGAACTTCAACCTTACAGCTGAATGCAAAAGGCGATATCGTTCCGCTCATTGATGATAACAGCATGTACAAAAAGATTTTGCAATTTTATTTTACGGCCAATCAGATGGGGCTGATCGATCCGGATTCCGCGTCGCAGGATTGGAACAAAGTCTCTGAAAAACTGACCAACAAACAGGTGCTCCTCTTATGGTATTCCTGGCAAAGAGGGTTCTACAATTCCATTGAAAGGGGCAAAAACGGCGACGGCTACGTTTCAGTCCCGATCGCGGATTCCCGGATCATTCAGACCAGTGATGCCTACTACGGCAACGGCAGGGTTTTTGCCATCGGTTCAAAGGCCAAAAATCCCGAAAGGATCATGGAATTCCTGGATTGGTCGGTTTCTCCCGAGGGCTTGCGCTACTACACGAACGGCTTTGAAGGGTTCAATTACGAAAAGACGGATGACGGCAAGTTCAAGCTGACCGAAACAGGGCAAACCGCTTTCCAGAAGAACACCCCCGTACCGGATCAATATGGAGGCGGCGGATACCAGGACGGACAGAGCAAGATCAACAGCATGATCATGAGCGATTTTGTCAAGGATCCGGACACCGGCGAATTCTATAACAACAATTACTGGAGTTCCACTATAGAAGCTAACAAGACCGCCTTGACCACGGACTGGCAAAAAACCTACGACGCCAAGAACGCAACAGACTACTATCAGAAAAATAAGATGATCGACATCGTGCCGAATATTAATACGAGCTTCGGTGTTGACTCGTCGGATATTAAAAATAAACGCAGCCAGATTTCGGACTATGTAAAAAATGCATCCTGGAAAATGGTGTTTGCGAAGGATCAGGCGGAGTTTGACCAGCTGTGGGCAAAGATGAAAACGGATGTGGCAGGTCTCGGCTGGAATGATGTACTTGCTGCGGATACGGCAAAAGCGCAAAAAATCGTTCAAATGCGTTCCGAGGCATCGGCCGGCAAATGAGAGTAGGGGCTGTGAAGGCCGGTGAATTCCAACAATGAAGGGAGACGTTACACATGCTTCGAATCGTACAAGTTGAAAACGGGGTGGTGCAGGGACTACCGGCAGCCGACCCCCGAATCACCAGTTTCAAAGGAATCCCATTCGCCGCTCCACCCGTAGGCGACAATCGGTGGCGTGCCCCGCAGCCCGCCCAGGACTGGGAAGGCGTGCTTAAGGCGTACGAATTCGCGCCGATCTCGATGCAGGTGAGGCAGGAGATCGACGAAAACAATATCTATACCCGGGAATGGGCCGTGGAACCGGACATCGCCATGGACGAGGACTGTCTCTACCTGAACGTATGGACACCGGCTAATCGGACCGATGAGAAGCTGCCGGTCTACGTATGGTATTTTGGCGGAGGTCTTCAGGTCGGCCATACGGCTGAAATGGAGTTCGACGGTGAACGCATCGCCAGAAGAGGGATCGTGGTCGTCACGATCAACTACCGCCTCAATGTGTTCGGATTTTTATGCCATCCGGAAATTACGGCGGAAGCGCCCGAAGCGCCGGCTAACTTCGGCAATCTCGATCAGCAGGCGGCCACCAGATGGGTCAAGCGCAATATTGCGGCTTTCGGCGGCGACCCGGACAACATCACGATCGGCGGTCAGTCCGCCGGCGGCGGCAGCGTGATGACCCAGCTGACTTCGCCTCAGAATGAGGGGCTGTTTCAAAAGGCGATCATTCAAAGCGG
This sequence comes from Paenibacillus cineris, assembly GCF_018333335.1. Classification (NCBI taxonomy): domain Bacteria; kingdom Bacillati; phylum Bacillota; class Bacilli; order Caryophanales; family Paenibacillaceae; genus Paenibacillus; species Paenibacillus cineris. Next base: position 992,486 of record NZ_BORU01000001.1, read on the forward strand.
AATCTACACGAAGCTGTATCCGGGGACTCGTGTGCCCCCGCTTCGGAGTCATTTGGCTGAGGCCGAACAGGATGGCGTGAAATTTTTTGAATACCTTGGCGTATCTTCACTTGCGGAAGCCCGGCAGCTGGATGCCGTCACTCTCCGCGACAAGGCTGTGCAATACAAGGGATTCTGGGGCACCGTCGCAGATCAGGTGTTCAGCGTAGGCAATCCGTTTGAATTGTTCCTTGAGAACAAGCGCTGGAATGTGCCGGTCATGTTTGGCCACACGTCCTCCGAGTTCTTCAGTACTCCGGATGTCCATACGCCTGAAGAATTCAAGAAGCTGGCCGAAGACATGTTTGGAGACGACGCAGAGGCGTTCCTGGAACTGTGTGGCGCGCCATCGGCCAACGTGGAGGAGAGCCGGCAGAAGGCTGCGGTGAGCGGCATCGAATATGCGATCCGCATCGCCGCACAGGCCAATGCCGAGACCGGCTCCGGTACGCCATTGTACTATTACAATTTTGATGCCGAGATCCCCGGCTGGGATGATCCGGGCACCTTCCACTCGGTAGATCTCTGGTTTTTCTTCGAAACGCTGGCGAAATGCTGGCGGCCGTTTGTCGGCAAGCATTACGATTTGGCCCGCCAGATGTGCAATTACTGGGCGAACTTCATCCGTAACGGTGATCCGAACGGGCTGGATGCAACGGGAGAGGAACTGCCGCGATGGGAGCCTTATACCCCGGAAGCCCCTTATGGAATGCTCTTTGCGGATCAGGCTGAATTTTCCCAAGAGCAGCCGAGCGAGATCATGAAATTTCTGGTGCGCCAATATTTCAAGAAGAACAGACCCGTCTTGCAACCAGAGGCTTAGCATGGCGTGATATGGATATCAAGCTTGTTTATGCTCCTGGAATTTTCTTGGCGAATAGCCTGTCATCTGTTTGAACTGTCTGCAGAAGTGCTCCACATTTTGATACCCGCATCGGGAGGCGACTTCAGCAATGTTTTGGGTGCTGTGAATTAAATATTCTTTGGCCAACCGGATTCGGCTGTTGATGACGTCTTCCATGCAGGTGACCTTAAAGGTTTTTTTGTAGATGCTCTGCAGGTAGCCTGGGCTGATTCCGAGATATTCGGCCATTTTCGCAATCGTCCAGTAATCGCCCGGATCGTTCTGGATCGCGGTTCGAAGCTTCAACAAGTTATAATACTGAGGCGTAATCGGTTCGTGAAAATAAGATTCCAACAGCTTGTTGAACAGCGTCCGCAGCAAACAGTCGATGGACGAAGCCCTGTAATCCCGATGAAAGTTGTGTTCGATGGTCAACAGTTCAAACAGCTTGCGGCAGTAGTCCGGATCATCCAGGGAAAAGGGGACTCCGAGCGGCAGCGGCGATTCCGTAATATAGGGCTCATTAGATTCAAAGCGGATCCAGTCATTGATGAATTGATCGGCGCAGGCCCGATAATACACTTTCTGCTGCGGGCGGTAAAGGATAACGCTGTGCGTAGGATATTCCTTCAGCGCACCATTGACCCAGAACTGCGCGGGAGTCTTGGTGATGACAAGAAGCCAGTGATGACCCACGGGAACATCGATCACAAAGTTGCTTGGGTGCGTCGTGTTATACTCAACAAAATGAATACGGGCCATCCTTATCCCTCCTTGGAATGATGTTTCTACTATACTATAACAAGGAAAATATGAACGAAACCCTATGAGTTCTACCTTAGCATCAGGAAATATGTTCAGTGACCGGGTCATGAGATGATCCACCGTTTACAAGCGCCTCGCGGCTGCCGTCAATTCGCCGCGGGGCGCTTGTTTGTGTTAAACCTTGGGCGACTATATTTTTAGGGGGAACATCTTGAGTTTGTGAATTGTAAGCGATTTCTAGAAAGATATAATTTAGTTATCACCAGGTGAGAATATGTGACAATAGATGAAAAAGGGGAGGGCACAAAGAAATGCGCAAAAAGGTAAAACGTTCACTCATCATTTTGTGTATCGGCATGATTTCTACGGCACTGCTGCTATCCGGCTGCAGCGGATCAGGAAAAACGAGCGGCGGGGGATCGACGGCTGAATCAAGCGGGGACGATACGAAACCCATTACCCTGTCTGTGTTTATGGACGCCCCGGGCCAGCAGCCTACGGCCGACAACAAAATTTATAAATTGATTAAAGAAAAAACCGGCGTCAGTCTGAATATGGAATTTTTGGTCGGGGATCTGCAGCAGAAGCTGGGCGTTATGATCGCAGGCGGCGACTACCCGGATCTCATCTCGGGCAATGACAAACTGATCAATGCGGGGGCTTATATTCCGCTGGAAGATTTAATTGAGAAGTATGCGCCCAATTTGAAGAAGCATTATGCGGAAGTATGGAATCAAATGAAGGATCCGAAGGACGGACATATTTATGTACTCCCAAGCTACGGCGTGTACACCGGTTCGGTTCACGATACGACCTATCAGGGACCGGGGTTCTATTTGCAAAAGGATGTTTTGAAAGAAATGGGCTATCCTACGCCGAAAACGCTGGAAGAGTATTTTGATATTATCGCGAAATATAAGGCCAAGCATCCGGATATGATCGGATTTGAAACCTTGAATTTTGACTGGAGGGTATTTCCGCTCCAGAACGCGCCGGAGCATTTATCCGGTCACCCTAATGACGGCGGCGTGATCGTGGACAACAACAAGGCGCAAATTTTTGCGGACAAGGATATCGCGAAAACCTACTATAAGAAGCTGAATGAAGTGAACGCACAGGGCTTGCTGGATAAAGAGGCCTTCGTGCAGAACTATGACCAGTACCTGGCCAAAATTGCCAGCGGGCGAGTGATCGGCATGTTCGATCAGCATTGGAACTTCCAAGATGGTGAGAATTCCTTGATTTCCCAAGGGAAAATTGGAAGCACTTACGTCGGCTTTCCGCTCATGTATCCCGGTGCAAAGGAATACTATCGTGATCGCGGAGGGTTGAACCTCAATCGCGGGTTTGGTATTTCCGTAAAAGCCAAAGATCCGGTTCGGATCATTAAGTTTATGGATGCATTGATGACAGAGGATTGGCAGAAGACGCTGCAATGGGGAATCAAGGGAGAAGATTATGAGGTCAAAGAAGACGGCACGTTCTACCGGACTCCGGAGCAGCGGAAAAATGCGGACAACAATACCTGGAAATTAGCGAACAAGGCAGATTCGTTCTTTGGATACATGCCTAAAATGCAGGGATCTTACAGTGATGGCAACGCGACGGATCCCGGAACCCAGCCGCAGGAATTTTACGATAGCTTGAAGCCTTATGATCAAGAAATCTTGAAAGCATACAACCATAAAACCTGGGCGGAATTTTTCAAGGAGCCCGGCCCGAACCCGGTATATTTCCCGGCTTATACCATCATTCTGGAGGACGGTTCGGCCGCTCAACTGGCCAGCACCAAATTAAACGACCTGTCGGTAAAATATTTGCCGAAAGCGATTATGGCTTCCCCTTCGGAATTTGATAGTGTATGGCAGGATTATGTGAATCAGATCCACAAGCTGGATATTAAGGCTTACGAAGACCGCATGAATGAACAAATTCAATGGCGGATTAAGAACTGGAGCAGCAAGTAAGAGCTGTAGAAATCCAAACGGGGCGGGGAATTCATTCCCCGCCCCGTATTGGAAATGTCATAAGGGAGGGGAACAACGAGATGTCTGAAATCGTGCTGACCGGGGAGGTCAAGAGCAAGAAGAAGAAGAAGAAGAGAGTGGACCCGGAAATTGGCGTCAGCCTGAGCTGGAAAACCCTGAAAGCCCAAAAACAGCTGATATTCATGTCGGTTCCAATTGCCATTTACTTAATCATTTTTTCATATGTCCCCGTCTGGGGATGGCTGATGGCTTTTCAAAACTATCGTCCGGCCCTGTCCTTCTGGAAGCAGGATTGGGTTGGACTGCAGCAGTTCCGTTTTCTGTTCCAGGACGACGCCTTCCTTGGGGTGCTGCGAAATACGATTGCCATGAGTTTCATCAACCTGGTTTTGGGTTTTGTAACGGCGATTGCCTTGGCACTGCTGCTGAACGAAATCAAGGTGCGGTTCTTTAAAAGGACGGTACAAACCATATCCTATCTGCCGCATTTTCTGTCATGGGTCATCGCGGCAGGCATTGTTGCGACTTCCTTATCTGTGGATGACGGCATCGTCAACACCGTACTCATGAAGCTGCATCTGATTGATCAGCCCGTGATGTGGCTGAGTAAAGGACACTATTTTTGGGGAATCGTCGGGCTGTCGAACGTTTGGAAAGAGGTTGGCTGGAATACGATCATCTATTTGGCTGCCATTACCTCGATCGATCCGTCCCTTTACGAAGCAGCTTCCATCGACGGTGCAGGCAGGTTTCATAAAATGAGGTATGTGACGCTCCCTGGGATCAAGTCGACTTTTATCATCCTGCTCATTATGAATATCGGGCATATCCTGGATGCAGGATTTGAGGTTCAGTATTTGCTGGGCAACGGCCTGGTCGTGGACTGGTCGCAAACGATTGATATTTTCGTGCTGAAGTACGGGATATCGATGGGGAATTATTCCCTTGCCACGGCTGCAGGCATATTTAAAACGATCGTGAGCGTCATACTCGTGCTTATTGCGAATTCCATCGCAAAGCGTCTTGGCGAAGAACGATTGGTATAGAGGAGGACGGGGAAATGAAAACAGAAGTCAAGAGTCAGTTTCGCCTGGAACCCGTCGTTTTCCATACGCTGAATACCCTGTTTATGCTGATTGTTGTCATTGTCACGCTGTACCCTTTTCTTCATACGATGGCGATTTCATTTAATGACGGAAGCGATTCGCTGAAGGGGGGCGTGTACGTTTGGCCGCACACCTGGACCCTGCAAAATTATAAAGCGGTATTCGTATCGGGCACGATCTATCACGCCGCGTTCATTTCTGTGTCCCGTACCGTCATTTCGACCGTGCTCGGCGTATTTCTGACGACGATGCTGGCTTATACATTGGCCCAGCCTCACTATATTTTCCGCAAAAAAATAAGCATGCTGTTTATATTGACGATGTACTTCAACGCAGGCTTGATTCCCAACTATTTTTTGATCAAAGACCTGGGTTTGCGGAACAGCTTCTGGGTCTATATCCTGCCGGGTTTGGTCAGCGCATTTAACCTGATCGTGATCCGAACGTACATCAGGTCGCTCCCGGGGAGCCTGGTAGAATCCGCCAAAATTGACGGAGCCGGTGATTTCCGGATTTTCTGGCGGATCGTATTTCCGCTGTGTACGCCCGTCCTTGCGACCATTGCCTTGTTCATCGCCGTAGGCTCCTGGAATTCCTGGTTCGACACGTTCCTGTACGCTTCTTCTGAACAGAACCTCAGTTCACTCCAGTATGAAATGATGAAGCTGCTTGGATCGACCATGAGCACGAATAACGATCCGTCCATGATGGCAGGGGCTAATACGAACCAAACCCAGGCCATGGTAACGCCGGCGTCCATTCAGGCTGCAATCACGATCGTGACCGCGATGCCGATATTATTCGTTTATCCTTTTTTGCAAAGGTACTTTGTGGTAGGCTTGAACTTGGGAAGTGTCAAAGAATAAAAATTTTTCGGGTGCTCGTTTCAGACGAGAACAGTACCGTTCCGGCAGCCTGCCGGAACGGTTTCTCCTATTCCATGGGTGTATAATGAAGCAAATTCAATCGGTGGAGCGGTGATGCCAAATGCTTAAAGTCTTACTTGCCGACGACGAACCCTTGATGCTGGAAGGTCTGTGTTTTTTGGTCGACTGGACCGAATTGGGCTTTGAGATTTGTGGTACGGCTATGGATGGGGATGACGCCTTGCAGCTAATCCAGAGTCTCAATCCCGATTTGGTCATTACGGATGTTCGTATGCCCGTCATTGATGGATTAGAGCTGATTAAGCAGGTGCAGGGCGGGTCTCTCCAACCGAAATTTATTATTATAAGCGGATATGCTGATTTTCAATATGCCAAGACAGCCATTCAATATGGCGTTTGCAACTATCTGACCAAGCCTCTGGATGAGGGCGAGTTGGAATCGGCCGTGAAAAACATAGCTTCGGAGATCCGGTCCGAGCAGAAATCGGATGCGTACCGCAGAGCCGAGACTGCCTATGTCAAAACAGAACTGCTCTCGCAGCTTCTCACAAGAGAATACGCTCCGCAAGAGCTGGAGCAGGCGGTTAGGCAGCTCCCCATCGGCGATGAATCGCGGATTCGCTGCATGCTCGTGTATGGAACTGCTTTGGAGCACGGAAATGTTCGCGGCTGTCAGCTGCTGGATCGGCTGAGCCGTCTGGCCGAACAGCAAATAGAGCATATTACCGTGCTTCCTTTCGTGATCGGGCAGGACAAGCACGGCTACGTATTGATATCCGGCCCCGACGGCCCGGAATTGACTCCCCTTCTTGTTGCCCGGTTCATCCGATGCATTAGAAACGATTATCAGGAGAATGTCACCTTCTCGGTGAGCGATGAGCATAAAGGACCGTATTCCCTCAACACCGTTTTCCAAGAAGCCGTTGCCGCTGGGGTTTCCCGTCTCGATAACCGTCATCAAGAGGTTTACTATTATGAGGAGGAGAATCTGGAGCAGCAGCTCCTTCTTCCCTCTGCGTTTATGAAATCGCTCACAAAGGCGGTTGTGGAAGGCAAGGTGGATGAGCTGCCCGGTCGTGTGCACGAATTTTTCGCCGTCATTTCGGGAGACCACGCTTCAAAACCGTGGATCAGCGCTTATGCAGCCAATATCAAGGTTGAACTCCTCCATGAAATCGGCAGAAGGGGAGGCAGCACAGCGGATTGGGAGAGGAGATGGTTTACTGGCTCACCGGCGTTGACGATGCAAAGCGACCTTGAACAACAAACCCTGACCGAGCTTCGCGAAGCGGCCGAGTGGTTTGCTGAAGAAGATGGGGTTCAAACGGATCAAAACATATCGAAAGCGATAGAATTCATCCGTGATCATTATCCCGAGAAACTGAAGCTGCAGGATATCGCCGAGGTTCTGCATGTCAATGCGGCCTATCTGGGACAGCGCTTCAAGAAGAAACTCGGCATTTCCTTTAACGAATATTATCATGCCGTGCGGATTGAAGAAGCTATGAAGCTTCTTCGGCGAACCGACTTGAACATTCGCGAGATTGCGGCTCGTGTCGGCTATGCCGATACCGATCAGTTTACGGCCAAATTTAAAGCCATCAACGGCATATCCCCTTCGGTTTATAAGAAGGGCTGAAAATATGATGCAGGAGACAGGTGCATGAACGTGAAGTGGAAGACCTCAGCTCTCATGGACGATATCCCTTTAAGATACAAGTTTTTAATCATCCTGCTCGGTGTACTTATTCCGATCATCAGCATTAATACGCTGTTCTATTTGCAGACCAGCAAAAATGCCGAAACCCGTGAACAGGAAAATCTGCAAATTTCGGTAGAGCGGGCGGGCTATGATTTTATGCAAATGGTTAATGAATGCGTTGCCATCGGCAACACGGTAGCTGCGGACCGGACGTTAAATGAAATGCTGGATTATAACTATGCGGATTATGATGAGTACTATGAAAATTACGATAATGTATTAAGAGATCGGCTGCGACAGTACAGTAACCTGCATTCCTATATTTTATGGCTTGGCGTATATACGACGAATCCGACCATTCAAAGCGGCAACAGCTATTTTGTCTTGCAAGACAGCGATAAGAACAGCGAGTGGTATCAAAAAATCGCCGGGAGCAAAGAAAAAGTGCTGCTCACTTCGTATTTGGATACGAACCCGATGTACCCGAATCAAAAGAAGGTATACATCAGCATCATTCGGAAAATGGACAATTACCCCGGACTATTAAAGCATACAAAGTATCTGCGGATCGATCTGCGATTGGACAGTCTGAAGGAATTGTTCGCCAAGGAACGGGATTATATGACGTTAAAGCTGATCGATGACAAAAACAGAATCGTTCTGGCATCCGATCAGTCGCATGATGATGCGGGCGACAGTCAGCTGTTGAGCCTCCCTGTTGAGAGCGGAGCTTCCGGAGATGGAGCGATAAAGGATATTATCAGGCCATTAGGACCGGCAAATTATACACAGGGCTGGAATCTGGTCGGAACACCCGAAAGGAAAGATATCAGCGGCGAGCTTCGTCATATCCTTCGTTTTATCCTGATTTTGGCTCTGATCACCACGCTGATCCCGGCCATCTTATTTGTAGTCATTCTGCGTTCCTACAATCTAAGAGTAAAGCAGCTGTATAAGCATATGAAACTTGTGAACTACGAACGTTTTGAAACGATTCATATGTACGAAGGAAAAGATGAAATCGGCGGGCTCCTGCGGAGCTTTAACATGATGACCGAAAAAATCCGCAATTTGATCAACGACGTCTACAAGCTGGAAATCCAGAAGAAGGATCTGGAGCTGGAACGGGTCAGGGCGGAATTGAACTATTTGCAAAGCCAGGTGGACCCCCACTTTTTATTTAATACATTAAATGCGGTGCTGGTCATCTGCAAAAAATACAAGTACGAGCAGGTGACCGATATTATTCGCAATCTGGCCCAGATCCTGCGCAGATTGTTAAGCTGGAAAGATGACCTGGTGACGATTGAGGAGGAGGTGATGTTCATTGAAATGTACCTCCAGATCGAAAAATTCCGGTTCCAGGACCGGTTTTCCTATGAGCTGGACGTTGATCCCGGCCTGATGAAGTACCGGATCCCTAAAATGAGCATCCAAGCGCTCGTGGAAAACTCCTGCAAGCATGGACTCCAGTCGGTCAAAGGAGCACGGTTGATCCGGATCGGGATCCATCGGTCCTATGAGGACCTTATCATTACCGTGGAAGACAACGGGATCGGCATGAACAAGGACAAGCTGGATTGGATCAACCGCAATCTTCATTCGGACGATGACACCGGAAAAAATATCGGACTGCGCAACGTGTATAAGCGTCTGAAAGTGTACTACGACGGTCAAGCCAAGCTTGTCATTGAAAGCGATCCCTATGTACGTACGGCGATCGTAATCCAAATCCCGTTGAACCAGGTTCAAGCACAAGCGGGAGGTGAAATTCATGTATAGCGTGCTTCTTGTGGATGACGAAGCGATTGCCCTCGAGGGGCTGAAGATGTTGAGCGATTGGGAAGGACTCGGTTTTCAAATCTGCGGAGCATGCGACGACGGCGAAGATGCCCTGTCTCTGATTATGGACACGCTGCCGGATTTGGTGGTCACCGATATTCGCATGCCGGGGATCGATGGGCTGGAATTGATACGTCGAGTCCGTTCCATAGAACATTATGATCCGATCTTTGTCGTTCTCAGCGGGTACAGCGACTTTGAATATGCCCGCACGGCTCTTCGGTACGGGGTGAGATTTTATATGCTCAAACCGGTCATTGAGCCTGAGTGGGATGCGATGATCGCGACGATTGTTAATGAACTTGACGCCAAATCACGCACCAGAGAGCAAGAGGAAGCTACCTCCAAACAGGTCTTGGCCATCGCCCTTTCCCGAATGCTTCGCGGAGAACTGACCGAAGTCGACGGGGATATTGCGCATTTAATGGATCAGATGAATCAGCAAGCCACCGGCTGGCGGTATATCCACATTGAAGGACTGACATGCGAGGGAACGGAAATTTGCCGGTCGTTTTCCCAGTCAGGGCATGCATTATATGTAGATATGTACTGCAACCAAGCCGGTCTTATCGTAGATACTGCCCGTAAACCATTAGAGCTCGCGCGACGCGTGCACGAAGAACTCCTGAAGCATGGCCTTGACTGCTCCGTATCCGTCGGTCCTTCGGTTCAAACTCTTCATGACTTGCCTGAGTCTTATATGAGGGCAGCCAAGGCTTCCCTTCAGCACTTCTTCCGTTCGGAGGAGGGAGGGGTGATTGACGGGGACCCGGATTCCTCGCCTGAAATGAGTTACGTTCTTCCTCCGTCTCTTGTCTTGGATGAATTGCTCATCGCTGTTGAGAGATCACAGGAGCAGAAAGTTTGCGATATGCTCCATCAGTTGTTCGAGACATTTAAGGATAACAAGATTGCCCCCGAAGTGGCGTACATGGCAAGCATTCAGATCGTCATGAAAAGTATCGAGCTGCTCAGGGAATTCGGCGGGACCATGGATTTATGGCGGGATGTGTTCCATTTTTTAAAAACGAAGCCGGGTTCCATTACTGCGTTAAAGCAGTCGCTGCACACGTTTTTAGAATTATGCATGGGAACCGTCAAGCACTACAAAGAAATGAACTCCGAGCATCCCTTGGTGCAAATCGAGCGTTATTTGCAAGAGAATTTCCATCAGAATCTGACGATCAAGAAGATCGCGGAACGGTTTTTTATCAATCCGGTTTATTTAGGGCAGGCGTTTATCAAAAAGAACGGTGTCGGCATTCTGGAATACATCCACGATCTGCGGATTGCCGAAGCCAAAAGAAGATTGTGCGACACCGAAGAAACGGTGCGGGTGATCGCAGAGGATCTCGGATATGTCCACTATCACCATTTTTTAAGAGAATTCGAGAAGCGGACGTCTCTCAAACCTGTATCTTACAGAAAATGGCATCAACCGGGAGATCGGTTAGGTATTTCTGCCCCGTAAGCAGTAAACATCGGGTGGGTATGTAAAGAGATGCGGATTGAGTTTATCCGTCCGCTGCAGGGATAATGAAGTTTGATAAATCGAAACGCAAATTCCTAATCACAGTGAAAAGGGGATTTCCCATGACAGACCATCCAGCTGCATCCACGAACGAAGCTCGCGGCCCTGCGGCCCCGCGGGACCCCGAAAACCGGCGTGAAGATGATCAAGCTGCCGAAGACATGATCGATCCTCCGGTTGACTTTGAAGGGCAGTTCTACCGTGATATGATCGCCAAATCTCTTTTGAATCGGGGCAGCAACAAGAGATTGAAAGCGGCCATCGAAAAAGCGAAGAGAGGGGAGCCGGTCACCATCGCCTACATCGGCGGCTCCATCACCCATGGAGCTGGGGCTATCCCGCTTCCTGAAAATTGTTACGCCTACAGGTCGTACGATCTTTTTAGGAAGCGGTTCGCCTCCTCCGAAGGCAGTTCGATCCGTCTGATCAAAGCGGGAGTAGGCGGGACGCCGTCAGAGCTGGGAATCGTACGTTATGATCGGGATGTGCTCCGGGACGGAACGGTGAATCCGGATATCGTGGTCGTGGAGTTTGCTGTCAATGACGCCGGCGATGAGACGCGGGGCAATTGTTACGAAAGCCTGGTGCTCAAGGCGCTTGGCGGCGATAGCCGGCCTGCGGTGATCTTGCTGTTCAGCGTGTTCCTGAACGACTGGAATCTTCAGGATCGGCTGGCTCCGGTCGGGTGGCACTACGACCTTCCCATGGTCAGCATAAAGGATGCTGTCGTCGAGCAGTTCCGTTTGGCCAGGGACCAAGGAGGCGTCATCTCCAAAAGGCAGTTCTTCCATGATATCTATCATCCGACGAATAGCGGCCATCAGATCATGGCGGATTGCCTGGACTGGCTGTTCGAAGTCACGGAACGGTCTGCACCTGATGAGGAGGATGTCCTGACCGATAAACCGCCGTTGATCGGCAGCGATTACGTTCACACCCGGCTGCTGGATCGTCAGAACGGTGATCGTATCGCTCAGATCGATACCGGTGGTTTTCAGGAGACCGATACCGATCTGCAGCTCGCGGAAATGGACGATCACGATTACGGCACGCCCCAATTTCCCCATAACTGGATGCATACAGCCGGATCGGGAGAGGGCCATTTTACAATGACCATCAGGAGCAAGCGTCTCATTCTCGTATTTAAAGACTCGGGAAGCAGCGATTTCGGATCCGCGGAGATTCGGGTGGACGGAAAGCACAAGCTGACCGCTGATCCGCATGAAGTGAACTGGACGCACTGCAGTGCGGTTATTTTGTACGATGAGCCGGAATCAGGGCAGCATACCGTCGAGATCCGTATGGCGGCGGGCAGCGAACATAAACGGTTTACGATTCTGGGGTTTGGTTACGTGCTGTAAAGCTTGTTTGTACTTGATACAGTTCTATTTAATCATGTGAGTCATAACAGGGGAGGAAAAGAAATTGATAGAAACAGCGCCAACGGGCTTTGACCAATATAGGGAACATATCAGCCGCGGACAAATCGAACTTGTGGAATATTATTCAGAAACAGTCGGCTGTGACCGCAATATGTTCATATACACCCCACCCGGGTACTCCGAACAACACAAGTATAACGTGCTCTTTCTCCTGCATGGAATAGGCGGGGATGAAGCCGAATGGAAGAATCACGGCAATATACAGGTTGTGCTCGATAATCTTTACGCCGACGGCAAGCTCGAGCCCATGATCGTCGTACTCCCTAATGGCCGCGCGATGCCGAACGACAGGGCGGAAGGAGACATATTCGACCCCGACAAGGTGAAAGCCTTCGAGACTTTCGAGTCCGATTTGCTTCATGATCTGATTCCTTTTATGGAATCGAAATACCCGGTATTCACAGGCAGAGAGAATTATAGTATCGCCGGCTTGTCCATGGGCGGAGGGCAGGCGCTGAATATCGGATTGAATCATCTCGACCGCTTTGCCTGGGTAGGAGCCTTTTCTCCGGCCCCGAATACCAAGGTCCCGGAACTGCTCGTACCGAATCCCGAAGAGGCAGCAAATCTGCTCAGACTGCTCTGGCTATCCTGCGGAGACCAGGATGACCTGAAGCATATCAGTGACCGGACGCACTCGTATTTGTCAGAGCACGGCGTTCCTCATGTCTGGTACGAGGAAAGCGGCGGTCACGATTGGCCGGTTTGGAAAAACGATCTGTACCATTTCTCGCAGCTGCTGTTTCGAGTTTAGCATCATGGATCAGGAAGAAACCTTTCCTTTAGGGAGAGGTTTCTTTTTTTTTAGTTAAAGCAGGTCAGGTTCAGGAAGGCTGAAAAATGATGTTTAAAACTTACAAATGCCATTTAGATTATCTATGGTTGTTTGCCGGAAATCCATTTAACATGATCCGTGTGCTTGCAGTTCATCAGGAACCACCGGCATCGGAACCGATTCTTTCGGTCATCACGGAGGCATACGCGTGCAAGCTCATGTTTTGAAAGCGCTGTCCTATGAGACGGCGAAATCCAAAGGGGGGGTATTTTATGAGGAAGCGTAAGTCAATGGTGCTGGTTTGGTGTTTGATTCTGATCCTGATGGCCTCTTGCAGCAGCGGTTCCGGAGGAGGCGCATCCAACACGGATTCAAGCGGCGAGAATGCCGCTGAGGAAAGCACGAATGCACCCGCGAAGCCGGACGAAAAAGAAGAGAGCGGTACTTCGGAAATGAATTTCGACATGGGTGGCCGGACGATCAAATGGGTATCTTGGTACGACGAATCGATCAAGGAAGATAACCCGGACAATATTAAAAAGAAGCAGAACCTGGACGAACTCATGAAGAAGCATAACTTTAAAATGGAATACGTTACGATCGACTATGGCGAGTACGTGAATAAAGTGACGTCATCGCTGCTCGCGGGAGAGCCGCTCGGCGACATCATCCGGATGGCCAGACCTTGGATGATTCCAACGCTCGTGAAGCAGGATTTATTCTCCCCGGTTGATGAATTCACAAAAAATCAGAACGTATTTATTCAGCAGTACACGAACGATTATTCGCAGTTTGAGGGCAGGGGCTACGGGTTCAGAGCAGGCATCAACGGTGCTTCATCAGGTATTTTTTATAATCGAACCTTGATGGAGAAACTGGGCGTTAAGCCGCTGCAGGAATACGTCAACGAAGACGACTGGAATTGGGAGACCTTCATCCAGGCAGCCAAAGAGGCGAACAAAGATACGAATAATGACGGTAAGCTGGACACCTGGGGGCTTGCTTCCGCTTCCATTTTAGTTCAGGCTCTGGCAGCCAACGACGCAAATATCGTGTCGGGAGATAAGCAAAACCTAGAGGATCCGAAAACGAAAGAAACCTTAAACTTCATTTCCCAGCTCGCAACGGAAAACATCGCCAGACCGACCGAAGGCGGTGATTGGACCGAACCCGGCCAATTTTTCCGTCAAGGGAACACGCTGATGTATGCAGGGAGCGATTATGAGATGGATGGATTTAAAAAGGATATGCCTGATTTGGACATAGGCTTCCTGCCCTTCCCTAAAGGGCCCAGCGCGACAGAGTACCACTCCCATCTTACGATTCCGAATTACTTGACGATCCCGAAGGCGGTCGAACATCCCGAGCAATTGGTTTACATTTATGAAAAAATCAACGATATCGAGTCCATCTACGACTACCCGAAACAAGCTTCACTCGAAACGTTATTCAAGAACGAAGACGACATCAACAATGCAAAAATGGCAGGGGAAAGCATCAACGTCGTCGACGGCAAAGACGGGTATCCTTCCATGCCTTACTACGAGCTAGTCGGAGACATTATTGACGGAAATTCCGTTTCCACGGTCATTGGAAAATACAAAGAGCCGTTCCAGGCTTCGATTGATGAGGTTTGGAAAAAGTAGCGGTGATAGGTACCGTCCCCACGAAGAAAATATCCGAAGTGGGGACTCCTTATTCAAGGATGTGCTTCTGCCCTGCCTGCTTCCTTGCAGCGGATGGAGGATAGCCCTTCATTTCCTTGAACAGCTTGCTGAAATAGTAAATATCGTCAATCCCGCACATTTCCGCCGCGTTCTTCACGGTAAAGTCACCGGATGACAGCATCATTTCGGCATTGTTGATGCGAATGCGTTTGATGTACTCCTTGAGTGTCGTACCGGTATTCTGCTTAAATAACCTGCCCAAATAGACGGGGCTCAGATGCAGCCATTCCGCCAATTCGGCGATCGAGAGATTTTCCGAGTAATGCTCTGAAATGTATTCGGTTAATTTCTTGATCCGCGGATCGATCGGCATGGGCGCTTTCCGGTAATAGTTGGTGAGCAGACGGTGGAGGATAAGCTCGAACAAAGCGCGTGCCTGGATGTGGTAAAACGGCTGCTTGCTCATCCATACATGGTTGAATTCACGAATATACCCCAGAATCTCCTTGGTCATCACTTTCTTGGTGACGCCTTTAAACGGAAGATGGATATGATTATACGGTTCAGCCCAAAAAAAGTTGAACGGATACGAGTGCATGAGGGACTCCTTGAACGTATGGGCTTCCCGGATGCTTCCCCCGGGGACGTAGATCATGTCACCTGCTTCTACTGTGAATTTTTCTCCATTAATATAGTAATTCGCCATGCCTTCAACCACAAACGTTAGATCGTGGAAGCCGATTTTCGCTTTCTGGATCGTCCACTCGGGAAAGCATCTACGGTCGATGAACAGAAAGATATTCGGAACAAGATGAGGATGATGCTCAATTTCCAAGTACACCGCCTCCTTTAAGCTAATCATAGATTTCGCTCCAGAAAATTCAAGAGAAAATCGAGATTGTATGACTCATCCATGATAAAGAATTTCATTTCAGTTGAACAAATGAAGGGGGTTTTGTCATGATTACATTAACTGGTTTCGCAGATGAGATTTCATCGGATTTGGAAGAACAGCTGGATGTCCTCGAATCGGAAAATATTCGGTATCTGGAGCTGCGGGGAGTCTGGGGGAAAAATGTATTGAATTTAACCGAAGCGGAAACGGTGAAGATTAAAGAACGGCTGACCCGGCGGGGATTCGGCGTCTCCGCAATCGGCTCTCCTCTGGGAAAAATCAAGATCACCGAGGACTTTGATCCGCATTTTACGAAGGCCGAGCACGCCATACGATTGGCAGCGTTTTTTGAAGCGAAGTTTGTCCGCATCTTTTCGTTTTATATTCCGGAGGGAGAACATGAAAGATTCCGAGAGGAAGTATTCCGTCGTATGAAGCGGCTCGTTCAGCTGGCGAATGATGCCGGAATCGTACTGCTGCATGAGAATGAAAGCCACATTTACGGCGATACCGGAGAACGCTGCAAGGACATTTTGGAGGCCGTTTCGTCGCCCGGCATGAGAGCGGCCTTTGATCCCGCAAATTTTGTGCAATGCAGGGTACACCCCATGTCTGAGGCATACCCGCTGCTCGCCGGCTACATCTCTTATATTCATGTGAAGGACGCGCGGATGGACAATGGTTCAGTGGTTCCTGCCGGCGAGGGAGACGGCCAGCTGCGTCTGCTTCTCCAGCAATTGAAACAGACGGGATATTCCGGATTTATGTCTTTGGAGCCGCACCTGCAGGCAACCGGAAAGCTCGCGGGGCTCAGCCAGCCTGAACTATTCGTAGTAGCCGCGAAAGCAATTAAGAAACTGCTGGCCGAGCAGGAAATGAAGTGGAATTGACTGGCGCAAAGTCCTGCATTTATTGGGGGTATTTCTTTAGTTTATGAATAGGAGAGATCATAAAAACTGATTTAAAATAAATAGAGAAAATGTTTACGCTTTCACAAAAAAAGTAAAAAACGGGTGAGCAAGTAAAAAGATGCGGGTTGTGTGTGTGCGTACGCCATCAAGATAATAGTCTTGATACGCTTTAATGAATCTAATCGAAATGGGGTTGGCGCATTGCGTATTCCCAAATGGAGTGTAGTTGGTCTAGTCCTGACGGTCACGATGCCCTTGTCCATGCTGGCTTCGTGCGACCGGGTCGGGGTGTCTGACGGTGAGGAGGTAACAGGGAAGACCGATGGTCAGTACATCTACTCGGAACCCGGCCTGGAGAAGTATGATCCCCCGATTGAGCTCACTTTCGTGCGGGAGACGAGCGATGATTTGGACAACCTGATCAAAACGTTTCAGGGAGAAACGCTGGAAGATAACCGATGGACCCGGCTGTATGAACAAGTTCTGGGCATCCAGATCAAGTATGATTGGACAGCCAAAGGCACCCTCTATAACCAGAAGCTGGGCGTTGCGCTTGCTTCGGGAAACCTGCCTGATGTCGTGAGAGTCGATGCAGATCAGCTGCGTCAGCTGAGCAATGCAGGCCTGATTCAGGATTTGACCGAAGCCTATGAGAAATATGCGGCGCCGTTCACGAAGGAAATTTTGGGCCAGGAGGGGAGCGGGCCGTTTGAAGCGGCCACGGTAGACGGCAAATTGATGGGAATTCCCGAGACAAGCTCATCGATCGAGGGAGCACAGTATATTTGGATCCGGACGGATTGGCTGGACCGTCTCGGCTTACAGCCGCCACAAACGATGAATGACCTCCTGAACATTTCGAAAGCGTTTACAGAAAATGACCCCGACCGAAACGGAAAAAACGATACATTGGGGCTCCCGGTAACCCAATATTTATGGGATCCCGTGATGGGCTTGTCGGCATTTATGGCCGGTTACGACGCCTTCCCTAATATATGGATTCGCGATCCATCCGGCAAGCTCGTATACGGAGCCGTTCAACCTGAAGTCAAAACTGCGCTGAAAGCTCTTCAGGACATGTATCGGAACGGAGAAATTGACGAGGAATTTATGTTTAAAGACGGCATCAAGGCCAAGGCAGAGCTTACCGCAGGTAAATACGGGATGATGTACGGCGAACAGTGGGGATCGTTTGTCGTGCAGGGCAATCATGAGCAGGATCCGGAAGCCAGATGGCAGGCTTTTCCCATTGTTTCGGCCACAGGGAAACCGGCGAAAGTGCCGCTCCGCTTCGCTACCCATCAATTTCTTGCCGTCCGTAAGGGATTCCAGCATCCCGAGGCCATCGTAAAGCTGTTCAATTTGCATCTGGAAAAGAATTGGGGAGCGACGGCCGAGTACGAAATCTATTACAGCACCCCATATCCGGCTTGGCAGCTTTCTCCGGTTACTCCGTATCCTGCACTGAAGAATCTGGACGCCTACTACCAAATTGAAGAGGCACGCCGAACCGGAAACCCTAATGTGCTTAAGGATGAGGCAAGGTCGATTCAAAAGAACATCGAGGCTTATCTGACCCGTGGCAATCCGTCCGGCTGGGGCTGGGAACGAACCTATGGCCCGTCGGGAGCGTTTTCCATCCTTGACCGGTATAAAAGGAACAACCAGTTATTGTATGAGAGTTTTGTGGGCGCGCCAACCGATACGATGATCGAAAAACAATCGATTCTGGACTCTCTGACGATGGATACGTTCACTAACATTATACTTGGTCATCCCATCGATGAATTTGACCGTTTCGTCGAGGAATGGCATCGTCTGGGCGGTGATAAAATGACAGCCGAAGTCAATGAATGGTACTCGAACAAACAGAAAGATTAGTGCATCGGAGGCGTTGTTTTGATTAGGATTCCTGTGAATTCGTTGCGTCATACCATCCTGGCCAGGCTCGTTCTGATGTATCTGGTGGTGATCCTCCCGATTATTCTGCTCGGCGTATACCTGTACAATTGGAGCTATACCAACGCAAGCGAAGAAATATCAAGAAATTCACTGGCGCAGTTATCATCCTATCTCGAGGGGCTGAACCGGGAAATCGAATGGCTTGAAATTCAGCAGTTCGACATTTTGCAGGAAAGCGAGCTTCATAAAATTGCCGTCACTTGGGGGATGATGGACAGCGCCGAGAAAAGGTCCAGCGTAAATTACTTGCTCCACCGTCTGACTTCCATAAAAAACAGCAGCCCGTACATCAAAGATATTTATGTCCATATTCATTCGATCGGTAAAACGATTTCGGCCAGCAATGCTGTCCGTTCGCTGGACCAGCAGAGATATGATGCAATACGCTCCATCGGAGAACGAAGCGGCGCCCGGCTGATGCGGCAGGGGGATTCGCTTCAGCTCACCGCCTCGAAGTTTGGCGGGAACAATGTGGAGGATCCGCTGTACCTCGTTGAAATCGAATTGGATAACGACAAGCTGAAGGACTCATTGAAACCGCTCAGCGTGTATCCCGGAAGCGGCTCGATTCTGATCGCGAGGGAAGCTGGATTCACATTGTCCAGCAACGGCACGCCGCCAGAGCTGCTGGAGGATTTTATAAAGGCGGCCAAGGGCTTGGACGACAGTACGATACTGCTCGATATCGGGAGAAGGGAGTACCATTTCAATATCGCCAATTCCGACAAGCTGGCCCTCTCGCTCGTTTCGTACTTACCGGAGGGGACGGTCAAGAGACCGCTGATCAAATTCAACCTGTGGGCATGGGTGTTTGCGGTAACTTCGGTTTTTGCCATTATCGTATATGCCTATTCCACTTATCGTTACGTTCATCGTCCGCTGCTGTCGCTCGTCCAAAGCTTTCGAAGGATGGAAGGAGGGACCCTTGATATTCCGATTCAGCATGAGCAGAAGGATGAGTTCGGCTATTTGTATGACCGGTTTAATCAGATGCTCGTCAAGCTGCAGACGTTGATCGATCAAGATTTCAAACAGAAATTGATGATGCAGAAGGCGGAACTGAAGCAGCTGCAGTCGCAAATCAAACCGCATTTTCTGTATAACAGCTTCTTTATCCTGAATTCGCTGGCCAAGACGGGCGATACGGACCGGATCGAGCTGTTTACGATTATGCTCGGCGAGTATTACCGGTTCATCGCCCGCAACGGCGAGGACCATGCCACGCTGTCGGAAGAAATCAAGCATGCGAGAATGTACACGGAAATCCAGCAGCTCCGCTTCTCCCGGCGCATCCGTGTCCAGTTCGACGAATTGCCTGTGGACATGCAGCGCATCAAGGTTCCGAGGTTGATCGTCCAACCGTTGATCGAGAACGCCTATGAGCACAGTCTGGAGAGCATGCCGAACGAAGGGTTTCTCCGCGTTACGTTTGAACGAACCGGCTCCGAATGTGTCATCAAGGTGGAGGATAACGGGAACAGCATCGATGATGCCGGGCTCGAAGCCCTCCAGCATCGGGTAACAGGTCCTGCCGAATCCCACGAAATGACCGGGATGATCAACATCCATCGGCGGATCCTGCTTACGTACGGCGAAGGCAGCGGACTGTTCTTGTCCAGAAGCAGTTTGGGCGGGCTTCAGGCCGCCATTCGTATCAAGATCAGGGAGGAGAACGGGGATGTACAGACTGCTAATCGTTGACGATGAAGATATCATTACGGACGGGCTATATGAAGTGTTCAACCGCTATCAGCCGGAGCGGCTCGATGTGTGCAAAGCCTATTCCGCCAAGGAAGCGCTGGATTGGATGTCGCGCACGAGAATCGACATCGTC
Source organism: Paenibacillus cineris (assembly GCF_018333335.1). Lineage (NCBI taxonomy): Bacteria > Bacillati > Bacillota > Bacilli > Caryophanales > Paenibacillaceae > Paenibacillus > Paenibacillus cineris. The sequence goes on from NZ_BORU01000001.1 coordinate 1,012,676, forward strand.
TTGACCGATATAGCCATGCCCGGCATGAGCGGGCTGGAATTATCCGAGGAAATCCGGAAGTACTGGCCCAGATGCAGAGTCGTGTTCTTGACCGGCCACAGTGAATTCGAATATGCGTACCGCGCGATCCAAATGACCAATGCCCGTTATGTGCTGAAGACGGAAGGGTACGCCAAAGTGACCGACACCGTGCAGGATGTCTTGGACGATATCGAACGCGCGCATCACGACAGTCTGCTGCTGGAACAGTCCCGCGAGCAGCTGTTGGCGTTCCAATTCATGGCGCAGGGTGACTATATGAGGCACCTTCTCCAGAACAGCCGTGTATTGGATGAGGATACAGACATGCTGGCTCGCGAATTCAGCAAGCTGGGCATCGGCCTCGATCCCGCCCAGCCTGTCGTGCTGGTCCTTGGCCGCATCTCGTATCCGGAGGGCAGGACGTATACGGAAAGAGGCGAAATCCTGTCGTCCGTCAGAAGGATATGGGATACCTATTTTTCGGGCAGGGCCCGGAGTATGGGGATCACCGACAAGCATGGCGACGCCTTTTGGTTTCTGCAACCGTCTGAACTGGCCGAGGGCGGGACCGACAGCCATTTCATCCGATTCGTGGAGGGGACCTTGGAGCTGGTTCAGGAATCCTGCATCGGTTTTCTTGGATTGAGCATCGGATTGGCGCTGAGCAGCGAAGCATGCAGGTGGGAAAGCTTGACGCGCCAATACGAAAGGCTGCGGGAGCTGCAGCAGTTAAGGAGCGGCAGCGGGGGAGCCATCATTGTACGCGACGGCTTCGAGCCGCTTGATGGAATGGACTGCAAAGCGAGCTTTGCGGACAGTCAGACAGCGGAGGTGCTGAGGGCTTATCTGGAGTCGGGGAGACACGATGAATTTATCCAAGCGCTTGAGGAGGTAACGGCCAGTGCACTGAAGATGAGCTGTAAGGTTCAGTTAACGATCGAGACGTACTATACGATTGCGCTGATGCTGCATTCCTGCATAGGCCGTATGGGAATGCACGGGCATATCGGGGATACCGGAAAATTGATGCGGCTGAACGATCATCCCTCAATGGAGGAGGCCTTCGGTTATTTGAAACGCGTCGCGGAATCCATTTTCCTAAGCAAACAAACGCAGGAGAGGGACAGGGCCTCGCTGATTGTCGACCGGATCTGCCAGTACATCGAAGAGCACTTGAGTGAGGATTTGTCCCTGGTGCGCCTAGCGGAAATCCATTATTTCAATCCCTCGTATTTGTCGCGGTTCTTCAAGCAGGAGAAAGGAATCAACTTATCCGATTTTATCGACAAGTGCCGGGTGAAGAAAGCCAAGGAGATGCTGCGGGACAACGATTTGAAAGTGCGCGAGGTGGGGTTATCCGTCGGTTACGAGGCGGCCCATTCGTTTACCCGTTTTTTCAAAAAAGCAGCGGGGCTCACGCCACAGGAATACCGGGATACACTTTCTTTGAATTGAACCTCTGGAAACTAGAGTTTGGCGGGTGATCCGGACGGATCAGACAGGTTGTTACCGCTGAACGCAAGCCTTACTCTTTTTAAGAGAGTTTGGTTATACAAAAAATGCTGAATACGGGAGTTGACACAAAAATGAATGAACTCGTTCATGCACCGATCGGCAAGCTGCCGCGAAACGGAAATCCGCTTGTCGCCCATAAATTTGGAGCAGACCCCTATGTACTGGTGTTCGACGGGCGCGTATACCTCTACAATACAGATGATGTATTAGAGTATGACGAGCAAGGAGCGGTCAAGGAAAACAGCTATAGCTCCATCAACCGCATATCGGTAATTTCCTCGGATGATCTGGCGAACTGGACGGACCATGGCGCCATTCAGGTGGCAGGTCCGGATGGAGCAGCCAAATGGGCGACGCAATCCTGGGCCCCTGCGGCGGCTCACAAAAGAATAGACGGCAAAGACCGCTTCTTCCTGTACTTTGCCAACAACGCCAGCGGCATCGGTGTGCTGACGAGCGACAGTCCGACCGGCCCATGGATCGATCCGATCGGCAGGCCGCTTATCGCAAGGGACACGCCGGGCGTTCCAGGCGTCGTATGGCTCTTCGATCCGGCCGTGCTGGTGGACGATGACGGCAAAGGCTATATTTACTTTGGCGGGGGCGTTCCGGAAGGCCAGGATGAGAATCCCGGGACCGCTCGGATGATGCGGCTGGGTGACGATATGATCAGCGTGATCGGCGAAGCCGAGCCGATCCCGGCTCCGTTTATGTTCGAGGATGCAGGCATTCATAAGGAAGGCGGCCAATATTACTATTCGTATTGCTCCAACTTCTACAATGGCGTTCGCCCGGAGGGAAGTCCTCCGGCAGGGGAGATTGCCTATATGACCAGCACCGGCCCAATGGGGCCATGGACGTACCAGGGGACGATCCTTAAAAATCCCGGCCATTTTTTCGGTGTCAGCGGCAACAACCACCATGCCATATTCCAGTTTCATGGGGATTGGTATATCGCTTATCACGCCCAGACCTTGTCGAAGGCCATGGGCGTGGTGAAGGGGTATCGGTCGACCCACCTTAACCGGGTGATCTTGGACGAGGATGGTGCGATCCAATCCATTGAAGCGGACATGGCCGGCGTTGAGCAGATCAAGCCGCTGAATCCATATGACCGCGTTGGAGCGGAGACGATCGCTTGGTGCGCAGGCGTGAATGTGCGTAAGCTTCAGACGGATGGACTGGAACAGGGCGAAGACCTCATGGTTTTAACGGACATTCATCATGGGGACTGGACCGCCGTGTCCGGCGTTGATTTCGGCGCCGGGGCCTCAGCGTTTTCAGCGTCTGTATCGTGCGCGAATGACGGAGGAGTCATCGAGCTCCGCCTGGACAGCCCTGAAGGCAAATCGATCGGTACGCTTCAAGTGTCTTCGACCGGCGGACAGTGGAGCGAAATGGCGGCGCCCGTCAGCGGTGCGGAGGGCGTGCATGATTTGTTCCTGATCTTCAAAGGGAAGCCGGATATCGAGCTGTTCCAGATCGACTATTGGCAATTTCGATAATGCGCCGGTAATGAATATGTGAGAGTAAGGTCGTTGTAAGAAATGCCGTCCGTTTCATCGGGCGGCATTTTTTTAAGATATCAGAAAGTATAAAATTCGAAGCGAGACCTTCCTGATATCGCAAGAAAAACAACATCTAAACGCGGTCTGTCTCCTTTGAGAGTACGTCGATAGACGTTTTTCTTATTGCAAATACACACAGCCGCAGAACTTGCAGCCTGCACATATCTACATTTTCTCAGGTAAACGAACGGGAACTGGCGGGTACTTCCCCCAGAATGGAAGCGCTACAATGAGGTAGGTGAAGGCGAATCGGGTCAGAACAAAGGGGCGAGTGCAATGACCGGTAAGGAAACGGAGACGAAGGTTACGGGCGGCGGACCGATTCTGCAGGCAAGCGGGATCACACGGATTTTTGGCAGAGGGAATACCGCCGTTACCGCTTTGGAAAATATCCATCTGAACATTCCGCCTGGAACGATCGTGGCTCTGAGAGGGCGCTCGGGTTCCGGAAAGACCACACTATTGAACATTCTCAGCGCATTAGACGATCCGACGGAGGGACAGGTGTATTTCAAAGGGAGGGAAATCACCGGTTTATCCGGCTCCGAACGCAGCCAGATCCGGCGCAAGGAGATCGGCCTCGTGTTCCAGTCGTATGGCTTGATTCCGCTGATGTCGGCTTACGAAAATGTTGAATTCGGGCTGCGTATCGCAGGACTGAAGGGTAACCGTGAGGTGGTGGAGCATGCGCTTGACCGCGTCGGCATGCGGGAGCGGATGAAGCATCGGCCGTCCGAACTGTCGGGCGGCGAGCAGCAGCGCGTAGCCATTGCCCGCGCAATCGTGCACCAGCCTGAGCTGTTGATTGCGGATGAGCCGACCGCCGAACTGGACAGCCGGATGGGGCTGCAGGTCGTCCGCATTTTTCGCGAGCTGGTAAAAGAATCGGGGATGACGGTCGTTCTCACGACGCATGACCCCGGGATGATGGAGCTTGTCGATCACGTTATCGCATTGGAGGATGGAAATATTGTATCGCAGACAACGAACGAATCTCCCCTTATCTAGAATAGACCGGCGTCTGCGGCGAATAGCCGCGCTTCTGACGGCGCTGATGCTGCTCTCGGGCTGTTCGCTCCTTCCGGTCGAACCGGAAACGCTGCAGCCGCCCTTGGTCGAGCCGGCCAAAGAACAGTTTAACCTCGTGCAGGCCAGCCGCGGGAAGATTCAGACCTTCCTGAAGGGGACGGCTTATTTTGTGTCGGCCCAATCCGAAGCGCTGTCCTTCAAGGAGATGGGCGGAAGGCTCAAATCGATTCCGGTGACGGTGGGCCAGGAGGTGAAGGCGGGCGATTTGCTGGCCGAGCTGGAGACGGGCGACCTCGATTTTCAGGTGCGTCTGCAGCAGCTGAATGTAGAGCGCGCACAGCTGCTGTACAAACAGGCACGCGATGCCGGTGCAGGCGCCGTAGACCTGCGGCTCAAGGAAATCGACCTGGAGCGCGAGCGGATGTCGCTGCAGGAGATGAAGGCCAAGCTTGGCCAATCACGCTTGTACGCTCCCGTCTCGGGAACGGTGACGTTTGTCGAGAAGCTGAATGCGGGAGACAACGTGAACGCTTATCAAGCGATCGTCACGGTCTCCGACCCGTCCAAAGTGCAGCTGACTTATGTTGCAGCGGACAGCAAGGATCTGAACCCGGTCAAAGCCGGCATGCCTGTGAGTCTCAAGTATAAAGGCAAGGACTATAAGGGAAAGGTCCTTCAAGCCCCTTCGGATTTGCCGGCAGCCGCCGACAGTTCGAAGGCCGAGAAGAACGGGGTTACGATTTTCATGAGCATGGACAACGCTCCGGGAGACGTCAAGGTCGGCGACAGCGCCGAGCTGACGATCGAGCTTCAGAAGCGGGATAACGCCATCATTGTACCCCGCTCGGCAATCCGCTCCTATATGGGGCGTTCCTATGTTCAAATCGCCGAAGGAGAACGCCGCAAGGAGGTTGACATCGAGATCGGATTGACGACGCCGACGGAAGTCGAGATTGTCAAAGGACTTGAGGAAGGCCAGAAGGTCATTCTGAACAATTAACCGAAGAGCTATGGCCCGGGCCGACCGGGCATTTAGGGATGGGGTGTATGTATTGGCTTTGTGGACGATGATCCTGCGCAAGATGGCCAACAACAAGTGGCTGCAGCTGAATTTGTGGATCGGCCTTACCGTATGCGTGGCCCTGTTCAGCTCCATGCCGCTCTACTCGCAGGCCATTTTGCAGCGGACATTACTGAAGGAGCTGCAGTCCGTGCAGACCGGGAACGGCGTGTATCCGGGCTTTCTCCGAATAAGCACGACGGTCTCGGCATCATCCATGGACGCAAAGACGAAGGAAGCCATCGGAAGCGCCGACCGGTTCGTGAAGACGATTCCGGAGCGCATGGGGCTGGAAGCACTGTCGTTCTATCAGCAGCGGTTCACGCCGAAGATGAAGGTATACGGCGCCGATGCTTCGGCTCAAGAGAAGCAATCGCAAAAGACGTTAGGAAGCTTTATGTCGCTGTCTGATCTGGAGAAGCGGGTCCGGCTGATCGAGGGGCGGATGCCTGCGGATCGTTCGGACGGGATCATCGAGGCGCTGGTCACACAGAAGTTTCAGCTGGCGACCAAGCGGAAGCTTGGTGAAGAACTGACCGTAGAGCCGCAGGATGGCGGAAGTACCCGCTTTCGGGTCATCCCGGTCGGCATCGTAGAGACGAATCCGGAGGCGGACCGGTATTTGCCGTTTCTGACCACGGAGAACGAGGACGGATTCCTGATCCCCTTCCAGCAGTTCGAGCGAGAATTTACGCAAGGCGGCAAAGCCAGGGTCTCCAGCATGGAATGGCGGCTCGCGCTCAATTACGAACAGCTGTCGCTGGGCAAGGTCGATGCGTTCACCCAGGCGGACCGGGAGGTCCGGCGTTATTTCAAAGGCAAGCTTGGGGTAGCCGAAATCAAAATTCCGGCGAGCCCGACCATCGCATCGTACCAGGGCAAACAGGAGAAGCTCGATACGGTGACGCTTTCGCTGTATACCCCTGTCATGCTGATGCTGGCATTCTATTTATATATGACCGCCAATCTGATCATTGACCGGCAAAAAACGGAAATTTCCGTGCTCCGCAGCCGGGGAGCAAGCCGGCTGCAGATCATGGCTGCCTACCTGCTGGAGAGCCTGCTGCTCGGGCTGAGCGCGCTGGCGGCCGGGCCGTTTCTCGGCGTATGGTTTACCAAACTGCTTGGCGCCTCCAATGGGTTTCTGGAGTTCGTGCAGCGCTCCGCGCTGAAGGTCAGCATGACGAGCAGCGCCTATCAAGTGGCTGCAGCCGCTGTGGCGGGAGCGGTCATCCTGATCCTCATTCCGGCCTTCCTCGCAACGCGGGTCAGCATCGTAAGCCACAAGCAGCAGACGGCGCGCCTCACCCGGCTGTCGATCTGGCACAGGACAGGTTTGGATCTTGTTCTTATCTGCCTGGCAGCTTACCTGCTGTACAATTTCAACCAGCGCCAGGAGGATCTGCGGAGGCTTGCGCTGGGATCTGCCGACCTGCAGGTTGATCCGCTCCTGTTCCTGACCCCGGCTCTTTTCGCGCTTGGAGGCGGCCTGCTGGTGCTGCGGGTATACCCCTGGTTCGTCCGGCTCGTTTATTGGCTGGGCCGAAACGGATGGCCGCCTGCGCTGTATCATACGCTCGTTCAGATCAGCCGCTCGTCCGGGCAGTATTTGACTATTCAGGTGTTCCTGATCATGACGGTGGCGACGGGTCTGTTCAGCGCGAACGCGGCCAGGACGATCAACGACAACATGGACAGCAAGGTTCGGTATGCCGTCGGCACGGACATTGCGCTGACGACAAAATGGGAAAGCGATGCGCCTCCACCTGTATCCCCCGGGGCGGGAGGGCAGCCTCAGTCTGAGCAGGCAACGACAACGGTGCAGAAAAGGGTTCAGTATACGGAGCCGCCCTTCGAGCCCTTTGAGGAGCTGGACGGTGTGCAAGCGACAGCAAAGGTGTTCAAGAAGCAGGAGGCCAGATTCAGTGCCGTCGGCAATGAAAAGTCCGGCAAAACGGCTCTCTTTGGCATCGACACGAAGGATTTCGGCAGTACCGCTTGGTTGAAGGAGGGGCTGCTGCAGTATCCGATCAACAGCTACCTGAATCTGATCGCCCCGAATCCGGAGGCCGTGCTCATTTCGCGGTCGCTCGCAGAGGATGCCAAGCTGAAGCCCGGCGATCCGATCCGGGTTTACTGGGACAGCCTGGACGGGGCGACGTTCACGGTGTACGGCATCATCGATTATTGGCCCAGCTGGAGCCCGCTGCCGTCCGATCAGGGAAGCGGAAAACCCGAGCAGCCGCATCTCGTTGTCGGACATCTGGGCACGATTCAGAACAGGCTGGCCGTCGAGCCGTATGAGGTATGGCTGAAGCTGGCGGACGGTACGAACAGCGAACAAATCTACAGAGAGCTGCAGGAGAAGAAGCTGCAGGTGACGAGCCTGCGGGACGCGACGCAGGAGCTGGTCCAATCCAGAAATGATCCGTTCCGTTTGGCGATGAACGGCGTGATGACGCTCGGTTTTTCCATTTCGATGCTGGTCAGCTTCATCGGTTTCCTGCTGTTCTGGGTGCTGACCTTATCCGGCCGGACGCTTCAATACGGGGTTCTGCGGGCCATGGGCATCTCTTTCCCGCAAATGATCGGCATGCTCGTCAGCGAACAGCTGCTCACGTCGGGGGCCGCGGTCCTCATCGGCGTGTTCATCGGCAACGTCACGAGCATGAAATTCGTGCCCCTGTTTGAAATGTCGTTTGCGTCCAAAGAACAAGTCCCTCCATTCACGATTACATATCAGCTCAGCGATTATTTGCAGCTGTACGGCATTATTGGGTTCACGCTGGCGACCGGGCTGCTCATTCTGGGGTACCGGCTGACACGAATCCGCATCGCGCAGGCGCTGAAGCTCGGGGAGGAATAGCTCATGATTCAATGCGAAGGGCTCGTCAAAATCTATAAAACGGCGGATTTGGAAGTCGTCGCCCTTCAGGGCCTTGACCTTCAGGTGGAGAACGGTGAATTCATGGCGATCATCGGCAATTCCGGCAGCGGCAAATCGACGCTGCTCAACATGCTGGGCGGCCTCGACAAACCTTCGGCCGGCAAGCTGTTCGTAGACGGCAAGGACCTCCTCGCGTTCAGCGAGCGCGACCTGGTGCAATATAAACGGGAGTCGGTCGGGTTCGTCTGGCAAAATAACGCGCGCAACCTGATTCCCTATTTGACCGCGATCGAAAATGTCGAGCTGCCGATTCTCCTGCGGGGCCGAAGACGCCGTGCCCGTGCGCTCGAGCTCCTGGAAGCGGTCGGCCTGAGCCACAGGGTGAAGAACAAGCTCAGCGAATTGTCCGGCGGTGAGCAGCAGCGGGTGGCTATCGCCATCGCGCTGGCGAACGAACCGCGGCTGCTGCTGGCCGATGAGCCAACCGGATCGCTCGATACGGGCACGTCGAATCAGGTTCTCGATTTGTTCCGGACGTTGAATCGGTCGATCGGCATTACGATAGTGATCGTGACTCATGATCCGGAGCTGGCCCGCAAGGTGGACCGGGTTGTTCAGATCCGCGACGGCAAGACGTCGGCCGAGATGATCCGCAGAATCTCTTATTCCGATGTGCTGACGCAAATGGACGCCGACACCGCCCGGCGGGAAGCCGAGAGCCATATCGAGTATGCAGTGCTCGACAAGGCTGGCCGGCTGCAAATTCCTGCCGGTTACCTCGACACGGGGAGCTTCAAGGACAGCAACAAGGTGCGTGTCGAACTTGAAGACGGGCGTATCGTTCTGTACCCGGCAAACGAAAGGCAGACGGTCTGAACTTAACCTGGTTTTATTTATGGAATGAAGTGATCCATAACATGACCATGGAACGCCGTTAAGCGGCGTTTTAATGGAATAGATGACATGAGGAGAGGTGGATTCATGAAAAAGCATCGAATCAAACGTTCCATCCTGCTGATGCTCGCGCTTGTTCTCGTATTGGCCCCTTTATCGCTCGGCACACGTCCGGGTCTGGCCCGTGCTGAGCAGGAGTCGGCCGGCCTGCTATCTGAAGGCCGCATGGGGACAGCCGGAACGAGCGATGCGGCAGCAAGCGTTCCGGTAAGCATCTCAAAAGATTTTGAGGACGGGACGCTTCAAGGCTGGTACGGGCGTGGCGGCAGCGAAGTCCTGACGGTTTCCCCGAATGCAGCCCATACGGGATCTTACGGGTTGCAGGTCACCGGTAGAACCCAGGGCTGGAACGGCCCGCAGCTCGACGTGACGCCAATCATGGAAACGGGAAAGACGTACCACTTATCGGCTTGGGTCAAGCTGCCTGCCGGAACGGCAAGCTCGCCAGTATCGATTGTGGTGCAACGCACGACGGATGGCGCCAATGCCTATGAACTCGTTAAATCGGTCCAGGCGAGCGACAGCGGATGGGTCAAGCTCAGCGGAGAATATACCTTGCAACACCCGATTGAAAGCCTAGCCGTTTATATCGAATCCTTCGATTATCCGACGCTTGATTTTTACGTGGACGATGTCGTGATTGAGCGCGCTCCGGATCCGGTTCCGATCGAGATTCAGAAGGACATTCCGAGCCTGAAGGACGTGTTTGCCGGCCAATTCAAGCTGGGGACGGCTGTGCTGGTCAATGAAATCCAGAATCCAAACAGCCCTGATGCGGAGCTGGTCCGGAAGCATTTCAACAGTCTGACGGCCGGCAACGAGCTGAAATGGGACGCCACCGAGCCCACGGAGGGTCAATTCAATTTTACGGCAGCCGATAAAATTGTAAGCTTTGCTATGGATAACGGGATCGCCATGCGGGGCCACACGCTCATCTGGCATTCCCAGACGCCGAAATGGGTGTTTTACGACGGCAACGGTAACCTCGCCAGCAAGGAGCTTCTATATGCGCGGATGAAAAAGCATATCGATACCGTCGTCGGCCGGTACAAGGGAAAAATTTACGCTTGGGACGTCGTAAACGAGGTTATTGAGCCCGGCGATCAGAAACCGCGGGGCCTCCGCAACAGCTTATGGTATCAAATTGCAGGCGAGGAATTCATTGAAAAGGCGTTCATTTATGCACATGAGGCCGATCCGGACGCCAAGCTGTTCATCAACGATTACAACACGAATGATCCCGTGAAACGGCAGTTTCTGCATGATCTGATTAAGCGTTTGAAGGCCAAGGGGATTCCGGTTGACGGCGTCGGCCACCAGACGCATATCGGGATCGAATATCCCCGGGTGCAGGAATTAGACGATATGATTCAGGCGTTCCGGGATCTTGACATCGATCAGCAAATCACCGAACTGGACATGAGCATCTATACGAATGACACGGAGGCTTATGAGACGTTCCCAGCCGAGCTGCAAATCAAGCAGGCCAACCGCTACAGGGAGATCTTCGACGTATTCAGGAAGCATTCGGATCAGCTCAGCGCCGTCATATTCTGGGGCAAGGATGACCTGAACACCTGGCTGCGCACGTTCCCGGTCGTTCGCAACAATTGGCCGCTGCTGTTCGATGAACGGCTGCAAGCCAAATACGCATACTGGGCGCTCGTCGATCCGGCGAAGGTTCCGGTTGAAACGAAACGCACGAAAGCCCTGGAGGCCAGCGTGAAGATTGACGGCCAGGCGGAGGCGGTATGGAATGTGGCGCAGGCGGTACCGATTCAGACAGGCGGCAAAGCGGCAGCGACTTATAAGACGCTGTGGGATGCGGGACATCTGTATATATGGGTCGATGTCGATGATGCCACGGTGAACGGCAATGACTCCGTCGAAGTGTACATTGACGGCAATAACGGCAAAACGAATGCTTATGAATCGGACGACAAAAAGTATACGTTTCGGCGCAGCGGCGCGAATCCGCATAAACCGGCCGAGTATAACGTGGTGAAAACAGAGAAGGGATACCGGATCGAAGCCTCGATCCCGGTTGACGGTGCGCACACCGGAAAGGAATTCGGCTTTGACGTCCGTATTCGCGACCGGTCCGGTGCAGCGGAAGAGCTGGCGTCCTGGAACGATATTCATCACAGGCAGGATACGGATACGTCCGGGTTTGGCATATTAACGATGGTGGAAGGTCCGCGAACCGCCAAGGCTGTAAAAGGAACGGCGGTCATCGACGGAGACATCGATGACATTTGGAACAAGGCCGAGCAGATCGTAACCGACCGCTGGGTCAGCGGATCTTCGGGTTCAACGGCCAAGGTCCGGACGCTCTGGGACGATCACCGTCTGTACGTGCTGGCCGAGGTGACCGACTCTCTGGTGACCAAGCGGAGCGCCAATGCGTGGGAGCAGGATTCGGTCGAAATCTTCATCGATCAGAACAACGCACGAGCCGCTTCTTATGACAGCGACGACGGGCAGTATCGTGTGAACTTCGATAACGAGCCGTCGGTCAGCCCCGGATCGCTCATCGCCAATTTGACATCCGCCGCAAAGCGGACCCCGACCGGCTACATTATTGAGGCCGCTGTCGATTGGGTTGGTACACCTCCAAAGGCGGGCAGCCTCATCGGGTTTGACGTGCAGGTCAATAATGACGGGAATGACGACGGAGTCCGCGACAGCGTGGCGATCTGGAATGATACGTCGGACAGAACGTGGCAAAACCTGTCTAACATCGGACTGTTAACATTGGAATAACCCCAGCAAGTGGGGGAACGAATAAAGGCCGCTCCCGGATAAACAACCGGGAAGCGGCCTTTGGTTTAAGGGATCAGGTGGTCAGGCTTCATCGAATGTGAGCCATGTACGCGGAAGTATGCTTAAATCACGCCGTTATTATCAGGGTCTTTCTATATTTGTTAGCGCTTACACCGGTATACGTTTTGAACTTCTTATAGAACCAGTCCATCTCGGTATAACCGACTTCGTTAGCGATTTCATACACCTTCATGTCGGTGTTCTCCAGAAGGAATTTTGCCTTCTCCATGCGCTGCTGAAGCAGATATTCCTTGAAGGTCATCTTCTCTTCAACTTTGAACTTCTGGCCGAGGTAAGAATAGTTGAAGTGAAATACATGGGAGATTTCCTTCAGCGTGATGTTCTGATGCAGGGCCTCTTCCACATACGCCTTCACCTTGTCGATGATACCGGCCGAAGAGATGGCGGAGGCAGCTTCCTGAACGCTTCCTGCCCATGGGACCGGTTGATGTCCGGAATACGGCGCTTCATCCATTTCCCGCTTCACGGTCTTCAGGCTAGCCGCGAATTCCTCCGGCGATACGGGGTCGGGCAGGTAGTCGTTCACCTGATAATACAAAGCCTTCCGGGCAAGCTGAAACTCATTGCGCCCGCCGATCAGAACGATCGGGACACGGCTTTTCTCCCGGATGCGGCCGCAGAGCTGAAGTCCTTCTTCCTCCGAGGCTCTCATGCTGATCAGCACCAGCTGATGATCCTGGGCGGATAGCATCGACATCGCCTCGGCAGCTGCAGCGGCATGGCACTCCAATTCAAATTCCGCTTGGTGTCTGTCCAGCATACGCTTTATCCATTCCTTCGCATGATGATCGGGATCAACAAGCAGCACCTTATACACGATATTCCCCCCTATTTCTTTTTTGTAAATCATTGGCTCCGGTGAAACTGCTTATCTCTCATTATGAAAAAGAACCCGATCCCCAAACAATGTGCTTTTCTTTATATTGCTATCCGTTGTTTACTTATTGGCCATTTGTAATGTAAGGGGTTACAAGCAACCTATATTTTGACGGGTAGAATATCTAACTTACCACAGGTTGTTGCCCTTTCAATGTAAGCGCTACACTTTGAATGTAATTGGGATGCAAACCACTTTAACGGGGGGATTAGAGGAATGCGTATGGGAAAAATGATGCTGCTGCTCTGCACACTGTTGCTTGTGCTTTCGGCGTGCAGCAGCGGCGGCTCTAAAAGCGGGTCAAGCGCCGGTACGGCGGAGACGAGTACGGAGACGAGTACCGAGACTGCGGCAACCAACACCGATAATAAAGGTGCGGAAGAGAAGGATGCGGAGCAAACGTACAAGACGCCTGACATGGATTTCGACATGGGCGGAAGAACGATCAAGGTCGTATCGTGGTGGGATATGACGATTCCGGAGGATAACCCGGATAACATCCAGCGCAAAAAAAATCTGGAGGAGCTGGAGAAGAAGCATAACTTCAAAGTGGAATACGTCGCGATCGATTACGGCGAATACCAGCAAAAAGTGACGGCTTCCCTTCTGGCCGGCGAACCGCTTGGCGACATCGTCAGATTGGGCAAAACCTACACGATTCCGGCACTTGTGAAACAGGACCTGCTGTGGCCCGTCGATGAGTATACGAAAAATCCGGTAGCCTTTAACCAAAGTGTGACCAATCAATACATGCAATATAACGGTAGGGGTTACGGTTTCTCGGAAGGGCAGGGCAACAATGTCATGGGTATTTTCTACAACCGGACGCTCATGAGCAAGCTTGGCTTGAAGTCGCTTCAAGATTATGTCAATGAAGACAGCTGGAATTGGGATACGTTTTTGCAAGTGGCCAAAGAAGCCAACAAGGATACGAACAATGACGGCAAGCTTGATTCCTGGGGGCTCGCTAACCCGGCGCCGCTCGAATTTGCGCTCGCTTCCAACGAAACGAGCTTGACGAAGGACAACAAGCAAAACCTGGAAGATCCGAAAACGACCGAAGCGCTTAATTTTATTTCCAAGATTGCGACCGAAAAAGTGGCCAGACCAACGGAAGGCGGCGACTGGACGGAGCCGGGCCAATTTTTCCGTCAAGGCAACACGTTGATGTACACGGGAGCGCTCTATGAACTTAGCGGTTTCAAGAAGGATATGCCTGACGCGGATATCGGATTTGTTCCATTCCCTAAAGGGCCTAGTGCAAGCTCGTACCACTCTTACGAAGGCCTCTATCAATCTTTGTTCATCCCTAAGGCTGTGAAAGATCCGGATAAGCTGCTCTATATTTGGGAGAAGATCAACGACATCGATTCGATGTATGACTATCCGGACCAGGCCTACTATGAAACCTCATTCACGGATGAAAACGACATTAACAATGCGAAGGAAGTCGCCGCCAATTTGATTGTCCTCGACCACTTCACATTCCCGAACCTGAAGTTCTACGATTTCCTCGGCGAAATCACCAGCGGAACCTCGGTGTCTACGGTGGTGGAAAAGTACAAAGCGCCGTTCCAGGCAGCCATTGATGAGGTATACGGATCGAAATAATTTCACATGTTGAAGCAGCAGTCCCTATTAGAAATTTTTTTCTAACGGGGACTGTTATTGACATGACATGTCTCTTGCTTCAGGAGGGAGAAGCGTGAACAACCGAAAGAAGAGCTACGTCGCTGTCCTGCTCGTCCTTGCCATACTGGTGTCCATTTGGGCATTCTACCCTACCGGTTCATCCGAAATGCGGAGCGTTCAAGCCATGGCCGACTTTGCGGCTGTTACGGGATCGGGCGGGGATGACGGCGGCTACGATGCATATGTGAAAGCCCATTCGGATGCTAAGCGCCCGGATCAGGTTATCCGGATCGAGGGCGAGAGCTTTACCCAAACCGACGGGCCGGGATTCGAGGTTGTCCATCCGTCAGGGGAAACCGCCGTCCTCACGCCGGAGTCGGGTTCCATCAGCTGGAACGTGCCCATCGAACAGGCGGGCCTGTACAACATCCGAATCCGGTATTTGCCGGTTGAAGGCAAAAGTTCCGCGATCGAACGCGGGTTGACAATCAATCAACAGCTGCCCTTTAAGGGCGCCGACCTGGTTACGTTTGACCGGGTCTGGGGCAACCGGGACGACAAGATCGGTCGCGATGACAGAGGGAACGATCTGCGTCCGAGTCAGGTAGAGAAGCCGATCTGGCAGGTCGAATCCGTCACCGACCGCAGCGGTTATTATGACGAACCCTATTTGTTCTATTTTGACAAAGGCAATCAAAGCGTGACCTTGACGGCATTGCGTGAGCCTATGGCCATCGATTATATCGAGCTGTACCAGGAAGAAGCATTAAAGACGTACGCAGAAATCAAGAGCGATTATTCAACCGAAGGGCTGCAGCCGGTCAAAGACCAATACACTCTGATTCAGGCAGAGGATGCGGTGTATAAGTCCTCTCCGACCTTGTACCCGGTTTCTGACAGATCGAGCCCGACGGTTATTCCATACGATGTGTCCAAAATTCGGATCAACACGATCGGAGGGCTG
Source organism: Paenibacillus cineris (assembly GCF_018333335.1). Lineage (NCBI taxonomy): Bacteria > Bacillati > Bacillota > Bacilli > Caryophanales > Paenibacillaceae > Paenibacillus > Paenibacillus cineris. Next base: position 1,028,027 of record NZ_BORU01000001.1, read on the forward strand.
AACTGGAAGCTGCCCGGACAATGGATCGAGTGGGAATTCGAAGCGCCGGAGGACGGCTTGTACCAGATCGCTTTAAAAGAGAAGCAGGATCAGCTGCGCGGCGTCTTCGCCACGCGAAGCCTGACGATTGACGGAAAGGTTCCGTTCAAGGAGATGAAGCGGATCCCTTTTGAATTCAGCAGGGACTGGAGCATGTACGTCTTGGGAGAGGATGAGCCGTACCTGTTTCATTTGACCCAAGGCAAGCACCGGATTCGCATGACGGTTTCCCTTGGCGAGCTGGCCCCGTTGATTCAGACGATCGAGTCAAGTGTGCTGCAGCTGAACGAAATGTACCGCAAAATTTTGATGATCACGTCCAATTCGCCCGATCCGTACCGGGACTACCAATTGGAGAAGCGGATCCCGGAAATGGCGGAGGTATTCCGCAAACAAGCCGAAACGATCCAGAGCGTGGCCGATTACCTGGAACAAGCGACAGGCGAACAGAGCGACAAGGTGGCCATTTTGCACACGATGGTCAAGCAGCTCCAAGAGATGGCCAAACGGCCGGATACGGTTGCGAACCGTTTGGAGGCCTTCAAGACCAACGTCGGCGGCCTGGGTACCTGGATTCTGACCGTCCGGGAACAGCCGCTTACACTGGATTATCTGGTCGTTTCCTCCCCGGATCATAAGCTGCCGAGAGCGGATGCGTCGTTTCTGCAGGTGGTGAAGCATGAAGCCGGGGCGCTTACCGCTTCTTATACCGAGGATTACGACAGCATCGGCAATACCGGCAAGCAGAAGCGGTCGACGACCGTTTGGATTACGACGGGACGGGATCAGGCACAGGTGTTGAAAAACCTGATCGATGATTCGTTTACCCCGAAATCGGGCATTTCGGTCAATCTGAAGCTCGTACCCGCCAACATCCTTCTGCCCGCGACGCTCGCCGGGGAAGGGCCGGACGTGGCAATGCAGATCGGCGAAGACGTGCCCGTGAACTATGCCATGCGGGGAGCCGCCGCCGATTTGTCGAAATTTGCCGATTATAACGAAGTCGCATCCCGCTTTCGCGACAGCGGATTGGTGCCTTACGAATATGACGGAGGCGTCTACGCGCTGCCGGAGCAGCAGTCGTTCCCGATGCTCTTTTACCGCAAGGATATCCTGAAGGAGCTTAACCTGGAGCCGCCCCAGACGTGGCAGGATATCTATAACATGATTTCGGTTTTGCAGAAGCACAACATGGAATTTTATCTGCCGATTGAGGCCGCCAACGCGAGCCTGGTGCCGAACCCGACGTTCTCCATGCTGCTGTACCAGAACGGCGGCGAATTCTACCGGGACGGCGGCAGAAAGAGCGCGCTGGATTCCGAAATCTCCATGGATGCCTTCAAGAAATGGACGCAGTTCTATACGAGCTACAAGTTCCCGCTGTTGGCCGACTTTCCGAACCGGTTCCGCACCGGCGAAATGCCGATCGGCATTGCGGATTATACGACGTACAACATGCTGACCGTCCTCGCGCCGGAGATCAAGGGGCTATGGGAATTTACCATGGTGCCCGGCACGGAGAAGAACGGCACGATCCATCATGAAGTGGCAAGCCACACGACCGGCGTGATGATGCTCGAGGGCGCACGGGATCAAGAGGCGGCTTGGGAGTTCATGAAATGGTGGACGGATAAGGATACCCAAATCGCATACGGCCGCGAGATGGAAGGGCTGATGGGCGAGGCTGCCCGTTATCCGACAGCCAACGTCGAGGCGCTTGAGGAGCTGCCTTGGCCGGTTAAAGACTATCGAAATTTGGAGAACCAGTGGAAATGGGTCCGGGGAATCCCGCAGGTTCCGGGCGGCTATTTTACCGGCCGGCATCTGGACAACGCATTCCGCAAAGTCGTCAACGCCAGCGAGAATCCCCGTGAGGCTTTGTCGGATTACCTCTTGTACATCAATGACGAAATTGCGGTCAAGCGGAAGGAATTCAATTTACCTGAATAGTAAGGGGGGAATCGGATGCAAGCCGAAACAACCAGCCCGTCCGCCGTATCGAGCCTCGTGCAGCCGAAAAAGCAGTCGCGGCTGGCCAACGTCTGGAGAGAGCTGAAGAAAAACAAGCATTATTACATCCTGATGAGTCCGTACATGCTGATCTTTTTTGCCTTTACGGTGGTTCCGGTCGTTTTCTCGATCGTTCTCAGCTTCTTTTATTTCAATATGCTGGAATTCCCCCGGTTTGTCGGGTGGCAGAACTACTCCAGATTGTTTTTGAATGATGACGTCTTTATGATCGCTTTGAAAAATACGCTGCTGTTTGCGGTCATTTGCGGACCGATCAGCTACATTGCCTGCTTTCTGTTTGCATGGATTATCAATGAGCTGTCCCCGAAGGTCCGCGCATTGATGACGCTTGTTTTCTATGCGCCGTCGATTTCCGGCAACGTTTTCTTTATTTGGCTCATTATTTTTTCAGGCGACAGATACGGCTATTTGAACGGCTTTTTAATTAAATTCGGCTTTATGCTGGAACCGATCCAATGGCTGACGAACGAGAAGTACATTTTGCCGATCATCATGATCGTCCAGCTGTGGCTCAGCCTTGGTACCAGCTTCCTGGCTTTTATCGCGGGATTGCAGACGATCGACAAGTCCCTGATTGAAGCCGGAGCGATCGACGGCATCCGCAACCGCTGGCAGGAGCTGTGGTTCATTACGCTGCCGTCCATGAGGCCGCAGCTGATGTTCGGTGCGGTTATGCAGATCACCAGCTCGTTTGCAGTGGCCGATATCTCGGTGGCGCTCGCCGGTTTTCCCAGTGTCAACTACGCGGGGCATACGATCGTCACGCACTTGATGGATTACGGAACGATCCGCTTTGAAATGGGGTATGCGTCCGCGATTGCGACGGTGCTGTTCGCCATGATGCTCGGTGCCAACAAATTGACGCAGCGATTGCTCAGAAAGGTAGGGGAGTGATTTGGTGACGAGAATGATGGCCGCCTTTCGCATGCCGAGAAGGCTGAACCGCTCTTTTACCGTCAGCTTTATGCTGTTCGCGTTCCTGGCCGTATTCGGCGCATTCATGGCGCTGCCGCTGATCTACGCCGTTAATAATGCTTTTAAACCGCTGAACGAACTGTTCCTGTTTCCGCCGCGTTTCTTCGTGAACAATCCGACGATGGACAACTTTTACGATTTGGTGGCGTTGATGGGAAATTCCTGGGTTCCGCTGTCCCGGTATATCGTGAATACGCTCTTCATTACGATTGTAGGGACCGTCGGCCATATCCTGCTGTCTTCCGCCGCGGCTTATCCGCTGGCAAAATACCGTTTTCCCGGGTCCAGGATCCTGTTCTCGATCGTCGTCATGTCCTTGATGTTTTCCGGGCATGTTACGGCGATTCCCAACTATATGGTGATGTCGTGGCTCGGCTGGATCAATACGCACGCATCGATTGTCGTCCCGTCGCTTGCGTTCCCGCTAGGCTTATTCCTGATGAAGCAGTTCATGGAACAGATTCCGGATGCCCTGCTGGAAGCGGCCAAAATCGACGGGGCGAACGAATACCGGATTTATTGGACGATCGTCATGCCCAATGTGAAGCCTGCTTGGCTAACGCTGATGATTTTGCAGTTTCCGATGCTGTGGGGCTCGGACGGGGGCAATTTCATTTACAGCGAGAACCTCAAAACCCTTCACTACGCCTTAGGTCAAATCACCGCGGGCGGGATTGCCCGGGCCGGCGTGGGAGCTGCCGTCGCGCTGATTCTGATGGTCGTGCCGATTACACTCTTTATCATTTCGCAGAGCAACGTCCTTCAGACGATGGCGACCTCCGGAATGAAAGAATAGAGGGGAGACTAGCACGATGCGAATGAGCATACCGAAAGTGAAAAAGTACCTCCTGGTGGCTGCCCTCTGCTGCCTGCTGGGGACGAATTTAGGCGTAAATGCGGCTCACGCCGAAGGCAGCGCCTCCTACAACTATTCCTTCTGGAATGATACGACGCCGGCTCCTGCCGCGTATGAGGCCACGTCCTTGCTGAACGGCGCGCAGCTTGGCGTAGGCCCCTTCAAAAACCCAAGCGACATCCACGTAACGGCCGACAAAGAGATTTACGTGCTCGATTCCGGCAACAACCGCATCGTCATCCTTGACGAGCATTTTAAGCCGGTTAAGGTGGTGGATTCCTTTGACCACAAGGGGAAGAAAGATACGTTCAATAACCCGCAAGGGATTTTCGTGACCGACCGGAAAGAGCTCTTTATCGCCGATACGGGCAATAAACGGGTGGTTCATCTGGATTCAAACTTAAGGGTGGCGGGGGTGCTTGAAGCGCCGAAGTCCGACCTGCTGCAGGCCAATTTCGATTTTCAGCCGGTTCGGGTGGTTGTTGACACGGCGCAGCGGATCTACGTCATGTCGACCGGCGTATTTGACGGTTTTATGGAATTCAATCCGGACGGAGCGTTCACCTCGTTCATCGGCGCCAACCGGGTGACGGTTGATCCTGTGGAGCTGTTCTGGAAAAGGATGTCTACGCAGGCGCAGCGGAGCCAAATGGTGATGTTCACGCCTACCGAATTCACAAATCTGGATATGGATGACGAAGGCTTCATTTACGCAACAAGCGGTGACTACTCGAATAACCCGATCAAAAAACTGAACGCTCAGGGCAACGATATTCTCCGGCGGACGGGATATCTCAGCCTGGTGGGGGATATCCGGTATTCAAAAGATATCGGCCCTTCACGGCTGATCGATATCGATGTCACCGACAGTGAGTTGTATTCGGTCCTCGACTCCAAGCGGGGCAGAATCTTCACTTACAGCGGGGATGGACATCTGATGTACATATTCGGCGGCTTGGGCAATCAAATGGGCCAATTTAACACCCCCGCGGCGATTGAACGGGTCGGGGACGATTTTCTTGTACTGGATAAGGCATTCGGCGAGATAACGGTGTTTCAGACAACAGCGTACGGCCGGATGTTGAACGAAGCGGTCCGGAGCTACTATAGGGGCGATGAGGAAAAGGCGTTTGATCTCTATCAACAGGCGATCAATATGAATGCGAACCTGGAATTTGCTTATTCCGGCGTGGGCAAGGCCCTCCTTCGGAAAGGGGACTACAAAGGGGCTATGCAGTATTTCAAGGAAAGCTATGATCAAGCCAATTATTCAAAGGCGTACCTGCTTTACCGCAAAGAGGTGATGAGAGAATACTTCCCGGCAGTCATGACCGGATTGATCGTGCTCGCCGCAGCTCTCCTGCTCTTCAAAAAGCTCCGGAAGCGGATGAGGAGACAAGGAGGTGTTAGGATTGAATCGTGAGCTCGTAAAATACCCGTTTTATCTCATCGTGCATCCGTTTAACGCCTATTGGGACCTGAAATACGAACGAAACAAGCGGCACACGCTGATCGCTTCCTTGATTATTTTGTTTTTGATGATCCTCACCAATGTCCTTAGCAACCAGTACAGCGGCTTCCTGGTCAAAATCACCAATCCGGATGATATGAACAGCCTGATGGAAGTGGTGTACATCGTTGTCCCGGTTTTGTTCTGGTGCGTGGCCAACTGGTCGCTGACGACGCTCATGGACGGCGAAGGGAAGTTCGTAGACATTTTTACGTCGACGTGCTTTGCTCTTGTTCCGATGATGATCATCAACTTCCCGTGGATCTGGCTGAGCAATGTCATATCGCTGCAAGAGACGGCGTTTTATAACTTCTGCAGCACCGCGGCCTTCCTCTGGTCGGCGTATCTTTTGTTCGTCGGCAACATGACCGTGCATCAATACTCGCCGTCGAAAACCATCGGGACGATCCTGCTGACGATCGTGGCGATGGGCTTTATGGCTTTTATCTGCCTGCTGTTTTTCGGACTGATTCAGCAGATGATTTCGTTCGTTCACGTCATTTATCAGGAAATCATGCTGAGAAACTAAAGAAAGGAGGAGAAACCATGCGCAAAGCCAGAATCGCCCTGTGGCTCCCGGTACTGATGGCGGGGATCGCGCTGGCCGGCTGTGCTGATTCGAACGCCGCCCGCTCCGGGGCCAATGATGCACCGGCTGCAGTTGGATTCACCAAGGGCCAGCCTTTGAAGGCGACTTTCACCGACGCCCGCGCAGCCGGCATGAAAGGCGTAGCCGAAAATGAACGACTGCGGCTGTTCGTGGACGAGAGTACGGGCGCTATTGCTGTGTTAAATAAGGAAACCGGAGAGACGTGGTACAGCAACCCGCCGGAGCAGGGCAAGGACCCGCTCGCCTCGGGGGTGAACAAAGCCAACCTTTCTTCCCAGCTCAAGATCGATTATTACAACAATTTCGGCCAGGTGAATTCCATCAATACGTTCACGGACAGCGTCTCGCATAAGCAGATCAAATTCGAACCGATCCCAAGCGGGGTAAGGGTGACGTACCAGTTCGGAACTGCCGTGAAGTCGGCAGCCGATTTGCCGATGATGCTCAGCAGCGAGCGGATCGAGGCGATGCTGGGCAAGCTGGACAAAACGGGTCAGCGGGCTCTGAAAATCGCCTATAAAGAAGATCCGGATAAAAAGGTGTATGTCCGTAACGACAGCGCCTTAAATGGACTGCAGCTCGATCGGGCCTTCAAGGCATTTGACGATGCCGGATATACGGAAGAGGACCTCATGAAGGACATGGAGGAGCTGCATTTTACACAGGAGAAGCCGGAACCTCGGATATTCCTTGCATCGATCGAATATGCTCTGGACGGCGGCAGCCTAGTCGCCAAAATCCCTTCATCCGGTATTCAATATCCGAGCGCATATCCGATCGGGAATATTTCCTTTCTCAGCTTTTTTGGCGCCGGCAGTTCCAAGGAGAAGGGGGCGATCTTCGTGCCGGACGGATCCGGTGCGCTCATCCACTTCAACAACGGGAAGAAGCAGTATCCCGCTTACCAGCAGCCGGTGTACGGGGAAGACCTGACGATGAAGACGACCGAGGATGCCAAGACCGAGCAGGCCGTCCGGCTGCCGGTGTTCGGCATCATCCGGGAAAGCGGCGCGATCCTCGGCATCATCGAGGAAGGCGCATCGGCCGCGGCCATTCATGCCGATATTAGCGGAAAGCTGAACAGCTATAACTATGTATATCCCAGCTTCAATGTCATGAACAAAGGAGAAGTGACACTGCAAGCGAACGGCCAGGAGCGTACGCTACCCAGGTTCCAGGAACAGGCGATGAAAACGGACTTTACGGTCCGGTACGCGTTCCTGAACAAAGAGGAGGCTTCTTACCAAGGCTTGGCCCGCTACTACCAGCGTTATTTGGAGCAGCATGGAGGTCTCCCTAAGCCAGATGAGGCTACCGCAGGTACGACAGATACGCCGTTCTACCTGCAGCTGGTCGGCGGCATCGCCAAAGAAAAGCATTTCGCCGGCATTCCTTACCGGACGATCGAGCCTCTCACGACGTTCGAACAGTCGGAGGATATTATCAACCAGATGAAGAGCCGCGACATCTCCAACATCAAACTGAAACTTTCGGGCTGGTTCAATGGCGGGATGGATCATGAGGTTCCGGATCACATTTCGGTCGACAAAGCGGTCGGCGGCAGCAATGGATTGCGGAGCTTCCTGTCGTTCACGAGGGATCAAGGGGTTTCTTTCTTTCCTGATGTAGCCGTTTTGACCGCGAATACAGGAAAGGGATTCAACGAGAACGCGAATGCTGCGAGAACGCTGAGAGGCGTTCCTGCTGCTCTTTATCCGCTTGATCAGGCACTCAATCGAAGGGACCGGGATAAGCCGCCTTCTTATGTTGTATCACCTCGGCTTACTGTTCCCTATACCAAGTCGGTGCTGGAGGGCTTGAAGGGGTATCAGACAGGCGGCATTTCACTCCGGGATCTCGCCGATCAGCTCAACAGCGATTACCGCAAGCACAATCAGCTGGATCGCACGCAGTCCGAGAAACTATCGGTTCAGGCGCTGGGCAGTATCTCGCAGCAAAATTTGAAGGTCATGGCAGACGGCGGCAACGCTTATGCGCTTCCATTCTTGTCGGATATTACGAACGCGCCGATGTCCGGCAGCCGATTCAAGATCGAGGACGAAGAGATCCCATTCTATCAAATGGTCATTCGGGGGGCCGTCGACTACACGGGAAGCCCGTTTAACCTGTCAACCTATACGGATGAACGGCAGTATATCCTGAGATGCCTCGAATACGGAGCGGGCGTGTACTTCGAATGGATTCATGAACCGAATGACAAAGTAAAGGATACGGATTATAACGAGTTGTATGCCGTCCATTACAAGCAGTGGATCGACCAGGCCGCCGAAATGTACCGCGAGGTGAACGATGTGCTGAAGAACGTCCGGAATGAGCCGATCACGGGCCATGAGAAGCTTGGCGAAGGCGTGTTCAAGACCGTGTACGGGAACGGCGTATACGTCATTGTGAACTATAACCGTACAGATGTGACGGTGGACGGCCAAACGGTGAAAGCCGAGAGCTATTTGACGGGTGGTGTGCAATCTTGAAGTCGATCATGAAAATCGGTGCGAAGCGGCGGACGTACGCCGAACAGAAGGCGCTTTGGGGCTTTATCTACGTTTTGCCGTGGCTGCTCGGATTCCTTCTCTTTTTTCTGATACCCTTAATTTCCTCATTAAGGTACAGCTTCAGCTCCATCGAAGCCAATGCTAACGGCATGAACATCAGCTTTATCGGCATCTCCAATTACGTGGAAGCCCTTTCGGTCAATACGAGCTTTAACCGTACGCTGACGACCTCGATCGTAAACATGGTCATCAACGTGCCGCTCATTGTGATCTTCAGCCTGTTTTTGGCTGTACTGCTGAACCAAAGGTTTGTCGGCAGAGCCATTGCCAGATCGATCTTTTTCCTTCCGGTCATCCTGGCGTCCGGAGTCATTGCGAATTTGGAGACATCCAGCCTCGTTCAGGCCATCAATGAGCAGAACGCCGGCGGTGCCGTGAGCGGCCTGGGGACCAGCGAGCTGACGCGGATCATGGTCAATTCCGGTGTCAGCGATAACATCGTCGCGTACCTGACCAGCGCCGTGGATCGCATCTACCAGATCGTCAGCCAGTCGGGCGTGCAAATTCTGATCTTCCTGGCAGGGATCCAGTCGGTATCCCCCCAGCTGTATGAGGCATCCAAGATCGAGGGAGCGACCGGTTACGAAGCGTTTTGGAAAATCACGCTGCCCATGGTCAGTCCGCTCATCCTGGTCAACGTGATTTATACGGTGATCGACTCGTTCTCCCGGAGCGAAATGACGACGCTGATCAGGGAAACGGGATTTACGAATTTCAATTTCGGACTCAGCTCAGCGATGGCCTGGATTTACTTCCTGGCGATCATGGTTATTTTGCTAATCATTACGTTTTTCATTTCCAAAAGAATTTTCTATCAAGAATAGAAGGAGCGTGAGCAGCGTTGATCATCGCCCGTTTGTTGTCGCTCGAAAGCTGGAAGCGCTGGCTGTGGACCGTCGTGCGGCTGGTTCTGATGGCGGGACTGTCGTTTGTCATTCTGTACCCCATTCTTCAAAAGATTTCAACGGCCATCAAGGACAAGAGCGATCTGTATTCGCCAATCGTCGTCTTTATCCCGGAGCATTATTCGCTGGACAATTTCAAAAAAGCCATCTCGATCATGGATTATTGGCACACGCTGTTCAATACGTTTACGTTATCGGCCATGACGACGATCCTGACGGCCGTGTCCTGCGCGTTTGCAGGCTACGCTTTCGCGCGGCTTAAATTCAAAGGCAGCAATTTGCTCTTTGGAGGCGTCATTCTGACCATTCTGGTGCCGCCAACGACTATTCTGATACCGATCTACATGAATTTGAAGGATTTCAGCCTCATGGGGCTGATCCCGCTGCTGACCGGGAAGTCGGTGAACCTGCTGGATTCGTACTGGCCTTTCTTTCTAACCTCAGTCACCGCAAACTCGCTGAAGGCGGGACTCTACATTTTTATTTTCAGGCAGTTTTTCCGGGGGATCCCGAAAGAAGTGGAGGAGGCGGCTTATATCGATGGGGCGGGCGTAAGCAAAACTTTTATGCGCATCATGCTCCCGAATGCCGTTCCGGCCATCGTTACCGTGCTGTTGTTTTCGTTCGTATGGCAGTGGAATGACAGCTTCTTTACGACAACGTATTTAACGTCGGGCACAGTGATGTCCACCCAACTGGCGTCGCTGCCGCACAACCTTTCCATCATGCTCGAGGGCGGGGTGGCGACCAACAAGGATCCTTTCTATATGAGCATGGTCCAGGATACCGGCATCTTGCTGGCGATCCTGCCGCTGATCATTATTTATTTGTTCGTGCAGCGTTACTTTGTGGAAAGCATCGAACGGACCGGCATCGTCGGGTAAGGTTGGATTATGGTATTAACGAAAAAGCAGCATGCGGGACCGCATGCTGCTGCTCTATTTTAGTTATCTATAAGGAGAAGGTTTCTATTGGAAACCGATAGAAAGCTGCTTGATTTAATCTCATAGCCGTAAATCAACCGACTGCCGGTACTCACGAGGCGTGCAGCCCACGATACGCCGGAATTGTCTGGAGAAATGCTCGACATTTTTGTAACCGCACAGCTCGCTGATATCAGCGATTCGGAGCGATCCGTGGATCAGCCTTTCCTTGGCGAGGCGGATTCTGCACTGGATAACGTCGTCCATGCAGGAAATCCCGAAAGTCGCCTTATACAGCGTTTGCAGGTACCCAGGGCTCAAATGAACGTCATCGGCCATGGAACGGACGCTCCATTCAGCACCGGGACGGTTATGGATCGCCTTGCGCAGATTCAGCAGTTTCTGGTAATGCGGCGAATTTTCCTTGGATTGAAAAGCTTCGAGCAGCTTGTTGAACAAGATCCGAAACAGGTAGTCGATCGAGAGCTCCCGGTAATCGCAGCTGAAAAAATTTTCGGTGGCCAGAAGCTGAAACAGCTGGCGGCAGTATCCGGGATCCGGCACCGGAATCGGAACGCCCCGCGGAAGTGTTGTTTCCAAAACGTAGGATTCGTCCGTCTCGAAACGGACCCAGTCATTCACAAATTGGCCTGAACAGGCGCGGTACATAATCTTTTGCCTAGGGGGAAAGAGAACGGCACAGTTTGCCGGGTACTCCCGGATTTCTCCTTGAACCCAGAACTCGGCCGGCGTTTGCGTAAGAATCAGCAGCCAAAAATCATGTCCATCCGGAATGTCATAAATAAAGTCACCAGGATGGGCGGCATCATATCCGACATAGTAAATGGATGTCGTCATCACGATCTCCAATCTTAGAATAGATCAAATTTCTGTCAGCATAGATCATTCATTGCTGAGATGTCCTAATTTATAATTTCATAGTAAACGCAATATAAAGTCAATAGAATAATCAGAAATGGCGTTACTCCGTCAGCAAATCCGTATTTGAAATGATCAATAAAGGTGAGGACCATGCCATGATATTGAAAAGCGAATATATCAAAGTACTATGCTATACCCGAACTCCGCAGGAGGACATCATCTATGCACCTAGGCTGGCGTACAGCATGCATCTTGCCTATAGCGAGAACGACAGGGACTTCCAAGCCTTGAACCATAATTCAGGCGTCCTGTTCGCCAAGGCCACGAATCATGAAAACGGGACGCTCCGTGCCAAAAGCCTGAAAAATCCGTACCTCTTCCACATGGCCGACGGAAAATTCGGTGTCGTTGCCGTACGGACGGAGGCGGATGGACAGCAGGATGAAGAGAGCCGAGGGGCGGTGCTGTTCTTTACTTCCGACGATTTGCTGCAGTATCAAGAAATTGGGCTTGTTGATTTGAAGAGCGATGCTTACGCCCATGATGTTGCTTGCGAGTACGATGAATCAAACCAGGCATACGTCATCCGCTGGAGCGACGGGAAGGGCGGCAGCTACCAAAATAAGATTCAGGACCTTTATGATTTGGCTGGCGCCGGGACTCCGGAAAAAGTGGAGGCGTTTACTCTGGAAGCCGTATCAGCCGACATTGAAGGCGTCCAGCCCCGTAACGTGATCCGCGTTCCGCGGGAAACGGCACAACGCCTCATATGCCGGCTTACGGTCCCCGAGAATGTCGCTATTGAAATTCCGGATGGCATCAAGGCGGCATCGGCCGAGGATTTGAAATCGCTCAAAGCGACCGCGGTATACAGTGACGGCACCACGGCCCCCAAAGCCGTGGACTGGGATACGGCAGCGGTTTGCTGGGATCAGGCGGGAACCTATCGGGTGAAGGGAAGGGTTCGTCAGGAGCATTATGCGTTTCCGATCGCGTCGAACCGGGCGGATCCCTGCATCGCGAAATGGAACGGCAAGTATTATTTCATTGCGACCAACGACGCCGACGGCAACCGAACCTTGTATATCCGGGAAGCAGAGACGATATCCGGTCTGGTTCATGCCGGCGAGTCTTTAATTTTGGATACACAAACCTATGATCACATTAAAGGGCTGTTATGGGCGCCCGAGTTCCATATTATCGAGGACGGGCTGTACATTTTTCATGCGGCAACGACAGGCGAATTTTTCTATGAAGAGTGCCACGTGATGAAGCTGCGCGAGGGTGGGGACCCCACTTGCGCCGCTGATTGGTCGATGCCCCGGCGCGTCGTCAGGAAAGACGGTACCGAGTTATGCGAGGCGGGCAAGGTGATCTCCCTGGACATGACCGTCATCCAGGTGAACGGGGAATGTTACGCTGCTTGGTCGGAGCGGCAGTTCTTGCCTGTAGATCTTGGCGCCTGGGTTTATATCGCGAAATTGGATCCGAAGGAGCCGTGGAGGCTGACGAGCGATCCGGTGCTGCTGACCAAGCCGGACTTTGGCTGGGCCAATAACCATACCTTTGTCGATGAAGGGCCGTTTGCTTTGATCCGGGGCGGCAGGATTTTTCTAACCTTCTCGAGCGCGGCGGTAGACGCTACTTATTGTGTAGGCCTGCTGACCGCCGACGCGAATGCGGACCTGCTGGATCCCGGCAGCTGGACGAAGGGCAATTATCCGCTGCTGACGTCGAGAAGCGTCCCGGGCGAATACGGTCCGGGCCACAATTCTTATATTACCGATGACGATGGCGTCACTTGGAACGTATATCATGCCCGACCTGGAGTAGAGGGGCCAAGAGGCTCCGGAATCCGCCGCGTTCATTTCGGTATGGACGGATATCCGGTGCTTGATTTAACGGAAGAAAGGGATTTGAATCCGGCTTTGGCCGAGGTGTCGATCGAAATCATTGTACAACGCGATTAGGAAGGGGCAGAGAGAACATGTATCCAAATCCGATTATATGGGCCGATTATCCGGATCTTGACGTGATCCGGGTAGAGGATACCTACTATATGGTGAGCACGACGATGCACATGATGCCGGGCTGCGTCATTCTTCGATCATACGACCTGATTCAGTGGGAGGTGGCTTCACATGTGTACGACGTACTGGACAATACGCCCGCACAGCGGCTCGAAGATGGCCAACATATTTACGGCCAGGGCATGTGGGCGCCATCTTTTCGTTACCACAAGGGAAAATTCTACGTCATCTTCGTGGCGAACGATACCCGCCGGACTTACCTGTACACGGCAGATAGCGTAACCGGTCCATGGACGAAGCAATACATCGAGGGTTTTTATCACGACTGCTCCCTGCTGTTTGACGATGATGGCCGGACGTATCTGATTTACGGGAATGCCGAGATTCACCTGCTCGAATTGAAGGAGGATCTTTCCGGTCCCAAACCCGGCGGGCTGAACCGCGTTATCGTGAAAGAAAGCGAGCCGTACCATCTCGGGTACGAAGGTGCCCACTTTTATAAGATCGACGGCAGGTATTATGCTTTCCTTATCCATATTTCGAAGGCTTCAGGGCGCCGAACGCAGGCCTGCTTTGCAGCGGATTCCCTGGAGGGCGAATTTACGGGCGGAGAGGTTTTTAATGACGATATGGGGTATTTCAATTCAGGCGTAGCGCAGGGCGGCATCGTGGATACGCCGGACGGGAAATGGGTGGCTGTGCTGTTTCAGGATCACGGCGCCGTCGGCCGGATTCCGGTGCTTGTTCCGCTGCGTTTTGAGAACGGTTTTCCGGTATTCGCCAAAGCAGCACCCCCAATGATCGAGCTGCCAAGCACAAGACCGGGGTATACCTACCAGCCTTTGGTTGGAAGCGACGACTTTGATTACACGCCGGACGAAGACGGTAAAGTACGCCTGAAGGATGTTTGGCAGTGGAATCATACGCCTGACGATGCATTATGGTCCGTAACGGACAAACCGGGAGTCTACCGGGTCACATCCGGCAAGATCAGCCCCAATTTGACGTTCGCGGTCAATACGCTGACGCAGCGCGCCATGGGACCGGCATGCGAAGTGACGGTCACGCTGGACGGCAGCGGGCTGAAGGATGGCGATTATGCTGGCTTATGCTTTTTGATGGGTACGTACGGCTTGATCGCCTTGACCAAGGAGGCCGGCCGCTCCTACCTGGTGATGCTGGCCAGAGAGGCCGAAGACCGCTCCATATTCGGCAAACTTGTCGACGAAGAGCCCGGGACGGAACTCGCCAGAATTCCCGTTTCCGGAAACGTCGTCACACTCAAGACGATCGGCAATTTCGTGAACAATGCGGATGAGTGTATGTTTTATTACCGGGATGACGCGGATTGGAGGCAGCTCGGGATTACACACAAGATGGTATACAAGCTGGACCATTTTATGGGATGCCGCATAGGTCTGTTTTTGTTCTCCACCCGGGAGGTCGGAGGGACGGCGGATTTTTCCGATTTTCAATACCAGGTCCTGAAGTAACCAGACTTCCGTTCGCTCCTTTTGCAAAGGGGATGTTCCTCTGGGAATGTCCTCGTTTGCGCTGGATGTTATTTTGAAAGTCGCAAGGTGTGGTCAAAGACAACCATACTTTGCCGGATGAGGACACGGTCAACGGCAGGTTGTTGCGTGATCATGAAGAGGCTTACACTTTGGGATGAAGGCGTCTTTCATGAAGCATTGGCAAGTAGAACATCTCTAGGAGGGGATAGGTATGATGAGGTTGCGCGAAGCGTTTAAAGAACAGTTTTTGATCGGTGCCGCCGTCAATCCGGTAACGTTGGACTCGCAGCGTGATTTGCTTATTGAGCATTTCAACAGCGTGACTGCCGAAAATGAAATGAAATTCGAGAGGTTGCATCCTGCGGAGGACCGGTATACGTTTGAGGCGGCAGACCGTTTGGTGGCCCTGGCTAAAGCCAACGGCATGGGAGTAAGGGGCCATACGCTGGTATGGCACAATCAGACACCGACATGGGTGTTTGAAAATGAAGACGGCAGCCAAACGGATCGGGTGACGCTGCTGGCCCGCATGAAATCTCATATCAACACGGTCGTATCCCGTTACCGGGGGGAACTCTATGCTTGGGACGTGGTGAACGAAGCGGTATCCGACAGCGGCAGCGAACTGCTGCGGCCTTCGAAGTGGCTCGATATCATCGGCGAGGATTTCATCGCCAAGGCGTTTGAGTACGCCCATGAAGCCGATCCGGAGGCGCTGCTGTTCTACAACGATTACAACGAGGCCGATCCGGTGAAAAGCGAGAAAATCTACACGCTCGTCAAATCGCTCCTCGAGCAGGGAGTTCCGATCCATGGCATCGGGCTTCAGGCGCACTGGAGTCTGTATCACCCGTCGCTGGATAATATCCGCGTGGCGATCGAGAAATACGCCAGTTTGGGCGTGAAGCTGCATATTACGGAGCTGGACGTTTCGATGTTTGCGTTCGATGACCGGCGGACCGACCTCACAGCTCCGACGGAAGAGATGCTGGCTCTTCAAGCGGAACGTTACGGTCAATTTTTCCGGTTATTCCAGGAATACAGCGAATATATCACTTCCGTCACTTTTTGGGGCGCTGCCGATGATTATACCTGGCTGGACCATTTCCCTGTACGGGGCCGAAAAAATTGGCCATTCTTATTTGATGCGAAGCATCAGCCCAAACCGTCTTATTCGGAAGTGCTGAAGACCGTGGGCTTGACTCTTTAGGGAAGACATGTTTCTCATTGGAATGGTGCTTGTACAAGCACCATTTTTTTCATGTTAACGGCAGCTGCACCAGCTTTTAATTAAGGCGATACCGTTTGATGGGAATTGAAGGTCATCCGGTATGCGGTCGGCGAGAAGCCGGTCGATTCCTTGAAAATTCTGGATAAGTAGGAGATATCGGATATTCCGATCCGGTCGCCGATTTCAGATAACGGGAGGTTCGTCGTCACAAGCAGCAGTTTTGCTTCCTCCAGCCTTCTTTTCTTGATGTATTGGATCGGGGAAATCCCGAACTGGCGTTTAAATACACGGATGAAATAGTTGGGATGCAAATGAGCCTTTTCGGCCAAGTCCGTAATGGTCAGGTTGTGACGGTAGCTGCTCTGAATATACGAAATCACCTGTTCGAGAGGTTCGGGCTCCGTCGAACGATGGAGGCTGACCTCGGAGGAAACGGCATGCTCAATATAATAAGAAACCAATCTTAGCATGGCTGATTTCACAAGCAGCGGACCGCTAATGGAAGCCGCAGCATCGCTGTCGAGCAATTCGCGGAACAGCCGGATCGCTTCGCTGTCATTTTTTGTGTCCACATACAGTGGGGTTTGAATCAGGTCAAAGAGATTGCGGTCTCCAATCCGAGCCGTAAAATGGCACCAATATTTCGTGTATCTGGGGCCCGAAGTGTAAGAATAGGACTGCTTAACCCCATGAGGCATAAGAAACCATTGTCCGGGTTTTGGTCTAAATTCCGAATCGCCGATTTTCAGCCATCCCTCCCCGTCACAGATCAAATAAAACTTGTTAAAGTCCGGCGTGTAGTCGAGCTCCCGCCAATCCGTCCATACCTGGTTATAACCCATCGATGTGACCCGTACGTCCAGATTTTCCATATACAGCCTTGCTAGTGATTGGTTGCCCATATATATATTCCCCGTTCTAAATAGAGTAGATAATTTTATCCAACAGAAGGTTAGGATTCTGTATTCATTCATGGCATGAGGATTGCTAGGATAAAATCAATTCCTGATTCGAGCAAAGGAGGCAATACCGATGAACTGGAACGAAATCGCCGCAGGCCCCTACCAACCTACCTTTGAGTCCCTCCGCCAATTCGAATGTCCGGAGTGGTTCCGGGACGCCAAGTTCGGGATCTGGTCGCACTGGGGCGCCCAGTCCGTACCGATGTACGGAGACTGGTATGCACGGAACATCTACATCGAAGGTTCGGAACAATACCGATACCATATCCGTCACTACGGGCATCCATCGAAATTTGGCTATAAAGATCTTGTGCAGCTGTGGAAAGCGGAGGCGTTTGACCCGGATGCCTTAATGGACTTATACACGGCAGCCGGGGCCAAATATTTCGTGGCGCAGGCGATGCACCATGATAACTTCTTCAATTATGATTCTAGCATCCATCGCTGGAACTCGGTCAATATGGGACCCAAAAAAGATATTGTCGCTCTGTGGAAGGATGCCGCCGCACGGCGTGGGCTGCCTTTTGGCCTAA
The DNA here is from genome assembly GCF_018333335.1 of Paenibacillus cineris. Classification (NCBI taxonomy): domain Bacteria; kingdom Bacillati; phylum Bacillota; class Bacilli; order Caryophanales; family Paenibacillaceae; genus Paenibacillus; species Paenibacillus cineris. The sequence goes on from NZ_BORU01000001.1 coordinate 1,045,601, forward strand.
CGGAGCATCTCGGCGCCACATTCAGCTGGTTCCATTGGAATAAAGGCAGCGATAAGGAGGGGCCATATGCCGGCATTCCTTACGATGGGAACGATCCGGCGAATGAGGATTTGTACCTGCCCAATAAGGAACACCATCAAGGCAGGATACAGGCTGATTCGATTGCGCCTTGGTATACATCCAATCCATGGTGGCATCGTCACTGGTTTTCCGTGATGAAGGAAATCATTGATAAGTATCAGCCGGATCTGCTGTATTCGGACGGCGGGCTGCCGTTCACACCAGGCTACTGGGAAAAGCCGGAGCTGTCCCTGGATGATCCCGCTTACGAGGCTGGACTACGCGCTGTCGCACACTTGTATAATACGAGCGCGGCGATTCATGGCGGCGTGAACCGTGCGGTCTATAACCAGAAGGATCGGCGCAAGGAAATATACACGATAGGCGTGCTGGATATCGAGCGCAGCCAAGAGCCTGACATTAAGCCTGAGCCGTGGCAGACCGACACATGCGTAGGGGACTGGTTCTATAATGTGAGGTCTGTGTATAAAAAGCCGGGGCATGTCATCGAAATCCTGGTCGATATCGTTTCTAAAAACGGCAATCTTCTCTTGAATATTCCGCAGAAGCCGGATGGTACAATCGACGATGAGTGCACGCATATCCTCAGAGAGATGGCCGAGTGGATTCAAGTCTGCGGCGAAGGAATATTTGGCACCCGCCCGTTCCGCGTGTCAGGCGAAGGCCCTTCACAGGTGGTCATTGACCATTTCACCGAAAACAAAGTGGAATGGACAGCGGCAGATTACCGATTTACGCAGAAGGGGAATATTCTCTACGCCTTCCAAATGCGCTGGCCGGAGGATCGTCTGGCCGTCATTCGTACGTTGACCCCGGCTGACAAAGTAAAGTCCGTGCGGCTGCTGGGTGTGGGCGATGTTCCGTTCGAACAGCCTTACGGAGCTCTGGTGGTTTCCCTCCCGGAGCATAGGCCGACCAATAATGCCCACTGCCTGGCTATTGAGCTCGGGTGACACGCTCGATGATCCATTTGGACCGGCATCGCTGGCTGAGTTAGGCATATAATCAGTATAAAAATATAATACTCATTGGATTACGCTCTGCGGCTGTTATAATGATGCCGTGGGGCGTTTTTAATAACTCTTGTTAAGGAGATGATCACGATGAAAGCGTTCAAGCTAAGGCCTTTTGTTCCGTCTGGTGAGGATTACCCGCTTGCTGTGCAGTTCTATGAGGATTTGGGATTTGAAAAAATCTTCACCAGCGATGAGCTTACGATTTTCCGGATGGACGAAACGGAATTCCATTTACAGAACTATCAGAACGCTGAATTGCAAATGAACTATATGCTGGAGCTATGCGTTCAGGATTTGGATGCGTGGTGGAGCCATCTTCAACAATCCGGTGTCATCGGAAAATACGGCGTGAAAGCCAAGCCTCCTGAAATCCAGCCATACGGCAGACGGGCCATCCATCTGTTGGATCCCGCCGGCGTTCTCTGGCATATTACAGAAGTCTGAACGCATTCGATTGGACAGGTTAGACGCAGCTGATGGCTTTTGTAAAGTGAGAGGAGGATGTTTACATATGGACGGTGATACGAAGCAAATCTATCTGATCTCCGGTCCGCTCGGGGCCGGAAAATCGACAACGTCGAAAGAACTGGCTCGGCTCGTGGAACGCTGTGTGCTGATCGAGGGCGACGATTTACTCCACATGCAGATGACGGAGCCTGCCCCGACATGGGAGGAACGTCTGAGCTTGGCCTGGATGAATATCCTTTCGGTCAGCAGAAACTTTATCCAAAGCGGTTTTCACGTCGTGATCGACTTTGTCGTCGAAGATGAATTCGAGTGGTTCTGCCGGCAGATCGCCGATTTAAACGTACAGCTCAAATATGCGGTACTGCATGCAGACGAAGAAACGATAAAGGAGCGTCTCCATAAGAGAGGGGATATACATTTACTGGACCGTTCGCTGTTTTTGCTAAATAAACTGAAGTCTGCAGCAGTCAATGCGGATTATCTTGTCGATACGAATCAAAAGGATCCGGCCGAGACTGCCGCAGGAGTGATCCAACATGAAAGGTTTCACGTTCATATTGGAATGTAACGGAAAGCATGGTTAAACAACGGCTGCCGCAGGGATAGACTGCGATTCTTCAAGTCTTCGTCGGCCGCCGTTTTGTTGTGCTCGAAAGTGTCTGAACAGGCAAATGCTGATGCATGAAAAAAGGGGTTGACAATAACTGTTAATCATCGCATAATGACATTGACTGACTGAGTCAATCTAAATTACGGAACTTCATATTTTTTTGGAATATTATCGACTGAACAAGTCAATCTAAACTAGGGAGGAATCAATTTATGGTTACCAAGGCGAACACAAACAAAGCCATCGTCATCGGTGGAGGTATGGCGGGACTCATGACCGCACGCGTGCTCTCGGAACATTTCAAAGAGGTACTGATCGTCGAAAATGATGCCTATCCGACAGGGCCGGACGTCCGGCCGGGAACGCCTCAGGCATTCCATCCGCATCGCTTTACGGCGCGGGGGAAAGCGGTCATCGAACGCCTCTTTCCTGGTTATGAGCAGGATATGATCGCGAACGGCTGCCCATCTTCACTGAACAAAAACGCGTATTTCATGAACCAGTACGGCACCCTGGAAATGAAGTACGACCGGGATGATCTTAAATTCAGCAGAGCGATTCTGGAGTGGGTCATCCGGCAGCGGACGGCAGCCATTTCCAACGTGAAATTTCTGACGAAACACCAGGTGACGGGATTGTTAACGAGCCCTGACGGATCCGAGGTAACGGGGGTGCAAGCCAGAGACCGTGAGCAGTCCGGCCAGGAGAAAGCCCTGACGGCCGACCTGGTTATTGATACGAGCGGGCGATCTTCAAAGCTGTCGGGCTGGCTTACGGACCTGGGCTACGAGGTTCCCAAGCCGGATCTGTTGAAAGTTTCGCTCGGATACAGCACCCGCCGCTATAAAGTACCGCCGCATCTGACTCATTTGATCGATGAATGGGATGTCATCAACATTCAAGGGCAGCCGGCGAGCGGTACGTATACGAGTGTCTTCTCTTTTATCGAAAACGATACGGCAGAAGTGCTGCTCGCCCGTCCGGGCGGGAATTACCCTCCGACGGATGCCGCCGAATTCGAGAGCGCCCTGGAGCAGCTTCCGAGCCCGAAAATCGCAGAACTCGTCCGCGATTTCGAACCGATGGCGTCACCCAGACCTTTCCGCGTTCCGGAATTGTACTGCCATCGATTCGAACAGATGCCGAAGTGGCCACAAGGCTTGCTGGTCCTGGGAGATGCTTACTGCATCTATGACCCGATCTTCGGCCAGGGCATGACCGTGGCTGCCATCTCTGTCGAAATCCTGGAGGCGTGTCTGCGGGAACAGCGCGCTGAGGAACGGCCGGACTGGGAGCGCGGCGTGCTTCACCGAATCAAGGAGGCCATCGAGCCGGCGTTCTGGCTGAACTGTACGGCCGATCTCCGGTGGGAGGGTGTCGAATACCAGGGGACGGATTCGAGCAAGAGGAACGCCTTCAGCCGGGAATATATGGAGCTGTTCCTGAGATATGCGGTCAGCAAACCCGATTGGAAGTTGTATGGACTCTATTGGGCGGTCAATACGTTAGCGGTATCCCCACGAAACATTTTCAACCCTGAAACAGCTGTCCAAGTGTTAACCGAGTCGGAAGAAGGTAGGGAACTGCTCTCCAGTCTTACAGCGGACAACAGCCAGCCGGTTGAAACGATTCTTGAAGAAGTGCTTCCGCGGTTTCCGGAATCGCCGTTCGAGCTGGTCAGACCATAGCAATAGCCAAGATGGATTTGATATACTGGTAGAAAAAACGGTAGCTTCCGGCAAAGGGGTACTTGACATTGGCACCATTAAACGAAGAGCAGTTGCATCAAATTCGCGATGAACGAAAAGAACAAATCAAGGCGGCAGCGCTTCAGGTGTTTGCCCGCAAAGGCATCCTCAGCGCAAAGATGAGTATGATCGCGGAGACGGCAGGCATCAGCAACGGGCTGCTGTACCATTATTTTAAATCCAAAGACGAATTGTTCACGTCGCTCGTTCAGGAGGCAATGGCCGAATCGGAAGCGGCGCTGCGCAGTGTCTATGACATGCCGGGAACGCCGCTCGAGAGAATCAGGGCGTTAACGGCGGAAATCCTCAATGAAGACGGCACTCCATACTTCATGCTGATTCACCAGGCAGCCACGTCCGACGGGGTGCCTGAACAAGTCAAGCAGCTCCAACAGCAATATTCTATGGATACGTATGTGGATATGCTGCTTCCGTTATTCGAAGAGGGCCAGCAGGCAGGGGAATTGGCGGAAGGAGATCCGCGTGAGCTCATCGTTTGTTATTTATCCGTCCTCTCCGGTGTGATGGTCATCAATTCGAATGGAAGCAAGGTGTATCAAATTCCGAAGGCCGACATGCTGATGCGGCTGGTTGCCCGGAAATAAACGCAGTTTGTACATCGTGAAAAAACTCTTTCCTACCCGTCTATCAAGGCGGGTGGAAAGAGTTTTATGATGTGTTCTCCTTATTCAAGAACAGCAATTTGTTTCCACCTCTAACGCTGCCTGCTTATGCAGATCCATACTGGGCGAGATACTGCGGATACGAGCGGAGATGGACCGCTTTGGCCTTGCGCTGGGCCTCTTCCCGATGTTCCGGGACCTCCTCCGACTCGACGTAATCAGCCAGTACGTCAATGACGTCGTCCAGCAGTTTTGCCCGAAAATACAGCTCAAGCCGCTGGGCAACCGTATCTCCTGCCGTGGCCAACACCTTTTCCCTCCAAACCGGCCATGATGGGCCATGCCTTAGCGGCCATAACATAACCGAATAGTCCATCGCCGCATCTCCCTGGGCGGAAAGATCGTCCCAGTCGATGATCGAAAAGCCGTCTTTGCGTATCAGCACGTTGTTTCCGTTCAGATCGTTATGAACCACATCGCGCGCAGGGAGTCCAAATGCCGGGGTCTGCCGGACGGCTTCCCTCAGCCTTTCGATCTCTTCTCCAAACCACAAAATGGTCTCATCCGATACGAAGTCCCGCAGCAGCTCCCGGGATCCGCGGATTCCTTCCAAGTCTTCCGTAAACCTGGATATGTACTCGTCTTCAAATGCATCCGCATAAGTGCGGGCTTCCGCTTCAGGCAGCATTCCGCGGAGAATGCCGTCGCGATGCAGCCTGGAGGCGGTTTCGATGACGCCCGTCAGAATAGCCTCCGAATTCGCCGCTTCCGCCAGCGGGACCGCATCCTCGATATATTCGAACACAAGGCCGTACGGATACCCTTCTACGATCTCGCTTTCAATCCTGTGGACCAGCTTGGGTGCGGCGTAGTGTTCGGCAAGATAACCGCTGACGCCCGCCCACTGCTGCAGCCGTTCGCTCCGATCGGGCGGAGCCAGCTTAACATGAAGCCGAGTGCGGCCATCCGACAAGCGGAGCGACAAATTGCCGAAGCCTCCCGGATTATAGATGTATGAAGCCTGGATATGATTAGGTTCTAGACCGATCGCACCGGCGTTCGCCGATGCCCATTTTTCGATGATTCGTTCTGATAGCCTTACATCCATTGCAGCTTCCTGCCTCCTTACCTTTTTTTAGGATATACCGGATATTTTATCATGGAACGGATGTAATTACCCGGCCGTCATGTAGCAGGAAAAAACCATTCGTTCACGAATGGTTTTTTTTAAAGATGTCAGAAAGGACATCCCAAGCATCCTGCATAATGGCCAACAATGGAGGTTTAGCGCAAAATGTACACCGTTCTGATCGCCGAAAATGAACCGTGGGTATTAAAAGGAATCGTCCAGATGGTGAAGACGGCCGGGGAGGAATTCGAGGTCGTCGGAGAATGCAGCAACGGGGAAGAAGCGTGGAGCATGATTCAAGAAGTATGGCCCATGCTCGTGATCACCGATATTATGATGCCTGAACTGGACGGGTTATCTCTGATCAAAAGAATAGCTGAGCATCGCATTCCGCTCGTATCGGTCATTATTAGCGGATACGACAATTTTCAATATGCCCAGAAGGCGATGACGTATGGCGTATCGGACTATTTGCTGAAGCCGGTAGAATTTGAAACGCTGACCGAGGCATTAAACCGATCGAAGGAGAAGCTGGAGTCGCTAAAGGACCTGAACGATTACATCGTCAAGTTTCAGTCTTTACTGGATAACAGCCAGGGCTTGGCGGTCGATGCGGTGATGCAAAAGCAGCGCCAATTCATCGAGTCCATCTTAAGGCTGCATCTGCTGAACAGAAATGCCCGGGTCGGGCTGCTGAATATGATGGAGCACAAGCTGAAGAACCTGATGAATGAATTCGGCCTGGACTTTACGGACGTGCCAAAATATCAGTCAGGCGATGATGCGTCCACCCTGAAATATTACATGACACTGCTGGAAAAGTGGTACCTTGGATACCCGGGAACACCGAAAACGAGCATACCCGCGGCCATTGCCGAGTCGTGCCGGTATATCGACGCCAATTATAAAACGAACTTATCGCTCACGGACATGGCGAACCTGACGAATTTCAGCGTCTCCCATTTCAGCGCACTGTTCAAAAAGCATACGGGCAGCTCGCTTGTCAGCTACGTCAACCGTTTGCGCGTTGATGAGGCCAAAAAGCTGCTCCGAACGACCTCATACGCCGTATCCGAAATTGCGGAAATCGTCGGCTACTCGTCTACGCCCTATTTTACGCGGGTATTCAAGGCACTTGCCGGGGTGGCGCCCCTCGAATACAGAAAGAGGATGGGATCATGAAATGGGGCCATTGGCATTACCGATTTTCGTTCAAGACGAAGATCCTCGGGCTGGTGCTGTCGGTGAGTTTTGTGTCCATTGCACTGATGGCGGGCTTCACATCCTACTACTACACGGAATCAGCCAAGGATGATTTCTACACGATTGCCCAGGACTCAACCGCAAGAATTAATCATCAGCTGGACCGGTATTTTACGCAAATGGCCCAATCGACCTACGCTTCGATTGCTGGTCCATTGCCCTCGAATTCGCTGCTTGGCGACAATCCGGAGAGCGGTCTCCTTCAGAAATGGCTCATCAGCGGCGAGAATTTCAACCGGGAACAGGAAGCGCTGGTCGAAGGCATCATGTCGAAATATATCGCGATCAACTACTCCAACGTCCTGGGCATCGTTCTCCGTTCGCTGGACGGCCGGCTGATTTATTCGAAAGATCACTCCCTGAGCCATCCGATGATTGAATCCTCGCCTTGGATGGTGGGCCCCTTGTCCGATCAATTAAAAATCGTTCCCTCCTATTACCGAAATGAAGATGCGGTTGTGCCCGCATACCCTTATATTACGCTCATCGTTCCTGTATTTGATCCGAATTCGCTTAAGCTCATCGGCAATCTGAATATCGCTTTATCGATTACGGAAGTTCAGGATATTCTTGGACAGACGAGGCTCGGGAATACAGGGTATTTTTTTATCGTCGATTCGAGCGGCGAAATCGTGTATCACCCGGACGTGAGTTTGGCGGGCCGGCACGTGGAGGACACCGCTCTGGGCGTCCTTCCTCTTGGTAAGCAGGATGCCGTCATCGAACGAAACGGGGAAAAAATTCTGATGTCCGGCAATCGCTCGGAAGTGACCGGCTGGAATATTGTCGCCTCCGTGCCTATGCACGAGATGGCCAGCGGCCTGGACTTCGCCCGCAAAGCTACGTTGTGGGTGATGACGGGCATCATTGTGTTATCGCTGTTCTTTATCCCCAGGATGGTCGGCCAAGTGGTCCAGCCCATTCTTCACCTGCGGAATCTGATGAAGCGCGTGGAGACCGGCGATACCAAGGTCAGTGCGATCGTGGTTCCCGGCAGGGACGAAATACAGCAGCTGAACGGGAGCTTTAATCAGATGACGTCCAGGCTGAATGAGCTCATCCACACCGTCCATCGTCTGGAGATCAATGAGATGAAGCTGCAGCTGCGGCAAAGGGATGCGCATATTCAGGCGCTTCAGAACCAGATCAATCCCCATTTGCTGTACAATACGCTGGAAATTATCAAGAGCATCGCTTTTATCGAGAAGGTGCCGACCATTGAAAAAATGGCGACCCGCCTGGCGGGCGTTTACCGGTATACCTCGAAAATGCCCGGATCGGAAGTGCTGCTGCGGGATGAACTGCAGAATCTGCACAATTATCTGGATATCATTCATATTCGCTTTGATCATTTTCACAGCAGTATATCGGTGCCTGAGTCCTGCATGGACTGCCGCATGATCAAGCTGTCGCTGCAGCCGATCGTGGAGAACAGCGTGAAGTACGCGGTGGAACCCAAAAACGGCCATGCCCAAATTACGGTGGAAGCCTATGAGAGAGCGGGCGACCTCGTCATTGACGTCACCGATAACGGAAATGGATTCCCCGAGGAAGACCTGGAGCGGATCATGCATCGAATGAAGCTGGTAGAGCAGCAGTCAGAGCCGTTCGCTCAGGAGGAATCGGTTGGAATCATTAACGTTCATGCCCGAATGGTGCTGAAATACGGTTCAGCTTACGGCGTCCGCGTACAGTCAATACCGGGTAAAGGAAGCGTCGTCACGCTGAAATTCCCAAAAAAGATAAATCCATGATCGGAAATTTGGATAAAAAGATCATCATTTTGTGAAAAAGTGACCCCTGTCAGCAAGATATATTGAAATGGAAGAGGACAAAATCAAATGGGTAATGGAGGTCACCTGAAGTGAAACGAATGCTCTCAATCATCCTGGTTATGAGTCTCGTATTTTTAGCGGCCGTTGGATGTTCATCCGCGGGATCGGAGGATACGGGGACCGCATCTGGAACGAACGGAGACAAGGACAAGCCCAAAAAAATCAAAATTGACATGATGATTGCGTCATGGAAAGGAGGGGGCTGGCCGGACAACAATCATCCGATCATCAAGTACATCGATGACAAATTCAATGTGGACCTTCAAATTCAATGGGTGCCGAATGCGAATTTTTACGAAAAGCTGAACGTGATTGCGGCATCCGGCAAACTGCCCGACGTGATGCGGATCGATAGTCCAAGCCAGTATTTGAAATGGGTGGAGGAGGGCGTATTTCAGGACTTAAAGCCTCAGTTAGCCCAATATCCTCATTTGCAAAGCATCGCAAAACCGGAAGAATGGGCGCTGCTGAACCCGAAGGACCAAATCTTCGGCATTCCGATCTATGCCACAGCCCAGAATACCATTTACGTCCGCAAGGACTGGCTGGATAAGCTGGGAATTCCCGTACCAACTCCTGATACATTCACCATCGACCAATTTTATGATATGGCCAAAGCTTTCACGACTCAGGATCCGGACGGCAACGGGAAGAACGATACGTTTGGATTCTCGGCGCTGGGCAATGCAAGCCTGCTGGGCATGCCGGAGCTGTTCGCGCCATTTGGGCTCGCGAATGGCTGGAAGGAGGAGAACGGTAAGCTGATTCCGATGCAGGTCCAATCGGACGAATGGAAGGCGTTCCTGACCTTTATGAGCCGTGCATATAAAGAAGGCGTGCTCGACAAAGACTTTGTTACGAACACGAATTTTAACGAGAAATACGCGCAGGGCAAAGTGGGCTTTGCCGACATGCATTACCAGTTCAGCCAGCAAACCAATCAGCAGCTGCAGACGATTGCTCCTGGAGCCAAATTTGTGGAGCTGGCGCCGCCGATGGGCAAGGACGGGATGCGGGGAACATCGACGCCAACGAGCGGAACGATCAAAGTCGTCCTGAGCAAGGACGTGGATGCCGAGAAGCGGGATCGCATCCTGCAGTTGTTTGATTGGTGGGTATCGCCGGAAGGGGAAGACATCTTGAAGAACGGGATTGAAAATATCCATTACAAGAAAGACAGCAGCGGAGCCTATGAAATGACCGATGAGTTGAAGGCCGAAGGCGAGGGGCGGCAAAGTCTCTTGTGGAACTGGGTATTGCGGAACAATTCCAATACATTCAACACCTACAAGTGGAGCGATCCCACATGGGCTAAAGAGATGGAGCAATCCATTGATAACGCTGGCAAGTATCCATATAAGAACGCGTCCGACGCCTATCTGTTCTCGTCCAATACGTACTTGGAGAAAGGAACGGCACTCGACGAAAGCTTCCACAAAACCGTCATTGAAATTATCGCAGGCAAAAAGCCGGTGGAGAGCATCGATGAAGCGATCAAAGAATGGAAGAGCAGCGGCGGAGACCAGATTATCGAGGAAGTGAATGCCGCATACACGGCGAATCCATAACGTTCGCCTGAAGGTCCCGGGCGGCTGCGGCCGCCTGGGGCCTTTTATTTCCAGGCTGGCTATACAGCGAGTTGGAGGTTGAAGACATGAAAGCGTACTGGAAGAGGGCATTTCCCATTTATCTCATGATCCTGCCGGGTCTGCTCTATTTTATCATTTTTAAATATATCCCGATGTTCGGGATCTCGATCGCCTTTATGAAGTATAGTCCCTTCAAGGGAATAATGGGGAGCGAATGGGTAGGTCTTCATTATTTCCGCAGATTATTTGCTGAAGGCGACTTCCTGCTGCTTCTCAAAAACACGCTGCTGCTCAATTTGCTGGATGTGCTGTTCTTTTTCCCGGCCCCGATCCTCGTCGCTCTGCTGTTGAATGAATTGAGAGCCAGACGAATGAAGGCGGCGGTCCAAACCATTCTGTATGCACCCAACTTTATATCGTGGGTCGTGATCGTCGGTATTACGATCGTGCTCTTCGCCACCGGCTCCGGAGGCATCAATCAGCTATTGGAGGACTGGGGGCTGGGCCCGATTGAACTGATGACGGATCCCCGCTACTTCCGGTGGGTGTGGCTGTTACAGAACATTTGGCAGGGGGCCGGGTGGGGAGCGATTATTTTCCTGGCCGCCCTGTCGGGCATCGACCCTACGCTGTATGAAGCGGCTAAGATGGACGGCGCGAACCGGTGGCGCCAGGTGTGGCATATTACGCTGCCCGGCTTGCGGGGCGTCATTGTCGTCATGTTTATTTTACGGTTCGGGCACATGATGGACCTCGGCTTCGAGCATATTTTCCTGCTGCAGAACCCGATGAACCAAGAGGTGTCCGAGGTGTTTGAGACTTTTATATACAAAAAGGGTCTGATCGAAGGCGATTACAGCTACTCGACGGCCGTCGGTTTATTTAAATCCGTGGTCGGTTTGGTGCTGGTATGGGGTGTGAACCGGCTCGCCAAGAGATTCGGCCAGGAGGGGGTATTTTAAATGCGGCAGGCAAAAGGGCCCGATCTGTTCTTCACGTGTCTTGTTTATTTCATCCTTTTCCTGGCGGCCGCGATCGCGATTTTTCCATTGTTCTACGTGCTTGCGGTTTCGTTCTCGACGGAGTACGAGTATTTAACGCGGGGATTCTTCGTCATTCCGAAGCAGTTTACCTTGGACGGTTATTTGTATTTGCTGGCCCATCCGGGCTTTACCCTAGCATTCCGCAATGCAGTGATCATCAGCTTGGGAGGGACGGCACTGAATATCGTGCTGACCTCCCTTATGGCCTACGGGCTGTCCAAGCGATGGTTAAAGCTGCGCAGTACAATGAATTTTATTGTATTTTTCACGATGCTGTTCTCAGGAGGCATGATTCCAACCTATTTGGTCGTTCGATCGCTCCATCTATTGGACAGTTTCTGGGCGATCTGGCTTAGCTCGGCGATTGCCGCGTTCAACGTCATTGTGATGAGAAGCTTTTTTCAGTCCATGCCGCTTGAGTTGGAGGAGTCGGCCCGGATCGACGGGAGCGGAGAGTGGCGCCTGTTTCTATCAATCATCGTGCCGTTGTCTATGCCGGTCATTGCGACCTTTACGTTGTTTTATCTGGTGAGCAACTGGAATACGTATTTTTCCGCTATTATATATTTAAACGATGCGAAGCTTATGCCGCTGCAGGTCTTTCTGAGGCAAATGCTCGTTGAGGATGACCCTACCATCTCCAACGCGTCCACTGTATTGTATAAATATACGCCTGCAGCCAAAATGGCAGCCATCATGTTAACGGCGCTGCCGCTGCTGATCATATTCCCCTTTTTGCAAAAATACTTTAACAAAGGGGTTATGCTCGGTTCGATTAAAGGATGAGGACAGCAACAAAAATTCGGATCATGGGGTGAAGACAGGTGAATCAGCAACCGAAGTATGTAGCCCATCGGGGGCTTAGTATGCAGGCGCCTGAGAATACCGTCGCGGCTTTTGAACTGGCGGGCCGATCGGGATTCTGGGGCATCGAATGCGATACGTACTGCACGACGGACGGCCGCTGGATTGTCCATCATGACCGTACTGTCGACCGGATGACGAACGGAACAGGGAGGACGAAGGATTTCTCGTTTGCCGAGATCCGCGGGCTGAGCATCACCTCCGGAAACGGGATCAGCGATTATTCCGGCCTGCAAATCCCGGCACTGGAGGAAGTATTGTCCGTATGCGTCAAATACGGCATGCATGCATTCGTCGAGATTGAGGAATACCACCAGGATCGCGATCTGGAAAGGCTCGTTGAGCTGGTCCGCGGCTCCGGCATGATGGGACAAATGAGCTTCATCTGCTTCAATGCCAACGATCTGTTGAAGGTGCGTGCCATCGATCCGGCGGTGCCGCTCGGCTTTCTATCGGCGAAGCCGCCAAGCGAAGCAGACCTTGAGCTCATCGGCCGGCTGCAGCCTGCTTTTCTGGATTACGACTATCGTTCGGCGACGCCGGATGACGTGCGAAACTGCAGCAAGGCCGGAGTTGACGTGTCGATCTGGACCGTAAACGAGCGGGAGATTTCGCGGCCGTTTGAGGAGGCGGGTGCGGCCTATATAACGACGGATACGATTTTGTGGGATTGAAAGTGGAGTCTCTCTTTCTAATGATAAAAAGGAATCCTCAAACCCTATGTGGAAACTACTAGGCAGATGAATAACCGAAAGAGAGGAATATCGCGATGATGCCGGTTCAGGAGCTACTGAATCCAAAAGCTTACCCGATGCAAAGTTTACATCTTTGCTCCATGCAGAGTCTATATGACAAACAGCGGCGGTTGTTTTGCATGGAGCCTGATCTATTAACCGCATCATTTTCAATTCATTAGCAGGATGTTTGTCATGCAGGCTTTGCTACCTTACCATCTGCAACTCACTTGGATGAAAGGGCGAAGCCAATGAAATATGTATCTGCGAGCGACATTTTACCTGAACAGCTGCTTCAGGAAATTCAAAAATACGTCCAAGGCAGGACGATCTATATTCCTTCTCGCGAGGATGGCCGCAAAAAATGGGGCCAGCTTTCGGGACAGCGGGACTATCTGCGGAAACGCAATCTAGAGATCAGGCAATCGTTCCGTAAAGGAATCGCTGTGGAGCAGCTCTCCCAGTCCTATTGCCTCGCGGTAGAAACGATCCGAAAGATCGTATACCAGAAAAAATAATGCCAGGGGCTTGCGTGTGATCAAACCAGCGCGAGCCCTTTTTGTATCCTAAATGGTTATGTGTATTCTCTGCCTATTGTTTCAAAGCGCCAGCCGATATACTTTTCGGTAAAAGATAAAAGGCTCTTTGAGGAGGATCCAACATGGCGGAAATAACGGTTGAATTAAGCAGGCGTGATACGCAATCAATCATCTATAATCTTTACCCCCTGTATCTTCACGATTTAGCAGGGATCCGTAACGTGCTTCCCAATCGGTATGGCGTCTTTGAAGACAGCGATGCTATTCAAACGCTTCAGCAGCAAATGCCCGAGTTTGATATTTGGTGGGAAAAAGAGGAGTGCCTTTTTCCTTTCTTGATTCGGGTCGACGAAGTGCCCGCAGGATTCGCATTGATTGCCACACCTCCTTATGTGGAGGATGACAGCAACCTTTTGGTGAACGAATATTTTATACTGCAGCCTTTCCGGGGTCAGGGTGTTGCCGAGGAGGCCATAGCCCAAATCTTCAACCAATTCCAGGGAAAATGGCTGATCTACACGACCCCGACAGAGAGGAATTCAAGGACCATTCATTTTTGGAGAAAAACCCTCGCGCGTTATACGAACAACAGGTTCACGGAAGAGGACAAGGAACTGCGGGCTGAGATCGGGGCGGCAAAGGTGTTCAATTTTACAAACAAATAAGTAGTCTGGCGGCTGATCGATAAGATCGGCTGTTTTTTTTGTTTAATTCATGGCTGTTGCGATCCACCGATAGGTCCGATTCTACGAGACGAGATATCTTTTTTGCCGCACTTGTATACATATGCACCTATCCAAACGTTGTACTGCTTGGAGGGAGGTTGAAAGTGGATAACGAGCAGATGCTGCGGCTGATGCAGGATAAAATGAAACAGATTCAGCGGTACCTGATTCGCCTGGGGGCAAGCAGGGCTGACGCCGAGGATATCGTCCAGGACGCGGTATATAAAGGTCTCTTGTATATTGATTCCATTGGGCCTGATAAGTTTTCGGCGTGGCTGTACCGGGTCGCACTCAATCGATATTACGATTTGCTCCGAAAACGCAAACGAATCGAGATTTCGATGGAAGAGGCGAATGTGGAAGGCAGTGAAATTCCAGAGGAAATCCTGCTGCGAAAGGAACGGAGAGAAGAGATCGAAAAGGTGATGGAAGAGCTGGCTCCGATCTATAAACAGCTGCTTATTTTAAAATACGAACTGGGTTTTAGCTATAAAGAAATCTCTGAACTCATAGCCATTCGTGAGGAGAAGGTGAAGACGTACCTATATCGGGCACGCAAACTATTTCAGAAAAAATATGGAGGACTATACGATGAACGATAACGAATCCAGCTTTGAGGATGGGGCGAAGCTGTCGGCTCTCGTCAAGAAGGCACGCCGCAGAACGATACTTAGGAACGCAATCATATCATTGGCAGTTACGATATTTATCCTTGCGGGAGGGTGGTTTACGAATTTACAGCTTCAGTACAGAAGCGAAAAACATGCAATGCGTGACATTGAGATGCTTAAAGCGATCAGTGGTCCGAATCAGTATATATTAGGTTTCCAGATTAACTACGGCTTTCTCCATGGTACGCTTGAATATCGGACATATAAGGTTGTAGAGGGAGTCCCGGTCATCTGGGGGGAGGAAAACTACGATTTTAGCTCATGGGGAAGTTTTTCCCGCTTTTTCGGCGACTATTCTGACCTGTCGCTTATGGACCCAGAAATGGAGGCCAAAGGATTTCATTATTCACGCCCCTATAACCGTTATAACGGAGAAAGAGAGATGCTGTTCTATCTTCCGAGCGTAAAATACGCGAACTACCTTAACGAGCTTCCGCAGCTGAAGGACATGGATGGACGGAAGCGGGTTGAAATGGGCATTTCTTTTGATAAAAATTATTCGGTAGAGCAGATCAAGGCGATGCTTCCGCCAGGTGTCCATCCCGTGTGGTATTGGGTAGATACTTACTCGGATATGAAGCCCTATACGGCCGCTAAAATGCCTGATGGATCCGTTGTTGATCCGTTTCCTGACTGGGCGAGCAGCGTATACGGTTTTGGAATTCATCCAGATAGTGATGATATTTCAGAAAAGAACTTTCTTGACGCCCTGGAATATGGAGTGCATCACAATCGAAAATATAAGCAGGAATTTAAGCGGATTTATGATTATTTACGCAAGGATAAGGAACAACCGGAAACAAGCGACGTGCGCCTGTTTGGCGTTGTCGTAACGGGAATGGCTGAGAGCCTGAAAGCATTGCAGGGCCAACCCTATGTAAAAGCAGCCGTCATGGGTGCAACCGTCGACAGATGAATGAAGTGTCCCGACTTCATCAGGAAAAGAAGGTATTCGGTCAGTGCGAACGGATACCTTCTTTTTAACTCATGGGATCAAAATAGCATTTTGTGATCGTTTCTATTTTTCGCCGGATATAAGCTACAGCCTCGATAGGCTCCACGATTTTTGCTTCTCCCCCTAAGGGCCAAATCAAATCCGTGAAAAATTCGATTTTCTGAACGGGGATCCGCATGCGTAAAGTACCTCTTCCATCTTCATGGAGTTCTATGTGAGCACTGAACCAGACGTTGGTTTCAAGCGAACGTACGCCTTCTTCTGTTAATTCGACCAACAAGTCGCACTGCTGATCGAAGCGGGACAAGTCCGGTGTGATCCAATCAAATACCGATCGGCCACCCAGATCCTTCCGGTCAGGAAAGCCGTCGTTCACACTCGCGAAGCTGATTCGGTCTGCGCGGAAAAGCCGGTAGGTCTGGCGGAGGAAGCAATAGGCCGGACAATACCAGTATCCCTCGCTCGCATAGAGACCGATGGGCTGAATATCTCTTTGCGTGATGCCATCGCCGGATTTATACGCAATAGTCACGACGCTGTCGTTCATGATCGCTTGCAGCAGGGTCTGAAGGAAGTCGGCGGACATCGTCCGATATGGATTCCAGATGACGACCCGATTTCGCAGCCGGTCGATCTGCTCCTTCGCATCGGCAGGCAAGTAGTGATAAAACTTGTGAATCGCCGAAGCCGCACTCTCGTCAAAGGGAACGGAACCAAAGTACTGCAGGGATTGGCAGGCAAAAAATACGGCGACCGCTTCGTTCTCTGAAAAGGCAATCGGCGGAAGCATCCTTTCTTGAAGCAGCCGGTAACCGCCGCCGCGCCCCTGCACGGAATAGATCGGAAACCCTACCTCGCTCAGTTCCTGCAAATCCCGGGTAATCGTCCGCGGAGACAAGCCGAACTCGTCGGCAAGCTCCCTGACCGTAAACGACCTTTTGGCGTTAATCACCATCATTAATTGAATCAGGCGCTGTGATTTGATCAATACACGCTCATCCCTCGCCACATATTTTTTATCCTTATTATCACATAAAATAAGCCAAGTTCTGACTTATTTAGGTGTTATATTCATGCTCGTAATGATTCTTTGCCCCGAAGAAAGGATGAGAGACATGAATCCGGAAGTATCCCGCATCAAGGATTTGCTGTTTGAAGAGATGGAGCTGGCGCTCACGACAATCGCCTCGCTGCTCTCCATGATTGAGGAGGAGCACTGGGAATATCGTCCTCGCGAGAACATGCGGAGCTTAATCGAGCTTGCCCGCCATCTTGTTCAGGTCCCCGAGCAAGAACTGGCCATTTTGCAGGAACAACCCATGGAGCAGGTTAGAAGTCTGGTCATGTCCGTTATGCATGTAAAGGACGCAGCCGCCCTGTCAGAGGTTATGCATCGCGGAGTCTCAGCGTTAAAAGACTACATGAACAACTTGGATGAGGCAGACCTGCTGCACAAATCGACCGCCCCTTTTTTTGCCAAGCACCAGCCTTCTGTTCAGATCAAATGGTTGATCGAGATTACGACGCATATCTATCACCACCGCGGCCAAATGTTTACCTATATGAAGCAGCTTGGCATCCCGGTTTCGATGTATGATCTGTACGGACCGGCGTCAAAATCGTGGACGTTATGAGGCATAGGCGGAAAATAGATGTGCAGATGGAACAGTGTAGAAGTAATAAAAAAACCGGCACAAAGTGTGCCGGTTCCATGCATTAATGGGTTTACTAAAAAAGCCATAGATACATAATAGTTTATAAAAAAATTGAAGATAAGTCTATTTCTTTTTTTGGGTAGATTGTATGTTATATTAGCGACCGCGGCGCAAATACGTTAAGGGAGATCCTTCATGGAGCCATATTATTGGGATGGTCAAATCGAGTATTTAAAAAGGTCTACTGCCTTGTATTATAACGATGATTATATTGATTTTTTGATTCATCGCGTATGGAACATTGATGATCCCGTTCGAATCGTAGATTTTGGATGCGGGTTTGGGCACTTGGGGCTCCGATTGCTGCCTCTGCTGCCAGCCGGTTCGGAATATGTCGGTGTCGATGCCGGTGTTAAGCTGATAGAGCACGCAAGAGAGCTCTTTCGAAATCTACCATACCGGTCGGAGTTCATTGCCGCGGATTTTAACTCGGTATGCTTTGATGAGGAATTTGATCTTGCCGTATGCCACGCGGTGCTGCTGCATATGAACGACCCGCTTTGCACGCTGAAAAGAATGAAAGCTTCTGTCAAACCCGAAGGAAAAGTTGCTGCATTCGAGCCTCACTGGATCGGAAATAGTGCAGGTTTCCACTTGGATGGCATGGATCAGTCCACGGTGATTCCATTAGGGCAGTTGCAGGAGTTGTTTGAGCGAGACTTGAAACGCACCGGTAAGGACGGAAACATCGGAATCAAGCTGCCTTTATATTTCAATCGGTTGGGATTACGTAATGTCCAATGCCGGATGAGCGATAAAGTAAACATTTATGATCCCACAGCGAAGATAGGTACCGATATTTATGAAGCTATGCAGTTCAGTAGCCCGGGGGAGCGTTCAGCATTTATTGATAGCCTGTTAAAGAGAGGAATGTCAATAGAAGAGGCCATCCGACAATATGAATGTGAAAATGCAATGTCGGAGTTCTTTACCTCATCAACAGCGGCCACCTATGCAGCGGGTATGAAAATTACCTTCGGAACGGTGTAAAAGATAACCCACCCAAAACTATGAAGCAAATCAAAGCAGCGGATCCCAACGATCGGCTGCTTTTTTTCGCTAACCGCGCGGATAACCTCATTTTATAACGCACTATATGGTACAATTTGGAATTATGGGAACATCTTTGGGGAGGTAACATGCGCTTAAAAGCATGCATATTGATCATCTTTTTCGTCTTAACGGGATGTACTGCAGAGAGTAAAGAGACAACCGCACCGGAAGGGGAAGCAAGTCCTGCCAAAATAGAGCTGGTGCCTGTTGATTTGTTCAAGGGGGAGGCAGCCAAGTTTCAGCCGTTCCTCGGGGCGATGTCCGGTGCATTTAAGCTGAAATATGAAGGAAGCAAGCCGATCGCTAATTTGGACATAGACATTTGGAAGGACGGTCAGAGAGTAGATTCTATAGGCTGGATAGGGGATGTGTTTTACAGTCCGGATGAGCAGAAGAATAACGAAATAGAAGTGATCATATCCACGGATATGGTATCCATTGGGGAGAAGGACGAGTCCGCAACCATTAAGGTAGGCATTGTTAATCGCTCGGGAACAGACTTAGCCACATTTCACATCCCTTGGGACAAAAAGCTGACGGCCCGAGGATTGATCCAGGATGCGGAGCCGCGTTCGTTTACGGCCGATCAGGCCGTGCATGTGTTTGGCATGCAAGCCACAAGCTCCAATACCATGCGTACATCGGATCTTTCAACGGAGTCGTTAAGCCGAACGGAGTGGGCACTCGTATTCACCTTACAGTTTGAGGCGTAATAACCTTTAAGGCAAAGTTCCAGCGTGTTTCCTAATATCTTATGAAACTTTATATTCACAAGGAGATCTCATGGACCCCCAAATAAAATTAATGTTCCTGAACGAGCATGCCGCAGAAGGTGCCGCCCGGTTTGGCGTCAGCCCAAAGGAGCTGACTTTCATCGGCGGCTTTCAGAACTTTATTTATTCCTACATGAAGGGCGATTCAAAATATATCCTCCGTTTCACCCCGAGCACGCTTCGCACATGGAAAGGACTTGCGGCTGAGATCGAATGGATTCGTTATCTTTCAGCGAATGGACTTTCTGTTTCAGAACCGGTATCTTCAGTTGACGGGAAAGACATTGAACAGGTGCATGGAAATATGATTGATTTCTATGTAACGTCATTCAGGCACGCGGTTGGTCGCAAGATTGGATATCCGGAGTGCTTAGGAAATGCATTGCTTTATGAACAATGCGGACGCATCACCGGACATCTGCACGAACTGTCGAAGCGTTATAATCCAACGCTCAGAAGACATACTTGGAAGTCTAATGAATACCTCTTGCAGGCCAAAAATGTGCTGCCCTCAGAGCATCAACCGATTCTTCAGGCCCTGGATGAGCTTAAAGCACAGCTGGCTGTCCTGCCATCTGCAGAGGATCAATTTGGTTTGATCCACGGGGATATGAATGTCGGGAATTTTATGGTGGATGAAGCTGGAGGAATCACACTTTTCGACTTCGACGAATGCCAGTACAGCTGGTATGTCGAAGACATCGCCGTTCAGCTATATTACTTGCTGTATGTTTTTGGTGAAGATTCGAAATCCGAACGGAAGGCGCAGTATGAACTTTTTATCAAACATTTCGTGCGTGGCTATACCGCGGATGGGCGTACTATGCCTGATGGCTGGAAAGACCTTCTGCCGCTCTTCCTTAGACTGCGTGAAATCATTGTATTCGTCGGTATGCACCGGAGCTGGGATTTACGTGAACCGGACGATTGGACCCGCGACTTTTTGCAGGATAGTCAGATGCGGATCACGAATGGAATGTCATTAATCGACGAGTTCTTTTAAATGATCAAAAATCATTTATGTTTGTGCATCGAAAGTTAGCACTCAGGCTGCCGCTTCATAACGGCAGCCTGTTCAGCGTCACAAGAAATACTCATGATTCCATGATGAGGACGTTGTCGGATGCATCGGTGCTACCGAAGTCGCAGCCCGCCGTCCACCTCCAGCACGGTTCCGGTCACAAACGTGTTATCGATTAAGTAACGGACCGCTTTGGCAATATCCTCCGGCTGGCCTATTCTGTTAACCGGGGCCTGCTCTTTGTAAAATTCATACGCGGCGTTTTTTTGATCTTTCGGCAGCCAATTCCACCAAGGCGTATCCACGACACCAGGAGATATAGCGTTAACGCGTACAGGTGCCAGCTCTTGTGCCAATATGGGAACCATAGACTCCAGGGCGGCGTTAATCGCAGCGAGTCCGGCATTGCCTGGCGCATGGGAACGGGCCGAAATCGCAGTGAGGAAGGTGATCGAGCCGCTGCCGCTCAACGTATTCAGGCTGAGCTGGGCAGACGTCACTTGCGGCCAAAACTTGGCATCGAAGCCGCTGCGCAATTCATCGAGCGAGAGTTCACGGAAGTTTCCGCCACCTTTAGCCCCCGAGACCGCAATGACCAGGTGATCAAAGCTTCCTTGACGTTCATAAAAAGATTTCAGATCTTCGTAAGAAGCTGCATTAAGCTGCTCTCCTTTAGCGCCAGACCCCAGAAGTTGAAGAGCGGTCTCCAACTTGGCCTGATCCCGCCCCGTGACGATGACGTCAGCACCCAATTCGACCAACAACCGGGCTGATGCCAGCCCCATTCCCGATGTTCCACCCATAATAATGACACGTTGACCTTTTAAAGATTGTTCCATTGGATCGACTCCTCACTGTGCTTGATTGAAGTTCTGGTTTGAATTATAATATATTACGTAACGTTCTGTAAATAAATTATTTTGAGGGAGCTATCATGGATACTGAGCAAGACAAAACAACAGCTGTAGGTCGGCCAAGAAGCCAAAAAGCGTATGAAGCCGTGATGAAGGCGACTCTTGACCTTCTCAAATCGGGCAGGTACCCGAGCTTAACGATGGAAAAAATCGCAAAAGAGGCTGGTGTAGGAAAGCCTACGTTATACCGTTGGTGGCCTGGCGTTCCTTTTATCGTAATGGAGGCGCTGAAACTGCACGCGGATACGGAGATCGGCCTGCCGGATTCAGGCCATCTCAAGAGCGATGTGCTTGAATATTTAAAGCGGACCTTCCGTTCCCTGATAGAAGGAAAGGATGAAATCGTATGCAGTTTGATGGCGGAAGCCCAATTTAACCCTGAATTTGCCGCAGCCTTTCGTGACAACTTTATCTTTTCGCGCAGAGCAGCCTTGATTCGGTTGTTGGAGCGGGGACAGCAGCGTGGCGAATTGCCCAGGGATACAGACTTGGGGCTTATCGCGGACTTGTGTTATGGACCGATGTGGTATCGGCTTCTGAACCGGCATTCGACCCTGGAGGATCCTTTTGTGGATAACCTCGTATCGTACTTATTCGATTCCCCGCGTCCGAAGAACTAAAAATAAATTTGCCGGCTGATTTTAAAAATCGGTCGGCTTTTTTTGCATGGCGTTAATTACTTGCAGCGTCCCGTGTCTTGGTAAAAGGTCATCCAGCTTTAGCACCCGATCAGGATCAATGGGTAGACAGATACAGCAAAATCATTTATGTTATTACTTATTAAAAGTATTTTAATAAGTCCGGAAGGGGAGGGTAGCGGCAATGAATCCCGTGACGCACAATACGATGCGAGTCAAAAAGATGAATCAGGAGCTCGTGCGGCAAGCGCTCAAATCGATGAAGCAGGGTACCAAGTCGATGGTGGCACAAATGACCGGATTAAGCGTGGCGACCTGCGGCAGCATTCTGAACGAAATGCTGGAGACCGGTGAACTGCTCGAGCTGGATCGAGAGGAATCGAGCGGCGGCCGTCCGGCCAGACTGTATCAATATAATGTGAACTATGCTTATATCGCCTGCGTGATCATCCGGGCCGGCGTGAAGGTGCACTCCCTCACGTACAGGGTTGCTAACCTGGCCGGTGAAGCGGTAGAGGAGGGGCAGCAGGAAGCGGGCCGGATCGATGTAGCAGCGATTGAGAAACTGATCGACGGGCTCATCTCCCAATACCCGCAAATCCGGGCGGTTGGGATCGGCGTTCCGGGTGCGGTTTATCAGGGCGTGATCAATGTCAGCGATATACCTGAACTGATTCATGCCCCGCTGGAGGCGATCATTCGCGACAAGCACGGGATCGAGGTCATTCTGGAGAACGACATGAACTCGACCGTGTACGGCTTTTACCGGAAGCAGGAATATGACAGCGAGAAGTCGATTGCGGTTGCGACGTTTCTCGAAGGGAGCTTGCCGGGTGCCGGGCTAATCGTCGATGGACATATTCATCGGGGGAATACCCGCTTTGCCGGAGAGATCGCCTTTTTACCGTATGGTATTTCGCAGGCGGAGCAGCTGCGGCAGCTGCACGACCGGGAGACCTTCCATTCCCTGGCTGCGCATGCGGTGTCCAGCCTGATAGCGGTCATGAACCCGGAGACGATCGCTCTGACGGGAAGTCTGGTACAGGCAGATGATATCCATCTGATCCGCCAGGAATGCCTGAAGTATATCCCGGAGATGCATATGCCGCAGCTGGCGCTGCTGGAACATCCGGATGAGGACTACATGTACGGGCTGACGACCATGACGTTGGAAAGCCTGGCTTATTCCCTGCAATTAGTAGAGAAGCGGAGGTGAGGGTCAGCCCAATGACATCTGTGAAAAGTAAACCGCATCCGGGAACGGTCCGGAATATTCTGTTTCTGCTGTTTGCCCTGCCGGGTCTATCCTTTGCGTCATGGGTCTCCCGCACGCCTGACGTTCGGGACACGCTTCAAGTCTCCACCGCCGGGATGGGCATGATTATATTTGCGATTGCCGCCGGTTCTTTGTTCGGTCTGCTTACGTCAGGTTCGATCGTAGCCCGGAAAGGCGCACGATTTGTCATCCTGATCAGCTCTTTGCTGATTGTGGTTGGCTTCGTCGTTGCGGGAATCGGTACGTCGCTGGCTTCGGTACCCGTAGTTATTATCGGCCTGATTATTTTCGGCGGCGGCTATGGTACGGCGGAGGTTGCGCTTAATGTGGAGGGTTCAGCCGCGGAAAAGGCGTTGAACCGGACGCTCTTACCGGCGTTACACGGCTTTTTCAGTGTGGGGACGCTTGTGGGCGCAGCACTCGGCGCCGCCGCGGTCGCCATCCATCTTCAGGTGATGGTCCATTTCACGATCCTTGCCTTAATTATGGCGGCAGCAGTGCTCTATAGCTGGCGATACCTGCCTGAGGAGTCGGGGAAGGAACCGGCGGGTGCTGGAGCATCTAAAGGATCGGCGATTCAGCAGCAGTTAAAGATGTGGACGGAGAGGCGCACCTTGCTGATTGGAGTCATCGTTTTGGGCATGGCGTTTGCCGAGGGTTCCGCCAATGACTGGCTGCCGCTCACCATGGTGGATGGCTACGGGGTGAGCTCGCTGACAGGTTCATTTATTTACGGATTGTTCGTTGCGGCGATGACGCTGGGACGGTTTACGGGCGGATGGGTTCTGGACCGTTATGGCCGGGTGCCGGTGTTATCCGGATGCGCCGTGGCGGCCATTTTGGGGTTATCGCTGGTGATCTGGGGTCCGAATGACGTTGTGGCCTCCATAGGCGTTGTCCTGTGGGGACTTGGAGCTTCCCTTGGTTTTCCGGTCGGTCTATCGGCGGCGGGAGATGATCCTCAAGGCGCTGCCGCAAGAGTCGGAGCCGTGGCGACCACAGGCTACATCGCTTTTCTGGTGGGCCCGCCTGCGCTGGGGTTCCTTGGAGAGCATTTCGGGTTATTGCACGCACTGATCGCAGTGCTGATCGGCATTGGGATCGCAGGTTCTCTGTCTAGAGCAGCCAAGCCCGTGCAGCTGAACCAAACCTTACATCAAGATGAGAGGGGGCTTCACTCCTGAGATGAAAACAGAAAAACAAAAGATGCTGGACGGCGAATTGTACGTCGCTGCCGACCCTGAATTGACGCGGGAGCGGGCATATGCCCGGCAAATGACCCGCATGTATAACCAGACGACCGAAACGGATGAAGCATTGCGGCTGAAAATCCTGAAGGAGCTGCTGGGCTCAACCGGGAACTTCCTGGCGATGGAGCCTAACATCCGCTTTGACTACGGCTACAATATTCACGTCGGTGAACACTTCTACGCCAACTTTGACTGTACCATCCTGGATGTGTGCGAAGTGAGGATCGGGGACAACTGCTTGTTTGGTCCCGGGGTTCACGTCTATACCGCGACTCACCCGGTGGATCCGTATGAAAGGATCAAGGGGCCGGAATACGGCAAACCCGTAACGATCGGCAACAATGTATGGGTCGGCGGAAGGGCGGTCATCAACCCGGGTGTAACGATCGGCAACAACGTCGTCATCGCTTCCGGAGCGGTCGTGACCAAGGATGTTCCGGACAACACGATCGTGGGAGGCAACCCGGCGAAAGTCATTAAAACGATCGAAGCCTAAGTTGTGATAAAAAAAGGAATCGCCCGAGCGGAAACGGCCGCCGGGCGATTTTTACATTCCGGAAAAAGGGTTATCTCAGAGGGACGCCCACATGCACACATCCCGCAGATTTAAGCTTAGTTGCTTATGGGAGCAAAGTGATCCTCGAGTTTCACATTCGAGAATTTGGCAAAGTTTAATTGCTCGATCGCATTGGCCACATCGTTGCTGTCCACGGCAAAACCGACATAGACCGAATCCTGCATCGCGATGGTTCTCTGACCGATCGGCTTCCATTCCTTGCCGTCCGTCGATCCGTAGGCGTAGAAGGTGTCGCCGTTCCGGCCGAGCTTAAGCCAGTAGCCCTGCTCGACGCCGCCGATTTTGAACGGAATGTCGGGAACCAGCTGAATACCGGCTTCCTGCGCGCTGGATGCGCTGTCCAATGTTTCGGTCAAAGGATCAAAGCCTGAGCCCTGCTGATCTCTACCCGTCAGATAAGCCGACCAGCTTGTTTCTTTGGACAGCTTCACCCAGGATAATCCAAGGGCTGCAGTGGCGCTGTTATCCTGCAAATCATCACGGATCATCAGTCCGGTAAAGGCATGATTGTCAACGGCTCCGATGGCTTCCAGCTTCGCGGTGAATTCCATGTCTCCGGTCATTTCCTTATATACAAAATGAAAATCGTCTTTCGCAGCATCGTTTTCCGGCGATTGCTCGGTGCTTCCTTCGCTCGTTCCCAGCTTGCCGTTGCCTTTAACAGTGATTACGCCGTCCGTCAGACTTCCGGTTCCTTTAATATCCGGGCGGCCGATATCGGCCGATGCCCAGCCTGCATCAGCCAGCGAGCGCGGAGCCGCGTTGACATGGATCGTGGCTGCGGTCGTTTGGGTCGCATTTCCGTCCGTGTCTGTCACTCTGGCGGAAATATTGTAGGAAGCATCCTGAAGTCCCTTGATGGTGTACACATAGGCGCCGCCTTTTTTCACCGCGTCACCAAGGTACTGCGATCCGTTGTATACGGCCACATTGTTGATTTTATTGCCGAATTTGGAGGAGGCTTTGACGTTGACCTCAATGTCCTCTCCCAGAGCAAACTGCGCATTGTTCAGCGGCGCCGCAAGCGTGGCATCCGGATTTTCGGCTGCATGGTCCATGTCGGCCAGACTGTTGAGGTACAGCTCAAGCCAGGTGTAGCCCGTGCCGGTTACCGTCTTATAGGCATCTTGAATGTCCCAGATGTTGTTTTTCTTTTCCCATTGGTCGTCGATTCCGTTCCGATTCGTATCAAAATCGGCGCCGCGCTGCTCCTCGATCACGCCGAATGGGGAAACATACCCGCCAACCTCGTTTTCGGTGTTGATGTATCTGCCGAGGCCCTGCTCCACTTCCGCGACGATTCTTGCGTCGATGGCATCACGCCGCGGGTAGGTCGCCCCCGCCTTCTGCAAAATGGCCTTCAGCAGCGGCTCGTTCGCTTTTTCCACGCCGTGCTGCACGTAATCGTCAAACGCCGGATTGGTCATCCCGTGATTGACACCCGTGCTGTCCGCAGAGAGATACGGTTTGGACGCAAAAGACGTCGGCTGGTCTCCGCTGGCGTCACCGGAGCTTTTCACCAATGGGGACGATCCATCGAGCCATCCCGTCAGCTTGCCGTTGATCCGGTTCCCGGCGATGTAGAAGCCGCCAAGCTTTTTGGATTCGCCCGCATCGATGACCCGGCCGGTTACATTATCCCGAGTGCCTGGACCAGCGATTTCGATATTGTTCATATAATTCGTAAAGGTGAACCCTCCGCCATAGGTGCCGTTAAAGCCCCAGTTATAGATCACATTGTTGGAGAGCTGCACGACCGCCACGTGATCGGCATCCGCCGCGCCGGCATACCCGCCGCCGAGCCTTGGATTCCGGGAAGTATGGCTGGCATACAGATTGTGATGGAACGTCGTTTTGTCTCCGCCGGCGATGCCGCCGTAGCCGTGTCTGCCTTTGGAATGCCCGGACAGGGTGAGGCTCTCCGAAATGAGGGACCATTGGACGGTGCCATTTTCGCCCCTGTACAGCGACAGCGTTTCATCGGTATTCCAGCTGAAGGAGCAGTGGTCAATAATAAAATAGTTGTTGTCCCTGCCCCAGAGCGCATCCATCGAATCGCTGCCGTTGAACACGTTGGTTGCCCCCGGCCGTAAGGAGAGATACCGGAGGATGATGTTCTCCGAGTTGCTGATGTTGGTGTCCCAACCTGCGAGGGTAATGCCGTTGCCTGGCGCGGTTTGCCCGGCGATGGTCAGGTTTTTAATGTTTTTGAACAGCAGGGAGCTTTCCAGCTCGATCGTACCGGATACGTTAAAAACAATCGTGCGGCCTTCCTTCGGCGTGGACGTAATCCCGTAGCGAAGCGATCCCGGGACCGCCTTTTCGTTGGCGCCGTAATCTTCCAGGGTGGTGACGATATAAACGTCGCCCCCGCGGCCGCCGCTCGTATAAGCCCCGCCGCCTTCCGCCCCCGGAAAAGCGGGAATCGATGCGCCCGCAAACTTCTGCTCATCCGCCGACTGGGCCGAAACCGAACCGGAATGCGGCATTCCCACAAATGGAAACGCTACCATAATACTCAGCACAACAGCCATGCTTTTCATTCCTTTGTTCTTCTGTTTCATCCGCTTGCCGTGTAACATAAATGCACCCCTTACTGTTCGATTTGTCATTCGATCACACTTCCTCCCTTTAACGGCATATGGAGCAGGAAGCCCGGCGGAATGCTGTGTCCTCCGCTCCATGGAGCCGCTTACTGCTCTTACTTTAAATCTTTTAGGCTGCTTTTACCTGCCAAAAACGAATTTTTTTATGCCAGAAGTTGCACCCGGTGCTTGTGCAGATACAGACATCCATATTATCTTTTTCATAACAAACCAAGCTTGGCTGCCAGGGTTCACATCAGACCGAAACGGGGGATCGCAATGAAAATCAAATACCAGCACAGGGACCCGCAGTTTCATTTATTCATTTCCACCAACAATACCTATCCTCTGCATCTGCATAAAAACGTCGAAATTGCTATGGTCCTGTCCGGCGGCATTCGTGTCCACATCGATCAACAAGAGTACGTCCTCTCCGAAGGGGACATGGCGATCATTTTCCCTAATCAGCCGCACGGCTATCAAACCATTGACCACAGCCAAATCCTGCTGATCTTCTTTGACGCTTCATTTCCGGGGGATTACACAGGAGATTTGCTTCATTATGTTCCGGACCACCCGGTCGTCCACAAACATCCGGTCGTATCAGGCACCCTGACCAGCTTGTACAAGCTGTATCGCGAACCTGGCGACAGCCGGTTGCTCAAGGCGTACATTTCGGTATTATTAGGGCATGTGCTGCCGCTGCTGTCCCTGAAAAGGGTGGATTACACAAAAGATATGGATCTCTTCCAAAAGATCCTTGCTTATATCGACCTTCATTTTCTGGAGGCGATCAACTTGGACACGCTTTCCAAAGAACTCGGGATCAGCAAGTTCCTCATTTCGCGAATTTTCTCCGAGCAGTTTCACGTCTCGTTCCGCGATTATATCAACGGTCAGCGGGCGGCCTACGCCCACATGCTGCTGCTGTCTACCGCCGAACCGGTCACCGAGATTGCGTTTGACTCCGGCTTCAACAGCTTGCGTTCGTTTTACCGCGTCTTCAAAAAGGAATACGGCATGACTCCGAACGAATTTCGCCGAAGCCTCCTGGAGGGGATGCCTAAGAACGAATCGGCCCGGTGAGTGAAAAAGGCGGGGGACAGAAGTATGGGGGAATGACTCCCGTGACTTTTTAAAATGCAGTCAAATGTGATATACTGTTTATGGTATATACATTTTTTTTGGGCGCATAATGGCTAAGGACGACTAGGGGGTAGATCTGATGAGTAATGAAGAAGTGACACCGGAAGAAGCGGCGAAGATGCTTCCTGCCGGCGCAGCGCTGAGCTGGGGACTGGTGAAGCCTCCGCAGCGGGGGCCCAAGCGGGAGATGAGCATCGACCAGATCGTGTCGAAGGCGATTGAAATCGCGGACCAGGACGGCCTCGCCGCCGTTTCGATGAACCGGATCGCGTCGGCGCTCGGTTTTACGGCGATGTCCCTTTATCGTTATATTCCAAGCAAAGACGACCTGCTCATCCTCATGCAGGATGCGGCATGCGATATTCCGCTGACTCCTGAGCGTCCCCCGCATGAATGGCGGGAGAGTATGCGCGAGTATGTACTCGGAACGGTCGCTATTTTTCGGAAACATCCATGGTATGGGGATATTCCGATCCTCGGCATTCCGATCACGCCTAACAATTTACGGATCGTCGATTGGGCGCTCCGGCCGCTGCGGGACATGCCTCTGGACGATTTCGAGAAAATGTCGATCGTTCTTCTGCTGAGCGGCTATGCCCGTCATTGCGGGATGCTCCAGCGCGACATCGACCGGGCCGTTCAGGCGGGTTCGAGCGAGGAGGAGTTCAGCGGAATCAATTATTCGGTGGCGCTTCAGACGCTGGTGAAGCCTGAACAATATCCGAACCTGTACCCGATCGTCATGTCCGGGGTTTATTCGGGCGAGAACGAGGCCGAAAATACGGTAGGCGATGATTTGGAATTCGGGCTGGAGCGGTTGCTGGACGGGATTGAACAGTATTTGAACCGGAAAATCAGCGGCAGCATACACAAATAAAGCTGCCGCTAAAAAAGGCTGCTTCCAGGGATAATTCCTTGGAAGCAGCCTTTATTCATTTCACTTGCGCTGATCTTACGCAGCGGTGTGGACGGCCTTCTTCTGTTCGCGAAGCATTCCGAGCGTGACTGCGGTGGCCAGGAGCAGGATGACGGCGGAGATCAGGCAGGTGGCGTGCATGGCGGTGATAAACGCTTCACGGGAAGCCTTCATGACCTGCGCCGCAGCATCCGCCGGTAAATGCAGGGCGGCGGCCGATGCGCCAGCAATGGTCTGCCCTGCTGCCTGGGCCGCATCCGGCGCGAGTCCTGAGGGCAGGAACGGGGTGACCGCATGGCGGTAGATGGCCGCAAGGACGCAGCCGAGGAGCGCGATGCCGAATGCGCCTCCGAGTTCGTTGGACGTTTCAATGAGGCCGCCGACGGCTCCTGCACGGTCGGCCGGAGCGACGCCTACGACATAATCGGTGACGAGGGTCATGACGGATACGATGCCCGCGGCGACCAAGGCGGCGCCGACGAGCAGCACGGTCAGCGGCGAGAAGCCTTCCAGGCGGACCTGGGTCAGTACGCCGAATCCGACTGCCGACAGGAGAAAGCCGCCGGCCATGACGCGCGGTCTTCCGTAGATTTGCGACAGTTTACCGGCAATCGGTGCCGCTGCGCCGACCACAACGGAAGGCGCCACGCTCCAGAGGGAAGCGACGAACGGGGAGTATCCAAGAACAGACTGGAGGAACTGGGTATTGATGAGCGAGCTGGCCATGAGCGTAAACGTAGCGATAAAGTTTACGAGGATCGAACCGCCGGTCCGCCGCTCCATCAGCGCACGGATATCGAGCAGCGGATTAGAGATGGTCAACTGGCGCCGTACGAACAGAATGCCGATGAGCAAGCCTGCGGCAAGCAGTGCAGCGGGAAGGATGGCCCAGCCGTCTTCCGCCAGCGTCTTCACGCCGTAAGTCACGGGAAGGATCGCGGCGAGCGCGAGAGTTGAGCTGAATACATCGACTTTGACTTTTGCCGTGCTGCGGGACTCCGGCAGCAAAAACGGCGCGATGATGAGCAGCAGGACCATGGCGGGGATATTGATGAGGAACACAGATCCCCAGGAGAAAGAGTCGAGAAGCAGGCCGCCGATAATCGGCCCGACGGTGACGCCGCCCGCCATGACGGCGCTCCAGATGGCCATCGCCTTCGTCCGCTGTGCCGGGTCCTGGAACATCGTGCGGACGAGCGCCAGCGTCGACGGCATGAGGGTCGAACCGGCGATCCCCAGAATCCCGCGGGCCAGGATCAGCGTTTCGGCCGACTGGGCGTACGCTGCGAACAAAGAGCTTAGGGCGAATCCGACGGAACCGATCATCAGCAGGCGCCGCCGTCCAATCCGGTCGCCGACGGCGCCCATCGTCAGCAGCAGCCCGGCGAGGATGAAGCCGTAAACGTCAAAAATCCATAATTGCTGGGTGGCGGTCGGCAGTAGATCCGCGGCAATGGCCGGTGCCGCGAAGAACAGGACGGACACGTCCATCGAGACGACCATCAGCGGGAGACAAAGGATGCAAAGCGCGATCCATTCTTTGCGGCCGGCCAATTTGGCCGCTGCGGGGGTTGAAATGCTCATTTAAAATCCCTCTCCTTATTGTTTATTGTATAAACAGTAACTTTTGAAAACAGTATATTATATAAACAGTATATGGTCAACACAAAAGAAATGTATTTTTTTCACGGGTACGGGCGGAGCTCTATGGAGCATTGAAGAGCCGCATGATAAACCATATTTTTATTGCCCGGACCCATTTTTCTATGAGACAATCCGGGATATAATGGGTTCAATCCGAAATCGCGGGAAACCGATCGAACGATATGGAAGTGAAAGGGAGGCGGATGGCATGACCGAATACGAAAAACCTATCGTGGACATCGCTTTGGTCGAGGAAACGATAGGCGAGCATCTGGGTGATGGAGCGGTAGAAATCACGCCGATGCAAGGGGGGAACTTAAGCCGCGTTTTTTCCTTTAACCATGAAGGTCAAGGATACGTGATCAAATTCAGCGACCTGGAGGGGGCGTACCAGTCGGAAATCTACGTATCGAATCTGCTGTTCAGCCAGGGCATACCTTTCCCCCGGTGCATCGGACATGGGAAAATAGGGAATCTCGAATATTCCATTTTGGAAAAGATAGAAGGCCGCAATCTGGCGGATTTTTCGGCTGAGGAGCAGCGCCGCCGGCTTCCGGAGCTTATTCGGATTTTGACGCGCTTGAACCATATTGACCTGGGTGGAGCCCGTGGATACGGCTGGATCGGGGCGGGCGGTGACGGTGCGTTCCCAACCTGGAAGGATTATTGGGAATCCGTCTATGCGGAAGACCAAACGGGCAGCTTCTGGGAGAATTGGTACGCCTTATTCCATACCTCCTGTTTGGAGAAAGAGGTATTCGATGAAATTTACAGCCGGTTAACGGCTTATTCACACTTTAACGAACCGTACCGCTATTTTATACATGGGGATTTTCACCAGTGGAACATCTTATCTGACGGCAGCCGGATTACGGGAATTCTGGATTGCAACTGCGCTTACGGCGACTTTCTTGTGGATCTGGCCATTCTGGACCGGCACATGGACGGGCACAACGTCGTACAGGCTTATCAGAACCATCAAGCGCAAGCGGGTATCGTCATCCCCGATTTCAATGAGAGATTAAAGGGCGCTTATTACTTCAAAGGACTGGACGGACTTCGCTTCTATGCCAAAATGGGATGGACCGACGCTTACGAATATACACGCAACTTCCTTCTGGGCTTGGACAAATCATAAGTCTGTTGTTACGTGCTCGGATGGAACGGTTTGCATTTGTGTTTTGGCAACTCCGAGTGCCCTGTTCCCCCACAGCGTCTGCTCAACAAACGGGGCTTGCTCCGCTCTGCATTGGACGATCAATATCACTTCACCGGCTGTGGTCTTGACCGTTCGGATCTTTTTTCGTTTCACAAGGTTTTTGATCAAATCGTAAACAAAGCCAATAGCAAATCCCACAGCCGCTCCAATTAGCCCCCAATAGACCGGACCCCAATGGAGAACAAATCCTCTGGATACCCCAATGGTCCCGCCCATCATGGCTAGGATAAGCCCGATATCGATTAACGAGGTTCCGTCCGTACCATGCATCGTATCAACCAACTTCATATCCATCGAACGATTATCCAGGGGTACAGCGTAAATCTGGACGACATCGTTTTCCTTAAGCTTGCTTATAGCCAGCTCAACGTAGTGTGAATGCTGAAATGTAGAGAAAAATTGGATTCCCATTAGACTTTTTCTCCCTTATGCAGTACAAAATTTTGCGGCTGATAGTTTTCTTTCAAATAATCGGCTTGTTCCCAATCAAACAGTTTTGTCAGCTCTACGGCATTCGTGTAAGAATCATACATGGTAAAGAAATAGACCGAGGGGAAGTAAAGGAACCACTGAACTCCAATCACTTCTCTAGATTTCGGGAAGTCTCCCAGCAAAACGTAATGCAGCGCTTCGATCATATTGGACTGAATGACAATCATCATAGTCATAACAAGCGTCAGAACAGCAGCTAAGATTCGATGAATATATAGTTGTCCAAGACTTGGAATTGTCATTGCCCAGACTAACGCAATCCATGGCTTTTTCTTGTCCAGATAATTGACCTCGAAGGGGCTCATCGAAAAATTCGGGTATTTGGCATTTTCCCTTTTCGCCAGCAGGTGAATCTTATTGATATCGACTGTGGTCCGGTAACTGTCCCATATGGCAAATAAATAAACGGGGATATAGAGATATATGTACTTTTCATTTAATACAGCCTTTGCGTGGGCGATATCTCCGTTAAAAGAATAAACAATGGCCGTATTCAGCTGAGTCTTTTGGTTGATATAAAATTCCCAAAAAAACAATGCAAAGCCGGAAATGAATTTGTGTAATAAGATGTGGCCGAATCCAGGAAAAGCTACGGACCATAACGCTACGACCAGGGGATTACGCTGGTGAAGCTGGATGGTGCCGAACGTCGTGACAAAGGCATGATAATAACGATTTCTATATTTGGCTCTAAAGTTATCCACTTTTCAACGCTCCAATGGAATACAGTGTAATCGAATTTTTTGTCAATTGGCGAAAGATTATTCTTCTTTGGGAGATATAACGCGATTGGCTTAAAGAAGACATGGAATTAGCGGGATTACTTTGGGGAAGTTTAAGGTCAATCCATGGACGATGAATGGTGCAAAAAAAGGAGCTGCATTACTTTTGTCAGACCGATATCCTTCCTTTGAAGAAATCAAAGATGTAGATCGTAAACTTACTGAAATGAGAAGACTGTATTATTATCGCCATGACCTGTTCTCGATTCAATGGTGGTTTTTGTTGGTGCTTTTGATTGTGCCGTGGATCATTTGGTGGAAAGTGGTTGATAAATCAAGACTGAAGGATATTTTACTTTACGGTTTTGCAATAACCATCGTTATTGTTCTTCTGGATGATATTGGAAGTGAGCTCGGATTATGGTCTTACCCTCATCAAGTCTTCAGGCTGATTCCTCGCTTAAGCCCGATTGATTACTCCGTATTACCTGTCATTCATATGTTGATCTATCAGTATTTCAGAAGTTGGAAGTCATTCTTTGTTGCCAACGTCATACTGGCCCTAGGAGCTGCCTTCATTGCAGAGCCTTTCTTTGTCTGGATTGATATTTATGACATGGACCATTGGAAATCTATTTATTCGTTCCCGCTATATATAGCTAAAGCCTGTTTTGTTAAGTGGTCGCTGGAGTTCATGCTATCCAGGGCAAACCGATCACAACAAAAACCTGCGAACTAAAAGAGGGCATTGAGCCCGCTTTTAGTTCCAGGATACAATATTGATAGACTGAATAACGCATCGAAGGCGGATTCGATGCGTTATTTTATGATTTGTTATACGGTACTCTCTTCCTGAAACTGGTTAACCTTGGTGAAAAGGGAGAGCTGTGCCCATGGATTACTGCTGTCCTTTGGCAAGAATCCGGAATGTAATGCCGAATGGATCCGTCACATTGCCGTAAGCGGGACTGAAGAAGCTGGCTT
Source organism: Paenibacillus cineris (assembly GCF_018333335.1). Taxonomy (NCBI): domain Bacteria; kingdom Bacillati; phylum Bacillota; class Bacilli; order Caryophanales; family Paenibacillaceae; genus Paenibacillus; species Paenibacillus cineris. The sequence goes on from NZ_BORU01000001.1 coordinate 1,080,419, forward strand.
CAAGCGGCGTGTTCACTTGACCGCCCTGTTTCAAGGCGTCAAAGTATCGTGCGGCCTGATCTTTGTCATCGGTTTGCACAACGATGGTCACTGGCGAGCCCTTCTGGTAGCTGCTGCCGGTAACAAGGTCGGACAGTTGGAGCTGCGATTCGCCGATGACCAAGACCGCAAAGGATATCCAGTCTTTTTTCTCCGGCGGCAGCGGGGATTCCGGATTTTCCGGTAAATCGCCCAGCCGCTGTGCATAGACAATCTTGGCTTCCAGCGCTTTGACGTAAAAATCGATGGCCTCATTTGCTTGACCGTTCATTTCAATAAAAGGGATTAAACTCGTGCTCACAACACTCATCTCCTGTACATGTTTTTTACCGGGATACCGACGGACCTTTTATTTGGCAGCGGGATTCCCTTCACTACCCATGTCGTTCGCTGGCAGGTAAACGTGACCGTTAAAGTTAATATATTTTTTTGCGATTTATTTTACGATTTCGGTCACATCCGATAGATTTCTTACGACATATGAGTAATAAGGAAAAGGAAAGGTTGGGGCGCGTGAACAATCACAACGGGCTTGCAGAACAATTCGAATCGCATCGGAATCACCTTCAGTTTGTGGCTTACCGAATACTGGGATCACAGAATGAGGCGGATGACGCCGTACAGGAGTCATGGATACGTCTTAGCCGTTCGGATATGAGCAGCGTGGAAAATATCGGGGGATGGATGACGACGATCGTCTCGCGGGTCTGTTTGGATATGCTCCGAGCCCGTAAATCACGGCATGAAGATCTGACGATAGATCGTGCACCAGAGCCGGTTACCCACTTCCGTGACGGAAGCGACCCGGAGTATGAAGCGCTGATGGCCGACGCTGTGGGGAATGCCATGCTTGTGGTCTTGGGAACATTAAGTCCCGCCGAACGAATCGCGTTCGTGCTGCACGATATTTTCGGCATGTCTTTCGCGGATATCGCTTCCATCCTGGGGAGAAACGAGGCGGCAGCCAGAAAGCTTGCCAGCCGTGCACGTCAACGGGTGAAGGGGGATGAATCGGCTTCGAGAGCAGAAGAACTCAGGCGCAAACAGGAGCTGGTAGATGCATTCCTTGCTGCATCGCGCGCCGGAGATTTTGAGAAACTTCTCTCTATCCTGGATCCGGATGTGGTGACACGAAACGATCCGGCATTTCCGCCGGCCGCAAACGCGCCGGTTGTTCATGGTTCGCAAGCTGCGGCCAAGCAATTCGCCGGCCGTGCCCAAGGCGCCCAGCCTGCGCTCGTGAACGGTTCCGTAGGCGCCGTGATAGGTCCGCTTGATCAAATCCTGTTCGTACTCGTATTTACGGTAAAGAATGATAAAATCACCGAAATCGAAATGATTGCCGATCCGGCGCGCCTGCGCCAGCTTGACCTGGCCTTGTTGAACGATTAACGGGTATAAAGAACACGGAGAAAAGATCATTGAAGCAAGGAAATGGCACCGTTTGCAGCCGTAAGGCTTGCAGCGGGTGCCTTTTTTTGTTCCCAAACCCCGGTCAGGACAACCGGTATACTCTGGCTTCATAGGGGCGCAGCTCAATGCGGTCTCCTTCCGCGTCAGGCGGCAGATCGTAATTGCTGATCAGCAGGTCTCGCGACATGCCCCGCAGCGTTTTCGGCCATTCCATGATCGGCGTATCATCAAAAAAGTTAAGGATGACCAGGATGGTATCTTGCTCCAGCGTACGGGTGTAAACATAGAGATCCGGATCCAATGGAAGCAGCAGCTTGTACTCTCCGTAGATCAACGCTTTATGGGTCTTACGCAGGGAGAGCATCCGCTTGTAGTAATGATAAATGGAATCCGGGTCCTTTATCGCCGAAGCCACGTTTACATCCGTATAATTGGGGTTAACCTTGATCCAAGGTTCGCCGGTCGTAAAGCCGGCTTGAGGTCCGTCGTCCCACTGCATCGGGGTGCGGGCGTTATCCCGGCTCTTCGCCTGGATGGCCTGCATCGTCTGGTCGATCGGCTTGCCTTGAAGATGGGACTGCTCATAGTAATTCAAGGTTTCCACGTCCCGGTAGTCGCCGATTTGGTCAAAGGCTGCATTGGTCATCCCGATTTCTTCGCCTTGGTAAATGTATGGCGTCCCTTCCAGGGTGAGCATGAAGGTCGCCAGCATTTTTGCTGATTGGACGCGGTACTGCTTGTCATTGCCGAACCTTGAGACGGCTCTGGGCTGATCATGATTGCCGAGGTAGTTCGCATTCCAGCCCTGGTTATGCAGTGTAGTCTGCCAACGGCTCATCACTTTTTTGAGCTCCAGCAGCGTCCACGCTCGGGATTCCCACTTACCGGTGCCGTTTGAGGCGGAGTCCAGCGTCATATGTTCGAACTGAAACACCATGTTCAGCTCATGGCGCTGGTCTCCCACATACTCCAAAGCCTGCTCCGGGCCGAGTCCCGAGGTTTCGCCGACGGTCATGATATCGTAGTCCATCAGCACTTCCTCGTTCAGCTTTTTGAGCATAAAATGGACTTTTTCCAGGTTGGAAAATAGCTGGTACGCCCTCACGACAGGGAGATGCTGGGGATTGTCGGCATCCGGCAGTCCTTTCGCCTTTACGATGTGGGCGATGGCATCAAAGCGGAAGCCGTCCACGCCTTTTTCCAGCCACCACCGGATCATTTGGTACAATTCATGTACCATTTCTTCGTTTCTCCAGTTCAAATCCGGCTGATGCTTGGAATACAGATGCATATAGTATTCGTCCGTCTCCGGATCCATCTCCCACACCGAGCCGCTGAAATAGGACTCCCAGTTGTTCGGGTACAGGCCGTTGACCCCTTTGCGCCAAATATAAAAGCTTCGCTTTGGGTTGTCGGTCGACGATTTCGATTCCTTAAACCAGGGATGCTGGTCGGAGGTATGGTTCAGCACGAGGTCCATCATGATTTTCATCCCTCTGGCATGGGCTTCTTGCAGCAAATCATCGAAATCCTCCATCGTGCCGAATTCAGGATTGATCGCGTAGTAGTCGCTGATGTCATATCCGTTGTCTTTGCCGGGAGACTCGTAAATCGGGCAGATCCAAATGACATCGATCCCGAGGTCCTTTAAATAATCCAGCTTGGAAATGATTCCGCGAAGGTCACCTTTGCCATCTCCATTGGTATCCATGAAGCTGACGGGATAAATCTCGTACACGGCGGCTTCTTTCCACCAGGTTTCGTTCATGTGCGCATTCCTCCTGTCCGTGCATGAAATGGGTTGTACGGGAATTAACCGTGTCCCCCTTGAAAAGCGGGGTATTTGGTCATCCCGCCATCCGCAAACAGGGTAATGCCCGTAACATAACTGGATTCGGAGGAGGCCAGCCAGGCGGCTGCAGCCGCGATTTCCTCCGGCTTGCCGATATACCCGAGCGGGATCAGCGCCTCAACGCTTGCTTTGGCGGCGGGATCGGAAAACTTGGCGGCATTGATCGGCGTATCGATCGCACCGGGACCGAGGCTGTTGACGCGGATTCCCTTCGGCGCAAATTCCAGCGCCAGCGTCTCCGTCATCATCTTGATCCCGCCCTTGCTCGCGGCATAATGCACGAAATGGGGCCACGGAATCATCTCGTGCACGCTCGAAACGTTGATGATCCGTCCCTTGATCCCGTGTTCCAGCATGTAATCGATCGCCTCGCGGCAGCCGAGGAAAGCCCCGGTCAAATTCACGTCCAGCACCTTGCGCCAGTCCTCCAGCGTCAAATCCTCCGAGGGAACTTCGTTTTCGATGCCCGCGTTGTTGACCATGACGTCCAGCGAGCCGAAATGCTCATGCGCGGCGGCTACCAGCTTTTTGACATCCTCTTCACGAGTGACATCGCCGTACACGCCTATCGCTTGACCGCCGCTTTGTTCAATCTCCTGGATGATCGAATTCACTTCCTGCTCCCCGCTGCGATAGTTAATGACCACATTCATCTTTTCCCGACCGAACCTCAGCGCCATTGCCCGTCCGATGCCGGAAGAAGCTCCGGTAATAATGGCTGTGTTGCCTTCAAGATCTTTGTACATAATCATTCCCTCCTGTCGTCCCATCAAAATGACTACAATAGTATTTAACCGGAACGGGCATGGTTCAACAGGGCGGGGTCATAACTTCCGTCGAAGAAACGGCATTATAGTATCGGGATCAGTCTATGAGTCATTTCCATTTGACAATATCGTTCGATAGGTGTAATTTATAACTAACCAGTTAGTTATTAAAGCTAATGGCGTATACTAAGAGAGTGGGAGAGGATTCGAAATGAATGATCGTACTTGGCTGATCACCGGCATTAGCAGCGGCTTTGGACGTCAAATGACGGAGCAGCTTTTGAAACGCGGGGAACGGGTTGCGGGAACGGTCCGCAATATGGAGGCTGTGAATGATTTGCAAGCAAAATACGGCGACCTATTATGGGTTTCCAAGCTGGATGTCACCGATACACTCGCCATACACCGGGTTGTGGACAACGCTTTTCATGATCTAGGCAGCATTGACGTTGTGGTCAACAACGCGGGATACGGCCTTTTCGGCGCAGCAGAGGAGTTGACAGATGAGCAGATACGCCATCAGCTTGAAACGAACCTGATCGGATCCATCCAGGTGGTGCGTGCGGCTCTTCCACACTTGCGGAAACAAGGCTATGGGCGGATCCTCCAGCTGTCGACCGTAGGCGGCCAGGCCGCTTTCCCGGGCAGTTCTTTGTATCATGCGAGCAAATGGGGAATTGAGGGGTTTGCCGAATCCGTCATGGCTGAAGTTGCCCCTTTTAATATAGGCTTCACTATTGTGGAGCCGGGCAGTGCAAGGACAAATTTCCGGTATCAAAGCTCCGCGCTGGCACCAAAGATAGATGCTTATGAGGCCTCCCCGGCCATCCATGCGCGGCGGATTATCGAAGAAGCCAAGGCACCCTCGCTAGGGGACCCTGCCAAAATGGCTGCTGCGATGATCAACAGTGTAGACCAGAATCCGGCGCCTAAAAGAATCGTGCTGGGCAGCGACGCTTATTCGACGATTCATAAAGCTCTTACCGAGCGGCTGGCGGAATTGGAACAGCAAAAGGATCTCGCTTTTTCAACCGATTTTGACTGATTTCCATTTGAACATAGCGGCTAATGTAGGCGATAAGTCTTCGTTAGCCGCTCTTTCATGATCTGGTCATGCGAAGCGAGGGCTAAACCCTGGTAAGCTTATCCGGGTTTCGTACGATATAGACTCTGGACAGCTTGCCGCCCCGGAGCTGCATAAAGACAGCTTTCACGGTATCGTCCCCCGAACGGATGACGATGCCGGACCCGCCATTCAGAGGGGCAATCTCGGAGTGAAGATTTCCTTGATCATAGGGCTGTATACCCTCGAACACGGCGGCAAGGAATCGGGCGACTTGATCGCGTGTCTGTATTGGACGGGTGGCCGCAGTTACTTTTCCGCCTCCATCGGAGACGAGCATGACGTCTTCAGTCAGCAGGGAGAGCACATGATCGACGTTTCCTTGCTTCAGCGACGTGAGGAAACGGCCAACCCATTCCATATCGGCGGCTTCGGCTGAAATCGTCTCCTCTTCGGATATGCCCATCTTGCCCTTTGCCCGGCTCATCAGCTTGCGGCAATTTGCTTCTTGTTTGCCGAGCATTTCGGCAATTTCCGGATAATCGAAGCCCAGCGCCTCGCGCAGCACGAAAACGACCCGCTCTGTCGGCGTCAGCCGCTCAAGCATGACGAGCATGGCGTAAGACAGCAGATCGCGGCGAACGACCGCCGTCTCGAGCGTATCCGTTTCCGGCGTCCGGATCGGCTCAGGGAGCCACGGACCGACGTACATTTCCCGCTTTTTGCGCGCCGTCTTTTGCAGATTGAGGCAGTGATTAGTGACCATTTTGCATAAATACGCTTTCGGCTCCTCTAAACGTTCGGTGGGCAAGCCGTACGCCTTTAAGAACACGTCTTGCACCGCATCTTCCGCGTCAGCCGCAGACCCTGTCAACTGATAAGCCAGCGTGAACAGTAGTGCTTTATATTTCCCGTACAGCTCCTCCATTCGTGTCTCTCCTTTTCAAGGGCGTGCATGCGGAGTTTCCATGCCAGTTCTTTCATTTTCAATAAAAAACCACATTTACGTCAAGAAAAAAAGGGCAGTGAAAACTCACCGGCTGCCGAAATTTAGGTCTGGTCAATATGAAGAAGCCGCCCCATTTGTCATCATGACATCTGGGACAGCTTTGTCTTGAAATCCGCAGCTGCACGATGCTGCCTATCGTTCGTGGGTGGTTTGGATTTTTATCAACTGATCGATGATTTCCTGAGGCTCCATACGCTTCATGAAGTCCGGATTGACATAAGCGCGGCGGATATTCCCTTCCTGATCTATAATAAACGTGGCCGTAAGCGGCAGGATCCAGCGATCGGTTTGGTTGAACTCGGTGAGGTCCAGGCCGAAATTGTTGTAGGCATCCTGCAGGTAATCCGGCAGCTCATACAGGATTCGGTAGCTTTCTGCGACACGTCCGTTCGGATCGCTCAGCACCTGGAAGGTTAGTTCTTCCTTCTCCTTATGCGACAGCGAGTTGTCGGGGCTCTGCAGGGAAACGGCGATCAGCTGGCCGCCAAGTTTCACAATATCCGGCAGCATTTGTTGATAAGCCCGAAGCTGGATATTGCAGAACGGACACCAGCTGCCGCGGTAAAATGTCAGAATGACCGGACCTTTCGCAAGCTCGCGATACAAATTCACCTGTTCACCGAGCGGACCCGTTAGCGTAAAATCCGGTGCTTTGTCCTCTTCCGTGAGACCGAAAACGACGCCGGACTCCTGCTGCTCCTGAATGTGCCGAAAAACTTGCGACTGCACCTCTTGAGGCGCTTTGACAACAAAACCTTCCTTTGCTTGATCCAATAATGCTTTGACCGCCATGGAACAACACTCCCTTGAAAAAATGGTGGGGTAAATCCAATGATCATTCTTCAGCTTTATGACGTTCTGCACATATAACAAGGTAAGGGTCTGATTTGTGACATGGGGAACGAAAAAAAACGGCGGATAAAACAAACAAGCGTCCTGATCATTCAGGGCACTTGTTTATTGGCGGCTATTTCCACTTTTTATATTCATTTGGCGTGACGCCGACCACTTTCTTAAACAGCTTATTGAAGTAAGCGGGATCCGCATATCCAACCTCCGCTCCGATTTGGTGCACCTTCATGTTTGTCTCGGTCCGCAGAAGGCGTTTGGCGTTTTTAAGTCGTACGTCGGTGATGTACTCGGTCAGCGTCAGACCGGTTTCCTGTTTGAACAGCTTGCTGAGGTAGCTCGGTGTCAGATACACCATGGCCGCCAGTGTGTTCAGCTCGGCATGCTCGCTGTAATGCTCGGCGATCCAGCGCTTGACGATCTCTACGGCTTTACCGCCCATCTCGCTGCGCAGTCCGTACACTTTCTCCAGCGCCGACCTGAACACCTCCACAAAGCATTCTTCCATGCCGGAGAAGCTCATGCAGGCTCGCAGCTGCGTCTCCAGCCGGGCGCGGGCTTCTTTGCTCCGAATCTCCCGGTACTCCTGCACTTCCCGGCATGCCATATCCTCCAGCAGACTGCAGACACGGACGATCGTCCCGGTACCTGCACGCTGCTCTTTCAGCCGCTCAAAGCACTGACGGACGCATTCCAGCACGGCTGGAATATGGAGGAGCTGCAGCTGCTCGGCAAAGTTCATGCCGCGGACGGCATCCTCCGCTTCGACGATGTCTCCGAAAGCTTCCCCGGCATAACCGGCGGCATAATATAGGGCCGAATCTGAGTATAAGCCCAGGTCGCAGGCTCGCATGGCTTCTTCATAGGAGGCTCTGAGTTCGGCAGTGCCGTTGTGGATGCGGCTGAATCCGATATGAACCGCCGTTTCCTCTTTGCTTGGTTCCTCCGCGCCGCCCAGCAGACGGGCGATCCGGTCCAATTGTTCTTGCCCCGGAGCTTCCGGAAAATAAAAGACCCAGGCGAGCATGCGCTCCTGGACCGAGACCCAGTCACAGACGAGCTCCGGGTGCTGCTGGATCCGCCCGGCTGCGGCTTCCAGCGACCCGCCTTTCTGAACGAACGTGGCATAACAGGACAGGGGCAGCCCGGTATCCTCGGATAGATAGGGGAGGGGAGACTCGCTCAGAAAGCAGGAATGAAGCAGCCGCTTGCGGCTCAAGGCTTCTTTCTCGAGCGAAGACTGATGTTCCTCGTCCAATTGGTACAACAGCTCAAACAGCTGCTCTTTGTTGATCGGCTTGAGCAGATAGTCGACCGCGGAAGCGCGGATCGCTTCCCTGGCATAGTTAAATTCAGTGAAACCGCTCATCAGGATGGAACGGACGTGCGGGCGGGCAGCCTTCAGCTGCTTGATCAGATCTAGACCGTCCACAATCGGCATCCGGATATCGGTAATAACCACATCGACCTCCAGGCCGGGAAGGCTGTCCAGTACATCCTTGCCGTCCGGAAACTGCCCGATCACACGGAAGAGGCCGCTTTCCTTTTCGATCATGCGCGACAGGCCTTCGCGAATCAGAACTTCATCGTCCACAATCACAATTCGAAGCATATTTCTCTCCCGCCTTTGCTGTAATGATGTTTACTCTTGGTCTTCGTCGGGGAGTTCTTCCTTAATGCGCACAATGACCCGGGTTCCGTGCCCGGGCTCGCTCTCCACTTCAAGACCGCAGGTGCCGCCGTAATGCAGACGTACCCGCTCGGCCACATTATGCAGCCCGATGCCGAATGCACCGCCCGCGTCGCCGTGCTTCAGGCTGCGGTTCAGCTGCTGGACGGTATCGGCATCCATGCCGACTCCATCATCGCCGATCACGAAGACGACGTGGTCCTGTTCGCGCGAAGCGGTGATGGTGATGGTGCCGAGTCCGGGCTTGCGCTCCAGCCCATGAAAGACCGAATTTTCCACAATCGGCTGGAACACCAGCTTGAGCACCGACAGGCCGAGGTAGGGCTCAGGCACATCCATGATGAGCCGGAATTTATCCGGGAAACGGATGGCAAGCAGATCGAAATAGTTGCGGACATGCTCCAGCTCCTGCCGGATGGTCACCGGGTCCCCGCTGCGGACGATGGAATACCTCATCTGGTTTCCCAGCAGGTAGGTCAGCTTGGCGACGCGCGGATCGTCGTTGCTCTCGGCCAGCATGCGGATGGACTCGAGCGTATTGTAAATAAAATGAGGGTTGATCTGGCTCTGCAGCGCCCTCATGTCGGCGGTCTGCTTGCGTTTTTCCGTCAGCTTGATTTCGGTGAGCAGGTCTTTGACCCGCAGAATCATCCGGTTGAAATGGCTGCCCAGCATGCCGATCTCATCATTGTATTTAGGCGAAATCCAGACGTCGAGGTTGCCGTGCTGAACTTTGCGCATCAGCCGAACCATGGATTTCAGCGGTTTGGTCAAGGCGTGAGAGAAGAAGGTTGCGACGAACAGGGCGATCGCCAGCAGGATTAAGGTCGTAACCATCAGCGCCCGGCTGTTCTGCTGGACCTTGTACAAAATTTTGGACAGCGGAATCGTGACGGACGTCGTCCATCCGGTCTGATCCGACGTGTAGTAGACGGTCAGATAACGGGTTCCGTGTATCGTCGATTCAAAATGGCCATCCTTCTGACCCTTGGCCGCCGTCATCAGCGCGGTCAGCCGATCCTGAACCGAATTCGCATCACCGCTGGCGTACACCAACTGTCCTTGCTCATCCATAATGAGCGAGCTGCCCTGGGTCACCCGATCCATTGGCTCGACGATGCCCTGAAACAAACGGATATCGATATCCAGGACGATGATGCCGAGATATTGGAGCGAGCTGGCCGAGTTAATGGTCCGCAGCACGCTGATGACATCCATCGTACTGCTGCCGTTGACCGTGATCGGGTGGCGGCCTTCCAGGATCGGACGGGCTCCGCCCGCCTCGCCTAAGAGCTTCTTCCAGCCGGGAAGTTGATTTTCGGCCGACAAATCGTTGATGTTCCCGTTCTTGTCATAAAAAATATGATCGTACCGGTCAACGAGGTAGACAGCCACGACGTCTTTTTTGGTATGGCTCAGATAGCTGAGAAACATGCCCATACTCTCGTTCTTGTACCAGTCGGTGTGTTCCTGTCCGAGATAGTACTGCACATCCTTGTTATACAGGGGAAGCGCCGTGTAGCGCTTCAGGTCGTCCACGTACCGGTCGATCGTATCGGAGGCGTTGTCGGCCATCTGTCCCGCGTTGTTGGTGGCGTTCTGCAGCACGGAACTGAACGTGGACCTTGCCGACAGGTAGCTGACATAAGTGATGGGCAGCGATAACAGAAAGACAAATACGAGAATCAGCTTTTTCTCCAATGACAGATTGGCCAGAAAGAGCCATCCCCTGCGTATGATGCGGCCGATTGCAGTACTCATAACCGATAGTCCACTCCCTGATGCTTGTCTTATTTAACCGCTCCGCTGGTTACTCCTTCAAAGATATAACGCTGCAGGAAAAAGTACAATATGACCGTAGGCAAAAGGATGACCAGAATCGCGGCGCAGATGAGGTTCCAATCGGCCGTGTTGACGCCCTGGAACCGCATCAATACAGTGGTGACGACGCCGAGGCTCTGCTTTGGCATGTATAAATATGGAATGTACATATCGTTATAAATGCTGATCGTTTTCAGAATAATGAGCGTCGCCGTAGCCGGCGTCAGCAGCGGGAAAATGATCGAACGGTAAATTTTGAACAGGGATGCGCCTTCCACCATTGCGTTTTCGTCCAGGTCATAAGGGATGTTGCGGATGAACTGCAGGTATAGAATGATCTGGATCACGTCGGCTCCGATGTACAGGACGATCGGGGCACCCATCGTGTTGTACAGCCCGAGGCTTTTGATAATGCCGAATGTGGCAACCTGTGTCGTGATGCTCGGGATGATGGTAGCGACAAGATAAGCCCCGAACACGATCGGTTTCAGTTTGAAATCGAACCGGCCCAGGACATAAGCGACCATCGTGCCGAACAAAATGTTCAGCGCGAGCGAGACGACGATAATGATCAGAATGTTGCCGAACCCGCTGAGCAGGCCGCCGCGCTCGAACACGACCTTGAAATTTTCGAAATTCAAAAAGTTATGGGGCAGCGACATTGAGCTGCTGCTGTTAAATTCATCCCTCGATTTGAATGCGTTGATGATGACGACATAGGGAGGGAACAGGACGACGAATACTCCGATGAGCAGGGTCAAGTATTTAATCAGATCCTGGATCCGGAATTTGGACGAATGCATTATTTATTTCCTCCTCTGCTGAGCACAAGCTGCTGAACGGCCAGTACGATGACCACAAAGAACAATAAGATGACGCTCATCGCCGAGGCCAATCCATAGTTGTTGTAGGCGAAGGCCGTTTCCACGACGCGCTGCACGTAGGTCTGGCTCGCTCCCGCAGGTCCGCCTTTGGTCAGCACAAACGGAAGGTCGAACACTTCGAGCGCGCCCGTCACGGTCAGGAACAGGTTCAGCTGAATAACCGGCTTCATGTTCGGCAGCGTAATTTTCCACAGTGTCTGCAAAGAGCCGGCACCGTCGATTTTCGCCGCTTCGTAAATATCCTTCGGAATGGCCTGAAGGGAAGCGATGTAAATGACCATGTTGTAGCCCATAAAGCGCCACAGTCCGGTAGAGGCCAGCGCATAGTTGACAAGCCCTTCCGTGCCAAGCCAGCTCGTTTCGCCAAGATGCTTCAGTCCTAGGCTGGAGAGGAACAGGTTCAGCGAGCCGTTGGTTGTGTCAAACACGTATCCGAACATAAAAGCGACCGCCACGCCGTTCATGATGTAAGGCAGAAACAGCAGAATCCGGAACACGTTCCGGCCGCGCAGCCGGCTGTTCAGGACGACAGCAAAGTAAATGGCGATGATATTCTGGACGATCCCCATCGCAAAGTAAGCGAAATTGTGCTCAAACACTTTGAAAATATCCGAATTGGAGAACACTTCCCGGTAATTGTCCAGGCCGACCCAAGGCTTCTCCGGGCTGTAGCCGTCCCAGTTCGTAAAGCTGTAATAGATCAGCTTGATCGCCGGGTAGTAGGTGAAGGTGGCTAGTAGAATTAATGGAATCAGTAAAAAAGAGACGATAATGATCGTCTTCTGTTTGCGGTACGAGAGCGTTCCGAACATGCTATACCTTCTTTCTGCAAGCTTATAGGCGTTTCTTGGATGCAAGCCGACAGCAAAGCGGATTACCTCCTAAGGCGGATAATCCACTTTGCCGGGCTATTTCTGTAAGCAGGCGTTACTTGCCGAGGTCTTTCTTGGCTTTGGCCCACGCCTTGTTCCATTTATCCAGGACGCTTTGCGGATCCTTGGCAAGGACGAATTCCTGAACCATGGCCGGCAAATCGATCTGGGCTTTATTGAGGATGTCGGTAACCGTCGCGTCGTCCGGTGTGCCTTCCTGAAGCTCCACGCCGGTAGCCTGGAATTCCTTCAGCTGGGCCAGCTTGGACTCTTTGTCTTTCAGCGGCGGGATGAATCCAGCGAAATCTTCGTAACCGGAATCTTCGATCATCCATTTTACGAAAGCTTTGGCAGCATCAACGTTTTTGCTGTTCTTAGATACGGCGTAGAAGAAGTCAGGGCTAAGGGCGGCGCGCAGCGTGCCGGAGTTGTCATACGGCAGCGGGAAGAAGCCGATGTTGTCCGAAGTCGTTCCTGCACCGACGACTTGATTGATGACCCAGTTGCCAAGGAAGTACATGGCGAACTTGCCGGACGCCACATCTTTCTTGGACTGCTCCCAGTTGGTGGAGTTGATGTCCTTCTCCAGGTAGCCTTTTTCATTCAGTTCACGGATGAGGCTGAACGCCTTGCCGTAACCGTTGTCCATCGTAAACGGCGTGTCCGTGTTCAGCTTCGCGTTCGGGAAGTCCGCATTGTTCTCGATCAGCCGCGGCAGGTCATACACCCAGTTGTTCAGCGGCCACTTATCCTTAAAGTTGGAAGCCAGCGGAACGATGCCCTTTTGCTTCAGCTTTTCACAAGCTGCCAGGAATTCGTCCCAAGTTTTCGGGATTTCCGTAATGCCTGCATCGGCGAACGCTTTTTTGTTGTACACGATACCGGAAGTGGAGTTGCCTGTTGTGATCCCGTATACATTGCCTTCATAAGATCTGAAGTCTTTAAACGTAATCTTGTCATCCAGCCCGAGATCGTCAAGCGGAGCAAAATACTTCGGCAGGTCGGAGTTCGGAATCGTCGGGATAAACATGACGTCCGGAAGCTCATCGCCGGCCATTCTCACTTTGGCCTGCTGGTTATAATCGGTTTGCGAACCCTCGAATTCCACTTTGATATTCGGGTATTTCTCGTTAAAGCGCTTTACATAATCGTCATACTCTTTGCCGATCATGTCGGTGCGGTTAGTCAAAAACGTGATTTTGCCCGACAGCTCGGTTCCGCTTCCGGCAGATCCGCCGGACGAAGTGCCGGTGCTATCCGTGCCTCCTCCACTGCTGGCCGAATCATCACTGCCGCCGCTTGATCCGCAGGCGGACAGGGACATGGAAAGCATCAGGATCATAACAAATCCTAACAACGTAACAGATTTCTTTTTCATTTCTACTCTCCCCATTTCGAATATGTTAGCGTTTGCATTGCTATTATAGCTTTTTGAATGCGTTTTTTAAATGTACTCATTTGTTATTTATTGTCTTCTATTATACTAATCACAATAAAAATTAGTGTTATTTATATAACAAAATAATAACAAATTAAATATTGAAGGAGAAAGAAGAAAATACTGCTAAAGAGAGTTGGCGGGGAATAGCATTATTTTGCTGTATAAGTGTGGGGGAGAAAGGGGATTGTTCGTGACGAGCTAAAGTGCATAGAGAAAGGGAAGAAGGGGATGGCGCGGACTTAAAGAGCGAAGAAGAAGGGCGAAGTTGCAGCGCTGGTTCGCCGCAGTTCCGCCGGAGCGGTGTGTACATTTTGGCATGAGCAGAAGAACAAACAAGAAAGGAGCCGTCCCATGAGGGACAGCTCCTTTTGTAGATATAAGAAGGTATAAGCTCCAGAAAGTGATCTTTCTTATATGGAAGAAAAACCTCCGCTAATTACGGTCTGTCTTCTTTGAATCTGGCGTCGATGGACGTCCTTCAAATATGGGCGCTTACACGCCTTCCGGACGCATCCGGCACACGACAAACGGCTCATGCAGCGCCCGGAGGGCTGCCGCAAGCTCATCCTCCGGCAGCGCCGGCTCCGAGCTGACATGGTATTGAAATTCGTAAAAGCCGCCGAGCGTCGCTTTAAAATTGGTCTCCCAATAGTTGGTCATCAGCCAGGCGTACGATTCCGGCTTCTCGTCCTCCGCTTGCTGGGTGTGGAGGCGTCTTGTGCCGTACTCCAGCGGGCCCCATTGCATGAGCGGCGTATCCGGCGAAGCCAGCAGCAGCGAGCTTCGGTCATCCTGCCATGCAATGCCTTCCTGGACGCAGGCATAATCGAGGCAGGTCCCCGGAATCTGGTCCTTCCACGGACGCACCAAGCCTCCCGGTTTATCCGCATACAGCGTATCCCGCAAGGTGTCCCCGCTTGTAAAAGGAAGCGAGAGGTAGACGTTCTCCGGGCTCCAGACGCTGTCTTTATGGAAGCGGGCCGACACGTCGACCCGGTTCCGGTTGGCATGGACCCGCAGGAACAAGGCGAAGTAGGACAAGCCGTTCAACTGGTACTTGATTTCTACCGTTGCATAAAGCGGTCCGTTCTCCACGGTGCGCACCGATGTAATGCGCCCGGCGGAGCGCTCGGCGTGGAGCCCCTTGCGGTTGCGGCCCATCCGTGCCCGGGTGCTCCATACCTGGGAGGCGTCCGTCTCATCCGCCGGCCGGGTAACTTCGTAGATCGGTGTGAACGCACCGTACGGATTGCCGCTGCGCAGCATCTCGGTGTCCAGTTCCTTGTTGAACCAGGAATGAATGCCGCTGTCGGACCAGGCCAGACGGACGAACGGGGATTCCAGGCCGTTCCGGGTCATGCGGATCGGCGGATGGCCGGCAGCGCCGGAAGCCCCCTGGAACATGTCGTCCATGTCGTATACCTGGTCTGCTCCGATCAGGCGGGTGTTGGTCGTCGTCGTGCCCTGCTGCCGTCCCTGAGCCAGCGGGCGCAGAAGCAGGAAGCAGGTTTCCTGCGCCTGCAGCTTGAGCTCGGTGACGATGGTGTGCGGATGGACGGACTGCTGCGGCAGCACTTCGCCGGTATCCTCCCGCACGACTTCGACGCCTTCGCGCAGGGCGCCGGGCTCCCAGCCGTCCAGCTGGAGGGTGACGAGCTCCGTCACTTCGCGCCCGGCCAGATTGCTGACCCGGAACCGGTACGGCCGATCCGGGTACAGCGTGGCACTGCCCTGCTGCAGCAGCACCTTGTCCAAGGCGCGGTAGGCCCGGCGGCTTGCTTCGGCGGCGTGCGCCAGCTTGCGGACCTCCAGCAGCTGGACGTTTTTATGCCACGGTTCATAAATGGAGGAATGGTAGCCCCACGTATGCTCGGCATACAGCGCCAGCGCTTCCTCAGTCTCATCGATCTCGGCCCGGCTCAATACGCTTGCTTCAGGGTCCAGCTTGACCGCCTTGCGGAGCGTCCGCTGGGCATCCCGGAAGACCTGGGTATGCATCGGTGTAGAGCTGACGCCGTCCGTCCACCAGTCCGGCCAGTCTCCCCGGTGGACAGGCAGTTCGTCCAGCTCTTCCTGCTTCAGGCGGGCAAAAAAGCCGCTGAGGCTGGTCATTTCGATCGTAATCCGATCGCCGTGCTGCTCGTTCCAGGCCTGGATCCATTCGATGATCCGGCTGTTCGGCGCGCCGTTGTCGGTACCGAGTCCCGAGAGCATGACGGGCACGAACGCATACGGGTACTGCTCGGCTTCCAGCTGCGCCAAGTACCGGCGGATGCGGACCGTGGCGATGCCGTCATGGATCGCTTCCGGTTCCACCAGCTGGTGATTGAACTCGTCGCGGATCATGTATTTACCGAGCGCTCCAGGGCACAGGCCCAGCTCGTTGCCGATCATATAATGCTCCCCGTTCCAGACGAGAAGGCGGCGGCCGTCGCGCGTTTCCCACCAGAAAGGAGCCTGCTTGCGGCCAAGGGCGTACATGCCGTGATGCGTATGGATACAGCTGAACAAATGCTCGATTTCATGATTCAGCAGGCTGTCGGCATACCCCCAGCCGTACCCGTTGATATCTGCGGTCATGGCGCTGTCCACACGGCTGCCAATGGAGGCGGCGTAGGCTTGGGCTTTGCTGTGAAGGCTGCTGAGCAGCTGTTCGTCCGGCAGCTCCGTCATGTTCAGATAGGTGCCGGACAGCTCGAGGTCGCCGCGGAGGACGGCTTCGGCAAACGATTTTTGCTCCTCGGGCGAAGCCGCCTTCAGAAACTGCTCCACCGCCCAGAACGTTTCGCACGTCCAGCAGAAGCCTTTCCATTCGGGTTTGGCACCTGTATGAGCGGCATTGGCGATCCGCAGCGCCTGGCGGATGAAATCGACATGGTACTGCTCGATCTTCTCTTGACGATCGGTATAGCCGAGGTCGGTGTGGGAATGGTGAATGGCGTAAATCGTCCATTTACGGGCGGGCAGCGGCGCGTCGGCCTGTTTTAACTGTTGTTCTAGTGTCATCGTATATCCTCCTTAAGGGGAGAGTTGTATTGGCCTTCCAGCGAAAGCCGATGTAGGGAAAAAGGATCCGTATTAGTCAAAAAGCATGTCGGCTCCGTAAAAGACCAGCCGCAGCAGATCGTCTTCATACAGCACTGGCAGCCGTACCGGGAGCAGCGCGTCCGTAAGGGAAGCGCCGAAGAGCGGCAGGCTTTTGGCAATCTGGCCGCCCAGGATCAGGCGGTCCGGCCTAAAGCTGGCGGCATACGGGCGCAGCATCCGTCCGAGCCGCTCGCCGTAGGTGCGCCAGACCCGGAGGGCGGCAGCCTCGCCCCGGGCGGCCGCGGCGGCAAGGTCGATGACATCATCGCCTTGCCGCCGGGCCTGGAGCGCGTCCGCCAGCGCCAGCACGCCGCGCCTGCCAAACTGGCCGTCGACCGGCGCGCCCTCGAACGTCTCGGCATACAGCATGCCGCTCTCGGGCACGCCGTCTGAGCCGCTGACCGTCAGTCCCCGGTCCATGAAGACCGAGCCGAGACCGGTGCCCAAGGTCAGGCAGAGCAGCCGCTCGCCGGGGTAGCGCTTGGCGGCGCCCATGCCGAACAGGACGGCATCGTTGCCGAAGGCAATGTCTGCTTCCGCGAGTGTCCGCATCCATAAGGCGCTGCCCGGCAGCCCGGCGCGGCGGCGAAGCTCCTTCTTGAGCAGCTCACCTACGGGCACGCCGTACAGCTGCTCGTATTTGCCAAGCCCCCGGATGCGGCTGATGCCGCGATCATAATCGAAGGGGCCCGGAAAAGCCGTCCCGATGCGAAACGTCACATCGTGCTCCGGGGTGCCGCTTCCCTTCATGTATGCTCCGGCAAGCCGGATGATCAGGCTGGCGAAATGGGCGATGAAGCTTGCGGCATCCGCTTCGGAGCGTGAAGGCTGCTCCAGATACGGCTCGGCCAGAAGGATCCCGTTCTCCAGCACGCCGCCTTTCATGAAGGTTCCGCCGGCGTCGATGGCCAGTGTGACGACCGTCCCAGCCGGCGTTTTGCCGGGGGTCCCGCTCATGCCCGCTCACCGGGCTTCCAGTGGTGCGGAAGGAGCGGCGTATTCCAGCCCGGCGAAACCTGGGCGCGGATCAAGGTGCAGGGCCCGGGGCCAACCGGCTCGAGCCGGTAGCCGCCGATCGAGGCGGGAACGATGTAGGCTTCTGCATACCCCCATTCCACGGCGGCTTCCTCGTCGCGTTCCGGAATCAGACGGACGCGCTGCCCCTCGACCAGGTTGTACATGACAAAACCGCCTTCGGTATGATCCTCCCACGGCCCGTCCAGACGCAGCCGCTTGACCTGGAACAGCAGGTCGTCCCGCTCGCCGAGCAGCTCCTCGGTGCTGTTTCCCTGCACGCGGCTGATCTTCGGCTGTGCGATCAGATGCTCACGGACATACGTGGTGTCGAAAGCGTCGATCATGTTCTGCTCCGCATGGTCCCGGTTGATCGGGCGGGGCAGGCCGTCCTGGTCAAGGCGGAGGTGATCGTAAATTTTAAAGGTAAACCACCAGGTGGTGGACGATATTTCGAGCACGAGATTGTCCCTGCCGGAAAAATGGACGGCGCCCGGCGGGATCAGAAAAAGATCCCCTTTGCGGGATTCCCATACGTTAACATACTGACCGATGTCCAGCGGCTGCCGCGTCTCATGGGCCTGATCCACCGCCTGAAGCAGGTCGCTGCCGCCCGTTCCCTCCCGGAAGCCCAAGGCGACGATGGGGGAGGACCCCGGCTTTTGCTCCATAATGTAATAGGATTCCTGCTGCGTCATCGTTTCGTTGAACGTCCGCTCGATGTATGCCTGCTGCGGATGGACCTGCAGCGACAGGTTGTCGCCGTCGATCGTATCCAGGTAATCGAAGCGGATCGGAAAATAATCCCCGAACAGCTCCACGTTGCGCCCTCCTATGATTTCCTCCGGGTGGGAGGTAAGCAGGAGCGGAAACGGCACTTCGATGACGCAGCCGTTTGCTTCGATCAACAGCGTATTCTCCGGGGCGATCGGCTCGAATGCCCAAGCGCAGTTGCGCCAATCTTCAGGCAGTCCGCACAGCTCCTTCAGGTACTGCCCGCCCCATATGCCCGGCGCGAAGAACGGCTTGACCCGAAACGGGCGTCGGGCGGCGGCGGCCAGCAGCTCCCTGAGCGCCGGGAGGGTAGCCCAGGCCGGAGATTCCGGCTGATTCATATCGATATACACATCGAAATCATACAGATGCCGATTCCGATAGTTCTCCCACACGGGCCATTCCAGGAACAGGGCCTGTTTGTATGTCTCCACCGGATCGGCGCTTTCGCCTAGGCCGAGACTGCCCATGCCCATCCGGTGGAGCTTCTGCTGATATTCCCTGGACAGGTCGCAGTAGACGGAAACATCCGGAGAGGGGCAGAGGAAGAGCGCCCCGGGACCGGCGGTCACGACCATCGGAATCGGAGTTTCGCCGGCTTTGACCGCTTCGCTGCAGATTCTCAGCTTCTGCTGAACGTCATGGAGCCACTTTTTCCCGGCTCCTTCCTGAAAATAGCTGTCTTCCGAAACGTCGGCGGCGATTCTGCCAAACGCGCGGTTATCGGTCAGATAGGGATGAAACTGCCGCAGAAGATCATCCGGTTTCTTCATATAACGGGCAGTATCGATTCCGATCCAGGGAATGTCATCTTCCTCGCAGTAAGTGCGGAGCCGGTTCACCCAGCGGCCATACTGGGCTCCGTTCGCCGCATCGATCGCGACGACAAAAGCCTCTCCGCCGTGATTTTTGTACATGGCGGTCAGCCGGCCCATTAAGGTATCGTAATCTTTAGAGAAGCCGTCCAGAATAAGAGAAGGTTCCTCGAGGCTGTGAACGGGAATGGAATTGACGGGGAACGGATTAAAGGATGGGGGTACTGATGCAGTCATGGGTGCTTCCTCCCTCTTGTCTGTCGTTATGTGTAACATTGTAAGACGAGGGAGAGGAAGCGTCTTTAAACGATCCAGAACAGCTTTTGTACAATCAGGACATGTTCGGAGGGAAATGTTCTTTGCCCGAACGCCCTTCGGTGAACTGGGAACGTCTGAATTTCGCGGGGGATACACCGAGCCGGCGGGTAAATATTCGTGTGAAATAATGGACCGACTGAAAGCCGCACTGCGATGCGATGTCCTTGACGGGCAGGTCGCTCTGAAGCAGCAGCTGGGAAGCCCGGCGTACCCGGCGTTCCTGAATATAATGGACGAACGATTGGCTCAGGTTGGCCTGAAACAACCTCGTTAAATGGCGTGACGAAATATGCAGGTGCCCGGCAACCAAGGCGAGTGTGAGCTCTTCGCCCAGGTTGTCGTCAATGAACAGCTTGACCTGCCGGAACAGTGAGTTCTCTTCGGCGGCTGCCACATCCGAACCGGCGTCCGGCGTATCCTGCTGCTGTGTTCCGTGCAGGGAGAGGATGGACAGCATCAGCGACATCGAGACGTGGCTGAGTACCGGTTGGAGGGCCGGTTTTGGAGTCAAAAACATAGAAATGAGCGCATCCCACAAATGCCCGGCGGGCTGCTCGTCCGCACCGTCCACCACCGGCTGCCCATGCTCGGCCAAGTGCCGGTAAGCCTCCAGGTATGGGCTCCCGGTATGCTTTTCATCCACCTCAAAAGCGGCATAGACGAGCGTAAGACCCGTCTCGCTTTGGATCTGGTGCCAGACGCCTGGCAGCGACAGGAATGCGGTGCCTTTCTTCAGCGGGTATTCTTTGCCTTGTTCGATGTATGCGCCTTCGCCGTCCACAACGTAACAGGCTTCAAAGAAGGAGTGGCGGTGCATGGAATTGTCATAGTGCGTGGGCATAAACCCCCAGTACATAATGGCGATGGACAGGCCGGCTTCCTCCAGCCGGGTCAGTTCGCGGTTACAGATTTGGTTGGCCCGGCGGAAAACGGATTGGATCGTCATGGCAGGCGTTTCTCCTTTGGAATGATGGGTGAACTCTGAAGATGCTGTGTTAAGCTGCGGGTGGAACAGCCATAAGCGATAGTTCACGGAAATGTAAGTCTACATGCCATTCTAGACCATTCCGTTTCCAAAATACAGTCGGGTGTTAGGGGAGAAATGAAGGGAGATGGCCACGTGAAACCAGGTCGTTTTTTGCGGGTCCGGGGCGAATGAACGGTAATATCATTTTAAGGAAACTGGATCGGATTGTTTGGGGAGGCATTTAAAAAGGCGCAGGATCGTCACTGCGAAATGAGACCTGCATGGTTGTGTCTGAACCGCCTGTTTGTGCTAAACTGTTGGTGTATTAAAGAAATATTGACAGACGACGATGAGTTTAATATATTTTTAGGGAGACTAAATAAATGTCGCACTCATATCAAAACAATATCGGGTACTGGATCAAACTAATTTTCCGGGAGACCAGCAGGCTTTACGATCAGCGGTTGGCCCAGTATGGCATTACCACTTCGCAGGTTGGGGTCCTTGTCCAACTGTGGAACGTCGGGGATGGGCTGACCCAGAAAGAGCTGCATGAGCGGCTTCGCATTCGGCCAGCTTCGCTGACCAACCTGCTGGATCCGCTGGTCAAGGGAGGCTGGGTTATCCGTAAACAGGATGCAGAGGATGCCAGGGTGAAGCGTATATTTCTTACGGACGCCGGCCGGTCGTTAGAACAGGTTTGCGGCGGTATCGTGGAGGACATCGAAGAACGAATCCAACAGCAGCTGACCCCGGAGGAGAGCGCATTGATGCTTGTTTGGCTGAGAAAGATCCACAACGGCGTGATGGAAGGAGGAGAGGATCGAGGGAAAGACTTGCATTCATTATTTATTGAGAATGATTCGGAATAAGCGAAGGTATCGAAGATAGCGGAGGTAGCAGGGATAACAGTGGTAGCAGAGCAGCGAAGGTAGCAGGGATAACAGAGGTAGCGGAGAGCGAAGGTAGCGGGGATAACAGAGGTAGCAGAGCAGCGGAGGCATCAGAGGTATCCTGGCGGTTGCCATCAAGGACAGCCGGCAGGAAGCGTCGGAGAATCGGGGATGCAAGCACGCATCGAGATTCGTGACGTTTTTCTTTTGGATATATATTTAGGATAACTAAAGATTTAAGTAACTAAATAAAATAGAGCTCAATTTATGATTCATTTTCATTTATAAAGGAGAGATCGGGATGGATCTGGGACTTAGAGACAAGGTTGTAGTCATCACTGGAAGCTCAAGCGGAATCGGAGCGGCGACGGCTGAAAAATTCGGTTTGGAAGGGGCCAAGGTTGCCGTTACGTATGCGAGCGGGCGGGAAGCGGCGGAACGTACGGCAGAGAAAATCAGAAGCCATGGCGCAGAGGCCATTGCAGTTCATTATGATTTAACGGACGATCGTTCCATGGATCAAGCCGTACATCAGATTGCCGAGACGTGGGGAGGTATTCAGGTACTCGTTAACAATGCTGTTCTGTGGGGAGACC
The DNA here is from genome assembly GCF_018333335.1 of Paenibacillus cineris. Classification (NCBI taxonomy): domain Bacteria; kingdom Bacillati; phylum Bacillota; class Bacilli; order Caryophanales; family Paenibacillaceae; genus Paenibacillus; species Paenibacillus cineris. The sequence continues at coordinate 1,102,583 of NZ_BORU01000001.1, forward strand.
GCGGCGTCATGGGCCTGGCCTTTGAAGACACGGATGCAAGCGGTTGGAGACAAACCATACGCGCAAATCTTGAGGGATACTACTATACCATTCAGAAAGTGCTGCCATTGATGCGGACATCCGGCTGGGGAAGGATCATCAATATCTCTTCGGAGCTGGCTGAGGACGGCATGGCTGGAGGCGGGGCGTATACAGCGGCCAAGGCCGGTCTGCACGGTTTGACGGCGACGTTGTCCAAAGAGCTGGGACCCGCCGGAATCCTGACGAATGTGGTGATGCCGGGCTGGACGATGACGGAGAAAGCCCTAGCGATTTTTCCGGCGGAGATGATCGAGAAAGAGCGGGAGAACGTGCCTACGCGCAAACATAGCGCACCTGAGGATATCGCGAACCTGGTCGTCTTTCTCGGGTCTGAGGCAAACGGGAATATTAACGGCGAATTGATTCGGGTTACCGGAGGAAAATAAAAGTAAAAGGTTAATGAAGTACTTCAGCCCCCTCTCTTGAGGAGGCTTTTTTGTACCCTGGAATGTTACGGTAATAACGCTTTGAAAAGGGAGGTACGGGGCCTCTGCTAACTATTCAATGAATTCCAGTTGACACCCGTCTCTCAGCCCTTCCACCGCTGTCGGTACTGCCTGGGCGTGAGACCGGTCTTTTGCTTGAACAGCCGATGAAAAAACTTCAAATCGCTGTACCCGGCCCGGGCGGCGATTTCGCTCACGCTGCCGTCGCTTTCGATCAGCATACGGCAGGCGGCGTCCATGCGGATGCCCTGCAAATAGGCGGTGAAGCTCATTCCCGTCTGGCGGGTGAACAGCCGGCTGAAATGCCTCGGGCTGAGGCTGGCCTGCGCCGCCAGCTCGCCCAGCCGCAAATCGGAGGCGAAGTGACGCTCCATATAAGCGATCGATTCGTTGATCGTCAACGAGCCTTGGCGCCTGACGGCTGGCGGATCCAGCTGCAGCCGGTGCCGGTACAGGCCGGTCAGCACGCGGACCAGCAGCGAGGTCAGCAGCAGCAGCCAGCCGGGGCTTCGGCCGGCATATTCCCGGTAAAGCTCACGGAATAAGGCATGATACTCGCCGCTCTGATCCTTGATTTCCAGCCACGGCATATCGGGTTCCAGAAAGGCGGCGAACACCTCCCGATCGCGCGGAAAAGCAGCTTCAAGCTCCCGGAGATAATCGGCCGGAAAGATGCAGTTGTACACGACCAGCTGCCGGTCCTTCCGCGGGGTTTTCGGCCGGAATACATGCGAGAGTCCGACCGGGATGAGAAACAGGCTGCCCTGCTCGGCCGGCCAGGCTTCCCCGCCGATATAATGGACACCCGACCCTTCACTGACATAGGTCAGCTCCACAAACTCGTGAGAGTGTTCCAGCATATCGAACGATTCGGACACGCGGTTGACGTAGAAGGGCACCCCCGGCTCGAAAAAAGCGTCCATCCGCAGCAAGGCCTGGCTTCGTTTTATGCTCACTTGCCTTCTCCCCTCGATGGTGGATTTTCTGAAAATCAACCTTTGCTCCTATCCTAGTTGATCATTCGCGATAAGTCCAGATCAGCCTATATTTTCGTCCAGATCACCGCCTGTATCGCCAAGCAGCCTTTTTTATAATATCAGCAAGTATAAACGCCAGAGGCATTGCATCCTGATATTGCAAGAAAAATTACCTTTAAACGCGGTCTGTCTTCTGTGAAGGTACGTCGATTGACGTTTTTCTTGAAACACATGGCCAAAGACCCTGGTTAGCATCCAACGCAAAAAACGGGAGGGAAGTCTATGTCAACGCTAGGCATTACGAAATTGACCTGCGAATACCGCAGCGAGCCGCTTGGGCTCGGCACGGAGCGTCCCCGCTTCAGCTGGCAGCTCACGTCCGGCCGGATGCATGTGCTGCAGTCGGCTTATCATCTTCAGGTGGCGGGAGAGGAAGGGGATTTTGCCGGGGATCATCTGATCTGGGACACGGGCGTCGTGGACTCTGACCAATCGGTGCTTGTCGAATATGCGGGTGCCGCGCTTCAGTCTGGACAACGCTGCAGCTGGCGCGTCAAAGTGTGGGACCAGCAGGGGCAGGAGTCGGAATGGAGCGACACGTCCTATTTTGAAATGGGGCTGTTGCGGACGTCGGACTGGAGTGCGGACTGGATTACGCCCGAACCGGGAATGATCGATCCCCAGGCAGAGGAAGAGTTCCTTCTTCGCAAAGCGTTCCATGTGAGTAAGGACGTCCGGAAGGCACGAATATACGCGACAAGCCTTGGCTTCTATGAGCTGGAGCTGAACGGCGAGCGGGTGGGCGACTGGGCATTCACACCGGGCTGGACCAGCTACCGGCACCGGCTGCAGGTTCAGGCCTATGACGTCACCGACCTGATCCGATCCCGGGCTGACAATGCCGTCGGTGCGGCGCTGGCCAACGGATGGTATAAGGGCAATTTGGCTTGGGAGAACCATCGCAACCTGTATGGTGACCAGCGGGCGCTGCTGCTTCAGCTGCATCTTGAATATGCGGACGGCAGTACAGAAATCATCGGAAGCGATCCTTCCTGGAAAGCGTCGACCGGTCCGGTACGCATGTCGGAAATTTACCACGGCGAAACGTATGATGCGCGGCTGGAGGCGGGCGGCTGGAGCCAGCCCGGGTTTGATGATGCAGACTGGACAGGGATGGTGAAGCTGGATCACGCCAAGGACATCCTCGTCATGCAGGAAAATGAACCGGTGCGGGTCATCCAAGATTTGAAACCGGTTACAGTTCTGCGGACGCCTGAAGGGGATACCGTACTCGATATGGGACAGAACATGGTGGGCTGCATGCATATGCGCCTGAACCTGCCGGCCGGCACGGCGATTACGCTAAAGCACGCAGAGGTGCTGGACAGCCGCGGGAATTTTTACACGGGCAATCTCCGCAAGGCCAAGCAGTCCGTAACGTATATCTGCAAAGGCGGCGGTGAGGAAACGTATGAGCCTCATTTCTCCTTCCAGGGCTTCCGTTATGTGAAGGTCGAGGGCTGGCCGGATGCCGAACCGCTGAATCCGGACCGGTTTACAGGCCGTGTCATGCACACGGATATGCCGCAGACAGGGCGGTTCGAGTGCTCGCATGAGCTGTTGAACCAGCTGCAGCATAACATCGAGTGGGGCCAGCGGGGCAACTTCCTGGACATTCCGACCGATTGCCCGCAGCGCGATGAGCGGCTGGGATGGACCGGGGACGCTCAGGTGTTTGTGCGGACCGCCGCGTTTAATTTCGGCGTGGCACCGTTTTTCTCCAAGTGGCTGCACGACCTGAAGGCCGACCAGCGGGAGGATGGCGGCGTGCCGCATGTCATACCGCAGGTTCTCGACGATAACGCCTGCTCGTCCGCAGCGTGGGGAGATGCCGCCGTCATTTGCCCTTGGACGATCTATCTTTGTTATGGCGACAAGCGGATTCTGGAGGAACAATATGACAGCATGAAGGCATGGGTCGACCATATCCGCGCCCAAGGAGACAACGAATATTTGTGGAATACCGGGTTTCATTTCGGCGACTGGCTGGCGCTTGACGCGAAGGAAGGCAGCTACGTCGGGGCGACGCCGAGGGATTTGATCGCCACCTGCTTCTATGCATATTCGACCTCCCTGTTCGTAAAGACCGCCGAAGTTCTCGGGCGTACCGAGGATGCCGCCGCTTACCGCCAGCTGTACGAAAAGGTGGCCGAGGCGTTCCTGATCGAGTTCGTCACACCGGGCGGAAGGCTGGCCGCGCATACGCAGACCGCCATGATCCTTCCGCTGATGTTCGGGCTGGTGGAAGGGGAGGTTCAGCGCCGGATGGCCGCTACGCTGGCGGAGTACGTCAAGGAACAGAACCACCATTTGACCACCGGATTCGTCGGTACGCCGTATCTGTGCCATGTGCTGACGGAGAACGGCTACCACGACCTGGCCGTAAAGCTGGCGATGCAGGAGGATTACCCGTCCTGGCTGTATTCGGTCAAGCAGGGAGCGACCACGATCTGGGAGCATTGGGACGGGATCAAGCCGGACGGCTCGTTCTGGAGCGATGACATGAACTCGTATAACCACTACGCCTTCGGCGCCATCGGCGACTGGCTGTACCGGGCCGTGGCGGGGCTGGATTTGAATGAAGCTGAAGGACCGGGTTACAAGCGGATCCGGCTTCGTCCGCGGACGGACTCGGCGCTGTCTTATGCCAAAGCTGCGCTGGATTCGATGTACGGCACGATCCGGAGCGAATGGAGCTTGACGGACGTGGACGGGGACGGGGACAGCCCGCTGGCGTCCTACGAATTCGAAATTCCGCCGAACACGACCGCTGAGGCCGAACTGCCGGGCGCCTCGATCGCTACAACGCAGGTCAATGGGCAGCCGGCGGATCAGGCATCGGGTGTGCTGAGCGCCAAGGAAGACGACGCTGGAACGCTGAAGTTGGAGCTGGGATCCGGCATATACCGGGTGACCGTCCAGCAGCCGAGTCCAGCATTGTCCGGGGCGTGAGGCTAGGGCGTAGTATGGGTTGATCTATAGCATCGAGCTTAGGACGACCGGATTGGTTCATTTATGCCCTTGCTTCTTCCTGTTCTTACCCTTGCTGTTAGGTTTCGTTGTAAAAGAAAGCAAGCCTCGCCGACAGGGTCGGCGGGGCTTTTTTAGATATAAGGGAGCATAAGCTTCAGAGACAAGGATTTTCTTATGTCACTTAAGAAAAACTTCCGTTGAAAGGGGCATGGATGTTTAGAATGTGCGTGGATAGCTTTTTACACCTGCGGTACCGGCTCTTTCGCCAGCACGCGGCTCGTGCCAAAGATAAGCAGGGATGCGGCGAAGCAGCAGGCCGAGAACAGGCCGACGGCCGCATACCCGCCCGATCCGGCGTACAGCAGGCCCGCAAGGGAGGCGCCGACCGTCGTGGCGGCGTTCATCGTCGCCGTAGCCGTGCTTGAAATCGTCCCCCGCAGCGACGGATTCAGGCTGTTCAGGACGCCCATAATCATCGGGAAAAGAATGCCCAGGATGAAAAAGATGGCGAAATACATGACCGACGCAGCCATGAAAGACGGCAGGTGCGGGAGCGCGGCATAGCCGATCATCAGGAGCGGCACCGCAGCGGCCACAATCCTGGACGGCGTCCACAAGTTGTTGACATATCCGCTGACGAGACTGCCGGCCAAATTGCCCACGCCGAGGAAAATCATGATCGTCCCGATCTGGTCAACGGGAAGGTGAAAGCGTTCCGCGGACCATTTGCCCAAAAACGCAAACGCGGCATTGCTGCCCAGATGGATCAGGAAATAAGCCAGGAAGGCGCCTCTAGCCCTGCCGCTTCCGAGAAGCGGTGCATATCTGCGCCAGAAGGCCTGCCGCGATGAAACGGCATTCGATTGCGGCTTCATGGAAGGCAGGATGAAAAAGGCGGCGCCGGCAAGCAGCAGGGACAGGGCTCCGATCGCGAAAAAGGGGAGGGACCAGCGGGCTGCGGCCAGCCAGCTGCCGATCGGAACGCCGAACGCTTGGGATACCGCGAGACCTGCATAGGCAAGCCCCATCGCCTTGCCCTTTTTCTCTGCGGGCAGCAGCGTTTGGATGGATGCCCACACCTGCGGTGCGGCAAAAGCTGCGCTGATCCCGGCGAGCAGCCGGAATAGGCACATCATCCAGAAGTCTGCGGCGATTCCGCACAGCGCGGTGGATACCGCAAAGCCCAGCAGTCCGAGCAGCATGACCTTTTTCCGATCCAGACCGTCCGAGAGCGGGCCGGCAATCAAGGCGAAGACCGCGGCGCCTAGCGTGTAGGAGCCCATCATCCAGCCGGACATTCCCGTGGGGACGCTGTACAGGTCCTGAAGCGTTGGAATCATCGGGGAGATGAGGAAGGTATCCGTCCCTATCATAAACATGATCAGAAAAAACAACGCAGTAAGTTTCATATTTACTTCTCCTTTCCTTCTTCGTGGTTTTAGAGAGGGTGTTCTTGCTGCTATTGTATCGCTTAATAGTGACAATTATTGTCATGAACTTTGAGGGTGCAAAAATTGCCAAACAGCGCGGGAAGCGCCGCCGTAACCGTAAGTGTTTCGGGTATGCCCACCTAGTGAATGTGCTGCTTTAATTCGTGCGGTATGGAAAGGAACAGGGAGGCATGCCAGCATGCCCCTGTTTTGAAAGACACCGCCGCCCACGGATCACGACAAACTGACCCATTGATCCTTGCGGTACTGCTTGGCGATATAAATGATTTGGCCGATGTGGTATGCGTTATGGTACAGGCTTTTTTCAATGGCCTCGATGACGGTGACGGACCGGCCTTTGATCGTGATTTCCGTCAGCAGCTGCTCCTCCCGGAGCGCGGCGATTTGTCCCAGGAACAGGCTCCAGCCATGTTCCCAGCGATCCAGCAGGGCTGCGCGGTCGAGCTCTTCATGAATGAACTCCGCATCGCGGTTTCGGTCCGGTTTTTCCCCGTCGGTGGTAAACGGTTCGGTCCATCGGGAAATCATATTCCCGCTCATGTGCTTGACGATCACGGTGATGCTGTTGGAACCGGGTTCCGGGGCCCAAGCAAGGGCAGAATCCTCGAGCTGCCCGATGGCAGCTTCGGCCGTGCGTTTCATTTCTTCCAGTCGGGTTTTGACCGCGCTTTGATATGTTGTGAACAGTGTTGATGTCATAGGTTGTGCCTCCTTTGGGATATCGGTCTGAAAAACAAAAATCTCATCCATGCCTTCTCCACAGCGGTTTCATGACCGTGCTGTGCTTTCAGCATAATGAGATTTTGAGTATAAATCCAATATATATATCAAGCAGTATCATCAAAATAATTGATGATTTATGATCCGACCTGGGATAGCGGCGGTGCAACCATGGCCATAAAGTTAGCCGCCGGCGCCAGAGGCTCTTCGCCAATCCGGGTGTACAGCCGGATCGGGTCCTTGACGCGCATCCCGGGAACGCGCACCTCCGCCAGCTAGCCGGATCTGAGCTCCCGGGCTACCGCAAGGGAGGGCACAAAAGAAACGCCGTATCCCGATTTGACGGCTTCAATCGTTTCATGCATCCCTTCAATGCAGATCCCGGTTCGCGGCTTCGGTACTTCGTAGGCATCGCAGAGGGAGAAGAGCTTCCTGCGGGTATAGCTGCCTTCTTCCCGGAGGATAAAGGCGGTTGCCATCAGCTCTTGGAGCGTAGTGGCGGCACCCGCTAAGGGGTGGTCCGGGTGGGCGATGAAGATCAGCTCATCTTCCATGAGTGTGATGTATTCCAAACCGGAATTCTTATGACCCTCACCGCAGATGAGCGCGATGTCCACCGAATGGTCGAGCAGCCGCTCCATTGCGATACGGGAGCTGCCCCGGGTCAACTGGACATGCACCTTCGGATACTGCTGCTTGAAGCGGACGATCCAAGCGGGAAGCACCGTCCGGCCAGGCAGATCTGTGGCGCAGATCCGGAGGCTGCCTTCGAGCCCGATTTTGAGTGCGTTCATTTCCCGCTCCATCTCGTATTCCAGCGAAAACAGCTGCCGTGCCCGGGCAGCCAGCCGCTCGCCGGCTGGCGTCAATTGGATGGAGCGCCCCTTGGAGGTTACCAGCTTCATCCCGAGCTCCTGCTCCAGATTCCGCAGCTGGGCGGTGGCTGCAGGCTGGCTGAGCAGCAGCTTGCCGGCGGCCCGGGTCACGCTTCCCGTACTAGCCACCTCCGCGAATACGCGCAATGCGTGCAGATTCATCCTTTTCCCACCTTTGTCGTTGGATTGTATTCAAATTGCATTTAAGTGTAGTTGTATACCTGTTTATGACCTAATCATCGATTTTTTTGATGCGTCGAAATGTTGCATCCATCAGATCAATGAGTTGTTCTTATTGTACTTTGCAAAATGCTGGCCGTAAAGGTCGCAGGAGTGAGGCTCAAAACATTAAAGAATTTATGGAAAAAAGGGCCTCCGACATGGTCGGAAGCCCTTTAAACATTTACGTCATACGCTTTGCCGCTGATCAACCGCGGTCATCCAAATCCCATTTCAGGATCAGTCCGGCGTGGGTCAAGCCGCCGCCGAATCCGTACAGCAGCAGTGTATCTCCGTTCTGCAGCTTGCCTTCGTTCAGTCCCAGCTGGAGAGCCAACGGGATCGAAACCGAAGACGTGTTGCCGTAATACTCCATGCTGGTCAGTGTCTTTTCCACGGGGATGCCGGCTTTTTCGCAGATGGATTCGACCATGCGGAAATTGGCGCTGTGCGGAACGAACCAATTCACGTCGCCGGCCGTCATTCCCGCCTGCTCCAGCAAAGTTTCTACGCCCTGAGGCACGGTGCGCGTCGCCCATTTGTAGACTTCCCGTCCGTTTTGGACCATTTTCTCGCTCGTTAGCAGATCCTCACCATTCATCGTTTTGGAAAGGTTCGTGCGATAGACGTGGATGCCGCCTTCGCCGTTCGTGCCCAGATGGGCCGCGATAAAGCTTGGGCGCTGCTCATCCTTCTCGACCAGAACGGCCGCGGCTCCATCGCCGAACAGGATGCAGGTCGACCGATCCGTATAATCCGTTACGCGGGACAGAGTCTCGGCCGCGACTACCAGGACCTTCCGGTGCAGACCGGATGTAATCAGGCCGTTGGCCATATGCAGCGCATAGGTGAAGCCAGCGCAGGTGGCGTTCAGGTCAAATGCCGCAGTGCTGGGGATGTGAAAGTACCCTTGAATTTGGCAGGCCACGCTCGGAAAAGCGTAATCCGGCGTCGTCGTCGACACGATGATGCAGTCCACGTCGGTCAAGTCCTGACCGTAACGGCTGACCAAGTCTTCCACGGCTTTATAAGCCATTGTGGAGGAGTATTCGTTCTCACCGGCAATCCGCCGCTCACGCATACCGGTCCGCTGGACGATCCACTCGTCGCTCGTATCCACCATTTGCTCCAGATCCGCGTTCGTCAATTTTTTTTCTGGAACATAGCTGCCAATAGCCGTAATGCGGGCTGTCGAAACCGTAAGGTTCATGATCAATCGCTCCTTTTAGTAAAAGATGAGTTCTTTAGGGTATAAGGGATGGGGTGTATATTAAGAAATTAAAAAAATAAGGCCAATTTGTTGATATCAAGTATTAGTATCTGGTACTAATTATAGACGTGAATTGGGGAGAGGTCAATAGGGTGTTGGTGGTATCGTTAGTGCGTACTTTTGCCTGATTCGGATCTCCTGATAATATAATTGGTTAAAGGGATGAAGAATTACGTTTAAAGTATTCTAGTCAAAGTAAAAGACGAACATACTATGTATAGGAGTAAGCAACTTGACCTATAAAAACCTCTTCTGTAAGGAAGGGTGAGACTTCCATAGCAGAAGAGGCATGATTTAAATGATATCTATTTTAGATTTAATACATTGGAAAATGTTCTTTGGCGTAATGATCTACTTTGTCGAAAACTTCTTTGGTGGACTTCTTGTCTTGCATGGTTGTATCCTTTAACACATTATTTAAATCATCAATGTAGGATTTGTACTTTTTGGCATCATCAGTTATATCTTTACCTTCCATTGTATAACTAGTAAATAATCGTGAGGAAGTTATTACAAAATCTGAAGTAAAGCTGGGAAGAGGGGATAACCCCCTTTTGTATAACAATTTACTTTTAACATCTAGTAGTTTTAAATCCGAATCCATCTTGTAAGTGGAACTTAACAAGTCGTATAGCGCCAGTTGTTTCTTTTTTTCATCCGTTTCCTCGAAATAGGTATTTATACTTGTTTGCGCAGCACGAATGTCAACCATAAACAACTCGTAGGAACCTTTAATTTCACCATTATTTGGAGTGGATTTGTAATCTTGATACAACATTGAAACATTAAAGAAAATTGACACAATTAATAAAATAAGGAGGATCGCACTAATATATTTTCTCAAAATTTCTCTCCTTTCTTAAAAGTAGTTGATATTAATCCATAGTAAAACTATTGAGCATTTATTTGCCACTTTTGCGTTACTTGAGCGACAGGTGCCCATTGGTAATAGTTGTATTCATCCGCGGTAGCAACGTGATAAGTAATATAAGCAGAAGATCTCATCGGATAATAAGTTGAACTGCGCCCTAAGTTGAACCAAAATTTTGCTTGCATCCCCTTTACAGAATTCTCCGTATAGTAGTCGGGGTTTTTTGTGGGATTTTCAACTCCAAGATCTACCCTTGAATCCGGAAAATGGTCTGTTGAAAAATTCCCTGAACTTTGGGTTACATTTCTCCAATATGCTGAGGATTGGTTTACTGTTACCCCCGGACCATTTTCATTTAAAGTATTAACTATCGCAGAAATTACATTATCTGGCACACCAGCCATACTAATGATATCGTAAGCTATCGTCCACCATTGAGAAGCTCCCCCTGAAGTCGAAGATGGTCCAGGGTCAGTATTGTATACATTAAAGTAGGAATCGTGATTAACTGTATCATCACCCGTCGTAAGTTCAACTTTACGAACACCACCAACAACCAAATAGCCTGGATTACGTGGCTCAAAATATTCTTTTACTGGAGCAACATGAGAAAAACCGCGAACCCGTACTGTACCCATTTGAGATGTTGAATCGTATTGAGCACTAACAGTTACGTCAGCAATATCATTCCCATAAGAAGTTCCACTACTTGAGACTGTCGTTTTATTCCAACCTTTTGTTACCATTTTAGTAGTAGAACTTTCGTTTGCGGCATACCCAGTTGCACTCATTCCGTATATGACAAAAAGAGCTGTGATTGTGGAAAAAAAGATCTTACCTATTCTCTTCATTGATTTGCCTCCTGGAATTTCTTTTCGATTTCTTCATTTAATTGCTTTGTAAGAAAAGAATTATCACCAAAAGACATGTATACATCGTTCCCCATCGTACCAACTATTACATTACTTACTTGTTGCTTCATATCTCCAGTGAAATAGGAAACGATTGAAATTATATCGTTACTTTTTTTATTTTTTATATGCCCCTGAAGGATTCCTTTATAGTAAGTCTGACCGTTAACCTCAGCCTGCCCGATACTAGATGATACACCTTCTCCGTTCTCTTCAATTATAAAGGGATAAGTATCATTATCGATCTTAAGGACACCATTACCGTCCACGATCAGTCCCTTACCATCTTTAGTCTTTTTTATATGAAGATTTAGTTTCAATTTGCTTGAGTCAAGATTCTTTGAAGCTACATTAAATTTTTCTTTGACTACTTCGGGTTTTGTCGGCATTTTTTCCATTTGGAAATTTTTGTTTTTTTCCATCTCCATACTTAAATCTTTTGATGAATCAGGTGAAAACCCAAATAGTAAAATTGCTACTAGACTGCAAATTACTATGGCAATCCCTTTAATTTTATTCACTTTAACATCCTCCGCAATTATCCCTTTTAACTATGTATGGCCATACAAGCTCAACCATTATAAAGAAAATTTTCAAAGACTGTCTAATGTTAAGTTAATCCAAATCTTAAGAAAAGGGGCGCTCCTCAGTATTAGAATAATATTATGGGCACGGGAGGTTCGTTCTGTGGACGCCATTCTTTTCTGTAGGACCATTCTTGGCCTGGATTCGACAAGGGAGCGGAATATTGTCAATTTGAACCCAAACCACCTGATTTCTATCGTTGCTGAAACAACGCGAGGGCTTATTGTCGAAAAGAGACCCAATTGGTCTAGTCGAGCTGGGGCCTGATAAATATGCCCGGTTTTGCGCTAATTCTCACTAATACTGAAATATGCATTATATCCGGCGTTTACTAAAGGAGCTCCTCTCATTAATTATGAAAACACACCTTGATGCATCAACATTTTTTCATAATCGATTAGTAATATTTTCACGATTAGTGAGAAAGTGCATGAGTATATATAAATATGCATACAAAGGTAATCGAAAAAACCGCCATTAGGCGGTTCTCCTTCGCAAATATCAGGATTCCAAAAACAACATTTCTTAAAATCGGAGAATATGGTGGTAATTATCTAAAGACTTGATTTGCAGCGGTAAATTAGTACAATGGTTTTATGACAACTCAAAAAGTGATAAATGATGAGCTCAGAGTCAAAATATTTAAGGCGTTAGCTGATGAAACAAGATTGGACATCATTCGAGCTTTATACATCAGCAAGAATGAGATGAATTGTGGAGAGGTCGGCCACATTCGCGATACTACGAAATCAAATACGTCGTATCACTTGCGTACTTTAAAGGAGGCGAAATTGATCAAGGTACGAAAAGAAGCTCAAGCGAAGTATATGAGCATCGATTTGGAGACATTTCAAACTTACTTACCCGGATTTCTGGATACGTTGTAGAAAGAAATTCTCTTTTTTTATTTATTAGTTCAATGATCATTGAACAATAGAACTAACTATAGAGGGTGAATAGAATGATCCAATTAACTACTTTATTTTTCCTCATCATGTTTGTTATCGGTACAGATACGTTTTTGATTTCTCCGCTCATCCCCACGCTTCAGAACTTATTTCATATCCCAACGGAATATTCCGGTTGGATGGTTGGGGCTTATGCTTTAGGTTATGCCATTTTCGCATTAATCGCTGGACCGCTTTCCGATGGATGGGATCGCAAAAAAGTAATGCTTTTTGGCATGGTCTGCTTCTCGGTTTCAACCATATTATGCGGCTTTGCCACAAGTTTTTGGTCGATGTTCGTATTCCGTTTTTTAGCTGGAGTCAGCGCAGCATTTACGGCGCCTCAAGTCTGGGCATCGATTCCTGCTCTGTTTCCAACACCAAAAATAGCCAAAGTATCAGGAATCGTCATGGCAGGCTTAGCTGCTTCCCAAGCGTTCGGCATCCCTATTGGAAGTCTGCTTGCCTCAACCCATTGGTATTATCCTTTCTTTACAATCGGTGCATGTGCACTATTGGTGGCGGTATTCATCTTCTATGCTTTGCCCGAAATGAAACCAAATCATGGCCAACAAACCAAGACCCCGATTTTCAGTAGATACATCCCCTTATTGAACAGCCGAATGGCGAGAAGGGCTTTCCTCGCTCACTTCTTATTTCAGTGTGGATTCTTTGCCGCCTTTTCTTTCATTGGAAAATGGGTGACAGATCGCTTTTATCTTTCAATTGATCAAGCGGGGTACGTGATGTTTTTTCTTGGTCTCGGGAATATAGTCGGAAGCTTCGGCGGTGCCTATGTGATCAAAACGTTTAACCGTTTCAATACGCTAGTTGTGGGCTTTCTTGTCTCTATCGTATGTTTTATTGTTTTGCCTCACTTGTCATCGGTTGCGGCTTTCGAAAGTGTTTACTTTTTCATATTCGTTAACATGGGGATCGCTTTTCCCCTCATATTGGGAATGTTGAATTCATTAAATCCAACCATCCGCGGCACGACTTCCAGCTTGGCCAATTCAATCATGTATGCTGCGACAACGCTCGGGTCTTGGATCGCTGGCCTCATTTACGCGACTTTTAACGGTTTTTCCGCCGTTGGCATGTTTGCGGCTATATGCTTTGCCGGTTCCTTGTTATCTTTCATACTCAGCGGTATTTTGACCAGCCAAGCGAAAACAAAGAAGGAGATTGCATCATAAATGCAAGAAACTCATATGGATATTCTAAATTTTCCGAAATTTAACATCCTGAGTATATGTGAGAATGAGTTTGAATTTCTAATTCAAATGGTGACGAACTCTCCACCTTTGGCTTGCCCTCATTGTGGATGTATAGCCAACCTCTACAAACACGATAGCAGGGAACAGATTTGTATGGACTTGCCTCTTCACGGCAAGCGTGTAAGCCTTCTCATAAAGCGTCAGAGATATTGCTGTAGAGACTGCAATCGAACCTTTTGGGAACACTTAGACCACACCATAGACAAAAAGCGAAACTGCACCAAACGATTATTGTCTTATATAGAGACGCAAAGCATTGAACGTACGTTTGTTAGCATATCCGAGGATGTTGGATTGCATGAAAAAACAATACGCAACATCTTTCGAGATTACATCAACCGTCTTAGAGAAACGCATCGATATGAAACTCCCAATTGGCTTGGGATTGATGAAATTCACATCATTAAACCAAGATGCGTTTTAACCAACATTGAGGAATGTACTTTGTTGGATGTTTTGCCAAATCGTAATAAGGAAACCGTTGCAGATTACCTCTTACGCCTTCCAAATAGAGGACAAATCCGATACGTCACTATGAATATGTGGCAACCGTATAAGGACGCTGTAAGGGATTTATTGCCAAAAGCTCTTATCATCGTAGATAAATTTCACGTTGTCCGTATGGCAAACCATGCGTTAGAAACCATTCGTAAGCAGATCCTTGAAGGATTATCGCCAAAAGAACGCCGCGGGCTGATGCCAGGCCGTTTTATCCTCTTAAAACGGGATATAGAGCTTACAGAGAAGGATCGGATTACGCTAGACCTTTGGAGAAAGAATCATCCGTCTCTCGTCACTGCTTATGACTTAAAGGAATCATATTTGGATATTTGGGAATGTGATAACAGACAAACGGCATTTCTAAAATACAACGAATGGAAAGCTAAAGTACCAACCGAACTGCAATCCGCTTTTGAACCACTGACAAACGCTATGAAGAACTGGGAAGAAGAAATATTCGCTTATTTCGACCATCGCATTCGCATTCCAGATGCTTATACGGAATCTCTAATTAGCCTTATTCGAGTCATTAATCGTTTAAGAAGGGGATACTCTTTTGAGGCCCTAAGCGCCAAGATACTCTTTACAGAGGGACTTAGAAAGCAATGCAAACCAAAGTACCAGAGGCGGATTGGTAGCTACTATCAACGGGAGGAAAACTTCCCGATGTTTAATAAACCAGCTATCGAGGTTGTTCGTGAGCCAGAAGAAATAATCTTCCTTGGAATTGATTTTCCCACCTTAATCGATAAATTGGAGAAGGACGAATTATAAGGTCTCGAACCATTAATATAGATCCTTACAACGAAACGATGGGCAAGTTAAAATTTACAATGAGGCAATGTGCTTATTCTTTTGCTCCATAGAGCCTTTCGTTAACTTACTTCTAAATTGAATAAACAGATAAATAGCACGAACAAAGAGATCAATAGCGATTGAAAGCCAAACTCCGGCAATTCCTAAATTGAAATGTATACTCAAGACATATACCCCAACAACCCTGATTAGCCACATTCCGATAGCTGTGCTGTACATGGGACTCTTGGTATCTCCCGCTCCTTGCAATGCGCCGGCTAGTACCAAACCTATAGCCAAAAAGGGCTGCGCAAAGGCATCGATGCGTAGAGCGGTTGTTACCATACGTATTGCATTGGTTTCATCGGTAAACCAAGTCGCCGCCACAGGAGAGAAAACAAAAAGGAGAATACCCACGAAGGACATAAATATAACGGCAATACCTGTTGTTAAAAGCCCGAATTGGTAAGCATCCTTTCGTCGATTTGCCCCCAAATATTGCCCTACCAAGGTAGTGGCCGCAACAGCCAAGCCATATCCGGGCATGTAAGAGAAGATTTCAATATTTCCAGCAATCGTATGTGCTGCATACACTTCAGTTCCTACACGAACGATGAGTCCGAAATATAGCACTTGTCCAAAGCGCATAATTAATCGTTCTGCAACTGCCGGTGCAGAAAGCTGTAACAAAGGAAGTGTATGATGACCAGCACTCATTTTTAGAGGAAAAGAAAGCTTGGATTTACGGATATACATAAACAATACAACGGAGCCAACTAAACGAACCAGAACGGTAGCCCATGCAGCCCCAGCAATCCCCATCCCTGGCAACCCTGCCAAACCAAAAATTAAAATGTAATCGAGTATTACATGGAGCAGGTTAATCCATAGTCCAACTTTCATTGGCGTTTTCGTATCGCCTGCAGCTCTTAAGATACTTCCAAAAATGGTCATAAGGGATATGAAAATGGAAGGAACAGCGACGATGCGGAAGTAAACAACTCCACTGGCCAACACATTCGGCTCGGCACCCATGATCTGCAGTAAAGGTTGGGCAAAGAAAAACGTAATGACCCCAAAAATAATACCCAGTATGGCGGAAATAAGGCTCGACTGTCTAGCAATGGCCTTTGCTTTATCTAAATCACCTGCACCAACACTTTTGGCGATCAGTGATGAGGTGCCGATACCCATGGCTAAAAATACAGCAAGATAGACAGCTAAAATAGCATTGGTTACGCCAACCGCAGTAACCTCGTTTAATCCCAGTTTCGATACAAATAGTGTATCAACAAAACCAACGATCGTTTGCAATAGATTTTCAATCATTGCAGGTAAACCTAAGGACAAGATGATCTTAATTTTCTCCCTATTGCTCGTGTCTTTAATTTCAATTCCTTTGGACACAATTATCTACCCCCTCTTTATGGAAACTAATGAATGCTTTCGTGAGGCACCCGGTGGTATGATCTACGCTTGATTATATCCCCCTAGGGGGGATGCGATCAAGCGTAAATTCCCTGTAGATTATCTACAGGGAATTTTTACGGGAATAATTTTTTCAGTGGATATTGGCAATCTCAGGGGAGTATTAACTTCCTTTTATAAGATGAAATTCATTTAGTGTCTGCCTTTTGTTTTATGTTCATTTGTCTTACTTATTCGCGATGGGGGGAGTAAGTCTAAGCGTTATTCCTGATTTGATGAAGCGGTATACCATGGTGGCCACAATTAGAGTAAACATTATTCTAAATTGTCTTGGGGATAGAATGATAGTCCGGACAATCCCTTCTTGCTATTCGTGTATTATCTAATAAAGTGATCCAGCGCTTTATTGAGGTCGCGCAGAACTTCCTCTTCATTTCCATGGTATGCGGCTTCAATCACGCAGGTTTCTAAGTGATCTTTCAAAACCACCTTTGCTGTGCTTTCCAATGCTTTTCGAACAGCTGCGATTTGCAGTAAAATCTCGGAACAATCACGTTCATTTGAAGCCATTTCTTTGATGGATCGAACATGTCCCTCGATCCGAGCAAGCCGATTAACGACGGCCTTCATATTTTTATGCGTATGAGAATGTGTATGCGTAACAATGTGAGTGTGCTCCCCACCATTACCATGATCATGTTCAGTCATGTCCCAACCCCCTTCTGCAAATTATAACCCCCATAGGGGGATGACAGCAATAATCGGGGGGTATAAGCTCACGTTTACGAAGGGAAACCTTCACAAGTTCTTCATAAGTTTTGGGTAGAATGTTTGGGAGATGAGGATTCAATCCAAATAGAAATATGCAAAGGTGTGTGACAAACTGTGAAAAAAGTATTCATTTTTATTAGCCTTGCAGCAATCCTGGTGCTAAGTGCGTGTGGGAACAAGGATAACGCAAACAATAATACGAACATGGACATGGGCAGCGACCATTCAAATATGGGGGATATGGGCAGCATGAATCATTCCGGTTCTGGTGAGGTTCCTGCAGGGTTAAAAGAAGCTCAAAATCCCACATATAAAGTTGGAGATGAGGTTGTGATCCATGCCAAGCATATGGAGGGCATGGATGGAGCTAAGGCTAAAGTGGTCGGTGCCTACGACACGGTGGCTTATGCTGTAACGTATACTCCAACCACTGGAGGTGAACCCGTCCCCAATCACAAGTGGATTATCCAGGAGGAAATAAAGGATGCGGGTAGTGAGCCCTTGCAACCTGGAACTAAGGTGACCATGGAGGCTGATCACATGGAAGGTATGAAAGGCGCAGAGGGCACCATTGACTCAGCTGAAAAAACAACGGTGTACATGGTTGACTACACGCCAACTACAGGAGGAAACCCCGTTAAGAATCATCAATGGGTAGTCGAAAGTGAGCTTTCTAAATAGAGTATTTTTTAGCAGGTGAGTGATGCTGCGTGGCACAAGACGGCGAGTTCCTTTCTCCTTATGTATGTTATATGACTGATACTGTAAATATTGGATATGGGCAGCGTTATGACGTGTTATCGACAAGCTCAATGAAGATCATGGTTCGACTGTGTACTGACGGATAAATTAACCGATCTGGCAATGCCAGATCGGTTTTTTGTTTGGCGTCTATATGATGATTTGCCTTAGTTTTTTTGTTGCTCGGAATCAATCCTTTACAAAATTGTTATTTTTTCTTGCTTAACATGTTCCGTTACCAAGATAAGTACCTCGATTTCGGGAATAGTAATCGACAAACTTTACTCAGCTTCGCTGAAACTTCCATAAAATTCAACAAATATCAGTAAAATAGTTACGATTAACGGGAATCTATTAATTAGCCATTGACAAAAAAACTGATTGTATACTACATTATGTAGGGTTACATTTTTTTAATCATTATTGCCGAATTTCTTGATACTGAAAACGGGGGAACCATTTTTGGGTGAAATATTCTCATTGAAGAATAGAGGGAACCTTCTACCGAACCCTTAGCTAACTCCGTAGGCATCGGAAGGAGAACTACATCGTGAAGAAAGTAATACTGTCAATGTTAGGTGCGGCCATTGTTTTTTCAGCAAGTGCAACCAGTTCCTTTGCCAGCTCCGTTAAACTCGAAAGTGAGGTGGATAAGGTCGTAGGCACTCCTTATCAGTGGGGCGGCACATCAGTGGCTGGTTTTGACTGTTCCGGTTTTATTTTATACATATTCGATAAATTCAATTTAGATTTACCCCGCACATCTAAAACACAGGCTCAAGTCGGAACTCCAGTAGATCGTGAAAACCTTAGAGCAGGAGACCTGGTATTCTTTAATACGGACGGTACGGGAATATCCCACGCGGGTATTTATATCGGCAATAATGAGTTTGCACACTCTTCAAGCAGTAAAGGCGTTACCATTAGCAAATTATCGGATTCATATTATAAAAATCGGTATGTTACAGCACGCCGCGTCGTGAGTCAACAAAGTTACCTGAAAATGATCAGTGAAATTTGATCTAGTCGGGATAATCTACCTAAATCAAAAATGAAAGCACCGGCTGAAGTCAGCCGGTGCGTTTTGTTGTTTATTCAGGGACGTTGTTCACATTGGGATCAGGCGTATAATTATTTTGATAATCATCATACATCACATCAGTTACCATTCCAGCGGAGGCGTGGTGTAAATCGTGGCAATGGAACATCCATTCACCAGGGTTGTCAGCTTCAAAAGCAACTTCATACGTTTCGCCAGGTTTGACGTTCAGCGTGTCTTTCATGATCGGAGATCCTTGAACTGGCTTGCCATTCTTGCTCAAGACTTGGAAGAAATGGCCGTGCAGGTGCATCGGGTGATCGTCCATTCTGGATTGATTTACAAAGGTCACCTTTACCTTATCTCCTTTTTTTACTTTGATTGTATCCGTGTCCGGAAAAACCTTTCCATTGATCGTGTAAACCATATCTCCATTTCTCATCTCGGTATTCAGATTCATCGTCACGTCTTCATCAAAGCTTTGATCCAAAGAAAATGCGGTTGCAGACATGGTTCCGTACTTCTCCAAATCAAAATCGGGGAGTTCTTCGAAGGCATCGGAAGGGTCGGGCTTCGCATTAGAACCTTCGTATTGAATCATGGCTTTCATATTTTGTGCTCGATTATCCTTTGCGTGTTCTTCCAGCAACCAATTTCCGGGATGATCTGCGGTAAATTCAATGTCATATCGTTCTCCGGGAGCAATCGAGACGAATTGATCCTTGATCACAGCCGGGTCATTCACGGGCTGCCCGTCGGATGCAACAACCTTAAAGGAATGACCGTGTAAATGCATCCGGTGCGTGATGTAGCCGGCGTTAATCAACCGAAGTTTTACTTTTTCACCCTCTTTAACGGTAAGCTTATCGATCGCATCACCTGTTTTTCCGTTGATCGTATAAAGGTCATACATACTCATATCATGTCCTGCCATATTCATCCCATCGTTATCCATGTCCATATCTCCAGAACTCATCCATTCATCGAGCACAAGTGTGTAATCGCGGTCAGCGGTATCTTGGGGATCTTCGACTACAAGAGAACCATACAAGCCTTTGTCCACTTGATTCACACTGTCTTGATGTGAATGGTACCAATAAGTACCCGGTACGGTAGCTTTAAATTCATAGGTGAAGGTCTTTCCGGGTTCAACAGCATCTTGTGTGACTCCAGGAATTCCGTCCATGTTGTTTGGAACCGGATAGCCGTGCCAATGGATGGAAACAGGCTGCTTGAGTTGATTTTTCAAGTTTACTTTGACTGTATCTCCAACCTTAACCCGGATTTGTGGACCGGGAACCGAGTTATTAAATGTCCATACGGGAATGGTTTTTCCCTTCTCCACTTCGAGATTACTTTCCTGTGCGGTTATGGTGAACTCTTTACCATCCACAACAGGTGTTGCTGTTGTCAGTTTTGCGGATGTAGCGGATTCACTGGAGTTGGAAGTGGGGGTTGAACCCATACTCATTTTTGAATGATCCATGCCGTTCATATTGCTTACTTTCGAGCAGCCAGCCGCAAAAACGGCCACCGAGCTAGCGAGGATTATTGTTCTTAATATCGCTGCTTTCATTTGAAGAACCCCTTTCTAATTCTTTTGATGTAAGTCTCATTCATCATAAAATAAACATGTATAGAAATGATGAAGATGGCTGGGGTAGTATAACTTTAGGCTTGAATATTATACTATAGGGGGGTATACTAATAACAAATCGAGAGGAGGAGTCGAAATTGAAAACCATTACTTTAAACGTAAACGGAATGAGCTGTCAACACTGCGTGAATTCCATTGAAGGAGCTCTTAAGCAAATAGGGGCCGGGGGGAAGGTTAACTTGTCCAATGCTTCTGTTGAAGTTCAATTCGATGAGACCAAACTTACGGAAAGCAAAATTAAAGAGACTATCGAGGACCAGGGTTATGATGTTGTTTAAGAGTGAACCCTTAATATAAGACATTGATGTCGTCAAAATGAAAAAAATCGGGAAGAAGCATAACAGGTCATTTCGTTGTGAGAAATGACCTGTTTGATTATATAGTCTTGCAGAGAACGGAAGTTGAGGCGTAGGAAAAAAAATCCGCCTATACGTTTGGAGGGAATTCATGCGTAGAATTTTAGTTGTTGAAGACGAGGAGAAAATCAGGGAAGTCATCGTCGCTTATTTAAAAAAGGAAGGGTTTGAAGCGCACGAAGCGGCTGGAGGGGAGAGTGCATGGAGTGAATTAGCCAATCAACCTTTTGATTTGGTTTTATTGGATCTTATGCTTCCCGATATGAACGGAGAGGAATTATGCCAGAAGATTCGAACAGCTTATCCCACACCAATTATTATGCTGACAGCTAAATCGTCCGTTTCACATCGTATTCATGGGTTGTCTGTTGGGGCAGACGATTATATGGTGAAGCCTTTCGATCCTCAAGAACTCATAGCCAGAATTCGCACTGTACTGCGGCGAACCAATCAGCAAGAACTTCTGGCCGATCGATTAGAATATGGCGAAGGACGTCTGATGATTGATAGCCATGCCAAACAGGTTTTCGTTCAACATAAACCCATCAGTTTAACCCCATCCGAATATAAATTGCTTCTAGTTATGGCGAGAAACTCGGAGCGTACGTTTTCCCGGGAAGAATTGATTGAACTCGTTATGGGCTTTGAATTTGATGGAGACTCGCGCATTATTGATCAGCATGTCAAAAATTTGCGTCAAAAAATAGAGGAGGACCCCAAGAACCCCTTATTCATCCGGACTGTTTTTGGTGCAGGATACCGCTTTAATGGGGGGAGTTTATGAAACGTACATTATCCTTTCGCTTAAGCACGGTTCTGATTTTATATACCGGCTTTATTTTGGTGATCGCTTCGATTGCTATGATCAATGCAACCCACTACCATTTTCAAATGTATGGACGCGAAATGTCCGAAGCGCAGCATTCAGCTGATTCACTGAATTCTCACTTGGAGCAAGCGATTATACAATCCATTGGCTTAACGATTGGGGGAGCTTTAATCGTCTCATTTGTGTTAAGTGTGTATATCGCCAAACGGATTTCGTCGCCATTAATCAGCATGAAAAATCTTACATTAATCATGGCCCGAGGAAAACGGGATGTGCGTCTCCCGTTGAAGAGTTTGCCCAGAGATGAACTGGAGGAGCTGGCCGCTTCCATCAATCACTTAGCTGAACAGCTGGAGCAGCAAGAAAAATTGAGAATCGCTATGACCGAAAATATTGCACATGAGTTGCGGACACCCTTAACCACATTGAATAGTTACCTCGCGGCTATTCAAGACGGAATATGGGAGCCTACTCCGGAACGGATCCAGTCCAGCCGTGAAGAAATTCACCGTTTGATTCAGCTGGTTCATGATTTGGAAGAGCTTCAAATCGTTAATTCCATCGATTTTCAATTCATGCTTGAGCAAGTCTCCTTAAAGAAGTCTATGGATCAAGTCATGGACCTCATGCGTCCTTCATTTCAACAAAAGGGAGTTAACCTGGAGAAAAAAGATATACCCAATGTTTGCGTAATTGCCGATGAAAGCCGGCTTATTCAAATCTGGACAAACCTGTTGTCTAATGCATTGAAATATACACCTGAAGGCGGTACCGTTGAAGTCAAGGGTACCGTCCGGTTAGGTGTGGTCCAAATTACCGTCTCAGATAATGGCATAGGAATTCCATCAGCGGATCTTCCACATATCTTTGAGCGTTTTTATCGGGTAGATAAATCACGCAGCCGTAAAATGGGTGGCGGTGGGCTTGGATTAGCCATTACCAAAACGTTGGTAGAGCGCCACGGTGGGCAGATATGGGCTGAAAGTGATCATGGTGCACAATTTTACGTACAATTACCGATACAAAGGTGAGGATTATAATGGCTGCAATCCTGACGCTCCTACGGGGGCGTTTTTTATTTTGATAGGAGCCAACTAATAACCCAACATTCGCTGTTTATTTCAAAAAAATAAATCGCTTGACAATATAGGGTAGGGGGCTATACTATATTCACATCAAGCCCGGTAATTTATGGTATTTCACCTCGTTCATCTGACGGCCGTCACGAGCGTGAAAGGGATGAAGGACCGGTTTTATTTCTCTAAAGGAGGATGATAGAAATGACAACTCAGTCTCAAGGTCTTTCCCAGGCTGATCCGAGGCGCTGGATGGCACTCGCATTGTTATGCCTTGCGAATTTTATGGTGATTATGGATACATCAATTATCGGGGTAGCTTTGCCCGCCATTAAAGAAGCGCTGGGGTATTCCCAGGAAAGCTTACAGTGGGTGTTTAATGCATACGTTATTTTCTTTGGCGGCTTTTTATTGCTGGGGGGCCGGTTGTCTGATCTGTTTGGACAAAAACGCATGTTCATGTGGGGTTTTCTTATTCTAACTGCAGCTTCGTTACTTGCAGGGCTAGCATGGAACGACACCGTACTCAACATCGGCCGAGCGCTCCAAGGCTTTGGGTCTGCACTCATTGCACCGTCCGCGTTAACGATCGTTATGATGTTATTTAGCGGAAATCCCAAGGAATTAGGGAAGGCGTTGGGATTCTGGGGGGCATCCGCTGCTGCAGGAGGTTCCGCGGGGGTGTTTCTTGGCGGTGTCATTACCGAATGGTTAAGCTGGGAATGGACATTTCTGATCAACGTCCCTGTCGGAATTCTTGCCCTACTATTGTCTCCCGGGCTTTTAGCAAAAGGAACACGCAGAAAAGGCGGCATTGATATCGTAGGATCCGTATTTGTTACGGCTGCATTAGTTTTAATAGTGTATGGGATTGTCACCGCAGAACATAACGGATGGGGAGCACCTACAACGATATGGACACTGATCTTAGGTTTAGCTCTATTTATCCTCTTCCTCATTGTTCAGGCGGTCAAAAAGGAACCCCTTGTACCTCTTCGAATTTTTAAGGCACCTAATCTAGCAGCAGGTAATATCGCACTGTTAATGTTATCAGGGGGATGGATCCCGCTTTGGTACTTCCTGAATCTATACATGCAGCAGGTTTTGAAATTTTCAGCTTTTACCGGCGGTGTTGCGCTGCTGCCGATGACCATTGTCATCGCCATTTTCATGATTGCGATAACGGGCAAGCTCATCGCCAAGATCGGCGTAAAAGCGAATATCGTAATAGGTTTGACTGCCTTAGGAGGTTCGATGATCCTGTTCTCCACGAACACCCCTGTAGACGGAACCTTCTTAGCGAATGTGCTGCCGGCTTCACTTTTAGGTGCGCTCGGGATGTCTCTGGCTTATATTCCTTCCATGATGTCTGCCATGAACGGAGCTAAACCTGAGGAAGCAGGGCTTGCATCAGGGCTTGCCAATACCAGCTACCAGATTGGTTCAGCGATCAGCTTGGCGATTATGGTTGCCATTGCTGCAACAACGAACTCGGCACAAGCAGGTGGTGATCCAACGGCAGCTCTGAACAGTGGATTTCAAGCTGCATTCTTGTGGTCGGGTATCGTTGCATTTATTGGCGCATTATTGGCATTGATCTTCATTCGTTCACCAAAAAAGGTTGGCTCCGACATCTCTAAATCGATGTAATCTTTTTAACTTCAGTCACCTTGTGGCTGAAGTTTTTTGACTCCGGCTAATTTTAGGTGATTTGGCGGCAGAGACATTAATGGGTGTTACCATCTTGACTTTATAGGGGCGGGGGGTATATATTGAGTGCAAGAGATTAATCATGCCGTGATATATGAAGTAAACCGATACGTTAGTAAGGATCTTTATACAGGAATGGAGGCAGGGACAATGAGTGTTGAACTGGAAACGGTAGAAAGTACTTTAGCAGAAAATGCAGGGTGCTGCTCAAGTGAGGAACCGGGTCGGAAGAGCCATCATTCCGAAAAAGAAAAAACCAATATGATATCCAGGTTGAACCGAATAGAGGGGCAGATCCGGGGGATCAAAGGATTGATCGAAAAAGACACTTACTGCGATGATGTTTTAAACCAGATTGCTTCGGTGCAATCGGCCTTAAATGGGGTAGGTAAGCTATTACTTGAGCATCACATGAAGAGCTGTGTTATCGATCGGATCCAAGAAGGTGACACTGAGGTTTTAGATGAGCTATTGAAAACCATGAATAAGTTAATGAAATAAAGACCTTAATAAAAGGCAGCGATCACGCTGCTTTTTATTTTGAATCATCATATAGGGTACTGGGGTACACAAAAAAATTTAGTAAAAGTGTTGACTAATTATAGGGTAGGGGGGTATACTAATTTCAAGGAAGTTGTTGGAAGGCAAAATAAACACCTTAATATAACAACCCATGAAAAAAAGTAATATCATGCAGGTTTTAAACTGTGAGAATGCATTTGCCATTATCCTTTAGGAGTGATGAACATGGAAGCCGTAGCCGGAAAAGAGAGCAAACAGACAACGCTGCAAATTACAGGAATGACTTGTGCTGCATGCGCCAACCGTATTGAAAAAGGACTGAATAAACTGGAAGGTGTTTCATCAGCCAACGTGAACTTTGCCTTGGAAAAAGCAAGTGTAACGTATGATCCAGGTAAGGTAGGCGTCGATAAGTTGGAGGAAACGATCAAAAAACTGGGGTATGATACGGCGAAAGAAGTCGTTGATTTTAACCTCGAAGGAATGACCTGTGCTGCGTGTGCTAACCGTATTGAAAAAGGCTTGAGCAAACTTCCCGGGGTTACTAACGCATCCGTCAACTTTGCGATGGAAACGGCAAGAGTTGAGTATTCGCCAGCTGATATTACCGTTTCTGATATGCAGAATAAAGTCAAGCAGCTCGGTTATAAAGCGGTAACGAAGCAAGAGAACAAGAAAACGGTCGACCACCGGAAACAAGAAATTAAGCATCAGAAACGATTGCTGCTTTTATCGGCAATCTTGTCCCTTCCGCTGCTGTGGAGTATGGTGGCACACTTTTCGTTCACATCATGGATCTACATGCCAGAAATTTTGATGAACCCGTGGTTTCAGCTCATTTTAGCAACACCGGTCCAATTTTATGTCGGAAAACAATTCTATGTGGGGGCCTATAAGGCACTCCGAAACGGCAGCGCCAATATGGACGTGTTGGTATCGCTAGGGACTTCAGCTGCTTATTTCTACAGTCTGTACCTCACGATTGACTGGTTCACTGCCGGAGCGAACGCCCACCACGGTCCATCATTGTACTATGAAACAAGTGCGATCCTGATCACTTTAGTCATCATGGGTAAGCTGTTCGAATCGCTGGCCAAGGGCCGGACTTCCGAAGCCATCAAGTCCCTGATGGGACTCCAGGCGAAGACGGCATTGGTTGTACGCGATGGTCAGGAAATGACGATTCCGGTCGATGAAGTGATTGTCGGGGATATGGTTCTTGTACGGCCCGGAGACAAAGTTCCGGTTGATGGTGTGGTGCTCGAAGGAACATCCTCCGTGGATGAATCCATGCTAACCGGGGAAAGCTTACCCGTTGAAAAGAATGCCGGTGATGCCGTCATAGGAGCGACCATCAACAAAAATGGCATGCTCCGTATTAAAGCAACCAAAGTCGGCAAGGAAACTGCGCTGGCACAGATTATTAAAGTGGTTGAAGAAGCCCAAGGTTCCAAAGCCCCGATTCAGCGGGTGGCAGACGTGATCTCCGGTATTTTTGTTCCCATTGTGGTAGGTATTGCGGTGGTCGCTTTCCTGGTCTGGTATTTCTTGGTCACACCTGGCGAGTTTGCAGAGGCTTTGGAAAAAGCAATCGCCATCCTGGTTATTGCCTGCCCATGTGCGCTGGGGTTGGCAACTCCAACATCGATTATGGCCGGGTCGGGTCGTGCTGCAGAGCTCGGGATCTTGTTCAAAGGCGGAGAACACCTTGAACAGACTCATAAGATTGACGCCATAATTCTGGATAAAACAGGAACGGTAACGAAAGGTAAACCTGAACTTACGGATGTGCTTACAGAGATGGACGAAGTAGACTTCCTTAGATTTGTCGGCGCTGCGGAGAAAAATTCGGAACACCCTTTGGCCGAAGCGATTGTGACCGGCATTCAGGAGCGCAATATTTCCCTTCCTGGAACAGAAGCTTTTGAAGCTATTCCAGGCTACGGAATCCAGGCTGTCGTCGAAGGAAAAGAACTGCTGATCGGTACTAGAAGATTGATGGAAAAGTACGATGTAGACGCTATGCATGCCTACGAAACGATGTCCAGACTCGAAGAAACAGGAAAAACAGCTATGCTCGTAGTGATCGATAAGCAATATGCCGGCATGGTTGCGGTGGCGGATACCATTAAAGAGACTTCTAAAGAAGCTGTCCAGCGCTTAAAAGGAATGGGCATTCAGGTGATCATGATCACGGGTGATAATGAGCGTACAGCCAAAGCGATCGCTGCCCAGGTTGGCATTGATCATGTACGTGCAGAAGTGTTGCCCGAAGGGAAAGCAGAAGAAGTTAAAGCCCTGCAGGCCCAAGGAAAAACCGTAGCCATGGTGGGTGATGGCATTAACGATGCTCCGGCATTAGCCACAGCCGATATAGGAATGGCTATTGGGACAGGAACGGATGTTGCCATGGAGGCGGCCGATGTGACCTTGATGCGTGGCGATCTGACGAGTATCCCGGACGCCATCTATATGAGCCGTAAAACGATGAGTAATATTCGCCAGAATTTATTCTGGGCGCTTGGTTATAACACTCTAGGCATTCCGATCGCAGCCATCGGTCTGCTGGCACCTTGGGTAGCAGGAGCAGCGATGGCTCTGAGCTCCGTATCCGTTGTACTGAACGCACTTCGGCTGCAGCGTGTAAAAGTACGCAGCTAACGATTGCAGCAGAAACGATAAAATTGCCAACAGCAAGCGAAAGGAGGTGAATAGGATGCAAGATGCAAACGTCAAAGTACATGGAATGAGCTGCCGTTCATGCATTAGTAAAATTGAAGGAACATTGAATTCCATCGGTGTGGAGGGAAAGGTTCATTTTGATCAAGGTACCGTTGAGGTCAAGTACGACGAATCAAAATTTACCCTGGGAGATATTAAGGATGTTATCCGGAGTAAAGGGTATGAGGTCGCTAATTAATATCAGGAAAAGGAAGTGAGAGTATGTCCGCCAACGTAAAAATCTACACGATCCCCACCTGCAGTGATTGCAATCATGCGAAGCGATACTTCAAAGAGCAAAACGTTCCTTATATGGAATATAACTGCGAAGAAAACCCTGAATATGCAGTAGAAGTTAAAAATCTTACGGGTAAACAAATTGTTCCGACCATCCTTATTGACGATAAAGTGTTCATTGGGTTTGCAGAAAATTTCAAAGAAATAAGTGCATTACTGGCATGAATAGGATTTGGAGGGTTCAAAGGGCTCTAACTTGCAGAATTTCAAGTTAGAGCCCTTTTACGTTGCAACTTGCTGGAGGTTGGTATTTCTGGAACAAGTTCGAGCCAGCCAAGAGGCGGGATGAGCATCTGCTAAAATGTACAACGGATATTAGACCAAATGGGTTGCTAATTTTGGCTTGACTCGTAAAAAAATGATAATGGTACTGCTTCCGCTATAGCCTTATTCCCATCGTCATTGGGGTGGGTTTTGTCGCCTGAATCGTAAATATGGAGCATCTCAGTCGGCTCTCGTGGATCCGCCAATGTCCGATCCAAGTCGATGATTAGATCAGTTTGAGCGTTAGAACGGATCCATTGATTCACTTCTTGACGTACTTTTTCCCGCTCATCAGTAAAAAAATGTGATTTCCCAAAGGGGGTCACGGTACATATTACTACCTTGAGATGTTGTTTCTTTGTTCGGTCGATCATTTCATTCAACCCTCTTATCAATTGTTCCGAGGTAGCATCACCGAAAATATCATTGATGCCGCAATTAAATATGATTCCCTTTAGACCTGGCTGGGTAAAACCTTCCCGCTCTAAACGATCAAGCATTCGTTCACCGGCATTTGCTAAACCAAGAGCTGCCCCTTCTTCAACATCTCTTGCATCTCTTAAAATCATGTTGCCGGTTAGTCCCGCGTTTAGAATCGAGGGCAACGGCTGATCACTCACTTGACGGATTCGATTCAGCAATAAGTCTGGCCAGCGTTGGTTAGCATTTAGACTGGAAGCATAGCCTTCTGTAATGGAGTCTCCCATCACAACAAAAACCCCAGGATCAACCCCTGAAGACATCATTTCTACATCTAATGCGGTTAACCAATAATACGAATGTGTCGTAGTATCAAATATATCGGCATCGTTCACCTTAGTTTGGTTTCCTTGCGCGATGTACGTGGAACGAGCAGGGGAAAAGTGCCAAGTTGAAACCTTTGTATAAACGGGCAAATAGAGACTAATGGTTAAATCAGCGCTTGGATCAGCATGATACGAGACAGGATCACTATACAATTCTTTCCCAACCGGTATGACAACCTTGGATGACCCTTTAAATGTAACATTGCCAACATCTTGATCATCAAAATTTACATTATTGCGGTGGCTTGATAGCGTGACACTGTCAAGTGTTAAGGGGTAAACTCCGTAACGATTAGAAAATTTAATACGCCATATCGATCCGTAATCATGAGGATGTATCACCATGCGTACAGTCTGGTTCTCGAATGAAGCATGGGAGAAAGCATGACCAAAAAACCGATCATCAAATTGGGTTTGACTCGCATACCATGATCTTTTCCATTGAGACATACTAAATACTCACCTTTCTTTTAGGATAGTATACCCCCCTTATCTATTCTTATATCATTTTAATTCCATACATGCAACGTAACTAGCCCGTAAGTGAGCAAGTGGATGGAACATTTCTATTTATTGGTTCTAGTCGAAATTGATGTATATAGGTGAATTAATATATTCAATCCAGGTATGCTATATCCGGCGCTTACTAAAGGAACTCCTCTCATTAAATATGAAAACACGCCTTGATGTATCTACGCTTCCATACGTCTATACGGCTTGTCATTAGAGTGCATAGAATATATCAAATCTAGCATCTTGAAAGTGGTGACAAGTATGAAGATAGAGAATGTGAAAGGTGCTTATGACATTATAATCGGCTTGGGAAGCTGGTGCGGGCCATCCATCTTTTTGTGGCGACGTCAGCTGCGGCGTTTCTCCTTGCCGTTAGACTGGATGATCTCGAAATCGGTCACGGACGTGACCCGGTTGTTAGAGAATCGGTTCGAAGGTTTTATGGATCTCGGGCAGCTCCGGAAGATAGAAGGCACTTCTGACTATTTAGAAGACGGAATCGCAGTACCGAAAGGAGACGGGACATATCATAACGCTCATTTTATTCTAGATACACGCTATAATGTTATTTCCGTCCATGATTTCCCCGTTATCCCCTACCAGGATTGGACGGCCACCTACGGCGCATACAGTGAGAGACTTATTCGTCGAATTCAAAGGTTTTTACATGTGCTCGATCACAGTCGTTCTGTTCTGTTCATCAGGTGGGGAGAAATCGGGGAAGCGGAAGCCGTCAAGCTTCATGCTGTCGTATCCTCGTTGACTCCGGGCAACTGCAGAATACTATTCATGCAGACCGTATCCGGGTTGCAGTCGATTCAAGAGATTGATTGGGGACAAGACGGCATCGCTACGCTGCAGGTTCCCCTCGATGAGCTCTATCATGAATCCGCTTGGGACTGTACCATGAACGGTCTGTCTTTAACGGGGCGTTGGTAGTATTGGTAGCGGGGAATAAAGTTGCACACGATGTTATGTTTTCACTTTAGTCCATTCATTCTCCTTGATCCAAACTCTTTGGACTTTGATACCAAGGTTCTTTTTCTGTAATCAGCCGCTTGGATATGTGAAATGGGTACTCGTCATATTCACTATATAGAATATGACGAGATTTAGGGATGACTGGACATGAAATGCGAAATCGCGGCGGATATCCGGTAAAATGCAGTGTTGCCTTCCAACGGCCGGCTGCAGACTACCGGTCCGACGCAGTAGCCTACTCACGGGGTTGGAACGTACAAATCATTCGATATCCCCCAGAATCATTTCATGTAACGCCGTTCCTGTAAGGACCATAGGATATACATTCTCTTCTTTCGGTACGACAAACTCCACAAGTACGGGACCAGGTGTATTTAGAGCCTCTTGCCAAACACGGATAGCATCTGCTTTATTACTCGCTCTCAACCCTTTGATGCCGTAGGCTTCAGCCAGCTTTACGAAATCGGGGCTGCCGGCAAGGTCGATCTGGCTGTAACGCTTGGCATAACTGAGTTCCTGCTGCTGCTTAACCATCCCCAACACTTGGTTGTTAATCACGACAATTTTGACAGGAATCCGATGAATGGAACAAATAGCCATCTCCTGCGCGCACATTTGCATGCCACCGTCACCGTTTACGGAAACCACAAGACGATTTGGATTCCCGATCTGTGCGCCAATGGCGGCCGGTAACCCGAACCCCATCGTTCCAAGACCTCCTGAGGTGATCAGCGAGCGGGGATGGTTAAACTTGTAAAATTGAGCTGCCCACATCTGGTGCTGGCCAACGTCCGTGGTTATGATCGCCTCGCCTTGTGTGGTTTCATGGATCATTTCAATGACAAATTGGGGCTTAAGCTCCGTATCCGAATCTTTATACCGAAAAGGAAAATTCCGTTTGTATTCCTGAATTTCTTGGATCCAACGAGCGGATGGGGAGGCGGCAGCTTTCGTATTCGCATAGTCCAGTACAGCTTTGATATCACCGATGCACGCAATATCCGCCTTGATGTTTTTGCCAATTTCAGCCGGATCAATATCGATATGGGCAATCCGTTTGGCATGGGGGGCGAAACCATCCACCCTCATGGTCACCCGGTCATCAAACCGCGAACCCATGGAAATAATCAGATCGGCATGCTGGATGGCCATATTCGCTGCATATGCGCCATGATGGCCCGCCATGCCCAGCCACAGGTCGTGAGCACTTGGAAAACCTCCCAAACCAAGCAATGAGGTCGCCACCGGAATGTTGGTTTTATTCACGAACTCCAGCAGCTCATTGGATGCGCCTGAATATACCACTCCTCCTCCGGCGATTATGACCGGTCTTTCGGATTCGGTAATCGCTTGAATCAAGGTATCGATCGGGTCTGTATCCAAATTCGGATCGGAATCGTACCCTCGAAGATGAATTGCCCCCGCGGGTTGGTAATACAGCTTGTGATTGGATACATCCTTAGGAATGTCGATTAATACAGGACCTTTCCTGCCCGTATTCGCAATATGGAAGGCTTCGTGCACGATGCGCGGCAGGTCTTGCACATGACGAACGGAGTAACTATGTTTCGTTATGGACAGGGTCATGCTGACGATATCCGCTTCCTGAAAAGCATCCGTGCCCATAACCGTAGTCGACACGTTGCCCGTAATGATGACGAGAGGTGTGGAATCCATATAAGCCGTCGCAATCCCGGTAATCAAATTTGTCGCTCCCGGACCAGATGTGGCGATGCAGACGCCGACTTTCCCTGTCGACCGGGCATAACCGTCTGCTGCGTGTATCGCTCCCTGCTCGTGCCGGGCCAGAATGTGTTTGAACTCCGGATTGTCGACCATAGCGTCATAAATGTACAGCGCGTTGCCTCCGGGATAACCAAAAACATGTTCAACCCCCTCGAGCAATAAACAGCGCAAAAGGCATTCGGATCCTGTGATGAGTTCAGCTTCGTCTCTCTTCGTTTCCATGTGATATCCCTCCAATAAAAAAATCCCCTCTCATCCCAAAAGCCGGCAGCATACTGCCGTACTAAAGGGGCGAAAGGGGTTGATTTTCGCGGTACCACCCTGGTTTGCCTAAAATCTCACGATTTTGGGCCTCACGAAGTAAAGTGTTTCCTTACTTCCGGCACGGTAACGTGTGCCCATCCGGTTGAGACTACTCACTGAATCAAGCGCTTGATCCGGTTTTCGATCAACAGCTCGGAGATGACATCATGCTAGGGGTTAAGGCAAAGGTTTCAGCATTTCCTTCGCTCTCTGGACATAAGAGCCCTTGACACTTTTTTCTCTTCATCGCTTGTTTGTTATATACATAAAAACCCCTCTCCTCCCAAGCTCGGCAGCGATCTGCCGAACGATAGGGACGAAAAGGGGTTATTTTCGCGGTACCACCCTGGTTTGCCTGAAATCTCACGATTCCGGCCTCATGAAGTAAGGAATCCCTTACTTCAGCACGATAACGTGTGCCCATCCGTTTGGAACTACTCGCCAAATCAACGCTCCAATTTGGTTTTCGATCAACAGCTCTGAGGTGACTATCATACAAGGGGTTAAGGCAAAGGTTTCAGCATTCCCTTCGCTCTCTGGACATAAGAGCCCTTGGTACTTTTTCCTCTTCATCGCTTTTCAAATGATATTATGAGGATATTATCACAGACGCCAGGATTTTTTCAACTGGTTCTTATTCATACTGGTTTTAAAATTAGTAAAACCCGAAAGCTGCATGCATTCCCGATTTACATATCGTAGGTGGGTTCGAGTAAATGAGGCGCTGAAATTTGTTCCAAAATTGTTATTGACCAACGAATCACGATTTGATATAGTGAAATCACCAAATTAGTAATTGATCAATCACTCACAAAAGCGAGGTGGCGAAGAATGCTCCACCTATTGGCACTGACTTAGGCGACAGTGGGTTAAAGGGGCTGTAACGAATACTTTGAAGCGGCTTGGCAAGCCGAATATTTTTTTGATGAAATGTAATTGATTAATCAATAACAGGAGGAAATTGTATGAGTTCAATGGTTCAACCGGCAATCGCAAATTCTCGGCATATGCCACTTCGGTGGTGGGCGCTAATCGCGCTGGCTTTAGCTCAATTCCTGGTCGTTCTCGATGCATCCATCGTCAATATCGCGCTTCCCTCTCTCGGCTCAGAACTTCACTTAGGCACAAATACACTGAGTTGGGTCATTACGGCTTATGTATTGCCCTTTGGGGGCTTGCTGCTTCTCGGTGGAAGATTGTCGGATCGATTCGGACATCGAAGATTGTTCATGACCGGCGTTGCGGGATTTGCGCTTGCTTCGGCCGCAGCCGGACTGGCAGCCTCAGGAGCCTGGCTGCTCACGGCCAGAGCGATTCAGGGCGCATCTGCCGCTATGCTCGCCCCGGCCGCGCTGGCTCTTGTCACCAAGCTGTTCGCAGATCCTCAGGATAGGGCCAAGGCGCTCGGCATTTGGGGTGCAGTTGTAGGTATCGGCAGCGCGGCGGGCGTTTTGCTGGGAGGCGTTCTGACGGCTTCGCTTGGCTGGTCGGCAGTGTTCTATGTAAATGTTCCCGTAGCGGCATTGGTCCTGGCGGCGGTTCCCTTCCTCATCGCCAAAGATTCTCTAGGCGAACGCATAACTCTGGATATGACAGGCTCGGTTGCGGTAACGGGTGGCATCGTAGCGCTTGTGGCCGCGCTTTCCGGAACAGAGCGGGTCGGCTGGACGTCTCCACAGACGCTGATTCTGGCAGGTTTGGCGGTTGCGCTGCTCGCATCGTTCATCTTCCTCGAGAAGCGTACTGCGAATCCGCTTATGCCGCTGGGTATCTTCCGTAACAAATCGGTTACGGGTGGCAATCTGGCGATGTTCCTCATCGGAGGGGCGACAACGGGACTGTTCTTCGCACTCTCGGTTTACATGCAGCAAGTGCTACATTACGATGCGTTAAAAGCAGGGCTCACCCAGCTCCCGCTAGCCGGCGCGCTGGTCGCCATTGCCGGAGTTGTTCCCGCGGTGGTTAAGGCAATCGGCCCAAGCAGGACGCTGGCGACATCGCTGATCCTTCTTGCCTCAGGGCTAATTTGGTTATCTCTATCGCCTAGTGACGCTACGTTCGCTGCCAATTTGTTAGGACCGTCCATTTTGATCGGAATCGGTCTGGGGGGCGCCTTTGTCTCAGGAACAGAGCTTGCGGTTCACGGTGTAACGGACGAAGAAGCGGGGCTTGCCAGCGGTTTGGTCAATACGAGCCAACAGATCGGCGGAGCCATTGGACTTGCAGTGCTGACAACGGCGGCATCGGCCCGAAGCGATCGCTTGTTGGACCGCGGCGTATCCGAAGCACAAGCATTGACCGGAGGATTTTCCTGGGTGTTCCTTGGAGCTGCCGCGTTCGCGGTTATCGGAGCATTTGTGGTCCTCGCGGTTGTAAGGCATCCCCGACTTTCAAAGTAAGTGACTAATCAATCACAAAATGAATGCTCATCGCTTCTTCGAACGGTCAGAGGAGATGCCGGGAATCGGACTGATCTGCTGGCAGCAGCAGAAGGCGTTGACGTGATTTTCTGCGGGATTTAACCTACGATGACAACCCTGAGAAGGTGCGGCGGATGCTAGAAGCCGTTCGAAGCATCGCGGTGGTGAGTGGAGCCAAGATGGTTACCCTCGAAGGGGTTTATCTCCCCGTCGATAGGAGGGAGCAGGTTAACTTGAACGTTCCTGGCGCAACTTCCATGCGAATCTTTAGTCCGGAGTTGTACGGAGAGGGCGCTTCCAACACGATCATTCATTACGCACTTCGCAAAATCGTTCAAGCGAAACCCGTTAAGCAGCTCATCGATCCATCCGTTAGAAGAGACTATCTATATGTGGACGACGCTACCCGTTATGTTCTCGAGCTGGTTTCGATGGAGACCGCGTTCAGAAGCGATTGGCGCCTTCGCGGCAGTGGCCTAATTTCGCAAGCGGAACTTCTTGACCTAACGGGTTCAGTCGTTCAAGCTGCGCCGCGGTTTGAGCCGATCGGAGGGTGGCAGCAGCGCCTACTTCAGTGGTATGAGCCAACGGCAAAGAATATGTTGGATTGTTATGAGTGGCTCGGCGAGGATATTGGAACATATGGCACCGAGTATAGCGGCGTATCGCCAACATCTTATAAAGAGGGTATAGCCTCTACGATAAAAAGCTTGATGGCAAAGCACAATAGTGGCTATTGAATAATTCTTATTAAGCGTGACATGAAATGTAATTGAGTAATCAATCAATTCAAATCCAATGAAATGAGGTCAATAAAATGAAAAAGCCGATGGTAAATGGGGTAGCCAACATGACGGGAGTGGAGAACACGAAAGAATGGTTTACACGGGAAGGAATGGCCGATATTGACCGAAATGCACAGGTTGTCGTCGACCTGTCCATCGAGATTGAAGCTTCGCAGGAGATCGTATGGCGGATACAGACTGGCGTCGAACAGTGGCCGAATTGGCAGAAGGATATCACGCAAGTACAATTATCCGGTCCAATCGCGAAAGGAAGTACGTTTTGGTGGGAGACCCATGGGTTAGAAATTGTCTCTACCATTCTTGAAATTGACCCCATGAAACGTATTGTATGGGGAGGTCCAGCACATGGTATCGACGGCGTTCATGTATGGAGCATCACCCCCACACCTAAAGGAGTCCTAGTGCATACCACAGAGTCCTGGGACGGTCCGCCCGTAGCAGCTGACCCCGATGGCATGCGTGCTGCACTCACGGCTTCGCTGAATGCTTGGCTCGCCGCCCTCAAATCAACGGCCGAGAGCTTGCAGCGGACATCTGCGAAGGAGTAATTGATTTAATCAATCATATGATGGGGTGAAAATAATCTTGAATAAAAGAAAAATCGTTAAACGTCTGATTTACTTTGGCCTTCCTTTGACTTTGGTGGTTTTGGTCGGAGCGGTGATCGTCACATATTTTTGGCAAATGCGGCTTCAGAAGCCGGAAGAGATCAACATGGCTTACCATCAGATGACAGCTGGCATGTCTAGTATGATAAACATGACCGATATGGATGGCAAGGAGCATATGGGTGACATGGAGCATATGGGGGGCATGGGAAATCCCTCCTCCGAGGAAGGCGCGGTGTCTTGTTCCTCAATCACGACACCGGAGTCATCGGCTCCGATTCGCAAGTTCGATCTGACGGCCGCCCGGACGACATTAAAGTTGGACAACGGTAAGACCGTCGATGCTTGGACCTTCAACGGCATATCTCCGGGACCGGAACTTCGCGTCACGGAGGGCGACCAGATTGTTGTTACTCTGCATAACAAAGATATTGAGGACGGTGTTACGATTCATTGGCATGGAATTACGGTTCCGTGCTCGCAGGACGGGATTGCGGGAGTAACGCAGGACGCCGTTCCGCCTGGGGAACAGTTCACATACACGTTCATCGCGACGACTCCGGGCACGTATTGGTATCACTCTCATCAGATGAGCTCGATACAGGTAAGCAAAGGACTTCTAGGTGCGCTCATTATCGAGCCGAAAAACGGTTCTGAATCCGGTACTTCAACATCAGAGGCAACGGCTCTTTATCAACAGCTAGGTTCTTCCATGCTGGTGAACGGAAGCGAGAGAGGACGGACGATCCCTGCCAAGCCAGGCGAACAGGTCAGACTAAGGCTGATCAATTCAGGCAATGAAACGATGGAATTTGGCGTCGACGGGGCTCCCTTCCGGGTTCTGGCAATGGATGGCCACGATTTGCATGAGCCCGGCCTGCTGGAAAGGACGATAGTGCCGATAGGGGCGGGCCAGCGTTATGATCTGCTTATCCAAGTTCCGGGGGCGGGTAAAGTTGTCGTCAGCAGCCCCTCGGCTAAGGGGTTACCGATTACGATAGGCAGCGGAAACCAGCCATAGCATAATGAAGAGGGGCAGCTGTTCTCGTTTCTCGATTACGGTACCCCATTGCCTGACGACCCCGTCTTACAAGCCAAGCCCGATCGGCATTTTGAGCTTAAGCTCGGCCAAACCCTTTTTACCAAGTCAATTAACGGAAAATCCTTTCATGATATTCCTCCGATGACTGTGAAAGAGGGCGACCATGTTATCATTACTGTCTCTAGCGAAGGCGGAGGCGATCATCCTTTCCACCTTCATGGGCACGTGTTCCGAGTCTTGAGAAAGAACGGCGAAGCCTTGCAAGGCAGCCCGGTGTATCTCGATACACTTCTGACGAAGAAGGGCGAGACCTATGAGCTGTACCTGGAAGCTGACAATCCCGGGCTCTGGATGATACATTGCCACAACCTCAAGCACGCCTCGATGGGTATGAGCATGATGTTGAATTACGAAGGCATTACGACGTCATACCGGGTAGGAACCAAATCAGGCAATCTTCCCGACCTATAACGAAAGCATTCCGTTAATCCGCAAAGGAGCCGAGTTGATCGAACATATCTTGTCTGCCCTCCGATAACTCCGTTGATTTTGTAATGGCTTCCCACAGTCTGCAATACGTCGATGATCTGGAGGCCGTTATGGATGAGATTTATCGGATATGCCGACATAAGGCTGTCGTTTGCATCGTCGCTTCATACGCCCATGTCAATCCTCGACGAGTTTTTATTTTCCCATACCGACAAAATGGTCACTGCAGGAGGAGCCCGACTATGTCAAAGCCTAGAGAGGCTTAAACTTGGGGAAACCGTAGAGGAACCCGCGGTAACGACTCAAAGCGACATTACCATCCGGGTACCGTTCGTCCTTCCGAACGTGAAACAAACCACAGTGATCCTCAGTCCGGTCACATTCTCATTGGATAACGGGCCGTTCTTTCCCTCGTTCGATCAAGCGCGCAGAAAAAAAGCATGACAGCTAAGTGTCATGCTTCTTCGTATGTAATTCCCTGTTCATCAAACACCTTCATAACGACAAACATCGCATCCAGCGTCTTGGGAAAGCCCGCATAAGATACACAGTGCATGACCGCCTCTACAATCTCATTGGGCGTAAGCCCGGCATTCAGAGCCCCTTGAATATGGAAATCGAGTTGAGCGGCCGCTCCTGAAGCAATCATAGCCCCTATGGTAAGCAGGCTCCGCTGCTTTAAATCCAGACCTGGACGGGAATACAGCGAGCCATAAGGGAACTCGACAATCAGCTTGGCCATGTCAGGACTGAATTTCTCCATTTTTTTAACCGTCGCGTTCAGTGTTTCTTCACTGACCATCCGTTGTAACACTTCTATTCCTTTATCATACCGATTCGATTCCATATACGTCCTCCGTAAGTTTTAATCTAAGCTAAGCAGTCTTGTGAGGATTGGCGGGATTTCTTGAGGGTCCACCATGACCTCGATGACCGCTACTGTATTCGACTGCAAAGCTGTCTGAACCGCCTGCTTAATGTCGGTTTCATTCTCACAGCGAAATGCCGTTGCGCCCATGGATTGGGCAAACAAGCTAATATCCAGCGGCCGCTCATAGACAGCACCGACGGAGCGTCCCGTGTTATAGGACATTCCCTTTTCCACCATATCTAAGCGACCGTTATTCAGCACAAAGAAGATAACCGGAATCCCGTGGTTCACTGCTGTCGATATCTCGGTGCCGTGCATCATGATGCAGCCGTCGCCGGTCACACAGACGACAGGGCGATCTTGCATAGCTATTTTCGCTCCGATCGAATAGCCGATCGCCGCCCCCATCGC
This sequence comes from Paenibacillus cineris, assembly GCF_018333335.1. Classification (NCBI taxonomy): domain Bacteria; kingdom Bacillati; phylum Bacillota; class Bacilli; order Caryophanales; family Paenibacillaceae; genus Paenibacillus; species Paenibacillus cineris. The sequence goes on from NZ_BORU01000001.1 coordinate 1,141,949, forward strand.
GATGAACACCTCATCGAAAAAGAACGTACCGGGCTCGATGATTTCGAAATGCTGTACGGCATGAAAGGAGTGACTTCCTGCGTCTCCGAAGAGTACCGCCTCTTTCGGAAGCACGGCCCGCAAGCTCCTGAACGCCGCTCCCGCCGACAACGTGGTGGATTCCAACTGGGAGGATGCAGCTGCTGCCGCTTGTGCCCGCGGTGTCAGCATCTCATGCTCTTTGGACGTTGCCCCGCTCCGCAAAATGAGCTGAGTCAAGTTGGAGCGGATATCGCCAAGGATCAATTGCGTCGGCGCCTGAATGGTTTTGCCTGCAAACGTAATGTCATACTCAAATTGCAAGACCTTGTCCGGCTCCATATCGGCCGTAAATCCGGACAAAGACATGTCGCACAATTTGCTGCCGACGACGATCATCAGGTCAACGCCGGATTTCATATAATCGGTTGCATACTTGGAACCGCCGAGGCCATACCCGCCCAAGTATAAGGGATGATTGGTAGGAAAGGCTCCTTTCCCGCCAGGGGTGGTCATTACAGGAATTCCCCAATGTTCTGCAATCGTCTGCAATTGGTCATAGGTATCCGACATGACGGCCCCTTTGCCCACGAAGAGGACAGGTTTCTTGGCCTCATCCAGCAACGTGATGGCCTTATCAACGTCGGGAGATACAACGGGTGAAATATGATCCGGCAATGGCAGGTAGAAGGTCTCCACTTCCTCCATCAGCACATCAAATGGGATGCACAGATGAACGGGTCCCTTTTCGCCGGTGTAGGCTTTTTCCAAGGCATGTTTAAGGTAGAGATAGAGCGTGTCCCCACGTTCGATGCGAGCACTGAACAAGGTGACAGGTTCGAACATTTTAACCAAATCTGCCCCGAACTGGCTTGAATCCTGGCTTAAAGCGCGCCCAGTCTCTTGCATCGAAGGCTGTCCGGTAATGAACAATACAGGCAGCTGGAATTCTTTGGCCTGCGCTGCGGCTGTAATCAGGTTTGTTCCTCCCGGCCCGGAAGTGCCAATCGCGATCCCCATCGTTTTTGCTGCCAGGGCATAACCGGATGCTTCAAACCCACAGCCGGCTTCGTGACGACCCAGCACATATTGAATATCATAGTTTTCGAGTTCCAGCATCAGCGGAGAGATGGACTTTCCGGGAATGCCGAACACGTGGGTAATTCCCCATTTTTTAAAATGCTCGACTAATATTGTATACACTCTTTGTTTCATCTTATCACCCCTGCAAATTGGTTTTTATGGTCGTCGTTTGCATCAACAACTGTTCGATTTGTTCTGCTGGTATAGGTGGGTAATAATAAAAGCCTTGTACTTCATGGCAGTTCTGACTGCGCAGGAAATTCAACTGATCCTTCGTTTCTACGCCTTCTGCGATCACATCGATTCCAAGCTTATGGGCCATCGCGATTACCGTAGCTACAATGTCCGCGTCATTCGAATCCGTCATGATATCCCTGACAAAGGATTGATCAATCTTCAGCCGGTCAATCGCAAACTGTTTCAGATAGGAGAGATTGCTGTAGCCTGTCCCAAAGTCGTCGATGCAGATCAGTATACCTAGTTCCTTCAGCTTTCCGAGTATCTCGATAGCAACTTCAACATTCATCGTCATCGACTCTGTGATTTCGAGCTCCAGATAAGAGGGATCGATGTGGGTTTCGAGTAAAATCTCTTTGATGGTCTCTACCAAATCATGCTTTGAAAATTGGCGAGAAGAGAGATTCACCGACACGCGCATAGGGGGAAACCCTTTTTCCTTCCACTTTTGATGCTGAAGGCAGGCGGTTTTGAGCACCCATTTTCCGAGGGGGACAATAAGTCCTGTTTCTTCGGCGATCGGGATGAACTTAGCCGGGGGGATCAAGCCAAGAGTCGGGTGATTCCAGCGAACAAGCGCCTCGGTACCGATGATTTCCCCTGTCTTTGAATCGATCTGGGGCTGGTAATATAACACGAATTCCTCTAGCTGCAGCGCTTTACGGATCGAATTCTCCAGCGTAAGCCGTTCAATACCGCCGCCGCTCGGGATAGATTTGAAAATGTTATAGTTGTTCTTTCCATCGTCTTTCATCTGGTAAAGGGCAATGTCGGCGTTCTTCATCAGCATCTCGACATCCCTGCCATCTTGAGGATAGAAGGCAATACCGATACTGGCTGTGATATATAATTCATAGCCGTCCACTGCAAATGGTTTCTCGAACGCTCTAATAATCTCTTCCGCAACCTGAATGGCTTCCGTCTGATCCTTAATCTCTTCCAAGAGGATCGTGAATTCATCCCCGCCCATTCTGGATACCAGTTGGTCCGAAGCATGGCAGCAAGCTTTCAGACGCTCGGCCACCATCTTCAACAGCACGTCGCCGTTGTTATGGCCCAGCGTATCGTTAATCTTCTTGAAGCTGTCCAGATCGAGGAACATGACGGCAAAGATGCGGTTTTCGTTCACCCCTTGTCTCAGCAATTCACCAATATGGCCGGTGAAAAACCTTCGATTCGGCAAACCGGTTAAATCGTCATGGTAGGCTAAATAATTGATTTGCTTTTGCGTATGATAACGCTCCGTGATGTCCCGAAACTGTGCGAATGCGCCCATGATCTGCATATTCTCATCGCGAATAGGGAAGGCGTCAAACAGGCAGACCCGCTCGTCTTGTCCCATCTTAGGACGCAGCATGAATTCCATATCTTCATACTCTTTCCCCGTTTGAAGGACCTCTTTAATGAAGTCGTTTGTTTTGGCATTCGGAATAGGTTTATTGATGACATCCTGCTTTTTGGCACCGGTTAAAATTTCAGCAAACTTGTTGAACTCCGTAATGTTTCCATCCCGATCCGTAATAATAATGCCGTTTCTTGTCGTTTCGATGACCACCTGATTCAGTATGTGCAATCGTCTGTTTTGCTTCTTCAATAGCAGTTCTCTTTCGATCGAATCGACAACCGTGCATAGCATTGCCAGTAAAAAGGGGTTGTGCTGGTCGATCGTCGTCATGATCGTAATGGTTCCGAGCAAATTGGAGATATCTGTATATTGAAAGGGTACGGTATAACAGGCCGAGGACCATAAAAATTCATAATAATGCTCGTCCCCGACAAGTTGAATCGGCTCACGATGATCCAAAACCAAATTAATGCTGTTGGTTCCCGCTTCGTGTTCATTGAACACGAGGCCAACTTTAATGCCCGATTGCTGAATCACAGTCTTGATCGCTTCATCCCCGGCCATTTCCAGTATGCAGCCGTTCTCATCGGTAATCAGGATGAGCAGCGGGAGCCCTTTCATGAGCTCCAACAACTTATGAACAAAGAAATCAATGACGGACAGTATTTCCTCGTATTCTGCCCGTTTTAGATTCAAATCGCCTTCTGAGAAAAAGTTAGTAAAGGAGGGAATCCCCTGTGGATCAATACCTAGCTTTTCACATCTCTTTTTAGACTCCGAGATCAAGGATAACTTCGTCAAATCAATCCCCCTACTTTACCAAGAAAAATGCAATAAATTTACTTGAATGATATGTAGCTGAAATTTACCGGTTCTTTTTTCATTATGACGGCGCTCAAAGTTTTTTTCAATTTATTTTCTGTTAGATTCTGGGTGATTAGAAGCAAACAAAAAAGAAGCCCGCTGAGATCACTGGGTTGATGTTACAGTTTCATCCATTTCTCTTTGAAAAATAGAGAGAATACGCGAACCGCAATGATTTTCAGCATCATATAAACAGGAATGATAACAATCATCGCGATGATTCCCCCGATATTGCCGGCAGCCAGGACAAGGATTACGGTTGTAAGGGGGTGAATATCCAGCTTTTTACCGAATACATAGGGAGCGATCAAGTTATCTTGAACTTGCTGAGCGACCAGTATGATGACAAGCGACCATATAGCCGTCGCCGGCGATTGCGTCAGCCCTACGATGACAATCGGAATCGCAGACAGGATGGCTCCGACAAACGGAATAAAGTTTGCAATGACGGATATGACCGTAAGCAAGAAGGCATAGGGTAAGCCAATAATCAGGAAGCCGATATACATTAAGACACCCAGCGAAAGATTGACGATCACTCTTCCAACGATAAATCCGCTTAACATATGGTCGATTCCTGTGACAATCTCACGGGAATCGTTTTGATAACGATTTGGCGTTGCGCGCACAAGTATATTTCCGAACTTCTCTCCTTCTTTTAGCATGAAAAACAGGAGGATAGGGAAGGTGAACAGGATAATCGTAAAATTAGACACAAACGAAAACAAACCGCCTAAATAATTCGACATGAAAGAAAAGCCTTTGTTTAAGTAATTGGTGATGGATGAGAGTCCATTGCTTTCATTGGCCGGAAATAAGGAAGCGAGGAATCCGTTCTTCTCAAGCTCATTGATCTGTTCCCCTACGGAACTCAAGAGACTTGGGATATTATCTAGAAAGCTTATCAACTGCCCGTAGAGCACAGGCCATTTGCTAGTAATGAACCAAACGATGGCAAGCGCGAAAATGACGTAAATAATCAAAATGGCCAAGGTCCGGTTAACTTTATATTTTTCCATTAACTTTACCAGCGGCCTGAGCAAATAGTAAAAAAATACGGAGAGAAGCAGCGGAATGGCGACCACCTCGATTAAGGCAATGATCGGACGAAATACAAAACTCACTTTGGATCCTAAGAAAATAATCAAAAACAGCAATACGATAAGCATGCCAAAGCGCAATGCTTTGTTTGTGGTGAACAAATGATTTCCCTCCATTTTGTATAAACTCCCCGGCTTGATGCAACTTGGGCATCCTGCGTTCGGTCTTATCTCTACAATAGAATTAAAGATACTTACTTTTACGCTGGCTTAAGAATGACGTTTCATAATGTAATGAACATCTGTCTAGGTATAACGCTTTAATGTTTTTGATAATAAACAAAATAATTTAAATATTCCTTGACGGGAATATTCCTATGGTGGTATATTTTTCCCATAAGCTTAGAACTATTCAAATGGGAGGGAAAAATGGGATGAATCAGGAGGTTACAGCCTACATCGAAAATTTGCCGAAATGGCAGGGAGAGATGTGTTCAACCCTGCGGAATATGGTTCATGAGACGATTTCGGAAGTCGAAGAACGCATTCAGTACAAGAAACCGCATTTTTTGAAAAACGGCCATTATGCAGCGGTGATCTCGCCAGCAAAGGACTCTATTGCGTTCATGATCATGAACGCAGACAGCATCGATTTTCCAAAGGGATTCGACGGGCCTGCTGAACGGAAGTGGATCAAATTGCGGGAAGGCGACACGCCGGATCTGGCTCTGCTGTCAGGTCTGCTGAAGCAAGCTTCCAGCACGTTGTAACAGGAAATCGGGGGGGACAATGAAAACGACAACTTTGAACGCGCTCGCGGAACCCAACCGATTGCAGATCATTGAACTGTTGCGCGAAGGTCCGCTTACGGTCGGGGAAATTGCGGATCGGCTGCACCTCCGGCAACCCCAAGCGTCAAAACATTTAAAAGTTTTGAGTGAAGCCGACCTTGTCGAAGTTCGGGCGGACGCCAACCGGCGAATCTACCGGCTTCGCGCTGAGCCATTCATGGAAATGGATGTATGGCTCCATACGTTTCGCAGTATGTGGGAAGACCGTTTTGACCGTTTATCCGATTATCTTAATCAATTAAAAAAATCAGATTATCCCTAAATTCCAAGGAGGAGAACTAATGAATACTCAAGGACTTTTATTGAAACGTGAGTTTGACGCCCCCCGGGAGCTGGTATTTGAGGTCTGGACCAATCCGGCGCACTTTGGCAACTGGTGGGGACCAAAGGGGTTTTCGCTTGAAGTGGCTAAGATGGACGTTCGGCCAGGCGGAATGTTTCTCGGCTGCCAGAAGTCGCCGGATGGACAGCAGGCGATGTGGGGCAAATTCGTTTACCAGGAAGTGCAGGCGCCGGAGAAGCTGGTATGGGTTCAGTCCTTTTCCGATGAAGAAGGTAACACCGTTCGCGCTCCGTTCAATCCGAACTGGCCGCTGGAAATTCTGAATATTCTGACACTTGAGGAAAATGAGGGGAAGACGGTGCTGACGCTGCAAGGTGGACCGCTCAATGCCTCTAAGGAGGAGCAGGAAGCATTCGACTCGATGGCGCCAATGGTTGCACAAGGGTTCGAAGGTACCTTCGAGCAACTTGCAAACTACCTGGCCAGCCAACAATAAAGCCAATACCAAGGGGAACTGAAAGCCTCGGAGAGCATTTGCTCCGCGGCTTTTGCTATTCATGGTAATAGATTGCATCATAAGGAAACTCGAACTTCTTCATTCGATATTCCCTGGGTGTCATGGACATATATTCACGAAACACCTTGCCGAAGTAGCTGGGGCTCTCAAAGGCGCATTGTTTGCCAACATCCTGGATCGGCAGATCTGTGGTTCGAAGTAAGGTGACTGCGGCTTCAACCCTCCGGTCTCGCAAATAAGAAAGGGGTGGGGACTGCTCCGACTTCTGGAATAGCCTGCATAAGTAGTGCTTGTTAACTCCGCAGTGTTCGGAGAGCATGTCCAGCGTTATTGGGGAAGCATAATGCTCCTTCATGAAACGTTTAGCCTTCAGAATAATGGAGATGGAGTTCTCGTTGATGTCTTTGTTTATTTCTCTGCTCGTCTTGACTAGAGTAAGCATCCACTCATAGACAGTACGGGACAGCTGATATTTATCAATAACGTTCTCCTCAGCTATCATGCTTAGAAGCTTCCACAGATCTAGAATTAAGGGAGAGTCAGCATCTCTGTGAATGACGGGCCCTTCTTGTCCAATAACAAGATCCCAAATCCGGTTTGCTTCCTCCCCTCTCAAGTTAAGCCATAGAATCTCCCAGGGCGTTCCATTGTCCACATAATAGTACCGGTGTCTGCTTGGAACTTTGACCAGAAATCCTGTTCCCTGGTCCAGTGTGAAGCGCTGCTGCTCATACTCCAGGATGCCTTGGCCGCTAAGCGTATATTGAAAAATGACGTGCCCGCAATCCGGACGATCCTCGCCTGCAAAGCTGTACTCCGCGCTCTGGATGATCTGCCAACCGACCGAATCTAATGTCAATATTGAATGATCGTCGCTTCGAAAAGCATAGGATGAAGGGGTTACCATGTCGTGACCTCCAAATTCATGAAGTCAATTTTGTTATAGTATAGCGCAATACTTTTAGATTGTCTTCGTCATTGATCACGCATAAGATCGAGGTATCAAGAACAAAGTGGGTGAACCTATGGAGGACAAGAAGTATAACGCAACGCTGAGGATAGATTTGAGGGAAGATGAATATTGGTGGGGTGGAGCTGTCCAAGATGGAACCTTCATGCCGTTTGGCAGCGAGCCCTATTCACGTGATCTATATGGCGATGCAGCCTATAACCAAGCAGCGCCGCTGCTTCTCTCCAATAAGGGGAGACTGGTTTGGTCGGAGGAACCGTACCGGTTTTCTTTTGACGGTCGAGTACTTGTTATTGATGGAAGGGATGAAAACATAAAGGTCGAGGAAGGCGGTAGCACCCTGCGTGATGCGTACCGCCTTGCTTCACAGAAGTATTTTCCTCCTGCCGGCCGTGCTCCGGATTTGCAGTTTTTTACCGTGCCCCAATACAATACGTGGATGGAGATGAGCTACCATCCAACGCAGGACAAGGTGATCGCCTACGCTGAAAACATATTGTCCCATGGGCTGCCGCCAGGCATCCTCATGATTGACGACAATTGGCATGAAGACTACGGTACGCTCAAGTTTCATGCGGAACGGTTTCCCGATCCCCAGGGGATGGTGAACCGGCTTCACGAGCTTGGGTTCCGCGTGCTCCTGTGGGTATGTCCGTTCTTCAGTCCGGACGGCGAGGTATACCGCGACTTGAAGAGGCGGGGATATTTGCTGAAAAATCCGGATGGGAAACCGGTTGTTCGCGAATGGTGGAACGGGTTCAGCGCCGTTCTCGACGGCACAAATCCGGAGGCGGTAAGCTGGTTTACGGGTGAGCTGGACCGGTTGGTTGAAACGTACGGGATCGATGGCTTTAAGCTGGACGCGGGAGATCCTCAGTATTACAAGCCGGAGGACATCAGCTATCGGCGGGTGACGCCGAATGAGCAGACCGAAGCTTGGGCGCGTCTCGGACTCCGCTATGCCTTTAACGAATACCGGGCATGCTGGAAGCTGGCCGGCCAGCCGCTGGTTCAGCGGTTGAGCGATAAGAACCACAGCTGGGGCAACGATGGATTAGCCAGTCTGATTCCGAATGGACTTGCTCAAGGACTGATCGGATATGCCTTCAACTGCCCCGATATGGTTGGAGGCGGCCAATACGAGGACTTAATTCGCCCGGATTTCAAGGTGGATGCGGAGCTTTTTGTCCGGTACGCGCAGTGCTCCGCTTTGTTTCCCATGATGCAATTTTCTACAGCACCATGGCGGGTGCTGGATGAAGCGCATTTGAACTTATGTATCGAAGCTGCAGCGCTGCACTGCCGGATGGGAGACGAAATCGCTGCGTTAGCCCGTCATGCCGCCGAAACGGGTGAGCCGATCATGCGTCATATGGCATACGTTTTCCCGGAAGGGGGCTTCGAGCAAATCACCGATCAATTTATGCTTGGTGATGAAATGCTGGTCGCCCCGGTTCTCCAGAAAGGGGCGGCGATCAGAACAATCGCATTCCCTTCAGGGACTTGGTATGGGGATGACGGGTCGCGTGTAACTGGCCCGTGTGAAATTGAAGTTGATGCTCCTCTGTCCAGGCTTCCGTGGTACCGCCGGGAGCAGCGGGTTTCCAGCTAGAATCTGCAGTAGAGGGAAGGGTTAAGAGCTCAGCTGAACGCTGAGCTCTTTTGGTTTGTATCTACCTTTGATCCGCCTACGGCTAGTTGTCCAGTCGACGTTCCAGATCAGACCCCGGGCCGTACAGCTTTCGGTAGGTCTCCGGCGTCATCCCTTCCTTCTGCCGAAACGTAGCCACGAAGTGACTCGCGTCGCGAAACCCCACCGCTTCTCCGATGCGGCGCACGGTCCAATCGGGCCGGTAAGGCAGCCATTCCTTCGCCTTGCGGAGCCTTAGCTGAATGAGATAGGCATAAGCCGTCATCCCGAACAGATCGCGAAATCTTTCATTCAGCTGCCGTTCACCGATGCCGAGCTGCGCAGCCATCTCCGCCAAGCCGATCTCCGGGTTGGCGAATTCGTGTTCCAGCCAGTTCAGCAGGCCTTGAACCCGGTCCAGCCGCTTCGAGATGGACGGCCGCTTGTCCGTGCGGGCGTCCGTACGAAGCAGCGTAAGAAATCGGTATAAATCCGCGGAATACCGCCATCCCGACGGATCGCCGCCCGACTCGGCGAACGCCAGCATGCTTTTTAGCTGGTCGGTTATCGGATCATGGCCGGCTTCCCATTGAAACCATTCGGCGGCACTCCAGCCGAGGGAACGGACGAAACTGGCGGCGATACTTCCATGAAAAGTGATATAACCGGTCTGCCAGCCGCCGCCTTTGGGCTCATATCGATGAGGCGTCCCCGGGGCGAGAAGAACGCCCGATCGTTCCGTCATTTTCCACGTGTACCCGTTAATTGATAGTTCTCCCTCTCCATGTAATGTCTGAAGCCAATGGAAATAGGGATAGCCCGAGGGCCTTGCTATGGTCTCCTGGTCGGGTTTGATCCCAATGGTCTCCAGCTGCAGGGGCAGCAGCTCCGAAGGGAATGCGGGAACGACTCGGCGCATCTTATAAAAACCTCCATATTCTTATATATAAAATCCCGAATTTTATATTTTTTACAGATATCATAAGCCATTAAGATAGGGTTATCCATTGCAGTTTTATCATATACATTGAGGTGTGACAAGTTGATCAATACGAAAAAGGCGAAAATTTGGTATGGCGGAGATTACAACCCGGATCAATGGGAGAAGCCGGTCTGGGACGAAGATTTACGTATGTTCAAGTTGGCTGGTATAAACGTCGTGACGCTCAATGTGTTTGCCTGGGCGGAAGGGCGGAACTGATGGGACATGATGTATGGATTGTCAAGCTCGATCGGTAGCATAACGTCTCATGGAAGCTAGCTCATCAGGTTGGCAGAGTTACACCTCAAGGGTTCCTGGTTACCGCGTGGCTCTATTACGAGAATAGGGGATGAACCGAGATGAAAATAAACGCAAACCGAAGCGACTTGGAGCAAATCGCCGGACGAGTGGCGTCTTACACGTTCGACATGGACCTGACTTGGGATTGGCCGGGAGGCGTCGCTTATTATGGCGTCAGCAGAGCATTTGAAGTAACGGGTGAGCAGGCCTACCTTGAACGGATGAAGGAATGGGTGGAAGAATATATCGAAGCCGGCCTGCCGGACTGGACGGTGAATACGTGCGCCATGGGTCACATGCTGCTCACGCTATACGAGCAGACAAAAGATGAGAAGTACGCGGAGATTATTCACAGCAAACTCGATTACCTGGAGAATGATGCGCTGCGTTTCGGCGATCGGGTGCTTCAGCATACGGTATCGTCGGGGAACGATTTTCCGGAGCAATGTTGGGCGGATACGCTGTTCATGGCGGCATACTTCATGCTGCGTGCAGGCATTCTGTTCGATAAAAAACACCTCATTAACGACGCCCTGCATCAATTTTTCTGGCATATCAACTACTTGCAGGACGACAACGACGCCCTGTGGTATCACGGCTACAACCATATTAAACAGGATCATATGTCAGGCATTTACTGGGCGCGTGCGAACGCTTGGGCTGCCTATACGATGGCCCGCGCGGCACGTATTCTGCCGGAAGGGTATCTGTATCCCCCAATGATGCATATTTGGAGCTCATTGCGCGATCAGCTAGCCGCGATTAAGAAGCTCCAGCAGGAAGACGGTCTGTGGGGAACGGTTCTGGACTACCCGGAAGCTTACGGCGAGGTATCGGCCACAGCGGGCATCGGAGCGGCCATGGTAACCCAAGGCAATCCTTTGCATGCAAAATATGTGCAGAAGGCGCTCGACGGCCTGCTGGCGAACATTGCCGGCAACGGCCGCGTGCTGAACGTATCGGGCGGCACTGCTGTCATGAATGACATCTCCGGATACCTCGGCATCGACAGGAAATGGGCCCAGGGCTGGGGGCAAGGACTGGCGCTCGCGTTTCTGACATCGGTGATTGAGGAGCTCAAGAAAAATGAAGCGAGAGTGGATCACAAGTCGGTGGATGCTTTGTGAGATGAATAGAATGAGGTTCATGTAACAGAACGTGATGGAGAGCAACGAATCAAACATGATTCGTTGCTTTTTTTTGATCGAGCTCGATTAAAAAAGTTATAGAAAATAAAATTTGAGAACGATCAGTAAAAATAATTCTTTACCAATCGTTCTCAATATGTTAGGATAAAACCACAAACAGGAAATAGAATAAAGGAGTTGGACGACTTGACACATTTTCAATCTAAAAACGGCGTGGTCACTTGGAATGATGAGTTGCAGAGCGTGGTCATCGAATGGAAAGGATTTGCATACGGACAGGAGTTTCAAACGATCCTGATGGAGGGAGCCAAACTGTTGAAACAAATGAACGGCAGCAAAGTCCTGATGGATACCCGCAATGGCTCGGCGATTAAGGCTGAAGACAAGGTATGGATTGGGGAGTTTTTCATCCGGCGGGCGTTTGAAAGCGGACTTCAATACCTGGCTCTGCTGCAGCCGCACAGCGTCGTTGCTAAGCTGAGTCTGAACAGAACGGTCGAGGGGCTCGGAACGCTGCCTTATCGCCAGGAAAGCTTCACCGAGTGGGATGAGGCGGTACGCTGGTTGACAAATCCGTCACCGTTGCTGAGCGCGATCAGCTAACAGGGATTTACAACATTATTTTCATCATTTTAGAATGTTCATTCTCAAATAAAAGGAGACGACAAGTATGACAAAACCAAATTTAGAAGGAAAAATCGCATTGATCACAGGTGCAACACGAGGAATCGGACTGGAAACCGCCCGCGGCTTGGCCCGATTGGGGGCAACGGTCATTCTCGGCTCGCGTGATATCCGTAAAGGAAATGAAGCAGCGTATCAATTACATCAAGAAGGGCTAAAGGCTGTAAGCATTCAAATTGACGTGACCGATCAACAAGATCATGCCGCTGTCTATCAGTACCTTGAAGAAACGTATGGCAGGCTGGATATTTTGGTGAACAATGCCGGCGTCCTCCTCGAGCAGTCCAGCATTTCTGCCGCGACGCAAAACCAGACGAGTGCTATACCATTAAAAGAGCTGCGCGATACGTTCGATGTGAACTTTTTTGCTCAAGTTGAGTTAACCCAAACTTTGCTTCCATTGATCCGCAAATCGGAAGCAGGCCGGATCGTCAACGTGTCCAGCATCTTAGGCTCATTAACCCTGCAGGCAGATCCAGGCTCGCCGATTTATTCTATCAAAACCTTTGGTTATAATGCCTCGAAAGCGGCGCTGAACGCTTTTACCATTCATCTGGCACATGAGCTCAAGGATACTTCGATCAAAGTGAACTCTGTACATCCGGGGTGGGTCCGTACGCAGCTTGGCGGGGAACATGCAGATCTGGATGAAGCAGGCGGCAGCGAGACGAGTGTATTGTTGGCTTCGCTCCAAGAAGACGGGCCGACTGGGGGCTTCTTTCACTTGAACGATTCGCTGCCTTGGTAAGTTTGCGGAATATTTAGAATGTTCATTTCCATATAGTTAGCTGGTAGCAGGGAACGGGGATAGAAAATCATTGAAATATATAACGGGAGATGAAGGGAAATGAAAAAATTAAGTTCTGCTTCGGAATTTGAACGTGAGATTCAGGGAGATCAAACAGCGGTTGTCAAGTTTTATGCGGATTGGTGCCCGGACTGCAAACGCTTGGACCAGCACTTCGGACAGATCATAAGTGAATATCCGACTTTTAATTTCTATGATGTTAACGTGGAGGAACTTGTGGATGTAGCCGAAGGGCAGGACGTACGAGGTATTCCAAGCCTGCTGGTTTTCAGGAACGGACAAAAAGTGGCTCATCTTCATAGTGCCAATTTAAAGACTCCGCAGCAAGCCAGAGAATTTCTTAATACGTTGTGATCATGATACGGAAGACGACATGTTAAGCCGGATTGAAGAATGGTTTACGGATTGCTTATCACTGTGATTTTTCAGTGGTGAGCTTTTTTTATTTTTCTAATGACTGATTTCACATCGCAAACTTTCGCAAAAAACGCAGAGAATTGCTTGAATAAAGCGAATCCTGTCAAAAGGATCGAAACGAATAGGCCTGGAGAATTATTTAAGTATACATTGAAAAATAATGATTGTATTAAGAATACTTAAAATATAAAATACATACCGAATATAATGATAAAGGAGGTTCACAAAGTGCGTCTGCGACTGTTATCAGGTATTTTGTCCGTGGTCATGCTCATTCAGCTTGTTCCGGTATTCAAGGTGCACGCAGGTCCGTATATACCGGATCTTCCGCAGTCCGATCATGTCCTCACAGGCCAGGATTTGATTCCTGCCCTCGTCCTCCACGATTTCAACACACCTGAAGATGTAGCGTCCTGGAAAGCGGGAACCAACACCAAAGAGGTCAAGTATGTGACAAGTATGCTAAACGGCCCGAACTCGCCGTATGAAGGAAGCGGTGCTCTGGAACAGGTCCCGAACCCGGTCAAAGTGTATGAATGGCGCACGATCTATACGGAATACGAGCAGCCGAAGGACTTGTCTGCCTACCGTTTCCTGGCTTTTGCGGCAGACAGCTGGGGTTGGCAGGTCTCTGCAGACTATGTGCTGAAGGTGAAATTGTTCAGTGGAGACGACGAGTTTGAGAGCATCGCCCATATCCGCCCGGACCAATGGAAACGGGTCTTTATCCGTCTGGGGGATTGGGGAGGCAAACATGCCGTCACCAAGATGGAAATATCCTTTATGCAAAATTTCGATTTGGAAAATGTGCAGCCGGGGCAGCCGGGATACGATTCCTGGGATGGGCGCTTTCAGATCGATTACATCTGTGCGACGAACGTGATTGATCTCGGGTTTAATCAGGAAGGGGAAACTGAAGCCTTCACCGCCATGAACGGCTCGGTCCAGGCACAAGACGGGGCATTGGTATACCGCATGGAGGCCGAAGGCGGGTACATCGAATCACCGGAAATCAAGATCGATACGACTCAGAGGAACGGCATGACGATCGACATGACGAACGACACGGGCGCTCAGGAACTGAAAATCCAGTGGCGGACCGAAGGGGGAGAGTGGTCTGACGATCAGGTGAAATCGTTCACCGTTCCGGCCAGCGGCACCTTCTCGCAGGATTTTAACTTCTCGGATCATCCCGGATGGCAGGGCGTCGTCACCGCATTCCGCATCATTCCGGAAGCAGCGGCCGGTACGATCAAGGTGGACCAGATTCGCTTCAGGCAGCTGCCGGAAATGGAGCAGCCTTATGCAGGCAAAGCGGAAGCGAGAATCGATCAGGACGGCAGGATCATCGTTGAAGGAACGGTTGGGCCCGATTTTGTGGCTTCTCATCCCGAAGGCCAGCTGGAGCTGTTTGAATTGGCAACCTACGAGGATGCGAAGGATGTGCTCTCAGCCAAGACGCCTCTTGCCAAGACCGGTCTGAGCGAGTCGTTCCGGTTCGAAACGGCTGTGAATGACGGGCAGCGGAGCCGTCTCTACTCCAAATTCGCCGTTGCATATCGTGCGGAAGACGGCACATACACTCCAATGGACGCTCCACAGTATATCATCAATCCGGAAGCCACTGCGCGCAATACCGAGCCCTATCCGGAGGCGCAAAGCATCAAGGGGCTTCAGGTACAAATGACAGGTGATGCCCAGGAGCTTGGAATCAGCCATGCCGCTCTGAATGTAAGCTACAACGAACTGATGTACAAATCCGATAACCATCCGGAGAACACGATAGCTTACGACCTCGAGGGAGAAACCTTCTATTTCCGCAAAGACCGGATCGAACGTATGGATAACGCTATCAAAAGCTTGTCCGACAACGGCATTATCGTCTCCCTGATCTTGATCATGTATGATATCAAGGATCCCGATTCACCTAATGAGTTCCTGATCCATCCGGACTCCGAGCCCGGAGGGACCGTATATGCGCTCAATACGAGTAATGACATGGGCGTAAAATACGTGAAGGCGGCTACCAGGTTCATGGCGCAGCGTTATTCGATGCCAAGCGAACAATACGGGAGAGCCGTGAATTATATCGTCGGCAATGAAGTCGGCCAGAACAAAGTTTGGAACAATATGGGGCCCAAAAAGGTGGATGCCTACGTCCGGGAGTATGTCCAGACCTTCCGGCTGATCGACACCATCGTCAAAAGCGAGTACGCCAACGCCAGAACGTATGTATCTTTGGACCATTTCTGGAATGAAAAGCTGGACGATGCTTCTCTTTGGAAATACGATAACAAGGTCATTGTCGATAAAATGGCGGAATTATCGCGTAAAGAAGGCGATTTCGCCTGGAACATTGCTGCGCATCCTTACCCGGAAGATTTGTTCAACCCGCGCTTCTGGAATGATGCCACGGCAACGGATTCGTTTGACACCCAGCGCATTACGTTTAAAAACCTGGGCGTTCTTGTGGATTATATGAAGCAGCCGGAGCTTCTCCATAACGGGCAGATGCGGCGAATCATCCTGTCGGAGCAAGGCTTCCACAGCTTGACCAATTCGGAAGAGCATCAGAAGCTTCAGGCGGCCGCTTATGCCTATGCTTATTATAAAGTGAAGTTTTTGGACGGCATTGACGCTTTCATCCTCCACCGGCATGTTGACCATGGACAGGAGGGCGGGCTTAATCTCGGCTTGTGGACCCATACCCCGGACAGCGTCGTGACGCCGGATCAACCGAAATATATTTATGATGTCTTTAAATATATCGATACGGCCCGCTCGCTGGAAGTAACTGAGTTTGCCAAGCCGATCATCGGAATTTCGGATTGGCAGGAGGTGATTCCGAATTTTGATCCCGGCCAGCTTCAGGACCGGACGATTCCCTCGATCGGCGGCCTTGATTACATTCGTGACGTGCAGAAACCAAGGGAAGGAAGCGGTTTTGAATCCGGCACCGACGGCTATGCCGCATCGGATGAGGTGCAGGAAGTGAGCAAAGCTTCCGGCGATGCCTTCATCGGAACGGGCTACCTGGCAGCCAGATTCAACAGCCCGTACGCGAAAAATTGGGCCGGCGTGCAGAAACAGTTCACGGAGCCGGTCGATGCCAGAAAAACACCCTATTTCACAGCCGCGCTTCGGCTGGCCGATGTGAATCCGGAAAAGGCATATGAGGCGAAGATTATTGTGTACAGCGGATTTGACCGGATCGAAGGAACTGCCATGCTGGATGCAGCGAAGGAATGGCAGCTGGTCTCGCTTCCGCTTGGGGAATGGAAGGGAGCAAAGTCCGTTGACCGGGTGAAAATCTGGGTGCGCTCCGAGGGAGGAGCTCCTTTGACAGGAGAACTCCGTGTGGATGAAGCCCGTTTTGCCGAAAAAGTGAAATATGATCCTCATTCGTCCAACCTGAAGATTTCGGTACAGCAGCTGACGCCCAAGCTTGAGGTTGGGGCGAAGCTCAGCGTCACGGTCACCAATCTCGGATCCCAGAAGCTGAACAAGAAGGTGAGGGTGGAGTTCCCCCAAGGAGTTCAGGCATCCCAGGAAAGTATTGATCTTGGCGACGTTGGAACAGGGATGAGCAAGAACATCACCTTGGAGATCACCCGATATGCTCCGTTGAATGAACAGGATCTGGCATTGACGTTGGATTATGATTCCCGTAAATTCACTTTTCCTTTGGCGTGGGAGCGATCGTAGGGACATTTTACGTACTTGCGACTATCATCCATTCAAGCTTCTCAACTTATATAGAAATGACTGTGGTGCTCGGTAGGGAGTGCCGCAGTCTTTTTTAGTTGTCCTATTGGCGATCAAATCAAACAATGTATATTCAGTTGTAAAATACTCAAACAAAGTATATTATATAATTAATAAGAATACTTAATTCTAGAAATAAATGCTTGTGATATTCGTTAATGGAGGTTGAGCCGCCTATGTGTGACACGGATCCGTTGGGAGATAGCCCGGGATGGGAGGGGTACCATTACATTGTGAACAGGACAGTCATAGACCGTTCCAAGGCGCTGTTGGAACACAGCACTGGGGGTTGGAACTGGAAAGCGTCGGCAGAGATCCGTTATTTCGTTTCGGGGAATGAAATGTATGTTGAAATCCCGCTCGCACTGCTAAGGGGCGATGAAGCTCCGAAAGACCGGGCGAAAGGAATATGGATCGAGTTCAAGTGGGTGGACCATATGCAGAACGAAGGGGACATCGCAGACTTTTATTTGCACGGCGACACGGCGCCGGAAGGACGATTGAACTTTGTGTACAGAGCGGTCGACGAATCATAATTCATAAGCAGTCATTTTCTGGATACTCGAGATCAGCATAAGCTGGAGGTAAAGCGATGAATAGAGATAGCTGGAAAGCGGAATGGATTTGGGCAGAGGGAACGGGGAATGAGAATAACGTATATGTGGAAGCGCGCCAATCCTTTGAACTGACGGTACCCTTTACAAAAGCGCTCGTACGGATTTCCGCCAACCAATCCTACAAGCTGTACATTAACGGCATCGAAGCGGGCAGAGGCCCCGCGCCATCCGATTTGTTATGGATGTCTTTCGATACGCACGACGTTGCCGCACTGCTCCGGAACGGCCGGAACTGCATTGCGGTGGCCGCACACAATTTTGGTAAAGACAAAATCGTTACCGAGCAGCTGCAGGGGCCCGGCGGATTGATATGCCAGCTCGACGTTTACAGCGCTGACGACCAAGGGGCAAACCTGCTGACGGTTGCCAGCAGCTCCGAATGGAAATGCAGGCGGTCCCCCCGGTGGAAAACAGGAGTAAGCCGCCTCCATATGTGGGGTGGATACCGTGAATTGATGGATGTGTCCCGGGAAGACGGCTGGGAATGCGAAGATTATGACGATTCCTCCTGGCCGACCGCGGAAGTGATCGCAGCAGCTGAGCAGGAGAATTCCCCTTGGCCCCGCCTGGTCGCGCGGGACATCCCGTACCTGCAGGAGAACTTGGTATCCCCGGTAACGGTGGTATCGGCTGAATCGTTACTTGGGTCCATCCAAAACCCGGAAGCGCAATTAGCTGCTGACACGGCGGAAGGAAGGGGACCGGTGGTCATGGACGCTTCGATTCCCGGCTCTTTTCCCCAGATTACCTATGACTTCGGTGCTGAGATCGTCGGCTATCCGGAGCTTGAAGTTATCGCCGGTGAAGGCGGGGTGCTACAGCTGTTTTATGGGGAGTCGCTGGAATTGGATTTGAGGGATACGTACCTCCTCCGCAAAGGCGTAAACAAGATCACTCCGTTCGGAAGGCGTGCATTTCGCTACCTTAAGGTTGGGGTCATGGCGACGCCTGTTCCGTTGCGTATTTGTGACCTTCGAGTCCGTTTTGTTCATTATCCGTACAAGGACGGGGGACATTTCCGCAGCAGCGATGATAAGCTGAACCGGATTTGGGAAGTCGGCCGGTACACAACCATGGTCAACAGCCAGAACCATTTTGAGGATTGCCCTTATCGCGAAGGTGCGCTGTGGGTGGCCGACTCGGTTGTCATGGCCAAAGTGGTCTATCAAACGTTCAACGATCCCCGGCTCGTCCGGAAGTCATTGCTTCAGGCGGCAAAAATACAAAACGACGACGGTTCCATACCCGGCACCGGACCGCAGCGGAACGCCTATTTGCTGCCCGATTTTTGCGCGCATTGGCTGTTTGGTGCAGCCGAATATTACGATTATACGAAGGATCGGGCTTTTTTAGAGGAATTATGGCCGCATATCGTGAAGCTTGCCGCGTGGTTTACGGAGCAAGAAGATGACGCCGGATTGTTTGCCAACGCAGATCGGGACGGCATGTGGTGCTTTATTGACTGGTCGGACGAAATCCACCGGGAGGATCGCGTAACCGCCGTCTCTTGCTTTTATTATAAATTTTTGCATACGGCCGCCACGCTGGCGTTTGAGCTGGGGGAAGAGGAGAGCGGGAACTCCTTTACGCATCAAGCGGCGGAGCTTCGCAAGTCCGTCCGGAACCTGCTCCGGATACCGAATACGGCGATTTATGCAGACTGTTTGAACGGAGATGGTCTTTCCTCCAGTATCACGGCACAGACCAATTTTGCGGCCGCCTGGTCGGGAATCATGGATGAGGAGGAAATATCCGTGTTCTTGCAGGAGTATTACTTGAAGGGACGGCTTCCGCAAATTCGTGGAGCGTTCTTTTATCATATCGTGCTTGAGACTCTTTTCCGTTACGGTTATGCAGCGGATGCCGTACGCATCATCCGAAATTATTGGGGCAATATGCTGGATCGGGGCGCGACAACCTGGTGGGAAACCTTTGATCCGAATCTCCCCTTTTCGACTACGCCAAGCCCCTACCTTGGGCATACGCCAACCTATTTGGAGGACGCTGTCCCTGTAAGTCTATGCCATGGCTGGGGAGCATCACCGACGTATTTATTGAACAGGGAACTGCTTGGGATTGATATTTCTAAGGCGGGTCATGGGCAAGTTACGCTCCGTCCCAGCGCAGAGGCGGAAGTGGAGTGGGCGGAAGGTTCGGTGGTCACCCGTTACGGAAAAATCAGTGCCCAGTGGAAAAGGGATGTGGACGGAATGTACCGCTTTGAGGCTCGCCTGCCCGCACAAATGACATGGAAGGCGCCAGGATTGTGCGACATATCCGTGTCTACGGATCAGGATCGTGTCCACGTTCGAGGAACGGTTCCGGTTCATGAGGCAGCACCAAAGCGGACACCATTGGTCGATTGCAGCGGGTAACGAAGACAACACCATTCAACTTGAAAAGCTGCGCAGCTGCAGCATGATGAAAAGGGCTGAAATTTTTCAGCCCTTTACTAATTCCATCAAGCTCAAATAAGCACTATTCGGCCAGTCCTTTCCACTCCATCAGGAATCAAGCGACGCGACTAACCAAATTGCCGTCCGGGTCCGTTATCGGATGATTCCCAGCATCTCCTTAGGGCTTAAACCCAATTCCTGTTTGAAGGCCCTTCTGAGATGCCGTTCACTGCAGTGGGCCTGCTCGGCTAAATCCGTAACGGATAGATTTCCTTTATGATGATAAATAATCGGCATACTCTGAGACACCAAAGGGGGAGGAGCCGCATTACTCTCCGCTAACACTTTGCTTAATTGACGATCGGCAATCGCAAGGATGGCCGGATCAGGAACATGGGTTGCCGGGAGGAATCCGGTCTCCGGACGCTGTCCAACATGATATTTACTGTTCCGCCGCCTACAGGCAGTCTCTCTTTCCGCCAGGATCAGAGACTGCCCTTTTGCTTGCAGGAGTGACTGTGTTTAAAGTATACTTAACTCAATTTGGTAAGGAGTGATGGCTTCATGGATATGGAAAAGTCGGACAAGACTCCGATGTATCAATATATAATGAACGATATTAAACGAAAGATCGCCTCCGGAGAACTCAAGCCGCATGATCCGCTCCCCACTCAGATTGAGCTGGCAAAAGAGTATAACACCAGTGAAATTACGTCCAGGCGGGCACTGTCGGATCTGGTTCAGGAAGGATTCGTGTACAGGATCCGGGGGAAGGGGAGCTTCGTCCATGAGAATCCGGCTCAAGCCGATTCCAAAGGGCTGCGCACCTTGTATTTTGCCCATCAGAATCATGAAGTTAGCATCCTGAACCACCCGTTTTTTACGGATATGTTTGAAGGCATTAAAGAGGTGTGTGATGATAACGGCGTCGCGTTCCACATTTGGGATATCGGGGAAAACTACGAGCTGCCCGAGGATCCCGGCGCCGGCATCATCCTCCTGACGGTGAAAGGGCATTTTGACTTTTCACGTTTAACGGCTTGGCAGGAAGAGAATCGGCGCATTGTGACGGTGCATTTCTATTATCCGCATTTGGGCATTCCCTATGTTATCGCGGATAATCTGACAGGGGGATATCTGGCCACCCAGCATCTGATCTCTCAGGGGCATCAGCGAATAGGGATTATCCTGACAGGCAGTTCGCTCTTGGAATTAAATCAGGATTTCTCCCTTCGCCTCCAAGGCTACAAGCTGGCGCTGACCCAGCATAATATTCCTTTCCATCCGGACCTGATCACCGTTGTCGACGGTGAAGACGAACGGGCGGAGATGGGGGAGGAAGGGTTCAAAAGGCTGATGAAGCTGCCGGAACCGCCAACGGCGATATTCGCCACAAGCGACTATAAGGCTTTCGGTGCAATGAACGCGGCGAGAGAATCCGGGATGAACATCCCCGAAGATATAAGCATTATCGGTTACGATGATGTGAAACTCGGCGAGTATTCCTATCCGAGGCTCACCACGGTGAATCAGAATACTCGCAAGATGGGACAGCGGGCGGCGGAAATTTTGCTGTTTGAACTGGAGGAGGATCATTCGTCCCTGGTAAAAGACGAGATCGTTCCGACGCTGATCTTGCGCGACAGCACCGCCCCCTTATCGGCGAAGCAACGCATCAGGAATAGTTAATTTGCAGGGTGCCGAATTAATCTAACCCGGCAAGTATGCTTGCCTCTTCCATCGAAGGGATGATTCAGGTTAACTGCCTGGGGTCAGAGCGCTGTGACAGGTTAGCCATAAGCAGCCTGTCGCAGCGCTTTTAGTTTTTTATCGTCTCGCGATGCGTCGCGGTAAGCTCATTACGAGAATAGAAATAGGGTGACCCAAGACCAACGTCTTAGTCACCCTCGCAAGTTATGAATTACTCTCTTGGAGCGTCTCCATCATCGCATAAAAATATTTAGGGTCGCTTGAAGTGAAGTAGTTATACCAAGCTTCTAAAGTCTCTTCCGCAAACAGGTCCAACAGCGCAATAACCTCGCGCGCTAATTCTAGTGCGCCGGCCGAACCGGTTGTGATCAGATTGCCATCGGCCACGACTTTCTCGTTTTTATATCGAGCTGCGCCTTTGTATGAGGGGCTAAATAAACTTAAATACTCCAGACTATTGCTCGTATGCTGACGCTCATCCAGCAACCCGGCATCCGCAAGCGCAAGTGTCGCCCCGCATATGGCTGCAACATAGCCACCGACGTTCAGCAGTTGTTTTGCTTTTTCGATGATTGGCCCATTCGTTGGATCTTTCCAGTTGTCAGCACCCGGCAAAAGCAATATAGCCGATGTTTCATACGTGATCTCATCTACTGTCAGTTCCGGCACGATTGTTAATCCGCCCTTCGTCGTGATAGGACGTTTGGAAGCTCCGACGGTTCGAACGGGAAGGCGACTCCCGCGGTTTTTGAAATATTGACCGGAGTTGAGCTCTGCAGTAACAAAGCCAAGTTCCCAGTCCGCCATCGTATCCAGTACATAAACATAAGCGTATTTCATCAGTTCCTCCTTGTTCATCCATGATTCTATCCGTTGAAAAGATGTTGTCGCCGATCTGTGCCAAAGTGACTTCGTTCCCTCATGGTTTCCATTATGAACTTCCTCCCGAGCCGAAATAATGTAAAGGGATAAATCGTATCAGTTCATTGGCCAGAAGTTCGGGTTTTTCCAGCGCTGCAAAATGACCGCCACAGGGCATTTTGTTGTAGCTGCACACATGTACCGAACGTTCAGCCCAACTTGAGGGGAACTGGATTTCGCGCGGGAAGAGCACGATACTTGCCGGTACTCTACGTGTCGCTCTGACCGGCGAAGCACTATCTACATTCGCTTGGTTGGCCATTACAATGAGCCGATACATGCGTGCGGCGGATCCGGCCGTCCCGGTCAGCCAATAGATCATGATATTCGTGAGCAGTTCGTCCCTTCCGCCGAATGCATCATCTACGGTCTCGTCGCCAGCTCCCGAACGGATCATGCCGACGATCCAAGATGCCAAGCCAACCGGCGAATCGTTAAGTGAATAGGCAAGCGTTTGCGGTTTGGTCGCTTGCAGCTTCAGATAGGCCCCTTCTGATTGAACCCAGGTCTGCGTATCTAACATAAACTGCCGATCGGCAGGGGACATCTCCGTAATATCTTCACTTCCGGTTGGATAACCAGCGTCCGTCAACAAGATCGCTTTCACAACGTCGGAGTGATGTGTGGATAGCATGGTCACGATTTCAGTGCCGACATCCCCGCCGCAAGTCGCGAAGCCCTCGTATCCAAGTGTTTCTGTCATCAGTTTGGCAAACAGGTGGGCGACTCGTTTCGGTGTTGTGGTTTTTCGATCCGAAAATCCAAAACCGGGAATCGAAGGCATGACAAGATCGAAGGAGTCGGATAACAGAGGGATCATCTTGTGAAATCGGTAGAAGCTGTCGGGCCAACCATGAACGAGCAAAAGCGGCACCGCATTTGGATTTTCGCTTCTAACCTGCACGAAATGAAGGGGCGTATCCTCTATAACAGTCTTGTATTGCGGTAAGGCATTTAATTTGGCTTCATGAATACGCCAGTCATACTGCGTTCGCCAATAATCGATTAATTCTTTCATATAACCGAGATCTGCACCCATATTCCAGCCTTCGCCAGCCGCTTCGTCGGGCCACCGCGTATGATCCAGCCGCATTTTCAAGTCTTCAAGATCCGATTGCGGAACATTGATTTTGAATGGAGCAACGATAACTGATCTCCCCCTTCAATACAGAATGTAATAGCTGCTTTCTGCATTGTAAGGGAGCCAACAAGACACTGTATTGTATATTTTTTCCCGAGATCTAGTTCGTGAGAGGGATGTGATTGGGGTGCAGGCTTTCTATAGCGCGATACTCGGTCGGAGTGAGGCCGGAAAAGGACTGAAATTCTTTAATGAAATGGGACTGATCATAATATTCGCAAGACATGGCAAGATCGGCCCAATCAATATCATTGCTCTTTCTGATTAGACGTATCGCCTTTTGAAAGCGCATTAAACGACTAAACCTCTTGGGTGTTAGTCCTACTTCATCCTTGAAAATTTGAATGAATCGTTTGGCGCTCATGTTAACCTGTTCAACCATGTTCGCAATGGATTCGGGGTGATGCGACTGCTGAAACGAGGCAATCGCAAACTGAACGGCTGAATGCGATGGCCTTGACCAATCACTTCGTAACAGAAAGTATTTTTCAAGGATACGAAATCGATCTTCTACCGTGTTGGAATAAAGCAGCTCATCGCGCAGATCAGTAGCCGCTATCCCCCATAAATCATCCAACGAGACATGCGTATCTTTTAACGCAATAGAAGGCAGCTTTAGAAGGGGACCAGCGCAGCCGGGCTTGATATGTACGCCAATCATGGACCGCTCGCTTGAAGAATCCGTTATATAATAATCAGTGTGAGGCCCACTAATCACGGAAGGCGCTAGTGTCATCTCGCTGTCATATCGATTGTGTATACGAGTTTTACGATCATACAGATCAATGACGAGATCGATCGAGCCGTCCGGCAGGGTAAGTCTTCTCGAGTGCGGCGGATTCTTTCCGGTATAGGACCAGAAGTATGCGATGAAGGAAGACAAAGGAGGCGGGGGGGAATAGGTCTGAAACGGCATTGCTGTTCAGTCCTTTCTGTCTCATTGTTCAAATAATTTCATTGTACTTGATAACTTTCATGATTTGAAACAAGAAGTTCAGAAGGAGTTCGCTGCTGCACTAAAAGAATTTTTATTTCATAATATCCGAGTAATATTCGTAAGCGTATGGAAAGAGTCTACAAAAATAAATGCACGTGTTCCGGATTTAGGAATTCGAGTAGAAACTGTTCGATATAGGTGATTGAAACCAGTGTAAGGACCATCTATCGTGACATTCAGGTACTCAGCGAAGCAGGCTTGCCTACTATAGGCACAACAGGCACAGGTTATTCCTTAACGGAGGGATATTTTCTACCTCAGTCCGAGCGGTTGCATCCAGCTTCCTCCAGACTCCGTCTAGCGGCAGACGCTCTTGCTCTTGGCTAACGGTAGGCGTTTGCCAGTTCCCGTTCGCGCGCACTAAAAAACAGCCTGGAACATTCACTGTTCCAGGCTGTTTTTTGCCTACAAATGGCTTAAATTGTACAAATAAAAGGCATAGTCTGTTGGTATTCCGGGATGCCCTAGTTGCCTGAGCATCGCAGTCACGTTACCACGATGATAAGTTCCGTGGTTCACCATATGTTGGATATAGTCTACGCATATGGCATTAAATGTTCCTGACGGATAAACTGCTTCGATATCCTCATGTTGCTCGATGAATGACCGGAAGCTAGCCGCCAGTTCATCTTGCATTTGACCCAGTTCTTCAATACGTTTGCCGTTGGTTTCTGCCGCTATAATTTCTATAGTGTTCTTCAAGTTCTCAAAGTATTCCTCCGACAACTCGGAGACGCCGCCTTCAGTTAAGAAAGTTAACCAACCTCGATCGATAACATAAATATGGACGATAGTGTCGTAGATGGTTGGAAAAACGCTAACGATTTGCTTTCGATATACCTCATCAGAAAGTTTCTGAAGATGCTCGCAAACCTGCCGGTTTGCCCATACATGATAATCAAATTGCTGCAAAGCATATTTTTTCAACTTTGTTCCCCGTTTCAAATAGGGGAGCCCGCAGTTTAAGGGCAATTATGCGTCCTGCCCCTCCATAGTTTGCCCGGGAGTAAAAGCCGTTCTCATTACAAACGCCTCCTTGCGGTAATATGATCTACATATAGGGGGGGATAAAAGTCAATTTCCCTCTAAGTCGACAATATCAAAATATATAAAGAAAAACATGAGAATGTTCTTCTTTAATCGAATTATCCCATCGATCCGCGGCAGCCTCAGCGTGTTTCGCAATAAAAACTATTGCAATAGGCAAACTCCTACAGTATACTTTGTTTATCAAAGTATACGAAATTTATAACGTATACTTACAGCTGAAGCGTATTCGCTCAAGTTTGTTGCAATTGAAAGCGCTTTAGATCATGACCATTCGAAAATAGGGGAGATCAATGTGAACAAAAGGAAGGGATTCATCGTTCTCTTGAGTATTGTGATGCTCTTGGCTTTATTGTCAGCATGCACCAAAGCAGCTCCCACACCACCAGACAATCCAGGCACCGCAGCATCCAATCCAACGGGTGAGGATCAGGGTAAGGAAGACGCAGGGAAGGATCCGGCCGCGTCGCAGCTGACAGGAAATATTAACATTTCCTTGCCGAATGCATCGGCGTCAGTATGGAATGCGGTTGCCGAAGCGTATATGAAGAAAAATCCGGGAGTGAAGGTCAAAGTCGACAACAAGCCGGCGGAAGGCTACAAGGAATGGCTGACGGCTCAATTTGCAGCAGGTGTGCCGGATGTTGACCTGGTTACGAATAACGAAGTCGGTGGCCTAGTTAACAGTAAAAAATTTATGGACTTTTACCCTTATTTCGATAAAGTCAATCCTTATACGAACCAGCCTTGGCAGGACACCCTGGATCTGAAGGCGATGGGCATTAACCTCGAAGGCATTGGAGCCGAAGATCATTTGTACAACCTGAACTTTGAATCCGTGCAGATCGTATGGGTGTACAACAAGGAGATTTTCCAGAAAGTCGGTATTACCGAAGCTCCCAAAACGTTTAACGAGATGATCGACGCTTTCAATAAAATAAAAAAGGCCGGATATACACCGCTGGCGCTCGGCGGAGACTCCAAATCGATGTGGAGCGGCCAGGCGGGATGGCTGGTGCGGATCTATGCCGATCAGTACATGCGCGATTATATTAACATCATCCGGTCCCAAGAACAGGATTATACTTACGTTCCAGAGCTCGACGAGCAGTGGAAATATGATCTGACGGATCCGTATAACGATTCCAACAGTAAAGTGACCAAAAACGAAATGCGGCTGTGGAAAGCTGTTAAAGACAAAGAAGGTCCCTTCAAAATTGCCGGCAATCCCCAGTGGAAGGCTTACTCGGAAAATCTGAAAAAACTGTTCGATTATGTGCCTGACGGATTTTTCGGAGTGAAAGAGGACCAGGCTTACAATCTGTTCCTGACGGGAAAGGCGGCGACAATGTTAGGCACGCCGGCCTCCTACTGGCAGCTCCCTAAAGATTTCGCGGATGAGGAAAAAACGGGTGCCACAGGCGGCGTGAAGCCTTTCGAATACGGATTCTTCAACATGCCTTCCATGGAAGGACCTGAGGTGATGGCACCGGCCCGAACGATCCAGATTCCGATCGGATTCTATGGTTTCGTTAATAAAGATGCGAAGCAAAATGAGCTGAATGTGGATTTCATGATGTACCTGACGAGTCCGGAAGGTTACGCCGTATATTTGGATGCGATCCAGAAGAGTGACGACGCCTCCCTCTCAGGCGCACCGGCCATTAAAGGCATTACGCTCCCGGATGAAATGGCGGCGGCATTCGCCGATTTCAAGCCGATTGGCAATACCGAAGGCTACACCAGCGCCGCGAACAATCTGGCTCGTGGAATGTGGGATTACCAGCCGTCTGTGCAGGATTGGGTAGGGCTCGTACAGCGGTACTTCAGCGGTAAGCTGACAACGGATCAATATTTGGATCAGCTGCAGGCGAATATCGATAAATATATGGAACCTGCCATGAAAGAAGCTAAGAAAGAACTCTCCGACTTGGATCACCCCGAGCGGCGTCCGCCGCAGCGTTAATCACTTTTTCACACGGGTCTGCACATGCATTTGCATGTGCGGACCCGTATGATTACCCGAGGGAAGCAGGCAATTCGTAAGGATGACGGATAAAAAGGGAGGTTCATCATGAGGAAAGCCCCATGGATATTTCTTGCACTGATCCTGCTTCTAGGGCTTGTCCCGGGCGCAGCATTTGCCAAAGACCATTGGTCCATTGAAGGAGCGGGGAGTATCACCTCCCTCTCCGTATCAGAGGATGGGAGCCGTGTGGCCGTTGGGGGTCATAATGCGAAGGCATTTCTCTACGATTCCGAAGGCAACCCCATCTATGAGGTTGGGGCTGGAAATGTCGTTACAGGGGTAGCGCTTCTGAGTAACGGCACGCTTCTGGTTTCATCGGATGACAGGCATCTGTATGCATATGACGAGACAGGAGGTCAGCTGTGGGATTCGGATCTGAAGCGCCAGGTCAAAAGCTTGGCCGCATCTCAGGACGGGTCCACCATCGTTCTTGTTACCCAGCGCAGCAAAGATCTCATCGTTGTGGATCAAAATAAAGGAGAACAGACAGGCAGTATCCCCATCGGTTCCCTGTTGAAGGAAGTGAGCGTATCGGGCGGCGGACAGTGGATCGTTGCCGCGACAAGCGACCAATTCGCCTATCTTCTGGACAAGGATGGCAGCCTGCTGTATAAATTCAGCGCGGATAATCAAATCCAGGCGGTGGCCGTTTCAGACAATGGCCTGGCTGCAGTGGGTACGGCTTCCAATAAGGTGGAATTGTTTGATCAGAAAGGGAACGTTAACGGTT
The DNA here is from genome assembly GCF_018333335.1 of Paenibacillus cineris. Lineage (NCBI taxonomy): Bacteria > Bacillati > Bacillota > Bacilli > Caryophanales > Paenibacillaceae > Paenibacillus > Paenibacillus cineris. The sequence continues at coordinate 1,170,479 of NZ_BORU01000001.1, forward strand.
CGATTAACACGCGGGACATCGTGACCGATGTCGCCTTTTCAAGCGATGGGGAACGGATCGGCGTTTCGGATTTATCCGGTAACTACTATATTTTCGACGGGCGCGGAAAGCAGCTGTGGGAGTCAAAGATCACGGGGGAAGGCCGGGGCGTTCAATTTGACCGGGAGGGCAAGACGCTGTATTCGGGCACCAACGACGGAAGGATTTTTAAGTACGATGTAGGCAGTGTCATCGATAAAGCGGCAAGCAAGGCACGAATAAACGCTATGCTATGGGCTGCAGCCGGTGTCTTGGCGGTCGTCCTTGTTATGCTGTACTTGAATTATTTGAAGAAGCGCAACCGGCTGGTTATTTTCCGCCAGATATGGAAAAGCAAATATATTTACCTGGGCTTGGCACCGACCTTTATTCTGGTGTTCGTCTTTCTCTATTACCCGGCTTTTTCGGGCTTATTCCATTCCTTATATGACTGGCAGCCAGGGGGCAGGACCACCTTTGTCGGCTTGGCCAATTTTGAACGAATGATTCATGATCCTTATGTCATTAAGGGGATGGGCAACCTGGTCATTCTGATCATCACCGGTTTGATCAAAGCGATTATCCCTGCACTCATTACCGCTGAACTCATCTTCCATCTACGCAGTAAACGTCTGCAATACGGCTTTCGGACGGCATTTACCGCATCGATGGTTATTCCGGGTGTGGCCCTATTGTTGATTTGGCAAAACCTGTATGATCCTAACGTGGGTCTGATCAATAACGTCTTAGAACTGATCGGGCTTGGTTCCTGGGCGCATGGTTGGCTTGGTGACCCCAATACCGCCTTGTGGGCTATTATTTTTATCGGGTTTCCGTTTATTGGCATCCTGCAGCTGCTGGTATTTTACGCAGGGCTGCTGTCCATTCCGAACGAGCTGATCGAGTCCGCAAAAATCGATGGGGCCAATCTTTGGCGGATTATCCGTTCCATTCATTTGCCGCTGCTGGGCGGTCAATTCAAGTTTCTGATCATTTTAACCCTCATAGGCATTATTCAGGACTTTAACGGCATCATGATCGTTACGGGCGGCGGTCCCATGGACTCGACTTATGTACCCGCTCTGCAGATGTATTATGCCGCCACCAAGTTCAACGATCTCGGGTATGCCTCGGCGCTCGGTGTAAGCATGTTCCTGGTGATCCTTGCGATTACGGTTGTGAACATGAAGCTTATTAAAACAGAAGATTAAGGAAGGAGGAGAGGGATCGATGTATACCGAAACGGATACAGCCGCTGAAAGCGTCAGCCCCGTGAGAAAGCTCAGAAAAAACGAAGGCGGGCTCATCAAATATCTCAGTTTCCCCCAGATCACCATCATCGTGCTGCTGTGTGTGCTGGTCATTCTGATGCTGGTGCCCATTCTGTTCATGATCGTCAGCTCCTTAAAAAGCAATGCGCAAATTCTCGGCAATTTCTGGGGCCTGCCTTCTCCGGCCAAATGGAATAATTACGGCGCTGCGTTCACCAGTATTTGGCGATATATGGTGAATTCCATCTTGTATGCGGTCGGAGCCAGTGCATGTGTCATTCTGCTCTCTTCCATTTCAGGATATATATTCGCCAAAAAAAGCTTTCCCGGCAAAGAACTGCTGTTTATGATGATGCTGGCCATGATGATGATTCCGGGCGTGTTAACGCTGATTCCTTCGTACGTCCTGTATAATAATCTGGGACTAACGAATACACCTTGGGTGATCATTATTGCCGGTGCAGCCGGCGGGCAAATCTTCGGAACCTTCTTGTGCAGGAGTTTTATGTCCGGCATCCCCAGCGAGCTGTTTGAAGCGGCCCGGATCGATGGGGCATCGGAGATTCGCGTATTTTTTCAAATCGTCATCCCATTGTCGCTGCCGATCCTGGCCACCTTGTTCATCATGCAGGCTGTTGGCGTGTACAATGATTACATTTGGCCGCTGCTTACGATCAGGGACAGCAGTCTTCAGGTGGTTGCTGTCGGCCTTACCGTCTTTACGAAACAGTTCGGCATCACCGATATGGGAACGCAGTTTTCGGCATACGCCATTTCCTCGATTCCGTTAATTTTGATTTTCTCTTTCGGCATGAAATATTACATTCAGGGCATGACGCAGGGGGCTTTGAAAATGTAGCGTGTGAGATGAATCGTTTCAATGTAGCGCTCTCGGCGCTGTGCTCACTTCAACGAGTAACAAAAAAAGCAGCCGGGCGGCTACCGGTTGCTTTTTGATTTGAGGTTCGTTTGCCGGTGATACGTGTCAGCGATAGAAGTCAACCATGTCTGCAAACAGGCGCTTGATCAATTCAAGCTCGGCATCGCTGTACCTTCCCAAAAACTCGTACATTCTCTGCTTTTCCAACGTATGGAGCTCATCATGCGCAGCAAACAGCTTTTTGCCGGCAGGAGTTAGCCGAAAGTACACTTCCTTTTTGTTATCGTTTAGCTGGGCTTTCCGAACCCAACCGGCTTTAAGTAACTTGCTCGCGATCTTGGAGGTGTTCCCTTTGCTCAAATTCATCTTTTCCGCGATGGAAGTGACATTGATCGGCTCCTGCTCCCCGATGCACGCAATGGTGTGCAGTTCTGTCATGTTCAAACTGAATTCGGCACCGATATGCTTCCGGATATCTTCGAGATAGGATGCGGATATTCGGGATTCATATTCTTCTTTTTGCTGAAGAAACTGAATAAAAAATTCATGAATGGCGGCTTTGCTTTTATCTGCAGTATCCATGGTTCATGCTGGCTCCTCGACTCATTTTTTTTAGTATATCATAAATCGTTTCCTGAGAAATAATTACGCATACTTCTAGGCAAGGTTGACACGTCGAGGGTGGCCGGTACACGGGAAGCTGGTTTCAGACTTTTGTTTGCGAGCGAAAAAAAGAAGAGCTAAACCTAGATAATTCCCGGCGAGAACAGCTGCATTGACTTTAAATCATTATTTATGTATTCGGCGATACGTCTGGCATCATGCTGTACCCACCCCAAAAGTGCAGATCCTCTGCAGGACAGCCACGGAAGACCGATGAAATATAGGCCTGGAATATTAGAAATACCATTGAACTGGGTAATTTCTTGATGTTCATTAAAGAGATGATTGATTTGGATCCAGGAGAAATCCGGGCGGAACCCGGTTGCCCAAATGATATTGTCAGCCTCAATATGTTGATCGTCCGCAAAAAACACAGTACGTGACTCCGCGCTGGCTGCCCTCGGAAATAGCTTGATTTTCCCTCCTTTTAATCGTTGTTTTAATTGGTATCCATAGATTTGCTCAGGTTGTTGGCGTAACCATTTCCCGCGTTTGGTGTGATTTCCGGCCTGTAAGAAACCCAATTTGTCGTAATACCAAAAAATGCTCTTTCCCAATATGTACAGAGGTTTAAAATGGAGCTGGTTTGATGCGGATAAATAGACATCAAAGTCATTTGACAGTTCTACTGCAATTTGTGTACCTGAATTTCCTGCTCCCACAACCAACACGCTTCCAGGTGTAAGCTGGCCGGGATTCCGGTATACGGAAGAATGAAGCTGAGTCGTATCATTTGAAATGGATTGGCTTATGGCTGGAACATACGGTTTATGAAAAGGCCCTGTAGCCACGATTACATTTTTGGATTGAATCGTTCCTCTGCTAGTCCCCACTTCAAATCCCCTTGGAATGGAGGTTAACGATTTGACTTCCGTATCCAACTGAATCGGAAAATCAAAGGTTAAAGCGTATTCCGATAAGTATGCGGCAACCTCATCTTTTGTAGGGAGACCATTCGGATCCCCAGGCAAATCAAGACCAGGTAAACGGCTGTAATTCCTGGGTGTGAATAATTGTAAGGAATCGTATCTGTTGCGCCAGGAATCGCCTAAGGCTTTGGCTTTATCGATTAACATCAATGGTATTCCTTTTTGCTTTAAGAAGTAGGCAGCTGCAAGACCAGCCTGTCCGGTACCAATAATCAAGACATCCAGCATAGAAATTCCTCCAAGTAAAATGAATGTTGATTATATAATACATGATCATTTGTTCATATGTAAATGAAATGAATAGAATCTTCGCTTAAAGCCAAGTCCAGATATATGGAATAGGGGGATTATACGGATGCCGAGCAAGCAAGAAAGAAGGCTGCCGGTTCAACGGCAGTCTTCTTCTCACAAGGACTATATAGATGATAAGAGGAGATTTATCTTATACCAAAGTTCTTACTCTCTTGACTGCGAGAGGTTATAGATCCCAAACTCATAAAAGGAATATCCATAATCGGTGGCTCTTTCAATCCCCTGAAATTTAACGTACCTGGCTGTAACGGGGGCAAATTGGACAGTTTCTTTGCCTTCATGGGCCGTAATGATGCCATCATTGTCCTGGATCACGCTGCTCCAGTTCTGCTGGTCGTCGGAGACAAGGATTTTGTAAGTTTTGGCGCGGGCGAATTCCCACTCGATCCGGACGGTATCGAATGCTTTGGCTTCGCCTAGATCGACCTGGAACCAGCTGTCATTCACGTAGTTGCTCGCCCATCTTGTCGAAGAAAAACCATCGACGGCATATTTCGGCGCCAAGGTCGAAACGGAGCCTTCGACGGAAGAGGCGGTTACGCTTTTATTTTCCGCCAGGTTACCGGCAAGATCATACACCTCTTCTTTCAACGAGGCATAAGCCGTATCGGAAACAATACGATCCGCGTACAGTTGATCCAGCTTTGCATTGAAACCTTTGAGGAATAGATCAAACTGCGCAGCATTCTTTCCTTCAAAACGCTTCATCTGGTCCAGCTGCGCGTTCAACGAGCGGGGAGCTCCGGGCGTCGTGAACTGCTTTTGCTCGGCGAAGAGGTTCACGTGAGCTTTCATGGTGTCAGCGGTAGATGCCGCCCGGATCGTGTAAGCTGTCGTCTTGGATTTGGCAGCCGCCACGGTAATGGCCAGTTGATGCTTACCCGGCATTCCCTTCAGATCAATCGGCGTTCCCGGGGCGTAGGGTTTGCCGTCGAAAGTGGCCGTAACCTGGGTCAAACCGCTGTCATCGTCTTGGACTTCCCATGTGAATGCAACTGTTTCAGTATTGGGAACAACCACATCGCCATTTAACTTTTGTCCGTTGATAAATACGTCTGCTTCAGGTGGTGTACTGTTATGAATGTCGTATGTTCCGTTCAAGTATTGATACAGCCAGTCATACATGAGACGCAGGCCGGGATCTTTGCTCACCGCCAAACTATAAACCGCATTATTTCCCTGGTAATAAGCTCTGAATCCCTTTTGCATCAAGCCGGTTGCGGCGCCGCTGTTCAAGTAATCGATATAACGCTCACGGAATACGCCGTCCTGAAGCATCCGGTCATCAAATTCGACTTCATTCGACATTCCGTACCGCTTTGCAGTATTTGCGGCATCTTCCAGCCGGTCTTGATCCATGCCGCCAAAGAAATAGTTCGGTTGAAGGGCCGCGGCATCAAATCCTACGTCTTTCCACATATAGCTTTTATAAGCCAAAGAGTGGGGGATCCAGAAAAATTTCAGATTCATGTCATGGATTTTGCCGCTCACGGCTTTAATCAAGCCCGGTCCCGTTTCGCTTGTGCTGATTTGTTCTTCCAGCCAGTACATGCCGACAAGCTCCAGATTGGAATAATTCGCGGCCTGCCATCTTTGCCGGACCTGGTCCAGCCACCACTGAACCGCTTTTTTTCTGTTTTCGAGGGCTTTCTCTTGTCCGACGACAGAGGCATTAAAGCTTAACGATTCCCCTGACCCGTCCACATCGCCAAAATCGTTTAAAGATTCCCCTGGATTCGGAATCATGAGCACAACCTTCTCTTTATAATCAGGTTGGTTCAGCTTGGACCCGACTTCCTTGGTCGCCTCATTCAACTGCTGCATATCTCCCGCAGCTGCAAAGGTTTTGTCCAAATACCAGGTCCAGTCCCCCAGATTTGTTTGCCCCAGACCGAAATCCCGGCCGGCAGGGGAAGCAAGCCCGAGATATAAAACACCGTCAAAAAGCCAATCGGTAGGTTCCCCGTTCTGATCCACGTAACTGATGTTCGGGATGATCCGTTCCTTGGTCCAGTCCCCCAAACCATCCGCATACTGTCCGTTATACAGCAGATTCAGATTCCGGATCCCGCCCGTAGCTTCGCCCGGCTCCAAAAAATGAGGCTGCTCAGCGGGAACCTTTACCGCTCCGTCCATCTTTCCGTCCGTGCCCATAATTTCAATTTCGTCAATGTATTCCCATAGGGTAGGATGCGTCGTGAAAATGACTTTTACATAGCGGGCATAAGCCAGCTTGCCGTCCGTACTCCCGCCTTGGATTCCGTCCCGGCTGCCGTCCCACGCAAACATTTCCTCCCTTGGCGGTCCTTCTCCCCAAAGCAGTTGAGTGGCGTTATGGGAGAGAAGGCCCCAATTCTCCTTATCGTCCGAGACATACATCGATACCGTGAGAGGCACGAGGATGGAGTTGGCAGGGTAATCCTGAAAAAAATGGGCGGTTACTTTTCCGATCGACTTCTCCTCACCCAAATCGAACACGACTTCGCGCGCTTTGCCCCGAACATGTCCTACCAAGGCCGGGTCATTCATATCTAATTGTCCATATTTCCCATCTGTAAGCTTATTCCCGGCATCAGGATGTGACGGATCCGGGGCTTCAGACCATTCATAAGGAAGTCCAAGGGCAAGATTACGGAGCTTTGGCTGCTCCTCATCCGGTGGCGACGCGGGATCATCCGCCGGGGAAATCCCTTTTGCCTGCATCGTCGGAACCAGCTCGCTCGCTTGGGCCGCCGGAACCAGCGACACCATCATGACTGCAGTCATGGCAACCGCAGCCCATCTTTTATACCAACTCATCAAGTTCAGCTCCTTTTCTCAAGTTAAGAAACCGCTTTCAAATTTTGGTCAGCATTTTCTCCGAATCAAACTTTCCGTCACCCCCTCACTGCGATTCGATCTGATAGGTGTAAGTCATGGTGACACCCTCCGCATGATTGATGGTAAATGGGGCCTTGTATGCAAGGCAAGCAACATTTTTTGATGCGTTCGCAATATTTTCATAAGGCTTGGAGGGAGGGGATTTCATTGTCTTTTTTGTGTATCAGTGTATTTTGCTTTGGATATGTTAGCATCCAAGAAATCTATCATTTTTACGAATAGAATACATCATAGATTTCGAGGAGGTGAGATCCATGCCGAAAAAACCACGGGTAAAGCAAGGGGACGACTTGATGATCGTTGCCGATGCCTATGTGTTGTATTCCCAAAACATTTCTTTAAACACGGATGCATTCAGAGCGGCCGTACGGACGCGGAATGCACAAGCCGTCCGCAATATTCTAGGACTCCCCAGACCGTCTTCCATCTCGTTCTTTACGGCTCAAGACGGGAGACGTTGTGTCAACATTGTCTTTTCTTCAGGAACAACCTCAGGCAGATTAACGATCTGTGTACCTCGCCAATAGTATTTTAAGCGTAGGGAACTCCAAGCTGTCTAGCTTGGAGTTTTTTGATGTTCACTTGTCGTCCGGCCCGAATGAATAAACGGCTTTTTAGCTATAAGTATCAAGACATGCTGATGTTGTTTCTATTACCATACATAGAAGAACGGCTTAAGATAATCATCACTATGGCATGCGAACTGAGCATAGAAGGAAATGGGTCCAGGCTGGCGAACTCCTCAGATAACCTGAATTTTAATAAAGGAAATTATGGTATGAAGGGGGCGTTAAGGAAATGAAAACGATTCGCAACATGTTCGAGCAGCTGTATTGGGCCGACAAGCGCATACTGGATGCGCTGGAAGCTGGCGGGGATGGGGAATCCGAAGCCGAAGCGGTCCGGCTGCTAAGTCATACTCTGCGTGCGGAGCAGGTGTGGTTCACCCGGCTGCAGGGACAGGACAGCAACCACCTGCCGCTTTGGCCAAACGACAGTCTGGATGACTGTAAACGTCTTGCGCAAGAGATGCGGGAAGCCTTCAGCGCATATCTCGCTGAGCTAACCGACGAACGTCTGGACGATGTGATTTCCTACATCAACCAGTACGGGAGGTCGTATCGGACATCTGTTCAAGACATTTTGACTCATCTTGCGCTGCATGGCCAGTATCACAGGGGGCAAATCAACATGAAGCTTCGCACAGCCGGCATGGAGCCGATCAACGTGGATTATATTACATTTGTGCGCCTGCAGGGACAGTAATACCCCGTTCTCACTCAAGCGAAAAAGTCATAACCACAGATCGTGGCTATGACTTTTTTGGATGACCGGTGCTGAGTTCGTACGCTAGAAAATATGCCCCAGCTTGTCGGGGTTTCGAACAATATAGATGTTGTGGATCTTCCCATCTTCGAAGTGAAAGAGCAGCACTCCATTGACTGCGCTGTCTTCCGAACGCAGCAGTATGGCAGCTTCTCCATTGACTTCCCCCATTTCGACAGTCGTTCCTTCTCCAAACATGGCTGCTTTACGCATACCGCCGAGAAGGTAGCGGCCGACCCGTTCCCGGGAGACAACCGGATGGACTGTTGCAACCACTTTGCCGCCACCGTCGGCAACCAGCACGACATCTTGGTCCAGCAGCGATAAAAGCTGATCCATGTTCCCTTTCTTGAGCGCTCCCATAAATCCATGAACCCACTGCTGGCTCTCAGGGTGGATCTGAACGGGCTCATCGGAGATCCGTCCCATCTTGGCGCTTGCACGACTGAACAGTTTCCGGCAGCTCACTTCGCTTTTTTCCATAAGCTCGGCGATCTCGTTGTAATTGAAGCCCAGCGCTTCGCGTAGGATGAACACGGCACGCTCGGAGGTCGTCAGGTTTTCCAGCAGAACAAGCATTCCATAAGAGAGGAGATCATCTCTTTCCAATGCTTCCGTTGAATCGTCGTTTAACATGAGAAAAGGCTCGGGAAGCCATTCCCCATAATATTCCTCCCTTTGTTTTCGTGCCGATTTCATCATATCTTTACAGTGGTTCGTGACCATTTTGCACAAAAAAGCCTTGGGCTGCGTTAAACGTTCCCGTGGGACATCATGTACCTTAACAAAAACATCCTGCACGGCGTCTTCCGCATCGGAAACCGAACCCGTCAATTGATAAGCAAGCTTGAATAACAGCTTCTTGTACTGCTTGTAAAGATCCTGCATCCGACTTGCTCCTTCCGCAGCTGATTTTCTATTTTCACCTTAAAGGAATCAGGACTTTTACACAACCCTTACCGCCACTCGACGATCTCATCGAGGCGCTGCCTTGCTTTTGGACGTTTGGGGTCCTCTTGCCGGTATCCGAAAGCAACCATACAGGATACGCCGAAATCGCCAGCTCCGATGATACCCTCGTTTTGTAAAATCGAGGTCACCTGCTTTTTATCAAAACCTTCGATGGGACTGGAATCAATGCCGATTTGAGCCGCGGCTGTCATCATGTTTGCCAGAGCAATATACGTTTGTTTACATGCCCATTCAAACAGGAGACGGTCATTATTTTCGAGCTCCGTTTCGATGAAGGTTTTATAGAACCCGGAAACCCGCTGCACCACTTCTTCAGGCATATGCTGGATGTCTTTCAGCATTTTAATGACATGAGCCGAATCATGCCTTAAGTCTTGTCTGGCCAAAATCACAACAAAATGGCTCGCCGTAGGCAGCTGTCCCAGGGCACCGCCCGTGACAGGTTTTAACTTTTCGCGGAGCGCCGCATCCTGAATCACGACAAACTTCCAAGGCTCAAGGCCAACCGAACTCGGAGACAATCTACCTGCCTCCAAAATAAAGCGGAAGTCTTCATCCGGGATTTTTTGGCTGCTATCAAATACATGGCAAGCATGTCTGAATTGAAAAGCCTTTAAAATTTCTTCTTTTTTATTCTCCGTTGCGATCATATGGGATCAACCTTCTTTCGTGGGTTTACACATATAACGAGGTAAGGCCGGCATTTGTGACCGCTGCTCAAACGCGACTCTTGGTTCATTTACAATACGGAAGTACTGTGTTAAATTTAATTTTGTATCGACAAGTGATATTTAGTTTCATCCTGTGAAACATATTAGTGGCTATTTTATACAATCGATTTGGATACTGAGGATGGATTAAGGGAGGACTATGATGGACGAGTCGAGGAAAAACCAGGTAAAGCAGCAGTTTTCCCGGAATGCGGATAAGTACGTGACGAGCGCAATCCATGCCAAAGGCGAGGATCTGGCCTGGCTCGTGTCATGTGCCAAAGCCAATGCGAATATGAATGTGCTTGATATCGCAACAGGGGGAGGACATGTGGCCAATGCGCTTGCCCCGCTGGTTCGGCATGTAACGACCTGTGATTTAACCCGTGACATGCTGGCGGCAGCAGAACGCTTTATCGGCGGAAATGGACACACAAACGTTAGCTACATAACGGGAGACGCGGAGCAGCTGCCTTTTGAAGATGAATCCTTCGATCTGGTGACCTGCCGGATCGCCGCGCATCATTTCACAGATGTACCGGCGTTTGCCGCCGAGGCTCTGCGGGTTGCCAAACCTGGAGGGAAACTGCTCTTCATAGACAACGCAGCTCCCGAGCAGGACCCTTTGGATCAATTTTATAATGATATCGAAAAGTTACGGGACCCGAGCCATGTCCGGGCATGGAAGAAATCGGAGTGGATTCATCTGCTCGAAAGCACCGGCTTCCGTATCGAGATGGCCGTCTGCTTCCCGAAACCGTTCCGGTTTCAGGATTGGTGCGAGCGGGCCGGACTCCCGCAAGCGGAGAGAGAGGCTTTAGAGAACAAGATGCTGCAGTCTGCAGAAGATGTACGCCGGTTTTTCTCGATATTTTCTGATGAAAACGGCAGGCTTTCCAGCTTTTCCGGAGAATCCGTCTATATTCAGGCTGTCCGGGTGGAGTAAGCAGAGCTTGGACTAACCAAAATCGGGAAGGGGAAATAACGGATAATGAAATGTGCAATTCTGGACGATTATCAACGGGTTGCCTTATCGATGACGGACTGGTCGGCCGTCGCGGAGCACGTCGAGCTCCGTGTATTCGATCATCATTTCGATGACGAAGAGGAGCTGGCTGCTGCGATCGAAGATTGCGAGATCGTCGTCATCATGAGGGAGCGGACGCCGTTCCGGGAATCGCTGTTCCGGCGTCTGCCGCGCCTGAAGCTGCTGGTGACGACAGGCATGCGCAACGCCTCGGTCGATCTGGCCGCGGCTGCGGAACGAGGCGTCGTCGTATGCGGGACGCAAGGAGGCGGCGAGGGGACGACGGAGCTGACCTGGGCGCTCATTCTCGGGCTCGCAAGAAGGCTGGTACAGGAGAACGAAGCGCTGCGCAGCGGCGGAGCCTGGCAGAGCACGATCGGTGTAGACCTGCTCGGCAAGCGGTTAGGGCTGCTCGGCCTCGGCCATATCGGAAGCAACATCGCGCGCATCGGGCAGGCGTTCGGCATGGAGGTTATGGCCTGGAGCCAGAACTTGACCGCCGACAAAGCCGCCGCCGCGGGGGTGAAGCTCGCATCGTCGAAGGACGAGCTGCTGGAGAGCAGCGATTTCGTCTCCATCCATGTCGTGCTCAGTGACCGCACGAGAGGGTTGATCGGCGCGCGGGAGCTTGGACTCATGCGTCCGTCCGCTTACCTCATCAACACCTCGCGGGCACCGATCGTTGACCGTGAGGCTTTGATCGATGCTTTGCGCAGCGGTAAGATCGCCGGTGCCGGCCTGGACGTATTCGAGCAGGAGCCGCTGCCTATAGACGACCCGCTCCGGACGATGCCGAACGTGCTGGCCACGCCGCATATCGGTTACGTTACCGAAGCGACCTACCGCGCCTACTTCCGCGGCATCGTCGAGGCGATCGATGCGTACCTGAAAGGCTCGCCCGTGAATGTGATTGGGTAACGATATTCAACCCATATGCCAATAAGCTAAGCCCCCGTTAGGGGGCTTTTTTTGTGTGGTGAACACCGATTATGTCCTTGCAAGGACATACCGCTGTTCATGCATTAACCCATATAAGCAGTTCAATGGGAGGGGGAATCAATCCAGCATTTAAAAAATAGTCTTTTAATCGTTCATATTCGCCTTTCCTCTCTTTCTCTTCTCTTCATAGTATGTTGGTATATTACAAGATTGGGAATGAACAGATGGCAGTTAGTCCTAGTCCGCTTTGTAAACAATTCGCTTCCATTTTGAAGGCGACTCCGCAGGTTATTAACGGTGTTTGTACGGCTTCATCGGTCAGAAACAACATTAAGCCAAGGATTTTAGGTAAGAGAACCAAATCATTTCTGGCCATCCCGCAGGCTTTTTCCTTTGAAAACATTGGCCGTGACGGGAAAGCCTTGTGCCTTGGCGAAACCGTTATTTTAACCGCAGAAATCAATCCTTTTATTTCCCGACTTCGCAGTCATGGTATCAAGTAACCGCGCTGCATAACCACTGGTTGTTTACGAACCCTAATATTTGGTATATTCACTTCGAAAAAAATGCGAAACCGTTAACTTTCGCAAGAGACGTTCGGGATGCGCTCGATGTCCTGACAACGAAAACGGTTCGGCCTGTTATGATTAAAAAATAATCAACAGGTCAAAAAGGTCCGCCAAAGGCGGATCTTTTTTTGTCTCTGCTCAGAAGCGATCATCACAATATCAATTAATAGTCCGAAGAGATCACGTCCCGATGTGTACAGGCTTCCCGCGAAGTGTTATCAGCCCACATTGATGGGAATTCTCCTATTGTGTTAAAATTTCTTGTGTTTGTTCAATGATATGAGCTTGCCAAACAGCAAGCTGGCGTAGGAGGGTTCGAACATGAAAATATTGATCGTCGGCGCAACGGGTACGCTTGGAACGGCGGTTCGCCATGAATTGGAGCAGAGCCATGAGATCATTACGGCCGGACGCAAAGGGGCTAACGTCACCGTCGATATGTCGGTACCTGATAGCATCATCGCCATGTATGATGCTGTCGGCAAGGTCGATGCGGTGATCTGCACCGCTGGACAAGCTTACTTCGGTCCGCTGGAGGAATTAACACCGGAACGTAATGAAATCGCGGTCTTAGGGAAGCTGAAAGGACAAATCAACCTCGTGCTGCTGGGGTTGGATCATGTAAATGATCAAGGGAGCTTTACCCTGACCACCGGTATTATTATGGACAGTCCCATTGTGGGCGGAATCTCATCCGCGATGGCGGGCGGCGCCATCAAAGCCTTCGTACAGTCGGCAGCCATTGAAATGCCAAGAGGAATCCGGATCAACAATGTCAGCCCGAACGTACTGGAGGAGTCCATGGATACCTATGGTCCTTATTTCCCGGGCTTTGAGCCTATACCTGCTAGAAGAGCTGCCTTAGCGTTCCGGAAAAGTGTGGAAGGTGCCCAGACCGGACAAACTTATACGGTCTATTGAAGTAAGACGACCGAAGCGAATATTGTTATCCCTAAAGTCGAAGCCAGTTTAACGAATGTAGCTGTCAGCGAACAAGAGCTTTGGCAGATATGCAGAGCCAGTGGTTGGAGGATATCCAGCGACTGGCTATTTTTATGCAGTTCCTCGTTCTGCTATCCTCTACAGGATCCGAAGGTTGGTAAATCGAATGATGGAACCCCAGGTCTTATCTGCCGCTAGCGTCCTTGTCATAGGTCTGGACGTAAATACCGTCCCCTTCCTGCCATTCGGCGATCAGAACGTCTTTATAATCGGTTATGTGATACGGTTCCAGCTGTGCTCTCAACCAGGATTCGTCAAATCCGAGATCCTTGATTTCGTCCCACAATACTTTCCCGTCACGGATGATCGTTACGGGAACGTATACCGGTTTGTCCGGCAGATTCAAGTCCTCCCCGGTCGTTTTCTGATACCGGGACTTTTTTAAAATGCTGAGGGAGCCGTCGGCCTCCAAATAGCAGAAGGCGACCTCCCGAATCGAGAAGGTTTCGCTCTGGCGGAGCAAGCTTTGCAGCTGGTTTATGTTCATCCGGTTTTTCTTCAGCGCCTGAAGATCCAGGACGCCGTTTTTGATCAATGCAGAAGGCTTGCCCTCAAATATCCCCCGGAAAAACAGCGATTTTTGCCCCAGGTATTCGATAATGACAAGCAGCACTCCCCACAGGCAGATGGAATAGATGATATAAGACAGCCCGACTTTCGGTTCATACAAGGCATTTCCGAGCAGCTCTCCAAACACGATGGAGGCGATAAAGGTGAAGGGCGTAATTTGTTTGATGATTTTTCTTCCGGCAAATCTCACGATCACAAACAATAAAAAAAATCCGACGATTAGTTTGAGGGTTACGGGCCCTAAATGAATTTCCGGCATATCATTAACCTCGCAGCGGTTTCTATTTTGGAATACATTCTATGTATGCCCATATTGCGCCCGATATTTACTATCTACGTTTCAAGCAGGACGGTAACACAAAAGAACCGGCATTTGGCCGGTTCGTGAATTAAGGATAAGTATGTGCATCTAAAGACTTGGATTTCCGATATCGTAAGGAAAGCTTCCGCTAAGTGCAGCCTGCTTTCCTTGAAGATTCGTCGATCGGCGTTTTTCTAATGCGGCGAGTGGCGGAATGAAAGACAGATGTTACAGTTTGCTTACCGTCAGCAATCTTTTTCCCATGAACCATATGACAGTGCCGGTGCCCCACAGGATCAGGGCGGACCCAAGGCCGACTACGGACATATAAGCATTGATGTGAGCCGTACCAAAGCTGGCCTCTACAGGCAGGAACAACAGTGTTGCGAGCGCGAGCAGACACAGTAATGCCCCGGTTAGATGGTAAAACTTGACCCGGAACAAAAAGGCCAGCGGAAAAAAGTGAATTCCGACAATCAGAGCGGTCACGATGGGGATCAACGCCGTGCGGCCGGCGGCATTGCAGACGGCAACCGCAATGGCGATTGCGGCACCTTCTGCCGCAAAGACGATATTGAAAAGGATGGCGATCCGTTTGCCGGGCCTTGCATCAGTTACTGAGCTTTGATCCTTGATCTTCCGCGACCCGCGGATCAGCGAGGCACCTCCGATGAACAGCACAACCCCGATGGCGACAGCTGCGGCTAACCACAAAGGAGCTGCGAACTCCTGCAATCCCATGATGCCGGTATACGCCCACAGCGTACCGAATAAGGCCATAAAAAAAACGCCGCTTGCCGTTCCGCGTATGGCGGAACTATGGATGGTGCCAGATGGTTTTTTCATAATGTTAACTCCTCCGAATGGATATGATCTTCACTGGATTCATCATATCAAAAGGACCGAAACTCCCGGTATTCACGGTTGTCATGACTTTGATATGACAGTTGTCATCAATTTCCCTATGCTCAAACGCCGCCATGTTTCGGTAGTATGCCATGCAAAAGAAGCCGGCCGGCAATGGGCGACGGTCAGCTTCTTCAGATCGTATTATTTTGTCCGCAAGTACCGCTTGTCCTTCAGGAATAACCACCAGAACAAAATAAACGCCGGCAGCAGAATGACGGTGCCGAAGCCGTAGCCCCAGAGCAGCGACACGAACATCGAGTGGTTCGTAAAACCGGCTTCCACGGTCAGGTCAGGGTGTACGATGTAGGGCATATGCGCTCGCCCATAGGCGTAGCTCGCCAGGGCAAACTGCAGAATCACGGCGACGACGGACAGGCGCAGCCAGCCTTTTCTGCCGTTTTTCCGGCGGATCCACAGTGCACCGTACCCGATGGCAAAAGCGACGACCGACAGCAAGAACCACATCGACTGCTCCTGCATCCGGGCTACGATCCATAACGCTTCCGGGACCATCGTAAACGTCGCCAGGACGGCCATCGCCAGCGCCAGCGGCCCCAGAACGACCGCAATGGAGCGGTAGTGCTGCGAGACCTGTTCGTCGCCGGCTTCCCGGCCGTAGTCGGACAGGAACAAGGCGGACAGGAACAGCTCGGTCAGAATGCCGAAGCCGACGTGGGCGTACAGCGTGGCGCTGGTCAGCAGCTTCCCGAACTCGAGCTGGGGAAACCCCTGGCTCATGTGAATAAATCCGCCGAGCGAAATCGGCAGCACGCTGACGAGCAGACCGGGGATCAGCAGTCCGGTGACGCCGGATACGATCCGGAGCGCCAGTTCATGCTTCTGGACAGAGTACGAATAGACGATGAACGCGCTCCGAAACAGCAGCAGGACGAGCACCAGGCTCACTGGCACAAGCAGGAGCGTGCCCAGGACATAAGCGGCCCGGGGAAAAAAGCCGACCAGCGCGACCACGAGCAGGACGAGGAAGACGTTGGTCACTTCCCAGGAAGGGGACAGGAAGCGATTCGCGATGTCGGCCGCATGCGGATTCCGTCTGCTGAACACCATAGACCAGAAGCCGGCGCCGAAGTCGATGGAACCGGCGATGGAATAGATGAAAATAAAGCACCAGAGAATGGTGATCGCAAGCTGCGTGTCGCTCATAGGCTTCTCCCCTCTCCGTTGACGCCCTCCACCCCGTCGAAGGTGACCGGATGCCGTTTGAAATAGTAGTACATCACCACGGCCGTGACGATGAGCAGAAAAACATACAGGCCAAGGAAAAGGACAAACAGCGAACCGAGATGCTGCGCCTTCGTCGCGGCCGATGCCGTCGTCTGCATATGGTAGATCGTCCACGGCTGACGCCCCGTACAGCTGAACACCCAGCCCGTTTCAATGCCGATCATGGACAGCGGGCCGGCCAGCAGCAGGGCGGACAGCAGCCACCTCGGATAAGGACGCTTGGTCAGCAGCCGCAGACCGACCGTAAAGGCCGATGCGAGGATCAGCAGCGTGCCGATCCCGACCATGACGTTGAACAGCGTATGAATGATCAGCGGAGGCCACTGATCCTCCGGAAAATCGTTCAGACCCTTCACCACCGTGTCGAACCGGTTGCCCGCCAGAAAGCTGAGCGCCCACGGAATTTCGATGGCGCCTTTAATACTGCGGGTTTCTTTATCGGTGACACCGCCGATCGCGAGCGGCGCATAGGCTTGGGTCTCAAAGAGCCCCTCGGCGGCCGCCAGCTTTTCGGGCTGATGCTCATGCAGCATTTGTGCGGTTTCGTGGCCGCTAAGCGCCGTCATGAGCGAAATGATGCCGCCGATAAGCAGTCCAAGGAACAGGCTCTTCTGGTGATAAGCCCGCTCGCGGTCCGACGATCCGCGCTTTAGCAGCTTATAGGCGGCTACCGAAGCGACCGCAAATGCGCCGGTCATATAGGCCGACAGCAGGACATGCATGGCCGTCGTCGGCAGGCTCGGGTTGAACACGGCCGCCCATGGATGGACGTCAAACACCCGGCCGTTTTCCATCCGGAAGCCGCTGGGCGTGTTCATCCAGGCGTGAGCGTCGGTAATGAGCACGGCGGACATGCTGGATCCGATCGCAACGAAGATGACGCTCAGAATCCGCAGTGTTCCCGGAAGCCGATCCGCTGCGTAGACATAGATGGACATGAACAACGCCTCGAGGAAAAAGGCCCAGATCTCAATCTGGAAGGGAAGCGCGATCACTTGGCCGACGATTTCCATAAAGCCGGGCCACAAGAGGGACAGCATCACGCCGACCAGGGTTCCCGACGGAATGGCGACGCCAAGGAGAATGGCGAGGCCTTTGGTCCAGCGTTTGGCGAGCGTGGCGTAGTCCTTGTCCTTTTTCACCTGGTACAAAATTTCCGCGATCACGATCATGAAGGGGATGCCTACCCCGAGTGTCGCAAAGATGATATGAAACGCCATGGACGAGTGCCAGCATAACGTTATCCATAAGAAGCCTCCGTTCTGAGCGTAAAGTCGCATCTTATTGTGAACCAAGGTTATCCAAAGTATTCCTGCGCAGATAAATAACGCCAAGAGCGTAAAGCGGCCGGAACAGAGAGTAAGCAGGCGGGGACAATGGATTGTGGCTGTAACCATCCTGACTGTATAATGAAGATAAGATGATTAGGAAAGGGGCGACCCGGAGTGAAAATCAGCGAATTGTCGCAATTATCCCATGTCAGTGCCCGCTCGATCCGTCATTACGAAAATCAAGGTCTCCTAATCGCCGACAGACTGGATAACGATTACCGGGATTTCCCTGAATCGGCCGTCGGGCGGGTCAAGGCGATCCAGCTGTACTTGAAGCTGGGATTGACGGTTGAAGAGATCAAAGCGTTATTCAGAACGGAAGTGGCCGATCCTGACGGTTATGAATATTGCGAGGAGATGCTGGCCACGTATGAGGGAAAGCTGCAGCAGGTAAATGAGCAGATCGAAGCCTTGCACGGGCTGAAAACATTACTGGAAAGGCAAATCGCCTTCACCAACGGGAAAAAGAACATCGTATAGCCAAAACAGCACTGGAGCGCCGGAAGCATGCTCCGGTTTTTTTATGTTGACATTGACACTAGTGTAAACCTTTATGATGGGCTTAATCTCGTGATGAAGGGAGTTTTACCTATGAGTACAGGCTTTACAAAAGACAACCGTCAAGCTGGCGATTCGTATGCGGCCGGCCATTCCAAATCAGTCACCCTCATCGGACTCGGCCCGATGGGACAGGCGATGGCGCGCGTACTGCTGGATCGCGGCTATGCCGTGACCTTGTGGAACCGGACCCCCGGCAAGGTGGAAGAGCTTGTCCGGCAAGGTGCCGTCCGGGCCGAGACGGTCGGCGGAGCTTTGGATGCGAATGAGCTCACGATACTCAGCCTCACCGATTACGGCGCCATGTACACTATTTTCGAACCGGCCTCAGAGCAATTGGCAGGCAAAACGATCGTCAACTTGAGCTCGGACACGCCGGCGAACGCCCGTAAGGCGGCGGAGTGGCTAGCGGACCGCGGCGCCCGTCTCGTCACAGGCGGCGTGCAGGTTCCACCTTCAGGGATCGGCCAATCCGGGTCCTACACGTATTACAGCGGGCCAAGGGAGGCGTTTGAGGTTTATAAGGAGACGCTGGAGGTGCTGACCGGCACCGATTACAGGGGAGAGGATCCCGGACTTTCCATGGTGTATTACCAGATCCAAATGGACATGTTCTGGACATCCATGCTCAGCTATCTGCATGCGCTTGCGCTGGCTGACGCAAACGGCATTTCGGCGGAACAGCTTCTGCCGTATGCTTCAGCGACCCTGTCGTCGCTGCCGGGCTTCATCGCGTTCTATACGCCTCGCCTTGACGAAGGGCTGCATCCCGGCGATGTGGACAGACTGGCCATGGGTGTGGCGAGCGTCCAGCATGTCGTGCACACAGCCGAAGATGCGGGGATTGATGCTGCTTTACCGGCTGCCGTGCTCCAGATTTTCAGGCGGGGAATGGACCAAGGATATGCCGGGAACAGCTTTACCAGCCTGATTGAAACGTTCAAAGCAGCCAAAGTGCGGAACACATGACCCGCAATGCCGAAGCCTGACTCCATTTGGAGTTCAGGCTTTTTTGTACTGTAACTGAGAAGCCGATTGACCTTCGTCAAGGTCTAGGGGTATACTTTATTCAATTTTTCAGAATACGTTTTCGTAGCTCGGAAAGAGCAGGAAAACGAGAGTTTGTCTTACATATGACGATATAAGTTGACCTAAAGAAAACGATGCAAGCAAGGGAGTAAAATGATTTCGAAGAAGCGAAGCGGTCTCATTTGGCTTTCGGATTTCTGCCTCAGATGGATTTCATAAAATCAAGAAATCCGAAAACAAGAGTGATCGTAGGGACATTTTACGTACTTGCCCCTATCGTTCATTTCAAATTTTTAACTTATACAGCTTCTGTTTCTATGACTATGTATGCGCTGCATGCAGCGTAACGATCTCAAGGAGGTTATCATTTGCTTACTACATTAAATCTAGCCGGAATTTGGGAACTCCAATTGGATGGAGAGAAGTCCGGATTGCAAACGCCGTTCACTGATACGATGGCACTCCCGGGCACGACATCGCATGCCCGAAAAGGGGAGCGGAACGAAGCCGCAGAGATCGGCTCGCTGACGGATGAGTATCGTTTTGAAGGCTATGCCTGGTTTTCACGGACGTTTGAAGTGGACGCATCACTCGTGGGGTTACCCTGCTTCCTTTACCTGGAGCGTACGCGTGTGACAACCGTTTGGATCGACGGTGAGGAATTGGGCAGCCGTAACAGTCTGAGCACCCCCCACGTGTACGAGATCTCCGGAGGACTGACGGCAGGGACGCATACGATGCTCATTCGCGTCGACAACACGAACTACCCCACCAAAGGCGGCCATCTTACATCCCCGGATACCCAGACGAACTGGAACGGCATCACCGGACGGATCGAGCTGCAATTTACGGGCCAGCGTTACCTGCAAAATGTCCAGGTCTATCCGGATGCGGCAAGCCGGTCGGTCACCGTCAAGGCGCGCCGCGTGGGCATTTCTGCAGACAAGCTGGTCGTGTCAGCATCCGGATTCAACGGCGATTCCGAGCACCGGCCGGAGGCGCAAACGTTCAGCCTTTCCGATGATCGCGAGGTCGTTATCACATACCCGCTCGGTGAAGACGCCAGACTGTGGAGCGAGTTCGATCCCTACCTGTACAAGCTGAACCTTCGTCTGGTGGACGAGGAAGGATCGCTGCTGGACGTGACCGAAATCGTATTCGGACTGCGGGCATTTCAGGCTGACGGCGATAAGTTTACGATTAACGGGGTCCGGACTTTTCTGCGCGGGAAGCATGACGGCCTCATTTTTCCGTTGACAGGCTATGCGCCGACGACCGTTGACGAATGGCTGCGGGTGCTTACCATTGCCAAATCGTACGGCATCAACCATTATCGCTTCCATACCTGCTGTCCGCCGGAAGCTGCTTTTACCGCGGCCGATCTGCTGGGGATCTATATGGAGCCGGAGCTGCCGTTCTGGGGAACCGTCACCGACGAATCCGATCCGAATCATAACGCCGCCGAACAGGAATACCTGATCCAGGAAGGGTTCTCCATGCTGGAGAGCTTCGGCAATCATCCGTCTTTTGTCATGATGTCGCTCGGGAACGAGTTGTGGGGGAGCAAGTCGCGCCTCAGTGAGATCCTTGCCGCTTACAAAGCGTTCGATGACCGCCCCTTGTATACGCAAGGCTCGAACAACTTCCAGTTCGTGCCGGACATTCTCCCGGAGGAGGATTTCTTCTGCGGCGTCCGCTTCTCGCGGAATCGTCTCTTCCGCGGCTCCTACGCCATGTGCGACGCGCCGCAGGGCCACGTGCAGACGGACATGCCAAGCACCCGGAAAGATTATGACGAGCAGATCCAGCCGTCCATCTTGGGTAAAGGATCGGTAGAAGGATCCGGGAACAGCATCCAGATCCAGTACGGCACAGGTACGAAGACCGTGCAGGCGTCGGCCGTAGAAGAACAATTGATCCCCCGCATTCCGGTCGTTTCGCACGAGATCGGACAGTATGCCACCTTCCCGAATTTTGCCGAGATCGAGAAATACACAGGTCCCCTCAAAGCCCGCAATTTCGAAACGTTCCGGAAACGGCTCGAGGATAAGGGGCTCGGCCATTTGGCGGAGGCTTACTTTTGGAACTCCGGGCAGCTGGCGGTAGACTGCTATAAGGAGGAACTGGAAGCTGCTTTCCGCTCCCGCCGGCTGGCAGGGTTCCAGCTGTTGGACCTCCAGGATTTCAGCGGCCAAGGGACGGCGCTTGTGGGTGTGCTGGATGCTTTTATGGACAGCAAAGGCTTGGTGACTCCGGAGGAGTGGCGGACGTTCTGCTCCGACGCCGTGCTGCTGGCTCGTTTTGACAAATATCATTTTACAGCCGGGGAGCGTTTCGGCGCGCACGTCGAACTGGCTTATTTCCGCGGCATACCGCTAAACACGGCTGAGGTCGTCTGGAACGTTGCAGAAGGCGGGACGATCCTGGCCGAAGGAACGCTGGCTGCAGAAGCATCCAAAGACGATAACTACGTCGATTTCGGGGATATCTCCTTCGTAGTTCCGGAACCTGCGGGTATGACACAGGTCACCTTGTCACTTGCGATCACCGGGACGGATATCCGTAAAACCTACCCGCTCTGGCTCTACCCGGCGGGAGTGACTGTCGATGTATCAGCCGAGCAATGGGTAACCGCACTGGACCCAGGCGTCCTGGCGCGTCTTGCGCAGGGGGAGTCTCTGCTGCTTACGCCGGACCCAGACCGGCTGAAATCCGCCGTAGACGGCACGTACTGCACCGATTTCTGGTGTTACCCGATGTTCCGGTCGATATCGGAGAGCATGAACAAGCCTGTGCCTGTCGGTACGATGGGACTGCTGATCGATCACTTGCATCCGGCACTGCGGCATTTTCCAAGCGCCTCGCATTCGACGTATCCTTGGTGGAGCATCGCGACCCACTCGCGTCCGATCATTCTGGACGATCTGTCCCAAGCCTTGTCGCCGATCGTTCAGACGATTGACAATTTTGAGCGCAACCATAAGCTGGGCCTCTTGTTCGAGTGCCGGGTCGGCGCCGGCAGGCTTCTGGTCTGTCCGCTGAATACGGAAGCGGTGATTGATACGCCGGAGGGCCAGCAGTTCCTGCACAGCCTGATCGAATATGTACGATCGGAAGACTTTGATCCGCAGGTTGAGCTCGCGCCTTCCGAGCTTAAGGCTATCCTGTAGGCTCACGATCTTCAGGATGGCTCCATCCAAACCGGACGATACTGATACCACGGGGACGTTAAGTTGAGCAAAAACAGCCGCTGACGTTGCAGCTCCTCGTAATTTGCCCTATGATGAGAGAGAAAAGGGGAGCTGAACGTGGCTAGAACCAAAGCATTTGATACGAATGAAGTTCTGCATAAAGCGATGAAGGTTTTCGGGAGCCGGGGCTATGAAGGCACTACGCTGCCGGACCTGTTAACCGGGCTGGGCATCGCCCGCCAAAGTTTGTATGACACGTACGGTACGAAGCGTGACCTGTTCGTGACGGCCGTCAAATATTATATGGATCGTAAAAATCGCGATTTGCTGGAATTGATGGACCAGCCGGGTGCGGTTATTGATAAAGTGAAGCTGGCTTTCACGGCGATGATCAGCGCTCTGGCGGACCCGGAGCTGCGCCTGGAGTGTTTTATCATCAGCAGCGCGATTGAGCAAGCGCCTCATGACGAGGAGCTGGCCGCCTATATCCGCTCCAACACCGAACAGGTGGAGCAGGCTTTCTACAGCATGCTGGAGCGAGGGAAGGAGCGGGGCGAGATCGATCCGGCAACCAATACCCGCGAGTTGGCCCGGTTTCTGGCGCATGAGCGGATATCCTTGGTCGTTGCGGCAAAGATGGGGATGGACGAACAGAACCTGTTGGGGATCATGAAGATCGTGCTGTCGGTCGTCAATCCAAGTGGTAGTCATGTGGAATAGAAGCGGTGCGCAAAAAGGGCTATCCCGTGGTCATCGGTCATGATCATGGGATAGCCTTTCTTCATGTTGCTTAAAGAGTAAAAAAGCTATTACAGGCGTGGTAAAATGGTTTTACACTTTAGGTCGGCTTAAAGTCAAAGCCGATGCGAATGTTGTAAACTGAACACTGGAGAATAGGCGGGAAACAATGAAAAATGGAAGTACGATGAATAAACAAGGGAGAATGGAAACAGCTTTTTTATATGCAGTGTTCATTTGTTACATCCTTTTTTTATGTAAATTATTGTTCTTGTCAAGAGTTTCGCTTGTGGATTTGTTTAATAGTCAAAGGACTATAGATAGGTCGATCAATCTCATTCCTTTTCATAGTATAAAGGACTATATATTTAGCAGCTCTGCCACGATAAAAAAATTCGCTTTTGCTAATGTGGTTGGCAATATCGTTATCTTTATTCCTCTCGGCACCTATTTGTCGTTAATTAAGAACAATAAAAGAACAACCAATCTGCTATTCATAGTAATGACAAGTTTATTTATTGAAATCATTCAGGGCCTTTTAGGCATTGGAGCATCAGACATTGATGACATCCTTTTAAATGGTTTGGGTGGATTCGTCGGTATTTTAGGGTATACGTTTTTAATGTGTATATTACGGGATAAGATAAAAGTACGTACTGCAATTACAATACTATCGGCAATAGGATTACCCGTTCTATTATATTTATTATTTGCGGTGAGATTGCTTCTCTGAATATCTTTATTGCATAAACAAGATGGTCCCTTACGGAAAAGGAACGGACTTATGACAAAGGATTGTTCTTCTGCTTATGATCCAATCGTTCTTTGCCGTAAACCCGCTCCATGACCGTAATAAAGGAGCTATTCTTTTGCTAGCGTTTATTGGTTAATCAACAGCCTGAAACTATACATCGTTGCTCAGACGTAAGTCTTCTCCAGCCAGCACCGGTTGTCCCGAATAAATTCATCCAGCGACCGCGGATTCCGCCCGGTTACTCGCAGTACCGTGTCCGTAACCTGATCTTCCACGCCTTCCGTCCGAATACGGCGATCCAGATCAGCCAGGAATTCAGCGTAGTCATTCGGAATACCGGCGGCTGTAAGCGACTGCGCCAGCTGCTCTTCCGTAATGCGGCTGTGCTTGACGGCCAGGCCTGTAAGCCGGCTGATTATCGCTGCGGCTTCATCATAGCTGAGTGATTCGGGCCCCGTAATGATATGCTCTGTATTGTGCGGTTCCTTGTCCGTCAGCGCATGGAAGGCGACGGCTGAAATATCTTCCGCATCCACGAAGCCGACTTTGCCATCCCCGGTCGCCGTGAACATTTGACCCTGCTGGCGGATGGTATGCCCATGTCCGGCTTCCGTAAAATTTTGCATGAAATAGGATGGCCGCAGCACGGCCCATTCGGGCGCGTGCTCTTTCAGGTACTGATGGACGGGGCCGAAGACGGGCCCATGCTCCGTTATCGACGCGCTGGAGAGCAGGACGAAGCGGCGGACGGAGGCGTCCAGTGCTTTGCGGATCAAAGGGATCATGACTTTATCCGGGTGCATGCCCGTCGGGGCGACGAGATAAATCGCACCAACACCTTGCAGGGCTGCTTCGTGGGTGGAATCGTCGTACCAGTCAAAGCGTGCATGGTCTGCCAGGGCATTCTCCATGTTGGACGGGCTTCGTCCGGCTGTCCGGATGGAGTAGCCTTGGTTGATCAAAAGCTGGGCGAGACGGGAAGAAGTTTTTCCTTGTCCTCCTGTGATTAGAATGCGATTGGATGAATCGGTATGCATAAGAACAGCTCCTTTTTTTATCGTTTGAGTGATGATCAAAGTGCTAAGGGGTTCCAGTAGTAAATACCGGGGATTCCGCCGAAACATGGATTACCGGTTTGGTAAAAGAGCGAATCTCAAGCAGGGTGTCGAGCATATCCAGGTGCTGCTTCAGAGCCCTTTTACCCTTCAAAAATTGAGGTAGCGCCTCAGGCGCGTAAGGGAATTCAAAAACGATATCCTCATCAAACAAGTCGAGAAAACCTTCATAATCTTTGTTCATAATACGATCTGTGAACCATTGCATGATCGTTTCTGCCTGTGCGGAAGAAATCGTGCCCATTTGAGATGCCTCGCTTTCTGCGGTGGATTGGACCTGTTTAGCAATTCGCCAAAGGTATGGACCTAATATAACAATTCCGGACTAAATGGTCAATAATATTTTGACTAAATAGTCCGAAAAAAGAAAAAACGATGGAAAGAGGGCGCCTGTTATCAGGTGAGCCGATCTCAGCTTTTCATGAATAAGGTCACTCCATTGGCATACGGACGAAGGGAGGTATACAATACCATTTGGACGAGCATCGCAAATGACCCATGAAAATCTGTTCATAGGAGGGGAACCATGCCGCAGGAAGACGTGATCAAAACCGTGATGAAACAGTACATTGACCGCTTCAATCAGGATGATGTGGAAGGCGTGCTTTCCCTTTTCGGGGAAGAAGCCACCGTGGAAGATCCGGTCGGTTCACCGGCTGTAGAAGGGAAATCCGCAATCGCTGAATTTTACAAAAAGGTGGTTAATGGAAATACCCGAATACGGCTTGAGGGACCCATACGAGGATCTCACAGCAATTCGGGAGCCATGGCGCTGCAAATTACGACCTCAGCTGAAGGGAAAACCATTTCCATACCGGTTATTGAAGTGATGACCTTCGACGAACAAGGCAGCATCGCTTCGATGAAGGCATACTGGGGGCCGGGGGATATGGTCATCAAGTAATACGGTATTGGCATAGGTGCCGCCGTACTGGAGCACATGCTGCCCGGTGCGGCGGCTTTATGTTTTTCTGGGGAGGCGCGGCCCTGAAGTCCATATTATTATATGATTTCGCACTATTTTAATATTGTCCTTTCCACTGCATGACGGTAAGATCGTTGTAGTTTGAATTGAAACCGCTTCCTAAAAAGAATTCCATATG
Organism: Paenibacillus cineris; assembly: GCF_018333335.1. Classification (NCBI taxonomy): domain Bacteria; kingdom Bacillati; phylum Bacillota; class Bacilli; order Caryophanales; family Paenibacillaceae; genus Paenibacillus; species Paenibacillus cineris. The sequence continues at coordinate 1,196,821 of NZ_BORU01000001.1, forward strand.
CGTATTTCTATAGGTATGGATTGCTGATCAACGTGAAAATGAGGTGCAGTTCATGACGGAAATCGAAAATCTTAAACAGCAGTTTGCCGATCCGCCTGCTGAATTCAGCCCTATTCCTTTTTGGTTCTGGAACGATGCCCTGACGGAGGAGGAAATCATCCGCCAAATCCATGATTTTCATGCCAAAGAGGTGGCAGGGTTCGTCATTCACCCGCGGATGGGAATGCCCAGAGAGATTCCTTATTTGTCGGAGAAATACATGGACTTGGTTGAAACCGCCGTATCGGAAGCCGCCGATCTGGGGATGCGGGTCATTCTGTATGATGAAGGGATGTATCCTTCCGGCTCCGCCTGCGGACTCGTCGTGCAGCAGAATCCCGCATTTGCCAGCCGGGGGTTGCGGCTTCAGGAGATCCCATGCGATAAAGGATCAGGCCCCGTCAGGGTTCCCATCTCGCTGTCCCCTGGGGAGACGCTGGTGTCGGTCCAAGCTGTTATCAAGCCGTCTGCAGGTGAGGCCCAATTGGGAACGGCACTCGTGCTCGAATGTGAGAACGACGGCGTGTCGTTCACACCGCCGGCCGAAGGAAACTGGTCGGTCTTATTGTTCATCGAGACTCCATCACGGGGAACGATCCGCGGCGTTCATCCCGGACAGGACGATGGCGAGCCGGACGCTCCATTAGCGGCCGATTTGCTGAATCCGGATGCGGTGAGAACCTTTATTACGATAACGCATGAAAGATACTATCAAAGGCTGCATCGCTATTTTGGAACGACCGTATTCGCCTTTTTCACCGACGAACCGGATTTGCTCGGCCGCGGCCATATCAGGGGGCTGAAGCCATGGACGAACGGCTTCCTGAACGAGCTTATCGAAGGGGGCTTTCGGGAGCAGGATTTGCCGGCGCTGTGGTTCGAGACGGGAGAATCGGGCGCCTCTGTCCGCGAAGCCTACGAAACGGCAGTCCGGAACCGGCTGGGCCGCACGTATTATAAGCAGATCGCCGATTGGTGCGAAGCGCATGGCATCAGCCTTACCGGTCATCCGGCGGGAAGCGACGACATTGGGCTGCTGGAGCATTTTCATATTCCCGGGCAGGATGTCGTCTGGAGGTACATTGCTCCCGAAGACGGCAAGTCGCTCACCGGCGTGCACAGCACCATGGGCAAGTGCTCATCGGATGCCGCCCGCCACCGAGGAAGACGAAGAAACCTGAACGAATGCTTCGGCGTCTGCGGAATCGAAGGCGGCTGGTCGCTGACGGCCGACAATATGAAATGGTACCTGGACTGGCTGTTCGTCCGGGGTGTCAATCTGATCAGCCCGCATGCCTTTTATTATTCCATCCGCGACGAGCGCAGGGACGAGCGTCCGCCGGATGTCGGACCTCATAACATATGGTGGCCGGAATACGGCCGGTTCGCAAGGTACATCAAGCGGATGAGCTGGATGATGACAGGCGGCGTGAACGGAGCGGAGGTTGCCGTACTGGCGGGGGCCAAGCATCTGCCTTGGCAAATCGTCAAGCCGCTGTATGAGCAGCAGATCGAGTTCAATTACTTGGAGGAATCGCTGCTGAACACTTTCTGCGAGTTAGAGGACGGGACGATTGCGATCGCCGGTTACCGGTATAAAGCACTCCTGATTGAGGATTCCCTGCGGCTTGCGCCTTCCAGCCTGCCATTCCTAAGGACGTTTGCCGATCAGGGTGGCGTGATCATCGAATGGAGTCCTGAAGGCAAGGATAGCGCACCTATCGGCCAGATCGCGGTAAACCGTGCCGAAGAGGTTCCGGAAGCGCTGGAGCGCAGGCTGGGCTGGAAGCATAGGCTCGAACCCGCTGCGAAAAGCATTCGGATCAGCCGGGTTACGAAAAACGGCATTTGTTTCTATGTCATCGTCAATGAGGGTGAAGCAGGATACGAAGGTGCCTTGCGGATCAACCACACCGGTAACGCGGAATATTGGCGGCCTTGGACGGGGGAATGCGAAGCAGCAGAGACGCTTCGAACAGAGGATGGACAAGTCGTTGACTTACGTATAGAGCGCAGGGAATGCATCATCGTTGCCGTGGATCCGGCCTCGGATGAACAGGGGGCGAGCTTCAGATCGGAGCCGGCGAAGAGCAAGAGGGATGGGGACGTATCGGTGGAGGACCTGTCGGAAGGCTGGCAGGTGGTGGATGGTCCATGGACCGGGGAGCTCCCTTCGCTGTCGTCATGGACTCATTGGGAAGGGATGGACCGCTTCTCGGGAACGGTTGTTTACGAGCGGAGCCTTGAACTCGCAGACCCGTTCGCGTGGGCGGAACTCCTGCTGGATCTTGGCGATGCCCATGAGTTCGTTCAGCTTGAGGTGAACGGCAGGGAGGCGGGGGTCCGGATGTGGAAGCCATACGTTTTTGATATTGCTGAAACGGCGGTGCTTCCCGGAACGAACCGTCTGCGTGTGTCCGTCACGAACAGCCTGGCCAACCGCTACGACGGCAAGTCCTTCCCGTCCGGGTTGATTGGCCCGATACGGCTGATGAAGGTACCGCATCATTGAGATTTCTTTGGCAGGAAGAACTGAGTTCGTGACGGCAAGTTGTCGAACCACCATATGAAAGGTAACTCTTCGCTGCAGGCTGATCTGTTAAGGGATAGCGGATGACGTTTCCCGTTTGACGGCCAGCTTGACGAAGCGGCACAGCGGTTCGAGTTTGAACCGGGACATCATTTCGATTGAGATCGACCTAAAATAACGGCAGAATCTGCTCCTCTTCCCGCGGCTGCACAGCGTCTGTGCAGACGTCCCGAAGAGGAGTTTTCGTATTTGGCAATCCTCGGACGCATACGATGCACGACGATTCTCAAGTATATGGACTCTGCGAAATGGCGAAAATGATGAGAAAGATTCATAAACCGTGCTGCAAGGGGACCGACAAATGTCATTTTTCAAACAACTATGGAAGGCCATGCTCAAGGATGAATCTAAATCGCAGGAAGCCATTGTCGAGGCATATCCTGAAAACAACGAAAGTCCCTCTCTTCAACATACGCTGGAGCAATTTGACAATTGCGCCGATCTGGTGCATCGAACGTACCCCAAACTTCAAGTGGATATCGTGTACTTTAGTCCCATGATGGATATGGACAAGCTGACTCGCGACGTATTAACCCCGCTGCTGCAAGCGGGTGAAGCTGAAGTATCCGACGTGTTGGAGCAAAGCCAATTTTCCAAAAATGAGGACAGTAAGCAAATCGTTAAAGGGATTCTTTCCGGACAGGCAGCTATCTTTTACGGGCAATCCGCCTATTTAGTGGATGTTTTCGGCCCCGAATCGCGCGCTGTTACCCAATCCGAAACGGAGACGGTCATTACGGGCCCCCATGATGCTTTTACAGAACGTGCGGGAACGAATCTGGCGCTCATTCGCAGCCGAATTCGAAGCTCACATCTGAAAGTAATCCGGTTGTCTGTGGGGGAAGTCACCAAAACGGATGTGTTTATCCTTTATATAGAAGGAATTGCAAACATGGATTACGTTCATGAGGCGATAAGCAGAATTAAAGCCATTGAAATGGACGCCGTGTATGACACCTCGATGCTCATCCAATGCATAGAGGACAGCCCGAAATCCGTGTTTCCCCAATTCATTACGTCGGAACGTCCGGACGCGATTGCATCCAAGCTGGTATCCGGGCGGGTGGTCGGGCTCTGCGACGGGAGTCCTTCAGCATTTAGCGCCCCTACATCCGTGTTCGAATTTTTCTCTTCCTCGGACGATTACTACCAACGATGGATGGTCGGTACCGGGATCCGCCTGCTTAGATTCGTTGCCTTTATCATTACGGTAGCCTTCACGGCCCTTTACGTGTCCGTCACGACGTATCATTATGAGATGATTCCTGAAAATCTGCTGATCCCGTTAACAGAATCCAGAAGCAGGGTTCCCTTTCCGCCTTTATACGAAGCGCTGCTGATGGAAACCACGATCGAGCTGCTAAGGGAAGCCGGCGCACGGCTGCCTACGAAAATCGGGCAAACCATCGGTATCGTCGGGGGTATTGTGATAGGACAGGCAGCCGTTCAGGCCGGTCTGACAAGTAATATTTTAATTATCGCCGTGGCGATCTCTGCGATCTCCTCCTTTGTTATTCCCAGTTATGCCATGAGCGGCTCGATTCGAATCATCCGTTTCGGAATCATCGTATTGGCAGGAATATGGGGGAACTTTGGGATTGCGATCGGGTTCACCGCGATCATTATTCATCTTGGGGGAGTGCTCAGCCTCGGTACGTCATATTTAACTCCCATTGCCCCGTTTAAGTTTAGGGATTGGAAAGATACGTTTATCCGGGCTCCATTTTTTATCCTGGATGAAAGACCTACGCAAACCAAGACTCCAAACCGGATAAGACAAAAGCCCAGAAGGTAGGTGACGGCTCATGAAGGAGAAGTTATCTGCGTTTCACGCCACCATATTAATCTATATGACCCAAGTCGGCGTATTCAGTTTCAGCCTTCCCCGAATGCTTGCCCAGCATTTTGGAACGAACGGTTGGCTTGCGATATTCATTTTGGCGGCCTTTGTATTTCTAAACACCGCGATCATTGCTGTTGTTTATCGGCTGTCCAAAGGGAAATCCGTCTTTGAAACGCTGGAAAGGTCGATTCCCAAAATCGTTCTGTTCCCGATTTACCTTTGTATATGCTGTTTCTGGGTAACGATCGGCTGTTTGGCCGCGAAGGAGTACTATTTATCTTTCAAATTATCGCTTTTCCTTCGACCCATCCGATGATCTTTATGTTTATTTTTTGTATGCTTGCCTATTTATTAATTAATAAGGGAATTTACAATATTGCCAAAGTTTCGACCGTTTTTTATATCATCACGGTGTGGATCCTTTTTTTGTTCTTTTTTTACTATCATGACTTTAAGTGGACCCGGCTCACGCCTTTCATTTTTCAAGGTGGAAATCCGGACAAAATCAAAGGGTTTTTCGATGTGTATCCAGCTTTTCTCGGATACGAGCTGACCCTACTGCTTTTTCCATATGCGGACAAAAAAACGCATCTCATGCGGTCGGCATTTATAAGCAGTGGGCTGGCGACCATCGTGTATGCGTTCATTGCCTTCGTCTCTTTTGGCTTTTTCGGTTTGGGCTATCTGAAGGTGCTGCAATACCCGATTCTGGTCTTGTTTGCGTATGTTCACCTTCCGCTCATTGAACGCATTGAGAATCTGCTTTACGGTTTTCTCTTGTTTACGACCATGATCACGACGGTGATGAACAGCTGGGCTGCCGTTGAGGTCGGGAAAAGGATGTTCCCCAAATTAAAAAACGTCGTATTAAGTTTTTTGATCATGCTGTTCGGTTATGTGATCTCCTTTATCCCGAAGGTGCTGATGGAGGCCCAGAGGTGGCTGAATTACGCAGCTTACGTCGAAACCGGTCTTGCTTTCGGCTTCCCGATTGCTTTGATCCTGTTGTTGCTTATTCAACGAAGCAGAGGTGAATTACAATCATGAACAAAAGATGGCCCGGATTATTGTTGACCCTTGCCATGCTTACGGGATGCGACGATCAGCACATATTGGAGAGAACCGGATTTTGCCACACGATCAGCTACGATCTTTTGCCGGACCATAATTTTAAAATCGGACTGAGCGTACCCAAGGCAGATCCGAACTCCAAGACGGACAGGGAAGTACTGCAAGCCATCGCCCACAGCAGCAAGGACTCACAACCGAAATTGGTCAGACAAACCAGTCTGCTGCTGGTTAACGGACAACTGCGGAACCTTCTCTTCAGCCTGCCTTTAGCCGAGGGCGGTCTTTTGGACCAAATGGATACACTGAGCCGAGATCCATCGATTCCGCCTAAAGTCAAGATTACTCTGGCTGATGGCGATGCCTATGATTTGCTGAAAAAAAATTACAAGGAGCACCCCCGAACCGACCGGTACATTTATACTTTGCTGGAAAAGGAAGCGGCGTATCAGACGGTGCCTGAGGCTACCTTGTACGAATTCATACGGGATTATTACGATGACGGAATCGATCCGATCGCTCCCATCATCAAAGACGCGGGAGATACGATTACGGTCTCCGGCGTAGGACTGTTTAGAGGGGACAGATATATTACCAGAATCAAACCGGATGATTTGCACATATTGGCTTTGTTACGACATAATCTGCGGCATGCGGATATGACGATCCATCTGGCCTCGGAAGGACAGCACAAAGAGCTGATCACCTTCAACTATTTGAAGAGTGACCGGAAGATCGATGTTCTTCGCGACAAGAGCGGCAAACCCGTGGTGATGATTCATATCAAGGCGTCCGGATCGGTGCTCGAGTATATCGGGAAATTGAAGCTGCACAGTGATGCGGACCGAAATACATTATTGCAGCAGGCAGCCAGGCATCTGGAGAGCAGAGCGGATGAGATGATCAAGTTTATGCAGGATAACAAGGTGGACAGCGTCGGGATTGGTGCTTATGTGCGCAACAGTATGAGTTATGCGTCTTGGAAGAAACTTGACTGGTATGAAGAGTATGCTCATCTTACCGTGAAATGCAAGGTCGATTTAAACATCGTCAACTCTGGACAAACCCTCTAGAAGCGGCTAACGGAGGCAGGGAAGGGGGGATTCAGAAAGACGAAAAAAAGGGGGTTGACACCAACCGCATTTAAGCATAGAATTGTCTCATAATCAAATATCTCAAATTAAAGACAAATGAATTTAAGGTTTTTGAAGGGTGGGAATCGGATGCAATCGACATGCAAAAATAAAGCGTACCTGGCGTTAATGCAGACTTCTAAAGAAATCCAGGAATGCATTAGAGCCGAGCTGGCGAAAACCGACCTTCACGTTACAGAATTTTCAGTATTGGAAGTCCTCTACTTCCATGGTAAGCAGACGATCCACGAAGTGGCGCAGCGCATTTTGGTGTCAAGCGGATCCATGACGTATGTGATCGATAAGCTGGAGCGCAAGAACATGCTCAAACGGGTACCGTGTCCTGACGACCGCCGGGTGATCCATCTGGTTCTTACCCCCGACGGGGAAGCGTTCATGCAGTCCATCATGCCGAGACATCAGGAGCGGGTGGAGCAGCTGTTCGGATCGCTGTCTGAAGAGGAGTCGGGAACCTTCGTACAGCTGCTCGGAAAAATCAAACATCAGCTTCATGTACAGGTTTAATCATCCTATCTAAAATAATGAAGATCACGGGAGGAATTTAAAATGAGTAAAAAAACGATGGGAATTCACCATATTACAGCTATTGTGGGTCATCCGCAGGAAAACGTCGATTTTTATGCCGGCGTATTGGGGCTTCGTCTGGTAAAGAAAACGGTCAACTTTGACGATCCGGGTACCTATCATTTGTACTTTGGCAATGAGGGCGGCAAACCGGGGACGATCATTACATTCTTCCCTTGGGCAAACGCGTATCAGGGCAAAATCGGCGACGGCCAGGTTGGAGTCACCTCTTATGTTGTGCCTGCCGATGCGATGTCCTTCTGGGAAAAACGGCTGGAGCAGTTTCAGGTTCCTTTTACAAAAACGCAGCGCTTTGGCGAAACGTACTTGACGTTTGACGATCCGCACGGACTCCATCTGGAAATCGTTGAGCGGGAGGAAGGCGAGCCTAACGCCTGGAGCTTTGGCGGCGTAACTGCGGACGTTGCGATCAAAGGATTCGGAGGCGCGACCCTGTATTCTGCGCATCCGGAGCAGACGGCGGAATTGCTGGAGAACGTGATGGGTCTGGAACTCATCGGCAAAGAAGGGGATTTGGCCCGGTATCGCTCTACTGCGGATATCGGCAACGTCATCGATCTGAAGCTGGCCTCGGCAGGCCGCGGTCAGATGGGGGTCGGAACGGTACACCATATTGCCTGGCGGGCCAAAGACGATCAGGATCAGTTGGACTGGCAAAGCTATGTTGCTGACAACGGCTATCACGTGACGCATGTGCGTGACCGCAACTATTTCAATGCCGTCTACTTTAAAGAGCATGGGGAAATCTTGTTTGAAATTGCCACCGATCCTCCAGGATTTGCCCACGACGAGTCTTTGGAAACGATGGGACAGCAGCTGATGCTGCCGGCGCAATACGAACCTCATCGCGCTGAGCTTGAACGGGTTCTGCTTCCGTTTGAAGTCAGAACACTGGACTAATTGAAGGGAGGGGCAACCCGCATGATATCCATCGATCCCAAAGCCCAGAGCGAAAGGGATAACTACAAGCTGCTGATTGGCAGCATCATTCCCAGGCCGATCGCGTTTGTAACGACGAAATCACAGGATGGCGTATTGAACGGAGCGCCGTTCAGCTACTTTAACATCGTGTCCAGTAACCCGCCGATGATTTCCCTGTCCATTCAGCGGTCAGGCGGCGAACCTAAGGATACGGCCAGAAACATTCGCGACCTCCAGGAGTTTGTCGTTCATATTGTGGATGAGCAGAATGTTCGCCAAGTGAACGAAACGGCAGCCAAGCTGCCTCCGGACCACAGCGAAATCGAAATAGCCGGGTTGACGCCAGTCGAAAGCACCAAAGTTTCTGTTCCGGGCATCGCCGAAGCCAAGATCCGGATGGAGTGTGTGCTCGAACAAGCGATTGAGCTGGGCGGAACGGGTTCTGACGGATGCGACTTCATTATCGGCCGAATCGTTCAGTTTCATATCCAGGAGGATCTGTATGAGAACGGCCGAATCGACGCCCGGCGTCTGGCAGCAGTAAGTCGGCTGGCCGGCAACCATTACGCGCGGATCGGGGACATATTCACGATTGAGCGCCCGCAGTAAGTTTGCTCGGATGGAACTGATAAAATGGCGGTGCAGGGGGTTATCCCTGCGCCGCCATTTTTGACTTCCAATCGGTTGCCGCCTCCCTTGGCAAATTACGGGCAAGCGAAGTGATCCGATCACAAGGCTCACCTTCTGGTTATAGGATTGTGCCCTTTCTTACCGGGTGTCGTAAAATGGTCCTTGCCTTCTCCGGAGGGGTGCTCATGATATCGGAAATATAAATTTCATGATGAAGCCCGTTTTGCACCAGGTTATGGTCCTTCATAAATGCCTCAATCAAATCCACGGTTTCCTGCTCCCGATCATAGGGGCCGTTATGCATCATTTGCACGCATTTACCCTCGTTGATCGTTTCTAGGACGATAGACTGAATGAGCGGATTGTCCATGCTCGCATTTATTTTGGTCCTCTCCCAATGGTTCTCTGTCACGTAGTCGGGAACTCGTATGAGCAGTTTCCAATACCATTGCTCCATTGGCACTTCCCGAACAGGCTTATTGCCATCCACCCACCAGAGCCCCTCCAGAACCGGCACGATAAAATCTTTGCCTTCCTTCATCATCAGTGACTTGACTCCGTATGCAGAGGCGTGAAGTGCTTGTATAGCAGCCAGGTGGGCAGATCCACCAGGGGCACCCTGATCGGAAATGGTAAGATAAAGGTTGCTTTCAAGCTCGATCAGTTCGGGGTGATCCGGAGCGTGATAATACTTGTTGTCTGTAATCATTAGATTCATCAATGTTTGCCTCTCCTTTCGTTTAAGGTGCAGTGACATTGTACTATACCGTTTACGACATCATTATGTCATGAACAGTTTGGGTTTTTTAGGCGAACGTTTTGTGTTTTAATGAGTGTGTATTGAACTAAAGAATGAAGCGGAAATGGGGGACAAGGGCCTTGAAAATCGACAGGCTTCTTGCTATCGTGACGCTGCTGTTGGGGCGCGATAGAATAAGCGGCAAGGAACTCGCCGAACGTTTTGAGGTATCGGTCCGGACGATCTGCCGAGATATCGACGCAATCAATAAGGCAGGTATCCCTATCGTATCCTATACAGGGAACGCTGGGGGTTACGGACTGATTGATCATTATAAACTTGATCGTCAACTGCTGACTTTTGAAGAACTGTTCGTGATTGAGACAGCCCTGAACGGGATGCTCTCCTCACTGGATGATCAGAAGATCCAACTGTTAATGGATAAGGTACAAGCTCTTATCGTAAAAGCGGAACGGGATCAAATGCAGGAGCATAAGCAGAAAATGATCGTAGACTTTAATCCGTGGGGGCACGGACGATCGGAACAAGACAAGATAGAACAATTGCGCGGAGCCATAAAGGACAACCTGATGGTTGAATTTGATTACCCAAACACGATTGGCGAATATCATGCTCGCAAAATAGAACCGATGACGATAGCATTGAAAGGTTATCATTGGTACGTGTACGGGTATTGTACGACTCGGAACAATTATCGAATCTTTCGATTATCCCGAATAAACAACCTGCGGATTGCCTTAGAGAGCTTTGTTCGCCGAGATAAAACGATCGAAGACTTCGAGGATTTATGGAACGATCGCGGTCCGGTTACTCATTTGGAGTTACATTTTCAGCCGCAGGTAAGAACGAGAGTACAGGACTACTTCCAAGCGGAATCGATCACCCATTTACCTGACGGCTCGCTTCAAGTTAAAGGGGAGTTTCTGGAGGATAGTTGGCTATATGATACGATTCTAAGTTTTGGGCCGAATGTTCTCGTATTGGAACCTGAACACATAAGGGCAGAGATCGCCGATCGAGTACGCAGAACTGCTCAATTATATGATAAATGATTTAACTCCTGACCATTGAAAAGACGTGACTGGATTGGTCGTTAACAGCGACCAGCCTTCCAGTACACGTCTCACGCTTTACCATGACATGCTGCTCAAGTGAGGTTCACGATAGCCCGGCCCCGCATGCGGCCTTGAAGTATTTGAGTCAACGCGTCCGGCAGATCGGACAGCGCAATCTCGTGAACGACGGAATCGAGCATGTCTTCTTCCGGCAGCCACTCGGCCGCAATCCGTCCCCATACCTTGCGCCGGAGCTCCATAGGGCACTGCACCGAGTCAATGCCGAGCAGATTAACGCCGCGTAAAATAAACGGAAGCACCGATGAGGCGAAGTCCATTCCCCCGGTAAAACCGCTGACTGCGACAGAGCCTCCGTAACGGACCGATCTTAGGACATGAGGCAGAAGAGCCCCGCCTACCGGATCGACCGCACCGGCCCATCGTTCCTGCTGAAGGGCGCGTCCTTCAGGCAATTCCAGCTCCTGGGGCGAGATGGATTCGGCGGCGCCTAGTTTTTTTAAATAATCGGCTTCAGCGCTTTTGCGGGAGCTGGCCGTCACGTCATAACCCGACCGCGCCAGCATGGCGACGGCCCAGCTTCCCACGCCGCCGGTGGCACCGGTCACGAGCACAGGGCCTTGGCCGGTAGCCAGTCCGTTCTCCTCCATCCGGTGAATGGATAAGGCAGCGGTGAACCCGGCGGTGCCGACCGCCATCGCTGCCTTCGCCGACATACCCGGCGGCAGGGGCACGACCCAAGCAGCGGGCACCCGCGTCATCTGGCTGAAACCGCCCGGATGGGATACCCCCAATCCGTATCCTGTAACGAGGACTTCGTCTCCCTCACAGAATGCCGGGTCAGACGAAGCGACGACGGTTCCGGCTAAGTCAATTCCCGGAATATGCGGGTAACTGTTCACGATATGGCCTCCAGGGATGCTGGCCAGCCCGTCTTTATAATTCACGCCTGAGTATGCAACACGGATCGTTACGTCCCCTTCCGGCAGATCGTCCAGTGAATAGCCCCGTACTTCCGGCTTCAGTTCTTCCCCTTTCCAATCTACTGTTAATGCTTGATAAGTGTTCATTTGGATGCCGCCTCTCTTAAATAATGATGGATGATTTGCAGAAAATTAAGCTCTAAGCATGGATGCAGCGTGTCGGATTCAGCTCGGTCCGATCGAATCAACAAACTCTTTGAGTTCCAGATTAAAGCGCTCCGGCTGATCCCAAAAGACCGCATGCCCTGCTTCTTCATACAGGGATACCCTGGAATGGGGGATGATTTCAGCGGTTCGCCGACTGGCTTCAAGCTTCACGGTGCAATCCTGGGCTCCGTGCGTGATCCGAACGGGCTTCGTCATCGATGACAATACATCGTCGTTCGTGATCTGCCTGTTAAAGATTCCTTGATGTACGAATGCCGGAACGACCACATTGGATCCGAGAAAGAGATAGTGCTCCTCGCGGGTCAAAGTATGATAAAACACGCTTTGCTCCAGCCATTGCTCCAACGAGTTAATCCGAACCATCGGTTCGTCAGAGAAGAGGCTCGCCGACATGTTCAGCGTGTCGCTTCCCATATCCGCGGTCAAAGCTTCCTTGCCAAGCCGGGTTAAGGCACCCGCAAACAGGACTCCTCCAATCTCGTTCTCCCCATACTCCCGGATATAGTCGAGAAGGGGGATTCCCGCGAATGACCAGCCGACCAATACCGGTTGAATCAATCCCAGCTCCCGAATGACGGCATGAATATCCTCCGCCCACAGCCGTCCGTCGGCATACCCCTGAGCCGGTTTATCCGATTGACCGTGTCCGCGAAAATCCATCGTTACCAGGCGGTAGTCCAGGGCAAGCTCCGAATGAATCTGCTTCTTCCAACACAAGCTGCACTGCGATCCGCCGTGCAGGAACAGCAGCGGGCGGCCATGGACATTGCCCGATTCCTCGACATGGAGCTTAACGCCGCCGCCCCCAGTTACCGTAAAAGACACGGGCTGCCGCAAGTGGTTTAGCATCTGCTTATCGAACGTCATCGGCGATCCCTCCTTATAGTTAGAATCGTATCCTTGTTCGTTCATTTCGTCTAATTTATAATTCGTATATAAATCATGCATAAATGTAATGGATGAGGAGGGGATGAAAATCGAGTGGCAGCAGATTGAGTATTTTATTGCGGTGGCGAAGCTGCAGCATATGACGAAGGCGGCACAGCAGTTATCCCTGTCCCAGCCTGCCTTGAGCCGTTCCATCGCAGGCTTGGAGAAGGAGCTGGGCGTGGCTTTGTTCGAACGGAGCGGACGTAATCTGGTCCTGAACCGGTTCGGGCGCCTTTTTCTGGAACGGGCCGAACAAGCTTTTCGTGAAATTGAGCAAGCCAAACAGGAGATCGCGAACCAAATCCATCCGGAGGCGGGTGTGATTTCCCTTAGCTTCCTGCATACGCTCGGAGCTCAGCTGATCCCCAGCCTGCTCGGTTCCTTCCGGGAGCGTTATACCGATATCCGTTTTGAGCTTCATGAGAGCTCCAATCAACAATTGCTTACGCTCATCTCCAATCACGAATGCGATTTCGGCCTTTCCACGCCCGAGCTGCTGGATGACAAGTTCAACTGGCATTTGCTCGGCATGCCCGAATTATTTCTGGCCCTTCCGCAGCATCATCGGTGGAGCAGCAAAAGCCAAATCAGTCTGGAGGAGCTGCAGGATGAGCCTTTTGTCGGTTTAAAGACGTCCTGCGGGTTAAATTTCACCATCAACCAATTGTTCGAAAAAAAACAGATTCGCCCGAACACCGTATTTGAAGCGGACGAATTGGATACGGTGGCCGGGCTCGTTTCTGCGGGTTTTGGAGTTGCCTTGCTGCCGAAGACGATAGGTGTTCAAAATCATCATTTGCACTGGGTGAAGGTCGATGACCCGGCATGCAAGCTTCCGATCGGCGTAGTGTGGAAAAAAGACAGGCCGCTTACCCCGGTATCGGAAACTTTCCTTGACTTCATCCGCGAAAAATACCCCTTGGTCCAACAGGAGTAATGCTGTATCATTTCATCGCATTTTGGAAATACCGCCGCTGATCAGATTCACCTTGACGGTAATGATACCAATGCTGCCCCGATCCAGCTTTAATTGTCCATTGGCGCTGAGTTCCTGCCATTCCTTGGGCATGCTGCGGTACAGCTTTGCCGACAGGCTGTACACGTCAATGTCCTTCTCCAACCCCTTTACATACGTGTCCATGATCTGATTTTTGACTTCTTTGGCAGCCTGCAGCTCAAGCTGTTGTCGATGAAGGCTTGTGCTCAGCTGCGGAAGCGTACCCTGCATGGAAACCTTGATATCGAAGACAGGTTTCCCGTTGACGAGGCGCGGACGGATCGACGATTTGATGTTGTTCATGACTATAACGGCTTTGATTTTCTTTTTTTCCTTGATGATCAGGGGCGTTCTTATCGTTTTTTTCTCCGTCCAGCGGAGTCCCAGGATATCTTGGGCCGGAAGACAGCTCCGGAACTTCTGATGATCCAGAAAGCATACGCCGGCCATGCTGTTGTTAGGGGACGGCTTCTGGTTGTCGGTCCAACCCGATACGGTTTCCAGGTAAGGCAGATGGACCGTTTCACCTTTTTCTTTCCATTTCCAAATGAATTTGTACATATACAGCGGGGCGACGATGGAGCTTTGTTCATAAGACCGCATCGGGCTGTTCAGCTGCGAGTATATGGCGGACAGTTCGCTGGTTGACGTCGCATTGAGCACCCGCTCCAAGGGTTCCCTGGTGGCCATTGCCCATACGGTATAACGAAACTCGTAATACCGGTCCCATACGTCAAAAACCTGATCGATCAGTCCGTGCTTTAATGCATTCTCGGTAAAGACAACCGACTTCACGTTGCTCCAGACAATTCGCTGCGGACTCGATTCGTACAGATTGAATACCGCGGCGTCGAACGCATCACCTTCAGCTTTCCCGACATAGGTCTTCTGCTGTTGGGCCTGCCCCGATTCTTTCTTGGCAATCCCTCCAAAGTTGACCATTTGGATGTACACGACGACTTTGTCTTTGACATAATCTACGCCTAGTGTATTTACATAGATCATATGATCGATTTCCCTCGTTCCCCAGCAGCCGGTCAGCAGCGTGGAGAGCAGGATCACAGTTAAAATGCATCTTATCGTTCTCATGCCTCTACTCATCCTTTGTTTCCGGATTGGTCGGTGAATTTTCCTTTGCCCCAAGGCATGCGGAAAAGGACCTTAAACCATTCCTTAAATTGCGGTGGGGATAGAGGGGCCAAATAAGGGGTGCCAAAGGATCGAAGATTGACCAGGAACAGTATGAGCGCCATCAGACTCGACAGCGTGCCGAACAGTCCGAGAAACCCGCTGATCAGCAGAATCACAAGCCTTAGCAGGCTGACCACCGTGACCAAGGACTGGTTCACCAGCGTAAAGGTGGAGACGACCGAAATCGCCGTAACGACGATGGTCCCCGGTGCCGCGATCCCTGCGCTGATGGCCGCCTGGCCAATAATCAACCCGCCGACGACCGACAGGGTCTGTCCGAAGGATGAAGGCAGTCTCATCCCCGCCTCCCTGAAAATCTCAAAGAGCAGCAGGCTCACCACGGCCTCCAATGGGACCGGGAGCGGCACGCCTTGCCTGGAGTTGACGATGGTCGCCAGCAGGGTGAAGGGGATCTGATCCTGGTGGTATGTCGTAATCGCCGTCCAGAAGCCCGGCAAAAAAAGCGACAGCATGACCCCGCTTATCCTCAGTAACCTGGTGAAGGCCACGAAGACATTGACGTAATGTGCGTCTTCCGACGTGTTAAGCAGAAGATTAAAGGTCACGGGGGCAAAGACCACCGTCGGCGAACCATTCATCACTAGTACGAATTTGCCATGAAGCAATGCGTTAACGGCGTAGTCCGGCCGGCCCGTATAGGACATTAGCGGAAAAAAGGAAAAGCCTGTCAACGTTTCTTCCAGCTGCGTATTGCTGATCAGGCCCTTGGTACGTACGTGCGTAAGCCTGGAGCGAATTTCATCAAGTACGTTCTTCTGAATTTCACCCTTATGGTACATCAGAAATACCTCGGTCGACGTTTCGGATCCGATCGTGAACGCTTCAACCGCCAGCATCTCAGTCTTGAGCCTTCTTCGAATCAAGGCCAGATTGGTGTATGCATCTTCGACAAATCCGTCCCGCGGTCCGCGGGTCGACACCTCTGTATTAGGTTCCTCCGGCTGCCGTAAGGGCGGATCGGCTACAGTCACCGAGTAAATCTGATAAGTAGGTTTAAATAGGAGCAGAAGATTTCCGTTCAGCACGGTTTCCTTGATGGCATTTTCCCGGTTTTTTTCAGGCAGGGCCTGCATGTGAAACGGAACTTTCTGCTGCAGGTTCATCTGGTCGGATCGAAAAATATCTTCAGAAATGTCCTTCAGCGCAGGAATGATACCCTGCTCCACTTTGTTGACGTCACACAACCCTTGGCAGTACAGCAGCTGAACGCTGTAGTCTGCATTGGATAGCTTGAGGGTTATATTCTTAATATCCGCGCTCGCATCGAATAAGCGGGTGACCAAAGCATCGATCGCTGAACCGTTCCGGCTGCTTTTTCTCATCATGACGCCGCTTTCCCCCTTCGCTGAGCCAGCAGGAGCAGTCCAGTCATAATAACGGATAACGCCAGCACTCCCCACAGCGATATAGGGAGCAAATAGTTTGTCATTATTCGTAGAAATGCCTGATCGCTGATCGGCATGGTCGAGATGAAGGTGATGACCGCGTAAAGGCAGCTAAGCATCCAGGCTTTTCCCTTTTTGCTCTGAATCCGGAATACATCCAGAATGAGAAACATGGAGAGGGATATCCGGATGAACGCGCCGCTGAACCATTGGTACACGCTGAAAAAGTCCAAGTGCTCGATGTAGCGGCCGATCGTGAGCAGTCTCCATTCCTCGTAAGCTGGAAACCTCAGCTTGGCCGCTTCGTCCGTCCCGAATTCCGTGATGGCACCGATAAGCGGCCCCATAGTGAGACCCGCCAGCAGAAGTATGATGATCATAAAGGATAGATACGACAGGCGGGTTTTGATGTGATGATGCATGAAGAACAGCATGATCACTTCCGCGAAGCCGGCCCCCACATAGATCACGCCGCTCCAGACGGGCTGCATGCCATAGGCGAGAAGCGGTTTAAGCAAGGAGTAGTCTTTATGCATAGTGTTCGAAAACATGACGAAAAAGCCGAGCAGGATGACAATGGGCAGCAGGATGCTGGACGTATTGGCGATCGATTGGATACCAAGGTACGCGTTGACCACCGATATGAAAAGAAAGATCAACGCAAACACCAGAATCGGTGTTTCAGGAGAAAAGGTCTGGTGAATCCAGTAAACAGTGTCCCGGGTCGTGATCGTGCAAATCGCAAAGAGGTAGATCGCTGCCGCTCCGGCCAGCAGGCGCCCTACAAGAGGATGGTAAGCCTTTGAGACGATGTCAAATATCGGACGCTTGCCGATTTTGCTGATTCCTAAGTGCAGGATGACAATCCACGCCAGCGAGCATGCCGCCGCAACAATTACAGACATCCAGGCGTCCCGATCAGCGGCATCCAGCAGGACCGGGATAATGATGACATGGTTCATCAGCCCCGTGCTGAGCATCAAGATCATGACCGATTGAACGAACGAAATTTGGGGTTTCATGATCCTCATCCTCCTGCTTTGGCAATCTTTCCTTCTTATAATGGGATATTTTAGAAGAATTATACAGAGTGCCTTGTTTATGACGTGACACTGCGACCGCTTTGCTTTAGGAATATGATTAGCAAAATTAACCTAAGGCGGATCTTGTCATGTTATGGGTACTGGAATTGTTGAGCATGGCGGCGAACCTGATCATGGGATGTATGTTGTTCGAGATATAACTTCAAGCAAAAAACAGCCATTTGCCTGTATGTAACCGGCAAATGGCTGTTTTTGTGTTGGGTCAACATGCGAAAAGAGCGGAGCGCCGCATCCGGGTTCCGCTAACCGCTTTGGCTGGTGCTCTGAAGCCAATGCCTTTTGCGGTAGGCACCCGGCGTGATGCCGGTCACCTTTTTAAAGGTCCGGTTGAAAGAGGTGATATTGAGGTACCCAACCTGCTGGCTGATTTCATTGACAGTCAGGCTGGTGCAGGCGAGCAGCTCGCGCGCCTTTTCCATCCGGATGCCCTGCATATGGTCGCTGAAATTCAAGCCGGTCTTGTCTTTGATATAGGCGGATAAATAGGTGCTCGTCAGATTGAATTTGGCCGACAGGTAATCCAGGGACAAATCCTCCGCGTACTGGGTCTGCATGACCTTCAGCAGCTTGGAGATCAGCGGCTCTTCCCGCGCATCCCACTTGGAACGCAGCAGAGAGCAGGCTGCTTCGAGCAGCTGGCGGAAGACTTGTCGGTAATCGGTGACGCACTGGCAGTCCTGCAGCCCGCGGGTCCACTGCTTCAGCGACTGAATCTTCGTTGGTTCCACCTGGGCGGCTTCCACGAAGTAGATGACCCGCGAGGCGATGGAATCGGCGAAGAAGCGGAATTGGCCGATGCCGGCTTCCTTGCGCAGCATGAAGTCCAGCGCCTGGTCGATCAGCTGCAGGCAGCGGACGTCCTGGCCCGATTGCAGGGAAGCGGTGAATTCACGCTCCTGAGCCGGGCTTAGGGATACGGAAGCGGGAAGGGAGCGGCTGCCGGTAATCAGCTGGGTCTCCTCGACCAATTTGGCCTGGGCCGTCCACGACCGCAGCTCATGGTAAGCCCGGCTGAACTCCGATACCTGGTGGATATCGCCGCTGACGGCAATGCTGACCAGAATCTGGTCCTTCTCCGCCTCCAGCATGCTGCGGATCTCTTCCAGAAAGGGATAAGTCGAGCTTGAGGATGCTCCCTTCATAATAGATATAATTTCATTTTTCTCCAGCTGGAACGTATGGGAGCCCTCGAACTGCCCGGTCGTCAGGATATGAATATGGTCCAGCAGATGCCTGACGGCTGTATCGGCGTGCACAGGCAAATCTGCCGTATGGGATAAGCGGAACCGGATGTGATACAGCACCACGACATAGCGTTCGTCCGCCGTCAGGAAGTCCTTCCATTCGTTGATATCCGTGTTGATGTTTTTAAGGCGGCTGATATACGAATAGCTGGTCAGTACGGACCGCTGCTGTTGGAGCTTGGCCCGGATCTCGTTTTTGTCCCGCTGCAGCTCGTGGATCCTCTCCGCGATCAGATCATATTCCATCGCGCCCTTCCGCAAGGGTGCAGGGGCTGCATCAAAGGGTTTATGGTCCAGCATGGCGGACAGCATGCGCTTGACGGGCGTATGCAGCTTGCGGCTGAGGAGGATGGAAACGCCTACAGAAACGGCGAGCGTCAGCATGAAGATGACCAGGACGGTTCCTGTCACCCGGCTGAACTGCGAGGAGACATGCTTGTAGGGTACGGCCGTAATATAGGTCAGCCCTTGGTCCGACGATGTTTTGAAGTAATAGGTATCGTCAAAGAGCATCTGCAGCTGTCCCGGCTTGAATTCAGGCAGCGTATCCATGCTGATTTTTCCATGCTGATACAGCAGGTTTCCCTCCGGGTCCATGATTCCTACCGTCCGGTTCTGGGTGTTGCCGAAAAATGAACTGGCCGCTTTTTCAATGTCGATCAATGCGATCACCTGATATCGCCCGGCAGGCGGCTGGTACACGTAAGGCAGCAGCTGCTTGGCATCCGGCACCGTGACATTGACGTGAAACGGCGACGCCGGCAGCAGCCGGAACGTCTGGGGATCAGACGGACCGGAGGCGGCCTGCCAGAAATGCTGCGGGTACGCGGAGCTGGCATAGAGATGGCTGAACAGGTAAGAAGCGCTGCTGCTTCCGGATTTGCTGAGGGCAAAATCTTTTTCGTCAAAATAAATAATGACGTCTTCCAGGTAAAAGAGGGGGTTGTATACATCCCTTCTCATTTGGAGAATCACGCTTCGGGCTTTGAGATAATCGACGTTTTGGCTCTCTGCGCTGTGAAGCTGGCTGTTAAAGCCGATCAAGTCCTCCTGGTTGTACAGATCGTACAGCAGCACCTGCAGACGCTGGAGCTGATTGGTGAAGCGGCCCGCCGCATCGTGCAGATCACTCTGGTTCGACTGGATGATTTCTTCCTGAAGCGTTCCTTTAAACATATGGTAAATGGCCGTATAAACCCCGCCAAACAGCAGGATCAGCGCAAGAAAACTAACGAAAATCTGGACGAACAGCGAGCGCCTGCGTTCCTTGATCCAGCTAATCATCACCGCTTAAGCTCCCTTCAAACCATTTTGGCATGGATACCTATCCCATTAATGTAACGGCTCACTATTAAGTCGATTGGGCGCGGATGTTAAGAGAACGTAAAAATTGTATATGCAAATTTTATGATTTAGTTTGATTATTCATGATTTCCGGACTGCAAGTTAGAAGAGTTGGGAGATGGGTAAGCATCTTGAAAATTGTCCATAGCGGCGTGCGGCAATGCTGTGTCATGATGCATTCGTGTCAGATAGCGTCCAGCATGGGGCATGAATCTTGCACAGAAGATCAAGGGGGAGGGAAATTCGTTGTGGACAGCCAAACGGCGGTGAACAAGATGGCCGGCAAGGGCGGCAGCATGTACGAGAATAACGGACGAGGGAGCAGCCGGGCGGCGGCATGGCTCAGGAATTGGCAGCTGTATCTGTTGATTGCCCCGGTTCTGGGTTACTTTATCGTCTTCCACTATATTCCCATGTACGGCGTGCAGATCGCATTCAAGGATTACATCGCCTCGAAAGGCATCACGGGGAGTCCTTGGGTCGGACTCAAGCATATCGAACGTTTTTTTGACAGCTTTTATTTTGCGCGCATTCTGTGGAACACGCTTGGCATCGGGGTGTATGAGTTGATCGCTGGTTTTCCGGTTCCGATCATGCTGGCGCTCCTGCTGCATGAGGTGCGTTCATCCAAGTTCCGGCGATTCGTCCAGACGGTGACTTATGCCCCGCATTTTTTATCGACTGTGGTTGTGGTCGGCATGCTGATGATGTTTCTGTCTCCGGTCAGCGGGCTCGTCAATGCGGTTATCGTATGGCTTGGCGGCCAGCCGGTTGCTTTTCTGACCGAACCGTCATGGTTCAAGAGCATCTATGTCTGGTCAGGCGTGTGGCAGAGCATGGGCTGGAGCTCGATCATTTATTTGGCCGCCTTGTCCGGGATTGACCCGCAGCTTCATGAAGCGGCCAAGGTGGACGGTGCCGGCAGGCTCAAACGGATGTGGCACATCAATTTGCCGGGCATCGCGCCGACGATCGTCGTTCTGCTCATTTTGAACATCGGATCGATTTTGGGCGTCGGTTTTGAAAAGGTGTTCCTGATGCAAAATTCGCTCAATATGGAAGCGTCGGACGTCATTGCCACCAACGTATACCGCAGCGGCATTTTGGGGGCGCAGTACAGCTATTCCGCCGCCGTGGGTCTGTTCAATGCCGTCGTCAATTTCGTGCTGCTCCTGACCGTAAACCGGATCGCGCGCAAAATGGGCGGAAGCAGCCTATGGTAATCTTGACTAGACAACGGAAGGAGGGTCATCCATGCTGGAGACCAGGTCCGAACGGATCACGGGTATAGGCATCTACGTTCTGTTGGGGGTCGTCACCCTGATCGTCCTGTATCCGCTGTTCTTTGTGCTGATCGCATCGGTCAGCCATCCCGGGTCGGTGATCCGGGGAGAGGTCTGGCTGTGGCCCAAAGGGTTCTCGCTCGTTGGTTATGAACGCCTGTTTGGGAACAAAGAGCTGCTCCGTGGCTTTATGAACACGGTTATGTACACAGTTGCCGGAACCGCGCTCAATGTGGTGATGACCGTGGCGGGGGCTTACCCGCTGTCCCGCACGGACTTTAAAGGCAGGCACTTCTTTACGTTCCTGATCGTGTTTACGATGTTTTTTGGCGGCGGCATGATTCCGACATACCTGCTGATCAAAAGCCTCGGGCTGCTCAATACGTTCTGGGCCATGATTATTCCGTCCGCCGTCTCGGTATGGAACATTCTGATCATGCGCACGTTTTTTCAATCCTCCATCCCCAAGGAAGTTCAAGAAGCGGCTTTCATGGATGGATGCTCCAATATTAAAATTTTGCTCAAAGTCGTACTGCCCCTGTCGGGACCGGTACTCGCGGTCATGGTGCTGTTCTACGCGGTCGGACATTGGAATGCTTACTTCAGCGCACTGCTCTATTTGTCGGACCGGGATTTGTATCCGATGCAGCTGTTTCTGCGCGAGATTCTGGTACAGAACCAGATGCAGGAGATGGTCGACATCAGCGATGATACGCTGGCCCGCAGTCTGATGGATGCCGAGGCGATCAAATATGCGGCGGTTATTGTCACGAATCTGCCGATGCTCATTCTTTACCCTTTTCTGCAAAAGTATTTCGTCAAAGGTGTCATGGTTGGTGCGATTAAAGGCTGATCAGGTTCAAATCTAAACGTTAACGGAGGAGATGGAGTATGGGAAAGCAACAACGGCTTCGTAAGATGAGGGGCAAATGGGGACCGCTCACGCTGTCGCTCGTGATGGCTGCGGGGTTGCTGAGCGGATGCAGCGGCAGTGCGTCGGAAGGCGAAGGGGAGAACAAGACCGACAAGCTGGCGAATCTGAACGAAACGGGCATGCCGATCGTGAAAGAACCGATTGAGCTGACCTTTTTCACAGGCAAGTCGCCGACCAACGGCAGCAAATTTGAAGATACGCTGATTTGGAAAACGTACAGCCAAATGTCGAATATCCAGGTGAAGTTCAATCTGGTGCCGTTTGAAACGCTGACCGAGAAAAGGAACCTGGCGCTGGCGGGAGGCGATTATCCGGACGTCTTTTATTCAGCGCGCGTCGGATCGGCTGAGCTCGCCCGGTATGGGCAGCAGGGCGTCTTCATTCCGTTAAATGACCTGATCGACAAGTACGCGCCCAACTTCAAAAAGCTGATGGAGAAATATCCGGACATCCGCAAAGGGCTGACGATGCCGGACGGCAACATTTATTCGCTTCCGTCCTTCTATGATCCGGATCTTCTCTCCATGCTGATCGGCACGCCGCTGTGGATCAACCAAGATTGGCTGAAGAAGCTGGGGATGGAGGAACCACAGACGACCGAGGAATTTTACAAGTACCTGCAGGCGGTCAAGGCGACGGACCTGAACGGGAACGGCAAGCATGACGAGATTCCGTTCAGCGCCGGCGGCGTGACCGTCCTGATCGACCACATGAAAGGGGCCTGGGGGCTTGGCACCAGCGGCCTTGGGCATAAGCTGGTGGATGTGGACCCTGGGACAGGCAAGCTTCGTTTTATCAAAACCCTGCCGCAGTACAAAGAAGTGCTGCAGTTCATAAGCAAGCTCTATAAGGAGGGGCTGATCGATCCCGAAATATTTACGATCGAGGGCAGCGCCTTGAATGCCAAGGGGCAGGCCGGCCTGCTTGGTTCAACAGTGGTGCCGAACCCTGAAACCGTGATGGGGCGCAAGGAATTTACGGGACTCGGGGCCTTGAAAGGGCCGCATGGCGACCAGCTGTATGCCCATGTGAAAGTTCCGATGGTGCATGTCGGCGCGTTTGCTATTACCAATAAAGATCCGTATCCGGAAGCTACGATCCGCTGGATGGATTACTTCTACAGCGATGAAGGCGCCAAGCTGTATTTCATGGGCAAGGAAGGGGAGACGTATAACAGTGACGCGAGCGGCAATTTGAAATACGTGGACGAAATCACGAACAATCCGGACGGGCTGACGCAGGACCAGGCATTGGCCAAATACTTCACCTGGCTGGGTGGAAGCTATCCCGGCTTCGTGACGGAGAAGTATTTCAAAGGGTCGGAGACGCTCCCGAATTCCATGGCCGCGGCCGAAAAAGCCAAGCCTTACGCGGTGAAGAACATCCTGTATAACTTTAACTATACGCCGGAGGAGACGGAGGTCATGTCTTCCACCGGCAAGGACATTGAAGATTACACCGCGGAAATGGAAGCAAAGTTCATTAACGGCTCCGCGTCTTTCAATCAATGGGACGGGTACGTCAATAACCTGAAGAAAATGGGACTGGACCAGTACATGTCCGTGTATCAGGCGGCTTATGATCGGTATCAGGCGGAATAAATCATCATACGAAGCTTGGAATTCTTCCGGTAACAGAGATGACAGGTACACAAGAAAAATAGTTCCATCCTCATCGGGAAAGAACCGGCCAACGGCCGGTTCTTTCTTCTGACTATCGGCGGATTGTCAATGATCTGGGCCGATGCTAAGGTAGTTATTATCCAAGGGAGAAGCGGGCGATATCCGCGATTCGTTCATGGCTATCGCTCAGGGTACTGCCGCCTTCGGGCTGCTCTTAATAAAAAGGAGGTGTTGTTATGGGAAGACCTGCAACTTTCGGCATTATCGGTGGTGGTGGATTTCGGGCCCAATATTTTTTAAGAATTGCGCAAGCGCTTCCAGAGAAATTCCAGGTCACCGGAATGGTGGTCCGGGACGCAGCCAAAGGCCAGGCGATGGAGCGCCAGTGGCAGGTGGCCGCATACAGGACGCTTGAACAGCTGTTGACCGGCCCGCAGCCGGATTTCATGGTTGTATCCGTCAGCGCATCGGCTTGCGCGGAGTATTTGATTCAGCTTGCGGACCATGGCATTCCCGCATTGGCGGAAACGCCTCCTGCACCTGATTTGGACGGGCTGATCAGGCTGCATAACCAGCTGACACGCCGTGGTGCGCGGGTGCAGGTCGCCGAGCAGTATCCGTTCCATCCGATGAATCAAGCCAGAATGGCCATCATTCGGGAAGGGCTGCTCGGGAACGTAACCCAGGCAACCGTATCGATTTCACACTTTTACCACGGAGCCGCCCTGCTTCGGAAGATGCTCGGTATTGGATTTGAAGACGTCCGCGTTCGGGCAATGCGGTTTGAGTCCGACTGGGTGGCAGGACCTACCCGGAGCGGACCACCGCCGGAAGAACAGATCGTGACGTCCCAGCGAGATTTGGCCTGGCTGGATTTCGGCGGCAAGCTCGGGATCTACGATTTCACCGCGGACCAGCATCGTTCCTGGATCCGCTCGAACCACCTGTCGGTTCGGGGGGAGCGGGGCGAAATATTCGATGACCGGCTGACGGTCCTGAAGGACTTCCGTACGCCGCTTTATTTGAACTTCAAGCGAATCAATAAGGGTGAGCTCGAGAATCAGGAAGGGTACTTTCTGGAGGGGATCATGGCGGGAGAACGGTGGGTGTATAACAATCCGTTTGCCCCTGCAAGGCTGTACGACGACGAAATCGCGATTGCCTGCTGCCTGCAGCAAATGGCTGTCTACGCTGCGGGCGGCCCCAGTTTCTACAGTCTCTCCGATGCTTCGCAGGATCATTATTTGGGCATGCTCATACAGCAGGCGATTCAGTCTGGAGAAACCGTCGTTTCTTCACGTCAGGTTTGGTCAGGCGATGAGTAGATGACGATCCCGATGGCCGAGCCGGAACATAAGGAAGACTAAAAAACCGCGATCGTATCGCGGTTTTTTCCTTTTCATTACAGCCATCATTTGATTTTCAGTTCAACGACGGGCAGATCCTTTAGAGGTATAGGGACGCCCGCGTCATCCGACTCGAGGTACATCTTCAGCACAAGCGAGCGGGGCTTGTCGAGCATGCTGCTGCTGAATATTTGCTGGAAGCCTTCGGCGGTCCCGTTTCCGGCTACCGGACTCAGCTGCACAGCCCTTCCATTTCTGTTAGTGGAGACGATGGTCATGTAACGGAGCTTATCCCAGATGGATTGCTTTGTTTTGAAATCCAACTCGCTGCCGTTATCGATCACGAAGGTGGCGCGCGTCAACAACGGAGACATTTCCACCTTGGAGAGAACAACCTTATGGCCATCGATGCTGATAGAACGATCGGGCTGCATAACAAAGGTCGGCGTCTTTTCAAATTTTGGTTCTAAATCAACTTTAATTTTCATACGGTCGGAATAAAGGAAGTCCGCAGCGGCCGCTCTGGTTTTCGGGTCGCCAAGCTTCCCGGGATTTACGGAGGTCACCTGAAAATCAACCTCGATGCGGCTCGGAAAAGGCTGGCTTCGGTCAAGCATCACCGTGCTCAGAGCGGAGAAGCTGTGTACGTCTCCATTGCTGATCTGCAGCTCAGCATTCAGAGGCCTGCCTGAGTTCAAATCGGTCACTTTGACGCTGTTCACCGCTTTGATTTCATGGCTGGACTCGGCTGTGGCCGTGTAAAGCAGCAGCATCTTGTTCTCATCAGCCGTGACGGCGTCGAGGGTAATTCGGTAAGGACCGGAGGAAACCGACTTGTTGACGATTTGGATGTAATTGTTGCGTACTGCGGATTCGAGTGTCGCATGGTCCACGTCTTTGGCGGATAGGGCCCTGTATCTTTCCAATGCGCCCCAACTCATATCCTTCGCCGTAAGCGGTGCAGGAATGCCGATCGGGCCGCCCTGCCACCATCCGGCGCCGAGCAGCACGGCCAGCACCACTGCAGCGACGGCATAGGGCAGCAAACGCCGCTTCCGCGAAGCCGATCTATTCGCGAATCCGCGCCGGATCGCCTCGGTAGCTTCCGTATCGCCGATTTGCATCCTTTCCCGCCGGAGCTGCGCCGCGTCGGCAAGCAGGGCTTGTTCTTCAGGGTTCGTGTTCATTCCCAATCCCTCCGATTCTTCATCCATTTGCGGAGCTGGCCAAGCCCCTTATGCTGCCACGTTTTGACCGTGCCTTCCGGTTTGCCGAGAATCGCGGCGATTTCCGTGAGCGTCAGGTCGTTGTAGTATTTCAGGATCAGCACATGGCGGTATTTCGGCTTCACCTTTTCCAGCAAGGGACCCATGGCGACCTTATCGTGGTTGAATGCTTTGAATGCATCATGAGGCTGGCTAATCTCCTCAAGCTGCGCATCCACGGTAGGAACGGTCCGCTTCCTGCGCCGCTGTTCATCGATGCATACATAAATGAGAATGCGGATGAGCCAAGCCTTCAGCGCCCTGCCGTCTTTCAGCGTCGAGCGTTTGACCCATGCCCTGCACGTCATTTCCTGCAGCGCCTCCAGGGCATCATGACGATTGCGCAAATATGATGATGGCGTAATAAACATCGGTTTCAACTCCGGCTTGTCCCATGCTGACCTTTTTCATTTCTGCGTGAGAGCCCAAGCGGGCAGCCCTCCTTTCTTTGTCTCTGTGGTACAGACGGACCAACGATTCAAACGGTTTTAAAAATCTTATTTATAATTATTCTAAATAAATATTGACTTTAAATTGATAAGTGTTATCATTTGTTTATGAGGTTTTTGATGATCATTTTACGAAAAAGGTGGAGAGCTAATGAGTACAAATCATTCCAATTCCAATAAACTGACAACAAGCTGGGGAGCCCCGGTTGGGGACAACCAAAATTCCATTACGGCCGGACATCGCGGTCCTACCCTGATTCAAGATGTTCACCTGCTGGAGAAATTAGCCCACTTTAATCGCGAGAGAGTTCCTGAGCGTGTCGTTCATGCGAAAGGTGCCGGAGCGCACGGTTATTTCGAAGTGACCAACGACATGTCTAAATATACCAAAGCGAAGCTGTTTCATGACAAGGGCAAGCGAACCGACCTCTTTATCCGGTTTTCAACCGTTGCGGGAGAACTGGGCTCCGCAGACACCGTCCGCGACCCGCGCGGATTTGCTGTAAAGTTCTACACTGAAGAAGGCAATTACGATATCGTCGGCAACAACACGCCGATCTTTTTCATTCGCGACGCGATCAAATTCCCGGACTTTATCCATACTCAAAAGCGCGATCCGAGAACGCACCTGAAAAATCCGAACGCCGTATGGGATTTCTGGTCCTTATCTCCTGAATCGCTGCACCAGGTTACTTACCTGATGGGCGACCGCGGCATTCCGGCAACGCTGCGTCATATGCACGGTTTCGGCAGCCATACATTCAAATGGGTCAACGAGCAGGGTGAAGCCGTGTGGATCAAGTACCATTTTAAAACAGACCAAGGCGTGAAGAACCTGGATCCGGATCTGGCGGCAAAGCTGGCAGGTGAAAATCCCGACTACCATATTCAGGACCTGCAGCAGGCGATCGAAGCAGGGGACTATCCGTCCTGGACGCTGTATGTTCAGATTATGCCGCTGGAGGACGCAAACACGTACCGGTTCGATCCGTTTGACGTGACGAAGACGTGGTCCCAGAAGGATTATCCGTTAATCGAGGTTGGGAAAATGGTGCTTGACCGGAATCCGGAAAACTATTTTGCCGAAGTGGAGCAGGCCACGTTCTCTCCGGGCAACCTTGTTCCCGGCGTTGAACCGTCCCCGGACAAAATGCTGCAGGGCCGCCTGTTCGCCTATGCGGATGCGCACCGTTACCGTGTAGGGGCGAACCACAACCAGCTGCCGATCAACCGTCCGAAGGTACCGGTCAACAACTATCAGCGCGACGGATACATGAATTCGGGTACGAACGGCGGCGGATCGGTCTATTACGAACCTAACAGCTTCAACGGACCGAAGGAAGATCCGCATGCCCGGATCACTCCGTTCGAGGTCGAAGGCTATGCTGGACAAACGGCGTACGATCACGATGATCACTATACGCAAGCCGGGGACTTGTACCGCTTGATGAGCGAAGAAGAGAAGGCCCGCCTCATCCGGACCATCGTGGAAGCGATGAAGCCGGTGGAGCTGGAGGAAATTAAGCTGCGCCAGATCTCCCATTTCTACAAAGCGGATCCGGATTACGGAACCCGCGTTGCCGAAGGTTTGGGCTTAACCGTCCAAGCGTAAAGCGGCAGCAGCGGTTTTGCCCCTTAAAGGCGGCAGCCGCATGGATCGAGGCGTGCGAACAAATGAAAGGGAGGGTGATCCGGCATGATGCTTCAGCCAAGTGTATGCCCCATGTGCCACCAGCCGATCAAAAATTTGAAGCATACGATCATTTGCGGCTGCGGGAGCAAAATCAAAACCAAAATCAAATTGAAGTAACGCATTGCGGAGCTAGTATCCGCATAGATAAAATAAATACCGACGGTTTATTCGCGGAAAAGTGAACCAGATAAAAAGAAGCTCACCCGAATCGGAAGGGTGAGCTTCTTTATTGTTTTTTTTATAATGTCTGGGTATTCCCCGACTCCTCCCGCCGTATTCGAAGCTGTGTGCGGCGGCCGAGCAGAAGTCCGACCAAAGACGCCATCATCTGCTGGAAGACCATGCCCAGAACGACGGGAACGGCGACCGGTGCGGGAAAATAGGCGACGGCCAGGACGGCGCCCGCGCTGATGTTGCGCATCCCGCCGTTGAAGACGAGGGCAACCTGCTCCGGCTCGCTCCAGCCCATCAGGGCGGAGATTGCGAAGCTCAGCAGGTACCCGGCCGCGGCCAAAAAGACGATGACCGCAGCGATGCCGACCAGTCGGGGGCTGATGTCGGACAGATAAGGAGCGACCACGGAGCCGTTGATCATGATGACCAGCGCCATGGCCAGCTTGGAGAACGGGTTAAGGCGCGGTCCCCAGACCGGAACGATGGCGCCTTTGCTCCATTCGTTCAAGGCCATGCCGAGCAGGGAAGGGACCACGATCATGCCGAATAGGCTGCTGATCATCGGCAGGATGTCCATATGAACGCTCGTTCCGATCAGCAGCGACAGAATGCCCGGAACGGCGAAAGGCGCGATCAGCGTGTCGACCAGGATGATGGACAATGTCAGCGCGATATGTCCCTTGTACAGGCTTACCCATACGAAGCTGCTGACCCCCGTAGGGATGACCGCGGCAAG
Organism: Paenibacillus cineris; assembly: GCF_018333335.1. NCBI lineage: Bacteria > Bacillati > Bacillota > Bacilli > Caryophanales > Paenibacillaceae > Paenibacillus > Paenibacillus cineris. Next base: position 1,226,352 of record NZ_BORU01000001.1, read on the forward strand.
TACAAGCCCGGTGATCGTATAAGCATCGAGCGGGAATAGAACCCTGCCCGTGCCGAGGGCGACCAACGGCATGATCACATGCAAAACCAGCAGGCAGGCGAAGAGCGGCAGCGGCCTTTTCATAACACTGAGAAAATCCTTGAAGCTCAAGCTGATGCTTCCGGCAAATGTCATAAAAGCAAACAGCCAGGGAGACATGAACGTATACGAAGACAGCAAACCTCCGCATAAGACGCCGATGACGATGCTGGCCGGCGTAATCAAAGGCATGATTCGGTTGAGTCGGGCATTCAGCGATTGCAGCATAAGCAGTCCGTCCTTATGTTTTCGTATTCATACATTATACATGGCATGGCAGTATTGAAAAAGGCTGAATCGGCCAGTTGGGCACAGGCGAGCTGTTTGGATTTCGGCATCAGGCCTGCTGATCAAGGGCATTCCGCGGACAGCGTTCTCTATGAAAATATGGAGCTTCAGCCAACCATGGAATTGGAATTGGCCTTGAAATCTATGATAAAATGAAAGATAAACCCAATTGTACGGAGTAAAGGAGCGGCCTATAATATGAGACCCATACAGTTCGTGGCCAAGACGGCCGGCGTGTCCGTTGCGACCGTGTCCCGGGTGCTGAACAACAGTCCCCTCGTCAAGGAATCGACGCGCAAGAAAGTGATGGAAACGATCAAAGCGCTGGAGTATGAGCCCAATTCCCTCGGCAGGGAATTAAGAAGAGCGGAGACGCGCCGCATTATGGTGCTGACTCCGAGCCTCGTCTTTCCAATTATGGCGGACGTGTATAAGGGAATACAGGATGTAGCTCAGAAGAACGGATATCAGGTGCTGGTCTGCGCCTCCGAGGACGACCATGATAAGGAAGAAGAGCTGCTGCAGATGCTCAAGAAAAAAATCGTCGACGGCGTCATCATTGTGGCTTCCACCTTGAGCGCGGAGGAGCTGGATCAACTGGCGAAAGATTACAGCATCGTGCAGTGCTCGGAATATGAGCAGGTGCAGCACGCTTACAGCGTTTCGGTCGACAATGAGCAGGCAGCCTTTGATGCGGTATCCCACCTCCTGTCTTTGGGCCACCGGCGGATTGCCATGGTTAAAGGGGGAAACGCGAAGAGTTCTTCCGCCGCCCGGGAGCAGGGGTACCGGCGAGCGCTGGAATCGGCGGGGATCGAGGTGCGCCAGGAGTGGATCAGGGAGAGCGACTACGAGTACCAGAACGGGTACGACCTTGCCGTCGAATGGCTTCAAGCTGCGGAGCATCCGACCGCCATTTTCTGCTCCAGTGACGCTACAGCCATCGGCTGTGTCAACGGGGCGATATCGCTGGGCAAATCGGTGCCGGATGACGTTGCCGTCGTCGGATTCGACGATACGGTGGAATCGCTGATGAGCCGGCCGCCTATCACGACGGTACGCCAGCCCAAGTATGATCTCGGCCGTGCCGCCATGGAGGCGCTCCTGCAAAGCTTGCGCGGAGAAGCGGGCGAGAACAAGACGATCCTGCTGCCCCATGAAATCGTCATCCGGGAGTCGACGGCAAAGCGCTCCCGCTGACAGGTGAAAAATGGGGGTTGCGCTCTTTATAGAAATCGCTTACAATATCGCTTAAAGAAACGGTTACCAAGCAGCCGTTTTTTTAAAACCGCTGAAATGTAATGCGTTACATTTCTAGAAACCGGATTCGCGCGAATCAAAGGTACCCCTTAGCAAAACCAACCAGTAAGGCCAATATCTCTTTTTCATCCCTTAAAATGTAACGCATTACATTTTGCCGGAGGAAGGTTGATTTTCCGGATTCGCCGGGGGAAGAAAAGCAAGCATGTTCATCAGGATAGGAAACCGAGAAACCGCATTGTAAAACACAAAAAGTGGTGATGAGACATGGCTCAAGCGGCGGGAAAGCTGTCCTTAAGCGAAAAAATCAGTTACGGCTTTGGAGACTTGGCGTCCAACTTCGTCTGGGGGATGACGACAAGCTATCTGCTCTATTTTTACACGAATGTGTACGGCCTGGTCGCCACGGCCATCGGCACCTTGTTTCTGATTACAAGAATTCTTGACGCGGTGATCGACCCGGTGATCGGGGTCATGATCGACAAGACCAGCAGCCGGTTCGGCAAGGCGCGGCCGTTCATTCTCTTTTTGACGATCCCGTTCGCCATCTTCAGCGTCTTAACGTTCATTACGCCGGATTGGTCGGAAGGCGGGAAGCTGATCTACGCCTATTTGACCTACCTGATTCTTGGGATCCTGTATTCCGGCGTCAACCTTCCTTACGGCGCATTGATGCCGATGATGACCAAGGATCCGGAGGAGAAAAACCAGCTCAGCAGCTTCCGGATCATGGGGATGGCCATTGGGGCCATCGCGGTATCGGCGCTCACCAACCCGCTGGTGAAATGGATCGGCGGCGGGAATGACCGCTTGGGGTTCCCGGTTACGATGGGCATGTTCACGGTCGTCGCCGTCGTGATGTTTTATGTGGTGTTTCTCAAGTGCAAGGAACGGTTCTCGGAGAGCGCCGAGAAAACCAAAGAGTTTAACACGCTCACATCGGCTAAGCATATGTTTGGCAATCAGCCTTGGGTGATGATCGCCCTGAACTCCCTCTTCATGTTTCTGCGGATCGGCGTCGTGTTCGGCGTGCTGGTGTATTTCGTTCAGTACGTTCTGGGCCAGCCCGAAATGATCCCGCTGTACCTGACGCTCGCGAATGTCGCCAACTTTGCCGGAGGCGCACTCGCCCCGTTTGTACTCAGAAGGCTTGGTAAGCGTAACGGCAGCATCTTGGCCTTGACCGGAGCCGTGCTGCTGTACGGAGTGCTGTTTTTCCTGGAAAGCAGTCCGCCAGTTCTGTATCTCGTCATTTTCTTTATTGCCAACATAGGCATCGGCATTAACAGTCCGGCCAACTTCTCCATGCTCGCCGATACGGTGGATTACCATGAATGGAAGTTCGGCCATCGGTCCGAAGGCATGCTGTATTCGGCTTACAGCTTCGCCACCAAGTTCGGCATTGCCGTCGGCGGCTCCGTTGTCGCTTATGCACTTGGTTTCGCCGGATATGATCCCGATGCGGTTACGCCGCAGGCGACCGATATGATCCGCGTCCTGTTCTACATTGGACCGATCCTGCTCACCATTCTGCAAATCGGTTGTCTGGTGCTGTATAAGCTGGACAAAGAGCATAAGCAGATTGTTCAAGATTTGGACCTGCGCACATCGTCGGTCAAAGCCTAAATATTATAGAGGAGTGATTTCACATGATTCAAATTCCAGTTGGTCTGCAGCTGTTTTCGGTACGGGAAGCGCTGGCTAAAGATTTCGCCGGGACGCTGCAAAGCATAGCGGATATCGGATACCAAAACATCGAATTCGCCTTTCATAACATCCGGGAAGACGGCACGTTCGAGGTCGACTACACGGCGGCGGAGCTGAAGGCCATGATGGACAAGCTGGGCCTGCAGGTGGTCACGAGCCACGTGGCCTATCATCCGAATCTGGATCTGGATGCGGTCATCCGCTATAACGCGGAGATCGGAAGCAAGGGCATCGTTATGCCGTGCGCCTTTTTCCGTGACCGGGAGGATGCGGTGGAATTGGCCAAATGGCTCAATGCGTCCGGACGCAAGTCCAAAGAAGCCGGCATTCAGTTTTACTTCCATAACCATTTTCATGAGTTTCAGGAGTTTGATGGCCAGACCATTATGGACATTCTGCTGGAGCATACCGATCCGGAGCTGGTTCAGATTGAATTTGACACGTTCTGGGCGCTGCGCGGCGGCGTGGATCCCATCGCTTTTATGGACAAGTACGGCAGCCGGATCGGGCTTCTTCACCAGAAGGATCTGGCCCCGTCGGCCAATCCGGTGAATCTGCTGGAGAAGGTTTCTGGGCATTTAACGGATGAAGTGGTGTTCTCAGCCGCAAACCAGGAGGATTTCACTGAGATCGGCGCAGGCGTCATGGACATTCCGTCGATTTTGAAAAAAGCGGAAGAGCTCGGAACGGTTCAATACATCATCGTGGAACAGGATCAGACCGTAAAAGGCGAGCTGGCCAGCGTCAAGGAAAGCTTCGACAACATCCAGCGGCTGCTGGCGCAGTAAGGCACAGCTTCGGATAGACAACCAACCGGGAGGGAACCAGATGACTACTTTGAAAATCGGCATTATCGGATGCGGCGGGATCGCCAAGGGCAAGCATTTGCCCGCGCTGGCCAAGCAGCGGCACAAGGCGGAAATGACGGCGTTTTGCGACATCGAGCTGGATCGTGCGGAGCTTGCGGCTAAGGAGTATGGAACGGAAGAAGCCAAGGTATATACGGATTATAAGGAGCTGCTCAAGGATCCGTCGATCGACGTGGTGCATGTGCTTACCCCGAACAGCACGCATGCCGTCATTACGGTCGCCGCGCTGGAAGCCGGCAAGCATGTCATGTGCGAAAAACCGATGGCGATGAATACCGCCGAGGCGCAGCAAATGCTGGATGCGGCGAAGCGCACGGGCAAAAAGCTGACAATCGGCTACCAGAACCGGTTCCGTGCGGATTCGAGGGCGCTGTATGCGGCATGTGAGCAAGGGGATCTTGGCGAGGTTTATTTTGCAAAGGCGCATGCCATCCGCAGACGCGGGGTTCCGACATGGGGCGTGTTTATGGATATCGAAAAACAGGGCGGCGGCCCGCTGATCGACATCGGCACGCATGCCTTGGATCTAGCATTGTGGACCATGGACAACTATAAGCCGAAGCTCGTCGTCGGGTCCGCGTTCCATAAGCTGAAGGATAAGATGGACGGCAACATGTTCGGTCCGTGGAATCCGGAGGAATTCAAGGTGGAGGATTCGGCCTTCGGCTTCATTAAGATGGAGAATGGAGCGACGATTACGCTGGAAGCTTCGTGGGCGCTGAACATGATCAACGCGAAAGAAGCGCAGGTCACCCTGTGCGGTACCGAGGGCGGGGCCGAAATGTTCGGCGACGCCTGGGATAACAAAGGCACGGTGACGTTTAACCATACGCGGTATGGGCAGCTGGTCGAAACGAGCACTTCTGTAGGGGGCGGCATCGCCTTTTACGAAGGGGAATCGCTGAACGCCGGCGAGCTGGAGGCGAAGCAGTGGATCGACGCCATTCTGGAAGATCGGGAGCCGCTGGTTAAGCCGGAGCAGGCGCTTGTTGTGACGCAGATCCTCGAGGCCATCTACAAATCGTCGGAAACCGGCCATGCGATCACGTTGTAATCATCTTTATATATGAAGAGAACTGCCTGTCCCGCGATGTGGACAGGCAGTTCTTCGTTTGGGGCAGGGACGTCAGATTAACATGCCTCCGGAAACCTCGATCCGCTGCGCGTTCACCCAGCGGTTGTCTTCGGAGAGGAGGGAAGCAATCATCGGCCCGACGTCATCCGGAAGTCCGGCGCGTCCAAGCGCCGTCATGCCGGCGATCTGCTGATTCAGCTCGGCGTTGTCGCGCACCATGCCGCCGCTGAAGTCGGTCGCGATTGCTCCGGGAGCCACCGTATTGACGGCGATGCGGCGCTCGCCGAGCTCCTTGGCCAGGTAACGGGTAAGCACCTCGACCGCGCCTTTCATCGAGGCATAAGCGGCGCTTCCCGGGATGCTCATGCGCGTCAGCCCCGAGGAGATGTTAACGATGCGCCCGCCATCGTTAATGAGGGGGAGCAGCTTTTGCGTCAGGAAAAAGACGCCTTTGAAGTGGACGTTGTACAGCTGATCCAGCTCTTCTTCGGTTGTCTGCTCGATGGAGTTGTGATGCGAGGTTCCGGCATTGTTAACCAGGTAATCGAACCGCTTCGCCCCAAGCTCCGCCAAGACTTGGCGGACGTTCTGGGCGAAACCGTCAAAGGAAGAGGTGTCTGCCGTGTTCAGCTGCAGGGCGACAGCCTCCTGCCCCAGATCCCGGACGGACTGGACGACCTGCTGCGCTTCGGCTTCATTGGTGTGATAGGTAAAGATCGAATCGACGCCGCGCTTGGCAAGCTGAAGAATCGTATTGCGGCCCAGACCGCGGCTTCCGCCGGTCACGAGTGCGATTTTTCGATCAGAGGTTTGTAAAGTCATTCAAAAGACCTTCTTTCCATTGATTTTTCCAGCGACCAGGTTTACTAACTAACTGGTTAGTTCATAATATATAACTAACTAACCGGTTTGTCAATGGCTTAAAAATCGTGATATAGTAAATCCTATGCAAAAACACGGGAGGAACCACTATGCGTAACGCCGAAGCTACAAAAGAGAAAATACTGGAGGCGGCCATGGCCGAGTTCTCCGCCTACGGAATTGCCGGCGCCCGGGTGGACCGGATCGCCAAGATGGCGAAGTGCAACAAGAACATGATTTATATTTATTTTGAAAATAAAGAGCAGCTTTTCTCGACTGTGCTGGAAATGCATCTGACGAGAGTGTACGAGGAGTTTGCCTTTACTCCGGAAGATCTTCCGGGGTATGCCGCGCGGGTTTTTGATTTTATGATGGCCAATCCCGACCTGATGCGGCTGATGACATGGTTTACGCTGGAGCAGAAGACGGAGCAGCTGGATCAGAGGAAGGAAGCCCATAACCGCAAAATTGCGGAGCTGGCGAAAGCACAGGAGGCGGGGAACATCGGAACGGATTTTTCCCCGGCGTTTCTTCTGACCAGCATCATGGTTCTGGCCACAGCCTGGATGCCGACCAATCCGTTTGGTCCATCGATCGATCCGGCTAGTAGCGGCAAAACCGATGAGCTGCGGGAAGCGATCATGAGGGCGGTCGGACGGTTGGCGGGCGAACCCGCCTCTAAGGAAAATCGCTGATCCAGATAAAAAAGGGAACCCTCATTAGATATGTCCGAAAGGGAGGTTTTTTTGGATGAAGATCATGGCAGACTGGGTGCAGGGCTATAAAGACAGGAAAATATCCTATACCTTATTGTCTAAAGCAGAATCTAACACCAGCGGCTTGGCGATCATTTTTCCGGGACAGGGGTACACCGCACAGGCACCTCTTTTGTACTACTCCATGGGGATTTATCTGAACCAAAACTACGACGTGCTGCAGGTGAACTATCAGTACAACGATCCGTTCTACCGGGATTTCAGCTTTGATGAGATGGCCGAAGCGATCCGCATCGATGTCGGCGCCGTAATCGACCGTGTGCTGCAGAACGCATCCTACGACGATTACATTCTGATCGGCAAGTCCATTGGAACGATTGCGCTTGGGTTTGAGGTGCAGCGTGATCTGTTCCAAAAGGCCAAGGTCATCTGGTTTACGCCTCTGCTGGGCAGAGATTTCGTCTGGAACGCGATGTTGGACAGTAAGCAAAGAAGCCTATGCTTCATCGGTGACAACGACAGCTGCTATATCGAGGAGAGATTCGAGCGGCTCTGGGCAAATCCGAATCTGCTGCTGCGCTTGATCCCCGGCGTGAATCACGGCCTGGAATACGAAACCGATCTTTTTGCGTCGATGGACGTGTTAAAACAGGTGATGATGGAAGTTGAAGCATTTTAGTCCGGTATTTCGTTCAAGCCCGCTCTTGGAGCGGGTTTTTTGTTTTTGCTTAAAAAAGTGGCTTGCACCTGACGCGGCGTCACCTTTTATAATGGGCCTACCGGTAAAAAATAGGCGCCTAAAAAATTCAACCTGTAGGAGGACATTGGCATGACGATCGGAAAGAACGAAATTATTTCCACTCGGGTGTTCGACGCACCGCAGCACCTTGTGTATCAGGCTTGGACAACTCCAGATTTATTAGTCCGCTGGTGGGGGCCCCACGGGTTCACGAATACGTTCCATGAAATCGACATCACGCCGGGCGGAGCCTGGAAATTCACCATGCACGGACCGGATGGCCGGGATTATCCGAACGAGAGTGTTTTTGTAGAACTTGTCCCTATGGAGCGGGTCGTCTTGGATCATCTCTCCGAGCCCCAATTCCGTGTTACGGCGACGTTTGAAGAAGAGAAGGGCCGGACTAAAGTTGTTTTTCGCCAGACGTTCAAAAAGGAAAAGCAGTTTGAGCAGATCAAACAAATGTGCATCAACGGCAATGAGGAAAATTTCGACCGGTTCGGCCAACTGCTGGAGGAAATGAAGTCCGGCACCGCGGGTTAAGCGCAGCTTAAGGAGAGCGGGATATGACAGTCAAGGAAAGTGGCATTCACAATGTTACTACCATATTAAAAAAGGCCCAAGGGCATGATCCCTTGGGCCTATGTACGTTGAAATCAAATGGCAAATACATGACGTCCGATATTTACGGTACGGGCGCGCGTCCAAATCCACTTGTTCGTTGCCGTTTTCGGGTTATAGTAGTAGAGCGAGTTATGGGTCGGGTCCCATCCGCGCACGGCGTCGATGGCGGCACGGTAGGCGGTCCGGTTCGGCTTCATGCCGTACTGGCCGTCGCTGACGGCGGTGAATGCGTTCTTCTGAAAAACGACGCCCTGAATCGTGTCCGGGAACTCGTCCGACTGAATCCGGTTCATGATGACGGCACCGACGGCTACTTGTCCTTTATAGGACTCGCCGCGGGCTTCAGCGTAAATGATTTTCGCCATGATCTCCATATCGTTTTTGCTTAAGGTGTACTTCCGGAGCTGTCTCCATGTAGCGGGACCGACCGTGCCATCCGCAACGGCGCCGTACTCCCTCTGGAATTCCTTGACGCTGGCTTCCGTGCCGGGGCCGTATTTTCCGTCAAGCGTACCGTCATAGAGACCGAGCACCTGCAGCCGATACTGTAAATCAGAAACTTTGGGATCCTCGCTCCCTAATTTAAGGACGGGAGCCGCTTCGGCATGATCAGCCTTCCACGCGAAGCTTTGAATGACTAAGAGGACGACGAGGATCGAGGTAACTGCCCATTTTTTGGTTGTCATCGAAATCATCTCCTTCACGAGGCATTATAACGGGAGGAGGACGGACAAGGCAAAGCCATAAACTGGAAAATAAGTGGTAAAACCTTGCGGCTCTAAGCGAAATTTTGGAAAACCGGCGGCGATAAAATGATGGTGCGGGTTCGTTTTTTTACACGTTATGCATTTGGAACTAATGAATTCGAAGCCGCAGGATGCTATAATTGAACAAATATGAAAGCGTTTTACTAGGACGGCGGACAGAAGATTTAGGAGCCTTACATAAGGAGTGCAAGAACGGATGGGGAAACGAAATTGGTTTTACCGCCAGCTTTTTTCATATATGCCGGCTTTTTTAATCGTCATTTCGTTTATTTTTTTCGTCTTCTTTCAAATGCTTGGGGATCAGAGCCGCAAGGAAGCCGTAAAAGCCAATGAAACGCTGATGCTGCAGGCGATGAGCTCCATTGACTCTTCCCTGAAAACGATCGAGCAGATGCTGATGACGGAACTGCTGAATAATCCGGATTTGTCGACTTTTTATAAAAGCGGAACCGAAAACGACTATTACCTGAACATCCGGATCGTCAAGTTTATGAATAACTTCAGAAATTCCTATCCCTTGGTGGATTCCATTTATCTCGTTCGGTCCAGCGACGGATTTGTCCTGAGCAATGCGACCAGCTCCAGCCTGGAAGACTATCCGGATGCGCCTTTTATCAAGCCGTATATTGAGCAGGCGAAGAAGGATGAGGGCTGGAGCGGTGTCCGCCAATTCGAGGAGTTCAGTATCAAAGGGCCGAAGCGGGTCGTGAGCCTTGCGCTGAAGGCGCCTTTCCTGAAGACCGGGCAGGGATTCCTGGTCGTGAACGTAACGGCAAATGGGCTAAGCCAATTGATCGAGAGTATGTACAGCCGGGATGTCAGCTACATCCATATCATCGACAAATCGGGGGCAGACGTGCTTCCGAACGGTAAATCGGAGCAGGAGCGCAGCATCGTGTCGAGTGCCATTTCGCCCGTGACCGGCTGGGATTATCAAAGCGGACTGATTAACGGAAAATGGGTGGACGTAGCCAGCCAGCTCTATAACGTCTGGTTCATCCTTGGGATCGTTATGATCGCCGCAGGCGGCTTATGGATCGTCTATGCCGCACGAAAAAATTACAAGCCGATCGAAAGGATCGTCACCCAGGTTCAGAAGTTATCCCAGACGAAGGCGGCAGCCCTGATGCAGGGCAGCGGCCAGGACGAGTTTACATTTTTGCAGTCCGCCATTAACCAGATGCTGGAACAGTCCAACACCTATCAGCGCCAGTTCCGCGAGGATCTGCACGTCAAGAAGGCGTATTTGTTCCAGCAGCTGGTTGAAGGGCAGCATCTTCCGAAATCCGAAGAATGGGAAGCCTTGCGGGACACGATGCAGCTCAACGATCTCGACATGCCGCAGGTCGTGTGCGTCGTGGAAATCGACAAGTTTGCTTCGTTCTGCAGCCAGTTCACCCAAGAAGACCAGTACTTGATGAAGTTCGCCCTGAAGAGCGTCATCCAGGAAACCGCCCAGGAGCACGGGGGAATCGTGTGGACGGAATGGATTTCCGGCGATGGGCTCGGCGTGCTGGTGCAGATCGAGGAGACGGACGATCTCCGCGGCCGGGTCACCGATATGCTGGACCATGCAAGGAGATGGGTGCAGGAGCGTTTGAAGCTTACCGTTACGGTCGGTGCAGGGGCGGCAGCCCGGTTCCCGGCGGACATTCCGGAATCTTACGCCCAAGCCCAGCAGGCTCTGAAATATAAAATGGTTCTCGGCAGCAACCGGATCATTTTCTACGATTCGCTGGCCAAAGAGGATCAGGGAGCCATGTTCGACTATTTTCAGCTGGTCCACTCGATCGCCCAATCGTTCCGGCTCGGCAAGCCGGACTGGAAGGATAAATACGGCCAATTGATTCAAGGCATCGGGCAGCATCTGCTGAGCCGCGACCATATCGTCAGCCTGGCGGATTATTTGATCTATTCCATCGGGCGGGAAATGGGCAAAATGACGAAGGAATACCAAGAGCTGTGGGAGGAGACCGGGCACCGTCCCCTGCAGCAGGCGCTGCACGCGTCAGATACCTTTGAGCAGGTGGAAGAGAGCTTCATGAAGACGCTGGAACGGTGTTATGAACAGCTGCTGCAAATTCAGGTCACCCGGAATCATTCGGATACGATCCGCAAGGTCCGCGAAACGATGGAGCGGGAATTCGCCAATCCGGATTTGTCGCTTGATTTTCTCAGTGAACGGTTCGATCTTCCCTCCAAAACGCTCAGCAAATTGTTCAAGGAGGAAACCGGGCAGAAGTTCGTGGATTATTTAATCGAGCTTCGGGTCGGGCGCGCGCGGACGCTGCTGGAGAATACGGACCATGCCGTGCAGGAAATCGCCGAAGAGGTCGGATACTTGAATGTCATTTCGTTTGGTCGGATGTTTAAAAAAATCGTGGGCCTGTCCCCGGGGGAATACCGTGAACACATCACCCGGACAGAGCGGGATTCAGCCGCTCTCTGACAGGCCATTTGCGCCGGTTCCTCAAGGTGCCGTATCCCGCCGGGACAGATCCCTGCGGGATTTTTTTTGGTATAGACCAGGCCGGTAAGAAAAAAGTTGCATGGAGAAAAAGGTTTAGCCCTTCAGATTTTTTCTATGGGAACGACGATTCATTAGCATTGCGGAAATAAGTTGACCGGGCGAAAGTTGTATATTGAACGCATCCGTGCCGTGCCGATAACATGAAGGCAACTCAAGCGCAAAGGAGAGTCGGCAGGTATGGAAGCAACTAGCAGCAAGGCGGCTTCGCCGCATCCCCCCGGATTGGCCGCCCGCCGGAAGAGGGCGGGGTCACAGGCCGGCCGGAAAATCAGGAAGCACTGGCAGTTTTATTTGCTCGTCTTCCTCCCTCTGCTTTATATCGTCATTTTCAAGTACGTGCCGATGTTCGGCGTCATCATCGCATTTAAGGAGTACAACGTCGTACAGGGCATCCTCGGCAGTCCGTGGGCCGGGCTGAAGTACTTCAAGCAGCTGTTCGATACCCCGTTCTTCTGGCAGTACTTTAAGAACACGCTCGAAATTTCGCTGTACGGCATGGCCATCGGATTTCCGGCGCCGATCATTCTGGCGCTGGCGCTGAACGAAATTCGCAACGGCTTGTTCAAGAAATCGGTTCAAATGATTACCTATGCGCCTTACTTTATATCAACGGTCGTGATCGTCTCGATTCTGATCGTCAACTTATCGCCGAATGTCGGGCTCCTCAGCAACATCTTCAGGTCGCTCGGGATGGAGCCGATCGATTTTATGGGCAAGGCAGGGTACTTCAAAACGATTTACGTCCTCTCGGATGTGTGGCAGTTCACCGGCTACGGGGCCATCATTTATATCGCGGCGCTGTCCGGGGTCAATCCCGATTTATACGAGGCTGCCAAGGTGGACGGAGCTTCCCGGTTTCAGAAAATTGTCCATATCGACCTTCCCAGCCTCGTTCCGGTCATCGTCATTATGCTGATTCTGAACCTGGGACAGATCATGGGACTGGGCTTCGAGAAGATCTACTTAATGCAAAATCCACTGAACCTGAACACGTCGGAGGTCATTTCGACTTACGTCTACAAGATCGGCTTGCTGGGCGCCAACTTCAGCTTCTCGGCCGCGATCGGGCTGTTCAACTCGGTCATTAACTTTGTGCTGCTGATCCTTGTCAATTTCATCGCCAAAAAGATCTCGTCCAACAGTTTATGGTAGGAGGTGCGAAAAGCGTGCAATCAACGAAAATACGCGAAGCGGTAGCGGACCGGCTGTTTCTGGGCATCGTCTACCTGTTTTTATCGCTGGTGCTGATCGTCATTTTATTTCCATTGCTGCATGTGCTGAGCGCATCCTTCAGCTCGCCGGCGGCGGTGACATCCGGGAAGGTGTGGCTCTGGCCCGTGAATTTCAGCCTGGTCGGCTACAAGGCGGTATTCCAAAATTCCGATATTTTGATCGGATTCGGCAATTCGCTCTTTTATTCAATCGTGGGTACGCTCATTAACGTTTCGTTCACCGTGATGCTGGCCTATCCGCTGGCACGCAAAACGTTTTACGGCCGCGGGCTGATTATGGTGGTGATCGTGTTTACGATGTTTTTCGACGGCGGGCTGATTCCAAACTATCTGCTCGTCAAATCCCTGGGTATGGTCAATACGAGATGGGCTATGATCATCCCCGGCGCGCTGGCCGTATTTCAGGTCATTATCGCCAGGACGTTCTTCCAGTCGCTTCCCGACGAGCTGGCCGAGGCCGCTGAAATGGACGGGTGCAGCGACATGAGATTTTTTCTGCAGGTCGTACTGCCGTTATCCAAGCCCATCCTTGCGGTATTGTTCCTGATGTATGCCATCGGGCATTGGAACGCTTACTTTAATGCACTCATTTACCTGAAAGACAACAGCATGTTCCCTCTGCAAATCTTCCTGCGGAACATTCTCATCCTGAACTCGGAAAATTCCGACATGATGACCAATGTGAACAGCCTGCTCGTGCAGCAGGGGCTGAAGGATTTGCTGAAATATTCACTCATCGTCGTCTCCAGCGCGCCGGTGCTGATCATTTATCCGTTTGTCCAGAAGCATTTTGTTAAAGGAGTCATGATCGGATCGCTGAAGGGATGAAGACGGTGAACGGAATTTCGTAAGGGGGGTGTGACCGGGTTAACGCTGCAGGATGTTTTGAAGTGGTCATTTGTAAGGGGGCATGGATATGAGCCATTCAACCAAAGGAGGAGTTTCTTTGAAAAAACGGGCATTTATCGGCTTAAGTGTGTTGTTGGTATTATCCCTTCTGCTGTCGGCATGCGGAGGCTCCAAGCAGGAGCAGAATGACGCAGGGGCTGCCGCCTCGGATCCCAGTAAACCGGTGGAGCTGTCGGTATTCGCGCCGCAGCAGGCGGGGATCGAAAACATGGACGTCAACAAGTTCTCCAAGTACATCGAGGACAAGCTCGGCATCAAGTTTAATTGGAGCACGGTGCCGGACGCCGGCTTCAGCGACAAAAAGCTGCTGCTTCTGGCGAGCGGCGACTACCCGGCTGTCATTATGAACGCGGGCATATCCAAAGCGGACCAGATCAAATACGGCCAGCAGGGAGCCTTCATCCCGCTGAACGATCTGATCGATCAGTATGCCCCCAACATCAAAAAGGCGATGGAGGACGTGTCTTACCTGAAGCAGGGCATGGTCGCCCCGGACGGCAAAATTTACGCGCTGCCGAAGCTGAACGAATGTCTGCACTGCACCTATGGGCAGCGGATGTGGATCAATACTTCCTGGCTGGAGAAGCTGGGCCTGTCGATGCCAACGACGACCGATGAGTTTTACAACGTACTGAAGGCTTTTAAGGAGAAAGACCCGAACGGCAACGGCAAAGCCGACGAAATTCCGTTCACGACCTCGTCCGACGGCGTGTGGGGAGGCGGCGTGGATTCGTTCCTGATGAACGCTTTTATCTATGATAACACCTCGGATTATTTAAGCATCAAAGACGGCCAGGTCATCTATTCACCGGCGCAGCCCGAATGGAAGGAAGGCCTGAAGTATTTGCGGAAGCTGTTTGCCGAAGGCTTGATGGATAAAGCCGTTTTTACGCAGAACAACGATGCGGTGAAGCAGCTGGCCAACAAGCCGGACGCCGCCGTGGGCACCGTAGGTTACGCGCTGCTTAGCAGTGCCTTCAGCGTGGACGACTCGAACCCGAGACATAAGGATTACGACGTCGTTCCGCCGCTGAAAGGACCAAATGGAGTCCAGCTGACAGGCTACAGCATCGGCGCGGGCGACGGATCGTTTGTGATCACGAACAAGGCGACGAAAGAAGAGCAGGTCGCTGCCATCAAACTGGCGGACTACCTCTGGTCCGAAGAGGGAACGGTCATGACCTCCTGGGGCTTTGAAGGTGAAGGCTGGAAAAAAGCCGACAGCGGTAAGCTGGATTACAACGGCAAACCGGCGAAGTATGAAGTGGTCCCGAAGGCTCCGTCCGCGAACGGGGAAACGACGCTGGACAATTTCTGGTGGCAGCTCGGCACGATGCAGATGCTTAACTCCATCCGCGAATCCTTTGCCGCTCCAAGCGATCCGCTGGGCAACGGTGCCTACGAATACCGCTTATGGCTGGCCGCCAAAAAATACGAGCCTTTCGCCAAGCCGGAAGTCGTCTATCCTGCGGATACGTTCATTGACCCGGCGGACGCCATGACGGTTGCGCAAATGCAGAAGTCGCTGACCGATTATGTGAAATCGAGCCTGGCGCAGTTCGTGACGGGCAACAAAGATATCGACAAGGATTGGGACAGCTACATCGCCGGCTTCAAGGGATTGCAGCTGGATCAATACTTGGCGATCTACCAAAAAGCGTTAAAGAAATAAGGGACGGCAGCCGGATATCTGAGGTGTAAAGCAGGTATCTGGCTTTTACAAGGAGAACAAGGTATGCATACCTGTAATCAAAACCTGGATGGAGGGCATTTCATGATGGTAACGACCGAAAGGATCCGCTACGCCGCACAGGTTCAGCCGACCGAACGGCAGCTGGCCGTGCAGGAGATGGAGTTCTACGCGTTCATTCATTTTACGGTCAATACGTTTACGGACCGGGAGTGGGGGGACGGGAAGGAGGATCCGGCTATCTTTAATCCGGCGGAGCTGGATGCCGGCCAATGGGTGGCGGCCATCAAGTCAGCCGGGATGAAGGGGCTGATTCTGACGTGCAAGCACCACGACGGTTTCTGCCTCTGGCCGAGCCGGTATACGGAGCACTCGGTCAAGAACAGCCCGTGGAAGGACGGGCAGGGCGATGTGGTCCGGGAAGTGTCGGAGGCGTGCCGGAGGGAAGGGATCCGCTTTGGCATTTACCTGTCCCCCTGGGACCGGCATGAGCCTACATACGGCGATTCGCCGGCGTATAACGAATATTTTACCAATCAGCTGAGGGAACTGCTGACCCATTACGGCGACGTGTTCTGCGTCTGGTTCGACGGCGCCTGCGGCGAAGGGCCGAACGGCAAGCGCCAGGTGTACGACTGGGACGCTTACTACGCGCTGATCCGCGAGCTGCAGCCGGAGGCGGCGATTTCGGTCTGCGGTCCGGATATCCGCTGGTGCGGCAACGAAGCCGGCCACTGCCGGGAATCGGAGTGGAGCGTCGTGCCTGCGTCGCTGCGGGATAACGAGAAAATCCAGGCAAAATCGCAGCAGGAGGACGATCCGTCGTTTGCCCGGAGCTACCGGTCGGAGGACGAGGACCTGGGCAGCCGGGCGGTCATCGAGCACGAGCAGGATCTGGTCTGGTACCCGGCGGAGGTCAACACGTCGATCCGTCCGGGCTGGTTCTACCACGCCTCCGAAGATGACAAGGTCAAATCGCTGGATGAGCTGATGAACGTATATTATGGATCGGTCGGCGGCAATGCGACGTTCCTTCTTAACCTTCCGCCGGACCGGCGCGGCCTCATTCATGAACGGGACGTCCAGCGCCTGCAGGAGCTGGGGGACCGGATCCGCAGCACGTTTGGCACCGACTTGGGGGCAGGGGCCACTTTGGAGGCATCCGTTCAGGCAGAAGGCCATCAAGCAGACCATGTTCTTGACGGACAACCGGACACGTACTGGGCGCCGCCCGAAGGCACGGAGCAGGCTTCGCTCACGCTGGATCTGCAGAGGGAGACCGCCTTTGACCACGTCGTGCTGCAGGAATACCGGTACAGCCAGCGGGTCGAGCGCTTTGAACTCGAGTATCTGGATGGGGACACGTGGAAAACAGCTTACACGGGTACGGTTATCGGGTACAAGCGGATCTGCCGTTTTCCCGCTGTCAAGAGCCGTTATATCCGGCTTCAAATCCGGGAATCCCGGTGGTGTCCGCAGATTTCCTCCATTCGGATCTATCTGCAGCCATAGAGCGGAACCATTATAGTTTCTTTTCAATCGTATACTATGAACTGATTAAACTCCTCGCTGAGGCGGGCCCGTATAGGGTCTGTCCATCGGGGAGTTTTTTTGCGGTTATCCGACATTCCCGCCTCAGTATAATGTTAATGAACTTCGAACCAACAATTTCAAATCATGGAAGGTGGGATATTCGTATTGGATAGATCTTCACTGTACACCGATCTCGTAACGTACCCTTCCGGATGGAAAATGGGCACGCATGTGCATCCCCATTTCGAAATCTGCGTGGTCACTTTCGGACGAGGTGTGTTCTATGCTGAAGACCAGGTCTTTTCGATTCAGGAGGGGGACGTCATCCTGATCACCCCCGGCGTACCCCACGACTACAGCTCCGTTACACCGATCCGCTTCGCCGTCCTGCAGGTTGACCATTTGTCGCATGAGCTCGAACGGTTATTTTTTCAAATGACAAATGAAGAATCGCTGCACCTGTTTCCCCTGGCCCATTATGCATTGGAGCGTTTTGAGAAGTTGTTCAGCGTGTGGCTCCACATGACCTCCGTCCGCCCGAATCAGCTGTTTAACCGGTTGTTAAAAACGTGGGTCGAGTTATTTATGCTGTTTTTATTGGACCGCATCGAACAACAGGATTCCAGAATTACCTTGGACGCCATTGCCGAGTATATCCGCACCAACCTGGACAAAGAAATGAGGGTGACCGATCTGGCGCGGATGATCCGCATGTCGGAGAGCGGGCTGCGCTCCTGTTTCAAAAAGACTTACGGTCTCTCACCCAAGCAATATCTACAGCAGTACCGGATGTCCGAGGCCAAAATGCTGCTTACCTTCTCCGACAAGACGGTTCAGCAAATCGCGAGCGGGGTCGGATTCCCCAATATTCATGCCTTCTCCGCCTGGTTTCAAAAACAGACGGGGATGTCTCCCACCGCCTGGAGGAAAGAGCAGCGAAGAAGGGGCGGGTGAGAAGTCGCAGGCTGTCTTCGGAAAATGTTCAGCGATAATCGTAAAACTTGTGAAGTTTTTTATAAATACAGCGAAGGCGTCCCTTTATAAAATAGGCTTGCACGTTTAAGAAAACGCTGTCAAAGGAGGGGGAATCTGCTAAATCCGCAAAAATCGGCTAGGAGGTGTCTGCTTGTCCCGTTCAAGTGCAGAGGTTCGGCCGTCTGTTCAGGCCCGTTCGTCCAAGGGAACCATGAGCAAAATCGCAAAAGTGAATCTTCGGAACGGTCTGCTGTTCGTTTCACCCTGGCTGGCAGGGTTTGCCGCTTTTTCGCTGCTGCCGTTTCTGCTATCCCTGTACTACAGCTTTACGACCTACGATGTGGTCAGTTCGCCCGTATGGGTAGGGTTGGATAATTTTGTGCAGTTATTCAAAGACCCGTTATTCTGGAAATCGATTACCAACACGATGTACTATACGTTATTTTCGGTTCCGCTCGGCATCGTTTTCGGCGTGGCGCTGGCGCTGCTGCTGAACATGAAGGTGAAAGGAATGGCTTTGTACCGGACGATTTTTTACCTGCCCAGCATCGTTCCGGTTGTGGCGTCTTCCGTACTGTGGCTGTGGCTGTTCGACCCGCAGTTCGGACTGATCAACGGCCTGCTGGATGCCATCGGCATTGCGGGTCCCGGGTGGCTTGTCGACCCGGCATGGTCGAAACCTGCCCTGATCGTGATGGGGCTGTGGGGCGTCGGCGGCGCGATGATCATCTACCTCGCAGGGCTGCAGGATATTCCGCAGGAAATGTACGAGTCGGCGCAGATCGACGGGGCGGTATGGTGGCAAAAAATCGTCTATATTACGCTGCCGATGCTGAGTCCGGTCATTTTCTTCAATTTAATTATGGGCCTGATCGGTTCCTTTCAGTATTTTACGCAGGCCTACATTATTACGTCCGGCGGACCCAACGATTCTACGCTGTTCTATTCGCTGTATCTGTACAAGAACGCCTTTTCTTACTTCCATATGGGGTATGCCTCGGCTATGGCATGGATTTTGTTCCTGCTGATTATGGCCGTCACGCTGCTGGTATTTAAGAGCTCGGCACGCTGGGTTTTCTATGGCGGGGAAAGGTAAAACGATATCGGAGGTGCATGGAATGAAGTCAACGCTCAAACCGTTCTTATCGATCGTGCTGATCATGCTGATGCTTGCCGGTCTAATAGCATGTTCCTCACCGGGTACTCCGGCGGCCGGACAGGACGGCAAGAAGGAAGATACGTCCGCCCCTTCTTCCGATTCCGGGAAGAAAGGCGACGGAAAAGCCGTAGAAGTTACATATTGGCATATGTGGACGAGTGACTGGAAGAAGCTGATCGACAGCCTGGTCGATGAGTTCAATCAGACGCATCCCGGCATCCATGTGACCGCGCTCTCCATTACCGGCGATGCCAACGCTAAATTTTTGACGGCACAGGCCGGCGGGGATCCGCCCGACGTCATGACGCAATGGAACCAGATCATCCCCTCGTGGGCGGAAAAGGGAGCCATCGCTTCACTGGATCCGTACATCCAGGCCGACGCGCCGGATTTGGGCGAGTGGATGTACCCTACGGTAAAGGAAATTGGAACTTACAAGGGAAAAATGTATGCGATCCCATTTTCGATGAATACGCTGGCGATGTATTACAACAAGGATATTTTGAAAGAGGAAGGGTTCGATCCGGAAAAACCGCCCACTACGATCCAGGAGCTGGATGCAATGCAGGATAAATTGTGGAAGCTGGATAAACGCGGATTCATCCAGCGGGTCGGCTATATGCCGAGCGGGCTTACCCAGTGGAGCACCGCTTTCGGCGGAAAATGGGCGGATGAGGATGGCAAGCCGACGGCAACCGATCCGAACAACCTGGCCACATTGGAATGGTTTCAGTCTTACGCGAAAAAATACGATCCGACCAAAGTTGCCGCTTTTAACAAAAGCATGTCTTCCAACGTGAACTCAGCGTGGTCTTTCCTCAGCGGCAAGCAGGTGTTCGCGATGGACGGCATGTGGAGGCTGGAGGACCTGAAAAATTATGCTCCGGACCTTCAGTACGGCGTCATGACGCTGCCTTACCCGGAAGGAACCGGAAAACCGGACGCGACCTGGGTCAATGGAAACTTTAACATCATTCCGGAAAAAGCCAAGCATCCGAAAGAGGCGTGGGAATTTATCCTGTGGCTGACCGGCTACCATAACGAAGATTGGGCGGCGCAAATGCTGACCAAGGGCGGATGGATCCCGCCATCGCCAAAGATTACAGAGAAGCAGGCTTACCAGGACTTTATGAATGAAATTCCGGCCAGAAAAACGTTCGTCGATCTGCTCGGCAGCCCCAATGCGAAGATCACGCCTGTCATTCCGGTGCAGCAGTATTATTGGGACCGGGCGGCAAAAGCCGAAGAGTCCGTCATGACGGGAAACAAAGATCCGAAGCAGGCCTTGGAAACCTTGCAGAAAGAAGTCGAAGAAGAAATAGCCAAAGCCGGAAGCAAATAACGAATAAGGGCAGGGAGGAAGGGATCCAATTCGGTTACCCCTACCTCCTGCCTTCATAACCGTGAAAGGAGAGGCCCAAGATGCTTGAAATCAAGGCACAGCCAGCCACGAAATTAAGCAGAACAAAGAAAGGCGTGTTTCAACAGCTGATCGCCCATGTTTGTTTGATCTTGCTGGGCATCACCTTTCTGTTTCCTTTTGTCTGGATGCTGTCCACCGCGCTCAAACCGGAGGCGCAAATTTTCAAATGGCCGCCGGAGTGGATTCCGGATCAGTTCCTATGGTCGAACTTTCCGGAGGCGCTGACGTTTGTCCCGTTCGGTACTTACGTCCTCAATACGTTAACGATTTGCATATGGACAATGGTCGGCACCTGCGTTTCCTCCGCCCTCGTGGCTTATGGGTTTGCCAAAATCCAATGGCCGGGACGGAACGTACTGTTCATGATTATGCTCAGCACGATGATGCTGCCTTCCCAGGTCACGATGATTCCGATTTTCGTTATTTTCAAAAAGATCGGCTGGGTGGGAAGCTACAAACCGCTCATTATCCCGGCATTTTTAGGCGGTGCGTTTTTTATTTTTCTGCTGAGGCAGTTTTTTCTGACCATTCCGCAGGAACTATCCGAGGCGGCCAAGATCGACGGCTGTTCGGAATTCCGGACCTTTTGGCAGATCATCCTCCCGCTCGCCCGTCCGGCATTCGCCACAGTGGCGTTATTTACTTTTATGAACAACTGGAATGACTTCATGGGACCGTTAATTTATTTGAGCGACGAGAAAATGTACACCGTATCGCTTGGTTTACAGCAGTTTATCGGTCAATACGGCACGCGCTGGGGGATGCTGATGGCGGCTTCCACCGTAGCGACGCTGCCTATAATCATTTTGTTCTTTTTTGCTCAAAAGACCTTTATTCAGGGGATTTCGACGACAGGCATCAAAGGCTGACAGCTGACAGGCCGGGGTTCTGGCCGCATGCAGCTTGATCAAAGGGAGGAATTCGGCAGTGAAGAAGATCGTATTTATCGGGGCAGGCAGTCTCGTGTTCACGAAAAACCTCGTTCGCGACCTGCTTACGTTCCCTGCGCTCGCTGACAGCATCATCGCTTTGGTTGACATTGACGAGGAGCGTCTCGGATTTGCGAAGAAGACGGTGGAGAAAATCATTTCGGCCGGAGGCTATCCGGCGAAAGTTGAGGCGCATACCGACAGGACCAGAGCGCTCGACGGCGCGGACGGAGTCGTCAGCACGATCTTGGCGGGAAGCCTGGACGTATGGCGGAAAGACATCGAAATTCCGAAACAGTACGGCGTGGACATTAATGTCGGAGATACGCGCGGGCCATCCGGCATATTCAGGGCGCTCCGCACGATTCCGGTGATGCTGGACATTTGCCGCGATATCGAGCGATACTGTCCGCAGGCGGTATTTCTGAATTATACGAATCCAATGGCGATGCTGTGCAGGGCGATGCAGAGCGAGACGAACGTGACCGTGACAGGTCTGTGCCACAGCGTGCAGGGAACGGCATCGATGCTGGCCAGGTGGATCGGGGCGCCTAAAGAGGAGATTACGTATCTCTGTGCAGGCATCAATCATCAGGCGTTCTACCTGGATTTTCGCTGGAACGGGCAAGACGCGTATCCGCTCATCCGGGAGGCGGTGAATCACCCGGACATTTACAACGAGGAGCAGGTCCGAAATGAAATGTTCCTTCACCTGGATTATTACGTCACCGAATCCAGCGGCCATAACTCTGAATACAATGCCTGGTTCAGAAAGCGGCCGGATTTGATTGAAAAGTACTGCACGAACGGCACGGGCTGGAATCCCGGTGAATACGCGTATATTATCAAAGGCTACGAACAGAGGCAGGGCAGCTGGAAGGAACAGATGCAGCGCTGGATGAATGAGCCTGTCGAATTGAAGCGTGGCGAAGAGTACGCGGCGTATATCTTTAACGCCACGATTGGGGATGGCACTTTGTTTAAATTCAATGGCAACGTCCGTAATCATGGCTTGATCGATAATTTGCCTGACGGCTGCTGCGTTGAGGTCCCGGTATTGGCTTCGAAACGAGGGCTGGAGCCGATTCATGTGGGAGCGCTGCCGGATCAGTTAGCGGCCCTGACCAATATAAGCGCCCGCTGCGAAGAAATGGCTGTGGAAGGCGCGCTTACGGGCGATCCGCGGAAAGTATTCCATGCGGTATGCTTCGATCCGCTGACTTCCGCGGTCCTCAGCCTGGCTGAGATCAAATCGATGGTTGATGAGATGTTTGAAGCCAATCGCGAATATTTGCCGCAGTTTAAACATTTCAAATCATAACTTATCGTTTCCTGGATGAAACTTTTTCCATCCTGAATTCGTTTAACAGGGTGGAGGCGATCATACAAGATGAAACTTAATCGAAAAATTGGATTTACACTAGCAACCGGTTTGATGGGAGCAAGCCTGCTGGCTGCTGCGGTCGGAGCGGCTCCGGCGGGGAGCACGGCTGCTCCGGCGCAGGTGCCGGCACAAACGGTAGAGAAGGTCGTCGTGACCGACGCGACCAAGATCAGCAAGCTGAACCATACCAGCGTGACGCCATTAATCATAGAAGCCGAAAAGCGGTATTTTTATGCCCTGGGCGGCGGCAAGGGATTAGGGGACACATTCGAGGTGGATGGCCGGCAGTACCGGTACTTATCCGATGATATCGGAACCCGGGAGAAGCTGATGAATTATTTGAAGTCCGTATATACGGAAAAGGCAGCGGCCTATTTTGTGGACAAATATTTCATTTCTCATGATGGTCGTTTGGCCCAGCTCAACGCCGATGGCGGCAACATTCTGGAATTCGACAAGGCGACGGCCAAACTGCTCAGCATGACGGATACGCAGCGCGTGTATAAGCTGAGCGTTCCTTACCCGGAGCATCTTCAGGGCCCGGCCTACGTGACGGTCAAGTTTGAGAAAGTCGGGCAATTTTGGAGAGTGGGCACCGCCCCGCATGCGATTTTTTAGAAGGCTCCCTGCTCTCGAAGTTCCATATGCATTGAGGGAAGAGGAAACAGACGAAAGACCCTGCCGGGCGCCGGCGGGGTCTTTATTTAAGAGATCAGAACGTATAAGTTTCGGAGCTTCTGCTTCCTGATCTCGCAAGAAAAACCTCCTCTAGAAGCGGTCTGTCTTCTTTGAAGGTACGTCGATAGATGTTTTTCTTAAGAAATCAGAAAAGTATAAGTTTCGGAGCTTCTGCTTCCTGATCTCGCAAGAAAAACTTCCTCTAGAAGCGGTCTGTCTTGTTTGAAGGTACGTCGATAGACGTTTTTCTTAAGAGATCAGAACGTATAAGTTTCGGAGCTTCTGCTTCCTGATCTCGCAAGAAAAACCTCCTCTAGAAGCGGTCTGTCTTCTTTGAAGGTACGTCGATAGACGTTTTTCTTATCAAAAAACCAGCCTGGACAACGCGTCCAGGCTGGTTTACAAATTTCGTTATCCGTTTTCGTTTGAAATTCGTTCGAGCATTCTGTTTCCGTTGGCCGTGGAGAATCATGTGATCCTCCATGTGTGAACGCCGGATCCGTATCGGAGCGCCCGGATGACCATCAAAACGTTGGACGGTCGTATGTACCTCCAGTTACCCGAATGAAGTATGGACGCTTCGTTCGACGATTTCCCTTAGTTCAGCCTTGTGCGCCGAATATTGATCTGCGCTAATGCTCCCTTTGCGCAGGCGCTCATCCAGCTGGCGGGTCAGCTGCGATACTTGCAGATCGATGACTCTCTGGATGTCAGCTCCTCGGTCAGCAGCGATGTTATGCAGGGACTTGCCCTCATACAGCGCTTCATACAGTTCCTCGTCGGAGTCCTGATGGAGAGCTTCCAGCAGTTCGTCTTTATCCTTTACGCCGGTAGCGGCCCATTTGGCGGCCGGGCTTGCGCTTGTGATGGAGGCGCTTAACGCGGTGCTTCCAAAGGACATGATCACGACCATCGTTCCGACAATCATCACTCGCTTTATATTCATGGTTAAAAATCCTCTTTTCATGTATTTTGTTACGGGTCATTTGTGTGAACAGGTATGGGGTATGTGAGATCTTCAGCCTAAGGTCATTATAGACAGCAAACCTGAGGAAAACCTTAAAGATTCTATAACCGTACCTAAAGATTTTACGTGTTGCTTCCCGGATCGGTTTCACTTTAGAGATAAAAAACAACGGAAAGCTCATGAGCTTCCCCCAATATCTATTGGCCATTCCGGTGAAATCAGGGGAGCATCAAGGGTTCGCCGATGGACAGTAAAAGGTGGTGCTGCAGGAGAGTGAATCGGATATTGGCAAGTTCTTGCGCTTCCCAAAAGTTTGCCTTGTGCTATAATGTAACCGATTCCATAGAGTTCAGCAGACTGTGACAAGGGGAAACGCAGATGAAGAAGATGATGATGGTTTACCTGGTACTAATCATTGCGTTTGGCGTCTATGTATTTATGTACCGGATGGATGACAAGCGTTCTTCTGCATGGCCGGACGGCGGGCTTCACGGCAGCATCGGGGAGAACTATGTGATGGTGACCTTCCAATCCGGAATGGAATATTGGAAAAATATTGTGAAAGGCTTCGAGGATGGAGGCGACGCCCTCGGCGTGTCCGTCGAATACCACGGAGCCACCCAGTACGACGTGCAGGAGCAGATCACCGTCCTTGAGCAGGTCATTGCCAAAAAGCCTGCCGGCATCGCGCTGTCGGCTATCGATTCCGACGCTTTGACCGCGACGATCAACAAAGCGGTGGACGCGGGCATTCCCGTCGTCCTGTTCGACTCGGACGCCCCGGACAGCGAGGCGTACTCTTTTCTTGCGACCTATAACTACGATGCGGGTGTGGCGGCTGCCGATAAAATGGCGCAAATCGTCGGCCGGCAGGGCGAGGTCGGCATCATCACGCAGTCCGGCCAGCAAAACCACAGCGACCGCACATCAGGGTTCAAGGAAACGATCGCGAGCCGGTATCCGGCCATGTCGGTGGTTGAGGTGAAGGAAGGAAAAGGCGACGCTATGATCGCCAAAGCCGCGGCCGCGGACATGCTGGGCAAGCATCCGGACCTTAAAGGCATTTTCGTGACGGAAGCCAGCGGCGGCACCGGAGCGGCCGACGCGGTGATCGCAGCGAATCGGACCGGGAAGGTGAAGATCATCGGGTTTGATACCAATAAAGAGACGCTGGACCGGATATCCGACGGCACGATTTCAGCGACGATCGCGCAGGGGACGTGGAATATGGGCTACTGGTCGCTGCAGTATTTATTCCATCTTCATCACGGGCTGACCGTTCCCGCACCGACGCTGGGCAACGACGTATCCCCGCTGCCACCGCGGGTGGATACCGGCATTACGATCGTTACCCGCGAGAATGTGAAGGATTATTATGCGAAATAAACTGCGTAACAATTGGCGGCAGCGTCTGCTGCAGTGGACCCGGTTCGGCGATCTGCCTCTGCGGTACAAGCTGATTATCCTTTTTCTGATGGTAGGCATCCTTCCGTCGATTGCGCTCGGCGCATTGGTCAACTGGACGGTCAACCGGATCGTCGACGGGCAGGTCACGGCGAACACGGTGCAGCTCATCGGCAAAGTCAATCAGACGCTTGATAACGATATCGAAAACTTGCAGAACATTACGTATTTGATCGGCTTTGACCCGGCCATCAACCGGTTCCTGAATGGGCAGATCGCCGCTGAAGGGGCGGGTGCCCCCGGTGGAGTTGCCGGACAAGCGCAGCGCCCGCAGATTAATGACCAAAACGGGGAAGTGTACGCCTTGAAGAAGTATCTGCAGGGCTTCACGACGCTGTATCCGGAAATTGCCGCCATCCTGGTCGTGAACCACAACGGCGATTACATCAGCAACGAAATGTATGCCCGGACGCCGGCCAATTTGACCCGGGATTCGTGGTACGAGGAGGCTGCAGGACACGAAGGGATTTTTACAGTGCTGGGGCATCCTTCTGAGCGAAACGTCACGACGCATGTGCATTATGCCAACGATGAGCTGATCTCGGTCGTGCGGTCCTTTGTCGATCCGGATACGCGTAAAGTCACCGGAGCCGTGCTGATCGACCTGAAACTGCGGGCGGTGGCCAGCACGGTCCGGAACGTCACCCTCGGTAAAAACGGGTATTTGATGGTAACCGATGCCGGCGGCTCGGCCATTTACACCCCGGACGAACCGTTGGTTCGGGACATTCCTTCATCCTGGATTCCCCGGGAAGACAGCGGCATGTTCAGGCATGAGGTCGACGGCAGGCGGCTGCAGTTTATTTACGGCACCTCGTCTTTTACAGGCTGGCGGACCATCGGCGTGTTCGACAGCGGCGAAGCGGTCCGCGAAGTGCGGGAGATCCGCTTCTACGTCATCTGCTTCCTGTTTGTCGTCTGCATGTTCGGCTTGACGGCCTCGTATACGCTGTCGCAGTCCGTGTCCCGGCCGATCCGCCAGCTGATGGCCTTTATGCAGAAGGCCGAATCCGGGGATTTGACGATCCGCTATTGGGGCGGAAGGCAGGACGAGGTTGGTATGCTGGGGCGCAGCTTTAACCGGATGCTGGCCGAAATCCGCAAGCTGCTGAAGCTGAGCGAGCTTCGGGAACGGCAGAAGCGCGAAGCGGAGCTGCGCAGCCTGCAGGCGCATATCAAGCCGCATTTTTTATACAATACCTTGGATACGATCCATTGGATGGCTAAGAAAAAAGGGGCCGACGATGTGTCCGATATGGTGGAGTCGCTGTCCAGGCTGTTCCGGATCGGGCTCAGCAAAGGGGATGACATCATTCCGATGACCGACGAATGGACGCATATCTCCAGCTATTTGCAGATTCAAAAGACTCGCTACCGGGACCGGCTCACCTACGAGCTGGATCTGCCCAAGGAGGCGGAAGGGCTGTACGTTCTAAAGCTTGTGCTTCAGCCAATCGTTGAAAATGCCATCTATCATGGCATTAAGGCACGCCGAGGACCGGGCATCATACGGGTATCCGCTGAGATGGAGGGCGGTGTCCTGCGCCTCATTGTTAAGGACAACGGGGCGGGGATGTCCCAGGAGCGGCTGGATGCGCTCCGCCGCCAGCTTCAAGATCCTTTGGTGGCCATGGATCATCCACCGGAAGAAGGTGGACCGGCCAGCCGCAGCTACGGCATGCTGAACGTCCAGGCGCGGCTTGCGCTGACTTTTGGGGAAAAATACGGAATTAGCATCGAGAGTACGGAAGGCACGGGCACGAGCGTGATGATCGAGCATCCGCTGCTGCATACAGTCCCGGCGCAACGTGTACAAGATGGGAGAGATCGTGAATGAAGAAGCGATATCAGGTACTGATTGCGGACGATGAACAGATTATCCGGGAAGGCATCATGGATTCGGTGGATTGGGAGACGCTTGGTATGGAGGTCGCCGGCGAAGCGGAAGACGGGGAGGAAGCGCTTGAGTTCGCCCTGCGCGGAGCGGTCGACATCGTTCTGGTCGACATGAACATGCCGATCATGGACGGCTTGACGCTGATGAAGCGGCTGAAGGCCGAACGCCCGGCGTGCCGGTTTGTCATCATTACCGGGCATGACGAATTTGCCTACGCGCAGGAAGCGATCCGCCTCGGCGTCAAGGATTATATTTTGAAGCCGGTCAACAGCGGCCATTTGCAAGAGGTGCTGCAGAGTGTCAAGCAAGAGCTTGATGAGCAGCAGGTGCAGATCCACTATTTGAAGCAGGCCTCGGAGCAGATTGAGCGGAACATCCCGCTCCTGCGGCAGCGCTTCTGCCAGGAGTGGATTCAGGGGCTGGTGGATGACGGTAATGCGCTTGAGCAGCTGGAATTTCTCGGCCTGCCTGCCGGTTTCCCGGTAGAGCTGGGGATTGTCAGATGGCCGGAGACGGCCTCAAACCAGACGCTGATGAAAGAGAGCGAGAGACAGCTGTATTTGTTCGCGATCGAGAACATCGTCTCGGAGCTGCTGCAGGATACGCCCCATCAGGTATTCCGCGAGCATACGGAATTGATCGGCATCTGCTTGTGGAATAACGCGCCGCTGGAAATGGCAGCGAATATTGAATCGGCGGTGCAGCAATATTTGAAAATCACCGTCCACTGCCAGATCGAGGCGGTGCCGGAAGGCCCGGGTGCTATGGCGGCCGCGTATGACGCCTGCCGGGAGGCGGTGTTCCGGGACGCGCAGCTGTCCCCGCTGGTGCGGCGGGCCCGGCAGCTCATCCACGACAATTACGACCGGCCCGAACTTACGCTGGAGTCGTTTGCGGAGAGCCTGCAGGTATCGCCGGTTTATTTGAGCCGGATGCTGAAAAAGGAGCTGGGGACTTCCTTCGTCGGCTTCCTGACGCAGACGAGGATCCGCAAAGCGATCCAGCTGCTGAACGCGACGAACCTGACCATCTACGAAATTGCCGAGCAGGTCGGCTACGACAGCCAGCATTACTTCAGCACAGCGTTCAAGAAGGTGATGGGCGTCTCTCCCAACCGGTACCGGCGCGGCGACGCGTATCAGGAAGTGTAGTGGCCAGGGAGCAGGCGGCATCAATATAAACCTAACGACCGACGATCGAAATTTTTCGGTCGTTTTTTTTATGCTCAATAATAGCCATCCCCGCGTCTTACCCTGGCATGCCCCACCGGCAACGATCCCAACAAAGGTTTGAAATTTATAAAAAAGGTTCGATCCGTGGAAAGACCCCGGCGCGGGTCAGCATGTATCCTTTGAAGTACAGAGAGGCTTTACGATCCATTGGATGTAAGCGCTCTCGACCTTGGGCATACCGGAAAGGAGAACGTACCGATGAAGAAAGCAATGTTAGCGCTCCTGATGGTCGCGATGCTGATGGCCCTGACGGCCTGCAATCTGGCCGAGAGCGGAGCCGGTGATAAAAGCAAGGGCTATGTCGGGCTGGCGATGCCGACCAAATCGTCCGAGCGCTGGGTGAACGACGGCAAAAACATGGAGCGGCTGTTCCAGGAAAAAGGCTACAAGACCGATTTGCAGTTTGCGGAGGATGTGGTCGAGAACCAGATTTCGCAAATCGAGAACATGATTACCAAGGGGGTTGACGTCATTGTCGTCGCCTCGATTGACGGAAACACGCTGACCGACGTCATCAAGAAAGCGCATGATCAGGGGATTAAAGTCATCTCCTATGACCGGCTGATCCGGAACACGCCGTATCTGTCCTACTACGCGACGTTCGACAATTTCAAAGTCGGCGTGCTTCAGGCTTCTTACATCGAGCAGAAGCTCGGTCTTAAAGAAGGCAAAGGCCCCTTCAATATTGAGCTGTTCGGCGGGTCGCCGGACGACAACAACTCCTATTTCTTCTACGACGGCGCAATGTCCATTTTGAAGCCGTATATCGACTCCGGCAAGCTGGTCGTCCGCAGCAAGCAGACGACGATGGCGCAGATTGCGACCCTCCGCTGGGACGGCGCCTTGGCGCAATCCCGGATGGATAACCTGCTCAGCGCGAACTATTCGAACGCGAACCTGGACGCGGTGCTGTCGCCGTACGACGGCATCAGCATCGGGATCATTTCTTCGCTGAAGGGTGTCGGCTACGGTACGGCCAAAAAGCCGATGCCGATCATCACCGGCCAGGACGGGGAGCTTGCTTCCATCAAGTCCATCGTCGCCGGGGAGCAGACGCAGACGGTGTTCAAAGACACCCGCAAGCTGGCGGAGCAGGCGGTCAAGATGGCTGAGAGCATCCTGAAGGGCCAGAAGGCGGAAGTCAACGATACGAAGTCTTACGATAATGGCATCCAAGTCGTGCCGGCTTATCTGCTGCCGCCGGTATCGGTCGATGCGACGAACGTCGAGAAAGAGATGGTGGAATCCGGTTACTACACCAAGGCGGAAATCGGCCTGAAGTAGTCCGAAGTTCGGAATCAACATAAGCGAAGCGAGGGGAAGGTGAAGCTCACATGTCGGAATACATTTTGGAAATGCGGAACATTACGAAGGAGTTTCCCGGCGTCAAGGCGCTGAGCAACGTGAACCTTAAAATCCGGGAAGGCGAAATTCACTCCCTGTGCGGGGAGAACGGGGCGGGCAAATCGACGCTGATGAAGGTGCTGAGCGGGGTCTATCCGCACGGTACCTATGACGGAGAGATTTTATTCAAAGGGAAAACCTGCGAATTTAAAAATATCAAGCACAGCGAGGAGCTCGGCATCGTTATCATCCACCAGGAGCTCGCGCTGATCCCGTATCTGTCGATTGCAGAAAATATATTCCTCGGCAATGAACGGTCAAGCCGCGGCATCATGAACTGGAATGAAACGATCACGGGAGCGAAAGAGCTGCTGGACAAAGTCGGACTGAAGGAAAACCCGAACACGCCGGTGGGCAATATCGGGGTCGGCAAGCAGCAGCTGGTTGAAATTGCGAAAGCGCTCTCCAAAAAGGTCAAGCTGCTCATCCTGGATGAGCCGACCGCGGCCCTGAACGAGGACGACAGCGAAAACCTGCTCCAGCTGATGCTGGAATTCAAGCGGCAGGGCATCTCCTGTATTCTCATCTCCCACAAGCTGAACGAGGTGTCGAAAGTATCCGATTCGATCACGATTTTGCGCGACGGCCAAACGATCGAGACGCTTGACATGAAGGGGGGGGACGTGAACGAGGACCGGATTATCCGCGGCATGGTCGGACGGGACTTAACGAACCGTTATCCGGAGCGCACGCCGAAGATCGGCGATACGATTCTGGAGGTCAAGGACTGGACCGTGTACGACGAACAGCGGAGCGACCGCAAAATGCTGGATCAGATCAATCTTCATATCCGGCGCGGGGAGATCGTCGGCATTGCCGGGCTGATGGGGGCCGGGCGGACGGAGCTGGCGATGAGCATTTTCGGCAAAGCTTATGGGCGCAACATTTCCGGGACGCTGATCAAGGACGGAAAGCCGATCCAGAACAACACGATCACGCAGGCGATCGACAACGGCTTTGCGTACGTGACAGAGGACCGCAAGCATTACGGCCTGATCCTGATCGACGATATCAAGCGCAACATTTCGCTGACGGGGCTGCCCAAGCTGGCTAAGGGCACGGTGATCGACGATAAGCAGGAGGTTCTGGTGGCGGAGGAAATGCGGAAGAAGCTGAAGATCAAGACGCCGAACATTTTGCAGAAAACGGGGAATCTCAGCGGAGGCAACCAGCAGAAGGTGGTGCTGAGCAAATGGATTTTTTCCGAGCCGGATATCCTCATTCTCGATGAACCGACGCGCGGAATCGACGTGGGGGCCAAATACGAAATTTATACGATTATTAATCAGCTGGCCGATGAGGGCAAAGGCGTCCTCGTTATTTCTTCCGAGCTCCCGGAAATTCTAGGGATCTGTGACCGCATTTATGTGATGAACGCTGGCCGGATCACAGGCGAAGTGAGCCGTGAAGAAGCTTCGCAGGAGACGCTGATGAGATATATGACCAAGACTGGAGGGGCCAAGCATGGAAACGTTGGTTAAATTGTTTAAAAATAATATCCGGCAGTACGGGATGATCATCGCCCTTGTCGTCATCATGATTTTGTTTGAAATGATTACGGGCGGCCTGCTGCTCAAGCCGATTAACATTACCAATCTGATTTTGCAAAACAGCTACATTCTCGTCCTGGCGATCGGGATGGTGCTGGTCATTATTACAGGGCATATCGACCTGTCGGTCGGCTCGATCGCCGCGTTCGTCGGTGCGGTGGCCGCCATTATGATGGTTGACCTGCACTGGCATCCGGTTGTCGCCGTTATCGCCTCCCTGGTAGTCGGTGCGCTGATCGGCGCTTGGCAGGGCTTTTGGGTCGCTTATGTAAAAATCCCGGCGTTTATCGTCACGCTGGCCGGCATGCTGCTGTTCCGCGGTCTAACGATGATCGTGCTGAAAGGGCAGTCCATCGCGCCGTTTCCGAACGGATTTCAGAAGATCAGCTCCGGCTTCATTCCGGATTTCGGCAGTGCCGGAACGAATATCGTGGCGGTGCTGGCGGGTATTCTATTCACCGTCATCTATATCGTCAACGAGCTTCGCGACCGCAGAGCGCAAAAGAAGTATAACTTTGAAGTGGTTTCGGGCGGACTGTTCATCCTGAAGCTCGTCGTCATTGCGGCCATCATCAACGCATTTACCTTTATGCTTGCGATCTACGCCGGGCTGCCGAACATTCTGATTCTGCTGCTGGTGCTCATTATTATCTACTCGTTCGTCATGAACAAAACCGTGATGGGACGCCATATTTACGCTCTCGGCGGCAACGAAAAAGCGGCGGACCTGTCCGGCGTGAAGACGAAAAAGGTGACGTTCTGGGTCTTCGTCAACATGGGCGTGCTGGCCGCCATCTCGGGCCTCATCTTTGCGGCACGCCTGAACGCGGCCACGCCTAGAGCCGGCACCAACTTTGAGCTGGACGCGATCGCCGCAAGCTTCATCGGCGGGGCATCGGCGACGGGCGGCATCGGAACGGTCTTCGGCGCCATTATCGGCGGCCTCGTCATGGGCGTGCTCAATAACGGGATGTCGCTCATCGGTCTGGGGGTTGACTGGCAGCAGGGGATTAAGGGTCTTGTCCTGTTGGCGGCCGTAGCCTTCGATATATATAATAAGAAGAAAGTGACTTTTCTGAAATAATAGTTTTACTTTGACAACAGATCATTTTCCATTGAAATATAAGGCACTTGAAGATCAAGAGTCCGCAGTTTTTGCGGACTCTTGGTCTTTTTCTATATTTAATCTTGGATCATGTGTATATCCGGATACTTCGTTAAACGGTTTTCGAGCAGCTCGGATGACATATGCCGCAAATGCAGGTTGAAGAAAGCCGTAACGTACGCTCGTTGGGCTGATACAGCCTGCGCCGGTTCCATCGTGCCGATGGCCTCCTGCACGACTGCGCTTGGCAAGCCTAGTTTCTCTTTGAGCTGAGGCAGTATCGCCGGGTAATCCGTGAATGTAAAATGCATGCCTTTCGGGGCGCTGACGTCCAGCTTCCAGCCGGTTGAATGCGTCCACAATGACTTCCAATCCGGTCTGGTTACATGCGAATCGGGCCCTTGTTCTTGATAATAACCGGACCCCATCAGCATCAATGGGCGATCCAGGCCTTCCTCCGCGACAGGGAGCAGGGCATCCGGCAAGTAGCCGAGCGTTCCGTCCATCAGGATGCCTGCATCGATGCGGCGGTCATCATACATCGTCTGCAAGGCGGCGGCTCCTCCGGCGGAATGGCCGAAAATGCCGATATGCGACAGATCCATCGCCTTACCTAGCCCGTTAGGGAGCGGGCGCTGTGCTGCGTCGGGATTCCCGCCTGTCCGAAGGACCGCCAGCTGATCAAGGACAAACCGGATGTCCAGTTCCCTTACGGCCATAAGCTTCATGATGGTTTCTTCGCTTAGCTTCGGCAATGCCTGCACTTCCACCCTTCCGCCTGGAAATTCCACCTCGGATGCGTCGTACGTGTGGTCGATCGTGACGACGACATACCCTTGACTGGCGAGCTCCTCGGCTGCGATCGTGCCGGCCGTCCGGGGGACGCCGCTTCCCGGGGAGTATAACACGACGGGGTATCGGCTATGGGGATTTGCCACCGGGGCAGCGAGCATACCATGCGTCCTGACTTGTTCCCACTGGATGGCCCCAGGACTTATACCGGCAGGGATCAGGGTGGATTTTTCGTAATGGGCGGCCGCCCCGGGCTGCATATAAGGAGCGAGAGAGGAACTGGTGGTCTTTTGCCGGGCTGGATACCAGATGCTGATCATAAGTTCCCGCGTTTTTCCGGTCACCCAAGGATCGGGTCTGCCCCTGTCGATCAGATGCATCTCCGTTGTGCCCACCGAATATGCTCCGGTCGGTTCCGGTAAGCTGAATACGATCGGGGCTGTTTGAGGCGGAGAGGAAGCGGGAACCGCCGATTCGGCATACGATGTGGGGATCAAGGACGTCAATCCGCCAGCCAGGAGGATACCTAGGGTGAGGCGCAGGACAAGCCTCCCTCTTTGCGCCGAGCAGCCTCTTCGGGCTTTGCTTTCGATAAGCATACGTTTAGAACCTCCAATTATGGAATAAGTCTTGCCTATCCCATTCTACAAAAGCGAACATGAATCGCGGCTTACAAAGCGCATGGCCAACCTTACGCTTTTGTCACGGTGTGCTTGTCATTTGCCCGCCGAACAGAAAAAACACCCCCTAGGATCAGACAGTCCATCCTAAGGGGTTCCAACATTAAATTTACGGGGTGTAATGATTCAGGGACGGGTCGGTTACTTTATTGCAGAATAAACATTTTCCGTATACTTTGAAATGGCTTCATCGTAATCGGGATACGAATATCCGAGACGGCTAGACACCGTTTTGGAATATTTTCTGAAAAGCTCATAACAAGTGAATAAAGACCTCCACATGTGCTCGTACCCGTTCTCCGCGTAGGTTGACAGCAGAGTCTCCCAATCTTCATCGGGAAGGTAACGGTCGATAAATTTATAATTTTTTCCTACGCTAAAGGTAAACCCGTGCTCTAAGCCAATTTGCCAGGCCATCATTCTCAGCAAATTGGGCCGGGCGATCTCGTTCAAGTGGTCGATGGCAAACAGGATTTCTTTTCGCGCCAATCCTTTGACCACGTAAGTTGATCCCATCCAGAACTCATTGCAGCAATCATCGAACTCCCTGGCCGTAGGCTTCTTAATCCAATACTGGCGGTCATCCGCGATCACCTCATTTGTAATGAGAGCATCCTTATCCAGCAACACCTCGACCAAACCGTCGCTTTGGGTGAAATAGTTCTCCACCTCATTGAATGGAATCAGGGTCAAGTCGACTTTATTGCCGTCTTCCAGGTGAATTAGATAGGAAAACCAATTGCCCAGTTCCGGCGGAAACAGCTCCATATCCTCAGGTTTTTGCATCATGATGCGGTTTCCCAAAAAATCTAGCCACCCGTCATGCTCCTTGAACGAATCCATCTCGGTTACAAAATAAGAAATGTCGTAATCCTGGAATGCATCCGAAGGGATATTTGTGTTGGTGCGCGATCCTTCCAGGGTCACCAATCGAACCCGGTCATCGTGTTTTGCATAATCCAAAAGCAGCTTCATCATTTCTTGCTCACTTCGCATTTTGCCCTCAACCTCCCCCATATTCTAGTTCTGCATTGTCATCCTTGAAGGAAGGCGGTCCGCGAATCCGAAGGGAACAGCACTCTCGGCCTGAGGCACGTTATAACTTATCCAGCCGCTTTTCCATAAGTCATGGCCCTCCGTTTCTTGAACGATAATGTTTTATTTTACCATAAATAAAAGGCATGCCACAGCAAAAAACATAACGTTTGCACTCCGGTAGGCGTTTATAATAATAGACGAGTCGAAGGAGGCGAGAGAATGGCCTTATTACGAGACAGTTTGCAGCGAGAAGAGCTAAAAAAGTAGTATGATCGGCTTTGGATCGAATTTCAGTATTTTGAGGATCGAAAAGTTTGGGTTGAATAATCTGGAAGGAAGTGAACGGATGTTTTACCGCAGAAAATTTTACATTGTGAAAAATGAATTTGTGGACGTTTTCAACCGCCATTTTAATGAAACCAATTTACCGAATCAAATGAAGCACGGCACCCGCCTGATCGGAAGATGGATGGTGCCTCGTGATGAATTCACAACCGAAATTTTTGCGATTTGGGAATATGACAGCCGCGATCAGTATGAAGAAATTGAGGCTAAAATAAGAAGCGACAAGGAACACGTACAGCGGATACAGAACTGGTACGACCAGCATGGCGGCAGGGACCGCGTGTATAAGGAGTATCTATTAGAGGTCCGAAATGAAGAGCTGTTATCTACGGTTGAACATGACGGATTGGCGGATTCAGAATCGGCCGGGCGGCAGCAGGAAAGAGCGACATGAGGAAATTTCCATTAACGATGGCATCGATGTTGTTATTCGGTTTCCTGCTCGCCTGTAATCAGAGCGAACCGGACGGAGCCGCGGCCATCGTTGATTTGGCGTTAGCGCTGGATCCGGACGATGAAGAGCTGCGTTTGATGAAGGATCAGCTTGCCGATTCTATTGCGCGATCCTGAACGTCATCGCGGCCGAGGCCGCCATCATGTTTTGAACACAAGCCGGTGAAACAGGAACGCAGCGGCGGCCGAAATCACGAGAGAGATCAACCACACCGTTATTTTTTGCGGTGTAATCCACGGCCGGTCGGACCCGAATTCAACCGTGGACGGCAGGGGTTCCGCACCGTTTGGATCATAGGCGGCCATCATGTTCGCCGTATGTTTTTGGGTCATATACATGCCGAGGCCTGTCTGAATGCCGGTTTGGATCAGAACAAAACAAACGGCAAAGATGATAGGTAAAGCGATGTACTTTAGCATAGATTAGTGAGTTCCTCCGATTCTATTTTTGTTAAATGTTACCACAATGAAATGAGGATTGTCTCTAGTTCGATAAGCCTTTAACAAGCGAAAATCTGCTGAACCTGTGAAACCCCGTGGGAGCAGTGGATAAAAAGATCCTGGCAATCATGCCAAGGATCTTTTTAGTGCTTATGCCGGCAATACGGCGGCCGTTCGGGGGTAAAGCTGATGGGTTCGATTTTTTTCATAGAATCCGTGTGCCACAGAGCTCGTCTACGATTATAATAGTTTCAAGATGGCGGCTTGCAGCCGTCGCTGACGTTAACCTTGTGTAAATGGAGAGTTGTCATGATCCCAAAAATCTTTGCCTTGATGCTGATTTGCGCCCTTTGGTTACCGGCAAATTCGGGTGTAGTTCTAGCTTCGGGTTTATCGTCCTGGGAAGGGGCGATACTTACGAAACATCCCCCCATATCCGTCGTCACAAGTCCGGCTGTATCCCCTAAGCTTTCGGATGAGGAAGCGAAGCGGCTAAGGGAGGCCTACGGTCTCGAGCAGCCCGAAGCAGATCCGCGGCAGAGCATCGGCGATTTCGGCGCCAGCTTCCGTATTCAAGAGCTGCTGGCATGGACATGCATTTTATTCCTGTCCTGGGCATGGCTGTGATGCAGATTACAGAACCTGATCCGGCCCTGTGCTATGATGGGTTCGGTTGAGTTAGTGATTATTTTCACAAAAACAGACGGGGGAGATTGGACATGGCTCTGGCTCATCTATCGCTGATAGGCATTTTGCTGCGGTTCCTTCTGGGAGGTGCAGCCGTGGTGGCGGCATCGCTTATTGCCAAACGCGCAGGAGGAGCTGTCGGCGGCATTTTTGCCGCGTTTCCCGCCGTTTTTCTGGCAGCGCTGCTGACGATGAGGTTCGATTACGGTTCCCGTGAACTGGTCGCCCATTCCATCGATCTGTCCCAAGGCGCTTTAATCGGGATGGCGATTAATGTGGCGTGCGCCGCGGCGGCAGGCTACTTGTGCACCAGCAAAGGATGGAAGAAGGGGCTGACCTTGTCCGTAGGCGGCTGGCTGCTCGTTTCGTTCACGATATCCTATGTGCTATTCAGCTTGTAAAGGGGGAAACAGGAAATGAAATTACGGGAGCTGCTGCTTCGGTTCGTGTTGGGCGGCCTGGCGGTCGTATTGAGCTATGTGGCGTCGGTCTTGCTGCCGTGGAAGGCCCTTGGCGGTATTTTTGCGGCGTTTCCCGCGGTGATGGTCGTCGCCGTGCTGATGGTGGGCCTCAGCCAGGGCTCGGAAAAGGCGGCCGCGGTGGCCAGAGGTTCGGTATACGGGATGACCGGCTGTGCTGTCTGCGTCGTGACGGTCTGGTATGCCCTGAAAATAACCGGCGCCTGGTGGCCCAGCCTGATGCTGGGACTTATAGGCTGGTTTGCCGGCTCGTTTGCGCTGCTCATGGTGAGGGAGAAAGTGCAAAAAAACCAGCACATGCACCGGCTGCCGCGAAAACAGACCAAGCACGTGTAAATGGCCGACTTGCGTCATGGATCAGTCATGCGCGGGGACGCATGACGTTTCCGTGTTGGTGTGATATTTTTCACAGCGCAGGGTGCCCAGGCGTTTTACAATATAGTCATGCAAGAGTCCTTTCCCGTTGAAGGAGGCAGATCCCATGGCTACACACATTCATGGCAAACATTTTGAAGTGACACCGGCACTCCAGGCGTATGCCGAGCAGAAGATCGGTTCGGCTCAATCCTGGTTTGACGAGACGGTGACCATTCACGTCACCCTGCTGCTGCAGGCCCGGAAACAGGAGCATGTCGTTGAAGCTACCATTCCCTATCACGGCATGGTCTTTCGGGTCGAAGTGAAGGATGCGGACATGTATGCCGCCATTGACCAGGCCGCGGATAAGCTGGACCGCAAGCTCCGCAAGTACAAGGAGCGGGCGCGCCGCAAACTGCGCAGCCACGGACGCGCGGTCGGCGCCGGCATTCAGGACGGCGGACAGCCGGAACCGGAAGCGCCGGAGGAAGCCTTTGTCATTGCAAAAGAAAAGCGGCTCGTGATGAAGCCGGTGGATCTGCAGGAGGCCGTGCTGCAGATGAATTTGCTGGACCACAGCTTCCATCTGTTCTTGAACCGGGATACCAACCGTGAGGAAGTCGTTTACCGCAGGGCGGACGGCACTTACGGGCACCTCTTTGCTGATTAAGCCAGGTTTGTTGTCTTCAAGTCTTGATGACTCCTAACTGCTATTCCTTTGCGCCGAATGGAGAGCCATAACTCCATTCGGTATTTTTTTGTCTAGACGATAGAATTTCGGGAAAAGCGCCTAAGCACCGCATTTTTCGGGCCGTAAAAAATTTATAGATCGATGTGAGTAATGTCATAGTTAGCCCCCCTGGGGTTCCAGTAGGATGAACTCATCAAGGAGATGAGGGACCGGCAAAGGTCTCCAAGGAGGAGAAAACGATGGCTGTTAAAGAAAGCAAGCTGGAAACAAAGAACTCCGCCCAAGAAGAAGTGAACCGATTGGTTGCCCGCGCCAGGAAGGCGCAGGAAGCGTACCTGAACATGAATCAAGAGGAAATTGACGAAATCGTACAGGCGATGGCGCTGGCCGGTTTGGACCGGCACATGCCGCTCGCGAAGATGGCGGTCGAGGAGACCGGCCGGGGCGTCTACGAGGACAAAATCACCAAGAATATATTCGCGACGGAATACATCTATCACAGCATCAAGCATGACAAGACGGTCGGCGTTATCGAGGAGAACGCGTTTGAGAGCTACAAGAAGGTCGCCGAGCCGGTCGGCATCATCGCCGGTGTTACCCCGGTGACGAACCCGACGTCCACGACCATGTTCAAGACGCTGATCGCAACGAAGACGCGCAATCCGATCATCTTTGCCTTCCACCCTTCCGCCCAAAAGTGCAGCGCAGAAGCGGCCCGCACGCTGCGTGACGCCGGAATCGCGGCCGGCGCGCCGGAGCACTGCGTGCAGTGGATTGAAACGCCGTCCCTGGAAGCGACGCAGCTGCTGATGAACCACCCCGACGTGGCGCTCGTGCTGGCAACCGGAGGCTCGGCGATGGTGAAATCCGCATACAGCACGGGCAAACCTGCGCTTGGCGTCGGACCGGGCAACGTTCCCTGCTTCATTGAGCAGTCTGCGGATTTAAAGCAGGCCGTCACCGACTTGATTCTCTCAAAGACGTTCGACAACGGCATGATCTGCGCTTCCGAGCAGGCCGTCATTATCGAGGAGCCGGTGTACGACCAGGTCCGGAAGCTGATGAAGGACAGCGGCTGCTACTTCCTGAACAAGGCTGAAACCGAGGCCGTGTCCAAGCTGGTCATCAACAGCGAGAAGTGCGCGGTAAACGGGGTCATCGTCGGCCAGCCGGCGGTAAAAATCGCCGAAATGTCCGGCATTCAGGTGCCGCAGGACACCAAAATCCTCGTGGCCGAGCTGGCGGGCGTCGGTCCGGCCTTCCCGCTGTCTGCAGAGAAGCTGAGCCCGGTGCTTGCTTGCTATAAGGTCAAGACGGCGACGCAGGGCATCGAGCGCGCGGCCGAAGTGGTCCAATTCGGCGGCATGGGACACTCGTCCGTCATCCATTCGAACGATGATGCCGTCATCCAGGCGTTCGCCAACCGCCTGCAGACCGGGCGCGTGATCGTCAACTCGCCTTCGACGCACGGGGCGATCGGCGACATCTACAACACGAACCTGCCGTCCCTGACGCTCGGCTGCGGTTCGTACGGACACAACTCGACGACGTCCAACGTCACGTCGGTGAACCTGATCAACGTGAAACGCGTGGCCTACCGGACGGTCAACATGCAGTGGTTCAAGGTTCCGCCGAAGGTCTATTTTGAGAAGGGCGCGACGCAGTACCTTGAGAAAATGCCGAACATTTCCCGTGTGCTGGTCGTCACCGACGAGATGATGGTCAAGCTGGGATACGTCGAGAAGGTGGAGTACTACCTGCGCAAACGCGTCAATCCGGTAGCGATCGAAGTGTTCTCCGACGTGGAGCCAGATCCGTCCGTCGAGACGGTAGAGCGCGGCACGAGACTGATGGAGAGCTTTAAGCCCGACTGCATTATCGCACTTGGCGGCGGCTCCCCGATGGATGCGGCCAAGGCGATGTGGCTCTTCTACGAATATCCGGACACCAGCTTCCACTCGCTGAAGCAGAAGTTCATGGATATCCGCAAGCGGGTCTATAAGTATCCGCGGCTTGGCGAAAAGGCACAGTTTGTCGCGATCCCGACCACTTCGGGCACCGGCTCGGAAGTGACTTCTTTTGCGGTCATCACGGACAAGAAGGAAGGGAATACGAAGTATCCGCTCGCCGATTACGAGCTGACGCCGGACGTGGCGATCATCGACCCGGAATTCGTGTACAGCCTGCCGAAAACGGCGGTGGCCGACACCGGCATGGACGTCCTCACGCATGCCATCGAGGCGTACGTTTCCGTCATGGCGAGCGATTACACTGACGGGCTTGCGCTTCATGCGATCCGGCTGGTGTTTGAAAATCTGGAAAAGTCCTTCCACACGGCGGATCCGCTGGCCAGGGAGAAGATGCATAACGCGTCGACGATTGCCGGCATGGCGTTTGCCAACGCCTTCCTCGGCATCAACCACAGCCTGGCCCACAAGTGGGGCGGCCAGTACCATACGGCCCACGGGCGGACGAATGCGATCCTGATGCCGCATGTCATCCGGTACAATGCGCAGAAACCGACGAAGTTCGCGTCCTTCCCGAAATACAACCATTTCGTGGCCGACCTGCGCTATGCGGAAATCGCCCGGATGCTCGGCCTGCCGTCCCGGAATACGGAGGAAGGTGTCAACAGCCTGATCGAGGCGGTGCGCAAGTTGAACCAGTCGCTGGGCATTCCTGAGAAATTCCAGGATCTCGGCTTTGACCCGGCCGATTTCGAGGCTAAAGTGGATTATTTGGCCGACCGTGCGTTCGAAGATCAGTGCACGACGGCCAACCCGCGGATGCCGCTGGTCAGTGAACTGGCGGACGTTTACCGGAACGCCTTCTACGGCAAATTCTAGGAGCTGCACCGCATGATCCAGCCGGCTGCCGACCGAAAGCGTCGGCAGCCTTCTTGTCTCAGAATCGTGATGTGCGTTGATCGCAGTGGAAAGGAGTGATTCATATGCTGTCCGGCGTTATTTTGGCAGGCGGCAATCATGGTTCTACGAAAGGCGCACCTACCCTATTCCGGATGATTCAAGGAGAAACGCTGCTGCAGCGGCAGATCCGTGAAATGCGGAAGTGCTGCGGCGAGATTACGATCGTGACGGACGATCCCCGGCCGCTGCTTCGCCAGGTGGACCGGGATATCCGGATCATTACGGATTATTATGTCGGAAAAGGAATGCTTGGCGGCATGCACGCGGGCCTCTCCCTGTCTAAACACCGGGCCGTGTGGATTATCGGCTGCCACATGCCGTATCCCTCGGCCGACGCCGCTGAGCTGATGGCGCTGAGGCTGGAGGACGGGCTCGACGCCGTCCTGCCGATGATCGGCGGCAGGCTCCATCCGCTTCACGGTATTTATGATCGCTCCTGCGCCGTGTATTTTGGGCAGTTTCTGGAGAGCGGCCATACGGAAGCTGATGGTCTGGTTCGCCAGCTTCGTTATCTGATGGTTGCGGAAACGGATTTCGGGTATCAAGGCATGGACGGCGGCTTTGTTCGCACACTCGAAGATGCTTGGGGAGATGCGCTGACCGAATTTTTGGCTGACGAAGGGAAAGCATCTAGATCGTTCAAATAAAAATAACGGCAGCGAAGATGGTGAGAAAAGTAAAAAGAGTGAGAAAAATCACTGTCTTTAACCTGTGAAAAAAGTAACATGAAAGCATAGAAAACGGAGGTGCTTGATCATGGCGATGAAAGAAAGCGAAGTAAAGAACCGGGCTGGATTCGAGGAGGCATGGCGCGGTTTTGCGGGAGGCAGCTGGCAGAAAAATATTGACGTCAATTCATTTATCGGGCGCAATCTCACACCGTATGAGGGCGATGAGCAGTTCCTTGCGCCGCCAACGGAGAACACGCTGGATCTGTGGAAGCAGGTCAGCCAGCTGTTAAAGGAAGAGCGGGAGCGGGGCGGCATTCACGACGTGGACGTGAACACGGTCTCCACCATAACCTCGCATGCAGCGGGATACATCGACCAGGACAAGGAAACCATCGTCGGATTGCAGACCGACGCACCGCTTAAGCGTGCCGTTCAGCCGTTCGGCGGCATCCGGATGGTCGTCGATGCCTGCAATGCGTACGGGTATCAATTGAACCCGGAACTGGAGCGTATTTTTACCGATCTGCGCAAGACGCATAACCAAGGCGTGTTCGATGCCTATACGTCCGAGATGCGCGCAGCCCGCAAGGCCGGCATCATCACGGGCCTTCCGGATGCCTACGGACGGGGCCGGATTATCGGCGACTACCGCCGCGTGGCGCTGTACGGTGTCGACCGCCTCATCCAAGGCAAGAAGGAGGAGCTGCTCCAGCTCGAAGTCGATGCGATGAGCGAAGACGTGATCCGGCTGCGCGAAGAGCTGTCCGAACAGATCCGAAGCCTCGGCGAGCTGAAGGCGATGGCCGCATCTTACGGACATGATATCTCGAGACCTGCGATGAACGCCAAAGAGGCGGTGCAGTGGCTCTACTTCGCTTATCTGGCAGCCATTAAGGAGCAGAACGGAGCGGCGATGAGCCTTGGACGGGTATCCAGCTTCCTTGACATTTATATCGAGCGCGACCTCGTGGAAGGTACGCTGACGGAGAGCCTGGCGCAGGAAATCGTCGACCATTTCGTCATGAAGCTGCGGATCGTCAAATTTTTGCGCACGCCGGACTACAACGAGCTGTTCAGCGGCGATCCGACATGGGTGACCGAGTCGGTTGGCGGCATGGGGCTTGACGGCAAAACGCGCGTGACGCGGAACTCCTTCCGCTTCCTGCATACCCTCTACAACCTGGGACCTGCGCCGGAGCCGAACCTGACGGTGCTGTGGTCGGCGCAGCTGCCGGAGAACTTCAAGAAGTTCTGCGCCAAAGTGTCGGCCGAGACCAGTTCGATCCAGTACGAGAACGACGACCTGATGCGTCCGCACTTCGGCGACGATTACGGCATCGCCTGCTGCGTATCCGCGATGCGGATCGGCAAACAGATGCAGTTCTTC
Source organism: Paenibacillus cineris (assembly GCF_018333335.1). Lineage (NCBI taxonomy): Bacteria > Bacillati > Bacillota > Bacilli > Caryophanales > Paenibacillaceae > Paenibacillus > Paenibacillus cineris. Next base: position 1,270,345 of record NZ_BORU01000001.1, read on the forward strand.
GGAGCCCGGGCCAATCTGGCCAAGGCGCTCTTGTACGCCGTCAACGGCGGCGTCGACGAGAAGAGCGGCGCCCAGGTCGGACCGGCCATCGCGCCGATCACGTCCGAGGTGCTGGACTATGAGGAAGTGAAAGCAAAGTTCGACGTCATCCAAGATTGGCTGGCGAAATTGTACATCAACACGCTGAACGTGATCCATTATATGCATGACAAATACTGCTACGAGCGCATCGAAATGGCCCTTCATGACCGGGATATTGTCCGGACGATGGCCTGCGGCATCGCCGGCCTGTCGGTCGTGGCCGACAGCTTGAGCGCCATTCGTTACGCGAAGGTTCGCCCGATCCGCAACGAAAAGGGGATCGCGGTCGATTTTGAAATCGAAGGCGAGTATCCGCAGTACGGCAACAACGACGACCGTGTCGACCAGCTCGCCGTGGAGCTGGCGGAAGGGTTCATGAACCGGCTGCGCAAGCATAAGACGTACCGCGGCGCCATTCCGACCATGTCGGTTCTGACGATTACGTCAAACGTCGTATACGGCAAGAAGACGGGCAGCACGCCGGACGGCCGCAAGGCCGGGCAGCCGTTTGCACCGGGCGCGAACCCGATGCATGGACGCGACCGCAAAGGCGCGCTCGCTTCGCTGGCTTCGGTCGCCAAAATCCCTTACGAGCACAGCCTGGACGGCATTTCCAATACATTCTCGATCATTCCGAAGGCGCTGGGCAAAGAGGACGCAGCCAGACACAGCAACCTGGCGGCGCTGCTGGACGGCTATACCGCAAGCGGCGGACATCATCTGAACGTCAACGTCTTTAACCGCGAGCAGCTGCTGGATGCAATGGAGCATCCGGAGAACTATCCGCAGCTGACCATCCGGGTATCCGGGTATGCGGTCAACTTCATTAAGCTGACGCGGGAGCAGCAGCTGGATGTCATCAGCCGGACGTTCCACGGAGAGATCTGAACGGCCGTTACGATTCGCAGAGCAATAAAGCAGTGAAATCAAAAGTTGTCATGAAGAGAGGAGCGTGGCCCGCATGAAAGGCAGAATACATTCCATGGACACCTTCGGTACGGTGGACGGACCGGGCATCCGCTTCGTCCTGTTCATGCAGGGCTGCGCGCTGCAGTGCCAATTTTGCCATAACCCCGATACATGGGATACGAAGGGAGGACGCCAGGTTACCGTCGAGGAGATTCTCCGGGAAATCGAACCCTATGTGCCTTACTATAAAAGCTCGGGTGGCGGCATCACGGTGACGGGAGGCGAACCGACGCTTCAGGCGCCTTTTGTGGCGCAGCTGTTCAAGGCTTGCAAGGAGCGGTTCGGCCTGCATACGGCGCTCGACAGCTCGGGTTTCTGCGAACCGTCTCATGCAGGCGAGCTGATGCAGTATACGGATCTGGTCCTGCTCGATCTGAAGCAGCTGAACAACGAGAAGCATGAGCGGCTGACCTCCCAGCCGAATGACCGGATCTTGAAATTTGCGGCATGGCTGTCCGCCATCGGAAAACCGGTATGGATCAGGCACGTGCTGATTCCGGGCATCACCGATCAGGCAGGAGATCTGACGCTGCTGGGTGAATTTATCGGACACCTGCGCAATGTGGAGCGAATCGAGCTGCTGCCCTATCACCGGATGGGCGTATACAAATGGCAGCAGTTAGGCCGCCCGTACGCGTTGGACGGCGTGCCTACGCCAACGGACCGCGAGGTGGAACGCGCAAGAGAGCTGATCGAGGCGGCGCGGAGGGTTGCGGCGTCCCGGCCATAATAGGGAGCAGAGAGTCCGGAACAGGATGCGGCAACCCTTAGCCCCGGCCCTATTTCCGAATCGTTCGCCGGAATCTTCTCTGTCCCACGGTTCCATCCGAATCCGTCCGGATATTTCCTCAGCGCTGCGTCGTTCCGTTGACGGGGCTGCCCTAAGCGACTTACCGAGTTAGGCTGTGATTTTTCTCATAGGATCTAGGGGAGTCACCCCTATGAAAAATCAGTGCATCCCCCGATAGGTTAATCCATCCTGACGGGTTATGATAAAGGCAAAGATGTGCGGAAGGGGAAATGAACGATGGGGCAGACCGTGACGGGGACACAGGCGAAGCATCGCCGGGAGGGTTTGGAGCCGCTGCTGTCGCAAGAGAGCTTCGAGAAGCTGGAAAGCATCATGTATAAGCGCAGCGTGGAAAAGGGCAGCTGCCTGTTCTGGGAAGGCGATCCGGCCGGCAAGCTGTATTTCATCATCGAGGGCCGGGTGAGAACGACGAAGACCTCGGACAGCGGGCGGGCTTTGACACTGTACCTGCATCATGAAGGGGATCTGGTCGGACAGATGGATCCGTTTCAGGATTCGGTGCACAGCTTCAGCGCCGAGGTCATGGAGGATGCCAAGGTCGGGGTCATTCAGCGCAAAGACCTGGAGGTTCTGCTCTGGCAGCACGGCGATCTGGCCGTTGAGTTCATGAAATGGATGGGTCTGATGCATCGTTTGACGCAAACCAAATTCCGCGATCTCATGATGTTCGGCAAGACGGGAGCGCTCTGTTCGCTGTTGATTCGGCTAGGGAATTCGTATGGAACGGAGCGGGAAGAAGGCGTCTATATCGATTTGAAAATCAACAATTCCGAAATGGCCGACATGATCGGGGCCACGCGCGAAAGCGTGAACCGGATGCTGAGTGATTTGAAAAAGGAAGAAGTGATCGAAACCGAGGACGGCCATATTATCATCAAGGACCTTCACTATCTGCGGGATATTTGCCGGTGCGAGAACTGTCCGAAAGAAATATGCCGTATGTAATCCGGACCGGCGTGGGGAAGACCGGGCAGCTGCTGCCTGGTCTTCCTTTTGCTGCACAGCAGGCATTCCGTAAGGAGTAGCGCAAATTACAAACCAAGCTGGCCGTTTTGCATATGTAGGTGGCAGCTCCCTGAGCGGGAATCGGGGGGTCCCCTTACATACAAACAAGCGGGCTTTTTATTAGAAATCAGAAAATATAAACTGACGAGGCTAAGCATCCTGATCTCGCAAAAAAACTTCAACTAAACACGGTCTGGATTCATAGAATGTATGTCGCTAGACGTTTCTATTTTCAATAGAACTAGAACTATTGGGAAAATAGGAATATCGATGTTCATGAAGCGCACGACTCGATAGAGGGGGATATGCATGGAAAGGGCAGGGACAGACGACGAATTCGACCGCCGGCTGGAATGGATTCGCCTGAAAAGCGGAAGCGATTTCATCGCTTATGCGCAGCCGGCCGGCAGCTCCCGCAGAATGGGATGGGACCGCATCCTGGGGGGCAGCAATGTCCGGGTGCGGCAGATGACGATCAAGCCAGGCGTTGGTTTGGGCGGCATGGTGATGCGCCATGGCACGGTTTATACGGCTCACGAAGGGGAAAACCCGTTCATGCGTGAAGAATGTCCGGTTATGCTCGCCGAAAAGCTGCTCTCCGGTATGGCATTTCCGGTAACCACTGGCCATTCCACTGCCAGCAGCGGTATTCTATTGCTAGGGAGACGGGATGGCAGGGCATATGCCAAGACGGAGACGGCGTGGATCAAGTCCGCGTTATCCGGAAGAAGCGCCTTTGAACCCGGCAAGAAATGATATGATTAGATCATAAAAGCAAAAGGAGGACGCCAATGATCAACATTATCATTGTAGACGACCATGCCATGGTCCGCTCCGGGCTTCGTATGCTGCTGAGCGCGGCGCCCGACATTGAGGTGGCGGCTGAAGCATCCGAAGGGGACGAAGGCATCCGCATGGCCCTTGAGCATCAGCCGAACGTTGTCCTGATGGACTTAAGCATGCCTCACGGGAAGGACGGGTTAACGGCGGCGACCGAGCTGAAGCAGCAGCTACCGGACGTGGCGGTTCTCATTCTGACCATGCATGACGACGACGAATACTTGTTCCGGGCGATTCATGCCGGCGCCGCGGGCTATGTGCTCAAGAGCGCGCCCCATGAAGAGCTGCTTACCGCGATCCGCACGGTCGCCGGAGGCGACGCCTATTTGTACCCGACGGCGACGAAGCGGCTGATGAACGAGTATGTGGAGCAGATGCGGAGGGGCGAGAGCACCGATCTGTTCGACGGCCTCTCGGAACGCGAGAAGGAGGTCTTGTCGCTGACGGCCATGGGCTATGCCAACAAAGAAATCGCCGAGCAGCTCGTGATCAGCGTCAAGACCGTCGAGACGCATAAGAGCAATCTGATGGAGAAGCTGGGGCTCAAAACCCGGCCGGAGCTGATCAAATACGCCATGAAGAAGGGGCTGCTGCAATTTGAATAAACAACCGGAACCCGGCGGGAAGATTATCGCCGAGCATGTCGAGTCGCTTCTGTCCCAGCTCGATGAGCAGCTCCCGGAATCCCGGTTCCGCACGGACTTGCGGGAATCGCTGAAACAGCTGGCGGACGTCAAATTCGCCCTGGACGAGTCGTCGATCGTGGCGGTGACCGATCGCCGGGGGAAGATCCAATACGTCAACGATAAATTTTGCGAAATCTCGAAATATGACCGCTCCGAGCTCTTGGGCCAGGATCACCGGATCATCAACTCGGGGACGCATTCCAAAGCGTTTATGCGCGACTTGTGGAGCACCATCTCCTCCGGGCGGGTCTGGACCGGAGATATCCGGAACCGGGCCAAAGACGGGACTTATTATTGGGTGAACACGACGATCGTCCCGTTCATAGGCGAGGACGGGACGCCTTATCAATATTTGGCCATCCGCAACGAAGTCACCCGCCTGAAAAAGGTGGAGGAAGAGCTGCAGGAAACGCTGGCCAAGGTCATGACCATTCAGGAAGAAGAGCGGCGCAAATTTTCGCGCGAGCTCCATGACGGCATCGGGCAGAGCTTGTTTTCCCTGCTGATCCAGCTGGACCGGGCCATTGCCTCCCCTGAGCCTGAGAAAGAAGACCTTCGCGGGATCCGCGAGCATGTCGCGGGGGTCATCGAGGAAGTCCGGGGGCTCGCCTGGGAACTGCGGCCGTCTGTTTTGGATGATCTCGGCATCGTCCCTGCGATCCGGACTTATATCGAAAACTATGCATCCCATTATGGGATCAAGGTTGCTTTTGAATGCAATTTGCGCAAGCGTCTGGATATCCAGAAGGAAACCGTGATCTACCGGGTCATTCAGGAGGCGCTGACCAATATCGCCAAGTATGCCGACGTTTCCGAGGCTGAGGTGGAGATCTGGGAGCAAGAAGAGGAGGTTGCCGTGCGCATCAGCGACCAGGGGGCCGGTTTCGAGCCGTCTCTGCCAACCCAAGGAGTGGGACGCTTCAGTATGGCGGAGCGGGCACGGATAGCCGGCGGCCGTCTCCGGATCGACTCCGCGCCGGGAAGCGGAACGACAGTAACGTTGACGCTGCCGAAATCAACGGCGAAACTGTGAGAAAGCTCACTTCTTTTTTCCGGCTTAACCCGTAAGATGGGGGCAAGAAGGAGATGACAACGATGAGCGAAAAAGCATTCGTCATGATTAAACCCGACGGCGTCCAGCGGGGGCTGGTCGGCGAAATCGTCAGCCGCTTTGAGAAGAAGGGACTCCGTCTGCTGCGCGGCGAGATCATGGAAATTTCCCGGGAAACGGCGCGCGTGCATTACGGCCATCTTCAGGACAAGCCGTTCTTTGAAGAACTGGTCGATTACATTACGTCCGGACCGGTATTTGCCATGATCGTGGAAGGGAAGGAAGCGGTGGCTAACGCGCGTTCCCTCATCGGTCCCACCAATCCGGCTGAGGCGCCTCCCGGCACGATCCGTGGCGACTTCGGGCTGGCCGTTGAAGAGAATGTCATCCACGGATCCGATTCGCCAGAGCATGCGCGCAGGGAAATCCGGTTATTTTTCGAAAAATAGCGTTTGAACGCCGCAAGTGTAAAATAGGTCACAGTTTCAGTTTGTGTTCGGATATATAATGAAACTGCAGGGGGAAGCCGAAAAGAGCATGCATGCCGGACTTTCAAGCATTATAACTTTGGAGGCCCGGCCCTCTTCCGCCTGATGATGTGAAGTGTTTCACAACTCTGGCAGTCTTTCGCATCATGACCTGGATGAGCAGTCCTATCACGAGAAGAGGTGAACGGTGATGACCGAGATCAATCAACTCCGCGACCTGACGACATTTATGATCCACTGCTGCTATACCTGTCCGAAAGCTTACGAGTGCACGACCGAGGAGCAATGCCTGGCCTGCTGGAAGGCGCAGCATACAGGTGTTGAAGAGCAGCCGGATGCGGAAACGACGGAAAAGCTTTTGAAGGAATACGCACTTTAGGCCGTGCATGGCGGGTGAACGCCCTGAGAAAGCTATTGCTCTAAGATTAAGTTTTATCCCAAATAGGCTAGATCATTGGGTCGTCGTTTCCGGCGGCCTTTTTTGTTTGGATTTAAATTTTGCATGCGCGAATTGGATTTTTCTATTACACAAGCCGCTGGAGTTCCCCTATATTTATAATTACTACTTTTCTTATAGGATTTATAGAAAATTCCGTTGGTGGCATGGCGGAAAAAATCAGTGGGAGGCGAAGTCCAATATGGCTGATCTGAATGAGTATTTGAAGCAAAAGAGGAATGCGCTGCTGCTCCGGCGAGCAAAGGCCGAAGCGGAGCCGGCGCAGGCCGTCAACACGCTGCGTGCCAAAGTGTCGGCCAAGGGAAGAAGCGGGGTGCGCGAAATCCGGATCCGGGATTACCGGGTGATCAGCGATAGTCCGCCTGACTTTGCCGGCTATGACCTGGGGCCTTCGTCACCTGAACTTCAGCTCGGCGTGCTCGGCAGCTGCCTGACGCATATTACGCTCATTCAAGCCGCGGAACGCGAGGTGTCCCTGCACAGCCTGGAAGTTGAAGTGGAGGCGCAGATGCATCCGCTGGCGGGAAGACCCGGATACGAGCATATTCCTATCTACCCGCATGACATCCGCTACCGGCTGATCATTGAATCAGACGAAAGCGAGGAGACGCTGCAGGCGCTGCACGAGGCTGTCGAACGGGTCTGCCCGATTTTCAATTTGCTCCGTGATCCCCAGGCGATCGAAGGCGAGCTGGTCCTCAGCCGGCCGGAGGAGGCTGTACGATGACCAAAAGGCAATTAAAGCTGGGTGCAAATCTCAATGGCGTCGGCAACAGCATTTCTTTCTGGAGGCATCCCTCTATTCCAACCGATGCGAGCGTAAGCCTGGAGTTTTACAAGCGGCAGGCGCTGAAGGCGGAAGAGGGGAAATTCGATTTGCTGTTCATCGCAGACGGTTTGTACGTTAACGAGAAATCCAATCCTCATTTTCTGAACCGGTTCGAGCCGCTGACCCTGTTGTCCGCCCTGTCGGCCGTGACGACGAATATCGGCCTCGTAGCCACCCTGTCCACGTCCTACAGCGAGCCGTTCACCGTGGCCCGGCAGTTCGCTTCCATAGACAAACTTAGCGGGGGCAGAGCGGGATGGAATGTGGTCACCTCGCCGCTGGAGGGTTCTGCGCTCAATTTCGGCAAGGGAGAGCACCCCCAGCATTCCCTGCGGTACGAAATCGCCGAGGAACATGTGGAGGTTGTCAAAGGACTGTGGGATTCCTGGGAGGATGACGCGTTTGTCGGGGATAAGGCGGCAGGGGTATTTTTCGACCCGTCCAAGCTGCATACGCTGCACCATCAAGGCAAGCACTTTTCCGTGCAGGGGCCGCTCAACATCGCACGGTCAAAGCAGGGGCATCCGGTCATCTTTCAAGCCGGATCCTCCGAGTCCGGCAGGGATTTGGCGGCCCGCACTGCGGACGCGATTTATACCGCGCACGAGACGCTGGAGGAAGCACGCGCTTTCTACCAGGACGTCAAAGCGCGAGCCGCATCTTACGGCCGCAAGCCGGAGGAGCTGCTGATCTTCCCGGGAATCGGGCCGATCGTCGGCCGCACTGAGGAGGAGGCGGAGCGGAAATACCGCGAGATTGCGGAGCTCGTTTCGATCGATCAGGCGCTGAATTACTTGGGACGTTATTTCGACCATTTCGACTTTTCGCAATTCCCCTTGGACGAGCCGTTCCCGGACATCGGTGATTTAGGCAGCAACAGCTTCCGCAGCACGACGGACAAAATCAAGCAGGAAGCCAGGGAGCAGGGGCTCACGCTCCGCGAAGTGGCACTGCGGGCTTCGACCCCGCGCACCTCGTTTATCGGTACGCCGGAGCGGGTCGCCGACCTGATTCAGAAATGGTTTGAAGAAGGGGCGGCCGACGGCTTCAATGTCCGGACCGTGGTGCCGAACGGATTGGCCGATTTCGTCGATCTCGTGGTGCCGATCCTTCAAGCGAGAGGCCTGTACCGGACGGAGTACGAAAGCGATACGCTGCGCGGGAATCTCGGGCTGCCGGTCCCGGCCAACCGGTACGCGGCTCAAAACCTCGCCAAGGCAGTCCACGAGGCTTAATCGTCAATGCACCGGCATGCTTGGCACTGCATCGGTGCACGGGAAGTACCATGCACCGATTGCAGCCGATTCATTGCATATCTACTGCCGATTCGTTCGGTTCACCGCCGTGGACTAAGGAGAAGAAGCTGTTTTCTTCTCCTTTTTTGCCGTTCCTTCCAAATCCATAACAAAACACCTGTATCGTCCCCAGAAGCGGGTTTATGCTATTAAACGAACCTTAAACCTACGGATGAAGGGGGATGAGCATGGATCCGATTCACCAGCAATTCATGAGCCGGCAGCTGGCCCAGCTGCGCGTTCAGCTGCTCCTTGCCAAGAGGTCCGTCTGCCATGCCGGTTGGCAGCGGCTCCGGTTTACCCCAACGTACGACAAGCTGTATTACATATGCAACGGGGAAGGGTGGATGCAGGTCGGCCACAAGCAGCTTCGGCCCAAGCCGGGGGAGCTGGTGCTGATCCCGGGCGGATTGGAACAATCGTATTCCGTGACCGCCGGACCGCCGTATACGAAATATTGGTGCCATTTTCGCTCCAATGTCCCTTTGAGGCGTTTGTTCCATTTGTACGGCCTTCCGCATGCCGTTTGGGCAGGGGATTCCGCCGGCCTGAGCAGCAGCTTTCAAGAGCTGGTAGAGCACCGGGCGAATCCAGGACCCGCCGGATCGCTCCGGATTCAATCCGCGCTGCTGTCGATCATCGCCTTTTTTATCGAACGGGCCCTGCGGTTTCAACGGGCGAAATACGCTTCCGTCTCACCCAAGGAACTGATGGAGACGCTCCATTTTATCGACCTGCATCTGTCCGGGGATCTTACGATCGAAGAGCTGTCCCGGCAGGCGCATTTCCACCCCAACTATTTTATCCGGATGTTCAAAAGGCATCTCGGTATGACGCCGATGCGTTATATTCAGGAGCGAAGGCTGGAGCATGCGCAGCAGCTGCTGGAGACGCCGGATTTGGCGATTACCGAAATCGCCGGCCAGAGCGGCTTTAAGGATTTGTCCCACTTTTCCGCGGCCTTCAAAAAAAAGTACGGCGCTTCCCCTTCCGAATACCGGAATCTGCTGATGAACGGCCATGCCAACCTCATGCCTGAAGCACAGCCTATGCTCGAACCAAGTTGTTTGTTTGAGAACAATTCAGGTTAGGCTAATCCCTTTCGGCCCCTCTTGTAAGCGCTGTATGATGAGGAGAACCGCCGGCAACCGGCGGAATCCGGGCAAATGTGAGGTGGAGTTCATGAGAATGGTCGCCGGCTTGAAAATGATGATGGCGATTGGCGTGATGTTCGGCAGCGGCTTGTCTGTTCCCTCGGTACATACGGCAGCTGCCCCTGCTCCTGCGAAGCATCCGGCCATGCTGTATGTGGCCCAAAATGGCAGCGATGCCAATGACGGATCGAAGCAGAAGCCTTTTGCAACATTGGAAAAAGCCAGGGATGTCATCCGCGGAATGATCCGGAATCACACGCTCCCCGCAGGCGGGGCTTCTGTCCTGATCCGCGGCGGCGAATACCGTCTCAGCCGGACATTCGAGCTGAACGAGCAGGATTCGGGGACGAAGGATGGTCCGATTACGTACCAGGCCTACAATGGCGAGAAGGTGAGCCTCGTCGGCGGAGATACGCTGAATCCGTCGGAGTTTCGCCCGGTATCCGATCCTGAGGTGCTGGGCAGAATTCCGCAGGAGGGCCGGGGCAAAATCGTCCAGCTGGACCTGAAGTCCCTTGGCATTACGGACTACGGTGAGCTGGGGAACAACCTCGCCGTCGCCCCGGAATTATGGGTGAACGGCAATGCCATGACGCTGGCGCGGTGGCCGAACGCAGGTTTCACTACAGTCGATCAGGTCGTGGACAAAGCGGACGAAGCGGCCGGCAAGGGCTACACCTTTACGTTCAAGGATGAGATGCCGCATGCCTGGCAGTCGTTCCGGGATGCCTGGATGCTTGGGTATTGGGGGAATGACTGGTTCACCAACGACCTTCAGATCAAGTCGATCGACCAGGCGCAGAAGCGGATCGAAACGTTCAAGGGCAGCAGCTATGCGATGAAAGCCGGACAGCGTTTTTATTTCTACAACGTCCTCGAAGAGCTCGACCGGCCGGGCGAATGGTATTTGAACCGGGAGAACGGCATGCTGTACCTGTATCCTCCGGCCCCACTGAATAGCATCACAATCCAGCTATCCGCTTTCACGCAGGACATGATCCGGATGGATCACGTATCGAACGTGACGTTAAGAGGGATGGACCTGGAAGTAAGCCGGGGCAACGCGATCACGATGACCGGCGGCGGCAGCAACCTCATCTCCAATATGGAGATCAGCAAAATGGGCGGCTATGCGGTCAAAATCGACGGCGGACAAAACAACGGCGTATCCGGCTGCAGCATTTACAGCATGGGGAACGGGGGTGTGATCCTGAACGGGGGAGATGCCGCCACGTTGACGGCTGCCGGGAATTACGCGGACAACAACGACATCAGCAACTATGCGCGGATCAAATTGACGTACGCCTCGGCTGTGGAAATCAACGGAGTCGGCAACCGCGTGACGCATAACAAGATGCATAATGCTCCCCATTTTGCCATTCAGTTCCGGGGGAACGACCATACGATCGCGTACAACGAGATTTACGATGTGGTCAAGGAAACAGCCGACGCCTCAGCCATTTACTCGGGCAGAAGCTTCGTATGGCGCGGCAATGCCATCAATTACAATTACATCCACGACATCAAGGCCAGCAATCTGCGGGTCTCCACCGCGGCTATTTATCTGGACGACTATATGAGCGGTGTGGAAATGCGCGGCAACGTCATCACCGATATCGGCAAGCAGGCGTTCAAGCTGGCCAATGGACGGGAAAACGTCGTCGAAAACAACCTTGTCATCCATGCCGGAAATGTGATTGCATTTATGGCACGGAACTATAAGCCGGGAGAAAAGAATTACGACTCGTTGATGGGCAAGTTCGATCAGGTCCCTTATCAAGGCGAGATCTGGAGCAAACGCTACCCGACGCTCCCGGACATCTTGAACGACGAGCCGCTCCTTCCGAAGCGGAACGTGGTGCGGAATAATGTTTTTGTGGGCAGCGGGCCAATCACGGGGGAGGTCGAGCAGAACATGGCACTGGGAACATTTGAGAACAACATCTCAGTCGGCAAGCTGACCGAACTGGTTCCGGTGGACGGAACGGCAGGCGGCCTGCAGCTGAAGCGGAATGCCAAGGCGCTCAGCCGGATTCCGGAGCTTAAAGGCATTCCATTTGGCGAAATGGGGCTTCAGGCATCAGGCCTCCCTCCGGCGCAGTCGGCTGTATCGGCAGCGACCGCGACTTACGTCCGGGGCGGAGACCAGACTGAATTTCAGATGAGCCTGAACGGCAACCGGCTGGTATCGGTCCAGGATGAATCCGGGAAGTTACGTAAAGAGACGGATTACACACTTGAAGGATCGACCCTTGTGCTGCAAAAGGCTTATCTGTCGCAGCTTCCCGACGGGCCGCAGCCGCTCCGGCTGACCTTCAGCGCAGGAAACGACGCGTTTGTGACGGTGGACGTCCACCCGCAGCAGTGAGTCGTTCCAAGAGAATGCAGGAATGAACTGCTGAATCCTTTTGCGAAGGCGCTGAAGTTTATCGCGCGATGGAAAGCCCTCCACACGGAGGGCTTTCGGCATGTTACGGCAGGGAAGGCTTCCCGGAGGGGGTTACGGAACGTCTGCGCCGGCGCTTATGGTTTGCGTGCCTGCCGGTTTGCGTGATCGGCGAGCGCGATCTCCTTTTCGCTAAAGAGCTTCGCGGGACGGTGGTTTTTTTAAGCGGGGCTGCGGATGAAACTCCGTCATCGGATAAAACGGGGCGCTCCCTGACGGCGTTAAAGTTCACCGGTTCAATGGAACATGCTTGCATCGTCCAAGCAATTTCGGGATTGGTAAATACCCGAAGCTCGCGCTCCAGGATCTCAGTCCATTCGGACAAGCCGCGCAGCACGTCATCCACGTAACCGGGGTGGCACATAATCTCGGTCATCCCATCCGGAGCAGAGCGGATATAGTGCAGCAGCCGCTGCAGGCCTTCGCTGTCGCCATAGGTGTCCAGAAGGACCCGGTCTGTCATTTTCAGAGCAGGCGGGGGAAGATGAGGATGTTCAATCTGCGATCTCCGGAGCGGGATCCGGTGCCTGCACGCCAGCTCAGCCATCACCCGGTAGATCACAGGGTCGTCCTGATGCAGCAGCTGATGTGAATCCAGGTGTGTGGGGAACAGGGACGTCTCCAGGAACCGGTTCCACTGGGCATCCAGCTCGGCGGCGACATCGGCGGCATTCCGGCTGCGTCTGATTTTACCATCAAGGAATAGCCCGTTCTCTCTCACCAGCGAAGGGACGGCAGCCGGGTCCGACAAGGGCCGTCCATATGTCAGGTTAAAATGCAGCCCGACGCCGAGACCGGGCAGCGAGCGTGCTGCATGCACAGCGTCCGCCAAACCGGGCATATTGACCATCATCGAGGTGCTGGTGATTCCACCGGCCCGGTATGCCTCAATAATGCCGCGGTTCACGGCAAGTGACAGGCCAAAATCGTCGGCATTGATAATGACTTGCCGGTTCATCGCAGCGCACTCCCTCCATCGTTCATAGAATCTGGCCATAAATAACCGATGATACAGCTTAATGCGGTACGCAGGCGTTTGGAAACGTACGGACGCCCGGCCGGGAAGGTTTTCCCGCATCGTGCCCGGACAGCGGTGACCGGGCGCATTTTTATACTTTTTTTAGATTTGGTTTAGAGGCGTTTTAGAGATGGGGGATAAGATGGTGATTAGAGGGCCAGGGCGAGTCCGCTCCGAAGGCGGACGGCAGATGCCATCCCGGGACCCGGGCTTTCTAATTCACGAAACAATGGAGGATATGATGAGAAAAAAATGGTTGTCGGCAGGAGCGGTTGTCGGGCTGGGCGCGGTTATGCTGTTCGCAAGCGGGTATTCCGTTATGGCGAACACATCCGGATATGAAGCTTACAAATCAGCGTTTACGCATACGAAGGGCGCTGACAGCATGGCTTCCCATGTCGTATGGAGTTTGAGCGATAACGGTAAGAAGGTGCTGTCCGGTACGGCGGACATGAAGGTCAATCACGCCAAGCAGGCGATGAGCATGACGGCGGTGGTAGACGACGGTACACGGACACATACGATGCAGACATACAGACAGGACGGCAAGATGATTCTAAAGAGCAGTAATTCGGAAGTATATCGGGTGATGGACCAGGCGCCAGAGTGGCAGCATGACGGTAAAGCGGCCCAAATGCCGCAAGCCGCGGAGCAGGTAATGGAAGCGCTGATGGGGAACATCAAGGATTTGGCGACAGTGGAGACGGGCAGCGACGGTACGAAGGAGGCGGAGCTCCATCTATCGGGCAGCCAGATTCCGGCCGTGGTGAATGCTGTAGGCTCACTCATCGCTTCCAAGGCCGGCAGCGCGGATGGCTGGAATCACGGTGCGGCGGTTCAGGGACATCTGCCGGCCGGACATTCGGAATGGAAGGTGAGTCTGCCGAAGCTGACGGATGAGATCAAGGTGGAGCAGGTCGATCTGGATGCCAAAATCGGCAAAAACGCTGCCTTGGAAAACCAATCGGCGGAAATCCGGGTTACGGGGAAGGATGCGGCAGGAGCAGCGCATGAGCTTACCTTCCAACTGAACGCCGGCTTCTCGGGGTATGACGCAACGACGCCCGACCGGGTCGATCTCGCGGGTAAACAGACCGAGAAGGTCGATAACCGATGGGAACGAAACGGCTGGAATCGTCACTAAGCAGGAAGGCGGCCGGACAGGAGAAGGTCCGGCCGCCCTTTTTTAGAAGGAGGGATTGAACGCATGAACAGCGTACTTGAAGTGGAGGGAATCACCAAGCTATTCCGTAACCACCGGGGGGTTAAGGATGTGTCATTTACCGCCTCGGAGGGCGAAGTATTCGGATTCATCGGGCCCAACGGCGCGGGTAAGACGACGGTGCTCAAAATCATCACGGGCTTAATCCAACCGGATCGGGGAAACGTCCGGATCATGGGGCATGATATCGCGGAGCGTTTTGAACAGGCCGTCAGCCATACGGGGTGTATCATTGAGACCCCGGAAGCTTATGAATACATGAGCGCCCGCGATAATTTGAAGCTGTCGGCACGGTTTTACAAGGATCTGCCGGCAAGCCGGATTGACGAAGTATTGGAGAAGGTCGGTCTCAAGCCATACCGCAATGAACGGGTGCGCGGCTTTTCGCTGGGAATGAAGCAGCGGCTGGGGCTGGCTTCGGCGCTGCTGTCCGCTCCGCGGCTGGTGCTGCTCGACGAACCGACGAACGGGCTGGATATCGAAGGGATGGCCGATTTTCGCAGCACGGTCCGGCAGCTGGCAGACCAAGGAATCACCTTCCTCATTTCCAGCCACTTGATCCACGATCTGAGCTTGATCGCGGATCGCGTCGGCGTGATGCGTGAGGGTCGTCTGATCAGCCTGGGAAGGGATGACGAATGGAACGGGGCAGGCCTGTCGCTGGAACAATACGTCACTTTTAAATTGCTGGAGTCCAAGGAGGGGGAGCGCGATGCACAGCTTATACGCCAATCTGCTGAATGAAACGGAGAAGCTCTGGCGGCAGCGCCGGACGAAGGGATTCCTGCTGTTGGCTCTGATCCTGCCAGTCGCTACCGTGCTGCTGTCCAGCCTTCTGAAGATGAGGGCAGGCATGCTGTTTGGACTGGAGGGGAGCCTCCCGGTGGCCATGCTTCACTTGTTCACCTTTGCGATCATTCCGCTCTACATGGCGGCTGCGGCAGCCCACTCGTTTGCCGGGGAAGTGGCGGCCCGCACGATGAAGCTGGTTCTGCTGCGGCCGGTTACGCGTGCCCGGGCATACGCGTCTAAAGTGATCGCCATCGCGGTGTTTGCCGCCCTATGCCTTGGCGTGCTTTGGATCGCCTCAACCGTATCGGCGTGGGCAGTCGGGGGACCGGCAGGCGGCATGGCGGACAGCCTGAAGGCGTACGCCGCTTCCTTAGTGCCAATGATGGCCATCGGCCTGGTGTGCGTATTCATGGCGCAGCTGTTTTCGTCCGGAACCAGCGCCTTAATGACCATCGTGTTGATCTATGCCGCGGCCAAAGCGCTGCCTTTGCTGCTGCCGCAGCTGTCTGCCTGGTCTGTCTTTTCCTACACACGCTGGGATGTGCTGTGGACCGGCAGCGGAGCGCCAGCGGGTACACTGCTCAATACGTTTCTCCTGCTGCTGTCTTATATTATAATGGCTTATGCGGCGGGACTCATGATGTTCGCGAGAAAACAGCTCTAAGGAGATTGGCCCATGTCCATCAAAACAAGACTTTTGCTTTCTTATATTGCGATGACCTTCATCCCGGTCGTTCTGTTCGCTGTGATTGCCGGAGGGCTGTATACCGTATTGTTCAAAAACATCGGGGAAGGCCGCGGCACCCCTGCCATTTGGGAAAAAGCAAGCCTTCGCGGCGAAATGGCCGCCGGCCTCAAGTTTATGATCCAGACCGAACCCGATCGGTTCGCCGATCCCTCCTTCGTAGCCAAAGCGGACGAACAGCTGACCCGATTGGATGCGGGGATCGTCGTAACGGAAGACGGCCGGATCACGTATGCCTCGGATCTGCTCCGCGGCGTCGATGTGGAGAAGGAAATCCAGAAGTGGCAGCCGGCGATGTCCTGGCACCGCTGGGGAGCGAAAGGAAGCGGCCGGTTCTCCGTGGAGAAATTCGATGTCGCGTTCAGCGGCCAGCATACGGGGGCGGTCTACGTCTTGACGGATATGAGCACATTTTTTGCGGAAGCCAAAAAGTTATTCCCGCTGATGATACTATCCCTGCTTCTGGTCATCGGGTTAACCAACGGAATTCTGACCTTTCTGGTTTCCCGGAGCCTGATCAAGCCGCTGTATGCATTAAAGCATGCCGCAGAGCAGATCAAGGACGGGGATCTGAGCCACGAAATCGCGCTGAAGCGCAAGGATGAGATCGGGGAGCTGGGGGAGGCATTTGAAGAAATGCGGAGCCGCCTGAGCGAATCGATCCGCCTTCAGCTGCAGTACGAGGATAACCGCAAGGAGCTGATCGCGAGCATTTCCCATGATCTCAAGACGCCGATTACCGGCATCAAGGCTTGCGTGGAGGGCCTTCAGGACGGGATTGCCGATACCGACGCGATGCGGGATAAGTATATGGGGATGATCGCGAAAAAGACGGAGGATATGGACCGGCTGATTGAAGAACTGCTGCTGTTCTCGAAGCTGGATTTGAAGAAGCTGCCTTTTCATATGGAGCCGACCGATCTGAAGGGATATGTAGCGGACTGTGTTCAGGAGCTGCAGCTCGATCCCCGGATGTCCGGCGTGAAGATCGCGTGTGAACTGCCTGATAGGGAGCGCGTCCAGGTGATGGCGGACCGGGAGAAGCTGCGGAGAGTGATCATGAATATTATCGACAACAGCCTGAAGTATTTGGATAAGGCGGACAAGGAACTGTCCGTATACCTGAGCGATGGGCCGGATGAGGCTGTGATCCGGATCAAGGATAACGGCTCCGGGATTGAAGAAGCGGCACTGCCGCATATTTTCGACCGGTTCTACCGCGCCGAGCCGTCGCGAAATACGGATACCGGCGGGAGCGGCCTCGGGCTTGCGATCGTTAAGCAAATGATCGAGGGCATGGGAGGCAGAGTCTGGGCGGAGAGCCGTACCGGTGAAGGAACGAGCATTTATTTTGCGTTGCCAAAGATGACAGGAGATGGCGGTGAGCGGGCGTGAAGCGCATTTTGATTATTGAGGATGAACTGGTCATTGCGGAAGTGGAAAAGGATTATTTGGAGGCGGGCGGATATGCCGTCGACGTCGCGGCAAGCGGGGATGCCGGCCTGAAGAAGGCGCTGGAAGAGGAGTACGATTTGATCATCCTCGATTTGATGCTGCCGAAGGTGGACGGATTCGAAATCTGCCGCCAGGTCCGCGAGGCGAGGAACATTCCGATCCTGATGGTGACTGCCCGCAAGGAGGACATCGATAAAATCCGGGGACTCGGCCTCGGTGCGGACGATTATATTACGAAGCCCTTCAGCGTAGGCGAGCTTGTAGCACGCGTCAAAGCGCATCTGTCCCGCTATGACCGGCTGACGTCGGAGCATCGGCGGGAGCCGAAGAGCGAGCTGCGGCTGCGGGGAATCCGGATTGACCAGCTGTCCCGCAAGGTGTTCGTGAACGAACAGGAGGTGCTGCTGACCTCCAAAGAGTATGATCTGCTGCTGTTCCTGTGCACGCACCCGAACCGGGTGTTCAGCAAGGACGACCTGTTCGAACGAATTTGGGGACTCGATGCTTTGGGGGATAACGCCACCGTCACCGTGTATATCAGCAAATTAAGGGAGAAAATCGAAGCGAACCCCTCCAAGCCGCAATATATCGAGACGATCTGGGGTGTGGGTTACCGCTTTAATGTATAGATGAAGATACGCATTTGATCCTAATAAACGTTTTTGGGAAGGGCCTTTACTGTCGGTAAAGGCCTTTTTGCGTTTTCGGAGCTTGGAGGCCCGATCGTGTTTTTATACTTTTTTTAGATTCGGTTTAGAGCCGGTTTAGAATCGGGATCTATGCTGAAGAAGGAGGTGAATCGGATGAAAAAAATGACGGTGAAGCAGCGGAAATGGCTGCTGACCCTGCACTTGCTGTTTTCTGCCGTTATGCTGGGCACGGCTGTTATTTTCTTGTTCTTGAGCATTACGGCAGCCGTCACAGAGGATGAGGGCGTATTTCGCGCATGCTACAGCATCATGCATATGCTGTCCGAAAAGACGGTGCGCGTGTCCACGATTGCAACGCTCGTAACCGGCATCATGCTGTCGGTCTGGACGCCATGGGGATTGTTCAAATATTACTGGATCATCGTCAAAGAAATCCTGACGCTGCTTCTGGTCATTCTCGGGCCTGTCGGCATGTATTTCTGGACGCTGCAAGCGGTCCAATACGTCTCCGAGCCGGGAATGCAGGGTATCCTCAGCCCGGAATTTACGGTGAACAACGTACAGCTGTGGACCGGGATCATTCTGCAGATCGTTTCGCTGGCAGGGTTATTTATCATTTCGGTATTCAAACCGTGGGGAGCACGGCGGGACAAAGCAAGACTCCATGTTAAAAGATGAAAGGGAGCGGTAAGGAATGGGTGGCAGGAACGAAAAGCAGGAAAAAAATGAAGTAAAAGGAGGATTCGGTACGAAATCGGAGTCTGGGCGGCAGTTTAACTCCGGTGATGCAGGAGCTGCAACGATGCTGGTCCGGATCCGAACCGTAAGGTGGATCTACGGATTGTTGGCGGCGGGTTACCTCGCCTGTGTTGTTGTGCAGGTGTTTTTCGCCGGCCTCGGCATTTTGGTGGATCCCGGCGATTTGCAGCTGCATCGTGTCTTTGCGAACGTTTTTGAGTTCGTTCCTATTGTAATGTTTGTCCTGTCCTTCTTGGGGGATATCCGGGGTGGTCTAAGATGGTGGCCGCTCGCACTGTTCGCCTTGACTGCGCTGCAGCACATCACCATTCAAAATGTGACAGGTTCGCTGCGTGCACTTCATGCGGTGGATGCGCTGCTGCTGTTCGGGTTGTCGGTGCATTTGGCTAGACGTTCCTGGCCTTGGCTGCTGGGTTCGAACCGTGCCGGGAAGGCCAGTGCGTCAGGATCCGGAGATATGAAAGGTTAGTATATGTGATGTTTTCTGACGTGTCGAAAAATATTAAGCGCTTGCATGAACTTTGTATTTACAAAATCGCGAATCCCTTGTTAGAATAAATAACAAATCAGCTTGTCCTTGCGGCTTATAGGTCGTCCGATGCCGCCCATCGAACATCCCTATGGGTTCAGCAGGAGAAGCGAGGAGACAGGGGATGCGTCAATTGTACGATAAGGACACGATCTACATCGTCGGCGATGCACAAACCTCGGTGAATAATCCGATAACCCAGCAGTACAGCGCCTTTTTTATCGGACTGGTCGTGGACACCGTCAGCCACAAAATCGTGGATGCCGCCTGTTCCTCCACGATTCCTCTCACGTCGCAGTTTGTACGCTCCATCTTTCTCGGGAAGAGCATGCTTTCCCTTGAGCCGGTGGCGGAAGAGATCCGGATGAGGTATTACGGCTCTTCGCAGAAGGCGATCATCGTGGCGTTCAAGGATGCGCAGAAGAAGTATAAATTGGCGCTTTCGTCGAGGGAAACTTCGCCGGATTCATGAGCAGCAGCGATTCGGAACGATTTGAAGCCATGTTTTCCGTGTTTCACTAATTGCATACCGCTGCTTTGTTTATCAGTATGGCGACATACGCGTAAATAAAACCCAGCAAATGACATATGCACGCCCGGGCAGCGCAGGCATATGACGTTTGCCGGGTTTTTTTATACCCAAATACGACAATCGGAGGGACTTGAAGATGAAATTGTACATATCCATTGATATGGAGGGCATTACCGGTCTGGTGGACGCGACATTCGTCGATTCCAGCCGCTACAACTACACCCGGGGCCAGCATATCATGACGGCCGAGGCGAATCACGTCATCGAAACCGCTTTTGAAGAAGGGTTCAGCGAGGTGATCGTCAACGACAGCCACTCGAAAATGAACAATCTGATCATCGAAAATCTCCACCCGGACAGCAAACTGATTTCCGGCGACGTCAAACCGTTTTCGATGATGCAGGGGCTTGACGGAAGTTATGCGGGAGCCGTCTTTCTCGGCTATCACGCGATGGCTGCCCGGAAGGGCGTCCTCAGCCATACGATGATTTTCGGCGTCCGGAACATGTATATCAACGACGTCTCCGTAGGCGAATTGGGATTTAACGCTTACGTGGCGGGACATTACGGCGTGCCGGTACTGATGGTGGCCGGTGACGACGAGACGGCTATCGAGGCCGAAAGTCTGCTGCCCGGCGTGACGACGGCGATCGTCAAGGAGCGTATTTCCCGCACGTCGGCGCTGTGCCTGTCACCGGAGAAGAGCGGACGGCTGCTCCGCCAGAAGATGGCTGAAGCGATTGCCGGGCGCGACCGCGTCAAGCCGCTCGTTCCGCCGGAACGCCCGCAGCTGACGATCGAATTCGCGAATTACGGGCAGGCGGAATGGGCCCATCTGATGCCAGGCACCACGATCGAACAGGGATCGCCTGTCGTCTCGTTCCAGGCCAAAGATATTCTTGAAGCGTACCAGGCTATGCTGGTCATGACTGAACTGGCTATGCGAACATCCTTCTGCTGATGAAGGCCGCCTGTTTTCCGAAAATACGCTGTCAGGTTTATCCGAGGTAGATGGGCCTGAAAGAATGCACCATATGCCGAGTAAAGAGAGGGTGAGATTCATGGCGCAATACATTTTGAAGCGTTTCTTATCCATGCTGGTCACGCTGTGGCTGATCGTCACGGTCACCTTTTTCCTGATGCACTCGATTCCCGGCTCTCCGTTTGACCGCGACGGGAAGGAAGCAAGCGCAGCGGTCGTGCAGAACATGATGTCGTTCTACCATCTGGACAAGCCGCTGGGCGTCCAGTATTTGCTGTATCTCAAATCGCTGCTGACCTTCGATCTCGGGCCATCGATATCCCATTACCCGACAACGGTGAACACGATGATCGACCGCGGCTTCCCGGTATCCTTCCAGCTCGGCGAGGCAGCCATTCTGCTGGCGATTGCAGCCGGAATAGCATTGGGTACGGTGGCCGCCCTGAAGCAGAACGGCATCATCGACTATATCGCCATGGTGCTGGCCGTCATCGGTATCGCGGTGCCAAGCTTCGTTATCGCTCCGCTCCTGATCAAATATGTCGCCGTCAAATGGGGGCTGCTGCCGGTCGCTTCGTGGGGAACGTGGAAGCATGTCGTGCTTCCGGCCTTCGCTCTCTCGGTTGGGCCCATCGCCACGATCGCGCGCCTGACCCGGGCCAATCTGATTGAGGTGCTGACCCAGGACTATATGGAGACGGCCCGCTCCAAAGGGCTGTCGCCGGCAAGGATGATCGTCAAGCATGCGCTGCGCAATGCGGTGCTGCCCGTGGTGACGCTGCTCGGCGCGCTGCTGGCCAACGTGCTGACGGGGAGCTTCGTCATCGAGAAAATCTTCGCGATCCCCGGCATGGGGAAATACTTCGTGGACGGCATCAACAACCGGGATTACGCCGTCATCATGGGCACGACGGTCTTTTACAGCGCACTCCTCATCTTCATGATGTTTATTGTGGATATCGTGTACGGGTTCATCGATCCCCGTATCAAGCTGCATAGAAAGGGGGCCTGACGCATGCAGGTACCGGACCATTTGTTTACCCCGATGTACAGAACGGCCGGAGAACAGGAGCGGATCGTCAGGCCGCGCCAGTCGTTATGGCAGCAGGCCGTCCGCAGTTTGCTCCGCAACAAGCTGGCCTGCTGCGGACTCGCCCTGATCGTGCTGCTGGCACTGCTGGCCGTGTTCGGCCCGCTGCTGACGGATCAGAGCTACTCCGGCCAGAATCTGCTCAGCGCGAACCAACCTCCGTCCGGCGCGCACTGGTTCGGAACGGATGACCTTGGGCGGGATGTCTTCGCCAGGATTTTGTACGGTTCGCGCATCTCGCTTACGGTCGGTTTGGCCGCCGCCTTGATCGATTTTTTCATTGGTATCATTTACGGCGGCATCGCCGGATATTTCGGCGGGCGCGTCGATAACGCGATGATGCGTTTCGTCGATATGCTGTACGGCATTCCTTATTTGCTTGTGGTCATTCTGCTCATGGTCGTAATGGGCCCCGGGCTGCTGACCATTATATTGGCATTGACGGCGACGGGGTGGATCGGGATGGCGCGGATCGTCCGCGGGCAGGTGCTTCAGCTGAAATCGTCGGAGTACGTTCTGGCCGCCCGGACCTTGGGAGCCGGGTCGTGGTACATCATCCGCAGGCATATGCTTCCCAACGCCGTCGGGGTCATTATCGTGCAGGTGACGTTTTCCGTGCCTTCGGCCATTTTCGCCGAAGCCTTCCTCAGCTTCCTCGGTCTCGGCATTCAGCCGCCGCTGGCGAGCTGGGGAACGATGGCCAACGATGCCCTGCCGACCATTCTGTCCGGCAACTGGTGGCGGCTGTTCTTCCCGGCCTTTTTCATTTCGGTGACGATGCTCGCCTTCAACCTGTTGGGAGATGGACTCTTGAACGCCTTTAATCCGAAGCAAAGGAGGTAACGGAAGATGAACAACGACGCGCTGCTCGAAGTGGACAATTTGCATGTTTCGTTCTCCACGTACGGCGGGGAGGTGAAGGCCGTCAGGGGCGTCAGCCTCCGCCTGCACCGGGGAGAGACGCTGGCGATCGTCGGCGAATCCGGCTGCGGCAAAAGCGTCACCGCCCGCAGCATCATGCGGCTCCTGCCCAAGAACAACTCGAAAATTACGGAGGGCAGCATCCGTTTTAACGGACGCGAGCTGACGCGTTTGAGCGAAAAGCAGATGCGTGACGTGCGCGGCTCGGACATCGCGATCATCTTTCAGGACGCGATGACCGCGCTGAATCCGACAATGACGATCGGGGAGCAGCTGATGGAGGGCGTCATCCGCCACCAGCGGCTGTCCCGGACGGAGGCGAGGAAGCGGGCGGTCGAGATGCTGCAGTTTGTGGGCATCCGCGACCCGGAACTCCGGCTGAAGCAGCACCTGCATCAGTTCAGCGGGGGCATGAGGCAGCGGATCATGATCGCGATGGCGGCGATCTGCAGTCCCGCCGTCCTGATCGCGGACGAACCGACCACCGCGCTGGACGTCACGATCCAGGCGCAAATCCTGGATCTGTTCCGCATGCTGCAGCGCACGACCCAGGCTTCGCTGATCATGATTACGCACGACCTCGGCGTCGTCGCCAGCATCGCCGACCGCGTCAATGTCATGTATGCGGGGCAGGTTGTGGAATCCGCACCGGTCAAGGAGCTGTTCCGGAATCCGCAGCATCCGTATACGCGGGGGCTGCTCGATTCCATCCCGCGCCTGGACCGGCCAAGAGGGGCGAAGCTCGACGCGATCCCGGGCACCCCGCCGGACCTGTTCGCACCTCCGAAGGGATGTGCGTTTGCCGCCCGGTGTCCTCACGCGATGGAGGTATGCGGCCTGTTCCCGCCGGACAGCGTGAAGCTGGACGGAGAGCACACCGTAGCTTGCTGGCTGCAGGACGCCCGGGCCAGAACGATGCCGCCGCAAGGGCCGGCGCAGGTTGAAACCGCATCGGCCAGCCAGGGATAAGGCATGAAGAGCACAGTTTTATCATTTTGCGGGAACAGGATCCTGCTTCAGGTTTGCTCTGCAAGCCTTGGGACTTGACCATAGATCAGCGTCTTGAATAGCGCAAGCTCATGAATAACGGAATAGCTTGTATTTGCAGCAACCAACCAATTCGGGATTAAGGGAGAGGGTCTCATGGAAAAGGCTGTCGTGAACAAGGCTGTGAAAAGAAGGTTAATACTGGCGCTGCTGACGTGCATGCTGCTCAGCCTGCTGCTGGCCGCATGCGGCGGCGGAACTGAAGGAGCAAGCGGCGGTGGAGGAGATACCGGAAGTAAAATCCTCCTGTACAACAACGTTCGCGAGCCCACTTCGCTCGATCCGCCGATCGGCTTCGACCAGGTTTCCTATGACATTTTGAACAATGCGATGGAGGGCATGACGCGTCTCGGCAAGGACCAGTCTCCGGAGCCGGCTATGGCTTCCGAGTGGAAGGTATCCGAAGACGGACTCCAATACACGTTCACGCTGCGCGACGGCGTACAGTGGAGCAATGGCGAGCCGGTAAAGGCGAGTGACTTCGAGTTTGCCTGGAAAAGAATGCTCGATCCGAAAACGGCGTCTTCTGCCGCGACGCTGGCCTATGTATTTAAAGGAGCGGAGGCTTTTAACTCCGGCAAAGGGACGGCGGACGACGTGCAGGTCAAAGCCACTGACGACAAGACGCTGGAAGTGACGCTGGCCCAGCCGGCCCCCTGGCTGCTGAGCATGCTGGCGAATCCGGCCTTCTTCCCGGTGCCGCAAAAGACTGTGGAGTCCAATCCGAACTGGACGGCGGAGGCCGATACGTTCGTCAGCAACGGCCCGTTCCGCATCTCCCAGTGGAATCACGATTCCGAGCTGAAAATGGTGAAGAACGATAAATATTGGGATGCGGCGAACGTGAAGCTGGACGGCGTCACGTTTAAAATGATCAACGATTCCAACACGGAATACCAGCTGTACCAAAGCGGCGAGCTGCACATTGCCGGCGTTCCCGCCGATATGAGCGACCAGCTGTTTTCGGAAGGCAAGGTGAACGTTCAAGATTCGGCAGGTACGTATTTTTACCGCTTCAATACGACCATGAAGCCGTTTGACAACGCCAAAATCCGCAAAGCCTTTGCGCTCGCGGTGGACCGTCAGAAAATCGTGGACCTGGTGGTCAAGCAGAAGCAAAAACCGGCCGGGGGTTTCGTATCCTACGGACTCAAGGAGCCGGACGGACGTGATTTCCGCGAAGTGGGCGGCGACTTGATTACGTTTGACGCAGCGCAGGCCAAGAGCCTGCTTGCGGAAGGCATGAAGGAAGCGGGATACAGCACGCTTCCCGAAGTGACGCTGACTTACAATACAAACGATTTACATCAGAAAATCGCCGAAACGCTGCAGGCCATGTTCAAGGAAAACCTGGGTGTCGACGTCAAGCTCGCGGGCAAAGAAGGCAAAGTCCTCACCGCGGAACAGAAGCAGCTTCAGCTGCAGTTTTCCCGGTCGTCCTGGCTGCCGGATTTCGCCGATCCGATCAACTTCCTGGATATTTTCGAAAGCAAAAGTCCGAACAACCGTACGGGCTGGAGCAATGCCGAATACGACAAGCTGATCCAGGCCGCTTACCAAGAGACGGACGAGGCGAAGCGCTATGACCTGATGCACCAGGCCGAAAAAATCCTGATGGACGAGGCGCCGATCATGCCGATGTATTTCTATGATTCGGCTTATCTGCAAAGCGACAAGCTCGTCGACGTGGTGCGCCATCCGTACGGCTACATGGACTTTAAGTGGGCTGATTTGAAATGAGAAGGCTGAGACCGTTCATGCATGCTGCCGATTCGAAGGTGCAGGCCGGTGCCGGGAAAAGGCCGATCCGGCCGGCCCGGTTGATGCCGGGGGACACGGTGGGCATCACCGCCCCGGCGAGCCGCGGGGACGCGGAGGCGATCCGCCGTTCGGCCGAAGTGTTCGAAGAGCTTGGCCTGAAGGTCCGGTTTGGCGATTCGCTGAACCGCGGCCACGGCTACCTCGCCGGAACCGACGCCGAGCGGGCCGCCGAGCTGAACGCCATGTTTGCGGACCCCGGCATTCAGGCCATCGTTTGCGCCCGTGGAGGCTATGGCACCGCCAGGATCGCGGAGAAGCTCGATTACGATCAAATCCGCCGGCATCCCAAAATTTTGTGGGGGTACAGCGACATCACCTTCCTGCATGCCGCCATCTGGAAGATGACCGGATTGATCACGGTGCATGGGCCGATGATGATTTGCCTGGGAGACAAGGATGTTCACCCGTTGACCCGGCAGAGCTTCGCCCAGCTGGTCCGGCCCGAGCCGCTCCGCTACACCGAGGACATCACCCCGCTGCATACCTTGGTGGAAGGCAAAGCCAAGGGCCCGCTCGTCGGAGGCAACCTGACTTTGCTGACGAGTACGCTCGGTACGCCGTTTGAGATCGATACCCGGGGCTGCCTCCTGTTTATCGAGGATATCGGGGAGGAGCCGTACCGGATCGATCGTATGCTGAACCAGCTGCGGATGGCGGGCAAGCTGGAGCAGGCGGCCGGTATCCTAGTGGGCGACTTCCGCGATTGCGAGCCGGTCAAGCGCCCGATCTCCTTTACCTTGGAGGAGGTCGTCCGGCATTATGTGACCGAAGCGGGCAGACCTTCCCTGATGGGCTTCGGGATCGGGCACGGCTCGCCCAACGTCGCGGTTCCGCACGGGATGGAAGCCGAGCTGAGCACGGCTGACAAAAAAGTGGAAGCGCTGGAGTCAGCCATTATATAGAGGAGGCAACCGGCAAATGCGAATACATGATATCGAAGTGCTGCGCAAGTACACGCCGCTGACCAAACCGTTCAAGACGGCGCTGCGCACGGTTCATCAAGCCGAATCGATTGTGGTGAAAATGACGGCCGACGACGGAAAAGTGGGCTGGGGCGAAGCTCCGGCCACTGTCGTTATCACAGGCGACAGCCTTGAGGCGATCCAGTCCGCCATTGAACATACATTCAAGCCGCTGCTGATCGGCCAAAGCCTGCTCGCCTATGAGCAGATCCTGCAGTCGCTCCACCAGGCTATGGTCGGCTGTACCAGTGCCAAAGCGGCCATCGACATGGCCGTTTATGACTTGGTGGCCCAGCACGGGCGTATGCCGCTGTACCAATTTCTCGGCGGGTACCGCGACCGGATCGAAACGGACTTTACGGTCAGCGTCAACTCGCCCGAGGAAATGGGAGAAGATGCGGCCCAATACGTTCAGGCTGGATTTACCGTACTGAAGATCAAGGTCGGCAAGGATGACATCGAGCATGACATCCGCCGCATCCGGGAAATCCGGCAGCGCATCGGCAGCGACGTCAAGATCCGCCTGGACGCCAACCAGGGTTGGCAGGCCAAGGAGGCGATCCGCTCCATCCGGAAGATGGAGGACATGGGGCTGAACATCGAACTGGTGGAGCAGCCGGTCCGGGCCGGGGATATTTACGGGCTGCAGCAGGTGACCGCCGCGGTGGACACCCTGATTATGGCCGACGAAAGCGTCTTTTCTCCGGTGCAGGCGCTGGAGGTGCTGCAGCGGCACGCGGCCGACCTGATCAACATCAAGCTGATGAAGGCGGGCGGCATTTACAAGGCGCAGCTGATCAACCAGCTGGCTGAAGAATACGGCGTCGAGTGCATGGTGGGCAGCATGATCGAATCCCGATTGGCGGTGACCGCCGCTGCCCATTTCGCCGCGAGCAAAAAGAACGTCACCCGCTACGACTTCGACGCGCCGCTGATGCTGCACCAGGATGATGTCGTCGGCGGCGTCATGTACGACGGCCGGGTAATGACCTTCTCGGATGCGCCGGGTCTGGGCATTACCGACGTGCGCACGACGGACGAAGTGGGGGTATGGTGATGGGGGATCAAGACGATCAGGCCGTATCCCCGGCATGGCGGGTGGTCAGCGTTCCGGTAGCCACCGTCTGGACCAGTCCGTCCTCTCCGCGGGCGCTGGACGCGCCGGCTCTGGCCGGGTTCGCCCCT
The DNA here is from genome assembly GCF_018333335.1 of Paenibacillus cineris. NCBI lineage: Bacteria > Bacillati > Bacillota > Bacilli > Caryophanales > Paenibacillaceae > Paenibacillus > Paenibacillus cineris. Next base: position 1,298,167 of record NZ_BORU01000001.1, read on the forward strand.
AGCGAACCTGGGAGTGGCAAACGGGAGGCCACGGATCCATCTGATTCAGGGAACCCGTTGGAGATGGAAACCGATCCGGCGAATGCGCGGGGGAGCGGCATCGAACCATGGCTCGCCGCCATGACGGTATCGGATAAGCTCGACCTGTGCGCGGCCAACCGCGTGCAGACCCAGGCGCTGTACGGCACGGCCGTCCTCGTCTATGAGGAGCAGGACGGATGGAGCCGGGTCGCCATCCCGGGCCAGATCTCGCCCAAGGATGAGAACGGATATCCCGGCTGGATTCCGACGGAGCAGCTGCTGCCATTGATTGAGGAGAAAGCGTATCGGCTGCTGGACAGCGGCGGAAACGTTCCCGGCGCCGCTGCTGCTCCAGCTTCTGCGATCGTTACGGCACCTACGACGGACTTGGAGCTGTTATCCTCATCGGCGAAGCTGCGTATCAGCTTCCTGACAAGGCTGCCGCTGGCGACCGAGGAGGAGCGGGGGACGGTGCCTGAGGTAGAACCCGGCGATGGAGTTCAAGCCGTAAAGGGTTTACAAGCCGAAACGGTAGCGGGACCCGCTGCTGGAGCTTTTCCCCAAGCAGGGAGTGTTCCGAGAGATGGCGTTGGGGCAGGTGCAGATTATGGTGGGGATGCTTTTGTCGTCGTGCAGACCCCGCACGGTCTTGCCCGGATCAGACGGGCAGACGTACAGGTGGTGGCTGAGCCAGGGGAATACCCGGGCTCTCGTGCGGATGAACAGAATAGGGGCAAGGCCATCGTGGCGCAGGCCAAGCGCTTTCTGGGACTGCCTTACTTGTGGGGAGGCATGTCGGCCTGGGGCTACGATTGCTCCGGGTTTGCCCACTCCATGCATCTCGCCTGCGGCATCGACATCCCGAGGGACGCCTCTGTCCAGGCGCTGCACGGAGCCGGCATTCCGCCGGAGGAGCTGCAGCCGGGGGATCTGCTGTTCTTTGCCTATGAGCAGGGCAAGGGACGCGTCCATCATGTCGGCATCTACGCCGGGGACGGGCACATGATCCATTCGCCGGATTCGGCCAGCTCGGTGGAGCTGATTCCGCTGAAAGGGTATAAGCTTGCTGACGAGCACTGCGTCTCCCGCCGTTATTGGACATAACGAGGCAAGGCTTGCCCGGGCATCGCATTTCAACTCGAAGCGTTCTGTAAGCTGCTCCCAGATTACAATAACCAGAGAATCACAATGAACACTTCGAGCGACAACAAACTCCCGGTCGGTTCTATGACGCCGGGAGTTTTTGCGGACATCCCCCGAATGGAGCACAGCCCGTGCAGGCACATTCAGGTATATTTTAACGGAAACCACCCATATTAAGGGAATCAAGGCAGAAGCTGCTCGCAGGGTGGGGGAATGATGACTGTGGAAAGGCATGAGGAAAAGCATTTTAACGCACCTGATTTGATCAGGGATATTGTGATCGGAATGTCGGACGGTTTAACGGTTCCGTTTGCCCTTGCCGCCGGCTTGTCCGGGACCGTACCGAATACGAGCCTGGTCGTTGTGGCGGGGATGGCTGAAATCGCTGCGGGTGCTATCGCGATGGGGCTTGGCGGATATCTTGCCGCCCGGACGGACCGGGAGCATTATGCATCCGAACTCGTGCGGGAGCAGGAGGAAATCAGGGAAATACCGGATCAGGAAAGGGAGGAAGTGGCCGATATCCTGAGAGAGTGGCATTTTCCCGAAGAAATTGTGGAATCGGCGGTGGATGCCATCTGCCGGGATTCGGACCGATGGGTTCAATTTATGATGAAATATGAGCTCGGGCTCGAAGAACCCGAGCCTAAGAGGGCGCGCAACAGCTCGCTCACGATCGGACTGTCCTACATTATAGGGGGTGTCATTCCGCTGTCCCCTTACATGCTGATCAGGCAGTCGGGCACAGCTTTATCCGTTTCGGTGATCGTCACGCTGATTGCCTTATTCGTATTTGGCTACGTTAAAGGAAGATTCACCGGTACCCGTCCGTTCCGCAGCGCCTGGCAAACAACCATTGTAGGCGGAGCGGCCGCCGGAATCGCATTTTTTATTGCAAGACTCATATCTTGAGGGTTAACTCTCAATGACTGTGTTCAGCGTATGAATCCGGGATGTTCTCTAGTAAAACGACAAATACTTCATTATATTCTCCGCCTTCTCCTCGCCCAGCAGCTGCATCAGCTTCGGCCTGACTTCCTCCACAAAAGCAGCCTCGATTTCAAACGTTTCTTCGTTGGTTACATTCCCCTCCATTGTGACAGCGGCTTCGATCAAGAGCGCCAGGGCCGAAAAAAAGTCGGCCAGCGAGTCTGCAAGGGGAAATGCTCCGGATCCATCGATCCGCCCATACACCGGGGATGCCGGCGAGGCGGTGTCGACGATCAGCGGGTCATCGTTGTAATTGGCAATGACCACATGCTCCGGAGGCCACGAAGGGGATGCTTGGTACGGCTCCCCCGTTCCCAGCCAACGGTATCCCAACTGCTGGCGAAACAAATGCTCCGGCTTCGGAAAGAAAAGAACGGCCGCATCTCCGATTTCCACGGCGGCGCTTTTCATTCCGAGCGATGTTATATGATCAGAACCACTTCTTATTTCATATCTGGTGTAAAAATGCTGCAGTTCCGGCGAAAGCGGAATCCGATCATCCACGCCGGGGTCACACAACTCCGCCAACGGGCGGATGTCCTGCTCTTTGAAAAGTCCGTATGCCTCGTTATATTGATCCTGCCATTTTAGAAAAGATGCCATGGCTTGGTCCAGCACATCCATCAAGTTTCACTCCCTATAGATCCTTTAATAAAAATCGAAGTAGCCGCGCCAGGTGCCGTCCTTTTTATGCTTGGCAAAATAAAAATTGCCGTCATCCACGATGTTGAGCCCGGCTTTGGCGTCTGAGGCGATTTGGAGGACAAAAGCGTATCCATCTCCAAAGTCAATGCCAGGCTGGGTGAAGGCGGCATATCCCCCAAGCTTGTGAACACGATATATTTCCCCGGCAATATCCTCGAAATAATTCAGCCCTTCCAGCTCTTCCAGTCGCAGAATCTCTTGTCTGTACGTTTCGGGAATATCATCGCTGTCCCATTGCGGGGAGTCATCTTGACAAAGCTCTGGGAACAGCGGGAAAGGTTTGATCGACATAAAGGCAGGCCCGAAGTCTTTCAAGACCAATTTCCCGGTATCGCTGTACTCTCGGATGCACATATATCCGCTCATATCATCGTGATCCAGGACGTTAGGTGACAAAAATACGGTCAGCAGTTCGGTTTCCTTCAGTTCGTCCGGAACATAGGGCAGCGCGGGCAGATATAGCTGAAGGATGGGAGCCATCGCCTCTCCGTCCACATCGACGGGCAGTTCCTCATCGGGCAATGCCAGGTTGACTTGTCCGATCCAGCACTGCTCCACCGAGAGGTTAGGCCTGCTTCCACCTGTTTGAAAAAGGGTCGCCGTGCGCTTCAAGGCGCTTTGAAGCTCTACAATCCGTTCGTTACTCATACTTGCATCCTCCTTTAAGTGCCCATGCTCAGGTCACCCCTGCGTCCATCTGAAAAAACGAAGATCTTCCATATATCATCATGTATGTACACGTAAGCAACTTTGCCGCTTCTTTACAAACCATCTTCGAGTAGGTCTTTGTTCGATCCCCTCTGCTTAACCCTCGGCAAATATGCCGTTGTTCGGATCCCGCTGCTTACCCTCCGGAAAGTAGTAACCCATATTTCTTTCACCTTACGTATCCGTCCGCACATCGTCCCATTCCTGGCCCATGTATCCGGTCAGCCAGTTCAAGGCACGGTGACGCTCATACACGACGCCTGCGTTGAGGCCGCCGGGAGCCGGCTGTCCTTGAATCCGGCTGTCGACACAGAGCCAGTCGTAGCGGTAGATCAAATCGGCGGCGTCGAGAATTTCCTTACTGCTCCGCAGCCGTGAGCCCGCTAAAAAGGCATCAAACGAATCAAACATCTGCAGCTTGGAGACGGCTTCGGGGACATCGCAAATATCCGTCGGGCTCCCCAAGGCGTCCACATGGCCCAAGGCCCACAGCAGCACCCAAAAGCCTTCATACCGCCAGGAAAACGGGACCGCTTCGGATTCATCCGCTTGGCTGTTTTGGATAAACGCCTTCTCCTCAGGGGAAAAGAACCCGTCCGCCCCGTACTGGGCCGTAATTCTCGAGATCAGCTCCCGGGTATCCTCGGGGCTTTCGCCCGCACCGATGCATTCGCCCTTGACGGCGGTAATGCAGAGGGCGACGGCCCGCTGTGCGGTTTCCGCAAGGGTCCGGATTCGTCCCGCGGCTTCATCGCCGAGCCGTCCGGGTATCGGCGGCATCTTCTGGAAGCCTTGCGCCGACAGAACCGCTTCGGACCGCGCTTTGCGCTCCGTACCGGAAGCTGTCTCCGGCTCCTCGCCATGGAGGAAGCTCGTATGGGCGGTGACGGTGTAATCTTCCACTTCCGAGCGGCCGTCCGTACCCAGCAGCAGCCGTCCTTCCGGATTCAGCAGCTGCCCGCCGCCCCAGAACATCAGCCCGTCCAGCGTCCGGATCATCGACAGCAGCTGGGTGAATAAGGATTCCGAAATGTCATCCTCCGTTTCGACGCCGATGACCATATTGAGCGTGCTGATCTTGATCAGCAGCTTTTGCTGCAGCGGCTCGTTCTCCGCCGGGATCTGGGCAAAAAATTGCTCCATGCCGCTTCGCATGCTTGCAAACTCATCCGGGTGCGTTTTGCTGGTCATGATGTTAAAAGCGGTAGCCTTTCGGCGAAGCCAGCCCTTGCTGACGATTTCAATCCGGGTTTTGCTCTCATTGACGCTCATTTTTCCATTCGGGTCGATCCCCTTCATAAGGTCCACGATCTGATCCAGATCGAAGGTTGAGCTGTACAGCGCACAATTCTTCACAACGATTCTCCTCCCACATGTAAAAAACAACCAGTAACTGTGTGCAAAAAGCACACATCAACCATTTTATACCGAATTCGTGTACGACTTCCAGGCCGGATCTCTGGTGAACGGGTGATCAAGCGGGCAATCGAACAGCCCGTACGGTTACCGTCACGGTGCCGCATGATCAGTCCGGCGATTCGTCAAATATAGATGGGGCCGAGAAAAGCCTTGGAGCGGATGAAAAGGCTTCGATGGCGGAACTCTGAACTCGAAAGCAGGTCACCATACACAGGGATGGAAATGAACCCGCTGCCCGAACGGACAGGATACATGTCCGCCGGGCAGTTTTTTTAGGTATAAGAGTGGTAAAAGCTTCAGCGGCTTGGCTTCCTTAATTCCCCAGAGAAACTACCGATTGTCTACATTGAATGTACATCAATAGACGTTTTTATGGGGCTCGCGTATAAACCCGAATACTAGGGACAATGCATTTCCCATATAAATAGGCAGTAGAGGATGTGCATCTATCACAACGATGGGGATGAAAGGAGGGAGCCGATATCGCCTCGTCCATCGGAAAAGAAGTTCTGAGAAAAGAATCCGGGCAGAAAGTAACCGGGGCGGCCCGTTACACGGGAGATACCTCGAAACCCGGCCTGCTGCACGCCGCCTTGGCTGTCAGCCCGCATGCCCATGCCCGGATGCTGTCGATCGATACCTCCGCGGCCCGGAGTATTCCGGGCGTCCGTGCGGTCATCACAGGAGAGGACTTCCCGGTGCTCACCGGTTCTCCGCTGGAAGACCGGCCGCCGCTGGCCATAGACAAGGTGAGGTATTTCGGCGAGCCGGTTGCCGTGGTGGTGGCGGATGCGGAATATATCGCGGAAATGGCGGCGCTGCAGGTCCGCGTGGAATACGAAACGCTGCCGCTTGTTCAGTCCCCGCTGGAGGCCTATAAGCCGGACGCGCCGCTCATACATGAAAATTTGGCCGAGTATAAGCATTATGAGGAGGTGTATCCGGAGCCCGGCACCAACGTTGCAAGCCGCAACCGGATCCGCAAAGGAAACATGGAGGAAGGATGGAGCCGCAGCATCCACACGATCGAGGTCCGGGTGAGCATGCCGCAATCGGATCATGCCGCGATGGAACCGCGCTGCAGTACGGCGGAGCTGCTGCCGGACGGCAAAGCCGTCATCCATTCCGCCTCGCAGTCCCCCTACATTATCCGCAGCCAAATCAACAGATACTTTCATATCCCGCTGCAGCAAATCATCGTTCACACCCCGCTCGTTGGCGGTGGGTTTGGCGGGAAGGCGGCCGTTCAGCTGGAGTTTCTCGCTTTTCTGGCTTCAAGGGCCGCAGGGGGAAAAGCGGTCAAGCTGGTCAATTCAAGGGAGCGCGACATGGTCTCTTCCCCGGTGCATATCGGGCTGGAATCGAGAGTCAAGCTGGGCTGTGCCGCCGATGGAAAAATCGCTGCCGCGGAAATTACGCACTGGTTTGACGGAGGAGCCTACTCGGACCGGGGACCGATCATGAGCAAGGCCGGAGCCAGCGACTGCTCGGGTCCGTACCGAATCGACAATCTGCAGTGCGACTCGCTCTGCATGTATACGAATCACCCGTATTCCACTTCATTTCGCGGGTTTGGACATCCCGAGCTGACGTTTGCCATCGAGCGGGCAATGGATGTCATGGCCGCACGCCTCAGCATGGATCCGCTGGAGTTCCGCTTTCTGAATGCGATCGGGCCCGGTGACACGACGCCGACGCAAACGCTGCTGGACCGGAGTACGGTAGGCAATCTCCCGATGTGTATCGCCAAGCTGAAAGATATGATCCGATGGGATGAGCAGCCCTTGATTGAAGCAAAAGGCCACTTTGTCAAAGCCAGGGGCGTATGCTGTATGTGGAAAAATTCCAATACCCCCGCCGATGCCGGTGCGGGGGCGGTCATCATTTTCAATGCCGATGGCAGCGTGAATTTGCTTTGCGGTGCTGTGGAGATCGGGCAGGGCACGCGGACGTCCCTCACCCAAATGGTAGCCGAGCTGCTCCGAATAGATGTGCATAAAGTATCGATCAGCACTGACGTCAATACGGAGACCGAGCCGCAGCTGTGGAAAACCGTTGCAAGCCGCAGCACTTTTCTGGTCGGCAACGCGATTCGGGCGGCGGCGCACGATGCCATCGTACAGCTGAAGAACACGGCTGCCCGGGTACTTCAGCTCCCGTCGGCCGAGCTGGAAATTGGAGGCGGAAGGGTTTACAGTATGCGGGATCCGGGGATCGGCATAGAGATCACCAGGATAGCATTTGGATACAAACTTCCGGAGGGGGGGACGATTGGAAGCCAGGTCATCGGCCGCGGCAGTTATGCGATGCGGGATATTAAGGAGCTGGACCCGATGACCGGCAAAGGAAAACCGGGCCCGGAATGGACGGTCGGCGCACAGATGGTGGAAGTGGAGCTGGATACGAGGGATTATAGCTATCGGATCCTGCAGGCGGCAACCGTTATTGATGCCGGCAGGGTGATCAATCCGGTTTTCGCCCGCGGCCAAATCACCGGAGGCATGAGCATGGGGCTGGGCCTTGCCAGCAGGGAGGCCTTTGCGTTCAATGAAGAGGCCCAGGTGCTGAATCCGCAGTTCCGGACTTATCACATGTTGCGTTACGGAGAGCAGCCGGCGTATTTCGTCGATTTCGTCGAAACGCCGAATGCGGAGGCGCCATTCGGCCTGCGGGGCATCGGCGAGCATGGCGTGATCGGCATGCCAGCTGCACTCGCCAACGCTTTGTCGGCAGCAACGGGCATCGCGCTAAATCGGCTACCGCTTACCCCGGAGCGGATCTGGAGGACGGCCCATGATCCCATTTGACTTTGAATATTACCGCCCGTCTTCAGTGAAAGACGCGGCCGATGCCTTTCAGGCGCTGCAAACCCAAGGGAAGGACCCGATGTATTGGTCCGGAGGAACGGAAATCATTACGATGGCCAGGCTGAATCGCGTTCGGCCGGGAGCGGTCGTCGATGTAAAAGCGATCCCCGAATGCAATGTCATGGAGTTCCGCGAAAATGACCTGATCATCGGCGGCTGCGTCACGCTGTCCGCCGTCACCGGCGCGAACCTCTTCCCTCTGCTCGGCAGGGCGGCCCAAGGAGTCGCCGACCAGACGTCCCGTAACAAAATTACGCTCGGCGGCAACCTGTGCGGCCGAATCCACTACAGGGAAGCGGTACTCCCGCTGCTTGTGGCCGACAGCCGCCTGGTCATCGCAGGGAAAGGCGGCGTCAGGGAGGCTGCGATCCACGAAGTCTTCCGCGGGCAGATCCGTCTGGAACCCGGAGAATTTCTGCTGCAGACCGTGACGGACCGTGAATTTGTATCTCTGCCGTCCGTTCATGTGAAGAAGCGGCAGATCGGTAATGTCGGTTACCCGTTGGTGACCTTGGTTGCCGTGAAAAAGGGAAGCCGCATCCGCGCGGCATTCAGCGGGGTCTGCGGGTTCCCGTTCCGTTCGGCCTCCATCGAGCAGGTGCTGAACACTCCCGGGCTTTCTGCGGAAGAGCGGGCCAGCCAGGCAGCCGGACGGCTCCCGGCACCGCCGCTGACCAATACGGAAGGCACGGCCGATTACCGGCTCTTTTTATTTAGGCAAACCGTCAAAGACGCCATTCATGCTTTGGAAGGAAGGTGAACGTCCTGGAAAGCGCAAGCTCGAACTCGAATGCGATCTACCCGCTGGAGATGGAGGTCAACGGGGAGCGCAGGTGGCTCTGGGTCCGTGCGGCGGAGACGCTGCTGCATACCCTTCGGGACCACCTTGGCTTAACCGGGTGCAAGCCCGGCTGCGAGAACGGGGACTGCGGCGCCTGCACTGTCATCCTGAACGGGCTGCCGATGAAGTCCTGTCTGATGCTCGCCGTAGAGGCGGACGGACAGCGCATCACCACGATTGAAGGGCTGAAGCATTCGCCGGTCCAGGAACAATTTGTCCTGAAGCAGGCATTCCAATGCGGCTACTGCACGTCGGGATTTATCATGAACGGTCACGGGCTGCTGAGTGCGCATCCGGACGCGGATCCGGAGACGATCCGGCTGTGGCTGGAATCGAACATATGCCGCTGCACCTCGTATGAAGAAATTCACGGGGCGATCATGGCGGCGCTGGCAGTGAACAAGGAAGGCGGCCCGGCAACCGGCAGCAGCTAAAAGGAGGAACACGCTTGGAAGACATTCATCGGATTCTGGAAGCACTTCAGCAGTGCGGACAGCGCAGCGTGCTGGCGACCATTACCCGGGTGAAGGGCAGCGCCTACCGTAAAGAGGGCGCATCCATGCTGCTGTTCGAGGACGGAACGCAGATCGGCGTGCTGAGCGCCGGCTGCCTGGAAGCGGATATCGCAGCCCGCGTGCCGGAGCTGTTGGCAGCCAGGGTTCCATGCACCTATACCTTCGACCTGGATGCTGCCGATCCGCTGTCCTGGGGGGAAGGACCGGGCTGCGGAGGCGTGATTCAGGTTACGGCTGTGGCTGTCGGCGACTCGCTGCGGAGGCATCTGCTGATGCTGAAGGATTATTTGGACGATCAGACCGAAGTCATGCTGATTCTAAAAAATAGCGCGGACCCCTTGGCTGCCGGATACAGCTTTGTCACCAGCTCCAGGCACCGGTTCGGCGAATGGCCGGGAGCGTTTCCCGAGGCTCTGCTGGATTGGGCAGCTGCCCGGATAGGGCGGCGGAGCGGGATGCAGAACGTGCCGGGAGAGGCGGAGGAAGTGTTCGTCCACACGTATTTCCCCAAACCCCGGCTGACCCTGTTCGGTGCCGGGCCGGATGCCAGGCCTTTGGCCTCCTTTGCGGCCGCCGCCGGATTCACGGTTACCGTCGCCGATTGGAGGGCAGCCCTGTGCGACCGAAGCTTTTTTCCGGATGCCCACACGCTGCTTGACGGCTTCCCGGAGGAAACGGCCGGACGGATGCGGTGGACGCCAAACGATTACGTCGTCATCATGACGCATCACTTCCGGAGGGACCGGGAGCTCATCCGATTCCTCTCCAGCCATAACCTGGCATATGTTGGTCTCCTGGGCTCGAAACGCAGAACGCAGCGGCTTCTTGAAAGCGGCTCATTGCCGGACCATTGGCACGCCCCCGTAGGTTTGCCGATCGGAGCAGAAGGTCCGGAGGAAATCGCCTTCAGCATCGTGGCCGAATTAATCCAGGTGTACCGAACTTCCCGAAAGAGGCGCTTATCTTATGAAGCGACATAGTGTCCATGGCATTTATTTGGCGGCGGGACAAAGCAGCCGGATGGGAACGAACAAGCTCGGTCTGCCGCTGAGGGGAATTGCGCTTGGCAATCATGCTCTGCTTGCCGCTCTGGAGGCCGGACTGGCGCATATATGGATCGTGACTACCGAAGGGAAGGCGGATTGGATGGACGCAGCCCTTGGCAGCGACCGCTTTAGACCAAAGTGGACGCTTGTCCGCTGTCCGGATGCGCATTCAGGACAGGCGCATTCGATCCGGTGCGGGGTGGAGGCGGCGATGACCGCGGGGGCCGAAGCGGTCATGATTTTGCTCGCCGACCAGCCCTGCGTCACATCTGCAATGATCAACGAACTGCTCTGCCGCTACGATCAGGCATCGGAACGGGAAAAGATTCATTACGCCGCTGCGGAGTTCGGCGGTCTGGCGAGACCGCCGGTCATTTGCCACCGGCGGATGTTTCCGGAGCTGCTCCGGCTGCAAGGGGACCAGGGAGCCCGGCAGCTGATCCGTCACGGAAGGCCGGGGATCTCTGTCCCTTTCGGATCGCCGGATCTGTTCCTCGACGTGGACACACCGGAGGACTACGGGCTGCTGCGGGACAAGGAGATCGATTCCCCGCCAAAATCCTGAAGCAGCTGCCCGGCATTCATATACAGGGCGAGAGGGTACTGCTCCTGCTCCCAATGCGCCGGAGCGTGAAGGCTCAAGCTGACCTTGCCGGCGCTGCCGTCTGTGGAGATGCCGGGGCCGGTATGCCATCGCTTGATCATCTGGGCGAGTTCTTGCAGGTAGTCGGCCCATTGCTGCTGCTGCTCCCGGGTAAAATGGCCGGTCTGCGACCACTGCCCCAGCACCCGGATCATATCCGACAGATTGGCGTAGCCCGAACGCAGCTGCTCCATCTGCCGGGTCAGGCGGTTCAGCAGATCGCGCTTCTTGGCGGCAAAAGGGTGGTACCGCAAGCTCTGGGCTGCCTTGTCCAGCTCGGTGGTCGCTTGGTGCAGCTCCTGAAACAGCGCCTGCCAAGTCCATTTCAGCGTTTGCGCTTCACTTGGAGGACATCCCTTCTCCACCCATTGCCCGGCCTTGATAAAATGACTTGCCAAATGGTCCGCGAAGCGGGTCATTTTTTGCTTGGCGGATGGGATGGAATCCGGCGGGAACAGCAGCGACTGCACCAATACCGCTAACACGGCGCCGATGATCGTATCCCGGATCCGGTCGAGCGAATAGCTGGGCATTTTGTGCTGAAAGAACAGCACGAGCAGAATGCTGAGGGCCACCTGTGTCACCATGGTGTGGTCCAGCTTCAGGCGCTGGATGGCAAAGGTGGCGACCAACAGGCACGCTCCGATGCTCCATCCGTTCAGGGGGAGCCAGGGCGTTACACAGAGCGTCAGGAGGACGCCGGCAACCGTTCCCAAGACACGCTGCCAGGCGAACTGCATCGATTGACTGACCGTGGCCTGTACGGACAATATCGCGGTCAGCGGGGCGAGATAAGGATGTGATGAGCCCGCCCACTTTGCAGCCTCCCATGACAGCGCCGCAGCCAGCGGCATTTTCCAGACGACACCGCTGTTTTTGATCGTATTCCATAGATTGTCACTCATTCGTTTGCAGCCCCATTTTACTTTATTGTTGCTGCTATTGTTCCCATGGAGTCAGGGGAGTAAACTCGCAGGGCAGGTGCGCTACTTTCTTTTTCGGTAGCCGCTCGGGGTGGCCGATACGAATTTTTTGAACTGCCGCATGAAGTGGGTTTCGTTCTCATATCCGCACATCTTGGCGATGCCGCCGATGGAGAGGGAGCTGTTATCCAGCAAATACTTCGCGTACTCCAGCCTGCTGTTGATCATGTCGGACGAAACCGAGCATCCGAACAAATCCTTGTACAGATGCTGAAAATAAGATTTGCTCAGGTTGACGCTTGCCGCGAGCTCGTCCAGGGAGTAGGAGGCCTGCGGTGAACGGTACAGCTCGCTGCGGATTTCCGACAGCTGGTGCAAATACCGGCCGGCATTTCCCTGGGCAGGGGGCAGGTGCCGCCAATTGGCGAGCTTCATCAGCAGGCTGCGCAGGTCCAGGTCGATAATTTCCAAACGGTGGGGCCCGCCCAGCCAGTTCACGTTTTGAAGCTCCATGATGCCCCTGGACACGGACGCCGGGTAAGCCGCTTCGGCCGGACGGTCAAGCGGAAGCTGAAGCTGCTGCAGATATGCGCCAAGCTCCGTTCCTTCACAGTGGAACCAGTCGTTGACGAAGGGCTTCTCCAAGTCCCGGTACATGTAAGGCGTGCTGGGCTGCATCAAGATGTAGGCATTGTTATCCACGGTATAAGCCGTGCCGTTAATCACCACTTCCGCCTTGCTCCGAAAAAGGACAAAAGCGTAATTCCCGGCCCCGCTGCTGCGGTCGATCCGGATCCCGTCCGAGTGAACGAAGTTGTGCCCGCAGCTGACTAATTGAATCATAAATGCCTCCTCCATAAAAAGCACGATAGGTCAGTTTTTGGCCAGTATAAATCATTGTGGCATAACGTACAAGCTACTATACTGTGTGGGAGAAAACCGGGAAAGAGGAGGCTATTGGATGAGCAGCGTATTAAACGTGGACACGATTAAAGGCAAAATCAATAAAAACATTTACGGACACTTCTCGGAGCATTTGGGGCGGTGCATTTACGAAGGCATCTGGGTCGGGGAGGATTCGCCGATTCCGAACACGAACGGCATCCGCAATGACGTCGTGGAGGCGCTAAAGCAAATCCGGGTACCGGTGCTGCGCTGGCCGGGCGGCTGTTTTGCGGACGAGTACCATTGGAAGGACGGCATCGGACCGCGGGAAAACCGCAAACGGATGATTAATACCCACTGGGGCGGCGTGGTGGAGAACAATCACTTTGGTACGCATGAATTCATGGAATTATGTGCCCAAATCGGCTGTGAGCCTTATATTAACGGCAATGTTGGAAGCGGTACCGTGCAGGAAATGTCGGAATGGGTGGAGTACCTGACCTTCGGAGGCGTATCGCCGATGGCAGAGCTGCGCGAAGAGAACGGGCGCGAACAGCCTTGGTCGGTCACCTATTTTGGCGTAGGCAATGAAAACTGGGGATGCGGCGGCAACATGCGGCCGGAATACTATGCGGATTTGTACCGCCAGTACCAGACGTATGTCCGCAACTACGGGGACAACCGGATTCACCGCATCGCCTGCGGCCCGAACTCGGACGATTACAACTGGATGGACGTGCTGATGCGTGAGGCCGCACGGTATATGGATTCCATTACGCTGCACTATTATACCGTCCCGGGAACATGGGGGAACAAGGGGCCGGCTACCGGATTCAGCCGCGAAGAATGGTTCACCACGCTGGAAAAGGCGCTGTTTATGGATGAGCTCATCACCAAGCACAGCACGATTATGGACAAATATGACCCTGACCAACGGATCGGACTGATCGTCGACGAATGGGGAACGTGGTATGACGTGGAACCGGGAACCAATCCGGGATTCCTGTATCAGCAAAACTCGCTGCGGGACGCGCTCGTGGCGGGATTGACCCTGAACATTTTCCATAAGCACTGCAACCGGGTGCGGATGGCCAACATCGCCCAGACGATCAACGTGCTGCAGGCAGTCATTTTGACCGAAGGCGAAAAAATCGCCTTGACCCCGACGTACCATGTGTTCGATATGTACAAAGTGCATCAGGATGCGGAGCTGCTGGATCTGAATCTGGAAAGCGGTACATACAGCGCCTTCGGCCGGTCCATTCCGGAAGTGACGGGAACCGCCTCGCGGGACGCCGAAGGAAAAATCCATATCAGCTTGTGCAATTTGAACGACGAGAGCGCTTCGACCGTAACGATCGATCTGCGCGGCATTTCGGCGGCATCGCTGACGGTGACCGGAACGACGCTGACCTCGGAGGAGCTGGATGCGCATAACACGTTTGAACAGCCCGACCGGATCGCGCCGAAGCCGTTCGATGCGTTCAAGACGGATGGGACGCACCTGGTCGTCGAGCTGCCTTCCAAGTCGGTGACTGTGCTCGAACTGGTCTAAGTAAGTCTGCTTTGGGCTTGCCGGCGGGGATGCGGGGGATAGGCGCACCGCTTCGCCGCAAGTGGAGCAGCGGATCCTTCTTAGGATCGCATGACAACCGCGTGCAGCGGAAGTTTTTCTTGCCATCCGGATCATGAAGGACAGCAGTTATACGTTCCAATAATAAAAAAGCAATCTCCACAGCGCTGTCGTGAACAGCCCCGGAGATTGCTTTTGTTGTAGTTTCGTCGTTATTTCAGTTTCAGAATGCCCGTTGTGTCAAGCAGCACGAGCAGCACCAGAATCGGCGCCACGTAGCGGAGCATGAACAGCCATACCCGGAACCATCCCGATTTGAGGCCGGCCGCTTCGGCAGCGCCTTTCCAGAAGTACCCGGCGAAAATGGTGGTGATCAGCCCGCCGACCGGCAGCAAAATGTTGGATGTAATGAAGTCGAGCCAGTCAAAGAAGTTTTTGCTGCCCATTTCCGACAGCCCCGGCACGATGCCGAAGGAGAGCGCAGACGGAAGGCCGATCAGCAGCACGAGCACGCTGATGATGACAACCGATTTCGTACGGCCCCACTTCCAGCGGTCCATCAGGTATGTTACCGGCACTTCCAGCAGCGATACCGCCGACGTCAAGGCGGCGATTGCCAGCAGGACGAAGAACAGACCGCCGAAGAACGCACCAAACGGCATGGCCGAGAAGGCGGCCGGCAGGGCGATGAACACCAGACTTGGCCCGGAGTCGGGCTCGATCCCGAACGAAGCGGTTGTCGGGAAAATGATCAGCCCGGCAACGAACGCATAGATCAGGTCACCGACCCCGATGGCGATCGTGGCAGACCCAAGAGACTGGCGCTTGTCCACATAAGCACCATACGTAAGCAGAATGCCCATCCCCAACGAAAGGGAGAAAAAGGCATGTCCCAAAGCGACTAGCGCCGATTCCGGGGTCAGCTTGGAGAAGTCGGGATTCAAGAAAAACGATACGCCTTCACCCGCGCCAGGCAGGGATACGGCACGAATCATCAGGACGATGAGCAGGATGATCAATCCCGGGATCAGCACTTTGTTAAACTTTTCGATGCCGCCGGATATCCCTTTGACCACGACAAAGCCGGTAATCAGGATGGCGACAGCTTGCCATACAATCGGCATGTAGCCGCCGATAAACGAATTGAACTGTCCTTTGAAATCCGGATTGCTGTACAGGTGTCCGCTGAAAGACTGCACGGCGTAATGCAGCGTCCAGCCCGCGACGATGACGTAGAAGGTCAGAATCAGAAATGGCGCGATAACCTGCAGCAGGCCGAGACGGCCGAACACTTTGCTGCCGCCCGCTTTCACAAACGAAGTGGCCGCACTGCCTCTGCCTGCGCGTCCGATGGCAAGCTCAGCGAGCAAAACAGGTAAACCAATGACGATCAAGCACACGATAAAGAGCAGAAAGAAGGCTGCGCCGCCGTTTTGTCCGGTGATGTACGGAAATTTCCACATATTCCCGAGACCCACAGAGCTCCCGATGGCGGCCAGGATAAAGCCTGCGGATGAAAACTGGTCTTTTTTTCCTGATGCCGCTGGGTTTTTTGGTGGTGTAGTCATAGAAGTTCCCCCAGTTTATTTTTGAAAGTTCATTCTATTATAATTTAACGTCCCCGTAAAGGCATAGGAAATTTAATTTCACCCAATTAAAACAGCACGATTCCCGCAACGCCCGAGCATACGATGACGGTCACCGGATGCAGTTTGTATCTGGTGATCGCGACAAACGCCAGCACGCCGATCAGCAGCGTGGCGAAGGTCGTCCAGTGATAGATGGCTTCCGACGGATTGGGGAAACCGAAGTGGATGGCTGCATAGACGATAAGTCCGGTAATGATCGGCCGGAGGCCGTAAAAGGAGGATTTAACCCAGGGGTTAGCATTCATTCGATAAAAGAAAGCCGCAATCAGGATCACAATGAGCAGGGAAGGCAGAACGATGCCGGCGGTAGCGGTAACTGCTCCAGCCAGGCCCGCGGTCTGGTAACCGATCAGCGTCGCGCTGTTGGTGGCGATCGGGCCGGGCGACATGCCCGCGATCGATACCGTCCGCTGAAATTCCCCGGTGCTCAGCCAGCCGTGCTGCTGTACTTCGTACTGGATCATCGGGATAACCGCATAACCTCCGCCGAAGGAGAGAAACCCGATTTTTAAAAATGAGACAAATAACTGCCAGAACAGCATGGGACGCCTCCTAGATGTAATATTCGATTACGGACTCGTTCTCCTCGCGTGCCCTCTCGGTGTGAACCGGAAACCCCAGCCGCTTCTTCAGCCGGATGACGGTGATGCCGAGCACCAGCCCGACCGCTATCAGAACCATGGGGTTCAGTCCGGTCAGCAAAAGCAGGGCCAGGGAGCCTGCGGCGGTGATGACGGTCGTCCGGTCAAATAGCGCATTTTTGCCCATTTTGAACGCGGCCACTGCGATCAGTCCGATGACAGCGCCGTGAATGCCTTTGAAGGCGGCCTGGACTTTGGGCTCTTCGCGGAACATCGAGTAGAACACGCTCAGCAGAAAAACGATGATAAACGTAGGGAGCGTTATGCCCAGCGTGGCCGCCAGAGCGCCGGGGATTTTGCCCAGCCGGTATCCCAGAAAGGCCGAAGCGTTCACCCCGACGCCGCCGGGCGCCGAGCCCGCGAGCGACATTAAATCGCTCATTTCCTGGCGGTCCATCCATTTGCGTTTATCGACGAATTCCTTCTCGATCATCGGCATCATGGCGTATCCGCCGCCAAATGTCGCCGGACCGATTTTGAAAAAAATCCAAAACAATTGAAGCAGCAGATACGCTTTCGATGTCTTGTCGGTATGCACAACACGTCACCTCGAGTTAAATTCTGTCTGTATTATAACATCTTTTATTCAAAATGAAATTAACTTATTTGAAAATAGGCTGGAAGATATCGAAAGGGAAGGGAAGCAGGTAGTAACCGGGGATTGAGATATCGGCTGTGGAATGTTTGCTAGGCCATTGTAATGTCGAGGAAATTAGTGGGTTTTTTCTTATTTGTATCAAGTTTGAGAGAGGTTCCAAAAAAAGGATTTAAACCAAGCGAACTGCTCGACTTTATTTCATAATAGAATTAACTTGAGTTCAGCGAATGAGCGTATACCAAAAAACCTTAAAGACCAGCGGCCGCTTCAAGGTTTCTTGGGAGCATGCTTGTTTTTTACATAAAACACTTCGGTAGACGTCACCGTAATCTCGACGATTTGCTTGGCCGTTTAATCCGGAGACTCCGGAAAATCTTCCTCAATCCAGCGGATGACAAGCCGGCCGCCGATTTTGACGAGTCATACTGGGACTGGCTGATCTCAGTAGATTTGACGGGCACAGCTTTGTGCATGAAGGATGGGCTTCAGCAGATGCTCAAACAGGGGAACGACGATCCGCATCGGCACTGGATATACTTCCCGTTAATCGTTTCTAAATAAATCGGTCACTGGACAATTTAAATGCAGATGCCATGGAAACCGGGGGGACTCCCCTTTGGTTCGAGGCAGCCGGTACCCTGTACCCTGTGAAGAATTGGGAAAGTGCTGTTTTTTTTGAATACCCATAACTGAAAAAATCCTTTGCTTGCCGGACAAAACACCAGTTTTTTGGGAAAAGTGTACGCCGGAACACCCAGATGTACCTGTTCAGAAAATGAGGAAGTCCCTATCATCAGCAGTATAGAAAGCGCTATCATTTCGTGTTCG
This sequence comes from Paenibacillus cineris, assembly GCF_018333335.1. Taxonomy (NCBI): domain Bacteria; kingdom Bacillati; phylum Bacillota; class Bacilli; order Caryophanales; family Paenibacillaceae; genus Paenibacillus; species Paenibacillus cineris. The sequence goes on from NZ_BORU01000001.1 coordinate 1,316,162, forward strand.
ATGGCCGGCCGTCTGTGGCGTCAGCGTCCTGGAAGCCAGCATCCGTCAAGCGGTCCGAAATAAGGTCATCCGTAAAACGCGAAGGCGCCTCTAAGTTATTCATGCTGGGAGGAGATGATGGAATTATGATGAAGCGGTTGGGAAGGAAGATGGGGCTTATCCTGCTGGTGATGCTGGTACTGGTGCAGACCGGATGGGCTGGACAAAAGCTGAACGTGGCCGAAGCGGCTAACAAGGAGCTGGCCCAAAAGCCGTATATGGGCTGGAGCAGCTACAGTATGCAGGTGTATGATTCTGCGGGCAGCTGGACGTCGGCGGAGAGCATTAAGAAGCAGTCCGACGCGATGCGCGACAAGCTGCAGTCCCACGGATACAACTACATCAATATTGATGCGGGCTGGAACGGAGACATGGACGAATACGGCAGGCCGATTCCAAGCACGAAACTGTATCCGAACGGATTTCAGGAAGTCATCGATTACGTGCATCATAACGGGCAGAAAATCGGTATTTATCTGATTCCCGGCCTGTCGATTGATGCCTATAAGAAAGATCTCGAAGTTTATGGGACGGGCGGTGTCTGCCGGGTGCGCGACATTGCGGCACAGCCGCTCAAGATCGTCGATGCCTGGAACTCGTACACGTACAAAATCGACTTCACCAACCCGTGTGCGCAAAAGTATGTGGACTCCATTGCCGACATGCTCGGGGATTGGGGGATCGATTTCGTCAAATTCGACAGTGTCACCCCTGGGTCGGGCAACAACAACCTGAACCTCGACTCCCGCGGGGACGTGAAGGCCTGGTCCGAGGCGCTGGCACGCCACGACATTTGGTTCGAGATCTCGTGGGCACTGGACCACAACTACGTGGACTTTTGGAAAAAGTATGCCAACGGCTGGCGCATTCAATGGGATGTGGAAGCCTATGACAGCAATGTCGGGCTGACGCAGTGGGCCAATATCGCCCGCCTGTTCCCGGATGCGGCCGTATGGTGGAGGGACGCCGGGCCGGCCACCGGCTGGAACGACTTTGACTCCCTGAACGTCGGCAACGGCTCGATGGACGGCTTGACCAAAGACGAGCGCCAGACGGCCATGACCTTCTGGGCAATATCGGCGGCGCCGCTCTATATCGGCAACGATATGACCCGGCTTGATGACTACGGGCTCAAGCTGCTGACCAACGACGAGGTGATCGCCGTCAATCAGGCGGGCCGCCCGGCTCACCCGGTGTCGATGGACACCCAGCAGCAGGTGTGGTACGCCAACAACGGGGATGGTACCTACAGCGTCGCTTTGTTCAACCTGGGCAGCCGCAGTGCTGAAGTCAAGGTCAACTGGAAGGACATCGGTCTGACCGGCTCGGCCAAGGTAAGGGACTTGTGGAGCCATTCGGAGCTGGGAACTTTTGATGACGGATACGCAGCCGTATTGGAGCCGCATGCTTCCCGAATGTTCAAGGTAACGGCTGTCCAAGGAACTTCGGCAGTCAATGATGACGATACGGGCATCCGATATACCGGGGACTGGCAGCGGAACGGCGGCTACGAGCAGACGCCTGCCGTACAAAATCTGGCTGTGACGATTAAAGACTCCGCATCTATACAGGGCGTAGGGTCCGAGCAAGACACAGGCGGCGTTCACCCGGAGGCAGCAGGTGGCGCTCAACCGGAAGGAGCAGAAGTCGTTCAGCCGGAGGAAGCGGGTGACGGTCAGAAGGAATACGCAGGCGGCGTTCAGTTGGATGCAGCGAGTGATATTCAGCTGGATGGCGCTGGCCAATCCTTTGCCGAGCAGCCTGATGCAGCCGCGGGCAGCCAGACTTCTGACTCTGGGGAGGCGATTTCTAACTCCTCGGACAAGAGCGCAGCGGATGTCCCTGCTTCCGCAGAAGCGACGGTCACTCATTCGGTGTATATCAACGATAATGATCCTGGAATTACATACAGCGGTAGCTGGTCGTCACAGGGAGGCCGGTCTGCGGGTGATTATAAAGGGGATGTTCATTTTACCGAAACGGACGGCGACTTCTTCGAGTATGCCTTTAACGGCAGCGGCATTGACCTGATTACGGAGAAAGATCCGGAGCAAGGGGAGGTAGACGTCTACTTGGATGGAGCGGCTGAACCGGAAACGGTCAGCACGTATACGGAAGGCAGCAAGCAGGCGCAGCAGGTGGTGTACACCGTATCGGGACTTCCGGAAGGTCCGCATACGATCAAGGCGGTCAAAAAAACGGGCAAATATATGCTGCTGGACGCGCTGAAGGTGACGGCAAGCCATCTGATCGACCCGGTATCCGCCAGCTATGACAGGGAGAGCGCCAATCCGTCCGACCTGACCGTGAATTTGACGCTCGGGAGCGGTTCGCTTACGGGCATACGGAACGGCGCCGATGTGCTGAAGAACGGCAGCGATTATACGGTAAGCGGCGGCACGGTAACCATCAGCAAAGCTTATCTTGCCAAGCAGCCGGAGGGTCCGGCGTCGCTGAGCTTTATGTTTGAAGGTGGAGACAGCGAGGTGCTGAGCGTGGACATCCGCGGCAAAGCGGCGCAGAACAGCTCGATTGACCCGAAGAAGACCAGCTTCGACAAAAGCGCCGGCCAGCAGCAGGACTTGTCCGTGAAGCTGGGGCTTAACGGCAACACCTTGACCGCCGTAGAATACGAGGGGCAGCCTTTGACGGAGAATGAGTATGCCGCCGATCAGGATACGGTGACGATCAAGAAGGAATTTTTGGCGAGGCTGCCGGATGGCGACATCATGCTCAAATTTATGTTCAGCGCTGGCGATCCCCAAACGCTGACCGTCCATATGACCGGGGCAGAGACGGTGCGCTATACGACTCTGAACGATGACGATCCGGGTATTGTTTATCATGGAGCCTGGAACCGCAGCACCGGAAGGAATTTCGGTGACTACAAGGACGATGTGCACTATACGGAAGCCAACGGCGATTCCTTTGAGCATACGTTCCGGGGAACGGGCATCCAGTTTTTTACCGAGATCGACCCGTCGCAGGGAGACATGGATATTTACCTGGACGGCGAGTTTCAGAAGACCATCAGCTCATACAGCGAGCAGCGCCAGCCGCAGCAGAAGCTGTACAGCGTGAGCGGGCTGAAGGAAGGGTTTCATACGCTGAAAGTTGTGAAGAAATCCGGCCGCTTCATGCTGGTGGATATGCTCAAGGTCGAAATCCCCGACTTGATCAGCCCGGTATCGGCCGTGTTTGACAAGTCAGCGGATAACCAGAAGGATGTGGCGATCACCTTGCTGCAGCAGCCGCAATTGTTCAGCGGCATAGCGAACGGAAAGAACCGGCTCGTCGAAGGAACCGATTATACGGTTGAAGGCAGCCGGGTGATTCTAAGCAAAGCTTATCTGGCCGCCCAGCCGGCCGGAACGCTGCAGCTGGCGTTCGGGTTCAGCGGGGATTATCAGAACGACGTGCATTATACGGCAGCGAACGGTGATGAACTGGCCTATACGTTCAAAGGGACGGGCGTGGAGCTGGTGGGTCCCGTTGGACCGGCTCTGGGAGACATCGACGTGTACGTGGATGGCGTGCTGAAAAAGACCGTCAGCGCCTACAGCGATCAGCGCCTGGTATCACAGCCTTTATACCGTATTTCCGGTTTGAGTGACGGAACACATACGTTGAGGGCGATGAAAAAATCGGGAGATCTGATGCTCGTGGACCAGCTGAAATTCACCGTGCCTGCGGCGGGCACAGGCCCGGTAGATCCCGGCGCGCCGAACCCGCCAACAGGGCCGTCCGGTCCAACAGCACCTGGCCCGGGATCAAGCGCGGGGGGATCATCGTCAGGAGCGGCAGCTCCTCCGTCCACACCTGAACCCGGAGCTCAGGACGATACTCTGAATGAGCGGCATCCCGCATATATTCAGGGATATCCGGACGGCACCTTCCGGCCGGATAAGCCAGTTACGCGTGCCGAGATGGCGGTTATTCTGTCCAAGGCGGCTCCACAAGCGGCAGGCGATACGGCCGGTACGGCAGCCAGCGCGTTTCGCGACGTGAAGGACGGCTTCTGGGCCGGGAAGGCTATCGCTGCCGTAACGGCGGCGGGCCTGATGAAGGGCTATGAAGACGGCACCTTCAAGCCGGATCAGGCCATCACGCGCGCCGAAATGGCCACGCTGGCCAGCCGACTGAAGCCGGGTGCTTCCGCGGCAGGCAGCGGCTACCGCGATACCGCGGGCCACTGGGCGGAGAGCGCTATCGCGAAGGCGCAGGGAGCCGGCATTCTGAACGGCTACCCGGACGGCACCTTCCGCCCGTCCAAGGCGCTGACGCGCGCGGAGGCGGTAACGGCACTGAACCGCGCGCTCGGCCGCGGACCGCTCTATGGAACGGCCGCGCTGCCTTGGAGCGATGTGCCTGCTGAATATTGGGCGTATAAGGATATCGCCGAAGCCTCGCTGGATCATCCGGTGAAGGCAAGAGTAGCAGGCGGGGAAGAGTGGGTTGGGGAGACGGTTAAGCAGCCGTAAAAATACATCATCCAGGGGATCCGCATCGCAGATCCCTTGGAAAAATGACCTGTAAAATGCAGCAGGCCGCCGAAGCACCGGCGGCCTGCTGCATGTTTTATGGACACAGATAAAAAATACTGGACTACTCGTTCCAGTTCGTATATACTTGTGCTCAAAGGGAGGTGGCGCCGATGGGCCGCACCAAAGAATTTGACCGGGATCAAGTGCTCCGCAAAGCGATGACGGTGTTCTGGGAGAAAGGTTACGAAGCGACAAGCATACCGGATTTGCTGGAAGCGATGGGTCTTAGCCGTTCCAGTTTGTATGAAACGTTTCAGGATAAGCAGTCCCTGTATTACGAGGCGATCCAGCACTACAAAAAGATGTCGCAAAGAAAGCGGGATGTGTTAATCGCCGCTCCTACCACCATTGAGGGCATCCGGCAGTATTTCGAGATCCATATCACGAGCGCTTTTGCCGCGCAGGACGAAGTCCTTCCCAATGGATGCATGATTACGAACGCAGCTCTTAGTATCGACGCCATGGACGAACCGCTGCAGAACATGGTCAAGAAGAGCTTTGATGAACTGGAACAGCTGTTTTACGAAAAATTAAAGCGAGGACAAGAGACCGGAGAAATTTCTCCCGACAAAGACATTCGTCTCCTATCGTTCATGCTGCTCAATCTCAACCACAGCGTTAACGTGATGGCGAAAATTCAGCAGGACAGCACCAAGGCGCGGGAGATGATGGAAATGGTGCTGGGCATGCTGTAACGAGCCTCCGCTCCTGATTCGGCAACAAAAACTTCCGTAAGCGGTCTGACTTCTGCGAAGAATCGTCGGCAGGCATCTTTTTAGCCATACTGGAACGACTGTTCCGAAAAAAAGAATTTCAGAGAAAAAATATTTTATGTTAAAAAACAATAGGCGGACTGTTCCTAAACTGGAACGATTGTTCCGGAAAAGGGATGCCTTACAAACAAAGGAGAAATGTTATGAGTACCATCGCAAAAGAAAAGCCTCACGCCGCTGCCGTTTCATCCTGGATCAACCTGATCCTCGCCGTCGCTTGCGGCATCATCGCGGCCAACCTGTATTATGCCCAGCCTCTCGTAGGATCGATCAGCTCAGCCCTGGGATTATCCTCCGGAGCTGCGGGATTGATCGTTACCCTGACTCAGATCGGTTACGGAATCGGCCTGTTATTGATCGTGCCCTTAGGGGATTTGCTTGAAAACCGCAAGCTTGTGGTCACCCTGCTGATCTTTAACGTGATCGTGCTTCTCCTCGCTGCTGAAGTCCGTAACGCGGCTTTGTTTCTTGCGGCATCGCTGTTTATCGGCGTAGGGTCCGTTGCCGCCCAGATCCTGGTTCCTTATGCAGCTCATCTGTCTCCTGAGGAAACGCGGGGACGCAATGTGGGGAATGTCATGAGCGGCCTGCTCCTTGGCATTATGCTCGCCCGTCCGGCTGCCAGCTTGGTGGAAGACTTCCTTGGATGGCACGCCATCTTTATTCTGTCCGCCGTTCTGATTCTGATGCTTGCGCTGGTGCTGGCTAAGGCGCTTCCGGCAAGACGCCCGCAAACATCCATCAGCTACCCGGAGATCCTTTCATCAATGCTGAAGCTGCTGAAAACGACGCCGATTTTGCGGCGCAGAGCACTTTACCACGCGTTTCTGTTTGCTTCCTTCAGCCTGTTTTGGACAACGGTTCCTATGCTGCTGGTCAGCCCGGCATTTCATTTTTCCCAGACAGGGGTCGCCCTGTTCGCCCTGGTAGGGGTAGCCGGAGCAGCGGCTGCGCCGGTTGCCGGCCGCCTTGCCGATAAAGGGTGGATCCGCCCCGGTACAGGGATCGCCCTTGGACTCGCGGTCGTTTCCATGCTCCTGCCTATTGTGATCCATGGCGGTTCCCTGCTATCGATCATCAGCCTGGTCGTGGCCGCCATTGTACTGGATATGGCCGTTTCCGCCAATTTGGTGCTCGGGCAGCGTTCCATTTTCGCACTGGGTGCAGAGCTTCGCAGCCGGCTGAACGGCTTGTTCATGGCTATCTTTTTCGCCGGCGGGGCTATTGGTTCCGCAGTAGGCGGATGGGCGTATGCACAAGGCGGATGGGAAGCGGCCATATGGCTTGGCGTTCTTTTTCCGGTGCTGGCTTTGCTCTACTTCTTAACGGAGAAAAAAGAAGCGAAATAACAAGTTTGGTATCATCCGGAAGATCGCTGGTAGATTTCTCAAAAAAGCAACCGTACAAGGGGAATGACCCCGTTTAAGGCAGGTATCAAAACACCTTTCACGTTTTAAGCAGCCAGTCGTCGATCATGAATCGGCGGCTGGCTATTTAGTTTCGCTTTTATACCTCCCTGAGAGAAATGCTATATCCTACCCGTCTAATTCTCGGACAATAGTATGTTAATCTCAGTCTCCGGCGACGCCGGCGTGGCGAGAAGCTGCTGTCCTACAGGCCAGTGATAATGAACCGTTTCCGTTACAGGATCGATTTCGACGGTATAAAGCGTGCCGAAATGTTTCGAAAACTTGCGATGATACAACGGTTCTTTATGAAAATCCTGAGGCGATACGGCACCGCCCATTCTGAGGAGATGGTCGAACCGCTCCACGGTCCGGTGTTCGTCGTGCGCGGAATTTTGAACTTGGCTCTGATGATTTGTGCAGCAAATGAGACCGTCAGCTGCGCTCACGCCTTCCGGCGAAGTGTAGACGACGCTGAAACAGCCCTTCCGATCCAAAAGCGAGATGTTTTGAACAAGCCGATGGGGGATCGAGTTCAGACGTTCCACTGCCTCAGGAACCGTTGCCGAAGTGGCCAAGAGATAGCGGACAATGAGCGGAATGCTGAAACCGTTACCTACCGTGAAGTCCCCGCCAAACGTGATGGCCGCTGCGAGACCGTGATGGTTCAGGCCATCGAGATAGCCCCAGCCGCCTTCGGCGGAACCCATGATCCACCCTCCATCAGGCAATGGCTCGTAACGGAATACGCCGCTGAACCCGTCCAAGCTGAAGTCGTAATTTCGGATTAAAGTAGGATGGCCTAATCGGTGGGATATCGAGTTGCTGCAGCCGGAGAAGAAGGGAGGGAGGTTATACATAGCAAGCAGCTGAGCTTCGCCGGGACGGTCTGGTGAAACGGACAGCAAGGCCTCGTACTCGGGGAGCAGTTCGGGCATGAAATGACGGAGAGCAAGCCGTACTTTCTCGGGATCCATGGGATTCTGGGGACGGAACGCCTCCATATTCCAGTGCTGGGCGATATGGGAAGCCCATACCGCAGGATGCGATGAAAGCGCCGGCAGCCGCTTAAACCAAAACGGTTTCGTTTCATTTACCATCTCTGAGTCTCCTTTTCATGAATCAAGTTTGAAGAATCCTTCACCTGCTACGTTAACGCAATCGAGTCCGTTCCGCCTGTTCATTTGTGCGGTCTTTGGATAGCCCAGCAGCCGATAGGATCAAATGAATGGCTTTCATCAAAAAAAAAAGCCCGGCTGCTGTACTGCGAAGCGCCGGACTGCGGATATTCGTAGGATGTAACCGGATTGGTTCTTCGATTGAGGCATTTAAGGAAACAGCCTGCTTTCTTAACCCGTTCTTGTACCATGCTGCCTGGGAGCCTGGATTACCGGGCGGTTTGCGTTGACTCCCGGAACAGCGGCTTGGTCTGAATATGCGTGACCTGGTAAGGCTGCTCCGGCTCCTTAATCCGGGAGAGCAGCATATTAGCGGCGGTGATGCCCATCTCGTCACTATAGATGTGCACGGTCGTCAAACGAGGCTCGACAATGCGCGACTCGGGCGCATCGTCGAATCCGGCCACGACGATTTTCTCCGGAATGGCGATCTGACGGTTCTTCAAAGCCTTCATCACGTTGACCGCGATAAAGTCATTCGCGCATACAAAGCCCGAGGGCGTGTCTGGCATCTTGTCCAGCCGCTGCTCCATCCAGTCGGACTCCGAGAAAAATTCGCGGTCCGGTTCCAGGACGCACTGGCTGCGGTCCAGCGGAATTCCCGCTTCCGCAAGGGCCCGGTTAAAGCCGGCCCAGCGCTCGTTGAAGCTTTTACAGTGGTTGTAGTCGCCGATAAAACCGAGCGAGCCGCAGCCGTCCTCGATAAGCCGTTTGGTCATGAAATAGGTGCTGTGTTCGTTTTCCATCAGAAGCAGGTCGGCTTCAAGGTCGGGATAAGACATGTCCGCCGCGCAGTCAATGAATATGGTCGGGAGCCCCAGGCTCGTGATGAGCTTGCTGTATTCCATGTCGAACAGTTCGATGCAGATGATGCCGTCCACCTTGGACGCTTCAAAATTGTTCGGAAGCTGGAGGGAGCTTCGCTCGATGTCCCTTACGATATGGATGGACAAATTGTAGCCTTCGCCGCTGATGCGTTTCTCCAGTCCGCTGATCAGCTTGGCCCCGAAATGCGACATGCTGGGCATGTTTTGCGTCAGCAGGGCGATATTACCCGGGTTTTTTGGCATCAGGCTTTCGGTTTCCATATATGCGAACTGCTTGTACTTCAGCTCGATTGCTTTCTTGATCACCCGGTTGCGGGTCTCGCCCGGTATGCTGTCGCTGCCGTTCAGCGCTTTGGACGCCGTGTTCCGGGAAATGCCCAGCGCATCGGCGATATCTTGAATGGTGACTTTCTCTTTCCCCATGTATTCGATGTTCACCTCTAACGATTATTAGTACGGAAGCAAGTTCCTCCTCATAAACCTGCATGCATTCGATCTCAGGTATCCTATGACCAATGTATACCAGATTGCTTCAAATAGCAATGTTAACTTTACAAATGCACAAATATATAATGCCTTCATTGTGCAAAATGACATGCAACACAGATGGATGACTTTACATAGGCAATTATTATACAAACAGCAGAATCCGAACCGACAGACCGCGCTTTGAAAAGATATAGTTGGTCCCTAAATTGACGGAAAAAGTGACATTTTAGCAAAATAATGAACCTCTATGAACAAATTATATTGGTCAATTGCACAAATAAATATTTACAAAAGTTATTGACGAACATTACATCGTCTGCTAAATTGTAAAAGCAGCGATACGGTGCAGGTGCGAATGTAAGCCCTTACGGTATGCGGCGTGTAAACTTTTTGTGCAAAGAACGGAGGTCACGGTTTTGGAAAATACGGTAGAAGTGGATCCAAGGGCGGCGGCAGTGAGGAGGAAGAGCTCTGCGGGGCGGGTGCTGCAGACGGTCAGAAAGCATTATTTTCTGTACGTGCTGCTGGCTCCGGCGCTTATTCTGACCCTGATTTTCAAATATGTCCCGATGTACGGGGCGATTATCGCCTTTAAGGATTTCAGCCCGATCAAGGGCATCATGGGCAGCGACTGGGCCGGACTGAAGCATTTTGAGAAGTTTCTCTCCTCGCCTAATTTCGACGTCATATTTATGAATACGCTTAAACTCAGTTTCTTCGGCCTGATTTTCAGCTTTCCCGTGCCGATCCTGCTGGCGCTCATGCTCAATCAGGTCCGGAGGGCGGGGGTGAAGAAGAACGTTCAGCTGTTTCTGTACGCGCCGAACTTCATTTCGGCGGTTGTCATCGTGGGCATGCTGTTCATCTTTTTGTCCCCGACGGGACCGGTCAACCATCTGTTGACATGGATCACGGAAGAGCCGCTGATGTTTATGTCCGAGCCGAAATATTTCCGCTGGATCTACATCCTCTCCGACATCTGGCAGGGCGCCGGCTGGGCATCGATCATTTACGTGGCTGCTCTGGCGAACGTCGACCCGGAGCTGCACAATGCGGCAAGCCTGGACGGGGCGAACCTGCTCCAGCGCATCCGCCACATCGACCTGCCGACGATCCGGCCGATCATGGCCATCGTGTTCATTTTGGCGGCGGGAGGCATCATGTCGATCGGGTTTGAAAAAGCGTACCTGATGCAGACCTCGATGAACCTTCCGGCTTCCGAGATCATCGCCACCTATGTGTACAAAGTCGGTTTGCAGTCCGGCGACTATGCGTATTCCGCGGCGGTCGGCCTGTTCAACTCGGTGATCAACGTCGTGCTGCTGCTCACGGTCAACTTTATCGTCAAGAGGCTTAATGAGGGCGAAGGACTTTATTAGGAAGGAGCTTATCAACTATGGCTGTTAAACATTCGCCGTTTGACCGGTTTCTGCTGATTCTGAACGGCCTGTTCCTGACGGTGGCGGTGCTGCTGATCGTCGTGCCGCTCGTATACGTCGCGGTGGCGTCATTTATGGATCCGACCGTGCTGCTGAATCAGGGCCTGTCGTTTCGCATTTCGGACTGGAGCCTGGAGGGCTACCGGAAAATATTGTCCAACCCGGCTATGCTGCGGGGCTTCGGCAATTCCGTATTTTACTCCGCTGCATTTGCCCTCGTTACCGTGACTGTATCGGTATGCGCAGGCTATGCCTTGTCTGATTCGCGGCTGGCGGGCCGGAAAATTTTTATGACGCTGTTTGTGATCACGATGTTTTTCGGCGGGGGCCTGATTCCTACATATCTGCTGGTCAAGCAGCTTGGCATGCTGGATACGGTGTGGGCCATCATCATTCCGGGTGCGGTCAATGTCTGGAACATCATCCTGTCCCGGACCTTTTTCAAAGGCGTGCCGAATGAGCTGAGGGAAGCGGCCAACGTCGACGGCGCGACGGAGGCGGGCATTTTTTTCCGGATCGTGCTGCCGCTCTCCAAACCGATTATTTTTGTGCTGGCTCTCTATGCTTTTGTCGGGCAGTGGAATTCCTATTTCGACGCGATGATTTACCTCGAGGATGCGAAGCTTCATCCGCTGCAGCTCGTGCTGCGCTCGATCCTGATCCAGAACCAGGCGGCGCCGGGCATGATCAGCGACCAGCTGGCGATGAACGAGCTCAAGCGCCTCTCGGAAATGATCAAATACTCGGCGATCGTCATTTCCAGTCTGCCGCTGCTCGTCATGTATCCGTTTTTCCAAAAGTATTTCGAAAAAGGTGTGATGGTCGGTTCCCTGAAATAGGGACGGCCTGAACATACATGGCACTGATCCATTCTAATCCTGTGGAGGTCATAACGATGAACAAAAAGAGAAATCGCAAGGCTGCTGCCATGACGGCATCCGTTTCAGCGCTCGCGGCGCTGCTGCTCTTGTCCGGCTGCGGAGGAAGCGGCGGAGACGCCAAGGAGTCGCCTGACGGGAAAGTCACCCTCAATTTTCTGACGCAGAGCTCGCCGCTGGCACCCGCGGACCCGAACGACAAGCTCATCAATAAGCGGCTGGAAGAGAAGACCGGCATTCATATCAATTGGAAAAATTACACGAACGACGTTTTTGCGGAGAAAAGAAACCTGGCCGTGGCGAGCGGCGATCTGCCGGATGCGATTTTTGATGCCGGGTATGGCGATTATGACCTGCTGAAGCTGGCCAAAGACGGGGTCATCATTCCCCTCGACGATCTGATCGAGCAGCATATGCCGAACTTCAAAAAGGTGCTGGAGCAGGCGCCGGAATACAAAAAGATGATTACCGCGCCTGACGGCCACATCTATTCTTTCCCTTGGATTGAAGAGCTGGGCTCCGGCAAGGAACGGATTCAGTCCGTGGACGACCTGCCGTGGATCAACGTGGAGTGGCTGAAGAAGCTGGGGCTGTCTATGCCGAAGACCACCGAGGAGCTGAAGAAGGTGCTGATCGCCTTCAAAACGCAGGACCCGAACGGCAACGGCAAGGCGGACGAAATTCCGCTCTCCTTTATCAATAAGCCGGGCGGGGAAGATCTGGCCTTCCTGTACGGTTCTTTCGGGCTCGGGGAGAACTGGGACCACACCGTCGTGACCGATGACGGCAAGGTTGTCTTCACTGCGGCGGAAGAAGGTTATAAGGAAGCGATCAAGTACATTCACGAGCTGTACCAGGAAGGGCTGATCGATATCGAGTCCTTCCAGCAGGACTGGAACACCTATTTGGCGAAAGGCAAGGATAACCGGTACGGACTGTATTTTACATGGGATAAGGCCAACATCACCGGCATGAACGATACGTATGACGTGATGCCTCCGCTGGCAGGACCAAGCGGCGAAGTCAACGTGACCCGCACGAACGGCATCGGCCTGGACCGCGGGCGCATGGTCATCACGAGCAGCAACAAACATTTGGAGGAGACGGCCAAATGGGTCGATCAGCTCTACGATCCGCTGCAGTCCGTTCAGGATAACTGGGGGACGTACGGGGATCAGACGCAGCAGAACATTTTCGAATTCGACGAAGCCAAGGGCATGCTGAAGCATCTGCCGCTGGAAGGCACAGCTCCTGTGGAGCTGCGGCAAAAGACGAGCATCGCCGGTCCGCTGGCCATCCTCGACGAGTACTACGGCAAATACACGACGATGCCGGACGACGCGGCATGGCGTCTTAAACTGCTGAAGGACGTGATGGTGCCGCACATGAAGGCGAAAAATACGTATCCGAACGTATTCTTCTCCATCGATGAGCTGGACCGGCTGTCCACCATCCAGACCGACATGTTCGCCTATCTCGAGCGGAAGCGCACCGAGTGGTACCAGAACGGCAAAGTCGATCAGGAGTGGGATGCCTACCTCAAAGAGCTGAACCGGCTGGGGCTGCAGGATTGGCTGAAGATCAAGCAGGCGGGGTATGACCGCAGCGCGCAATAAAGGTTGAATAAAACATCAAAAACAACATATCCGCACTTGCTTGGCGCATAAACGTTAGCAGTGCAGAATCCGGATGCGGCCGCCAGATGCCTTTGGGCAAAAATGCGGCCGGGTCCGCTGCAAATAAAACTTGTAATTCAAAGGAGCACAGCTAATGTCCACATTCATATCGCACAACTACCGCGGGGGGTATCACTTTTCCCCGAAAGAGCACTGGATGAACGACCCCAACGGAATGGTCTATTTCCAGGGGGAATACCACCTGTTTTACCAGCATCATCCCTTCGGGAACACCTGGGGACCGATGCATTGGGGACACGCGGTCAGCCGGGACCTGGTCGTCTGGGAAGAACTCCCGATCGCCTTGGCGCCGGACGAGTTTGGCACGATTTTCTCCGGCAGCGCCGTGGTCGACTGGAATAACACGACCGGCTTTTTCGGCGGGGAGCCGGGGCTTGTCGCCATTTTTACGCAGCATGCCGAAGGACCGGAGGGCGAAGCGCCGGTGCAGCGCCAGAGCCTGGCATACAGCACGGATGCGGGACGGACCTGGACGAAGTATGCCGGCAACCCGGTGCTGTCGCATGACACCTTCGTGGACTTCCGCGATCCGAAAGTATTCTGGCATGAGGCTTCCTCACAGTGGGTGATGATTGTTGCCTGCGGCCAGACCGTCTGTCTGTACCGTTCGCCGAACCTGATCGACTGGACGCTGTCCAGCGAATTCGGGGAAGGCATCGGCAGCCATGACGGCGTGTGGGAGTGTCCCGACCTGTTTCCGCTGCAGGTGGACGGGGACCCGGGCCTGACGAAGTGGGTGATGCTCGTCAGCATCGGCGACCATCCGGAGTTGGCGGAGGGGTCGCGAACGCAATATTTTACCGGAGACTTCGACGGGGAACGCTTTACGCCGGATGCCGTATCGCAGACCCGCGTGAGATGGATTGATTACGGCCGGGACAACTACGCCGGCGTCAGCTGGTCGGATGTGCCGGCCGAGGACGGCAGACGCCTGTTCGTCGGCTGGATGAGCAACTGGAAATATGCCAATCAGACGCCGACCGGCGTGTGGCGGGGCGCGATGACCGTGCCGCGGGAGCTCAAGCTGGAGCTGCGCCAAGGTTCGGCCGAGCTGATCCAGCAGCCCGCCCGGGAATTGGAGGGATACCGCAAGGAGCTTCTGTCCCTGAAGCGGGTAACGGCCGCTCAGGCCTCCGCGCAGCTGGCCGATTTACAGCTGGAGAGCGGAGAGATTCGGATCCGCCTAGGATCCGGCCAATCGCTGGAGCTGAAGGTGCGGGCAGGCCGCGGTCAGGAGACGGTGATCGGTTACAGCGGAGCGGCGGGTGAAGTCTATATAGACCGGACCCGGGCGGGAACGGCAGACTTTCACCCGCTGTTTGCCGGCAGGCATGCGGCCGTTCTCGATGCGGCGGACGGAACGGTGGAACTGCGAATCCTGATCGACCGGTCTTCGGTAGAGGTGTTCGCGGGCGGCGGCCGTGCGGTTCTCACCGACCTGATCTATCCGGATCAGGCATCCACCGGATTGTCCCTCAAGGCAGACGATGAAGAGGCGCTCGTCGAATCGCTCGACATTTACGATCTTTCTATTTAAATAACAACCTTATAAATAAGTACTTTTAAATACGAAGCTTGATCCAATGGAGAACCCTAATCCATCGACCGATAAAAATTTGAAAAGAGAGGCACATCATCATGCGCATCGGAGCCATTGAAGCGGGCGGGACGAAATTCGTCTGCGGCATCGGAAACGAACACGGGCAAATCAGCGAGAGCATCAGCTTTCCGACGGAACGGCCTGAGGAAACGATGCCCCGGGTCATCGCTTATTTCAAAGATCGCCAGCCGGAAGCGATCGGGATCGGATCGTTTGGCCCGATCGACCTTCACCCCGGCAGCCCGGGGTATGGAAGCATCACGACCACCCCTAAGCCGGGATGGGCGCATTATCCCTTGCTCGCGGAGCTGAAGCGGCACTTCGACGTCCCCTATGGATGGGACACGGACGTGAATGCCGCCGCCTGCGGCGAGGCGCTGTGGGGAGCGGCCCGCGGGCTGGGCAGCTGCGCGTACTTCACGATCGGCACCGGCGTCGGTGTCGGCGTGTATGCCGGCGGCCGGCCTGTTCACGGGCTCGTCCATCCGGAAGGCGGGCATATTCCGGTCCGCCGTCATCCGGAGGACGGCTTCCCGGGCGCGTGCCCGTATCACGGGGACTGCCTGGAGGGGATGGCCGCCGGGCCGGCGCTGGAAGCGCGGTGGGGAGTGAAGGGGCCGCAGCTGCCCGCGGATCACGCGGCCTGGACCTTTGAGGCGTATTATGTCGCCCAGGCGGTCACGGCGGCGGTCCTGATGCTCTCGCCGGAGAAGGTCATCCTGGGCGGGGGCGTCATGCAGCAGCCGCAGCTCTACCCGCTGATCCGCCAAGAGGTTCAGCGGAGCCTGAACGGCTACGTGGACGCCTTGGATCTTACGGTCGGAATCGATGGTTACATCGTTCCGCCCGGACTCGGCGGCCAAGCCGGATTATACGGCGCACTTGCGCTGGGGCTTCAGGCGCTGGAGGCATCCGGTCAGAAGGTGTAGGAGCCTGCAGCAAAACTTTGGTTCAATCCCGCCTTCGTTTGGGAGCAGCCAGCCGCAGCACAGGCCGGCTGCCCGAAAGCGGGCGAGGGTACAAACGGTACATATCTCGTGCTGAGCCGAATTAGGCTGGGAGGAACAACTGAGATGATGCTGGACAGGGTTTGGTGAGACAGGGACAAGGACAAGCCAAGGACAAGCCAAGGACAAGCCAAGGGCTAACCTTGAATTTACTCGGCATATCCTGTTCGGTTTCTCTCTAACCTAAGTCCAGCCTAGCTCAGTTCAGACATCGTTCATATTCGATTTGAGTGCATTGCACTGTTTGTTTATAAGGAAAACGCCTGTTTAACGCCGCATTGTGTAAGCGTTTACAATAAGTTTTGTTTTCATGCATCAGGCTTGTCTTCATGCACAGATTTGTTTTCATGCACAGGCTTGTCTTCATGCACAGGTTTATTTTCATGCACAGATTTGTTTCATGTATAAGCTTGTCTTCGTTTATATGTCATTTTTACACATTGTTCTGATGATAAGGAGGAGTGTTGATGAGATCAGCAAAAAAGATGCTGTCCGCGTGCCTGGCCGGAATTTTGGCATGTGCGTCCATCCTGCTGTATGGGTCTGACGAAGGCCGGGGATGGGCGATGCCTGCAGATTCCGAAGTTAAAGTTAACGGCGCGGCAGCTGCATTAACGAAGGAGGCGGACAGGATGGCAGCGAGCGTCAATACGAACCTGGAAGGCTGGCAGGTCCAGGGCAAGGGCGAGCTTGAGCAGACGGCGGAGGGGCTGAAGCTGGCTTCCGATCCGCAGGAGAACGTGATGGCGGTCTCCAGCACGAAGGCGGACGATTTTATCTACGAAGCCGATGTCATGATCCAAAACGCCGGGACCGATGCTTCGCTGCTTTTCCGCGCTAGCAGCGACGGCTGGTCTTCATATATGCTGCAAATCGTACCGTCGTCGGGCATCATCCGCTTGAAAAACGCAGCCGGAGGAGGGCTCCAGGAAGAACGGCAGGTGCCGCTGAAGGTCGGCGAAATCTATCACCTGAAAGTGAAGGTTGAGGGAACGAGCCTGCAGGTGTATTGGGGCAGCCAGTATCAGCCTGTCATCCGTGCGGTCGATACCGCCTATGCTTCCGGATATCTTGGGCTTCATGTGTGGAACGGTTCCGCCGTATTTCAGAATGTGAAGGTCGGAAGCCTTGCAGGCAATCTGGACGGCATGCTCGCTTCAACCGGAAGCTGGCAGCCCGATCTCAAAGGGCTTAAAGGAACGGGAACGACCGGACAAGCCGCGTTACGGGTATACCGGAACATTGCTGCGGACGCCGTCTATGAAGGCAACGTTACACTGGGTGAAGCCTCATCCGCGGGCATGCTGATTCGGACAAATGCGGAGGGAACCGCCGGATATGAAGCTGTGCTGCGGCACCAAGGAAGCGGGGTACAAGTACTGCTGCGGAAAATGGACGGATCTCTCATCAGCGCCTCGACTAGCGTTTACCCCGATTCGCCAAACGCCAAGCATCATTTGGAGATTCAGGCCGTCGGGCCGAGGATTCAGGTGTTTGTGGACGGATACGCTCCCGCCGCCGTAGACGTGACAGACGACAGTTATTCGGCCGGATATACCGGACTGGTTGTAAGAGAAGGCACGGCATACGTCCAGGATGCCTATGTCACGCTTGACTCCGAATACTATACGGAAACGTATCGGCCGGAGTACCATTACAGCCCGATCCGGGGATCGGCAAGCGACCCGAACGGTCTCGTCTATTTTGAAGGAGAATACCATCTGTTCCATCAGGATGGAGGACAGTGGGCGCATGCCGTCAGCCGTGACCTGCTGCACTGGAAGCAGCTGCCGATCGCCCTGCCCTGGAACGATCTGGGGCATGTCTGGTCAGGCTCGGCCGTGGCCGACACGACGAACGCTTCCGGATTGTTCGGAAGCTCAGGCGGCAAGGGGCTGATCGCGTATTATACTTCCTATTCGCCGGATCTGCCGAACGGCAACCAAAAGATCGGGCTGGCCTACAGCACCGATCAGGGACGGACCTGGCAGTACTCGGCGGAGCACCCGGTCGTGATCGATAATCCCGGCAAAAACGGCGCCGACCCGGGCGGCTGGGACTTCCGCGATCCGAAGGTCGTCCGGGATGAGGCGAACGGCCGCTGGGTGATGGTCGTCTCCGGCGGCGATCACATCCGTTTTTTTACCTCCCGCAATTTGATCGACTGGACGCTGACCGACAATTTCGGATACGGGGAGTACGTACGCGGCGGGGTGTGGGAGTGCCCGGACCTGTTTCAGCTTCCGGTAGACGGCACGGACCGGCGCAAATGGGTGCTGATGATCAGCACCGGCGCGAATCCGAAAACGCAGGGCTCGGACGCGGAGTATTTTATCGGGGAGCTGACACCGGAAGGGAAATTCATGAACGACAATCCGGCGGGAACCGTGCTGAAGACGGATTGGGGCAAAGAATTTTATGCCTCCATGTCTTTCTCCGGCACGCCGGACGGGCGGCGGATTCTGCTGGCCTGGATGACGAACTGGGATTATCCGTTCAGCTTCCCGACGGAAGGCTGGAAGGGGCAAATGACCGTACCGCGGGAGGTCACGCTGCATACGACGGGCAACGGCATCCGGCTGTTCCAGTCGCCGGTCCGGGAGCTTGCCGGGCTGCGCAGCACCTTGTTCAGCGTGAAAAACCGTGAGGTTAGCGAATCGGCAGCGAACGTGCTTGGAGGAATTTCAGCAGGCGCCTATGAAATCGAAGCCGATATCGAGCTGCCGCAAAGCGGAGCCGCAGCTGAATTCGGATTTACGGTCCGCGAAGGCGGCGGGCAGAAGACGATGATCGGGTACAAGACTGCCGAGCAGAAACTATTTGTGGACCGCTCGTCATCCGGCGTTACCGATTACTCAAGCCTGCTGCAAACGAGGCATGAGGCCGCGCTCCAGCCGGACGGCAGCCGCATCCGCCTGCGGATCCTTGTGGATGAATCCTCGGTGGAAGTGTTCGGCAATAACGGCAGGGTCGTCTTTTCCGACTTGATTTTTCCGGATCCGGCCCGGCGGGGCATGAGCTTCTATACCAAGGGAGGTAAAGTGAAGCTCGCGTCCTTGCAGGTGCATGCGCTGGACAACGTATGGCGTGAAGGGCGGAAGACGGGCTCCTCGATCATCCTGGACCGGAAAGAGCTGGAATTGTCTAAGGGGGATGAGGAGAAATTGTATGCATCTTACTTGGAATCCTCTGGAGCAAGCCATCCGCCGCTGGTATGGAAGTCCAGCAATCCCGGCGTCGTGCAGGTGACTTCCTCCAATCAGGGGGAATCTCCGGGGATAGCGGTGCTTCGGGCGAATAAGGCGGGAACGGCCGTCATTACGGCCGTGTCACCGAACGGGAAGGCTTCAGCCCGCTGCGTCGTAAACGTCACCGACGGGACGTTTACGACGAATCTGACAGGCTGGAAGCCGGATCTGTCGGCATCGCGGTGGGTCGTGACCGAACGCGGCATCCGGGGCAGCTATACAAGCGATGCGAACTACATGGCGCAGGAGGAGGCCGGGGATTTTGCCCTGGAAGCCGACATGACGCTGGGCGAGACAGGAGGCGCCGGCTCGATCCTGTTCCGGGCGAGCGCTGACGGCCGCAGCGGGTATTATTTCAATCTCGATCCGAACCTGAAGGCCATTCGACTCTTCTATAAAGTAGACGGGCGGTTTGAGGACAGGCAGGTGCTGGCCAAGGCCCCGAGGTTCATCCAGCCGGGGAGGACGTACCATATCCGCATTGAAGCGAAGGGGCCGCAGATCCGGGCGGAAGTGGACGGGGTGCAAGTCTTCGATGTGAAGGACGGCACGTTTGCTGAGGGGCACTTCGGCGTGAACGTGTTCGGCGGGCAGGCGTTTTACCAGCAGGTGACGGTCAGCGGAATGGCTGATGCCAAGCTGGCCGAAACGACGCTGGTGAACGCGGCCTCCGGCCTTGCACTGTTTGCTGCGGAATCGCAAAACGGCGAACCGGTAACGGTGGGCGGCCCTGAAGGGGCTTCCCCGCAGGCATGGGTTTTCGTCCCTAACGGGGACGGGACATGGTCCATCCGGACCCAAGCGGGCAAAGCGCTGGACCTCGACACGGGGCAGGGCCGGCTGCAGCTGTACGACTACCTCGGCTACAACAACCAGCGCTGGCGAGTGGAGGACCAAGGAGACGCTGTCGTCACGGTATTCTCCGTGCATAACGGACAGGCGCTGGAGGTATCGGCCGATGGGACAAAGCTGCAGCTGGGCGACCCGGCCGCCGGTGAGCCGCGGCAGCGCTGGAAGGTCCTGCCGGATGCCGATCTTCATCCGGAAAAATAAGATGCAGCAGCAATAGGGCTTATCGACTGCCCACGCAGAACAGACAGCGCAAATAAGGGTAACGCTGAGCTGATGTACCATCACGCAACCGCAACCCAGTGTATGGGGGGCGGTTGCTTTGTTCTCTAGATTAATAGATTTTCAGCAGAGGGAAACATTCTATAAACGCCACAATAACTCCTGATAAAAGGCGGTCTGCCTTCTATGACATTACGTTAATGCACTATTTTATGAGGTGATGCAGTTTCTACCAACTTGCAGGCTGCTCTGAGGTTTGTTATTATTTAGATATAAAATATTTAGATAACTAAATATATAACGAAAAGAGGAAGCAGCATGAAATTACAAGGGAAGGTCGGTATCATTACCGGCAGTGCATCAGGCATCGGCAAAGGCATGGCGCTGGCTATGGCTAAGGAAGGCGCACATATTGCGATCGTCGACGTGAATGAGGAGAAAGGGAAAGAGACGCTGGCCGAGATTAACCAATATACAGAGGGAATGCTGTTCATCAAGGATATTTCCAAGCAGGAGAGCGCGCATGAAATCGTGGCCGACGTGGTCAAGCGCTTCGGCAAGCTGGATATTCTGGTGAATAATGCACATGTATCGAGACAGGCGCCTTTTATGGAAACAACGCAGGAGCTTTTTGATTTATCCTTCGGAACAGGCTTTTATCCTACCGTTCATTTCATGCAGGCGGCGTATCCGGAACTGAAGAAAACGAAAGGCAAGGTCATCAACTTTGCATCCGGTGCGGGCATTGACGGGCAGGTCACGCAGACGTCGTATGCTGCCGCCAAAGAAGCGATCCGGGGCGTGTCGCGTGTTGCGGCCAATGAATGGGGTCCGGAAGGAATTAACGTCAATCTGATTTCCCCGATCGCACTGACGCCGGGCGTGGAACAGTGGCGCGAGAATGCTCCGGAGCTATACGAGGCGATGCTGAATAAAATTCCTCTGCGCCGGCTCGGCGATCCCGAGCAGGACATCGGCCGTGTCGCGGTGTTTCTGGCCAGCAGCGACGCCGACTATATTACAGGTCAAACCTTTATGGTGGACGGGGGCTCCATTAAATTGCGTTAAAAGCGGGATTCGTCCTGCGCCGCAGGCTTCACGGGCTGCCAGGAACGGTGGATTCCCGGCTGAAAAGCATGTATGATAATGAAGGCCTCTAATGCAGATTAGAGGCTTTGACTTGCAGAAAGCGGGGATTTGCCTGATGGAAGAACAGACGATTTTTGAAATCATTCACAATATGGATAAAGTGACAAACAACCTCATCATCCAGTGGGGGAAATTGTTCAACGAGGATCTTGGAATTTCCCATATTCTCGTTCTGGCTCACCTGCAGCACCATGGGAACAGCCGGCCTTCGGATATCGCCAAGGCTCTGGGGCTGACCCCGCCGACGCTGACCCATCTATCGGAAAAACTCGTGCAGAAGCAGTTAGCCGTTCGAATCGTCGATGAGAAGGATCGTCGTATCATCTATTTGGGGATTACGGACAAGGGTCTCGACATCGTTCAAAAGGCGAATCAGGACGGGCAAATTTTGCGCAGAAATCTTTTTGAAAAATTGACCGAGGAAGAAAGGCAGCAGCTGCTGAAAATCTATGAAAAGCTGACCGGGTTTTTATGAGAATCCCCGAGGCGCAGCGTGACACCTTCACGTGATGACAGCCATATCGTGAGATATGGACATCACCTGGAGGTGTTTTTTTGCTTTATTAAAACCATGACGTACAGTTGTCAGCTTTTGCCTCCTATAATGGCCGTAGATGATGAGGGAACAAACGGAGGAGGAAAATAAACATGATCGAAAAACAAACGTTAAGAGGCATGGCGACGATTAATTATTGGGCAGACGATATGGAGGCAGCGGTGTCGTGGTATTCGGAGGTGCTCGGGATCTCCCCGTACTTCAAACGCACCGGATCGTCTGGCGAGCTTGCCTATGCCGAGTTCCGCATTGGGGACTACCAGCATGAGTTGGGTCTGATCAGCCGCCGTTATGCTCCTTCGCAAGCGGTGCCGGGTCCAGGCGGTGCCATCATGTACTGGCATGTTGATGATGTGGAAGCCGCGTTTACGAAATTGCTGGAGATGGGCGCGAAGCAATACGAACCAATTACTCCGCGTGGCGAGGGATTCGTTACGGCTTCGGTAACGGACCCTTTTGGCAATGTGCTGGGGATTATGTATAACCGGCATTATTTGGAGATGGTGGAATGGATGAAGAGAGGTAATGAGGTTACGAGTGATTGATGATATGTTTGTTTTGAAGAATATGAGGGAGTGTCGCTTTTAATAATATGGTTGAAAAGGCTGTTGGGCATGTTCCCGACAGCCTTACGCACTCATAAAGAGCTGCTTATTTGTGAGTTGGACTTTACCAACTCCTGTTTGACTTGCTTCGCTCTCTTGTTTTGCGCTGCGCGCAAAGCCAAAGTGGCTCACCAATTCAAACACTCGTCTGCTACTTTAAAACTTAAACTTGTTGACAAGTTCAGCTAAAAGGACATTTCTACAACGCAGATTCGTTTCCATTCATCCCTCACTGACTGCAAGGTCCGCGCCCGCAGCACCAACAAGCGCAATCATTGCGTTCCATCGTCATGCTCTCCTTCTATTACGATGACAGGAACGATAATATGTTCAAGCCGGTGTTTGAAAATGAGGTTCATATCCTCGCCTTCCCGCTTCAGTTGAACAGGACTGCCATCCGTTAGCAGATTTGCTGTGCCTTCACAGAAAAATTCCTTTACCTTGACGGTTATTCCGTTAGGACGCCCCAAAATGATCAGATACAGCCGGTTGTCCTTTCGCGTAAACCGGATCGTTTCACCGTTTTCTGTTTCCGCTTCCGCACGGATCCAGGGACGCGTACCATATACGGCCTCCCCATTCCGTTGTAACCAATCCCCAAATTTGGACAACCGGCTTAACTGCTCGGGAGGAATTTGAGCATCCTCGCCGCGCGGACCTACATTCAGCAGCAGGTTTCCGTTTTTAGACAGGGCATCTATAAAATCGTAAAGCAATGTTTCAAAGGATGAATAGTCTTCATCCTGCTCATTGCGGTTGTAACCGAATGAATGGCCGATTCCGCGGGTCATCTCCCATTTTTCGGGTTGTATTTCCTTGTATTTGGTATATTCCGGAGTCGAAAAATCGCTATGGGGGATCGCAGGCTGCGCCAGGGCAGAATGAATATCCGGATTGTTCATGATCATTCGTTTGATCATCATGTCCATCACTGCGCGTACAGGTTTGAGACTTAACAACTTGTTAGCGGAAGTTGAATACTTCCAGCGGTCATTGACCACGCCTTCGGGTACAGCGTTATAGTAGTAGGCGAACAATCGAAAAAGGGAGTCTTCGTTCCCTGGCCAGCATATATCGTTCCATAGAATATCAGGGCGGTACCGGGAAATCAGTTCGCGGATCTGGGCGTCGGCGTATGCTGCATAACCGCCCCCGGGTGTGGAAAAGGAGTAGTCCATAAACGTTCTTGAAATCCTTCTCCGAAAAGTCCAGTCGATCCCACCCGAATAGTAGATGCCAAAGCGCAGGCCTTCGCTGCGTACAGCGTCTGCTAATTCGCCGATGATCTCGCGCTCGCTAAACCAGTGCGGCTCATGCGGGTTGGTCACCTTCGTTGGCCATAGGCAAAATCCGTCATGGTGCTTCGAGACGATCACGACGTATTGTGCACCGGCATTCCTGAAAATTTTGGCCCAAGCTATGGGGTCCCATTGTTTCACTCCGTCCATGAACAGCGGTTTAAATCCTTGGTAGGGCATGCTGCCATATACGGCTTGATGATAACGCGCAGACGGTGTGGTCTGGTCTTTGATCGCATTCCAGTAGCCTTCAGCGTACGGGTAGACGAGCATTGCCCGTTCATAATCGGTCTTTAAAGTATCCGCAAAGTTACCTACGGGTGCAAAACCAGGTACGGAATAGGGACCCCAGTGTATAAAGATGCCGAATTTTGCTTCGTCAAACCATTGCGGAAGCGGGTGACCGTTGAGGGATTCCCGGGTGGGCTCGTAATTTTTATGATTCACGGCTGTTTCCACCGTCCTTGTCGCCTGATGATTGACCCGATAAATAATGATTTACCGCCTTGTCGATAAAAGCTTGGGATGCCACGAAAAGTTCCCGGTCGCCCTCCGGCCAAGATGCCCGTTCACCTTGCATTTGTACAAACGCATCCACTTGTTCGCTTTCTCCGCCAGTTGCCTCTTGCACCATGGTGCACCAAGCCTTGGCCACCTCTTGTGCAGCGGACTCTTCCGGCCCTGCGCCTGCCAGCTCCAGCGTAACGGCTTTTAAAGCCAGCCGTCTCCAGGTATGATACAAATCGAATGCACTTTGTTCCGTGGCAAATCGTCTGCCAAAAATTTCTTTTTGGGTTTCGCTAAAAGCATATTGTTTCCAATCAACCAAGCTGCTGTTGTTGAAACACCGGATAAAAAAGGCCAAAAGCTGCCACGGCGCATCATTCCCGGCCGCGACCGCCGTTCGGTGGGCTTCGATCGCGGCAATGCCTGCATGTGCTTCTTCTATTTTTCGGTAAAGCGCCAGTTCCTGCTCTTGCAGAATTTGTTCGATCTGCGATGAGTCGGGACGCTGGATGACTTTGTCGCGGATTTCTTGAAGAGAGAGCCCTAGAGATTTGTAAAAAATGATCTGCTCCAAGCAGAGGAGGTCATCCTTCGTATAATACCGCCGTCCGCCTGCCGTACGGCCGGTTGTGGGCAGCAGCCCGATATTGTCATAGTGCTGAAGGGTCCGTACCGTTACGCCGGTAGCTGCGGATATTTCTCCGACCAAATAAGTTGTGTCGTCATTATGCATGCATCACACCTCCATACTCATTACATCACATGACGTTACGTAATGAGCAACTGTTTTTTGAAAAGAAATCGTACGTAACGGACGCGCATGCTTCATTCGAGCCAAGACTTCGTCGTACTGGAGCGGGACATGCTTACGAGATTCCGTTACTTAAAAAATATTCAATCGATTTTCCAATCTCGCGCGTCTATATTATAGAGCGGCCGCCAAGAGACCCGTCGGTGAACGGGTTGTAGAGATACAGAGGGGGGAGTGGGGACGCTGAATGCTGATAGTACATGGAGCGAGATCCATATGAATAGAACCACGCTGACGGAAGCAGAAGCGTTTTTTGAGCGTCTGACCGCCGAGCAGCGAAAATTGTATTCCATCGCCTACAGTTATTTGCGCAGTGAAGCCGACGCGCTGGAAGCTGTGCAGGAGGCATCATACCGGGCGTGGGTGAAGCGGAAGAAGCTGAAGGACCCGCAGTCCTTCACCCCGTGGCTCGTCCGCATCACGATCAACTGCTGCATGGACGAGCTGCGGCGGAAGAAACGGGTGTTTCCGGTGGAGGTGCCGCAGGAAGGGGCCGTGCAGGAGATGAAAAGCAGCGAGCGGATCGACCTGCAGCGCGCGCTGGAGCGGATGAAGCCGAAGTACCGGCATGTCGTCATGCTGAAATATTACCAGGACATGACGTCCGTGGAAATCGCGAAGGTGCTGGGCAAGCCGGAAGGAACGATCAAGACTTGGCTGCGGGAAGGCCTGAAGCAGCTCCGGAAATATATGTAGAGGCTGAGCAGAAGGGAGGGACAGGTTATGCCCGAAAAAGAACAGCGCATTCTGCTGCAGGATGCCTATGAAGTAAACAAGCATGCGGAAACGTTGCCTGAGATGAAATTGACTTTGGCTATGCGCAAAGGAATGGAGAGAGGAAAAATGCGTGAGAAGCGGCGTTTCTATTTTTGGAGTACGGGGACGGTTATGGCGCTCGCGGCGGCCCTGCTAATTATCAATTACTCGATCGGCAGCTTGGCCCAACGGGAGGAGCCGGCGCCGAAGCAGACGGCGGGGATTCCGAGCCAGGCTATGCTGGAGCCGTACCGATCAACCACGGTGGAGGGTCTGGCGAGCGCAATGGACCGGGGGCTCGTCAAGCCGATTGCCGAAAGCGTCGAACAAAAAGGGTATCGCGTAGAGGTGGACGGTGCCGTCACGGATGGCCGGATGGCCTATGTGCTGTTCGGTGTCCGCAACCAAACGGATAAAGAGGTCATCAACGCGGACGTAGCCCTTGAACTTGGCGGCGTGGAAGCCCCGTCCAAAGGAGCGTCGGTGGAATTGGCGGGAAGTGGCAGCAATAGAATTCCGGCGAATGGAGCCAATCATTTTATTTACACCGTGCCCCTGGACCCGTCCGTTCACTATACCAAGGATGCCAAGTTTCATGTGACCTTGACGGAGACGTCAAACGAAGCGCTCATGTCCAGCTCCAATAAATACCGCACGGCGTTCGACATTTCGTTTGAGCTCGATCCCGGCATGTTCAAGGACAAAGAGCGCGTGCTGCACCCAGACCGGACACTGACCGTAGGCGGCCAGCAGATTCATGTGACTCAGGTCATCTATACGCCGCTGCACACGTATGTCGACCTGGACTATGATCAGGCGAATGGGAAACAAGTATTCCGGCTGCTCAGTCCGGTGCTCATCGGGAAAGTCGGAGACGAAATCGAAAAGCTGTATTATCCGAAGTGGTACTCTCGGGACAATTCGGAGGCCCTCACGGTGGGGACGGACGCGATGCTGATGTACGGCAGCGGCCAGAAATACGCCCGGTATGATTCCATTAGGCTCAAGACGGAGGGCACGGCTGCGGTGGACAAGGACCAGCTGCAAATCGTGATCGACCTGAAGAAGAAGCAGATTGTGGAAGCGCCGGACGACCGGTTTACCCTGATTTCATACACCCGGACGGCTGGCCCTGGCGAGGTGCTGATTCACCGCGAGCTCGAACACGCCTATGCCGGCGAGAGCCTGTCGTTGTCGCTGGAGGACAGCTTCACCGATGCCGACGGCAACGTCCACAAAAGGCAGTCTCCTGAAGGATATTCCCAAGGTGGACATAGCTGGTCCAACAAGAAAGACACGATGGGAGACGATTACGATTACAACTTCGGCAAGGATGCGGTAGACTATCCGCAGCCGCTGACCATTAAGGTGAAGCAGATATGGATGCCGATTCAGGATACGCAGGCGGTGGAGCTGCTGAAGTAGTTGGCGTAACAACCGCGTACAACCACGTACAACCACAAAATATACAGACAGGCAGTCTGATGGGCTGAGGAGCCCGAAGGCTGCCTTTTTGTTCCCTTCAGAAAAGCCCGGCCAGTGGGATTGAAATGCGCCAGCAAAATTTGTATGTTGGATGCATACCATTTTTTCAACTGAACAAAAGGGGCTATGTCCGGTGAAATTGGCAGAAGATTACCTTCGGCTGCGAAGCGCTTATTCCGGTGAAAAGGAAGGGGAGCCGTTCCGGGTGACGATCGACGGGCTGGCCGAGGCCCTGTACTGCACGCCCCGTAACGCCAGGCTGATCCTGCGCAAAATGACGGACGCCGGCCTGATCCGCTATGCAGCCGGGCAGGGCAGAGGCCATCGGTCGGAGCTGACGTTTCTGGCGGACAAGCGGGAGCTCGTGATCCGAGAAGCGCAGCAATACGTGAAGCAGGGAGACGTGCAGGGCGCGCTTCTATGGGTAAAAGAGCAGGCGGGCGAACCCGAAGTGATGCAGCGGTTTGTGGACTGGCTCACCGGCTATTTCGGATACCGGACGGAAACGACCGGGGAGGGACATATGGTTGAGACGCTCCGCCTGCCGGTATACCGACCGATCGTGACGCTGGACCCGGCGGACGCAATGTATGCTTTCGATACCCATCTGATCCGCCAAATCCATGCGACGCTGGTCGAGCTGGAAATGGACACCGGCAAGGTTATTCCGGGCGTCGCACATCATTGGGAATCTAGTGCTGATGCCTGTTGTTGGACGTTCTATTTGCGAAAAGGCGTGACGTTTCATGACGGCACGGAGCTTACGGCCGATGACGTCAAATACAGCCTGCTGCGCGTGCAGCAGGAATCCAACAATCATTCCTGGCTGTGCAGGGACATCGTTGAGATCAATGCGGAATCGCGTTACACCATCCGCATGGAGCTGCGTCAGCCCAACGTCCTGTTTGCGTTATTTATGTCACATACGGCGGCAGCCATCCTTTCCCGCGCCAGCGGGGAGTCCGGGGCCGGAACGGTTCCCGGCAGCCTGCCCGTCGGGGCAGGGCCTTACCGGATCGCTAAGCTTAAGCCGGGAATGTGCTTGCTGGAGGTTTTCCCGGATTATTATGCGGCCCGGGGCCTGATCGATCGAATCGAAGTGATGATCATCCCGGACACCGGCGGAGAATGGGCGGTGGAGACCAATCCGGGCGTACTGGTCGTCGAGACGGGAGAAGCGCGCCGCCAAGAGCTGAAGACATGGCGGCGCAGCCGTCTCGTCACCGGATGCAGTATGCTGACGATAAACCTTGCGAAACCGGGGGTTTTGCAAACCGGTTCCTTCCGCAGGGCGCTTGCACTTGCGGTTGACCGGAGCCGGATGGTCCGGGAGCTGGGGTACCCGCATGCTTCACCTTGCCTCGCTTTTCACCTTGAGCCGCAGCCGGATGCCGCTGATCCGCTGTATGATCCGGAAGAGGCATCAAGGGAATTGAGACGGTCCGGGTACGGCGGAGAGGCGCTGAAGCTGTATGCGTACCGTCGCCATGAGCAGGCGGCTGACTGGCTTCAGCAGCAATATGGTCAGGCCGGAATCCGGCTGGACGTGCATATTCTGCCCTGGGAGGAATTAATGAAGGAAGAGCGGATCCGGGAGGCGGACCTGATCCTGTTCGAGGCGCTGCTGAGCGAGGGGCTGCTCCGGCAGATCGAATATTTGCTGTCCCGGTACAGCTTCATTCGCAGCATGCTGGATCCCGGAACGCAGGCGGAAGCGGACCGGCTTGTGGGGCAGCTGCTTCAAGAGGCGGAACCTGAAGTCCGGGACGAGGCGTTTCAACGGCTGGAATCCTGGTTGATCGACCGCAGCACGGCCGTCTATTTGACCTACAACGAGGCCCGGGTGCTGTCCCACCCGGCGCAGCAGGGCGTTCGGTTGAATGCCGCCGGGTGGGTAGATTTTAAGGACATCTGGTTTAAAGGGGAAGGTTAACAGCAGGAGATCAACCGCGATTGCGGTACGGGAAAACATGACATCTGACGAAAGGGGAAAGGTTTCCCGGAAAGATTACCTTTTTCTAAGGGCTCGTCCGGCTGTACAATGATCACAGCACATGAGATGAAACTTACCAACGGAGTGAAGGTGAACGGTATGAAAATTATGCTGGACGATTTAAGCGGGCCGGAAATAGCCGCGTTGATCCGCGAGCATCTTCAAGGCATGGCGGAGGAGTCGCCGCCGGAGAGCATACACGCCCTAGATCTGGACGGGCTGCGGCGTCCGGATGTGACATTCTGGAGCGCATGGGAACAGGGAGAGCTGCTTGGCTGCGGGGCGCTGAAGGAGCTTGATCCCGGCCACGGCGAGATCAAGTCGATGCGGACCGCATCCGCCCACTTGCGTAAAGGCGTGGCCCGATCCATCCTGGCGCACATCATTGAGGAGGCCCGTAGGCGGGGATACCGGCGGCTGAGCCTGGAGACAGGCTCGATGGCGTCGTTCGAGCCGGCCAGACGGCTGTACGCAGCCTTCGGATTTGAGGAGTGCGACCCATTTGCGGACTATACGCTCGATCCCTACAGTACTTTTATGACCCGAGAGCTGTAACCTAAATATGCGGAAGTTGATGTGAAAAAAGGACATGCTTCCTGTCATCGACAGGGTGAGCATGTCCTTTACTTCATGTGCCGGAAAACTTAGCAAGGAATGACAGCGGTGAAGGTGCTGCCTTGGCCGGGCGTGCTTTGCACGCTCAAAGTGCCGCCGTGGGCTTCGGCAATCCATCTGCCGATGGACAGCCCAAGGCCGTGGCCGCCCAGCTCCCGGGCGCGGGATTTGTCCACGCGGTAAAAACGTTCGAAGATGTGCGGCTGTTCCTCCAGCGGTATGCCGATTCCGTTATCGCTGACGGTCATGTGCAGCATTCTCCGTTTGTCCTCCCGGATCTTCAGGGCAAGGGAGACGGTGCCGCCCACCGGCGTATATTTGATGGCATTGTCCAGTAGGATGACCATCAGCTGCTGCAGGCGCTGGGCATCGCCATGAACCGTCATGCCGTCTTCCGCATGCAGCTTCAGTGTAATTTGCTTGGCCTGCGCCAAAGAAAGCAGGGATGCTATCGTCCGCGAGGCTTCGGCCGCCAGATCAAAGTCGGTCATGATCAGCTGAACCTCATCTGAGTCGGAGCGTGCCAGTGTCAGAAGGTGGCTGGAAAGGTCGGTCATCCGCTTGGCTTCTTCCCGCATGTTGTCCAGCACCCTCCGGCTGAACGGATCGTCCTTCAGGCTGTTTTCCATTTCGAGCACCTCAATGGAGGACAGGATGACGCTGAGCGGCGTGCGCAGCTCATGCGAGGCGTCCGCGACGAACTCGCGCTGCCTCGTATACGAGCGGGCGATCGGAACCATCGCCTTGACCGACATGTTCCGGCTGAGAAACACGGCCAGGACGCAGAACAGCAGCGCGAGCCCGATCAGCACGAGCAGGAGCCAGCCGAACAGCCGGTACTGGCTGCCTACCTCCTTGGCCACGTACAGCGTGCCTATAAAGACCCCGTTATCGTAAACGGCCTTGCCGGCAAGAAGCATGCGGACATTTCCGGGAGCCGCCTTGCGGGGATCGTTTCCGTGTCTTGGCGGCCCTCCATCCCGGCCGGTTTCCTTGATCGTAACGGTCTTGTATTCCGTCTGATCGCCTTCGGGCGTCCACTCCGCCACCGCGCTGCCGACCGCTGCGCTCAGTCCCATCCGCTGCTGTGCTTCGTACAGAAAATTCCCTTGAGGGTCCTTGAAGCAGCCCACCGTCTGGTTCGCTAACGATGGATAGCTGCTGCCGAGATTGCCTTCAATATTATAGGAGCCGGTATGCTCCATCGATTCATGAAACGCATAGGACATATCTTGAATCCAGTCGTTCAGCTGATTTTTCTGGTCGTTGATCAGCAGAAAATACAGCAGCCCGTACACCGTTCCGATGAACAGGGCGAGGAAAGCGATAAGCACTGCGGTATACTGCAGCGTCAACCGGTTCTGGGTTCTTTTGAACAGGTCACTCCCCTGCCGGGGCCAGGCGAAGGGAACTTTCCATTTCCATTTAGGCTTCAATTTTATAGCCGACCCCCCGGATGCTCTGAATCAGCTCTTGATTCAGTCCGCTGAGCTTCTTGCGGAGCAGCTTGATCATGGCGTCGATCGCTTTGGGGCCGACATCGGCGTCGAGTCCCCAAATCCGGTCCAAAATGACTTCCCGGGTCAAAGCGATGCCCTTGTTCTGGATCAGCAGATCCAGCAGCTGAAACTCCCGCGGCGTCAGCTGGACGAGCTCTCCCGCGATGCTTGCCGTCTGGTTGGTCCGGTTCAGGATGAGGCCGGTGACCTGAACTTCCTCACCTTGAATGGGCGCAAAATTCCGCCGCGACAGGGCGCGGAGCCGGGCGAGCAGCTCCTCGATTTCAAACGGCTTGACCAAATAGTCGTCTGCGCCCGCGTCCAGTCCATTGATCCGGTCCTGCAGTCCGTCCTTGGCGGTCAGCATCAGGATGGCGCCCATGTATCCTTCCTTCCGCAGCTGCCGGCAAGCCCAGACGCCGTCGCCTTCCGGCATCATCCAGTCGAGAATCAGGACGTCGTAATTGGTGGCCTCGGCATACTCGCAGGCTTCCCTGCCGGTAGTGACCCAATCCGCAGTATGGCCGCCTTTTTTCTTCAGCATGTGCACGACCAACTCCCCAAGCCGCATATCGTCTTCTGCCAGCAATATTTTCATCCATATCCAATCCTTTCCCGCATCTATATAGATCGAACTAAAGTTTTGCATCGAGCTTCCTGTTATATCGGTCTATTGCGGCCTATAACATTTATTTCTTTAGTTCATTCGATCTAGCTCCTGAAATAGTGCCGGAGTTCAAGTTTAATAAGAGCATACTTCCGGCGGACAAACCGAGTCAAGAATCAGGGCAGGCCGATGCTCCAACCTTTCTTTTCAGCGTGGTACAAGCAATCGTTTGGTGGCTGCGCACGATGTTGAGGACTTTGCATATCACAAAAGCCCCAAAACCCAAGGCTTTGGAGCTCTTGAAGGTTTGGGGCTGATGAAGAAGCGGCATACCCCGTAATATAACTGGGAGATGTGCCTTTTTGATAAAACGGGTCATGTCGTTAACTTCGCGTAGACGATGAAGAAAATCATGACTTCTCCGACGATGGCGTAATTGGGGACGGGGAAGATCAGGTCAATCACGAAGCAGCAAGCAAGAATCCCCAGCATAATAGCCAGATGATAGGGCTTCAGCCGCAAATGTTTGTGTCTGTACCGGTGGAACACCACAGAGGTCGATAAGAAATACAGGAGCACAGACCCAAACACGAATGCCAGCATGAAGGAGTAATCCATCTGGTCTTTGTATAACAGCTGAATGGCTGCCGCGATCATACTCATCGATAAATACACGAATAAGTGACCGTAAATAATCATTTGGCCGGCGGTGTGGATTTCCCGGCTTACCTTTTTGTCGATGTTATCAAAGTACTGCCACCACATGGCGATGACCAGCAGGCTGGTAAAGGCTACGAACAGGACGGACGGCAGGTCCCAGTGATTAAATTGCAGCACGGCCAGGATACTGACGACCGATTCGCCTAGAAGAATCAAGGTAAACAGGGCGAAGCGTTCGAGCAAGTGGTGCGTATTGATGGGCGTTTTGACCAAATGCCGGCGCCCCAATAAGGGAAGCAGAATATCTACGGCGATTCCCGCGTACAAGACGGCATACCGGATCCAGGAGTCGAAGAACAGCGAGCAGGCCGAGATCAGGATGCCGATCAAAAAGTGGGTGCCCAAATAGGAGGCGGTCACTTGCTGATGAGCCGCTTTGGCCCGATGGACCAGAAGATACTGCAGGACTGTCAGCGCCCTTGAGCCTATGTATCCTACAAAGAAGGGAACATAGTATTGGTCAAAGTCAGGCGACAAACTCGCCGTCATGACGAGAACGAACAACAGCTGAAGGATCATGAAGATCCTGTGAATTAAAATATCCTGGCCGAACCGGTTCACAAAGAGTGTTTGTCCTACCCAACCCCACCAGATCGGGATAAAAATCAACACGAATTTGCTCAGGTACTCCAAGGGAATGGTCCCGTGTTCCGCATGCAGCAGGACATGCGTTGCTTTGGACACGGCTGCGACTAAGAGAAGATCGTAAAACAGCTCCAGCCAAGTCACCTTTTTTTCAATCATAGCCTTATAGATCTCCTCCTTGATGTGATGAATGCCGTCAAATGAGTCACAAGCGAATCCGCCGCTCATCCGAAGAATCAATTTATTATATCAATTTTCAAATCCCGGTCTACTACATTTTCGGAAATAGGACTGCTGACTGTAACCGAAGTCCCGGATTGTTAAGCAGGGGTAAATGCAACGGCCTTTTTTACTGATTTTTTGTACATTAGAGAGAAAAACATAGTTAATATAATTTTATATACACGAAAAACATTATGTGCTATTCTAACGTTGCCAAAGGGATGTTATGCGTCAAGCATGTTTGTCGATTCCCACTACGCTTCTTGGCTGCACGGAGCACCGGATCAACATTGGAAGGTCCTTAGCCTGATGGACGGGCATCATGGGATGCCGTGGCCCTTACCGGGTGATTTCATGCTTTTTGAAACTACGCATTGTAGTATAAATTATGGGAGGGAATACATATGACAAAGAAGGTTGTTTTGGAACCCGCTGCTTTGAAATTTGCACAAGATACCGCCAATCCGCCGTATTTGTTTGATCTTGGACCGGAAAAAGGGCGCGAAGCCGTAGACGAGGTTCAATCGGGCGACGTCCCGAAGCTCCCGGTTGAAATTCAGGATATCACCGTTGAGGGAGGGCCTAGCGGACAGGTTTCGGTCAGACTGCTTCGTCCCGAAAACGTTACAAATAAGCTGCCGGTCATTCTTTATATCCATGGCGCCGGCTGGGTGTTCGGAAATGCGCATACCCATGATCGCCTGATCCGGGAGCTTGCGGTCGGTGCCGAGGCCTGCGTCGTTTTCCCGAATTACAGCCTGTCTCCGGAAGCAAAATATCCGACGGCGATCGAAGAAATCTACGCGGTTCTGACCTGGATTGCGGAACATGGCGAGGCATACGGTCTGGATACGGACCGCCTTACCGTGGCTGGGGACAGCGTTGGGGGAAATATGACCGCTGCGATTACGCTGATGGCGAAAGAACGTAAGGGACCCGCCATTCATAAACAGTTGCTGTTCTACCCGGTGACGGACTCGGGCAACGACACGGAGTCCTATCATCAGTTTGCGGAAGGTTATTTCCTGCGCCGGGACGCCATGGCCTGGTTCTGGGAGCAGTATATTGCGAAGCCGAGCGATAAAGAGGAGATCTATGCTTCCCCGCTGCGGGCAACGCGCGAGCAGCTCGAAGGCTTGCCTCCTGCACTGGTCATTACTGCTGAAGCGGACGTTCTTCGCGATGAAGGCGAAGCTTATGCCAACAAACTGCGCGAAGCCGGCGTCCGGGTGACCGCTGCCCGTTTCCAGGGGGCCATTCATGACTTCGTCATGCTGAATGCTCTTGCGGATACCGCAGCGGCTAGAGGCGCGATCGCGCTGGCGAACGCTTGGCTCAAAGAATAGCAGGGGCGGTGAAAATAGCAAATGGCGACAACCATAGGCATTATGGTGGGGAGTTTAAGGGAGCATTCGTATAACCGGATGATTGCGGATACGATCCCGGAGCTTGTAGATTCCGCACAATATGAATTCATCTCGATTGCGGATCTTCCCTTGTACAACGCGGATTTGGACCGGGAGGAAAGCCCGGAGCCGGTCAAACGCTACCGCGAAGCGGTTCAACAGGTGGACGGAATCATCATCGTGAGCCCGGAATATAACTCGGGCATCCCGGGTGTGCTCAAAAATGCGCTGGACTGGGCCTCAACCCCGACCAAAACCGCGGTTCTCATTCATAAACCGGCCGGGGTCATCGGTGCGACGCCGGGCGTTAAAGGGACGATTTTGTCGCAGCAGCAAATCCGGCAAACCTTGGACGCCGTTCAGTCTTATGTGATGCCGTTTCAAAAAATGTATATATCGCAGGCGATGGAGAAGGTTGATCCGGAGAGCGGTAAGCTGACCGATGAAACGACCCGCAGGTATGTACAGCGTTACGTGCGGTCGTTCATCCAATGGGTCGATCAGGTACAGCAGATGAACGGGCAATAACCATCTTAATCAGGAGCTGAGGCTATTATGGGTAACATAGCAATTTATGGATTCGGTCGGATCGGAAGACAGCTGCTTCGGGCGGCGTTGGAACAAAGTTTGTTTGTTCCTTATTCCATCTCCGATATCAAAGATGAAGCGACGCTGGCGGCGCTGTTTGAAGTGGACACCAACTACAAGCGCTGGCCTGAGAACGTATCGGGCGGCGAGGGCGCGATCGTGATCGGCGGCCGGGATATCCGGTATTTGAATTCGGCCAAGGAAGTGCCTCATTGGGGTGAGCTCGGCGTCGACCTGGTCGTCGACTGCACCGGGCGGGCCGTGACGCGGCCTGTGGCCGAACAGCATCTGGAGCGGGGAGCCAAACGGGTGCTGGTCAGCGGACCAAGCAAAACGCTTGATGACTGCGACGCCGTTCTGCTGAAAGGAATCAACCTCGACAGCTTCGATCCGGAAAAGCATAAAATCATCAGTATGGCGAGCTGCACGACGAATGCGCTGGCTCCGGTCGTCAAATTGGTCCGGGAAAACTACGGTATCAAATACGGCTTATTCTCCACGGTACACTCGTATACGAACACGCAATCGTTAACCGATCAGCCGATGAAGGACCGCCGGGACTCCTGGGCTGCAGCCGAAAACATCATTCCGTCGTCTTCCGGCGCCGCCAAAGCGCTCAAGTTCATCTGGAACGATCTGCAGATTACCGGCAAAGCGTACCGCATTCCGACGCGTACAGGCAGCATTGCCGAGCTGAACCTGATCACGGAGAAGCCTTGTACCGTTCAGGAGATCAATGATATGTTCCGGCAGGCCGCAAGCGAAGGCGATCTGAAGGGTGTGCTCGACGTTTTGGAAGGGGAATGGGCATCGTCACGCATCGTTGCCGATCCGCATTCCTCGATTATCGACCTGCCGTTAACCCAGGTGCAGGGGGAAATGCTGTCCGTCGCCACCTGGTACGATAACGAATGGGGTTATGCCTCCAGATTGGCGGAAGTTGCTGCTTATTTGGCAGGGAAATAGGATGAAATAGGATTGCAGTTACAGAGGAAAGGGGCTGCCGGTGAGTACCGGCGGCCCTAATTTGCTTGAGAAAGGGACGGATCGGATTCGCTCCGAAAAAATGGATTGACAATGAGAAGAACATCATTTATCTTTAATTTAAGATAAATAAATTCGAAATAAAAACCCGGATCCAAAAATCCTAAAGGAGCGATACAGATGTTCACACGCACGGCAGGTATTCATCACATTACGGCATTTTCAAGAAATCCCCAGGAAACGATTGATTTCTACAGCGGCATCCTCGGACTCAGCTTGGTGAAGAAGACGGTCAACTTCGATGATCCTACGGTGTATCACCTGTATTTCGGTGACCCGGCCGGGTCTCCGGGAACGATTCTGACCTTTTTTCCTTATCCACGGGCCCGGCAAGGGCAGATTGGGGGCGGTCAGGTGGGCATCGTGACCTTTGTCATTCCGCCCGGCTCCATTGATTTTTGGCAGGAACGGCTGGCTTGGTTCGGACGGGATGCAGCAAGCAGCAAGCGGTTTGGAGAGAACTATCTGCAGTTCTCGGATCCGGACGGACTGCGCCTGGAACTGGTGGAGCGGGAGGACGGAGCCGGGGGCGCAAGCCCGCTTGAAAGCATTCCGGATGACCAGGCCATCAAGGGATTAGGCGGTGCGGTTCTGTTCAGCGAGGCTTATGCCGACACGATCGACGTGCTGGAGAACCTTCTCGGACTGGCCAAAATCGGGGAAGACGCCGGATACGCCCGTTTTCAAGCGACGGCTGAGATCGGCAACCTGATCGATGTTCGTATGGAGGACATGGAAGCGGGACATGGCACTGCCGGAACCGTACATCACATCGCCTGGCGGGCAAGCGATAACGCGGAGCATGAAGCGTGGAGGGAACGCGTGTCGGTCAATGGCTTTGACGTCACTCCAATTAAGGATCGCCAGTATTTTAAAGCCATCTATTTCAGGGAACACGGCGGAATCCTGTTTGAGATTGCGACGGATCCTCCCGGATTCGCCCGGGACGAAGCCCCGGATGCGCTGGGACGCAAGCTGATGCTGCCGGAATGGTTTGAACCGCAGCGCGGTGACATTGAAGCCCGGTTAGAGCCGGTTACGACCGAGAAAGTATGGAATTGACCGCGGAACAGGCGGTGCGCGATATCGTGAGACAATCAGCATTTGGATATGAGGTAATTTAGAACCGCCGTCCATCGATGATCCCTGCAAGGACAGGGGTCATCTTTTTTTTAGCAATCTTCTGCCTGAACGCTAGACTTTATGGTGAGACATTGGCTTTTCACCATCTTTTCACCATCGCCCCGTACAATGACAGCATAACGGGAATGAACATACTTGAAACAAGGTGGTCTGTATATGGCAAATTCCAAATGGATCAAATGGACGGCAGGCATGGCGGGTGTGGTCATGTTTACAGGTTTCGTAGGATATATCTCCAAGTTTAATCCGGCCGACACTGCTGCAGGGAATGTGGCGAGCGCTTCCCCGATCTTCGGAGCGGGACAAGACGACTCAAGCGGCGACGTCGAGAACCAGTGGCGGGACGAAGCTTCCGGCGGGGACGCAGGGTTCTCCGGGCAGGAACGCGGATTTATGGGCGGCCGCTCCCGGTCGGGCATGGACTTCGGCTCCGGGCAAAGCAGCAGCGGGGAAGGCTCCATGCGCACCCACGCTTCCTAGCGGCAGATGCTGGACGGAGGTGATTGAAGATGCATACATTCAGAGCGATGAACACCGAATTCGTCACGCAGGGACTGCCTGAGGCGGAGCAGAGGGAAGCGGAGTCCTGGTTTGCTTTTGTAGAAAAGCATTTGACCCGCTTCGACCCGGGCAGCGAGCTGTCCGGGCTGAATCGTTCGGCAGGCAGGCCGTTTATGGCGACGCCGATCCTGTTCGAAGCCGTCAGCGTGGCGGTGGATTATTACCATAGGGCCGACGGGTTGTTTAACCCTTTTCTCGGGCAGCTCCTGACTGATCTGGGATACGGCCGAAGTTTCGGAGAGACGGCTGCTGAAAAGAAGGTTTCTTCACAGGCATCCGATCGAACGGAGGCTAATGCAAAGCTGCTGGGCGCTTTTGGCCCGGAGATGGGGGCCAAGCTGAACCCGCTGCTTCGCAGCATCGAGCTGCCTCCGGCATGGTCGGTGGATCTCGGCGGCATCGCCAAGGGCTGGAGCGCCGAGAAGCTCGCGGGCATGATGCGCAGAAAGGGCATTGCACACGGGGCGGTCAGCGCCGGCGGGGACATGATGCTGTGGGGCGGGGAGGACCGTCCGCAGCAGGTTAACATAGCGGATCCATTCGCTTTGGACCGCGACATGGATTCGCTCGTCATCCGCAGGAACGCGGGCGTTGCCACAAGCAGCCGGCTAAAGCGGAAATGGCTGGACGGAGAGGGACAGGAGCGGCATCACATCCTCGATCCTCGCACCATGATGTCTAGCCTGACAGATGTGGTGCAGGCGACGGTCATCCATCCGTCGCTGACGGCGGCCGAGGTCTATGCCAAATGCCTGCTAATCCTTGGCCTGCAGGCCGGGACGGCATGGCTTGAACGCAAACATCCCGCCGCGGCGGCTGTGCTCGTCTGCGAAGACGGCTCCGTCTGTACGGCGGGATTCATCGAAGCATATCGACAGGAGAATGGAAAGGAGGCGGGATGATGGCGGTCTTTTATCATTTCGGCAGCGGCATCAGTCAAATTTTATCGGTGTGGGTGACGACGAGGGCGGCGGGGCTGACCTCTTATATGCTCCTGTTCGCTTCTGTTGCGGCAGGACTGCTGCAGGGAGGGGCGTGGGCTAAAGGGCCGGTTAAAGCGAAGCTGAACATGGTGCATCAATGGTGCGGCTGGTTCGGTCTGTTATTTGGCATGGTTCACGGACTCGTTCTTCTGTTCGACCGGTTTGTCGGGTATTCCTTGGCGGATCTTTTGATCCCCTTTAAGGCGAGCGGCGACCGGTTGTGGATGGGGATGGGGATTTTGTCGCTGTACTTGCTGCTGCTGCTGATCATCAGCTCGGATCTGATGAAGAAGCTCGGCAAAAAGGTATGGCGCTTCATTCACTTTCTGGCGATGCCCGCCTATTTGATGGCGCTGGTCCACGGGATCATGCTGGGAACGGACAGCCGGCAGGCTCCCGTGATTGGGCTCTATGCGGTGACCGGCGTGACGGTGCTCATCCTGCTGGTGAACCGGATCGCCGCTTCTCGCAGAAAGGGCGGAGGGAGACTGATTGTGGTGCAGGAAGGCGGGAAAACCCGCATCAAACAAATTCCTTCTTCACGCTAATAAGACAGGCGGAGTGCTTCTGCGCTCCGCCTGTTAAGCATGATCAAGCGTTATTCGGATGTTATCAAAAGTTCATATTCGCTCGGGTTCG
Source organism: Paenibacillus cineris (assembly GCF_018333335.1). Lineage (NCBI taxonomy): Bacteria > Bacillati > Bacillota > Bacilli > Caryophanales > Paenibacillaceae > Paenibacillus > Paenibacillus cineris. The sequence continues at coordinate 1,356,130 of NZ_BORU01000001.1, forward strand.
GGCCATTTAGATTTAGCGGCTGTTCTCCTGCCGTCCGGCGTAGTAGGGGGCGCCTGGATCGATGTCGAGCACGACGCGCTGCGGCTCGGCCAGCGCATATTGATGCTCGCAGCGCCAGCGCATCTCTTCGGTGAAGCCGATCGTTTCGCCGTCTTCGATCACGTCTCCCTGCCGGAATAAATAGTACGCCACATCCATCAGCTGGCCGGCCAGCTCGGAAGGGTCAAGGTCAAAGAAGTGGCATTGGACGTCGGGAATCCCGAGCGCCGCCAGCCCAAGCGAATCCATCAGCCCTTCATTGCGCCCGCTCCCGGTCCCTTCCACGTTATAAAAGCGGATGTTCATCGCGCCGTACAGCAGTTCGCCTTGTTCCACTGCCGCCAGGTACGCCTGCGGTTCGACAAGCTTGTCGCTGGCCCGGAAATAGACGGCGTCGCATGGAGCCACCTCCAGCACGGCCCGCAGGGCGCCGGTCATCAGCTGCAATCTGTCTTGGGGCATAAGGCCCGAAGCCACCAGGTCGGTGAGCAGCAGCGTATAACCGCATCCGCTGACGACTTCTCCGGCTTCTCTCCAGTGCCAGGACTGCTGAACGGCGGTGGCATATTCGTCTACCGGGCGGTTTTGGACCGGCATCAGGCTGGTTTGCGCCGGCATCTCGCCTTCCGAATAGGCAACCTTATAGTCCAGGTGAAAAAAGTGCAGCAGATCATCCGGACCGGACTCATCCGGCCCCCACACCGCAAGGCCGGCATGTTCGCGTTCTCCGGCTTGCTGGGTGGAGCCGGTGTAACGCTCCATGCTTGCAAACAAACGGCTTCGGTCGATTTCCGGCTTGTGCCGATATTTCAGTTCGACTGCATATACCCGCGAGAAGCCAAAGCTTTGTTCTTCCTGAGTTACCTCACTCGTCATGTTCCTCTTCTCCTATCGCTGTACTGTTCTCCATTCCTTATTGTAACGAATCTTTCCAATGTGTTCCAGCTCATGCTCCGTATCCCGCCGGACAGGGAGAAGGAAATTTATTTATTTCGGCGAATCGCTGGATGTCATAAAACCGCAGGCCGGCAATAAGTTATAAAAGGCCCGGCTGAAATCGGAGTGCTCCGAAAACGCATCGGTCCCGGGATGTAGTTTTATGTCGAAAAAAGCACAATTAAAGAAGGGATTTGGTGAAACGCATCGAATAAAGAGAAGTGCATTTTTACCTCTACACCCAAATTTCAGGAGGATGTTTAATGATCGTTGTCATGATTGTGCTGTACCTAGCCATATATATCGCCATTTGCGGCGCGTATTTCCAGCTTGCCAAAAAGGCGGGCAGGGACGACATCGCGTGGTTTGCGTTTGTCCCGATTTTGAATTATATTCTCCAGTTGAAGCTGATCAAGGAGAGTGCATGGTGGATCCTGATCACACTGGTGCCGATTGCCAATATCGTGTTCGCCATCATCTGGCAGGTGAAGCTGCTGAACGCGTTCGGCAAGAACGGGGCCTACGTTCTTTTTGCCATTTTCCTGTCCCCGGTATATGTGATTCTGTGGATGGTTTGGGGCTATTCCAGCAAGACGACTTACCAGCTGTACAATCCGCCGGTTCCCCCAGGGCCAACAGCCGCATTTTAAGCAGAAATCGTTCTTGGGCTCTGACCGGATCTTTGCTTACATACCGACAGAACTGAAGCGTGATTCTAAGATTTAACAACACAGGGCATGATTCGTACTCGGGTCGGCCCCAATCATCGAGGTAAAAATGCACACAATGACCGTGACCGCTCCCGTTAGGGGGCGGTTTTGCATTTTCGGATATCGGAGGTGTTACCGGGAGGGAGCTCGATGCATAAAAAACAGGGGAAACAGCAAAATAATGGTAATCATTTCTCGAAGGAGTTTTCCCATTGTTTATTCAGCGGCTGAAAAAGTTTCTGTATACCTATCCCCGGCCTGAGCGGGAGCAAGAACATCAGGATTCTCCTAAGGGGAAGCCCCTGAGCAAAGAACTATCCGACAGTCTGGAGCTGCTCCAACAATCCATGGGCAAAAATACGGATTTTGTCATCCATCATCTCGCAGCCGATCAGGAATCGGACTATAAAGTCATCGTCAGCTTTATCGACGGCCTGGTAGATCCGCTGCTCCTTTCCAAATTGCTGGAAAACCTGAATCGCTTGAAGTTGGATAATTTGCTTCGGGCGGACAAGGCATCTGCCGATTGGCTCAAAAACCAGCTGGCCATAGGGAATGTTCGGGTCATCTGCACGCAGGAAGATTTAATCCATTCGGTCCTGGACGGTAGGGCCGTTATTGTCGTTCAAGGCATGCGGGAAGCCTTCGCCGTATATATCGATGGAGGTTCCCGGCGATCAGTAGAGGAGCCTTCTTCCCAGACGGTGATCCGGGGCCCGAAAGAAGGGTTTACGGAAAATATCACGACCAATATCGCCCTGCTCCGGCGAAAAATCAAATCCCCGCATTTGACCATTGAATCGCATGTCATCGGAACCTATACGCGCACCAACGTATCCATCGCCTATATCGAAGGGATCGCAAACCCGGAGGTCGTCAAGGAAATGACATCGCGGATCCAAAGTATTGAAATCGACGGGATTCTGGAGAGCGGGTACATTGAGGAAATGATACAGGACGGCGTTCAGTCGCCATTCCCAACCATATATAATACCGAGCGGCCCGACACGGTCGCAGGCGGGCTGCTGGAGGGACTGGTCGCCGTCTTTGTGGACGGCACGCCTTTTGTTTTAGTGGCTCCCGTCACTTTTTACCGTTTCCTGACCTCCAGCGAAGATTATTATCAACGATTCGATATTTCTTCCTTTCTTCGCATTGTCCGGATGATCTCGTTTTTCACCGCCCTGCTTCTCCCATCGATTTTTATTTCCTTAACCACCTTCCATCAGGAACTGCTTCCCATGCCGCTTTTGATTTCATTGGCCGCACAGCGGGAAATTACGCCGCTGCCGACGCTGGTCGAAGCGCTGCTGATGGAGCTGACCTTTGAAGTCATTCGTGAAGCAGGCGTCCGGATGCCGAGAGCGATCGGCCCGGCCATTTCTATCGTCGGCGCATTAGTGCTCGGTCAGGCCGCGGTCCAGGCGGGACTGGTATCGGCAGCCGTCGTGATTGTCGTCTCCTTTACAGCGATTTCCAATTTTGCACTTCCGGCGATTAACTTTGCTTCGTCCGTCCGCCTTCTCCGATTTGTCCTGATGATATTTTCCGGAAGCTTCGGGCTGGTCGGTGTGCTTGGGGTATTGATTCCGCTGATGGCGCATCTGGCCTCACTCGAATCGTTTGGCGTACCTTATCTCATGCCGTCATCGCCTTTTAACAAAACGAACCAAAAGGACCAGATGATTCGGGCGCCCTGGTGGAAGCTGCGCACGCGTCCAATAGGCATCGGGGACCAGAACCGGATGCGCCAGCCGAAAGACAAGAAGTCGTTCGCAGAACGTGAGGTCGGGCGCCCGAGGGATCCATTGGCCTAGGAAGGGGGGATGGGGATGAGAAGACGGATTGCCTGCTTGGTGCTGATGGCTTGCCTGTTGCTTACAACAGGCTGCTGGAATCGGGCTGAGCTGAACGACCTGAGAATTACGGTAGCCGGCGGCATCGACCGAGTAGGGGACAAATGGGAAATCAGCTATCAGACGATCATCCCGTCCTCCATGGCCTCCGGGACGGGCGGCTCGGCCGGGATGAGCTCACAGCCGGCCATTTATGTGTTTTCCATGGTTTCCGATACTATTTTCGGGGCCCGAATGAAGAGTAATTTGGAAGCCTCCCGGAAGCTGTATGTCGCACACGCCAAAGTGATTGTGGTCGGCAGGGAAGCGGCAGAGCGGGGGCTCGGCGAGCTGGTTGATTTGTTTCTGCGCAATTCGGAATCCCGTGAAACCGTAGAGCTGCTGCTCACCGACGGAACGGCGAAGGATCTGTTGAAGAAAATGGTTCCTCCTGAAAAGCTGCCGGGTGCAAGCTACAGCGATATTATGGGGAAAGAGTCAAGATTCATATCGATTTTTCCGAAAAAAACGATCTTTGATCTGGCGCTCAGCCTGCATTCGGATGCCAAAAGTATCGGTATACCGGTAGCTACATTTGTGGGTGAGGACACGGAGGAGAATAAGGAGAAGCTGCATTCGCTCGATGTCCTAAAAGAAACCTCACCTCCGCTTTCCTTGAGGCTGACCCGCCTTGGCGTATTCAGCGGGGACCGATTGACCGGATATCTGAGCGGCAGAGAAAGCATGGGGCTGTCGTGGCTGACCGATCAAGTGAAGGGGACCGAGTTATCTTTTCCTTGTCCCCAAGCGAAAAACAAGCATAATTCGATCATCATCACCTCTGCGAAAACGAAGCTCAGGCCCGTCCATGCCGGCACGCACTATACGATGCTGGTTAACGTCAAACTGAATGGGAATTTAATGGAATCCACGTGCAGCAAGGACTTGTCCAAACCGGAGGTCATCCGTGAAATGGAGAAGAGTATCGAAGCGGAAGTCCGTGATCAGATGTCTACCGGTTGGGATGCCGTGCGTCAGATGGGAATTGACGTGACCGGTTACGCCGACATCATTCACCGCAGTTTTCCCAAAGAGTGGAGGAAGATGCAGGCCACATGGCCGGAACAATTTAAACGCATGGATATTCAGGTCCAGGTCAAGGCAACGATCCGCCGGCCGGGACTTATCCAGAAGACGATACAACTGATGAAGTAATAGTTGTCTCCGGGCAGCCCAAGAGAACTGAGTACGATGAAGGAGTATCCTATGATCCGAACGACCCGTGCTTCTGAAATTGCCATATCGTTATCACTGTTTGAAGTAGGAAGCACTACCCTGTTCCTGTTAGGGGGAGAGGCGAAGCAGGACGCCTGGATCGCCATGCTTCTTGGCGCCGGAGCAGGGCTGATGCTGCTTCTGGTTTATTTGCTGATGTACCGCCTGGATGCGGAAAGGGATCTGTTCGAGATGTGCCGGCATTACTTGGGCAGCATATTCGGCTGGATTGCTGCGTTTGCGCTTACCGCTTATTTTGCTTATGAAGCCTCCCGGAATTTTCGCGATATCGGCGAATTGGCCGTTCAAACGATGCTGAACCGGACACCGATGTCGATCATTATTTTCATTTCGGTGCTTATCGGGTCGTACATCACCTATCTTGGGCCACGGGCGGCTTTCAGACTGAGCGTGATTTATGCCTATGTCATGGCGTTCGGATATGTATTGATCTTAGTCATGGTCCCTTTGACGGGGCTGCTGCACACTAAATTCATGTTTCCTGTCCTGGAGAACGGATTCGCTCCAGTGTGGCGGGCGGCCATGCCTAACATCGTATCGTTTCCTTTCGGGCAAACCGTCCTGTTTCTGGTTTATTTTAAATATGCTCAGAGGGGCAAACATCTCGGCAGGCTCACCATCGTATCCTTTCTGGCTACAGCTGTTTTTTTGACCGTTCTAAACCAGCTGGTTATTCTCGTTCTCGGGCCCGAGATTGCCACCATCGGCACGTATCCGCTGTTTATGGTCGTACAGATGATGGAGGTGGCCAACGTGATTGAGAGAGCCGACGCGCTGTTTGTCCTGCTCTTGTTCATGGGCATCGGCATGAAGGCTAATTTCTTACTGATTGGGGCAGGCATCGGCCTTCAGCGCCTCACCGGAATCCGCTACAAGCTGTGGATCATCCCGCTGGCATTGACCGTATTTGGCCTCACGTATTTATCACCCACGTTTACGGAATATTTCAGGGCAGGTCTCAAGCTGACCGTAGAGCAGCTGATGCCGATTACGCAGCTGGTGATTCCCGGAATACTGGTCATTGCGATGCTAATAGGCAAAAAGAAACGGAAGCCGGCCTAGGCGAAGATTTCATTGGGATATGCACATAATCCCGCTGCGGAGGTGGATACCCTATCCGTATCTGTCCTAAAGGGGGATGAAATATGGAACAACTGCTGCAATCGGAATCTTCAGCCCGGCGAATTCGCCGCGAGGCCATACCTTACCACAGCCCGGAAGATTTAAACCGGGTGGTCGAAGCCGCCAAGGATGCGAGGTTAGTATTGCTCGGCGAGGCTTCGCATGGGACGTCCGAATTTTATACGACCCGCGCCGAAATAACGAAAAGGCTGATCGCAAGCAAGGCGATCCGGTTTATAGCTGTGGAAGGCGACTGGCCTTCCTGCTACGAAGTCAACAAGTACGTCAAGGATTTGGAGGATAACGAAGCCAAATCGGCGGCAGAGGCGCTGCGGGCATTTCACAGATGGCCGTCCTGGATGTGGGCGAACCGGGAAATGGAAGCGTTCATCGAATGGCTCAGAAGCTATAACTTGGGGCGGCCCGCCGGGGAACGGATCGGCTTTTACGGCCTCGACGTATACAGCCTGTGGGAATCCATGCAGCATATCGTCGATTATTTGAAGCAAACGGAGTCGCCTCTCCTGGATACGGCGCTGCAGGCGTTCGGCTGCTTTGAGCCTTATGGGGACGACTCACAGTCCTATGGCATTTCCGCCGGACTGATCGGGGAAGGCTGTGAGGAGGAGAGCGTGGCGCTGCTGCATGAAATGCAGCGCACCAGGCTCGGCCATCCGCAGAGCGAAGCGGAGCTGAACGCCATGATGAACACGATGGCGGCCGCCGACGCGGAGCACTATTACCGGACCATGGTCCGCGGAGGACCCGATTCCTGGAACGTCCGGGACCGTCATATGGTTCGGGTGCTCCGGCAGCTGCTCGATTATCACGGGCCGGATGCCCAGGCTGTGCTATGGGAGCATAATACCCATATCGGGGACGCCCGCGCAACGGACATGGCGGCTGACGGCATGGTCAACGTCGGTCAGCTCGTCCGCGAATATTACCGACCGGCCCAGACGTTCAGCGTCGGCTTCGGCACCCATCACGGGCATGTGCTGGCAGGCTCGGCCTGGGGTGCCCCAGTGGAGGTCATGGAAGTTCCGGCCGCCATCCGGGGCAGTTGGGAAGACCTGTTGGGCCGGGTAGGCGGAGGCGAGAACATGCTATTGCTGTTCGACGCCGATGCCCAGCCGGAGCTGCGGGAGGTATTCGGTCACCGGGCGATCGGCGTCGTCTATGACCCCGGGTATGAGCTTGGGAATTACGTTCCCTCGCGTATGCCGATGCGTTACGATGCGTTCGTCTTTATCCATGAAACCCATGCGTTAGAACCGCTGGCACTGCCGCAGATGGTTTGAAGGTTCATAGTTAAATGAACAAAAGCCGCCTGAGAGGATTAAAGGCGGCTTATTTATCGTTTGTTATTTTGAAATATCGATGATATAAGAAGTAATTTCCTTAATTTTTGTTTTGTTTAAACTGCTGTTGAAACGATAAATATTACAGAAAGCGTAGCTCATATTATTTTCGAGGTTGAGTATGCCATTTAAAGAACCGGAATATCCGTGCGTGATGATATTGCTAATGATTAACTCCGTTGGCGTTTTGTCCATCAGCTTTCTGAGCATTTCGAAAACCTGATCCTTACCTTGCAATGTATTATGGCCGACAATATTCCATTGGATATCTTCTATCGTCTTCTCATTAATAAAGTCAATATCGTTGCAAACAAAGGCAGCATTAAACGCTCTGAGGAACTCTTTTTTGGGTGCGTTTCCGCAATCTTCTGCACAAATCATTTTCACCTGTTCGTACCGGGTATTGTCCTCTGCCATGTTCACTTCCCCCCTCATTCAGTTTCCATGATTTTGTTATTCGACATCGAATTTTCATCCTCCTTGTTGTTTAAGGAACCAAACCACACCAGATCGTTTTGCAAATATGGATCGAAAAAGCGGCTCAAGGGATTTTCCCGGCGGCCGCTTTAGCGTGCACAAAAAAAGATTCCCTAAGGTTCTAGGAATCGGCAGCACTCCGAAAACAGGGAGGAAATCGGGCATACGCTGCCGAAAACAATTAGGCGTCCAAGAACCAACAGATGCATGATTACATCCGGAAAGGGAAGGAAGCACTGAACAGCTTGTTGAAAACTTTTTTTGAAGATATGTCGATCCGGGTTTCGTCCGTTCGTCGTCTATATAGAAACCATGAAAAAGGAGATTATTCTCATGCACACTGTCCTTTCAAAAGACGGAACCAAGATCGCTTACGACCGGAGCGGGAGGGGGCCTGCGCTCATCCTGGTGGCGGGGGCGTTCAGTTACCGCAAATTTCCGGCGCAGGTCCAGCTGGCCCAGCTGCTGTCCAGCCAGTTTACCGTATATAACTACGACCGCCGCGGGCGGGGAGACAGCGGGGATTCCCAGCCCTACGCCGTGGAACGCGAGATCGAGGATTTGGAAGCGGTCATCGAAGCGGCCGGAGGCTCCGCGTATGTCTGGGGGCTGTCCTCGGGAGCCGTATTGGCCCTTGAGGCAGCCGCCCGAGGGGCGGCCATCACGAAGCTTGCCCTCCACGAACCGCCGCTTGTGGTCGATGCCTCGGACCGGAAGCCGCCGCAGGACTTTATGCCGCAGGTGACGGAGCTGAGCCGCAGCGGGCGGCGCGCCGAAGCGATTAAATATTTTATGACCAAAGGGATGGGAGCCCCCGGGTTCGTCGTCAGCATGATGCGAATGATGCCGAAGGTGTGGGCGAACCTGATGGCGGTGGCCCACACGCTGCCCTATGATGCCGCGCTGCTTGACGGTTATTGGGACGGTAAACCGCTGCCTGTTGAACAGTGGAGCCGCGTGACGATGCCGACGCTTGTTCTGGAAGGGCCGGATAGTCCGATCTCCTTCCGCCATGCCGCCGGTGCGCTGGCTCAAGGACTGCCGAACGCCGTTCTGCTGAGTAAGAAGGGGCTCGCCCATACGAAAAAGCTGGACGCTCCGAAAATTGCGGCGGAGCTGTCCGCATTTTTTGCAGACAAGGCGCAGGCATCCGGCATGTAAAGGCATGACTGAACGATCCAGACCAAAAGAAATAAAAAATTTTAAAAAATGAAGCGCTGATGTCGATTTCAGTCTCTCCCGTTCGTCGAAATGATAGAAGCTGAATCAGGGAAGACGGCGGCTTCATCCCAATCCAAGGAGGAATAAAAATATGAGATTTATGATGATCGTCAAAGCGACAACCGATTCTGAAGCGGGAGTTCTGCCAAGTCCGGAGTTACTTGAAGCCATGCAGCGTTATAACGAAGAACTGGCCAGAGCCGGTGTCATGCTCGGGGGCGATGGCCTGTATCCTAGCTCCAGTGCGATCCGTATCTCCTACCCGGAACCCGGCGGCAAGCCGAAAGTGGTCGACGGGCCGTTCACCGAAGCCAAAGAGATGATCGCGGGGTATACTCTGATTGAAGTCAAATCGAGGGAGGAAGCGATCGAGTGGGCGCTGCGGATGCCGGATCCCCACGGATACGGCCAGGGTCAAATTGAGCTGAGACAGGTGTTTGAAATGGAGGACCTGACGGATAATCCGGAAGCCATCGCCAAGGACAACGCGCTCCGGCAGCAGCTGGAGGAGCAACGAAAAGCGTGACTTCATCACAAACGCACCGGACCATTGACGCCATTTGGCGGATTGAATCCCCGAAGCTGATCGCCGGCCTGACGCGAATGGTCCGGGATGTGGGCCTGGCCGAGGATTTGGCCCAGGACGCCCTGGTGATCGCCCTCCAGCGGTGGCCGGAAAGCGGCATTCCCGACAATCCCGGCGCCTGGCTGATGACGGCGGCCAAGCGGAAGGCCATCGATCTGCTGCGCAGAAACAAGCTCCGGGATGAGAAATACGCGGAGATGGCGCAGACGACAGAATTGTATACTGAAGATGACCTGGAGCGGAATATGGACGGGGAGATCGGCGACGATCTCCTCCGTCTGATCTTTATGACCTGCCATCCGGTGCTGTCTCGGGATGCCAGGGTCGCGCTGACGCTTCGCCTGTTATGCGGCCTGACCACGGATGAAATCGCCCGTTCCTTTCTGACGGCAGAATCGACCATCGCCCAGCGGATCGTCCGCGCTAAACGAACCTTAAGCAGCCGCAAGGTTCCTTTTGAGGTTCCGGCAGGAGAGGAGCTGCAGGAGCGCTTGAGCGCCGTACTTGAGGTCATCTACCTGATGTTTAATGAAGGATACTCGGCGACGACCGGAGACCATTGGCTCCGCCCGCTGCTCTGCCAGGAAGCGCTGCGGCTTGGACGCGTTCTGGCCGAGATTGCCCCGGAGGAACCGGAGGTTCACGGATTGGTGGCTTTGATGGAAATCCAGTCCTCCCGTTTCAAGACCCGGGTCAGCGCTTCTGGCGAGCCGGTGCTGCTGATGGACCAGAATCGGGCGCAGTGGGACAGGCTGCTTATCCGCCGCGGGCTGGCGGCGCTGGAGCGGTGCCGGAAGCTGGGCCGCCCGCTCGGTCCTTACGCGCTTCAGGCGGCGATATCCGCCTGTCATGCGCAGGCGCCCGCTGCAGCGGACACGGATTGGGCCCGCATCGCTGCCCTCTACGAGGCGCTGTCCAGGGTGGCGCCCTCCCCGATCGTCGAGCTGAACCGGGCGGTGGCCATTTCGATGGCCTTCGGTCCGGCATTCGGTCTGCAGCTCGTCGATGAGCTGATGCACGAACCCGCCCTGAAAGAGTATCACCTGCTCCCGAGCGTCCGCGGCGACCTTCTGGCCAAGCTCGGAAGGATGGACGAAGCCCGCTCCGAATTCGAACGGGCGGCCGCCATGACCCGCAACAGCCGTGAGCAGCAGCTGCTCTTGAAGCGGGCCGCGGAGTGCGGCGGTTCACCAAATTGATTATTTTGCTGCTGCATGTCGATGAAGGACGTTCCCATTCGTCGTTATAGCAGGTGGAAGAATAAGAAGGGCAGGAAATCGTGGCCTTTAGTCTTCCTCCAACAAGGAGGGAAACGTTCATGAGATTTATGTTGATCGTCAGGGCAAACGGGTTGTCGGAAGCCGGTATTTTACACACGCGCCGGTTCGAGGAAGGGATGGCCGAATATCGCAAGGCGTTGGCACAGGCAGGCAAGCTCCTTGCTGCCGAGGAGCTCCAGCCCAGTTCAAGCGGGGTCCGAATCCGGCTTACCGGCCGTGACGGAATTCCGGAGGTCTGCCCCGGTCCATTCCCGGTGGATCATCGGCTCATCGCGGGATACGTAGTCATCGAGTCGGCAACGGCGGACGAGGCGGTGGAATGGGCTATGAAGATGCCGGTACCCGAAGGCTGTGAGGGCAGCGAAGTAGATGTCCGCGAGCTCAGGGAATGGGCACAGGAAGACCGCAATCCAAGGGTGTTGGCCCTGGAAGCGGACCTGCAGGAGCAGGTCCGTATGCTGGATCAGATGCAGAAATTTTCATAAGCAACCCATTCATCGTTGACAAAGGAGCGAATCATAAATGAGTCAGGAAGTCGTCGATTATATTGAGGCGTTGAAAGAACCGTGGCAAAACGAGCTGTCCGCCCGTCTGCGTGAAGTGGTCCATCAGGCCCTGCCGGACGTGAGCGAGCGCATCCAGTACAAGAAACCCCATTTTTTGAAAAACGGAAAATACGCTGCCGTCATCTCCGCCTCGAAGGATGCGGTCAGCTTTACGATCTTTAATGCGGATGGGCTGGACCTTCCGGAAGGCATGTTTGAGGGACCGGCGGAAAGAAAAACGATGAAGCTGCGCAAAGGGGACTCGTTTGATGCCGGCCAGCTGTCGGCTTGGCTCAGCCAGGCTGCCGAAACACTGTAAATGTTATCCGTAGACCCGACGCGATATGGAAATCCAAACCCTTGAATGCCAAGGGTTTTTTTGTTTTTTTTTCGCAGAACCGGGAATCATTCGGGCAGGATGGGACACCCTATAACAGGTCCAGGATTGACCGCCATATTATGCTTCTTGGAGTGGTTAAAGAGCTGATGAACCGATTCAAGTCTCGTTATGCCCGTTACATTGCCGCTGCCCTGTCGACTGCATTGATTGCAGGCGCGGTCCTGCTCTACCGGAACCTTCCGGCCAAGCTGCAGCCCGAAACCAAGCCGCATTCGTTGACACAAAAAGAGGTTAAGCCCCAGCGCGAAAAAACGATTCCCGAAAAACTTGAAGAGCTCGACCGGACTTATCCGTTTGGGGAGCCTCCCGAGGGCAGTGCCAGAACCTATTGGGGGGCCGGAAAGGGCAAAAATCTCATTGTCGTACAGCTGGAATCCTTTCAAAATTTTGTGCTGAATGCATCGGTTCAGGGGCAGCAGGTAGCGCCGGTATTGAAACAGTTGTCCAAAGAAAGCTTGTATTTTCCATACATATTCCAGCAAATCGGAGTAGGCAATACGTCAGACGCCGAGTTTGCCGCCAGCACGTCGATCTACCCCATCGGGTTTTCAGCCATGTCTACTACGTATGCCGACCGAAAGCTGCCGAGCCTTGCCAAGCTGTTGGGCAGGAATCATTACGTTACGGCGACGTTTCATGTCAATGACGTGACCTTCTGGAACCGGGACCAAATGTATCCGGCGCTGGGGTTTCACGCGTATTATGACAAGCCCTATTTCAGCAAGGTCAAATTCAGCCGGTTCGGGGCGTCGGATGAGGAATTGTTCCGGGTCGGTATCCGTAAAATGAAAACGATGCGAAAGCTGGACAAGCGGTTCTACGCCCAATTCGTTACCGTGACGAGCCATTCTCCCTATAAAATCAAAGAAGCCGACAAGCGTCTTCACCTTCCTGACGACTTCGCCGATGGGCGCCTCGGGGACTACTTGACGGCCGTCAACTATACCGATTATGCCTTGGGAACCTTTATCGACAAGCTGAAAAGATCGGGGCTCTGGGATACCAGCGTAGTCGTGATCTATGGAGACCATTTCGGCCTTCATAAAAGGTATCATCGCCCCGCCACCGTCAGCAAAGCGCTCGGCATTCCGTACCATAAGCACATCAGCACGTACAACGTGCCGCTGATCATCCACCTGCCCGGCCAGCGCGAGGGCAAGAGGATCGAGCGGACCGGAGGGCAGATCGATATTTTGCCCACAGTGGCCAATGTGATGGGCATTGATTTGAAACAGGAGAAATTTACCGCTTTCGGCCACGATTTGGCCAACGTCGGTCACAATATTGTCGGATCGCGGTATTACATGCCGGCCGGCTCCTTTTTTAATGACGACATCGTGTTTGTCGCTGGAAAAAACGGATTTGAGGACGGAAAGGCATACGATCTCCGAACGATGCTGCCAGTACAGAACGTCGAGCGGTATCGACCGGATTTTGAATTTATTCAAAAACGGATGGGGCTGTCGGACCGGTACGTGAAGCGTCTGCCCGCCAGACCCGGCGTCAAGCTGGAATCCCAGTCGAAGCAGGAGCCTGCGGGGGCCAAAGCGCCGCCTAAAGCGGAAACCGGGCCGGGAGCAAAGCCGGGTGAAAGGCAGGCGGGCAATGATGGGCCAGCCGGCCTCCGTGCCAAGCCGAGTTCAAACGGAAAAGCGGGGAAGGACGGAAGTAAAGAGCGCATCAAGCAGCCTGCAGCGGATCATCCGGCACGGTGAGCGGAACATTCAACGGCATGGATCGTCATACCAAAAAACAGCGGCTCCACCGGATACACCGGGGACCGCTGTTTTGCCGTTAAGGGGAGTGCAGCCTGGTGGAAATAGGAAATTACTCCGCCGAATCTGATCCGGAAGCGCCGGCGCTTCCGTCTGCCGGCGGCTGGCCGCCCTGGTCCCCGGGCACACCCTGCCCGCCCGGCATCCCGGCTGAGGCGCCTTGGCCTTGACCGCCGCCCATCTGTCCTTGAGGGAACTGCCCGGGCTCGAACGGACGGTGCACCATCTCTCCCCCGAGATGAGCGGTATACATCACCAGGACGACGGCTGCGAGGGTCACCACGAGGTACAGCGGGTTTCTGCCGACGTCCCGCTTCTTCCAGAGCCCAATCGCTCCTCGGACGATGCACAGCGCGATCGCCAAATACATCGTATAGACGCCGTACATGGCATGAGTTTCTACGTTCGGATTGCGCATCATTTTCGGTCCGGTCAATACCGCAGCGACCGTGCTGACCGTGCCGATGATGAGGCAGATGAGGGCTGCGGAATGCCACTCCCGTTTTTTCCAGATCAGAGCAGCCAGATCAAACAGCAGGCTGAACAGCAGGAGCACGATCGGAAAATGCGTAATGATAAAATGCTTGTTATCCCATAAATAATTCATCACCATTTCTCCTCCACTTCAATTAACACTACATAACGTAGTTTTAAGTTTCCGAAAAAACGCCGCTGCCTGATATGAAACGGCAAGGCGTTGTTTTACCGCATTATCCAATGCCAAATACGACGAATCCGAATGCGATCAGAGAGACGATGCAGGGGATAAGCGGCGGACGCAGCGGCGGCTTAAAGTGCGGATCCACCAGCAGCTTCAAGCGCAGATTGATCGCGTTGTCGGCAAACGACGCGCTGCTCGGTACCAGCGTGGCGGATGTCCCCCGCTTCAGCATCACGAGCAGGGCACTGCCCAGATCGGCGACGCTTCCGGTGGCGCGAACGGCCTGACGGTCGGCCATCAGCTCGATCAGCATTTTGTATTTGCCGATCAGCCAGCGGTAGATCGGTATGTACCAGAACGTGGTGCCGACCAGCGTCAGCAGAAAAATTTTAAGCGGATGCCTCTCGCTCAAATGGTACTTCTCGTGAGCCATGACGGCCGCGAGTTCGCTCTCGCTCAGCTCGCATATGAGGCCTGTCGACAGGACGATGCGGGGCCGCAGCAGTCCCACCGTCATGGCGACCTGATCCGGATGATCGATCACAGTTAAAGCTTGGGGACCAAGTCCGTGCTCTTCGCCGATCGCCTGCGATAAGTCGGGATCCAGGCAGCGGTGCAGAAGCTTCCTCCAGCGGAACGAAGCGATGCCTTCCCGGAGCCAGACGGCAAGCGACAGCAGGAGTGAGGTAAGCAGCAAAAACAGCATGACATTGATCCGGACCGGGAACCCGATGAATCGCAAAAATTCAATGCAGACATTAAAGAGGTTCGCCGGCATACGGACATGGAAAATGAACTGAACCACAAACAGCGTCATCTGCACGTAGACCAAGCCGGCCGTCAGCATGACAAAGGCGAGCATCCCTTTCGATCGCTTTTCCCACATGGCTTACCGATCCTTTTTCCATTGTTTGATTTGCTTCTCCAGCTGGTCGAGCAGGTCGGGGTCCACCTGTTCCATCGCATCGATCATATGGGCGACGGCCCGGGAACCGAACTCCTTAACCAGATCGTAGGACAGCTCTTTCGATTGTTCCTCCAGAAACTGCTCCTTCGTCAGAACGGGGCTGTACACGTAAGATTTCCCCTGAAGCTTCTTCTGCAGAATCCCCTTGTCAACAAGCCGGTTCATGACCGTCATGATCGTGTTGAAGCTCATGGGCTTGTCTTCGCTGATCTTGGCGTTCACTTCCTTGATGGTCACCGCCTCCAGGCGGCTCCAGATCACGTCCATGACCTTGGCTTCAAGCGGGCCGAAGAATCGCTCCAATCCCCGTCCTTGATAATTGAACTTGTTCATCTTCATACAGTGCACTCCCTTTACACTACAAATTATAGTGTTATGTCGGCATGCCCGTCAACCAGGACCGGAGCACTGGCTTTCCTGGCCTTCAGCGCCTGCATAACCTGCGCAGCTAAAGGATATGATTTCAAGAAAAGTTCTTCTAGCAAACGGACGATGCTGTGATACAATAGGTAAGTCGTTTTTTTTGGCATACCGTAGGGAGGGAGTCACACCATTCATGAAACAGGTGCCGTTTATCGCCGTAGAAGGGCCCATTGGAGCGGGGAAAACCACGCTGGCTGCGATGCTGGCTAACAGACTGGGCTTTCCGGTGGTGAAGGAAATTGTGGAGGAAAATCCGTTCATCGAGTCATTTTACGAGAATATGGAGGACTGGAGCTTTCAGCTCGAAATGTTCTTTCTGTGCAGCCGGTACAAGCAGCTCACCCATACGGTGAACGGCTATATCGGCAAGGGACAGCCGGTTATCTCCGATTATCATATGTATAAAAATTTAATTTTCAGCGAAAGAACGCTGCACGGCGTCGAGCGGGAGAAGTACCGGCAAATCTATCAGGTGCTGACCGGCGATCTGCCGAAGCCGAACGTCATTATCTATATCCGGGCCAGCCTGGATACGCTGCTGCAACGGATCGCCCGGCGGGGCCGCCCTTTTGAAGAAGGAATGGATCCCGCCTATCTCAAGCAGCTGATCGAGGACTATGATGCCGCGATGGGCAAGCTCAGTGACGGCACAGACGGCGCATCGACGGTACTGCTGACGATTAATGGGGACGAAGTTGATTTCGTCAAGAATGAGGAACAATTTGAAACGATATCCTCGCAAATAAAGGAGCTTGTGTATGAATCCATATAATATCCCGGATAATGCGGTCATTACGGTGGCGGGCACGGTGGGTGTCGGCAAATCGACGCTGACGGCGGCGCTGGCCGGTTCGCTCGGCTTTAAAACCTCGCTTGAGCAGGTGGACGACAATCCGTACCTGGAGAAGTTCTACCACGATTTTGAGCGCTGGAGCTTCCATCTTCAAATCTATTTCCTGGCCGAGCGGTTTAAAGAGCAGAAGCGCATGTTCGAACTCGGCGGTGGCTTTGTCCAGGACCGTTCCATCTATGAGGATACCGGGATTTTCGCCAAAATGCATGCGGATAAAGGGACGATGTCGGAAACGGACTTCCGTACATATACCAGCCTCTTCGAGGCGATGGTAATGACGCCTTATTTTCCGCATCCGGACGTCCTGATCTATATCGAAGGGAGCCTGCCGTCCATTCTGTCCCGAATCCGGGAACGCGGCCGCGAGATGGAAATCCAGACAGACGTGTCTTATTGGGAAGAAATGCATGAACGATATACGGTTTGGATTAACGGATTTCATGCCTGCCCGGTGCTGCGCCTGAACATCGAGGATTATGATGTGCACGACGAGCGGTCCATGTCCGACATTTTGACGCAAGTGGGCCGAACGATTGCAGGCACGCCGGCAAAATTATAGTTATAAAGGAAGACGGATCATGCCAGTGGGCGTGGTCCGTTTTTTAGATTATAAATGATCAGCGGAGCTGTCCAGCTCTGTCAACGGTTAACGGACGAAAGTGCCGGCAGGAATATCATGAAGCGCGCGCTTTCCCCGGTTAAGCAGCAGGAACACGATATACAGCAGAATCATCCCGTTCGGAATCAGAACCAATGCGGGATACGGCGGCTCCGGGACGTTCCACCATGGGTCCGGAACCAGGACGATCAGATGGGTCAGCTCCCACGGCAGCAGCTTGAGGCAGGTCCGGCCGGCGGCCTGGATAAAGGAAATACGCTCTCCGTCCCGGCGGGTCACCGAGAGCCGCAGCAGCTTTTTGCCTAACGTCGCGCCGAAAAAATACTCCGACACGATAAAATACAGCCACACGGGGAAGGACATCGTGGCAAGCACCCAGCATTCGATTTGATAGCCCTTGACCAGCCTGTCAAACGGGAATCCTCCGGTCAGATGATAGGCCGCCAGCTGAAGACCGACGAGCACAAGCGCAAGCATGATAAAATCCAGCCCGTAGGCGGTAAGTCTTACCAAGGTCAGCTTCATGGCCGTTTCCCCTTTCCGTATCGTACGGAGTTGATGATGGTGGTTCTGCTTCTTCCAATGTACGTCGAACGCGGTTTGTCTAATCCTATTATCTATGACGGCGGGCTGCGGATCTACAACCTTTCATTCTGATTTTTTTGGATAACGCTGCTTCCTTGAAACATTATAACGTTATATTTACTTACGGGTAGTTCCGTGCTATCTTAAACATTATAACGTTATAATAAAAAGACAGGTGATGACATGGAGCAAACGACCGTACTCCGCCAAGTGAAGCTTGTGAGCGGAGAAGAAATCGACATCGTCATAACCAAGGGCATCATCGCCGGCATTACGGCTGCCGGCGAGGGGAAGGGCGACGCCGTATGGGACGGCCGGGGCACTTACGTGTCGAGCGGCTGGATCGATATGCACGTCCATGCCTTTCCCGAATTTGACCCTTACGGCGATGACATTGACGAAATCGGCGTCAAGCAGGGCGTCACGACGATCGTCGACGCGGGAAGCTGCGGGGCCGACCGGATTGCCGATCTGGCCGCCAGCGGACGTGCAGCCAAGACGAATCTGCTCGCCTTCATGAACATTTCGCGGATCGGCTTGCAACGGGTGGATGAGCTGTCCCGGCTGGAATGGATCGACCGCGGCAAAGCGATCGAGGCGGCGCAGACGTATCCGGAGCTGATCGTCGGGCTGAAGGCGCGCATCAGCCGGAGCGTCGTCAAGGAGAGCGGGCTCGAGCCGCTGCGCCTTGCCCGGGGTTTGTCGGACGATACCGGCCTGCCGCTGATGGTGCATATCGGTTCGGCGCCGCCGGATATCCGGGACGTGATTCCCCTTCTGGAGAAGGGCGACATCATCACCCACTATTTAAACGGCAAGAGCAACAATCTGTTTGATGCAGACGGCCGTCCGCTGAAAGTGCTCACCGATGCCGTGCGGCGCGGCGTCCATCTGGACGTTGGGCATGGGACGGCAAGCTTTTCCTTCCGGGTGGCTGAAGACGCGAAACGGCACGGCATTCATCCGGATACGATCAGTACGGATATTTACCGGGGCAACCGGCTGAACGGTCCCGTGTACAGCTTAGCAAATGTACTTTCCAAGTTCCTCAGCCTGGGGTATTCTCTAGAGGAAACGATCAGCAGAGTCACGGTCCGTGCTGCGCAGTGGCTTGGCAGACCCGAGCTCGGGCGGATACAGGTCGGGGATGCGGCGAATTTGAGCCTCTTTACGGTGTGCGGCGAATCCGCGCAGCTTGTAGATTCCGAGGGTGTGCACAGAACGGCTGAGCAAGTCATTACTACCAAAGGAGTGGTCATTCATGGGGAATTCATTGTTTTCTAAGTATGGGCTCAAGCGGGTCATCAATGCCAGCGGACGGATGAGCATTCTCGGCGTTTCCGCGCCGACGGACACGGTCATGGAAGCGATGAAGCAGGGCGGACAGAGCTATGTGGAAATCGCCGACCTGGTGGATAAGGCGGGCGATTACATTGCCGGAGTTCTCGGCTCGGAGGCGGCGGTCATCGTCAACTCGGCGTCCAGCGGCATCGCCTTGTCGGTGGCCGGTATCGTTACGCAGGGAAACCGCCGCCGGAGCGAACAGCTGCATAAAGAGCCGATCGCGAAAAACGAAATTATTATTCTTAAAGGTCATAACGTGCAGTACGGCGCTCCGGTGGAAACGATGGTCTACCTCGGCGGCGGCAAGCTGGTCGAGGTTGGATATGCCAATGAGGGGCGCACGGAGCATATCGAAGACGCTGTGACGGACAAGACGGCTGCCATTTTGTACGTAAAATCGCATCATGCCGTACAAAAGAACATGATCTCCGTTGAAGAAGCGTGGGAAGCCGCCAAGCGGGCAGGCGTACCGCTGATCGTCGACGCTGCGGCGGAAGAAGACCTCCAGAAGTACGTGAAGTGCTCGGATCTGGCCATATACAGCGGCTCCAAGGCGATCGAAGGACCGACCTCCGGCATTGTGGCGGGCAAACGGGAATATATCGAGTGGGTGAAGGTCCAGCTGCATGGTATCGGACGAAGCATGAAGGTGGGCAAGGAAACGTCGTTCGGCCTGCTGCAGGCGCTGGACGAATATATGGTCAAAGTCGATCGGAGCGAGGAGGAAAAGGCATCGCTGCAGGCGCTGATGCCGCTGAACGACATTCCCGGGGTCCGGGTAACGATCGTGCAGGATGAGGCCGGCCGGGCCATTTACCGGGCGCGGGTGCAGATCGATCCGCAGCAGGCGGGAACGACCGCCAAGGATGTGAACGACGGCTTGAGACAGGGCGCCATTGCGATATATACCCGGGATTACGGCGTAAGACAGGGGTATTTTGACATCGATCCAAGGCCGTTGATGGGCGATGACATGACGGTGATTGAATCGCGAATCCGTGAATTGACAGGAGGAAAATAAAATGTCCCACATTGAGAATAGATGGTATAAGGGCCGCGTCGCCCTGAACGTGCTGGCGAAGGATATCGCGAACGCCAAGGAGATTTTTGAAGCGGCCGAAGGCCATGTGCTTGTCGGCGTCCTGTCGAAGGACTACGCCAGCGTGGAAGAAGCTGTGGCGGCGATGAAGCAGTACGGCGAGGCGATCGACGAGGCGGTGTCGATCGGGCTTGGGGCCGGGGACAACCGCCAGGCCGCAGTGGTGGCGGAAATCGCCAAGCATTACCCCGGAAGCCACATCAATCAGGTTTTCCCGGCGGTCGGCGCGACCCGGGCGAACCTCGGGGCGAAGGACAGCTGGATCAACAGCCTTGTATCGCCATGCGGCCGTCCGGGCTATGTTAACATTTCGACCGGCCCATTCAGCGCGGCGCAGTCCGATCCTGCCATCATTCCTGTAGCGGCAGCGATTGCGCTGGTGCGCGATATGGGCGGGAATGCGCTCAAGTATTTCCCGATGCAGGGGCTTTCGCGCGAGGATGAGTACCGTGAAGTCGTGAAGGCATGTGCTGCTGAAGGCTTTGCCCTGGAGCCGACCGGCGGCATCGACATGGACAATTTCGAAGCGATTCTCCGCATTGCGCTGGAAGGCGGCGTGCCGCAGGTCATTCCGCATGTGTATTCTTCCATCATCGACAAAGATACGGGCAATACCAACATCATGCACGTCCGGACGCTGACCGGAATCATGAAGAAGCTGGCGGACGATTATGCCTAAGCGCATCGCGGCTTTCGGGGAAGTGATGATGCGCCTGACGGTTCCGGGGGTTGAACTGCTGTCCCAGTCCGGGACGCTGCATTACACGTTCTCCGGCACCGGAGTCAACGTGGCTTCCGCACTGTCACGCATGGGCCACGAAGGGATGCTCGTGACCCGCCTGCCGGACAATCCGCTGGGCGATGCGGCGGCAGCTTATCTCCGTAAGCTCGGCATCGACCTCTCCTTTGCCGGCCGCGGCGGAAAGTACCTCGGGATGTACTTTCTCGAGAACGGCTTCGGCGTCCGCCCGAGCCGGGTCACATATACGAACCGGCTGGAGAGCAGCTTTAACACCGCTCCGGAGGGAACGTACGACTTCACCGGCATTGCGGGCCGGGTGGACGCCGTTCACTTCTGCGGGATCGCCCTGGCTATGAACGACGGGGTGCGCGCCCATATGAAGGCGCTCGCCCGGGCGGTGAAACAGCAGGGCGGCACGGTCATATTTGACTGCAACTACCGTCCATCCCTGTGGGGGGAAGACGGATATGACCGGGCAAGGCCGCATTATGAAGAGATGCTCCGCCTGGCGGACGTCGTCCTGATGAACGAGCGGGACGCCATGCTGACGCTTGGCTTCCGTACGGAGAAGGAAACCCGCCGGGAGCAGCTGGAAGAGCTGATTCCGCTTGCCGCGCGGACGTTCGGCATCCGCACGGTTGCCGGGACCCACCGCTTCGTGAACGGCGACAATTCCCATTCGCTGCAAGGATTTATGTTCACCAGCGGACAATTTGCGTATTCGGACCTGCTGACGTTCGCCGTCTATGATAGAATAGGGGCAGGAGATGCTTTTGCCAGCGGAATCATCCATGGCGAGCTGGAAGGCCTGCCGCCGAAGACGACGGTGCGTTATGCGGCGGCCGCCGGCATGCTGGCCCATACGGTGGCGGGCGATACGCCGATGTCCACCGCGCAGGACATTCTCAAGGCGATGACGGCATCCGCAGGTGACGTAGAAAGGTAGTGGAGCTGCTGTGAGCTTATCCCGCAAAGATAGGCCGTTGTACATACAAATCAAGCATATTTTGAAGGAACGGATTTTGCACGGCGTGTACCCCAAAGGCGAAAATATCCCTTCGGAGCCGCAGCTGGAGAAGGAATTTGCGGTCAGCAAAATTACGATCCGGGCCGCCGTTTCGGAGCTGGTCAGCGAGGGCTTTCTGGAGAAGGGCAGCGGCCGGGGAACGAAGGTGATCCGCAATACCTCGGTATCCAAGCTGGCCAAGTGGAAGCATTTCACGGAAGTGCTGGTGGAGGAAGGGCATCAGATCCGGAAGCTGTGGCTTCAGGTCAAGCGCGTGACCAATGACGAATCGTCGGAAGCTTGGCGGCTGCTGGGAGAGACCAGCCTGCTGCTGGAACGGGTGTATTTCCTGGATGACCGGCCGTACATTTATTACACGCATTATGTGACCCCGGATGCCGGCGAGGTGGATATGGACGATCTAAACGCTATGTCCCTGTACGAATGGCTCGAAGGGCGGGATATTCCCCTCGGCAATTTGCGGGATGAGTTTACGGTGGCCGTCCCGCCGGAACATGTGCAGAAGACGCTCGGCCTGGACGGGGGTACCCCGGTCCTCAAAAGGTTGCGTTACTCCTATGACGAGCTGGGCCAGGTGATCGAATACAGCATCGGTTACTATCATACCGGCCTTCAAAATTATGTGGTCACCTACGACAGATAGCGGCATTACGGGCTGTTCTCGAAGCGGATTCATCCGTTTTTCGGAACAGCTTTTTTGCATTTGGTTCATTTTTGGGGGAGCCATCACCGCGTAGAATTTTGACGCCACGCATTTGCAGGTTTATGATATGATCAGTTTGCAGTTGTAAAATTTGGAGCCAAAATTTGCAGAGGAGGGACTTGGATTGGCGAAGCTAAAAGATATTGCCGAACGGGTGGGCGTGTCCATTTCCACCGTATCCCGGGCGATCAGCAATGACACCAGCCGGCCGGTCAGTGAGGAAACGAAGCAGAAGATCCGGGAAGCGGCCCAAGAGCTGGGGTACAA
This sequence comes from Paenibacillus cineris, assembly GCF_018333335.1. Lineage (NCBI taxonomy): Bacteria > Bacillati > Bacillota > Bacilli > Caryophanales > Paenibacillaceae > Paenibacillus > Paenibacillus cineris. The sequence continues at coordinate 1,379,003 of NZ_BORU01000001.1, forward strand.
ATGGCACGGATCGCAGAAAGGCGCGCCCCAGCAGGTTGTCGAGACCAAGCGGATCGCCTGTATCGTTCCCCAGCATCTGATGGACGATCATCCGTATTTCTCCAAGGTGCTGGCCGGTTTCCATGAAAAGATGGAAGAGATGGGACAGCCGCCGGCGATGGTCCGCACATCGGAGGAAATGTCAGATGCCGAGAGGCTGAAGCAGATGCTGAGGGAAACCGGGGCGCAGGGCGTCGTGGCCATCAGCTGGTATGACGAGGAGCTGTTCGGGCTGATTCAGAAGGAAGGGATCGCCATCCTGGGTGTGAGCCTGAACGACGATAGACTGTCGGTGCCTGTCGTGGACTGCGACCGGATCTTCTCCTCACGGGCGGCCGTGCGCCACTTGATCGAACAGGGACATACGCGGATCGGATTTGTTGGTGGTCCTGCCTATTCCAGGCAGATGGAGAGCGAGGAGCGTTTTGTCGGGTATAAATTCGCCATGCTGGAGGAGGGACTTGCCCTGCGCCAGGACTGGCTGATCAATACGGACTGGAACGTGGACCGCAGCTACAGCGGGGTGAGCGATTTGCTGAGCCGGCTTCCGAAAGCGGAATGGCCGACGGCGATCTTCTGCGCCAGCGACATGCTGGCGATCCCGGCGATGCGGGCCGTTGTGGAGCGTGAAGGCCGGATCCCGCAGGATATCGCTATCGTAGGCATGGACAATATTGATGTCGCCCAATATACAACGCCTCCGTTAACTTCAGTTTCGGTGCCCAAGCACGAAATCGGCCGGGTTGCCGCCAAATCGATTGTCGACTATTTGGACGGGCACTATCCGGCAGGGACCAAGATTTTGCTGTCCTGTTCATTGATCGTCAGAGAGTCGTCCAGTTACAGCAGGAAATGACTTTTTATGTTCGATTATGTTACATAATAATAACGCATTTTTGTGAGCAGCATCGGCTGGGAGCGGGTTCCGGCGGATGCTTTTTTGTATTTTTAAGCAAAATTTGAGCGGTTTTGAAACCAAAACAATCCAAAATAATGTTTGACATCCCCAAAAAGCTATATTATGATGAGGAAAAATTAAACAACGTTTGGATTGGTTTTCATCCTTTTGGAGTGATCGATATCCAAATTTTCCGCGAACCATTTGCCATATGATTGCGTTTTCATTTACTTTAAATAAAGGAATTATGAAAATGAGGTCATTCCTCCCTTTAACGATAACTCCCCGGGATATCCCGGTTTTGTCCTATAGATGATTGTTTATATCCAAAATTAATCCAAATAAAATCCGAATTTTTATCCAAAAATAATCCAAACCACTCTATTCCAGTAAGCGACACATCTCCAAACTCAGTTCCCATTGTTGTTATGTCATTTTATATTACATATAAACGGGGCCGTTTGTTTGCGATCCCCAGTCATGACAGGGTTTGCGCTTATCCTATCCTTCATTCGAGGTGATGTCGTATGGCTGACATTCAAGTACAACCCGCCGTGCAGGCGGCAGCCGGCAAAAAACGCAAGGCGTTGAAGTGGAACCGGATCTACCGGAACTGGCAGCTCTATTTGCTGATTTCCCCGGTGATCGCTTATTACATCCTGTTCCAATACGTTCCGATGTACGGCATCCAAATCGCCTTCAAGGACTTTATTGCGACCAAAGGCATTTGGGGCAGCCCATGGGTCGGTTTTGACCACTTTGAGCGTTTCTTTCACAGCTACTTTTTCTGGCGGCTGATGAAAAATACGCTGGGCATCGGCCTGTACAGCCTGGCCGTCGGTTTTCCGATCCCGATCATCCTCGCTCTCCTGATGAACGAGGTAAGGGCCGAGAAATTCAAAAAATTCGTACAGACCGTTACCTACGCGCCGCATTTCCTGTCTACCGTCGTCGTCGTCGGCATGATGATGATTTTTCTGTCGCCGCGCTACGGGATGGTCAACCATGCCATTCAGCTGTTCGGGGGCCAGCCGATCAATTTCATGACCGAGCCCGCCTGGTTCAAATCGCTGTATGTGCTCTCCGACGTATGGCAGACGATGGGCTGGAGCTCGATCATTTATTTGGCCGCCCTGGCCGGGATTGACAACCAACTGCATGAAGCAGCCCGCGTCGATGGCGCCACCCGGCTCCAGCGGATCTGGCATATCAACATCCCCGGCATTATGCCGACGATCGTCATCCTGCTCATTTTGAACATCGGCAGCATCATGGGCGTCGGGTTTGAGAAGGTGCTGCTGATGCAGAACAATCTGAATCTGGAGTCCTCCGACATCATCGCCACCTATGTGTACCGCAGCGGGATCCAGAATGCCGAATACAGCTTTTCCGCCGCGATCGGTTTGTTCAATTCGGTCATCAACTTCGTGCTGCTGGTCGTCGTGAATCAGATTTCCCGGCGCATCAGCGAGACAAGTCTATGGTAGGGGAGGCATGAGGCATGCTTATCGAATCCAAGGGAGACCGCATTTTTAACGTCATCAACTACGTCGTTCTGATCCTGGTTACGCTGGTGGTGCTGTACCCGCTCGTGTTTGTGCTCAGCGCTTCGTTCAGCGACCCGCAGACGGTGCTGCGCGGCGAAATGCTGCTGTGGCCCAAGGGCATCAACCTGAACTCATACGAGAAAATTTTCCAGAACAAGGACATCATCAGCGGCTTTACCAACACGCTTATTTACACGACGCTGGGGACGGCGATCAATCTCGTCATGACGATTTTGGCGGCCTATCCGTTGTCCCGGCGAGACTTTGTGGGACGAAACGGCATTATGGCGCTGCTGGTGTTCACGATGTTTTTCAGCGGCGGCCTGATCCCTACATACCTGCTGATCAAAAACCTCGGCATGCTGAACACCCTCTGGGTCATGATCATTCCGAACGCCGTCTCCATTTGGAACATCATCATTATGCGGACCTTCTTCCAGCAGTCCATCCCGCATGAGCTGCAGGAGGCGGCGACGATCGACGGCTGCTCCAACATTCAGATTCTGACGCGCATTATACTGCCGCTCTCGATGCCGATCATCGCGGTTACGATCTTGTTTTATGCGGTCGGCCATTGGAACGCGTTTTTTAACGCGCTGCTCTACCTCACAGATAAGGACAAGTTCCCGCTGCAGCTGGTGCTCCGCGAAATTTTGATCCAGGGGCAGACGAACGACATGGTCAAAATGTCGACCGAATCGGCGATCAAGCAGCAGCGCGAGGTGGAAGGCATCAAATACGCCGTGCTGGTGGTGGCCAACATTCCGGTGCTCGTGCTGTACCCGTTCCTGCAGCGTTATTTTGTCAAAGGCGTCATGATCGGAGCCATCAAAGGATAATTCCTTGCATGGATAAATGATGGAATCGTGGTTGGAATCAGAACAAAGGGAGGAATCTTGGATGAAGCTGAAGCAATGGGGGAGTCTGCTGCTGACCTGCTTGCTGACGGTATCGCTGGCGGCGGGCTGCAGCTCGGGGGACAAGGAAGGCGGCGCAGCCGCGGAATCGAAGGGCGGGGGATCGGCCGGGGGACAGGTTAATGAGACCGGGATGCCGATTGTAACCGACAAGCTGACGGTGAACGCTTTTGCCGGCAAGTTTTTCGCCAATGCCGACTGGAACAACATCAAGCTGTGGCAGGAATACGAGAAAATGACCAACATTCACGTCCAGTGGGACACGGTCCAGAAGGATAATCTGGCGGAGAAGCGCAATCTGCTGCTGGCCGGCGGCGATTACCCGGAAATGTTCTACGCTTCCGCGTTTCCCCGGGCCGACTTGCTCAAATACGGCAAACAGGGCGCATTTCTTCCGCTGAACGACCTGATCGACAAATATGCGCCCAACTTTAAAGCGCTGATGGAGAAGTACCCGATCATCGAAAAAGGCATCACGATGCCGGACGGCAACATTTACGGTCTGCCGACGCTGTACGATCCGGAATTCAAGTCCGTGCTGTACGGGACGCCATGGGTGAAAAGCGAGTGGCTCACCAAGCTGGGCTTGAAGGAGCCGCAGACGCTGGATGAGTTTTATAACATGCTGAAGGCGTTTAAGGAGAATGATCCGAACGGTAACGGACAGAAGGACGAAATCGCATGGGGTGCGGTCGGAGCGGCTGGCCTGGTCAACTACCTGCGCGGCTCTTTCGGCCTGAACAACCACGGAACGTCAAATATTTATGTCGATACCGATCCAGACAGCGGCAAAGTCCGATTTATCCCGACCGATCCGCGCTACAAAGAGCTGCTGCAGTACGTCAACAAGCTCTACAAGGACGGCCTGCTGGAACAGGACATCATGTCGGTCAAGAGCACCGAAGTCGATGCGAAAGGGATGGAAGGGCTGATCGGGGTAGTGGATAACGTTGACCCGGTGGCGATTTACAACCAGAAGGGCTATGTCGGGCTGCCGGTGCTTAAAGGGCCGCATGGCGACCAAATGTTCAGCGCGACCGGATCGCCGCTCGGCAACATCGGGATGTTTGTACTGACCGATAAAGCGAAAAATCCGGAGGCGTTGATGCGCTGGATGGACTATTTTTACGGCGACGAAGGCATCAAGATGTTCTTCATGGGCTGGAAAGATGAGACCTATAAAGAAAACGCGGACGGCAGCGTGGATTACGTAGACGACATCAAAAACAACCCGAACGGCCTGAATCTGGACCAGGCGGTGGGGCAGTACCTGATTTGGCCAGGCGGTTATTATCCCGGCTTCGTCACTCAGAAGTACTTCAAAGGAGCCGAAGGACTACCGACGTCCGTGGACAATGCCAAAAAAGCGGAGTCACATGTCGTTCCGCAGGATCAAATCTGGCCGCCGTTCAACTTCACTGCTGAGGAGCAGGCCGACCTGACGGGCATCCAGACGGATATTACGACCTATGTCGACGAAATGCGCGACAAATTCATATCCGGCAACGCCTCCTTTGACGAGTGGGATGCGTACGTGTCCACGCTGCAAAAAATGGGCCTGGACCGCTACATCGCCATCTATCAGTCGGCGGCGGACCGTTATTCCAAATAATTGCAATGTATAGGTTGAACCCAGTTCAATTGTTCAACTTATATAGAGACTTCAAAGGAGCGAACAAGATATGACGCAACTGAAAGCGATTCTGATCGGCGCGGGCGCCCGCGGAGCCGGAGGTTATGCCCCATACGCGCTGGACTATCCGCATGAGCTGGAATTCGTGGCCGTGGCCGAGGCGGACCCGGTGCGGCGGCTCCGTTTTGCCGAGAAGCACGGCATTGATCCGGAGCAGTGCTACGAATCCTGGGAGCCGCTGCTCGCCGCGGAGCGGATGGCGGACATCGCCGTCATCTGCACGCAGGACCGGATGCATTACGGCCCCACCATGCAGGCATTGAGGCAAAAGTATCATGTCCTGCTGGAGAAGCCGATGTCCCCGGATCCCGGCGAATGCCTGGACATGGAGCAGGCGGCCAGGGACCATGACCGGCTGCTGACGATCTGCCATGTACTGCGGTACACGCCGTTCTGGAGCACGATCAAGCGGGTGATCGACAGCGGGGCGATCGGCGAAATCGCGTCGATCCAGCTGAACGAGAACGTGGGCTACTGGCATATCGCCCACAGCTTCGTCCGCGGCAACTGGAATCACTCGGACAAGGCAAGCCCGATGATTCTGGCCAAATCCTGCCACGACATGGATGTGCTGTCCTGGCTTATGGATAAGCAATGCATGCGGGTGAGCTCGTACGGCTCGCTGATGCACTTCCATGAAGGCCGTGCGCCGGAAGGCTCGGCAGACCGCTGCCTGGACTGTGCCGTCGAGCCGGACTGCCCGTATTCGGCGCCGAGGTTCTACCTCAGCGACCAATACAAAGGCTGGGCTGGACATTTCACGCCGGAGCTGACGAAGGCGAGCATCATCCAGGGCCTGCGCGAGACGGACTACGGCCGCTGCGTCTACCGCAGCGACAACAACGTCGTTGACCACCAGGTGGTCAACATGGAATTTGAAGGCGGAGCTACGGCGATGTTCAGCATGTGCGGCTTTACCTTTGAGCAGGAGCGCCGGATTCAGATCATGGGCACGCGCGGCGAGCTTCGCGGCGAGGAAGGAAAGGTCACCGTCTTCGATTTTCTGACCCATCAGCAGACGGAAATCGCCATCCCGTCCCAGGCGAGCGGCCACGGCGGCGGGGACAGCGGCATCGTCCGCAGCTTCCTCAAGGAAGTCCGCGGCTACAACGGCCAGGAAAGCCTGACGTCGGCAAGCGCATCGGTGCGCAGCCATCTGATGGCGTTTGCGGCAGAGGAATCGCGGCTTCATCAAGGAAAATCAATCGATTTGAATGAATTTGCAAAAGCATGGACGACCAGGAAGCAAACGGCCGAGCAGCCGAAATAGGGCGATGAAGCGAGCGGGCGGAAACAAGACGTCGCTGTCCTGTTTTCCAGTGGAATGGCACGCCCAGAAAACAACTAAACTCCGAATGCCTCGGGTTTAGTTGTTTTTCATTTCCGCTGTTCATCAGCCCGGAAGGTGCTTTGCCCTGAAAAAAATCCAAAATATTTTTGTCCTCAGTGGATGTACAAATCGAATAAAAGGTGATACATTAAAAATTAAATAAATCCTTTACTGACAAGGGATATAACGGATTTTAAATGTCTACTGTGAGAGGACATATGTATATTGAGGAGGGATTGATATGGCAAGTCAGGCGTTGGACTTGTTTCTAAGCACGAACATTGAGGATCTGAAAGCCAAGGGATTGTATAACGTGATTGATACGGTGCAGGGACCGAACGGCCCGGTGATCCAAATTGATGGAAAGTCCTTGATTAACCTTTCCTCCAACAACTACCTGGGTCTCGCCACCGATTCCCGGCTGGTCGACGCGGCGGTGCAGGCAGCCAAGACGCACGGTGCGGGTGCAGGCGCAGTCAGAACGATCAACGGAACGCTGGATTTGCATAACCAGCTGGAGGAGAAGCTGGCCGGGTTCAAGCACACGGAAGCCGTCATCGTGTACCAATCGGGCTTTAACTGCAACATGGCCGCCATTTCTGCGGTAATGGACGCAAACGACGCCATCTTGTCCGATGAGCTGAACCATGCTTCCATTATCGACGGCTGCCGCCTGTCGAAGGCGAAAGTGATCCGCTACAAGCATTCGGACATGGAAGATCTGAGAAGCCAGGCGAAAGCAGCCAAGGAATCCGGCTTGTACAACAAAATTATGGTGATCACGGACGGCGTGTTCTCGATGGACGGCGATATCGCCAAGCTGCCGGAAATCGTAAAGATTGCCGAGGAATTCGACCTCATTACGTATGTTGACGATGCTCACGGCTCCGGCGTTTTGGGCGAAGGAGCGGGAACCGTCAAGCATTTCGGCCTGTCCGACCGGATCGATTTTCAAATCGGTACGTTATCGAAAGCGATTGGCGTTGTTGGCGGCTATGTCGCCGGTTCGAAGCAGCTGATCGAGTGGCTGAAGCTGAGAAGCCGTCCGTTCCTGTTCTCGACCTCCCAGCCTCCGGCAGTCATTGCGGCCTGCATCGCGGCGGTGGACATTCTGATGAACGACAAGGATCTCATCGACAAGCTGTGGGAGAACGGCCGTTTTCTGAAAGACGGTCTGCGCGCGCTTGGTTATGACATCGGGCACAGCGAAACGCCGATCACCCCTTGCATCATCGGGGACGAAGTGAAGACGCAGCAGTTCAGCAAGCGGCTGATTGAGGAAGGCGTCTATGCCAAATCAATCGTATTCCCTACGGTGCCGAAGGGAACGGGGCGGATTCGCAACATGCCGACAGCCGCTCATACGAAGGAAATGCTGGAGCAGGTCATCGGTGTATACGAAAAGGTCGGCAAAGAAATGAACCTGATCGGGTAAATTTTTAGTGAATTTTCCAAGGAGGAATGACGCGTGAAAAGGATTCTGGTGACAGGGGCGCTTGGGCAAATCGGCTCCGAGCTGGTTGCCAAGCTGCGTGAAATATACGGCAACGACGCGGTCGTTGCGACAGATCTGCGTTCATCCGCCCACGAAATTACCCGTACGGGTCCTTTCGAGCTGCTGGACGTAACCAATGACAAGGCGATGTATGAAATTGCCAAGCGATATCAGGTCGATACGATCATTCATTTGGCGGCGCTGCTGTCGGCAACAGCCGAAGAGAAGCCGCTCCTGGCCTGGAATCTGAACATGGGCGGGCTGATGAATGCGCTGGAGGTGGCCAGAGAGCTGAAATGCCAGTTCTTTACGCCAAGCTCCATCGGGGCGTTCGGGCCGTCGACGCCGAAGGACAACACGCCGCAGGACACGATTCAGCGCCCCAACACGATGTACGGCGTGAACAAGGTGTCCGGTGAGCTGCTGTGCGATTACTATTTCCATAAATATGGGCTCGATACGCGGGGCCTCCGTTTTCCCGGGCTGATTTCCTATGTGACGCCTCCCGGCGGAGGGACGACGGATTATGCGGTGGAGATTTATTATGCGGCCGTCACTCAAGGCAAGTACACGTCTTATATCGCCAAGGGCACCAACATGGATATGATGTACATGCCGGACGCCCTGACCGCCATCATTGATCTGATGGAAGCCGACTCGTCGCGGCTGACGCACCGCAATTCCTTTAACGTGACGGCCATGAGCGTAGATCCCGAAGCGATCGCCGCGGCGATCCGCAAAGAAATCCCAGGCTTCACGCTGGACTACGATGTCGATCCGAAGCGGCAGGCGATTGCAGACAGCTGGCCGCACTCCATCGACGCTTCGGCGGCGAAGGCTGAATGGGGATTCCGGGCGCGTTACGACCTGGATGCCATGACGAAGGATATGCTGGGCCATCTTGGCGGGAGACAACTGCTCCGTAAAGCATGATTCGACGGATACGAACATTTAATGAAGCTGGAAAGCTGTAACGGGAAAAAGCTGTACGCTCAAGGAAGGAATGCAATGGGATGCATGGGCCTTGGGAGTGCGGCTTTTTTGGTTTTTTGGCGGAAAAAAAGTAGGGATGATCGCCCTTCCGCAGGCCGTTTTTTCGATATAATGGGTAAGAAAGTGTACAGGCGCAGCCAACACGAAGCTTCACTGCAGCAGCAAGTATATAAGCGCCTAATCACACCTAATCAAAGGAGGCGAAGGCATGATATCATTTCCAAAACCGGATGTGGAGCAGTTTTTTCAGAGCTATGTCATCAGCAGCTTCGGAGTGAGCGCCGACGAGTCGAGGCTTGTGTTCAGCGCCAGCCTGAGCGGGAAATTCAATGTGTGGGCCATGGATTTGAAAGGGGATACATCGTATCCTTACCCGCTGACGTACAACGATCAAATGGCCAGCTTCGTTAAGCCGGACCCGGAGGGAAGGCATCTGCTGACGGCGTTTGACCGCGACGGCGACGAAAACTACCAATTCCATGCGCTGAAGTGGAACGGCGGACAGCCGCTGCCGCTGTTTCCTGAGAGTTCTCCGGATGAGAAGCATTACTTTGTCCATCTGTCCGAAGATGGCAACCGCCTGTATTACAGCACCTCCCGGGATAACCCGATGTTTCTGAATTCCCGGGTGTACCGCCTGGATACGGGAGAGGACCGGCTGCTCCTGCAGGGCGAAGAAACGACGACCAGTCTTACGGCCGTCAGCCCGGATGAGCAGACCTTCGCATACACCAAGAGCTACGCCAATACATACAACGTCAGTTATTTACGCCGGGTAGGGGACGAGGCGGATCAGTGCCTGACGCCGGATCCCGGGCGGGTCCATAATGCCGGTGAGGTTCATTTTCTAAATGATGGGGAGGTGGTCTTTGCCACCGACTATGATGCGGAATTTGCTTATTTGGCTTCCTTCGATCTGGCAACTGGCACGTTTGAACAACGGCTGCACATCGAGCGGGAAAGTGTGGAGCTGATCCGTCTGCACCGGGAATCGCGGACGGCGTATCTGGTGACGGACCGCGGGGTCGAAGACCGGCTGTACGCGTATGCCCTGGACACCGGCGAGCTGACGCCGATTCCGCTGCCCGCCGATATCGTACACCAGCTGACCGTAACCCGGTCAGGGAACCTGTACGTGCTTGCGCGCGGCGCTGTCAAGCCGCTGAATGTGTACCGTTACGCGGACGGACAGTGGACGATGCTGACGAAAAACGTGCTGACGGGACTGACCGAGGAGGATTTGTCCGCGCCCGAAGTGGTGTCCTATTCCTCTTTTGACGGGATGAAGATCGAGGCACTTTTGTACCGGGCGAAGGCGGATACGGCCAACGGGTATACGGTATTCTGGCCGCACGGCGGGCCGCAGGCCGCGGAGCGCAAGCAGTTCCGGTCGATGTTCCAATATATTATCGCGCAGGGCTACAACATTTTCTGCCCGAACTTCCGCGGCAGCACAGGCTATGGCAGCTCGTTTGTGAAGCTGGTAGAGCAGGACTGGGGCGAAGGGCCGCGCAAGGACTGCCTGGCAGGGATGGAGTGGCTGTTCGAGCAAGGCATTTCCTCAAGGGATAAGCTGTTCGTGGTCGGCGGCAGCTACGGCGGATATATGACCCTGCTCTTGGCCGGTCGCAATCCCGAGTATTTCCGGGCGGCCGTGGATATTTTCGGCGTAAGCAATCTGTTTACGTTCTACCATTCCGTGCCGGACCACTGGAAGTCGATCATGGAGCGCTGGCTCGGCGATCCGGAACGCGACCGCGAACGGTTCGTCAAGGATTCGCCGATAACGTATCTGGATCAGATGGTCAACCCGATGCTGATCATTCAAGGGGCTAACGATCCGCGGGTGGTCAAGGCGGAGTCCGACCAGATCGTGGAAGCGCTCCAGGCCAAGGGCCGCGACGTTGAGTATATTGTGTTCGAGGACGAGGGTCATGGCATGACCAAAAAGGCCAACGAAAAAATCGCATACACCCGCATGGTCGAGTTCATGAACCGCTGCCAGTAGCGAGTGGAGGGGGCTTTTGTAAGCCCGCGCGAATGAGGCGATTTCATCCAACTTAGGGCCGGCCGTGAAGCCGGGAGAGGAGACAGAGGAATGTCGGAACGAACAGAACATGCTGGCAGGGAAGAGCGGCTGTATTGGCTTCATCATTTGGAATGCTGGGCGCGTCCGGTGCTGGCGCGGCTTGCGGAGGGAAGGCTGCGCGCAGAGATGCCGGTGGAGAGCAGCGGGGATGGCCGGGAGGCTTACACCCATCTGGAGGCCTTTGGCCGCCTGCTGGACGGCATCGCCCCTTGGCTCAGAGCCGAGGGTGGAAGCGCGGAGGAGCAGCGGCTGCGCACAGAGCTGCTGGGGCTGACGCATCAAGCGCTGGAGCAGGCCAGCGACCCGGCCTCCCCGGACGTGCTGAATTTTGGCGAAGGGCATCAGCCCATCGTGGACACGGCCTTCTTGTGCCAAGCTTTTCTCCGTGCACCCCATGTTTTATGGGATCCGTTAACGGACGAGCAAAAGCAAAGATGGCTATCCACCTGGAAGCTGACCCGTACGCGCAAGCCGTTCTTCAACAACTGGCTGCTGTTCTCGGCGGTCATCGAGACGGCTCTGGCCCGGTTTGGCGACCGGGACTGGGATCCGATGCGGATCGATTACGCCTTGAAGCAGCTGGAACAGTGGTACGCCGGTGACGGAGTGTACGGCGACGGGCCGGCGTACCACGCCGACTACTACAACAGCTTTGTCATCCACCCGATGCTGCTGGACGTGCTGGATCACGCCGGCGCGCTGCAGCCGGACTGGGAGGCGCACAAGGGACCTGCGCTCGTCCGGGCGCAGCGTTACGCGGAGCAGCTGGAGCGCATGATCGCCCCGGACGGCAGCTTTCCGGTGGTCGGCCGGTCCATCAGCTACCGGACGGGCGCCTTCCATCTGCTGGCCCAATTGGCCTGGCAGCAGCGGCTGCCGGAAGGGCTGGACGCGGCGCAGGTACGCGGCGCGCTGACGGCCGTTATGAAGCGCTGCTTCGAGCCGGCCGGAACGTACGACGCCGAAGGCTGGCTGCGCATTGGCCTCAGCGGTCATCAGCCGGAGCTGGGCGAGGGTTACATTTCTACGGGCAGCTTGTATCTATGCGCGACCGTCCTGCTGCCTCTCGCGCTGCCGGAGAACGATCCGTTCTGGCAGGGCGAAGCTGAGTGGACGTCCAAGCGGATTTGGAGCGGCGGGCATGGCCGAATCGACCATGCGCTTGGACATTAAGCAGCACCGGATGATGGAACCGTGCTTGTCACAAACCAAGAGGCTGTCCCCAGGCTACTTCGGCCTGGCGGGGACAGCCTCTTGTCCGTCATCGTACCATGGGTTCAGATGCACCATGACGTCGGCCACCTGCTTCATGCGCTCCATGATCGTTTTTTTCACTTCCCGGCTGACGTCATGCCCTTCCTGTACGGTGAGATGGTTGGGAACGCTGACCTTGACGTCGACGATGATGGCGTTGCCGAGCTCCCGGGCTCGAATGCTGTCGACGCGTTTCACGTTGGGAACGGAGTAGATGATCGAGCTCAGCATGGCGAGCTGCTCGTTCGTGATGTTTTTGTCCATCAGAATGTCGACGGACTCCCGTCCCATTTTGTACCCGAGCCGGATCACCAGGTACGATACGATAATCCCGGCCACCGGGTCGCCGTATTCCGTATAGGGGATATGATAGGCTTCGCCAATCAGCGAAATGCCGATCCCGATGGACGCGGCTGCGGAAGCGTAGACGTCCGCGATATGGTCGTAGGCCGTGGCGATCAGGCTGCGGCTGTTCTCAGCCTTGCCGATCCGGATGCAGTACATGTACAGGATCTGCTTCCAGATCAGGGAAACCAGCGCGGCCGCAAGCGCGATCCAGCTGGCTTCAGCTGGAGGAACGAACAGCGATTCGATTGATTTATACACCATCAGCAGCGCCGCCATGACGAGAATGATCGCCACGATGCCCGATGCGATCGCTTCGGCTTTCCCATGCCCGTAGGGATGATCTTCATCCGCCGGCTTGCGGGATACCATGGCCGAGGTAAGTGCCGCGATCGTCGCCACGACATCGCCTGCATTATGAATCCCGTCGGCTACGAGAACCTTACTGCCGAATAACAGCCCGACGATGATTTTGAGAAGGGTCAGCAAGACGTTGCTGATGAGGCTGACCCATACCGCCAATATTGATTTGCTGGCCACGGACTCCAGTCTCCTCGCTCTATTCTTGGGTTTATTTCTTTTTATATAACCAAAAATAAACATTTCTTATTACGCCAAAACATGCCTCGCGGACAAAGATAACCCCCGCATGACACGACAATATCGCGCCTCGGGAGTCCTCCGAGTTAAAAGTATTCGGAAAAAGGTGGAATCGTATACATCATATTCCCACTTTCCGGCTCAAGCGACAGAACAAAAGCCTCCCGTGACATTTGTCTTACCCGCATAAAAAGAGGTGCAGGAGGCGGACAAATAACAGGAGGCTTTATGCCGGCTATGAGGCCTAAATTGACGCTGCTTGGTTGATGAAACAGAAGCTTTCCGGTACAAGGCTGGATCGTCTAACTGCGGAGGCTATTTAAACGGAAGTTTAAAGGATTTCCTGTAGAGCGGATACAGCCACTTTACACCGCTTGGCGTCATCGAATCGGCGATCAGATGGGACAAGTACCCGGCGGTGGATACGAGCATGATCCCTTCCAGATTGAGGTATGCCTCCAGTCCGGAACTGATCCATGCCCAGAGCCAAACCGCCCAGACGGTATGGGTCATGCCGCGGTGTTTGAGCCAAGGGGCGATACCCACAAATCCACCCAGTCCGGACATCCAGACCATGGCGTTATGTATTCCGGCGTAAATCAATATGCAGCCAATCAGGCTGACGAGCACGTTACGAATCATGCCGTCTTTAATGATCAGTCCGAGCAGAAACAGGACGAGCGCCAAAATGGAATATTCGAGATAAAAGCTCCCCTTAGCAATATACAGGTACCCCAGGACGATCACGAGCAGAAGCCCGGACCAGTACAGCCATTCTCTGAGCCATTTCGAGAACCGGCCGAGGGTAGAACTGAGCATGCTGGGGCCGTCGAGGTCTGCGCTGAGCGCTGATAAGGCGGAAACCGCGATGTACATCGCTGCATGCTTCAGCGTAAACGGATAATGGGCTGCGGCGGCAGCACCGATCACTACGCCTATAGCGAGATGTGTCGAACCCTTCATTTCTCCTCCTCTGACTGACATCAGGATGATTGCAGGCAAACATATGTTTGCTATCGTATTATACACGTTTTGGTGTCACGTGTATATGCCTGTCAGAGAGGATAGGACTAAAGTTCGTGTTACCATCAGGTCCGTTAATCAGCCGGATTGGCTGTATCCGAATTTTCGTCCGCCGCGGCTGCCTCTGTCCGTCCAAGCAAATAATCTATGGAGACTTGAAAATAATCAGCCAGTTTCGACAGCGTATCAAAATCCGGTTTCCTGCGGTTCTTCTCATAGTGGGACAAGGCCGCCCGGCTGATCCCAAGGGTTATGGACAATGCCTCTTGAGTCAATTTCTTCTGCTCCCTAAGCTCTGATATTCGGTTGCCGTAATTCATTTCTTTCCCCCCTTGGATACCCGGGTATGCGTGAGCAATTGGACCTGCTAAATAACGCTTGACATGATACAAAATGTATCGTAAATTAACAGTGTCGTCAATAGTGCAAGCTGTTTTTGAACCGATTTACCCAAAAAAACAGGTTCATTCTCCTCTTGGAAAGTCAATCTTTATTCATAGATTAATCCAATACCAGGAATAAAGACGCAATTCGTCACCATCTGTTACACCAGGAAGCCGGAACCAGTGCATATTCTGTCGAGCTTCCGTATTTAATGATACATAATGTTTCGCTGTTTTTCAAAAATCAAAGGGATGGATGCTGATACGTATGATCGATACACACTGCCATATCCTGCCGGCTGTGGACGACGGGCCGAAAACGATCGATGGAGCACTTCGCTTGGCTGCGGCTGCAGTGGAAGAAGGGATTACGACGATCATCGCCACCCCGCACCACCGAGAGAGACATTATTTGAACTCCGCCAAAAAAATCAACCGCCGCGTGAAGCTGTTTAACGCCAAGCTCAAACGCGCCGGGATCCCCCTGAAGGTGCTCCCTGGACAGGAGTACCACCTTACCGAACGTTATCCCACCGAATTCCGGCGCGGCCGGATCCAGACGCTTGCCGGCAGCCGCTATTTACTCGTAGAGCTTCCCTCCCGCAAGGTACCCGGGTATTTTACAGATTTTCTTGCCTTCATGAAGCGGGCCGATCTTCGGGTCGTCATTGCCCATCCGGAACGGAATTTGGGGATTATCGATCAGCCCGATCAAGTGGCGGGATGGATTCGGGACTTCGGCGTCCTGCTGCAGGTGACGACCCAATCTCTTGCCGGATTTTTTGGGGAATCGGTACAGAGCACAGCTGCTTACTTGTGCAAACACCGGTTGGTCCATTTGATAGGAACGGATGCGCACAACACGGTCCGGCGGAAATTTTACGCACAGGAAGGGCTCGGCATCATCGACAAGCTGTGTGGAGCAGGCTTTCGGAGGAGCCTGGAGGACCATGCGGTGCAGCTCATCAGCGGAAAGGAGATCGGAACGTTTCATCAGCCCACCGTCTAGAGCGGAGGCAACCATTCGATGAAATTGGGGGGAAGGATTATGGAATTCAAGCTGCTGCTGCAAATGTTAAGAAAGCGTCTTTGGCTGATCGTATTGGTGGTCGTTTTGTGCTCGGCCGGCACCGGTGCCTACAGCATCTATGTCATGAAGCCGGTTTATGAAGCAAGCAGCACGATGATCGTCAATAAGTCCAATTTGGACAGCGAGGGAAAACCGACGCTCGATATTAATGAAATCAATTCTAACATTATGCTGATCAACTCCTATAAGGTCATTATCACATCGGCATCCGTCATGGACAAAGTTGTTCGTCAATACCCCTCTCTAAACGTGACCACCCAGGATTTGAGGGATCGGGTCAGTGTTGAAACCGCCCAAAACTCCCAAATTATCGAACTCAAAGTCAGGGACGCCTCATATGAACAGGCGATGAACATTGTAAATGCCGTATCGAGGGTGTTCAAGGATGAAATCCCTTTAATCATGAAGGTAGACAACATCTCCATTCTGGACAACGCCGCGCCGAAAAGTTCGCCTAAGCCGGTGGTTCCGAATGTAAAACTGTACACCGCTACAGCTTTCGTGATTTCGTTGATGGCAGCTGTATGCCTTGTGTTGTTTCTGGAATATTTGGACGACACGATCAAATCCGAAGAGGATGTGGAGCGGTACCTGGAACTGACAACGCTGGGCTCAGTCCGGAAAATGAAGAAAAAGGATTTGCGTTCGCGTTCCACAGACCGATCCAAAAAGCAGGCAGGTGAAAAATATGCGTCAGTCAGCCAATAGGAACAAGTTGATCATGAATGTAAACCGAAGATCCTCGATTTCCGAAGGTTATAGGAACATTCGCACTAATATCCAGTTTTCTGGTTGGAATCAAAATCTTCGGGTTATCGCTGTAACGTCAACACAGGCGGGTGAAGGCAAATCGACCACAATCAGCAATTTGGCCGTTGCTTATGCTCAGGAAGGGAAGAACGTACTTATAATCGATGCAGATCTGAGACACCCTTCCCAGCATAGTATTTTTAACTTATCGAACCGTGTAGGCTTATCAAATCTGCTTGCCGACCAATGCTCTTATGGGGATATCGTCCATAGTACAGTGGTTGAAAACCTGTCACTCGTAACGGCAGGTCCTGTCCCGCCTAATCCGACCGAGCTATTGTCATCAGACAAATTACCGGAAGTGATTGCGGCTTGGAAAGAATGCTATGACATTATTCTGCTTGATACCGCACCAGTGATGGCTGTAGCTGACGGATTAATTGTGTCTTCTTTGGCTGATGGTGCCGTCATCGTGATTCTGGCCGGAAAAGTAAAGCGGGAATATATCCAGAAAGCGAAAGAGAAGTTAGAGCATGCAAAGGCGTCAATTCTGGGAGTCGTGTTAAATCAAAAAAAGTACAGCAAATCAGAAGCGAATCAGTACCGCTATTATCACCAATAAATCAAGTCTGAGCCAGGGCTTGAATGAGTCCGGTCCCAAAGGTTATGTCTACTGTACCTTTATCATGGTAGGCACTCGGTCATGCTGTGGGTATGAGAGTACCTTAGACGTTTATCGTCGAAAGTGTGACGTGAGGCCGGGTTAAATGCCCGATTTTATTCATGCTTCGTGATCGAAGTATGAGCTATGTTGTTAATGACAATATAGCTCATACTTTCATCCAGAGAGTCAGAAGCTGGTATGACACCAGGGATAAAAGGATTAGAAATGGGGGCAGTACAATGAAAAAAGTAAAGAAGGCAATTATCCCAGCGGCGGGACTTGGTACCCGGTTCCTGCCGGCGACCAAAGCGATGCCCAAGGAGATGCTGCCGATCGTCGACAAGCCAACCATCCAATACATTGTGGAGGAAGCGATCGAGGCAGGAATCGAAGATATCATCATTGTAACCGGCAAGGGGAAGCGGGCCATTGAGGACCACTTCGACTACTCATTCGAATTAGAGCTGAACCTACTCGAAAGAGGAAAACTGGATGTGCTTGAAATGGTCAGGCGTTCCTCGGTGGTTGAAATTCATTACATCCGCCAAAAGGAGGCCAAGGGCCTGGGACATGCAATTTGGTGCGCACGCAATTTTATCGGCAATGAGCCTTTTGCCGTTCTTCTCGGTGATGACATCGTTAGAGCGGAAACTCCATGCATCGGACAGCTTGTGCAGCAGTACGAAAAATATGGACGACCGATAGTGGGCGTAGGTCCGGTAGCTCCCGACCAAACGCAGCGTTACGGCATTATTGATCCAAGCTCCAGATTGGATACAAACCCCCGGGCCTATGAGCTGCGCGGCGTGGTGGAAAAGCCGGCTCCGGGGGAAGCTCCGTCTCATCTGGGGATTATGGGGCGTTACGTCCTTACACCGGACATATTCGGTATCCTGGAATATCAGAAGGCGGGCTATGGCGGAGAAATCCAGCTAACCGACGCCATTTCGCAGCTGATCGCGAAGCAGGGATGCCTTGGTTATGAATTTCAAGGCGAGCGGTTTGATGTCGGAGAAAAGCTGGGCTATATTCTGACATCCGTTCAGTTTGCTTTGCAGCAGAGCGAGCTGAAACTTCCGCTTCTTGAGGAGTTGGAGCGGATCATGAAGCTGGAAAGAGTTGAACCCAGGTCGTAAGAATGCAATTCCCCGTTAATTAAGGAAGCGCTAATTAATTCAAATATAAAAGCAAGGTAGGGGCGAATATGGTTAATAAGGTATGTGTCATCGGGCTCGGTTATATTGGGCTTCCGACAGCGAGCCTGCTGGCGATTAAGGGATTCGATGTTCATGGCGTTGACGTAAATAGGCAGACTATAGATCTAATCAACCAAGGCGAGGTTCATATTGTGGAACCCGATCTGGACATTATGGTGAAGGCTGCTGTGCAGAGCGGAAGACTGCACGTGTCGGAGGAGCCGGAGGAAGCTGACGTCTTTATCTTGGCGGTACCGACTCCTTTTCAGGAGAATCAGAAACCGGATTTATCCTATGTTAAGCAGGCTGTCCTCGCCGTTGTTCCCTATTTACGTCCTGGCAATATCGTAATCCTCGAATCCACGAGTCCCGTTGGGACTACGGAGACGGCCACAGAATGGTTAATGGAAGCAAGGACCGATTTGAGCGTATCTGGTTTGGTTCATCAGGCCTCCCGGCGGATTTATGTAGCCCATTGTCCCGAGAGGGTCATGCCAGGACAGATTCTAAGGGAGCTGGTTGAGAACGACAGGATTATTGGTGGGATTGATTTGGAATCCACTCAACGGGCCGTAGCCTTTTACAGACAATTCGTTAGCGGAAAAATATTGGAGACGAATGCCAAAACGGCTGAGATGGCCAAACTGGCGGAAAACTCGTTCCGGGATGTCAATATCGCGTTTGCTAATGAGCTTTCTTTGATTTGTGACCATTTGGGTATCAACGTATGGGAGTTGATCCGTCTTGCGAACCATCATCCACGAGTTAACATCTTGCAGCCTGGTCCGGGAGTTGGGGGTCACTGTATCGCTGTGGATCCTTGGTTCCTTGTCGATGCCGCCCCCGAGCAGGCAAAACTCATTCATACTGCCAGAGTGGTCAATGACTTTAAGCCGGGTTATGTCGTAGAAAAAGTGGCGGAGCGGGCCAAACGGCTCAAATCGCCGATAATTGCCTGCTTGGGACTGTCTTTCAAGGCAAACATAGACGATTTGCGTGAGAGCCCTGCCGCTGCGATCGTTGAGCACCTGTCCAAATTGGAAATCGGAACCCTCCTTGCTGTTGAGCCGCATATTCGGGTTCTGCCTGAGTCTCTGCAGCAGGCGGGGGTCCAATTAATGGAGATTGAGGAAGCTGTACGCAAGGCGGATATCGTGCTGCTTCTCGTGAACCATGATGCTTTTTACCCGATTGATCGGAATCTGCTTCAGGAAAAAATCGTAATGGATACGCGCGGCTTCTTCAGCGAATCGCCCCGTGTCCAGGTAGGCGTGTAGATATGTTCTCCCTGCTTATGAAAGTTAAGAAGCTCAGGCGGATGACACCGCATGAAGCAGTACTGAAAGTGGCGTCTAAAGTCCTGGATGAAACGCGTAATACGTACATGAGCCTTCGGATACGTTTCGCCCCGATTGTACTGGATCCATTCCACTTCGAAGGATTTACTGTGGCTGGTCGATTTCTGTTCGATTCAATGAATAAGGATCGGTATATCGCGTTTCTGCGAAATGAAGGCCTGGATGCGGAAATCATACGGCAGGCGGATATCGTCTGCGCCCATCAGTTTGATCTGCTGGGCTCAGGAATGACCGATTTGGGGGCAAACCTACCTTGGCATGTTGATTTTAAGTCGGGATACCGGTGGGAGCCCCGATATTACAAAAAGATCCGGACTGTGGATCTATTCAGTAGAGCTGACGTGAAGGTTCCCTGGGAGCTTTCGCGTTTTCAGCATGCCTTCACGCTCGGGAAGGCGTACTGGCTGACCGGCAACGAGAAGTATGCCTTAGAATTTCAAGCCCAGGCAGAGGATTGGCTCCGGGAGAACCCTCCTGCGATGTCGGTCAACTGGACATGCGCAATGGATGTGGCTATTCGTGCCGTCAACTGGATCTCGGCGGTTTATTTCTTCCGGGATAGCCCTTTGCTTGACAATGCATTCTGGAATCGTCTTAACGCTTCTCTGTATTTGCATGGCCAGTTCATTATGAACAATTTAGAAAATACGGATGAACATACGGGAAATCATTACATGTCCAATCTCGCCGGATTGATTGGATTAGGTTTGTACTTCGGGGAATTTGTAGTCACTGCTCCTGGTAAATGCCGGAGTGGACCGAAGGAATGGCTGGATTTCGGTGTCCGTGAAATGGAGAAGGAGATGTTTGTCCAGGTTCACGAGGATGGTGCTAGCTATGAGGCGTCTACCTCGTACCACCGGCTTGTAGCGGAACTGCTGCTTGTCAGTGCCATATGGTGTGCCCGCAACGGCATTTTCTTCTCTGCCCGATTCATGAAGCGGCTCGAGGAGATGCATGATTTCATGCTGTCCGTGATGAAGCCGGACGGAAGGACACCCATGTTCGGCGATGCGGACGACGGAAGGTATTTGATCACGGCCCGTTATGGCAGTTGGGAACGTTGCGATTTTCGCTTTCTGCTCGCGGCAGCAGGCGAATTTTTCGGACGAGAGGATTTCCGGCAGGCTGGTCGTTCCATGTGTGAGGATGCCCTATGGTTGACAGGTCCACCATCGATGGTACAGTTGCTAGACGCGCGGAATACCGATCCGGCCGCGTTCCCGCACGGCGGATTTTATGTGATGCGGAATCATAAGGCGTACTGCTTGATTCGCTGCGGCGAGCTGTCCTTTCACGGGCATGGAGCTCACAGCCACAATGATCAGCTGAGCTTTGAGCTTCAGGTGGAAGGGCAGGATGTTATCGTTGATCCCGGAACTTATGTATATTCTGCGGACTTTCATCAGCGGAACCTTTTCCGGAGCACCGGAATGCACAGCACCATAAAGGTAGGAAGACATGAACAGAATGACTTTGGCGAGCACGAACTGTTTCTTATGCGCGAACAGACGTTTGCCAAATGCAACGCCTTCACGGGGGAATATTTCTCTGGCAGTCACTTCGGCTACACAGAGAAGTGCGGTGTGATCCACAGGCGTGATTTCTATCTGCGAAGCGGCGAGCTGGAGGTCGTGGACAGGCTGGAGCTGTCGGGTCAAGAGTCAGCAGCCGCCGTGGATTACACGGCTTGTTTTGTGCTTCCGCCGGGTACTCTGGCCGTTTCCATGGGAGGAACCTGGGAGCTTCAATGCGGAGCTGTCCGGTTGGAACTGATCTTACAGGGAGCGGATGAAGCCGGGCTCCAGGAAGCCTGGGTATCACCCCGATACGGCGTACGCGAGTCAAGTTTGAAATTATGCGTTCGGGGAAGCGGACAAGGACTGCGCGCCTTGTTTCGCTGGACATAGAATGGAGGAACAGTATGAATCAAGTGTTAATCAGACAGGGCGCGGCGGTGGTGGAGAACATTCCGGAGCCGGTGGTTTTGAAAGGGACCGTCCTGGTGCGGGTAGACCACTCCTGCATTTCAAGCGGGACCGAAATCAGCGGACTGCGTTCAAGCGGCGTTCCTCTCTGGAAGCGTGCGGTGCAGCAGCCCGACAAGGTGAAAAAGGTTATGCGGATGGTTGCCGCGCAGGGAATATCTCGCACACGGGCCTTGCTTCAGGTCAAAGTCGGAACGGCTGAACCGACAGGTTATTCCGCCGCGGGTACAGTGATTGAGGTGGGTGAAGAAGTCACGGATATTAGACCAGGCGACCGGGTGGCGTGTGCCGGAGCGCAATTTGCCCATCACGCGGAGGTCATTCGCGTGCCGAGGAACTTGGTGGTGCCGGTCCCGGACGGGCTGGACCTTGCTGAGGCAAGCACAGTTACGCTGGGCGCTATTGCCATGCAGGGCGTACGCAGGGCTCAGCCGACATTAGGAGAGACCTTTGTCGTCATCGGTCTGGGTATACTCGGCCAGCTGACGGTTCAATTTCTGAAAACAAACGGTTGCCGCGTCATTGGAACAGACCTGGACCCGGGCCGGATCACCCTCGCCCGTCAGCTCGGGATGGACGATGCAATCGATCCGTCCGGGGGCAGCGCGATGGATGTGGTACACCGGTTGACAGACGGCATCGGCGCGGACGGTGTCATCATTACGGCAGCGGCCAAATCCAACACGATCCTCTCGGAGGCGTTCAAGATGACCCGAAAAAAAGGAAGGGTTGTGGTGGTCGGCGATGTCGGTCTTCATATCAACCGTGCGGATATCTATGAAAAGGAACTGGACTTCTATATTTCCACTTCCTATGGACCCGGAAGGTATGACTACAACTACGAGGAGAAAGGCAGGGATTACCCTGTCGGCTATGTCAGGTGGACTGAGAACCGCAACATGGGCGAATACCTGAAATTGCTGGCTGAAGAACGAGTAAACGTTAAACCGCTGATCTCTCGGGTATACCGGCTTGACGAAGCCCCCGAAGCTTATGCTTATATCCAGCAGAATACCAAACCGATGATGGTACTTCTGTCATACCCGCAAAGTGCCGCCGGCATGAAGCCCATCCATAAAGTGATCATCCAGCCCGAGGTTCAGCCGCCGAAGCGGAAACAAGTGCGGATCCGAGTGGGGCTGGTAGGAGCGGGCGACTTTGCGAAAACCATGCATTTGCCCAATCTGAAGTCGCTGTCCGATCAGTTTACGCTTCAAGCAGTGATGAGCCAGACAGGTCATAACGCTGCCGCGACGGCTAGGCAATTCGGAGCAGTTTATGCAGCCACCAGTCTCCCGGTGATCCTGGAAGATCCCGATATAGACGCCGTACTGATTACAACCCGTCACGACACACATGGTCCGATGGTGCTTGATGCTTTGATGGCAGGCAAGCATGTGTTTGTAGAGAAGCCTCTGGCATTGACGGCAGATGAGCTGCTGTTCATTAAGCAGTTTTATCAGGAACACGAAGAGGCGGGACAATCTGCGCCGCTTTTGATGACCGGTTTTAACCGGAGATTCTCCAAATACGGCTCACGCATCAAGGAAATAGTTCATGACCGGAGCAATCCGATGATAATCAATTACCGCATGAACGCTGGCTATCTACCTCTGGATCATTGGACGCAGACGGAAGAAGGCGGCGGCCGGAACCTGGGCGAATGCTGCCATATTTATGATTTGTTTACTTATTTGACAGGCAGTCGGGTGATTGATACCCAGGTGAATCATTTGAAGCCGGCGACGAACTATTATTCGCATACCGATAATTTCGTGGCTACGTTTCATTTTGCCGACGGGTCCGTGGCTTCCGTCACCTATACATCATTAGGTTCCAAGGAATACGCCAAAGAACAGATGGACATCTACGTGGATGGGAAGAACATTTTTTTGGACGACTACCGGAAATTGGTGGTTGCCGGCAGCCGTGCCAAAGGTCTGGAGACCAAGATCAGCGACAAGGGACAGCGGGAAGCGTTGGAGCGATTCGCCCATGCAATCCAGAAAGGCGGAACCTGGCCGATACCGCTGTGGCAGCAGGTGCAGGCCACGGACATGGCACTGGAGGTAGAGGGATTTTTAACCGGGGGAATGAATAGCCAATGGGGATGACCAGAGAGGTTGCAAAGCGCATTTTGTCCTATTTACCGTACCGATACGTGAATGTCGGCAGGGAATTTCATCTGTGGCTGTACAAGTTCGAGCAGACGATGCAAATGAGCCCCGGAGAGATCCGCGCCGCCCAGTTGGAAACACTAAAGCGAATGGTAACGCTCGCCTATGAAGAGACGGTGTTCTATAAGCAGTTATACGACAAGCAGGGATTCCATCCGTCCATGCTCCAAGATGCAGGTGATATTGCTCGGATACCGGTGATCCGCAAGGAAGACATCCGCAGCCACGGAGAGGATATGATCGTCAACCGCTACCGCGGGCGGAAGCTGAAGAAGCTTGGAACGAGCGGGACGACGGGAGTCTCCTTGACGCTGTATTCAAATCGTACGGTGGAGCAAAGGGAATGGGCGGCCATCTGCTTTCAATGGGCAAGGGTCGGTTATAAGCCCGGCGAGGGACGCGTGGAGTTTAGGGGAGCATTGCCGGATCATCAGGTATACCGGCTGGATAGGTATTCCCGAACGCTTAAAATCAATACGACGGCGATCCATGAGCGAAATGTGCCGGAAATCGTCCAGGCCATCCGGGATACGGGGTATCGGTACCTGTATGGCTTTCCATCGGCCATCGCCTTGTTTGCAAAACTGGCCGTTCAGGCTGGGAAGCAGCATGAAGTGAAGCCCAAAGCCATCCTGCTCGCCTGCGAAATGGTTCATGATTATCAGGTTCATTTTATACACAACGTATTTCATGAAGCGCAGCTGTTTGCCCACTACGGTCAGACCGAAAAGGCCGCCCTCGCCGGATGGCTGGATGAGACGAGAGCCTACTATTTTCTCCCCTTGTACAGCTATGTAGAGCAGAACCCGGATAACGGTGCCATCATCGGAACCTCGCTGCTGAATGACGTGATGCCTCTCATCCGGTATGAACTGACCGATGCGGCGTCGCCGCTGATCGAAGAGCCGCGCAGCGGGGCAGATCATCTGTTTCCGGTGATCGATACGATCGACGGAAGGATGGGAGAGATCATGTATAAGCCTAATGGCGACATGCTTCCCTCTCCGCTGATGGCCATCGCCTTGAGGGGGACGACGACCTTCAGCGCATGCAAGCTGATCCAGCACAACTACGACCACATCGAGATCCTCGTAGAATCGAGTCTGCCCGAGGAAGCTGTACGCCCGGACATCGCTATGATGATCGGCAAGCTTCAATCTCTGTTTACTCCGGATATGCATTTTACAAGCTCGATCGTGACTTATATTCCAAGGTCGGCAACGGGCAAGTTCAAGAATGTCGAGGTCCGGATCGGAGAGGGACAAGTGACGTTATGAAAATTGTCATTGTTGGGCCGCTGCCTCCCCCAATCGGCGGAATCTCCGTCCATATCCGCAGGTTGTCCCGGCTGCTGCAACGCCAGGGCATGGAGTGCATTGTTTACAATGAGTCCGGTCACCGGGGAGATAGCTTGAATGTAGTGCCGATGTTGAGCTATAGACGTTTTTTGCTGCAGATTCCTTTTATCCAGGGTGATTTGATTCATTTTCATACGATTGATAAGCGCCTGCGGCTGCTCTTGGGAGTATACAGGCTGCTTGGCAAAAAAATCATGCTGACGGTTCACGGCGAAAGCCTGGCGCAGCAGCTGAAAGAGTCGAGCCCGCTCATGAGGCGCATGCTGCTTCGCAGCTTGAAGTCTCTAAACGGGATTGTATGCGTCAATCCAGCGACTACGCAGATGCTTCTGGATCAGGGATTCCATTCTGATCGAGTCAAGACGATACCGGCTTACATCCATCCTGAAGACTGTGAGGAGGATGCTCGGGCCATTCCCGCGGAGGTGCATGCTTTCCTGGACGGTAGGGGGTTTGTGATCAGCGCTAACGGATTTATTCGGCAGCTTCCCGAAGGGGATGCGTACGGCGTGAATCTTCTTATCGAGGTGATGCGGGAGCTGAAGTCTCGGGGACTCGCGGTGCGCTGCCTGTTCGCCGTCCTGGGATCTGCCGGACAGAGCGCCGAAGAGCGTCTTTACTATGAACAATTGCGGAACAGGGTCCGTGGATATGGACTGGACGACTCCTTCTCCTGGTATGAGGCTGAGCAAACCGAGCTGTATCCGATCTTGAAGAAAAGCCATTTATTCATCCGGCCGACCATTACGGACGGATACGGCGTTTCCATAGCCGAAGCGCTGCGGTTTCAGATCCCCGCGGTCGCAAGTAACGTGTGCAGGCGGCCGGAGGGGACCGTACTGTTCAACTCCGGAAATGTCGGTGAGCTGACGGATAAAGTTCTGGATATCATGAACCGCTACAGGTCGTATAAAGAAGAGACCGCAAAGTTGAAGCCCGTTGACTACGGCCCGGATCTGATTGAATGGTACCGAAGGATTGTGAAGGACATTCCAGAAGAAAGCCAAGTGATCCCGCATGTCAACGGATAACCGGAAAATATTGTCGAGCGGGTTTGTCTACTTTGCATCTTCCCTGATGACCCAGCTCGTCAATCTGCTGCTGATTCCTTTATATACCCATCACTTATCACAGGAAATGTACGGCCAGTACGATTTGATCCTCAGCATGCAGTTGCTGCTGTCTCTAATGATCGCTCTCGGCGTCCACTCGGGTATGATCCGCTTTTTTAACGAGTTCGACGATAAAGAAGGGCTTCGGAACACCGCGCTTACGTTCGGGTTGCTATGGGGCGGCCTCTGTATCGCGGCGGCTTGGGGCGTTAGCCCGTGGGTGTCCGGCCTGATTTTCGGGCAGGCGGACACTGCTAGCCAGTACATTCCTTATGTAGTCATGATTTCGGTCTTCAGCTGCCTGAACTTGATCTACTCCAGTTACTACTCCATGCAGTTTAAAGCGCTGCGGTCAAGCAGCATTCCGTTTGCAGTCCTCATCTTAACGCTGCTGTTTGTCTTGCTTCTGTTTATTCGGCTGGACATGGGCGTGATCGGCATTTTGCGGGCGCAGTTGTTAGCCAACGCGCTAGTCCTCGCCGTACTATTCTGCGTTAATATCCGGCGTTTCCGGTTTATGCTCCGTCCTGAACCGCTTCGCCGGATGCTGAATTATGGGACCGGCCTGCTGCTTGGGGATATTTCGGCTTGGGTGCTCGGACTGAGCGACCGGTTCCTGATAAAGGGATATATGAATCTTTCTTCGGTTGCGGTGTACTCGATCGGCTATAAGATTGGCATGCTGATGAACCCGGTTTTTATCAATCCGTTTATGTCCGTGTTTACGGCATTTAAATTCAGGGCTTATAAGGAGGCGGACGGAGCGGAGAAGATTCGCGGCATGTTCCGCATGTATAATTTTCTCGGCTGGCTGTGCGTTCTCGGCCTGTCCCTGTTTGCCAATGTGGCGGTTCAACTGGTCGCCCCCGGGAATTATGAGGCGGCGGCCGATGTCATTCCCATCATTTCATTTTCTTACTTCCTGTCAGGGAGCATCGCATTTTACTCCCTTGGACTGCACATCGCGAACAAAATGCGGATCAATTATTTGATCACGATGCTGGCCGCCGTACTGAATGTCGCATGCAATATCGTTTTGATACCATGGTTCGGGATATACGGCTCGGCCCTGGCAACGGTGATCTCCTACGCGGTGACCAACATCGTTTTTCATCATTACGGTTCCAAATATTATCCGCTCCATCTCGGTGTCTGGTTTCCCTACAAATACCTGATCATCTACTTGCCAATATATGGTATTTACAGGGCCTACATGCCGTTTGTGGATGCCATTTGGGTTGAAATTGCGCTGAATACGCTGCTCATTACCGGATTCATCGTTTTGAGCATGCTTTTTAAGTTTATGACCCGCAAAGAGCTGATGGGGGATTGGCGCAGGTTTGTACGGCGCAGATCCGAAACCATCATCATGGAAGGGGTTCAGTCTGAAACATGATGACCAAAATTGTGACTGACACGGACGGTTTTCTCAAACTCCGTGAAGATTGGGAGAAGCTGACGAAAATTGATCCGGATGCAACGTATTACAGTACATTTGAATTTAATTATACGTGGTGGCTGACTTTTGGTCAGGACCCAGGCAAGGAGCTGTTCATCGTCTGTCATTACCGGGATCGGGAGCTCGTCGCGATCGCCCCTCTCATGATCCGGCAAATCGATAAAAAGATCGCTAAGTGCAACGTGCTGTGTTTTTTGGGGAAAGGCGATTATTTCAGCTTTATCACCGATTCCAGCCGGTTTAAATCTTCCATTCTAATGAAGGAGCTGTTCCGTACCATCGAGCAGCATTCCTCCAAATGGGACAAAATCGAGCTGACACATTTGCAGATGGATACCAAGCTGCTGCGCTATTTGCTGCGGCACGACCGGTACAGCCAATATACCGAATATCTGACCTCCTGTTCGAGGATCAATCGCGACGGATTTGACTCGTATGAACAATTTGAAAAAGAAATGGTCGATACCAAAATGAAACATAAGCGCATCAAGCTGCTCAGGGAAACAGGATACAGATTCCGCTGCGTTAGCGGTGGCCAAACCCGGGACATCTATGAACAAATTGCCCAAGTGCATCAATTGGAAAAAAAGTATCTACTGGAAATGAAGGGGAGGAAGGAACGCCGCAGCCTGTTCGAGGATAGAGGTATGGAGCGGTTTCTTCGGCGCTTATTTGAGGATAACGACCACATTTTGTTGTTTTACCTGGAGTCGGGAGACGGTGAAATCATCATTTATAAATGCTGTTACCTATATCAAGGGGTTTTGTATGGATGGAACACCGGTTATTCACCTAAATTTTCCCATTACCATGGTATTTCCGACGTGCTTTTGATGGAAATGATCCGAAGTCTCTTTGAGGATGACCGGGCCGACCAGATTGACTTTGGTGCCGGTACCTATCCCTGGAAATTCCGCTGGACAAACCAGTTTTCAGTCAGCTATACCTTCGCCATGTGGAACGAGTCCAGCCGCCAATCGAGGCTGCTGCGCATGCTGGTACGTTACCGGGAGCTTCTTCGGGCCGTCAAGCAAATCAGAAACGCCCACTAAGCCAATGAAGATGGAGTGAACTAGCATGAAGACGCAGGTGATTCGAAGCAGAGAAGAGCTTCCGGCATGGGAAGGGCGCTGGCGGGAGCTCGTGAACCATATGGAAGCTGCCGAGGTGTATGATACCTGGGAGTGGCTGGAGGCGTACATACGGCATTTGTCCAAACCGGATCAGGAGCTGTTTATTGTGGCCGTAACCGATCGGGACCAATGCATTGCGATTGCACCGCTGTATATCCTAGGGCAAAAATGGCATGGGATGCGAATGAGATCTCTTCGCTTTATCATACACGGAACCGGTGAATCCGGAAGCATCCTATTACATAAGGAGTATAATTACGCCAGGATGATGAAGGAAATATCGGAGTGTTTACGGGAGCACCGGCACGAATGGGATTGTATGGACTTATACAATCTTCACGCCCATCATCCAGTGGCTGGGCTGCTGGGCCAGGCTTTCGGAGACTGGGCAGAGCTGTACATAAAGCCGAGATCCGTGGCTCCTTATATCAATTTGAAACTGTACAACCCGCACAAGCTGGAGAACAGCCGAATCAAGGCGATTGAACGGAAAGAGCGAAAACTTCATCAGGACCGCGAAGCACGAATCGTGATTGATGTACCGTTTGATTCCGCTGTCTGGGATCGTTTCACGGCGCTGCACAAGCAGAGGTGGACGGACAGCATGTTTCATGAAAATAAGATGATGGCCTTCTATCGGGACATCATATCAAAATACCAGGGTACGGACCGGGTTAACTTCTCTTATCTGGAAGTGGAAGGATGCATGGCTTCGGCCTGGATGACGGTTCGCTATAACAGTAAGGTATATATGTATTTGACCGCGTTCTCTAAGGCTTACGCCGAGTACGGCGCCGGTCTCATCCTGGTCAACCGGATGATGAAACATTATTCCCGTGAGGGCATTAGGGAGATCGATTTTATGCATGGCGTGCAGGAATACAAATTTTATTGGTCTGACTCGGCCAGAATCCATTACCAATACCGTTTGGTCAAACGGGACCGGCGCAGCAGCCTGCTAAGGGCACTTAGTTTATTGCAGGTCAACAAGGAACAAATCAAATCCTTGTTCGAGGGGAAACGGGAGCGCAGGATTATCGGTAAGGAGACAAAATGATGCGAATCGAACTGTGCAAATGGTATAACGGTGCGGCTTCGCCGGTATTGTTCATGATTGATGATCTTGCGAACGCCTGGGTGGATACGAATAGCAACGGAAAAGTGGAATGGGGCGAGGATTGGGGTTTTTTCAGAAATGAAGACCAATCCTCGTTCCGCTTTTTGGAGGAGCGGATATTACGCGAATATCCGGACGTCAAGGTGACCTTTTTTGTTCCGGTCGGCTGCAGAGTGGGGATGGTGATTGAACCTCAGCTAACCATGGTTTCCGAACCCATCAATGCGACGGAAGACAGCAGGGCGTTTTTTAGGTTCATTCACCACCATCCGAACTACGAGCTCGCATATCATGGAACAACTCATGGAGTTCCTGGAAGGCTTGCTGCGGATTTCCGCCAGGAATGGGCTTCTTTCGGCAGTCTGGACGAGGCCCTGCAACGTATAGGTGAGGGATTGCACATCTTTGAAGATGCGGCGGGCGCAAGACCTCTAGGGGGAAAATACTGCGGATATACCAGCAACGAATTTTCCGACGAAAGTATTAACAGCTCCGGCTTCACCTGGTGGTGCAGATACTGGAACCGCGGATTGGAGTCCGGCATCTCCGATCCGACTTTCGGGACGGACCCCGATCCCCTGACCAATTACGATATCAAGCGTTTTGGGAGCCGCGGAGTTATTGACATTCCATCCACCGTGAATGGCGCGCTGCTGAACGGTGCGTTCGGATCGGTCCGGTCCCCTAAAGGAGCGGTGAAGCGTATGCTCAGGAAGACCTATATCCGGCAGAAGCTGCGCAGCGTGGATGCGCTTATGGAGCACCAATTGGTTATCAGCATCCAGGAGCATATCGCCCCTTCGCGTGATGACGGTAAACGGCAGAGTCCCAACATTTTCGACGACAGTGCGAGCCTGATCCAGCTGTTCAGCTATTTGAAGGGCAAAAATGTCTGGTACTGCACCGGTTCGGAGCTGGCGGATTACGTGAATACCAGAGACCATTCCGTCATCGAACATATGGCGGACGGCCGTTTTAAGCTAAGGCATGAAATGGAACACCGGGGACGGACATTGTCGCTCAGGTCCCGGGATCTGCCTTCCTTCCGGCTGCGGCTACCCGATGGAACATCGGTGCAGGCTGTAAACGGCGTCGTTAATATTCCGGTACTCCCGGGAGAGTATACCGTCATGACACCATTGGGCGAGGAGAGCCCGGAAAGGGGAAGAGCCAGTGAAGGTGCTGTTCCAGACAAGATTCAATCTGTTCACCCGAAAAGGCGGGGACACCGTCCAAATCGTCAAGACCAGAGAGTTTATTGAACGAAAATATCCGGACATCCGGATTGATATTAACAGCGATCCATCGGTGGACGTATCGGGTTACGACCTGGTCCATATTTTCAATTTACTCCGTCCGCAGGAAACAAGCCTGTTCGTGCAAAATGCCAAAGCCCAAAACAAAAAAACGGTTCTATCTACGATCTATTGGCGGAGCCCCGAGTTTGAGAAGCAGGGCCAATTCGGATTGAGGAGGATGATCAACCGGCTGATCGATTACGACGGAATGGAAAAAATCAGAGCTTTGTACAGGTACTACCTCGACGGCGAGAAGCACGATGGCACAAAGCAGTTGATCCGCCGGGGATACACCCGTCTGCAAAGGGACATTCTCGATCAGGTCGATCTTCTGCTTCCCAATGGAGAAGGCGAGATTGAGCTCATCCGGAACGTGCTGAAGCCCGGCAAACCGATCCGATATCTGGTTGTGCCGAATGCCATTGACGCCGGTTTGTTTTGGTGTGAGCCGCTGCCGGATCGGGATCTGGTGCTCTGCGTCGGCCGGTTCGAGCCGCGCAAAAATCAGCTGAACCTGATCAAGGCGTTTCGCGGCCTTCCTTACAAGCTGGTGCTTGCAGGAACGGCGCACAGAACGCAGCAGAAATATTTTGACGCGATGAAAAAAGCCATTGGAAACAGCAACGTGCAGATCGTTCCCGAAATGGAACATGATGATTTAAAAGCATGGTACCGAAGAGCCAAAGTTCATGTTCTACCCAGCTGGTACGACACGCCCGGGCTTGTTTCCCTGGAAGCGGCTGTCAGCGGTTGCAATATCGTTGCGACGACGAGGGGAACGACTCGGGAATACTTTCGGGATGACGCCTTCTACTGTGAACCGGGCAGTGTCGAGAGTATTCAGCGTGCCGTCATGCAGGCTTTCCAATCGCCCGGAAATGAGCAGCTTCAGCGTAGAATTGCTGCTCACTATACTTGGGAGAAGGCGGCGGAGAAAACGGTGGAAGGATACCGTCAGCTGTTAGGATAACGTGTGCGGGAGGTAAACAGAGGATGAAGAACACCATGATCGTCATTTCCGATTATACAGAGGGAGAACCAGTAGTGGCGTCGGTCCGGTTTGAGGGGCTAATGCGCCACTTTCAAGAGCAATACCGGCTGGTCGTGATCAGCGACGGCAAGCACGGAGCCCGGCCAAGCCGGTTCTCCAATATCCACTTGGCGTACGCATCGCCGGTCAGCTCGTTCACCCAGACATTGAAGGACGGCGAGAACGCCGTCCGCAAGCATCCTTTGAAAGATCGGGCAGAGAAACTGCTGCGGAACAAGTGGGTATTGTCGGCCTGGAGAAATTACAGGTACAGCCGGTTCAAATTCGTCCGAATCAATCCCGCCTTGTTCAGGCAGCTGGACCAACTTATGGAGCAGCAAGAGATCCAGGCGGTGTTTGTCACGGTGCCTGACGTTTACGGTCTTTATATTCTGGACTACATTAAGGCCAAGTGCCCCGGGGTTCCGGCGATTATTGAAATTCGCGACATTATTAATCACAGTATCGGCGAAGGCCATCCCCGCCTGACTTACCGCCTCGCGGAGGCGAAGCTGGCCAGGCTGGCTGACGGTGTAGTGGCCGTCTCTCAAGGGATTGTGCGTCATTATCAATCCGGTACGGACAGAATTCCAGTAGTGCTGATCAAAAACGGTTTTGACGATACGCAATTCACAGACTGCCGGTACTTGCCTTTTACAAGCGGACCGCCCGAGTCATTGAGTCTGGTTCATCTCGGATCTATTTATAAAGGAAGAAATTTGAAAAGTTTGATTGAGGGTCTCCGGGCGTATCACCTGCAGTCCGGCGTACGGATCCGCTTCGATTTGATCGGACTGCTCGATCAGCAGGCGTATGAGGACCTTCATAGCGTAGACCTTACCGGCATCGGGGTGAATGTCCGGGTACTCGGCAGCATGGATCACGAGAAGGCAGTCCAGCGTCTGAAGGAGGCCGATATTGCCGTGATCCTCACGCACCCTCGGGGGAGTGATTATGCGATTCCGGGAAAGACCTTCGAATATATCGGGGCATGCAAGCCTATCCTGGCGGTCACCCGGGATCCGGAGCTGATCTCCCTCGTAGACGGGCGTTATGGCGAATGCTGTGCCCATGATGCAGAAGCAGTGGCTTCGGGGATGAACCGAGTGATCGACGGTCACTATGACTTTTCGGATCGGGGAAGGTATTCCAGAAGCCGGCAGGCCCAATGCCTGCTTGATTTTATTGGGGACATCAGCCGGGTCGCACAAGGGGAACGGACTTTTCGGGCCCCGAGACCGTTGCCATGATGGTGCTCTTGCTTATCATTCCCGTTCTGGTATTAGGCTTTCTGGTAGCGGTCCACATTATTCCGGCAAAAGGGATGATCGCACTGGCCATCGGCATGGTGCTTCTGGCCGCGGTCAGCGGGATTCAACTGAGTGCAGGCTTCCGTGACGTTCACGTGGATCTGACTTTTTTCGTCTTGATGGCAGCGGATTTGTCCCTGATAGTGCATCTCATGCTCCGCAGGCGAATTCATCGCTTGGGAAACGATAGTTCCGGCCTCGCCAGACTGCAGACCGTATCCATCTTCATCGTGCTCCTTCTGCTGGTGCTCGTATTCCAAGGGTTTGTTTCGGAAATCTACGAATCCGGACTGTACGTGTATCATCTGAATGTGTATGTAAATATACTCCTGATGGCATCCCTGCTGTATATGTTGGCAAGGATGCAGCTGAACGCTTCTTGGCTGCTGCAGCTCATCGTCGTCTATTCCCTGGCCAACTCCCTGCTCGGCATTCTTCAATATGTTACGAACCGTTCATATTTGCTGTTCGCAGCCGAAGATTCGATCAATTACTATGAAGGCGTCAAGGTCGCGAAGCGGGTCGTCGGGTTTGTCGGAGCAAGCAACGGCGCAGGGAACCTGGCAGCGGTGTTGTTTCCGGTCCTATTGATGTATTTTCTGAACAAGAGAACGTTTTTCGGTGCGGCCGCACTTCTCCTGAATCTGCTCTTTTTATTCCTTACATTCACAAGGATCGGTTACTTGTCTGTGTGCGTGCAGTTCCTAGTCTTTTTACTTACCGGTAAAATCGGCGTGCAGTATCAGCTACTGAAGAAGCTCGGTATTGTGATGTTTGCGGCTTTGGCCGGGTTGATCATCTATCAGATGTATTTCGACCAGCTGAATCAGATCTTGTTTCTCGACCGGGGCAATACCGAATCGCACCGTTTTGTCCAGTTTTACGAAGCGTTTGGGATCATGAAGGAGCACATGGGAATCGGCCTTGGCGCAGGTCAATATATCCCGTATATGCAGATTCATCATGGGGTTAACGACATCGCCCTGCACTCCCAGTTTTTGAATGCCTTTGTAGAACTCGGAACGATTGGCGGGATTCTATTTTTCACCACATACGTCTTGCTCTTCTTGTGGAGCCTTCGCTTGTATAAAGGGGAGAGGTGGTTTCCACTTTGTTTGTTTATCGGAAATTTTATCGTCGCCAATTTTAATCCGAATCAATATTACAGCCTCTGCGTTTATACCTTTTTTATCATCGCCTTCGGCTTCGTTTTTGCCAGGAGGGGCATTAACCGCAGACAAAATGGACCAATGGAGGCGTCAAACTGCCCGAATCAAAGAAATCCGGCCGCCAATATAATGCTAGTGAACGAGGGGGTATAACCATCATCGATCAGGGAGGCGTTTATGATGTCCGGAGGAGAAAACGGGGATCCAAGCAAGCCATTGTCCGCTTCATTCGCTGATCCTTCCCTGGGGGCGGGAATCAATGTCAGGCTATTCGGAGCCAAAGGCGACGGCGTGACGGATGACACACCGGCGATCCAGCAGGCGATCAGCAGCATTTCGCAGACCGGGGGAACGATCCTTATTCCCGATGGAGTGTATAAGGCCAACATCACGATCAGAACGTCCAATATTTATATTACGGGCACCGGCACTCTTAACGGCTGCATTAATCTGTATGGGACCCCGACGACAAACGACCGGTTCACCGGGACTGGCAACGTGAAGATCGACGGCATTACCATTCTGGGGGACAAAGTCCGCAACGGGGTTAATATCAGATGGTATTACGGTGTGCTGATTACCAATGTCCGATTTATTCAATGTCTGAAAGCGATCTATTTTGAAAAGGTGAACAAAACCCAACATTCCTCCCGATACACAATTACGAGCAATCAACTGATCGATTGCAATTACGGCCTGTATGTGGATTATTCGCCTCCGGATGACGGTGGAAACCATGTCGTGGGGGACGTGAATTTCTCCAACAATATGTATGAATCTAGAACGAACGTCCGTGGCGCTTTCGGAAATATGTATCATATTTGGGCTAAAGGCATTGACGGCCTCATTTGCAAAGGGAACACCTTCTTCTTCGGCCATACTGGAATGGAGAAAAGCAATATATATATTGAAAACTTCAACTGGGTGGTTATCGAAGGAAACCATCTCTTTGAAGCGGTCGACAGCGCGGTGATCGCACGTGACGGATTTAATCTCGTCGTTGCGAACAACAATGTGGCATGGGCCCAAAAATACGGCATATTCCTCTCCGCCATTGTCGGCGGCGTGATCAACGGAAATAACCTTACCTGGAAATCCGGTGAAGACATTGCATCGACCGGTGTCTATATTGAGAACAGCCCCTATTTTATCGGAAATATATCGAATAACAACCTGTTTTTCCCCGGCATATATGCTATCCAAATCAAGGACAGCTCGTTTATCAATATAACCGGCAATAATGCCCGCAGCCAGTATGGGAAAAACCAGCCGCTACTCATCAACAGCCCGGCGACATGCACCTCCGTCAGCGTAACGTCCAACCAATTTACGAATTATCCGCAGGGAACGCTCAATCAGGGATACTACTC
Organism: Paenibacillus cineris; assembly: GCF_018333335.1. Lineage (NCBI taxonomy): Bacteria > Bacillati > Bacillota > Bacilli > Caryophanales > Paenibacillaceae > Paenibacillus > Paenibacillus cineris. Next base: position 1,415,188 of record NZ_BORU01000001.1, read on the forward strand.
GGATACACCGGTCAGTACGAACTATCTCAGCGGAAACACCGAGGGCTTGCCAGCCGTGCCCCTAAAAGGGGTCTTGTCCGAGGAATATCGGGCTTTTACCAATAACGAAACGGCGGTTGATCTGTCCAATCTGACGTTGGCGGTCTTCGCGTGCAGCAAACCCACCGTTGTCACGCAGTTGACGAAAGAAAATCTGTCGCAATCCCTGCCGCGGATGATCGTTATTTATTCCTATACGAGTAATTTAAGAATTTCGCGCCAAATTCCTGGCGTGAAGCTGAAAGGCTCGGGATCTTATGTATCTTTTCCGGCTGATTCCAGTATGACGCTGCTGGTATACGGGTCTCAGATCATGGAGATATCGAGAAATTTCTAGGATGGACGATGCTAGAGGGACCCCAGCGGGTCCTTTTTTTTATCCCGATAAATTTTTTTGTAAAAGAGGTAGGTCAGATGACAACCCATGTGTTCATTATCGGTTCCAAAGGAATACCGGCCCATTACGGCGGGTTTGAAACCTTCGTCGACGAGCTGACAAGGAGGAAAACGGCGCAGGACATCCGCTATCACGTATCATGCCTTTCCGATCGGGAAGGGGAATTCATATATAATCAGGCACGGTGCTTTCAGGTCAAAGTACCGAGCATCGGCAGTGCGAGGGCTGTGCTGTATGACCTGATGAGCCTGGGGAGATGCGTGGAGTACATCCGGAAGCACCGACTGACGGGCAGCATCGTTTATATCCTGGCCTGCCGGATTGGACCGATGTTCGCGTTTTATAAACGAAGACTGGAGCATATGGGAGTCACTGTGCTCGTTAACCCCGATGGGCATGAATGGAAGCGGGGAAAGTGGAGCTTACCAGTCAAAACCTATTGGAAAATATCTGAAAGGCTGATGGTCAAGCACTCCGACCTGCTGGTATGTGATTCCCGGGGCATCGAGCAATATATTCTGGAAGATTACGCCATGTACCAGCCGAAGACTACATTCATTGCGTACGGAGCGGACGTTGCTCCTTCCGTCATGAGTGAAGGGGACGAGGAGCTGGTTCGATGGATGGAACAATTTCATATCACGCCGAATCAGTATTATTTAATGATCGGGCGCTTTGTGCCCGAGAACAATTACGAAATGATCATTCGAGAGTTTATGGCTTCAGGCAGCGACAAGGATCTAGTGATGATTACCGGAGCAGAACAGAATCCGTTTTATAACGAGCTTCTGAAGAAATGCCGGTTCGATTTGGATCCCCGCATCAAATTTGTTGGAACGGTGTACAACGCCCCTCTATTAAAAAAGATCAGAGAACTTGCATATGCATATTTCCACGGGCACGAAGTAGGCGGAACGAATCCGTCACTGCTCGAGGCTCTGGCTTCAACGAAGCTTAATTTGCTGTACGACGTTATATTTAACCGGGAGGTCGGCGGGGAAGGAGCTCTTTATTTTTCATCCGATCCCGGGTCGCTTACCGCGCTGATTCAAGAAGTGGATCAGTATGAAGGAGCTAATGTGGAGGAATGGGAAGCAAGGGCCAAAAACCGGATCAAAATGGAATACAGCTGGGAGCACATTGTGGATGCCTATGAGCGGTTATTCCATCAATACAGCTATAGTCACAGTCCCAGCCGGGCATTCCGCCCAGCACGGCGAACCGCCGGAACGACTGAAGTGGAGAAGGCTGCCCAAACCGGACAGAGCAAATAAAAGGTCAAGGTCTGCTGTTATTCAAAGGCTGTTAAAAGAGAGGGGATGTTTGTCGCTTGAAGGGAATTATTTTGGCAGGAGGCAACGGCACCCGGCTTTATCCGCTGACCCGGATCATCTCCAAGCAGTTGCTACCGGTCTATGACAAGCCGATGATTTATTACCCACTATCCGTGCTGATGTTAGCCGGTATACGGGAAATTCTGATTATTTCGACACCGAAGGATACGCCGCGTTTCGAGGAACTGCTCGGAACGGGAGAACAGCTGGGGATTCGACTGACCTATGCGGTACAGGAGAAGCCGAATGGACTGGCCGAATCCTTTATTATCGGCGAGGACTTCATTGGCGCGGACCGGGTAGCCCTCATCCTCGGCGATAATTTATTTTATGGACATGGACTTACAGAGATGTTGGAGCAAGCCGGGAACCGCGAGGAGGGAGCGACGATCTTCGGCTATTATGTCCAGGACCCGGGCCGTTTTGGTGTCGTTGAGTTCAACGAAGGGGGCAGGGCTGTTTCCATCGAGGAGAAGCCACAGTTTCCGAAGTCGCATTATGCGGTGACCGGCCTGTACTTCTATGACCGGGAGGTCGTGGATATCGCCAAAAGGATCACCCCTTCGGCGAGAGGGGAGTTGGAAATCACCGATGTCAACCGTGCTTATTTGAACCGGGATCAACTGAACGTTGAAATTTTGGGAAGGGGGTTCTCGTGGTTCGATTCGGGCACGCATGAGTCGCTGCTGGAGGCTTCCCAATATATTGAAGCCATCGAGAAGAGACAGAGCCTGAAGGTTGCGTGTCTGGAGGAGATTTCGTTCAGCAGGGGTTATATAAACAGCGAGCAGCTGATGTCGCTTGGTACAGGAATGAACAACGCTTATGGCAGTTACTTGATTAAAGTGGCCCAGGGCAGCGTCAAGCCAGTTTATATGTGATTTTCCGAAGCAAACATCAGCGTTAAGTTTCAGATATTCCGCCTAGTCGGCGTAAATGAAGGTGGGAGCACTCGTGCATAAAACAATGATTGGACTAGTAAAAGAAAACCGCGGACCGGGAGCCGTGTTGAAAGAGGTTCCGGTTCCTGCCGTTGGCCCCGATGAGGTACTGGTCAAAGTGATGACCAGTTCGATCTGCGGTACAGACGTACATATATATAACTGGGATGCATGGGCGCAAAAATCCGTTACAGCCGGCTACGTGTTTGGACATGAATTTGCCGGCATCGTGGTGGAGATCGGAAGCGCGGTAACAGATGTCAGCATCGGGGATCACGTATCGGCTGAGGGTCACATGGTGTGCGGGAAATGCCGCCCCTGCCGGACGGGCAATTCCCATGTTTGCCTCAATACACGCAGCTTCGGCATTACCGCACCGGGTTGCTTCGCCGAATACGCCTTGGTAAAGGCGGACAATGTGATCCATAACCGTCTGGATCTCCCCTTTGAACTGGCTTGCCTTCAGGATCCGCTTGGCAACGCGGTTCAAACCGTCCTCTCCGGGGATATCGTTGGCAAATCGGTGGCAGTGATCGGCGCCGGACTCATCGGCCTCATGTCGATTGCGGTAGCCAAAGCTTGCGGCGCGAGCAGGGTCATTGCGGTTGACGTGAACCCATACCGGCTCGACATGGCCCGCCAGATGGGAGCCGATGTTGTAATTGACAGCTCTGTGGTGAAGCTGTCCGAAGCAATCCGGAATCATACCGCAGGCGAGGGGGCAGAGGTCGTGCTGGAAATGTCCGGACATCCGGAAGCAATCCGGGAAAGTATGATCGCCGCAGCCCATGCGGGCAGGATATCGCTGCTCGGCATTCCGACCCGTGAGGTGCCGCTCGATATGGGCCAAATTATTTTCAAAGGCCTTCGGCTGGAAGGTATAACAGGACGGCGCATGTATCAGACATGGTATCAGCTGAAGGGTCTACTGGACAGCGGGGCGCTGCATTTGGAGCGCCTGGTGACCCATACATTCACCCTGGACCGCTATGAAGAGGCGTTTGAGCTGATGCGGCAGGGACGGTGTGGCAAAATCATTTTCCTCCATGATTTCGTGAGCCGGGGGGAGATGGGGGGTAACGCCAGCCGAGATGTATATCAGGAATTGCCGCTATAACTAATCAAGCCGGCCCCTATTTTGGGGACCGGCTTGATTAGGCGCATGCCTTAATAACACTTGTCTCGTGAATTGTCCTCAGTAAACTTTATGGATCACATCCTCGAACGCCGGCTCTTCCGTATGGATGTCGGCTGCTTCGCCCCATGCGGACATCTCGCGCAGAATGTCCACCGCACGGATCTGCTGGCGGTTCGCTTCAACCCGGACGTAATCGGGTCCGGTCTCGACGACGCGGAACGCTTCCCCGGTGGGGAGGCGAACTTCCAGCGGGAGCTGGAGGCCCTCTCCTGGCGGTAGCGGGATGGACCAAGCTCCAGCGAAAGTTACCCGGATCGTCGTCGGAAGACCGATTTTCTCCCGAAGTTCATCAATCGTCCCGTCATAGCTGAGCTGCCCGTGGTTGATCACCATGACGCGCTCGCAGAGCTGCTCGATGTCGTCCATGTCATGGGTGGTCAGCAGGATCGTCTTGCCGAACTCGGTATTCAGCGTCTTCAGAAAATCGCGGATGCTGCGTTTGGCGGTGACATCGAGGCCGATCGTCGGCTCATCCATGAACAGGACGTCCGGATCATGCAGCATCGAGGCTGCGATGTCGGCCCGCATCCGCTGTCCTAGGGACAGCTTGCGCACCGGCGTCGTCCAAAATTCCCCCAGGCCGAGCAGCTCGGACAGCTGTCCGAGACGCAGGTCCCGCTCCTTGTCCCCAACTTTGTACATATGGGCCAATATTTCGTATGAGTCTTTGACCGGCAGATCCCACCACAGCTGGCTTCGCTGCCCGAAGACGACGCCAAGGCGGCTGACGACGCGTCGCCTGTGCCGATGCGGATCGACCCCGGCGATGCGGACTTCCCCGGATGACGGATGGAGAATGCCGGTCAGCATTTTGATCGTCGTCGATTTGCCCGCACCGTTCGGCCCGATATAGCCGATAAAATCCCCCTGGTTGATCGTAAAGCTGATATCTTTAACCGCTTCCTTGACGCGGTATTCCCGTGTAAACAAGGTGCGGATGCCCGCGAAGCTCCCCTCCTTGACCACAGGCGTTTTAAACTGCTTGTGCAGCCCCCTGGCTTCAATCATCGGCTGGGGCCGATCCTTATCCGCCGACCGTTCCAACTCCGTTCGTACGGCTGCTTCTGTCATGATTCCCATATCGATCTTCTCCTTTCTAGCTTCCGGTACTTTGGTAACGGGACATGCCGAATGTCCACAATTTCATGCTGGCGAAGAGGCAGACTGCCGCCACCAGGACGATGCCAAGCAGGACCCAGGCGCCCAGCTCCCCGCGCAGAATAAACAGCGAAGGTACATAATTGACAAAACCGACGGGAATGACGACGAGCAGGATGGACCGGAGCCAGACAGGATACAAGACCAGCGGGTAACGGACCGCGGTCTGGGAGGCGTCCTCCGTCAGGGTCTGCAGCTCATTGATTCGGGTCAGCCAGAACCCGGCAGTAGCGGTGGCGAGACCGATGGAGAACAGGATGGCTGCTCCCGTAAGGATCACCAGAAACGTGAAGGGAACCGCAATCCAGGTAATTTGCCCGGCCTGCATCATCCCGTGCAGCGCCCAGGTCAGAATAAACCCGCCCTGAAGCAGTTCCCCCGGCATCATCCGGAAGTTTTGCGACATCAGGGCAAGCAGAACGGGGACCGGCCGGGTCAGGAGCTGATCCAGGTCGCCTGACGTCAGGTAGTTCTCGAGATGATGAACATCATTGGCAAAGCTGCGGTACAGCGCCTTGGACAGCGTCATGACGGCAAACAGGTAGCCGACTTCATAGAGCGACCAGCCTTTCACGGCGCCGAACTTGTTCAGCACGATGGCAATCATGAGAAACTCGGCGATCTGGATCCCGGCGGCCAGAAACATCCCAAGCAGAAAGTTCATCTTATACTGCATCCCGCTGCGGATGCTGGAGCGGATCAATACGAAATACAGATGAAGCCAATACCGAATGTTCATCCGCCCTGCACCTCCACCTTGCGGCGAACGACCGCCGTTACGCCAAGACAAGCCAGCGTCATCAGTACGCACCATACGAGAGAGCCCAGCAGCCGGGAGGCATCCTCAAACCCGAGGTAAATCCGGGTCGGTACGTAAAGCAGGTAAGGATAGGGAGAAATCCAGGAAACCGTTTGCAGCCAGCGCGGCAGCCATTCCACCGGAATGAAGAAGCCTGCCAGCAGGTTGATCAGGGCATGGTTCATCCAATACAGCCAGCTGGATTCCGTGGTCCACAAGGCCGTAGCCCCGATGATGTAATTCATGCAGATCGATAAATAGGCGGCCGCGGCCAAACCGGCCAGTGCCAGAAGCAGGGTGGTGACTTGCTGCGGAAGCGACAGGGAGAATACGAGGACGTACAGCAGGTAGATCGGAACGGACTTGTACACAAACTGGTACGCGATTTGACCCCATTCCCGGCACATCAAATGAACGAACAGATGAACCGGGCGCATCAGATCCAGCGAGATCTGGCCTGTCCTGACCGATTGGGGAATGCCTAGCCCATTGGTCGTAAATCCCGAAATCCACAGCGACGCCTGGGTAAAAGCGATGTAGCCGATCATCCCGTGCACGCCGTATTCGCCGAGCGGCCTGTCCTGGCCGATGCCGATCCAGATGCAGGCATACAGGTAGCCGAACAGGGCGCTTGCAACGTTGTGCAGCATATGGGCCCCGCGGTACTGCAGGTTGCGCGCATACGCTTTTGAAGCAAGTGAGAAATAAAGCATTACACACCTCCGATAAGTTTTGTGGCGACGAGAACCGTCAACTTCAGTCAAGGCGGGTGAGTGAGAAGGATTTCCATCATACCAAAAATAGGTTGGCGGTACAAGGAAAAGTTTTCGGCCGGAGGCGGATACATCCTTGTCTGCTGCCATGCGCATGCAGCGTCATGACATTCCACTATAACGCTTTCTTGCCTCTTTTACCACGTGATTTCCCACAATTATTTTTGTAATCAGAGGCGGTCTGGCGCATATTGACTTGCCCTTCCTTCCGAGTAGAATGGGAGCAAAGACGAAGTGAAAACAACAAAATGATTCGGTTTGAAGGCACCGGAGGAGAGTACCCGATGATATCATTCAAGACGCGGCCGCAGCACCGCCGCAAGACTTCCATGCAGCGCAGAAACCTGAGGGTAGCCAGCCTGGAAGGCATCCCGGCCGTGATGTTTATGACCCTGCTCGGCGGGCAGTTTTTGACCGGTTATCTGCTGTACCTTGGCGCAAGCTCAGGTGAGATTGGATTCGTGCTGGCGATCACGACTTTTGTCAATATCGTCCAAATTTTTGCCGCGTATCTGATCCAGAGGCTGCGCAGCCGGAAGTGGACGCTGGTGCTGTTCGTAGCCGTGCACCGGGTCATATGGGGGAGCACCGGTCTCGTGCCGTTTATTGTCCCGAAGCCTTACTGGGTGCCCGCGTTTATCGTATTGTACACGGTGGCCTTCATGTTCAATACGCTGGGGGGCATCCTGTGGAACTCGCTTATCAGCGATATGGTCCACCCCAAAGTCAGAGGACGGTACTTCGGCATCCGGAACACGATTCTGAATGCGCTCGGAACGCTGGTGATGTACGGGGGTGGAGTCATCCTCGATCATGAGCCGGGCGGAAAGGGATTTCTGCTGCTCTATATCATCGTTTGGGTCTGCATTGTGGCCAATATCGCCGTGTTCTTCTTCTATCCGGACATTCCGTTTGAGCGGTCCTCGGAGAAGCGTTTTATCCCGATGCTGAAAAAACCGCTGCGCGACGCTTCTTTTCTGAAGGCGACGCTCTTCCTGGCCGGATTCCTGTTTTTGCAAAACCTGGTTGTGCCGCTGTATTCGTACGTCATGCTGGAAATGCTGCACATCAACTACAAGACGCTGTCGCTGCTGAACGTGCTGCAAACGGTGTCCATGATGGCCAGCTTCTATGTGTGGGGTAATCTGAACGTTCGACACAGCAACCGCAGGCTGCTGTTCTGGACGCTGCCGATCATCGCATTATCCTGCCTATGCTGGGGGCTGCTGTCGGTGCTGCCGATGCTGCCTGTGCTGATTGCGGCACACATGATTTTTGGCATCGGTGTCGGCGGATTCAACCAGCTGGCGTTCAATTTCATGATCGGCGACACGCCGAAGGCGGAGCGTCCGATGTATATGGCGATGTACGCGGCGATTACGGGTGTCGCAGCATTCTTTGGCCCACTGATCGGTGGCAATCTTTACGAGCTCATCGGCCACTGGCCGGAATGGACCCGGATCTATGGCGTGCAGATCGTCGTCGGCCTGAGCATGCTGCTGCTGACGGTCAGTCTTGGCCGGAAGATTCTGCGGAATTCGTGAGGGCTCGAGAAAAAGAGGCGAGGGTTGAAACTGGCACGGGGCGGTCTGAGTTTATATATCCTGCTTGTCGATAATATTCCTAATAGAATACGAAATGGCTGAGGTACCTCCCATAAGAAGACGGCAAATTGAGCTTCCGTCTTCTTGAGGGAGGTTTTTTGTTGCTTTTAAGTTATGCGGACGCACGCAGCAGCGGAGAGATCGAAGCCATTCCGAAAAAGCGAAGCGGTCGCCTTTGTCCCCGAATATCCACCATTGAAATAGATTCAAGGATATTCGGGGGCAACAGCGATTGGAGGAAGGATTCGAGCGCGGAGCGTCCTCACAACCGCCAAACACTGCGCTACGAGTAAACGCCTCACACCTGCCGAGCAGGCACTTCAAGCCCCAAACCAAAGCCGGCTTTTCGCGTGAACCTTCCATTCGGGGGTATAATGAATAAGTAGAGGTGAATTTAGGAGCAGGGAGGAATCATTTATGTTTATCAACCAAATGTATATAAATGGGGCCTGGAAGGATGCCGCGGAGCACCTCGACGTCCTGAACCCGGCCACCGGTGACGTGATCGGCACCGTACCGAACGGCGGAGCGAAAGAGGCTGGCGAAGCCGCGGATGCGGCTTATGAAGCGTTCCCGGCATGGTCCGCGCTGACGGCGGACGAGCGGGGGGCGCTGCTGATGAAATGGCACGGACTGATCGGCGAACATACGGACGAGCTCGCCCGGATTATGACGACGGAGCAGGGCAAGCCGCTGAAGGAAGCCGCCGGGGAAATCGGCTACGCGAACAGCTTTATTTCCTGGTACGCGGAGGAGGGCAAGCGCGTCTATGGGCAGAGCATACCGGCCTCGTCCGCTTCGCAGCGGATCTGGGTGCAGAAGCAGCCGGTCGGCGTCGTGGCGGCGATCACGCCATGGAACTTCCCGGCGTCGATGATTACCCGCAAGGTTGCGCCGGCGCTGGCCGCCGGCTGCACCGTCGTGATCAAGCCGTCCGAGGAGACGCCGTATACGGCCTTGAAGCTCGCAGAGCTCGCACACCAGGCCGGACTTCCGGCCGGCGTGATCAACGTGGTGACCGGCGAGGCGGCAGCGATCGCCGGCCGCTGGCAGCAGGACGAGCGGGTGCGCAAAATTTCCTTCACCGGCTCGACCGCCGTAGGCAAGGAGCTGATGAAGGGAGCAGCCGAAACCGTCAAGAAGATTTCCTTGGAGCTTGGCGGACACGCCCCGTTTATCGTGACCGCCGCGGCGGATCTGGACAAAGCGGTGGATGGGCTGATCAAGTCCAAGTTCCGCAACGGCGGCCAGACCTGCGTCTGCACCAACCGGGTGTATGTGGATGAGCGGATCGCCGGCGAGTTCACCCGCAGAGCGGCGGAACGGACGGCCGCGCTTCAGGTAGGCAACGGCATGGAAGAAGGCGTGGATATCGGTCCGCTCATCAATGCCAAAGCGGTGGACAAAGTGCTTCGTCAAATTGAGGACGCCAAAGCTAAGGGCGGGATCATCGTGACGGGCGGCGAGGTGCTGCAGCATTCCGGCGGACACTTCGTGCAGCCAACCGTGATTGAACAGGCGACCGACGACATGGAATGCATGGTACACGAAACATTCGGACCGCTTGCTCCGATTACGACCTTCCGTACGCTGGAGGAAGCCGTGCAGCGGGCCAACCGCAGTCCTTACGGGCTGGCCGCTTACGTCTTCACGGAGCGGATCCAGGAGGCGCTGTACGCCGCCGAAGCACTCGAATACGGAATCGTCGGCGTAAACGATCCGCTGCCTTCCACGGCGCAGGCTCCGTTTGGCGGGTTTAAGCAGAGCGGACTCGGACGGGAAGGCGGCCATTTCGGCATCGAGGAATACCTCGAGGTCAAATATGTATCGCTCCGGCTCTAACCGGAGGAGCTGCCTAAAACGCTCGGTGCACTGCCCCAACATCCGGGAAATGCACCAGGCAGAGCTCCGGCCAAGATCTCATGCAAGCCGCCAATCAAAGACAAAGAAGAAGCCCGAGGTGATGATCCTCGGGCTTCTTCACTAACAAAGCTGTTATTTCGTTGTATTTGCCGCTGTATCGGCTGCGCCTGCGCCTGCAGCCGTATCGGTTGCCGCGTTAGTCGAATCGTCCAGCGAGTTGGTGATTTTGGCTTTAGATTTGAGGTCGGCAATCCAGGTCGACGCTTTGGAAGAAATGCCTTGCGTGATCAGCGTTTCCTTGATGTCAGCCTTCTTCTCGTCAAGCGTAGCCGTATGAGCCGCTTTGCGGTCGGTAACCTTGATGATATGGTAGCCGTTGCTGGACTGCACGATGCCGCTCATTTCGCCCTTTTGCAGCTTGAACGCCGCTTCTTCAAACGGTGCTTCCATCACACCTTTGGCAAAGAAGCCTAGGTCGCCGCCGTTGTCCTTGGAGCCTGGGTCGATCGATTTCTCTTTTGCCAGCGTGGCGAAATCGGCGCCTCCCTTGAGCTGCGTCAGGATGCCTTCGGCTTCTTCCTTCGTCTTCACCAGAATGTGGGAAGCTTTGACTTCTTCCGGCGTGTTGAAGGATGCTTTATTTTCATCAAAATATTTCTTGATATCGTCGTCGGTCACTTTGACTTCCGGTTCGAGCAGCTTGCGGATTTGCACCTGCATGTTCATTTGCTTCTTCAGGTCTTCCACCGACATGCCCGACTGCTGCAGAGCCATCTGGAATTCCTCGTCGCTGCTGAAGCCCTTCTTGATATCGTCCATTTCCTTAGTGACGTCGGCATCGGTTACTTTAATGCCTTTTTTGCTGGCTTCCTGGTTGACCAGCTCTTCCGTAATGAGGCTGTCCAGCGTCTGTTTGCCGCCAGCGTCCACCAGTGCGTCATAGAGCTTGTCCTTTTTAATGTCCGTGCCGTTGACCGTCGCTACCGTCGGGTTGCTACCCGAATTAAAAGGAGGCTTGATCAGCACAATGACGAGAATGACGGCAAGCACGAGCGATACGGCCATCCATACCTTGCCAGTTCCGCCGGACCATGCTTTCGGAGCAGGACCGGACGCCGCAGCAGACGCTTTGGGAGCAGGCGTCTTCTCTTTATTCGGCTTCGCCGGCGTCTCGCCGTCGCGTTTCATTTCGCTGAGGACCGGTGCGCCGCTCTCGGAAGGGGCTGCCGGTTTGCTGGTCCGTTCAGATGATTCCCCCGTTGTTTCGGTATTGTTCAGCTCTTCGTTGTTTAACGATTCTCTTTCTTTGTCTGTCATTAAATCTTGTCCTCCTTTAATATATGCAAAACGCTTATGGGTTCACTTTACCAGATTTGCCGTAAATAATCCTTAAGAAGACATAAATTGTGACAGATTTTTTTTAATCCTGTTTTAAGATTCGGCTGTTTGCGGCGGTTTTAATCAGGAAGCAGACGATGTGGCCAAATAAAAGACCGCTCCGGACGGAAATGCCCCGGGAGCGGCCATAGCTATATGCCTTATCTTTGCCGTTCAATTGATACAGCGTGCGCAATACAAGGAATGCTCTCCTTCTGCTGATAGGAGAGGGGGGAGAGCAGGGCACCTGTCGCCACGACGAGGATGCGGTTCAGCTCGCCGCGCTGCATCCGGTTCAGCAGGTGGCCGTACGTCACGACCGCCGAGCAGCCGCAGCCGCTGGCCCCGGCCTGAACATTCTGCTTACCGTAATCGTAAATCATCATGCCGCAGTCCGAATAGGTCGTCTGATGAATCGGAATGTTATGCTTCTTCAGCAGATCGTTGGCGATTTGATACCCGACCTTGGACAGGTCGCCGGTAACGATCAGGTCGTAGTAACCCGGCTCGATCTGCAGGTCGCGGAAATGCGCTTCCATTGTGTCTACCGCTGCCGGCGCCATCGCCGCGCCCATATTGAACGGGTCGCTGATGCCCATGTCGACCACCCGGCCGATCGTGGCGGAAGTGACGTATGGCCCGTCCCCGTCCTGCGACAGGACGACCGCGCCGGCCCCGGTCACCGTAAACTGAGCCGTGGGGGGCTTTTGGGAGCCGTACTCGGTCGGATACCGGAACTGCTTCTCCACGCTGGCATTATGGCTGCACGTTCCGGAGAGCACGTATTTTGCCCCGCCCGAGTTGACGATATAAGAGGCCAGCGCGAGGCTCTCCATCGACGTGGAGCATGCGCCGAACAGGCCGAGATATGGAATGGCCAGCGTTCTCGCGGAAAAGCTGCTGCTGATAATCTGGTTCATCAGGTCGCCGGCGAGAAAAAACTGGATTTGCCCCTCGGTCAGTCCGGCGTGCTGCACCGCCATTTTGGCCGCTTCCTCCATTAAAGCCTTTTCGGCTTTCTCCCAGCTGTCCTGTCCCAAATACATGTCGCCGTGGATGATATCGAAGTCGTCGGCCAGCGGACCCTGACCCTCAAACGGGCCGACGATCGCCGCTTTCGACTTGATGGAAGGCTTGTTCTCGAACACCCAGCTTTGATGGCCTTTCAGCATATGAATCCTTACCCCCCTACAATATTAGGATCAAAAATGATGTAGGCGATGCCGACGCAAAAGGCTGCGACCGAACCGAACACGATGACGGGTCCGGCAACCTTGAAGATGCTGCCGCCGATGCCGAGCACGAGCCCTTCCCGGCGGTACTCGATCGCCGCCGAAGCCATGGCGTTGGCGAAGCCGGTGACCGGGACGGCGGTTCCAGCGCCCGCCCACTGGGCAATTTTGTCATATACCCCCAAGCTGGTGAGAATGACGGAGATGATGATCATGACGCCTACGGTCGGACTCGAGGCCGCCTTTTCCTCAAAGCCCCACCAATGGATAAACATCTGCTGCACCGCCTGCCCGAGCAGGCAGATGAGGCCGCCGACGAGAAAGGCCCTGTATAAATTTTTGAACGTAAACTTGCTGGGCTCGCGCTTTTTGGCCAATTCCTGGTATTCCTGCTGGACAGGCGTCAGTTTCTTTTTCTTTTTGCTGACCATGATGCTTCACTCCTAACGGGTTAATAATGGCTTGACGTCCGAGATAACCTGCTCCAGCTGGGCGGACACCTGCTCGTACATCGCCTTGTTCTGCTCGTTTTTGGTCGAAAGTCCGTACATCTCCAGGTCCGCCTGGCATTTTTTGAGATCTGCATACAGCATCGCTTTCTGCTGCGGCTCGGGAACCTTGATCTGATCGTCGAAGAGGTCGACGTACAGCTGTCCGTACGCATCCACCTGCCCGATAAAGACGTTGTCCAGCGATACGCCCAGCTTTTCGAGCTCGGTATGGATCCAGCGCCGGTTCAGGCCCCTTGTAGCCAGCGGCTCGTCCATGATTTTGCCGTCCAGAATGACCGTCTGCGGCTCGCTCTCCGGCCCGACCTTGATGCCGAGATGGGTGGGGGTCAGCGGTTGATTTTCTTTTTTCATCAGCACGTTGATCTGTCCGTTCGGCTCCATGATCGCAAACTCGACCTCCGCCGTTTTAAAGGCGTTTTTCCCGCGGAGTTGCTCCATAAGCTCTTCGTTCGTCAGCCGCTCCTTCTTCAGATTGTCCTCCATGATCTTGCCGTCCTTGATCAGCACGGTACTGGTGCTGTCAATGAAATCCCGGGCTTTCTTGCTCTTTAACTGCAAAAATTCAATCATGAGCGAAACGGCTACCCACACGGCGAGGGAAATGACGCCAAGGTACCAGGTGGCTTTCAAATCAAGCGAGATGGAGGCCGCCAGGTCACCGATCGTGATCCCCGTAATGTACTCGAAGAAGGACAGCTGGGAGATTTGTCTTTTGCCCAAAAGACGGGTCAAGGCAAACAGAAAGACCACAGAAGCCAAAGTCCGAACGATAACCTCTATCCAATCCGGCATATCTATAAATTCCTCCATTCCAGATCTTTGCTTTAATCGCGGATAACAAAATTATTTGCAGCATCTTCTCGTTTTATGAATTTTTTGAATTCAGGCAGGTTAGATTATGTTTCGTACTTATCCTGTAAAGGAGGTGAAAGTAACAATGACCGTTGCATCCCAAGTCAAAACGACACTTGCATCCCTGAAAAGCGCCCAAGCGAGCTTGGAGACGTTTGCTCTCGGCACGCAAAACCAGGAAGCCAAAAACCTGTTCACTCAAGCTGCACAGCAAACCCAGCAAATCGTGCAGCAGGTGGAAAGCCGGGTACAACAGCTTGAAAACGAGGAGCCTCAATATAAAGGATTCTAATTCTTTAATTGATCCCCCACATCAGGCCATACCGCTCCAGTCCAATAACGTTTTGCCTTAAGCACCGGCTTTGCCGGTGCTTTTTGCTTATGCTGCAGCTGGCAAATTCTGCTTCCGGATAAGCGTGACAAAGGACGGGTCTTCATGGATAATATTAAAGTCATACCGCATGGCAGAAGCGGGGGTTTGTAGAGAGAGGAGTACATATAGATATGAGAGCAAATCAAGGACGGCTGAATAAGCTGTTAGTTATGAGCCTGGTACTGGGCGTGCTGTTCGTGATCATGATGGTCCTGGTCGGAGCGGACCGGATCGCCTGGTTTGACCAATCGATCATCGATGCAGTTCAGGGGATGGAGAATGAGGGGTTGACCCGGATCATGAAGGGCTTCACCTTTCTTGGGTCATCGCTTGTAGCGACGCTGCTGAGCGTGATCGCGTTCCTGTTTCTGTGGCTGGTTTTGCGGCACCGCAAGGAGCTGCTGATGTTTCTCTTGTCCGTGGGAGGATCGGAAATTTGGAATATCATCATCAAAAATTGGATGCAGCGGCAGCGCCCCACCATGCACCGGCTGATCGAAATCAGCGGATTCAGCTTTCCGAGCGGGCACTCGATGGCTGCGTTCGCCCTGTACGGGACGCTGACCTACTTGCTGTGGAGGCATATTCCCGCGCTGGCCGGAAGAATTGCGATGATCGTTATCGGGGTGGCCCTGACGCTGCTGATCGGGATCAGCCGGATCTATCTCGGGGTGCATTATCCGAGCGACGTCTTCGGCGGGTATTTGGCGAGCGCAACGTGGCTGATGCTGTCCATTTATATCTTTGAAAAGTACTGGAAGCCGAGGCCATAGGCGCCAGGAAATGAAAACCGTACATCAGGCGGCAGAAACTTGCATGAAAACGCCTCGCTCGCGTAATATGATTGCATAAAGATCTTTTAAAGGAAAGGGTGTATGGCTTCGGTCCGATGACGTCGCTAAGAGATTTTATTCAACTGCCTGCCGTTAAAAAAGTGATGGTCCTCATTTTGCTCGTGCTGTTTTTGTATGTCTTCCGGAGCATGATGAACCTCATTCTGATTACCTTCATCATTACGTACCTGGTGAACCGGATTCATTCGTCGCTCACCCGGCGGTTTACGAACCGAATGGGAATCAGCAAGAAGATCGCCGTACTAATCATTTATGCCGTCTTTCTTGGAGCCCTGTCGATCGGAACCTATCAATATGCTCCGAAGCTGCTGGGTGAACTGAACGTGCTGATCAACCAGGTTATTTCGTTTTACAGCAAGCCGCTGGAGCTTACCGACAATAAAGTCATGGACTACGTGCTGGAATACATCCATAAGATTGATATTTCGCAGTACGTCAAGCAGGGCTACAACCTGCTGACCGGAACGATCTCCAACATCGGCAAGTTCGGCATCAATTTTGCCATCGCGATCATCATGAGCTTGTTCTTTATGCTGGAGAAAGAGAAAGTGACCCATTTCACGGATAAGTTCAGAAGCAGCAAATTCGCCTACTTTTATGATGAATTAGCTTACTTCGGGAAAAAATTTACGTTTTCTTTCGGAAAAGTGATCGAGGTCCAGTTTTTGATTTCCATTATTAACGCAGCGGCTTCCACGCTGTTTCTGTGGATCCTCGGATTTCCCAACCTGTTCGCCCTCGGGCTGATGATCTTCCTGCTCGGCCTCGTGCCGGTCATGGGGGTGATCGTCTCACTGGTGCCGCTGTGTGCCATCGCGTTCAGCATCGGCGGAGTGATGAAGGTCGTTTACGTCCTGATCATGGTGGCCGTCCTGCACGCGTTCGAGGCGTACGTCATGAATCCAAAGTTTATGTCGGATAAAACGCATCTGCCGATATTTTATACGTTTGCTGTATTGATCATCTCCGAGCACTTCTTCGGGGTGTGGGGGCTTATTCTCGGCGTGCCGGTGTTCATGTTCCTGCTGGATCTGCTCGAGGTGCCGGTCAACGGGCCGAAAGATGAACCCGCTGGAGCCGCCAAGAAGAACAAAAAAATACCGCACAAAAAATCCTAACGGTTGATGTTAGGATTTTATTGTGCGGATATCCTTGCGTTAGATGTGCGAATAGGAACCCGGCTGAGTGCGGTCCGAGTGCGGGCGGTACGTCCGTTCGGTAAACCGCTTCAAGGAAGCGGGCAGCTTCTGCTTGAGCTGATCGGCACGCTCCTGGGTCATTTTGCCGGCTTTGACGGCGGCATCGATTTTGGAGCTTTGGACGGCTGTCATCCTCTTGACGAGCTCGTCGCCGCTCCAGCCTTTTTTCTCCTTGGCGATCTGCTGCAGCGTTTTGCCCTGCTTCCATTCCTTGCTGAGATCCTGGACGCTCATGCCGAGCAGATCCGCAGCGTCTTTAAGCAGAATGTACTTGCGGCCGTGATGTCCATGGCGGATGTGATGGCCGTTCTCCTTCCGGTCCTGATCCGGCGTAGCTATATGGGCAGATGGGGAGTCGTCCGTTTGGGGAGTAACCGGCGCCGGGTCGGCGAAAGCGATGCCGTGGGATCCGGCGAACACGATGCAGGCCAGCGTACCGGCCAGCAGCGCATTTTTGATTGGATTCATGTCAGTTCACCTCTTGGTTGAATTGGGTCATGCTTATTTTTTCTGTCCTATTATGCGCCTGATTTGGAAAAACATACATGTATATTCAAAGATGCAGGCCCTCGGCCCTGGCTGTAATATTTGGTTTGGTATCACAAAGGGCTTCACCGGGTAATTAATTCGGGAAGACGATACAATATGTACTATATAGAAAAAAGAAAACGTTAGTTCAATCTATACAACGATGGAATTAGGAGGGGTGAGCGTGACTTTTGGCGCGAGGATGTTAAAGACGGGAATCGCGGTTACCCTCGCTTTATATATCAGCATCTGGCTTAACTTGTCTTCGCCGGTGATGGCGGCTGTGGCGGCCATCTTTGCCATGCAGCCGTCGATTTATCGCTCATGGCGGTACTTTCTGGACCAGCTCCAGACCAATACACTGGGAGCCGTACTGGCACTGCTGGCAGGCCAGGTGTTCTCGAACGAGCCGATTGCGGTCGGCCTGGTGTGCATCCTGGTCATCATGATATGCCTTAAGCTGAAGATGGGCGATACGATCGGCCTGACGCTGGTTACGGTCATTGCCGTGATGGAGGCCTCCGGGCAATGGCAGTTTGCGCTGACCCGGTTTTCACTCAGCTTGATCGGCATCGTTTCGGCCTTTTTGATTAATATTTTACTGTTTCCGCCGAAGCCCAAGCAGCAGTTTATCGGGCAGATCCAAAATACGTTCGACCGGATGTCGCTGCTTATGCGGACGGCCATTTCGGACGAAATCAAGGAAAATGTGTTCCGTGACAAAAAGCGTGAGCTGGAGGATGCCATCAAATCGCTGTCGAGCAAATATCAGCTGTTTGAAGAGGAGCAGAAGAAGATGAAGCGGGCCTCCTTCAGCCAGACCCGGCTGCTGGTCGTCTATAAGCAGATGCTGAATGCTCTGCGGAAAGGGCGCGAAGTGCTGGACGCGGTGGAGGAGCATTATTTCCAGTCGGACCGGGAAGCCGGCACCGACCGGATCTTTGACGAACAGCTGGAGCGGCTGATCAAGTTTCACGAGCACATCCTGCTCAAATTCGAGGAGAAGCTCAAGCCGAACTGCCTGGAGGCTTCACAGCTGGACCAGGAAAACACCGCGTTTATCCAGGGCGTGCTGAGCCTGGCTATCGAGGAGCCCGAAGGCAGGCTGCGCTTATCCATCGTGGGGGCCACGATGTACGATTACGGGTATCAGCTGGAGCGGCTTAACCGATTGGTCGAGCATTATCACAAAACCGATGACGATGAATCCGGATTTTGGGCATCGTGGATTAAAAAATAAAGAAATGCATAAACCCCGGTCATCTGCGGCAGAGAAGCAGTTGACCGGGGTTTTCAGTTGCTAAGCCTTCAGATCGATCAGCGGCAGCTTCACGATAAACGCCGTTTCCGCCGTGTTGCTCGAAGCATAAATCTGTCCGTCATGAAGCTCGATGATGCTCTTGACGATGGCCAGCCCCAAACCGGCGCCGCCGGTGTCCAGGGAACGCGATTTCTCGACGCGGTAGAAGCGTTCGAAAATATAAGGGAGGTCCATCGGCGGGATCGGCGGTCCGTAGTTGATGACCCGGACCTCGGCCTCCTGCTCCGACTTCTTGGCCTCGAGCCGGATCTGCTTCCCGTCATTACCATAGCGCATCGCATTGGTAATGAGGTTCTCAAACGCCTGCATGATCTTGTCGCCATCGGCCTGGATCATCAGCTTCTCCTGCGGCGGCGAGAAGACGATCTCCATGTCCTGGTTGCGCAGTTGGAGCGAAAATTCCGCGGTCAGCTGACCGATCAGCTGCACGAGATCGATAGGGGTGCGGTGCAGCGGAATTTGGCCGAAGCCCATCCGGGTATAGTCAAACAGATCGTTCACGAGCCGATTCATCCGTTTGGATTTTTCATAGGCGATATTGACATAGTACCGCAGCTCCACCTCGTCCTTGTATTTGTCTTCCTCGATCAGCCGGAGATAGCCGATGATCGACGTCAGGGGCGTGCGGAGATCGTGGGAAACGTTGGTGATCAGATCGTTTTTGGCCTGGGTCGCCAGACGCTCCTCCTCCCTGGAGGCTTCCAGCTGGGAGACCAGCGCGTTGATCTGCCCGGCGAGCAGCCCGAGCTCATCCTTGGAGCGAACCGGAATCTGGACATCCGTATTGCCGGAAGACATGCGCTGAACTCCGCGGATGATATTGGTCAAATTCCGGGTCGTGCCCCAGCTTAGAATCATGCAGTAAAAAATGAACAGCATAATGACGACGACGGCCTGCCACACGGAAAACCCAAAAATCCGGTTAACCCGGATGATCGCTTCCACAAAGGGATACAGCGCTTTGAAATGATTGTCGTACACCGCCTGCAGAATCGGCTTGACGATCACCAGCGTAGCGAACGTCAGGGCGACGCTGAGGAAAAATAACGTGACGATTTTCCACTGCAGCTTGTTAAATATGCTACGCATCGATTTTATAACCAACTCCCCACATGGTTTGGATCAGCTTGTAGCCCAGTTCTTTCTCCAGCTTGTCCCGGAGGTTGCTGATGTGAACCATGACCGTATTGTTGGAGACGTAATACTTTTCCTTCCAGACCCGCTGGAAAATTTCCTCGGCGCTGAACACTCTTCCCGGATGGGAGGCGAGCAGGTGGAGAATATCGAATTCACGGCCGGTGAGCTGTACGTCGGTCCCGCGGGCGGTCACCTTATGGGAAGTCCGGTTGATCTCCACATCGTGAATCCGAAGGGTGGAATCCGTCTGTTCTTTCGGTTCATTATATTGAAAAGAACGCCGGAGGAGCGTTTTGACCCTCACGGTCAGTTCCAGCGGATTAAACGGCTTGATCATATAATCGTCGGCACCCGTCATCAGGCCGAGAATTTTGTCCATATCCTCGGTCTTGGCGCTGAGCATCAGAATCGGAATGGTCGACTCGTTCTCCCGAACCTGGCGGCACACCTCAAGGCCGTTCAGTTTGGGCATCATCACGTCCAGCACGATGAGGTCGACCGGATGCTCGTTCAGCAGCTGGAGCGCCTCCTCGCCATGATAGGCGCAGATGACGTGAAAACCTTCATTTTGCAAATAAATCGAAATCAGATTGGCGATTTCCTTGTCGTCGTCGACGACCATAATGTTGCGCATGCATAAACCTCCATCAGTGCTTGTCTATAAGTTCGAGACGGAGCGGACCGTTCGGGTCAGCCAGCTGCGGGCAGGATTGTCCGCATGCTCAAAGGCGTAATCGAACATGGCCGCGGCGTCCTGGAACCGGGTCTCGGTGTCGGGCGCTCCCATAACAACGGCAATGACCCGCTTGCCGTCCTTTTCGGTCGTTCCGGTAAAGCAGTACCCGGCCCGCTCCGTATACCCGGTTTTGAAGCCGTCGTTGCCGGGATAGGCGTAAGGCTCGCCGGGGAGCATCGCGTTGGTCGTATGCAGCGTAATTCGCTTCTCGGGGATGCTGACATCGGCCTTCTGCGTAATATTTAAAATTTCGGGGTAGGAATCAATGAGGCACTTTGCCAGTTTGGCCACATCCTGCGCGCTCAGCATCGTCTCTCCCCGCGAAGACGCCGACTTGAACTGCCGCAGATCGCTTGAGGTCAGTCCAGTCGCATTGGCGAAAACGGCTTGGGGGGACAGGCCGATGTCCTTGGCCCTGGCGTTCATCCGTTTGACGAATTCTTTCTCGCTGCCGCCGATATGTTCGGAAATGGCCACCGCCGCATCGTTGGCGGAGTGCACGACCATCGCTTCAAACAGCTGGCGCAGCGTCAGCGTCTCGCCTTCGCGGAGTCCGATCTCGGAACCCGTCACGTTCGCGGCATACCGGCTGGCGGTGACGGGCTCATCCCAGGAGCTTCGCCCCTGATGAATGCTGTCCAGCACGAGCAGCTCCGTCATCATTTTGGACATGCTGGCCGGGGGGAGTGATTGAGACCCGTTATGCTCATAATATACCTTTCCGCTCTCCGCATCCATAAGAACGGCTGCCTGCGCCTTGATCGTAATCATAGGAAACCGGATCAGGCTGACGGCCGCGGCCACCGTCAAGCTCGACAGCAGCGCCAGCGCAATCAGTTTTCTTTTTTGCTTTTGCTTTGATTTCATGGCACCATACCTCGTTTATCCGTTTTGAATACCTTTCATTCTTTTACCAGTCTAACCATCAAACTTTAATTGCCCTACAAGAAAATCTTAAGAAATGTAAAGTTTTCGTCCCTGTTCGGATATATAATATGACTAACCTAATGCCGTCCGGCAGCATGGATAAAGTTACAGACATCAATCGAGAGATAGAGAGACTGGAGGGTTTACAATGCACAACAACACTTGGAAAAGACTCCCGATGGCCGACTGTGTCCGGGATTTGGTCGCCACCGCCCGCGGGGACCGCAAAGCAAGCCTCGTCATCCTGAACGTGAGACTGGTCAACGTCTTGTCAGGCGAAATCGTGCCGGAGATGTCCATTGCGGTACAGGGGCCGCGGATCGCTTATGTCGGCAAGGACGTGAGCCATACCATCGGCGAAGGGACCGTTGTCATTGATGCCGGAGGCAAATATGCAGCGCCCGGACTGCTGGACGGACATTGTCATATTGAGAGCACGCAGCTTACGGCAACCGAATTCGCCAGAGCGGTGCTTCCGCTGGGCACGACCGGCGGGTTTTTCGATGCGCATGAAATTTCGAACGTCCTCGGACTGCCGGGCCTTCGCTTCATGCTGGAGGAAGCCAGAACGACACCTCTGGCCGCCTATATGCAGGTCGCATCCTGCGTGCCGTCGACCCACCCCGGGCTGGAAACCACCGGGGCTTACATCGGTCCTGAAGAAGTGGCGGAAGCGCTCAGCTGGGGGCCGGATATGATCGGATTGGGCGAAGTGATGAACTTTCCCGGCGTCGTATACGGCGACGACAAAATGATCGGGGAGATCGAGGCGACGCTGCGGGCCGGGAAATACGCGGACGGCCATTTTACATGGAGTTCCGGGGATTGGAGGCTTCCGGTGTATGCAGCAAGCGGCATTGATGGAGACCATGAATGCGTGAGCGCGGAGGATGTCATCGAGCGCGTCCGGCTCGGCATGTACGCCAAGATGCGGCAGGGCTCGGCCTGGCATGACGTTGCGGCCACCATCAAGGCGCATACCGAAGGCGGCCTGGATACCCGGCGCATGATTCTGGTCACGGACGACCGTAGCTCTGAGTCGCTGATGAACGAAGGGCATATGAATTTTGTCGTCCGCCACGCCATTGCGCAGGGCGTCAAGCCGGTAACGGCCTTCCAGATGGCCACGATCAATACGGCAGAACGGTTCGGAGTGGCCAGGGATATCGGAGCGATCGCTCCCGGGCTCTGCGCGGATATCATTTTGCTGGACGGGAATTTGGCCGACGTGAACGTCACGATGACGATCGCGGCCGGACAGGTTGTGGCGGAGGAAGGCCGCATGACCGCCGAGTGGGAGCCATATGCCATACCGCCAGAGGCGTACGGCACCGTCAAATTGGGGCATCCGATTGAAGAACGGGATTTGGTCATCGCCGCGCCGCAGACGGACGGAACGGTTGAGGTCCGGGCGATTGGGGTCGTGGAGAATCATGTGGAGACGAAGGAAACGTGGGTGAACGTGCCGGTGGATAATTCGGCGCTTCGCGTTACGCCGGAGAGCGGCCTCTGCAAAATGGCGGTATTTGAACGCCACGGTCAAGGCGGAGGCCATGCGCTCGGCATCGTGGCGGGGATCGGCTTTGAAGAACCGGCAGCTATCGCAATGACCGTGGCCCATGACAGCCATAACGTAACGGTCATCGGCAATGATGACCGGCTGATGGCGCAGGCGGGAAACCGCGTGGCCGAGATGCAGGGCGGCGTCGTGATGCTCACGCGCACGGGCCGGACGGAGTTCCCGCTGCCGGTCGGCGGCCTGATGTCCGATCAGCCGTTTGAAACGGTCGCGAGCCAGTCCGAAGCGATCAGCCAGGCGCTGATTCAGTCCGGCTGCCTGCTGAACAACGCGTTCATGACGCTGTCGCTTCTGGCGCTGGTCGTCATTCCGGAGCTGCGGCTGTCGGATAAAGGGCTGGTCCGAATTTCGGCGGATGGCATTGAGATCGTGCCGCTGTTCCGGAGCTAAGCAAGGAATTTGAAGAGGGCGGACAACATCCGAACCGGCGGGCGCCATATATGCCCCGCCGGTCTTTTTTGGTGAGGCAAAGATTGGGTAAAGTAAAAGGAAACGGACGGGCCGTCCGCGAATTATAATAAGATACAGGTTGAGTCACGAAGAAAATCGGGGCGATGCCACAGCCCTCCTGGAAGGACGAGGTACGCCAAAAAGGGGAGCCTTCGGCTCCCCTTATCCTGCATTGATTTACAATTTAAAAGTTGGTAATATAGAACTTGTGACTCTAAAACGAAACAAATAAAAATAATAATCCTATACGGATTTTATCACATTGGGATGGGTTTGTCAAACATTAAAAAGGGGATGGATATCGGCATGGATTTAAACGATCAGGACTGGCAGCAGGAGCAGGACCGGGTTACTCAGGTCACCGGCAAAATTGCCCGCCGCAAAAAAGCGCTTGAAGCGGAGGTCGGAACGGTCCGGGAAGATGTCGTGGAGCTGAGAAAGGATTTCTGGGATGAGGTCCGCGTCAACTTCAGCAGCGCCGACGACCTCGGAGAGACCTCGACCAGCTTGCGGCAGCAGTCCCAGGTGCTGTCGGAGCGCGAGCGCAGCCATCTGCAGGCTTTTGAATCCTTGAAGAAGCTGCGGCTGCTGGAGAAATCGCCGTATTTCGGCCGGATTGATTTTACGGAAAAGGGACAGAAGCAGACGGAACAGATTTACCTTGGCATCGCTTCGTTCCTGGATGATGACCAGGAGACCTTCCTCGTGTACGACTGGCGGGCTCCCGTCTCCAGCCTGTACTACGACGGCGCACCCGGGCAGGCTTCCTACCTGACACCTGGCGGCGAAATTGAAGGGACGATGGAACTGAAGCGTCAGTTCGTCATTAAGGACGGCCGGATCGACGTCATGTTCGACACCGGCGTCACAATCGGCGACGAGCTGCTGCAGCAGGTGCTCAGCCACAGCTCCGACAGCCAGATGAAAAGCATCGTGGCGACGATTCAGAAGGAGCAGAACGCCGTGATCCGCAACGACAAGAGCCGGATGCTGGTCGTGCAGGGGGCGGCCGGGAGCGGCAAGACGTCTGCAGCTCTGCAGCGCGTCGCCTATCTGCTCTATAAATACAGGGAAATTCTGAAGGCCGACCAGGTGCTTCTGTTTTCCCCCAACCCGCTGTTTAACAGCTATGTCTCCACCGTCCTGCCGGAGCTGGGCGAGGAGAACATGATGCAGACGACGTTCCAGGCGTACCTGGAACACCGGCTCAGCAAGGAATTCGACCTGGAAGACGTGTTTTCGCAAATGGAGTCGATTCTGAATGCGGAGGAAGGGGAGTGGCTGGAGAATAAAAAGGCGTCGATCGCCTTCAAGGCCTCGCCGGCGTTCCTGAATATCATCCGCAGCTACAAGGATTATCTGGAGCATGACGGCATGATCTTTAAGCCGATCCGCTTCAAGGGGCATCTTATCGTTTCGGCTGAAGCGATGAAAGAGAAATTTTACAGCTATGACCCTGCGGTCCGCCTGGCCAACCGGATCGAGCTGATGCGGGAGTGGCTGCAGAAGGAGCTTGCCGCTTTTGCAAAGCAGGAGCGGAAGGCGGCTTGGGTCGATGACCAGATTGAGCTGCTCAGCGCGGAGGAATACCAAAAGGCGTACACCCATGTCCGCAGAAAGCTTGCGTCCAAGAAAGACACCTTCGACGATCACGAGCGCGAACGGAATTTGCTGGCCAAAATGATCGTCAACGAGTGGCTGAAGCCGGTCCGCAAATGGATCAAGCGCAAGCGGTTCGTCGACGTCAAGGCGCTGTACCGAGAGCTGTTCGTCAATGAGGAGCTGTTTGCCCGGGTCAGCGGTACAGGCGATTTGCCGGAGCGGTATCATGAGATCGGCGCCCAGACGGTTCAGGATCTCATGGAGGGAAGGCTGTCCTACGAGGATGCGACGCCATATCTGTACATGCAGGAGCTGATGAAAGGCTTTCAGGTTAACAGCATGATCCGGCACGTGTTCATCGACGAAGTTCAGGATTATTCACCGTTCCAGCTGGAATACCTCAAGCGGCTGTTCCCGCGGGCGCGCATGACGGCGCTGGGCGACCTGAACCAGGGAATCTACCCGCACACCGGGGTTCTCGGCGGCAGTCTAGCCTCTCTGCAGGAGCTGTACGGCCCGGAAGAGACGGAGGTCATTTCGCTGACCCGCAGCTACCGTTCGACGTATGAGATCGTGGATTTTACCCGGAGCATGATGCCGGGCGGGGAAGCGATCGTGCCGTTTAACCGGAACGGGGAGAAGCCACTCGTACGGATTCAGCAGGACCGGGAAGAGCTTCATGACCGGATCGTCACGGACATTATGGAGCTGAACGCCAAAGGCTATGAGCACACGGCCATCATCTGCAAAACGGCGGAGGAGTCCGAGTCGGTCTACGAAGCGCTGAAGAACCGCCTGCCGCTGAAAAAGATCACGAAAACGACCCCTTCCTTCGCGAACGGGACGCTGGTCATTCCATCCTACTTGGCAAAAGGGGTCGAGTTTGATGCGGTCATCATCTATGACGCGTCGGAAGGCGAATACAGCCGGGAGTCCGAACGGAAGCTGTTCTATACGGCCTGTACCCGGGCGATGCACCAGCTCCATGTATACAGCCTGGGCGAGCCCAGCCGCTTCATCACGGATGTGGCGGAAGATAAATACGTTTTGGCCTAGAGTCAGGCGTGGACCGGTAGTCCCGGCAAATCCGGCGGGTTCACACGGGTTCCGTCAGCACGTAAGCCTGTTCCTCGAACGGCTTGCGGTATTTGGACGGGGTACAGCCTTTATGATGCTTGAAGACGGTAATGAAGTAGCTGAGGTTGTCAAAGCCGACATCCATGGCGACCTCGACGATTTTTTTGTCGGTGTTCTCCAGCAGCTTACATGCCTTGAGCACCCGGTAATGGTTGACGTATTCCACCGGGCTCTTCTGGGTCATCTGTTTGAAAAAACGGCAGAAATGCCCTTCGCTCATGTTGATCTGTCCCGCCAGCTCTTTGAGCTTAAGCGGCTCGGCGTAATGATCATGTATATAATGAAGCGCGGTCTTCAGCCGCTCCACCTTGTCATGGCTTCCGGTGGGGCGGCTTTTGCCGTTTTCTCCCAGCGGCGCCTGGGCCGACAGCAGGGCGAAGATCCGGAGCAGATGCGCTTTCGTCGACAGCTCGTAAGCCGGCACTTTGGCTTCGTTTTCGCAGATAATCCGGTGCAGCGCTTCCAAAATATCCTTTTCCCATCCCGAGTTTCCGGTGATGTGCTGACGCGGCATCAAGCTTTTTTTCATCAAGGGATCGATATATTTCTCCTGAATGATGTCAAAGTCCCGGCTGCTGAGCAGATCGGCGCTGAACACGACCGCTGAAAAGATGCACGGTTCTTCCGAGGCCAGCATCCCGGAGTGAATTTCCCCGCTGTTGACGAATAATGCTTCGCCTTCCCTGACCTCCACATACGTCATATCGAGCTGAAAGACGGCGCTGCCTTGATGCAGAACGATAAACTCCATTTCATCATGCCAGTGGCAGTCCAGAATGCTCTGCCCGTTGAGCTGCTCGACTCTAGGGTAGATGCTGACGGGATACAGAGGATGTCCGTGCACGCGGTTCTCCCTGAGCGTTTCTCGATTCATAGGATGTCACTTCCATTCCTAGCGAATATCAATATATTAATATATTTGGTCAAAATAACGTAAGAAATCTCTTCATTAGATCAATATTATTATAGTATAAACTCTAGGAGGGACGAAACATGAAATTCACGGACGGTTACTGGTTGATCCGGGAAGGCTACAACGTACAAAACCCTGCGGATATCCGCGATATTACCCATACAAGCGACTCCATGACGGTTTTCGCGGCGACAAAAATCATTGCGACCAAGGGCGACACGCTGAACGGTACGCTACTCAAGGCCGACTTCAGCTCCCCGATGCCGGATGTGATCCGCGTCAAGCTGTTTCATCATAAAGGGAAAATAAACAAAGGACCTGCGTTCGAATTGTTCCCAAGCGATACCGACGTGCAAATTTCGGTGGACGAAGAGACTGCGGTGCTGACCAGCGGCCAGCTCAGCGTGCAGGTCAACCGCAAGCAGGGCTGGAACATCGATTTCAACTATGCGGGCAAGCGGATTACCGGCAGCGGCTGGAGAGCGCCTGCGTATATCCAGGATCCGGATAAAAAAGCATACTACCGCGAGCAGCTTGACCTGGGCGTCGGTGAGTACATTTACGGCCTTGGCGAACGCTTCACCCCGTTTGTAAAGAACGGCCAAGTGGTGGAAATCTGGAACGAGGACGGCGGCACGAGCAGCGAGCAGTCGTACAAAAACATTCCGTTTTATTTGTCCAACAAGGGCTACGGCGTGTTCGTCAACCATCCGGAAAAGGTATCTTATGAGATTGCTTCTGAAAACGTATCCAGAGTGCAGTTCAGCGTCGAAGGCGAATATCTGGAATACTTCATCATCGGCGGCGCCACGCCGAAGGACGTGCTGGACAACTATACGAAGCTGACGGGTAAGCCTGCGCTTCCGCCGGCCTGGACGTTCGGTTTGTGGCTGACGACATCCTTTACGACGGATTACGACGAAGCGACCGTCAACCACTTCGTGGACGGCATGGCCGAGCGCGATCTGCCGCTCTCCGTCTTCCACTTCGACTGCTTCTGGATGAAGGAATACCAGTGGTGCGATTTTGAGTGGGACAAGGATATGTTCCCGGATCCGGAAGGCATGCTGAGACGGCTGAAAGACAAGGGGCTCAAAATCTGCGCCTGGATCAACCCATATATCGCGGAAAAATCGTACCTGTTCGATGAAGGCATGGAGAACGGGTACCTGGTGAAAACGCCGGACGGTTCTGTATGGCAGTGGGATTTGTGGCAGGCCGGCATGGGTCTGGTGGACTTCACGAATCCCGATGCGGTGAAATGGTACAAGAGCAAGCTCGAAGTGCTGATCGACCAGGGCGTCGACTGCTTCAAAACCGACTTCGGCGAAAGAATTCCGACCAACGTCGTTTATTTCGACGGATCCGATCCGGTGAAAATGCACAATTACTATACCTTCCTGTACAACAAGGCGGTATTTGAAGTGCTGGAAGACAAGCTGGGTAAAGGGGAAGCCGCTTTGTTCGCCCGTTCGGCCACGGTTGGCGGCCAGCAGTTCCCGGTTCACTGGGGCGGCGACTGCTCCGCAACGTACGAATCGATGGCGGAGACGGTCCGCGGCGGCCTGTCGCTCGGCCTGTCCGGCTTCGGCTTCTGGAGCCATGACATCAGCGGCTTCGAAAATACGGCTCCGCCGGATATCTACAAGCGCTGGGTGCAGTTCGGCCTGCTCTCGTCCCACAGCCGCCTGCACGGCAGCACATCGTACCGGGTGCCTTGGCTGTTTGACGAAGAGGCGGTCGACGTGGTGCGCAAGTTCACGAAGCTAAAATGCAGCATCATGCCTTACCTCTACAACTCGGCGGTGGAATCCACGGAACGCGGCCTGCCGATGATGAGAGCCATGGTGCTGGAGTATCCGCAGGATCCGACCTGCTTCACACTGGATACGCAGTACATGCTGGGCGATTCGATTCTGGTGGCGCCGATCTTCAATAAAGAAGGCGACGTCCAATATTACCTGCCGGAAGGCAAGTGGACGAACTACCTGACAGGCGAGGTGCTGGAAGGTAACCGGTGGTACAGCGAGAACCACGGATACATGACCCTGCCGATGATGATTAAGCCGAACACCCTCCTTGCGGTGGGTAAAGAAGACAGCAGACCGGACTACGATTATGCCGACGGCGTCTCGCTGCATCTGTACGAGCTCGGCGATGGCGCTTCGGCGCAGGCCGACATCGTGAATACGCTGGCCGAACAAGAGCTCAGCGTAACCGCATCCCGCAGCGGCAATGTCATCGAAGTGAAGGCCTCCGGGGCCGGCAAGCCTTGGACGCTCGTGCTCCGCGGTATCGGCGAAGTGGCTTCCGTAGATCAGGGCACGGCGGCAAGCGGCGAACACGGTGCAGTCATTACACCTGCGGCCGGCGCTTCTTCCGTCACAATCACATTAAAGTAACGGGCTGCTGAGGCAGCTTAGTGATAGAACCGGACCGCAGATGGCTGCGGTCCGGTTTTTAGAGATCAGAGCATTAGCTGTGTTTTAAGCCGAATCGAGGGGTTGTAATTACCAAGCCTGAACTGGGAGCGCATGCATATCCATGACTGAAAAGAACCACAATAAAACATGATTTATCATCGAACGTAAAGGTGGTTTTGTCATGGAAGACAAAAAATGGGATCTGGTGGCCCTTGCCTCGATACCGCTCATTATGACGCTTGGCAACTCCATGTTAATTCCCATTTTGCCCGAGATATCGAAAAAACTGCACGTCAGCGCCTTTCAAGTCAGTATGCTGATCACGGTGTTTGGCGTTGTGGCGATCGTGCTGATTCCGATTGCGGGATATTTATCGGACCGGTTCGGGCGCAAAACCGTCATTATCCCCAGCTTGATTATTGCCGCGGCGGGAGGAGCGATATCGGGGGCAGCCGCCTGGTGGACGGACGGAGCCACCGCTTACTGGATTATTCTTGCAGGCAGATTCCTGCAGGGGATTGGTGCAGCGGGGGCTTTCCCGATCGTGCTTCCGCTTGTAGGCGATATGTTTGATGATGAAGACGATGTCAGCAAAAGCTTGGGAATCATCGAAACTTCGAATACGTTCGGCAAAGTGGTCAGTCCGATTCTCGGATCCGCACTGGCTCTGCTGGTTTGGTTTTTGCCTTTTCTCGCGATCCCCGTTCTCTGCATCATTTCGCTGATCATGGTCGCTTTTTTAGTGAAAACGCCTAAGAAGAAAAACGAAAACAAAACGTCAATCAAGGAATTTCTGTCTGATTCGAAGGACATTTTGCGTGAAAAAGGGCGCTGGCTGTACGCCATTTTCGCCATTGGCGGGATCAGCATGTTTATTACGTTCGGCGTGCTGTTTTTTTTATCGGAAACGCTGGAAACCAAGTACGGCATGCACGGAATCGTTAAAGGCCTCGTGCTGGCGATACCGCTCGCAGTGTTATGTCTGTGCTCGTTTATCGCCGGGAAAGTCATCGGCAAAAACAAAAAGCGTATGAAATGGACCGGCTTTGCAGGTATGGTGCTGCTGACGGCCGGACTCGTTATTGCCGGTTTCAGCAGCCAGATTACGTTTCTCCTGATCTTTTTCTCGGTCTGCGGAGCGGGCATCGGCACCACCCTTCCCTGCATGGACGCACTGATCACTGAAGGGATTGAGGAAAAGCAGCGCGGAACGATCACTTCTCTATACAGCAGCATGAGGTATATCGGGGTATCTCTCGGCCCTCCGGTAGTATCCCTGCTCATGAAGAGTACCCACTGGATCCTGTTTGGTACGATGGCTGTCGTAGCGGCGATTGGCGTTCTGCTGACCCTGCTTGCCGTGAAGCCGAAGGAAAACAGCAGCAAGCCGGAGGATTCGGGCCGCAGCTCCCGAAGCAAGGGGCGGCGCGGAATCGGGTTGAGCAGACGGGTTGGTGCCCGCTGAGGGAGATCTTGGAATAACAAATGAATATGGATGATGCTTGGCCCAATGAACGCGGCAGATTCGGAAAATGTTTGTATTTTTCGGATCTGCTGCGTTTTTATTTGTTTTTTGAAGAAAAAGGGGTATAAAAACAAAACAAGGTCTGCTATAATCAAACCAATACAAATACAAACAAACAAAAACAAAAGAACTTATTGGAGGTTATCCTTATCATGGTACAAAATCGATGGAATTCCGATGAAGCTTCCCGGCAGAAAGCCGGCGTCGACCAGCTGGTGTACCGGTCCAACCTGATCGGCAGTGACCGCAGTGTCTGCAACTGGGGCGGTGGCAACACGTCGCTAAAGACGGTGGAGCAGGACTTTCGCGGCCGTGATGTAGAGGTCATGTGGGTAAAAGGGAGCGGTTCGGACCTGGCGACGATGAGAGCGCAGCATTTTACCGGCCTGCGGCTTGAGGATATTCGTCCGCTGATGGAGCGTGATGAAATGTCGGATGAGGAGATGGTGGCTTACCTGTCCCACTGCATGATCGACAGCAAGCATCCGAGAGCGTCGATCGAGACGCTGCTGCATGCATTTCTTCCGTATCCGCACGTCGACCATACCCACCCGGATGCGATTATCAGCTTGTGCTGCGCGGATAACGGCAAAGAAATCGCCCAAGAAATCTACGGCGATACGTTCGTATGGGTGCCGTATATCCGTCCCGGGTTTACGCTGTCCAAAATGATCGCCGAAGGCGTCCGGAACAATCCGAATGCCCAGCTGGTGCTGATGGAGAAGCACGGTCTGGTGACATGGGGCCAGACGTCCGAGGAATCCTACAACCAGACGATCGCCATGATCCAAAAAGCGGAAGCGTATATTGCCGCAAAAGTACAGGAAGAGAAGGTGTTTGGCGGGCAAAAGACGGCGGCGCTGGCGCCTGTGAAGCGCAAAGCCCTTCTGGCCGAAGTGCTGCCTGTGATCCGCGGCGCGGTCAGCGACAGCAAAAAAATGATCGTCACCTACGACGATGCCGAAGACGTGCTGCAATTCGTCAACAGCCGTGATGCGAAGGAGCTCTCCCAGGTGGGAGCGGCTTGCCCGGATCACCTGGTGCATACGAAGCGGGTTCCGCTGTATATCGACTGGGATCCGGCTAACGGCGATGCCGATTCCCTCAAAGCGGCTGTGCGTCAAGGCGTCGAAGCCTATAAGGAAGAGTACAAGGCCTATTTTGAACGGAACAAAAATGAGGGCGATGTTATGTCCGAGGCAGCTCCGCGCGTCATCCTCATTCCGGGGATCGGCATGGTCAACACCGGCAAGAGCCTGGATATGGCGGGGGTCAGCGGCGCTCTGTACCACCGGGCGATCGCGGTGATGAAAGGTTCTACAGCCTTGGGACAATTCGTATCCTTAAGCGAGAACGAATCCTACAACGTGGAATATTGGCCGCTTGAGCTTTACAAGCTGTCCCTGGCTCCGGCGGAAGCGGAGTTCTCCCGCAAGGTCGCCTTTATTACCGGCGGCGCAGGCGGCATCGGCAGCGAAACGGCACGCCGCTTTGTGTCGGAGGGAGCTCATGTCGTCCTGGCCGACCTGAACCTGGAAGGCGCCGAAAAAGTGGCCTCCGAGATCAATGCCAAATACGGCGAAGGCCGGGCCAAGGCTGTCAAGATGGACGTAACCCAGGAGGACATGGTAAGGGACGCATTGGCCGAAACGGCTTTGACCTACGGCGGCGTGGACATCATCGTCAACAATGCCGGGCTTGCCACTTCGAGTCCGTTTGACGAAACTTCCCTGAAGGAATGGAATCTGAACATGAACGTCCTCGGCACGGGCTACTTCCTGGTAGCCAGAGAAGCGTTCAAGCAGATGAAGGAGCAGGGGATCGGCGGCAGCATGGTGTTTGTCGGCTCGAAAAATTCGGTGTATGCCGGCAAGAATGTGACGGCCTACAGCTCCGTCAAGGCGCTGGAAGCCCACTTGGCCCGCTGCATCGCGGCTGAGGGTGGAGAGTACGGCATCCGTGTCAACACGATTTTACCGGATGCGATCCTGCAGGGATCGGCCATCTGGAACTCCAACTGGCGGAACGAGCGGGCTGCGTCCTACGGCATCGAACCGGATCAGCTGGAAGAGCATTACCGCAAGAGAACGACGCTGCTGGTCAACATTTATCCGAAGGACGTGGCCGAAGGGATTGCCTACTTCGCTTCCTCCAAGTCGGAGAAGACGACCGGCTGCATGCTGACGATCGACGGCGGCGTACCGGCGGCATTTACCCGGTAGGCAGTCGGTCTTACAGGGGAATCTGGCGGAGATTGCACGTCTGATAGAAGGGAGCAGGTACCAGCTGAACAGGCATGTTTGGCGGGAGCCGCTCCCTCTCTTGCCATAACACACGGCAGACACCGGCTCGCTGCCGGCGCTCTGCCAGACTTTGAAGGTTAACCGCAAAGGAGGTATTACACCGTGAAGGTTTCGCTATTCATTACCTGCATCAGCGACGCGCTGTTTCCGCCCATCGGCGAAGCGATGGCCCGCCTGCTGGCGCGGTACGGCGTCCGGCTCGATTTTCCGCAGGTGCAGACCTGCTGCGGCCAGCCGGCCTTTAACAGCGGCTATTGGGATGAAGCCAGAGCTTCGGCGCGGACGATTCTGGAAGCGTTTGACGACAGCGATTTTGTGATCGCCCCTTCGGGCTCCTGCACCGGTATGATCCATCATTATTACCCCAAGCTGTTTGAACATGAGCCTCAGCTTCAGGAAAAAGCGCTGGCGCTGAAGGAGAAGACGTACGAGTTCACCCAATTTCTCGTCCAGGTGCTGGGCGTGACGGATGTGGGGGCTGTTTTTCCCCATAGAGTCACTTATCACCCGTCCTGCCACGGCTCCCGGCTGCTCGGCATCAAAGACGAACCGATGCAGCTGATGGCCAGCGTCCAGGGCATGGAGCTGATTCCGCTCCCTTATGCGGAAGACTGCTGCGGCTTCGGCGGAACGTTCGCCATCAAGATGAGCGACATCTCGGGCGCGATGGTCGAAGAGAAAACCCAGCACGTGCTGGAGACGGAGGCCGAGGTGCTGGTCGGGCTGGACATGGGCTGCCTGCTGAACATCGGCGGCAATCTGCATTATCAGGGCAAGCCGGTCCGGGTCATGCATCTGGCGGAACTGCTGTATGAGGGAGTGAAGCACCGTGAGCAAACCGCAGGGGTCTAGCGTAAAGGAGCGGGCGGAGACCGCACTAAAGGACGAATTTCTCGTTAACGCCGTCAAGTTTACGACCGAAAAGCTGAAAAACGGCAAGAAGGCGGCGACGGCGGAACACGGCAACTGGGAGGAATGGAGGGAGCGGGGGCGGCAGATCCGGGCCCATACGATCGCTCACCTCGACTACTATTTGAACGAGTTTGTGAATAATGCCAGGGAGCAGGGCGTGCATGTGCATTTTGCTCCCGAGGCGAAGGACGCCGCCCGAATCGCGGTGGAGATTGCCAAGCACAAGCAGGCCAAGTCAGTGGTCAAGTCCAAATCGATGGTTTCCGAGGAAGTTCATATCAACGAAGCGTTTGAGGACATCGGCATCGAATCGATTGAAAGCGACCTGGGCGAGTACATCATCCAGCTGGCGAATGAACCGCCTTCCCATATCATTATCCCGGCCATACACAAAAACCGGTATCAAATCGCCGACCTGCTGTCGAAGGAAGCGGGAGAGACGCTGGCACCGGACACGAAAATTTTGGCGGGATTTGCGCGGCGGAAGCTCCGCGACAAGTTTCTGGAAGCTGATATCGGGCTAACCGGGGCCAACTTCGGCATTGCCGAGAGCGGATCGATCGTCATTTTTGAAAACGAGGGCAACGCCCGCATGGTGAGCACGGTGCCGAAAACGCAAATTACGCTGATGGGGATGGAGCGGCTTATTCCGACCTGGGATGACCTCGAAGTGATGGCGACGCTTCTGCCGCGCTCGGCGACCGGACAGAAGCTGACCGTATACATGTCGGGCATCACGGGGCCGCGCCGGACAGCGGATGGAGACGGCCCGGAGGAGATGCATATCATCATCGTGGACAACGGCCGCTCACTGCAGCTTGGGGATCCGGATTTCCAGGAGCTCTTGAACTGCATCCGGTGCGGGGCATGCCTGAACGCCTGCCCGGTGTACCGCCATATCGGGGGGCATTCGTACCCCGGAACGTACAGCGGGCCGATCGGTGCGGTACTGACGCCGGCGCTGAACAAGAATACCGAGGAGTGGCAGGACATCGCTAACGCCTCCAGTCTATGCGGCGCCTGCTATGAAGCCTGTCCGGTCAAAATTCCGCTGCACGACATGCTTGTCTATTTGCGCAACCGGAAGGTCGAGAGGGGTTATACCGCAGCCGGCGAAAAGCTGGCGATGAAAGGCTTCAAGATGCTGATGAAAAGCTCGGGCCGCTTTAAGCAGGCGGTGAAGCTCGGGCAGACGGGCCAAAAGCTGCTGGTCCGGGACGGATATATCCGTTCTCAATTCGGCCCGCTCAAGGGCTGGACGGCGTACCGGCACATTCCGGCACTGCCTAGCAAATCGTTCCGGGAACGCTGGCCGCAGCTGGACGCCGAGGTCGGGGCCAGCCTCCCGCCGATGCCGGAAGCGATGAAGTCCCGCATGGAGAGCATCGTCGCCGGCCGGAAGGAAAGGGGGATGAAACGATGAGCACATCCGATCCGGCATTTTTGGAGAAAATGGAGCGGGAGTCCCGGGAGCAGCAGAAGCGGTTCATCGGCCATATCGCCAGCCGTCTCGGTCGTGGGGGCGCTTCTGAATCCCGCAAGCCGGAGCATCCGTATCGGGGCGCACCGGATTTTTGGAACCGCTACGAGCTGACACATGAAGAGCGGATCGAGCGCTTTATGGGGAACTGGCGTGCCGCCGGCGGTCATACCGAGCGGGTGGCCGGCTGGGAGGAGCTGTCCGGCGTCGTGACCCGCATCCTGCAGGAGCACGGGGCACAGTCAACGATCCGCCAGGACCTTCCGGAGCTGGCCGGACTCCGGCTGGAACAGCATTTGCCGGAGCTTGCGCACCGGGTGTGGAACGGGCAGGATCCGGACGCCTCCCTGGCCTCTGCGGCCTATACGGATGCCGGGATCGCGCTTGTTGATGACGCGGTGGCGTATACCGGCTCACTCGTGGTCACATCTTCGGCGGAGAAGGGACGGTCGGTGTCCCTCCTGCCTAATTTGCTGATCGCCATCGTCCCGGCGGAGCGCATGAAGACGCGGCTCGGCGAGGTTATGGGCCGCCTGTCCCGCAGCGCCGGGGAGGGGCTGCCGGCAGGGGTGCACTTTATCTCGGGGCCGAGCCGCTCCTCGGACATCGAGAACGACCTGACCATCGGCGTTCACGGGCCGGGGATCGCCTACGCTTTGATTGTCGGATAATCCGATTCGGGAATGTCCCCGCTCATAAGGGCATGGGGATGACACGTTGTCCGGGAACGGGCAAATCTATATAATGGGTGTACGATAGAACGAAAGAGGGAAGCTATGTTAGTTGCGGAACGTTATGATACCATCGTGCGGCTGGTTAATGAGCGGGGCAGCATCCGGGTGTCGGAGCTGAGCGAGCTGTGCGGCGTGACCGAAGAGACGATCCGCCGCGATCTGGACCGGCTGGAGCAGCAGGGCAAGCTGCGGCGGAGCCACGGCGGCGCCGTCAGCGTCAAGGAGACCCAGGCGGAGACCCCGTATTTCGAGCGGGAGGTCATCCATCAGGACGAGAAGAGGCGGATTGCTGAAGAGGCGGTGCGGCGGATCGAGCCGCGGGACCGCATCGCCCTGGATGCCAGCTCGACAGCGTGGTATATGGCTTCGATCCTGCCGGACATTCCTTTGACCGTGGTTACCAATTCCATCAAGGTTGCCCTGGAGCTGTCCTCCAAGGAGAAGATCGAGGTCATATCGACGGGCGGCATGCTGGCAGCCCATTCCTTGTCTTACGTCGGCCCGCTCGCCGAACGCGGCCTGGAATCCTATTATGTGGATAAGGCGTTTATTTCCTGCAAAGGCGTGCATTTGGACCGCGGAATCAGCGAATCCAACGAGCTGCAGGCGATGGTCAAGCACCGGATGATCCGGCAGGCGAAGACGGTGTATATCCTGGCCGACGCGAGCAAAATCGGCGTGCAGGCGTTCACCCATCTGGCCGATTGGGCCGAGGTGGACGTGCTTATCACCGACGGCCATGTTGACGAGAAGGACGCATTGCTGCTCCGGGAGAAATCGATCGAGCTGATCATTGCAGGGCAGACAGATAGCGCTGCAGGATAGTCCGTACCACCGCCCGATCACCAATAGGAGCAGTAAGAACCCTCCCGCAGTGCTGGCTTCCAGCGATTGCGGGAGGGTTTGATTTTGATAAAGAAAAAAGAAGCAGCTGAAATAATGGCGGCGAAAATTTCATAAGACTCCTACGTTAAAAGCAGCCCTGCCGGGAAACTCCCAGCCGGGCTGCTTTTATAAGTGTGCTGTTCGAACGTTACTCGCCGGCCTTCGCCTGGCTTTTGGCCGCTTGCGGCACTTTCTCCCAGTCGGCAAGGAAACGCTCGATCCCGCTGTCGGTCAGCGGATGCTTCCACAGAGACGGCAGCAGCGAGCCCGGAATGGTCGCGATGTGGGCGCCGGCGATGGCCGCGTCCTCAACATGCTTGATGTTGCGGATGCTGGCCGCGATGATTTCGGACGTCATGCCGTAGTTTTCGAGGATTTGCTTCAGCTCGCGAATCAGCTTCATGCCCTCGACCCCGATATCGTCCAGGCGTCCGACGAACGGGCTGACGTACGTAGCCCCGGCCTTGGCGGCCATCAGGCCCTGTGCGGCGGAAAAGATCAGCGTCACATTCGTTTTAATGCCCTTTTTGGTCAGCTCATGACATGCATACAATCCGTCTTCGGTCATCGGCACCTTGATGACGACGTTTGGCGCCCATTCGGCAATCTCGTACGCTTCTTTCAGCATGTCCTCGGCTTTGGTGCCGATGACTTCGGCGCTGACCGGGCCGGAGACGATGCTGCAAATCTCCTGAATGACCTCTTTGAAGTCCCGGCCTTCTTTGGCGATCAGGGAAGGGTTGGTCGTTACCCCGTCCACCAGTCCCAGGCGGGAGATCCGTTTGATTTCGTCGATGTTGCCCGTATCCAGGAAAAACTTCATATCACTGATTCCTCCTTCGGTTATGAAAAGATATGGCTATCGGTTAAAATAAAATTTATAATAGTGTGTATCATAACTGATTTATGACACAATAATTATTTAAACCATGCTGCCCGTGATATAACAATGAAATTGCAGCTTCAGGTGATTTTTCTCAAAGGAGAGGATTCCCATTCAACTAACTCCGAGACAGCTGGATATCGTGGAACTTGTGCGGGAGCATGCGCCCGTTACAGGCGATCAGATCGCTGAGATGATCGGCCTCAGCCGCCCGACCCTGCGCGCGGACCTGTCCCTGCTCACGATGCTGGGCTTGATCAGCGCCAAGCCAAAGGTGGGGTATTTTCCCGCCGAAACGCCAAGCTCCCAAGGTGAGTTTGAACAAAGATTGCAGCAAATATACGTGAAGGATATATACAGCACTCCCGTGACCATCTCCGAGCATGCGACGGCCTATGATGCCGTAGTGCAGCTGCTGTGTGAGAATACGGGCACGCTGATGGTGACCGGAGAGTCCGGTGAGCTGAAAGGGGTCGTCTCCCGCAAAGACGTGCTGAAGCTGACGATGGGGCATGCGGATTTGAGCACGATTCCCGTCGGTCTGGCGATGACCCGCCGGGCGCACATGGCGGCCCTGACGCCTGAGGAGACCGTGCTGGATGCGGCCGACAAGCTGGTGAAGCATCAGGTGAACTGCCTGCCGGTCGTTTCCGGCGAGGGAGACAGCATGATGGTCGGCCGGGTCACCAAAACGGATATTTTGCGCGTATTGATCGATCTCGCGGGTAAAGGCGGTTCGCCCGCCCCGAATTAACGGGTCTCTTGAACACATAACTACAAGACACAACAACTAAAAAAGCCGGCTGCTCCCATCCCGTATGGAATGGAAGCAGCCGGCTTTTGCCATGGGCCGTTACCGTCTTGGAAGCAGCCTTACGTATTCGTCCGACAGCTTCATCAGGTTCAAAATATAGTCGTAATCCTTCCGGTATTTCGAGAAGTCGGCGACAGGCTGCATCGTTTTCAGGGAGATGGCGGTGCCATCCTCAAAGCTTTTGCCCGGCACAAACAAAATGTCATTGTTGAAGAAGGAGCCTGTCGGCAGATAATACCGCATACCGACGACGTTCTTGTCGATGTTGAGCAAGTCGTGGCCAAATGTGGTAAAATGCTTGTCCTTGAGCGAAATGCCCAGCAGGTTCGCCAGCGTCGGCATGATGTCGAGCTGACCGCCGACCTGGTCGACGACCTTGCCCTGTTTGCCAGGAATATGCATGATCAGCGGGATGTTGAAGCGGGTAATCCGCTGGTCATAGGTGATGCCGAGCGCCTGCTTGATGACCGCCGGATCGTTGTCCTGCGGCTGAAGCCCGAAATGGTCGCCGTAAATGACGAGCACGGTATCGTCCCACATGCCTTTTGCTTTCAGACCGTCGATCAGGGTACCGATTGCATAGTCCGTGTAATTCACAGCCGTCAGGTAGTCCCCCAACTGGGTTCCCTGGATGGAATCGGGGACCTTGATTTTTTTGCGGTCCTCCGGCACCTTGAACGGAAAATGGCTGGAAGCCGTGACGAACTGGGCGTAAAACGGCTTGCCCTGCTCATGCAGCTCGGACAGCTTGTCCAGACCGACCCGGTACAGCTCCTCATCCGAAGCGCCAAAATCGTTGAAGTGATCGTTTTTGTACGACTTTTTGTCGTAATAATTCGTAAAGTTCAGCGCCGGGTAAAGCTGGTCTCGGTCCCAGAATTTCACGTCGTTAACGTGAAACGTATCGGCCGTGTAACCGAGCTGCCCGAGCAGACGTGGCATGCTCGGGAGCTCCCGGTCGCCGAAGCCGCTCGACATCGCAACGGTGCCGGTCGGGTAGATCGACGTATTGCTCATAAATTCGGCGTCTGACGTATTGCCTTGCCCGATCTGCTGGAAGACATGCGGAAAGTACAGGCCGCCGTCAGCCAGTTGGTTCAGCACGGGGGTCAGTTCCTGGCCGCCCGTCGACAAATGGATCGGGAAGTTCTGGAACGCCTCCATTTGAATGACGATGACGTTTTTGCCTTTGGCAGCTCCAAACATCGCCGGTTTGTCTTGTGCAGTCCTACTTGCGTACGGGTATGACTGCTCGGCCTGGCTGACCTTTTGCACGGTCTCGTCCAGATTGCCGGAGGCGATCATGCTGTTCTCCTCGCTGGCGCGGATCCCGGCAGCGACCTGGTAATCCAGGAAGCCGAGATGCTCTGCCTGCATCAGCTCATTGGTGATGGAGCGGTCCGCATGAATGTACAGCGCCGAGACGATCAGGCCGATGACGCCGAGGGCTGCCGGCCAAATTTTACGAAGCCGCGTGCGCAGCGAAATCCGGAGCGGTACCCAGCGGCCGATCAGCCACAAGAGCGCGACGATCACGACGTCGGCAAAAAATAAATAGTTCTCCGTTTCGATCGTTGACTGAACGCTTTCCTTGATCTGCAGCACCTGCTTCAGCTCGGACAGCGCCGTATAGGTCGGCACCGAATTGAAATGCTGAAAATACAGCGCCGAGGCAAACATGAGAATCGAGAAAATGGCGTTAAAAATCCAATAGACCCATCCCTTCGCTTTCGCGGGGGTAATCAGCTCAATGATGCACAGCAGCACCAGCAGCGCAGCGGCGTCAGCGGTGATCCGGCTCCACAGAATATCATGGAAGAAAAAGTACCGGAGGAGCAGCAGCTTGAGCAGCAGGACGACGAAAACGGCGATAAAGGGCGTCTTCGGTCTGGAATAAGTGGAACGGAAGTCGATCATACCTGCTCCTTTCTGTTTCATTACAGTGTTCGTTGGTATTTACAAGTATAGTCATGTTAAACCCGATTTTACATACCGCGAACACTAAATTAACACAAAAAGGGCGCGCTGTTAATCATTTTTGGTATTGCGGACCACAAATACCATAAAAGAACACATGAATCATATCCTCTGTAAACGCCTCGGGATCCTCACTCTGATTGACCAGATCCAGCATTTTTTCGTACTGCTCCGTCATCATGCCTACATAAAGAAGCACCATTTGGACGGACACTTTTTCTGAAATTTCTCCGCGCTGCTTGCCCTTCTGCACAAAATTGGTGATCAAGGGAATGGCACGTTCCTCATACTGCTGCTGGATAAACCGGTTGATTTCCGGGTCGGCTTCGATCAGCTGCTTGAGTGCGGATGGGGTGAAGGGCAGTTTTAACCGGCTTTTTTGAAAAATAATGTATTCGATTTTTTCCTTCAGCGGCGCATCGCCCGTCAGCACGCGCTCATACTCCTCCATCAGCATGGCGACAAATTCCTTAAACACTTCGCGGAGCAGCGCTTCTTTGCTGCCAAAATAGTTGTAAATGGTGACCTGCGACACTTCCGCCTTGGCTGCGATATCCTTAATGCGGATTTGCCGGGGTTCCCATTCGCCCAGCATTTCCAATACCGTTTGTTTGATCTTTTGTTTAATCTGCACTGCCCGCTTCTCAAATCCATTCATTTCTTTCGAACCATCCTAACTATTTTAAAATAGGTCATCGGCTTGATCGAATGAACGAAGAATATCGGTTCTCGCCGGTTCGATCCAATTAATGAAATTATACCACAAAAATATTTCATAAAATGTATTGACGATGGAAAGCGGCAGGCGTATGATCCGATTATGAAATATCGGAACAAGAATATTTCATAAATTTAAATATGCATTGGAGGCGCTGGCATGCTGAGCGTTGAACATGTAACTAAAATTTTTCCGAACGGGAGAGGCATCCGGGACGTGACCTTTTCGGTCCGCCGCGGCGAGGTGTTCGGTTTTCTGGGACCGAATGGAGCCGGCAAATCGACGACGATCCGGCATATCATGGGCTTTTTGAAGCCGGATCAAGGCTCCGTAAAGGTATGCGGCTGCGACACGTGGAAGGAACAGGGACGGTTTCAAAAATATATCGGCTACCTTCCCGGCGAAATCGCGTTTATCGAGGGGATGACCGGCAAAGCGTTTCTGGATTTTATGGCAGGCATGCAGGGCGGCGTCGATCCGGTTTGGCGCGACGAGCTCATCCGCCGGCTGCAGTTTGACGTCCGGACGCCGATCCGGAAAATGTCCAAGGGAATGAAGCAGAAGGTCGGGATCGTTGCCGCCTTCATGCACCGGCCGGAGGTCATTATCCTGGATGAGCCGACGTCAGGGCTGGATCCGCTCATGCAAAAAGTGTTCATCGAGCTCGTGCTGGAGGAGAAGGCAAGGGGGACGACCTTCCTGATGTCCTCGCATAATTTTCCGGAAATCGAACGGACCTGCGATAGGGCAGCGATCATCAAGGACGGCGTGATTATTGCGGTCAAGGATATCCATGAGCTGCAGTCGATGCAGCGCAAGCTGTTCGAAGTGACGTTTGAGACGGAGCAGGAGCTGGACGATTTCATGAAATGCGGCCTGATGATCGATTCCCGGGAAGGAAACCGCGTGCGGGTGGCCGTTCAGGGCGACGTGGACCGGTTTATCCGCGAAACCGCCCGCTTTCACGTCCGCAATATCGATGTGTTCACGCAGAACCTGGAGGACATTTTTATGGATTATTACGATCGGGAGGGTCAAACGCCATGAATATGCCGCTGTACAGACAAATGCTTGCGATTAACCTCAAAATGTTCATGAATTATGCCGTCGGATCGGCCTTTTATATATTGTTGATGTTTTGGATTTATCCGGGAATCGCCAAAAACAGCAGCAGCTTGAATTCGCTGATCGATGGGATGCCGGAGGGCTTGGGCAAGGCGTTCGGCCTGGAAAACGGCTTCAGCAGCATCGGCACGTTTATATCCGGTGAGTATTACGGCCTGTTGTATCTGCTGATTCTGTCCATCTTCTGCATTCTCGTATCCACGCAGCTGATCGCCAAGCTTGTCGACCAGGGCTCGATGGCGTACCTGTTGTCGGCGCCCACCACCCGCACGAAGGTAGCCCTGACCCAGGCGGCCGTGCTGCTCTCCGGGCTGGTGCTGATTTGCGCGGTCACGACACTGGCCGGGTTTGCCGGGTACGCCTGGTTTATCGGGGATCTGGGGGATTTCGACGGCACCGGCTTTGTGCTGCTGAATGCAGGCGCCCTGCTGCTGTTCTTTTGCATCGGAGGCATTTCTTACTTGATTTCCGCCTGCTGCAATGACGAGAAGCGGGCGCTGACGCTCTCGGGCGTGATCATCATCGGATTTTTCAGCCTGAACCTGATCGGCAAAATCAGCGGGCAGCTCAGCTGGATGCGGCATATTTCGGTCTTTTCCTTATTTGATCCCGGCGAGATCGTCGGCAAAACGGCGGATTGGCCGGTGTCTATCGCGGTTCTGGCCGGCCTGGGCGCGGTAGCCTTCGCCGCCGGCATGATTATTTTCCGGAAAAGAAGCCTGCCGCTGTAAATCAAGCTATACTAGGGGGAGCAGGTATACCGATCAAGAGACCGATCAAGGAGGTCACGATGAAAGCACTCATATTGGCGGCTGGCTACGCCACGAGGCTGTACCCGCTGACGCGGGATGTGCCCAAAGCCCTGCTCCCCCTCGGGCCCG
This sequence comes from Paenibacillus cineris, assembly GCF_018333335.1. Lineage (NCBI taxonomy): Bacteria > Bacillati > Bacillota > Bacilli > Caryophanales > Paenibacillaceae > Paenibacillus > Paenibacillus cineris. The sequence continues at coordinate 1,458,683 of NZ_BORU01000001.1, forward strand.
GCACCATTCTCGATCATATCGTCCGCAAAGTGGAGCGGGTCAGCGGCATTTCGGAAATCGTACTGGTCAGCAACCACAGGTTTGCCTCCGCGTTTCGGGGATGGGCTGAGTCGCGCGAATGTAGCGTACCGGTGCGCGTGCTCGACGATGGTTCCACACATGAAGGGAACCGGCTCGGAGCGGTCGGCGACATGGCGTTTGCCGTAAAGGAAATGGGAATGGAAGAAGACCTTCTGGTTATGGCCGGGGACAACGTGTTTACGTTCGATCTGCAGGAGTATGTTGACTTTTATTACAAACGGCGGCGCGACTGCATCCTCGTTCAGCGGATGGAGCGCAAGGAGGACTTGCAGCGGGTCGGCGTCGTCCAGCTTGATGAGGGGGACACCGTCCTGTCTTTCGAGGAAAAGCCGGTGCATCCCCGGACGAATCTCGGCGTGCTCGCCGTGTACATTTACCGCAAAGACACGCTTCCTCTCATTGACGAATATCTGAATGAAGGGAATCAGCCGGATGCCCCGGGATATTTCCCTGAGTGGCTGTGCCAGCGCAAGGAGATGGCCGCATACCGGGCACGGGGAACGAGTTATGACATCGGGACGCCGGAGGCTTACCGAAAGGTGACGGAGAATTATACAACTCTGTTTGGGAATTGAATATTTATGAGTATACATGTATATTTATTCCAATGATGCTGAAGGAGCGATATACATGTATAAATTTTTGGAGGAAATCACGATCAACACGTGGCCGGCCAAGTATTCCGCTCAGATGAACGGTTGGCTGGTCCGCTATGCAGACGGATACACGAAGCGGGCGAATTCGGTCAGTCCGATTTACCTGAACCCGGGCTGCGATGTGGAAGGCAGCATCGCAGCCGCCGAACGGTTTTACAGGGATGCCGGTCAGCCGGTCATTTTCAAGATGACTCCTTATGTTATGCCGTCCGATCTGGATGAACGTCTCGCCGGGCGGGGATATGTTCAGGTGGACCTATCCAGCGTGTGGATTCTGGATCTTCAGCGAGAAACGGCACCGGCGGCTGACCCCGGGCTTCATGTCGTGTTCCGGGACAGGCTGGATACCGGCTGGCTCGAGCAAATGTCCCTCATGAACGGAATACCGGGCAACGGACAATCGGTCCTGGCGCACACGCTGGCCTCCACTCCGCTCAAGCAGGGATTTTTCCTGTTACAGCAAGGGTGTGAGACGGTAGCCGCCGGACTCGGCGTCATTCAAGAGGGATGGCTGGGCCTGTACGATATCGTGACACATCCTGATTTCCGGGAGCGGGGGTTTGGATTCCAGCTGATCCAGCGCATGCTGGCATGGGGCCGGGAGCAGGGCGCGCATTCGTCGTTTCTTCAGGTCGTTCAGGCCAATGAGGCGGCATGCCGGTTATACGACAAGCTTGGTTATCGCCATGTTTACTCTTATTGGTACAGAGTGCTTAAATAATGGAATTGGGCGAATGTTTGTTCTTGTTTCAAATGCCATTCCCGGGTATCATAGAGTGGCATGGCCAGCGCCATGACAGATTGACTTGGATTGGGAGAGATGAGGATGAACGACATGCCGGAGAAACTTGCGCCGATGTGCGAACTGATCGATGGGGTGAAGGCACTGGCGGATATTCCGGAAGATCAGTGGACGGGAGCGATTGCCGAAGGCAAGTGGTCGCCGCAGGAAATCATCGGGCACATGATGCTGTGGGACAAGCATTTCCTGGAGCACGCGATCCGGCCGATGGCGGCCAAAGAACCGATGGATATGCCAAAGGTGGAGCTTGACGAATTCAACCGGAAAGCGGCCGCGTATGCGCGCAGCCAAGGACGCCAGGAGCTGATCGATCAGACGGTGCACTGGCGGGAGCAGATCATCGGAGAGCTGAAGCGGATACCTGAAGAAGAGTATGCCACCGAATACAGTACCGGAAGCGGCAAGCTGTCCGTAGACGAGTATCTGGCCGATTTTTACTGGCATGACCGCCATCATATGGATCAGATCCACCATTACATAGCAAATGGACACAAATAGAACAGCTCTCCTAACAAGAGGACCGTAACGAAGTAAAAATTACTTCGGGCGGTCTTTTTTTAATCAACCTATATTGGGTAGGAAGAGGAGAAACGTGATGAGCAGCATCATGAATGAGAAGGTCTAAAAATACAGCATGGGGTAACGTTTAAGCTCCGGGGAATTTCTCCGGGCTGATCTGGCATGAAATCGGATGACCGGACCGTAGACTAATAGAAAATCTATCTGTCTGAGCCCAAGGAGGTCTGGCATGAACAGAGAGGACCGGCTGGAAGCAAGCCCACATGGGGAAACGCCTGAATCCGTAAGTATTCGCGAAGCCGAGCCGGCAGAATGGGAGTGGTACCTGCGCATATATGATAAACAGATGGCTGCAGGGATCAAGCTGCCGCTTCATACCGATTCATTTCTGCCTGCGGGCTTCATGCCTTATTGGCTGAAAAAAAACGGAAAGGTGATCGGCGGTACTGCTCTTTCGGGCAGTGCGATCCGGGATTTGTTCACGATTCCTCCCCATCAGGTGGATCACCGATTCATCCTTGCTGTCGTCGAGGCGATCCGGGAGACGGAAGCAGGAGGGGGAACGCGTACGATCCGCGCCTATGAAGTCTTTGCGGATCAGGAAGATGCCTATATGCGGGCAGGCTTTTTCCCGGCACCCCATAGGCATCGCTGGATGCAGCGGCCAACGGCCGAATATGATTCCCACGGAAACGGCGGATCAGCTTTTCAATCCATAGAAATCCAACATGAGGGCGGAGAACGCAGGCTCGTGCTTGAACGGGAGATCGGATTGTTTTTGTTCAAGCATGCATGGCATGAAGAGGGCAGTAAGCTGGAGGAAGCTTCTTTTGCTGACGTGCTGTCCAAGCTCAGGCTCGTTGCTGCGCATATGACAGAGGAAACAACAACGGCTTCAAGCCTGTTGTATGATACGTCGACCCGCGCATTGATCGGTGTCTGTATCATTGGGATGCTGGCGGGCTGTCCCACGATTCAGGAGCTCACCGTCATGAAGGCTTACAGAGGCCGTGGGCTGGCGACCCAGATGGTGCAAAAAGCGCTGACGATGTTAAAAAAACAGGGGCTGCCGCTGCTGCGGATTCGTGCCATGCATGGACACCCCCATGAGTCCTTGTGCTTTCAACTTGGATTTATGCCTGGTCCTCTGTTTATTTCGACCATGACCATGTTTGGTTGAGAAGCCGCAACCAGCGCATCTGGAAGCAAAGCATGGGGAACTGGGAAGGAGCGTCCGGCATATTTTCCATAACTTGATCGGGCCATCTGCTTTATCCTGCTACCGTAACTCATTGACGCTCACAGCATAATGATTTAGAATTTCTTTTCGAAAGGTTCAGTTCAACATTTCTACATCAAGTTCGTGCAGCATCCGCTTTTAAACTCCGATTCGTTCGCGAGTGGCGAAATTTTAACGAAGACTTCGTAGTGTCATCGGTTTCGTTCGCCCCCTGTCCTAACCGACAGGGGGCTTTTGGTTGTTGCGCGGGTACTGGCATCAGGAGGTTATCCATTTGAACAAGCTCAAATACTCGCTGCTCATACTGATCGGTGCATGCAGCTACGGCGTGCTTTCCTCCATTATGAAGGTCGGCATGAAGGAAGGTTTTACAGTCAGCCAAATGCTTGGCGGCCAATATATTTTCGGTTGGTCATTGCTGCTGGTGCTGATGCTTATTTTTTCCCGTAAAAAGATTGCGCCCAAGCAGTGGCTTGCATTGCTGGCGGTCGGAATTACCATGAGCGGCACGTCGGTCTTTTACGGCAAGGCCGTTGAGCGGCTGCCCGCATCGATTGCCGTTGTGCTGCTGTTCCAGTTCACATGGATCGGCGTATTAATGGAAGCTGCCGCGGATCGTCGCATTCCAAGCCGCAGCAAGATCATTTCGATCGTGATTTTGATCCTGGGGACGCTGCTCGCTGGAGGCGTCATCGGCGAAAGTACCGGACCGCTGGACACTAGAGGCGTCATATACGGTCTGCTGTCCGCTTTTACGTTTGCGCTATATATGTTTGTCAGCGGACGCGTCGGAACGACGGTTCCTGCCTTTAATAAAAGCTTCTTCATGACCACGGGCTCGGGCGTCATCGTATTGTCCGTCTTTTCTCCCGCCTTTTTGTGGGATGGGGCTTTAGTCGCCGGATTATGGAAATACGGTCTGATTCTTGGCATTCTAGGCATCTTGATCCCGGTGCTCTTTTTCGCGATCGGTATGCCGAAGGTGGGATCCGGCACGGGGGCGATCCTGGGAGCTGCAGAATTGCCTGCGGCGGTCGTCGCTTCCGTCCTGCTGGTTCACGAGCATGTGAGCAGTCTGCAGTGGCTCGGGATCGTGCTTATTTTCATCGGCATTGCCATCCCGCAAATCCGCTTTTCAAGGAAGCAAAGCCCGCCGATGTATGAACGACCGGAAAGCGCCGCACATCTTTAGCTTTTTGACGGGCCGCGAGATTAAGCATTACGGTACAGGGTAATGTAAACATGTAGACATCTCTTCTTATTTTAGCCTCGGCGCGTAGCCGCAGGCTGTTTTTTTTGTATAATGGAATCAGTGAGAAGGGGGTTGATTTGCAATTATTCATGCAATGACTGCATTTTCTGTTTAGGGTAATCAAAGAAAGCTTCGATTTCATTAAAAATATGGAGGTCATTTCTTATGATTATCAGACAAATGCATGTGAACGAGGCGGACAAGATCCGCCAAATCGACCGGTCCGAACAGATCGACCGGATTTACAAAATGAACGGCGGGCAGCTTGAAACCGTTCCGATGGGACATGAATGTCCGACCTGGGATGAGGAACACACAGATGAAATGGTCAACCGATTCCGGCATGAGCTGGAGCAGGGAGGCACGGCATACGGGGCGTTCGACGGCGAAGTGCTCGCCGGCTTTGGCGTGCTCGGACACCGGTTTAGAGGCCGCAACCAAGACCAGCTGCAAGTGGATCTGATGTATGTCAGCCGGCCATACCGGAGACAAGGGCTGGCTACCCGGATCATGAACGAGCTGAGCCGCGTGGCCAAGGAGCGCGGAGCGAGCTATTTATACATATCCTCGACGGAAACGGAATCGGCGGTCGGCTTCTACCGTGCCAACGGCGGAAACCTCACCGAGGAAGTGGATGAGGAGCTGTATCAGCAGGAGCCGGAAGACATTCATATGCTCAAGAAGCTGTAAGACAGAGGAAATAGAGGTGAACGGGCAGTGTTCGTGTATTTTGCATTCGGAGTAGGTATTCTCATCATGATCGGGGCGGGCGTGCTCGCTTGGAAAAATTCCAAAATCATCGCGGAACAGAAGAAGCAGCCTGGCCCCAGTCCGATTCACTACACCTATACGGTGCAGGTGACAAGCCGCTTAGATGAAGAGGAGAACAGCCGCTTCACCCCGATTTATCGAATTTCGTATGAGGATTCTCAAGGAACGATGTATGCGTACTTAAGCAGGGTAACCGGTGAAAGGGAGCTGAAGCTGTCCGAAGCAGCCGGCATCATGGAGACTAAGCTGGCGGACGTGCTCGCGAAGGGCCGGCTCAAGACGGCGTCTCCTGTCATGGAAGCGGTCATCGGCGAAGAGGAGAAGGAGGCTGTCGCCCGTTTGGACCACAAGTTAAATGCGTCAGGGGGGCTGGTCAGTGGATGACTTGACAAAGCGGCCGATTCGGGCGGTGTTGTTTGATTTCGACGGCACGCTGGCGGATACGCTGCCCTTGTCTTTTTACGCGTTTCAGGAAGTATTCCGCAAGTATACCGCGAAGGAGTACAGCAACGAAGAGATCATGGCCTGGTTTGGACCGACAGAGGAAGGCATTATCAGCCAGGTTTTGAAATCTCACGAGTCACTGCCGGAAGCTATTGACGACTACTATCGGATCTACGACGCATATCACGACCGGATGCTCTCGCTTTCGGAAGAAATCCGCGGCATGCTGAACCGGCTGCAGGACATGTCCATTCCGATGGGCATCATCACAGGCAAAAGCCGCAGATCGCTCGACATTTCTTCGGCAAAGCTCGCTATGGGGTCTTATTTCACCGTAGGCTTTGCCGGGGATGAGCTTACCCGTCCCAAGCCGGATCGGGAAGGCATCGACCGGGCGTTGACCGTGCTCGGCGTAATGCCGGAAGATACGCTGTTTATCGGGGACAGCAACGCCGATATGGCAGCCGGGCGGGCGGCAGGCACCCGGATCGGCGGTGCAATGTGGTTTGAAACGATTCAGAGCAGCAATCTTCTTCCGGCTCCCGATTATCGGTTCACCTCACCGCTTCAAGTGGCGGAGCTGATCGGCAGATTAAATCAGGGCAAAGGATAAAATCAAGTGGCGAAGGAGGGAAGGCGAATGCACGTCGTTCAATTTCAGGATCCGGAAGCATTTTTGGAGCATACGGAGCCGGTGCTGCTTGAGAATGAACTGCTGAACAATTTTCCGCTTGGCATTCTGTACCGGTTGGTAAGCACGATGAAAGAAGAAGGCGGCATTCCGCGGCATGGGGAGGGAAGCAGCCGGCTGTTTCTGGCGACGGTTCAAAGCGGAGAGCAGCCCCTGCTCATACTCATCCAGACGCTGTCGCATCTGATTCTGTACGCAAGCGGTGAGGTCGGCGGCTCGGATCAGCTTCGGGCTTGCTGCAGCGAGGCGGTGGACTATATCATCCGTCAGGGTGAGGTATCCCAGATCCCCAGCATTATTGGGTTAACGTCAACCGCTCAAGTGTTTGCGGAGGTGTGGCGCGACAAGACCGGCATTTCCTACCATGTCGGAATGAATCAGCGGATATACCGCTGTACGAATGTTAACCCTATTTCTGAAAGCGGAGGACAGTTGAGGGAAGCGGGACCTGACGATATACCGCTCATTACGAATTGGGTGCTGGAATTCAGCCGCGAAGCGCTGGAGCCGATCCCGCAGGAGGACGCCGAGCGGATTGCCAGAAGGGGAGTCAGCTTGTCTTCCCTCTATATTTGGGATGATGGGGGACCGGTCTCCATGGTCCAAAAATCGCGCCCGACCCAACGCGGTATCGTGGTCACGCTGGTTTACACGCCTCCTGAGCTGCGCGGCAGGGGTTATGCAAGCTCATCCGTAGCCGAACTGACCCGGCGGCTCCTAAGCAGTGATTACGAGTTCACCTGCCTGTACACGGATCTCAGCAATCCGGTGTCCAACCATATTTACATGAATATCGGCTACGAGCCGGCGGCGGATTCCATCGTGTATGTATTCGACCGGACGGGCGAATAGTTACATATGATAGCTGCCTGTGGGTTCGTTTAAGACCCATTCCAGCATGGTCAGCATGTCTTCGATGCGGAGCAGCTGGGCAGACAGCGAAGCGTGGACCGGCGTGTCCGGTTCAGCCGATTCGATGCGGGAGAGCAGCGACTTTTTTTGCATCAGCAGTTCGTTCATTTTGGATTTAACCTGGTTTTCGGTTCTCATTGTTATACCTCCATGTGCAGTTGTTGCGGTACCATGATGATTATACCAGTCTTGAAGGGCAGGTCCATAACCGAATCGGCCCGTCCACTATACCAAGGAGATGATGAGGAAGATGAATCTGAAGAAAATGGCTGCGGAAAAAGCAGTTGAATACGTTGAGGACGGCATGCGTGTCGGTCTGGGGACAGGCTCTACCGCTTACTGGGCGATCAAGAGAATCGGTGAACGCGTCAGGGAAGGGATGACGATACAGGCCGTGGCGACCTCCAAGGCTTCGGAGAAGCTGGCGGCCGAAGAAGGGATTCCGCTGTTGCCTTTTCACCAATTGGACGGGCTGGACCTGACTATTGACGGTGCAGACGAAGTCAATCCGGAACTGAGCCTGATTAAAGGCGGGGGCGGAGCGCTGCTGCGGGAAAAAATCGTTGCCTACCACAGCAAGCAGCTGATCATTATTGCCGATGAGCACAAAGTAGTGAATACGCTGGGCGCATTTCCCCTCCCGGTGGAGATCATCCCGTTTGCGCATGAATGGACGCTGGGATCGCTGGAGAAGCTCGGATGCAGCCCGCAGCTGCGCACCGATAACGACCAGCTGTACGTCACCGACAACGGGAACTATATCGCCGATTGCCGCTTCGGGGAGATTGCCGACCCTGCAAAGCTGCATCAGCAGCTGTTATACATTCCGGGCGTGGTGGACAACGGGTTGTTCATTGGAATGGCGGACCGGGCGGTCATCGCCGGCAGCGACGGAACGGTGAAAATCATGGAGCGTCCGTTAAACCGGTAGGTCAGGCGCATTTCATGAAACAACCGGTATTGTCCGCTGCACGGCGAAATCTGCTGACCGTGTTGATCGTCGTTTATACGCTTCTTCTCCTCTATTGGATGTTCCTGGGGTTCGGACGGAGCCCGGGTTCATCCTTTCATTATAATGTGATTCCTTTGCGGACGATCCGGCTGTACATTCAGTATGGCTGGACCATGTCCCCGAAAATATGGATCATCAATTTGTTCGGCAATATGGCGGTGTTCGTCCCTTTCGGCCTCCTGCTGCCGCAGCTGATCCGGAAGCTGCAGTCGTGGCTTGTGCTTACGGCCGTCTTCGTTCCGTCCATCCTGGTCGTGGAATGGGCGCAGATGCTGCTGCGGGTCGGCAGCTTTGACGTGGATGACGTGATCCTGAATACGGCGGGCGTGTGGATCGGATGGTTGATCTCCAGCATTTGGCGGGAACGGATCGGCATAAAAAGAGGAACAAAGGTTTGACATCATCGCGTCTTTCGATTATCTTAGCATTAAGATAGCGCGTTTGGAGGTTTTTACATGGCTGGTAAAACTAGCAACGATGAATTGTCCCTGGATTTATTTATTGTCCTTGCCCGCGCCTATAATTCAGTAGTTGCCCACTCCATTCGTGATATTCAAAGCCACGGTTTGAATTCAACGGAATTTGGAGTCCTGGATCTGCTGTATCACAAAGGGCCCCAACCACTGCAAAAAATCGGGGAGAAGGTATTGATATCCAGCGGGAACATTACGTACGTGGCGGATAAGCTGCAGAAAAAGAATCTGCTTGTCCGCAAGGCGTCGCCGGACGACCGACGGGTCATATTTGCAGATCTGACGGATGAGGGGAGAGCATTCTTCCAAAGTATTTTTCCTCAGCATCAGCAGGTTCTGGTCCGCGCGGTGGAAGATCTGGACAGCGAAGAGAAGATGCAGGCGATTCAGCTTCTGCGCAAGCTCGGATTGTCGGCAGAGCGGAAATTCAAGGAGAGTGGGGCTATATGAACGGACAGCTTCGCGCAAACATCAGGCCCGGACTCGAGGTCGATATCGTACTGAAGCAGGACCAGCGTACAGGCAAAAGAACACGCGGCATCGTGAAGGATATCCTGACCAATTCCGCCCAGCATCCGCACGGCATTAAGGTCAGGCTGACGGACGGGCAGGTCGGCCGGGTGCAGGAAATCATCACGCCATAAAGTGTTAGGAACGGAACAATTTTGGCAGTCGTGCTGAAGCATGAAAAACAGCCGCTGCCCGCCGGAAGGGCGGGAGCGGCTGTTTTTCTTTTTGTATTGGTGACCCCTCGGGCGGTCACAGATGAAACCGTTCAACCTGATCCCACTGCTTTTCTTTGCGCAAAATTTCGCGCTGTTTTGGCCCGATCAGGTCAAAATGGGGAAAAGGAGAGCGGTTGTGTATATATTTCGGTGAAAGTCCGTGGCTGACGCACCAGCCGGCGAGCCGGTCCAAATCCGAGCAGCCGACCTTGGTCACCGTCGTCATCCCGGGAAAACGCGGGTCCAGCCAGTAGTGCGTCAAATACGCGATTTCTCCCCGGCTGACCGCCTCCTTCCACCGGTTCAGTTCAATGCGGTTAATTCCAAAAGCCATCCTGTATTCATCCCCATCTATTTCGTCATTCGTCTTCGGATATGATTCGTACGTCTTCGCACATTTCCAGTTATTCCGCCTAGCAAATTCCTGCTTGCCGATTAAGCGTCTGCCGTACGCTGCATCAGACGCTTCAGCTTGGTTTCGGTCGGAGATCCGGCGCATGGCGTATAGATGCTGCAGCGCAAATCGCTTCCGCCCTGTACTTGCAGCGACGTTAAATCGAACAGCATCTTTCCGGCTTTGGCATGCCTGAACTCAATCAGTACCTCCGGCGCCGAGCTGACCTGGCTCTGTTTCCACAGCGTCAGGAATTCGGGATCGGTATTCTCCATTTCCCGCAGAAACTGCTCATACCATTCGTCATCGACGTACTGCCCGTAATACGCGCGAAAAATCGACAAAAACCCCATAATAAAATGCTCCCAGTTAACCGCCAGCCTCCGCATCTCTTTGCGGGTAAACAGAAGGCGAATCAGGTTCCGCTCCTCGGGCGGAATCTGGGTAAAGTCGAGAAACACGTGCGCGGCCGCTTCATTCCAGCCGACAATCTGGAAACGCCGGTCGGAGATGATCGTTGGACAGTAGTGGAGCTCGTCCACGATTTTTTGCAGCGCCGGACTGATCTGCGGGTGCTCCTGCTGAATCGGGGCGGCAGCGGAGCCGCTCTCCAGGGCGAGCGAAAACAAATATTTCCGCTCGTCCGCTGTCAGCCGGAGCGCGGACGCGACGCAGTCAAGCACTGAGGCGGACACTTTGATGTCCCGTCCCTGTTCAAGCCAAGTATACCAGGTGCTGCTGACCCCGGCGAGCTGTGCCACTTCTTCCCGCCGGAGTCCGGGCGTCCGCCGGCGGGTGCCCTGCGGAAGTCCGACCGTTTCCGGCTGCAGCTTGGCCCGCTGGTTTTTCAGAAAAGCGGAAAGCGCATTAAGCCTTGCCTGCTGGTTCATCTGTTCTTGCACCTCTTTCAAAGTTAAGACCCATTTGCAGGTCTAGATTGAGTTCTATTTGCAGATCTGTTTGCACATCCAATGATAAGTTCCATCGTAGGTTCCGCTGCCATCCGGGTGTTTCTTATGATGGTGTTCATTATGATGGTGTTGCTTATACTAGGATAAACTATAACTTGTAATAGGATAAATGCTATGGAAAAATGATATCATAATTTGAGTTTGGGAGGAATACCAGATGGAAAAGGTTGTCGTTACAGGAATGGGGCTTGTTTCACCGTTGGGCAGCACGGTGCCCGGCTTTTGGAATGCCATGATCCGAGGCGAGTCGGGAATATCCCGGATCGATGCGTTTGATACGTCGCACATGAAGGCTTCCGTCGCCGGCATCGTGCGGGACTTTGATGCGGAGGCGAGGTTTGGCCGCAAGGAAGCCCGGCGGATGGACCGTTTCTGCCAGTTTGCGCTGGCGGCGGCCGAGGACGCGCTCAAGGATGCGGAACTGGACATGGACCGCCTGGATAAGGAGCGGACGGGTGTGTACGTCGGCTCCGGTATCGGAGGCATTGGGTCATTGATGGAGCAGGGGGACGTTCTTCGTTCCCGGGGACCGGAACGGGTCAGCCCGCTGCTCGTCCCGATGATCATCTCGAATATGGCCGCGGCGACGATCAGCATCCGGTTCGGCTTCACCGGACCTACGATGTCGCCGGTTACGGCGTGCTCGATCGGCAATACAAGCATCGGAGAGGCGTTCCGGCTGATCCGCTCGGGCGGTGCGGACGTCATGATTGCCGGCGGCGCGGAAGCGGCCATTTCCGAAATTTCGATGGCGAGCTTCGGCAATGCTACGGCCCTGTCGGCATGGGACGGGGATCCGAAGCTGGCAAGCCGCCCGTTCGATGCGGGCCGCGACGGGTTCGTTATGGGCGAAGGCGCGGGCATCCTGGTGCTGGAGTCGTTATCCCACGCCCGCAGCCGGAACGCCCGCATATATGCGGAGGTAGCCGGATATGGGGCGACTTCGGATGCCTATCATATTGTCGCTTCCCATCCGGAAGGCATCGGAGCCTACAACGCGATGAGGCTTGCTCTTCAGGAAGCCGCCGTCCGTCCGGAGGACATCGATGTGGTCAGTGCTCATGCCACGAGTACGGAAGTCGGGGACAAGTCCGAGACGCAGGCCATCAAGCGCTTGTTCGGCGAGGCGGCTTACCGTGTGCCGGTGACGGCGAACAAATCGATGCTCGGACATATGTTTGGAGCTTCCGGTGGCGCTCAGGCCATCGCTTTGGTACAGATGCTGCTGGAAGGCGTGATACCACCGACGATCAATCTGCGGGAAGCGGACCCGGATTGCGACCTGGATTATGTTCCGAATACCGCGCGCAGTGCGGAAGTCAAAATCGGCATGTCCAATTCCTTCGGTTTTGGCGGTCATAACGCCGTCATCGTTTTGAAGCGATTCGAAGCGTAACCAGGAGCGTACCCCTTCCCCCGGGCTTCTCTTTGGCGGCCAATCCCTCGAGTCCCGGTCGTCTGGACCGATATGGTATGATGGGGATATCTATTCATAGTCAGAAACCCATAACTGGAGGGGATGAGAATTGGCCGTCAAAATTTGTCCGAAGTGCGGGGAATCCAATCCGGAGCAGGCGTGGACCTGCGTACGCTGCGGCAGTTCCCTGCAGAATGCCGAAGTGGCCGGAACTCCGGATGCCGACAAAAGGGCGGGCATATCGCTCGGACGCGATGAGAAAATCTGCCCTGCATGTGGTGAACAGCTCGAGCCGGGGGCGAGAAAGTGCAAGTTTTGCGGGACGACGATCTATAAGAAGCCCGCTGCACCGATTTATGATGAACCGAATGAAGATCCGTTTAGACCAAGCGCGGTGTCGATCATTTTGCTGATTCTGGCGACGGTGGTGTTTCCTCCGGCCGGTCTCATTATAGGCGGGGTGGCCGTCGTTCTCGGCGATCCGGATAAACGGATCACCGGGCAGCTTTTAATGGTTCTCGGGCTGATTGTGATTGCGGTGAAGTACTTTTTTTAATGAGTCGCCATCATTTTCTAGAATAAATTCGGCTGCCAGCCTGGTCGGGGGCTCCTGCCTTGGGTATATCTTAAGTAGAAGCTTGTTAACTTAGGAGGCTGGCCGATGAACAAAGAACATTTTGAAGCAGCAAGGGCTTCGGAAGCGGAGTACCATCAGCGCTTTTACGAAGATAACGATCTGTTTGAACAGGGTACCTGGATGGCTCAGCCGGGAGCGGTCGTCATGGAAATGCTGGAGCGGCTGCTCCAGCATCGCGAGGATGCGCAGGTGCTGGATCTCGGCTGCGGCGTCGGCCGCAACACGATTCCGGTCGCCGAGCGGTTGCGCGGAACCCGGAGCCGGGTGGTCGGGGTGGATCTATTGGAGGATGCCGCTGCCAAGCTTATGGAAAACGCAGTGGAATTCGGTGTACAGGAGCTGGTTGAATCTGTGGCCGCCGATGTGGAGCATTACGCGATCGAGGCGAATGCCTACGATTACATCATTGCGTGCTCGGCACTGGAGCATACGTCATCACGTGACGCCCTGGAACGGGTGCTGGACCGGATGAAGCGCGGGACGCGGACCGGCGGAATCCACTGTATCACCGTGAGCACGGACGTAGAGGAAGTTGACCGGGTAACCGGAGAAGTTCGGAAGGGATTAATCGAGACCAATTTGGCGCAGCAGGAAGCTATGGCTCTGCTTCAGCAGCATTACCGGGATTGGAACATCCTGATCGAACGGGCGGTACCGCAGAGCATCGAGGAAGTGAAGGATGGGCGCAGCATCGATTTTCGCTGTTCCCTGATCACGTTTGCCGCACAGAAGATCCGATAAAACCGATGTGCGTGCAGCTGCAGCCCTCCTAAGACGCTTAACTGTCTGATCAAGATATGAGATCTATCAAACCTTTGCCCCATGACAGCCAGCGGCTGACGGGGCTTTTTTTGCTCCAAATACGCTAGGGTTGGAAACGCGATGTCATGGAGACGTCAGGAGGAGTTCTGCTTGCTCCAGGGCCACCCTGCAGATTCGGTCCGGTTGAAATTTACGCGCAGACAAGGTACAGTAACGAAACAGAATTCTTTTTGCCATGATAGGGCAGAGCAGTGAATGTGAATTTACAGGAGGCAGAACCTATGCTGTTAAATATCAAAAATTACATACGCAAGCCGGAGACGATGGAGCTCATCTCCTATGCGGTTTTTCCCGATGACCGGTCGATTGAGCAGGCGATCCAGCAGTACGAGGCCAACGACGCCTGGCAGCTGTACGGTTTTGAAGACGGGGAACTTCTAGTCGGGTTGATCGGTTTTGAAAAGATGGATGATACCTTGCTGATCCGCCATATTTCGGTCATTCCGGAAAACCGCGGGCTCGGATACGGAAGGGGCATGATCCTGGAAGTGCTGACGCAGGAAAAGCCCGCCAGGGTCGTAGCGGAGACGGATGAGGAGGCGGTCGACTTTTACCGCAGCATCGGATTTGAGGTGCACAGCCTGGGCGAACTGTTCCCGGGTGTGGAGCGTTTCCGCTGCGTTTACGAAGCCGAAGAGGATGAGGAATAAAACGGCAAATCAGATGAAAATAACGAGAGCCGGTTCCGGAAAGGGACCGGTTTTTTGGCGTTTTTCCTTTTTTTGCAACCTGAATGGTTTTGGGTGCATCTTTATAGTAGAGGGGAGGTAGCCGTACTGGACGTAATCGGGAGACTGAAGCAAAAAGATGAGGCGGCACTTCAATGGATTATGCGTCAATTCGGTGACGAGCTGTTGCGAACGGCGTTTCTTCTGCTCCGTGACAGGTATGATGCCGAGGAAGCGGTCCAGGACAGTTTTATTCAAGCCTTTCGGCATATCGAACAGCTTCAGGATGAGAGCAAGCTTAGGAACTGGCTGATCCGCATTGTTGTAAACAGATGCAGAATGAAGCAGCGTGCCTGGTCGTGGAGACGGTTCTTGCCCTCGCCGCGGATGGAGGAAATGATGGGAGGATTTCCTACCCCCGGCCCGGAAGAGAAGCTCCTGACGAAGTGGAGGAACGAGGTTCTGAGCCAAGCCATTCATAGGCTGAAATACATCTACCGCGAAAGCATTACGCTTTACTATTTTAATGAGATGAGCGTGTCCGACATTGCCGGTTACCTACAGCTTAGCGAGAACACCGTCAAGGCTCGATTGGCCCGCGGACGCCAACAATTGCAGCAGATGCTGGAACAGGAGGAGCAGGAGCTTGATGCGAGAAACAGAACAGCTTTTGATTAAACGGACTTTGGAGCAGGAGCTATCCGAAATTCGGTTTACCCAAGCTGCGGAAGTACTGAGAGCAACCCATCCACGGAACTGGAGAGACCGGGTGCGGGCTTTTTTGAACAAAGAACTGGAACTGCCGCTTGTGCCGCTGGGGACAGCCTCATTGTTCTTTCTGGCTGCGTTGTTCGTATACCATTTGGCCGAGCAGCCGAAAACTCATCCTGGCGGGCCACAGCAGCATCTTCGTGAATTGATTGAAGAAGGCGGAAGCTATTATTGGAAAGACGAATATGAGCGGAAGGTGAATAGGCTTGAAGGTGACCATCAAAGTTAAGCATTTGATTTTGTCCGCTGTTGTCTTTCTCCTGCTCGTATCTGGATCTCTGGTCGCCCTTTCCCGTCAAAGCCCGCCGTCTCAAAACACTGATCAGGCGGCGGGGAGCAGCTGGAGCAAGCAGGAGGTTTTCAAGCGGATTCGGGAATCGGAGGATGAACAGAAGTGGACATATATTCGCAATTACCTGATCGGCAGGGAGGGAGCCGAGCTAACAAACAGCTACGACATATATGTCGGGCCGGGAACATCGGAATGGAGCTCGGTAACGGATGAGGGACAGGGGCAGCTGCCCCCCATCACGTTGAAGGAAAAATTCCCCTATTTGGAGGCTTATGTAGAATCGGGACCCGCTGATTTTCATTTGGCTGGAGCGGCGTTGCTTCTTTCGTACTATTACGAAGGAGCGGGGCAATGGAAAAAAACGATCGAGCTGCTGGAACGTACCGAAGAACGGCTGCCTGCTTCACAATTGTATGCCGCTCAGAAGGTGAAAATAAGAATGGCCGAGGTCGCGGGAAACCATGGAGACATGGATCTTTTTCGTCAGATCAGCGCCGATTTATCCCGCGAGCTTAAACAAAATCCAGACACTCGCATCTTGGAGAAGTTCAGCTGGCTTCAGACCAGATATCTGGGCGGAAACGAAAACATTCAGCAATATTTGAAAGCACTAAAAAAATGGGAAGGATCCCTGGTCGATGGAAGCGGAAAACAACCAACGTTGATCTTGGAGCAGCCCGCTCTGCTGAAACAGGGATTGCAAAAGCTTGCTGACTCAAGATCGGATCGGCTGCCTGAAGTATCCGGTACGCTGAAGAGAAGCGACGGTTCACCGATCGCCTATGCTGGCGTTTATTTGCGGACGAAGGATAGCGTGCATGGAAGCCTCCAGTCGGACGAACCTTACCAAACGATGACCAACGGGAAGGGAGAATATACGATCAAAGGGGTGCTTCCAGGAAGCTACCAGCTGTATTTGGGGCTTGAATTGGACCAGATCAGCGGGTGGACTTGGCCTGCGGAATCCAATGAATGGATTCGTGTTGGACTTCAGGATGTAATCCGGGATGCCGTTTTACAGCCGCTACTGGAATTGGATTTTCCTGTTAACCAGACGACGGTCCGCGAAGATCGGATCACCTTTGCATGGGAGCCTGTACCGAGGGCCGCTTATTACGATGTATACCTCGGAGTGCAGATTCATTCAGGTTCGTTCAGCCAGCCGGTGAAGACGAAGGTTGACACAACCCGAACAACGATAAAGACCGAGGAACTCTATCATCTGCTAAGCGGTATTACATCCTATTCAGATCAGGACGGGAAGATGATCACGGATCCGCTGTCCCTGCTCGGGTTCTCCAATCCGGAGAACCGCTTCTTCTGGACCGTGAATGCATATGACAAAGATGGCCATCTGCTCACCCGAAGTGACGGGTATCGCGTCGGAAACGACAAAATCGGAAACCTGCCATTCTTTTATCTGAAGGAGAGAGAATTGACACTGGCGGACCGCACACTCCTGGCAGGGAATCTGGATGAGGCCATGAAACAATATGAGCAGTCATACAAGGACGATCCGGCCGATACGCACAGCCTTCATATGCTGATCGTGATGATCGATGCACAAATATCCGAACACCGATCCAACGGATCGGATTCCTTCGACCGAGAAAACGCCGAAAAACAGCAAGAGACTTATTTGAAGGAAATGGTTCTGCTTCATCCGACCTTCGGATATTTGTCGAGACTGACAGACTATTACTATAAGAAAAAGGATTGGCAGGCCTACAATGCCTATTACAAACTTTATGAAAAAGTGGCGGCGGGAGACCCATGGGATGTTGATCTGTCGACCCATGCGATGGCCTTGATGAGACAGGGGAAGCTGAAGGACGCGGAGGCATTATTGGTTCAATCGATGGAGGATGATCCCTCGCATCGAAGGGTCGGACAGTACCTTTCCCTGATTCTGTACCGGGAATATTCCTTTAAAACGGCTAGGCAGCTAGCCGGTTCGTACCCTGACCTAGCTTCAAACGAGTCAAACGATTGGGAGCGCATGGTGGAGAGTATGGAAGAAGAGGCAGCTTCCAATGCTGATTATGACAAAGCTATACACAAGTATCTTGGATGGTACCTTCAGGATCAGCAGGAACTGTTGGACGCATGGCTGCGAAAAAGGGATCCATCGTACCTGGCTCTGAGGGCATTTATTCAAGCCCTTCAGAACAGCGAGTGAAATATTCGGAGTCCCTTCTCCCTGAAAATCAAAAATCCCGCGCATGGTCCCGTTTCGCTCCCGGGCCCGGATACATATACTGCAGTAAGCAGCTTATGAGTCAGAAGGGGGGCGAAGGCTTTGGTGTATTCATACACTGCGATAGGGGATTCATTGACCGTCGGTTTTGGAGCCTTGCCGGGAAACGGTTTTGTTCCAGTGTATCGGGGGATGGCGGAGCAGCATGTAAGAGCTTTTGTATCTTATGAAAATTTTGGCGTAAACGGGTTGACGACGTCAGGCTTGTATGAGCACATCTCCAGAAATGGGGCGATGCGGCAGGCGATCAAGCAGGCGGAGATCATTACGATTTCAATTGGCGGCAACGATCTGATTCGGGCGGCCAAAAGCGCACCGTTCGGCTCGAAGGCTTCCCAGCATTTCAACCAAGCGCTGAGCCAGTGCAAAACGAATGTGTCGGGAATTCTTCGCACGATCAACCAATTAAAAGGCGGGGGCCAGGGCCCTTACATTATTCGCGCCGTAGGCTTGTACAACCCGTACCCGCAGGTTGAAGAGGCGGGTTACTGGGTACAGCAGTATAACCGTTTTTTAAACGGATACGTCGGCGGAAACCTGGGGGTGGCCAACATTTACGGTTCCTTTCAGGGAAGGGAAAGGGAACTGCTGTCGCTTGACCATCTGCATCCCAACGGCAGGGGGTACCGAGTGATTGCGGAACAGCTTAACGGGTTGGGGTACCGGCCTTTGGCCTAAAGCAGCCCGGCACCAAAAAACAGACCCGGCAATCGGGTCTGTTTTTTTGCTGCTCCGGCCCCGCACTCACTTGCGAAGCATGCTGAGGACGGCCCACTTTCGTTCCTGGCGCTTTTTGTACTTGGGCAGCGCCCGGTACAGATCGATCGATTCCTGGAACGCCGCTTTGGCTTCCTGGGTCCGGCCAAGGGATTTGTACATCATCCCGAGCAGGTAGTAGCCTTCACAGGAGGAGGACTGGATCTGCTGGAATTCCTGCACGTAGCTCACGGCCTTGGCCTGGTCGGTGCTCTTATAAATATCCGCCAGCCTCAGATAAGGGCGGCCGTATTTGACGCGGGGGTTCAGCTCAAGCGCGCGCAAGATGTGCTGCTCACCCTCCTGGATACGCCCAAGCTTGAGCTTGACGGTACCGATGTCATCCCAATATTCGGCGGAATCCTCGGACTGGGTTTCGATGGATTCCAGCAGGCGTAGCGCCTCAGGATACTTTTTCCGTTCGATCAGCAGGCGGGCGAGCTCGTGCTTGGAGGAGACATCGCTGGGGCTCATCGTCACGTGGGCTCTCAGCTTGGATATCCGGTTCATCCGTTTAAAGGGCTTGGTCACGCTCGGAAAAATGCCCACAAATTTTCTGTCCAGCAAGTAGACGATGATCAGCAGGACAAGGATGGCCAGGAAGGGGTTTCCGAGCAGCCGGGCCAGTATGAAAAACAGGGCGATTTTAATAAACATAAAGCCTCCTTATGAAAAACGCCGGGCCAGGCTGCAGCGAGCAGCCTATTGGCTCGACAGTGCGCTTCGTACGCTTAAAATGTATTTCGATTGATCCAGCGGATTGACGCCCCGTCTCTGGCGGGCGGCATTGGTTTCCGGCGGGGCTTCCTGATATCCGGCAAAAGAGGAAGCCATCACGCCGCGGCCGCCGGTCATGGACCGCAGCTTCACCGGAAATTCGAGCGAAGTCGCCGCCGGAATGATGCCTTCGACTATAAAGCGTCCGTGCAGGATGGAAGGCGGCTCAAATTCCGCGCGCATCTGCACCAGGTCGCTGAGGATTTTGCCCCCGTATTCCTCAGGGGTGGTGATGCGGAACCGAAGCATCGGCTCCAGCAGGGTCGTGCCCGTCGCGGCCAAGCCGTTCATGATGCCCATCGGCGTGGCGACGACAAAATCGAGCGGGTGCGTATGCCATACATGATGCTCTCCTTCAACGAGGGTTACCCTGAGGTCGGTGACCTCCCAACCCAGCAGCCCCTGCTGCAGGGCCTCCGGCACGCGCCGCTCCACCTCGTTCTGGTAGCTCGTCAGCAGATCTTCGCTCCGTACCTGGGCGCTGTATACGAGGCCGCTCCCGCGGGGGAGCGGTTCGATCGTGAACCGGAGCACGGCCCAGCACGGCTTGGGCATCGTATAGGCGATAAAGCCTTCACCGGATTGGCTCGGCGTTTCCTTATAAATTACGGAAGGCTGGCCAAACCGGACCTTCAGGCCGAAACGGCTCTCCAGCTGGCTGGACAAAATTTCGAGCTGGATGGAGCCCATCACTTTAAGATGGAGCTCCCGCTCGCTAGGAAGCCACTGCAGATCAAGCAGCGGATCCTCGTCGGTGAGCTCCTGTAGCGCCTCTACCAAGTCCTGATAGCGCGCTTTTTCCTCGGGCTGCACCTGAACGGTTAGCAGCGGTACGGCGATGGAAGGGGAAGGGGGGATGAGCTCGCTGCTGCCCAGTATATCGCCGATCTTGGATTGGGACAGGCCGTATACCGCGGCGATATCTCCGGCATGAAGCTCTCCCAAATCTGCGAATTTGCGCCCGTCCATTTTCCGGATTTGGGTTACCTTTTCCTGAACGTCCTGCGTCAGATTACGGACGGCGTCTCTGTTTCTCAGAGTGCCATTATAGAGCCGGACGTAGGCGGCGCGTCCCATCGTTTTGTCCCGTTCGATTTTGAACACGACGCCCGACAGCTCTCCTTCATTATCGCCGGTTGGCCCGGGCAAATATGTTGCGGCATGATCAAGCAGCTCCCGGATGCCGATGCCCCTCTGTGATGAGCCGAAGAGGACGGGGAATAACCGGCCCAGACGGGTCAGCCGGGCGAGCATACTCCGCAGCTCTTCCGGTGCAACCGGCTCCCCTTCGATAACCCGCAAAAGCAGCTCTTCATCCACATCTGCGCAGGCCTCCACCAACTGTACGTACTCCGGACGTTCAAGCTCCCCATCCTTGGCGGGGTCCAGAATGGAATGCATGCCGGCAAAGTCCTCTGCTTCACCTATCGGAATTTGAAGCGGGACGGCGTGAGGAGAGAGGAGCCGTTTGATTTCATCCAGGACGGAAGCGGCGGACACGCCGGTCCGGTCCATTTTGTTCACGTAAATTAACGTCGGGATGTTTAAGGATCGGAGCGCATGCCACACCGTTTCCGTCTGGGATTGAACGCCTTCGGCCGCGGAAACGATGAGGATGGCCCCATCCATAACGCGCATTGACCGCTCCACCTCGGATAGAAAATCGACGTGGCCCGGCGTGTCGATGACGTTGATATGTATGCCTTTCCAATGGAGCGTGGTCGCGGCGGCACGCACGGAGATGCCCCGCTCCCGCTCGACTTCGAGCGAATCGGTCAGCGCCGTTCCTTGATCCACGCTGCCCAATGTGCGGATCGTGCCGCTCTCAAAGAGCATATGCTCGGTCGTGGTCGTTTTACCTGCGTCGATATGGGCAAAAATGCCGATGTTTCTCGTTTCTTTGGTCGTCATAGCGCTGATGCCACCCCGTATGCTTCGGATTATAGTGACTCTATTATAGCATGGGGGAACGATCCGCAGCCCTTTTCGCGCGAATTCAAGGACTCCGAAAGATTGCAAAACGTTTTATTTTTTCGAGAGTTGAAAAGTGAATTTCCATACGGCCTGGTTTCCCGAATATCGGCCCCGGTTCTCCGTGACCGTCACTTTCATCTCCACCAGCTGGGTTTTCTTTGTCAGCGTGCTGACTTTAATCGATTTCTGAGCTTTGCCTTCGTCCGGGATCTTGTCCTGTTCTTCGGCGTAGGCGTACAGGTTGATCGAACTCACGTTTTTGACGGTGACGGAACTGCCCTCCTCCACTTCCTTACCATTCACAGAAGCCGTGTAATACCACTCATTGCCAACATGCTCGTTCTTAACCAACTGAACGCTCACCAGTTTGACATTCCAGCCGGAAGCGGATGCAGCCAAGGCAGGTGTAGCGCCGACAACCACGATCAACAGAACGGCAGTGATCCATAAGCCTAATTTTTTGATGAATGAATCCATTGTGTACCGCCTTTCGCTCTAGTCCATATAGAACTTCTTTTAATAAGGTAGACCCCTATCGTACTATAACCCCTTTTGTTAAATTGTTCCATATGCAATTTGGGAAATCAGCGGATAACGGTTTACACGCTGTTTCGTTATAGGCCGCCCTGGTTGGGGTAAGCATAAAAGGATGGAATTCTGCTGCCGCGAGTATGGCATTGGCGGTGTATATGCAAAATGGGAGGAATGTCGAATATGGAACGCACGTGGTGGAAAGAAGCCGTCGTGTATCAGATCTATCCCCGCAGCTTTAAAGACAGTGACGGCAACGGGGTCGGCGATATTCAAGGGATCGTGTCGAAGCTGGACTATTTGCAGGAGCTCGGGGTAGACGTCATCTGGCTCTCTCCGGTCTACAAGTCGCCGAATGACGATAACGGTTACGATATCAGCGATTACTTCGAGATCATGGACGAATTCGGCACGATGCAGGATTGGACGCAGCTGCTGGACGGCTTGCACGAACGCGGAATGAAGCTGCTTATGGATCTGGTCGTCAATCATACCTCGGATGAGCATGCCTGGTTTGCGGAGTCCCGCTCATCCCGGGACAACCCATACCGCGACTATTATATCTGGCGCCCAGGTAAAGGCGGGAATATGCCGCCGAACAACTGGAGGTCCTTTTTCAGCGGGTCGGCCTGGAAGTATGATGACACGACCGGAGAATACTATTTACATCTGTTTTCAAAGAAACAGCCCGACCTGAACTGGGACAATCCGAAGCTCAGGCAGTCGGTGTACGAGATGATGACCTTTTGGCTGGATAAAGGCGTGGATGGCTTCCGCATGGACGTCATCAACCTGATTTCCAAAGTTCCGGGACTTCCAGACGACGGGGAGGACGGACTTGGAGACGGCAGCCCTTATTTTATGAACGGCCCGTATGTGCATGACTATTTGCGGGAGATGAACGAGCAGGTGCTGTCGAAATACGATGTGATGACGGTTGGAGAGACACCGGGCGTATCGGTGGAAGAAGCTCTGAAATATACCGGAGCGGACAGGAAAGAGCTGCAAATGGTGTTTCAATTTGAGCATATGGACGTCGATGCGGGCGACGGCGACAAATGGACCGTTGTCCCATGGACGCTGCAGAAGCTGTGCGGCGTGCTGCATAAATGGCAGACCGGGCTGGCGGAGGACGGGTGGAACAGCCTGTATCTCAACAATCATGACCAGCCGCGGATGGTGTCGAGATTCGGCAATGACGGTGAATACCGGGTTCCATCGGCTAAAATGCTCGCTACGCTGCTGCACACCCTTAAAGGCACGCCTTACATTTATCAGGGTGAGGAGCTCGGCATGACGAACATCCAATTTTCCAGCATTGAAGATTACCGGGATATTGAAATTTTGAACATGTACGAGGAGCGGGTCACGCAGGGGAATGCGGATCCGGGAACGATCATGGAGGCAATCCATGTCAAGGGAAGGGACAATGCGAGAACGCCGATGCAGTGGAACGCCGGGCCCAATGCGGGGTTTACGACAGGTATGCCTTGGATCCGGATTAATCCCAATTACAAGGAAATCAACGCGGAAGCGTCGATGAGCGATCCGGATTCGGTCTTCCGCTATTATCAGCGCCTGATCGCTTCGCGCAAGCAGAATCCCGTGATGGTATACGGGGATTACCAGCTCTTGCTGCAGGATCACGAGCAGATTTATGCGTATACCCGTACTTTGGGCGAGGTGATATGGCTTATCGCTTTGAATTTTTCGGAATCGGCTGCAATCCTTGAACTAGACGACAGGTACAGCGGCATGAAACGGGAGCTGATCATCGGCAACTATCCCGAGGACGGAATGGAAACCGAGCGGCTGCGCCCTTATGAGGCAAGAGTCTACCGGATGTTCACGTAATGTCCGGCTGCTCAAAGAACAGACTTCTCAATGAACAGACTTCTCAATGAACAGACTTCTCAGAACGTACTCTCGCGATGAAGGAAAGCGTCCCGGCCATGGCCGGGAACTTTTTTGTTTAGGGGAGAAAAGAAATGCCGGGAATGCCCGAATTGTGTCCGTTTTGTCATGGGCTGCTGGATATGATATGTTCGTCCTAACGTATAGGAGGTTGTTATTCATGAATGAACGTTTGAACCGGCAGATCGAATTTATCAGGGAAATCGACAAGCTGAAGACGATCTACCGCCAGTCGTACCTGATGGATAAATCCCGGCACGAAAATGATGCGGAGCACACCTGGCATATTACGCTCATGGCCTGGCTGCTCGAGGAACATCTGGATCAGCGGAAGGTAAACCTGCTCCGCGTCATGAAAATGCTCCTGGTGCACGATTTGGTTGAAATCGATGCAGGTGACACCTTCGCTTATGATGAGAAGGGCCAGGAGAGGAAATTCGAGCGGGAAATGGCCGCGGCCAAGCGGATTTTCGGGCTTCTGCCCGTCGATCAGCGTGATGAAATGCTGGCCCTGTGGCTCGAATTCGAGCAGCGGGAAACCCTGGAATCGCGCTATGCGGCGGCCATGGACCGGATTCAGCCATTGCTTCACAATTATTTTACCGGGGGAAAAGCGTGGCAGGAACACGGAGTTGCGGCAGACCGCGTCCGGGCGCGGATCGTTTTTTTGCAGGAGGACCTCCCGGACCTGTATTCGCTGGTTCAGCACTTGATCGACGACGCGGTCAAACAGGGGTATCTCCGCCCCTGATACCGAACAGAATCAGGGACTTTTCAGTATAGACGGTCCCCGCCAATGTGATAGAATGATAGTAACTGCTAAGCGAACTGCGATCTACATATTACTTGCCTGAACGCAAAAAGGAGAGGGACTAAAGCGATGAAGCTGAGCCAAAATGATACATTACTCTTTATTGGGGATTCCATTACGGATTGCGGCCGCGTCCGGCCGGTCGGGGAAGGCGGCTTCGGCCAGCTGGGCAGCGGTTACGTCGCACAAGTCGACGCGCTGCTGAGCGCGGTATACCCGCAGCTTAACATCCGGGTGCTGAATACGGGAATCAGCGGAAATACCGTCCGCCATTTGAAGGAGCGCTGGGAGAGCGACGTGCTCGACCTGAAGCCGGACTGGCTTTCGATCATGATCGGAACCAACGATGTGTGGCGCCAATTCGACCGCCCGCAGAATCCGGATCAGCATGTGTATTTGGACGAATATGAAGCGACGCTGAGGGAACTGGTACAAGCGACACGGCCGAGGCTGAAGGGGCTCGTCTTGATGACTCCATATTACCTCGATCCGAATGTGAATGACCCGATGCGGGCAACGATGGACGTCTATGGGGCCGTTGTGAAAAAGGTCGCCGAGGAATTTGACGCCATCTTTGTCGATACGCAGGCTGCTTTCGACGCGTTGTCGGAGCATGTCTACCTGTCTTCGCTCGCTACGAACTGGGACCGTGTCCACCCGGGATCCCGCGGACATATGACGCTGGCGAGGGAATTTTTGAAAGCGGTCGGCTTCAGCTGGTAAGTTAATATTGAAAAAGTTGCCCTGCCTTCCGATATATAGGTTGAGGTGATACGGATGGCCAAGAAGGGGCAAGTTTTTAGCTCATACAGCCTGGATACCAAACGGAAGGCCGTACATATGCGTCTTCAGGGGATGACCAAAAAAGAAGTGGCTGCCGCATTAGGCATCGCCGACATCGGCCGGTTAAAGGTATGGATGAGGAAATACCGCGAGCACGGGGAATCCGGGCTCATGGATCAACGAGGCCGCTCAAGGGAATCGCTGACGATCGATCGGCCTTTGGCGGAACCGGTTCAGCATTAAATTTCGGGGAAGAAGCTCTGATTTGACGGGCTTCTTCTTTTTTTCGCGGGAAGAGGCCGGGCCGGAGCACATTTTGCAAATGGGTCTGGATTGTCCAACCGTTTGTGCATTTATGACATATGGATAAAATAACCTTACAATCAGCACTATATGCCGCAAAGGTAATCCGAATGGAGGTGTTGTCAGTGCAAAGCCGGAGCGCAACCCACGCCAAAGGCATCGATGTGTCGCATTGGCAGGGCATCATCGATTGGAAGAAGGTCCGCGGCGCGGGATATTCGTTTGCCTTTCTTAAAGCGACAGAGGGATCCCGGATCGTAGACGACCGCTTCCGGGCCAACGCGCAGGACGCCAAAAACGCGGGGCTTCTTGTCGGGGCATACCATTTTACCCGTGCGGCCTCACCGGATGATGTCAAGAACGAAGTGGATCATTTCCTTCAGGTGATTGAAAGCGCCGGGGGGCTGTCCGCTTTCAAGCTGCCGTTTGTGCTGGATATCGAAACGAAGGAAGGCCAGACCAAGGCGCGGATCAGCCAGATCGTGAATACGTGGGGAACCCAATTCAAGCAGCGGACTGGTCGTACCCTGATGATCTATACGTTTCCAAGCTTTATCGATTCTTACCTGGATTCGTCGCTCGGCTCTTACCCGCTGTGGTATGCCTATTACGCCAGCGGTACGCCGGCCAACAAGGCCGGCTGGAAAGCTTGGGAATTTATCCAGTATACCAACAAGGGAAAAGTGCCGGGGATCAGCGGCGACGTTGACCTGAACGAGTATAAAGGAAGCGAGGCGGAATTAATGGCAGCATACAGCAATCCAGCGCCGAACACCAGCGAAACTGCTCCGCAGTGGAAAGAGTCGGGAAGACAATGGCTGATCGACCAGGTGGGAATCAGTCCCGACTGGAAGGCCGAAGATCCGGTTGATATCGGGACGCTGGGCAGCATTTTGCTCAAGTATACCCAGAATGTCCTGGGCAAGAAGCAATCCTGATTGGCTTAACGTACCTTTCGCGCAAAATAGGCTGTGCTCTCGCCATGAAAATTGGGTCTTTGACCAGACCATGAGGAGCGGGCTTTCATACCATAAGAGTATGAACCCGGAGGGAGGGAATGAAATGAGCGGAGTCGTTGGAGGTTATGGCTGCGGCGTAAATCCTTTCGCATCGACAGGTGCAATTTTGGTCCTCTTTATTTTGTTGGTCATCATTACCCGTTCTTTCTGGATATAACGACTACAGAAATATAGTTTGCTCACCTGTTTTCGGCGTCCTGCCGGAGACAGGTGGCTTACTTTGGATGCTATAGCCTGTACATACTTTCGGGCGTGATTCATTTTTGAGCAGCCGGGTATTTGTACTCCAAGAGGTGATGAACATGGACAAGGAGTACAAGGACCGGCAGGAGCCCGTGAATCGTGATGAAAACGAAAAACATGCACGCATGGATCATCCGGAACAGTATGCCACCGAGCGCGAAAGCCTGTTCGACCGCTATGAAAGCGAACGCAACGTGGATCCGATCCCCGTGGAGGAATTAACCGAAAATATGAAGGACGAGCAGAATAAAGAGCACACCAAAGATTCCTCCTCCAGCGAAAAGAAATATCGACCGTAACAGCCCGGCTTTCCTTACGGACAGGATCAGGAAAAGAAAAAGCGCAGGTTTCTCCCTATATGGGACAAGCCTGCGCTTTGCTATGCTCTCGGCTGCAGTCATTTGCTCATGGTGCCTGGTGTTGGCTGATCTGGCTTTTATTTTTTAGTAAGAAGAAACAAGAACTTAAGTTGATTGTAACAAGGGCTGTTCTAAGGTACGCTGATCCGCGGCTTTTCTGCTTCGGGTTTAATCTTTGGCGCCCATGGTGATCAAATTGAGAAGCACCGTTACGGCACCAAGAATAATGCTGGTCCATAATGCGCTTGTATCTACGGAATAAACGAAAGGGAATACGATGAACCAAACTCCGGCAAGAAGCGAAATCCAATTTTGCCAGGAGCCCCATCCCGAACTGGAGAACGCCCACAATGAGACGATCAGCTGAACGGCACCGATAATGACGCTGGTCCACAATGCGCCGTTATCGTCAGAGAACCCGAAAATCCAGGGAGCGATAATAAACCAAATGCCAATCAGAGCGACAATCGTGTTGTCTACGCTTCTGAGCTTCATACACACACCTCCGGTTATAAATTGCCAACATCAGGATACGTAAAAATCATATGCAAATAATTCCAGTTCATGACCTGCTGCACAAATTAACATCTGGAGTCAGTTGGATCCTAGAAAAGCGTATCCTTGCCCCGGACTCCTTCATTGGCTGAAAGGCGGGATGAAGTATTCGCCGTCATCCTGCACACTGCCATATGGTTCGCGATGGCCGCCAGGTCCCCCGCCGTGTCCTCCACCAGGGCCACCATAGCCTCCGCCACCGTGATAACCTCCATGACCTCCAATACCCGGGTAGCCTCCATGGCCGCCATGCCCGTATCCGCCGTATCCCCCGTATCCGCCAAAATAGGGATATCCGGCATAAGGATAGGGATATGGATAAGGAGAGTAGTATGGATAAGGATAATAAGGATAATAGGGATAGGGATAAGGATAGGGATAAGGATAATAGGAATAAGGGGATCCAGTAGTTAAAGACATTCTAACGCCTCCCATTTTCAACTATGGAAACAGCGTATGCCGGAAGGCGAAAATCGTGATAAGTGCCCTGTAAAAATGGGCGCATGCCCCGTAACCAAACAGACATCAAAAATTAATACTGGCATAATGCTGTTTTAATGTTTCATTCACAATTGGTTTGTATATTTATATATATAACCCCCTTTGATATATATAGTACGGAATGGACCCTGACGGCCTTGGCGCTGAGACAGGGTCATTTTTTTGCGTAAAACGGGAAATACAAAATATTCCATGGGATGAAATAGATACGGGCTGCGGACTGCATAGGTGATATCTCATTTGGGAAACTTACGATTGAAGTCTTATACCTGGAGGTGAAAATGATGAAGAAGCGTATCGCTGCAGCCCTGCTCACAGCCTGCATTTCCATGAGTGTTGCCGTACCTGCATTTGCGTATGGCAATGGTACTGGCACCGGCACTACGGGAACCACAGGAACATACAACACCAACAACACGAACGGAACCTATGGCACCAACGGTATGAACAATACTTACGGCACCTACGGTACCAACAACGGATATAACAACACGATCCGTACCAACGCAGCAAATGACAACAACGACGTGGACTGGGGATGGCTTGGACTTCTTGGCCTGCTTGGATTGATTGGACTCCGCGGCAGAAACCGCGAGCACTCCTAAGCGACTCGGTATCCCATAATCAAGCAAAAGCACCCTTGCAGATTCTGTGATCTGACGGGGTGCTTTTTTATGATCAGGAACAAACCGTACAAGTGCAGCACGTCCAGATACAAATCCTATCGGATGTTAACCAAATAAAATTGGGCGCCCCTTGCGGGACGCCCTCATGGGAGAGGAGAAACCGGACGAAGAGCTTATGGGGAAACGTAAGCTTACTCCGCGGTTGTCTACGACATTCGTTTGATGTCGATAATTTAAGCATTCCCAGGCAGAGATGTTTTATACATTGCTTTTCCAAAAAAGATGAAAAATCCCTCAAGGGCCATTTTTCAAACTTGCGGGGATTGTGGTACGATATCGTCATAATTGCGTATTCCGCAAAATTCGATATCCCTCGCGAAATTCGGGCATGATATGACGCCATAGGATGAAGAATAACGGAATACGGACAAGATCAAGTGAAACTGCGGTTTCATCGATAGAATGGGTGAAAAGCAAGTGAGAGTTGTTTCGGGAAGCGCAAAGGGCAGGCCGCTGAAGGCGGTGCCGGGCATGGGTACCCGCCCGACGACCGACAAGGTCAAGGAAGCGATTTTCAGCATGATCGGGCCTTATTTTGACGGAGGGACCGTTCTCGATTTATTTGCGGGAACCGGGGGACTGGCGATCGAGGCGCTCAGCCGGGGCATGGAACGGGCGGTGCTCGTCGACATGGACCTGAAGAGCATTGAGACGATTCGGGCGAATCTCAAGGCGACCAAGATGGAGGGACAAGCGGAAGTGTACCGGAACGATGCGGTCCGGGCGCTGAAGGCTTTGGAAAAGCGGGGGCTGGTCCTGGACGCTGTTTTTCTGGATCCGCCGTACCGGATGAAGAATGGGGACGAGCTCATGCTCCTTATGCAGGACAAGCATATGCTGCGGCAAGGCGCGGTCATTGTTCTGGAGCATGAGTCAGGCTACGAATACCCCGCCGAGTTCGGCTCGTTTACCTGCGTCCGGCATGCGGTGTACGGTGAAACGGCCGTATCGATCTATAGATACGAAGAACATACAGCGGATTCGTCCGACGACGATTCGCGGGCAGGAGGGCAAGATGAGCGAAACGAATAGCAAGCAGCGCATTGCCGTATATCCGGGCAGCTTCGATCCGGTAACCATGGGGCATCTCGACATCATCCAGCGGGCTGCGAAGCAGTTTGACGTGCTGATCGTTGCTGTACTCAACAACCGGAGCAAAAACCCGCTGTTTACGGTAGAAGAGCGGATGGATTTGATCCGGCAGGTAACCGGGCATATCCCGAATATCGAAGTGGACAGCTTCCGCGACCTGACGGCCAACTATGTGCGGCAGAAAAATGCCCAGGCTATCATGCGCGGCATTCGCTCCGTCACCGATTTTGAATACGAGATGCAGATGGCGTCGACCAATCATAAGCTGAACCCGGAGGCGGAGACCGTCTTTATGATGACGAATCCGAAGTACTCCTATCTCAGCTCAAGCATCGTCAAGGAGATCGCCGCCTATCACGGAGACGTGACGGATCTGGTTCCGCCGGAAGTGGAGAAGGCGCTGCGCAGTAAATTTTAACGCCGGACCGTTTTGGCGCGACGGGGAACCACAATCAGAAGGACGATCAAGGCGCCGAGGATGGAGGCGAGCAAGAGTCCCTGCCACTTCAGCACCTGGGGCATCAGTACCCACAGATCCTCTATCGGGCCGCGGCTGCCGCTGAACGGGCCGTTCTCGGAATAAACGGGATGAATACGGCCCAACAATGCGGCGAGCGGAGCCCAGGTCAACCATGTCAGGGCAAAGGCATACGCCCCATGAAGAATCCGGGTCCAGACCATGGGCATAAGCGGAGCCCCGGTTTTGCGGATCAGGGACATGGACTGCAGCAGGGCGCTGATGCCGCTGAATCCGAGGAGAGCAGACAGAACGGACCACTGCAGCCCCCCGGAAGCAAACGCGGCGGCACTGATGTCCCGGGCGCCCAAATGAACCTCGAAGAGGCTTGATAATGCGTAATCCGGAATCGGAAGCCGGGCGGTCGTCACCCGGCCGGCAATTTGGATGACAACGGAGAAAATAATGATGTAGCCGCCGATCATCATCAGCACCTGGACGGCATGCGTGACGGAGTCGCCAAGCAGCCGGCCGAAGCTGCGTCCGTCTTTGGCGCGGGCTTCCTCCGCCGCTTGAAGAACGCGGGCAGGCAGCGGGGCAGGCTTGCCCTCCAGCCGCTGCTGCCGAGGCTTGTCTGACGCAGGGGCGGCTCCTTTCGTTCTGATGCGCCGGTGGACGGTCAGATAGGCCAGGATGCCGGCGATCCAATGAACGGCGATCAAGCCGTAGCCCAGGGCCGGATCGTGCATCAGACCGGTGGCTACCACGACGAGAATCATCACCGGGTTGCAGAAGTGGGATAGGGCCGCGAGCTTGCCCGCTTCTTCGGCCTGAAGACTGCCCTGGGCATGAAGCTGCTGGACCGCCTGGGCACCGCCCGGAAAACCGGTGGTCAGCCCCATAGCCATGACCCATCCGCCGGTGCCGGGCAGCCGGAACAGCTTCTTCATCAGCGGCTCCAGAAAAGCGCCTAGGGCACTCACCCAGCCGTAAGCGATCAGAATTTCCGACAGGACGAGAAAAGGCAAAAGCCCGGGAAACACGATTTTCCACCATAGGTTCAGGCCTTGAAGGGAAGCCTGAAAAGCGGGGGCAGGGGAACTGACGATACCGGCCACGAGAGCTGCTGCGCACGCTCCCAGCATAAGCGTCATGGCTTTGGGAGAAGGACGCTGCGTCGTTTTTTTCATGATTTTCACCTCTTAAGAGTAAACATAGCTAGTACCCAATCTATGCGGGGAAGACAACCATAAGACCAGGGAGCAGGGATGGGAATGAAAGATGGCAACAATATGAGACGGCCGCGCAGAAGAGAGGGCTTGCGCCTTCTGCTGTACATTTTCGTGGTGGCGGTCATGGTGTACGTGTGCGTATATATGCCGACACCATACATTATTTATCAGCCGGGCAGCGCCAACGAGGTGAAGCCGATGCTGTCGATTGCCAAAGGGGATACGGAGGAGCGCGGAACCTTCATGATGACGACGGTGGCGGCAAGTTATGCCAATATCGCCATGCTCGTCATGTCGGTGTTCAACCCGAACGATGAGGTCGCCAAGAAGCAGGCGAGACTCGGGGATATGAGCGAGGATGAGTATGCGGCGGAGCAGGTCTACATGATGAGCGACTCCCAGTCCTCCGCGATGGAGGCGGCTTACCGGGAAGCCAAGGTGCCGTTCAGCATCGTTCCTGAGTATTTGTTTGTGTTCTCGACGCCGGACGATTCGGTGAACAACAAATACTTCAAGCCCGGCGACCGCATTGAGGAAGTCAACGGCAAGCCGGTCCCGGACAATACGGCGCTCGCCGGCATTCTGAAACCGATGAACGTGGGCGATGAGGTCACCGTCAAGCTGCTTCGGAGCGGCAAAACGCTGGAGCAGAAGCTGAAGCTGATTCCGATCAAGGATCAGAAAACGGGAAGCACCCGGGCCGGCCTCGGGGTCACCATAGCGACGATGCAGGCGGTCAAGACGAAGGATCCGGGCCATCAGGTCCAGTTCAAGGATACGCGGATCGGAGGGCCTTCCGCCGGCCTTATGTTCTCGATGGAAATCGTCAACCAGCTGACGCCCGGGGATCTGACCAAGGGCTACCGGGTCGCAGGCACAGGCACGATCGACAAGAACGGTACGGTCGGGGCGATCGGAGGCGTCCAGCATAAGATTGTGGCGGCGGATCGGGAGAATGCTGATATTTTCTTCGTTCCGAAAGATAACTATAACGAGGCGAAAGCCAAAGCGGATCAGATTAAAACGAAAATGAAGCTGGTTCAGGTCAATACCCTCGAGCAGGCGATGGACTATATGAACCAGCTGCAGGCTAAATCATGACCGGCGGCTGCCTATAGTCGCGGTACCAATCGTCCGGCGACGGCGCGTCGTACGCGTTCGCATATGCTGCCGCCGCCCGGAGGTCCAGGTCCAGCTGGTCATGGGAGAAGGCGGACGGCTTCATTACCACCGGTAGGGAGGCCGTCTTTTTCATCTGCTTGAGCAGAGCCTGTCCCGTCTTGTTGAATCCCAGGATCCTTAAATAGCCGGGGCCTTCCGCAAGACGCGCAGGAGCGAGCTGCTCCTTCGAGTGTCGAAGCAAAATATGCACCAGCATCCGCTGCAGCTTCGTATGGGTATAGCGCTTTGTCTTTAAGGCGGCGAGCAGGCCGGCCACATCGGCTCCCGTCAGGGCCGGCAGCAGCTTGCCCAGGCGATGCTCGAGCCCTTCCGTCACTTCGTGCAGGGCCGCGAGCTGCTCGGGAGGCGTGGTGAGCAGCAGGTGCAGAAGCGGCTGCCGGAACGATTCCCAGGTGATCGGCCCGCGTCCGGCGGCAAATTCCCGCTTCAAAATCGCGAGCGTCGTGGCCGGCACATACGGAGCCGCCTCGTCAGGGGCCGGGCCGAGCAGCATGCGGCGCACCGCGGTGGCGCTGGCTATATTCGTATGCCCAGGCACTTCATCGTGATATCCCGCGTGGATGCGCGGGATGGTGTAGGGGCGCATACGGCTGCCAAGGCGCTCGAGCGCGATCAAATAATGCAGGCCGAGCGTATGGTTCGGCTTATGGAGCAGCTGGAGAATATCCTCCTTCCAGCCGCCGCTTCCCGCCAGAGCCTCGGCGGCTGCCGCGTAGGCGGAAGGGTAGCTCATCCCCTGGCCCAAATAGTGCGCGATATGGCCTTGAAGCTCTTCGCTTTCATGCGCCAGCATGCGGGCCAGCGGCTGCAGCACTTCCAGCGTCCCGCTTTCGGTTCCGAAGCAGACGCTGTCGACGACACCGGTGGCGTTCAGCAGCGCGACGGCGCCGTAGGCAAACCATTCGGCAGGCTGAACGGCATATGCGGCCGGCAGCTCGATTACCAGGTCGGCACCCATGGCCAGCGCCATTTCGGCGCGGGCGTATTTGCTGACGAGCCCCGGCTCGCCCCGCTGCAGGAACGGCCCGCTCAGCACCGCGACGGCATGCTCGGCACCCGTCACTTCCTTGGCTCTGGTATAATGGTGGACGTGGCCGTTATGTAAAGGATTATATTCGACAATCAGGCCGACTGCGGACATGGTCTTCAGCTCCATCGTTTCATTTTGGGCACCCGTGGTTAACGGCTGTTATAAAATATATCATAAAACGAATGGCATCCAGTCACAATAAGGGGGAACGTAAGGTCAAGGTGAAACTATTGACAAAGTTCCCCGGAAATCGGTATAATAATTTTTGTTTGTTTGGAGTGATGTATATGCACTTTCAATTCAGGAAAATGGCAGCCAGCAGCGAGCCGCTGCAGCTCCGTCAGCAAGTGGATGTAAGTCCGCTGCTTAAAGGACTGGGTGACATCAAGGCCGACGGACCGCTCACAGCGGAACTTACAGCCTCGTATGTCGGTCCCGATACAGTGGATGTTCAAGGCGAGTTATCCGTACAGCTGGACATGTCCTGTTCACGCTGTCTGACACCGGTGCATGAGCATTTGGATATTCCATTCCACGAGCAGTTCAAGCTTAAGAAGCAGCCTGAGGAAGCCGAGGACGAAGAAGATGAAACCATATATGTGGACAACGAGACTGTGGAGCTCGTCCCTTACGTGGAGGAATCCTTTATCCTGAATCTTCCGATGACCGTCGTGTGCAAGGAATCCTGCAAAGGCCTGTGCCCTACGTGCGGAAGAGACTTGAACGAAGGTGCCTGCGGCTGTAACAATGAAGTGGTAGATCCACGGCTTGCAGCGCTAAAAGACTTTTTCAAATGAGCATGAATGCATTCCTCCGGGCCCTTCGGGACCCCGGTTGATTGAAATAAGGAGGTGGGAACATGGCAGTACCTCAACGGAGAACGTCCAAGACACGTCGTGACAAGCGTCGTACTCACTTTAAACTGGCAGTGCCGGGCATGGTGAAATGTGAACAATGCGGAGAATTGAAGCTTGCTCACCACGTATGCAAAGTGTGCGGAACGTATAAATCAAGAGAAATCATTTCGCAGTAATGCCA
Source organism: Paenibacillus cineris (assembly GCF_018333335.1). Classification (NCBI taxonomy): domain Bacteria; kingdom Bacillati; phylum Bacillota; class Bacilli; order Caryophanales; family Paenibacillaceae; genus Paenibacillus; species Paenibacillus cineris. Next base: position 1,493,733 of record NZ_BORU01000001.1, read on the forward strand.
AAAACAATCAAGTAGTACTTCATCTTTGGTGAGGTGCTATTTTTTTTGTCACTTTCTTTTTGACCCGTCATGCTTTATACTACATTAGTACCAGGTTCTAATGAAAACTGTCCGGATTGATTCTTTTTTCCTGTGAATTCTATTGACGAACTTCATAGACTGTTTGTGTTCCACATTCATGGACGGACAAGACATGACAGGGAGGTGCCTCACATCGAACGGTTGCCCAAGAAGCAGCGGCATCAGCAGCTTTTGAAGATTATCGAACAAAATCCGTTTGTGACCGACCGCGAACTGACGCGTGAGCTGAAGGTCAGCATTCAGACGATCCGGCTTGACCGGATGGAGCTAGGCATCCCGGAACTGCGGGAACGAATGAAGCAGATGGCAGAGCACTCCTATGATCAAGTTCGCTCCTTGCAGCTTGATGAGGTTGTCGGGGATGTCGTGGATCTGCAGCTGGACAAGAGCGGCATTTCCATTTTTGAAATACGGGAAGAACATGTGTTCACCCGAAACCATATCGCCCGCGGACATTATGTGTTCGCCCAGGCCAACTCGCTGGCAGTTGCTCTCATTAACGACGAGATTGCCTTGACCGCATCGGCAGACATCCGGTTTCTGCGGCAGGTACATCTGGGAGAGAAGTGCATCGCCAAAGCTTATGTCCGGTCTATGGCCGGCCAGAAGGGGAAGGCCAAGGTTGAGGTGTTCACGTATGTGGGCGAGGAAATGGTGTTCCAGGGGAACTTTCTGATATACAGATCGACGGGCGAGGATAACAGCGAAGGAGGAGTACAGTATGCGGATCGCCATTGATGCCATGGGCGGTGACCATGCGCCGGAGTGCAACGTGGAAGGAGCTTTGGCTGCCGCCGCCGAATGGAAAGATACGCAGATCGTTCTGGTCGGGGACGAGCAGCGGTTGCTGCCGCTCCTGAAGCAAGGCGGAGGGACGGTTCCCTCCAATCTGACGGTCCATCATGCGGGTGAAGTAATCGAAGCCGAGGATGAACCGGTTAAAGCCGTCCGGCGCAAAAAGGATGCTTCCATGGTCGTGGCGGGACGGATGCTGAAGGAGAAGCAGGCGGAAGCCATGATTTCGGCAGGCAACACGGGAGCGCTGATGACGACCGGATTGCTGGTTGTCGGACGGATGGAAGGGATTGAGCGTCCGGCTCTGGCTCCCATGATCCCGACGCTTGACGAAGCTGGCGTGCTGGCCCTGGATCTGGGCGCGAATATGGACGCAAAGCCCGAGCATTTGGCGCAGTATGCGCTGATGGGCAGCCTCTACCGCGAGAAGGTGATGGGCGTGAACAATCCCCGGGTCGGCCTGCTGAACGTGGGCACCGAAGCAGGGAAGGGGAACGAGCTCACCAAGCTGGCGTTCCCGCTCCTTCAGGAGCTTCCGATCAACTTCATCGGCAACGTGGAAGCCCGGGATATTATGCTCGGGAGCTGCGACGTCCTCGTGTGCGACGGATTTGCCGGCAATATCTTGCTGAAGGCTGTGGAAGGAACGGCCGGCGCGATGTTCAAGCTGCTGAAGGAGCAGTTCACCCAGAATATGCGCAGCAAGCTTGGGGCCGCCCTGCTTATGCCTCAGCTGCGTAATTTGAAAGGCAAGCTGGACTACAAGGAGCACGGAGGCGCCCCTCTGCTCGGCCTGAGCGGACTTGTCGTCAAGAGTCACGGCTCGGCGGACGGCAACGCCATCAAGAACGCGGTCCGGCAGGCCCGCGTTGCACTGCAGAATCAACTGGTTGAGAGTATATCCAAGGAAATCAGCGGGAAGTGAGTGACAAGAGAATGGAAAAATTACGTTCAGTAGGCATCATCGGCACAGGCAAATACGTTCCTGAGAAAATATTAACCAACAGCGATCTGGAAAAGATGGTAGAGACGAACGACGAATGGATCGTCTCCCGCACCGGGATCCGCGAGCGGCATATCGCTTCTCCGGAACAAGCGACTTCGGACCTGTGTTATGAAGCGGCCCTGAAGGCGCTCGAGTCCGCCGGGATGTCGGCTGAAGAGCTGGACCTGATCGTTGTCGCAACCATCACCCCGGATACGTTCTTTCCGTCAACGGCCTGCATTCTGCAGGACAAGCTCGGCGCCAAGCAAGCCGCCGCGTTCGACCTGTCTGCTGCCTGCTCCGGCTTCGTCTACGGCCTTGCGACGGCGAGCAATTTTATCAAGACCGGCATGTACAACAACGCTTTGGTCATCGGCGCCGACACGCTGTCGCGGATTACGGATTATACCGACCGCAACACCTGCGTGCTGTTCGGTGACGGCGCGGGAGCCGTCATCCTGGGCGAAGTTCCCGAAGGCCGGGGATTTCAGTCCTTTGACCTCGGAGCCGAAGGGGCCGGCGGTACGCTGCTGAAACTGGAAGCTGGCGGTTCCAGACTGCCGGCGTCCCAGGAAACCCTCGAAGGCAAGAAGCACTACATTTATATGAACGGGCGCGAAGTATTCAAATTTGCGGTCCGCGTCATGAATACGGCCACGGAAGACGTCCTGCGCAAGGCAGGCAAAACGAAGGCCGATATCGACCTGTTCGTGCCGCACCAGGCGAACATCCGTATCATTCAATCCGCCATGGAGCGCCTGGACCTTTCGCCGGATAAATGCGTCATCAACGTAGATAAGTACGCCAATACGTCGGCGGCCTCCATTCCTCTCGCGCTGGTGGAAGCGGCGGAGGAAGACCGGATGAAGGAAGGCGACTGCGTGCTAATGGTCGGCTTCGGCGGAGGATTGACCTGGGGCGCATCGGTGCTGATCTGGTAATCATAATGATTCATCTTATGTGAATGATCAATCGATAGCTTACGAAGTGAATTGGCTTATTAAGCAATACAATTGGCTTACTAAGCAATACAATAGAAGCTTTGCATCAAGAAGTATACGAGAGGAGCCTGAGCAATGGGGAAAGTTGCGTTTGTGTTTCCCGGACAAGGGGCCCAATCCGTCGGAATGGGTAAAGATTTCTATGATGCGGTTCCCGCTTCCCGTCGCATTTTCGAAAGTGCGGACGAGGTGCTGGGATTCCCGATGACGAATATGATTTTTGAAGGTCCGGACAGTGAGCTGAAGAAGACCTTCAATACGCAGCCTGCGCTCCTGACGGCCAGCGTTGCGGCATTCGAGGCGGTTCGCGAACAAGGCGTTACTCCTGACTTTGTCGCCGGACACAGCCTGGGCGAATACAGCGCCCTGGTGGCTTCCGGCGTGCTGAGCTTTGAGGATGCGGTAGGAACGGTCCGTGCGCGCGGCGAATTTATGGAGCAGGCGGTTCCGGGCGGACAAGGGGCCATGGCCGCCGTGCTCGGTGCCGAACGCGAAGCGCTGGCCGAGCTGTGCCGCAGCATCACGGCCGAAGGACATCTCGTGGAGCTGGCCAACCTGAACTGCCCGGGGCAGATCGTCGTCTCCGGCTCGAAGGAGGGCGTTGCCCTTGTGGGCGAGCGCGTGAAAGAAGCCGGAGGAAAAAGAGCGATCCCGCTTGAGGTAAGCGGACCTTTCCATTCCTCGCTGATGAAATCGGCTGCCGAGAAGCTGGGCGGGAAGCTGCAGCCGCTTCACTTCGATGAACCGGCTATTCCCGTGATTGCGAACGTGACGGCCCGTCCGGCCGCGTCTGCGGAGGAAATCCGCGGATTGCTGGTGGAGCAGGTATACTCTCCCGTGCTGTGGGAGGATACGGTGACCTATCTCATCTCCCAAGGGGTGGATACGTTTGTCGAGATCGGTCCCGGAAACGTGCTGACCGGCTTGATCAAAAAGACGGATAAATCCGTCAAGCTGATTAACGTAAGCAGTCTGGAGACGCTCAAGGCCAGTCTTGAACAATGATTACGCAGGAATCTTTGGGTATACTCTAGGAAAGGAGGAATGGGCATGTCTAAGCCTTTACAGGGACAGACAGCACTCGTTACCGGCGGCTCCCGCGGGATCGGCCGCAGCATCGCGCTTGCGCTGGCCGAAGCCGGGGCTAACGTAGCCGTCAACTATTCAGGCAGCGAAGCCGCCGCCAAGGAGGTCGCGGAGCAGATCCGTGCGCTTGGCGTGGAGGCGATCACCGTTCAAGGCAATGTCGGTAAAAGCGAACAGGCCGAAGATCTCGTTAAAGAGGTCGTTGCAGCGTGGGGCAAAATCGATATTTTGGTCAACAATGCGGGGATTACCCGGGATAACTTGCTGATGCGCATGAAAGAGGAAGAATTCGATCAGGTGATCGAAACGAATCTGAAGGGCGTGTTCAACTGCCTCAAAGCAGTCAGCCGTCCGATGATGAAGCAGCGCTACGGCCGGATCATCAACATTTCATCGGTCGTCGGTGTTCTGGGCAACGCCGGGCAGGCCAATTACGTCGCCGCCAAAGCGGGGGTAATTGGCCTAACCAAATCGTCTGCGCGTGAGCTCGCCTCGCGTGGCATCACCGTTAACTGTGTCGCACCAGGTTTTATTGATACCGATATGACACGAGAGCTGCCTGAGGATCTCCGGGCGAAGATGCTGGAAGACATTCCGCTCGCCCGCCTCGGACAGCCTGAAGAAATTGCCAAAGTCGTGGTTTTCCTAGCGACGGAAGGGGCATCCTACATGACAGGGCAGACGCTTCATGTGGATGGCGGTATGTACATGTAATACCGGAAATCTAGGAAAAACAGCGAGATAACCGTTTTCATTGCGTCTATGGCATTTTGAAAACTTTTCTCGTATAATACCAAAGAGGAGGTGAACCGGATGTCCGATGTATTGGAGCGTGTAAAACGCATTGTCGTCGATCGCTTGGGTGCTGACGAAGCCGAGGTTACACTGGAAGCATCTTTTAAAGATGATCTTGGTGCTGATTCTCTCGACGTTGTTGAACTGGTGATGGAATTGGAAGATGAATTCGATCTGGAAATCTCTGATGAAGATGCAGAGAAAATTACGACCGTAGGTGAAGTTGTAAACTACATACAATCTCATACCTAAGTCATTTGATAAGTCCCGTACTGCTCTTACAGGCGGGACTTCTCCTCATTTTCCAAGTGAATCGGCTTTACAAATAGGATAATTGATTTTGCAGATGCTGTTTATATAGAGGTGAACTTATTGATGCACAGAGTGGTTGTTACCGGGATGGGTGTTGTTACGTCACTGGGCCACGATTTGGACACTTTCTGGAATAACCTGATGGAAGGCAAATCCGGTGTGTCCCAGATCGAATCCTTTGATGTCAGCGACTACCCTACACAGATTGCCGCTTCGGTGAAAGACTTTAATCCCGAGGCGTTTATGGACCGGAAGGATGCGCGCAAGATGGACCGATTCGTCCAATTTGCCGTTGTCGCCGGCAAAGCGGCCCTTGAGCACAGTGGGCTGGATATTCAGAAGCACTCCGATCCGAACCGGGTGGGCGTATCCATCGGTTCCGGCATCGGCGGCCTCGGAACATGGGAAGACCAGCATAACGTTTTGCTGGAGAAGGGACCGAAGCGGGTCAGCCCGTTCTTCATCCCGATGATGATTGCGAACATGGCCTCCGGCCAATTGTCGATTATGCTGGGCGCCAAAGGCCCGAACACGACGCCTGTGACGGCATGTGCGACCGGATCGCACGCTATCGGCGACTCGTACAAGCTGATCCAGCGCGGCGATGCCGACGTGATGATCTGCGGCGGAGCTGAAGCGACCATCCGGCCGACGGGAATGGCCGGCTTTTGCGCTATGCGCGCCATGTCCACCCGCAATGACGAACCGGAGAAAGCGAGCCGTCCGTTTGACACCGGCCGTGACGGATTCGTCATGGGTGAAGGTGCAGGGATTCTCGTTCTGGAATCGCTGGAGCACGCGCAAAAACGCGGGGCCAACATTATCGCCGAAGTGATCGGCTATGGGCTGAGCGGCGACGCTCACCACATGACCGAGCCCGATCCGGACGGACCGGCGCGCTGTATGTCTATGGCGATGCGCGATGCGGGCATTCAGCCGGAGGACGTGGACTACATCAACGCGCATGGCACGTCGACGCCGGTTGGAGACCGTTCCGAGACGATCGCGATCAAGAAAGCGCTGGGAGACCATGCATACAAGGTTGCGGTAAGCTCGACGAAATCGATGACGGGTCACCTGCTGGGAGCCGCTGGCGGCGTTGAAGCGGTCATTTGCGGCCTGTCGCTGCAGAACCAGATGCTGGCGCCAACCATTAACTTGGACAACCCGGATCCGGAATGCGATCTGGATTATGTTCCGAACGTTGCACGAAAGGCTGATTTGGACGTTGTCATGTCTAACTCTTTTGGATTCGGCGGCCACAACGCCACTGTAATCCTGAAGAAATTCGAGCAGTAAGGGGACGATTTGTTGAGTGGAGATCTGAAGCAGTTACAACAGAAACTTCAAATCCAATTTCACAATCGGCTGCTGTTGAAGCAGGCTTTTACCCACGCTTCCTACGTCAATGAGCACCGTTTCAGCCAGCAGCAGGATAACGAGCGCCTGGAATTTCTGGGCGACGCCGTGCTGGAGCTGACGGTTTCCGAGTATTTGTACAATCTGTTTCCGAACCGGCCCGAAGGAGAGCTGACCAAGCTGCGTGCGGCGATCGTCTGTGAACCGTCGCTGGTGAAATTTGCCGAGCAGCTGGAGTTCGGGCAGTACGTTCTGCTGGGAAAAGGTGAAGAGCTGACCGGCGGGAGAACCCGCCCGGCCCTGCTTGCGGATGTGTTTGAATCGTTTGTAGGAGCGCTGTACCTTGACCAAGGCCTGGAAGCGGCGCGGGCGTTTCTGGACCGCTACGTGTTTCCGCTGCTGGAAGAGGGCGGCAAAGTGCACATGAGCGATTTCAAGACAGAGCTGCAGGAGCTGACGCAGCACCATAACATGGGCGTTCTGGAATACCGGATTGTGGAGGAACGCGGTCCGGCGCATGAACGCGAGTTTGTCTCCGAGGTGTATATGGGGAATGAGCGTGTGGGAAGAGGATCGGGCCGCTCGAAGAAAGAGGCGGAGCAGCAGGCTGCGGCCGAAGCGCTGAAGCAGCTGAAGCTGGCCGGTAACGGCTCCCTGTAAAGCATGGACAAACAAAGAGCAAAGAGCAGTCGCCTTTCGGATGGATGGCAGGAAGAGCCTTCAGACTGCTTTTTGCTCTTTATTCATTGGGAATATGCTTGTCCTCGCAAGCTGCAATGTTGTGGTATTATTAGGTTTAGAGGTGATTGAGGGAATATGTTTTTAAAACGGATCGAATTAGCCGGTTTCAAATCGTTTGCCGACAAAACGGAAATGGAATTTGTCCGCGGAATTACGGCTGTCGTCGGTCCCAACGGCAGTGGCAAGAGCAACATTTCCGACGGCATCCGCTGGGTGCTCGGGGAACAGAGTGCCAAGTCGCTGCGCGGGGGCAAGATGGAGGATATTATCTTTGCGGGAAGCGATGCGCGCAAAGCCGTCAATTTCGGCGAGGTGTCGCTGACCCTGGATAATGAGGATCATGCCCTGTCCCTCGATTTTAACGAGGTGACTGTGACGCGCCGTGTGCACCGCAGCGGAGACAGCGAATATTTTATCAACAAGCAGTCCTGCCGCCTGAAGGACATCACGGAGCTGTTCATGGACACAGGCATCGGCAAAGAGGCATATTCCATTATCGGTCAGGGCCGGATCGAGGAGATTTTGAGCACCCGGTCCGAAGACCGCAGAGGTATTTTTGAAGAGGCATCGGGCATCGTTAAATATAAATCCCGTAAAAAGGACGCCGTCCGCAAGCTGGATGAGACCGAGCAGAATCTGGTTCGGATCCACGACCTGGTCGTTGAGCTGGAGGATCAGATCGGTCCGCTGAAGGAGCAGTCCGAGAAGGCGATCCACTATAAACAGCTGCGAGAGCAGCTGAAGCATAAGGAAATTTCGCTCTACGTGTACCAGATCGAGCAGATTCACGCCTCCTGGAGCGAAGCGAATGCCAAGCTCGCCGTGCTGCAGGAAGAACAGCTTCAGCTGTCCACCGTCGTGTCGGCGCATGACGCCAAGCTCGAGAGCGACCGCGCCCAGCTCCGCAAGCTGGAGGAAGAAGTGGAGACGCTGCAGGGCGAGCTGCTTCAGTACAGCGAAGCTTATGAGAAAAGCGAAGGCTATGCAGAGGTGCTCCGTGAACGCAAGCGAAACCTGGAAGCGAACCGGGAGCAGCTGGCCGGGTCGCTGACGGCAGGGGACGAGAGATTCGAAGACCGCAAAGCGGAAATCGACCTGCTGAATTCCAAGCTGGAAGCTTCGCGGGACGAGCTTAAGGCGCTTCGGGATCAGCTGTCGGCCGAAGAATCGAAGCTGGCCGGCGTGACTGGAGGCATCAGCCAGCAGCAGGAAGAAACGTTAAAGGGGACGCTGCTGGAGCTGATGAACCAGATGGCGCAGACCCGCAACGAGATCCGCTATGCGGATCAGCAGCAGGAGGCGCTCTCCCGCCGGATGAACCGCGCCGCGGAGGAAACCGGCAAGTGGGAAACCCAGAAGGAGGAGCTGCTGAAGCGTAAGCAGCAGCTGGATTCGGCCATCGAGAAGCTGGGCGGGGAAATCCGCGAGCTGCGCGGCGGGTACATAAGCGAGAGCGAGCGGTATCAATCGCTGCAGCGGCTTCTGGACGAGAGCCAGGGCACGCTCCGCAAATGGGAGCAGAAGCGCGAAGCTCAGGTATCCCGCCGGGATACGATGAAAGAGATGGCCGATGATTTTGACGGCTTTATGCTGGGCGTCAAGGAAGTGCTGAAAGCGTCCCGGCGCTCCATCCTGTCCGGCGTGCACGGGGCTGTGGCCGAGCTGATCCGCGTGCCTGAGAAGCTGGAGCTGGCGATGGAAACCGCGCTCGGCGCATCCCTTCAGCATATCGTCATGGATAATGAAGCGGTCTCGCGCCAGGCGATTTCCTTTCTGAAGCAGCGGCAGCTCGGCCGTGCGACCTTCCTGCCGCTCGACGTCATCCGGCCCCGCAACATTTCGGCGGGTGACCGCTCGATGGTGGAAGGCGTGGAAGGCTTCGTCGGCATCGGGGCCGACCTGGTGCAATTTGATGGCCGGTATGCGCCGGTCGTCGGCAGCTTGCTCGGCAACGTTATCATCGCGGAAAGCCTGGAAGTGGCGAACCGGATTGCCGCCAGATGCCAATACCGCTACCGGGTCGTCACGCTGGAAGGCGACGTCGTCAATGCCGGCGGTTCGATGACAGGCGGCAGCCAGCATAAGAAGAACAGCAGCCTGCTCGGCCGCAAGCGCCAGCTGGACCAGCTCGATCAGGAGATCAACGATACGGAGGTTCAGCTGCGCAAGCTCCGCCAGAGCATTCAGGAGGTCAAGGTTCAGCTGACCGAAACGCAGGCCAAGCTGGACGAGCTGCGCCAGTCCGGCGACGAGAAGCGCATCGAGGAGCAGCGCTTGTCCAGCGACCTGAAGCAGCTGGAGCATGAGCTGCGGCATGTGCTGGAACAGGTGGAAGTGGCCGATCAGGAGAAGACTGGCTTTAACGAGGAGAACAAGGAGCTTGAGGAAGCCCGGGCGAATGCTGTTAAGAAGCTGGCCGAGCTGGAGGAAGAAGAAAAGGCGACGCATCAAGCCATCCAAGCTGCCGAATTTGCCCGCAAGGCGAGCGAATCGGCGAAGGAGGAGCTGCAGAGCCAGCTTACCCAGCTTAAAGTCAGGGAAGGCAAGCTGGATCAGGAATGCTTCTCCTTGGAGGAGCAGTTAAAACGAATGCAAAGCGAATTCAATTCGCATGATAAAGAGCTGCGCCAGACGAAGACGCTGCTCGCTTCGATCGAGGCGGATCTGGAGACCAACGCGAAGGAATCCATTCAGCAGATCGAAGATTTGAACCGGTACCGGCTCAAGAAGGAGCAGGCATCCGAGCAGCTGGACTTCAAGCGGGCGGCCCGGACGCAGCTGTCGAAGAAGCTGGAGCTGGAAGAGAGCGAAACGAAAGAGCAGCGGACGCGCCTCAAGGCGGTGGAGGATCAGCTGCGCCAGACCGAAATCGGCGTGAACCGGCTTGACGTGGAGCTGGAGAACATTCTGAAGAAGCTCAGCGACGATTATGAGCTGAGCTACGAGCTGGCCAAGCAGCGCTATCCGATTCCGGATGACGTGCCTGCGGTTCAGACCGAGGTGCGCGAGCTCAAGCGGGGCATCACCGCGCTGGGCGACGTCAACCTCGGTGCGATCGAGGAATACCAGCGGGTCAACGAGCGGTACGAATTCCTGAATGAGCAGAAGCAGGACCTGGTGGAAGCGAAGACGACGCTCTATGAGGTCATCCGCGAGATGGATGACGAAATGTCGAAGCGGTTCAAGCATACCTTTGACGCCATCCGCCGCGAGTTCGGTACCGTCTTCGTGAAGCTGTTTGGCGGCGGCCGGGCGGATCTGGTGCTGTTGGATCCGGAGCATCTGCTCGAGACCGGCATCGACATCGTGGCCCAGCCCCCGGGCAAAAAGCTGCAGAACCTGCAGCTGCTCTCCGGCGGAGAAAGGGCGCTGACGGCGATGGCGCTGCTGTTTGCGATTTTGCAGGTCAAGCCGGTGCCGTTCTGCGTGCTGGACGAGGTCGAAGCCGCGCTCGACGAAGCGAACGTGACACGGTTCGCGCAGTATCTCCGTGAGTTTTCCGAGCAGACCCAGTTTATCGTTGTGACCCACCGCAAGGGAACGATGGAAGAAGCCGACGTCCTGTACGGGGTTACGATGGAAGAGGGCGGCGTATCGAAGCTGGTGTCTGTGCGGCTGGAAGACGACGAAGCGGAAATTGCTTAAGCATATTCAACCTTAGAGATGGAGGAGACCTATGAGCTTTTTCAGAAAGCTGAGAGAGAGCATTTCAAGCAAGACTGAATCCGTAACGAAGCAGTTCCGGGACGGATTGGAAAAAACGCGCAAAGGATTCGTGGAACGGGTCACCGACCTGATGACGCGCCGCAAAAAAATCGACGAGGAGTTCTATGAGGAGCTCGAGGAAATTCTGATCGGCGCGGACGTGGGCGTGAACACGGTCATGGAGCTGATCGACGATCTGCGTACCGAAGTGAAGAAGCAGCGGATTGAGGATGCGGTGGAGCTGCAGCCGATCCTTTCGCAGAAATTGATGGAGCTGCTGCGCGGCGATGACGACAACGCGCTCCGTATGAACGAAGATGGCATTACCGTCATCCTGTTTGTCGGGGTCAACGGCGTCGGCAAGACGACGACGATCGGTAAGCTCGCCCACCGCTTCAAGCAGGAAGGCAAAAAGGTGCTTCTTGCCGCCGGCGATACTTTCCGTGCCGGGGCGATCGAGCAGCTCGAAGTGTGGGGCGAACGCGCAGGCGTAGAGGTCATCAAGCAGCATGCCGGCTCCGATCCGGCCGCGGTCATGTTTGACGCGGTTCAGGCTGCCAAGCAGCGCCAGGCGGATGTGCTGATCTGCGACACGGCGGGACGCCTGCAGAACAAAACGAACCTGATGGAGGAGCTGAACAAAATTTTCCGCGTCATTCAGCGGGAAATTCCGGGCGCTCCGCATGAGGTGCTGATGGTGCTTGACGCAACGACGGGACAGAACGCGCTCAGCCAAGCCAAGCTGTTCGGGGAGAAGAGCGGGGTCACCGGCCTTGTTCTGACGAAGCTTGACGGTACGGCGAAAGGCGGTATCGTCGTGGCGATCCGCCAGGAGCTCAACCTTCCGGTGAAGCTCGTAGGCCTTGGTGAGAAAATGGAGGATTTGCAGCCGTTTGATTCCCAGCAGTTTGTTCATGCCCTGTTCGCCGGACTGATCCAGGAGCAGGAGGCGGAAGGCGCAGCGCAGGATGAAACGCAGCACTGATCCGTGTACGGAAGGGATACTTGCATAAAAAACAAACAAAAAGAAGGATGGCATGCAGCCACCCTTCTTTTTTGCGTTGGGCCGAGCAAAATGCCTCCAGCCTCGCCGCATTTTTGGCTTCAAACAGAAGCAATCAGACATCCTTGAGGTCTGACCGTGAAGTGAATCGACGAGCTGCGGGTCGCTGTTCGAACCCGACAAACCCGTCAAACCTGTCATATCCGTTAATCCGTCAGCACTCGGACAAACTCGACCGACCGGAGCGGCACGATGGCCACATCCCCCGGTGGGCCGTACATAACCGGCGGAACCTTCAGCATCAATGAAGCGTCGTTAACCGAGATGAGCGTGCCGGTGATCATATCGCCGGGCGTCATGACTTCGACTTCCGAGTTTATGAAGCCGCGAACCAATTCTTTGAAATCCATGGTTGTTCTCCTTTCGAGTGGGATTGATTGTCATTGGTTACTGAACCGAAGTAATCCGGCTGAACGGAATGATCAGCAGGTCACCGCCGCTCTCGCGGAGTTCGACCGCGTCTTCGGCTACCGTCAGCACGACGCCCTGCAGGGTAGCACTGGCCGTATCCACCCGTACCTCGCTGCCGATCTTGCCTGCAAAGTAGGCGTGCAGCTCGGGATTGTCCGTAATGCCCGTCATAACTTCTTCTTCCAGTCTCGCAACGCGATCCGCCAGCGACTCCAACTCCTCGATCCGTCGGGCCAGCCGTCTGATTTCCTCCTTAAGCTCCTTCCATTCCCACAAGTGCTCATTCAGCTTTGTTTCAATCTGACGCACGTCATCCTTCACATGATGCAGCTCATGGCTCAGATGCAGGATCTGATCATGCAGCTGTCGGATCCGGATTTTCCAATGCTTATGATTCCAGAAAAACGTCATGGCTCTTATTCTCCTCCTTTAATTCATTGGCAGTTGCTTTCCCGAAAGGGACTATGATCGGTAAGACTCGATTTCTTCCTTAAGCCGACGCAGCTGATGCAGGCTTTCACGCTCCGCGCGGCGGATCGCCTTTTCCTGCAGCTTTATTTCTTTGGGACTTTCCTCCAGAAACGCGTCGACCCTGTTTTGCAAATCTTCGTAAGGCAGCTTGTAATCGCAGTAGTATTTTTTCATCCCGAACGCATCCAGCAGGCTCTCAACCTTGCGCATCTGGCTCAGGGCGAATACCGGTTTCCCGGCGCGCAGGGCGACCAGGGCGGGGTGGAGCTTGTAGGTGATCAAATAATCGACAGACTGGATATAGCTGTACGTCAGGTCTAATTCCATCAGCATAGGCAGCGTTTCGGCGGATGCCCCCGGGAGGGCCTCCTTAATCCGGGAGAGCATTTGCTGGCAGACCGTAAGGTCCGAGTAAATATTAGTGGGTTGGTTGATCACGGGGATAAACACAAGGTGGTAACCCTGCCGGATCAGGTGGAGCGATAGCTGCAGCATATTTTCAAACGGGAACGAAGGGTAAGCAAACAGGCATAGGCCGATGGTCGGCCGGCTGGAGAATCGTTTGACTGGGTAGTCAGGCTGCCTGTACGCAAATACGATATCGTGGGCCTGCTGAACATGCTGATGGAATCCGGCTCTTTGGGCAATATCGGCCGAACGGCTGTCCCGGAATACGGCCATTTGCGCCGTGCGGATATAATTCCTGTATTTCGCAACCTGGTCCGCTGGCCAGCTGGATTCCGGGTAGTTGTCCACGATGCCGACGCCGTACAGCCATTTGGGGTGGTTCTTGAGCGCATCCGGAAAATAATAAGGGTTAAACGAATACGGCGTGATCAAGTCCCCGCCCCCGATAATGACGTGGTCGGTTTGTGCCGGATCGAGACGGCTGGTCCACGGATACACCACATGGCCTTCGAATACCTGCTGCAGCGTTCTCAGAAAAAGATCGTCACCGAAGTTGCCCATGCCGTAATAACCGCATACTCCAATGTTCAACGATAAACGCCTCCTTTCATTAAAACTTCTGCTCGCTCTTGTTCCGTAGGGTGTTCATGATAACCTGGTGCGCGGCTTCGCCCCGGTCTTCCCAGCGGTTGCTCCGCGCATATTCGATTCGAGCCAGCCGCTGTTCACGGGAGTCGGGCTCTTCCAGCATCCGGCCGAGCTTGGCGATAAAATCGTCGTGTGTGGTCGCCGTCGTGACATGGGGTTCCATGCGGATGCATTCCGGAAGCGCCGTCGACAGTACAGGCACACCTGATGCCATATATTCATAAGCTTTTACAGGATTGGTTGCCAAGGTAATGGGGTGATACTGAAAAGGGATTAACGCGACGTCGATATGCTGAAGATATGTTTTGAGCTCGGTGTGAGGCTTCTCGCCCAGCACATGAACATTCGGAAGCTTCGCATAGTCGGGGATATCGCCGTAGGCGGCACCGATAGACACGAAATGCACGTCAGGATAGAGCGACGCCATCTTCGCGAACAGATCGTGATCGAGCCAGTAGGCCCAGGCGCCGATATAGGCGGCGACTTTCCCCTGCGGCAGGTCATGAGGGCGCTGGGACGGAGCGGGATCGAAGAAGGAAGCATCAGCTCCGTTCGGGATCAGAGTTACCGGTTTATCAGGATAGGCCAGCTCCAGGCGCATCCGGATGGATTCGGCTGTGCAGACCAAATGGTCGGAAGCATCCACCATCTTGACTTCATACTTGGCCCAGTGCGGAAACTCATCACAGCAATCATAAATGATGGCATCCGGACGGTAGAGGGAAGTCAGACGTGTGCGCTGTTTGGCCCAGGTGGTCCAGCCCACGACCGCATGGTCTTCGCGAAGCTTCTTCAGCTTCTTCATAAAGGCGTGATGGTCGGTGAACAAAAACACGTTCGGCTCCACTTCTATGAATTCACGGTCCAGCGGCGCCAGGTTTTCAAAGAATACGAGGTGGCCCCTGGCCCCTAGCTGAGTCATGAGCTGCTGCGGCCGCTGCTTCATGTACTTCCAGTTCATCGTTTTCGGATAAATAATGATTGCCATAGTTTACATACCTCCTTTCAACCAGCCGCTTACAATATATGCTTTGATAGCTTTATAGAATTGGATGAAAGGACCAATTACAGCCGAAATGGGGAAAGAGCCTGGCCGACACGGATAGCATGTCAGTCCATCATGAGCCCCGCCATGGGATAAGCCCAGGGAAAGTGGAAATGCGGGCGGCTTGGAGGTTATAATGGTGAAAATAAAAGGATTGATGAAAGGGTTGTTTATGGCTAATACACACACTTACACCCGGAAGGAAGAAGTGGCGAACGCCATTACCCACGGCATCGGGGCGCTGCTCAGCGTTGCCGCATTGGTGCTGCTGATCGTATTTTCCACCATGAAGGGGACGGCATGGCATATCGCCAGCTTTTCGATCTACGGGACGACGATGCTGATTTTGTATATCAACTCCACCTTGGTACACAGTTTTAAGGAGGGCAGGGTCAAGGATCTGTTCGAAATTTTTGACCATTCCTCGATTTACTTGTTCATTGCGGGCTCGTATACGCCGTTTATGCTGGTTGCGATCCGGGGACCGCTGGGATGGTCGCTGTTCGCTACCGTATGGGGGATTGCACTGCTCGGCTGCGTGTTCAAGGCATTTTTTACGAAGCGATTTCTGTTTATGTCCACGATTTTCTACATTATTATGGGGTGGATGGTCGTGGTTGCCTGGGGGCCTCTGACGGCTGCCGTAGCTTCGGGAGGCATCTGGCTGCTGGCTGCCGGCGGGATCCTGTACACGCTTGGTACCATTTTTTACGTGTGGAGGGGCTTTCCGTATCACCATGCGATTTGGCATTTGTTTGTGCTTGGCGGGAGCGTGATGCATTTCTTTGCGGTGCTGATCTATCTGCTTCCTTGGTCGTAAAGAGAGAAACAAGAAACTTTTCAAGATGACAAGGATATTTGCTTGACATCTTTCTTTGTTTTCTGTATGATAGGGAACGTTGAAGAACTGTAAAGTGTTTTTCCTTGACGAAGGGAGTGTCCCTCAGTGAGTCAGGAGAATCGGCTCGAGAAGACGAATCGAATCAACCTTTTGTTTGATTTCTATGAACAGCTGCTGACAGAGAAGCAGCAGACGTTCCTTAAATATTACTTTCATGACGATTTCTCCCTCGGGGAGATTGCAGCCGAGTTCGACATCAGCCGTCAGGCCGTCTATGAGCATATCAAGCGGGCTGAGCAGGTGCTGGACATGTATGAAGAGAAGCTGGGACTGCTGCAGAAGCATGAGCAGCGTAGCCAAGAACTTGAGCGGCTGCAGAGCATTACGGAGTCCAGCAGCATGTCTGAATCCGATAAAACGAGAATATATCAAATCATAAATCAATTGCAGCAATTGGAATAAAGCGTTAGAAGGAGGTGGCGGTTCATGGCATTTGAAGGATTGACGAGCCGGCTGCAGAACGTGTTCAGCAAGCTGCGCGGCAAAGGCAAGGTGTCCGAGGATGACGTTAACGAAGCGATGCGCGAGGTGCGTCTTGCGCTCCTGGAAGCTGACGTTAACTTTAAGGTCGTCAAGGATTTCGTCGCCAAGGTGAAAGAGAAGGCCGTCGGTACCGAAGTGATGGAGAGCTTCACGCCGGGCATGGTCATCATCGACATCGTTAATAAAGAACTGACCGAGCTGATGGGCGGAAGCCAGGCGAAGCTGGCGAAGGCGAACAAGCCTCCGACCGTCATAATGATGGTAGGTTTGCAAGGGGCCGGTAAGACGACGACATCAGGCAAGCTGGCGAAGTTGCTGCAGAAGCAGAACCACCGTCCGCTGATGGCGGCGGGCGATATTTACCGCCCTGCGGCGATCAAGCAGCTTCAGGTGCTGGGTGAGCAGATCGGCGTACCTGTATTTACACTCGGCGACAAGACAAGCCCGGTGGAAATCGCGAAGCAGGCTTATCAGCATGCCAAGGATAACGGGAACGATTATCTGATCATCGATACGGCGGGCCGCCTGCACATCGATGAAGAGCTGATGGAAGAGCTGCGCCAAATCCACAGCGAGGTGAAGCCGGACGAGGTGCTGCTGGTTGTGGACGCGATGACAGGCCAGGATGCCGTCAACGTTGCGGATCACTTCAACAAGCAGCTGGATCTGACGGGCGTTGTGCTGACCAAGCTTGACGGCGATACCCGCGGCGGTGCCGCGCTGTCCGTTAAGGCCGTAACCGGCTGTCCGATCAAGTTTGCAGCGCTCGGCGAGAAGATCGATGCGCTGGAGCCGTTCCATCCGGAGCGGATGGCTTCCCGGATCCTCGGCATGGGCGACATGCTCTCGCTGATCGAGAAAGCCCAGTCGAATATCGACACGGAGAAAGCCAAGGAAATGGAACGTAAAATGCGTAACGCCGAATTTACGTTCGACGATTTCCTGGAGCAGATGGAGCAGGTGAAGAAGCTTGGCCCGATCGACCAGATCATGGACATGATCCCGGGGATGGGCAAGCTGAAGCAGACCAAGGATTTGAAGGTCGACGAGAAGCAGATGGGCCGCATTGAGGCGATTGTCTTCTCGATGACGAAGGCCGAGAAACAGAATCCGGATATCATCAACCACAACCGCCGCAAGCGGATTGCGACCGGCAGCGGCACATCGCTCGCCGAGGTCAACCGGCTGATCAAGCAGTTTGACGAGATGCGCCGGATGATGAAGCAGTTCTCGGATATGATGGGACCGAAGGGTCCGAAGGGCAAAGCTTTAAAGCAGCTGAAAGGATTGGCCGGCAAAGGCGGCATGAAGTTTCCTTTCCGTTAATCACTGCATTTGTATATAGACAGCCGCCTCTCCGCTAGGGGAAGGGTTGTCACCCAGAGATTATTTTGTTGAAGGAGGTGAATTTCGTGGCAGTACGTATTCGTCTGAAACGCATGGGTGCTCATAAAGCTCCTTTCTACCGTATCGTGG
This sequence comes from Paenibacillus cineris, assembly GCF_018333335.1. Classification (NCBI taxonomy): domain Bacteria; kingdom Bacillati; phylum Bacillota; class Bacilli; order Caryophanales; family Paenibacillaceae; genus Paenibacillus; species Paenibacillus cineris. The sequence goes on from NZ_BORU01000001.1 coordinate 1,511,499, forward strand.
TATCGGATTCCCGTTCCCCACGTGACGGCCGTTTTATCGAAGAAATCGGTTACTACAATCCGGTCAACCAACCGGCTGACGTAAGAATCGATGAAGATAAAGCACTGGCGTGGCTGCAAAACGGTGCGCAAGCATCCGACACAGTCCGCAACCTGCTGAGCAAAGCAGGAGTGATGAAGAAGTTCCATGAGCTCAAGCAGCAGAAATAATGACTGATCGTGAGGGTTATCTATGGAAGAATTAGTTGGTGTTATTGCTAAGGCTTTGGTGGATCATCCTGAAGAGGTGGCTGTGAAGACGGTGGAGAAGGATCACCTGATTGTCTATGAACTAACCGTGCATCCCGAGGATGTGGGGAAGGTCATCGGCAAGCAGGGCCGGATCGCCAAGGCGCTTCGAACAGTCGTGACTTCTGCAGCAGTCAAAATGGATAAACGCGTGACCGTGGATATCATATCTTAAAGATATACGAAAGGGGGTTAGGATGCATGTCCTAGCCCTTTTTCGTACATGCTGAAGATTATATAATAGATCCGTGCAATACAAGCGCGCCGAAGCGCTGGCGCCACGAAGCTAGGAGGAGAACATGCCGGAAACACTTTATAAGGTTGGCAAAATCGTCAACACCCATGGCATCAAGGGAGAAATCAAAGTGTTGTCGTACACGGATTTTCCCGAGGTCCGTTTCGCCAAGGGGAGCGAGCTCATGATCGTTCCGGAGGACGGGGGCAAGCCGGTCGACGTGACCGTCGATTCGTCCCGCCTTCATAAAAATATGTACATCATCAAATTGGACGGCTACGACAATATTAATGATGTGGAGAAATTTAAGGGCAGCATGCTGAAAGTCGGCAAGGAGCATCTCGTGGAGCTGCCGGAAGACGAATATTACTTCCACGAAATTATCGGCTGCAGCGTCGTGACCGACGAAGACAAGGAGCTTGGGGTTGTGACGGAAATTTTGACGCCAGGCGCGAACGACGTATGGGTGGTCCAGCCAAAGGGCGGCAAGAGTGTCCTCATCCCTGTCATCGATGATGTCGTCCTTGACGTAGACATTCCGAACCAAAAAATACTCGTTCATATTATGGAAGGACTGCTGGACTAATGAGAGTGGATGTGCTGACCCTGTTCCCGGAAATGCTGGATGGGGTTTTCCGGACAAGCATTCTCGGGAAGGCCCAGGAGAAAGGAATCATTTCGCTTCATACCGTCAATTTCCGGGATTACTCCGGGAATAAGCACGGTACGGTTGACGATACGCCTTATGGCGGAGGCGGGGGGATGGTTCTGAAGCCGGAGCCGATCTTTGCGGCTATCGAGGATCTGCTGGAGAAAGCGGGACATCAGGCCAAGCCAAGAGTCATCCTGATGTGCCCGCAGGGGGAAACCTTTTCCCAGAAAAAAGCGGAGGAATTCGCGAAGGAAGAGCATTTAATCTTCATTTGCGGTCATTATGAGGGATACGACGAGCGGATTCGCGAGCACCTCATCACCGATGAGCTGTCGATCGGCGACTACGTCTTGACCGGAGGCGAGCTTCCGGCGGCGGTCGTGATCGATGCGGTCTCCCGGCTGCTGCCCGGCGTGCTGGGCAACGAAACGTCGGCCGTGACGGATTCCTTCAGCACCGGGCTGCTAGAATACCCGCACTATACCCGCCCGGTGGAGTTCCGGGGCTGGAAAGTGCCGGACATGCTGCTAAGCGGCCACCACGCGAACATCGAGGCTTGGCGCCGGGAGCAGGCGCTGAAGCGGACGCTGGAGCGGCGGCCGGACCTGCTGGATGAGGTGGAGCTGACTGACAGGGACCGCAAGACATTGGAAAAGCTCCGCAGGCTGAAAGATACCGATGGCGGACTTGAATAACCGAGCTGTAAAACCACGGCCCCTGGGTTCTGCAAGGGAGTGGTTTTTTAGCGTCAGATGCGTTAGTCTGGATATAAGGTTGTCTGAAATATGAGGATCAAGACGCGAGCATTCCAGTAAATATGAATATGACAGGAGGATATTATGGATTATAAAGCTTATTTTCAAACCCATCGCGATCAGCATCTGAACGAACTGAAGGAATGGTTGTCCATTCCGAGCATTTCCGCATTGTCCGAGCATAAGCCGGACGTTAAGCGGGCGGCAGAATGGCTGGCGGAGACACTCAAAAAGGCCGGCCTTGAAAACGTGAAAATCCACGAAACAAACGGCCACCCGATCGTCTACGCGGACCATCTGCATGCACCGGGACAGCCGACGGTTCTCGTCTATGGGCACTATGACGTGCAGCCGGTAGACCCGCTGAACTTGTGGGATACCCCGCCATTCGAGCCGGCCGAACGCGACGGCAAGCTGTACGCCAGAGGGGCAACGGACGATAAGGGGCAGATCTTTTTACATATTAAAGCGGTGGAAGCGATTCTTCAGCAGGAGAAGCAGCTTCCGGTCAACATCAAGTTTTGCGTAGAGGGCGAGGAGGAAGTCGGAAGCCCGAACCTTCCGAAGTTCCTGGAGGCACAGCAGGAGCTGCTGAAGGCCGATGCGGTTCTGATCTCGGACACGTCCCTGCTGGAAAAAGGAAAGCCGGCGATCTGCACCGGTCTTCGCGGTCTGTGCTCACTGGAAGTTCATGTCCATACGGCCAATACAGATCTGCACTCCGGCAGCTACGGCGGCGGCGTGCCGAATGCGCTGCATGCGATGGTCAGCCTGCTCGATTCCCTGCATGATGCCAAGGGCCGCGTGACTGTGGAAGGCTTCTACGAAGGCGTTCCGGAGCTTACGGAGGCGGATCATGCCGAGTTTGCGAAGCAGTCCGGAGACGAGAACAAGCTGAAGCGCGACCTTGGCCTTGACGAGCTGTATGGGGAAGAGGGATACACGTTCGCCGAAAGAACGGGCGCGCGCCCGACCCTTGAGCTGAACGGCGTCTATGGCGGATTCCAGGGCGAAGGCAGCAAAACGGTCATCCCGAAGGAAGCCCATGCGAAGATTACATGCCGTCTGGTGGGACATCAGGATCCGCAGGACATCTTGAACAAAATCGAAAAGCATATCTACAGCCACGTACCGACGGGCGCCAAAGCAACCGTCATCCAGTTCGAGAAGGGCAATGCATTTACGATCGATCCGTCCACGCCGATTCTGCAAAAGGCGGCGGAAGCCTACGAGGAAGTATACGGCACGCGTCCCGTATTTACGAGAGACGGGGGCTCCATTCCGATCGTGGAGACGTTCTCCCGTGTACTGGCCGCTCCGGTCGTATGCATGGGCTTTGGCCTTCCCGACGAAAACCTGCATGCGCCTAACGAGCACTTTAACCTGGAAAACTTCGATCTTGGCCTGCTGACCATCGTCGATTTCCTGAAAAGAGTGTAACGACCTCCTGAATAAGGAGTCCTGAAAAGGATTATAATGAATGAAATCGCCGGATCGAGAGCTGTCAGCTCGGATCCGGCGATTTTTATATTAGCCTTCAATAAGGAATAGCCTGGATTGAACCGTATGCTGATGAATTCCATGGTAATTCCACATCACTACGGACTGTGAAACCTAATTATTCTCCATTGAAATTTTATAACACAATAAATATAATTGTTATGTAATAATATTTTATAACGGGACGTATGAGTCTTTTTGCTGCAATCCTAATCCCGCTTGAAGAGCAGCAGCTAAAGACGGGTCGAGCTGACATGAAATATCCCGATGGACAAGATTTTTTTGCAGAATTCGTTTGCACGTACGATCAACTGTAGAAGGAGGAGTTAATTTGAAGATCATTCCGATGGATGCCGAATGGCTTGATGCGATGTGTGACCTTTGGAACGGGGAACTGGGCGGCCATTTTCCGATGCGCAGGGAACTGATGAAGCAAAATACTTTTGAAGATGTGAACGTGTATGGCCCCGCTTCCGGGCTGGCCGTTAACGGGGAGGGCCGTCTGCTTGGGTTCGTGATCGCCAAGAAGTGGCAGGAGCCGGCGCGCGAGATGCAGCTGGGTGACGGCGGCGGATGGATTCAGGCCATCGTCGTCCGCCGCGATGCTCAGGGTCAGGGCATAGGGTCAGGGCTGCTCCGTCATGCCGAGAACGCATTGCGCGAAGCCGGAGCGGTATCGGCCAGCATCGGGCGTGACCCGTGGCACTATTTTCCCGGGGTGCCGCTCGCACTGCCGGAGGTTAGGTCGTGGTTCGCGCGCCGTGGGTACGAATACCTGTACGAGGTGTTCGACCTGGTGAACGAAACCTCGGACGATGGCCTAGAGCGGCCCGAGTATCGGGATGGCGCCTTCGCCCGCCTGCTTGTCCCTGGAGACCGTGAAGAGATGCTCCGTTTCTTCAAGCGGTGCTTTCCGGGACGCTGGTATTACGAGGCGCAGTGCTACTGGGAACGGGGAGGGCAGGGACGGGAATTCGTCGGCCTGTTCCTGGGGGACGAAATGATCGGCTTTTGCCGCGTGAACGACGGCGAGTCCCCGCTGATTGCCCAGAATACGTATTGGGCGCCGCTGTTCAGTGAACCGCTTGGCGGCATCGGGCCGCTCGGCGTGGACGACCGGTTCCGCGGGAAAGGCTACGGGCTGGCGATCGTTCAGGACGGGGTCGCGGAGCTGACGGCCAGAGGTGTGAAGCACCTGGTGATCGATTGGACGGAATATGTGGATTTTTATGCCAAACTTGGTTTTCGGACGTGGAAAGGATATAATATCGGCAAAAAAGCACTGATGTAGCTCCCAGAAGGAGGATGGTGCATGAATCCGGCAAAAGCAATTTGGAGGTTCTTTTTTCCAAAAGAGCGGATCCTGATCTTCACATCTTTCGACGCAGACAGCTATGCAAGGGCCAAGTCCAGACTGCTGAGCGGAGGGATCCGCCACCGCTCGCGCATCGTGAGCCAGCCGACCGGCCGGGACACCTTTACGGGCCGGGGAATGACACAGTACGACTTGTACGTGGCCCAGGAGGATGAGCATGCCGCAAGGCAGCTCCTGTAGTCACAAAGCGGATGGTCAGAGCAGTGAAGAAGCGGTAACTCCCATTTTCGCAGCTCAGAGACAACCAGCCCCCGGCAAATGGCCGGGGGCTGGCTGTGGCTGCGGCGTATGGGCGGCTATTCGTCCAGTTTGGCAATCGTGGTAAATACGTCGTACAGCTTCTGATCCGGGTGCTGGCGCTCGGTGTGCTTTTCTACAAACTCTGTCAATTGCTCAAAAAACGCTTTGGCTTCCTCTTCCGTCAAATAGACCTCGGAATGGGACAGGTTCCCGGCAGGCTCCTCCTGGTTCTGAGCCTTCAGAAACTTACGCTTGCTCTCCTCATACAAATCCTCCAGCAGCTTTTGCGTTTCGGAACGGAAGATTTTTTGGGCCGCCTCATCAATGTCCTTGCTGCGCTTAATCCGTACGGATCCTTTGAAGGCTTGATAATATTTGGCCGTGATTCCGTTGATTTGCTTGGTGTGCACGAGGACAATTAACCCGATGCTCTCCAGCTTTTTGGCGTGATAGTAGACCTTGGCCGGAACTTCCCCGAGTTTGTCAGCGATATCTTTGATCGTCATTGGCTGGTCGGCCTTCTGAAAGCAGCTTAATATTTTCAAACGGTATGGATCGGAATAAATCCGGATCTCCTCGATCGTGCTCAGTTCTTTGGTCTCCAATGTTGTGCACCTCTACATTTCCCGTATCTTGTTTTCCGGATTGTTTATCCCCATTATAAGCCGAGATGGCTTCCGAGCACAAAATGTTTCCATCGTTCTAGATTTTCATAAATCCTTTCTGGCTCCACAGATAGACCCCCGGTATCAGCATCAGCAGTCCAAAAACGAGGTACAGCACGTGGACCCCGACGAATGCTCCGGCCCAACCGGCCAGCAGGCTTCCGACGGGAATGGCGCAGGTGCAGATCGTGCTTGACAGCGCCCCGACCCGGCCAAGCATCGCTTTGGGGGTGACTTCCATCATATAGGTGGATACCGGCGTGTTGATAAACGAAATGGCGAGCCCCATGCCAAAGCAAAAGGCAGCCGCGGCATGGAGAGGATATTCCCTTAGAAGGGCGGGGACGTAGAGAAGGCTGTACGTAACCCCGAGCAGCAAAAATCCGAACACAATCAGACTGCTTTTGCGGTAAGCTGAGCCCTTCTGGCTGATCCATAGGCCGCTGATAATCATGCCGGTAATCAGGGCGATGCCGATCAAACTGAGGCCGTATGGGCCCGAGTGGAGTATTTGTTTGACATAAACGGGCTCAAGCACGTTTTTGGGCGTGAGGCACAGATTCACGAATGCGGCCGAAAGCATGGTCATCATCATCAGCTTGTGGCCTTTAACGAACTTCAGGCCGGTTTTAAACTGGCTCCAGTAGGACGGGCTTTCCTCTGCCTGTATCAGATCCGTGTCGTCGTCGTTTTCCTGCCCACGATCCCGGTCGATGCGGATCCAGACGTACAACAGGGCGGCCAGTAGAAATGACAAGGCGTCGATCAGCATCGCTCCAGAAATGCCGAGAAGGGCGATCAGGCCGCCGGCTGCGGCCAGACCGGCAAGCTCTGCGGTGCGGGAGGCAGACGACGTCAGCGAATTGCCGCTGAGCAGCAGCTCCTTGGGCAAAATGCGGGGAACGAGGGACATTTCCGCCGGCGTTGAGAAGCATTCGAGCGTAGAGTTGATGAACGTAAAAATAAACAGGTGCCACGGCTGCAAGTCTCCTATGAAAAAGAGCAGCGCCGTCACGGTTACGGTGATGCCCCGGCCGGCATTCGTCACGATCACGACCTTTTTCTTGGACCAGCGGTCAACCAGGACGCCTGTAAACATACTGAAAGCAATGCCTGGAACGAAGTTGATGGCGTACAGTGTTCCCATTAGCAGCTCGGAGCCGGTAAGCAGGTAGACCATCCAGCTGTAGGCGATGGAATCCACGGAATCCCCGAACCGCGAAATGATTTTGGCGGTGATCATCATTAGATACAACTTGTGTTTCGCCAGCCTGCGCATACCTTGATTCTGCTGAAGTAATACGGTTTCGCTCATGAAAGGACATCCCCATTCAATTTTTATTAACGTTAAAATTATTTTAATGATAAATTTATTTTAACGTCAATTCCGATTTTGGCAAGAAGTTTTTTAAGATTATAGAATTAATAAATTTCAGCGAAGCTGAACCATTCTATAATCGCAAGAAAAACTTCCTTTTAAACGCGGTCTGTCTTCTTTGAAGGTACGTCGATAGACGTTATTCTTACAATTGGGTCAGCCTATTTTTTTCGGTGTGAATTATCTGTTTTTTGGAGAGCGAGACTTTGCTATTTTTACAACCGAGGGGCAGCGCAACAACTGGAAGATTTATAGTTGCAAAGGATGAAACAAATATGCTACAATAAATGCTGTTGTGTGGAATACGGTGGTCCGCTGCGGATGATGAAGGAAAACAGAGGGTTTTCCGGAAGAGGCAAGAACACCTGTACGGAAGGAGGAGTCCTAAATGAACATCCTACAAGAGATTACCAAAGAACAGCTTCGCACCGACATCCCTAGCTTTCGTCCTGGCGACACTTTGAAAGTGCACGTTAAGGTTATCGAGGGATCCCGCGAGCGTATCCAGTTGTTCGAAGGTGTTGTGATTAAGCGTCGCGGAGGCGGCATCGCTGAGACTTTTACAGTGCGTAAAATCTCTTACGGTGTTGGGGTAGAAAGAACTTTCCCAATCAACTCGCCAAAAATCGAGAAGATCGAAGTGGCTCGTTACGGTAAAGTACGTCGCGCCAAACTGTACTATCTTCGTGAACTGCGCGGTAAAGCAGCAAGAATTAAAGAGATTCGCCGTTAATCAGCGAACAACGCTAAAGGGCTTGATTTCAAGCCCTTTTCGTTTTAGGATAAAAAAGGCGTCAATAGATGAACGAACCAAGTTGACAGACCGCGAGAAGCGGAGATTTTTCTGGCGATCACGAATGCCTTTTCGCTTCGCTGGTCCAAAGAAAGCATACACGGCTCCGTAATGGGAGCTTTTCTTTTCGGCAAAACTAGGAGAGGGCGGTGGATATATGCAGCAGGACATTCAGAGCGATGCGGTGGAACTGAAGGAAGAAGATCATAAACCACCTAAAAAAGGGAAAAATGAAGTCGTAGAATGGCTGAAAGCGATCATCATTGCCCTGATTTTGGTGGCACTGATCCGCTGGCTTCTCTTCAAACCGTTTATTGTGGACGGCCCCTCCATGCAGCCAAACTTTCATACAGGCGAGCGGTTGATCGTCAATGAAATATTGTACGACATCCGGGCTCCGCATCGTGGAGAGGTTATCGTGTTCCATGTTCCTTCCGAAGGCAAGGATTTTATCAAACGCGTGATTGCCGTCGCAGGCGATACCGTCAAGGTGGAAGGCGACACGGTGACCGTGAACGGCAAAAAAGTCAATGAAACCTACATACAGGGTGCCATCGATGCAAGCCATAAAGCGGGCCAGATGTATAATGACAAAGATTTTCCAAACAGCGCGTTTCCGGATGGCAAGGTTCCCGAAGGTCATGTGTTCGTGATGGGGGATAACAGGTCCGACAGTACGGACAGCCGGATGATCGGTTATGTGCCGCTCGGGGATATCGTCGGACGGGCTGACCTCATCTTCTGGCCGGTGAAGGACATCCATTTGATCAACCATTAATGAACGTGGAATGAGGCTGTTTGCGGACAAGAGAATGAGGTGATGACGGTGACGATTCAATGGTTTCCTGGTCATATGACCAAAGCGCGCCGCCAAATACAGGATAAGTTAAAGCTGATTGACGTCGTGATCGAGCTGATCGATTCGCGTCTTCCGCTGTCCAGCCGAAATCCGATGATTGACGAGATTTTGCAGGGGAAGCCCCGGCTGATCATTATGAACAAGGCGGATTTGGCAGACCCTTCGGTAACGAAGCAGTGGCAGGATTATTTTAAAGAGGAAGGCCATACGGCATTTCCGGTCGATGCGGCTACAGGCACGGGCGTGAAAGAGATTCCTGGACAGCTGAAGCTGCTCCTGAAGGAGAAGATCGATCGCCAAATCGCCAAGGGGATGAACCCGCGGGCGATCCGTGCGCTGATCGTCGGCATCCCGAACGTAGGCAAGTCGACGCTGATCAACCGGCTCGCCGGGCGCAGCATTGCCGCAACGGGGGACCGGCCGGGCGTGACGAAAGGCCAGCAGTGGATTAAGGTAGGCGGAGAAATCGAGCTTCTGGATACTCCGGGGATTTTGTGGCCCAAATTTGAGGACGAGAACGTTGGCTACCGCCTCGCGGTAACCGGCGCGATCAAGGAAGAGATCCTGAACGTAGAGGATGTCGCCTTTTTTGCGGTCAAATACCTGGTCCAGTATTACTGGGACGCCTTCCGGGAGCGCTTCGAGATCGATGCGGACATGCCGCACAACCCGGACGAGAGCGACGAAATCGTCTCCATCATGGAAGCGGTGGGGCGTAAGCGCGGCTGCTTGATGAGCGGCGGACGGGTGGATCTTGAGAAAGCGTCGAAGACGCTGCTGCGGGAGCTGCGCGCCGGCAAAATGGGCCGGTTCTCGATGGAAGCCCCTTACTAATCGGAAAAGAACGCCGGATACGATTCAAGTGTCCAGCGTGTATCAAAGCGAGATGTACAGTATCATAGTGAACGAACAAGCCCAGTTCCGTTATAGGTACTGGGCTTTTTTTGCGTGTTGATTTATGGGAGAGGAAGGCCGTCATATGAAAAAAAGAATGATGGAAATCATGACGATCATCGCGGGGGCGTTTATTTTTGCGCTCGATATCAATCTGTTTGTCATTCCCCACGACCTTGGCGAAGGCGGTGTGACGGGGATTACGATCATCCTGTACTACCTGTTTGCATGGTCGCCGGGATTGGTCAACCTGATTTTGAACGCCGTACTGCTGATCGTGGGTTATAAGTTTTTGGACAAAATGACGACGGTGTACACCATCATTGCTGTCGTGTTTAACTCTTTGTTCCTCCATTTGACCGAAAATTGGACACTAACATCGAACGAACCGATCGTCAATGCAATTTTTGGCGGTGTATTGGCCGGTGTCGGCATCGGGCTGATCGTGAGGGCCGGAGGCACCACCGCCGGTACGGTCATTTTGGCGCGGATTGCCCATAAATACTGGGACTGGAACATCAGTTACGCCCTGCTGTTCTTTGATCTGATCGTCGCGTTCTCCTCCTACTTTATCATTGGCGCGGAAAGCCTGATGCTGACGATCATTATGCTGTTCGTCGGCACGAAGGTGATGGAATTCATCATCGAGGGCCTGAACCCGAAAAAGGCGGTGATGATCGTATCGGAGCAGCATGCGGAGATCGCCGAGAAGGTTAACCGGGTTATGGACCGGGGAGTCACCGTGTTTAAAGGGTACGGCTATTACAGCAAGTCGGCCAAGGAAGTGCTGTACATCGTCATCAGCAAGCAGGAGGTGCCTGTCCTGAAAAGGATCGTCAAGGTTGCGGACAAGCAGGCGTTTATTACGATTCATGACGTTCGGGACGTGTTTGGGGAAGGATTCATCGACATATCGAAATAGTGTTGCAGCAGAAAATAGACTTAGAATAGAGAAGAGGAAAGCTCATGACCTGGGGTCATGGGCTTTTTTTTCGGGATCATGCGTAAGTACGGGCGGCCGCGCATGAAAATACAGCATCGTGGCAAAATAGGTGAAAACGGTTAGAGGAGGAAAAATGTGAGAAGCTGGCGGATGTTTTGGGCAATCGTGATGACGTTGATGCTGGCCGTGACGACAGCGTGCGGTGGAAATACGGGAACGAAGCCGCAGGAAGGGCAAACCGGGGGCGCCCAGACGGGGAAAAACCTGCTTGAGACGATCAAGCAAAGCGGCAAGCTGCGCATCGGCACGGAAGGAACGTATGCACCTTTTACCTATCATGATGAGAAAGGAACGCTGACCGGTTTTGACGTTGACCTGGGCCGGGAGATTGCCAAAAGGCTCGGCGTTAAGCCGGAGTTTATCGAAACGAAATGGGACGGCATGATCGCCGGCTTGGACGCCAAGCGTTTCGACGTGGTGATGAACGAAGTATCCATTAATGCGGAGCGAAAGGCTAAATACGACTTTTCGGACCCTTACATCGCCTCCAAGGCGGTATTGATTGTGAAGGACAATAATCAGGACATCAAAAAGCTCGCCGACCTCAAAGGCAAAAAAGCAGGGCAGTCGCTGACGAGCAATCTGAATCAAATAGCTAAAGACAACGGTGCCACGATCGTGCAGGTCGACGGATTCAACCAAGCGATCGACTTGCTGCTGTCCGGGCGCATCGATGCTACGGTGAACGACAAACTGTCCTATCTCGACTTCAAAACAAGACGTCCCGACGCTCCGATCAAGGTGGTGGACGAAACCGATACGGGCAGCACCAGCGCCGTACTGATGAACAAAAACAACAACGAGCTGCGGGACGCCATTAACCAGGCGCTGGCCGACATGAAGAAGGATGGAACGTACCTTGCCATCTCCAAAAAATACTTTGGTACGGATGTATCGAAATAAGCGGTAAAAGGGGGTTAACCGATGAATGACAGAACCGCCCATCTCACCGATATTTTTATCGACTCCTTTGTGCCGCTGCTTATGGCGGGGATCAAGTTCACGATTCCCCTGACGATCATTTCCTTCATTCTCGGTTTCGTACTGGCGTTCCTTACTGCGCTGGCCCGATTGTCGCACTGGAGCATTCTCCAGCGGGTCGCCTGGTTTTATGTATGGATCATCCGGGGGACTCCGCTGCTTGTCCAGTTGTTTATCATTTTCTACGGGCTTCCGAGCGTCGGCGTTGTCATCGACGCATTCACCGCCGCGGTGATCGGGTTCTCGATCAGTGTCGGAGCCTATGGTTCCGAAATTATGCGCGCCGCGATCCAGTCCATCGCCAAGGGGCAGTGGGAGGCGGCGTATTCGGTCGGGATGACCCGTTCCCAGGCGCTGCGCCGGATTGTTCTGCCGCAGGCGGCAAGGGTATCGCTGCCTCCGCTGGCCAACTCTTTTATCAGCCTGCTGAAGGATACGTCGCTGGCAGCGACGGTGACACTCACAGAGCTGTTCCAAAAGGGGCAGCAAATTACGGCGGTCGTGTATGAGCCTTTGCTGCTGTACTGCGAGGTAGCCTTGATCTACCTGATCTTCAGCACCGTACTGTCGGCGCTCCAGCATCAGCTCGAACACCGGTTTGACCGTTATGCCGCAAGATAGCGAAACGAGGGATGCATCATGATTGAAATCAACGACCTGAGATTAAGCTTTGGCAGCAATGAAGTGCTCAAAGGAATCGACCTGTCGATCGAAAAAGGACAAGTGACGGTCATCATCGGGCCCTCTGGTTCCGGAAAAACGACGCTGCTCCGGTGCATCAACCTGCTGGAAATCCCAACGGAAGGAATTCTGCGGATCGGAGACTCCGCCTTGTCGTTCAGGGAAGGAAACAAGCCGGGAAGGGGAGACATCCTGGCTTTCCGGAGGAAAACCGGTATGGTTTTTCAATCGTATAATCTGTTTCCCCATATGACGGCTTTGCAGAACGTGATGGAAGCGCAGGTCATCGTGCAGAAAAAGAGCCGAGCGGAGGCTAAGGAGAGATCGATGGAGCTTCTCGGCAAGGTAGGACTTGCCGGCAAAGCGGACTCCTATCCGCACCAGCTGTCCGGCGGACAGCAGCAGCGGGTCGGTATTGCCCGGGCAATGGGCATCGGTCCGGAGCTGCTTTTATTCGATGAACCGACGTCCGCCCTGGACCCGGAGCTGGTCGGTGAAGTGCTGAAGGTCATCAAAGAGCTGGCTGTAGAAGGCATGACGATGGCCATCGTAACCCATGAGATGAAATTTGCGAGCCAGGTGGCGGACCGGATCGTGTTTATGGACGAAGGAATCATCATGGAGCAGGGCAGTCCGAATGAGGTGCTAAACCATCCGGCGCAGGAGCGGACGAGGCAGTTTTTATCGCTGCTCAGCGAGCCGGTGTAAAATACTTGTTGGTGCTTGCGGGCACGGTGACGATAGCTGCATTGATGCAGCTATTTTTTTGTGTGGGGATCGTGGTACGCGGGTGTTTAAAGTTGTACCGCCTTCTCAAGCAGCTGAATAACCGCATTTGGAAATGTACGAAAATATGATTGATTACGGTGGTGTCAAAAAGCTTGTGTAAGGTAGAAGTTCTTACATAGGATGTGTTGGCTGTGGCTACCCCTCATAGCCCTTGGCACCATCATTCTTCATTGGTTGCGTAACGCATGTCAAAGAGTTTAGTCAGTTCACGGTGGACTTCGGGATTGCCAAAAACCACGTATAACCCGTATTCAAACGTTTGATATATCAACATCCATGTTCACTCTTTGAAGTACATTCTTCCCATTGCAGTTCATTTCTCACTACAGCACATTTTTCTCTTAGCAGTAGACTTCTTTTTTCAGCACATTCCTCCTCTTTGCAGTACACTCTTCTTTTTAAGCACACTCGCCTCTTTACAGTACATTTTTTTCTTTGCGGCACATTTTACGGCTAACTTCGCGGGGCCAGGTCTTTCACCAGCTAATGCTTTCGGACATATCGGCTCGGCGCATCTTCTGGACCCAGCAGTCCACACCCCGATTTTTGGAAGCGTGCCAGATGTCGTTTTTCGTTGGAATCCGCTGCCCGAACATAGTACAATAAAAAGGATAGATTGCGAGTTTGATAGACTTGCCAGGGGAATTTGCGGGAATACCCCTTGGCTCTTGCAGCACGGAGGAGGAAAGACAGCATGGATACGGAAGAGATCGAGCAGTCCCCGAGGGACCTGCTAAAATATGAACGCGAATACATAGAAAGAGATTACCGGTACATAGCGGGTGTGGACGAGGTTGGCAGAGGCTGTTTATTTGGCGACGTGGTGGCGGCGGCCGTGATCCTGCCGGAAGGACTCGTTCTGGAGGGCGTCGACGATTCGAAAAAATTGAGCGCCAAAAAACGGGACCTTCTGTACGACGTGATTATGGAGCAGGCGCTTGCCGTCAGCGTCGGGTACGTGGATGCCCGAACGATCGATGAAATCAATATTAAGCAGGCGGCCCGCCTGGCGATGAAAAAGGCGGTGCTTGGCCTGACGATCGCCGCGGATTTTTTGCTGGTGGATGCGGAGCATGTGGACGTGCCCGTTCCACAGCTGGCGATCATCAAGGGGGACGCAAACAGCCAATCGATTGCCGCGGCTTCGATCGTGGCCAAGGTTAGCCGGGACCGGCTGTGTGAAGGAGAATGGGAGGCGAAGTATCCCGAGTACGGCATCGCGATCCATAAGGGCTATGCAACCAAACTGCACCGTGAGCAGCTGGCAGCTTTGGGACCGACACCGATGCATCGCCGCAGTTTTTTGAAAAATATGGAAGTCGTGCAGCAGACCCTGTTCTAGGGCTGCTGTTTTTTTGCCAGGTAAAATGGGAATTCGGGTGTCGCTATAATTGTCAGGTTTGCCTGATCATAGACTTTTGGAAGGTGGGTTTTCCTGGATAAGCAACTTCAAGCTTTGATTCAGAAAACAGACCAACCTTAGGTGCAGGCTCGCCGTTTCGCGTCGTCTCTGTTCCTCGCGGACCAATCAGGACGTAACGATGACCCCGGCATCCGATAAAACGTATTCAGCCAGATTCGTAATTTGTTGGACGGTATTTTACATTTCATGTTTGAAGAGCTGAGCATTTGCAGCAATTATGAAGATAAGGGACGATCTTTGATGAAAAGAAACAACGGAGATCGTGAACGCAGATAGACGGACTACAGCCCGCGGCTGGTTCGGCCGATAAATAAATAAACGAAGGAATACGGAAGGGGGAGAGGGACATTGAATATCGGTTCACTGCTGCGCGGCATGATGGGAGACACCAAAGCGGGCGAGACCAAACAGCTGGATTTGAAGGAAGGGCAAGTGGTTCGCGGCGTTGTGCTGAGCGTCTCTGAGGACGGACAGGAGGCCGTCCTGCAGATCCAAGGCGTCAAAGTACGGGCGGCGCTGGAAACGCCGCTTCAGCCCGGCCAGGCAGCGGTCCTGCAGGTACAGCCGGACAATGGCGGCGGCCTTCCGGTATTGAAAGCGATGGAGGGTTCCCCCTATGGGTCCGGGACTCCGATGTCGCTTGCGGACGTGCTTCAATCGCTCGATCTGCCGGATACGCCGGAGAATCGGGCCATGCTGGAGGCGCTGCGGTCTTCGGGCGTATATGTGACAAAAGAAAACGCAGCCGTCTTCAAAGACGCGCTGGCGTTAAAACCTGCCGGGGTCAGCACAGAGCAGTGGCTTGGCGCCGCATCGATTGCTAATCAGCGCGGACTGCCGCTGACGGCCGAAAGCGTCCGCGGGCTGCAGCAGGCAGTATTCGGCCCGCCGGTGCACCAGTTGCTTCACGTGCTGGAGGAACAGCTGAATGCGTTCACCGCGCTGGCTGGAGCGGGTTCGGAGGAAGCGGGGGCTGCAGTCAAAAGCGGACAGGGCGTCATTACGCTACAGGCTTCGGGGCAGCAGCCGCCGGCTTCGCTACCCGGAGCGGCTACGCAGCCGGGGGCTGGCAGCATAGCGGCTCCCGAAGCGGAGCCAACGGCAGGTGTCCGCAGCCCAAAGAACACCGAGGTAGAGGGGGATGCCGGGAAGGCGGCGGGGCGCGCGGCTGACGGCACATCCACGGCCGGCACGGCTGCCGCGGCGTCCCATCCAGCGGCGGCGCTTCAGCCGCTGGTCGCCAGGCTGCAGGCGCTGCTGCAGCAGCTGCGCGCGGCACCGCTCACGGGTGCCGCCGCACCAACGCCCGCCCCGGCTGAGCCGGCGGGCGGGTCTGCGGCCGGCGGCTTCGCCGCGCCGGCCGCGGAACCTGCGCCGCAGCACGCGGCGCAGGGAGGCGAAGGCCCCGCAGGCACGGGGCCTTCGCCGAAGACGCCCCTGTCCCACGGCGCGGAGCCGTGGGTGGGGCGTCTCTTGAAGCTGCTCGGTGCGGAGCACGAGCAGCAGGGCGTGCGCGCGGCGCTGCTGCAGCCCGCGCAGGAGGCCCCGCAGGGGCCGGGTGCCGCGGCGGGGAACGCGCGGCAGCCCTTGGCTGCACCGGCCGCAGGCCAGGGTGCAGCGGCAGAGGCAGGCCAGGCACAGCCGGGGCCTGCGCCGGGAGCGGCGAGCGCGGCAGGGGCCGCCGCCGCGCAGCCCGCTCCCCAAGCCGCGGACGGTCCGGGGCTGACCGTCCGGCCGCATGCGGTTCAGCAGCAGCCTCCCGGCCCGGCGCATCACGCCGTGCGGCCGGAGCAGCTGGCTGAGCCCGCCGCGCGGATGGAGCAGGCGCTGCAGGAAACCGGGCAGCGCGACACGCTGAAGGGGCTCCTCCTTCAGCTCGTCCAGGACGACGCTGCGCCGCCGGCCTTGAAGGAGGCGGCGCAGCAGGTCATCTCGCAGCTGACCGGCCAGCAGCTGCTCCTGAACACGGACCGGACGGCGCCGTTCGCCCAGGTCACGTTGTTCCTGCCCTTGAACGGGCCGGACGGCCAGGAGACGGCGTCGGTGCATGTCCAGTCCAGGCGCGGCCCTAAGGGAGAATTGGATGCATCCAACTGCCGCCTGTGGTTTGACCTTCAGATGAAGCATCTCGGGCAGACGCTGATCGACGTCCAGATCGTCGACCGGATCGTCAGCCTGAAGGTCCATAATGATCAGGAATGGGCTCAGTCCCTGGTGGAAGACAGACGGCCTGAAATCGCTGACGCACTATCCTCCATCGGCTATCAGCTTCTGACGCTTAAAGCCGCTCCCCTACCGAATCCGGCCGCTGAACAGCCAGCTGGCTTGAGTGCGGCCATGGGCGGCCACCGCGTGGCGGACTTCGTGCCGCAGAGCTACAAGGGGGTGGATATGAGGGTATGAGCAGCAAGCCGCAGGAGCCGTCCCCAAGTTTGAAAAAGGCCGTCGCCCTCAAATACGCGCCCGGTGACAACGATGCCCCGGTCGTCGTGGCGAAGGGCCGGGGAAAAGTGGCGGATACGATTCTCGAGACGGCGAAGGAACACGGGGTTCCCGTTCAGGAGGACGCCGCGCTGGTGGAGGTTCTCTCCAAGCTGGACCTGGACCAGCAGATTCCGCCGGAGCTGTATCACCTTGTCGCGGAGGTTCTCAGCTATATTTACCGGGCGGACCGGCTCGCTCGGGAAAGGCCGTTCGAATGAACGGACGGCAAGGAAAAATGAAGGATAACCGCCGCCAAAAAGGAGCAGCCGCTGAGCGGGCGGCTGCCGACCTGCTGCTCTCCGCAGGTTACCGCATCCGCGACCGGAACTGGCGCTGCCGCAGCGGCGAACTGGACGTGGTCGCCGAGGACGGCGGCGTCATTGTTTTTCTGGAGGTGCGCAGCCGGACCGCCGGCACCTCCTTCGGCACAGCCGCAGAATCTGTTAATTTCCGCAAAATCCGCCAGGTCCGCAGCACGGCCGAAGTGTATCTTCACGCACACCGGCTGGAAGGCCGCGAGGTGCGCTTTGACGTCGTCGCCGTGGAACTGGGGCGCGATCTAAGCATTGCCGCGATTAATCATATACAGGGGGCGTTCTAGGACGAGCCCCTAATCAAAAACTTCCAATACCATGCGATTGGAAGTTTTTTTATTACCCCATTTTCACTGAGCTAGCACGATCCTCTCAATAGACAACTAACAGCGGCAGTGCATCCAGATCGGCCGGCTTTATCCGAGAGGTGGAAAAGTGGATGTATTATTGTAATTATTTACCTTATGGTGAAGGTGATTTGAACTCGTCATAGAATAAGCTAAGTAAGAGGGATGTGTGAACTTGCCTAAAAGAGAATTTTTCCTAGGTATCAACATCAGAGGATGACAGTATCTTTTTTTGAGCTTACTTCAACCCGTTCTTCATCGAAAGGGGAAACGACGATTTCGTGGGAGGTATCATGAGGAATATTCTGAATTTTCTTGTTACCTTTTTGGTGTTCTGGATAGGCAATGAGTACTTTAATCCATATCTTTCGATAACAGATACTAAAACTTTGCTGATTGCATCCCTTTTGATGTTTCTCATTAGTCTTTTATTCAGTTTAGCCATGGTAATGTCGGTAATGCTGATCACTGTAGGAATTGGGTGTTTAACCACTCCGGCTTTAATGTTGGCTTCTATCGTGCTGACTCCCATTAAACTTTGGCTTCTGGACAAATACCTGTACGGATTTGAAATACATGGATTGTGGACATATGTCATTCTTACTTTGGTTCTTAGCCTATTCACAGTGAAAGTAAAAGAGAGGCATGATTGACGATATGGCAAAAAGCCTGTGAGAACATTTACGAATTTGAGGAGGAACCTGTGTTTAAAAATAGACACTGGAAAAAGTATCTCATTCTTCTTGCCATTACGCTACCCGTTTTTATTGTTTTTATATTTATGCTGCCACATGATAAACAGCCTATTGCACTAGGTATTTGTCCATCCATATTCTGGATATTGTATTATTCATGGATCGCAATGGAGAATAGAAAAAAAGATAGATAGAACAATTATTGAATTAGATAATGCGAAGTTCTATCCTGCCAATAGGGGCGTTTGGCTGCCCGATGATTTACCTGCCAAGTTTTAAATTTGATCCAGATGTGATGACCGGGTTTTGAAAAGAGAATGGATTGACGGAAATAACCTGCCTCAAATGGCAGGTTATTTTTTGTTGTGAACCCCAGTGTCCAGTTTCTTCAGATGATTTACAATAATAAGGCGCCTTATATCCCTGTAGCGTCTGAGGCTGCGCATCTATCTGCTGATAGAGCTCAACGTTTGTTTTCTGGAGTTTAGATATCGTTGCCTTTATCCCTTCGACTTAGAGCATAGATCATGAAGCCGGAAGGCCGAAGGGGTCGAAGGGCAGTCTGCATCATTTTATTTTCGTAATAGTACGCAAAATATTGACTTAAACCATGAATCACCTTACTAGCGTTTATACCGCAAATTTGCTTCCTTTCACCCCACCCCCGTAATCTGCGGCCGGTCCAAATTCCTGTACTGGATCGCTTCCGCCACATGGTTGAAGGCGATATTCTCCTGGCCGTCCAGGTCAGCGATCGTCCGGGCCAGTTTCAGGATGCGGTCATATGCCCGCATGCTGAGGCCCAGCGTTTCGATCGTCTGATGGAGCATATCGGCTGAAGCGGAGTCGAGCCTGGCAAAGCGCCGGAGCGCACTGCCGGTCAGCTCGCTGTTCCATCCGCCGTAACCGCTGCCGTATCGTTGTTGCTGACGGGCATGAGCTTCGAGCACCTGACTGCGCATTTCAGCCGATGACAGGCTCGGTGCATCGGTGGACCATTCCTTAGGGCGTGGGACTTCGACTTGAAGATCGATCCGGTCGAGCAGCGGACCGGAGATTTTGGCGCGGTATTGGGCGATCCGGCTGAAGCTGCATGTGCATTGATGTTCCGGATGATCGCTTCCGAGGTATCCGCACGGACACGGATTCATCGAAGCCGCCAGCATGAAGTGCGCCGGGAAGGTGTGCACGGCACGCGCCCTGCTGATCGTCACCGTTTTGTCCTCCAGCGGCTGCCGCAGCACTTCGAGCACCTGGCGGTTGAATTCCGGCAGCTCGTCCAGAAACAGGATACCCCGGTGAGCTAGGCTGACTTCGCCCGGCTTGGGTATCGTTCCTCCACCGATCAGTCCTCCGGAAGAGATGGTGTGGTGCGGGGAACGAAAAGGACGTCTGCGGATCAGTCCGGAGCCGGGTTCCTTCAATTTACCGGCCGCGCTGAATATTTTGGTCGTTTCGAGCGCTTCCTGCTCGGTCATGAAGGGCAGGATGGTCGGCAGGCGTTTGATGAGCATCGTTTTGCCGGTTCCGGGCGGTCCGATCAGCATAATGTTGTGCATGCCGGCGGCAGCAATCGTGAGCGCCCTTTTGACATGGAGCTGGCCAAGCACGTCGGCATAATCTTCTGCAGGAAGGTGATCGGATACGGAATCAGCGGCAGTACCCGGTGCTTTCAGCAGCGGGGACAAGGTTTGAATCCGGAGGGGCTGGTCTTTGCCGGGCACGTCAGTGGCCGAGTGTTCTGCGGCCAGCTCACGCAGCTCGTTCAAATGCCGGATGGCATAAATATTCATATGATCGATTAAGGCGGCTTCACCGGCATTTTCCTCCGGCAGCAGAACGGCGGTGAATCCCTCGCGCTTCGCCCTGTCCACCATGGACAGGACGCCGTTAACGGGCCTCAGGCTGCCGTCGAGCGCCATCTCGCCGATGAGAAGCAGCTTCTCATCCTGCGGCAGCAGAAGCTGTCCGCTCGTTACGAGAATGCCAAGGGCAATGGCCAGGTCAAACGCGGAGCCTTCCTTTTTCAGATCGGCCGGTGCGAGATTGATCGTGACGCGCTGAAGGGGGAAGGTGAAGCCGCAATTTTTGATTCCGGCCCGGACACGTTCCACCGCTTCCCGGATGGCGGAGTCCGGCAGTCCGATAATGCTCGTCTGCGGCAGTCCGTTGGAAATGTCGACCTCCACCTGAATGATCACCCCGTCAATTCCGTATAAACATGTACTGTGCATTTTTCCATACATACAATAAAGCACCCCTATTCCCCGGCGGTTTCCCTGGACAAACGAGAACGGGATCGCCGTAGTTGACGGAAAAAAGGTGCTTCCTTATTTTCGCTTAAGTTTACAAAAATTGTAGGACCATAAGCAGTAAAAGTCAAGATGGGAGGCATCGGGGATGGGAAATAGAGGTATGCTTGTAAGGGAGTGATTCAAGACCGATTTGTTGTTTAAAATTTAAAAGTATACAATATAATTGGACGGCATCAGTTGCCCCTGAAGAAGATATCGCGCAATTACTATGATAATGTGACAAAATTATGATAATATTATGACAAGAAGGCAGGTGAAGACGAAAGTGATGAAACCAAGTGAAATGAATCCGCAGCTGCAGCTGGAAAATCAGCTGTGCTTTACCATCTATGCCTGTTCGCGAGAAATCACCAAGCTGTATCAGCCCCATCTGGAGAAGCTCGGTGTGACATATTCCCAGTATTTGGTCCTGCTTGTGCTTTGGGAGCGGGGACAGTGTACCGTGAAGGAGCTTGGGGAGGCTCTTTTCCTGGACTCCGGCACCTTGACGCCCCTGCTGAAGAGACTTCAGGCCGCTGGTCTGATTCACCGTGAGCGCTCTGCCCAGGACGAACGGAAGGTCATCATCACGTTGACAGACGAAGGAAACAAGCTGAAGGAGAAGGCGCTGAACGTTCCGGCCGCCATGCAGCAGGAGCTGTGCCTGAACGAGAGCGAATTCGGGCATTTGCTGGGCCAGTTCAAGAGTCTGCTGAACCGTGTCCATCACAACAACGAACAGCAAGAGGGCAAGATGTGAAGTGAAGAGCGATTTTTGCAGACCAACATCTGCAAATTTGTCGCTCTTTTTCCCTGTTATCCATGAAACCATGTTGGAACGATGCAAGGCTCCAGGTGGAATTATATCGGACCTAAGACGTTACTTGGAGGGCGGATTTTACCATCAAATCCCAAATATTCTCTCAAACGGATTAAACCGATATCAAAAAGCTGTCGATGGAAACGCAGTTTCTTAAGGTAAGCGTTTTAAAAACATGTTACAATAGCTTGGGTTTATATTATTTTCCAAGAGATATCAGAACCCGCCTTGTAGCAGTCATGTTGATAGGAGGATACCGTAAATGAATATCCATGAATATCAAGGAAAGCAAGTGTTAAAGCAGTACGGCGTTACCGTTCCGAACGGAAAGGTGGCCTACACCGTGGAAGAGGCGGTTGAAGCCGCTAAATCCCTGGGCAGCCAAGTCACGGTTGTCAAAGCGCAAATCCATGCAGGTGGCCGCGGTAAAGCCGGCGGCGTCAAAGTGGCCAAGAACCTGGACGAGGTTCGTGCTTACGCGGAGGAAATCCTCGGCAAAGTGCTCGTTACGCATCAGACAGGCCCGGAAGGTAAAGAAGTCAAGCGGCTTCTGATCGAAGAGGGCTGCGATATCCGCAAGGAATATTACGTCGGCGTCGTTGTTGACCGCGCTACCGGACGTGTCGTGATGATGGCATCGGAAGAAGGCGGAACGGAAATCGAAGAGGTTGCCGCTGCAACGCCTGAGAAAATTTTCAAAGAAGTGGTGGATCCGGCCGTAGGCCTGCAGGTTTTCCAAGCACGCAGACTGGCTTATGCGATCAACATCCCTAACGAACTGGTCAACAAGGCGGTTCAGTTTATGATCGCCCTGTACACCGCTTTTGTTGACAAGGACTGCTCCATTGCAGAAATCAACCCTCTGGTTGTAACGGGTGACGGCAATGTCATGGCACTCGATGCCAAGCTGAACTTTGACTCCAACGCACTGTTCCGGCACAAAGACATTCAAGAGCTTCGCGACCTGGACGAAGAGAATGAAAAAGAAATCGAAGCTTCCAAATACGACCTGAGCTACATAGCTCTCGACGGCAACATCGGCTGTATGGTCAACGGCGCAGGCCTTGCCATGGCCACGATGGATATTATCAAGTACTACGGCGGAGACCCGGCCAACTTCCTCGACGTAGGGGGCGGTGCCACGAAAGAGAAGGTTACCGAGGCGTTCAAGATCATCCTGTCGGATGAGCAGGTCAAAGGCATTTTCGTCAACATCTTTGGCGGAATTATGCGCTGCGACGTCATCGCCGAAGGCGTGGTTGAAGCTGCCAAGCAGCTCGGTTTGACCCGTCCGCTGGTTGTGCGTCTTGAAGGAACCAACGTGGATCTGGGCAAGAAAATTTTGGCCGAATCCGGCCTGAACATCGTGCCTGCCGACTCCATGGCTGACGGCGCCCAAAAAATTGTCTCACTCGTAAAATAGAATCTTTAAAATACGATAGGGGATGTGAACAAACGTGAGTATTTTGGTCGATAAAAATACAAAAGTCATCACACAGGGCATCACCGGCAAAACCGCCCTTTTCCATGCGAAAGGCGCCCTCGACTACGGCACGCAAATGGTCGGAGGAACTTCTCCGGGCAAAGGCGGCACCAAGGTTGACATTACGCTGGAGAACGGCCAAACGGTCAGCCTGCCCGTATATAACACGGTTGTAGAAGCCAAGGAAGCGACTGGCGCAACTGCAAGCGTTATCTACGTACCGCCGGCATTTGCGGCCGACTCCATCATGGAAGCCGTCGATGCGGAAATGGAACTGGTCATCTGTATTACGGAAGGCATTCCGGTGCTGGACATGGTCAAAGTGTCCCGTTACATGGAAGGCAAGAAAACCGTCCTGATCGGACCAAACTGCCCAGGGGTCATTACACCTGGAGAATGCAAAATCGGCATCATGCCTGGGTACATCCATACTCCTGGACATGTGGGCGTTGTATCCCGCAGCGGAACGCTGACCTACGAAGCGGTTCATCAATTGACGACCCGCGGCATCGGCCAGTCCTCTGCGGTAGGCATTGGCGGCGACCCGGTAAAAGGCTCGGAATTCATCGATATTTTGAGCCGCTTTAACGATGATCCGAACACCTATGCTGTGATCATGATCGGCGAAATCGGCGGAACGGCGGAAGAAGAGGCAGCGGAATGGATCCGCGCCAACATGACCAAGCCGGTCGTCGGCTTCATCGGCGGCGTTACTGCGCCTCCAGGCAAGCGCATGGGACATGCGGGCGCTATTATTTCCGGCGGTAAAGGCACGGCGAAAGAAAAGATCGCCAAGCTGGAGGAATGCGGCATCAAAGTCGCTCCGACGCCTTCGGAAATGGGATCTACGCTGGTAAGCGTTCTGGAAGAACGCGGCCTGCTGGAAAAATGCACGACTCACTAATATAAACCGGCGTTATTTACGGTTCAAAGGTAAGCAACCTTTTATTTCTCCATCCGGGGGATAAAGGGTTGCTTTTTTGTGTTTTCAACACCAAAAAACTGGAAAATATAAGGAAGGGTGGGATTGGCGTGAAGGACGAACGGTGGCTGTTGATCGCACTGCACGAGACCGAGGGGATCGGGAGGAAGAGTATTGCCAGGCTGCGCGGGCAGCGTATGTTCTCCGGGGACATGCTCCATTATAATAGTAGAGATTGGGAGGAAGCAGGTTTTCCCGAGGAAAAGGCGAAGCTTTTATCTGAACGAATCACAACCGATTTGATCGAAGAGCTGAAATCCCGTAAGCTTGAGGGAGGCGCCGGCATCCTGACTTTTTTGGATGAGGATTACCCTGCATATTTAAAGGAGATAGCGGAGCCTCCATGGGTATTGTACTGCACTGGAAAACGGGGATTGCTGCAAACACCCGGCGTCGCCATGGTCGGAACAAGGGTACCGACGGCCTATGGCCGTAAGGTCGGCCAGGAGCTGGCGGAGGGCATCAGTGCGGCTGGATTCACGATCGTCAGCGGCATGGCCAGAGGCATCGACAGCGTGTGCCATGAAGCCGCTCTTGCACGCGGCGGAAATACGATTGCGGTGATGGGGACCGGACAAGGCGTGATCTATCCGCCGGAGAACAGAGGATTGTATGAGCGGATCGCCGAGGATGGACTCATTCTGACGGAGTATCCTTCCGGGACCAAATCGCATCCCGGTTTGTTTCCGCAGCGCAACCGTATCATCGCCGGCTTGACGCTTGGGACGCTGGTCGTCGAAGCGGACTCACGCAGCGGTTCTTTGATTACCGCGGATCTGGCACTCGAAGCCGGCAGGGATGTGTTCGCCGTCCCTGGGCCGGTCACCTCGCCCAAGAGCCGCGGGGCGCTGAACTTGATTAAACAAGGCGCCAAAATGGTGCTGAATGCCGAAGACGTCATCGAAGAATATGATTCATGGTTGCCAAAAGGGTTTGAAGATACATACAATAGGGAGCGTCAGATGTTGGAGGACACGCGGCTGCCTGCAGATCATTTGACAATGGATGAGCTTGAGATATACCATATATTGGAACAAGGGCCGTCTACATTGGATGAGCTGCTGCAGCAGACCGGATGGGATTTTGGACATTTGCATTCAGTTCTGTTATCTTTAATCATAAAAAAGCAGATTACCCAATTATCTGGTGCTATATACAAGCTTATATAAGAAGAGTCTATTGACTAACATTCACAGAATTGTTCGGAAAGGGGGATGAACCTATGGCTGACTCACTTGTCATCGTCGAATCGCCGGCCAAGGCGAAAACGATCGGCAAATATTTAGGCAGCAAGTATATCGTAAAAGCTTCGATGGGTCACGTGCGTGATCTCCCGAAGAGCCAAATCGGAGTTGAGGTCGAGAATGACTTTAATCCGAAATATATTACGATCCGCGGAAAGGGCTCCGTATTAAAGGAACTCAAGGACGCCAGCAAAAAAGTGAAAAAGGTTTATCTCGCAGCTGACCCCGATCGCGAGGGTGAAGCGATTGCCTGGCATCTTGCCCATGCCCTGGAGCTCGACGATACGGATAGCTGCCGCGTTGTTTTTAACGAAATTACGAAGCAAGCGGTCAAGGATGCATTTAAAACGCCGCGCAAGATCAATATGGACCTGGTCAACGCACAGCAGGCCAGACGTATTCTGGACCGGCTCGTCGGTTACAAGATCAGTCCGCTTTTGTGGAAAAAGGTAAAGAAAGGTTTGTCCGCGGGTCGCGTTCAATCGGTGGCGGTCAAGATCATCATCGACCGGGAGAACGAAATCAACGCGTTTATTCCGGAGGAATACTGGTCCATCACGGCCCAGCTCGCCAAGGGAGATGCCGTTTTCGAAGCGAAATTCCAGCAGCTGAACGGCCAGAAGAAAGAACTGTCGCGCGAGGATGAGGTAAACGAAGTGCTCGCTGCCATTAAGGGAGCCACCTTTAAAGTCAGCGAAGTAAAGGAAAAGGAGCGCCAGCGGCATCCTTCGCCTCCGTTTACGACAAGCTCCCTGCAGCAGGAAGCTGCCCGGAAGCTTAATTTTCGTGCCGCCAAAACGATGTCCGTCGCCCAGCAGCTGTACGAAGGCGTAGAGCTCGGGAAAGAAGGGACCGTCGGCCTCATCACTTATATGCGTACGGACTCCACCCGGATTGCCGGATCGGCCCAGGAAGAAGCCAAGGAATTTATCAGCGGGAAGTACGGGGATCCGTTTGTCCCTGAAACACCGCGGGAGTATTCGAAAAAATCGGCGAACGCTCAGGACGCCCACGAAGCGATCCGCCCGACCTCGGTCATGCGCGATCCCGACTCGGTGAAGTCGTTCATGAGCCGTGACCAATACCGTCTTTACAAGCTGATTTGGGAACGTTTCGTTGCCAGCCAGATGGCTTCCGCCATACTGGATACGCTTTCCGTTGATATTGCGGCCGGGCCTGCTGTATTCCGCGCATCCGGTTCGAAAGTCCGCTTCCAGGGCTTTATGAAGGTATACGTGGAAGGCAACGACGACGGCACGACGGAAGAAGAGAAGTTTTTGCCTGCCTTGGCCGTAGGGGATAAGCTGAAGAAGGAAGATATCGAGCCGAAGCAGCACTTCACGCAGCCGCCTCCGCGCTACACCGAAGCCCGGTTGGTCCGGGCGATGGAGGAGCTCGGCATCGGACGGCCAAGTACGTATGCGCCGACGCTGGAGACGATCCAAAAGCGCGGTTACGTGGCGATCGAAGAGAAAAAGTTCGTTCCGACAGAACTGGGTGAATTGATCATCGAGCAAATGGAACAATTTTTCCCGGAAATTCTTGATGTGGAATTTACGGCCCACATGGAAGACGATCTCGACCATGTCGAGGAAGGCTCGGAGGATTGGGTCAAGGTGCTTGCCGAGTTCTATTCTTCCTTTGAAAAGCGCCTGGAAGTAGCCGAAGAAGAAATGAAGGAAATCGAAATCGAGGACGAGGTATCGGACGAGATTTGCGACAAATGCGGCCGACCGATGGTATACAAATTGGGGCGGTTTGGCAAATTCCTCGCCTGCTCCGGATTTCCGGACTGCCGGAACACGAAGCCGATCGTCAAAGATATCGGCGTCACCTGTCCGAAATGCAAGGAAGGGCATGTGGTCGAGCGCCGCAGCAAGAAGGGGCGGATTTTCTATGGCTGCGACCGTTATCCGGAATGCGATTTCGTATCCTGGGATAAACCGTCGCCGAAGCCTTGTCCGAAATGCGGCTCTCTGATGGTTGAGAAGCGCAACAAGCAGGGAGCACGTCTCCAATGCACGGCATGCGACCATACCGAGCCCCTGGAAGAGAACGAAGACAACGAAGAATTGATGTAATTGTAAACAGCAGGGGGTAATGAAGTTGACAGAAGTACAGCAGGTAACCGTCATCGGCGCGGGTCTGGCAGGCAGCGAGGCTGCCTGGCAGATCGCAAGCCGGGGGGTTCCCGTGAAATTATACGAAATGCGCCCGGTCGTGAAGACGCCCGCGCACCATACGGACAAGTTCGCCGAGCTCGTCTGCACCAATTCGCTGCGTGCCAACGGACTTACGAATGCAGTCGGCGTCATCAAAGAAGAAATGCGGATGCTGGATTCGCTGATCCTGAAGTCCGCCGATAAAAATGCGGTTCCTGCCGGAGGCGCTCTGGCGGTGGACCGCGACGGTTTTTCCGGGGATATTACGAGCACTCTCCATAACCATCCGCTGATTGAAGTCGTAAACGAAGAAATTCAGCATATACCAGAAGAAGGGATTGTCGTCATCGCCACAGGCCCGCTGACCTCGCCTGCACTCTCCGCCGAGATCAAAGCACTTATGGGCGAAGAGTATTTCTACTTCTACGATGCTGCGGCTCCAATCGTCGAGAAAGACTCCATCGATATGAGCAAAGTATACCTGGCTTCCCGTTATGATAAAGGCGAAGCGGCTTACTTGAACTGTCCGATGACCGAAGAGGAATTCAACGCGTTCTATGACGCGCTGGTCAATGCGGAAGTCGCGCAGTTGAAAGAGTTTGAGAAGGAAGTATACTTCGAGGGCTGCATGCCGATCGAAGTCATGATGAAGCGCGGCAAGCAGACGGCGCTGTTCGGGCCGATGAAGCCGGTAGGGCTGGTCAACCCGCACACGGGTGAACTGCCTTATTCGGTCGTGCAGCTGCGTCAAGATAATGCCGCCGGTACGCTGTACAATCTGGTCGGCTTCCAAACCCATCTCAAATGGGGAGAGCAAAAGCGCGTATTCTCTATGATTCCGGGATTGGAAAACGCGGAATATGTGCGCTACGGCGTCATGCACCGCAATACGTTCATCAACTCTCCGAAGCTGCTCCAACCGACCTATCAGCTGAAAACGAATGAGAACCTGTTTTTTGCCGGTCAAATGACGGGGGTAGAGGGATATGTGGAATCTGCCGCATCCGGGCTTATAGCGGGCATTAATGCAGCGAGAAAGGCGCTTGGACAGGACCTTGTCGTGTTCCCTGACACAAGCACACTCGGCAGCATGGCTCATTATATTACGACCGCGGATTCGGAGCACTTCCAGCCGATGAACGCCAACTTCGGCCTGCTGCCGAAATTGGAGAAGAAGATCCGCAACAAAAAGGAAAAGAACGAGGCGCTGGCCAATCGGGCTTTGGAGACGATTGCCGCGTTTATCCAGGAAGCCGGACTGGCAACCGAACATCAGGAAGTATAGATTAGGAGGTCTGTAGGTATGGATTTATCTTTTCATGCGACAACCATTTGTGCTGTACGCCATAACGGAAAAGCGGCGATCGCCGGTGACGGCCAGGTGACCTTCGGTGAAAATGTCATTATGAAGCAGACCGCCAAAAAGGTGCGCCGCCTGTACAGAGGCCAGGTCGTTGCCGGCTTTGCAGGCTCCGTGGCGGACGCCATTACTCTTTTTGAAAAATTCGAAAGCAAACTGGAGGAGCATCACGGCAATCTGCAGCGTGCCGCCGTGGAGCTCGCCAAGGACTGGCGCCAGGATCGCGTTCTCCGCAAGCTTGAGGCACTCATGATCGTTATGGATAAAACCGGCATGCTGCTCATTTCCGGAGGCGGTGAAATCATCGAACCGGACGACGACGTGCTGGCGATTGGCTCGGGAGGCAATTTTGCGCTCTCCGCCGGACGGGCGCTGAAGCGTCACGCCCAGGACTTGGAAGCGAAGGATATCGCGCGGGAAGCTTTGAAAATTGCTTCGGAAATTTGCGTATACACCAATGGAAATATCATTGTGGAAGAGCTGTAAGGGTGGAGGAATGCATATGGATAACCAAAGTTTGACGCCAAGACAAATCGTGGCCGAACTGGATAAATACATTGTAGGCCAGAAGCAGGCGAAGAAATCCGTCGCCGTCGCACTGCGCAACCGTTACCGCCGCAACCGGCTTCCCGAGGATGTTCGGGATGAGATTGTACCGAAGAACATCCTGATGATCGGTCCGACGGGTGTGGGCAAGACCGAAATTGCCAGACGTTTGGCGAAGCTGGTCAATGCGCCGTTTGTGAAGATCGAAGCCACCAAATTTACGGAAGTGGGATACGTCGGCCGCGACGTGGAATCCATGGTCCGCGATTTGATCGAAACGTCCATCCGCATGGTCAAAGCGGAGCGTACGGAAAAAGTAAAAGACCGCGCCGAGGAGCTCGCCAACGAACGAATCGTGCAAATTCTCGTTCCGCCGGCTGGCAAAAACAAGGCGCAGCGCAACCCGTTTGAAATGCTGTTCGGCAATGGCAACCAGAACGCACAGGATACGGAAGAGGATAAGGAGCAGGACAGCACCGTGACCGAACGCCGGCGCCAGGTGAAGTTTAAGCTTCAGTCCGGCAGCCTGGAAGACGACATGATCGAAATCGACGTGGAAGACAACTCGCCGACGATGATGGATATGCTGGCCGGGCAGGGGAATGACCAGATGGGCATGAACATGCAGGAAATGTTCGGCAGCCTGCTGCCGCGCCGGACGAAGAAGCGGAAGCTGCCGATCCGGGAAGCGCGCAAGGTGCTGACGCAGGAGGAAGCGACCAAGCTGATCGACATGGACGACGTCATCGCCGAGTCGATTCTTCGCGCTGAGCAGTCGGGCATTATCTTTATCGACGAAATCGATAAAGTTGCCAGCCAGGGCAAAGGCTCTGGGCCTGACGTGTCCCGTGAAGGCGTCCAGAGGGATATTCTGCCGATCGTGGAAGGGTCGACGGTCATGACCAAATACGGCCCCGTGAAGACGGACTTTATTTTGTTTATTGCCGCAGGTGCATTCCATATCGCCAAACCTTCGGACCTCATTCCCGAGCTTCAAGGCCGGTTCCCGATCCGCGTGGAGCTGAGCAGCTTGTCTCTCGACGACTTTGTGTCGATTCTGACCGAGCCGAAGAACGCCTTAACCAAGCAGTATACCGAGCTGCTCAAAACCGAGGACATCGAGGTCGAATTCTCATCTGAAGCGATCCGGGAAATTGCCAAAATTGCCGCGACCGTCAATCAGAATACCGAGAACATCGGTGCGCGCAGGCTGCATACGATTCTGGAGAAGCTGCTCGAGGATTTGTCGTTTGAGGCTCCTGAATTGACCTTGGAGAATATGACTATCACGCCGGAATACGTGCGCGAAAAGCTGGGCGACATCGCCCAGGATCGTGATCTGAGCCAATATATATTGTAAACCGACAACCGTCACAGCGGGGACATGTCAGAAGGATGAAGATCCTTCGGGCATGTCTTTTTTTGTTGTGCTGAGGAAGGGACCACAGGAAAGACAGTGCCGACATCGTAAGAACCTCTCTGGGAGGTATAACTATAATCCTGCGCTCGTATGCAAGGGAGGGGTTATTTTACGACACTTTCGCAAATCTGAAATTCTAGGACTATTCAGGCTGAGTTTTTATCGAAATGTGACAACAGGCCTGTCCTATGTAAGCCCACAAACCCTTATCCTGCAAAGATTTAGCAAAAATTTCAGAGAAATTAAGAACAAAGACCTTCTTTCTGGTAAAAGATAGGGCTTTTTTCTTATTGTAATATGTCCCAATCTTTAAGAAACTTAGGATATACGACAATATAGTAATTTTTTCTACTTTAGACCTAGAATAAGCAATATTTCTAAGGACTTTTGTCGAAAAAAAGTGAAATTGGGAAGAAAGTTCCCCACGGACAAATAGTAAAGTTATGGAAAATAAGGGGGATACGGAATGGATTTGCTGAACAGCGTCAGCTTTCAACGTTTGGAAGGCGGACTACAGGCCGCAAACGCGCGCCAGAGAGTCATTGCGAACAACATTGCCAATGTCGACACGCCTTATTTCAAACGGTCCGAAGTGTCATTTGAAAGCCTGCTCCAGCAGGAAATTAATGGATCTTCACCTCAGCTTCGCGGCAGGGTCACCGATCCCCGGCACTTCGCCATTGGACCTACGAATTCGGTCCCGGATCCAGTTGTAACGGAGGACCAATCGACAGCGATGAACAACAATATGAACAATGTGGATATTGACCGGGAGATGTCCGCACTGGCTGACAACCAGCTTCAATACAACGCCTACATCCAGCAGATGAACGACCAGATCAAAATGATGCGGACAGCCATTGAAGGGAGATAATCGCGGGTGAACATGAACAGCAGCTTTGGGATCAGCGCTTCGGCGCTGACGGCACAGCGTTTGCGGATGGACGTCATTTCGTCCAACATTGCGAATGCGGAAACGACGAGAGCGTCGGTGGTTGACGGCAAAGCGGTGCCGTACCGCCGAAAGATGGTTGTGCTTTCGCCGAATGAATCGGATTTCTCCAGCATGCTGGAAGCACAAATGAACGGACAAAGTGCGGGGAAAGGTGTGAAAGTGGCTGCAATCCAGGAGGATCAGACGCCGCTGAAGCCGGTATACAATCCGACTCATCCGGATGCAGATGCACAAGGGTATGTCTACATGCCTAACGTGGATATCGCCAAAGAAATGATCGATATGATTTCGGCCACGAGATCTTACGAAGCGAACGTCACAGCACTGAATTCCTCAAAAGCGATGATCACGAAGGCCTTGGAAATAGGTCGATAAGCCTAGTCTGAATAAATAAATGCAGGTAAGGAGGGACATTGATGATTCAAAACTCGATGTTTTCGACACAAAGCATCCAACCGCTCGACATGAAGCAAAGCACATCAAGCGCAAGCAAGACGCCAGCCCAATCCCTTAGCGATTTCGGATCTTATCTGGAAAATGCGCTGAACCAGGTGGCCGGGCAAGAGAAAGCCGCCGAAGAAATGAGCAATCAGTTCATGCTCGGACAAGTTGATGTGGACCAGGTGATGGTTTCTTCGCAAAAAGCGCTTCTCAGCCTGGAGCTGACGACGCAGATTCGGAACAAAGCGATCGAAGCGTACCAGGAGATCATGCGGACGCAAATTTAAAGGCTGCAGACAAAAGAGTGAACGAAGGATTTGGCGGATCGCCTGAACCTATTCATTCATAGATTTATGCTAAGTTTTCGGGTGGGGTGGGTGACGTTGTGAACGAAAGAATCGTCCAGTATAAGGACAAGGTCGTTCAGTACTGGAATCAATTCAGCAAAAAACAGAAAATTTTATTCATTTCTACGATCGCTTTTATTATCATCGCCATTGTCGTGCTGACCATGCAGTTTTCCAAAACGGAGTATGAAGTGGCCTTCAAGGACTTGAATGCCAGCGACTCCGCAGGCATTATGAACTATCTCGATACGAACAACATCCCGTATAAATTGAGTCCTAACGGAACATCCATTTCAGTACCGAGTACGGAGGCGGCCCGCATCAAGGTCGATGTCGGCTCACAGGGACTCATTCAGAACGGATCCATCGGTTTCAAAACGTTCGATCAATCATCATCGATCGGCACAACCGACAGCGAGTTTAACGTCAAGTACAACAACGCATTGAACGGAGAAGTTGAGCAGCTGCTCACGAGCATGAACGGCATAAGTAAGGCTAAAGTCCTAGTAAACCTGCCGAAAGAAAGCGTGTTTGCAAGCGAAGAAGACCAGGAGAAAGCAAGCGCATCAGTCGTGCTTACCTTTAAGCCGGGTTATCATCCAAGCCAGCAAACGATCGACGGGTACTTCAACTTGGTCAAGACCGCCGTACCGAATCTGCCGGTAGAGAATATCACCATCACCGAATCAGAGGGCAATACGGAGCTGCTGTCGTCGGCCCAAGGCGGTTCGGGAACGCTGTCCTCGTCCGTCGAAGAAAATTTTGCGCTTCAGAAAAAGTTCGAAAGCGAAGTTCGCCAGAACGTCAAAGAATTTCTGAGCCAGTTCATGGGACCGAATAAAGTCGATGTCCTCGTCGTCTCCAAGCTGAATTTCGATAAAGTTCAGAGCAAGGAAAACATGGTGACACCGGTAGATACGGAGAACATGAAAGGCATTGAAATCAGCGTTCAGGAAATTTCGAAGAATTATACGGGTAAGAGCAATCCGGATAGCGGAGTGGCAGGCACGGGCCAAACCCAGGTGCCGGGGTATCCAAGTAACTCGTCCACAGGTGACGTAACTTCCGAGGATTTGTCCAAGACGATCAATTACGAGGTTAACCATATTACCAAAGACATCGTTGCCAGTCCGTATACCGTAAAAGATTTAACCATAAACGTAGCAGTTGAACCACCAACGGGACAAACCAGTGTAGATCAACAAACCAGAGATGCCATTCAGAATATCTTGGTAAATATCGTAAGGGCATCGCTTGCCGATTCCGGTATTACATATACAGACGCTGATTTGGCTAAAAAAGTTTCGGTCTATTCGCAACCTTTCAGTGGTAATGTTACCCAGCCGAGCGGAATCAAGCTTTCCCAAGGCATGCTGTGGGGAATCGGCCTTGCCGCGCTTGCGCTGCTTGCGGGTGGAGGATACCTGATTTACCGCCGCCGCAAGAACAAAGAGGAAATCGAAGAAGATCTTCCGCTGCCGCCTGCAGCAGAGTTTCCTTCCATTAATCTGGAGAGCGTGACGAACGAAAGTCAGGTGCGCAAACAGCTGGAAACATTGGCGAAGAGAAAGCCGGATGAATTCGTCAACCTGCTGCGCACATGGCTCGCGGATGAATAGGGGGTGGATTTATGGCAAAAGCAAACAGCCAGGCACTGAGCGGGCGCCAAAAAGCGGCCATCCTGCTCATTACGCTGGGACCGGAAGTGTCCGCACAAATTTTCAAGCACTTGCGTGATGATGAGATCGAGCAGCTGACGTTGGAAATCGCCAATGTGCGCAAAGTGGACAGTGTGGAAAAGGACCTCATTATGTCCGAGTTTCATCAAATCTGTCTGGCCCAGGAATATATTTCGCAGGGCGGCATCAACTACGCCAAGGAAATTCTCGAAAAGGCGCTCGGCTCGCAAAAAGCGCTGGAAGTCATCAACCGTCTGACGGCGACGCTGCAGGTACGCCCGTTCGATTTTGCCCGCAAAGCGGATCCGAACCAGATTTTGAACTTTATACAAAACGAAAATGCCCAGACGATCGCTTTGGTGCTGTCCTATCTGCAATTTGAGCAGGCGGCGGCGATTCTGTCCTCCCTGCCGCAGGAAAAGCAGGCGGATGTGGCAAGAAGAATCGCGGTTATGGACAGCACTTCACCTGAAGTTATCGCCCAGGTAGAGCGCGTGCTGGAGCAGAAACTGTCGGCGACCGTGACACAGGATTACACGAATGCCGGCGGCATCGAATCGATCGTCCAGATTTTGAACGGGGTCGACCGGGGAACGGAACGAACGATCCTCGATTCGCTCGAAATTCAGGATCCGGAGCTGGCCGAAGAAATCAAGAAGAGAATGTTCGTGTTCGAGGATATCGTCAACGTCGACAACCGTTCCATTCAGCGGATCATCCGCGACATCGAGAACGCCGACCTTCAGCTTGCCCTCAAGGTGGCGAGCGAAGAGGTGCGGGACGTCATTTTCCGCAACATGTCCAAGCGGATGGCCGAAACCTTCAAGGAAGAGATGGAATATATGGGGCCAGTGCGGCTGCGTGACGTCGAAGAAGCTCAGACCCGCATCGTAGGCACCATCCGCAGACTGGAAGAAGCCGGGGAGATCATCATCGCCCGCGGCGGAGGAGATGACATCATTGTCTAATTTGATTAAATCTTCGCAGTACGTACCGGTGGAAGCCCTCAAACGGCTGGATCTGGCAAGGCACTATGCGCTTCCGGAGCAGGATGAGGTAAACAATGAAGTGAAGATTGAAGAGATCCGGGCCCAGGCGGATGAAGAGAGTAAACGGCTCAGCCAGGAAATGCTGCAGGATGCCAAGGAGTTCGCGGAGCGACACATCCGTGAGGCGTCTGAAGAGGCGCAGCGGATACTGGCCGAGAACGAGGAGAAGATCAATGCGTGGTGGCAGGAACGCAGGGAGCAGGACGAGCACCTGATCGAGGCCGTGAAGTCGGAAGGCTACGCGGAAGGATACCGGGAAGGCGCTGAGAAAGCGGAAGCGGATCTTGCGGCCAAGCTTCAGGAAATGATGGCCGAAGCCCAGTCGGTTTTGCGGCATGCCTATATGATCAAGGAGCAGATCATTCAGGAAGCCGAGCCCTTTCTCGTAGATCTGAGCTGTGCCATCGCCGAGAAGGTGATCGACAAGCAGCTGACCGTGGACCGGGATTATGCGATCGATCTTATCCGGAAGAACTTGTCCCGCAAACGGGAGCAGGGTGTAATTACGCTTTGCGTGGCGCCGGAGCATTTCGCTTTTGTCCAGGCGGCCCGGGAA
Source organism: Paenibacillus cineris (assembly GCF_018333335.1). Classification (NCBI taxonomy): domain Bacteria; kingdom Bacillati; phylum Bacillota; class Bacilli; order Caryophanales; family Paenibacillaceae; genus Paenibacillus; species Paenibacillus cineris. The sequence goes on from NZ_BORU01000001.1 coordinate 1,547,187, forward strand.
GAGCTGAGCGTGGCGATCGATTCGCAAGCGGAGCTGCAAATCCTGCCGGATGCTACGGTCCATGATCACGGCTGCGTCATCCGCTCTTCGTTCGGCAGTGTCGACGCACGCGTGGAAACTCAGCTGACCGAAATCAAAAAAGAGCTGATACGTATCGCTCTGGACGAAGGGGAACGGAGAGACCAAAATGAAGGTGCTTGACAGCGGACGGTATATGGAGCATTTGCGGAACATTGATCCAGTCCGGATCAACGGAAAAGTCACCCAGGTCATCGGACTGATGGTCGAGTCGGAAGGCCCGGACGCCAGCGTCGGAGACGTCTGCTACATTTATCCGAGCAAAGGCGCCAAGCCGCTGCAGGCGGAGGTTGTCGGTTTCCGCGACAACAAGGTTCTGCTCATGCCGCTCGGCGAGCTGCAGTCGATCGGACCAGGGTGCGATGTGGTCGGCACGGGCAAGCCGCTAAGCGTTCAGGTAGGCTCCGAGCTGCTTGGCAAAGTGCTGGACGGTTTGGGGCAGCCGCTCGACGGCTCCCTGATTCCGACCCGGATGCCGCACAGCTCGACGTATAACACGCCGCCGAACCCGCTGAACCGGCCCCGGGTGCTGGAGCCGATCAGCATCGGCGTACGGGCGATCGACGGTCTGCTGACCATCGGCAAAGGGCAGCGGGTCGGGATCTTCGCCGGATCCGGCGTCGGGAAAAGTACGCTGATGGGCATGATCGCGCGCAACACAGCAGCGGATGTCAACGTGATCGCGCTCATCGGCGAGCGGGGACGGGAAGTGCTCGATTTTATCGAGCGCGACCTGGGCCCTGAAGGGCTGCAGCGATCGGTGGTCATCGTGGCCACCTCCGACCAGCCTGCGCTGATCCGGATCAAGGGAGCGCTGATCGCGACGACCATCGCCGAGTATTTCCGGGACCGGGGCATGAACGTCATGCTGATGATGGATTCCGTGACGCGGTATGCGATGGCGCAGCGGGAAGTGGGGCTGGCGATCGGCGAACCGCCGGCGATGCGCGGTTATACGCCGTCGGTGTTCGCGAGCCTGCCGAAGCTGCTCGAACGGGCGGGGACAGGGCCGCAAGGTTCCATTACCGCCTTTTACACCGTGCTCGTCGACGGCGACGACATGAATGAGCCGATCGCGGATGCGGTGCGGGGAATCCTGGACGGGCACATCGTACTGAACCGGGGCATCGCGAACAAGGGCCATTTTCCCGCGATCGACGTGCTTGCCAGCATCAGCCGGGTGATGAAGGATATTGCGCCGCGCGAGCAGACGGACGCTGCAGATAATTTGAAGCGGCTGATGGCTGTCTATAAAGAGTCCGAGGATCTGATCAACATCGGCGCTTACCAAAAAGGCTCGAACGAGCAAATCGATGAAGCCATCGATTCCATCCAGGCCATCTGGGATTTTACCAAGCAGCGCGTAGACGAAAAAGTGACGCTGGAGCAGGTTCAAGAACGTTTGATTTCCGAATTTTCAAGGAGATGACCATAAGGGATGAGATTTCAGTACGCGTTCCAAAAAATTGTCGACCTCAAAAGCAACGAACGTACCCAGGCGGAATGGATGCTGTCCAGCGCCATCGGCAAGCTTCAGGCGGAAGAAAAGTCGCTGGGGGAGCTGCTGGATATCCGGGAGAGCATGGTCAAGCAGCTTCAGGAAGCTGCCGGCCAATGCGTTCCTGTCTCCATGATTCAGGAAATTCAGGCGTATGTCGAATATTTGGACCAATGCATACGGATGAAGCATGTGGATGTGAACAGAGCCAATATGAAGGTTCAGATACAGCAGAAGCATTTGTCCACAAAGATGCTGGATGAAAACGTCTGGTTAAAAGCGCGGGACAAAGCAAAGACGGCATTTCAGCAGCAGGCGCTCCTGCATGAGCAGAACGAGCTTGACGAGATGGCGACCGTACGGTTTGCCATGGGCGCTAGGGCGAGATGAGTGAACGTGATATAGAGCTGCTGGCTTGGGGGTGGAACAACTGTGGCAAGAACAGGTTTTGAAGAATTAGAGAAAGAATCAACAGGGGGATTTGAACGGTTTTTGTTTCTTGTTATACCAATCATCTTTACGGTGGTGCTCCTGGGCGTGCTTCTGATGCTGCTGAACACCAACGTTCGGAACGAAGTGCTCGGTGTTGCCAACAAAATTCCGGTTGTGAAAAACTGGGTTCCTGACCCGGTCAAGGATCCGGCAGCGGCCAAGCTGGACAAAACGAAAGCACAGGTGGAGAGCGCGACCGCTACGATCAAGGAGCTGAAAAGCCAGCTGGAAGCCAAGGAAGCGGACCTTCAGAAGGCTAAGGAAGACCAGAAGCAGCAGGACAGTAAAATCAAATCGCTGCAGACGCAGATCGATCAGCTCCAAGAGAGCAGCGCGCAGTCTGCGGATGCACAGGCGGGAAATACCGCCGACGATTACGAGAAGCAGGTCAAAAACTTGGCGAAAATGTACGCCGGCATGAGCCCGAGCAAAGCGGCGCCAATTCTGCAGAATATGACCACGGAAGAGGTCGTTCAGCTGCTTAGCGCTATGGATGCGGACAGCCGAATGAACATCCTCGCCAAGATGGATCCGAAGATGGCGGCGGATATCACGCTGAAAATGAAGGATTCCGTATCGTCCAGCGATTTGGCGATCGCGGCGCTTCAGTCCAGAGTGAACAAGGACAGCGCCGCGCAGACGACACCGTCGTCAACCGGGCTGGACAAGGCTCAAATCAGCCAGACGTTCGGGTCGATGAACGCGGACAGCGCGGCCAATCTGCTGCTGGCCATGTACAAGATCAGTCCGGACAAAGTACTGACGATTCTAGGCTCCGTGGCAGATTCGACACGGTCAAGCATTTTGGATTCGATGAGCAAAACAGACCAGAAGACGAGCGCTGTCATTCTCAACAAGCTGCTAAGCAGCAAGTAGTGATTCTTTTCAACCAGAGCTTCTTTTCAACAGAGTACTTGAATGTAGTACTGCACGCGAAAGGAGGTGAAAACAAAGATGAGCCTGATATTTCAAAACATTTCCGCAGGTGCGTCAGCCGGAGCGAAGACAGCGGGAACAAGCGGCGGTGCGGCAAACGCCTCGGCGGGAACGGCACTGGTACCGGCATTTGGAGTCTCGTTGACTCAGCTGATGACAGGTACAGCAGGCGGTTCGCAGGAAGCTTCGGCCATGAACGGCGCGGCGTCACTTTTGGAAGGACTGCTGAAAAATGCTCAAACGACGGCGGTTCAAGGGAACGGGGACAGTGATGAGCAGAACACCGCAGCCCTGCTGCAAAGCCTTCTTCTGGATGCCGATCAGCTGGATGAAGCGATTGCCGAAGACCCTGAAGTGCTGAGCGCCCTGCAAAGCTGGATTCAGCAGGTAACCACCTTGCTGCTGAACGTTCAAGGAAACGGCGAAGCACAGCCTGAAGACACCCCGGCTAATGAGGGCGATCAAGCCTTGACGGCACTGGCCAGACACCCGGCGACGGCACGGTTTGCCGCACAGGATGCGTTGGCCCAGCTGATCACGGTGCTGCAGCAGCCAAATACGGGGGCGGACACCACGGCGCAGGCGGCAGAACTGCTGGAAACGTTCCATAACCTGGTTCAGAACGCCACAGCTCCTGGGAAAAGCAAACCGGCGGCTCTGGTTAAGGACTCGGAATCGGCAGCACCACAGGATACGGCACCAATGTTCCAGCCTAAAGCGGAAGGACAAGCCAGCCGCATCTCCGCGTTGTTGGAAGCGATCCGGCAGCAGCCGGCAGGCGATACTGCATCCGCTGCAAGCGGCAAGGCCGTGCTGAGTACGATCTTGACAAGACAGCAGCCGAATGACGATGCGCAAACAGCAGCATCCGCTGCAAGCCCTTCTTCCGTAGAAGAGGTGGAAGCGGCGGCGAAGCCGGAGGATCCGCTTACCAGCCAGACAACGGTAACGGCAGGGCATCTCGTGATGAAAGAAGGCATTCAGTCGCCTCATAAAGCAGCGGCGCAAGCGGTGCCCGTTACGCAGTTTGCCAAAGAAATGAGCACATTTGTCGTAAACAAGCTGGAAATCGTGAAGCAAGAAGGCATCTCGGAAGCGAAAATATCGCTGTACCCGGAACACCTGGGCCAGGTCGACATTAAGCTGACGATGCAAAATGGACAGCTCGTTGCCCAATTTACGACCGAGCACGCCGGAGCCAAGGATTTGCTGGAACAGCAGATGAGTCAGCTCCGCAGTACGCTGCAATCGCAGGGTGTGCAGGTTGAGAAACTTGTGGTAACGCAAAACCCTTCGCTGCAGTCCCAAATGTATCACGACGGCCGTCAATCCCAATCGGGTCAGCAGCAGCCGAACCGCCGGCAAAAGGACAAGGACGCTTCCTCCGAAGATGCCTTGACCGTGGCTGAGCTGGGAGACGAGCTGAATGAATGGCTTGCCCGGCAGCAGGCGGACCAAGGAAATACGTTTACAGCCAAAGCGTAAAAACGGAGGTGAACAACCATGTCAGATATCGTATCGACAAGCAACATTTGGCCTAACTACTCGGCTTCCAACGTGCAGAAGGCCAGCACGAAGACGCAGACGCTCGGCAAGGACCAGTTTCTGAGCATTCTGGTGACCCAGCTTAAAAACCAGGATCCGATGCAGCCGATGGAAGACAAGGAATTTATCGCCCAGATGGCCCAATTCACCTCGGTCGAGCAGCTGATGAACATTTCCAGCCAGCTGAACGCCATGAGTCAGTCCCTTGGCAACGTATCGGGACTGATCGGCAAACAGATCAGCTGGGTCGATAGCGGAAGCAGCTCCGATCAATCAGGCGAAAGTACGTCTGAGATCAAAACGGGCATCGTGGATTCGATTATCGTCAAGGACGGCGTTCAGTACGCTTCCGTCGGGTCGGTAGCGATTCCGATTACGAAGATCGTCGAAATCATGAATGCCAAGCAGGAAGAGGGTACTCCTCCGGCTGATACCGAAACGCCATCAACTGACGGTGCGTCGAATGCGGGCGGCACGGCAGAAGGTTCTGCGGGCAGCGCCTCTGAAACCGGAGAGACAGGCGCCGAGGCAGCAAGCGCAGCGGCAGGAGAGGGCACGACAGGCGGGAACGGGGAATCGGCATGAACGAACGGATGACGATCGGACAGCTCTATCCCGGAAGGATATATCCGGCCGCACCCGTCAAGACTTCGAAACCGGCCGCAACGCCGGACGCCTCGTCCCAGACGTCATTTGATGAACTGCTGCAGGGAAGCCTGCTCAAGTTCAGCAATCATGCGGCCAAGCGGCTGGAGCAAAGAGGGATCGAGATCAAAGGGGAACAGCTGGACAAGCTGAACCAAGCCGTTGAAAAGGCTGCCGCCAAAGGCAGCAAGGAATCGTTGATCCTGATGAAGGATATGGCGCTCATCGTCAACGTTCCTAATCGGACGGTCGTCACGGCGATGGACGGCAAATCGATGAAAGACAACGTGTTTACCCAAATCGACAGCGCGGTTGTGCTGTCGTAAGCTGGCTGGCCCGAACCGGAAAGCCAGGGAACTGCTGACCGACTGACGCAGTTCATTTCACAAACCTAGGAGGAAACAGACCCATGTTGAGATCGATGTATTCAGGCGTTTCAGGGATGCGCGGATTCCAAACCAAACTCGACGTAATCGGCAACAATATCGCCAACGTTAACACGACCGGCTTCAAGGCAGGCCGGGTCATGTTTAAGGATGTTATGAGCCAGACCGTATCTGGCGTGACCGCGCCGGTTGAGGGTGAAAACGGCGGTGTCAATGCCAAGCAAATTGGGCTTGGCGTGTCGATCGGATCGATTGATACGTTGCACACCGGGGGAAGCGCGCAGACGACGAACAACCCGACGGACCTGCGAATTGACGGCGACGGCTTTTTTCTTGTAAGCATGACCGAAGATCAGGATCCACCGTTTCTTACCAGAGCAGGTGATTTTCACGTCGATGCACTGAAGAATCTGGTTACGTCGGACGGGATGTTTGTCTGCGATTCAGGCGGAGCTCCGATTAACCTTGGGGATGCCGTTTCGTTCTCCATTTCTCAGGACGGCACTATCATTCAAAAGCTGGCAGATGGCGGAACCGATACGACCCTTAAGATTGGCGTAGGCAAAGTCACGAATCCGGAAGGACTCGAGAAAATCGGCGGAAACTTGTACCGTATTACGCCAAACGCTATCGCAGACGGAGACTTTGAAGCAGGAGAAGCAAATGATGCAGCCACCGGAACCGGTGCGATCGTTGCAGGTCAGCTGGAAATGTCCAACGTCGACCTGACCGGCGAATTCACCGAAATGATCGTCGCCCAGCGCGGTTTCCAGGCGAACTCGCGGATCATTACGACCTCCGACGAGGTGCTGCAGGAAGTCGTCAATCTGAAGCGTTAGTAAAGTGAAGTGACGGGGGAGGCCTGTCCTCCTCCGATTTCCATAGGAGGCCTGCTATGATTTTAGTTACCCGGTTAAACGGCTCACCATTATGGCTGAATGCCCTGCTTATCGAAACAGTGGAAGAAACGCCGGACACGTATATTACCCTGGTTACGGGCAAACGAATGATTGTTTTGGAAAAAGCGGCGGAAGTCATTTCCCTGGTGAAGCAATACAATCAGGAAATCGGCGTTCACAACGCAACTATTAAAGTGCAACAAACGGAGGAATCCCCATGAAAAAGATGCTGCCCTGGCTAATAACGATACTGCTGGCGATTACACTGATCGTGCTTGCCGCATTTTTGCTGATGGATAAATATTTCGGGAGCAGTTCAAACGAAACGAAATCGGCCGCCCAAACGATCGAGGCTCCAAAATTATCGGCAGACGAGCTTGTGGAAATCACTTCGGAGATTACGGATATCAAGACCAATCTCGCGGATCAGGATTATATCGTATTGATGAATTTTGCGTTCCAATTGAACGACAAAAAATCGAAGGAAGAATTCGATAAGATCAAAGAATTCGAGATCAAGCCCATCATTATTAAGACGCTCGCCGATACGAGACCCGAGGAACTGAAGGGCTCCAAAGGAAAAGACCAATTAAGCGCAAAATTGATCAATCTGATCAATAAAACCTTGACACGAGGGAAACTGACGCAAATCTCCATCACGAACTTTGTTTTGACGCCGCTGTAACATAACGACCGGAAACCGTAAGGGGGTGAGATGATTGGTTGATGTATTATCGCAAAATGAGATTGACGCCCTGCTCGCCGCACTGTCGTCCGGTGAAATGGATGCGGAGGAACTTAAAAAAGAAGAGACCCAGAAAAAAATCCGTTCCTATGATTTCAAACGGGCCGTCCGCTTTTCCAAGGATCATATCCGAAGTCTGACACGGATTCATGAAAATTTCGCGCGTTATCTGACGACCTATTTTTCCGCACAGCTGCGGACGTTTGTTCAAATTAACGTGGTTCAGGTTGAGCAGCTTCCTTATGACGAATTTATCCGCTCGATTCCGAAGATGACGATTCTCAATATTTTTGAGGCGGAACCTTTGAAAGGAAGAATGGTGCTGGAAGTACACCCCAACGTGGCTTATGCCATGCTGGACCGGCTGCTGGGCGGAGTCGGAAACGCTCCTTCCAAAATCAACTCGCTCACCGAAATCGAAACGACGATCATGGAGCGGATTTTCAGCCGGGCGTTCGAGAGCTTGGCGGAAGCGTGGAAAACGGTGCTGGATATTTCTCCGCGGATGGAAGCGATGGAGACGAATCCGCAGTTTATGCAGATCGTCTCACCGAACGAAACCATCGCCCTGATTTCGCTCAGCACTAAAATCGGCGATACGACGGGCATGATTAACCTCTGTATTCCGCATGTAGTGCTGGAGCCGATCATGTCGAAGCTCTCGGCCCATCAGTGGTTTGTATCGGAGAAGAAGTCCAGCGTGCCGGAGGAAGCCGAGTCGCTCAAAAACCGGATCAGCCAAGCCAAGCTGAGCATGATCGCCGAGCTTGGGGAGTCTTATATCTCCGTATCCGAGTTTTTGGGATTGAATGTAGGGGACGTCATCAGCCTGGCCAAGCCGGTACATTCGGGACTGAAAATCAAGGTTGGTGACCGGTTGAAGTTTATAGGAAGCCCGGGTACCGTCAAAGACCGCGTGGCCGTGCAAATCGACGAAATTGTCAGCGAAGGAGCTGAGGAACTTGACGAGTAAAGATTATTTATCCCAGGAAGAGATCGACGCCCTGCTGAAACAGACCGAAGCGGCCGACTTCTCCCGAAATGCGGGTTCGACGGTAGACGATTATTTAACGCCTCTGGAGCAAGATGCACTGGGAGAGATCGGCAACATTACGTTTGGCAGTGCAGCCACTGCACTTTCGACGCTGCTGGGCAAGAAGGTGGACATTACGACGCCGAAGGTGTCCATCATTACCCGCAGCCAGTTTGAGGAAGAGTTCCCCAAGCCCCATGTGGCTGTTCATGTCACGTATGTGGACGGTTTTGAAGGGATCAACTCTTTGGTTATTAAAACGCGTGACGCGCAGGTCATCGCCGACCTGATGCTGGGCGGAGAAGGTGATCCGCAGGATGCGGAGCTGAACGAAATCCATATCAGCGCGGTTCAGGAAGCGATGAACCAAATGATGGGCTCTTCGGCCACTTCGATGTCGACGATATTTAACCGGTTCGTCAATATTTCGCCGCCAGGCATCGACATTCTGGACATGGCCAACGGCGACGGGGTCAACAGCCTGCCTTCCGAGCAGACGCTGATCAAGATCTCTTTCCGGCTCAAAATCGGAGAATTGATCGATTCCACGATCATGCAGCTGCTTCCGGTCCAGTTCGCCAAGGATATGGTCAGCATGCTGATCCATGGTTCGGACGAGGCGGAGCAGTCGATGCAGCAGGCGGCTCCAGCGGTTGAAGCGCCTGAGCGGCCGGCATCTCAGCCTGAGGCCTCTTACCCGCCTCCGTCAGCCAGTCAGCCGGCTCCGCAGCAGCAGGATTACGGAATGCCGTCCGGCGCGCCGGGCTACGGTGCTCCAGCTGCCGGGATGCCCGCTTCCATGCCGGGGCAAGCGTACGATCCGAACATGCAGAATCCTTATGCGGCCATGCCGCAGCATTACGGGTCTATGCCTAACCGCAACGTCAACGTGCAGCCTGTGCAATTTGCGAATTTACAAGGTGGCTCGTTCGGCCAGGTCGATCAAAATAATTTAAACTTATTGATGGACATTCCTCTTAAAGTCACCGTAGAATTAGGAAGGACCCAGAAGCAAATTAAGGATATCCTGGAAATGTCTCAAGGTTCAATCATCGAACTGGACAAGCTGGCGGGCGAACCGGTTGACATCCTGATCAACAACAAGCTGATCGCCAAAGGCGAGGTTGTCGTTATCGATGAAAATTTCGGGGTGCGTGTCACGGATATTCTCAGCCAGTGGGACCGAATACAAAAATTACAATAGCAAAATTTAGGGAGGATTTTTAATCAATGGCAAATCGAATTCTTATCGTGGATGACGCTGCATTTATGAGAATGATGATCCGTGATATTTTGACTAAAAACGGTTTTGAGGTAGTCGGAGAGGCCCAGGACGGATCCCAGGCGATCGAGAAGTTTAAAGAGCTTCGTCCGGACCTGATTACGATGGATATTACGATGCCGGAAATGGACGGGATCGCCGCGCTGAAAGAAATCAAAAAGATCGACCCGGCCGCGAAGGTCATCATGTGCTCCGCCATGGGGCAGCAGGCGATGGTCATCGACGCCATCCAAGCAGGCGCCAAGGATTTTATCGTCAAACCGTTCCAGACCGACCGCGTTATTGAAGCCATCAATAAGACGCTGGGAGTTTAGGACTTTAGATGAGTAATCCAGATACGCCGCTTCCCGGCTCCGGTAATTACGCTCTCAGCCTGGTTTATGTCATCATCGTCCTGGCGGTGATTATTGCACTCATTATTCTTCTGATCCGTTTTCTCGGCCGGAAAAATAAAACTTGGTTCAGCAGCCGTTCGATCCGGACGCTGGGGGCTGTCGGGCTGGGGCCGAACAAATCGCTCCAGGTCATTGAAATCGGCAGCAGCGTATATTTGGTCGGCGTAGGCGAAGATATTCGCCTCGTCGATAAAATTACCGACCCTGACGAGGTCGCCGTCATCCTGGCATCGTTTGAACAGGATCCGGCATACTCGCAGAACGGGTTATCGCCATTGGTGGCCAAGCTTGCTGCAAAGCTGCGCAAAACGGGTCCGGTATCCGAGGAGATCAGCCTGGAGGAAACGCCGGAATTTCATGAAGTATTTGACGAGAAGCTGCGCCGGATGTCAAACCGTAAAGAGAAGATGGAAGAGCTCCTGCGGGAAGACAATACTACAGATCGGTTGAGGGAGCCATGAAAAAGAAGGTTTTGTTCGTTTGTATCATCGTTACATTGATCAGCCTGCTCTCGGTGACGGCCGCCTTTGCGGATCCGATACCGAATATCGATATCCAGGTAGGGGACTCCGGAGGGAAGCCAAGCACCAGCTCGCTCTCGATTCTGCTTCTCATCACGGTCATCAGCATCGCGCCGGCGCTGCTTGTGCTGATGACCAGTTTTACGCGGATCGTGGTCGTGCTCGGTTTTGTCAGAACGTCGCTTGGAACTCAGCAGATGCCCCCTAACCAGGTCATCGTAGGGCTGGCTCTTTTTTTGACGCTGTTTGTCATGACGCCAACCTTTTCCTCCATCAATGATGTGGCCCTGCAGCCGTATTTAAAAGGAGAACTGACACAGACGCAGGCTTTGGACAAAGCGGCGGAACCGATGAAAAAGTTCATGTTCTCCAACACAAGGGAGAAGGACCTGCTGCTGTTTATGAAGTATACCAAGATCGAAAAGCCGAATACCTACAAGGACATTCCGCTCACGGTCATGGTGCCGGCGTTCGCGATCAGCGAGCTCAAAACGGCCTTTCAGATGGGATTCATGATCTTTATTCCTTTTCTCATTATAGATATCGTCGTATCCAGTACCTTGATGGCGATGGGCATGATGATGCTCCCGCCGGTCATGATCTCGCTGCCGTTTAAAATTTTGCTGTTTGTGCTGGTGGACGGTTGGTATTTGGTCGTCAAGTCGCTGCTGATGAGCTTTAATACCTGAATGAGTATGAAGAAGGGGCGGGATGTTCAGCCATGAATTCGGAATTTATTATCGGTCTCGCCGGCCAGGCGGTATATACCGTGCTGAAGGTCAGTGCGCCCATGCTGCTGCTGGGACTCATCGTCGGTCTGGTGATCAGCATTTTCCAGGCGACAACCCAAATTCAGGAGCAGACGCTGGCATTTGTGCCAAAGATCGTGGCCGTACTGCTGGCGATTCTTTTCTTTGGGCCATGGATTCTGACGACGCTGGTGGACTTCACTTTTAACATTTTGGACAACTTGTACAAATATATCGGATAGGCGGACTTATTCATGAACATGCTGCTGGAAAGTCTGCCGGTTTTTATGCTTATTTTTTGTCGAATTACAGCCTTTTTTGTTGTCGTTCCGGTGCTTTCTTCTAAAGGAGTCCCGAATATTTTCAAAATAGGCATCGCTTTTTTCGTATCTGCGCTTGTGTACCTAACATATGGCGTGCATCAGAGCGTTCCGGCAGATGTGACGTACGTCCTCCTGATCATCAGGGAAGTGCTGATCGGGCTGCTGCTCGGATTCGTTGCCTATGTGCTGTTTATGGTGATCCAGACGGCCGGCTCCTTCATCGACATCCAGATCGGCTTCGGGATCGCGAACGTGCTGGATCCAATGACGGGCACCTCAGCGCCAATGCTGGGCAACTTCAAATACATGTTCGCCTTGCTGCTGTTTCTGACGATGAACGGGCACCACTATTTGCTGGACGGCATCATCCGGAGCTATGACTGGGTTCCGCTTTCCAACGAGTTGTTTATGAGAATGGCGGACGGCAGCTTGTCGGAATTTTTGATCAAGACGTTCGGCCAGTCGTTTGTCCTTGCCTTTCAAATGTCGGCTCCGCTCGTCACAGCGCTGTTCCTGACTGACATCGGGCTGGGATTTCTGGCACGCACCGCACCGCAGTTCAACGTATTTGCCGTCGGGATGCCGCTGAAAATTATTGTCGGACTGATGATTCTGTTTTTGCTGGTACCGAGCTTTTCCTATATTTTCGGCGACTTGTTCGGAATCATGTTTGAGTCGATGCAGACGCTTCTGGGGATTATCGGTCACAAGCCTGCGTAATGTGAGGATGGAGGGAAGGAACGTGTCCTACAGGTATCCCCTGGATCTGCAGCTGTTTGGCGGAGAAAAAACCGAAAAAGCGACCCCGAAAAAGCGGCAGGATACCCGGAAAAAGGGCCAGGTCGCCAAAAGCCAGGATTTAACCGGCGCGGTCGTTCTGCTGGCTTCCTTTTTCAGCCTTCTCATGTTCGGCTCATCGTTCAAGGAGCGGCTTGTCGGACTGTTCAAGGACATTTTTCTGAACCGCCTGACCATGGATTTGTCGATTAACAACGTCATGAGCCTCGCCGTGGAATACGGCATCGACATTTTGCTGCTGCTGGCGCCGGTGTTTCTTACCGTCGTCGTCATGGCGCTCGCCGCCAATTTGATGCAGGTCGGTTTCATGCTGACGGGGGAATCGCTGAAGCCCAAATTCAGCAAGCTGGACCCGATCAAGGGGTTTAAAAATATATTCTCGGTCCGTTCTCTGGTCGAGTTCGCGAAATCGATCTTAAAGCTGGTGATCATCGGCTTTCTCGTTTATCAAACGCTTAGAGGAGCTATCGCGGATATCGGCAAGCTGTCCGAGGTTAATATCGAGAAGACGTTTCATTTTGTGGCCAGTTTGACGATGACGCTCGGCCTAAAAATAGGGGCCGCCCTGTTTGTGATGGCCGCACTGGATTTTTTGTATCAAAAGTATGAGTTCGAGAAAAGCATTCGGATGTCGAAACAGGACATTAAAGATGAATATAAAAAAATGGAGGGGGATCCGCTGATCAAGGGGAAGATCAGGGAGCGGCAGCGCCGGATGGCGATGCAGCGGATGATGCAGGAAGTGCCGAAGGCCGACGTCGTCATCACGAACCCGACCCACTTCGCGGTGGCCCTGAAGTACGAGGGCTCGAACATGGAAGCCCCGCAAATCGTAGCCAAAGGGCAGGATTTTGTGGCTCTGCGGATCAAGGAGATCGCCAAGGAAAACGGCGTGATTACGATGGAAAACAAGCCGCTGGCCCGTGCGCTGTTTCAAAGGGCGGAGATCGGGGACTCGATTCCCGCCGATTTGTTTCAAGCCGTGGCTGAAGTACTGGCTTATGTATATAAATTAAAAGGCAAAGTGAGATAAGGGATCGGAGGTAAGGAAGCTTTGAAATTAAAAGAGATAACGATACTGACCGGCGTCATCGGCATTGTAATGATGATGATTCTTCCGATCCCGTCCTGGCTGCTCGACGTGCTGCTGGTCATCAATATTTCGCTCGCGCTCATTATTTTGCTCGTCGCGATGAATACGCAGGAAGCGCTGCAGTTTTCCATTTTCCCTTCGCTTCTGCTCATTACGACGCTGTTCCGGCTGGCGCTGAACATTTCGACGACCAAGCTTATCCTGTCCGAGGGCTTTGCCGGAGACGTCGTCAAAACGTTCGGCAGCTGGATCGCCAGAGGGGAAATCGCCGTCGGGTTTATCGTCTTTCTGATTCTGGTCGTCGTGCAGTTCATCGTCATCACGAAGGGATCGGAACGCGTGGCGGAAGTCGCCGCCCGGTTCACACTCGATGCGATGCCCGGCAAGCAGATGAGCATTGACGCCGACCTGAACGCCGGCATGATCAATGAGCAGCAGGCCAGGGAGCGGCGCCGCAAAGTGGAACGCGAAGCGGACTTTTACGGCGCGATGGACGGTGCGAGCAAGTTCGTTAAAGGGGACGCGATTGCGAGCATCATCATCTTGCTGATCAACCTGGTCGGCGGTTTTATTATCGGGATCGCCATGCGGGGCTTGTCCTTCCAGGATGCGATGTCCACCTACTCGGTATTAACTATCGGGGATGGTCTGGTCAGTCAAATTCCCGCACTCTTAATTTCAACGGCTTCCGGTTTGATCGTGACGCGTTCTTCTTCGGAAGGCAATTTGGCGAACGATCTGACCAAACAGCTGCTGTCGTACCCGAAGCTGCTGTACATTGTGGCGGCGACGATTGCCCTCCTCGGGCTGTTTACTCCGATTCATCTCATCACGACGCTTCCGCTGGCCGGGCTGCTCGCCTTTGCCGCTTACCGGATGCAGCGGAACATGGACAAAAAGCAGATCGAGGTGGAACAGCTGGAAGAGGAACAGCAGATCGAAGAGGTGCGCAGTCCGGAAAGTGTCATCAACCTGCTGCAGGTAGACCCGATCGAATTCGAATTCGGTTACGGATTGATTCCTTTGGCGGATACACAGCAGGGCGGAGATTTGCTTGACCGGATCATTATGATCCGCAGGCAGTGCGCCTTGGAGCTGGGACTTGTGGTACCGGTGATCCGGATCCGCGACAATATTCAACTAAAACCGAACGAATATGTCATCAAAATTAAAGGGAATACCGTCGGAAGCGGTGAATTACTATTAAATCACTACCTGGCCATGAGTCCCGGTTACGATGACGAATCGATCACGGGAATTGAAACTTTGGAACCAGCTTTCGGACTCCCGGCCTTGTGGATTGACGAAGCGACGAAGGATCGCGCGGAGCTTTCGGGCTATACGGTAGTGGATCCGCCGTCCGTCGTGGCGACCCATTTGACCGAGCTGATCAAAAAGCATGCCCACGAGCTGCTTGGACGGCAGGAGACGAAAACGCTGGTCGACAATTTGCGCGAAAATTATCCGGTTCTCGTCGACGAGCTCATCCCGTCGGTGCTGTCGATCGGAGATGTTCAGAAAGTATTGGCCAAGCTGCTTCGTGAGAAAATTTCGATTCGGGATTTGGTGTCGATCTTTGAAACGCTGGCCGATTACGGCCAATATACGAAAGACCCCGATGTGCTGACCGAGTATGTGCGGCAGGCATTATCCCGGCAAATTACGCAGCAGTTCTCAAGGGAAGGCGAGACGCTCAAGGTCATTACAGTAGGGCCAACGCTGGAGAAAAAGATTGCCGACAGCGTCCAGCAGACGGATCAGGGGAGCTATCTGGCGATGGATCCGGTATCTACCCAGACGGTGTACCAGAAGCTTAGCGAGCAGATCAACCGCCTGCTTCAATCGGGGCAGCAGCCCATTTTGCTTGCCTCGCCGACCATCCGGATGTATTTGCGCCAGGTGATTGAGCGGACCATGCAGGATATTCCGGTTCTTTCTTACAGCGAGCTTGAACCCAATGTAGAAATTCAAAGTGTCGGAGTGGTGAACTTATGAGAGTAAAGCGATATGTGGTCGATACGATGCCTGAAGCTATGCTCCAAATCCGCAATGACCTGGGCAGCGATGCCGTCATTCTGAGCACGAAGGAGACCAAGCTGGGCGGCTTCCTGGGCATGTTTAAGAAGAAAAAAATCGAGGTCATCGCCGCGGTGGAAGCAGACGAGCAGGCGAATACAGCAACGAAACAGCGGCAGGCCCCGGCTCCTCAAAAGGCGGCCGTCCCACAGAAGGCCGTGCCGCAGGCATACAAGAAGACCGCCGAGCTGACCCTTGCCGCAACCGGCGCCAAGGATTCTGCTGATCAAGCCCAGCCGGAGACCACTCCTGCTCGTCCGGAGCCTCGGGGGGCGGAGATGACATCCGTTCAATCCGGCCAGGCCGTGACCCAGGCGGCAGGCTATGGGGAATCAGCAGCTGCGAACGAGACGCCGCCTTCCAACGTAACGTTCCCTCTTTCGGAACGGGGGCAGAACACCGGAGCGCTCAGCCGCTCTGAACAGCCTCGGCCGGCAGAGGATAGAGAGCCGGAGGCAAGAAACAGCGTGGAGGCCAAGCTGCTGGAAGAGCTGCAGGAAATGAAGGCGTGGATGGCCAAAATCTCCCGTCAGTCGATGATGAAGCAGCAGCTGCCGGCTGTGCTGGAGAAGCTGCAGGAGCGGTTGATCCAGCAGGAGGTCGATTTCGACCTCATCGAGAAATGGATAACCTCCTCCTTCGATCTTTGGGAAGAGAGCGGCCGGACGCTTGGGGATGCAGAATTGTTTGCACATGTACGCAGCCAGGTGCTGGCGTTCCTTTCGGAGCGGTTTGGCGGAGGCATTGCCAACCGGACACGGATCGTCTATGTCGCAGGTCCTACGGGGGTCGGCAAAACGACGACCATCGCCAAGCTGGCTGCGGAACAGCTGCTGCGTTTTCACCGGAAAGTTGGCCTGATCACATCCGACACCTACCGGATATCGGCGGTTGACCAGCTTCGGACGTACGCCTCCATTCTGAATGTCCCGCTGGAGGTGGTGCAGTCGCCCGGTGATATGCAGCGGGCGTTTCAGCGCCTTCAGGACTGCGACATCATCCTGATGGACACGGCCGGCCGCAATTATCGTAACGAGCTGCTCGTTTCGGAGCTGCAAAGCCTGTTTTCCGCCATAACGGACCACAGCGAAACCTTTCTGGTGCTCAGCCTGACATCCAAGAGCCAGGATATGAAGAAGATTACAGAACACTTCAGCAAGTATGGGCTGGACAAGGTGATCTTCACCAAGCTGGATGAGACCGGAAGCTGCGGCTCCGTCTTTAACCTGATCCGGGAATACCCGCTGTACCTGTCCTACATGACCAACGGCCAGAACGTGCCTGAAGACCTTCTGCTTCCGGACAGCAAGAAGCTGTGCGGTATGCTGCTTGGAGAAGAGGCGCCATGATGGACCAGGCACAAGCATTAAGGGATTTGATCCGGCAGCGGGGATCCGGCGGGAGAGGAGCCGAAGCCGGAATGGAACCCAGGCTGACCGGAAAGGGGAAAACCGCCAAGCTGATCACCGTTACGAGCGGAAAGGGAGGCGTAGGCAAATCGAACTTTACGCTCAACTTTGCCCTTGCCCTGCAGGCGATGGGACGGAAAGTGCTGGTGTTTGACGCCGATATCGGTATGGCCAATATCGATGTCCTGATGGGCATCTCGCCAAAATTCAACCTGTACCATTTACTCCAGCGTGAGAAGTCGGCGAGCGAAATCATCGAGAAGGGACCGCATTCGTTGTCTTTTATCGCCGGCGGTTCCGGGTTATCCGAGCTGCTCTCACTCTCCGAACAGGATCTTGCTTATTTTACGGAGCAGATTGAAGGACTGGCAGACGAGATGGACTATATCATCTTCGATACCGGCGCCGGGCTGTCCAAGGAGAACCTGAATTTTATCCGTTCGGCGGATGAATGCCTGGTTGTGACCACCCCGGAGCCGACCTCAATCACCGACGCCTACGCTTTAATCAAGGTGGTCAGCGGCGCGGAACCGGGCGTTACCTTCAAGCTGATCATTAATCGGGCGGGCGATGAGAAGGAAGCGGCTCAAACCGCCGACAAAATCGCCATGGCGGCCCGGCGTTTTCTGGGCGTGGAAACGACCATGCTGGGTTATATCGCAGATGACAGTCATGTTGTACAAGCCGTGAAGAAGCAGGTTCCCTTTTCCCTTGCATACCCGAACTGCAATGCAGCGAAGGATCTGCAGCGGATCGCATACCGTTACTTGCTCGTACCGGCTCCCCCGGAACCAAGTGCCTTGACAGGAATCAAAGGGTTTATGCATAAATGGCTTCGTCGTACAAAATGATTTTCTGTACTAAGGAACAGAGGTGAACAAGCGGCATGACGCCATACAAAGTCATAGTAGTGGACGACTCGGCTTTCATGCGGAAGATCGTATCCGATCTCATTGAAAAGGATCCCGCATTTCGGGTCGTTGATACGGCCGTTAACGGAAAGGAAGCCGTAGACAAAATTTTAAGCCAGCAGCCGGACCTCGTCACGATGGACGTGGAGATGCCGGTGATGAACGGACTCGAAGCGCTTACGGTCATTATGCAGGCGCATCCGCTGCCGGTAATCATGCTGTCCGGCATCAATGAGGCCGGCATGAGGGAGACGATCAAGGCGCTTGAGGCCGGAGCGTTTGATTTTATCCGCAAGCCGTCCGTAGCGCATGCGCAGCAGATCGATGACGTTCGGGATGCCCTGCTTGAGCAGATGAAGGCAGCTATGGCGGCCAAGGAACGGAGAGCGCTTTGGAAAGCGGAGGAAGAGAAGCGGAAGAACAAGCCCGCCGCGGCTGCACCGGTTTCAACGCCAGTCCTGCCAAAGCTTGGGCGGAAGCGGCCGCTCCCGGACCTGGCAAAAGAAATCGGCGTTCTTCGTAACGGGGCAGCCGCGCAGGAGAGCGCTCCCGATAAGGAGGTTGTCCTGCAGCAGCCTGACAAGCCCAAGGCAACGAAGCTTTCCAAGCCTGGAGCAGGAAAGAAACATCAGGATTCTACGAGTAGCAGGACAACACGCGAACTGACGCACCAGGTGCTGGAATCCGCTCCTTCGGCACAAGAAGCGAAAACAACCAAGCCGGCGGGAACGGATGCCGCCAAGCCCAGCCGGACAGCGGAGGGCAGGGCAGCAACCTCGTATACGCAGCTTGTTGCGGTCGGCTGCTCTACCGGCGGACCGCGGGCGCTGAAGACGCTCCTTGAGGGCATTCCGGCCGATTTTCCGGCACCCGTTGTCATCGTGCAGCATATGCCGCCCAATTTTACGAAATCCCTCGCCCAACGGCTGAATACGTTCAGCCCGCTGACCGTGGTTGAAGCCGAGCAGGGAATGACATTGGAGCCAGGGTTCGCTTATATTGCCCCGGGCGGCTATCATACGAAGATCGTACCGGATCAGAGCCGGGGCCTAATGATCTCGCTGACGGAGGAGAGTCCGGTGGGCGGCCACCGTCCGTCGGTGGATGTCATGTTCGAATCCCTGCTTGAGCTTCCGTCCCTGAAACGCCACGTGGTGCTGATGACCGGGATGGGAAGTGACGGGGCAAAGATGATGAAGCGGCTGTACGATGCCGGGGTTACCAGCACGTTTGCGGAGAGCGAGGAGACCTGCATCGTTTACGGCATGCCGCGTTCCGCAGTGGAACTTGGCTGCGTGAGTCATGTGTTACCGCTTCACAATATTGCCGCAGGGCTCGTCCAGGCTGTAGGCAACGGAAAGCAAACTTATTAGGAGGTGTCTCATAATGGACATGAATCAGTATTTATCCATGTTTATCGATGAGTCCAATGATCATCTGCAATCCTTGAATGAAAACATGCTGCTGCTCGAACAGACACCGAATGATCTCTCCATCGTCCAGATTATTTTTCGCTCGGCTCATACGCTGAAAGGGATGGCGGCTACGATGGGCTTTGAGGACCTGGCGTCGCTGACCCACCAAATGGAGAACGTGCTCGACCTGGTACGGAACGAAAAGCTGGTAATGCAGGACTTTATCTTCGACACGCTGTTTAAAGGGCTCGATGCACTTGAGGCTATGGTGGAGGATATCACCCAGGGCGGCGAAGGGAAAGCCGACGTATCAGCAATCGTTGCCGACCTTCAGGCGATCGTTCGCGGAGAAGCCCCTTCCACCGGCAGCGCGAAGTCCGCAGGCTCCGCTCCGGCCAAGCAAGAAACCAATACCGCCATCCAGCTTGATGAATTTCAATACTCCGTTTTACAGCAGTCCATAGGGGAAGGGCACCGCGTGCTGTATATTGACGTCGCCATTCGGGACGATTGCCAGCTGAAGGCGGTCCGCGCCTATATGGTGTTTGATCTGCTGGAGAAGTCCGGCGAAGTCATTAAGTCCCATCCAACCGTGCAGGATATTGAGCAGGAAAAATTCGAAAAAAGCTTCTCACTCTACTACATAACACAAAAAGATCCTGCCGAACTCAAACAGCAAATTTTGAACGTTTCGGAGATTGACCAAGCCTCAGTAGTAGAACTCGATCACGAATCCCTGCAGCAAATGGCCGAGATGGGGGCGGCATCCGCTCAATCCGCGGCGGCTGTGGCCGAAGAAACGAAACCAGACACTGCCGCTCCGGCAGCCGCTGCGCCAACGGCTGAGAGCAAGGATAACAAGCCTGCGGCAGCCGCCAAGCCGGCCGCCAAAACCGGCGGTGCCCCGGCCCGCACGATCCGGGTTGATATCGAACGGCTCGATGTGCTCATGAACCTGTTCAGCGAGCTGCTGATCGACCGGGTACGTCTGGAACAGCTGGCTTCGGAGGTGCAGAACCATGCTTTGACCGAGACCGTAGAACACATGAGCCGCGTCAGCTCCGATTTGCAAAATATCGTCCTGAAGCTGCGAATGGTCCCGGTCGATACGGTGTTCAGCCGGTTTCCGCGGATGGTCCGCGACCTGGCCAAATCGCTGGATAAAAAGCTGGAGCTGGTCATTACCGGCGCAGAAACAGAGCTTGACCGGACCGTTATCGATGAGATCGGGGATCCGCTCGTTCACCTTTTGCGCAATGCGGTCGACCACGGCATCGAGTCGCCCCAGGACCGGGTTGCCGCCGGCAAACCGGAGACGGGTACCGTACACCTTCGGGCTTTCCACAGCGGGAATCACGTCTTTATCGAAATAGAAGAAGACGGGCGCGGCATCTATCGCGACAACGTCCTGAAATCCGCGCTGAAGAAAGGCATCGTTACCGAGGAGGAAGCGAAGGGCATGTCGGACGAGCAGGTGCACCAGCTGCTGTTCGCACCGGGCTTCAGCACCGCCGAAAAAATCTCCGACGTATCGGGCCGGGGAGTCGGACTGGATGTCGTGAAGGCAAAGATCACTTCGCTCGGCGGGCAGGTGACCATTTATTCGACACCGGGGAAAGGAACCAATTTCTCGGTGCAGCTGCCGCTCACCTTGTCGATCATCGCCGCGATGCTCGTGAAGATGGGATCCGAGAAATATGCCATCCCGCTCAGCTCGATCGTGGAAACCGGCATCGTCAAGAAGGAGCAAATCCGCCAGGTGCATGGCAACAAAATGGTGGATTTCCGCGGATCGATGATCCCGCTCATTTCGCTCAGCCGCATTTTTGAGGTTCCTGACTTTAATGAAGAGGACGAAAGCGAAACCGAGATCATCGTCATCCATAAGGGAGACCGTTTGGCGGCTTTGACCGTCGACGAATTTATCGGACAAAACGAAATCGTCCTGAAAAACCTTGGCAAATATCTGCCGCAAATCAAAGGAATTTCAGGGGCAACGATTCTGGGCGACGGCCAGGTGGCCTTGATTCTGGATCCGAACGTCTTTATTAAATAGGAAGGTTTGCGATAAAGGAAGGCGTGCGGCGACGATACAGAATTGCAATACGCCGCATTTAAATAAGGAGGTTTAGGGCATGGGAGAAGATATCAAAGTCATTGTATTTAAGCTGGGCAGTGAAGAGTACGGAATCGAAGTCGACAAAGTCCAAACGATTGAGCGCATGCTTCCCATTACACGCGTTCCGAAGACATACACGTTCGTTAGGGGCGTCATCAACCTGCGGGGCGTCGTCATTCCGGTGATCGACCTGCGGGGACGCTTCGGCCTTCCGGAAACCGAATATACGGACCAAACGCGGATCATTATCGTGGTGGTAGGCGAAATGGAAGTCGGCTTTATCGTCGATTCGGCCAATGACGTCATCGATCTGAACAGAGACCGGATCGAGACTCCGCCGGAAGTCGTCGGAGGCATTAAAGCCAGATACCTGGACGGCGTGGCAAAAATCGGCGATGACCGTCTGCTCATCATGCTGAACTTGTCCGAAGTGCTGAAGAAGAGCGAAATCATTCAGCTGGAAAGCTTAGAGGAGTAGTTTGTGGAGGTCTTTAAGCATTTTAAGGAATTCAAAATGGATGTCCTGAAGGAAGTCGGCAATATCGGGGCGGGCAATGCGGCAACGGCGCTGTCCCGCCTGCTCGATAAGCCGGTCGATATGGCGGTTCCCAAAGTGCAGCTGCTTCCCTTTGAAGAGATTGCCGACAGGGTCGGCGGGGCCGAGCGGATCGTCATTGCTATTTTTCTGAGGGTGGAAGGCGACGCTCCAGGCAATTTGTTCTTTATTCTAAGCCCGGAAGCAGCCAAAAGCCTGCTGAAGAGGCTGGCCGGCATGCAGGTCGACCAGGACGGGATGTTCGATGAGATGGAGCAATCGGCACTCTGCGAGATCGGCAATATTTTGGCCGGCTCGTACCTGTCCTCGCTCGCCGACTTTACGAAGCTGGATTTGTCCCCGACGGTCCCTGGCCTGGCGATGGACATGGCCGGCGCCGTTCTGAGCTACGGGCTGCTCCAGTTTGGCCAAATGGGTGATGATGCGCTGCTGATCGATACGACTTTTCTCGAGGGCGATCATGAGGTGGAAGGGAAGTTCTTTCTGATCCCCGATCCGGACTCGTTCGCGAAAATTTTTCAAGCCCTGGGAGTGCCTCTAGAGAATGATTGAAGAGCAAAGCATCGTTAAAGTAGGCATGGCCGACATGAACGTCGTGCGCGATCCCGGGGTCATCCGCACGCTGGGCCTCGGATCATGCGTCGGAATTACCCTTCACGACCCTCTGCTCAAAATTGCGGGTATGGCTCATATTATGCTGCCGTCCTCAGACATTGCCCGTGAAGGGCAGCTGAATATCGCCAAATATGCGGATACCGCAGTGCCTGCTTTGTTGGAGCGGCTGGTGGCCATGGGGGCCTCGCCTTCCAGAATTGTCGCCAAGATGGCCGGAGGATCGCAAATGTTCCTGATGGCCGGTACCGGGGATACGATGAGAATCGGTCCCAGGAATGTGGAATCATGCAAAATGATGCTGTCAAATCTTCATATCCCGTTAATCGCCGAAGACACGGGCGGAAGTCACGGACGAACCATTGAACTGGATTCAGGCAGCGGAATCCTGTCCGTGCGCAGTGTACAAATGGGTATAAAGGAATTGTAGCCATGAAAGGAAATTTGTTGTTTAACCTTGTGTTTGGTGCTGTCGGATTCGTGCTGACGCTGCTGATCTCGATGGGAAACAACCTGTTTATGACCAGCTTGATCAGAGGGCTGATATCCTTTGTCATCTGGTTTCTGCTCGCCTTTTTGCTCCGCTGGGTATGGGGTGTGGTCAGCGTTCCCGAAGCGGAGCAGGAGGCAGCAGCCGAACAGGAGCGGGGTGCCCGGTTCGATGTGACGACCCCGGATGAGAGCGATGAGTTAAATGATCTGTTGACGCCGAAGCCTGCCTCCGTTCAAGAGGATGGGGGAGGCTTTACACCACTCAATCCGCCGAAGCTGGTTTCGGCGAAAGATCCGGAAGAACTGGCGAAAGCCGTTCGACACCTGTCAGAAAAATAGGGGGTGGGGGAAATGAGCGAGCGCAAAGCTTCTCACCTGAATCATGCCGAGCTCTGGGAGCAATGGAAAGAACACGGAAATATTGAAGCGAAAAAGTCCCTGATCGAGAAACACCTCCACATTGTGGATTATGTTTCCAGCCGCCTTGCTATCGGCCTTCCAAGGAATGTTTCCAAGGATGATCTGGCCAGCAACGGCGTCATGGGGCTGAT
The DNA here is from genome assembly GCF_018333335.1 of Paenibacillus cineris. NCBI lineage: Bacteria > Bacillati > Bacillota > Bacilli > Caryophanales > Paenibacillaceae > Paenibacillus > Paenibacillus cineris. The sequence continues at coordinate 1,570,746 of NZ_BORU01000001.1, forward strand.
CGATGCTATTGACAAATTTGACTATAAACGCGGACTGCAGTTTGAGACCTACGCTTCTTTCCGGGTAAGGGGAGCTATTCTCGATTCTCTGCGGCAGGGGGACTGGGTGCCCCGTTCCGTCCGGGAGAAGGCCAAGCGGATCGAGGACGCCTATCAGCAGCTTGAACAGAGGCACCTGCGGACGGTGACGGACTCGGAGATGAGCGAATATTTAAACGTGTCCGAGAAAGATTTTCACCAAATGCTCCAGGAAGTTGCCGTGATGTCGCTCTGCTCGCTGGAAGATCCGATTCGCGAGGAGGAATCCGAGACACGTCTTTCCGTGATGGTCGACGACAAGGCCAGAAATCCGGATTACAAAGTCAACGAGTTTTATTTGCGGGAGTCTCTCATTAAAGGAATTGAGAAGCTTACCGAGAAAGAAAGAACTGTCGTATCCCTGCTGTATTATGAGGACTTATCTTTAAGCGAAATCGCCGAAGTCATGTCTCTTTCACCTTCAAGAATATCCCAGCTTCATTCCAAGGCCATTTTGCGGCTGCGCGCAACGCTGGAGAAGCACCGGGATTTACTGATGCAAAACGATTAACCGTTGCACGAGTAGAAAGGAGGAAAACGATTGACAGCTCCAATTGCGCTTGAAACTTATTTGGATATTACCTTTTCGGAGGATAAAAGCGTCGCCTATCTGCAGTTCTCCAAGCGTTCCGAGGATTTTGAGGTGACGGAGGAAGAGCTTCAGCTCTTTTTGAGGAGCCATCAAGTCCAGTTCGGCATGGACCAGGCGGTCTTGAGCCGGATTTGCAGCCATCCTCAGGAGTACATGTTTGGACGGACCGCGATTGCCTTCGGTGAGCAGCCGGTCAGCGGCAAGGACGGCCGGATTGAGTTTGCCTTCAACCTCAGAGATGACAAGGAGCACAGGCCGCTCGAGACCGAAGACGGCAGAGTGGACTATAAAGAACTGATCAGTCTCAACAATGTCATGAAGGGCCAGCTGATCGCCAAACGGATTCCGCCCGAGCCTGGCAAACCGGGACTCAGCGTTACCGGGGAAATGATTCCGTTCAAGCCCGGCAAAGAAGCCTATTTTAAGGTAGGAAAAAATGTGGTGGTCGACCCGGAAAACACAGCCATGTATGCCGCCATCGACGGCCTGATCGCCACGACGGATAAAGGAAAAATCAACGTTTTTCCCGTCTATGAGGTGAATGGGGACGTGGATTACAGTGTGGGCAACATCGACTTTGTCGGTACCGTGGTCATCCGCGGGAACGTTCTGACCGGATTCCGTGTGAAAGCGGCAGGGGATATCCGGGTAGTCGGCGGTGTAGAGGGCGCGGAGCTGGAAGCGGAAGGGGCCATTGAAATTACGAGCGGGATCATCGGTTACAACAAAGGTTATGTGAAAGCGGGCCAACATGTAAAAAGCTCTTTCATCCAGGACGGCAACGTCATCGCCGGGGAAGATGTCATCGTCTCGCAGAGCATCATGCACTCCAACATCCGGGCAGGAAGAAACGTACTGTGCAACGCTACCAAAGGGCTGATCGTCGGCGGCGTCATTCAGGCGGGAGAGCGGGTCATTGCCAGAACCATCGGCAACAGCATGTCCACCATGACGACGATTGAGGTGGGGGTTCTGCCCGAGCTTAGAAACGAGCTGGCCGACCTGCGGGGCAAGATCAGGCAGCTGGTGGAGGCGCAGGACAAGACGGACAAGGCATTGTATTTGTTGAATCAGCTGGCTGCTTCAGGACAGCTGCCGCCCGACAAGATGGCGCTTAGGCTTAAACTGAACGCCACCAAGAAATCGAATGACCGGGAGCAGATGGAAGCGAAAGAACGTATACTGGAAATCGAGAAAACATTGGAAGATTCGGTGAGGGCCCGCGTCGACGTCGTGAAAGTGGTCTACGGAGGCTCTAAAATAGTTATCGGCAGATACACCAGATTTATTAAGGACCCGGCGGAACGGGTTTCATTTTATTACCATGATGGCGATATTACGATGGCTCCGTACATTTAATATAAAGTGCGAGTTCAAAAAGGTGTCAAAAGCGGTCTTTTTGAACAATCTCTAAAAAGAAGCAAAGTACTCTGGATACGATTCCTATCGATAAGAGGGGGAAGACGAATGAGTATGAAGGCGGTTGAAATGCAAATTGCGATCCCACGGACCAGCGAGGTCGGGAAGGTGCAAAATGAGCTCCAGCACCGGCCTGCACAGGATCAGCAGTTTTTGGCTGAACAGCAGCTTAAGAAAACGGCGGAAATGAGCAAGCGCAGCGAATCGGTGGACGAAGCGGCGGATGCCGCTGTACGGGATGAGGGCGGACGGAACAGGCAACGGCGAAATCAAACCGCAAGCACATCGGCAGAGGAGCATGAGGACCTGCAAAATGCGCAGCACCCCTTCAAGGGACATCATCTGGATGTGTCCCTATGATCCGATGCCCCGTCATGAATATCACAGTCAAAGGAGAGCCGTTACTTGGAACCTTGGTTAATCGTCGTTATATTGGGCGCTGCCGCGTTGGTATATGCCTTGATGCTTCCTAAACGGAAGGAGGAGCAGAGCCAGCAGGGCAGCGTGGTCAAGCAGGTCGAGGCTACACTGGAGCAGTATATGGCCGAAATTGAAAATGAAAACGTCGAGCTCGTCGAGCTGGTTTCCCAAATGAAGCAGGATATGGCGGCCAAGCAGCTGTCCCAGCAGGAACAGCTGTCGGAGATGCGTCAGCGGCTCGTTTCGCTTGAACAGCAGGTTGCGCAGCAGGATGCCAGACTTTCGCAAATGGAGAGCCTGCCTGCCGGACAGGCCACGGTTAGCCGTGAAACGGCCGCGGCCGTGGAGCCGGAAGCTTTCCTGGAGTCAGCAGCTGCGGCTGGTGCAGATTCAGAGGGTCAGGACGGAACGGAATCGACGCTGCCTGAGCAGCAGCCAACGATCAGGGACAGGTACCCGGAGCTGTTCGAGTTGTACGACACGGGTAAATCCATTGATGCGATCGGAAAAATGACCGGCATGCACCGCGGCGAAATCCAGTTGATTCTTCAGCTTGCGAAACAGGAGGAGACGCTGTGATCAGAAATCGGACATTCATGATGGGACTTGGCCTCGGCCTCCTGCTTGGAGCCCTCCTGCTGCAGCTGATGATCCTTGGGCAGGGTGCCGGACGCCCGGCCGGAGAGGTCCCGTCAGCTGCCGGCCTGACGAAGGAAGAGCTTGAGCAGCAGGCGGAGACGATGGACCTGAAGGTCGTCGGCAAGGAGGACAAGCTGATGACCGAGGAGGAATGGAAGCAGCAGATGGTTGAGCAGAGCTCGGTTCCCAAAGGTGACGCAGCGAAGGCGCCGAAGGCCGCGGACGCGGGTAAACAGCCGGCTCAGCCGGATAAGCCGCAGCAGCCTGCCGCTTCGAAGCAGCCGCAGTCGGTCACTCCGGGATCCGGTGAGGCTTCAGCAGCCAAGCAGCCGCAAACGCCTTCTGTGCCGGCGGCCAAAGCGGTTGAAGTGAAAATCGCCAGCGGGAACAACTTGGAAGACGTTGCCGGCAAGCTGGAGAAGGCGGGGGTCATCGCCGACGCCGACCAATTCGTGCAAAAAGGCAGATCGCTCAAGATCAGCACGAAAATCCAGACCGGCCAATACACGTTTTCACCCGGCGAGGAATTCAGTTCCATCATCGCTAAAATTACGACAAAACCGTCACGCTAACGACAATCGGCTGGACGGTTTTTTGCATGTAAAAAAAGCCGTCCCTTAGGCGTTGCATCGAGCTTTTAGATATGGTATATTAAATGACGGTGTTAAAACACACGCTGTCGGATTTCGTAAAGGGTGCTTTCCATATGGGGAGTCTTGACGGGAAATGAAAGCAGCGGAGGACACAATAAAAAACCAAACTTAGGAGGTGTGTGAAGATGGCAGTTATCTCCATGAAGCAGCTTCTCGAAGCTGGCGTTCACTTCGGTCACCAGACACGTCGCTGGAACCCGAAAATGGATAAATATATCTTCACTGAAAGAAACGGAATTTACATTATTGACCTGCAAAAGACAGTTAAAAAGGTCGAAGAAGCTTTTAACTTCGTGAAAAGCGTGGCAGAAGAGAACGGAACAATTCTTTTCGTCGGCACGAAGAAACAAGCCCAAGACTCCGTCAAAGAAGAAGCAGAACGTTGCGGCATGTACTACATCAACCAACGTTGGCTCGGCGGAACGCTGACTAACTTTGAAACGATCCAAAAACGGATCAACCGTTTGAAAGAACTCGAAAAATGGGAAGAAGACGGCACATTCTCCGTTCTTCCTAAGAAAGAAGTCATCCTTCTCCGCAAAGAGAAAGATCGTCTTGAGAAATTCCTGGGCGGCATCAAGAACATGAGAGGCCTGCCGAGCGCCCTGTTCATCATCGATCCGCGCAAAGAGCGCATCGCGGTTGCCGAAGCCCGCAAATTGGGTATCCCAATCGTAGGTATCGTTGACACGAACTGCGATCCGGACGAAATCGACTACGTTATTCCTGGTAATGACGACGCGATCCGTGCCGTTAAGCTGTTGACTGGCAAAATGGCTGACGCTGTGGTGGAAGCTCACCAAGGCGAAGAAACTTCTGCCTAAGTTTCGACAGTTACGTAATATAGACATGAATTAAATGAAAAGGGTGGTTGGTAGGTGGATAACCTCTCACTGCCCTTTTTTTAAGATGAAAACAAAGATCAGGTGTGACGCCTGGCTGAAAAATTAGCATCCTATTTGGAGGGAATATTCGATGGCAGTAAGTGCTAGTGCGGTAAAAGAACTTCGTGAAAAAACAGGCGCAGGTATGCTCGATTGCAAAAAAGCGCTGGAAGAAGCAAACGGTGATATCACCAAAGCAACAGAACTCCTTCGTGAAAAAGGTCTGGCTGCAGCAGCAAACAAAGCTGGACGCGCAGCTACGGAAGGCGTTGTAGAAGCTTACATCCACGCTGGCGGAAGAATCGGCGTTCTGGTTGAAATCAACTGCGAAACCGACTTCGTTGGTAAAACAGACCAGTTCAAAGAGTTCGCACGCGACATCGCGATGCATATCGCGGCTTCGAGCCCGCGTTACGTTTCCCGCGAAGAAGTGCCTCAAGCAGAAGTAGAGAAAGAAAAAGAAATCTTGAAAGCCCAAGCTTTGAACGAAGGCAAGCCTGAAAAAATCGTTGAAAAAATGGTTGAAGGCCGCATCGGTAAATACTACGAAGAGTTCTGCCTTCTGGAGCAATCCTTCATTAAGGATCCGGACAAAACGATTTCTCAGCTGCTGAACGAAAAAATCAGCACGATCGGCGAAAACATCTCCATCCGCCGCTTTGTTCGTTACGAACTGGGCGAAGGTCTCGAGAAAAAAGTCGACAACTTCGTTGAAGAAGTTATGGCGCAAGTTAAACAATAAGAGCCCTTTTTTTGCGGCATCTATAACTAGAACAAGAGAAGAGCGGAACACGCAGTGTTCCCTCTTTTTTAAAAGAGCAGACGTTTTTTTCTGAAGAGAATGACATCGGTTTGGTGTGGTGTTTACCGGATAGGGCCCGCCGAACGTTAGTTGCAGCAACTGGCGCCATATGGTGATGTCTTTAAAGTGGAGGGTAAACATTTGGAACAGCCTGTATTTAAACGAGTTGTCTTGAAGGTCAGCGGGGAATCCCTCGCAGGTCAGAACGGTTATGGTATCGATGCGGAAACGATCGGATCCATTGCAGAGCAAGTCAAAGAAGTGGTGGATCTTGGCGTTCAGGTTGCAATCGTCTGCGGCGGCGGCAACATCTGGCGCGGCATCGCCGGCAGTTCCAGCGGGATCGACCGCGCAACAGCCGACTACATGGGGATGCTCGCGACGGTCATGAATTCGCTGGCGCTTCAGGATGCCCTGGAGCAAATCGACGTGCCGACGCGCGTACAGACATCGATTGCCATGCAGCAAATTGCAGAGCCTTATATCCGCCGCAGAGCGATCCGCCACCTGGAGAAAGGCCGCGTGGTCATTTTTGCCGCAGGAACGGGTAACCCGTTCTTCTCGACCGATACTACCGCTGCCCTGCGTGCGGCTGAAATCGAGGCCGAAGTGATTCTGATGGCCAAAAACAAAGTGGATGGCGTGTACTCCGCCGATCCGTTCAAAGACAGTACGGCCGAGAAATATGAACAGCTTACTTACATGGACGTGCTGAACAAGAATCTGGGTGTGATGGATTCCACGGCATCATCCCTCTGCATGGACAACAACATTCCGCTGATCGTATTTGCTGTTACCGAGCAAGGGAACATCAAACGGGTCGTTTTGGGTGAAAAAATCGGAACGATTGTTAAAGGGAGCGTAGACTAATGCCAGAAACGGTAAAAAAACACGCAGAAGAACGCATGGAAAAAGCCATCGGCGCTTTGAAGAGAGACCTCGCCACACTGCGCGCCGGCCGCGCCGCCCCGGCACTGCTTGACCGGATCCAAGTGGAGTATTATGGAGCGATGACACCGGTGAACCAGCTGGCCAACATCAGCACGCCGGATCCGCGCACGCTGCTCATCCAGCCTTGGGACAAATCTTCGCTGGCCGATATCGAAAGAGCGATTATGAAGTCCGACCTCGGACTTACGCCGGCCAATGACGGCAACATCATTCGTCTTTCGATTCCGCCGCTGACCGAAGAACGCCGCACGGAACTTGTGAAATTGACGAAGAAGTTCGGCGAAGAGGCGAAAGTGGCGATCCGCAACATTCGCAGAGATGCCAACGACGACATCAAAAAGATGGAGAAAACCGATATTTCTGAGGATGAATCGCACCGTCATCAGGAAGACATCCAGAAGACGACGGATAAATTTATTGCGGAAGTCGACAAGGTGCTCGTAGCTAAAGAAAAAGAGATCATGGAAGTATAAGAGACTTGCGGCCCCTCCTTTTATGGTGGGGTTTGTGTCTTTTTTGCAGAAACCCGCTTGGAGGAACTAGAATGATCAAACGAGTTCGATCGTGGTGGAAACAGAAGGACCCGCAGCTTTTGCCAGAGCGATCCATGGACAACGTTCCTGAGCATGTGGCCATCATTATGGACGGCAACGGGCGTTGGGCCAAAAGTCGAGGGCTGCCGCGAATCGTCGGGCACCAGACCGGGATGAAGGCAGTGAAGCGGGCAACCATTGCTGCCGACGAGCTGGGCATTAAATATTTAACGCTGTATGCTTTCTCTACGGAAAACTGGAAGCGTCCCAAAGACGAAGTCGACTTTCTGATGCGTCTGCCGCAGGAATTTCTGGCGATCGAGTTGGACGAATTGATCCAAAAAAATGTGCAGGTCCGCATGATGGGTGACCGCGACGGTCTGCCGCAGCACACGCTGAATGCCATGGAGGAAGCGATGCGCCGGACGGCCGGCAATGACGGGCTTGTCCTCAATTTCGCCCTCAACTACGGCAGCCGCAAGGAAATGACGGATTGCATGAAGGAGCTGGGTAAACAGATTCAGGAAGGCAGGCTGTCGCCTGACGAGATTTCCCCTGAGTTGATTGACCGTCATTTGCTGTCGGGAGGCATGCCGGATCCGGACCTCATTATCCGGACGAGCGGCGAAATGCGGCTCAGCAATTTCATGCTGTGGCAGCTCGCGTACAGCGAAATGTGGTTTACCGATATTTACTGGCCTGAATTTAACCGAAATCATTTATACGAAGCGGTTGCTGAATACCAGCGCAGAACGCGTCGATACGGCGGACTGACTTAGCCTGATGGGGGATGAATACCGTTGAAACAACGACTGATCACAGGAATTGTTGCGGGTGTCGTTTTTCTGGGATTTTGCCTGCTTGGCGGCCTGCCGTACCACATTCTAGTCCTGGCGATGGCAATGATCGGATATTATGAATTTGTAAAAATGACCCGGGTATCTCCGTTTAGCGGTACGGCCATGCTGGGATACCTGGGCGTGCTTGTGTTTATGTTCCCGTGGAAGCTGCTGGATATCAGCTTTCCGCTTCCACTCGGGCACGTCATCTGGCTGCTTCTGTTCCTGTTCCTGCTGGTAACCGTCGTTACCAAAAACAAGGTGGACATTCAGATGACCTCCCTGCTCTTTCTGGGAGCCGTTTATGTGGGCGTCGGCTTTTCGTACATTGCCGAATCCCGCAGCGCCCCGGACGGGCACGGGGTGTTTTGGACGTTTTTGCTGCTGGTGTCGATATGGGCGAGCGATGCGGGAGCGTACTTCGTGGGCAAATGGATTGGCAGCCACAAGCTGTGGCCGGCGATCAGCCCGAATAAAACGATCGAAGGCGCCCTTGGCGGTGTTATCATCGCCATGTTGACATCGGCGGTCTTTGCGCTTCTGTCGGGCGGTCTGCTCACGATCGGACGAGCCCTGGCGATCGGGCTGGCATGCGCAGTGGCCGGTCAGCTTGGGGATCTGGTCCAATCGGCGTACAAGCGTGTATACGGCATCAAAGATTCGGGAAATCTGCTGCCGGGTCATGGGGGAATCCTGGACCGCTGCGACAGCTGGATTATCGTATTTCCGTTCGTACATATCATGATGCTGATGCCTTATTAATACGAGAGAAGGTTCAATATGAAGAAATTAAGCGTTCTCGGCTCTACCGGCTCGATCGGCACGCAGACGCTGGATGTCGTGTCGAAGCATCCGGAGCATTTTCAAATCGAAGGGCTTGCGGCCGGGTCGAACGTGGAGCTGCTGCTCCGGCAGGTTCATCAGTTCAGACCGAAGAAGGTTTCGGTCGCGACCAAAGAACTGGCTGAACAGGTGAAGACGCAGGTTTCGCCAAGTACGGAAATTTTCTATGGAAATGAAGGGCTGGTGGAGGTAGCGGCCGGCACGGACGCCGATACGGTCGTAACGGCAGTGGTAGGCAGCACGGGGCTGCATTCCACGCTGGCGGCGATCGAAGCCGGGAAGCACATTGGACTGGCCAACAAGGAGACGCTTGTAACCGCAGGACATCTTGTCACTGAGGCCATTAAGCGGAAAGGCGTAAATATGCTGCCGATCGACAGTGAGCACTCGGCTATATTTCAATGCCTGAACGGTGAACGCCGCGATGACCTGGCCGGCATCACGCTGACCGCTTCCGGCGGTTCGTTCCGGGATTTGACCCGGGAGCAGCTCCAATCGGTGACGGTGGAGGATGCCTTGAAGCATCCCAACTGGTCGATGGGGGCGAAAATCACTATCGATTCGGCGACGATGGTAAACAAGGGGCTGGAAGTGATTGAAGCCCATTGGCTGTTCGGCCTGCCGTATGAGCAGATCCACGTGCTGCTTCACCCCGAGAGCATCATTCATTCTTTCGTGGAATTCCGCGATACGAGCATCATCGCCCAGCTGGGCAATCCGGACATGCGCGTACCGATCCAGTACGCACTGACCTACCCGGAACGCTGGGATTCGCCTGCCAAACGGCTGTCGCTGGCCGAAGTGGGCAAGCTGCATTTTAGAGAAATGGACATGGAGCGGTTCCCTTGTTTAAGACTTGCCTTTGAATGTGGTAAAATGGGTGGTACAGCAACCACCGCTTTTAACGCAGCCAACGAAGTGGCGGTAGGCCGGTTTCTAAACAGGGAGATTTCGTTTTTACAAATAGAGGATATTATTGAGGAAGTGCTTGACCGGCACGCCAACATTTCGAATCCGCAGCTGGCGGACATTGAGGAGTGCGACCGGAATACGCGGCTGCTTGCTGCCAAGCTGTAAGCGGGCATGCAAGCGGCATAACAATACATCACTCTACTCCCCTGATTTTAAAAAATGACGAGAATGTGATTCTCTTGTGCGGGACCGGAGAATAATGATAATCTATATAGACTGAATTAAAGACGAGCTTCTTTTCGCGCTGCGGGCTTTAATCCATCTGATGATATAGATGCGACAGAAACTTCGGTCTCAGACAAATTAAGGGGGATGCGACGCTTGGAAATGGTGCAGGTAGTATTTTTGACGGTACTCATGTTTTTCGTCATCGTGACGGTGCATGAATGGGGCCATTTTTACTTTGCCAGACGCGCCGGCATACTGGTACGGGAATTTGCGATCGGTTTCGGTCCGAAACTGTTTTCTTATAAACGGAATGAAACGCAGTTTACGCTGCGGCTGCTGCCTTTTGGCGGTTATGCCCGGATGGCGGGGGAAGATCCTGAAATCGTGGAAATTCACCCCGGCCAGACCATCGCGGTCCGCGTCAGCGGCGGCGAAGTCAAGAAAATATATCTGGATCAGCTGGACAACCGAAAGAACGTCATCCGCGGAGAAGTGGAATTCATCGATATGGTCGATGATTTGAAGGTCCGCCTGAACGTGGACGGCGAGAGCCAGCAGTATCCGATTTATCCGAAGGCGATGCTGGTCGCCAAATCCCATGAGACGCAAATAGCCCCGAGAGACCGCCAGTTTGCCAGCAAGACGGTGGGGCAGCGCGCGCTTTCGATTTTTGCGGGGCCGCTGATGAATTTTATTCTGGCCTTCGTACTCTTCGGGGTCCATCTGCAGATGGCGGGGATTCCGCTGGAAAATCCGACGTACGTGCAGATCGGCGACATCTCCAAAGGAATGCCTGCCTATGAAGCGAACCTGAAGAAGGGCGACATCATCGATTCGATCGATGGCGTGAAGATCGGCGCGGATTATCAGAAAATGATCGATCTGACCTCCAAATCCAAGGACAAGCCGATGGAATGGACGATCCGCCGGGGAGACGAGGTATTTAATGTGACGCTGACTCCGCGTGCAATGGAAGGCCAGGAAGGCGGCAAGGTAGGCATTACGCCGCAGCTGCCAAGCCGCAAAGCGTCGATCGGCGAAACGTTCAGCGGAGCGGGAGTCGCGATGGTCGATACGACCAAAATTATTTTCGAGGGCTTCGGCCAACTGATCAAGCAGTTTAACATGGACGATCTGGGCGGACCTGTCCGGACGTTCGAGGTGACGGGCCAGATCGCGAAGCAGGGCATCGTGCAGCTGACGTATTGGGCGGCGATTCTCAGCCTCTACCTGGGGATCTTCAACCTGCTGCCGATCCCGGCGATGGACGGAAGCCGGCTGGTGTTCCTCGGTGTCGAAGCGCTGCGGGGCAAGCCGATCGATCCGAGCCGGGAAGGCATGGTCCATTTTGTGGGCTTCGCCATGCTGTTCCTATTAATGATTGCCGTAACCTACAATGATATATTACGATTGATTAACGGATAACTAATGATGTCCCCGGCTAGAACGGGGTGAACTTGGGAGGAAGTCCATTTTTATGTCAAACGATAAACAATTTGTGACGGAGATTACGCCGCAGGGAGAAGATTTTTCCCGCTGGTATATTGATGTGATCAAGAAAGCCGATCTGATGGATTATTCGCCGGTCCGCGGCTGCATCGTCTTCCGTCCGGACGGCTACGAAATCTGGGAGCACATCCAGCGTGATCTGGACCGCCGTTTCAAGGAAACGGGTCATCGCAACGCCTATTTTCCGCTCTTTATTCCGGAGAGCTTTTTCCAGAAAGAAAAAGAGCATGTCGAAGGCTTTAATCCCGAGCTTCCTTGGGTAACTGAGGCAGGCGGAGACAAGCTGGAGGAGCGTCTGGCGATCCGTCCGACGTCGGAGACGATGTTTGGGCACATGTACGCCAAATGGATCCAATCCTACCGCGACCTGCCGGTGCTCATTAACCAGTGGGCCAACGTCGTCCGCTGGGAGAAGCGCACGCTGCCGTTCCTCCGCACGAGCGAGTTTTTGTGGCAGGAAGGCCATACCGCTCATGAGACGGAAGCCGAAGCACGCGAAGAAACGATGAAGATGCTGGAAGTGTACCGTCAATTCGTGGAAGAGTTTTTGGCGATTCCGGTCATTACCGGCCAGAAGACGCCTTCCGAGAAATTCGCCGGTGCGGTGGAGACATTCTCCATTGAGGCGATGATGAAGGACGGGCGCGCGGTTCAGGCGGGAACCTCCCACTACCTGGGCACGAACTTTGCGGTGGCGTTTGACATTCAATACTTAAGCAGAGACAACAAGCAGGAATACGTGCATACGACATCCTGGGGCACAAGCACGCGCCTGATCGGCTCGATGATTATGGTGCACGGCGATGACCGCGGCCTGGCGCTGCCGCCTAAGGTGGCTCCGACGCAGGTGATCATGATTCCGATCGGCCCGCCGAAAACATGGGATGCCGTCGTTGGCCGTACGGACGAGCTGTTCGCCGAGCTGAAGCAGGCAGGCATCCGCGTGCGCGTGGACGACCGCAGCGACCTTCGCCCGGGATGGAAATTCAACGAATACGAAATGCGCGGCGTTCCGGTCCGTTTGGAAATCGGTCCACGTGACATGGAGAACGGCGTCTGCGTGCTCGTCTCCCGGATTACCGGCGAGAAGAAGGTCGTTCAGCAGGCCAACCTGGTTGAAGAAGTTCAGACGATGCTGGATCAGGTACAGAAGGAAATGTTCGATCGTGCGAAGCAGTTTATGAACGACCATTTCTATTCGGTGGATACGCTGGAGGAAATGAAGAGCAGCATGGAACAGCAGCGCGGATTTACACTGGCAGGATGGTGCGGTTCGGAAGCCTGCGAGAGCAAGGTGAAGGAAGAGACCGGGGCAACCAGCCGGAACATTCCTTTCGAGCCTGCGGAAGAGAAGCATACCTGTCTGGTATGCGGGCAGCCTGCCAAGCACACCGTCGTTTTTGCCAGAGCGTATTAATACTGCGGCAGCCAAGCTGCGAGTTTGATTCGTTTCCCGCATAAGCAGGGAAGAACCCGGCGGATCGGTAGTGAAGCCGGATGAAATAATGAATGAGGAGCTTCTGCCAGAAATGAGTCGGTGCACGAGATCGAGACATTTTTGTGAACAGAGGCTCTTCATGTTTATGGATTAGCGCTTTAAAGGGGGAGGAGAGCATGGAAAACGTGGGGGAAAAGAGAAAACGGTTCGAGCTGCTGATGAAGCAGGGGGAAATACCGCCCGCGATCGTGGATCCCTATTTTCTGGATGGTCATATCGAACAGGTGGAGATCAGCCGGAGCAATCAGGAATGGAGAATCACCATTTGGAAGGAAACCTTGGTCCCCGGTGAGGTGTACCGGACGTTCTGTCTGAGGCTTCAGGAGAAAATGCAGCATATTGCAAAGCTGTCGTTTGTGTTCAGATATGCAGACGAAGTAGACCGCAAAGACATCGTCGGCGCTTACTGGAACCTTTTCCTGGAGTGGGTTCACCGCGAAATACCTTCCGTCAACGGCTGGATGGCCAGGGCTAAGCATGAGCTGGACGGGGGAACCCTGATGGTCACGATGTCCGACAATACGTCGCTGGAGCTGGCGAGAAAGAAGCAGATCGACCAGGCGCTCACTCGTTTTTTCGCGCATTACTTCGAGGTTCCTCTCCGCGTCAAAATTCAAGTCGGCGAAATCCAGCGGGAAATGTACGAGGAGTTCGAGCAGAAGAAGCTCGAGGAAGAGCGTGAGGTTATCCAGAAGATGATTTCCAGCATGGAGGCGGAATCGCGCGCAGCCGAGGGTGACGATGAGGAAGTCTTTCTTCAGGTCGGTTACGATATCAAGGAGCAGCCGGTTCCGATTCAGGAAATCCAGGACGAAGAGAAGAAAATTACGGTTCAGGGCACGATTTTTGGCCTGGACCGCAAAGAGCTGCGCAACGGCAGCACGCTGTTCATGTTTAACCTGACGGACTTTACGGATTCTCTGCAGATGAAAATGTTTGCCAAGACGAAGGAAGACGTCAAAGTTCTGAGCCTGCTCGCCAACGGCAAATGGGTGAAAGCCCGCGGACGCGTCGAGATGGACCGCTTTATGACGATTCCCGAGCTGGTCATGATCCCTTCGGATTTGATCGAAGTCCAGGCGCCACCTACCCGCAAGGATAACGCTCCGGAGAAGCGGGTGGAATTCCATCTGCATACAACGATGAGCACGATGGACGCCGTGACGCCAATCGACCAGTACATCAAGACAGCCGCCAAGTGGGGCCACAAAGCGATTGCCGTGTCCGATCACGGCGGCGTGCAGTGTTATCCCGAAGCGGCGAAAGCCGCGAAGAAAAACGGGATCAAGATGATTTACGGCGTCGAGGCCAACGTGGTGAACGATTCCGTTCCGGTCGTCATGCAGCCGAAGCCGATGGACTTGAAGTCTGCGACATACATCGTATTCGATATCGAGACCACCGGCCTGTCGATCACGAACAACAAAATCATCGAGCTTGCGGCCGTCAAAATGCATGAAGGCAAGGAAGTCGACCGCTATGCTACGTTTGTTAACCCGCATGAAAAAATACCGTATCACATCCAGCAGCTGACCAACATTAACGACGAGATGGTCAAGGATGCGCCGGAGCTTGAGCCCGTCATCCAGGACTTCGTCAAGTTTGTCGGTGACGGCGTACTTGTTGCTCACAACGCACGGTTTGACGTGGGCTTCATCCAGGCTGCCCTGAAGGGGCTCGGCATGCCGGAACTGGACAACCCGGCGCTGGATACGCTGGAGCTGGCCAGATTGCTTCACCCGACGATGAAAAACCACCGCCTCAACACGTTGGCGGATAAGTATAAAGTGGCGCTGGAAAGCCACCACCGGGCGATTGACGATACGATTGCCCTCGCCGGCATTCTGGACGGACTGCTGGCCGATGCCGAGAAGATCAAAGGGCTGACCCGCCTGGAACGCCTGAACGATTACGTCGGCAAGGATCTATCCAATTCTCGTCCGTTCCACTGCGGAATCTACGCGCTGAACCCGATCGGCAAGAAAAACTTGTACAAGCTGGTGTCGATGTCGCACACCGAATATTTCAAACGGGTGCCATGCATCCCGAAATCGAAGCTGGAGGAGATGCGCGAAGGGCTGCTGGTCATCTCCGGCTGCGAGAAGGGCGAGTTCTTCGAAACCGTGCTGAACAAGACGGTGGAGGAGGCGACCGAGGTGGCGGAGTTTTATGATATTTTGGAAATTCAGCCGCTGACGATGTACATGCACCTTGTAGAAAAAGGGCTCGTCGGAAGCACAATAGAGCTGAAGAACGCCATCAAAACCGTGTGCGAGATCGGGGAAAAGCTGAACAAGCCCGTGATCGCCACCGGCAATGTGCACTACTTGGAGCCGCGGGACAAGCTGTTCCGGGACATTACGATTCACGGCATCACAGGCTTCAGCCCGCTGAAAGATATCCGCAAGCCGGATGCCCATTTCCGGACAACGGAAGAGATGCTGGAGGAATTCGAGTTCCTTGGTCCGGAGAAGGCGATGGAAGTGGTTGTGAAAAATACCAACGATCTGGCCGACCGCTTTGAGGAATACGAGCTGTTCCCGGACAAGCTGTTTACGCCGATTATCGAGGGGGCGGATGAGGAAATCCGCAACACTTGCTATGCCACGGCGCGGTCGATTTATGGCGAAGACCTGCCGGAAGTTGTCGTCGCACGGCTGGAGAAGGAGCTGGAGCCGATTATCAAATACGGCTTCTCCGCCAACTATCTCATTTCCGAGCGGCTGGTGAAAAAGTCGAACCAGGACGGCTACCTTGTCGGTTCGCGGGGATCCGTCGGATCGTCCGTCGTCGCGACCTTCCTCGGCATTTCCGAGGTTAACCCGTTGCCCGCGCATTATATTTGCAAAAATCCGGAATGCAAGCACAGCGAATGGTTCCTGGACGGCAGCGTGCCAAGCGGATTTGACCTTCCGGACAAGCAATGCCCGAACTGCGGCCAAATGCTGAAGGGCGAAGGTCAGGATATCCCGTTCGAAACGTTCCTTGGCTTTAAGGGCGACAAGGTTCCCGATATCGACTTGAACTTTTCCGGGGAATATCAGCCGACGGCACACAACTATACAAAAGAGATTTTTGGCGAAAAATGTGTGTTCCGCGCAGGAACGATTGGTACCGTGGCGGAAAAAACGGCATTCGGTTATACAAAGAAATACGAAGAGGAATACCATAAAAAGTGGCGCGGAGCGGAGCTGAACCGGCTCGCCGCCGGATGCACCGGCGTCA
The DNA here is from genome assembly GCF_018333335.1 of Paenibacillus cineris. Classification (NCBI taxonomy): domain Bacteria; kingdom Bacillati; phylum Bacillota; class Bacilli; order Caryophanales; family Paenibacillaceae; genus Paenibacillus; species Paenibacillus cineris. Next base: position 1,586,771 of record NZ_BORU01000001.1, read on the forward strand.
AGCGGAGCACGGGCCAGCACCCGGGCGGTATCGTCGTTGTCCCTGACTACATGGAAGTGGAAGACATCACGCCGGTTCAATACCCTGCTGACGATACGAACGCGGAATGGAAGACGACCCACTTCGATTATCACGCCTTCGACGCGAACCTGCTCAAGCTCGATATTCTGGGGCACGATGATCCGACCATGATGCGGATGCTGCAGGATTTGACAGGGGTCGATCCGACGACGATTCCGATGAACGATCCGAAGGTCATGAGCATGTTCAACTCAACGGAGGCGCTCGGGGTAACGCCCGAACAAATCCGGACACCGGTGGCCACCTACGGCGTGCCGGAGATGGGGACGAAGTTCGTCCGCCAGATGCTGATTGAGTCAAAGCCATCCTCCTTTGCCGACTTGCTGCAAATCTCGGGCCTGTCCCACGGAACGGGCGTATGGCTCGGCAATGCACAGGAGCTCATCAAGAACGGCACCTGCAACATCAAAACGGTGATCGGCTGCCGTGACGACATCATGCTGTTCCTGATTTATAAAGCCGGCATGGATGCGAGCCTGGCGTTTAAAATTACGGAAAGCGTACGTAAGGGCAAGGGCTTGACGCCGGAATGGATCGAGGAGATGAAGCGGTGCAAGGTGCCGCAGTGGTATATCGATTCCTGTCTGAAAATCCAGTACATGTTCCCGAAAGCGCACGCCGCTGCATATGTTATTTCTGCGGTGCGTACGGCTTACTTCAAGCTGTACCATCCGATCGAATATTATGCCACTTATTTCTCGGTCCGGGCAGAAGACTTCGATATCGAGCTGTGCTGCCAGGGCTATGAGGCCATCTACCGGCAAATCGAAGAGATCGAGCAGAAGGGCTTCCAGGCGACGACCAAGGAAAAAAGCATGCTCTCGATCCTCGAGATGGCGCTGGAAATGACCGCACGCGGCTTTACGTTCAAGCCGATCGATCTGTATCGTTCCGATGCTACCCGGTTTACGGTGGACGGAGAATCGCTGATTCCACCGTTCTCGGCGCTGGCCGGTATCGGGGATAACGCGGCCAAGAACATCGCCGCCGCCCGCGAATACGGGGAGTTTCTCTCCATTGAGGATTTCCAGCAGAAATCCAAAGCGAGCAAGACGATCATCGAGCTGCTCACGGGAATGGGCTGCTTCAGGGGGCTTCCGGAGAGCAACCAGCTTTCGTTATTTTAATTCCGTCTTTTGTGTGCAACGCCCTAACCCCTTGCTGCACAAGGTTTAGTCAAGGCATCATACTTGTCAGTACTGCCAGACTATGTTATAATTTTTTTGGTAATCATGTAGATAAAACCGTTGTTTAAAGAGTGGGGCGACCCACTCTTTACTCTTTGGTATATAGGATATTTGAAGCCTTGGAGGTTATAATCTTTGAGCACACCGAAGATCAAAGGAATTGTGGAACAAATGGTACAGCCCTATTTGGATGAGCATAACTTCGAGCTTGTCGACATCGAATACGTGAAGGAAGGCAGCAACTACTTTCTTCGCGTCTTTGTTGACAAGGAAGGCGGCATCGACATTGATGACTGCGGGATGATCAGCGAGTATCTGAGCGGGAAGCTGGACGAGAACGATCCGATTCCCGAAGCTTATTTTCTGGAAGTTTCCTCCCCTGGCGCCGAACGTCCGCTCAAGAAGAAGGAAGACGTAGCCAAAGCCGTCGGCAAAGATGTTTTTGTAACGGTTTACGAGCAGGTAGAAGGCCAGAAGGAATTTGAAGGCCGGCTTCTTTCGTTCGAGGACGACGTTCTTGTCATTTCTGCGGGCAAGAAGGAATACAGCATCCCGTATGCAAAAGTTGCCAGCGCCAGACTGGCGATTATTTTTTAAATACAAGGCTGCACTTTGAAAGGGGGAATTGATTTCCAATGAGTATGGATTTTATTGAAGCGATGAATGAGTTGGAAAGAGAGAAAGGAATCAGCAAGGACATTTTGTTCGAAGCCATTGAGGCGGCGCTGATCTCCAGCTACAAACGGAATTTTAACACGGCGCAGAACGTTCGCGTCGACATGAACCGGAATACCGGGGTTATCAAAGTGTTTGCCCGCAAGCTGATCGTGGAAGAGGTGCTGGATCCCCGCACCGAAATTTCCCTGCCTGCCGCCCGCGAGATCAATCCGCATTTCCAAATTGACGATATTGCGGAAATCGAGGTCACTCCCCGGGATTTCGGCCGGATTGCCGCCCAGACGGCCAAACAGGTCGTTACGCAGCGGATCCGCGAGGCGGAGCGCGGCCTGATTTATAACGCCTTCGTCGACAAAGAAGAGGATATCGTGACCGGTACGGTCCAGCGCCAGGATCCTCGCAACTTCTACGTGGATCTGGGCAAGGTGGAAGCGGTGCTGCCGCTCAACGAGCTGATGCCGAACGAAAAGTTCAAGCACGGCGACCGGATCAAAGCCTACATCACGAAGGTGGAGAATACGACCAAGGGGCCGCAAATTATGCTGTCCCGGACGCATCCGGGGCTCTTGAAGCGATTGTTCGAGCTGGAGGTACCGGAAATTTTTGACGGTGTCGTGGAAATTCGCTCCGTCGCCCGTGAAGCCGGATTCCGCTCGAAGATCGCGGTGTATTCCCGCAACCCGGAAGTGGATCCTGTCGGCTCCTGCGTCGGGCCGAAGGGCTTGCGTGTGCAGACCATTGTCAATGAGCTGCGCGGTGAAAAAATCGACATCGTCCGTTATTCCGAACAGGTGGAAGAGTATGTGGCCAATGCCCTCAGCCCTTCCAAGGTTCTGGAAGTGATTGTATTTGAAGATGAGAAGATGGCACGTGTCATCGTGCCGGATTATCAATTGTCTCTCGCAATCGGGATCAAAGGGCAAAACGCCCGCCTTGCAGCCAAGCTGACAGGGTGGAAGATCGATATTAAGAGTGAGAGCCAGGCGGAACAGGAATTCGGCAGACCGAAAACATCCTCGGGTGAAATGCACCAAGATTCCGTCTCCGTCGATTAATTCCAAACAGGACGGGGGTCGCGGCATGAAACAAAGAAAAGTCCCGCTGCGCAAATGCGTGGCATGCCAGGAAATGATGCCCAAGAAGGAACTGATCCGTATTGTCAAAACGCCGGAAGATGAAGTGCTGATCGACCTGACTGGCAAGAAGTCGGGCCGGGGGGCTTACCTCTGCGGCAAAGTATCTTGCTTTAAACTGGCACAGAAGAACAAATCACTGGATCGGGCTCTGAAGCATCATGTCAAACCGGAAATTTACGAACAGCTCGCAGATGACTTTGTGCTCGTGGAAGACGAATTTTTGGCCGTAAAGGAACGTTCGGTTGATGAGTAAAACTTTATCCCGCCTGGGTCTTGCCATGCGGGCGGGGAAAGTGGTCACCGGCGACGAAATCGTCCTGAAAGCGATCCGGTCTTCCGAAGCGAAACTGGTCATGCTGGCGGCTGACGCCTCAGCCAATACACAAAAAAAGTTCCGCGACAAATGCGGAACATACAACATTCCTCTGGTGATCGGATTTGACCGGGAAAGCCTGGGCACAAGCATTGGAAAGCCCGAAAGGGTTGTGCTCGCCATTACGGATCAAGGATTCGCAGAAATGATCTCCAAGAGTCTTGGAGATAATTCGGAGGTGGAGTATATTGAGTAAACAGGACAGTAAAGATAAGCTGCGCGTGTACGAATATGCAAAATCACTTAATATGAGCAGTAAGGAAATCATAACCATTTTGAAAAGGCTTGATATTCCCGTTAACAATCATATGAGCGTTATGGAGAATGATGCGGTCTCGAAGGTGGAACAATTTTTCAAGGATATTAAGTCGAATGCGGCCGCCAAGCGGGAAGGCGGAGACCGCCAGACCGTGGCGAGCACTTCCGCGGTCAGAAACGAGGCAGGCACTCAGCGTAACCAGGGCGGCCGGGCAGCCGGATCGGACCCATCACAAAAACAACAGGAAAAGCAGGTAGGTATGAATAATAAATTGAATAACACCACACAAACAGGGTCGCAAAGACCGCAGGGCGGGCAAGATTCCCGCAGAAGTCACTCAGGATCTCAGCAAAGCAGACCGCAAGGTCAATCGAATGGATCGGGCAACCGTCCGCAAGGCGCGGGTGCCGGATCGAATAACCGGAATCAAGGTTCTCAAGGAGGCCGTCCGCAAGGATCCGGCCAGGGCGGCAATCGCCCCCAAGGATCCGGTCAAGGCGGCAATCGCCCTCAAGGGTCGCAGCAGGGTGGCGGCCAGCGCTCGGGCGCAGGACGCCCGCAGCAGCAATCCACCGGAAACCGCGGTCCTCAAGGAAACGCCGGCGGCGACAACAACTTCTCCAGAAGCAACGATAACCGCGGCGGCGGCAATCGCGGTCAGAACCGCGGCAATAACAACGGTTCGAAACGCTTTGACGACAACCGCCAGGGCGGAGGATTTAACCGGAACAATCGCGGCGGTAAGAACAACCGCGGCAGACAACAGTCTCAGCAGCCGCCGCGCGAGAAGATCGACAACACGCCGAAGAAGATTATCGTCCGCGGCAACATGACCGTTGGCGAAACGGCCAAACTGCTCCATAAGGACGCTTCCGAAGTCATTAAGAAGCTGATCCAGATGGGCGTCATGGCAACGATCAACCAGGAACTCGACATCGATACGATTTTGCTGCTTGCCGGCGAATTCGGCGTCGAAGTCGAAGTGAAGATCGTGGTCGAGGACGATCGCTTCGAGACCGTCGAAGAGAACGACGATCCGGCTGATCTGAAGTCGCGTCCGCCGGTTGTCACCATTATGGGTCACGTCGACCATGGTAAAACGACGCTGCTGGATGCCATCCGTTCCACGAACGTAACCGGCGGCGAAGCCGGAGGCATCACCCAGCACATCGGTGCTTATCAGGTAGAGATCAACAATAAGAAGATCACGTTCCTTGATACGCCGGGCCACGAAGCGTTTACGGCCATGCGTGCGCGCGGTGCGCAAATTACCGACATTACGATCATTGTGGTCGCTGCCGACGACGGCGTCATGCCGCAGACGGTGGAAGCTATCAACCACGCGAAGGCAGCCGAGCTGCCGATCATCGTGGCGGTGAACAAAATCGACAAACCGGATGCTAATCCGGATAAAGTGAAGCAGGAGCTGACCGAATACGGTCTCGTTCCGGAAGAGTGGGGCGGAGACACGATTTTCGTCAACGTATCCGCGAAGCAAAGAATGGGGCTTGAGGATCTGCTTGAGATGATCCTTCTGGTCGCCGAAGTGAACGAATACAAAGCGAATCCGGACAAACGCGCCCGCGGTGCGGTGATCGAGGCCGAGCTGGATAAAGGCCGCGGACCGGTAGCCCGCGTGCTGGTACAGCACGGTACGCTGAAAGTCGGGGATGCGTTTGTGGCAGGCAACTGCTTTGGCCGCGTCCGGGCGATGGTCAACGACAAGGGACGCCGTTTGAAGGAGGCCGGACCGTCTACGCCGGTGGAAATCACCGGTCTGACCGAGGTTCCGCTTGCCGGCGATCCGTTCATGGTATTTGAAGACGAGCGCAAGGCCCGTTCGATTGCCGAGAAACGTGCCATCACCCAGCGTCAGTCCGATCTTGGCAGCAACGTCCGCGTCACGCTGGACGATCTGTTCAAGCACATCAAGGACGGCGAGATCAAGGACCTGAACGTCATCATCAAAGGCGACGTGCAGGGTTCGGTCGAAGCGCTGAAAGGCTCGCTCTCCAAGATCGAAGTGGAAGGCGTTCGCGTCAAAATCATCCACAGCGGCGCAGGGGCAATTACCGAGTCCGATATCATTCTGGCAGCGGCGTCCAATGCGATCGTTATCGGCTTTAACGTCCGTCCAGATCCGCAGGCCGGCGCAACCGCCGAGCAGGAGAAAGTGGATATCCGCCTGCATCGCGTCATTTACAACGTCATTGAAGAAATCGAGCAGGCCATGAAGGGCATGCTGGATCCGGAATATAAAGAAGTGGTTATCGGCCACGCGGAAGTGCGCAACCTCTTCAAAATCAGCAAAGTGGGTACGATTGCCGGATGTATGGTTACGTCAGGCAAGATCGCGCGTAACGCCGAAGTCCGCCTGATCCGCGACGGCATCGTCATCCATGAAGGTAAGATCGATACGCTCAAACGTTTCAAGGACGACGCTAAAGAAGTGGCACAGGGTTATGAATGTGGCATTACTTTGGAAAGCTATAATGACGTCAAGGAAGGCGACGTTATTGAAGCGTTCATCATGGAAACGGTGGAGCGCAAGTAGAGAGGTGAACAGGCATGGCTAAAATTCGGGCTGGACGGGTTGGAGAGCAGATCAAGAAAGAGCTGAGCCAGCTGATCCAAAGCGAACTGAAGGACCCGCGCATCGGTTTCGTTACCGTAACCGGTGTGGATGTGACGAACGATTTGTCGCAGGCGAAAGTTTATTTAAGCGTTCTGGGGGATAACGAGCAGAAGAACAACACGCTGAAGGCTCTGGAGAAGGCGAACGGCTTTCTCCGCTCGGAGCTCGGCAAGCGAGTCCGGCTGCGCCATACCCCGGAGCTGATTTTTAAGTTTGACGAATCCATCGCGTATGGCAGTCACATCGAGAAGCTCCTCGGTGAAATCGGAAAAAACGAAGATAACTAAATAAAAGATTTAAAGGAGACGGCCAATGCAGACCTATGAACAATCGCTTGAGCAGGCAAAGGAGTTTTTGCTGACGCATGATGATTATCTTGTAGTGTCTCATATTCAGCCGGACGGAGATGCAGTCAGTTCCACAGTTGCCGTGGGCTGGCTTCTCTCATGTCTGGGCAAAAAATTTACTCTGATCAATGAAGGGCCGATTCCTGAACGGATGAAATTTTTATGCCTGTCAGAGCAGATCGTGAATATGGAGCTTCATCCACCGGAACGTTCATTCAAGCATGTCATTTGTGTGGATTGCGCCGATTTTGGGAGAGTGGGATTGACGCAGCAATGCTTCGCTCCGGATGCCTTGATCTTGAACATCGATCACCACCCGACCAACAACGGTTACGGGAGCGCGACGCTGATTAAGCCGGACGCTGCGGCGACGGCCGAAATTTTGTATGATCTGATCCATGCTTTCGGATTTCAATGGACGAAGGAGATTGCGACCGCGATCTACACCGGGCTGCTGACGGACACCGGCGGTTTCCGTTATTCCAATACGTCCCCTAAAGTGATGGCGGCGGCTTCCGAGCTGCTCGGCTATGGGGTCAACGGGCCGGAGCTGTCGGAGACCCTGCTCGAAGCAATGACCCTGCCCCAGATGAAGGTGCTGGTCAAAGCGTTGAATACACTCGAGATGACGCCGGACGGCAAAATCAGCTGGGTATACGTCACTCCCGAGCATATGGTGGAGGCCGGCGCGGCCAACGATGACCTGGAAGGAATCGTGAACTATCCGCGGAATATTCAGGGCGTCGAGGTCGGCATTTTATTCAAAGTGATCAATGACCAAGCGGTCAAAGTAAGCATGCGTTCTGCAGGCAAAGTTGACGTGGCCGCCCTGGCGCAGACGTTTGGTGGCGGCGGGCATGTCCGCGCAGCGGGGTGCCGGATCGAAGGAACATTGGATACGATTATTCCTCAGGTTATAGAGCGGGTGAGACAATTTTTATGAACAGCTTAGAAGGTGTATTGGCCATCGATAAGCCGGCGGGGATGACTTCGCACGATGTCGTTGCCAAGGCGCGCCGTATATTGAAAATGAAGCGGATTGGGCACACCGGAACCTTGGATCCCGAAGTTACCGGTGTTCTGCCGCTTTGCCTTGGCCGGGCGACCCGGGTGGTGGAGTACATGCAGGAGCTTCCGAAGGAATATGCAGCTACCCTGCGGCTGGGCATTGCCACCGACACCGAGGATTTGACCGGTACGGTCACGGAATCTGTGGATGGGGTCCATGTCACGCCGGAAGATGTGGAGAAGGTGCTCCACTCTTTTGAAGGGACGATTTCCCAGGTGCCCCCCATGTACTCTGCGGTCAAGGTCGGAGGCAAACGGCTCTACGAGCTGGCCCGGGAGGGCAAGACGGTTGAGCGCAAAAGCCGCGAGGTGACGATTCACGAAATTGAAATGACCGGCTCGGCCTGGCAAGGGCCTTATCTGGACATTTCCTTTCGGGTTCTGTGCTCCAAGGGGACGTACATTCGGACGTTATGCGTAGATATCGGGCGGGCTCTGCATCTGCCGTCAACGATGGTGAAGCTGGAGCGCACGATGTCGGCAGGAATTCCCGCTTCGAAGTGCCTCACGCTCGAAGATATCGAGCGCCTGACGGCGACGGGTGAGCTGGACGAGCATTTGATTCCGGTCGACGAAGCGGTCCGGCATCTTCCGGCACATACCGTGGCCGAGGACAAGGCGGCTGCCGCCTTGCAGGGTCAGAGGCTCTCGGGCAGAGCGGTTACGCCGGAGGTCATGCTGCCCGGATGCATACGACTGTATGATCCAAAGGGAACGTTTCTCGGCATTTTCGAAAAACAGGCAGAGACGGGGGCCATCGCTCCGGTCAAGGTATTTCTGCCAGAGTCATAATGATTATCTATGGAATTGCAGGTGAAAGAACAGTGAAGACCGTATATTTATCGTACCCGCTGCCTGCGGAGGTCATCCGGGAGCATACCCAGCCGCAGGTCGCAGCCATCGGACAGTTCGACGGAGTGCACCTTGGTCATGCCAGCGTCATCTCTTCTGCGGTGAATCTGGCAAAGGGCAAGCACATCCCTTCGGCCGTCATGACATTCCATCCGCATCCGAAGGACGTGATGAAGAAAGGGGACTACGAGGGCAGCCTGACGCCCCTGCAGGAGAAGCAGGAGCTGCTGGCCGGCCTGGGGGTCGATATCGTATACGTCGTTGAGTTTAACGATTCCTTTTCCCATGTAAGTCCGCAGGAATTTGTGGAAGGTGTGCTGTTTCCCTTGGGCATCGAGGCGGCCGTGGTCGGTTTCGATTTCCGCTTTGGCCACAAGGGGGAAGGCAATGCTGAGATGCTCCGCCTGCTGGGGGACGGCCGGCTGAACGTCGAAGTCATCCCGCCGTTCGAACTGGAAGGCGGCAAGGTCAGCAGTACGGAAATTCGCAAAGCGCTGCAAAGGGGTGACCTGGAGCGGGCCGGCCGTCTGCTCGGCCGCAGCTACCGGCTGCGCGGAACCGTTGTCGGCGGAGAAAAACGCGGCCGTACCATCGGTTTTCCGACGGCCAACCTGAAACTGGACGATAAGTTTGTCATTCCGGTTAAGGGTGTGTACGCGGTACGAGCCTTTTTGAACGGAAGGATTTTTCCCGGCGTCATGAATGTGGGGGTTAAACCGACGTTTCATGAGAACGAAACGGTGCCAAGCTTTGAGGTTCACTTGTTTGACTTTGACCGGGAAATTTACGGCGAGCATGTCTCGGTGGAACTGGTCCATTTTATCCGGAATGAGCGGAAGTTTCCTTCCGTACCGGAACTCATCGCCCAGATCCAGGCGGACGCGGATCGCGCCAGAGAACTTTTGAAGTCGGGCCGCTAAAGCTTACGCGCTGGCGAACATTTACTTTTGCCGGTGAAGTATGCTATACTGATAAACGTTGCTGGATGCCCATGGGCTGAAAGAAACCTTAGCTTGGATACACGATCTCACCGACGGTTTCTAGGCTAACGGCGATTATTTATGTTAAGGAGGTGAACAGGATGGCATTGACTCAAGAACGCAAACAACAACTGATCGAAGAGCACAAAACTCATGAGTCCGATACAGGATCTCCTGAAGTGCAAATTGCTATCCTTACGGAGAACATCGTTAATTTGACAGACCACCTGCGTACGCACAAGAAGGATCATCATTCCCGTCGCGGTCTTTTGAAAATGGTCGGTCAACGCCGTAAGCTGTTGGCATACTTGAAAAACAAGGATGTTAAACGCTATAGCGCTCTGATTGAAAAACTTGGATTGCGTCGTTAATAATCCATATTGTTCTACGGAAAGCAGCCTGGTTGTTCACCGTTTGTCCTTCTAGGAGTGACAGCGGGGCAACCGGGTTGCTTTTTATGCAGGACTATATGAATTATCCCCATCTGGGGAATACTGATTGAGTAATAAAGGAGGGATTTCATGGAAAGTCGTGTTGAAATGCAGTTGGGCGGCAGAACCTTGGTCATGGAGACCGGACGCCTCGCGAAGCAGGCTAACGCCGCCGTGATGGTCCGCTACGGGGAAACGGCCGTACTTTGTACAGTGACCGCCTCCAGCGAACCGAAGGATCTGGACTTTTTTCCGCTGACTGTAAACTATGAAGAAAGATTGTATGCCGTAGGTAAGATCCCGGGGGGCTTTATCAAACGGGAAGGCAGACCGAGCGAGAAGGCCATTCTGGCCAGCCGTCTGACCGACCGTCCGATTCGTCCGCTGTTTCCGGAAGGCTTCCGTAACGATGTGCAGGTGCTGAACCTTGTCATGAGCGTGGATCAGGACTGCTCGCCGGATATTGCGGCCATGATCGGTACTTCCGCAGCGCTGAGCATTTCGGACGTGCCATTTGACGGACCGATCGGCGGTGTCATCGTAGGACGCGTAGACGGACAATTTATTATTAATCCGGACATCGCGCAGCAGGAGAAAAGTGACATTTACCTGGTCGTCGCAGGCACCAGAGACGCCATCATGATGGTTGAAGCCGAGGCGAACGAGGTTCCTGAGGAAACGATGCTGGAAGCGATTATGTTCGGTCACGAGGAGATCAAAAAGATCGTGTCCGTCATTGACGAACTGACGCAAAAAGCCGGCAAACCGAAAATGGAAGTGAAGCTTCATGCGGTTGACGCTCAGGTTAATGCCGAAGTACGCGAATTCGCTGCACAGCGCCTCGTAGAAGCGGTACGCATTGCCGAGAAGCATGCGCGCCAGGATGCGATCGATGCGATCAACGAAGAAACGGTAACTTTCTTTGAACAAAAATACATAGAGTCGCCTGAGCTCTTGAAAGATGTCAAAGAAGTGCTGCATGATATTGTCAAAGAAGAAGTAAGACGCCTGATCACCCACGATAAAGTCCGTCCTGACGGCCGGGGTCTGGACGAGATCCGTCCGATCGAATGCGATACAGGCATTCTGCCGCGCACGCATGGTACAGGCTTGTTCACTCGTGGTCAAACCCAGGCTCTCAGCGTATGTACGTTGGGTGCGCTCGGTGACGTGCAAATTCTGGACGGCATCGATTTGCAGGAAACCAAACGTTTTATGCACCATTATAACTTCCCTCCGTTCAGCGTAGGCGAAGCCCGTCCGCTTCGTGCACCGGGACGCCGCGAAATCGGCCACGGCGCGCTGGGTGAACGCGCTCTGTCGAAGGTCATTCCATCGGAGACCGAGTTCCCGTACACGATTCGTCTCGTTTCCGAAGTGCTGGAGTCGAACGGTTCCACATCCCAGGCAAGTATTTGCGCAAGCACGCTGGCCATGATGGATGCCGGGGTACCGATCAAGGCGCCGGTTGCCGGTGTAGCGATGGGTCTGATTAAAGATGGAGAGCATGTATCCATTCTGACGGATATTCAGGGGATGGAAGACCATCTGGGCGATATGGACTTCAAAGTGGCCGGTACGGCTGAAGGGGTAACCGCCATTCAGATGGACATCAAAATTGCCGGTATTGACCGCCAGATTTTGAACGACGCTCTGAAGCAGGCCAAAGAAGGCCGGATGTTTATCCTGAGCAAAATGATGGAAGCGATCCAGAAGCCAAGAGAGACTTTGTCTCCTTATGCCCCTAAGATCATCGTTATGAACATCAATCCGGACAAGATCCGCGACGTGATCGGCGCAGGCGGCAAGATCATCAACAAGATCATCGAGGAAACCGGCGTGAAGATCGACATCGAGCAGGATGGACGCGTCTTCATCGCATCGTCCAATGAGGAAATGAACCAGAAAGCCCGCTCTATTATTGAAGGCATCGTCCGTGAAGTCGAAGTCGGCGAAATTTATGTCGGCACCGTCAAACGGGTCGAGAAATTCGGCGCTTTCGTCGAAGTGCTTCCGAATAAAGAGGGACTTGTGCACATTTCCCAGCTCTCGACCGAGCGTGTCGGCAAAGTTGAGGACGTCGTGAATGTCGGAGATACGATCACCGTCAAAGTGACCGAGATCGACCAGCAGGGACGTATCAACCTGTCGCGCAAAGCGGTATTGGTTGCAGAATCCAAGGCTTAAATCAAGCGGAACGGCTTCGTCAAGAAGCCACGCTTGCTACCATATGCAGTCTAAGAGACAGAAAGTACTCACTTCTGGCTCTTTTTTTATGATATCAGAATGTATAAACTCCAGAGCCATTGCTTCCTGCGGCCTCTCATTCATAATCCCGCTCGTCCCTTCATATGATGGGACAAAGTATGTTAAGGGAGATGAGCGGAAAAATGAACGGGAGACGGACAGCCATCGTGCTTGCCTGTTTTGCCACCATCGTCGGGCTCGCGCAGACCGGTGCGGTCGGGGACTATTTTCAGGACGTACGGCACCACCTGACTGCTCAAACCGCGTTTGAGCCCCAGACGGACGAGAAGCAGCTGGATCCGCTGTACAAGCAGATTCAGGAGAAGGCCGAGGCCACGAGGATTCCACCGGTGGATGCGGTCGTGGACCGCGTCTGGAAAGCCATTCCAGGGTACAACGGCCTGGAGATCGACGTAGATGAGACCTATAAGCGGGCTAAGGCCCAGGGAGCCACGGCTCCGATTACATATGTATACCGTCAAATTCCCCCCAAGGTGAACCTGGGCGATTTGGCGGCTGAACCGATTTATAAAGGGAACCCGAAAAAGCCGATGGTTTCCCTGATGATTAACGTCGCGTGGGGGGACGAGTACATCGTTCCGATGCTCGATACGCTGGATGCGGAGAACGTAAAGGCAACCTTCTTTTTTGACGGAAGCTGGTTGAAGAAAAATCCGGAGATGGCCAAGGAGATCCAAAAGCGGGGGCATGAGCTGGAGAACCATGCGTATACGCACCCAAACATGAGCCAACTGAGCCGCGAACGGGCCACGCTCGAAATCAGTAAAACCCAGCAGCTGCTGAAGGATACACTGGGTGTGACGAACAAGTGGTTTGCCCCGCCTTCCGGAGATTTTAATCAGCAGACTGTCCAAATCGCCGCCAGCCTCGGCCTGAAGACGGTGCTGTGGACACTGGACACGGTGGATTGGCGGAAGCCTTCACCGGATTCCATCGTCAACAAGATCTCGGCCAAGGTGGAGCCGGGCACCTTGATTCTTATGCATCCGACCTCCTCCTCCTCCCAGGCGCTGAAGGGCATGATCCGGGTGATCAAGGCGAAAGGCCTTGTACTGGGTACGGTCAGCCAGACGCTGTCCCCCGAGAGAGTCACGGCGCCCAAGGTTGAGTGAGACGTCTTTTTTTGATAGGATAGGGATTGCGCTGGCTGTAGTCAGGAAAGTTACGGCTCGGCCATCATTTGCATGAAGAACGGATTACTAGTTAGAACTGGACAGGGGCAGCCTGGAGGTTCATTGGATTAATTTTAGGAGGGCCTCTCGCGTGAAAAAAATAAACTTAAGCAACGGCCTTAGAGTAGTTATGGAGAAGATTCCGACGATGCGGTCGGTTTCCTTTGGCATTTGGGTAAAGACAGGCTCCCGCCACGAAACCTTGGCCAATAACGGCATTTCCCATTTTATCGAGCACATGCTGTTTAAAGGGACTGAACGGTTTGACGCCAAGGCGATTGCCGAGGAATTCGATGCCATTGGCGGCAATGTGAATGCCTTTACTTCTAAGGAATATACCTGTTTTTATGCCAAGGTGCTGGATGAGCATCTGCCGATCGCCGTAGACGTGCTCGCTGATATGTTCTTCCGTTCCAAGCTGGACGGTGAGGAGCTGGCCAAGGAGAAGAACGTCATTCTGGAAGAGATTTCGATGTACGAAGATACGCCGGACGACATGGTGCACGACCTAATGGCTAAGGCGGTCTACGGGGATCATCCGCTCGCCTATCCGATTCTGGGAACGAAGGAACAGCTGGAAAGCATGGGATCTTCCGACCTTCGCGCCTACATGGATGACCACTATACGATCGAGAACACCGTCATCAGCGTGGCAGGTAACATTGACGATAACATTGTGGAGCTGCTGGAACGCCATTTCGGCGGTTTCCAAACCAGCGGGCGGGTGAGCGAATTGACCGTGCCTTCATTCCAGAGCGGGATCTTGTATCATAAAAAGAAGACGGAGCAGAATCATATCTGCCTGTCCTTCCCGGGATGCTCGATCCACGATCCGCTTCAGTATGCCATGATTCTGCTCAATAACAGCATCGGCGGCGGGATGAGCTCGCGGTTGTTCCAGGAAATCCGGGAAAAGCGGGGACTCGCTTATTCGGTATATTCCTACCACAGCTCCAACGAAGACAGCGGGTTGTTTACGATCTATGCCGGAACCGCGCCGAAGCAAACCAATGAGGTCATGGGCTTAACCAAAGAGGTGCTGGCGGATGTGGCCGTTCATGGGATGAGCGAGGACGAACTCCGGAAAGGCAAGGAGCAGCTGAAGGGCAGCCTGATCCTGAGCCTTGAGGGCACTGGAAGCCGTATGAACCGGCTCGGCAAAAACGAGCTGATGCTGGGCAAGCATTTTTCGCTCGATGACATGATCGAAAAGATCGAAAACGTGACGATGAACGACGTGAACGCGGTGCTGGACCGGATGTTCAGCCAGCCGTTCGCGCTGGCGATGGTCGGATCGACGGACCGCGCTATTGCTGGGTTAAGGAGGGACGATTTTGTCACACTACGTACAAATTCATAAATTGCCGGGTCACGAGGATGTGCGGCTGCCGGAGAAAATGTCCGGCTCCGCCTCCGGCTATGACCTGTACGCCGCCGTTGAAGAAGAAGTCGTCCTCCAGCCGGGGGAGCGCAGGCTCATCCCGACCGGGTTTGCCATCGCCATGCCCGACGGGCTGGAAGCACAAATCCGCCCGAGAAGCGGGCTGGCCCTGAAGCACGGTATCACCTGCCTTAATACGCCGGGAACGATCGACGCCGATTACCGCGGGGAAATCAAGGTGCTGCTGATCAACCTCGGCCAGGAGCCTTTTGCGATCACCCGAAACGAGCGCATCGCCCAAATGGTGTTCATGGAAGTGCCGCAGGTGACGTTTGAGCAGGTGGACGTGCTGTCCGAAACCGTTCGTGGTGAGGGCGGATTCGGACACACCGGCAAATAATTTATAGTTCAATACAGCCTGGAGTTCGTTCCCGAAAGGGTTCGGTCTCCAGGCTTTTTTACATAGAAGGAAATATCGGCTTCAGAGACCCTGCTTCCTATATCGCAAGCGAAATTGCTGTTAAGTGCGGTCCGGCTCCCTGAACACTGCGCCTACAGACGTTTTTTATTTGACGGGCGTCTTTCACCCCTCCTTAGGCAGCGGCATATGATGGATTCATAACAGTGTTTTTGAAAGGAGTGACATCCTTGTGCTGACTGGAGTTCATATTGTGTTCCTAGGCGGGGATGCACGGCAGATCGAGGTGATCCGTAAATGTTCGGAGATGGATGCCACCGTCAGCGTGGTCGGATTCGACAAGCTGAATGAAAGGGTCCTGGGAGTCTCGTGGGAACGCCTCTCTTCTGAACTGCTTTCTGCGGCAGACGTTCTCGTGCTGCCTGTTGTCGGGTGTGATGATACAGGAGCGATCCAGACGCCATATTCTGGAGAATCCTTAAAGCTGCTGGATGAGCATTTGGCCGCTCTTCCGTCGCATTGTACCGTTTATACGGGAATGGCCAAACCCTATCTGCGCAGCCTATGCGCAAGCCACGAGGTACGCCTGTTGGAACTGCTGGACCGGGATGATGTTGCCATTTTTAATTCCATCCCAACGGCGGAAGGCGCACTGGTGATGGCAATCCAGAATACGCCGTTTACGATCCACGGTTCGGATTGTATTGTGCTGGGATTGGGTAGAACCGGGTTTACGATGGCGAAAAGCCTGCAGGGACTCGGGGCGAAGGTGAGGGCCGGCGTCAGGTCGGAAAAGGATTTTGCCAGAGCGGAGGTCATGGGCTGGGAGCCTTTCCTGACAAGGGATTTGGAGGATCATGTGCGAAGTGTCGACTTGATTTTTAACACGATTCCGACTATGATAGTCACAGCGCAAATCCTGTCAAGAATGCCCCAAAGCGCCGTCATTATTGACCTTGCTTCGGCTCCCGGAGGATGTGATTTCCGGTATGCGGAGAAGCGGGGAATTAAGGCCTTGCTGGCTCCCGGATTACCTGGAATCGTAGCTCCCAAAACAGCTGGAATGATTATTGCCAATGCTTTGGTACAGTTGATTTCGGACGAGATCAAGATTCGGGGGGATGGGGAATGAACTTGCAGGGTAAAACGGTAGGTTATGCGATTACGGGTTCACATTGTACGCTTGCTGAAATTATGCCGCAGATTCAACGATTTATGGACGCCGGTGCCAAAGTGGTGCCGATTGTATCCAATTCGGTGCAGGTAACGGACACCCGCTTCGGCACATCCGCGAGCTGGCTGGAACAGCTGAAGAACATCACGGGGAGCGACATCATCACCTCAATTGTGGATGCGGAGCCTCTGGGACCGTCCAAACTGCTCGACGTGCTGGTCATTGCGCCTTGCACGGGCAATACGACAAGCAAGCTGGCCAATGCCATTACGGACAGTCCTGTCTTGATGGCCGCCAAGGCACAAATGCGGAATTTGCGTCCGCTGGTGCTGGCGATTTCCACCAATGACGGATTGGGATTAAACGCAGCGAATATCGCCAAGCTGCTTGTGACCAAGAACATTTATTTTGTTCCGTTCGGTCAGGATAATCCGGTGCAGAAGCCCAATTCGCTGGTTGCGAACATGGAGCTGATCCCCGAAGCATGCGATGCGGCTCTTGAAGGAAGACAACTGCAGCCTATGCTGATTCAACGCATGTTTTCCGCGTAATACAGATCGGCTGCATTCGTTTCGAGTTCCGGCACCCGAAACTGCATTGTCCAGCCCCTAGCAGATGCTGCGGGCGGTAATTTTGCGCCCCATGCCGTAAGACACGGGGCTGTTTGCATCGTTTATTCCGGGCCGCCGTAATCGGATAAATATCAGTGTACAGGACATAAGTTGAATGAACCAAATGGTCGTAGAGACCAAATAGTAAATGTAGGACGACTCGATCGAAGTGATCGCAGCCTGTTTTGCTTATCCCGGTTGGATGCGGCACCGGATCTTGTGAGGATGCCGATTCGGGCGGGAACAGGAAACTAGGCTGCGATTACGAACTGCTGGCCAAAGCGCATGTGTTCATGCTTTGGCTCTGAGGAAGGGTACAGCCGTCACGGCTGTACACGTCACAGGAAATCGACGCAGCTAAACGTTCTGCCGTTCTTATCTAGCATGGGGGAATTGAAATGAGCATCTTAGTACAGAAATTCGGCGGTACATCTTTGTCGACTCCGCAAGCAAGGGAACTCGTCATCAAGCACATCAGACGCGAGCTGGACAACGGTTATCAGCTTGTTGTCGTCGTTTCCGCCATGGGACGCAAGGGGGAGCCGTATGCGACAGACACGCTCCTGGACTGGGTCTCCCAGAACGGGAACGCTCTCCCGTCGCGGGAGCGGGATTTACTGCTGTGCTGCGGTGAAATCATATCGGCTGCCACGCTGTGCAGCCTGCTGGAGGATGAAGGCATCACCTCCACGGTGCTGACCGGGGCTCAGGCCGGATTTGTCACCGATGATCAATACGGCAACGCGCGGATTAAGGACGTCCGTCCGGAGCGGATTGTGAAGGAGCTCGAAACACATCAGGTGGTCGTCGTCACCGGTTTTCAGGGTCAGACCGAAACCGGGGACTTCACCACTTTGGGGCGGGGCGGAAGTGATACTTCGGCAACGGCGCTGGGTGCGGCGCTGCGTGCCGAAATGGTTGACATCTACACGGACGTCAACGGGATTCTGACAGCGGATCCTCGGATCGTCGAAGACGCCAAACCGCTCTCCGTCGTAAGCTACGCTGAAATTTGCAACATGGCCCAATACGGAGCCAAGGTTATCCACCCGAGAGCCGTTGAAATTGCGATGCAGGCGCATGTGCCGGTGCGGGTGCGGTCCACCTTTTCGGAAGATGAAGGAACGCTGGTTACCCAGCCGGAAGGCTTCAGGGACGTTCAGCTGGGCTTCATGGACCGGTATGTGACGGGAATCGCCTACGTGAGCAACGTCACTCAAATCACGGTGGAATGCGAGAACGAAGGAGATAATCTTCAGCTCAGAGTGTTTAAAGCCATGGCTGAAAATTCCATCAGCGTCGATTTTATTAATGTTACCCCGACAGGAGCGGTCTATACCGTTTTTGACCATGATTCGGAGAAAGCGATCCGGGTGCTTCAGGAATTGGGATTCCGGCCTAAGAGCCTTTCCGGCTGCGCCAAGGTTTCCGTCATCGGAGGCGGGATCAACGGAGTGCCGGGAATCATGGCCAAAATCGTCGAATCCCTAAGTGAACAAAATATCCAAATTCTGCAGTCGGCAGATTCGAATACGACCATATGGGTGCTGGTGAAAAAAGAGGATATGGTACAGTCTCTTCGGGCGCTGCACGCCAAATTCGAGCTGCATCGGTAGTCATAAATCTGGAAAACGCACTTTTACGTCCTATTAGGAGGTTGTACAAGATGGATTTCGGTAGGTTGATTACGGCCATGGTGACTCCCTTTGATGAGCAGGGAAATGTGAACTGGACAGAAACCGCCAAGCTGATCGATTACTTAATTGAGGACCAGCGGTCCGAATCACTGGTTGTCTGCGGAACGACCGGTGAGTCCCCGACGCTGACGGAGGAAGAAAAGCTCAAGCTGTTCGAATTTGCGGTAGACCATGCCAAAGGGCGCTGCAAAATTATTGCCGGTACCGGCAGTAACAGCACCGCGCATTCGATCCATCTGACCCAGGAAGCCGAGAAGCTTGGGGTCGATGGCGTTTTGCTCGTTGTGCCTTATTACAACAAGCCGAACCAGGAGGGGTTGTACCGTCATTTCGAAGCCATTGCCCGCAGCACGAAACTGCCGGTTATGCTGTATAACGTCCCTGGACGGACCGTCATAGGCCTGAGCACCGAAACGACGCTTAGACTGGCTGAAATTCCGAACGTGGTCGCCACCAAGGAATGTGCTTCGCTCGAGCAGGTAACCCAGATCGCAGCCGGGGCGCCGGCGCATTTCCGGGTTTATTCCGGTGACGATGCATCGGGTCTGCCGGCTATGGCCGTAGGAGCATACGGTATCGTGAGCGTGGCCGGACATATTATCGGCGCTTCCATGAAGGACATGATTACGGCCTATTTGGAAGGTGAGCAGGTGCAGGCCGCACGGCTTCACCAGAAGCTGTTTCCTGTATTCAAGGGCCTGTTTGAGTCCCCGACTCCGCTGCCGAATCCGGCTGCTGTCAAGTATGCGCTCAATTTGTTGGGTCACTCCGTCGGAGGCGTAAGGCTTCCGCTCATCGGACCGAATGAAAAAGAAGCGGAATTTATCGAACGGTTGGTTCATTCGCTTGCGGAATAATTGAATCCTCTTATAAGCTGACAGAAACAGCGTCCTTACCAGGGCGCTGTTTTTATGTGTTTAGGATGCATGTCTTTGGGTTAAGGCCTAAGCAGGGACGCTGCTTTTGAACGGGCTTTTTGTCAATAGGGATATTTCAAATAAACAGCATGGATTTGGGGAACTCTAATGCCTACTTTCAGGGTGACTTGTGTTTTGACTTTTTTATCATGTATAATGAGGTCAAGTGACTGGGTGCGGTATATTTTTGAAATATAAATATTAAATGGTACGACGTCCAAAACCATAGGAGGGTTAGATTCATTTGTCTAAAAAAAATAATAACGATAAATTGGCGATTTTCGCGTTGGGCGGCGTCGGTGAAATCGGGAAAAACATGTATGTCATCCAATACGGCAATGACATCGTAGTCGTAGATGCCGGATTGAAGTTTCCAGAGGAGGACATGCTCGGGATCGATATCGTCATTCCCGATATTTCCTACCTGACGGAGAATCGTGACAAGGTGAGAGGCATTTTGCTGACGCACGGACACGAGGATCACATCGGTGGATTGCCTTACGTGCTGAAGCATCTGAACGTTCCTGTATACGGAACCAAGCTGACGCTTGGCCTGGTGGAGAACAAGCTGAAAGAAGCCAATCTCCTTGGCGAAACGAAGCGGATTCTGATTCACGAAGATTCCGAAGTGGCGCTCGGCTCCACGCTGAAAGCAACGTTCTTCAGAACCAACCACAGTATTCCGGATTCGGTCGGGATTTGCATCTCAACGCCGGAAGGCAACGTGGTTCATACAGGCGACTTCAAGTTCGATCATACGCCGGTTAACGGACAATATGCGAACTTGCAGCGGATGGCCGCTATTGGAGAAGAAGGCGTATTGGCGCTTCTGTCGGATAGTACCAATGCTGAGAAACCGGGCTTCACGCCATCGGAGAAAAACGTGGGTGTCGTCCTTGAAGATATTTTCCGGAAATCATCCCAGCGCGTAGTTATCGCTACTTTTGCTTCGAATGTTCACCGGATTCAGCAGGTGGTCAATGCGGCGGAATCCACAGGACGGAAAATTACCGTCATCGGACGCAGCATGGTAAACGTCGTTTCCATCGCAGCCGAGCTTGGATACCTTCACGTGCCGGACGGCATGTTGATCGAGCCTGAAGAAGTTAACAAGATGGCCGCTGACCGTGTCGTCGTATTGTGCACAGGCAGCCAAGGAGAGCCAATGTCCGCATTGACGCGGATGGCCCGTTCCACACACCGCAAGGTTGATATTCTGCCGGGTGATACCGTTATCATTGCCGCGACACCGGTACCGGGAAATGAGAAATATGTCGGCCGTACGATCGACGAGCTGTTCCGTCTCGGAGCGGATGTCATCTACAGCGGTTCGAATTCCGGAGTACACGTATCGGGTCACGGCAGTCAGGAAGAATTGAAGCTCATGCTGAATTTAATGAAGCCGAAATTCTTCATCCCGATCCACGGTGAATATCGCATGCAGCGCCGTCACGCACTGCTGGCCGAGTCTGTCGGCGTAGATCCGGACAATATCTTTATTACGGATATCGGCGAGATCGTCGAAATCCAGAACGGATCTGCCCGTAAAGCCGGTAAAGTAACAGCTGGCAACGTGCTGATTGACGGATTGGGCGTTGGAGACGTTGGCAACATCGTCCTCCGCGACCGTAAACTGCTGTCACAGGACGGAATTCTGGTTGTAGTCGTTACGCTGAGCAAACAAGACGGCACGATCATGTCCGGACCGGACATTATCTCCAGAGGATTCGTATATGTTCGCGAATCGGAAGGGCTGTTGGATGAAGCGAACCGCATTGTTTCCAGTACACTGCAGAAATTGATGAGTGAAAATGTTAATGAATGGGCTTCCTTGAAGACAGGCGTGAAGGATGCACTGGGCCGGTTCCTCTATGAGCAGACCCGCCGCAGACCGATGATTCTGCCGATCATCATGGAAGTGTAATCAATTGAATAAACCAGCGTCTTGAACAGCACACAGTCGCCCCCTTTCCGCAGGCAATATTGGACGGTTTCCTGCGGAAGGGGGCTTTTTGTCGTTTAATGACGATATAATAGGAGATTCTGAAAGGAACTGGAACCTGAAGAGACGGCCGGGCATAGGCTCTGTGAATAGGGTTATTTTTTCGGTATAATTCATGTCTTTCCTCCACCATACTACAATGACAGGAAATTATATGGTTAGGAAAGGACGAGGACATGATGACACAAAATACACGCCGTGCGCCGATGAGCGAAACGGAGGCGCCGGAACAAGCCCCTGCTGTAAACCCGGAACCGACGGCATTGGATACGCTGAAGCAGCTGGGACAAATGAACGTGCCGCAGGGAACCGAGTCGAACATTTTTTGCCTGACGATCATCGGGCAAATCGAAGGGCATCTGGTCCTTCCGCCGCAGAACAAAACGACGAAATACGAGCACATTATTCCCCAGCTGGTTGCTGCGGAGCAAAGCAAACAGGTGGACGGAATTATGATTATTCTCAATACAGTAGGCGGTGATGTGGAGGCTGGACTGGCCATCGCCGAAATGATCACGTCCCTTACCAAGCCTACCGTCACCGTCGTCGTCGGGGGCGGGCACAGCATCGGTGTGCCGATCGCGGTAGCTTCGACGTACTCGCTTATCGCCGAGAGCGCCACCATGACCATTCACCCGATCCGCCTGAACGGACTTGTGATCGGTGTGCCGCAGACGTTCGAATATATGGAGAAAATGCAGGAGCGCGTCGTCCGCTTCGTCACCTCCCATTCGCGGATTACGGAGGAGCGGTTTAAGGAATTAATGTTCCGCACCGGCGAGCTGAACCGGGATATCGGTACGGCGGTGGGCGGACTGGATGCCGTCAAATACGGCCTGATGGACGAAGTAGGAGGCATAGGCCAGGCTCTGGCCAAGCTGAACAAGCTGATCGATGAGCGTAAACAACCGATTGAGGCGGAGGGGATTACTCAATGACGCTTCATACCATTATGCCGCTTGATGCTGTGTGGGAGGAGGGCTTTACCCCTGTCCAAACGGCGGAGGTAAGGCTGCAGGGCGTCCTGATGGAAGTCAAACCGCTTGATGCGGGCCGGGCCGAAATCGTCCGGCTGCTCGACTGCCCGCTTGAATCGTACCTCAACCCGGCGTTTGCCCCAGGACAGGTAATACGCTACATTCCGACACTGTAAAATGGACTTTTAGCAGCAGAAACAGAACATAGGTGCCCCACGGTATTATATGGTATAATATTGGCCGGGGGTGACATTTTGGCTAAGCGAAGAAAGAAGAAGAAGGCAGTACTGACCAATGTGCTGAAATACGAAATATACGGAATTATACTGATCACCCTTTCCGTTATCGCCTTATCCGGTGAAGCGACGGTAGGGTGGTCATTATCCAAAATGTTCGGACTGCTGTTAGGGCGGTTTTATTTTGTGATCCCCCTGGTGGGAATCTACTTGGGCCTCAGCGTCATGATTCAGCGAAAATGGCCGAAACGGTGGAATACGCGGAGAAGCGGAATTCTGCTGTTGATCCTGGCCTTGGTACTTATGAGCAGCATTTCTTCATTGGAAAAGAAACTGGGTCCGGTTGGCGCATTGAGCACCGGGAACATATTATCCCAGGTACATACGGACTTGCAGGGAGCACTGCTGTCGCCATCGGCCCGCGGCGATCACTCCATGCTGAATAAGGACATCAGTGGAGGCTACATCGGCGCCATCGAGTTTGCGGCGCTGTATTGGCTGTTTGGGACCTTGGGCTCGAAGCTGATGATGATCGTTATGTTTATTATCAGCTTTATGCTGATTACGAATCTGTCGTATGTCGATCTGATGCGAATCTTCCGCAGCAGGCTGGTGAAGGCCGGCGAGAATGTCCAGAAGCGGATGGACAACCGCCGCCAGTCGGCCAAGGTCGCTTCCAAACGGGCGGCTTCGTCCAGGCAGAAGAAACCGCAGCCGCTCCCGGCTGACGACGATGAGGATGAATTGGACGAGGACTTCGTGCCACCGAAGCCGAAGCGGAGCGCCCCGGTGTTCTTCCAGCTGTTCGGCAGCAGGTTTGCCAAGAACGAAGCACAGCCTCCGCTTGCTGATGATGAGCTGGACGGCAGCGATATTCTTGAACCGGTCAGGGACAGCCGTTCCGCTGCAGGCGAGCGGTTCAGCGAGGCGGTGGAGCCGGAGGAGAACGATGCATTCGACCTGCATGAGGAGCCGCTGTGGGCGGAACCGAAGCGGAACGAATCTTCGCCGATCATCCGCGACTTTTTCGAGCATGTGAAATCCGAAGGCAACGTCGATCCGGAGGAATTGGACGAAGCATACGCCGGAGCTGCCGGGGCCGCTTTTCCGCCTGAAGGCATCAGCGCGGAATTCCATGAGGATACCGCTGGGACGCCGGACGGCGGGGCGCCGGTAACCGCCGCGGATCTCCAAGGAGAATCCGCGGGAAGTCCGGCTGAGCCTGCAGAGGCGCTGGAGCTTGCGATGACCCCGCCTGCGCCTCCGCCGAAGCCGTACAAGCTCCCGCCCTTCAGGCTGCTCTCCAAGCCCCAGAATGGCGGCAAGGCAGGCGATCAGAACGATTATAAGCAAACCGCCCGCAAGCTGGAGGCGACGATGGAGAGCTTCGGCGTACGGGCGAAAGTGCTTGAGGTCGTTCGCGGGCCAGCGGTGACGCGGTACGAAATCCAGCCGGATATCGGCGTGAAGGTCAGCCGGATTGTCGGACTGACGGACGATATCGCGCTGGCTTTGGCCGCGAAAGATATCCGGATGGAGGCGCCGATCCCGGGCAAATCGGCCATCGGCATCGAGGTGCCGAACAATGAGGTTTCGCTCGTGACGATGCGCGAGGTTATGGAAACGCCGGTCTTTCAAGACGCCTCGTCGAAGCTGTCGATCGCTTTCGGCCGGGACATTTCGGGACAGACGATCGTCGGCAATCTGGCAAAAATGCCCCATTTGCTCGTCGCCGGTGCCACCGGTTCCGGTAAATCGGTCTGCATTAACGGCATCATTACGAGCATCCTGTATAAGGCGAAGCCGGATGAAGTGAAATTTCTGATGGTCGATCCGAAGATGGTCGAGCTGAACGTGTATAACGGCATTCCGCATTTGATGGCGCCTGTCGTGACCGATCCGAAGCGTGCTTCCCTGGCGCTGAAGAAGATCGTGGTCGAGATGGAAAAGCGCTATGAGCTGTTTTCCAAATCCGGCACGCGCAATATTGAAGGCTATAACAACCTGATGAAGGACAATCCGGCAGCGGTGCTGCCCTATATCGTGGTCATCGTCGACGAGCTGGCCGACCTGATGATGGTCGCCGCGCATGACGTCGAGGAAGCGATCACCCGCCTCGCCCAAATGGCGCGGGCCGCGGGCATTCACCTGATCATCGCCACCCAGCGGCCGTCCGTCGACGTCATTACGGGTGTCATTAAGGCGAATATCCCGTCGCGGATCGCTTTCGGGGTATCGTCCCAAGTCGACTCCCGTACGATTCTCGACATGGCGGGCGCCGAGAAGCTGCTGGGCCGCGGGGATATGCTCTTCATGCCGATGGGAGCGTCCAAGCCGATCCGCGTGCAGGGGGCGTTTATGACCGATCAGGAAGTCGAGATCATCGTTAACTATGTCCGCGACCAAGGGGAAGCCAAATACGATGAAAGTCTCGTTCCCGAAGTGGAGGAAACGTCGCAGGATGCCGACGACCAGCTGGACGAGCTGTACGATCAGGCTGTTCAGATCGTGCTGGAATCCAAACAGGCATCCGTGTCGCTGCTGCAGCGCCGGATGCGGGTGGGGTATACCCGTGCGGCCCGCTTGATCGATTCGATGGAAGCGCGGGGGATTATCGGGCCTTACGAGGGAAGTAAACCGCGTGAGGTGCTCGTCTCCCTGGAGCAGTATCAGCAGCAGAACCGCATCAGCTCATAGTCCGGTAATTATTGCCGGATGTGCTATATCTTCCTTGGAGGCCACTCATGATCGTTCATGAGGGGCCTTTTTGGCGGTGATTTACATGGGAATACGCTTGAAAGCTTCTATCGGCGGTACACATTCTTTCTCTTGGGCAGGGTGTATAGGAAATGGGGCCTGTTGTCATAATAACCGTAGCCATCCTGTCAAACCCACAAGAGAAAGGTAGAGCTAACCCATGAAAAACGCAAAATTATGGATCATCATCGGTTTGGTGTTTCTATTGTCTGCGGCGGTCTATGCAGGTGTAAGACCCCATACGGATTCCAAAGCTTCGTCCAAAGCGGCGGTGGAGCCTGCGGAACAAACCATACCTACATTCGGATCAACGGTTTTGAAGTATGGATCCTCAGGCCAGGATGTGTATGAACTGCAGGGGCGCCTGAAATTTTTGGGCTTTTATAACGGAAAGATTGACGGACAATACGGATGGAGCACGTTGAAATCCGTCAAATGGTTCCAGTCCGAATTCGGGATGAAGGTGGACGGAACGGTCGGAGCCAAAACCAAGCTGAAGCTGTACAATGCCACCAAAAATTGGCAGCCATCCGCATCCGAGTCCGGAAACGCCGCCGGCAAACAACCGAGCACAAGCGGCAATCAGAAAAACACAAGCGAACCGATGGCCTCGGCCAACACGATGGGCCTGTCTGAAAACGATCTGAAAATTATGGCTAATGCGGTGTACGGCGAATCCCGCGGTGAACCGTTTGAAGGACAGGTTGCCGTGGCAGCGGTCATTCTGAACCGTGTCAAATCGCCAAGCTTTCCGAATACGCCCCATGGCGTTATATTTCAGCCGGGCGCATTCACGGCGGTAGCCGACGGACAAATTTATCTCACGCCGAACGAAACGGCCCGCAAAGCGGTGCAGCAGGCGTTAAACGGCTGGGATCCGACCGGCGGATGCCTGTACTACTTTAACCCGAAAACAGCCACTTCGAAGTGGATCTGGTCCCGGCCTCAAGTCTTGACGATCGGGCAGCATATTTTCTGCATGTAAAAGGATTGAACGTAAGTTTGGCACCGTAACTTCGTTCGTTCCCCGAAGCAGATTGCGCATGAGGGAAAACAGCAACCGGAGGGTTTGTCTTCGGTTGCTTCTTCACTTTCCAATGGTATAGAATGGAACTTAATCAAAAGCGTGACGCTTTATAAATTCATGGCTAAAGGAGTTTTGGACCTTGAATACAACTGCTTTTCAACATGGAAACGCCAAGCGGATCCGGATTCACGTTCTGCCGACGAAACGCTTTAAGACGTTTGCAATATCGCTCTACGCAGGCATCCCGCTTGCAGAGGACACCGTAACGCCTACGGCCTTGACTCCTTTTGTACTCCGCCGGGGTACCGTTACATATCCGGAGACCCGCCAGTTCCGCGAGCAGCTGGAGCAAATGTACGGGGCCGGCTTCGGTTTTGATGTGTATAAAAGAGGCAACTACCAGATGGTGCACTTCCGGATGGACACAATTAACGATTCGTTCGTAAAGAGCCAGGAGAGCCTGCTCGCATCCTCATTTGCTTTTCTCGGCGAAGTGGTGACGCGTCCCGTTTTGGAGGGAGGCCGTTTCCGCAGTTCTTACGTTCAGGCGGAGAAGGAGAACGTCCGCAAGAAGCTGGAATCCATCGTCAACGATAAGATCCGCTACGCCTCCGAGCGCTGCATCGAAGAGATGTGCCGCAACGAGCCTTACCGTCTTCACGCGCTCGGACAGCGTCAGGACCTGGAGAAAATTACGCCGGAGAGCCTGCACGACGGGTACCGCAAATGGCTGAGCGAAGCCAGCATGGACCTGTATGTGGTCGGGGACACGACGCTCGAGGAAGTGGAGAAGCTCGTCAACGCGCACTTTGATCTCGGTTCTGAACCGGGTATTACGTACAAGACCGAAACGCCGGTGCGCCAGTCGGGCGAGCCTCGTACCGTAGTGGAGAAAATGGAAGTGAGCCAGGGCAAGCTGAATCTGGGGCTGCGCACCTCCATCACTTATGGGGATGATCATTATGCGGCAGCGTTAATGTACAACGGCATTTTGGGCGGATACCCGCATTCCAAGCTGTTCATGAACGTAAGGGAAAAAGCGAGCCTCGCCTACTACTGCTCTTCCCGCTATGACGGGCACAAGGGAATTGGAACGATCCAGTCCGGCATTGAAGTGCAGAACTACGAAAAAGCGCTCGATATTATCAAGGGCCAGCTCGAGGAAATGCGCTCCGGGCGCATTACCGATCTGGAGATGTCGCAGACGAAGGCGATGATCCGGAATCTGCTTCTTGAAATTGAGGATTCGGCTTTTGAAATGATCGCTTACGACTTCAACCGTCAATTCTCCGGCAAAGACCGGTCAAGAGAAGAGCTGCTGCAGCAGGTGGAAGATATTCAAGTCGCGGATGTTCAGGCGGCCGCGTCGACTTTTGATTTGGATACGATTTATTTTCTGAAGGGTCAGAAGGAGGAATAGCCGGTGGAAAAACTTCAGTACGACAATTTGCAGGAGACTCTCTATTATGAAGTGATGGATAACGGCCTTCACGTCTACGTGCTTCCGAAGCCGGGTTTCCAGAAAACTTATGCGACGTTTGCCACTAAATACGGTTCTGTCGACAACCACTTCCGGGTGGAGGGGCAGGACGAAATTTCGGTTCCGGACGGGATCGCCCATTTCCTGGAGCATAAAATGTTCGAGGAGCCGGAAGGCGACATTTTCGCCACATTCGCCTCCCACGGCGCATCCGCCAACGCATTTACGAGCTTCGACCAGACCGTGTACCTGTTTTCAGCAACCGAGCACATTCCCGAGAATCTGGAGACGCTCGTGAACTTTGTGCAAAATCCTTATTTCACCGACCAGAACGTCGACAAGGAAAAGGGGATTATCGGGCAGGAAATCAACATGTACCAGGATAACGCCGACTGGCGCGTCTATTTTGGCCTGATCGAAGCGATGTATAAAATCCATCCGGTGCACATCGATATTGCCGGTACGGTGGAATCCATCAGCACGATTACGAAGGAGACGCTGTACACCTGCTATAACGCCTTTTATCATCCGAGCAACATGCTGCTGTTCGTCGTCGGCGGAGTAAAGCCGGAAGAAGTGTTCGACCTCGTCCGCGCCAACCAGGCGAAGAAAGATTATCCGCCTCAAGGCAAAATCGAGCGTATCTTTGAGCCGGAGACGGTCGGTGTTGCGGAAAAACGCCGGGTTAACAAGCTGCAGGTGTCCATGCCGAAATGCCTGTTCGGGTTTAAGGAAAAAGAAGTGGGGCTGACCGGCAAGGAGCTGCTGAAGCGCGACCTGACAACAAAGCTCATGCTTGATTTGCTGTTCGGGTCAAGTACGGAGCTGTACCAAAAGCTGTACGACGAGGACCTGATCTCCGACAGCTTCTCGCATGAATACAGCAGTTCTCCGCAGTATGCCTTTTCGGCCGCGGGCGGAGACACTCGTGATCCCGACCAGCTTCTTGCCCGGATCCGCGAAGAGGTCGACGGCATTCTGGCATCCGGCTTCAAGGAAGAAGATTTCGAGCGCGCCCGCAAGAAAAAAATCGGCGGATACCTGCGCATGCTGAATTCTCCGGAAAATATCGCGCATGAATTCACCCGCTACCAGTTCCGCGGCGGCGACTTCTTCAGCGTGATTCAGCTGTATGAGTCCATTACGCTCAGCGATGTGAACAACCGCCTGAAAGAGCATGTGGATTGGGAACAGCTGGCGGTATCGGTCGTGGTGAATCCTTAATGCAGCATAGGGGAGAGGAGAGCCTGCACAAGCCGATCGGAGAGACGACGGTGCTCGTCACCGGGGCGAGCCGCGGCATCGGTGCCGCCATCGCCGAGCGTTTTGCAGCGGTAGGGATGAACGTGGTAATCCACTACGGGTCATCGCACGAAGCCGCCAATGACGTGGCCCGGCGCTGCATGCAGTCCGGAGCCAGGGTCATGACGGTCTCCGCCGATTTGCGGGATAAAGACCAGATTTTGCGCATGCGCGACAAGCTGGATACCCACGGTTTGCTGCCGGACATTTTGGTGAACAATGCGGGCGTCTCTCACTACGGCCTTCTTTCGGACGTGACCGAGGAAGAATGGGACGAAGTGATGTCCGTTAATTTAAAAGGCATGTTTCTGTGTACACAAGCTTTTATGCCCTACATGATTTCCCAGCGGAGCGGCCGCATTATCAACATATCCTCCGTCTGGGGGATTTCGGGCGCTTCCTGCGAAGTGCTGTATTCGACCACCAAAGGCGGTATTAACGCTTTTACCAAAGCGCTTGCCAAAGAACTTGGCCCTTCTGGCGTCACGGTGAACGCGGTAGCTCCGGGCGCGGTGGATACCGAAATGCTGAACCATTTGGACGACGAGGAAAAACGGATGCTCGAGGATGAAATTCCGGCCGGACGGCTGGCCAGACCCGACGAAATTTCGTCCCTCGTTTATTTTCTCGCGCTGCCCGAATCCGGCTACATCAACGGTCAGGTAATAAGCCCCAACGGTGGATGGATTACCTGAGCCGCCAGGACGGTCTTCCCTGCATAGGCGCGCCCCAAACAGGTTATATTACAACTGTTGATTTCAAATCTCATGCGCCACAGCAAAGGGAGGACTTATCAATATGTCAACAGTAGTAAAGAACTTTGATGCCTGGAAAAAGTTTCTTGGGGAACGCGTCGCACAAGCCGAAAAAATGGGGATGAGCGAAGACACCATCGCCAAGCTGGCTTACGAGATCGGTGATTTTCTCGATGAGAAAGTCGATCCGGCCAACGCTTCCAACCGTGCGCTGAAGGAGCTGTGGGAAGTGGGCAACCGTGAAGAGCGCCAGACGATTGCCCGGCTGATGGTTAAATTAGCCAAGAAAAACGCTTAACATTAGGAAAAAGCCCCCATTTGGGGGCTTTTCTCTAATGTTTACAGAGTTGACCTTGTTTTTCATATGTATTTTATATATCATTAACGTGACCCATGAAATAAAGGCGATTTTTTGGAAGCCTCACCCGAAAGGGCTGCAGGTTTATTTTATTGGAAAACATGGGAAAAGGTCAGATGGGGTGTCGAAGTGGAAGCGAAACAATGGTACATGGAGTATAAGATACATAAGAACCGTCCGGGTCTGCTCGGGGATATTGCATCCCTGCTCGGTATGCTGGAGGTTAACATATTGACAATTAACGGGGTTGAAGGCAAAACGCGGGGAATGCTGCTGGAAACCAATGATGACGAGAAGATCCAATTGATGGGTGCCATGCTGAAAAAGGTCGACAGCATAACGGTCTCCGCGCTGCGGACGCCGAAGCTTGTCGATATTTTGGCTGTGCGCCACGGCCGGTACATCGACCGCGATTCCGATGACCGGAAAACTTTCCGTTTTACGCGTGACGAACTTGGGTTACTGGTTGACTTTTTGGGTGAAATATTTAAGAAGGAAGGAAATCAGGTGATCGGCCTTCGCGGGATGCCCCGCGTAGGCAAAACCGAGTCCATCATCGCGGGGAGCGTGTGCGCCATGAAGCGCTGGACGTTCGTATCCTCGACACTGCTGCGGCAGACGGTCCGAAGCCAGCTCTCTGAAGACGAAATGAACCGGAACAACGTGTTTATTATCGACGGAATCGTCAGCACGATCCGTTCCAACGAACGCCACTACAACCTGCTGCAGGATATCATGAACATGCCGAGCACGAAAGTGATCGAGCATCCCGATGTATTCGTGCAGGAGTCCGAGTATACGTACGATCATTTCGATATTATTATCGAGCTGCGCAACAATCCGAATGAAGAAATTATTTATGACACTTTCACAAGCACATACAACGACGATCTGTAAGTAATTTGATGAGGAGGTGATGGTGTTGTCTGAACTGGGTCAACAGTTAAGAGAAGCCAGACTGCAGAAGGGCATGAGCCTGGACGACGTGCAGGAAATGACAAAAATCCGCAAAAGATACTTGGAAGCCATCGAAGCAGGGGACTACAAGGTGCTCCCCGGCAGTTTTTATGTGAGGGCTTTTATTAAAACATATGCCGAAACCGTGGGACTCGATCCGGACGTTCTGCTCGAAGGCCACAAGAAGGAAGCTCCTCCGGAGCCGGAAGCGACGATGGAGCCGGTCATTCAGAAGCGGTCCAGCAGCCGCTCCTCGTCGCCTGAACGAAACGTGAAGTGGCTGTCGACCGTGCTGATGTGGACGTTCCCGATTCTGATCATTGTCGTTATTTATTTGTATGCGAACAACGCAAGTTCGCCAAAGAAAGACAACAGCATCGATTCGTCCAAGGTTACGGAGCAGCAGGATCCGGCAACGGCGCAAAATCAGGATCCGCCCGCAACAACAACTACGCCGCCGGACAATGCCACCAATCCGGGGGATGACGGCAGCAAGGACAATTCCGGAAATTCGGACACCACAACGACGGATAACACAAACACGGACAGCGGAAATACCGGGGGCAAGGACACAACCACACCGCCGGATCAAAATGGCACGGACCCTTCAGGCACCGGAACAGATCCTTCGGGAACCGGTACGGACTCGACGGATACGACGAACCAAGGCAATCAAGGCGTAACCGTAGCTCCGGACGGCAAGAGGGGCAAAACGACGATCTTCAAGGTTGCAGCAGCCCAGGGAACACCGGTTCAGGTGGAAATCAAAGCGACGGGCGAGAGCTGGCTTGAAGTGTACAAAGGCGAAAATTCGTCCGGCGAGAAGCTTTCTTTCGGTAAAACGAAGGAGGGGGATACCCTGACGTTTACGCTCGATTCTTCCGGCATGTACATTAAATCGGGATATTCTCCTGCAACGACGATTACGGTAGCAGGGCAGACGGTGGAGGACGGCAAATCGACTTCGCGCATTCTGCTGAAGCTGGACGATTCCGGTACGGGCGGTACGACAACCGGTAATGATTCGTCGACCGGGGATTCCTCCGATCAATCGGATAACAGCAACGGCTAAACGGCGGGACAGGCTCGGCTGAATAATGCCATACACTCCAGGGGACAATAGTTCTAGCTTTAAGTCCTTCTTATTCCGGATAGAAATGAGGTGTATGGTTATGACTGTCAGCTGGATCACCACGATTGTGGGGATTATCGTCAGCCTGCTCGGTTATTACCTCACTCCCAGCGCTTGGGGGTACGGTATTCTTGGATTTGGACTGGCATGGATCGTATTGGGCATTTTGGATATGTTCCGCCAGCCAACCCGTGACCGCAGCCGATCGTAAAATAAGAACAAGGCATTCCCGGGGACCCATGAGCCGGCGAATGTCTTTTTTTTGAAGTCCGTGTTCATTGCTTGTAAGCTTCCGCTAATCGCGTCCTGTCTTCTGCCTAAGCCCTGCCTAAGCAGTACCGAACGCCGTGAGATAATATCTGTGAACGGTAGGAACGCTGTTTAGGATTAGACTTGTCCCGGTTAATTTCATATAATATGACATGAAAAGGAACTGAAAGGGCGTGTAATGATGAGTTCGGAAAATTCGTTTGACATTGTTTCCAAATTGGACTTCCAGGAAATGATCAACGCGATCAATCAAACGGAGCGTGAAATCGAAACCCGTTTTGATTTTAAAGGGAGCAAGAGCAGCCTGAAGCTGGAGAAGGAGACGCTGGTCATTACCTCCGATGACGAGTATAAGCTCAATGCGGTGATTGACATTTTGCAGTCCAAAATGATCAAGCGCGGTTTGTCGCTCAAAAACGTGGACTACGGCAAGGTCGAGCCAGCTTCGATGGGAACCGTCCGCCAGCGGATCACCCTGAAGCAGGGAATCGATCAGGACAACGCCAAGAAAATCAACGTGCTGATCCGGGACTCCAAGCTGAAGGTTAAAAGCCAAATCCAAGGCGATCAGATCCGGGTGACCGGGAAGAGCAAAAATGATCTGCAGGCGGTCATGCAGCTGCTCCGCAAGGCGGATCTGCCGTTGGACCTGCAGTTTACCAATCTGAAGTAATGCGGGCGTATACCGCACGGCAAACGGGCGGGAAGAGGAGCTTACTTCTCTTTTGACAGTGTATAAATTGATATATTATACTGTAACTTGTCCCGCTGTCTTGGCGGGGTTGCCGGCCTGGCGCAAGCTGTGCCTGCTGCCCCCAAGTAGAGGATTCATACATAATGGATGGTCTGGGTGCATTATTATTCATTTTCGGCCTGCCGTGCATGTGAATGTCGTTTCTTAGTTTGATTTATCCGGGGAGGGTTTACAGTGAATCTGCCCAACCGTATTACCATTTCAAGAATCTGTTTGATTCCGGTCATGATGGTGTTTCTTCTGGTCGACTTCAAGTTCTATCCGGAACCGATTACCTGGAATTCATTCGAGCTGCCGTACAATCAGCTGATCGCTGTAATTATTTTTATTCTGGCAGCAAGCACAGACGGTATAGACGGTTATTTGGCGCGCAAAAACAACTTGGTTACAAATCTCGGAAAACTGCTGGACCCGCTGGCCGACAAGCTGCTTATTACAGCGGTGCTGGTTTCGCTCGTCGAAATGGGGAAGTGCGACTCCTGGATCGCTGTCGTTATTATCAGCCGCGAGTTTGCCGTTACCGGCCTGCGCCAGATTGCGCTGCTTGACGGGGCTGTCGTGGCGGCCAGCAAGTGGGGAAAAGTGAAAACAGTCATTCAGATTGTCGCCATCGTGGCGATTCTGATCAACAACTTCCCGTTCGAGATGATCGGCCTGCCGTTCGACGATATTGCCATCTGGGCAGCGGCTTTGATCACGATATACTCGGGGATCGATTATTTTGTCAAAAATAAAAAACTGCTTCAGCTTTCCAATGTGTAAGGCAATAGGGATATCCTATTGCTTTTTCTTTCCACCAAACGCTGTGATACGGATAGGCTAAAAACGTGTAAAGTGTTCAATATAGGTATATCCATTCTACTTTACGATAACAGGGAGGCCAATCAAGGATGAAAGCAGAAATCATTGCAGTCGGTACGGAGCTGCTGCTTGGACAAATCGTGAATACCAACGCGCAGTACTTGTCGCAGGAGCTTGCGGCAATGGGAATAGACGTCTATTACCAGACGGTCGTCGGCGATAACGCCTCGCGGCTTCAGGGCGCCATTGAGCTTGCTTCGCAGCGCGCGGATATCCTGATCCTGACCGGAGGCATCGGCCCGACCCAGGACGACCTGACCAAGGATGCCCTGGCCGCGCATGTCGGCCGCTCCCTGCACATTGACCGGCTGGCGATGGATCAAATCGAAAGATTCTTCGCAGGGCGGGGGATCAACATGACGGAGAACAACCGCCGTCAAGCGCTCGTCATCGACGGCAGCACGCCGCTGCCGAATGAAACAGGATTGGCCGTCGGCCTCGCGCTTGCCCAGGAGGATAACTTCTACATCGTTCTGCCGGGTCCTCCAAAAGAGATGAAGCCGATGTTCGACCAGCAGGCGAAGCCGTGGCTCCTTCAGCATGCCCTGACCGACGAAATGCCGATTTACTCCAAAATGCTCAAGTTTGCCGGCATCGGCGAATCGCTGCTGGAGGATCGGCTTCTGGACCTGATCGACGGACAGACCGATCCGACGATCGCTCCTTATGCGAAGGAGGGTGAAGTGACCGTACGCATCTCCACCAAAGCGCCTACAGAGCAGGAAGCGATGGAGAAACTGAATGCGATGCAGGGACAAATTCAAAGCCGGCTCGCAGACCATATGTACGCCAGCATGGACGTGCCGATCGAACGGATCATCGTTGACATGATGGCGGACCGCGGGATTACGCTGAGCGCCGCTGAGAGCTGCACAGGAGGCATGCTGATGGAGAGCATCACGTCCATTCCGGGCAGCGCCACAATGTTCGTGGGAGGGATCGTCTGCTACTCCAACGAGATGAAGGAGAAGCTGCTGCATGTCCCGCATGCGCTGCTGGAGGGAGACGACGCACCGGGAGCAGTGAGCGCCGAAGTGGCTGAGGTGCTTGCCGAGAACGTGCGGATGATCACGGACAGCGACTTCGGCTTATCCGTCACGGGTGTCGCGGGGCCGGGGTATTCCGAACGCAAACCGGTCGGCCTCGTGTACGTCGGGATCGCCCAGCGCGGGCAGAAGACTGAAGTGTTTGAGCTGAAGCTGAACGGCAACCGCGAAACGATCCGGGTCCGCTCGGTCAAAACGCTGCTGTACCGGTTGTGGCAAAGACTGGTATCTGCCGATCCGGCCACCGGGGAGTCCAAGGATCAGGTTTGAAGTTGTGCAGCCGCCAGCCAGGCGCTATAATATAACCATACGGAAGAACCGTGCAAAAATAAGTTTGCCGCGGTTCTTTTTCTTATGGTTGGAGTAGGGGTGGAAGCCTGTTCCAGTTCGGACTCTAGCATCCGATCATCATAGAAGAACAAGCGCTCACAGGAGCGCCCCCATATTTGGCGGGTTTTCCTTGCGGCGGTTGGTTTAAGGTACGGCGGCATGATGATGAGAGGAGAATGCCCGGCAAAAAAACGAATGTATGTTCGAAAAAATGCTTGGCAAACGTTCCAAAACAAGGTATCATAATAGTATAAACGGTGAAGGATGTGAGTTTATTGTCAGATCGTCGTGCTGCGCTTGAAATGGCGCTTCGTCAAATAGAGAAACAATTCGGTAAAGGTTCGATCATGAAACTCGGTGAGTCGACACATATGCAGGTGGAAGTTGTTCCCAGCGGCTCCCTGGCTCTAGATATAGCACTTGGTATTGGCGGACTTCCAAGAGGCCGCGTGGTTGAAGTATACGGACCGGAATCTTCCGGTAAGACGACGGTGGCCCTACATGCCATCGCTGAAGTACAGAAAGTCGGTGGACAAGCTGCTTTCATCGATGCGGAGCATGCGCTTGATCCGTCGTATGCCAACAAGCTTGGCGTCAACATTGACGAGCTGCTGCTGTCTCAGCCGGACACCGGTGAGCAGGCGTTGGAAATTGCGGAAGCCCTCGTACGCAGCGGCGCCGTTGATATTATCGTCGTGGACTCGGTTGCCGCGCTCGTACCGAAAGCGGAAATCGAAGGCGAAATGGGTGATTCCCACGTAGGTCTGCAGGCTCGTCTGATGTCCCAGGCACTGCGTAAGCTGTCCGGTGCGATTGCGAAGTCGAAGACGATCGCGATCTTTATCAACCAGCTTCGTGAGAAAGTCGGCGTCATGTTCGGGAATCCGGAGACGACTCCGGGTGGCCGTGCCCTGAAGTTCTATTCTTCCGTTCGTCTGGATGTACGCCGTATTGAGAGCATCAAGATGGGCAATGATGTCGTGGGTAACCGGACGCGGATTAAGGTCGTCAAGAACAAGGTGGCTCCTCCGTTCAAGCAGGCGGAGATCGACATCATGTACGGCGAAGGCATTTCCAAGGAAGGCAGCATTATCGATATCGGTACGGAATTGGATATCGTCAATAAGAGCGGTGCCTGGTACTCCTATGAAGGCGAGCGCCTGGGTCAGGGCCGCGAGAATGCGAAGCAGTTCCTGAAAGAAAATCAGCCTATTTCGGAAGCGATCGAGAACAAGATCCGTGAGGCAAGCAATTTGACGACGACGGTGAGCGCGCCGACCGCAGAGGAAGCAGCGGCCGAGGAACGCGAAGAACAGGAATTGTTAGAGCTGGAATAGGGTTATCGTTTGAAATCGTATTCCGTGAATGAATTGAGACTATAATGAGGACGCTCGGTGATAACCTGTCACTGGGCGTCTTTTCTCATATAGAGTACGTTAAGAATGCGGTTCAGTTATACGACTTACATTGAACACGTGATGGGATGTGAGAGAGATGCGAAAAGGAAATAGCCATGAACATCAGGAAGGGCAAGGGATTCATGAAGAGCAGGGAATTCATGAAGGACTGGCTGGGTTCCCGGACGATGAAACCCTTTGGATCACGGAAGTAGAGCGTCTGGCCAAGCCGAGAGGGCGTTATTTAATATCGTTCGGACCCTACACCCTTTCCGTCCACGAAGACGTCCTCGTGAAGTACCGGATGGTCAAGGGGAACGCCTTTACGAAGCAGGAGCTGGAGGAAATCGTCGTAGCGGACGAGCGGCAGCAGGCTTATGTCGAAGGCTTAAAGGCGCTGGAGCGGAAGCCGCGGACACGCAAGGAAATTGAAATGAAACTGCGGCAGAAAGGCATCGAAACGGGATCGATTGAGTATGCGCTGAACCGGCTGGTGGAAGAAAGGCTGGTGGACGACGAAAGCTATGCCAGGCAGTGGGCGCAGCAGCGAATCAGGAACCACCGCAAAGGCAAGGCCTGGATCAGGCAGGAGCTTCAGCAGAAAGGCGTCGATAAGTCGATTATATCCGAGGCGCTGGCTGAAGTCAGTTCCGATCAGGAATTTGAGGCAGCCCTGGCAGCCGGCCGAAAGAAATGGAACCAGACGAAGGGCGAAGCCGCCGATCGCAAGCGCAAAACGGGGGCTTATTTGATGAGGCGGGGATACTCCGGAGAGCTGGTCCGAAAGGTCATAAATCAGCTGCTCAAGGAGGACGCTTATCCCGAGGATGAAGAGGAATATTTTTCATTCGACTGAGGAAGAAGTTGACACAATATGAAATGCCCTCTCTTGACAATATCTTTTCACAAATACTAAAATGAAGATGAATCTATTCCTGTAAAAAGATCTTTTTTCCTTCCAAAAAAAGGTTTTTTAATGAAAGATTCTAATTTCTCTCCAATTCATATGAACTACCCCCGCCTTATCCCGCCTCTAGGGTAGCACGGGTTTTGTACAACCTTCCCATGGGGAAGTTGTGCAGATGGAAAATGATTGAAGTACGTATGATGAATTGAAATGAATGGACAACTGTAGAAGATCCCAAGGAATACCTTGGAGGAACCAACGAGGAGGTGAACTGAATGCCTATATGGCTATGGGTCGTTCTCGTTGTTGCCGCATTGTTCTTGGGGTTCGTGATTGGATATTTTATTCGCAAATCTCTTGCAGAGGCTAAAATTTCTAGTGCTGAAGAAGCTGCTGTACAGATCGTGGAAAACGCGCGTAAGGAAGCAGAAGCACTGAAGAAGGAAACGGTACTGGAGGCTAAAGACGAAGTACACAGAATCCGGACCGAA
This sequence comes from Paenibacillus cineris, assembly GCF_018333335.1. Taxonomy (NCBI): domain Bacteria; kingdom Bacillati; phylum Bacillota; class Bacilli; order Caryophanales; family Paenibacillaceae; genus Paenibacillus; species Paenibacillus cineris. Next base: position 1,625,475 of record NZ_BORU01000001.1, read on the forward strand.
GCTGAAAAAGACACTCGTGAGCGTCGAAATGAAATTCAACGGCAGGAAAGACGATTGTTGCAAAAAGAAGAGTCGCTGGATAAAAAAATTGAATCGCTTGAACGTAAAGAAGAGCAAGTGGCCAACAAGGAGAAACGCATCGAAGAAACTCAACAGCAGATCGATTTGATTTACAAAAGCCAGGTCACGGAGCTGGAACGCATTTCCAGTTTGACCATGGAAGACGCACGAAGCATTATTTTGAGCAATGTAGAGCAGGAAGTTCGCCATGAAACCGCTCAAATGATTAAAGATATTGAGCAGCAGGCGAAAGAAGAAGCTGACAAGAAATCCCGTGAAATCGTAACGCTCGCCATCCAGCGCTGCGCTGCAGATCATGTGGCGGAGACCACCGTATCTGTGGTGACGCTGCCGAATGAGGAGATGAAGGGACGGATTATCGGGCGTGAAGGCCGGAACATCCGTGCACTGGAAACTCTGACCGGTATTGACCTCATTATTGATGATACGCCTGAAGCTGTAATTTTGTCGGGATTTGATCCGATCCGCCGGGAAATTGCCCGGACCGCTTTGGAGAAATTGGTAGCAGACGGACGCATTCATCCCGCTCGGATTGAAGAGATGGTGGAGAAATCCCGTAAAGAGGTTGATGAGCGGATTCGCGAGTATGGCGAACAAGCGACATTCGAAGTGGGTGTACATGGTTTGCATCCGGATCTGATCAAAATTTTGGGACGGCTCAAATTCCGCACCAGTTATGGTCAGAACGTGCTGAAGCATTCCATGGAAGTGGCTTATCTGTCCGGTCTGATGGCCGGAGAGCTCGGCGAGGATATCGTATTGGCCAAGCGTGCAGGCTTGCTGCACGACATCGGTAAAGCGCTGGATCATGAAGTGGAAGGCTCACATGTTGAAATCGGCGTGGAGCTGGCCAAGAAATACAAAGAACATCCGGTGGTTATCAACAGTATCGCATCCCACCATGGCGATGTAGAGGCAACTTCGGTCATCGCGATGCTGGTTGGCGCAGCCGACGCTTTGTCAGCTGCAAGACCGGGAGCGCGCCGCGAAACACTCGAAACGTATATCAAGCGTTTGGAGAAGCTGGAGGAAATCTCCGAATCGTTCGAAGGCGTCGAGAAATCGTTCGCGATTCAGGCAGGACGCGAGGTCCGCGTCATGGTACAGCCTGAGAAGATCGATGATGCCGAAGCATTCCGCCTGGCTCGGGATATTACGAAGACGATTGAGAATGAACTGGACTATCCGGGGCATATCAAAGTGACGGTCATCCGCGAGACTCGCGCGGTTGAATACGCCAAATAATGTAAATGATGAAAAGTGGCCGCTTTGGGGGCCACTTTTCATATTTGTTCATCTTAAGGAGGAGACCAACATTAACGTATTATTTATTGGAGATATCGTGGGCAGTGTAGGCAGAAAGGCGCTTAAAGCGACACTGCCGTCGTTAAAAACGAAGTATAACCCTCATATCATCATTGCGAACGGCGAAAATGCCGCTTCCGGCAGAGGGATCACGCAGTCGATTGCCAAAGACTTTTTCGATTGGGGTGTCCATGGGATTACGCTGGGCAACCATACGTGGGATAACAAGGAGATTTTTGACTTTATCGACGACGAGCCGCGTATGGTAAGACCGGCTAATTTTCCGCCGGGGACGCCGGGATTGGGACATACGATCATTAAAGCCAACGGCAAAGAACTGGCCATCGTGAATTTGCAGGGACGTACGTTTCTGCCGGCCATTGACTGCCCGTTTCGGGCCAGCGATGAGATTATCGACCAGCTCCGTAAGAAGCACAAGCATATTCTTGTTGATTTTCATGCCGAAGCCACATCCGAGAAAATCGCCATGGGCTGGCATCTGGACGGCCGTGCTTCGATCGTCGTAGGAACACATACCCACGTGCAGAGCAATGATGATACTATTTTACCGAACGGAACGGCCTATCTCACGGATGCCGGCATGGTCGGTCCTAGAGAAGGCATTTTAGGCATGGAACGCGATGCGGTACTCCGCAAATTCAAAACACAGCTGCCGGTCCGGTTCCAGGTCGACAACGGAAAATGGCACTTCCACGGCGTATTTGTCCAGCTGGACGATGCAACCGGCAAGGCGCTGAAAATGGAAAAAATTCGGATTCTCGAGGACGATTGGATCATGGATTGACCGAGTTTTCCTCTGAGACTATTGGCGGATTTATGGCTGAAAAATTGTCAGAAAGAAGGAATTATTTCCGGACTCCCGAATAACATCTAGTATGTGGAAGCTTATCATCATTCCCAGGGGAGGTACTTACCATGGAAGTATTAAAAGTTTCAGCAAAGTCCAATCCAAATTCTGTTGCCGGTGCTCTGGCAGGCGTGCTTCGTGAACGCGGGGCGGCTGAACTGCAAGCCATCGGAGCAGGCGCACTCAATCAAGCGATTAAAGCGGTAGCCATTGCCCGGGGATTTGTAGCACCCAGCGGAGTAGACTTGATTTGTATTCCAGCCTTTACGGATATCGTTATTGACGGGGAAGACCGAACGGCGATCAAGCTGATCGTAGAGCCCAGATAAGGGAAATGGCAGGATATGCCATCATTTGATGAAACCTGTTTATTGATATAAGCTGAATGAAGCCGGATTAGAGGTGCTCGGTGAGTACCCGGACTTTGATTCAGTTTATATGGGATAGACAGGTTTTTTTGCTTGCGTACCGCGGAAAGGAGAGGCATAAGCATGACAATTCCGGTGGTGGATTATCATTGTGATGTATTAAGTAAAATGGTGAAGGATAAAAGCATCTCCTTTGCGGACGATCCGATGCTGGATGTGACTTACAAGCGTCTGCAGGAAGGAGGAGTGGCGCTGCAAACCTTCGCTATCTTTTTGTCCGAGGAACGGGGGATTCCCCGCTTTGAGCATATATTGGATCAGATTGACGTGTTTACCTCCCGTGTCGTTCCCGTGCAGGAAGGCGTCCGGTGGATGAAATGGAGAGAAGACGCAGCCTCGCTGGAGCATGCCGTAAAGGCGGCGGAGCAGCACCCGCCTCAAAGCCACGCCCTTCAGCCGTGGGGGCTTCTGTCCGTGGAGGGCGTCGACGGATTCGAGGGAAACTTGTTTTATGTCAAAGTGTGCTATGATCTGGGCGTGAGGTTCCTTGGGATTACGTGGAACCATGCGAACTGGGCCGCCGACGGCGTGATGGAGAAGCGCAAGGGAGGCTTTACCGAAAAAGGGAAACAGCTCATTGAGCTGTGCAACGAAACCGGTTTGCTGCTGGACGTATCCCATTTATCGGAGGCCGGGTTTTGGGAGCTGGCCGAACGATCGAAACGGCCGTTTATCGCTTCCCACTCCAATGCAAAGATGGTGTGCCCGCATCCCCGTAATTTGAACGATGAGCAGATTCGGGCGATCGCCGCGATGGACGGGCGCATTGGAATTACGTTTGTGCCGTATTTTGTAAAAGAAGGTCCAGGGCCGGTCGTTCCTGCAGATGTTCTTCCCCATATTGAGCGGATGTGCGAGCAGGGAGCGGGGAACATGCTCATGTTCGGCTCCGATTTTGACGGGATCGAAACATGGATTCAGGATCTGGAGCATCCCGGACGCTATCCGGCGTTTATCGATCTGCTGCTTGCCCGCTATCCGGAGGATCTGGTCAAAGGATGGATGTCGGGCAATGCGCTCTCTTTTCTGAGCAGGCATCTTCCGGCTAAACCGGTTTGATTCGGGTGGAATTAAACCATGTTTTGGCAATACGGAGCAGACATTTTGACAATCTTGTAGCAGAATGGCAGGAAATGCATGAAAGTTGGAATGAAAGCGGTCACGTCTTTTTCTTTTTTGGGTAAAAGGATGTATAATGAGTCTGGCCTGTACAGAACATAGAGAAAATTTAAGGAGTGATCCACGTGAGTAAAACTGTACCTGTAGGCGTGTCCGCACGACATATCCATCTTACCCAAGAACATATTGAAGCTTTGTTTGGTCAAGGCTATCAGCTGACCGAATTTAAACCGCTATCCCAACCCGGACAATTCGCCGCCAATGAAACGGTGGCCGTTATCGGTCCGAAGGGTCAATTTGATAAGGTTAGAATTTTAGGGCCTGCCCGTTCGGCAAGCCAGCTGGAAATTTCCCGTACGGATTCTTTCGCCATCGGCGTAAAAGCTCCTGTCCGTGAGTCCGGAAATATTGAAGGAACCCCAGGCATCAAGGTAAAAGGTCCGCAAGGTGAGATCGAACTGGAGAAGGGCGTGATCGTTGCTGCTCGTCATATCCATTTTCACACGAGCGACGCGGAAGGCTGGGGCATTGCCGATAAGCAGCATCTGAAAGTGCGCATCGGCGGCGAGCGCGGACTGGTGTTTGAAAACGTCATTGCGCGCGTATCCGATTCGTTTGCGCTCGACATGCATATCGACACGGACGAGGCCAACGCAGCTGGCGCCAAAACCGGAGATACGGCTGAAATCATTGACTAACAACGACTGACCAGGCCGGCAGGCCTGTAGAACGGGGGAGCGATCCTCCGTTTTTTTGTTGTTCAATCAGTGGTGTGATGCACGTAAGATGTCTTTCGATGCAACGATTCGGCTATGCTTATACATAGATGGAAGTCCCGGCAATCAGTAGATATGCCATTAGGTTCATGCTATAATTTATTAGAATGTCGTTTAACAGGGGATCCCTGGATTAAAGGAGTGGTCAACAGCATGGCGAAGGAAACGAAGGATTACTCCAAATATTTTGATTTCTCCGATGCCAAAGTTCTGTCAGAGGACGAATTCGGAAAGAAGATCCGGATCAAGGGCCGTGAGATTCATATTATTTCGGAGCCTAACCATAGACAAAGCAAGAAACGGCGCAAGGAAGACGTTCAAGTGCTGTATGAGAACGCGGTGCCGGAAGAGCTTCAAGGGATTGGAGCAGGCAAGCATTATATCGTATACACGTTCGGCTGCCAGATGAACGAGCATGACTCCGAGACGATCAAGGGCATGCTGGAGATGATGGGCTACACCGCTACCGAAGACCGCAAGGAAGCTGACATCATTCTGCTGAACACATGCGCCATCCGTGAGAATGCAGAGGACAAAGTGTTCGGCGAGCTCGGCCATCTCAAGCACCTGAAGACGGGGAAGCCCGATATGCTGCTTGGCGTTTGCGGCTGTATGTCTCAGGAAGAAGGCGTCGTCAACCGGATTATGCAGAAGCATGGCTTCGTGGACATGATCTTCGGTACGCACAATATTCACCGGCTGCCGATGCTCATCAAGGAAGCGCTGTTCAGCAAAGAGATGGTCGTGGAAGTGTGGTCCAAGGAAGGCGACATCATTGAGAACCTGCCGAAGAAGCGTGAAGGACTGCGGGCGTGGGTCAACATTATGTACGGCTGCGACAAGTTCTGTACATACTGCATCGTTCCGTTTACCCGGGGGAAAGAGCGCTCCCGCCGGCCGGAAGACGTGATCGCCGAGGTTCGTGATTTGGCGCGCCAGGGCTTCAAGGAGGTTACCCTTCTCGGCCAGAACGTGAACGCTTACGGAAAGGATTTTGACGATATCCGGTACACGTTTGCCGACCTGATGGACGATATCCGCAAAATCGATATCCCGCGCGTCCGGTTTACAACATCGCATCCGCGCGACTTCGACGATCATCTGGTGGAGGTCCTCGGCAAAGGGGGCAACCTCGTTGAGCATATCCATTTGCCGGTGCAGTCGGGCAACAACGAAATTCTCAAAATCATGGGCCGGAAGTACACCCGCGAAATTTACCTGGAGCTGGTTCGCAAGCTGAAGGAAACCGTGCCAGGATTGGTGCTGACGACCGACATCATCGTCGGCTTCCCGGGCGAAACCGAAGAGCAGTTTGAGGATACGCTGAGCCTGGTGCGCGAAGTCGGCTTTGACTCGGCGTACACCTTTATTTATTCCCCTCGGGAAGGTACGCCGGCGGCCGTCATGGAAGACAATGTGTCCATGGAAGTGAAGAGCGAGCGGCTGCAGCGCCTGAACCGGACGATTGAGGAGTACAGCCGCAAGAGCCACGAAAATCTTCGCGGGCAGATCGTCGAGGTGCTGGTGGAAGGCGAGAGCAAAAACAACGCCTCCATCCTGGCAGGAAGAACGCGCACCAGCAAGCTTGTCCATTTTGAAGGCAGCAAGGAATTGATCGGCAGCTTCGTAAACGTCAAAATTACGGATGCGATGACTTGGTACATCAAAGGCGAAGTCGTGGATGTACCACAGGCCGAAGCAGCGATAACTCAGTAAATTCCATAACAGAATAGGGGTATTGAACCGAGATGGAGAAGGGTCATATCAATAAATACGGCATGATGTCCTATGATACGAAGGATCTTGTGATCCGCGACGATATTATGTCCAAGGCCAAGGAATTGGCCGAACTGATTTCCGGAAGTGAAGAAGTGCAGCAATTCCAGAAGGCGGAGGAGAAAATCCGCAATCATGAGCGCGTACAAAGCCTTATTGCCACAATCAAGAAGAAGCAGAAAGAGATCGTGGCCTTCGAATCCTTCCAAAATCAGGAAATGGTTGCCAAAATCGAGAAAGAAATCGAAGCGCTGCAGGATGAGATCGATGCGATTCCTCTCGTGAACGAATTTCAGCAAAGCCAAAGCGATATTAACTATTTGCTGCAGCTGGTCATTTCCGTCATCCATGATACGGTATCGGAAAAGGTCAACGTGGAAGCGGGAACGGAAGCGCCTCCTTCCAGCTGCGGCTAACCTTTACAAGGCTGCGGACGAGACGTCCGCGCCTTTTTTTCAAATGCAGATCGCATGGCTTTCGTGGTTTCGCTGAGTACCAGAATAACATCGGAGCGAAGGCCCCACGCCGCTGTGGGGTTATTTTTCGTCATCGGGAAACGAGGGGAATCAAGCCAGTCGGTAGGCTATCCAGCCGACTTGTGGGATAGAGCAGACGAATTTGGTTAAACATGAACGTAAACAGTTATCGCTGAAAACATAGAAACGAAGGCTCCTCCGGCAAAGGATGCTGGGGGAAGTACGCGAAAATGACAGCATGGGGGAGACGACAATGAACGCATTGGAACAAATGGTGGCCCGGGGACAGGATTCCTTCTGGGCGTATCTCGGCTGCGAGCTGGTATCCGCAAGTAAGGAAGAAGTGGTCATTGCGCTCGATGCCAAGCAGCACCACACCAATTCCATGGGCATCATCCATGGGGGCGTGCTGACATCCTTGATGGACCAGGCGATGGGGATGGTAGCAACGGCGGCTAAAAATATCGACAGCTGCGTTACCACCGACATTAACGTACACTTTATGAATGCGATGGTTCCCGGAAGGCTGACGGTCACGGCCAAGGTGCTTCACGAAGCGGGCCGGTCTCTCGTCACCGAAGCAAAAATTAACGACAGTGAAGGCACTTTGGCTTGTATGGCGACGGCTACGTTTCGGGTAGTAAACCGCTAGTAGCGATTTAAGGGGGATCCTTGCTTTCTTGTGCAGGACCAAACAAACAGAACGCGGCTTACACAACATAGACAGAATGACTTGACTTTTTTTATCTATAGTTCATAATGAAAGTATCAAAAAGATGTTATGTGGTGATAAGATGACAGATAATGAGAAAGCAAGCGGCAGACCGAAAGAGAAGACCGCCGAGGAGATGGGGTACTCCCCGAAGAAGTACCGCACGCCTGACGGTGTTCCCGCGGACATTGTGATGTTTACGCTGACCAAGCGCGAGCGCAAGACCGTGACCAAAACGCTGCCGATCCGGGAGCTCAAGGTCATGCTGATCCGCCGGAAGTCGTGGCCGTTCGCAGGGATGTGGGCGCTGCCCGGAGGATTCTGCCAGGAAAGCGAATCGATTTACGACGCGGCGAAGCGTGAGCTCAAGGAAGAAACCGGCGTCGACGGCGGACACCTCGAGTATTTAGGCGTATACAGCAAGCCGGGAAGAGACCCGCGCGGCTGGATTATCAGCAACGCTTTCTTCGCCCTGGTGGAAGAATGGATGCTGGAGAGCAGACAGGCGGCGGACGATGCCGGCGAGGTTGGCCTGTTCGGCATCGATGAGGTGCTGAACGAGCTGGAGCTGGCCTTTGACCACCGGGAAATCATCCAGGATGCGTACCACCGGATTCAGCAGCAGATGCTGCATTCCACGATTGCGCGCCAATTTTTGCCCGAGCAGTTTACGTTAAGCGAGCTGTACCAGGTCATCCAGACCGTCGTTCCGGAATTCAGCGAGCCGAATTTTATCCGTAAAATTACGTCTACGCGCAGCCGGCAGGGGATCCTCGAAGAAGTACGCGACGAGAACGGAAAGCCGCTGAGCTCCAACCAGTATTCCCAGCGACCGGCACAGCTGTACCGGTTCACCGATTACGTGCCGCTGCTGTCCATTTATACCTAAGGGAGTGAAGGTAGATGAAAGCACTGATCGTTATCGATTTTACGAATGATTTTGTCGACGGAAGCCTGCCAGTAGGCCAGCCTGCGGTAGATATCGCGCCGGCGGTAGCCGCCATCACTAAAGACTTCATCGATCGCGGCGACTGGGTCGTCATGGCTGTGGATCTGCATGAGAAGGACGATCCTCATCATCCGGAGACGAAGCTGTTTCCTCCCCACAACCTTCGCGGCACGCGGGGAAGAGAACTGTACGGCCCGCTGGAGAAGGTATACAACGACCATCGCGATGCGATTTACTGGATGGACAAAACGCGGTACAGCGCTTTTTGCGGAACGGATCTCGAACTCAAATTGAGGGAGCGCGGCATCACCGAAGTGCATCTGATCGGGGTATGTACCGATATTTGCGTGCTGCACACCGCTGTAGAGGCGTACAATAAGGGCTTCGGCATTACGGTGTACGAAGACGCTGTAGCCAGCTTCAACCCGGATGGGCATACGTGGGCATTGCAGCATTTTAAAAACAGTTTGGGTGCGCAGGTTGTCAAAGGAGCAGAGCAGTAAAGACGATGGCCCGGGACACCGGGCCTGCCTGATATGACAGGCGTATCAGCAAGGAGGAACTCGGGATGCAGACGATGGGTCTGGCCTTACACACGGATAAATACCAAATCAACATGATGTACGCGCATTGGGTGAATGGCTCGCATCGGCAAAAAGCGGTGTTCGAGGCGTACTTCCGCAAGCTTCCCTTCGGAAACGGGTATGCGGTTTTTGCCGGCCTGGAGCGTATCGTGCATTACATAGCCAATCTCCGGTTTACCGATGAGGATATTAAGTATTTATCCGAGCAGGAAGAGAATTACGATTCGGCGTTTTTGGAGGAATTAAAGCAGTTCCGGTTTTGCGGCACACTGCACTCGATGAAGGAAGGCGCGCTCGTCTTTCCGAACGAACCGTTGGTCCGCGTGGAAGGCACCATTATGGAAGCCCAGCTGGTGGAAACGGCGCTGCTCAATTTCATGAACTTCCAGACGCTGATTGCCACGAAGGCGTCACGGATTAAGCAGGTCGCCGGCGACGATATTTTGCTCGAATTCGGCACGCGCCGTGCGCAGGAAGCCGATGCGGCGGTATGGGGGGCACGGGCCGCTTATGTGGCCGGTTTTCACGCAACCTCCAATATGCTCGCTGGAGAGAAGTTCGGCATCCCGACAAAAGGAACGCACGCCCATTCATGGGTGCAGACCTTCGAAAGCGAACAGGCAGCGTTCGACGTCTATGCCAAGGTTATGCCGGATCAAGTGACGCTCCTCGTGGACACGTACGACACGCTCAAGAGCGGTGTGCCGCATGCGATCGAAACGGCCAAGAAGCTGGAGGCAATGGGCAAGAAGATGAACGCCATCCGCCTGGACAGCGGTGACTTGGCGTACCTGTCGATCAAAGCGCGCGAGATGCTCGATCTGGCTGGATTGAACTATGTGAAGATCGTGGCCTCCAATGACCTCGACGAGAACACCATTTTTAACCTGAAGGCGCAGGGGGCGCGGATCGATACGTGGGGCGTAGGCACCCAGCTGATCACGGCAGCCGACCAACCGGCGTTGGGCGGTGTATATAAGCTGGTGGAGCGCGAGATTAAAGGCGAGATGGTTCCGACGATCAAAATATCGGGCAATCCCGAAAAAGTATCGACGCCGGGCAAAAAGGACGTCTACCGGATCGTGGACCGGGTCAGCGGGAAAGCAACGGCGGATTACATCGCCTTCCCTGGCGAGGAGAAGCCGCATGACGGCCTCCGTCTGAAGCTGTTTAATCCGCAGCATCCGTACTTGCAGAAATACGTAAAAAACTATGATGCCATTGAAATGCTCACACCGGTTTTCGAGAACGGCCTGCTGGTGTACAAACTGCCATCGCTGGATGAAATCCGGGAATACCACCGGGAGCAGATGGATTTATTTTGGCCGGAATACTTACGCAAGCTGAACCCGGAAATTTACCGCATCAATATCAGCGAGAAAGTATGGGACTTGAAGCAAAAGATGGTGGCCGAATATATGCAGCAGGATGAGTAGCTGCGGAACGAGCCGATGAGGGGGGACCAAGGGTCGCCCCTTTTTTTATATATTAGACTGTATTAGTATCTGGAGACCGTCAGTCTTACCGCTTAACCAATAATAATATCGAGACGGGTTCTTCTCGTGCGGAAATTTAAGGTGGGAAGCAGGGCATTATTTCTCGGGAAAGCGCACAATCAGGCATACTCCGATGCACTTCCCGATTATTCGACAGTTGTCAATCACGCGATAGGTTGATGACTGGCTTGACCATGCCAAGCTCCCAACATTTCATGCCATGAACTATTTGATACTGGGAGGACAGAGCATCGGGTTGCGTCCTTGTATTTTGAAAGGGGCTCTGCTGAGAGGTATAATATGGACGATCTTAAGGAGGGACGACGCATATGGAAAAGTTTCAGGCTTTTATGGTCCGAAAAGACGAGAATGGCGGATTCCGGAGCGGGATCGAAACGCTGACCGAGGGCCAGCTGCCGCCGGGGGATGTAACGATCCGTGTTCATTATTCGGGGGTGAATTACAAGGACGGATTGGCAAACTTGCCTGATGGGAAGGTCGTTTCCAGGTATCCGATGGTGCCGGGGATTGATCTGGCTGGCGAAGTCACGCATTCGGAGCACCCGGCGTTTAAGCCTGGGGACCAGGTGCTGTGCACGGGGTACGGTGTAGGGACCGACCACTTTGGAGGATTCAGCGAATACGCCCGTCTTAAAGGTGATTGGCTCGTACACCTTCCGGAGGGACTCAGCATGCGTGAGGTTATGGGAATCGGGACGGCCGGGTTTACCGCCGCCTTATCGGTGGACGCGTTGATCCGGAGCGGCCTCACGCCGGACAGCGGGGAGGTGCTGGTGACCGGAGCGACGGGCGGTGTCGGCAGCTTTGCCGTCAGCATATTGTCGCGGCTCGGATATCAAGTGACTGCCAGCACAGGCAAGCTGGAAGCCCAGAAGGAATGGCTCACCGGGCTCGGAGCGAGCGCTGTAGTCGGGAGGGAAGAGATTTCCGCCCCGGTTCAAGGCGTGCTGTCCAAGAGCCGCTGGGCCGGCGTGGTCGACCCTGTCGGGGGTCCACAGCTGGGGACGCTGCTGAAAAGCGTGAAATACGGCGGCGGCATCGCCCTTTCCGGATTGACCGGAGGAACGGCGTTCGACAGTACGGTTCATCCTTTTATCCTGCGCGGTATCAACCTGTTCGGGATCGATTCCGTCTTCTGTCCGATGGAAACCCGGAGCCGGGTCTGGAAGCTGCTCGGATCGGCGTGGAAGCCGGAGACGGCTTTGTCCCAGGGATTAACCGAATGCGGATTGCGCGACCTTCCGGACGTCCTGGAGGCTATTCTGCGCGGGAAAGCTGTGGGGCGGACGCTGCTCCGCTTGGAATCTTTGTCCGAGTGAACCGTGCTGCATAAACCGTATGCTTTGATGGCATTCTAACCCTATATCAGCTTAGTGCCGCTACAATCGGCAACAGGAATCTGGAAGGGATGAACCATCATGAAGAAACGGGTAGCGGGAGTTCTGGCCGGTGTGCTGGTTACAGCCGCCATGGCCGGATGCGATTCGCATGAAGTCGTCAAAAAAGAGACCAAACTATATAATATGCAGTCTTATTCGGAGGGAAACCTTCGGGCGCAATCCCAAGGCAAAGGGCTGAACGGCAAGTTTCTGAAGGAGATGCAAATTCAGTTCGGGCATGAAGGGGTCCCTCTGACCCATGAGATGTACGCGGAGGACGGAAGAGGCAATATCAGTTATATGTACATGATCGCCGGCAATCCGCTGCAGTATATTACGCTGCATGTCTTTTCAAACGAAGCGGAGCGGATCGAGCGGATTCATAACTGGTACGGTGACCAAAAATTGATCGATACGCCGCGGTCCCGGACGGTCATCTATAACTATTCTACCGCTTCGCTGATTTACACGTCCTCCGGCAAAGAGAAGGGCAAATACGACCCGGAAGTGAAAAAGGTGTTTAATTCCTTGATCGAGCGGATGAAATAATTCAGGGAAAAAAACGAAATGCCGGCTCATCCGCGATGAGTCCGGCATTTTTGTGTTTGCGTTTCGTTTACCCGCAGTCTATTCCTTCTTGTAAATTTCCCGCATGACATGCCGGAGCTCCGGCACGATGATCTTTTCCAACGCCAGCTTGACGGCCCCTCTGGACCCCGGCATGGAAAAGACGGCGGTCTTACCGACCGTACCGGCGATGGCCCGGCTCAGAATCGCTGCCGCCCCGATATCCTCCGTATAACTCAGGTACCGGAATATTTCTCCAAAGCCGGGCATTTCCTTGTCCAGCAGGGAAGAGACCGCCTCGTACGTCGTGTCTCTCGGCGAAATGCCGGTTCCCCCGGTGAGCAGCAGAGCCTCGACATCCGGCCGCGCTGACGCTGCGTGCACCAGCTCGCGGATTCCCTCGTAATCGTCGGCCACGATAGTATAATCGGCAATCCGGTAGCCCGCTTTCTCCAGCAGGGAGATCATCAGCTGCCCGCCGGTATCGGTTTCTTTGGTACGGGTATCCGAGACGGTCACGACCATGCAGGACACGGTCGCGGGTGCCTGGCTTCGATGCTCGTCCACTGACTTCATGTTCATACGTTATCAACTCCTACGATCTTTTCTCGCTATTTCACTAGGATAGTCTTTTCCAGAATGCCTTGCAAGCTGAAGGTGACAACGGCAGTGACTGAGCAGTGGTAAGCTGCAGGGGAGGGGGAAACGGAGTGCCTTGCAGCAGTGCTGGGTGCTGTAGTACACTGTGCTAGTCATGCAAGGAAGGATAACGGAGGAGATATCATATGAGCCAAACGACGCCAATTTACATATTGTCCGGATTTCTCGGTAGCGGAAAAACGACATTACTGCAGCAGCTGATAGACCATTGGCAAGGCGAGGGATTGCTGCCGGCCGTCATCATGAACGAGGTCGGTGACGTGAACCTCGACGGGCTGCAGGTGCAGGAGCAGGTCCCGATGACGGAAATGCTGAGCGGCTGCATCTGCTGCTCGATCCGCGGTGACTTAAGCGGGGAAATCGCGGGTCTGATCCAGCGCGAGGCACCGGATGTCATCGTGGTCGAAGCGACGGGCATCGCCAATCCGATGGAAATTTTGGAGGGGGTGTCCGAGGCAGCTCTCTATTTGCCGATTGACCTGAGGGGCATCATGACGGTCGTGGACTCCGCTCACTTGCTGGAGCTTTACAACGTTCAGAAGGGCAAAACCTACCGGCTCATGCAGGAACAGATCCGCTGTGCATCGGCATTGATCCTAAACAAAATGGACAGGGTCACAGAAGAGGAGGAAGGCCTGCTGCAGAGCATTGTTGAACGGTGGAACGGATACGCTGGGGTGTGGAAGGCGGTTCGGTGCCGGGTGGACATCCCGGCGCTGCTTGATACTCTGGGAGGAGTCAAGGCAGACTGGACTCGCGCGGCGGACAATGAGAGCAAGCAGGCTTCGGAAGAGCTCTTCCCGCAAAATGGCCGGGAGCAGAACGCCGAACCGCACGGTGAATCGGCTTCGGATCATGGCGGGGAATCGCAACCTTTGCACCACCCGCGTCATGCCCATAAATCGCACCACCATGAATCACATGCCCATGAATCGCATGATCATGTTATGGTTTACACCCATTATTTTAAAGGTCCCGTTGAGAGCATGGCCTTTGAACGGTTGATCGCCAATCTTCCGCGGGACGTGTACCGGGCCAAAGGTGTGCTGACCTTCAGCGATACGGCCAGCCGCTTCCTATTCCAATATGCCTTCCGGGAGTCCGATTTTATGAAAATCACCCCGCAGGGAAATGTTCCGGATGTTGCGGTTTTCATCGGTGAGCACTTTTCGCGGAGTGAGCTCGAACAGGCTCTGCTCAGCCTCGAACAAGGCGGGCTGCGGGAGACAGACTGAATTTTCCTGGTTAAACCGCCTCCCAAACGGTTAATAGATGTGCAGAGCAATCAATCACGGGAGGTAGATCGATCATGATGAATCAGGAACAACAGTACAAGGATTGTATCGAAGCCTGTTTGCAGTGCATGAATGCCTGTAATGTGTGTTATGTGTCCAGTCTGAAGGAATATGAGCTCGCCATGCTGCGTGAATGCATCCGTCTGGACCGGGAATGCGCGGATATTTGCGATTTGGCGGCGCAATCGATGCTTCGCCATAGCCCGTTTGTGACGCAGATCTGCGAGCTGTGCATCACGGCCTGCGAAGCGTGCGCCGAAGAATGCAGCAAGCACGAGCACGATCACTGCCAAGCATGCGCCGAGGCCTGCCGCCGCTGCGCCGAAGCCTGCCGGCAAATGCTCGTCGCGGCCTGACCGATCATTATACAGCATTGAACGACTGCCTGATTGCCGGGGGATGACCCGGCGGTCAGGCTTTTTTCGTTTCAGGGTTCCACATCCGTCTATGCGATTGTTTTTCCATGGATCCGGGTAACATATGGATGGTTACTACAACCTGTATCGGCAGAAGGGAGAACAACATGGACAAGCAAAAGACTAAGGAATCTTCAAGTTTCATCCCCTACATACCTGCATCCAGAACACTGCCGGAACTTACGGTGCTGGCCGTCATTCTGGGCATCATCCTGGCGGTTGTATTTGCGGCTGCCAACGCCTACCTGGGACTTAAAATCGGGCTGACGGTCAGCGCATCCATTCCAGCCGCCGTCATATCGCTCGGTGTCCTGCGAGGATTGTTTAAACGAAAATCGATTCTGGAAAACAATATCGTGCAAACGATGACGACAGCGGGCGAGGCGGTGGCAGCCGGGGCGATCTTTACCCTGCCCGCCCTTTACATGTGGAATCAAGTCCCGGGCATCGGAACCGTCAGCTTCATCGTGCTCGTCGGGGGATTTTTGGGCGTTGCGATGATGATCCCGCTGCGTCGGCTGCTGATCGTCAACGAGCATCAGACGCTGCCTTACCCGGAAGGCACCGCCTGTGCCGAAGTGCTCATATCGGGAGAAACCGGCGGCAAGAGCGCAAAAATGGTGCTGTACGGATTTATCGCCGGCGGGCTGGTGAAAGCGCTGGGTGATGGCTTCAAGTGGTTCAAGACCGAGATCGAAACCGGCATTTATCGGTTTAAAAACGCGGTCATCGGCATGGATACATACCCTGCGCTGCTTGGCGTAGGCTACATTATCGGTCCGGCGATTTCGGGGCAGATGCTTGCCGGCGGGATCATGGCCTGGCTCGTGATGATTCCGATGATCGGCTTTTTCGGCGGAGGCGCACAGGCTGTGCTGTCACCGGCCGAAGCGCCGATCCCGCAGCTGGACGCCTGGGGCATCTGGGAAGGCTACATCCGCTACATTGGCGCGGGCGCAGTGGCGGCAGGGGGATTGATTACCCTGGTCAAAACCCTGCCCATGCTGTTCAGCTCGCTGGCGGCGACTTTGTCCGGCTTGAGCAAACGAAACGAGCAGAAGGTGACGCTTGACCGCACCCAGTTTGATATTCCCGGCTTTTGGGTGACGATCATGATTGCGCTTCTCGTCATTATCATCGCGTTTGCCCCGCTGACCGACGTGGGGATCATTGGCGCGATCGCCATCGCCATTTTCGGCTTTTTGTTCGTTACGGTCGCTTCCCGGATTGTTGGCCTGGTGGGGAGCTCCTCATCACCCGTGTCCGGCATGACGATTGCGACACTGCTCATCGTAACGTTTATTTTTAAAATGACCGGGTTATCAGGCATGGGCGGAATGATCGCCGCACTGACGGTTGGAGCGATCGTCTGCGTCGCGTTGGCTGTGGCCGGGGACATTTCCCAGGATTTGAAAACAGGTTACCTGGTGGGCGGGACGCCTTGGAAGCAGCAGGTGGCCATGATGATCGGGGTACTCGTATCCGGCCTGGTGATCGGCTTCATTCTATCCGTACTGAACGAAAGCTACGGACTCGGATCGGAGCAGCTCCCAGCGCCAAAGGCCGTTTTGATGCGGCTGATCGTGGAGGGGATCATGTCGAACAATTTGCCGTGGGAGCTGATTTTTATCGGTGCGGCTTCGGCGATTGTGTTCGAGTTCTTAGGTCTCAACTCGCTGACCGTAGCGGTCGGCATCTACCTGCCGATTCATGTCAGCACCCCGATCATGGTCGGCGGTATCGTTCGCTGGTTTGTGGAATGGCGATCACGGAAGGACGCCGGATTGCTCAAAGCCAGGGTGGAAACGGGGACGCTGCTGGCTTCGGGCCTGATCGCCGGCGAATCGCTGATCGGGGTGATCATTGCGATCCTGATCTGGCTCGGCGTTCCGATTCCGGAAGACGTTCTGGTCTCCAGCAATGTGCTTCCGCTGGTCGTTTTCCTGCTTGTCGTCGTGATGCTGGCCTGGATCTCTCTCCGGCAAAAGAAAGAGTCCGTCGTGACGAAGCGGGAGGTGTAGCAACATGCTGGGCTACCGGAAAAAGCGGAAGGATGCCGCGGAAATACCGATCAACTTGCTGGACTTAGTTCCGGTGCTGCATTCGAAGGTGAAGGCGGAAAAGAACGAAGGGATCGTGACGTTGTTCGTGCCGCGGGAGGGGTGGCTGGCCCGCCAGTCAGTCAAATGGCTGAAACAGCCGGCGGTCGTCCAAATCCGGCTGGATGCGCTGGGCAGTGAAGTGGCCGCCTGCTGCGACGGTTCCCACTCGGTGGCGGATATCGCAGGCAAGCTCCATGCCCGGTTCGGCGAGCAGGCGGAGCCGCTGCTGCCAAGGCTGGCCAAGTTTATCGAGCTGCTGGAAATGAACGATTTGGCCGTATGCCGTCCCGGTGATTCCTGCCAACGGGCACAGGATGCATAAGAGGTAACATGAACAGGCAATCCTGCAGAAGGAAATTGGGGTGTTGCTTTCTTTGCTGTCCCCCGTGTATACTATTGAAAATTGAACGTCATGGAACGGGAGAGTAGTGAAGCGTCAGGGCATCAAGCGAGCCGGGGATGGTGGAAGCCGGTATGCCGCGCCTTCATGAAGCGCACCCGGGAGACGGCCTTTTGAACGATAACCGCAAGATGGGTGCGGAGTAGAGAGGTCCGGTTAGCCGCCGTTATAGGCTTCAAGGGAAACGGATGCCGTGCTGGCGCATGAACCGTTTACTTAGAGTGGTACCGCGGGAATTCAGCTCTCGTCTCTATATTAGAGACGGGGGCTTTTTAATTTTTGATAGTCGTTACGATATGGAAAGGATGATTGTTATGTTACAGGAATGGATCGCGTCGGCGCTCGTGCCGCACGTGCCGTGGACGAAGCAGCAAATGGTAGACCTGCTGGAAATCCCGCCGCAGCCGCAGATGGGGGATGTCGCTTTCCCATGCTTTACGCTGGCCAAAACGTTTAAAAAATCGCCTGCGGACATCGCCAAAGAGCTGGCTGCCCAATTTGACGGGCGAGACGGAATACAGGCGGAGGCCGCCGGCCCTTATGTCAACTTCAGGCTGGACCGTAAGCGCTACGAGCAGCAAATCATGGACGAGTTAACAGTGTCGGATCAGAGACCGAACCTGGGAAAAGGAGAAAAAGTGCTCATCGACATGTCCTCGCCGAACATCGCGAAGCCGATGGGCATCGGGCATCTGCGCTCCACCATGATCGGTGCCGCCCTGTACAACATGTACAAACTGGCGGGGTACGACGTGGCCAGCATCAACCATCTGGGAGACTGGGGCACGCAGTTCGGCAAGCAAATCGCCGCATACAAACGCTGGGGGAACGATGAAGCCATTGCGGCCAATCCGATCAAAGAATCGCTGAAGCTCTACGTTCAGTTTCATGAGGAAGCACCCCATGATGAGACGCTGGAGCCGGAGGCCAGGGACTGGTTCCGGAAGTTGGAGTCCGGGGATGAGGAAGCTTACCGGCTCTGGAAATATTTCGTGGACGTCAGCTTGAAGGAGTTTCAGCGGATGTATGACCGCTTGGGCGTCAGCTTCGACTATACGCTCGGGGAAAGCTTTTACAACGACAAGATGGATGCCGTCGTGGATCAGCTGCGCGACCAGCATCTGCTCGAAGAGAGCGAGGGCGCGCTGGTCGTGCGCCTGGATGAAGAGGGGATGCCGCCTTGCCTGATCATCAAAACGGACGGAACGACCATCTACCCGACGCGTGACCTGGCAACCGCCCTTTACCGGCACGATGTCTTGAAAGGCGACAAGCTGCTGTATGTCGTGGGCGGCGAGCAGAGGCTGCACTTCCAGCAGGTATTTGCCGTGCTGCGCCGCATGGGAGCAGACTGGGTGGATCAATGTGAGCATGTGCCATTTGGCCTGATGCGCTTTGAAGGAAAGAAAATGTCGACCCGCCGCGGCAAGATCGTTTATCTTGAGGAAGTGCTGGATGAGGCGGTTGCCCGGGCATTGCAAATCATCGAAGAGAAAAACAGCAGCCTCGAACATAAGGAGGAGGTCGCGGAGGCGGTCGGCATCGGGGCGATTATTTTCGGGGATTTGAAAAACAACCGCCTGAACGAAGTGGATTTTTCCCTGGAGGAAGCGCTGAATTTCGACGGGGAGACAGGGCCGTATCTTCAGTACACGTATGCGCGTACCCAAAGCGTGCTGTCCAAAGGACGCGCGGCCGGGGAACCGGAGAGTGGCACGGCCGGGCCTGACCAAGCGGTAAACGGCCAGCTCGGAGATTCCGGATGGGAGCTGCTGAAGCTGCTGACCCGCTTCCCGGACCAGCTGAAGCGCGGGATCCAGAACAACGAGCCGTCGGTGATGGCGCGGTATGCGCTGGATGTAGCTCAAGCGTTCAACCATTTTTACAACAAGGAACGAATTGTCACCGAGGACAGCAGCCTGAGGGAAGCGAGACTGAAGCTGACGGAGCTGACGGGCGCTTCATTAGCGAGAACGATGCATCTGCTCGGATTAAAAACGCCGCAGCGGATGTGACGCCATTTGTTGAACGGGAGGAGAGTTGGTTGGCTGTACATCAGCAAGGAACCGGCCGGCGGAACACGCCGGCGGAGATCATCCTCCGGCTGGAGGATGTCAGCAAACGCTACGACCGCCGGGTAGTGATTGAGCATATGACACTCGAGATCGCCAAAGGGGAGTGCACGGCGCTGGTCGGGAAAAACGGCTCGGGCAAAAGCACGCTGCTGCGCTTGCTGGCCGGATTATCCCGTCCTACCGAGGGAAGACGGCGGGTGGAGGACGTCCGAAGCCCCACGATTGGACTTGTCGCCGAGAAGTTTCCGGCGCTGCCGTTTACGCCGGGCGAGTTTTTGATGAGCATGGGCATTACGCGAGGGATGGACAAGCGGACCGTCCAGTCGGAAATATCCGAATGGCTCAAGAGACTGGGGATGGATTCGTACAGGGATGTTCGAATGAGCCATTTTTCGAAAGGCATGCTGCAGAAGATCAATCTGGTTCAGGCGGTGATGGGGAAGCCAAGGTTTCTGCTGCTGGATGAGCCTTTGTCCGGGATCGACACCCCCTCGCAGAAAGAGGTGGTCCGCCTGCTGATGGACATCAAGGGGATGGGGACCGCGATGGTCATGTCCGTCCATGAGCCGGAGCTGATCAACCAAATAGCCGATCGCATCGTACTGCTTGAGAACGGAAAGATCGTGAAGGAGGAACGCGGGTTCCGCATAGAAACGGTCCGGTATGCGACGATTCTTTTTCATGGTGATCCGCTGCGCGTCCGCCAGTCTTTAGAGGGGATCGGCGATAGGGAAGTGGCTTGGGTAAAAGAGGGGGCGGAATCCGTGATTCATGTAAGAACGGACTTAAGCGATCATGTGCTGCAGCGGATCCTTAACGGCGGCGGTCATATCGTATCTGTTTCGCAGCACGAACCGTCCGAAGTGGATCTAGGCGAGCTGCTCAAAACTTCGGCGGCTGCCTCAGAAGGAGGAGCGCTATGATCCGTCTCGCTACTTTTTTACTTGCCAGTTACATCCGGTCTTACCGATACTTTGCTCCTGTGGGGAGCATGCTGATTGCGATGATGCTTTTGTACTCCTACAAGCCGAACCCGGTGATGGACAGCTATGCGGTCACTTCCGCATTTCTTTTTGTCGGCGGGGCATGGTTGTCGTTCAGCTTCCTGAATCATGCGGGCGCCGTATTGGAACAGCTCAGCGTGATTCACGCAGGGAGCATGCGAAAATATGCCGCAAGCCAAATGCTGGCTCTGCTCGCCGTCATCGTCTTTTTAAGCGCCTTTTTCCTGCTGTATCCTGTGGTGATGAACATGTTCGCCGAAACGGTCAGCGCACGGCAGTGGCTTATCGCTTCTTCCGGGCATTTGGCATTGGGCATGCTGGGCGCAGGCGTCAGCTATTTCTTTCAAGCCGCTTACATCCGCAATATCAGCCGCGCGACGGCGATTCTGCTGATCATCGTCATTTTATCGATTGGGGCGAGGCAGATTGCGGCTAAGCTGCCCGAAGGGTTATCCTGGATCCGCTGGGCCTTCCCTCCGGTGGCTGAAATGATCGACACCCTGATGCGAAGTGATACCGCTCTTCTTACAGGCGTCTGGGGAGTAATCGGGTATACGTACCTGTATGCTTTTGCTCTGGCCGCAGCCTATTGGATATTCTCTGCATACCGTGATGCTAGAACCTAGACTGATACAATGGGCTTTTCTCAGAACATTGGAACTGTTGATTTCCTTCTACCCCCGGGTTGTGATTGGACCGTAAGCACGGTAACATGGAGATAGGTCTGTCCGATCAGGAATTTTTACATAAGAGGTTGAACCTCGGCAGCAGGAGTCAGGAGGAAAAGCATGAAATCAGTCGGTCTACAAGGTATCGAGCAGCAATCGAAGGAACTGTTCGCGTATTTCGGCTTGGCCGTATACTATTCGCAGGCATTGGAGCAGCAGCTGACCAATCTGCTGATGCTGATGAAGCTGTCGAAGGGGGAGGTTCCCTCCGAAGAGGAACTGACCGAGCTGTACCGCCGCAAGCTCAGCAGTTCCCTGGGCCAGCTCGTCAACGAAATCCGGCATCACTTTCCTTTTACGGAAGAAGAGACGCTTCTATTAAAAGAGGTATGGAAGCAGCGGAATTATATCGTTCACGATTATTTCAAGGAACGGATCAAGGAGACGTTCACGCCGAACGGGCGCGCACGGATGATCCGCGAGCTGACCGCTTTTCGGGATCAAGCCCAGGAGCTCGAGCAGAAGCTGCAGGGGTATACGAATGAATTATACGTCAAGCTGGGGCTGGAGAATGATCAGCCGGGGGTTTCCAATCCGCACTGACACGTCATAAAATAGGCATTCCGGCCTACGGGCATATTGAAACATTTGCGGGAGGTTCCCCGTCAGAGAGGCTGAGGAGGTGTGATTTGGATGAAAATCACAAAGAAATGGGCTGCGTTCATGGTGGCGGCAGGCTGTCTGGTGTCGGCGTCTTCCGCGTATGCGTTCTCGGATCTGCCGAATAAGCAGCAGGAGGGTATCGCCGAAGCGCTGCAAACGAAAGGGGTCATTCACGGCATTTCCGCGGACCGGTTCGGTCCGGCCGAACCGTTGACGGCAGCCCAAAGCGTGCAGATGCTGGTGAAAGCGATGAAGCTTCAGCCGGATGCAGGTGCAGCGAACGCCGGGACGCTGACGGTTCCATCCACAGCCTGGTATGCTCAAGCAGCCGAAACGGCGCTGGATCACGGGCTTGTGGCATCGACCATCGGCAGCTGGAACGACAAGGTCACAAAGGAAGAGTTTGCGCAGATGCTCTACAAAGCCGTCACCGCTACTGGTGACTACCCGCTGATCAAAATGTACGTCACGGTCCAGGACGAGAACGACATGGCTTCCGGATCGCGGGAAGCCGTCCAGTTTCTGCTCCTTACCCACATAGCCGAACTAGATGCGCAGCAGAAATTCCATCCAAGGGACAACATCACCCGGATGGAGGCGGCGGAGATGGTCTATCACGCCATGAATTTCGTTGCTTCGCATCAGCCGGTAAATCAGCCGGAGAACGATGACCAGGTCGCTGTCAGTGTAGAGAAGGTGAACGACCAGGTGAACCGGATCGTCCTTACCAAAGAGGACATGCCGAATCCGGGATACGGCCTCAAGATCGACCGGATCGAATTCGTCTCGGAAGGAAAGGCGGTCGCCTATTACACCGTCACGAAACCCGCCCCCGGCATGATGTATCCGCAGGTCATTTCCACGGCCAAGGCTTCCTTTTACATGGACAGCAAAATTCAGGTCAGCGTCAAACAAACCGGCGGCGGCCTCGGTACAGGCATTTCCCTGAAGGGATCGCTCGAAGAGATGCCTTCCGTTACCCAATAAACAACGAATCGTATCATCCGCACATCGCGGTGATACGCTGGATCCCCCTGCTTTCCGGACTACCGGAGACAGGGGGATTTTTTTGCGGCTGAATCAAGAACAGGAATATTCCGGTTAAAAGTATCATTTTTCGTTGACGAGGCAAATAGTATCGCGGCACCCATCCCGTTTACAATGTTGGCAAGGGGGGAAGAGAATGTCGCAGCTTGCGAACAGCGTGCCCATCACCGAGAGGAGGAAAAAGCGGGGATTGGCTTACCGGATGCTCAGGCAGTGGGATATTCAGCTGATGGTCATACCGGCGCTCATTTTGATTTTTATTTTTTCATACATACCGATGTACGGCGTACTGATGGCTTTTCAGGACTATAACATTTTTAACGGGTTTTGGAACAGTCCGTGGGTGGGATTCAAGCATTTCAGCATGTTTTTTCACGCACCCGAGTTTTGGACGATTCTGCGCAATACGATCATCATCAGCCTGCTGAAATTTGGTATCGGGTTTCCCGCGCCGATCATTCTGGCCCTGATGCTGAACGAAGTCAGGCAAATGTTCTTCAAAAGGGTGGTTCAGACGATCAGCTACCTGCCGCACTTTCTGTCCTGGGTGATCGTAGCCGGGTTTGCCATGTCGATCCTGTCCACGGATAACGGCAGCCTGAACATCCTGCTGCAGAAGCTGCATTTGATTAAGGAGCCGATCGGCTTTTTGGGACGGGCGGAATATTTCTGGGGCATTATCGTCTCGACCAGCGTTTGGAAGGAGATCGGATTCAATTCGATCGTGTATCTGGCGGCGATCGCAGGGATCAACCCCAGCCTGTATGAGGCGGCGTCCATCGACGGAGCGGGAAGGGTCAAGCAGGTGTTTATGATCACAATCCCGTCCATCATGCCGGTGGTCGTCATCTTTATGATCCTGGCGATTGGCAATCTGCTGAGCGCCGGCTTTGAAGACATTCTCCTGCTCGGGGCAAATCCGGTGCTGCGGGATGTGGCCAGCGTCATCGATACCTATGTGTACCGGGTGGGCATCACGAACCAGCGCTACTCGTACGCCACGGCGGTTGGCTTGTTCAAGGCTGTGATCAGCGTCGGCCTGCTGACCTTTGCCAACTACTTTGCCCGCAGGTCGGGAAACAGCTTGTGGTAAGCGCGGAGACACCGCAGGAAACAGGGAGGCTGCAGTATTGTGAAATATACAAGTACCGGTGACCGGATCATGATGTTCTTCATTTATTTGCTGCTTATTTTACTGGGATTCAGCACATTCTACCCGTTCTGGAACGGACTGGTCATTTCGCTGAACAACGGCATGGACACGGCACTCGGCGGAATCACGTTCTGGCCGCGGGTATGGTCGCTGGAAAATTACCGGGTCGTCTTTCAGGATGACCGGATTGCCAACGCGTTTTTGATCAGCGTGCTCCGGACGGTCGTCGGCACCATTCTGTCGGTGCTGTGCACCGCCATCTTCGCCTACGGCATGACGAAGAAGGAGCTGATCGGCCGCAAGTTTTACATGCTGATGTGCGTCGTGACGATGTATTTCGGCGGCGGGCTCATTCCGACGTTTCTCGTCGTCCGCGGTCTGGGCTTGATGAATTCGTTCTGGGTGTTTATCATCCCGGGTCTGATCAGCGTATGGAACATGATCATCTTCCGGACGTTTTTCATGGGGCTTCCCGGAGGACTGGAGGAATCGGCCAAAATCGACGGCTGCGGCAACTGGGCTACTTTTTTCCGGATTATCCTGCCGCTGTCGGGTCCGGTCATCGCCACGCTCGGGCTGTTCACCGCGGTCGCTCATTGGAATGAGTGGTTTCTGCCCAGCATTTACATCACCAACGAGAAGCTGCTGCCGATCCAATCCATGCTTCAGCAGATCTTGAGCACGAATATTATGACCGAGCAGATGTCCAAGCTGGACTCGGCTGCCCAGAGCAGGCTCGAAACGATGAAAAGCGTGACGACCAAGTCGCTTTCAATGGCGACGATGATGGTGGCGACGCTGCCGATTATTGCCGTGTACCCGTTTGTGCAGAAGTATTTCGTGAAGGGCGTCATGGTGGGATCGCTGAAGGAGTAGGGTTTGGAGCGATTGCTGCTTTGAACATAAATTTGACAATAGCGAAAAGGGGTTATCACGCATGAAAAGTTGGAGAAGATCGCTGCTCGTGGCCTTGGTGTTCCTGTGCACGACAGCCACGGCACTGGCGGGCTGTTCAGGCGGCGGCGGAGAGAAAACGGCCGACAGCGCTGCACCGAAGGCGGAGAACAAAACCGAAACGAAAGAAGGAAGCGGAAGCGCCTCGGAGCCCTTCCAGCTCGGCAGCGCGCCCGTTGACTTTACGTTCTACGGCCACTATGACTGGTATACGATGCCGACTTGGGGCGGGGACGTTGCGAGCAAATGGATTCAGGATAACAAAAAGGTCAATGTCACGGCCATCAACTCCGGCGGCAATGCGGCCCAAAAGCTCAATACGATGATCGCGTCCAAAGAGCTGCCTGACGTGATCTGGATGGAGCGCGGCGCCGATGTGGAGCGGCTGCGCGCGGCAGGCATGCTGGTGCCTTATGACGACTATCTGGACAAATATCCGAATTTGAAAAAATGGGCCGGTGACTCGACGCTCAACATGCTCCGCTCAAGTGACGGCAAGCTGTACCAATTCCCGAACTGGTATACCTCGCAGCCTGCGGGCAATGCCGGATACCTGATGAACAGCAAGGTGTACAAAGAGCTTGGCTCGCCAAAGCTGGAGACAACTGACGATCTGTATAACTACCTGAAGAGTGTGAAGGCCAAGTATCCGAACATGGTGCCGTTCGAGCCGGATTTGGCCAAGGACGGGCAGGGGCTTGATATTCTGTACGGGGCGTTCGGGGAAGACCATCCGCCGGTGTATTTGAAAGAGAGAGCCGTACCGGTGGACAATAAGCTGACGTCCATTTTCCAGGATCCAGTCTACCGCGAGTCCATGCAGTTTGCTTCCAAGCTGTTCCGCGAAAAGCTGATGGCCCAGGACGCATTAACCCAAACGAAAGACCAGATTCTTGAAAAAGCGTACAACGGCCGTTTTGCCATCGCAGCAGGAGCGAGCCCGACGGAATACGGCAGCAAGGGCGACGTGGAGCTCAAGAAAAAGGACCCGGCCTCCGGCTACGAAATGATCTGGCCTGTGCATAAGGAAGGGCTGGACAAAAACAAGATATGGACGGGAACTTACAATCAGCTGGGCTGGAACGTGGCCGTCATTACGAAGTCCGCCAAGGATCCTGAGAAGATCTTTGCGTTCCTTGACTGGCTGACTGGTGAGGAAGGAAGCCGGGTCATCATGTGGGGACCTGAGGGAACGCTGTGGCAGGGCACGGATGAAGAAGGATATCCGGTCTTTACCGACACATACACTAACGACATCCAAAAGCGCAGCGATATTATGGATGCGACGGTGAATCTCCAGTGGAACGGCAATACCGTCTATATCGACAAGTCGAAGATGAAATTCGAGAAGACGCTCCCGCCGGAAAAACAGAATTGGGAGAGCCGCTACCAATCCGAAATTACGTGGAAAACGCAGTATAACGCCACCGCCTTCGTCAACCTGAGCCCGATGCCGGATACCGAGGAAGGTATCATTCAGCAGAGCGTGGACGAAATCTTCTCCGAATCCCGCGCCAAGGCTTTGTACGCGAAGAGCGACGACGAGGTGCTGGCGATTCTGGACCAGGCGCAGAAGGACGCAGTGGCGGTCGGATACGACAAACTGCTCGAATACAAGACGCAGAAATGGCAGGAGAACCTGAAAAAAATCGGCGGTCAATAATCCAAATCTAGCATGTTCTAGTATAATGATACTAATTCTTCTATTCGCGAGGATGCCGTCCCGACCCGGGGCGGCTGCTCGCTTCTCCAGCGTCCGGGGCGTATTCAGGGTAGACGGCATGATCGTGTGGGACGGATGAACGGCTGTTTGTCTGAAGCCGGGATCTGACCAAAGTATTCATTTTAATGATCAGGAGATGAGCTCATGTACAAGGTGTTGATCGTGGATGACGAGATTCTTGATCTGGAGGGTATGCGCTCTTTTATTCCTTGGGCAGAACTGGGGCTGGAAGTGACAGGCGCGGTGAACAATGGGTTTGACGCCTTGGCACTGCTGGAACGCCAGCCGGTCGATATTTTAGTAACAGACGTACATATGCCTAGCATGACAGGCCTGGAGCTGGCCAGAAAGGCACGGGAGTTCGCGGGCCGGCTTCGGGTTATTTTCGTGAGCGGTTACCAGGATTTTCACTATGTTAAAGAGGCGATTGCCCTGAATGCGTTCAGCTACGTGCTGAAGCCGATGGACGATAAGGAGCTGACCGATGCGCTGCGCACCGTCGTGCAGCAGCTTGATCAGGAGAAACGGCGGCAGCAGAACGAACAGGCTTACCGGGAAATCGCCAAAAACGACTATCTATTGAAGCTTCTCGAAGGCGCGGAAGCCGAAGAGGCTGCCGGGGTGCTGCAGGAAAGCTACGGGTTTGACCGTTTAGGATGGCCTGTGCGTGCGGCCGCCGTCGAGCTGGACGACCTCAGCTGGAAGCTCGACCCGATGCCGGAACACCGCCAGCAGGAATGGTTCAACCGATTTTACGATTCGCTGGTTCCGCTGCTCACCGAGGCCGGGATCCGGCATGTGTGCAAAACTTCGCGACGGCGGATTTTCGTGCTGATCGAGGACGGGGTGGATTTACAAGCGCTGTCGGCTCTGGCGGATCGGATTCAAGAGCTGCATCCCTTCTCCGTCACGGTTGGTGTAGGAGAAGAAGCGGTAAATCTGACCGGGCTGCGCCGTTCTTACGGTGAGGCTCTGGAGGCGCTGTCGTGCAAGCTGATTGCCGGCAAGGGCCGGGTCATCCGCCATGGGGAACTGAAATGGGACGATGCCCTTGAGCAGCCTTCCCAAACCGCTCTGCCGCTGGAACCGCTGTATACCGCTGTAGTGAACTTCGATCTCGTCACGGTCAGCGACGAAATCGATCGGCTGTTTGCCGCTGCGGTCGGGATGAGGTCGAAGCTGAAAATCCAATATTTCGTCATGCACATCCTGCTTGGGCTCGAGCATCACCTCCGGGCGATCAACGAGAGCCTTGCGAACGCCCTTCAAGAGGAAACGGGAGGCAGTCCGGATGTGATGCTCCAGCTCGAGACGATCGACGATATCCGTTCCTGGCTGCGAAAACGGCTCTTTGCCGCCGCAGAGGTTATTCAGCGCCGTAAGCAGAAGAAAAGCTCGAAGCTCGTTGACGAAATGATCCGGTACGTAAAAGAGCAGCTGCACGAAAATGTGACGCTGAAGGAGGTCGCCGATCACCTGTGCTTTTCCCCAAACTATTTGGGAACGCTCTTCAAGGAAGTGATGGGCACGAATTTCAGTGAATACGTCATTCACCTGCGGATGGAGAAAGCGGGCGAGCTCCTCAGGGATCCCAGAGTGAAGGTCTACGAAGTGGCCGACCGGGTCGGGTACCGGTATATGCCCTATTTCAGCCGGCAATTTAAAGAAGTGTTCGGCATGACGCCGGGCCAGTTCCGGAGAAACGTATAATGAGGCGCGCGGCAATGAGGCCGCCAGGCGGGAAGCTGTTCCTGCCTTTTGGCGTCAAACTGTTTATCTCCTATTTGGTGCTGATCATCGTGCCGATTTTTATGTTCGGTTATATCGCCAATACAATCCTCGTCAACTCCTACCGCGAGCAAATGAACACGAATTTGACCGGGACGCTGAAGCAGATCCGCGACAACATCGCCTATAAAATGGAGGACACGCAGCGGCTGTCGGACTTGCTGTACTTTGACGAAAGCCTGCCCTTGGAGCTGATGCGATACGAGGAGGGCTGGGTCAGCTACCAGACGACAAAAAAGCTCCTGATTCCAAAGTTCCGCCAGGTCACGGATTCGAGCAACCTGCGGATCTGGATGAGCATTTATTTAAAAAACGAAACGCTGCCCGAAATCTATAACGCCGACCCGCAGGGGACGGACCCATTGACCAGGGGGAATCATTGGGATTTGTACCACTTGAACCGGATTCAGAACAAACCGTGGTACGCTGACTTTCCTCCGGAGGAATACGGCAAAACCGTCGTATGGCGTCAGGTGGAAGACGACGGCATGTTTGGGCGGATCTCGCTGCTGCGGCGGCTGGTCGATACCCGCGATCCAATGAAGCTGGAGACGATCGGGTTTATCCGGATCAGCGTTTATTTGTCCGAAATTTTCCGGAGTGTCGATGCGGGCAAAATCGGCAGCGGCAGCATGCTGTCGGTCAGCGGGGAGGGCGGCCGGCGAATGTTCGCTTCCGGCGAGAGCGGTCTGCTGCTGGCTTCCGAACCCGGGAGCAAGGCGGAATTCGAAATAGGCCGCTATACGATGCTGGAGGAAACGCTGCCGGAGCTCGGCTGGAACTTGGCTGCCTACGTACCGAACAGCGTGATAGAGAAGGACACGCGCAAGGTGAATCTACTGACGCTAATTATCTGTCTGCTCAGCGTCGGTCTGATCTCGATCGTCGCCTACGGGGTGTCCCGCTTCTTTTCCAGGCGGGTGTCCAAGGTCGTATCGGTGCTGCAGCGGTTTCAGCAGGGCGATTTCCACAAGCGGATCCATTACCGGGGGAACGACGAGTTTACGATCATCGCCGGCTCGCTGAACAAGCTGGGCGAGCAGACGGAGCATTTGATCCAGGAAGTGTACGTCACGAATTTAAAGAAAAAGGAAGCGGAGCTTGAGACGCTGCAGGCCCAGATCAACCCGCACTTCCTGTACAATACGCTCTCATCGATCAGCCGGCTGGCCAAGTTCGGGCAAGTGGATAAGCAGCACCAGATGGTGATGAATCTGGCGAAGTTTTACCGGCTGTCGCTGAATGAAGGGCAGACCGTCATTTCGATTTATCACGAAATCGAGCAGGCGCAGGCATACATCGATATCCAGCAGGTCAAGTACGGTGAGCGGATGGAGGTTCATTTTGACATCGATCCGCAGATCGTCAAGTTTATGACGGTAAAGCTGATTCTTCAGCCGTTCATCGAGAACGCGCTGCAGCATGCCTGGCGCGGGGACCGGATTTATATCCGGGTTGTCGGGCGGATGGACGCCGGGACCGGCTCGATTGTTTTCCAGATCATCGACGACGGCAGCGGGATGACAAGGGAGCGGGTGGAGGAGCTGTCCGGCTCAGGGTCAGGCCCGGGTGCAGCCGCGGCAGGGTCAGGCACCTCGCAGCAGCGCAAAGGTTACGGCATCCGGAACGTAAACGACCGGATCAAGCTGTATTTCGGCAGCGATTACGGCGTCTCCCTGTACAGCCGGCCGGGGATCGGAACCTGCGTGACGATCCGGATTCCGGTGAAGCCGCGAAGCCGGGGAGAACAACGGCAGAACGGTCATGACCACATCGGGAGGACTGGATGAGCAGGAGAGAAACGGGAGATGCAGCTGAGGAAGCCGAAGCTGTAATAGTCTTGCAGAGCAGCCGTAAGCCCTATGGGGATGATGGCGGAGCCGGATAAGCGCAGCGTCGAAACGACCGCATCATATGCGTCCGTAATCCGCCGAACAGGAAGTCGTAATAGACTGGTTACTTGGTGTAGGCTCATGGCATTAAAAAGGGAGCGATCCGATCACGGATTCGCTCCCTTTTAGTGTTTTTCGTTTACGTTCTTTTCACGGCAACCCCATGCTGGTCACATGGCGGCAGGATGACCACGGTCGAGAATCGCAGAATGAGAATGCAGTCTGTGTGGCATCCCCCGGCGAATTACACCGGTGAAGGCGCCTGAACCGCCGGCTGTGCCTGGATTCCGCTGTCCGGGCCAGGTGCGGCTGCACCCGAGCCCTGCTGGAGCTGATACATTTGATAGTATCTGCCGCCGAGCTTCATCAGCTCGTCATGGCTGCCCTTCTCGACAATCTCGCCCCGGTGCAGCACCAGAATCTGATCGGCGCTGCGGATGGTCGAGAGACGGTGCGCGATGATGAACGTCGTACGGCCCTTCTTCAGCACCTCCAGCGCGGATTGGATCAGGCTCTCCGTCTCGGTATCGATGTTGGCCGTGGCCTCATCGAGGATGAGGATCGCCGGATCGAAGGCGAGCGCGCGCGCAAACGAGATCAGCTGGCGCTGCCCCGCCGAGAGCGTGCTGCCCTTCTCGACGACAGGCTCATCGAAGCCCTGCGGCAGATGCGCAAGGATCCGCTCGGCGCCGACGTCGCGCAGCGCCTTTTCAATTTGCTCGCGCGAAATTTTGGCGTCGCCCAGGCTGACGTTTGAGGCGATCGTACCTGTGAAGAGGTACGGATCCTGGAGGACGATGCCCATATGATGGCGCAGCCACTGCTTCGGCAGTGCGGTCACATCCTGGCCGTCGATGGTGATCGTCCCTTTTTGCGGATCATAGAACCGGAACAGCAGGTTGATAATCGAGCTTTTGCCGGAACCGGTATGGCCGACCAAAGCGACCGTCTGCCCCTGCTTCGCTTCAAAATTGATGTTTTTCAAGACGTAATGGTCTTCCTTGTAGGCAAAGGAGACGTTTTTGAACTCGACGTTGCCTTTGTACCGCGGCATACTTCCGTCTGTCACGTCTTCGCCCGGCTCATCCATCAGCGTAAATACGCGGCCGGCCGAGACCATGGAAGAGTCCAGGGCGGCGAGCTGATTGACCATCCCGGTGATTGGCTGGAACAGGCGCCCCAGCACGTCGACGAAGGCGTACAGCACGCCGAGCGACACGGCGCTGCCCCCGGTCAGCGTGCCAAAGCCGAAGTACCAGAGGATCACGGCAAAGGAAAAGCTGCGCAGCACGTTGACCAGATTGTGTGTCGTTAATGCGTTCAAATTGAGCATTTTGTTCTGATGCTTCATATAGTCATCGTTCAAGGCTTCAAACTCTTCGGACGTCTGCTTTTGCCGGCGGAATACGCGGATAATGGACATCCCTTGAATGGACTCATTGATGATGGCGTTAATTTCGCTTAAGCGCGATCGGATGATCGTGTTGTACTTGGTCGCGAATTTCCGGTAGAGCACGATCCATACGATCAGCAGCGGGACGACGAACAAGCAGACGAGGCCGAGCCGGACGTCCAGCAGGAACAAGGCGATATACACCCCGGTAATGTAGATGATCCCCGAGCTGAAGTTCGACAGCACCGCCACAAACAGGTCCTTGACCGCTTCGGTGTCATTGGTGATGCGGGAGACTACCTTGCCGGCCGGCAGTGTATCGAAGAAATACACCGGAAGCCGCTGCATGTGCGCATAGACGTCGGTCCGCAGCTTCTGGATGACTTTGTTGGCGGAAGACTGCAGCCAGTACGTTTTGCCGAATTCCGTAAAGATGCTGATCACCAGGAAAATGCAGTACAGTCCGACGAGCTTCAAAATACCCGGAATTTCCAGCTTGTAGAAGGAATACAGCTCACTCGCGGACAGCTTGGCGGCCGGATAGGTTTCCACAGCGCCGCCGCGGCTGATCGTCAGCTGTCCGTTCTCGAATTTGCGCTCTCCGTCCGGATTGGCTACGGGCTGGTTGACAAAATAAAAGTCCCGTCCGGTTTGCAGCAGCCGGACTTCCTGGCCTTT
Organism: Paenibacillus cineris; assembly: GCF_018333335.1. Classification (NCBI taxonomy): domain Bacteria; kingdom Bacillati; phylum Bacillota; class Bacilli; order Caryophanales; family Paenibacillaceae; genus Paenibacillus; species Paenibacillus cineris. The sequence continues at coordinate 1,657,923 of NZ_BORU01000001.1, forward strand.
GGCCTCTCCTTCCCCGAACCGATCGCCGCGCTTGTAATAATGGCCGTTGTAGGATACGGCGTTTTCAGATGATGTCGTTTCAAAATATGGCTTTTCAATACCCAGCATATGATCGTCGATCATCGTCTTGGCGATGAATGGGCCGGCAAGCTCGGCGCCGACGCCGATCGCAAGAGCGATGATGGCCGCGATAAAGATGCCTTTGGCGCATAGGGCGTACTGGAACAGCCGCTTGCCTACGCTAGCTTTGGAATTCATAGGTTTACACCTCATTTTTAAGTGGACAAATTGTTTTCGACCTGCTGCCGTTCAAACTGCTCGCGGTACCAGCCGCCTTTGGAGAGCAGCTGCGCGTGGGTTCCTTGTTCGACGATGGCTCCTTCATCCAGCACCACGATCCAGTCCGCATGTTCGATGGCGGACAGGCGGTGCGTGGAGATCAGCGTCGTTTTGCCGGAGCGCTGCTTGCGGATATTTTCGATGATCCGCGCCTCGGTCCGGGCGTCGACCGCGGAGAGGGCGTCATCGAGAATCAGGATCTCCGGATCGGAGATGAACGCTCGGGCCAGCGATACGCGCTGCTTCTGGCCGCCGGAAAGGGATACGCCTTTCTCGCCGACGAGGGTGTCAAGTCCGGCTGCAAGCGTGTGCAGGTCGTTGTCAAACGCAGCTGTCGCGATTGCTTCCATAATGATGTCGTCTTCGGCCTGGAATTTGCCGAACTGGATATTTTGCCGGACCGATTTAGAGAACAGAATTTGTTCCTGCGGAACATAGCCGATCCAGCTGTGAAGCTGGTTTTGGGTAATGCGCTCGATCGGAACCTCCGAGATCAGAATATCGCCTGTTCCCGTCGGATACTCGTGCAGCAGCTGCTTCAAGAGCGTCGACTTACCGCTGCCGGTGCGTCCCACGACGCCGAGCGTCTGACCTTTATGCAAGGTCAGGTTAATGTGCTTCAGATTGTCGACCGATGAGGTCGGATACCGGAACGTGACATCCCGCAGCTCAATCGTGTCGGGACGCTCTACCCGTACCGGATCGGGCGCATCCTGAACATCCGGCACGACCGATAACGTCTCATTGACCCGGTCGAGGGAGGCGCTGCCCCGCTGCATGACATTGATCAGCTCACCGATCGCAAACATCGGCCAGATCATCATCCCAAGGTACATATTGAACGATACGAGATCCCCCAGGGTAATTTGATTTTTAAAAACGAGATAAATGCCGAAAGCCAGGCCGATCACGTAGCTTGCGCCTACGCATAAGCGGATGGTCGGCTCGAACAGGGCGTCCAGCTTGGCGACCCGCATATTTTTGCGGTACACATCGTCCGTAATTTCCTTGAATCGGCGCTGGTCCTCACGCTCCTGAACGTACGCCCGGATGACACGCACTCCGGCGACCGACTCCAGCACCTGGTCATTCATATCGCCGAATGCGTCTTGAGCGGCCGTATACCGCTCGTGGATGACCTTGCCGTAAATTTTCATGGCCAAGGCGATAAACGGCAGCGGCAGGATGGCGGCGAGCGTCAGCTTCCAGCTGATGAGAAAGCCCATCGCCAGCAGCACGACGCTAAGGTACACCGTCGAGTCTGTCATCACAAGCATGCCGAAGCCCGCCGTGTTGGCGACGGAACGAAGGTCGTTGGTGGCTCTGGCCATCAAATCACCCGTCCGGTTCCGTTCGAAGAACGGAGGGACCATGCGCAGCAGCTGGTTCATGTAACGGGAACGCAGGATGCGCTCCACGAGGTTAGCGCCGCCGAACAGCTTGTGCATCCATATGTAGGTGATGATGTAAATCACGGTGAGCGTACCGAGAATCAGCACAATATACCGTGTCAGCGAAGTCCAGGTAATCGAGCCGCGGACGATTTCGTCGATGGCGTTTCCGAGAAAACGCGGGGGAAACAGCTCGCCGATTCCGCAGAGGATCAGCATGATCAAACCGATCAGGTAACGCTTCTTTTCCTGGCGGAAAAACCAGCCCAGGTTTTTAAGTACGGAAAACAAAACTTTCACTTCCTCTCATGTCTAAAATGCCGGCAGTTCTTGCTTGCGGAGTTCATGGAAAATTAAAAAAGGCATACCATCCGTAAACGGACGATATGCCTTGCAATCCTACATTTATCATGCGTACGGTTGAGTGTGAGCAGCCGTACCGCGGAAGGTTAATATTCAATGGCTCCAAGAGGCACGACTTCATCGCGCTCCTTAAGAAGGCCTCACCAGCAGGGCTGCTCCAGTATTCAATTGATAAAGATCTTGATGATGGTTGCGTGGATGAAAATTTATCATATTGAACACAGAACTCACCCTTTCTTGTTGATGTTGGTCTTGAGCCCGAACAGGGAGCACTTGCGTATCAAGGACACGACCTTGCCGGGTTCATTTGGGAATAAATTGAAAACGGATCTCGTATGCAGAAAATTTTATCATCGCGTCAAGAGAGCTGTCAATTTATATTTTCAGGAATCCGCAAAAAAATGTTATGATGTACTTATGAACTTACAGATTAGAGAGAGGGAGTGAAACCAGATGGAACTGCGGATCAGCCCAGACGCTGCACGCTGGTACAAACGAGAATTGAATTTGGCAGAGGGCGCTTCGCTTCGCTTTTTTCCCCGCTACAGCTCGGGCGGCGGACTGCATCCCGGATTTTCGCTCGGCATTTCCGTGGAGAACCCGGAGAATCCGGTGCTGAAGGAAGAGCTTGAGGGCGTCGCCTTTTTTATAGAGGAACAGGACACCTGGTATCTGCAAGGATACGATCTGGTCGTCAATTATTTGGCAGCTTACGATGACATTGAATATGTATATGAAGCGGAGCGGGAACATAACACTTCCGCCACTTCATAATGATGCTGAACCGGCCGCATCCGCTAAACCAAGCGAATGCGGCTTTTTTTATTGCAGGCTACAATGCATGGGGCCATTCACGTCACTTCTTGGAGGAGCCGGAGGGGAAGGCGATCATGCGGTATTCATAGCAGCCCACTTCCATCCGGCCTGCGGTGACACGCTCGCCGCTCAGCTTATCGAATCCTTCGCGAGGCAGCGTCACGCTCCCGCCTTCTCCGTTCATGTTGACGATGACCCATAACTCCCCCGTCTCCGATTCGCGCGGTGCCACATCGTGCCGGTCGTCACTTCCGCCATCCGCATTATTCCGCTTCTTTCCCGTAATGGATCAGCATCCGCTCCAGCATCTCGCTGCCTTCGTCTCCTGCAGGCAGCGTGCCGAGCAGCACGATTCTGCCTTGCCCCCGCTTCATTTCCGTCAGGAAGGACAAGCCCGGCGATGGACCGCCGATGAGCGTGCCGACGCTTTTCGCCTCCGCCGGCGCATATACGGAGCTCCACATAGAAGGGGGCCGCGGTGAAGGCAATCGGATATTTTTGCATGCGCGAATATGGCGGTATAACACTCTTTTGCCGGCTTTGCACTTTTTTAAAACATGCCGTAAACCCGCGCTCCGGGAGTCTTCAAAAATGTCTCATTGCCGGAAAAGAAAGTGCCGACTCATAATTAGGCCACAACGCTCGCGAGGCGATGAACACTTATGGAGGTGGAAAGCGATGGAGCAGGCGACGGCCCAAGGGAATCTTCCGCAAGCGTCCAAGCCGGCGGTTTACCGCACGAGCATCGCGGCCAGGCTGCGCAGGGACAAATGGTTATACCTGTTAATGCTCCCCGGCTTGCTTTATTTTTTGATTTTCAAATATGTGCCCATGTGGGGCGTGCTGCTGGCCTTTCAAAACTATCAGCCATTCACCGGGTTCTGGAAAAGCGAATGGGTGGGCTTCGAGCATTTCCGCCTTTTCTTTGAAAACCCCGAGTTTTTTATGCTGCTGCGCAATACACTGCTGCTGTCGTTTTACAATCTGGTTTTCTTCTTCCCGGCTCCGATCATATTGGCGCTCCTGCTGAACGAAGTCAGGCTTGCGTTCTTCAAGCGGACCATTCAAACGATGATCTACGTTCCGCATTTTATTTCGATGGTTATCGTGGCGAGCTTGACTTACGTGTTTCTGACGACGGAGGGCGGCACCGTCAATGAGCTGCTCTTCCAATATACGGGCAACAAAATCCAGTTTCTGTCCGATCCGTCATGGTTCAGGCCGATGATCATCCTGCAAACGATCTGGAAGGAATGCGGCTGGGGAACGATTATTTTCCTGGCGGCGCTGGCGGCCGTCGACGTGGAGCAGTATGAGGCCGCGACGATCGACGGAGCGAACCGCTGGCGGCAAATTTGGCATGTTACGCTGCCGGCGATCCGCAGCACGATCGTGATCCTGTTGATCCTGCGGATGGGCAGCGTGCTGGATAACGGCTTTGAGCAAATCTATTTGATGCTGAATCCGCTCAACCGCACGGTGGGCGAAGTGTTCGACACTTACGTGTACGCGATGGGCATTACGCAGGGCGCGTTCAGCTACAGTACGGCCGTCGGGCTGTTTAAATCGATCGTCGGCGTCACGCTCGTACTCGGCACGAACTGGCTGGCAAAAAAATTCGGCGAGTCCGGGCTGTACTAACCATTCAGAAAGGGGAAATCCATCCATGGCCAAGCAATACAGGACCGCGGCCGGCGTCACGTTCGACGTGGCTAACTATATCGTCCTGACGCTGTTCGGGCTGGCCGCCGTGCTTCCTTTCGTTTATGTCATCGCGGGTTCCTTCGCCTCGGACGCGGAGCTGACGCAGAGGGCGGTGTTTTTTATCCCGAAAACCTTCACCTTAGCGGCGTATGAGTTTATCTTTTCGACGGGCACGATCGTCAAAAGCATCGGCGTTTCCATTTACGTCACCGTCATCGGTACGCTCGTCAATCTGTTTTTTACGGTCACGATGGCCTATTCCTTGGCCAAGAGAGGACTTTACGGCCGCAATCTGGTGCTGAATCTCGTCATCTTCTCCATGCTGTTCGGCGGAGGGATGATTCCGACGTACCTGGTCGTCAAGGAGCTGCACCTGCTCGATTCGCTGTGGGCGCTCATGCTGCCTGGTGCAATCAGCGCGTTTAACCTGATCATCGTCAAAAACTTTTTTCAGGAAATTCCGAAGGAAATTGAGGAAGCGGGCCGCATCGACGGCTGCTCCGAGCTGGGCCTGTTATGGCGGATCGTACTGCCGCTTTCGATGCCCGTTCTCGCCACCTTCACCCTCTTTTACGCCGTGGGGCATTGGAACGATTTCTTTGCAGCGCTGCTGTATATTAACGATCCGGAAAAATGGCCGCTGCAGGTCATGCTGCGCCAGATCGTCCTGCTGTCACAGGCGGCTGCGGGCGATTTGAACTCGATGGACCCGAATTTTGTGAAACCGCCGGACCAATCGATCAAAATGGCCGTCATCGTTGTTGGCACGATTCCGATTCTGTGCGTGTATCCGTTCCTGCAAAAGCACTTCGCCAAAGGGGTTCTGTTGGGCTCGGTCAAAGGTTGAAGGTAAAAGTCAGGCTGTCCACCGTGTGATCCCGCCGAAATGCTCCGGAATTTATACACATCAGCACTGATTTTTCGCTTGGAGCCCGGGCGGTTTTGCAATATGATCTAACGTTAAAGGGAGGCTATTTTCGTGAAGAAAAAGAAAAAGCAAACGAAACGCGTGTCCACATTTCTCATTTTAAGCACGGTTTGCGCCGCAGCGCTCGCAGGCTGCTCATCCGGCAGCGGCAGCAGCAGCGAAGGCGCCTCGGGCGGCTCGTCCGCAGCTCCTTCTGCAAACGCTTCCGCGGAGGCGGAGAAGCCGCTTAAGCTGAACATTATGCTCCCGATTTTTAAAACGAATTATCCGAAGGATGACAGCCCCGTCGCCGCTGAGCTCGAGAAGCTGACGAACACGGACATCCATTTTGAATGGGTGCCGAACGCTTCATACGGCGATAAATTCAACATTACGCTTGCTTCCGGAAATCTGCCGAAAATCATTTACGTGCCCGATTCGAAGGGTCCGAGCTTCGTGAGCGCCGTAAAATCAGGGGCTTTTTGGGACCTGACCGACAAGCTGAAAAATTATCCAAACCTCAGTCAGGCCAATGAAGTCATTCTGAACAACTCCTCGATTAACGGCAAAACGTACGGTATTTACCGCGGGCGCGAGCTTGGCCGCAACGGCGTATATTACCGCCAGGATTGGCTGGAGAAGGTGGGCCTGCAGCAGCCGAAAACGATCGACGATTTCTATAACATGCTGAAGGCGTTTAAGGAGAAAGATCCGGACGGCAACGGTAAGGACGACACGTACGGTCTGGTGATGGTCAAATGGACGGCAGGCTGGGGAGCCGGTTTCGACCAGATCAAGCTGTGGTTCGGCGCGCCGAACGTGTGGGGCGAAAAGGACGGCAAGCTGGTGCCGGAATTCGAATACGACGAATATTTCGAAGCGCTCAAGTTTATGAAGAAGCTGTATGACGAGAAGCTCGTCAATCAGGATTTCGCCGTGATGGATTCGGCCAAGTGGACGGATCCGCTGGTGAATGGCCAAGCCGGCGCCATTATCGACGTCGTGGACGGAGCGGCCCGCGCCGACGACAAGATTCATGCCACGCTTAAAGACGCGGGCAAAGAGGATTCCAGGGAGCAGTACGTGGATGTGTTCGGGGCCGTCACCGGTCCGGACGGACAAATTCATACGCTGCCGACTTCCGGTTTTGCCGGCCTGCTGGCCATCCCGAAATCGAGCGTTAAGAGCGAAGAAGAGGTCGACCGCATCCTGAAGTTTCTCGACCAGCTGAACGAACCGGACCTGCAGACGCTGACCAGCTTCGGGCTTGAAGGCAAACATTACAAGAAGATCGACGACAAGACGCTGGAGAGAAGCTCGGACTCGGTGCTGCTCGAGTCGGAAGTCGAAGGGCTGAATCAGATGGTGCCGTACATTCCGGAAGGCAAAGGGCTCCAGGTGGCCCAAACGCCGCTTCGCTTAAAGCAGACGGAGGTTCAATTGAAAAACCGGGACACGATCGTCGCCAATCCGGCGGAGCCGTTCATTTCCGAAGTGTACGCGCAAAAAGGGCAGCAGCTTGGCAACATCATTAACGATGCCCGGATCAAATTTATCGTCGGCCAGATCGACGAGAAGGGCTGGCGCGATGCGATCGAGCTGTGGAAAAAATCGGGCGGCGACGATTATGTGAAGGAAATCAACGAGCTGTACGCCGCCTCGAAGTCCTGACCGGCCCCAGCGTAAGAGACCAGTGCGGCTGTCCCAAGAGACGGCCGCCTGGGATACATAGGTCGAGCAGTGGTCGGCGGAGGCTGATTTCACAGCAACAAGCAGAAAGCCCCACGTCGTGGGGTTATTTCCGTATCCCCGGTTATTTGAACGAATTTCTCGGATTTCATGCTGGACATACCCGTGGTGCAGAGGGTACTGTTTTCTAAAGGGTTTTTATGTATGGTTAATTGTATACGCTTACATATTTGAAGGGCATAAGGCTCGCCATAAAGGCGGGGACGACAAATTTTGGATATGGTTGGTGAGCTGACGATGATTGGATGGAAGTCGCTAATGGCCCGCTTATCTGGCGGCGGATCGGGCAGCTTTTACAGAAGGAGCCTGATTATGTTCTTGGTTGTGGCTGGCATCCCCGGGATCATCACCGGGATTCTTGTGTACTCCATGGCTGGCGGAAGGCTGGAGAAGGAACTGCTGAAGCTCCATAATGACCAGATCGAACAGCGGTCGCTGAACATGGATAAGCAGCTGTCCAACCTGGAAATGATGCTGGCGCACTGGGCGTTCGACTCGCGCTTTGATGAATCGCTGAGGGGCCACGACTTCGTGCGAGACTTTGAAAAAACGCGGGACATCACGAACACGCTGCTGGTGATGCAGGGCTCCAATACGATGATCCATAACGTCAGCCTTTATTTGCGCGGAGACCAGCCGATATTGTTTTATCCGGAATACTCCGCCTTGAATGACCGGAAGCTCATCTCCCGGTACGAACGTCTGATGGACGCAGGAAAGACGACGTATTGGACACAGCAGGCGCTTGACCCTGATCAGCAGGAAAAGCGGGAATTGACGTTTGTGCATCTCATCCCGGGGGGCAGCTCAAATCCGCTCGGGGCTTTGATCGTCAGGCTGGACAACGATCAAGTGGCGGAGGTGCTGAGGACGTTGACTCCTTATGCTGACGGGGAGAACTTTCTGATGGAAGCGGGCGGCGGCCTCTACGTTTCCGCTAACGGCAACCGGATGGATTCGCCTTTTGTCAAGGCGGTCCGCGGTGAAGTGGAATCCGAGGGGAAGGCCCGAGGGTCCTTTCTCTTTGAATGGAACGGCAAAACCTATGCGGTCACGTACGGTTATTTCGCACGCATCATGGACAACTGGCTGTATGTGTCGGCCTCGCCGATTACGAACATTACGGCCCCGGTCGTGCTGATATCCAAAGTCATTCTGGCCGTCAGCGCAAGTGCTCTCCTGTTGGCGGTGCTGCTGGCGTGGCTCGCCTCGAAGCGGATGTATTCGCCGGTCAAACGGCTGATGGCGAATTTGCAGCCGCACGCTTCCTTAGCGGGAATGGGCGGCGTCGACGAATTTGCCATCATCGAGCGGCAGTGGCAGCACTTAAGCCGGGAGAGCCGGGAGCTGAACGCCAAGCTGCTGGAGCAGCTGTCCCACGTGAAGGAAAGCTTTCTCCATCAGCTGCTGCAGGGGTATTTGTACGCCTACTCGGAGGAGGATCTGCGCTCGCGTATGGAACGATACAGATGGCAGGTGCACGGCAAGCAGTTCGTCGTGCTGTACGTTCATTTGACGGGCATTGCTGCCATGGAGGGGAAATTCAAGTTCGGGGACGAGGGACTGGTCACTTTTGCGTCAGTCAACATGATTGAAGAGCTGGCAGCCGCGCATTTCGAGCAGAGCAGTACGATCAATTTCCACGATCTCGGATCGGGCGTGCTGCTGATCCTGCCGGAAGGCGAGCCGTGTACAGAGCCGATCAAGGTGTTCAGCGAGGAACTGACGCAAGCGGTCAACCGGCTGCTCAACATGCGCGTCACCATCGCCGTCAGCCGGACCATGAACCGCATCAGCGACATCCCGCTCGCCTTTGAAGGGGTGAAGCATGCCGCAAGCTTCCGCAACTTCGAGCATGACAATCAGATCATCGAGATGGAACAGCTGAACTACGAAGACGGGGCCGAGCCTCCGTATCCGTTTACGCTGGAGCGGGAGTTCCTGCAGGCGCTTCGCACCGGACAGGAAGCGGATGCACGGGCTCTGCTCGCCGATTTTCAGGATGCGCTGTCCGTACAAGGAGCGAAGGCGATCGATGTCCAGCAGGGAATGCTCCATCTGCTTGGATCCGTACAGCACGCGATCCTTGTATCCGGCATCCAGCCGAACCGGCTGTTCAAAGGCGCCAACTTGTATGAGCAGCTCTCGCAGATGAAAGAGCCGGCCGCCTTCCGGGACTGGTTCGAGGCGAAGGTCATCGCTCCGTTCATGCAGGAGCTGACGAACCGGTCGGACTGCCAGGTCAAACAGCTGATGGAGCAGGCGATGATCTACATGCAGCAGAACTACATGCTCGATATTTCGCTCGATAACTGCGCCGACCATATCGGCACGAATCCTTTTTTTCTGAGCAAGTCGTTTAAGCGGGTTACCGGCAAAAACTTTATCGATTATTTGACCGAGCTGCGCCTGGAAAAAGCGAAGGAGCTGCTGCGGGAATCGGAGCTGAAGATCAACACCGTCGCCGAGCAGGTCGGCTACCAGCACAGCTATTTTAATCGGATCTTTAAAAAGCTAGAAGGGATGACGCCAACCCGCTACCGTGAGCTGAGCCGGGCGGAATAGGCATCAGCGATGCAGTACGGGAAGAAGCCGGCAGCGGTTCAACAGGAAACCGCTGCCGGCTTTTTATGCTGCTGCCAGTTCGCGGAACCCCGCCAAGCACACTATTTCAGGATGCATTCCCCCGGTTGCCCGCCCTCCTGCAAGAATGTGCAAGCCGGGTGAAAACGTGCAATGCTGCCGCATCGGGCCCGCCAAGAAAGTGTCATTGCCGGGAAAACGGCCGTTCTCTACACTGAAGGCGTGATGACAAAAGCGGAAGCAAACGAATTGCCAAAAGGAGATGAGTCCATGAACGAAACCCGAGTAAACGTACGTTGGCTGAAGGACAGCCCGACGGTTCCGGCCGGGGTAACCTGGGGGATGCCGTGGAAGGAAGGACAGCTGCAGAGAGACGAGCCGCTGGCACTGCAGGCTCAAGAGGGTGGTGAAGCTCCCACCCTGCAGAGCTGGCCGGCCGCGTATTGGCCGGACGGCAGTGTCAAATGGACGGCGCATGCGGCCGTTTTTCCCGCGGGAGTACGCTCTAGCTATGCCGTCGTGAAAGGGGGAGCCGGACAAGCGGCATCGGCGCCTTCGTTGTCCGTTAGCGAGACGGATGAAGGCATCCATGTGGACACGGTGGCGTTTTCTTTTCATATTCCGAAGAGCGGCAGCCGGATTATAGGCAGCATACACCGGGGCGGGATTCTCGTCTGCTCCGGCGGCGAACTGGTCGCCATCAAGGAAAGCGTGAGCGAGCTGACCGGCGTGCGCACGATCCGGGAGGAGCGGTATCAATCCCGGATTTATTCTGCGAAGGTGGAGCAGGCTGGTCCGGTGAGAGCGGTCGTCAAGCTGACGGGCCGGCACCGCGCTGTCAACGGGACCGGGGAGTGGCTGCCGTTTTCGCTTCGGCTATACGCTTACGCGGGGCTGGAGTCCATCCGGATCGTGCACACGTTTTTTTACGACGGCAATCCGAACGAAGACTTCGTGAAGGGGCTCGGCATCCGTTTCGCGCTGCCGATGCGGGAGAAGCTCTATAACCGCCATGTCCGGTTCGCCGGCGATACCGGCTTTTTGAGCGAGTCGCCGAAGACGCTGCATACGCGCCGGACGAAAGGCAAATACATGGAGCTGTTCAAGCGACAGCTGGATGGCCATCCGCTGACCGGTGAACAAATGGACGACGATTATTTTATGAACCTGCTGGACGAATCGGCTTGCTGGGACAGCTTTAAGCTGGCACAGCTCTCGGCCGATCATTACCGGATGGCCAAGCGGACACAGCCCGGCTGCAGTTGGGTCAAAGCCGCCGAAGGCCGCAGAGCGCGAGGCGTCGCCTACGTCGGCAGTCCAGGCGGGGGGCTGGCGCTGGCCATGCGCCATTTTTGGCAAAAGCACCCCGCCGGCATGGAAGCGCACGGGCTAACGGGAGACGAGGCGCAGCTGACCGCCTGGTTCTGGTCGCCGGAAGCTCCCGCCATGGATATGCGCCATTACGATGCGAAGACTCATGTCGAATCGTCGTACGAAGGCGCGGAGGAGATGAGGGCGACCCCTTACGGCGTCGCGAACACGAGTGAGCTGACGATCTGGTGCCGCGAATCGACTCCTTCGCCGGCGGAACTGGAGGCTTACGCAGCGTATAACGAATCACCTCCGCAGCTTGCGTGCGACCCCGACTACCTACACAGCCAGGGTGCATTCGGCATCTGGAGCCTGCCGGACCGGGGGACACCGGTCAAAGCACGTCTTGAAGAGAGGCTGGACGGCATCATCGCTTTCTACCAAAGGGAGGTGGAACAGCGGCGCTGGTACGGATTCTGGGATTACGGCGATTTCATGCACAGCTACGATCCGGCCCGTCACGTCTGGAACTACGACCTGGGCGGGTGCGCGTGGCAGAATACGGAGCTGGTTCCGAACATGTGGCTGTGGCTGATGTTTTTGCGCTCGGGACGCGAAGATATTTTCCGGATGGCGGAAGCGATGACGCGGCATACGAGCGAGGTCGACGTATACCATTTCGGTGAATACGCCGGTCTCGGCTCACGGCACAACGTCGTCCATTGGGGCTGCGGCTGCAAGGAAGCCCGGATCGGTATGGCCGGCCTGCACCGGTACTACTACTATTTGACGGGGGACGAACGGATCGGAGACATGATGGACGAGGCGAAGGACGCCGATTATACGACTGTTCACATCGACCCGATGCGGGCCTATTTTCCGAAAGACGAGCACAAGACGCATATCCGGGTCGGTCCGGACTGGGCCGCCTTCAGTTCAAACTGGATGACCCGCTGGGAGCGGCGGGAGGATTCATTCTACCGCGATAAGCTGCTGACCGGCATTGCATGCATTAAGCAGGCCAATTACGGCCTGATTTCCGGCCCGACCTATGGCTACGATCCGCAAACCGGCGTGCTGACGCCGATGGGCGACGACAACTGGGGCCGCCATCTGGCCCTCTGCATGGGAGCGCCGCAGGTGTGGTTCGAACTGTCCGCCATGCTGAAGGATGAAGAGTGGAACGAAATGATGGCCGATTTCGGCATTTTTTATAATCTCTCACAGGATGAAAAGGACCAGATCACAGGCGGGGCCATCAGCACGCAGCGGTTTGAGCATCCGGTGCTGACATTGGCGCTCGTTGCGTATGGGGCTTGGTACCGGAAGGATCAACGGACGGCTGATTTTGCCTGGTCGACGCTCTTGGCGCACCGGTTTGCCTGTACGGACCTTGAGAAAGACGCCGCTGCCGTCACTTACGTTTACGAGCTGCGCGAGTTTGACTGGATGAACACGAACGAGGCGTCGCAGTGGTCGCTGAATACGATCATCAGCCTGGCGCTGATCCCGGACGCTCTCCCGGAGGAGGCGGTATCGGCCGGGCAGAAAGCGCAGGTATGACGGCTCAATGAGGAGGCCACTCCGGCCTCCCTTGGAAGGAGGTACGCACATTCGATGCATACGGATCCATCGACCTGGAGCGGGAACACACAGGACACCCGCAGCCCGCTTATTCCTGAAGGGTGGGACAGGATTTACAACAATCCGCTCGCGAAGCCGGAGCATGCTGCCGGGTTTCGCATGGAGGGAGAGGCTGCCGTCACGTTTCCGTTGGGCCGGATGCGGCTCGAGAGTGTGCTGGACGAGGCCGAGGGGCAGCGCGCCAATTTTGTGCTGTGGTGCCCGGAGGATTTTCCGGCAGAGGCCGCCATGTCCTGGGATTTTTGGCCGGTGCGCGAGCCGGGCCTCGCGATCATGTTTTTCAGCGCAAGCGGCAGGGAGGGCATGGATTTGTTCGACCCTTCGTTCAAGCCGCGAACGGGAGAATACGATCAGTATCATCATGGCGATCTGAACGCCTTTCACGTGTCTTACTTCCGGAGGAAATGGACGGAGGAGCGAAGGTTTCAGACATGTAATTTGCGCAAAAGCTACGGCTTTCATCTAGTCGCGCAAGGGGCCGACCCCATTCCAGGCGTGATGGATGCGGCCGGCCCTTACCGGATGCTGATCGTCAAGGAGGGGAGGCGCATTACCTTTGCCGTCAACGATCTCCCCTTGTTCGTGTGGGAAGACGACGGAGTGTCCTACGGACCGCCGCTTGGAGGCGGCAAACTTGGCTTCCGCCAGATGGCGCCGCTGATTGCCGAGTATGCCAATTTAACCGTATATGCCAAAAGCGATCCTTAACCGGCGCATCCTGATAGATCAGGTCGCTGGATGCTTATGGATTGGGCTTTGTGGAGGGCTGTCCGTAAAATTGGGGCGGCGCAAATCCAGACAAAACAAAAACTCCTTTCCGCCTGGAAAGGAGTTTTTGCTGCTGATCGAGACTTTATTAAATGTGCTGCGTATAGTTATCAGTTTCCACCGCAAACTGAAAATCCTCGATATCAAAAACATGCACAGGCACAGCAGCCTCGACGATCCGCTGGATCAGCTCGATCTGATCGGTAAGCACCGGGGCTTCCTCCCGCTGCGAGGACAGCAGCAGCTCCGTCTCAACCGGGTCGAACAGCTCACCATAGGGAGCGGTGTCCATCGCGTTGATGACCGTAATCCGCGCCGATTCGCCAAGGAGGATCGAAGGACTCTTGGCCCAAGGCATATGGAGCGCTTTCTGAATTTTTTTCTTGTTCAGCGGTTCCTCGAAATAGGCGGTCAGCTCCTTGATTCTGGCCTTTACGTACCTGTCATCCTCCGCAGAGCTCATCAGCGGCTCGTCGCTGTCCTGAAGCTCATACAGCTCCAGCAGGCTGGTATAAGGCACGATATATTCAACCGGGACGCTCGTCTGGAGCAATTCTCCATAGATCGCCACCATGACCGCTTCTGTAACGAATTGTCTAGACATCAAGAACCTCCTGAATCCTAAGTATCTAACCCAAGCTGACCTTGCCGGGATAATGTATAATGATCGATACAGGAACAAAGTCCGATCTTACATTTAAGGATATCTAATCATTGAAGGGGGGAAATGTCAACTCATGAGCGTCAGGAAAAGGCAATTCAGCCCGGATCGGACCGATTATGGCCGCTGCTTTCCCGCCGGGGGGGGGGAGGAGCGCTTCGGTTTGCCGCATGCCGCGGCCGGGCGGATGGGTTCCTGGTGCCAAGCAGCGGATGCGGCTGACCTGAACAAGGTATGATATAAGAGGCGTCCGGATTGCCGGCGCATATTCGCCTCTACCCACGCCATTAGCCTGATTGACAGCCAGAAAGGAGAGGGAATGTTTTTTGGAATACTGGAAAGCTTATTACCGGTTTGTTAAACCTTATACGAAATGGATTATTTGTACGCTGATCATCGGCATGATCAAATTCGGCATCCCTTTGACGCTGCCGATGATTCTCAAATATGTAGTGGATGACCTGCTGCTTAACCCGAAAATGACGGTATCGGAGCAGGTTACCCGGTTGTTTCTCATTTTAGGGGGCGCGCTCGTCCTGTTTATTATCGTGCGGGGGCCGGTCGAATATTTACGGCAGTATTTTGCCCAACTGATCACGAGCCGGATTTTGTTCGACATGCGGAACCGCCTGTATGCGCACCTGCAGCGCCTGTCGCTCCGCTACTACCAAAATACAAAGGTAGGCGAGGCCATCTCTCGTTTTATCAACGACGTGGAGCAGACGAAAAATATCGTTGAGGTCGGCATGATGAACATCTGGCTGGACATGTTCACGCTGCTGATTGTGCTGGGGGTGATGCTGTACCTGAACCCGGTGCTGACCCTGGTGTCCATCGCCATTCTTCCGCTTTACGGGATCGCGGTCAATGTGCTGTATAAGCGTCTCAAGAAGCTCACCAAGGACCGTTCTCAGGCGCTTGCCGGCATTCAGGCGTATTTGCATGAACGGATTCAGGGGATTTCCGTAATCCGCAGCTTTACCCTCGAGCGCTTCGATCATAAGCAGTTTACGGGCATCAACCAGAATTTCCTGAACAAAGCGCTGGCGCAGACGAGATGGAACGCGCTAACGTTCTCGATCATCAACACACTGACGGATATCGCCCCGCTGCTTGTGATCGGGTACGGCGGCTACCGGGTGATCCATCATGATTTGACCCTGGGCACGTTTGTCGCCTTTTTCGGCTATCTGGACAGGCTGTATGCGCCTCTCAAGCGTTTGATTAACTCCTCCTCGGTGCTGACGCAGGCCTCCGCCTCGCTGGAAAGAGTGATGGAATTGCTGAAGGAGCCGTACGATATTGTCGATGCGCCGGACGCGAAAACCCTTCAGGGGCCGGTTCAGCATATTTCGTTTGACGAGGTGTGGTTTAAATACAATGAGGGCAGCGACTGGGTGCTCAAGGATATCAGCCTCGATATCAAGCACGGACAGACCGTCGCTTTCGTCGGTATGAGCGGAGGCGGCAAATCGAGCCTCATTTCGCTGATCCCGAGATTTTATGACATTCAGCAGGGCAGCGTGTCCATTAACGGGCAGGATATCCGGAAGCTGACCCTTGAAAGCCTGCGGGGTTCAATCGGTATGGTGCTGCAGGATAACTTCCTGTTCAGCGGGTCGGTAAAGGATAACATTCTGATCGGCAACCCCGAGGCGAGCATGGACGAGATTCAAGCGGCTGCGGTTTCGGCCAACGCCCATGACTTTATCATGAATCTGCCGGACGGGTATGAGACGGAAGTCGGGGAACGGGGCGTCAAGCTGTCCGGGGGGCAGAAGCAGCGCCTGGCCATCGCCCGCGTTTTTTTGAAAAATCCGGAAATTCTGGTGCTGGACGAGGCAACCTCCGCACTGGACCTGGAGTCCGAGCATCTCATTCAGCAGGCACTGCAATCGCTGGCTTCAAACCGGACGACGCTGATCGTCGCCCATCGGCTCTCCACGATCACCCACGCGGACCAAATTGTCGTGATGGAGCACGGGATGATTACGGAGCAGGGAACGCATGCCGAACTGATGGCTTTGGACGGAAGTTATGCACGGCTGTATAATGTGCAGCACCTGGAGGTGTAAACAAAAAAAGAAGAAACCCATGTCTTCAAAAGACCGGGTCTCTTAACATTCGGAAGAGGCGTCCATAGCGGGCGCCTCTTTTTTAACTTTTGCCGATCAGCAGGGACAACAGCCCGGCCGCAATCAAAGGCCCTACCGGAACGCCCTTGAACAAGGCGACGCCAAGTACCGTTCCGACGAGCAGGCCGGCGACGATGGTCGGATTGGCCGACATCAGGGAGGCACCGCGGCCGCCAAGATAAGCGACCAGCATCCCGATGGCGATCGCCAGCAGGGACTTCCAGTTCAGAAAGGAGCTTCCGAGCATTTGCAGGCTCATTTTTCCGCTGGCCACCGGAGTCATGACGCCGATGGTCAGGATAATGATGCCCAGTGTCAGCCCGTACTTCTCCAGCCAGGGAAACGCCTGCTGTAAATGCAGCACCCGCAGCAGCAGCAGGATGGTCATCGCCACGGTAATGGTCGTGTTGCTGCTGATTATGCCGAGGGCGGCGAGAATCAGCAGGATCAGTGATGTAAAATCCGTACGGAACATCTCCTTTCATTGGCAGCCTAAAGTACGCCTTTTTTTGATGTATATGACGACGCGGACTGTCTGCTGTGAAAATTGTTATTGATGAGATGCCCGAACAGCGGCGATATGCTCGGCAATCAGCCCGCCGTGCTTTCGGCCGGTTTCGATAAAGACCTCGTTCGCATTGCGGCCGGACGCGATGACGCCTGCCACGTAGAGTCCGGGCACATTGCTCTCCATCGTTTCCGGGTTAAACAGCGGCTTCTCCATATCCCCGTCCAGCTCGACGCCGCAGGAAGCAAGCAGCTTCCGGTCCGGCCGGAATCCGGTTAAGGCAAGCACAAAATCGTTATCGATTTCGGTCGTATGCCCGTCTTTATCCTGGATAGTGATGGACGACTCCCGAATTTCGGTGACCTTGGATTGCACGTGGACCTCTATTTTCCCCTTTTTCACCATCGCTTCAAACACCGGGCGCACCCACGGCTTGATGTTCTCGGAAACCTCCTCGCCCCGGTAGACCATATGGATATTCGCCCCAACGCGAATCAGTTCCATGGCTGCGTCAACCGCCGAGTTGCTGCCGCCGATGATCGCCACGTTCATCCCGGTATAGGGATGGGCTTCACGGAAGTAATGTGTAACTTTATCCAGATCTTCCCCCGGTATGCCAATATAATTCGGGTGGTCGAAATAACCGGTGGAAATCACGACGTTTCTGGCTTCATATTGATGTTTTTGTCCGCTGCGGTCAACGGTATGTACCACAAAGGAATGATCCGGCTGTCGCTCCACGGACAGCGCTTCTTCGTACTGGGAGATGGACAAGTCATAATGATCCGCTACCTTGCGGTAGTAGGACAGGGCCTCGTACCGAAAAGGCTTCTCGTTCGGGGAAGGGAACGGCACATCACCGATCTCCAGCAGCTCCGCCGTACTGAAAAACTGCATGTGGGTCGGATACAGGTAAATGGAGTGGACCAAGCAGTGTTTTTCAATAATATGTGTCGATAGTCCGCGGCGTCCGCATTCGATGGCGGCCGATAGTCCGCATGGACCGGCTCCGATAATAATGACGTCTTGCATGAATTTCTCCTCCTCTGTCTATAAACCACTCACGTTTAATCGTATCGCAAATTTCCGGTAAAAACCACCATGGACAGCCAATAGAGATCCGCAAAAGGCGGCACATGGCTGATCTTTTTACGTGAACATGCTGCAAAGATAGTGTTTTTTACATGTGCCGTTGACAAATTCGTTTGAGCGACATAATATTAGATATATATTAAATTAGATGTTTATTAAAAATATGATTTCGGTATTTCGGCGGGTTCTCCGGCTTGATGGCAGGAGATCATTTGCAGCCCGGTTCCTTCCGGAAAGCGCTCGGTATATTTTACCCAACCTTTCGCGGGATTTATCAAAGGAGGTCCGGCCGAACATCGAATGAGCAATGAGGGGAGATGACATGTATATGAGTAAAGCAGACGAAATGCAGAAGGGAACCTCCGATCCGGTGAACGAGGCCATGAAGGCGGCGGTGTTGAGAAACTTTTTTGCGGCGGACGGGAGGCTGGCGCAAATACCAGCCCAGTACAAGAAGAAATTGATCGCCATGCAGCATCTGGTGGAGAAGCTTGAGCCGGGGCGCCGTTACACTGAGAAAGAAATCAACGTGTTTATACAGCAGTTTCATGATGATTACGCAACGATCCGTCGCGAGTTTATCATTCACCGGTACATGTCTCGGGATAACGACATTTATGAAATGAACCCCCGGGACCAATGGACGAAGTGGGAGCAGGTTTGATCCCGTCCGGAAATTAAGGCTTGACATGAAACAAGCATTCCGTATATGATGGCAGCAAATGACAGGAAAGGAGACGATATAAAATGATGAAGAGCATTGTATGGAACTGGACCCCTTTAACATTTTATATATGGTCTCCTTTGACGGCTGGATAATCGATCAGATTTGAGGACTCACGTCTGATCATACGGCATTTCATCAGCAGGCATGGTTTCATGTTTGCCGAATAAGCCGCGGAGACCTACATGGGTTGCCGCGGCTTTTTTGCGTTCGGTAACGTTTCGGTACGGCATCACAGATTTGGTATGCCTTTTTCCGGACGTTTCGTTTTGCGCATCAAAGGGAAATGCTCTCTGATTGATTCAGAAGTCATGCCCCCGGAGCCTAAGCTTCGGGGGCTTTTTGTCATTCATTCACAAATTGGAGGGATTTTTACTTGAATTTAGAGCATTATGGATGGAATACGGATTGGCAGCAGAAATGGCTGCAGCGAGATCGCAAACAGCACGTTCCCGGCCGCATCGTCAGCGACTTCGGTCAAATGTACCGGGTCTGGACCTCAGCCGGGGAAGTATGGGGAGAAGTATCGGGCAAGCTGAAGCATGAGCATCAGGACCGGAGTGAGCTGCCGGCTGTGGGCGACTGGGTGGAAGTTCAGGTGCTGGAGCAGGAGGAGCGGGTGATCATTCACAGCGTCTTGGAACGTAAAACCTGTATCTCTAGGCAGGCCGCAGGAGTCGCCACCGTGAATGAGCAGGTCATCGCCTCCAACGTCGATACGCTGTTTCTGGTCAGCTCGCTCAATGACGATTTTAACGTCAGGCGCATGGAAAGGTATTTGATCATGGCCTGGAACAGCGGCGTGACCCCGGTTATACTGCTCAGCAAGGCCGATCTATGCCCGGACGCGGAGCTGAAGGTCGCTGAGATGGAAGGGGCGGCGCCGGGGGTGCCGGTTCACGCCATCAGCGCGCTGGAAGATATGGGACGGGACATCGTCTCCGCTTACTTGGGCGAAGGGATCACCGTGGCGCTGACCGGCTCGTCCGGCTGCGGCAAATCGACCATCGTCAACTGGTTGTCCGAGGCCGGCGTGCAGAAGACTCAAGGGATCCGCGAAGATGACAGCCGCGGGCGCCATACGACGACGCACCGCCAGCTGTTCCTGCTGCCCCAAGGGGGCATCATGGCCGATACGCCTGGCATGCGGGAACTGCGGCTGTTCGAAGACGAAGGAGGCCTGGCCCAAGCGTTTTCCGACATCGAGGAGATCGGCGGCCGGTGCCGCTTTGCGGACTGCAAGCATGAAGGCGAGGCGGGATGCGCCGTCCGGGAAGCGGTGGAAGCAGGCGTACTGGAGGAGCGGCGGCTGTCCAATTACCACAAGACGCAGCGGGAGCTGAAGTTTCAAGCGGTAAAAGAAGCACGAAGCAGGCGCAAGGCTGATCCGAAGGGGCGGGGATCCAAAAGTGGGGCCCCGCGCAAATCCTCATCCTATTGGACGAAGCAGCTGATGGATGAATAAGTCAGCAAAAAACCACGATGGATACCATCGTGGTTTTTTGGGCTGGAGATTGTTGTCCAGCTTCAGTGCAAATCATTTTATAAGCAGGATTAGAAGTTCTTGGCGGCTTCGGCAGCTTTGGCTACACCGGCTTCAACCAATGCGGCAGCCTGATCCGGAAGCTGGTTATGGCCTTCAACGATAATGGTCGTTACATCTTTGACCCCGAACAGGCCCATGCTGCGCGAAACGAAGTTGACGGCCATTTCGCTGGCAGCGGCAGGGCCTTCGGAATAGATGCCGCCTCTCGCATTGAGGATAGCGACCTTCTTGTCGCCAGCCAGACCTACAGGGCCTTCCGGCGTATATTTAAAGGTTTTGCCTGCACGGTTCAGGTAGTCCAGGTACGAATGAAGCACAGCCGGAACGGTCATGTTCCACAGCGGGAAGCCGAAGACGATTTTGTCGGCGGCCAGGAACTGATCGAGGTAGCGGTCGGCGATCGCTGCCGCTTCACGTTCCTCCGGTGTCGTTTCGATGCCGTTAGCGGTTTTATACAGGCCGGTAATCGTCGTATGGTCGTAATAGCGCGGCTGCTCGGCGAACAGGTCCAGCTCCACGATTTCGTCCTCCGGATGAGCTGCCGTGTAGGAATCCTTGAAAGCATGATACAGCTTCACGCTGATCGCCTGGTCAATGGGACGGTTATTTGCTTTGATAAAAAGTACAGTAGACATGATGTAAACTCCTTTAAGTATAAAATAGTCACTAACTATGATAAATATAGTAGATTAAAATGTTTAAAAAGTCAAAAAAATATTTTTTTGAGCAGAAACAGATGTCGAATGATGACGAAAATATTTTTATGTAAAAGCGCTTTCTTTCCTGGTCATAATGGGACTAGTCATTCCAATATATAATAGTAAGGAACAGGGAGGTGGGGGAAGGATGGGCTTTTATCATCTGTTTTGGGGATTTTTGTTTTTGTTTGATTTCCAAATCAACGGTTTTGACATTTTACCCGACGTGATCGGCTATCTGCTGTTCTATGTCGGGCTGGCCAAGCTGAACCGGCGCTCCGAGCATTTTCGCAAAGCCGGGAACACGGCGGCTGTCCTGCTTGGTGTGTCCGCTCTTGCCCTTGTTTTGTCGGTCTTGCCCCGGGCTTCCGCTGCGATCGGAATTCCGCTGGGCCTGGTCATCCTCCTTCTGAATTTGTACATGGTGTTTCATATTTGTCAGGGAATCGGCGCTTTGGCTGGAAGGAGAGGTCTGTATCAGTTTCAAAGCATGGCTCTCCAGCGCTGGCGGTGGTATTTGCTGCTCGTGCCCGCGATGTTCGTCGTCCTGCTCATCGCTGCCCTGCTGCCTGCTGCGGCGCTCATTCTCGGGCTCGTGCTGATAGTGGCGTCTTTTGTCATAAATGTTCTAATGATGCTGCTGATGAGGGAAGCCGAGCATCACCTGCGCCGCTAGGCGCTGATTAAAGGCGGAAACGGCTGGGTATATATTCAAAACAGGAAGAAACTTCCTGGGTTTATAAGGAAAATTCAATGACAAGGAGAGGATGGGCATGTCCATTGACCGCTTTATTTTAAAAAAATTGGACTCCTGCCAAGAAGAACATACGCGCGCCAATCTAGTGCAGCTGTTCAAAATCCGCATCCAGAAAGCAGAAAGAGCAACCGGTTTCCATATGGGCAGACACTAGTTCATGACGATCAGGGGAGCCTTCACGGAATACTGGTTTACGATATCGATCTTTATCCTTTTGCAAGGTCCCCCGAAAATGCCGAAATACCTTTAATGAAGGAGCCCCACGTTGTGGGGTTATTTTGTGCCCTTTTACCCGTCTGTGCAACCTTTCTTTCCACCAAGCCGTCAAACAGATCAGATTGGAAAATATTACGCATGGAGTGGATGCATCGTGAACAAATTGCTGCAGGGAGCCGTTGTGATCGCGGCGCTGATCGGCCTGGCCGCTTCACCGTCGCAAACCTACGCGGACGATTCCTTTAAGGATTTAACCGGAGTCCAGGAGAAAGAAAAAATTGAGAGCCTTCATGCCCGTGGATTGGTACAGGGGATGACTGGCGACGAATTCCAGCCGCAAGCCGGTCTGACCGCGTCGCAAGGTGTGACGATGATCGTCAAGTCGCTGAAGCTGAATCTGGATGGCATCGCATTTATTAAGAAGCCGGAGGCAAAAGACGTGTTCACCCGCGTCGCCAATGACGCCTGGTACGCGCAGCCTTTTATCGTCGCCCATTATAATGAACTGGATATCCCGACTAGCATCGAACCCGGCCGGACGCTGACCCGTGAAGAGTTTATTCACTATCTGGTTCAGGGCATCGAGCGCACCGGGGCATATCCTTTGCCGAAAATATACATTCAAATTAAAGACGAGGCGAGCATTACCGGAGCTTATCAGGGGACGATCGAGCGGGCCCTGGTGTATAAGGTTGCGGCTTTGGATCCCGAGGGAAACATCCATCCGAAGACAACGATAACCCGTGCCGAGGCGGCAGCCATGATCTACGAGGCGGTTGCTTTTGTGGAGTCCCATCAGCAGGTGAAGTCCCAGCCTTAATATAAAAAAACACCATCCCTCTTAATAGAGGGACAGTGCTAGGGTGTCATTTTCGCTCTTGCTGTGAAGAATGGCTTCGGAACCTTCAATTTCAATGCTGATCAGCGAATTCAAGCATTTCTGAAGTGCTCTTTTTCCGTTTTGAATTTTATTTTCCAAGGTGCCACTCAGCAGCTTCATTATTTTCGAAACAGGTTGTTTGCAGTCGGTTGTAAAGTATACGGGAACTACTTTGTTTTGGAAGTTAATTAGTATTCTCATAGAAATCACCTCATTCGTGTTATTCCATACCTGTATTCTACCTGCCAAATATTAAAAAAACCTTAAAGAAAACTTATAAATAGTTAAATTGCACACAATTTTTCGGAAGTGAATATAATTAGAGGCTTCCGATTTTTTGTGTGTTTTCAAAACCTGCGGCCCTAAAAATACGCCTAAGGCTATAAATCTTTTAAGAGGGAACTTGCCTTTCTTGCATCTGCCTGTGAAACTGGGTATCAGGTATTATTTTCGGAGTGATAAAATAGGACCAGTATCTCCTTGAAAATGGATATAAATCAGTTACATACAGATAAATCCATCTAGAAATAGTACATAAGAACTATAAAACTATGGAACACCGAGAATTAAACTAGTTAAAATGTCACAAATTGACAGGATTATGCACTGATGTTACATTATCATAAGGTTACAAAGTTTTCATATTTTCGCTTGGGTCTGCTGAATGTTACTTCAACTACAATAAATAAGCTATTTCTACTATGGCAAGAAGGAGTGGACACCTTTGATTCTAACCGTGATGATCAGCGGCCAGGAAAGAGACTGGTTTGATGTCGAAGTGCCGGATGACTGCCCGGCGGCCCACCTAAAGGACATGCTGGGCGTTCGAATCTATGGGGAGGCTCCGCCTGAAGGCTCGCAATATATATTAGAAGGCAAATTTCCCGAGGGGCTCTGGTTCCCGGTAAAGGATGCCCAGGATGTAGCTGAAGCAGGACTTAGGGAAGGCTGTATGGTTCGAATCCAGCGGGCCTTTTCGACCACGACGGAAGAGGCGCCGAGCTTCGGCAGAAGAAATTTGTTTCAATATGAATGGAATCGGGTAATGGAAAGTTAAAAATGTTTTTTTTGGATTCCTGAACACTAGTACTTATTGCATGGGTAACCTGAAGGATTTTGGATGCCAAAAGAGGGGTTGACGCATTATGAATGTGTTATATCAACGTTCGCCCAGAATCAAACCGACGATCAAGGAACAGCGGCTGGACATCCTGAGGCCGCCGGGCGAGCCGAGTAAACCATCATTTTCTTTGGTTTCGATCATCCTCCCGGCAGTGATGACCATCTTCAGCATCGGTTTGTTTATCTACATGAACCTTACAGGGAATATAGCGAACAACACGTATGTCATGTTTCAAATGGTTTCTGTTGTCATGATGCTTACATCATATACGATCCCTTTCATCGCTTATCTGGGAAACAAAAGGAAATATAAAGAACAGCTGAACGAACGCATCAGCATGTATTATGCGGAACTGGACAAGCTCAGGAAGGAGCTTGCCGCAGGGCAGAAGGAACAAGTGGACGTGCTATACGATATCCATGGAGACCCCGATGTCTGCTTTCATATCGTAAAAAACCGGAACAGTTCCTTGTGGGAACGTTC
This sequence comes from Paenibacillus cineris, assembly GCF_018333335.1. Taxonomy (NCBI): domain Bacteria; kingdom Bacillati; phylum Bacillota; class Bacilli; order Caryophanales; family Paenibacillaceae; genus Paenibacillus; species Paenibacillus cineris. The sequence goes on from NZ_BORU01000001.1 coordinate 1,682,321, forward strand.
ACCGGAAGATGACGACTTTCTGCATACGCGGATTGGTACCGGCAGCCTGCCGTTTCATACAAAGGTAAAGGCGCCGAAGCCCGAAGGCTACGTCAAGGATCCGCTTCTCGAAGCGGCGCAGTCGCTCGAAGAAGAGTTTCAGACTGTGCCGGGATCCTCTATCGTATTGCCGCTGTTTCAGGCTAAAGTCGTCGGGATCGTCGGCGATCGCGAGTCCGTCTTGAACGCGCTCCGGGTGGTCGCCGTCCAGCTGGCCGTACGGCATTCGCCGGATGAGGTGAAACTGGCGGCGTTTTATGAGGAGAAGGATGCCGGAGACTGGGATTGGATGAGATGGCTGCCCCATGTCTGGGATGAGGACAGATCATCACGTTATATGGCGGACCGCCGCAGCAGCGCCCACCAGCTGGCGGATGAATTGTTTCAGCGGCTGGTAAGGCGCAAGACGTCCCGTGCTTTTTCCGGCCGGAAGATCGCAGCCCAGCTGCCGGCCTACGTTGTCGTTCTGGCGGGGAGCGGGCTGATCGAAGAAGAACCGCTCCTGCCGCTGCTGCTGGAGGACGCTGCCGACGTCGATGCCTGCACGATCATTATATCGGACCGCAAGGAGAAGCTGCCGATGCAGTGCCAGCTGATCGTTGATATGTCCCAGGGGAGCGGCCAGTATTCGCTGAAACGGGAAGACGGTTCTTTTGAATTGCAAAGCTTTGAAGCCGATACGATTACGCTGGAAAAGGCGGACGCGCTCGCCCGCTATATGGCCCCGATCCGGCTTAAGCGTTCGTCGGCTTCGGAGATTCCATCCCTGCTGTCCTTGTTCGACATGCTTGGCCTGGAAGACATCCGGGCGTGGGATGTACGCAGCAGGTGGAGGCACAACCGTTATCCGGAGAGCTTTCCCGTTCCGATCGGCGTCCGGGCCGGAGGCAAAAAAGTCATGCTCAACATTCACGATAAGATCGAACGGAACGGTCACGGCCCTCACGGCCTGATCGCAGGCACGACGGGATCCGGCAAAAGCGAAGTGATTCAATCGATCGTCGCTTCCCTGGCTTCGGAATACCACCCGCATGACCTGGCTTTCATGCTGATCGACTATAAGGGCGGCGGCATGTCCAACACGTTTAATCATCTTCCGCATGTTGTCGGAACGATCACGAATTTGAACAGCAGCCTGATCGAAAGAGCCAAGGTCTCGCTGAAGGCCGAGCTGGTCAGACGCCAGAAAATACTTAACGAATCGGGCAATCTGCAGCATATCGATGAATATTATAAGCTGCTTAGACAGCGGCAGGGACAACCCCTACCGCATCTGGTCATTATTATAGATGAATTCGCCGAGCTGAAGCGGGACCAGCCCGAGTTTATGGATGAATTGATCAGTATAGCGGCAATCGGCCGCACGCTGGGCGTTCACCTGATTCTGGCCACCCAGAAGCCGGCGGGAGTCGTTGACGAGAAAATATGGAGCAATGCGAGGTTCCGCATCTGCCTCCGCGTTCAGGATGAAAGTGACAGCCGGGATATGCTGAAAATTCCCAATGCCGCCTGGATCACCAAACCGGGCAGGGGCTACCTTCAGGTTGGCAGTGACGAAGTGTTCGAGGAAATGCAGTTTGCATGGAGCGGGGCGCCTTATTTGGACCCTGAGGCCTCCCTTGAGAAACGGGCGGTAAGCGAAGTCGGGCTTAATGGCAAGCGGGAATGCTTGTTGTCCGGAGGCATGAACGCGGCCGAAATGCTGATGCAGCAGCCGAAGCGACAGCTGCAGGTATTTATAGATCAGCTCGCCCGGACTGCGGAAGAAGAGGGAATTATCCGCCTGCAGGGCCCGTGGCTTCCGCCGCTTCCGGAGCATTTGGAGCTGGACGCCGTCATGCAAGGGACGGATGCGGACAATATTGATGACATCACCGGCATAGCCGGTCTGATGGACGATCTGCCGAACCAAAGCCAGAGGCTTCTGACCATCCCGATGCAGCAAGGACATTGGGCTGTGTACGGAATGCCGGGCCTCGGCAAATCGACCGTTGTCCAGTCCCTTCTGATGTCGCTGGCAACATTGTACTCGCCGGCGGATTGGAACGGTTACGTTGTGGACATGGGCCGGGTCATGCGCGATTTTGCGGGGCTCCCCCACATCGGGGCGGTCATGACGGCCGAAGAGGAGGACCGGATCAAGAGGCTCTTCCGGTTTCTGATGAAGACGGCAGCCCACAGGAAAGAATTGTTCGCTGAAGCAGGCGTAAAGACGGCAGCCGCTTACAGACCGTTCCGTCCTGGTTTGCTGCCTCAACTGGTCATCGTCATTGACGGCTATTTGAACTTCCGCAACATTTACCCTGAGGAAAACGAAACGCTGGAGTTTCTCCTTCGTGAAGGAGCGGCTCTAGGCATGACATTTGTCGTTACGGCCAACCGGATTTCTGATATATTCGAGAAAGTGCGGAGCAGTCTGACGAACGCTTTGACCTTCGAGCTGGCCGACTCCGCCGATTATTATTATGCTGTCGGCAGACCGGGACGGATACCGGGCAGTCTGCCGCCGGGAAGAGGTTTGGTGAAGGGGTACCAGCCGCCGCTGGAATTTCAGGCGGCTTTGCCGGCCGTTGGAATAGATGAGGTACAGCGTACGGAAGCGCTCCGAAACCGGATCCAGCTGATCCGCTCCCTGTACCCCGAGCAGCAGGCTCCGGAGATCGGGAAGCTGCCTGACCGTGTCACGCTCAGGGAGCTGCTCCCGCCGGCAGCCGGTTACGACCGGGATCTATTGAACGGCGGCAGCCTTAAGGTGCCGCTCGGGCTGGCAACCGATGACCTGGACCCTTTCGGGGTCGACCTGCAGGAAGGTCCGCACTTTATCGTAGCAAGCCCAATGGAAGGGGGAAAAACCTCCTTCCTGCTGAGCTGGATGCTGTCCCTCGCACACCGCTATCCGCCGGAAATGCTGCAGATGTATACCATCGATACCCGTTATGGGAACCGCGGGCTGAGCCAATTGGCGGAACTTCCGCATATTCAGGCTAGCGCCAGCCGCGAGGAAGAGCTTGGACCGCTGATTCAGCGGCTGTACGAACAGGTCCAAGCCCGGAGTCCAGGCCAGGAAGCGCCGGCTGCCGTGCTTGTGATCGATGATGCGGACCTGTTGGCGAAACAGCTCCAGGATTTTACAGTGAAAGAGCAGCTGACGGCGATCGTCCGCCAGGGCCGCGACCGAAATGTGCATGTGATCGTTTCAGGGGTGCCCGCTGATTTACCGACGTTCGGCGCAGACTGGTTTAACGATATTAAATCCTGCCAAAGCGGATTTTTGTTCGGGACTTTAGACCCTAACGATTTATCGTTCTTTCGTATTCCGTTTTCGGAAGCGAGTCATACCCAGGGGAGCTTGAAAATCCTTCCGCCGGGACAAGGGTACTATATTAAACGGAAATATTTCAGGGTTAAGGCCGCAATTCCGTTTGATGACTATTGGAACAGCCATCGCTGGGTTGCCGAAATTCGCGACCGATGGCATGTTGTCGTTTGAGGGGAGGTGGCTCATAATGTTGACGATTCATGCTTCCAGACAGGACACCATTACACTTGATAATAAAGAATTCTTTTTTCTTGCCGGGATTCTCGGTTCGGACCGGCTTCTCGGCGTGGAAGACCCATTTCAAGGATATCTGGCCGAAGAGATCTCGGAAGAATGGGATATTGTGAAAGCCTCGTTGCTGGAAAAGGGTTACCTCATTGAGGAAGAGAACGGCATAGAATTGTCTATGCCGCCCAAAATCTTTTCCAGAGTGGCGATTGCCGGCTTGGCGCAGCGGTCCTGCTGGCTTAAATATGTTCAAAACGACGAAACGTTCGAAGGCTATCTTCATGTGACCAACGAGCGTGTCGTACAAGTATGCAAATCCGCAGAGGACTGCCAGTACAAACTGGATGAGCTCGGGACCGTCGAGGAGGCCTGCCGCACGCTGGTGGAGGAAATGGACTTGAAAAACTTCGCGCCGATGGAAGCGCCGGCTTTGCTTCTCTCTAAAAAGAAGTTTGCCCATCTCTTCAGCCATACCTCGGAAATTCCGTTCGAAGAGCTCGGTGACCAGCTGGTAAAGGCAACAAACGATGTGGAAGGTTCGATCGCGCTTGCCAAATGCATGAAATACCGCACGGGTGAAGGTGAGCTGCAATTGTCGACTTGGACCGGCAGCGGCTGGGAGTCGCAAAATGCAGCGTTTATGGTAAATGACACGATGAACTGGCTCGTACGTATGAGCATCAAAGGGGATCAGGACTGGCTGACGGCCATTCCGGCGAGCAGGGAGCAATTTGAGGAAATGCTGCTTCAGTGGCTGAAGCAGCCTGCAGAATTAAATGGAAGGTGAGAGTCCGTGCGTATTTCTGTTGAACCGGAGTCACTCCGGTCTTTAAGCCGTCAGTTAGATAGAGGCAGTGAACAAATTCGGGAAATGACGCTCGCCTTGAATCAGGCACTTGGGAACTTTAGGGGAGAAGCGGCTTTCCCGCAATCCGTAATGGACGAATGGCAGTCCGCACACCGGCAGGGAGAACAGATCTATGCCATGCTGAAGGATATCGGCAAATGGATCGAATCCAAGGCATCCGAATTTCAAACCGCAGACGAGCAGCATCATTCCATTCTGAACGATACCTTGATGTACTCAAGCCCCGCACTCATGTTCCAGTCGGCGGCCGTCTCCGGGAGAGAACCGATTCTGCCTGGATATGGGCTGACAGACGGGACGGTCTCCAATCCGTTATCCGCTGTTCAGGCCGTCCATGCCGAAGCGGGGGGCAGTTACTCGGGTTGGAACAGCCACGGGACGGCTGCCGCCGGAGCGGCGGCTGGGTTAGCGACTTTGATGGCTGGAGTTGTACTTCCTGCTGCTAAAGACGCGCGCTTGGGTTTAAACAAAAATGAGCATGCCGGCAGTGCCAAGTTTTTGCTGGAGCGGGCCGCTAACAATCCTACAGCCTGGAGGTTCATCGACCCCAAGGCAGCGGGCAAAATTCGAACCCTGGGACAAGGACCGGGCGGCCATTCGGGAAATGAAAGCCCTCCGGGAACCGGAACAAAGCGTGAGCTGCAGCAGGAGAGCGGGGAAGAGGACAGGGCCCCCGGCCATCTCATGATCAATAACGGTATAGGTCTGGGTGCGATAGCTGGAAGTACGGCCATCGGGGCTGCGGTCGGATCGGTCGTTCCGGCAGCCGGAACTGCTGTGGGGGCATTTGTCGGTCTGGCCTCGACTCTTGTCATTTCGGCTGTAACCGACATCGAAGTCGCCGGTAAAACACTGAGAACGCATGCCTCAGGCGGGATGGACTTGGTGTCCGATTCCGTCAAGGCGGTTACCCATGGGGCGAGCAAACTGGCGGACCAAGTGAAGGACAAGCTGAAATCGCTGGGCATGCGTTTTGCCTGAAACCGGATCCAGCAGTAGACGTGAAGTACCCAGTGATTTCTATCTGCATCTGATTCTATCACCGGATCGTGATGACCGGCTGCTTACCCATGAAGAATACATACTTAAATGAGAGGACGGACAAGCGATGGATAATGGGACTCCTTCACAAGCTTTACTTCCGCTCGGATCTGTGGTTCTTCTCAGAGGAGCACAGAAGAAGCTGATGATTTATGGACGTAAGCAGATTCATCAGGAAAACAATCAGATGTATGATTATTTGGGGGTCGTATACCCGGAAGGATATATTGATCCGAATTATACATTTTTGTTTAATCATGAAGATATCGACAGTATTGAATTCAAAGGCTTATTTAACAGCGAAGAGGAAAAGTTTCAAAAAATACTCTCGGAGGTATCCGCGACAAGCTAAGCCAAATGGCATTTGCGATGTGCAGCCAGAGTTTAAGATACCCGAGGAAAGCATAGGAAACCGATAAAAGGGGAGGGACCATCATGTCAGGACGTATTTTGATTTCACCGGAACAGGTGGAGGCAGTCGCCAATCAATTTAAGCAGAGCGGAGAGCAGAGCCAGCAGCTCGTAGCGAGCTTGTCCCAAGCGATCCAAGGGATGGAGGGGCAATGGGAAGGCCTGACGAAGCAGCGGTTTTTCCAGGAGTTTCAAGAAGCCGGCAGACAGATGCAGTCATTCGTCCAGATTCTGAACAGCATCAGCCATGAGCTTGGGGCCATTGCCCAGAAATTCCGCTCTATCGATGAAACGAGATAATTTTAGCCATTCAAGTTACGGTTCGTTTACAGTAGAATGAGATCGTAGGAATCATCAACCGGGTGTATTTACTCCCGGTTTTCTTGCAGTCCACAAAGTTTAAGTGAAAGGGGGGTGTCCATGTCTTTTCAACCGAATGCGGGAGATGAGATGGTTATTAACGGAGTGCTGTACCGCGTTGGCCAGCATCCTGCCGCTCCCGGGTTAGCTTATGCGCAGGCAGGAAGGCAGGGAATCGTCTATCAGCTGATTCCTGCCAGCGGGCAGCTTCATGAAGCCAAAGCATTAAAAGTGTTTTTTCCGAAGTATCGTATTCCTGCGATGGTGTACCAGTCCGAAATGATGGAAATGTACAGCGAAAGTCCGGGCTTGCAGGTCTGCAGACGAGACGTGCTCACTCCCGAAAGAAACGAAAGCCTGATTGCCGAGCATCCGGACCTGCTGTATGCGGTGCTCATGCCCTGGATATACGGGCATACCTGGTTCGATATTATGACCGACCAGCGCCGGCTGCTTCGCGGGGAGAGCCTCGCGCTGGCCAAAGGGCTGGCGGCCATCGGATCGGGGATGGAGCAGCGCGGCTTGGCGCACTGCGATTTGTCGGCACCCAATGTCATGCTTCCGTTTTTTTCTGAAGTGGAATTGCCGGAACCGCGAAGCGTGGTCGAGCTGGTTGACATTGAGCAGATGTACAGCCCGAAGCTGGACAGGCCTGATGTGCTGCTGGCGGGTTCACCTGGGTATGCCGCGCACCGGACGGTGCAAAGCGGGTTGTGGAGCGGTTATGCCGACCGGTTCGCCGGTGCGGTCATCATTGCGGAAATGCTGGGTTGGTGCGATCCCCAAGTCGTGGAGAAGGCCTGGGGGGAAAGTTATTTTGATCAGCCTGAACTGCAAAATCCGTGCGAGCGGTACTTTATTCTGAAAAATTCCCTGGAACGGAACTGGGGAGCGAAGACGGCGGAGCTGTTTGCACGGGCCTGGGAAAGCCAGGATTTGAGCAGCTGCCCGACGTTCGGCGAGTGGCTGGTGCTGCTGTCGACGATGACGGAGAACAGCGAAAATGCGGATGAAAGCGTTACGGAGAAACAGGATGCGGTTCAACCGGCGCAGTCTCCGGAGCCGTTGGTTTCCGCTTCCTCCCCAGCTTTGCGGCCGCCGGCGGCGCCCACTGCCAGAAGATTCGTGGCAGCGGCCGCTGAGCGGGCGGCTGCCCTGACGAAGGGGGAAGAAGCCGCGTCCGGTGATCAGGATGTCGTCAACAGGCTGTTTCACCAGGCCAGAGAGCTCGAATCGAGTGGAAATCTAAGCGGTGCTCTGGAGGTGTACAAGTCCGCACATCATTTTGTCAGCGATGGCTCACCAATGGAGATCGAGCTGGAAGCTGCGATACGCGGACTGGAATCCGAGCTGAATCCGCCAGGCCCTGATCGTAAACAAGCCAAGGTCCCTTTTTACCAGTCGCGTAAATGGCTGACTTCGGCGGTGGTTGTTATCCTGCTTCTCGCCGGGACGGCGTTTGCCGTTAACCAAATCGTTGCCGACCATTCGCTAGGGAAGCACATGGAGGCGGGAGCCGGCACGAAGCCAGGCGGAGAGAAAGCTCCTGCGGTCCCGGATACAGCGCAAACGGATCAAAAGCAGGCGGAAGCGGACCGGCAGGCCGAGCTGCAGAAGCAGGAAGCCGCGCGGAAAGAGGAAGAAGCCCGAAAACAGGAAGAAGCCCGGAAACAGGCAGAAGCACAGCGCCTGCAGGCCGAGGCCGAGCAGAAAAAGCTTGAGGAGGCGCGCAAAGCCGAAGAGCGCAGGAAACTGCAGGATCAGTACGCGGTCCAAGCGAAATATGACGCCTATTTGCAGCAGCAGAAGGAAAAAGCAAAGAAAAAGGCTGCCGAGCGGAAAAAGCTGCAGGAAATGTACCAGAAGCAGGCTCAGTACGAAGCCTATCTTGCTTATCAGCAGCAGAAGGAAGCGAAGGCGAGGGCGGAAGCGGAAGCGGCCCATAAAGCAGCCGAGGCGAAGGCGCAGCAGCTGAAGCAGAAGCGCTCCAGCCAGGTCGTCCAGCTGATCGCTTACTACAATCAGGCCTTTAACGCCCAGCGGGGCGGCAACATTGAACGGGCGCGCTCCTACGCCAAGGATTTCGCCCGCCTGTATGAACAGGATGCGGCGTATTTCAAGTCCGTCGGGAAGGTGGGAACCCGGGCGTCGGCTATCTACAAATTCCTGTCCAATGGCTCTTACTCGCTGCCTGACGTTTAGACATAGAAAATGACCAAGGAATTAAACAAAGGGGAGTTGTTTACTGATGAACTATACGATCCAGGCTTCCCAGCGGACTCCGGCGCTGATCATCTATCTGATCGACATCAGCGCATCCATGAATATGCTCATGGACGGCAAACGGCGCATCGACGTGGTGTACGAAGCACTGTCGCTTGCAATCCGCCAAATGGTGTACCGTTCCACGAAAGGGAACCGGCTGACGCCCCGGTACCGGATTGCCATCCTGGCTTACAGTGACGACGTGTACGATCTGCTGAACGGGATCAAAGGGATCGACGAAATTGCAGCGGTCGGCTCCCTGCCGGACTTGACCCCGAAGCGGTTTTCGGATTCGGCCAAAGCTTTTCAGCAGGCAGAGAAAATATTGCAGGCCGAGCTGCCGCGCATGCAGGACTGCCCGGCTCCCCTCGTCTGCCACATGACGGACGGGGTGACGACCGGAGAGGATCCCGAGCCGATCGCAAGGCGCATCATGAGCATGAGCGTGCCTGACGGGAACGTGCTTGTGGAGAACATCTTCATTTCCGATCACATGCTCGATCAGCCGATTGCCCAGCCGCGCCGCTGGAGAGGCATCCTGCCGGATACCCTCCTTCACGATGAGCATGCGGTGAAGCTGAGAAACATGTCATCTCCGCTTCCGGAGAGCTATCGGGACATGCTGGTCGAAGCCGATTATCTGCTTGCCCCGGGGGCGCTGATGATGCTTCCGGGAAGTTGTGCGGAGCTGGTATCCATCGGTTTTCAAATGTCGGCGGCCACGCCGGTAAGAGCTTAGGAGGGATCCGCCTGTGAAAATAAACTCGGCAGCAACCGGTGACATGTTTACGTTTATCAGCTCCCAGGCCCAGGAGCAGCCGCTCGCTTCCCATTCGGGACGGGTACTGTGCAGGTACGCTTACGGACGGGCGATGGAGACGCTGCTGCAGGGAGAGAACGGACAGGATTTCGTCGGTGTGCAGACGTACGGTGACGTGTGCAACTTTGTGCTGTGTGACGGCGTCAGTATGAGCTATCAAGGTGATTTTGCCGCCCGTTTTCTCGGCAACACGCTGCTGGATTGGCTGGACCATACGCGGGACTGGTCTTCGGCCGGATTTACGGATTTCATGACGTCCATCACCGAATCGGCTTCGGCGCAGCTTCGGCGGTTAGCTCCACCGGGCGGGGTCCCCTCCTTACTGCGGGAGGTGCTGGAGGACAAGCAGCGTATGGGCAGCCAATCCATGTATATTTGCGGGCGGATTGAACTGCCTATAAGCAGAAAGAAGCAGGGGAGACTGTGGATGGCGTGGCAGGGAGACTCGCGGCTGCGCTTTTGGAAGGACGGTCTGGAAGTCAGCGAGCACTTTGATGACACCTTTCGGACCAATGAGCGGTGGTCCACGCTAACCGGACCGGTCGGCGGCAAACCGCATGTGTACCAAACCCGTCTGGATTACGGCATGCCGATGCGCCTGCAGCTGTATACCGACGGGCTCGCCGATCTGGACCCGATCCACCAGGTGCTGCCGGACGAGCTGATCCAGATTTTGCTCGATGCGCCCCACACCGAAGGGCTTCAGGATGATGCCGCTTTTCTTGAATTGCAGTGGTCGTAATGAACGGCTTGCTGCCGGTTGACCCTTTGCGGGTATAAAATTTGTTTGCTGCGCGATGATTAAGCTGACCTCCTTTATGGGTAATCTTGAGACAGATAACTATATTTGATGAGGATGAAAAAGGAGAGATAGCGATGAGTCAGCAGCAATACAACAGACAACGATTCGAAGGGAAGACGGCGATTGTTACCGGCGCAGGCTCCGGCATCGGGAAAGCGGCGGCGATCAAACTGGCGCAGGAAGGCGCTAACGTGGCCTTATTTGATCTGATTAATGAACGGACTTCCAAGACGGAAGCGGAAATCAACGCGATCCGCGAAGGAGCGGCCCGCGCTTTTGACGTGGATACTTCGGATGCGGCACGCGTGGAGAAGGCGGTGCTGGAAACCGCCGAGCTGTTCGGCTCCGTGGATGTGGTGTTCGCGAACGCTGGGATCAACGGCGTGCTGGCCCCGATTGAGGAAATGCAGCTGGAAGACTGGCAGCAGACGCTGAGCGTCAATCTGAACGGTACGTTTTTGACGGTGAAATACGCGATTCCGCATCTGAAAAAAAATGGCGGAAGCGTCATTATCACCAGCTCGATTAACGGTAACCGCACCTTCTCCAACTTCGGCATGTCGGCTTACAGCACGTCCAAAGCCGGGCAGGTCGCATTCGCCAAAATGGCGGCGCTGGAGCTGGCCAAGTTCAAAATCCGCGTCAACGTTATTTGCCCCGGTGCGATCTCGACCAACATCGATCAAAGCACGGAGAAAACGGAAGAGCTGAAGGAAATCGTCATCCCGGTCAAGTTTCCGGAAGGAAGCCAGCCGCTCGCCGACGGGCCGGGTCAGCCGGAAGACGTGGCGGATCTGGTGGCCTTCCTGGCTTCAGACGAGTCCAAGCATATTACGGGGGCGCAGATCATTATCGACGGTGCGGAATCGCTGTTGGTTTAACAGCTTTCCGGATATATAAAACGGCAGCTCAAGCGGTGAATGCCCTTGAGCTGCCGTTTTTGTTGCGCCCGTATCGTGCGATCTGTACGATAGCGAAAGCAAGCGGGCGCTGCGGCCGCGGGGAGCATTGCATAACAGGACAGGCACCCCTTTAACTTTCGTACAACCGGGCAAGGAGGTCTTCCGTAATGACGATCGGCTCGGCTGGAATGAGGCTCAAATCAAACCGGCCGATCAGCTCCTGGGGAGCGGCCGGGCCCGGGGTGGGCACGAGTCCGCCGATCCAGGCCAGCCAGCCGGTGAGCTTGGCCGGGGATACCCCCTGCTCCCGAAGCGCCGCCAGGCTCGTGTTCCCGTGCCGCTTCGCCAGGCGTTTGCCATCCGTTCCCATAAACAGGGGAACGTGGGCAAAGGCAGGAATCTCCCAGCCCAGCGCCTGGTAGAGCTGGATCTGCCGCGGCGTTGAATCCAGCAGGTCGGCGCCCCGCAGAACGTGCGTGACCTGCATCATGGCGTCGTCCACGACGACAGCCAGCTGGTAGGAAAACATGCCGTCCGCCCGCTTAACGATAAAGTCGCCGGTGGCTGCCGGATCAAAGCTGTGCCGTCCGCTGACGCCGTCGATGAACGCCACCGGCACCTCCCCGACCCGGTACCGGATGGACGGCTGCTTCATCTTGGCCTTGGCCGCCCTCTCTTCCGGGCTGAGATTCCGGCAGGTGCCGGGATAGGCAGGCCCTTCTGCGGCGAGTCCGTGCGGTGCGCTGGCCGCGGACAGGAGATCGGCCCGACTGCAGAAGCAGGTGTACAAGGCGCCCTGCTTCAGCAGCTTGCCTAAGGCATCCTCGTAATGCTGAAGCCGTTCGCTTTGCGTATAGGGAGCATAGGGACCGCCTACGTCGGGGCCCTCGTCCCAGTCGATGCCAAGCCAGCGCAGATCGTCCAGGATCTGCCGGGCCAAATGCGGCTTGGACCGGGGCTTGTCGATGTCCTCCATGCGGAGGATGAAGCTTCCGTGCCCGGAGCGGATTTGCAGCCAGGCCAGCAGGGCTGTCCAGGCATTGCCGATATGCATTTCCCCGGAGGGGGTCGGGGCAAACCGTCCGCGCAGCTTCGGGTTGGTTGGGTTCATGATGCTGTCTCCTTTCCCCAATCATCAGTCAGGTCGGTCAATCCGAATGGATACATTTTATAGCAAACCTGAATAGATATCCAGCGCATGCAGGCTTTATAATAGAGGGATACAGCGTAGTCGGGTGATCGTCTGGGCCCGATCCTTACCTTACATAAAGAGAAAACGGGTGGAATTATGACAGAATTGGAGCTGCCGGTACTTCAGGTCATGGCGGAGCTGAAAGAAATACTGAACCGCCGCACGTCGGCGCTGCTGATTGCCGAGCCGGGAGCAGGCAAAACGACCCAAACCCCGCTCGCCTTCCTCCATGAAAGCTGGCTGGACGGCCAAAAAATCGTCATGCTGGAGCCGCGCAGGCTTGCGGCCCGGTCGGCTGCCGCTTATATGGCCTCGCAGCTGGGCGAGAGGGTCGGCCAAACCGTCGGCTACCGGGTCCGGATGGACAGCAAGACCAGCGCGTCCACACGGATCGAAGTCGTGACGGAAGGAATATTGACGCGCATGCTGCAGCGCGATCCGGAGCTTGGCGGTGTCGGCATGATCATCTTTGACGAGTTCCATGAGCGCAACATTCATGGCGACCTGGGGCTGGCGCTTGCGCTGGAATCCCAGGCGGTCCTGCGGGAGGACCTGCGCCTGCTGATCATGTCGGCCACGCTGGAAGCGGAGCCGGTAGCCGCGCTGCTGGGCGGAGCGCCGGTCGTTCACTGCGCGGGCCGGCAGTATCCCGTCGAGACGGTCTATGCTCCGCCGGCGGCGGGAACCCCGCTTCATCAGGCCGTGGCTGCGGTCGTTTCGAGGGCCTTGTCCGTCCATGACGGGGACATGCTCGTGTTCCTTCCCGGCGCAAGGGAGATCGGCCAGGTTCGCAGGGAACTCGAGCAGAGGGGGCTGCCCGCGGGCTGTGTGATCCGTCCGCTGCACGGCCAGCTCCCGCAGCAGGAGCAGGATGAAGCCGTAGCTCCGGACAGGCAGGGGCGCCGGAAGATCATCCTCAGCACCTCGATCGCGGAAACGAGTTTGACGATCCAAGGGGTCACGATCGTGGTCGACGCCGGGCTGATGCGGACGCAGATGTTTTCTCCGCGGACCGGCATGTCCGGACTCACAACGGTCAAGGTGTCCAAGGCATCGGCGGATCAGCGGAGAGGCCGCGCCGGGCGGACGATGCGGGGGACCGCCTACCGGCTGTGGAGCCGGGAAGAGCAGGACTTTCTCCCAGAGCGGAGTACGCCGGAGATTCTGCAGACCGATCTCGCCCCGTTGGCGCTTGAGCTTGCAGCCTGGGGGGTGAAAGACCCGCTCAGCCTGCAGTGGCTTGATCCGCCGCCCGCAGCGGCGTATGGGCAGGCGGTAGAGCTGTTGAAGCGCCTGGGAGCCCTTGATAGCGGAGGCGGGATCACCGGACTGGGGAAAAAGATGTCCTCAGCCGGGATGCATCCCCGTCTGTCGCGGATGGTGCTGCTGGGTGCCGCGCAGGGACATGGGTTGCTGGCGGCCATATTGGCAGCCCTTTTGCAGGAACGGGACCTGTTCCAGGGACAAAGTATGGACCGGGACGTCGATATCCGAAAGCGGGCCGAAGCCGTAGCTGCGTGGATGCGCGGCGGCCGGGGTACGCTGTCCGGCCTTGCGGACGAAGGGCGAATCCGCCGTATTGAGCAGGAAATCCGCGGTATCCGCGCTTCAATGGATCTGGATGCCGAGGCGGCGATCAACGAAGAATACGCGGGTCCGCTGCTCTCCTTGGCCTATCCCGACCGGATCGGACAGAACCGGGGTAACGGCAGGTTTCTGCTGACTTCGGGAAGGGGTGTAGAGATCGGGCAGGTTCAACTGCTGAGCCGTGCGCCGTATATTGTGGCAGCCAGCGTGGATGACGTCAAAGGGGCGGAGGGCCGGGTGCTTCTGGCCGCACCTCTTCCGGAGGAGGAGCTGTTCGCTCTTCATCAGGACGGCATCATCCGGGAAGGAGCGATCGCCTGGGACCGGCAAATCCAGGGGGTCAAAGCAAGGCAGGTGACGAGATTGGGAGCAGTCATCCTCCGTGAATCGCCGGACCCCGCGCCGCCGTCAGAGGCCGTAACCGAAGCGCTCCTGGACGGCATTGCCGTCGAGGGTCTGGATATCCTGCCGTGGAACAAGTCGTCAACACAGCTTCGGCAGCGTCTGCAATTCATGCATCTGATGCATGCCGACTGGCCGGATTTTTCCGGAGAGACCCTCTCCGGGACCCTGCGGGAGTGGCTTCAGCCATACCTGCACGGGATGAAGAAAAAGAGCGATCTGCAGCGGCTGCATATGTCCGCCGTCCTTGAACAGAGCCTGACGTGGGAGCAGCGGAAGCAGCTGGATGAGGAGGCGCCGACGCACATCGCCGTACCGAGCGGTTCGCGAATCCCGGTGGACTACAGCGACCCGGCCAAGCCGGTGCTTGCCGTGAAGCTTCAGGAAATGTTCGGATGGCATGAAACGCCGCGCATCGGCAAAGGGAAGACGCCGCTAACCCTGCACCTGCTGTCCCCGGCTCAGCGGCCGGTGCAGGTGACTTCGGACCTGGCCAGCTTTTGGAAGCAGGGGTATTTTGACGTCAAAAAGGATCTCAAGGGCCGCTATCCCAAGCATTACTGGCCGGATGACCCGCTCGAGGCCATACCGACAAGGAGAACCAGGCCCCAATAATGTTATGGTCTCACAATCGGTTCATTGTTGTTTGCAAACCTCTGAGCAGGGGTAATAGAAGGCATAACAACAATGAATGGAGGGTGAACATGATGGATCATGGCAAAAAAATTGTTGGCGTTTTTGAGAGTGAGCAGGAAGCGTCCCGGGCGATCACCGAGCTGCAGGATTTCGGTTTCCCGCCTGAGGATATTTCCGTCGTAACGAGGGACCGGGAAGATTTGCAGACGATTACGGAAGATACCGGTACGAAGGCGCCGGAAGGTGTGGCCGCCGGTGCAGCCACGGGTGGTATGCTTGGCGGCGTGGCCGGGCTGCTGGCGGGGATTGGCGCACTGGCCATCCCGGGAATCGGGCCGATTCTTGCGGCAGGCCCGATTGCCGCGACGCTGGCCGGTGCTGCGGTAGGTGCCGGTGCCGGCGGACTCGTCGGCGGCTTGATCGGCCTTGGTATTCCGGAGGACGAGGCCAAAGAGTACGAAACTTATGTGGATAAGGGTAAAATTTTGGTTATCGTCGATGCCAGAGGCCGCGACCGTGACATCTACGATGTATTCAACCGAAACCGTTCGCTGAATGCCGAGCGCTATAATAGGGATCTCGGACTCGTGACCGACGATACCGCTTCCTTGACCGATAACGATCACCTTCGCCCGTAATGGCATAAAAAAGACGGCTCCTTCAGGGGGCCGTTTTTTTACGTTCAGACCATTTTAACGGCCTTATAAGCCCACTTCAGGTCCTGCTCCCACTGTGCCGAAGCGTCCGGCAGAATCCAGGCTTTACGGACGCAGTACTCCGTAAGCCGCTGCAAAAATTCAATAGCCGTTTGCAGCTCGTTGGCTATACTGTCCTGAATAAGCGGCGGATTTTCCAACAGGCACTGGGCAAGTAGAGAAATCCGGACTTGTGTATCCTGCATCAGGTCGGCTGCAATATATTGGTCATTGAGCGCCTTTAGGCCGGTCAGGCTCTCCAGAAGGGGATTCATGGTCGTCACCTGCTTGGAATGAGGATGAAATCGCTTGGGATTGCCCGTAAAAAACGTCGTGAAGCTGTTCGAGCACCGATTTGCGCATTTGGGCGCTGATTTTCAGCAGATCGATGAGAGCGGAGTCGGAAACGAGCTGCGCCAAGGTCTCGGACTTGATGATGCCCAGCGTCTCATGCCTGATCAGTTTTTGCAAGGAGGCGTTCGGAGTGGCACTTCCGGCCATCTTACGGCTGCTGTCCATCATTACACCCCCTGTCTTTTTGGAATATTGTTGTCTGGATCTTAAGATGCTATGCATCGGATAGGTTCACTTAGTATAGACTCTAAGGCGCAAAGAAACTTGTAAATCAGGTGTTGACAAAAAACGAATTATGAATTATCTTAAATTTAAGATATTTACCAAACAGAAATGAGGCTGATCTAATGCAGCGGTTATGCCGATATTAGCGGGATGAATGAAGGAAGTTTGTTAGAAGATACAGCGGAGGGTTGTTTGGAAAGGACGATGCTTTTTTTTAAACTATTATCTCAATATTAAGAAAATTAAATTTAAAAAATGGAGGCTGTTAAAAATGGTTGCATGGGGATTGTTGATTATTCGTTTGGTGATTGGACTTACGTTTGCCGGGCATGGCGCGCAGAAGCTGTTCGGCTGGTTTGGCGGAGGCGGCTTAAAAGGGACAGCCGGGTGGCTCGCATCGATGAACTTGAAGCCGGCTTTCTTACTGGCGCTGATTACGGGAATCTTTGAATTTGCAGGTGGATTGCTGTTTGCTGCGGGGATCTGGACTCCGCTCGCGGCGATCATGATTGCTGTAACGATGATCGGCGCCATCGTCACCGTCCATGGCAAAAACGGATTTTGGGCGACCTCGAACGGATTTGAGTATAATCTGATCCTGATCGCCGCGGTCGTCGGCGTGGCATTGACCGGTCCGGGTGCATACAGCCTGTTCCAGTAAGGACAGCTATCGTAAAATATATAAGTGTGGTGGTCGGGTGTGTACTCCATTGAATTGGATGTTTCGTTAGTAACGGATATGCAAGTCAATCATTTAGATGAATCGTGATGGATGTAAATTTAACACAAGGTAGGAAAGGATGGGATGAGCATGCATGTACGGCGCTATTTGCCCTCGATGCAGGGACGCGGAGCATTTGACGGAGGAAAGATCACAGAGCAGAAGCCGATCGGTTTCTCTGGGGAGGGATCGGTCATAAACCGGATCGGCCCGCTGTTTTATTGGGCATGGGCCCACACTCCGGAGGAAGGACATATTCCTCTTCATCCCCATTTTGGATTTGAAATTATGACGTACGTCATCCAAGGGAAGGCTGAACACGGGGATTCCCTCGGTACCCGCAGCACGGTTGGTTCCGGCGGAGCCCAGCTCATCCGGGCGGGGTCCGGAGTTAGCCATGAAGAGCGTCTGATCGGTCCGGATATGGAGAGCTTTCAAATTTGGTTTGAGCCGGATCTGAAAGTATCGAACAAGCGGGAACCGTCTTACGAGCAATGGGAGCACGAACAGTTTCCGGTAACGGAAACCGCCGGCGGCACCGTGAAGCAGATCGTAGGGGGAGACGCTCCGCTTAAGCTCAGCGTGGATGCCGGAATGTGGGACGTTCAGCTGGAAGCCGGCGGCACCTACAGCCAGCTCCTTCATAAGGGGCGTGCGCTGGCTGCGCTCGCGCTTCGGGGCGGCGGCCGCTGGAGCGGTGAGCTTCCGGGCGTACATGACGAAACGTTTGATCCGCGCGACTTTATGCTGCTGAGCACAGATCATGACGAAGAAATCACGGTTCAGGCCCTGGAAGGCCGGCTTCGGATGCTGCTGATTGAAGTTCCGGAACGCGTGGATTACGCGCTGCTTCCTAAACGCTATTAACGATGCGGCCTCGGTACGTATTATCAGCCAGGCTGTAAGTTCCAAAGAACGCTTTGCCAATTCTTTCTGGCAGGCGTTCTTTTTTTCGTTTAGGATGGAAAAGGGTAAAGTAAAGAAAATGAGCTGTGGTCAGGAAAGTGATCTTTTTAAGCACCAGGAGGAAAGTATGTCAAAGAAAGCGAGAATACAGGAAATAGAACTGCTGCGGGGGCTGGCCTTCTTGGCTGTGGCCATGCAGCATGCGATCGCCCACTACTCTATCGTCGGCGGGGTGGCCATGGAGGACGGGGTTATCATGACGCTGCTGCTGATGGCGGCTAAGTTTGCGGTGCCCGTTTTCATTTTCATCACCGGGATGGTGCTGTTCTACAATTATGACGGACCGCTGCGGTACGGCGTTTTTATCCGAAAAAGGTTCAGCGATGTACTCGTTCCCTACATCCTGTGGTCGGCTGTTTATTTTGGCATCAGTCAGCAGTGGAACTTCGGGTCTCCCGAACAATGGGGTAAATGGGCAATGATGCTGTTCACCGGTAAGAATAGTTATCATTTATGGTACGTGGTCATGATCATGCAGTTTTATTTGCTGTTCCCTGTCTTTCGGATGCTGATCCGCCGGATCATGCAGGCTGCTCCGCATCGATTGTGGACGGCCCTGCTGGTGCTCAGCGGTTTGGCTTATCTGGTGCTGCTGTACTTCCGGCCGGATATCAGCGCTCTGCTGACAAAAGCGGATATTCCGTTTCTGACGCCGTTTTTTACGGCCTACGCCGATCGTAACTTCGTCTACTTCATGTTTTATTTTATTCTTGGGGCGGCAGCGGGGATGTACCCCGAACGGTGGAGATGGGCGGTAGAGAAAGGCGGAGTTATTTATACGGCTGTCTTTTGGATCTTGTTCGGATATTTTACGTATAAGCTGGTGGCCAGCTTCCAAACGGCGGACGGGCTGAACATCAATTTTAATGCGGTTTCGCTGCTGCGTCCGTTGATTGCGGTGTTTCTGGTAAGCTCGGTTTTCGTCATTTACAGATACGCGCTCCAATGGACTCGTCAGGCAGGTCCGCGGGCGCAGCGGGCGATGTCCCTACTCGGTAAATATTCGTACGGCACTTATCTGGCTCATGCCCTCATGCTGCGCTATACGTATTCCTTTGATGCCTGGTGGTTTGCGGGATGGAACGTGGCAGTTCGGATGCTGATGTCTTTCATCATTTGCGTGCTGCTGTCTTATCTCCTCATCGTAGTCTTATCTTACCTGCCATTCGGCAAGTGGACGGCTGGGGTCTCTTCCTTGAGAAAAAAAACAAGCCCGCCAAAAGCAGCCTGATTCCAGTAAGCAGATCCAGCGATCCACCAACGCGAGTGGACAAACATCCCAACAGCCCGGCATCGCCAACGATAAATCGCACCTTGCGACCCAATCGCTTAAACACCTTGTATCATTAAAAAAGCTGAATTCTCAAAAAGCCTTGAGTTCTGCCCCGGCGGATCCAAGGCTTACTTATTTGCCAACCTCATAATTACATAATTTCAACATATGAAAAATTCACAATAGAATAAGCCCAACGCGCACTGAATCTTGCACCTTTGGAGCCATTCTGCCATGCCCAGCGTACTTAACTCATTCAAGTCCAAGTAAAAAGGAAGGCACCAAACCGACTTAGACCGTTCCAGACCGATCTACTTTGATCCAAAACGGACCCGGAAAACGGTTCAATCCCGTTCCACGGTATTCTCAGTAAGCCCGTTGTATTTAATTTGCCGCAGATTCTCCCAAAGTGAAACCTTCATGCTATGCGATTTGGAAAATAGTCGTTTATAATGGAGGTAAATTGGTTAATGAAGGAAATAGGGAAGAAAGCGAGGAAGCTGGCATGGCCTTTATGATTGCCCAGCGGGCATTTATTAAAGCTTACCTGATTACGATGGTGGAGCAGCACCGCGGATATGGTTATCAGATGCTGGAGGAGCTGAGACAGGAGTTTAAGAGCTACGGCTATTCTCCCCCGCAGAGCGAAATTTACCGTGCCCTGCATGAACTGGTGCAGGAGGGCATTTTCTACCGGACCAAGCAGCTGAAGGGCAGCGATCCGCGGGTGGATTTTCAGGAAATTGTATTGTACCACTTTACAGACGATGGAGCCGAGAAGGCCAAGCTGTATAAAAAACAGGTCAAAACCGATCTGGACCGCTGTCTTGGCATTCTGCACAAGGCGGTTAACGACAATTACCAATAAGACCCGGAAGGGAAGGAGGCGTAGGGGATGCAGGAAAAGCTGCGTTTTGGGGTTTTAAGCACGGCCAGTATCGCGAGAAGCGCTTTTATTCCCGGCGTCCAGAACGCCAGACGCGCCGAGATTGCGGCGGTGGCCAGCCGGGATTACGCCAAAGCCAAAGATACGGCGGAACAGTTTAATATACCGAAGGCGTATGGAACCTATGAAGAACTGCTGAAGGATCCCGATATTGATGCGGTTTATATTCCACTTCCCAACCATTTGCATAAAGAGTGGACGATCAAGGCGGCAAAAGCCGGCAAGCACGTGCTGTGCGAGAAGCCGTCTGCACTCAGCCCCGAAGAAGCTTCCGAAATGGTCGAAGCGTGCAGGGAAGCGGGGGTGATTTTCTCTGAAGCGTTTATGTACCGGTATCATCCGAAGCATCGCAGGGTCCGGGAAATCATCGAGGAAGGAGAAATCGGCCAGATCCGGGCCATTCACGGGTGCTTCACGTACAACCACATCGAAAATAAGGAGAACGTGCGGTACAAAAAAACGATGGGCGGCGGGGCCATCTATGATGTTGGCGGCTACCCGATTTCGGCGGCTCGCATGATCCTTGGCGAGGAGCCGCTGGCCGTGTCGGTCCAGGCGCTGTTTTCGGCGGAACACGATCATGTGGACGTCATGGCAACCGGTCTGGTGGAGTTCCCGAACGACGTCGGGCTGACCTTTGACTGCGGCATGTGGGCCGCGCCCCGGTGCACGCTGGAGATCGTCGGGTCGCAAGGACGGATTGAGCTGCCGGTTGCATTTGGCTGGGAGCAGAGCGAGGAGCCGGCCCAGATTATCGTCCATGTTGGGGATCAGCGGCGGGAGGAACGCTTCGGTGTGCTGAGCCATTTCATGCTGGAGGCCGACGCCTTTGCCGCAGCGGTATTGGACGGAACGCCGCTCCCTTATCCTCCGGAAGATGCGGTACGGAACATGAAGGTTGTAGAAGCGTGCCTGAAGTCGGCCGAGACGAAACAGAAGGTTTTCCTGCAGTAAGCGTTCATCTGCAAGCATTTCGGTAGGCGAGACACAAGACACAGGACAATAAAAGCCCCGGGTTCTCTGGTGGAGATCCCCGGGGCTTCGGTTCGTGTGTACCGGCTTTACATGCCTTCATCATAATCGGTGACGTCACGCTTGGCTGCCATGGCCGGCGTGTTAGACGTGCCGTACTCTTCGACGGACTCCCATGCGTCCGCATCATCAAAACGGCCGTCATAGCGCTGCCGGTTCTCGCCTGCGCCGGATGGCGGCGGAGTGATCACCTCTTCCTCGACCGGCCGGTCGCTGCTGACGTCCCGATTCGGTGTATGCTCCACGCAATAAGCGGTGTACGGGATCGCCTGCAGACGCTCGAACGGAATGTCCCGGCCGCATTCGACGCATTGGCCATACTCCCCGCGGTCCAAGCGCCCAAGAGCGCTGTCGACCTGTTCCAGTTCATCCTGCAGCGTGTCGTTGACGGCCAGGTCCCGGCCGCGTTCGAACACCTCCGTGCCCACATCGGCGGGGTGATTATCGTAAGAGGACAGCTCGCCTGTGGAATCGGCGAGCGAGTCGCCCAGCAGGGCATTGTCCTCACCATTCGCGTGAAAGTGGTGTCTCAGCTCCTTTTTGCGTTCCAGCAGTGCTGATTTGAGCTCCTGCTGCTGATCATGGGTTAAATGACTCATGGATAAGACTCCCTTCTGACAGTAGAATAAGGTATCTGTACTCTTTCCTTACCCTAAAGGCGCGGGGAGCAATCATGCCGTGTCCGTCCGCTCCAGCTTAACAGTCTAGACGGTATCCGTTCCGTCCAGAGCGCAGGGCAGATCACCGATCTCGAGCTGTAAGGTGGTATGGCCGATACCGAATTGCTCGCGCAGCTCGGCGGCTGCCTGCTGCAGAAATTCATCGCCGTTGCAGGGCTCCGTCACCACGAGATGCGCCGTGAGCGCCGTTTCCGTGGTGCTCATGCCCCAAATGTGCAGATCATGCATGCTTTTGACCCAGGGCAGGGAAGTCAAGTAATTTCGGATGGCCGCAATGTCTGTGCCCGGAGGCACGCTGTCGAGAGCCATATTAAGCGAATCCTTCAGCAGCCCCCAGGTGCTGATGCCGATAACAAGCACAATCAGCAGACTGACGACCGGGTCGACCCACAGCCAGCCCGTTGCGGAAATGACGATCCCTGCGATGACTACGCCGAGCGATACACCGGCGTCCGCAGCCATATGCAGGAACGCCCCCCGGACGTTCAGATCGCCCCGGCGTCCGGAAACGAACAGCAGCGCCGTCAACGCGTTGATGAGGATGCCGACAGCCGCCACCCAGATGACGTCCACGCCGTCGACCGGCTGCGGGTGGATAAGGCGGCTGATCGCGCCCCAAGCGATGAGCGCGATCGCCGCGAGCAGGAACAGGGCATTGAAGAGGGCGGCGAGGATGGAGGAACGGCGGTAACCGTACGTGCGCAGCTCCGTCGCTTTCTTTCGGACGAGGAGGCTGGCGACCCAGGCCAGCACGAGAGCGAGGACGTCGCTTAAATTGTGTCCGGCATCGGCTACGAGCGAAAGGGAATGGCTGATCAGGCCGTAAGCTGCCTCCAAAATGACGAAGGCCGTGTTGAGCACGATACCGATCAGAAAGGCACGTTTATAATCTGCCGGTCCGTGCGCATGCGAATGCGAGTGTGAGTGTGAGTGTGAGTGTGAATGTTCGTGAGTGGTTGAGTGGGAATGATGGTGATGATGACCGTGTGCCATAAGCGGCTCCTCCTTTTGAATACAAAGCGAAATTGCATCCATGGTTTTAATTAATATTAACATATGAGCATCTATTCATATAATAACATATTTCACGCTTGTGTCAATTTGTGCCATCCTTTAGGATGGCCATTTTTCTTTGGAACATTCTCCAAAAAAGCGGGGAACGGTTTTCATCCCAGGCAAGGATGTGATATAAAAAATATAGGGTGTGGGAGTAATACAGGACATCCTCCCTTTGCGGGGCTAGAGATTTGGAGGTATTCGTCAAATGGATGAACATATGCAGCGCCGATTGGATAAACAGAAGAAGCTGTTCAAGCAGCTGGGCATTCATCTGGATGCACTTTCCATCCATGAAAAGGTGTTCAGCAACAAGCTTCGGGGTTACGATCCGGAAGAGGTGGATGCCTACCTGGATGAAGTCATAAGCGATTACGAGCGGTTTTATGCGATCATTTCCGATCTGATGGATAAATGGCAGGAGCAGCAAATCACGCTGCGCGACTTGAAGGCAGGCTCACGGCCGGAACCGGACCGTTTTGCCATCGATCCGAAGGTGATAGAGGATATCGTATTGAAAATGGAGTACAACCTTAGACAGCTCAAAAGCAAGATCAGGCCGGATCCTGACTTTTTCGTCGATTAATCCATTACATACAGACATACTGCGAGAGCCCTTCCGAATATCATGGACAGAAATCATGATTCGGAGGGCTTTTTATGTTTGCGCTCAAAACGGGAAGTGTATTTTTTGCATCTATGCTCCGATAGTCAAGGAAAATGAGCCGTCCCTGTTGAATTCATCCAACCACGCGAAATGTAAAGGAGAGGGACCGTATGAAATTCATCCTTATTTTTGGCCCGCAGGCCGTAGGCAAAATGACCGTAGGACAGGAACTCGAAAAAATAACGAAGCTGAAGCTTTTTCATAACCATATGACGATTGAGCTGGTTTCGCCGTTTTTCAGCTACGGTTCGGAAGCCGGGAAACGGCTGGTTGGACTGTTCCGGAGGGAGATCTTTGAAGAGGTTGCCAAGAGCGACCTTGCCGGCCTTATTTTCACGTTTGTATGGGCGCTGGACATGAAGGCGGATTGGGATTATGTGGAGGAGGTCTGCGGGATATTCGAATCCAGGGGCGCGGAAGTGTATTTCGTTGAGCTGGAGGCTGATCTAGACGAGCGGCTCTCCCGCAATCTTAGCCCAAACCGGCTGCAGCATAAGCCAACGAAACGGAACACGGAGTGGTCCGAAAATGAGCTGAAGACATCGATGGAAAAATACCGGCTAAATTCATATGATGGCGAGATCAAGCGGGAGAACTATTTGAGAATCAACAATACGGATTTGAGCGCAGAAGAAGTGGCGCGCCAGATTAAGCATGAATTCGGGTTATAGTGTTTCACTACGGCTGCAAGCTGCCGCAATCCAGTAACTTTTTCTTCTCCGTGACGTTCTTTAAATATAAGCAGCATATTGCTGGAAGGGCGCATGGAAGAAACAATGGTCATGCCGTCGCATAAGTAAAGAATGTACCGCCAAAGCGCCGAAGTACTATGAATAAAACTTGGGGTACGAGAAGGAGGAGGCGGAATGAATCGGAATGCGGGTTTTTGGATCAGGCTTGGGGCATCGCTGGTGGATGGGCTGCTCGTTGGCTTGCCGATCATGATTGTGGTGTGGATGATTACGGGAAAATGGGGAAACGAGGATTGGATTTCCGATACGATCAGCGGTTTGTATTCACTGCTCGTGCCTGTATTCTGGAACGGTTATACGGTGGGCAAAAGGATATGCAATATCCGGATCCGCAAGGTGAGCGATCACCAGCCCCCCGGAATCGGGACCATGCTGCTGCGGAACGTCGTCGCCGGCCTCGTGTATGGTCTAAGCTTAGGCATCTGCGCGATCGTCAGTGCTTTTATGGTGGGGCTGCGTGAAGATAAACGGTCGATTCATGACTTTATTGCCGGGACGGAAGTCGTATATGACTGAACGATGTCCTGGCTGAAAAGTAACAGGAAGCACGCCGCCTTGCCGGTGAATTCCGGACCTCTGGCTGATGTGCGGGACAATCATATCATGATAGGGTAAAAGGTAGGATAGGACAGCGTTGTCAGGCGTAAGCAGCCAGCAGCCGTCAAATCCTCCTTTTTTCTTATAAAATGACCGAATTACTATTTTGGTCAGTTGGTATTTTTCAGAGCGGTTACCGGTCCGCCGATAGGGCTGGATTAAAGAGAAAAACAAGGATGATGGAGGGAATAACCATGACGCGAACCATTCAGGTGCCTCAACCTAAAACCTACGGACCTTTAGGCAATCTGCCTTTGCTGGATTCCGCCGCACCGGTGCAATCGTTGGTGAAGGTCGCCGCGGAGCTCGGGCCGATCTTTCAGTTCCAATATCCCGGGGGTCGCAGGGAGCTGTACGTGTCCGGCCATGAATATGTGAAGGACGCCTGCGACGAAAAGCGTTTTGACAAAAGGATCTGGGCTCCGCTGCAGAACGTGCGCGCATTTGCCGGTGACGGCCTCTTTACGAGCGCAACCCAGGAACCCAATTGGAAAAAAGCCCATAACATTCTGCTGTCCAGCTTCAGCCAGCGGGCCATGCAGGGTTATCATACGAAAATGCTGGATATCGCCATGCAGTTGATTCAAAAATGGGGAAGGCTGAACCCGGACGAGACGGTGGACGTTCCTGCCGATATGACCCGGCTGACGCTCGACACGATCGGGCTGTGCGGGTTTAGTTACCGTTTTAACAGCTTTTACCGTGAAAACAATCACCCTTTTATCGATGCGATGGTACGTGCGCTAGACGAAGGGATGAACCAGCTTCACCGGCTGGGCATCCAGGATATGTTTATGATCCGGAAGAAGCGGCAGTTTCAAGAAGATATTCAGACGATGTTTTCACTCGTCGATGAACTGATCCGGGAGCGTAAGGCGCATGGCGGGGATGAGGATGACCTGCTTGCACATATGCTGGACGGTGTTGATGCAAATACGGGGGAGCGGCTGGATCATGAAAATATCCGCTATCAGATGATCACGTTCTTGATCGCGGGGCATGAAACGACCAGCGGTTTGCTCTCCTTTGCGATCTATTTTTTGATGAAAAACCCCGATAAGCTGCGCAAGGCTGTGGAAGAAGTGGACCGGGTTTTGAAAGATCCCGTACCGACGTATCAACAGGTAAGGGATCTGAAATATGTCCGGATGGTTCTTAGCGAGTCCCTGCGGTTATGGCCGACTGCACCGGCTTTCTCGCTGTACGCTAAAGAAGACACGATGATTGGGGGAACCTATCCGATCCAGCAGGGGAACAGCGTGACGGTGCTCATTCCGGGACTTCACCGGGACGTGCGCGTCTGGGGCGATGACGTGGAGGTATTCAAACCCGAGCGGTTCGAGGATCCTAGCAAGGTTCCGCATGATGCGTATAAGCCGTTCGGCAACGGCCAGCGGGCGTGCATCGGCCAGCAGTTCGCCCTGCAGGAAGCCACGCTGGTGCTGGGGTTGGTGCTGAAGTATTTTGACCTGGCGGACGCCGGCCACTACGAACTCAAGGTTAAAGAGACGCTTACGCTAAAACCGGATGGATTCCGGATCCGTGTCCGCAGCCGCAAAGGCGCATTGATTCCAGTGGGTTACGGGAGCGCCGAGACCGTGGAAGCCGCTGTCAGCGAATCCACCAAGCCGGCATCCCTGGCTGCAAATGAACATCATACGCCGCTGCTTGTCCTGTACGGCTCTAATCTGGGCACCGCGGAAGGCATCGCCAGGGAGGTGGCTGACCGCGCGAGGTACCAGGGATTCGACAGCCAGGTCGGTCCCCTGGACGACTATGCCGGCGCGCTTCCGAAGGAGGGGGCGGTAATTATCGTAACGGCGTCTTATAACGGCCAGCCCCCTTCCAACGCCAAGTCGTTTATGGAATGGCTGGAAACCGCCGATCCTTCCGCCATCCGGGACGTCCGCTACGCCGTATTTGGCTGCGGGGATCACAATTGGGCCAGCACGTACCAGCGGATCCCGCGCCTGATTGATGAGCAGCTGGCCGCCAAAGGGGGAAAGCGGCTCCTTCCGCGCGGGGAGAGTGATGCCAGCGGCGATTTTGAACGGGAAGTGGACGACTGGACGGAGCGCTTATGGCCGGATTTGATGCCAGCGCTGGGACTCCCGGTCTCGGACGTCCGCGACACTAAGCGGAGCACGCTGTCGCTGCGCTTTGTCCAGGGGGTGGCTGCCGTGCCGCTTGCGGAGACCTACCATGCCGTATCTGGGCGGATCGTGCGCAGCTGCAATCTTCAGCAAGCAGACAGCGGAAGGGTCACGCAGCACATTGAAATTGCGCTGCCGGAGGGTACGGCTTATCGCGAAGGGGATCATCTGGGCGTGCTCCCGGTCAATCCTGAGCCATTGGTGCGGCGGGTGCTCCGCCGATTCCAGCTGGACGGCTCGGCGCACCTGATTCTGACGGCAGACGGAAAACACAGCGCTCACCTGAAGACAGGAGTGCCGATCCGGCTGGACGAACTGCTGGCACGCAGCGTCGAGCTGCAGGAGCCGGCCACCCGTGCCCAAATTCGGGAGCTGGCATCGTACACGGTATGTCCGCCGCATGCTAAGGAACTGGAGGCCATGCTTGAGGAAGGCGCGTTCCAAACCAACATTCGGGTGAAGCGGGTTACGATGCTTGACCTGCTTGAGCAGTATGAAGCCTGCGAGCTGCCGTTTGCGCGTTTTCTGGAGCTGCTGCCGGCGCTTAAGCCGAGATATTACTCCATCTCCAGCTCGCCCAAAGTCAGCCTAGGCACTGCCAGCATTACAGTCGGTGTCGTTCGGGGTGAGGCATGGAGCGGTAAGGGAGAGTACCGAGGTATCGCCTCCAACTACCTGGCAGAACAGGATCCTGGGGCCGAAGTGCTGATGTTCGTCCGATCTCCTGAATCCGGCTTTGTGCTGCCGGAGGATCCCGCCACACCGATGATCATGGTAGGGCCGGGCACAGGCGTGGCTCCATTCAGAGGCTTTATCCAGGCGAGACGGGCCCTGCAAACGGAAGGAAAGGTACTGGGCGAAGCTCATCTGTACTTTGGCTGCAGACATCCGGAGCATGATTACTTATACCGTGAGGAGTTTGAGCAGGCGGAAAAGGACGGCGTGGTGACGCTTCATACGGCTTTCTCCAGAGTGGAGGGCACGGATAAATGCTATGTCCAGCATCTGATGAAGCAGGACGGCGAGCTGCTGCTGAAGCTGCTCGAGGCCGGGGCTAAGCTGTACATTTGCGGCGACGGCTCCCGGATGGCACCCCAAGTAGAAGAGACGCTGATGGGCTCCTATCGGGACAAACACGGAGCGAGCCCTGAAGAAGCAGCCGGGTGGCTTGCCGGGCTCGAATCGGCAGGAAACTATGTGAAGGACGTATGGGCAGGTTGAACTCCCGGCGGTCGGATTTCGGGGCAAGCTTCATTTTACTGATTGCTTCCTTACCATGGGCAAATATATGATGGAAGCGAGGAACAGGACACTCAGGAAGGAGCAAACCAGGTGAATTATGAAATCAGAACCGCGAGCACGGATGAAATAGAGCTCGTTCACCAGACGATGATGCTGGCTTTTGATGAATATCGGGGCCGGCTCCATCCGCCCTCAGGCGCTCTGTCGGAAAATACCGAAACGATCCTGAGCAAAATCAGCGAACATGGGGGCGGAGCCCTCCTGGTTTGGTCCGGTAACAAGGCTGTAGGATCGGCGCAGTATTTCTTCCGTGAATCCTTTTTGTACGTCGGGAGGATATCCGTCATTCCTGAAGCCCGCGGCCGGGGATTGGGCAAGGCCATCATGAAGCATTTCGAGAAACTCGCTGCTCAGCTTCGTTATTCCGAGATTCGGCTGGGAGTCAGGTTGTCGCTTCCAGAAAACCTCCGGTTCTACCGGAAGCTGGGCTATGAAATCGCTGAGGAGCATGAATATCCTGAACGAACGGATGGCTGGTATATCATGAGCAAACAAATGCGGAGTCAACACGGTATGATCAGCAAAGACAACGCGGAGCATTATGTATGGGGGAACGATTGTGACGGATGGCGGCTGGTTGATGAAGAGACGGTAAGCATCATTCACGAGAGGATGCCGCCGGGGACAAGTGAGCAAAGGCATTATCACGCCAGAGCGGGGCAGTTTTTCTTCGTGTTGTTTGGCACACTCGATATTGAAGTCGAAGGTTCGGTGCATACGTTATCTGCCCATCAGGGAATGAGGATACAGCCGGGAGCGGTGCACCAGGTCATGAACCGGTCTGCGGAGCCGGTCGAATTTATGGTCTACTCCCAGCCTAATTCGCGGGGGGACCGGACGCTTGCTTAAGATTACGAATGGAATGGCCATACCACGTACAAGTAATACACGATGAGGAGGAAGCAGATGATGTTCCAAAGAAGCATTACGATCCGGGAGGCGGGACTCGAGGATCTGCACGAGCTTGCCGCCATTTTTGACTTATACCGGATATTTTATGGTCAGGAGACGGACGTTGAAGGGGCGGCCGCCTTCTTGTTCGAACGAATAGAACACCGGGAATCGGTCATCCTGATCGCCGAGGACGTGAAGCAGGGCCGGATCGCTGGGTTTACCCAGCTGTATCCGGTGTTTTCCTCCATCTCTATGAAACGGTCCTATATTTTGAACGATTTGTACATACGGGAGCAATACCGCAAGCAGGGAATCGCCCGTCTGCTGCTTGAAGCGGCCAAGCGGTACGCCAAGCTGGCCAGGGCGAAGGGGCTGTCCTTGTCCACGGCGGTAACAAATGTACGTGCCCAGCAGCTCTACGAACAAAGCGGATACGTTCGGGACGAACAGTTTATCCATTATGATTTAACAACGCTGGATTAGGATGAATCACGGGACAATAAGGAGGGATCATGAATGGGGCCGTCTACGCAGCATTTCTATGACGGTATGTCTGAATCATACCATTTGATTTACGAAGATTGGAAACATACGGTGTCCAGTCAGGGACAATTTTGGGACCGGTGGATCCGCTCCCGGTTGAATCGTCCAGGAAGCAGCAAGATTCGGCTGCTGGACGCCTCATGCGGCATCGGAACCCAAAGCTTAGGGTTAGCACGGCACGGATTCGATGTGACGGCAACCGACCTTAGTCCGGACTCCGTGGCGCGAGCGAAAAGGGAAGCGGAGACTATGGGAGTGTCGATCCAATTCGGAACAGCGGACTTCAGGACGCTCGATCAGGATGTCGCCGGTACCTTTGACGTCGTCTTCTCCGCCGACAATGCGGTGCCGCATTTGCTTACGGACGAAGACCTGCTGAACGCCTGCCGGCAATTTTACAATAAATGCGTGCCAGGCGGCATGGTCATTATTACGATCCGCGACTATGACAGCCTGATCCGCGAGCGGCCCCGTGCGACCCAGCCCAGAATTTTGGATCAAGGCAAGAGAATCGTGTTCCAGGTGTGGGATTGGTCGAAAGACGGATCGACATATACGACCCGGCAGTTTATACTGCAGGATCAATTAGAGTCTTGGAAGACGGAGAGCTATGCAGCCGTGTACCGGGCAGTTCAGCGAAGCGAGCTGAACAGCTTTTTGCAGCAGGCTGGATTCCAGCGTGTGGAGTGGGTCATGCCCGAGGAGTCCGGGTTTTACCAGCCGATCGTGACGGCAGCCAAGTCCTAGATGGAGCGAGCAGATTTCATTGTTTCGCGATTTTACGCTTCATGACTGTTATCATCCACAGAAAGAGCGGAATGGCGATCGCGCAGACCGGAATGATTATCCGCTCCCACAGCTTCTGAATCATGATAATGGTCTCTTCATTCGGAATCAGCAGCGCGATGATGAAGATGGCTGGTGCACAAAACCATATGAGTTTTTTCCAATTTTTCACTTGAAGCCACTGGGCCATCTCATAGCTCGTGATAAACAAGTAAAGGGAGATCTTGGCGAAGACGCCAAAAATCCAAATGAAAATCACGAGCACATCGACATTTTGAATAAAGTTCAGGATGTTGATGCTGCGTACCAGCATAAAGTAAGAGAACCTCAGCTCCATTCCAACGTAGGGGCCGAACACGAGCAGCACCATCACCGTGGCCAACGTGACCATGATGGCGGTGAACGCGATGCTCGACAGTGCTTTGATGATTATTTTTTTGTTGCTGGATATAAACGCGAGAAGGACCAGCAGCATAAACGATTCCCCCAAAAAAGAAGCGGGCGACAGCGATGCTTTGAACACCTCTTGCCAGCTTGTATCGCCGGCGACCGGCAGAATATGAAGAAGCTTCGTGTTCGTGATGTTCAGCAAAAAGGTGAGTACCAGCGCAATGAACGTCACGGGTCCGGCCAGTTCGCAAAACCGGCCGATGCCGGTAATCCCGCTGATGCCGGTCAGATAAACGGCCAAAGCCATAATCATGACCATGAGAATCCAGATGGGAGTCCGGTCCAGAATCGTCAGATGGATAAAATCCGTGAAGGATCGGAGCACATCCCCGGATAACAGGAGCCAAGCCACGAAATAGGGAAGGATCACGATTCTTCCGATCCAGCCGCCAAGCAGCTTACGGCTGAACTGCGTTAAGGTTTCTCCGGGATGGAGCAGGCTGACATGCATGACCAGATACGTGGTGGCAAGCCCGATCGCTCCCGCAATAATCATGGACATCCACGCGTCCTGCTTGGCTGTTTCGATAGCAGGCGACACTCTCAGCCAGACGGCCATGACGACTTCCACTGTGCTTAAGGTCCAAAAAATTTGCGATCCGGTCAGCTTCATCGCTTCTCCCCCTTTCCGATGTGATTCCCCTGATTATTGATGATCTACAGCGAAGAATTGGTTTGCCCCGGATCCCTGTACCGGAGATGAACCGATACAGTGATCGGCAGTTCGGGGAACGTTTCGTGCCAATGAGGCTTGAGGGTTTTCCATACCTCTGGATGCTGCCTGTGCACTTGTTCCCCGATTCCAAATATATCGATCTTATATTGGTGCTGCGCTTTATCCACCAGTTTGCGAACCTTCTCCTCCGCTTCCTGGCTCAGCCTGGTCTGAATTGTTTTGAAATCATCGTCCTTGGAAGGATCGAGTGGCGAATTGTTTTCAACTATGCTGCCGGTGCCGTGCAGCGATATGTAAATCTGCGGCTTGTTTTTAACCATTTTTATGTGTGTGCGGTGCTTTAGGGATTGAACTGCTAAGCTGATCGTCTTGTTCTCCTTTCCGATGAGAGTGGTGAACGTGAGGTTTTTTTGCTTACCCATCATCCAGTTATCGTACATCGACTCCTCCGGATCGAGGAAACCGACGAGCTTCAGACCATGATCTTTATTCAGGATGGCCGAACCAGTGTATACGTAACCTCTGGCAGGATCCGCTGTGATGGCAGGCACAATCGGCTGGGTTCCTTCGCTGTAGGCATCGCATAATAACATCCGGAAGTAGTAGGGCTTCATGCCAAGGGCATTTTGCTGACTGCCCAGTGTCGTACTGATGAATGGATCAAATGTAGGCTCGGCTTTGATCACTTCCTTCGCGGTTCCATCTTTAACAACGAGTACGACGGAACGGATTTCCGATTTTGGGTTGCGGACGACCATGTCGAGATACTTATCCACCCCCTCTTCGGCCATATGCTGACCGATCAGGATTGTTTGACGGTGAGCATAAAACAAGGAGCGCGACAGCTCAGCCTGCATATGCTGCCCGGCATCCATAAAATCCTTTCCCTTCGCACTCACGACCGTAAATGTGTTTTTCTTACCCGCACCCGTCACCTGGCTGCTGCCCAAACCCGCGGGTACGGCGATTTCGGAACTGATCTCCAACTCCTTGTCCTCAGTCATGTCCATTCCGACGCCGATAATAAAAGCACGTTGATTGGGCTCTTTCAGGTTCCAGCAGCCGGTCAACGAAGCTGACAGAAACAGTAAGCAGAAAAAAAGCAAATTTTTTTTCATTGTACCTTCCGCCTTATCCATCAAGTTCAAGATTTATCTGCACGTTGTCTCGGCCAACGTAAAAATACATTTTTCACCCTGCTCTTCCTGGTTGGGGCAACGGGCTGAAGATACGGCGTCCCTAACGGACTGAGGTGAATCAGATGGGACAAGATGGCGATCATGCCGATCGCCGTACCGAAAAGCCCGAAAATTCCGGATAGTACGAGCAGCGGGAAGCGCAGCATCCTCATCGGGTAGCCGAACCGGTAACGGGGGATTACAAACGACGATATGCCGGCAGCGGATACGACGATGACGATCGGCGCCGAGATGATCCCGGCCTGTACCGCAGCCTGTCCAATAACCAGGGCACCGACGATGCTGACGAGCGGGCCGATTTGCTGGGGTAACCGAATCCCGGCCTCCCGCAGCCCTTCAAACATAAATTCCATAATAAATACTTCGATGACGGTTGGAAATGGAGCCTGTTCCCTGAGTCCCGTAATGCTTAGCATCAGCTTGGGAGGGACCATTTCCGGATGAAAGGTGGTCAGTGCAATATAAACCGACGGAAACAGGATGGCGAACAGGGCAAACAAATATCGGATCCACCGATTCATAGTGACATACATAAACCGTTCGTAATAATCGTCAGGGGCTTGCAGGCCGTCCCAGAACGTCATCGGCACGATCAGAGCGATTGGCGACCCGCTCACCAGGATCCCCACCCGTCCTTCCAGCAGTCCGGAGGATACGACATCCGGCCGCTCGCTGCTCAGCATTTGCGGAAAAGGGGAGAAGTTGGTGTCCTCAATGGATTCTTCGATGTAGCCTGATTCCAGCACGCCTTGAAGATCGATCAGCTGAACCCTTGAGCGAATTTCATCCAGCATCGAAGCAGACACAATTCCTTCAATATAGGCAAGTACAACCTCGGTTTGGGTCAGTTTACCGATGTGAAAGGATTCCATCTTCAGGTTCGGCGTGACGATGATTCTGCGCAGCATCGTCGTGTTCGTCCGCAGCGTTTCGGTGAAGCTTTCCCGCGTTCCGCGCAGGGATGCTTCCGTAGACGGTTCCTCGATCGATCTTGCTTCAAATTGTGAGACATTTGTTAGAAGGACAGAAGCTTCCCCATCCGCCAGAATGGCCAAGTTACCTTTTAAAATATCATCTGCCGCATCGTGGAACGTGTTGACCTTCTTCGTTTCCAGTACCGCGAACAGCTGCTGATCACACATTTGCGCAATGCTGTCAATGGGGCCGATCCCCTGGGGGATGCCTTCGTACATTAAAGGCTTCAGGATGACCGACTGGATAATATCCTTGTCAATCATGCCGTCTACGTAAATAAACAGCAGCTTGGTGTCTCCTTGCAGGGTAACGTCCCGGAATATGACATCCGAGCAGCGTTCGAACATCATTTTTAGCGTGTGCTCATTGTCTACCAGATGACGGCTTAGCGGCAGATTCGGATCGATGTTTGTCGGTTTCTGGTTAGATGAATTCATGTCAGGTTCTTCTCCGTTGGAATAATTATTATATTTTAGTTACTATACCCATACGCCGGATAAGCATACTTTGCCGGTATAAATCCTCTTTGATGCGGAAAAATTAAGTCGGTATCTTACATTCAACCGTATTAGGGAGGCAGCACTCGTCATATGAAAAAAATCGTTATGATCGCCGTTCTGATATTGATTACAGGCTGCGCGGATCACGGCGCTTCAACGGCGCGCCAGCAGGTGACTACCAAGCAGACGAACCGCGCAAGCCATATCCATCAAGCGGCTCCGACCCGAAAAATCGTCACTTCAGCCTCATCAACGTCTACTTACAGAGCGGGTAAATCCCATTTGACGGTCAAACAAGTCAATCAAAACGACCTGACCTCGGATTTGCTTAATTTGATTCAGCAGCCAGGGGCGGTACCCGGAACTTCACCGCAGCAGCCTGCGGGAACGCCATCCGGGACGCGGACCGGAGCTCCAACCACCCCAGGCGGAACGCCAACGGGAACGCCAACCGGTACGCCAGCGGGAACACCAACGGGAACGCCGGCCAATCAGGCCCCTGCGGGTACCCCCAAAAACCAGGCTCCTTCCGCAGGAACCGGGAACCAGGCTCCTTCGGGTACAAACAATCAGCAGACCTCTGCGAGTGGCGATGCCTCAGCATATGCTCAACAAGTGCTCGATCTGGTGAATCAGGAACGCTCCAAAGCAGGTTTGGGTGCACTCAGCATGGATTCCAAACTGTCCAACATGGCAATGGCCAAAGCCAAAGACATGTATGACAACAAGTATTTTGACCATAATTCCCCGACTCACGGATCTCCTTTCGACATGATGAAGGAATACGGGATTACGTACAACTCGGCTGGAGAGAATATCGCCAACGGGCAGACCTCCCCTCAGCAGGTGATGCAGGACTGGATGAATAGCCCGGGACACAAAGCCAACATCCTGAACAAAAGCTACACCCATATCGGGATCGCCTTTTACAATAACGAGTGGGTGCAGGAATTTACAGGATGAACAGCGGAAGTGAAGCATAGTGCAGTGAACCACAGCTCTTCAGGATGATCCAGGGATGCTGTGGCATAGGGTTGGGGAAAAACCGGCGGGGCGCTCCGCCGGTTTTTTTGGTGTATAATGGAACGGATGCGAGAAGCCAATCTCCAAAATATCGTCAAAGTTGAGGGATGATGGATGATCCTATGGATAAATGGCGCGTTTGGTGCAGGAAAAACGCAGACCGCCTTCGAGCTTCACCGCCGGATACCGCATTCTTTCGTGTACGATCCAGAGAATGCAGGGTATTTTATCCGCAAAAATATTCCGCCCAGCATCAAGAAGCCCGATTTTCAGGAATATCCGTTATGGCGGGAATTCAACTATGCCATGCTGAAGCACATCGCTTGTGAATACGACGGAGTCATCATCGCTCCAATGACCGTGGTCGATCCGGTATATTTTGAAGAAATCGTTGGCCGGCTGCGCACGGACGGCATGACCGTGAAGCATTTTGCGTTATGCGCTCCGCGCGAAGTCATCCTGCAGCGCTTGAAAAGCCGGGGGGAACGATCAAACTCATGGGGTGCTCAGCAGGCCGAACGCTGTATTGAAGGTCTTTCCCAAGACATATTCCGGGAGCATATCGATACCGTTGACCTGTCGGTAAGCCAGGTAGCGGAGCGGATTGCGGACATGGCCCATATTCCCCTGCTGCCCGATCACAGGGGTGCGGTGCGGAAGAAATTCGACCAAATCAAAACCCAGTTGGATCATTTCCGATTTTTTAACTAGGGGGAGATAAGGGTATGGAAGCCGTGCTGTTCGACTTGGATAATACGCTGGTGAACCGTAAACAGGCGTTTGAGCAGTTTTCGCGAAAATTTATCGACAGGTTTGCCGCCGCGCACAATCCTGAGCATCGCCTGAGGCTGGTGGAACAGCTGCGTGCCGCAGACCGGAATGGCTATCGGGAAAAAAGGGAGCTGTATGAGGAAATGAGGCGGACACTGCCAATGAGGGAGGAGGCGACGACCGCCGAAGACCTGCTCGCTTATTGGTTCGCTGAGTTTCCCTCCTGCACCGTAGCGATGGACGGAGCGGAATTGGTGCTGCAGGAGCTGAAAAGCAGGGGAGTCCGGATCGGGTGCGTCACGAACGGCTCGGCCAGAACCCAGTATGCCAAGCTTGACCAGGTGCAGCTCAGAGGCTATTTCGATGCGGTTATCGTTTCGGAAGAGGCGGGGGTCAAGAAGCCGGACCGGCGAATTTACGAAATGGCGCTGAGCAGGCTGCAGGCCCGTCCGGAGAACTGCTGGTTTGTGGGTGACCATCCCGAAAAGGACGCGCAGGGCGCCGCTGCGGCAGGTCTGCGTCCCGTACTGCTGCTCACAGCGCCTGCTGAATCGGGTCCGCTCCTGCCGGAAGGGACGCTGACGATAAACAACCTGCAGGAGCTCCTTCCGCTATGTACCGGCCCATTCTTGCGGTTTTGAGGGGACGGTGATGGTAGCTGGAAGGCTCCTGCAGGCATCGTTGGATTGGCATTCAGGCCGGAGCGTTCTGGTTAGCCGCCTGCGGAGAAGCGGTTTTCTGCTTGCGCTCGTTAAACATAAAGTAATAGATGGCCGATGCACTGATGTATAGGATGCCGGTCATGCTGAAAGTCAGCGCATAGCCCCAGTACGTCCCATATGCGGTAAGCAAATGGGATTGGACAGGTCCCATTGTAGCCCAGCCGAGCATGAATGCGGTCTGCGTCATCGAGTTGGCGATCCCTCTGCGGGCATCGGATACCCGGTCAACCGTGATCGAGGACTGGATGGGATTGGCCGCATTCATCAGTGCCTGCCTGAAGAGGAAGCTGAAGCAAGCGACTGCGAACAGGTTGGTGAAACCGGTCAGCAGCAAAAAAGGCAGGGACATCATCTGAAACAGCACCACGGCCTTGACCGGTCCGACGCGGCTTGCCAGCGACGGGCCGATCAGCATCGACACGATCGTCATGATCTGGCCGAGTGAAATCAGGATGCCGACGGCCGTAAGGGATACGGCAAAGCGGTTTGTAAAGTACAGATTGAGATAAGGCACGACCAGTCCCGAGCCAAGGCCGACAATCAGCTGGGCCAGCGTAAATTTGGCGATGGCGCTCCAGTCCTCCCGCGCTGAAGATGGAAGCGGATGGGACAGGGCAGGCCCCGGGGGAGCGGCCGAAACGTCTTTTTGAACAGCCGGCTTCTGCCGGACCAGCATCAAGGGCACAAAGGCAAGCACGCTCGCCGCTCCCCCTGTGAACAGCACAGCCTGCAGGCTGTGAATTTTGCTCCAGCCGGCGGACTGGAGCACATCGGCCAGGTAACCGCCGCCGCTGCTGCCGATGACCTGGGCGGCCAGCACGAGGGAGAAGTGGTAGCTGAACAGCTTCAGCCGCTGCTTCTTGTCCGAATTCCCGGCCAGAAACGGGACGGCGATCACCTGGAAGAAGGCCGCAAACAGGCCGGCGGCAGCGGACAGGACGATCAGGGCGGATTCACCGCTGGCCAGCGACCTGCCCATGAAGCTCAGACCTGTAAACAATGCGCCGGTCATTAAGAGCAGCTTATGGCTGGTACGGTCCCCCAGCAGTCCGATCGGTATGAAAATAAGCGCCGTCGCAAACGACTGAACGCTCACCAAGGTGCCGTTCATCGTATCGGGGTAACCCAGCGTTTGCACGTAAAGATTGTAGAGCACCGAGAACATGCCTGTCCCGATCTGATACAGCAAATTGGCAAGAAAAAAGAGCCGGATATTCCGGTTGAGGCGATTCCATTCTGACGAGACCTGATGCAGTAACCGCATGGTTTGATTAATCCTCCGTCCTGATGCATTAGCTTCTCTATTGTAGCAAGCGGCCCCCAGGGTGGAAAGGAAAACTTTACATATGGCATATGCCAAATCAGAAGCTTGGCTCATGAGAACGAAAGAGGTGATTTGCAAGATGGAAATAACCATTCAACCGTGGGGAATCGGCGAGGATATCCCCTATGACCTGCTGTTGCTTGCTGATCCATCCAAAGAGATGGTTGAGGATTACGTCGCAAGGGGCAGGGGGTATGGAGCTTACCTCAACGGCGAATTAGCGGGAGAGTATGTACTGATCGATACGCATCCGAAAACGGTTGAGATCGTCAATATTGCGGTACGGGAAGATCTGCAGGGCAAAGGGATCGGCAAAATGCTGATCGAAAACGCCGTCGAAGAAGCCAGGAGGCAGGGAGCGCATGCGGTGGAAATCGGCACAGCCAACTCCAGCTTTCCTCAATTGAAACTCTATCAACGCTGCGGTTTCCGGATCGTGGGCGTGGACCCGGGCTTTTTTATCCGACACTATGAGGAAGTATTCTATGAAGACGGAATCCAAGTGCAGGATATGGTCCGGCTCCGTCTGGATTTGATATAAAGAATAGAGCTGCAGAAAGCGGTCAGAATCGTCACTGCAGGGCTGGGGCGTCTATTAAAATGTGTTTCAATCTAGCGGCAAGTAACGTTGCATTGATAGATTTCAGGCATAGGATAATCTATCAAATGGTAAAGGAGGTCATGTCACATGGCTATTTTGTTACCAGAGCAGTTCTACTCGCTAGCCGCTGGTGTCGGCAAGTCGTTCTATGAGAATCTTGCCGGCGGAATCAATGCTGCGGTCACGGTGAACAACACGTCGGCTTTTCCGGTTGACCTTGTCATCACCCGCGTCAACGCCCCTGTTGTCACTTATACGATCCCGGCGGCAAACAGCTTGACGCTCTCAGTGGAACGTCTGCTTGTCGCCGCACTGCTGGCTTCAGCTGCCGGTCCGGTGTTCGGTACGATTCAAATCGCTACCTCTGATTTCTAATTGGCAATACCAACATCAGCACCAGCTCTTCCCCTTCCCCATGTGATATTGAGCCTCCAGCCGGAATGTTCCGGTTGGAGGTTTTTTTCTGCTGGTGGTGCAAGGCCGGGGAAGGTTGTCGATCCACACGTGAATTTTTGCTGGGAAAATGGGTTGGAAAAAGTTAATATTAGGTAAAACATCAACCGATGGAGGGTGAATGTGATGATTGTCAGAGAACAACCGGAAGGCTTCGTTCTGATTCGCCAGCATGATCATGCCAAGTTATCGGGACAGATTGCAGAGCATTTATTGGCGGAGTGGATGCCGACAGGATCGGATCGTGAAGCTGCGGTGCTGGCCATTACCCAGCATGATCGCGGCTGGAGATATTTGGACCAGAATCCGCTATGGGATTCGGAAAGCAGCAGCCCGTTTTCCTTTATCAACTATCCGCTTGAGCCCAAGCTGTCTTCGTACCGAGCCGGCCTGGATGAGACGGAAGCGATGGATCCGTATGCAGGTCTGCTCTGCAGCAAGCATTATGCGTCGTTCCAGCAGATCCGTTATGCCGAAGACCCGGAAGCCGCCCGGTTTTACAAGGAAGAGCTCCTTCGGCAGGAACGGATTCAAAGTCAGCTCAGCGGATTGGACGCCAGCCGGGTGGAGCGCCATTTTAACCTGCTTAAGCTGTGCGACAGCCTGTCGCTGTACGTATGTCTCAATGAGCCAGGAGTGTCCGAAGATGAGGAGCATCCATGGTACCGTGAAGGGATCGAGACGGAGATCGCCGGGCTCAAGCATTTGCAGGCCCGATGGGTGGACGAAGGCTGCGTGGCGGTCAGCCTGCCCTTGTTCCGATCGGAGTTTACCGGGTCGATTACGCTAAAGCGGGTATCGAGACAAGCTATTGAGGAAAAGGGATTGGGTGCAGCCTACGACATGGCCCCGGAAATCACGCAAGATGTTATATTCCGGAATAAATGAGGAAGAGAAGATACGAGGGAGAACTCCTCGCCGCTCCGCCGGAAGGCGAGCTCCGTTGGGTAACGATCGAAGATGCGATGGAGCTGCCAATGCAGCCATGGTTCCGCAAGAGATTTCCGCTCTTCTTCGAGGAGGGAACCTTTGAAATCCATGATGTGTGGGATCAGGAAAAACAGATCACGATTGCGGAATCCGTCAAGAAGCTGAAGACAGGAGGTGGCTGTATGGATCCTGTATGTTTAAAACCCGTTACCGACGATATCCGCCAGCAGTGCATCGAGCTTCGTCCCAGGGATGACCAGTTGAGATTTGTGGCTTCAAATCTAAATTCATTGCAAAAGGCGGCCGAGGAGAAAACCTGCTATCCCTACGCGATTTATGCAGATGATGTTATGGTAGGATTTGCGCTGTTCGATGAGGAGCCGTATCCGGAAGACGGCTGCTTCTGGATCGTCAGGTTCATGATCGACCGTAATTATCAAGGCAGAGGCTACGGCAAAGCGGGATTATCCGCCGTCCTTCGCAAGCAAAAAGAGCATCCGGCCTGTACTGTTATCAGAATCTCGCATGTTCCCGACAATACAGCCGCAAACCGGCTGTACAAAGGGCTGGGTTTTAAAGAGACCGGTCAATTCATAAATGGGGAGCTTGTGCTTGACCTCGAAGTATAGGCGCGGCTAAGGACGCGTGATAAAGTTGGCAAAGAGTCAGGAGGAAATGATATGATTTTGGAAGCCGCGATGCTGCAGGTGAAGCCGGGGCAGGGCGAAGCATTTGAGCAAGCCTTCCGGGATGCTTCGGGTATTATATCTTCCATGAAAGGATACATCGGACACGAGCTTCAGCGCTGTATGGAGGTTCCAAACAAATACCTCCTCCTCGTGAACTGGGAAACCCTTGAGGACCATACGGATGGATTCAGGCAGTCCGAATTTTATGCTCGGTGGAAAGGGCTGCTTCATCACTATTACGACCCTTTCCCGGTCGTTGAACATTTTGAGAAAGTAACCTTACCGGGCACATCCTGAAGGGATACTCCTAGAACGTAACGGGAGGAGCCCCATGTTCCAACGCGGCAGCCGAATGAAAAGTGATGTATTACTCAAATAAAGAAACGCGCGGGTCATGTCCCAAATCATGCACGAGCATGGAATGAAGCTGACCCCGGTGATGGTATAAATGCGCCAAAATTTCCAGCAGCCAGCCGAACCGAGTATATGATGCCCCCCAGTAGGAGGAAACCTCTTCCTGAAGCTGGGCTTCCGTCAGCGAGCCGTATTTTTGTACAAGGGATTCATAGTTATCTTGAAAGGCTTGGCGGATGCGCTCGCTCGTCGAATACGATGTCCTGCTGTAAAATGCAGCCATCTCTTCCTGTGAGGCACCGTCCGAAATGATCAAATCGGCGAGCGGCAGCATGGCGAGATGCTCCAGCAGCTCACCTACGGAAAATTTGCCGGGGGTGGGCCGCTTCGGCAGATCGCATTCATCCAGACCGTCCATGATCTCGAGAACGGAACGGATTGCCACATTTATATGATGCAGCGCGCTTTGGCAGCAGGGATTCATGGTTTTATCTCCTCCATTATTACAGGTAAGTAGTTACATAGCGATGATCGGAGAATTCCGAACAAGAACATTTGTTCTTGTTTTTTTTATTATAATGGCAACTCAGACGGTGATCAAGTTTTTTCGAGGCTGATCAACGCTAGTGCGAATGGATGCATTGGAATATGTACTATGCGAAAGGAGATTTTCCGTATGAGCATCAGACAGGCTGCTTATGATGATTACCCGGTGCTGGCCAAGGTCCACGTGGAAAGCTGGAAAACGACCTACAGAGGCATGATTGCAGACGCCTATCTGGATCAGCTGACGGTGGAGAGCCGGATGGAGCGGTGGAAGCAGCTTCTAAGCCGGGAGGATAAGGACTTGTGGACATTCGTTTCCGAGGATGAAGCCGGACGGGTGTCCGGGTTTATACAAGGGGGAAAATACCGCGAGGAAGAGGCCGGGTATGATGCGGAAATCTACGCCTTATATTTACTTCAAGAACATCAGGGAAGGGGACATGGAAAATTGCTGGTGAACACGCTGATCCAAGCCTTCCGGGAGAACGGCTTCGGTTCCATGTACGTGTGGGTGCTCAAGGATAATCCGGCCCGTCAATTTTATATAAAAATGGGTGGAAGTCCTGTCTCTGAAAAAACGCTGGATATCGCCGGCCAGGCCGTTCTGGAAACCGGTTTGGCTTGGGATAAGCTCTGAAATATGAAGGACGGGAATCCGTCTATGGAAAGGAAGCGGAAAGATGGGCAGCATAATCGATTACTATAATCAGTTTGATGAATGGGGGAGACTGGAACGGGAGCCGGTCGAATTTATGGTCAACTTCCATTTCATTAAGCGGTATTTGAAGCCGGGAACACATGTCCTCGACAACGGGGCGGGGCCGGGCAAATATGCGGTTGCGCTGGCGCAGGAAGGCTATGACGTGACCTTGACCGATTTGTCTCCGCGTCTCGTCGGCCTCGCGGCCGGCAAAGTGAAGGAATGCAAGCTGGAGGAACGGTTCCAGGGGATACACGTGGCCGATGCAAGAGATCTTGGAAGATTTGAAGACGGGCGGTTTGAC
Source organism: Paenibacillus cineris (assembly GCF_018333335.1). Lineage (NCBI taxonomy): Bacteria > Bacillati > Bacillota > Bacilli > Caryophanales > Paenibacillaceae > Paenibacillus > Paenibacillus cineris. Next base: position 1,725,052 of record NZ_BORU01000001.1, read on the forward strand.
GCCGTTTTGATGCTTGGGCCGCTGTACCATCTTCAGCAGGAGGAAGACCGGAAGCAGGCGGCCCGGGAGCTCTTCCGGGTGGTCAAACCCGGCGGACATGTATTTGTCGCCTTTATGTCCCGGACGAGGCATTTAATAAATTCGCTGCTGCATCCGCAGTCCTGGAAGTCGAATGATACAATGGACGGCATTGATGAGTTTATGAGAACGGGTGTATTCAACCACAGCGATGATGGCCGGTTTACGGGAGCTTATTATTTTCCGATTGATGAGATCCGTCCCTTCATGGAGCAGCACGGCTTCGACAGCGTGAAGTTGATCGCATCCGGCAGCGTGGTGCAGTCTATGAACGAGGAACAGTGGGCATACTGGCGGGGCCGCGGTCCAGAGGAATATCAGCGGTTTCTGAACCGTATCATGGAGGCTGCAGAAGACCCATATATCCTAGGTGCTTCCTCTCATCTGCTGTATATCGGAGTCAAGCCACAATAACCGAAGGTACTTCTTACTCCGGAGGATTCCGCTCTATTATGAGGAAGTGACGCTTGTCCGTGTTTTTGTCCGGCAAACCGATTATACTGTAACTAACATAGGGTTATGCGCATACGGGAGGAAGAGCTTTGGAAGACTTGGTGCAGAGGGAGCACGAAATCATGAAGGTATGCCTGCTGGCCGGGCAAATCATGCTGCAGAGCGGAGCGGAGACGTACCGGGTGGAAGATACCATGGTACGGATTGCCGCTTCTTTTGGCGTGGATAAAACGCATAGCTACATGACCCCTACGGGACTCATTTTTTCTATGGAGGATCCGCAGCCGATCACGAGGCTGAACCGAATTTCGGACCGGACGACGAATTTGCATAAAATCGACCGCGTGAACAGCGTATCCCGCCGCATCAGCAAAGGGGAGCTGACCATCGCTGAAGCGCGCCGGGAGCTGGAAAACATCCAGCGGACAGGCGATATTTACCCGCTGTGGCTGCGGTTGCTGATGGCGGCGCTGGCCAGCGGCTGTTTCCTGATCATGTTCCGCGGCATCTGGCCCGATTTCCTGCCCGCAGCTGTGGCCGGAGGTCTCGGATATTACTGCACGCTGATGCTGCAGCGGATGATTCCGGTCAAGTTCTTCGCCGAGTTTTCGGGAGCGCTGGCCATCGGCCTCTGCTCGATCCTGTTCGTCAAATTCGGCTTCGGGCAGGACCTGGACATTATCGTCATCAGCTCGGTCATGCCGCTCGTACCGGGGCTGCTGATTACAAATGCGATCCGCGATTTGATGGCAGGCCACCTGGTTTCCGGCTTGTCGAAGGGGGCCGAGGCGTTCATCACCTCTTTTGCGATCGGGGCGGGCATCGCATTTATGCTGTCATTTCAATGAGGAGGATGCCGTATGTACATTGAACAACTCGTCACGAGCTTCGTCGCATCGGCTGCGTTTGGCATGCTCTTCAACACCCCGAAAAAGGCGCTGCTGCAGTGCGGATTTGCCGGGATGGTCGGCTGGCTGCTGTATATATGGCTTCAGGATATGCACGTGCTGCGGATTACAGCCACCGTGGTCGCCAGTTACTGCGTCACGATGATCAGCCATTTGTTCGCCAAAAGGTACCGCACGCCGATCATCGTGTTCAGCGTATCGGGCATCATTCCGCTGGTCCCCGGCGGAACGGCTTATGACGCGATGCGCAACGCAGTTGAGAACCAGTATGACCAGGCCGTCCAGCTGGGAGCCGAAGCCTTTATGATTTCGGGGGCGATCGCCCTTGGCCTGCTGTTGTCGGAAGTGACCAATCAGCTCATCCGGAAGTGGAGAGTGTAGGTGTTGGAAATTTCACCGGTCAAAATACGAGGAGCTCGGGGGGATCTGCGTGCCAAAGCGCATTCTGCTAATCGAAGACGATAAGGAAATCAGCCAGCTGATTGAGAGTCATTTAAAACAGGAAAACTATGAAGTGTTTGTCGCGCTGGATGGGGAAGAAGCGGAATCATTTATTGATAAGGAGGAGTTTGATCTGGTTTTGCTGGATTTAATGCTTCCTAAAGTAAATGGCATGGATGTGCTCAAGCAGATCAGGGAAAGAAGCGTCGTTCCCGTCGTTATTATTTCCGCAAAAGGCAGCGACCTTGACAAGGCTCTAGGACTTGGTTTTGGCGCAGATGATTATCTAAGCAAGCCGTTCTCCATGATTGAGCTAACCGCCAGAGTGCAAGCTGCCATACGCAGGGCAACACAATATATCCGGACGGATCATCAGCCGACGGAGGATCGGATTCATTATAAGGACCTCACTCTTGATTTAAGCACGTTTTCTGTGCAGGTCCGAGGTCAGAGTGTTACGCTCACCTCCAAGGAGTTTCATATTCTGAAATTATTCTTAACTTATCAGAGCAGGGTGTTCACCAAGGAGCAAATCTATCAATTCGTCTGGCAAGACGATTATTATGGGAATGAAAACGTGATTAACGTTCATATCCGCAGGCTTCGAGAAAAAATCGAAGAAGATCCTTCCAATCCTCAGTTTATTCGTACCGTTTGGGGCATCGGATATAAATTGGGAGGGTAGCCATGGTTATTTTTCTAAGCTCGGCCATTGCTGTTTTGCTCCTCATGAATATTTGGCAGTTTGTTTCCCGCAGAACATGGAATCGGAATGTACAGGAAATATCGAATAAAATCATGGAGATCATCGAACATCAAACCGCCGAGAAGGTGCTTTTCCAAACCGACCAGCAAGCCGTGCAGCAGTTGCTGATCCAAATCAACCGTCTGCTGGATTACAACCAAAGAGTGATTGCGGATTATGCCAGAACCAAAGATAGTCTGAAGAAAATGATATCCAACATGTCCCACGATTTGAAAACGCCCCTGACGGTCATTCTGGGATATGCCGAAAAGCTGAACCAGGAAGAATCGATTACCGAAGAAGAAAGGAAGCAGGTGATTCTGCGGCTAAACAATAAGGTGAACAGTCTGGTCGCATTGCTTAACCAGTTTTTTGATCTCGTTAAAATCGAGTCGGAAGACTACGAAATCCCGCTCAGCAAAATTTCCCTCAATGAGATTTGCCGCCAAAGCGTGCTTGAATTTTATGAGCTCCTGACATCCCGAGGTCTTCGGGTGGAGCTTGAAATTCCGGAGCGTCCCCTTTACATACTCGGTAATGAGCATGCGCTGCAACGAATATTAAACAATTTAATATCAAATTCAATCCGGTATGGAAGCGACGGAGGCGTGTTTGGTTTAACGCTTCGGGAAGAAGGCGAATCGGTTGCTGTCGACGTCTGGGATCGCGGAAAAGGCATTACGGAAGTCCACCAGGACCGCGTGTTTGAAAGACTTTACACATTAGATGACGCCCGAAACCCGCAATTTCAGGGTAGCGGACTAGGCCTTAGCATTTCGAAACGTTTAACGGAGGCGATGAAAGGATCGATTCGGCTTACGAGCACACCGTTTGAGAAAACGACGTTTACATGCATTTTTAAACAGGTGCCATATTAGATCTCCCGTAAGAGGTGTTCTGTCTGAACGCCTCTTTTTACGAACTTAAGAAACTTGTAAGGATTGAGTAAGAAAAATGATCCATTCCTTGCTTTACGATAGAAGTAATTCAAAGGATGAATATAGACGGGAGGATCATCACTCAAATGAGCGACGTCATTCGAACCTATGAGCTTACCAAAACGGTAAAAGGAAAAACGATTACTTCGAATGTTAATCTCACGGTAAAAAAAGGAGAAACTTACGGCTTGCTTGGACCGAACGGTGCCGGTAAAACGACGATCATGAAAATGCTCACGGGAATCATCATCCCCACATCGGGAGAAATCATGCTATTTGGCAAGAAGTTTACGGAATCTGCAAAAGACGGGTTAAAGCGAGTCGGGAGCATCATTGAATATCCGATATTTTTCGAACATCTAACAGCCATGGAGAACTTGCGGATTCACTGTGAATATCTGGGCTTTTATGACGGAAAGGCCATCACCCAAGCGCTGGATATGGTCAATTTGCATGGGATTGATGACAAGAAAGTGAAGGACTTCTCGCTTGGCATGAAACAGCGTCTGGGAATCGTCCGTGCCATGATTACGAAGCCTGAGCTGATTGTCCTGGATGAACCCACCAATGGGCTGGATCCCATCGGGATTAAAGATATGCGGGAATTAATCCGGATGTTAAACAAGGAATATGGCATAACGTTTCTCCTGTCTAGTCACATCCTGGGTGAAATCGAGCAGATGGCTGACCGAATCGGGATGATTCAGCACGGGAAACTGGTGAATGAAGTCGCACTGGCCGACATTCAGAAGTTGCGGACCGATTATATCGAACTGGTCACTTCGAATGTGCAGAAAACGGTCTATTTGCTTGAACATAAGCTCCAAATTTCCAACATCAAAATTGTGAAGGATACAAGGATTCGTGTATACGACACGGCCCGATCCACAAGTGATATTTCGAAAACATTGATATCGAACGATATTGAAATTGAGGAAATTCAGAAGCATACGAGTACGCTGGAAGACTATTTTTACCACCAAATCCAGGGGGGCGATAAGTTTGACTAAACTGATTGAGCTCGAGTGGAGAAAATTAGAGCAGAAAAAGGTTATCGGTGAAGTGATGATCTATTGGGTGATCCTTATGTTTCTTCCCGTTTTCTTTTTAAAAGTGGTCATGGCTGATTTAGCGTTCACGGATTTTGAGGAGAGTTATTCAAGCGCGATGGAGCTGATGTCGGCGATCCAAATGGGGTTTGTTCTGTTCGGCGCCTCCATGATTAATCACGTATTTATCGAGGAATATAAGAATAAAACGATGTCCCTTTCATTCGGATATCCCATTAGCCGCAAAAAACTGGTTATGGCAAAAGTTTGGTTTATCTTCCTGGCGGTTTTCCTGTGTACGCTTATATCTTTTGTTCTATCCGGAATTACCACCTATGTGTTCGATTTGTTCATCGACGTCATTCACGGACTGCCAACCCTCGCGGACATCATTTCGTTTACGGTCAAGTCGATCGTTCATTCCGCGGTTGTCTCGGTTATCAGCTTTGTTCCGCTGTTTTTGTTCGGGATCTGGAAGAGGGCGGTCATTCCGACCGTGATTTGCTCCGTTTTTCTCATGCAGTTCCCGAATTTCGCAGGACTGCTTCATATTCCGTTGAATACGAACATGTTATACGCAGTGCTGGGCCTGATTGGCTTGGTCAGTGTCTACTTGTCAATTGCCAAAGTGAATCAAGTGGGGGATATTTAGCGGTGAAGAATTACTTTTAAGGGGATCAGGGCTGAAGAAGCGTGCAAAAAAAATCAGGCGTCAGCAATTCGATTTGCTTCTCCTTCACTGAGGAGGAAAGTAAAACCGGCTGCTTGGCCTGATTTTTTTGTCATTTTCAGGTTTATCTTACGCCGAGTCTCATCCGGTAGCTGAACAAAACCTGCAGCGTCCTTTCCTGGAAGAAGTCATCGACGACTTGTTTGAAACGCTTAATGTCTTCATCCAACTCCTTCGGGTTTAGCCGGAGGACCGTTTGAACTCCGCCCTGGCTCATTGCGATGCCGAAATACCTGTCAGCATCGCAATCCTCCGCATGATGGAACACAATTTCCTTGGCGAACCTGAAATGGCCGCTGTCCTTAATGGCCGCGAGATGCTTTTCCTTATCCCTTTTGACAGCCTGCTTCTCTTGGCTGAGCTGTTCGCGGATGATGCCGTCGGCCCGGTTGATCACTTCTTCGTAGGCTTGCTCCACCTGCCAATACAGCGTCGGCGGCCAGTCGCAATCGTAGACGGCGAAGATGCCGCCGGGCTTCAGCACCCGGGCAGCCTCCAGCAGCGTGCTTGCCGGCTCCATCCAGTGAAAAGACTGCGAGCACGTAATAATGTCGGCGGTTTCGCTGCCGACGGCAAGCTGGTTGGAGTAGCCTGCCATAAAGCGGATGTGGGCTGCATCCGTCATCTGCTCCAGCTTGGACTCCGCGACGCTGCGCATGTCGTCATTCGGCTCGATGCCGATAACCTGGTCCGCGTGCTTTTTCCAGACCAGCGTGGACAGCCCGGTGCCGCAGCCCAGATCGAGCACCAGTTCCGGCTTGCGCTGAAGGTACCCAGTCAGGAGGGACGTCACCAGGGGAGGCGCTGCGGGCCGGTAGCGGTCGTAGGTATCCCCGTATCCGGAGAAACGTTCGATATTGCGCTGATTGTTTCCCTCTGGAATGATGCTCATACGCCTCTTGCTTCAAAGCGCTTCAGAATTTCGATGATGACCTGTACCGACTTCAGCATATTGTCGACGGAAATGTATTCGAACTTGCCGTGGAAGTTTTCACCACCCGTAAAAATATTCGGCGTCGGCAGCCCCATATAGGAGAGCTGGGAACCGTCCGTTCCGCCGCGGATCGGCTTGACAATCGGCTTGATGCCCAGGCTTTCCATCGCTTCGTAGGCTACGTCGACGATCTCTTTTACCGGCTCGATTTTTTCCCTCATGTTGTAGTACTGATCGCGCATTTCCAGGATGACGCGCTCCTCGCCGTATTTTGCCTGAAGCTGCTTCACGACCTGGGTCAGATGCTCTTTCTTTGCGGCAAATTCCGTCCGGTCAAAATCGCGGATGATGTACTCCATTTTTGTGCGTTCGGTATCTCCGTTCTGCGAAAGCAGATGATAGAATCCTTCATAGCCTTCCGTATGCTCGGGCGCCTGCTCCGGTGGAAGCATGGAATTCAGCTCCATGGCGATTTTGATCGAGTTTACCATCTTGTTCTTCGCCGTGCCCGGATGAACGTTGGTGCCTTGGATCGTGATGCTTGCCTTGGCTGCATTAAAGCTCTCGTATTCCAGCTCGCCAAGAGGTCCGCCGTCCACGGTGTAGGCAAAATCGGCGTTGAAAGCCGCAACATCGAATTTCTCGGGGCCGCGGCCGATTTCCTCGTCGGGGGTAAACGCGACTCTGACCGTCCCGTGCTTGATTTCCGGATGGCCGATCAGGTAAGCCATCGCCGTCATGATTTCGGCTATGCCGGCTTTGTTATCTGCGCCAAGCAGGGTCGTTCCGTCCGTCGTGATCAGCGTGTGCCCTTTGTACTGAGGCAGCTCAGGAAACAGCTTTGGGGAAAGGACGACGCCTAGTCCCGCGTTCAGAACGATATCGCCTCCGTCATAGTTGTCGACGATTTGCGGATTAACGCCTTTGCCGGTAAAATCCGTTGCGGTATCCACATGGGCGAGGAAGCCGATCGTCGGCACGCCATCCTTGTCCGTATTGGAAGGAAGCGTGGCCATGACATAGCCGTTCTCATCCATCGTGACGTCCTTCATGCCGATGGAATTCAGCTCTTCCACCAGCATGCGCGCAAGGGTGAGCTGTCCCGGAGTCGAAGGCGTGGTGCTGCTTTCTTCATTCGATTGGGTCTCCACCCTGGCGTAAGAGATTAACCGTTCCGTGAGTTCCTGTTTCAACATCCTTCATCTCCCTTTATGTAAATGGTGTACTACTTGATATGATATCATGGGCAAGGGGCAAAATCACAAGCTTGATCCGAAAAGCCGAGGTGATTAGCGCCCGTCCGGCTGTCTTCCCTGTCCAAAACGATTATAATAGGTTCATGGAGGTGCGTTGGAAGTGTCGGTTAACGTGTTCAGCCTTGTATTTTCGCTTGTCGTGATCGGCTTGATCCTTTTGTTTTTCTTCGGCCTGTTCAAATACGTATCCAACGGCAGCAGGCATGTCAGAAATTCCGATGCCGCCTTGAGGAGAGTTGAGGAGAAGCTGGATTACATTATATACAAAATGAATGAGAAACAGGGGGATGAGCGATGACGGCAATTCCTTTTAAGGCAATCATTCAATCGGAGGAGGAGCTTCGATTACTGAGCAGTCCTCCCAGCGAACTGGTCAGGAACAAGGTTATCACGCGTTTGGATTCCCACTGCCGCGAATTTATTTCCAAGTCTCCGCTGCTGTTCCTGTCCACGAATGACGCGGAGGGCAGCTGCGACGTATCACCCCGCGGCGATGCACCGGGCTTTGTATACATATTGGATGATACGCGGCTGGTCATTCCGGAAAGACCAGGTAACCGGAGGTATGATTCGCTGCTAAATATTTTGCAGAATCCGAGTGCCGGGCTGATCTTTATCATTCCAGGGCTGGAGGAGACGCTCCGGATTAACGGAAAGGCCTGCATTACTGCGGATCCTGAGCTGATGGAGAAACTGTCCGCCCAGGGGAAAATCCCGCAAATAGGCATCGGCGTGGAGGTCGAGGAGTGCTATATTCACTGCGCCAAAGCCTTCAAGCGCTCCAAGCTGTGGGATCCGGAACAATGGCCGAAGCGGGAGAACCTGCCAAATCCTGCCGCCATCATCGCGGATCATGTGCGCGGATTAAAGGTTACGGAGGAGCAGGTCGCACGGTCGCTGGCGGAAAGCTACGAAAAGCGATTATATTAATAGAACGGATATGATCTTTAATAGGGGGGCTGGCTTTGAGTATCATTCCGATGTTGGCCGTTCATGATGCTGCCGCTGCCATTTCTTTTTACCAATCGGTGTTTGGCGCGACGGAAGCGAACCGGATGGTTACGGAAGACGGGAAAACATCGCATGCTGAAATCCGGGTCGGTGATGCGCGGTTCATGGTCGCGGACGAATTTCCGGAGCATAATACCGCAGCGGAAACGCTCGGTGGAACGCCGGTGATTTTGTATATCACCGTTGAGGATGCATTGGAAACAGTGAACAACGCCCTTGCGGCTGGAGCGGCCATGCTTAGGGAGGTTGCCGCACAGCCTCACGGGGACTTGGTTGGGAAGATCAAGGATCCGTTCGGCCATGTCTGGATGATTGCCGAGCCCTTGAAGACCGTACCGCAGAAAAAAATAATTCAAGGAAATTGAAACTGCCGAACAATTTTCCCGGGAGCCCGCCCGGTCGGGGCAAGCGTCGGGTTCATAACATGAACAATGAGCGCAGGAACACTGCGCCAGGAGGAAATGATGAAATCCCTTTTTCTATATAATTGGCAGGTACGCGATGAATGGTTTGATGTCTGCGCACAGTTGAGTCATGAAGAATTACTGAAGGAGCGAACGGGCGGAGTTGGCTCCATCCTGAAAACCTTGTTCCACATCGCTGACGTCGAGTACAGTTGGATGCTGGCTGCCGAAGGCAAGGAGGCTGCAGAACCAAAATTCGAGGATTTCGCGACCCTGAGTAAAGTCAGAGCCTTGTCCGACAGCTACGTGACAGAGCTTCGTCCGCTGATTCTGAGCCGGAGTCCTGAGCGGGACGGGGAAATCGTCAAGGCCGCCTGGCATGCCGAACCCTTGCGTTACGGAGAGGTCGCAAAGCACGTCATCGCCCATGAAATTCATCATATGGGCCAATTGTCCGTTTGGGCCAAAGAGCTTCATGTGCCAAGGGTTTCGGCCAATTTTATCGGCCGTGGACTTGGTGAGCAGTAAAACTTGAAGGAAGGTAACCATTAGGCATGGAAATACAGATTCAACCGATGACCCGGGAAGCTGCCGCCCGGATATCGACATGGCACTATCCGGCTCCGTACGACTTCTATAGTATGGCAGCAGATGAAGAAGATATATTGGAGCTGATGAACGGGGATTATGCAGCAGCGTCGGACTCCGCCGGAAATTTGGTCGGTTTTTACTGCACGGGCAATTCAGCCCGTGTTGCCGGAGGTTATGGGGCCGGTCTATACGAAGATGATACCTGCGTTGATTACGGATTGGGAATGAATCCCGAGCTGACGGGGCAGGGTGCAGGCCTGGATTTTGTAAAAGCAGGCATGGCTTATGTTTCCGATAAGTTTCCCGGGAAGGGAATCCGCCTAGCGGTGGCCAAATTCAATCAGCGTGCTGCAAAGGTATACAGCAGGGCAGGATTCAGGGAGACCTGCGAGTTCTCCTCGATGGTGGGGGGGCGGAACGTGCTCTTTATCGGCATGGTTTACAGATTTCCCGATGATGCCCGGACAACATGATATAATAACTCCGGGGCTGACGGCCCCGGATGGAACATCGCCGGGCAGCCATGGATATGCGCCCGGAGCAATTATTAAGAAAAATCAGGTGAACAACATGCGAATTGCGCTTTTTGATTCAGGCCTCGGCGGACTGACCGTGCTGTCTGAAGCCGTAAAGCAGCTGCCCAACGAAGACTTTTTATTTTTTGCAGACACGCTTCACGTTCCATACGGAACCAAGACAAAGGATCAGGTTCTGGATTATGTCCGCCAGTCCGTGGACATGATTCTGCAGGACGAGATCAAAGCGCTTGTCATTGCCTGCAATACGGCAACGAGCGCCGCGGCGGAGGAGCTTCGCCGGGAATACGACATTCCGATCATCGGGATGGAGCCTGCGGTTAAGCCCGCAGTTGAAATGAACCGGCTGACCGGGAAAAGGGTGCTGGTGGCGGCAACCCCGCTGACCCTGCACCAGTCTAAATACACCCAGCTCGTTTCCAGGGTGGATGACCACAGCATCGTAGACTCCCTGCCGCTCCCCGAGCTGGTCGGATACTGCGAAGCGCTGGAGTTCGACCCGGACCGGATGACACGGTATTTTCTGGATAAATTTGCCGATTACCGGCTGGAGGAATACGGAACCCTGGTGCTCGGATGCACGCATTATCCCTTCTATACCCGGATCTTGAGGCAGATTCTGCCGCCGCATATTGAGATCATTGACGGGAGCGCCGGGACGGTGCGGAGGCTGGACTATATTCTTAAGAAAACGGGAACGTCCGGAACGCAGCGCGGAGGAGATATCCGTTTTGCCTGTTCCAGCGGGGATCCGGAATATATGGCAAAAATGCATAGAGCTTACGACTATTACAGCACTCAGGTCGCCGGCTTCGAACGGGCCGCTGATCCTTCTTTCTAAAGGGAACGCTGCGTTCCGCTTAGCTCCAGTAGCCGATGTACAACGGGTCCTTCAACTTTTCCGCCGTGGTAGCAAATAACGGATGATATGTCGTAGGCGGCCAGTTGGGCGATGGACTGCGTCGCAAGCGGTATATCGACGGTCGTGTCGGCATCCGGCCCATGCAGCTCTCCGTCAACGACACGGAGGGCGTCGGCCGCGATCAGCGTCCGGGTCGGCCGATGGTATAAACTGATATGCCCGGGAGTGTGCCCCGGTGTGCCAATCACGACGATGCCGCCACAGATGGGGAGCTCTTCCCCTTCATGGATGATTGTGTCGACAGGTGACCGGGGTGGATTCTCCAGCGTAGAAATAAAGGCATTACGCCACTCAGCAGGTACTTCCGGAGGCAGAGACGCTTTGGCCCGTTCGATCGCCTCCGGGGTTACCTTGATCAAACGCTTTTCACCCTGAATATAGGGCCTTTCTTCTTGACTGGACATGACTTCGACCGGACGAGGGGCGTGCTGGCGTATGGCCGGCAGGCTGCCGATATGATCCAGATCCTGATGCGTAATGATGACATGGGTAATCGAATCGATCGATAGGCCATGGGACTTCATCGCTTCCCGCAAGAGGGGATACTGACCGGGGTAGCCGGTGTCAATCAGGAGCGTATCGTTTCCATCCGTAATGACCGCAGGGTGAACGGTGTTAACGCTGCCCATCATGACGGCGGATACGTCCAGCATTAACACGCTTGTGGCAGCTTGGTTCGTACTCATCCTTCGATTCCTCCCTAATTCCAACTCATGGATTTCAAGACAGAGTCTATATTACGGACAGGGAACTAAGTTGTCAAAATGAATATTTTATTATAACACAAAACCGTTATTATGTCAATATATATTTTTGGTGCTATATGCAATATGGTAATCCGGCGTTTTTTGCAAAAATTTCAACATGAAGGGGGCCCAGCGATGCGTGATGTACAGTACCCTATCCTGCATACGGAGAGGCTGAGGTTGAGGCCGCTTGAGCCGGAGGACCGGGAAGACGTCTTTCGGCTGTTCTCCAACCCGGAAGTCACCCGGTTCATGGATATTGAGCCTTTGGTGAGCCTGAAGGAAGCGGACGAAATTATTGCGCTCACCCGCAGTTCCGGCTGCAGGTATGCCATATTTGACCGTGAGAACGATACGTTTATGGGCACCTGCGGATTCCATTGTTGGGTCCAGGACGGCGAGAGAGAAAGGGCGGAAATGGGCTATGATCTGTCTCCGGAATATTGGGGCAGCGGTTATATGCCTGAGGCGCTCGAAGAATTGATGAAGGCCGGCTTTGAAGTGATGAAGCTGGATGAGATCGAAGCCCATGTGGAGCAGGATCATCCTCGATCGCAAAAGGTTCTGAGAAGGCTCGGTTTTCGGGAGAACCACCTGCGGGACGGCCACTTGGTCGTTTTCAGGGCCGGAAGAGAGGATTTTGCCGGGCGCCGCACCTTCAGGAACGCCGTAACGCTCCGGCAGTCAGGGAATGCCGAGCAGTCTAGGGAAATTTGGCTTTCCCTGCTGGCGGAACAGCCTGAGCAGCCGGAGATCTTGTATCAGACCGCATGGACCCACGACGTACTGGGCTTGGAGAAGGAAGCCGTGCCTTATTATGAAAAGGCGATTTCGCTCGGACTGCAGGACGAAGAGCTGGCGGGGGCGATGCTGGGGCTCGGCAGTACATACCGTACGCTGGGACGATATGAGGACGCAAAGTCGCTGTTGAAGCAGGCGATGGAGAAGTTTCCCGAACGCAGGGAGTTTTCTGTTTTTTACGCCATGGCTCTTTACAATTTAGGGGAGCATGCCGCTGCAATGGAGGAGCTCCTCGGGCAGCTTGCGGAAACCAGCGCGGACAACGGGATCCAAGCGTACCGGAAGGCGATTGCCTTTTATGCCGATAAGCTGGATCAGGTGTGGGATTAGCCTTGTTAACGGCCAGCTGTGTGGGTACGAAAAGGCTGAATGCAGGAGGAATCATGAACATACAGGGTGTGAATCATTTTTGTTTTTCCGTTTCGGATCTGGATCGGTCCATCGCTTTTTACAGGGACGTTCTGGGCGCCCAGCTGCTCGTGCAGGGCCGGAAGCTGGCTTACTTTGATCTAGCCGGACTCTGGATTGCGCTGAATCAGGAGGATGCGGAGCGGGGGGATACACCATCGACGTATACTCATATCGCCTTTACGGTGAAAGATCAGGATTTCGAAGCCTGGCTGTCCCGACTGCAGAGTTACGGCGTTCGCGTACTTGAGGGCAGGCAGCGGGATGAGCGGGACAAGCTCTCGGTATATTTCCTGGACCCGGACGGGCATCGGTTTGAGCTCCATACCGGCACACTTGCGGATCGGCTCGCCTATTATCGGGAGACGAAGGGCCATATGAAGTTTTACGACAAGGAGGATGTTGGCAAATGACGACGATCGGATTTGTAAGGCACGGCATCACGGATTGGAACATCGAGCGCAGGGCGCAAGGCCAGACGGATATCCCTTTGAACGAAACCGGGCGGGCCCAGGCAAGAGCCTTGGCTGCACGGCTGAAGAAAGAGCGGTGGGACGCCGTCTATGCCAGCGATTTGTCGCGGGCGCGGGAAACCGCCGAAACGATTGCGGCCGCGCTGGGGCTCACCGTCCAGGTCGATCCGCGGCTGCGGGAAATCCACTGCGGTCAGATCGAAGGGACGGTCGAGGAAGACCGGGTGCTTCGATGGGGTTATGATTGGGCTTCGCTGGATCTCGGGATCGAGACCGACGACTCGATGATTGCCAGAGGAATGGAAGCGGTCATGGACATTTGCGCCAGCCATCCTGAAGATCGCGTCCTCGTGGTAAGTCATGGGGCGCTGATCGGCACGCTACTTCCTGTTCTGATTCCGCACACGGACACGTCCGAGCATCTGCATAACACATCCATCACCGTCATCCGAAAGATCGAAGAGAGCTGGGAATGCGGGCTATTCAACTGCGTCAAGCATTTGGAGCAGCTGACGATCTGAACGAGCCTGCCTGTTAAGGATCGGTTTTAAGGCTGTGTATCTCTGAACTTAATGGATATCAGTCTTTCGGTCACCGTGTTAAACCGGACGGTAGCGAGCACAGCTGCCGGCATGCCCTGCCGGCTAAGGAGCAGCTTGAACGTTTCTTCCGCTTCCGTCGGCGACAGATTGATGCGTCCGATATGCAGGTAATCCGTAATTTCCGAGTTGTATTTTTTCTGGGCTTCCTTCACGGCGATCAGGCCCCACTTGGCGTAGGGAGGATCAACGGAAGGGTCCGGCTCGGCAACGAGCAGCGAGAGAGACAGCGCGAGGGACAAGGCGACGGATTTGACGAATACGGCGGACATCCACTTCATAGCTCTATTGCCTCCTGAGTATAAATCTGACCGTTCACCTGCAGCGTGAGGTGCCGGCATACATAGAATTCCCATGTTTTGCAGGTCTATGAGGAATGCAGCCATGGTTTATCCGCAATGAAATCGGCAGGGTCGTGCTATATAGAGGAATCGTGCTCGTGGTTTCAGGTTCGTCCGGAAGCCTGCATTCGTCAACCCCAAGCTGGAACAAAGCTTTCCAAACATTGCAACATGAAGGCAGATGGCACCACACGGCGGAGATACAGGCATCGGAGCTGCCTTGCGAAATCAAGCCATAGATGGGATGGGATCTTATGATAACGACCGTAACGATGAACGCAGCCATTGACAAAACATACTACTTGCCGGCATTTCCGCACGGGAAGGTATCCCGGGTCAGACAATATCTGGCAGCCCCCGGGGGGAAAGGCATTAATGTGGCGAAAGTCGCCGCACAGCTCGGGGCAGAGGTTACCGCTTCGGGCATCGTCGGCGGCATGAACGGGGAAATCATCAAGAAGCAGCTGGATGATATGAGCATTGCGCATCAATTTGTCGCCGTGGAAGGGGAGTCGAGACTATGCCTCAACATCATCGATGAAGAGACCGGGTCGTCGACAGAGCTTCTGGAGCCCGGTCCGGTGGTGGATAACCGGGCACTTGACGCGATGGAGCAGACGATGTCCACACTGGCAAGCACATCGAAAGTCGTCTGCATCAGCGGCAGCCTGCCGGCCGGGGCCCCGGCCGATTATTACATCCGTCTTGTCGGCGCGGCCAAGAAGGAAGGGGCATATGTGATTCTTGACGCCAGCGGTGACGCGCTCCGATTCGGACTGCAGGCAAATCCGGATATGATCAAGCCCAACGAAGAAGAGGTTGCTGCTCTGCTTGGCACGGGCATCCGGGATGAGCAGGAGCTGCTCCGGGCGATGGAAGACTTGCTCCGCGAGTACCGGATGGAGCGCGTCTGCGTATCGCTCGGGGGTGCCGGATCGCTGACGGTCACTTCGCAGGGACGTTATCGTGCCGTGACCCCTCCGATTCAGGTGGTCAATACGGTAGGCTGCGGTGATTCTTTTGTGGCGGGCATGGCCGTGTCGCTGCTGAAGCAGCTCCCCGCCGAGGAGGGCATCGCTATGGCCGCTGCCGCGGGGACGGCGAACGCCTTATCGGCCATGGCCGGCAGCGTCGATCCGGACACCTTCCGCCGGCTGCTTGGCCAAGTGGAGATCAGCAGAATGTAAGCTCCGAATGACAGCTTTATATTTGTGCACAGGCTGCGGTTCCTGAATCGCGGCCTGTTTGACTACATGGTGGTATCAGGGAGGAATAGCCCTGCCGCAAGGCGAATCTATTAATGCGGCTTTACAGCCCATCGACTAAGATAAAGAAGGGGTGAACGGCTTGATTCAAGCATTGATTTTTGATTTTGACGGTCTCATCGTCGATACCGAAACGCCGGCCTATCACGCTTTCTGTGAGATTTACCGGGAGCATGGCACAGAGCTGCCGCTGGAGACGTACGCGAAGTGCGTCGGCACCAATTTCGATGTATTTAATCCGTATACCTATTTGTCCGAGTGCCTGGGCAGGGAAGTGGACCCGGCCCTCGTCAAGGAACAGGTCAATGTCATCTACCGGGAGCTGCTCAAGGATGTTGAAGTCAGACCGGGGGTTGAGGACTATTTGATGGAGGCCAAGCGGCTCGGGCTGAAGATCGCGCTGGCATCAAGCTCTTATTACAACTGGATTGAGCCATATTTCAACAAATTCGAACTGGAATCTTACTTCGACGTTATTTGTACGGCGGACCTCGTGTCCAAGGTCAAACCGGATCCCGAGCTGTACCTGCTGGCATTGCAGAAGCTGGAAGTAACCCCGGATCAGGCGGTGTCTTTTGAGGATTCGCTTAACGGCTTTATTGCAGCCAAAGGAGCAGGCGTACATACGGTGATCGTGCCTAATTCGATGACCCAGACCTTCCCTTTTGAAGGCTATGATATGATGATTCCCAGCATGTCGGAGATGAAGCTGCATGATCTTGTCCGGGAGCTGGAAGCGTAAGGCTGCAAAAGTCCGGAAAAACCTGTACTTTTTTGCAACTTATTGATTGACGTATATTGGCAGTGCCCCTTATGATAATGAATAATCCAGTGGTTATTTAATTCTATGAAAAATATCCGGGCAGGCAGTTCATGCACCCGTGTGTCCGCCCGATACGGTATTTTTCGCACTTATTTACTTTAATGCTTTCGTATATGAAAGTGCTAAAGAAGAGAATCGGAAGGGGTTATGAACATGAAAAAGAGAAATTTGCTATTATCCGTCGTGATGTCCGCACTCCTCGTAACCATGGCGGCCGGCTGCGGAAACTCGGGCACCAAGTCCAGTGAAGCCGGGTCAGGTAGCGGGACCGGGACCGATGCAGGTAGCACAGACAAAAAGACCTACACCGTAGCCATTTCGCAAATCGTCGAGCATCCTTCCCTGGATGCCACGCGCGAGGGCTTCATCGCCGCATTGAAGGATGCGGGGATTACGGAAGGCGATAACCTGAAGATCGATTTCAACAACGCGCAGGGAGATCCGGCTAACAACCTTTCCATTGCCCAAAAGATCGCCTCCGGTAAAAATGATCTCGTTCTTGGCATTTCTACCGGTTCGGCGCAAGCCCTGGTACAGCAGGTCAAAGATACGCCGGTGCTGTTCGCGGCAGTTACCGACCCGCTGGATGCCAAGATCGTCTCGAATCTGGATCAGCCAGGGGGCAACGTAACCGGAGGCTCGGACACGAATCCGGAAGCGGTTCAACGGCTGATGGACTTCATCGCTGAGAGCTTCCCGAACGTGAAGAACGTCGGGATCGTCATTAACGAAGGCGAGCCTAACGCGATCGTGATGGCCAAGAATGCCGAGGAAACGCTCAAAAAGCACAATATCAAGCTGGTGCGCGCGGCAGTAACGAACACATCGGAAGTGAAGCAGGCTGCCGAGTCCTTGGTGGGACGGGTGGATGCGCTGTTCATTACGCTGGATAACACCGTCGTTGACGGCGTGGATTCCATTATCCAGCTGGCGAACGAGAAGCACATTCCGTTCTTCTCCAGCGACCGGGATACGGTCGAGAAGGGAGCCTTTGCTACGGTCGGTTTTAAATACTATGACCATGGCTACCAGGTAGGCCAGATGGCGGTCGATATTTTGAAGAACGGCAAGAAGCCGGGCGATATGAAAGTGACGATGCAGGAGAAGCTGGACCTGATTCTGAACCTGAAGGCGGCTGAAGCGCAAGGAATCACAGTAACCGACGCCATGAAAGACAAAGTAACGGACAAAGAAAACGATATTATTCAGTAATCGAGCGATGGGGAGTGGCCGGAATCTTCGTCCACTCCCTTCGTCATAAGGGAGGCTGACACCATGCTGGATTCACTACTGGGAGCACTTGAGCTCGGGCTGCTGTACTCGCTGATGGCGCTCGGCGTATATATCACTTATCGCATTCTTGATTTTCCGGATCTGACGGTGGATGGCAGCTTCACCACCGGCGGCGGAATCGCCGCCGTGATGATTACCCACGGCTACAATCCTTGGCTGGCAAGCCTGGCGGCGTTCGGCGGCGGGCTTCTCGCGGGAATTTGTACGGGACTTCTCCATACCAAGGGGAAAATCAATGCACTGTTATCCGGTATTATCATGATGATTGCGCTATATTCGATCAACATGCGGATTATGGGAAAACCGAACACGTCCCTGCTTGGGGAAAGCACCGTTTTTTCATCAGTGAACGCTTTCATTACGATGCCGATCGCGGTGATCCTGATTTTGCTTCTGCTGAATCTGTTCCTGCGGACCGATTTGGGGCTTGCATTACGCGCAACGGGAGATAACGCACGGATGATCCGCAGTTTCGGCGCCAACACGGATACGACGACGGTTCTCGGCGTCAGCCTGGCCAATGGACTGGTCGCCCTCTCCGGCGCACTGGTTGCCCAGCAGTCAGGATTCGCGGATATTTCCATGGGGATCGGCATGATCGTCATCGGGCTGGCTTCCGTCATTATCGGTGAGGCGATATTCGGAGCGACGAATGTGATCCATACGACCATTTCCGTCGTGCTCGGGGCGATCGTGTACCGGATCGTCGTGGCGCTCGCGCTCCGGGTGGAATGGCTCGATACGTCCGACCTGAAGCTCATCACAGCCATCATCGTGATCATCGCTTTGGTGCTTCCAACCGCAAGGCGCGCTCTTCGTCAGAAGCAGCTGGCCAAGCGCCGAACCGAAGAGCTGTCCAGCCAGCTGGGCAGCAGAACAGGCCGGACGGTTGGAGGTGATTTCTGATGCTGGAGCTGAGCAGAGTATCGAAGCTGTTTAATCCGGGCACGCCGGATGAAAAAATTGCGCTGCACGACATTTCGTTGAAGCTGAATCCCGGCGACTTCGTCACGGTGATCGGAAGTAACGGGGCGGGCAAGTCCACGCTCATGAACATCATTTCCGGCGTCATGAAGCCAGACGCAGGGGATGTGCGGATCGAGGGAGCGGTGATCAGCCAGCTTCCGGAATTCCGCCGGAGCCGCTGGATCGGCCGCGTATTCCAGGATCCGATGGCGGGCACCGCTCCCCACATGACGATCGAGGAAAACCTGGCAATGGCTTATACGAGAGGCAAGCAGAGAGGACTGGGGCTGAGCATCAAGTCCGGCCGGCGGGCGATGTTCAAGGAAGAGCTGTCCAAGCTCGGCATCGGCCTGGAAGGGCGGCTGCGGGCGAAGGTCGGTTTGCTGTCCGGAGGAGAGCGTCAGGCGCTCAGCTTGTTGATGGCCACATTCACCAAGCCGCAAATTTTGCTGCTGGATGAGCATACCGCGGCGCTGGACCCTGCAAGGGCGGAGCTGATCACGCGGCTCACCGACCGGATTGTTCGGGAGCTGAACCTGACGACCCTGATGGTCACGCACAATATGGAGCAGGCGATCCGGCTCGGCAACCGTTTGATCATGATGGACAAAGGCAGAATCATTCTGGACATCAACGAACAGCGAAAAAAGACGCTGACCGTCGAAGAGCTGCTGGCTGAATTCGAGCAAATCAGCGGACATAAGCTGTCCGACGACAGGGTTGTCCTGGGATAATATCTTTGAAGAATGAAGGGAGGAGGGCCTTCGCGGTTAAAGCCGCGGAGGCCTCTTTTTTGCTGAAGCAACGTGGAGAATCTATTGAATCCGAGCAGGAGAATCATCGATTAGACGATAATGGACACAGTTGTTATCCATATGTTTTCCATACAAATATACAAAGGACTGCTTTGGCGGATCCACTGAAAACCACCTGCAGCGGGCTTCAGCGATGCGGCCCGTCAACGGTTCATCCTGCCTTGATGATAACTCTAGTTATTGATATTCGTTCCAACAAGTTCTAAAATACTATATTGAATGAACTGGTCACTCTATAGTTATTAGAAGAAAGAGAACACCCGTTGGATGGAGGTTTCGATTTTGTTAGGAAAGATGAGGCTCAGCATTCGGTCCAAGATTATTCTTGGATATATTTTTGTGCTCGTGTGCGTTGTGGTGTTCCTGGGAGTGATTTCGAGCCGGGTTGCTTCGCTGCAGCGGGAAACCGATTTTATCAGCCAGCATGACATCGAGGTCCATGACCTGGCCCACAACATTGAAAAGTCCTTGCTGGACATGGAGACAGGCCAGCGCGGATATATGATCACGGGAGACACGAGCTATCTGGAGCCGTACACGGCGGCCAGCTCGAAATGGGAGAGCGAGTACAACCAGCTGTATCGTTTGCTGGCGGACAACCCTGAGCAGCAGAAAAATCTGGAGGACATCAAGGCCAATATCGACCGATGGATTGAGATCGCAGGCAAGCCGTCCATTGAGATGAAGCGCAGCGGTCAGGATGCTGAAGTTCGGACATTTTTCCAACGTGACCCGGGCAAGCCGGAAATGGACGCCATGCGGGAAAAATTAACGGCGTTTTTGGACACGGAGAAAGGGCTGACGAGCGAGCGGGTGCAGACGCTTGAGGACAATAACCGTAGACTGATCACGATCATCTATCTTCTTTGGATTGTGCTCGCGGCCGTATCCATCTCAGCAGCCGTGCTGATCTCCAGAAATATCGTTACGACGATCAAGGAAGTTACGGGCACAATTCGTGACATCGCCTCAGGCGGCAATTTGAACAAGCGCATCCATACCCGCACGCGCGATGAAATCGCAGAACTCGGCAGTGCAACGAACGACCTGCTTCGGGAAGTGCAGCAGCAGAATGAAATGAAGGAGCAGATTGCCGCCACCGCTACACTGCTTCAGAACGAAGCGGGCCTGGCCAGTCTTAGCCGCGTGTTTGTCAATCGGCTCGCTTCCATTTTCCAGGTGCCTTATATCGTATTGTACGAAGCCAAGGAGGAGGAGCTGGTGCGGCTCGCTTCCTATGCAGGAGAACACGAGGGTAAGGCAGGCAAATCGGTCATCGCCTGGGGTCAGGGACTTGTCGGCCAGTGTGCCGCCGATCAGAGCATGATCACGCTGGACCGGATACCGAACAACTACATACACATCTCCTCGGGATTGGGGAGCGCCGTTCCGACCTATCTTGCTGTTGCTCCGATCGTGTTCGAGGGCAGGACGCTGGCTGTGATCGAAATTGCCGCGCTGGTGACGTTCAGCAAGCATCAATTGGACATGCTGCGGCAGCTCTTGGATACGGTTGGCGTCACGATGCACAGCGTGATCAACCGAGCGCAAATCCAGCGCTTGTATATGGAAGCCCAGACGATGAATGAAGAGCTCCAGGCCCAGTCTGAGGAGATGCAGGTGCAGACGGAAGAACTGCAGGTTCAGTCCGAAGAGCTGCAGATGCAAACCGACGAGCTCCAAAGCTTGAATGATAAACTGGAGTATCAGAAAGCTCAGGCGGAGGAAGCGGCGGCCGAGATGGAAAAATACGCGGAACAGGCGAAGCTCAGTTCCAATTATAAATCCGAGTTTTTGGCCAACATGTCGCACGAGTTGCGCACTCCGCTGAACAGCATGCTTATTCTGTCCCAGATTTTGTCGGAGAACAAGAACGGAACGCTGCTGGAGGAAGAGGTCAATTACGCCAACGTCATCCATTCCTCCGGTACGGATCTGTTGCGGCTGATCAACGATATTTTGGATTTATCCAAGGTAGAATCGGGACAGATCCAGCTGGATATCAGCTCGATCAACGCGGGTGAGCTGCCGGAGATCATGTACCGCTACTTTGCCAAAACGGCCGAGGCCAAGTCGCTGGACTTCAAAGTCGAAATCGCGCCGAACGTAGGCGAGGTCTTTTTCAGCGACGAGTTAAGACTCCATCAAATATTGCGGAACCTGTTGTCCAATGCGTTCAAATTTACCGAACGCGGGGAAGTGTCTTTAAGCATATACAAGCTCGACTCGGTTTCGACCCCGCAGTTTTACATGCCTTATGAGACATTGGCCTTCGCGGTTCGCGATACCGGAATCGGAATTACCGACGAGCAGCAGCAGGTGATCTTCGAGGCCTTTAAACAGGCGGATGGAGCAACGGCGCGGAAATATGGCGGCACAGGACTCGGACTGTCCATCTCGCTTCAATTCGCCAAACTGCTGGGAGGAGAGCTGGTCGTGGAGAGCGAACCCGGCAAAGGAAGCACGTTCACCCTTTACCTCCCTTACCAGACCGAGTATGTCGATGAGTCGCCGATGCTTGTGATGCAAGCCGAGGCAGCGGCAGCAGCAGCCATCTCCGGTCCGTCAAGTACGGCTTCGGCGCAGGCTGCGCGTCCTGTGGGAAGTCGGATTTATGCGGAAGAGCCTGCCGCCGATCTGCCGGCCGCAGAGGATATGTTCCTGGAAGACTCGGCCTTGTTCGATGGGAAGAAAATCCTCGTTGTTGATGACGACATTCGAAACGTATATGCGCTGGCCAATGCCTTGGAGAGATATAATATGCAGGTGCTCACCGCACAGAACGGATACGAGTGCCTGGACTTGCTTCAGGCCGAACCGGATATCGATATGATTCTGATGGACATTATGATGCCGGAAATGGACGGTTACCAGACGATGCGGAATATCCGCCAGACGCTGGAGATGACCGATCTGCCGATCCTTGCGTTGACCGCCAAGGCGATGAAAGAGGATCGGGATAAGTGCTTGGCGGCCGGCGCGTCCGACTATTTGAGCAAACCGCTGAACATCAATGAAGTGATTGCCAGAATTAAAGTTTGGCTGACGAGATCGGAAATTTAATATAGTAATCGATTCAATAAAAAGCGACCCAGCGGGAAGTCTCCGGTTCGGTCGCTTTTTATTTGGTTAAACCGCCGAAATCGGAGCGTTTTTTTGAAAAACTTGCCTTGACAATAGGATGGTTAGGTGAGAAAATGTACGCGCGTACATCATTCGGAAAAGGGGGAGTTGCCATCGCATCCCGCAAAGAGGTGGCCGAACTAGCCGGGGTATCGGAAGCGACGGTGTCGCGGGTGCTCAACGGAGTCGGCCCCATGAAAGAAGAAACGAGACAACGCGTCATGGAAGCTGCCAAGAAGCTGAATTACGTTCCCAGTGCACTGGCCCGTAATTTTGCGACCAGCCGCAGCGGCAACATTGGTGTCGTTCTTCCATATGTGCCGAAGGTGCATATGTTTTCGAGCTTTTTCTTCTCGGAAATTTTAAGCGGAATCGGCAGCAAAGCGAGGGAGCTGGGTCATGATATCCTGCTGCTGTTTCAGACGCCCGGCGAGTCCATGGATTATGTCCGCTGGTTTCATGCGCATAAAATCGATACATGCATCATCCTGGGGGCGAAGGATGATCCGGAAGAACTGCTGGCCCTTCGCCGTCTCGCAGAGGAAGGACTGCCTTTCTGCCTGATCAATCAGCACTTTGAAGGCGAGCCCTTCAGTGAGGTCGATGCAGACCATGTACAGGGCAGCTATATGGCGGTCCGCCATCTGATCGAACAGGGATATCGCCGGATCGCGTTCATGAATGGGCCGCTGACCTACTCCAACAGCCGGGATCGCCTTCAAGGCTGCGAGAAAGCGCTGGCCGAGGCGGGTTTGGTGCTGGAGGAGGAACGGATCTTCCGCGGAAACTTCAGCCGCAGCAGCGGCATCACCGCTGCTTCCGAATTAATGAAGGTCATCGATCAGGTGGATGCCGTCTTTGCCGCAAACGACCGGATGGCCATCGGCTTGATGCAGGGTCTCCGGGATCTTGGGCTGTCTGAAGAGCGTTTTCCGGCCATGTTCGGCTACGACAATTCGGATGCTTCACAGGTAACGACGCCTGAACTGAGCAGCGTAAAGGTTCCTTTTTATGAAATGGGGGAAATTGCGGTCGCTGAAGTGCTGAAGCGGCTGGAGCAGGGAGCATCGGCTTCGGGTGAACCCTTTCGGATCATGCTTCCGACGGAGCTGGTCATCCGGGCATCGTCCCAGAATCTGCGGCTCTAATGAGCCAGAAAGTCCAATATACCAAAGAGATGGAGGAATTCGGATGGAAATGAAAGCGCTGCGAATTGGCATGGTAGGCTACAAATTTATGGGGAAGGCCCACAGCAATGCGTACCGGGCGCTGCCCATGTTTTTCCCGGAGGCGCCGATTCAGCCGCAGATGGCGGCGATTTGCGGCCGTGATGCCGATGCGGTTCAGCAGGCGGCCGGGCAGTACGGCTGGGCCGAAACGGAGACGGATTGGCGAAACCTGGTGGCGCGGGATGACATCGACCTGATCGACATCAACGCGCCGAGTGATGCGCATAAGGACATCGCGCTGGCTGCCGCCAAGGCAGGGAAGCATATTTTCTGCGAGAAGCCGCTGGCCCTGACGCTTGCCGACTCCCGTGAAATGCTGAAGGCTGCAGAGGAGGCGGGAGTGAAGCACATGGTCGGCTTTAACTACCGGTTCTCGCCTGCGGTCCGGCTGGCCAAAAATCTGATCGAAAGCGGCCGGCTGGGACAAATCTATCATTTCCGCGCCTGGTTTCTGCAGGACTGGATTCTGGACCCTGCCTTCCCGTTAGTATGGCGGCTGCAGAAAGATATCGCGGGTTCGGGCTCTCACGGCGATCTTGGGGCCCATCTGATCGATTTGGCCCACTACCTCGTCGGCGATATCCAGGAAGTCATCGGCATGAGCGAAACGTTTATCAAGGAGAGACCGCTCGCAGAAAATATGACCGGACTCAGCGCCAAAGGCAGTCTGGGCGGACCGATGGGCAAAGTGACCGTCGATGATGCAACCCTGTTTATGGCCCGGTTCACAGGAGGCGCGCTCGGTAGCTTTGAGGCGACCCGGTTTGCGGCAGGACACCGCAGCACGAACTCGTTCGAGATCAACGGCAGCAAAGGCAGTGTCAAGTTTGATTTTGAGCGGATGAACGAGCTGGAAGTGTACTTTACCGACGACCAGGAGGATGTGCAGGGCTTCCGCCGGGTGCTTGCGACCGACGCCGCTCACGCGTATTCGCATGCTTGGTGGCCTGCCGGACACACCATCGGCTTCGAGCACACGTTTACACATGAAATGCTGGAGCTGATGGAAGCGATTCACGAGGACAGACAGCCTTCCCCGAACTTCCACGACGGTGTGAAATGTCAGGCGGTGCTTGAGGCGGTGGAGCGTTCCGTCGAGGAGCGGCGCTGGGTGGAAATTTCGGAAATGTAAGCCAATCAGGCGAAGGTATTGAGTAACGAGTAGCGAGCATATCAAGCATAGACAAGGAGCGAGCCGCATGAAAAAAGCACTGATCGTATGGGGCGGATGGGATGGCCATGAGCCCAAGCAGGTGGCAGAGATTTTCAAAAACGTGCTGGAAGCCGAGCAGTTTGAAGTAGAAGTATCGGATACGCTGGAAGCGTTTGCCGACAAGGAGAAGCTCCTCGGTCTTGATCTGATCGTCCCTTGCTGGACGATGGGAGAAATCCGGAATGAGCTGGTGAGCAACGTGTCGGAAGCCGTGCAGAGCGGTGTGGGCCTTGCCGGCTGCCACGGCGGCATGTGCGACTCCTTCCGGACGCAGGTCGATTGGCAGTTCATGACTGGCGGACAGTGGGTCGCCCATCCGGGGAATGACGGGGTTCGATACATGGTTAACGTGACAGACGAAGAGGAAGGCTCCCTGCTGCAGGGGATCGCGGACTTCGAGGTCGCGAGCGAGCAGTATTACCTGCATGTGGATCCGGCGGTGGAAGTTCACGCCACAACCCGTTTCCCGGTCGTTCATGGCCCGCATTCGGCCAACAAACCGGTTGACATGCCGGTAGTCTGGACGAAGTACTGGGGCGGTGGACGCGTCTTCTACAATTCGCTCGGACACCATGCGGATATCGTCGACATGCCGCAGGTGAAGGAAATGATGAGACGCGGCTTCGTATGGGCCGCCGAAGGCAAAGAAGCCGGCTCCGACTGGAAGCCGGAGACAGCATATAACGGCATGGCAGACAGCCAATATTAAGGGGAGGGTTACTCTTGGAGCAGATCAAAGTAGGCATTATCGGCTGCGGGAAAATCAGCAGCATTTATATGGAAAACTGCAAAAAATTTGATGTGCTGGATTTGGTAGCTTGCGCTGACATCGATAAGGAGCGTGCCGCAGAAAAAGCAGCCGAATTCGGCATACCCAGAGTGTATTCCCCCGAAGAGCTGCTCGCGGATCCCGAAATTCAAATCGTGATCAACCTGACGATCCCTGCTGCGCACGCGTCGGTCTGCCTGCAGGCTCTAGAGGCTGGCAAGCATGTATACGTCGAAAAGCCGCTGGCCGTCACCCGTGAAGATGGGCAGAAGGTGCTCCAGCTCGCCAAGGAAAAAGGCCTGCGCGTGGGCTGCGCGCCCGAAACGTTCTACGGCGCCGGAATTCAGACCTGCCTCAAAGTGATCCAGGATGGGCTGATCGGCCGACCGGTCGCTGCCACGGCATTTATGCTCGGCGGAGGTCACGAGACCTGGCATCCGGATCCCGAATTTTATTATCAGGCCGGCGGAGGACCGATGTTCGACATGGGGCCGTACTACCTGACCGCACTCGTGCAGCTGCTCGGTCCGATCAAGACCATCACGGGTATGACCGGCAAGGCGCTGGAAGAAAGAACGATCACCAGTTCCAAAAAATACGGTCAAAAAATACCGGTGGAAATCCCTACCCACGTCGCTGGGCTGATCCAGTTCGCCGAAGGTGCGATTGGAACGATCATCACCAGCTTTGACGTATTCGGCGGCAGCAATCTGCCGAACATCGAAATTTACGGTACGAAAGGAACGCTGCGTGTACCTGATCCGAACAACTTCGGCGGCAAGGTGCAGTACCGGATTGCCGGCGAAGCCGAGTGGAAGGAACAGCCCCTGCTGTTCGGCTACGCGGAGAATACCCGCGGTATCGCCGCAGCCGACATGGCGTACGCGCTGCAGAGCGGTCGTCCTCACCGGGCTTCCGGTGAGCTGGCGTACCATGTGCTGGAAGCGATGTGGGCGTTCCATGATGCTTCGGATGAGAAAAAGCATTACGAGATGCAAAGCACCTGCACGCCTCCTGCACCGATGCCTACCGGCCTTGCACCTTATACATTGGATCAATAATGAAATAGGCATGAATCATAAAGCCTCCCGTCAGCAGCTTGACTGCTGGGGAGGCTTGTTTGGTTTATACCTTTATACCGTGATCAATGAATCAGTTTGCTTTCCTTCGCTTTCTTGACGAGGCCAGCGGCAAGCTGGTTGATGATCCCTTTCAGCGCAAGACCAATCACGAGCGTGATCACGACATACACGCACATGATGAGCAGATCGCTGCGAACGACGCTCCAGATCATGCCCCCCACCGCTTCGCGCATCATGCTGATGCCGTAGGTGAACGGAAGGAACGGATGGATCGCCCGGAAGAACGGCGGTGTCGTCTGAATAGGAAAGGTTCCGCCTGATCCAGCAAGCTGCAGCACCAGCAGAACGATGGCAAGCGCCTTGCCGACATTGCCGAACACGGAAACGAGGGTGTAGACGATCAGCATAAAGACAGCGCTGTTGACCAATCCGAATAAGATGAACCAGCCTTTGTCCACCACATAGGTTCCCAAGAGGAAGATATCGCCTGCCGTGACGAGGACCGATTGCAGCAGCGCCAGCGTCAGGAAGGTCAGAAACCGCCCGAAATAAATCTGGATGCTGTTATAATCCGTTCCGGCTGCAGGCGAATGCACTTCCGTCGTCACCAGGGATACGAGCAGCGTCGCTCCGACCCAGAGGGCCAGCGTTGAGAAGAAGGGCGACATGGCGGATCCGTAATTCGGTATCGGAAACAGCTGATTCTCCTTCAGTACGACAGGCTCGGCGAAGAACTGTCCTTCCTGCTGGAAGTTGTTTTTCAGCAGGTCGATGACTTCCTGCAGGTTGCCCTCCGATTCGAATTTGCGCATCCGGTCCGCCAGTTCCTTGACTTTGGCTTCCACGCCCGGAAGCTCCTTCTGGATGACGGAAATGCCCTGCGTGCCGATCGCCAATCCCTTGGAAGCGTCGGACAGCACCTTCTTGACGTCGGGCAGGCTCTGAACCGCAGAATCCATCACCTTCTTCGCTTCGGCGGCGGACTTGACCGCCTTCTGCAGCCCGCTTGCGATCGCCGGCTGAATTTCGCTGTCATACCGCCCGAGGATGTCCCCTAATAGATCGGATACGTCGCCGGAGATTGTGTTCAGCTTATTCACCAGATCCATGGCCGGTTTCTCGCCTTTCTTTACCCCGCTGCGGATTTGATTGACAAGCGTCAGCTGAGACTGCATTTTGTCCCGGACCTGCTTCAGCTTGGAGCTGACGAAATCCAGTCGGCCGCCTGCGGTCTGGTTCAGCCGGTCGAACCAGCTGATCAGCGCTTCCTGCACTTCCAGACCGGTAGTTAACCTGGAGGATATCCGGTCCAGCGCATCAAGCGCAGTCTTCGGATCGACGTCGGGATCCTTCAGGAGCGCGGTCAGCTGCTCCGTAGCCATGGAAGTCTGCTGCAGAAGCAGCAGATCCTGCTTTACGTTCGGCGCGATATCCTTGGCAGCCGTGGAAGCCTTGCCCATAAAATCGTCCAGACCAGCCGCCAACTGCTGCCCGTTCTTGGCCAGGTCGGTCACTATGGGCAGCGCCCCTTGAGCTTTGGATACCAGCTCGTTGGTCGTATGGATGTCCTGCGCCGCCGTGTTTACGGCTTGGTTGATTTCCGGGAAATTTTTCTCCAGCTCAAACACCAGCGAGCGGACCTTCTCAATGGTCGGCAGCTGATTTTGCAGCTCGATACCAAGCTCGTTGAAAATTTTAAAAATCGTGCCGTTGGCGGTTTTGACGAAATTTTTGCTGACTTCCTGGATGATGCCGCTGGCTCCGGAAGATGTAATCTTCGGGGATACCGCATTGATCTTTTCGTTCACATAATACAAAATTTCGGCGTGGGTCGGGTTGTCCGACAGCACCGTGGCAATCGAGGCCGAAAAATTGTCCGGGATGATGATGCTCGCATAGTAATCCCCGTGCCGGACGCCTCTCATGGCGTCCGCCTCGGAGACGAACCTCCAGCCCAGCTTATGATTGTCCTTCAGCGAGGCGACGACCTCCTTGCCGAGATTCAGCGACTGTCCCTTCATCGTCGTCCCTTTGTCGTTGTTCGCGACGGCAATCGCAATATCACCGGTATTGCCGTAGGGATCCCAGGATGCCTTGATGTTGAACCAGGCGTACAGGGAAGGAAGCATAACAAGACCGGCGATGATGACGAGCGCGGCCCAGTTCGTGACAATGTTTTTCACATCTCTGCCGTAGATGGACAAGATTTTACTCATGAGAACACCTGCCTCAATCATACCATTTTGGTTAGTATTTCATTTGAGGAAGGGCGTCATACCGAAGAACCTGAATCCCGCCTTACCAGCCCATCCGTTCTTTGAGGGTCGTGATGTGCGCAAGATGGTGGTTGCCATGCCAAGCATACGTGCATAGATGCTCGTTCAAATTGGTTTCTCCGTTCGCCGGATGGTTGTATGTTCTGAGCCACTGGTCGCTGTTCAAGCTTTCCAGAACAAGCACAAACCGTTCATGCAGCGCCTCCAGCAGATTCAGGGATATCTCCGGATCAGGCAGCGCGGAATCCGCAAGTTCAGCCCATAATTGCTCCTCATAAGGTTTTATCACCGGATTATCCTCGGTTAAAGCAAGTTTAAGCCGAATCAGGCTGTTCATGTGGCTGTCTCCGACATGGTGCACGACTTGACGGACGGTCCAGCCGCCTGGCCGATAAGGCGTGTCCAGCTGTTCTTTGGACCATCCGCTGACGGCTTGCCGCAGTTTCGAAGGCAGGCTGCGGATTTCGCCGATTAATGCTGTACGCTCATCTCCACTCAGTTCTTTTTTCGTTACGCAAAGTCCGATAGGATATTTCAAATCATCGGTCATAGCTAACTCCTCCGTTTGCTCAGTAATATGTGTACGGGAAACCATTGCATTCCAATATGATATAAACGGTTTCCCTTGTAACCTTTTCGCTAAGGGTTCCTTACGTTCCTTCAAGCCGGCTTATGTATGCGCGGAAATGATCTCGCTGAATTTGATCCACAGCCATTCGTCTTCAGCTCTAAACTTGATCTCTTCCAGATAGGTGTTAATCACGGTGACGAAGCCCCGGATTTCTTGTTCGGGTCCGGCACCGGCAAGGTGCAGGGTTACTTTCAGGTGACGGCGGAGGGATTCCTCCAGCAAGCGGCTGGTCTGTGTCCAAGCAGCCTCTTTCATGGTAGAATTGAAACTCGCCGACGGTTCACAGGTTCGGTTGATCATCATTTCACCTCATTTATTAAAAGAGCTATGCATTGTATTATAGGCGAATATATGTTCGGATTCAACCGCGATTGTTCAGAAAAATAAAGCTGTTTGGAGGAAAGCATATGGAAACCGACCAAATGATTATGGAAGCAAGGGAATACGTGAAGGATCGTTTAAAGTCTGAGCCGTCCGGCCACGATTGGTGGCATATTTACCGGGTGGCGGAGTGGTCGAAGAGGCTGGCGGAGCAGGAAGGTGCCGACCCGGTCGTCTGCGAGCTGGCGGCCCTTTTTCATGACCTGGCCGACGAGAAAATCGTAGCTTCGAAAGAGGAGGGCATGGCAGCTATTTCCTCTTGGCTCACGGAACATGGGGCGGATGCAGCGCTCGTGGATCATGTGCTGGAGATTATCGGGACCATGTCTTATGGCGGCGGAGGCGGCAGGCCCATGTCGACTTTGGAGGGGCGGGTCGTGCAGGACGCAGATCGTCTGGACGCCATCGGAGCGATCGGTATTGCCCGCACGTTTGCCTTTGGCGGATCAAGGGGAAGACTCATGTATGACCCCGCCGAGCCGCCGCGGAACAGTATGACCCAGGAGGAGTACCGCAGCCGGCAGGGGACGACGGTGAACCATTTTTACGAGAAGCTGCTGAAGCTGAAAGATCTGATGAATACGCCGGCGGCCCAGCGGGAGGCTGCTGCCCGCCACGCATTTATGGAGCAGTTTCTTGCGCAATTCCAACGTGAATGGCCTGGGGAGGAAGCGCCAAAAAAGGGGCGCGTTTAAACGCCCCTCAAGGAATGTTGTACTCTACCAGCTCCGATACGGTAACAAAGCGATATCCGCGCTTCTGCAGTTCAGGCAGGATTTGTTTTAACGCGTCGACCGTTTGGGACTTGCCCTCCACGTGGTCGTGCATCAGGACGATGTCGCCGTTGCGCGCGTTGTTCAGCACCTTGTTCACGATCTTGGCGACGCCCGGCCGGTTCCAGTCCCAGGTGTCCTGATGCCAGGACCACATGACGACGAGATAACCCTCCTTCTTGCAAATTTGGATCATACGGTCGTTATAATATCCTCCGGGAGGGCGAAACAGGTAGGTTTTTTTACCGGTAACCTGGTATATGGCTTCCTGGGTTTCCCGCAGCTCCCGCACGATGACCTCCGGTGAGCTTCGGCGGTTAAAATACATATGGTCGAAGGTGTGGTTGGCAAGCTCATGGCCTTCGGCCACCTGCCGCTTGGCCAGCTCCGGGTGCTCCTGAACCTGTTTGCCGACGACAAAAAACGTTGCCTTTGCGTGATACTGCTTCAGCAGGTCGAGAATCTGCGGCGTATCCTCAGGATCCGGCCCGTCATCGAAGGTCAGTGCTATAATCTTTTCCCGGTTCGGAATCTCCCAGATGACGTCTCCCCTTTGTTCATAGTACTCTCTGCCTTGGTTTACGGGAGAAGCCCCCGCTGCCGGAGCAGCCGTCACCGAAATCGTCAAAAGCAGCATGGATAGCGTTGCATAAAGCCTTGTGCGCATAAGGTCCTCCCGGTTGTTCGTTGTCGATGCTTCCATCCAGACGTCCAAACAAAGACAAGTTCGCTTCGTAGTATGTGACACGAACCGTTCTAACATACGCCGGGCAGGCCGTGATACAATAGAGACAAGTCTGAATATGCCGGGAGTGCCCGGGGAAGGTGCGGATCAAGGCATGTCCTATAAACAAATCAAGTGGATGATATTGATTATTCCTACACTGGCCGTAGGGATATGGGAATATGCGAGGCATGCGTTTCTAATGCCTTATATATCGATGAAGGTGGGTAATTTTCTTACGCCGGTGTTTCTGTTCTTTATCAGCATGACCCTGCTCAGCATGCTGTTCCGGAGGCTGGAACAGGTGCAGGAGGAGCTGAACCGGGAGCGGGCGGAAAAAGCAGCCCTGGAAGAACGGGATCTGCTTGCCAGGGAACTGCATGACGGCATCGCGCAGTCCCTGTTTCTGCTGTCGGTCAAGATGGACCGGGCGGAGTCGCGCGGCCGGGGAGCCCGGGAATCGGCGGACTTCCAGGAGCTGCGCAAATCGGTTCATGAGGTGAACCGGTACGTGAGGCAGGCGATCGCCAATCTTCGCTATCCGGAATCGCCGGAGGAGCGGGAGTATCAGGCTTCGATGCGTTCAAGGATCGAACATACAGCCAAGGAAACGCTGATCCAGCCCTGGATCGAATGGTCCATTCCAGATGCGGCCTTGAGCGCCAAGGAAAAAGTAGAGCTTCTGGCCTGCATCCGGGAAGCGCTGCTGAACATTCACAAGCATGCCCATGCCACCAAGGTGACGATCAAAGGCACGCTGGACGGCCGGGGCTGGACGGTTTTCGTCGATGACAACGGGAGGGGAATTCATACGGATCCATTTCATTTGAAGGACCGGTACGGCCTTCGGATCATGAAGGAGCGCGCCGAGGAGCTTGGCTGGAAAATGCTGATCCTGCCGATGCAGCGGGGCAGCCGGGTGGAGATCAGAAAGGAGGCCCATAACCATTGAATACGTTCAGAGTGCTGGTTGCCGATGACTCCGCTCATGCGCGCGAAGCGGTGACCGATATCCTCTCGGCTGACCCGGCGTTTGAAGTGATCGGCATGGCCCATAGCGGCGAGGAAGCCGTAAGTATGACCGAGTTATTGATGCCCGACCTGATCCTGATGGACATCCAAATGCAGGGCATTGGCGGGTTGGAGGCGACAAGGCAGATCAAGCTGCAGTATCCTTACGTCAAAATCGTTATGATCACGGTATCGGACGATGTGACGCATTTGTTCGAGGCGTTAAAGCAGGGAGCGCAGGGCTATCTGCTCAAAAATTTATCCCCGTCGACATGGCTTGAGTATTTACGGGGGATCATGAGCGACGAAGCGCCGCTCAGCCGGGAACTTGCCACGCAAATTTTAAGGGAATTTCCGCTTGCCCCCAAGAGTCCGGAGCATCATGAGACGTTGACCGCGCGGGAGCGCGAAATTTTAAATTGGGTGGCTTCGGGGCTTACTAACAAGGAAATTGCCGCCGAGCTCAAAATTTCTGACCAAACGGTTAAAAACCACCTGAAAAACATATTGCAGAAGCTTCATTTGGAGAACCGGGTCCAGCTGACGCGTTATGCCTTGGAGAAAGGATTAGTAAGCCGGCGGCAGGGGTTATTCCAGAAATTGAAAAAAGAGTAGTTGCCGTATTTAAGCAGCGCAGGGTGTACCCTGCGTTTTTTTGTGCTTGCATGGAGACCGACTTGGATGAAATTACCCTGACTTGGAAAGTATAAGCATCATAAATAGACAAGGTGGAGACCCGGATGGTCGGCAAAAAGAAATCCCGTAATGCTTCAACACAACAGCAGCCTTCAAACCGGGCTGGGAAGAACGGCGCACCGTATCAGGAATCCGCGGGGACGGATCCGGCAGAGCTGCACCCGGACAGGCTGTCCTCTGATTTAAAAAGCAATCTGGATCGTTTGAAAAGGGACATGGGAGGAAGCGGTGATATAGTCATCCGTGAAATCCTTGCCCGGAACTTCGGCAGGAAAGTTGCTTTTGTATATGTTGACGGTCTGGTAGACCCGACATCGGTTTCGGAGTTTGCGATTGAAACTGTCTTGAACGAAATCAAGCAGTTCGCATCGGAAGCAGAGCTTGTAGAAGCATGGGAATTGGAGCGGGATGCGGAGGAAGGACGAAAAGAAGGCGAAGCCCGATACGAGGCCGAAGACGAGCTCGAAGAAGATTCTCATGGTGGGTATAGAGGCATAACGTCAGAAGAAGACAGGAAATTTTTGCAGCAGTTCAAGGAAAAGGCGCTGGCCGCCGGTGAGATTTACCAGATCTCTGATTGGAGCAAGCTGTACCTGCATCTGCTGTCCGGAGATACGCTGCTTTTTATCGATCGGATTGGCAGTGCGGTTATCGCCAGCACCAAAGGCGGAGAACGGCGGAGCGTCACCGAGCCGGAGTCGCAGACGGTCATCCGAGGCCCGCGCGAAGGCTTTACGGAATCGCTTCGAACGAACACGGCGCTGCTCAGAAGGAAAATCAAAAGTCCCAATCTGTGGCTGGAAGAAATGCAGCTGGGGAGAGTGACGCAAACCGACGTAGGCATCATGTATATTCACGGTATCGTGGACGAAAAAAATGTGGACGAGGTCCGGAAGCGTCTCTCTGTCATTGATATCGACGGCGTCCTGGAGTCGGGGTATATTGAGGAGCTTCTCGAAAATACGAATAAGACGATTTTTCCAACCATCTATCACAGCGAACGTCCTGACGTGATCGCCGCAAGCCTGCTGGAAGGCCGGATAGCGATCCTAGTTGACGGAACCCCGTTTGTTCTGCTGCTTCCTTCCACCTTTAATATGTTCTTTCAGGCGGCGGAAGACTATTACAACCGGTTTGATGTGGGGAGTTTAATTCGGTTTCTGCGATACTTCTCGTTTCTCATCGGCCTGCTGCTTCCTTCCTTTTATGTGGCCATCATCGGATTTCACCAAGAGATGATTCCGACTTCCTGGCTGCTGAAGCTGGCAGTGCAGCGGGAGGGGGTTCCTTTTCCCGCCTTTGTCGAGGCCTTTATCATGGAAACGGTTTTTGAAATTTTGCGGGAAGCCGGCGTGCGGATGCCCCGGTCCGTCGGGAACACCATTTCGATCGTGGGGGGCCTGGTACTGGGGCAGGCCGCAGTCGAAGCCGGGATCGTCTCCCCGGTCGTCGTTATCGTCGTATCGCTGACGGCCATTGCGAGTTTCGTGTCCCCGGCCTATAACATCGGGATTGCCGCACGGATGCTCCGTTTTGTCATGCTGATTGCGGCATCGATGTTTGGTATCTACGGGATTGCCTGTATGCTGCTGATCCTTGTTCTGCATCTATGCAGTCTTAAGTCTCTTAATGTTCCTTATTTGGCTCCGTATGCGCCGATGATCTATCCGGATATGAAAGATTCAATGCTGCGCATGCCTCAGGATTATATGAAGAAGAGACCTAAGCTGATCAGCAGGAATAACCCGGTCCGGTTCCGGGAAG
The DNA here is from genome assembly GCF_018333335.1 of Paenibacillus cineris. NCBI lineage: Bacteria > Bacillati > Bacillota > Bacilli > Caryophanales > Paenibacillaceae > Paenibacillus > Paenibacillus cineris. Next base: position 1,760,250 of record NZ_BORU01000001.1, read on the forward strand.
GCGCGATGGGCAATCAACAGGCGGACAGGGACGAGAATGAGCCGCATCAAACACAGGATCCGAGCGAAGTGTAACCGGATTAATGTATTCGAGATTTGGCCATGAAGGGAGAGAGCGCTGATATGTTTCAACGGATCTGCCATATCACTATATGTCTGGTGCTCTTGCTGTCCCTGTCAGGCTGCTGGGATATCAAGTTTCTGGACCAGCTCTCCATCGTTTTGGGAATTGGACTGGACGAAGATCCCGACAATCCGGATAACATACTCGTGACTCTACAGGTGGTGGTGCCCAGCCAGGCTTCGGAGAGCAGTCCGGGCGGAGGCGGTGGAACCAGCGGCATTCCGGTGACGAAATATATCGGAAGGGGAAAGACGTTTCTGGATGCATTGCAGAATATGGATAATGTCGCGCCGCGCCGGTTTTACTTCGCCCACAACCAAATGATGATTATCGGTGAGGATTTGGCGAAAAAAGGGGTTGACGATTTATTCGATTTGATTGACCGGGACCCGGAAATCCGGATCGATTTTTCTATGCTTGTCGCGAAACACGGGACAGCGGCCCAAGTATTGGAAACTTTGACGAACATGGAGAAATTGCCGGTGAAGCAATTGTACAAAACGCTAGAAAGCTACAATAAGCGGGCCAGCGCAGCCTATCCCGTCAGTATGAAGGATTTTATTCTCACATTGGACAATCCCATGGCAATGGCCGTCACCGGCAGCGTTGAGTTTGTCGGTGATCCTGAAAAGGCGGGAACGAAGGAAAATGTAGAGAAGATTTCACCTGACGGCTATTTGCGAATCGGAAATATGGCTGTGTTCAAAAACGGAAAGCTGGTGGGTTATTTGAACCAAAGCGAATCCAAGGGGCTTGCCATCATCAAAAATAAAGTGCAGCGGCTTGTCGTACCGATTCCCGTTGAGGATGGAAAGGTACATGTCGCGATCCTTCACAGCAAGGCCTCGGTGAAAGCCCGGTTCAGCCGGGGCAAGCCTGAAGTCGTCATCCATATCAAGCAGAAGGCGAATGTGTTTGATGTGAACAGCCACAAAGTCAAGGTGGATAAAAAGGAAACGATCAGCTGGCTGGAAAAAGAAGCCGAACAGCAGGTTATCAAGATGGTGAACGGCACCATTTCGACCCTTCAGCATGAACTGGACAGTGATGCTCTGGGATATGGGAACCTGGTATATAAGGCCAGCCCGTCATACTGGAAAGCCAATAAGAAAGAATGGGACACGCTGTTCCCCGAAATCCGGACGGTCGTAAGTGCCGATATGGAGATCTATTCGACGGGAGTCCGCAATCAATCCTATCTGCAAAATATGAAGTGAGGTGTTTCTTATGGGTCCCGATTATATCATTACTGCAGCCATCTTTGTGGCTGTGATCCTGAATTTTATTGCGCTCAGGCGGAAGGCGTCAAAAAAGGAACTATGGATTTCAACGACGATCATGCTGTTCGGTGGGTTTTTGTATATCATGCTGATCATGGACATCCCGCTGCCGTCTTTTGTGATCGTGATGGGCCATGTTTTCGGACCTATCGCCAAGCCGGTCATGCAATGGGTGTCGGAGGGCAAGGTGATCCATGGATAAGGGCAAAATTTCGGCTCTGCAGTTTGCTTTGCTGATGTATTTGTATATTATCGGCACGGCCGCGCTCGTTCAGCCGCATACGCTTGTGTCCATTGCTGGACAAGACGCCTGGTTCAGCGTCATCATTGTTGGAATCATTCAGCTCGGTCTCATTACGCTCTATATGAAACTCGGTTTTCGGTATCCGAAACAGACGATTATCGAGTACGGCCGCGTACTGACTGGTAAATGGTTCGGTTCGGCCATAGCAGTCGTATATATGTTTTATTTTTTGATTTTGACTGCCTATGTGGCACGGAATATCGGCAATTTTATCGGTTCGGTCGTACTCCCTCAAACGCCGCTGGTTGTTAATATGGTGGTTATCTTGATCCCGGTGCTTTACGGCTGCTATTTAGGGATTGAAGTCATTGGAAGGACGGGGGAAATTTTGTATCCATGGGCGATGGGCGTTTTTGTCATTACAGCGCTGCTCTTGATTCCTAAAATGCATCCGGGCGAGCTGTTTCCGATGTTTCCCGAAGGGGTAATGCCGGCGATTAAGGCGGGTTATCCGCTGCTAGGTTTCCCTTCGCTGGAAATTTCCATCTGCCTCCTGCTGATCCCGTTTGTACAAAACCAGCAAAAAATAAAAAAATATTTTTATGTCACCAGCGTGGGGACTCTGATCTCCGGCGCACTGCTCAGCGTAATCACGATCATGGTGCTTGGCGTGGACATGACGGCCCGATCTCCTTATGCTGTCTATGACGTGGCACGCGAGATCCGGATTGAGCGGGTGTTGGAACGGGCAGAGGTCATTGTGGGCATTATCTGGCTGATTACATCGTTCATGAAGCTTCTGATTTGCTTCTATGGTACTGTGATTACAACCGTGCAGTGCTTTGACGTAATAAATTACAAGAGCTTGGTGATTCCCTTTTTCTTTTTGCTGCTGCCGTTGTCCCTTTGGGTTCTTCGGAATACGGCGGAGCTGGAATGGTCCGGAATTGTTTACCCGATGATGGCGGTGTTCCCGGGATTCGTTATACCGGCAGCGCTGCTGATCGTTGGGAATTTTCGCAGTCGGAATAAGCAAGGTTCGGAAGCGCAGACACCGCCGCAGTCACAGTCACAACCGCAATCACAACCGCAATCACAACCGCAATCACAGCCGCAGTTGCAGCCTCAGTCACAGATGCAGGCGCAATCGCAGCCGTATCCACAGCCTGAGTAACAATCCAGAATAAGGGCTTATCGACCAGGATACAAAATTGAATAGATTGGCTATTGACGTATCGCTGTATCTTGTTTTAATATAGGCACATAAGTGAATACTTGAAATTGGCGTGTTACCTTAACATTGGGCATGAGCCAAGAATCGATTCCTGCGTGGAGTCTATTCTTGGCTTTTTTTGTTGGTCTTTTGGGGAGGAGTGTGTGGCATTGAAGGGAGCTCCCAACGTTTTGAAATCGCTTCCGTTTCAAAGGTTATGTTCTCAGGCAGCTTCCAACCGCAAGCATATACCAGGTTCCACATAGTTCATCCGTTCCTGGACATAATGGAAAAGATCCTTTTTTCATAGCCCGGATGATGACAACCGATCGGAGATTCACGCAGATTTCGTCAAGGAGGAATATTCATGTTTTCAAAATGGAAATCCAAAAAACAGCAAACGTTAGAGATTACGTCCCCGCTTACGGGTACGGCAGTACCGCTTGATCAGGTCCCGGATGAAGCTTTTGCAGGCGGACATATGGGCAAAGGGCTCGCCATTGAGCCTGCCGACGGCAAGCTGATCGCTCCGTTTGACGGTGTCGTGGCTCACGTGATCAAGTCCAAGCATGCGGTCATTGTAGAGCATGAGAACGGCCTGCAGTTCCTGTTTCATATCGGCATTAACACAGTAGGGCTGAAAGGCAGCGGATTTACAAGCCATGTCAACACGGGAGACAAGGTGAAGGCGGGGCAAACGCTGATCGAATTCGACATGGAGGCGATTCGCGCGGCAGGTCTGCCGACCGTAACGCCAGTCATTATCACGAACAGCGAAGACAAAGTGGAGCAGATGGAAACGAAGCTGGGGGCGGTAACCGCCGGACAGTCCGAAATCCTGAGCGTTACGCTTAAATCCTAAAGCTACTTTCGAACGAGAAAGGGATGACAGAACATGCTAGCATTTCTGCAAAAAATCGGGAAGTCGCTGATGCTTCCGGTGGCGACGCTGCCGGCGGCGGCGATTCTGATGCGTTTTGGCAACATCGACTATATTAAGGACTTCCACCTGGGCAACCAGGTGGGATGGTTCCTGAACCACTACATTGCACCGTTTCTGGATGCCGGCGGATCGACGATCTTCGATAACCTGCCGCTCATCTTTGCCGTCGGGGTGGCTATCGGATTGACGGGTGACGCTGTCGCTGCGCTCTCTGCCGTCATCGGCCACATTATTCTCTTAAAGGTGCTGGTTAAGGTACCGCTTGCGTTTACGACTGTTATGGATAAAGGCGCGGAGCTTAACACAGGGGTTCTCGGAGGCATCATCGTCGGTCTGATTTCCGCCTTTTTATACAACCGTTTTCATAAAATCAAGCTGCCGGACTGGCTCGGATTTTTCGGCGGCAAACGCTTTGTGCCGATTATTACGTCCGTCACGATGGTATTCGTCGGCATCGTTCTCGGCCTCATCTGGGGGCCAATCCAGGACGTGCTGGATACGTTCGGCCGCTGGATCGTCAGCCTCGGAGGAATCGGCAGCGCGGTATATTTGATCGCAAACCGCCTGCTCGTTCCGTTCGGCCTGCACCATATTATCAACTCGATCGTCTGGTTCCAGATCGGGGATTATACCGACGCGGCAGGTAAGGTCGTTCACGGCGACCTGTACCGGTTCTTTGCGGGAGACAAATCCGCGGGCATGTTCATGACCGGCTTCTTCCCGATTATGATGTTTGGCCTGCCGGCAGCGGCACTAGCTATTATCCATACCGCCAAGAAGGAGAAGCGCAAGGCGGTGGCCTCAATCTTTATCGGTGCCGCAGTCGCTTCATTCCTGACAGGGATCACGGAACCGCTTGAATTTGCATTCATGTTCGTCGCTCCTGTACTATATGGTATACATGCAGTGCTGGCGGGGGTGGCCGGTTACGTGATGTATGCGCTGGGCGTGAAGCTCGGCTTCGGATTCTCGGCCGGATTTATCGACTATGCGCTGAACTATCCGCTGTCCACCAAGCCGCTGCTGCTCATTCCGGTAGGTCTGGTCTTCGCGGTCGTGTACTACGTCCTGTTCCGGGTGATGATCGTGAAGCTCAACCTGAAAACGCCGGGTCGGGAGGATGATGTTCAGGTGGCGGACGAAGCAATAGAAGGCGGCGCAGCAGATGCGGGCGTTGCGGCATCGGACAGCAAGGCAGCCAGAGTGCTCGCAAATATCGGGGGCACGGACAACATCGAGAGTATCGATGCATGCATTACCCGTCTGCGTCTTGTCGTCAAAGACGAGTCGGTCGTCAACGATCAAGGACTGAAGCAGCTCGGCGCTTCCGGCGTCATGCGGCTTGGCAAAGGCGCCGTCCAGGTGGTGTTCGGACCGCAGTCCGAGGTGCTGAAGGATGAAATTCAGAAGCTGATGTAATGAAGTCGGCGGTATGACAAAGAGGCTCCCCATGAAGGGGAGCCTCTTTTGGCATTCGGCAGTGCATCAGGACGTCGTCCATTTTTCTTTCAGATCGTCATAAGCAGTGCTCCAGTGATACGGCTGAATTTCCGCCAACGTTTTGAAGACGAGCTCGCCGCCCGGGACCGTGACGGCGCATTTCACGTCTGGACCCCAATAAAATAAACGTTCCTGGCACACCCCGCAAGGAGAGAGCACCTTGTACGGCGACATCTCGTCATCCCGTGCCAAGCAGATGGAATGCGTTACTTTCTTGTTCAGCTTGTGGGCTTCTAATATAGCGCCCGTCTCCATACACAGATGAGTGGAGTCGTTGATGACTTCGGGAGCCACGCTGGTGAGGATCGTTCCGTCTATAAGACGGACGGCTGCAGCACCGCCCCAGCCTGTCGGATACCTTTTTCTGATAAGTTCAATAACTTCATCATACATTTGTTGCTCAATACTCATATTGACAGCCTCATCTCCAAAAATTGCAATCCCCGCATAAGGTTGAGACCCGCAACGGGTTTAACCGATAATGATTTTCCCTTCCGGATGATTGTACGGCTCCTTCTTGTTGTCCCGGGTCAGCGCGTACGCAAGGGTAAGCGGACCCAATCGGCCCAGGTACATCAGGCAGATCACCCATACCTTGCCGAAGGGGCTGAGCTCGGTGGTCAGTCCCATGGAGATGCCTGTCGTGCCGAAGGCCGAAGCCGATTCAAACAGGATTGACATAAAATCATGGTCTTCCGTCACCGACAGCAGCATGGCAAACAGGATGATCAGCAGAATGGAAAGGAGCGTCAGCGTGATGGCTTTGTACACCACATCCTTGGCGATCCGTTTGCGGAACAGGACGACATCCTCCCGACCGCGGATCATAGCATGCACGGCACCGAGGAGCAGCACAAACGTCGTAATTTTGATGCCGCCTCCGGTCGAGCCGGGAGCTGCGCCGATGAACATCAACAGGATCATGAAGAACTGCGTTGACTGGTGAAGGCCGCCGATATCGACCGTATTGACACCGCCGGAGCGGGTCGTCACCGATTGGAACAGCGAAGCCCAAATCTTGCCACCTGTATTAAGCGGACCCAACGTTCGCGGATTGTTGACCTCCATCAGGAAAATGATGAGGCCGCCGACGAAGACAAGCACCGCCGTCGCGCTGAGCACAACCTTGCTGTGCAGTGAGATTTTGCGGACCTTCGGGTATTCCAGCAGGTCTGACAGGACGATAAAGCCGATCCCGCCCAGAAAAATAAGTGCCATCAGGACGATATTCATATACGGGTCGCTCACGAAGGAGGCCATACCGCTGAACGGTCCCTGCACGCTTCCCATCAAATCGAATCCGGCGTTGTTAAACAGCGAGATGCTGTGATAGACACCGAAATAGACGGCCTTGCCCGGCGGCAGAGAAAGGGAGAAGACATAATGGACCGCAAGCAGCAGTGCCCCCGCCACTTCGATCAGCAGGGAATACAGAATAACCTTCTTGACCAGCCGGACTACGCCGTCGATGGTGCCGTGGTTCAGCGCTTCCTGCAAAACCAGCCGCTCTCTCAGCGAAATCCGCTTATTCAGCACGAGCGCGATCAGCGTTGCCATCGTCATGAAGCCGATGCCGCCGACTTGGACCAGTAGCAGAATGACGGTTTGTCCGAACACGGAAAAAGCCGTTCCCGTGTCGACGACCGTAAGGCCGGTCACGCAGGCGGCTGAAGTTGCCGTGAACAGCGCGTTCAGGGGCCCGATCGAGATGCCGGTAGCCGAGGCTGCCGGCAGCGTCAGAAGCAGGGTCCCGGCAGCGATCATGATCAGAAACCCGAATACCAGAATTTTGGGGGGCGTGAGCAGCCGTTTGGACCAATGCCCCCGGGTCATGCTTTTTTGTAAAATGAAACTCACCTCTTGCTGTGACTTAGATAGGTTTGGCAGACGAGCGGATCACCAGCTCCGACGGCAAAATTACCTTGCGGGACTCCGGAACCGAGCTGCCCCGAATCCGCTCCACCAGCAGCTGTATGCCCATGGCGCCAAACTGGTAAGCCGGCTGTGCCGCCACCGTCAGAAACGGGTCCAGCGCCGACGAGAGATCGAGGTCGTCAAAGCAAACGACGGAGATGTCCTCCGGCACCCGGATGCCGCGCTCACGCAGATCCCGGATTACACCGACCGCCAATACGTTGTTGGCCGCAAAAATCGCGGTCGGAGGGGAAGGCTGCTCGAGCAGCTGCTCCAGATGATCATCCGCATGGTAATCGCGGTAGTTCTGGTGGATGATGAGCGTCTCATCCAACGGGATGCCCTGAAGGGCCAACGCCTCCGCGTATCCCTCATAACGGAGCCGGGCCGTAGAGACGTCGAGTGAGCCGTTGACAAGCGCGATGCGGCGATGGCCCAGCCCGATCAGGTAATCGACAAGCTTCCGGGCGCCTTCCTTGCTGTCTCCGCAGATCATATCCGACTCGATTCCGGGCACCGCCCGGTCCATAATGACGAACGGGATGTTGTGAGCCCGCAGCTTCTCGAGATTTTTCAGCGACAGGTCCCCTGCAGGAGCAAACAGCACGCCATCGACCCGCGTGGACAGGATCATGTCGACATAATCCTTTTCCTTCGCGTAATCCTCGTCACTGTTGCCGAACAGAAGGCGGTAGCCGTACTGTTTGGCACCGTCTTCGGCACCGCGGGCCAGGCTCGTATAGAACGGGTTGGTGATGTCCGTGATGAGCAGGGACAGAATTTGGGTCTGCTGCAGGACAAGGCTCCGGGCATTTGAATTCGGTATGTAATTAAGTTCTTCCATCACTTTTTTGACTTTGCGGCGTGTCTCCTCACTGATCCGCCCGGTGTTGTTGATGACCTTGGAGACCGTCATGGCCGAGACGTTGGCCATTTGCGCTATATCGTAAATTGTTACCAATGTAAACCCCTCTTTGCTGTATATTCTATCAGAACCGCCCAGATAAAAGAAAATACGGATTGACAGTAATCGCTTTCATTGTTATTTTAAAGTTACCGATAACTCATTATACATTTTTTTGAGCATTTGACCCAGCATCAATGCAGCAGATCCAATTCAAGCAATCATGCAAGGCGTTTTGTACCTGGAGCTTAGGACGATCTAAAGAGCGGACGAGGCAGCGGGACCGGTATGTCATATAGAGCAGCAGCGTTGAAATTTCAGGAAAGCAGCCTTCTTTTTTTGAAGAGATCAGCACGTGTTTCGGTTTTGTGACGGTGCTCCGATCGATCCATGTCGCTTTCCTTCAGGCTTGTTCTGTATTCCCAAAATGCATGCCGATTGACGTTTTTCATAGGAACGACGGATTGGAAGGCTGTATATTTTTTTATTTTAGGGTTACCGGTAACCCAATCGTAAGCAATGAGAAATCATAAGAAAAGCTGAGGAGGAAACAAACGATGTCCAACCAGAATGAAAGATGGAAGCACGGCTTCCCCAAGATCGGCATCCGGCCGACGATCGACGGCAGACGGAAGGGGGTTCGGGAGTCCCTGGAGGATATGACGATGAATCTGGCGAAGTCGGTCGCTGCTTTTCTGGGCGAACAGCTTCGCTACCCTGACGGCTCTCCGGTAGAATGCGTCATTGCGGACACCTGCATCGGAGGCGTGGCGGAAGCGGCGGCTTGCGCCGACAAATTCGCCAAAGCCGGCGTAGGCGTATCCATCACCGTGACGCCATGCTGGTGCTACGGTACGGAAACGATGGACATGGATCCTTCGATTCCGAAGGCGGTATGGGGATTCAACGGTACGGAAAGACCGGGAGCGGTCTATTTGGCCGCCGTATTGTCTGCCCATGCGCAGAAGGGACTTCCGGCGTTCGGCATTTACGGGCGTGACGTGCAGGATCTGAACGATCCTTCGATTCCTGCCGACGTGCAGGAGAAGCTGCTGCGTTTTGCCAGAGCCGGTCTGGCTGCTGCAACGATGAAGGGCAAATCCTACCTGGCCATCGGCTCGGTGTCGATGGGCATCGCCGGCTCGATGATCGATCCGGACTTCTTCCAGGAATATTTGGGCATGCGCAACGAGTACGTGGACATGTCGGAAATTACGCGGCGGATCGAAGAGGAGATTTACGATCCGGAAGAGTTCAAGCTGGCCATGGCTTGGGTGAAGGAGAACTGCAATGAGGGGCCGGACAACAATCCTGAAGCGATCCGGACTTCGCGCGAGAAGAAGGATAAGGACTGGGAGACGGTTGTCAAAATGACGCAGATCGTACGCGACCTGATGGTGGGCAATCCGCGTCTGGCTGAGCTCGGCTTTGAAGAAGAGGCCATGGGCCATCACGCGATCGTGTCCGGCTTCCAGGGACAGCGGCAGTGGACAGACCACTTCCCGAACGGTGACTTCCATGAAGCGATTCTGAATTCCTCGTTCGACTGGAACGGCATCCGGGCGCCTTATTTGGTGGCTACCGAAAATGACAGCCTGAACGGCGTATCGATGCTCTTCGGATACCTGCTGACGAATACCGCCCAAATCTTTGCCGACGTCCGTACATACTGGAGTCCCGACGCGGTGAAACGGGTGACCGGTCATGAGCTCGGCGGAGCCGCGGCGAACGGCCTCTTGCATTTGATTAACTCCGGACCGGCGGCGCTGGATGGTACCGGGGAGCAGATGAAGGACGGCAAGCCTGCCTTGAAGCCGTTCTGGGAAATTACGCAGGAGGACGCGGACAACTGCCTCAAGGCCACGTCCTGGCGCCCGGCGGCAGTGGAATATTTCCGCGGGGGCGGCTTCTCGTCCGACTTCCTGACGCGCGGCGGCATGCCGGTAACGATGTCCAGGCTGAACCTGGTCAAAGGGCTTGGTCCTGTCCTGCAAATTGCCGAAGGATATACGGTCGACCTTCCTGAGGAAGTGCATGACAAGCTGGATCAGCGGACCGACCCGACGTGGCCGACCACCTGGTTTGCCCCGAACCTGACGGGCGAGGGAGCGTTCAAAGACGTGTATTCCGTGATGGATCACTGGGGAGCCAACCACGGTGCGATCAGCTACGGACATATCGGCGCGGACCTGATCACACTGGCTTCGATCCTGCGCATTCCGGTGAGCATGCACAACGTTTCGGAAGAGCAGGTATTCCGTCCGAGAGCCTGGGGGCTGTTCGGAACAAGCGATCCGGAGGGAGCGGACTTCCGGGCCTGCCAAAACTTCGGACCGCTGTACAAGTAAGCATTTTCTACGGGCGAGGTGAGGCTAATGGGTTCGCAATCCTTACACATGCTGGCGGTGGATTTCGGGGCAAGCAGCGGACGCGCCGTGACGGGTGCATTCAATGGCCGAACGCTGACCGTTAACGAGGTGCATCGTTTCAGTAACGAACCGGTTCGTCTCGGGGACCATTTCCACTGGGATTTTCTGCGGCTGTTCCATGAGCTGAAGCAGGGCATTCACGCTTCCCGGCGGATGGCGGGCGGTGCCCCGGTATCGGTGGCGGTGGACACCTGGGGTGTTGATTACGGCTTGGTGGATGCCAAGGGGAGACTGGCCGGCAACCCTTATCATTATCGGGACCTGCGGACAGAGCAGGTCATGCCGGAAGTGTTCTCGGCGATTCCGGAAAAAGAATTGTTCCGGATGACCGGCATCCGCTCCTCCTCGATCAACACGATTTATCAGCTGTATGCCGAGGAGAAGGTCCGCTCCGGCTATGGGGCGGACGGGTTAAAAATGCTGATGATGCCGGATCTGTTCCATTACTATTTGTCTGGCGTCATGGCCAATGAATATACGATTGCCAGCACGAGCGGACTGCTCGATCCGCGCAGCCGTACATGGCATAGCGGCATTCTGAACACGCTGTCCATTCCGGAATCGCTGTTCTCGGAGATCGTGATGCCGGGAACGATGCTGGGACAGCTGCGGCAGGACATCCGCGAGGAGCTGCAGGTGCCGGACATGGCGGTGATCGCCGCGGCGGGCCACGACACGGCGGCCGCGGTGGCGTCCGTTCCGGCGGGGGCTGCCCCGTATGCCTTCATCAGCTCCGGAACCTGGTCGCTGATGGGCATCGAGCTCGATCAGCCGGCGCTCAGCGATTACAGCCGGGACAGCCTCTTCAGCAATGAAGGGGGAGCGGGCGGCAAAATCCGGCTGCTCAAGAACATCATGGGGCTGTGGCTGCTGCAGGAGTGCCGTCGCACGTGGGCGCTGGAAGGCACGCCGCTCACGTACGACGAGCTGACCGAGCTGGCGCTGTCGGCACCGGAGAACGGCAGCTATATCGACGCTGCCGACGCCGTCTTCCTGCCGCCGGGCGGCATGCCGCAGCGGATCCGCGAATACTGCCGGGACAGCGGGCAGAAGGTGCCGGAATCCCGCGCGGCCATCGTCCGCTGCATTGTCGAAAGTCTGGCGCTTCAATACCGCCAGACGCTGGACGAAATCGAGAAGCTCGCCGGAGAGCGGATGGAGCATATTCATATCGTCGGCGGCGGCATCCAGAACCGGCTGCTGTGCCAGCTGACGGCCAACGTTACCGGCCGTCCGGTGATTGCCGGGCCGGTGGAAGCCACGGCCATCGGCAATCTGATGATGCAGGCGCTGGCGCACGGCGAAGTGAAGGACCTTGCCGAGATCCGGCAGGTCGTTCTTGAATCCTTTCCGCCGGAAACCTACCTGCCGGAGGATGCGGCGATGTGGGAGGAACGCTACCAGCAGTACGTGAAGCTTTTTAAACGTCAAGAGACGGTATAAGTGTGTGTTCAAAAAGGTCGGTTTTCAGCACCGAGAAGATTGGATGAAGCTAGGGACTGAGGAGCAGAGCGTACGTGTGGGTACGTGAGCACCGGAAGGCCCGGCTGAATTCAAGATTCGATGCCGAATCAGCTTCCCGATTTACTTCGTGTTAGATATAGAATTTATTCGTTATCAGCAGAGCTGATGAAATTCTATATCGCAAGAAAACCTACATTTTAATCGCGGTCATTCATCCTTGATTGGCCTCGATTGGTTTTCTTATCAAAAGCGGACTTTTTGAACAACCTCTATAAAGGAGAGTGGAGAGAAATGACTGTGCAACTTGAACAGCAAGTCAGGGAAGAGTTGACCAAGTATGCCCGGAAAACCGTAGCCAAAGGGCTGGTAGTGGGACCGGGCGGGAACATTAGCGCGAAAGCGGGTAACATTATGCTGCTGTCTCCGAGCGGGTTTGCACTCGAAGACATTGAGCCGGAGCAGTGGATCCGGGTGGAGATCGACTCCGGCAACGTGCTGGATCAAGAGGTGCGGCCGTCATCAGAGGTACTGATGCATCTGTTTGCCTACCGGGTCAATCCGGATATCCAGGCGATCGTGCATACCCATCCGGCCCACTGCATCGCGTTGACGCTGGTCTCGAAGGAGCTGCCGATGCTGTTCCCGGACCAGGCCGCGCTTGTTGGCGACATCGCCTTTGTGCCCTACGTGCTGCCGACGACCGATCTGCTGGCCAATGCGGTCGCGGAGAAAGTCGGGGATAACAACTCGATTTTGCTCGAAAATCATGGACTCGTGACGACCGGGAAAAATCTGCGCGAAGCGTACTACCGGACCGAAGTGGTGGAAGAAAGCGCGAAGGTATACCTCGCCGCCAAGGCGGTGGGCGAGCCGAAAGTGCTGACCGACGCCGAGTACAAAGAGATTCAGTCGCTCGAAAGCGAAGCCTACCGGGTGCAGCTCTTGCAGAAAATGAAGTGATATCCGGCTCTTGACATCGGTCTTGATCATCCTGTAAAGTATGGAAAAAACAAACCATGGTTTGTCAAATTTTCAAAGCGATGATCAAGAGTAACAGTTCATGAGGACCGGCGTTTTCCAGAGAAGAAACCCCCTGGCTGAAAGGTTTCCGCGCACGGACATGAGCTTCCCGTCTTGTAGCTGCCGTGATGAAAGAATCTGCAGGTTCGAGTATTCATGGCCGGGTGATCCCGTTATGTTGCCAATTAAGGACTGCCGTGCTTGCGGTGGTTGAATACAGGGTGGTACCACGAACACATTCGTCCCTTCAGGACGGATGTGTTTTTTGTTGTTTGAGATTGAGTTTGTGTTTGTCGCGAATATGTGCTGCATTAAAAGATACGAGGAGGCTGATCGGCGATGAGCCGTTATATTATTAAGCAAACGTCCCTGCTGATCCCAACGCTGCGCGAAGCGCCTGCCGAAGCGGAAGCGCGAAGCCACCAGCTGCTGCTCCGGGCGGGCTTTATCCGGCAGCTGGCTGCGGGAATTTACAGTTACCTGCCGCTTGGCTGGCGCGTGCTGCGCCGGATTCAGACAATCGTCCGCGAAGAAATGGACCAGGCCGGGTTCCAGGAGCTGCACCTGCCGGCGATGCAGCCGGCCGAGCTGTGGGAGCGCTCCGGACGGTACGGGGCCTACGGGGCGGAGCTGATCCGCCTGCAGGACAGGCATGAGCGCGAGTTTGTGCTCGGACCGACGCATGAGGAGGTCATCACGGCGCTTGCCGCGAGCGAGGTGAATACGTACCGCAAGCTCCCGCTTCGCCTGTACCAAATCCAGACGAAGTTCCGGGATGAGCGGCGTCCGCGCTTCGGATTGCTCCGGGGGCGCGAGTTCCTGATGAAGGATGCGTATTCGTTTGACCGCAGCTGGGAGGAGCTGGACCGGACCTATCAGGCGGTCCGGGATGCTTACCGCCGCATCTTCACCCGCTGCGGCCTGAAGTTCAGCATGGTGGAAGCGGAGGCGGGAGCCATCGGCGGTGAAGGGGAAACGCACGAGTTCATGGCGCCCGCGGAAATCGGCGAGGATACGATCGTCAGCTGCATGGCCTGCGGGTATGCGGCCAATCTGGAGAAGGCCGCTGCGGCTGCCGGAGAACGTGCGGCGGATGAAGCGGAAAGCCAAGCTCCCGCCATCGAAAAAGTCGCCACGCCGAACACAAGGACGATCGAAGAAGTGAGCGCCTTCCTTGGGGTGCCTTCATCACATATTTTGAAGACGATGATTTATATGGCTGACGATAAGCCAGTCGCTGCCGTCGTACGGGGAGATCATGAAGTCAACGAGAATAAGCTTGCCGCAGCGATTGGGTGCGTGACGCTTGAACTCGCCGACCCGCAGGAGGTGCTGAAGGTGACGGGAGCGCCTCACGGTTATGCTGGGCCTGTCGGCCTTGATATCCCTGTATATTTGGACCGCGATGCCGTGCTGCACGGCGGCGCGGCAGCCGGAGCAGGGGAGGAACATGCGCACGTGCGGAACGTGGTGCCGTTCCGGGATTTTCAGCCGGCGCACATCGGCGATTACCGCAGCGTGCAGGAGGGGGACCGCTGTCCGAACTGCGGGGAGACGCTGCATTTTGCCAAAGGCATCGAAGTAGGTCACGTCTTCAAGCTGGGCACCAAATACAGCAGCGTCCTCGATGCCGGATATACGGACGAAGCCGGCCGGGAGCAGACGATGATCATGGGCTGCTACGGCATCGGCGTTTCCCGCCTCCTTTCGGCAGTGGCCGAGCAATCGCCCGCGGAACAAGGGATGTGCTGGCCGCTCGGCATTGCCCCGTATTCTGTGCATCTGATTCCCGTCTCCGCCCAGGATCCGGAACAGGCGGCGGTCGTGGACCAGATTGCCAAGGAGCTTGCGCGGCAGGGCGTGGAATGCCTCGTCGATGACCGGGAGGAGCGGCCGGGCGTGAAGTTCAAGGATGCCGACTTGATCGGCCTGCCGCTTCGCATTGTCGTAGGCAAACGGGCCGGGGAAGGCGTCGTCGAGTGGACAGACCGCAGGGCCGGTGGACGGACTGAGGTAGCGTGGCAGGAGGCTGCGCGGCTGGCTGCTGAAATTTGTTCCGCGTCGTGGGAAACTCTATAATAGAAGGGATTGTGCCTGCACACAGGAATGGAATTTCCTGGGCAGATTAACCCTATGTATTGCTATGATGGAGGAAGCTATGACAATCAGACCCGCAAAACGAGAAGACGCGCATCATGCCGCCCGGCTGCTGTACGATGCGCTGCACGATGTTGCGCATCAATTAACCGGAGAGGACAGCGAGGAGTCCGTGCTGGCCGCGCTTGAAGCCTATTTTGCCGCCGAGGAAGGCCGTCTTAGCTACAATCAGACGCTGGTGAAAGAACTGGATGAACGTCCGGTAGGCCTTGTGGTGGCATATGGAGGCGATCAGGCGGCGGAGCTGGACCGGCCCATCCTTGCGAGGCTGCGTACCATGAAGCAGAACCCGGATTTGCAGCTGGATAAGGAAGCGGACCTCGACGAATATTACATCGACACGCTTTCGGTCTCGCCGGAGTATGGCGGACGGGGGATCGGCACGTCCCTGATTCGGGCAGCCGAGGAACGGGCAAGTGCATACGGATACGCTAAAATCGCCATGGCGGTTGTCACGGATAACACGAAGGCCCATTCGCTGTACCTGAAGCTCGGATATCAGACCGATAAAAACATTATGATTAACGGCCATGTGTATTATCATATGGTCAAACATTTGGGCTGAAGCCAGCCCGCGAAGAATGAACAGAAAAAGGACAGCCGGCGGGCTGTCCTTTGCTGCATTTATATACTGGCAGCGGTCATTTCAGGCACATCAAGCCTTCGTTTCCCGGATCGGTTCAAAGATCGCCACCTGCCGCTTGCCGACCTTGAAATGCTGAAGCCGCTTATAACGGGCGTGCCCAAGCTTTTGGCTTTTGTCCGCGATCATCGCGACGACCGCACCTTCGCTGCTGAGCAGCGGATAGATATGCTCAAATAAAGCGGACACCGGGTCGGCGTCGCCGCTTTCCCAGCTGACGAGATCCCCGTAGGGAAGGTCGGTCAGCACGAGATGGATCGGCTGATCGACGTGATCCAGGTGATGCGGCTCCGTAATGTTGTCCTGAAAAACGACGCTTGCGTCCAAAGTCAGGCCCGAGACTGCAGACTCAAGGCGGGCCAAGCTCTCCAGCGCTTCCTTATGCGAAGGTTTGCCGTAGTTTCCGTACAGCTCCCGCAGTTGGAGCTCCCGTTCGGTGAGCCCCTGCTTCGTCAGGAGCGCCAAATTTTTGCCCGCGACGGACAGGGCATTCGGATCGACATCCGAGGCATACATCCGCCGGACCTGAGTTCCGTGAAGAAGACCGGTTATGGTCAGCAGGTAGGCTCCGCCGCAGCAGGGATCGTATAGGGTATAAGGGCCGGAAATTCCCCGATCCTCCAGGATGCCGAAGCACCGCTGGACAATTTCACTTCCGAGCCGCACCGGGAAGGAGGTCACGCCGGGGGCATTATAGAGTACCCTGCCGCTGGCGTAGTCCTCGTAGCTGCCCGCTTTTGTTTCATACAAGTATTCCATATTGTTTACCTTTCAGCCGTTGGTGTGTTTGCGTTTTTTAAGAGATCAGAAAGTATAGTAGTTATTCATTCTATGTAACTGGTAACATTGTAGCACGGGAAGGGTCTCCGCCCAAATGCCGCACAAAAGAAACGCGAAGGACTCAAGATCGTCCGGCAAATCGCAAGCCTTCCTTCTAAGCTCTTCGCTATTCCGCCGCCTGCTCGAGGCCCGGCCATTCTTCCGCCGTCACGGCAAGCAGAACATGATCCTCCCACACGCCGTTGATTTGCAAATACCGCTCCGCAAGGCCTTCCCGGCGGAAGCCTGCTTTTTCCAGCACGCGCAGCGAACGCAGGTTCCGCGGCATGACGCCGGCCTGCACCCGGTGCAGCCCGAGGCTTCGAAACGCATGATCCACGCTCATGCGGACGGCCGCGGTCATATAACCTTTTCCGTTCTGATCCTGGGCCATAAAGTAGCCGATGTTGGCGTTTTGAAATACGCCCCGCGCAAATGCCGTCAAGGCAACCCGGCCGATCAGCCGATCCGATTCCTTTAAAAAGATGCCCAGTACACAAGCCTGATCCAGCTCAGCGCCCGTGATGCCGTTCCACACGTCCTTGACCTGTCCTTCCAGCGTCCAGAACGACTCGGGACGAATCGGTTCGAAGGGCTGAAGAAAGTCGCGGTTATTTCGGCGCAGCGTAAAAAGCGCCTCTGCATCCTCTTCCACCAGCTCTCTTAAATAAATAGCCTCATGCTGATCCAGCAGCATTACAATCCCTCCTTAAATATAATATCGGTCGATGGCATTCCAAACTATATTTCCGACCGCTTCATATCGGCAATCTGGATGCCTGCTTACAGTAATATAAGTCTAATTTCCAGGGCTGTCCATGGCAAATGCTGTCGTATCTTCCCGTTTTCATTCCACTTTACTATGACGGTTTTTATACCATATCTACCAATATTTAGCGATCAAATCGTCCGCATCTTTTTGATAGGATAAGAGTAAGCATTCTATGAAAGAAAATCTATTCTATGAAAAGTGAGGCACCCTCCCTTGATTAAACCGCAAAAGTTAGTAACCTTATTTGCAGCATTCATGCTGGCCGCAAGTACTGGACCGGTATATGCCGCATCCGGCAGCTCGAGTCTGCCTTTTCATGACATTTCGGGGAGCTTCGCCCGGGATGAAATCGTCGACCTCGTTCACGAGGGCGTTGTTGAAGGAACGGGAGGGGGAGCGTTTGAACCGCGCAAAACGGTGACGCGTGCCGAGTTTACCGCCATGACGGACCGATTGCTTAAATTGAAGGAAGTGGACGGGGACATCCCGGCTTTTCGTGATGTTCCGCGCACATCCTGGTATTACGGCTGGGTGCAGGCCGGACTGAACCTTGGCATTGTTCAGGGGAAAAGCGACAGCACCTTTGAGCCGAAGGCGAATATTACCCGGGAGGAAGCCGCAGTCCTGATCGTTCGCGCGCTGAAAAAGGAACCGGCTGCGGTCAGCGCAGGGCAGCTGCTGTATCAGGATGCCGCGAGCATTTCCGCATGGGCGCGCCCTTATGTCAAAGCCGCGGCTTCACTAGGCCTGATGGAAGGAGCGGACGGAAAATTCCGCCCCAAAGCTAATATGACCCGCGAAGAAACGGCGGCCGTGCTTGACCGCGTGCTGCAAATTTCGTCATGGGATCAGGCGATCCATTCCACGCCGGCGTCCTCTCTGCAGGTCGGATGGCAGAACGGTTTGACCATCTCCCAGTTTATCGCCAAGGTGAAGGCATCCAACGTCAACACGATCGTACCCCGTTGGTTTTTTCTGGAGGAGGGGACCGGCTCCTTGTCCAACCACGTAGACGCCAGCCTGTTGAACTGGGCGAAGCAGAATCATAAAAAAGTGTGGGCGCTCCTCGGCAATCACTCGGATCCCGAGCTGACGGACGATATATTGACCGATCCTGCGAAAAAAAGCAGCGTGATCAAACAGCTGACCGCTTATGTTAAATCGTACGGTCTGAACGGCATCAACGTCGATTTTGAAAATGTCAGCCCTCAGGACCGCGAAGCACTGACGGCGTTCGTGACGGAGCTGGACCAAAGCCTGCGTACCGTGGGCGGCGTCGTATCGATCGACGTGTCGCCGGACCTCGGAACCGACTGGACGGAAGCCTTTGATTACAAGGCGCTGGGACAGGCGGCGGATTATATCATTCTGATGGGTTACGATGAGCACTGGGGTGGCGACCCGATCGCCGGGTCCGTTTCTTCTTACCCGTGGGTGGAAAGCGCGCTGGATAAGCTTCTTCGCTCCGTACCATCGTCCAAGACGATCCTGGCCCTTCCATTCTATACCCGGGACTGGACGCTGAAAGAAGGAGGAGCCACTTCAGAAGAATTGAACCTGGCACAGCAGGGCGTCCGAACACGTTCTGTGGCCTATAACCGCACCTGGGACGACAACCTGGGGCAGTACGTTTTCAAATATCAAAAACAGGGATATACCCATAAAATATGGATTGAGGACAGCCGGTCCATCACGAAAAAATATGTTATGGCAGCCGACCGGGGAGTAGCCGGTTACGCTTTCTGGTATATGGGGGCGGAGACGCCTGACGTATGGACGGCGATGTCCAATGCGGCAAGGTATGCTTCCTACTAATTCATGACCAGTAAAATAAGCGGAGTCTGATCTTGGGATAGATCAGGCTCTATTTTTACATATCATATTCAATTAAATTAGAATTATATATTCTATAATTATTGAATATATGAAGCTGATCGATTAGAATAAAAACATATTGGTCCAGATTTTGGAATTCACCGGTATCGATACCATGGAATTTTGGAAGGAGAATGGGGATGAATTTGCTGGATCTTTCCTTTAAAAGAACGAGCTATGAGGCCAAAGTGTTGTCCTCCATCTGGTATGAGTGCGCGCTGGGAGCAGCCGTGCTGACCTATCCGAAGCTTCACGGGTCGCTGGACAAGCCCGGCGAATATTATGCCCATCTGCGCCAAAGAGCCAGCAGCCGGCTCGAAGCCGAGCTTCAGTTCTGCCAGGAGCATAACACCTGGAAAATGCTGCTCCAGCTGCTGCATTCCTTGAACGGCGAAACGATTGATAGCTTTGCAATGGAGGCTCATGCTCTAAGCAGGGAGGAGTTCCGCTATCTTGTGCTCCCGTACCTGGAGACAGCTTTGGAGCCAGCCCGCAGACGGGCGGCGGAAGGAGACGCTGCTGGTGCGGAAGAGATGATGGATGCCTGCCGCGGACACCGTTTTTTTCCACAATTGATTCATGATGTGATGACGACGGATGCCGATACGCTTAGGGAGCATCTGATTGCTCTGCTGCAGCTGTGGGACGCGGAGTTTATGGAACGCGAGCGGGAGATAACGGCGGCCGTGCTGAAGCGGGATGCGGAGGAGAAGGAGGCCTGGCTTCGGACGCTTTCACCTGAGGAGGCTGTCCTGAGGGCAACCGGTGTGGAGTATGCCCCCGAGCCGGGGGTTCAGCAGGTGCTGCTCATTCCTCAAATCATTTATAGGCCGTTTACCGTCGAGGCTTCGCTGCCGCAAACGAAGGTATTCTATTATCCTGTCAGCGAGACCAGCCTGCCGGGGCTCCGGGATCTTTACGAGCCGCCGTCCAGGCTGGTGCAGATCTACAAGGCGCTGGGAGATGAAAAAAGGCTCCGCGCCTTGAAGCTGATCGCCGGGAAGGACCGGACGCTGAAGGAGCTGACCGACGCCCTGGGGCTGGGGAAAACGACGGTGCATCATCATCTGGCCGTTCTGCGCGCAGCCGGGCTCATCCGGGTGAAGGGCGGCAGCTATGCCTGGAATTCGCAGTCACTTCACCATCATGAACGGGAGCTGAACGAATTCCTGACCGGCAGCCATGATCAATAGGCAGAGCCCGGAACATGCGGAGGGTGATTCCGCACAGCTGAGGCGATGGCCGCCAAATTTCGCATGGCTGTATGCGGACCAGCTGCTGTCCGTGTTCGCCGGCACCTGCGGTACGTTTATCCTCTCCTGGCTGCTGTATGAGGTGACAGGCTCCACAGTGGCGATGGGAGGGCTGTGGCTGATCAGCTTCGCTTCCCAATGGGGCGTTCAGCTGCTTGCCGGTCCCCTGATCGACCGGTGGAAAAGAACGACGGTCATGAAGCTGTCGGAAGCTGTCCGGGCTGCGGTATATCTTGCCGCGGGTCTGATGTGGATAGCCGGGGAAAGACAGTCATATATATTGTATACGGCGTCTTGGATCAGCTCGTTTGTCATGTACGACCTTGCTTCCGGTGCCCTGCTTCCGAAGCTGGTCAGGCCGGAAGAACTGACCCGCAAAAATGCATGGATGTCGGGAAGCGTGCAGCTGATGCGGACCTTAGCCTTCCCGCTGGCGGGTCTTGGCTTGCAGGTCCTTGAACCGGGAACCCTCCTTCTGATCCTGTCCTTGCTGTTTGCCGGCTCTTTCCTGTGCATCTGCTGCATTCGGGAGGGGCCACCTGCCTACGCTGTTTCTGCTGGACAAGGCCGATCAGGCGCGGGAGCGGCTTGGTTCGGTCAGATCCGGGCCGGATGGAGGGTATTTTCGGGCAACCGCCTGCTGGTTGCGCTCGCTTTGTTCGTCTCCGTTACAAGCTTTGGCGTAGCGGCTACGCAGGCGATGTATATCCCGTACGTCTCGGAGGTGCTTGGCGGGGGCGCAACGGAATATGGCTGGTTTACGGCCGCATTTCCCTGCGGGTATGTGCTGGGCAGCTGGGCAGCCGGCAGAATAAGGGGAACCTCTCCGATGCTTGGCACCATGCTCACCGCTCTCCTGACCGGCGGGGCGACTTACGTCGGGCTGTCGCTTGTGCGCAGCCTGCCTGCTGCCTTGGTGATCGAGCTGGCCGCGGGGATCGCGATGCCGTTCTGGAATGTCTTCAGCAGTAATGCTTTCTACAGGCTGGTCCCCGAGCAGGTCCTTGGGCAGGTCTTATCGATGCGGCTGCTGCTCGTCAAATTTGCCGGGCCGCTTGGTATCCTCTACGGCACTTTTTGCGCCGCGGCGTACGGAATTCCCCGTCTTTTCTTGACGGTCGGACTGCTCATTATGGCTGTGACGGGAATCGGTGTGGCCTGGACGATGATTTTCAGACATAATCCGGCAGGTGAATTGAGAAAATATCCATAGGAAAACAACCGTTTTACATACCACATGAAGGAAAAGAGGTTGACAATGGAGAAAGGTACCGATCAAGAGCTGTCTTACGGAGCAGACTATCATTATATTCCCGCCACCTCGGCGGCCAGCGGTGAGGGCGTGGAGGTTCGCCCGGACGTATACAGCTACACGGTGCAAATCGTCAATATTTTGCTGGCCGGTGCCCCGCAGGCTGGATCGTTCGTATTGATCGATGCAGGGATGCCGGGTTCGGCGGATGACATCATCCGGACGGTGGAAGAGCGCTTCGGGTCCGGCCGCCGTCCGGAAGCGATTATATTGACCCATGCCCATTTTGACCACGTGGGCGCACTGATCGATTTGGTGAAGCACTGGGAAGTCCCGGTATATGCCCATAAGCTGGAGATGCCATACCTGACGGGACAGGAAAGCTATCCGAAGCCCGACCCGACCGTGGAAGGCGGAGTGCTCGCGAAGCTGTCCTTTGCGTTTCCGAATGAGCCGGTCAACGTGGGCACATGGGTCAAGCCGCTGCCGGATAACGGAAGCGTACCGGGCATGCCGGAATACAGGTGGATTCCTACGCCGGGACATTCGCCCGGGCATGTATCCCTGTTCCGGGAAAGGGACCGGACTTTGATTGCTGGGGACGCCTTTACGACCGTCCGGCAGGATGAGCTCTACAAAGTGCTGACGCAGAAAGTGGAAATTAGCGGACCGCCGCGGTATTTTACGCCGGATTGGTTTGCGGCCTGGCAGTCGGTCAAACGGCTGGAGGCTCTGCACCCGGAAGCAGCCGTGACCGGGCACGGAGAGCCCGTAATCGGCGAGATGCTTGCGGCGGGATTGAAGAGGCTGGCGGAACAATTCGACAGCCTGGCCATCCCGGATCACGGGACCTACGTGAAACGGTACGAACATTAATCGCAGCTTAGAACGATCAGCCGTACAACGGGGGCCATACTCCTGGAATACGGCTTTTTTTATCAAAATACAACGTTTGTAGAAAGGAAGTGAACCGCACTCTTGTCCGTAAAATCGGTGAAATGGTATGCCGTGCTTGTGCTGTTGTGCGTACTCCTCGTGTATCTCGTCGACCTGACGACCTTTCGTTACAACGGGAGGACGATATCCGGCAACGGCAATCCCGGACTGCTGTTTTTGTTTCCGGCCTGGACGGCCGCGCTGATGCTGATGATCGCGACCTTTATTATGGCCGTTAAATATTTTGACGATCTCAGCGACCATATCGTAAAGAAGGCTTACCGGTTCTGGTTACCGCTTTTTTCCCTGTTAGCCCTGCTCCTGTCCGTTTATTTCCAATTCCGCAAAATCATGCAGTGGATGGATACATACCGTCAGATGACGGAGAGGCTTGGCTCGCCGCTATTCCTTGGCGCTCTAAATCCGTATAATAATTCGCTCTATTACAATGCCCATATTTTGTTATTCTGTGTATCGGCGGCCATGCTATGCGGATGGTGGGTCGTATCCAGACGTCCGTACTAAACTTTCGGCATGACGGGGCGGAGAAGGCGTGCTACAATAACATGTTGTAACGCACCCTATGTCAGTTGAAAGGAACATCCATGAGAAAAACATCCGCCCCCCTACCTACATTCATTCCATTGCTGATCGGCATTACGGCGATATCGTTCTCTTCCATCTTCGTAAAATGGTCGTCCGCGCCTGCGTCGGTGCAGGGCATGTATCGTCTGTTGTTTACCGCGATTTTGATGCTTCCCTTCCTCAAGCCCCATTGGAAGGAATTACGGGCACTATCCATAAAAAATTGGCTGCTCCTCGGGACGTCCGGCTTTTTCCTCGCGCTTCACTTCCTGCTCTGGATGGGATCGCTCAAGCTGACAAGCGTCTCCAGCTCAACGATTATATTAGCGCTGGAACCGGTTTTCATCGTCATCGGGGCGTTCTTCTTTTATAAGGAAAAAACGTCGGCTGCAGCCATTTCGGGCATGGTGGTCGCCATTGCCGGAGCCGTTCTGATCGGACTCGGCGATATCGGCGTTTCCCGTGACAATCTGCTTGGCGATCTGCTGTCCGTCCTCGGCACGCTCGCGGTGTCCGTGCACATGCTGATCGGGCAAAAAATGGTCGCCCGCGTGCCATCCTTTGTGTACAGCTTTGTCGTGTTTCTATCAGCCGCGGTCGTGTTTGCCATATATAACGCGGCAGCCGGGGTGTCTTTTACGGCATACCCGGGACGGGACTGGGGAATATTCCTGCTGCTGGCCGTCGTCCCGACGGTATTTGGCCATCTGCTGTTTAACTGGCTGCTGCAGTACGTGCCCGCATCGACGATTTCGATGAGCATCCTGGGAGAACCGGTTGGCGCGAGCCTGCTCGCGTTCCTGATCCTTGGTGAAGCGATCACGCTGTTTCAGCTGGCGGGGGGACTGCTGGCGATTGCCGGCCTGATCGTATTTCTGAATGCCGGAAAGTTCAAAACCCGGCCGAAAAACGATATTCCCGTTGAGCCGGCCCATCCGGCGCCATGATTTGACCAACAACGAAGCTGCTCCAACCTATGGTTGGAACGGCTTTTTTTTGCGATGAAACCCTTTATATAAAAAAATTAATAGTAATTATTACGATTTACTTGCCAGCTTGGGTGTTTTATGGTTTAATCGTTAAAGCGTAATAATTACGATTAATAATCCATATAATGTACCGATTTGAATATTTGCCATCCTATTCCCCGAATAGATCGGACTGAATGGATGATAAGTAAGATGATAAGCAAGTCACAGGAACGGCAGTCGCTTTGAAACTCCATAAGCTGCAGAAAGGAAAAAAATTTTTTGTCTGAAATTAATCGTAATATTTACGAATAAATCCGAGAGGGAATGATTCATCCCTTGACGATGAGGAGGGAGAAAACGGGATGAATATCGCAGCAATGAACAACGTTGTATACGGTTATGATGGGGTCCCCGTCATACATAACGTCTCGCTTCGGATTGAATCCGGCGAGTTTATCGCGGTCAGCGGGCCGAATGGTGCAGCCAAGTCGACGCTGCTGAGACTGCTGCTCGGCTTGGTGAAGCCGTGGAGCGGCGAGGTCAGCTACGCCCCGGATTTTAACCGGAAGGCCATCGGGTATTTGCCGCAGCAGGCAGCCTCGTTCAACAGCGGATTTCCGAGCAAGGTGATCGAGCTGGTCCGTTCTGGCTGCTACCCGAAGCTTGGATTGTTCCGCCGCTTCGGCGCCGAGCAGCATGCGCTCGTGGAATGGAGCCTCCGGCGGGCGGGAATGTGGGAATACCGCACCAGAAAAATCGGCGGGTTATCCGGCGGCCAGAAGCAGAAGGCATGCATCGCCCGCGTCATGGCCCAGCAGCCCGATCTGGTCGTCCTGGACGAGCCGGTAACTGGCATGGATGCAGGCAGCAGGCTGCAATTTTACCAATGGATGAGGGACTATGTATCTGCGGATCCCAGACGCACCGTGCTCATGGTGACGCATGGACTGGATGAAGCCCGTCCCTATTTAGACCGGGTTATCCGGCTGGAAGGAAAGGAGGAGGACTGCCAATGCTTCACTTCGAATTCATGCAGCGCGCCTTTTGGGCAGGAGGTCTTATTGCATTAATCGCCCCGATCCTCGGCGTGTTTCTCGTCCTGCGGCGGCAGTCGCTGATGGCGGACACCCTGTCGCATGTATCTATGGCGGGCGTGGCGCTTGGGAGCGTCCTGCATATGAGCCCTGTACTGGCGGGATTTCTGTTCGCGGTGATCGGCGGGATTGCGATTGAACAGCTGAGGAGGTCCTACCGCGCTTACAGTGAGGTTCCGGTCGCGATCATTATGACGTCCGGGCTGGCGCTGGCGATGGTGCTGATGAGCATGAAGAGCAACCTGAGCAAAAGCTTCAGCAGCTACCTGTTCGGCTCCATCGTGGCCGTGAATCCGCTGCAGCTGATGATCATCGCCGCGGTGACAGCGGGTGGACTGATCTTCTTCGCCATCCTTCGGCGCCACCTCTATACGCTGACATTCGATGAGGAGACGGCTGCCGTGGGCGGCGTACAGGTCAAGCTGCTGACGTTCGCATTCGCGGTCATGTCGGGACTGATCGTGGCTGCGGCGATGCCGATTGTCGGCGTCCTGCTGGTTTCGGCACTGATCGTGCTGCCTTCCGCATTTGCGCTGCGCTTTGCCGGCGGCTTTCTGCAGGCGTGCATCCTGGCAGTTTGTGCCGGTCTGACCGGCGTGTTCGGCGGCCTGACGGCTTCCTATTACACGGATACTCCGCCAGGCGGCACGATTGCGCTGACGCTGCTGCTGATTCTTCTTGCGGGCATTGCCGTTCAGAAGGTCGGCCAGCGCCGCAGACAGCGCCACTTGGGAGAAGCGGTCAGGGCCGTTCCGTCCGTTTCCCGGCAGGTAATGAGCACATCATATCAAGAAGAGGAGACAAACGTATCATGAATAAAAGAACACCCTTTCTATCTGCACTTATCGTAAGTTCGATGATCCTGGTCCTGGCCGGATGCGGATCGGCAGCGAAGAATGATAGCGCTGAGCCGGCTGCGGCGACCGTGGCCGGCAAGGACAAACTCAAAATCGAAACGAGCTTCTACCCGATGTATGAATTTACCCGCCAGGTTGCCGGCGATTTGGCGGATGTGCATCTGCTCGTTCCTGCAGGCACCGAGCCCCACGACTGGGAACCGACGCCGAAGGATATGGCCGCGATCGAGCAGGCGGACATATTGGTCTATAACGGAGCCGGGTTGGAAAGCTGGGTGGATCAGGTGGTCTCCGGCTCGGACAGCAAGGGGATGACGGCGGTAGAAGCGAGCAAGGGCTTGGAGCTGATCCCGGGAACGGAAGAAGAAGACCACGATCATGACCATGACCATGACGCTGCAGATGGAGACGCGCATGCGGCTGAAGCGGAAACCGGACACGAAGAGGAGCATGCCCATGAGCATGAACACGAGCACGATCACGGCGCTTTCGATCCCCATGTTTGGCTGTCGCCGAAGCTTGCCATCGGAGAAGTCCGCACAATCGAAGCAGCGCTGTCCGCGAAGGCGCCGGAGCACAAGGCACAGTTTGAAAAAAATGCCGCTGCCTACATAGCCAAGCTGCAGCAGCTGGACGAGCAGTACACGAAAGAGCTGTCGGGCACAAAGCGCAAAGATTTTGTTACGCAGCATGCAGCTTTCGGATACCTGGCCCACACGTATGGACTGACGCAGGTACCGATTGCCGGTCTCTCTCCCGAACAGGAACCGTCGGCGCAGGCGATGGCGGAGGTCGTGAAGTTCGCCAAGGCTCATCAGGTGAAGACGATTTTCTTCGAGACGCTGGTATCCTCCAGTGTAGCGGATACGATCGCCAAAGAGGTCGGGGCGAAGTCGGCCGTGCTGAATCCGATCGAGGGGCTGACCGCCGAAGACGAAGCCAATAACCTCGACTATCTCCAGATTATGCAGGCAAACTTAACGGCGCTGGTGAAGGCGCTGAATGAATAATCCCATGACAGGAGGACTTGCTCTTATGAACCAATCATCCGTCATTCCGGTCACCGTCTTGAGCGGTTATCTCGGATCTGGCAAAACGACGGTTTTAAACCATGTGCTGAACAACCGCGAAGGCGTTAAGGTCGCCGTCATCGTGAACGATATGAGCGAAATTAACGTAGACGCGCGGCTCGTTCAATCGGAGACTTCCTTGTCGCGCACGGACGAGAAGCTGGTCGAAATGTCCAACGGCTGCATCTGCTGCACGCTGCGGGACGACCTGCTGCAGGAAGTCCGCAAGCTGGCGGAGGAGCGGAGATTTGACTACATTCTGATCGAATCGACAGGCATCTCCGAGCCGATCCCCGTTGCGCAAACGTTTCATTACCAGGACGAGGCCTCCGGGATTGACCTGACGAAATACGCCCGGCTGGACTGCATGGTTACCGTGGTCGATGCGTACCGCTTCTGGCATGATTTCGCCTCAGGGGAGACGCTGCTCGACCGGAAGGAAGGCGCCGGGGAGGAGGATGACCGTGATGTGGCCGATCTGCTCATCGATCAGATCGAAACCTGCGACGTGCTGCTCCTCAACAAATGCGACCTGGTGGAAGAAGAGGCGTTAAACCAGCTGGAGGGATTGATCCGGAAGCTGCAGCCCTCAGCCAAAATCATCCGGACCGTGAACGGGGAGGTCGCACCGGGTGAAATCATGAACACGGGCCTGTTCGATTTTGATGCGGCGAGCCAGTCTTCCGGCTGGATTCAGGAGCTGCAGCGCGAACATCATACGCCCGAAACGGAGGAATATGGCATCGGCTCCTTCGTGTACCGCCGGCGGGTTCCGTTTCATCCGGAGCGGCTTGCCGCGCTGCTGTCGGACTGGCCGGAGGAGATCGTCCGCGCCAAGGGATTGGTCTGGCTGGCCGTCCGCGGCGACATGGCGGCGAGCATCAGCCAGGCTGGGCCGTCGATCCAATTTGGCCCGGCAGGCTATTGGGTCGCTTCGCTTACGGAGGCGGAGCAGCACGAATGGCTGGCACAGGAGTCCGATCTCCGGCGCAGATGGGACGAAACCTGGGGTGACCGGATGAACGAGATTGTGCTGATCGGGATCGGCATGGACCGGGAAGGCATTACCCGCCGCCTCGATGAGTGCCTGCTGACCAGCGGAGAGATGGAAATGAACTGGGCGGAATTTCGTAATCCGCTGCCTTGGATCGAAATCCAGTAACATAGGTACTTACGTAGAGAGCTTGGCCGTCCGAAAAAGGGTTCATTCGGGCGGCTTTTTTTCGTAAATCGCCAAGTTACGCCTTCCGAGGCTCTAAGGAGCATCACATGCCCATCCCGCGTTTGAATTTGCCGGATTGCGTGTAAAGGATAAGGGACTTCACCCGCTGCCCATGCGTGAAAACGCAGGTTCGGGGAGACACTACGGTCAACTCCAAGGAGGGACGATGCTGGCATGAAAGCTGTAACCTATCAGGGCAAAAAGAAGGTGGAAGTGAAAGAGGTCGGCGACGCGAAGCTTGTCAAGCGGGATGACATACTCGTCCGGGTGACAAGCACCGCGATCTGCGGTTCGGATCTTCACATTTACCACGGGCTGATTCCGGGGATGTACGACGATTATGTCATCGGTCATGAGCCAATGGGGATCGTCGAAGAGACCGGACCGGACGTTACCCGTGTCAAAAAAGGCGATAGGGTCATCATTCCGTTTAATGTTGCGTGCGGCGAGTGCTTTTTCTGCCAAAACCAGATGGAAAGCCAATGCGACAACGCCAATGACGCCAAGGATACGGGCGGTTATTTCGGCTACTCGGAGACGTACGGCGGTTACATGGGCGGTCAGGCGGAGCTGCTCCGGGTGCCCTTCGGCAATTTCGTGCCTTTCAAGGTGCCGGAGGATGCCGAGGTGGAGGACGAGAAAATTCTGTTCCTCTCCGATATTCTTCCGACCGCCTATTGGGGCGTAGACAATTCCGGCGTGAAGAACGGCGATACGGTCATTATTCTTGGCTGCGGCCCGGTCGGTCTGCTGGCGCAGAAATTCGCCTGGCAAAAAGGGGCCAAGCGCGTCATCGCGGTCGACCATGTGGACTATCGGCTGGAGCATGCCAAACGGACAAACAACGTGGAGACGTACAACTTCGAGAAGACTCATGACATCGACCAAACGCTGCTGGAGGCGACAAAGGGCGGCGCGGACGTCGTCATCGACTGCGTGGGGCTGGATGCCAAACGGACGGCCATGGAGAAGGTGGAAACGGCCCTGATGCTGCAGGGAGGATCGCTTGGTGCCTTTAATACGGCCGCCAATGTCGTCCGCAAGTTCGGAACGATTCAGGTGATCGGGGTGTATGGCCTGAAATACAACATGTTCCCGTTCGGCCATCTGTTTGAGCGCAACGTGCAGGTGAAAATGGGACAGGCCCCCGTCATTCATTACATGCCCGAGCTGTTCCGGCAGATCCAAACCGGGAAAATCGACCCGACCGACATCATTACGCATCGGCTGCATATCAGCGATGCCCCGCGGGCTTACGAAATTTTCGATAACAAGGATGAGAGCTGCATCAAGGTCGTGCTGAAACCCTAGGGAGATATCAAGCGGGTTCAGAAGCACATGCCACGATATAAGCGAATCATCGAATCACGCGTCCAAAAAGGAGCGGTGTGCAGGAATGATCCTGCCACCCTCCTTTTTTTCGTATACCTGTACAGCTTCTGACTCTTGCCGTGAGGAAGCACTCCTGCTTTCAAGTTTTTTTTGCCGACGTTATAAATTCTTTAGAATTGCCTCCTATACTTCATGGCAGGAGGAGATCATATGAACGAAATGAACGAGACTAATGTACTGGAAGTATTAAACGTATCGAAAAAAGCGGGGGCGCGTACCTTGGTGGACCACGTGTCCTTTTCCATACAGGCGGGGGATGTATGCGGTTTTGTCGGTCCGAACGGTGCCGGGAAAACGACGCTGATCCGGATGATGACAGGACTGATCAAGCCGGGGGGCGGGAGCATCCGAATTGACGGAACCGATGTGGGGCGCGAGCGAGTCAAGGCGCTGTCTCGGGTCGGGGCGATTGTGGAATCGCCGATCTTTTTTCCTTATATGTCAGGCAGGGACAACCTGCTGAACCTGGCAAGGCTGCATCCGAATGTGTCGGGGACAGAGCGGAAAGCACGTGTGGAGGAGGTTCTGTCGATTGTTGGGCTGAGCGAACGGGGCTCGGACAAAGTAAAAACCTACTCCCTCGGCATGAAGCAACGGCTCGGCATCGCCCAGGCTTTGCTTGGGGATCCGCGGCTGATCATTCTGGACGAACCGGCGAACGGACTTGACCCGATGGGCATCCGCGAGCTGCGCCAGCTGATCCAGCGGCTGAACCAGGAGCGCGGGATTACGTTTCTGGTTTCGAGCCACCTGCTGGACGAGCTGCAGCGGATTTGCAGCCGCTTTGTCATCATCAAGGAAGGCAAGCTGGTCTGGGAAGGCACAAGCCGCGAGTGGCAGGAGGTGGCCGGGGCGAAGGGGATTGAAGATCACTTTGTGGAGATGATGACCTCATGAACAGCGCCTTGTTTCTAAGCGAGTGGGAACGGATGTGGAAGCGCAAAATCACCTGGCTGTTCCTGATCGCCATGCCTGCTGTCGTCGCGGCTACCGCCAAATATTATGCCGGCCACAATCGGGGAATTTCACCCGCGAGTGCGGAGTATACCTGGGCGGGGAATTTTCCGGTGATGGCCTTGATCGAGCAGCTGATCGTTGTGTTCAATGTGATGTCTCTGATCCTGCTCACGCTTTCCGTCACGGAGGAATACCGCAGCGGGCAGATCCGGATGGTCATGCTCCGTTCGTTCACGGCAGGGCAGCTGCTGCGCGCCAAATGGCTGGCCCATATGGCGGTGATGGCGCTGTATTTTACCGTATACCTGCTGTTGTCGGTGGCCGCCGGCCTGCTGTTCTTCGAGCCTCATGAACACATTCAGCTGTTTTACCATGACCATACCGTCCCCTTAAAAGGGATGATCGGCTACACCTTGTTGTATTACGGACTTGCGTTTCTGAGCGTACTGGCAATCGGGAGCGTCTTCATGGCGGCGGCCGTCATTTCGCGAACGACGACGGGCGCCGTCGGTTTGGGGCTCGGATTTCTGCTGTGCTCTCTCGGATTTCCGCTGATTTATGAGCTGGCCAACCGGGTTGGCGGTCTGGGACTGCCGGCGATGCTCAAGTATTTGTCGTTGACCGAAATCCAGTACAGCGGAATCGCGGTTATACTGGGTCAGGCCCAGGCGGTGAGTTCGGAAGACGCAGCCCTGACGGCGCTGCTTGTGGGCTTAGGATATGCCGTGGTTTTCGGCGTGGGGTCGCTGCTTGTATTTTCAAAATCGGACCGGTGGATGTAAGGGGGATAAATGATGCTTGCGATGATGTTAAGCGACTGGGAACGGATGTGGAGACGGAAAAAGACGCTCGTCAGTCTGCTGATTTTTGCCTTGATTATAGGATTGGATTGTCTTTTTTTAAGCATGCAGAAGTTGGGGGCGTTCGATAACGTATCGACCGTTCCGCTTGTGTCGGAAAATTTCGCTTTGTTTTTGTTGAAAGAGGTGTCGTTCTTCCTCGTGCTCATTATCGGACCGATGCTGATCATCGACAGCATGAACGGGGAGTACACATCAGGACAGCTGCGGATGGTGCTGATTCGCCCGGTATCCTTCGCCAAGCTGTTCCTGGCTAAATGGATGAACCTGGCGGGAATGCTGCTGCTGTTCACGGCTGTAACGTTTGCCGTCGGCGAAGCCTTCGGCTATGCTTTTCTGCCCGGCGCGGATACCGTCGTGTTTTTGAATCCGGAACAGCAATACGGCCCGATTGGGGCGTTCTTCTACTGCTTGAAGTCTTACGGCCTTTTTTATCTGATCCTGCTGGCGCAGCTGAGTCTGACCAGCCTGATCTGCACGCTGCTGCCGGGCGTTGTGCTCAGTTATTTGGGGTGGATTGCGGTCGCAGCCGGGTCTTTGTATGTCTCTGATTCATTCGGGTTCCTTCTGATGGGAATGAGTACGATCTTTAAATTGACAGCGGGATTATACCATCATCCTTTTTATTTGCCGCTTCTGGTGTGTCTTGGATTCGGTTTTGCCGTTACAATGGGATTATGGCAGCGGAGAGGCTGGACCAAATAGAGAGAGAAGAAAGAGGTACATGCAATGAGCGACAAAATACTGATCGTGGATGACGAAGCCGAAATTGCCGCCCTGCTGGAGCAGGCGCTGACGATGGAGGGTTACGAGGTGATGACCGCCGCAGACGGGCGTGAGGCGCTGGAACGGATCCACGACCGGCCGGATTTGATTATTCTGGACGTCATGATGCCGCACGTCAACGGCTTTGAGCTGTGCCAAATGATCCGCGAGGAAGTTGGCTGCCCGATATTGTTCGTAAGCGCGAGGCAGGCCGAAGCAGACCGGATCCAGGGGCTGTCCATCGGCGGCGATGACTATATTACGAAGCCGTTCAGCATCCGGGAACTGAAAGCCCGCGTCGCGGCCCATCTCCGGGGGAGACGGCGGGCTGCCGGCCAGCAGGCGGAACGGTCCACCTTGCGGTACGGGCTGCTGCACATCGATCTGAAAGGGCGGAGCGTCGCCTACAAGCAGACCGAGATTCCGCTGACTGCGAAGGAATTCGACATTATCGAGCTGCTTGCGCTGCATCCCGGCCAGGTTTTTTCCAAGGAGCAGATCTATGACAAAGTGTGGGGGCTTGAGGCGATGGGCGATGCCAGCACGGTAACGGAGCATGTGAAGAAAATCCGGGCGAAGCTGACCGGTACGGATCCGGATACCCCATACATCACGACGGTTTGGGGGGTCGGCTATAAATGGGAAAAATCGGCTTTATAGAGCGGCTTTCCATTAAAAAGCAGCTGATCTCTACGTTCATCCTGATCATGCTGCTCAGTCTGGTGCTGACGGCGGTAACCTATATTGTTGGCTTCTGGTGGCTCACGAGCAGCAGCTGGTTCAATCCGGCCAATCACTACGAACAGAAGATTCCGGCGATTGCCGCGTACTCGCGCACTTTGGGAGAAGCGGTGCTGGATCCGGCCAGCCGGCCGAAACTGGAGGAGAAGATTCCCGGAGAAGGGATCAAGTATCAAGTGATGGACGCCGGGGGCAAGGCGTTATACGGAACACTGACCGGACCGGTTTTTAAACAAAAAGGGGATTTGGTCCAACGCTTAAATACCTCTTTTTCGCGGCAGCCCAGCATCGGGTTCGGCGGCGTCATTACGAAGATCGTCCCGGTGACGTCTTCCTCTGGAGAGCTGCGCGGCGCCATCGCGCTGGAGTACAAGCTTGAGGTGACTTCCAACGGTGGCCCAGGGTCAGCGGATATTCTCAAGTTTGCCCTGAATATTTGTTTTCTTGCGGCGCCTTTTATTTACATTGCGCTCTTTACGTATATATTTGCAGCCCGGTTCGGAAGGCGGATCAGCCGTCCCGTTCATGAACTTATCGATGCATCCGAGCGGATCCGCAGGCAGGATCTTGATTTTACGATCACTTACAAGGCGGCCAATGAGCTGGGGCTGCTCACCGATTCTTTTGAAAAGATGCGGGCTGCTCTAAAAGACTCCCTGCTCCGGGAATGGAAGCTCGAGCAGGAGCGCCGGGATATGATGGAGGCCATCGCCCACGACCTCCGGACACCGATGACGATTATTCAGGGCAATGTAGAAATGTTGACGGATACCGCGGGAGTGATTCCGCGTGACAAGCTCGAAGATCGTCTGCGCGTCGTGGAGGGCAACATTCAACGGGTCAACCGGCTGATTCAGGATATTCAGGTGGCTTCCGAGAAGGATATGGAGTATTTTCCGCTGTATGTGAAGGAAACGGATGTCGCGGAGTTTGCAGGCGCCAAAGAACGGGAGATCCGCTATCTGTGCGCGGGCAAGCAGATCCGGCTGGAATATACGGTGACCGATGAGCGGCCGGAGCCGTATCCCGTCTATATGGACGTCCAGCGCGTCGGGCAGGTTCTGGATAACGTCATTACGAACAGCCTCCGGTATGTTCCGGAGAAGGGGAGCCTCAGCGTATCCCTCACCATTCGCGAGAAGGACATCCGGTACGAAATCTGTGATACGGGGCCTGGTTTCAACGAAGCGGACATACCGAATCTGTTCCGAAAATTTTACAAAGGCGACAAGGGACAAACCGGGCTTGGCCTGTATACAGCCCGCGTCATTTGCGATAAGCATGGGGGAGGCATTCAGGCTTCCAACCGGCCGGAGGGCGGGGCCTGCATTACGTTTACGGTTCGGACGGACATGCATAACCCTGAAACGGGGCAATGAACGGAAAGCGTCTATAAAGGCACCGGCAAAGACAGGATGCGTTCATCCTGTCTTTTGTTTTGTCGGCGGCTGGATCTCACAACGAAACGGTGAAAGAGATCCCTTAACCGATGTTTATGCGAAAGGATGCTTCCCTTTTTTTCGTCTTAACAGGCTAGAAGTAATGGCGAGCATCCAACGCGTGTTT
Source organism: Paenibacillus cineris (assembly GCF_018333335.1). NCBI lineage: Bacteria > Bacillati > Bacillota > Bacilli > Caryophanales > Paenibacillaceae > Paenibacillus > Paenibacillus cineris. Next base: position 1,795,071 of record NZ_BORU01000001.1, read on the forward strand.
TTTTGGGATTTGAAGGACTTATAACGATCAGCCGATTCCGTAGTTTCTGATACGCCGGCATGCTTGCGGTGATGCTCAGCTTGGCGGTATTCCATCAACTTTTCTTGCACATAATGATGTTCCAGCATGTGTTCTCCTCCTCGAATAAACGTTCCGGTATTGGATGAATCTGTCTTTTCTCTGTCTAATGCCATTATGATCTATTCAAAAGGGGATAAAAAGTGTATACTTGCGCAAAAGGATTTCCTCTTTTATTTGGGACGTCAGGCAAGGAGGGCTGAGTATGCTGTTGGATGAAAGGTATTTGCTGCTTCATGAGCGCTTTGGCGGCGGCACGGAGCTGGGAATACCTATCGAAGTGACGCTGGATGAGCTGGCCGATGCGCTGTATTGCACCAGCCGTAACGCCAAGCTGATTTTAAGAAAACTTGAAAGCGAGCATTTGATCGAGTGGCTGCCCGGGCTGGGCCGGGGGAACCGGTCGAGGATCGTGTTCAAAGCCGACAAGGAAGCCTATTTGATCGAGTATTCCCAGCATCTCGTGGAGAACGGCGATTACAAACGCGCCTTCGACCTGATCGGGGGATTTGGAAACGGAACGTACGCCAAGCCGAAATTTCTCGAATGGCTGGATAACCACTTCGGCTACAAAAAAGGGGAAGAAGGCGGCCCCGATGATACGCTGATCTTTCCCGTGCTGAAATCTCCGCATACGCTGGATCCCGCCGATTTGCTGTACGCGTTCGATTCGCATTTGATCCGGCAAATTTTTGACCGGCTGCTGAGGTTTGATGAACAGACCGGCACGATTGCGCCGATGATCGCTCATACCTGGTCATCAAACGACAACGCCACGGAATGGACGTTTTATTTGCGCAAGGGGGTTCGCTTCCATAACGGGCAGGAGCTGACCTCACGCGATGTGCAGTTTACGCTCGAACGCCTTAAGGACGGGACGGCCAACGGATGGCTGATGCGAGGCGTGGAGCGTGTTGAGACGATCGGACCCCGGGTTCTGCGGGTCAAGCTGAACCGGCCTAACTGGATGTTTGACCGGTTCATGTGCTCGGCGGCGGCTTCGATTCTGCCCTTCGGCTTCGCAGGCATGGAAGAGGACAGCTATTGGAGCCATCCGCTTGGAACGGGACCGTTCCGTCTGGTCACTTGGACCAGCGGCCGGATCGAGATGGCGGCGTTTGACGCCTATTTTCAGGGGAGGCCGTATCTGGACGGCGTCGACATCGTGATCATGCCGGAAGAATGCAGCACGGAAATGGACGGAATCGCCAAGGTTCACCACAGCCTGGATACGATGCGTATGGACCGGAGTACGCCGGAGGATACCTGGCAGGAGATCGAGAAACTGTGCCAGGGCTGTACGCTGCTTACCTGGAACGTGTCACGTGAAGGTGTGCAGCAGTCGGAGGCGTTCCGGCGGGCCGTGCGGATGATCCTGCATCCCGGTGATATGGTGGCGGAGCTGGGCGGCGAACGGGCGCTGCCGGCTTTTGGGTTCCGTCCTGACGCGAGCCGTTCCCACGCGGTGGAACCGACGCGTCCCGATCGCGTCCGGAGGGCGCTGGAAGAATCGGGTTATAACGGAGAGGTCCTCCGCTTTGCATGCCACCAAAAATATGGGGAAGACGGCATGTGGGTCGTAAACCGGCTGGCTGCCTGGGGAATCCACATCGAGACCCTGGATTATGACCAGTGGCCGGAATCGGATTTCGTCATCTCCGGCCTGGTATTTCCCGAAGACGAGGTATGCGAAATTGAAGCTTATCAACACCGGGACTGCGTCATGCAGGCTTATTTTGACCGTGAACGGAAGGAATGGATTACCGGCCGGATCGATGCGGCCGTGGCTGCTGAATCTACGGACCAGCGGCGGATGTTCTTGAAGGAGATTGAGGAACATCTCCGCGATGAGGCGACGGTCATTTTTCTGCACCACCGGAGGCTGAGCACCTTTTTGCATCCCTCGGTACGCGGTGTCAGCCTGAATCCCCTCGGGTGGATCGACTTTAAGGATGTATGGCTGGAACAGGCATGACGAAAGGCTGCAAAAGCGAAGCTCGTGCTCAAGTATGAAACATTTGTGAGGCGTAGGACTAATCTGTTGCTTAATCATAAAAGCAGGCATACCGCGGGATGAACCCCACTGTATGCCTGCTTTATTCATATATACCGATTAGAATTTGAAAATCTGGATCGTCTTCTGCAGCTGGAACACGGCCTGTCTCATTGCTTCGGTCTCATCGACGACCGCCTCGATCGACTTCATCTGCTCGTTCATGGCGGCGGACACCTGCTCCGTACCGGCGGAGGACTGCTCGGTGATAGCCGAAATATTCTGGATGGCCGCCGATATTTTACGGGCACTGTCCAGCATCAGGTCACTTTCATTTGAGAACGAAGTGATTTGCTCGGTTATGTATTGTACGCTTTCGACGATGTGGGCAAAAATCTGCTCGGCCTCGCGGATCCGTTCATTTTGCTGCTGCACCACATCCTCGTTGATCTTGATGTTGTCAATCGCCTGGTGAATGCTCTGCTCAATGCTTTTAACGAGGCTGAATACTTCCTGTGTAGACGCAGTTGATTCCTCCGCAAGCTTGCGGACTTCCTGGGCAACAACGGCAAAGCCAAGCCCATGCTCGCCTGCCCGCGCCGCCTCGATCGAAGCGTTTAAGGACAAGAGGTTGGTCTGTTCGGCAAGTTCGGAAATCGTCTTGGTGATCTTCGTAATGCCTTGGGCATTTTTGGACAGCGTGTCAATGGTCTTGGCCACATTCTCCGTTGCTTCGACGTTCTGTCGCATCCCTTCCGCCTGCTTCTCCACAGACTGGCGTCCTTTCTCTACGAGGCTGAAGGTAATTTCGGACTGCTGCTTCATTTCCTTGGTAGAGGCCGCATAGTTGCCGACTTTGAGCTCGATCGCCTGGATGGATTCTGTCATGCCGGCGACGTCCGAGGAAATTTCGTTTGCGCCGACGGCCAGCTCGTTGGCCGAAGTGGCGACTGTCGCCATGACGGTTTTAAGCTCCTGATTTTTATCTGCGATACCGCGGCTCGAATCCATCACCTGGCGGGTGATGCTTGACGCGTCGTTCAAAATTTTCTTCAGCTTGTCCACCATGCTGTTAAACGATCGGCTGACGTCGCCCATGGAACCCGATTCATCGACACGGTTTGTAAAATCGCCTTTGGCAATGCTGGCGGTGGCGTTAGCGATGCTGTCAAACGAAGATGTAAGCGTTTTCTCGATGTAGCGGGCTAAAGGGTAAGTCAGTGCGGCAAAGATGATGACGAACGCCGCGCCGATCAGGATTTCCCCGATCAGAATGAAAATAATCAGGGCTGGGAGTGCGAACAATGCGGCCACCAAGTAACATCCGGCCAGGACCCGCTGGGACAGAGGAAGATTCTTCAGCCAAGACATAGGAAAATAGACCTCCTTCAATTGAGCAAATTTTACCATATTATAACATCGATATGAGCAAAAGGTCTATATATGAATATTTTTGTCGATTCACTACATGAAAGTGATTCCATGAAGCCATAATAAACCAAAAAAGTGAGCTGTCAGGAGGTTATTACCGATGCGTTTGGTATGGATGATGTGCATCATGGCTCTAATCTTTGGAGCTCCGGCAGGAGCTGCATCAGCAAAGCCAGCCGATGTTTGCAAAATCGAGAAGAGTCTTTTTAAATCAAACGCCCAGCAGGAAGGAAACGTCTGCGACGTGCATATCAAACGCAGCGACCTGAAGGTGTCGCTTATGGGCCGTCACCTTTCGCCGGAGCTGATGGATCTTGCCCTGGGTGCCACTTTCGAGCACACGGACCCCCAAGGGGCAAAGGGAGTGGTGACCGGTGAATTCGCGCTGCTGGAGGACGAAGTCAATCCGGTCATTGATGCACTCCGCAAAGGCCAGATCAACATCTCGGCTGTGCATAACCATTGGATGCAGCAGGAGCCGGAGGTGCTGTACCTTCATTTTCAGGCGGAAGGAGACCTCGCCTCCCTCAGTCATACGGTATACCATGCCATGGAAGCGGTGAAACACCAAGGCACGGTCCATTAAAACTGTTTGTTTACCGCTCCAGATCAGTGAAGGACGGAACGGCAGGGGCGAAGCGCGGCTTTAACAACTCGGTGCCCGCCGCGGCTGCAATGGATGCCAGGCAAAGAAGCAATCCGGCGGCCGCCACGACGGGCAGCGCTGACCACTCGAAAATGGTGCGGCCCGCGGCGGTCTGAATAGCGACCGCGGCAACGGATGCGATCCAAGCGGCGCTGCCTGTATGCAGAAGCAGCTGTGCGCGCCGGGCTTCGGCCCGTGAGCGCTCCAACAACCAGCCGAGCAGCGGCAGAACCTGCAGCGCATGAAAACCAAGGCCGTGCAGGACGATGATATTGCCGCCTGCTCCTGTAAAGCGCCCGTTCAGGGCGATCATCCACAAGCCGGCCGCAAAGCTAAGCGTCACCGACACAAATGAATAGCGGATGCCTAGGATCAGAAGCGGCCTTGCGGCTAAGAGCTTGCGGCGGAAAAAGGCAACGGCAACAACGGTCGTCACGATAATAAGGATGAAGGACGCAAGGCCAAACGCAGTTCCGGCGATCGTATCGATGATTGAACCGGATTGTGAGAAACGCGGGTTCACGCCCCGAAAATGCTGGATCGTCTCCACGGCGTATGCATAGACGACGATCGGAACAAACACCCGGCGGATGGCCGTCCGTGCCTTTGCCTTAAAGCCGGACAGCGGCAGCAGAATGGCAATCGACAGCATAAATACGCCGATCGCCGCATTGAACGAAAAGGCACTGGCGACATTGCCCTCCGGCGGTACAACCGGGCCGAACATGCCGATATATGCAGCGATGCCCGCGGCAAGGACAAACCCCGCAACACCGAGCCAAGCAAGCAGCTTCTCCTCCGCAAAAAGGCGTCCGGCGCCCCGCAAAGCCAAACGAATATAGTTTTCCATCAATCCTCAAACCTCCTGTTTTTTTATTTATTGATAAATAAATATATAGGCTACAAAAAAGGCAGTCTGTAACTGCCTTTTTGTATTCTCTGTTTTGCTCCAGACCGGCTGGAATTTGAACCATCTAGAAGCGTCTAGCGCTTAGTCCCCATGCTCAAATAAGTACCACTCTAACAATCCTTAAAGCAAAGCATTTGCGGTAAATCCAGCACTTCAGCCACCGTAATCAGGTACCCCATGCCCATAAACTGGCTTGCCGCGGCTTCAGGCTCCGGCAAACCGGCGGCGGTAAATTTCTCCAGCACCGAACTGAATATATTGGAAAAAAGCCCGCGCACATGCTCACGAATCGCCGGTTCCGGGATCGTATGCGCCTGCATGACGAGCAGCGTCTCTGCCCGGTAGCTGCTCATTACGTCATCAAATACTTGCCCCATCGTTTCCATAAGCTGATCGGCGGGCGCTTCTACCCGTGAAAAGGCATCGGCGATCCGCCCGATAGCCTGATCGATGACGGCGATAAACAACTCTTCCTTGTTGCTGAAAAAATGAAACACATACGGCTGCGTAACGCCAGCTTCCTTGGCTACCCGCGCCGTTGTTGCTTTGTAATACCCGAGTTCGGCAAATACGTCGACTGCTTTGGCTAAAATTTGTTCTTTGCGATCCTGCCGGATGACCATCTTCGTTACTCCCTTATTTATTGATAAATAAATAATAGCTTCACCATCGTCCGCTGTCAACATTTTCTATATTCGGCTTGTCTTTGACGAGTCCGGCCGGTTTTACATTCGCAGGTCAGGGCGCAGCCTATTCAGCAGCTTCCGGTAAAGGAACAGGGCTGACTGGAAGGCACGCTATTTGCGTCCTTCCGGGTCAGCCCTGTCCCGGATTCCTTGCATTATTTATTGCAACCCGCATCTAATTCCTTTATTTTCTGCCGGGCAGCACCTTATTTAATACGATCGCCGCAATCGATGCAGCCAAAATCGGCGACCCCAGTAAATATTGCACGAACGTAGGCAGCGAGTGCAGGAAATCCTGCGGAATCATGACTAATGCCAAAGTCAGGATCATCGGGATTGCGATGATGTACATTTCTTTTTCGGCGATGCTGACGTTTTTCATCACCTGCACGCCGTTAATGGCGATGATGCCGCAGACGATGGTGAAGACGCCGCCGATGACAGCGGTGGGGATGGATGAGATCAACGCGGCCAGTTTACCCGAGCAGCCGAAGATGACAAACCATACACCTACGGCCAGGAAGACGCGGCGGCTCGCGATGCCCGTGATGGAAATGATGCCTGCATTGGTGGAATAACCCGTAACCGGCGTCGAACCGAGCAAAGAAGCGATAAGACAGCTGATGCCTTCCCCGATGACACCCCGGTTTAAGTTTTTATCGGTTAACGGTTTATCGATGACGTTGCTGACGGCAAACCATGTGCCTGTCGTTTCGGCCAACAGGACGAAATAAATAATGACCATGGTAATGATCGCCGAAATGTTGAACGAAAAGCCGAAATCGGCAAAGGGGAGCTGCGGCATACTGAACCATTTGGCATCGTTCACCGCAGAGAAATGAAGCACACCCATAAAATTCGCCGAAATACATCCGACGACCAACGCGACCATGACCGAAATGATACGGAAGATGGAGCCTTTACCGCGGAACAAGGAACCCAGGATGACAAAAATGATGAGTACAGCGCCCGATATGAGGGCCAGCAGCACGTTTTGGTTGATGGTCGCATCTGTCGCACCGTAGATATTATCCCGGATGGCCACAGGCAGTAAAGAAAGACCGACGATGAAAATGATCGTGCCGCCAACGATCGGCGGAATAAACATTTTTACGATTTTATTGAAAATGCCGGTAAAGCCCAAAACAATGACCAAAACCGCGCCGATCAAGCCCGCCCCTAAAACGGAGTTCCAGCCTAACTGCCCGCCGCCGCTGGCGGCATAAATGCTGACGATGGCGCCAAGCGGAACGTAGGAAGGGCCTTGGGCGACAGGCAGCTTCATGCAAAAATACGTTTGTACGATCGTAGCCAGACCGGCCGCAATAAAGGTCGCTTGAATCAAAGCGCTGGACTGGCCGGACGATAAGCCGATCAGCATCGCGATCAGAAATGGCACGACATAGACGTCCATGGCGACGACGTGCTGTAAGCCCAGAATGATCGATTTGTAGACCGGAATTTTAGCGTCGGGTGAAACAGTTAATTGTGGAGCTTGTTCTTGAATCTCGGAATGCATAGCTGATTGTGCCGCGGTTTGTGTGTTCACTCAGGAGTACACCTCGAATTTTTTAGATTTTTTCTAGGAATAGCGAATGGTTTAAAGTATAAAAAGAATGCCAATCATTGCACTGGGCGTCTACTTTTAACGCGAATGGACTTTTTCGCCCTGTACCCAAACTTCGCGGATGTTTTCGGGCCGGGTCAGGTACAGCATTTTTTGGAACACGTCGTTCAAATCTTCATTTGGATCAAAGATCGGCAGTTTGGCGGATGGCAGCTTCGTATCGATGATCTGCACATCCCAGGCATAGTTTTCCTGGATGCGGCCGACCGGCAAGCTTAAGCTTTCGCCTCCCCCTGCTGTAGCGAGGTAAAACGCCTCGTTGACCGTAATGCGTGATCCCGGCACACCGCGGTCTTCGGCAGGAAGGGCGGGGTTCACGCCATCCTCCAGCATTCTGGAGGACATGACGGCTTGTCTGATATTATCGAACAGGCTTGGAGAAAAGCCTCCCGAAATGTCGGTCCCCAGGCCGATTTCTACCCCTTTTTCGTGGAGATGGGCGACGGGGATAACGCTGTTGGCAAAATAGGCGTTAGATATCGGGCAGTGGGCGACAGCCGTTCCGGTTTCGGCAAATAAATCCGCGTCATCGTCGCTCAGGAAATTGCAGTGGGCCATGACGGACTTGTCGCGCAGCAGCCCAAAATCATGCAACGCATAGGCATCGTTTTTCCGGAACCGGTCCCGAACATAACCATGAGCCCAGTCGCTTTCGCTGCAGTGCGATTGCACGTACGCGTCGTATTTTTCGGCCAGCTCTCCCAAGCCTTGCAGCGCCTCATCCGTGCAGCTTGGAATGAACCTTGGCGTCACGACGGGAAATACCCCTTGTTTTACTGTTTTGGACAATGCTTTGACGGCGAGTATAAACTCTTCCGTGTCTGCAAGTGCCGCCTTGGTGTCCGCGTCGCGGTAATTTTCCGGATTTTGCTCCGGGTCATCCATGACGACTTTTCCGACGAGTCCGCGTTGGCCCCTTTCGGCGCAAATCCGGGCTAACAATAAACTGGAATCTTTATGTATGGTGGCAAAATAAAGGGCTGTCGTCGTGCCGTTGGCGAGCAGGGTGCGGACCAGATCGTCGTAGACCTCCTGGGCAAAATCGAGATCCGAGAACTTGGATTCCAGCGGGAAAGTATAGGTGTTGAGCCAATCATAGAGCGGGATGTCCAGTGCCGTTCCGGATTGGGCCCATTGCGGCGCGTGAACATGCAGATCGATGAATCCGGGCAGAATGTACTGGCCTTCGGCTAACGAATAAAAGTTGTCTTTGCCTTGATAAGCGTCCAGCAGAACCTGATAATCGGCATCCTCAGGAGCCACGATTTTTTCGATTTTCCCGTCTTCATGGATACAAAAGAGATGGTCTTTTAGGATTTCAATTTCTTTGGATGATTTACTGGAAAATGCCGTTCCTCGAAAAAATAGCTTATATTTACTCATATTTACCGCCTTAATGTTCGTTATTTGGAGATACTTTTGTTATTATATGCGCTGAAAAATGATTAGTCTATACTAAAAAGCGAATGATTGTGAAAATGAAAAACCGCCTCCAATGGAAGGCGGTCACCTATCAAACCCTAAATCATCATGTACATGTCTAGACTTAATTCCGCACCAGTATAGTCCAAGTGCCGTTGCGCTGCAGACTTAATAGCGAAGATAGACCCGGCTGCCGATCCGGGAAGCGGTGATGCCGTTCTCCCTGTAGGGCTGCTGCTGCCAGTTGGTGGGGGCCGGTGGCCCGCCGGCGGCGAATCCCGACAAATACAGAAAATCCGGATGGATGATCTGGTCGGTCAAATAGGCGGAACGGCTGCTGCCTGGAATCCGGTACCGGTTGAGCGTACTGATGATTTCGCCTGAAGTGACAATACCGACTCCGTGACCGTAGTACAGGTCGTCGTCCATTTGGATCGTATTTTCACCCTGCCACTCGATCCGATGGGGGTTGACATCCGGATTTTTAAAATACCGGACGTCGCCCGGATAGGAATCCCGGGAACCCGTTTTTTCAATCAATCCCAGGTCGCTGTCGTAATGCCAGTCGTACAGGAGCAGATTCGCGAACAGACGGTTGAAGTCGTCTTCCCGAATACAATCGAGCACACCCTTGTACATCACGATCACGATCCCCGTCGCACATTCGAAGCCATACGCCCAGCCGTTCACGAAGATGTCCTGGATTCCTTGGGCGGGCGTAACATGGGGCTTGAGCTCGAAGCCGCCGCGCCGGTTCAAGTACCAGTACGCTTCGTTGCAGTGGGAATTTTTGAAGGTTTCAAACTGCACCCCGCTCCGGTTTAAGTCGGCTGCCGCTCTAACGATCGCTTCACGGAGCCTAAGCTCAAAGACCAAGTGGGCCGGCGATTCGTAATGATATGCGGTCGTGCTCCTCATCTTCCTGTCGTAAATTTCCCTCCACAAATCCGGCCATCCAGACGGGTTCACCGTTTCCCCGCCGCTTCCAATCGTAATCACCCCGTTCATCCCTCCTTGCCGTTTATTGATGATCGAAAAAGCCCGCGGCATATATCAGCATATGAGCAGGCAGGGCCCGGAAATAACCCCGATTGTCAGATCCAAGCGATTAAGGCTGTCCTTTGTCAAAAATACGCTTTACGTTTGCTTCGGAAGGATGTTCTAATATAATAGGTTGAGAAGGTAACTTTTAAGGATCAGACTGGAGCTTCCATCATGAAAAAATTCAAAAAGTTTTACGTCGAACTGACGAGCAAATGCAATCTGGCCTGTACGTTTTGTCCGCCGACGCACCGGGCGACCAATTATATTACGATTGAGCAATTTACGCATACTCTGGATGAGATCAAACCCCACACGGAATATATTTATTTTCACGTCAAAGGCGAACCGCTGCTTCATCCGCATATTGACCAGCTGCTGGATATCGCCCATGAGAAAGGGTTTAAAGTGAACATCACGTCCAACGGCACGCTGCTGCATAAGGCAGGTCGGAAGCTGCTGAACAAGCCGGCGCTGCGGCAGATGAATTTCTCCCTGCACAGCTTTGACGGGCATGTCGGTTCCCAGGACAAGAACGGCTATATCTCCAAAGTGCTCTCCTTTGTCAAAGAGGCGGTGTCCCAATCGGGCATGATCGTATCGCTGCGGCTGTGGAATCTCGACCCGGACAACGCTACGAACTTGGAGCGGAGCCGCAATCGGGAAATGCTGGAGTATATTGAGAAGGAGTTTAACCTGGATTACAAGATCGAGGAAAAAATCGTTCCCGGCAAAGGCATCAAAATTGCGGACCGGATCTACATCAATATGGACCATGAATTTAAATGGCCGGACCTGACGGAGGAGGAAGACCTCAGCCGGGGCTTCTGCCATGGACTCCGCAATCAGGCGGGCGTCTTGGTGGATGGAACAGTGATCCCCTGCTGCCTTGACGGGGAAGGCGTCATTAATCTCGGCAACATCCACAAGACCCCATTTTCCGAAATTATCGAAAGCGAGCGGGCAAACCGGATCGTCGACGGTTTTTCCCGGCGCGAGGTCGTGGAGGAGCTGTGCAGAAAATGCGGCTACCGCCAGCGCTTTAACTATAAAGCGAACGGCATCGCTTCTGACGAACCGCAGCCTGTCCGCTCTGAATTACAGGAGGCGACTGGACTGTGAAACATTCATTTGTGTTAAAGGCCGACTGGAACGGCGGACGCAACAGCGATGGACAGATCGAAGCAGGCAATCTCCGTACGCAAATTTCCATCCCGAAAGAGATGGGAGGCCCGGGCGTCGGGACGAACCCCGACGAAATGCTGCTCGGCGCCGCCGCTACCTGCTACTTAATCACACTGGCGGCCATGATGGAGCGTTCGCACCTTCCGGTTCATGAGCTTTCGCTGGAGTCCGAAGGCATCGTGGACGTGACGGACAACATTTTTACGTACGTCAGCATTACGCACAAGCCGCATATCGTGCTGGCCCGTGAAGCAACGGCCAAAGATGTGGAGACGGCGGACAGGCTGGCGCATAAAGCGGAAGGCTCCTGCATGATTTCCCGGGCGGTATCCGGGAATGTGGCCCTCGCGACCGAGCCGAAGATCGAAACCGTTACGGAATAGCGGCGTTAAAGCCTTGGTGAGAGGCGAGCGCCAAATCGCTGAATGTATGAACAGACCGCTTGGGCAGGCTGCCCGGCGGTCTTTCTGTTTGCTTGGACAAACTCAGGAAAGTGCCCAGATCACAAATGAATGAAGGCGGGTGAGTCGGCCTCCGGCTTTCGGGCATCCTGAGAAGGAGGACAGCCGAAGCGGTTCGGCGAGAGCCGGTATCTTGGCCTGCGGACAAACTAAACCACGCCGGGCCGGAAAACGCCGTCCGGTGGATCTTTTATCAGGCAGCGGTTTGTGTGAAGATAGGTACGGGGGGAATAACGTTATGTTTACGGATTTTAAAATTACAGAAGGCCGGCCGCTGACGGTGCAGGTCAAAGAATACTTGAAGCAGTGGATCACCAAGGGCAAGGGAAGGGTGGACCAGAAGCTGCCGTCGACGCGGGAGCTCAGCACGATGCTGAATATCAGCCGCAACACACTGGTGGCGGTGTACACCGAGCTCGAGGAGGAAGGGTACATTTATACCGTCCGCTCCAAAGGAACCTTCGTCTCCAAAGTGGGCATCGCTTCGGTACCTTCCTGGCATGTGGATTGGCAGCAGCATTTGAGCCCGGTGGCACAAGCGGCCACGGATCTGGATCTGATGAAGCGCGACCTGCGCGGGGAGAAGGGGATGATTAACTTCGCGAGCATCGCCCCCGACGAGAAGCTCTTCGACCTGGCCAACGTGAAGCGCGCTTTTCTGGACCGGATGGCGATCGAAGGGGAAATTTTGCTCAACTACGGCTACGCCAAAGGATACAAACCGTTGATCGAGTATTTGACGGGTTATATGGAAACGAAAGGCGTCGACATGGACGGTAAAGATATTCTGATCACGAACGGGTTCACGGAAGCTTATGATATCATTCTGTCCTCGCTGAACGTGAATGAAAAGCATATTTTGTGTGAAAACCCGACTCATCACACAGCCATCAAAATTTCCCGGCTTCAAGGATATGACATTACCGGGATCGGCATGGAGCAGGACGGGATCGATATCGGCGAGATGGAGCGGGCGCTGACCGAGAACTCCTTCGGTCTGGCGTTCCTCACCCCGTCGTATCACAACCCGACCGGGATCGTGATGTCGGCCGAAAAGCGGGTCGAAGTGCTGCGCCTGCTGGCAAAGCACCATATTCCATTGATCGAGGACGGCTTTAATGAGGAGCTGCGCTATTCGGGTTCGCACATGGCCCCGCTGGCGGCCTTCGGCGGGGATGGAAACAGCGTCATTTACCTCGGGAGCTTTTCCAAAATATTGTTCCCGGGCATCCGCATCGGCTGGATCGCGGCGGACAGGGAGCTGATCGATGCGCTGGTCAGCGTCAAGCGGGCTAGAAACATTCACACCTCTACGCTGGATCAGGCGGTGCTGTATCAATATTTTCATAACGGCAATTTTGAGAAGTATTTGAAGCGGGCGAAATCTGAATACAAGCATAAGCACGAGCTGGCGGTAGAGTGCTGCCGCAAGTATATACCGCACAAAAGGTTAACCGGAACCGGCGGGCTCCATCTGTTCCTTGAGCTGCAGGACGGCATCCGCTCAAGGGATGTTCTGCGGGATTGTTACGAACAAGGCGTGGTGTTTACCGCAGGAGATGTGTTCTATACGGACGGTCAGGGTGAGGGAACGCTGCGGATCGGTTTTTCACGGGTGAGCGATGAAGAACTTGTCCACGGCATTCAGGTGATCGGAAAGGCGGTCCAAAGACGAATGGAGGAGAACGGATGTTAAGAGTAGGCGTAATTATGGGCGGAGATTCCTCGGAACGGGAGGTGTCGCTGATGACGGGACGGGAGATCATCTCGCATTTGGATCCCGCCAAATACGAAGTCCGGCCGATCGAAATTACGAGGAAACGGGATTTGCCGCAGCAGCTGGCCGGTATCGACATGGCCGTGATCGCCCTGCATGGCAAATACGGGGAAGACGGAACGATTCAGGGTACGCTCGAGACGCTCGGTGTTCCATACACCGGCAGCGGCGTTTTGGCGAGCAGTCTGTGCATGGACAAAAATACGGCAAAGAAGCTGCTCCGTTACGAGGGTGTAGAGACACCCGACTGGATGTTGCTGACGAGTCCGGATGAGCTGGAGAACGTGCTCGCATCGGAACCGCTCTATCCGCTTGTCGTCAAGCCGAACAGCGGCGGTTCCAGCGTCGGCGTGACGCTGGCGCGGGATGAGCAGAGCTTGCGGGAAGCGGTGGAGCGCGCTTTCCACTGGGACGATGAAGTGATCCTCGAGCAGTACATCGAGGGTGAGGAAATCACGTGCAGCCTGCTGAACGGTGAGTACCTTCCGGTTCTGGCGATCAAGCCGAACGGAGAGTTTTTCGATTACACGTCCAAATACGAAGAAGGGGAGTGCGAAGAAGTCGTCGCGAGCCTGGATCCGGATACCGCCGAACAGGTCCGCCGGGCCGCCGAACTCAGCTGCCGCGTGCTCAAATGCAGCGTGTACGCGAGGGTGGATGTCATGCTCCACCAGGGCATTCCTTACGTGATGGAGGTCAACACGCTGCCTGGTATGACCCGGACCAGTCTGCTGCCCAAGAGCGCGCTGGCCGCTGGGCTGTCCTTCTCCGCCCTGCTGGACCGGATCATCGAGGGGTCATTGGCTGAACGTCGGAGGGAGTACGGGCTCGTTGTGTAATTGGTGGATGACAGCAAAGGAGCTGCTTTTAGGGCGGATCGCCCTGAAAGCAGCTCCTTTTGTTGAAGAGATCAAAAAACATATACATCCGAAGCCAGATAAGCCGCGTCTTTCCCGCAGTACCGGCTCATCCGCCGATGGTCCCCGCGGATTATTTAAAGATACTGCTGATCTCTTCGACTTCAGCATCCGTTAATTGAACGTCCAGCGTCTTCAGGTTTTCCTTTACCTGCTCCGGTTTTTTCGCTCCCGGAATCAGGGCGTCAATGGCCGGCTGCTTCAGGTACCAGGCCAGCACCACATGAGCCACTTCGACGTTCTTTTGCGAAGCGATCGGCCGCAGTCGATCCACCTTGTCCAGGTTCCGGGCGAAAGCTTCGCCTTGAAAGCGCGGATTGTTCGCGCGCAAATCGCGGAACGTGGTGTCCTTCGTATATTTGCCGCCTAGCAGGCCGGAAGCCAGTGGGAAATAAGGAACAAACGAGATGCCATTGGCTTCGCAGTATGGAAGCAGCTCCTTTTCCGCGTCCCGGGCAAAAAGGTTGTATTCCGATTGGAGCACATCCACATAGCCGTTCACGTTTGCCTCTTTCAGCTGGTCGATGCTGAAATTCGATACGCCGATGGCCCGGATTTTGCCCTGTTCCTTCAGCCTCTGCAGCGCTCCGACGGCTTCAGCCTTCGGCGTCTGCTCATCGGGGAAATGGATGTAGAACAGGTCAATGTAATCCGTCTGCAGGCGTCTCAGACTGTCTTCGACCGACTGCTGCAAAAAGGCGGGCGAATTGTCCATCACAACTTTGCCATCCACAAACTTGTGCGCGCCTTTGGTCGCGAGGACGGCTTTCGCTCTGCCTTTCTCCTTCAGCACCTCGCCGATCAGCTCTTCGGAGCGGCCGGGACCGTAGATGAACGCGGTATCCAGGAAATTCACCCCGAGGTCGAGGGCAGTCCGGACCACGTCCCTGCCTGTCTCTTCATTCAGATTCGGATACAGATTATGCCCGCCGACAGCGTTGGCTCCGAGCCCAATCGGATTAATATGCAGATCGCTTTTGCCTAAACGAATCGTAGCCATGGTGATCTCTCCTTCTCTACATTCATTGATGGTAATCCTTCATTATCATATCAAATTGCGAACTGTTTATTCAATATGTACAGTTAGGCGGGGAGACGTGAGGGAGAAGGCTCCATTGAAAATGAATCAAAAAAACCGGACACGGATCATTTCCGTGCCCGGCTGTGCGGCAGTGCCTGACGAACCACTAAAAGGTAACAGTCATGTATGAGTTCCAATACGTGTATATCTCAAAAGCTTTAAACACAAACGTTTCGTGAGACTGGTCATTTCTTGGTTCCGACGGCATTCGTGATCAGCGATGCCAGCAGTTTGGCTCCATCCGCCTTGAGATGGACCCCATCGGGTGTAAAGAAGGACTGTCCGCTGCTCGCTTCGTACCAATCGAGCAGCGTCGCATTGTCATGGGCATCGGCTGCCTTTCGGAGCGCCGTATTTACTGTGCTTTCCCAGTTTCTCGGCACCCGGGTGTTCACGAGCACGACCTGCCGGACGTCCTTCAGCGAGTCGAGAAGCCGGGAAAGCTGCTTGGAGCTGAAGGCGCCGTTGGTTCCGAGCTCGATCACCACGTAGTCGCCGAGCTTGCCTTCCGACCGGAGCCGCTCCACGATGTCCGGCGCTTCGGACATTTGCCGGCCGATCTCGGCATCGACGACGATGCCGGGAAGGTACTGCTGCAAATATGGGGCGGCGTCCAGCAGGATGGAATCGCCGATGGCGCTCACCGCCAGATTCCGCTTGACCGGAGGAGGGGCGTTCGTTCCCGCTGCGCCGGCCCCTTGCCCGGACGCCTTGCCCGAACTCCCTCCCGGCTCGCCGGATTTGGCGGGAGTCGTGCCGGCCACGCCTACGGGATTCGCGGACGATGTTGCTTTGCCGCCGGCGGAAGGCGGATCTTCGGCCTGGCCTGTAGTGCCCGAAGCTGCATCATCCGCAGGCTGCTGGCCCTGGGCTGCAGGAGGCGTTTGCACGTCGGCGGGACTGCCGGCAGAGGTTTCCGCCGGGCCGGCGTCGTGATGATCGCCGCCTTTTGCGGTTTGCTGGCCGGAAGCAGGGGCATCCGCATTTCCAGTGCCGTCCCCGGCAGCGGAAACCTCCTGTGACACCGGGCTGGAGCCGTCAGCTCCGGAAGCGGCCGGGCCGAGCGCCTGGACGGTGGAAGCCACCGCAGGTGTCCGGGCGATGCCCGTGCAGGAGATAATGACCAGCAGCAGTAAGGTAGCCCCGGTAATCCAGCCCTTCAGCGGAATCTGATCTACGCCCAGTTTGCCGGAGCGCAGCTTCTTCCACCCTTTTCCCAATAACCCTTTGCGGATCGGTTCTTCGATCAATGTATACGACAGCGCAGCCAGCGCAATGCTGGCAGCCACCTGAAATACGGCTTTCGGGACGCTCACGTCTCCGGCTCCGTTTGTTGTGGTTAAAATGATTACTGGATAATGCCATATGTATATGCCGTAGGAGCGAACGCCGAGCCATCGCAGCGGCTTGCAGCCAATCAGACGGCCGACCCGGCTTGCCGGGTGGGCGAGCACGGCCACGGCTGCTGCCGCGGCCAGCGACAGAAGGACCAAGCCGCCGGGGTACAGGAATGCGTCGTATTCGTTAGTGGTCCAGATCATGACCAGAATCGCTGCTAAGCTGATTATGCCGATGCCGTCCAGCAAGCGCCTGGAGAACCGGTCGATCCGGGGAGACAGCTTGCGGCTGGGCCAAATAATGCTGAGCGCGGCACCGATCAGGAGCGAAAACGCCCGCGTATCCGTCCCGTAATAAACCCTGCTGGGATCCGTCCCCGGATCGTAGATGACCAGCATCGCCAGGGCGGATACCGCCGCGGCCGAGAGCATGAACAGAAACATTTTTCCCCGCCGCGGGGCGAGCTTCAGACCGATCAGCATAAGCAGCGGCCACAGCACGTAAAACTGCTCCTCAACCGATAACGACCACAGATGCCCGAGCGGCGAGACGGGCCCGAATTTTTCAAAGTACGATACCTGGTGGTAGATCAGATACCAATTGTTGACATAAAAGAGTGACGAGATCGCGTCGCCCTTTAAAACCGGCATTGTCGACGGCCGCGCCAATGTCACCCAGGCGGTCACGGCGGCGAGCATGACGATCAT
The DNA here is from genome assembly GCF_018333335.1 of Paenibacillus cineris. Lineage (NCBI taxonomy): Bacteria > Bacillati > Bacillota > Bacilli > Caryophanales > Paenibacillaceae > Paenibacillus > Paenibacillus cineris. The sequence goes on from NZ_BORU01000001.1 coordinate 1,812,371, forward strand.
GGCGGGAAGCAGCCTCCGGCACCGTCTGATCCAAAACTGCTTCAGGTCCAGTGTTCCGCTCCTTCGCCACTCGGCGGTAAGAAGATCGGTGATCAAATATCCGGACAGGACGAAAAATATGCTTACGCCAAGCAGTCCCCCCGGCGCCCAGCCGACGTTCAGATGGTATAAAATGACAGCGAAAACAGCCAGGGTCCGGAGTCCGTCCAGTCCCGGCATATATCTTTTTTCATTCGGCGAGAGGTGAATCATAGCGGCTTACCCGGCTTTTCAGGCAGGTGAGCGGCGCTGTTGTTAACGGCTATGTATGAACTTCCTGAGATGTATGTGCGCATTCTTTAGCTGCCTCCAGACATTGTTGATCGGTGAAACATAAGTTTACCATGTCATACTTTATCATAGGGCACCGAAGGGAAAGTTACAAAATGATTGCGTTCATTTCACATTTTATTCATTATGTATATAGATTGAACTAAAGCTGTGTATTGAACTTCCTGTTGCTTATATGGCCTATAACATTCATTCTTTAGTTCATTCTATGTAGTTAGATCTGCAGAAAGTGGGGAATGAATGAAAATGAATGTAATCATGAGAAGGATGAGTGAATTTTCGCCTGCCGAGCTTACGGATCTTTGGAACGAAGGGTTTAAGGGGTATTCGGTCCCCATCACGATGAGCATGGACATGCTCCTCAAGAGAAGTGCAGATCAAGGATTGTCGCTCGCCCAGTCGATCGTCGGCTGTGTGGACGGTATTCCCGTCGGTTTTGTCATGAACGGTCTGCGGAATACCGGCGGTGTGAAGACAGCATGGAACGGGGGAACGGGGATCATCCCGGCGTACCGGGGCAAAGGCATCGGCAAGCTGCTGATCAAAGCCAGCCTTGAGCTGTACGAAGCGGAGGGTGCGGATGTCGCCCTGCTCGAAGCGCTGAGCGATAACAAGCCGGCCATATCGCTGTACGAGCGGATGGGATATGAGGTCATTGACGATCTCTTCTTCTATGAATGCAAAAGCCTGAAAGATGAAGCGCTGACCGGCGGCGGTTCCGGAGAGTACGAATTCCGCAGGGGCATTCCGCAGGATATCCAAAGGCTGCAAGTGCCGGTCAGTAACCAGCCTTGGCAGACGCAATGGGAGAGCATCGTGAACGGCGAATCGCTGATCGCGTTCGATCCGGAAGGTCAGCCTGCCGGTTACGCACTGTATAAAAGGGGCTTCGATGATCAGGGGACGCATACCTCCACGTCGCTCTTTCAATGCAAGGTTCTGGGCGGGCAAAGCGAAGACGCTTTGGCGCTGATGAAGGGCCTCCTAAGCGAAGTGTTTGGGCCGTCCAGCCTTGGACTGACCCTGCGTACCGTCAACATTCCCGGGTCCGAAACGATGCTGACGGGCGTGCTGAAGGAAGCCGGTTTTGGCATATCGGTCAGCCAGGTACATATGAAACGCAGCGTGTAACGGCTCAAGCGTATATAAACTATACGCGGGCCGAAGCTGCGGTGGGAGCGCTGAGTTACTCCCGTTCCTTATGGATACGTCTGATGCTTGTGCAGTTTCGCGGTTATTGTTAAGATATGTTGCGGGCGGTTTCGATCCGAAAAGTCAAAACCGGACGAGCTTTTGGCCTGAATATGGGATCAGCTTATGATAGAATTGCAATCGGTTACAAAGCCGGGTCGTCAGACTTCGGACAAATGACAAATGGCTTTAACAGCACGGGTGACTATTTTTAAACCTTGAATCAGGAGGATGCATCATGGCGAATACGAGTATTATTCTTAGGGTTGAGCTGGATCACGGGAAGGTAACTTTTGGAGATGTCGCAGCCGCGATCAGTAAATCGGGAGGGGACATCACCTCCATCGACGTCATCCGCCCCGGGAAGGATTCTTCTGTGCGGGATATTACGGTTGAGGTGGCCGACACGCAGGAGGACCGCGTCGTTGAATCGCTGAAGCGGCATGACGGCATCAAGCTGATCAACGTGTCCGACCGGACCTTTCTCGTTCACTTGGGCGGCAAAATCAAGGTTCAGCCGACGCTGCCGATCAAAAACCGGGACGACTTGTCGCGTGTGTATACGCCGGGTGTGGCCAAGGTGTGCACTGCGATCCACGAAGACCAGGATAAGGCTTATTCGCTCACGATTAAACGCAATACGGTAGCGGTCATCACCGACGGTACAGCTGTTCTCGGACTTGGGGATATCGGTCCGCATGCGGCGGCTCCCGTGATGGAAGGCAAGGCGATGCTGTTCAAGCAGCTTGCCGGTGTCGATGCGTTTCCGATCTGCCTGGATACGACGGACACGGAGGAAATTATCCGGACGATCAAGGCGATCAGCCCGATTTTCGGCGGTATCAACCTGGAGGACATCAGCTCTCCGCGCTGCTTCGAAATCGAGACGCGGCTGGCCCAGGAGCTGGATATGCCGATATTCCATGATGACCAGCATGGTACGGCCGTGGTCGTCATCGCCGGTCTCTTGAACGCCTTGAAGGTGGTCAACAAACGGATGGAGAATATCCGGGTCGTCGTGAACGGCATCGGTGCGGCGGGCGTGTCCATTTGCAAAATGCTCCTCAGCGCCGGCGTAACGAAGCTGGTTCCGGTTGACCGGGAAGGCGCAATCGTCCGGGGAGGTACATACAGCCATCCGATGTGGCAGTGGCTGGCAGACCAGCCGCAGGTCGAGGCGAACGAAGGGTCGCTTAAAGAGGTGATCAAAGGGGCCGACGTATTCATCGGCGTATCGCGCGGCAATCTGCTGAACGGGGAGGATATCCGCAGCATGGGGCCGGATCCGATCGTCTTTGCGATGGCGAATCCAGAGCCGGAGGTGTCGCCGGAAGAGGCGATTCCGCATTCCCGGGTCTACGCGACCGGGCGCAGCGATTATCCGAACCAGATCAACAACGTGCTCGTCTTTCCGGGCCTGTTCCGCGGAGCGCTTGACTGCCGGGCCCGCTGCATCAACGAACCGATGAAACTGGCGGCGGCGCGGGCGATCGCTTCGGTCGTCTCGGGCGGGGAGCTGAACGAGCTGTACATCATCCCGAGTATTTTTAACGAGCAGGTTGTGATCGAAATCCGCAAAGCAGTGGTCCAGGCTGCGATCCTGACCGGGGTGGCGCGCAGAATTCCGAAGGACTTCAGATAAACGGGGAGTTTGCGGACAGGAGCCGTCCAGAAAAGTCGTGGGCTGATCTGGGCGGTTTCTCTGTATGTTATAAACTAAATAATCAAATCAAGAAGCCGTCCTTTGGTTAAGCAGGGTTATGATGACACAAGAGGGACGGTTTCTTGTATATATCATGCCATTTTGATTGGCTATTAACCTATGTATGTTCAGGTCATGGGGGATTGATTCGCATGTTCCGTAAACGTAAAGAAGTGAAATTCGTTTTTCATAAACACCTGCTCCTGTTTCTTATTACGATCCTCATCCCGACGCTCCTGCTGCTCTCATTTCAGGTATACCGCATACAACATGACGCGCGCGGACAGTTGGAGAACGCTTCCCATACTTATTTGGATCGCTCCTCGCGAAACTTGGATATTCTTCTGGATCAAATGAATCAAATGGTATTACAAATTTCCCTCTCGCCCAGCGTGCTGGATCTGCTGAAGCATCCTTTCGATCAAACCGCTTATGATTATGCTCAAACGAAAGAGCAATTGCGGAGTTGGACCGTGATTAATCCGCTGTTCCACTCGCTGTACCTCGACATTTTGCAAAACAGGAAGGTATTGACGACAAATGAAGGCATCTATGATGAGGCTGATTTTTACGACAAAGCTTTCCTTCAGGGTTTGAATACTGTCAGTACAAGCAAATCGTCTTCATGGATAGGACTGCGTTCCTTACCAAATGAGGACGGCCGAGGCATTTTGACATTTGCGCGTTCGGTTCCACCGGTCCAGTCGACTCCGCTGGGAGTCCTGGTGCTTAACGTCCAGAAAGACGTCTTTTATAATACGTGGATGAATCTCCAAAAAGAGCAGGCAGGGCCGATGATTCTGCTCGATCCGGAAGGGCGCATGATATCCGGGCCCATCCAGGGACTGGATGCGGAAAAAATAGCGGATTCACTGCAGGCCGGAACAGTGAAGTCTGATCGGAGAACGATAGGTGATGAGGATTATTTGGTATCGGCATATAAACTGCCGGCCAGCGGCTTTGTTATCATTCAGCTGTCTCCTTTCGCGGCATATGACAAGCAGGTAGCCGCAGCCTTTAAACAGGCGGCATTGATCCTTCTCGTCGTCACGGCAGCAGGGGTTGGGGTATCCTATTACTTTGCATCCATGCTATACACGCCCTGGAAACGTTTGGCCGATAGGCTCAAAGGTTTTGTATTTACGGGTGAGAGCCGGGATCCCTACACGTTTGTGAACTACGCAATCCATGATCTGTTGGCGGTCATCCGTAAAAATGAACCGATCGTACGCTATCAATTGGTGCATGAATTGCTCCATGATCATCGCGTGGAATCCTCTGATATCACCATAAGGTTTCGCGAAGCGGGAATCCAATTTGTGTATCCTAACTTTGTCGTGCTTGTTATGATCGACGAATCGCTGGATCACCAAGGAAAAATCGCGAACCAGCTTTTGTATTTGTACAGCCTGGCCGAAGATACGTTTGGATTGGGCATTCCGTCTGCCGGTACGATATTGGACCGTCAAAAAATCGGGTTTATCGTCAATGTGGAATATGAGGAAATGGACGAGTTTCAGATGGCAAGGCTTGAGGATGTTTGCCGCAGCATACAACAACTCGCCCGGGACCGCATTGACGCGACCGTTTCCTTCTGTATCAGTTCCGTTTATCCCCTGGACCAGCTTCATGAGGGCTTCGAGCAGGTGAAACGGATGATCGCTTATAAAGCCTTTATGGAAACGGATATCTATTTTTCCAAACCGATGGACGAGAATGTTCACTACCAGTATCCGGCTGTATATCAAAAGCTGATTATGAATGCGATATTGTCCACGGATCGCGATGCGGCTGAAAGTTATATCACTGAAATGTTCGACCGATATTTAGAAAACAGCGTCTATCCCTATCCCAAACTGCTGCAAACGATCCTTGTGTTAATGAGTCATGTCATCAGCTCCCTCGTTCAGGAAGGATTTGATATCGGACCATTAATGAACGAAATTGACCTGCTTCAGCTGCAGCATTGCCAGAACAGGGACGAGCTCCGCCAATTACTGGTGAGTCAAACCGATCACGTCATCTTGTACTTGGAAACCTTGCGCAGGAGGGATGATGATTATGGTGCGATCGTCCATCAGGCGATATCATTTATTGAAAATCATTATGCCGAAAACATTTCCATTTCCGACGTCGCTTCCTCGCTTGGGATCAGTGCATCCTATTTGAGCCGCCTGTTCAAAGCCGAGGTCGGCAAACGGCCGCAGGAGTATTTGACGGAATACCGTTTGAAAATCAGCAAAACGCTGCTCAAAGATCACCGGAAAACATTGCAGCAAATTATTGAACAAATCGGTTACAACGATGTTCATACCTATATCCGCTCATTCAAGAAGTTCGAAGGCACCACGCCAGGGGAATACCGTAAAAGATCAATGGATCATTCTTGAGCGTGATGTGCATTTTTTGAACAAAACTTAATAGAGGCGGGTTTTCGGCCATCAATATCAAATAATGATGATGTTCCTCCAGTCCCTGCGACGGTTATGATGTAAGCGCAACCAAGTATCTGTTGAAAGGAGGAACTTTAATTGGGCTTATCCGTCAATCCGGCCGCAAAGGCCGCGCGCAAACCGTCTGCTTTGCCAAATTGGATCAAGCGTGTCCGGAAGCATAAGCATTATTTGATCTTATTGGCACCAGGTATCATCTACTTGCTTTTATTCAACTACTGGCCCATGTTCGGCATCACGATCGCATTCAAAGATTTCAAATTGTCGGAAGGTATCTTTGGCAGCGATTGGGCAGGTTTGAAGTGGTTTCGTATTCTGTTTGACTCCCCTGACTTCTGGGTGGCGTTAAGGAACACGCTGATCATCAGCTTGTACAAATTGGTTTTCAATTTTCCTGCACCCATTATGTTGGCTCTGTTGTTGAACGAAGTGTTCCACTCCGGCTTTAAGCGGATTATACAAACGATCGTGTATTTTCCGCACTTTGTATCCTGGGTGATTTTGGGGGGGATTTTATTTTCTTTGTTTTCCACGGACAGCGGATTGCTTGAATTTTTAGGCATTTCCACATCCCCGCTCATGGATCCTGGAAGCTTCCGCAGTTTACTCGTAGCATCGGACGTGTGGAAAGAAGTTGGATGGGGGACGATTATCTATTTAGCCGCAATCACGGGAATCAGCCCTGATTTGTACGATGCCGGACGAATGGACGGGGCAAGCCGTTTTCAGCTGATATGGCACATCACGCTTCCGTCGATCGCGGGTACGATCGTGGTTTTACTTATTTTGCGCACCGGCCATATCCTGAATGTCGGCTTCGACCAAATTTTCGTTCTGTATAATCCGCTGGTTTACAGCGTGGCAGACGTACTGGAAACGTATGTATACCGTGTCGGCATCTCGATGGGGCGGTTCTCGTTTGCTACGGCAGCCGGAATGTTCCAATCCGTGATTGGACTGGTCATGCTGCTGATTACAAACCAGATTTCCAAACGGCTGACCGGCCACGGGATTTGGTGAGGTGAATCGACCATGAAGAACAAATCCTTGTTGTCCCGCCTATTCGATGCGGCCAATATGCTCTTCCTTACCCTGTTGGCCGCCATCATGCTGTATCCGCTCTGGAGAGAGATCGCTCTGTCGCTGAGTTCCAAGGAGGAGGCGATTCGCGGAGGGCTTTTTTTGTGGCCGCGCGAGTTTACGTTCAGCGCTTATAAAACGATTCTCCATACCGATTATATCTGGAACGCATATGGCAACTCGATCTTTATTACCGTTGTCGGTGTTTTCCTGAGCCTCCTGTTCACGTCTACTACTGCATATCCACTCACAAAGCGGACGCTCCCTTGGAAAAATGCGTTTATGTCGTTCGTTCTGTTCACGATGATATTCAGCGGCGGCTTGATTCCGACCTATTTGGTCATGCGCGAATTGCACCTGGTCAATACGATTTGGGTCGTCATAGCGCTCAATTTGATATCGGCCTTTAACGTGATCATCATGATCAGTTTTATGCGTTCATTGCCCGAGGAATTGGAGGAATCGGCGATGATCGATGGGGCGAATCCGTACCGCATCTTTTTTACGATCATTCTGCCGCTATGCAAGCCTGTGTTGGCGACGCTCGCCCTTTGGATGGCTGTAGGGCTGTGGAACAACTTTTTCCAATCGTTTATTTACATGAGCGATAAGGAACTAACTACACTGCCCGTACTGCTTCGGCAAATCATCATGGGGCAAAATGAAGCGCAGCAGCTAGGCCAATTGACAGAAACCTCCAGCGAATCGGTCATTGCCGCTACCATTTTCGTCTCATTGGTTCCAATCTTAGCCGTATATCCGTTTTTACAGCGTTATTTCATCAAAGGTGCTCTTCTCGGTTCTGTAAAAGCTTAATAACCGGCGGATACGATCAATTAAAGGGGGCTATGATGCTATGAGCAAAAAAAATTGGCTGTCCATTTTGATGTGCGTGATCACGATGACTTCCGTCATAACTGCTTGCAGCAAAGGGGAAAAGGCCGCGCCGCCGGATTCCCCTAACGAGAAAGCCGGCGAAGGGAAGAACGTGACCTATCAATTTTTGCGGAATTCTTCCACTCCCGAGTACCCGGCCGATGGAGGAGAAGGCAGACAGGAGATTCTTAAGGGTCTTGAAAAAGCCGGCATCACAGGTTTTGATTATAAGCTTTCCTTGGCCAGCGGCGATGACTACAATACCAAGCTGAATCTGCTGGCCACATCAGGCGAGCTACCCGATTACTTCGATATTGATTCCAAAACGCTTTCGCGGTTTGTCGAACAAGGCTTGGTTCAGCCGATCGACGAGTATTTAAAAAAGGCCCCTCATCTGATGAAGGCAATTCCGGAGCAATATTGGAAGCAGGTCACATTTGACGGGAAGATTTACGCCATTCCGAACGGTACCCGGCCCGAACCTTTTAATTTTCCAACGGTAGGTGGCCTTGATGTCCGCCAGGATTGGCTCGACGCTCTCGGCCTGCAGCAGCCGACCACGCTGGATGAGCTTCATGATGTGCTGAAGGCGTTCGTTACGCAGGATCCCGACAAAGACGGCAAGAAGGATACCGCCGGATTAGGTGCTTCCAAAACGACTGATTTCGGCGCCATATTCGGTGCATTCGGCATTCTTCCGGCATACTGGACTGAAGTTGACGGCCAGATCAAGAAGGGACTGGTCCTGCCCGAAATGAAGGAGGCGTTAGCTGTTCTGCAGCAGTGGTACAAAGAAGGACTTATCGATAAGGATTTTCCGATCATGGAGAGCAAGCAGATGGACGAGAAGATCACCAACTCGGAAATCGGATTATGGTTTGGTGATGGATATTACGTGGATAAAAGCGGCAGCTCGGTCGCAGAATCGATATTCAAAGCCAACCCGAATGCGAAAATCGAAATGCTGTCAGCCCCGAAAGGGCCGTCTGGCAATCAAGGTTACCCTGAGGTAAACGGCTTAAGCTCTGCGCCATTGCGCGCTCTATCCGCCAAAGCCCAAGACCCTGCGAAGCTGTTTCAGTTCCTCGATTGGATTGCGAACGACGAGGCGGGCGGCGGATTTAACCTGCTATTGTACGGCATGGAAGGGAAGGACTTTACCTACGATCAGGCGACCAACTCCATCAAGCAGATTACGCCTTATTCCGAGCTGTACAAAAGGGGGTATTCCAATCCGATTCGGATGGTATTTATCATCGACCGCCGCTGGGCTGCGGAGCCGGTCAGACACGCTATTGAGATTGTAAACCAGAAACTGATTAAAAATGCCATGTGGAATACCGTTCAGGCCGAGATCGATTACCCGGATCTGGAACAAAAGCTGTACCAGGAATATTTAATTAAAATCATTACAGGCATCTGGCCCGTCGAAAAATACGATGAGTTTATTCAAAAATACTACGATCAAGGCGGGCGTGAAATCGAAAAGCAGGCCAATGAGCTGTACAAGCAATTGCAATCGGAATAAAAAATGTCCGAAAACTGAAAATCTGCGTCATAAGGAATGGAGGGATTCATGAATGACGGCTGTACAGCCGAACGTGATCGTATTTTTTACGGATCAGCAGCGCTTTGATACGACGGGAGCCCATGGAAACCCGCTAAGGCTGACACCGAATTTTGACCGGATGGCTTCCAGAGGGACTCATATCTATCATTCGTTTACGTGCCAGCCGGTCTGCGGACCTGCGAGGTCCTGCCTGCAGACCGGTGAATATGCAACCTCCACCGGCTGCTTCACAAACGGAATTCCTTTGCCGGAGCAGAAAAAAACGTTAGCCCATTATTTCCGGGAGGCAGGTTACCAAACCGGATATATTGGGAAATGGCATTTGGCCTCGCAGGAACCGGTTCCGCAGAAAGAACGGGGAGGATATGAATACTGGCTCGGAGCCAACATTCTGGAGTACGCTTCGGATGCATACGACACGGTCCTGTATGATACGGATGACCGGCAAGTAAAGCTTCCTGGTTACAGGGTTGATGCCCAGACGGATGCAGCCATCCGTTACATCGACAGACATCAGGAGCAACCGTTCTTCCTGTTTCTATCGTTTCTGGAGCCTCACCATCAAAACCATGCGGACAATTACCCGGCTCCGGACGGATATGAGGAAAGATACACCGGTCGCTGGACGCCGCCTGATTTAGCGGCGCTCGGGGGCACATCGGCCCAGCATCTGGGCGGTTATTACGGCATGGTCAAGCGCCTCGACGAGGCGCTCGGCCGGTTGATGGATGCGCTGAAGAGCCTGGATCTTCTCGAAAATACGATCGTTCTGTTCACTTCGGATCACGGCTGCCACTTTAAGACGCGAAATGGCGAATACAAGCGATCATGCCACGAGAGCTCCATCCGGGTACCTACCGCACTGGCGGGGCATTGCTTTGATTCCGGGGGACAGATTCGCGAGCTGGTAAGTTTAATCGATCTGCCCCCCACGCTGCTTGATGCCGCAGGCATTCCGGTTCCGGAACATATGCAGGGACGTTCCATCCTTCCCCTGCTTAAGGGAGAAAAAAAGGAGTGGCCGCAGGAAGTGTTTGTGCAAATCAGCGAATCGCATACGGGCCGTGCTATCCGCACCCAACGCTGGAAATACAGCGTTCGGGCGGTGGAACCGCAAGGGGATCGAGGCGCCGCAGATTGCTACACGGAAGACTTTTTGTATGATTTGCAGGCAGACCCGTATGAATTAACAAATTTAGCTGGGCTGGCTTCCTATCGTGAGATCAGTGATGAACTGCGGGGGCGACTCCTGAGCCGCATGGCGGAAGCAGGAGAGGCAATGCCGCGGATAGAGAACGCTCCATTGAAATCTGCCGGCCAACGGCGCATGTCGGTCAGCGAGCTGCGTACCCAAGTGTGATCTGTTTCATCGTAATCATCCGCAAACTTTAGTCCTTCGTTAAAAACGGAGTCGGGACAAAACGGCAAATGAATAACAAAAACTGGGCTGTTAGAGCAAACAACCCCCGCCTTCACCAAAGGCGGGGGTTTAATTAACATTTGGATCGTTTCTATATAGACTCGATCCAAATCCGCTTATTTGCGCAGCGCCTCCGGATCAATTGGAGGAACCAGGCCTTCGCCGGCCGCCCGGGTCAGCAGCGAAGTGATCGCGGCGTATCCGTCGTCCCCGAGGTTGCGCGTAAAGTCGTTGACATACAGATCAATATGCTGCTGGGCAACGTCAGGATCCAGCTCCTGGGCATGGCTCAGCACGTATTCCCGGGAAGCTTCGGGATGGGCCCAGGCGTATTCGACGGACTGACGGATCCAGTCTTCGATCGCGTCCAGGTCGAGGGACCGCTTGGCAATGATCGCGCCGAGCGGAATCGGCAGGCCGGTATCGCTTTCCCACCAGCTGCCAAGATCCGTCATCAAGGACAAGCCGTAGGACGGATACGTGAATCTGGCTTCGTGAATGACCAGCCCGGCGTCAATCAAGCCGTCGCGGACGGCAGGCATGATTTGGTCGAACGGCATGACCACGATTTCGCCAATCCCACCGGGTACGTTCTGGGCGGCCCACAGGCGGAAGAGCAGGTAGGCCGTCGATTTTTCGCTCGGAACGGCAACCCGGCGTCCGCTAAGTTCCGAAGGGTCGGCTTGGCCGCCTTTGGTCAGTACAAGCGGTCCGCAGCCGCGGCCCAAAGCGCCGCCGCATGGAATGAGGGCGTATTCGTCCAGAACCCATGGCAGGGCGGCATAAGAAATTTTAAGCACGTCCAGGTCGCTGCCCGGGTTCGATGCCAGGTTATTCGTAATATCAATATCCGCATAGGTGACTTCCAGCTCCGGTGCGGCGGGAATGAGGCCGTGCGCCGCAGCATGGAAGACAAAAGTGTCGTTGGGACAAGGGGAAAATGCAATTTTCATCGTTTCAATACCTCCACTAAGATTGAGCTTGCTGCTTCAAGTGCTTCGAAAGCTTCTTTCATCCGCCAGGCGGAACGGTCCCGGGGACCGATGGCATTCGATATCGTACGGATTTCCAGGCAGGGGAGCCCGAACAGCCGGGCGGCTTCAGCCACACCGAAGCCTTCCATCGCTTCCGCGGCAGCGTCCTCGTACCGCTGCCTTAACGCGGCGGCGGTTTGCGCCGAGCCGGTCCCGGTCGTGACCGTCAGGACGGCACCGCTTCGAACCGCCAGTCCGGCGGTAGCCATGGCTTCCTGGAGGCAGCGGACGAGCGGAAGATCCGGCTCGAGGCGGGAAGAGCCGAACCCAAGCTCGTCCACGCTGAGAAAGCCGTCCGGCGTCTCCGCGCCAAGATCAGCCGCGATCAGCTGATCGGCAATGACGATCGAGCCGATGCCGGCCCGATCCGTAAATCCGCCGCCGATGCCGGCGCTGATGACCAGGCCGTATTCGTTACCGGCCAGAACGCGAGCCGTACGGGCGGCGGCGGAGGCCGGTCCGACGCCGGCCAGCTCGACGTCGATAAAATCCGGGCTGCCGAGTCCGCGAAGAACCGCCTCCCGCTCAGCCTCGACGGCGGTCATGATCAGCACCCGAGAGTGATTGGTTGTTGGTAAATTCATGTGCGTACCTTCTTATCGTATAATTTACAGGCCGTATATGCAGCTTCAATATATAACCTTATCCTGATCGGAGCCGTGTGTAAAGTGGGGGGAAGCCGAGAGGCAGAACGTAATCCGATAAAAACACCGATCCCCCTACGCCTCTTGATGCGCAGGGGGATCGGTGTACCATGTATTTCATCCGGTGATATAGGTGTTGGAATGCTTAATGATGACTTTTACGTTCACATCCTTAATATTTATTTTGGGAAGGATCGGCCCCCGGGAGACGTATCGTTTCCAGCTATCATGATGATGGCGGTATAACCACTCCTCGATCCCGAACAAGTCGATATTTTTATCTTTCGCATCGTTAAACTCCTTCATGATGTCCTTTTTCAGGATCGACTGGGCCTGCTGCTCCATCTGATATTCTGACATCCCAGCCTCGGTACGCGTTTCTAATACAGTGGCATTGACCGTAAGGTTGATATTTATGTTTAAGCGTTCAGACGTATCTGGGTCCAACGAGATTTTCGTATGCGGCCCAGTCAAATTCAACGTGTTGTTCAGGCCGTATCTTTCGGGAATGCTGAACGGATATCTTAACATATGGCTGTACCGGATCAATCTGGCGCCCATCATGTCCTCCTCGGCGACCCATCCCTCATTCGCTCCTTTGTTGATGACATACACGCCTGTGAGCTCCATCATGGAGGGGGTTTTATCCTTTTGGTTGGCCATCCATTTCCGGTCCGTTACGGACAGAACGGGAAGCAGCACGCTGGTTGCAGGCTCCCGGATGCTGTTGACTAATTTTTGCAGCTGAATCGGCATGATCGCGGATCGCTGCTTATAGGTCTCCTTAGGCTCAAACATTTCCAGCATTAGAGGAGACTGGTTCAGCGTCGTATCTGCCATGAATATCGACTCGATCGGTTTATCGGTTCCGTACACCCAGGATGTATACCGCAGCTCTCTGGAACGCAGAAGGCTGTCGAAAATATCCTCCAGCTTTCCCAGCGCGGATTTCGTCATGACGATCGCTTTAACATGCGTCCACAGCGTATGGTGCTGGGCGGATCTGTAAATATCGTTGATAGCCAATAACACAGTGGGGCCTTCGCCGACCCCCACCCAGGTCGATGCAGGTTTGGAATCCCCGCTGCCTTCCTTTGTCCCGACAGCGGAGAAATCGGTCAGCTTGACGTATACGACATAATGGTCCTTTTTGTAATCGATGCCGAGCGCCGTCACGATATTCATATCTTGTACTGCCTTCAAGTCCCAGCAGCCGGTCAGCAGCAGGGAACAGAACAGAACAACGATGATGGCTTTCATTCGTTAATCTCCCTTGCGCGTATCGTCCTGCGTCCGCAGCACCCGCGGACGGTACTTGAACAGCTTGACCGGCTTACGGAACAGACCTTCCCAGAAATCCCTTGCGATATAGGGGGAAGCGGGAGCCAGATAAGGAACCCCGAAGTTTTCCAGCGTGGCCAAGTGTAGCAGGACGGAAAACATCGCGATAAAAAATCCGAACATGCCCAAGCAAGAAGAAAGCAGGAGAACATACAGCCTAATGATAGCCGTCGTCCCCGAAAGAATTTGATTGACCAGTGTAAAGGTGGCGATGATCGTCACGGCCACCGCCACAACCATCGTCGGAGACGTAACTCCTGCTCTAATGGCCGCATCGCCGACAATGAGACCCCCGACCACCGTTACGGTCTGGCCGACCGATTTGGGCAGGCGGGTGCCCGCTTCATGGAACACCTGGAACAGGAACAGCATCAAAAAGCATTCCAGCGGAATCGAGAACGGAAGCCCGATTCTGGAATTCATAATAGTTGCCAGCAGCGGAGTCGGAATCTGCTCGAGGTTGAAGGTGGTCAGCGCCACGTAGAATCCAGGCAGGAACATAGCAATAAAGAGGCCCGATATCCGCAAAAACCTTTGCACCGAGACGATGTGAAAGGGCATATTGGAGTCTTCCGGCGATTTGATCAGGCTGAAGAGCGTGATGGGTGCGATAATTCCCATGGGAGAACCGTCGAACATAATGACGAACCGGCCTGCCAAAAGGCTGGATGCGACATAATCCGGCCTGCCAACATAATCGGTGAGCGGAAACACGCTTTTAAGCCGCCCCTGAACGAGGTCTTCGATTTGTGTGGTGCCGATAATCGCGTCCCCGTTGAAATTTTGAATCTTCATCCTGATTTCATCAACGATATCCGGGTTAATGATATCCCGGATGTACATCAATGCGATTTGTGTGTGACCCCGCTCGGAAAGGACGAATTTTTCCACGCATAACGACTGGGTCCGAAGCCGCTTGCGGACAAGTGCGAGGTTCACGCTTAAATTTTCGGTAAATCCATCCTGGGGCCCCTTAATGGAAGATTCCGTGGATGACTCCTCCGGAGACCGGGAAGGGGTGCTGCTGACATTCAATTGGTAGAAGGCATTCATATGCTGGAAGTACAGGATCATCATTCCCTGAAACACCTGGGTATCGAGTTCGTACAGTACATTCTGGGTCTTCATTTCCTTCAGCGGCAGCGATTGATAGTCCCGGATGCTGTCTTTGCTGAAGAATCCTGTTTCCATGTACATCTGTTCAAGCCTAGGGAGCACGAACTGGTTGATTTGGACCTCGTCCGTCATGCCTTCACAATAAATCAGAAGGATGGACTGCTTCAGGTCTCCTTCCCCTACATAAAAGGGATGAAGGACCACATCGCCGCATGGCTCATAATACTTTTGGAGGAACGGGATATCGATATCTGCCAGGCTGACTTGAGGCTGCTCTGTACTAGTTGTCATGGTGTTCTTTTCCTTTCTTTCCGGATGAAATGAGAGCCAAAGCAAACAAGATGAGGATTAAAGCCCCCAGGAAGGCGGCAGAAAACGGGAAATAGAAACGTTTTAAAATTTTCAGGAAATTCGTATCGTTCAGTCCGGTCAGGCTTATAAGGAGAATCAAGCCAGCGACGGTAACGTATGCGCCAATTCGCGGCAGCTTTTCTTTAATGTTCCAAACATCAACGATAAAATACAGGGCTAGTGAAATCCGGATGAAGGCTCCCGACAGCCATTGATAGATGGAGAAAAAGTCGGTCTGAGCGACATATCTTCCAATGGTGGCCACGCGCCATTCCTCATACGCCGGATACATTTGCCTGGACGCCTCATACGGATCAAAGATCGTGATGGCGCCGATCAGCGGCCCCATGGTCAGCCCGGTCAGGGCCAAGGCAAGAACGTATAACTGCCAGGCTTTCGCGGCCTTCGCCAATTTTGGCTGGAGAAACAGGTACATGATTATTTCAAAGGAACCTGCACATGAATTGGCCAGTCCGGAAAATACAGGTCCCCAGCCTTTCGACAGAATCGGCAGCAGCTGGCTGTAATCCTTGGTTTGAAAATTGACCGTCATGATAAAAAATCCGAGTAGGACGACGAACGGCAGGAGAATCCCTGCGGAGATGGCAATGGGTTTAAATCCCATGATGGCGGCATATAGGCATAAAAGCAGCATAACTATGGTTGTTACAGATACCGGCGTTTCGGTCAAAAAGGTGATTTTGGCCCAAGTGGTCGTATCAAACAACGTATAGAAGCAAATCATGTATAAAAAAACGCTCATGATGATGCGCAGAAGAACGGCCGCTGCTAGGCCGTATTCTTGACTCAGCCATTCGTGGATGGAGCGGTTTCCCAATCGTTTGGCTACGTAATACGTCATAGCAGTCACGGCCATCAGCGGCAGAATGGACAAGGTGACCGAGATCCACGCGTCTCTGCCTGAGCTCTGCAGCAGGAACGGAATGATAAACACATGGTTCATCATCCCGATGGACAGCAGGATCATCATGAAGCCTTGCGACAAGCGGGCTTTAAGTACTTTCATACAGTTACCTCCAAGTAAGGCGTGGATCTAGATCCATTATTAACCGGGAGGTTCCCCGCAATACTTCCTATATTTAAAATGACACATGGCGCGAAGACCGACGATATATTAGAATAGATAGGTCTGTATATTTAGTTAGGCTTCTTATGAGGCGCGGATTCCCGATCCAGGGACCGTGCAAAGACAAGAAAGTTGAAAGTGAGAATTTGCCATGATGATTAATAACCGGATGACATTTGAAAATCTGTGCTTGCGGAATGAACCGCTTGCGAACCACTCGTCCTATCAGATCGGCGGAGAAGCGAATTTCTTCGCGATGCCCGAAACGGCCGAAGAGCTGATCACGCTGCTGCAGGGATGCAGAACCCACGGGCTGGACTATTTTTTCTGCGGGATGGGCTCTAATCTTTTGTTTCCCGACAATCCGCGCAAGGATACGCTGTACATTTCTTTGAAAAGGCTGGTCTATTGGGACATTACCCCGGACAAATGGTTTATTTCCTCGGGGACACCGATGTCCATGCTGTCAATCGCAGGCCTGATGTATAACATCCCGGGTTACGAGTTTACCTACTTGCTGCCGGGTGGCCTGGGGGCCGGCATTTACATGAACGCCAAGTACAACCACCGGCAGATCAGCGACATTATCAAAACGGTGTATTATGTAGACTTGGAGGATCCATCCCTGTCCGTTCAATCGATTGATGTCAGCCAGTGCAAATATGGCTATAAGCAGTCCATATTCCAGATGAATCCGTGGCTCATTTTGGGTGCGGATATGCTGGCCGTACCGGAGCAATTGGATCCGCAGCAGG
This sequence comes from Paenibacillus cineris, assembly GCF_018333335.1. Lineage (NCBI taxonomy): Bacteria > Bacillati > Bacillota > Bacilli > Caryophanales > Paenibacillaceae > Paenibacillus > Paenibacillus cineris. Next base: position 1,829,321 of record NZ_BORU01000001.1, read on the forward strand.
CAAACCGCCTGCTGAGCCGCTGGAAGGACAAAGAGGGGATGTCGTCCCTGTCTTCGTTCTATTCGTATATGGCTGAAGAGGCGAAGGCGCTCCAAAGCCGGGGAATCCATCTGCCCGCCCCGATGACCCAGATTGAGGAATACCGGAACGGCAAGCGCCATTTCGAGTATCCTTCCTGCGGATCCGTCTTTAAAAACAATTACGATTACGGCGTTCCTGTCGGTGCTTTGGTCGACCGGCTTGAATTGAAAGGGAAGGCATACGGCGGCGCCATGATTTCCCCTTTCCATGGGAACATGATCATCAACACGGACCATGCGACCGCCGAGCACATTAAATATTTGATGAATGTGATCATGGAAGGTGTCGACAAGGCGTTCGGCTTCGTTCCTGAACCTGAGGTCGTCGTCGTCGAGTAGTCTGTTTCAAATCCGAATATGTGAACATTATGTGACCGTAACCCGCCTTCACCCGCGATTGGCGGGTTATTTGTGTCACGTTCATGACCAAGGTGACAATCCAGTTAAAAATCTTTAAATTAAGGTATTGTAATTGGACGAGGGTGTATGTATACTAAAAAAGTAAGTAAGTAACAAAAAGGAGGAAGATATAAAAATGTCTAAACAGTTTATTGATGCACTCAAGAACAGACGTTCCATATATGGAATCAGCAAGGAGCAGGTGATCTCCGACGAGAAAATTCAGGAGATCGTCAACGACGCGGTGAAATACACGCCGTCTTCTTTCAATTCGCAAAGCACACGCGTTGTCGTTCTGCTTGGCGAGCAGCATGACAAGCTGTGGAATGTAACGGAGAACGTGCTGAAAGCCGTTGTTCCGGCTGACAGCTTTGCACCGACTGCTGAGAAAATGGCTGCTTTCCGCGCCGGATACGGCACAATCCTGTTCTTCGAAGATTATGAAGTCATTGAAGGACTGCAAGCAAGCTTCCCTTCTTATGCAGACAACTTCCCAGTATGGTCCCACCATACTTCGGCGATGCACCAATTGGTCATCTGGACCGCGCTTGAAGCCGAAGGCCTTGGCGCCAGCCTGCAGCACTACAACCCGCTGATCGACCAGAAGGTTGCCGCAGAGTGGAACATTCCTGCGAGCTGGAAACTGATCGCCCAAATGCCTTTCGGCAAACCGACAGTTCAACCGGGCGAGAAAGAATTCAAGCCGCTTGAAGACCGCGTTAAAGTATTCAAATAAGCAGTACGGAATTTTTATACTTAATCCAAGAGAAGCACCTCACGTATTATGCGCGGGGTGCTTTTTTGCGTGCCATGCTATTCTGCAGCCGATTTGGAGCGTCCGCCGCCGCCAAGCGTACGAATCTGCTCCTCCATGATGCCGCTGACCTTGGCTGCAAAGTCAATGAGCAGCTCGATCTGCTCCGCCGTATAGGACGAGCCGAGCCGGACCACGGAATCGTGCAGCGGCTTGAAGGTCTCGCGAACTTCGTCCCTGGCAAAATAGTCGGGGACGATGATGACCCGGCGTCTGTCGGACGGGTCCTGCTCTCTCCGCACGTAACCCGCTTTCTCCAGACGGTCGATCAGGGCGGTGACGGTGCCGGTGGAGAGACCGGTCATTTTGGAGAGCTCTCCGGCCGTAATCGGACCGGTTTCCCACAATATATCTACGGATTTCAAATCGGTGTTGGATAAACCGAGGGAACTGGCGACATGCTGTTGGTACAGGACGGTCCTGGTTCCCAGTTTTCTCATTTGCGAAGCCAACCGTTCTTCAGGTGATGCGTTGCCCTCAGCATTTTGACTTGACAAAAGCAAGACCTCCTCTTAGAATCTGAATATCTTGATGATCGAGATACTTGAATTCCGAGATAATGACTTGGTTTCATTTTATCGGAAGGGACAATACATTGTAAAGGAGATAACCAATGGAAGCGACGAAAAGCAACATTAAAATGGTCGTAGCAGGGCTGCTGCTGGCCATTTTTATGTCTGCCATTGACAATACCATTGTCGCCACCGCCATGGGTACGATCGTATCCGATCTTGGGGGGCTGGACAAATTCGTCTGGGTCACCTCGGCCTATATGGTGACGACGATGGCCGGCATGCCGATCTTCGGCAAGCTGTCGGACATGTACGGGAGGAAGCGTTTTTTCATTTTCGGCTTAACTGTGTTTTTACTGGGGTCTGCGCTGTGCGGGCTGGCCCAGACGATTGAACAGCTGAGCTTGTACCGGGCGATTCAGGGAATCGGGGGAGGCGCGCTCCTGCCGATCGCGTTTACGATTATTTTCGATATTTTTCCGCCGGAGAACCGGGGCAAAATGACCGGGCTGCTCGGAGCCGTATTCGGATCGGCCAGCGTGGTGGGACCGCTGCTCGGTGCGTATATCACCGAATACGCCGGCTGGGAGTGGGTTTTCTACATCAACGTGCCGATCGGCATCGTGTCCCTGATTTTCATTTTGCGCAGTTACAAAGAGTCCCCATCCCATAACAAGCAAAAAATCGACTGGTGGGGCGCATCGACGCTCGTTATTTCCGTCATCAGCCTGATGTTCGCACTGGAGCTGGGCGGCAAGGAGTACGCGTGGGATTCCGCACCGATTATTGCTCTGTTTGCCAGCTTTGCGGTATTCTTCATCATCTTCTTCTTCGTGGAGCTGAAAGCGAAGGAGCCGATATTGCCGTTCTTCCTGTTTAAACGCCGGCTGTTTGCGACATCGCAGCTGCTCGCGTTTTTGTACGGCGGAACCTTTATCATTATGACGGTATATATCCCGATCTTCGTGCAGGCAGTGTATGGCGGTTCGGCTACGAACGCCGGGTTGATCCTGACGCCGATGATGCTGGGATCGGTGGCCGGGAGCGCCATTGGCGGGATTTTCTCCACCAAGACAAGCTACCGGAACCTTATGATCATGTCGGTCATTTTCTATTTGGGCGGCATGTATCTGCTCAGCACGCTGACCCCCGATACCGCCCGGATTTATCTGACGATCTTCATGATCATCGTCGGCTTTGGCATGGGCTTCTCGTTCTCGCTGCTGCCGACGGCATCCCAGCATAACCTGGAGCCTCGCTTCCGCGGTACCGCAAACTCGACCAACCAGTTTTTGCGGTCGCTCGGCATGACGATGGGGATCACGATTTTCGGCACCATTCAGAACAATTTGTTCACGAACCGGCTTGCTGAAAATTTCAAGGGCATGGGCGGCGGGGCCAATTCGGCCATGGCCAATGTCGGCAGTCCGCAGGAAATTTTCCAATCGGCCAACCGCGCCAAAATTCCGGCTGAAGTGCTCAACAACATCGTGGACGCCATGTCCCATTCCATTTCCCGCGTATTTCTGTTTGCGCTGATTCCGATCGCCATCGCCGCGGTCGTCGTGGCCAGCATGGGAAATGCCAGAGTCACCGTCGGCAAGGAACAAAAGGCAGCTTCGGCAAAACAGCAGAAAACGGTGTAAATCGGTTAAAAAAATGCAAGGGCTGTCCGTTTCCACGGGCAGCCCTTGCTGATTGAAGGCAAACTTTTTATTACAACACGAATGTGGACACTATTTTGATATAGGACAAGAGCGATATATTTTTTCAAGTATGCACAGGCAAAAAAACACTAAATGTCGTACCTTGACCGGGTTCACTCACAACGCGGATGAACCCGCCGTGGGCCCGGACTAAATGATGAGCAATCGATAATCCGAGGCCCGTTCCGCCTGTGTGCCGCGAACGGGCCTTTTCCACACGATAAAAACGATCGAACAGGTGAGCCAATTCATCGGCTGGAATACCGATACCGGAGTCTGTCACCGAGACACATACATAAAGTGCATTCTGATCCCAAACTTGATCTTCAATGACAACCGAAACCTTTCCGCCTTCCGATGTGTAACGAACTGCATTCGTCAACAAATTGATGAACACCTGCGTCATTCGTCTCGCGTCTGCCATCACCGTTACCGGCCTTGTGTTTGAAGAGAAGCGCAATTCCAGCCCGTTCTCCTCAGCCTCCACGTTCATATCGTCCACGATTTGTTCAAGTCTTGCTGAGAGATCGAGCGGTTTGCAATCCAGCGTCAATCGACCCGCCTCAGCCAGCGACAAGACATGAAGATCTTCCACAAGCAGGCCTAAGCGGATCACTTCGTCATGGAGTCTAAGCAGCATTTCCGGGGGGACAGATTGACCGGCCTGCTGAGCATTTTCTAGCTTGAGCTGCATGATCGACAGCGGGGTCCGCAGCTCATGAGCGACATCCGCTACCAACCGCCTGCGGGCGTCCTCGGCTTCCCGGAGACGAAGCGTCATGTCATTGAATGTCCGGATGACTTTGCCGTATTCGTCCTTTGATTTTACAGGAACGTTCACGTGCAGATCTCCCTGCGCAACGCGTTCGATCGCGGCAACAAGCTTTCGAAGCGGGATCGTGAGCACCCCTGAAATCCATAAACTGGCGAACAGCCCGGTTGCGATGAAAAAGAACCAATTCCCAAGCTCGAACTTCCGCATTTTTCCTGAAACGTAAGTCTTCAAGTGCTCAATTTGTTCCCCGGGCGGTGCGTTCAAATAAGCTGTACTGATTTCTTCCTTGCGATATTGATCGAACAAAGACTCCATATAAGCCTGCTTGGTAACGGCATGAACACCTCCGATAATAAAAACGAGCAGTCCCATGCAGACAAATATTTTTTGGCGAACCGTGAGCGTCATGGTTGTTCACCGAATCGGTAACCGAAACCGTAGACCGTTTGAATATAACGGGGATTGGCCGAATCGTCTCCCAGCTTGCGGCGAAGATTCCGGATGTGGGAATCCATCGTTCGCTCGTATCCCATATATTCATCCGCGAGGGCGGCTTTTAACAATTGCAGGCGGCTGAAAACCATTCCGGGACGCGCAGCCAATGTGAGCAAAATTTTGAATTCGGTCGGTGTCAGTTGAATCTCCTGGCCATCCTTGAACACCTGACATTTGGTCTCGGAAATGGTCAGGTTGTCTCTTTCAAGCAGTATTGGCTTGTCTTCAGGTCCACGCAAGCGGCGAAGCAATGCCCGGATACGCGAAGACAGCTCGCGCAAGCTGAATGGTTTCGTCAAATAATCGTCCGCACCGATTTCCAGACCGACGATTTTATCCGTTTCATCCGAACGGGCTGTGACCATAATAATGCCGCAATTCGAGGTTTGTCTGATTTCAAGGCACACGTCGATGCCGCTTTTCTCCGGAAGCATCCAATCAAGCACAACGAGATCTGGCCGTTCAGACCGGGCGATCATGAGCGCTTCTTTCCCGGTACGGGCGGTCAATACTCGAAACCCCTCACGATGCAAATACGTCTGCATCTCCTCAAGCATGCCCGGTTCGTCCTCCACAAGCAACAACTTCGGTTCCATTCGAATCCCATCTTTCCAGTTTAGTCTGCTTCGAGTGGGTGAGTTCCATCACTTACCCCAAATTATACTGTGTTTTCACACGATCATGAATAAATCCATACAAAAGGAGGCGGATCTGCATAAGTTCTCGACATTTATTGTTTACACTGACTGTGCAATGAGAGCGATAGACGCATTAGAACAAAAATCTTAAATTAACGAAGGCGAGGATTCAAAGATGAGTAATCTACCCGTAAACCGCAGTGAACCTGAAGCCCTGGATCGTATGGTGGAAGCAGCCGATTTTTCACCGCTCGCAGTTAGAACGCGTGTCGTGTACAAGGCAGTGGCGAAGAACGAATCAAAAACAAAAAGGAGCTTTGGCCAATGAAAATAAAGATGGTGATGTTCGCTATATTTTGTGTTTTTCTACTTGTTCCATCAGTTGCTTCCGCTGCAGCGGCCAATGGTAATGTCGGATACGGAGAAGCTACCCCTGGGCGAATCTGGGCTTCGTTAGATGCGATGTTAGGCTTGATCGGCGCGATCATCGGCGGGCTTTCTTTGGCTCGCTCCGCAGGTCGATTCGGTAAGGGCAGTGGGAGGCGCGGGGCCATCGTGTCCGGGGGGGTGGGGCTGATTGTCATAGTCTACGCCCTGCTGCATTTGACCATTTTTACCGGAGATTTCGGAACCGGCAGCGGGCGGGCCGGAGCCATCATTGCCATTGTAGTAGGGCTGGTCAGTATCGTCCTTGCCGGGTTGACTTTGGTTCGATCTCGCCATTCGGGCTGATGCGTAATCGTTAAAGAATTTTGGCCGACCTGGACCGCTGCAAGCGGTCTATTTTTATTTCTCATAGGAGCAAGAAGTTTTGCTGGATCCTGTTAAAGATCATCTGACGGGACGCTTGTTATCTGTTCGGATAAGGAAAATTCGGATGAATTACCTCTTGACACAAGGGAACCTCGAGGATAATATAAATTTATCTTAATTGTTTAAGATAAATAACAAAATAAGATAATTAATCGATTGAGATTAATGTTGGCAGCCCTCCACGATCTAAAGGAAGCGAGCCAGGATTTGTCTCGAAAGGGGAGAGAGCCTATCGTGATGAGCCGAATGGAATCGCGGGACCGTTTCGTTAAAATACAAGCAGATCGGGATTGGGTTGGAAAAAAGTCGTTTGAATGATGGAGGATGTTGAGGATGGATTATGGTTTACAGGGGAAAGTGGCTGTGATAACGGGAGGTTCGCGCGGAATTGGCAGAGCGGCTGCAAAGAAGTTCGCTGCGGAAGGAGCTCATGTCTACATCACCTATTTAAGCAACCGAAGCGAGGCGGACCGAACCATCAGCGATATTCAGGCGTCAGGAGGTTCTGGTCAGGCCGTCCAAATGTCCTTAAATGACGAGCAGAGCATTTACCGGGCCTTCAACCAAGTGAAGAAGGAGAGGGGGCGGCTGGATGTGCTCGTGAATAACGCCGTCTTTTGGGGAGAGGAAGCCGCGGTAGAGGCGAGCGCGAATGAAGCGTGGTTTTCCGTTATCGATCAGACCGTCAAGGGAACGTATATGACAACGAAAGCGGCCGTTCCGCTTATGAAGCAGGAGGGATGGGGACGATTGATTCATGTCTCTTCGAGTCTGGTATACGCCGGGAAACCGAACGAAACCGCAAATCTGACGGCCAAAGCGGCTTTGCACGGATTCAGCCGTACCTTGGCGGCGGAGCTGGCTTCGGATGGAATTTACTCCAATGTTGTCATTCCTGAGCTCACGCTGTCGGAATGGGTCCCGCACGCATTCCCGCAGCCGCTGCTTGAAGATTATGCCGAATCGTTTCCGACGCGAAGGCTGGGCACCCCGGATGACGTTGCGAATTTGATCATTTATTTGGGATCAACGGCGAACAGCTTTGTCAATGGAGAAGAAATCCGCGTTACAGGCGGTAAATAACATGGGCAGAGTGCAGATCCATAAGAAGGCTGCCTCCCAACCCAATGTTGTGTGGTCAGACGTCAGGTTATTTACCGGTGAAAGGAAAAAATGTAATGTTCGAAACGATTACAAGTATGTTGTTAACCTACGCGGTGACGGCGCTATGGTTGATCGTCGGCACGGCGGCCGCGGGGCTTCCTTACGTAAAAGGTATTTTTCAACGGAAGGTCTGGAGAACGTTATTGCTTTGGATCAGTTATATTGGCCTTGCATTAGCCTTGTTATGGTTCATTCTGATAATCAGCCAATGGGTTAGAAACGGCTGGTGGTTCGTTGAAGGCATCCTCAAGACGATTTTGCCCATCATGTTGATTGGCTACGTTCCCTTGGTCCTGTATACACTTCCCCTATTAAGGAGACTGCGGGTTTCCACTGCGGACGTATCGTCTTCAGATTCGATGATCACAACAACCGATCCGAGGTTGCTGATCCCGATCTATGCGGCCGCCTTTGCATCCGGCATTGCTGCCTTTCATACGATTTTCTCGCAGCCGACCCTTCCCGGCCTGCTGGAGACGGTGCTGATGATCACGCTATATCTCTTCGTTCTGGTTGTGCCATCCTATATCGTCATCAGAAGATATCAGGCGATCATGAAAGGTACATTTACCGTGGCTCCTTTATGGAAAAGGCTGTTGAAATTCGCCTTAGCGGGATTAACGACGGCCATTGTAGCGATCGGGGTGGTGGCCTTTCAGGCTTGGTCGGACTTTCACGCCTCGAAGCTTCCGGAAGCATCGGATATGATGAATCACCACTGGCTGGACGAAGGAGGCGGCACGCCGACGATGATGACGGGTCATCAGAATCATGCTAACCATGTCAATATGGTGGAAGTAGCGAAACTGACGGGGGATATCTCCGCTCCTGCGGATATCCATTATGAGCTCGTTGCGCAGAAACAGGAAGTTACGTTTGCGTCCGGTGCCAAGATCGAAGCTTGGACGTATAACGGCGAGGTCGCCCCCGAGCTGCGCGCAAGGCAAGGAGAGATGGTGGAAGTGAAGCTGATGAACCGGGATATCGACAAAGGTGTGACGATTCATTGGCATGGATACAACGTGCCGAACGCCATGGACGGCGTACCGGGCATGACCCAAAATGTCGTCAACCCGGGGGAATCGTTCACCTATAAGTTTCGAGCCGAGCAAGCAGGAACGTATTGGTTCCATTCTCACCAGCAGGCTGCAGAGCAAGTACGCAACGGCCTGTTCGGATCCTTTATCGTCGAACCATCAGAGGAGACGGCCAGCTACGATGAAGAGGTGACGCTCATTAATCATAATTGGAACACCGATCAGGGAGAGAAGACGGCTTTCAAGGACCAGGACCGTGTGCAAAAAATGCAGGTGAAGCCCGGAAAGATCGTATTATTAAGGCTCATTAACGCCAACAATCAATCCCAAAAGTACTTCCTCCAGGGGAGTGAATATAAGATCACGAGCATTGATGGCACTCCCATCCGGCAGCCGGATCGGTTATCGGATCAAACCGCATTCAGGCTTGCGGCGGGCGGGAGATACGATGTCACATTTACGATGCCGAATCATCCCGTACTGCTCAAATTAGGCGATTCCACGGATATGGAGGGACCGAGTGTCGTTTTTTATGGGAATTTACCGCCGGACCCAATAAGCTTTAAAGCGGAATCGAGCTTGTTTGACCCGTCTCAATACGGGAAACCGGCAGATTCAGAACTGACATCCGTGACCAGGTTCGATCGGGAATTTAGGATGGTATTGGGAAACCGGCTTGGATTCTATAACGGGAAGATGAATTATCTTTGGACCATTAACGGAGAAGTGTATCCCCATACGCCTACTTTGGTTGTCAAAGAAGGAGAGAAAATCAAAACGACGTTTATCAACAAAAGCCTCTCGGAGCATCCGATGCACCTCCACGGACATCAGATGACGGTTTTGAAGAAAAACGGCAAAAGAGTTCAAACGCCGTGGGTGACCGATACATTGAACGTTAATCCGGACGAAATGTATGAAGTGGCCTTTATAGCCGACAACCCGGGCATGTGGATGGATCACTGCCATATTTTAGACCACGCGGCTGTCGGGATGACCCTGCATCTGATGTATGACCATGTCATGCCCTCCTTTGAAGCGGGAGTGAGATCGGGAAATATGCCGGAATAAACCAATCGAAGGGAAAGATGATGAATGGAAAACCAAGCGAAAGATATTCAATTGATGAAGGAACTGTTTATGTCGTTGAGCGAGGCATGGAACAAGGGGGATGGAGCGGCTTACGGCGATTGCTTTACGGATGACGCAGATTACGTGACATTTATGGGCCAGCACTTGAAAGGGAAAAAGGAGATTGCGAAGGTTCACCACATGCTGTTCCAGGGCCCGCTCAAAGGCACAACATTGGATTCCACGCTTACGGATGAAGTGCGGCCGCGTTTTTTAACGCCGGACGTAGCGATTGTTCACGGGATCGGCGAGGTCAAATTGCCTAATCCAGCGCAGGACCCTAACGATAGAGGCTCAATAAATACGAATGTGGTGATCAGACAAGATGGGGGATGGAAAATAGCGGCATTCCAAAACAGCCGGATCCAATCGATGCCAGGCATTAATTAAGCAGGCTTACCAGTACCGCCTGTGATGGGGCCAACCAAAGAAATGCAATAACGAAAAAAATGCTCTCCTTATCATATAGGGGAGCATTTTAATTAGCGAATCTTTAAACTATTGTATTCAACATTTGAGATGCTGTGTGATGAACAATGCAGCACGGTCCAGCGCTTGATCGGCTTCATCAAGCATACCCGTGAACGCCTGGAACACATGCGGGACGTCGGCGGTAACGTCAAGGATGACATCAACGCCTGCTGCGCGTGCACGATCGGCTAACTGCGTGGAATCGTCAAGAAGCAGCTCATTGGTTCCGACCTGCAGCAGGATCGGTGGGAATCCGGTAAGATCGGCGAACCTGGCGGGGCTTACGAGTTCATGATTCGGATCCTGTCCTGCGAGGTACATCTCGTCCGTCAATGCAAAGCCCTCACGGGTGAAGAACGGATCGAGCCCCATTTTGTTATCCATACTTGCTCCGGAATGCGTCTTATCGAGCCCCGGCGAGAACGTCACGACCGCTGCTGGCATCGGCAGGCCTGCGTCCCGTGCCATCAGGCAAGTCGAGACAGCAATACCGCCGCCGGCAGAGTCGCCGGCAAACGCAATAGACGACGCCTGGGCTCCATTGTCCAGAAGCTCACGATAGGCTGCGAGAGCATCCTCAAGAGCCGCAGGGAACGGATGCTCCGGGGCGAGGCGATAATCGAGTGAGACGGACCGGATACCGGTCTTGTCGACCAGGTTTGCGGTAAGGGACATAGCCGTGTAGGGGGAGCCCATAATATACGAGCCGCCATGGAAATAAAGAATGATTCCTGGGCGGGTATCCTGTGCAGGGTCAACGATTACACCGGGTCGATTACCAATGGTTGTCGGTGTGGTCCGCACGCCCGCAGGTACTAACATCGTTGCCATCATGGCAGCGAAGTTCGCGCGCATCTCCTCGACGGTTTGCGGCTTGGCGGGGTTAGGACGCCGCAGCATTTCATCCAATTTGTTACGTTGTTCTCTAGACATATGAATATTCTCCTTCGCTTTATTATATCGCTTTCTACCGTCAATCTCTCCCAACGATCCGGCGTATTCATAGTGTATAATATGAATGTGACAGAACTTGTCACTATAATCTTTTGGGGGTAAATATGATGGGGAAGTCAAGGCGCCTGATTGAATTGATGATGGCGGTAAATCGAAAGCGGAAATTCACCGTCAAAGAGCTTGCCGAAGAATTTGGTGTGTCTACCCGAACCATGCTGCGCGATTTGCAGGAGCTGAGTGGAATGGGAGTGCCTTTATACTCTCAAGTTGGAGCGGGAGGCGGATACCATGTTCTGACTGAGCGAAGCCTCCCACCGATCTCATTTACGGAAAATGAGGCATTCTCCATATTTTTTGCTTCCCATGCCCTTCGACACTTCAGCTCGCTGCCTTTCGAGGCATCTGCAAAATCCGCACTTCGAAAATTTTACAGGTACTTACCGGAAGATGTGAAAAGTCAGATCGACGAGATGCGAAACCGAATTGACTTCTTTACGCATACACGCCCGGAACAAGCTGGCTGCCTTGAGTTATTGCTCCAAGCGTCCATTAGAAGGTTGCCCGTAACAATCAATTATGGAATTCGAAAGAATGGTACCCATGAAAGAACGATTCAACCCATCGGCATATATGCCCATGAGGGATATTGGTTTTGCCCAGCTTACTGCTATTTGCGACAAGCTTTCCGATTATTCCGGGTAGATCGGATAGGGTCAGCCGTCTTGGCGGATGCCGAAGCGTCAACGCCTGCAGTGGATGTTTCAGAGGTGGATTTAACGAACTGGGGGCCTCATTTCTACAGCACACGGGAAAGCGTAGATGTTCAAGTGAAACTAACGGCAAAAGGGATTGAGTTATTCCGAGAAAAGAGCTGGATTTTCCCTTGGGGAGAAGTACATCGTTCCGAGGACGACACAGGCATACTGGAAATGGGTATCTTCCCGTCCGAAGTACCATTCTTTGCTGATTATTTTTTTTCTTTTGGTGCTGAAGCGGTCGTGCTCCAACCGGAAGAGCTAAGAGAATCGGTCAGAACAAAGCTGGTCCGTGCTCTCGAAGAGTATAGCGTTCCACAATCCTAGTCTTCCGATTTCAATTTTATTGGGGTGGATGTAGATTTCTCTCTCGAGTTAGTTGCGGAGAACAAGTGTCCTAAGCAAAAGTAACTTGATACCTTCACGGCCGTCCAGCGATTTGGGCGGCTTTTTGTGTGTTCGCTAATGTGCTTTCGCTAAAGTGTAATTTTTAACTTTTAACTGGCAGAAAAATGACAGATTTTAATCGGCATAGTAGAATAATAGAGAAATCATGTTTACCAGCAATGAACGGTGTAAAATTATGTCGAGAGAGGGATTTGACCATGTCGGATCAGCATTTGAAACCGGATTCGCAAGAGAGCCAGGTTCAGTCCAAGGAACTGCTCGATGCGCTGATGGCTTTTAAAAAGGGAGATTTTACATACCGCATGCCATACGATCAGACGGGCATCGCCGGAAAAATCGCAGACACCTTTAATGAGATCATGGAAATGCAGGAGAGCCTTGTGTCCGAAATCGATACCGTTGCCAGGGTTGTCGGTAAAGAGGGCAAGCTGTCGCGCAGGTTTTCCCATAAAAATACCGGCGGGTCTTGGGAGGCGGCCGTAGAATCGTTAAACGGTCTTGTCAGTGACCTGATCCAGCCGACCAGCGAGATGGTGCGCGTGATCAACGCGGTTGCCCAGGGCGATTTGAGGCAAAAGGTGGATCTGGAGTTTGAAGGGCGGCCGCTGACCGGCGAGTTCAAGAAATCCGCCAACAACATCAACAAGATGGTCAACCAGCTGAGCAAGTTTGCTTCCGAAGTGACCCGCGTAGCCAAAGAGGTAGGGACCGAAGGCATTTTGGGCGGTCAAGCCGATGTTGAAGGCGTCTCAGGGACATGGAAAGATCTGACCGACAGCGTGAACGGCATGGCGGCTAATCTGACGAGCCAGGTCCGCAGCATCGCCGAAGTGACGACGGCAGTGGCCAAGGGCGATCTCACCAAGCAGATCACGGTCAATGCCAGCGGTGAAATTTTGGAATTGAAAAATACGATTAATACGATGGTGGATCAGCTGTCGACCTTTGCGTCCGAGGTCACCCGAATGGCCCGCGAGGTCGGCACGGAAGGAAAGCTCGGCGGGCAGGCGAACGTCAAGGGCGTGTCCGGCACGTGGAGAGATTTGACGGAGAGCGTCAACGACATGGCCACGAATTTGACGGATCAGGTCCGCAATATCGCGGTCGTTACGACGGCTGTTGCCAACGGGGATTTATCGAAAAAAATTACCGCCAACGTTCAGGGTGAAATCCTGGAACTTAAAAATACGATCAACACGATGGTGGACCAGCTGTCCATGTTCGCTTCCGAAGTGACGAAGATCGCCCGCGAAGTCGGCACCGAAGGCATATTGGGCGGACAGGCGGAGGTCAGCGGCGTAGCGGGAACATGGCGTGACTTGACCGAAAGCGTCAACTCCATGGCCAGCAATCTGACCAATCAGGTCCGTAACATCGCCGAAGTGACGACAGCGGTGGCGAAGGGCGACCTGTCCAAACACATTACGGTTAACGCCAAGGGTGAAATTCTCGAGCTGAAAAATACGATCAACACGATGGTGGATCAGCTCAGCACGTTTGCGTCCGAAGTGACCCGCGTGGCCCGCGAGGTCGGAACGCTCGGCATGCTTGGCGGTCAGGCGCAGGTGAAAGGCGTAGCCGGCACGTGGCGCGATTTGACCGAGAACGTCAACTACATGGCCTCGAACCTGACGAACCAGGTGCGCAATATCGCCGTCGTGACGACGGCGGTGGCGAACGGGGACCTGTCGAAGAAGATCACCGCGGACGTGCAGGGCGAAATCCTTGAGCTGAAAAACACGATCAACACGATGGTGGATCAGCTCAGCACGTTTGCGTCCGAGGTTACCCGCGTGGCCCGCGAGGTCGGCACGGAAGGGAAACTCGGCGGACAGGCTGAGGTCCGGGGCGTCGGCGGCACGTGGAAGGATTTGACCGAAGGCGTCAACAATATGGCCCGCAACCTGACGAATCAGGTGCGGAACATCGCCGAAGTGACGACGGCGGTAGCGAAGGGCGATTTGTCCAAGAAGATTACGGTCGACGTCAAGGGCGAATTGCTCGAGCTGAAAAACACAATGAACACGATGGTGGACCAGCTCAGCAATTTTGCGTCGGAAGTCACGCGGGTGGCCAGCGAGGTCGGAACAGAAGGCAAGCTCGGCGCCCAGGCGAACGTCAAGGATGTGTCGGGTACCTGGAAGGACCTGACCGATACGGTGAACAACATGACGCGCAACCTGACGATCCAGATGCGGAACATTGCCGGTGTGACGACAGCGGTCGCCAACGGAGATCTGTCCAAGAAAATTACGGTCGACGTCAGCGGCGAGCTGCTGGAGCTGAAAAATACAGTCAATACGATGGTGGATCAGCTGAACTCGTTTGCCTCCGAGGTCACGCGCGTCGCCCGCGAAGTCGGAACGGACGGCAAGCTGGGCGGACAGGCACAGGTGAGCGGGGTCGGCGGCATCTGGAAGGATTTGACCGACAACGTTAACATTATGGCGAACAATCTGACGGATCAGGTCCGCGGCATCGCCAAGGTCGTGACCGCCGTGGCGAACGGGAACCTGAAGCAGAAGCTGAACGTGGATGCGAAGGGCGAAATTGCCGAATTGGCCGATACGATCAACAATATGACCGAGACGCTGGATACGTTCGCCGATCAGGTTATTACCGTCGCCCGTGAGGTCGGCGCAGAAGGAAAGCTGGGCGGTCAGGCCAGCGTTCCGGGAGCCGCAGGCACCTGGCGGGATTTGACCGACAATGTCAACTATATGGCGAGCACATTGACCACGCAGGTCCGTGCAATCACCAATGTGGCCACGGCGGTTGCCAAAGGGGATCTGTCCCGGACGATCGATGTCGCAGCGGCCGGCGAAGTTGCCGCGCTGAAGGACAATGTGAACGAGATGATCCGGAACTTGAAAGAGACGACCCGCATCAATACCGAGCAGGACTGGCTGAAGACCAATCTCGCCAAGTTTTCGAGATTGCTGCAGGGACAGCGCGACCTGTATGCCATCAGCCGCATGATCCTGTCGGAGCTGGCGCCGCTCGTGTCGATTCAGCACGGCGTCTTCTATATCAACGAGCCGGAGAACGACGAACCGGTGCTGACGCTGTTTGCCAGCTACGCCTACCAGAACCGGAAGCATCTGTCGAACCGCTTCCGTGCCGGCGAAGGGCTGGTCGGCCAGTGCCTCGTGGAGAAGCAGCGTATCCTGCTGACGAACGTGCCGCATGATTATGTCATGATATCTTCGGGACTCGGCGAAGCCGTGCCGCTCAATATCGTGCTGCTGCCGATTATATTCGAGGAGCATGTGCTTGGCGTGCTGGAGCTGGCGTCCTTCCGGGCGTTTACCGAGATCGATCTGGCTTTCCTGGATCAGCTGACCGAATCGATCGGCATCGTTGTGAACACGATGCAGGCCAACCGCCGGACGGAGGAGCTGCTCATGCAGTCGCAATCGCTGACGGAGGAGCTGCAGAAGCAGCAGATGGAGCTTCAGCATACGAATGAGGAGCTGGAGGACAAGGCGAAGCTGCTCGTCCTACAAAAGGCCGAGGTCGAGAGCAAAAACCAGGAGGTCGAGGTTGCGAAGCAGTTCCTCGAGGAGAAGGCGGAGCAGCTTGCGCTGACCTCACGCTACAAATCGGAGTTTTTGGCCAATATGTCGCATGAATTAAGAACGCCGCTCAATTCCCTCCTCCTTCTTGCCGAACAGCTTGCGGATAACCCGGATCAGAACTTGAGCGAACATCAGGTCAAATTCGCCAAAACGATCCAGGATTCAGGGCTGGAACTGCTGAACCTGATCAATGAAATTTTGGATCTGTCCAAAATTGAATCGGGCACCGTAACGCCGGACTTCAGCGAAGTGTCCCTCAAAGCGCTGACGGACAGCCTCGACCGGTCGTTCCGCCCGATGGTGGATAACAGCCTCCTTGAGTTCAGCATCAAGATGGATCCGAACGTGCCGGATACGGTGGTTACCGATCAGAAGCGGCTGCAGCAGGTGCTCAAAAACCTCCTGTCGAACGCCTTTAAGTTCACAGAGAAGGGCCAGGTTACTTTGGCCCTGCGGCGGGCCAGCGAAGGCTGGAGCAGGGATAACGAATCGCTGAACCAAGCGCCGAACGTGCTGTGCTTCTCGGTCAGCGACACCGGAATCGGTATTCCGGAGGACAAGCAGCAGATCATTTTCGAAGCGTTCCAGCAGGCGGACGGCAGCACGAACCGGGTGTACGGGGGAACGGGGCTCGGATTGGCCATTTCCCGCGAGATCGCCCAATTGCTTGGCGGGGAACTGACGCTATACAGCGTCGTCGGCAAAGGCAGCATTTTCAACCTCTACCTGCCGGTCGACACGGAAATGGGGCCGCAGGAGGAAACGCCGAAATACGTGCCGGAAATCATCGACGTCACGCCGCCGGAGCAGAAGCTGACCTTCAGCCGCAAGGCGGATGACGTGAACGACGACCGGGAGCGGATCGAGCCGGGAGATCGCGTCTTTCTCATCATTGAAGACGATGTGAAGTTTAACGAAATCCTGCTGGAGCTGCTGCACCGGAAGAACATCAAGGCGGTCATCACGACAAAAGGATCCGGCGCACTCGAGCTGGCGAGAAAATACCAGCCTGAGGCGATTACGCTCGATCTGCGCCTCGGCGATATGGACGGCTGGATGGTCATTGAGCACTTGAAGAACGACTTGGCAACCCGGCATATTCCGGTCTGCGTCATCACCGTCGAAGAGGATGAAGTTGAACTGCTCCGCAAGGGAGTTTATGAGTATGTCTGCAAGCCGGTCACCAACGAAGACCTCGAGAAGGCGCTGGATCAGCTGAGCCGGTTTGCCGCTGAACATAGCCGCAGCCTGCTGCTGGCCGCAACGGAAGATGAGCGCTGCCAGGAATGGGCGGCTCTTCTGGGCAGCGAGGACGTGCGGATCGTCATGGCGCAGACCGCCCGGGAAGCGCTCGAGACCTTGAAGAATGAGCATTTTGACTGCGTACTCGCGGATAACGATTTGGAGGATATGAACGTTCTGCAGTTCGTCCGGGAAATGCAGAAAAATCCAAAAAACAAGCACATGCCATTGGTCTTGAACCGGAGCGTCAAATGGAACCATGACCAGGAGGAAGAACTGGAAGAGTTGACCAAATCCGCGGTCATCAAAGAGGTCAAGACGCCGGCCCAGATGATCGACGAGACGAGCCTGTTCCTGCACCGCAAGCCGGATGACCTGCCAGAACAGGCAGGAGAGCTTGTGCGCAAGCTGTACCAATCCGACGAGATGATTCAGTATAAAAAGGTTCTGGTAGTGGACGACGATATCCGCAACATTTTTGCCTTGACTACGATCCTGGAGCGTCATCAGATGATGGTCGTTCCTGCTGAAAACGGACACGAGGCCATTCAAATTCTGGAGCAGACGCCGGATATCGAGATCGTGCTGATGGACATTATGATGCCGGTTATGGACGGCTACGAAACGACGCGGGCGATCCGCAGCAAGCCGCAGTTCAAAGATCTCCCGATCATTGCTCTGACCGCCAAGGCGATGAAAGGCGACCGGGAGGAATGCCTGGAAGCCGGAGCATCCGACTACATTACCAAGCCGGTGAACAGCGCGCAGCTGTTGTCGATGATCCGCAGCTGGCTCGGAACGACGGCACCTGAGGAGGATGCCGGGCCGGACCAGGAGGAGTAGAAGAAACGGACATTTTAGAGATGTTTCCCGCTGTTTATGGTGGGAGGCATCTCTTTTTCTATTCTCGGAAATGTCCCTATCACAATAAGTCCCTGCTCTTTGATCCTGTTTGGCGGGGAGATCGTGATTTCCAGGGATGTTTTGCCTTTCGGCGGAATGGTTAGACTCTTTATAGACGGGTCGCGGCCGCTTCATCGGCATCAACTGCATCCGGAGATGAAGGCAATGACTACTACGCAGAAAGAAGGGTTTTTTAATGAACGATTCTCTCAAATCCGTAACCGACTGGCTGAATGCGCATAAACAACAGACCGTTATGATCCGCAAACAGGAGCTTGAGGACATCGACCAGACACGAATCACACTGGAGGATGTGGAATACAAACCGAGCACACCGACGATTGACGAATATACCGAAGGGGATTCGCTGATCCTGCACGGCAGCGGAGCTGTGGTGAACGAGCAGGGAGATATCCCGCTTCCGCAAAGCACATACCAAATTTACGTTGATGGATTGAAGCACGCGAATGTGCAGGACCAGCAGCTTTCTATGGAAACGGAACGGGCAAAATATGAAATTTTCATACAATCGTGAAAAATTTCAATAAGTATCTTTGCATATTCCAATAAATGTGGTAAAGTAAAAACTGACCTTATGACTGAAATTGAAAATTGGTCAGTTTTTGCTGATACGCGTTTAGATGGGAGGAGAACATCATAGGATCGGTCGACCGGAAGAAACAGGTGCTGGGCGCGGCTGCCCAGTCCTTTTCCTTGTTCGGGTACAAGGCGACGACGATGGAGCAGGTAGCGAAGATCGCTAATGTGGGAAAAGGAACGATTTATACGTTTTTTGATACGAAGGAACAGCTGTTTGACGAAATTCTGCACGGCGTCATCTCCGAAATGAAAACGATCATTGAGCGGGAAGTGGATCACCGGAAGCCTTTTTTCGACAACCTGTTCCGGGTTCTGGATTCCCTTCTGGAATTCCGGGGGGAACATGAGCTGCTGATCAAGCTCTCACAGGAGGTCAGAGACTTCGGGACGCCACAGTCCCAGGAGGCGATGAGCCGGGTGGAGGGTGTCATCCTCGGCTACATGGAGAAGGAAGTCCGGTTCGCGGTGGAGCAGCACGAAATCCGTGAATGCGATCCGTCCGTCGTCGCTTTTCTCATGCTGAAAATGTATGTCGCCTTGACGTCCGAATGGAACAAACAGCATCAAGAAACGTTAACGAAGGCGGAAATCAGACAGCACTTCCGGCTGTTTCTGGAAGAAGGGCTGTCTGTGAAATAACCGGGCATGCATTATATCCCTTTATAAGAGCAGGGACCGCTGCGGCCTTTATCAGGCGCCACGGCGAAGTACCCGTGTACGTCTCGGAGCAATGGCCCCACGTTGTGGGGTTCTTTTGTCCGGAGGTTTTCCGTATGCGCAAAACTGACCAATTGAAGAAATCAGTCAATGATACTCGGGAGTGTCTGAGTCATACTAAATAACGTAAAGGGGGAAGCCCGGGAACATGAAATCAATAGCCGTGTTTTTTAAAGATTTGGCGGCGGCCGTAAAAAATCCGAAAGTGCTCATTCCGGTCATTGCCGTCATGTTTATTCCGATTTTGTACAGCGGCGTATATTTGGCGGCCTTTTGGGACCCCTACGGTCATCTGGACCAACTGCCGGTAGCGGTGGTCAACAAGGATAAAGGCGCCGAATTCAAAGGCAAGCAGCTCCACATCGGAGATGATTTGGTGGACGAACTGAAGAAAGGAAAGGACTTTGACTGGGAATTCGTCAGTGAAAAAGAAGCTGAGCAGGGAATCAAGGATAACCGCTATTATATGAAAATTACGATCCCCGAGGATTTTTCCAGCAAAGCGACGACGCTGATGGATGAAAATCCGCAGCCGGCCAGCATCGAATACGAGCCGAACGGAGACTACAACTTTGTGGCCTCCCAGATCGGCAATACGGCCGTTAAAGATATCAAGTCTAAAGTATCCGCGAAGGTAACGGAATCGTATACCGACAGCCTGCTGGACAATTTTACGGATGTTTCGGACGGTTTGGCTGAAGCCGGTGAAGGCGCAGGCAAGCTGCACAACGGTACCAACGATCTGGATGAAGGAGCCGTCAAGCTGAAGGAGAACCTCGGCAAGCTGGCCGCAGGCACACTTGAAGCGAAGGACGGCATGGGGCCGCTGGCCAAAGGGGCAAGTGACCTGACCAAAGGTGTTGGCGACCTGGAAGGCGGCGCCAAGCAGCTTGCCGGCGGGCTCAGCCAGCTGAGCAGCGCGCAGGGTCAGCTTACCGCTGGGGCCGTGTCGACCCAGAAGGGCGGCGAGCAGCTGTATCAAGGGCTGCAGTCCTCGCTCAAGGGAGCCCAAGACCTGAATGCCGGTCTGAAGAGCGCCGATGAGGGCGCAGCCGGACTGGAATCCGGCCTGAAGGCGTCGGAGAAGGGAAGCTCCGATCTGGCGAGCGGCCTTGAATCTTCCGCAGGCAGCGCTCAGAAGGTCGCCGACGGCGCCAAAGGCGTGGCCGACGGCTTGCAGCAGCTGGCCAAAGCGAGCCCTGAGCTCGCGGCAAACCCTGAGCTGCAGAAGCTGATCGCAGCCAGCCAGGCGGTAGCCGACGGCAGCGCCCAGCTCGCGCAGGGTCAGCAGCAGCTGGTCAGCGGGGCGAATTCGCTGCATGACGGCCAGAAGAAGCTGGCCAGCGGCGCTGCCCAGCTGCATTCGGGCACGCAGCAGCTCACCGCAGGCAGCGGACAGCTCGTACAAGGCCAGCAGCAGCTCGTGGCCGGCGCATCCAAGCTGAATGCCGGCCAGCAGCAGCTTACGGCCGGCCTGCAAACGTTCGGCCAGAAGCTGTCCGAAGCGGCCGGCGGCAGCCAGAGCCTGGTGGGCGGCGCCCAGCAGCTCCTGGCAGGATCCAGCCAGCTGCAGGGCGGCGTGAACAAGCTGGCCAGCGGGCTCGGAACACTTGCCGACGGTTCGCAGCAGCTGAACAACGGCGCAGGTGACCTGAAGAGCGGCATCAGCAAGCTGGAGGACGGTTCGAAGGAGCTGCAGACGAAGCTGACAGACGCGGCGGATAAAACCTCCGAGCTCAAGAAGACCGATGCGCTTGTGGAAATGTTCGCTTCCCCGGTGGATACGAAGGAAATCGATGACCGCAAGGTGCCGAACTACGGCACAGGCCTGACGCCATACTTCATGTCGCTCGGATTGTTCGTCGGAGCGCTCATTTCGACGCTGGTCATTTCGCTCAAAGGAACGACGGTTCCTGGCGCTTCCGGCTTCAGCCGGTTTGTCAGCCGCTCGCTTTCCTTCGCGGGCATGAGCTTGTTCCAGTCCGTGGTCGCGGCAGCGATCATTCTGTACGGACTGGGGCTGGAGGTTCGAAGCGTACCGCTCTTCTTCCTCTTCTCCTTTATTACGAGCTTGACGTTTATGTTTATCGTGCAGGCATTCGTCACCTGGCTGGATATGCCGGGACGCTTCCTGATCATCATCCTGCTGATTCTGCAGCTGGCAACCAGCGCCGGAACGTTCCCGCTGGAGCTGATTCCGGATTGGCTGAAGCCGCTGAATCCTTGGCTTCCGATGTCCCACAGCGTACTCGGATACAAGGCGATTATCGCCAGCGGAGATTTCGATCTGGTGTGGAAGCAGGCAGGCATCCTGGGTATCGACGCCGTAATTTTCCTTGCTTTGACCCTTGTCTACTTCCTGATCAAGGGCCGCAAGGCGAAGGAAGTTTCTGCAGAGCCGCAAACGGCTTAATTGCACTCGCGATAACCATCTATTCACAGGAGTTTCGGTTCTTCCAATCGAAGGACCGGAGCTCCTTTTCGCCTTATCACGCATAAGATGATACGGGTAGATTTCGGACATTGACGATATTGGGTATAATAAGAAGATACAGACAGGAATGAGGGTAGATAAAAAGATGATAATTCTGAAGACGAAAGACCAGATCAAGTACATGAAAGAAGCGGGCGAAATTTTGGCTGCCTGCCACCGTGAGATCCGCAAGATGATCGCTCCCGGCATCACCACTATAGAGATTGACCGTTTCGCAGAACAATTCATCCGCAAGCATGGGGCTACACCCGAGCAGAAAGGATACAACGGTTTTCCTTATGCGACCTGCACTTCGGTAAACGACGTGATCTGCCACGGCTTTCCGGGCAAAACGGTGCTGAAGGACGGGGATATCATTACCGTGGATATGGTGGTCAACCTGAAAGGCTGGCTGGCCGACTCTGCATGGTCCTATCCGGTCGGAAACATTTCCGAGCAGGCGCAGCGCCTGCTGGACGTGACGCATGAATCCCTGTACAAAGGAATCGAGAAGGCGGTCATCGGCAACCGGATCGGCGACATCTCGCATGCGATCCAGGTTTATGCCGAAGGTGAAGGCTTCTCGGTCGTACGCGATTTCATCGGCCACGGCATCGGGGAGGAAATGCACGAAGCGCCGCAGGTTCCCCACTACGGACCGGCGAATGTGGGTCCACGGCTGAAGGAAGGCATGGTGATTACGATCGAGCCGATGCTGAATACCGGAACATACCGGAGCAAGATGGACAGCGACGGCTGGACCGCCAGAACGCTGGACGGCGGACTTTCGGCCCAGTACGAGCACACCCTCGCGATTACCGCGAACGGTCCGGAGATTTTGACGGCACAGTAATCGAACTCCCTAGACGGCCTTCAGAAATACAAAAAGAGAAGCATCCTTGTGGTGCTTCTCTTTTTGTATGTGGAGCGCAAGCTATTTCAAATACACCGCAACGCAGATGATGATGGCCAGGACCACGGTCACCACGTACATGGAAGTCAGCTTGGACAGATTCTTCTTCGTGCGATGCTCGTATTCCGGGTTACGCTTCTTGTTTTCTGCGGAAAAACCGACCCAGAACGTCCCGACAGCAGCCAGCAGGGCGATGCCGATCACGACGATGTAAATCCACATATACAATCACCTTCCTTGATCCTTGGCTGTGCATGACAGGAACGCATTCTTTGCTTCATCATACCATGCACCGGTGGATCAGTGAACCCTTTGCTTGTACTTTCCGGAGTTCACCATCGTAATGGTGACGTCCACGTTTTTCAGCATATCCTCAGTCAAAATAAAATCGGACTGCTTGCTGAGCTCCCTCCATTTGCCAGGGTATTTCCGGTAAAGCTTGTCCTCCAGCATCAGCACGTCGGATTTCAGGGCAACGCCTTTTTTATAGCTCTCGATGACTTCCTTCTTGACCAGTTCAGCGGCCATTTTCTCCAGCGTCGACTCGGGTGTATCCTTGATGAGCAGATCTACGTAGGATTTTAGACCGATCCGGATATTGAAGTGTATTTTATCGTTCTCCAATTTGGGTTCGACGACAAAATGCGGCTTCATCAGAATCAGGGTGGCTACGGGAGTCTGACCGATAGGGATGTTGACGGGTGACCGTTCAAGCTGCCGCTGAATCCAGCGGGTTCCCCTCAGGTCATCCTCCGAAAGCCATCCGCGGAGCTCCCGGTTGTCAAAGAAATATGCGCCGGATACCCGGTGCATCGGGTGATCCTTTTTATCCTCATACCAGTCCTTATAGTCGATCGTCAACGAAGGAAGAATTGCTGTTCCGCTTGGTTCTCTCAGCTGGGCCAAAATTTTGAACTCGTAAATGGGCAGGATGAACGAACGCTGTGTATAAATCTGCTGCGGTGATTCCAATACGCTTTCCAGCGGAGAAAAATTCAGAATGGACTTCTCCGTCAAAATGTCTTGAATCGGATCTCTCGTCCCGTACAGCAGCACGTTATAGCGGATCTCCCGGAACCGGTTCAGCATGTCAAACACTTGGTCCATGCCATGCTTGAGCAGCCGCTCGGAACAAACGACCGCTTTCATATGGCCCCAAAATACACGGCGCTGGGCCGTCGAGTAGATGGACGTCAGCGATTCGGTCACGGTCTTCCCTTCTCCCGTACCGATCCAGATCGGCACGACTTTACCGACCTGGGCATTTTGGGATTGAGCAACATTCGAGAAGTTCAGCACCTGAATGTAGCTTTTATATTTTCCATCCACATAATCAAGTCCGATCGCCGTCACATAGGCCATATTCTGAATATCCTTGGAGTTCCAGCATCCCGGCAGGAGAAGCAGCAGCGCACAGCACACGATGGATAGCACCGTTCTTTTCATGTCGGAGATTCCCCTTGATGATCCGGATCCTGCGGATTCAGGAAGGAGGTGCGGCTTTTGACTTTATCCCACGGCAGACGGATGACCGAGTTGATAAAATCCTTGAACCGGAAAGGCGAAACCGGCGCAAGATAGGACTCTCCGAACGTCCGGAGACGGGATACGTAGATCAGCAGCAAAATCAAGCCGAGAATGAGACCGTACATGCCCAGAAACGAGGCGATCAGGAACAAGGTGAACCGGATAACACTGATGACCGACGTTAAGCTTTGGTTGACCAGGGTCGCGCCGGTGACGGTCGTAATGGCACCTACGACAACCGATGACGGAGAGACCAGCCCGGCACGGATGGCGGCGTCGCCGATGATGAGACCGCCAATGACGGTCAAGGTCTGGCCGATCGTGGTGGGCAGCCGGATGCCGGCCTCGCGGAAGATCTCAAACAGCAGGAGCAGCAGAAACAGCTCCATCTGAGCGGAAAAGGGCAGGCCCAGACGGGTCACTGAAATGGTCGCCAACATCCGGTATGGGAGCTGGTCCTGGTGAAATGCGGTCATGGCCACCCAGAATCCCGGAAGAGCCACGGACAAGACGAGACTGAGCACGCGAATCAGCCGCACGAAGGAGACATAAATGTA
Organism: Paenibacillus cineris; assembly: GCF_018333335.1. Lineage (NCBI taxonomy): Bacteria > Bacillati > Bacillota > Bacilli > Caryophanales > Paenibacillaceae > Paenibacillus > Paenibacillus cineris. Next base: position 1,853,983 of record NZ_BORU01000001.1, read on the forward strand.
GTTAAAGTGGATGTCTTCCGGCGACTTCATGAGCAGGGACAGCGAGCCAGGACCCGTAAGCGCCATCGGATTGCCGTCTACGATGATGACAAATCTCCCGTTGATCAACGAGCTGACCGCGTAATCCGGCCGGCCCGTAAAATCGATTAACGGCAGCAGGGAGTACTTCGAGTCGGACAGCAGTTCCTCCAGCTGGCTCGCCGTATACAGTCCGTCCATGTCGATTTTGGACATTCGCTTTTTGACTTCCTCCAGAAGCTTCGGTGAGATGATGTCATCAATGTAAAGAAGCGATACGCGCGTCCGTGTTCGTCTGCCCATAATAAACGTCTCATTGCAGAGTGTTGTGCTGCGGAGCCGCTTGCGGATCAGCGCGACGTTTGTGCTGATATCTTCGGTGAAACCGTCTTTCGGACCTTTGACAGAAATTTCAGTGGTCGACTCTTCCGGGGTCCGCTTGGGCATGCTGCTGATGTCCATCGTATACAGCTCGTTGGTATGCGGGAGGAACAGGACGACACTCCCCTGAAAGACCGCTTCTTCCACCTCGCTGCTGGGCGCGTTGTGCTTTAGCGCGCTCAGCGGAAGTTTGCCTGCAAGCAGTTCGCCTTTTTTGGATGGAAGGCCGTCTTTCTCATACATGTCGTAGAGCTCCGGCAGAATGACTTTGCCGATCTGCGACGACTCGCACAGACCATCAGCAAAGACCAATACGATTTCCGAATAAGGATTGGATTTGCTGAGCCGATGCATTTGGACTTTAATATCTGCACTTTTCGCAAACAAATCGTTTAGCTTACTGAAATTCCAAAGCGTCGGATCCTCCGAGGGGTTGTCATCCTTTTGGTCTTTTTGGGACTTGTTATCATCCGTCTGGCCGTCTTCTGAAGTTTCGTTATCGGTATTTTCTTTTCTACTTTTTCCTTTGCCGTGCTCTGCATCTTCATCGTTTCTTTTATCCTTGTCATGCTCGGACCCGCTGTTGTCCTCGTTGTCATCTTCGGTGTCGTCCAGCGGTGCGCCATTTTCCTGGCCCGATTCTTCTGAAGACGGATCTTCCGATGAATGGTCGCGCCGTTTACCTTGATCCCCGCTTTTTTCGTGATCCTGGTCACGTTTATCACCATGCGGATGACCTTCTGATTTCTGGTCCTCTGCTGGTTCATTGCTCCCTTGGGGCATGTTATGTTTATTTTCAGTATCCGTCATGTCGTACGTTCCCTCCTTTTCTCCGGAATGAAGGACATGCCAACGCACAGCAGGGAATACGCGATTCCCAAGATCAGCGATGCCGGAAAATAATTCCGGTACATCATGTTATAAAAGTCCTGCTGGCTGTACGGAAACATGCACAGCACGATGTAACTGAACGTAAGGGCGAGAATAAATCGGTTCCGCATCGTTTGACTGGAGAAAGGCATAATATCCGCAAGCAAAAACAAGGATAGGCTGACCCGTACGGTTGACCCGGCAAGCCATTGATACACCGACAAAAAGTCCACATGTTCCACATAATCGCCGATTTTGACAAGCCGCCACTGCTCATAAGGGGACGTGGCCTGCTTGGCCGCTTCATACGGCCCGAATTCGGTGATGGCTCCTATAACGGGTCCCAGCGTAATCCAAACCATCAACAGCGCAAACACGACCATATGCCAGGGTTTCACATTCGACCGGATCCGGTGCTGCATCGTGACGATGACGATGAGTTCGATGAACGCACCTCCGGCATACAGCATGCCATGAACAGGTGGCGCCCAGCCGTGCTCCATCAAGGGGAACAGCAATTTGTAATTTTTGTGCGCCGTATTGGCAACCGAGACGAAAATCCCCAGGAAGACGACAAGAGGCAGCAGGACACCAGCTCCAATGGCCATGGAGCGCAGCCCGGTTTTTGCCATGTACAGGCAAACAAGCGCCAGTACGGTAACGAGCACCAGCTTCGGCGTGGCCGGCAGGTAATTGGTGATCGTCCAGGTGGAGGTATGAAGAAGCGTAAGGCCACCTATTAAATACAAATACAAGCATATCGGGGCCATGAGGACCCAGGAGATCCATGGTTTGGTCCGATCGGCAAGCCACGGCTGCAGCTTCCGGTTTCCGGATCTCTTCATGAACAAGACGAGCAGCAGCGACCAGGGCACGTAAAAGACCGCCGCCATGATGACGGAAACCCAGGCATCTCTGCCGGACGAGTCCAGAATCATGGGATTCACGATGACATGACTGGTCAGTCCATTCATTAACATGAGGATCATACAGATTTGGGAGAAACTCATTCGATTGACAGAACCCATCGCGCTTATCACTCTATTCCGGTTAGGCTTTGGTAAAGATTATGGATAGTATGGTAAAGAACGGTGGATTTTATGTATTTACATAGATCAAACAAAAGATTTGCATGGAACTTCTTGCTATATCGGCCCAGCAAAGGCCTATGAGATTCTTTAGTTCATTTTATGGACTTCCATATTTTCAAAAGTCCGTGTTGGAGTAGAAGGGTGAACACTGCTTTTATATAAAAAAAGACCGTGCCAATACCGGCACGGCCTGTTCCGATTATTTTATTCCTTCCGCAGCAGCGCTTCGCCTGCAATGCCCGGATTGGTCATTTGGTAAGGATCGAGGATGATGTTCAGCTCTTCTTCCGTCAGCACGTTGTACAGCAGGCACAGCTCCCGAACCGACTTGCCGGTCGTGATCGCTTCGCGCGCAATGCGGGAGACGACTTCGTAGCCGAGGTGCGGATTCAGTGCTGTAATGATGCCGACGCTGTTCTCGACATATTCCCTGCACCGCTCCACATTAGCCTGAATGCCCTCGACGCAGTGCTCGCGGAACACCCGGAAGCCCTGATTCATAATTTCCAGCGATTGCAGCAGGTTGTAGACGAGAACCGGCTCCATGACGTTCAGCTCCAGCTGGCCGGCTTCGGATGCCAGGCAGATCGTATGGTCGTTACCGATCACCTGGAACGCGATTTGGTTGATAACCTCGCACATGACCGGATTGACCTTCCCCGGCATAATGGAGGAACCCGGCTGGCGTGAAGGGAGAGAAAGTTCCCCAAGTCCTGCCCGTGGGCCGGAAGCCATCAGCCGGATATCGTTGGCGACTTTGGACATGTTCATCATGCAAATTTTTAAGGCGGCGGACACCTCGGTGTAGGCGTCGGTATTCTGTGTGGCATCGACAAGATGATCCGCTGCCTGCACCGGAAAACCGCTGAGCTCTGCCAGAATTTCAGCCACGCGCTTGATGTAGGTCAAATCGGCATTGAGGCCTGTGCCGACCGCTGTGGCGCCCATGTTGATATGCAGCAGGTTGTTCTTGGTGGCTTTGACCCGCTCAATGTCACGGCCCAGCACGCGGGCGTATGCCTGGAATTCCTGCCCGAGACGGATCGGAACGGCGTCCTGCAGATGGGTTCGGCCCATCTTGATCACCGCGTCAAACTCGTTGGCTTTATCGACGAAGGCCTGATGCAGATCGGTCATGGTGGCCACGAGCTTGTCAATCATGGTCAGTGTCGCCAGATGGACGGCGGTCGGAAACGAATCGTTGGTCGATTGGGCCATGTTGACATGGTTGTTCGGGCTGATGTCGGCGTAGCTGCCTTTTTCCTTGCCCATCAATTCCAATGCTCGGTTCGCAATTACTTCGTTCGTATTCATATTTATCGATGTACCGGCGCCGCCTTGGATCGGATCCACGATAAATTGGTCGAGCCACTCACCGCCAATGATCTCATCTGCGGCTTGTACAATGGCCTCACCTTTGGCTGGAAGCAGCCGTTTAATTTCCATATTAGCCAATGCTGCAGCCTTTTTGACCATGGCCATCGACCGGATCAGTTCAGGATGCAGACGCTGTCCGGTAATCGGAAAGTTCTCCTTTGCGCGTAGGGTTTGAATGCCGTAGTATGCATGGTTGGGAACTTCTTTGGTGCCTAGAAAATCTTTTTCCAATCTCATGAAAATCAATCCTCCGGGTATCTGTACTGGATAAGTCAAAGAGCCGCATGTAAACGCTGTGATTTGTCGGACTCGCTACCATTATACGCTGGTTGTCTTGAAATTTGCTAGTTTATTGTCAACGAGGGGTGTAAAGATCATTCATTTGTCCACTGAAAACGGACGATACGGACCTGGGGGACGGTGAATGACTTACTTTTACATACATACGTTTGACCCTTGTATTGGTGGCAAGGCTTACATAGAAGGAGCTTTTACACTTCGCACAGCTTGGCATAAAAAAGAGGAGGCGTATCATGTTCATAGTCTGGCAGTCGGTGGTTGTAGCGCTGGCAGGCCCGAGTCTCCGGAGGAGAGGAACATGTTCAGAGAAGTCATTGACAATGCCGACCAACCGATGACAAAGGATCGTCTTCATTAACATACCCGGAGGATGAGTGTTTATGATTCGTCACATCGAAGAATTGGTGAACAAGCCAAAAAGCCCGGGTAGGCGAACAAGCATACCCGGGCTTCTCTATAATATAAGCATATAAATCGGTTAAACGGAATGCGGAACCTTCACGTCAGGATTTACGTCGGCTTCATAATCGACGCCATCCGTCTCAAAGCCGAACAGCTGGAAGAATTCGCGGCGGTACCCATGAAGATCGGTCAGATCATAGATGTTGTCCGATGTGATGCTGTTCCAGATGTCGGCGACTTCAGCCTGCACATCTTCGCGGAGCTCCCAGTCGTCGATGCGGATTCTGCCTACTTCATCCACAGGCGTTTCGCCGCCGGTATACAGACGGTCGGTAAACAGGCGGTAGGTCTGCTCGATGCATCCTTCGTGGATGCCTTTTTCTTTCATGACCTTGTACAAGGCGGAGATATACAGCGGTACGACCGGGATCGCCGAACTGGATTGGGTCACCAGCCCTTTGCTGACAACGACATAAGCGCGTCCGTTTTTGGCCGCCAGCTGGTCGTTCAGCTTCAGCGCAGTGGCTTCCAGGTGATCCTTGGCTTTGCCGATGGAGCCTTCCCGGTACACGGCCTGGGTGATGTCCGATCCGATGTAGGAGAAGGAAATGGTGGCGGCTCCGTCGGCCAGCACGCCGCCCTGCTCCAGCGCATCGATCCACAGCTGCCAGTCGTCCCCGCCCATGACAGCAACCGTACCGCGGACTTCTTCTTCCGTAGCGGGTTCAATGGTCACTTCGCTGATTTCGCCGGTGTGGAAGTTGACGGTTTTATTCGTATAGGGCTTGCCCAGCGGTTTAAGGGTGGAATTGTACACTTCGCCGGTGACCGGATCGGTTCTCCGGGCGGATGCCACACTGTACACCACCAGGTCGACCTGACCGAGTTCGGAACGGATCAATTCCACCGTTTTCTCCTTCGTTTCAGTCGAGAAGGCGTCCCCTGTCACGCTGAAAGATTTTAGCCCGGCCGCTTCAGCTGCTTGTTCAAACGCGGCGGAATTGTACCATCCGGCGGAGGCTGTCCGTTTCTCGGAACCGCTGCTTGGGCGGTATACGCCTACGGTATTCGCTCCGGCTCCGAATGCAGCTGTGATGCGTGCCGCCAAGCCATAGCCGGTCGACGCGCCGATCACGAGCACGTTTTTCGGCCCTTGGACGGCCGGCTTGGATTTGACGTAATCGATTTGGGCCTGGACCTGAGCAGCGCAACCTACAGGATGTGCCGTCGTGCAGATAAAGCCCCGGGTTCTTGGTTTGATGATCATGTGAATGATTATCCTCTCTTTGTTAAAGTAAAGTATCGTTTGTTTGGATTCAGGTTTATGTATCCCATACGGGCAGCCATGAGGAAACTCCTTTAATGATATTATATCTAAAAACCGAAATACAAGGGTTTAAGCGGTGAATGGTAGAAGCGGAGAGAATTTCGGGATGTCTACCCATTTGACAATGAGAATCATTATCAAGTAAGATGGGTACAGTCCGGAAATCACGGAGCCGACATGAGGCGATGATTCCGCAGGAATACAGCAATCATATCGATTGACGGGAGGAACCACCTATGTTTATTCAATTGAGAACCATGGCTGTGCAAAAAGGGTACAGCGAACAGGTTGCGGCCAGATTCACCAAGGACGGCCCGATGGACGAGATGAACGGATTGATCGACAGAACGGTCATGGTCAATACCAGAGGAAGAGAGCAGGACGAAGTCGTCGTCATGATCCGCTGGGAGTCCCAGGAAGATTGGAAAAATTGGGAGAAAAGCGACGCGCATCTTCAAGGTCATCGCGACAAGAAGGGCCAGGAGCCGCCAGCCTATATGATCAGCACAACTGTCAAAATGTATGAAGTGCAGGCTGTGAAGCCGGGCAAGGCTTCTTCCAGCACCAATTAATATCGGGAACCAAGAAAAAACCGCCACTAATGGCGGTTTTTTGTAGTCTTCATGATTATTCTGGGGCGTTCTCTCCGGCCGTCTCTGCAGTTGCTGCACGGTTTCTGCGCCCGTAAATCCGGTACAGTACAATCCCGAACAGCGTTCCCGCCAGCGACATGCCGGAAATCGTCAGAAACAGTGTCCTCCCGCCGAATGCCTCATACAGCGCGCCGCCTGCAAAGGAAGCGATAATGCCGGAAACCCCGAAGAACAGCAGCGCCAGCACCGTCTGCCCGGTTGCCCGCCATTCGACCGGAACGATGCGGTACAGGTACTGAATGGCGGCGGAATAAAACACCGGAAAGGTGAGCAGCTGCAGTAACTGCAAATAGGCGAGGAGATGCGGGTCCTCAATCCAGGCCGATGCGAAAAAGCGTATAAAGTAAAAGAATCCTGAAAAGGCGATCAGCATCAGCTCGCTGCCTTTGCGAAGCCACCAGAAGCTCAAGGCGAACACGACGATCTCGCTTCCGGCTGCCAGAAACCAGGCTTGTCCCACCAGGCTGGCCTTCCCGCCCAGCTCCTTGATGTAAACTCCTAAATAAGTATCGTTCATCCGCGCGGGGATCGAGCTGATAAAGACCAGGATGAGAAAGAGCAAAGTTTCTCTGCTGCTGAGAAAATGCTTCAGGCTGGAAAGGGTGACCGGTTTGCCCGACACCGGAGCGTCCGGCATGAACAGCGTAATGACAAAGCTGACCAGGCCAATGGCCGCAAACAAATACGCCAGGCTGTGCGCGCCGAACGATGTCATGATATAGCCTGCGAACAATGACATCACTGCATAGCCAAGCGCCCCATAGGTGCGGAGCGAGCCGTAGCTGATCCCCGCCGATTCGGCGACGCGGAAGTTCAAGCTCTCCGTCAGCGGATCGACCGGCATTAGAAAAAAGTAGGTGAGCATGGCAAACAGGATGATCAGGCTGTACGTTCCGGTATGGTACAGGACAAAGCCGGTCATGATAGCGCAAACAAGAAGGAGCAGCAGCACTTTCCGGATCGTTTTGGTCCGGTCGCTGATCATCCCCCACAGCGGCTGGGCCACAATCGTGATAAATCCTCCTGTACCGACGATGAAGCCGATCTGGGAAGGCGATAGTCCCTGCTCATCAAAATATACGGGGAGAAACGGAATGAAAATGGCCAGCAGGGCGAAAAACAGAAAATTAAACGCTTTAACAGGAGCGGAAGTTCTCATGGGTACAATAGATCCCCTCACGTCATTTTGGAAATAAGTTGAATTGCGTTAGGACATTGTATCATGAATCTATCATTTTCTAAATCACCGATTTGTCACGGAAGGGGCGGACGTAGTATGGTAGACTAGAGTTACAGACTTCAACAACAGCGGGGGAAATGATGATTAAATTGGTATCTTGGAACGTGAACGGGCTTAGGGCCTGTGTCAATAAAGGTTTTATAGAATATGTAAAGCAAGTGGACGCGGACATCTTCTGCGTGCAGGAGACGAAGCTCCAGGAAGGGCAGATCTGCCTGGACGGCATGGACGAGTATTATCAATACTGGAACTACGCCGAGAAGAAAGGCTATTCCGGTACCGCCGTCTTTACCAAGCAGAAGCCGTTGTCCGTGTACTCCGGGCTGGAAGAGGACGGGGAGCCGGAAGGGAGAATCCTTACGCTCGAGTACGAAGGCTTTTACTTGGTCAACGTGTATACGCCCAACGCGCGCCGCGATCTGTCGAGACTGGATCTCCGGCTGGAATGGGAGGACCGGTTCAGAAGCTACATTCAGCAGCTGGATGCGCGAAAGCCTGTCATCATTTGCGGGGATCTAAACGTCGCCCATCAGGAAATCGACCTGAAGAATCCGAAGTCGAACCGTGAAAACTCGGGTTTTACTCCTCAGGAACGCGGCAAAATGACTGAACTGCTGAATACGGGGCTGATCGATACGTTCAGACATTTTTACCCGGAGCAGGAAGGCGCGTATACCTGGTGGTCCTACATGCCCAAAATCCGTGAGCGGAACGTGGGCTGGCGGATCGACTATTTTCTCGTATCGGAACGGCTTGCCCCGTCCCTGATTGACGCTCAGATCGATCATCTGATCCTGGGGAGCGATCATTGTCCGGTGAAGCTGCTGATGGACGAAACGAAGCTGTAAACGGTGGATCTTGTCCTTGTAATCCGTCATCCCTTGGCTCACTGCGGCAATCAACATGATCAGACATTGCAGCGGTGAGTGAGGGGCATGATCCCACTTTTTAATACCACCCACAAAGATAGGGTGTTGACAATCCGGTAAACCGTATGCTAATTTATTTCTATAAATTTAGAAATACGAAATCAGGAAGGAGGAGGGGAATATGAACGAAGATGTGGAGTCCAAGCAAGCCGTAAAAATATACAAGGCACTGGGCGAACCGACTCGTTTGAAAGTGGCGATGATCCTTTCCCGGGAAGGTGAAGCCTGCTGTTCCACGCTTGGGACCAAGCTGGAAACTGTAGCGGACTCCACGCTGTCCCATCATCTGAAGCAGCTGGCAGAGAGCGGTCTGCTGGATTCGCGTAAGGAAGGCACCTTCATTTTCTACTGCCTGAACCGTGAGGTTGCGCAGAAATATGCGCCATTTCTGTTGAACTAATTTTTTTTGTCCTTTATTTCTATGATTGTAGAAATACGAAAATATTATTCAAAGGAGTTTGATTGCATTTATGACCAGCACCTGGAAGATTTACATTTTGGCCATTATCAGCTTTTTGGTAGGTACCTCGGAATACATCGTTTCCGGTATTTTGGATAAAATTGCGGATTCGATGGGCATTACAGTCGTTGCCGCGGGTCAGCTGATTACCGTGTTCTCGCTGACATACGCGATCGCTACGCCTGTTCTCATGGCCCTGACGGCAAGGTGGGACCGTCGCAGGCTGATGATCACGGCCCTTGGCATTTTCGTTGTCGCCAACATCTTGTCGTTCGTGCTGCCCGGATATGAACTGCTGCTGGCGTCACGTATACTGATGGCTCTTGGTGCAGGGATGGTCGTCGTCACGGCGCTTAGCATCGCCGCCAAAATTGCGCCTGAAGGTAAACAGGCTGGCTCTTTGGCCACCGTCATCATGGGCTTTACAGCTTCGCTCATCATCGGTGTGCCGCTCGGAAGAATGGTCGCGGCTGCTTTTGGCTGGAAAGCGGTATTTATCGGGATTGCTCTGCTCGGCATTGTCGCAATGCTCATCATTTCAGTGACCATCCCGCGGATTCAGGGAGACGCGCATGTGCCACTTCGGCAGCAGTTTTCCCTTCTGAAAAATCCAAGAGTTGCGCTGGGCCTGTCTATCAGTTTCTTTTGGCTGGGCGGCTACTCGGTGGCTTACACGTATTTGTCCCCTTATTTGCTTCAAATATCCGGATTGCAGGAGAGCCTGCTGAGCACGGCCTTGTTAGCTTTTGGTATCGCCAGCCTGGTCGGCTCAAAAGTGGGAGGCTTCAGTGCGGATAAGAAAGGAGTGACCTTCACCCTATTGAGCGGGATGACTCTTCATGTGATCGCTCTTATTCTGCTCAGTCTGGCCGGCCACTCGGCGTTCGCCGTGTTCGCCATCCTGATCTTGTGGTCATTCGCCGCATGGTCGACAGGACCGGCACAGCAGTACAATCTGGTGACGATCAAGCCGGAATCCTCCGGTGTCATGCTGGGGCTCAACCAATCGATGATGCAGCTGTCCATGGCGGCCGGCGCCGGCATCGGCGGCGTAGTCGTCTCGGGCGTCTCGCTGTCGGCGGTTACATGGATCGGGGCCGTCGGGGTACTGGTTGCGATGCTGGCGCTGCTCGGCTTGAATCAGCTGTCCGCACGGCGAAAGGTTGCGGCGACGGAATAAAGGAACGGGTCTTCCACTCGCATGGAGCAGAAAAACTGCGTTTATATCTAAAAAAGAAAGCGGCCAGTCCTCTATAGGGACTGACCGCTTTTGTATTTTAAACCCACTTGCCTGCGCGGAACACCGGCTCGACGGTGCCGTCCGGCAGTTCACCGTCAATGTCCAATTGGTCCGAACCGATCATGAAATCGACATGCGTCAGGCTGACGTTGCCGCCTTTGGCGAGCAGCTCCTCTTTGCTCAGCTTGGTTCCGCCCTCGATATTGACCGGATAGCAGCTTCCAAGCGCGAAATGGCAGGAAGCATTTTCGTCCACGCCCGTATTGTAGAAGACACGGTTCATGAGCGAAATCGGGGAGTCATGAGGCACCAGCGCCATCTCGCCGAGGTAGGACGCGCCTTCATCCGTTTCCAGCAGCGATGTCAGGTGCTCGCGGCCCGATACGGCATCGTATTCCGTCACTTTTCCGTCTTTGAAGGTTAACTTGATGCCGTCCACCAGCCGGCCGTTCAGGTTGAGCGGAAGCGTGCTGGATACCGTTCCGTTGACTCCGGTCCGCAGGGGCATCGTGTAGATTTCCTCCGTCGGCATGTTCGCCACAAAATACACGCCGTCCTCCTTCAAATCCCCGCCGCCGAGCCACAGATGCCCTTCCGGCATCTCGACCCGCAGGTCGGTTCCTGGAGCACGGTAGTGCAGGCTCTTATACCGCTTGTCGTTCATGTACTGCTGCCGTTTTTTCAGCTCGGCGATATGATCCCGCCAAGCCGCGACGGGATCCCCGCTGTCGACGCGGTTCATGCGGAATACGGCTTCCCACATAGCCGGGACGCGTTCTTCCTCCGGCAAATCGGCGTAAACCTTGTTCGCCCAGGCGCGGGTCGGCGCCTTGATCAGCGACCAGCTGACCTTGTTGCTGCGTACGTAGGCCTGATATTTCTCGCGGGCCACCGCCGCCGCTTTCACGGCCGTCGATACTTTGGCGGAATCGATGCCGCGGAACAGCTCAGGGTCGGGCACCTTGATGTGCAGTACCGCGCCGCCGCCTTCGGCGAGCTGCTCCATCATGTCGGCCTGCCACTTCGGATAATAAGCGAACGAATCGTCAGGCGCTTGTTCATACCGGATGCGGGTCACCTTCTCGTCGTCCCAATCGACCTGAACATATTTGGCGCCAGCCTCATAAGCTTTGGACACGATCTGCCGTGTGAAATCTACGGTTTCCAGCGGGGATTGCACAAGCAGCACCTGGCCGGGCTGGATGTTCACCCCGACCTTGATGACCAGTTCGGCGTATTTCTCCAGCATTTGTTCAAAATGATCCATGATTCAAGTTCCTCCATCGTATGTGAAATGGCATTCCTGCCGAGAAAAGAATGTCTGTCTACCAGTGTATCTCTATCCATTTCCATGATGCAAGCTTATTGGGGCTTCCCGTCTTTTTCGAAAAACTTTTTTGCATGCCTGCCGGAGTTTAGGTTTTTTTAAGATTCGGCTGATATCGTGTTTGTCATATGAAGGAAGGGAGAATGGACATGAACAAAGCGGTAAAAAACGTGCTGATCATTTGCGGATGCGTCATTGTGATCGGCGCGGGGGGGACCTATTTTTATCAAAAAAACGCCAGCGCGACGAAAACGGAAACGGCGACCATTACATATGCCGTCGAGAGGGGCGACTTGTCCAAAACCGTAACGTCCTCCGGCAATGTGGAAGCACCCGAATCGGTGAACCTGAGCTTCAGCGGAAACTCCAAAGTGACCAAGGTCAACGTAAGCGTCGGGGAAGCAGTGAAAAAGGGGCAGCTGCTTGCAGCGATGGATGCAACGGCGCTGCAAAACGAGCTGCTGTCAGCCCAGGCGAAGTATGACAGTGCCGTGGCGAAGCTGGACAGCATCCAGGCTGGAACGGACTCGGCTACCTTAAGCGAACAAAAAGCCCAGGTGTCCAAGGCGCAGTCCGACCTGGAGAATGCCAAGACGGCGCTTACGAACGCAAAAAAGGCGGCCAATGCATCGTACCTGCAGGCACAGGTGGACAAGGCCAAGGCTGCCGTCATCAGCACGCAGGCCAAGCTGGACGAAGCGAAGAAGGGGACGGACCCGTCCCAGATTTTATTCGCTCAAGTCGCGGCGGATAATGCCCAGAATGCTTATAAACAAGCGGTATCGCAGCAGAGCAATCTGGATCAGCTGAACGAAGCGGTTACCAATGCCGAATCACAGGTGGATAGCGCGTCCCGCGCCTATGATCAGGCGGTTTCGCAGCTGGCCAAGCTGCAGGAAGGGCCGGCTGAAAGCGACGTGGCCAGTGCCAAAGCCGACGTGGCCATGGCACTTGCTGCCTTAAACGACGCCAAGGCCAACGCAGCCGGGGCCAAAATTTATGCGCCGTATGACGGCATCATTTCCGCCGTGAACGCCAAGGTTGGGGAGACGGTTGCCGGCGACGCTGCTTCGGCCATCTCCATGTACTCAACCGGCGGAAGCTTCCGGATTTCGGCCTCCATCGACGATACCGATATCACCGATGTGAAGGTCGGCCAGGACGTAAATATAACATTTGACGCGCTCACGGGCGTAACGCTGAAAGGCAAAGTCGTGTCCAAGGCGGTGCTCGGGGAAGCGCAGACCAGCGGCGTCGTAACGTTCCCGGTCGGCATTGAAATCACAGCGGGTCAAGATAACGCAGACAAGCTGATTCCGGGTATCAGCGCGACGATTGCCATTATTACCGACGGTAAGAAGGATGTATTGAAAGTTCCTGATGCGGCGATCAAGTCGTTTGGCGGACGGAAAATCGTCATGGTCGACAAAGGCGGCAAAGAGGAGCAGGTGGAAATTACAACCGGCCTTGATGACGGGGCTAATTCCGAAGTGCTGACCGGATTGTCCGAGGGCGACAAAGTAACCATTACGATGACGACGACAAAGACAAGCACCGGAACGAGCCAGGGAACTATGGGCGGCTTTGGCGGCATGGGCGGTATGGGCGGCTTCGGAGGCATGAACGGAGGCGGCGAGATGCGGCAGTTCAACCGCGGCGGCGGTACGGGTGGAACCGGAGGAACTGGCGGAGGCGGAGCACGCAGCGGCGGCATGGGAGGTGGAGGACAGTGATCACCTTTGATCAAGTGAAGAAAATTTATGCATCGGGCGAGAACGAGGTCCAGGCGCTGAAGGGCGTTACCCTTCAAATCGATGAGCGCGAGTTTGTCTCCATTATGGGACCGTCTGGTTCAGGAAAATCGACCATGATGAACGTGATCGGCTGTTTGGATAAACCGACTTCCGGCAAGTACATGCTGGACGGCATCGACATCGGCTCGGCATCGGCCAAGCAGCTGTCGGAGGTGCGCAACCGCAAGATCGGTTTTGTCTTTCAAAACTTTAACCTGCTCAAGCGAACCTCCGCCATTGAAAACGTCGAGCTTCCGATGCTGTATGCGGGCAAAAACAAAAAGGAGCGGCGGGAGAAGGCCGAGTACTGCCTTGAGCTGGTCGGCCTGAAAACCCGGATGCATCACAAGCCGAATGAGCTCTCCGGGGGACAGCAGCAGCGGGTGGCTATTGCCCGCGCCTTGAGCAACGACCCCGCCATTATTTTGGCGGACGAGCCGACGGGCAACCTGGATACGGCATCATCCGAGGAAATCATGGGCATATTCCGGAGACTGAACGAAAAGGGGCATACAATCGTCATCGTCACCCACGAACCGGACATCGCCGCCCATACGAAACGGGTCATTTGGTTTCGCGATGGCCTGATCGAGACGGACCGGCTGAATACGGAGCGTGAGCGGGTATGAATGTGGGGGAACTGCTGCGCATTTCAATCCGAAGCTTACGGTCCAACATGCTGCGCTCCTTCCTGACGATGCTTGGAATCATCATCGGCGTGGCGACCGTCATTGCCATGATTTCCATCGGTCAGGGAACGAGCAAGCAGGTGACGAGCCAAATCCAAAGCCTGGGTTCCAATCTGATCACGGTTACCGCAGGCTCGGGGTCGTCAACAGGCACAGCGGCAGGAGGCAGCCAAGGCGGAAGCACGGGCACACTGAACATTTCGGACGCTGACCCGATCTCCAAAATCGATACCGTGAAGTACGTCGCGCCGGTCTCGCAGGTGAGCGCGCAGCTGCTGAACGGATCGAACACGGCCTCCGCCACGATCATCGGCTCGACGCCGGGTTATGCCGACATCAAATCGTGGGAGACGGACATCGGACGTTTCTTTACCGAGGATGAAGTCAATGACCGGGCAAAGGTCGTGGTCCTTGGCGCAACGACGGCGGAAACGCTGTTTGGTGAAGCGGGCTTCGATGCGGTCGGCAGCATGATCAAAATCAACAACATCCCGTTTCGGGTCATCGGTGTGCTCAAAGCTAAGGGTTCTTCGGGTACGGTTGACCAGGACGACACCGTCATCGCGCCGATCACGACGATTCAGTCCCGGTTTCAGACCGGGAGCTCCCGGAGCAGTGTCCGGCAAATTTTAGTCGAAGCCAAATCTACCGACGTGATCAACAGCACCATGGCGCTGATCCAGTATACGATGCGCCAAAGCCATAAACTTGGCGGGGCCGACGATGATTTCAGGGTTCAAAGCCAGGAGGATGTCATGTCCTCCGCCGAAAGTGTCACCAAAACGCTGACCCTCTTTCTAGGCGGCGTGGCGGCGATATCCCTGCTCGTCGGCGGAATCGGCATCATGAACATCATGCTGGTGTCCGTTACCGAACGGACGCGGGAGATCGGTATCCGGAAGGCGATCGGGGCCAAGGAAGGGACGATTCTATCGCAGTTTCTGTTTGAATCGGTCACCTTGGCTATCCTGGGCGGTGTGATCGGCGTCATCCTTGGCTTCGGCGGCTCCAAGTTCGTCGGCAAGCTGATGGACGTGACCACCGCGGTGTCTATGAACTCCGTGCTGCTTGCCGTCGGGTTCTCGGCCTGCATCGGCATCGTATTCGGCGTATTCCCGGCAAGACAGGCGGCGAAGCTGGATCCGATCGAGGCGCTTCGGTACGAATAGGCCGCTATTTGTGACCGACGGATTTATGTGAACCGGATATCAACCGACTCAAGAACATTACATCTTGGGTAGAAAAAAGGGCATTTCACCGAATGATGTTCGGCGGAATGCCCTCTTGCCATTTTTTG
This sequence comes from Paenibacillus cineris, assembly GCF_018333335.1. Classification (NCBI taxonomy): domain Bacteria; kingdom Bacillati; phylum Bacillota; class Bacilli; order Caryophanales; family Paenibacillaceae; genus Paenibacillus; species Paenibacillus cineris. The sequence goes on from NZ_BORU01000001.1 coordinate 1,869,377, forward strand.
AAGCCGTTACCGGCGTATTTGTGCTGCCGATACGCGGCTCTTTAAGTGTCCCTTGGAAAACCGGGCCATACCGATGGCTGGTTTATCCCAGCTGTTTTTCCGCCGCATCCACCGTGTGCTTCAGCAGCATGGCGATGGTTACCGGTCCGACGCCCGCAGGGACGGGTGTAATGGCGCTCGCTTTTTCCAGACATGCCTCATAATCAACGTCCCCGACATTGCCTTCATTGTAGCCTGCGTCCAGAATGACGGCCCCGTCCTGAATCCAGTCTCCCTGAATGAATTTCGGTTTGCCTACTGCGGCAACAACGATCTCTGCCTGGGACACGATATCACCAAGGCCTTTCGTTCTCGAATGGCAGATCGTGACCGTGGCATTGCGGTTCAGCAGCATCAGCGAGACGGGCTTGCCGAGAATCGGGCTGCGGCCGACAACAACAGCGTGCTTGCCTTCTACAGGAATCCGGTAGTAATCCAGGATGGCGATGATGGCCGCCGGGGTACAGGAAGGATATGCGGCAAAGCCGAAAGCATTCTGCGCAAATCCCAGTGTGGTGACACCGTCGACGTCTTTTTCAATGGCGATCGCGTCGAATGCGGCTCTTTCATCAATCTGATGGGGAACCGGATGCTGCAGCAGAATTCCGTGAACGTTCGGGTCGGCGTTAAGCTTCTGAATTTCCCGGATAAGCTCCTCGGTCGTCGTCCCCGCATCCAGTGTGATTTTTAACGATTCCATCCCGAGCCGTCTGCAGGCATTGCCTTTCATGCGCACGTATGTGGCCGATGCCGGGTCGTCGCCTACCAAAATGGTCGCCAGGCAGGGGGTAATCCCTTGCTCGGACAGCCGTTTCACCCTGCTAACCAAGCCGTCCTTAATGTCCTGCGCCACGCGCGCTCCGTCCAAAATCAGCGTTTGTTCTGTCATTGTCTGCATCTCCTTTAAATCATGGTAAGGTCCAGAAAAACATAAAGAGGCAAGGGGAAATTCCCCTTACCTCTGCCCAGGCGTACGGCTGTTTATATCCATGTGCTCCCTCATGGTTCATCCCATGTTTCCGCCAGTCGCACACAGTCCATCTATGTAGAATGATACCTTATTGTGCTTATGGGCACAATGGGGAGTTTTGAGAATGATGCTTATGTGCCGCCGTTTCTTTTAAACACGATGTAATCCATTTTTGTCTCAACCAGCACCATCAGCTGCTGGGCCATATAAGACGCCGTGTATTTAAAATCAACCTCTGCCCAGTGCATAATGACCCCCACCGTGGCCGACATCCGGTAGCTCAGCATGATTTCGTAGTCGATCGGCGGCTCGGTCGGTTCCATTTCGATATGCATGTCCTTCCGCATCGACTCCCTGAGCCTGTCGTACATGTCCATCGCCAGCTTTCCGCGTTCGACTCGCGATAAGGCCAGGAACACATCTTTATGCTGTTCGATATGTTCAAACAAGCGCAGCCCCGAGGGGTAGGTCATCGAGGCTTCAATTCGCTCCAGGCCCTCATACGGCTTGACGAGCAGTTCGGCGATGCCCTGCAGAAACTCGTCGTGGATTTCCTTGAGCAGGTCTTCCTTGCTGACGAAATGCTTGTAAAAGGTGCCCCGGTTATAGTCTGCACGGGCCGCGATATCCATAATAGTCACCGAATCGAAGCCTTTATCGAGAATTAAGGAAACGAGAGCGGTTTTGAGCGCCTGCCGGGTTCTTCTGGCTCTGCGGTCAAGAACGTGTTCATCTGTCAAATGCATCTGCCTCCAGCTTGTCGTTTCTCCTATTATAACGTAAGTTGGGATGCCGCCAAAACGCAGAAAATCATCAACAAAGAGAAAGTAAATGTTCAAAATTGTCATGGTTCGGTGACATACGGCGGCAATCTGTTGGATAGATGACATTATTTCGAAATATGATTATTGTGTAAACAATTAATAAAGGTGTAACCTATACATGTAACAGACATGAGCTATAAAGCCTATAAATCATTTTATAAACTTTGTTGAAAAGGAAGCGATTCAGTCATGAGTCAAACACAAACGAAAACTGCAGTCATTACCGGCGCCGCCGGCGGAATCGGGAAAGAGCTGGCACGGCGTTTGGCCGAGCGCAAGCTGAACCTCGTCCTGGTCGATTTGAAGGAAGATGCGGTCAAGAGCGTCGTCGAGGAGCTTGGCCTGAACGATACCAATTCACTGGCGATCGCTGCCGACGTATCCAAAGAGCAGGATGTGCAGAACTATGTGAACCGTGCGGTTGAAAAATTCGGCACCATCGATTACTTTGCGAACAATGCAGGGATTGAGGGCCCTACCGGGCTGATCGAAGAGCAATCCGTGGAAGCGCTTGATCTGGTATATAACGTCAACGTCCGTGGGGTGTTCCTGGGGCTGCATTACGTTATTCCAGTTATGAAAAAGCAGAATTCCGGCGCAATATTGAATACGTCTTCGCTTGCAGGCCTGATGGGCGCGCCAGGAGTGGCCCCATACATTATGTCCAAGCATGCCGTGATCGGCTTGACGCGCGTTGCTGCCAACGAGCTGGCTTCGCTGGGCATCCGGGTTAATGCGGTTCTGCCGGGAACGATCAACACCCGGATGATGCGGCAGATTGAGGCGAACTCCGGCAATGCGGAAGCGTACAAAGCCGCCAATGAAGCAGCCACACCGATGGGCCGTTACGGCGAGCCGCAGGAAGTAGCGGCGGTAATGAACTTCCTCCTCTCCGATGAAGCTTCATTCGTTACAGGTTCCCTGTACACGGTAGACGGCGGAATGGTCGGTCAGTAATCACGACAACCGGATTCGGCCAAGAAAAAGAGGAACAAATGTTCCAGGAATTTATTGACAACTGTGAGAAATAGCGATATAGTGGGTTCAACATAGTGAATGGAAGCGGGAGAAGCACCCTGCAGGAAAGGCGTCATGCCTTACTTGCGGGGTGCTTTTTTTGTCCATTTATTATGAATTTTGATGATTTGGGGGAGAGATGGAGATGTCGTATGTAAAAGTTTTATGGAAAAACAGCTTGTTGACGGTTTTATGCTGTTCGGTCGCGTTGTTCTTGCTGGGTCCGGCCAAGGCGGACGCCGCATCGGACAGTGCCTGGGACGCCGCTTTACAGAGTATAGGCGTGCTTCATGACAGCTATAAGGCGCTGGATGAGGCCAACAAGCTGAAGAAACAGCAGATTCAAGTGCTCCGGAAACAGAATGATGACCGGTTAAAGACTGTCAATGCGAAGGTGCAGGGGATCGACAAGGCCAAGATCGATAAGCTGAAATCCGAAGCCGACCAGGCTCAGAAGAAATATCAGCCGCTGCTCAATGAATATACAGACCTTGGGAAGAAGGCGGCGGATGCGAGAAAACGCAAGGACCAGAAGGCCGCGCTTCAGTACGATCTGAAGCGCAACCAGATCAAGACCTCGGCCAGTGCTGCCCGTGCGGAAATCAAGAGCCGTAAGGATGCGCTCGCTGCCGCCAAGAAGGAAGCCTCGGCCAAAGCCAAGGCGGTGAAGGATACGTTGGCGCAAGTCCAAACGTTAAAGAAGCAGGTGACTGCCGAGAATAAGAAGATTATGGCAGCGAACAGCACCCGGAGCGCGTCGGACAAACGGTATAAAGCGGCAGTCAAGCTCGGGAACGCGATCACAGCCACGGCTGAGCTGACCGTGATGTATAAGGAGCTTGGTAAAATCAGCGCTTCCCTCAATCAAATTTACCAATGGGAGAAGCAGATCGATTCCGTCATCCGGACAGCGGAAACCAAGCTCCCCAAGTCTTGAAGGACAAGCGTGATATGTCCTAGTGAAGTATGTTTTGCCAAGGGGAACTACTCCTTTTTCTCCGGTTCGGTTGCTGCGGCCGGCTGCCAAAGGATAACATGCCGGGTTTTGCTCCATTTTTCATAGAACAGCTGCGGCTCCTTCTTGAATACGCAGATGACGACATGGATAAAGAAGACGGTATTCAAGGCAAACACGATGAGTCCCAGGATCATGCGAAGGATCGGCGGAACGGTGTCAAGGGAGCCGGCCAGAACCCGGTTGACTCCAAAAAACAGCCAGTAGAGGATTCCATATCGAACCACAAGCGATTTAAGGGAGATTCGCTCCCCTCCATCGGCCAGACGGATGCGGACAAGCCATTTGCCGGGAGTCAGTCCGCCCGTCAGCCAAGGTACCAGCATGAAATACAGTCCTGTCGCAACCCAGAAGGAAGCCGATATATGCAGAATATGCAGAATGCCAAGCAGCATCGCCCAGACGATCCCATCCGCCATAAAGGCGATTCCCCGCCGCGTATAGGTCACCCTTTTGGCGGCCCGGTCGATGTTGGCATCCAAATGCTCAATGCGGGGAAGAAGGCCGGATAACCATTCGGCTGCCAAGAATCCAAGCAAACCGCCGAGCGTGTTAGTGATCAGGTCATCGACGTCGAATACCCGGTACGGGTGATCGTAGATCCCGAATATTCCGGTGAGCTGGGTCGTCTCAAACAGCAGCGACAGCAAAAACGACAGCAGAATGGAAAGTTTCCATCCCGTCCGGAAATAATAACGGAGGATCATACCGAACGGAACGGTAAGAAACACGTTGAACACCACTTGAAGGAAGGCGCGTTCCGTAAGCAGCCGCAGGTACGTCGAGGGCTGCGAAGACACGACGGACGTTTCTTTCAGGATGTCGTGAATGAAATTCAGCGGCACCAGCTGAAGCGCCCCTCCGGCCATGGCGGGATTGTGCCGTGAAGATGGCAGCGGAAGGATGACCAGAAACAGTGCGTTGAGCAGGTACAACAGGAACAGGTACAGCACAAACGCCCTGATTTTATGGATATAACCGTGTCTGCGGTACTGGACGACCATGAAGGGAATGGTAAAAAATAGTGCCGCAAAGGGAAAAGACAGAAATGCATAAGAGATTGGAAATACATACGAATGAAACACGACTAAACTGCACCGCCTTAATTTCTTTATGTTTTCTTTCGGCCTTGCCATCGGCTGAATGTACATCATAGCATAAGTATGATCGGTTTCTGGTTAAATTTTGTTTAAAAATCATAAAGAATCGTGAAGCAAATACAGAAAATTCGGCTAAATTTCTATCAGGATGCTTAAGCAAAATGTTATACTTGAACTTATGGTTTTTGTTCTAATACAACAAGATTTAGCAGGAGGATATTTGATGTCACAACCAGATGGGGTTTCATTGCAGAAAAAATTAAAACCAAGGCATATCAGCTTGATGGCCATGGGTGGAGTCATCGGCACCGGCATCTTCAAAGGCAGTGCCGAAACGATCGGTCTCGCCGGACCGGGCGTCATTATCTCTTACGTCTTCGCCGGGCTGCTGCTGCTCGTCGTCATGGGAGCCATGGCGGAAATGGCTACGGTTTACCCGGGTAAAAACATGAAGGACTTCGTTCGTGAGGCCTTTGGCGAGAGAGTGTCCTTTATTATGGGGTGGATGTACTGCTTCCTGTGGCTTTCCGTGTGCGTCATTGAGATTATAGCGGCCGGCAGCTTTTTGCAGTATTGGTTTCCCGGGGTACCGTTATGGTTGCTTAGTCTAGCCAGCGCGGCCTTCATTATTCTGATTAATCTGATGAGCGTGGGAAGCTTCGGCGAGTTCGAATTTTGGCTGGCGGGGATCAAAATCGCCATGATTATCGTTTTTATCGTTTTAGGGACATGCTTGATCTTCGGGATCATTCCAAGCAGCAACACGCCGTATCTGCATAACTACTCGGCGGCCGGAGGATTTCTGCCCAACGGATGGACGTCCATCTTTTCCGCTTTGCTTGTGGTCATGTTTTCCTACGGGGGCTCGGAACTGATCGGTTTGACATTGACGGAAACGGAAAACAGCGAAAAGGTGCTGCCCAAAGTGGTACGCAATTTTATTTTGCGGATCATATTATTTTTCACGCTGCCGATCCTCGTGATATGCGGGCTGATTCCCTGGAACCAGCTCGGCCCCGAGTCGAGTCCGTTTGTCCAGGTACTGACCGCGACCGGCTTGTCCGGGGCGGCGGATCTCATGAATTTTATTCTGGTTACAGCAGTGCTGTCCGCAGCCAACTCGGGAATTTACGGAGCTTCACGCATGCTCCACTCCATGGCTGCAGCCGGCGAAGCATCGCCGGCTCTTGCCCGCACGAACCGGAGGGGTATCCCGGTAAATACGCTGTTATTGTGTGCCGTGATCTTGATATTGGGATCCATGCTGGGCATGTTTGCGCAGGATCAGTTGTTCCGCGTGTTAATGGCTGTTCCAGGATTTTGCGTCTTGCTGGTCTGGATCTGCATCTCCCTGGCACAAATCAAGCTGCGGAAGTCGTATCCGGTGGAGCCATCCTTTAAGGTTTACCCGTATGTTACTTCTGCCGTCGTGGCCTGCTTGGCGGTAATCGCGGCCATGTTTTTATTCGATGCGCAGAACCGGCTTAGTATCGGCGTATGCATTGCCGTACTTATCGTGCTGATTATCTGGTCCATGATCCGGTTTTCCAGGACTGGAGGAAGAAGTAAGTAAACGAAAGAAAACGAATGATGCGCTTATGAAGCGGTTTGGATTGTCTCGTATGACCCATCCCATTTGATATTTTTATCAAGACTATCGAATTTATTGAAACCTGAAGCTGCCTCCGTCCGTCTAAGATGGTAATGGAGGTGCAGCATGAAGAATACGATTAAAATCAGTTCGATTCTGCTGGCGCTGGCTATAGCTGTTGCGGTAACCGCATGCAGTGACAAACAGGAAACGGCGCCGGGTACGCCAGACCACGTGGATGAGCAGAACAATCCGTCAACCCAGCCCGGGAATGCTGAACAGGTACCGTCCGTGAGGGAAGGAACCGGAACGTATACCGGCCAGGCTGATCCGCATATGGTGGAAATTGTGGTTGACGGCAAGCCTACTGCTTTTCAGCTGGGTGACGGGCTGGATCAAGTGATAGCCGATTTACAGGAGCAGGACCAAGTGCAATTCAAATACGAAGAAAAGGCTATTGAAGGCGAGGATACGTTAAAGCAGCTCGTACTGACCGAAATTAAAAAATCGGACAGCGTGCAAGGAGAAGGCGAAAGCGGCGAAGACGGCACATCCGGCAACGATTCATCTTCCAGTGCTTCGGCCGGCGGCCAATCTGATTCAGGAGACTCTAAATCATCCGCAAGCAGCGGCAGTGTCAGTAAGCGCCCTGCCGAGGGCAAGCTGGAAGTCACCTTGGAAGGCAACGACGAAGTGCGGCCCGCCAAGCTTGTTCAGGCTGAAGGGTACTCGCTGTATATTCCCGAACAGTTTTCATTTGATGCGGGCAAGCATCTGCTGTATATGAATGTTGACCACGAGTACTCGGTCCGTATTGAGAAGCTGCCTGCAGGTTTCAATTTGGACCAGCTGGAGTCGCAGGGTAAGGAAGAGCTCAAGCCGCATGGCGAAATCAAGAAGCTTGGGGCGGCAGACCTTACCGGTCCGATGAAGGACGCGCTTATTTTTTTGACGGCATTCGATTCCTCGGGAACCCATGAATATATCGTGAAGAAGCTTGACGGCAGCGGATTTGTTTTTCATGTCACACAGCCGCAGAGGGAAGCTTCTGAAGGCTTTGGACCGCTCGCGTTTGCAGCGCTGAATTCGATCGAAAACGAATAGCTTCAAGCTGAAATTACTGTTGTTTGCACGGAAATTTGCATGAATATGAAGAGAAAAACCGCCATCTGGCGGTTTTTTTCGCTTACGGTTTATTGCTGCCGGCAGAACGCCGGGAACCGGCTGACCCAGGCCACGCAGTGCGAATTACAAGCTCTGCGATGAGAAGCAGCAAAGGAATCGTAATAAACACGCTGATCCGGTAGCTGACCGGGTAAGGACTTCCGGCAAGCGTGCGGATCGTCCACGTGAGGACGTGGACAACCAGGTTTGTAAAACAGAAAGCATAGCTGCGAACCATCCATTTCCGGTGGCTGGCCATTTGCTTTTTCCGGATCTGAATTACAGCGATCACCGTGAATGCCGGCCACAGCATCGTTAACAGGTTAAACGCAATGCTGACCGACCTTCCTCCCGTGGCGACCGGTGCCATATAACCTGAGGTGAGGCCAACCAGCATGACACAGATGACATATAAATATCCGTTGAACCGGTGGAATTTTACGTGTCTGACCCGGATCCGTGCTGCGAAGTTGACGGCTCCGCAGATCATGGCCAAGCAGGCCGATATGGCATGAATCCTCATGACGATCAGCCACAGCTTAGGGTTCAGGGGATGGTTCAGGTCGGTTTTGAAACCGAGGAAAGCCGAAGCTTGTGGATCCTGAATGATCTGTACATAGGCGACGTATAAAATAAAGGCAGTGATGACCAGCAGCATCAGGGCATAATAGGTCTTGCTTTTTGACATGGCAAAATACTCCGCTCCATTTGGAGATAATGTTCGAACCGCGGCAGCACCGTGGTGGCCGAACTTCGTTCGGAAATTTATGCTATAGGAAAACGGCTTTGCTTGCAACGCATGTTTGGTGTCGTTTTTGTGACGAAATGGATTTTATTAGAAAAATAATATTTGACAGATGAGTACAAAATTAAGTAAGCTAAGAATCAATCCAATCAAACCTACGAAAGGGATGCCTAAACATGAGTAAAAGCGGTAGACCCCGTGAGTTCAAAGACACAGCCGTCATCGATGCCGCTGTGGAGGTGTTTTGGTCACAGGGATACGGGTCCTGCTCAACAGACGATTTATGCAAGGAAACCGGTCTCGGCAGAGGAAGCTTGTACAATGCCTTCGGGAGCAAGCATGAGCTGTACGAACAGGCGCTGATCCGATACCATCAGGTGGGGATCGAGACCCAATTGGACATTCTGCGCAAAGACGCTCCGGTGAAGGAGCGGCTGCGGGAGCTGCTGGAATGGGAAATCCGGGAGGGCTCGACAGCCAAGGACCGTGGATGTTTGCTTATTAACGCGTCGGTAGAGCGGGGAAAGTCTGACCCGACTGTTGAGCGGATCTTCAAACAGCATGTGGCGCTGCTGGAGCAGGCTCTCGAGGAAACGATTCGCGAAGGGCAGTCCGTCGGCGAAATTTCTCGTGAACGGGATACATCGGAGCTGACGGCTCTGTTCCTCAGCTGTTGTTATGGCCTGCGTGTGATTTATCCGGGGACCATGAACCGTGCGTTGGCCCGGCAGATTATTGACGGCACGCTTGCGGCCATATTTTAGCAGAATCCCTGGGAGTCAGAGATATATTTAATCTATCATCTAGTCTATCTAAATCATTGTTTGCTGTTGTGTTCGTATTCGAGCTGCCGCTTTGCGCTGTACGATGTTCACGCGATGGACGCGGCTGTGCTTTTTGAATAATTTTGTACTAGTTGTTACAAAAGTGGGACGTAAAATGAGCCGCAAAGTTATAACCATTGAAAAATGGAGGTGAGGCACAAGTAAAGACGGGAGCAAGTTGGAGATACAGAGAACACACAGAGGAAATACAGTGAGGATAAAGATGAGATTCCGAGGAGCTTTCGAGTAGATTCCTAAGAGTTGTAGAGGAGATGCAGAGAAAAATATAAAGAAAATATAGAGGGGGATTCCTAGGTGACATGCCTAGAGAGATCCCTGCGTCTAATTTTGTACTGAGTGTTACAAAATAATAAATAAAGGAGCTGTTTACATTGCCGCTTGCGATTTATGTACTGGGACTGATGATTTTTTCCATGACGACTTCTGAATTTATGGTGGCGGGGATCATGCCGTCGCTATCAGAGGAGTTTGGCGTATCTGTCGCCGCCATCGGATATCTGATATCCGCTTATGCTGCGGGGATGATTATCGGCGGGCCTCTGTTGACAGTCGGATTGTTAAAAGTGCCGCGCAAAAAAGCCTTTCTGGCATTGTCCACCGTGTTTCTGATTGGGCAGACGCTGGGAGCGCTCGCGCCGAACTATGAACTTATGATGGCTGCCCGGATTATTACCGGGGTTGCCTCGTCGGCCTGCTTCGGCGTGTCCATCGCGATTGCACTCACCTTGGTTCGTCCGGAAGCAAGCGGCCGTGCCGCCTCGATCGTCCTTGGCGGATTGATGGTCGCAACCGCCGTCGGGCTGCCCGCCGCCATGCTGTTCGACCAGTATCTCGGCTGGCGGGCGAGCTTCTGGGCTGTCGTTGTCCTTGTGCTGGTCTCGGGAACGATGGGGCTCCTGCTGATTCCGAAATCGCCTAAAGAGGAATCTCAAACGATCAGCCTCCGCGGGGAACTCGCGGAATTCAAGAACCGGCATTTGTGGGCAGCCTTCGCGACCAGCATGCTGATCATTGGGGCGACGTTTGCGGCATTCAGTTACTTTTCACCGATACTTACCGATGTAGCGGGTTTCAGCGCATCCATGGTGCCGCTCCTGCTCGGGGTTTACGGGGTGGCAACGGTCATCGGCAACACTATCACCGGCAGACTGGCCGACCGGTACATGATGCCGATTATGACCATCGGCCTAGTCGTGCTTACGGGCGCGCTGATCATGTTCGGCCTATTTGCCGAACACCAGGTCGTTGCGGTTATCGCCGTCATCGTGATCGGCCTGGTCGGGGTCTCCATGAATCCTCCCATGGTGACCCGTGTGGCCAGAGCTTCGAACGGTGGCTCGCTCGTCAATACGTTCCACGTCTCGGTCGTCAATTTCGGCATTGTCGTCGGTTCCACCATTGGCGGGCTCACGATCGATCATGGCTACGGCCTGGCATCACCGTTGTGGGTTGGTGCGGTTCTTGCCGTGCTTGGCCTGCTGTCGCTGGTTCCATATTTGAAAAAGACCCCGGCTCCAGCTGATTCCGCAGCGGTTCCGGAAAAAACCTGTGCGTAAGCGTGAAGAGCTGGTCCGGTTACGTTGTCTGAGCCTGCAGGTTCCTGCTTTCATCGTTCCTACCCGCTTCAACCATTTCCATTTATGCCATGAACGGCTACAATATAAGGAAGAGCGAGCACCCGTGATCGTATCTAATTCATATCCAAAGGAGAACCCGTCATTCATGGCAACGATTCGAGAGCTTCTGACGGAAGCAGATCTGCAGGAGGCCGAGCGCAGGAAGCTTCCCATACGCGTGTTTAAAGATGACCATTTGATCGATTCAGATACGCGGATCATCCGGTTCACCGACTCCACGGTAATTACCCAGTCCGGTGTGAGTGATGTTACGTACCATTCGCGCAAAGAATGCCAATTTTATGAGATCCGCAAATAGATCCGATTACACTGCCCGATAAACGCTTAGGCAGAGCCGCCAGTGCTCTGCTCAGGCGTTTGTTTTTTTTGGCATCAACCACCCATAGACCGAAATATATATAGCCATGCCGGAATTGATATTATCTTTCGTCTTCAAGCCGCTATAAGATAAAGGTACCGATCCGGGTTTACAGGCAGGTTACAGGACCTGCGGAAATTTATGAATATGGGGAGAGATCTAGAAATGGAACAATCACACTTGAATATTGGAATCATCCTTGGCAGCACTAGGGAAGGGCGGGTCAGCCCGCAGGTCGGAGCATGGCTCAAGGAGCTGGCCGATGGGCGTGGAGATGCGGAGTACCACCTGATCGATTTGGCGGATTATCCGCTGCCGTTCCTCGGACATCCTGGCGGAGAGGACGCCATCCAAAACTGGGCCGCGGCCATCGGCCGCATGGACGGATTCGTGTTCGTCACCGCGGAGTATAATCATAGCATTTCCGGTGTACTGAAAAATGCGATCGACCTGGTTCGAGATGAGTGGGGGAATAAAGCGGCAGGCATCGTGAGCTACGGGTCCACTGGAGGCGCCCGGGCGGCCGAGCACCTGCGCGGCATTCTTGGGGAGCTGAACGTGGCGGACGTCCGCATTCACCCTACGCTGTCGCTCTTTACCGATTTCGAAAGCTTTAGAACTTTCAAGCCGGCCGAGCTGCATCATAAAAATGTCAACGGCATGCTGGATCAAGTGGTTGCCTGGTCCGCGGCTTTAAAGACGATTCGGGCATAAATCGATTGGATATGTTGAAAAACGCACGGAGGAAGCGATTGGACGCTGCCTGAGTGCGTTTTTTTGTTGTATCTCCGAGTGCTAAAGGAATTTACGGCGCTCAGGTGGTCATGGATTATTGGGTGCCGGGAACACAGAGATCTACTCGCATGTGAACGGGTTTACAGCTGATTCTGGGGAATAGTGAACAGTGAACAGCTAAAATGGGCTCACGGCGACTTCCTGACCAACTCGATAAAATCACCGAGTGCCCGGGAGATCCACTTCTTCGGATGGGTCATCAGCTGCAGGCTGAGCCGCAGATCAGGATGGTTGAAGGGAAGTGGGGCGAGCAGCCCTCTGCGGATTTCATCGTCTGCTGCCATGCGGGGCAAGAGGGAGATTCCTGATCCCGCCATGACGCAGCGCTTGATCGCTTCGGGGTTTCCCAGCTCCAAGCCAAGCCGGCATGGGATTCCGTGCTGCTTCAGAAGCTTCTCCAGCATGACCCGGTAATTACAGGTTTCTTCCGGCAGAATCCACTCGGCATCGTACAGATCCTGAAGACGGATCATCTCACGATTTGCCAGGGGATGTCCCGGCCCTGCGATGAGAACGAGCGGTTCCTCCCGGACCGTCTGCCAGTGAAGCGCCGGATCCTCCGGTTCGTTATCGAGAATTAGGCCGATGTCCAAATCTCCCTCTTTGACCCTCTGGACGAGAAGGTCCTCCCGGTCCGTCCATAATCGGATGGACAATCCTTCGTACTGCTTGCGCAGCTGCTGGATCAGCGGGGGGAGAAAGTAAGCCGCGAGGGAATCCATCGTTCCCACGGAGATCGTGCCGCCTCCCTCGGTCCGAAGCTTCTCCTTCGATTCATCGAACAAATCAAGCATTTGTACCGTAAGTTTAAGCAGCTCTTCCCCGGAGGAGGTCAGCCGAACCCCCTTGCCGAAACGTTCGAACAGCTGCGTATCGTATGCTTTCTCCAGCTTCTGTATTTGCGTCGTTACACTCGACTGCGCATATCCCAGCTCTTCGGCCGCCCGGGTAAAGCTTTTGCGGTGCGCGACCTCGCGAAAGGTATGAAAGTACGTCAGGTCCATGCTATTCATCTCCATGATATCAATATTATCGATGATGCTCATCAACTATTATAGATAACACTGATAATAATTCCTATGCTAAATTAGAGGCACAACCTATAGAGGAGGTCATCAAAAATGATCGGAAGAGATGAACTGCATGGCGTTTTGGTTCCTGTGGTCACGCCATTTTTGCCAAGCGGAGAGCTTGATTTGGCATCATACACCCGTTACGTGGAAAAGCTGGCTGAGCATCATATCAACGGCTTGATCATAAACGGGACGACTGGAGAGGCCCCGACGGTACGCTGGGACGAAGTCGTACAGCTCACCCGGGCCACGCAGCAGATTTTGAAAGAAAAGCAGCGAAGCATCCCGGTGATCATCGGAACGGGAACCAACGACACGTTGACGACCGTGCAGCGGACGGAGCAGGCCGCCGCCTTGGGGGCGGATGCCGTCCTCGTTGTGGTTCCCTATTACAGTAAACCGTCGCAGGAAGGGATCATTGAGCATTTTCGCCGGGTGACCGAAGTCGGGGTACCGGTTATTGCTTATGAGATTCCCGCCCGTACCGGGGTCCGCTTAACGATGCATACGGCCAAAACCATTATGGAGATGGAAGGTGTGATCGGTATGAAAGACAGCTCCGACGGCCTGGATCTGGTTACCGAGTTGACGCGTCAAGATGCGGGGGCGGTGTTATGCGGTGACGACCTGTACTACCATGCCAAGCTCAGCCAAGGGGCGAGCGGGGGGATTCTGGCTTCGGCCAACTTGTACACAGATATCTTTATTGAGGTCCATGACCTGGTGCAAAAGGGGAGGGTCATGGAAGGCAAACGATCTTTTGACCGTGTCGTCCCGCTTATCCGCAAACTGTTCCAGGAACCGAATCCCGCTCCGATAAAATGGGTGCTGGCTAATCAGGGTGTGATTGCTTCCGATCACCTTCGGCTGCCGATGACACGTATATCCCAGCCGCTCCAGAATGAACTGGCCCAACTGCTGACAGGCATCGAAGCAGCGCAGAACTAAAACCACGGACATTAGCGAGAAGGCGGCCTCCATCCTTCAAAGGAAGGGCGATGGCCTCTTTCATGCGGTCCGTATCAGACGCCCGATTCCAGATCCAAGCGCCAGTCATTGCAGTGCATAAAGCTGCCTTTCGGGTATTCAAAATCACATTCACCCATGAAAACGAAGCCGAGCTTCCGGCAAATCGCATTGGAACCCGGGTTATCCACGGACGGAAAAGCGTGCATAAATCGGTGCTTCTTCTGCTGTTTCGCCTGCTCGATCACGGCTGCTGTCGCGGCCGATGCAATGCCCCGCTGTTGAAAGGAAGGCAGAACGCCCCAGCCGATTTCATAAATGGTAGATCCCTGCCAACCACTCTCCCAAAATCCCGCATTGCCTATTGGCACCGGATGATCTGCCAGCCATATGCTATACATGCAGCCGTTCCCGAGGGACTGAACCTCAACATATCGCTTATGGCGCTTCTCAACCTGCTCGTCACTTTCCGGTCCGCCCAAATGTTCCAGCATCTCTGGAACATTCAAACGATAGAGCAGCTCCAAATGCAAATGGTCTTCCGACCAGGGCCTGATCTGTACTTGCAAACCCGCCATATGATTTCCCATGGATGGTTGTCCCCCTCGAATATAATAATGGATGAACCTTGGAATAAGAACTTATGTTCCTACTATATATCAAATAAATGGAAGTGTCATGTTTTTTTATGCAAGATATACGTTTCGGCCTCTTGTTGGCCCTGAGCGATCAAATCTCAGCAGGCATCTGCGCGAGATCGAATACCCAGTGACAGGCAGAAAGACCTGTTTTTCGGATGCGACTAAGGTCCCGTGTGCTTTGAAGGCAGGATCCCATATAATTGAAGGGAGCGCCTCCTTCATCAGGAACCCGGCTGGTTTTCGGGGAAGGGCTTTTTTTGTTGCATTCATGATCCACGGTCCATCATCGGGTAAAAGTCAACAAGAACGCTTCATACGGGATCAATGGGTGTCCAGCGATGAATGTATGGTGACAATCAAGAGGATGGTGAAGGAAATGAACCATTTATGGAAAGGAGGTGATAACGATGAGTACCATTCATATGCTGGTCGGCATTCCAGGCAGCGGCAAAAGCTTCTATGCCAAAAATTTGTGCAAGCGTGAGCGGGCCGTGGCGGTTTCGACCGACTCCATCCGGGAGCGGCTGTTCGGCAGCGAGTCCAGGCAAAAGAACACGTATCTGGTGTTTGACGAGGCTTTTGCCGAAATAGACCGTCTGCTTGGGGAGGGCCGCAGTGTCGTATTTGACGCAACCAACGTGAGCCGCGACCGCCGTGTAAAGTTTCTGAAGAAATTCAAGGATGTGCCCGTCGAAGGCCATGTGTGCGATACGCCGTATGCGACGGCCAGGCAGCGGGCAGGGACGCGCAAACGCCGGATCGACGACGCAGTGCTGACGAAATTTTCCAAAAACTTCGAGTTTCCGGTCATGGCCGAAGGGTTCCAAGCGCTGCATATCGTGCACAGCTCAGAGGATGTGAAGCTGAACAGAATCCAATTGGAAAAACTGCTCGCAGAACGTCCGGGTCACGATGAGCTTTTTGCCTATTTAAGCGCCTGCCCGCATTTTTCCGTCATGCTTGGGTACGACCAGGAGAATCCCTATCACTCCAAAACCCTGTCCGAGCACACCTACGCCGTGCTTGCCTATATCAATGCGCAGTACGAAGGGGATGACCTGCTGGCGATGCAGTATGCGGCGCTGTTTCACGATGCGGGCAAACCGTTCTGTAAGGTATGGAAGGAAACCCGCGGCTATTACTCCTATTTCGGCCACGAGCATGTCTCTGCGGCCATTGCCTGTCATGTACTGAAGGAGCTCGGATATGATGAGGCATTTGTGTTGAAGGTTGTGCATATGGTCAGCTTTCATATGGAAATTCTTCACGGGGGAGACGCAGGAGCGTCAAACATTTATCATTTGCTTGGCGGGGATCTGCTGGCCCGGTTGTATTTTTTCGCGGAAGCGGACACGAACGGCAAATAAAGAGGTGGTTTCATGAAAATCAAATATCCGAAAACGATGCATCTTCCCTGGTCACGAGGATACACCGATGATGACAAAATTTTGCGCAGCACGGACCATTTCGTAGGAAAAGAAGTGGTGATCACCGAGAAAATGGACGGCGAGAACACCACGATGTACCCGGATTTCATTCACGCGAGATCGCTGGACAGCAAGGATCATCCTTCCCGGCATTACGTCAAGACGCTTCACGGCGGCATCAGGTACTTGATTCCGGAAGGGTATCGTCTGTGCGGGGAAAATGTGTACGCCAAGCATTCGCTCGCTTACGATGCGCTGCCTGGATACTTTATGCTGTTCTCGGTGTGGAATGAGCAGAACCTGTGCCTATCCTGGGATGAGACGGTAGTTTGGGCGGATCGGCTTGGAATACCTACGGTGCCGCTGCTGTACAGGGGCATTTGGGACGAAGAAGCAGCCAAACGGTGCTACACGAAAAAGTCCTGCTGCGGCGGGGAACAGGAAGGGTATGTGGTGAGGCTGGCATCGTCTTTCCCTTACGAGCAGTTCAGGCAAAGCCTGGCCAAATTCGTGCGGAACAATCATGTCCAAACGGATGAGCACTGGCTCAGCAGACCGGTCGAGACGAACGGACTCCAACTGTGAAGCTGCTGAAACAGGGGGCAGACGATGTAATCTGAGGAGCTTTATGTACAGAGTCTAAGCAAGATCTAGATTACTTTAGCGGATTGCAGTTTAGGAGCTATATTTGTTGTTCATAGAAAGATGAAATAGATATGGAAGGTGGAGTTGGTCATGTAATTCTCAAGCAGCAGTACCCACATCGGAGGAAATTGACGGGTCTTGAAATTATATTTTTTTAAGCTTTAGCTTTGAATACATATTTGAATACATAATAGAAGATTTACAATGAGTAAAAAATGCGAACATTTATCTTGGAGGGAACGGTATGCCTGGATGTGCAGGTGTTGCGCTGTATCATACGGAACGGATTGGGGTGATGCAGGCTTTTGCCGCCGGGAAGGCCTTTTTTGAGAAGATCGACACGGCTGTAACAGGGACGAGTTACTATGAGCTTTTAGAGCACGGAGATCATGAAGGCGATCACGATCTGGTGGAAACCTCCCCGGAGCAATTACGGGAGAAAATCGGCACTGGAGAGGCTGCAGCCTTCTGGATGTACAGCCAGCAGTGCGGAACTTTGCCATGGGATGCTGCTTTTACTTATCAGACGAGCGGATACGGCAGTTTCCCGCATATCGCCGTCTTTTGTGACAGCCCTTCGGAAGACACATATTCCGTTCTTAAAGAATGGCTGCGCCATATGACAGAACAATTCTCCTTTCCTTATGCAATCTTATACGAGACGAGAAAAATGACGGATGCGATGAGCTACGCCGCCGGGGACAACGGAAAAACCGCGTTCCCTTATGAAAAAGCATTTGCCTTCAATAAAGAGACCCCCGGCTTATACGGCGGACAAGCCCGCTATACCGGCAGCAAGCTGAGAATGGTGTACCCTGCCAATGTACTGAACGGCGAGCATCTCAGCATCGGAATCGCGGGTACGAATCTGGAAAACTGGATACAGAGCTGCCATGATCATGGTATACTTTACCGGGTGGGCGAAGAACGATGGATGTGGGAAGTCGCCCCCGCGAAACTTGAACAGGTGAATCAAATCTGTGGAGAGGCGGGTGCCTTGGTCGCCTGGCAGCCCCGGCAGACGAAGAAACCTCGGCGCAAGCTGCCTTAATCGCATCGATCACACTCTTTTACATTTCATCAGGACCCGGAGGATGGTATGTCACGACCTTTATTCCCGCGCTTAAAAGGAAACAGCAGGGGTTGTCTCGCCTTTGAGCCTTTTTTTCTCATTCCGTACAGTATGGTGAGCACCTACGCGACGTTGTATATGTACGAGCTTGGCATCGCCGAGACCAGCATCGGCTGGATCACTACGATCGGCCTGATCGTTCAGGTGTTTTCATCGTTTATCAGCGGTTATTTGACCGACCGGATGGGCCGCAAATCGGCCATCTTGTATTTTGATCTGTTCAGCTGGAGTCTGGCCACCATCCTGTGGGCGGTTTCGCACAATGTGTGGTTCTTCCTCACGGCGGCGCTTGTCAACGGGTTTCAGCGCGTGCCGCATACCGCGTTTTACTGCTTGATCGTCGAGGATACGAAGCCCGCCGACCGGACTTACGTCTTTACGCTGCTGCAGATTATTAGCGTGATCGGGGGCCTGTTCGCTCCGCTCGGTGGACTGCTGGTGGATCATTACGGCCTTGTGTCCGGCACGCGCATCATGTACGTGCTTGCGTTCCTGATGATGACGTTTCAGTTCGTGGGGCGACATCTAACGACGCGCGAAACCGAAATCGGCCAGAGAAAGATGCGGGAGACCCGCGATCTCGGGCTGAAGGAAAGCCTGATCGATTATGGCGGGGCGATTCGCGACATTATAACGAGCAAGTCGCTCATGCTGATCTTTAGCGTATATATTTTGTTCAACTTCCAGGCCACGATGAAAACGACGTATCTGTCGCTGTACATGGCGGATTACCTTCATGTGGGAAGCGGGCTGATTTCCCTGTTCCCGGCGGTGTCCTCCGTCATTATGCTGCTGACGCTGTGGCTCCTGATGCCGAAAATTCCGGAGCACGCGGCGAACCGCTCGATGATGGCCGGTTTCATTCTGTCGGTCGCTTCAAACGTCATGCTGGTGCTGTGGCCGACGTCGAACCTGGTCTGGATCGGGCTCAGCACGATTTTGGCCGCCGTAGGGCTGATGATCAGCTCGCCCTATTTGGAGGCAGCCGTGCAGAACGCGATCGATGACGACAAACGGGCAAAAGTGTTCTCCATGCTGTCTGTGCTGATCCTGCTGCTTACGTCTCCGGCAGGCATTATCGGCGGCTGGGCGTACAAGCTCGATCCGCGGATTCCCGTCTGGCTTGTGGCGGCTGCGTTCGCCGGCGCCGTTCTTCTGATGATGCTGCATCAGCGGCGGGAGAAGAGCCAAGAGACGCAGGCTGCGCTCCGGCAATAAGGCTAACATAACAAAGATCCCCTGCCGTATGTTCGGCGAAGGGATCTTTTTTGAAGAGATCAGAAAGTATAAGTTTCGGAGGCTCCGCTTCCTGATCTCGCAAGAAAAACTTCCTTTAGACGCGGTCTGTCTTCTTTGAAGGTACGTCGATAGACGTTTTTCTTATTCGTTATGAAAAGCACCTAAGGTGCGATAATATTCACAGTCGGTTATTTGGACGGTTGTGGCGATACCAAAATTTTGACTTGGCTTTTCTCTTTCAGCAGCGTCTCAAAGCCCTGTTCGACGATCTCGCTTAAAGCAATGCGCTTCGTAACGAGCTTATCGGCCGCGAAATAGCCCTGCTGCATCAGGCTGATTACAGCCGGGAACACGTCCCGGTAACCGATGATGCCGGCGATATTGCGTTCCTGCATGACGATCTGGTTCGGATGGATCGGGGCTTCCCGTTCGAAAATGCTGACA
Organism: Paenibacillus cineris; assembly: GCF_018333335.1. NCBI lineage: Bacteria > Bacillati > Bacillota > Bacilli > Caryophanales > Paenibacillaceae > Paenibacillus > Paenibacillus cineris. The sequence goes on from NZ_BORU01000001.1 coordinate 1,889,044, forward strand.
ATCATAATTTGACCGCTGATTTTCGTCGATTGAATCGCTTGGTTCAGGACAGCCGGGACACCTGTAACTTCATAGGCAACATCCGCTCCGCCTTCGGTAAGGCGATGGATTTCTTGGACGACGTCCACGTCTGCAGGGTTGAGCGCGATAGCCCCCAGCTCCTGCGCCTTGTTCCGCCGCTCAGGCGATAGTTCCACGGCGTAGATTTCCGCAGCACCCGACGCTTTCAGCGCTTCGATGACAAGCAGGCCGATCGGCCCCGCCCCGAATACGACCGCGCGGTCGCCCACCTTGAAGCGGCTGGAACGGACGGCGTACAGCGCAACTGCCGACGGCTCGACCAAAGCGCCCTGCTCGTAGGAGACACTGTCCGGAATATGATGAACCATATGCTCATCGGCCGCCACGTATTCGGAGAAACCGCCCCCGCCGCCGGCGAGTCCCAGGAAGCCCATTTTTTCGCAAAGGTTATATTTTCCCTGTTTGCAGGCGGTACAATGTCCGCAGGCGAACACAGGCTCCACGACGACCCGGTCGCCGGCTTTGAAGCGGGTCACGCCTTCGCCGACTTCCACGACCTGGCCGGAAAATTCATGTCCCATTACGACCGGGGCTTTCTCACCGGTTAATGGATGAGGCGCACCCTCCGGAATGAATATCGGCCCGGCGGCGTATTCATGCAGGTCGCTTCCGCAGATGCCGCACCATTCCACCTTGATTTTGACCTTACCTTGGAGGGCCGAAGGCTCCTCAATCGTTTCCACGCGCAAGTCTTTCACGCCATGCCATCTCAATGCTTGCATGAATCCGTCATCTCCCTATCAGGCAGTAAATAATTTGGTGAGCGATATATCGAAAAATAGGAAACGTTTCCGATCCATATGATGTCACATTCTATTCTGCGTGTCAAATCATTTTTTAGGGCTATAGCGGGTGTTTTTAACCATGGTGCGAATGGAAGATTTACATGTCTATGAATAGAAATAAGCCGAGGTCATGCGTTGATTGCAGCGTCTGGCGGCTAAGCTGAGGCATCGGTATGGCGGGGTATGCTATAATATATACTGAAAAAGAAAAAAATGTCTTCCGGATAGGAAACGATTCCGAAGTGAGAGGGATTAATTCGCATGTCCAACAAGAAAAAGGTGACCATTGAGGACGTCGCCAAGCAGGCGGGCGTCGGCATCGCCACCGTGTCCAGGGCGCTCAACAACAGCGGGGGAATCAGCGAAAAGACGAAGGCGAGGATCATGCAGGTGATCGATGAAATGGGCTTTGTCCCCAACACGTCGGCCCAAAGCCTCAAAATCCGCCAAACCCACCAGATCGCGCTTGCCGTGCCGGACATCCGCAACGCGATCATTCCGGATATCGCCTGGTCGGTAGAGCAAGCCGCCAAGCAGCATGGATACCGGGTGGTGCAGATTAATACGCTTGGCAACGCACGTCTGGAGCTGGAGACGCTGCGGGAGATCAAGAAGCTTCATGTGGACGGCCTCGTACTGATGCCGCTGGCTTATCCCAAGCAGCTGGAAAGCCTGATCAACCAGGCCAGCATCCCGGTATCCGTCATCAATTACGGCAAGAAGCTCAGCCCGGATCTAAAGGCGGATATCGTGGGGCTCGCCCGCCAGGAAGGAAGGCTGGTCATGGAGCATCTGCTCCAGATCGGACGGGCACGGATTGCTTACGCAGGCGCGCCCAAGGACAAAATTGAAGAACGGTACCTGGCATACGAACAGTCGCTTAGGCATGTCGATGCTTCGCTGGTTTATTTCGGGGAAGATTTTTCGTTTGAGACTGGACGCCAGGCGGCCGATTATTTTTACAGCCTGAAACATATGCCGGACGCGATTTACGCCGTCAACGACATGGTGGCGATCGGGATCGTCAACCGCTTCAAGGAGCTTGGTATCCGGGTACCGCAGGATGTGGCGGTGGTCGGCATCGACAACAACTTGTGGGCGACCGTAACCACTCCGCAAATCAGCTCGGTGTCCATCATGGGCAGCGAAGTCGGCCGGCTGGCGGCAGAGCTGCTGCTGAAACGGATCCAGTCGCACAATCCGCCGGATTATGAGCGGGTGGAGTTTGAGCCGCGTCTCATCGTAAGGGAATCCAGCGTTTCAATGACGCAGTATTCGAATAAATAACATAAGGAAATAAGCTTCGGCACACATGGGAAGGGGACAGGATGATGAACGAAGAAATCGGCGCACCGGGTTGGGACGCCATCGACCAGGAGCTTGAAAGATTATACGGCAGTCAAGAGCCAAAGCATTACGGAACGCTCATTTCGTATGCGCTCGGCGGCCAGGATCCACTCGACGGAATCAGCGCCTACAAAGCGGAATCGCCGATCCCGCATTGGCATTTTGTCACGTACGGCTTCTCGGAATTGTATGAAAAAGAGTCGGAGGACCAAGAGGTCAGCGGATTCGGCTTTGAGCTGACATTCCGGCTGCAGCGGGATGCCGATGAGGAGGAGCCGCCGGCGTGGGCTTTGAACCTGCTGCAAAATATGGGCAGGTATGTGTTTGGCAGCGGAAACGTGTTCCGTTCGGGCGATTACCTGGATGCTAACGGGCCGATCTGCCTCGGAGCTGACACGCAGCTGACAGCCTTGGCTTTTGCTGAAGATCCGGAGCTGCCAGCGATCCAGACGCCGAATGGCCAGGTTGAGTTTCTGGAGATGACCGGCATTACGGGAGATGAGCTCGAAGCGATGCAAACCTGGAATACGCTCGGCGTTCTCGGGGCTGCCGAGGAGCATATTCCCTATTACATAACGGATTTAACCCGAGGCTCCCTGCTGCGCATTCCACCCGTCGCGGAGAAAATCCGGCAGGGCGCGGAAGCGGAAGGATCCAGCACCGGATTTTTGTTCGTGGATCAGCTGGCCTGGGAACCGGGGAAGAGCGGTTGGTTCAGTAAGCAGCCTTCCGTCGTGAAAATGGGAGCCAAGCAGGCCGGAATTATTGCCAAGCTGCTGCTTGGCCGGATTTTAAAAGGCCGCTCGCTCACGCTTGTCGGACCGGACACCCGCGTCGTCTTTGAGCCCGGGCAGAAGCCGGAGCTGAAAGCTGAAGGAGGCGAGGTGCGAATTGCCCTGGACGATCAAGCCGCATCTGAGCTGAGCCGTTCGCTGGCACCGAAGGAAAGCGTCGTACCGCTGCCTTCTGTGAAGGGGGCCGCAATCCAGATCGTGAAGACGCAGATCAAGGACAGCGATGGCAATGTAGTCAAAGTCATCGGTTAAGCAGGACCCCGCCCGCGCGGGGCTTGTTTATAATATTAGAAAGTATAAACTCCAGAGCGATTGTTTCCTAATATTGCAAGAAAAATTACCTTTAGACGCGGTCTGTCTTCTTTGAAAGTACGTCGATAGACGTTTTCTTATGGCATGGCTTAAGAAATTCGGGAGGGGAAACGGTTGAACGCGAGCGTACAGCAGTTTTTGGATGAGGTGTGGTCTCTGATCAGCGGGATTTATGAGAAAGAAAGCAAGCGTATCCGTGAGATCAAGGAAGTCAGCAGGCTCCAGGCGGGCATCAAGGATTATCTTGGCGTGGCCTGGAGTACCCGCAAAGCCGGCGACGGATACGGCGTAATCAGCATCGACCTGGACCGGCCCTTTGATTGGACCGACTCCTCGTACCGGCTGAATGCCGGGCCTTACATATGCGATATCACCGACGACCTCATCACCGGCGAGTGGCTCCCCGCATTGCGGACACGGCTTGCGGAAGAGATGAGGGCCGGGACTTACGGCCCCAGGTTTTTCGATTACCGCTTCGAGATCGTGCTCGAAATGGAGAGGGAAGAGGGATTAAGGACCTTCACCGAGGTTTTGATCGATGAGGACAAGCTCGCGGGTCAGAGGCGGGAGCTCGATGCCTTTATCCAGTCCAAAGTTTTGCGGGATCTGCCGGTACGTCCCAAGGAGTTGGATGAGTTCTTCTTTGCCCGTCATCTGCTCAATCCCGATCTGTTTGATCAGCGAGAGGCACAATTAGAGCCGCTGATTGGGCGGCTGGAGGAAAAGCACCGTTCGAACCCGGACCGGCTGCTCGGGTGGGTTTCTCAATATACTTCAGCCTTTCGGGAATGGGCGGAGGAGCATTTTTTGGTCCGTTATTTTGAGCGCACCGGGAGTTTCGGCCAAGACTGGAAGCGCAAAGATGCAGCGGACGGGGTGGTTGTGAATGCGGACGAGCTCGACTTTTTCGTCTATGCCGCGCTGAAGGTCGGCCGCCGGGAGCCCGAGCTCCGGGCGCGCTATCTGGAATTAGCCGTCCAACTGGGCTCGGAGAAGGCGGCTGGCTACATAAAGAACGGCAGCGGGCGCTTCCTGCACCGGTTTGAAGGCACGGCGATCCAGGCAGCGGCCAATGACGTTACGGAAACGATCGACATCCGCCTGCATGCGGAGGAAGAGGCCGCATACCGGGAAGCGTTGACGTATATAACGGGCCTGCTCTCAGAGGGGTTTCCCAAAGAGTACAAACTAAACCTGAGGAGCCCATCAAAGGACAAGCACTATCTGCCGCTGAATAAGCTGGCTAAATCGCAGCTGCACCGTTTTTTTGCCGGCGCGCTTCAGTATCGCGGGCTGCATCCACTGATTGCTGAGTACGCCGAGGCAGCCATGGAGGAATTTGCTTGGTATAAGGATGTGGAACCCGGGGAGAAGTCGGTCATGCCGGGAACCTATGCCGTTCTGGGATTAGGCATCATGAGCACGGAATTTTTTCCGCTGCTGCGCAGGTATATGGAAACGGTTGATACGGAGCACCAATCCGCTCAAGACGGGTACGCCGAAGCTTTTATCGAAGCCCACGGGCTGACCCCCGATCGGATGCCGGTGCTTGTGGAGATTCTGCTTGGAGGAAGCGATTCAGCCAAGCCGGTGAAATCCTTCGTTATCGATACACCGGATCTGGCGGACGCTCTGCTGAGTGAGCTGGAGTCCAAAGAGGATTATGAGCGGGAAACGGTGCTGTACCGGATTTTCGGAACACGCGCCAAGCTGGCGCAGTCCGCGAGAAAAGAGACTTCTCCGATGAAAGAAAAGCTGGAGCGGTTGCTGGCATGGTATCCGTGAGTCCAGTTTATACCTGAGAAAGGAGGGACGATCATTTGGAATGGACGGAGGCCAGCAAGAGCAAGGAGCTGGAAATGGTCCGGGCGGCGGTGGATCAGCTGGACCCGAACGAGCGGGACGCCCGCGGAAGAACGCCGTTGATGCTTTTTATCACCAACCGGATGCCTGTAGACGGCATGAAGCTGCTGCTCGAGAAAAACGTCGATCTGGAAGCGGAAGACAAGCTGGGCGATACGGCGCTCAAAAAAGCGGTGAAGTTCAAGCAGCCGGAGACGGTCAAGCTGCTGATTGCGAATGGCGCTCAGCTGAATTCCCCGCACGGCATCCTGGGGACGGCCTGGCAGGCGGCAAGAATGGACAAGGCCATGGCCGATTTGCTCGCTGATACCGACGGGGCGGTCCGCCTCACGTTGAACGATGAGGAGCAGAGGATCATCGACGGTATTTTGTATGAGGAGTCGCGTGATGAGGTCACCTGCCGGATCCGCGGGTTGTCCTCGCCGGTTCTGCTTCATGCCGTGGTGGATGGCTACAACTGGGACGATGGGCCCGATCCGATGATCGCTGCCCTGGAAAATCCGGAGTGCGCCGAGATCACAATGCTGGATATGTATGAGCTGCTGGATGCCGATTACTGGCTTGGCATGGATGAAGCCGATGCGTCAGCATCGGAAGAAGGCCGGAAATGGCGCTGGCTTGCCGAAAGGCTGAAAGAGAAAGTAGGCGCGAAGCTGATTTGATTCGTGGGGTGGGACCCAGGCTTGAAGAGATTTCGCCGGTGCTTCGGGCAAACCGGACATGTATATTATTTTGCGCCATCGAGCAGCAAGGCACCAGTGCCTGTAACGGAGGCCTGGCAGGCTGCGAGGAGCTCGGGCTGAATTTGTTACTGAACAGGAGGGGGATCCGCCCGCATGGATGCGAAAGCCAAAAAAATATTAACGAATACGTACTGGCAATCGGGAGGCTGGAGACGTGGAAGTTTTATGTTATCGGCTGAAGATTTTGAGTACGCCAAAAGCAAGGGGCTGATGTCCGATCCGCTCACCGTGTCGCATGATGAGCTGATCCGGCGGATCATTCATCTGCATGAGCATAACGTGACGAAAGAGCGGGTGGCTGCTGCGTTTTTGCACAGCCTTTCCACCCGGAAAGTTCATCTGCGCAGCGCTTTATCAAGCTGGACGCTGACCCGCCATTTACCCTCTCATACATTCCGTATGCGTGCCGCCGATATCCCCCGGTACAGTGAGTGTTTTTTCTGCGATGACGGCATGCTGATGTCCCAAGAGGAATATGCCGGCGAGGACCTGAACGTGCTTAATTTCGAACGGATCAAATGGGGAGGCGTCCGCCACAATTGGCTTGTTTACTGCTGGCTGGATCTGTTATGCCTGAGCCGTGAGGAGGATCCGTTCCCGGTGCGGGAAGAAGACGTGGATATGCTGAAGGGGATGATCCACGGGATTGAGGCGTGTGGTGACAAGGATGCCGCCCGGCAGCTCGAGAAAAGGTGGAAGGACGTGTTCCCCTCCAATTCGCATGAACGGGATCAGGTCATGGAGATCTGGGGTTACGCGGGCATTCTGGAAACCAAAGATTTTTACCGCAAAGAACGGGGACGGGGCACCGATTTCAATGCCGTTGCCTGCTGGCGCGGGGAAGACGGGTATTCGCGGGAGAAACTGGAGTACTTCTTCGGTCCTTATTTATAGCTGTTTTTACAGTGTTTATACCTTATAAAAAGGAGAGCTGCGGGCTCTCCTCTTAAAATTAGCGGTTATTTTGGATTTGGTTCGGTCTGCCGTTCCAGAACGGAAGCCTGACCAAGCTCAATCCACTGGTTAACTTCGTCATATCCCTTCACAACGGCTTGAACGACGTGCAGCGGGTACATCCATTCCGGCTTTCCGGACAACTCCAGCTCCCCGGTGTCAGCTAATCCTACTGCTTCTGTGTTCGCAAGCGTAATGAGCGTTCCCTGCGGGAAAAAGGCTTCGATGGCGCCCTCGACCCTTTGTCCAACGGGGTGCAGCGACTTCTGGCGCTGCCACAGCTCGCCCGTGGACTTAAGGGAAGCGGACCAAACCTCCTCGAATTCTTCCTGGGTGATCAAGATCAAGCCAGCTTCAGATGTATCGATCGGCTGCTCGGCCAACATAAAATGATAGTCTCCGTCTTTCCGGTTCGAAGCGATGCACTTGCCGTCATCCTCGATGACGAGCTGGCGGTAAGCAACACCCTGCTGGTCAATCTCGAAATACCAGGTGCCCATACCGGGTTCGGGACAATCTTTAATATATTTCATATACCTCTCCTTATCGATCCATGCCTGGTCATGCAAATTGAACCGTAATGACGTTTATTTGATCATCCTTATTTCAGGGGAACCTGCCCGGCCAACCGCTCGAATTGCTCCAGATGAGGGTTCAGCTTTGGCTGAATACTTTGCAAATATTTGAGGCTAGCCTCGTTTATACGCTGTTCTGCCGCCGTATCCGCAGGGAAGATCGAGTAGGTCTTGTGGATCGTGCCGCTGCGGTATTCCGCGCTGAACAGGCTGCCGCTTTTCAACGACGCTTTGAGATGGTCAGCGCTTCCCATGATGACGAGCTGTTCCTGCGGCGATTTGTACGCGAAGTAGAAGTCGGGATCGGCCAGGGCATGAATGACATCATATCCGCTCGTCTGCACGCCGCCGCCGAAAGCACCCGTTTGGATTTCATTCGAGCGGACCGCACCATCTTCCTGGATGACTTTGTGGGTCAGCGTGCCGGTGCCGTTCATCCGGTCCAGCTTCCACTCCCCGTTATATACGACTTTGTGGCTTTCGCCGCCGGCGGCGTACTCGTTGATGTACTTCCCTTTGCCTTCGCGCTGGCCGTTCACGAACTCCCCGGAATATTGTTTGCTGTCGCCCCATTTCATCGTTCCCCTGCCGTTAGGCTTGCCACCGCTGACTTCACCGTAATAGGTGGTTGTTTCCGAAATTTGCAGCCATTCTTTGGCCGGCGCTGCTTGTACCGAAGGAGAGATAGGCCAGATCGCCGCAGCTGACAGTGCAGCGCTCAGGACAAGAGATACGGAAAGATTTTTAAGTTTGATCAAATCAATACATCCTTTCAACAAGCTATTCTATGATTGCTCACGATTTATTGGCAATGCTTGGACAACGTTACGTGAGAACGTTTTATTAGTTGTTAGCCCTTAATGTTCTTCGCATGGATTAGACTGCATATTTAAACGTGCAGGCATCGCGTACATAAAATTCGTTACCGATTTTCACGATGTAATCGGTGATTTGAACGATCTTCCCGCTGCCGATCATCTCCTGACCCAAAAAAACGGCAACAGGCGTTTGCTCAATCATCGCGGTATGGAAGTGAATCGGGGAAGTCAGGGGCTGCATAAATCTTCTGCTTTTCATTGCATTTCACCTCTTCCTGTCATTTTACCAAATTTCAGCAAGGAAAGGTGTATACAAAACAGTTTCAACCGCCTGAAATGGTTGATGATCTGGATCGCGAACAAAACAAAACGAAGAAACTAAACGACCGTTCCCCGGCAAATACCGAAAAACGGTCGCAGCTTCGTAAAAGGCTTTCCGATTCAGGTGAAAAGTCCGCCTAAGCGGTCATCGGCTGGAGGCGGGCAGCCCAGTTGTCTTGCCATGGATACGATTTGGCCTTTGTGATGAAATTCGTGAGTCTCCGTATGAGTTAACAGCAGCAAAGGAGTAGGAGCCTTCGGATAACCCCGCCAGCTCTCGTCCTGCTTGATCGGTTCATTCCAGCGATCGCGATATTCACTTATGAACCGCTGCACGAGTTCATCCGCTTCCGTAAATCGTTCACGGACGTACTTCACATCGGCGCATTCAATTTCTTCTATGGAAATATCCCTATGCTCGTTTCTCTTCATAAACGCGAAAGATCCCAACCACCACCGATAGCAGTCAACGACGTGAAGATGGGTTCGAATGATCGTTCCTCGCCCAAATTCGGGAACGGGTTGATGCAAGATTTGGGGAGGCAGCTCTTCCAAGAACGCAAACATGTTTTGTCTAACGGATCGGATCCAATCGTATTGTTGCTGCAGCATTTCGATCAACGCAATCACCTCTAGGATTTCGAATGATACTTATCATCTTGCCATTTCAATTTCTCAGTGATCGTCAATTCGTTGCCGTCGGGATCGATGATCGTAAAATAGAGCGTATTGCCGCGCAGCTCGATCCGGTCCACCACCGCGCCATCTTCAATCAAAGTCTGGTACGAGCGGAATATCGCATAGGGGTCTGCACGGCGAAAACCTTCGACCAGCGCTTCGAACACCTCGATACTGAGTCCGCCACGCGGGGCTACGAGCACGGAATCATCCCAATATTCGGGATGGCTTTCAACGGTCTTTTTCAGCCTCGTCCTCGCCCGCCTTAGAGCCGCCTTCACCGAACCCTCGGATTGTCCGAACAGCCTTCCCGTTTCTTTCGCGGTAAAGTGAAATACGTCGATCAGCAAAATCAGAACGACCTGTTTGGGTTCGAGCCGATCGGACAGCAGTTCGAGCGCCTCACGGACATCCCACTTACTCCATTCATCATAGGAACCGATTAAGTGCTCTTCGAGTGGTCCGACCTGCGGCTCCCATTTGCGGCTGCGGCATATATCCACCCAAGCGTTGGCAGCAATTCGAAACAAAAATGGCTTCGTTATTTCTCTATTCGGGAACCGAGTATGCCAACGATAAGCTTTAATAAGCGACTCTTGGAGCAAATCGTCCGCTTCCCACGCCGAACCGGCCTTGGCCAGACAATATCGTTTCAGATCGTTTTGCAGGGGAAGCGTCATCTTCGCAAATGTCTCGTATCCTGCGTCTGTTAAGTGACCTCCCTGCGTCACTATTTCTGCTTCCTTATGTTATTCTTGTGAGTAAAATACGGCGTTTGCCCCGTTTCTTCCACAATATCCACGGGATTTCCGTCCAGATCGAATGCTTTGAAAAACCTGTACCCATCCTCTTCGTGGATTTCGCTTAATTCCGCTCCTTTCGCCTTAAGCTGGCTATACGAATGGTTAATATCGTACGATGTGAAATTGAAGTAAGGCATCATATCTTTACCGGTATCAAATTGGACAGGCTGCGGGTTCTCCACTTTCCATAATAAAACCAAGGTTTGGCCGTTAGGGAAGGCGAGCCCGACCCGATCATCTGTCTTTTCAATCGTCTCCAGATCGAACATTCGAACGTACCATTCCTCTGAACGTGTAATGTCGGTCACCGGAATAAAAATAGCGGATACATAAGCGATGATTTTTTCCATAGATGAGCACTCTCCTTTAACCTGATTTTCAATCTAATAACGATAAAAATCCATAATAAGATACGGGGTAGCAAAAAGTCTTTTTAAATATTTTATCCCGGCCTATGGATCACGCCTGCTGCCGGAGAACTACAAAGAGGGCTGCAACAGGTCGCTCGCCAGCAACTTGTCACAGCCCATAATTCAGCGCTAGATGCGGTCTCCCGGAGATTACTCTTCCCCTGTAGCAATCGGATTTTCGCTGTACGAAATCCAATCACTCCAGCTGCCGGCGTACAGCCGGACATCCGGGTATCCAAGCTCGGTCAAGGCAAGGACATTCGGGCAGGCCGACACGCCTGAACCGCAGTAGACGATAATTTCATGGTCCTTCGGCACGTCCTTATAGTACTCTTTGAGCTCATCGAGGGATTTCCATTCCCCGTTGTCCTGTAGGACGCCCTTCCAGAACTTGTTCTTGGCGCCGGGAATATGGCCGGCGGTATGGTCGATCGTCTCGTTCAGACCCAGGTAACGGGAGGATTCACGCGAATCCAGGATGACGATCGATGGATCCTTCATCGCCTGGCGGACGTCTTCCAGGTTGACGAGCATTTCAGGATGCACATCAGCCGTGAAGGTGGTAGGGACCCGAACCGGCTGGTCCTTGCTGACGGGGTAACCTGCATCCTTCCATGCACTGAAGCCTTCGTTCATGACGAACACCGTCTCATGACCCATGTAGCTCATCAGCCACCACAGACGTGAAGCGTACAGTCCGCCTTGATCGTCATAAGCGATGACACGGGTTTCCCGGTTGATGCCGACTTTCCCCAGCTTTGCGGCAAGCTGGCCGGTATCAGGCAGGGGATGCCGCCCGCCATGCTCACTGACGGAGGAAGACAAATCCTTCTCCAGATCAAGGAAAACCGCTCCCGGGATATGGTTCTCCTCATAGGAAATCCTTCCGGCATCGGGCTGTCCCAACATGAACCGGCAGTCGACGATCGTCACGTCGGGCTCGTACATCCGGGCAAGCACCCAAGCTTTATTCACTAGTACGCTCAATAAAAACACCGCCTTAATTCAATGATAATATCTTGAATGGAATATTGTTCTATTATACCAGCGGGGCGGGGGGTTGTCTCTCCAATCGGTTTCTTCGGCAAGGTCAAGTGTGTTATGATAAACGCGCTGCGGACAAGCCGCCGCAAAATAAAAAAACGGCCGGGTCGCCCCACAAGGGGAGATATCCAGCCGTCATTATTAGAGCCCGAAATGTAGGCAATCCTCATTTATGATAAACGATTCTCACATGGAGATGGGTGTATATCTCTTCCGTATAATGGTCATTCGGACAGCTCTTGATGACGCGGAGGTGATCTTTGCTCGAAAGCAAAGGCTCAGAGCATGAAGGGCAGCGGTCTACAAACAAGCTCTTTAATTTCGCAAACAAGCTTATTCACCATCCTATTCCCATTGATTTACTTGGGTTTATTATAAACGCTAATGTTCCATTCGTATAGTGTTAATTTTGAGTTTTTTGCTGCGAACTATTCAGTCATCCAGAGGTGTGTAGTAGATGGATTTAGCAGGACATATCGTTATGTTTTTCATCGGACTGGCAGGTTCCTTTTTTTCAGGTCTGCTGGGCATCGGCGGAGCCATTATCAATTACCCGCTGCTGCTCTATGTGCCGGGACTCTTTGGCGTGGAGACGTTCAGCCCGCGGCAGGTTTCCTCGATCAGCATGATCCAGGTATTTTTCTCTTCCCTGGCAGGCATGCTGGCTTTTCTCAGACAGAGCAAAAAAGAAAAGCCGCTGATGCACAAAGGGCTGATCATGAATATGGGGGCGAGTATTCTGATCGGAAGCTTGGCAGGCAGCCTGGGCTCGGCTTATCTGCCCAGCGCAAGCATCAATATTATTTACGGGGTGCTGGCCGTGATTGCAGCCGTCTTGATGATGATCCCCGGCCGTGGCACCCAGGAGGAAGTGCAGCTGGCATCGGTGCAGTATAACCCTTGGATCTCCGCGGTGTCCGCCTTGATGGTGGGCGTTGTCTCCGGGATTGTCGGTGCCGGAGGTTCCTTTATTCTGATTCCGATCATGCTGACCCTGCTGCGGATTCCGGTGCGGGTGACGGTGGCTTCCTCGCTGGCAATTGTGTTTATCTCGGCCATCGGCGGCGTATCCGGGAAAATAGCCGGCGGGCATATCCCGCTGTGGCCCACCTTGTTTACCGTGCTCGGGAGCATCCTTGGCGCACCGGTGGGGACGATGGTCAGCCGCCGCCTCAACGTCAAATCATTAAGAATCGCCCTTGCCGTCCTGATCGCAGCCACCGCCGTAAAAATTTGGTGGGGCATTATTACAGCAGGCATATAAGGTGAATCCTAAGCATGTATATTTCTGTGCCCGAGGTCAAAGATGAACAAACAGGAAGAGCATACCGAGAATAAGAAGGGTGTGAAGGCTTTGCATAGACTGCTTCGAATCAGCTTGGCATGCGTGATGTCAATCATGCTCGCAACCGGCTGTTCCTTAAATCACGGAGGAAATAACGCATCTGGACAAACGGGTGCAAATGGACAACATGACGCAACGGGGCAAGAGGGTACCGCCGGAGGGAACGGTGAGCCGAATTCTTCTGCGAATCAAGGCGGAGATACGGCCAATCCTCCAGAGGGCACGTCAAATGGAGACGGAGGCAGCGGCCAGGATACGGGTCCAGACGGATCGCATCCGGGTGGCACAAATACAACAGCGGACGATCCGGTCCTTAAGCAGCTGAACCAGCTGACGACCGAAGAGAAGATCGGCCAGCTCGTACTCGTGGGTATGGACGGGACCGCCACAAGTGCAGAGACCCGCGAGCTCGTGCAGAAGTATTATGTCGGCGGATTTATTTTCTACAAAAATAATATCGACAGCACAAAGCAGGCGCTGAGCCTGTTCAACGGCCTCAAAAAAGACAACCGGGACAATCCCGTGCCGCTGTGGATGAGCGTGGACGAGGAAGGGGGACGGGTGTCCCGGATGCCGGATGAATTCGTCGACATGCCGACAAACCTCGCCATCGGAAGGAAGAACAGCACGGAGTTATCCCATGGCATCGGGCAGATCCTCGGCCGGGAGCTGGCCGGATTTGGGCTGAACATGGATTTTGCGCCGGTACTGGACGTCAACAGCAATCCGGACAATCCCGTGATCGGGGACCGTTCCTTCGGAAATGACGCCGAACGGGTTGCCCGGCTCGGCAAAGCTACGATGGAGGGAATCCGTGAGGAGCATGTGGTGCCAGTCGTGAAGCATTTCCCGGGGCATGGCGATACATCCGTGGACTCCCACATCGGTCTGCCTGTCGTGAACCATGACCTGGCGAGATTGCGGAAGCTCGAACTCGTGCCGTTCCAGGCGGCGGTGAAAGACCAGGCGGATGTCGTCATGATCGCGCATCTGCTGATGCCAAAGCTGGATCCGGACCACCCGGCATCCTTCTCCAAAGCTGTCATTACGGACCTGCTCCGCAATGAGCTTGGGTTCAAAGGCGTCGTCATTTCGGACGACATGACGATGGGGGCGATCGATAAAAATTACAGCATCGGCAAGGCATCGGTCGGGGCTATCCTTGCGGGCGGAAACATCATTCTGATCGGGCATGATTACGCCAAGGAGAAGGAGGCCATCCAGGCACTGACGGACGCGGTAAAAAACGGGACGATCTCCGAAGAGGTGCTCAATGACCGGGTATACGCCGTTCTTAATCTGAAGGCTGCTTATGGAATTACCGACGAACCGGCAAAAGGGCCGGATGTGGACCGGATCAACAAGGATGCCCGCAGTTTGTTGGGCAAATACGGTTTGAAATAGAGTCAATCACGGGATGCTAGTAAGAGATGATGGATGATCCGCTATCACGGGTCGAAGAATTGTTAAGACAATAGCACGGGGCTGGATGACAAGCTTGGCATATACTATTCTATCTTCAAGGAAAGGAATGAGAGATATGCCAACATTTGATAGCATCCAGGTGACAGGGAACGCTACCATAGGCCAGGACCTTCAAGTCAACGGCAATGAGACGATCATGCAAAATTTCAACGTGGTGGGGAACCAGACGATAACCGGGTCCTCCCAGATCAACGGCAACCAAACCATTGCCGGGTCTCAGCAGGTCAACGGCAGCCAGACGGTATCCGTTAATATCGGTGCCGGCAGTACGGTAAGCGCGGCATTCCGAGTGGTCGCGCAAGCCCAACCGACCGTGCCGATGGGTAGTCCCACCCTGCAGCAGGTCCATCTCTATGCGGGAGTCATGGCCAGTCAGCCCGGCCTTGTGCTCAAGGGCACGGACGGTAACAACTACGTGCTCTTCGTTGACGTTTCGAGCGGAACGCCTACACTTGCGCTGATGCGTACGTAAAACTGAGGTATAAGCTGCCAGTGTGGTTTGGGACCGGGTTCAAATGTAAATGAATAAAAGGCGCCGCCTCTGATGAGAGGGGCGCCTTTTTTATAATACAAGAAAAATCACCTTTGCTAAAGTATGTACGAACATATCATCCGGCAGCCTCGCGCGGCGGCTGCTTCTTCCGGCCCAGCAGTCTGCTGACGTTAAGCTCGGACAGGGCTACGCCGAGCAGAACGAGACCGGCGCCTGCATATCCTTGGGCGGACAGCGTTTCGTTCATGAACAGCAGGCCGATGACGGCGGCCACGACCGGCTCCAAGGCAAAGATGAGGCCTGCTTGGGTTGCGGTCGTATACTGCTGGGCCATGGTCTGCAGGATAAAGCCAAGCGCGCTGCACACGAGGCTGAGCGCCAGCACCGCCACCCAGCCGGAGATGCTGCCGGGCAGGCGCGGGGTCTCCCACAGCACCGTGAAGGCGAGCCCGAACGCGCCGGCAAAGCCGAGCTGCCAAATGCCGATGCAGAGCGGATCCGGCGATGTTTTGGCTGCACGGCCCGTCAGCATCATGTGGACGGCGAACAGCAAGGCCCCGAGGATGCACCACAGGTCTCCGAAGCCGATGCCGGACTGGGGCCGCAGCGTGAGCAGACCGATTCCGGTCATCGCCAGCAGGACGCCCAGGACGAGCCGCTTGCTTGGCATGCTTTTGCCGAATACGGCCGAGAGAACCGGCACGAAGATGACCGTCAGGCTCATCAAAAAGCCCGCATTGGATGTGGACGTTCCTTGAAGCCCAAGCATAATGGAGGCAAACACGCCGAACAGGATGAAGCCTAAAAGCGCGGCATGTTTCAATACAGAGGCGTCTGTATTGCGGCGAAGCCGGCCTGCGAAGAGGCCGCCAGCGGCGATGAACGCCAGCCCGAACCGGAGGG
The DNA here is from genome assembly GCF_018333335.1 of Paenibacillus cineris. NCBI lineage: Bacteria > Bacillati > Bacillota > Bacilli > Caryophanales > Paenibacillaceae > Paenibacillus > Paenibacillus cineris. The sequence goes on from NZ_BORU01000001.1 coordinate 1,904,798, forward strand.
CGATCAGATTGAAGGGCTGAACCGAATCCAGCCCCATTTTCATAAACAGATAGGAAGAGCCCCAAAAAAGGGTGACGATCATAATCACGACATTTGCTTTAAAAGGTTTCATGGAATGGGGGACCCTGCCTTTACACGATCAAACTTGAACAACAGCTTTCGCCTGATCCAGTATACGTGGTATTTTTAAATAAGAAAATTGAATGTTTTGTATGCGAAGTATGAATGAAATTAATGAATAAAGGGTGGCGAAGGTGAGCCTGTTTAAGTATGAAGTGTTTCATAAAGTGGTAGAGCTTGGCAGCCTGACAAGAGCTTCCGAGGCGCTGGGTTTGACCCAGTCCGGCGTCAGCCATGCCGTTCACAGTCTGGAAACGGAGTTTGGCTTCTCGATCCTTACGCGAAACCGTTCCGGCGTCCGTCTGACCGATAACGGGGAACGCGTGCTTGCATTCGTACGAGAGATGCTGCAGGTGCAGGAGCGGCTGAAGCAGGAAGTGGCGGCCATTAACGGGCTGGAAACCGGCACGATCCGGATCGGAACCTTTACCAGCATTTCGGTGCAGTGGCTCCCGGGGATTATCCGCGATTTCCTGGCCAGCCATCCCCGGATCGAAGTGAACTTGTATGAAGGGGACTACCATGAGATCGAGGAATGGCTGCTCAACGGCGAAATTGACTTCGGGTTTGTGTCGATGCCCACCCTCGATTCGTTTGAGGTCATCCCGTTAAAGCTGGACCGGATGCTGTGCATCCTTCCCCCGGGCCATCACCTGGAAAAAGAGCCCTGCATACGGTACGTCGACATTGCCAACGAGCCCTTCATTATGCCGAAGGAAGGCAGCGATTACGATGTTCGGCGGGTACTGCGCAAAGGCAGGGTCAAACCGCCGGTCAAGTTCCGGGCAGCCGACGATTATGCGATCGTGGCCATGGTGGAGAACGGACTGGGCATCAGCATTTTACCGGAAATGATCCTGCGTGGCAGGCGGAACGAGGTGGTAGCGCTGGAGCTCGAGGACGGAAGCTGCCGGTCGCTGGGGATCGCCCTGAACGCTACGAGGAACGTCTCTCCGGCGACGCGGAAAATGATCGATTGCGCCCGAAGCTGGCTTGCCGATGAAGCGCGGGTGGGAGGAGCGAAACCCGCAAGGGGAGAGTAACGTATACACGGGTGGACGCGCCTGAATTTGACAAGAACGATCCGGACGGTATAACTATAGAAAATGGATCTGGACCCTATCATGTAAAGGAAGCGGTGTTACGATGACGGATCATCAATCTGCAATCGGCGGGGCTTCGAAAGAAGCAGCCGCCCCCAAAGGAGACTGGAAGGCGTTCATCCGCCTCGTCATGCAGACGAGGCCGTCGAAATGGCTGCTCGCCGTGGCTTCGGTGCTGAGCGTCATTTCCACGCTGGTCAGCCTGATCGTCCCGTATTTTACGAAAAATCTGGTGGACAGCTTCTCTGTGGAGTCGATCCGTCCGGAGCAGATCGTACTGCTGGTCGTGACGTTCGTCCTGCAGGCGATTGCCGGCGGCGTCTCGATCTACCTGCTGAACCGGCTGGGGCAGGAGGTGGTGGCCAAGCTCCGCGACAGGCTGTGGAAGAAGCTGCTGACGCTCACCATCCCCTACTATGACAATAACCGGACCGGGGATACCGTGAGCCGGATGACCAATGATACCGCGGTGCTGAAATCGCTCGTATCCGAGCATGTGACCGGTTTTTTTAACGGCATCATCTCTATGATCGGTTCGATCATCATCCTGCTGCTGATGGACTGGCAGATGACGCTGATCATGCTCGCCGCCATCCCGGTGGCTTCGGCGGTGCTGGTGCCGCTCGGCCGGACAATGCTGAACATTTCACGGAAAATGCAGGATGAAACCGCCTCGTTCACAGCAGTGCTGAACCAGGTGCTGTCCGAGATCCGGCTGGTCAAAGCCTCGAACGCCGAAGACCGCGAAGAGCGGGTCGGGCGGAGTTCCATTGAGAGCCTGCTGTCGCTCGGCATCCGCGAGGGCAAAGTGCAGGCGTTCATCGGCCCAGTCATTTCGCTGGTCATGATGGGTCTGCTGGTTGTCATTATCGGATACGGCGGTATGCGCGTATCCAGCGGGGCGCTGACCGCCGGGGAGCTCGTGGCATTTATTCTGTACCTGTTCCAGATTGTCATGCCGGTGAACCAGATTACGGCTTTTTTTACGCAGTTGCAAAAATCCGTGGGGGCAACCGAACGCATCGTCTCCATTTTGGAGGACGAGCAGGAGGACGTGCTGCAGGGCCGCACGCTGACCGATGCGGCTCAAGCGATCGAAGCGGAAAACTTGAGCTTTGCCTACAGCGGTGATGGGGAGGGCGTGCTGCACGGACTTAACTTCACGCTGGAACCCGGCAAGGTGACGGCCGTGGTCGGACCGAGCGGGGGCGGGAAAACGACGCTGTTCTCCCTGATCGAGCGCTTCTACAAGCCGACCGGAGGCACCATCCGTATCGGCGGGGAAGATATCGAATCCTTCTCGCTGCATTCTTGGCGCAGCCGGATCGGATATGTACCGCAGGAGAGCCCGATCATTTCCGGCACGATCCGCGACAATATTTGTTACGGGCTGGACCGGAAAGTGACGGACGAGGAAGTGGAACGGGCGGCGCATATGGCGTATGCCGATATTTTTATTCATGAGCTGCCGGAAGGATATGACACGGAAGTCGGCGAACGCGGAGTGAAGCTGTCCGGCGGCCAGCGCCAGCGTATTTCGATCGCCCGGGCGCTGCTGCGGAACCCGCAAATTTTGATGATGGACGAGGCGACTTCGAGTCTCGACAGCAAGTCGGAGGTGTTCGTCCAAAAGGCGCTCGACAACTTGATGAAGGGCCGGACGACGCTGGTTATCGCCCACCGGCTGTCGACCGTCGTCGATGCGGATCAGATTCTGTTCATCGAGAAGGGCCGCATTACAGGAAGCGGGACGCACCAGGAGCTGTTCGAATCGCATGCCATGTACCGCGAGTTTGCTATGCAGCAGCTGCGCATCGGTGAAGACGCGCAGGCAGGGGAACTGCCTGCGCCGGCATCCGAGCCCGCCCTGAATCTTCCGCCGTCGGCGGAAAGGAAATGAGGTATTGTTTTGTTTCGTATATTCATTATCGAAGATGACGCCAAAATCTCCTCCATGCTGAAGGCGCATGTGGAGAAATACGGGTATGAGGCGGCGGTGCTGGAGGATTTCGACCGGGTGGTGGAACGGTTTGAATCTTTCCAGCCGCATCTCGTTCTGCTGGACGTCAATCTTCCGAAGTTTGACGGCTTTTATTGGTGCCGGCAGATCCGGCATGTGTCCACATGCCCGGTGCTGTTCATTTCGGCGCGCGACAGTGAAATGGATCAGGTGATGGCGCTGGAGAACGGGGCGGACGATTATATAACGAAGCCTTTTGCTTATGAAGTGGTGATGGCCAAAATCCGCAGCAGCCTTCGCCGTGCCTACGGCTCTTATTCCGGCAGGCAGGAGGAGCGCAAAGTAGAGGAGCCGGGCGGACTGACGCTGTATCCGGAACGGTTTATTCTGTCATCAGCCGGCGCCAGTGTAGAGCTGACACAGAAGGAATCGATGCTGATTGAAGCGCTGATGAACCGGGCCGGCCGAGTCGTCAGCCGCAACCGCCTGCTGGATCTGCTGTGGGAAGATCATCACTTTGTCGATGACAACACGCTGAACGTCTATATGACCCGGCTGCGCAAGAAGCTGAAGGAGCTGGACATGGAGGAGCGGATCGAAACGGTACGCGGAGCCGGGTATGTGCTCCGTACCATGGGAGAGGAGACGCCGTGAGGCTGTTTTTGAAAGAGCACATCCCGCTTCTGATCGTATACCTTGTGCAGATCATCCTGGTCGGAACGCTGTTTTGGCTGGGATCGGATACGCATTCCGTCTCCATCTCCCTGTACAGCGCCGTCCTGATAACGGTTCTATTATTCGTTTATTTAACCTACAGGTATTTGAGCCACCGCCGCTTATACCAGCGGTTGTCGGAGCCGGCCGGGACGCTGGACCAGTCCCAGAACGAAATCGGGGAGACCCCGCTGGCCGATGCGCTGCATGAGCTGCTGGAGAATCAATTTCAGCTGTATCAGAATGAGCTCTATGATACGAGGCAGCGGCTTGCGCTTCACACCGCTTTTATCAACCGGTGGGTGCACCAAATGAAGACGCCGCTCTCGGTCATCCAGCTGACGCTGGAGGATATGGATTTGGACGACGAGGTGGAGGGCAGCATTCAGGAGGAGCTGGACAAGCTGCGCAAGGGATTGGAGATGGCACTGTATACATCCCGACTGGACCGGTTTGAGCATGACTTTCGGGTCGATGCCATTCCGCTCCGATCTGCCGTCCAGGAGGCTGTGGCCGACAACCGACGCTGGTTCATCCGCAATCGTCTTGTACCGGACATCCGGATCGATGAGGAGCTGGCCGTCTACTCGGACGCCAAGTGGCTTCATTTCATGCTGGGTCAAGTGATCACGAATGCTGTCACGTATTCGTCCGGCCGCGGTGAGCGAGTAGTGTTTGCAGCCAGCCGCCGTGAAGCCGAAACGGTGCTGGAAATCACGGATCAAGGCGTGGGCATCCGGCCCGAGGATTTAGGGCGGGTATTTGAGCCTTATTACACGGGAAGTACGGGCCGGAACTACCACGAATCGACGGGAATGGGTCTGTACCTGGTCCGCGAGGTGTGCAGCCGGCTCGGTCACCGCGTAGAAATCAATTCAGCTCCCGAACAGGGGACGACGGTAAGGTTCGTTTTTGATGCGCGGCCGTTGCGGCCATCTGTCTAACAATCGCAGAGGGAGAGAGGGCGCTTTGATGAAATGTCATGGCGTCCTTTTTTTGCGGTGAGGGACCCCGAACATATCCTTACGAAGGTTTAAGATTGGCGTAAGACGAATCCATAGTTTCGGCTGCGGGTTATGCTTTACAGTAGAGGTATCACAGAAGACAGACAAGAAAGGAGCATTCCTGTGACGGATATATTGAAAGTAACCGGCTTGAGCAAAGTCTATCCGGGCAAAGTAACCACCCGCGCCTTAACGAATATTCAGCTGACGATCAAGCAAGGCGAATTTGTCGGCATTATGGGGTCCTCGGGAAGCGGCAAAACGACGCTGCTGAACATGGTCTCCACGATCGATGCGCCAAGCTCCGGGGAGGTGCTGATCAACGGGCAGAATCCCCACAAGCTGAAAAAGAAGGAACTGGCGGGATTCCGCCGGCGCCAGCTCGGCTTTGTTTTTCAGGACTTCAACCTGCTGGATACCCTTACCGTAGCCGAAAATATCGTGCTTCCGCTGACGCTGGACCGGGTGAAGCTGCCGGATATTGAAGCGCGGCTAACGCGGATTGCAGACAAGCTGGGCATTACCGATATTTTAAACAAACGCACCTATGAGATTTCCGGCGGACAGCGGCAGCGTGCGGCCATCGCGCGGGCGATCATCCCTTCGCCGTCTCTGCTGCTCGCCGATGAGCCAACCGGGGCGCTGGATTCCGCATCCTCCCGCAACGTGATGGAGACGATGGAGAAGCTGAACGTCGCCGACCGCGTGACGATGATGCTGGTAACGCATGACCCCCAGGCCGCAAGCTACTGCCACCGGGTGGTTTTCATCAAGGACGGCGAGCTGTCGGGAGAAATTCACCGGGGAGAGAGCCGGCAGGCCTTTTTCCAAAAGATCATCGAGATGCTGTCTTTCCTGGGAGGTAACGCACATGAGCTTTCCTCAATTCGCGTTTAACAACGTCAAGCGCAACGCCAGGGCTTATTTCGCTTACTACCTCAGCAGCAGCTTTATGGTGATGGTGTTTTTTACGTATGCTTTGTTTATTTTCCATCCGGACATCAACAAGACCGAGCTTGGACACACGACGATGCTGGTCATGCTGATTATGGAGTACATCATTTACATTTTTTCATTTCTGTTTGTGCTCTACTCGATCGGGGCTTTTCTGAAGGCAAGAAACAAGGAATTCGGCATCCTGACGATTCTGGGGGCGGAGCAGGGCCAGATCAGCCGCCTGGTCTTCATCGAAAATATGATCATCGGCGCATCGTCCATCGTGACCGGGATCGGCAGCGGCCTCATTCTATCCAAGCTGTTTCTGCTGCTGAGCGCAAAGGTAGTGGGCATGGAGAAGCTGGGGCTGTACCTTCCGGTCAAACCGGTGCTGCTGACGGTGGCCGCGTTCGCCCTGCTGTTCATCGCGATTTCGGCGTTTACGCTGATCCTGATCCGCCGCAATCACGTCCTGCATCTGCTGCAGGGGTCGAATCGGCCGAAAACCGAACCGAAGGCGTCCATCCTGATTTCCTTATTCGGGATCGCCCTTCTGGCCGCAGGCTATATGTCACTCCGGGTGAATCTCGTTCTCGCCGCCGTGACCGGGATTGCGGGGACGTATTTCTTTTTCACGCAAATTACCGTGCTCGTCATGCGTCTCTTGAAGCGCAGCCGTAGGTGGGTGTGGAAGGGGACGAACCTGATCTGGATTTCGGAAATGGCCTATAAAATGAAAGACAATGCGAGAGTGCTGTTCATGGTGACGGTCGTCACAGCTATTTCCTGCATGAGCGTCGCGTTCGTGATGTCCATCAACGAGACGAATAAAGATAATTACAGGGCGAATCCGTATGCCATCCGGCTTTCGGTGTATGACGACACAAGCTTGAAGGGTGATTTGGCGCTGATCGACCAATCGCTGAGCCGTCAAGGCATTACCTATCAGACGATTCGTACGGAGCAATATTTTAGCGTGGTGGAGGATAGAACCTCTTCAGTCTCGGTTATGCCGCGGTCCATTTACAATCAACTTGCGGAAGCCGCCGGTGCACCGAAGGTTGGCAAGCTGGATTACCATCAGGCGGTGCATGTCATCCCTGCCACGGAGGTATCAAGGGAGCGTCCGGATTGGTACGACCTCAGGAAGATTACGCTTCGGGATACGAAAGCCGAGCTGGACATCACCGATACGATTAAGCCTGACGTGAACGTGTCGCCTACCGTATCGGATATGCTGGTTATTTCGGATGATGAATATCAGGTGCACAAGAAGCTTCTGTCCTCTGAGCCGAAATCTAACCGGATCCAGGGCAGCGTCGTGTATATGATTCCCGAATGGTCGACAGGTACCGTTCCTGCGGAAGGAGATCCGGAAATCAGCATTGGCATGAAGCTGAAGCAGGAGGGGATCGACAGGGAATTGAGCGGCCAATCCGAAAACATCATCAGCGCCCGGGGCGGGGATTACTACTCGTTGAGGCAGTCCTTCGCGATGATGAGCTTTGCCGGAATTTTCATTACGGCGGTTCTGTCCATTTCCTCCGCTAGCTTCCTGTATTTCAAGCTGCACCATGAGCTGACACAGGATCAGCGGATGTACCAGTCGATGTCCAAAATCGGCCTGAAAATCCAGGAAATGAGCCGCGCCGCAACGCTGCAGATCGCCGCGCTGTACTTCGTTCCGATCATGGTGTCGGTTATACAGACGCTCGTCGTGCTGAATGCCGTCCGTAAGGACTTCGGGGTCGGGGAAGTGAATTCGTCCGTTCTGCTCGCTTCGATCGCTTTTGTTATCGTCCAGATGGTATACTTCCTGATCGTACGCTCGCGTTACGTTCACAAGCTCAAGCGTGTGATGGTGTAAAATGAAGAAAACCGTCTCCGTTCCGGTACATCCGGTGTGGAGACGGTTTTTTTTCATAAACTCGAAGTCCGGAAAATCATAGCTGAGCCGAGGACCGTACCTAGGAAACGGACTCAAACGATTTGGGCGCGGGATCGGCTTGCTCCGGTTCAGCCCTCAGCCTGCTTTCTTCGCCAAGTTCATTTCCGTGCACATCAGAATAAAAGCGCCGGCGCCGTGGAGGTCGTTCTCACTCGTAGGACGGGCAATGTAGTGGGCGTAGTCCCCAATGCCTGTGCCGATGCATATTTGGCCGATGATCACACGTCCGTTCTCGTCAAATTTCAGCGTGTCGATGACGCCCTGGTATCCTTTCCAGGCGTACGCTAGATAACTTTCGTCCAAATAACCGAACCGCACCGCTTTGGCAATGGCGTGTACGTACAGGGCGGTACAGGAACTTTCCAGCCAGTTGTCCGGGCGGTCGCCCTTGTCGACAACCTGGTACCATAAGCCTGACGCGGGATCCTGGTATTTCGGCAAAGCCGCGAGCAGATCCTGCAGGATGACGGTTAGCGCAGCTTTGTCTTGATGATCCTCTGGCAGGTATTCGAACATTTCCAGCAGGGCGACGGGATACCAGCCAATGGCGCGCCCCCAGAACTCCGGAGCGAGCCCCGTTTCCGGATCGGCCCAGGACGCTTCTTTGGTTTCATCCCATCCGTGGTACATGAGTCCGGTGCCCGGGTCCTTGGTATGCTTCGACATCAGAATTGCCTGATAAGCCATCATGTCAAAGTATTCGCTGTCGCCGAACGTCCTGCCGAACTGAACGGCGATCGGTCCGGCCATGTATAGGCCGTCCAGCCACATTTGATTCGGGCAGTGCCCCTTGTGCCAGAATCCGCCCGACGGGTTGGTTCTCCATGACTTCAGCAATGGTGCAAGCGTGTGCAGCGCTTGTTTGTAACGTTCGTCTCCCGTTTGTTCAAACAGGTTGAAAAGAAGCACACCAGGCTGGATGTCATCGAGCTCATCGGGGTTGTACTTTTTGATGCTGCCGTCGGCGAGAATCTGACTGTCCACCCAACGTTTAATGTAGTCAAAATATTGATCTTTACCGGTTTGCCTCCAGCATTTCTCCATGCCCGACAGAAAGACCCCCTGGTGATAATGGAAACGGTCCGGCGGAAGCTGTTCGGGTTCGAATTTGGCCATTAATGCTTCGCAGGCTTGTTCGGCCCATTGAATGGGCGTTCTTTTCTCCTGCAGCTGCTGCTTGGATTGAAGTTCTGACGTGTTCACGGTCTCATTCCTCCTCTTTGTGCTTATGCCTAGATTAGCACAGGAAAATGTACGGTTTTTGCTCGAATACGCAAATTCTTCTTATATCTTGCGCCAATTCGGAAGGAGCGTATAATATAGGCAAACCGGTGGGGAGGTTGGATATAAATTGAGTGAGGTTAACTATGAAAACGCAGAGGGGACCTTCTCGGTGTCCTACCGGAAGGCGTTAAGCCATCATATGCCGTCCAGCCATTTTCACAGTACATACGAAGTTTATTATTTGATGTCAGGCAGCCGCGAATTTTTCATTAAGGACCGGACAATGGTGGTCAGCGAAGGGGATGTCGTCATCGTTCCTCCCAACATTCTGCATCGGACGACCAATGCGGCGATGCCCAGGCATGAACGCCTCGTCGTCAACATTCATGAATGCTTTATGGCACTGAACGGCGCCTATAAGGACATATTGCAGCCGCTGTTCGATCAGGAATGCGTCATTGTCAAATGCTCGCCCTATAGCCGGTCCTCCGTTGAGGCGATTTCACGGGGCATTATCCAGGAGGTGCAGGACCAGCGACCGGGCTTCGACATGTACGCACAGGCCTTGGTGCTGCAGCTGCTCATCCTTTGCTGCAGGCATGCGGGCCAAGCTCTTCCGGAGAGTCCGGAAGCGCCTAGCCCCATGCATGAACGGATCTCGGAAGTCGTCCATTATATCAACCAGCATTATATGCAGGACCTGACGCTTCATGGGTTAGCAGAAAGGTTTTACACCAGCCCCTATTATTTGAGCAGGTTTTTTAAGGTTGCTACAGGTTTTACCTTTGTAGAGTATGTGAACAGCGTCCGAATCAAGGAAGCCAAACATCTGCTCGAGCAGACGACTTTGAAGGTAAATCTTATTGCCAGGAAGGTGGGTTTCGGGAGCGTTACGCATTTTGGCCGGGTGTTCAAATCGGTTACGGGACATGCGCCTTTATATTATAGAAAGGGAAAATAGCAGGCGCTTGTCGTCAAGGCCAATTGAGATTAATATATGTGAATCCATAGATTTAAGGGTTGGAACTCATGGAAAGCAGGGGAGATCAAGCTATGACTATCCAGTGGACGGACCGGATCAAACAGAGGATGTATAGGGTCTCCTTCAAACAGAGGGTCCGTTTGGCCTTTATTGTGATGATAACGCTTGCAGTCGGAACAGTCGGTATCGCAGCCTACGGGATTGCAGGAAGAGAGCTGCAGAGGAACGCTTTTGCGTCCAGTCAGGAGACGGTAAATAAAACGGCCCAGATACTGGACGATAAGCTCTACAGCATCTCGACTTCGGTGCGGTCGCTAATGCTCAGCGATGCTTTTAAACAGATGATGCTGGATGTCCAGAGCAATACGATCGCGAATTATTACGTGCATCTGTCGGAGCTGCAGTATGTGCTGTCTCAAGTCACGTTTAACGAGCCGCTGATCGAAAGCATCCTGATCGCCACGCCGATCGGCGATTTTTACCCCGTATCGCAGCGGCGCTCCCAGACCCAGTCCTTCTACGAATCCAATTTTTATTACGATATCAAAGACAATGACGGCGGCCTGTGGGTGAAAGGCCATACTGACAAATTCTTTACGGGGAACAGCAGGGTCGTCTCCTTTATGACAAAAGGTACGCAGGGCAATATTACAAGCACGAATGTTTTTGTTGTGGTTAACGTCAATGAGAACGGCCTCATCAACACGGTGAACAAGCATACCGCAAATGACGATGACGATTACTTTATCGTGGACTCCGGTGGGGAGGAGGTCATTCAAACGGCCTGGTCCCTTCAGCATCCGCTGAATCAGGATGAGCCGTTTCTGCGCAGCATTTCCGAGAGCAGTCAAGGATTCTTTTTCCACAAATTCGGCCGGACCGTTTACCTGGTCAATTACACGAAGTCCTCCATGGTTCCTGACTGGCGTCTGTTCGGGATTCAGCAAAAGGACAAGCTGCTGGCTCAAATGAACGGCGTCAAGCGAACAACCATACTGATTATGGTGGTCTTCCTCCTGCTGTCTTGGCTCCTGTCGGGCAAGCTGACCTCGCTGCTTCTGCTCCCGCTGTTCAAGCTGCAAAGGCTGATGAGGGAAGTGGAGGACAATCGCCTGAACGTCCGGTTCTCCAGCCGCTCTAATGACGAGGTCGCCCAAGTCGGCTATCAATTCAACCGGATGCTCGACGAGATCAACCGGCTGATCGATGACGTAAGAGAGAGCGAGGCAGGGAAGCTCAAAGCAGAGATGCGGGCGCTGACGGCCCAGATGGAGCCGCATTTTCTATATAACACGCTAAATACGATTTATTGCAAGTCGGTCCTGGGCGAGAATGACGACGTCAATGACATGATCATGGCTTTATCCCAAATGTTTCAGATCGGCTTAAGCGGGGGCAAGGACTGGAATTCACTTGAGGAGGAATTGTCCCATGTTCAGCAGTACTGCGCCATTCAACAGAAATGTTATGAAGGCCTGTTTCGTTACGAAGCCAGCGTCACCGATGAAGAGCTTCTGCGGTGCCCTCTCCCCAAAATTCTGCTTCAGCCTATCGTTGAGAACAGCATCCAGCACGGCTTCGAGGACTTCACCTCCGGTGGAGAAATTCGGATCACTGCAGGCAGGGATGGGGACCGGCTTCACCTGACGATCGAAGATAACGGCAAAGGGATGGACGTAGATAAGGTGGAGCAGGCGCTGCTGCTGGCCCCTTCATCGAAGAAGGGTTATGCGCTGAAAAACATTAAACACCGGCTGCGCCTTTTTTACGGTGAAGAAGCAAGGATGGTCTTATCCAGTATACCCGGCACGGGCTCTAGAACCGACTTGTGGATACCGATGACATCAGGGGAAGGTGGATTGAATGAGGAAGCAAACCATGACCAAGCTGTGTATTATTGACGATATCAAGAGCGTCGTTGACATGATTTCACAAAAGCCGAGGTGGACGGATTATCAAATCGTAGTGGCGGGAACGGCACTTGACGGAGAAGAAGGCATAAGAATGGTAAAGGAGACGAAGCCCGACATCGTTCTGACCGATATCCGGATGCCGAAAATGGATGGGCTGGCCATGACCCGGGCGATTTTGAAAATCGCCCCTGCCACGAAAATCGTTATTTTAAGCGCCTATACAGATTTTTCTTATACCCGCCAGGCGATTCACCTCGGAGCATTCGACTTCGTCAAAAAGCCGTTTTCCATTGATGAGATCGTCAGCGTCGTGCTGAGAGCCAAGGAGGCTTCGGACACTGAGCGGCTGGAGCAGTCAAAAAGGCTGGAGCTGGAGCAGGATATACGGAAAAGCCTTCCTGTTCTGCAGCAGGAGTACTTGTCGCTCCTGATTAAACATCCTGTAAGCACGGAGGCAGCCTCGCGTCAATGGGACCGGCTGGGCATCCGTTTGGAGCCGGCACATTTTCAGTTGTTCATCGTGGAACTGGACCATTTCATGGATAAGTACCGTTCCCAGCCGGTACGCGAGGTAGAGCTGATTAGGTTCAGCCTCCGGAATATTCTCGAGGAGACGATACTTTCTTTCACAAATGGCGTGGTATTCAGCGAGGCGGTAAACCGCTTTGTCTGTCTCATAAACGGTTCGGACCATTTGCTTGCCGAACAGGTTTCGGAAGCCTGCCGTCATAATATTTTCCAATTCACCCGCTCCACGGTATCCATCGGGCTTGGGCAGGGCGTGGCAACTATTGAAGAGCTGCCGTTGGCCTACAATCAAGCAGTCAGTGCCCTGGCCTACCACTTTTATACCGAAGGAAACGGCATCACCAGCTACAATCGCTTGTCCCAACCTGAGCAGAGGCAGCTTCTGCCGAACTATTCCGCTGCGACGGAACAGGAGTTTCTTTTCGCACTGCAGTCGGGCAACGCGGATAAATGCCGCTTGATCCTGGAGCAGATTTTCAATGGATTGCTACAGTGTGATCCGCTGCCGGAACCCCGTTATGTGAAAAATTTATGCTTTGAGCTCGTATCGAAAATGTGCCGGACGATGCTGGAACTGTTCACGCAGGAGCGGGTAAGCCGGCTGGAAGATATGTGGCATTCGATCTCGGACGCGGATCAGTCCTCTTTCCAGACCATGAAAGATTCGGTGAAGGATATCTGTCTGGAGGCGTGCTCTTGGATCGAACGGGAACGCTCGGACGAGCCAACGAAGCTGGTTTATCGGGCCAAGGATTATATCTGCGCCAACCTCCACCTGAATCTCTCACTGGAACACTGCTCGAAACAGTTTAATATCAGCCCCGGATATTTTTCCAACCTGTTTAAAAAAGTGATCGGCATCTCCTATCAGCAGTTCCTGATTCACCAGCGGATGGAAAAAGCCAAGGAAATGCTGATCGCCGGATATCAGGTGCAGGAAATCGCGCAGTCGCTGGGTTACGAGCACCGGCGGTATTTCAGCGAAATTTTCAAGAAGCATACGAATATGACCCCGTCCGAGTTTAAATTGTACAGCACGGGGAAGATGGAGCCGCCAGTGGATATGGCCTAGAGCACCATTCATTTTACCTATTTAACTGAAGAGCAGCCCTGCTTTCTTGTCATGGACGAAAGCAGGGCTGCTCTGCTGATGAGGTGTGGAAAAACCTGCCCTGAATGTGTGGTTTCCCGCATTATGCAGGAACTTACATGAATTTATAATGGGGAAGAACAGTCTGGACAGAAGATTAGGGAGGTCAAACGATGAAGAAAAAATTGTGGGCCGCAGCGTTGTGCGTGGCCATCATCGGAGGAATAACGGCATGCGGAAGCAAGGATTCGGCCAATCCGGAATCCGGATCCCCCGGTTCGAAGACGAAAATTACTTATTGGACCGGTGACCGCCACGACTCCGAGTACATCAAGGAACTGGTTGACGAATTTAACAAAACGAATCCGGATCACATTGAAGTGGAACTGGTCATCAAGGGCGATGACTTCGACCAGGCGCTGGACATGTCATTTCAGACTTCGGAAGCGCCTGACGTGATCCGCGTCAAGGAAAACACGATTCAGACGTTCTACAAGAAAGGCTTTTTATCACCGATTGACGAGTTCATGACGGATGAGCTTAAAGAAAAGTTTCCGCTCATGGATAACCTGAACAGCTTTGACGGCAAACGCTACAGCCTGCCGAACTACGGGACGACGATGCGTCTGATCTATAACAAGGAGCTCTTTGAAAAGGCAGGTATCACCAGTCCACCGACCACGCTGGATGAGCTCGTCGCGGACGCCAAGAAGATCACTGAAGTTGGCAAGGGCAGCGGAGCTTATGGTTTCGCACAGAACTTCAAGAGCCCGGCGAGTGCGCTGGGACGCTCCGCGCGGGTTATCGCCGAAGTCAGTGGATATGGCGGTTTTGGTTACGACTTCAAGACGGCGCGCTATGACTTCGGTCCCTTTAAGCCGATCATCGAGGCGTTCAAGCAAATCAAGGATGACGGCAGCATGCTGCCCGGCGTCGAGTCCCTGGACATCGATCCGCTGCGGGCACAGTTTGCGGAAGGGAAAATCGGCATGTATCTCTCGTTCTCGGCGGAAGCCGGCGTCTACCAATCGCAGTTTCCGGCGAAGATCGACTGGGCAGCTGCACCTGCTCCATCTATCGACGGCGACTTCAAAGGTGCTTCCGGCTTCCTTGGCGGCCAGTGGCTTGCCATCAGTTCCAAGACCCAGGAAAAGGAAGTGGCTTGGAAATTCATGCAGTACATGTACAACGATTCAACGCTCAAGCAGTATCAGGAGAAGGGCTTTGGCATCGCCATGGTGCCGTCCGTAAGCGAGGTTGCAGCTACGCCGAGCGTTAAGGGCATTGAAGGTTTCCTGCCGAACCAATACGACGGCGTATGGCCGGTCGCTCCCACTGTAGCGGTTCAAGGTACCAAGTCAGACGACGCCTTCTTTAAGTACATCGTCAGCGGAGGGGACCTGGACGCGATCATCGCGGATCTGAATCAACGGTATAATTCGGCACTCGATGCCGCCAAAGCCAGCGGTGAAGTCAAGGCCGAACCAATGCCTGATTTCGACCCTGCAAAGTTGGCCGGACAATACACCAAATAAACAATCGTCCGGCGGGATGGGGGAAGCCCCATCCCTTTCCTATCCGGGCGAAAGAGATCACAAGGAGTGAGAGAAGATGAATAAAGCGAAGAACCTCGCCTTTTCTTACAGCTATATCCTGCCGAGCTTTATTCTAACGGCTGTTCTTGGCATCTATCCGATCGCCTGGGCCATGCGATATATGTTCTACGACTACAAAGGTTACGGAGCCGAGAAATTCATCGGCCTCGATAATTTTACGCGCGTGTTTAAGGATCATGAGTTCTGGAATTCCGTCGTGAATACGTTTGTGTATGCCGGCGGCAAGCTGGTGCTTTCGATTCCGCTTGCCCTCATTCTGGCCGTCCTGTTAAATCAGAAAATCCGGGGCAGGAACGTGCTTCGCGCCATTATATTTATGCCGACGATTATCAGCACAGCCGTCATGGCGGTCGTATTCTTCACGATCTTCAATTCGTACAACGGCATCCTGAACCAATTTCTGATGAAATATAAACTGATTGGCAGCGCTGTGGACTGGCTGGGCGTTGATTACTCGATGCTGACCGTCATCCTGGTGGCGGTTTGGGGCGCCGTCGGCAACTATATGCTCCTGTTTCTGGCCGGTCTGCAGAACATTCCCGAGGATGTATATGAGAGCTCCGCCCTGGATGGAGCGAATAAGCTCCAGCAGTTTCGCTATATTACCATTCCGATGCTTGGACCGGTCATGCAGATGATTATTATGCTGGCCATCATCAATGCGCTCAAAGGCTACGAGAGCATTATGGTCATGACCGACGGGGGCCCCGTGGGAAAAACCAACGTCATGTTTCTCTACGTTTACAAGCTGTTCTTCCCTACAGCCGGATCGGGTGCTGCGACGCAGATTCAGGAGATGGGGTATGGCAGTGCGGTCGCTTTCGTCACGGCCGTCATCGTCGGTCTGATAACGATTCTTTATTTCTACGGCTCCAAGCGGATGAGCCAATACGAATAGGAGGGACGCGTTCATGAAAATCGCATCGAGAGCCGTGATGTGGGTGTTTTTGCTTCTGGTCGCGTTTCTGACGCTGTTCCCGGTGCTCATCACGATATTGGGTTCGTTCAAAACCAACGCCGAGCTGACCGCAGGCGCTACGATCATGCCGACGATTTGGCAGTTTAGCAACTATTCAGAGGCCTGGAAGCAGGCCAACTTTTCAACTTACACGGTGAACAGTCTCTTCGTTGCCGTCACTTCGACCATCGGCATTTTGTTCGTTTCCTCAATGGCTGCCTACGTCGTTAACCGGATGGACTTCCCAGGTAAAAAAGCGTATGTGGGCATGCAGGCGTTTACGATGTTCGTCGCCATCGGCGCGGTGGTGCTGCGTCCACAGTTTGAGCTTATGATCAAGCTTCACCTGCACAATACGCTATGGGGTGTTGTCTTGATCCTGATCAGCGCGCACGCGTCCGCCTTTTTTATCCTGCAGAGCTTTATGAGCGGCATCCCCAAGGAGTTGGACGAGGCGGCTCGGATCGACGGCTGTTCGCGGGGTCGGACGTTCTGGACGATCGTCCTGCCCCTGCTTACCCCAGGACTGGGGGTTTGTGCGCTGTTCGCTTTCCGTGGAGCTTGGAATGAGTACCTCCTTCCGTTTGTGTTTACGCTGAGCAAGCCGGAGCTTCAAACGCTGACCGTGGGACTGGCGAACCTGAAATACGGTGTCTCTGCGGCATCGCAAACGCACTATATGATGGCGGGGGCCTGTTTGTCGATCCTGCCGATCCTCGTCGTGTATCTGTTTGCCAACAAGTCGTTTATGAAGATGACTGCGGGCTCCCTAAAGGGGTAACCGCGGCAATTGAATCTGGGAGGTTGTATTCAATATGAGTTTACGTATGCCGATTATAGGAGAGCTCTCATCCAGTTCCGTCATCGGGCGGCACCCGCTGAATCCTATTCTGGATGCATCGCGCGTGCCCTACCCAACGGCGCTGGTCTTTAATGCAGGTGTCACCAAGTTCAATGGAAGGTACGTCATGATATTCCGTAATGATTACGGATCGCCAGAGGAGCAGACGCTTGAGCCGCATCATACGACGGATCTCGGCGTCGCGTTCAGCAGCGACGGCATTCACTGGGACGTGCAGCCGAAGCCGTGTTTTAAGCTTTATGACGAGGAAATTGTCAGAGCCTACGATCCGCGGCTGACGGTGATCGACGGTCGCTGTTACATGTGCTTTGCTGTCGATACCCATCACGGCATCCGGGGCGGGGTCGCCGTCACGGACGATTTCATCAGTTTTGAAATCCTGAGCCTGTCCACGCCGGATTTGCGAAACATGGTGCTGTTCCCGGAGACAATCGGGGGCAACTATGTCCGACTGGAGCGGCCGTTCACCGTGTACAGCCGGGGCGGGGTCGACCGGTTCGACATGTGGATTTCCGAATCGCCCGACCTCAAATACTGGGGGAATTCCGATCTGCTGCTGGCGGTTGAGCAGGTCCCGTTTGCCAACGACAAAATTGGGCCGGCTGCCCCGCCGATCAAAACGGCGAAAGGGTGGCTTACGACGTTCCATGCGGTAGACATCGATTCTAGGCGAGGCAAAAACGGATGGGAGGACGCGTGGAAGAAGCGCTACACGGCAGGACTCATGCTGCTCGATTTAGAGAATCCAAGGAAAATCGTCGGTATGTACCGTGAACCGCTGCTTGTCCCTGAGCTGCAATATGAGACCGAGGGCGGTTTCCGCAACAACGTGATTTTTCCGGGAGGCATGGTGCAGGAGGATGACGGCGAAGTGAAAATATATTACGGCGCGGCAGATACGGTGGAGTGCCTGGCTTCGGCCCACATCGATGATCTGTTGAAATTATGCCTGGAAAGCTAATGGGGGGATGGATTATGACAGTATGGGAGCAGCTGGAGGATCCGCCATCCCGATACCGTCCGGTGCCGCTATGGTCCTGGAATGAACGGTTGGACCCGGACGAACTCATTCGGCAGATCGAGGAGATGCATCACGCCGGCATCGGGGGTTTTTTCATGCATGCCCGGGGCGGCCTTCAGACGCCCTACATGGGGGACGAATGGATGGAGGCCGTTCGGCTTTGCATCGAGAAGTGCCAGGAGCTCGGCTTGGAGCCTTGGTTGTATGATGAGAACGGCTGGCCAAGCGGATTTGGAGACGGTAGAATTCCCGCACTGGGATTGGAGTACCAGCAAAAGAGATTGGCTGTTGAATACGCTCCGTTAGATGGCAGGACCGAAGGCACGATTGCGTTATATATGCGGACGAATCAAGGATTCCGCCTTCTGGGCACGGAAGAGCTCGACAAAGCTGACATTCGTGTGTATTACGAAGTCAATCCCTGTTATATAGATACGCTGAGCAAGCAGGCGGTCGGCGCTTTTATAAGAGAAATTTATGATGCCTATTGGGAACGGTTCGGAGAAGCGTACGGGTCGGTAATTCGAGGCGTATTTACCGATGAACCGCAGTTCGCTCGCCGGCAGCTGCCGTGGTCGTTCGAGCTGGCCGCTGTTTTTGAGCAAAAGTGCGGCTACCCCCTTTTTGCCCACCTGCCTGCCTTATTTATAGAAACGGAAGGCTGCCGTAAGGTCCGATACGACTATTGGCGCTGCGTCACGGAATTATTTACAGAGGCTTATGCCAAGCAAATCAGCGAATGGTGCGGGAGAAGGGGATGGTCCGCAACGGGTCATGTTGTGGATGAGCAGACGCTGATGGATCAGGTGACCGCGGTCGGCGACCCGCTGGTCTTCTACGAATACCTGCAAATTCCGGGCTGTGACTGGCTGGGACGGTTCGTGGGCGACGATCCGATCGTACCGAAGCAGGTGAGCTCGGTCGCTAGGCAGCTAGGCAAAGGTCAAGCGATCATGGAGAGCTTCGGTTGCTCAGGCTGGAACGTCAGCCTGCAGGAGCTTCGGCGGATCGGGGAGTGGCAGTTCGTGCATGGCATCAATCTCATGTGTCCGCATTTGCAGAGCTATTCTCTGCAAGGCTTGCGCAAACGGGATTACCCTCCTTCAATTTTCTATCAGCAGCCCTGGTGGCCAGATTACCGGCTGTTCAATGATTATTTCGCCAGGCTGTCCATGCTGCTGGGGGAGGGCAGTCGGCAGGCGGAGGTACTTCTGCTGCATCCGGCCCGGTCGGCTTGGGTTCTCCAGTCGGGCACGGATACTTCCGCTATCGAGCCGTACCACGAGGCTTTTGCGCAGTTGTCGCGCTGGCTGTGCCAATCGCTGATCGGGCACGACTACGGAAGCGAGTTTATTATTGAGCGTCACGGCTTCGTTCAGGAAGGGCGTTTTTGGGTTGGCGATGCCGCATACAGCGTCGTTATCGTCCCGCCATCCGTCACCGTAGGACCGAGGGTGTCAGAGCTTCTTCAGCAATTTGTTCAGAAAGGCGGTGCCGTGCTGGCCTTCGAGCCTTTTCCGCGGCTCATCGGCGGGGAACCAGGACCGGAAGCCTGCGGGTGGATCGCCAAGGCGAGGAAGCCTGACTGGAACCGGGAAGCGTTGGTGCAGCATTTGTTCTGCATAGTACCTCAGAGCATCAGTCTGACGGATTCATCGAATGTACCTTTGGTATCCGAAGGAATTAACGTTCAGGAACTGGAGATCGACGGTTCCACATTGTTCTATTTGGTCAATTCGGATGAGATAAGTTATGGGGAAGTGAAAGTCCGCATTTATCGTTCCGGTGAACTATCTTTGATCGACTTGGAAAACGGGGAGGTTCGACCTGTTGTTAACTGGGAGGCGATCGATGGCGGCCTGCAGGTGACCTTACCGCTGCACGCTGCAGGATCGCTGCTGATCAAGCTGAATCCGGCGAAGAAGCAGCATATTCGGGTGCCCCTGAAAATGACGGATGAACCGGGGAATAAAGCGGTTATCCGGCTTAATGAGCCGTGGAGGATCACCGCAGCGAGCATGAACTGCCTGACGCTTGACACATGCCGTTTCCGGGTCGAAAACGGCAAGTGGTCTGAACCTGTTCCGATGTTTCGCGTTCAAGATCATTTACTTCAGCTTGGCCGTCCCGTCAAGGTTGAGCTGGAATACAAATTTTTAAGCCAGGTGAGCCCAGCGGCAAACCAACCCATGTTTGTTATCATGGAAAATCCCGAGCGGTTTCAGATAATGATCAACGGTCAACCGCTTGAATCCGTAGCCGCAGGCTGGTGGATAGACACTTCCTTTAAAAAAGTGGATATCCGGGGGCTGATCCAAAAGGGCGTCAACCGAATCGGTTTGACGACAACTTTTCTCCATTCTGCCGAGGTAAGCCGGGCATTGGAACGCGCTGAACAATTCGAATCCGAAGGCAACAAGCTCACGCTGGAAACGGAGCTGGAAAGCATCTATGTGCTGGGAGACTTTTCGGTTCAGTCTGCATCGCCGTGGTCGTTCGGGGAACGCCGTGCCGTTTTTAACGAGGGACCTTTTTTCCTGGCCGAGCAGCCCGCTGAGATTCATGCCAATGACCTAGCCGGGCAGGGATTTCCATTTTTTGCAGGTTCGGTCACACTGGAGCAGACCGTCGTCGTGCCGCAAAACGGTTGGAATCGGGCACTTTGGCAGTTCCGTGAACCGCCGGATGCCATTGTCAGCCGCCTGAGAATTAACGGAAGGGAGATCCGTGCTTTCGTGTGGGAGCCGTATGAGGGCGATATTACGCCGTACTTACAGCCGGGGGCGAATCGAATCGAATTGGAACTTACGGGGAGCTGCCGGAATGTGCTTGGTCCTCATCACCATGTCAAAGGCGAGGTATATAAGGTGGGCCCGGACAGCTTTAAGAACAAACCCGGATGGACGGACAAGGATCTCTCTCCCGATACCCCGATATATGTGCAGCGATATGCTTTTGTCAGGTTTGGGCTTTCAGAAGTTCCGCAGATTGTGCTTGAAATGCCGGGGGCTTTATAAACAGGCATACAAAAGCACTTAAGCCGTGCAAATTCCATCACACGGAAAGGGTTTACGGACAACTGAAGGAGGCGATTTCGGTGGCTAAGATGAAAAAATGGTCTTACGCTTTGTCGGTGATCACGCTGGTTGTTTCGCTATGGATGAGTGGGACGAATGTTCAGGCGGAAGCATTCGTGGAGAGGGTCGCTGCCGAGTCAGTGCCAGCCACGATCTATAAATATGCTCCATCTGAGCGTTATGCCGCATCGGCCAACTATACGCTCAAAGCCAACGGGGTGGAGATTCCCGTGGTCAAGGGATTCGGTGATTATGATTATGCCCATTTCTCCTTGTCCAAAGGTCCGGTTACGTACGAGCTTACCATTCTGAACACGGACAAAGTATATGAATACTCGATCAGTCCGAAGAAACTCGGCATTACGGCGGATAAAATTGTCGGAACAACGCTGACCTTCACAGCACCCTCCGATGAGTACCTGATTGTTATGATGAACAGCCGGGCTACCCGGCTGGTGATCGCAGCCGATCCGGCGGAAACCGATGTGCCGGCTAAGGAAGGCCAAGGGATCTTCAATATTACGGAAGCCCCTTACGATGTTGATACAAACGGACAAAATACAGGCGTTGCGGAGAGAACGGCCGCCATTCAGCAGGCGATTGACGATGCAGGCGCCTATGGGACCGATAAGGGAGGCGGGGTTCAGGGTATTGTTTACGTGCCCGCCGGAACGTACTATATCGGCAATCTTACGCTTAAGAGCAATACGGCACTGTACATGGAACCTGGCGCTACGTTCGTCGGTACGGGCAAGACCGCAGATTATGCCGAGCACTGGTTTAAGGATTCGATGGGCCGGCCAGCAACCTGGTGGATTTCAACAGCCTTCCATTCCACCAACATCCGGATTTACGGCCGCGGTACGATCGACGGTAACGGGCAGGCTCTCCATGACGATAAGAGCACAAACGGCACCGGAATGATCAACAACCTGGTCGTTCCGATCGCAACGTCCCATTTTTCGATGGACGGGATACTCATTCGGGAGTCGTCCGCCTGGGCGGTGGTACCGGTTCGTTCCAACGATCTGAGGTTTACCAATTTAAAAATGTTGAACAGCCTGAATATGGGAGAAAACGACGGCATTGACGTGACGGAGTCGCAAAACGTCGTGGTGCGCCATTCCATCGGCATCTCGTTGGATGACCCTTACTCCACAAAAGCTTGGGCGGAAGATACGGATATTGCCTCGGGCAAGGTGCCATGGCCGGGCCAACCCGAGCCTGTTGAGAATGTCTTAATCGAGGATGCCGTTGCTTGGACGAAATGCTACGGATTCAAGATCGGCCAGGGCGTTCTTCAGGACCAGCGGAACATTACTTTCCGGGACGGTGTCGTCTACAAGGCGGCCGTGGGCTTTGCCATTCACCATAAATACGGTACCGGAACAGTCCAGAACGTCAAGTTCGAACGGATGGACGTCGAGGATATCAGCGGCAAAAATGAGGACAACAGCGCATGGATGACGATGTTTACTGTTAACGGAGGAAACCTTGGCGTTGGGCCGGTTAGCGGCGTCACAGTGAAGGATATTACGGTACGCGACGCGGGAGAAAGCTTCGCCAAAATCAACGGGCAGGATGGAGCCATGATTACCGGCTTGCTGTTCGAGAACGTGTATATGCCGGGAAGCAGCACGCCCGCTGCCACACTTCAAGAGATGAACTTTCTGAGCAAAGATTATTATAGCGATGTGACGATTTTGCCGGTACAGCATGAGGAACCGCTTCCCCGAACGAATCTAGCCCTGGGACGGCCGGCTGTCGGATCATCGAACGATGGAACGGTAGACACCGCCCCCTATGCAACCGACGGTGACATGTCCACAAGATTTGGAACCAAGCGCGGGGTCGATCCGGGTTGGATCTACGTGGATTTGGGGGAGCGTAAACCGATCAATGAAGTGAGACTGTATTGGGAAGCGGCCTATGGGAAGAGCTATAAAATTCAAGTGACCGACGATCCGTCCTCCGAAGCAAATTGGAGAGACGTTTACACTACGACCGAAGGAAAGGGAGGTCTTGAAACTATCACTTTCGAGGAGACGAACTCCCGATACGTCAGGATGTATGGCGTGGAAAGAGCAACGCAGTACGGTTATTCCATTTGGGAATTTGAAATATACGGACCATAAATAGTCTGGGTTCAGGTCACATCCGCATTGACAATTTCCTTCCCGGGGTTATAATCAAATTTGTTAATGACTTATAGAAAATGTTAATGGATGCTTGTCCGATTATCGCCTTTTTGCTGTATGGCAGCACTATGCTGCTGTGAAGCGGCTAAGGACATGATCCCTCGCTACAATATAACCAGGGAGGAAAGCGGATGATTTGGTTGTTGCTGGCAGCCGTTATCGTCATTGGAGTATGGCTGCTTCGGAATATCCTGCCTGTCCATGGACTTACGCCCATCCATCCCGACGATTTGAAGGTCATCGCCAGGGATCAGGAAGACATCAAAATGCTGGACGTGAGAGATCCGGTGGATTATTTGCGGGAGCATGAGAACGGCACGGTCAATATTTCGCTCGGCCGGCTGCCGTATCTTTGGAAAAAGGAGCTCTCCACCTCCGAGCCGGTTGTGATTCTGGGCGGCAGCAGTCGGCAGAGCAAACAGGCGGCCCGATTCTTGAAACGGGTCGGCTTCCGTCAGCTGTATATCATCAAGGATGAGCCGGGACGGAAGAACCGCCAGGGCCAGACGGGGACGGCGGTATGCTGCTCCGATTGCTGCCGCTGACAGGAAATAAGCAATAAACGCAAGCATACGTTAGAATTTCGGCCGGCAGGCCCTCAAAGACAGTGCGTCTTTGAGGGCCTTTTTTTGTTTAGAGAAACCCGGTTGAATAAACTTGGTGGCAAATAGGGCTTACGTTTCCGACCGGAAGGTTGCTCCCAGCTGATCTCCCAGACCGAAGTAGTGACGGAAATTGTAAATGAGCGGATTCCAGCGCCGCGGGTCGATATGATGATCTCCAATAAGGATGTCACCATGGGCATGGACCCGGACGGCACGGGTTTCCACGATCGCGAAGAACGGATCGTATTCCGGCACCGTCATCCGCAGAACCTGTGCTTCAATCTGGATCGGGCATTCGGATATGCGCGATGGCTGCACGGCTTCGGAATCGGCGGGGGTGAAGCCGCCTGCGGCGAACTTATCCTTTTCGTGCGTAAACCCCATGGCTTCCTTGAACTCAGGGACAACGGTTCTCCCGGTATAAGGGGCGATTCGCTCCACGTTCTCCCACAGCGGGGCGGAAGGAAGATTGATGACGCATTCCGGGTGAAGGTTCAAATTATCATAAGCTTTACTGCTCGTTGAAATGCCCAGGACGATGTTGTCCCCCAGCGCAAAGGAAGAAGAGATCGGGCTGATATTGGTTGTGTGGTCTTCGTTACGCGTGGTGATCAGGATGACAGGCATGCCGTAATATAAAATTTTCGGGGTGATGGCACGGGTTTGCGGATCTGTTGCAGTCATATGGAAAAACGCCTCCTTGTTGATATGTACTTGAACATTGTAACCGGTTCATATTACAATGTTCATCGAAATGTGGAATGCAAAGGAGGGGGCAGGATGAAGGCAGGACCGGTTGCGGCTCATCCCGCGGCCATGATCAGCGATCCATCGCGTGCGGCGATGCTGACCGCCATGATGGACGGACGGTTTCATCCGGCGAGCGAGCTGGCCTATATGGCGGGAATCACCCCGCAGACGGCGAGTTACCATTTGGCCAAGCTGGAAGAAGCGGGGATGATCGCCATGCACAAGCAGGGAAGGCACCGGTATTACGGCTTGAAGAGCCATGATGTGGCTGCCGTGGTGGAGACGCTGCTATTGCTTGCGCCGCCGGTTGAAATCAAGTCGCTCAGGCAATCCGAGGAAAACCGCCACCTGCGGCGGGCGAGAACGTGTTACGATCATGTCGCAGGAGACCTTGGCATCCGCCTGAGGGACGCGATGATCGAAGCCGGCGTCATCCGCGAGGAAGCGGACGCCTTTGCTGTTACCGGGGAAGGGAGCGCCTTCTTCGAACATATGGGCATCGATGTGGAAGCGGTCCGGAAAAAGCGGCGCAGCTTCTGCAGCAAATGCCTCGATTGGAGCGAGCGCACGCCGCATTTGGCCGGCTCGTTGGGCAGTGCGATGCTTGAGCGGCTGCTCGAGCTGCGATGGCTGCGGCGCATGGAAGGAACGCGGGCGCTGCACATTACCGACGAAGGGTCCCGCGGACTGCGGGAAACTTTTCATATCGAGATCCCCTGACCCTGAACTTCAAACGATCCGTGTATTTGCGGAGCTTTCACGAGCCGCCGCAGCCGGGTCGTTTTTTTCGTGCTCGGCTCGATGCCGCTGCAGGTTTATAGACCTTGTAGACATCGGTTTCGATCCCGGCTTGAAGACCTTCCTGACGTTTTTTTCGGAGACCGACGAATTTTCATATCCTGCTGCAACCAGAAAAAACGGCAGTGCTACCACGAATAACGGCGATTGTGAAGCGTGCATGGCCTGGTTACAATTCAGTTCATGACGAACGCCAATATCAACAATCATGGAGGGTGGCAGCGATGAAGCAGGTGAAGGACGAGGACATCAAGAATTCAGGGAGGTATAAGGAGGACTCCGGGCTTACGCGGGAAAGGTGCCTGGAGGCTATGGAATTTATTCGGCGCCAGGTGGACCGGAATCTCCAGACATTTCAGGACACGTTTCCGTCGGAGGCCAGCACGAATCTGGTATACCGGCAGACCGGAAACACGGAGTGGACGCCGGCATTCTGGACCGGGATGCTGTGGCTCGCTTACGAAACGACCGGCGATGCCAAGTACCGCGCCGCCGCGGAGGGCCAGCTGGATAGCTACCGCAGGAGAGTGGAGGAACGTCGCTATACGGACACGCATGATTTAGGATTTCTCTATACGCTGTCCTGCGTGGCAGCCTACAAGCTGACCGGCAGCGAAGAGGCCAAGACGCTCGCCGTTCAGGCAGCGGATCTTCTGATGGAGCGTTACTGGGACAAGGCGGGGATCATCCAGGCTTGGGGAAATCTCCAGGATCCCAGGCAGCAGGGGAGGATCATCATTGACTGCCTCATGAATCTGCCGCTGCTGTACTGGGCATCGGACGTCACCGGTAACCCCAAATATAAGGCTGCGGCCGAGTCGCACGCCCGGAAATCGGCGGAGCACCTCATTCGGGAGGATGCGTCCAGTTATCACACCTTTTATATGGATATCGCATCGGGACAGCCGAAGTACGGCTCCACCGCGCAGGGGCAGGCGGACGATTCATGCTGGTCGCGCGGACAGGCGTGGGGGATTTACGGCTTCCCGCTCTCCTACCGCTACACCGGCGATGACAGGTACCTGCAGTTGACGTCCAGGCTCGCGAATTACTTCCTGAACCGGCTTCCGCAGGACGAGGTATGCTACTGGGATCTCGTATTTACAGAAGGGGATGAAGAGCGGGACAGCTCCGCTGCGGCGATTGCGGTCTGCGGCCTGATCGAGACCGCGGCGCATCTGCCGCTGACCGACCCGCTGAAACGGCTGTACGAAAATGCCGCGCTGCGGATGTTGAAATCCCTGATCGATCATTATATGACCTGGCACGTGCCGGAGTCGAACGGCATTCTGCTGCATGCGGTTTACAGCAAGCCGGGCGGAAACGGCGTCGACGAGTGCTGCATCTGGGGCGACTATTACATGTACGAGGCACTGGTTCGCGTAACCCGGGACTGGAAGCCGTATTGGTAGAAGGGGGCAACACGTATGGGAGAGCAAGAAGTGCACAAGCGAAGCGATCCGGCCACGGCATGGTGGACGGATGCGAGGTTTGGCATGTTCATCCACTGGGGACTGTATGCAGCGCTGGCCAAGGGCGAATGGGTCATGTATGCCGACAAGATCCCCGTCCGCGAGTACGAGAAGCTGGCCGGGGATTTTAATCCGCAGCAGTTTGACGCGGCAACCTGGGTACAGCTGGCCAAAGACGCAGGGATGAAATATATCGTTATCACGGCCAAGCATCATGACGGGTTTGCGATGTTCCACTCCAAAGCCGATCCCTTCAACATCGTGGACGCGACGCCATTTGGGCGCGATCCGATGAAGGAACTTGCCGAGGCTTGCCGCGAGGCGGGAATCGTACTCTGCTTTTACTATTCGCATGTGATTGACTGGCACCATCCCCATTCGCTGCACAAAGAACATAACAACACGTGGGATTACAATCTGGCGGAGAAGCACTTTCCCGAATACTGGGAAGGCAAGGCGAAGCCGCAGCTGAAGGAGCTGCTCACTTCCTACGGGCCGGTCGGCCTGCTCTGGTTTGATACGGCGGGCGGGTTATCCGAAGCGGACAGCCGTGATATCGTGGCCTTTGTGAAAGGTATGCAGTCGGACTGCCTCATTAATTCCAGGGTGTCGCACTTCATCGGCATGGGCGATTATGTCTCCAAGGGCGATAACGAGATCGGGATGAGCGGTGAAGATCAGCGGCCGTGGGAAACGCCGATGACCCTGAACCAGTCATGGGGCTACACGGACCGGGACCAGGTTTGGAAGACGGCGGAGGCGGTGATCAAGAAGCTGGTAAACGTCATTGGCAAGGGAGGCAACCTGCTCTTGAATGTCGGTCCAACGCCGGAAGGAACGATTCCGGAGCTGTCCGCGGAGCGACTGCGGGAGGTCGGAGAATGGACGCGGCGGAACAGCGAAGCCATTTACGGCACCGAAGGCAGCCCGTTTCCGGCCGAGCTGGAATTTGGAGCGGTGACAACCCGCCCGGGACGAGTGTATGTGCACGTTCATAACGACAAATGGCCTGCGGGCGGCTTGGTGATGCACGGCATCCGCGGCGAGGTATCGCGTATATACTGCCTGGCCGATGATCCGCAGAAAAAAGAACTGGCGTTCAGGCAATCGGTTGACGAGGGGCTCGATCTGCATGTGCTCAAGGTGGAGCTTCCAACCGAACCGGCTGACGAGCATGTGACGGTTATTGCCCTGGAAATGGCCGGAGAGCCAGATTTCGACCGGACGTTAACGCAGCTTGACGGCGGCCGGCTGCAGCTGGATGTCCCCCAAGCGAGCGTAACCCTTGTCAGGGAGGAAGACGAGGCAGCGGGGATTCCGGCGCTGCGGCAGGCGGAGTGGACCTTCAAGCTCGTTCAGCCGGGCACCTATGAACTGATGCTGATCAGCTTCAAGCGGCACGATCAGGATTGGCCCGGGCTGTATCCGGAACCGGTCGTCTTGGAGACGGATGGCAGCTGCCTGGTTACCGATCCGGCGGAAGACGGGGAGGATCCGGATTCTCCATCATGCCAGCATCCCTACATCCCGATACGGTCCCGATTGGGACAAGTGACGTGGCTGGAGCCCGGAATCCATAGGCTGACGCTCCGTTCTTCCAAACTGAAGGACCCGTCTCCCAAATTCACGGAAATCTGGCATGCTGACGCGGTAAAGCTGCGTGCAATAAGGCTTGTGCGGGTCCAGGATTAGCCGCCCGGATGAAGAAAAGTTAAGGCAGCATTAAAAAGATCAGTCCGTCATCTTACGAAAATACTGCGCTCCTTTCAAAGCGGCAGTATCGCAGGAACAGGCAGGTTCCCTATACTTTGGGTACCGGCAGCTTCACATTAAATCAGAGTCCGGTCAACTGGATTGATTTCAAAAAGGAGGCGCTTACATGAGAAAAAAAGCAGCTAAAAAATGGGGCACTGCGGTGCTTGCAGCCGCCCTGGTTCTGTCGCTTGCGGCCTGCGGCGGCACCTCGGGGAACGATCAGGCGAAAGGGGAGGCGTCCACTAGCGGAAAAACAGCCGAACCGGAAAAATTAACCCACCTGACCTATTGGGTCAGCATGCACCCCGCTGCAGCCGCCCAAATGAAAACGTACGCGGAAATGGGCATGTATAAGGAACTGGAACGGATTACTGGCGTGAAAGTGGACTTCCAGCATCCGCCGACCGACTCCACCCAGGCTCAGGAGCAGTTCAACCTCATGATGGTCTCCGAGAAATTGCCGGACGTAATCGAAACTTCATGGATTGGGTATCCGGGGGGACCGGAGAAGGCGATCCAGGACAACAAAATTATTAAGCTGAACGATTTGATCGACCAATATGCACCGAATTTGAAAAAACTGCTGGATGAGCATCCCGACTGGAAAAAGCAGGTGACCACCGACGACGGAAGCCTTTATATGTTCCCGTTCTTCCGCGGCGGCGATAAGGTCCGTGTCTTCTACGGCCCGTCGATCCGCAAGGATTGGCTCGATAAGCTTGGCCTTCAGATGCCGACGACGATCGACGAATGGCATGAAGTGCTCAAAGCGTTTAAGGAGAAGGATCCGAACGGCAACGGGAAAGCCGATGAAATTCCGCTGTATTTTACGAAGGACGATATCGGCACGGATGCGCCTTTCCTTGGCGCATGGGGCATCAACTACGGCTTCTACCAGATCGACAACAGCGTCAAATACGGACCGATCCAGCCGGAGTATAAGGAATTTCTAGCCACAATGAACCAATGGTATAAGGAAGGGCTGCTTGACAAGGATTTCGCCGCTCCGAACGACAAGCTGTTCGATGCCAAAATGACCGGCAACCAGCTGGGCGCCGCTCCAACGTATAACGGCGGCGGCATCGGCAAATACGCCAACCTGATGAAGGATAAGGATCCGAAATTCAACCTGGTGGCCGCTCCGTATCCGGTACTGAACAAAGGCGATAAGCCGATTTGGGGGCAAAAGGATTTCGCCACGAACGGCATCGGCGCCGCCATCTCGACCAGCAATACGAACCCGACCGAAACGGTCAAGTGGCTGGACTATGCCTACGGAGAACAGGGCGATCTCCTGTTCAACTACGGCAAAGAGGGAGAAGCGTATACAATGAAGGACGGTAAGCCGGTCTTCCTGCCAGAGGTGCTGAACCCGCCTAGCGGCGTCAGTCTCCAGCAATCCTTTGCAAAGCACAACCGTTCGACGTGGAGCGCTCCGTTCGTGCTGAGCGATGAATTCCAGATGCAGTATTTGGCCCTCCCGAACCAGAAGGATGCCTTGACCGTATGGTCCCAGCCGACCGGGGAACGCAAAATGCCGCTCGTGACGCCGACCAAGGACGAGAGCTCCCAATTCGCTTCGATCATGACGGACATCAACACGTATAAGGACGAGATGTTCCTCAAATTCATCATGGGCGCGGAGCCGATCGACAACTTCGATAAGTACGTGAAGAAAATCGAGGCGATGGGCATTAACGACGCGATCAAAATCCAGCAGTCCGCCCTTGACCGGTTCAATAAGCGTTAATCAAAAAGCATAAGGCGGCGAAGATGCCGGGCAGGGGATGTCCGCTTCCCGGCTCGCCCCTTGTTCCAACACCACAATCCGCAGGAAAGGCAGGGGGTTACATGTGGCAGGTAACCGATAAGAAACTGATGAAGAAGCGCCCGCTGCGCAGCCGGACCGATCTAACCACGGGGCAAACCATCCGGAAGGATCTCCGCCGCAACTGGATCATTTATGTCATGGCGCTCCCCGTCATTGCGTATTACTTGATCTTTCATTACGGACCGATGTACGGTCTCCTGATCGCCTTTAAGGACTACTCGCCGGCACAAGGGATCTGGGGAAGCCCATGGGTCGGCTTCAAGCATTTTGACAGCTTTTTTAACGGCATTTATTTCTGGAGGCTCATCCGCAATACGGTCCTCATCAATGTCTATGATCTGCTGTTTGGTTTTCCGGCGGCGATCCTGCTGGCGCTGCTGCTGAACGAGATCCGCAAAATGGCGTTCAAGCGATTCGTGCAGACGATCTCCTATTTACCGCATTTCATTTCGATTGTCGTCGTCGCGGGGATGATGTTTGACTTCCTAAGCCGTGACGGATTGATCAATCAGCTGCTGGGGTTCATCGGCGTCGATCCGATCGATTTTCTGAAGGAGGCCGGCTGGTTCCGTTTTATTTTCGTATCGTCCGGCATCTGGCAGGGCATCGGCTGGGGCTCCATCATCTATTTGGCATCAATCGCCAATATCGACCCAACGCTGTATGAGGCGGCCAAAATCGACGGCGCAAGCCGCTGGAGACAAACGTTCCATATCACCATACCGGGCATCATGCCCACGATTGTCATCATGCTCATTCTGAATATGGGGCACATGCTGTCGGTAGGCAGCGAGAAGGTGCTTCTGCTGTACAATCCGCTGACTTACGAAACGGCCGATGTCATTTCCACTTATGTATACCGAAAAGGGATTTTGGAGGCGAGCTACAGCTTTACCGCGGCGGTCGGCCTGTTCAATTCCGTCATCAGCCTGATTCTGATCGTGTCGGCAAATGCCATCAGCAAGCGCGTGTCCGAAAACAAACTGTGGTAGGAGGGATCGTCCGATGATTGCACAAACGAACGGCGAAAAGGTATTCGGCGTGATCAATTCGCTGCTAATGCTGCTGCTCTGCTTCGTTACACTGTACCCGTTCCTGTATGTATTATTCGCTTCATTGAGCGATGCGGCGAGCTTTATCCAGCACCGGGGCATCCTCCTGCGCCCGCTCGGATTTAATTTCGAGGCTTACAAAGCCGTCTTCAAGAACCCGATGATCACAAGCGGGTACCGGAATACGCTGTTTTACGTAGGCGCAGGAACGGCCATTAACCTGTTTATGACGGCTCTGGGGGCTTATGTGCTGTCGCGCCGGAACCTGTATTTTAAAAACCTGATGATGTTTGCGATCGTTCTGACGATGGTGTTCAGCGGCGGACTGATCCCGACGTACATCCTTGTCGGCAAGCTCGGCATGATGAATACGCCATGGGCGCTGCTGATCCCGGGAGCGATCTCCACGTTTAACCTGATCATTATGCGGACGGCGTTCCAGGGCGTACCCGTGTCGCTCGAAGAATCGGCCAAAATCGACGGAGCCGGCGAGATGACCATTTTGTTCCGAATCGTCATTCCGCTGTCGATGCCGGTCATCGCAGTCATGATTCTTTGGTATGCGGTTGGGCATTGGAACTCGTATTTTTCGGCGCTGGTGTATTTGCGTGACCGGACGATGTACCCGCTGCAGCTCGTTTTGCGCGAAATCCTCATCGCCAATTCCACCGATTCCATGTCCACTGGCGTGGCTGCGGACGACAAGTATGCGATCGGCGAAACGATCAAATACGCCACCATCATCGTCTCGACCCTGCCGATTATCTGCCTGTATCCATTCCTGCAGAAGTATTTCGTCAAAGGGGTGCTGATCGGCGCCATCAAGGAATAAAAAACTGCCCGGAGCCCTGTCCCTTGCATTATAATGAACATACAAGTTTCATTGATGCGCATGTCGGTCGATACATGAACAAGGTAGGGGGAATGCTTGGTGAAACGGCTGCTTCGTCCGCTTGGAATCGGTCATCTGCGAAGCGTGTGGATGACGATGCTGATTTCCAATCTGGTTTTGCTGCTCATCCCGGTCTCGATGGGAGCCTTCTTGTACACCAAAGTCGAAGCAAGTTTGGAAAGCGGTGCCAACCGTTCCAATCAAGCGATGCTGGAGCAGCTCAAGCTGTCCCTGGACAGCAAATTAAGCGAAGTGCAAAAGCTGGCCCAGCAGATCATTTTCGATCCGAAGCTGGAGTATCTGCTCAAACTGGAC
This sequence comes from Paenibacillus cineris, assembly GCF_018333335.1. Lineage (NCBI taxonomy): Bacteria > Bacillati > Bacillota > Bacilli > Caryophanales > Paenibacillaceae > Paenibacillus > Paenibacillus cineris. Next base: position 1,937,522 of record NZ_BORU01000001.1, read on the forward strand.
CAGGATGCAGGCGGTCCCGACCGGTACCAGTTCATCGAATTTATGCGGAACACCATGTCAAGACAGGGGAGCCTGACGAACTTTATCCTGGATTACTATGTCTATTTCCGCAACAGCGATCTGGTGCTGAGGCCCGGGCTTCTCACCGATTCGCACAAATTTTACGATATGTATTACAGCTATCAGGGCATGAGTTACGACCGCTGGCGGGAAAGCATGCTCACAAGCTTCCATACGATGGATTATCTTCCATCGGCCACGCTGCTGCGGACCGCCGAGTATGATCCGATGCAGAGCATCGAGAAAACGCCGCTGAACGTCATCACCTTCGCCCAGTCGCTTCCGGGGCGGGACCGGCGCGATATTACGGGAACCTTCGTCATTCTGATCGACGAGAGTCAGATTAAGGAAATGTTTGCCCAAATTGAATCCGCGAGCGACAGCTCGATCTACATCGTGAATTCGGACGGACGCACGATCATGGCGACGGACCGCCAGCCGCTGCCGGGCGAATTGTTGTCCCGGATCACGGGGACCGGCGGGTTGTTCAATCAAACGATTAATGGCGATCAGAAAATGGTATCGTATACCTCATCCGAAAAGGAAGGATGGAAATACGTGCTCGTTACGCCCAAAAGCGTCTTCATGCAGCAGATCATTCTGATCAAGCAGTGGGCGCTGATCCTGTTCGCCCTTTGTCTGGCCGTGGGATTGACCGCAGCCTTCATCTTCGCTTACCGAAATTACAGTCCGCTGCGTAAAACGGTCAATGCCATTCTCAGGGGCAATGAATGGAGCGGAAGGCCGCAGGTCAACGAATACGAGCTGATCCTGCAGTCTATCGAAGGCTCCCTGCATACCGAAAAAAATTTACGCAGCCTGCTCGCCCAGCAGACGCCCGTCATCCGCTCCAACTTCCTGCTGCGCCTGCTCCGGGGGCAGATGGATGTCGACGCGTCCCGGGAAGGCGGCCAGTCGCTGCGGTTTATGGATATTACGTTCGTCAGTGACGATTTCTCGGTCATGGTCGTCCAATTGGACAGCATCGCAAGGTTCAACGCGGAGCCGAGCGAGGAGCAGTGGGCGCTTGCCCGTTTTATCGTATCCAATATCGGCACGGATCTGATCGAATATCCGCACAAGGCGTTTGCCGTTGAGCTGGACCGGGACCGGGTAGCGATCGTGTGCAACTTTGCCGCGGAACAGGCCGAGGGCGGCGAGAGGGTGACCCGTGAGCTGGCCACAGGGCTCAAAGGCATGATCGAGGAACGCTTCAAGATCGATGTTACCGTAGCGGTGGGCCTGCCTCACAGCGGTGCGAAGAGCATCAGCGAGAGCTATGCGGAAGCGGCGTCTGCCCTAGAATTCCGGATTGTTAAGGGCGGCGGGACGATCATTTATTTTCAGGACATTACAGATGTGCACTCCCATTATTACTACCCGGTCGATATTGAGGTACAGCTGATTAATTTCGTAAGGAGCGGTGACGCCGACCATGCCCTGCAGCTGCTGGACACGATTTACGCGATGAATTTCGAATCGGGCAGCATTACGCCGGAATACGGGAAATGCCTGTTCTTTAACATCACCAGTACATATTTAAAAATTATGAACGCCACAGGCGTGGACCAGAATGACATTCTCGGACCCGATATCGATCTGGTGAAGGACATCTTCTCCTATGAAACGGCCGAAGGAATGCACAAACGGATGAAGCGGCTGTATGAAATTTTGGCGGAGAGCATGGTTGCGGACAAGAGCGGCCACAGCGCCCAGCTTCTGCAGGACATGGATCAGTTTGTGGATGAGCATTTCACCGATTCAAACATGGGGCTTGGCATGGTGGCGGATCACTTCGACATGACGCCGCAGTACGTCTCGACCTTTTACAAAAAACAGAGCGGGATCAATCTCAGCGACCATATCGCCAAGAAACGGATTGAGCTTGCCAAACGCCATATGGCAGACAAGGAATTCACAAATGCCCAAATCGCGCAATTGGTCGGATATACGAGCGACGTTGTCTTTATCCGGGCTTTTAAAAAGATCGAGGGCGTGACGCCGGGGAAATACCGGGAGCTGATGATGTCGTGCGTCTCGGATGAGACCGGTTGAGCTGCAAGAAAAGGCAGGGGAACAGCCTCTGCCTTTTTTTTCGTTTTTTCCATCATTGGTGGAAAAGCCCGGAAAAGCTGATTGACATTCTTCTCCATCCCTGAATATAATGTGCTTAACAAGTTTATATATGAATATATGCTCATATTATATTCGTGATTGGATCGGAGGCATTTTGATGACTGAAGCCGTCTCTAAGGTGAAGCGCGAGCTGCTGCTCGAGGGCTTGGATTGTGCAAACTGTGCCATGAAGATCGAGGATGGGGTCCGGAAGATGGACGGGGTTTCTTCCTGCTCCGTCAATTTCGTCAAGCAAACGCTGACTTTTGAATCCTCAGAAGATCAAGGCCAATTGATATCGGAGATTACGAAGAAAGTCAAAAAATTAGAGCCGCATGTCAGCGTGCGTGAGCTGGTCCCGAAAGCGGCAGGAAATCATCCGCAAAGGTCCCGCGGCCATCATCATGATGGGCACGCGCATGATCACGGTCATTCCCACGAAGGTCATGACCACGGAGCGGGCGGTCATTCACATGATCATGCCCACGGCCATGATCACGGTCATTCGCATGATCACGGCAGTTCCGGCATCCGGGTCATGTCGATCCGCCTGGCTGCAGGGGCGGTGATCACGGCGGCCGCGATGCTGCTGCCGGTCACGGGGTGGGCCGAGCTTGCCATGTTTCTGGTGGCCTATCTCATTACCGGAGGAGACATCGTCCTGCAGGCGCTCCGCAACATCCTTAGGGGCCAGGTGTTTGACGAGTACTTCCTGATGTCGGTTGCGACGATTGGGGCGTTCTGCGTAGGACAGTATCCCGAAGGGGTTGCCGTCATGCTCTTCTACCAGATCGGTGAAATGTTCCAGGGCATCGCGGTTAACCGCTCGCGTAAATCCATCAGCGCCATGATGGATCTCCGGCCGGATTATGCGAACCTGAAGACAGGGGACGGAACGAAGCAGGTGACGCCCGAGGAAGTCCAGGTCGGCGATTTGATTATCGTCAAACCGGGAGAGAAGATCCCGCTCGACGGCAAAGTGACCGAGGGCCGGTCGATGGCGGACACTTCGGCGCTTACCGGCGAGTCCGTACCGCGTGAGCTGGAAGCGGGCGATGAGGTGCTGAGCGGCTTCATCAACAAAAATGGCGTCCTTACGATCGAGGTGACCAAGATTTACGGGGAGTCCACCGCGGCCAAAATTTTGGACCTCGTCCAAAACGCCAGCAGCAACAAGGCCCCTACCGAGAACTTCATCACGAAGTTCGCCCGTTTGTATACACCGGTCGTCGTCATCGTCGCCCTGCTTCTTGCGCTCGTACCCCCGCTCGTGGTGAGCGGCGCGACATTCTCCGACTGGATCTACCGGGCGCTGATCTTTCTCGTCATTTCGTGTCCCTGCGCGCTGGTCGTATCGATTCCGCTCGGATTTTTCGGAGGCATCGGCGCCGCTTCCAAAGCGGGCATCCTGATCAAGGGGAGCAATTACCTGGAAGCCTTGAATGATGTGAAATACGTTGTGTTCGACAAGACCGGCACGCTGACCAAGGGGACGTTCCGGGTGACCGAAACCCGTCCGGCCCACGTCGGAATCAGCCCTGAACAGCTGCTGGAATATGCAGCCTTCGCCGAACTTCATTCGAGCCATCCCATTGCCGAATCGATCAGGGAAGCCTACGGGAAAGAATTAGATGCGTCACGCATACAGGACTACAATGAAGCTGCGGGACACGGCGTTCACGTGAAATTGGACGGTGTGGAAGTATTGGCCGGCAACGCAAAGCTGCTCAAGGAGGAAGGCATTGCGGCTCAGCAGCCGGATGCGCAGGGGACCGTCGTGTATGTGGCCGTGAACGGAGAATACGCCGGTTATCTGCTCATCTCGGACGAGGTGAAGGAAGATGCGGCTCAGGCGGTCGGCGCGCTTCAACAGCGGGGCAAACAGACGGTTATGCTGACAGGCGATGCGCGCCCGGTGGCGGAGAAGGTCGGGAAGCTGCTTGGCGTGAGCGAGGTGCATGCCGAGCTTCTTCCACAGGATAAGGTAGAGCATATGGAACGGCTGAACCGGCTGAAGCAGCCCAAGGAAAAAATCGCTTTTGTCGGGGACGGCATGAACGATACGCCGGTGCTGGCGAGAGCCGACGTGGGGATCGCGATGGGCGGCCTGGGATCGGATGCTGCCATCGAGGCGGCGGATATCGTCATTATGACCGATGAGCCGTCCAAGATCGTCACCGCGCTTGGCATTGCAGGGCGTACGCGCCAAATCGTATGGCAGAACATCGTTTTTGCGCTGGCAGTCAAAGGGATCTTCCTTCTGCTTGGAGCCTTTGGCATCGCAACGATGTGGGAAGCCGTCTTCTCCGATGTCGGCGTTACCCTGCTGGCCGTCTTAAATGCAATGCGGGTGCTGAAGCTGAAATAATGAAACGATCCCAAAACTGTAGTGTACGAAATAACGGGCGGTCCGCTGTATGCGGTGCCGCCCGCTGCCGTTTGGGAAGCTCCTGCTAGTCCCCCGATATTCTTGTCACCTCTCCATAACGCTGCAGCCTACGCTCCACCTGTTTGGAGACCGCTTCCAGCGAACCTGGAATGTAGATATTTGAACCGCCGTCTCGCTGTTCTAACGCCTGAAAGGTTTCCCTTGGAATGAAAAACCGCTTGACGAAAAGGAGGGAGCCCTCTTTTTCCTTCAAAAGGTGGAGCATAGAGGAGGAGAACGGCTTTTGATCCAAGGGGAGCATGATCACGGCTCGGTTATGTTTGCCGGACAGCTGTGCCGTATAAGCATCCACTGCTCCCGCCAGAGCTTCGGGCGCCGCAGCCTGAATTCGCTCGGTGCGAAGGCCCAGCCTGCGGAGCTGATCGATAACCCGCTGATGTATGTCGCCCGCTGCAATCACCTGCACTCCGCTTTGCGAAGCAAGACCGGAAGGACGAAGCCGGACAAGCTCGATTAGGGTGGCCTCCGGTGTTACATATTTGCCTGTAAACAGCATCGTTCCATTCTTTGAAAAAAGCAGAAGACGGCTTGCCGCAAGTGCGCCTGGTTTATCCTGGGGATCGGCCAGAATGACGACATCCGGGCTGTTATTCATGCTTCCGTCCAGCCATAGGGTTCTGGAAAACTGCACCGCGGCTTGTACGGGATCCTTTGCCAGCAGCATTGCCGATAAAAGGGACGGATCCAGGGAAGGGTCCCGCCCGGTTTGGCCGTCGCTGCCGTTAACAACCTTAGGTTGTTGAATAGAATCATGGCTGAAGAACATATCGGCACGTTCTGCATCAGCCACTCCTGCAGGCCATACAAAGCTCCATCCGGCATATAAGGATACCGAGAGAAAGAGAAAAGCGGATAGCAGGCTTCTGTTCGTTCTGTTCATATGGAGCTGCCTCCTGATCAAAGGATTACTTGTTATCAGCATTGACCTTTATTGGAGCCGGCAACCCTTGGTTTCTTCTCTGGATAAAAAAGAAGAGGGACGTCGGATGGTTAGGTTGGCCGCGAAAGCAAAAAAAGAAAAGACCCTTCCGCCAAAGGCAGAGGGTCTTGGGTTAGAAATATTTATCCATGCTGGGTATGCTGCAGTGTCTGCAGGAAAATCTGTTCGATGTGCGTATCGTCAAGCGAGTAATAGGCCGTTTTGCCTTCCTTGCGGCGTTTGACGATCCGCAAATTGCGCAAATACCTCAGCTGGTGGGACACCGCGGATTGGCCCATGCCGAGCAGGGTGGTCAGGTCATGCACGCACAATTCTCTTTGCAGCAGCGCGTCGATCAGCTTGACCCGCGTGGGATCACTAAAGGCTTTAAACCAATCGGCGACCTGCGAGGCAGCTTGATCATCGATCAGCGCTTCTTTGATTTTGCCCAATTCATTGTCTGAGCCCGTGCAGGTTGCGTCGCATTCCTGGGACGGATGGATGGACTGTTCCATGGCAATCACCTTTCTGTGAAAATCCGAAATAAAGGCTAGATACCTGTATTATATCAAAACGGCATCTTAAACGGAATAATTACTGTTAAGAAAATGTCCATGCCCCGCCGGCACTCGGGTCAGACATGATCAGGAACCGTAACCGGCTGCGAAGTCATCCGAATTTATATATCCGGCAAGCGTCATGGTATACTATGTAAAATGGACAACAATCAAAGGAGAGATACATGATGATGGGCAGTAAGGCAAGGCTGTCTGTGCTCGGAATCGTCCTGGGCGGGCTGCTGGTATCCGGCTGCTCGGATAAGGGCGGCCCGGATTCGGCGGAGCAGATGATGCAGCACGATCACGGCGCACACCAGCAGATGGCCGCAAACGGCGATCTGCAGGAGACGACCGGCGGGAAGGAGCAGCTTCCTTCGTTTCTGCAGCCGGCGAACGATACCGTCAGAACGGCCTATATGGCGGCAGCCGGGGTAAAGGAAGTGCTAAGCCAAATTCCATGTTACTGCGGATGCGGGGAAAGTGCAGGCCACAAAAGCAATTTGAACTGCTTTATTAAAGAAGTCAACCCGGACGGAAGCGTGGTATGGGACGATCACGGCACCCGCTGCGGCGTGTGCGTCGAGACGGCGCTTACGGCAGCTTCGCTGGTTAAAGAGGGCAAAAGCGTGAAAGAGATCCGCGGCATCATCGACCAGACGTATTCCAACGGGAAATACGCGGCGCCGACGCCAACGCCGGAAGTATAGCGGGGATAGGGATCTTCCGGCAGCGCCGGATCTGGACCATCAAACCGAAATACGGGCAACATTTTTGCTGAATGCCGAATGGGAGCCCGAACGTGCCTAGTTATAATCGCCATCCGTTGACTGGCGCGCGAGTGAAGATGATAAAAAACAGTCCCGGCCAAGATATCGGCCGGGACTGTTTATTAATGAGGCTGTGATTCATCCGTAAAACTGCGGACATCACTTGCTTCCCGCAGCATTTCCGGCGTCCAGGACCAGTCGCTGATCTGCGCGGCATCCGTCACGTGATGCACTTTGCTGGCACCGATGATGGCGGCTGTGACCGCGGGCTGATTAAGCACCCACGACAGCGCGTATTGGGAAAGGCTGACTTCGTATTGACCGGCAAGCACCGCGTATTTTTTGACAAGCTCGTAATTCCGCTCGGTAAAATACTGCTGCAGCGGCTTCTCCCCGCTGGCGGCGCGGCTCTCCGGCGGGGCATCCCCTGGCGCTTTGTACTTTCCGGAGAGCATCCCGCGGGCCATCGGACTGTATACCATGACGCCGACGTCCTCCGAGGCGCAGAACGGCAGAAGCTCCTGTTCGATTTCCCGGGAGAGCAGGTTGTACTGCGGCTGCACGGAAATGAACTTTTCGAGGTTCATCCGCTCGCTGATCGCATGCGCTTTGGCAATCTGCCAGGCGGCATAGTTGGAGCAGCCGATATACCTTACTTTTCCCTGGCGAACAAGGTCGTCCAGAGCCCGAAGCGTTTCTTCCAGCGGCGTGTGCGGGTCGAAAATATGTACCTGGTACAGGTCGATATAATCCGTCTGAAGGCGCTGCAGCGACTTATCGACTTCGCGCAAAATATGGGTCCGCGACAGGCCGCTGTCATTTTTCCCGAACCCCGACCGGATGCCCACTTTCGTCGCCAGAACGACCTGATCCCGTCTGCCCTTCAGGGCACGGCCGATAATGTCCTCGCTTTCGCCTGTTCCGTGCGGAACGTCGGCATCCTGCCCTTTGCCGTAATAGTTGGCGGTGTCGATAAAGTTGATTCCCTGGTCGATCGCGTGATCCAGGATCTGCACCGACGCTTCCTCATCGATCCATCTTCCAAAAGCCATCGTGCCCAGGCAAAGATTAGATACTTCCAAGCCTGTGCCGCCCAATTTGCGGTACTTCATGACATGTCAGCCTCCCATCTTGATTTGGTATCAGGGATTATAATAGCACAGCAGGACAGGGTCAACGCAAGGCGATAAAGGAATCCGATTGTAAGCGGAAACAAAATGCTTGAAATTGCTATGTGGCTGCGGTACGTTTGTAACGAAAGGGGTGTGAAACCATGGAAAATACAAGCCTGCAATTACCAAGAAGCAGACCGGAAGCGCTGGGCATTCCCGGGGCGGCCATCCTTGATTTTCTGGACGAGGTACAGGCCAAGGGCATTGAGCTGCACAGCTTTATGCTGCTTCGCCGCGGACAGGTGGCTGCGGAGGGCTGGTGGGGGCCTTATGCCCCGGAGCTGCCGCACATGCTGTTTTCGCTGAGCAAGAGCTTTACTTCCACAGCCATCGGTCTCGCGGTGCACGAGGGTCTGCTGTCTTTGGAAGAAAAAGTCGTTACGTACTTCCCGGACGACCTGCCGGAGGAAGTCAGCCCGAATTTGGCTGCCATGAACATCCGGCATCTGCTGATGATGGGCACGGGGAATGACCAGGATACGATGGGGGCCATTGACCGCTGCACGGACGGGAATTGGGCCAAGGCCTTTCTCGCGGCTCCGGTGGAGCATACGCCCGGCACCCATTTTGTGTACAACACGGGTGCAACCTATATGCTGTCGGCCATTCTGCAATCCGTGACCGGGCAGACGCTGCTTCAATTTTTGCAGAAGCGGCTGTTTGAGCCGCTGGGCATTCACAACCCCACCTGGGAGTCCTGTCCGCGGGGAATTAACACTGGAGGATTCGGACTGAGCATCACGACGGAAGACATCGCCAAGTTCGGCCAGCTGTTTTTGCAGCAAGGAGCATGGAACGGCAGCCAGCTGATTCCGGAAGCGTGGGTAGAGGAGGCGACCTCGAAACAGATCTCCAACGGAGACGGCGGGGAAAGCGACTGGGCGCAGGGATACGGCTACCAATTCTGGAGATGCCGGCACGGCGCCTACCGCGGAGACGGAGCCTTCGGCCAGTTCTGCATCGTCATGCCGGAGCAGGAGGCGGTGCTTGCCGTCACCAGCGGAACGAACCAGATGCAGGAAGTGATGAACGCCGTCTGGGAGCGACTGCTGCCAGCGATGGCCGGAGAGAAGCTCCCGCTGGACGAAGAAACGCAGGACCGATTGCAGGAACGGATCCGCAGCCTGCAGCTTGCTCCGCTCGCGTACAGCATTCAACCGGAATTGGAATCCGCCGTCAACGGCAAAAACTATGTGCTGGACGACAACGACATGAACTGGAGCCGGATTTCGGTCCGTTTCGAGGCTGATCAGGCGGTGGTTGACCTGTATGAGACCGGCGGGAAGCACTTTGCATTACCTTTGGGTCGCGGGATATGGCTGGAAGGCACGTCTGATCTGATCATGCCCCGTGAGACCGCAACGGTGTCAAGCTTTACATGGAAGTCCCCGGATACGCTGGAGCTGAGCATCCGCTTCATTGAGACGCCGTTTCATATTACGACGGACATTCGGTTTGAAACGGAAGACGCCGTCGTGCTGGATCACCGGATCAATGTATCCTTTGGTCCCAATGAGGCTCCGCCCATTACCGGGAGAGCTTGAAGCCCGCATTGAAATGGTACAAATGTTACGCCTAAGAACACATTTTGAAATCAGGCATGCTCCTCTTCGAAGGGCATGCCTTTTTGCTGTGGCGCGATCCGGTAGGCGGCCGGGGGAATGCCGGCGGCAGCCGAGAACATCCTGGTAAAATAGTGAACGGAGCCAAAACCCGTTAGGTCGGCGATTTCCTTGACGGAGTGGTCCGTCTCGCGCAGAAGGTACGCCGCAAGCCGGATCCTTTCCTGGCGGACGTATGCCGTGAAGGTCATTTTGAGCTCCTTCTGGAACAAACGGGCCAGATGTCTTCCCGATAGATGAAAATACCGCGCCACATCTTCCAGCTTTAGCGGCGACTCCAGGTTATCACGGATGAATTGGAGCGCCTGCCTCAGAGAAGCGGAGCGGGGCGGAGGCAGCGTCGGCTTGTGCTGCTGGCGGTCCGGCGTAAAGGTTTGCGGCAGCGCAGCCACAAGCGCAAGTACCAGCCGGTCCAGCGGAAACCGGGCGGTATCCAGTTCGGCGGCCGCTTGCATAATCGCTTTCCAGAGCAGGACGGCCGGGCTGTTTTCAGCGCCGTGAAGAATATAGCAGTCCGACTGCGCCAGCCGCGCAAATTGACCGTTCCAGGGCGCTGAGGTGCGCCCGGCATTCACATCGAAGGCGAGCCATATGAGCTGCATCCCTGTGCTTTCAATACGGTGTATGCGGTAGGGATTGGAAATGAACAGCGTTCCTTTTGCTAACGGATGGATCCGCCCTTCATCCACATACGTTCCTTCACCGCCCGCGACATAACACATTTCAAAAAAAGAATGCTTATGCTCTAAGTTGCTCCGGTGCTCCGCAAGGGCTCCCCAATAATGTATGCGAATGCATAAATCTTCTTCGGTCAGTTCTCCGACGGTTGAATGCAGTTTAGACAGGGCGGCTCCCCAGACGAGATGATCCATTTCAAGTCCTCCTCATCCATTCGTGTCCGAATCCGACAAAAACAGGTTCCAATCCGGCAAAGACGTCAGGTATCAGTTATCCCTATAATGAAGGCGTATTCATGATTTGTCATTCAAATGTTACGGGAGGGAACGGGAAGATGATTAGCAGAGAAGACGTCGAATTTTATAACGAAAACGGTTATTTGCTCGTCCGCGGCGTGTTCACCACAGAGGAAGTCAAGGAGATGCAGTATGCGGTGGAGCGTACGATTGCCAAGGCGGCTGCAGCCAAGCAGGACGCCAACCATACTTGGCAGGGGGATTACATTCCCCAGGACGAATTGAAGAAGCTGGTGCTCAAAGGCTTTCACGATCTGCAGTTTCACGACGCATGCTTCACCCGAGCCGTGGCGCATCCGCGTATGACGGGCGTTCTGACGCAGCTGATCGGTCCCAACGTCCAGCTCCATCATACCAAAATGCTGGTCAAGCCGGCGGAGCAGGGCGCCGCTTTTCCGATGCACCAGGACTATCCGTATTTCCCTCATGATCGCCATACGATGCTTGCCGCCAGCGTTCATCTCGACGATGCGGATATGGAAAACGGCTGCCTGTGCGTCGTTCCCGGATCCCATAAGCAGGGACCGCTTCCCCATGTAGGCAGGTACTACCTCGATCACCGCGATTACCCGGTGAGCATGGGCACACCATGCCCGGCAAGCGCAGGCGATGTGCTGTTCTTCAACTACCTGACGATTCACGGGTCCGACCGCAACAAGAGCAGCCGGCCGCGCAGAAACGTCCTGTTCCAATACCGCGATCCTGCCGATCCGCCTAGCCGGGAGACTCATATCGATTGGGGCATGGGCATGATGGTCGCGGGCGAGGACCCGCAGTACCGTCAATATCATGCCAAGCTGGAGCTGAATGTGTAAGCTCACTCCGATTTCGAAAAGGCATGGACTCAAAAAAAGGCTGCCGCATTGCGGCCGTCTTTTTTTGCGTTATTGCGACATTTTTACAACACCCCGCTATACAAAATCCGTTATTCAATATAACATATATAATATATCAAATTAAGGAATCAGACGAATAGACCATTTTTTTAGTCAGGATGAATGTTGCGAACCCATGTTCCAGCCGATAATATATATAACAAAATCTCAAATTAAAGTATGGTGATCCTGTTGAATGTTACCGCACGGACCCCGCTGTATCAAAAAATACAGCAGTACATCCGGGAACTGATCGAGTCGGAAGGCCTGAAGTCCGGTGATCGCATCCCGACGGAGAAGGAACTCATGGAACGCTTTGATGTAAGCAAAATTACGGTTGTGAAAGCGCTGACCGGCCTCGCGAACGAAAACGTCATCAGCCGGGTTCCCGGAAAAGGCAGCTTTGTCAGCGAGCCGGCGGCCGCGGAAGAGGCTGAGGTACCGCGTCCGGTCTTTGGCCGGGCTCCGGAAGAGGTGAAGCCGAAAACGGGGCTCATCGGGCTCGTGATGCCTTCGATTTACGATTATTTTGCCGTCCGGCTGATCGACGGTGTCCGCAGAGGCCTCAGCAGCAAAGGATACCGGACCATGATTCTGCTGTCCGAGGGGGATTTGGAGCACGAAAAGGAAGCGATCAAAACCTTGAAACAGATCGGTGCGGAAGGAATTTTGGTGTTCCCGGTGGACGAGGAGCATTACAACGACGAAATTTTGAACCTGAAGTTCTCCGGCTTTCCTTTCGTCTTGATCGACCGGTTTCTGCCCGGTGTTGAAACCAATTACATCGCGGCTGACGGGCGGCTGGGGACGCGGCTTGCCGTAGAGCATTTGTGGGAGCTGGGCCACCGTGAAATCGCCATTTGCTCCGATTCTCCGCTGCAGACCGTCACCGTCCAGGAGCGCATCGAAGGCTATATGGACGCCTTGAAGGACAAGGGCGCGCTGATTAACCCGGCCCATATCATTACCGGCTTTCGGATTCATGCTTCAGATGAGCCGGAGAAGCACCCGCTGTACCGGTATATCCGCAGCGGTCTGGCGACCGCCTATATCACGCTGAACGGCAAGCTTGGCGTGCAGATCCAGCAGATGGCGAAGAGAAACGGGCTGTCCATCCCAGGCGACCTCTCGATCGTCAGCTTCGACGACCCGACCTCCGTCGTGGAAGAACTCAGCGTTTTTACGCATATCAAGCAGTTTGAATATGAAATGGGCTTACGCGCGGCGGAAACGCTGGTAGACATTATTGGGAAGGGGGCGGACCGGAGCGGCGGCTACACGAAGACGCTGCTCATTCCAGAGCTGGTCGTCGGACAGACGACCGGCCCCGTAAAACCGCGTTAATTTTCCATCAGAATAAGCGATGCCGTATAGAAAAAAGACCTTTTCACTACGAAAAGGTCTTTTTTATTTTTATTAACATATTGAATATGTTAAATATTTATATTATATTATGGTTAATCCAAGAGCTTCCATGAATCGACATCGTTTCGAGGGAGGTCAAGTAGAGAAAAGAACAGCTGAATACATTGTGTAATCGCTTACATTTAGTTGAGGGGAGGAAGACTGAGAAATAAGCGCTTTGCCGAAACCTGGAACGTTCAAACTATCCGAAAACAGAGGTGGAGCTTATGAGTTCGTCAACACTGTGGAAGCGGATCTGGAAGCATAAGTTGTTTTACTTGTTCATGCTTCCGGGGATCATCTGGTTTTTTCTGTTCTCCTACGTTCCGCTTTACGGGATTCAGGTCGCCTTCCGCGACTATACGTTCGTGGGCGGTTTTACAGGCAGCCCATGGGCGGGATTGAAATACTTCAAGCAGTTTTTCGATTATTACCAGTCGACAGACATTATCCGCAACACCATCATCATCAGCCTGATGAAACTGATCATCGGATTTCCGATGCCCATCATCCTTGCGATCCTCCTCAATGAAATCCGAAATCTGAAATTCAAGAAGACCGTTCAAACTTTATCCTATTTGCCTTATTTCATTTCCTGGATCGTTGTCGTCACTTTGATGCAGCGCCTCTTCGCTACCTATGGCGGGCCGGTCAACGACCTGCTGTCGTCGATGGGCGTAGAGCCGATCCAATTTCTGTACAACACTTCGTGGTTCTATGAAGTCATTATCGGCTCGGATGTTTGGAAGAACATCGGCTGGAACTCGATCATCTACATGGCGGCCATTGCGGGCATTGACCAGCAGCTGTATGAGGCAGCGAAAATCGACGGCGCCGGCCGTTTCCGCCTGATTTGGCACGTTACCCTGCCGGGCATCCGAAACGTTGCGGTCATTCTGTTCATTCTGGCAACGGGAAGCCTGATGAGCGCGGGCTTCGAACAGCTTCTGCTTCTGAACGGTCCTTCCACCGCAGCCATTGGCAGCGTGCTCGACGTCCATGTCATCACTCAGGGCATCCAGCAGGGCCGGCTAAGCTATGCGGCAGCTGTCGGCTTGTTCCAGAGCCTGATTGCGCTGGTCCTGATCGTCACTGTCAACAGGATTGCGCGGAAGGTCAGCGACGTATCACTGTTCTAAGGAGGAGACCTACGTGGAGAAACGATCGTTTTCCTGGTTTACCGTATTGAATTATTTCCTGCTTACGCTGTTCGCCTTTTCCATGATTTATCCGTTCATTTACGTGCTTGTGTACTCGCTTAATGACGGTAAAGATTCCATGATGGGGGCTCTGTATTTCTTTCCGCGGAAATTCACGCTGGACAATTACGCCCAGGTGTTCGATAATCCGCAGATTTGGCAGGCTTACAAAATCACGATTTTACGGACGCTGCTCGGCACGGTGCTTAGCGTGCTGCTCAGTACGCTGATGGCCTATGCGTTGGCCAAAAAAACGCTGCCCGGGCGCACGTTTTTCACCTTTTACATTTTTCTGCCCACGATTTTCAGCGCAGGCTTTATCCCTTATTTCATTACGCTGCAGAAGCTTCACCTGATCAACAACTTCTGGGTGTATGTCATTCCGTTCCTGTTCAACTTTATGCATATCGTCATCATCCGGACGTTTATACAAGGCATCCCGGAAGAGCTCGAAGAAGCCGCCCGGATTGACGGCTTGGGCGATTTCCAAATCTTCATGCGCATCATACTGCCGCTGTCCGGTCCGGTACTGGCGACCATTTCGCTGTTCGTCGGCGTGATGCACTGGAACGACTGGTTCACCGGCACCTATTACGTGTCCAACAAAAGCCTCATCCCGGTGCAGACCCTGCTTCAGCAAATGCTGACCGAAGCGGAGGCGCTGTCGTCCTCGATGCAGCGGGCTGCGCAGCAGGGTGGACAAACCGTCAATGTCAGCGCGGCGGGGGCTACGCCGGAATCGCTCCGGATGGCACTGCTCGTCATTACCGTGTTTCCGATCCTGTGTATCTATCCGTTCCTGCAGCGCTATTTTGTCAAGGGAACGATGATCGGATCCGTCAAAGGGTAAGGATAGACGTCCTGCATGCGGGACTATATCATATACATTCATTCAAATTGGGAGGGTTCATATGAGAAAAAAGCGGTTTAAATTGGCAGCTTCTCTGATGGCGTTTACCCTGATATCCGGCATGCTGTACGGCTGCAGCAGCAGCGGCAGCGGCGACAGTGCGGACGGGGGAGACAAAGGCGCGGACTCCAAGACGGTTACGCTCACGGTGCTGAATAACTGGAACGGTTCCTCAGGCTCCGATTCGGAAACGAACCCTGTACTCAAAGCGATCGAGGAGAAAACCGGCATCAAGGTGAAAATCGACTACACGAAAGGCAGCGAGGCCGAGAAAGTCAACACGATTTTTGCGACGCAGGACCTGCCGGACATTTATACCGGACCTGCCTGGGGCGGCGAGCTGGACGGTATCATCAAGGCAGCTAAAGAAGGCCAGCTTGTGGATTTGACGGATAAAATCGACCAGTATCCGAACCTGGCCAAGGCAATCGCCAAGGACAACGTGCCGCCGGCGCTGTACGAAAAAGCGATCGGCGGGATTGACGGCAAGAAGTACATGCTGTACCAGAACCAGCCGGCCACCGACAAGGACGTCAACGACTGGCTGTACGGATTTTACGTGCGGAAGGACATCGCCGATAAGATCGGAGTCGATCCGCAGTCCGTGAAGACCAAGGACGATTTCTACAATTTCCTGAAAAAGATCAAGGACGCCAATCTGAGCGAAAACGGCGCACCGGTCATTCCGCTCGGCGGCTTCCATGACGGATGGGCAGTAGGTATCGGGAATACAATGTTCTACGGGGCCGATTACCAGGATAAAGGCGACGGCACGCTGGAGCATGTGTTCTTCACGAAGGCTTACGAGGATTACACGCTGTATTACCGCAAGCTGATATCCGAAGGACTGCTGGATCCGGATGCTTTTACGCAGACCGACCCGATCGCGAACGAGAAAATCAAGCAGGGGCGCATCGCGGTGCTGTCGGCGCACTACCCAGCCATTCTGGACGCTTCCAAGGAATATGTGAAAGCGCATCCGGGCAGCGATTACGTCCCTGTCGGACCTCTCGAGCGGGCCGGGGCAGAACCGAACCGTCCGGTCGACCTGAACATTCAAGGAAATAACGTTACCGTCATCACGAAAAAAGCCAAAAACGTCGACGCCGCGCTGAAGCTGCTCGATTTCCTCGCTTCCGACGAAGGCTTCATGCTGGTGCATTACGGTATTCAGGGGACGCATTGGGATATGGTTGACGGCAAACCGGCCGCCAAGCAGGAATGGTTCGACAAGTTTACGGCGGACACGACGGGCAAGGCGAAGAAGAACGAAGGCATCAGCATCGGTCTGGAAAATATGACCGGCATGGACCGTATTAATTCGGTCGGCGGCGGAGACATTTGGGCAGACCAGGAACGCCTGAAAGCGATGGACAACGCGCGTAAAATTTTACGTCCGAACGGTATCAGCGTCATTTCCGCCTTCAATCCGGGGGATGTGATCACCAAATCGCCGCAATGGGAAACGCTGAAGCCGTCCATGGACCAAATCGGCGACGTATGGAAGCAGGCGATCTTCGCCAAGTCGGACGATGCGGCCCTGAAGGTGATCAACGACCTTCGCGAGCAAATCAAGAACACCGGTTACGATGACGCCATGAAGTATGTCAACGAAGAACTGAAAGGGAAAGAAGTCGTCAAATTGTCGATGCCTAACTAAAGGAGGGTTCACCCTTGAGCAGCCGATTGGGAAGCAAAGGACCGGAGTGGACAGGATTTCAGGAATCCCGTCCTTACGGGCCGAAGTATGATCTCCGCACGGATTTCGTTATGGTCTACGGCATATCGGATGATTTACCGGAGCGCATTCAAGGCTGGAAGCAGGCAGGATACACGATTCATCTGATGACCGGCGTATCATGGGGGGAGTACCAGGATTATTTGTACGGCCGCTTCGACGGGCGCAATCACTGGGACGAAGCCCAGGTCAACCGGGCGGGGGATCAGGTAAGCCACGGCAAGGACGTCCCGTACATGGTGCCGACCGTCTCGTTCGCCGAGTATTTGGCGACTCACATCAAGCGGGCGATCGACAGCGGCGTCGAGGCCATCCATATGGAGGAGCCGGAATTCTGGGCGGCTTCGGGTTATTCCGAAGCCTTCAAGCGGGAGTGGCGGAACTACTACGGTGAGGATTGGATTCCTCCGCACTCGTCGCCCGACGCCCAATACCGCGCTTCCAAGCTGAAAGCGTATGTGTATTACCGGGCGCTGGACCGGATCTGCAGCCAGATGAAAGAGTATGCGCTTGTTCACTATGGCCGTACAGTCCGCTTCTATGTCCCGACGCACAGCCTGATCAACTACACGCAGTGGCGGATCATCAGCCCGGAAGCGCTGCTCGTGAACATGCCGGCCTGCGACGGCTTCATCGCCCAGATCTGGACGGGAACCGCCCGGACCGCAAACGTCTATAAGGGTGTCCGGAAGGAGCGCACCTTTGAAACGGCGTTCCTGGAGTATGGCGTCATGCAGGAGCTGACCCGCGGCACCGGCCGCGAAATGTGGTTCCTTCACGACCCGATCGAGGACAATCCGCGCTATACGTGGAAGGATTACGCGTACAATTACCGCTCGACGGTCGTGGCCTCGCTGCTGCATCCGGGCGTGTCCCAATACGAGGTATGCCCTTGGCCTTGGCGGGTGTTCGAACTGGGGTATCCGAAAGAGGGCGGCAGCGGCAAGGAAGTTATACCGGCAGGCTATAAAACGTCCCTGCTTACCGTCATGAACGTGCTGCGGGACATCCACCGGTATGACGGGGATGTGCAGGAAGGCGAGGCGACGACCGGCGTTGGCGTTCTGCTGGCGAACTCCGCGATGTATCAGCGGGGTGACGTCGATCCGGACGAAGACGGACGCAAACAGGAGTTTAAGTACGACGGCACCTCCGGTACGGAAGAGCTGAGTGAAGCGCAGCAGGAGCTGCTGGATTGGTCCGCCTTTTACGGGATGGCGCTGCCACTTGTCAAAGCAGGCATTCCGCTGCGGCCGGTCCAGCTGGACAATATCCTGACCTTTCCGGGATATTTGGCGGATTACCGCGTGCTGCTGCTGAGCTACGAGCTGATGAAGCCGGAGCATCCCGGTATCCACCAGGTTCTCGGGCAATGGGTCCGCGAGGGAGGCGTATTGATCTATTACGGCGACGGGAGCGATCCTTTCCACAACGTGCAGGAATGGTGGAACCGCGACACCGGCCGCGCCTATGACCGGCCGGAAGAGCATCTGTTCGAGTCGATGGGGCTGGGGCGTAACCCGGGCGAAGGAGAGCACCGCGTCGGCGATGGGGCCGTGCTGTACTACCGGCAGCATCCTGCGGAATTGTCCCGCTCGGAGGAAGGCGCCGAGCAGGTGCGGAGCAGCGTGCGTCAGGCGCTTCAGTTCCGCGGGGAGCAGGACGCGTACCTTGAGAGCGGCCTCCTTCACATCCGGCGCGGTCCGTATGTGATCGCGCATGCGCTCGACGAGCGCGATGCCGCGGAGCCGGCGGCACAGCTCGAAGGGGCGTTCGTCGATCTCTTTGATCCGGAGCTGCAGGTGCTGAGCCGCGTGGAACTTCAGCCCGGTGATGACCGCCTTCTGTATGATCTGGACCATCCGGCGGCACAGTTGCAGGACCAGCCGGTCATTCTTGTCAGCGCATCCCGGATTCGCGAGGAGCAGTACCTCGAAGGCAAGCTGACATTCGTCTCCGAGTCCCCTTCCGAAATGACGGTCAGCACGCGTATTCGCGTTCCGGCAGAACCGTCGGCCGTGACGGCAGGGGGACAGCCGGCAGCCTGTGCCTATGATCCCGGTTCAAAAACGGTCTTGATCCGATACCCCGGCGTACCGGAAGGGATTGAGATCGCGGTGAATTGGGCGGAATAAGCTTATCAGCAAGTTTTCTGGTGAGATTGTGAAGAAAACCGGTGGAACCCCTTGGTTCCGCCGGTTTTTTGGTCCTACTGCTATTGCTGTCTCGGTCATCACCTCTGGAGTTCTGGTATCGAGGCAGCCGCTTGCGTCAGCCCTTCAAAATCGATCAAAAATTTTTATCAGAGTGTTCACAGCTTGTCTCAGCTTGTCCATCAGTTTGAAGACATCCTCTAATTTGTGTTAGAATAATCATATATGAATTTTTCACAAGAGGGGGGATAGGATGGCAGCATGGATGAATAGACTTCGGATGATGTTCATTGTCGTTCTGGGTGTCATTCAGATGGCAACCTTTCCCGTTTCCCTGGAAGAAGAAGTGTTTACCTCCCCTGCAAGTTCGACGGAAACCGAGACGGTGTACAGCCGGATCGATCCTCCAAGCAAACCGCTCGTACGGAAAACGCCAACCCTCATGCAGAGACTGATCATGCTGGCGTCAGCGCTTCCTCTCTGTTTTGTGCTGCCGCTGCTGCTTGTGCTGCGTATTCCGAAACCGCGGCTACCCTTTGTTCCGTGTGTTTTTCTCCGTAAAAAATATTTACTGCTGCTTCCGATAAAATTTACCTCGAGTTATGTGGCTTAATCTCCTTCCTGAATAGACGGTTCCTTATTGGCATGCGCCGGGGCATTCTCGAACCTGGACTGTAAAAAAGCCGATAGCGGGACGGTTCGTTTCGTGTACCCAAAAATGGATGAAAGACCGCAGGATGGCTTGGCTCTGTGACAGCTGCTGTTTGCTGCGTGTGGCAATGCCGTTGTGTTGGCTGACGTGTGAAGAATTTCGTTATTGATATTTTTGTCACGATTTATCGTTGATCGTTTGTTTTTTCTGCCATGGCTGGATTTAGTTTGAAAGTAAATCGGTTAGGCATATTTCGTTGTTTTTTATAGTGGATCAGCCAGGCTTTTTGGGCTTTGATGCAGTGCTGGATTGGCTGCGGATTGCAATGGCTTTGATGGCAAATGGTATACCTTTGATACGGCGCAGCATTTAGTCTGAGTTTGTTTTGTTGCGGTTGCCTTGAGCCTTTTCGAAAAAACGCGGCATTCTGCCACTTGCAGCAACCCAATAATATGTGAAATGTTTCTCAAATATAAACATGTAATTACAGGAGGCTATTCTCATGGATATTCGTGAGTCTGTATTGCCCGGAATCGGGATGAAATATGTAATGGATACCGCCAGCGGCGACCGGATGGTCGTGGTCATTCATGATGACGGCCGGCGTGAGCTGTACCATTTTTCGTACGAGGATTTGGACCAAAGCATCTCGATGGTGACCCTGGAAGATCCGGAGGCGCGGCAGCTGGCCGCTCTTGTCGGCGGTATGACGTACAAACCGAAGCAGCTCGAACGGGTGGAAATGGCGTTTGACGAGCTGACGATCGAGTGGTACCGGATCGAGCCGCATTATGGATGCACGGGAAAAACGATCGGTGAGCTGAACATCCGGCAAAACGCCGGAGTCTCGGTGATCGCGCTGCTGGATAAACGTAACGGCAAACAAGTGAATCCCGGCCCGGAAGCCGTGCTGAACGCGGAGGCGACGGTTGTCGCCATCGGAGAGCGGGAGCAGCAAAAGCGGTTCAAACAAATTCTGATGAACGGAAGCGGGTGAAAGGATGGAGCATTTGGTCTTTGAAATTGGTTTAGCGCTAGTCCTCATTGCACTGGGGGGACTGATCTCGGCAAAGCTGCGGTTTTCGGTGATCCCTTTCTATATCCTGATCGGCATGGCGGTAGGTCCGCATGCGATGGAGCTGTGGCATTTCGATTTCCGGTTTATCGACAGCGCGCCGTTTATCGATTTTATGGGCCGGATCGGCGTTTTGTTCCTGCTGTTCTACCTCGGGCTCGAATTCTCCGTCGGCCGGCTGATCAAGTCGGGTCGGTCGATCGCCGTAGGCGGTTCAATATATATCGGCATTAATTTTACGCTTGGGCTGATGCTCGGATTTTTCAGCGGGTTTCCGCTCGCCGAGACGCTGATTATCGCGGGAATTACGACGATTTCGTCCAGCGCGATCGTAGCGAAGGTGCTGGTGGACCTGAAACGGACGGCCAATGCAGAAACCGAAATGATTCTAGGCATCATCATGTTCGAGGACGTCTTCCTCGCTGTGTATATCTCGATACTGTCCGGGTTTGTGCTCAGCGACTCCAGCTCGATCGGCGGCGTGCTGCTGTCGGCACTTGTGTCACTCGGGTTTATGCTCGCCGTCATTATTCTCGGGCGCAAAGCGGTGCCTTATCTGAACAAATGGCTGCGGATCCGTTCCAACGAGCTGTTTGCCCTGGTCATTTTCGGCGCACTGTTTCTGGTCGCCGGCTTTTCCGAAACGATCCACGTGGCCGAGGCGATCGGGGCGCTGCTGGTCGGGCTGGTGCTGGCCGAAACGGAACACGCCAAACGGATCGAGCATTTGATCATGCCGTTCCGGGATTTTTTCGGGGCGATCTTTTTCTTCAGCTTCGGCCTGTCCATTGATCCGATGTCCTTGGGCGGAAGTGCCATATGGCTTGCGCTGGCAGCGGTCATTGTGACGCTGATCGGGAACTTTAGTGCCGGCATGCTGGCCGGGCGAACGGCTTCGCTGTCTCCCAAAGCATCGGCCAACATCGGGCTGACGATCGTCTCGCGGGGCGAATTTTCGATCATTATGGCAAACCTGGGCAAAGACGGCGGCCTGATGGAAATCCTCCAGCCGTTCTCGGCGATCTACGTGCTGATCCTGGCCATCCTGGGTCCGCTGCTGACCAAGCAGTCGAAATCGATTTTTACCTTCTTGAACCGCTGGATCAAATTTAAGGACCGAAAACCGGGGATTCAGAAGGAAGAGGCGCTGTAAAAAGCCGATAGAATGCTGCAAGGCTAGTTCCATTGTTCGCAATGGTGAAGTGGCTGGATAAGACTAACGAATGTTTGGGTAAATGCGATCCCATCCAATGGACTTCCATTTCAGTTTAGGGAGGGAAGGTTATGCATGATCCGATCAAGCAGGCCGTATGGTCATGAGAAAAGCATTTGGGGCTTCCGGCAGAAACAGCAAGCATGCCATTCTCAAATCGGTGATCGGCGGCATCGCCGCCTCGGTCGGCGTTGAGCTGTTTCTGCATCCGCACGAGCTGATCGCCGGCGGCGTCACCGGGATTTCCGGCCTGGTGTCGTTTCACACCGATAATCATTTCGGGATGCTGCTGGTGCTGTTTAATTTGCCTCTGCTGTTCTTTTATTCACTTCTGGGCCGAAAAAAAATATTGCTCCAGGTGCTCCCGGGGCTGCTTGCATTTGCCGGGTCGGCGTTCCTGCTGGCGCCGCTGCCAGCCGTCAGCGGTGAGCCGGTCATTGCCGCGCTGGCAGGCGGCCTGTGCCTTGGCTTCGGCGGCGGGCTGGCCGTCAAATCAGGCGGCCTGCTGGACGCGCTTGGCCTTGAAAAATACGACCGCATCCGATCAGCCGGGATTCAGGCGGGCATCCGCCCAGCCATCTCCGTGGAACGGCTGCTATTGCTCTGCCACGCCCTGGTGCTGGTCACCGCCGGCGCGGCTTTGGGGTGGGAGCGGACGCTGTACTCCTCGTTCGCCTGCCTGGCGGCATATGAAACCGCCGGGATCGTCATATTCGGGTTTCGCCGATTGGCCGGCGTGACGACGGCGAATCCCCGGCAGGTGGAAGCCGAAATGAAAAGCCGGCTGCGGCTTGAAGGACTCGCGTGGAATGATGCCGGGATCGGCCATGACCGTGATCATGAGATTGATCGTGACAGCGACTACGCGCGGGTTTCCGCTCAGACTCGATTGATATACAGTGTGCATCTGCTGGATGTGCCGCGCTTCAAGGCGGTGGTTCGCAAAGCCGATCCGCAGGCGGAGATCGTATGGGTGGAGCGGTCCGGAATGAAGCAGGAATAAGGCAGGAACGAAGCAGGAATAAGGCAGGAACGAAGCAGGAATACAGCAGGCATGAAGCAGGCATGAAGCAGGCATGAAGCACGAATGAAGAAAGTTTAAGTGGCAAGGGGCATAGTGCCTCGAAGTATCTGAAATTTACTCTTGTTTGGCAAAACAGAGCATTACAAGCTAACTAGTTGCAGAAGTGCATGCGTAAGTGCAGTTCATTTCCGGTGAAACGGCCGCAAGCCAGTGAATCGGAAATGAACTGCACTTTTTCCGTTGTTCGCCAAAGCAGATTTTTTGACTGCAAATAATTGCTCTTTGCTGTTTTTTGCATCTATTGATGACCGGGCGGAAGTAGCGGTCACAAAATAGCTGTTACTTTTACGTCCTATACTGCACTGAGGACACCAAGTAGACTGTACTTATTTTTCCGCACCGCGCCTGCATTTTATGCCATCTGCAAAAATTATCCAATCAAAAATTTTTGAAAGCGCTATTGTCAAACGCAAAGTGATGTGTTACTTTATGTGTGTAACCGGTTCCACATTTCGAGGTGATAATTTCAGATGGTAACGATTAAAGATGTAGCACGCCATGCAGGGGTTTCGGTTGCGACCGTATCCCGGTGCATTAATGAAACAGGATACGTACACGCCGATACCCGCAAGAAAGTGGAAGACGCGGTTCGAGCGTTGAATTATGCGCCAAACGAGGTTGCAAGATCATTATACAAACGCAAGTCGAGGCTGATCGGACTTTTGCTTCCTGACATTACGAACCCTTACTTCCCGCAACTGGCGCGGGGCGTGGAGGACGGCATGCAGGCTAACGAATTCCGCATCATTTTCGGCAATAGTGACGAGAACGAGCAGAAGGAACAGGAGTACATTCAAACCTTCATTCAAAATAACGTGGTCGGCGTCATCTCATCAACCAACCGTCCGGATTCGGATATATACGCCAAGCTGAACATCCCGGTCGTGTTTCTGGACCGGACGTCCAGCGACAGCCCGTCAGTGTACTCGGACGGACGCAAGGGCGGACGGCTGGCCGCACAGGAAATGATCGCCCGCGGCAGCAAGCGGATCACGGTCCTGCGCGGACCCGTACATATCCGTCCCGCCCAGGACCGGTTCCAAGGCGCCGTGGAGGTACTTGAGGAAGCGGGGATCGACTACAACATCATTCAGACTTCGTCCTTTTCCTTTGCGGAAGCGGAAAGCTGGGCCAAAGAGCTGTTCGCCAAACATCTCGACACTGACGGGGTCATCGCCAGCAACGATATCGTGGCGACCGCCGTTTTGCATGAGGCTCAGCGCCTCGGCAAGCGCGTGCCGGAGGATGTGCAGGTGATCGGTTTTGACGATATCCCGCTCAGCAGCCTGCTCTCCCCGTCGCTGTCAACGATCCGGCAGCCGGCCTACGATATGGGCAAGGAAGCGGCGCTGCTGCTGATCCGCCTGATCGAGCAGGGAAACGTGGACAATCGAAATATACAACTGCCCGTATCTTTTGTAGAGCGGGATACGACCAGAAAGGTGGATTAAGATGGCTAACATTTGCGTAATCGGAAGCAGCTCGATGGACCTGGTAGTGACATCGTCCAAACGTCCGGGAGCGGGGGAGACCGTTCTCGGCGAGAGCTTTAAAACCGTGCCTGGAGGCAAAGGAGCCAACCAGGCGGTGGCAGCCGCCCGACTCGGGGCGAGCGTCAGCATGATCGGCCGGGTGGGAGACGACCACTTTGGCGAAGCCATTTTGAACAATTTCCGAGCTAATCAAGTTTCTGTAGACTATGTGGAACCGGTTACAGATATGGAAAGCGGAACGGCTCACATCGTGCTTGCCGAAGGGGACAACAGTATCGTTGTTGTTAAAGCAGCTAATGATGAGGTCACGCCGGCCTATATCGACCAGGCTGTACAAGCGATCACCGCGGCCGATATGGTGCTGATCCAGCAGGAAATTCCCGAAGAAACGGTGGAGCACGTAAGCCGGATCTGTGCCGAGCACGGCGTCCCGCTGCTGCTGAATCCGGCGCCGGCGCGTCCGGTCAAGGACGAAGTGATCGAGAACGCAGCGTACATCACGCCGAATCAGCACGAAGCTGCGATCATGTTCGGCGAAGGCCGGGTATCCGAAGCGCTGTGCCGGTATCCGAACAAGCTGTTCATTACCGAAGGCAGCAGCGGTGTACGTTATTTTGACGGACAGGAAGAGGTTGTGATTCCTTCTTACAAAGTCGAAGCCGTCGATACGACCGGCGCCGGTGACACCTTTAACGCGGCCTTTGCCGTGGCGCTGGCCGAAGGCAAGCCGATTGCGGACAGCATCCGGTTCGCCAACCGTGCCGCTTCGCTGTCGGTCATGAAGTTCGGCGCGCAGGGCGGCATGCCGACACGTCAAGAAGTGGAGGAGAGCCTGTAATGAAAAAACATGGGATGCTGAACAGTCACATTGCCAAAGTCCTCGCCGACCTCGGCCATACCGACACGATCGTCGTGGCCGATGTGGGCCTTCCCATCCCCGAAGGGGTCACCAAAATCGACCTCGCCCTGAAGCTTGGGAATCCGAGCTTTGAGGAGGTCGTGAGTTCCATCGCGGAGGACATGGAAATCGAAAAGGTCATCGTCGCCGCGGAAATGAAAACGGATAACCCAGAAGCGCAAGCTTACATTGACCATACATTTGCGGATTGCCCGATTGAGGACGTGCCTCACGAACAGTTTAAAGCTTTGACCCGCACAGCCAAGGCGGTCATCCGGACCGGAGAAGCTAAGCCGTTCGCCAACTGCATTCTGCAATCCGGCGTCCATTTTGGATAAAGAGGAGGAACCCTTATGCACATACAAATGCAAGGCATTTATAAATCCTTTGGCACCAACCACGTGCTGAGCGGTGTGGATTTTGAGCTTCGGGAAGGCGAAGTTCACGCCTTGATGGGGGAGAACGGCGCCGGCAAGTCCACCCTGATGAACATTCTCATTGGTCTGCATCAGCGGGATGAGGGCGTCATCCGGATCGACGGCAAGGAGACGTATTTTCCCAACCCGAAGGAAGCGGAAAGAGCGGGCATCGCTTTTATCCACCAGGAATTGAACATTTGGCCTGACATGACCGTCCTTGAAAACCTGTTTATCGGCAAGGAGATGACCACGAAGTGGGGACTGCTCAGCACCAAACAAATGAAAACGCTGGCAAAGGCCCAATTCGACAAGCTGTCGGTAGACATCCCCTTCCAGCGTGAAGCCGGGGAGTGCTCGGTAGGCCAGCAGCAGATGATCGAGATCGCCAAGGCGCTCATGACCGACGCCAAAGTCATCGTCATGGACGAGCCGACGGCCGCGCTGACCGAGCGGGAGATCCGCAAGCTGTTCGACGTCATTGCCGCCTTGAAAAAGGAAGGCGTTTCCATCGTCTATATTTCGCACCGGATGGAAGAAATATTTGAAATCTGCGACCGGATCACCGTCATGCGCGACGGTAAAACGGTGGATACGAAGGACATACCGCATACCAACTTTGACGAAGTCGTAAAAAAAATGGTCGGCCGCGAGCTGACCGAGCGCTACCCGCAGCGGAACCCGTCGCCCGGCGATGTCGTGCTCGAAGTGAAGAACGCCACCCGCAAGGGATTGTTCGAGAACGTCAGCTTTCAAGTGCGTTCCGGCGAGATCGTCGGCTTCTCCGGCCTGATGGGTTCGGGGCGGACCGAGATCATGCGCGCCCTGTTCGGGCTCGATCACTTGGACAGCGGCGAAATCTGGATTAAGGGCAAAAAAGCCCATATCCGCAAGCCTGACGATGCGGTCAAACGCGGCATCGGTTTTATTACCGAGGACCGGAAGGATGAAGGGCTGCTGCTCGATTTTTCGATCCGGGAAAATATGGTGCTGCCAAGCTTGTCCGGCTTTACGTCCAAAGGCTTTATTAACGGGAAACGGGAAAAAGACTTCGTTGACCTGCTGGTCAAACGGCTGCAGATCAAAACGCAGTCTGCGGAAACTGCGGCAGGCGACCTGTCCGGCGGTAATCAGCAAAAGGTCGTTATCGCCAAATGGGTTGGCATCGGTCCGAAAGTGCTCATCCTGGACGAGCCGACACGCGGGGTCGACGTTGGGGCGAAGCGGGAAATTTACCAACTGATGAACGAATTAACCGAACGCGGCGTTGCAATTATTATGGTTTCCTCCGAGCTGCCCGAGGTGCTGGGCATGAGCGACCGGATCCTGGTCGTCCATGAAGGCGAAATCAGCGGGGAACTGAGCAGTGAAGAAGCCACGCAGGAAAAAATAATGACGTTAGCAACAGGGGGACAGTAACATGACAACCATTCAAGACGCTAAAAAGCCAAAAGGCTTCCAACTATCGCAAGAGACGCAAAAGCTGGGCCCGCTGCTGGGGCTGATCATCCTGATCATCATCGTGTCGGTGCTGAATCCGAGCTTTTTGGAACCGCTTAACATTCTGAACCTGCTTCGCCAGGTGTCGATCAACGCGCTTATCGCGTTTGGTATGACCTTCGTCATCTTGACAGGCGGCATCGATTTGTCCGTCGGTTCGATTCTTGCATTGTCCAGTGCGTTTGTCGCCAATATGCTGGTGTCGGGGGTTGATCCGATCCTGGCGATCATTATCGGCTGTCTTCTCGGCGGCGTGATGGGTATGGTGAACGGCCTGCTCATTACAAAAGGTAAAATGGCGCCGTTTATTGCTACACTGGCGACCATGACGGTATTCAGAGGCTTGACGATGGTGTACACGGACGGTAACCCGATTACAGGACTTGGCGACAGCCGGCTGTTCCAGCTGTTCGGGCGCGGATACGAGCTCGGTATCCCGGTACCGGCGATCACCATGATCATTACCTTTGTCATTCTGTGGGTCATTCTTAATAAAACGCCATTTGGCCGTAAAACCTATGCCATCGGCGGCAACGAAAAAGCATCGATCGTATCCGGTATCAAGGTACCGCGCGTAAAAATCATGATCTATTCCCTGGCAGGACTGCTGTCGGCTCTGGCCGGCGCCATCCTGACCTCCCGCCTGAATTCGGCGCAGCCGACGGCGGGCACATCCTACGAGCTTGATGCCATCGCGGCGGTCGTCCTTGGCGGCACGAGCTTGTCCGGCGGACGCGGACGCATCGTCGGCACCCTGATCGGCGCGCTTATCATCGGTACACTGAACAACGGTCTGAATTTGCTCGGCGTTTCTTCCTTTTACCAAATGGTCGTCAAAGGGATCGTCATTCTGATCGCCGTCCTGATCGACCGGAAGAAATCCGCATAAGAAGGAGTAGATCATCATGAAAAAATTAACGCTAATCGCAGCTGCACTCTTGTTGATTCTGACCACAGGCTGTTCGCTGGAACCGCCGGAATGGGCCAAGCCCAAAACGGGCGGCGATATTAAGGAAATGAAAATCGGCTTGTCCGTCTCCACGCTCAACAATCCGTTCTTCGTCTCGCTGAAGGACGGCGTGGTGGCCGAAGCCAAGAAGCAGGGTATGGAAACGATCGTCGTCGACGCCCAGAATGACTCGGCCAAGCAGAGCAATGACGTGGACGACCTGATCCAAAAAGGGGTCAACGTGCTCCTGATCAACCCGACGGATTCCGCCGCGATTTCCACGGTCGTGCAGAACGCCAACGATTTGGGGATTCCGGTCATTACGCTTGACCGTTCATCAGACAAAGGGGACGTCAAAGCGCTGGTTGCATCGGATAACGTCAAGGGCGGCAAAATGGCGGCCGAATACATCGTGAAGATGCTCGGTAAAGGCGCCAAAGTCATCGAGCTGGAAGGCGTGCCGGGGGCATCCGCAACCCGTGAACGCGGCAAAGGCTTCCACGAAGTGGCCGACACCGAACTGAACGTCATTGCCAAGCAGGCGGCCGATTTTGACCGGACCAAAGGTCTGAACGTCATGGAAAACCTGTTGCAGGGCAACCCGGACGTGCAAGCCGTCTTCGCCCACAACGACGAGATGGCGCTCGGCGCGATCGAAGCGATCCAAAGCTCCGGCAAAAATATCCCGGTCATCGGGTTCGACGGCAACGAGGACGCGCTGAACTCGATCAAAGCCGGCAAGCTGACCGCCACTGTGGCGCAGCAGCCTGAGCTGATCGGCCAGATGGCCGTGCAGGCGGCGAAGGACGTGCTGCAGGGCAAAACGGTCGACAAGTCGATCCCGGCGCCGCTGAAACTGGTGACGAAGGATCAGCAGTAAGATCGCAAAGAGGTAACGAATAAACAGATCAGCAAAGAGATAGATTTTTATATTAAAATGATAGAACAAAGCATCTGAGAACGGTGCTGCCCCTCAGTCTATCTTACGTCAATGCTGCGTAGGAAGGACGGGGGCTTTTTTTATGCTTAACGATTGCTGGAGAGATGGGCTGACAAGGTGGATAATACATCGCTTAGCCCGCCGACATATACCAACATGGCACAGAGTGCACCCCGCGAACCGGAACGGAGATATCAGCGTATCTGTACCATTTGGTTTAATGACTCTCCCTGCGGTTTGGGTTATTCCTGGGCTAACGCTGAGGCAGCACGGCAAAGGCACACCAATACGGGCGATGTCACATATTCTATCAGGAATACATCCTCCAAATGAGGTGCATACAGTGAAGCAGCTGGAGAAGTTATTGAAGAAAACGGCCGTCAGCCGCCCGAGCAAAACAACAAGTCGTCAGATCGTCGTGTTCAAAACGCAGCAGGATTACCGGCAGTGCCTTGATATACTCAACGCAAATGGAATCAAACCGGTGAAGGCCGTGGACAGCCACCGGCTGATCTGCTGCCATTTTCACCGCTCCACGGATATGGAAAAAATAAAGCAGCATCCCCGTATCGCCTATGTCCAGCGGGACGCGAAAGTGAAGGCTCACGCGATCAAGCCTGCTGCTGCCGCCAAACGCGGCGGTTCTAACAAGGCCACCAAGAAAAGCGTTTTGGTGGACACGGCCAAAATTCCCTGGAATGTCAGCAGGGTGAAGTCGCCCGAGCTGTGGAACCAGACGATGGGCCGAGGAGTCAAGGTGGCCATCATCGACACGGGCATCGCCAAGCATCCGGATCTGTGTATCGCGGGCGGTGTGAATACGATTACCGGCGGATCGTTTCAGGATGATAACGGCCACGGCACGCATGTGGCCGGAATCGCGGCAGCCACCGGACGGCAAAAAATTTTCGGCAATGCGCCCAAAGTCAAGCTGTTCGCCGTCAAGGTGCTGGACCAAAACGGAAACGGCTTTGTTTCCGACATTGTGGAAGGGATCGACTGGTGCCTCAAACGGGGAATCAAAGTGATGAACATGAGCTTCGGGCTGACCGGATCAGGCAATAACAAGGCGCTGCAGGACGCCATTAAGCGGGCAGCCAAGCAGGGGGCCGTCATTTCGGCGTCCGCGGGAAACGAGGGGACGATGTTCAGCCCGCTGATCGATGCCCCGGCCCGCTATCCCGAGACCATCGCCGTTGCCGCGACGGATCGAGCGAACCGGGTTGCCGATTTTTCGAGCCGGGGGAACGGCATTTCCGTCGCGGCGCCGGGCGTCGATATTTTATCAACATTGCCCGGAGGCACGTACGGCAAGATGTCGGGAACTTCGATGGCGGCTCCTCATGTGACGGGGGGAGCCGCGTTGCTGAGGGCGCTGTTCCCAAGGATGAGGCCGGCCGAAATTAAGCGCCGTTTTGAAGCCAGCGCGCTTCAGATTCCGGGAGGCCGGCAGGCGGCAGGCGCCGGACTGCTGCAGGTCGCACCCGCGGCGGTCATACCCGCGGCGGTTGCTTCAGGGAGCCGATTCCCAAGCAAGACGCGGCGCTTGAAGAAGGCAAAGTCTGCGTCCCGGCCGGTGCTGTTAATCCCTTCCGGCCGGAGCAAACGGTAAGAAGGAGCAGGCGAGATGCCTGCTCCTTTTTCATCGACCACCGATGGGATATGGAAAGATTAACGTTCATTCATCTGAATTGACGCGGCGGGAGAGGACGCTCTCCTTTTGTTAAACCATACAACGGATACCACAATGCCGGCCAGGGCAAGCACCATGTTCATGCCGAATGCCCAGTGCAGCGCATGGTTCAAGTCGGCGGGGCTCCCGGCATCCATACCGTGGCCCGGTCCGAGGCCGGCGGTTATTACCGCCAGAATGACAGCAAGGCCGATGGATCCTCCAATCTGCTGCCCGGTGGAGACAAGAGCCGAAGCCACGCCTTGATACGCGGGCTCCATTCCCGTTCCTGCGGCGATAAACATCGTGGTGAAGACGATGGCCTGTCCGAGGCCCGCCAGAATGATTCCCGGCATGATGCCCCAGAAGGAACCGTTCGCCGATATTGGCATCAACAGCAGGAATCCGGCGGCACCCAGCGCCATTCCGATTCCAATCGTCCCGGCCATTCCGGTGACGCTCAAGAGTCGGTTTACGAGCTTTGCCCCGAGAAATGCGCTGATCGTCAGCGGCAGGAAGCTGAGACCGGATTGGATCGCCGTATAATGAAGCACCTGCTGCAAGTAGATGGTCAGAAAATAATACAGCGAACCGAATGATGCGGAAAAGATAACTGCCGTCATTACAGCTCCGCTGAAACTGCGGTTTTTGAGCAGCTTGAATGGCATAAGCGGATTGGCGGTGCGCCGTTCAATGATTGCGAACAGCACAAGCAGTATTACACCGGCAATGCCAGGAATGAGCGTTGATGCAGCCGTCCAGCCTTCCTCCGGACCTTGGATTAGATAATAGACGACCAGAATCATACCGGCCGTAACCGATATTGCTCCAGACAAATCAAAATGCCGTTGCTGTGAAGACGATATTCTGCTCTCAGCCAGGACGAAAGGTGTCAAGATTAAGACGATGACGGCAACCGGTACGTTCACATAGAACGTTGCGGCCCAACCAGAATAGCTAGTCAAAAAGCCTCCTAAAAGCAGACCGAGCGACATGCCCACGCCTCCCATTGTGGACCAGATTCCCAAAGCCCGGTTACGCTCGGGACCTTCTTCAAAGTTGGACATAATGAGTGACAGGGTAGCGGGGGAGAGAAGCGCGCCTCCAAGTCCTTGCAGCCCCCTGGCAAGAATCAGGGTCATGCCGTTCGGTGCAAATCCGCCGGCCAGTGATCCCAGCCCAAACAGTGCCATCGCAATCATAAACATTCTCCTTCTGCCGAGTACGTCGGACATTCGCCCACCGATCAACAGAAATCCGCCGAAGATGAGCGAATAAGCGCTGACCACCCACTGCAGGGAAGACGCGGTAAAATGAAGATCCTGGCCGATGGACGGCAGCGTCACATAAATGATCGTGTAATCGAGCGCCAGCATCAGCTGGGCGATCGCCAGAACAAAAATAGCCAAGCTCTTGAATGAATAACGTGTTTTCATGATTCATCCTTCTTTCTCGTTGGAGTGAAGTTCGTAGAAGTATTGCTTTTAATTAGACTGGATAGTCTGGAAATGGCAAAAAAATAATAGACCAAATAGTCTGGAATGACCGAAAAAGAAACGCATATTTAGATGCGCTATTTTCGCTGATATGGGTGAAGTACGGATAATCCTGGGCTCAGACCATTTCCGTGATGTCAGAATCACCTCCTGAACACATTGTATTCATTCCGGACTAAAAGGTCAAGAATGAAAATTTGAAACAAATTATTCAATCAGCGTCTCCGATCTCGGGACTTGATTTGAAAAATATGGTATATAGTTAAGGGATGGAGCTGTGAAAGGAGCAGTGGAATGGAAACTAGTAAATACCGGATCCTCTATATCTGTTCCATGACCGCGGGGCTGATCCTCCTTCTCTCGGGACTGGCACTTTGGATCCCCAGAACGACGAGATCGGATACGCCCGAAGCGTATTATATTGTATGGTACTGCCTGAAATTCCTCTTTCCCACCTCAGGCTTACTGCTGATGGTGATCGGATCCTTCGTTTATTCCGCTTACAAGGACTTATACCGGGAGATTCGGGAACTGAAAGACCATGTCCGGTCGCTGGAGAAAAAAATATCCGGTTAAAATGGAGCGGCGGGCAGAAGGGTTACGAGAAAATCCCTTTATCCAGCCCCTGACTCAAAAACAAGGAGGAGTGCGTTTTGCGATTGATATGGGCAACGTTCCTGTTAGTCTTCCTGTTGTCCGGCTGCAGCGAAGTTAAGAAAGAAACAGCAGGGGGATACGAAGATTGGCAGCAGAGCCCCTCGTTTACGATTTCCAAATCCGGACCTGATGGGAATCCGGTGCCGTACGGGCTCAAGGGAAGCAAAAACAAATTTGCCATCGTAGACGGCTTAGTACAAGCGAATTCGAGCAACAAGCAGCTCCTCCACTTTTGGGGTGACACGCCGGAAGAAACCGGGCGGCTGCTGGATAAAGAAGTGAAAGTCATCGGAACAAGCCGGGAGACGGGGGAGCAGGTGACGGCTTTTGAAGGGAAGACGCAAATCCAGAATGACGCTCCTGTGAAGGAGCCGCGGGAGTACGTTGAGTCTGTTGGCTATCTGAATCTGCCGGCCAAAGGATTATGGAAGCTGGACGCCTACATCGACGGGAAAGCAAGTGGAAGCATCGTCATCGAGGTACATGACAAGCCCGGGCAGCAGTGACCCGTGGTTCCACACCTCTTCAAAAATATAAGCTTTTGTTCTACTTGAAAGGCAGCGGTATAAAACGGGTATATTTTAATTTTCCATTGTGCTCCCGCCCGCTATATGAGTAAATGAAATAGCCGTTTAGGCATGTATGACAAAGAAAGATTCCGATATGAAAGAGGAGATTGCTCATTAAAACGTTATTCCAATATAATTGGCAGGTTCGTGAAGATTGGTTCCGCTGGTGTGAGAGTGTGCCGGAGGAGGAGCTGCTTCGCACCCGCACAGGCGGAGTGGGCGGTATTCTGCACACCCTGTTTCATATCGTCGATGTGGAATGGAGCTGGGTTCGCTGCCTGCAGGGAAAACCTGATTTTCAGGAGAGCTTTGACGGATACCGCAGTCTGGACAAGGTGCTGAAATTGCAGGAATCGTTCAAGCCGGAAGTAGAGGAGTTTGTTTATTCCTGGAATGATGCTTGGGAATACAACGTATTCCGCGATGTCCATCCGGACGGCCACCCCGTTGAGGACAAATGGGGCGAAGTGATCCGGCATATGATCGCTCACGAGATTCACCATGTCGGGCAGCTGTCCGTCTGGTCCAGGGAACTCGGGCTCAAGCCCGTCTCCGCCAATTTGATCGGCCGGGGCTTGATGAATCGTCAAGCATAACTGCCGCTTTCTACAAACTATGGATCCCTCGTCACCATCCGTTATAATAGGATGAGAACGTACATTCGGATGGAGGGGACCTAATGAGAAGCTTTCTGGTGTTATTAGGGAATAAACAAACCGGGAGTCTCCGCGAGGATTTATTAGAGCAGCATGTTCAGCATCTTGAGGCGATGAGCCGGTTAGGCTGTCTGCGGTTATGCGGACCTTTTACAGACGGGGACGGTGCGGTGATGGTCTTCAGCGGACGCAGCGCCGAAGAGGTTGAGGACTGGGTCATGCAGGATCCTTTTATTAAGGAGCGTTACTATGCCTCCTACGACATTAAGGAGTTTACGGAAGCGAATGAGTCAAAGCGCTGGCTGATGGGCGAGCCAGAGGCATGACAAGTAAGCTGGAGAGCGTGCGGGCAAACCGTGTTTCTATCCGCGTAGGACGGTAGAATTCACGGTTTTTTCGTGTTGCGGGGAATTTGACGTGCCTAAACAACGTCCCCAGGGTATGTGGAGCAGAAGCTGATTCTGACCTTTGGGATCGCCCGGAGTTGCCAATATTCTTATCAGAGGACCGAGGCAAATACCGGTGCAAAAACGGGGCATATCCGGTATACTGCTTGTTATGAAGGAGGATGGAACCGATGGGCTACACAGACGAGGTGTCGAAGGAACTGTACAGTTACCTTCCCCCTCTCACCAAGAAAGACGATTTCGACGAGTTTTGGGAGACGACCATCAGGCAGGCCAAGGAGGTCCCGCTGGACCCGGAGCGTACGCTGATCGAATATCCGGCGCGGCACGTGAAGGTATACGACGTTTCGTATTGCGGAATGGATGAGACGAGAATTTACGGCTGGCTGATCGTTCCCGCTTTTGAGAACAAAGAGAAATATCCCTGCCTGATTCATTACCATGGTTTTACCGGCAGCAGGGGCAAGCCTTCCGAGCTGATGCACTGGGTGATGATGGGGATCGCCGTATTGTCGGTAGACTGCCGTGACCAAGGCGGGCGGACCGGCAACAGCGCTTCATACTCGCACGGATATGTGGCGAACGTGGCCAGCAAAGGCGTACATAACAAATGGGAATATTATTACCGGTATGCATACATGGATGCGCTGAAGGCGATCGATTTTGCCTGCGCTCAAGCGGATATCGACGCTTCAAAAATCGTGATCGAGGGCGGCAGCCAAGGCGGTGCGCTCGGGACGGCGGTATCTGCCTTGGACGACCGTCCTGTGCTGGCGATGGTTGACGTGCCGAGCAACAGCAATCTCGTCTGCCGGATCGAAGGTAACCACGGGGCTTTCGCAGCGGTAGCCGAGTACTTAAACCGCCACCCGGAGCAGACGGATCTTGTAATGGACAACCTGAGCTATTTTGACACGATGAATATGGCCGACCGTATCGCGTGCCGGGTACTGGCCAGCGTTGGACTCAAGGACGAAACCTGTCCGCCCCAGATGTATTTCGCGACTTATAACCGGATTCAAAGCGACAAGGACATCGTCATCTATCCGTTCAACGGACATGAAGGCGGCGGGGCAGGCCAGACCGAGATTAAGCTGCGGTATTTGCGGGAGCATTACCCGGAGTGGTTCACGGAATAGCATAATTTCGCATTGACCAGGAACATATGTTCCGGTATGATGATTTCAAGACAGCATGCGGAATGAACACAGAGCCAATGAATTCCATTCTGGAAGGGGAAAGCAAAAATGAGCAGCGGTACCGCATTATTGGTCATTGACGTGCAGGAAGGCATGTTCGTACCGGAATATCCCGTTTTCGACGGCGAAGCTTTGTTGGACAAGATCCGGGGTCTTGTCACGGACGCGCGCTCAAGCGGTGTACCTGTCGTGTACATTCAGCATAACGAAGAACCGGGCGAGCAGCTGGAGCCGAACAGCTTTGCATGGCAGATCCAGTCCCGGATCGCACCTGCCGAAGGGGAGATCGTCGTACAGAAATTTACGCCCGACGGGTTTCACGAGACGGACCTGCAGGAGAAGCTGAATTCGCTTGGCGTGCAGAGGCTGATCGTGTCCGGAATTCAAACCGACTTGTGCGTTGAAGCTACCAGCAAGCGCGCTGGACAGCTGGGCTACGAGGTGGTGGTCGTTGAAGACGCCCACACGACGTATGACCAAGGCGGCAGGACCGCCCGGGAGATTATCGAGGAATACAACGGGATGTTCCGTGATTTTGCGAAGGTTCAGCCAGCGGCAGCCATTGCGTTCTAAGGAAGTCCGGATCCCGGCTGGAATGAAACAGTCAGCACTTATAAAGTTTAGGGTATGGTTGGGAAGGAGCCCACGTTGATGACAACGAGGCTCTTTTTTCTGTTGCGGCGCATGAATAATGGGGAAGGGAAGCCAACAGCTTTCCTGATCGGCTGCCGTGGATGACGGTTTTTATAGTTAAAATCTATTATATCTATACGATTTATATATTAGAACTATAAAAATCCTTTGTGTAAGCTTAATCAGAACCCAATCATCCGGTTAAAAGGAGGCGGCAGCAAATGAATAATGAGCCGATGACCCGGCGTACCGAATTATCCGGCAAACTGACGGATGTTCTTCAGGCCAGAACGCTGGCATTATCGCATCCCATCCTGCAAGGAATGTTAACGAAGGGCATGTCGGTCCTTGATGTTGGATGCGGCACGGGAGCCATTACCCGCGGCATCGCGGAAGCCGTAGGTCCGGAAGGCAGCGTAGTCGGGGTGGATCAAAACCCCCTTTTGATTAAGCAAGCAAGGCAGACGCATGGAAAGGTTGCCGGGCTATCGTTTACGGAAGGCGATATCTATTCGCTTGAGGAAGCTATGGAGGGTTGTTCTGGGTTTGATATCGTCACCTGCTCACGGCTCATGGTCTGGCTCCCCGATCCGTTAACGGCGCTCAAGGCTATGGTAAAGGCGATAAAGCCTGGCGGGAAGATCGTCATTGCCGACTATAACCACGAAAAAATCGCCTGGTCGCCGCAGCCGCCTGCCAGCATGCTCGCGTTCTATTCCGCGTATCTGAACTGGCGTGAGGATGCCGGCCTGAACAACCGGATTGCGGACGATCTCCCGGACTTATTGCAGCAGGCAGGACTTGCACAGGTCAAGGCCACGCCCTGCCATGAAGAGGTGCGGCGGGATGATCCCGATTATGCGCAGCGGTCTGGCCTGTGGGCGGATACCGCTTCCAGCCGGGGGCCGCAGATGGAACGCGATGGATTCATAACACGCGGGGAAAATGAAAGGGCGGAGCGGGAGTACCGCCAATGGGTTCATTCCGAGGCGGAATCTATAACGATGTACATGCTTACCGTGGTTGGCATCAAGCCTTAGGATCCGATACGGCTATGCCTGCGGCATAGAAAGGACCCCGGAACGTAAGCAGAGACAGAATACGTGCCATCTCTGCCGGCGTTTCCTGTCTTCCGCTCATCAGCCACTGCTGGATAATGCCGAGATGGGCAGAAGACACATATGACAGGAAGTATTCGGCAGGGACCTGCAGGTTCTCTTTGCGGATCAGCGGCGATAAATTTTTCTCCAGCAGATTTTTCCGGAACATCGCTTTCAGCTGCGATTGGAAAGATACGTCTCCCTTTGGCCCTAATATGGCTTTGAGAAAAGCCGCATGCTCCTCGATATATTCGAACACGGTAACGATCAGGGAGACCGAGATGCCGGTTTCCCGGTACGTTTCCAGATCCTCTGACGTCGCCTTCGTAATGATCGCGATGATCCCCTCAATCACTTCGGCTTCGCTCTGCTCGAGCAGGTCGAATTTGTCACGGTAATGCAAATAAAACGTTCCCCGGTTAATATTCGCCCGAGTCGTAATATCCTTTACAGATACGGCTTCAAAGCCCTTCTCCTCAATCAGCTCCGTTAGCGCATCGCGGATGACCAGCCGCGTCCGCACGATCCGCCGGTCTGTGTTTCCGTCCATGTGATCACTCCTTGAATCCGAGGTAGACACTTTAAAAGAATGTGTCGAGTAATGCGCACATTCCGGATTATTGTTTATTGAACCGTGTATGCGCTCTTATTATAATGAGTTTGCCCGAGATAATCAACGCGATGTTCATTATCTTGAACAAACTATAAAGGCATAGGAGTGATGAGTGAAATGACTTTGATGAAGCAAAAGCTGGTGTGGGTGCTGCCGCTGATCGTAGCCGCCGTTATATTTGTGTTTAGTTTGGCGATGATTCCGACCATAAATCCGACCCCGGTCCGCCTGCCGATCGCATTGGTCAGCGAGGATCAAGGCGTGACGCTGCCGAACGGAACCGCGACAAATATGGGAGAAACGCTGACCGGTATGATTAAACAGCAGACTTCATCCACGGCTTCAGCAGATGGACCGGCGATTGAATGGGTTCATGTAAACACGGAAAAGGAAGCGATGTCCGGTTTGGATGAACAGAAATATTATGCCGCGCTGGTGGTTCCGGCCGATTTCAGCCAGAATCAAGCGACGCTGCTCACGGATAAACCGGTGCAGCCTCAGCTGCGCATTTACGTGAACCAAGGCATGAGCGCTTCGGCTTCCACCATGGCCGGTCAGGTGCTCAACCAAATCGTCGACACGATGAATGCGAAGATCCGCGCTGACCTGCTGGCTGCAGCCGGTAAGCAGAGCGGCAAGGTTACGGTGCAGCAGGCATCCGTGCTGGCGGCGCCTATTGCGAAGGACGTAAAAAATGTCCATGAGACAGGCACCCATACGGCGAACGGCAACGCGCCGGTGTCGTTATTCCAGCCGATCTGGATGGGCAGCATCTTGGGCGGGGTTATATTCTATCTCGTCATCAGCAAACTGAACTTCGCCTACCGCCGATCTCTGCTCGCTGCCCGAGTAGTCCAGACCGTCGCGGGAGCTGTTCTGGCACTTATTGCCGGGTTCGGCCTGACCTGGTTTGCCGGGAGCTGGGGACTCCATATTCCGGACGGAACGGCTACTGCGATATTTTTGTCACTATGCTACTTTGCCTTTTTCCTGATGATCTCCGCCGTACTGTCCTGGGCAGGGCTCAAGTCGATGGTGCTGTTTGTCCTGCTGCTCTTCTTCGGGGCTCCTCTGCTGAGCCTTCCAGCCGAGATGATGGGATCGTTCTACCGCGACTACGTGTTCCCTTGGCTGCCGATGCGGTTTATGGTGGAAGGGCTGCGTGAAATGTTCTTCTTCGGCCGGGGCCTGGATTGGAATCATTCGACTGCCGTGTTAACCGGCATTGCCGCGGTTAGTCTGGTTGTTCTGCTTGGCTCGGCTCTGAAGGTTCGGCAAAACCGGCAAACAGCAAGAGG
Organism: Paenibacillus cineris; assembly: GCF_018333335.1. Lineage (NCBI taxonomy): Bacteria > Bacillati > Bacillota > Bacilli > Caryophanales > Paenibacillaceae > Paenibacillus > Paenibacillus cineris. The sequence goes on from NZ_BORU01000001.1 coordinate 1,976,959, forward strand.
TACCGTCGAGACACAGACCGTGGAGGCGTAATGAAGGCGGCCCATGCCAAAATCTCGCTCATCCTGCTAAATAGTTTTGCGCTGAAGAAGTACCGTAAATTATAATGAGGCGTAGAGAACTGCTAACCGTTTGAAGAACGGCGGCGAACAGGTGCAGGAGGAAAACGCATTGAAGCTCGAACGCATCATATCGATGATTTACATGCTGCTGAATCACGAAATTATTACCGCGTCGGCGCTGGCCGAGAAGTACAACGTTTCGCAGCGGACCATATACCGGGATATCGATGTCATCTGCGCGGCTGGCATTCCAGTGGTGTCTTACCAAGGGGTCAAGGGCGGTTTCGGTATCATCAAGGATTATAAAATGGAAAAAAGCCTGCTCGGTTCGTATGACGTCGGGTCGCTCGTGACGCTGCTCTCCAGCATGTCGACCGTGTTCGAGGACGAAAAGGCGGCCGAAACGATTCAAAAGTTGAAGACCATCCAGCACGAAAAGGATTCGCCGGTGTTGTCGATGAATCTAGCGAGCCGGCAGCTGTATAATGACTCTCTGCGGCTGCTGCGGGCGGCGATCACGGAATGCTGTGTCGTGCGCTTCAAATATATCAACGCCAGAAACGAGAAGACCGAGCGCGTCGTAGAACCGGTGCGGCTGATTTACGAGTACGACGTCTGGTACCTGTTCGCCTACTGCCGGGACCGCCAGGATTACCGGAAATTCCGGCTGTCCCGGATGGCCGACCTGCAGGCGATGGGCGAGCATTTTACGAAGCACAAGCATGCGGCTCCCGAGGAAGTGACGTTTAAGCATCTGCACAACCAAGGAAACCCGGTGCATGCGGTAATTCATTTTTCCGCCGACTGCCTGGCGAGAGCGATGGACTATTTCTATGGAGCGGAGAAAACGTATCTCGACGACGGCTCGTTCCTGCTTAGCATTACCCTGGAGCATATGGAGCGAACGCAGTGGCTTATCCCGATGCTGCTCAGCTTCGGCGACGGGGCCGAGGTGAAGGAGCCCCCTGAGCTTCGGGAGGCTGTCCACGCCAAATTAAAAAAAATGATTCAGAAATACTCAGAAGTATGACATACAGTTGTCATACTTTTTTGTTTACACTCAGAATCGGTTACAGAGAAATCAGAAATTTAAAGGAGTGTTTGAGAACGTGAAACCTGCACAAAAAAGCAGTCTTCCGGTCGTCATCGCCGGCCTGCTGCTGGGCATCCTGATGGCCTCGATGGATAACACCATCGTTGCCACGGCCATGGGAAATATCGTGGGTGAGCTCGGCGGCATGGATAAGTTTGTATGGGTCACCTCGGCCTACATGGTGGCGGAAATGGCCGGGATGCCGATCTTCGGAAAGCTGTCGGATATGTACGGCCGCAAAAAGTTTTTTGTCTTCGGGATTATTCTGTTCATGCTGGGGTCTGCGCTGTGCGGCACGGCGACCACGATCACGGAACTGGCCTTATACCGGGCGGTTCAGGGTATTGGCGGCGGAGCGCTGGTCCCGATCGCGTTTACGATCATGTTCGATGCGGTCCCGCTGGAGAAGCGCGGCAGTCTCGGCGGTTTGTTCGGCGCCGTGTTCGGCATGTCCAGCATTTTCGGACCGCTTCTCGGGGCGTACATAACGGATCATATCGCCTGGGAGTGGATTTTCTACATCAACCTGCCGCTGGGCGTCATCGCCTTCATCATGGTGGCGTTTTTCTACAAGGAGTCGCATGAGCATTCCAAGCAGCCGATCGACTGGTTCGGCGCCTTTACGCTGCTGGGAGCGGTGATCTGCCTCATGTTCGCCCTGGAGCTGGGCGGCAAGGAAATCGCCTGGGATTCCTGGGAGATCTTCTCCTTGTTCGGAGGATTTGCGGTGCTGCTGATCGCCTTCCTGTATGCCGAGACCAAAGCGAAAGAGCCGGTTATTTCGTTCGGATTGTTTAAAAACCGGCTGTACGCTACCAGCGTCCTGGTCGGCCTGTTCAGCGGCGCGGCATTTATTGCGGCTTCGGTGTATATCCCGATTTTTATCCAGGGTGTGCTGGGCGGTTCGGCCACCAATTCGGGGCTGGTGCTGCTGCCGATGATGGTCGGCTCGGTCGTCACGGCGACGCTGGGCGGCAGTCTGATGAACAAAATGCCGTACCGGAACATTTTGATTCCGACGCTGCTGTTATTCCTGGTCGGCACGGCGTTGGTCGCCACCTTATCGGTGAACTCGACCCGGCTGATCGTGACGATCTATATGATTCTGATCGGGCTTGGAATCGGCGCGTCGTTTTCGGTGCTCGGAAACGCAGCCATTCATGGTTTGGACTACCGCCAAAGGGGAACGGCGAGCTCGACGCTGAACTTCCTGCGCTCGCTCGGCATGACCATCGGGATCACGACCTTCGGATTGATTCAGAGCCATTCGTTTACACATGAAATGACGAAAGGGTTCGGCTCTGCGGGGGCTGGCGCAGCAAACGCGGGAGGAGCAGCGGCAATGCCGGCGGGGATCGATATCAAGGACCCGCATGCGCTGCTGGCTCCGGAGACACGCTCGCTCATTCCGCCTGAAGTGCTGCATAACATTTCCGAGATGCTCGCTTCTTCAATCGTCCAGACGTTCGCATGGGCCTGCGTGCCTGCGATTCTGGCCCTGCTTGCGGCACTGTTTATGGGCAGTAAGAAGCTGGATCATACGGCGGAGGTTGCTCCCGCAGGCGGCGAAGGGAAGGAATACTCTCCGGTTCACTAAGTAAAAAATTGAGCTAAGATCACCACGGCTGCAATCTGGAGGCATCATGGATGCCCTGGACTGCAGCCTTATTTTTTGGGAGTGCAGCATGGTTAGGTGTTTGCCAGTCCCCAATTGACGCAGCTGCAGTACCTCCATACAATGAAGCTAGGATATTACCAGGGAAGGGAACAGAAGAGCATGTTTAAAATCAGCGCTTTTGCCAAAATGAGCGGGATATCGATCAAAACGCTGCGTTATTACGATGAGCTGGGGATTCTGAAACCGTCCGCTGTGGACGAGAGCTCCGGCTATCGGTATTATTCCGCCGATCATTTGCTGACGGTGGAACGCATTCGAGCTTTTAAAGAGCTTGGGCTGACACTGGAGCAGATCGCTCCGCTGCTTCAGGAGGAGGGAACGCCCGGTACGGCTGCGGATACGCTCGCTATGAAGCGGGCTGATCTGGAGACCGCCATCGAGGAAGCACAGCGTCAGCTGGAAGAAATCGACCGGAGAATGCAGCGGCTGGAACAAGTCGGGGCGGCTGCGGTGGATGGATCCGAAGCCGTAACGCTCCGCGAGCTGCAGCCGCAATGGGCCGCCTCGGTCAGGGATACGATCCCGCGGCAGGACCTCTGCCTGCTGGTTAATGAGGTCAGGGACTATGTCATGGCTAACGGCTGCGGAACAGCGGACGGACCGTTGATTCTTCTCTGGCATGACGCGGGCGGGAACGGCGAAAGGGAAGTCATTGACATCGAAGTGGCATTTCCTCTTGAGGAACCGACGCCAGAGCGCGGTCGCGTCCGCATTGTAGAGCTGCCCGGCTATGAAACCGCCGCATCTCTGATTCATGACTGCAACCCCTATGCCGCCCACTGTCCTGCAGCAGCGCATGTCATGGAATGGGCCGCTTCGCAGGGATATGAACCGTTACCCGGTGAGCCGGTCCGTGAAGTCTATATTGCCGCCGAACGAGACATGTACGGAAAATTCCGCAGGTCCGAAGTCTTCCTCCCGCTGCGCGGTACTCTTTAGCACTTGATTCTTTATTTTTAGACAAAGGCTCACTCCAGGTGTTGACTCTCCCCTTAAGGGGAGGGTGTACAGTGGGTTTACAAACCACAGAAGAGAAGAAGGAGTGAGCAGGGATGAAAAGATTAGAAGGAAAAACAGCTCTCGTGACCGGAGGCAGCCGGGGAATAGGAAGGGGCATTGCACTGCGTCTTGCCTCTGAAGGTGCGCTTGTTGCGGTCCACTACGGCAGCCGCAGGGATGCAGCGGACGAGGTCGTACAGATGATTGAGGAACAGGGAGGCCGGGCGTTTGCCATCGGTGCCGATCTTCAGGACATCCAAGGTGTCCATCGTCTGCTTGAATCACTGGATGCCGAACTGACCCGGCGGACAGGCAGCCGCCATTATGACATTCTGGTGAACAATGCCGGTATCGGAACATCGAAAACGATGGAAGAAACAACGGAGGCAGACTTTGACGAGGTGTTTGCCGTGAATGTGAAAGCGCCGTTCTTTCTCGTGCAGCAGTCGATGGATCGGCTGCGGGACGGAGGACGGATTATCAATATTTCTTCAGGTGTGACCCGAATCGCATTTCCGCATATCATGTCCTACAACATGACCAAGGGGGCGGTGAACACCTTTACGCTGCACCTTGCGAAGCTGCTGGGTCCGCGCAGCATTACCGTCAACGCCGTGCTCCCCGGCATTATCGACACCGATGTGAACGCCTCTTGGCTGAACACGCCGGAAGCCCGTCAGGGAGCGGCGGAAATGTCCGCTCTTGGACGAATCGGAGAGGCCGCGGACGTCGCGGATGCCGTCGCTTTCCTGGCTTCACCGGACGGCCGCTGGGTGACGGGGCAAATGCTCGATGCGACCGGAGGTTCGCATTTATAAGTGACCCGCGGTCATCGTTTTCCGTTCGGACCATGGTTGCCACAAACAACCCAGAACATCAAAAAAACAAGCGGCTCGATTTTAGCCGCTTGTTTCTTTTTCCGAACGGATGCCATCTATCTTGTTCACCAAATATTCATACTTGAAGCGCAAAAGTTCAGCTGCGTTGGTCATGTCCTTTTCAGACTTCAAATGAATAGATACCCAACCCGAATGAGGGAACATATGATGCGGGTTGGCAAGACCGGTGGCTACCACGTCATCCCGTTTCGATTTGGGCAAGAGCAGATCAACCAGATGGTCCCCATGTATATGACCTATTTCTTTTCCCCCATAAAGAAACTCAATTCCGCCGAATCGGTGGGGGCTAACCGTTACACCTGTCCATGACAGCAATTCATCCGATAGGACTTCCCTTCGAGAAATGGTCATCTGATCAAGTTCTCCTCTCCACAAGCAGATTTGGTCCAAGCTCTATTTCAGCCTTTTCAACCAAGAGGCAAGGGCCTCCCCAACCATATCAGGGGCATCTTCCATCGGGTAATGAAGCCCTGGCACCGTCACTTCGGTCTGCTCGGGCCAACTGCGGCAAAAATCCAATTGGGATGGCGAAGTCCTTCCCGGTTCGGCATGGATGAATAATTTGGGGACGGGGCTGTGTGCCAGCCAGTGGCCATAAGCCGCGACAATTTCATTCACCTCCGTCGTTGACCCGTCGTCAAAAGGAAGCTGCCTGGCCCAGGAGAGCATCGGACGACGACCTTCCCCTGGTTCGACAAAGGGGCGGTGATACTCCTCCTGCTCTTCCTTCGTTAACTGACGGATGACATTAACGGGGAGATTGACATTCAGGAATGAGTTTTGTTCCAGTATCATCTGTTCACCTTCTTCAGACCGCAGCGCTTGAAATATTTTACGTCCTTGTTCCGGCATTTCGCTCCAGCTGCTGGGTTTGATAATCGCTTCCATATACACGATACCGTTCACAGCGCCAGGATGCCGCCGCGCCCAATCAAATCCCAAAGCAGAGCCCCAGTCGTGTACGACGAAGGTGATCTTCTCATAAATCCCAAGTTTGTTAAGAAGCTCGTCGAGGTATTCCCGGTGCTGAGCGAAGGTGTAGGCGTTCGGACCGCTAACCGGCAGTTTATCGGAATCTCCCATCCCGACTAAATCGGGGGCAATGCAGCGCCCGGCGTTTTGTGCGTAAGGAATAATGTTGCGCCATAGATAAGAGGAGGAAGGGTTACCATGCAGGAAAACGATCGGATCACCACTGCCGACCTCTACATAAGCCATCTCTAAATCATAAACCCGTTGACGCTTTTTTTCATAAGGAAATGCTCCGCTAACCATACGTATCTCACCCTTCTGCTCACACCGCTGCTGTTGGGCAACGAGTGTGCGTTTTGATTTTTATTTAGTTGACTTGTAAACTTGATCTACGAAAATGATAACGCAATTAAGTTGAGTAGTCAACTAAAAATCGCCTACATTTTTCTTTGCCTCCCATTCATTTATCCAGCCCAAAGAAAAAAAGCAATCCATCCACGAAATTCCTGTGGATGGATTGCTTTGATTTTATATGCGTATCACCGCAATTACAGCAGCCAAGCGCCCAGCAGGCCGCTGATTAGTCCGGTCACGATGACCCCGCCGAACACGAACAGCAGCACTTTCCGCGGGAACGACTTGGCCACGATCAGCATGGACGGCAGGCTGACTGCCGGGAGCGTCACGAGGAGCGCGGCGGCTGGGCCCGAACCGACGCCCAGGGACAGAAAGGACTGGATGATCGGAATTTCGGCAGCCGTCGGAATGACAAACAGCGTGCCGACGATGGCGAACAGGATAATAGCAGCGATCCCGCCGCCTACCCATACCGGGAACAGGGTGGACTGGAAAGCACCCAGCAGCAGGACGGCAATCAGGTATGCCGGAACAACGCTCAGAATCATCAAGCCGAGGCTCTTGGCCCAGCGGAACAGGAAAGGTCCGCGGTCCGTTTCCTTGACGACCGTTGCTTCCTCCAGCGGTTCCGGCACTTCGGAGGAACCGGCAAAGCGGTTCGCGAAGTAGCTCACGCCGAACGTCAGGGCCAGTCCCAGAACAATGCGCAGCAATGTGAATTTCCAGGACAGCACGAAAGCCATGAAGATAAGCGTTGCCGGATTCAGCAGCGGGTTGCCGAGCCAGAAAGCGAGCGCCGCCCCGACGGACACGTTGCGCTTGCGCAGGCCGCTCGCAATCGGGGCGGCACAGCAGGTGCACATCATGCCGGGCAGGGAGGCGACCCCGCCGATCAGGGTGCTCTTAAACGTCGTTTTGCCAAGCAGCTTATACAGCCACTGGACAGGCAGCAGCACCTGGACCAGCGAACCAAGCAGAATGCCGAGAACGGCCGCTTTCCAAACCGACTTGAAGTACGTCTCCGCATAGGAAACCGCCGAGTGCCAGGAAGGCGCCGATCCGCCCGCTCCAAGAATGGACGATCCGATGCTGTGCTCGGCTGCGGCTTTAAATGCTTTTTGATAGTACGGCCACCATTTGACATAAGACAAGCCGATGGCGGCGATAAGAATAAACAGAACCACGAGCCAAATCGTTTTTCTGTGATTCTGACGATGAATATTTGGACTAGCGGGTGACATGGCGATCTATCCTCCAAGCGTATTTAAAATGTGAGATGAAGCCATTCCTGCATATCAACCTAAGTTGCAAGCAATCCATTATATCATAAAACAGGACAAAACGGGGTAAAGGTCCACAGGTTTGGCCGGACGGAGGACATTTATCATCCCGAAGGGGAACCGAAGAAGGATGTGGACTGTTTTTGCTGAATTATTGTTCAGAGGAAAAAGCGAGAATTTTATCGAAAAAAGTAAGTTTTTTGAGTATGCTGATGGCATGCTTATCGGCGACATTGGACTAACGGGGGTAGAGCATGAAGCTGCAATCTGCGGGAAAAGCATCACGGTGGTACGTGTATCAGAAAATCGTCATCGTTTTTATTTTATTTTTGCTTCCACTCATTTCGATGAATATCTGGCTTAACTATAAGGGGATGTCCATCACCAAGGATGCGATTTTGAACTCATCTTTGGCAGGTGCGTCCTTCTACAGCAAACAGCTCGATAAAGAAATGTACTTTATCCGAAACCTGCAGCTTCAGCTGTTAAATGACAAAGATCTGCAGAAGCTCAGCTTCCGGGGAAGCATGCTGGAAAATTATGAAGAGGTGGAGCTGATCGATCAGGTCCGGGACCGGCTTGCGACACTGACCGTTTCCAGCGAATATGTCGTGAATGCGGGCGTGTACGTCGAAGCCATCGGCAAAACGATTTCCACGGACTCGGGTGTGACCAATACGCCCAATGAGGAACTGAAGCTGATCTCGTCGCTCATGGCCGTTACGCCCAAACCATCGTTCTATAGGAGCGGAAGCCGGATTTTTTTCATCGAAACGGAAAATAACGGCGCGGTCTGGTCTTATATCGAGATTTCCAGACCCAAGCTGCTGGAGGCTTTGAGGGAAATCGCCAATTTGTATCCGCAGTCCGAAGTGCTGCTCGGGGATAAAGAGGCGGGAACCGTTCTGACGACAGCGCAGGAGCAGGGGGAGTCCGCTGCGGTTTTGGGGCTTTTTGATGATGAAAGCCTGCATAATTCGAGTATGCCTGGGATGCGGAAGATGCACGGCGTGAACTATTTTATTACACCCAATGACGTCAGTTCGCTGCATTTATCGCTTATCATGTATGTGAATCAAAATGAGATCACGCGCCCGTTGAGCCAATTTATTACATGGTTCTACACCCTGTTCATCATCGCGATCATCGTGATGATCCTGTACTCTTTTTCCGTCAATCTAATGATCCACAGGCCCTTATCCAAGCTGGTCAAGGCGTTTCATATGATCGAGACTGACAATCTGAACATTATGATCGAATCCAAAACGAAGGATGAGTTCCATTACGTCTTCAACAGCTTTAACAATATGGCACGCAAGCTCAAAAATTCGATCGAGGATAACTATGAGCAAAAAATAGCGCTGCAGCGCTCCCAGCTGAAGCAGCTTCAGTCCCAGATCAATCCGCATTTTCTGTACAACAGCTTTTTTAATATTTACATGATGTGCAAAGTAGGCGATTCGGACAGCGCTGCTGAGCTCTCCCAGCGTCTCGGCAGCTATTACCAGTACATTACGAGAAGCGGTGCGGACGAGGTGCCCTTCGATAAAGAGTACCGTCACGCGCTTGATTATTGCGATATTCAGTGCATCCGTTTTTCCAATCGGGTACATTTCGAATACGAGGAGCAGACGGAAGTCCCCGCTACCATCACGGTGCCGCGGCTGATCATTCAGCCGATCGTGGAAAATGTGTTTGAGCACGCCTTTGAAGACGGCATGATGGAGGGAAAGGTCTACATCCGGACGGAATACCGGGAAGGGAAACTGTGCGTGACGGTCGAAGATAACGGGAATTTGGCTACCGATGCCATGATCGAACAGTTGAACACCAAGCTCGCCAGGGATTCAAAATCGATCGAGAACACGGGTTTGATCAACGTCAATAATCGCCTCAAGCTCAAGTACGGGCCGGAGAGCGGCTTAACGGCGTCAAGAAGCATGCATGGCGGCTTAAAAATCAACCTGACCATTATACCAGAGACATAAAAGGAGGCAGCATTATGTACCGATTGTTGATCGTGGATGACGAGCCGGTTATCGTAAACGGGCTGATTCAGCTTTTTCAGGAAAATACCGAATTCGAACTCGATGTATGTAAAGCCTATTCAGCCGCTCAGGCGCTGAGCATCGCCAAGAAGATGAAGCTCGACATTTTGGTCAGCGATATCCGGATGCCCCAAAAAACCGGACTGCAGCTGGTCGACGAAATTGCTTATTATTGGCCGCACTGCAGAATCATTTTTCTGACCGGTTACAGCGAATTCGATTACGTGCAGGCTGCGCTGCGGAAGAGTGCGGACAATTACATATTAAAAACAGAGGGTATCGACCCGATTTTTCGGGCCGTTGGGGAAGCCTGCCATAAGCTTGACGAGGAGAACAGCCGCAGAATCCGGGAAGAAAAGGCCAGCATGCATTTTCAAATCGCGGCTCCCGTCTTGAAAAATGAACGCATCAGAAGGATGCTGAAGGGGGAACCTGCAGCTTCGCTTCTGGCCGATCCCCGGTACGAGGAGCTGGATTTCCGGCTGAACGCGGAAGAACCGGCATTTGTAGTCATCGGCAGGATCGACAACCCGGAGGATTTGAAACCGCAGGAAGCGCTGGAATCCGTGCAAAGAGCGTTTCATAATAACCTGCCTGACTCGATCACCTGTGAGTCCTCCATATCGGATGAACATATCGTTGTGTGGCTGCTTCAGCCGCAGGCGGAACTGCTCGGCCGTTTCCTTCACCCTGATCCGGAGGCACCGGCTTGGAAAGGATTCATGGCGTATATGAAGGGGATCCTGGAACTGGTGCAAAATGAATGCGAAGGCCTGCTGGGCGCATCCGTGTCATTCGGCGTTTCCGGCGATTTGAGCAAGGGCTGGGAGACGATCCGCGACCAATACAGCGCGCTGCTCGGTGCACTGGAGTCCCGGGTCTCGTTCGGCCACAAGATGATCGTGATTGATATTGAGCAGGCCCATCAAGAATTTTCGCCGGAATCCGGGCAAATGAAGCAGGAAGACATGAAATCCTGGGTGATCAACCAGATTCAGAGCTTCATCCAGCACCATCTGTCCGGTGATGTGTCCCTGACCGCGATTGCGGAGCATGTCCATTTCAATCCGTCTTACTTGTCGCGCTACTACAAACAGATGACCGGACAAAATTTGCAGGATTACATCCAGTCGAAAAAACTGGAATGCGCGCTGCATCTGATGCAGCACACCAATCTGAAGTTAATCGAAATCGCCGCCCGGGTCGGCTTCGATTCGCATTCCTATTTCACGACCTTTTTCAAGAAAAAGATGGGGGTTTCTCCCCAGGAATACCGGAACTCCAAATAAGTAAAAAAAGTGAAAGCAAAGTAAAAAACTCAAAATTGATAGCGCTTTCCTTCGGAATCTATAATGATGACGTGAAGCGATAACAAGATGACAGCATACAAAGGGGGAAGGCCATCAATATGAAATTACACAAGCCATGGAAATTGCTTTTGCTCGCCACGATTTCTCTTTCGTTATTCACGGCATGCTCGAGCCAGGGGAACGATTCGTCGGCAAACTCCGCCTCAGAACCGGCATCCAAGGAAGAAACCAAGAGCACAGACGCACCGCCCGAGCCGCTTGGCAAATACCCTGAAACGGTAACCGTAACGGAGGTGCTCGGTTATAACCCGCCAGAGGACCCGCGGACACCGAAAGGCATTACGCCTGACCAAAATGCTTACCTCAAAGATCTGAAAGACATGTTAAACATCGAGGTCAAGTACAAGTGGACCGTTCCATCCAGCCAATTCGAGCAAAAATTCTCGCTCGCGATGGCTTCGGCCGACCTGCCGGACATTATGGAGCTGGACCAGAAAAACTTCGAAAAGCTGAAGAAGCAGGGCATGCTTGCTGATTTGACCGCAGCTTACAACGATTACGCTTCGCCGGAATTGAAGAAATACATGGAGTCCGACGGCGGCTTTGCGATGAAGACGTTTTCCGAAGACGGTAAGCTGCTCGGTATCCCTGCATTCGAGGACCCGTTCCTGTCGACGCAGCTGCTATGGCTTCGTAAAGACTGGCTCGACAACCTGAAACTGCAGCCGCCTGCGACGATGGATGACCTGGATAAGGTCGCGAAGGCATTTGTTGAGAACGACCCGGACCAAAACGGACAAAACGATACGTACGGCGTATCGCTGCAAAAAAATCTGTTCTTCTGGGCTTATGATCTGCGAGGCTTCTTTAACGGCTTCGGGGCGTATCCGTCGATTGGCGACAATCAATCCGCCTGGATCAAGGACAGCAGCGGCAAGCTGATTCCCGGCTTGATTCAACCGGAAGTGAAGAATGCGCTTGGCAAGCTGCAATCCTGGTACAAAGACGGCATTTTGGACAAAGAGTTCGCTTTGAAGGACGAAAACAAGGCTGTCGAAGACATTACGGCAGGCAAAGTCGGCATCGTGTACGGGGAATGGTGGTATCCGAACTATCCGCTGAACCTGAACGTGGACAAGGACCCGAAGGCAGAGTGGATCGCCATTCAAATTCCGGGTCTGGACGGTCCGGGCAAATCGCTGGTACCTAAAATCCGGAGCGGAAAAGTGTATGCCGTCAACAAGAAAATGAAAAATCCGGAAGCTGCCATCAAAATGATCAACTTCTACATCGAAAAAGGCAAAAAGAAATACATGGAACAAAACAAAGCGGAAAACGGATATGTCTATAACTGGTTTAATCCGCGGATCTATAACCCGGCCCAGATCGATACGATCTACACGGAAGTCAACAAGGCACTCGATGCGAAGCAGACCGAAATTACGCTGGATGACGAGAACTACAAAAATGTGGCCGATGTGTTCAAAGCAGCTCAGGATTACCTTGCAGGCAACACGGCTAATGCTTCCAAAGGCGTAAACTGGGGCCAATACTTCAGCCGCGCGGCGAAAGACGGCGGTTGGGGGATGACACGGAAGATCAAGGAAAGCGGAGCTTTCGTGAACAACGAGTTCTTCGGATTGCCGACGGAAACGCAGGTCGAAAAAGGCGCCCAGCTCGATAAGCTGATGCAGGAAGCGTTTACGAAGATCATTTTGGGCGGATCCCTGGACGATTTCGACAAGTTCGTTCAGAGCTGGAAATCCCTTGGCGGCGATCAAATTACCAAAGAGGTTAACGACTGGTACAGTCAGCAGGCTGCGAAATAATTCGATTCGCGATTGCCGCTAGCAATCCTGAAATAAAGTGAAACGGGAGGAGGAGCCTGCTTTAGTCCTGGCGATTCCTCCTGTTTACGATTGAACGGGGAGGTCCATCTGTGAGAACGCTGAAAAAGGAATATATCCTTCATCTCATGCTGCTGCCCGGCGTTATCGTGACGCTGATTTATGCCTACGGCCCCATGGCCGGTCTCGTCATGGCTTTCCAGCAGTTTGAGCCGCTGTCCGGCTTTTTTCATTCGAAGTTCGTTGGTTTTGACAATTTCAAATATGTATTTGCCATGCCTGATTTCAAGCAGGTGCTGTGGAATACGATCGTGATCGCGGTTATTAAAATGGTGTTGTTCCTGTTAGTTCCGCTCATTCTGGCATTGCTGCTGAATGAAGTCACCAAGCGGTGGTTTTCCCGCTTTATCCAATCGGCCGTATTTCTGCCCTTTTTTCTATCATGGACCGTTCTAGGCGGTGTCATTATCGAGCTGTTTTCCCTGAGTGGACCCGTAAACGGACTGTTGACGGGAATGGGGCTGAAGCCGATCATGTTCATGCTGGATAACGAGTGGTTCCGCGGCATCGTGATCGGGTCCGACGTCTGGAAAGGGATGGGCTATAACATGATCGTTATGCTCGCCGCCATCACAGGAATCAATGCCACGCTGTACGAAGCGGCCGAGGTTGACGGTGCGGGAAGATGGAAGCAGATGATTCACATTACGCTGCCGGGCATGGCACCGATATTGATATTACTCGGAGTGCTCAGCCTTGGCGGGATTTTGAATGCCGGATTTGAGCAAATCCTGATCATGTATAACCCGACCGTGTATGAGGGAGCGGATATCATCGATACGTTCGTATACCGGCTTGGTATGTTCAGTCAGCAATTCGGACCTGCCGCCGCCGTCGGACTGTTTAAATCCGCGATATCTTTGGTTTTGGTGTCGCTAACCTATTACGCGGCTTACAAATACAACAATTATCGCATTTTTTAAGCTGGAGGCAGAGAGATGCACAAACCAACTTTGAGCAGAAAAATGTTCGTCATTTTCAATTCGGCGCTGCTGACGGCGATTACGCTTCTTGGCATTATTCCGTTTATCCACCTTCTGTCCGTGTCCCTCAGTTCGAATACGGCGGCAATGGCCGGCGAGGTCAAACTGTGGCCGGTCGGCTTCAACTTTGACGCATACCGGTACCTGGGGCAAAAGGTAGAGTTTTTCCGTTCGTTTGGGGTTTCGATTGAGCGGGTAGCGCTCGGCACGGCGGTCAACATGTTCCTGTGCTTTATTTCGGCTTATCCGCTATCCAAGTCGGTCGACCAGTTTAAGTATCGGACGGTCTATGTCTGGTTCTTTGCGATTACGATGTTTTTCGGCGGAGGTCTTATTCCCACGTATATCATCGTGAAAAATACAGGTTTGATCGATTCCATCTGGGCGCTGATTTTGCCGGGCGCGCTGAACGTATGGAACATGGTGCTGATGCTGAATTTCTTCCGCACCATTCCGCGGGAGCTGGACGAGGCGGCCACGATCGACGGTGCGGGACACTGGAGAATTTTATGGCGGATCTATTTGCCGGTCTCTTTACCTTCGATCGCGACCATCGGCCTGTTTACGATCGTTGGCCACTGGAATTCCTGGTTCGACGGCATCTTATACTTGAATTCACCGGAGAAATATCCGCTGCAAACCTATTTGTCCACGCTCATTATGTCGATCAATTCCCAAATGACGTCCGTCTCCATTGAACAAATCAAAGCGATGGAAAATTTGAGCGAGAAAACGCTGCAGACGGCGCAGATTTTTATGGGGGCGCTGCCGATCATGGTCGTATATCCGTTCCTGCAAAAATACTTCGTCAAAGGGATGACCGTCGGAAGCGTCAAGGAATAACGAAAGGGGAAAGAAGACGTGAAAAAAGTAAAAGTCGCCTTGATCGGAGCGGGCCTGCGCGGCATCAATTACCTGGAATATGCGCTGTCGCATCCGCATGAGCTTGAGGTAGTTGCCGTGGCGGAGCCGGTCAAGGAACGGAGGGAAAGCTTTCAGGCGAGGCACGGGCTGGAGGATTCGATGTGCTTTGAGCATTGGGACGATCTGTTCCAAGCTCCGAAGATGGCCGACGCCGTGCTGATCTGTACCCAGGATCAACAGCATTTCGAGCCGACCATGCAGGCGCTGCAGGCAGGCTATCACGTGCTGCTGGAAAAACCGATGTCACCCGATCCCGGGGAATGCATCCGGATGGGGGAGATGGCTTCGCAAGCCGGACTTGTGTTTTCCATCTGTCATGTCCTCCGGTATACGCCGTTTTTCCAGACGCTGAAAAGCTTGCTGGCAGAAGGTGCGATCGGGCGGCTGATGTCGATCCAGCATAATGAGAATGTGGGGTACTGGCATCAAGCGCACAGCTTTGTCCGAGGGAATTGGCGCCGCAAGGAGGACTCCAGTCCGATGATTCTGGCCAAGTCCTGCCATGACCTGGATATTCTGCTGTGGCTTGCCGGTGCGGACTGCGTCAAAGTATCTTCCTTCGGCACGCTCAGCCATTTTACGGCATCCGAAGCGCCTGAAGGAGCTCCGCTCCGCTGCCTGGACGGCTGTCCGGTCGCGGATGAATGCCTCTATTATGCGCCCGATCAATATTTAACCGATAATACGAACTGGCCGACTTCGGCCATCAGTGACGACATGAGCTACGAAGCCCGTTACAAAGCGCTGCAGGAAGGGCCATACGGCAGATGCGTATATCACTGCGATAATGACGTCGTCGACCATCAGGTCGTGAATCTCGAGTTTGAGGGCGGTATCACGGCTGCGTTTACGATGAGCGCATTTACAAGAGACGTCAGCCGCACGATCAAGCTGATGGGCACGACCGGGGAAATCCGCGGAGCGATGGAGAAAAACGAAATCGAAATCATTCACTTCGGCAGCGGCAAAGTCGAACGGATTACGTTCGGGGACATGGGCGGCCATGTGGGCCATGGCGGCGGCGATATGAAGCTGATGAGCGATTTCCTCAAGCTGGTACGGGCGGACGCCAAGGCTCAAGGCCTTACATCTGCAGACCATTCCGTCCAGAGCCATCTGATGGCGTTCGCCGCTGAAGAGTCCAGAATTGCGGGCGAGATCATCCGTTTGAAGGAGTTCGAACAGCGTTACGCCGTCCGCGAGCCATCAGTTTAATACGATACCTTCAACCTAATCCACAGGAGGAACTTATGTCTACGTTTCGATATTCGGGATCTGCTTTTTATATGAATGATGAGCCGATTCAAATTTTGTCGGGAGCGATTCACTACTTCCGTGTCGTACCGGAGTATTGGGAGGACCGGCTCATCAAACTGAAAGCCTGCGGTTTGAACACCGTGGAAACGTATGTGCCGTGGAATTTGCATGAACCGCAGAAAGGGGAATTCCAGTTTGAGGGCATCGCTGATTTGGTGAAGTTTATCGAACTGGCTGGCAGCCTCGGACTTTATGTTATCGTTCGGCCATCACCGTATATCTGCGCGGAATGGGAATTCGGGGGGCTGCCTTCCTGGCTGCTGGCGGATTCGGATATGCGCCTGCGCTGTTACCATCAGCCGTTCCTCGACCATGTCGATGATTATTATGATGTGCTCCTTCCTAAGCTGAAGCCTCTGCTCTGTACCCAGGGAGGCCCGGTGATCGCGCTGCAAATCGAAAACGAATACGGGAGCTACGGCAACGACAAGCCGTACCTGAACTATTTGAAAAATGCGATGATCAGCCGGGGGATGGACGTGCTTCTGTTTACTTCGGATGGTCCGGAAGACGCCATGCTCCAGGGCGGGATGGTGGAAGACGTCCTGGCAACGGTCAATTTCGGCTCCCGTGCCCGGGAATCCTTCGAGAAGCTGCGGGAGTATCAGCCGGATGCGCCGGTCATGTGCATGGAATTCTGGGACGGCTGGTTTGACCACTGGCGTGAGGAGCATCATACCCGTCCCGCGGAAGACGCCGCTTTTGTTCTGGATGAAATGCTCAGCCTGGGAGCCTCCGTTAACTTTTATATGTTTCATGGGGGAACAAACTTCGGCTTCTGGAGCGGAGCCAACGGCCATACGGAAGACAGCTATGAGCCAACGGTCACCAGCTACGATTATGATGCGCTGTTAAACGAAAACGGTGAGCCGACGGACAAATATTTTGCCGTTCGTGACATCATCGCAAAGTATAAGCCGCTTGCAGCGGACGGGCTGCCGGACCCCATCGCCAAGAAAGCATACGGTAAAGTGGCAATGACGGAGCTTGCTCCCTTGGCCGGCAATCTGGACCGGATTTCGGCGGCGGTGCGCTCTCCCTATCCCGAACCGATGGAGAAGCTCGGCCAGAACTACGGTTTTATTCAGTACAGCACGTTGATCCCCGGCCCGAGGCCTAAGGAGGAGCTGTTCGTTCAGGACCTGCGCGACCGCGCTCTGGTCTATCTGAACGGGGAACTTGCCGGGACATTGGACCGCAGCGAGCCCGATACGAAAATCGAGTTCGCGGTTCCGCCGGGCGGCGTCCAGCTTACGCTGCTCGTGGAGAATATGGGCCGGATCAATTATGGCCCGTATATGAAAGACAGGAAGGGGATCACCGAGGGCGTGCGGCACGGAAGGCAGTTTTTATCGGACTGGACGACATACCCGCTGCCGTTAACCGACTTGTCCGGTCTCGAATTTCACGCGCTGCAGCCGCAGCAAGGCCCTGCCTTTTACCGTGGGGAGCTGCAGGTTCACGAACGGGCAGACACCTTTCTGAGCTTGAACGGCTGGACGAAGGGCGTCGTGTTTATCAATGGCTTCAACCTAGGTCGGTATTGGAACATCGGGCCGCAAAAAACGCTGTATGTGCCGGGACCGCTTTTGCGGGAGGGTGCCAACGAAATCGTCGTTTTCGAATTGTACGGTACGGAGCTGCCGGAAATTGATTTTGGTGAGCGGGCGGATTTAGGATAGCCGCTTTATGGATCTACCAGCTCCTTGTAACTCTAAGTTTGATCATTGATCAGGCTTAGAGTTTTTTTGCGTTGAGCCGGCCTTAGTGTTGAATCCAAAGTTTAAGAGATCCCCTGATGAGGTATCCACGACCGGATTCATGAGGTAAAGAAAGTGAAAGGTTTGTAAAGATCGAGAAATGGATGCGCTTTCTTTCGGGCTTTATAATGATATAACACGTCAAAGATTAAAGGCGATATTGATTACAGCATGATCAAAAAATAGGCTGGCGAGGGATGCATATGGTTAAAATCATTCATCATTTTGGCAGTCCTAAATGGCTGGTGATTGCCGGATTGTTGGTCTTAGGTTCTGTGATCGTTATATTCACTGCAGGGTCCGGGTTTTCAAAGACGAAGCATCACGCTGAGGTGATCGCGACGGTTAACGGTGTACCCGTTCATATCAACGAATTCCGCAGAGCCATCACTGCAAATAAAGCTGGAGTCATCAGCTATTTTTATGAGAAATATGGCGTAGAGCCGTCGCCTGCGTTTTGGACCACGGCTTACGGAGGAGAATTTCCGGTAGAGATGATCAAAAAAAGAGCGCTGGAAACAAGTGTGAACATCAAAATTCAGCAAATCATTGCGCAGGAGCAGGGAGTGCTGCGGGATATCGATGAGGACAGTTTTGAACAGTCCCTCGAGCGTGAAAACAAGAGAAGGCAAAAAGCGATCCGCGATCATCAGGTTGTTTTCGGACCCGTCTCCTACAGTGAGGATGCTTATTTTGAATACGTCATGACAAACGCAATCGTATCCGTCAAAAACCATCTGATGGAACACGATTGGAAGCCCGATGAACAGCAGCTGAAGCTGTTTTACGAGTCTCGAAAAAGCGTGGAAACGAAGGATCAGTCATTTGACGCTGTCAAAGACCAAGTAGTCAAAGACTACATCGACTATAAATACGCGGGCTATGTCCGCGAACGCATCTCCGAAGCAAAGGTCGTCGTGAACCAGGGACCATACGATTCGTTTCAAATGTAACGATGTAACGCCTAATGGGCTTTACATACATGATAAAACGAAAGGATGATGCTTTTTGAGGAAATGGGGAGGTAAAGTGTTCTGCATGACTTTGATTGTCTCCATGGTTTGTTCTTTCTTCACCGCTTTGCCGCAGGCCGCGATGGCATCCGGAACGACTTATTACGTAGACAGTACAGGAGGGGACGACGGGAATAACGGAACAAGCGAAGGTTCTGCCTGGAAGACATTGGACAAAGTCAATGCAACTACCTTTTCCCCGGGTGACAAAATTTTGTTTAAAGCCGGGGAAAGCTGGAATGGCAGGCTGTGGCCCAAAGGCTCAGGCGAACAGGGAAATCCCATCATCATTGATAAGTATGGGGAAGGCAGCAAGCCGTTAATCGCCGGCGTGACGTCAGAACTGGAAGCGGTCTTGTTGAAAAATCAGCAGTATTGGGAGATCAGCAACCTAGAAGTGACGAACAGCTCCCCACTGCCATTTGACAGAGACTGGGAAAACCCGCGCGGACAACGGCGGGGCGTCTACATCTTAAACGAAGAAGCGGGACTGCTGCACCATATTCATATTAAAAATTTAAACATTCATGATGTAGACGGTTCTTATACGACTCGATCCGGCGGAATTATTGTCGACTCGGTCGGGTCAACGACGCCCAGCGCTTTTGACGACGTCCTGATTGACGGTAATATGCTGACGGACGTGGATGCGTATGGCATTTACATCGGTTCCAACTGCATCCTGCGTAACGGAATGGGCGATTTATGGCCATGGGTGCCGAAGCCTTACGGGCCTTGGACGCCTTCGACTCGTGTGAAAATATCCAACAACACCGTCCTCAGAGCTGCAACGGGAGGAATTGCCTGGAACGTAACCGATGGAGCGGTTGTCGAGCGCAATACGGTGGGGCAGGCTACATATCTGGCAACGAATGCTTCCATTTGGTGGGCGTATTCGGACAACAATCTTGTCCAATTCAACGAATCTTTTGCCAGCGTCAACGGCGCTGAAGACGGTCACGGCTTTGACGTGGACGCAGGAAACATCGGTTCGCTCGTCCAGTACAACTACAGCCATGATAATGCAGGCGGATTTATGCTGTTTGTAAACGATACGTATGACACGATCAATACGGTCGTAAGGTATAACATCAGCCAGAATGACCGAAAAAGCATTTTCCGGTACAGCGGATCGATCGACAACGTGTATAACTACAATAATACGGTGTATGTCGGCAAATCATCAGGGAACCCGGTTATGAGCGATTATTTCACCAAGGCTTCCGGCGCTCCGCGCAACATTAAAAATTACAACAATGTCTATTACAGTCTCGGGGATAAAGGCTGGGATTTGAGAGGGCAAACGTTCGACTACAACGCTTATTACGGGGGGAACACGCTGGTTCAGGCCGATGCCCATGGGGTAACCGGCGATCCGAAATTTGCGAATCCCGGCAGCGGAGCGGATGGGATGAATACCGTCGACGGTTATAAGCTGCTGGCCGATTCTCCTTTGATCGGTGCAGGCATTCGCATCAATGAAAACGGAGGCAGGGACTACTTCGGCAATCCGTTATACAATGAGGCTCCGGATATCGGCGCACACGAATACGAAGGCAGCGTGCCTCCAGCCGGTTCTATGCCTGACCCAATCGATGTCGTTCAGATCCGGCCGGTCAGCACGCCTGTCGATGACTTGGCACCGCAGGCAGCCGCAAGCACGACATTTCGATCATCATCTTCACAGCCTATTGAACACATCAACGATAAGTTTTACGATACGGCTTGGTCTACCGAGGGTTCGCCTTCTTTTCCGGGATATATCACGCTTGACTTTGGCGGTCAAACCATTTCTGCCAATCAATTGAAGCTCAATACGAGATTCGGGCAGGAATCGGGGATCACGGATTTCGATCTGGAATACGACAACGGTTCAGGATGGGTGCCTGTCCGGACGAATATTCACCTGTCATGGGATTTGAATAACGGCGCCAATGAGATCAAATCCGTAGAGTTTCCGCTCACCCGGTTTTCCAAGATCCGATTGAAGGTGCATGGAGGAAATGCGCTGTCCGGCAGGATCACGCTGAACGAACTAGAACTATATAACAATCCGGATTTATCCAAAGACATGGTCACCACGTCCTTCCCAACGGGTGCGGGCACGATCACAAACATTATCGACAACAATTTGAACTCGGCATGGGGAAGCGACGTTAACGTATCTTTTCCGGGATATATCACGCTCGATTACGGACATGATCCGGTACCTGTCAACAAGGTCACGTTGGTTACCTTTTTCGGCATAGGTCAAGGGATTACCAAGTTTGACGTGGAGTATTATGACGGCAGCGGCTGGCTAACCGCATTGCCTGGTGCATCGGTCGAATGGAAGCTTAACGACAGCACCAAAGAAAGCCAAACCGTCACCTTTCCGACTGTGCATGCTTATAAACTGCGGCTGAAAGTGAATGATGCGAACCGGGTATGGGGCAATATCGCGCTGAATGAGCTTATCGTTGAGCATACCCCTGAACATGTACCCGTCACCGGTATTTCGATCGACCGACCGGAGATCGTTTTTAATGCGACTTCCGACCGCAGTGCAGCACTGCAGGCTGCCGTTAGTCCCAGCAACGCGACCAATAAAAAAGTCAAATGGAGCACCGATGATGATCAGGTGGTTGAGGTAGACGCGGAAGGGCGGGTGAAGGCAATAGGGGAAGGCAAAGCCGTCATAACGGCCACGACGGAAGACGGAAGTTTTCAGGTTGCCAGCCAAATAACCGTCGATTGGACAGCCCCCGAAATCAGGCTCGGCCCTGTGACTACATCTGAATTCACCTCAGGTACATTCCAGCCGAGATTTGAAATAACGGATCGATGGACCGGCGTTGACAATGCGAAAACGGAAGTCTTGCTGGACGGAAAAGTTCTGACGGATTTAAGCGACACGCCAATGTATAAGCTGGCTCTGGGAGCGCATACGTTTACCGTGAAAGCCAGCGATTTGGCGGGGAATACCAGCGCAAAGTCCGTTGACTTTGATGTGAAAACAAGCAACGCGGCTCTTGAGGAGTTGGTTCAGCGTTTCGCAGAAGCCGGCTGGATTGACAACAGAGGGATTGCGAATAGCTTGCTGAAAAAGCTGCAGAATCAACATGTAAGCAGTTTTATTCATGAAGTCAACGCTCAAAAGGGAAAACATGTATCTGCCGACGCTGCGGAGTACCTGCTTCGCGATGCGGAATCGCTTCTTCATGAATAGAAGTCGTTATCTAACCTTTGAAGGGAGAGTTAATCATGAAAAAACACTTCATCACATCGATCGTCAGTCTGCTGATCGTATCCTTGTTTTCAACGAGCGCCATGGCGGCTGGTCACGGGAATGGCAAGGAAATTCGCACTACCGTGATGTCGTACAACATACATCATGGCGTCGGTTTGGATGAACAGCTTAGCCTGAAACGAATTGAGGATGTGATCCGGGATTCCGGCGCGGAGATCGTTGGTCTTCAGGAAGTGGACCGGTTTTTCGCAGAGCGGAGCGACTTTCAGGACCAAGCCAAGGAATTAGCAGGCTTGCTCGGCTATCACTACGCGTATGGTGCCAATCTGGATTTGGAACCGGCGGATGGCCAGGCGAACAACCGCCAATATGGGACCGCCATCCTGAGCAAGTATCCGATCCTCCGCTTTGACAATGTGCTGCTCAGCAGCTTCGGCGATGAGCAGCGGGGCGTTCTGCATGCGGTGGTCAATTTACGGGGAGTTCATGTGGATGTGTATAATACGCATCTGGGACTCGATGCCGAAAGCCGGAAGGCGCAGGTACAGGAAATCGTTAACCTGGCTTCCACGGTTAAGGGACCCAAGCTTCTCATGGGGGATTTTAATGCGGAACCTGGCAGTTCGGAGGTTGAAGCTCTGTTAGCCAGCGGTTTATTCGTCAACAGCTTTCAAGGAATCGAAGATGCCTATACGTTTCCGGCCGACCAGCCGTCCGAAACAATCGATTACATCGTAACGTCCCCTGAAGTTCAGCATTCGAATCAACGGGTAATCAGGACGGAAGCTTCAGACCACCGGCCAATCGCTGTTGACGTCGTGTTCAAGCGATGATGGCCCCGTGATATGCCTGCTTATAAAAAGCGTGAAAACCCGCCCGGATGGGCGGGTTTTCCTTTTTCCATTTGCCAAGGGTTCTTTTGACAGCGTTCCTCAGTTTATCAGGACCGGCATATGACTTCCTTTTCCATAAGTACTGGCAGGCCTGTCAGCTTTTGATCGCCCCGGCAGCGATGTCGGAAATAAACTGCTTGCTGACGAACAGGAACAAAATGATGAGCGGAATGACCGCGAGCAGCGTTCCCGCGATGACCATCGCATAATCGGTCACATAAATTCCGTTCAGGGAGGAAAGCGCCACCTGCAGCGTAAATTTACGCTCGTCGTTTAGAATGATCAGCGGCCAGAGGTAATCGTTCCAGGAACCGATGAAGGTGAACGCTCCCAGAAATGACAGCGCCGGGCGAAGGATTGGAATCGCGACGTTCCAATAGAGCCGGAAGAAGCCGCAGCCGTCGATGCGGCCGGCATCCAGCAGTTCGGATGGAACGGATTCCTCCGCGTACTGGCGGATCCAGAAAATGCCGAAGGCGTTGGCCATTCCAGGAATGATCAGCGCCTTGAAGGAGCCTACCCACCCGAACTTCGCCATGATGACGAAGGAAGGAACGAGCGAGAGCTGCGACGGCGCCATCATCGTGGCGAGCAGCAGGACGAACAGCCACTTTTTGCCGGGAAATTTGAATTTCGCAAACGTAAAGCCTGCAAGGGAATCAAAGAACAGGACCAGCAAAGTACTGCAGCCGGCCACAAACAGCGTGTTGAGAAACGCGCCGAAGAAATCGATGTTCTGAAACACCCGCGTCACATTGCTGATAAACTGCGTCCCGAACCAGAACTTGGGCGGGAAGCTGTAGATTTCCGCAGTCGTACGCGTGGCCATAACGGCCAGCCAGTAAAAAGGAAAGATGGAAACGATGAGTCCGACGATCAATCCGAAATACAGCAGGATAGAAGACTTCCTTTTAACCATGCGTATCACCCCGTTTATTCATCTTTGGCACCGCCGCCCTGAACTACCCGCCAGTTGAAGATCGAGATGAGGGCAATCAATATGAACATGCCCCAGCCGACGGCCGAGCCGTAGCCGAAGTAATTGTTCACGAATGCCTCGCGGTACAGGTAGAGAACGATCGTCAGACCTCCGCCGCTGACGCCGCCGTCGTTGCCGACGAGCACCTGCGATTCGGTGAAGATCTGCATGCCACCGATGGTTGAAGTAATGACGGTAAAAAGAATGATCGGCCGTAAATTCGGGATCGTGATGCGAAAGAAGGACTGGATGCCGGTGGCTCCGTCAATTTTGGCGGCCTCATAGAGGACCGTAGGTATGCTCTGGAGTCCCGCCAAATAAATGATCGCATTGTAACCGACCCAGCGCCAGATGACCATGATGGAAACGGCCAGCTGGATGCCCCAGGTTTTGTTCAGCCATTCCACGGGGGAAATCCCGAACAGGGACAGGAGATAATTCAAAAGTCCGTAGTTGTTGGAGAACACGGTACTGAACACAATCGCCACCGCAACGAGTGAAGTGACGTTCGGCAGAAAGTAACCGATCCGGAAGAAGGTACGGAACCGCACGAACGACGCATTCAGCAAAAACGCAATGATGAGCGCGAAGAACAGCATCGGAATGGTCGAATAAATCCAGATCAAAAGTGTGTTGCCGACCGCCTTCCAAAATTCCGGATCGGTGACCATGAACTGATAATTGTTCAGACCGTTAAAGGTCATCACGCCGATGCCGTCCCACTTCTGGAAAGAAAGATACATCGAGAACAGGATCGGGAACAAGCCGAAGACGGCAAACAAAATATAGAAAGGGGAGATGGCCAGGTATTCTTTCCGGTGCTTCCATATTTCAGACCCCAATCCCCGCTTCCGCTCCGGCACCTGCATGGAGCTGCCGGGATCGAATTGAGTTCGCTTCTGTAATGGTTGACCCATAAGACTCTACCTCCATTGTCGGGATGGTATGACCGTTTAACGCAGCAGCTCCTTTTTCACTCTGGATAGTGCATCTTCCCATGCTTTATCCGGGTTTTTGCCTTGAAGGGCGACCGATGACAGCTCGCGGCTCACGATGCCGTTCAGGTTGGCGTATTTCGTGCCGAAATAGGCGGGCTTCACGTTGCGCGCAGACTCCGTAAAAATTTCACCGGTAGCCTGGCCGCCGAAAAAGTCCTCTTTCTGCTTCATGACGTCCGAATCGAGCGCCTTGGTGGCGGAAGGGAACAGGTTGAGTTCCTTGAAGCTGGTTACCTGGTTTTCGGGATTCAGGAGCCAGCTCATCACCTCGAAGGATTCTTTCGGGTATTTGCTCGTTTTCATAATGGCGAGGAAGGAGCCGCCATTGTTGCCGTCTCCGCCCGGAGCTCTTGCGACGCGCCACTTGCCCTTCGTATCCGGGGCCGCGTCCATCAGGATTTGCTTCGCCCATACCGCGCTCACGAAGGAAGCGATCTTGCCGTTGTTCATCGCGGCGTTCCACTCGGAGGAGAACGTGCTGGCATTGGCGAGCAGCCCCATTTGAGAGGCTTTGACCGCCAGGTCCCATGCCTTCTTCATGGAGGAGGAAGGATCCTCACCGATGAAATTTTCATTTTTATCAAAATAAATTTTATCCGACTGCGCGTTGACCTGGGTATAGACTTGGCCGATGTTGTCGAGCAGCTTCACTTTGCCGCCGAGCGCCTTCTGCAGCTTCTCGCCTGCGGCGAAATAGTCCTCCCAGGTGCCCATCATTTGATGAACCTCTTCCGGATCAGTCGGGAGACCCGCTTGCTCGAACAGATCCGCACGGTAAAACAATGCGGTTGGGCCCGTGTCGATCGGCATGGCGATCATTTCGCCCTTCGGTGTAACCCCGAGCTGCCATTTCCAGTCCAGGTAGTCCCCTTCGATGTCCTTCGCTCCGAGATCATACAGGTTGTAGAAGCGGTCGGCGCTTGGGAACAGCTCGGTGACCCAGTCGTTAAAGGCCACGATATCCGGACCGCCGCTGCCAGCAGCGAGCGTCGTTTTCAGCTTGGATTTGAAGTCGCCCCCGATTTTTTGGGCGTTGATGCGAATTCCCGGAAACTGCTTCTGGACCGCGTTGATCAAATTATCGTCCAGACTCCGGTTCCAGTACCAAAGAGTAAGCGTTTTCACTTTGCTATTAGATGAAGACCCGCTAGAACATCCGCTAACCATGAAAGCAACAAGCAATAAACACGTTAATAAGATTCGGTATTTTGCCATCGTTTTCGGCCTCCCATCGCGGCTATATGGTACTGCAGCAGCATCATCACTCCTTTAAATCCCTAAAATGTGTCCGTTCTACGAACATTATAAACGCTTACAAAACATTTTGGAACCGCTTGCTTGAAATAAGACGGTCGTAGGACATCGCCCCCGCGCCATATATTGAATATGGGTTTATCATCTGAAGGGAGGGAGTTCGCCACTGTCAGTCCGCAGTCTTTATCGCCGTTATGCCGCGGCAGCACTCGTTCTAGTTCTATCCTTTTGCTGGATGTTTCCGGCCGGGGCCGAGGCAAAAATTGCCTCGCAAGACCTCATTATCGTCAATAAAAAGACGAATAAACTGGCATATTTTAGCAGCGGAAAGTTGGTTAAGGAGTTCAGGGTGGCGACGGGCAAGTCGCCAGAGCTGACGCCGGAAGGAACGTTTGAAATCGTCAACAAGATTAAAAACCGTCCCTATTACAAGGAAAAGATCCCGGGAGGCGATCCCCGCAATCCGCTCGGTGACCGTTGGATCGGCCTCAATGTCAATGGGACGATGGGGACGACGTACGCCATCCACGGCAACAGCAACAAAAACTCGATCGGAAAGTACGTCAGCGCGGGATGCATCCGCATGTACAATGACGAGATCCACTGGCTGTTCGAGCAGGTGCCCCTGCATACGATGGCTATAATAACAACCTCCAGCCAAGGTTTTGAAACGATCGCCCAAAATCACGGCTATGCAGTGGGCGTGCAGTCGTTTGACGGTAAGCTGGTAGTGAATGGAAGGGAAGCTCAGCTGAAGCAGGATTTGATCATGGTCGATTCCCGCATCTACATTCCGCTTCGCGCCTGCTTCGAACTGCTGGGCGGGACGGTTGAATGGAACGCCAGTACTCAAACGGTGACGGTCTACACGGGAAATCGCAAGATTACCCATAAGGCGCTCTCCGGCAAGGCTGTCGTGAACGGCAAAACGGTAAACATCACCGCCTCCCGGCTCCAGGGGAATTCGCTGATGCTTCCGCTTCGCAACATGTCGGAAATATCCGGTTACTCGGTCGTGTGGGACGGAGCCTCCAATACGGTGAGCCTAACAACGGGCAAATAAGCCCGAGCCGCGCGCATGCGCGGCTTTTTTTTTGTGCAGTTATGTAGATTGAACTAAAGTTTTGTATTGAACTTCCTAATGTAACGGCCAATTGGGGGCAGTATCATTCATTTCTTTAGTTCATTCTATATTGCCTGGGAAAAACAGGGTTGGAACTGCCGGTTAGGGTGTGTATGATAATAAAGCACGGAAGCGGCCGCGGCGTAGGTCCGGCCGTTGGGGGGCGAAACATTCGAAAGAGGTGTGTGATGGATAGCGTAATCGAAATTGTGGATTATATGCCGGAATGGGCGGACGTGTTTGCCCTGGAGAAAGAACGGCTGTCCGGATTAGCGGGCTTGGATGCGGTCGTGTTCGAGCATGTCGGCAGCACGGCCATTCCCGGTCAGCAGGCCAAGCCAGTAGTTGATATGTTCGTCGGCGTGAATCCGTTTCGTCCGGCTGCTTATTACATAGACCTGCTGGATCCGGCCAGCTATTCTTATGTTAAGACCGGAATGCGCGGAAGGCATTTATTTGCCAAATCGACAGAGGGAATCTGGACGCACAATGTTCATCTGATGCCTTATGATGAACAATTCCATACCCGCAATGAAATTCTGCTCCGCGATTATTTGCGCCGCCATCCGGAACTCGTAGAGGAGTACGGAGCCATTAAAATGCAGGCGGCCCAAAGCGCTGAATCGATGAATGCATACACCCGGGCCAAAACGGCATTTATTCAATCGGTCGTCGATGCGGCCAGAGAGGAGAAAGGGCTTCCCCTGGAAGACGTATGGGAGGAATAAGCTGCCTGCCTGCTTACGCCCGGACGGCCCGATGAATGATACGGACAAGTTCGCTGCTGCAGGTCTCCAGGTCGACCCTACCAATGACCCGCCGGGTTCAGCATATATTCCCCGATCGCGCCTTGAATCATGTTGGACATGACGGAAAGGTGAAAGTCCCCGAAAACGCCTTGCTCCTGACCCTCACGAAGGATAGTCCCCAATGTCTGCAGCAGAGGATCTTCCTCCTCCTCCTCAAGCTTGTAATATCGAAATGGAGGAAGTCAATCCTCGTCGGCCCGCAAGCAAAAAAACGTGCCAACGGAATAAAATTCCTGGCATGCTTTTTGACGATTAGCGGTTTCGAGACGAACTGGTTGATGTGCCCCCGATATAGCGGAAAACGAGCACGCTTCCAGCCAGGCACAAAATGCCTGTCAGCAGCAAGGAACTCATGACGCCATGGGACAAATCGGGGGCTGCGGCCATGAGGACGCCGGGCAGCGCCACTCCCAGCGTAGCGCCGAGCTGACGGAAGGCATTCAGCGCGCCGGAAGCCGTTCCCGTCTTGCCCTGCGGCGCTGCACTCATCACGACGGAGACGAGCGGCGGCAGGATGAATGAGATGCCGCAACCGATCAGCAGCAGCGAAATTCCGGTGGGAATATACCCTGGATCTGCAGGAAGGAGAGCCTGGATCAGCATTCCGGTGCATGCCAGGAGAAATCCTGTACCAATGGTGCGTGCAGCTCCATACCGGCTGATCAGCCTGCTCATCAGCATGGGATTCACCGCCATGGGGAGCGTCAGCGCAAGAAATGCAAGGCCCGTCCCCATAGCTGAATAACGATGAAGCTGCTGGAAATACAGCGTCATGACAAACAGCACGCCGGAAAGGCCGAAATTAATAAGCAATCCGACCGTTAATCCGGTCACGAGCACCCGGCTTTTGAACAAGGACAGGGGCAGCATCGGCGAATGGCTTCGTTTTTCGATCCAGACGAACAGGCAGATCAGCAGAGCGGCGGCGGCAAACAGAACAAGAATGACAGGTGATCCCCACCCGAGATCTTCGCTTTCCATAAAAGCGCTCGTCAGTGCCGCCACACCCAGCAGGCCGGCCAGCTGACCGGCCGGATCCATGCCGGACGGCGCGGGTTTCCGGGCCGAAAAGTCCGCGTTCGCCCGCGTCCACAGCCAGCTGAGGATGCCTACGGGGATATTCAGGAGAAAAATGCTCTGCCACCCCAGGGTGTCAACCAGAATGCCGCCGATGATCGGACCGGCGGCAAGCGCCAAGCCCGACACCGCCGCCCAGATGCCGAGCGCCTTGGTCCGGCTGGCGGCGTCCGTAAAGGTCTCCGCAATGATCGTCAGGGAAGACGGCAGCAGTGCCGCACCGCCGACGCCGAGCAGCGCCCGGAAGCCGATCAGCCAGCCGATGGCAGGCGAAACGGCGCAGAGGACCGAAGCCAGCATAAACAAGACAATCCCGCCCAAGAAAACACGGGCTGCCCCCAATCGATCGGCCAGCGAACCCATGCCCAGCAGCATGCTGGCAAATACCATCGTATACGCGCCCGTTACCCAGCTCATTCCGCTGAGTCCGCCGCCCAGCGTATCCCGGATGGCAGGAAGTGCGACCGTGACGACCGTCGTGTCCAGCAGCACGATGAAGTAGCCGAGGGACAGCCCAGCAAGCAGCCAGGAAGACCGGTTTCTTTGGTTGGCCGGTTTGGTCCCGGCCGTGATGGATGTTCGATTCATTCCATAAACCCCTCCAATGATCTTTTTCAAACCCATCGATGTGTTGTATAGTGTATATTCAGAAGAAACGGGGATGAAGAGAGCGGTTTATCCTAGGAGTGGCGCTCCTAGGTATCGGTCATCTTGCCCACTTCGGATAGAAATGGAGGGTCTTTACATGGAGACAACGCATCAGCGTACGAGCCAGCTTGCCGAATTTTTGCAGACCCGGCGGGCCCGTCTGACTCCGGAACAGGCCGGTCTCCCCGGCGGAGGGAGACGAAGAACGCCCGGCCTTCGGCGGGCGGAAGTGGCGCTGCTTGCTGGCGTGAGTGTCGATTGGTACACGTGGCTTGAACAGGGAAGGGACATCTCTGTGTCCACTCAGGTGCTCGAAAGCATCGCCAGGGCGCTGCAGCTGGATGAGAATGAAACGAAGCATCTGTTTCTGCTGGCTTCAAGACTTCTGCCGTTTCACTATCAGCAGCCGGAAATGGCGATCAGTCCGCTCCTGCAGACGTTCCTGGACGAACAGGGGGAACACCCGGCGTTTGTGGCCAATTCCCGCTGGGATATCGTCGGCTGGAACAGGGCGGCACGGCTCGTGTTCGGCGATTATGAGCAGATGACGGTGAGGGAGCGGAACTCGGTTTGGAGAATGTTCGTTTCTCCCTATACGAAGGAGCTTCTGGGCGAGGGCTGGGAGAAAAACGCCCGGCTTCGGCTCGCCCAGTTTCGTGCGGGATACGGACTCAATGTTGAGGATCCATGGTGGAGCGGGATGATTGAAGATTTGAACAAGGAAAGCGAGGAATTCAGGGCATGGTGGCCCCAGCATGATGTACTGAACGTCAAGGAAGGCCGGAAAAAAATCTACCATCCGCGCGTGGGGCTGCTTGAATTCAGCCATATTACGTTCCAGGTGGAGGATTCTTATGATCTTCGTGCCACGGTGAACCTGCCCTACAATGACGAGACCATACAGAGAATGAAACAGCTGCTTCAATAATGAGCAAAAGGCAGAAACCCATGCGGTTTCTGCCTTTTTTTGCGGAGTCGGTCCCATATTTTGCCCCCTCCCGTAACTCGCGGCTCTGCGCTGGAATATGATCGTATAGGACGTAATTCAGTTGCGGCGGCTGGCGGGCTGTATTCCGGCCAGAAGCCTGACAGGAGGCGAGGACGGTCGAAAAGCATCTGCTTATTTACGATGTCGACTGGTGGATCCTGGGCAAGACGGCCAAGATCATTCAACAGCATCATCCCTACCTGGATATCATGTCCGCCAAACAATTGGAGGAGAGCATCGGGAGCAGGGGCAGCGAGGCGCTGAGCCGGGAATATTCCCGCATCTCCGCCATGTGCCTGGGCCTGGCGGCATTTGCCATCTTTAAGCATATCAGGATCGATTCATCCGCTGCGGTCTCCTATTATTATTTCAGCAAAAATTACGACACGTTCCGTGAATGGGCTGACAAGCCGGAACCCGATCCCGATTTTTTGCGCCTGGTGATTCCCCGCATCGGCTCGATCGGGGCGATGAATTTGAAGCTGACCGAGTGCCTCGCAGCGATGGCACCGGCTGCTTCCGTCCGCCATATCGGACACTTTGTCGACCATGCGCTGTTCCATCCCGATCCTGCGGACGGGGAGCCCTTGGAGCAGGAGGGCCGGCCGCTCGTCATCGGGTGGGCGGGAGATCCGGGAAAGGCATCCAAACGTTATGCGGCTCTGTACGAGCCGATCAAAAGTCATTTTGCCGGCCGGCCGGAAGTGCGCTTCGTTGAAACGGCAGGAGCATATGCGCACGAAGAGATGCCGCGCTTCTATCGGGATATTGACCTGCTTCTGATCACGTCGGCGAATGAAGGGGGCGGAGCGACGGCACTTGAGGCTTTTGCCAGCGGCAAACCGGTGCTGTCCACCAACGTCGGATACGTAAAGGAAGCGGCCCATCCCAGCGGGCATCATTTAATTTTGGACCGTGACGATCCCGGGGCATTTATCCAGGCCATTGACGGCTGCCTGCAGGAAAAATCGCGTTTAAGGGCAATCGGGCGTCTGTGCAGAGCGGAAATCGAAGCGCACTGGACCATCGAAGCGGGCGTGAAACGCTGGCTTGACGTCTTGTTCGGAATTTAGGAGGTGACGACTCACATGGGCACATCCAACTGGCAGAACCTGTGTTATTGCGTGGAACTCATCCGGCAGGCGGCCCCGTCCAGCGTTCTTGACATCGGGATCGGGTTCGGCCGGTGGGGCATGCTCTGCAGGGAATTTCTCGATGTCTGGCAGGGGCGCGTCTTTCGTGAGCAATGGCAGACGAGGATTGAGGGGGTCGAAGTTTTTCCGAAAAATGTGGACGACTATCATCCATACTTTTACAACCATATATATATTGGGGATGCCTATGAACTGATGATGAAACGGCAGCTTGGAGCCTATGATCTGATCATTCTGGGCGATGTCCTTGAGCATTTTGAGAAGGAGCGCGGGATCTGGCTGCTTGAAGCCTGTCTGAAGCAATGCCGCAGCCTGCTCTTGAACGTTCCGATTGGGCCTGATTGGCCGCAGGGCGCCGAATACGGCAACGAATACGAAACCCATCGCAGCGTTTGGACGGAGGAGGAGCTGGACCGGTATCCGACCGCTTCCAAGCGCATGTTCAAGGATTATATTCAGCGTGACTTTGCCACTTATTTGTTCCAGGGCGCACAGCCGCACGGTTAAGGGTCAGAGGCTTTGGTCAAAATCAACACCGAATGGGGGGAAGCGCCATATGACAGGTCATGGTGCCGGCAGAGATTACGTAGTTACTGAAATCCCTGTTGAGCTGCTGTTCACCGAATTGGATGTTCGATCGGCCCGTACCGACCATCTGATCAAATCGTTTACTGACCGTTGGTACGAACACCATCTTCAGTATGCCGACATCTCCATCATGCGGCTCGTTCCGCACCGGGAATTGTACCGTTACTTTGCCGGGGAGCCGGGGGCTGCGCCGGATGCTTACCTGGATTGGTATGAGCAGATTCATGCAACTCGGGGAATAACCCCTCCAATGTCCCGCAAAGGGCTGTTGATTCAAAGACGGATGGAATACGAAAATATGCAGTCTGAGCTCCGCAGCGGATCGGACTTTTTTTTCGATCATCCGGTCAAAGCGAAATGGAATCCGGCCGGATATTTCAACGTATTGGACGGACATCACAGGGCTTGTTTTTTGTACTGCCTTGGCTTTCGGAGGATTCCGGTCCGAATCCCGCTGCAGGATTATATGGTCTGGCTTCACTCCGCGGCAGTGGCTGACGTCGAGCAAACGATGAAGGACCAGCAGCGAAGGCTGATTTACACGCCGATCCTGCATCCACAGTTTTATGGTATGCACAGTGAGCGGGACGAGACGTATCCAACGAGGCTGGATTACATTGCCCGGTTTTTGGGGCCAGGGAAGCTGAAAGGGCGGAGCGTCCTGGACATCGGCTGCAACATTGGATACTATTCCAGGCATTTTGTCAGGGAAGGGGCAGACGTCACCGGGGTGGAACCGGATCCGGACCACCATTCCCTCCTTCACAAGCTGAACGCGATGGAGCGGACGGCATTTTCCGTCATCACGGAGCGATTTGAAGAATCTGATGCCGTGCAGCAATACGATATCGGACTATTGCTGACCGTTTTTTATCACATCATGAAAGATCCGGAAGCTTGCAGGCGGTTTCTTGCCCAGCTGGACCGGAGCGTCTGCAGTTTGCTCTTCTGGGAATCCGGAGATGCCATGGAAACGGAGAAGAAGATGCTGATGGAGAATACCGGTTTTAAGCATTATGAAAAGCTGGCGGATACGTTCGGCACGGGGAAATACCGGGAGCTCGGTGTTTTTCGAAAAGCATAGACCGGCAGCCTGTTAATCTATCAGAGGCGGAGGTGAAATGTGGATGCATGACGATTTGTCCGTTTTGATTCCATACCAGCCCGACGGCGGGCCGAGGGATGAGGCGCTGTCCTTTGTCCTTCGGTTTTACAAGCACATTTTGCCCACGGCGGACATTTGCATCGGGGAGATCGGCGCGGATGAACCTTTCAGCAGATCCAGGGCGATTAACCGGGCGGCGTCCCGGGCAAGCGGCAGCATCTTCATCATTGCCGACGGCGATATCGTTTACGACCCGCAGCTGGTGGCCGATTCGGTCCGCTGGATTGAACAGGGGCGGTGGGTCATTCCGTTCAGCCGGATCAACCGGCTGAGCCAGCGCATCTCCCAGTTGGTCATAGAGGGAGAAGCCATCTGGCCCCTGGAAACCGAACCGGATACAAGGGAGGAACATGCCGCCTTTTTCGTCGGGGGCTTAAATATTGTCGGCCGGGGCGCATTTGAACAGATTGGCGGTTACGATGAGCGTTTCATCGGCTGGGGCGGGGAGGACGAGGCTTTTGCTTATACGATGGATACACTGGTGGGCGAGCATATCCGTCTTGACGGACTGATGTACCATTTCTGGCATCCTTTCGTTGGCCCGCAGGGCAACCCCCATTATGAGCATAATTACAGGCTTTTTCAACGATACAGAGCTGCTCGCGGAGACAGGGAGTCGATGAACGAGCTGATTCGGGAAAAAGCAGGCGGGTAAGCCCTGACTGTGAGGCGTTCCCTCGTAACAAGGGCAGCATGGGATGAACAGGAAAGGAAGGAGCAGAATCTATGACATTATCGGTCATTGTCCCGATCCTGAACGAAGAGACCTTTGTTCCTTTGTATCTGGAGAGCGTGGCAGCCTTTGCCGATGAAATCATTATCGTGGATGGGGGAAGCACGGACGGAAGCCTGGAGCATATTGCCCGGCTGGAGACAAAGTATCCGATCAAGCTGTTTACGATGCCGCAGACAGGTCTTCCCTATACCGAGGACTGGAACGAATCGGAAGTACGGAACTTTTTGATCGGTCAGGCTACCGGAGATTGGATTATGAACCTAGATATCGATGAAATGATGGACGACAGGTTCCGGGATTTGCTGCCTGAGCTGATGGCAAACACCGCCGTTGATGTCTATCAATTTCCGTTTGTGAACTTTTGGAGGGATCCGAACACGATTCGGGTCAACAGTCCAGGGGATGAGCGCTGGTCCAATGACATCACCCGGATGTGGCGGGCCGGCAAAGGCATCCGTTACCGGGACGAGAAGCATCACTGCACTTTGGAAGCGGCCGGCGGAGCCAGCATTTGGAGCCTTCCGCGCGTACGGGCCGACGTTAACGTATACCATTACCACTATGCGATTGGCAAGCGGATCAAATATAACGACAACCGCAGAGGAGATGTCAATCTGCTGAACAATGTAGGGGAACCGGATTGGAATTACAGCCATAATGAGTACCAAATTGCCACGGCCCCATTTCAAGGAGAGCATCCGGCCGTCATTCGGCGCTATTTGGAGCAGCTGAATGGCAATGGTAAGAGCACTCCAAACCTTTGAAGCATGAAAAGAACTGAAGCCCTCACTGCCGAACCGGGAATAATCCGGATCCGGGTGAGGGCTTTATCGTGACATCTCTTTGCCTCAAAACGAATGATTCAACCATCGACGTAAAGGCCTATCATACAAGTGACTGCTGAACGATCCGGGACGTTTCAGGCTCATCGTACAGCTGAACTTCCGGTAATTTGGCGGCCAGCGGCTCGAATTGACTAGCCTGGTAGCATTTTCTGTCCACTGCATAACGATCGGCATGAATCTCTTCGAACACCTGCTGCGACCCGCAATAAACGGCTAAA
Source organism: Paenibacillus cineris (assembly GCF_018333335.1). NCBI lineage: Bacteria > Bacillati > Bacillota > Bacilli > Caryophanales > Paenibacillaceae > Paenibacillus > Paenibacillus cineris. The sequence continues at coordinate 2,012,263 of NZ_BORU01000001.1, forward strand.
TCGAAGCTGACCTGGCTGAACAAATCGATCCGGTTGGTCAAGTACAACCGGGGGCCGGCCTTGCGGATACCGACGACAGGATGCTGAAGATATGTCAGCGTGTAGACAATCACGGTGCAGTCGTCCCTTTGGGCGAACTCCTTTACCAGCTGCTTCCATCTTGCAGGTTCGTCACTCCAGGACAATTCACCAAGCAGCAGCACCCGCTTTTCACCAGGATGGAAAGCATCGGCCTGTTCCCGGACTTCTTCCGGGGTTGCGGACAAGTTAAAAGGGTTCAACGGACCCTTGGGCAGCTGCCACGACTTGGTCCACTTTGCTTCATAATAATGCTTGTTTCGTTCCCACAGCGATTGATATTCCTGGCTTTTCAGCTTCTTGATCGTTGCGCTGCCGTGATGGTACACAAAGGCGTCTTCAACGATCACCATCCGGTAACCCGCTTGCTTGACCCGTTCACAGTAATCGTCGTCTTCAAACATACCGATGCCGTAATGACGGTCCAGCGGCCCGATCTCTTCAAATGCGCTGCGCCGGATGGCCACACAGAAAAATCCGAGCAGTCCGGTTTCGCGGGTGTGTCCGCGGTAATTTTCATAAAACTCCCGCAGCCAGCCGGGATCCGCTCCCTGTACGGGGTCACCGATAAAAAAGTCAAGCGCCTGATCATTCCCTACGTGGTTGGACATCGGTCCGGTCATGGCGACATCGCTGTGTTCCTGCATCGGCCGGATCAGCTTGGGAACCCAGGTCGAGTCGGGGACGATCGTATCGTTATTCAGGAGAATCAGATATTCGCCGGTGGCACAGCTTGCTCCCAATGAGTTCCCCTCGGCAAACCCCAGATTGATGGGTGAAAAGACCGTCTGCACCGGTTTCTGCGCCAACGCCGCAAGCTGAACACGGGTCTGATCGGTGGAGCCGTTATCGACTACAATGATCTCCATGTTCGGATAGGCGTCTTTCCGAAGCAGGCTGTTCAGACACTGCCGGGTGAACGACCAGTTGTTATGGGTCACGATGACGATGCTGACCTTCGGAAAAATATGCTGCACAATGGCCCGATGCAGCATTTCGTATCGATGCCCCCACGTATTGCACATGGCAAATTTACGCCGGATTCTCGCGGCTTCCGGCTGAGCAGCCTCGATGCTGAGCGCCCGCTCCACCGCCGCCTCGAACGCTGCAGGGGAATCCGCGATCTCCACCATGTCCGCGGCGATTTCGGTCAGCTCGGGCAAAGGGGTGGAAACGACCGGCTTGCCCGCCGCCAAATATTCATAGAGCTTGACGGGATTTGTCGCCTGGGTCAAGTTGTTCTGGACGAACGGAATGATCGCACAGTCAAAACGGTGAAGATAGCCGGGAAGCTCCTCATAGGGCTTCTCCCCGAGCAGCAGGACGTTCGGAAGCTGTTCCACCCCGGAGGTGTCGCAGCCGAACGTATGGCCGATTAAGGCAAAGGTCCATTCCGGCCTGTTCCGGGCTATCGTTTCAATCAAACCGATATCAAACCAATCCGAGATCGCGCCGTAATAACCGATCACCGGGCCGGTAATGCTGCTGAGTTCTGCGGGGGCGCTGCCCGCCCAGCCGGCGAAATGGCTGACATCGGCAGCGTTGCGCACCAGAATCGATGAGGGATTCAGCTCACGGACGCGCTGATGAAGCACTTGTGAGGAAGTGATTACCACATTTGCTTTTTGGATCAGCAGGTCTTCCTGATGAATAACGTCGGCATGGTTGGTCGAAAACCCGGCATGATCGTCCATGCAGTCATACATGATGTTGTGCCGGTTCATCGCCGTGACAAGCGGAGTCCAAAACGGAAGGTCGACGATGGATACATACGAGGTGACCGCAAATTTGGCAAGGACATGCTCCAGTGACCATTTCAAGTAGTGGATATCCAGATCGTCCATTTGGTCCTGATACAAGTTTAGACGTCTATGGGCACAGAGGGTTACCAGCCATACGTTCCGGTCTACCTTTTTAAATTTGACATACCGACAGATTTCATCCCTGGCGGCATGCTCCTTTGAGATGCAGACGACGTCCGTCGTTATATAAAAAACGCGGTGACCTCGTGCGGCGAACTGCCGGGACAACTGCTGCGGACGCTGCCAACGGAAGTCCCAGTCGATAACGGGAAACCGGATAATGTCATAGGGTACCGCCGAATCCGGGCTGGGTTTTGCTGTTCGAAGATCCTGCATGGGCTCCATTGCAGGAGGAGCGGTGTTTGGAAAGCGAGGGGGCGAATACGCCCCAGGGCGCTGCCCTGGAAAAGGCTCCATCGGCAGAGAATTGCGCGGTGAAGCAAGTGCAGTTAATTTGAGGTCGAGGGCACGGTTTGGCTTTGCGGAATGAATGCTTTTTGATCGATGGACCATGGAAGCAGACAATGGACGGGGTGTCTTTCTGGATCGATTCCTCGGTTTATTCAAGCGCTATACTCCTCCCTAAACATTTGTCTATGTACAAAATATGTACCGGGACAGATTTACGTTTGGGTATAACACCATACTAGGGGATCATTTTTAGGGAAATTGCCCGGGTAAAGGCTTACCGCTGGGCATTTTGATCAACTTCCACTTGGCCTGGTCCCTATCGTTATCTACCTACATATTGTACCAATGACTATAAAGGAGGTAGGTCAAGTGAAATTGGTATTCATGAATAAACACACGAAGGATTACGGAACACATGTCCATCACAAAAAGAAGCGGCATCATCATAAGAAAAAAACGGGTACTCTTCTGAAAGTGATCCACGATATCAAGCACCGGCTGTTAAAACTGAAGCAGCAATTTGCGAGCGTGGCAGGTACTGTGGCGGAGCTTTCAGCCCGGGTGAGCAAACTGGAACAGCAGGTCGCCACGCTGAACAGCCGCTTGGGCATCGGTCCAGGACCGGCACCAGGCCCGACACCAGGACCAGCGCCAGGACCAGCACCAGGGCCCGGACCTGCACCAGGACCAGGACCAGCCCCAGGACCAGAACCAGCGCCGGGTAATGGGCCATCAGGCATCGTGGCCTTGCTCACACCGCGGATCAATACGCGAGTCACACTGGAAACGCCAGTAGGAACCATTTTCGGCACCTTGATTCTGATAGGCGAAGACTATGTCCAGGTTCTTGAACCGGATGGAAGCAACGTATTGATACCGTTCCGCAGCTTGTTGGCCGTTTCATAACCTTTGTGACTTCAGGAGGGAAAGCATATGAATTTTGAGGAAGCACTTGCCGTTTTTGTTGGCAGACATGTCGAAGTGCAGCAGACCAACCAGTTTATCCAGGGCACCCTGGCATCTTCTTCTGGGGGGATCCTGGCCGTGGATACAGTCAGTACCAATTACATCCCGACGGCGCAGCGCGTAAATATATCCACGAACAGCGTGGCGCTGGTCCGCATCCTGCCTCTGTAATCATTCATATTTCCGGTGCCGTCCCATTGTCTCCGGCGTTCATCCAGCTCAGCCATTCCGAGTAATGATCTGCATGGCGGTGCGTAATGCTGTGCAGCCGGATACGCCGGTGGTACAGCGCCCTATCGACATACAAAAATTCGGCGGACCCCGACATTCTGGCGAGGATTTCGATATCTTCGTACAGACGGCCGCCGAACGGTGAATCCGTGTTCCAGCCGGACAACGATCCAAGCTTGGCTGTATTGAACATCCGCGGGGCAATGGGAATGCCGGCTTTGATTACACGTGCAGTAGAGAAAGGATGAATCGCGGTACGTACGCCCTGATAGATCAGCTGCTTGTTTTTCCGTTCCTCCCATTGAACGTGATTGGCATATATAACGCCTGCCTGCCTGTGCAGGCTAGCTTTGCTGTATAACTGTTCCAGGCAGTCGGGGGACAGCCAGTCGTCGGCATCGAGCTCTAGCAGCCAGCTGCCTTTTGCCATGGACAATCCCGAATTCAGAGCATGGGCCTTGCCCGAATTGCGCTCCAGCCGGCAGGTTCGGATGCGGTGGTCCGGATACAGCGAATCCAAGATATGCTCCGTATGATCGGTCGACCCGTCATCGATGATTAAGAGTTCCCAATCGGGCAGCGTTTGCGCCATGACCGAACGGACAGCCCAAGGAATATAATCGGCATCATTATAAGTACATAACAGGACGGTTACCAGCGGCACTTTATGTGACGCGCCCGTCCCCGGCTCAACCTGGATCGGTGCAGCGAGCAGCGGACGCAGCAGCTCCCACTCCTCACGCTTTTTTTGCCAGGGTAACGGGGAGGAGACAGCCGGAACCACCGGACAATTGCGGGGAGAAGTCCAGGTAAAAGCGGCGTTGAGCTGGTATTGTTTGTCTAACAGGATGTAGGATTCGAAAGGCAGCAGCGCTGTTTCCGTGAAACCTGGTGAAGGCGGTGCCATGACAGCGTCCGTTCGCCAGATCAGCGGGCCTCTGGGCTGCTGGAATCGTTCGCGTCCGCCCTCATCTGGGGTTGTGGGGCTGAAGAAGCAGCCGGCCGACGCTTCGGGAAGATAGCAAAGCTCTGTGCGCAGGAAGGTATCCATACCCGGGAGCAGCCGCTCCCCCGCGTGCAGCGTCAGAAAGTAGGGCTCCTGGTACGAGGCAAGCTCCTGGTTCATCCGGGAACCGAGGCTGCCATGTTCCAGCACGACGACATTCGAATCAGGGAGCTCCTGCTGTACGGAACAGGCGGTTGATTGTGCGTGGCGCAGGTGGAGGGAAGGCAGAATGAAGACGAGCATGGCGGGCTCCTTTCCCAAATCCGTCGTTAACATAGCGTATGTAACAATGGCCCAAGTGACACTGGGAAATTGACAAATCCATGCGCGTGATTTAGAGTTGTAGTTAGAATTCTAACTAAATGGAGGTTTGGTCATGGTCAGTGGCGAGCAAGGAAATGGGAACGTTTGGGAATGGGACACAGGCCCGCTAGGACGGCTGGTCAAGACGGCTTATATCGCGATGAGAAGGGAGCTCGAAGGGCTGTTGAAGCCATACGGCATCACACACACGCAGTGGAGTGCCCTCGGAATTATCGACCATTATCCCGGTATTACACCGTCCGAAATGGAGCCGATCCTGATGATTGAGCGTCCCAGCGTAACAAGTCTGATCAACGGGCTGGTAAAGCGGGGGCTGGTCTACCGCCGCGACCATCCGGAAGACGCGCGCTCCAAGCAAATCTACCTGACGGAGCCCGGCAAGGAGCTTGCCGCCCGGACCCGGCATTTGACGCAGCGGATCGATCATGCGGTCAGACAGGAGTTCACCACGGAGGAGTATGAATCCCTTAGGAGTCTGCTGATCAGAGTGGTACAGCGCATGGACCGCTAATAGAAGAGAGGAAGCGAGTCCTCTTTTTTGTTCATATAGTTAGAATTCTAATTAAAGTGTTAAAGGAGATGGATCAGATGGGTAACATTCAAACTCAATCGTCGGCGCCTGATGTCCGCTGGCAAGGATTTCACCATACGGCATTGGTGACGCCCGATCTTGACGCAACGATCGCATTTTACGTCCACACGCTTGGCATGGAGGCTGGTCCTGTTTTCTCTGCTGCCGGGAAAAGAGGACGTCACTGCTTCATTAAGCCGGGGGATACCCGGTCTTGGGGTATTCATTTCTTTGAATACGAGGAGGCTGTCATCAGCCAGAGCTCCGAAGAGATCAAGCAGCTCGCGGCCGACCGAAATTCGTCCAGCTTGAACCGGTTTCTTTCAGGAGCGCTGCAGCATGTAGCCTTTAGCCTGCATTCGGAGACCGACGGGATGAAGCTGCGGAAAAGGCTGCAAGAGCTCGAGGTTGTCATGACGGACATTTATGATCAGGGCCTCATTCGCAATTTCATCTTTCTTGATAACAACGGGATCCAGCTGGAGGCTGCCTGGCCGAAGGAGGAGGCGTAAAGAAAACGCTCAGGTGTACGCAAAGCAGCCGCAGGAAATCCCGCGGCTGCTGCGTATGTCGGTTTATCGCCTTAACGATTGTCGATTTTCTCCGGATACAGATCGTGGTTGATCATGCGCTGCTCCGCCCACTGCTCATACTTGGTGCCCGGGCGTCCGTAATTGCAGTACGGATCGATGGAAATGCCGCCCCGCGGCGTGAATTTCCCCCATACCTCAATATAGCGCGGATCCATCAGCTTGATCAGATCGTTCATAATAATGTTCATGCAGTCTTCATGGAAGTCTCCATGATTCCGGAAGCTGAACAGGTACAGCTTCAGCGACTTGCTCTCGACCATTTTCTGGTCGGGAATGTAGCTGATATGAAGCGTGGCGAAATCGGGTTGTCCCGTGATCGGGCACAGGCTGGTAAACTCGGGAAAATTAAATTTAACGAAATAATCGCGGTAGGCATGCTTGTTATCAAAGCTCTCGAGCAGTTCAGGGTCATATTGGAACACATACTTGGTCCCCTGGTTGCCGAGAAGCGTCAAATCCTTCATTTCGTGCGGCTGTCTTCCAGACATATCGTAATTCCTCCTGGATCGTTTCTAATTTGTTCAATAAAAAAATGTTTCCAGCTGGCATCCGCCCGAATCTGCGAGCTTGAGGCCGCTGCAGATTTGGTCAAACGCCGCGCTTATTTCCCCACACCAGCGCGTGAAGCTGGGGCAGCACGCGGACCGCGTTCAGCTCGGGGGAAGCGACCACAGCGTCGATGAGCCGCTCATAGCGGGCGAGCAGGTCGGCGGCATGGCCCGCGATATCCATCCGTTTCAGGTCGGGATTGCCGACCTGAAGATACATCGGCGCCTGCGGATACCGGGCATGGACTTTGGTCGCATAGGCCAGATCGGCATCGTCAAAGACGACGACTTTCAAGCTGTACGCGTAAGCGGCAGGTCTGGCCGCAAGCCGGGTCACGATGCTGTCCAGCATCTCCCAGTCAGTCTCCATGCCGGAACTCGGCGGCTTCGGCGACAGTGTGACTTCGTGAATGTCGTCAAGCCAGTCCTGCCAGCGGGAGCCCTGGGTTTCGACGGCTAACCGGATCCCGTGGCTTTCCAGCAGGCTCACAAGAGAGCCAAGCTGGGGCAGCAGAGCCGGATTACCGCCGGACAGGGTGACGTGGGAGAAGCGCTCGCCGCCGATCCGCTGAAGCTCCTCCCAGATGTCGCCGGCGCTCATTTGGCGGATGTCCGCCTTGGCACTGCCGTCCCATGTAAATGCGGAGTCGCACCAGGAGCAGCGGTAATCGCAGCCCGCCGTGCGCACGAACATCGTCTTCTGGCCGATGACCATGCCTTCGCCCTGAACCGTCGGGCCGAAAATTTCAAGCACGGGAATGTTCATTCGTACATCCACTCCCGTCTCGCCTCGGCATAACTCGTCGGCGTTTCGTACAGACGGACGAATTCGGTCCGGCCGCCTTCGATTCGGTAATCCCCGCAGTTAAGCGCCTCTTCCATCCGCTCAAACAGCCAAACGACTATATTCTCGGCAGTCGTATTCATCGGAGGCAGCGTTTCGTTCAAATAGCGGTGGTCCAAGGAAGGTTCGATCCGCTCCTTCCAGATTTGCTTGATCAGACCGAAATCGGCGGTAATGCCGACTTCGTCCAGAAAGGCGCTGATCCCAAAAACGGCTTTATACGTATGGCCGTGCAAGTTTTTGCATTTGCCCTCATAGGCATGCAGGTGATGCGCGGCGTCGAAGGTAAACTCTTTGCTGACAAGCACCCTCTTATGATGATAGCGCAGGTCGGATGGCTGGATGTCTTCCCCCAGCTTTTGCAGCCGGTCCACGATGCGGAATTCGCCGGGAGTCTTGGTCATGGCTGCAGCGCCTCCGCTTTGGATTGAAGGTACTTGTCAAGACCAGCCTTGCGCAGCCGGCAGGCAGGGCATTCGCCGCACCCGTCGCCGATGATGCCGTTATAGCAGGTCAGCGTGCGTTCGCGTACAAACGGGAAGGCGCCCAGATCGTCGGCAAGCTTCCAGGTTTCCGCTTTGTCGAGCCACATCAGCGGCGTATGGATGACAAAGTCGTAGTCCATGGCGAGGTTCAGCGTCACGTTCAGGGACTTAACGAAAGCATCCCGGCAGTCGGGGTAACCGCTGAAGTCCGTTTCGCATACGCCGGTAACCAGATGTCTGGCGCCGGATTGCTTGCCCAGCACGGCGGCGAAGCTCAGGAACAGATGGTTCCGGCCATCCACGAACGTGCTGGGAAGCTCGCCTTCCTCCTGCGTGATTTCAATGTCGCTTCGCGTCAGTGCGTTCGGGGCGAGCTGATTGAGCAGGCTCATGTCCAGCACGGTGTTCTTCACGCCGAGCTCCGCGGCGATCGACTGCGCGCATTCGATTTCAAGCCGGTGGCGCTGACCGTAGTCGAACGTAACCGTTTCGACTTCCTTGAACTGCCGGAGCGCCCAGAACAGGCAGGTCGTACTGTCTTGGCCGCCGCTGAACACGACGACCGCTTTTTCGTTTTTGAGCATAAAAAAACCTCTCCTTCATGATTTGGTCCGGTAGGCAGGGCTGGAAAACACCTGACTCCGGCAGAAGAGAGAGGATTCTTGAACTGATCCGTAAAAAAACAAGCCCGGTCTTTATGGCCAAAGAGGGCAGTCTTAGTTTTTTATAGAGGGAGTTCGCGAACCTCTCCCGCGCGGTAACGCGCGGATTTTCTTCAATTAAGCGCAGGGTGCTGCGCCGGACTATTATATCATATCTTTTCGGATGAGGGAGTTTTGGATTTCAACATTTTCACTGCTGACCTTTTTACGGAACTGGCTCGGCGAAATGTTCTTGTACTGCTTGAACTGCTGGATAAAGTAGCTTGAGCTCGAAAATCCCGTCTCCTGGGCGATTTCCGTCATGGTCATCTCGGTGGTCAGGAGCAGCTTCTCCGCCTCGGTAATCCGAATATAGTTCAAATAATTGGTAAACGTCTTGCCCATGATCGCTTTGAAGCGGCGCGAAAAATAGCTGTAGCTCAGGTTGCAGATCCGCGCGGCGGCCTGGGCGTTGATGTCAAAGCGGTAGTTGTCGTCGATGTACTCGAACACTTTCTGCAGCATCTGGATGTCCATCTCCTTTAGGGAGTGGGCAACATCCCAATGGAGGCCGAGGTTTTTCGATTCGCGCAAAAACCACAGGAAGAGCCTGCAGATCAGCGTCCGGACCGCGAGCTCGAAGCCGTAAGACCGGGTCGTGAATTCGTCATAAATTTCGCGAACCAGGCCCGGGACGACCGTGTCCTTGATTTCGGACTCGGCGAACATCCGCTGATTGTTCGATTCCGCCATCGTAAACGGCAGCACGTACTTCGATTCGAATACGGTTCTGGATGTCGAGTACAAAATTTCAGGATCGAATTTAATGACGATATAAGAGACCGGCTCCCCATCCAGCGCATAGATGGAGTGGGTTTCATGCGAGTGGATCACGATCAGATCGCCCTTGCTCAGGGTATGGGATTCTCCTCCCAGGAACACCTTGGCTTTTCCCGTGAGAAAATAAAGAATCTCGATATACATGTGCCAGTGGGCGTGAACGATCCAGCGGCTGCCGGCGCTTTGATGGATCATGCATTCGTACGGATAGTGGATCGTCCCGATGGATGGGCGGTTCGACTCAAAATAAGGCTCGGTCATTTTCGCACGCTCCCGTTATACAATGACAAATATTTAATATATTAGAATAGGTTCATTGTATAACTTATCGAGGGATTTTGGTATCGTTACTTTGTATCAACGGAAGGGGTGCAAAGGATGGAAAAGGTGGCATTGCAGTTATATTCAATCAAGGAACTGACAGGAACCGATTTTCTCGGGACGCTCCGGAAGGTTGCGGAGATCGGCTACGATGGCGTCGAATTCGCCGGTTATTTCAATACTTCCGCCTCGGATCTGAAGAAAGCGCTGGACGAGTATGGCCTGCAGGCGGCCGGCAGCCATATCGGCGTATCCGAGCTGACGGATCACCTGGATCGGACGATCGAGTATTCGCAGGAAATTAATAGCGCTTACATCATCTGTCCCGGTCTTCCGGAGGAAATGAGAAACAGCGCTGACAGCTACAAGCGTACTGCAGAGCTGTTCAACCGCATCGGCGAACGCTGCAAGCAGAGCGGTATCCGCTTCGGTTACCACAATCACGGCATTGAATTTGAGAAATTCGATGGCGAATACGGGCTGGACCTGCTGGTGAACAATACGGATCCTGAGCATCTGTTCATCGAGCTGGATACATATTGGGCGGAGCACGCCGGACTGCGCTCGGTGGACTTTATCAACAAATACAAAGAGCGCTGCGCCATTCTGCACATTAAGGATATGAAGAGCCTGGAGGACAAGCGGAATACGGAAATCGGTTCCGGCATCATGGATTTCCGTGCCATTACGGCTGCAGGCAAGCAGTACGGCGTGAACTGGTTTACGGTCGAGCAGGAGGAATATGAAATTCCGCAGCTGGACAGCATCGGCCAGAGTCTGAAGTATTTACGGGAAATTTTGTAATTCGAGTACAATTCCATTTTATATATGAAAAGGAGAATGAGTCATGGCGCAAAATACCGATAGAGTATTGAAGGTAGCAATCGTTGGTTGTGGAGGCATCGCCAACGGCAAGCACATTCCGAACCTGGTTAACCAGAAAAACGTAGAGCTGGTGGCGTTTTGCGATATCATCGAAGAGCGTGCCATCGAGTCCGCCCGCAAAATCGGCAAAGAAGATACGATCAAAATTTACACCGACTACAAAGAACTGCTGAAGGATGAGAGCATTGACGTCGTGCATGTGTGCACACCGAACAAATCGCACTCCTTTATTACGATCGACGCCCTTGAAGCAGGCAAACACGTGATGTGTGAGAAGCCGATGGCGAAGACAGCCAAAGAGGCAAGAGCGATGGTCGAAACCGCCAAGCGGACCGGCAAGAAGCTCACGATCGGCTATGACAACCGCTATCGTCCGGATTCCCTGACCCTCAAGCAAATTTGTGAAAGAGGCGACCTGGGCGACATTTACTTTGCGAAAGCGCATGCGATCCGCAGACGCGCCGTGCCAACATGGGGCGTGTTCCTGAACGAGGAGGAGCAGGGAGGCGGACCACTGATCGATATCGGTACGCACGCGCTGGACCTGACGCTCTGGCTTCTGGACAACTACAAGGTAAAGAGCGTCAAAGGTAACGTGTACTACAAACTTGGCGACAAGGAAAGCCCTGCCAACGCTTTTGGCCCATGGAAGGCGGAAGAATTTAAGGTGGAAGACTCTGCGTTCGGCTTTATTACGATGGAGAATGGCGCAACCGTCATTCTGGAAGCGAGCTGGGCGCTCAACACGCTTGACGTGGGCGAAGCTCAGGCTTCCCTGTCCGGTACGGAAGGCGGCGCGGACATGAAGGACGGCCTGCGCATCAACGGTGAGGACCTTGGCGTGCTGTATACGAAGAAGCCGGAGCTGAAGACAGGCGGGGTTGCCTACTTCGCAGGCAATTCCGAGAGCCAAGCCGGCAGAGAATGCCGTCTCTGGATCGAGAGCATTCTGAACGATACCGAGCCGATGGTCAAACCGGAACAGGCGCTGGTCGTAACGGAAGTTCTAGAGGCCATTTACGAGTCGGCCCGTACCGGCAAAACGGTATATTTCGACGACCAGCTTGTTACGGCCGAAGGATAAGTTCAGCTCTGCCAAAATCAATACGCTACAATCAAGTACAACCGTCCGGCTGCTGCCGGGCGGTTTTCTTCGTTGAAAGGCTTGTTCGCAGGAGAGCTATTCCCACGCAGCTGCCCCGGATCAGCGGTGATGTACGGGTAAAGGCTGGATTCTTGGTTTCCGAGGACCGGCTTTTTTTGCCTGAAGGGGATGCGAGGCTTGTCCCCAGAGGCGTCGCGTGTAGACATTTGTACCTAATTTGTTGATCAATTTGTGTACAAATGCTAGAAGCTATTAAAAAATAGGAAAAATTGGCCGAATAGTAATAATGAATGTTTGTTTTTCGTAGGAGGTTCATCCTAAACAAATCGATGAATTGGGGAAAATGCACTAGATTTCGCACCTTTCATTTTAGTAGCAAAAGCTGCTGTAAGCGGACCTGGTGATTACGAATGGAGCTGCGTGCTTAGGAGGGCTTGATGATCAGACTGTATATGCTTGGGATCAAGAACGTTTCCGCGGCGCATTTCGATCATTTTATGAAACGGGTCTCTCCCGAACGAACCAAACAAGTACAACGAATCAGAAACAGGAGGGATGCAGTAAGAAGCCTGTTCGGCGAAGTCATGGTGCGCTGGGCGGTGAACCAAGTAAAGCCTGCTGCCGCCTTTTCCAAGCCATGGATACGCAGCGAATTTGGCAAGCCGGCCTTTGCAGACGAACCGGACATTCACTTTAATCTTTCCCATTCCGGAGATTGGGTGGTAGCCGCCCTCGGCCCGTCTGAACTTGGAGTGGATGTCGAGCAGGTGCTCCCTGTGAACCCGGGAATGGCTGAATCATGTTTTTCACCCGCTGAACTCGAACCGCTTCAACACTTGACCGAAGAAGAGCGGCTGAACCGGTTTTATGACATATGGACGCTCAAAGAAAGCTATACCAAGTGCATCGGCAGAGGATTAAGTCAGCCGCTGGGCTCATTTACGATCACGGTTCGTCCCGACGGAAAAATGGAGTACAGCGGTCCCGACATTCAAGCACGCAATTATCAGTTTATGCTGATCCCTATGGAAGGACCATATAAGCTCGCGGTCTGTTCGAAAGCAAAGGGGCCGATCGAAATTTATACGCCGGAAATGGATCAACTCTTGGATATGAAGATGTATGCAGGTTAATTTCTGAAAAGAATGGAAATATCCATGAAAATTATGGTAGACTAGGTTTGGAAAACGAACAATTTATAGTTACTAATTATTCATTAGTTTCTATAAAAATGTACATGTAAAATCCATAGGCAAAACTGCTGAAAAGCAGTGACGCAAAGCTATAGGGACTACTTCCGAACGGGATATGTCAGCCAGTTGCAATGAATTGGTGAGCTGTGGTTTGCATTCCCATAGGTTGCTATTTTTTTGCCCTGAACATGCTGTTTTCACCACGGGGAGGTGTGATTCGTACAAAACCAAGATCGTTTCTAGTATGGCCAGATGGATCGTTGCCAGCAAGATTACATAATAGAGATAGACCAAAGGAGAGAAACGAGAATGAGCAAGTTTCAGCAATTTTTCAAGAAGTGGCGGTTTAGAAATTTAAGTATTGTAAGCAGAAGTATGCTGCTGACCAGTCTTTATATTTTCATCACCGGGGCTGTCGTCATTGGCGCAAGCTTTTATATTCAGGGCACCGTCCTGACCGAGCAGCTGCAGTCGGATTCCGGTAAAACGATGGATGCCCTAGTGAAGAGCGTATCGGTACAAGATGTCGAGCAGGCAAAGGATGTTAAGGATCCCAACGCCGCTGTCCAGCAAAAGCTGACGGGTATCTTTGACGAGCTGTCCCGTACGCATCCGAATATTGCCCAAGGGTATATTTTCGGGCCGGAGCTCGAAGGAGGCAATCAAACCTCGATTATTTCGATGCCGTCGGCTGTGCTGGAAATGTTCGCCAAAGATAATTTGCATCTGGGCGACCTGTACGAGCAGCCTAAAATTCATGCCGATGCCGTCCGCGAAATGCTGAAAACGAAAAAACTGGTGTTTACCAAAGCATATACAGATAACTATGGTACATGGATCACGGTCCTGTATCCGTTCCAGGATGCAGGCGGCAACATCTTCGCCTACATGGGCATCGACGTGGATGCCAGCCTGGTCTCTACCGGTCAGAATGATCTGCTGCGCAACACGCTGTTCGCACTGCTGATTACGCTGGTGATCGTACTGGCGCTGCAGTATTACACGAACAGACGGACGTTTGCCCCGATCAAATCGTTAATGACGGCGCTGGATAAGCTCAGTAAAGGCGATTTTACCGTACAGCTGAAGGCTGGCGACGATGAGCTTGGGCAGGTTAACGCCAAATTCAACACGATGGTGAACCAAATCAACGAGCTGGTAGGGACGATTAAAAAAGTATCGGAGCAGTCGGCGGAGCAGTCGAAGTTCCTGTTCTCGGCTGTGGAGAACAATAACAAAAACTCGTTGGCCATTACGAAAAATATTGAACAAATGTCCGAGCGGGTTGCACTGCAGAGCACATCCATCACGGAGAGCGTCGTTTCGCTGGAGGAAATTTCGTCAGGCGTCAACACGATTGCCGGCAATACGTCCGAGCTGTCAGACATTTCGATGCAGATGAAGGATCAGTCGGAAAAAGGGAACGAGAACGTTGAGCAGGTTATCGAGCAGATGAATTCGATCAACCACTCGGTTAAAAATTCCGTGGACATTATTGAGAAGCTGCAGGTCCGTTCCCAGGAAATCGGCCAAATTGTCCAGGTCATTACGGAGATTGCTTCCCAGACCAATCTGCTGTCCCTGAACGCAAGCATCGAAGCGGCGCGGGCCGGCGAGGAAGGCCGGGGATTTGCCGTGGTGGCCGATGAGGTCAAAAAATTGTCCGAAGAGTCCAGAAGATCCGCCACGCAAATTATCGAGCTGATCCGCTTCATTCAGGATGAGACCGCACTGGCCGTCGAGGCCATCAGCGAAGGCGAGCAGAACGTCGCCAAAGGGATTGAGGTCGTTAAGGAAACCGGCTCCCTGTTTAAAGGCATGATGATCGCGACCGATTCGGTTACGAGCCAAATTCAGGAGGTTTCTGCAGCGACGCAGCAGATGGTTGCCGAAACCGAGCAAATCACGGCTTCCATCAAACAGCTTGCAGAGCTGGCGGAGAAAAACTCGGCCGTATCCAGCGAGATCAAGACGAGCGCCCAGGAGCAGCAGGCTTCCTTTGACAGAATTTATGATTCCGCCAATCAGATGAACCAGGTCGCTGACCAATTGGAAACTTTAGTCGATAAATTGCGGGTGTAATCATGAAGGAGCTGAACATTTTGAACACAACATCGATAAGCGAGCGCAGCAAGGCATACTGGTCCCAGGAACTCGAGCTTCCTCTGCCCGGACTCAATCTCTACACGGATGAGCCGGTGCGGGAAATTCAGCCCGATTTGCTGCGGATCACGGAAGCACTGGACTTGGGACCGGAAGAGGCTGCTGAACTGAGCCGGCTGGGCAACCCTCGTGCCTGGTGGCTGGCTGGTTACGCGGTGTTCCTGTACAGGATGAGCGCCGATCAGGATTTGCTGCTTGGCGTGGTGAGCCGGCAAGGAGAACTGCTGCCGCTTCGCGCAGCGATCAGCGGACAGGATACGTTCCGGCAGGTCTATGCGCGGATCGAAGCCAAGCTGGTAGAGCTGGACGCTGCGGATTTGAGTCTGCAGGAGCTTGAAGAAATGATAGGGCAGCCCCTCGGCTATCAAGCGGTGTACGGCGAGGTTCATGAAAGCCGCCCTGCTTGGCTGGGCTGGAACGTTCAGGCGAAATCCGGTCGTTGGACGATGAGCATCGCCTATGCGCGCCAGCTGTTCCGGGAACAGACCGTGCGCAAGTTCAGCAGGCATTACGCTCAAATCGTTCGCGGTGCGCTGCGGAACGCGGATCTGGAAATCAGCCGCCTGCCTTTTCTGCTGGAGGAGGATCGGGCCGCTTATACTGCTTTGAATGATACGCAGATGGACCTTCCGGAACAGCCGACGATCGTCCGGATGATGGCTTCCACTGTAGCGAAGTATCCGGACCGGATCGCCGTCACTCAAGATGGGCAGCAGTTAACCTACAAGCAGCTTGACCGGCAGTCCAACCGGATTGCGAACATGCTGTTGTCCAAAGGGCTGCAAAAAGGGCAGTTTGTGCCTATTTTCATGAAACGGAGCCTCGAAACGATTGTTTGCATGCTTGGCGTTATTAAGGCAGGCGGGGCTTACATTCCGCTGGATCCTTCCCATCCGGATGAAAGGAACGCCTATATTATTGCTGACACGCAAACCGGGATGATCCTGACACATACTGAATATGTGGACCGTCTGGAAACGCTGCTTGCCGGATTTGACAGGAAGCCGGAAATTCTCCCATTGGGAGAACAAGCGGACTCCTATCCGGAAGAAGCATCCCCGGTTGCCATTGAGCCGGATGATCTGGCCTATATCATTTATACGTCCGGTTCCACAGGCAAGCCGAAAGGAGCCCTGATCGCTCATCAAGGCGTCGTCAACTTGGCGGAGTCCACGTGCAGGGAGATGGATCTGACCGAGGAGGACGTGATTCTTCAGTACTCCACGTTCAGCTTTGACGCGTCGGTCTATGACATTTTCGGATCGCTGGCCTGCGGCAGCCGGCTGCATCTGCTTACCGATGAGGAGCGTTTCTCCATCGACGCCTTCACGGCGGCGGTGGTGGAGCAGCAAGCGACGCGCGTCGCCATTCTGCCGACCGTTTTCTTCAACCAGCTTGCCGCCCATTTGCCTGAAGAGGATGCGCCTAAATACGGGAACATCAAGAGCATCATCGTCGGTGGTGAGGCGTTGTCGGGAGAGGCCGTACGCATGCTGCAGAAAAAGCTGAAGGTTCCGATCGTCAATCTTTACGGTCCTACCGAGATTACGGCGGTGGCGACCTCCCATATCGTCGATTATCCGGTTCCGGACGATCTGACGACAGTATGTATCGGAACGCCGCTGAGCAATTATGAATTGTACATTGTCAGCGAGCACGACGAGCTGTGCCCGATCGGAGTTACCGGCGAGCTCCTGATCAGCTCCGTTGGCGTGGGCAAGGGGTATTTGAACCAGCCTGAGAAAACGAAGGAAGCCTTCATCACCGATCCGATTACGCCGGAGTCGGGCAAGAAATTTTACCGTTCGGGCGATATGGTCCGTCTTCTTCCGAGCGGACTGGTGGAGTATCGGGGGAGAAAGGATGCCCAGGTAAAAATCAGGGGCTTCCGGATCGAGATCGGAGAGATCGAGGACAATCTGGCAAAGCATGAGTCCGTCAAGGATATCGCTGTCATTCCAAGAACCGAAGCGGACGGAACCAAAGTGCTCGCTGCCTTTTATACGTCAAATGACGGGCAGCCGGTTGCTTCCAAGGACCTCGCCCAATTTTTAGGCCAAAAGGTGCCCGGCTATATGGTACCCAAATATATGTGCTTCGTGGATCAAATGCCGCTGTCACCGACAGGGAAAATCGACCGCAAAAAGCTGGCGGCCTTCGAGATCGTGCCGGAAGAGGACGATTCGCCGTATGAAGCCCCAGTCACGGCCATTCAAAAGGAAGTGGCCGCTGCATGGGAGAAAGCGCTTGGCCAGACGAGAATCGGCATCCACGACGATTTCTTTGAAATCGGCGGCTACTCTTTGAAAATATTGGAGATCCTGGTGCTGCTCAAGCCGAATTATCCGCAGTTGAAGATCAACGATTTCTTCGTCTACCCGACGATTGCCGCATTGGCCGGCCGGATCGAAGTGCTGGCCCATGAAGCGTCCACAGCCGAGGAGGCATTCGGTGAGGACGTTCCGCTGCAGGATTTGGCGGAGTTTCCGCTGAGCTTTTACCCTCAGGATCCTGCCGAAGGGCGGGGATACACGCAGGAGAACATTTTGCTGACCGGCGCGACCGGCTACCTTGGCTCTCACCTGCTGTACGAGCTGCTTCGCCAATCGAAAGCTTCGATTTATTGTCTCGTTCGGCCATCCGGCGTGAAGGAGCCTTACGCCCGGCTAGAACAGACGATGGTCGGATACTTCGGAAATGAAGTCAAACGTTTGATGGACAATCGGGTCATCGCCGTGCAGGGCGATCTGGAACAGGAGCATTTAGGATTGAGCGGGGAAGTTCGGGACATGCTGGCAGATCGACTGGACTCCATCCTCCATTGCGGGGCGGAAGTCAAGCATTTCGGGGAAGCGGACTATTTTGCCAGGGTCAACGTGGACAGCACGAACCGTCTGCTGGCATTGGCTAAGTCCAAACCGGGCGTTCGGTTCCATTTTATTTCGACGCTCGGCATTCCGGAAGATTTGGCGCTGAACGGCCAATGGGCTTCGATCACGGACGGCTCCGGTTATGACGAAGCTTACGTCGAGAACGTCTATACCAACAGCAAGCTGGCTGCCGAGAAACTCGTCGTGCAAGCCGGCCGGGAAGGCCTTGCTGCTTCCGTGTATCGTGTAGGCAATCTGTCCTGCCGGTCGGATAACGGGTTATTCCAGAATAACATCGACAACAACGCGTTTTACCGCATGCTTAAGGCAATGCTGCTGCTTAAAAAAGCGCCGGATGTTCGCTGGGAAGTCGATATGACGCCGATCAATTACGCGGGGGAAGCCATTACCGCCTTGGCGCTTCAAGACGCGACCGTCGGACGGATGTTTCATATCTGCAACCCGGTCACGGTATCTTATCGAGACATGGTGCGATACTTCCAGGCATACGGTTATACGATCGACTTGACCGATTGGAAGGAATACGAGCAGTGGCTTCTCGATCCGAAGCAGGCCAAGGACCAGGCGGGCCTGGAGCTGGCCATGGCGCAGCTGGAGGGGGACGGCGCGAAAAACTCCAATTACCGCTACGCATGCCCGCAGACACTCGAGTACCTCGAGGGGACCGGGGTCCAGTGTGCTCAGCCGGATGAGGCTTATTTCCGCAAGCTGATCGCTCATGCCGTCAAGGTGGAGTATTTTGAGCAGCCCGAGTAGTCGGAAGAATTGTTATCATTGGGATAAACCCATGGGCTGTACTGCGGCAAGCGGATGGTCATGGACTGGCAAGGAAAGAAAAAGGTTAGAACGTGTTAGAAATAAAGACAGAAACGGACGAAAGCGAATAATATAGCCGGAGCCGTATGAGAAGCTCGAGTTTTGCAAGGCAGGGTGGGCATAGTATTGTGCAATCTGCGACCGCAGGACATAGCAGACAAAAGCGAGATCTCGTATCATATAGCGCGACAATCAATTCACCAGCAATGTTAACAGCAATACACCAGCAATTTGCGGGCAATTCACCGAGCAATACACGAGTAATTTACCAGCAAGATCCAGCTTTAGAAATGAGCAAAAGGGTAGAGGAAGAACCGGCCCAGCAATCGCATGGATAAAAGCAAAAGTATCATCAAGAAGCAAAAGCTTGACCCAGCTCCGCCGAATGATCATAAGTAACAATACTAGAAAGACAATAGCACCTAATAGCGGCAGGACGTTAGCTATACGACTGTGAAATTGAAATGAATGAATGGTACAAGAACAATACTAGAAAGACAGATAAGGAACAACAAACTGCGGGAAATAAGCAATACTAAGGGGATTTGCGGAACTTTGCGGGCTCTTTCGGCAAATGATATTTCCAGCCATATTAGCATTCCTAGTCATACCACTCATCCTTTTCCATGTTTGCTGAATATTGAAATCGAACGACATGATGCCGTTCGATTTTTTTTTTTTTTTGCAATCCCTTGAACCTTACGCTGCGTAATGTTTTATATTAGAGCTACCGGTACAAGTCTTCGCGAAGCAAGGGGATGATTATGAACACGCAGTGGAAGGTCGGGGAGCTGGCAGCCATGACGGGACTGACGATCCGAACGTTAAGGTACTACGATCAAATCGGTTTGTTTTCTCCGTCCGGGCATACCGAATCCGGTCACCGGATCTATAACGGGCATGATTTGGCCAAATTGCAGCAAATATTGTCTCTGAAAGAGCTGGGATTATCTCTCGATGAGGTCAAGGAAATCGTGGAGGGGAACGAATTCAGCCCGCTCGACATTGTCCGGATCCAGATGGACCGCCTGAGAAGTACCATCCGGTTGCAGCAGCGGCTCCTGCAGGAGCTGGAAAACGTATCGGCTCTTCTGCAGCATGACCAAACGTTGACGGTCAACGAGTTTACCGCACTGCTTGAAGTGATGAAGAAGAGCAAGGAAAAGTTCTTTTTGGAAAAACGGACAAGCATGGAGCGCAGCCTCGACCGGCTCGGGGAGGTGCTTGGGGAAAACGAGCCGGATCCAATGATTAGGAACAATCCAGGGAGGCCATGACCATGAATAACGAACGATCTGTCATTCACGAAACATTTGTTATTGAACGCAAGTATCAAGCAGCGCCGGCGAAGGTATTTTCCGCCTGGTCCGATCCCGAACTGAAGTCAGCCTGGTTTCCGAAAGCGGACAGCTTTGAGTTTAAGGTAGGGGGGCGCGAAGTCAATGCCGGCGGGCCTCCGGATGGGCCGGTGTTTACCTTTGATGCCGTCTACCAGGAGATCGCAGAGAACGAGCGGATCGTCTATACGTATACGTTGGATCAAGGCGGCAGCCGCATGTCCATCTCGGTCGTGTCGGTGCAGTTCCAGGCGTCGGGACAAGGAACAAGATTAATATATACCGAGCATGGTGCGTTTCTCGACGGACTGGATACAGCCTCGATGCGCGAGCACGGGACCAAGATTATGCTGGATAAGCTTGGTGAAGTTGTAGCTGAGTAGTCCGGTCAAGACGGTTATTGCAAGATGCAGTCCTGCATTCAGATACAACAAGGTCGCCTCAGGGATCCTGAGGCGCCTTTTTTGCATTGAAGGGTCGGTCTTCAGTCTTCAGTTAGAAGTGCCAACGTGTAGAAAAAATCGAATGCATACCGCACGGACTCTGCTATCATATAAATGACGAGGATTTATACATACAGAAGGAGGGGATTCCTTGAACCGAAACGAAGCGTGCAGGGTCGTACCCTTAGGAGAATCGGCGGTTGTGGTGCACCTTGGCGACACGGTCAGCGAAGATTTGCACCGTGAGGTTCAGGCGCTGACCCGCCGCATTGAGGCAAATCCCTTTCCGGGGTTTGTCGAATGTGTTCCGGCGTTTACGAGCGTGACCGTGTTTTATGATCCGTTCGAGCTTGATTTACCGCTGCACGAGACCGGCCGGATGGATTATGTACAATCCCTTCTGGAAACTTATATGGCGGACATCCATGGAACGCCCGAAGCGGAGCCGTTGGTGATCGACATCCCGGTATGCTATGGAGGCGGGTTTGGTCCGGATTTAGAAGAAGTCGCCTCCATCAACAACCTGACCACTCAGGATGTGGTCCGCATCCATACAGCTCAGACCTATTTGGTCTATGCGGTGGGGTTTGCTCCCGGGTTCCCTTATTTGGGCGGGCTCGACGAACGGATCGCGGCGCCGCGTAAACCGTCGCCGCGGCTTGCCATTCCGGCCGGGTCGGTCGGAATCGCGGGTACACAGACAGGAGTATACCCGGTGGAAACCCCGGGCGGCTGGCAGATCATCGGACGTACGCCGCTTCCCCTGTTCAGGCCGGATCAGGATCCGCCCGCGCTGCTGCGGGGAGGGGAATATATCCGGTTCCGTCAGATTGACGCGGCGGAATACGAGCGGATCAAGGGGGCGCAGTCATGAGCATAACGGTCATAAAACCCGGTCTGATGGCGACGATCCAGGACTTGGGAAGATCAGGCTACGGCAAGTATGGGGTCATCGTCTCCGGCTCTATGGACCGATTTGCGCACCGGACGGCCAATTGGCTGGTGGGCAACGATGAGGGCGACGCCCTCATCGAGGTGACCTGGTCGGGGATGTCAGTCCGCATGGAGCGGGAGATGTGGGTAGCCCTGACCGGAGGGGATTTTTCGCCGCAGATGGACGGTGTACCGGTTCCGATGTGGAGACCCGTCTTTGTCCGAAAGGGCAGTACACTCACATTCACTGGGCCGAGGGCAGGCTGCCGGACGTATTTGGCTGTTGCAGGAGGAATCGATGTGCCTGAGGTGCTTGGCAGCCGCAGCACGTATATCCGTGCCGGGATCGGCGGCATGAAGGGAAGGGTGCTGAAGGCAGGGGACATCATTCCAGTCGGGACCGGCAAAGGCCGATTACGGCATCCATCCACAAAGGGAACGCAGCCTTTTGATGCGGTGAGGTGGGCGGTTCCGGCCTCGGAAAGGCCCGCTTACAGCGAGCATCCTTACGTCCGGATCGTCCGCGGACCGCAATTCGGCGATTTCGACGATATGAGCCGGCGCGCGCTGCTTGATCATGATTTCCGGGTTACGCCCCAATCGGACCGGATGGGGTACCGGCTGGAAGGTCCGCGGCTGCAGCTTCACCGCCCGCAGGAATACATATCGGAAGGCGTGACGATGGGGACCGTGCAGGTACCGTCCGATGGGCAGCCGATCATTCTGATGGCTGACCGCCAGACGCTCGGCGGCTATCCGAAGATCGCCCAGGTTGCCGGTGCGGACCTGCCGGTGGTTGCGCAGACACCGCCCGGTTCAACCCTCCGCTTTAGGGAGATCAGTCAGACGGAAGCGGAACAATTATGGATGGATCAGGGCATACGGTTAAGGCGGCTTGCCCGGATGATTGCCCTTAAATTAAAGGAGGACGGATGGCTTGATGGGTTGGATTGACTTGAACTGCGATATGGGGGAAGGATTCGGCGTATACCGGATCGGGGCCGACGAAGAGCTGATGGGGGAAATTACGTCCGCCAACATCGCCTGCGGGTACCACGCCGGCGATCCTTCGGTCATGCGGAAGACGGTGAAGCTGGCTTTAAGCCGCGGGGTCGCCATCGGCGCGCATCCCGGTTTGCCGGATCTGGCCGGCTTCGGGAGAAGAAACATGGATATTTCGCCGGAGGAGGCCATGGATTTGGTGACGTACCAAATCGGCGCGCTGCAGGCGATTGCCAAACAGGAGGGCGGGCGCCTTCATCATGTCAAACCGCACGGCGCCCTGTACAACATGGCTGCGGTCTCCGCTCCCCTGGCGGATGCAATCGCCGAAGCTGTCTGCCGCACGGACGAGTCCCTGATTCTCTACGGCCTGGCAGGCAGCGAGCTGCTGGCTGCGGGGGCAAGGTACGGGCTCACAACGGCCAGCGAAGTATTCGCCGACCGTACGTATCAGTCCGACGGCACGCTGACGCCCCGCAGGCTGCCCCACGCGCTCATCACGGACACCGATCAGGCGGTTCGGCAGGTGATCCGCATGGTGAAGGAAGGCACGGTAACTTCCGCGGACGGAGCGGAGGTGACCATTCAGGCTGACACGGTCTGCCTTCATGGTGACGGCGAGCATGCCATCACCTTTGCCAGGGAGCTTCGGGCACGCCTGGAAGCGGAAGGCATTGGAGTCAAACCTGCAGGAGTATGACCCTGTCATCAATACAACCAAAAAAGACAGTCCGTCAGGCCTTTATGCCTGATCCGGACTGTCTTTTTGCGGTTCCGCCGCATGATTCAGCATGAGACCCAGCTGCCTCACGTAAGGTCTCAGCTCGTCGACGGAATCCAGAAAATTCGTATACACCCGGACCAAAGTCGCGTTCGGTTTATCCTGTTCCAGCTCCCGCCGAAGCAGGTCGATCACTTCCAGCAGCTCTTTCTGAATCCGCTCCGGCTGTGGCAGCTCTTGGACCTTTTGGGCAAAATACTGCAGAAACTCACCCAGGTTCGCCCTCCGGGTCGGAAGGTCTACCGGATTGATGTCGTTAAAATAGGCGCTCGACACCTTGAGAATCGGGACCGGCTCCTTATCGATCATGTCGCGGATGACCGCGTCCATCCGGTCTACGCAAAACCGGGCCAGTTCCGCCATCGGGCAGGCGATGGCCGTTTGGACGGCATGGGATAAATATTCCCGCGACATGCCGCGGTAGATCGCCACGATATCCCCAAGATAAGGGGAGATGGAATCGCCGTATGCTTCGTAGAAGCAGTCGCGGTGCCACGTCAGAAACGCGGCGCGCTTTTTTTTCCATTCCACCTGGAAGTTTTCGTTAGCGGTGATTGGCAGCTCTTTGAACTCGCTCGTAAAAAAGTGGTTTTCCAGCATGTATTGAAGCTGAAACTCGATCTTGCGCCGCAAAATTTCCTTCGGCGGGTCCCCCGCCAGCCGCAGCGAGCGATCCAGCTCCCGGGCTTGCTCGAACATCGTCCGGTGTACGAAGGTGAAAACGCCGGTAAACAGGTCCTCTTTCGAAGGAAACACTTTATAAATGCTGCCCTTGGCCATGCCGCATGCTTCCGCAATGTCCTGCATGGAGGCGGCGAAATATCCTTTTTCTTTAAAAATACGCATTGCCGTATTGATGATCTGCTGCTTTTTGATTTGCTCCATCCTTACCACCCCTACACATTTTGACATGATGTCCGCTAAGGGTCAACAAAGGAATTGACACAAAAAACTCAGGAGTCATATAATGAACTAGCGAGTTTTATGCGGATAATGAAGTTGACAGGAGGTGAGCCAAAGCGAGATGCTTTGGCGTGAAGTATGAAAATTTCGGATCAGATCGAAATGCTGGAACTGTCCCTTTCCATGGGCGATCGGGAGATGGTGATTCATCCTGTAGTCATCCGTGATAAGGATTCCTATGTATTGGTAGACACGGGGATGCCGGGCTGCTACGAAAAAATCGTAGAGCTCATGTCTCAGGCTGGGATTGACCCTGCCGCCCCTCATTCCATTATTGTTACCCACCAGGATATCGACCACGTGGGCAGCCTGCCTCAATTTAAGGGCGAGGGCGTGGAGGTATACGCACATGCGGAAGACCAGCCCTACATCGACGGACTCAAACCAATGATCAAATTTAACGGGGACCGTAAAAAGGGACTCCTGGAGTCGCTGCCGTCCCAATTAGCTGAAGCCTTTGAGGCGACCTTTTCCGGAAAGGTGACCAATGTGACCCGCCTTCTTGCCGACGGAGAGAAGCTGCCTTTCGGCGGGGGACTGACCGTCATTTATACACCGGGCCATACTCCAGGGCATATCAGCTTGTATCATGAGCCGAGCAAAACATTGATTACCGGTGACGCCATGGTCGTTAACAACGGCGAGCTGCAGGGACCGAATCCGCCGGTAACGCCGAATATGGACGAAGCGATGCAGTCGATCACCAAATTCAAAGCCTATCCGATCGAAAACGTCATCTGCTATCATGGCGGTCTGTACCAAGGGGATGCCGGGGCGCGAATCGCTGAACTGACTGAGAGCCTGTAATGACAGACACCGCAAGCTTGAACAACAGCCGTTTGAGGAATAACAAATGGCTGCGGTTTTTGGTGACCTGCGTGTTTGCCGTCATCGGCGGATTCATCTTCCAATGGATCCATATGCCGATACCATGGCTGCTGGGCTCCATGGTTTTTGTCATGATCGGCTCCAAGCTGTTTAAAGGCGTTTCTTTCTTTTGGCCGGGGCAGGTGCGCAATACGGGGATGATCATCATCGGTTATACGATGGGATTGTCTTTCTCCTTGTCCACGCTGAAGCAGATCGGGCATCAGCTGCCGACGATGGTCCTGTTTACGGCGCTGCTGCTGGTCGTTGCTGCGGCGATCGCCTTTATGATCGCTTTTCTGTCGGGAATCCCATTTCCTACGGTGCTGATGGGCAGCATTCCCGGGGGGCTGAGCCAAATGATCACGCTGGCGGAGGAAGTGGAGGGAATCGATTTGACGGTCGTAACCTTCCTTCAGGTGTCACGGCTGATCATGATTATTTTCTGTGTGCCTCTTTTGATTTTCAGCCCGCTGTTCCATCCCTCGGGATCGCATGCATCAGGAGCCGCATCAGCGGCGCTATCTACCGATTGGTCCGCCTTGTTTCCGCATATATGGCTTTTCGCGGTGGTATGCGTCGCATTTGCTTTGGTTGGCAAGCGGATCAAATTTCCGACAGCCTTTCTGCTCGGGCCGATGATCGGCACCATCCTGCTCAATTTATCAGGATATGAGGGACATTCGCTCCCGCCAGTGGTCCTGAGCTTGTCGCAGCTGATGATGGGCGGGTATATCGGATTACTGCTCAAACCGGAAAATTTGAAGCACAAAGTGAAAATCATTTTGCTCGCCATATTGAGCGGTGTCGTGCTGATCGCATGCTCCCTCGGGCTCAGCGTGCTGCTGACCCAGTTTCATGCGATTACGGAAGTAACATCATTTCTCAGCCTTTCGCCAGGCGGCATGGATCAGATGGCGCTGATCGCCAAGGAAGTGAACGGGGACCTGTCGGTCGTCACCTGCTACCAGCTGTTCCGGACCCTGTTTATCTTTTTCGCCGTACCGCCGCTGCTCAGGCTGATCTTCAGATCGATGCTTAAAGGAAAAAAATTGGCCAACAGGCCGATGTGATTGATCAACAGCGCAACCTACATGTTTTATCTATTCAACCAGCCATTGCATTTCAGCCTTGGCTGTTTTTTTTAATCTTTATTTCCGCCAGCCGTCGCTTGAACCAGCTAACCCTGTGAATGCGGCTGCGTCATGCTTTTGCTGCTGCCGAATATCTTCTATACTATAGTCATTATCGGGTTGACCTATTTTGGGAGGAACATAACGCATGAGCATATCACATCAATCGAGTGACAAGCCGGTCCAGGTATTTCCGTGCCTGACGGCGGTTTCGCCTGAGGAGTGGCGGGAGTCCGGGCCGTTCATCCGGCGTTTTAAAGCCAAATCGCGAATATTCCATCGGGATGATGCGGCGGCATATGGTATGTTCCTTCTCAGTGGAACTGCGAGGATTACGGTGATCGGCGAAAATGGCTCCGAATCCGTCATCAACCTGCTGACGGCGGGAGAAATTTGCTCACTCTTGGTGCTGAGCGGTCTGAGCGGGCGCGAGTATCCCGGTGAGCTGACTGCCGAGACCGAAGCGGAAGTACTGTTTGTGCGGAAAAGCAGCTTTATGCGTTGGGTACAGGAGTACGAGTCTATTCGCGCCACGGTGTTCGGCGGGCTGCTTGACGGCATGCTCCGCATGGTGGAACGGACGCAGCAGCGCCAGACCCTCCCGCTTGACAACCGCCTTGCCGGAGCACTGCTGCGAATGACGGCCGGGGAAGCGCCGACGGTTCGGATCACCCATCAGGAGCTGGCCGAAGAGGTCGGTTCGGTTCGCGAAGTCGTGACAAGGGCACTTGCCCGGTTTCAGCGGAAAGGGTGGATCGAGACCAGCCGGGGAACAGTCCGTATTTTGCAGCGCAAGCTGCTGGAAGAGGAGTTTGGTGACCTGGTCACAGAGGAATCCGGAGCTTCCTGCTAAAGTGGGTTCATGCATCTCATGCATAGAAGATCCATGAGGAGGAATATCGTATGACTAACCTGCTGATGACCGGGGATAAAGCCCCGCTCTTCCAATCGATCGACCAGCACGGCGATCCGGTTTCGCTGGACCAATTCCGCGGCCGCAAGGTGCTGCTGTCGTTCTTCCGTAATGCGGCATGCGCTATGTGCAATTTACGCGTTCATCAAATGATCCAGAGGTACCCCGACTGGCGTCGCCAGGGGCTTCAAGTCATCGCGTTTTTTGAATCGCAGGAAGCGAACCTGCACAAGTATGTAGGCGCGCAGCAGGCGCCTTTTTCGCTCATTGCCGATCCGAATGCCGCCATCTATAGCCTGTATGGAGTCGAATCGTCGGAATCCAAGACGGAAGCTACATTAGCGTTGCCGAATGTTCATGAACTGGCAGATGAAGCGGCGGCGGCCGGTTTTCCGCTTACGCCTGAAGAGGGGGCCAATTTCCACCGCATTCCGGCCGAGTTTCTGATCGATGAAGAGGGGATCATAAGGACCGCATATTACGGAAAGCTGATTACCGATCACCTTCCTTTTGAACGGGTGGACCGGTTCGCAGCGTCCTCCCCAGAGGTGCACCTATGAAGCCGGAGAATCGGTCACGCTAAAAGCCTTTGAAATAAGGCGAGACAATCCCTTACCATTGTTATTGATTGTTTGGGACCAAACAGTCACAGCAGGAATTTCCTTGCTTTGGCTGTTTTTATTTTCGTTTTCTCTAAATATTCCTTTGTGGTAGTATTTGGTCAGGAGGCATGAAGATGAACACGACAACTTTGACTGCGCTTGCTGAGCCTAACCGGCTGCATATTATCGAGCTCATTCGCGACCGTGGCCCCCTGGCCATTGGCGATATCGCGAATCGGCTTGAACTCAATCAGCCCCAGACATCCAAGCATGTCCGGGTTCTTCACGAGGCCGGCCTCGTTGAAGTGCAGCCTGCCGCCAACCGGCGAATCATTAAGCTGCGTACCGAACCATTTCAAGAGCTGGACCACTGGCTTGAGTCTTTCCGATCGATGTGGGATGACCGTTTGGACCGCCTGGATGAATATCTGCGGGATATCCAGAGGCGAGATTCATCGGAATGAACGATATGAATCCCTCATATGAACCGCAAAAAAACATCGCGATGTCGTGATGTTTTTTCTTTTGCTTCAAGTTGAACCCCTTTTAAGACTGCATGGATGCCCCTAATTCTTCCAAGTCATGTTTTAACCACTCCATAAAACGGCGGGAGACCTGCGAATGGGTCTTTTCCTTGCGCTGGATGACGCCGAGGTAGACTGGGCCGTGATCCGGCAGATCGAAATCAAGAATCGCGATATTGTCCTTGCGGAAGGCCGGCTCGTTCATGAACGAAAAGTTGAGCCCGATGGTCACGGCACCATGATTCATGCACGCCCTGAAGATCAGATCCCGGTTATTGGTGGTGAAGAGCACGTCTACCGGGCCATAAAGTGACTGAAAGTTGTCCATATACCACTTCACATAATCGTCGTTATAGAGGACGACGGTCTGCTGCCTTAATTCTTCAGGACCGACCGCGTGCTTCAGGGCGAGCGGCGACGCGCTGCTGATGCCGGCGACCATGTGCACGGGGAGCAGCCGTTCGAAGGCAAGGCCGGTGCGTTCGATCAACCGGTTTTTGAACAAAATGATGAGTCCGAGATCGCTTTTGTCCTGGTTCACATCGTCAATGATGTCCTGCGAGCCTTTTTCCACGATCTCCAGCTTCACGTCCGGAAACTTCTTTTTAAATTCGATCACGACACGCTCAAGAAGAGACATAGGGCTTGGGATGGTCGCGACCCGCAGCCGGCCCTTGACCGTACCCGAAAATCCGCGGGCAGCCGCCAGCAGATCTTCATATTTCTCCAGCGTTTCATATGCTTTTTTGATAATGATTTTGCCTTCGGGAGTCAGGGTGACTCCGGATTTGGACCTGGTAAAAATGCTGATCCCCCACTCTGATTCCAGACTGGTGATGGCTTGGCTGACCGCTGAAATCGTCACGTGAAGCTGCTCGGCCGCTTTGGAAATCGAACCGGCCCGCGCCACCTCCACCAAGTACTCAAGCTTTTCCGTATTCATGAAGCATCGTCCTTTGATCTTTAAGTTTTTCTTAAATAAAATTCAATAGGTTTAAATTTTGCTGAATCTCAAGACATGTTAACATAATGATGTGAGATACGAAAGGAAGGGATTCATGATGAGACTCGAAGGAAAAGTTGCACTGATTACAGGCGCAGGCGCCGGGATTGGCAAAACGACGGCTCTCCGCTTTGCGGAAGAAGGCGCCAAAGTCGTCGTTACCGATATTAATCTCGACAGCGCCAAGCAGACGGCTGGTGAAATCACGCAGGCCGGCGGCGAAGCTGCAGCATTCCGTCATGATGTCAGCAATGAGGACGAATGGAAAGAAATTGCGAATGCCGCGGTTCAGCAGTTTGGCCGCATCGATATTTTGTTCAACAATGCCGGCATTTATTTCATCAAGCCGCTGGCCGACATCGAACTGTCGGAATGGAACCGGATGATGGCGATCAACGTGACCGGCGTTTTCCTTGGGATGAAGCACGTGATGCCCTTCATGGCCAAACAAAAGGGTGGCTCCGTCATTAACGCATCCTCCATTGCGGGGCTGACGGGCGCATCCGGCCATATCGCTTACGGAGCTTCTAAAGGCGCGGTCCGGACGATGACCAAGGACGCCGCGATCGAATACGCAGCCGCAGGCGTTCGGGTGAACTCGATCCATCCGGCCTACATCAACACCGCCATGGGCGCTTATGCGTCGGAGGTGAGCCAAATGTCCGAAGCCGAACTTGGTAAAAAGGTTGCGCCGATGGGCCGTTTCGGTACGGTGGAGGAAGTAGCGAATCTGGTGGTATTCCTGGCATCGGACGAGTCGTCGTATTCCACGGGATCCGAATTTGTCATCGACGGCGGGGCAACGGCTATCTAAGAGTCTGTACATTAAAGTGAATTCATAGGAGCGTGTTCAATCATGAAATTTGATTCTAAAGTAGCGATCGTTACCGGCGGCGCCAGCGGCATCGGGGAAGCGACGGTACGGATGTTTGCCTCCGAAGGGGCGAAGGTCGTTATCGCCGATTTTTCGGACAGGGGCCAGACCCTTTCAGAGGAGCTGAACGCTCAGGGTTACGATACGCTGTTTGTGAGAACTGACGTGACGCAAGAAACCGAGGTACAGCGAATGGTCGAGCAAACGGTCGCCAAGTTCGGCAAGCTGGACATCCTGTTCGCCAACGCGGGTATCGCCAAGGACGGACCGGCGGACCGGTTATCGTCGGACAGCTGGCAGCGGACGATCGACATTAACCTGACGGGTGTATTTTTAAGCAACAAATATGCGGTCCAGCAGATGCTAGCCCAAGGCACGGGCGGGGCGATCGTGAACTGCGGATCCATTCACAGCCATGTAGGCAAGGCGGGTGTCACGGCCTATGCGTCCGCCAAGGGCGGGGTAAAGCTGTTGACCCAGTCAATGGCAGCCGATTATGCCGCCAAGGGCATCCGGATCAATGCGGTGTGCCCGGGATATATCGACACGCCGCTCATTCAGGGCAGGGACGAAGCGATTACCGCACATCTGACAGCCCTTCATCCGATGGGACGGCTCGGCAAGCCGGAGGAAGTCGCCAAAGCCGTGCTGTTCCTGGCGAGTGAGGATGCTTCCTTCATCACCGGCGCCAGCTTGCTGGTCGACGGGGGATACACGGCGGTATAAGAGGAGTGCCTGCTGGGCATGATAGAGTACTAAACCGATACAGCGCAGAATATGGAGTGGGGGCAACCCCGTAATGCTCCTGTTCTGCGCTTTTTTGTATTAAACGATGCCTGAATACAACTGATCACAACGGGTAAGACCGGGTGGGAGTTTTCGATTTTGCTGGTCGGAAATGCCGTGTTTTGGTGGACCCGGTTATTTTTTCAGCGAAAAACAGAGTAAATATCGTAAGCAGCAGAAGGTGAACCAAGCTCTGCTATAGAAATTAGCTGTATGGCTGATATTCCGATGCTTGCTCGAAGCGGCATGGATATGCGCAGCACTATAAGAGCAGGGAGGTAGCTCGTTGTGACTAACCATCCATCACAGACGCCGGAAATTCAGGCTTATCTGGACCGGATCGGATTCCAAGGCAAGCTGGACAATGGGGCGGACACGCTGGCGGAACTGCAGCACTGCCATATTTACAGCGTTCCCTATGAAAATTTGGATATTTTAAACGGTGTGCCCCTATCGCTTGACATTCGGGACCTATACGACAAAATCGTCGTGCGCCGGCGCGGCGGATACTGCTTTGAGCTCAATGCGCTGTTTGGCTGGCTGCTGGGCGAACTGGGATTTCCCGTGACCCACTATTTCGCCAGATTTTGGCGCGATGAGGATAACCTGCCTCCGAAGCGAAGGCATCATGTGCTTCA
Source organism: Paenibacillus cineris (assembly GCF_018333335.1). Taxonomy (NCBI): domain Bacteria; kingdom Bacillati; phylum Bacillota; class Bacilli; order Caryophanales; family Paenibacillaceae; genus Paenibacillus; species Paenibacillus cineris. Next base: position 2,043,776 of record NZ_BORU01000001.1, read on the forward strand.
GGTCGAAGCAGAAGGCGCCCGATATTTGTGCGATGTCGGAGTAGGCGGAAATGTCCCAGGCAGGCCTGTACTGATTAAGGAGCATCTGGAACAGCCGCAGGGAACCGAATGCTATCGCCTGGACCGGGATTCGTTCTTCGGCTGGCAGCTGATGGAGCGGAAAGGGGAGGATTGGCGGCTCATTTATTCTTTTGCCGAAGAGCCCCAGCTGCCGCGGGATTATGTGATGGCCTCGTTCTGGTGCGAGCATGCTCCGGAATCGATTTTCAGACAGGGGCCGATGGTGTTTATCCGCACGTCGGAAGGGCGAAACACGGTCGCTGGCGACGAATTCCGAATCTTTGCCGGCAAGGAGGTGCGCATTCTCACTCCCCGGACACCGGAAGAGAAGCGGGATGCGTTCAGGCAGTATTTTGGCATCGTCCTCCCTGAATAAAATGACTGCGGCTCCCATCAAGATTGGGCGTGGGCAGCCGCATCATAATGAAAAGTGCCGTCTCCCTCTGGAAGGGACAACGGCACTTTTTTGCGGTTGGCGGTTCACACTAAAATACGCTCCGGACTAACCCGCCGTCGATCCGCAGCGCGGCCCCGTTGATCGCAGAGGAGAGGGGGCTGCTGATAAACGTGACAAGGTGAGCAATTTCCTCCGGCCGGATCAACCGCTGAATGATCGAGGTCGGCCGGTTTTCCCGCATGAAGCGCTGCTCCGCCTCCCGGATCGTTAACGACTCGCCCGGATACAGGGTATCGAGCATTGTCTCAACCCCCTCCGTCAGGGTGGAGCCGGGCATCACGGTATTAACCGTCACGTTCGTTCCCTTGGTCAGCTCGGCTAGGCTGCGGGAGATCGACAGCTGCATCGTCTTGGTGGCGCTGTAATGCGCCATCTCCTGCGACGGCATGACGGCGGCTTCGCTGGCAATGAAAATAATTCTTCCGCGGTCCTGCTGCATCATGCGTTTCAGATAATGCCGGCTCAAGCGGACACCGCTCATAATGTTGACCTCAAAGAAGCGGAACCATTCCTCATCCGGGATATCGAAAAATTCGGCAGGCTCAAAAATGCCCAGATTGTTCACCACGATATCGACATCCGGATGCTGTTCCATCAAGGTGCGGCAGCCTTGTTCCGTACCCAAATCGGCGACTGCGGGAACGAGTTCGGCTCCGGCATGACGCCCCCGGATCTCTTCGATCGTTTCGTGGACCTTGTCTTCACGGCGGCCGTTAATCAGAACTTTGGCCCCTTCTGCAGCCAAAGAATCAGCGATCGCCTTGCCGATACCGGAAGTGGAACCGGTGACTAGCGCGGTTTGTCCAGATAGCTGAAGCTCCATGATGATATCCTCCTTCAACAGAATCCCCAAATAGGATCCCTACAATTTGATCTTTTATACCACTATGTTCCAGTTCTTCTTTCAAACTGTCAAGCCTGCCGCATCAAAAAGTTCAAAAGCGTCAGAACATCCGTCACCTGCCGGCCGGAACAGAGGCGGTGTTTGCCCTAGATCGTAGTAACGTTTCTAGCAGAATGGCATTGATCTATGAAAAAATGGGTCACTTACGAAGAACACATCGTTCCTGAGCTTACTATAGGGTGGACTGGAACCGCATTGAGCCGGAAGACTCTTGGAAGGTAAGTTAAGTAACAAGCATAATCCGGAAAGAAAAACCGTTGGAAGGCAGGCTCTATGGGAGCCCGCTATACTCATAAGTGCAGAACGGTGTAGACGTGCGGTATTGTGAGCAATCCGGGGGAATGGCGGGCTGGAAGGATTCCGGGCATGGTTTTCCCGTACATTTCCACCGTTTTCCTGCCTTGTGTGCTCCTTTTGGCTGAGAATATAATCAGCTTATTACACGACATATCGAAGAAGGAGAAGTCATGGGAATATGGGTGCGTGAACGGTCGTTTTACAGCATGTTTATCCGGTTAACCGTGCTGATCGGACTGCAAAATATTATTACGCTTGGCGTCAATTTGTCGGATAATCTGCTGCTTGGAGGATACAGCGAATCCGCGCTGTCCGGGGTTGCGCTGGCCAACCAGATCCAGTTTATTTTGCATATGCTGGTCATGGGGGCGGCCGAAGGGCTGGTCATCCTGTCCTCCCGAAATTGGGGCGCCAAAAATATAGACGCCATCAAACGGGCCTCCAGCATCGGGATGCGGATCGCCCTGGCTGTAAGCGTGATCATGTGGGCGGTCGTTTTTTTCTTCCCGCACGGCTGCCTGTCGCTGTTTACGAACGAGCAGAACGTGATCGCGGAAGGGGCGAAGTATTTAAAGATCATCTGTTTTTCGTACATATTTTTTGCGGTGACCAACATTTTGCTGGCGGCGCTCCGCAGCGTCGAGGTCGTGCGGATCGGCTTTCTCGTTTCGCTGTCCACTTTGATCATTAATGTGTGCCTGAATTACCTGCTGATTTATGGCCACTTGGGATTCCCGCGCCTTGGGGTGAGCGGTTCGGCCATCGCCACACTGACCGCAAGGGTGATCGAATGCGTAATCGTCCTCACCTTCGTAAAGAAGTTCGATCAGCGGATCCGCTTTAAGCTGAAAGATTTTTACAGCATCGACAGATCTCTGTTTAAGCAGTATCTGCGGATCGGATCACCTGTGCTGATGGCCAACCTGCTGTGGGCCGTATCGATGGGTGCCCAGACCGCCATCCTCGGACATATGGGCGAGGCGGCGATCGCCGCCAACAGCGTGGCGAACACGATTTTTCAGCTGGTCACGGTCGTTACTTACGCATCGGCCAGCGCGACGGCGGTCATCATCGGCAAGACAATCGGGGAAGGGAATACGGGAAAGGTCATTTCCTACAGCAAAACGCTGCAGCTGCTGTACTTGATCATCGGCGTACTGACCGCGGTCCTGCTGTTTGCCGTGAAGGACGTCGTCCTCGATTTGTATGCAATATCGGAGAGCTCCAAAACGCTGGCCCTGCAGTTCATGACTATTCTGTCGGTGACGGTCGTCGGTACGGCATACCAGATGCCAGCCTTGACCGGCATTGTCCGCAGCGGAGGAGACACTAAGTTCGTCCTGTACAACGACTTCATTTTCATGTGGCTCATTGTGCTGCCGGCTTCGGCGCTGTGTGCGTTTGTGTTTGATCTGTCGCCGGTCATTACGTTTATGTGCCTCAAATGCGATCAAATCCTGAAATGCTTTGTTGCGATCGTAAAAGTGAACAGGTACCGCTGGATCCGGGTGTTTGACGAGCGTGGCGGGAAGCCGAAGGACGCTGGCGGCAATGTCGCGACCTGATGCAGGATGATCAACATCCGGCAGGAGGCCTTAAGGGAAGGAGCGATTCGCTTAAGATGATATGGGACTGCGCGATCATCGGCGGAGGACCCGCCGGACTGAATGCCGCATTGGTGCTGGGGCGCTCCCGTAGGACGGCGGCGCTGATCGATAATGACCAGCCGCGAAACCGGGTCACACGGGTATCGCATGGCTATCTGACGCGGGACGGTGTCCGCCCCGAACAATTCCGAAACTTGGCATATGAGGAGATCGGGAGGTATCCTACCGTTCGCCGGTTCTTTGCAACGGCTCTGGAGGTGAATGCGGCCCGCGGTGCTTTCCGCGTTATCACTTCGATGCGGGAGGAAGTGTGGGCCAGAACGCTGATTCTGGCAACCGGGCTGCACGAAACGCTGCCCCGCATTCCCGGCCTAGAGCCGCTGTATGGAAAAAGCATCTTTAATTGCGTTTATTGCGACGGCTATGAGCTGCAGGACCGGCCATTGTTTGTGCTGTCGGAGCAGCCGGGACTGTATCACTTCGTCAAGACGGTTCACCATTGGAGCCGGGATTTAATCGTCCTGACAAACGGCAAGCCTGTTCTGACGCCCGGGGAAAAGGAAAGGCTCCAAGTCAAGGGGGTGCTTGTTGTGGAGGAGCCGATTCATTCGTTCAGGGGAGACGGAGGGCAGTTAACGGAAGTTGTATTTCACAGCGGTGCTTTCATTCCGCGAGCCGGAGGCTTCATCGTGCCCCATTGGTCACAGAAGGCTCCCTTCGCGGCGCAGCTGGGCTGCAGGCCCGATGGAGCGGGCGGCATTGCTGTGGATGAACTGGGCAGAACGAGCGTGAAGGGTGTGTACGCTGCTGGCGATACCGCCCGTTTCGGGCCTTCGCAGCTGATCATTGCTGCAGGACAGGGGAGCAAAGCCGCCATGGCAGTGAATGCGGATTTGATCGATGAGGAGTTTTGATGGGAACGATGCTCGCTGTAGAACCAAGCTCAGCATGTATATAATCGTACATCGTATCAGTTTCACGGGCCATATTCCCGGTTTCTACTTGGGAATACGGCCTTTTTTAGTAGGGATGATCCAACCGATCAAGCAATTGATCCGCCACCTTTCGCTCGCCCTCGGACAGGCTGCCGGTTTGTTTCAACTGCTCCAATTTCGCCTTGATCTGGGCGGTATCCTGATAACTTAGTCCATAAGCCAGATGGGATACTACGGACTCGATTTGAGATGGAGTTTTCAATCCTGCGAGCGCTTCGATGAACTTGGATGGTTCCCGCGTGTACAGCTCGGCCAGAATGGCCGCATAACTCTCGGCAGAAGCCCCGTCCGTACCGTTATCTGCTCTTACGATGTTAGGATAATCTCCGGTTTCGATCTTATCCAGTTGATTATAGAGATACTCAACGGTCTCAAGCGACTTTTGGCCGCTGATCTGGTTATACGTCGTCCAATTGATCCCCGCAATTTGCCGCATCATTTGAGCCACTTTCTCCTCATCGCCAATGTCTGTCCGGGAATAGATTTCATACAGCGCTTTTTCCGCGGAGAACTTCCCGCCTCCTTTCGGAATGACGGCCGCTTGCGGGGAACCGTCCGTCCCGGATTGACCGGCCGAATCGGCGGTAGGCTGCTGCCCGGATGTGCTGGAGCTGCTTGGCGCAGACCCTGTAGCAACGTGATCTGAATCCGAAGAATCGGCACAGGCGCTGAGCGATCCGCACAGTATCGCACACACGGCAAACAACGCAAATTTGTGGTTCATCCGAAATCTCAACCCTTTCTTGTATATCTGGATACATATTCCAGACGTTACATAGAGATAAAAGTTGCTGTTGACCGGGGGGATTAACAAATTTATACAGCAGAGGATGAGAAAATTATCGTATCGGCATCCGTCAGCAAGGCCTTTTGACAACCCATCTGCCATAGTCAGAAATCAAGCGTTACTTATGAACTATCTTCATCTGCTATAATTAGGTCTAATGATGCGTTAAGGAGGCCGCCCAAGTATGGCGAATTCAGTTTTTGAGCTGCTCGAGATCGATGACAGCCTTCCGTTTGACGTATCCCTGCACAGTGTGAATTACGTGCCCAGCCACTGGCATAACAGCGTTGAGATCATTTTTGTGCTGCGGGGAACGCTTGAGGTTTCGATCGACACGGTCAGCCATACGCTCAAGGAAGGCGATGTGCTGCTGATTAACCAGCATCATGTCCATGAGGTCATTGGCCTGGACATGAACATTATCGCCACCTACCAAATTCCAACCGCTTATTTGAAAGAACATATTGCAGGTTTTGAGGGCTTTTCCTTTGCATTTCAGGCCAGTAAATCCGGGCCGGAATCCCGCGATGCCGTTTCCCGGCTGCGCCGGCTGCTTGCCGAGATGGTCCAGCTCAAATACAAGCAGACAGAGACGTATGGACTGGAGATGCAGGCCGCGATGCTTGGCGTTCTTTCCATCCTGGTCAAGCAGTTCAAGGTTCCGCTGTCCGAAGGCGGTATCAGTGAGCGGTACATGGACCGGATGCTGCGGATTATTACGTATATCGATAACCATTACCGCGAGCCCATCACCCTTCAGTCCATCGCAGACCGGGAGTTTCTGTCCGTGCCTTATTTATCGAAATTTTTGAGCGAAAATATCGGACTGAATTTTCAGGCTTATCTGACCAGCATTCGGTTAAAAAATGCCGTCGAGGATCTGCTGCGCCAAGAGGAAATCCCCATTGCCGACTTGGCTATGTTTCACGGTTTTCCGAACGCCAAGTCGTTCTATTCCGCGTTTAAGAACAGATACCATGTGACGCCGAACGAGTATCGGAAACAGTACCGGCCGGAGCCGGGAAAGAAGAAGGAAAAATCGACTTCGAATTATATGGAGTTCAATCAATCCAGCGCACTCGGGATTATCAATCAATACCTGGAGCGGGGCGCATCGCCGGGCGACAGGGAGGTGCATTCGCTGGAAACGCTCACCCGCCAGGTGGATGCGGCCGTGAGGACCCAGACGATATCGCATACGTGGAAAAACTTGATCACGATCGGCAAAGCCAAGGAAGGGCTTCATGCCGACGTTCAGCGGCAGCTCCGTTACGTTCAGGAGCGGTGTCCGTTTCGCTTTTTGCGTTTTCACGGCATTTTTGATGACGGCATGATGGTTTACCATGAGAGGGAGGACGGGCAGCCAGCCTACAATTTCCGGCTCGTCGACCAATTATTTGATTTTCTGCTTTCCATTCATCTGAAGCCGTTTGTGGAGCTTGGGTTTATGCCCTCCGCGCTCGCGGCGGATCCGGGAAAAGGGCTCTATTTTCGCAGAAGCTATACAAGCCCGCCAAAGTCCCTCGACACCTGGTGCGAGCTTATTGACCGCTTTATCCGGCACTGCATGAACCGGTACGGTCCGGCGGAGGTTGAGAGCTGGATGTTCGAATTTTGGAACGAGCCGGAGCTCGAGGTGTATTGGCCGGGAACGGATGAAGAGTACTTCGAGTTATATTCCCGAACTTTCCATACGATGAAGAACATTTCGCAGAATCTGCGGATCGGGGCGCCAGGGCGAATTATAACGCTTCGCTCCAACTTGTTCAGCGAGCGGTTTTTTGCCTTTTGCCGGGAGCGGGATTGCCTGCCCGATTTTATCCCGTGCCATTTCTATCCGCATGAAAATCTGGAGGGATTCTTCGAGCCGGATGAAGAACAAAGCGAGCTGCGCAAACTGGAGCCATACCGCATCCTGCTGGAGGAGTTCCGGGGCATTTCGCCGAACCCGGATTATTTACGGGACATGCTGACCCGGGAGAAGCAGCTTCTTGAAAAGGAGGGCCTGTCGGACCGCGAGATATACCTGACGGAATTTAATTCCACGGCGTTTCACAGGGAGCTGACCAACGATACGCTGTACAAGGCGGCATACATCGCGAAAAATTTGATCGATAATCTCGACCGGATTCAGGGCTTCGGCTACTGGGTGCTCAGCGACAATATCGAAGAAACGTCGGCATCCCCTGCGTTGTTCCACGGCGGGCTGGGTCTGATCGCCCAGTACGGGATTCCGAAGCCTGCTATGTATGCCTACGAGCTGCTGGCCAAGCTGGGGGGTCAGCTTATTGAACGCGGCGAAGGCTATATTGTGACTAAGAGCGCGAATGCCTATCAGATTCTGTGCTACAATTACTGCCACTTCGATGACCTGTATGCTCTGGGGGATACTTCTTTCGTGACACCGACCAGTCGGTACAGCGGGTTCAAAAACGAGAGAACCGTCAAGCTGGAATTCCAGCTGGATGGAATAGACAGCGGCAGGTATAAAATCGTCCGCCGTTCCTTGAACCGGTCGAGCGGGAGCAGCTTTGACGTGTGGGTGGAAATGGGTGCACCGGCTATCATGACCGGGGAGGATCTGCATTATATCAGGCAGAGATCGGAGCCCGGTCGCCATATCACCCAAGTTAATGTGGAGAACCGCCATATGACCTGTACATTTACGCTGGAACCGCACGCAGTTGAGCTCGTCGAGCTAATTCCGGTCATTTGACGCAGGGGTTGTGTCAATTTTTAACCTGAATTTTCGCGGCGCGAAGTGAAACGCTTACAAATGAATTAAAAATGGCCATAAAAGACTGCAAACCGCCGCCTCTCCTGAGCTGGGCGGTTTGTTTTATAATTGGTTTGTAAACGTTTTCAGATAATGAGGAGGTCAACCCATATGGCTAAAGCAAAAATTATCGGTCAAACGATCACGCCATTCAAACGGCTCACTTTCGGTATCATGTTCGGATATGCGTGCATGATGCTGGCTCTAATGACACCTGCAACGCTTCTATTAACTTTTAAAATGGTCGAAATCGATCCGAACGGCTATACCTCCTCCTACGGCTTGGTATCCGGGATTGGGGCCTTCTTTGCCCTGATCGGCAACCCGCTCGGCGGAGCGATCAGCGACCGGACCAACATCTCCTTCGGCCGCCGGCGCACATGGATTCTGCTCGGCCCGCTGTTTGGCTGTGCCGCACTACTGTGGGTCGGAATGTCCACGCAGATCTGGCAGATCATCATCGGCTGGGCGATCGCCCAATTGTTCTTCAACTTCGGCATGGCCGCGTACACAGCGCTGATTCCCGATCAGGTGAAGGAAGAGAAGCAGGGAACGATCTCCGGGCTGCTGGGTACCGTGTTACCAGTAGCTATGGCGCTGGGCATGGTGCTGATGACGGCCATGACGGACGCCTCCTCAACGACGAAATGGAGCCTGCTTGCGGCCATCGGGATCGTGGGACCCATCATCAGCTTGTTTATCATCCAGGACGGAAAAGTGCAGATCGAACACATGGCACAGGAAAAGATGACGCTTGGCGAAAAGTTGAGCAGAGTCTACCCAAACCCGCGAAAATTTCCGGCGTTCAGCTGGGCGGTCGTATCCAAGTTTTTGTTAATGATGGGGTACTGCAGCAGCTTGTATCTGACCGTTATGCTGGTAAACCGCATGGGCTATAGTGAAAGCGCTGCAACCGCAGCCGTGGCTACCATTAACATCGTGTCCATGGTGGCGATGGCGGTCACGAGTATTTTTGGCGGCGTCTTATCCGATAAGTTCCGTAAGCAAAAGCCATTCCTGTATATTTCGGCTCTCATTATTATCGCAGCCATTCTCATCTATGCCTTTATCGCGCATAACACGGCATTTATCGTAGCATCCGCCGTCATGGGACTCGGGTTCGGCTGTTTCACGGCGGTCGATATGGCGCTGGTTTCGCGAATTCTTCCGAACAAGGAAGACGCGGCCAAAGACTTTGGCATTATGAACGTAGCCAACGCGCTGCCGCAGTCGATCGTGCCGGCCATCGCACCCCTGCTGCTAAACATCGGCGGCTGGTCCTTCTTCTATATCGTGCTTGCGGTCTGCGTCGTGGCAGGGGTAGCCGCGCTCAAGCCGCTGCCTGAAGTCGGGGAGCACGCCGGTGAAAGTAATCCAACCAATCTGGAAATGGGGAGAAGCGTATCATGAAACGAAATCTGACAGACATCATCTCTCAAATGACTTTAGAAGAAAAAGCCAGCCTATGCTCGGGGCTGAATATGTGGCAGACGAAACCGATTGAGCGCCTCGGCATTCCGTCCATTGTGATGACGGACGGTCCGCACGGCCTGCGCAAGCAGGCCAATCCGGGGGACATGTCGAGCAAGACGGTGCCTGCCACCTGCTTCCCGAGCGGAGCGGGTCTGGCTTCTTCCTGGGACCGCGAGCTGATCCGGGAAGTCGGCGCCGCGATCGGCGAGGAGTGCCAGCAGGAGGACGTGCAGATTATCCTCGGGCCTGCGGTCAATATTAAGCGGTCACCGCTATGCGGCAGAAACTTCGAATATTTCTCGGAAGATCCGTACCTGTCCTCGGAAATGGGCGCGAGCCATGTGAAAGGCGTCCAAAGCCAAGGCGTCGGAACGTCGGTGAAGCATTTTGCGGCCAACAATCAGGAGACGCTGCGCAACTCGATTAACGCCGTGGTCGACGAGCGGACATTGAACGAAATTTACCTGCGCAGCTTTGAGGGTCCGGTTATCGAAGGTGATGCCTGGACCGTGATGTGCGCCTATAACCAGGTGAACGGCGATTACTGTTCGGAGAACGATTACCTTCTGAACCAGGTGCTGAAGCAAAGATGGGGCCACGGCGGACTGGTCATGACCGATTGGGGCGCCATTAACGAACGGGTGAAAGGACTAAAGGCCGGACTGGAGCTGGAAATGCCTTATGTCGGTCCGGAGCATGACCGGATGATCATGGAGGCCGTCCAGTCCGGAGAACTGGACGAAGCCGTGCTGGATGATGCGGTTCGCCGTCTGCTCACTGTCATTTTCAAAGGATACGACGGTAAAAAGGAAGGCTTCACCTACGATGCGGAAGCCCATCACCAACTGGCCCGGCGCGCGGCCGCGGACTGTATGGTTCTCTTAAAGAATGAGGGAGGCCTGCTCCCGCTGAAGCCGGAGCAATCGGTCGCCGTCATCGGCGCATTCGCCAAGCATCCGCGATACCAGGGCGGCGGCAGCTCGCACATTACTCCGACACGATTGGATGCTCCATTTGATGCGATTGCAGGAATGTCCGCTGACTGTGCGTTTGCCCCGGGCTATCTGCTCAAAGGCGGCGAGGCCGACGACAGCTTGATCGAAGAAGCCGTGAAGCTGGCGCAAAGCAAAGACGTGGCCGTCATCTTCGCCGGCCTGCCGGATTCGTTCGAATCCGAAGGCGTCGACCGCACACGGCTGGATATGCCTTCCCCGCACATCCGCCTGATCGAGGCGGTCGCGGCGGCGCAGCCCAATACGGTTGTCGTGCTGTCCAACGGATCGCCGGTGACGATGCCTTGGCTTCCGCAAGTCCCAGCGGTGCTGGAAGGCTATCTGGGCGGGCAGGCGACGGGAAGCGCAGCGGCCGACGTGCTGTACGGGAAGGTGAACCCAAGCGGCAAGCTGGCGGAGACGTTTCCCGTTCGGCTGGAACAGACGCCGGCGTTCCTGAATTTCCCGGGGGGCAAGAGCGAAGTGACGTACGGGGAAGGCTTGTTCGTAGGCTACCGATATTATGAAGCGAAAAAAGAGGAGCCGCTTTTCCCGTTCGGTTACGGTCTTAGTTACACAACCTTTGCTTATGAAGATATCCGGGCTGACCGAACGTCTATGAAGGATACCGACACCGTCAACGTGTCTGTTACCATTCGCAACACCGGTGCGGTTGCCGGCAAGGAAATCGTGCAGCTGTACGTCAAACCGCTGGAGAGCCATGTCGTCAGACCGGTCAAGGAGCTGAAGGGGTTTGCCAAGGTTCATCTGCAGCCGGGTGAAGCGAAGACGGTCCATTTTGCGCTGGATCAACGGGCTTTTGCCTACTTCAATACCGATATTCATGACTGGTTCGCCGAATCCGGCGCTTACGACATCGTTGCAGGTCCATCATCGGCGGATACGCCCCTGGCCGTTACCCTGAGCCTGGAGTCGACCGGGATTCCGTTCCGCAAAGTGGGGCGTAACACCAAGTTCTACGAGCTGATGGCCATTCCCGAAACGGCTGCGTTTGCGGAGGAAGCGATGGAGGGCAGCCTGGAGCGCCTGAAACAGATGGGAGCTATGTTTGCCGAGAGCATGGGAGACGACGGAATCGCCGAGCTGTTCGAGGCCATGGTGAAGTGGCGGAAGTATGACGCTCTGCGCTCGCTGTCCGGTATGATGGGCGGGGGAACGTCGGAAGCGGATTTATCGAAAATCATCGACGATCTGAACACGAAGCTGAAACTGAATTCGTAATTCCGATGATGGAGTGGAGGAAAGAGAACATGTCGAATACAAAAGCTGCACTAAATATAGAAGAAATTCGTTATGTGAACAATCCCGATGGACCGACGCTGGGCTATTCGGCTGCCTCGGGAGTAAAGATCCTGGAACAGGATGGCCTGTATTTCAAGGACCTGAGCAGGGACGGCCAACTGGATCCTTATGAGGATTGGCGGCTGTCGCCTGTAGAGCGGGCCAAAGATCTGGCGTCCAAGATGACGACCGAGCAAATTGCCGGTCTGATGCTGTACAGCCGCCATCAGGCGGTGCCTGCGGCGAGCGGAGGCTGGTTCTCCGCAACCTACGGAGGCAAATCCTTTGAAGAGAGCGGCGTCAAGCCGTGGGAGCTGACCGATGAACAGCTCCATTTTCTGGCCCAGGATCACGTGAGACATATCCTGGTCACCACTGTGGAGAGCCCGGAGTCCGCTGCCAAGTGGAATAATCGGGTGCAGGCATTTGCCGAAGGACATGGCCTCGGTATTCCGGCCAACAACAGCTCCGATCCGCGGCACGGCTCCGACTCCAGTTCGGAGTTTAACGCAGGCTCCGGCGGCGCCATCTCCATGTGGCCGGAAACCTTGGGCCTGGCGGCGACCTTTGATACGGAGGTGACGCGGAAATTCGGGGAGATCGCCTCGAAGGAATACCGCGCATTGGGTTTGTCGACGGCGTTGTCCCCGCAGATCGATATCGCCACCGACCCGCGCTGGTTCCGCTTCAACGGAACGTTCGGGGAAGATTCGGCGCTGACGGCCGATATGGCCCGGGCGTACGTCGACGGCTTCCAGACTTCGGAGGGAGAACACGAAATTCAGGAAGGCTGGGGCTATGACAGCGTCAACGCCATGGTGAAGCATTGGCCGGGGGGCGGATCCGGTGAAGGCGGCAGAGACGCCCATTTCGGCTGCGGCAAGTATGCGGTCTATCCCGGGAATAATTTCAGCGAGCAACTGATCCCGTTTACGGAAGGCGCCTTCAAGCTGGCCGGGAAGACGGGCAAAGCCTCTGCAGTCATGCCGTATTACACCATTTCGGCGAACCAGGATACCGTGAACGGCGAAAATGTAGGCAATTCCTATAACGCCTGGTTGATCGGAGATCTTCTTCGCGATCAGTACGGATACGATGGCGTTGTGTGCACCGATTGGATGATTACGGCCGACGAGTCCCCTGCCAAGAACTCTTTCCTCAGCGGCAAGCCGTGGGGCGTGGAGGAACTGACCGTCGGTGAACGGCATTACAAGCTGCTGATGGCCGGGGTGGACCAGTTCGGCGGCAACAACGAAATCGAACCGGTGCTGGAAGCCTACGAAATCGGGGTGCGCGAGCACGGAGAAGACTGGATGCGGCAGCGGTTCGAGCAGTCCGCCGTACGGCTTCTGGTCAATATGTTCCGGCTCGGATTGTTCGAGAATCCGTATCTTGACCCGGATACGAGCGCCCGAGTTGTCGGAAACGCCGAATTTATGCGCGAGGGGTATGAGGCCCAGCTGAAGTCGGTGGTGCTGCTGAAAAATAAAAATGCGGTGCTGCCGCTGAAGGCCGGGAAAAAGGTATATATTCCGAAGCGCTATACGCCGGCAGGAACCGACTGGTTTGGCAACCAAACCCTGGAGAAGCTGGAGTATCCGGTCAGTCTGGAGCTGGTATCCAAATATTTTACGGTGACGGATCAACCGGATGAGGCGGACTTTGGCCTGGTCTTCATCACCTCCCCGAAATCGGGCTTCGGCTACAGCCAGGAGGATGCGGAGCAAGGGGGAAGCGGCTATGTACCGATCAGCCTGCAGTACCGGACTTATACGGCCGAGCATGCACGGGAAGTGAGCCTGGCGGGCGATCCGCGTCCGGAAGACGTGCTGAACCGTTCTTATAAGGGGAAAAGCGTCACGCCTCAAAATACGTCCGACCTGGACGCGGTGCTGGACACCCGGAAGGCGATGAAGGGCAAGCCGGTTATCGTGTCGATGCTGCTCTCGAATCCAGCGGTGGTGAACGAATTCGAGTCCGAAGTGGATGCGATTGTAGCCGATTTTGGCGTTCAGGCGCAGGTGATCATGGAGATCTTGACGGGCAGTGCTGAGCCTTCGGGTCTGCTGCCGATGCAGATGCCGGCCCATATGAAGACGGTTGAGGAGCAGCTGGAGGACGTGGCTCATGATATGGAATGCCATGTGGACTCTGATGGCAACACGTACGATTTTGGCTTTGGCTTGAATTGGGGCGGCACTATCGAAGACGAGCGCACGCGGAAATACCGGAAGCGTTGAAGCAATGAAGCGTTGAGAGGGATCTTCGACAAATATAAATAGTAGAATCCCTCCAGCGAAAAGAATAGATATCACGAAAAGCACACAATAGCTAAGAATCGCCCGCTGATGAAGCGGGCTTTTTTTCGGACCTTCAACGCCGATCGTCCGTTGGCGCATAAGCACCCCGCAATAGCTGTTTGATTAGACTCTTGTTTATGCTATCCGTGTCTTTATAAAGTTTGGCTATATTTATTTTTGGCGTTGAGGCCGCCGAAGTTCTCTGCTACAATTCCAAGCAGAAAGGCGGTCGATCTCGATGGCAAATCAATTTGCCAGTATGCCAAGCGGCTCATGCAAAGCCTATTCATAGGGCGAACCTTTGCATGGGCGGACGATCAGTTTAACAGTTCGCCCTCAGGACGTTTTATTGGATGGGCTTTGCACCTTATTTTTTCATTTTAAATAATAAGGGAGTTGAATGCATTGACCAATCCATGGATAAACAAACGTCAGCATCTCATCAATCTTCAAACACAGGTCCAGCGGCTGCTGGATGAACTTGCGAAAGACGATATCGGTGCAGGATTCCAAGCCGCAGCCTACTGGCATGGTGAACTAGTGGTGAATGCCTTTTCGGGCAGCGCCGATGCCTTAGGACAAAACCCCGTCCATCCGAATACGCTCTTTGTGATGCAGTCCTGCTCCAAAGGTGTGATTTCCACGGCGGTTCATATTCTCGCCGAGCAGGGCAAGCTGGCGTATGATGAGCGGATTTCTCATTACTGGCCCGAGTTCGGGGCGAACGGGAAGGAACAGATTACGCTCCGCCAGGTCCTGACTCATACGGCAGGAGTTCCTTTGATGCCTGCGCACGCGGATATGGAGCTGGTTACCAACTGGCAGGCGATGGTGCACGAGATGGAGCAGTTACAACCTATCTGGGAGCCTGGCACCAAGGCAGGTTATCACGGCTTGACCTTTGGATGGATTCTAGGGGAAACGGCCGCCAGAGCGGATGGCCGGGCGATTGGCCAGATCATTCAGGACGAGATCTGCAAGTCATTAGGAATGGAGAGGGATCTGTACTTAGGGGCCCCGGCGGAAACAGAAACCCGGATCGCCGAAATTAGCGGCGAAGCCGTACCTATCGCTTCCATGCCCGATGACATGCTGTTCAAGCGGGTGCTGCCTCCGGCCCTGGTTCCGGTTGCCAATCCGGAGTGGAACTCGGCTTGCTTCCTTTCGGCAGCCGTACCAGCCGTCAATGCCGTCGCAAATGCTCAGGCGTTAGCGCGCATGTATGCTTCACTGATTGGCGAGGGCGTGGACGGCAGACGCCTGCTCAAGCCGGCCACCATAACCGAGGCAGCACAGCTGCAATTTGAAGGGATCGACGAAGTTGCGCTCGCTCCCGTTCGGTTGGGGCTGGGCTACTCGCTTAGCCAAGACGGCGATGCCATGGGCGGCAGCCGAGGGGCTTTCGGTTATGCGGGATTGGGCGGCATGATCGGATACGCCGATCCGTCGAACGGCCTTGCCGTGGCGGTGCTGTGCAACCGGATGAAGGTTGGGCGGGGAGAACGGTCTCCGGATCGGCTGGTAACGGATCTGATCCGCGAGAAACTTTGTCATACGTAAATTGAATTTTATTCCTTCGTTTGGAGGGCCCGGCTTGTTTTACGGTCGGGCCTTTTTTTTGTCATCGAACGGTGGTTTCAATAGGAATAATCGGCACAAAGCCACTTTATCAGCAAAGCTGATAAAACCTATAAGATCATTCTAATTGACCGTTCCCCCCTGCTGTGATAGGTTCAAGAGAGAAAATATGAGTAATCTACTAGGAATTATCACTAATGCATGCTACGCGAGGTGGATATTTGTTGGAACTTCAAGTAACGAACAGCCCTTTTAACCAAGAGCAGGTCGAGCTGCTCAACCGTCTGCTGCCGACATTAACCGATGCCCAGCGCATCTGGTTGAGCGGATATATCGCAGCGGCCGCCGTAACGGGTAGCGCTGTGCTGGGAACCGCTCCCATTGCGGCTGCCGCAAATGCGCCGGCTGCGTCTCCGGTGAGCACGGCACCGGCTGCGCCGAAAGAGGTTACCGTCCTGTACGGGTCGCAGACCGGCAATTGCGGGGCGCTGGCCAAGAAGGTGACCAAGAGACTGCAGGATCAGGGCTTTGAGGTCAAGCTTTCTTCGATGAGCGATTTTAAACCGAACGGATTGAAAAAGGTGGAAAACCTGCTGATTCTGGTCAGCACGCATGGCGAAGGGGATCCGCCGGACAACGCTATATCCTTTTATGAGTTTCTGCACAGCAAGCGGGCGCCGCAGCTTGAAGGCATGCCGTTCTCTGTACTGGCGCTGGGAGACACCTCCTATGAGTTTTTCTGTCAGACAGGCAAAGATTTTGACAAGCGGCTGGAAGAACTGGGCGGCAAGCGGCTCGTTCCGCGCGTCGATTGCGACGTGGACTTCGACGAGCCGGCGGCGGAATGGATCAACAGCGTGGCCAGTGCGTTTGCCGAGCTTGCCGGAGCAAGAGCCGGAGCTGCACCGCAGGCCGTGCCTGTCACGGCCGATACGCTGCTCGCATCCGTGGAATCGGAATATTCCAGAACGAATCCGTTCCAGGCCGAGGTTCTGGAGAATATCAACCTGAACGGCCGCGGTTCCGACCGCGAAACCCGGCACTTGGAAATTTCGCTGGAGGGATCGAACCTGGAGTATGAACCCGGAGACAGTTTGGGCATCTACCCGGAAAACCATCCGCGGCTTGTCGATGAATTGATCGAGGCGATGGGCTGGTCCGGCGAAGAATCCGTACCGGTTAACAAAAACGGCGATGAGACTACGCTGCGCGAGGCGCTTCTTCGCCATTATGAAATCACGGTGCTCACCAAGCCTTTGCTGGAAAAGACAGCCGCGCTCATTTCTAACGTTGCTTTGAACGAACTGCTCGCATCGGGTCATGATGAGCTGAGAGCCTACATCGAGGAACGCGATTTGCTCGATCTGGTACAGGATTATTCCCTGAAGGGTATCCCGGCCAGGGAATTCGTAGCCATTTTGCGCAAAATTCCGGCCCGTCTGTATTCGATCGCCAGCAGCCTGAAGGCGTCGCCGGACGAGGTGCATGTAACGGTCCGGACCGTCCGCTACGAGAACCGCGGAAGAGAGCGGTACGGCGTCTGCTCCGTACAGTTGGCTGAACGAAGCGAACCCGGATCGGCTTTGCCGGTCTATATCCAGCATAATCCGAACTTTAAGCTTCCGCAAAATCCGGATACCCCGATCATCATGATCGGCCCAGGCACAGGCGTCGCTCCGTTCCGCGCATTTTTGAGCGAGCGGGAAGAGACCGGAGCCGAAGGCAAGAGCTGGCTGTTCTACGGCGACCAGCACTTCGCGACCGACTTCCTGTACCAGATCGAATGGCAGCGCTGGCTCAAGGACGGCGTTCTGACGCGCATGGACGTGGCATTCTCGCGGGATTCTGATCAGAAGGTTTACGTCCAGCACCGCATGCTGGAGAAGAGCCGGGAACTGTATCAGTGGCTGCAGGAAGGCGCTGTGGTATATGTGTGCGGCGACGAGAAACGAATGGCCCATGACGTCCATTCCACGCTGATTACGATCCTTGAACAGGAAGGCGGTCTCAGTCCTGAGGAAGCGGCCGAATATATGATTCGCATGCAGCAGGAGAAACGTTACCAGCGGGATGTCTATTAAGCGCATCCGATAGGCAAGCGAGAAGGAGAGAGCAAACATGTCTGATAACAATTTGATGTCACCAAACAGCGCGCCCCACAGCGATGTGGAGGATATCAAACGCAGAAGCAACTATTTGCGGGGAAACCTGGTTGAAACGCTGAAGGATCCGATCACCGGGTCGATCCCCGAGGACGATAACCGGCTGATGAAGCATCACGGCAGCTACATGCAGGATGACCGGGACCTGCGCAACGAACGGCAGAAGCAGAAGCTTGAGCCGGCTTACCAGTTTATGCTCCGGGTGCGCGCGTCGGGCGGCGTGGTTACCCCGCAGCAGTGGCTGATGATGGACCGGATTTCCCAGAAGTACGGGAACGGGACGATCCGCCTGACGACACGCCAGTCGTTTCAGCTGCACGGGGTGCTGAAGTGGAACCTCAAGAACACGATCCGCGAGGTGAACGAATCGCTGCTCAGCACACTGGCCGCCTGCGGCGACGTGAACCGGAACGTCATGTGCAATCCGAATCCGTACGAGTCGGAGATTCATTCGGAGGTGTACGACTGGGCCCGCAGGCTGAGTGCCCATTTGGATCCGCGGAGCCGGGCCTATTATGAGATCTGGCTTGACGAAGAAAAGGTGGTGGACAGCCACGATCATGACGTGGAACAGGAGCCGATCTACGGTCCGGTATACCTGCCGCGTAAGTTCAAGATCGGCATGGCGATCCCGCCTTCCAACGATGTCGACGTATTTTCGCAGGACCTCGGGTTGATCGCCATTGTAGAGGACGGACGTCTGGCCGGATTCAACGTTTCGGTCGGCGGCGGCATGGGGATGACCCACGGCGATCCGGCCACGTACCCGCAGGTAGGGCAGGTGATCGGATTCTGCACGCCGGAGCAGGTGATTGATCTGGCAGAGAAAACCGTGACGATCCAACGCGACTACGGCGACCGTTCCGTGCGGAAACACGCGCGCTTCAAGTACACGATTGACGACCGCGGCATCGACTGGTTTATCCAGGAGCTGACCGCGCGTCTCGGGTGGGAGCTGGAGCCGGCAAGACCGTTCCATTTCGAAAGCAACGGCGACCGGTACGGCTGGGTCAAAGGCAGCAACGGCAAGTGGCATTTGACCCTCTTTATCCAGAACGGACGGATTAAGGATGAAGAAGGGTATGAGCTGATGACCGGCTTGCGCGAAATCGCCAAGGTTCATACGGGGGATTTCCGGCTGACACCGAACCAGAATCTGATCATCGCCAGTGTGAGCAGCCAGAAAAAGAAGAAGATCACCGAATTGGTGCAGCAGTACGGTCTGACCGACGGCATCCATTATTCGGCGCTGCGCCGTAATTCGATGGCATGCGTGGCCCTGCCGACCTGCGGTCTGGCGATGGCTGAATCCGAACGCTACCTGCCCACGCTGCTCGGCAAAATCGAGCCGATCCTGGAGGAAGCCGGGCTCCGTGAAGAAGAAATCGTCATCCGGATGACAGGCTGCCCGAACGGCTGCGCAAGACCGGCCCTGGCGGAAATCGCCTTTATCGGCAAGGCGCCGGGCAAATACAACATGTACCTCGGCGGCGGATTTGCCGGAGAACGGCTCAACAAGCTTTACAAGGAAAATATCGGCGAGGCCGAAATATTGGATTCCCTGAAGCAGATTATTTTCCATTATGCCAAGGAACGCCGGGACGGCGAGCATTTCGGTGACTTTACCATCCGCGCCGGTTATGTGAAGGAAGTCCGCTCAGGACAATTCTTCCACGCCTGATGGCATAAGCAGCCGAATCGACAGTGGCGCGGTACGCCGCGGGCGGTCATAACGGCGGCGCAAAAAAGTGCAGTCCCCAGCGGACTGCACTTTTTATGCTGTATATAAACTCATAGATTGATCACGGCGACAGTGAGCACCGCCGTCATGCTGCCGACGAAGCTGCCGACCAGACAGTCCGAAGGGTAATGCAGTCCGAGATAAATCCGGGAAATACAGACGATGAGTGCCATAACAAGCAGCAGGACGGCGACCCAAGAGCCCATAAACAGAAACGGCGTAATGATGGAAAAGATGGCCGTTGAATGCCCGGATGGGAACGAGGGGTCCTTCAGCGGGTTTTTCCCAACCCGAACGCCTTCGAGGGCGAGGTAGGGGCGAATCCGCTGGACCTTGCGTTTAATCAGGGTCGTAATCAAAAAGCTGATGGCCAGCGCGGCAAAGCTCTGCAGACTCGTTGTCCGCCACGGCTCGGGAGCAAACAGCGCCACGGACAGCGTCAGGGTAATCGTAAACAGCGCGCCGCCCAGGTGGGTCAGCATGCGCAGCGCAGCATGGAGCATGGTCGGATTCTGTGTGCGGTTAATCCAGTGGAATACGCGCCGGTCCCAGCCGTGCGCCTGTTCCATATAACGGGTGATGATCATGCAACGGTCCTCCTCAAAAATGTGTTTTTTGCGTCGAATGGTCGTCAGCGTCCGAAGCTTAACCCTATTGCCTCATTGCCTCGAATGAACCTTGGTACGCTTGCGCCATTTCAGGTAAATGTATACGGCCAGAATGGCGAACACGGCGGCCACGACGTATTTCAAAAAATGCTCCGTCCAGGTCAAGACCAGCTGCCATTGATTGCCGAAAATGTAGCCGATCCCGACAAAGACGGTAACCCAGAGCGCGGATCCCGTGTAGGCGTACAAGGCGAAGGTGCGGTAAGGGACGCGGATGATCCCTGTAAAGTAGCCGATAAACTGCCTGACTCCCGGAATGAAATAACTGAACAGCAGCAGCTTGTTGCCGTATTTGTGATATACTCTGGCGGTCTTTTCCACATGCTCCGGTTTGAGAAAAAGCCATTTCCCGTAGCGCTCAATCAGCGGCTGACCCAGCTTGTACCCTAGCACGTAAGTAACCGTCAGCCCGACGATGGAGCCGAGGTAGGCGGCACCTAAAGCCGGAAGCAGGTCCAGTACGCCTTTATAGGACAAATACCCGGTGTAGGTAAGCGTCGTATTGCCTGGCGGGATCGGCAAAGCGATGGCATCTAGCGGAAGTCCGAGAAGCAGGACCCAATATCCGTACTGTCCGAACAGCCGCTCGATATATCCCAGCACATCCATAAGAATCTCCTTATCGTGATTGTACTTGTGCTTTCCATTTTAACTAGCAAAGATTAAGAACGGATGAACAGAAAGCTTAAGAAAGTATTAAGCCGTCTGCCCGATTTCTTAACAGTCCGGAAGAACTTGTATTCCCATGATACGCAAATTTTGGCCGGAACAAAACCGTCTCCGGTTGGGGCGGAAACCCGTCTTAAGACCAGGTTTTTCTTGCGGCGCGATTTTATATAAAATTGTCGTAATATTATACTGTATTAACGGTTTTTCATGTGTTAGATTAAGGGCATGATGTCTTAATATTAAATACTGAGGAGCGCTGGATATGATCAGAATCGGTAAAATAAGCTATTGGCATGTGCATGCATGGGACTATACGAAACAGGCTGAGGCTCATCCGGGTGCGGAAATCGTGGCTGTGTGGGACGAAAATCCGGAGCGCGGGCAAGAAGCCGCCGATAAGCAGGGCGTTACTTTTTACGCATCATTGGATGAAATGCTCAGCCGTGACGATATCGATGGGGTCATCGTGGATGCGCCAACGAACATGCACCGCGAAGTCATGATCAAAGCCGCAGAAGCCGGCAAGCATATCTTTACGGAAAAGGTTATTGCCGCAACACTTAGCGAGGTCAACGACATTATTGCGGCTGTGGAGAAAAATAACGTGAAGCTGACCGTATCCCTTCCTAGACTGAACGACGGCTATACGCTGGCGATCCGGGAACTTCTGGACCAGGAGCTCCTGGGCAAGGTAACTTATGTACGTGTGCGGCTGTCCCACAATGGGGCGACGGCCAATTGGCTGCCTGCGCATTTTTATAAGAAGGAAGAGACGCTCGGCGGCGCCCTGATCGATCTCGGCTGCCATCCAATGTATTTGACGCGACTTTTCTTGAGAGAAGAGCCTGTGGACGTGAGCGCACAATTTGGATACATAACCGGAAAAGAAGTGGAAGACAACGCGGTTGCGACCTTGTCTACGAAATCAGGCGCAGTAGGTGTCGTTGAAGCCGGATTCGTGAACAACTTTTCGCCGTTTACCGTGGAGGTGCATGGCACCGAAGGAACGATCCTGTTCGGAACGCCGGACAGCAAGCTGCTGCTTCGTACGACCCGCAATGAGGAATACAAGGATGCCTGGGTCGAGATTCCGGTTCCGGCCAACCGCGAAAGCGCGTTTGAGCAGTGGATCAGCCATATCGAACAAGGCACAACTGCCGACGAAAACATCGCGATGGCGATCGAATTGACGAAGCTCATGGAAGCGGCCAATCTGTCGAACGCCGAGCGCCGCGCCGTTAAAGTGAACGAACTGCAAGGCTAACCATCACAGAACTTATCAGACATAAGGATGTTGCTGCAATGATGAATAATTTTCCATACGAAACTATGCAGGGACGCCAGGATGCTTTGGAGCGTCTGGATTTACGCATCTATTGGGGAAATTATGAGATTCGGGTGATACGTTTTCATTTGACTTCTTTTCCTCCGGGAAAAATCGTATCCTTTCACAAGCATGCCGAGTTTGAGTTTCATTTTATACCGCGCGGCAAGGGAACGGTGATCCTGGTGGATGAACCCTATGCTCTTCAGGAGGGCATGTTCTACCTGACGGGGCCGGAGGTGCTCCATTACCAGGAAGCGGATCCCGAGGAATCGATGGATGAGCTGTGTCTGCATGTGGATATTCGGGACCTGTCGCAGGTCCAGGATTCCGGGCAGTCGCCGCGTCCATACGCCGATCCGTGGGAGGCGGCCGAGGCGAATGACTGCATCGAGAAGCTGCGGACGCTGCCGCTAAAGCCCGTGATGGATACGTACCGGGCGATGCCGTTTTTCCTGGAGGCCTTCAACGCCTCACAGCAAAAATATTTAGGACTGTATACAACGATCAAAAACTGCATCATTCAAATTCTGCTCCGTGCCGTGCGCGCTTACGAGCCGGAACCACGGGAGGCGGAGCTTCCGTCCCGGGACATGAAGGCTTACCGGTACCAGCTGGCTCTGGAGTACATTCATGCCAACTCTTCCGGCGAAGTGGTGCTGGAGGATGTGGCCGACAAGCTGCATATCAGCTCGAGGCAGCTGCAGCGGATCATTAAGGATCAGGGGGGCGGGCGGTCCTTCAGCGAAATTTTGGAGGATTTCCGCCTGCAGGAAGTGTGCCGCCAGCTGGTGGAGACGCGCTGGTCCATCGAGAAAATCGCCGTTCAGGGCGGATTTTCCAGCGGAAGCTATCTGCATACCGTTTTTCGGAAGAGGTACGGCTACACGCCGTCGGAATACCGGAGAAAGAACGCGAAAGTATAGGAGGATTACGATCTCGTGGGAAAAACAATTCGGATTGGCATTATCGGAAGCGGGGGCATCGCCGGAGCGCATGCCCGGGCTTACAAAGGAATCGAGGATGTTCAAATCGTCGGGGTGGCGGATATTCTGCCAGACAAGGCGCAGCAATTCATTGAGCGTTGGGACCTGCCGGATGCGACCGGCTTTGACGACCACCGCAAGCTGCTCGAGCTGGATCTGGATGGCGTAAGCATCTGTACGCCGAACGTGGCGCATTACCGTACAACGGTGGACGCCCTGTCGGCCGGCAAAAACGTCATGCTGGAGAAGCCGATGTCGGTCACGCTGGACGAAGCGGTCGAAATGGTGCAGGTATCCAAGAAAACCGGAAAGATGCTGAATGTCGGTTTCCAGCCGCGTTACGACCCGAACATGGCCATCATTAAAAACATGGTCCAGAACGGACAACTGGGTAAAGTGTATTACGTGGAAACCGGGGGCGGACGCCGCCGCGGCATGCCGGGCGGAACGTTTATCCGTCAAGATATCGCCGGCGCAGGCGCAATGGCCGATATCGGCTGCTATTCGCTGGACCTGGCGCTCAATACGCTTGGTTATCCGAAGCCGCTGACCGTATCCGCCTATACCTCGAACTATTTTGGCACCAATCCGAAATATCACGCGGAAGCCGGACAATTTGACGTTGAGGATTTCGGCGTGGCCATGGTCCGCTTCGAAGGAGACCTGGTCCTGAACTTCAAGACGTCCTGGGCGATGCATATGGATACGCTTGGTGCGACGATGTTCCTCGGCACCGATGCGGGCATGAAGGTGCTCCCTGCAGGCAGCGGCCCTTGGAGCGGGGTATGGGATGGGCATGTCGGCTCCATCTCGCTGTTCCATGACATCCAGGGACATCATACCGAGAGCAATATTCCGCTCATCAAGCATGAAATCAACGTGTTTGAGGAGAAAATCAAGGATTTTGTCCGCGCGCTGCGTGAAGGCACGCCGGCTCCGATTCCGGGCGAGGAAATTTTGCGGAATCAGGCCATTATTGACGGCATTATCCGCTCCGCGCAGACGAAGAAGGAAGTCGAGATTCATATTCCTGATCTCGTGTAACCGCGCTAACCAAGTCTATTGCTTTAACCCGCATGGATACAGCAGTCCGAATTTCCCGCTCTGGGATCTTCGGGCTGCTTTTATTTTTTCGGATTTCCGTCCGGCACAGGTGTTATCTTTTTCGGGAAATAGGCAAACCTGATTTTGGGAGACCTAAAACCAGAATACAGGAGGACGATTGCAAGTATGAAAAAAATGGTGATGTCCGTCTGCCTCAGCGCCGGATTTCTGCTAGGATCCGCCGCTGCAACACCGGCTGCTTATGCCAATTCGGAAGAGCCGCAGCTGAAGGTGAAAATTGTGGATTCCAAAGGCGGAGAAGTAGGGACGGCGCTTCTGACTCAAAAAGGAGCCGCCGTTCAGATCCATATCGAAGCCGCGAATCTGCCGCCAGGTGAGCACGGCATTCATTTCCACGAAAACGGCAAGTGTGATCCGCCTGACTTTAAAACAGCTGGAGCCCATTTCAACCCGGCCGGCAAGCAGCACGGCTTCCATAATCCGAAGGGCTATCATGCCGGAGACCTGCTGAACATTCAGGTGAAGCAGGACGGAACGGTAACCGCCGATTTGGAAACCCAGTCCGTAACGCTTAACAAGGGAGCCGCCAATTCGCTCCTGAAGCCGGGCGGAACCGCGATCATCATCCATGAGAAAGCGGACGATTACGTGACCGACCCGTCGGGGAACTCCGGCAACCGGATCGCCTGTGCGCGGATTGAATAGCTGTAGCCTGCCGTCAGCATTTCTGGCTGTCGATAGCGATGATATACACTCCTGAAGGAAAGATGCCTTCAGGAGTTTTTTTGTATTTTCGCCGTGTCACAAGCTCATATCGGAACGGGATTGTTATCGCTTGCAAAAAAACGTTGCCCGGCTCTATATTCCTGTGATATATTAAAACTCCTTCCATTTTTTCCACATGATCGGCTATTTCACCGCCAATGATTCTTCAGGAAGCGAAACGACCCCATCAAAAAACAGGAGGAACCTCTGTTGTGAACTGGCTTAAATGGGATTTGAACCTGCAAATCCGGCTGATCGGCGACACACTTTTCAATTTGCTGTTTTGGATGTACTTTCCTTACATCACCCTGTTTTTCAGCGACGCATTCGGCAAGACCGCGGCCAGTATGCTGATGGCTGTTCCCCCCTTGGTCAGCCTGCTCGGGAGCTTGTTCGGCGGGTATTTGGCGGACCGCTTCGGCCGGAGGCCTGCCATGCTGCTTGGGGCCTGCATGCAGTCCTGCATGTTTGCCGTCTTTGCGCTATCCCCGTCCCATTGGCTCGATTATGCCGCATATATCGGACTCGGGCTGGGAGGGGCGATCTATTCGCCGGGAAGCTCGGCCATGGTAGCCGACGTGACTCCGGAAAAGGACCGGCGGATGGTATTCGCAACCTTCGTGACGGGCAGAAATATCGGGGCGGTCTTTGGCCCGGCGCTGGGTTCGGTATTCTTCTTCCAGTACCGGCACGAGCTGTTGTGGACCTGCACGTCGGTAACGCTTTTGTACTTTTTGACCATTCTATTGTTCAGCAGGGAGACGTTTCCGGCATCGGCAAGAATGAATCGTACCCGCAGCAAGCTGACCGCTATCTTGAAGGAGCAGGTGATAAGTTACGGCGTCATTTTTAAGGACAAGGTGTTTGCGCTCTATATTGCCGCGGGCATCCTGGTGACGATTGCTTTTATGCAGCTGGATATGTATCTTGCGATGTATGTCAAAGAATACGTGCCGGGACAGGCGCTGCTGTCCTTCAGCGGCTGGACGTTCAACCTGAGCAGCGCGCAGGTATTCGGGTTGATGCTGGGCCTGAACGGTCTGCTGTTCGTGCTGTGCGTTCTCCCCGTCACCAAGCTGTTCGAGGGCTGGTCCGAACGGAACATCCTGATCATGTCGGCCTTGCTGTTTGGCGGAGGCATGTTCCTGATCGGTTTGACGACGCAGGTGTGGCTGCTGCTGGTGTTTACGTTTGTGTTTACGATCGGCGAGCTGTCGCGGAGTCCCGTCACCGACAGCTTTATCAGCAAATATGCGCCTGAACACGCCAGAGGGCAATACATGGGGGCGGCGAATCTGCAGTTTTCGGTCGGCCGGTTTATCGCTCCGGTCACGATTATGCTGTCGTCGTGGTTTCCGCCGGTGGTCGTGTTCGGCTTTATCTTCCTGGCAACGATCCTCAGCTCGCTTTTGTATGTTCAGGTTTTTAAAATCATTCCGGCAAGCTACTACGAGAAGAAAGCAGAAATCACGGGTTGAACCCAAACAAAGCCGTTCAAGAGCGGATGCAATCCGCATCGCTTGAACGGCTTTTTTAGGCTGTTATTCGGCTGCTGCCGGCATTCCCGCCTGGACGGGTCTGCCTGTCGGTGCATGAACTGGCTGGTCGCGAAGGACGGAACCGTCCTGCAGATGCAGCCAGGTGTCAAAACTTCGCTCCCCTTGCGTGAGCCGGATGACCCGGGCGCCGGGCATGAATGGCTGATCCAGATAAGCGTTGCGGGTGGTCCGTCCGTAACACAGGCGGATACCGTGCAGCGTTCCCCAAAAATCGTTGCCGTGATCATGGCCGACAAACGTACCGAGAATGTCCCCCATCTCAACCATGCTCGCAAAAAAACCGGTGTTGATCCAGGGCGCGCAGCAGTGGCGGTCAAGCTTGTTCCCATAGCAGACCGAGAAATCCCAAATATCGTTATATTCGGGCAGCGGGATATGGAAGAAGGCAAGCGATGGCAGCGGGACTCCGCCGTTGCCTGCCGTAAGACGGTAGGACTGCTGTGTATACCATTCAATCTGGCTGCGGCGGATCCAGTCGTAAAATCCGACGCGCAGATGCTCCAGCGGCGAGTAGCTGCCCGAATCCAAAAAGTAAAGGGCGGCCTCCGTGTTGTCCCGGTGTGAATCCCGGATTTCCAGACAATAGTTGCCGGTGCCCTTGACGTGGGGCGGATCGGGAATCGCATAACAGTATCGGTGGGACAACTGCAGGGCATGAAGCTGTTCCCGCGTCATATCCGGAGCCTCGGAGTCGTGGTTTCCAAAGACGGCTGCCCAGGGGATGCCCATCTGCTCCGGAACCGACACCGCATCCCGGAACGCTGCGGCCGGATCCGGGCTTTTATTGCTGGCGATCACGTCACCGGTGTAGACGACCAGATCGGGCTGTTCCGCCTCTATAATCCTGCGCATCATATCCTTCATTTGAAGCTCTTCATCATCAGGCTCGCAAAACTCCGTGTCCGTAAATTGGACAATGGTGAATGTGCCGTCCTCGCGAAACCGCAATGTTTTCCTCATCTGCCTATCCTCCCGCTATGCGTTTTCCGGCATGGACCGGGTCTGGAGCAAGCCGGCAGGGACAACGGCATCCCAGGCATCCGGAATGTCCAGGCCGAGGGCGGCTGCGGCGACAGCTGCGGTGTCCACGATCGAGATTTCCCCGATGGTTGTTCCCGGCTCGATTCCCGGTCCTACGCATCCCCAGAACACATTTTTGTCCATCGGATGATCGCTGCCGTGGCTGAATTTGTCGTCGCCTCCGCCGCCATGGTCGGTCAATAAAATCACCAGGCTGTCTTCAAGAAGTCCCAGCCCCTCAAGGGTACCGAGCACCTGACCGAACAGGACGTCATTTTGTGTAATCGCATTCAAATATTCCGGCGAGTCCGGTCCATAGCCGTGCTTATGTCCGGCTGCATCGGGTTCATCCAGCTGCATGAACAGCAGTTTGACGTCCGGATTCTGTTCCAGATAGTTCTGGATGGCCTGAACCAGATCGGCATCCGGCAGAGATTCCTTATGTATTCCGATGCCATCCTCAACGATCCCGTCATTGATCGGGCTCCAGCTGGTGAAGGAGGCGAGCTTGGCCTCGGGCCATGCCTTCCTTGCAAGCCGAAATACGGAAGGGTAAGGCGATTCGACAGGATAAGGCTCGCTCGCAGCGACCTCGTTCGTTAGTCCATGCTTCTCCGGCACGACGCCGTGAAGCACGGAGCCCCAGCATTCCGCGCTGATTGTCGGCGACTGCGCCTGGGCGTCATAGGTGACGGCCCCTTTTGCCAGAAAAGCGTCGATGACCGGTGTAGCCGTGTGCTGAATAAAGCTGCCGGCGCCGTCCATTCCCAGAATGAACACGCGCGAAACGGCATTTGCATTGCTCATGGGTCAACCTCCCCAAAGATGATTTCGCTATATTAGGATCGATCACGCCCCTAGCATAAAGATTCCCGTACGGGGTGTCAACCACCGATTGGGAAATAAGCAAACAAGTCATTAGAGCGTTAGCAGGAAGTCATCATCGTGGTAGCCGGACTTTGGTTGCACCATATAGAATCGGAATTGTAAGGGGTTACAGGTCACGAAACGACAAAAAGGAGTGAGATCATGCAAGAGGCGGTGCAGCTTGACCGGAATGCGGTGAGCCCGGCAAAGATCCGACGGGTTTCCACGTTCCCGAGACAACTGAAGAAATACAAATGGCTGCTGCTGATGACACTGCCGGGAGTCATTTATTTATTCATCAACAACTATATCCCTATGTACGGCGTCATCCTGGCTTTCAAAAATTACAATTATGTCGACGGCATTTGGGGAAGCGAATGGGCGGGACTGGACAACTTTAAATTTTTGTTCAACTCCCAGGACGCCTATGTCATTACGAGAAATACCTTTCTATACAACTTCGTGTTTATCGTCCTGAATCTGGTGCTGGCCGTCCTCGCAGCGCTGCTGATTAACGAAATCAGGGACAAGGTCATCACCCGGTTCTACCAAAGCACCTTTCTGCTGCCGCACATCATTTCCATGGTCGTTGTGGCGTACCTGGTTTACAGCTTTCTGAATGTTGAAAGCGGGCTGGTCAATCGGCTTATCGCCAAATGGTTCGGCGCTGAAGCCGTCTCCTGGTACGGCGAGCCCCGCTATTGGCCGTATATTCTCGTGATCGTTAATGCGTGGAAAAACGTAGGGTACCTGTCGGTCATCTATTTTGCCGCAATTATCGGGATTGACAAGGAGTATTACGAGGCGGCAACCATCGACGGCGCCAGCAAGTGGAAGCAGATGACGCGGATTACGATCCCGCTGATCACGCCTGTCATTACTACGATGACACTGCTTGCGGTCAGTGGAATCCTCAGAAGCGACTTCGGCTTGTTCTACCAAGTGCCGATGAACACGGGCGCGCTGATCCCGACCACGAATACGATCGATACGTTCGTGTACCGGGCGATGACGCAGTCGGGCGACATCGGGATGTCCTCGGCGGCGGGCTTCTATCAATCGGTCGTCTGCTTTGTCCTGATTCTGGCAGCTAACGCAGCCGTCCGGCGGATCAACAAGCGTGACGCTTTGTTTTAAGGAGCCGCTTTTTTCGTCGCAAGGGATGTGTGCAAGCGTACATTGATTTTTCCAAGAAAGGTAGAGGAACGTCATGAGGACAGCAAGCGTGAAAAAAATCATCGGCCCTTCCTTGATCCACCTGTTTTTCTGGGCTTTTACACTGGCATCATTGATCCCCTTTATACTGATTTTTATAGTGTCGATCTCGAGTGAGGATTCGATCCTGCAAAAGGGGTATTCCTTGTTCCCAAAGGAAATCAGCTTTGCCGCGTACCAGTTTTTGTTTAACGATTTCTCGGAGATTGCCAAGGCTTACGGCGTCACCATCCTGACGACACTGATCGGAACGGTGGTTAGTTTGCTCATGACCGCGTTGTTCGCCTATCCGTTGTCCCGCCCGGATTTGCCCCTGCGGCGTACGTTATCCTTTTATATTTTCTTTACGATGCTGTTCGGCGGGGGGATGGTGCCCTGGTATATGACGTACGTCAACATGTTTGACCTGAAAAATACGATTTTCGCCATGATCATTCCCAATCTGCTGCTGAGCGCGTTCAACGTGCTCTTGATGCGAAGCTTCTTCTCATCGACCATTCCCGAGTCGGTCGTGGAGTCGGCGACCATTGACGGAGCCAGCGAAATCCGGATATTTTTCAGCATCGTGCTGCCCCTGTCGCTGCCGATCATGGCGACCATCGGGCTGTTCAACACGCTGTCTTATTGGAATGACTGGTATAACTGCATGCTGTTTATTGATAAGCCTGAGCTGTACAACATTCAGTATTTGATGACCAAAACGTTAACCAATATCCAATACCTGCTGATGAAATCGGGAAGCTCTGCCCAGGTGGGCGAGCTGCTGGCCAAGATGCCCCGGGAAACGGTCCGGATGGCGCTGGCCATCGTCGGGATTGCCCCGCTGCTGTTCGCTTACCCGTTCTTCCAGAAATATTACATCAGCGGGATCACGAGCGGCGCCGTCAAGGGCTGACTCTACATCATTTAATCGTTGAGAGGAGAAGCGTCGACAATGAAAAAAGCCTACCATTTGGTGCTGATCATGATGCTGTGCGGAATGCTTGCCCTGACGGGCTGCGGCAAAGGAGGTGCAGGTGATTCCGGCGAAGCTTCGGGCACGGCCGCCGGCGGCTCCGGTTCGGACAGCGGCACCGGTCTGAAGCCTTATAAAATTACGCTGGTGTATCCCGCGTCCGCACCCAAGGACCTGCAGCTGGTCCAGGACGAGATGAGCAAATACCTGACGGAAAAAATCAACGCGACGATCGAGCTGCGGCCGATTGAATGGGCGTCATGGGATGACAAGACCAACCTGATGAAGATTTCCAACGAGCCGTTCGACCTGCTGTTTACGGCAAGCTGGTTCTCGTATGCCAAGGATGTGGCCAAAGGCCAGTTCGTGGAACTGGATGAGCTGATGGCGCAGTACGGCAAGGACATTCCGGGAATTCTCGGAGATGACTTCATTAAGGGCTCGAAGATCGGCGGCAAATTGTACGCGCTGCCGACGAAGAAGGAATTCGGACAGGGCTTCGGTTTCCTGCTCGACAAGAAGCTGGTGGACAAATACAAATTCGATATCAATGGCGTCAAGTCGCTGGAAGATATGGAAGCGATGTTCAAAACGATTAAAGACAACGAGCCTGGCGTGACCCCGATCGTCTCCAGCAAGTTCACGAATACTTGGAGTGCGGCCAATTACGACGGGATCGTGGCGAATCTGGCCGTTCCGCGGGGAAGCAAGGAACCTAAAGCGATCGATACGCTGGAGGATCCCAAGTTCATCGACTTCTTCAAACGGATGCATCAGTGGTATCAGAACGGCTGGTTCGACAAGGACATTCTGACCTCTGACGCCGACCAGGGAATGAATATGATTAAAGCCGGCAAGGCGTTCGCCGTGGCCCAATCCCTGAAACCGGGCAAAGACAAGGAGATGAGCGTCACGACGGGCGTGGACCTGGTACAGGTCGAGACGGCGGAGCCGTTCACGACGACGGGGGATGCGCAGGGAGCGATGCTCGGCATTTCCCGGACATCCAAGGATCCGGCGCGGGCCATGATGTTCCTCGATCTGCTGTACAACGATCCGAAACTGCTCAACATGCTGGACTGGGGCATTGAGGGCAAGCATTACGTGAAAAAATCCGACCAGGTCATCGATTATCCGGAAGGCGTCAATGCGGACACGCAAACCTACCCGAATCCGGGAGGCTGGATGTTCGGCAACCAGTTCAATTCGTATCTGTGGGCGAACGAGGATCCAAACAAGTGGAAGGAATTCGAGAAGTTCAACGAGCGGGCGGAACGGTCGATCGCCCTCGGATTTGCTTTTGACCAGGAGCCGGTCAAATCGGAGCTGGCCTCCATCGCCAACGTGGAAAAAGAGTTTGACGCCACACTCCGCTCCGGTGCCGCGGATCCGGAGAAAATCATTGCCAAGTGGAAGGAAAAACGCAAGGCGGCCGGCTTTGACAAAGTCAAGGCGGAAGTAGACAAACAGCTCGCCGAATGGGCGAAGGCGAATCCATAACATCTGCAGTAACAAGGGAATCTCCAACCGGTATGGCTTTAAACCGGGGATGGGGATTCCCTGTTCCCCTTCCTGAAACACTTTATTTTGACAAAAAGGACCGACAGAGCTATGAATATCAAACGTTCGCTGCGCAGCAAATTAGTGATCGGCTTCATTGCCATTACGCTTCCGCTCTTCCTGCTTTTGCTCTATAACAATTACTACGCGATGAACACGGTCCGGGAACAAGTGGCCGATTCGAACAAAAACTCGATCATCCTGTATTCAAGCCAGATCGAGGCGGCGCTCAACAAGGAGATCAAATTTTTGTACAACTTCGCCGTCGAGGATCCCAACATTGCCGCGCTGTCCCAGCTGCTGAACGATGGAGACGAATATGTTCTGGCCAAGGCACGGATCCTGAACAGCCTTACGCGCTATCACCGGTTCGATAACAGCGTGGACCTTCAGTTCATCTATTCGGTGCAAAACCATGATTTGTTCAATACGCCGATCAAGACGAAGTCTTATGACGAACTGCAGTCGATTCAAATGGCTATTCAGCAAGTGGTGAAAAATGCCCGTCCGGACAGCCCTGTGTTCATGCAGTGGAAGGCAATTCCATACAGCAAGGGCAAATACGCCCTGATCCGGCTTGTGGATGCGGGTGATGGTTTCTATTTAGGGGCGTTCGTTCAGCTGAAAAACTTGATGATCCCGCTCGATCTGGTTCATCTCGGGGAGGACGGCTACGCCGGCTTTCTGAACGGAGCGGGCGAATTGATCACCAGTTCGGCGTCTCCCGATTCGCCCAAGCTGGACATCCCGCCGGTCGGAGATACAACCGATACCTATCAGGCTGTAAAGGCGGAAGGAAGACGGTATATCGTGGTCCAGCACCCGATCCAGAGTACGGAACTCAGCCTGGGCGCCTTTATTCCGGAAGCCCGGATGCTGCAGAATCTGTACCACTTCAGACGGGGGATACTGATGATTTCCGTCTTGGCGGTCATCGTCCTGATCATTTACTTGATTTACTTGAACGATATCATCTTGAAGCCGATGAACAGCTTGATCCGTGGTATGCGGAGCATTAAAAACGGCAATCTGGCTTACCGGCTGAAGCCTTCCAAATCGAAGGAATTTATGATCATCAATGAAACCTTTAACAATATGGCTTCCGA
Source organism: Paenibacillus cineris (assembly GCF_018333335.1). Taxonomy (NCBI): domain Bacteria; kingdom Bacillati; phylum Bacillota; class Bacilli; order Caryophanales; family Paenibacillaceae; genus Paenibacillus; species Paenibacillus cineris. The sequence continues at coordinate 2,076,966 of NZ_BORU01000001.1, forward strand.
AATTCAAGAGCTGAAAATCAGCGTGTACGAGGAGCAGATCAAGGCGCACAAAGCGGAGCTGAAGCATCTGCAGCTTCAGATCAATCCCCATTTTCTGCTGAACTCCATCAATATCGTATACAATTTGGCCCAAATTCAAAATTACGGCGTCATTCAGCTGATGTGCCTGAATCTCGTTCAATATTTCCGCTTTGCGACCCGTACGAACCAGGTGGCGGTGACAATGGCGGAGGAGATGGAACATTTGGAGAGCTATATCCGGATTCAGCAGGTCCGCTTTCCGGACCAGGTGACATATGCCTGCCATTTGCCGGAGGAGCTTGCCCAGGCAGCGGTTCCGCCGCTGCTCATTCAACCGTTTGTCGAAAATGCGATAAAACACGGCTTTGATTTTATGGACCATCCGTTTCATATCGATATCCGTATCGATCACGCAGGGACGGGAGAGCTGACGGTCGTTATTGCCGACAACGGCGCCGGGTTTGACGAAGAGACGCTGCGGCTGCTGCAGACAGGGGCATATATGGAGAGCCGGAGCGGCGAGCATCTGGGCATGACGAACGTCCTGTACCGCTTGAAGCATTTTTTTGGCAGCGAAGCAGGACTGTCTTTTGGGAATGCTCCTGAGGGCGGCGCCGTCGTCACGCTGACGATTCCCCACCGGAGGGTGGAGGAGTTCGCTTCCTAATCTTGAACAGAACTGGAGGGAACCTAATGTATAAAGTGCTGATCGTGGATGATGAAATGTATGCCGTTATGGGAATCAAAAGCGGTGTCGATTGGGAGGCGCTGCAGGTTTCAGAGATTTACGAGGCTTATAATCTCAGGGATGCGCTGAAAGTGTTCGAGCGTGCGGCGATCGACGTGATGATCTGTGATATTGAAATGCCGAAAGGAACCGGAATTGAGCTGCTGGAGCGCGTTAATGACATTTCACCGGAAACCGAAACGATATTTTTGACGGCTCACGCCCATTTTGATTTTATGCAGCGGGCGATTCAGCTCGACGGATTTGACTATCTGCTGAAGCCGATCGAGTACGACGTGCTGAAGTCGTCGATCGCCAGGGCGCTGGAGTCTGTCAGGCAGGAACGGGAGATGACGGAGCTGAGAGCACGGTACAATGAAACCTGGCAGAAGAGAAAAGGGCTGATCACCGAGAAATTCTGGAACGACGTCCTTACCCGGCGCATCCATTGCACATCGGATAACGTGCTTAAAATTTTGCAGGAGCATGAGCTGCTTTCTTTATCGGGGACCACCTTCATGCCTGTTCTGGTCAGCGTGGAGTCGTGGATGCGGGAGTACAGCACCCGTGATGAAGAAATGATGGAATACAACATCCGCAAAGCAGCGGAGGAGATGCTGCTTGATCCAGGCCGCGGTGAGGTGATCCAAACCAAGCAGGGGGTCAACGTTGTTATTTTGTACGGTCCGGAGGATGGGGAGATACGCGAAGATACATTGTATGACCGCTGCATGGCCTACCTGGAGTCCTGCCGGCGTTATTTTCACTGCACCTTATCCTGTTACATCGGGGAGCCGTCGACATTATTCGAAATTGGCGAAACCTATCAAAGGCTGCTTGAGATGGAATACGGCAATCTGAACAAATCGAATGAGGTGTACCGGCTGGCCGGGTTCGTACCGGAGAGCGGCCAGGTGCCAGCTGCCAAGCTCCGGAATTGGATACAGCTGCTGGAGCTGGGAAAGCTTGAGGATGTAGAGCGGGATCTGAAGACCTGCCTCGCCGCTCAGCGTCTTATTCCGGCGTTGTCCGAGAAAGAAAGCCATCCTTCGGTCATTCAACGCGTCCAAGGCTACATTGCCGAGCATCTCCATGAACCGATCACAAGGGAGCAGCTGGCCTGTTGTGTGCATTTGAACCCGGCATACCTGTCCCGTCTGTTCAAGCGGGAAACGGGAGAGTCCATTACGGATTACATCCTTCGTGAGCGGATGGAGGCCGCCAAAGTGATGATCAGGGAGTCCAGCATGCCGATTTCTGATGTCGCCAAGTCTCTCGGATACTACAATTTTTCGCATTTTTCCAAAATGTTCAAAAAGGTGCATCACGCCTCACCCCAGCAGATTAGACGAAAGTCGGTTTGAAGGCGTGGATGCCGTGCGGCAGCCCGCCGCCTAAGTTTGCTCGTCGGGATGCGCTGCTGCAGGAGGGAACAGCCGGAATGCCGTATCCACAAACAATCTGACGGCAATGGATGCCTGCTTGAAGGACGGAACGGCAAGATGCAGCTTGCGGTACGCTCTGGGAGTCAACTCCCGGCTCATGACATGTTCAGGCACGCTCTGCAGGGACAGCTCCGACATGATACAGATGCCCAGTCCTTCGTTGATCATGTTTAGGGCAGTCGGATAGTTGGTCGTAATATGCTTCACGTTCAGATTCGCTCCCCCGGCGCGGAACAGCTCCATGACCGGCAGCTCATAGCCGCCCTTGCAGACCAGCATTGGCTCATCCGAGAGATCCTGAATCCGGATTTCCTTGTAATTGCGGAAGGGGTGATCGTCACGGAAAACGACGTGAAGTGCTTCGTTCCGCAGCAGTTTTGTGTCCAGATCGTTCAGCGGCGGAATGAGGAAGCCGACATCCACGACCAGCTCATCGAGCCAATGCCGGACTTCCTCCACGGTGCCTTCATACATCTGAATGTTGATGTTCGGATACTTGTCGTTGATGGCCCGGACGATTTTCGGATAATAAAAGGAAGCGGCGGCCGGAAAGGCTCCGACACGGATGCTGCCGGTCTCCAGCCCTTTCTCGGCGGCGACCTCCTGCGAAATTTTCTCATACTGCAGCAAAATTTCCCTGCCGGTGACCACGATCCGTTTGCCGATATCGGTCAGGACGACACCGTTTCGCGGATGACGGTTCAGGAGGGTAACGCCGAGCTCGGACTCCAGGCTGGATATGGCGCGGCTGACCGCCGGCTGGGTCATATTCATCATCTGGCCAGCTTTCGTAAAGCTTCCCGTTTCCGCGACGGCCACGAATAATCTGATCTGCGTCTCATTCATAACGGATATGTTATACCTCCTATGAGGAATATGCATTTTATTTATAGTTCAACGTATTGTATCATGGTTATTGACCATGATTCAAGGAGTGACCTTCCGTGCGAATGCAGAAGAATACATTGTTTCTATTAATCTTTTTAATATTGGTATGGGGAATCAACTGGCCGTTATCCAAAATAGCTCTGGACTATGCGCCGCCAATCTTGTTCGCCGGCTTGCGGGCACTGATCGGCGGCGTGCTGCTCGTGCTGGTGGCTCTGCCTAAAGCGAAGCAATTGCGGCTGCGTCAGACCTGGCCGATCTATTTGACCTCCGCGCTTCTCAGCATCGTTATATACTATGGTGTCCAAACCATCGGGCTGCAGTATACGCCGGCCGGATTGTTCTCGGCGATCGTGTTTCTCCAGCCCGTGCTGCTTGGACTGTTCTCGTGGTTGTGGCTGGGAGAGGCCATGACGAAGCAGAAGATGCTTGGCCTGATCGTCGGCTTTGCCGGCGTCGCCACCATGAGCGCGGGCGGGTTTACCGGGGACGTTTCCGCCGTCGGTATTATTTTGGCGCTGGTCACCGCCCTCTCCTGGGCGCTTGGTACGGCCTATGTCAAGAAGATCGGACCCAAGGTCGACTCGACCTGGCTGACGGCGATGCAAATTATGATCGGCGGTGTCATTCTGCTGCTGGCCGGTTCGGGAATGGAAGACTGGTCGAAGATCCAGTGGAACGGGACGTTCATTTGGGATACGCTGTTTATCGCCGTTTTCGTCATCGCGGCAGGTTGGTTCGTCTATTTCAAACTGATCAGCGAAGGGGAAGCGAGCAAAATCGGTTCGTTTACGTTTCTGATTCCGATCGTTTCGATCTTTTCGAGCGTGATTTTTCTGAACGAGAAAGTGACGATAAATCTTGTAGCCGGCCTTATTCTGGTTCTTGCCAGCATTGTGCTCGTCAACGTCCGGTTCCAGCGCAGAAGAGCGTCGGCGCTGCCTGCGGTGCCTGATGGGCAGGCAGGGCCGGGAGCCCGATGAACCGGGAGACCGGGGCTGATATTAAAGCAAAATCCGCGTTTATCGCGGATTTTTTCATTTTTTTGCGACAAATCAGCGATGATAGCAATTTATAAGAAATGCAGGCGTCATTTCCATGATAGAATGCAATTAAGACAAACGGTATAACGATCTGTGAAGGCAGACTAGACTCAGGAATCTCCGCTTGGCGGAGCGAATGTTGAGCCTGATCATGCTCAGGTTACCGTGAATATTCCGAGAAAAGGTGGTAATTTTAAATGGCGCTGCAATTGGACAAAATTTTCGTGAATCTCCCGGTTAAAAACCTAAAAAACTCGATCGAATTCTTCTCCAAAATCGGATTTGCCTTTAATCCTCAATTTACGGATGACAATGCAACCTGCATGGTCATCAGTGATCATATCTATGTCATGCTTCTGGTTGAGCCGTATTATCAAACGTTCACCAATAAAGAAATCGCCGACGCCTCCAAGACGAACGAGGTCATCGTGTGTGTGTCTGCCGACAGCCGCGAGCAGGTGGACGAAATCGTGAACAAGGCGCTGGAAGCGGGCGGCAAGCCGTCCAATGACAAACAGGATCACGGATTTATGTACGGCTGGAGCTTCCAGGATCTCGACAACCATTTGTGGGAAGTCATGTATATGGATCCAAGTGCCGTGCAGCAGCAGTAAGCGATTCAACAGATACCATAGAAAAGAAGGTGCAGGCTGCCGAGCCTGTGCCTTTTTTTGAAGAGATCAGAAAGTATAAGTTTCGAAAGCCGCTGGTTCCTGATTTCGCAAAAAAACTTCTTTTAAACGCGGTCTGTCTTCTTTGAAGGTACGTCGTTAGACGTTTTTCCTAGGAAAACGGTTCCATAGTTTGGTAAAATGATGTACAGGACAAGTCACTTGTGGAGAGGAGCAGCAATTGTGGATCTTAAAGGTAACGACCGCCGTTCAGGCAACCCGATTTTTTCCGGATGGTATGCCGATCCCGAACCCCGAATCTTTGAGGGCCGGTACTGGGTATATCCTACATACTCGGCAGCTTACGATGACCAGACATTTTTCGATGCGTTCTACTCCGATGACCTGGTTCGCTGGACCAAGGTTGAACGGATTCTGGAGATGAAGGACATTTCATGGGCAAGACGGGCGATGTGGGCCCCTTCCCCGATCGAGCGAAATGGACGCTACTATTATTATTTTGCGGCGAACGACATCCAGAGCAATAATGAGCTGGGCGGCATCGGTGTTGCCGTGGCTGACCGGCCCGAAGGACCTTTCCGGGATGCCCTGGGGAAGCCGCTGATCGACCAGTTTTACCATGGCGCCCAGCCGATCGACCCTCATGTGTTTATCGATGACGACGGTCAGGCTTATTTGTATTACGGGGGATGGAAGCACTGCAACGTCGTAAAGCTGAACGAAGACATGGTCAGCATCGCCCCCTTTTCAGACGGGGAGGTATACAAGGAGATTACGCCGGAGAACTTCGTGGAAGGTCCCTGCATGATCAAGCGCAAAGGCAAGTATTACTTTATGTGGGCCGAAGGCGGTTGGGGTGGCCCGGATTATTCGGTGGGTTACGCCGTCTCGGATTCGCCGCTGGGACCGTTTGTGCGGGAGGCCAAAATACTGCAGCAGGATCCCGAGGTGGCTACAGGAGCGGGACATCACGGCGTCATTCAGATTCCGGGTGAAGACGAGTGGTACATCGTTTACCACCGCCGTCCGCTGACCGAAACCGCAGCGAATCACCGTGAAGTCTGCATCGATCGGATGGAGTTTGACCCCGAAGGCCGGATTAGGCCTGTGAAGCTGACCTTTGAAGGGGTGCCGCCAAGAATATTGCCGGCACGGGAGAAGAGCGATTCGTAAGGCAGAAGCTTGTTCAATAGACCGTTTTTGCGATATAATAGAACACGTCTTCTACAAGGAACGATAGAATCTGATATTAGTGAAAGAGAGCGGATCGTATGGGTCGTAAGTGGAATAACATTAAAGAGAAGAAAGCATCGAAAGACGCAAACACTAGTCGTATATATGCCCGCTTCGGGCGTGAAATTTATGTCGTCGCCAAGCAGGGCGAGCCGGATCCGGAATCCAACCGGGCGTTGAAGGTCGTTCTGGAACGCGCCAAGACGTACAATGTGCCGAAGGCGATCATTGACCGCGCGCTGGAGAAGGCGAGAGGCAACTCTGATGAGACCTATGACGAGCTGCGGTACGAAGGCTTCGGGCCGAACGGTTCCATGGTGATCGTGGATGCCTTGACGAATAACGTGAACCGCACCGCTTCTGAGGTCCGGGCTGCATTCAGCAAGAACGGAGGCAACCTTGGCGTCAGCGGATCGGTCGCCTACATGTTCGATTCCACCGCAGTCATCGGCGTTGAAGATAAGACGGAAGAAGAAGTTCTGGAGCTGCTGATGGAAGCGGATGTCGACGTTCGCGACATCATCCAGGAAGACGATTCCGTCATTGTATATGCCGATCCGGAGCAGTTTCATGCCGTGCAGGAAGCCTTCCAGAACGCTGGCGTAACCGAATTTTCGGTTGCTGAGGTTTCCATGATCGCGCAGAACTATGTGGAGCTTCCGGCCGAGTCCCAGCCGGCATTCGAGAAAATGATCGATGCCCTTGAAAACCTGGAGGACGTCCAGAATGTGTACCACAACGTGGAGCTTGAAGATTAATCAGCGAGACGCGATTTGCCGGAAGAAGGCCATTGTCTGAGAAGACGATGGCCTTTTTTTCGGTAGGAAAGGGGAAGACGGAATTGTATGAATTAGCGAGAAAATCGAACGGAAGTCAGGAAATCGTCGTCTACGAAGCGCATGAGCTGTTTGGTCAAACGGGCCGCTTCCGTGTGCTGCAATTTGGAGACAACGCGGTTCAAGGTGCCATCGACCTCCGGGATCCGGACCGCATCGTACTGGAGTATCCGCGCGAAATTGTCCGGCTGATTCGCAAGCGGACGCCCGAAAACGGCATAATTTTTATGATCGGACACGGAATTGGAACGATTGCCGGCCATTTTCGCGAAGACCAATGCCTCGTGGCCGAGGTCAACGAGGATATCGTGGAGCTGAGCCGAAGCTATTTTCAATACGGCTGGAACAATGTCGAGATCGGAGACGGAAGGGCCCTGCTGGAGCAGCAGGCCGACGGCTCCTTCGATTATGTGATCTTAGACGCGTTTACACGCGAAGGGACGCCTCATCATCTGACGACCGAGGAATTTTTTGCGATGGCCCGGCAAAAGCTGAAGGCAGGCGGGATGCTGATCATGAACGCAGCTGGCAGGCTGCAGCGGAACCCCGTGCTAAATGCCATTCATACCACAATGGAGCAGGTGTTTGCTTCAGTTCGAGCATTCGCCCTGACAGAAGGGGAACGGGATGCAGAACGGAACGTGTTGTTCCTGGGCTCGGAAACGCCGGCCGCAGAGGAAGTCAATGGTTTGGAAGGTTTTATACAGGTGCAGCCGGAGCAGGGATACATTCTTAGAGACCGCGTGTAGCTCCAGAGCACGGTTTTAACTGTGTTCAAAAACGATGAAATTAAAAAAACACCATCCTTCCGAATCCGGAGGGATGGTGTTTCGTATTGCGAATGATGAAGCAGAATTAGAAATCGAAGTTGTCCGGATCAGGACCCACGCGGCGGTTCTCGTTCAGCCCGTCGATCCGGTCCATGTCTTCCTGGGACAGTTCAAAGTCGAACAGCGATGCATTTTCAACGATACGGTGCTCTTTGGTCGATTTAGGGATGGTCACGACGCCATGCTGCAGATCCCAACGGAGGATCACCTGGGCGATGGACTTACCGTACTTCTCAGCGATTTCTTTCAGCAGCGGATGGTTCAGCAGCTCGCCCTGCATCAGCGGAGACCACGCCTCGAGCTGAATGTTGTGCTGCTTCGTGAAGTCGCGAAGCTCTTTCTGGGTCAGCATCGGATGGAATTCCACCTGGTTGATGACCGGTACGATTTCCGCATCCTTCATTAAATCCTCCAGGTGGTGTACTTGGAAGTTGCTGACGCCGATGGATTTGACGCGGCCATCCTTGTACAGCTGCTCCATCGCTCTCCATGCCTCTTTATATTTGCCGGCAACCGGCCAGTGGATCAAGTACAGATCCAGATAGTCGAGACCCAGCTTCTTCAGGCTTTTCTCGTAGGCGGCGATGGTCGAATCGTAACCGAGGTCTGCGTTCCACACTTTTGAAGTAACAAAAAGGTCTTCCCGCTTCAGTCCGCTATCGGCCAGTGCCTCGCGGATTCCCTGACCGACGCTCGTTTCGTTGGCATAAACCGCAGCGGTGTCGATGCTCCGGTAACCATGCTTCACGGCGGCTTTCACCGCTTCGACGAGCTCGCTGCCTTCTTCCACTTTGAAGACGCCCAGGCCCAGCCAAGGCATTTCGATGCCGTTATTCAATCGGGTTTTGCTTTGTACATGTTTATTCATTATAAATTGCCTCCTAGATGTTGTTTGTCATGATATAAATTTGTGTTGCCTCCGCAATTCGAAACCCATTCGCTTATCATTACCGGAACTGTATAGAACTTATCCGCATTAGATACGATAGCTAAAAAAGGATCAGGATTACGCACTGAGCATGTTGTTGTCACTATCGGATGACGCCGTATCCTTGCGTTCGAGGGCACGGCTCCACCAGGTGAGCAGAACGGCTGCCGCAACCATGATCGAGCCGATCCATGCGGTATGAATCAAGCCGAGATGATCGGTCACGATTCCGCCCAAATACGCACCCAGCGCTATGCCGGCGTTAAATGCGGCAATGTTCACAGACGAAGCGACGTCGACGGCCTTCGGCGCAAACCGTTCCGCAAGCATGACGACGTATACCTGAAGTCCAGGCACGTTCATGAAAGCAAGGAGCCCCATGCCGAAAATCGTAATCAGCCCGGCGACCTTAAACGGAGCCGTGAATGTGAGAAGAAGCAAAATGACCGCCTGGATCAGGAACATATACAATAAGGCGGATAAAGGCTTGCGGTTGGCCGCTTTGCCTCCGATCACATTACCAATGGCAATGGCGATACCGTAGAGAAGCAGTATCAGGGCGACGGTTGATTCTTTAAAGCCGGTAACATCATGCAGCAGCGGCGACAGGTAGGTAAATACGACAAAGGTTCCTCCATAGCCAAGCGCAGTAATCAGAAAAGCAAGCAGCAGACGGCCGTTGGCCACGATTTTGACTTGATCACGGACCGGCGTCCGGACGCCTTTGCGCAGGTTGCCCGGTACAAGGATCAGGTTGGCAATCAGCGCGATAACGCCGACGATTACGATCGCCACAAACGCGGCTCTCCAGCCGAGCTGCTGACCAATGAATGTTCCCAGCGGCACCCCGGTGACCGTCGCCACCGTCAGACCGGAGAACATGATGGAAATGGCGCTGGCTCTGCGGTTTTCCGCAACTAGATCGGCCGCAATCGTTGACCCGATCGACATAAACACGCCGTGGGATAAGGCCGAAATGATGCGCGCCGTAAGCAGCAGGCCAATCCCGGTGGACGCGGCTGCCAGGCTGTTGCCGGCAATGAATACGATCATGATGCCGATAAGCAGAATTTTGCGCGGCACACCTGACGTTAAAGAGGTTAGAATCGGCGCTCCAAAGGTGACACCGAGCGCATATAACGTAACGGTCAACCCGGCAAGGGTTACCGAAATGTGCAGGTCATTGGCGATCAGGGGAAGCAGCCCCACACTGATAAATTCAGTGGTACCAATCGCGAACGCGCTGATGGCTAAAGCTAATAAGGCAAAGGTTGCGCGTTTTTTATCCAAAGACATGGTATCATCTCACTCCTATATGTTGTTCTATCTATTTGATGCTACGATCAAGCTAAAGGGTAGTCATTACCGGCCGGTGAATGTTATTATGTACCCGTGAAGTAAATTTGAACAGTACGTACTTTTTAGTACGATAGGCACCAAAAAGTGCCCATAGATTTCGAGGAGGGTCTTGGATGGAAAAAAAGAAATACAACATTTCAGTTGAAGCAACGCTGGAAGTGATCGGCGGCAAATGGAAGTGCGTGATCCTGTGCCACTTGACGCATGGAAAGAAACGGACAAGCGATCTGCGGCGGCTGATGCCGTCTATCACGCAGAAAATGCTCACCCAACAGCTCCGTGAGCTGGAGGAGGACGGGATCGTAAACCGTATCATCTATCACCAGGTTCCGCCGAAGGTGGAGTACGAACTGAGCGAATACGGGTGGAGCCTGAAACCGATCCTGGACTCCTTATGCTCTTGGGGGGAGAATCACATTATTAAAGAGTATGGCGACAAGTTTGCCGTATTGGAGGATAACATTCTGAACAATAAGGACATCGGCCTCGCCACCGAAATGGATCAACCTGCGTTAGAAGAGGAAACTTCCTTGTCCAAAAACTGAAATTTGTCTTTTATTTGGAGGGCAAAATATGGTAATATGAACGGGAACGGTTGTTCCTGGTTTGGCAGGGGTTGGCCCAGACTCATTGCGCCTCATCCATCCGGGACTTAAGGGAGGTAAGGTATGACCAACAAGTTTCCTGAACTGGATGGAGTCATTACTTATATTCAGAACCGGCTGGATGAACCGCTGGAGCTGAACATGCTGGCGAAGTACGCAGGGTACAGCCCGTACCATTTTGCCCGGATATTCAAAGCGCGGATGGGGCTTCCGCCGCTCTATTACGTATCATCGCTCCGCCTGCACCGGGCCAAAGAGCTGCTGCTGCACACGAATCTCAGCATTCGCGACATCAGCCTGGAGATCGGACAGCAGAGCCTGGGCACTTTTACTTCCCGATTTACCGAGAAGGTAGGGGTTACGCCTTCCCTTTTCCGGAATTCCAGGGAGATCGCGGACAACCATTTACACTCGCTTAAAGCGCTCGAAAGCTGGTATGATCTGCCGATTTTGACGTCGCCTGTGGGGACCGTGGAAGGGTCTATATCCTTCGAGGTACCGTTTGAAGGGGTCATCCTCATTGGATTGTTTGCCAAACCGATCCCTGAAGGGCTGCCACCTTACGGTACGCTTATCTCTTCGGCGGCACGTCGATTCCGGTTTACCGGCGTGAAGCCTGGAACCTACTATTTATTAGCGACTTCTGTCTCATGGGGAATGAGGGCGGCCGATTTTCTGGTGCCGCAGACGACACTTCGCGCCAAGCATAAGGTCCCGATTGTCGTCGGTCTCGATAAATCGGTTCCGTTTCAACGGGTAAACATGCGGGTTCCGCATCCGGACGATCCGCCCATCCTGATATCGCTGCCGCTGTTAATGAACAATTTTCTTCATATCAACAATCAACTCAGCAATCGGTAAGAAATCCGTTCCTGATCGCGGTGTTATAGTAGAGACAGCGGGGCAGGAAGTCATCCATGTACATAACGATTCATACAATGTTGCGCCTTTTCGGACTCCGTCATCCCGAACTTTTTCGGCTGCGGCTTGTTTTCATGGAAAGGACAAGCATATATTCATCGTCCGCTGCCATGTCACATGTCAAGGGTACCAATCCTGCTTCTAAATGAACCATTTCAGGAAAGGATGAATGACGATGGCAAAGCACATGACTTACATATTTTCTGAGGATGCCAGAGCGCAGGCTGAGTTTTATGTTCAGGCGCTCGGAGGAGAAATTGTATCGGTACAGACCCATGGGGAATTGCCTCACGCTACGGAAGAATACAAAGATAAGGTGTTGCACTTGAGCCTGGTTGCCGCCGGCGTGAATATTCTAATGTCTGACGCGGTATTCGAACCGGTGCAGCAAGGAACAGCGATCAACCTGGTACTGGAATTTGAACAGGAGCCGGAAGCGTATGCTGCATTTGAGAAACTGTCTGAAGGCGGAACGGTTCGCGACCCGATCAAACCGGCTTTTTGGGGTTCTTTATTCGGCCAATTGGAAGATAAGTTTGGCATCCGCTGGATGATTACGACCGGATCTTAACGTCGTTCTCCATAGCAGAGCCCGGCTAACTAACTGTATCAGTTGAATTTGTAAGCAAACTGGGGACTTCCGGGCTTCATGCGGAGATCCCTTTTTGCAATGGAACAACTGGAGCTTGTAAGTTAAATAACCATGATCCCGGCTGGCGCAAAGAGGAAGGCGAAGAGAAAGACCAGAAGAGATAAAATGATTATCGAACATCATTTTTTGTCCTAAACCATCATGAAAGCGTTGACACGCGGGAAGCCGCGGAGTTACAATAAATCTGCCTGAAAGATCAAACGTCTTTCATTCTGCAGAATAAGACAAGAGGTATATTTATGAAGGATCATAAAAGACTGACGTTAAAAGGAATCGCCCAGCAATTGGGCATCTCGGTCGCCACGCTGGACCGGGTCCTCAACAATCGCGGCAATGTGAAGCCGGAGACGTACCGGAAGGTTATGGAGAAGCTGGAGGAACTGGAATACACGCCGAACAAATCGGCGAGATTCCTGTCACGGGGGACTGAAATTTCCTTTGCGATTGTGTTTCCAGAGCATCCGGATTATTTCTGGACACAGATTGAGCGCGGCATTCGCCTTGCGTACGAGGAGCTGCGGGATTACGGCCTGCGGATTGAAATTTTCAAATCGGAGAGCTACGACACGGAGAAGCAGAGACAGATCGTGCAGGAGATCGTGGACAGCGGTGCCTACGACGCGCTGGCCTTGTCTCCCAACGACTCCCAGCAGATGGAGGATCCCATAGACCAGGCGATCGATAAAGGAATGGCGGTATGCACATTTAATAACGACGCGCCGCTCAGCAAGCGTCTGTTTTATGTTGGCTGCGACTATCGGATCGCCGGAAGACTCGCTGCGGACATGCTGTGCAAGCTGATCGGAAGCGGCGGACGGGCCGGACTGATTACATCGGATGCCAGCAGCCTGCCGTCGGCGACTACGTTTCAGATGCAGCAGAAAATTACCGGCTTCCGGGAAGTCATTGCCGAGCAGGGGAACATCGAAATGGCTCTGCCGCTGAAGCTGAAGCATGAGGAATACGATCATCCGGACCGCTTTGGCGAGTACTTCCGGCAGGTCGACGGCATTTATGTCACGAGCGCCAAGCTGCATGTCATTGCGCGCCACCTGGAAGAAGCGGGTCTTGGCGGCACCGTGGCTCTGATCGGCCATGACATGACGGAGGATATTTATCAGGATCTGGACCGCGGCACGGTCACGGCGACGATCTGCCAGGACCCGGTAAACCAGGGCTATTTGGCGGTCAAGACGCTGTTTAACCATACCGCCAGCGGCGAGAAGGTGAATTTGCGGGAGAACATCTCCAAGCTGGAGCTGGTTACGAGGGAGAACGCACGGTACTATATCTAAGGGTATAGGATACCGGGCTTCTCACGAACAAAATGATGTACGTACATCATTTTATGATTTTTATAATCATTAAAACCCAAATACTAGATCATTTCGTAAGGAGGACATGCTTATGCGCGGCAAAATGAAAGCGCTCTTTCTCGCCTTTTCGCTGTTTGCCCTGACGCTGACCGCCTGTTCGGCAGGTTCCGGTACCGAATCGGGAAAAGTCACCCTGACCTGGTGGGATACGATGACGACGGACGGCAGCGTAACCGCGATCAACAACATCATCAGCGAATATGAAAAGGCCCATCCAAATGTGAAAATCAAACGCACATACGTATCTTCTTCCGATATCAAAAACAAGCTTTTGCTTGGTTCGATCGGCAATCAGGGGCCGGATATCGTATGGATCGACAGCGCAGACCATCAGACGTTCGCCGCTGCCGGCATTTTGGCCGACATCACCTCCGAGGTCAAAGCGTGGGGGCAGGCGGATCAATATTATGACGGACCATGGTCCTCCACGGTGTACGACGGCAAAAATTACGGCGTTCCGGTCGGAAGCAACAACCTTGCTCTGTTTTATAACAAAGAGTTGTTTGATGAAGCGGGCATCAAGCCGCCCACCAACTGGGATGAGCTGAAGGAAGACGCTAAGCTGCTCACCAAGAAAAATGTATACGGTTTCGCGGTCAGTGCGGTGAAGACGGAAGAAGGGACGTTTCAGTTTTTGCCCTTCCTGCTGCAGGCCGGCTCGGACGTTCCCGATTTTGATAGTCAGGGCACGCTCGATGCGGTAAAGCTGTATGACTACATGGCCAAAAACAACTACATGTCCAGGGAAGTGATCACGCAGAAGCAATCCGACACCGCGACGCAGTTCGCCGCAGGCAAAGTGGCGATGATGGTGAACGGAACGTGGCAGATCCCGTTCCTGCAGAAGGAAGGCAAAGTCAATTGGGGCGTCGTGCCGCTGCCGAAGGGCAAAACGGGAGCGACCGTGCTCGGAGGAGAAAACTGGGCGATCTCTGCAGCCTCCAAGCATAAGGATGCTGCCTTTGACGTCATTCGTTTCGCCAACGAGCCGGCCCGGCTGAAGAAGCTTCTTCAGACCAACGGCCGTCTGCCGAGCCGCAAAGATTTGCTGCAGGACCCGTTCTGGCAGAAGGATCCGCAGATGAAGGTGTTTGCGGATGCGATGGAAGTGGCCAAGGCACGTGCCTACGGCCCGGATTATGCGGGAATTTCCGAAGCGATCCAGACGATGCTTCAGCAGGTGCTGACCGGGCAGGTTTCTCCCGAGCAGGCCGTTCAAACGGCCGCCGGCAAGATCAAGCCGCTTGCACCCTAAATATTGAGAAGGAGGAGGAACCACATGTCTGACCAATCCTATTCTGCGGCAGCGCCGAGAACGTCCAAGCGCTTAAGAAGTACAGCATGGACCCGGTATCTGTTCGTTCTGCCCGTCATCCTGTTCCTGCTGGTGTTCATTATTTTCCCGATCGTGTACAACCTGATTCTCAGCTTTCAAAATGTGACGGTATACAACTTTAAGGGGCATCATGCTTTTGCGGGTCTGGCGAGCTATATCAAGACATTCAAAGATCCGGTCTTTTATACCGCGCTGGGAAACTCGGTATTGTTCACCGTTCTCAGCCTCGTGTTTCAGTTTTCGATCGGCTTTGCGCTGGCCCTGTTCTTCAACCGGAGTTTCCCGGGCCGGGGCCTGATGCGTTCGCTTATGCTGCTCGCCTGGATGCTTCCGGTCGTCATCACGGCTTCGGTATTCCAATGGATGCTGAACGGCGACTACGGGGTCGTTAACTACATCCTGCAAAGCCTCGGGTTCATTCACGAGCCGCACAGCTGGCTCAGCGAAAACAGTACGGCGCTGCTTTCCACGATCGTCGCCAACATCTGGGTAGGCATTCCGTTCAACATGATCATCCTGCTGTCCGGACTTCAAGGGCTGCCGGAGCAGCTGTATGAGGCGGCCAAGCTGGACGGTGCGGGAAAAATGCTGCAGTTTCGCCACATTACGCTGCCGCTCATGCGACCGACGATTCTGATTTTGCTCATGCTGGGGATCATCAACACGTTCAAGGTGTTTGACATGATCTTCATCATGACGGCGGGCGGACCGGTGAACTCGTCGAACGTCCTGCCGATTTACGCCTACCAGCTGTCCTTCACCAAATTCCAGTTCAGCCAGGGCGCATCGGTATCCATGATCATGTTCGCGATTCTTACCGTGCTGGCCGTGATCTATCTCCGGATGTCCAGTAAGGAGGAGGCTGCATGATGAACCAGCGAGCACAATGGAAGGGCGCCGGCATGACTGTGATCGGTGCCGTCATCACCCTGTTGTTTTTGTTTCCCGTCTATTGGATGGTCAAAACGTCGATAACTCCAATTACGGACCTGTTCTCGTCACCGCCCCATTTTGGCGTGCTGAACGCAACCTTTACGGCTTACTATGACAACTTCATTCACAACACGGATATGCTCCGGTATATCGGCAACAGCTTTATTATCGCCATCGGCACGATGATCATGTCGCTGCTGTTCGCCACGCCCGCGGCGTATGCACTGGCGAGACTGGATCTGAAAGGCAAATCGCTGATCATGATTCTGCTGCTCGCGATCCAGATGCTGCCCGGTATTATGATGGCGATGCCGCTGTTCATCATGTTCTCGAAGGTTCATCTCGTGAACAGCTACTTCGGGCTCATCCTGGCGGACATGATCCATGCGCTGCCGTTTGCGGTCCTCGTCCTCCGGCCGTCGTTCATGGCACTGCCCAAAGGGCTGGAGGAAGCGGCGAAGATTGACGGCTGCAACCAGTTTACGGCGTTTACACGAATCATTCTGCCGCTCGTTGTGCCCGGCATGATGACAGTCGCGGTGTTCTGCTTCCTTTTTGGCTGGGGCGACTTTATCTTTGGCCTGACCTTGACCACCGAGGATAGCGTACGTCCGCTGACGCTTGGACTGTACCGCTTTATCGGGCAGTACGGCACGGAGTGGAACAACCTGATGGCGGTCGCCACGCTGGCTGCACTTCCGATCATTATCATTTTCATCGGCCTGCAGCGCTACGTCGTAGGCGGCATTACCGCCGGTTCCATGAAAGACTGACGAATTTTAATAGAAGATATAGATAGGAGAGAGACCCACTATGAAATTTACAGACGGCTATTGGCATGTGCGGCAGGGGCTGCAGGTATTGTATCCGGTTGAGGTAAGGGATATCGAGACCCGCGAAGACGAAATGACGGTGTATGTATCCACCAAAAAAATCGTCCACAAAGGCGATACGCTGAATACGACGCTGCTTACGGTCCGCTATTCTTCCCCGATGGAGAACGTCATCTGCGTGGAATACATCCATCATGACGGCATGGACGACAAGGGCCCAGCCTTCCAAATCTATAAGCAGCCGGATTTGAAAGTCCAGGTCGAGAAGCGCGGCGGCGCCGTTACCCTCACCAGCGGCAAGCTGACCGCTACCGTTCGTCCGGACGAGGGGTGGAACGTCGCGTATGCTTATGACGGACGCCGCCTCACCGGCACCGGCTATAAAGGACCGGCTTACATTAAATCCTCCGAATCGGCGGATGTATATATGAGGGAACAGCTGGACCTGGGGGTCGGCGAATATGTGTACGGGCTTGGGGAACGTTTTACGCCTTTTGTGAAAAACGGGCAGGTCGTGGATCTATGGAACGAAGACGGGGGGACCAGCAGTGAGCAGGCCTACAAGAACATTCCGTTCTACGTGTCCAGCGAAGGATACGGCGTGTTCGTGGATCATCCGGAGCGCGTTTCTTATGAAGTCGGGTCCGAAAACGTCTCGAAGGTGCAGTTCAGCGTTCCCGGCGAAAAGCTGAAGTATTACATCATCGGCGGATCCAATTTGAAAGAGGTTCTGCAAAACTATACGGCCTTGACCGGGAAACCGGCGCTGCCGCCTGCCTGGTCTTTCGGCCTGTGGCTGACGACTTCGTTTACGACCAGCTATGACGAGGACACAGTCAACAGTTTTGTAGACGGCATGCTCGAGCGGGACATTCCGCTGCATGTGTTCCATTTTGACTGCTTCTGGATGAAGGAGTTCCAGTGGTGCGATTTCAAATGGGATCCCGACGTGTTCCCGGACCCGCAGGGGATGCTGCGGCGGCTGAAAGACAAAGGGCTTCATATCTGCGTCTGGATCAACCCGTACATCGGGCAGAAGTCGTACCTGTTCAAGGAAGGCAAGGAGAACGGCTATCTGGTGAAAAATCCGGACGGCAGCGTCTGGCAGTGGGACCGGTGGCAGTCCGGCATGGGGCTCGTCGACTTTACTAATCCGGATGCGGTCCGCTGGTATCAGGGCAAGCTGAAGGAGCTGCTCGACATGGGCGTTGACAGCTTCAAAACCGACTTCGGCGAGCGGATTCCGACGAACGTCGTTTATTACGACGGCTCCGATCCGGTGAAAATGCACAACTATTACACGTTCCTGTACAACCAAACGGTATTTGAAGTGCTGGAGGAGACGCTCGGTAAAAATGAAGCGGCGGTGTTTGCCCGTTCCGCCACGGCCGGCGGCCAGCAGTTCCCGGTGCATTGGGGCGGCGACTGCTCCGCCTCATACGTATCGATGGCCGAATCGCTTCGCGGCGGCTTGTCCTTGTCGCTCAGCGGCTTCGGGTTCTGGAGCCACGATATCAGCGGTTTTGAAAATACGGCCACACCGGACCTATATAAGCGCTGGACCGCTTTCGGGATGTTGTCCACGCACAGCCGGCTGCACGGGAACCAGTCGTACCGGGTGCCTTGGCTCTTCGACGAGGAAGCGGTTGACGTATTGCGCTATTTTACCAAGCTGAAATGCACGCTGATGCCATACCTGTTCCGTTCCGCCGTGCAGACTGCGGCAACAGGGGTGCCCGTCATGCGGGCCATGGTGCTGGAATTCCCCGAAGATCCGAACTGCCATGTGCTGGACCGCCAGTATATGCTCGGGGATTCGCTTCTCGTCGCACCCGTCATGAACGACCAGGGACTGGCACGGTACTATGTACCAGATGGACGCTGGACCGATTTCGTAACCGGAGAGAGTGTTGAGGGAGGCCGGTGGATCAGCCGGCAGGTCGACTACTTTACGGTTCCACTATTGGCGCGGGCCGGAAGCATCATTCCGGTCGGAGACAATGACCAGCGTCCGGATTACGACTACGCGGACGGCGTGACCCTTCACGCCTTTGAACTTGCGGATGGGACGGAAACGACAAGCGTTGTGAACGGGACGAACGGCAAGGAAGAATTAAAGGTCGCGGTAACCCGGAACGGGGAGCGCATCGATGTCCAGGCGGAAGGAACCAAGCCGTGGAAGCTGCTTCTGCGCGGCATAAGCCAGATCGCTCAAATCGAAGGCGCCGATTCTTCCGTGACCGGGCAGGGAGTACTTCTAACGCCACACGCGGGCGTTAAGCAGATATCGCTTCAATTGTAATGGGTTTGCCATAAGCAAAAGGGATCCAGAGCCATACTGACATCAGGCTCCCGAAAAACCGCCTTGGGCCGGTTTTTCGGGAGTTTTTACGTTTACTTTTATTACATTGAGCTTCCTTCTATAATAGCGCGATGCGTCACTTTAACGTTAATTTTTTAAGTTCATTCTATTATTTATAACGTTAACGCTTACATCAACGATGACGCCAACCTTTGGAAAAAGAGCGAATCAACAACCGCTGATATCCATATTTCAACATATGAAAAATTCACAATAGAAAACCAAAATAGTCCACACTTATCTCCGACCTGCAAACCCATCTTATCGTACAACTTAGACACTATTCATTTGTCACAAGGTAGGTCTGTCCACTCCGCCAGACCGCCTCTCTGCGGCCATAGTTGCTTCAGACGAACCTTTCAGGATATAATCTGCTTGGTAAAAAACGGATTTCAAAGGAGGATCCCTGGTGTTCAAGCGGTGCATACATTCCATGATTGAGAAAACGGCATATGAAGGAAGCGTTGAACACTAAGGCATAAGCGGCTTTAGTGTTTTCTTTTTGGACTTCTGATTATCGGTGTTGGCTGAAGGAATTTGGATGTTTCGAAACCAATACTGAGGAAGCTTATTTATCTAGGTGAGCGTATCACGATAGTCATTTTTTCGGAACCGAAAGGAGTGTTTGATCCATGGCGGCGTACCAAAGAGTGTTAATTAAGCTTAGCGGCGGAGCGGTGGCAGGAACGAGCCAGTTCGGCTTTGATCCGGGCCGGCTTGAGCATATCGCGGACGAAATTTTATCCGTTGTGAGTATGGGAGTGGAGGTTTCCCTGGTCATTGGCGGCGGCAACATATTCCGGGGAAACATGGCGGAAACCTGGGGCATCGAAAGGGCGGAGGCCGATAATATCGGCACGCTGGCCACCGTCGTCAACAGCCTGATGCTGCGTGGTGTTCTCAAAGCGAAGACGGACAAGGAGGTCCGGGTCATGACCTCGCTCCCCATCGCTTCGGTGGCCGAGCCGTATATTCGATTGCGCGCCATACACCATCTGGAGAAAGGGTATATCGTCATTTTCGCCGGCGGGAACGGCCAGCCGTACGTCACGACCGACTACCCCTCGGTGCAGCGGGCGATCGAGGTGAACTGCGACGCGCTCCTCGTTGCCAAGCAGGGAGTGGACGGTGTGCTGAGCGCCGATCCGAAGACGGATCCCTCCGCCAGAAAATTCAAGTCGCTGCATTATGACGACGTCATCCGGCACGATCTGAAAATTATGGATCAATCGGCCTTTATTCTGGCCCGGGACTACCATCTGCCTATTCATGTATTCAACTTTGACAAGCCGGGTTCAATGAGAGAATTGTGCGAAGGGAAGCATCAAGGCACGATCATCAGCCGCGATTCTGTACTGGCTTATGAGTAACTTCTAAACGGTGGAATAATACTTAAATGACTAAAATAATAAATCATTTAAAAAAAGCAATTTATAAGAAACATTTTCATGGAGTTATGTGGTAAAATAGGCTCGCTGATGCCAAATATAGACATATTGCAAGAAACAGGAGGGAGAATATATGAATCCATCAGGTGCCGCAGCTGCATCTGCACCGGCTGATATCAGCCATATCAAGAAGCTGCCTATATTAGTCTCATTAATTGTGGGGGCGTTCTTTTCCATCTTAAATGAGACGCTGCTCAATATCGCTTTTCCGGAATTGATGGTTGAGCTCAAAGTCTCGGCCTCTACGCTGCAATGGCTGGCCACAGGCTACATGCTGGTCGTCGGCGTTCTGGTTCCCGCATCAGCGCTGCTGGTCCAGTGGTTTACGACGAGGCAAATGTTCCTTGGAGCCATGATCATTTTCACGGTGGGAACGTTTGTCTGTGCCTTCGCCCCGGGCTTTGAATTCCTGCTGATCGGCCGTTTGCTTCAGGCCGCAGGTAGCGGTTTGATGCTTCCGGTTATGATGAATACGATCCTGATACTGTATCCGCCGGAAAAACGCGGAGCCGCCATGGGCAGTATCGGTCTCGTTATTATGTTCGCTCCAGCGATCGGTCCGACGTTGTCGGGATTGATTCTCGATTCGTTTGAATGGAGATGGCTGTTCTACTTAGTTCTGCCGTTTGCCATCATTTCGATCATCATCGCGTTTGTGTATTTGAAAAATGTCTCGCAGCCTACCAAACCCAAAGTGGACGTTCTGTCAATCATTCTGTCAACGATCGGATTCGGCGGAATCGTCTATGGCTTCAGCAGTCTGGGTGAAGGTGGAGCGGGCTGGTCGCATCCCAAAGTGTATTGGACCATTATTGTCGGCGCGGTTGCCCTGCTGCTGTTCGTGATTCGTCAGCTCCGGCTGAAAGATCCTTTAATGGATATCCGATCCTTCAGATTCCCGGCGTTTACCCTGACGGCGATCATGCTGATCATTATGATGATGACGCTGTTCTCCTCCATGTCGCTGCTGCCGTTCCTGTTTCAGGGCGCACTCGGCATGACGGTATTCGCTTCCGGTCTGCTGATGCTTCCAGGGAGCTTGCTCAACGGCTTGATCTCGCCGATTACCGGTAAACTGTTTGATAAGTTCGGTCCACGGGCGCTGATCATTCCGGGAACGGCTGCTCTGGTGATCATTATGTGGTTCTTTACACAGGTATCGGTTGAAACGAGCAAAGTCACGCTGCTCATTCTGCATATCTGCATGATGATTTCCATCTCTATGATCATGATGCCGGCGCAGACGAACGGCATGAACCAGCTTCCAGCCCGGTATTATCCGCACGGTACGGCGATCTTGAATACGCTCCAGCAGGTGGCGGGTGCGATTGGCGTGGCCTTCTTTATCAGCGTCATGTCCAACGGCCAAGCCAGCTTCCTGAAGGTCTCTTCGGATCCAACAGCGCCTGGGCAAATGGCTCAAGCGATGGTAGCCGGTGTGCATAACGCGTTTGTCATCGGATTTGGCTTCTCCATCGTGGCGTTGATTCTGGCATTGTTCTTCAAACGGACCAAAGGTCCTGCTGAATCCTAAGGGGTTGATGCCCCTGCCTGCCATGTTTTCCGTCCGGTTATCCAATTACATAGCCGTGAGTGAAGGGACTTATGCTCCTTCTGCATGGTGGTGCATTCAGCTGCACAGAAAGAATCCGCTCCCGAAGAGGGTGCGGATTCTTTCTGTTGATCAGCCGTAGTTTTCATAGATATTAGCGGGTTTCTATAATACAATGATAAGAAAATAATAGATTTCAGGAAGGGAAGGAAGTACACAGATGATGAACTCCAGCATTCCCCAAACGATGCAAGCCGCTGTGATGCACAGCCCGCGCCAAATCCGGATTGAAACGGTGCCGGTGCCGGACATCGCACCAGACGAAGTGTTGATCAAAGTGATGGCCGTCGGCATCTGCGGATCCGACCTCCATTATTATACGCATGGGCGAATCGGCAAGTACGTCGTGGAGAAGCCAATCATCCTAGGCCATGAATGCTCGGGCGATGTCGCCGCCGTAGGTACAGATGTAACCGGATTCAAGGTGGGAGACCGCGTAGCCGTGGAGCCCGGGGTGACCTGCGGCCGCTGTGAAGCCTGCAAGGAGGGGCGGTATAACCTCTGTCCCGACGTACAGTTTCTGGCGACTCCACCGGTAGACGGGGCTTTTGTCCAGTACATCAAAATCCGGCAGGATTTTGTGTTCCGGATCCCGGACTCGCTGAGCTATGAGGAAGCGGCGCTGATCGAGCCGTTTTCCGTCGGCATCCATGCGGCGGCGAGAAGCAAGCTTACGCCGGGATCCACCATTGCGATCATGGGGATGGGACCGGTGGGATTGATGGCCGTGGTCGCGGCCAAAGCGTATGGTGCTGCCGAAATCATCGTAACGGATTTGGAGCTGCTGCGTCTGGATGCCGCCAAGAAGCTCGGAGCGGATCACGTGATTAACGTCGCAGAACAGGACGCACTGGAGGAAATTCAGCGGTTGACGGACGGGAGGGGCGTCGATGTCGCTTGGGAAACCGCCGGTAATCCGAAAGCGCTGCAAACGGCGCTGGGCTCGCTGCGCCGGGGCGGGAAGCTGGCCGTTGTCGGACTGCCGGCACAGGATGAAATTCCGCTAAATGTTCCTTTTATCGCGGATAACGAGGTCGATATTTACGGAATATTCCGGTATGCCAATACATATCCGAAAGGCATCCGCTTCCTTGAGTCCGGCATTGCCGATGTGATGACGCTGGTCACGGACCGTTATTCGCTCCAGGATACCCAGGAAGCGATGGAGCGGGCCTTAAATCACAAAAGCGAGTGCTTGAAAGTTGTCGTCTACCCGAACGGCGTGCCAGAGGCGGAGTGAGGCGGTTCTTGTTTCTAAGGATAAAAGCACGGCTTAGACCGTGCTTTTTGTCTTCTTTTTGAACATTCCAAATATTTCTTGTCAGCGACAGGCCTCATCGCTTATGATGACTTTAGAACGATCGTTCTGTAAATAAGGAAAGGTAGATCGCTTTGAAACGACATTATGACAGTGAAGAAACGCGGCGGATTATTGCGGAGAAGGCTGCGCAGCTCTTTTCGCAAAAGGGGTTCGCCGGAACCTCGATCTCGGATATATCCAAAGCCTCCGGGTTCAGCAAGGGCCATGTGTACTACCATTTTGAGAATAAGGAAAAGCTGTTCGTTTATCTCGCGCTGGACGGCATGCGGGCCTGGGGCGAGAAGTGGGCCGGTGTAACTCCGAACTATAAGACAGCCAGAGATAAATTGTATGCGATGTCTTCGTTCGTGATGAACAATTATCAGACCCCTCTGCTCAAGGTAGGGCAGGAGTTGGCGGCGAATCCGGCGACCAGTCCGGAGACGGTCCAGCAGCTGTACGGACTGGCGGTTACGCCGATGCAGGCATACTCGGACATTCTCCAATACGGGATCGATACCGGAGAATTTGAGATCGACGATCTTCAAGGAACGACATTTATATTCGGGACGCTGCTGGGGGCGCTGTGCCAGCATATTTACACGATGGAACATGAACAGCTGCATGGTCTTTTCCGAAAAAGCGTCGATCTGTTTCTAAGCGGAATCCTCAAACGATGAGGTTTTACGCTTACGCAAATTAGAACGATCGTCCTAATTGTTCTAAAGTTAAAATGATGAGGAGGAGTCAAGGATATGGCAGAATGGAGTAAAGTGGCTATTGTCACAGGAGGGGCTTCGGGAATTGGCCGGGCCATTTGCGAAGCGTTGGCAGGGGAGCGTATTTTCGTTGTGGCAGCCGATGTGGACCGAGCAGGCGGCGAGGAGACGGTCCGAAGAATTACCGCTGCGGGTGGGGGAGGGCGTTATGTCCACCTGGACGTGACGGACGCCTATCAGGTTGAAGGGCTGATCGAGAGTGTGTATGAGGAGTTCGGGCGGCTCGACTATATGTTCAACAATGCGGGCATCAGCATTTACGGGGAGCTGTACCACATGACACTTGATCATTGGAACCGGATCATTCAGGTCAACTTGTGGGGCGTCATCCATGGAACTCAGGCAGCCTATCGGGTTATGAAGCAGCAGGGCTTCGGCTGTATTGCGAATACCGCGTCGGCGACCGGACTGGGGCCATCGCCAACCTCCGCCGCGTATGCTGCAACCAAACATGCTGTGGTCGGACTGACTACATCCCTCCACTATGAAGCGGAAGCATTTGGCGTTCATGTCAGCGCTCTATGCCCGGCATTCGTGGATACTCCGATCCATCGGACGGGCGAAGCGCTATATTTGGATCAGGAACTCGTTCTGAAGCAGATGCAGAAACAGAAAATGATGAGCCCCGAGCAGTTCGCCCGGATTGCGATAAAGGGCGTTCACAAGAACGAGCCTGTGGTTTGCCCGATGCCGCTGCGCCGCACCATGGATGTCGTATTCACTTTGTTACCGCAGCTCCACCGCAAACTGATGCGACTCGTGTGCCGCGTCGCCCGCCAAGCAGCGGTTCAGCCGGACCAGACGTAGGAAAAGACTGGAACAGACTTCTCAGACAAGGTAATATAGCGGAAAGGGGGCAAAAAGTATGAACTATACGATACATGAACAAGACGGCTCGAAGGTAGCCATTCTTGACGACCCTCATGCCGTTATTGCCGACGTCCAGACGGCTCTGGATCTGATGGCTGGCATTGGGTGGGATCCATCGGGGCCGTGCCATAAGCTGCTGCTGAATCAGTCGAATTTGCCGGATGCGTTTTTTGAGCTGAAAACCGGGCTGGCAGGGGAAATCCTGCAAAAATATCGGACCTATCAATTTAAAATTGCCATTGTTGGTGATTTTGAAGCTTACTCCAGCAAAAGCCTGCGGGATTTCATCTACGAATGCAATCAGGGGGAAGATGTGTTCTTTAAGAAGGACCGGGAGGAGGCGCTGGCCGCCCTTCATCGGGTACCTTAAAAGCCTAGAAATTAGCAAACGCAAGAGACAGGGAGCTGACGAATCCGATGATGATTGATAGTGCTACCTCTGCTGATCCGGGCGGATTCATCCCCGGCCCGCATTATTGCACGCAGCATAGAATAAGCGGAATGTGTTGTTATAACCGTTGTATATAACGCGTTGTAAAAGATAAGGGGGATCCTGGATGAAGGATGTCGTGCTGAGTACGGACCGGTTGATCCTGAGGCAAATGGGACGGGAGGATGTCCCGTTGCTGCAGCAAATTTTTGCCGACCCCGTCGCCATGAAGTACTATCCCTCCACCAAAGACCACCAAGAAACACTGGAATGGATTGAATGGACGCTGCGAAATTATGAGGAATGCGGTGTCGGCTTATGGATCGTGGAGAACCGGATCAACGGTGAGTTTCTGGGACAGTGTGGCATCGTTCCACAGATTGTGGAAGGGGTTCGCGAAATGGAGATCGGCTACCTGTTCGCAAGACGCGTATGGGGGAACGGTTATGCCACTGAGGCAGCATCGGCTTGCAAGCACTACGGATTTGAGCAGATGAAGCTTCGCAAAATCGTTTCGCTTCCCGATGCCAGCAATCAACCATCCGCTCGGGTGGCCGAACGGATCGGAATGACGCTGGAAAAACAAATCGTCAAATGGAACAAAGATGTGCTTGTATATTCCGTTTACGCCGATACAGAAGAGGTGGTCGAAAGATGAATCAACATGTGCCCATTATGGGGATTCCTTTCCCGAAATTGACGATGGAGCAGAGCGTAGTGCTTCTTCAAGAGGTGATTGACCAAAAGGAGCAGCGGCTGTTTCACGTCGTTACCGGCAATCCGGAGATCGTGATGTCCTGCCAAAAGGATGCGCAGCTGCGCCAAATCGTCGATGAGGCGGGTTTGGTCACGGCGGATGGCATCGGCATCGTCATGGTCTCCCGGGTGCGGGGCGGCAGCCTGCCGGAGCGGGTAACCGGCTGCGATCTGCTGTTTAAGCTGCTTGAGGAGGGCGACCGGAAGGGATGGTCGTTTTACTTTCTGGGCGCGGATGAGGAAACGAGCAGGCAGGCCGTCATCAACATTCGCCAGCAGTATCCGGGCGTCGTCATACGCGGCAGACATCACGGTTTTTTTACGCCGGAAGATGAGCCGCGAATCGTACAAGAGATTGCTGATGCCGCGCCGGACTTTCTGATCGTGGCTCTGGGCGCACCCCGGGCAGAAAAGTGGATACATAGCCATAAGGACAAGCTGCATGCGAAAATTGCCATCGGTGTCGGCGGCAGTCTGGATATCATCGGCGGCAAAGTGAAGCGGGCGCCGGCAGCCTGGCAGCGTCTAAATCTTGAGTGGCTGTACCGGCTGATTTCCCAGCCGTCGAGATGGCGAAGACAGCTGATTTTACCCCGGTTTGCGGTGAAAGCGGTATTTTTTAGAGAGAGATCCAGAAGCGTTTAGCCCGTGTGAGCGGGTGGTTAAAAGATACCTGGATAAGGTGAGCGAGTTCTGCTGCTTACTTGGGATCTTCATGTAATGATAAGTATGACCGGAAAAGTAACGGAAGGGAGAGGAAGGCATGAGCCAGTCACAGCCACAGAAGCAAGGCCAGCTCCTGATTCAGGAAATCGAGGAAACCTTCGTGCCGTACGGCATGGTCGCGGTATGGCCGCTTGGACAAGCCAGTTTTATCATTAAGGGAGGGGAGACGGTCATTTACATCGATCCGTATGTCAGCCATAACCCGGATCGCACCTACCCGGCGCCGATCGGACCGGAGCATATTACGAATGCGGATTACTGCCTGATCACCCATGAGCATTCGGATCATATGGACCTGGAGGCGATTGCGGCCATGTCCAAGGCTAACCCGCAGACCGTCTATATGGCACCGGCATTCTGCCGTGAGGACATATTGAATCAGGGCGTAGCCCCCGAGCGCTTCGTGATCGCCGATACGGAGCAGGATTACGGCGATAAAGTGATCATACGCCCCATCGCGGCCGCACATGAAGAGCTCGAAACGGATGAGCAGGGCTATCATCGTTACGTCGGGTATCTGATCAAACTGAACGGCGTTACGGTGTACCATTCCGGAGATACGGTCATTTATGAAGGATTGACGGAACGGCTTCAGGGTGAGTCGATCGACCTCGGGCTTCTCCCGATTAATGGCCGCGACGCATTCCGGAACAGCCGCGGCATTATCGGCAATATGGACTACCGGGAAGCTGCCGAGCTGGCGAAGACTGTCGGGATCGGGATGACGATCCCGATGCATTATGATATTTTTGCGGGGAACGCTGAGCATCCGGGATATTTCGTGGACTATGTATATGACCACTTTCCTGAAATGCGTATTCATGTGATCGCACGTGGCGAAAGATTTATCCACGTGACGGATGCGGCACTGAGCGCTTTGAAGTCATAGACTGAAGGTGACCATTCGATAACGTCAAAAGATATGGATTAGAGCAGCCACAAACCGCCTTCATTTGAAGGTGGTTTGTTTTTTTGTAATCTGCATTACAGAAGGGGATACTATGGTGGTTTATGATGAGTGTAACACTCCGTTATCGGTGTTACATGAGGAACGATTATCGCGGTGAGTGGAGCGGTAGTCGCTTGCAGCAATGAAAGGAGGGGTCACAATGTTACATGATGAGGCGATGGAAAACATAACTTCATTTTTGCCACAAATCAAGATATTTGAATCGCTTCCGGCAGAAGTTATGCGTGAAATCGAACAATTGGTAACTAGATCAAATACGTATAAGCTTCCAAAAAACTATATTCTTCAGACGCCCGATGATGAAAGGAATGGCTTATTTTTCGTAATCGCCGGTAAACTACGCTTATACAAAACCAATTCGGCCGGCAAACAACATACTGTCTGCATCCTCAGCGAAGGCGGCATGTTTGGCGAGGTTGAAACGTTCTCATTGGGCAATAGAGGAACTTATGTGGAGACGATGGAAGACTCGATTGTTTTTTCGATTCCGACTGAACAATTCGAACCGCTTTTACGCAAGTATTCTGAATTGTCTTTGCGATTTTTATCGGAAATAAGCAAACGCCTACGGGATCAGGAAGAATTGGTGGAAAAATTGGTTTTTAGAGATCTGCGTGGTAAAGTGCTTTACTTTCTCAACCGATTGTCTAAAAAGTTCGGCATAGAAGAAAATGGATACCGAAAAATCGATATTCCCCTGACTCATCAAGAATTGGCCAATATGATCGGTGCCACAAGAGAAGCGGTATCGCTTACCTTACAGGAACTATCCAATGAAGGTATTATCGTGACCAGCCGCAGAATGGTCATGATTCATATCGAAAAAGCGATGAAAGAACTGGCTTGATTCACGACCCGTAAGAACTTCGTAATCTAAATTACTGTCGAATTTTTCATCTAGCGTTATGATAAATGCCGTAATGGAATTACTGCAAAATATGAAGCTTATAGGAGGAGTCAGCATGTCCAATCAACGGGTCCAATTGAATATTCGATTCAAAGTTAAACCAGGGAAAAAAGAAGAATTCCGCAGGGAGCTGTATTCCCTTATTGAGGAGATGTCATCCGAGAAGGCATTCATTAGCGCCATTGTTTCGGACGATCTGGATCAGCCGGATGACTTGATTATTTATGAAACATGGCAAGGCACGAGAGATAGCTGGCTTGCGGAAGAGTTTATTAAACCATACCGCAAGGATTACGAACGAACACTGGGCGATTTCATTGTGGATAGAAGCGTCAGCTGGTTGCAGCCGAAGGGCGAATGGGGAAGTCATATCACGAATGCGTGATGACGTTGATGGGAGGCATATAGATATGGGGAAATTTGAAGGAAAGGTAGTCGTTGTTACCGGAGGAACAAGCGGTATTGGACTTACAACGGCACAACGATTCGTTTCGGAAGGGGCCTACGTATTCATTACCGGCCGTAGGCAAAGCGAGCTGGACGCGGCAGTAAAATTGATCGGTGACCGGGTTACCGGCGTTCAAGGTGATATTTCTAATTTGAAGGACCTAGACAAACTGTACGATACGGTAAAGCAGGAGAAAGGACATCTGGATATTCTATTCGCAAACGCTGGACTTGGCAGCTTTCTGCCCTTGGGTCAGATTACGGAAGAGCAGTACGACACAACCTTCAACGTGAACGTAAAGGGTACTTTGTTCACCATCCAAAAGGCTTTGCCGCTGTTTCCAAATATGACAGGAAACATCATCTTAACCGGCTCGACGGCGGGTACGATCGGCGAAGCAGCGTTTAGTGTCTACGGAGGTACCAAGGCGGCTCTCCGTCAGATGGCTAGGAGCTGGATAATGGATTTGAAAGGCACAGGGATACGACTTAATGTAGTGAGCCCTGGCACGGTCCACACGCCAGCGTATAATGATCTTTTTGGCGAAGCGCTAAATCAAGTTCTTGATTCGGCGAAGAATGTCGTTCCGCTAAGCCGCTTGGGCAAGACGGAGGAGATTGCCAGCGCGGTGATGTTTCTGGCGTCGGAGGAAAGCAGTTATGTGAACGGCATCGAATTGTTCGTAGATGGCGGTATGGCTCAAGTTTGACCTTGAATCAGAAGGGATGGGTTGTCATT
The DNA here is from genome assembly GCF_018333335.1 of Paenibacillus cineris. NCBI lineage: Bacteria > Bacillati > Bacillota > Bacilli > Caryophanales > Paenibacillaceae > Paenibacillus > Paenibacillus cineris. The sequence continues at coordinate 2,106,910 of NZ_BORU01000001.1, forward strand.
TAAGCAATTCCTAATAAGCCCATGTATCAAATCAGGCAGAGGAGTCTATATAGGCTCTCTGCCTGATTTTCATACTGCGACGGATTGGGCGAAGCATTCGTGGACGAGCTGTCGCACTTAATTTGACAACCTGTCATTTACCAGACTGATTATTCCTCTATGCGGAATCGGACTTCCTTTCCGGTCGGCTCGCCGCCGAAGGGGGATCCGATTTCCTCCCTGAACACGAATTCAAAGCCTGAAAGCTTGTCCGGCAGTGGCGGAGACACCACGTAATTATAAGTTGCGTTACCGGAGCAGCTTACGCCCCGATCCATCCGGCAATCATAGGGCTCTCCCATATCTAACGCGAAGTTGGATATGTCAGTCGAGCTTTCCGGAATTGTCACATCACCGTCTACATGTAGCGTCACGACGCTGGCATTGGCGTATTGCCGAACCGAAGTCAGCGTGAAAAAGTACCCCTCATGCTCCTGCGATACTAATACCGGAACATGCTTGATAAAACCGGCGGGTTCGACCATCGGTTTGAAATACTCGTCGGATCGGATGGCACCAAAGATCATTTTTAGAAAATCCTCATAAAGCCCCGTTTCGGCCGCCCATTGGTCAATGTACGCGAAAGGCGGGTAGCCCGGATTTCCTTCCGAAATCTCTTTGCGCTGCTGCAGCAACTGGCAGATTTGTCTGTCGATGGGGAGCATGCGTTCATCGTAATGCTCGGTCGGTCGTGTGAAAGGCATCCGTTTCATCATCATTCCTCCTCATATATTCTATTGTACCCCAAAGTGCTAAATGTTGGAAAACGATCAGTGAAGAATCATTCATAAAATAGCAGCCGCTTCGAGTATGCGTTGCGGAATTCCGTCGGGGTCAACCCCACGATTTTTTTGAAGGATTTCATGAAGTGATGCGGGTCGCTGTAGCCGAGCTGACTGGAAGAAGTACCTGTCCCATCTGTTTACAACCGTCTCAGGCTGAAACAGTACATTTTGCAACAAAAAATGGAGCTGGCCAAATATCTGCTGACCGATACGAACCAGCGGTTGTGTCTGTCATCGCCCTGTATTATTTAGTCGCCCATTGGAACGATTTTTTTACCGGACTCATCTATATCCAGAGCAATTCGCTCCAGCCTCTGCAAATCGTGCTGCGGGACATCCTGCTGTCCAACCAGGTGTTTTCATCCGGAGCAGGCTCCGGCGGAGCTGCCGGAGGGTATGCGCAGCAGTATGCGGATCAGGTCAAATATGCGGTGATCATCGTATCCACACTGCCGATTCTTATCGTGTATCCGTTTATTCAGAAGTACTTTGAAAAAGGCGTCATGATCGGCTCGGTCAAAGGTTAGCGGAGCGGGTTCATGCCAGCACGAATGAATAAAGCCGCCGGGCAGCTGTGCCCGGCGGCTATTGTATCATCGAATCATCATAATGATCGGACCTTTAGAATCGTTTCGATGGCAGGTGTCGACGATTAAGCTCCTTCGGTCAATACCGGCAGCGTAATCGTGAAGACGGATCCTTCGGATTCCATGCTTTTGACGGTGAGCGTACCGTTGTGGTCCTGGATGATTTTATGGCAGATGGATAGGCCGAGGCCGGTTCCTTCTTCCTTGGTCGTATAGAACGGATCGAAGATTTTCGGGAGCAGGTCTTCGGGGATCCCTTTTCCCGTATCGGACACGTCAATGGTTACCACCGAATCCGTTTGCTGCACCTGAATATGGATATGACCCGGCTGTTCCATTGCCTCGATGGCATTGCGCACCAGATTAATCAGCACTTGCACGATTTTATCCCGCTCCATTTCAACCATAACGGAATCGCTGACATTCTCCATGCTGATGCTGTGCCCTCTGGAAGTCACTTGCGATTCGGTTAAATTTCTCGCTCTTTCCACGCAATGCGAGATGGGCTCGGGCCGGATGTTGCCAAGATGGGGCTTGGAAAACTGCAGAAACTCCGCTGTCAGCTCGTTCATGCGCGTGATCTCGTTGGTGATGATATCGACCCATGGCCCGATATTGTACGACTGCGATTTGGACAGATGGATGAAGCCCTTCAGCGTTGTGAGCGGATTCCGGATTTCATGAGCCATGCCCGCAGCAAGCTCGCCGACGATTTTCAGCTTTTCGCTTCGGAACATTTCTTCCTCCCGCTTCAGCCACAGCATCCTCTTTTTCTGAAACAGCCGGTCTTCGGCCAGCATGATAATATCATGCGAGGTTGTGCTTTCCCGGGGAAACCGGGCCGTGCTGTAAGTTACCTCGTAGCCGAGCTTGCCCGATTCAAGAATATCCTGGGCTTGTCCAAGCGACCCATCGGTATCCGGGATCACCATGGCGAACCGGTCCCCGGCATAACGGGAAATGGCGAAGGCGCTCGGGAAGTAAGTCCGGATGATGAGCGATATTCTCGTCAAAATTTCGTTGCCGCCGCGGATGCTTTCCTTATTTAGGCTTTTAAAGTCCTGAAAATCGAGCAGGATCAGCACAAACGGCGATTTTTTCTTTTCAACCAGTTCGTTGACGGCACTGACATAACCGTCGTAGTTCAAAAAACCGGTCAGCGGATCATGCGATGCGAGAAACTGGTTTCGCCTCAAAAGGCGCTTTCTTTCAATCTCGGTTGTGACGAGATAACGCATTCCAAGGACGATTAATACGAGACTAACCAGATCGTAGACCGAGACCAATAAATTGTAACGGTCCCAGGGGAGGTAGCTTAGCCGGATGACGGTATACAACATGGAATAAGCAAAAGCGAGCGACAGCGTATACTTCAAGTTTCTCGTATTTCGGGTTTCCATAATAATTAATATAAAGTAAATGATTTGCGTCCAATTGAGCTGGGAACTCCAATGGAAGAAGGCGAGGCTTACGGATTGAAGAAGCAAGGAACGGCTGCTGGACTCGGCGAAAAAAATCATGATCCCCGTCAGCATCGCTCCGGAGAGAAATAGCAGAAAGATGCTGTCGGCTTTGCCCAACAGAATGGAAGATAACATGATAAATGTAGTTAAGGAAGGAATCAAGACGTGTCTTGTCTGTTTTACGATCATGTTTATGCTCCTAGGGAAAATAGTGAAATTTCAGCAAGCCCTTATCTACTGCCATTATATCGGATAGGCCCTGAAAACAATGTCGAATTTCCGTGTCGCCTTGGAAATGATCATGATTTTTTTTCTCCTATGGAGAAAACAGATTTTATGGTATAAATAACCTCATAACCCGGCGGATTATTCCGGGGTGGAGGAAACCGGAAGGATCCGGTACGAACGAAAACCAGGGGGAGTGTCATGCGGACGTATTTTGTCATCAGCCAGATCATCTATGTGTTATGTTTTGTTCCGTGGCTGCTGATTTGGGGAATTTCGTTCATGGGGTTTGACAGCGGAATCAGTGGAGCGGCCATCGCCTTGGTGTCCGTGATCGGCGTTTATCCGCTCGTCACCATTGCCTGTGCCATTATGGCCTGGGTGTTCTACAAGAAGAGGAAGAGAGCGGCGGTCATCGTGAATTCGATTCCGCTCTTGTGGGTACTGGGCATTGGGGTGCCGGTGCTCGCATTAAATCTTTCGTGAACGATTCAAAGAGCATAAACAAGTGCAAAGCCCGGCAGCTTCAGGATAAGTCCTGGAATGCCGGGCTTTTCGTATGTACAGCACTCGCTTTAGCTACCGACCGCCTGACGATGCCTCATTCGGACAAAGCTTTATAAAAATATCCCGCAGGCTCCACTTTAAAGCTATACTTTTCCGGGGATATCCACTATTGTTGACTGTGTATCAGTATGGATGACCAGAACAATCGGGGAGTGTGAAACAGTGGAGTCTTATGATTGGGATGAGAAGATGGGGTATTTGCGCCGGAGAATGAGTCTTTATTATAATGACGACTACATCGCGTTTTTGGTCAAATCGGTTTGGAAATGGGAAACTCCGGTTCGGATCGTCGATTTCGGCTGCGGTTACGGGCAGCTGGGTTTGATGATGCTTCCGCACCTACCGGAAGGCTCAACCTATACGGGGATCGATCCGGGAGCAAGACAGATTGAGTCGGCCAATGAGCTGTACGCTCACCTGCCCTGGAAGGCCGAGTTCATTCGGGCGGAGCTCATGGATGCTGACCTGGGCAGCGCCTTTGATGTCGCCGTATCGCACGCAGTGCTTATGCATAGATCCGATCCCCTGCAGCTGCTGGCCAAGATGGCCGAAAGTGTGAAGGACGGAGGAACGGTCATTTGTTACGAACCCCACGGCTGTGCTTCCATGTCGAGCTATTATTTTGATGATGTTTTATCTACGGAAGTCATGCCGCTTGGCCCCCTGCAGAAGCTGCATGAACAGGATGCTTTACGGACCGGGAAGGACGCCAACATCGGCATGAAGCTTCCGGTTTACTTTTCGCAGCTGGGGCTGCGCCGGATCGAGAGCAGAATCAGCGATAAGGTGAACTATTACGACCCAGCCCAGGATTCCGAGGAGATGAGGGCTTTGTTCAGCAACCTACAGTTTGAATGCCCGGGTCAGGAGGAAGACTTTATTCAAGCGCTGATTGAGCGGGGGCTAACCCAGGAGGAAGCAGAACGGCTCTATATCGCCGAGGACCTGTTATCCCAAGTCAATACGCCGTCGGTTGCGTTCGCCCATGCGCCGAGCATGAAAATTACGTTCGGTACGGTAGTCCGATAAGTCCGTGTAACATATAAAAAAGGAGCTGTTCCCAAGGGTCATTGACCTTCCGGGACAGCTCCTTTTGCTTACGACCATTTTTAACCAGACCTTATTCAACATCATAACAGAACCGAAAGAAACAGTCTATATTTTCAGCAGGGACCTGGGATATAGTTGGTGATGCCGGCAATCCAATCATAGAAACGGGGAAAACAATATGGAAAATGCATGTCATCTTTCCGAGGCGGATTTAACGCATTATACCAAGCAGGTATTCGGATCGGATTACGCAATCTCACAGATTACGCGGCTGAACGGAGGGGCCCAGAAGGTCGTCTATCAGCTCGATTTCCTGAACGGTTTTTCCTGTATGCTGTACGTTTGGGATTTATCCATGAATTACTTTCGGGAAGAAATCGAACATTCGGATCATGATATGCGCTCCTATGGAGCCGACTTGTTTGGCGAGAACAACCGCGTATTAACCCAATTGGGCATTCCTACACCCGAGCTGTATAACCTTAATCTGGAGCGCCGGGAGTATGCGTTTGATTATGCGCTAGTCGAACGTATTGGGGGCGGCAAAGCGGAAGACTATTTTGCACACCCGGATACAGCGGAGCAGCAGCGATTGTTTCGGCGGATCGGGGAGATGATAGCCAATATGCACGATTGCGCGAGAGATGTTCACGGGCGGCCCGGCCAAATCAAGCCTCCGCAGAAGTCCTGCCAGCAGGAGCTGATGGACAATGCCTTCAGGCAGATCACGTATGCCGCCTCTTATTTGCCTGAGATTGCGGCTGCTCAAGAGGGGCTTATGTCCGTCCTTCAGGAATGTTCATCGCGAATTCGTCCAAGGACATCTTACGGACTGATTCATGGCGAGCTTGGACCGGACCACATTTTGGTGAATGCGAATCTGGAGCCGTATCTGATCGATATTGAAGGTGTTACCTATTTCGACATTGAGCATGAGCACAGCTTTCTCGAGTTTCGGTTCGGGGAGCATTACCGGTATTTCCGTCAGGACCATCTGGATCCCGAGCGGATGGCCTTCTACCGCCTGCACCACCATCTCTCCTTAATCGGAGGCGGCTTAAAGCTGCTTCACCGCGGCTTTCCCGACCGGCAGCTTGCCCAGGGTATCGTGGATCATCATCTGAAGTGCGCCTTGAAATATGTTCATAATTAAGTGAAATAGGATAAATACACGCCGATAACATTCCATTAACTGTAGAAGTCTCTCTCAGAGGCTTCTTTTTTGTTAGGAGCGCCCGGCAGGCAAATTTTATGTTCCCGGGAGTGCCGCGGAAACTGAATCAAGCTATACACAGGAGGATAACCTATCCTTGCAGACATCGTTAAATAAAGGAGGTACAGGTCAGACATGAAGGATTTTCCGCTTGCACCCCATGAATCGATCGATCTTCATGAAGTGCTGAATTTTAAAACGCTCTGCGTCGCCAAATCGAAGCTGATGCAGGGGATGGTTTTTGACAAAGAACTGAAGGTGCTGATGCAAAAGGACGTTGAACAGTCCACACAGGCCATCAACGAACTGAAGGCGATTTATGAACGAGCTCCGTTTCAGGCTCCGGTCCCGGAAAGCAAGCCTGCCCCCATCCTAAATTGAAGGTGATACTCTGATGAACAACGATTATTTAGATCCGATCAATTCGCTCAACATGCCGGAGATGGCCGATATGACTTTTGCTATGGACTTTTTGATCCGGGCGAAGGAAGGGGTTCGTAATACCGCGGTTGCCCTGACCGAAACTGTATCCACAGAAGCGAGGGAACTGCTGAAAAAGCAGCTGAAGCAGGGGATTGCCCTCCATCAGGAAATCACCGAGCTGATGATCCGTAAGAAATGGTTTCACCCATATGAGCTGCACGAGCAGTACCAGCTGGACCAGCTGTCGGCCAAAAACACAGCCATGATTGCCGGGATGAATCTGTTCCCCGCAGATACTTCGCGCAAAGGGATGTTCGACCGGACGCCCGATGAGCATATGGAGGAAAGCCGAGCATGATGAAAGCCGTTACGTACCAAGGGGTTAAAAACGTCGTCGTCAAGGACGTCCCCGATCCGAAAATTCAAAAACCGGATGACATGATCGTCAAGCTGACCAGCACCGCTATTTGCGGCTCCGACCTGCATCTGATCCACGGCATGATTCCTAATCTGCAGGAGGATTACGTCATCGGTCATGAACCGATGGGGATAGTGGAGGAAGTAGGGCCCGAAGTCACCAAGCTGAAGAAAGGCGACCGGGTCATTATCCCGTTTACGATTGCCTGCGGTGAATGCTTTTACTGTAAAAATCATCTGGAGAGCCAATGCGACAATTCGAACGACAACGGGGACATGGGTGCGTATTTCGGCTACTCGGGAACGACCGGCGGTCATCCGGGCGGGCAGGCCGAGTATTTGCGGGTTCCATTCGCCAATTTCACGCACTTCAAAATTCCGGAAAACAGCGAGCGGCCGGATGAGAGCCTTGCTCTAATCGCCGATGTGATGCCAACCGCCTATTGGAGCGTAGACAATGCCGGCGTCAAGCAGGGGGATACTGTAGTCGTTCTTGGCTGCGGGCCGGTTGGACTGCTGGCGCAAAAGTTCTGCTGGCTCAAAGGGGCGAAGCGGGTCATCGCCGTCGATTATGTGGATTACCGGCTGCAGCATGCCAAAAAGAACAATCATGTTGAGACCGTCAATTTCGAGCAGCACGACAATGTTGGTGCATACCTGAAGGAAATCACCAAGGGCGGAGCTGACGTGGTCATTGACGCGGTGGGAATGGACGGGAAGATGAGCGACCTCGAGTTTCTGGCGAGCGGATTAAAGCTGCAAGGAGGCACCATGAGCGCCTTGATCATCGCCTCCCAGGCCGTTCGCAAGGGCGGAACGATTCAAATTACAGGCGTGTATGGCGGCCGCTACAACGGATTCCCGCTAGGGGACATCATGGAGCGCAATGTGAACATCCGCTCCGGACAAGCTCCGGTCATTCACTATATGCCTTATATGTATGAATTGGTGACGTCCGGCAAAGTCGACGTAGCCGACATCATTACGCATGTCATCCCGCTCAGCGAAGCCAAACGCGGATACGAAATGTTCGATACGAAGACGGACAACTGCATCAAAGTTATTTTAAAGCCGTAAAGTACTTGACAACACAAGGGAGTGAAGTTCTTGATAAATCCAACGTATGCTATGCATGAATTGTTGGAGGCGCATGAAATTGCCGCCTTCAAGACGGTCTGTATGACAAAGTCTAAAACGATGCAGGCGCTGGTCACAGATCCTGAGCTCAAGCTCATTCTCCAGCAGGATGCCGCGATGTCATCCGATCAGCTGGCCGAGCTTGCAGCCGTTCTGAACAAAGGAAAGGAGACGCTGCAATGAATCCTGTACTGGAATACATGACCGGCATGAACAAATTAACCGACGATGTGATTGCCATGGACTTTCTGGTCACCGCCAAGAGCGGCGTCCGGAATTTGGCGATGGCCGTAACGGAATGCGTCACTCCGGAAATCAAAGGAATCCTGGAGCGGCAATTGGAACAGGCGATCGAGACGCATGAGAAGATTACCAAATACGCGATCGCCAAGGGGCTGTACCATCCTTTCAGCGTGCAGGAGCAATTGCGTGTCGATCTGCAGCAGATCCGGACCGCGCAGAGCATTCCTTTTCCCACACCGTAACAGCTTGATTTGAATCAGGCATCTTATCGGTAACTGCATACGCATTAGACAGACAGCCGGCTGTGTCATACAGCCGGTTTTGCTTTCATGATTTATCCCTGCCGGATCGGCTGACTTCAACTCATGAATTATCCCTCTTCCGGGAATGTTAGCCATATCGACATTTGGCAGAAAGAAGGCAGGAAATCACTATGGAACTGTTACTGATGGTCATCGTTCTTCTTATTCTGATCGGCATATCGAACGTCATCAATCATTTTATCCCGGCGGTCCCGGTGCCTCTGATCCAGATTGCGCTGGGCGTCGCGGTCACGTACATTCCCGGCATGCATCATGTACCGCTGAATCCCGAACTGTTCTTGCTGCTCTTCATCGCGCCGCTGCTCTTTAATGATGGAAAAATGACACCCCGCGACGAGCTGTGGCAGCTGCGGTCGTTCATTCTGCTGCTGGCGCTCGGCCTCGTGTTTGCCACCGTGCTGATTGCAGGGCCGTTCATTCACTGGCTCATTCCGGCCATCCCGCTGTCGGCGGCTTTTGCGCTGGCGGCCATTCTGTCGCCGACCGATGCGGTGGCTGTCGGCTCGCTGTCCGGCCGGGTGAAGCTCCCGGGCCGCATCATGCGCCTGCTCGAAGGTGAGGCGTTGATGAACGACGCTTCGGGCCTCGTTGCTTTTAATTTTGCCATTGCCGCAACCGTCACCGGCCATTTCTCCCTGCCGCGGGCGATCGGCAGCTTTATCGTGATCGCGGTCGGCGGGATTGTGGTCGGAGCGCTGCTCGGCTTCCTGGCGATTTGGCTCCGCATGCTGCTGCGCAGGCTTGGGATGGAAGATGTCACATTACATGTGCTGATTATTATTTTGACACCGTTTCTGATCTATTGGATTGCTGAAGAATTTCACGTATCCGGTATTTTGGCCGTCGTAGCTGCCGGTGTAACCCATGCGATCGAACGGGACCGGATGAGGACGGGATCAGCGCGCCTGCGCATCGTTTCCGACAGCACGTGGTCGGTCATCCTATTCTCCTTGAACGGTCTCGTGTTTCTGCTGCTTGGACTCGAAATTCCCGGCGTCATCCGGACGGTATGGCAGGACAAGGCATACAATAACGGCCAATCCATTGCCTATATCGTGCTGATTACGCTGGTATTAATGGTCCTTCGCTTTGTGTGGGTATGGGCATCGAACCGCCAATTCCGTTCCGCCGTGCTGACAGCGTTGTCCGGTGTCCGGGGAGCCCTTACGCTGTCGGCGGCCTTCTCCATTCCGTTGACACTGGCCGACAACAGTCCTTTCCCAGAACGGGACTTGATCCTCTTTATCTGTTCAGGCGTCATTCTGCTGACCCTGATTAGTGCCAGCGTTATACTGCCCATCCTGACCCGCGGTCCCCAGGTGGATCCCGCTCTCGCCGAGGATGCCGAGAGACAAGCGCGCATCCGTGTCATTGAGGCGGGTCTCCGAACGGTCAAAGAGGAGAAAAACGATGAAAACCGGCAGCAGGCTATCGAGCTGATCGCTGCGTATTCCCGCAGGCTGCAGATGTGCAGATTCAGAGATCGTGCGGAAATGAACCGATTATGGAAAGAGGCTGTGGAAATCCGGCTGGAGGCGCTTGAGGCAGAGAAGGAAACCGCGGACCAATGGCTGCAGGAAGAGCGGATATCGCCAAAACTTGCGGATCGGTTCAAGGCCACAATATCACAGATCGAGCTGCTGCTGTCCACCCGTTTCAAGGTGAAGAAGCTGATGATCGTCGGATGGTCGGCCATCACCCGGCTGTTTCAAGGCAGCAAACACAAAAAAGCCCGCATGACACCAGACCACCCGAAGTGGAATGCTTATAAGGCGCTGAAGCTGGAAGCGATCCGTGCTGCGATAGAGCGGGTTAAGGCGCTGGAGACAGCGGGCAATCGGGACACCATCGCCATGATTATTGCCGATTACCGCGGGCTGGAGCTGCATCTGACACAGGAGCCTGCACACGAGGAGCGGGCTGAAGAGATGGATGCGGTCCGCCGGGAGCTTGAGCTCAAGGCCATCCAGTCGGAGCGGAACGAAATTCAACGGTTGTTCGAAGCGGGTGAGATCAGCCGGGCGCTGGCCAACAATTTAAGGCTGGATGTCAATTATCATGAGGCGCATCTGTTTGAATCGCAAACCGTGCATGAGGAGGAAGGGGAGCATGCATAGAAAGCTGCTTTGCCTTCCCTGCTGAGAATGGTAAAATAAGCTCATTCCGGTTGGGGAGGGGAGAGTATGGAAGCTTTCGTTAACGGGATCAAGCTCCATTATGTCGATGAAGGAACCGGCTTCCCGCTGATTGTATTGCATGGGCTTGGCCTGGACGTTCACTCGATGGAACACGCCATTCACTCGTTCAGCACTGATTTTCGCGTCATTGCCATTGATGCCAGAGGGCATGGCCTGTCGGATAAGCCGGCAGAATACCGTCTCTCGGATCATGTCCGGGATGTCATTGCGGTGATGGATTTCCTGAAGCTGGACAAGGTATACCTGGTGGGTGGATCGATGGGAAGCTATATCGCACAAGGAGTCGCCATTGCCGCTCCGGAGCGGGTGGAGAAGCTGGTTCTTGTCACGCCCAAGTCCAACGGCAGGACCTCGTCGATGGCCCGTTTATTCAGCGAGCATGCCGAGGAACTGGAAGGTATGGATACCCCGGCAAAGGTGCAGCATTTAAGCCGGTACATGTTTCACAATCTCTCATTGGTCGGAGCGTGGATGCAGCATGTTCAAGAGGGTGGAACAAGCTTGACGGAGGAGCAGAACGCCGCTTCCAACCGGGCACTTGAAGGGTTTGATTTCCGTCCCGATTATGGCCGGATTACGGCGGAGACGCTGATCATCAGCGGGAAATACGACGGTCTGAATCCGCCGGAGTGGGGCAGAGAAATCGCGGATGCCATTAAGGGAGCGCGGTACGTGGAATTCCTTCATTCCGGGCATGCGCCGCATGTGGAGGAGCCGGAGCGGTTTGACGAAACGGTAAGAAGCTTCCTGCTTGCGCCTCCGGAACAAAGCTGAAGATTGCACCGACCAAGCAGCAAGGGGAGCGGGGATAAAAGTCATGTTACATAAATTCGGATTTTCACAATATGAGAGCAAGGTGTACGAGGCGTTGGCGTCGGCGGAGCAGCCGATGGACGCCACGATGATCGTGAAGCATTCCGGCGTGCCCAAGGCGAAGATATATGAAGTGATCTCCCGGATGGTGGAGAAGGGGATGGTGCTGGAATCCGTTTCGGAAAAAAAGAAGCTGTATACCGCATTGCCACTTCCGCTCGTGATCGAGAAATTAACGTCAGAGTTTCAGTCGGACATTCAGGAGCTGGAGCAGCATAAGGTTCAGAAAGCAGTCATCGACGACCATGTCTGGAGCTTGAAGGCAGACTCATCGATCGGATCCCAGTTAAAGCAGATGATGGAGAATGCAGAGCGCTCGATCCGGTTTTCGGCGTGGGAGGACGATTTCCACAAGTATCTGCCTATCCTGCTGGACAAGCAGCAAAATGGCGTCAAAGTGGAAGGTGTCGTGATTGGCGATACGCCTGATGGCCTGCCCCAGATCGTCCCTATGAAGCCTAGCGAGCAGCATGTCATGCTGGAGCGGTTCAGGCTGCTGATTGTAGACGACCGCGAGGTCGTATTCGCCGGCGTTGAGAATGATTCGTGGCAGGCGATCAAGACCCAGTCACAGCCGTTTGTGCGCGTGTTTACGGACTATTTCCATCACGATTTGCTCCTGGCGAAAATAACGGGCAAATACAATGATATTCTGCTGAACGACGAGGAGATTATGACGGAATTGCTTCAGTTGAAATATTAAGCGCGTCACGTGAAAAACGGGTGGACCCGGATCCATCCGTTTTTTGTATGCAAAAAATAGGGGTTGATCCTCATTTTGAATTAGGTTACCATTGCAGTAGTAACCATAAGAGACATGGAACAGAGAGATTTTTACAGAGGGGAGTTACATGCTGCATGAATTTTAAAATTTACATTCTAGCGATCGCCTGCTTCGTGACCGGAATGGTGGAGCTGATCGTCGGGGGGATGCTGGATCTCGTTTCATCGGACCTTCATATTTCGGTGAGCACAGCCGGGCAGTTGATCACTTTATATTCCGTGGTATTTGCCGTATCGGGACCTGTGCTGCTGGCGGCAGCTTCGAGGGTCGAACGTAAACTGCTGTACCAATGCGCCCTGCTGGTCTTCATTGCCGGCAATGTGCTTTCGGTCGTCAGCCCGAATTTCACGATGATGGTGATCGCGAGAATTTTGTCGGCGGCGAGCGCCGCGCTCATCACCGTGCTGTCTATCACGATGGCCTCCCAGATGGCGGAACCGGCGTACAGAGCCCGGGCAATCGGCGTTATCTTTATGGGAGTCAGCGGCTCCCTCGTACTGGGCGTACCTGTGGGCATGATGCTGGGCAACGCTTTTGGATGGCGTGCTCCGTTTGTTATGATTTCCATTCTGGCCGTTATATCGTTTATCGCGGTGCAAATTTTTATTACCAAAACGCCTCCCAGCGAGACCGTGCCGCTGCGGAAGCAGCTGGCATCCTTGAAAAACGGCAAAATTATTTTTGGCCAGCTGATTACGATTTTGATGCTGACCGGACACCTGACCTTATATGCTTATCTGACGCCGTTTCTGCAGGAGACGCTGCACCTGAGTCCTTCCATGCTCAGCCTGTTTTATTTTATTTTTGGCATCGCGGCTGTTCTTGGCGGCGGGGCAGGGGGCTGGGTCACCGACCGGTTTGGGCCTGAGAAAAGCATTCTAACCATTGTCAGCGTGTTTGCCGTGGCCATGCTGTTGATGCCGGTATCTACGGTTTCGGTGTATGTCTGCCTGATCGTGATGATCGTCTGGAGCATGCTCAGCTGGTCGATCTCTCCTTCGATGCAGAGCTACCTGATCAAAGCGGCACCGGAATCGCCGGACATCCAGCAGAGCTTGAACAGCTCGGCATCCCATATCGGTATTGCGCTGGGGTCGGCGATTGGAGGCATGGTGATCGAAGGATCGTCGGTGTATTACAACGCCTGGGTTGGCGTTATTTTCGTCCTGCTCGCATTGGGATCCGCGGTGCTGTCGATTACATGGAAAAAGCGCCGGGTCGAGTCCCGTGCGGCTGCGGGCGTCCAGGAAACATCATGATGGAGGTGAATTCCGCAGTGGCGGCACAGCGGAATGTCAATGGAACAACAGTGGAATATGGAGCCCGCCAAATGCATGGCGTTGACCGTTCAGTTGATGCAGGGTCGGATCTGCCCTGTGACCGGCGGTGATGAAGAAGCAGACGGCTTTTACCAAGAGTTGGGGCGGTTTGCCCAAGACCCCGTCATTCACGAGCTGATTGAGAGCGGAAGCTTTGAATTGGTTGACGTGGGAGATGCCGATATATTTGCTTACAAACGAAGCATGGATCAGCATCGGCTGCTGATCGTAGCGAATATGAACAAGGAGGAGGCGGCATTCCGGGGTGACGGAATAACAGGCGGACAGAAAATGGTATCCGTCTATCCGGATACCGTTCCATCCGAAGCGATGCGGCTGCGGCCGTATGAGGCGTTTGCGGTATTGATCAACGGATGAAGGAGGGGAATAATCCCTCCTTTTTTTGTGCAATGGTGGAGTGTTTTAGCATAAGGGGGTATCTTAATCGGTGCTTAGTTGGAGTTGGATTGTTTAAGGTGGCCGCCCATCGCTTTTTTATAAGAACTGCCCCATTCCCTGATCTGCAGAATGACCGGTTTGATCGTCTGGCCGAACTCGGTCAGCGAATATTCCACCCTTGGGGGGACCTCAGGATAAACCACTCTTTGGACGATTCCGCAGTCCTCCAGCTCCCTAAGCTGAAGTGTGAGCATGCGCTGCGTAATACCTGGAATGATCTGACGCAGTTCGTTAAAGCGTTTGGTGCCGTCCAGAAGGGTGTACAGGATCATTCCCTTCCACTTGCCCCCAATGATATTCAAGGCGACTTCAACCGAGCAGCCCTGGAGATATTCGGCGCGGAGTACACCATATTCCGGATTTTTCTTCAACCCGATCCCTCCTCATAAGTTACAAGAAGTATACTGTACCACAAAAATGTGCGTACTTACTTCTCTCCATTTTAGCACATATAATCAGATCAGCAGCTGCATACATGGACTAAAGGAGAGAAAAGGATATGGAAAATCAAGCTTTAACAGGCCGACAAGCTTCAGCTTCACCTTCTGTAGCGGGATACCGCTGGTGGTCCTTGACCGTCATCCTGTTTGCGACCTTTATGGCAATTCTTGACGTATTTGTTGTGAATGTTTCGATACCCGATATTAAAAAAGGCCTTTCGTCAACCGACGGGCAAGTTGAATGGGTGGTGACTTCCTATACGATCGCTTATGCTGTTTTATTGGTGACCGGCGGGCGGTTGGGCGATTATTGGGGGAGAAAACGGATGTTTCTCTGGGGAATGACAGGTTTCACCATTGCGTCCGCTCTTTGCGGCATGGCCCCAAGTGCTGAGCTGCTGATTGCCGCGCGGGTACTCCAGGGCATGTCGGCAGCTATGATGATTCCGCAGGTTCTATCGACCATTCAGGTGCATTTCACCGGAAGAGAGCGGGGGATTGCGCTGGGCATATACGGCGGGGTGATCGGTCTGGCATCCGTTGCCGGGCAAATTATAGGCGGTTTTGTGCTGGAATGGAACATCGCAGGACTGGGATGGCGGAACGTATTTTTTATTAATATTCCATTCGGAATCATCTCCATCGTCGGATCCATGATCGTACTAAAAGAATCACGCTCGGATTCGCCCGTCGTCAAATTGGACATCATCGGTCTTTCGTCCATCACAGCGGGGCTGCTGCTCCTGATATACCCGCTGATCAGCGGAAGAGAGTCGGGATGGCCCTGGTGGACCTATGCATCCTTGGCATTGGCGGCACTTGTCATCTCGCTCGGTCTGGCCTATGAACGCCATGTGAAAAAGAAAGGAAGAGTACCTTTCATTCAGCTGTCTCTTTTTCAATACCCTGCTTTTACAAGAGGTCTGCTTGTGACATTAGCCTATTATTCCGGCAACGCCGGCTTATACTTTGTTCTCGTCCTGTTTCTTCAGCAGGGGCTGGGACTATCGCCGCTGGCATCAGGCTTAACTTTTCTGCCGCTCGGAATCGGGTTCGCCGCATCATCCATGCTTGCCCAAAAGCTGGTCAAGGCTTTTTCCGAAAAAGTCGTATATTGGGGCGCGATCCTAATGCTCGTCAGCGATCTTGCGCTGATCGGTCTATTATATGAATCGGGAGAACATGTAAGCAAAACGCTGCTGTATCTGCTTATGCTCCTTGTGGGAGCTGGCCAGGGAGTCATTGCTCCCCCGCTGCTTCAGACGATACTTTTCAGGATCCGCCAGCAAGATTCAGGGGCTGCCTCGGGGATTCTGACAACGATGACCCAAATCTCTCAGGCATTAGGGATAGCGATATTGGGCGGTGTGTTTTATACTCTGGCGGATCACCACGGGTACGTTACAGCGTTCAGAGACGCGCTGTGGGTCCTGCTTGCCTTAGGCACAGCTGTGCTGATTGGTTTAATGAATTTGATTCGACTCCATAAATGAGAGCAAGGGCTGACTTAGAAGCACTAAAGGATAGCTTAAGGGCTTCATCGGAAGGATATACAGAATTCTACACCTCAGAGATAAGCCTTCCGATGAAGACGATATACAATAGGCAAAAGATCAGCATCATATTTAGCAGTATGATACCAAATGAGAGAATGATTTGCTTTCGACTCCCTCCAGGGTAAAGTCCGGCTATGCCCCAAAGAAAAAACAGGTGGCGGCTATGAGCAGAAGACCGAAAGGGTCCAACCGAATCCGTTGTCCAATTCTGAATGTGAGGTTTGGGGTTGTCATGAGGAGGCTAAACGCAATCCAGCAGACGAGGGCAACGCCTAATGATATGACACCGCTTCTTCTCATATTTCTCGCTCCTGTGGGTTATTTAATACCAAGTATACCCAAAGACGGGTCACTGTCACGAAAAAAACACTTGATAATGAGATTCATTATCACTTATGATACTTAAAGAGATATCTTTCACGTAAAACCGGATGGATCATGGATGTACATATAGGTTTTCGTAAAAATAATGAGACTCTAGCCTAGATAGAATGAACCAGTGGAGGGGACATACGATCATGAAACTCAAACTTAAAGGATCACTGCTGCTCGCGCTGCTGATGAGCTTTACCGTATTGGCCAGCGCCTGCGGCGATAAAGCCGGCAATTCAAATATAACCGAATCGGGAGCAGCGGCAGGAGGGAATGGCACTGCGGATACCAAGCAGGAACGCGTGCTGACGGACGCGCTCGGCCACGAAGTGAAAGTGCCTGCTAATCCGCAGCGGATCATCGCATCCTATTTGGAAGATCATCTGCTGACGCTTGGCGTCAAACCGGTTGCCCAGTGGTCGACTGGCAAAGGTTCCGTGCAGTATTACCTGCAGGATCAGCTGAACGGCATTCCGGAAATCTCTTATGACCTGCCATATGAAGCCGTCATGAGCTTTACGCCGGATCTGATCATTCTGAGCAGTGCGGACATGGCGACGGATGACAAATACGAGCAGTACTCCAAGATCGCACCGACCTACGTCGTAGGTAAAGAGAAGAGCAACAATTGGCGCGAAGAATTGAAGGCGGTTGGCGAAGTGCTTGGTAAGAGCAAGGAAGCAGAGGAAGCCGTTCAAACTTATGATAAGAAAGCGGCGGACGCCAAGGAGCAGCTTCAGAAGGCCATCGGCACGCACACGGCAGCGGCACTTTGGGTGACGGGCAAAGACATTTACGTGTCAAGCGACCACTTGTCCAGCGGCTCGGTGCTGTATGATGATTTGGGACTCGCGAAGCCTAAATTGGTAGAAGAACTGTCCAAAACCGGCACGGCGAGCTGGAACCAGGTTTCGCTGGAAAAATTCGCGCAAATGGACGCCGATTATCTGTTTATCGTCAACAGCCGCGGCGTATCGAAGGATGAGCTGCTGAAGGATCCGGTATGGGCCAACATCCCGGCCGTCAAGGAAGGCCATGTGTATGAGTTTGACGATCATTCCAGCTGGCTGTACTCGGGAACGATCGCCAATACGCAAATCATCGATGACGTGTTGTCCAACGTCGTCAAATAAATCAATGAAAACTTGTAACGCTCTACATTAGAAACTAAGGTTTAGAAGCCTCGGTTCCGGCACCTTCTGTCGGATTCGGGGCTTTTTTCTGTCTTCTCCACCGGATGCCACCTGAAATTTAGAAACCTTAACTAAAATTTGAAGACTATTTTTCATAGGAACCGCCGCCTATAATTAGTACCTGAAAGGGCTTACATAAGAGATTTCAGAAACGGGGTGCTTTCCAGAACATGAATGCAAGGGCCGGTATCGAAGCCGAGTGGGAACCTGCCGCCGAGAAGGCGAAAGAGAGGAAGCTGTGGCGGAAAATTGTGGGCCAGCGCTATCTGCAGATTATGGCTCTGCTGGGCGTCGCCTGGATGATTGTTTTCAATTATATCCCGATGTACGGGGTCATCATTGCTTTTAAAGAGTTCGACATTATTCACTCGATCTCTTCGGCTCCGTGGGTCGGATTGGATCATTTTAAGGAATTCCTGGAGGACGACAGTCTCGGATACGTGATCAAAAATACGCTCGGGATGAGCCTCCTGAAGCTGGTGATCGGGTTTCCGCTGCCCATCCTGTTCGCACTCCTGCTGAACGAAATCCGTTCGATCGTGTTCAAAAAGTGGATTCAGACGATTTCCTACCTGCCTCACTTTTTGTCCTGGGTCATTCTGGGCGGCATCCTCGCCACTTGGCTGGCGGATGTGGGCATCGTCAACAAGGTGCTGATGGCGCTTCATCTGATTGATCAGCCTATTACATACCTGGCCGAGCCCAAATACTTCTGGTCCATCGTCGTCACTTCCGACATCTGGAAGGAGATCGGCTGGTCGGCGATCATTTACCTGGCGGCGATTTCGAGCGTATCTCCGGAGCTGTACGAGGCGGCTACGATCGATGGGGCGGGCCGGATGCAAAAAATGTGGAACATTACGCTTCCTTCGATCAAAGGCACGATTTCCATTTTGTTCATTCTGGCCGTCAGCGGCATCCTGAACTCCAACTTCGACCAGATTCTCGTGCTGCGCAACTCGCTGAACGAAACGTCAAGCAACGTCATAGACGTCTACGTATACAACGTTGGTCTGGCAGAGAGCCGGTACTCCTACGCGGCTGCGGTCGGACTGATCAAAAACGTGATCGCTCTCGCGCTGCTGCTTGGAGCCAACAGCATTACGAAACGGCTTAACAATACTTCCTTATTCTGATGGGACGGCGGTGACTCTTCGTGTATTCATTCAAACGCCAAAGCGCTTCGAGCGCGATCTTTGAAATATTCAACTCCGTGCTGATGCTGATCGTCTGCTTCGTCACGCTGTATCCGATCTGGTACGTCATCGTGAACGCATTTAATGACGGGGCGGACGCGATGCGGGGCGGCATTTACTGGTGGCCGCGGCAGTTCAGCCTGGACAGCTTCCAGGCCGTAATCCGCAGCGAGGGCATCATGACCGCCATGGGGGTCACGGTGGCCAAGACGCTGATCGGTACCCCGGTGCATGTATTTTTTACCGCGATGGTGGCTTATGCCTTTTCCAGAAGGGAGCTTGTCGGACGCAAGCTGTATATGTTCATCGGCACGGTGACGATGTTCTTCGGCGGGGGCCTTATTCCGTATTACCTGCTGATCCGGGATTTGCACCTGCTGGACAATTTTCTGGTATATATCATACCTGCTGCATTCAGCTTCTTCGACCTGATCATCTTCCTGTCGTTTTTCCGGGAGATTCCTCCGGGACTGGAAGAAGCGGCGAAGATCGACGGGGCGAACGATTTTAAAATTTTCTACAAAGTCATCATTCCGGTATCCATGCCAGTGGTGGCGACAATCGCCCTCTTTCACGGGGTGTACCAATGGAACGATTACTTTACCGGGATGATCTTCATTAATGATACGAACCTGCAGCCGATCCAGACGTATTTGTACCGCGTCGTTGCGCAGTCAAGCTCCAACCAGATGCTGGCATCCATGCCAAGCGGCATGGCGGTGTCGGTGACGAGCCAATCGCTGAAGCTGGCTACCATGGTCGTTACCACCGCGCCGATCGTCTTCGTGTACCCGTTCCTGCAAAAGTATTTTGTAAAAGGCTTCATGATCGGATCGATCAAGGAGTAACCGGGAATCCGGGTTAATTCATAGTTATCAGTCCCGCCTGGCGGGAGTGTTAATAGATTAACGAAAGAAAAGGGGTTAGAATCCATGAGCAAATCGCGCAAACTCATGACTTCCATGATCGCTCTGACCGTCGTGTTCACGATGGCGCTGTCCCTTGCGGGCTGCTCCGGCGGCAAGAGCGAGACAAACGGCGGAAGCACCGCCGCGACAAGCGGAAGCACGGATGCGAAGAACACGTCGTCCACGGGCGGCGGGGAAGCCAAACCGAATCCGGATGAGCCGGGCTGGAAGTCGGACAACGCACCAATCACGTTCGACTGGTACATGAACTTTTCGTGGTTCAATAAAAAATGGGGCGGCGACGCGACTGCCGAATATGTCACCAAGAAGACGGGCGTCAGCATCAATTTTATCGTTCCGGCGGGTAATGAGAACGAGAAGCTGAACACCATGATCGCCTCCGGCAAGCTTCCGGATTTCATCACGCTTGGATGGAGCGAGGAAGCCGTCAAGAAGATGATCGAGGGCAAGCTCGTGCTTCCGCTGAACGAACTCGCCGATCAATACGATCCTTACTTCTTCA
Source organism: Paenibacillus cineris (assembly GCF_018333335.1). Classification (NCBI taxonomy): domain Bacteria; kingdom Bacillati; phylum Bacillota; class Bacilli; order Caryophanales; family Paenibacillaceae; genus Paenibacillus; species Paenibacillus cineris. The sequence continues at coordinate 2,127,203 of NZ_BORU01000001.1, forward strand.
AAGTAGCCGACCCTGCTAAACTGGGATGGTACACGCAGCCGGACGGCAACATCTACGGTTATCCGAACGCATCGTCCTCTCCTGAAGATTACAAAAAGTACGGCTCGAACTTCACGTCAAACCAAACGTTCGAGGTTCGCAAGGACATGTATGAAGCCATCGGCAGCCCGGATATGAGCACGCCGGAAGGGTTCCTGAACGCGCTCAAGCTGGCGAAGGAGAAGTTCCCGGAAGTGAACGGCCAGCCGCTCATTCCGCTCGGACTGCATGAGTTCAGCGAGACCGGCAACTATTCGCTCGAAGGGTATCTCCAGAACTTCCTGGCAATCCCGCAGCAGAAGGACGGCAAGCTGTACGACCGCCGCCTGGATCCCGAATACATCTCATGGCTGAAGACGTTCCGCAAAGCCAACGAAATGGGACTGCTCTCGAAGGACATCTTCATCGACAAGCGTCCGCAAATGGAAGAAAAAATCGCGCAGGGCCGCTACTTCGCGATGCTGTACCAGCGCTCCGACTTTGATGCGCAGAACATGTCGCTGTACCAGAAGGACCCGAATTCTGCGTACATCGCGATCAACGGTCCGGCCAACTCCAAGAAGGACGCTCCGACCCTCTCCGGTCCTGGCATCTCCGGATGGACGCTGACCCTGATCTCCAAGGACGTGAAGGACAAGAAGCGGGCGATCGAGTTCCTGACCTACCTGATCAGCGAGGAAGGCAACAAGGACCTGTTCCTCGGCGAAAAGGGCGTGACCTACGACAACATCGACGGCAAAGACCAGTTCCTGCCGGAAGTCGTGAAGCTCCTGAATACGGACCGTACCGCGTTTGACCAGAAATACGGCGCGTCCTACACCTACTGGATGCTGATGGATACGAACATGAACCTGCAGTGGGCACCGCCGGGCGTCGATCCGCAGAAACAGATGGCGGACTGGACGAAAGGCAAATCGATCAGTATGTCCGAATTCGACAACCTGGATCCGCCGAGCACATCCGAAGAGGGGATTGCCGGCAGCAAAAACGCACGGAATTGGGGTAAACTGCTGCCGAAGCTGCTGCTGGCCAAATCGGATGCCGAGTTCGACGAGATGTGGAACAACTACATCGAAGACCGCAACAAGAACAAACAGGACAAAATTGACGCGTATCGCCAAAAGGCATACGAAGAGAACGTTAAAAAACTGGAAGCGCTCAACAAATAAGCGCCTTCTGACACAGGCCTGGAATCCGCGATTTTTGCTCGCGGATTTTCAGGCTTATTACCATAAATGGGCTGGGTGGTGCTTGCTGCTATGATCAAACTTGCCCGGAATCGAATGGCCAGGCTGTCGACCGCCATCGGCCGGATGCCGATTCAATTGAAGCTGATCCTATCGTTTATCTGTATTATTTTGATCCCGATCACCCTGGTTTCCTGGTATTTATTCAACGGGGTATACCTGAATACGATCAAAGATTTGACCAAGAAAAACCAATATATTCTGGAGATCGAGAAAACGAACGTGGCCAACAACATGCAGGTGATGGAACGGACGGCCCAGCTGGCCATCTCCAACAGCGAGATCAACGAGTATCTGCAGAGCCGGGAGGAGCTGGATACGGCCGATTTGATCGATTTTAAAATGAAGACGTTCTCCAGCTTTCAGTACTATCTGTTTAACAATCCGAACATTGCCAACATCCGGCTGTATTCGGAAAACCCGAACGTGAGAGAGTTTTGGCCGGTTATTTTCAAAGAATCCCGAATCAAGAACAAGCCCTGGTACCAGACGGTTCTTCGGCGCAACGGACTGGTCTGGTGGGAGATCAGCGCGACGAATAAGGACGTGATCAAGAACAGCACGGTGGCCAGCGATCAGGTCGGCGATTTTGTCACGCTGCTGCGCGAGATCAAATATCCGAACGATAAGCATAACGGGATCCTGGAGGTGACGATGGAGCTGAACAACTTTTTTATGAAAACCTTCAGCAGCGTACAGGATACAAGCTCGCAAATGATCGTGGTGAACCGGGAGGGCAAGGCGTTCACCAACCCGTCCTTGAGCCTGATGCAAACGCTCCCCGTCGAAACGATCATGGCCGAGTTCGCCAAGCACGGCAAGAAGACCGACCACGAGTTTACCTTTACCTATAACGGGACGCCATATTTGTGCATTCCGAGCGATATGGAGCCGCTGGACAGCTATCTGTTCAACGTCGTTTCGCTAAAAAGCGCTTTGTCGGACGTCAGCAAACGGCGGAATACGATTATCATTGCCACGATTATTCTGATCGCTCTGCTGTCGGCCACGTCCTATATGCTGCATTCCTTGATTTTGAAAAAGCTGAACATTTTGCGCGATTCGATGAAAAAAGTACGCAAAGGCGACTTTAATTTCGAAATTGATATTACGAGCATGGATGAGATCGGGGAATTGGCGCATCATTTCCGCCAGATGCTCAAACGGATGAATGAGCTGATCGTCGAGGCGGTGAACCGCCAGGCGGCAACCAAGGAAGCGGAGCTGAAGTCGCTGAAAAACCAGATCGACTCCCATTTTTTGTACAATACCCTCGAAAACTTAAAGATGCTTGCCGAAATCGAGGGCCAGTACACGATATCCGATTCGCTCACCTCACTCGGGCGTATGATGCGCTACAACCTGCAGTGGACCAGCAACCATGTGCGGCTGAGGGATGAACTGGAGCATATCCAAAACTACATCGCCATCATGAACATACGCTACGACAACAATCTGGTGCTTAACATCAACGTTCCGCCGGTCCATATGGAACAGGAAGTGCTGAAGATGTCGCTCCAGCCCATCGTCGAAAACGCCGTTAAGCATGGGATGGGTTCCCGTTCCGAGGGCGAAAAGCTGGAAATCGCTATACATGCTTTTGTATCGGGGGACAGCATCATTATCGAGGTCTGTGACAATGGCGACGGGATTCCCGAATCCAAGCTGAAGAAGATCAACCTGATGATCCGGCTGGAAGACGCGGACTATCAGCAAATGCGGAAGGAGCTCAACGACGGGGAAAGCAGCGGCATCGGATTGCGGAATGTCGATCAGCGGATCGTCATGTTTTACGGGAAGTCACACGGGATCCGGGTGGAGAGCGCCGAAGGAAGTTTTACGCGAGTCACGATGACGCTGCCTTATCTAATTCTAGCGGGAGGTGTGCCTGCCCATGTGCAATCTGCTAATCGTTGATGATGAGAAAAATATCCGGGATGGCCTGAAAGCGATGATTCGCCGCGAATTCGGCGACGACTACGCACTGTACTTTGCCGCGAATGGGGAGCAGGCGCTTCAAGTCATGGACGAGACGGAAATGGACTTGGTCATTACCGACATCCGCATGCCGGTGATGGACGGAATCGAGCTCATTAACCGTATACAGGATCAGGAGGCGCGGCCGGATCTGGTTATTCTAAGCGGTCATGACGACTTCCAGTATGCCAAAGCGGCGATCCGCTGCAATGTGAAGGAATACTTGCTGAAGCCGATCGTGCGTGACGAGCTGTTCCGGACGCTGCGGCGCCTTGACGAAGAGCGCATCCGGAAGGGGGAAATCGCCGATCAGCTGCGCGGAACGAAGGCGCTGAAGGAAAATTATGCGGTGAGCCGGCTGCAGTATTTGTTTTTGCAGGAAGGCATGGACGAGCACGCCATTCGGGATGTGGTCCTTCAGGCGGGACTGGATTGGCTGGATGCGGGCGGATACGCCGGGCTGGTCCTCGTCCCGGAACGCTACCGGGAAGCCGGCTGGGACGAATTCACCGCTTATGTGGACCAGATGATCGGCTGGCTGCCGGGTGAACGTTATATCCGTTTTTATGACAAAGACGGCAAACTCGTATTGTTTACCGACACCGCTGCTCCGTTCAACCGTCTGGGAGAGGAGATCATCCGCCAGTCGTCCAGCGCCATCCAGGCCGGCATCAGCGAACGGATGGCGGGAGCAGGGGAGGTGAAGAAAGCTTACCAGCAGGCCGGCCGGGCGTTGAAGTACTTTCTGTTCCAAAACATGCCGGGACTCATTCGAAGCACTGAACTGTCCGGCAAACGGACGGATTACCGCATCCCGCTGGAAGACATCCGAAAAACGGCCAACCTGCTCGGATTGGATCGGGATGCCGAGCTGAGCCGGCTGCTGCAGCATATTTTCGATATCCGGACGATTCTTCAGTATGATATCAGGTATCTGGAAGGGATCAGCCATGCTTTTAACGAGCATGTATTCGACCAGGTGTTTCAAACCTATGGCGAGGAATCCGTCGACATTTTAAAACTCCACAAGCAGGTGGGGAATCTGTACAACTTCAACCATTTTCATGATTATTTTCATAGTCTCGAGAGCCTGCTCTTCCTGCTGAGTGATTATGTGAAACGGATGCGGTCGATGCATTTTGACCAGAGCGAGATTCAGCGGGCCATCGTATATATCGAGGAGCATTTTCATGAAAACTTGAATATGGCCGTCGTTTCCAATCACGTCTCATTGAATTATTCGTATTTCAGCCAAGCTTTCAAGGAGTATACGGGGGAGACGTTTGTCAGCTACTTGCGGAAGCTGCGGATCCGTAAAGCCAAGGAGCTGCTTGGCAGCACGGACCTGAAAGTGTACGAAATCAGCGAGCGGGCCGGGTTCGAGAACGTGAAGCATTTTACCAAGGTCTTCAAGGAAATGGAAGGCGTTGCGCCGCTCGAATACCGCTCGCAGCAGGAGGCGTTAGGGCGGAGGTGAACCCCCGAGACCGGCTGGCGGCTCCTGACTTGCTGTTATGTGTTGGTTTGAAAACCGGGAACGAAGCGAATAAAAAAGGTAACGGGCAGCAGGAAAATTAGATGATGTCGGCGAACATATATTCCTATCATGATTATCATTAGGAGGAGTGTATGTGAATCTGGACAGCGTTGCTAACCAAGCAGCATTTGAGCCATTGGATGAAGTCGTCCGAAAGGCACGCACCGAATACGGTGCGTCAGCTTCATCCATTCTGGTCATACATAACGACAGGATCGTCTATGAGCAATATCATGGATTTCATCATCATAAAGGAGGAGCGGTTCCCGTTATGAAGTCCTCCATGTTCAACATTTACTCCACCAGAAAAACGTATATCTCCTGTGCAATGGCTATGGCGGCGCTGGACAACGGAGTACCGATATCCACCCCGGTTGCAGAAGTGTTGAGCGATTACCCCGGTAAAGATTTGGGGCAGCTGACATTATGCGATTTGGCGACTGCTTCCGGCCCTAAATTTTTTCATGATATGCAATGGGAGAGGGAAGGGATTCAAGGGCAGGTAGTGAGAGCCTTGTCAGGGAAGTCTATTGCGGCGTTTCTGGAGGAGCGCGTTTTAAAGCCGCTCAGCTGCAAGGAAACCATATGGGCTACCGCGCCAACGGCCAGTCTTGTCTGCGACTATGCAACGAATCCAGCCTATGCTACGGTTCGTCTGGAATCCCATGAAGGACATGAAAGAAACATGTATACGAGCACCAGGGATTTGGCCAAGTGGGGGTACCTGTATTTGAAACGGGGAAGCGCGGGAGGTCGTCAGCTGATTCCGTCAGCATTTTATCAGCTCAGCGACGAGTTGAAAGCAATGAATCCGGATCGCCGTATACTGGGGTGGTATCATCGCTCGGATTGGCTGTACGCTACCGGAGCGGCAGGATGCCATGTGGTTGTCTACCCGGAGCATCAGGCCGTAGGTGTCAGAATGCTCAATAAGTATACGAGCCGTTATGAAGACGACCAGAATCTTTTCAATAACGCCCTCCTGCAGTGTCTGCAGCAAGCTGGGACGATGGGCATCCTGTAGCAGAAGGCATTGCCCTTCAGAGGCGTGAAATCCGCTGAAAGCAAATAATTCAAGCGTAAAAGGCTGCCGTGTGGCAGCCTTTTACCGTTACTGGACAAGCAATGAGGATTAGTGATGCTAAGCATCCAACCAGAATTTAGGGATCATGATGTCGACCTCGGATGGCCACGGCGAGCCATTCCACGCCTCATCCCGTAAATGAGGAGATCAACCGCCGCACCGATGATGGCTGCCATGACGATGGAGAGAAGATATGCCGGGAACCGTAAGGGGATAAAGTAGCTGTTCGTTACGAAAGCGTGTTTATCGGACAGCCAGCCCGAATACACCGGGTCATGCAGCAAGGCTTCAAGCAAGGGATTCAGCCGGATCAGTATGATGTTGGCCAAGCCCTGTCCGGAGGCATCCAGTATGCAGGTGAGGATCATACATAACGTGAGCCAAAAAGAAACGCTTTTTAACAAAGACATCCCCGCCTTCAAACTTGTTCTTGTCATTTATAACGCATCCTGCTGCAATTAAGTTATGCACAGCTTACAAGAAGCTGGTTTATTTATATCCAACCATTCTGTTGGTTGGTATAATATGGTGGAGAAGAGCGAGTCTACGGAGGTGGTTGCATGAAAGAGAGGGTGCTCGAGGCTTATACCAAGCTCGCCAAGGACTATGAACTGCATACCGATTCGGACAGCGGCGCCAACGCATACTACGAGCGTCCGGCCATGCTGGAACTGCTGCCAACGGATATGTCCGGACTTCATGTCCTTGATGCAGGCTGCGCAGCAGGATGGTATACCGAGCAGTTCGTTTCCCGCGGGGCATCGGTATCGGCGATCGATTTCAGCCCTGATATGGTGGAGGCGGCCAAACGGAGAGTCGGCAGTCAAGCGGAGATTCGGGTTCACGATCTAAGCGAACCGCTGCCGTACAGTGCGAATAAGTTCGACTTGATTCTTAGTTCGCTAACGCTGCATTACATCGAAGACTGGGATCCCCTGTTCCGTGAGTTTCAGCGGGTTTTGAAGCCCGGAGGAACGTTATTGTTTTCGGTGCATCATCCGTTTATGGACTTTACTGTTTTTAAGAGACCGGATTATTTTGTACGGGAGCTGCTTGTAGACCGGTGGACGAAGAAGGAGGCAGGCAGCGTTGAAGTGACGTTCTTCCGTAGACCCCTGCAGGAAATCGTCAATACGACGTCAAGCTGGTTTGTACTGGACCGGCTTGTCGAACCAAGGCCGGTTCCCGAGTTTCTGGAGCGGCTGCCGGAGTCGGCCGACTTCTACCAGCGGATTCTGCATCACCCGCATTTTTTAATTGTGAAAGCCCACAAGCCGGAGTGAGAGAGGAAGAGTCGCTGCGGTAGGCAAGAAACAATCGGCATAATTTTACTCTGAGAATGGCTTCATTCCAAAGGCCCTGACCGGCCCAAAACGGAGGGTTTGGCAATGATTGTGATCGACCTTATCTTTTTTCTAATGGAGCTGTGTGCACTGGCAGCCTTTTGCCTGTGGGGATTTAAGCTGGATACCGCCTTGTGGATCCGTATCGTGGCAGGAATAGGTTCGCCGATTGTCGTTGCTGTTTTTTGGGGCATGTATGTCGCACCGAAAGCGACCTTTCCGGTGACGCTTCCCGTCCGGGCTGTGCTGCAGCTGATTGTATTCGGTCTGGCCGCGGCTGCGCTGTACGGATCGGGTTATCGAACGGCCGCTGTCATTTATGCCGCTGTCGTCATCGTCGAGATGATCCTTTCTTACGCGTTGAAAAGATAAACACTTGAAGGTGGAAGGAGATCCGCATAAACGATCGACAAGCTTTTTCCCGGTATCCCGCCTGCAGCTTTTTTTGTTTGACAACACCGGCAAACGGAGCTACAGTTATTCATGAACTTGTAAAATATCATACGAAAATCCACTAGGGGAGCTGCGGAGGCAGCTGAGACAAGTGATCGCTTGGACCCTTTGAACCTGATCCGGTTAATACCGGCGGAGGGAAGTGGAGCAGGCCTTTACATACGCAACTTTCTTGATGAGATCCATTCAGGATGACACTGCAAATAGCGGCCGCTCCATTTCGGGGCGGCTTTTTTGTGTTGGCTTCCCCGCGCTCGAACATGCGATTTTCGTCAAAATTTACGGAGGTGCATTATTATGACCCGGTTTACCGAAGAATTGAGACACGCGGCAGATCCCATTTATCAAGCGATCTTCCAACATCCGTTTGTACGGGGGATTGCGGAAGGTACCTTGTCCAAGGAACAGCTGATTCACTATGTGAAGCAGGATTTTGAATACCTGAACGCCTATATCCGGATCTATGGCATTGCCATATCCCGATGCGATTGCCGGCAGACGACCGCACTTTTTAACGAACAGATCTCGTTTATTTTGAACAGCGAAACGCATCCCCACCAAAACTTTTGTGATGTCGCCGGTGTTGCATATGAGGAACTGCAAGGCTATCCGCTGGCTCCATCGGCCAATCATTACATCCGGCATATGCTGAACGTCGCCCACGAGGGGGGACTTGAGGATATTGTAGCTGCCCTGTTACCTTGCCCGTGGACCTATACGGAAATCGGCCAACGTCTTCTGGAGGAAGTCCAGCCGGAGAAATCCCATCCGTTTTATGAATGGATGCACTTTTACGGGGACCGGGAAAGCGGCGTGACGGTACAGCTGCGGCGGCTGCTCGACGAATGGGCGGAGGGCCTTCCTCCCGCAAGAAAAAAACGGCTGATGGAGCATTTTCTGACCAGCTGTCAGCTGGAGTACATGTTCTGGGATATGGCGTTTACGCTTGAGGATTGGCCGGTTTCCCTGGCTGCGGCGGAAGGGGTGGGACGATGACCGCCAATATGTTTCCGTCCGGACTCATCCAGCTTCCTTTACGGATAAAAGAGCAGCGTCCGCTCATTCACAACATGACGAATGTGGTCGTGACCAACTTTACGGCCAACGGCCTGCTTGCCCTTGGCGCCTCCCCGGTTATGGCCTATGCCAAAGAGGAGGTGGCCGATATGGCTCGGGTCGCCCAAGCCGTCGTCCTCAATCTCGGAACCCTGAGCAGCGAATTGGTGGAAGCGGCGATCATCGCCGGCCGATCGGCAAATGATCATGGTGTTCCGGTGTTCCTGGATCCCGTCGGCGCGGGAGCGACCGCATTTCGCACGGAGGCTGCGCTGCGGATTTTGCGCGAGGTCCGCGTGTCTCTGGTTCGGGGCAACGCAGCGGAGGTCGCCCATCTCATTGGTGAATCCGGCGCGATTAAAGGCGTCGACGCAGGTGAGGCGGGGGAATCCGCTCCCGCCGACTTGGCGGCACGGGCTGCACACCGTCTGGGGACTCTCGTCGCTATTACCGGGCAAGAAGATGTGATCACCGACGGAACGAGAGGATACTTGATCCGGGGCGGACATCCGATGCTGACCCAAGTCACTGGAACCGGCTGCTTGCTGACATCGGTGATCGCCGCCTTTGGAGCGGTCGAATCCGATCTGCTGTCCGTCGGCGCGGCCGCCTTGGCGTACTACGGTGAAGCGGCCGTTCGGGCATTTGAGCGGGCAGGCATTGAGGGGCCGGGAAGCTTCCAAATCGCTTTCCTCGACGCGTTGTCTGTAATGGACCGGCATCCGCTGGAGGAAGGAACCATTACCGCTCTTCTGGAGTCGGCAGGAAGGGGATTTGTGCAATGAGCATCCCGAAAGCATTGACGGTAGCCGGTTCTGACAGCGGCGGCGGGGCAGGCATCCAGGCGGATATCAAAACGTTCCAGGAGCTCGGCGTATTCGGTATGTCGGCCATTACAGCCATTACTGTTCAAAACACACTCGGGGTACAAGGCGTTTATCCGCTTCCTGCGGCCGCGGCAGCCGAACAAATGGATGCCGTGGGCACCGACCTCGGCGTAGATGCGGTCAAAACCGGTATGCTGTTCAGCGCGGATATTATTGAGGCCGTTGCAGGACGTATAGCCGCTTTTGGCTGGAGGAACGTGGTGGTCGACCCGGTTATGGTTGCCAAAGGCGGCGCGCGGCTGCTGCAGCAGGACGCTGTTGACGCGCTGAAGAACAAGCTGCTGCCACTGGCAGCTGTCGTTACGCCGAACATTCCGGAGGCGGAAGTGCTCGCGGGGATGGCGATCCGGTCGATGGAAGAACGCTGCGAGGCGGCCTACCGCATCGCGGCTTACGGTCCGGCGATGGTTGTGATCAAGGGCGGACATGACGAAGCGTCTGACAAGGCGGTTGATCTTACCTTCGACGGAAAATCCTTTTCGACCCTGGAAGGAAGTCGGATTGACACGCGTCATACACATGGAACGGGATGTACCTTCTCGGCTGCGATCGCCGCTGAGCTGGCTAAAGGGAGCCCGGTCAACGAGGCCGTACGGACGGCCCGTGAATTCATCCAGGCGGCCATCGAGAACGCGCTCGGCATTGGCGGCGGGAGCGGTCCGACGAATCATTGGGCCTACCGCAGCCAAAAGGAAGGGGCGGCAAGATAAAGGCAGCCGACACCTTATCTGCACCACAAGCGATTAGCACCTGTCTAAATAGACAGGTTTTTTTCTTGGCGCTGGCTTCCTTAAGTAGTTGTCGATAGATGGTTTTTTGCACCGAGCTTCGGTTAGGCTTTGTCCAATTTTTAGTGTTACAATGGTAGAACGATTCCAACGCTAGAAAGGATGTTAACGAAATTGGACCAACTCCTCATCCGTACTCATAATGGCCTGATTCAAGGATATGTTCAGAACGGCGTCCGGACCTGGAAGGCGATTCCTTACGCCGAGCCCCCCGTCGGCGAGCGGCGTTTCCGGAAACCGCTTCCTGCACGGCCGTGGGCAGGCGTCAGATCCGGGGACATGACGGTACCGCTCGCCCCGCAGCGCGTCAACCCTACGGGTGGCGCTTTTAGACTGAAACGGGATCAGATCCCGCAGTCCGAGGACTGCCTGTACGTCAATGTGTGGGCCCCTGACGAGCCGGCACCGCAGCCGCTTCCGGTCATGGTGTGGATCCATGGCGGCGCCTTCGTGACGGGCGGCGGCGGACTGCCCATTTACGACGGCTCCGAGCTGGCGCGCCGGGGAGGCTTGATTGTCGTCAGCCTCAGCTACCGGCTGGGTCCTCTCGGTTTTACGCATTTTTCCCCATTTTCCGGAGAGACCGAAGACGGTTATTTAAGCAACGCCGGTCTGCTGGACCAAATCGAAGCGCTGCGCTGGGTGAAGCAAAACATCGCCGCTTTCGGTGGAGATCCTCAGCAGGTGACCGTATTTGGTGAGTCGGCGGGAAGCATGAGCATCGCGGCGCTGCTCGCAATGCCTGCGGCACAAGGCTTGTTCACCCGGGCGATTATGCAGAGCGGGGCTTCCCAGGCGATCTCGGACTCCCATGGCAGGCTGCTTACGAAGGGACTGCTGGATATCCTTGGCATTCCGGAAGATCAGCTGGAGCGGATGCAAGAAGTGCCTGCTGAGGATATCCTAAGAGCGGCAGACGAGTTAAAACAGGCGGCCGGAGCGAGTGCCGTCATGCTGTTCCAGCCGGTCGTCGACGGGAAGCTGCTGCCCGTCACGCCTTTGGAAGCGGTGGCCGCCGGTTCCGCGGCCGGCATCGAAATCATCATTGGTACGAACCGGGATGAGGGGGCGCTTTTTATACCGGAAGGCATGCCGATGCTGACCAAGGAACAGAACGCCCGGGCGTATACAGCGGTGACCGGGTCGAAGGAAGCGGCGAGCTGGATCGAAGCGTATCCGGCCACGGTGGAGGGACAGCGACAGGCGATGACCGAGCTGTTCTTCTGGAGGTCGGCCCTTCAGTTCGCAGAAGCCCAGCTGCCGCATGCGGCGGTATGGATGTACCGTTACGATTATGCGATGGTGCCGGGCGATCCGCTGCTGGGAACGGCCTTTCATTCCGCCGAAATTCCGTTTGTGTTTAACAATCTAGACTTGCTTGCAGGCGCAGGTATGCCGGTGAACGAAGAGATGAGGGGCGTGGCGGAACGCATGCAGGAGGCCTGGACGTCTTTTGCCAAGCGCGGACAGCCCTCAACGCCTTCTCTGCCGTGGCCTGCGTACGATGCGGAGGAACGCTGGACGATGGTGTTCGGTGCACACAGCGAGGTTACCCGTGATCCGGACGCGGACAAACGGCGGATGCTGACCGGCGGGTCTGACAGGAGAACAACTTAAACTTCCTATGCCAAAAGGTCACGCCTGGGAATCCAGGTGTGACCTTTTTATCATAAACCATGACGGTATTCATTACACTTCGTTACTTAGCGGTTTGGTTACATTACGGCTATGTATATTTCTATTTCTCCGCCGGGGTGGTATTTCTCATAATCATAAGTATAAGTCCGACGTAACTCGCCTGCTTCTTCTTTCTCCCAGATGCTTCTCCACGTTTTCACGATGCCCATTTCATCAGCGGTGTCTACCGTAAAAACCTCGTATGTCGCGTCATCCGGGATTTCTATCCAAGCATCGCCTGAGTCATTCTCGGTTGCGACGCTTAACGAATAGTCTCCCTTGTAATTGCTCTCATAATCATAATAAATACCGTATACTATGTCGCGATGCCGCTCGACCTTGCCCGAGGCTTCGTCCCAAATGGCCTGGATTTTTCCCATCATACCGGGGTCATTAAAATTATTCGTCCGCGTGCTGTTGATCAGGTGCAGTTTCATTGATTTCCCTCCGTTTTCCGCATCGATTCGGTTTCAAGGCGTCTTGTTTCATCCATTATAGAACGTTTGTTTGTATTTTTCAAATTTTAACAATTTCGGATGACTAGATTTCGTGGGAAAAAAGCGAGTTTGAATAAAAGGGTATCCCGGATGCCGGAACGAAGAATAAGGGAGTGTCGTCCGGCAGTGCAGTAAGCAACGCTGTCGAATTTTGCTGCGGCACAAGTCAAGAATACAGCTATTGGAGGGCGAATAGGGCATGAATCCGCGTTTTGAAAGAACGGCAACATTAATGAACGACCGCTTTGGCCTGTTTATTCATTGGGGATTGTATGCGATTCCGGCCAGAGGCGAATGGGTACGGAGCCAGGAGCGCATCACGAATGAACAGTACCAAGCCTATTTTGAGGACTTTAATCCGACTCTGTATGATCCGCGTGCATGGGCCAAGGCGGCCAAAGCGGCAGGACAGCGCTACGCCGTGCTGACGACCAAGCATCATGACGGCTTCTGCTTGTTTGACAGCGAGCTGACGGATTACAAAGCAACGAATACGCCGGCTGGAAGAGACCTGATCCGCGAGTATGTCGATGCGTTTCGCGAAGAGGGGCTGCAGGTCGGTTTCTATTATTCGTTGATCGATTGGTACCATTCGGATTATCCTGCCTTCGGCGACCGCCAGCACCCGATGCGTGCAGAAGAATCGTACAAAAACCGGGAGGAGAAATTCGACCGGTATTTGGAGTACATGCACGGACAGGTCCGGGAACTGCTGACCAACTACGGAAAAATCGATATTATGTGGTTCGATTTCTCATATGATGATATGACCGGCGAAAAGTGGCGCGCCACCGAGCTGATCCGGATGATCCGCTCCCTGCAGCCGGACATCGTCATCGACAACCGCTTGGGCGGCAATATTATGGCGGCGGAGCCGGAGGAATACGCGGGCGACTTCTTCTCGCCTGAACAGATTATTCCGCCGCGCGGCATCGTGAATGATCTGGGCGAGCCGATTCCGTGGGAGGCATGTATTACCCTAAACGACCATTGGGGCTACCATGCGACGGACAAAAACTATAAGTCTCCGAGACAGGTCATCCGTGCGCTGGTGGAATGCGTCAGCAAAAACGGCAATTTGCTCCTGAACGTCGGACCGGACGCCAAAGGGGAAATTCCGAAGGAGTCCCTGGCCATTTTGTCCGTTGTCGGTGAATGGCTGCGCCGGAACGGGGACAGCATTTACGGCTGCGGGATTGCGGCACTTCCCAAGCCGGAGTGGGGGCGGTATACGCAAAAAGGCAATAAGCTGTACGCCCATATTTTTGACCGCGGCATCGGCCCGATCTACTTCCAGGGACTGAAGGGGAAGATCAAGAAAGCCCGCCTGCTGTCGGACGGCAGCGAGCTGCACGTGGAAACGCCTTGGATGGCCGATCAATATTCGGATACGGACAGCGGTGCGTTTATTCACCTGGCCGGCGGCGATCTGCCGGATGAACTGGATACGGTCATCGAACTGGAACTGACAGAAGAAATTTAACAACAGACCGGAGGGATTACGCGAATGAAGCCTGGAGTAAGTACATACAGCCTTTTGCAAGCGATTAAGGCGGGAGAGATGACCGTACTGGACGTCATCGACTGGATTTCGGAGCAGGGCGGGGAACATATGGAGATCGTACCGTACGGATTTACGCTGGAGGATCAGCCGGAGCTGGCCGATGCGGTTCGTGAGCGGGCCGCTGCCAAAGGAATCGAGCTGTCCAATTATTCGATGCCGGCCAACTTCGTGCAGGATACGCCGGAAGCCTTTGAAGAGGAAATTGAACGCATCAAGCGGCATGTGGACACCGTTCACCGATTGGGCATGAAGCATATGCGTCATGACGTGACAGCATTTACGCTGCCGCCGGAGAAGCGGGGCATCGATTATCTCGAAGCCAACCTGGACCAGATCGTCGAAGGCTGCCGGCGGATCGCCGATTATGCGGCGGGGTTCGGCATCACGACCACCGTCGAGAATCACGGCATGAGCGTTCAGGCCAGTGACCGCGTTCAGCGCGTGCTGCAGGCCGTGGACCGTACCAATTTCAAAACAACGCTCGATGTCGGTAACTTCCTCTGTGTCGATGAGCAGCCGCTTGTCGGCGTTAAGCGGAATCTCCCTTATGCATCGCTTGTGCACGTGAAGGATTTCTATATCCGTCCGGCGGACCAAAATCCGGGAGGCGGCGCCTGGTTTCTTACCTCACATGGCAACTATTTGCGGGGAGCTATCTTCGGGCAGGGCGATATTGACGTTCGGCGGGTGCTCCGTTTGATCAAGGAATCCGGCTACGACGGTTACATTACGCTGGAGTTCGAGGGCATGGAGGAGTGCCGCGAGGGCACGAAGCTTGGCCTTGAAAACCTGAAGCGGATCTGGGACGAAGTCTAAAGCACTTCGATAGGGAAGCGGCTGCCGGGCCTGCCCGGCAGCCTTGTTTTTTGCAGAAACATAATCATTTACTTGGAGGTTGATTGCATGATGATGCCTACGCATATCGGAGCCGTCGGAGGTTTTGTTGAGAATGGCCGCGGGGATATCCTCTTGGTCAAGACACGACACGGTGGTTGGGTTTTTCCCGGCGGCCAGGTGGAGAATGGTGAGAACCTGATGGATGCCCTGACCAGAGAAATCAAGGAAGAGAGCGGAATTGATACCGAAGTGACGCATCTGATCGGGATTTATTCCAATACGGGCAGCTACCTGTGGCATGACGGACAAACCCCGGTTCCGACCAAGCTGATGCTGGACTTTGTATGTACACCGACGGGAGGGGAGCTGTGCACATCTGAAGAGACTTCAGACAGCCGCTGGGTGCCGAAAAGTCAGGTGCTCGACCTCGTAACTGCCCCGGCCATCCGGCTCCGCTATCAGGCTTACCTGGACTTTAACGGTAAAATCCAATATATGGAGTACATCACGAGACCGGAATTTGAGGTTAAGCTGCAAAGAACGCTTTAATCCGAATGTAACGCCCCGGGCTCGGGGCGGGTCCATTTGACCCATACCCGATAGATCGTTGTTTTATCGACGTGCTGCTCGTCGGCAAACACCTCACGCCTGCCGTAACCCGCGGTCTTCGCTTTCATCAGCTCCCATACCAGGGCGCCGGCGATCTTCGGATCGGCCGTCCGGTACCCGTCATACTCCCAGCCGAGTTTGTTATAGGGTTCGTCCAATGCCCATACTTGGGCTTCATACATCGAATCAAACGTCATTACTTCATCGTGCCAGATCAAACCGGACAAGTCGTGCTGCTTCAATCCATTGCCCGTACCTTGGGTTACAAGCTCGAAAAATGGCGCAGGCTTGTTTCCATCATCCTTCATGTTCTGTCATCCCCCAATTATAGTTCAGGCGAAACGCCGTACAAGCGGTGCACAAGTTTCATGCGGATGCTTATGGTTCGTCCAGCGCAAAAGCTTTGGAATCAAACGTCGTTGACAGCACGGTAATCGTCTGCGTGAAGCCGTACTTGCTGCAGGCCATCCGGAACTCCTCCAGCGATTGCATCGAAGCCGCAACCACCTTCAGGATAAAATTATATTGACCGCTGATTTGATGCAGCTCAAGCACGTCGGGAGACTGGGAGCAGAATTCGGTCAATGCGTTGCAATGATCGGCCTGCACGAGAATAAACGCGGTGATCGGTTTGCCTATTTTATCAGGAGACAGCACCGCCCGGTAGGATGCTATGACGCCTTTATCCTCCAGCTTGCGGATCCGCTCGGTCACGGCCGGACCGGACATGTTGATCATGCGGCCCAGCTCGGAAATGGAAATACGGGCATCCTTTTGCAGAATATCTAAAATACGCAGGTCAATTTGGTCCATAAAGTGAACTCCTTTCGTCATTTGAAAATATCCAGGTAGAGCAAGCCTCTTGATTAAGATTCCGGACAGAACCTTCAAATTATAAATTCCGGATCGGTGAATAACTTCAAATTCAAAGTATATGGGTAGGAATAACTTGGTTTTTGTATGTAACGCTGCCCCTGTGATTCTTACAATGGAGTTAAGAAATCCATATACAAGAGTCTTAGGAGGAGTTTACCATGAAAACCATCATATATAGCGAAAAACATATCGGTCGTCTGAAGCTGAGCAACAGATTGATCGTTTCCCCCATGCAGCAGAACCAGGGGACGCCCGAAGCGTTCGCCACTGATTATCACGTGAACCACTACGGACGGCTTGCCGGCGGAGCCGCGATGGTCATGCTGGAATCGACCGGGGTATCGCCGAACGGCAGGCTGTTCAGCAACGACATCGGCATTTTTACGGATGAGCATGTCGCCCCTTTGAAAAAAGTGGTCGAAGCCGTTCACGCCAAAAACACGCCGGTTTTCATTCAGCTTACGCATGGCGGCAGAAAGTCGTGGAGAAACGGGGGGGCTCGTCTGCTAGCACCGAGTCCGATTGCCTACGACGACGAATACGGGATTCCGGAAGAAATGAGCTTGTTGGATATCCAGAGCGAGATCGAAAATTTCCGGCAAGCTGCCAGAAGAAGCCTGGAAGCCGGCTTTGATGGCATCGAAGTGCACGCGGCACACGGCCATTTGGTGCATCAGTTCCTCTCCCCGCTGTCCAACCACCGGACAGATGCATATGGCGGCTCGCCGGAAAAACGAACCCGGTTTCTCCGTGACATTTTGGAAGCCGTCCGCTCGGAGGTAGGACGCGACTATCCGGTACTGATCCGCGTATCCGCGTCCGATTTTACCGAAGGGGGCCTTACGCCCGTAGATGTGGCGAAAATCTCCGCTTCCCTGGAGCCACTGATCGATGCCGTTGACGTGTCTTCCGGAGGCCTGCTCCCGGTCAATCCCGCCGCGACGCCCGACGGGTATCAGGTACCCTATGCCTCCATTATAAAGCAATACGTGAGTATTCCCATCATTGCCGTGGGTAAAATTTACTCCAAAGAGCTTGCCGAGTTCATCCTAACGGATCGACTGGCGGACTTTATCGCCATAGGACGGCCGCTGCTGGGCAATCCGGAGTTTATTCGCAGCACCTTTTTCACGTCCGAGACAGAAGCCGTCGGTGTTCATTCTAATTGAGCCTTGAGATGAAAGAGTATCGAAGCTATCGTTAAGGGAGGAAGTATATGATATGAGGAGTTGTTAAAAACGGTGCAGCTAATGAATGAACATGCGGTTCCATCGGCATATCCTGACGCCGGGGGGACGCTTGAAGCCGAAACAGCCCGGCTGATACAGCTGATCTACCTGTATGCTCCACATGACGGTGCCTTTGATCAGCGCATCCCTGGTTTGTTCATCGGCCGCTATTCAAGAGTAGATATGGACAACGTTAAAACCTTTTACTCGCCTTCTTTGGGAATCGTTGTGCAAGGAGCCAAGGACATCACGGTCGGGAAGGAGGTTCATCGAATCGGCCAATCGGATATGTTTGTGACACCCGCGGCCCTGCCGGTTGCTGTTCAGACCACACAAGCAAGTCATTCCGAGCCGCTGCTCGGTGTCAGACTGGATCTGGATCCGCAAAGAATCGCCGAGTTGGTCCTGAAAGTGTATCCCCAGGGACTGCCTCCAATTCATGAACGGAGCGCATGCTACGTCACTAACGCAGACTTAGGCATAGTAAGGACGATGTCAAGACTGATAGAGTATCTATTTCACCCCGGGGATGCCGAATTGCTGGCTCCACTCGCAGTGGATGAGATTTTAATACGGCTTCTGCGCAGCCCCGTCGGCGTTCATGTTGCCGAAATGGGTATTGCTGACTCGGAAATGCAGCCTGTGGTGAAGGCCATTGCTTGGCTCCGCGACCATTTTTCTCAGCAAATAAAGGTTGAAAACTTAGCGGAATTGGAGCATATGAGTGTGTCCACTTTTTACAAGCATTTTAAGTCAGTCACGTCGATGAGCCCGCTGCAATACCAAAAGGCGCTGCGCCTTCAAGAAGCCCGGCATCTGATGTTATCTCGCCAAATGGACGCGACCACTGCATGCCGGCTTGTAGGGTATGTAAGCGACTCCCAGTTCAGCCGGGATTACAGCGCTTATTTCGGACACCCGCCAAGAAGGGACGTTTCCAGATTGCGTCAAAGAGAACGAATCATGGACTGACCGAACGGTATGGTGTGGGTGAGGCCAGGGTTCGATCAGATTCGGGAAGCATTCCAGAATATCAGGCAAAGAGTAGCGAGGATCAGGCAAAGATCGGGGTGAGCTGTGGAGTATGCTAAGTTTAGCGTTGGATCAGCGGCGAGGGGGATAAGAGATCACCACCGCAAGAGATGCAAGCAGCTAAACTACTCTACAGCTTTAGGAGGACTTTACTATGCGTGTTTTTGTTACAGGAGCAACAGGCTTTATCGGTTCCGCTGTCGTCCGCGAACTCTTGGGTGCCGGACATCATGTGGTGGGGCTTGCTCGCTCAGACAAATCGGCTGAAGCATTGGCTGCCGCCGGGGTTGAGGTGCATCCGGGCAACCTCCACGATCTCGACAGCCTTACAGCTGGCGTGGAGGCATCGGAAGGTGTCATTCACACGGCTTTTAACACGGATTTTAACAACTTTGACGAAACCACGAACTTTATAGACACCGCCGAAGCGGACCGGCGAGCGATCGAGACGTTGGGCGAAGCGCTCGCGGGAACGAATCGGCCCCTCGTTGTCACATCCGGTACGGCCCTTCTTAGACCGGGGCGTCTCGCGATGGAAGAGGACCCGCTGGATTCACAGTCGTTCGCAGCGCTTCGGATCCCATCCGAAGAGACGGCACTGTCATTCGCCCAACGAGGTGTGCGCGTATCGGTGGTGCGGCCCCCGTTGTCCGTACACGGCAAAGGCGATCATGGATTCATCCCGGCACTCATCCATCTAGCCAAGACCAAAGGTGTCTCGGCATACTTAGGCAATGGTTCTAATCGATGGTCGGCTGTGCACCTTCTTGACCTCTCGCATCTGTTCCGGTTGGCCTTGGAAAAGGCTCCTGCCGGCGCACGGCTGCACGGTGTCGGCGAAGAAGCAATCCCGTTCCAAAATATCGCCAATGTCATTGGCCAACGCCTTGAAGTGCCGGTAAAAGCCATTTCCCCCGAGAAGGCTGATGAACATTTTGGTTTTCTTGCGGCCATGGTAAAGATGGACAACCCGGCCTCAAGCACCCGGACTCAAGAGCAATTGGGATGGTCTCCCGTGCAGCCTGGATTGATTGCTGACATCGATCAGAACTACTTTACAAACGAATGACTCGGACATTCCCGGCTCAAACTGTCGACAAACCTTGTCGGCAGTTTGCATTTGAATTGGTTCTTCCAAAATCGCCTGTATTGGCTCTGATCACAAGCCATTTTCCTTATTATAATGAAGCCGTACACAAGCGAAAAGGGAGGAAATGTTGATGAACAGAACCTTGGGATCATCCGGTATTCCTGTAAGTCCGTTGGGGCTCGGCTGCTGGGCGATTGGCGGAAACTTTACGCTCGGCGGCCTGCCCGACGGATGGGGCGAGGTGGACGATGCGGAATCGGAGGCGGCCATTCATACGGCGCTGGACATGGGAGTAACCTTCTTTGATACGGCCGACGCATATGGAACCGGACATAGTGAAGAAGTGCTGGGGCGCGCGGTCAAGGGGCGCCGCCATCAAGTGGTCATCGCCACTAAATTCGGATTTTTGCAGGACGCCGCGAACAGGGAAGTACATTTGCGTTACGATGTCTCGCCTTCCTATGTCCGCTTTGCCTGCGAGCGTTCGCTCCGACGGCTGGGGACCGATTACATCGATTTGCTGCAAATTCATCCGGGTTCATTGACCCGCGAAGAGATGGAGTCCGTGATCGATCCGCTGGAACGTCTGCGCGGGGAGGGGCTTATCCGGGCATACGGGTGGAGCACGGGTGATGCGGAGAACGCCGAATTTTTCGCCAGCCGGTCGCATGCAGCCGCCATTCAGCATGAGCAAAATGTGTTCCATGACAACCGTGACGTCGTGGCCGTTTGCGAGCGGTTGGGACTTGCAAGCATTAACAACACGCCGCTGGCGATGGGGCTTTTGAGCGGCAAATTCCGGCCGGAGACAAGCCTGCCGAATACCGATGTCAGGGGCAGCGGGCATGACTGGGTGAGGTACTTTAAAGACGGCAGCCCCCTTCCCGAGTTCATTGAGAAGCTTGACGCCATCAAAGAAATTTTGACGAGCGGCGAGCGGACGCTGGTTCAGGGAGCCCTTGCCTGGTTGTGGGCGAGAAGCGATGCCGCGATCCCGATTCCGGGCTTTAAAACGAGACGGCAGGTGGAGGAACTGGCAGGTGCTGTATCCCTTGGCCCATTATCTGCTAAACAAATGCAAGAAATCGATGCAATGGTGAACAGCTTCTAGCAAAGTTAGCAAGCAGATATATGTATGAATGGACCCTCACGGTATTTCCGTGGGGGTTTGTTAATTCACAGAATTGTATTGTCAATATGAAGACAATGTTAAATTTTCGTATGATTTTAATGTTTTTTTAAGATAATTGGCGTATACTGTTCGCTTGAGAACAGATGGGAGTGATACCGTGCGCCAATTATTTGTGCCGTCCAGGCGGGTGGGGATAACCCTTTTCTCCTTGCTGCTCGGCGGTTTTATTTTAAACTTCTTCATGCAGGCGGCTTCGCTCGGAATGAATATCGGAAGCGTGCTGAACTGGATTTCCCAATATTACTGGCTCTATTTGTCCGGCAGTTTGTTTTTCTTTTTCGTACTACTGGTCTGTGCCATGATTATTCCGAACGTCTATACGGGGGCGTTGATCGCTTTTATCGTATGCGTTGTTCTCGGGATCGCCAATTATGAGAAGCTGTCCACAACGGGCGAGCCTTTATTCCCATGGGATTTGATGCAGATCAAGAACGCCCAGGAAATGACGAAAATTACGAAGGGCATGATTTCGCCTACAGCGGTCATTGTCTCGGTGCTGCTCGTTGCGGCATTAATCTATCTGATGCTGAAGCTGCCAAAGGTCAAGGTCCGTCTTCCGCTGCGGATCACGCTCGGCATTATCTCGCTGGTGGCAGTCGGCGGATTTATTCAAATGGTCGGAGGCCAGCATGCGCTGGCCACATCGCTGAAGTATCAGAACATTCCGTGGAACCAGAAGGTCAACTACGCCCAGAACGGGTTCGTGTACGCCTTCGCCGGCAACCTGATGCAGAACCTGATCGAAAAACCTGAGGGTTACAGCAAAGAAGCGATCGAAGCCATCGCGCAAAAATACGGGACATCTACCGATACGCCGCCAACCAAAGCGGTAGAGCAGCCGAATATTATGTATATGATGGACGAGGCCTTTTTTGATCCGACCCGGATGCCGTCCTATACGTTCAGCGAGGATCCGCTGAAGTTTATTCACCAGAATGCCCAATCGACGCCGGATGGTTTTCTGCTGTCCCCTGAGTTTGGAGGCAACACGGCTAACGTGGAATTCGAGGCGCTGACCGGCCTGTCGATGTATTTTTTGAAGGACGGGTCGATTCCGTACCAGCAGCGAATTGTCAAAATGTCCTCACTGCCTTCCATCGTCAGCATTCTGAAGGACCGGGGGTACGAGGCGCTGGCGCTGCATCCGTTCGATGACACGTTCTACAACCGCAATCGGGTGTATCCGATTCTCGGCTTCGACCAATTCACGAGCGAGAAGGACCTGCCGAACGCCAAGCGGTATACGCCGAATGGCTACATTTCCGACATGGCTGCCGTACAGGAAGCGGTCCGTGAGCTGAAGTCGGCGAGCAAGCCGACGTTCCTGCACCTGGTGACGATGCAGAACCATTTTCCGTTTACCAAGGGACTGAACGGTTCGAACACGATTACGGTTTCCGGCGTCAAACCGGAATACAAAGACGAGCTGGAAACGTATACGCATGATACCAAGCTGACGGATGAGGCGGTGGCTTACTTGAGCCAGCAGCTGAAGACGATTCAGCGGCCGACGATCGTCGCGTTCTGGGGCGATCACCTGCCGGCATTGTCCTCCGGGGTGTATGCCCAGGCCGGATTTAACGACAACCCGCGCCTGAAGCATGAGACGAAGCTGATCTACTTGGCCAACTTTGATATCGGCAGCAAGTCTCCGGGCACGATGAGTCCCGCTTTTATCGGGCCGACCGTGTTCGAGCTGTCCGGCCAGAGTATGCCGGCGTATTACAAGCTGCTGGAGAAAGTAAAGTCCGAAATTCCCGGCTTGAACAAAAGCGTATTAATCGGCAAGGATAACGCCGTGATCTCAGCCTTGACGCCGGAGCAGCAGTCGCTGCTGAACGATTACAAGCTTGTGGTTTACGATATGCTGGAGGGAGAGCAGTACGGCAAGGATTTGCTGTACTAGGTAAGAATTGCCTGCTGCCCTCACCGATTGAAAAAGGGGATGTCCCGTGGTTATACACCTCGGGCATCCCCTTTGCTATATTTATAGCTGTGCCGATACGGTCCGATAATAGGTTTTGACCGTAAACGCATAATAGGCGAGATAGATCAGAAGATAAGCCCCGCCGGAGAGAAGGATCGGAACGGCGAAGAGGCCGCTGATCAGGTTAATGCCGGCAAGTGCCTTTAGCATCATGATGCTGTGCACCAGTCCGACAATCAGCGGGAGTCCAAACACGAACAGCACCTGCTTGGCGACAGACCGGCGGATATCTTTACGGCTTACGCCTATTTTTCGCAAAATGCCATAGCTTCCTTTGCTGGCTTCCGCTTCGGTCAACTGATTAAAGTAGATGATGCTCCCGGTGGCTGCCAGAAAGACCAGCCCGAGAAATCCGAGCGTAAAGACGTTGATGCCGGCGTTCTCCACATTCTGGCGGTACTGCTGATAGAATGTTGCCATTCCGCTTCCGTCTCCAGAAAGCTTGATGAGCGCCGTTGCCGTTTCCTTCGTCGTTTCCTGGCCTCTGACTTTAAAGGCTTTATAGGTGCTGGCTTCGAGGCTCTTGCTCAACTGGCTGAACAGGCTGTCGCTCATGACGATGCACAGATCCGGATAGCCCCAAGGAAGGATGCGTCCTTCAGCAACCCCAGTCACCTCTAAGCTCACCTGTTCATTCCCTGTGGTGACGGATATTCGATTTCCTTGTACCTCATCAGCCGATAGGTTCGTGTACAATGGGCGAACGAGGACAACATCCCGACCTGCGGGCTGAAGGCGTTCTTTATAGCTCAGTGTCGAAGCGGCCTGATTATACGTTGATGCAGATATCAGCTTTACGGGAACCTCATTTGGCTCGTAATTTCCCGGATGATAGGCAAACCGGGTCAGATCGGCATCGGTCGCAATCACAGGAAGGTCGATTTCGGCGATAACCGAATGCTTGGCGTCCGAGAGAATGAGTTGTCTGGCCGTTGCATCAAGCCCGTTTTCCGAAGCGGCGTAGGTGTAGCTGAACGGCATCTCCTGTTCGGCGCTCTGCTTTTGGGTATAAAAAAAGCTGTAGCCAACGCTTACCGCGCACAAGGTCAAGGAACTGAGCAGCGCGATCGTGGTCAGCATGACCGTATTGCTGCGGATCCGGTAGAGCAGGTGGGAAGTGCCGATCATGTTGATGCCGCGGTAATACCTTTTTTTATGATGTGATGACAGCTGTAAGAGCACAATGACAAGGGAGCGGAACAACAGATAGGTGCCTGCGCCTAGTCCAATAAAAATGATGGAGAAGTTGACAAGAATACCTTGGGTCGTACTTACAGGTTTAAAAGCAGTCCAGTAACCCAGAGCAATGAGGATGACGGACAGCCCTGCAGCGAGCCGAGAAATTTGGGGCGCATGCT
Source organism: Paenibacillus cineris (assembly GCF_018333335.1). Classification (NCBI taxonomy): domain Bacteria; kingdom Bacillati; phylum Bacillota; class Bacilli; order Caryophanales; family Paenibacillaceae; genus Paenibacillus; species Paenibacillus cineris. The sequence goes on from NZ_BORU01000001.1 coordinate 2,151,562, forward strand.
CGCCTTTTCGCTCGGCTTGGAATAGCTCCACGAGCTTGAACTTATAGATCAACCTGTAGCCCTGCATGGAAGTGATCAAAATCAGGACCGCAAATACCAATGAAACTTGACCAATGGCCTCAATGTGAATTTCAAACCCGGCTCGGACCGGGTTATCCAGCAGCTTCAGTAAAATCATTGTGAACAGCTTCGATAAAAGGGTGCCGAGAAAGACGCCCAAGATCAAGGCAACCAGACTCATGATCAGGTTTTCATAGAACAGCATCCGGGCGATCGTTTGTCTTCGCATACCGAGCAGAGCATATAAACCAACCTCCTTCTTTCTTTTTCGGGTAAAGAAGGCATTCGAGCCCCATACGAATATGGCTGTGAATAAGATCAGGATGACGGATGCCTGGGACAGAACGGCCCTGAGGCTTTCGGAGGACTGAAGTCCTTCAGCGATAGCCTGGCTATATTGAAGCGACACGAAAATATAGTAAATCATGACACTGAAGATCATGGACAGCAGATAGATTAAATAGTTTTTGACGTTCCCCTGAATATTTTTCTTCGCTACGTCAAACAGCGTCAATGGCTCCGCCTCCCAGTACGGCCAGTACATCCAGCACTTTTTTGAACATGTCCCTTCGTGACTGGCTTCCCTTGACCAATTCGGTGAACAGGCTTCCATCCTTGATGAAAATCACCCGCTTGCAGTAGCTGGCGGCATAGGCGTCGTGGGTAACCATCAGAACTGTAGTTCCTTCCTGTTCGTTCAGTTCCTTCAGGCTCTCCAGAAAGTCGGTTGCCGATTTGGAATCGAGCGCCCCGGTAGGCTCGTCGGCCAGCAGCAGCGCGGGTTTCGTCACGATTGCCCGGGAAGCGGCCGTGCGCTGCTTCTGCCCGCCCGATATCTGGTACGGATACTTGTCCAGAATCGACTGGATCCCGAACCGGACCGCAACCTCGCTTGCCCGCTGCTCCAGCTGCCCGACATTCATTTTGGCAATGGCCAGCGGAAGCACGATATTTTCCTTAACTGTCAGCGTATCGAGCAGGTTGTAATCCTGAAAAACGAAGCCAAGCCGGTCTCGGCGAAACGAAGACAGCTGGTCTTCGTTCATGTTCAGGATGTTGTGTCCGTCGATCACTACCTCGCCCGAGGTCGGGGAATCAATGGTGGCCAAAATATTGAGCAGCGTCGTCTTTCCTGAGCCTGACGGTCCCATAACAGCCACGCTGTCGCCTTCCTTGACGGTTAGGTCGATGTGTTGCAGGGCGGATATGACGCTGTCTCCCGAGCCGTATACTTTGGAGATTTGTTTGCCTTCGATGACGACATTCATTGATTGTGTCTCCTCCTTAATGGGGGTCTGTATTAGACTTCATTAACCCATGCGGCCGAACAAAGTGAACACGGAAATCCCGGCGCAAACGATCAGCGTCCAAGTTCCTATTTTCAACCATCCGGGAAAAGGGATGCTGCGCAGTATGGTCCATCCGAACGGAATAAAAGCGACGGCAAGCCCTCCGGCTGCCGCGATGGACCATGGCGTCGTTCCTTTCAAAACGCCGAGCGGGAGTGCGCTGGCCAGTGCCAGTGCTGCGGATTGGAACAAGCCGAGCGTTCCGGAACGGTAAGAGCCGATGGCCAGCACGATCCATCCTAAGATGATAGCCAGATTAAAAGTGCTGTAGATGTGGAAGGCACCGTACGCATCTCCGACCGTGTTCACCGCCTGACCAACGCCGCCCGTTTTCACCAGCTGAAAAGCCAGATGGTCGACTCCTGCATGGAAGGTGCGGGCAAACAGGCCTGAAATGGCGAATAATCCGCCCCAAAGCGCGAAGCGCGGTTTCGAAACGCCGATCGACTGGACCAGCAGCAGGACGGCCGGCCAAAGCATGATAATCCCGGCCCCGAACAGGCTGTACGAAGCCGTCATTTGCAGCGGATGCTCGTCATAAGCTGCCAATTGGTCGGGAAAGAAAAAGTGATACGGTGAGCGGAGCAGGATGCCCGCCAGAAGCAGTATAGGCGAAACGATCAAGGCGATTCCCCCGGCCCACGGTCCGGGAAATCTCTGCTTCGCCACTGCTGAGGTCAGCGCTATTTTACCATGTCCTTGCATAAAATCTCTCCTTGTTCTTTGCTGTTACCAAGCCCGGTAGTGTTCATTATAAAGGAGTCAAAATGCATCAAAGCTTACGGTATCAGGAAGAACCTAACGATTTTGTCACATTGGGCGGAAAAGCTGGAGGCAGGGGAGGATGTCGTTTACAATAAGGATACGATATAAAGTGCGTGAGCAAAGGATGAACCGGATGAACATGAAAATTTTGGTCGTGGAGGACGAACCCGTAATCCGGGAGATAATCGGGGACTCGCTTGCGAAATGGGGATTCGAACCGATCCTGGTCAGCGATTTCGAACAAGTGATGTCTTTGTTCAGTGAACAAGCCCCTGGACTGGTCATTCTGGATATCAACCTTCCAAAGTTCGACGGTTACTATTGGTGCAGCCGGATCAGGGAGGTGTCCAAGGTACCGATCCTCTTTTTGTCCTCGCGGACGACGCCGATGGATATGGTGATGGCAATGAATATGGGAGGGGACGATTTTATCCAGAAGCCTTTTCATATGGATGTGCTGATGGCCAAGATCAATGCAATGCTGCGAAGAGTGTACTCCTACCTTGATGTACAAACCCATGTTATCGAGCATCAAGGCGTACTGCTGAACCTGAACGATGGGGATGTGTCCGTCGGAGAGCACCGGGCCGAGCTGACCAAAACTGAATTTATCATCCTGAACATGCTGATGCGGCATGCAGGCACGATCGTCGGACGAACGAAGATGATGCGGAGCTTGTGGGCGGACGAAAGTTTTATTGACGATAATACGCTTACCGTGAATATTGTCCGAATCCGGAAGAAGCTGGCTGACCTCGGGAAGAAGGATTATATTGTGACCAAGAAGGGGCAAGGGTATCTGATACCATGAAATTTGTGGACTATGTAAAGGTCAAAATCGGGTTTATCGCGTTCTACATCCTGCTGATGACCGTTGTGACGCTGTTTATGTATTTGGATTCGGACGGCTCTTCCGGAATAGGAAACATGGTATACTTGAATGTTATCTGTTTCGCCGGTGCCGCGCTGTACGTGGTGATCGGCTACTATTACCGGAGACCTTACTATCGGATGCTTCAGCAAATGAAGATCAGTAAAATGGAGGAAGTAACAGCCCTCCTTCCCGAACCGCAGCATCCGCAGCAAGCAATCGTTAATGAATGGGCCAGGCGGCTTCAGCGCCTGCACTCTGACCAGCTGCAGCAGCAGCTTCATGAGAAGAAGGATCATCAAGACTTTATCATGTCATGGATTCATGAAGTAAAGCTGCCGATTACCGCGTCCAGGCTCCTGCTGGAGAACGGTATGACTCACAATGCGGAAGCTGTCATGGACAAGCTGGAGGACGAGATCGACAAAATCGATCATTATGTGGAGCAAGCACTTTATTATTCACGGATCGACTCGTTCAACCGGGATTACTTGATTACCGAAACCGCGCTGGAGCCTCTGATTAAAGCAAGCGTCAAGAAATACGCCAAGCTGTTTATAAACAAGCGAATCCAGTTTCAGATGGCCGGCAAGCCACTTTTCGTTCATACCGACGGCAAATGGCTGGGTTATATGATCGACCAGATCGTGTCCAACGCGCTCAAATATACCGGCGAGAACGGCCGCATCCTGTTCCGTTGTGAGGAGGATGCCGCTGAGAAGCGGCTCGTTATTGAAGACACGGGGATTGGTATCAAGGCGGAGGATCTGCCGCGTGTTTTTGATAGAGGCTTTACGGGCGGAACGGGCAGAACCGAAGCCAAATCCACGGGTATGGGGCTCTATTTGGCCCGTCAGATGGCCCTGAAGCTCAGCCACCGCCTGACGGTTGATTCTGCCGAAGGTGAGTCGACTGCGTTTACGCTGCATTTTCATAAATTTAAGCAGGAATAGCGGACATATATAGCCGGTTATTCATAAGTTTTCTCGTAGAGCTTTAATATAATTTGGGAAACAGGATGGGATTAGGATGAAAAAAAACGCAGCCACCATGTTCAGCAAAATCCGTAACGCCATTAACACCACGATCGTGTCCGAGCTGGAACAGCGCGGCATCGAGGGCATTGTCTCCTCACACGGGGATATTTTGTGGGCGCTGTATATCCAAGACATGCAGCCCATAACCGTGTTGAGCGAAAAAATCGACCGGACGCAGCCGACGGTCACTGTGCTCGTAAACAAACTGGAGAAGCTGGGATACGTCCGTAAAGTAAAGAGCAAGGGAGACAGCCGCATGACGCTGGTTTCGCTGACGCCAAAAGGAAAAGAATTGGAGCCGGTGTTCCAGGAAGTATCCGCCCGTCTCAACGAGACCATATACGGCGGACTTTCCGACAAGGAGCAGGTTCAGCTTGAATCCCTGTTGGAGCAAATATTCAAGAGGTTCTAATGCTTCGTCCGCAAATATATAGACATCTATGTAATTATTCGGTACACTGTAATATATAGATATCTATGTAAATAGTGAGGAGGTATTCTTTATGAAATGCGAGCAAAAACATACGACGATTCACTACGAGATTCACGGCAACGGCAAGCCGGTTTTGCTGCTGCATGGGTTTTCCTGTGATCATCACCTCATGACGGGATGTATGGAACCGGTGTTCAAGAGCCAATCCGGCTGGAAAAGGGTATATCCGGATTTGCCGGGAATGGGGGACAGCACCGTTACAGACGGTATCCAGAGTACGGATGATATGCTGGAGGCGCTCGATGAGTTTGTTGGAGAAATTTTGGGGGATGAGCCTTTTATTTTGGCTGGAGAATCTTACGGCGGCTATTTGTCCAGAGGACTGCTCAAGAAGCGTCAGCATCAAATCGAGGGTCTGCTCCTGATCTGTCCAACAGCGGGACAGGCGAAGCACGACGCGCCGGCATTTCAGCTCATTGCCCAGGATGAAGAGTTTATGTCGCAGTTGAACCATCCGTACGCGGGTGAATTTAGCGGAATGCATACGGTACAGGACGAGTACAATTGGAGCCGGTTTGAACGGGAAATTGTGACCGGGCTCAAAAAAGCTAATCGGCCGTTTCTGGAGCGTTTACGCCAGCGTTATGATTTCTCGCCTGAAATGGAGAAGCTGGACACCCCTTATGTGAAGCCCGTGCTTATTCTGGCCGGCCGGCAGGATCATATCGTCGGTTACCGGAATCAGTGGGCGTTTGCGAACGAGTATCCGCGGGCAAGCTTCGTCATGCTTGATCGGGCTGGCCATAATCTGCAGATCGAACAAAGCAGGTTATTCCACGTCCTGGTGGAAGAATGGCTTGATCGGGTAACCGAAGAGCAGGAAGCCAAGCACAGAAGAGCGTAACCAGGATGCGTTCAAACTAGATTTTTTTCAACACAGCATATTTTCACAATGACCAAACTCCCGATAGGGGGTCTTTTTTTCTGGAAGGTACCTTTTCCAGCAATAGCCCGATCCTGATAAATAACCGTTGCAAGCTTTATGGACAGAGGAGCTTCCCCAGCGCTTTTCTTGACGGAAGCGAAAATATTGATTATCCTTATATTTAATAAACATTAAATTTAATACGCATATAAAGGGTGGTTTTTCTGCAGCTCGATAAACTGGTCAATTATTATAAGGCTTTAGCCGACCGGAACCGGATTCGGATTCTGGTGCTCCTGTCTCAAGAAGAAATCAACGGAATGACCCTTGCGGAGAAGCTGGGTGTCACCCCTGCGACGATCACGCATCATATCGCCAAATTAAAGGAAGTCGGGGTTGTCATGGAGCGCCGGGAAAAGAACGTGTCGTACTACCGGATTTCGCAGGACATGATCGAGCGTACGGAAGGACAGCTGCTGAAGCTGATCCGCAATTATGAGCCCCAGGAGGATCAGCCCGGGCCGCAGTTGTCCGCTAAGAACGAGAAGCTTCGGGACACCGTGCTCAAAAGCTTCATCATGGATGACGGCCGGCTGAAGAACATCCCGGCACAGCTCAAGAAAAAGCTGATTGTGCTTGAGTTTATGGTGCGAAACCTGGATATGGGACGAAAATATACGGAGAAGGAAATCAACGAGTTCATTAAAACGTATCATCCCGATTTTGCCACGATCCGCAGGGAATTCATTATGCATCACTACCTGTATCGTGAAAAAGAAATCTATGAGTTGAATCCGGTGGAAATGTGGGAGAAATGGGAGTATCTCTAGGGAGGCGGTTACGTGCTAGTAGACCCATTGGAAGTTGTGGAACGCTGCGATACCCCGCGCGGCGAAATTCAGCTCCAGCGCCGGGGCTGCGAATACGAATTGATCAGTAACGGTACGTTTCTCATGGCCACCTATAACGGCGAGTCGGAAAAAGGGCTTGTCCGTTCGGCCATCGATGCCTGCGCCAAAGACGGGATGACTCTGCTGATCGGAGGCTTAGGTGTCGGCTATTCTTTGGGAGAGGCGGTGCATCATCCGCAAACCGGTCAAGTCACTGTCGTGGAAATCGAAGACCAGGTCATCGCCTGGAACCGGACTTATTTGGCGCCATTTTCCGGAAACGCGCTGTCCCACCCAAAGACGAGGGTCGTATGCGCCGACCTGCTGAAATGGATATCCGAGACTGACGAGACGTTCGATGCGCTATGTTTCGACATCGATAACGGGCCGGATTGGACGGTGTTTCAGGACAACGAAAGCCTGTATTCTCCGGAAGGGTTGAAGGCGCTTACCCGCCTGCTGAATCCCGGAGGCGTCATGTCTTTCTGGAGTGCCTCGGCGTCTCCGGCATTTAAGGCGCTCCTCGAGTCCCGTTTTGCCGGCGTGGAAGAAATTCGCATCGAGCAGCCGCGGAACGTCGAGCCGGATGTGGTGTACATAGCCAAAACTTAAACTAGTAATCGTGCAGCGCTTTATGGAAAAAAGGTTGAACCTGTGCCTGCGGTATGGTAAATTAAGGGCATTCAAGTCATGAAAGGGTGACCTTAGGCCAATGATCTACTAATCCTATCCACACAAAACAATCGTTTGAAACGATGTTTAGGATAGGATTCGTGCGGGCTTTTTTAAGTTGTCATGCCTGTTAGGCATGTGCTTCTTAAATGCGGGATCATGGCGCATTCTCTTGACGAGAGGATTCAGCGGATTTCCATGCGTATACAGCCTCCTGTCCTGAACATCGGGACAGGGGGCTTTTTTGTGTGGCAATGAGGCTACCGAATACGCTATCCAATCTGCTGAACAATCGAAAGGAGTGACTTGCATGCCAGGTCCTAATCCGAACGCGAAGTATCCGATACCCGGGGACAACAATATGCAGTTTATCAAAAACGTGATCACGATGCCGAACCTGATCGCGGGAGATTATTCTTACTACTATGCGATCAATGGAGAGTCGTTTGAAGATCAGGTGCTATATCATTACGAATTTCTCGGAACCAAGCTAATTATCGGCAAGTTTTGCTCGATTGCCGGTGAGGCGCGTTTTATGATGGATGGATGCAACCATCGGATGGACGGCTCTACGTTTCCTTTTAATATTTTCGGAAACGGCTGGGAGGCCCACACGCCAACACTAGATCAGCTCCCGATCAAGGGGGATACCATTGTGGGAAACGACGTCTGGATCGGACGAAGGGCAACGATCCTGCCGGGCGTGAAGATTGGCGACGGAGCGATCATCGCGGCCGAAGCCGTTGTGACAAGGGACGTCGAGCCTTACACCATCGTCGGCGGCAACCCCGCGAAGGAAATCCGCAAGCGCTACGCACCCGAGGTGATCGCCGAGCTGCTGGAGATCCGCTGGTGGGATCACGACATCGAAGAAATCGAGCGGTTCATGGGCGCCATTGCCAGCGGCGACATGGATCTGCTGCGGCAGATGGGCAAGCCAATGCTGCCGGAAGGAGGCATGTCAAATGAGAATTGAATTGGTGGAATTCGCCTTGCCTTTGCCGGACTCGGGGCCGTACGGTATTGCGGCCGGCAGAGATGGGACTGTGTGGTTTACGGAGCAGAAAAGGAACCGGATCGGAGTCCGGAATGAGCGTGGCGAGTTTACCGCGTTTGACGTGCCGACACCAAATGCGGGGGTGATGTCGATCCTGTGCGACCGAAACGGGGATCTTTGGTTTAATGAATATCATGCCGGGCAAATCGGCCGGATGACGCCAGGCGGAGAGTTCAAGGAGTATAAGCTGCCCGACCCGGGCTGTGCGCCGTTTGGTCTCGCTGAAGGGCCTGACGGGGCGATCTGGTTCACCGAGATGATGACCGGTCGGATCGGCAGGCTCAGCCCTGGGGGTGAAGTGACCGAGTACAAGCTTCCCCATGAGGGTGCTTTTCCATCGTTCATCACCACAGGCAGTGACGGGAAGCTGTGGTTTACGGAAAACCAAGGGAATCGGATCGGCACCATCGACACAGACGGTTCAGTGACTCACTATGCGCTTCCAACGCCAGGTTCCGCACCGGTGGGGATTACGGCGGGCCCAGACGGCGCGCTGTGGTTTGTGGAGATCGCCGGGAATCGGGTCGGCAGAATCACGACGGACGGTGAGATAAGCGAGTATTCGCTGTCTACCGAAGGGGCGAAGCCTCACGCGATCACGTCCGGAATCGGCCAGGACCTTTGGTTCACGGAATGGGGTGCGAACCGGATCGGCCGCATCACCGTGGACGGTAAACTGACCGAATATGACATTCCGACACAGGGGTCGGAACCGCATGGCATCACTGTGGCCGCGGACGGCACGGTGTGGTTTGCCGAAGAATGCAATCGTCTTGGACGATTGACGATCAAGTAAAGAGTGCGAAGCAAAAGTCTCAGGATCATCCGTGACCTGAGGCTTTTTGGTATGAAAATGACATATCTTTTTCTGTCCGTTTATTCGGAATAATGGACTAAGTGGATGCTCCACGAGTACTAATTTTTTAACTATTTTTGTCGAAAGCCTTGTAAAGCAATATTAGATATATTAAATATAGATTGTATAACAGCAATGGAGAACCTCGATTCCGTTCGGCGTTCAGCATGGCGAGGTTTCGAATACGGGCCGGGAGTAGGGTGTTTCTTTCAATTGCCAACCAAATCAGCGTAAAGTTGAGGTGTATTGTTCATGCTTCGAAAGTTCACCACGGTTTGTCTCGCTGCGGTCTGTGCACTGTCCATCTCCATGGGCGCGTCCGCCGAATCGGCGGCAAACCCCTCATCCTCATCCAGCGGCATCAAATGGCCGGAATCGCAAGCGCTTCCAAGCTTTGCTAAGGTGAAGCATCTGGACGTTGCGGACGTTTATGACGCCCCCGGAGACGTCAAGATCATGCTGGCGACCCTCCAGGGCATCGTCAACCGAAACCAGCCTCGAATTTATTTGCTGGAGAGCCAGGAAGAAGGCAAAATGACTTGGCTGAACGATCTCAAGGTGCCTTATACGGTGCATGACGATCCTTGGGAACTGGTAAGCGATTTTAAAAAAGAAGTGAAGGGAATCATCGTCTATGATCCGAAAGTGCCGGACAGCATTAATGTGGCGACAACGCTTGCCGGGCTGAAGGATGCGGTGGTCGCCAGCCCGGAGCTCAGCGCCAAGCTGACCGCAGCTCCTTACGGCTTGAAAGTGCTCGATGATTTGCAGGGCAAGTTTAAGGATAAATTGGATGCCTACACCTGGCAGTACGAAAATTTGTGGAAGCAGACGACGCACCGGATGCTGATCGGGCTGAGCCCGGATGTGTCGGTGAAGCTGCCTCCGGGACTCCCGCAGTCGTTCAAAGTGGTGGCTGAAGAGAAGACGCAGGAGCGGGATGCGAAGAACCGCAAGATCTATGACCTGGATTTGACGTCTTTCCTGGGTACGGATGCGGTATACCTCCGCTTTGAGGATGCGTTCCAGCAGGACGGATGGGGATCGGCCGTTCATGAAGTGACCGTGAAGGCTGATGGCCAGACGATCGCCCAGTTCGTGCCCGGAACCGACGATGAGAAGCCGTTCCTGTACGACGCTCAAAGCTCGCAGCTTTCCGAGGGAAGCGGTGGACACCGGTTCGCAGACAACGGGCGGTACTTTGTCTACGAATTTAAAGTACCTGCTGGTACGAAGTCGTTGACCGCTTCGGTGGACATGTGGAACCAATTTAAGGTGCTTGCGGGCAACGAAGCTCCGCCTTCATCGGAACAGAAAGAGCCGTACGGCTATCTCCGCGATTATGCGGTCGCCAACAAGGCGATGGTATTCTGGCTGGGCACCAATACGCCTGAGCAAAAGGCATTGTTTGATAAGATCCTTGCCGATGTTCCTGCAGGAACACCCTACCTCGGCTGGTTTAGCAACGATACTGAAGGCGAGTTCAACGGGGTAGAGCTGTTATCGAACCACAGCATCTACGTTCTCGCTGCCGACTGGTTCAGTAATCTGACCGTATTTTCCGGTACGGAGAACAAAGGCCAAGGGCCGCTTCCGTCCGACAAGGTCAAGACACCAAAGCTCGAAAATAAAATTTATGTGACGTACACCTTCAGCGAAGGCGACAACTTCCAGTATAACCAGCACCGGATGCGCAATTTGTGGGATGATCCGAACCGCGGTAAAGTGCCGATCAACTGGACGTCCAGTCCGATGCTGTACGACGGGGCACCGGCTATGCTGAACTACTACAGAAGCACGGCAACGGCGAATGACCAGCTGATCGCCGGACCTTCCGGCGGCGGGTACTTCTACCCGAACGCTTGGCCGGAGAATACGCTGCCTGCATTCCTGAAGAAGACGTCCTCCTACCTGAAAAAGACCGGAATGACCGTACCCTACGTACTGAACCGCGTTGCGAACCAAAACGTTCCGCTAAGCGACTCGGTCGTCAAAGCTTATGAGGATAACTACCGTCCAAACGGACTGCTCCTGAGCTGGGAAGATCATTTCGGTGTGGAAATCCTGAATGGAAACCTGCCGGTATCGACGATCCAGGGCATTAGTACCGTACAGGACGGACAAAAGATTCTGGCGGACGCCAAAGCAAAGTGGGATGGCAAATCTCCGTTGTTCGTATCCCTCGGGCTGCTGGCCTGGAATATGACGCCGACCGATGTGGTGAAGCTGACGGATTCGCTCGGGCCGGAATACCAGCCGGTGCTGGCGGACCAATACTTCTCCCTCATTCGGGAGGCGAATCATCTGCCCAAAAAGCCGTAAATCAAGGACAATAATAAAAGCGGTCAATGCGAAAAGGCGTTGGCCGCTTTTGGCATTTCATCAGGGATAAAATTTCATATAACTATTGACAATGGATCCGGGAATCCATTATCTTTATGATTAAAGATGAGTGAGTAACTCACTCATTATAAAACGAAAGCGGGGAATTCATATGAGCAATGCTTTGGTTCATATCGTGATGCGGAAAAGAAATCAACAAAAAAATGCGCGGCTGCTTCGTATAACAGCTTCCGAAGGAATCGCTGAATCCGGCTTTGTGCGTATTGGCGGGATTGAACAATGGGTGACCATCCGGGGAGAAAACCGGCGCAATCCGATACTGCTGTTTATTCATGGAGGACCGGGATCGGTGTACTCCATCTTCAGTCCACTGCTGCGTTCCTGGGAAAAGGATTTTACGATCGTGCAGTGGGATCAGCGGGGTGCGGGGAAGACCTTCCGGCGCAATGGCAAACAAGGCAGCGGATTGTTGACCTTCGACCGATTGGTGGAGGACGGGATCGAGTTATCCGAATATCTATGCGGCAAGCTCCAGCAGACAAAGCTAATTCTGGTTGGCAGTTCGGTCGGCAGCCTTACCGGCATCATGATGGCTGCGCACCGTCCGGATTTATACCACGCTTATGTAGGGACGGATCAGAACGCTCCCGATCCCGAACACGTCGGGCATCGATTGCTGCTGGAGGCATTCCGAACTTCGGGCAACAAGAAGGGAGCCGAACTGCTCGAGCGTATGGGGACCGATCCTTCTACCTGGAACAGCAGGGATGTCGATACACGCAACCGGCTTATGGTGAAGGCAATACGTGGTGTGCCTAATATGATCACGGATTTGATCATGCCTTCGATGCTGTCATCTCCGGAACACACGATGAGGGACATGTCGGATATGTTTAAAGGTATGAAATTTTCCGCTGAAGCTCTTCATGAAGACATGGTCCATTTTGATTTTGACAAGATCGGATATCGCTTCGAGCTGCCTGTGTTTATTGTTCAAGGGGATTCGGACTTTATTACGCCGACGGCAACGGCCAAAGCGTATTGCGGCCGCATTGATGCCCCTTACAAAGAATTCGTGCTCATCCATCAGGCCGGCCATTTGGCGTGCTTTTCCCGGCCGCAACAGTTTTACGCATTTCTGCAGAATAAAGTCCTCCCCTTGGCGGTGGCTGGGGAAATGAAGCAAGCACGGTGATCCAAAAGGAACGTCATGGTACAATAGGGATACATTATTTTTTGAGAGATTGGAGTTCGGAGTCTATTGTCGCCATTAAATAAGGAACAGCTGGCCCATATCCGGGATGAGAGGAAAAATCAAATCAAGCAGGCCGCGACAAAGCTTTTTGCCCGCAGCGGCTTTACAGGAACGAAGACCAGCATGATCGCGGCGGAAGCCGGCGTCAGCGAGGGGCTGATTTATCGTTATTTCACGTCCAAGGATGAGCTGTTTACCAGCATCGTCCAGGAGCTGATGGAGGAAGGGCGGAGAGAGACGGGGAATGTGCCGAGCCTGCCGGGCACGCCATATGAGCAGATTCAAGCGCTGACGGAAAATATGCTCAGCGAGAACAAATTTGCTTTTATGCTCATTCTCCGCGCCGTCCGCAGCCTTGACGCCATTCCCAAGGACGCCGCAGACATTCTGAAGGAGCACTCGGCGGATGCCATGATCGAGCCGCTGATTCCTTTGTTCGTGCAGGGGCAAGAGGCCGGGGAGTTTGCCGAAGGCGATCCTCGCGAGCTGCTTCACTGGTATTTTTACATCGTGAACGCCTTGATCGTCGAGGAAGCGGATGAGAAGCCGTATGGAACACCGTCGGCGGAAATGCTGATGAGGATGCTGAAAAGGTGATCGTAATGGAATAGGGATAAAATCATAACTTCCGGACAACACCTGCCTGTACACCTCCTATCAATCTAGCATAGGATACCGTATCGGAGGTGGTGAAGGCTATGTTGTACGAAAGTCGCAAACTCGCCCAAGGAACCTCGTTTGAAACAACGATGCACATTTTTGACGGTGATGCTCCTGGTACTGTTTTCATGATCGTGGCAGGCATTCATGGCAGGGAAGTGGGGAGCATTCGCGCCGCGCAGAAGCTGGTTAGACAGCTGAAAAACGGCGATTGGACGATTGAACGGGGCACGCTGATCGTAGTCCCTATTGCCAACCGGCCTGCTTTCAAAAAGCGAATCCGGGGCAAGCCGGATTTGAACCGGACGTTCCCGCGCGGTCCGTCAGGCCGTACAACGCATGAAATGTCGCGTGCTTTGTATAAAATCATGCGAAAGTATAAACCTGCCTGGTACCTGGATCTTCACGAAGCCAACGGCCTGTCGTCCGCGAGCACAGACGTGCTGGGACAGACGCTGATTACGGATTCAGGTAGCCCGGCTGTACCCGCTGTCCGGAGGGTGATCAAGCATATGAACGGGAGGGTGGTCCGCCGTTCTCATCGTTTTCATATCCGGATGCACAAGCTGAAAGGCTCTTCCCGGACAGCCGCGGCAGATCGGCTAAAGGCCAAAGCGGTAACCGTTGAAACGTGCTGGAGCCTCGACATGAACATACGGATCAACTACCAAACCGAGGTGGTACGATCATTTCTTCGGGAGGCGGGCTTAATTTAAGAGATGGTTTAACGCAAAACATCGTTAGACGGCAAACGACCGGTCAGGATGACTCCTGATCGGCCGTTTTTGATTGTGTGATTTTATGCAAAAGCAGCTGGATAGAGCTTATTCCGCATCAACGAAGAAATTCCGGCTGCCGATTTGAACATCCTGAACATTTGGTTTTCCATCTTTGCCGGTGTGGATAAAAAAGACGTAACGTTCAACTGTACCGCCAGTAAACTTGAGGGTAATCGTATTTCCCGAAATGCTGTACGTACCCGTTCCGCTAGACCCCGCGGAGCTATTGGTTGTTCCGGAACCAGCCTCCTGTGTACCAAGGGTGAAGTTGTCGGCTTTGAACGTACCGTCGGTTTGGAAAGTCAATCGTTCCTCCCATGCCGAGGAGGCCGAATTTACTCCAGCCATTCCCGAATAACCCCTATACACGTAACTGCCGTTTAGTTTATGGTTGGACGCAACCGGCGTTACTCTCTCGAGAAGCACATCGTCAATGTACAGGTTTCCTAAGGACGATACCCGAATCGTGTGGGTTGTTCCGTTACCCAAAACCAGCTTACCATTGGTAATGGAATAATCTCTGGTGTAATAATCCCAGCAAGCTCCTCCGCACTCATAACCGCCTGGGTCCAAGCGCATGCCAACATACATTCCTTGAAGCTTATCAAGCTGTACCGGTACGGCCGGTGCTGATTCATCGCCGTCGTTTTCCGTTGGTTCCGTGCCAGCCGGCGGATTTGCTGTCGTATCTCCTGCGTGCGCAAGAATCTCCGCCGCCTGTTCTTTGGTCAGTCCAAGCTGTTTCAGCATTTGTTCCGAAAATATTGTGATTTCGCGATTTTTGGCATCCCATACGACAAATCCGCCAGTCGCCTCGCCGACAAATCTTAGAGGTACAAGCGTGTTTCCACGGACGCTCCGCGCGGGTTTATCCAGGGATACTTTTTTTCCGTTCACAGTAGCTTCCTTGCTGTTCAGCTGCAGGGTAAAAGACAGCGAATCTTTCTGGCCTGTGATGGTTTGATTACGCGGGTCCCAGTTCAGGGAAATTCCCATCGACTCGAACAGCGGGCGCATTTGCACCAACATAGTTCCCCCATCCACCACTGGGTCCACTGAAAAGTTGACCCACTTTGTATCCACGGCGACTTTGATTGGTGAGGCGGCTTCAGCATGAGCCGATGTGCCACTCCAAATCCCCGTCAAGAGCAAGGAAATGAACGCCATGATGAGCGCAGCTGCTCCGGTTTTCGATTTTACGGTTTGAATCATCTTTCCTCTCCTTTTCCCAAATAAGTTACAGATACGACATTTCGGCGACGACAACCATGTGTATGTGTAAAATGGCCGATTATTCCCGGACGCTTCCGATTATAGTTCGATTTGGATGTGCAAGTGAGGTCCATAGTTCCTTTTTTTTACATATACGTTATAGGTCGAAAAGAAGAAAAAAATTTGCATATCTGCACACGGTTTGCCACGGTTGCAGATGTGCCGGATGTTGATTGGCAATGGTGAAAAGAAATGCTGCTAGTCCCGGACCGTCGTTCCGTCTGTCGTCAGTTGTACCGGCCTGCGGATCACCCGCAGAATGCTGTCCAGATTGGTGATCAGCGTTCCGGTAATAATCGTAATCATGCCGGCGACCGAGAGCCAGGTGATGCGTTCATGATACAGCACGGCCCCTGCCGCCATGGCGATCATGGGCGAGATGTACAGCCAAGTCGACGGAAAAACGGGATTCGTCTTGGCAACCAGCCAATAATAGAGACTGTGGGCGACCATGGATCCCATAACGATCAGATAAACGAGTGAACCGAGTGCGGCACCGGCGGGCAGCCCGGCGGCATGTATAGGCTCAGTCAGCAGAGATAGCACAAGCAGAAGGAATCCGCCATGCATCATCTGCGCCGCATTCAGCGCAATGGGCGATGCTTCGGGAAAGCGTTGGATCACCTTTCGTGAATACAGCGTTCCTGCGGCGTAGCAGATTTCCCCGGCAAGGATGACCAGTCCGCCGATGATCCAGGCGCCTCTGGAGGAGGGAGAGAGGTCCGAGAGCAGCAGCAGCAGGACGCCCGCGAAACCTAGAAGGCAGCCGGCGACGGTCCTCGTCGTGCTCTTTGCTTTGAAGACCAGCATTTGGATGAGTAAAATGATCAGCGGACCTGTAGCCGAGAAGACGGCGGCGGATCCGGAAGAAACGTGCTGCTCGGCCCAATAGAGCGGCGCAAACGTGCCGAAGGTCAGCAGGATGCCGCTCAGCAGCATTTCTTTGCGCAGCAGAAGACGGAAACGGGACTTTTTGCGCCAAACCATCCACAAAAACAGCGCCAAGCCGGCCGCAAAAAAGCGCAGTCCCGCCGAGAAAAAGGGCGGAGCGGACGCGTCCACCCCGATTTTAATGGCCAGAAACGTGGTGCCAAAAATAAGACACATTAGCAAGTAGTTGACAAGTATCATGCTAAATCCTCCTTTGGTTGTCTTCCCATCATACAAGGAGGCTTACAGAACAGATGCATGATCACAGAACAGATGGACGCGGGTTTATAGTACAATGAGTCTACAACCCATTTGATGTCCGGAGGGAAAATGAAATTGCAGACGACACAGAAGGATCATCCGCTGCTGTACCGGCAGGTCTATGATCATATTGTCGCCAGGATTCAGCGGGGAGAACTTGTTGCCCATGACAAGCTTCCTTCGATCCGGATGCTGGCCGGGGAGCTGCAGGTTCATCGGCTCACCGTTTTTCGCGCTTACCAGCTGCTGAAGGAAGAGGGGAAGGCTTACGTAAAGGAAAAATCGGGGTATTATGTTGCTCCGATGCATGAAATCACGGGACTGCCAACCTATGAAAAAAGCTCACCTGCTGCCCGGACCTATCGGAACGAGATGTCCGACATTCAGCGTGTGCCTTCCGTTTATCAATTTTCGCAGGCGCTGATTGATCCCAATCTGCTGCCCAATTTGTATCTGTCCCAATATGTCAAAGAGGTGTTTGACCGCTATCCGAAAATGATCGGCACTTATTCCGATTTGCAGGGGGATGCCGAGCTGAGGGATTTTCTGGGCGATTACATGACAGGAAGGCTCAAGGTGAGTATATCGGCGGACGAGTTGATCATTACATCCGGTGCGCAGCAGGCTATTGATCTGTTAGCCCGGCTCTATATTCGTCCGCTGGACGCCGTGATGGTGGAGCGTCCGACTTACAGCGCGGCACTGGATATTTTTCGCGCTCAGGGGGCGCGTTTTCTCCCCGTCGACATTTCGCCCGGCGGATACGACCTTGTCCAGGTCGAGGAGATGATGAAACGGCACAAGCCCCGCTTTTTTTATATGAATCCGACCTTTCATAACCCAACGGGCTATTCGGTCCCTGCCGGTCAGCGGAAAGAGCTGGTCGCCTTGGCCGAGAAATATCAGTGCCTGCTCGTTGAGGACGATACGTTTCGGGACATTTATTTCGGAGAGCCTCCGTCGTTACCGCTGTTTACCTATGACACGGAGGGATGGGTTATCTATTTGAGCAGCTTCAGCAAATACGTAGCTCCAGGTCTTCGGATCTGTGCTGTGGTGGGCCGAAGCTCGGTCATCCAGCCGCTGTTAACCTTGAAGTCGCTTGCGGATAACGGCTCGCCGCTCGTCAATCAGAAGCTGTTTCTGCACTATTTCGGATCAGAGCGGATGCAGAATCACCTGGAAAAGCTGCGGATTGCCCTTCAGATCCGGCGGGATCTGATGATCGAGTCACTCCGGGACACCGGCTGGCAGTGGACTGTGCCTGAAGGCGGTCTCAACCTGTGGGTGAAGCTCCCGGATCAACTTTCTGTGGACATGTTATGGCAGCGCGCCACCGCGGAGGCGGTTTCGTTCGTTCCAGGCGCGGTGTTTGACCCGAAGCGCGAAATGCGGTCCTGGTTCAGGCTCAGCTACAGCTTTGTCAATGAGGAGCAGATTCGGACCGGCATGCGGCTTCTGACAAACTTGGCGGGCAGCATGGACAATAGATAGCCTCGATCCCACCTTCGTTACACCCAAAAATCATCATGAACTTTTTGCCATGACGCGTTACAATAATGATGGAGGCCGAACAACCGGTACCCGCTTGCAGCAGGCAATGGAGCAGGCGGGAAGAAACGGCAGCCGATCCAATGGATCGATTATAGAGAGGTGGACTTATATCATGGCTTTGATTCAATGTCACTTTTTTTCGGACGTGCTGCAGCTCAGTACTTCCATGACGGTCATTCTTCCGCAGCAGACCCGCCATCAGATCGGGATGCAGAATAACACATTTGCGGACAAGCATCCGACGCTGTATCTGCTCCACGGATTGTCGGATGACGATTCCATCTGGCTGCGCAGAACGTCGATCGAGCGTTATGTCGCATCGACGGGACTGGCGGTCGTTATGCCCCAGGTGCACCGCAGCTTCTACGCGGACATGGCTTACGGGAACAAGTACTGGACGTTTATCAGCGAGGAACTCCCAAGCATTGCCCGTTCTTTCTTCCCGCTATCGGCGGAAAGGGAGGACAATTTCGTTGCAGGGCTGTCCATGGGAGGTTACGGGGCGTTCAAATGGGCGCTAAGCAAACCGGAGAGCTTTGCGGCCGCCGCTTCATTGTCAGGTGCGATGAATGGTCTCCATGTTCCGGAAAATATGGACCTTTTCACGGACTACAAGCTGATCTATGGCGACAAGCCGGAAAAGAACCGCGAGGAGGACTTGTTCTGGCTGATGGAACAGTGTGCGAAGTCGGAAGGGCCGAAACCGATGCTGTACCAGTGCTGCGGTACCGAGGACTTTTTGTACGAGGACAACGTTATGTTCCGCGAAGCGTGCAAGCAGTCGGGTCTGGATTATACATACGAAGAGGGCCCGGGAAGCCATGAATGGGGATATTGGGACGCCAAAATTCAAGACGTGCTCGCCTGGCTCCCGCTGAAGAACAACGCATAACCTGAGGATGTGCAACCTTGTAATGCAGACCGAGGCATACGACCTATGCCGAGGTCTTTTTTTGTAAATGAAAAAAAACATCGGCTTCAAGACAGAACTTCCTTATATTCCACTCTTGGGGACGATTTGAATCCTCGTGTAGAATAACCTGTCCACGGAAAGGGTAATGTTATACAGAAACAGCCCAAGAAATGGATAAGGAGTGAGCGAAGAATGGGTAACATGACGGCGACGGGAAGTACCGATCAGAAATCTGGCACCACAGGGAAAAGTCTCGGCCAGTATTTGTTTGACTGCTTAAAGCTTGAGGGAATTACCGAAATTTTCGGCGTGCCCGGAGACTATAATTTTACCCTGCTCGATACGCTGGAGAAGTATAACGGCATTGAATTTATCAATGGAAGAAATGAATTGAACTCGGGATACGCGGCGGACGCTTACGCCAGGATCAAAGGCATTTCGGCGCTGATTACGACGTTCGGCGTCGGTGAACTCAGTGCCTGCAACGCGATCGCCGGGGCAAACAGCGAGCACATTCCGCTGATTCATATCGTCGGATCCCCTCCGGACAAGGATCAGAAGGAGCATAAGCTGATGCACCACACCTTGATGGACGGCAATTTTGACGTCTTTCGCAAGGTGTATGAGCCAATTACGGCCTATTCGGCCGTCGTCACGCCGGAGAATGCCGAGATCGAAATTCCGACGGCTATCCGGATCGCCAAGGAGAAGAAAAAGCCGGTCTATCTGGTGATCGCCGACGACTTGGTCTCAAAGCCTGTTATGGGAAGGGGAGAACCGACACCGCCAAAACCGTCATCCAACCTGACGACTCTTCAAGCAGCGGCGGACCAGGTGCGCCAGCTGCTTGACCGGGCCCGCAAGCCGGTTTTGCTGGTTGACGTGAATGCGATGCGTTTTGGACTTCAAACGGCGGTGCGCCAGTTGGCAGATGCCATGAATATTCCGGTGGCGACGATGATGTTCGGTAAAGGTGCTTTCGATGAGTCACATCCCAACTATATCGGGGTGTACGGCGGCTCGTTTGGTTCGTCTGAAGTACAAACGGCGGTGGAACAAGCCGACTGCGTCATCGCGGTCGGGATGGTATGGGCCGACAGCAATACGGGCACGTACACCGCCAAATTGAATCCGCTCGTTACCGTCGATATTCAGCCCAAGATGATCAAGGTGGGAGGGGCTGAATTCCCGAATGTGCTGGCTGCCGACATGCTGCTTGAGCTGCAAAAGATCGGTTATAAAGGCAGCGGCGCCGCCGGCAAGGGGGCGTTTCCGTATGATCAAGTTACGGGTGAACCCGAAGCACCGCTGCTCGCCTCGACTTATTATCCAAGGATTCAGCGCATGCTGAAGGAAGGCGACATCGTCGTCGCCGAGACGGGAACGTTCTATAACGGCATGGCTTATGTTCGGCTGCCCCGGAACGTCACGTATATTACGCAAGGAGGGTGGCAGTCGATCGGCTATGCCACGCCGTCAGCGTATGGTGCCTGTATTGCCGCTCCGGACCGCAGGGTGCTGCTGTTTACGGGGGACGGCTCGCTGCAGCTGACCGCGCAGGAGATCAGCTCGATGATGTATTACGGCTGCAAGCCGATCATTTTCGTTCTGAATAATGACGGATACACCATCGAAAAATACTTGAACGTGAAAACAGAGAATCAGCGCTACAACCAGATTCCGCTCTGGTCGTACACGAAGCTGGCCGAAGCCTTCGGCGGAGAGGCGTTTACGGCGACGGTGCGGACAAACGGGGAGCTTGAGCAGGCGTTCGCTCAGGCGGATCAGGAGCGGGCCGGAAAGCTCTGCATCATTGAAATGATCGCCGCCGACCCGATGGATGCGCCGGAATATATGAAGCGGATGCGCAATTACATGGAGGAGCAGGCGAAAAAAGGGCAGAAATAAAGCATGGAATCCGTGCTGCCGGAAGGTTCTTGATGAACTTTCCAGCAGCACTTTTTTTGTGTATGTATCGATTCCGGTAAGATGAGGTAAAATCGCTGATTTTGACCGGTTTATGGGCATGTTCAGAATTTGTACAGTTGAATCTAGTAAGTTAGCTCTATACACATAGATAAATGGAGTGGTTATTAGGATGTTCGAACGTTATTTTACAGAAATGCGTAAGCTTAGTCATGAGGATGAATTACGTTACCGCTATTTGATCAGAGGGGTTAAACTGCTGCTGGAGCAGCGGAAGTCGGAGAGCTCTAAAGGATTTCACCGATGGAGAAGATGCCGGCAGTCCGAATCGATCCAGCCCGGGACCTGGGATTAAAGTTTGAATGTCGAAAAATTGACATCTTTTTGTCATTTGTTGAATAGGAGTTACACGTTATTCTTTTGGTAGGACTTAAGAGTGTGTCAAAGGAGATATCTATGAAAGTGATGAAAGACTTCTCGCCCAGAAAACCGGCCGGATGGCTGGTGCTCGCGGTTCTGGCAATAAGCATGCTGTCAGGATGTACTTGGATGGGGGGAGACGATACGGACGGCGGCATAAAAACGGCTGAGGCTGACAAGCCGGTCCAGCGTTATACCGGTGAGATGAGCCAGGCTGTTTCTCTGGCTTACACGACAAGCCGGAACCTTGCCTTAACGTTTAACGGGATGGCAGACGTCCAAACGATGGACAAGCTTTTTGATCAGCTGGATGCCTTAGGCATAAAAGCAACCTTCTTTTTGCCCGGGATGCGGGTTGCGGAGGAACCGGATATCGCCCGGCAGATTTTGTCCCGGGGACATGAGATTGAAAACAACACGCTGAATGCGGTCGACATGAGCCGGATGGACTACGGACAGATCTACAAGGAAATCCATTTGGCCAACGATGTCATCCGTAAACAAACGGGGGTCACTCCGAAGTTCGTCCGAACGCAAACGGGGGCGATCAGCGACGATATCCGGCTGGCAGCGGCGCAGAGCGGACAGCAGGCGGTCATATCCTACAGTCTGTTTTTACATAATTGGAAGGCGGAGACCCCTCAGCAAAAAAAGAACTATATCCGGAAATACATTAACCGCGGTGGGATCGTGGCGATTGACCTGGCGGAGAACCGGACTTTGAATGAATCGGTGAACCTGATCGCTGCGGAAGCTTCGGCAGCCGGTTATCATTTCGTTACTTTAGACAAGCTGGTCGCCACAGGCGGCGTACGTAAACCGGCCGACACGGTTCAAGGGTATCAGGCTGCGAAGTATAACGCCGATTACGCCAAAGCGGATTACAATCTCGTGTACAGCCACAAGACCGCCAAGAAGGAAATCGCCCTTACCTTTGACGACTGGGGCACAGATGAAACGATCACGAAGCTGCTCGATATTTTGGACCAGTACCACGTGAAGGGTACGTTTTTTTTGCGTGCGGACGGGGTTGAGAAAAATCCGAACCTGGCGCGGGCGATCGCGCAAGCAGGGCATGATGTCGGAAATCATACTTACAGCCATCCGGTACTGACCAAGCTCAGCGTCAAGCAGCTGCAGGATGAAGTGGTCAAGGCACACCGTATCATTACGGATGCGATCCAGCAGCAGCCGGCCATGCTGTTCCGGCCGCCGACCGGCGATATTGACGACCGGACAGCCCGGATTATCGCGGCGGCCGGTTACCGGAATATTGTCGATTTCGATATCGATCCGAATGATTGGAACCGGGAGCGCACCGCTTCACAGATCGTGAACTCGGTTATCCAGCAAAGCCACAGCGGCGGGATTATTTTGCTGCATTCGCTGGACGATACCCACACGGCGGAAGCACTGCCTGGCATTATTCAAAACTTACGGAAACAAGGATACACGTTCGTGAAACTGTCCGACTGGATTTCTGATGATGGGAATCCGTCAGGTAAAGAAAGATAGATGGAGATGGAATATGTCAACACCAACTAAAGAAGTGCTGTATGCATACAGCCCGGTCGCGGTCATTGGACTCGGGTATGTAGGCCTTCCCCTGGCACAGGCGTTCTCGAAAAAGATGCGGGTGATCGGCTTTGATGTCAACCCGGACAAGGTCAGCCGGCTGCAGGAGGAAGCTTCTTCTAATGCGCAGACGTCCGTGTATGACGCAGACCCAGCGTCTGCGGGATTGGAATATACATCTGAGGCGGACCGGCTTGGCGAAGCCGTGTTTTATGTGATTGCCGTACCGACCCCGGTGCAGAGCGGTAACGTGCCGGATTTACGGTTTGTGGAAGAAGCGAGCCGCATGGTCGGCAGGAGATTGCGCCAAGGTGCTGTCGTGGTTTATGAATCGACCGTGTACCCTGGCGTCACTGAAGAGATTTGCGTTCCGATCCTGGAGGCGGAGTCAGGCCTGCGCTGCGGGACGGATTTTAAAGTAGGATATTCGCCGGAGCGGATCAATCCAGGCGATGAGGTTCACCGGCTAGACAATATCGTCAAGATCGTGTCGGGAATGGATGAGGAATCGCTTGGGATCATTGCCGGCATGTACGAACAGATCATCGATGCCGGCGTATACCGGGCGGAAAGCATCAAGGTGGCCGAAGCGGCAAAGGTTATTGAAAATGCCCAGCGGGACATTAACATCGCCTTTATGAACGAACTGTCCATGCTGTTCCACCAGATGGGCATCGATACCCGGGAAGTGCTGCGCGCCGCAGGGACAAAGTGGAATTTCCTGAACTTCGTTCCCGGTTTGGTTGGCGGGCACTGCATTGGAATCGATCCGTACTACTTGACGTATAAAGCGGAGGATACCGGCATCCGTTCACGGATCATTCTGGCGGCACGGCATATCAACGACGGGATGGGCAAATATGTCGCCGAGCAGTTGATCAAGCTGCTTGTCCGGCAACGGCTGGACCTGCGTGACGTGAAGGTCGCCGTTCTCGGCCTGGCATACAAGGAGGACTGCGCCGATATCCGGAATTCCAAAGTGGTGGATATCATCAAAGAGCTTCAGGATTACGGTATTCAACCCCAAATCGTTGACCCGCTGGTAGACCCGAAAGCGGCTTATGCCGAATACGGTCTGGAGCTGTCCCGGGTGGAGGAGCTGCTGGACCTGCATGTGCTGGTCACGGCCGTCCCGCATCAATGCTTTGCGGGCATGGGCTATGCGGATATGGATCCGATGTTCAGAAAGGACTCGGTAAAGATCTTGCTGGACGTTAAGGGAATATATGACAAAGCAGAGTTCGAGCGTCAGGGTTACATTTATTGGCGGCTGTAACGAGAGCAGATGGGAGAAATAAGAACCGTGTTCAGACGAAAGAAAAAACAAACCGATGAGGTTCTGACCTTACCCCGTTCGGATCGGCGGATCTTATCAAATGTTCCTGACCCGGAACAAATTCGCCGTTCAGTCGACCGGAGAGGCTCGCGGGATAACGATGCGGACCAGTTCAGCTCGGATTATTTGGAAAGGATGCGGAAATTCAGCCTGCGTTACGAGGCGGATTTTCCCGTGCTTCTGACTTGGGGCAAAGGAAAGAACCGGAGAAAACTGAAAACGAAGGCTGTTGATGTATCTTCAACAGGCCTCCTGCTCGAGCTGCCCTTCACGACGGACCACATCCAGCCGGGGAGCAAAGTGTCCATGCACTTTGAAATTCCGGCAGGCACGATGCCGGAAGGCTTTGAATCCAAAGTGGATATCGAAGGAGTCGTCGTACGGACCTTTGAGCGCGGAACCGGCAGAGAGACTGTTATGATGGCTGCTTTTGAGTTCACCAACCCGCTGCATGAATATTTTCAGCGCAGACGCTGGGGATACTCCGTGTATACGGCCAGCGGCCTGCTGCTGCTTGCCGCCGTTTTTGTGCTGCTGCTTCGGGCGGAGAGCATCATTTATTTTAAGTACAATTTCCTGCTGTATTTATACAGCCTGATCGCCGCGGCATTTCTGTTGACGAGATACTTGTTCGGATCTCTATACCGTGACGTGCCGGTCAATCCGGATTTTACGCCGGGCGTATCGATCATTATTCCGTGCTTTAATGAAGAGAAGTGGATCCATCGGACGATTATCAGCTGCATCAACCAGGATTACCCGGTGGACAAGCTGGAGGTCATCGTCGTTGATGACCGCTCTACCGACCGGTCCGCGGAGCAGATTCAGAAAACGATCGACCTGCTTCATCAGGAAGCCGACCGCTTTCAAACCAAAGAACGGCTTCGGATGCATATCCTCCCTGAGAACGGGGGGAAACGGGAAGCCTTGGTGCAGGGGGTACGGATGGCCAAGCATGATCTGGTCGTGTTCGTGGATTCGGACAGCTTCCTCGATCCGCTCGCCATCAAGCACTTGGTGCAGCCCTTCCAGGATCCGCGTATGGGCGGGGTTGCCGGGCGGACGGACGTGGAGAACAAGTACACCAACTCCATCACGAAGCTCCAGACCGTGCGCTATTATATCGCGTTCCGGATTATGAAAGCGGCCGAGTCCTGGTTTGACAGCGTCACCTGCCTGTCCGGGCCGTTATCCTGTTATAAAAAGAGGCTTGTGCTGAAGCATGCGGACGCCTGGCTCAACCAGAAGTTTCTGGGGCAGCCCGCTACGTTCGGAGACGACCGCAGCATGACCAACTTTATCCTGAAGACACACCGGACGGCGTACCAGGATAAAGCGATTTGCTCCACGATCGTTCCTTCGGAGATGAATGTCTTCCTGAAGCAGCAGATGCGATGGAAGCGTTCCTGGCTGCGGGAATCCCTTAGGGCGGCCGGATTTATTTGGCGCAAGGAACCGTTTATGGCCCTCTTTTTCTACATCGGTGTCATCGTTCCGATCGCTGCGCCGCTGATTGTGCTCTATAACCTGCTGTATGTGCCCATTTTCCACCATGTGTTTCCGGGAACCTTCTTGATGGGGCTTCTGCTGATGTCCCTGTTGATGAGTCTGGCCCATCTATTATTCCGTAAAAGCAAGCTGTGGGTATTCGGCTTCGTCTTTTGCTTTTTCTACGAAATGGTGCTGCTCTGGCAAATGCCGGTCGCCTGGTTCACCTTCTGGAAATCAACCTGGGGGACAAGGGAAACGCCGCAGGACATCGAGGCGAGAAATAAAAAAGCCGCAAGAAAAAACCGAAAAAATACGAAGACGGAAGTGCCGCTGTAACCCGGCGGAACCGCGGAATTTAAATGAGGATGCAGGATGAAAAAAGGAAAACGCAGCGAAGCGCTTGATGTGAAGCGCAAAAACCGGCGGAAGTGGATCAAAACCTGGATCCAGCTCTTCCTGGTGATCATGGTCATCTTTCTGATCTACCAAGCCGTCGCAAGAACCGACCGCTACGCCGAACCGGACAAGTCGACGTGGCATAATCGAAGCGGGTTTGTCGCGCTGTCTTATTTTGGGGTCAGCCGAACCGGAACACCGCTTCTGATTGATAAATCCCAGCTCAAAGCCCAGCTACAAACCCTCCATGACCAAGGTTATGTCACTGTGTCACAGCAGGACATCCTCGATTTCTACCATAAGGGGAAGGCGCTGCCGGACAAGGCGCTGTTTTTGTCCTTTGAGGACGGGCGCAATGACTCCAGTCTTTATGCCCAGCCTTTGCTGGAGAGGTACAATGATAAGGCGACCTTCCTCACCTATGCCAACAAGATGGGGAACGGGGATCATAAATTCGTGCAGCCCAAGGAACTCCGCAGCATGATGAAAAGCGGGTATTGGGAAATGGGGACCAACGGGTACCGTTTGACCTACATCAATATTTTCGATAAAAACGGTGGCTACATCGGCGTCAAGGACGAAAACAAGCTGGACAGCAAAGAGGACATCGAGCATTATAATCACTACCTTATGGATTTTATCCGCGATGAAAATATGATTCCGCTCGAGGACCGGGATACGATGCAGGCGCGGATCAGCAAGGATTATCAGCTGATGGATACGGTCTATACCGACAAACTCGGCTTCGTGCCCGGCGTCTATATGATCATGCATGCCAACGCGATGTACGGGAGCATGAACCCGCTTGTGACGGATGTAAATGATCGCAATATCCGTTCTCTGTTCCAGATGCATTTTAACCTGGAGGGCAATGCGTTCAACGGGCCGTCACAGGATGTGTACAACCTGACCCGCATCCAGCCTGAGCCCTACTGGTCAACCAACCATCTTTTGATGAAAATCGGCAAGGACAGCGGCCAGCAAATGACGTACGTGACCGGGGACCGGAAGCAGTCGGGGCAGTGGAAGCAGGCTGGAGGCGCTGCCGAATTCAAGGATAACCGGATCGTTCTGACGTCACCGCCTGCCGGGGAAGGCAAGCTTTTGCTGGATCAAGGAGAACAGGCGCCTGAAGATTTCACTTTAAGCGCGAAGGTTTCCGGCAACGTGGTCGGCAAGCAGTCTTTTTACTTGAAGGACCGTGGAGATGGTCAGCAGTACGTGCGCGTCACGCTGAACCGCAACGTAATCCAGGTGGAGCAGAAGCTGTCTGGATCCTCTGTGACTGTCTTGGGCACACAAAAGCTGGATCCGGTCAAGTGGTCTTCGGAGGATCTCGCCTTTGACAAGGCAACGGTGTATTCCGCAGAAGAAGCGCAGGCCGGCGCCAATACAAATGACGAGGATGTATATCCCGTCAACATCAAAAATACCCGGCAGATTGAAATGAAGGTGTCGGGAAATCGGCTGGAGGTCATCGTGGACGGGAAGCCGGTCCTCCAAACCTCGATCGATCCTTCGCTGAAGGGCGGTGACGTGGGACTGGGATCAGCCTATAGTCCGCAAAACACCAAGGACGATATCTATGACGGAATCTTTGAGGATGTCACGGTGACTACGGAAAATGCGGCGGATGGAAAAACCTCGGTGTGGTATACGAATAAGCTGCTCGGCTGGAAAAAAGTCGCGGCGCAGGTTGAGCATGCCATGGACGCGACGATCGATTGGGCCATCGATACGTTCTGACGAAAGAGCAATTTCAAAGGCGAAATGGCGGTGTAATGAGAAGATGGGTATGAGACAAGTGGCTCAATCCGGATGGATGACTTTGGTGCTTGTCATCGTCGCCGTAGGGGTCGGTTTCAGCATTTGGATGAGGCAGCCGGCAATGCAAGCGGCGGCTCCGCCGGCAAGAACTCCTGTGAACCTCACCGCGTGGGTGGTGGATTGGCAGTGGGAGTCGGGGCTTGCGGATGCAGGGGAGCTGGGCAAGGCTCTGAGCCGTGTTCAGGCGTTTGCCGCCTATTTTGACGAATCGGATCAGCCCTATTTTACGAAGGCGTTCAAAGAAGCGCTGCCGCAAATCCGGGAAACGGCGGAGGCTGCCGGCATCGGCGAGCTGAACTTGACCCTTGTTAACGATATCGTGCGGCAGGACGGCAGCGAGTCCCCCAAAGACTCGGAGCTGGTCTCGCGGCTGGTATCCACGAAGGTAGCGCGGGAGAAGCATATCGCCGAGATTGAAGCCCTGCTCGATCAATACTTGTTTCAAGGGGTGGAGATCGATTATGAGCGCATCCCGGACAAGGACTGGGGCCATATGACCGCTTTTTACCGCGAATTGTATGAGCGGCTGCATGCCAAGGGGAAATCGCTCCGTATCGTGTTGGAGTCAAGGGCTCCCGTCGAAACGCTGAAGCTGCCCGAAGGGCCTGAATATGTGATGATGGCCTACAATTTGTACGGTACGCACAGCGGTCCGGGACCCAAAGCGGACAAAGCTTTTCTGAAAAAGTTAGCCAAGCGGATGACAGCTGTTCCGGGTGATAAAGCAATCGCGATTGCGGCCGGGGGCTTTGACTGGCATGGGGATCAAGTGACTGCCATTACTGAACAGCAGGCCGTAAAGATACGGTACACGAACGGCTCGGAGCTCAAGCGGGACGCGGCCAGCGGAAGTCTCCACTATCAGTACACCGATGATAAGAACGTAAAACATACGGTGTGGTATGCGGACGGTTCAACGCTGACTTCCTGGATCGACACGCTGCGCCAAGCCGGGATTACCCATGTGGCCGTATGGAGGCTTGGGGAACTCGGAAGCGGAACTTTGGACAAGCTGGTTCAAGCTGCCACAACGGCAAAGTAAATCAAAGGCCGCTGCGCGTTTATGCGTCAGCGGCTTAATGATGGATTTCCGGAGCACCCATGGAGGCATGGGTGCTCATGTATTTTTTCGGGGAGATGCCGCAGGCGGACTTAAACGCTTTACTGAAAGCGTAAATGCTGCTGTAGCCAACCTGCTCGGCGATCGCGGACAAGGATAACCGGCTGTACATCATCAGCTCCTTGGCCCGCTCCATCCGGTACCGGATCTGGAATTGGTGCGGGGACACGTCATACGTTTGCTTGAATACGCGCGAGAAGTGATACAGGCTCAGGCAGGCCGTTTTGGATAAGTCCTCCAGCCGAATGATGCCATTGTAATGTTCCATGATGTGGGTCACCGCCCGCTCCATCGCAGCCTGATGAAGCGAGAGCTGCCCATGTTCGGCTGATTTCAGGCCCTTGATGACCAAATACAGAATATCCAGCACGAGCGATTTCTGAAGCAGCGGAAATTCGGCATCCCGGCGCTCGTAGGCGTGGATGAGCCGCATCAGCTCCTGATGAATTTCCGCATGGTTCTGTACCCGGATCAAATGGGGGATTTCCAGCAAGGAACCCAGCCAATCCGGCCGGAGCCACGAAAGCTCTTGTTGGCTGCATTCCGCCCGCAGCTTAAAGTTGATCGGCACCTCCTCGTAGTCTTCATAATACAGGGCGTCGAAATGGATATGGGGCATCCAGCAGGGTCCCCTGGAACGGACAAATTCATGCTCAATACCGGGCTTGAACAGCAGCAGGTCGCCTGGATACACAGTCAGTGAATCCTCGCCAATCCGGATATCGAGCTCGCCTTGTTCAACATACAGCAGTTCGTAATCAAAAATGATCCGCGGCGCCAGTTTCATACGGTCAACTTTGTGATGCCACGCCCTTCGCACGTAGGGGGACAAGGCTTGCAGCAGCTGTTGCCGGTCCATACGCTTTGACAGCTCCCTCCACTATTGGTCCCGTATCCGGGTTTCCGCCCTTTCAGCGGCTCGGCGGTTCTTTATTCTGACAATAGCAAGAATGGATAACAAATAACAAGTCCCAACATCGATAAAGAGGGGAAACGCCTGTAGAATGACTTGTAACCGCTTTAATGCATATCCGATTTGACCAATGACAGGAGAGATGAGTATGGAACCTTTTAACGGGCTGAACATGGGCCTCGGCAATCTATTCCGGATGTCCTCTGCACAGACGAGATCGATCAGCGCGGAAAATGTGACGGGAGCTAAAGGAAAAGGCGGCATGGCCACCCAGGGAACCGGAGCGAATGCCGGCCGGGATTTGGGTCAAGGATGGAAAATATCGCCATCAGTGGATATCAAACCGGGTGAGGTGTTTACCGCCGCAGCAATCGACGGTCCCGGAGCCATTCAGCATATTTGGCTGACCTGCTTTCCGGACAGCTGGCGTCATATGATTCTGCGCTTTTATTGGGATGATGAGCAGGAGCCATCCGTAGAAGTGCCTGTCGGCGACTTCTTCTGCAACGGATGGTGCGAGCGGAGCAATGTCAACTCCCTGCCTGTGGCGGTCAATCCCGCCGGCGGGATGAACAGCTATTGGGTGATGCCGTTTCGCAAGAAGGCCCGGGTTACGGTAGAGAACCGGATGGACAAACCCGTAGTGCTGTATTACCAGTTCACCTATACGCTGACCGAGGTGCCGGAGGATGCGGCCTATTTTCACGCCCAATGGCGTCGGAGCAACCCCTTGCCGTATAAGCAGGACCATGTGCTTCTGGATGGCGTGAAGGGGAGGGGACAGTACGTCGGCACGTACATCGCCTGGCAGGTGAACAACACGGGGTGGTGGGGAGAAGGCGAGATCAAGTTCTATATGGACGGCGACCGCGATTTCCCGACGATTTGCGGCACCGGGACCGAAGACTATTTTGGCGGCGCCTGGAATTTTGAGCATCCACAGGGACAGTACGGTGCGTTTTCCACTGCCTATTTGGGCTTTCACCAGCAAATCAGACCGGACGGCCTATACCGGAGCCAGCAGCGATTCGGGATGTACCGCTGGCATGTGATGGACCCGATCCGGTTTGAACAGGACTTGAAGGTAACGATCCAGGCGCTCGGTTGGCGTTCCGGCGGCCGCTATTTGCCGCTGCAGGACGATATCGCCTCCGTCGCTTTCTGGTATCAATCCGAGCCGCACACCACGCATCCGCCGCTGCCGGATAACGATGGCCTGGAGGTTATTTAATCCCCGCCCTTTCCGGTTAAAGTATGCATAATGCGGTTTACATTGGCCGAAAATGATGTTAATATGGTCAAAATCAAAACGGAACGAAAACGCGGTGAAGAGAAGAGTAGATGAATGGGCAGCCTTGCAGAGAGCTCCGGCAGCTGTGAAGGAGCAGGCCGCCCGTCATTGAAGCAAGCCTCCGAGCGGCGCATTGGAAGAGGGGTCCTCATTCCTTCGGATGGTGCGACAGGAGCTCCTGTTACAGAGCTAGGGTATAAGCATGCGTGCATGCCGTACCCGAAGAGGCGGATGTAGCGATAGATCCGCGAACCGGGGTGGCACCGCGAAATACAATCTCGTCCCCAAGACGTCAGCGTCTTGGAGGCGGGATTTTTTTGTTTTCTTTTTGATTGATATAAGAGCAGGAGGGGACAGTTGATGGAAGGAAAGGTAAGGAAAGAAGAAGCCGTGGATTTTCTAACGAAAACCGTGATGGAGGATGTGGAGAACGAAACGTATTCCAGACCGATCGCGACCCGGTTTCCGCCGGAGCCGAACGGCTATTTGCACATCGGAAGCGCCTATGCAATTCACGTGAACGCAGCCATTGCCGAAGCATTTCACGGGAAGATGAATCTGCGCTTTGACGATACGAATCCACTAAAGGAAGACATGAAATACGTGGACGCGATCCGGGAGGATGTCCGGTGGCTTGGTCTGGACCTGCCGGTGTACTTTGGCTCGGATTATTCGGAAGAGATCTTCGAAGCGGCTTTGAAGCTCATCCGTAAAGGAAAGGCCTATGTCTGCGATTTGTCGGCGGAGGAAATGACGGAATACCGCGGAACGCTCACGGAGTCTGGAAGAAACAGTCCTTATCGCGAACGGACGGTGGAGGAGAATCTATCCCTGTTCCGTCAAATGAAGGAAGGCCGGTTCCCGGACGGCGCCAAGGTGCTGCGGGCCAAAATTGACATGTCTTCGCCCAACATCAACTTGAGGGACCCGGCCTTGTACCGCATCATCCACGCCGAGCATTACCGGACAGGGAGTGAGGAGTGCGTGTATCCGATGTATGATTTTGCCCATCCGATCCAGGATGCGATCGAAGGCATTACGCATTCGCTGTGCTCTGCGGAATTTAGGGATCACCGCCCCTTGTACGAATGGGTGCTGCGCGAGCTGGAAGTAACGGAACCCCCGAAGCAGCGGGAATTCGGACGTCTGAACGTTTCCGGAATGGTCACGAGCAAAAGGTACATCAGGCAGCTGGTCGAAGGCGGATTCGTTGACGGATGGGATGATCCCCGCCTTCCGACCTTGAAGGGGCTGCGGCGAAGAGGCGTTACGCCGGAAGGCCTCCGGAGGTTCATGCAGGAAGTGGGCATGCTGAGGGGGAGCAGCACGGTGGATGCCGCGATGCTCGACCACTTCATCCGCCAGGACTTAAAGGATAAGTCTGTCGCTGTGATGGCTGTGCTTGATCCGCTTAAAGTCGTCATCACGAATTATCCGAAGGGTGAGGTGGAAATGCTGCATCTCAACCACAGCGATGCCGATCCGACGCTTGGCGGCAGGGATGTCCCCTTTTCCGGAGAATTGTATATCGAGCGGGACGATTTTATGGAACATCCGGTACCGGGCTTTCATCGTCTGTTTCCGGGAAGCGAAGTTCGATTGAAGGGGGCGTATTATTTAAAATGCCATCATGCCGTCAAGGATCCGGTGACCGGTGAAGTGATCGAGCTGCACTGCACGTACGATCCCGAGACGAAAAGCGGAACCGGGTTCAGCGGCAGAAAGGTGAAGTCGACGATCCATTGGGTGTCCGCCGCACACGGTGTTCCCGCCGAGGTCCGCTTGTACGGCAGCCTGCTGAAAGATGCCGCGTCCGTGGCGGAATCGGACAATGATTGGGCAGAGCTGGTATCTCCCGATTCCCGAATCATTTACAGGCAAGCGATCATGGAGCCATGGATGAAAAAAGCTTCACCGGATGCCAGATACCAGTTTATCCGCCAAGGCTATTTCTGCTTGGATCACAAAGATCTGTCCGGGCCGGTACCGGTATTTAACCGGATCGTTTCGCTGAAAGATTCGTGGAAGAGGGAAGCATCGCGTTGACCTACGACGGAAGTGGACCAGGTCATGTACCCCACGGTGAATGGGGTATGCCGCATTTTAGAAATGCTGCTACGCTGCCGCAGAGAAATTCCTTGAAAACCAAAAGCACATGGAGGTCTTTTACGATGAAAATCCAACAACTTACGATAAATACCCGGCATTTTGCGGAGATGAAGCAATTTTACGCCGGGAAGCTCGGTCTCCCAGTGGCCGAAGAACAGTCGGATAACGTCACCATTCAAGCCGGCGGCAGCCAGCTCATTCTTCAGAAGGCAGCAGTGCCCGGCGAAAAATCGATGTACCATATTGCTTTTACGATTCCGACGAATCAGCTCGAATCTGCCAAAAAATGGGCAGCTCAGCGTGGAATTACGCTGTTCCGCGATCAGGACGGGGATCAATTTCATTTCGGGAACTGGAATGCCGACGCCCTGTATTTTTACGATCCGGATGAGAATCTGATTGAATTCATTGCCCACCATTCGTTTGATAACGCCGAAAATGAAGACTTCACAAGCAGCCAGCTGCTGCGGATCAGTGAAATCGGGCTCCCTGTTGATGAAGTGGCCGCTGCCGTGGAACAGATTCAAACGACGCTGGGAATGTCCATGTGGAGCGGTGACGGGCGGCAATTTGCGGCGATGGGCGACGCCGAGGGCTTGTTGATCGTGGTGGACCGCGAACGGCCTTGGTTTCCGGATGGGAGAGCACCGATTGTCAGCGGGACACGGGTTGTCATTCAGGCACAAGGCAGCGAGCAGCTTTTGCTGCAGGCAGATCAGTACGACATCCAGTCCCGGGATGAAGAATCCGCTTCGGCTGGTCCACGATCGTAATGAGGATCGGAGTCAGCGTGATATAATAAAGGAACTATTCGAAGTGTAAAAAGTCAGAAGGCAGGGAGTTATGGCCAACATTCACGAAATCGCCAGACGAGCCGGTGTTTCGGTATCCACCGTATCCCGGGTTCTCAACCAGCATCCGTACGTTTCCGCTGAGAAAAGAGCCGCCGTGCAGCGAGCCATCGACGAACTGGATTACACGCCAAACCGCAATGCGGTTGATTTGATCCGCGGCCGGACCCGCAGCATCGGCGTGATCATCCCGTACAACAACAACCCGGCTTTCGACCGGATGCTAAGCGGTGTATTGAACAAATCGGTTGAAGAAGATTACACCGTGACTGTGCTTCCAACCCGATATGATCCGGAGAAAGAGCTGGAGTATTTGACCATGCTGAAAACTAAACTGCTCGACGGCATCATCATCACGTCCCGTGCCAACGATTGGTCGTCCATCGTCCCCTTTGCGGGATATGGTCACATCGTAGCGTGCGAATATACGGAACTGGAGGATATCGGCTGCGCCTACATTGACCGGTATGCCGCGACGCTCGAGGTGTTTTCCTTCCTGAAAAGCATGGGGCACGCCGATGTTGCGTTCACGACGGCAAGAGGGGAGACCAGCATCAGCACCCGGCTGACGATGCAGGCTTACCGGGACGTTTTTGGGGAAGTCCGGCCATGCCGGTGCCTGGATGGCTGCACCACATTGAAGGATGGTATGGATGCAGCCCGCCACTTTCTTGAAGGAAAAGTCCGGCCGACCGCCGTGTATGCCAACGGGGACGATGTGGCAGCCGGAATCCACCAATTTGTTCTCTCTGCCGGGCTGCGTATTCCGGACGATATCGCCATCATCGGACAGGAAAATCAGCCGATTGGCCAAGTCCTTCAGCTTACCACGGTAGACCATCAGCTCTTCCGGGCAGGTGAGGAGGCTTTAAGGCTAGTGACCCGTGGTTCCAGGGATAAGGTGCAGATCCCGTACCGGATCATATACCGTTCTTCATCCGGATAAAGCCAACAAAAAAGACCCGCAGGAGAACATCAGCGTTACTCCGGCGGGTCTATATTATGTGATTTTTATGTAATTTAATCCAAAAGGCTAAATTCTATGAAACATATTGAAATGTAAGTGCGTATATGATATTATAATGTGTACTCCAAAATTAATCACATTATTACCATTTATCGTATCACAACGATTGGTGATTGTCAATATTTTTTACACCTCAGAAAGCCGTATCAAGCGATACAGAGAGATTATTTTCAGGGGGAGGAACGTACAGGATGATGGAAGAACGTGAACGCGATGAAGTGATGAGAAATCAAGCCGAGTCGAATCAACAGGAGCAAGACCAGCCCTATGCTGACGTCGAGCTGCTGCCGACGGGCATGAAGAACGATGATTCTGTGCGTATGTACTTGAAGGGAATTGGCCGTGTCGGCCTGCTGAGCACGGAAGAAGAAATCAAACTGGCCAAGCGCGTCGCTGAAGGGGACGAGGAAGCCAAAAAAATTATGGTCGAGGCGAACCTGCGGCTGGTTGTCAGCATTGCCCGGAGATATGCGGGCCGCGGCATGCAGCTGTTGGATCTGATCCAAGAAGGCAACATGGGGCTCATCAAAGCCGTAGATAAATTCGATTACACGAAAGGCTTTAAGTTCAGCACCTATGCTACATGGTGGATCAGACAGGCGATTACGCGGGCTATAGCCGATCAGGGAAGAACGATCCGGATTCCGGTCCATATGATCGAAACGATTAACAAGCTGGCACGTATATCGCGGCAGCTGGTGCAAGAGCTTGGACGCGAACCCGAAGTGGAAGAAATCGCTGCTGCGATGGAGCTCAGCGTAGAGAAGGTCCGTGAAATTATGAAAATTTCGCAGGATCCGGTTTCGCTCGAAACCCCAATCGGGGACGAGCATGATTCCAAGCTGGGTGACTTTATTGAGGATCATGACGCCCCGGCACCGGTTGACTCTGCGGCGTTCACCTTCCTGAAGGAGCAGCTGGGCGATGTGCTCGACACGCTGACAGAGCGGGAAGAGAACGTGCTCCGTCTGCGCTTTGGCCTCGAAGACGGCCGCACGCGCACACTGGAAGAGGTCGGCAAGGTATTCGGCGTAACCCGTGAGCGCATCCGTCAGATTGAGGCGAAAGCGCTGCGGAAGCTGAGACACCCCAGCCGGAGCAAACGCTTGAAGGATTATATCGAGTAAACGATAGAGTCTAAGCGAATTCATTCGATTTGGAATTCATGAATCATTTCATATGTCATCATATTCATTTGAAAGCTGTCTGCAGGTCTAACTGCAGGCAGCTTTTCTCGTTTGGCCGTGGCTTGAAGGTCTGAAAACGATCGGCACTGGTAACACTGATTTTCATAGAAGGAGGTTGGAAGATTGTGATCATCAGTATATTAATCGTGACCAATGTCTGCTGGCTGCTGCTCTATCTCCGGCAGAAAGGGATGTTGATGCATTACCGATCCAGTGCGATCGATACGCTGACCACCCATAACGAGATGAAAGAAACGCTAAAAATCGGCTTATATCATCGATATAAAAAGGAACAAGGTGATAGCAAGGACGAAGGGTCCCTGGAATTTGAGGTGTTTATCGCCGAAATGATGGAAGCGGTAAGGGGTGGACGGACCTATGTCACCCGAGCATCACGCAATTACGGAATCGATATCGAGGAGCACACCGACCATGGCTTGTACCTGGGGCTTGCCGTTTGTACTGACGACCGGAATCCGGTGGATTACGGCCCCATTGCCGTGGTCCATTCCCAGATGGTGAAGCGCGGTGCCGTCGGCGGATATGTAGCAACGACCGGGGAATTCACGGCGGGTGCGTACCAGTATGCCGATGAACTGAACATCGAGCTGTACAATGGAGACAGGCTGGTGGAGCTGTGGGTGGGAAGCGAAGCAGCCGAGGAAGAAGAACGGACGGAGTTCAGCCCGGCGACTTGACCGCTGCCCTTGATCCGACTGAAGGAGACAGCCGCGTGCATGCTGTTGATAAGACCGCCTACCCCAGGCGGTCTTTTTGCTGCTTGTGCCTAAATTCGTAAGGAGTCAAGCCGCATTCCTGCTTGAACAGCCTGGAAAAGTACGAATCGTTGGCGTAGCCAACCTTTCCGGCGATCATATGAACAGGCATTTGTGATGTGGCGAGCCAATGCTTTGCCATCTGAATTCGGGTCTCGATAATGTAATTGCCTAACGGCACACCCGTTTCCTTTTTAAACAAACGCGCCAAATAATCCGGATTGAGATAGACGGTTTCGGCAAGGCTGTTCCGCGTCAGATCTTCCCCGATATGCTTGCTGATATACAGCTTGATTTCCTCCACGACCGAGTTGGGCTTTTCCGCAAACGTCCGGTACGCCAGAGCAGTATCGACCAGATAGGCGATATACTGCTCCATATCTTCAATCGATTGGAGCGACTGCTGAAACAACTGATCGTTGGTACTCCCGGAATACAGCTTATGGGCCTGGATTTCCCGCTGCTTCAGAAAAGAGTAAATCATCTGCATCAAATCAAGCCGGAACTGCCGCAGTGCGGACACATTCAGCGTCTGCCGCCCTGTCAATTCATGCAGATACCGGCTTGTCTCCGCACTAAATGCGGATGCGTCACCATCGCTCAGCAGTCTTTCCAGCAGCTCCAGATCGGGCGGGATATAAGCCGCTTCGCCCACCGGCCGTTGATCGATACGGAAGACTTG
The DNA here is from genome assembly GCF_018333335.1 of Paenibacillus cineris. NCBI lineage: Bacteria > Bacillati > Bacillota > Bacilli > Caryophanales > Paenibacillaceae > Paenibacillus > Paenibacillus cineris. Next base: position 2,189,371 of record NZ_BORU01000001.1, read on the forward strand.
ATTACGGATGTTGATCGTTTCTTCATTGAAATGAATCAGCTGCCGGATCATAGGATGCACCGCCGCCAAGCTCTCAGTAAGTCCCAAATGACAGTATACGTCGCACTTCAGGAACCGGTTGGCTTTGGGGATGAGGGAGGCGCATGTGTTTTCAATCTGACCGGTAGAAGGTTCGGCGCTCCATTGTAAAATGACAATCCAGTGGTTCTCCGTGTATTCCAGCACCGTTTCGACCTTGTACAAGGGACTCCGCAGCAGTTCGTTCAACACGTTGAGGAGGGCATAATCAAACAGGTCCTTGTCGTTTTTGCCAAGACTCCCGTCATGAGGAAACACTTTGATGATCAGGGGCGTAAACCGGTCGGACAGCTGATAAGGCAAATGCTGCTCCTCCATAACACGCTGAATGGCCCGGGGTTCCGAGGGAAAGCTTTTGCCCGTGATCAGTTTGCGCCAGAACAGCTCCAGCAGGCGGTTCTGGTTTTTTTTCCACAGCAGCCCCTCGCGCGCAGCCTCCTCAATCGACCGTTCCTCGCTCGCTTTGTTTGCCGCCTTGCGGATAATCAGGGCTAATTTGTCAAACTCGATCGGTTTGAGGAAATAGTCAAAGCTCTGCAGTTCGATCGCTTTCTGGGCGTAGTTGAAGTCCGCGTAATTCGTCAGGAATATCGCCTGAACCCGGTAGCGCTCCTCCCGGATCCAGGCCAGCAGCTCCAGGCCGCTGCCTTGCGGCATTTCAATATCGCATATGAGAATGTCTACGGCGTGCTGCTGCAAAATTTCCTTCGCCTGGGAAACGTTATAAGCCGTGTAGATTTGCTCAATGGAGAGTGCCTGCCAGTCGATTTTGCTTTCGAGCGCCGTTACGACAAAATAATCGTCATCCACCAGTAAAACGTTCATGCGATTCCTCCTTAATCAATGGCTTCCGGCGGGGATACGGGGATGATGATGGTTACTTCCGCTCCGCCTCCCTCGCGGTTAGAAAAGGAGACGCTCGCTTGACCCTTGTAGAGCAGCTCAAGGCGCTGTATCGTGTTCATCATACCGATCCGGTTGCCATTCTCCGCGTTCAGCGGCTCACCATGCTTGAGCTGTTCTAAAACGTCCGGAGGAAAGCCCGGTCCCGAATCCGAGATCGTGATTTTGGCAAGATCATCCGGCATTTCGCTGCTGACCGATAACGTAATGTTCGCCTCGGTGACGCGTGATACGGCATATTTTACGGCATTTTCAATGAAGGTCTGCAGCACGAGCGGGGGAATGCGGATATCTCCGGTTTCTGCATCTTGGGAAATATGATAGGCGAAAGCGTTCCTGTACCGGTGACGCTGGATGTCGAGATAAATGCGGACATGTTCGATTTCATCCTGCAGCCGCACGAAATTGTGCCCGTTCTGAAAGATGTAGCGAAAGTATTGGGTTGTTGACATGGCCATTCGCTCGATTTCGCCATACATTTGCATTTGGGCCATGCTGTACATGCTCGTCAGACAGTTGAGAAAAAAGTGCGGGTTGATCTGCAGCTTCATGTAATCCAGCTGGATCCGCTGCTTTTCCAGCTCCTGCTCATACATATCGATCTTGAATCTGCGGATTTGTCCGATCAGATGCTTGAACTGCTGGCTGGCCTGCTCCAGTTCGATAATCTTGCTGTTTTTAAAATCCAATGCGGCGCTCTCCTCGTTCCACCGGGCGAGCGTATCCGAGAAGCTTTGGATCGGCCGCAGCACCCGTTTGTTGAAATAGAGCATGACGATGCAGAGGACGATTGCGATCATCAGCGCCAGCAGAATGATGACCAGCTGGGCGATCATAATCTTTTCGAACGTACCGTATCTGGCGATCATTTGAACGCTGAATGAGGCGTCGGAGAACCGGCTGGTCACGGCGGCCCGGGAGTGGGCGAGGCCGAAGGGAGAAGGCTTGGCGGTATCCAGCGCCTGGGTCTCGTCCACGCGGATCGGTGTGGAAATATTGATCCCCTGTTCATCAACAAGAGAGACGCTGCCGTTCTTCCCCATGTCGATGCTCTGCAGCGGACGGATCAGTTCGTCTGCAGAGATCAGGCAGATCAAATAGCGGTCATGATAAGGGACGATATTGACAATATAGTATTTATTCCGGACAAGGACCGGCGTCCAGCGGGAATAAAACTTGTCGTATACATCTTTGTCCTCGGAATAGGAAATGATCTGCCGCTTCAGTTCCAAATAATCGGGATACCCGATGCTTAGGGGAGCGCAGTTCAGGAAAAAATCTTTGTTTTTCAGATAGATGAAAAATTGATATGCCTGGCCGTAATTTCTCTGCAGCTCGGTAAATCGCTGATGAAGCTGGGTGTTGGACTTTAGAAATTCGGCCGAATCTGAGGCGTTCTCATCCATCGTCTCGATGATTTGGTCATTGGCCAGCGACCAGCCCATGTAGTGATTGATGTAGGCGAAATCATGGTTGATCCGGTTGATGTACAGATCTGCTGTGTCCCGCAGACTCCGCCCGGACTGCTGCTTGACGATGGAGATCGAAGCATAGCTGATCAAAAAATCGAGGACCAGCGCCGTAAATAAAATGACAATCAGCATGTTGACATAATGTTTGACCGGATAAGGTTTGCCGGTACGGTGGATGATTAGCCGCATGAAAATTCTGTTCTGACGCCTCCTCTTATGAATGCGCTTTATTTTTCATTATATATAACCCCGGCCTGTAACAAAATGCGAAATACTGCGCATCCGCTCCAAAAGTCCGGAAAGTGACATCCTTACGTCCGGATCGGACGGTTGGCGTGGCTGCGCGGACAGACTTTTCCGTACCCGGGAGTCCGGATAACGGCGGCAAGAGGTCCGATTAAGCTCCTCAAGTCCATTTATAATGAGTCTTGTTCCGAAAGAAAGGAGAGAGGGGGGACCTGCGTTGAAATCAGAGTCATCCGGCTTCCGGCGAACCTGGGGAAGAATCGAAAGGAATTGGGGGCTGTACGTGCTGCTGCTGCCGGCGGCGATCCTGCTGCTGCTGTTCTCCTACAAGCCGATGTACGGCGTCCTCATTGCGTTCAAGGATTACAGTCCGGCGCTGGGCATTATGGGAAGTCCCTGGGCAGGGATGAAGTATTTCGAGAAATTTTTTCATTCCTACCAATTTAACGTCACGATCAAAAATACGCTGATCATCAGCCTGTACAGCATCGTGACCTTCCCGATCCCGATCGTATTGGCTTTGATGGTCAATCAGATGCGGGCGAACCGGTTTAAACGGTTTTTTCAAACCGTGACGTACATGCCTCATTTTATCTCTACCGTCGTCATGGTCGGCCTGATGCTGATCCTGCTGTCTCCGGGGAGCGGCCTGATCGGCAGCATCTTCCGGCTGTTCGGTGCGGAGGCACCCAATATCATGGGATCGGCCGGAATGTTCAGCAGCGTGTATGTCTGGTCGGATGTGTGGCAGCATGCGGGATGGGACAGCATCATCTACATTGCGGCGCTGTCAGCCGTAGATCCGAGCCTCTATGAAGCGGCAACCGTAGACGGGGCCAGCCGCTGGCAGAAAATCCGTTACATCGATATTCCGATGCTGATCCCGACGGCCGTCACCCTGTTTATTTTGCGGATGGGCGGGCTGCTGGGCGTCGGCTTTGAGAAGGTGTATCTGATGCAGAACAACCTGAACATCTCATCCAGCGAAGTCATTTCCACGTACGTGTACAAAATCGGTCTGCTCAGCAGCCAGTACAGCTTCTCATCGGCCATCAACCTGTTTAATACGCTGATCAACTTTGTGTTGCTGATCCTGGTAAACCAGATTTCCAAAAAGCTCAGCAGCAACAGTCTGTGGTAAGGGAGGGAATAACACCGTGGAAGCCATGCAGGCGGCAAGCACTGCCACCGGAAGGGCCGGCGGCCGGTCATCCGACCGCGTTCTGGAAGTTTTGCTCTACATCGTCGCGGTGCTGCTGCTGATCGTCCTCATCTATCCGCTGTATTTTATCGTCATCGCCTCCTTCAGCGACCCCTCGGCCGTGGGCAACGGCCAGGTATGGCTGTTTCCGCGAGGCTTTACGCTCGACGGCTACAAAGAGCTGCTGAAGCATGAGAACATTTGGATCGGATACCGCAATACCATTCTCTACACGGTTGTCGGCACAGCGGTCGGTCTGATCGTGAACGTATCGGCCGCTTACGCATTGTCCCGTAAAGACCTGGTCGGCCGTAAGGCGATTTCCCTGTTTTTTATTTTCACGATGTTTTTTAGCGGCGGCTTGATTCCGACCTTCCTGACCATCCGGGACTTTCACATGTACAATACTTTCCTGGTAATGGTGCTGCCATTTTCGGTCGTCGTTTACGACATCATCGTAGCGCGGACCTTTTTCCAGACCAGCATTCCGGGGGACCTGTGGGAGGCGGCCCAGATCGACGGGTGCGGCAACTTGCGCTATTATGTCCTGGTCGTGCTGCCGCTGTCCAAGGCGGTCATCTCCGTGCTCGCTTTGTGGATCGCCGTCGGTTACTGGAACTCCTATTTTAATGCTTTGATTTATTTGAAAAATCCTAATTTGTATCCGTTGCAGTTAATTCTGAGAAACATCCTGATCACGAACCAAATGCAGTCGAGCCTCGGCAGCGGGGAAGCGGCCAATATCGCGCTGCGGCTGGCGAACATGATGCGGTATTCGGTCATTATCGTATCGACCCTCCCGATTATGTGCCTGTACCCGTTCGTGCAAAAGTACTTCAACCAAGGGGTGATGATCGGAGCGGTCAAGGAATAAACGGCAAGGCCATTTAATAAATATTAGGGGGATTTCTGGAATGGGCAAAAAAAGAGCCGGTAAACTGTTGGTTACCTTGGGGCTGGTGTCCACGCTGCTGGTCGGTATGACGGCGTGCAGCGGCGGCGACTCCGGCGGCAAAACGGCCGAGAGCAGCGACAGCTTCAATCAAACAGGCCTTCCCATCGTGAAGGAGCCGATTACGCTGAACGTGCTGACTGTCCGGTGGGGAAATATGGGCGACACATTCACGAAGAACACCTGGCTGCAAAATTTGGAAAAAGAAACGAATATCAAGATCAACTGGCAGGTCATGTCTTCCAACGATTGGGGCGAGCAGAAATCGATCATGCTGGCCAGCGGCACGCTGCCTGATATTGTCTTTGGGGACATCGCTTTCTCCGACTCGGATATCGTGAATAATCTCAGCCTCTTCCAGCCGCTGGACGATTATATCGACAAGTACATGCCGAATTTGAAAGCGGCCATGGAGGAATCGCCGGAGCTGAAGAAGCTCAGCACTTTCCCGGACGGCAAAATGTACTCCCTGCCCGCAAGGCTGCCATCCCGTCCGGTGACGCAGAATCAGCCGGTCATCAACAAAGCCTGGCTGGACCGCCTTGGGCTTCAGGTTCCCGGGACGATTGATGAGCTGCATCAAGTGCTGAAGGCTTTTAAAGAAAACGATCCGAACGGCAACGGTAAAAAGGACGAAATTCCGTACAGCGGATCCGGCGACATCAGCATGGACCTGCTCAATCCATTCGGCATTACGGACCTGAACGGTACCGGCATGATGATCAAAGACGGCAAACCGGTGTATTATCCGACATCCGAAGAATACAAGGAAGCGATCAAGTGGGCGCATCAGCTGTTCTCGGAAGGACTGATCGACCAGGAGCTGTTTACCCAGGACAACACTATGCTGACAGCCAAGCAGCAAAATCCGGACGTTTCGCTGGTCGGCTTCACCCATCAGTGGACGCCGGATGCGGTGTTCGGCAAATGGAAGGACGAATATGTCACCATTCCGACGATATCCGGACCGGACGGTAAGCGTTATCAAGTCGGCGATCCGAACGGGCTCAGCTACCGGCGTAACGAGCTGCTGATCACCACGACTTGCAAATATCCGGAAGCGGCAGCGCGCTTGGCAGACCAGTTCTATACGAACGAAGCCAGCATCCAAAACTTCTGGGGCGCCATCGACACCGTCATTAAGAAAAACGACGACGGCACCTATGCCCTGATGAATCCGCCGGCAGGGACCAGTGCGGATGCGTGGTATTGGGAGTCCTCCGTTCGTGATTTTGGCCCGAAATACGTGAGCCCGAGCTTTGAGAAAAATATTATCCTCGACCCGAGCAACGGGGACGGCCTCAAGCTGACCATCGACAAGCTGGGCAAGGATTACGTTACGACCCCGTTCCCGAATGTCATGTATACCGCTGAGGAATTTCAGGAGCTGCCAACGCTCACGACCGATATCGATACGTATGTGCGGACGACCCGCGCACAGTGGATTACAAAGGGCGGTATCGACGAGCAGTGGGACGCTTACATTAAAAAGCTGAATGAGATGGGTCTGGAACGGCTGGTGACGATCCGTACGGATGCCTATGAGCGTTATAACAGCGTAAAATAGCGCGCCGGACGCATCCCGACCGTCGGTATAGGCTTTTCGAAGGAGTGCTGAACATTATGAAAGTTACGGTCTGGAATGAGTTTCGTCATGAGCAGCGGCATGCCGCCGTCCGCGAGATTTATCCGGATGGCATCCATGGCACGATCGCCGGATTTCTGGAGAAGGCCGGATTGACGGTTGCAACGGCGACGCTGGATGAACCGGAGCACGGATTGACCGATGAGGTACTAGCGGAGACGGATGTGCTTGTCTGGTGGGGTCACCTTGCCCACCATGAAGTCCAGGATTCGGTCGTGGACAAAGTGTACCGCCGGGTCATGGACGGGATGGGTCTCATCGTGCTTCACTCCGGTCATGCCTCCAAAATATTCGGGCGGCTGCTCGGAACGCCGACCGGGCAGCTGAAATGGCGCGAAGCGGACGACAAGGAACGGATCTGGGTCATTAACCCGGCTCATCCCATTGCCGTCGGTCTCGGCGAGTATATCGAGCTGCCGAAAGAGGAGATGTACGGGGAGCACTTTAACATCCCGGCGCCCGATGAGCTGGTGTTCGTGTCCTGGTTTGAGGGCGGAGAAGTATTCCGCAGCGGAGCCGTATTCTATCGTGGCCGGGGCAAAATTTTCTACTTCCGTCCGGGTCATGAAACCTATCCGACTTATCATAACGAGGAAATTCAGCGGGTCATCACAAACGCCGTGCAGTGGGCTGTCCCCAGCGGGGCGGCGGCCCCGGTCTATGGCAACCGGGCGCCGCTGGAGCCTATCCAGGTTAAGGGATAAATTGCCCTGCATTACAACAGCACATATTGGCGGGAACCTTCCTCTTAGCCCGCTCCCCTCCCAGGATCGAATCATAGAATGTGATGTATTCCGATACGAAGGAGGGACTCGCACATGAGTGAAGTAGCTGGTGCTGGATACGGCGGCGGAATGTGGGGGAACAGCGTAGCTGCCATTCTCGTTTTGTTTATTCTCCTGGTCATTATCACCAAGGCATTTATCTATTAATCTCTCAAAGGGCTTAGCTATCAGCTAGGCCCTTTGCATTTGTACGGCGGCTGAAATGGAAGCCCGAAGAAAAGTGGGGTATACATAACAAGTGAGTCTGTGCGAACAACCCTGTGTTATTGCCCTGATGTTTACATAATCTTCATTACGTAAATTTGCAAACGGATTGCACCTGTTTTCTTTGGACCAAGTGAAGTTTTGGCACCGGGGCCAATCCTATTCAGCTTTTTCTTTCCCTGGTTGGTGTCGTCCCCATGTACTTTTTATAGAGCTTCGTAAAATAATTCGGATTGTCAAGCCCTACACGCGAAGCGATTTCCGTCACGGACTCGTTGGTTTCGGTCAGGAGCCGCCGGGCTTCCTTAACTCTGCAAATGTTAACGTATTCAACAAAAGTGCGGCCCGTCAGCCGCTTGAACAGCTTGCAGAAATAGTACGGATTCAGGCTGACCTGCCTGGCTGCCTGCTCAATGGTCATTTTATCCGAAAAGTTCGATTCGATATGCCGGATCAGCTGTTTAAACCTCTCCCGGTTGGGAAAATAAGCGTTATGTGCCTCTGCTTCGAGCATGCTCGGATTATTCTCCCTGGCCAACAGCGTCAAGAAGAGATGCAGTCTGGATTTCACGGTCAGCTGGTAAGCCGGAGGCTTGGAGCTGAGTTCCCGGATGATCTCCTCCAAGTGGGCCAAATGAGCGGGATGCCCTTCTTCAAAACAGCTTATTTTTACAGGGAACCGAAGCCGGCCTTCCAGATAGGGGGCGACGTATTGAATATGTATAGGATCATGCAGCCAGTCATTAAACAGGGAAGCATTGACGACAATGCAGTCATAATGGACGTCGCCTTCGGCGAGGGAGTAGCCTACGTGAAGGCTCCCGCCGGGAATGATGAGGACATCCCCTTCAGCTGCAGCATACGGGCGGCTGTCGATATGGAACACGGCGCTGCCGCGCTTCATGACAAGCAGCTCAAAATGCTCGTGCCAGTGCAGGTACAGAATACAGTGGCCGGCGCGGGCGGCAAGGCAGCGGTTTTGAAAAAGCTGGAACGGATAAGCGGTATTCTCCAGCGCGGTATCTTCCCATAGGTCCCTGGGATAGGTCATTTCCACACCCCCTCAAAATCAGACTAGTATTCAACAAGATCGGTTAGAGAAAACGGCGGTTCTCCCCGCTATAATGGTGATGTTACGAATACTATATGTCAATATAGGAGTGATCACAATATTGGATACCAATATCATGCGTATCGGAACGCTGGTCGGCGGTGCTGACGCGGTCCGAGTGATCCCGCAGATCGTCAAGCACGGCTTTGAATCGTTTAATCTGACTTTTTGGCAAACCTCGGGGGGCACCGATCTGAAGGAGCTTGCTGCGCGAGTGAGAGAGCTGGCGGATGAACATGATTTTGTCATTTCGGCCATCAGTGTGTTCGGCAATCCTTTAACTGGAGAAGGCAACAATGAGGATACGCTGGCGACGTGGGAGCGGCTGATCGATCATGCCCACTTGTTCGGCACTGAAATTGTATCCGGTTTCACGGGCCGTTTAACGGGACGTCCCATTGACGAATCCATCCCGAAATTTGCAGAGGTATTTGGAGAGCTGGCGCGGCGGGCGGCAGGTCAAGGCGTCAAACTGGCGTTTGAGAACTGCGACATGGACGGCACCTGGAAGACCGGGGACTGGAATATCGCCCATGGTCCGGCTGCGTGGGAAATGATGTTCAATGCTGTGCCGGCGGACAATCTCGGACTGGAATGGGAGCCGTGCCACCAAATGGTCAGCCTGATCGATCCGATCCCGCAGCTTCGCAAATGGGCTCCGAAAGTGTTCCATGTCCATGGAAAAGACGCCACGATCGCATGGGATGTCGTCAGAGAGCACGGCGTTCACGGCAATCAGCCGTTCGTCTGGCACCGGACGCCGGGATTCGGCGACAGCAACTGGGCGGACATCATCACCATTTTGCGGCAGAACGGATATCAGGGAACGATCGACATCGAAGGCTGGCATGACCCGGTTTACAGGGGTGAACTGGAGATGACGGGCCAGGTTCACGCATTGAATTATTTAAAACGGTGCCGGGGCGGGGATTTCATCCCGAATCCGGAGTAGGAGGACAAGCGGATGACTGCGAAGTACAAAGTCGTCGTCGCAGGCTGCGGCGGCATGGCGAATACCTGGGTCGATTACACGGCCGGGCGGGAAGACACCGAGATCGTCGGATTGGTGGATATTAAAAAGGAAGCGGCGCTGGCGATGGCTGAGCGCAAGTCGCTGAGCTGCCCGGTATTTACAGATGTCAAGGAAGCGATTCAGGCCACGGGAGCGAATCTCGTTTTTGACGTGACTATTCCCTCGAGCCATCATGGTGTGAGCGCGACGGCCCTGGAGCTGGGCTGCGACGTATTTGCAGAGAAGCCGCTGGCTGAAACGATGGAGGACTGTCTGGACATTGTCCGGAGATCGGCGCGGACCGGGCGCACGCATGCCGTGATGCAGAATCGTCGTTACGACCCGCGCATCCGGGCCTTCCGCAAGCTGATTGCCGAGGGAACGATCGGACGGACGGGATTTATCGGGGCAGACTTCTTTATCGGCGCCCATTTCGGCGGCTTCCGCGAAGCGATGGCCAGCCCGCTGCTCCTGGACATGGCAATCCATACGTTTGATCAGGCCCGCCTTATTACGGGGGCCAATCCGGTGTCGGTATACTGTCATGAGTTTAATCCTCCCGGATCCTGGTATGAGGGGAATGCCATGGCCATCTGTATCTTTGAGATGTCCGACGGCACGGTGTTCAACTACCGCGGCTCCTGGTGCGCCGAGGGAATGCCGACATCCTGGGAAGCATCCTGGCGCGTCACCGGAGAAAAGGGGACGGCCGTTTGGGACGGACACGGCGAACCTTATGCCGAAGTCGTAGCCGAAGGGGATCAGGACGGTAAGTTTATCCGCGAGTATACGCGCGTACCCGGCGTGCTTGACACCATGCGCAACACCTTTCATCACGGCTGCCTGGACGAAATGTTCGCGGCGCTTGAAGCGGGGCGCAAGCCGGAAACGGACTGCAGCGACAACATCTACAGCATGGCCATGGTGCTGGCTGCGCTGGAAAGCGCCAAGACGGGCAGCAAGGTGCTGATCCACGAAGTGATGGAGGCGGGACCTGCGGTGCAGGCATAACCCGTTGAATCCAACTTATCAAGGCGGATGAATGTTTATCATCCATTTCGTTTGCTGTTGCGTGACATGACAAGGACTGCCGGCTTTTGCCGCAGTCCTTTTTTCGCTGCGCTAAGTGTAGGGGGGAGCCCCGCCTTTACTGCTTTAATGAGGTTAACGATCCATTTACATTCCAATGACATGGCGTAAATAAATACTCACTACACTGAAGTATGCATACAACAGGATGCAGACAACATTTCATGAGTGAAGGAGAGACTTACCCATTGAAGAGGACTAGTAAGCTGCAGCGCAGCGTGTCCGCCGTGATGCTTGGCAGTATGCTGATCAGCGCAGCGGCACCCGTCAGCTACGCAGACGGCCTGGGCGATCAAACGGCGCCTGTCGTTACGGCAGAGCCGGTGAACGATCCCACCGCCCCCGCAGCAGACAACAGCACGAACACGGAGACCCCGCAGGAGGGTCAGCAGGCGCAAAATGCGCTGCAGATCGCTCATCAGGCACCTGCTGAAGTTTCGGCCGATCAGGATTTCACGGTGAGCGCAGTCATCACAGGAACAGCCGCGGCTGGTTGGTCAGGTGTCGTGAAGTATGCCGTGGACGGGAACACCGAAGCATCGGTACCGTTGGTACAGGTCGAGGGCAAGCAGGATACATACAACGCAATCATTCCAGCAGAAGCGCTAAAGGGCACAATTCTGAATTATTCGATAACGCTGCTGGACGAGCAGTCCAAGGTGCTGCAGACAATCGCTTATAGCGCGCCTATTAAGGGCAGTGAACCAGAATCAGGCACCGGGCAGGATACGGTAGCGAACGTTTCTACAGCCGAGCTGCCGCTGCTGATTACCGAGATGGTTCCGGATACAGCCAACGTGGCTGGTGTTTCAGCAGATGCTTACGAATATGTCGAAGTTTATAACAACACGGATCAGAACATCAATTTCAAGGACTATTCTTTCTTTTATAATAATAAGGACAACTGGACGCCTGTCAGCGACGGAGATATGATCATTCCTGCTCACAGCCCGGCAGTTTTCTGGATTATGAACGACAGCAACAAAACCGAGACCCAGGAAGCATTTAACAAAAATTACGGGGCGAGCATGGTGGAGGGACAGAATCTGTTCCGCATCAACGGTGGCGGTGGTATGGCCAACACGGCAGCCAGAACGCTGTCTATTAAGGACAGCGCAGGCAGCATCATTGTGACGGCTTCTTATGAAGCCCAGCATGTCAAGACGAATCAGGGCATCCTATTTCAGCATCCGGCGGAAGGCAGCGTGCAAATGGCGGTGATGCCTGCTTCCGGACAAGCCCTGGCGACACCGGGAACGGTTGACTCCGCGCAGCTCGTTCCGGTCGAGGTGCCGAAAGGAAGCGAGACGGTCATCACCCATACGCCGCCAACGTCCGTCGAAGTGCAGGACCTCGAGATTCAGGCGCATGTCGAGAATCCGGGCAAGAACAGTGACGGCACTCCGGCGCCTGTTCAACTCCTTTACAAAATGCCTGGCCAAACGAGATATACGGTGATCCCGATGGCGGACGCTCAAGGCACGGGCGACTATAAGGCGACCATTCCGGCCGCGGCGCTGGTTGAGCCCCAAATCGATTACCGCATCGCAGCCAGCCAAACGGAGAAATCATACTCCGCCAAGGTGAACCTGCCCGAATTTGACCCGGCTAAGGCACCTCCGCTGCTGGTCACGGAGCTTGTCCCGAATACTACGAACGTGTCTGGGACGTCGACAGACGCATATGAAGCGATTGAAGTGTACAACAATACGGACCAGCCGGTATCTTTTAAAAACTATAAGCTGTATTACCGCTACCCGGATAAAGGGGCGGCCGGTGATGTCGTATGGCCGTCGACGAAGGAGGACTTTTTCATCCCAGCCAAGGGAACGGTCGTTTTCTGGATCAAAAACAGCGCCAACCAGTCATACACGGCGGAACAATTCAACGATTTCTACAAAACGAATCTGGTAGAGAACCAAAACCTGTTTATGATTCAGAGCGACGGGATGTCCAATTCCGGGCGCCGCGCGATTGTCATTAAAACGAATACCGGCAAGGAAATTTCGGCGTCTTATTATGACGCGGATACCTTGTACGAGAACGGCACCAAAGGCGACGAAACCAAGGAAAATATGGGGCTGCATTATGCTTACCCACAGAACGGCAGCACGACGATGATCAAGGCAAGCACCGGGACACAAGCGGCATCCCCAGGATCGGTAGCGGCCTCTCAAGTTCCAAGCGAGCCGGTCCATCAGGAAGAGGACAACAATCCTCCGACGATCGAAGATGTAACGAAGGTTAAGGAAATCGAACAGTCGAAGAGCCTCGAGCTGATCGCCGATGCGCAGGACGACAAGGAAGTCCGGTCCGTTCAGGTGTACGTGCGCTCCGACAAGCAGAGCGATTATACATTGCATAATCTGTCCGAGGACTTCAACGATACGATGTACCACTACAAGCTGTCCTCTGCAGAATTGATCGGCCGAAAATACATCGAATATTATTTTGCTGCGTCGGACGGCGTAAACGAAACGAAAACCGATCCGGTCAAAGTAGACATTACGGGTGGACCGGATTCTTCTCCGCTGCGGCTGAACGTGAAGGACCAACAGATCATTAAGGGGACAAGCACCATTAAAGGCACGGCCGAATCCCTAGGATCGGACAGACTGCAGCTGAGCATTGACGGCAAACCGGTTGCGGTTGGAAACACGTTCACCCAGCTTGAGCATGACGCTTACTTTGTTTTCGATGCGGTCAATGTCGACTACTACTTCAAAAATGCAGTGACGATGGGACCGGCAGAGCTCGGAGACAAATCGATCCTGTATACGTTCCTGGACCCGATCACTACGTATACGACGCTTTCGTTCCCGATCAGCGCCGATCGCCTCAAGGCGGACGAGGACAATATCATTTATGTTCGCGCCGGTTCCAAAACGGGCCCGTTTGACGACCGTCCGGAAGAGAACAAGGACGATTTTGAGATCAAGAACGTAAGGCTCGTGCTGGCGGACGGAACCGAAATCTGGGATCCGGCCTATGGCGTTAAGGATCAAGTGATCAAAATGGGGGATTCCGCCGGGAAAAACGAGTCTGTTGGGTTCAAGTTTAACCTGACTGCCGACCAGCTGAAGTCCAAGGCTTACGCCTGGAACACGCTCGAAGCGGCAGACGGCCCGCACGAAATCAAAGTGACGGACGGAACGGATGAATATAAGGCTACCGTCATCGTGGATAATACGCCTCCGGAGATCAAGCCATCGATCGAAAACGGCAAGGAATACCGCGGTGAGTTTACGCTGGATGCCGAAATCGAGGACGCTTATGCGGGTGTGGACAAGGTTGACGTGAAGCTGGACGATCAGAGCATCAAGCTTCCGTATCAAACTTCGTCCGGATCGCTGAAAGGCGGGGAACATTCGCTGACCATTCATGCGGTGGATAAGGCGGGCAATGAAAGTACGAAGAACGTGAAATTCACGGTTCCTGACGAGAACCCGCTGGCTCCGGAGCTGGTCAGCCCGCAGCAAGGGCAGACGAACGTGGGAAGCAGCGCCAATCTGACCGTCAAGGTGCAGGACCCGAGCCAGGACCCGATGAATGTGCTCTTTTACAAGGGGTATAAATACGACGGAAGCCGGACGGAGGACTTTACAGGGTACTTGAACGCTTCGGTGACCGAGCCTCCGAAGGAAATGGCTCCTACAGGCGAAACGCAAATGAATCCGGGAGATTACGCCAAAATCACTGCGGAAGACGGCAAATATTTGGTGAACGAGTCGGTAGACAAGTTCCCTTACCAGCGATTCGAAGTGAAGCTTGACCCATCCGTGAAATCGTCGGACCGCGTGGATATCCACTGGAAAGGAAAGTCGCTCGAAGGCCGCAAGGTCAGCTTGTATGCCTGGAGTCCTTCGCAGAGCAAATGGATCCAGCTTGATCATGTGATCGCCGGAACCGAAGACTTTGAGCTGAACGCAACCGTGAAGGCGGGAGATTATGCGTCCGGCCGAGCGATCGACGTCATGGTGCAGGACGAAATCGCCGCGGCGGCGGAGGGTGCGGCCGCAGGCACCAAGCCTTCGCCGGAGCAGGAAGATCCTTACGACTTCTCGTTCGTCTGGATGTCCGACACTCAGTACTATTCGCAGAGCTATCCAAAAATTTATCAGGATATCGTCAACTGGATCGCTGCCCAGAAGGAAAAAATGAATATTCAATACGTCATTCACACGGGCGACGTCGTCGACAAATCCTATGAGGAGTATCAGTGGGTCGAAGCCGACAAGGACATGAAGGTGCTGGAGAATGCCGGCATTCCTTACGGCGTACTGGCCGGTAACCACGACGTGGGCCATCAGGATAACGATTATACGAAGTTCAAAGAGTATTTCGGAGAGGACCGGTTTAAGAACAACTCGACGTTTGCCGGCTCCTATGACAACAACCGCGGTCATTACGACCTGGTATCTTCGAACGGAAACGACTTTATCATCGTCTACATGGGTTGGGGTCTCGGGGACGACGAAATCGAATGGATGAACGAAGTGGTGTCCAAGTATCCGGAACGCAAAGCGATCCTGTGCCTGCATGAGTACATGCTCGTATCGAATAACCGCGCACCAATTGCGGACCAAATTTTCGAAAAGGTCGTGAAGCCGAACAAGAACGTCATCGCAGCGCTGTCCGGGCATTATCACGACGCGGAGCTGAAGGTGGATGAGCTTGATGACAACGGCGACGGCCTGCCGGACCGCAACGTCTATCAGATGCTCGCCGATTACCAGGGAGCGCCTGAGGGCGGGCTGGGTTACATCCGTCTTATGCAGTTCGATATGAAGAACAACAAGCTTCACATCAAAACGTATTCGCCATATTTGAACGATTATAACTACTATGATCCGCAGGAAAATCCGGGCAAAGACGAGTTTGACCTGGACCTGGATCTCCAGCCGAAAACCAAGCAGGTTGCGACGGATTACATCAGCGTCAAAGTGTACACCGATAACGAAATCGGAAGCAGCCGTGAAGTGGCCAGCGGGTCCGAGGCATCTGTCTCATGGAACGGGTTGCCTGCGGACAGCTACCAGCAGTGGTACGTAAAAGCGGAAGACGCGCACAGCGGCAGCACGCTCTCCGATATTTGGGGCTTCTATACCGGGAAGAACAATTCCGGCAACCCTGGCGGCGGTAACGGAGGAAACAACGGGGGCGGCAGCGGAGGCAACAGTGGCGGAAATGTCGGTGGAACAACGCCGTCACAACCGGGTAACGGAAACGCCACTTCCCTTGAAACACCTTCTAATCCGGGAACAGGCGGCAATAAGGGAACTGTGGTGCTGAAGCCGGGCACGAACGGAAGCTATCAGGTCGATGCGAAGGCATTAGACCAGGCCATGACCGAAAGCACGAACGGCAAAATCGTCGTCACGCTCGACGGAGCGAGCGGTCAAGGACAACTGGCGGCTTCCTTGTCCCTGCCTGCAGCCAGCGTGTCCAAAGCCAAACAAAACGGTCTGTCGCTGATCGTTGCCGGACCTGACATGACGGTTACGTTGCCTGCGGCATCTTGGCCGGGCTCGCTGACCGATGCACAGCAGCTGGTACTGCGTATGGATGCGACGATGAACAGTACAGCCAGCCAGGCTGTACGAGATGCCATTGGATCCCGATCCGACTATAGTCTTGCCGGGCCGGTGTACACACTTAAGCTGGTCAAGGTCAATGGTCAGGCGGAAGCCGAGATCCAGAATCTGAGCGGCCCCGTGACGGTTGAGGGTAAGCTAACCCCTGAGCAGCTGCAAAAACTGGATACCGATTACGCTGGGGTTTATGAGCTGGGCAGCGGCCAGCCTAAATATCTTGGCGGGCATTTCAGCGGTGGAACGGTCAGCTTTACGGCAGATCACCTTGCTCCGTTCGCTGTGCTTGAGTATCATAAGCAATTTGCGGATGTGAACGGCTCCTGGGCGGACGAATACATCGGCAAGCTGGCCGCCAAACATCTGGTCACAGGAATCGACGAGAACCGATTCGGGCCTAAGCTGAACGTCAGTCGTGCGGATTTCCTCACACTGGCGATGCGAATGATGGGCACCACTTCGCAAGCTTCGGGAAGTTCGGCCTTTACGGATGTCCCAGCGGACAGCTATTACGCCGGCGCGGTGGCTGAGGCTGCAAAACTCGGACTCATCCAAGGAAGCGGCGGCAAATTCAGACCTCAGGATCCGATCAGCCGCGAGGAAGCTGCGTCCATTGTGGTGAAGCTGGCCAAAGCGGTGAACTGGAGCGGCGAATCGGCTGCATCCAACAGCTTTGCCGATATGCAAAACGTATCCGGATGGGCGAAGCAGGCTGTTACAGAATCCGGTCAATTCGGTCTGATGAACGGTAAAGGCGGCGGCAAGTTCGATCCGCAGGGTCAAGTCACCCGCGCAGAAACAGCGAAAATGATGTACACGTTAATCGCGCAAAAATAGCATGTATAAAATGAGGGGGAAAGCGGCGGTTAAGCCTTCCTGCCTGCCGCAAGCCGGCGCCAGAAATTTTGGCGCCGGCTTGTGTGCGTTTCGATTCCGCCCTTGAAACCGGCGAACGTGCGTTCTATAATCAACACATACAATGAAATTGAAATTCCATAAAGTTTCGGGGCTGCCATGATATAATATTTTTAATTCATGATGTTAGTCTTGCGAATCTAGATAGACTGGTTCGGATCTAGTTTGGAAATCACCGGTTAGGGATGGATATACGTGAACAATAACGAAAGAGGACCCATTGAATTTACGGAGATCGATCTGGGCGGAGATGCCGGTGAAGGCATGCGCATTCCCGCCAGGGACCCCGCGGCCGTCACTCCGTCGAAATCCATAACGTTTAGTATGGAGAGCCGGGAGCAGGCCTTTGCTGAGGAAGCGCTTGGAAGAGCGGATGAAGCTGGCGAGCCGGCCCCATTTGTTCCTTTTATGAGCTATTGGGCGACTTATCAGCAGATGACCGAGGCTCAGCGGAAATGGTATTTTTACTGGAGGAGCGAAGTGCGGCAGGGTCGTTATCATCGTACGGATCTGTCCTATATCTTCATATACGTTTATGAGCTGATTCATCAAGTCGGCTGGACCGATCCCAGAGAAGGATACAGGCTGCTGGATGAGATTTGGACGGCTTACCGGGACACGTTCCCCAGGCTGGATCATTATTTAAAGGAATGGACCGCCGACTTTGTGCTTATTCACAAGCTTGATATTCCGTTGATTCACATTACGCAAAGGGCGGGCAGCTTGCTGTCCCATGAGCTGATGGATTTGGAGCTCGTGCGATTATTCCAAGACCAACCGCTGCAGATTCCGATGGAATTACTGCTTATTTTAAGCGATTACGATGTCCAGGACAGCAGGTTTTATGTGGAAGCGGGCCAAGAGGATTTAGATTATCATATTCCGCGGATCGTATCGCTGGCTGCCGGTTATTTGCGCGAAAAGGAAAACGATCAATGGAAGGAATTGTTTGCACCGGATATTCAGCCAAAAACAACTGAAAGGTATTTGTTCCACAGAGCGGTGTATGATGCCCGTTTGTATGGGCGTTTACTTCCGGTGACCACCATTCCGATCCGCAACCATGCACCGCTGCGGAGCTGGGTGACGCAAATTATCCGGTACACGGAAAACAAGCTGCGGGAACACCGGGGATTTAAGGGACGTCTACGAGGTGTAGAAATCGCACCATCGATCGAGCGTCTAGTAGAGCTTTATCTGAAGCGTGAGCTGACCGGCCGTCAGGAGGAAAGACCGGCGATTGTGATCGATTCGGACAAGCTCGCTTCACTGCAAAAGGACACCGAATATGTCCGGAGCATGCTCACCGTTGAAGAAGCGGGCACGACAGAGGAAAAAGACGAGGAAACGGTTGCCCCTGCAAATAAGTCGAGCGCCGTCTATTCGAATCCGTCTGGTGAAGGATCGACCATCCATCCTGTCGTTGGGCTTCATTCGGAAGAGGCGAAGGAACCTGCAAGCTTTCCGGAGATGGATACCCGTCATGAGCTAGGATCTGGCCAAGTATCGGATACAGATGTAAGCTCCGATCAGGAACATGCCTCCGTAACGGAAACGGATCACAGTCCGGATCCGGAACTCCTGGCAGACGATAATCATGCAATAAGTACAGATTCGAGGCCCTCAGAATCCGTCGAAGCGACAAGTGCCGACCGGGCAGCTTGGGACACCTCCGGGCTGGATGAGGAATGGGCCCGCTTTGCGGAGATGCTGGCACCATACCAGCTGGAGGCGCTGCGTATTTTGACAGGATCAACTCCGAATGCAGACTTAAACCAAGTGGCTGACCGTCACGGGACGATGCCCGGTTTGATCATCGATGAGATTAATGACTTGGCCATGGAGACGATCGGCGACCTGGTCATTGACGGGGACCGAATCGCCCAGGAATATATGGATTGCTTTGAGAACTTGAAAGGATGAAACGAATGAATGAAGTGAAGATACCCAAAAGGCTGACCACCGCGCTCGTGAATTCATTGACGGCGGGTGTCGTGCCCCGAGTAGGGCTTGAGCATGTCGCCGTGGGACGCCGGGCCGAAGTGGACGCCATTCTAAGGGATATGGACAACATCGCCGAAGGTGGAGCAGGCTTCAAATTTATTACCGGCCGTTATGGCAGTGGAAAAAGCTTTCTGCTCCAGACCTTCCGCAATTATGCCATGGACCGTGACTTTGTCGTGGCAGATGCCGATTTGTCTCCGGAACGGCGGCTGGTGGGAACGAAAGGCCAGGGATTGGCTACGTACCGTGAGCTGATGACCCATTTGTCTACCCGCACGCGGCCGGACGGGGGAGCTTTGGAAGCTATCCTCCAGAAGTGGATCGCCGGCCTGCAGCAGTCCGCGATGCAGGAGAAGGGACTCCGTCCGAATGACGCTGGACTCCATGAAGAGGTGGAGCAGCGGATTTTCACGGTGACTTCGCAGATGCAGAGCCTGGTGCACGGATTTGATTTCGCCAAGGTACTGTCCGTCTACTGGAACGGATATAAGCTGGGAGACGACGACCGTAAGCAGGCAGCACTGCGCTGGCTTCGCGGTGAAATTCCGACGAAGACGGAAGCGAGGCGCGAGCTTGAGGTGGGCGTGATCATCGATGACGACAACTGGTACGATTACATGAAGCTGTGGGCGGAGTTTACGGCAAAAATCGGATATAAAGGACTGCTGCTCTTCATCGACGAAGCGGTCAATTTGTACAAAATTACGAACAGCGTTTCCCGGCAGAGTAACTATGAGAAGCTGCTGACGATGTTCAATGATACGATGCAGGGGAAAGCCGAGCATCTCGGCATCTTTATCGGGGGAACGCCCCAGTTTGTGGAAGATGAGCGCAGGGGACTCTTCAGCTACGAAGCGCTGCGCTCCCGCCTGATCGAAGGACGGTATGCGGGAAGCGGCTTCGCCAATTACTCCGGACCGATCATTAAGCTGGAGATGCTGTCGAGTGAAGAAATTTTCATCCTGTTGGAAAAGCTGACGCGGATTCATGCCATGCATTATGGATATGAGCCTGGTGTCGGCAGCAGAGAAATTATTACGTTTATGGAAAATGCGGCCGGCCGGCTCGGAGCGGATCAGCTGCTGACCCCGCGCGAAGTGATCCGCGATTATATGGATCTGCTTCATACCCTGCATCAGAATCCGGAAATTACCTTTGAGCAGCTGGTCGGGGAGCGCAGCGTGAAGCCGGCGGATGCCGATCCGGACGAAGTCAGCGACTTTTTGGCGGAGTTCGAGCTATGAGCGGTAACCCGTTTTACAAGCTGGCCCCTTTCATTCAGGAGTATATTTACAAAAAAAGGTGGGAGACGCTTCGTCCGGCACAGGTCGAAGCGCTCAACATCTGCTTCGATACGCGCAATCATCTGCTGATCGCGGCCGGTACGGCTTCCGGCAAGACGGAGGCGGCCTTCTTTCCGGCCATGTCCGAGTTGCACGAGCGGCCGGCGAAATCTGTGGGGATTTTGTACATTGGACCACTCAAGGCGCTCATTAACGACCAGTTTGAGCGGATGAAGGACCTGCTGATCGAATCGCGGATCCCGGTATGGCACTGGCACGGCGACGTATCTCAGGCGGAGAAAACGAAGCTGATGCGAAATCCTTCGGGCATTCTGCAAATTACCCCCGAGTCGCTGGAAGGGCTGCTGATGAACCGTCCGAATGCGATCCCGGCGCTATTTCAGGACCTCAGGTACATCATTATCGATGAGGTCCATGCGTTTATGGGTGCAGACCGGGGGATTCAAGTGCTGAGCCAGATCACCAGGTTAGAGCGGATGGCGGGCTGCCGTCCTAGACGAGTGGGCTTGTCCGCCACTTTGAGCGACTACGATTCCGCAACTGCCTGGCTCGGAGCGGGCAGTCCCGAGCAAGTATCCGTGGTCACATCGCCGGGCGGCCGCAAGCTTCGGCTTCGGGTCGACCATTTTTCGTTTCCCGATGCGAGGGACGAGGAGCAGGCGGAGCAGCTGCAAAACGCACGCAAAGCGTACTACGAGTATATTTACGAGACGACGCACCTGAAGAAAGCGCTGATTTTCACGAACAGCCGGTCCGATGCCGAGCTGACGACGCTGGAAATGCGCAGGGTCGCGGCCAGACGCAACCAGCCGGACGTCTTTTATGTGCATCACGGCAGCATTTCAGCTATGCTGCGGGAGGAAGCCGAGAGCGCGCTGAAGATCGGGCCGGGTCCGGCCGTGGCGGCGGCAACGCTGACGCTGGAGCTGGGCATCGACCTGGGAGAGCTGGAGCGGGTGGTACAGCTCGGCGCGCCGTACAGCGCCTCCAGCTTCGTCCAGCGGCTTGGCCGGTCCGGACGCAGGGGCGACTCCGCTTCGGAAATGCTGTTTGTCGTACAGGAGGAAGAAGATGAAGAAGCACCGCTTCCGGCCAGAATGCCCTGGACCCTGCTTCGGGCCATCGCGGTCATTGAACTCTATGTGCGCTATAAATGGGTGGAGCCTCATGATATCCGCCGGATGCCTGTCGGGACCCTGTACCACCAGACAATGAGCATGCTGAAGAGCATAGGGGAATGTGAACCCGCCGAATTGGCGCGTGCGGTCCTTACGCTTCCTTCGTTTAAACATGTGACACCTGATGAGTTCAAAGTGTTTCTCAGCTACCTGATCCAGACCGACCACATTCAATGGACCGAAGAACAGACCCTCATCATCGGGCTGACGGGGGAGAAGATCGTGAATAACTACCGTTTTTATGCGGTGTTTAAGGATGACGAGGACCACGTCGTGTATAACGGCTCCGAGGAAATCGGCTCCATCACGACGGTACCGCCGCCCGGTTATTGCTTCTCCTTGGCCGGGAAGCTGTGGAAAGTGGTGGAGGTGGACACCAAGCACAAAGCTGTGTATGTGAAGGCGGCCAAAGGCAAGGTGGACACACTGTGGCTTGGATCGGGCGGCGATATTCACACGAAAGTGATGCGGAAAATGAGAGAAGTGCTTGCCGATTCCACGATTTATCCGTACTTGTCGCCACAGGCGGTGAATCGTTTGGAGCGAGCCCGGCGCCTGGCTAGAGAAAGCGGACTGCTCCGCGATATCGTCATTCCGGCCGGCGGCGATTCGCTCTTTGTGCTGCCGTGGGTCGGCAGCAAGCAGTTCCGCACACTGGAACGGATGCTGAAGCACCACTTGGCGGATCGCCTCTCCCTGAGATCCATCGTGCCGATGGAGCCATATTACATGGTCGTCGCCGGCAACAGCGATGCCGGGACGCTGATTCAGGAGATCGCGGCCGAATGTTCCCGGTGCGGCGAAGAACAGCTCCTCGCTCCGGAAGAAGCCCCGTACCTCGGCAAGTACGATGAATTTGTCGCTCCGGATCTGGTTCGCCGCGCGTTCGTCGTCGATGGGCTGGACCTCAAAGGGCTGAGAGAAGGAATATTGGGAGAGCCAGCGGAGTTTTCTTCCTAATGGATACGAACGGGGGGACAAGAATTGCCAGCTAACCAGGAGAATCATTTTTATCAACGTCTGCAGGCCGCTCATCAGATCCCGATCGGAATCATCGGGCCTAAACGTTTGGTTGAACAGATCCTGCGCGTGATCGAGACGTTTCCTTCTTTTGAAGCCGTTCCCCGGGTATTTGAGGATGCGGCGGAGGCGTCAATGCTGGCGGAACGGTTAGCCAGTGAGACGGAGGTGCTGCTCCTGTCCGACCCGTTGTCTCATAGGAAGGTCAAGGAAAACCCACGGGTAACCGTTCCAGCCCATTACGTACCGTTAACCGATGCGGGCCTCTATAAGGCGCTGTTCGCGGCGCATCAGCGCGGCCTGCTTGACCGGGGAATCTCGGTGGATACGCTCACCGAAACGATGGTTCGCAGAGCGTGCAGGGATTTAGGGATGACGGATGAACGGTGGAACGTGTATGACGGCCCGGTATATGCGTCGCCGGATAAGCTGATTGCATTCCATCAAGCCGGATTTGAGTCCGGCGGATGCTCCGTCGTTTTTACAGGACAGCAGGCAGTGGCTCAGCGCTTGGAGGAAAGGGGCATCCCTTCCGAGTGGCTGCTTCCCTCCGATCAAGACATCGTCGTCGCGCTCGAGCGGGCGCTTCTGTCAACGGAGACCCGGCGCAGCAAAGAGTCCCAAATCGTCGTCGGGATGATCAACGTCGACCATTTCGAACGCGTAGCCATGCAGCGGAGCAATGAGCATGAGGTCCAGAAGCTGAAGCTGGACATCCACCGCATGGTGCTCGACTATGTGGAATCGCTGGACGGATTTCTGGCCCACCAGGGCGGGGACGAATACCTATTTTTTACGACGCGGGGCATCTTCGAACGTGAAAGCGGCGGATACAAGACGATTCCGCTGGCCAAAGATGTGAATACGACGCACGGCATCTCGCTGAGCATCGGGATCGGCTTCGGCCGTTCGGCCAGTCTGGCCGGCACCCATGCCCGAACCGCGATGCGGAAGGCGAAGGAGGCAGGAGGGAATGCCTGTTTTATCGTCAGGGAGGACGAGACGCTGATCGGACCGCTCGAGATGGCCGATCCGGTCCGGGAGGTGCTGTCTTTCACCGATGCGGAGCTGATGAAGCATGCGGTGGATGCCGGCATGACCAGCGCGTATTTGAGCCGGCTGCTTCATAACCGGGCCAAGTACGGCCAAACCGATTATAAGGTCCATGAGCTGGCGTCATTGCTCGGCATTACGGTACGAAGCGCGCATCGGCTGCTGCTGCAGTGGATCGATCATGGGCTGGTGGCCATTGCCGGCATGGAGAAGGTGCCGCGCGGGCGGCCGCGGCAAATATTCAGGTTTATCTGTTTGGACAGGACTTCGCCTGAAGCAGGAGACGCGCCTGATTGAATTTTTTCGAGAAAATGGTTATGAGATCAATAAGCTTTCTCTAAACGAGAAAGAAGATTGAATGCCTAACGAACACCAGAACGATAAATGATTTTATCTGCGGGGAATCTTTTAAAGAAGATTCTCCTTTTTGTTTGGGGATGCCAAGGTAGCGTATTTGACCATATGAACGATCTTGTTAGCCTGTTAACTGCGTTTTATATAGCTGCACAACTTGCGTTGCTACAGCTTCAATATCACTGTCTAATTCTTCTAATACGTAGGATTCCAAAACTCCCATGGTTGCCGTTCCTAAAAACTTCAAAAAAATATGCTTATCAATAATCGGAAGCGAATCCTCATTAAGTTTTTTGTCTATCTCCGCCATAGTAAAAGACAATAGCTTTTTGCGAAATGTTGAGGCACCTTCACTTTTAAACAATGCTGCAAAAAATGGTTTATGCTGCTCAAAATAAGAAAACCATAATATCGAACCTTCGATAAGCCCGATGTCTTGTTTTTGATCACATATTACTCGCAATTGTGCTATATGGTCGTCCACCATCTTGTCTAACAAATCATATTTATCAGTATAATGCAGGTAGAATGTTTTTCGGCCAATGTCAGCTTTTTCCGTAAGTTTTTTAACCGTAATTTCGTCAAACCCTTCCTGAAGTAACATTTGCAAAAAAGTCGATTGAATAGCTTCCCGAGACTTTAAAATTCTTCGATCTATTTTAACCATGCAGCAGTCCTCCTTCATTAATAGTACACAATGAAAACAACTTGTGTATTAACACGCATATTGCGCGATGTGGTCATTGAATCAACAGACCCCTTATTTTAAAGTAAATATACACGAGGTGATTAATACGCACAAGTGTATATTAAATATGAATAAAGGTGGTTTTAACGGTGACAGTCACCAAAAGGAATGTGAAATTTCATGCACATGGGCTGCAAATAGCCGCGATTTTAAATGTACCTGAACTTGCTGAAGACAAGAAACAAAATCCAGCTATAGTTTGCGTTCATCCGGGCAGCAGCTGTAAAGAACAAACGGCGGGCATTTATGCGGAGAAACTTGCTGAGCTTGGGTACGTAACGATTGTATTCGATGCATCCTATCAAGGAGAAAGCGATGGCGAGCCTCGTTATGCTGAATACCCGGCTTCACGTGTTGAGGATATCCGGTCTGCGGTTGATTACTTAACGACTCTGGATGATGTCGATGAAGATCGTATTGGCGTGTTAGGCATTTGTGCAGGAGGCGGGTATGCTGTAAATGCTTCGATGACAGAACGGCGCATCAAAGCTGTAGGTGCAGTTTCCGTTGCGAATATAGGTCGAGGATATCGTGAAAACGATCCAATCCAAATGTTAGAGCAGGTTGCCCTGCAACGTACGGCCGAAGCACGTGGAGCCGAGCCTCTGGTTATTCAATGGATTCCTGACAGTCATGCTGAAAGAGAAGAAGCGGGAATGACTGAACTGGATCTTGTACAAGCGGTTGATTACTATAGAACACCAAGAGGTCAGAGCCCTAACTCTCCAAACAAATTGAAATTCACCAGTGTTGATTCAATCATTGCCTTTGATGCTTTCCATTTGGCAGAAACTTTACTGACTCAACCTTTGCAAATCATTGTCGGTGGTGTGCAAGGAGCGTTTGGATCATATAAGGATGGCCACGAGCTTTATAACCGAGCAGCTTCAGAGAAAAAAGATCTGTTCGTTATTGAAGGGGCAAGCCACTATGACCTGTACGACAGACCAGAGGCAGTGAATAAAGCCGTTGAAAAATTAGGTGCCTTCTATAAAGAAAATCTTTAGCAAACAGCTAAATATTCAGAACCTTAGCGGTACAGGCAATGAACCTGTATCGCTTTTTTTTACGCCAGAATCCCGCTAATTTAAAGACAATTAAAAGATTTGTCTTTATATAGGCCGAGTCTTTATGATGAAGTGGAAAACGATTGAATGGGAGGAAGAACAAGGATGAAAAGTGTAGCTGAATTGGAAGCACGGCTGGCCCAGCCGTCTGAAGCGCTCATTGCCGACCTCATGTCTGTCGAAGGGGATATTCTCGTACTGGGCGTTGGTGGCAAAATGGGGCCGAGTCTTGCCAGACTGGCCGCGAATGCGATACGAATGGGCGGCATGAACAAGAAGGTCATCGGGGTATCGCGCTTCTCGAATGAAGAGACCCGCAAGGAACTGGAGGATGCCGGGGTGACTACGATTTCGTGCGATTTGCTGAACGATCAGGAGCTCCGGCAGCTGCCCGACGTGCCGAACGTCATTTTCATGGCCGGACATAAATTCGGAACGACGGGAAGGGAGCATTTTACATGGGCGATGAACAGCTATTTGCCCGGCAGGGTCGCCGAGAAATACCGCGATTCCAGGATCGTTGTGTTTTCTTCCGGCAACGTGTATCCCTTCACCCCGGTCGCCAGCGGTGGAGCCAGTGAGCATACTCCACCGGAACCGGTCGGAGAATATGCGCAGTCCTGCCTCGGCAGGGAGCGGATCTTCGAGTATTTCTCACATCAGAATGGTACGCCGATGGCGATTTACCGGCTGAACTATGCGATCGACATGCGGTACGGCGTGTTGTTGGAGCTGGCGAAGTCCGTCAACGAAGGAAGGCCGGTCGATGTGACGATGGGCTACGCCAATGTCATTTGGCAGGGGGATGCGAACGAAATGGCGCTGCGCTGCCTGACCCAATGCGCCAACCCGCCGCAGATCATCAACGTGACGGGACCGGAAACGATGTCGATCCGCTGGGCGGCGGAAGAGTTGGCGCGCCGTTTAGGCAAAGAAGCGGTGTTTACGGGGACGGAGGCGGATACTGCGCTGCTCAGCAACGCGTCGAAGTCCCATCAGCTGTTCAGCTATCCGCGGGTATCCCTCCTGCAAATGATCGACTGGATCGCGGACTGGGTTCGGCAGGGAGGGGCGACATGGAGCAAACCTACGCATTTTCAGGAAAGAAAGGGGAAGTTCTGATATGAAAAATCCGGAGCATTCGCTAACCGCAGAGCAAATCGCAGCGCTGCACGACGGCCTGGTCATCCCGGCCCACCCTCTGGCACTGGATGAAAACCGGAAGCTGGATGAGCGGCATCAGCGGGCATTGACGCGTTACTATATAGATTCAGGCGCAGGAGGAATCGCCGTAGGCGTCCATTCCACCCAGTTTGAAATCCGGGACCCCGGCGTCGATTTGTTCGAGCCTGTCCTTCGGATGGCAGCCGAGGAGGTCCAGCGCGCACAGCTTCAGCGCCCCTTCATTTTGGTGGCTGGCATATGCGGTCCGACCGCCCAAGCGCTCAGGGAGGCGGAAACTGCGCGGAAGCTCGGCTATGATGCAGGTCTGCTCAGCATGGGAGGACTAGCGAATTGGAGCGAGGAAGAGCTGCTGCAGCGCACACGGGAAGTGGCTCAAAGGATACCCGTCATCGGTTTCTATCTCCAACCCTCCGTGGGCGGGCGAATTTTCAGCTTTGACTTCTGGCGGGAATTCGCCGAAATTCCCAACGTCGTCGCCATCAAGATGGCGCCGTTTAACCGGTATCAAACCCTCGATGTTGCCAGGGCCGTCTGTTATTCCAGCCGCCGCGACGAAATCGCCCTGTACACGGGCAACGACGACAACATCATTGTTGATCTACTCACGACTTACCGGTTCCGGGTGGACGGTGAGCTCGTGGAGAAGAAGGTTGTCGGCGGACTGCTCGGCCATTGGGCGGTATGGACGCGGAAAGCCGTAGAGCTGCTGGAGGAAATCAAGCAGGTTCGCGATGGAGGCACCATTTCGGAAGAATGGCTGAGACGGAATGTGGAAGTGACCGACACCAATGCTGCATTTTTCGATCCCGCCCACCAATTCGCCGGTTGTATTCCGGGCATTCACGAAGTGCTGCGGAGGCAGGGGCTGATGCGAGGGATCTGGTGCCTGAATTCGGAAGAGACGCTTTCTCCTGGGCAGGCGGAAGAAATCGACCGGATATATCGGGATTATCCCCATTTGAACGACGACGATTTTGTCCGCGAGCAACTGAACCTGTGGCTGGAAACGAAATCCAATCACGCGTAGAAAATGATAAAAACCTGACATCCCGAAAGCGGAGAATTTGATATATTTCTACCGATTTAGCATTTTCCACACCGCTCAAAAGCTTGATGCAGCAGCATTTTTAGCCATTTCGGTGCTCGTGGTTCGGTAAATTCCAAGCTCAAGGAAATCACGCTGTTTACCGCAGGTGGAAGCGTTTTTATGATGGGATTACCGGTGAATCACGAACACCGAAAATCGTATCACCCCCCAAGATGAGCCCCAAAACATGAAGGAGGAAAGAGTATGGCAAAGAAGTGGATCTGTATGGTTGCGGCAGTCACGATGCTCATCTTCGTACTCAGCGCTTGCAGCGGTGGAAGCAAAACTTCCAATGAAGGAGCAGCACCTGCAGCGGAACCTGCAACAACCGGAGGCGCCGGAGCCGGAAGTAGCACCGAGCAGTATGGCGACACCGGCGGATTAAAGCTGCCGCTGGTTGATAAGCCGACGACGATTAAATTTATGTTGTCGAGCAACTCGGCCAAAATCGGCGACGACAAGCTGATCGTCCAGGAGCTGGAGAAGCGTACGGGGATCAAGGTCGAGTTCCAAACGTATTCCCCGCAAACGTATCAGGACAAATTGAAGGTTGTGGTGGCCTCCGGCAAACTTCCGGACATTTTCATCGGGCTGAAGCCGGCTGAACTGAAAAAAATCGGCCAACAAAAAGGCGTAGTCGCGATCAACGAATATGCCGACATGCTGCCGAACTTCTCCAAATTGTATTTGCAGGAAAACAACTGGGTCATTAAATCGTTTGGCGACGAAAAAGGCAACATTTATACGTGGCCCATCTACGACCTTAACCGGGATGTCAATCACGGCTTCCTGTACCGGAAAGACATTTTTGACAAGAACGGCATCAAGGAATGGACAAATACAGAAGAATTCTACCAGGCTCTGAAGAAGCTCAAGGAAATTTACCCGGATTCTTATCCGTATGCTTCCAAAGGTTTGGCCAACATCTTCAGAGATTGGTCCTTCGGATGGGGCATCGGCAATGGCGACAACTATCCGGCGTATTACGACGAAAAGGACGGAACGTGGAAATATGCGACGGTTCAGCCGGAGCACAAGGATATGCTTGATTTTATGAAAAAGCTGTACAACGAAGGGCTGATGGATCCCGAGTTCCTGACGGATACGCAGGATTCCTGGACGACGAAAATGACGACCGACAAATCGTTTGTGACCTGGGATTGGATCGGCAGACTCGACTTGTTCTACAACCAGGTGAAGGACAAAAATCCGGATTATGATTTAAGATACGCCAACCCGGTCGGCCCAACGGGCCATGTCAGAACCCTTCCGAAAGTATCCGACTTCAGCATTGCGGTCGCCAACAACAAGAACAAGGAAGCGGCGCTTAAACTTCTCGATTACCTCACCAGTCCTTCGGGCGGCGAGCTGATGACCGTCGGTGTGGAGGGCGTCAACTTCGAATGGGGGCAGGACGGCCGTCCGGTGTATCCGGAGCTCAAGGATCTCCCGCTTGTCGATATCGGCGTGCTGGAAGACCGCTACGGCATGTGGCTGGAAGGAGCTTACCTCAGACCGGATAAACGCAGCGTGTACTATAAGTTCTCCGAAAAAGAACAGGAAGCCCAGGACAAAATCATGAAAGAGGACAAGAGAGAACCGATGGATCCGATCCTGAACTTCACCGATGATGAAATTTCCACGATGGCGGAGCTGCAGACGTCGCTTCAGAAAGCGGCGGAGGAATTCAACGCCAAATATATTCTGGATAAATCTTACGGCGACGCACAGTTCGAAAATTTCAAGAAGCAAATCGCCAAGCAGGGCCTGGACGACCTGATGAAAATTTATAATGATGCCCAAAAACGTTACGACGCGGCGAAATAAATCAATGAGGATTTGAAGACTTATGAAGAAACCGAACAAGGGACGTTTGACCGAAACGCTGAAGCACATCCGGCGGGACCGTGAACTGCTGCTGCTCTTTATCCCGTGTATTCTCTTTTATATCATTTTTCGCTACGGTCCCCTGTACGGCTTGATTATCGCTTTTAAGGACTACAGCGTATTCTCCGGGGTGATGGGCAGCGATTGGGTCGGCCTGAAGCATTTTATTAAATTTTTCAGCAATCAGGACTTTTGGATGCTGTTCCGCAATACGCTGCTGCTCGGATTTTACACGCTGATCTTCGGCTTTCCGTTTCCGATTCTGCTGGCGATCCTGCTGAACGAGGTCCGGACCAAGTGGTTTAAAAAATCGGTGCAGACGCTCAGTTACCTGCCGGCGTTTTTGTCAGTCGTCATTATCAGCAGCATGATCATCGATTTCCTGTCGCCGACGAACGGACTGCTGAACCAGCTGCTGGCTGCGTTCGGCTTTGAGAAAAAGTACTTTCTCGTCGATCCCGCCTGGTTCCGTCCGATCTATGTGATCTCCGAGATCTGGGGCACGATCGGCTACGAGTCGATCATCTACCTGGCCGCGATTGCGGGAATCAATCCGACGCTGTATGAAGCGGCCCGTGTTGACGGCGCATCCCGGTTTCACATGATCCGGCACATTACGATTCCAGGTCTCATGCCGACGATGCTCATTATGTTCATCCTGAAAACAGGCTCGATGATCCGAATCGGCTACGAAAAGGTACTGCTGCTGTACAATCCGATGACCTACAACGTGGCCGACGTCTTCTCGACATATGTGTACCGGAAAGGACTGCTCGAATCCAATTACAGCTATGCAGCCGCGGTCGGCATGTTTGAAGCGCTGGTGGCCATGACGATGCTCCTTGGCGCAAACGCAATCAGCCGGAAGATCGGAGGGAAAGGGCTATGGTAGGAGAACGCAAAATATCGGTCTTCAGCATCGTCAACGCCCTGATCCTGGCCTGCATCGCGGTTGCGACGCTCTATCCGGTGCTCTACATCACGGTCATTTCGTTCAGCGACACGGCTTCGGTCATTCAGGGCAAGGTATTCCTGTTTCCCAAAGGCTTTAATCTCGATGCCTACAAAGAAGTGCTGAGCAACAACACGATTCCCAGAGCTTATCTGAATTCCATTTACTATACGGCATTGGGTACCTTCATCAATCTGCTGTTTACGGCGGTGGCTGCGTATCCGCTGTCCCAGCCCAATTTCTTCGGGCGGAGGGTGTTCATGCTGGGGATCATTGTCACGATGTTTCTCAATCCCGGCATTATCCCCACATACATCGTCGTTCAGAAGCTGGGACTGACAGATACGGTCTGGTCGCTTGTGCTGCCAAACGCGATCTGGACGATGGAGCTGATCATACTGAAGAGCTTCTATGAAAATATGTCGTCGCAGATCCGTGAGGCAGCCCTCATCGACGGCGCATCGGAGACGCGGATTCTGTTCAGTATCGTCATTCCGCTTTCCAAGCCGGCGCTGGCATCCATCGGCCTGTTCTTTTTCATGGGCCACTGGAACAGCTTCTTCCTTCCGCTCATTTATTTGAACGACAAGGAGATGTATCCGCTTCAGGTGGTTCTGCGCGATATGCTCATTTTTAACAGCGAAAATGATGCCGGACTCGTGGACCGGGCGGCCCTCGCACCGCAGGCGGTCAAGAACGCCACAATCGTGCTGTCGATGATTCCGGTGCTGCTGATCTATCCTTTTGCCCAAAAGTATTTTGCCAAAGGGGTCATGTTAGGTTCCGAGAAGGGTTAAGCGGACGGATGTGGAATAGTTGTCATCATGAGAGGTGACGCCAATGAATCGGCTGCTTGCAAACCGGGGACTACTGCAAATCTTCTGCTCTCTGCTGTTAGTCATCATGATCATGTCTGCATCAAGCTATGTCGTTTACAAAAAATCCATTTCCGGCATCTATGACAAAGTTACGCAAAACAATCGGCTCGTCGTTAAAAATATCATCCAGGCGTTCGACAGCAGCTTTACGACGGTCAACAACCTGATTTTTACGATCCACGGACTGCCATTTGATCCGGTCAAATCCGGAGACGGCGGCCGCATGGATATGGCGCAGGTCTATAATTTGCAGGATAATCTGGCATCGCTGATTTCTTCTGTCGATTATATCGAAGATGTCATCGTTTTTTACGACAACCAGGATCTGGCCATTACGGCTAATGGAACGAGCGACATGAAGCTGCTCTTCCAGAACAAGTACAGGCACGATACGTACAATGCCTCGTACTGGCGCAGCTTTTCCAAATCCAAACGTCCGTTTACGGTATTTCCTTCTTCCGATTACATGATGCAGACGGAAGGGTCCAAACCGCAAAGCCGGCAGCTCATCGCCGTCATGGACGGCAACAAATACAAGCTGTCGGATAAAAACGTGATTATTCTGATCAATGCGGAAAAGCTGCTGCAGCATGTGAACATGTCCTCCATGATTCCGGGATCGTCCATGATCGTGCTGGACGGCGACCGGAAAATCGTGCTCAGCACGGAAAAAAACTGGGACCTTGTCGAAGTGCTGAACGACGTCTATTTTAACCAGTCTCAGGAAGACTCGCTGACCCGCGGTGACTTCGAGTATCATGTGTACCAGTCGGATTATAACGATTTCATTTACATTGATAAGATGCCTTATCAATTCCAGAATATCGATACCGTGGCCAGCGGCAGCCGGATCATTATGGTGATCGCCATTGTGAGCGCGGTGCTGCTGTCAGGGCTGCTCAGCGTCTATCTGTACCTGCCGGTCAAAGGCATTCTTCAGCTGTTCGGAGAGGGCCGCGTCAAAGGGAATGACTTTCGGAAAATCTACAGCGGCATCGTCAAAGTCCAGCGCGAGAACGAGGCGCTAAGGCAGCGGATGGAGAGAGCCGAGGCCGATATGTGCAGGAACGCGTTCTTTCGGGTGCTGGAAAGCCAACGCTCCAGCGACATCGCGCGGGATGTGCTCAAGTATGAGCCGTTTTTCTTCCGGGACCGCAGCTTTGTGATGGCATCCCTTGATTTGAGGCTTTCCCAGAAGGGGGATCGTTCTCATCCCGCGATGGAGCCCCGGCAAATGACTGAGCTGCTGCGCAAGGAACTTGGCAGCATGGCGGGTACGGGCTATACGGCAGTGTTTCACCAGCGGGAGATGCAGTTTCTTATCCTGCTGGGCATACCGCAAGGCGGCGACCGGCAGACGGTGATATCCGGCTGGGCTACCTTCATTCAGGAAGCGAACCGCGATGTGCTGCCTGGATATGTGCTCCGTTCCTTTGTCAGCAAGGATTATGAGGCTCATGTCCCGAATCTTCTGTCCGCTTATCAGGACATCTTGAACGGGATGCTTTACCGGAACGTACAGGATGAGGCGCAGACCGTGATCGATACCGCGGCGGTACAGTATGTGGGTGACGTTTATTTTCCACTGGAGAAAATGGATCATTTGGCCCGCTGCCTGACGGCCGGACTGACCGAGGAGAGCATCCAAATCGTGACGGACATTATTCACGAAAATGCACGCCGGAACATTCATCATTACCATCTGGCCCATGTGGCCAAAAGCATGTTCCTCTATCTGATCAAGCCGGCCAAAGCTACGGCGGAAGGCGATCAGGAACTGATGCAGCTGGAGTCCCGGTTCATCCGGCGGGTAGAGCAGGCATATGATCACCGCGAAATCACGGAGGCGCTCCTGGAAGTGGTGAAGAAGGTTGCCGGCAGCCGCGGCGGCGAGCCGAAAAGCAAGCTGAATCCTGCCTTTATTTCGCAGTACATCGAACTTCATTATATGAACAACCTGTACCTCGACCATATGGCGGAGGTGCTGGATACGAGCCCGAAATACTTTTCGAATTATTTCAAGAAAACGTTCGGCATCAACTACGTCGAATACCTGAACAAGGTGCGGCTGGCGCACGCCCGCGAATTTCTGAAGAACACCGATTACAACATATCGGAAATCGGGGAAAAGACGGGGTACATGAACGCGTCAACCTTTACCACGACGTTCAAAAAATACTACGGCATCTCTCCCAGCGAATACCGGAAAATGGCGGGGGAGGGGTAGAAGGAGCGAACCATCGTCATGAAAGCCGTTGCCGCATTACGAGGAAGCATTGTAGTCACGGATACGGAAGACCTGCCTCTGGAGAGGGGGCATGTCCGGATCCGGACCGAATATTCGGCCATTAGTCCCGGCACGGAGCTGTCTTTTCTGAAAAAGGGAGGCGATCATCCGTCCCTGCTCGGGTACAGCGCGGCCGGCATCGTCGAGGAAATCGGCGAAGGCGTGACCGGCCTGCTGCCCGGTCAAAGGGTGGCCTGCTATGGAGCCCCTTACGTCCGGCATGCGGAACGTCTCACGGTTCCGTCCAATTTGGTGGCCGCGGTACCGGACCACGTCCTGCCGGAGGAAGCCGCTTTTGCGGGCCTTGGGGCGATAGCCATTCATGCCCTGCGGACGGCGGATCTGCGGTTCGGGGAGTCGGCGGTGGTCGTAGGACTTGGCATTCTGGGCCAGATCATTGCCCAAATCGCTTCAGCGGCTGCAGTTCGCGTCGCAGCGCTCGATTTGAACGCGCAGCGCGTACTGATGCTGCAGGAACAAGGAATCCGTCATGCGTATAACCGGCATGAACAGCTTGAGGAGCAGTTGCAGATCCTCACGGACGGCCATGGGGCGGACAGTGTCATCTTGTGCGCAGGGGGGCCGGGGGAGGAGCTGATCAACCGGTCGCTCACCTGGATTCGCGACCGCGGCAATATCGTGGTTGTCGGTGACTTGACCACTACGTTTTCCCGTGGTCAGATGTTCGGCAAGGAGGCACAGGTGCTCATCTCCCGGGCCGGCGGACCCGGCAGATATGACAGCGGATATGAGAAGGATAACCGGGATTATCCGATCGGTTATGTGCGGTGGACCGAGGGCAGAAATGTAGCGGAATACGTCCGCCTCCTCGCAGAAGGACGGATATCGGTACTGCCGCTCATATCGCACCGCTACCCGCTAGGTGAAGCGGAAGCGGCTTACGCCAACTATTTGAATCCTACGGATTGTCTGGGAACGATTCTCGAATACGAATCCTGAAGGAGGATGTGTGAATGCGAAAGTCATGGTTTGCACTATTGGCATGTGTTGTATTGTTAACAGGCTGGACTGGAATGGGGGGCAGCGGCACGGCAAAGGCGGAAGACAGCCGTCTGTCGCAGAAAGTGTATGGCAGCCCGGAAGAGCTGCTGCCGCCGCTGAACTACACCGTTTCGATTTTTAACGGGACCGTAGGCTATGAAGAAGGACGGCCGGTCATGTATACCGTGTCTAAAGGGAAACCAGGCCAGCTGAATGTCATTGACCTGGAGGATTACAAGCTGCTGCGCAGCATTCCGATCCCGCCCTCGGAGAGTTCATGGGCGCATACGGTTGCGCCGGACGGCACGCTGTACGTCGCGGCCGACGGCAGCGGGGCCAGGTTGTGGAAATATTCTCCGGTGACGCATACCGTTGAACAGGCCGCCTCCTTTGCCGGCGAATCGTGGCCAATCTGTATCACAACGGATGAGGCGGGCCGGGTATACGTCGGTACGTATCCTGGAGGCAAGGTGATTCAGTACGATCCAGCCACCGGTCAAACGAAGGACTATGGCCGCGTGATCGGTAACATTGCCCAAGAATATGTCCGCTCCATCGCATATCAGGGCGGTAACATTTATGCGGGAACGGCGCATCATCAGATTGTCCGCGTTAACCTGGAGACCGGCGAGAAGACGGACATTGCCGCGTCACTGAATGTTCCGGAGGGGGACGATACGGTATACGATTTGGACACCATCGACAACCGCTACCTGTTCGCCCGTTATACGGATGGCAGTGGTGTGCCGGGTCCGGCGTACATTTATGATACACAAACCGGTTCCTGGCTCGATACGGTGCTGGACAACGTGACCGGACTGCACGAGACCGATTCCTTGGACGGTAAAATTTATTTTATGTCCGACAAAAAATTGAAGACCTTCGATCTTTCCACGCATGAAGTCAGTGAAACAGGAATGGAGTACAACAGCGGATTCCGGGGAGCCGATTGGGTAGAGTTTCCGAACAACCCCGACCTCCCGGGTAAAAACCTGGTTACCGTCCGCTATGACGGCGGAGTGGCGATCATGAACATCGAGACCAAGCAAGTGCACCTGATGCCATCCGTCGTTCCGGGTTTGCCGGGCGTGGTGAACCGGATCCAGTCTGCTCCGGACGGGAATCTGTTCGTCACCGGGGTACAAACGAGCCGGGGTTCGATTATCGACCCGAATACCCTGACTTCCTCGGCATTCTCCATTGGTCAGGCGGACAGCGTGTATCCGCTCGGCGATAAAATGTATATGGGCGTCTATCCTGAAGGAGCGCTGTTCGAATACGACATGACCAAGCCGCCGGGGACAGAAAACCCGAAGAAGACGTTCGTCCTGGAAAATGGGCAGGAACGCCTGGTGAATATGACATCGGGAGGCGGCAAGCTCTATATCGCGACCATCCCGGGTTACGGTACCCTTGGCGGATCGGTTACGGTATATGATCCCGCTACGGGGGACAGCCGCGTTCACCGCAACGTCGTGCAGGATCAAAGCGTCCTGAGCCTTGCCTATAAAGACTGCAAATTGTTCGGATCGACGACGATTCGCGGGGGACTCGGTTCGGAGCCATCGGCGGATGAAGCGAAAATATTCGTATGGGACACCCAGACCGAGCAGAAGATCACAGAATTCCCGCTGCGGATCGCCGGACTCGATAAACCGGTCTTCATCGGGGATTTGAGCGTAGGTCCGGACGGACTGATCTGGGGCGCGGCGTATGAATACGTATTTGCGCTGGATCCAAATACGTATCAGGTTGTAAAGAGCAAAAAGGTGCAGTCTGGCGTTAGCTATACGCAGTGGGCTCATCACACGATCCGCTGGTCGGAAGACGGCCTGATGTACGTTTTGTTCAACAACAAACTGACGGTCATTGATCCGCAAACGCTGGAATCGCGCACGATTACCAATGCCGCCCGGTTCGAGCTCGGCAAGGACGGCGACATCTACTTTACCGACAATGCCACGAATACGATCATGTACCGGATTGAGGTCGATGGGGAAATTGTCGAGCAGCCACCTGGCATTCCGCTTCCGGTTAAAAATCCGGGATTTGAGGATGCCATGAGCGGCACTGCGATCCCAGGATGGACGCCCTTGTTTGCAGCCAGTTCCGATTTGAGCTACGCGGTCAGCACGGACCGGAGCTCCACCGGCAGTGCCAGCCTGAAGCTGACGGATAATACCCGTACGGGATCCGTCGCCTTGCAGAGCGATAAGATCACCGTCGAACCAGGCAAGAAATACACGTCCAAAGTCCAGGTGTATATCGAGTCGGGACAGCCGGGAACGATGCTGCGCTTCTTTGACAGCAGCAATCAAACGCTGGCTACGCAGGAGATCCATCTGGACGAGAGCCGGCTGGCCCAGTGGCAGACCGTGACGCTGAACGGCACAGCTCCCAACAATGCGGCCTACGCCCGCTTGATCGCAGTGGTCAGCCGCTACAACATGGCGTCGGCATATTATGACGACTTCTCCCTGTCCGTTGAAGGGACGCCTGAACCGGTGGATCAGGCAGCGCCTGTGTCTGCGGCCGAGGTATCGCCCGCTGCAGGCGAGAGCGGCTGGCTGAACCGTGACGCATCCGTGCAAATCCAGGCGGAGGACGAGGGCAGCGGCGTGGCCGCCATAACTTATGCGGCCAGCGGAGCGGGTTTGCTTGAACCGGTTCGAGTGGAAGGAGCATCCGCATCCTTCAACGTGACTGCCGAAGGAGTCACCACGGTGACCTATTCGGCCGAGGACCAGGCCGGCAACAAGGAGGAAGCGCGGGAGCTTACGGTCAAGATCGATAAAACGGCGCCTGAAATTACGTTTACCGGGGAAGCAGCCTATACGGTAGATCAGAAGGTGTCCATTCAGTGCGCGGCGTCCGACAGCTTATCCGGTGTCACATCGGAACCGTGCATCGGGACAGACCGACTCGCATATGAGCTGGAGCCCGGCATCAATGTGATCACGGCTTCGGCTAAAGATGCCGCAGGCAATGAAAGCACAAAGGAGTTTTCATTCGAAGTTACGGCAACGTACGACAGTCTGGGCATGCTTGTGCGTTCGTTCCTGCCTACGGATGCCGACTTTGCCGAGTCGCTGAACGCGAAGCTGCTGGCGGCC
The DNA here is from genome assembly GCF_018333335.1 of Paenibacillus cineris. Classification (NCBI taxonomy): domain Bacteria; kingdom Bacillati; phylum Bacillota; class Bacilli; order Caryophanales; family Paenibacillaceae; genus Paenibacillus; species Paenibacillus cineris. Next base: position 2,227,694 of record NZ_BORU01000001.1, read on the forward strand.
AAGGCTTCGGCCGGACGTGATCAGGCTCAGGCGGTGCAGGGACAGCTGTCCGCGTTCGAGCAGGAGGTTACCGCCCAAAGCGGCAAGAAGCTGACGGCGGATCAGGCAGCGGTGCTGCTGAAGTGGGTGAAAACGCTGAAATAGAAAGATATCGAAAAGAATAGTCGTGTTAAGCGACGTCGAATGAGGAGTCTGCGAGCAAGCGCAGGCTCCTTTTCCTTTTCTGAACGATTCCGAATCTTTAGAACCGGCGAGGTTACCAGTGTTTGCAAAAATCGGCAACTTTCCCAAACAAAAAAGCGTTTAACATGTAGTTTGATCCGGATCGAAAACCGGACAAAGAGGATACATATTTGATACAAGGGGCAGGGAGATGAAATAGTTATGGATAAAAAGCGCCACTTTGGCACCGTAGCACGGTCTGCCGTGATGCTGACGATTTTGGGAGCCACGGTGATACCCAGCCCGCTTGTGGCGGCAGAGGATTTAGCAGTTCCGGCTAAGGTTCTGAGCCTTCAGAACCCATCCGCAACTGGACAGGCGGCGCAGGTACCTGCCCAGAAGGCGGCAATCAAATGGAAATTTAGCCCTTCGTTTTACGATCAGGCAACCGGTTATTCCTACTACTCCGCCACCGCCGACCAAATGAGCAGTCGCACCATCTATCTGGATCCGAAGGGGGAGTGGCATGCGTTTGCAGAAGGAGTAACGATACATCGGGACTACACATTGGAAACACCGGTCGTGGACAGGACAAAATACGGTGATCCTATGGAAGGGCTCTACTCGACCGTATACGACCCATCCAAGGAGACTGCGACGAGAGGGGTATATTTTGCAGGCGGCTCGGACCTCCAGCATGGATTTCGTTACGTAAAAAACTATTACAAGCGGCAGGACACGCAGGGAAAGGAGTATACTGCTTCCGATTTCAGCCTGCTCCTTCGAACCCGTTCCGGAGTGATCCGCGAGATCGAGCGCGTGCCTAACCGTCTGCGTTTTAAGCCGATGCCGGACGGAAATGCGCTTGCGGTTCAGTACAGCGTTCCCCATAAACCGGATGAAATACTGATCATCAACACCGAAACGGGGAAGAAGAAGCACCTGACATATGGCCGACCAGAATACTATGACGCAAAAGGGGGGCGGCTTCTCATCACCCTCAATAAAACGGGAAATCCAAGCATCGTGTATACGCTAGCCGACGGTAAGCAGCGCCCGGCCACTGAACAGGATTGGAAAGAATTTGAGAGCATCAGCATAGCCGAAGGTAATCGCGTTAAGATGCCCGACTCTACTACTGTGCCCTCGACTGATTTGCAGCCACAGGATTTGCCGGTGACATCGGTCCAAACTCAAGATCAAATCTTGGTCCGAGCTGCGATTGGCGGTCGTGCGGTGAATTTATCCCTTGCTTTTGTCCAAAACGGCCGGACTCTGTTCCCCGTTCGCGAATTGGCGGAGCAGACAGGCCTGGAGGTTAAGCAAACGAAGCTGTCTGGAAAAGCGGGGGGCACATCCTTTACCTTGAAAGGACCTGGGGGGAGCGAAAGTTTAACGCCAACTGACCCTATGATGATCGGCGGCCAGCTCTTTATTGGCTCTGATATCTTGAAGCGGATTGGGTTGCCGGTGCAGGGGATGAATTGGAATCCCTAATTAGATGAGGGCGGATTTGGAAATTGGTTCATCTTTGGAACAAGGGATGATCATAGATCCAACTAATGGTTACTCCAACCGAAAAACTAGGAATTACATAGTGAAAGGAGAAAATCAATGATGAACAAGAAGCACAAACGGAAGGCTTCATTGTTGTTTGCAGCGCTGCTGACTGCGGCGGGTACGGCCGTGGTGCCAAGCCCCAGCGTACAGGCGGAGGAGGCACCTGCGGCTGCAGTACAAGCGGATCGTGCACAGAGTAAAGGAGTTTCCAATTCCCAAGCAACTCAGACACCCGAACTCAAATGGGATTTCAGGGCTGAATTTTATGATAAGGGCACGGGGCGTGCCTATTACGATGCGTCCGCTTATGACGGTGAGCAATATGATAACCGCACCGTATTCCGCGATCCTAATGGAAAGTGGAATGCACTGGAAGAAGGAATATCCGTAACCTGGAGCTATGGTTTGAAGAAGCCGATTTTGATTGGCAAAGGTCTCGGTGATTATTTGAATGGGCTGTTTTCGACTGTATTTGATCCAGCCCAAGAGACAGGAACAACCGGAGTGTTTTTTATTGGCGGTAAGGATAACCGGAGCGGTCTGCATTATATCAAAAATTATGAGATAGGTCAGGACGCACAGCAGAATTGGTACTCCACTTCTTTTTTTAGTGTATTTTTGCGCACCGGAGACGGAGTGATTAAGGAAGTGGATGGTGCACCATTTCGTCCAGGATTTTTCTCGATGCCGGACGGACGTGTGCTCGCCGTTCAGTATAGCTCCTCAGCCAAAATGAATGAAATTTTGATCATAAATCCTGCAACGGGGATTAGGAAGCATCTTGTCTACGCGAGCCTCGACTATTATGATGTCGAAGGTGGACGACTACTTGTCAGATATAATCAGCCGAATCGTCTGAGCGAAGTCATAACGCTGTCCAATGGAAAAGCACGCCAGGCAACGGAACAGGATTTCAAGGAGTTTTCCAACCTGGCGAATCAGAGCTACCAGGCACCTATGCCAAACGAATCGACCAAGCCCCCTGCCGATTTACAACCACAAAACTTGCCGGTGACGCATATTCAAATTCATGACCAGATCACAGCCAGAGCCATCATTGGCGGTAAGGTGGTATATCTCAGTTTTGCCTTTATTCAAAATGGACGCACGATGATTCCGGCACGGGAACTGATGGAACAGGCGGGCCTGGAAGTGATACAGCAGAAGGTGGCTGGGAAGGTAAACAGCAGTTCTTTTACCCTAAATGGTCCGGGAGGAACCGAGACGGTCACGGCTGCTGACAGCATGATGATCGGGGACCGGCTCTATGTTGGATCTAATGTTTTGAAGCGGATTGGGTTGCCTATCCAGGGGATGAATTGGAATCCGTAAGCAAGACCACGGCCCTATCATAAAAATAACGGCATGCTTTCCCGTGGTCTACATGGGAGGCATGCCGTTTTCATTACAATCGGTTGGATTTGCTTACAAAACAGTTGGTTTGATTACAGGGCAGTTGGCTTGGCTTCGCTGCCGTGCCGCTCCTGTCGGGAAGACCGGCTTACGTACAGAAGCAGCAGCGCGGTGACCACAATTAACGCCATGATCATCCCGATCACCCCGTTCCAGCCGAAGCCGGACAGGAAGAATCCGCCGGACCAGCCGACCAGACTGGACCCCGTGTAGTAGAAGAGCAGGTAAAGGGATGAAGCGTAAGCTTTATAGCGCATCGGTGCCGCTTTGCCCACCCAGCCGCTGGCAACGGTGTGTCCCGCGAAGAAGCCGCAAGCGAACAGAATCATGCCTGCGATCATAAAGACCACGTTGCCCGCCAGCATGAGCAGGGCACCGGCAAGAAGCATGCCCAGGCCGCTGGCAATCAAGCCGGCACGTGAATACCGGTCAGCCAGCTTACCGAACCAGACGGAGGACCAGGAGCCGATCAACTGGAAGACGAACAGGCAGCCGATCAACGTTTGACTCAGCTCATAAGGCGGCTGGGACAGCGGGAAGTCGATATAGTTAAACAGCGTAACGTACGCGCCAAGCAGCAGAAAACCGATCAGGTACAGGCACAGGAGCCGGGCGTTTGCAAATCCGTTCCGGAAGCCGTCGACCCAGTGGTGCAGCGAAATGCTGACCGGTTTGAAGTGGTTTGATCTGGGCAGGTAGAGCCAAAACATCACACTGCATAGAAGGCTGACCAAGCCTAGAACAAACATCGCAATATGCCAATTGAAAAAATCGGTGATCAGACTGATGATAACCCTTCCGGCAAAACCGCCTACCGCAGTGCCTGCCACATAGAATCCCATGACCTGCCCGATGCTGCGCGGTTCGATCTCCTCGTTGAGATAAGTCATGGCGATGGCCGGAAAGCCCGCAAGGCTGACGCCTTCGAGCAGCCTGGCAGCCAGCAGCAGATGAAAGTTAGTGCTGAACGAAGAAGCCATAGCCAGCACGGATGTAACGAACAGCGACACGCTCATGACGCCTCTGCGCCCCCAGGCATTGGACAGCAGGGAGACAAACAGCATGGTGACCGCTAATGTAATCGTTGAGAAAGAAATGATGAAGCTGGCACTGGAAGGAGATACGTGGAATTCCTTCGCAAACGTGCCGATCAAAGGCTGCGGGCTGTACAGGATCGCAAAGGTGACCAGACTGCCCAACAGCATGCTGACCAGTACCCGGAAATAGGCACGGGTACCGATTTGAATGTACTGCACGGCAAACGCCTCTCTTTGTTAAGTTCTGTGAACGACTCTTTCGGTGACGCCCCTAAGTATACGCCTGGTTCGCTTATGTTGTATAATGAATTAAAATTATCAAATTAATGCCTCTGAGTTATGAGGGTTTGGAAAGAGGGCTGGCAATCATGGAATGGCAGCAGCTGGAGTACTTCCGCGTCGTGGCCAGGCTGGAGCATTTCATTAAATCGGCGGAGCAGCTGGCTATTTCCCAGCCGGCGCTAAGCCGGTCGATGACGAAGCTGGAAAAAGAGCTTGGCGTACAGCTGTTTGACCGGCATGGCCGATCCGTTCAGCTGAATGAAACGGGAAAGCTGTTTTTGGCTAGGGTAGAGCGGGCTATGCAGGAGATTGAGGATGGGATCGAAGAGATCCGGCAGTTCCACGATCCGTTTGCTGGCAAGGTCTCGATTGCATTTTTGATGTCGTTCGGCGTTCACATGCTGCCGGATGTCATCGCAAGCTTCAACCGCAAATACCCGGACGTTGAATTCGCGCTGTATCAAAACCCGACGACGGTTATTCTGCCGCAGTTGCTTCGAAGCGAGGTGGACCTGTGCATTATCGGTCCGTTCGGCGAAGAGCCAGGTGTTGTCTGGCACAAGCTCGTTGAGGAAGAAATGTACGTCTACGTGCCTGCAGATCACCGGCTTGCAAAGCGTGAATTCATCCGGCTGGAAGAGGTAGCGGGCGAACCGTTTATATCGTTTAAGCCGGGTTATGGCGTCCGGACGCTGATGGAACGGTTTTGCGGTGAAGCCGGTTTTGAGCCGAACATCCGGTTTGAAGGCGATGATATTATGACGGCCGCAGGGCTTGTCTCCGCTGGACTTGGAGTTACGATCATCCCGGCTTTTTCAGGTATTGAACATGGAAAGGTCAGGCGGCTGCGCGTGACGGAGCCTTACTGCCGGAGGGAAATTGGACTGGCCTGGATCGCGGACCGGAAGCTTCCTCCTTCCGCCGACCTGTTTCGCTCATTTATTATCGAGTATTTTCGTGGCCAAGGCGAACTGTAGAATGCTCCTTTTCTGAGAAAAAAACAACAAGGTAGCAGATTGAAAGCCTGGATGTCCAGGCTTTTTCTCTTATCAATGCCCCTTTTTCAAGGAAACAAGACTGGGATTAGCCAAGGTCATTTTTTTATTTAAGTATTTACTTTATTAAGGAGATGGTTTATTATAACAACAGAGAGAGCTGAACCATCTTTTACCTGATGATCCTTAGGTTCACCAACTTAACAATCCAGATAACTACATGAACAAACGCTCAACACAGAGGCAGACCGCCGCAGGGCGGATTCGAGAAGAGGGAGGGGAGACAGCTTCATCTTATGGCAAATGATACGTTTTCCGCACTGGCAGATCCAACACGTCGCGGCATCCTCGAATTGCTGGCCGGGAATCCCGAACTATCCGCCACACAGATCTACGAACGTTTTGATGTAAGCCCGCAGGCCATTTCGCAGCATTTGAAGATCCTTCGGGAAACACAGCTCGTCCGGGTTGAGAAAAGGGCGCAGCAGCGCATCTACTCATTGAACATCGATCCTGTCAAAGAACTCGAGCATTGGGCGCAAGCCATCCGGCAGCAGTGGGATGGAAGGCTCAATGCCATGGACCGCGTGCTCGCTGAAGAGATGGCCAAACGAAAAGCCAATCAGGCGAATCATGAAAATAAAGGAGAATGAATAAATGAATCATCATGCCAGCAAGCAGGAGCTCGTCATTACCCGTGTGTTTGATTATCCGGTCGATTTGGTCTGGGATGCCTGGACGGATCCGAGTCTGGTCATGAAATGGTGGGGCCCTGCCCATTTCAGCTCACCATCGTGCAAGATCGATCTTCGCGAAGGGGGAAGCTACCTGTTCTGTATGCGGGCGCCGGAATCCTTCGGCGGACAGGATTATTACTCCGCAGGTGTGTACAAACGAATCGTTCCGCAGCAGCGCCTTGAATTTACGCAGATTCTGTCCGATGCGGAAGGAAACGCAGTTAAGCCTTCCGATGTCGGCATGCCGGAGGACTTCCCGGCTGTGGTCGATTTCGTCATTGATTTCATCTCGAAGGGCGATCAAACCGAGCTGATCATTAGAGAGTCCAATTGGAGCCCGGGTCCAATGGCCGATAACGCGGTTACCGGCATGAACCAGTCTCTCGACAAACTTGCCGCAAGTTTGGTTTAACTATGTTTTTCACATATTCCGGAAACGGTATATAAAAGAAAAATACGCCCCAGATTCGTATCTGGAGCGTTTTTTTTATGCTGCATTGCCTTCTTGCGGCAAGTTGATGAACATCAGCTTTCGCGAATCCAAACCGTCATTTCGCCCGGCTCCCTGTTGCCCCATAGCGTATATGGGACGGCCCGAAGGCGCTGCTGTTCCAGCTGCGGCCGCACCGTGCTGTAGAGATCGTTCGGCGCTTCCGCCGGCGTGCCGTTGCGAAGGCCATCCGCCTCGATTACGGCGACGCCGCCGCGCCATTCGTCCGTGACGACCTGCAGCTCGGCATCTGCCGGCAGACTTAGAGAAGCGAGCGGTGCTCCATTGTCGGTCTCCTCCAGGCAGTAGACGAGCGGGCCGCGCTGCAGCGCAACCTTTCCGCTGCTGGCGCGCAGGTTCGGGTGGGCGTAGATTCGCCGCGGCTGCATATCAAGCTCAAGCTCAACTACGTCACCGGCCTGCCAGTCCCGGTGAATATAGGCATAGCCGTCACGCAGCTCATACTGGGCAGGCTGGCCATTCACGCGGACCGCGCTTTCAGCAGACCAGCCGGGAAGACGAAGTGCAATCGTGAAGTCACCCGCGCCGTCCGCTTCCTGCACTTTCAGGCGAACCTGGCCTTCCCAAGGCAAACGGCTTTCCATGTCCAGCTGAACGCTGCGGCCGGCCACCTCGTGGCTGATTTGGCTGCCAATATACAGATGCACAAAGAGTGCCTCGTCGCTCGCCGAATAAATGTATTGACCGAGTGAAGACAGGAGGCGTGACACGTTTGGCGGGCAGCAGGCGCAGCCGTACCATTTTTGCCGGACCGGCTTGATATGACGCTTGCCGGGATTGCCTTCGCTGGCCGCCGGCCACACTTCCATCGGGTTCACGTAAAAATAATGCTTGCCGTCGCCGGCAATTCCTGCGGTTACGGTGTTATACAGCGCACGCTCCATCACATCGGCGTATTCGCCCTTCACTTCATTCTGAAGCAGCCGCTGGGCAAAAAAGATCAGGCCGATCGATGCGCAGGTCTCACTGTAGTTTGTGTCGTTCGGCAGGTCGTAGTCAAACGTAAAAGCCTCACCGTGATGCGTGGATCCGATACTGCCTGTGACATACATTTGCTTCTGCACGATGTTGTCCCACAAGCAGCGGCAGGCTTCCAGCAAAGCGTTGTCTCCCTTAAGCAGAGCCAGGTCGGCCATGGCCGTATACATATAGACGGCTCTCACCGCATGGCCTGTCGCGACCTCGTGTTCCCTCACCGGCTTATGCGCCTGGTGGTATGCAAGATTTACAGGATCCTTCTGAACGACACCGGGTGCCCAGTGCGAAATCCGGCCCCGCCGTTCAAATTCCTCCTCAAAGAAATTCGGCTTCTGCCCGCGCTCATCGATCAAAAAGCCGGCTAGATTCAGGTATCTAACTTCGCTTGTAGCATGGTACAGCTTGACCAGGGCAAGCTCAATTTCCTGGTGACCGTCGTAACCCCGGATTTTGCCTTCTTCCGGCCCAAAACGGTCATCGATATGGTCGGCAATCTTGCGTGCAATGTCGAGAAGCTTGGTTTTGCCTGTTCCGTAAAAATAGGCGACCGCTGCTTCGATCAGGTGGCCGGCCGTATACATTTCGTGGCAGTCCATCAGATTGGTCCAGCGCTGGTCGAGCTTGTCAATCGTAAAGTATGTGTTCAGGTAACCATCTTCCAGCTGTGCGGCTCCGATCAGATCGATCGCTTCATCGGCGACTTTTTCCAGATCGGAGTCCGGGGATTGGGCGAGCGAATACCCGACCGCTTCCAGCCATTTATACAGGTCGGTGTCCTGAAACACGAATCCGGCAAAGCTTCCTTCCTCGAGTCCTGCGGCAATCCGGAAGTTGCGGATCGCATGGCTGGGTTCAGCATCGGGAACACGGTCATTCAGGGCTTCCCACTGGTAGGGAATCACGGTATGCTTGATAAGATCCACATGATTGGACCAATAGGAGTCGGTGATGCGGACGGATTTCAAATCAAGCGGCTGTGGATGGGTTGGCGCATTTTTGGTAGACAAGTTTTCGTTCACTCCTAACATCATCATCTGCAGCTTTATCATATCGAATCAAGCCAAGGATTGTCGGTAGTGGAACGTGCATAAAAAGTGTCATTAGCCCACTAAATTGATTTTTACAGACGAGCAGGAGGATTGTCATGCTGCCTATTTATCTACAACAACCTTACAAGCTCCAGATGGGTGGACAATTTGTCAGCGATGAGGATTGGTCCCATATGGAACGGACCATTTCCGATTATGAGCTGATTATCGGTGTAGCGGGAGTGGTTTTTCTCGAAGCCGGCGGCCAGCTGTACGAAGTGAAGGCAGGGGACATGCTCCTGCTGCGGCCTGGGGAGAAGCATCGCGGATACAGGCTGTCTTCCCCCGGCGTTTCATTTTACTGGTTTCATTTTTTGCTTCCTCCGGAGACGGGCGGAGAGCCGGACGGGGCCATACCTCATTATGCACACTGCCCGGAACCGAGCCGCGTTCACATTTTGGCCAGACAGCTTCTGCACGCGGCGAGCGGAGGATACCGGCTGAAGCAGGCGGGAGACTATTTTCTGACGTCGCTGCTGATTGAATTGGCGGAGCAGCTGCAGGATGCGGGCGCATCCGAAGCGATGGACCCCCGGCTGTCGGAGCTGCTGGAATGGACCCGGCTTCATGCCCTCGAGAGGCATATGTCCGTCGACCGGGTCGCGATGCACATGGGGTATAACCGCAACTATTTGTCGCGGATGTTCAAGCAGAGATTCGGTACGGGGCTCAGGGATTATATTCACCGGATCCGGCTGGAAGCGGCAAGGGAGCTGCTTGTGTCGAGCAAGCTGCATATCAAGGAAATTGCGGACAGGGTCGGCATCGAAGACGACAAGCAGTTTATTAAATGGTTCAAGCGTCTGTCCGGCGTTACTCCGACGGAGTACCGTCAGGCGTTTTCGGCAACGCGTCTGAACAAGACGTAGGGATCGATGACATCGGTCCCCTGGATGCCGGCCAATAGGGCTTCGCGGGGAAATTGATTCTTCCGGACTCTGTTTTTTTGGGTAACACAAACTATTTGGCCCTTTTGGCCGTGTCTGCATCCGGATCATCCGTACGAATAGAGCTGCATGTAATGCTTTAGTACCTCCCAAAAATACATCCTGGGTAAGTCGAGACTCCCATTTGAATCGTGCTATCATTTTTTTAGACCGTTGTTTGTAAACTGCGAAACATCGTGAACGACGGCCTTCAGAAGAACCTGCATAAGTATATGCAGCAGAATTTGCACACGATTGCACGATACTTGAGGAAAGGATTTGAACTCGATGATCCAGGAAAAATACGCCAACATGCTGAACATGGCCGAGGTTTCGACCCCGGACCGAATGTTATATCCCTTTGATACCCTCCGCCAGCTTAGACTAGAAACGCCGGTGCGCTACGACAGCAGCCGAAACTGCTGGGACGTCTTCCGCTATGAAGATGTGCAGCGCATTTTGAAGGATCCGAAAACATTCTCCTCCGAGCGTGGAGCAGGCGCAGGCGGCTCCATTCTGTTTATGGATCCGCCCAAGCATAAGCAAATGCGCGACCTGGTCAGCAAAGCGTTTACGCCCAAGGCGATCCAAGAGCTGACCCCCCGCATCCAGGCCATCGCCGAGCAGCTGCTAGATTCGGTAACGGATGGATCTATGGATATTTCCAGCGAATTCGCCACTCCGCTGCCGGTCATCGTCATTGCCGAACTGCTGGGTGCTCCGAAAGAAGACCGGAACAAGTTCAAGCACTGGTCCGATATTCTGGTGGAAAGTGCCGACGACCTCACGGATGAAGCATTCCAGCGGATTACCGACAAGCGGATGAAAGCGATGGGAGAGCTGTCCGAGTATTTTAAGGGAATTATGGCGCAGCGGGCTGCGGAGCCGCAGGAGGATCTCGTAACTGCACTGCTGAACGCTGAAATCGAAGGAGAGAAGCTGTCGGAAAGGGATATCATCAGCTTCTGCGTGCTGCTGCTGGCTGCAGGAAACGAGACGACGACGAACCTGATCACGAATGGCGTGCGCGTGTTGACCGAAAGACCAGAGCTGCAGGAGCAGCTGTATCAAGCGCCGGACCTCATACCTTCCTTTATAGAAGAAGTACTTCGCTATTACCCGCCGATCATCGCGATCGGTCGCAAAGCTGCGGAGACGGTACAAATCGAAGAGCATACGATTAAGCAGGGAGCGCAGGTCATTTCCTGGGTTGGGGCCGCCAACCGAGACGAGTCCCGGTTCGACGACCCGGACGGCTTCCGTCTGGACCGCAAACCGAACCCGCATATGACGTTCGGCTTCGGTATCCACTTCTGTCTTGGGGCTCCACTGGCCAGGCTGGAAGGGAAAATTGCGTTTCAGGCGCTCCTCGACAGGTTCAAGGATCTACGCAGAGCGGCGGACGCTGAACTTCAGCCGATCCAAAGCTCCTTTGTCTTCGGCGTCAAAAATTATCCGATTGAGATGAGCCGCAGATAGAGTCAGGTATCCTTAGGAGTGCTCCTGCATTGTTTCAGAGAGCATAACCGGCATAGGGAACTGACGGATTCCCATTTTCGGGAGTTGTCCATATTTCTTGGAGGCTCCCGGATATGCTAGAATAGAAAATAGCAGCTTGTACATAAGCATGATGATCTAAGGCATCCCTTTACTGCGATGGTTCCAGGAACAGCATTTGCAGGGAAGAACGGATGCCTTTTTGCGTAAGCCCGCCGGGATGATCATTTCGTTTTACCGAAGTATAAGGAGTTGAGCGCCCGTGGAAAGGCAAGTCGAAGAATTGTGGCACCAGGTCCTGACCATGATTCAAAAGAAGATCAGCAAGCCCAGCTATGATACGTGGCTGAAATCGACGAAGGCCGTCAGTCTGCAGGATAACGTCCTGACGATCAGCACGCCCAACACGTTTACGCAGGAATGGCTGGAGAACCGGTATACCAAGCTCATTTTGACAGCGGTTCGCGAATGCATGGATGCTCAGCCGGAGCTTCATATCATTACCCAGGATGAGCTGGAGACCGAGAGAAGATCCGCATCACCCGAACCGGCTGCCCTTATAGAGGATAATATCCTGAACGATCCGGCTTTTGCCGCCATGCTGAACCCAAAATACACCTTCGAAACGTTCGTCGTCGGACTCGGCAACCGTTTTGCCCATGCAGCTGCACTGGCTGTAGCGGAGGCGCCGGGCAAGGCGTACAACCCGCTGTTTTTGTACGGCGGCGTCGGCCTGGGTAAAACCCACTTGATGCAGGCGATCGGCCACTACGTGCTGGAGCACAATCCGCAGGCGAAGGTGCTCTATTTATCCTCCGAAAAGTTCACCAACCAGTTTATCAATGCCATCATGAACAACCGCGGCGAAGCTTTCCGTAACAAGTATCGCAACATCGACGTGCTTCTGATCGACGACATCCAGTTTATCGCCGGCAAGGAGCAGACACAGGAAGAATTTTTTCATACCTTCAACGCCCTGAAAGAAATGGGGAAGGCGATCATCATTTCCAGCGACCGTCCGCCCAAGGAAATCCCCACCCTGGAGGAACGGCTGCGTTCCCGCTTTGAATGGGGACTCATCACGGATATTCAGCCCCCGGATCTGGAGACCCGGATCGCTATTCTGCGCAAGAAGGCGAAGGCGGAGCATCTTGACATTCCGAACGAAGCGATGGTATACATCGCCAGCCATATTCATACGAACGTCCGTGAGCTCGAAGGGGCTCTCATCCGCGTCATCGCTTATTCCTCGCTTGTGAATCAGGACATCACCGTGCATATGACAGCCGAAGCATTAAAAAATATGATCTCGCAGTCGCGTCCCCAAATGATCTCGATCCAGGACATCCAGGAGCGGGTGGGAGATTATTATGGTCTGCGCATCGAGGATTTTAAAGCACGGAAACGGACAAGGGCAGTAGCTTTTCCCCGGCAAATCGCCATGTATCTGTCCAGGGAGCTGACCGATTACTCGCTGCCCAAAATCGGGGAAGCTTTTGGCGGCAGGGACCATACGACCGTCATCCACGCCCATGAAAAAATCGCCTCGGTTATTCGTGAGGACCAGGAGATTCATCAAATCGTAAGCCGGTTGTCCGAGAACATTAAAAGCCGCATCCAACCGCGCGTGTAGCCTGTTATTTTTTATACCCGTATAATCTGAACCTGTCTGCCTCAGACCCTCCTTGGTAAGATAACGGCATAAACCATCTACCAGGGAGGTTCTTTATATGAAATCAATGGTCATTGAAAGAGCAGGCGGAACTGAAGTGCTTAAGGTCAGGGAAATGCCGGATCTTGAGCCAAGATACGGGGAAATGATCGTGGACGTGGCGTATGCAGGCGTAGGGCTCGTGGATATTTTGATCCGCAAAGGCGGGTTTACGGAGCTGTTTCCGTTTCCGGTGATTCCGGGGCTTGAGGTGTCCGGATACGTCCGCTCAATCGGGGACGGCGTTGAAGGGTTCCGAATCGGCCAGCCGGTCGCTTCCATGAAGCTGCTTGAGCTTGGCGGATACGCTACACAGGCCAGAGTGACGCCGCAGCTTACGGTTCCGCTCGATTCGCTTGGAGGAGACCTCGATATGGCCGAAGCGGCAGCCTCCATTGTCAACTTGACGACTGCCTATTTCGCGGTCAAGCAGGTGAACCGGATGAGGCAGGGAGACACGGTGCTGGTTCACGCCGCCGCAGGCGGACTCGGCAGCTTTCTGGGGCAAATCGCCAAGCGGTTTGGCGCTGGGAAGGTGCTGGGGACGGTGGGTTCGCCGGATAAAATCAAGCTGGCCGCATCACTCGGATACGACGAACTGCTGCTGCGCTCCGATTTTGTGAACGAAGTGAAGCGGATCGCGGGAGTACAGGGGGTCGACGCCGTATTTGACCCGGTTGGGGGCGAGACGAGGGCACGCAGCCTGGAGCTCCTGCGACCGCTGGGGCAAATCGTCGCTCTGGGCAACGCCAGCGGCGGCGAACTGGCGCATCAGAGCAACGAGATTTGGCTCGGCAACCAGAGCATCGCCGGCTTTAACTTGGGGGCGTATGCCATGTATGATCCGGTTGCCGTCGGGCAGGCGGCCAGGGAAGCGCTGCAGCTGCTCGCCAGCAGAGAGGTCCGCTCGGAGGTGCACGGCATTTACCCGATGGAGGACGCCTCCGAGGCGCATCGTCTGCTCGAAAGCGGCCAAACGACGGGCAAACTGGTGCTGCAGATGGGATGAGCCCCAGCTTTTTATATGAGCCTCTTGCCCGCTTGAACGCGGAGCGGAGGCTTTCTTTTACGGCGGGAGGGATGGTATCATTTGAATCGTGGAGTTTATGGAACGATGTACATCTCGGAGGTGCTGCTTCAATGATGCAAACCCGGAATCTGCTCGGGGAATTTTTAAAATCGCGCAGGGAAAAGCTTCAGCCGGCGGACGTCGGGATTAGCGGGGGATACGGCAGAAGAAGAACTCCCGGACTTCGCCGTGAAGAGGTGGCGGAAATCGCTAATGTCAGCACTACCTGGTACACCTGGCTGGAGCAGGGGAGAGACGTGGCTGCTTCACGGGAAGTCATGGAGAACATCGCCAGGGCGCTGCTCCTGTCTCCTGACGAGAAGCTGCATGTCATGCGGCTGGCGGGATTCGGCGATCTTCCGGACTGGTCCGCGCCGGCTGCCGTTCCGCCACTGGAGTCGGGACTGCAGAAAATCATTGATCAGCTGCACTATCCCGCCATCTTGGTCAACCGCCGGACCGAAATTATGGCTTGGAACCGCCAGGCTCCCCGGCTGTTGTATGACTTTCTTGAAGATCCGGTCATGGGCCGCAACATGGTCTGGTCCATCTTTATGAATCGGTATTTACAAGAACGCGTCGTGAACTGGGAGGAGTTTGCCGCATACAGCGCCGCCATTCTCCGCGCCTACCATGGTCAATCAAAGGGGGACCCGTGGTATGAGGCGTTTGCCCAGAAGTTGTCCGAAGAAAGCCCGGAATTTGCGGCGCTCTGGGATTCACACGATGTTCGGGAGAAGCAGGTGCAGCCATTTGTGCTGAACCATCCGGACCTTGGTCCGTTATCCTTTGAAATCAACACGTTTGCCCATATTAATGGCAATGAAGACCTGCACTGCTGCGTCTATTCTCCGCTGGCCGGAACCGGAACTGAGGAGAAGCTGGATCTGGACGCACAAAAAACGCCGTAGCCGGACGACCGGCTGCGGCGTTTTTAAGTTGGCTACATGGTGTGAATCCGGGCGGCAGCTCCGATGCTCAAATGCTCTTGATCCAGCTGATGGCAGCGGGCCGTTACGGCAAAAGCACCGATCGAAAAAGCCAGTGCCGCCCACGGTAAATAAGCCAGACCGATGCTGTCGACGACCAGGCTGCCGAGCAGGGATCCGCAGGCGATGCCTAGGTTGGAGGCCACCGGCATCAGGGTCGAGGCAAAGTCCTTGGACCCGCCGGCCGATGCGTCTGCGAGATCGATTAGATACAGCTGAACGGCGGCGCTCAGGGCGTAGGAGAACAAGGCGATGAGCATCAGGCAGAGAACGGCAGCCCAGGTGAAGCTCAGGGTCAGGGCAAGAGCCAGCATCATCAGGCTCTGAACGATAAATACAATTTTGAGCTTGGACCTCGAATCCCCTTCGGCTACCTTGGCTCCGATCCAATTGCTCAGGATCGTCAGGCCGCCATAACCGAGCAGCACCGCGCTTGTCCACTGCTTTGGAATGCCGAGTACGTTCTCAAGAATCGGTGTGATATAGGTATAGACGATAAAGACTGAGCCCACGCCGAGCACCGGAATCAAGAAAGCCATCCGGATGCGGCGGTTTGCGAACAAGGCGAACTGCTGTTTCATGGAGCTGACGCTGACGGTATCGCTTTTCGGCAGAACCGAAGCGATGATGAACAGCGGAATGATGCCCACCGCGGAGGTGACGATGAATGCCGCCCGCCATCCGAGCAGCTGGACGATATAGGTGCCGACCGGCACGCCCAGGACGTTGGCGATCGAGAAGCCGCCGATGATCCATGCGACAGCGCCTGCTCGGCGGGAAGCCTGGATGTGTTCGCTGGCCGCGGCAATGGACAGTGACAAGGTCAACCCGCACAAAATAGCTGTGATGACCCGGATCACAAACATCAGGGCGAAATTGCCGGCGAAAATCGTCATGGCGTTCAGCACCAGCAGGGCAGTATAGCCCGACAATATGGTCACATGCCGGGGGATGCGTCCCAAGAGGCTGACGGCAAACGGTGTGCCGACCGCATAAGCGATGGCGAAGCTGGATACGAGGATGCCGGCGGCCGCCAGGGATACGCCCAAACTGACGCTGATGTCCTTCAGCAGGCCGACGATAACGTATTCGGTCGTCCCCAGCACGAACGCGGCAAAGGTGAAGGCAAAGATCAGAATGGTTTCTTTTTTAGTTGTCATGGTTCTCTCTTCTCCTGGATGTCTGTTTTTTTCTTTGATCTTACAGGATGAAAGGCTTTTCAAGTCAATAAAAAAATTGTCGAACGGTGCTAGAAGGTAGGGGAGCCTCGCTTAAAAACCATGCTATAATGAAAGGAAAAAGCAGGTGGACGGATTTGATGAATCATGCAACCAGACCTTGGCGCGCCGATAAGCTGTCGCGTTTAGGTTCCTCTATTTTTGCAGAGGTTTCCGCTTGGAAGAAAGAAGCCGAAATGGCCGGTCGTGACCTGATTGACCTAAGCATCGGCAGCCCGGATCTCGGACCCACGGAGGCGGTGCGCCGGGCCCTAAGCGAAGCTGTGCTTAACGAAAAAAACTATACGTATCCCGGCTCGGCGGGCAGCGATGCGTTCCGGGAGAAATGTGTCGCATGGATGGAGTATCGCTTCAATGTGCGCCTGGATCCGAAGGCGGAAGTGCTGTCCCTTATGGGTTCGCAGGACGGGCTGGCGCATTTGGCCCAGGCGATCTGCAATCCCGGCGACCTGGCGATCGTCCCGAATCCGGGATATCCGATTTATGCCGGTTCGCTGGCCATTGCAGGCGTGAAGGCATATGAATTGCCGCTCCGGGAGGAGCATGATTTCCTTCCCGATTTGGAGAGCATCCCGGACGAAATTTGGGAGCAGGCGGTATTTATCCTATTGAACTTCCCAGGTAATCCGATTGCGGCAGCGGCGGACCGGTCGTACTTTGAACGGCTTGTCGCCTTGGCTCGAAAATGGAACGTGCTGATCGTTCATGACCTGGCCTATTCGGAAATGGGCTTTGACGGTTACCGGCCGCCAAGCATTCTGGAAACTCCAGGTGCAATCGAAACGGCAGTCGAGTTCCATTCGTTCTCCAAGAGCTTTAATATGGCGGGCTGCCGGATCGGATTTCTTGCCGGGAACCGCGATGTCCTCGCTTCGCTGCTGGAGCTGAAGAACAACATCGATTACGGCGTCTTCGGACCGATCCAGACGGCAGCGATCGCCGCGCTGGAGCAGGCGATGGACCCCTCTCAGTCCACTGCCGGGGTGGCCGGTTTGTACGAACGCCGCCGGGACGCACTGATCGATGCGCTCGCGCGGGAGGGCTGGGTCGTACCCAAGCCGAAGGCGACGATGTTTGCCTGGGCGAAGCTGCCGGCAGCTTTCCTGGAAGGCGCTGAGCCTTGGAGTTCCCGGCAGTTTGCCCGGGAGCTGCTGATCGCCACAGGGGTGGCCGTGATCCCCGGGGACGGATTTGGTTCGGAAGGAGAAGGTTATGTGCGGATCGCCCTTGTTCAGGAGGAAGCGCGTCTGCGTGAAGCGGCCGCCCGGATCGGACAATTTATTACGATGCATGGAAACACGAAATAGCATGTGGCATACCGGGCCATGACAGAACAACCCTGCTCTTGTGAGCAGGGTGTATTTGTTTATTGATGAAAAACAAAAATTGATTTTTAATTCCTACTTGACAGGTGAGAATAATTGGTTTAATCTTACGTCAAGGAAATCGATTAGCATTCATTTAATGAATGGTCATTATTTTAACATTAAACTAAATATCAGCCGATTGGTCCACCAAAGGCTCCTGTAATCCATACCGCTTCTTGCGGCAATGGCATTCGGGGGCCTTTTTGTATATCAACAGGCACGTTGATGCGGATGACCGCTACTCCATGGGGAGAGCAATGGTGGTGGTTGATGAACGGTGAAAGGAGAGATATGGAAGAGAAGCAGTGGCTTCTGATGGAGGAAGCCGATTGGCATTTTCGCAGGCTGGTTCGGAGATTCGTCAAGGAACGTGACAAAGTATCGATTGAAGGCGTGTCCCTTCCCGGGATGCTCGTGCTGAACGCGATTCTGCATGAAGGCGAGCAGAAGCTCGGGGATCTGGCCGAACGGCTGGATTTCACCACAGGCGCGGTGACCGCTGTTTGCGACAAGCTGGAATCGCTCGGTTTCGCGCAGCGAAAGCGCCTGGAGACCGACCGCAGATCGGTTGTCCTGGACATTACGGATAAGGGCAGGGACATGCTTGCACGCAACCGGGACGCAGGTACATACATGATTGAACGCATCTTTGAAGGCTTTACGGCCAAGGAACTAGAGGAACAAATCGTGAATTTCAAAAAACTCTACGAGCATTTGGAAGGCTTTGCCGAAGCCGTGCTGAAACAGGCGCATCCGCCGGAGAACGCCGAGGAGCAGCCTCCCAGCCACCGGAAGGCAGCGCAGAGACCGAACCGATTTATTTCATATTAAAATCATTGTGAGCAGGGAAGGGAGACAGATCATATGGGACATCCAACCATTTATCCGACAGGAACGACCGTTTACCAACCAGGAAAGGCATGGAGCGGTTATACCATCTACCAGGCAGCTGACACCGGGGCACTGCTGATCGACATGAACGGCAGAGAGGTGCATTTGTGGAAGGGGCTGCGCGGTTTCCCGAACAAAATATTCCCTGGAGGCTATGTGCTGGGCAGCACTGCCGAGCGGGATCCCAAATATGGTTTTCAGGACGAAGCCAATCTGGTACAGGTCGATTGGGATGGCAATGTCGTCTGGAAATTCGACCGGTACGAATGGATCGAGGATCCGGGTCATCCCGCGCAGTGGATGGCACGCCAGCATCATGATTACCAACGGGAAGGCAATCCGGTCGGATATTATGTGCCTGGAGCCGATCCGAAAGTCGGTTCAGGCAATACGATCATTCTCGCGCATAAAAACGTCAACCGTCCCGAAATTTCGGACGTCGAGCTGCTGGACGACACGATCATCGAAGTGGATTGGGAGGGCAATGTCGTCTGGGAATGGGCCGTCAGCGATCACTTTGAAGAGCTTGGATTTGACGAAGCGGCGAAGGAGGCGCTGTACCGGGACCCGAATACCCGGGCGTTCGGCACCCATTCCGGAGACTGGATGCATATCAACTCTGTATCGGTGCTGGGTCCGAATAAGCACTATGATGCAGGCGACGAGCGCTTTCATCCGGACAATCTGATATGGGACGCGCGGGAATCCAACATTATCGCGATCATCGATAAACGGACCGGGAACATCGTATGGAAACTCGGCCCGGACTATTCCGGCGAAGACACCAAACATATCGGCTGGATTATCGGCCAGCACCATGCCCATTTGATTCCGAAGGGACTGCCGGGAGAAGGCAATATTCTGGTATTCGATAACGGAGGCTGGGGCGGCTATGGCAGCCCGAACCCCGAATCGCCGGATGGCGTGAAGGTGGCGCGCCGCGACCATTCCCGGATTCTGGAGATTCATCCGATAACGCTGGAGATCGAATGGCAGTACACGCCGACCGAAGCCGGATTCCAGGCGCCATTGGACTCTTACCGCTTTTATAGCCCTTATATCAGCTCGGCGCAGCGGCTGCCTAACGGCAATACGCTGATTACCGAAGGAGCGGACGGAAGAATTTTCGAAGTCACGCGGGAGCATGAACTGGTGTGGGAATACATCTCTCCTTATAAAAACTCCAGAAACGCGAATATGGTTTACCGTGCTTACCGCGTACCTTATGAATGGATTCCGCAGCTGGAGAAGCCGGTGGAGACGGAAATCGCTCCGCTTGATGTAGCCGATTACCGGCTGCCGGGCGCGGCGCCGCGTGGTGCCGTAACCGCAGTCGAAATTGAGGGTACCGTATCCTATGGCGATGGAGCCTTCTGCGTAGCGACCACGGACGAAGTCGTCAGGAAGGAGCGGGATCAAGATGAGTAGGCATGTGTTTCGACGCATCAGCGTAATGACCGCAGCCGTCCTGCTGGTTTCTGTGCTGCTCACCGCATGCGGAACCGCCTCGGGAAAAGACAGCGGGCACCAGCTTAAGGTGAAAATCGCCGATATTTCCACCAACCCGATTTTCCGGGTCGCCGCGAAAAAAGGATTTTTCGAAAAACACGGCATTGATGCGGAGCTGGTCAACTTCGCCACGCCGGCCGAAGGGGTCAACGCCCTGTTTATCAAGCAGGTGGATATTGCCTTTGGCGCAGACTTCCCGCTGTTGAATGCCGTCAGCAAAGGCGATTATGCGATCTTCGCTTCCTCCGGAACGGCAACGGATCTGAGCGCAAGCGAATGGAAGATGTTCGCCCGTAAAGAGATTGCCGGCCCCGCCGACTTGAAGGGTAAGAAACTGAGCTACTCGCGTGGAACGTTTATTCCTTATTTGTGGGACGTTTATTTGCAGCAGAACGGCATTGCCTTGAAAGACGTCACGCTGGTCGGGCAGGGAGGATTTGACGAAACGTATGTGGCGCTGAAAAAGGGCGAGATCGACGCGGCCTGGGTGTACGGCTCGGTGCTGAACGACAAGTTCGCCGCGCTGTCCGAAGCGCATGAGCTGTCGGATATGTCCCAGACGCCTGTCCGGCTCGGCACAGGTTTGATCACCGGCACCAAACTGATCCAGGATCACCCTGATGAATTGGTCGAACTGCTGAAGGCGCTTGACGAAACATCCGACTACGTCCAGGCACATCCGGACGAAACGGCTGACATTATGTATGACGAAGTGAAGCAGCCGAAAGAGGCCACGCTTAAGGATCTGCCGAAAAATCCGTGGAAGATCGGCTTCACCCAGCAGGCCTACGACGGGCTGGCCGGCCAGAAAAAATATATGGTGGATACCGGTATTATTGAAAAGGATTTTAACCTGAACGACAAGCTGAATTTGGACCTGGTGCGCAAAGCGTTCCCGGACCGTGTGATTGAGTTGAAATAAGGAGGCTGGGATGATGGGGGCAGTAACCAGACCAAACGAGATTTATATTGAGCGCTTGAATAAAAGCTATAGTCAACAGCAGACGGCAGGCGATCTGCATTATATTATCCAGGATGTCGACCTGGTCGTGAAGGGAGGAGAATTTTTCGTTCTCCTCGGCCCTAGCGGCTGCGGCAAGTCGACGCTGCTCAGCCTGATCGCCGGGTTCGTGTCGAAAACCTCGGGGCATTTGCGGGTGGGCGAGAAAGAGGTGGATCGGCCTGGCCAGGATCGGGCCGTCGTCTTCCAGCAGGCCGATTCCTCGCTTTTCCCTTGGCTGACCGTCAGGGAGAACGTGGAGTTCGGACTGCGGATGAAGCGCATTCCCTCCGCCCGGCGCAAGGAAATCTCCGATCGTTTTATCGGCATGGTTGGGCTCAAAGGGCATGAAAATAAATTCCCCCGTGAGCTCTCCGGCGGGATGAAGCAGCGGGTGCAGTTGGCGAGGGTGCTGTCCAACGATCCCGGCATTCTGCTGATGGATGAGCCGTTTGGCGCGCTCGATGCGATGACCCGACGAACGATGCAGCGTGAACTGGTAAAGATTTGGCAGGAAACCGACAAGACGGTAATCTTCGTCACCCACGACATACAGGAAGCGCTGCTTCTCGGTGAAAGGATCGGTATTATGTCCGCCGGACCCTCTTCGCGGATCACCGATATTTACGAGGTGCCGCTGGCGTACCCGAGAGACCTGGCCGCGCCGGAATTCCATGAACTGTACAACCGCATTCAGGCCCATTTTGACGAATAGAAACCGATCGGAGGGATCACCATGAGCAACAAATTAAAGAAAGGACCGCTCCAAGTGCTGTTCTGGATCGCTTTGATCGTCATCTGGCAGCTGGTCTCGCTCGTATACGGGCCGGAGATTCTGCCGGGGCCGATTTACACGGCGAAAGGCGGATACGAGCTGCTGATGGACGGCACACTTCTGCAGTACATTGGCATCAGCGCCTATCGAGTCCTTCTCGGATGGACGCTCGGCAGTTTGGTGGCGGTGCCTATCGGGATCATCATCGGGAAGGTCGGATTCATCCGTACCTTCGCTGAGCCGTTTTTGAACTTTATCCGCTTTATTCCGCCGATCGCATTCATTACGCTGTTCCTGGTCTGGTTCGGTATCGGCGAAACGTCTAAAGTTATGCTGATCATGTACGCCACATTTTTTATCGTCATTCTGAATACGTTCACCGGCGTTCTCTCCGTCGAGGAGGATAAAATTCGTTCGGCCCGCAGCATGGGAGCCTCCGAATGGCAGATCGTCGTTCATGTCATCATCCCGGCAACGGTTCCGTACATCTTTACCGGCATCCGGCTGGCCATGGGCACATCCTTTATGGCCATCATCGGAGCCGAAATGATCGCCTCCAATGAAGGAGTCGGGTATCTGATCTGGAACTCCCGCCTGTTTTTCCGGACGGATTGGATTTTCGTAGGTCTGATTTGCTTAGGGCTAATGGGCTTCCTGACGGATCGGGCAGTTGGACTGCTCGGGCGCAGACTGCTAGCGAGATACGGTGTGGTAAGTACGACGTCTTTGAAGCGGTAGGGGACAGGATGGAGTAGTCATAGGACAAAGATTTTAAATATCATCGTAATACGAGGCGAACCGCAGCGGCGGTCCGTCTCTTTGGTTTTATCACCGCTCAGCAAGAGGAAGCGAATTGCATTCCGCTTCGTTATCCCCTATACTTCTTAGATAGTGATCAATTACTTACTAATCTGCGTTTTGAAAAGGAGTTATGCGCCATGGCAAGAGATGCGTCTACTTCGGTCAACCGAAGAACAGATATTATATCGGCCGCCATCGAGGTTTTTGCCGAAACCGGCTATTACCGGGCCACCACGGCACAGGTTGCACAGCGGGCCCACATTTCGCAGCCTTATGTCTTTCGTTTTTTCTCAACGAAGGAAGCGCTGCTGCTTGCGGCTCTGGAAGTGTCCTGGTCCCGGATGATCGAGTCGTTTCAGCAAGTCGTGAAGTCGGCGTCGCCGGAGCGGCTTGAAGCGGAGCTGATTACGGAATACGAGAAGATCATGGAGAACCACCGGAACGAGATTCTGCTGCAGATGCAGTCCCAAACGATTCAGGAAGAAGCGATCCAGGAAGCGATGAGAAACGGATTCCGGGAGGTTCGTCAAATCGTACTGCAGGCATTTCGCGAGGCGGGGATTCCACATCCCGAAGAAAGAACGATGCTCTTTTTGGCCAGAGGGATGCTGTGCAACGTAGCGGATGCGATCAGTCTGCCCGAATTAAAGGAAAGATAAGGGGACGTGAGAGAGGTCTCCTTATCGAAATGAATTTTTTTCATGATTAGTTATTGACCAATCACTAACTGAATGTTATGATGAACCCAGGTTAGTGATTGATCAATCACAAAACAAAGCAGAGAGGACGATTTCATATGACGATAAACAAAGCGATGGTCGTTGGAGCCACAGGTGGAACGGGTGCAGCCATTACAGAGGAATTGGTAAAACGGGGAATCCCTACGATTGCGTTCGGAAGATCACGCCACAAGCTGGAGCAGCTCGCCGGCAGATTGGGAAACCCGGCGCATTTGAAGCTAGCCATGGGAGATGCCATGCGGCCTGAGGAGATCGTCGCGCAAGCTGGGAACGCTGACGTCATGTTTCATTGCGCGAACGTACCGTACCATGAGATGGCCAGCAAGCTGATCCCGCTGGGTGAATCCGTAATGGAGGCGGCGGAACAGCTCGCGGTCAAAGTGGTTGCGATTGACGGGATCTATCCTTATGGAAGAAGGCAGTCCGACCCGGTCACCGAAGAACATTCGAAACAGCCGCATACGAAGAAAGGGAAGGTTCGTTTGGACTTTGAACGGATGTTGTTCGACAAGCGCTGGAAAAAGGTAAGGGTTATGATCGTCCGTCTGCCGGATTATTATGGGCCAACAGCGAATGAAGCGTCCTATCTGGGTTCAACGCTCGAAGCGATTGCAGCGGGCAAAATGGCCTTTTTCATCGGCAATATGACCGTTCCCCGCGAATATGTCTACTTGCCGGACGCCGCCGCTATGATTGCCGAAGTGGCGGGCCATGACAACGCCTACGGTCAAAACTGGAATATTCCAGGGGGCGGGCTGATATCGGGACGGGAGATCGTGCGGATCGCTAGAGCGGCCAGTGGAAGCAGCAAACCGGTCATTCCGCTGAAGAAAATAGGGTTATCTCTGCTAGGATTAGGCGTGCCCGTGATGAAAGAGATCGTAGAGATGCTTTACTTGACCGAGGAACCGCTGACGCTGAGCGGAGCCAAGTACGAAAAGTGGATCGGCCCGATTATCGCAACACCGTTCGAGAAAGGCATCACCGCGACGGTCAAAGCACTGCAGCAGGCAAACACCACAGCATCGGTCCAGGCATCACAGACGGCTAACTCTAGAATAGTTTGAGTATTTGTTATTGATTAATCACTAATATTAAAACACAGATTGACTAATTTCCAGATTAAAGGGTCTTATTTGTACAGATTGCAGGATATGCCGGATGGACCGCGAAACATTGGAAGGCAGCAAAAATTAGCGAACCACTATTCGACGACGGGAGAGGGGTACCGATGGACCATAACAAGTTTCATGGGATCTTTACCGCACTCGTAACACCGATGGATAAGCATCTTGAAGTGGATACCGAATCACTGGAACGACTGGTAGAATACCAAATCGCGCAGGGAATTCAGGGATTCTATGTGGGCGGAAGCACGGCTGAAGGATTTATTCTGACCTCTGAGGAACGGATGAAGGTGCTGGAAACCGTCATTCACGCGGCCAAAGGGCGGGTGACGGTTCTGGCGCATGTTGGCTGTATCAGCACGCTTGAGAGCATCAAGCTGGCCCGGCATGCGGAATCAGCAGGCGCGGATGCGGTTTCCGCTGTCGTACCCTTTTATTATAAGGCGGGACCACAGGAAATCAGGGATCACTATCGTTCCATCATGTCGTCGGTCAGCCTTCCGATGATTATGTACCACTATCCGGGAGCAACCGGGGTGCAGCTGTCTTTGGATTTTTACGAGGACATGGCTCGCAGTGCCCAATGTATTGGCGTAAAATTTACATCCATGAACCTGTTCGAAATGCAGCAAATTCGCAGCCGATGCGGGGGAGATTGGATCATTTGGAACGGCCATGATGAGGTCTGTGCAGCAGGTTTTCTCATGGGCAGCAACGGTGCCATAGGCAGTACATTTAATATGATGCCGAAAATATTCCTCCGTATGTATCAAGCCCGGTCTGCCAACGATTGGATGAACGTTAAAGCGCTGCAGGAACAGGCCAATTTGGTCATTGCCCATATGCTACGCTTCGATGTGATACCTTATGAAAAGCACATTTTATATCTTCAAGGTGTCATTCGCTGTCCTGCGGTACGGCAGCCGCTGCAGCAGTTGACTGATGCACAAAAAGCAGAAATAGCTGAATTTTATGCATCGTCACCCGTTTTGGTTCAGACGGGAATATCCAGCTAACACTTGCGCAGATTAATGAATATATCATGACAGCCGCCTGAAAGGGCGGTTTTTTCGTGCTTGCCAAGAATGTATAGACACTTTGAACACTGACTCATCATGGACTAGGATCCTTTCCACTCATGCTGAGGACATATGTCCTATCTTATACCGCCGCGATTGCCTTTTAATAATGACAGAACAATACAGAAGGAGAGGACCTATGAAAGGCATTATATTTGCACTGCTGGGGGGCGCCTGCATTACGCTGCAGGGTGTCGCCAACTCGCGGATCAGCGGGGATATCGGGACGTGGCAGGCAGCGGCGGTAACCCAACTGACCGGCTGTATTCTCGCTTTGATCATCCTGCTGTTTGCACGGGACGGCAGCCGGGAGGGCTTTACAAGCGTCAAGCCGTTGTACCGCATCGGCGGGGCCTTGGGAGCAGTCATCATTTTCAGCGAAGTGACGTCGATTCAGACGATCGGAGTGACCTTTACGATTTCCGCATTATTGATCGCCCAGCTCTGCCTGACATTTATTGTCGATCTGAATGGCTGGTTTGGCATGAAAAAACGAAAGATCAGCCCCGCACAGTTTATTGGGATCGGGATGATGATTGCGGGCGTCGTCATTCTTAAATTTTGACATCGTTGCCGTACGCCATTATGATGGGCCTAAGTTAGAGGGGGACGTTCAAGATGAGAGAGATTCAGGACCGCGGGCTGCTGGCGGATTACTTGCGTCAATATGAGCTGGAGACGATATTTTACGAACCGTTTAGACCGCATTTATCGCTGTATTGCTTTGACCAGGGAGAATTCATCTGCTCGCAGGGAGCACCTGCGGAATATTTATACGTGCTCGTCAGCGGGAAAATTAAAATCTATACCACCTCACCCGAAGGGAAAACGCTGATCCTTAACTTTATGAAACCGCTGGAGATTATCGGGGATATCGAATATCTCAAGGAAACGGATACGGTCAATACCGTTGAAGCGGTCACGACCGTGCATATGATCGGCATCCACCATCGCTGGCTGCGGAAATTTGGACAGGATTACGCTCCTATGCTCCAGTTTCTGCTGGATATGATCACTAATAAGTTTTATATAAAATCCAATTTTCTAAGCCTTAATCTGATGTATCCGGTTGAAGTCCGGCTGGCCAGCTACTTGCTGTCGATCTCTTTCGACGATGCGGACACGTCCGGGGAGGAACAGCGGACAGCGATCAACCTGGTGGATGCGGCCAACTTAATCGGGACCAGCTATCGCCACGTCAACCGGGTGATCCAGAAGTTCTGCAAAGACGGACTCGTGGAGCGGGATAAAGGATGTATCCGCGTAATAGACAGGATAGGGCTCAGCGATCTGGCTGGACAAAATATTTATGAAGTCGTAACGAAAGGAGGGGCAAACCAATGATGCTTGGTCTTGTGTTATCACTGATCGCCGGCTCCCTGGTGAGCATGCAGAACATTTTTAACAGTAAAATGAATCAGCGGATCGGCTCCTGGGCCACAACCACGTGGGTGCTGTTCCTCGGGTTTGTCGCATCGTTCGGCATCGGCCTGGCGGTTGAAGGCAAAGGCATGCTGACACTCCAGCATATGCAGCCCTGGTACTGGTTCAGCGGCATGATCGGGGTGGGGGTTGTGTTCTGTCTAATGCAGAGCATGAAGCTGCTTGCGCCCACTTTTGCCATCGCCGTAGTTATGACGGCCCAGCTTGGGTTTGCGCTGATTTGGGACTCGCTTGGCTGGATGGGACTGGAGAAAGTCCCGCTGACTGCGAACAAAGTGATCGGCGTGCTCGTTATCGTGGCCGGAATCGTTGTTTTCAAAATCGGCGAAGGGCGGCTTCCAGCGGGAAAATCTGCTGCCGTTCAAAAAGAGACTGCTGCGTTTGAGCAAGGAAATAGATAAGGAGTGAAGTTGAATATGACGACCATGATTGATAAGGTTGCCTGGATTCAGATTCAGGACGGACGGGTACTGTCCGCACGTTCCAAAGGAAAGGACACCTATTATTTGCCTGGGGGAAAGAGGGAGCCCGGTGAAACCGATGAGCAGACGCTGATCCGTGAAATCAGGGAAGAGCTTACGGTAGCGATCGATCCGGAGACCCTTGCATTCGTGGGAACGTTTGAAGCTCAGGCACATGGCAAAGCGGAAAATGTGACGGTTCAAATGAGCTGCTACACCGGGGCCTATTCTGGCGAGCTCCGTCCATCGGCGGAAATCGAGGAGTTTGCCTGGCTGACCTATGCGGATCGCAGCCGCGTATCGCCGGTGTGCCAGCGAATTTTTGACCATCTGCACGAGCGTCAATGGATCTGATCAGGTGTGCCGCGAAAAGTAACGGATATTCACAGGAAGACACATTCCTGTCGGGTATCCGTTTTTGTTGTGCTACTGAAAATTGCAGCAAATTTTTCAATGTAAAACTAATGGTTTACATTTGGTGCGATTTCATATAATCTAATACGGACAATGATTATCCGCTTTAGTTGGCATAACCAATTTGTTATGCTCAAATGGGATTGATGGAGACCACATTAATATTGGAGGTGATGACCTATGCATATGAAGACCGGCGTGGAGCAGTGCGTTTATGCGATTTTTCTGCTGAGCATGCTTCCGGACAAGGCGGTTCTGCCCGGCGAGGCAATCAGCCAGCAGCTTGGCACTTCCCCGACGTATTTCCAGAAGCTTTTGCGTAAGCTGGTCAGCGCGGATCTGATCACCTCCGTGCCCGGGGTAAAAGGCGGGTTTAAATTGAAGAAAAAAACAGAAGATATCCGTATCTACGATATTTACATCGCCATCGAGGGGCAGCAGTCCCTTTATTCCTCCAGCGGCATTTTCCGGGATATGCTGGAGCTGCGGGACGATCCCGATCCGTGCTGCCTTCTGGCCAATTTGATGGAAGAAGCAGAATCCGCCTGGAAGACCGTGCTTCAGCGGGAGACGGTAGCATCCATTTATGACGATGCACATCGGGAGCGTTACAGACAGAAGATTGAATCGCTAAAGGATTGGGTTCACGAAAAAATGGTCGTATAACTAACATACAAACGAGAAAAGAGGGAAAAGCATGATTTCGATTTTAAGCCGAATCAATGAGCTTGCCAAAAAGGAAAAAGAAGAAGGGCTCACTAACGCTGAGCGCGTGGAACAGCAATCGCTACGCGAGGATTATCTCCGCGAAATCCGCGGGCAGGTGCTGGGCACGTTCTCCCGTTTGACGGTGGTTGACCCGCTGGGCAATGACGTTACGCCCGAGAAGGTCCGCAAAGTGAAGGCCGAGCAGGAGGAGACGGAAGAGGAAGCCCCCGGCGTTGTAAACCGGATTCGCCGCTATTTGGATTAACGGCCGGCGACAGAGCCTTACGCATCTGCACTTTTATCGATCAATATCATTCATTTACATGACAACTTACGATTCCATTGTCCTACCGACATTCATATAAATTTGCAGGAAAGAAGCTGATACCTATGAGCAACCACGATACGAAAACGCTGGATCAGATCAAGTTTTCCGTTCTTGATTTGGCACCCATCGTCAGGGGTGGAACCGCGGCCGAATCGTTTAAAAATACATTGAACCTGGCTCAGCACGCCGAACGCTGGGGTTATAACCGTTATTGGCTGGCTGAGCATCACAACATGCCCGGCATCGCCAGTTCGGCAACGTCCGTCGTCATCGGGTACGTAGCCGGAGGGACCCAGTCGATCCGCGTCGGTTCCGGAGGCATCATGCTGCCTAACCATGCGCCGCTGGTCATTGCGGAACAGTTCGGTACGCTGGAAGCCATGTATCCGGGGCGGATTGACCTTGGACTCGGACGCGCTCCGGGTTCCGACCAGCTGACCGCGGAAGCGCTGCGCCGCGACCCGAGCAACGGGCATTATTTTCCGCAGCATGTTCAGGAATTGATGGGCTATTTCGACGAGAAGTCCAAATATAACCGCGTCCGGGCCATTCCGGGGGAAGGACAGCAAGTTCCGATCTGGCTGCTCGGCTCCAGCGATTTCAGCGCTGCTTTGGCTGCTAAGATGGGCCTGCCGTTCTCCTTCGCCAGTCATTTTTCGCCGGATCATACGCTGCAGGCGCTGGCTATTTACCGGAGACAGTTTCAGCCGTCTGCGGTTCTGGACAAACCTTACGCCATGGTTGGAGTAAACGTGTACGCGGCCGATACAACGGAAGAGGCGGAGTTTATCGCCACATCGCATCAGCAGCAATTTCTGAGCCTGATCCGGAATACGCCCGGCCAGCTCGCCCCGCCGGTTAAATCGCTGGAAGGCAACTGGAACGAGTTCGAGAAGGCGCATGTGATGAAACAGATCCGTTCCTCGGTCATCGGCAATCCGGAAGAAGTCAAGCAGCAGCTGCAGGCCTTCCTGAATGAGACCCAGGCGGACGAAATGATCGTCAACTCGATGGTCTACGACCCGGCGGCCCGCCTGCGTTCGTACGAAATCGTGGCCGAAGTCACCGGTATGAAAAAGTGACAGCTATGAATCGCATATGACTCGTGTAAATCAACGTGATTGAGAAAGGTTGGCCTTATTTATAAGGTCAGCCTTTTTTTGTCCCGTCGGCTCATAGAACTTTAAAATGGAGTATGCTTGAACACGGAAATAAGGGAAGGGTGCAACATTTTCTCGTTCTTTTAACAACAGAATGAAGGCTCAATCAAAAGTTCCAGCCCATCCAGGCGAAAGGGGAAGACGGCGTTATGATTAAATATGCCATGATCATGCTGCTGCTGACAACGGCTTTGCTCAGCGGATGCGAGCATTCAGAGGATACCAAGCCAGCCATTATTTCCGAGGAGCAGGCGGTTCAAATCGTTCAGCAATATGAGGAGCGCAACAACAGGTTCGGTGAGCTCAAAATCGTCGCCGTGGAGCACACCGGGCATCAATATCAGGTAACTTGGGAGCGTAAGAGCAACTGCGAGAGCGGAACGCATATTTTGGAGGACCGTGATGGGCAGATCGTGAACAGTACCGTATCGATCTGTTGAAGGCAGGGGAAGAATCAAAACGGATACGGCTTCAGTACTGGACATTCCCAGGTGATCGGTGAAAACGAGCGACAAGATCGACCGGATCATGTATAATTTTGGCAATATCTATCCCACTCTATTCGTTGAAAGGATGAATGCCATGCAATTCCCTTTTGATTATCCTGTCCGCGAAATCACCTACAAAGAGGTACAAGACCGGAAGCTGCGTTTGTATGTGTCCGAACCGGACCTTGCAGCGGCAAACAGGCCGGTGATTTTGTTTTTCCAAGGGGGGAGCTTTCAGCCCAATCCGAAGTTCTCGCCGGCCCAATTTCAGCACCAGGCCCATGCTTTGGCATCCTTAGGCGTCGTTTCGATCTGCGTGGACTACAGGACAGGACGTGATACTGGATTTACCCCGCTGCAGGCGATTATGGATATTAAATCGGCCGTGCGGTGGGTGCGTCAGCATGCAGAGGAGCTCGGTGTCGATCCGGAGAAGCTGGCCATATGCGGAGCTTCGGCGGGCGGGTATATTTCCGTATCCTCTATCATGTTCGACCACTTGAACGACGATTTGGACGATGTGAGCGTGAAGGCCGTTCCCGATAAGCTTGTCATCTTTGCAGCCGGGATGGACGGGGTGGACATTATGTCCCGCCGATACCCCGAGCTGCTGCCTATTGCCGAAGAGATTTCGCCCATCCATCATGTGCGGCGCTGCCTGCCGCAGACGCTCTGGATATGCGGAAGCGGGGACGATTTGTATGAGCAGAACCGCGGCTTTGTTCAAGAAATGCAGGATGCCGGTAACCCGATTACGTTTAAAACTTATGATGGCATGGAGCATGGCTTTTTTAATTATGGCCGGCATAACAACACCTATTTTCATAAAACCAGGCAGGATATTGAGGACTTTCTTCGCCCGTGGTTGGAGCATACTGCTGAATAATAGCTTGAATAACGCTGAAGTTTGGCGCTCTGGCCAGAAACGAAAAACGGTCTGTCACCGGATTTTGTCATGCTGACAGCGGGTCAGAGTATCTGCGAATTGATTTGATGCCAGTCTTTACTTTTCGACCAGGATATATTACGATAACGTGGATAATGTTTATCCTCTTTGATGCAGGATAAAGAGATAGCGTTCAGGATGATGTTTAACCTGGAAGGGAAGGTAACCTCATGAAATTAAGTGTATTGGATCAAGCACCCGTTACGATAGGAAATACAGCGGAAGGAGCGCTTCACAAGGCGGAAGAATTGGCCGTTCTGGCCGACGAGCTGGGATACACCCGCATGTGGATGGCCGAACACCATGGGGCGCGCACGTTTGCGAGTTCGGCGCCTGAAGTGACCGCCGCCCGACTTGCGGCCAAAACGCAGTCCATTCGGATCGGCACCGGTGGTGTCATGATGATGCATTATTCCCCTTTGAAGCTGGCCGAGGTGTTCAAGACGCTGAGCGCATTCACGCCTGGCCGGATCGACTTCGGCGTCGGCCGGGCACCCGGCGGAGATACAAGCTCCATGTATGCCTTGTCGGAAGGGCGGCAGCTGATGCTGCACAATATGTATGAGAAACTGAAGACGACGCTGCAGCTGATGAATGATGAGGTTCCGGAAGATAGCCTGTACGCCAAAAACGCCGCATCCCCGGCTCACGTCACTCTGCCTGAGGCATGGCTGCTCGGATCAAGCGGCGACAGTGCGCTTAAGGCCGGAGAGATGGGTGTTGGGTATTCGTTTGCGCAATTTTTCAACGGAGCGATGAGCCGCGAAATTCTGGATATCTATAAAGACCAGTTCAAGCCTTCGGCTTT
This sequence comes from Paenibacillus cineris, assembly GCF_018333335.1. NCBI lineage: Bacteria > Bacillati > Bacillota > Bacilli > Caryophanales > Paenibacillaceae > Paenibacillus > Paenibacillus cineris. The sequence goes on from NZ_BORU01000001.1 coordinate 2,259,932, forward strand.
TATGGAGAAACCGCAGATCAGCGTGACCTATTTGGTGACCGCCGCTGAGACTAGGGAAGAGGCCGAATATGAAGCTCTGCCGCAGGATCTGTTTCGGCTTATGATGGCTAAAGGGCGGCAGATCACGCAGCTGCTCACTCCGGAAGAAGCGCATAATTACCCGTTAACCGAAATGGACCGGATGCTGATCCAGGACAACCGGAGGCTGCATTTGGTTGGCCCGGTTAAGGAAATTGCCGACCGCCTGAAGGAAGAGCAGGAGCTGTATGGATTTGATGAGGCCATGATCTGCAGCATCCCGCATTCCCAGGAAAAGCGGCTGCAGGTATATAAGCTGCTGGCACGCGAGCTTTTACAATAGTATATATGACGTAATAATAGCGTACTTACCTCTTGCGATAATGGAGGGGAGTACGCTTTTTTAGATTATTTATAGGACTTGGATACGATATTCATCCCGTCTATAGCTGCATTAAAAATTAATGATGTCATAAATATTGATAAATAGCTTATTATGACGTAATATATAAAACACAATAAAACGAAGCGGGAGGAGGCTTGGGTTTTCACTCAGCAGCACACGGCAGAATTACCGGATTAACGGGGCATGGAATAGGAGGAGAGGTAAAGAAATGGAACGTCATATTGCTATGGATATGGTAAGAGTGACAGAGGCAGCGGCGCTTGCCGCCGGACGCTGGACGGGAAGAGGGGACAAAAACAGCGCAGATCAGGCAGCAACGGCAGCGATCAGGAAGCAATTCCATTCGATGCCCATAGATGGAACGGTCGTGATTGGCGAGGGGGAAATGGACGAAGCTCCCATGCTCTATATCGGAGAACAAGTGGGGGACCGCCGGGGTCCGAAGGTCGACATCGCGGTGGATCCGCTTGAGGGGACCGAAACGGTAGCCAGCGGTTTGAACAATGCCATATCGGTCATCGCCGCCGCTCCGGCAGGCCAGCTTCTGCATGCGCCGGATATGTACATGGCCAAGCTGGCGGCAGGTCCGAAGCTGGCCGGCCGGCTGTCCCTCGATGATCCGATCGAAACGACGCTATCCAAAGCATCGGCCATACTGAACAAGCCGGTATCGGATATAACGGTATCGATTCTGGACCGGGAACGACATCAGGACATCATTGCCGAGCTCCGGACGATGGGGGCGCGGATCAAGCTGCTCAGCCACGGCGACGTCATGGGAGCGATTGAGGCGGCGATGGAGAGCGAAGTGGATCTGTATGTCGGCTCAGGTGGTGCGCCTGAGGGTGTATTGGCCGCCGCCGCCCTCCGCTGCCTCGGCGGGGAGATGCAGGGAAGACTGCTTCCGGCCGGCCCGCCGGATTTCGAGCGCTGCCTGCGGATGGGGATTCCGGATCCACACAAGCTGCTGACGATGGACGATCTCGTAGGTACAAAAGAAGTGCTGTTCGTTGCCACGGGCGTCACATCCGGATCATTCTTGAATGGCGTGCGGTACCTGCAGGAGGACAAAGCCGAAACCTATTCGGTCGTCATGCACTCGGCCAACAAGACGATCAGCTATCTGCGGACGATTCATGAGCTTCCGGTGCAGGAGGCGTTGGTTCAAGGGGCGGCAATGTAACGCTGGGTGCCTTGCAGTGAGCACCGGCATCGAACCAACAAGGACAGGCGGGAAGCCTGTCCTTGTTGGTTTTATTTTTTCTCAGCAGACAGAATGAGGAACATCGGCCGGCGGGTTTCGTCCTTCATGCCAGGGTGGTGCATCAATTTCGGGTCGGGAAGCGGCTCGCGAACCGCCGTGATGGCAAACCCGGTGCGAATTAAATCGTTGATGTAAGTGGAAAGGGTACGGTGATATTTAATGACATGGTCCGTTAAAAACGCCGTGTTGCGAACACCTTCATCCTGATAGTGATCCACCGGCCAGTACAGCGGGCTGCCCTTGTCGTCCAGAATCCATTCCTGCTCGGGCCGGGACGTAAAAATAGGATGCTCCACCGAGAAGACGAAGGTGCCGCCCTGCTTTAAGCAGCTGTGTACTTTTTGGCATACGGCATCAAACGACTGCACGTAATGGAAAGCGAGCGAGCTGAGGACGACGTCGAAATGGCCGTCGGGAAAGTCGATATCTTCGATCGGTGCCTGCAGATAGGTGATTGCCGGATCATCTGTTTGTTCCCGTGCGGATTCCAGCATTTTAGCCGAAATGTCTACGCCGACCACCTCAGCTGCATGCTGTTCCCGCGCATACCGGCAGTGCCAGCCAAAGCCGCAGCCGAGGTCGAGAACCGATTTGCCCTGCAGATCCGGAAGCAGTGCTTTAAATTCATGCCATTCCCCTGCAGCCCCAAGCCCGCCGATGGACCGGGGCATCTCTTTATACGCCGCGAAAAAAGCGGAGTCGTCATACTTGTTTTGTTTCATAACCGATGCACTCCTTTGTTTGGGATATTAAACGTTTAATCTTGCTCTCTCTGATCCACTAACTATAAATTGGGCATGACTTCGGGGTCAAGTTGATGCTGAGATTCAGGACATGTTATAACCCGGCATCGACTGGGTATATTGAGAAGAAACAAGTCTTACAAAAGGTGGAAAAACCATGAGTTCTAACGCAACGGAGTCTTCCAATCTTTCAGCCCGGATCACGTATGCCAGCCGCAACCTCTGGTCGGGATTTCTGGCCGGCATCGGATTTATCGCTTTTGTGGATGAGGTCGTGTTTCATCAGCTGCTGCATTGGCATCATTTTTATGACAAATCCACTTCGGCCGTGGGGCTTGTGTCGGATGGCCTGTTTCATGCGCTCAATTGGTTCGCGACGATTGCCGGCATGTTTTTGGTATCGGATCTCCGGCGGAGAAACGCCATGTGGCCGAAACGCTGGTGGGGCGGCATGCTCCTCGGCGTCGGCGGATTTCAGCTGTATGACGGGACGATCCAGCACAAGTGGATGCGGATTCATCAGATCCGGTACGTTGACAACGTCTTCGTATACGACGTCGTTTGGAATGTCAGCGCAGCCGTCATTCTGATCATCGGCATCATGCTGATCGTTCAAACGGGCAGATTAGCGAAGCGGGAAACGGAGAGGGACGGTTAAATGAACATGACAGGACATCACGCAGGTCATGCTGCCGGAGGTCACCATGATCCCGGGACTGGGATTCTCCATGATACGCTCTTCATCCTCTTATTTCTCGTGCTTATCGGCCTCTATACCGTGGCAGTGAAAGCTGCGAATCGCCGGTTTAACAGATGGCCCGCCATGCGTACGATCTGCTGGATCCTTGGTGTCACTGCTGCGGCAGCAGCGTTAACGGGACCACTGGCGACAAGGGCACATGACGATTTTTTCTATCATATGCTGGGGCATCTGCTGCTTGGCATGCTCTCCCCTTTATTGCTCGCATGCTCTGCTCCCATAACCTTATTGCTGCGCAGCTTAACGATTTCGTCGGCGCGCAGGATGGCAGCCTGGCTGAAAACCCGGCCAGTTCGTCTGCTGAGCCATCCAGTTACGGCATCTCTTTTGAACGTCGGAGGACTATGGGTGCTGTATTATACCGGCTTGTACTCGGCGATGCAGCACCATCCGGTTCTTCACGTTTTGGTGCATGCACATATGTTTGTCGCAGGGTACTTATACGCCGCAGCACTGCTCTGTATTGATCCCAGTCCTCACCGGGCAGGGTACAGATTTCGTGCAGGCATCCTCGTGTTATCTCTTGCCGGACATGGAATCTTGGCCAAGGTTCTATATGCATATCCGCCGGGAGGCGTCTCCATAGTCCAGGCTGAATCGGGAGCACAGCTCATGTATTACGGGGGAGATGCCGTCGACCTGATCCTCATCTTTCTGTTTTGTCTGCAGTGGTACAAGTCGGCACGGCCTGGCAAAAGGCACAAGACCGCTTCGTCCCCGGCCATTTCGTAAAATTGGCTTTTTTAAAAAAAGGAAACTGACCATTTCTATAGGGTCAGTTTTGTTTTATGTTGGTAGATATACGAATAAGAAAGGTTGGAAGCGGCGATGACAGAAGCGGTCAATCTAATGCATAAAGTCGGACAAGGGATTACTCCGCGGCAATTTATGGAACGTATGCAGGTCAGAGAAATGGTTAACAGCGGGATACCGAATACCGTTGAAAGGTTTTATGACAAATATCATGGATTCCGTACGCTCGATTCGGACAGACGGAGTTTGTTTGCATCTTCAGGTGAGCGTTTAGGCATTCGCTGCCTGATCTTATGCACGGACTGGTGTCCGGATGTCATATGGAACGTCCCCGTGCTGTTTCGGATCATGGAGCAGTCCGGCATCCCGGTTGAAGCGCTGATCATGGAAGAACATCTGGATACGATGGATTTATTTCTGACGGACGGCGGAAGAGCCCAGCCTGTGGCGATTTTTGTTGACCGGGGTGGCAACGTGCTCGGCAGGTGGGGGGCGCGCCCAGCCTACATTCAGCAAGTGATGGACAACTTTAAAACCAGCCGGCCGGACCGGCAGTCCCCTTCCTATCAAGAACAGCTTAACCAAGTTTACCGGGACATCGGAGCTCTTTACCTTGAAGGCGACCGCTACCAGGATGTCATTTTGCAAGAGCTGGACGTGCTGTTTCATCGTTTTGTTCAAACACCGTAGAGATAGAAAGAGATTAGGTGCCGAACCAAGCCTTTTTTAAACGAAGGATACCTTCCTCCATAACCGGAAGCGGAAGGCCGGCAAAGCCCAAATAAACGACAGGAAGGGGGGCATCGGGCGGGTCAGCCCACATACTGCGGAAATCATACACCCTGACCCGCTGCTGTTCAGCCCGCTGGATCAGCTCTTGAGCGGTACCATGGCGGCGGACGCTCAGCTGAAGGTGAAGCCCCGCATGCTGACCGGTAATATGGACTTGCTCACCAAAGTGAATGCGTATCAGGTCTATCAAATGATGATGCTTCTTGCGGTACAAGCTGCGTGTCTTCCGCAAATGTCTGTACCAGTGACCCTCCCGTATGAACCGCTCCAGCGCCCACTGTTCCAGGCGCGAAGGTGCATGCAGCAGATCAGGGTGGAGGTTGGATAAGTTGAGCAAGAGTGCGGGAGGAACGACCATATAATTGATGCGGAGCGCAGGCGACAATGTCTTCGAGAAGGTACCGATATAGATAACCCTGCCTTTGTTATCAAGCCCTTGAAGGGAGGGGATCGGCTTTCCCTGATACCGGAATTCTCCATCATAGTCATCCTCGATAATATAAGCGCCCGCCGTTTCGGCCCATGCGAGCAGACGCACCCGCTGCGAATACGGCATGATGCTTCCTGTCGGGAACTGATGCGAAGGTGTGACATATACGGCCTGAAAAGGAACTTTTGCCAACTCATCCACATGCAGCCCTTGGCCGCTAACCGGGACCGGAACCGCCTCCCAGCCGTATCCGTTCAATAGGTTCCTTACGAGATCGAAGCCAGGCTCTTCAAATGCCACCCGCCGTATCCCGTCCAGAAGTTTAACCAGAATTCCGATGCTGTACGACATGCCGCTGCCAATGATGACTTGCTCCGGTGAACAGAGGACGCCTCTGGAATGAGCCAGATACTCCGAGATGGCAGCCCGCAGTCCCGGTTCGCCGCGGGAATCCCCATATCGACCCAGCTGTGCGGCCAATGGCTGTATGGCTTCTTTTAGCATTTTGTTCCATGTCCTGAGTGGAAACGAATCTCCATCCATATGGGTAGGGTTAAAATCGATCCAGTCCATGCCTTCTTCGCGTAAACACTCGTGAAATCCTGGCACGGTATGCTTAAGCTGCATACGCCGAGCCGGAGACGTTGTCACGACATTTTGTATAAATTCAGGGTCGTCCACCACGTAAAAGCCCGACTTAGGTTTGTTGACGACATAGCCTTCGACCACCAGCATGTGATATGCGGTTTCGACAGGCGTCTTGCTGATATCGAGCTGCTGCTGCAGCGCCCGTACGGACGGCAGCCGGGTCCCAGCCGCAACTTTCCCTAAGCGGATTTGCTCGCGGATCAAATGATAAAGTTGAAGATATAACGGAGAGCCGGAATGCTCGGGTAGCAGAAGGTCAAACATGGGATACCGCCTTTGCGTAGGATTCGCTGATTCTTGTCCTCATCGTATCACATGAGGGTCTCAATCTGCAGCGATGGCTGCAATGCAAGTTGACGGATTTCTTGACCGTTATTTTGTTTGTAAATTCAGTGTATTTAGAAAAGGCTTCAGCTTATTCACGACGTAGTGGCTGCCGCCGCGTGCATGTACATTTTCGATCAGTGCGGATATCAGGAAAGAAGATTGCTCCGCGTCAAAGGCGACTACAAATCCATTCTCCTCGCCCTGTTCGCCTTTTTTGACTTTCAGCTCGGCTGTACCGGTTTTTGCCGCCAGCTTCAGCTCTGCAGAAGACAGCGCGTGAGCGGTGCCGCCGCTTCGGCTGACGACCTGCGTCAGTGCATCTTTGACCGTTCCGGCAACCTTTGGAGTAATGATTTGGATCGCTTGAGGAGATTCTTGATCTTCCTGCCGTAGAAAGAGGATAGGGGGGACAAGTTTGCCTTGCTGGGTGAAGGGTGTGAATGCGACCGCCACATGGATCGGGGACAACAGCATTTCTCCTTGTCCATAGGACGTATCCGCGAGCAGAACTTCCGAAGCCAGGTCCCGGTGGGAGGCGTTGGCATACTGGCTTGGCTTCAGGTTGATCATGTCCAGCCCCCAATTCTCGCCGAAGCCGAATTTGGATATGCCTTCGATAAATTTGCCGCTGCCCATTTCCAGCGCTTCTTGTGCAAAATAAATGTTGTCAGAATACACGAGGGCATCCACCATATTTACGGAGCTGACGTCCTTCACCCGCGTGACATAGTACCCGCCCCAGCCCGCGTCTTTTTTCCAATGCAGCCCGTCAATGCGGCGGGTTTTATCCGCTTTGGTTATGCCTTCGGTCAGGCCGGCTGCGGCCGTCACCGCTTTAAACACCGAACCCGGCGCATACCGGGCCGCGAACCGGTTAAAGAAAGGAAGCTCCGGATCCTTTGAATAAGCGTCCCATTCCTGCTGTGACAGGCCGGTGACCATTTGGTTCGGGTCATACGAAGGGGTGCTGACCAGGGCCAGCAGATCTCCATGCTTCGGGTTCATCAACACTGCCGCGCCGGTATCGCCGGACAGCGTACGGTACAGGTCCTGCTGAAGAGCGGAGGCGACCGTAAGGCGGATGTTCTCGCCGTTCACCGCGGGCTTCTGGGCAACGATGCGTTTACGGTTCCCCTTCGCGTCGGTAATTTCGATCAATCCCCCTTTCCGTCCCCGCAGCTGCTTTTCCAGCGATTGCTCCAGTCCGGCCTTGCCAATCCAGTCCCCAGCAGCATAATAGCCGTCTTTATCGTTCTGCAAATCTTCCTGCGTCACCTGACGGACATAACCGGTGAGGTGGGCGGCGGCTTGGCCCAGCGGATAGTACCTCACTTCCTTCGGTCTGACCGAGACGCCCGGCAGTTTCTGGGACAGATCGGTATTGGGAACGTTGGCCATTGGTACAAAATAATCCGGTTTGACCCATTTTTGCGCCAGCTTTTTTTGGATATATTCCACCGAAAGTTCGAAGTAGGCGGCGATGCTGGAGATCGTCTGATCCGGATGGTCGCCGAGCTCGGAAGGGGTAATCCCCCATTCGTATGCGGTGCCGCGGGTGGCCAGCGGGTTCCCATCCCGGTCCGTGATTTCACCACGCTGAGGCGTCAATACGCGGACCCTTACTTTGTCGCCGGCGGACATCTCTGGTAGAATCAGAGAAGGATGCCACTCGATGGCCCAGACCTTATCGTGGTCTTGTTCAACCTGAACCAGCTTCATATGGTAATCCCCATCAACATCACCGATTGGGGTATGCCAGGTGGCGGTATAGTCCATGGAATAATGATGATCCTCTTCGGACTGGAAGGCAGGCCCCTGCGTCACTTTAACGCCGGTAACGCCCATTCCGCTGAAGATCGATTGGTATTTATCGACGAACTGCTCGCGGCTCATTCCCGATTGCTCAAGGGATTCAGGCGTCATGAGGTCGTAGAGCCTGTCAAATTTCATTTCTTTCAGACTGTTGAAGTAAGACTGCAGCGTCTGTTCGGGACCGGGTTCATCCCGCCCCTGAATAAACACGTATATCGCCATGCCACTGGCAACCAGAAAAGCTAACAGCACGTATGTAAAAAATTGTTTTCGCTTCAATCGCTTCATTGCTATAAACCTCGCTTTTGAAATATAATTCACAAGTAAACATGGAAACGGGTATAGGCTAACTATAAAATCAGCCGGGTAGGCAAACAATGGAACAAATCTGACGAATTTATCATTGACGGGAGAAAGAGACAAAGGAAAGTGAGAGGTAGATATGCCGGACAAAATCAAAATCATGATTGATACCGCCGGCCAGAAAGGCCATGGATCGTTTATTTACTTGGAAGAAGGAGAAACCGTGACGGTTGGCAGACATACCGGCTCGGAACAAGGGATGCTCGAGATATACAACCTGCTGGTATCTAAACAGCACTGCCGGATCGCGTGGACCGAAGAGGGGCTCCTGGTCGAGGATTTGGGGAGCAAGAACGGGACCGAGCTGAACGGCCACCGCTTGGACCCCCATGAACCCGCTGCAGTGTCTCCGGGAGACCGCCTAACTTTGGTGAACGGACTGGTTGCTTTGGAGCTGGAGACGGTCATGGACCTGGAGGAAACAAGAGAGTATGTGTTTTCGGGGTGGCCTGAAGACAATGTGCGCTTGAATGACGATATGCAGAGCGTTCAAATTGATGAGGAGACGGTCCCGCTATCTAAGAAGGAATACCAGCTGTTTAAGCTGATGCACAGCCGGCTGGACCATTTTGTGACCAGGGACGAAATTATGAGATATGTATGGCCCGAGCGCTGTATCGATGATACTGAGCTGGTTGGCATTGACGAGGTCAATTCACTGATTTACCGGACGAACAAGAAACTGCAAGGATATTTCGTCATCAAGTCGGTGTACAAAAAAGGAGTATATATGAAACGGGAGCATCAAGATGCGGATTCTGCGGTTAGCAGATGAAACGAGAGTAAATAGAGAAGCGGAAAGAACCCGCCCGATTTTTCGGGGGGTTCTTCTGCGTTTCAAGCTTATTTACGGGGGACATTCCTGCAGCTAGGATCGCTGCAAACCTTTCTGCTTGTTCAGCAGGATTACATTGTAAGTTACGTAGTAGGCGAACATGATCAGCATCAAGCCCGCAGACCAACTGCTGCCCATCACGGCCAGCTGGTCGGACATCTGTGCTCCTTGCTGAAAATAACCCGATTGGACCATATCGATAATTCTGTAGATCAGCCGGACAAAAAACAGCAGGGTTACGGTACCGGCGATCCAGGCGCTGGAGCGGTACAGCACCTTGCCGTTGCGATGCTCAAACGCGGTCACCGTAGAGCTGTACCATGCCAGGGCGGTACCAAGTACAATCCCGGCGACATCGGAAACAAGACTGACGGGATGCATTACTCCCTCAGCAAAAAAGATCAGTCCGACAATACTCAGAATGATGGTCATCGTCCGGACCCGGCGATGTTTCAACTCCTGCCAGCCGAATGTGCGGCGGAAACGTAAATATATGCGGTATATAACAAATAAACCTAATACGATCCAAATGAGCATTTGTACACTCATCTTCGATTGCCTCCTTCATCATTTAGCCTGTCATCATCATATCCCGTTTTCGCCCGATGATTCGACTATCTGGGGATGGATCTTCACGATCGCTCGCCTATATCTGCAGATAGAGATTTGCTGCCATCCGGCTTAAATGTTGGATTTTGTCCACGGACCGAGCTACAATGTTAGAAATTACGCAGACGCTAAAGGAGGAAGACGGTCGGTGAAAAGCAACTTTTATGGCAGAATCCTGTCTATTGCGGCTGTCCTGCTCTTTCTGCTTGACCGGCAGCAGCTGTTTAGCGATCCTCCGGAGAAAATAATGCTGCATCTGATGATTTGGATAACCTTTTCGAGTATTCTTCTAATCAGGAGATCATGGTGGACGGTAACACGGGCAGTCCTAGCCGCTTCTCTGATTTCCGTGGAGTGTTTGATCGGGATCTTATGGTTTCATGAAATCAAGATGCTGTATTTTCTGGTGATTCTGCTGTTCGCCTGGGTGATGCGGTTGACGGCTTCCAAAGCTTATGTCCCCTTGATTATCGCCATGGTCGTATCAGCCGGATTGTACATCCGTTTTGGTGAAAAGGATGTGTTTGACTTTCTCTCCTTTGTACTGCTTGGACTTGTCCTCTACTTCTTTATTCGCAGTCGTATGGAAAGAAGGCGCATCCACGAATTGAATGAGCGCCACTTGAAGGAGCTTCAAGAAGCTTATGAACAACTTCAGGACGCCTCTGCAACGGCAATGCAGTACGCTGTGCTGGAGGAGAGGGCCCGGATCGCCCGCGACATTCATGATGCGGTAGGTCACAGTCTGACGTCGCTTATCGTGCAGATGCAGGCACTGCGTTATATGATTAAGCAGGATCCGGTCCATGCAGGGGAGACACTGGAAGAGATGCTGTCTGTGGCCCGCCAAGGGCTGCAAAATATCCGCGAGTCTGTCCACGCTTTGGCAGGGGATCTATCTTTTTCCGGCATGACAGCACTGAAATCATTGCTTATCCGGATGGAAGCAACAGCATCCATTAGTTATAACTTTCAAGCGGATATCAATGATGAAGATCTGCCTGCGGAGACGTATGAAACGTTGTTCCGCGTGCTGCAGGAATCCGTCACGAACGTTATTCGTCATTCGAATGCGACGCAGGTGGAAGTGAATCTTTCAAGGGAAAACCATCAAATCACGATGATCATTCGAGACAATGGCACGCTGAATGGGGAACACGGCATCAACGAGGGCTTTGGCCTGAAAGTCATGAGGGATCGGCTGAAGGAGAAAGGCGGTAGCTTACAGTACCGCATTCCGGAAAGCGGCGGATTTGAAATCGTTGCGGCTCTGCCGGCTGAAGACCGGCCACGGCCTGAGGCAGAAAGAAGGGATAAGGATGAACGAAAACATTAAGGTTTTGCTGGCCGATGACCAGACGATGATCCGCCAGGGATTTGGGTATTTGATCGGGCTTCAGCCCGATATGACGCTGGTTGGTGAGGCGTCGGACGGGGGTGAAGCCGTTGAAATGGCCACTCGGCTTGGTCCGGACGTCATTTTAATGGATGTTCAGATGCCTGTCATGTCGGGAATTGAAGCGACTAGGGAAATTATGAGACGGCTGCCAAAGATGAAGATCGTTATCCTGACGACGTTTGATGACCAAGAGTACATCTACCAGGGAATTCGAGCAGGGGCAGTCGGCTACTTGCTGAAGGATGCAGAAGTGGAAGACATGCTGGGGGCCGTCCGGTCTGCGCATCGGGGGGAAGCGGTGTACAGAACGGCGTGGGCTGCGAGCGCCATGCTGCGCGTTGCATCCCCCGAGAAGTGCCCGCAGCCCGATGAAGCGGGCGTGAATCTGGCGGAGCCACTCACTGAACGGGAGCGTGAGATATTACAGGAGATGGCGTATGGCCTACGGAATGATGAGATTGCCCGTAAATTGGTCATTTCCGAAGGCACGGTCAAATCACATGTTCACCGGGTCCTGCAAAAATTCGGCTGCCAAGACCGAACGCAGGTCGTGGTCATTGCGCTTCGCAGCGGTATGGTAAAATAAACAGCCAGCCTTCCCCTAGCGGGGAAAAGGCTGGCTGTTGTGTTGTTCAAAGAAGCTGCGGTACGCTTGCGTCGGATCTTCAAACCAATGGGCTATGCGGTCCGCCGTATTCTGGTCTGCTGCCGCTTGCATCAGAAGCTCGGCAATATGTCCCGGCAGCGGCTGGGTCATGGCGTTGGTCCATTCGGTCACGGCCTTGATATAAGGCTGCGTCCGGTTCCAATATTCGCTGCCGATAGACTCGTCCCAATCGGCATCCGCATGGGCCAGCAGCGTCTCGTACAGCTGCTCGGCAGCGTACGAAGCCGTATTGCAGCCCTGCCCGGTGATCGGGTCGGCAAGGAATACGCTGTCTCCGCAACCCAGGATGAGCGTGCCATTATGCATGACATACGGGCGGTGAACCGCAGGAGTGACGGCCGTGAGCAGATATGCGTTGTCGTCAATCAGCGCGAATTTGGCCGGATCGATCCGCCCGGCAATCTCCGGTAGGTGTTCCTCCACCACGCCAAGCATTCGCTCGGCAAAAGCATCCGGTCCCTTCACGCCGACAAAAGCATCCAGTGCTCCGCCCGGAACCGCTTCAATAAACAGTATTGTGGCCCGTCCGTTTGATGTAACGGCAGGAATCTCGAACATTTCACCGGTGCCGGGCATCACCGTAATGGAAATGCCTTCGGGCTCGACCGGACGTATACCGGAGAAATAACCGACGATGCATTTTCGCTGCGGCGTCCGGAAGGGCGTCAGGCTCTCATCGACGGGAAAAGAGGCGACAGGTCCCGCTTTGCCGGCTGCGTCGATGATCAGATCGAATGAGGCGGCGAGCGCATCCAGATCACCAGCCGAAATGCGTCCATGCCGGAACCGAACGCCATCTTTGGCCAAATCCTCCATGGCATCCGCAAACCGGATGCGCTGATCGGTAGAAGTGGCGATGCCCGTCAACTGCCCGGTAAACAGTTTTTGTCCGCCGAGCTGAAAGTGAATGGTCCGGATCTGCGGCGCATCGCTGTTCGCGGGCATGTGCACACGCCGCTCGCGCGCAAGTGTCGGCTGGAAATGAACCTGTGTCGAACGGACTCTTCCGCTGCGGACCTCATCAGGCTCTTCATGATGAAGCACCGTGACGTCAAAATCGTCCTTCAGCGCATAGGCCAGCTGCAGTCCAGCCGTTCCGCTTCCGATAATGCCGATTGTTCTCATGAGTGATCTCCTCCTTGATCTTGGGGGCTATTTAAAAAGCATACCTTCGAGCCCGGATGGACCAACAGGGAACAATTGACTAATTTTAGCTCAGACGAAGCGGGATTTCTTTCACCCCGCGCACGATCATGCCGGGTCTCCATTCCAGATCCCCGATCTCTCCTTCAAGCGCAAAGTCGGGAAAACGCCGCAGCAGCGTATTGACCGCAATCTCTCCCTCCAGGCGGGCGAGCGGGGCGCCAAGGCACAGGTGTATTCCTTTGCCGAACGCCAGATGCGGGCTCTTGCCGCGGGTAATGTCAAACAGGTCCGGGTCCTCAAACTGGGCCGGATCCCGGTTGGCTGCATCGAGCGCGACGATCACGAGGTCGCCCCGCTGGAATAGCTGGCCCCTGAATTCCAGATCCTCGGACGCCCAGCGGGAGGTGCTGAATTCCACGGGGCCGTTGTACCGGAGCATTTCCTCAACGGCTCCCTGGATGAGTTCCGGCCGGTCCTGAAGGAGCTTGCGCTGCTCCGGATATTCGAGCAGGGCCAGCACGCCGTTGCCGATCAAATTGACCGTCGTCTCATGACCGGCGATGATCATTAGCGTGACCACCCCGTACAGCTCTTCCTCCGTTAACCGGTCCCCTTGGTTTTCCGCGATCACCAGCTCGCTGATCATGTCGTCGCCTGGCTGTTCGCGGACCTTCGCGAACCATTCTTTTAGATACGCGATAAATTCGTTCATGTGACGGGTGACATCCTCGCCCATTTTCTGATTCGAGGCTTCAATAATAGAGTTCGACCACACCCGAAACTTGTCCTGATCCTCCGTGGGCACGCCCAAAATTTCACTGATGACGATGATCGGCAGCGGAAAAGCGTAATCGTCAATAAGGTTCAGACGATCCTTGCCGGAGACCGCATCCAGAAGCCTGTCCGCAATTTCCTGGATATGATCCCGCATGCTTTCGATTCGCTGAGGCGTGAAGCCCTTTTGCACCAGACCGCGAAGACGTTTGTGATCCGGCGGGTCGGAGAACAGCATGTTTTTGGAGAACACGCTTGGATGCTCCTGCCCGACGAATTTGGTCATGTCCTTGATGAACCTCGGATCTTTCAGCACGGCCGCCGCATCCTCGTAGGTGCTGATGAGCCAGCCGGTTTGCCCGTTCGGAAGCATGACTTTCACAACGGGATCGCTTTGACGCAGTTTCTCGTACACGGGGTAAGGATTGCGGGTAAAGTCGCTTGTAAACAACGCATTTTTCGGAGTTTCGCTTGCATGCATAGACAATGGACTCCTCTCGAAAAAATGATAGATTGCCCTTTCATTATAAAAGAATATGGGAACGATATCCAAAATCGCGTTTTAGCCTCTATATCAACCTATGCAGCCCTTCCTGTATTTCTTCGGATAACAACATCAAAACGGTAGTTTTTCGACAATGTTTCCCGTTTTTGTTCATTCGATTGGAGAAATCGTCATCAGCCGCATGAAAAAAGAACATCGTTTTGTATTTTCTGCTCATATCCGGTGGAACGCTGCTTCGATAGTCTGAAAGGGCAAGATTCACCACATATCAAATGGAGGTTGTAGGCATGAGAAAAATCGCAGCTGCGGGTCTGATCATCGCGATGCTGGGCAGTGTGCTGGCGGGCTGTTCATCCGGCGGCAAGAGCGGCGAAGATGCGGCAAAGGGGGCAAGTCCGGGAGGAGCGGCCGAATCGGCCACCTACCCATTAAAAACCGATGAGAAGCTGTCCTACTGGGGTGAGATCAACGGCAACCTGGTCGGAATCAAGGCGACGCATGACGAAATTCCTTTCTTTCAGAAATGGCAGGAAAAAACCGGGATACCGCTCGAGTTCACCGCGCCGCCGACCGGCCAAGTTAAGGAAGCCTTCAACGTCATGCTGGCCTCGGGGGATTTGCCGGATATGATCGAATACAACTTTATCGGCGATTTTCCCGGCGGACCGGAAAAGGCGATCAAGGACGGTTACATTTTGAAGCTGAACGATCTGATCGACAAGTATGCTCCAAACCTGAAAAAGTACCTTCAGGAGCATCCCGACATCGACAAAATGGTCAAAACGGACAGCGGCAGCTATTACGCTTTCCCGTTCATCCGGGGCGACGAATACCTGCGCGTATTCCAGGGACCGATTATCCGGAAGGACTGGCTGGATGAGCTGGGTCTGCCGGTGCCGGAAACGATCGATGAATGGACGGCGACGCTGAGAGCCTTCAAAGAGAAAAAAGGGGCGGCCGCACCGTTTTCGGTAGTGAGCAAGCCGCGCTTTTTCAATGAATCCGGCAACGGCGCATTTATTGGTGCCTTCGGTGTGAACCGCGGGTTCTATCAGGAAGACGGGAAGGTCAAATTCGGCCCCGCTGAGCCCGGCTTTAAAGAGTATTTGAAACTGTTCCATGACTGGTATAAAGAAGGCTTGATCGACAAAAACATCGCGACGGCGGACACGAAGGCAGTCGACGGCAACATGGCATCCGGCGCTACCGGGGCCACGATCGGCAACGCCGGAGGAGGCATCGGCAAATGGCAGCCGCTCGTTGAGGCAAACGATCCGAAAGCCGTGCTTGTTGCGGCGCCTTATCCGGTGCTGAACAAAGGGGACAAGCCCAAATTCGGACAGCTGAACCAGGCCTACGCGTCCGAAGGAACGGTAGCGGTCACGACCGCAGCGAAAGATCCCGCGCTCGCGGTGCGTATGCTCGATTACGGGTACAGCGAGGAAGGACATATGTTCTTCAACTTCGGTGAGGAAGGCGTCAGCTACAACATGGAGAACGGCTATCCGAAATTCACCGATCTCTTGATGAAAAATCCGGACAAGCTCGCTCCCGCACAGGCGATATCCCTGTATGCTCGCAGCAGCTATAACGGGCCGTTCGTGCAGGATAAGCGTTACGCGGAGCAGTTTTTTGCGCTCCAGACGCAGAGGGATGCGGTGGAGGTTTGGAAAAACACCGATGCGGCGAAGTACAACCTGCCATCCATTACGCCGACGCCGGATGAAAGCTCCGAGTATGCCACCATCATGAATGATATCAACACGCTGGTGGATGAAATGACGATCAAGATCATTCTCGGCTCCGAGCCGGTCGATCAATATGACAGTTATGTCGCCAAGATGAAGTCGCTGGGATTGGACCGGGCGATCGAAATTCAAACGGCGGCGCTGCAGCGTTACAACAGCCGGTAAGCACAAGGGAAGGGGAGAGCTTGCTCTCCCCCTAATATAATCGAGGTGAACTTCAGGCATGGCAAATCGGCAATCGTTTCGAAGCCGGCTCGTTCGTGATTTTGTGCTCAACAAGTATTTATACATCATGATGCTGCCGGTGATCGCCTATTATTTGGTCTTTCATTATGCACCTATGTACGGGGCGCTGATCGCGTTCAAAGATTATTCGCCCATGAAGGGCATTCTGGGCAGCGACTGGGTCGGATTGAAGCATTTTCATGACTTTTTCGGCAGCTACTATTTTTGGAGAATTTTAAAAAATACGATCTTGATCAGCCTCTATACGCTGGTTTTTGAGTTTCCGGCGCCGATCATACTGGCACTCCTGATCAACGAAGTACGCAAGAAGAAATTCAAACGCGTCGTCCAGACGATCACGTATATGCCGTATTTTATTTCGCTCGTCGTCATTTGCGGCATCATCACCGATTTTACGAACGCGGATGGGCTCATCAACCGCCTGTTCATGTTCCTGGGCTATGATGGCCAGGCCATGCTGCAAAAGCCCGATCTGTTCCGGCCCATTTACGTGCTGTCTGAAATCTGGCAGCGGATCGGCTGGGAATCGATCATTTATATCGCTGCGCTCATGAGCATTGATCTGGAGCAGTACGAAGCAGCCCGGATCGACGGGGCCAGCCGTTTGAAGCAGATGCTGTACATTACGCTGCCCGGGCTGCTGCCGACCATTATGATCATGTTCATTCTCCGGATGGGGAACCTGCTCAACGTCGGGTTTGAAAAGATCATTCTTCTATATAACCCGGTTACGTACGAAACGGCGGACGTCATCTCCTCCTTCGTATACCGCAAGGGCCTGCTGGAGTTCGGCTGGAGCTACAGTTCCGCCGTCGGTTTGTTCAACTCGGTCATCAATCTCGTCCTCCTGATTACGGCCAACGCCATCAGCCGGAGGGTGAGCCAAAACAGCCTATGGTGAGGTGGTAAGCTTGAAAACAGAGAGCGGTTGGGGTGACCGCATATTCAATGTCATCAATTATGCCCTGATGATTTTTCTGGTCGTCGTGACCTTGTATCCGCTGGTGTATGTATTGTTCGCTTCGTTCAGCGATTCGGCCCGGCTGCTCGGCCACAAGGGCTTTCTGTGGCGTCCGCTCGGCTTCAGCCTCGACGCCTATAAGAGCGTGCTGGACAACCCGGGCATCGGCATCGGTTTTCGCAATACACTGTTCATTCTGGTATTCGGGGTAGCGGTAAATCTGCTGCTCACCTCGATGGGCGCTTATGTCCTGTCGCGCAAAAACGTGATGTGGAACAAGGTGTTCATGTTCATTATCGTGTTCACCATGTTCTTCAGCGGCGGTCTGATCCCGTTGTATCTCGTCGTCAAAGGCGTGGGACTGCTGGACACGCTGTGGTCCACGATCGTTCCGTTCGCCGTCAGCACGTTTAACCTGATCATCATGCGCACGGCCTTCATGGGCATTCCGGACAGCCTGGAGGAATCGGCCAAAATCGACGGCGCGAATCATTTCACCATTTTGTTCCGGATTATCATCCCGTTGTCCATGCCAGTCATCGCTGTCATGATTCTCTATTATGCGGTGGACAAGTGGAACGGATGGTTCTACGCGTCGGTGTTTATCAAAGACAGAAACCTGTTTCCCCTGCAGCTGGTGCTGCGCGAAATTCTGATCTCCAACTCGACCGACAGCATGTCATCGGGCGCTTCGGCGGGAGACCGGTTCCAAATCGGGGAAACGATCAAATACGCAACGATTATGGTGGCGACCGTGCCTATTCTGTGCGTGTATCCGTTCCTGCAGCGGTTTTTCGTGAAAGGAGTCATGGTCGGCTCGCTGAAGGGCTGATGCATGTAACTGCGAAACAGATGTTGTTCAGATCAAGGAGGTCTTCGCATGAAGGACTGTGAAACAGTTAAGCAGGAGATGTGGCGGCAGATCGTCCGCAAGGCGGGACAAATGCTGGAACGAATCGGAGACAAATCGCCGCATGCCGCAGGCCAAGACGGAAAATACGATGATATGCGGATCGATTGGTGGACTTCGGGCTTTTGGCCGGGGATGCTGTGGCTGATGTACGACATGACCGGTGAGGATAAATACCGGGAGGCTGCCTGGAACTGGGATGAACGGTTGTCGGAGCTGTGGCTCGCCCCTAATCATTATGATCATGACGTCGGTTTTCAGTTTTTGCCGACCGCAGTCATCAAGCATAAGCTGACCGGAGACGAAGACGCGGCAAGACGCGCGCTCCTTGCCGCCGGTTTCCTGGCAGGGCGCTTCAACCCTGCCGGCCGGTTCATCCGCGCTTGGAACGGCGACAAGACCGGCTGGTCGATCATCGATACGATGATGAATCTGTCGCTGTTGTTCTGGGCATCGGAAGAGAGCGGAGACCCGCGGTATGCACATATCGCAGGGCAGCATGCGGATACGGTCGTCCGCCATTTCGTCCGAGCGGACGGGTCCGTGCATCATATCATCCGGTTTGATGCTGAAACCGGCGAAGCCGCGGAAGCGATCGGCGGACAGGGCTTTACGCCGGATTCGGCCTGGAGCCGGGGGGCGGCCTGGGCACTATACGGTCTAACGAATGCGTATCGTTATACGGACCGTCCGGATTACCTTGCGGCAGCCCAGCGGGTGGCGAACTTTTTTATCGCGCATCTGCCCGAGGATGCCGTGCCGTACTGGGATTTTCGTGCGGAAGCCGTGGAGGCCGAGGGCGGCATCGTGCGAGACAGCTCGGCCGGCGCCATCGCAGCGTCCGGATTGCTGGAGCTCGCGGAGGTGCTTGGCGATATCCGGGGAAGGGGATATCTTGATGCCGCGCAGCGGATTCTGCATTCCCTGTACACGGCGTACGGAACATGGAATGATCCGGATCATGAGGCCGTCCTGCTGCACGGAACCGGCCATAAGCCGGTATCACAAAACGTGGACGTCTCTCTCATTTACGGCGACTACTTTTTTATTGAGGCGGCCGCCAAACTGAACGGATGGAAGCACCGGATCTTTTAAAAAGATACGAATAGCGAGTTGATGCAGGATGCATGACCGCCTGTCCATTCATCCGCATGAGCCTGGGTAGACCGTGAGGTCTCCCGAGGCTTTTTCGCGTTAATTCCGCATCCAGTCAGGTGATTTTACGCTTTTTATCAACCGGATTGCACTTTTTATCTATACGCATCCCGGGCGATATTCGATATAATGGGTGTCTAATCAATCGAGACAAACTATTGAAGTATGGGTGATGGTCTTTTGCTGAACATTCAAAACCTATGGCGGAAACGGGAGAGCATCATTGTCACCTGGCTCGTATCATACAGCGCGGTGCTGTTTGTTCCGATCGTCATCAGCCTGGTGATCTATGCCCAGGCCAGCCATGCGCTGAAGAGCGAAATCCACCGGGCCAACGATTCGCTCCTGAAGCAGATGAGGTACACGATCGATAATCAGATCGATCTGATGAAGCGGTTGAATATGGAAATGACATGGAGCCCGAATTTGCAGCATCTGATGTATTCCAGCATCCCGGCTCAGGAAGTGCCGTACACGGCATACCAGCTGGTGAATGAATTCAGGCTGTTTAAAACGTCGTATGCTTCCATTGACGAGTTTTACGTTGTTTCCAGACGGGACGGCTCGGTGTACAGGTCCGGCAATATCCGCGACTTGAAATCCGCCTTCTATACAATTCACCAAACCGGTGCGCTCACATTCGACGAATGGAAGAGCGAAGTATTGAATGGGGTAAGCAATTCCTTCATCGTGCTTCCCCATGCCAATGCGGCTGATGAACACACGTCAATCGCCTATATTACGCAGCTGCCGAAAGACATGAACGGACGGAGCACAGGCAGCGTAGTGGTCATGTCCGATACCCGCCGGTTCCAGAAAGCGGTGGAGGGCATTTCGGGTTTCAGCGGAGCGACGCTGCTCATTTTAAACCATAACAACGAGATTCTGATGTCCAACCATCCGGATTCGGAGGAGCTGTCGCCATTTCTGAATGGTAAGCGGATTCAAACGGATTCCGCGCAGGCTGGAACGTCGGAACTGTTCTCAATCAACTCCTCTGTCTCGGACCTGAAGTACGCCCTGATCATCCCGAGCGGAATCTATTGGGAAAAGGCGGAATATGTCCGTAATTTTACGTATGTCAGCATACTCGTAAGCCTGGCGGGTGCCGGCGTTCTGACCTGGTTTTTTATGCGCCGCAACTATTCGCCTGTACAGCAGCTGGTCGAGTCCCTCAAGGATGAGAACACCGACCGTAGTTATGCCGATGCGAACGAGTTCCGGTTCATCCAGAAAGTCGTCACCCGCACCCGCACTGAAAATGACGAGATTTCCATGCAGCTGCAGAAGCACCAGCAGGTACTGAGGTCTAACATGCTCAACCGGCTGCTGAAAGGCAAACCGGATACGCTGGTACCCTATGAGGAGGCATTTCGCTCATTTCAGATGAAGCAGGTATCCACGGAATTTGCCGTCATTCTGTTCGTGATCGAGAACGAAGACAAGCTGTACGAATTTTTGCCGGGCATCGACATGAATGAACGGAGTAAGCTGATCCATCTGATCATATCCAATGTTGTGGAAGAGCTGGCGGAAAAGCAGGGACATGCAGGGTATGTGGTCGAAACGGATGACATGATGGCCTGCCTTGTCAATTTGAAAGCGGATACTTCCGGGTGGGAGCACGATCTTCATGAGATCGCGGCCGAGGCGCAGCGGTTTCTGGAACGGTATGACATGGAACTGACCATCTCACTGAGCGGACGCCATGCTTCCTGGATCGGCATCTCCGAGGCGTACCGGGAGGCGGTCGACGCGATGGAATACAAAATGGTCCTCGGCAAAAAAGGGATCATCGCATACGAGGACATCCGTGCCGACAGCACAGCAGACATCGGTTACGGCTATTATTATCCGCTTCAAATCGAGCAGCAGCTGATTAATGTGATCAAGGCGGGGGACCTGGATGAAGCCGCATCGTGTATGAACGAGATCATTGAGAAAAATCTGGACAAGCCTGTCATGCCGCTCACACTGGCAAGATGCCTGATGTTCAATCTCGTCGGGACGATGATCAAGGCGATCAACGAGCTGGGCGAAGGGAGCGGCGGCATCACGCTTGCTGACAACCCGCGCTGGATCGACGATATTATGGCATGCGGCACGCTTCGGGAAATGCAGGAGAAGCTGCAGTCCCTCCTTCAGGAAGTGTGTGCCTACGCATCAGCTAAACGTTCGTCCCACGTATCCAGGGAGCGGGAGGATTCCCTGCGGAACCTGATTGAGGAAGTCCACCAGTATATCCAAGCGAATTACATGGACATGAACTTAAACGTCAACGCGATCGGCGAGCATTTTCAGCTGAAGGGGAGCTATCTGTCGAAGCTGTATAAGACCCAGACGGGCGAAGGCATACTGGACAGCATTCATAAATACCGGATCGAGCAGGCGAAACGGCTGATGCGGACCAAGCCCGAGTCGGTCAGCGAGATATCCAGGCAGATCGGGTACAACGACCCCGCGACCTTCATCCGGGTGTTCAAAAAATACGAAGGTATTACGCCAGGCAAGTACAAAGAAATTATTTGATGTTTTATTTTCGGGAGGTACCTATGAAGTGGAAAGGTAAAGGGAGAGCGGCGGTGTGGGGATGGCTGGCTTTCATGGTCCTGCTGATGGCGGTACTGCCGGCTTGCGATCGTGAGCGGATGACGCAGACGGCAAGTTCACTGCCGACTGCCGAAACAACGCTGATGGCGGGAGGAGGCAAAGGTTCGTCCGCCTCGGATGCCAAGCTGACCTATTGGGCTGAACTGAACGGCAACGCGGCGGGGATCAAGTCCACCTTTAACCAGGTGCCGTTTTTTCAGGAATGGCAGCGGAGAACCGGCGTCCAGCTGACGTTCATCCAGCCTCCGGCCAACCAGGCGAAGGAAGCGATCAGCGTGCTGCTGGCATCAGGCGATCTGCCGGATATGATGGAGTATGAATGGATCAATTATCCGGGGGGACCGGAGAAGGCGATCAACGACGGCTATATTATACGCCTGAACGAAGCCATCGATCAGTACGCCCCGAACTTGAAGCGGTACCTGAAGGCGCATCCCGATATCGATATGCAAATCCGTACAGCCGGGGGCAGCTACTACGCATTCCCGTTTATCCAGGGAGACGACAAGCTGCGGACTTACCAGGGACCGATTATCCGCAAGGATTGGCTGGATGAGCTGGGCCTGGACGTGCCTGTGACGATCGACGATTGGCATACGGTGCTCAAGGCGTTCAAGGAAAAAAAAGGCGCCGAAGCGCCGCTTACTTTCCTTGGCGTACCGAATCCGCTCTTTGGCATCGAGGGCGGAGGGTTTATCGGCGCATTCGGAATTAAGAAAGGCTTTTACCAAGAGGAGGGAAAAGTCAAGTTCGGCCCGGTTGAGCCGGGGTATAAACAATTTCTGACACTGTTCCGGCAGTGGTACGCGGAAGGGCTGATCGACCCGAACTTTGCTGCCGTGGACTCTGAAACGCAGGACACGAGCATGATCCTGAGCCGGAGCGGTGCTGGTATTTGGAATGCGGGCGCCGGCATCGGCACGTGGCTGCCTGTTATGAAAGCGCAGGATCCGTCGGTGGAGCTCGTTCCGGCGCCCTATCCGGTGCTTCAACGCGGGGACCGACCCGAATTCGGGCAGCTGGCCCCGGCTGTCGGATCCAGCGGGGTGGCGATTTCCGCGAAGAGCAAGCATGTCGAAGAAGCGGTCAAGATGTTGGACTACGGGTACGGACCGGAAGGACATCTGCTCTTTAATTTCGGCATCGAAGGGGTCAGCTACGAAATGAAGGACGGGTATCCGGTGTATACGGACGTTATTTTGCACAACCCGGATAAGCTGGCGCCGTCACAGGCGCTGGCGATGTACACCAGGGCAAGTTATTTCGGACCTTTCGTCCAGGATATCCGTTACATGGAACAGTATTATTCCCTTCCGGAGCAGAAGGAGGCGGTCCGGGTGTGGTCCGACACGGATGCGGCGCTTCATACACTGCCTGCGCTTCCGACCACGGAGAAGGAGAGCACCGAGCTGGCGGTGATCATGCAGGAAGTCAACAAGGCCGTAACCGAAATGTCGTTGAAGATCATTATGGGCATGGAGCCGGTATCCGCTTTTGATGAATACGTGAAAAAAATCCGGCTGATGGATATCCAGCGTGCCATCGGTATTGAGCAGCAGGCGCTGGACCGTTATCGCGCATCCGTATCCAAAACAGGCGGGAACACCTCCGGTTGACCGTGGAACGGGCTGTCCCGAAACCTACGATTTTATGCCTTTCCTGATAGCCGGCAACTGCGCTGACAAGAACGTGTTAAAGGCAATATAGAACGGAAACACAATCATTTCGAACATGAATATCAAGCCGGTGACCGGAGCGGGGTCATCTCCCGGATTCGTCAGCGGAAACACCATGCTGAAGCCCCAAATCCACAGGATGAAATACGGGATCCACAGAACGGCAGCGGCATAAGCGGATTTACGGCCGGAAACGAGGCGCTTGCTCAGCCAATAGCAAAGGAATAGTGAGATAGCGAGCAGGGCCAGATTCGCCCAGCTCAATGCATGATAGATGCCAGTCCAATTCGTGATTCTTTCCAGCCTGTACACGTTGACCAAACTTTCCGCATGGAGGAAAAAGAGGAAAGCGTAAATACAGCTCATCACATTCAATTTTAAAAAATAGCGCATGCAGGTTCATCTCCCAATTAGTCCAGCGGTTCGCTGGGCTTCATTGCGTTGACGGATAGGCAAGCTGTACCGGTACAGCTGTGATAAATTCGCATTGTCCCGGGAGATCGCTCCCTGTACCTTATTAGTAATGGATTTTTTGTAATCGCACATAAATCAGCCCGTTTCTAATCAAGATTTCACATTCCGAAATGAGGAGAGAAGAATGTTTAACCTGCAAAAATACATGAGCAAACTGGGTATGACCTATCACATCGACATCATTCCCGATCTGAAGCTCCTGCGTGAACTGCAATATCGGCACGTCATGCATATTCCTTTTGAAAACCTAGATATCATGGATGGGGTCCCATTATCGATGAATCCGGACATTCTCTTCAACAAGATCATTGAAGGCCGGCGCGGAGGCGTATGCTACGAATTGAACGGGTTGATTCACAACCTTCTCAAAGCGCTTGGATTCAGCGTATCGATGGCTGCCTGTACCGTCAAGCAGGAGGAAGGTTGGTTTATCGACGGAACCCATGCCGTAAATGTCGTTCACCTTCCGGGTGGAGATTACCTCGTGGATGTTGGTTTTGGCGGCCGAAGCCCCCGAGTGCCGGTTCCGCTGAACGGCGAATGGACTGAGGACTGGGATGGAAAATGGCGCATACGTCCATATTCAGAAGAGCAGGACCGATTTGTTTTGGAGAAGGAAACCCCAGAGGAGTGGGAGATGCTGTACCAGTTGGACAGGGAGCCGCGGCTGCTGGAAGATTTCAAAGCGGTGTTCGATATGACGCAGTACGGGCACGAATCGAAATTCAATAAAATACGGGTGGCAATGATTCAGACGGAGCAGGGACGCGTTACGCTGAGCGGAAACTCTTTAACCCTGGTAAACGGAGAGATGAAATCTAAAGAGGATGTCGAGCCGGAACAGATTGGGCAGGTGCTGCGTGAGCTGTTCCATATTGAATGGAAGGAATGACGGTTCATTATCAGCCGGTCTCGTGAGTAGCCTGTATTGAGGCCAAGAAGACTGACTACGTTAACGAAGGGGGCTGGCCGGCTCATCGATGAATTGGTGTAAGGCTTCGGGCGAATACTAGTTTGGTCAAGGTATTTTCGCTTGCAGAGGAGTCTTCGATTATGGACAGCAACAATCACGAGAAAAGTAAATGGGCGCTGCCTTTCCGAAAAAAATCCGGACCCCGGCTTCATAAGGACGATATCACGGTCGTGGACACCGGCAACGCCAAGAAGGCCGTCGTCGCCACCGCATTGGGAAATGCCATGGAATGGTTCGACTTCGGGATCTACTCTTATTTGGCCGTCATTATGGGCAAGGTGTTTTTCCCGGAGATGACGGGTTCCATCCAACTGATTTATACCTTTGCCACGTTTTCCATCGCCTTTCTCGTCAGGCCGTTCGGCGGTTTGTTTTTTGGGAGGCTGGGGGACAGGCTTGGCCGGAAAAAGGTGCTCACCATCACGTTGGTCATGATGGCGGTGTCGACGCTGTGCATCGGCCTCATCCCGAGCTACGCATCGATCGGCATTACCGCTTCGGTGCTGCTGCTGCTGGCCCGCCTGGTCCAGGGCTTCTCCACCGGGGGAGAGTATTCGGGCGCCATGACCTTCATTGCCGAATCCACGCCCGACAAGCGCCGCGGATTTATGGCGAGCGGTCTGGAAGTGGGCACCCTGGTGGGGTACATTGCCGGATCCGGGTTGGTGACGCTGCTTAGCTACCTGCTTGGACCCGACCGGATGCTGGCATGGGGCTGGAGGATTCCTTTTTTTATCGCGGCTCCGATCGGCTTGGTCGGCCTGTACCTGCGGAATCATCTCGAAGAAACCCCCGCCTTTGAGGCGATGGAGAAAGCAGCCCAGGATGAAGGGAGGCAGAAGGTACCTTTCCGGGAACTGCTAAAGGTTCAGTGGAGAGTCGTCCTGCTTTGCATCGTCATGGTGTGTTCCTTCAATGTCGTTGACTATATGGTATTGTCATACATGCCATCGCATCTTACCGCGGTGCTCGGTTATGGGGAAACGGAAGGGCTGCTGCTCATCCTTATTGTCATGTTCATCATGATCCCGATTGTGCTGTTCATGGGTTACTTCAGCGACCGGATCGGGAACAAGCGCATCATCCAAGGCGGTCTGCTGGGGCTGATCGTGCTCTCGCTGCCGGCGTTTTGGTGGATCGGCAGCGGTAAGGGAGGGATGGTCTTTCTCGGTCTGCTGTGCCTCGCCGTGCTGCTGACCTGCTTTGAAGGCACCATGCCGTCCGTGCTTCCGGCTTTGTTTTTTACCAAGGTCCGATATGGAGCCCTGGCGATTACTTATAATATTTCAGCATCCCTGTTCGGCGGGACCACTCCACTTGTCATGGCTTGGCTGATCAATCTGACCGGGGAGCCCCTGGTTCCGGCGTATTATTTGATCGCGGTGTCGCTTATCGGCTTCGTCATCGTGACCATGTGGTTCACCGAGACCTCGGGCCGGTCACTGCGCGGTTCTGCGCCCGCGGTGGAGAAGCCGCACGAAGTTCATGAGGTGCTTCAAGAGCCGGAGGAAGCGCTGTGGTGGCATGAGGAGCAGTCGGCCATCCACGATCAGCTGTCCGATTCAGATCCGACACGTTAAGGAAATAAGGATTTCGTTATGAAATATATACATCTAAAAAAGGCGCTGGAACAAGGGTTCCGGCGTCTTTTTTGCTTCTTTTTCCAAATATTTTTGTGAAAGCCTTTTCAACTGTGTTTAAATATGTTATCTTTGAGGTAATCTAATTGTGTCTAAATTGTGAAAGCAATTTGTCGAAATTGTGAATCATCGCTGATCCATAGCGTATGATATAGCATCCAATGTTTTTAAGGAGGAATTCATCATGACCTTTTTACTGCTGAGTGTGTTTACCGCTGCGTTGATCGGTGTGTTGTTCTTCGGGAAGAAGCACGAGGTGTTGATTGCCAACGTCATGAATACATTGCTGCTCACGGGTCTTGCGATTGCGTCCGGAATGCATTTGAGCTCTGGCGGCTTGTTCTATCTGATTCTGATTTTCTACTACGTGGTGCCGATGTATGCTGTCATTACGCTGTTTGGTGTCATGAAGAAGAACAACAAGAAGAAGCAGAAGGACGTATTTATCAGTTCCTTTGAGCCGTCCCTCCCCGATTTGCGTGGAGAACGCGCCTAATATCCAATAATAATTAACCGCTGGGACAACGAGGTTCCAGCGGTTGTTTTATTTTGTGCACTCTTGGCAGGCTCTAGGTCCAGTGAAAAGGTCGCTCCAAAGCTGCCGGAATTTTCGTAGCTGCGTTCCCTTTGGCAGCATTGATCTGGAACTGGGTCAGAAAAAGGCTTCCGCTCAAGTCCGCGCCGCGGATGTCTGCGTCCCGGAAGTCGGCGCCGATGAGATCCGTGATCCGGAGGTCTGCGTCCCGAAGGTCCGCCGCGATCAAATATGCGCCTCTAAAGCTCTGGAATTTGAGATCGGCGCCTTTCAGCTTGGCGCCGATCAGATCCGCCCCGCGTCCCTTCAGGTTCTTACGAGAAGACGGTCCCTTGTAACGTCGGCGTGCCTCCTCCCGAACGAGTTCACTGGTCTTAAGGAGCAGGAGGTTTACTTCGGCCCGGTGAGCGGGAATATCCAGCTTCAATATTTCTTTTGGCGGAAGTTCGGTGAGACGCTGCGTTTCGTGCAGCTGCGTTCGAAGCTCCTCGTGGATCAGGTGGGCGTCTGCATGGCTTAGCGCTTCGCTTAAATAGGCCAGAAGCTCGTGCAGCTGACGCATGACGGGAAACACTTCGAACATTTGCTTCGCCGTCTCCGGCGCTTGGCGCCAGTCTATGCCGCTATAAGTAAACTGGGAAACTTTTTGTCCGGCCCCGAAACAGTCATAAACGGTACATCCGCGAAATCCCTTTTGGCGCAGGCTGTTATGAATACCGCAGCGGAAATCGGATTGCAAATGGCGGCAGGGCTCTCCCGCCTGCTTGTCCATGGCAAAGTCGGATGAGGCAGCAAAAGGGAGGGAAACGCAGCACAGGCCGAAGCATTTCTCGCAGTCTGCCTTCAGGGCAGCTCGTCCGAAGTCTCCTAAGTCTTCAAAATGATAAGGGTTTGGTTCACTCAATGTTGATATCTCCTTCATGTCAAATCAGTCCGGTTTTCTTTTTACCTATCGTTATCTTACAATAAATTGAAGCATTTATCGATGACGTGATGCTTATCAGCCTGAAGCTTTCGCCAGATTTATGGATACATGGAATCGAGCGGAGATTGGACAACTTATCATCGTGAACTAATTTATCCAGCGGGAGTGATGGAGAAATGAAGATTAGCGGAAATACGATACTCATTACCGGCGGCGGATCCGGAATCGGGCTGGCCTTGGCGGAGCGGTTCGTTCAGGCGGGTAACACCGTGATCATTTGCGGGCGCCGCGCAGACAAGCTTCAGGAGCTGAAGGAACGTTACCCGGATATCCATACGGTGGCATGTGACCTTTCTGTGGAGTCCCACCGGCTCGAATTGTTCCGAAATGTGACGTCCGAGTTTCCGGGTTTGAACGTTCTCATCAACAATGCAGGCATTCAACAGCGGGTTCATTTGCTCGAAGCGGAGAAAGAGTGGGAGTATTACCGTCAGGAAATTTCAATTAATGTAGATGCGCCGATTCATTTAACGCTGTTGTTTATGCCTCACTTGTTAAAACAACCGGATCCGGTCATCATCAATGTCACCTCGGGGTTGTCCATTACGCCGGGAGCCTGGGTTCCGATTTACAGCTCTACCAAGGCCGCGCTCCATTCCTTTACCGTTAGTCTCCGGATTCAGCTGGCTAAATCGAACGCCAAGGTGATCGAAGTGCTGCCGCCTGCGGTCAACACCGATCTTGGCGGGGCGGGACTTCACACGTTCGGCGCGCCTCTTGACGAGTTTGCTGACTCGGTATTCAGGGATCTGCAAACCGGTAAAGAGGAGATTGGTTATGGCGGTACGGAGGAGAGGCTGCATCTGTCGGCGATACAGGCAAGAGAGACGGCAGCCCGGATGTACGATGGCTTCCGATCAGGTACATAACATCTTGCACAGGATGCAGAACAGGAAGAGGACCTGCTGACAGGATCAGCAGGTCCTCTTTGGGTTACATGTTTTCTTTTAAAAATTTGTCGTAGTCGTTTAATGCCCGGTCTAATTTCTGACTGGCCTTGATCAGCTCCGGATCGGTGAGACATCTGCATACGGACAGTTTATTCAATTCCAACCGAAGCTCTTCAATTTTACGAATAATTTTATCCATGGTTGAACAGCTCCTTAGAAATTTTGCATCCTCTTTGCGTTCGCAGCATGCCGCAACGACAGATGCGTCAACACTTTTTTCGATCCAGCACATGTTTTTTGAAAAAGAATGATACTACATTTTTCGCTAAATTCCCCTCAAATCCCTTCCGCGAAGCTGACATATTATCGAAATGTTACCCGATGATGAAATTTTTTTTTAGGTTCATAAAACCCTTCCAGCCTGGACAGCGAAATTCGATATAATTGGGTAAAATTTACATGGTATAAAGAACGGGTGTTCGCATATAATAAAAACATACGTTCGGTTAGGAGGGGCTGTCATGTCAGAAAAATATGTTGGGCAAACCGTGGAGATCGTTTATTTAGACCAGGCCGGTAACATTACACAGCGTAAAATCGAAGTGAAAGAGATGCGCGGGAACACCGTCAGGGCAGTATGCCTGAAGACAGGTGCCCCAAGAACCTTCCGGATGGATCGGATTCTGGCATGGCAGGTCGCAAGAACTGCCTAGAACCAGTTAGGACGGCGCCTTAGACGCAGCGTTATTCGCGCACACTGCTGCATCAATAAATTGATTCTTCGAAGAGAACAGAGCCAAAATAAAAAGCCTAACCCGGTATGGGCTAGGCTTTCTTTGTATATCATCCATGCCGGGGATATGATAAAGAACAAGTTCGCCGGCTTTCTGTCTCAGTCCTGGCATATCTTCCCACTCTCGGCATACCATTAGGCAAAAGCAAAGAGAGAGGGAGGATACGGGTGAACGTAATTGAACCGCAAAGTCCGGTACAGCTGGTCAGCACGCATCTGCCGGAAGGGGCTGAGCTGGTTACGATGAATACTCCAGCCGGACAACCTGCCGTGATTGCCGAGGATTTAACTGGGGATCGGGTCCCGGAGATTTCCGCCGTCTATCGGTTGAATGATGCGTTGTACTTACTTGTGCTTCAGTTTAGCGAAGGGGCATGGAGAACGATGGCCAGGATCCAAGGCCCAGGCTATGGAGTCACGCTCTTGACCGCTGCACCGGTAACCAAGCCTGGGCGGAACAACCTGCTCGTAGGCTGGCAGATCGGTTCCATTTGGTCGAAGCTGTCCGTGTATGAGTGGACGGAGTATGGTTTGACGGATGTGGCGCCTGCAGAAATGAGCTACAGCTATATTGACGTGGCGGATTGGCCCGGGCCTGGAGGTCCAGACGGCAGATCCGAGCTCGCACTCTGGATCCACGATACGGGCGAAGCCTACCGGACGGAGGTGCTGCGCTGGCGGGACGGGAGTTTTCACCCGGCAGAAGATGTTTACCCCGCCTATTACCCTGAAGTAGCCCGCTACTATGAACGGATGACCGAATCCTATCCGGATTATCCGTTTTACTGGTACTATCTGGCCGAGGCGCAATATCGGGCCGGGGTCCCGCAGGCGGCACTGCATTCGGTACGAAGAGCATTAGGATTTGCCCAGCCGTATCCTTCCCGGGAAACCCTTTTGACGCTGGAGAGGAAGATCCTGCAGCTGCCCCGCGTGGCGGAGCTGCTGCGGTTTTCGGACCGAACCGCCGAAGGGATTCGGTGGGGGTATATCAACTCGAGCGGTTCGATGGTACTTCCGGCCAGATACGAAGAGGCGGCGGAATTTCAGAAGAACGGCCTTGCCATTGTCCGGGAACGAGGAAAATACGGATTGATCGATCAAGCCGGGATGTGGGTCGTTCCCCCGGTGTATGATTCGATTTCACCGTTTTCGGAACACCGGGCCGTCGTCACGGGCGGCGGCGACTGCAAGCTGATCGATGAACAAGGTAAGGTGGTAACGAAAAGCGGGTACTCGTATATCGCCGATATGCGGGAAGGCAGATCTGTATTTCGTGTAGAGGGCAATCAGGGTGAAACGGTACATATCGGCCGTTCCGGCTATCTGGATTCCCAGGGATACGAGATCATCCCGGCAAGATATGAGGAAGCCGGCGATTTTGGCGGTGGAAGAGCCTGGGTCAAAATGAAGGACGGTGCGTACGCACTAATCGGGCTGGACGGCCGCAATCTATACGAATATGAGTTTGAGTATGCCGGTCCTCCCGGCGGCGGATTGCTCGTTTGTCAGCAGCAGGCCGGCGGAAAATACGGCTATATCGATCTGCGCGGCCAAGTCCGTATACAGCCCGCTTTTACCTCGGCATCCCCCTTCCGCCGTCAGCGGGCGATCGTGAACATGGGGGAGGGCGGCACGAAGAGATACGGCGTCATCGATGAATCAGGTCAATTCGTCGTTCCACCTGTATATGACGAGATTCGTGATCTCGGTGAGGAAAGGCTGGCACTCGCACACGCCGTGAATCCGGAGCAGCCGTCCATCGACTTGAACTATGCGATTGCGGATTGGGAGGGCAGGCTGCTGACAGACTTTGCGTATACCCGCGTGTCGGCCTATCAAGATGGTCTGGCATCGGTCACGGATGGGCAGAACACCTTCTTAATCGATTGTAGCGGTGCAGCCGCGCCCGGATATCCAAAGGTGGAAGGCAGCGGCAGCCTGACTTTGAAGGGAGACGGCCTAATTGAAGTCCAAGTTGACCGGCGGATGTCGTATGTAACTCGTGACGGAAGAACCATTTGGCGGGACCAGGAGCCTCCCAAATGACTCAGCCCGCCAATCACAATAAACCTTGAATTCGACGAACCGCTGCCTTGAAGGCAAGCGGTTTTTTGGATTGGAAGGTTCAGGATCGGTTGGGAATAATTTTACATGAGACGGGGGATATTAACCGCAGTCTAACTAGTTATGGCAGGAGGGCAGGCTGTGACCTCATCCGAGCAAACGATCTATCCTTCACTTGACGGAAACATATCTTACATCCGGGACAAACTGTGTCACACCGACGATCTGAAGGTCAGGCACCTAACCTACCGTGGACAATCATCGGCGCTGATATATCTGGAATCTACGGTGGACCCAACCCTGATCGAGCGTAACGTCATCCGTCCGCTGCGGCAGGGAGGAGACGAGGACTTGTCCCAGCTGTTCCTGACGCTCCGGCTCGAAACCGAACACAAGCTGGATCAGGGCACACAATCCCTTTTGTCGGGCAATTGCTTGTTTTTCACCAAGAATGACATGAAGCAGTTCTACGTTTTGACCACGCCGGCCAAATACGAACGCAGCATTACGGAGCCGGAAAACGAAGGCATTATCCGCGGGGCACACAACGGTTTTATCGAGGATTTAACGGTCAATTTGTATCAGATCCGCCAGCAGATCAACTCGACGGACCTGAAGGTGCATTATCACAATATAGGCAGTACAGCTCCCCGCAAAGTGGCGGTCATGTACATGAATAACCTGGCGGACCCAACCGTAATCAAAAAAGTGGAAAGCAGGCTGAAGGGCATCACGATCGATTCCGTCATTTCGACCGGCTTTATCCAAGAATTCATGGAGGATCAGCCGTTTTCGATCTTTCCCCAGTTTTTGAATACGGAACGGCCGGACCATACGGGCGCGTATTTGCTCGACGGGCATGTGGTCATTATGCTCGAAGGTGATCCGACGGCATTGATCGTCCCGGTGAGCTTTTTCTGCTTTTATCAAACCCCTGACGATTACAGCAACCGTTGGATGATCGCATCGTTTGTGCGGTTTATCCGGCTGCTCAGCTTCATTACCGCCTTTCAGCTGCCGGCATTCTATATCGCCATCGTGGCATTTCATTCGAACATTTTGCCCATTCAGCTGTTCTTTACCGTGCAGGGTTCATTGACCCGGGTACCATATCCCCCGCTCGTTGAAGCGATGCTGCTCGAGTTGATCTTCGAACTGCTGAGGGAGGCAGGGCTCCGGCTGCCAAGCCGAGTAGGGCAAACGATCGGCATTGTCGGGGGTCTGGTCATCGGGGATGCGATCGTCAAGGCGGGCTTCGTGTCGTACACGATGATTATCGTTGTGGCTTTGACCGCGATTTCGTCGTTTTTGATACCGTCCAATGAGATGAGCTCGGCGATCCGGATATTGCGGTTCCCCCTGATGATATGCGCATCCATTTTCGGTTTAATCGGCATTGCTTTCGGACTGACGATCCTGTTCATTCATCTGTGCAAGCTGGAGTCGTTCGGGAAGCCTTACCTGTCGCCGCTGGCCCCATTGAAAATAAAGGGCTTCAAGGATGCGTTTCTTCGGTTTCCGATCTGGACGATCCGCGGCAGACATGGCGAGAAAAAGCATAACTAACATCAGTTGACACGGATCCGGGAGGGGTGGCCAAGGTGGAACAGGCTGAGAAAAAGATGTCCCCGAAACAGCTGTTTTTGTTCATTATCCAAGCCCAAATCGGAGTCGGCGTGCTTTCGATTCCCTATGACCTTAGTAAGACGGCAAAAGGCGGCGGGGGCATATCGGTTGTGATCGCCGGAGCGATTACCCAAATCATCATTTTGATGATGTGGACTCTTCTGCGCAAGTTTCCTGGGATGAACCTTTTTCAAATCTGTATCCGGTTTGGCGGACCGGTTATAGGCAGGCTGCTGATCGCATGCTACGTCGGATATTTTATTTTGCTGGGCAGCAATGTTTTGCTCAATGCCTACATGGTACTCCAGCGCTGGATTCTGCAATCCACCCCCAAGTGGGTGGTACTGCTCCTTTTCTGTATCATGACTTATTATCTGGCTAAAGAAAAGCTGACCGTATTGGCCCGATTTTACAGTCTTTCGTCCATGCTGTTCATTCCGTTGATCATTTTTGTCAGCTATGGCTTAACGCAGGCAAGGATTGAATATATGCTCCCGTTAACCGAAGCAGGCCTGATCAACATCCTGAAAGGAACCAAGGATACGACCATCTCGATGTACGGGTTCGAAATGTTCATGATCATCTTTCCGTTCATTAATGCATCTGACGCCAAGAAATTGAAAATGATCAGCTTGTCGAATCTGTTCGTTACGCTGTTCTACGTGTTTGTCGTGTGTACCTGTCTCATGGTGTTTAACCAGACGCAGCTAGCGATGATCCCGGAACCTGTCATTTACCTGGTCAAATCGCTGAATTTTTATATCATCGACCGGGCGGACATTCTATTCTTGTCGATTTGGTCGATTACCTTGGTATGTTCCATCGCCAGCTACTTTTATGCGGCTACCGATGGGCTTGCGGTCCTGTTTAGAAAAAAGAACCATCAAATGTTTGACCCCTTTGTTAGTGTAGCCTTTTTTTTAATCGCTCTTCTGCCGACCACGCCGATGGCGATCGACCGGATCAACAAGATTTCCGAATATGCCGCGTACGTGTTCATTGCGGGCGTTCCCTTCCTGCTAATGCTGTTCTCTTTATTTGTCAAAAAGAAAGCGGGTGGAGCTGTATGAAACGATGCCGCGGGGCACTTTTCTTGGTTATGCTGGGTCTGAGCACGGCGCTGCTGACCGGATGCTGGGACCGTGAATATTTGAAAGACTTGAATTTGGCCTACAGCGCAGGTTTTGATCTGACCAAGGATCATAAAATCAAGGAAACCGTTGAGCTGATCATTCCTCCGAAAACCGAACAGAGCGCCACGAGAAATGAAATCCATTCGGCTGTGGGCTTGTCAACACGCGGGGCGAGCAACATCCTCCGGGCTCGCGTAAGAGGGAATATGAGGGTGATCAAGAACAGCGTGCAGCTGATCGGCAGATCCTTGGCTGAAGAAGGGATTAAGGCACCCATGGACGTCAATTTCAGGGACCCTAAGAACCCTTCTTCCGACGTCCGCTTGATCGTGACAGAGAATGACGCCTCAGACATTATCGGTATGAAAAAAGTAGGAGAGCTGCAAATCGGCGAATTCCTGTCGCAGAAAATCAGCAGCTTGGAGAAAATGAGCCTGTTCTACCCGCCGGAGACCGTGAATACGGTTTTCCGTTCCTTGACAGATCCAGGCCAGGATTTCGCGCTGCCTTACATCGGGGTACAAGGCTCCGAGATCGTTGCCAAAGGCGTTGCCTTGTTCCACGATCAGAGCTATAGCGGATCGTTAGGCAAGGATCAGTCAATCCTGCTGGTTCTGATGAAAGGAAAGTCGGGAGGCAATGCCCGGTTTACCAAAACCGTGAATCTGGATACAACCAAGCCGATTCGCGGATCGATCAGCTACAACGTCGGCAGTAAGAAAAGGAAGCGTGAGTTTCACGTAAGCGTCGCCCGGAACGGTGATGTTCACGTGACACTGAGCCTAAAGCTTCAAGCGGTCATCGAGGAATTCACCGGACCGCAGCTGCTGGATGACAAGGCCGTGACGCGGGTGAACCGGGAGCTGTCGTCCATCATGACCGAGGAAGCCAAGGGAGTCGTGCGGGAGCTGCAAAAGGCGAACTGCGACATTTTTGGGGTAGGCCGTCAGCTGATGGCCTATCATCCCAAACTGTGGAAGCGGATCGATTGGAACAAGGAGTACCGTAACGTGCAGTTTCATACCCAGGTTCAGGTGTCCATTATCGATACCGGGGTCATTCAATAACAGCTGATGTCCATGCCGTACGGGATGCGGTAATGAACGATATTTTGCGGTCTCGCCGTCTGCGGCAGGCCGCTTTTTTTGCTTTTCCAATTCGCTGGAAATAGAATGTTGACTTGCGGAAACTCATATATATGTCATGGAAACCGTGATTCGGATGACCTGACAGTACGCAGGGTGTAGAGCCAATCTTATAGTGACCGGCAAAAAATGTGGGATTAAATAACAAAAAAGGGTTTGCAAAGGTCCGGTGCGGTGTTATAATCCGATCAAGGAAAGCGGTTACCCTGAAATGTTTCATTGAAATGATATCGTGAGAACAAGGTGGAATGTCCATGAGTAAACAACTGAATATCGGCGTGATCGGAGCAGGGAGGATCGGCAGGCTGCATACCGAAAATCTGCTCAAGCATCCTCAGGTTAATGTGAAAGCGATTGCAGATCTTCAAATCGATCATGCCAGGGCATGGGCCAATGGGCTGGGGATCCCTTTGTTGACCCAGGATGCGGAACAGATCATCAGTGATCCGGGCATCGATGCCGTTTTTATTTGCACGTCGACCAATACCCATATTGACATGATCGAGCGCTCCGCCAAGGCGGGCAAACACATTTTCTGCGAAAAGCCGATCTCCTTCGATGTCCGTGGAACCCGCCTTGCGCTGCAAGCCGCTTCCGACAGCGGCGTCAAATTTCAGCTTGGCTTCAACCGCAGATTTGACCCGAATTTTCGCAGAGTCAGGGAGATTGTCGCTTCCGGCCAGATCGGAGATCCCCATCTGATCAAGATCACTTCCCGCGACCCCAGCCCCCCTCCGCATGACTATATCAAGGTATCCGGCGGGCTGTTTATGGACATGGCGATTCACGATTTTGACATGGCCCGGTTTTTGAGCGGCAGCGAAGTGGATGAGGTGTATGTCCAAGGGGCAGTCCTGGTGGATCCGGTCATCGGAGAGCTCGGAGACGTGGACACGGCGGTCATCATGCTGAGATTCCGGAACGGCGCGATCGGTGTCATCGACAACTCGAGGCAGGCTGCTTACGGGTACGATCAGCGCGTTGAAGTGTTCGGCTCGCTGGGCCAGGTCAATGTGCAGAACGATTTTCCGAACTCGGCGGAAATCAGCACGGCCGGCGGCGTGTACCGGGATAAGCCGAAGCATTTTTTCCTGGAACGTTATGAAGCGGCGTATCGGCTTGAAATCGAGAGCTTTATCAATGCGATCTTGAACAATGAGGACGTACCTGTCAGCGGAGAGGACGGGTATGAGGCGGAACTGCTGGCGGATGCAGCCAGGAAGTCATGGCTGGAGAAGAGACCTGTCAGCTTGTCCGAGTATTCGATGTCAACATCATGAGGTTTTTGTTTGTCTTTAGGGTAAGCGATTAACCTAATGAAATATTCTGTGAAAGGATGGTTATGAATGGGCGTACTTCGATTAACGATGGCTCAGGCCTTGCTCCGTTTCCTGGACCAGCAGTATGTGCAGCTGGACGGAAAGGAGCACAAGTTCGTTAAGGGAGTCATGGGTATTTTCGGTCACGGCAACGTACTGGGCATCGGCGAAGCATTGGAGCGGGAGCCGGGCAGCCTCAGATTCATCCAGGGAAAAAATGAGCAGGGTATGACGCATGCCGCCGTTGCGTACGCGAAGCAGAAGAACCGGCTGGAAATCTTCGCCTGTACTTCCTCCATTGGCCCGGGGGCGCTGAATATGGTCACGGCCGCCGCGACGGCGACGGTCAACCGGATACCCGTGCTGCTGCTTCCAGGCGATATTTTCGCCTGCCGGCAGCCGGACCCGGTCCTGCAGCAGCTGGAGCATCCGATGGATTATACCGTGTCCGTCAACGATGCCTTCAAGCCGGTCAGCCGGTACTGGGACCGGATTACGCGTCCCGAACAGCTGATGAGCTCGATGATCCAGGCGATGCGGGTACTGACTGACCCTGCCGAAACCGGCGCGGTCACCATCTGCCTGCCGCAGGACGTGCAGACAGAGGCGTACGATTATCCTGAGGATTTTTTCCGCAAAAGAGTGCATTACCTTGACCGCAAGCCGGCAAGCCAGGCAGCGATCGAGCGGGCTGCGGAGCTGATTTCGCGCAAGCAAAAGCCGATACTGATCGCCGGCGGCGGCGTTCATTATTCCTTGGCCTATGAAGAGCTGCGGCAGTTCGCGGAAGCGTTCGGCATTCCTGTGGCCGAGACCCAGGCAGGGAAGAGCGCAATCCCATGGGACCATCCGCTGAATATGGGAGCGATCGGCGCGACCGGATCCCTTGCCGCGAACCGGCTTGCCAGAGAAGCGGATGCCGTCATTTGCGTGGGTACCCGGCTGGGTGATTTTCCGACCGCATCCAAAACCGCTTTTACGAGTCCTGAAGCAGAATTTATTCATATCAATGTGAGCGGTTATGACGCGTCGAAGCTGAATGCGTGCCAGGTGGTGGCAGATGCTGGAGCGGGGTTAAAAGAATTGACTTCCGCACTTCAGGCAAGGAGCTACAAGTCTGCTCATAACGAATCAGAGCTTGCCAAACTGAAAGCCGAATGGACCCGGGAGGTCGACAGGCTGTACGGCTTGGAGTCGGAAGAAGGCTTGGCGCAAACCCGCGTGCTCGGTGAGCTGAACCGTTCCATGGCAAACGAAGTGATCGTTGCGGCGTCCGGGAGTCTTCCCGGCGATTTACACCGGCTGTGGAGATCGGAAGCGCCCAAATCCTATCACATGGAATACGGCTTTTCCTGTATGGGGTACGAAATTGCCGGGGCCTTCGGCGTGAAGCTCGCCGAGCCGGACAAGGAAGTCTATGCGCTCGTCGGCGACGGAAGCTACCTCATGCTTCATTCGGAGATTTTAACCAGCATTCAGGAAGGCGCAAAGGTGAACGTGATCCTGCT
This sequence comes from Paenibacillus cineris, assembly GCF_018333335.1. Lineage (NCBI taxonomy): Bacteria > Bacillati > Bacillota > Bacilli > Caryophanales > Paenibacillaceae > Paenibacillus > Paenibacillus cineris. Next base: position 2,298,577 of record NZ_BORU01000001.1, read on the forward strand.
GGACAATCACGGATACCAGTGCATACACAGCCTGCAGCGTGAAAACGGGAGCGACGGCTTCGGCAACGAATTCCGTCTGCGCAGCCCGGAAACGGGGCGCCTGACGGGGGACTACGTGCCGGTCGACTATGCGGCCCATGCGCGAAGCATGGGAATCAAGGCATTTTCCGCCACCCGTGTGGATGAGCTGAAGGAAGCCCTCCGGCAGGCCGGGGAGGAGAAGGGCTCTACCCTGATCGAAATCAAGGTGCTGCCGGGCACCCAGTCGGGCGGATACGAATCCTGGTGGAGGGTGGATGTTCCGGAAGTGTCGACCAGCGATAAGGTGCGGGCCGCGAGGGAAACGATGAACGAACATGTACAGCAGGCGCTGAAAATTTAAGTCCAAAGGGAGGATACACGAAGATGACGGATATCCGATCGATTAAATTGGGCATTTCACCGATCAATTGGGTTAATGAAGATGTGCTTGAACTGGGCGACCATTATACGTTCGACGACTTGATGCGGGATTTCACGCAGCTGGGGTTCACCGGAACGGAAAACAGCCGGAAATTCCCGAAAGACGCCGCCGTTCTCAAGAAGGCTCTGGCTCAGCATGGACTCCAGATGGCTTCACAGTGGAAGGGCGTCTTGTTCTCCGAGCCGCGCCGCAGGGCGTCCGAGCTGGAATCGTACCGGCAGCATGTTGAATTTTTAAAGTCGATGGGCAGCCGCCATGTCGTCACCTGCGAGCTTGGGGGTTCGATCATCGGCGACCCGAGAAGACCGAAAGGCGTCCAGGACGTGCATCCCCTGACGGACGAGGAATGGAACCACATGGTCGAGGGGCTGCATCAAGCCGGAGAAATCTGCAAACGAAACGGGATGAAGCTCGTCTACCACTATCACATTGGAACGGTGGTCGAACGGCCGGATGAAATTCAAAGGCTGATGGAGACGACGGATCCCGAGCTGGTTCATTTGCTGCTGGATACGGGGCATGCCTATTACGGCGGGTCCGACCCGCTGGAGCTGTATGAACGCTATGCGGATCGCGTTGCCTACGTTCATTTGAAGGATGTACGGAACGATGTGCTGGAGCGGGTGAAAAGGGAGGGGATCCCTTTTCAGCAAGCGGTAATCCAGGGCGTGTTTACCGTACCTGGCGACGGATGCATCGACTTTGCGCCGATTTTCCGCAGCTTCGTACGGCATGGTTATGACGACTGGATGATTCTGGAGGCGGAGCAGGATCCCGGCCAAGCGAATCCTTACGAATATGCCAGCAAGTCCAAGCAATATCTCGCTCAAATTGTTCAGGAATTGAACGCCTGAAAGGAGGAAGGAATATGTCCAAGCTTATCGTTCCCGGCGGACAGCCGGACGAGAACGGCAGATTGCTCAGCATCACGCCCGAATTGGCGGGGTGGGAGTACGTAGGCTTTGAAGCGTACCGGCTGGAACCCGGTCAAACGATCGAGCAGGAGACGGGAGACCGTGAAGTCTGCCTCGTGCTGCTCAGCGGGCTGGCGAATGTGGAAGCAGGCGGACAAAGCTATGAGCGGATCGGCCGCCGGATGAGCGTGTTTGAGCCGCTTGCCCCTTATGCGGTATACGTTCCTGCGCACGACCGTTTCCGGCTGGAAGCCGTTACCTTAACGGAGGTGGCCGTGTGCAGCGCACCCGGCCAAGGGCGGCTCGAAGCAAGGCTCATCCCGCCGGAGAAGATTGGGGTGGAGCAGCGTGGCTCCGGTTATACGGAGCGGACCGTCCGCAATATTTTGCCGGAGCAGGAGGAAGCGGAAAGTCTGCTCGTCGTGGAAGTCTTTACGCCGGCCGGGCACTGGTCCAGCTATCCGCCGCATAAGCATGACCAACTCGATCTCCCGCATGAGTCTCTGCTGGAAGAAACCTATTATCACAAGGTGTCCCCGGGTCAGGGGTTTGCCCTGCAGCGCGTATATACCGACGACCTGTCGCTGAATGAAACGCTGGCCGTGAAGAGCGGGGACGCCGTCCTCGTTCCCCGCGGTTACCATCCGGTATCGGCGCCTCCCGGGTACGACGTGTATTACCTCAACGTCATGGCCGGGCCCGTGCGCACCTGGAAGTTCCATAACGACCCTCAGCATGAATGGCTGATGACCCCTGGACAGGAGGTGCCAAAGCGTTGACCACGATTTCATTTCCAGACCATCGTTCCCTGGACTTTATCGGGCTGGGCCGGCTGTGCATCGATCTGAACGCCAACGAAATCCATCGCCCGATGGAGGACACGGTCACCTTTACCAAATATGTCGGCGGCTCCCCGGCCAACATTACGATCGCCATGGCGAAGCTGGGGCTGCGGACCGGTTTCATCGGCAGGGTGTCCGACGACGCCCACGGCCGTTTCATCACCCGGTACCTGCAGGACGCAGGCATCGACACCACACACGTTATCGTCGACCGGTCGGGCAGCGTCACCGGACTCACGTTTACGGAAATCAAGTCGCCGACGGACTGCAGCATCCTGATGTACCGGGATAACGTAGCGGACCTCAAACTGGAGCCTGGCGACGTAAGCGAGGATTATATCCAAAGTGCCAGAGCGCTGCTCATTTCAGGTACAGCCCTTGCAAAGAGCCCGTCCAGAGAAGCGGCTTTTAAAGCGATGGAACTGGCCATAAGACACGGAGTCGTCATTGTTTTTGATATCGATTACCGTCCGTATACATGGACCTCGGCCGATGAGATCGGCACGTATTACCGTCTGGCCGCCGAGAAATCGGATATTATTATGGGCGGACGCGAAGAGTTCGACCTGATCGAAGCGCTGGACGGCCCGCTTATGCAGGACGATGAAGCCACCGCGAAGCAGTGGTTCAAGCACCGGGCCAAGCTGGTGGTCGTCAAACGGGGCGGCGATGGGTCGACGGCATTTTCGGCGGACGGACAGAAGCACATAGGTGCCGTTTTTCCGGCACAGGTAGTGAAAACCTTTGGCGCAGGGGACTCCTTTGCTGGTGCCTTTATTTACGGCCTGATGCAGGGATGGAGTATCGACCGGTGCCAGCGGTTCGGCAGTGCCTCAGCATCGATCGTGGTCTCCAGCCACAGCTGCTCCGATGCGATGCCGACAGCCTCGCAAATCCAGGAGCGGATCGACCGCTTTGTGCAGCAAGGAATCTGACCAAACGATGGAGGTATCTACATGACGGATCAAGTGCAAGATCAAGTGCAGCAGCTTCACAACTACGTCGGGGGCCGGTGGGTTCCTTCGAACGGAGGAAGATCGGAGCCGGTCTATAATCCGGCCACCGGGGAAGAGATCGCCCGCGTTCCCTTATCCACCCTGGACGATCTGAACCGCGCCGTTTCCTCGGCGGCGGAGGCGTTTCCGTCCTGGAGCGGCACCCCGGTGCCGCGCCGGGCACGGATCATGTTCAAGTTCCAGCAGCTCTTGACGGAACACTGGGAAGAGCTTGCCCGGATGATTACGCTGGAAAACGGCAAGAGCTACCAGGAAGCATACGGCGAGGTGCTGCGCGGTATCGAATGTGTAGAGTTCGCCGCCGGCGCTCCGACGCTGCTGATGGGCAGCAACCTGCCTGATATTGCCTCTGGACTGGAGTCGGCCATGTACCGTTATCCGATCGGCGTCGTCGGCGGCATCACGCCGTTTAACTTTCCGATGATGGTGCCGAGCTGGATGTTCCCGCTAGCGATCGTATGCGGCAACACCTTCGTGCTGAAGCCGTCCGAACGGACGCCGCTGCTCGCGAACCGGCTGGCGGAGCTGCTCCAGGAAGCCGGGCTCCCGGATGGTGTGTTCAACATCGTTCACGGTGCGCACGACGTCGTTAACGGCCTGCTTGAGCACAAAGACGTCAAGGCGATTTCGTTTGTCGGATCCCAGCCTGTGGCCGAGTACGTGTACAAGACGGCAGCAGCTCACGGTAAACGGGTACAAGCGCTCGGCGGAGCAAAAAATCATTCCATCGTCATGCCGGATGCCGATCTCAAGCTGGCGGTCAAAGAGATCACAAGCGCGGCTTTCGGCTCCGCAGGCGAACGCTGCATGGCCTGCTCGGTCGTCGTGGCCGTCGGCGATATCGCCGATGAGCTGGTGAGCGGACTTGCCGAAGCCGCCAAGAATCTCCCCGTAGGCGACGGTATGGAACCGGATGCCTTCCTGGGACCCGTGATCCGGGACGCCCATAAGAACCGGACCATTGGATATATTGAGAAGGGAGTACAGGAGGGGGCGCAACTTGTATTGGACGGAAGGGATCATGCCTTGGCCAACGCAGAAGGTTATTTTCTTGGCCCGACCATCTTTGACCACGCCGCTCCCGGTATGAACATTTGGACGGACGAAATCTTTGCGCCTGTACTTCAGGTCGTTCGGGTAAACAGCCTTCAGGAAGCCGTAGCGATTGCCAACAAGTCCGAGTTTGCCAATGGGGCCTGTATCTACACGGACAGCGCCAAAGCGATTCGAGAGTTTAGGGAATCGATCGACGCCGGCATGCTCGGGGTCAATGTAGGCGTACCGGCACCCATGGCATTTTTTCCGTTCTCCGGCTACAAAAAATCCTTTTACGGAGACCTTCACGCCAACGGCAAAGACGGGGTGGAATTCTACACCCGAAAGAAAATGGTTGTGGCCCGCTATTGATCATGGAGCAAATTGCCACAGACTGGAACTTTCCCTATACTTAGAGTACAGAGCAGCGTTAAGGAAGGGGGGACGAGGGTGGCGACGATATACGATATCGCCCGGGAAGCCGGCGTGTCCATTGCCACGGTATCCAAGGTCATCAACCAGACCGGCCGGATCAGCGACAAGACAAGAAAGCATGTGCAGGACGTGATGAAACGGATTGACTACCAGCCGAGCGTCGTCGCATCCGCATTGACCAAGAAAAGGACGTATTCGCTCGGGCTCCTGATCCCGGATATCGCGAACCCGTTTTTTGCCGAGCTGGCCCGCAGCATTGAAGATCATGCCCACGAGCTTGGATACAGCCTGGTCATTTGCAGCACCGACAACGACTTGACCCGGGAAGAAAGGTACATCAACGTTCTCCGGCAAAAGAGCGCCGACGGGATCATCATCGCCACTGGCGCCCGCAACGACGCCATGATGAAGCAGCTGATGAAATACAAGCTTCCGGTTGCCGTCATCGCGCGGGAGATGCCGCTGCTTGCAGTGGATACAGTGCTCGTGGACGATTACTTAGGCGGCTATCTGGCTGCGTCTCACTTGACTGGGCTCGGACACCGGAACATTGCCGTGATTGCGGAGGACTTGGCTGTGATGAGCTCGAAGGAACGGGTTCGCGGTTACCGGAAAGCCCTTGAAGAAGCAGGGATTCCCTATGACGAGAATTTGGTGGCGGTCAGTCCGTTTCATGTAGAGGGAGGAAAGGCGACAGCCAAGGAGCTGCTCAGCGGGTCCAACCCGCCAAGCGCCATCTTCGGATGCAACGATCTGCTGGCGATCGGAGTCGTGCAGGCTGCCCGGGAGCTTGGCCTGCGCGTACCTGAGGATGTTTCGGTCGTTGGCTTTGACAACACGGTGCTGGCGACGATTATCGATCCGCCGCTCACTTCGGTGGCCCAGCCCGTTCAGCAAATGGGAAAAGAAATCGTCCAGCTGATCACTGGAGAAATCGACGGAAGCAAGCCCTCCAAGCAGCGCCTGGTTCTGCTGCCGGAACTCGTGGTCCGTGGAACAACCAGCGCCGTGTAACGGCGCTTTTTTTGTTGTTGAATCCCCTTTGTGCTCGCGATGATCCCATCGCATTTCCCCGACTAAGGAGGCAGTTCCAACCATTTTACAAACATAGACATTTTATTACAAAAATAATGATTGCGCTTTCATGCCGGAGTAGATTATAATTTCCTCAAGGTAAAGCGCTTACCTCACATTTCCAGTCCCAGGTTACGACACTGTTCCTAGGGGGAGAGTCCAAAGCCCGTTTCGCTTCAAGCTTATGTTACTTGGCTTTAAGAAGGGGTGAAGAGTTTCAATATGGTATCGATACCATACACACTGAATAACGATTTAAGTATCGATGCCAACAATCGTATCAGGATCATATTCGGAGCTTGAATTCAACCAAGGAAATGTAATATTTTACAAAATGTGCAACCATTTTTGATTTACACCTCATCTTGAGAGACTATATTCCAATTATAGCCGAAATGAAAAGCCATTCTTATAGTAAAAAGGGGGGATTGAGCCTTAGGATAACAGATATGTGCAGTGATCATGACATCGGTTAAGAGTGACGGGCGGCATGCAAGACACCGCTTCGGTTCATCAGCAATCATCCACAAAAAAGAAGGTGATCCCAGTCCATGCAAACCCAGGTGAAAACAGCAGCTGTACCTGGAAAGACACCCGGCAAACGATGGAAAAACATTCTTCTGCATAAATACCTCTACATCATGCTGCTTCCTTGCCTCGCTTTTTTTATCGTATTTTCCTACATACCGATGGTCGGCCTGATCTTAGCCTTCAAGGAATACAAGTTCAATACGGGAATCCTCGGAAGCCCGTGGGTCGGTCTGAAGTACTTTGAGCGTTTTTTCAATGATTATCAGAGCGCAATGCTCATCAAGAACACCTTGATCATCTCCTGCATGAAGCTGTTTATCGGCCTGCCTTTTCCGATCCTTCTTGCCTTGATGTTCAACGAGATCCGCAACCGTTATTTTCGCAGCATCGCCCAGAGTATCGCCTATCTCCCGCACTTTTTGTCCTGGGTCGTGGTCGTGGGGCTTGCTCAACGCCTGCTAGCTCCGGATAACGGATTGCTCAACCAGGTCGTGTCTTATTTCGGCGGGGACGGAAGCACCTTTTATATGATGGAACCGAATTATTTCTATTCCATTATGTTCGGCAGCCATTTATGGAAGACCATCGGATGGGACTCCATTATCTATCTGGCGGCGATCGCAGGCGTCAACCCGGATATGTACGAGGCGGCCAAAATCGACGGGGCGAACAAGTGGAAGGAGCATTGGTACATCACACTCCCTTCCATCCGTCCAACGATTCTCATTTTGTTCATTCTATCACTGGGTAATATTTTGTCCGCCGGATTCGATCAGCTGTACCTCCTGAGAACCCCGGGAAACATGCAGCTCTCTGAAATTTTGGATACTTATGTCATTCGCATCGGTCTTCAAGGCGGCCAATACGGATATGCAACCGCCGTAGGATTAATGCAGGGCTTGATCGGATTGATCCTGGTCGTTACTGCCAACCGTATCTCAAGAAGAGTTTCTGACACGTCAGTATGGTAGCGATACCATATGCTTTGTAACAGCATTCTTGCATCCATGATTGCCAACTATGATTACATCCATGATTACATCCATGTAAAGACAGGGGAAAGGCCATTAACTAATGATTTGAAAAGAGGGATGCCGAAATGCTGAAAGGGAAAACGTGGTTCAAAATGTTGTCCATGCCGCTGATCGCCTCCATGCTTCTAGTTGGGTGCAGCGGAAATGATTCAAGCGGTCCAAACAGCGAACCGACGGCGGCTAATCAGGATGCGGGTACGGCTAATCACCCTGCGACCTGGATTGCGGACCGCAAAGTAAAAGGGCTGGTCTTTATGGGGACGGATGACTACACGGAGGATATGAATGCGGAAATCAAGGCCAAGCTGAAAGAGATGACAGGCATTGACCTGGAAATCGAAATCATGGTGGCGGACCATTCCATCGACGGACTCATTGCAGGGCTGGCGTCGAACGACCTGCCCGATTTTATAACGTTCTATCTTAACAACAGCGGCCGGCCCGAAATGCAGGTCGTGCTGAAAGCGGCCAGAGAGCAAATGTTTACGGACCTCACGCCGCTGATGAAGGACACGAAGATCTACAGCAAATATCTGCAGGACGACTACCTACCGCTTGATACGAAGTATGGGGTCATGTTCCGGCCGGAGTTCGGCGGATCGTCCTATTTCGTCCATATGAACATCGCCAGGCAAGGCGGGTACTCGACGCGTAAATATGCCGGTGGTCCTTATATCCGCAAGGATATTGCCGACGCTCTGCACGTGGATCCGCGCACGATTGATACGACCCAGAAGCTGTATGAGCTGGCGCAAAAGATCAAGGCAGGCGGGTTCAAGGACAAGAACGGCAAGGACGTCGTTCCGATCGGTCCTTCTTACTGGGGAGGCAAGGAGGTCGGTGCCTTGTTTAACGACCTGGAGTGGGGCAGCGCCGACCAGCGGATCAATAAGGATGCAGGAGGTAACATTTTGCATGAAAGCCAGACCGAATATGCATTGAAAAAAGTTGAGTATGTGCAAAAGCTCCTTAGCGAGAAACTGCTGCATCCCGAATTTTTCACGATGGACGAAAGCCGGGCGACGGAAGGCGCCCTGAATGGAACGTGGGGAATTATCGGAGATATGCATAATTATCAGGAATTTAACCGCGATATGCATTACCTGCCGCTGGGACCGATCAATTACGTTGACCGTCCGTACCAAATGCAGGTCGATTATAAATCCGGATACTCGGCCTGGGCGATTCCGGCAACGACCAAAGATCCGGAAGACATCATGAAGCTGGCGGACTTCCTGGCAAGCCGGGAAGGAAAGCTGCTGTGGCAGTACGGGATTGAAGGAAGGGATTACACCCTGGATGCCAAGGGGAACCCTCTGGCCAACAAAGATATTTTGGATTTGAAGCAAAACAATCCCGAGGAAGCGAAGAAGCTTGGCTTTGCGGGTGTCGGCAACTATTGGGGTGAGCTGCTGGGATCGACGGATATTGACCGGATGGCCGACTTCGGGGAAATGGAGTACGGCGACGCGGTTGCTCCGGAAGTGAATGCGGGGGCGCTGAAAATCGCCGATTACTGGGGCTGGGATGACAAACGCAAACAAGCGAATGTTGTGGACGGCTACACACCTTTATCTTTCATCGGAGAATTTGATCAGGGAACCGAGCTGAAGGCGGCGTTCGAAAATTATGACGACAGTCTGATTCGGGCGTATTATGCAAAAAACCTGGATGAGGCGAAGAAGATCCTGGACTCCGCTTCCAAGCAGCTGGATGCCTCCGGACTGCAGGCGTTCCTTGATCTGCTGAAGCAGAAAAATGCCGACGCTAAAACGCATTTGAAATTCTAAATGGGAGGATCATGCGGATGAAGCCATTTTACCGGACGCCGCTGGGTGAAAGAGTATATATCTTCGTAATCTACCTGCTGATCACGCTGCTGTGCCTGTCCATCGTCCTGCCGTTTTTGAACATATTGGCGCTCTCCTTCAACGCAGGGAAGGATGCGGAGCGCGGCGGGATTTACTTCTGGCCCCGGGTATGGTCGATCCAAAATTTCAAGGAGGTGTTCGCCTCCTCGAATATCGTAACGGCTTTCGGCATCTCGCTGTTTCGAACCGTGGTCGGCACGGTCGCGAGCGTATTTCTGACCGCGATGGGCGCCTATGCGCTGAAGAGCAGAACGATGCCCGGAGTACGCTTCTTCACGCTGCTGATCTTCTTTACGATGCTGTTCAGCGGGGGAATGATCCCGTATTATATGCTGCTGAAATCGCTGCATTTGACCAATACGATCTGGGTATATATTATCCCGAGCTTGTACAGCGCCTGGAACCTGATCATCATGCGGACGTTCTTTCAGCAAATTCATCCCAGCCTGGAAGAGTCTGCGCGGATGGACGGTTACAATGACTTCGCCATCTTTATGCGGATCATACTGCCGCTCAGCAAGCCGGTGATCGCTGTCATCGCGTTGTTCAACGCCGTCGGTCACTGGAACGACTGGTTTACGGGCGCTTTTTATGTCCGATCGGCAAAATTGCGGCCGCTATCGACACTGCTGCAAGAGATGCTCACGCGGGCGGAAGCGATGCGCAGCAAGCTGGAATCCGCCGCAGGCATGAACCAATATGACGCGCTGGAGAAAATGCAGGTAACGGGCGATTCCATGAAGATGGCAACGATCATCATAGTCGTAGCGCCAATCATCATCATCTATCCGTTTATTCAAAAGTATTTCGCCCAAGGCGTCATGATCGGTTCGATTAAGGAATAATTGCAGAACGATGATTAACCAGGGAGGATTTGGCATGCGCATCGAAAACCCTTATGATAAAAGAGGAACATGGCTTCGCGGGAGTTTTCATAATCATACCAACAACAGCGACGGCTGGTTTCCGCTGGAAACGGTATATCGGATGTATGCCGATTATGATTTTCTAGCGATTTCGGATCATGACAAAATGACTGATTTGGCTGGAGAATGCAGCATCCCCACGGTTTTTGAAGCGATCGAGGTCAGCAGCCGCCAGCCTCACATGCTTCTCGTTGCACCTCCACGTTCCATAATGGAGGGCTACAGCAGTGAGTTTTCGATAGGAAATTACCAAAGGCTTGCTGATGCGACCTTGGATAATGGCGGAATCTGCGTTCTCGTGCATCCGAACCGGTATTTTTCGAATTACTGGAACCTGGAGGACATGCTGCAGATGGAGCGGGTGACCGGAATCGAGGTTTACAACGGGGACGGGAACATCGAATACGATATCGCGTTTGATAAATGGGATGCGATGCTTTCGGCTGGTCGACGGGTATGGGGCTTCGGAAACGACGATTCCCATGTGTACGGACAAGAGAAGCAGGCCTGGAACATCGTGCTTGCCGAAGAAAATTCGCAGCAGTCCATTCTCAGCGCGATCCGAAGCGGCAGTTTTTATGTCTCCACTGGTTTTGGTTTTGAATCGATTCAGACCGAAGATCGTCAGATCTGCATCCGCCTGAAGTCGAACAAACTGCTGGACCGGATGTATAAATACGTGACCTTGTTTGGGAAAGACGGCAGGGTGCTGCATGAGGAAACGGGACGGATTACGGAAGTGACTTATTCGTGTATGGGAGACGAAGGGTATGTCCGCGTCAGCGCCTATATTGAAGGAGGCTATGCGGCGTTCTCTCAACCCTTGTTCATTAATCAGCGTTAGGGATGAGATGGGTATGAGCGTTAAAATCAAGGATGTTGCCAAACGGGCCGGTGTCTCTACGACAACGGTCTCCCGTGTTTTAAACGGGGAAAAATACGTCAGGGAAGAACTGAAGGACCGCGTCAACCAGGCCATTGAAGACCTGGGTTATGCGCCAAGCCATATTGCCAGAAGCCTGGTCAGGAACAAAACCAATCTGCTGGGGGTCATCGTGCCGGATCTGACCTCCAGCTTTTATTCGACCATTCTGAGCTCCATCGAGCAGACCGCTGCTTCCAATCATTATAATCTGCTCGTCTGCAATATCAGCGAGGACATTGACAAGGAGTTCAAATACCTGAACATTTTCAAGGAAATGCGCGTGGAAGGCATCATTATCATGCACGAGAAGATCAATGAGGATATCCGGAATTTTATCGAGAAATTAAAAATTCCCGTCATCTTCTCTAGCGTGAAGCCGATGGACCAATCCTTCGTATCGGTCATCGTGGACGATTATGCCGCAGCTTATGACGCAACGACATATTTAATCGGACTCGGGCATAAGCAGATTGCTTTTATCGGCGGGGACATGCGGGATATGACTTCCGGCCAAAACCGGTACAGCGGGTACCGGAATGCTTTGGCGGACCATGGAATTAAATTTGTCCATGAACTTGTCCGTTTCGGCGATTACAAGGTGAACAGCGGCTATGCACTGATGGGTGAGTTCCTTCGATACAAACATAAACCGACGGCGGTCTTTGCCGTCAGCGACGATATGGCGATCGGGGCAGTCAACTGCATTATCGATCACGGCCTGAAAGTTCCTGAGGATATTTCGGTGGTCGGCTTTGACGGAAGCCAGATGACCGAGCTCGTCCGGCCGCGGATCACGTCTATGGAGCAGCCCATTCAGCGAATGGGCGAGGTGACGGTCGAAACGCTGCTTCAGTTCATTGCAGGAGAAAAGCGAACAGCCGAAGATATCATTTTGGGTCATCGGTTAGCGGTGCGCGACAGCTGCAGACCTCTGTGAAGGTTGTGAATCCCCATGAACCGGGATGCTTTGAAGCTGTCCATCTCTTTGGTTAGCCTTTATAATAGTAAAAGGCTCGTTTGTCATTTCGATGAAAAAAGGAGTGTTATAACGTGAAAGACGACGCAATCATCCATTCGGTCATCTTTTCGCTCAACCATGAGAAGGGTTCGTCAGCTGAACAGCGATTTCTGGAGGACGGCAGGGCTGCGCTCAGCTCGATTCCTACGGTAAAGGAATTTCAAGTATTCCGGGAAATCAGCCCCAAGAATACATATGACTTTGGTTTTTCCATGAAGTTTGACAGCCGGGCGGATTATGAAGCCTATAACGCTCATCCGCAGCACGTGGCATTTGTGAGGGACCGTTGGGATCAGGAAGTGAGCCAGTTCCTCGAAATCGATTATGCCGGATATGAGCATTGAGGTTAGATTTTCGAAAGGACGTGGATGGTGCAAGCTTTGAATATTCAAATTCGAACAGGCCGGAGAGATGAGATGGAAGAGATCATGCAATTGATCTCCAGATGCGTTCAGGTCATGCAAGAAGGCGGCAGCGACCAATGGGACGACGAGTATCCGAACCGGGATGTCATCGGGGAAGATCTGAGCCGGGGGACGCTGTTCGCAGCGGAAGGCGACGGACGGATCCTTGGCATCATGGTGCTGGATCAACATCAAGATGAGCAGTATGACAAGATACCTTGGACGGAGACGGAAGGGCCGCATCTGATGATGCACCGGATCGCTGTGGATCCGATGGCCCAGGGACAAGGAATCGCGCGTAAGCTGGTTGCTTTTGCGGAACAGTTTGCCCAAGAGAATGGATACAAGAGCATCCGGCTTGATACATACGCCAAAAACGCGCCGGCCCTCAAGCTGTACCGGGGCCTCGGCTACGATCAGCGGGGCGAAGTGAACTATCCGGGACGGGAAGCGGGCTTTCCGGCTTTTGAAAAAGTGTTTGTATAGTCTTCGGCAAGGTAATCCGATACCAGTATAAAAGAAAAAATCCCCTTTTCTCCGTACGTTGGAGACTAAGGGGATTTTTGTTCTGTTTATATGGCGATCAAGCTTTAAACTCCGCCGGGCGCTCAGGGCTGGCTTCCGCGAGCGCTTGGCGAAGGCTGTCGGCGTCGTGCTCGCGGTAGCTTGGCGTACCCGGCTGCTGTCGCCAGGACTCATCCAGTCCCCCGGCGTCGATGGCGTCAAAGCCAAGTTCTTCAATCAGGTCAAGCACCACCTGCTTAGAGGCGGGATCGTCTCCAGCCACCGGCAGCGCCAAACGTCCAGGGCTGCCCTTCGGCAGGCCGCGTTCCAGCAGATTTTGGGCGGATATGCCGTTAAAAGCTTTATTTACGGGCCGCTTCAGATGCTGTTCCACCCAGCGGCTCTCCGGCAGGCCTGCTTCAATTTCTGCAATGAGACCGTCGCGCTGGCGAGGGTAATAGTTCCCCGTATCGATAATCGCGGCATTCGGTGCGGTATGGTCGAGGATTCCGGCAGGAAGGTTAGGAATGTTTTTCTGTGGAATCGTCACAATGACCACTTCTGCGCCCTTCGCCACTTCCGTGACTTCCTTGGGTGCTGCTCCTGTTTCTTCGGCAAGTGCAGCCAAGGTTTGTGGGCCTCTCGAATTGGCGATGGACACCTCATGTCCGAGTTTGGTCAGGCGGCGGGCGAGATTTCCGCCGATATTTCCAGCACCGATAATCGCAATTTTCATTTATTCCGACTTCCTTTCCCGAATTAGTTGTATATTTTCAAATAAACTGTAACAAAAACAGTTATCGATGTAAAGCGCTGCAAACTATTTTTTTCCAAATTAGTGATCCTGCTGCGGGTAGAGCTTTTGCATGGTATCCAGGAAGCCTCGGAGAAGAGGAGAGATGGGGTCCTTTTTCCATACAAAAGACATCCTGTATGCGGATTGGCTAACTCCAAGTACTGGCTTATATGCGAGATCGGTGCGCAAATGCCGGGCAGATTCATGAATCAGGGCAATGCCGAGACCCGATGAAACGAGCGACAACAACGTATGCATTTCGTCGGCCGTTTGAACAATGGCTGGACTGAACCCTGCCTCCATGCATACTTGAATCATGGTATCGTAATAAACCTTTCCTACTTCCCGGTTGGTAGTAATAAACGATTCCCTGCTTAATTCGCCGATATGCACAGTATGGCGGTTACCCAAAGGATGTTCGGGAGGGAATGCGACCCAGAAAGGCTCGCTCCGGATGGAGTAGGACATAAGAAGCGGCTCGTTCACGGGAATGCCTGTAATACCGATGCTTAGCGTGCCATCCAACAGAGCTTCGATTTGGGAAGATGAATGTAAATGGCATGGTGTGATTTGGACTTCGGGATATTTTTGACGGTACGCCGAAATGACCTGAGGAAGAATGTCCCAAGTTGCGGATTCCACGAATCCGATCCTGAGTTCTCCGATCATCCCCGAAAATGCGCGGCTAACCTTATCCACGGCACGATCCGCGTGGTGGAGCAAGTTTCTGGCTTCCTCATAAAATAAACTTCCGGCCGCTGTCAGCGAAACACTTCGTTTGGTACGGATAAACAAGGCCCCGCCTAGCTCCTGTTCGAGCTGGCGAATCTGCTGACTAAGTGCAGGCTGGGCGATTCCCACCCGATCGGCTGCACGTCCGAAGTGCAGTTCTTCGGCCAAAGTGACGAAATATTTGAGCTGCCGCAGTTCCATAACGATCCTCCAAGTCCCTTTTTTAATAAGTAAAACTTATTACAGAAATATAAAACCGATATTTCGCTTATGATCGGATTGATATTACAATAGAATTCATCCAATGTCACACACATGGCGAAAGGAAAGGTGATCAAGATGACTCCAATGAAACGTACAGCGATCGTAACTGGCGGCAGCAGTGGAATCGGATTCTCGATTGCTCAACGACTCATACAAGAAGAAATCGGTGTCATGATCCTTGGGAGACACGAAACTTCTCTGAGGGAAGCATGTAAGCGGCTTGGCGAAGGCGCTTCATGGGTACAAGCAGATGTACGCTGCCGTGAAGATGTACAGCGGGCCGTCGAGGAGGTAGTCCACCAAAACGGACGTTTAGATATCGTGATTAACAATGCGGGATTCACGGGTGAGGCCGTTTCTACCGGAGTGCCTCTTGAAGATTCCGAACGGTTCTGGGATGACATTATTGGCGTGAACTTGAAGGGGGCATTTTTGATGACGGCTGCCGCAGCGCCATATTTGGCAAGTCCGGGCGGCAGGATCGTCAATATCAGCTCGATCGGGGCGTTTACAGGTGGAAGCGGCCCCGGGTCCCTGGCATACGCCGCCTCGAAATCCGGGCTCCATGGCCTTACGTACGCTGCAGCCCGAGAGCTGAGCGTCAAAGGGATAACGGTGAATGCCGTGGCTCCAGGCTTGATTACGGATACCGGTTTTGGCCACCGTGAGGATAAACTGCAGCAGCTGATCCCGAATATTCCTGCCGGGCGTCCGGGGACGCCGGACGAGGTAGCTGCCGCGGTCTTATACTTGATTTCGTCGGATGCATCTTATGTCACTGGAGAAATTCTGAACGTCAATGGCGGATGGCTTTTTGGGAGATGACATCTTTCATGCCGGATATGGCCAACACATACGCACGCTAGCGCCCTATACCAGGGCGCTTTTTTTAATATCAGAAAGTATAAACTCCAGAGCCATGGTTTCGATATTGCAAGAAAAACTTCCTTTAGAGGCGGTCTGTTTTCTGTGAAGGTACGTCGATAGACGTTTTTTTATAATATCAGAATGTATAAACTCCAGAGCCATGGCTCCCTGATATTGCAAGAAAAACTTCCTTTAGACGCGGTCTGTCTTCTGTGAAGGTACGTCGATAGACGTTTTTTTTATAATATCAGAATGTATAAACTCCAGAGCCATGGCTTCCTGATATTGCAAGAAAAACTTCCTTTAGACGCGGTCTGTCTTCTGTGAAGGTACGTCGATAGACGTTTTTCTTATTTTGTGAAAAATCGGTAATTTCTGAATCAGGTCCACTTAATGGGAAAAGCTACCCATGATCAGGTTCCAGAAAGGAAAACTTAATCTTGGAAAATTACAGATTAAACAAATGCAGTCTTAGCTGACCGGAGTGAACTTAGCCCGTATGTTTCCCCTGCATGTCATCCCCACCGGGTCTGCAAAAGCCTGATACATCAAGGGTTTAGGCGGGATTCATAAAGTTTTGTCATCAGGGCTCCTGACAATATAGCGTTTTCATTTTATTGAGTGTCAGGTTGATGTCGGCTAGGATGGATATAGGACGAACGACGTATTGTAAAATACCGTTCGACAAAAGTTTACAAGGAGGTTATCCTCATGGCCCAATCCACATCTTCCTCCGCATCCGGTGCCGCCCGGGTCGGAGTTCAAAAATTCGGGCGCTTCCTGAGCGGCATGGTCATGCCGAACATCGGAGCGTTCATCGCGTGGGGCTTGATCACGGCTCTGTTCATACCGACCGGCTGGATTCCGAACGAGTATCTCGCGAAGCTGGTCGACCCGATGATCAAGTACCTGCTCCCGCTGCTGATCGGATACACCGGCGGTACGATGGTGCACAAGCAGCGCGGCGGCGTGATCGGCGCCCTGGTCACGATGGGCGTCATTATCGGAACCGACATTCCGATGTTCCTCGGCGCGATGGCCGTCGGTCCAGGAGCTGCCTGGGTGCTCAAACAGTTTGACAGAGCCGTCGAAGGCAAAATCAAGTCCGGCTTCGAAATGCTGGTCAACAACTTCTCGCTCGGCATTATCGGCGGCGTGCTCGTCCTGATCGCATATTCGATCGTGGGACGCATCATCGAAGCCGTCACCAACGTGCTTTCCTCCGGCGTTGAGTTTCTGGTTCACCACCACCTGATTCCGCTCGTCAACATTTTGATCGAGCCGGCGAAGGTGCTGTTCCTGAACAATGCTATCAATCACGGGGTATTGAGCCCGATCGCGATTGAACAAGCGCAGACCGCAGGCAAATCCATCCTGTTCATGCTTGAATCGAACCCGGGTCCCGGACTCGGTATCCTGCTCGCATACATGATCGTAGGCCGCGGATCCGCCCGTCAATCTGCACCGGGTGCGGCGATTATTCACTTCTTTGGCGGGATTCATGAAATTTACTTCCCGTACATTCTGATGAACCCACGCCTCATTCTGGCGGCAATGGCCGGCGGCGTGACAGGCACATTTACGTTCTCGCTGCTGAACGCGGGACTCGTTGGCCCGCCATCTCCGGGCAGCATCATCGCTTACCTGGCCATGGCGCCGCGGGGAGAAATCCTACCCGTACTGAGCGGGGTCATCACCGCTGCGATCGTATCCTTCGTCGTGGCTGCGCTTCTGCTGAAAACCAGCAAGAAGACGGAAGAAGACCAGGACGATCTTGAAGAAGCAACGAAACGTATGAAAGACATGAAAGCTGCAGGAACTCCGGCTGCTGCGGCGGCCGCTGCGGCAGAAGGGGCGAAAGAAGCAACGGCTCCTTCGGCGGCAAGCACGGCTGAAGGGCAGAAGAGCAAAGACGAGGTTCACAAAATCGTCTTCGCCTGCGACGCTGGCATGGGCTCCAGCGCCATGGGCGCTTCCATCCTTCGCAAGAAGATGAAAGCCGCCGGATCGCCGATCGAGGTCACGAACACGGCGATCAGCGACATTCCGTCCGACGCGGATATCGTTGTCACGCATAAAACGTTGACAGACCGTGCTCGCGGCGTAGCGCCGCAAGCAGAGCATATTTCCATCGACAACTTCCTGAAGAGTCCGGAATATGACGAGCTTGTCGAACGCTTGAAATAACTATAAAAACGCTTGAGGCGAATGGATGCGGGCATATGGGCCGGCATCCAAGCGCCTTTTGCGGTCGTTATGGAGGCTAAGGGGCATGGAATTGTCACACCGTGTAAGACAGATCTTGGATTTGCTGCTGCGCAGCCCTTCGGAGAGTACGGTTGCCGAAATCGCCAGCAGCATTCGGGTCAGCCCGCGGACGGTGCACAGGGAGCTGGACACGGTCGAGAGCTATCTGCATCGGCACGGGATTACGCTTCACCGGAAAGCCGGTTCCGGCCTCAGTGTAGAAGGTGACCCTTCTCAAATGGAACAAGTCCGCTCGGAGCTGCTCATGCCCGCCGAGATCGAATATTCGGCGGATGAGCGGCAGGTAT
Source organism: Paenibacillus cineris (assembly GCF_018333335.1). Taxonomy (NCBI): domain Bacteria; kingdom Bacillati; phylum Bacillota; class Bacilli; order Caryophanales; family Paenibacillaceae; genus Paenibacillus; species Paenibacillus cineris. Next base: position 2,316,783 of record NZ_BORU01000001.1, read on the forward strand.
ACCTCCTTGCCCGGCTGCTTGGTTCGCGGGAACCGGTGAAGCTGTTTACGCTTGCCCACGAGATGAAGGTCACGGTACCGACTGTAGGAGCAGATCTGGACGATTTGACCGACTGGATCGGCAAACAAGGCTTGCTGCTGATCCGCCGGCGAGGCTATGGAGTGGAAATTACCGGCTCGGAGCCTCTGATCCGCGAGGCGATTCGTACGCTCGTCCGCTTCCGGCTGGATGACTTGTCGCTTATCGGGTACTCGGAGCAGAATCCGCATCATCCTGTGGATGCCCGAATCGTCTCAATGGCCGGGGCGGACCGCATTTCGGTGATCGAAGAAACCTTATGGAAGTGGGAGGAGCGGCATCAGGAAGAATCCTTCAGTGAGGAAGCCTATACCGATCTGCTGATCCGGTTGTCCATCGCGGCAGCCCGCATTCGCAAGGGCATCACGGTCACTGAAGCGGAAGCCGACCGCCTCATCAATCTGCGGCGGTTTGACCGGCCATCCGCTATGCCGGCTCAAGACCATAAATTAAAGTCTGCCAAACTTTTATGCGATGAGCTGGGTCAAGTTCTGAAAATGGAATATCCGCTTGCTGAAGTGAGGTATACCGCAGAACTTCTTGAAAGAGCTCTGGCTCATTCGACAGGAATGCTGCCGGCGGACGATTTGGAGCTTGCCGGGACCGTCCGGTCGCTCATCCGTAAAATGAGGGAACTGGATGCGAACGACTACACCGCTGACCGCTCCCTTCGGGACGGTTTGTTCATGCATCTGAAAGCGGCGATGGAACGAATCACAGCAGGGCAGCGGATCCGGAATCCTCTGCTGGATACGATCCGCAAGGACTATGCCGAGCTGTTCGGCCGGGTCCGGCAGGCAGCTGACGCCGTTTTTCCTTCTGTCCGCATCCCGGACGAGGAGATCGCTTTTCTGGTGATGCATTTTGGAGCCGCGCGGGAGCGGATCGGCCAGATCCCTCAGCATATGCGAGCGGTGATCGTATGCACGAGCGGGATCGGTTCTTCGAAAATGCTGGCAGTTCGGCTGCGTAAAGAATTTCCGCAGCTCCAAATCGTCGAACAGGCTTCATGGTATGAGGCCGCAAGGATACCGAGAACGGACTATGATTTGATCATCAGTACCGTCGACTTGCCGCTGCCGGAGGAACAATATTTGAAGCTGAGCCCGCTGCTTACCCCATCTGAAGCGGAGAAGCTCCGGGATTATATCCGGCACCGCGGCGTGAAGCCCCTGCCGGACGCGTTATCAGCGGATGCCGAGCCGCTGCCGGGATTACTGGAGGATTTGGCACCTGAGCTGAGAGATTGGCCTGCCGGACGCCGGGAAGCGGCCGGCACAGCCGATATTGACGGCTTGCGTTCATTGCACCAAACCCTCCAGCAAAGCATTGAGCTCCTGGAAGCTTTTCGCGTGCTGCCGCTGCGGATCGAAGGGCAGCCGAGCCTTGATCAATGGCTGCTTGCCGCCTGCTCAGCGCCGGTGCTCAGGGACGTGATTCTGGATCCGGAAGCAGTCGCAGCTCTGCTGCTGCAGCGGGAACAGCACGGGACCCAGCTGATTCCCGGCACGGAGCTGGCGCTGTTTCATACGCGCAGCGATGCGGTGAAACGGCCGGCATTGATGCTCTTTGAACTGGATCAGCGGCTCAGGCTGGATGACTCAGGTGACGTTGAGCTGTCGCGCTTTTTACTGATGCTGGCTCCGCGGCAGCTCGAGCGGGAAACCCTGGAGGTGCTGAGCGAAATCAGCGCAACACTGCTGGACACGGATATGATTGAAGCCCTTGCGGAGGGGGATGAAGGGCGCATCAGGGAACTATTGTCCGCCCATCTCCGCGCATACTTAAAAAACAAATTGGAAAGAGAGTGATCATCATGAGTATTTTATCCGCAGATCAAATTCGAGTGAACGTTAAAGTATCCGACAAGTATGAGGCCATTCGCCTTGCCGGACAAATGCTGGTTGATGCCGGACATGCGGAACAGGAATATGTCGATAAGATGATTGAACGCGAAAATGCCTTGTCCACTTATATGGGCGCAGGCCTGGCCATTCCCCATGGGACCAACGAAGCCAAAGGAATGATCAAGTCGACCGGATTGGCCGTGCTTCAAATTCCGGATGGGGTCGATTTTGGCGGGGATGAGCCGGCGGTACTCGTCGTCGGGATTGCCGCCCAGAACGGTGAGCATATGGACATTTTGACCAGCGTCGCCATGGTTTGCTCGGATGAGGACAGCATGGAAGGCATCCGTACGGCGAAGACCGCCGAGGAAATTTTGAGCATCTTTGAAAGCGGGATGGAAGAATGAAGGCTCTACATTTCGGCGCAGGCAATATCGGAAGGGGATTTATCGGCTTGCTGCTGTCGCAGTCGGGTTACGAGGTCGTATTTTCCGATGTGAACGAGTCGTTGATGCAAACGATCCAGCAGCGCGGTTCTTACACGGTTACCATTGCCGACGAGAGCGGGAAGCAAATCCCGGTAGAGGGCGTTAACGCCATTGACGGCCGGGATCCCGCAGCGGTGGCAGAAGCAGTGGCTTCCGCCGATATGGTTACGACGGCTGTAGGAGTGAACATTCTGAAACATATCGCCCCGGGGATTGCAGCTGGTTTGAAGCTTCGGATGGAACGCGGAGCAGCTCCGCTGCATGTCATTGCCTGCGAGAACGCCATCGGCGCAAGCACCCAGCTGAGAGAACATGTCATGGGCCATTTGTCGCTCGAAGAGCAGCAAAAAGCGGCTTCTTTTGCAGCCTTCCCGGATTCTGCGGTAGACCGTATCGTGCCGCTGCAGCATCATGAGGATCCGCTAGCTGTCACGGTGGAGCCGTTCTACGAATGGGTGATCAATCGATCCCAAATGTTCTCCGGCTCCCAGGAAATCCAAGGCGTTCATTACGTTGACGACTTGATTCCGTATATTGAGCGCAAGCTTTTCACAGTAAATACCGGTCACTGCAGCGCGGCTTATGCCGGATACCGGAAAGGGTATTCGACCATCCAGGAAGCGATGAAGGACGAGGAAGTCGCCGGGCTGGTTACCGGTGCCCTTCAGGAAACGGGAAGCATGCTCGTGCGTGCTTACGGCTTTGATCCTGCGGAGCATGAGAACTATATCCGCACGATCATGGACCGCTTCCGTAATCCGTATTTGAGCGACGAGGTTGTCCGGGTCGGCCGGTCGCCGATCCGTAAGCTGTCCCCGGATGACCGCTTGGTCCGGCCGGCGCTTCGTGCCTGGGAGCAGGGCGGTGCTTTCGAGCATTTGACCGAGGTTATGGCGCTGGCTCTAAAATTCGACTTCGCGGAAGATCCGGAGGCCGTCAAGCTGCAGGGCATGATCGCGGATCAAGGCGTCCGCCAGGCTTTTGCCGAAGTAAGCGGTCTGGATCCAGACCATATGCTGACCGAGAAAGTGTTGAAGGCTTACAATCATCAATAATCGATCGAAACTAGCATGTTCACGATAGATGAATTCCAACGTAAAATAAGGAGGTATGGCCCATGAGCCAACTGCTGACCGGCGTGCCCGCATCACCGGGCATCGCCATTGCCAAAGCGTACCGGCTGGAAGCGGAGGAGTCCATCCCGCAGCAGAGAAAGGTCGACGATCCTGCTGCTGAGCAACAGCGTCTTCGCAGCGCCGTGGATGCGGCCAAGGCTGATATCGACCGGATCCGTGAAACGACGCTGGAGCGGCTTGGACCGCAGAAGGCCGAGATTTTTGAAGCTCACCTGTTTCTATTGGACGACCCGGACCTGATCGACACGACACTGGACCAGATTGAGAGCGACGGCGTCAACGCGGAATATGCCCTGTACGAAGTGGCTTCCAGCATCATCGAAGCGCTGCAGTCCATGGATAACGAGATGCTGCGGGAACGCGCGGCAGACGTTAAGGATATCACGGGACGGGTCATCAGCAAGCTGGAGGGACGGGAGCACAGCGCGCTGTCCGAGCTGAGCGCCGAAACGATTCTGATTGCCAAAGACTTGACCCCGTCGGATACGGCCCAGTTAAATCTGGAATTCGTCCGGGGCTTCGTCACGGAGATCGGAAGCCGGACGTCGCATTCCGCCATCATGGCCCGCTCCCTGGAGTTGGCTGCCGTCGTCGGGACCGGTGCGGATGCTTCTGCGATTCGGACGGGGGATATGATCATTCTTGACGCTACGGCCGGGCAGGTCATCGTCAATCCGTCGGATGAGCAGCTCCGCGAATATACCACTCGTAAGGCAGAATATGAAGAGTATAAGACCCGCATGCGCAGCTATGTGGACCGGCCGTCGGTCACCGCAGACGGCGTTGAGGTGGAGCTGGCCAGCAATATCGGCGGCATTGACGATCTGGAGAAGGTACTGGCGAACGGGGCGGACGGCATTGGCTTGTTCCGTACCGAATTTCTGTATATGGGACGCAGCTCGTTCCCTTCCGAAGAAGAGCAGTATTCCGTCTACAAGCATGTATTGGAGAAAATGAACGGCAAGCGCGTCGTCATCCGTACACTGGATATCGGCGGCGATAAAGAGCTGCCTTACCTGCAGCTGCCGAAAGAGATGAATCCGTTTCTGGGCCAGCGGGCCATCCGTTTATGCCTGGATAAGGAGGATTTGTTCCGCACCCAGCTTCGGGCGCTGCTCCGGGCCAGCATGCACGGCAAGCTAGCCATTATGTTCCCGATGATCGCCGTCCTGGGCGAGCTTCGTGAGGCGAAGCGGATTCTGGCGGAAGAACGCGCCAAGCTCGAGCAGGAGGGCACGAAGGTGTCCGATACGCTTGAAGTCGGCATTATGATCGAAATTCCCGCTGCAGCGATCGCCGCCGATGTGTTGGCGAAGGAAGTGGACTTTTTCAGCATAGGCACGAACGACCTGATTCAGTACACGATGGCGGCGGACCGGATGAACGAATCGGTCGCTTATCTGTATCAGCCTCATCATCCGTCGATTCTCCGTCTGGTGCAGCTTGTGATCCAGGCAGCTAACCGCCACGGCAAATGGGCCGGCATGTGCGGCGAAATGGCCGGAGATTCGGCAGCGATTCCGCTTCTTCTCGGCCTCGGACTGTATGAATTCAGCATGAGCGCCTCGTCCGTACTCCCGGCCAGAGAACTGATTTCCCGCTTGTCCAGAGAGGAATGGGCAGGTTTGGCCGAGCAGGCGATCGGCATGAGCACCCAGCAAGAGGTGCTTGATTTTGTCAACCAACAACTAAGGAGTGAAGCATAAGCTATGGTATCCCAAACTTTTACCGTCATCCACCCGCAAGGTTTTCATGCCCGCCCTTCGAAACTGTTCGTAGAGAAGGCAAATACGTTTCCTTGTAAAGTTACGCTGTTCAAAGGCGAGAAAAAAGCCAACGGCAAAAGCTCCCTCGGGCTGTTGACCCTGGGCATTGCCGCCGGCGATGAAATCCGGCTGGAAGCCGACGGTGAGCAGGAAGAGCAGGCGCTGCAGGAGCTGGGCCAAATGCTCACCAAAATTTACGAAGAATAGTCTGAAGCAGCAAAAACCATCCAAAGCCTCAGGGAGAAATCCCTGTTGGACTGGATGGTTTTTTTGTAGGGGAGCAGCCGGTCACAACTTAAGCTGCATGTTATATAAATGCGCATAGGTGCCGCCCTGTGCCAAAAGCTCTTCATGCGTTCCCTGTTCCGCAATCCCGTCATCGGTCAGCACGATGATCCGCTGTGCATTCCGGACCGTAGACAGCCGGTGGGCGATCACCAACGTCGTACGGTTGTCGGACAGCCTCTCCAGCGACGACTGTACCGCCTGCTCGCTGTCGTTGTCAAGCGAACTGGTGGCCTCATCAAAGATGATCACGGGCGGATTTTTGAGAAACACGCGTGCAATGCTGAGCCGCTGCTTCTGACCGCCGGATAACTTGATTCCGCGCTGGCCGATGTCGGTATCATAGCCGTCCGGCAGCCCCATAATGAAATCATGGGCATGGGCCTTTTTCGCCGCCTCGATAACTTCCTCGCGGGTCGCCTCCACGTTGCCGTAACGGATATTATCCATAACTGTGCCAGCAAATAAATAGATATCCTGCTGGACGATGCCAATGTTCCGCCGGAGGGACCGCAAAGTTAATCCACGGATGTCTTTGCCATCCAAAAGAATGGTTCCTCCGCTGACTTCATAAAACCGGGGGATCAAGGAGCACAGCGTCGTTTTCCCGACGCCGGACGGACCGACGATGGCTACGTATTCGCCGGCTTCGATGGTAAGAGACAGGTCGGTCAGCACTTCCCGGTGATCATCTTTATACTTGAAGGAGACCTGCCGGAATTCCACCTTGCCTTCGGCATGGCCGAGTTCTGCCGCCCCTGGCGCGTCGCAGATATCCGGCTCTACCTCCAAAATCTCCATGAACCGGTCAAACCCCGTCATACCTTCCTGATACAGCCTTGCGAAATTCACCATCCGCTGAATGGGCTCGATCAGAATGCCGATGCATAAAAAGAAGGTCAGCAAGTCCGGAAGCTGCATCGACGAGTGGAGGATAGCGGCACCGCCGAAGACGATAACGGCCACGGTAATCAGCTGTGTAAAGCCGATCATTCCGCCGGAGAAAATGGCTTCGCTCTTGTACCCGTCGCTCCGGCTCTGGAGAAAGCGGGCATTGGCCCGGGCAAATTTGCGGATCTCCACGTGCTCGTTCGTAAACGATTTGACCACACGGATACCGGCGAGGGAGTCTTCCACCTGCTCGTTGATGTCCCCGATCCGGTCCCGGCTGATTCGCAGGGCCGCATTCATTTTCCGGTTAAAATAAAACGCGTACGCAGCCATCACCGGCAAAAATACAAAGACAATTAAGGTCAGCTTAACGTCGATCGCGATCAAAATGATAAACGCACCGGTAAATTTCAAGATCGAGATGAGCAGGTCCTCCGGTCCGTGATGGTACAGCTCGGCAAGGGATAAAATATCGTTTGTGGTCCGGGTCATCAGCTGGCCGGTTTTTTGTTCGTCGTAAAAACGGAACGAAAGCTTCTGCAGATGCTCGAACAGTTCGCTTCGCATGTCGCCTTCCATCATCGCGCCCATCATGTGGCCTTTGTAATCCACGAACACCTCGCAGGCAATATGGAGAATGACCAATGCGAGCATCCCTGCACCGACCTCATAGATTTGGGAAAGCGAGTCAGAATGAGCACCGTCAAGCAGCTCGGAGGTAATGTAGCGGACGCCGAGCGGAAGAACAAGCGTAATCGCCGACAAAATAAAAGCGCATGCCATATCGGCGGCAAACAGTCCCTTGTAGGGTCTATAGTAGGAAATGAATTTTTTGATTCTGGAATTCAATTGGATTCCTCCCGTAATGCAGGAGGGTTAAAGTATAGTCGCCCTCCCGTTTGTAGGTAAGACGGCGATTTTTTTCATAGAAAACACCCTTTCCATAAGAATTACTTTCATCATATCCGAACAGATTTCCATTTAGGAGTAAAATTTGCCTATATCTAAAAATTACTGCGGTGTGGGTACGTTTTATTAACGGCTTATGGGATTGATTCATGAAGGATGGGGCGGGTAATGAAATAAAACGCACTTTCTTATAAAAAGATGCGGGCTCCTGTGCAGTCAGTCCTCTTTGTGTTACGAAAGGAGCTGATTTATTATCCGGCATCATCTCATGGAGTTTGAGCAGCTTAAGACGGATGAACATCATTGGCATTGGGTGGTCAAGTTCCGGCACCACCGGCTTGTGGTCCATGAACCCGGCAAGGTTCTGCGGATCGCAAGCGACATCATCATTTCGCTGTGCTACATCAGCGGCAGCATGCTGTTTTTTCAGGAGTCGACGCAAACGGCGGGCGTGTGGCTGTTCATCATGGGCAGCTGCCAAATGCTTGTCCGCAGCGTGCTGCGCATTCTGGGCAAAATCGATTGGAAACAGCGCTAAGTCATTACGCAAAAAAGAGGTCTGGCTGCCATGTGAATCCAGGTCCTTGGCGATGGACCCCGATAATGATCATTCTGACGCAAGTTAAAAAGCCGCATTGCTGCGGCTTTTTCTCTGTGCAGGGAAAGCATGGGCTGTTGAACATAAGCAAATAAATATCTAAACACTTCGGACGTTCTGAATGACAATGTTGCTGTGGGGCAGCGACGGAATATCGCTGAAGCTGTAGCTTAAATCCTGCTGTGGCACGTCATAGCTCATCCGGTTGGCCAGGAAGTCGAGGCTCTCCTTCATGATTTCCAGGGTTATCCATTCGCCGGCGCACCGGTGCCCTGTATCATGATCTCCTCCGCCTTGAGGAATAAACCTGAAAGGGGATCCTCTCCAATGTTGAAAACGGTCCGGCATAAACTTCTCCGGCTTGTCCCACAGGTCCGGGTGGTGATTGGTGCCGTACAAGTCCAGCATGGTTAACGTCCCTTGCTCAAACCGATAACCGTTCCAGACAAAATCCTCTGCCACCCGTGCTGCCGTCACGGGGAAGAAAGGATAGAAGCGGCGGACCTCCTGGATAAAATGTCCAAGCCGCATTTCATCCGATCCGGCCAGCTTTTCCCGCTCTTCTGGCTGCTGAATGACGGCCAGTGCGGTAAAGGCGATGTAAATGGAAACGGCGACGATCGGACGAATAATGTTCAGCATTTCCACGGCGGCGGTTTTTAAGTCGAGCAGCTGGCCATTCAGATCCCGGTGAAAAGAGATCACGGCCAGTGCCGAATGTTCCGGCGCTGTGAAACGGTTGGCGCGCACGTCCTCAATCAGGCCGCTGATCCAGGACTCCGCCTTGGTTCTGGCGTTCCGGCCTTTCATATAAGTGATTCCAATGGAGGCGGGAGATTCGAACAACGCGCCGAACCAGCCCGTCTTCTCTCGTACCTCTTCCGGTTCAAGCGGAACTCCAACCCATTCACAGGCAACCCGGCATAACAATTCCTTGGCTTCCTCGTAAATCTCGACTTCTTTCCGCGTTTCAAAGTTTTTCGCTGCAATCTCCCAATATTTTCGGGTCAGCCCCCGCATTCGCTGCATCGCTTCGTCGGACATGAGAGACATGAACATCGCTTTCCGGTGGCGATGGGCTTCGCCGTCCAGCGTTTGAACCCCGTTTTCACCGAACAGCGTTTTGATCACGCGTTTGGGTGCCGCACCGAACCGGATAAATTTGTCCTCGTCATAAAACAGCCTGGCGGCTTCTTCCCCGCGCATGCAAATGGCCCGTTCGCCAAGCAAACGCGTCTCGAATACATCCGATTGAAATCCGAGGGTTCGGTTCGTGATGTACAAATAGCCTTCTTTAAGAAAAGCTAAACTATGATCCAAGCCTTCTTCTGCCGGCATCGGTCTGTTTTCTTCCAACATGAGTGCAACCTCCTTTTACTAATAAACCGCATCATATATACTTACCCGAACTGTACTCGATAGATCGTACCCGGCATGGACATGAGAAGGATTTGGATCAACAGGGGTACGAATCGAAGTATTCCCATTCTCCCCGAAGGATAAAAGGCAGCCGCAAACCAAGATGCTTTGGAGGAAGCGGTCAAGGACCCCCGAATGTTTCGGAGTCCTGCGTCGTTCTGAGGGAGTTTTTGGAGGAGGATATGAAGAGAACTTTGTCGAATTAAACCTAACAAGTAAATAACTTCCAAGAAGGCAGAAGTTCTTCTCGGGTTAGTTATTGGATGGTAGAGATAAGGGGCAGGGGATGATATGGCTGGAAGGAAACTGATTATGGGTATCGACGGAGGGGGCTCCAATACCAGAGTAATCATCGCAAGTCCGGAAGGAAACATCGCTGCGTACATCGAGGATCAGAAAGCGGCATCGCAGCATCGGGATAACCAGGCTACGGATAATGTCAAAACGGCGATCCGCAAAGCCCTTTCCGTCGTGGGGTGTTCTCCCGGGGAAATTTGCGGCATGGCCGCAGGCATCGCCGGTTACGACCGGGATCAGGATTTAGAATGGGTGAAGGAACTGACTCATTTACCGGAAATGACATGCCCCAAGTGGCACGTAAACGATGCGGTCGCCGCCCATTATGGTGCGTTGATGGCAAAGCCAGGCATCGTGGTGATTTCCGGTACAGGCTCAATTATTTTCGGTATCAATGAAGAAGGGCAATACTTACGTAATTACGACTATCATCACTATGCCGCAAGCGCAGCCAGGTTTCTGGCCTATGACGCCGTTTATGAAGCAATTGCCGGACATACGGACGATACTGACGGGCGTCTGGTTCATGATATGCTCTCGCATTGGAATGCAGCCGACCTTGGGGAACTTGCACTCCTGGGCAGGAATGGTTTCCATGATGACCGCCGCGAAAGGGACCGGGTATTTGGAGCCTTTGCTCCTTATGTTACGGAGGCGGCAGCGGCAGGCAGTTCATTAGCCCAAGTGGTTTGCGACCGGTCCATTCACCAGATCGTGGTTGGCATCCGCTTGCTCGGACGGCATTTTCAGGCCGAAACGCTGCGGGTTGCGTGCATCGGGAGCGTGGCGAACAGCACTTATTTTCAAGGAAAGCTTAAGCGTATCTCCACAGATGATCCGGGAAGGCCATTCGGTTTGATGGAGCCGCATTTTCCTCCCGTTGTAGGCTCGTTCTTGTATGCCATGGAGAAGCTGGGACTTCCGGTTACGGACAGTGTCCTCAGCAGGCTTGAGGACACATTAAGCGTAAAAAATAGGGCCATCGTAGAATCATAATGCTCGGTCTTTATCGAGTTTACAATTTCTGGCGTATGAATGAGGAAATTTGAAAAAACTGGCGAAAGTATCCCGTGTATTGGCTTTCATGACGAATATTCATTCACTTCCGCGTGTAATCGCTATTGAAAGCCAGGGAGGAATTCGTTATTAGTATTAATAGCAGCCTATTTAGGTGAGTGCTAATAATCAGAAACGGGAGGGGGTTATATTTATATGACCATTCTGTTCGATGATGCGGCACTTGATCCCGCCGAGGGGCAAAAGGTCATAGTGGACGGACTTTAGCGTATAGGGGCTGAAGACCAGACAACTCCAAAACAGAAGTCGTTGATGAATGAATTTTTTACGCTCATGGTGCCATGATCGAGAAAAGGTTCGCCATGCGCCGGCTTCTTTTTTTATGACCGAAAACCGAACTGGAGGGTGATCAACCGATGAAAGCGTTGCTGTTGGCCGGGGGACTGGGCACACGCCTGCGGCCGTTAACTGAACAAATGCCGAAACCGATGGCGCCGGTAGGAAATCGTCCCTGGATCGAACACTTGGTAAGGCAGCTTAGAGATCAAGGGGTGAGGGAATTTGTCCTGGCGCTCAAGCATTACCCGGACCTGATTCGAAACCATTTGGGAGACGGCAAAAAATGGGGGGTCTCTATCGAGTATGTTATAGAGGACGAGACGCTGGGTACTGCCGGCGCCATTAAAAACGCGGAATCGCTGCTTGGCGACTGCTTCCTGGTGTTTAACGCCGATATCGTACAGCATATGAATATTAAACCGCTCATTCAATATCATCAGGAACGGCAGGCGACCGTTACCATCGGGCTGACCGAGGTAGAGGATCCCAGTTCTTTTGGCGTTGTAGACATCTCGGAAACAGGCCGCATAGCCCGGTTTGTGGAAAAACCGAAATCGGGGGAAGCACCTTCGAAACTGATCAATGCCGGAATCTATGTCATGAACAAAGAAGCCTTGAGCTACATACCGGCAGGCCGCGAGGTATCGATCGAAAGGGAAACCTTCCCTCTACTCATTGAAGCAGGGGAAGGCGTGTATGGCTTCACGATGACCGGATATTGGCTCGATATGGGCACCCGGGAACGTTATCGGCAGGTGCATTGGGACCTTCTGGATCGCAAATTGAAGCTGCCTCTGCCGGGTAAAGAGAAGACTTCGGGAATCTGGACAGGGAACAGCTGCCGGATCGGCGACGGTGCCCTTTTGATCCCGCCGGTCGTGATCGGGAACCGCGTGCAAATCGGCGATAAAGCCATCATCGGACCGTATACGGTCATCGGGGACGACTGCCGGATTGCCAATAACACCCGATTATCAGAGACGATTCTGTGGGACGGCTGTCACGTAAGGGAAGGTGCACAGCTGTACCAATGCGTATTCGGATTCGGCTCGGAAATCGGATCCCGGCACATCCTTTACGAAGCTTTTGCACACCGCATCAAAGAGGAGGAGGAGGAGATTACCGTATGAATCGGATCGCTTATATAGGCACTTATGTGCCTCAAAAATGCGGGATTGCCACCTATACGCATCACTTGCGGCAAAGCGTGAACGGAGCCAGAGGCTGGAAGGGCCAAGATGAGGTTTACGCCGTCAAGCCGGCGTTCAGTTTGTTGGGAGACACGGATCCGATGATCCATGAAGTCGAGAAGGAGGACCGCAAAGCATACCGAAAGCTTGCCGAGCGGTTGAACCGGAGCGACGTCTCCGTCGTTTCGCTTCAGCACGAATTCGGAATTTTCGGCGGGGAGGCCGGCGAGTATGTGCTTGATTTGGTCGATCATCTCGATAAGCCGTTTGCCGTTACCTTTCATACCGTATTTGAACATCCGGAAGAGCCGTATTTAAGCATTCAGAAGCGGATTGCCCAGCGGAGCGATTTGATATTGGTTATGAACCGGCTGGCTGCCGGCTACCTCCACCGATCGATGGGTGTGCCGATGGATAAAATCCGCTGCGTGCCTCATGGAACACCGGAGCCTGCAGCCGGTTTACGCGAACGGACGCGGCAATTCATGGGGTGGGACGGACGTAAGGTCATGATGTCCTTTGGCCTTCTCAGCCGGGGGAAAGGTTTTGAGTTGATCCTTCGTGCTCTTCCGGATGTCGTTCGAAAAGTTCCGAACGCCTTGTATGCCATCGTGGGGCAGACGCATCCTGAAGTGCGCAAATGGGAAGGCGAAGCGTACCGTCAGGAGCTCGAATTACTCGCCCGTGAGCTGGGGGTGGATGGCCATGTCGTCATGATCGACAGGTTCGTGGAAGAGAACGAACTGGCCGGGCTGTTATCGGCCGCCGACTTGTACGTTACGCCTTATCCGGGCATGCAGCAAATTACGAGCGGAACGCTCGCTTATGCGGTCGGTTTGGGCCGGCCGGTTCTGACGACGCCGTATGCCTATGCCAAGGACTTGCTGGGGGATTATCCGGAGCTGCTGATTCCTTTTGATGATACGCAGGGATGGTCGGAGCAAATGGGAGCTATTCTTTCCGAAGAGGAAACGGCGAAAAGATGGGAACGGGAAATGGGGCGGATTGGAGCGGACATGCATTGGTCCAAGGTCGGTCAGCTCCATCTGGAGCTGTTCAACGGATTGGCCGCTTCCGTTCCGGAAATCATGAAAGCGAACTGAGGGGGGGGGACCCTTGAACAGTTACCGCATCTGTCCTAGACATTTGGAAAGAATGACTGATGATACAGGTTTGCTCGAGCATGCCTTAGGTTCGGCTCCCCGGAGACAGGAAGGATATACAACAGACGACAATGCCCGTGCCCTTTGGGCTTGTTCGGTTATTCAGCGCATGGATCCGGATGCCAGCGAACGCTGGCTGAAGCTGGCAGACATCTACCTGGCTTTTCTGCTGTGGCTTCAAAAAGAGGACGGAACGTTCCATAACAATGTTGCTTATGACCGTTCTCCAGAACCGGAAATGGCATCGGATGACTGCCACGGCCGCGCCGTATGGGCTGCTGTGAATGCATGGGCAGAGCTGCCGGATGAGGGAAGCAGGTGGGCTGCCGAAACGATCCTGCTCCGGTCGGCCGCTGCCGCGCAGCAGCTGCAGTTCCCGCGGGGATGGGCGTATACGCTTGCGGCCTACTCCCGGCTCTGGACAGTAGAGGAATGCTATCCGCTCCAAATGACAAGGCCGGAGCTGCTCGAGAAGCTTCAGGTGTGGACGCTGATCGAGCGTTTAGAGGGAAATTTGATGGACCTCTACTCCACGTCGGCTGAGCCGGGCTGGCACTGGTTCGAGCCGCAGATGACCTACGGAAACGGCGTACTTCCATGGGCACTCTATTCCTCCTATCAAGCCACGGGACGCGAAACCGTCCGGCGGGTGGCCAAGGAATCCCTGGATTTTCTGGCCGAACAAATGACGGCAAAGGAAGGATGGATCCGGCCGATCGGCAACCGGGGCTGGGCCGACCGCGGCCACCGCAGCCGGTGGGATCAGCAGCCGCTCGAAGTGATGAAGCTGGCTCTGGCCGCCAGGGAGGCATATCGTGTGGAAGGCAGTCAGGAATATAAGGAGCTAATCCGGCGCTGCCGGGAGTGGTTCCACGGTGAAAATGACTGCCGCCGGCCGCTCGCCGATCCTTCAGACGGCAGCTGCTGCGACGGACTGACGCCGAACGGGCCGAACCGGAACAAGGGGGCGGAATCCACGATTTCTTTTTTGCTGACAGAGTATATGTATGCCGAGTTGCATTGTGGCCGAGACGAATTAGAAAAGCGTGCCGAGATGCTGAACATTTAAATCTATGGACATTTGAAAACAAATCCATAGTCTCTATATGGAATGGAATTCCATGTTTGCGATCATGCAATCATGCCGAAGTGAAGCAGGGATATGCGAATGTTTCATATGAAGCGTCAGCTGTGATAGGTCACGGCTGGCGCTTTTTTGCGGTTGGGATGACTGTTTTCGTATTCCGCTTGTTCGCAGAGGGCGTAACTTTTTTAAAGTTCTCGAAAGAAAAATATTGAAATCCAGGAAAAGGTCCATTACAATAAAAACAGCTCAACTACCATACTAGTTATACTAGTATTCCAATTTTCTTCTGAACTGCCTCACCATTTTTATTCCGGTCTGTTGTTTTTCTAGGTTCAAAAAAGCTTTGGAGAACAGATGTAGTGAATTTTTTGAAGGTTATTTGTAAGCGCTTTAAGAAAGGGGAGGTCTTTTTCAGGGTTCGACGACCGCAGTTGAGCCACACGAATTGTAAGCGGTTTATCCGTTTGCCCGGACCGGGATGAATGCTCATATGTGAAATGGTTGCGCGAGACATCAGACGGATTGGTACGAGAAGTGCAAAAATAACAGCGACATGTTCTGCGCGGATTGGAGTGATCTGAAGAATGGAAACGAAGGCCGCAAGCCCCGTCTTGCCCCAGGAGAGAGCCGTCAAAAAACAGAAGCAGCGTTCTGTAGGAAGGCTTTTTCGCAAAGATTGGCAGTTGTATTCGCTCTTGGTATTACCGGTCATTTACCTGCTCATTTTCAAATACGGGCCGATGATCGGTAACGTCATCGCTTTTCGCCGTTTTGTTCCCGGGGGGAGCATCTTTGGAGAGAAATGGGTAGGGTTTCACTACTTCCAGATGTTTATCCAGGATCCGAACTTCTGGAAGGTATTTACGAACACGCTGATTCTCGGCGCGTTGACCCTGCTGTTCACGTTCCCGATTCCGATTATCTTTGCGTTACTGCTTAATGAAGTAAAGAACAAGAAATTCAAGAAATTCGTTCAAACCGCCTCTTACATGCCGCACTTTTTGTCGATCGTCATCGTGGCCGGCATGATTCTGCAGATGACTTCGGCGAGCGGGTCGATCAATGCGCTCATCCGTTTCTTCGGCGGAGACGGTATTAATTTCATGCAGCGGGCCGAGTGGTTCCGGGCGATTTACGTGACCTCCGAGGTATGGCAGGGCATGGGCTGGGGAGCGATTCTGTATCTGGCCGCACTGACGACGATTGACGAGTCCCTGTACGAAGCTGCGAAAATTGACGGCGCCAACCGGTGGAAGCAGACGCTGCACGTGACGATCCCAGGGATCCTGCCGACCATCGTAACCCTACTGATCCTGAACATGGGCAGCTTCCTGGCCATCGGTTTTGAAAAGATACTGCTCCTCTACAATCCGGTCATCTACGAAACGTCCGACGTCATTTCTACATATTTGTACCGGGTCGGTCTGCAATCCAGCAGCTTCAGCTACGCCACGGCCATCGGATTGTTCGAATCGATCATCGGGCTCATTCTGGTGTTCTCAGTCAATGCGATTTCCAGAAAAGTAACGGAAAGAAGCCTATGGTAAGGAGGTGCCTCAAGTGAAAGATTCCGTTTCTTATAAAGTGTTCAAAGTCGTCAACACGATCATTTTGCTGCTGATTGTCTTCATTACGGTATTTCCTTTCATTAACGTACTTGCCCAGTCCTTCAGCAGCGAGGCTTATATCAATGCGGGGAAGGTCAACCTGATTCCGAGAGGCTTCAATATCGACACGTACCGGACGGTGGCCAAGGACGCGATGTTCTGGACGAACTACAAAAACACCGTCGTGTATACGGTGGTCGGAACGGCCATTTCGATGTTCATGACGACGATCTTTGCCTACGCCTTGTCCAAGAAAAGGCTGATTGGACGCAAATTTTTGACGATGTTCGCGGTGTTCACCATGTTCTTTAACGGCGGGCTGATCCCGAACTATGTGCTCATTAACAGCCTTGGCTTTGCCAATTCGATCTGGGCGATCGTCGTTCCGGGTGCCATCAGCATCTACAACATGCTGATCATGAAATCATTTTTCGAGAATATGCCGGAGGAGCTGGAAGAAGCGGCTTCGATCGACGGTTTGAATACGTACGGGATTCTGTTCCGCATTATTCTTCCGCTCAGTAAGGCGATCATGGCCACGATGATGCTGTTCTATGCGGTGGGACATTGGAACTCATGGTTTTCCGCTTTCCTGTACATGGACCAGAAGGAACTGTTCCCAGTCACCGTATACTTGCGGAACCTCATTGCCGGGGCAACAGGTGGCGCTTCTGCGGGAGCGACGTCAGCGGATAACCTGACCCAAATCTCTGCGAACATTAAATCGGTCACGATGGTTCTGACGATTCTGCCAATTCTGCTGATTTACCCTTTTGTCCAGAAGTACTTTGTATCGGGTGTTATGCTGGGTTCCGTGAAAGGATAAATCCGGTCCGGATCGCCGCATTCATTTCATAGCTTTACATTTCTTTGCAGTTCCGACATTCATTCATGGGGGGAGTAAACAAATGTTCAAGCGTTCTCGTAAAAAATGGGGCATGACGCTGATGGCCGCAGTAATGAGCCTGTCCGTGGCTGCCTGCAGCAACAATCTTGGCAGCAGCGGCGGAGGCGGAGAAGCCAAGGACCAATCCAAAGGCGCGATGGAAAATTACGGTGTTAACGTTTCTTTCAAGGCAACCGAGCCGTTTAACCTGCCGATTCTTTTCAGCGACCAGCCGGCCTACCCTTACAAGAAGGACTGGATGCTGTTCCAGGAAATCACGAAAAGAACGGGCGTCACGCTTCAACCAACCATCGTTCCGATGAGCGATTACAGCCAGAAGCGCTCGCTGCTGATCAGCTCGGGAGACGCTCCGCTGGTCATTCCGAAAACGTATCCCGGGGAAGAGGCTTCCTTTGTGTCATCCGGTGCGATTCTGCCGGTAAGCGATTACATTGATATGATGCCGAATTTTAAGGATAAAGTCGAAAAGTGGGGCATGGAAAAGGAGCTGGACGGACTCCGGCAGGAGGACGGTAAATACTATGTGCTCCCTGGCATGCATGAAGAGGTATGGCCGGATTATACGCTGCTTGTGCGGACCGACATTTTTGAGAAGAACAACATTCCGATTCCTGCGACCTGGGATGAGCTGTATACCGCTCTCAAGAAACTGAAGGAAATTTATCCGGACTCGATTCCGTTCTCCGACCGGTTCCAGTTCAACAGTACGCTGAACATTGCGGCGACCGGATTCGGAACGAAGGCTGGCTGGGGCTTCGGCAACGGACTCACTTACAAAGCGGACAAGGACGAGTTCGTGTACACGTCCACGACGCCGGAATACAAAAATATGCTGACGTATTTTAACAAGCTTGTATCCGAAGGCCTGCTGGACAAAGAAAGCTTTACGCAAACGGACGATCAGGCGACTCAGAAGTTCGTATCCGGTAAATCGTTTGTGATCAACGGCAACTCCCAGACCGTCGTGCTGCATCGTACGGACATGAACAAATCGCTCGGAGAGGGCAAATTCTCCATCGCCAAAATTACGGTGCCAGGAGGACCTGCAGGTCAGCTGATGTCAGGCTCCCGTCTGGAGAACGGCGTGATGATTCTGGCCAAAGCCAAGGAAAACCCGAACTTTAAGGCGATCCTTCAGTTCATTGACTGGCTCTACTACAGTGACGAAGGCGAAGAGTTTGCCAAGTGGGGTGTTGAAGGGGTAACGTATACCAAAGAGAACGGCGTCCGGAAGCTGGTCGACGATATCAACTATAACGGCCTGAACCCGAAAGGAACGAAGGACCTGCGTATCGATTATGGCTTCTCCGGAGGGGTGTTCGCCTACGGCGGTACAACGGAGCTGCTGCAATCGATGTTCAGCGACGAAGAGAAAAAGTTCCAGGAAGATATGAAAAAGACGAAAACCGTCGTACCGGCCGAGCCGCCGATCCCGTATTCCGTGGAAGACCGTGAGCAGGCGACCCTGCTGAGCACGCCGCTGAAAGACTACTCGGATCAAAACACGCTCAAATTTATCCTCGGCGAGCGACCGTTGTCCCAGTTCGACGCATTCGTGAACGAGCTCAAGGGACAAGGTCTGGATAATTATGTTAAGCTTGCCAACAAGACGTATAAAGCTTATAAAGAGAAGAAGTAGGTCGGTAAGTCGTCATAAACACGAACTTATCTGAAGTTACACGAATCGGGTTGCCGTTTCGCCAGCGAAATGGCAGCCTGTTTTCAACTCACCGGGCGTTATGCCGTAATAGCATAACATCCACCACGAACATCCATGCTTTTCATAGTCCGAAGGAGTGAATGGTTTGCGTGTTACTGCTCAGGAGGTTGTAACGTATTTAACGGAACCCGCCGGGGATTTGGAATCCCGGATCGACCGGATCATCGCCGGAACTCCCGAAGCGGAAGTCCGCGGAATCGGGGTCGCTTTCATCGCTTCCCATGATGTTGTCCTTGAGGCCATCCGGCTTGGGGTGAACCTGCTGGTTACTCACGAAGGGGCTTTTTACAGTCATCAGGAAGAGCAGGGCTTCGCTCCGGAGGATCCCGTTCATGCGGCAAAGCGGAAGCTGATCGAATCGGATGATATGATCATTTACCGGTTTCACGATCATCCACACAGTTATCGGCCGGATATCATTACGGCGGGACTGATCGAAGCATTGGGATGGGAGGAAGAGGAGCACCGGGATCTCGGAACGGCTTCCGTTGTGCGGCTACCGCAGAGCCGTAGGTTATCCGACATCGCCGAGCATGTAAAACAGAAGCTGAACCTGCCCTACCTGCGTGCCGTCGGCGATCCCGAGACGGTCTGCGGACAAATCGGAGTTGCTGTCGGGTACAGGGGAGGTGGACAGCACGCGATCCCGTTATTCGAGCAAGAACGTCTGGATTTGATGATCATCGGTGAAGGGCCGGAATGGGAAACGCTCGAATATGTCCGGGATGCAGCCGCGCAGGGACGAGCCAAAGCGCTGCTGATGCTGGGTCATGCAGCCAGCGAGGAACCGGGGATGAAGCTGATCAGCGAACGGCTTGCCGGCAGATTTCCTGGACTTCCGGTCCACTTTATTCCAACCGGTTCGATGATTGAAATCCTGTAAGTGTCCGCAGCGTTGTCCGACTAAATTATTTACTAAAAAAAGAATGTTTGGCAGTCATTTCGACCTTCGCGTGTTGTGAAATGAAAGCAAGGAGAAAGAGGTAACCGTAATGTCGACAGAGCAGAAAATCAAGGGTTCCACCAGGGCTTATTCCTATAACCTGCTGAGGGAAAGAATTCTTCATTTGGAGCTCGAACCCGGCACCAAAATTTCGGAGAAGGAAATCGCGGACGAGCTGAACGTCAGCAGAACGCCCGTCAGGGAAGCGTTTATGAAGCTGGCGGAAGAAGAACTGCTGGACATCATCCCGCAGAGCGGCACCATTGTGTCCCGCATTAACCTGAAGCATGTGGAGGAAGGCCGGTTTATCCGCGAGAAGCTGGAAAAAGAAATCGTGGCGCTTGCCTGCGACCAATTGGATAAAGACGCCCGGTTCAAGATTGAAGCGAACATTGCCATGCAGGATGTTTGTGCCGGGCAGAACAATTTCTACAGGCTGTTTGAGCTGGATGAAGAGTACCATCAAATCCTGTTTGACGCTACCGGCAAACAGCGGACGTGGAAAATGCTGCAGCAGCTGAACATTCATTTTAACAGGCTGCGGCTGCTCCGGCTCTCCAAAGACTCCAACTGGGAAAATATTATTCGTCAACATAAGGAAATCTACCAGCTGATCATTCAGCAGGATAAAGAACACGCGATGAAGGTGATGGAGCAGCATCTCCGCCTTGTCGTCGTGGAGCAGGACTTTTTAAAAGAGAAATATCCGCATTATTTTATATAAAGATCATCGGGAGGGACGAGAAGCTCATGGCGCAAGAGGCAAGGCTTCCATACTCGTCAGCCGATCAGGGCTGGCTCAGCTATACGAATAATGAATCACTCGCCGGGATGAAGGAACTGACCCAAATCGCGGTATATGGCAATTCGGATGTAATCGATTCCGCGCTCGCCGAACTCACGCACGGCATTCGTGAAATGACAGGCACCCTTCCTGCCATCGTGTCAGACCCGGATCGGCAGGCGTCGAACCTGATCCGGCTTGCTTTACTCGAGGAGATCGGTGTACCGGAAGAATGGATGGATGCAGCACGAATTAAGGATCTTGGGGAAGAAGGGTATGCCATCCGGCGTCATCCCGAGAACGGCGGCGGTT
Organism: Paenibacillus cineris; assembly: GCF_018333335.1. Taxonomy (NCBI): domain Bacteria; kingdom Bacillati; phylum Bacillota; class Bacilli; order Caryophanales; family Paenibacillaceae; genus Paenibacillus; species Paenibacillus cineris. The sequence goes on from NZ_BORU01000001.1 coordinate 2,337,566, forward strand.
CGCTGTATGTGATGGCGAATACGGACAGGGGCCTCTTGTACGGCACATTTCATCTGCTGCGGATTCTGCGGACCGGACAGGAACTGGACCGATTGGATGTGACGGACAGACCGCGGAATCCGCTGCGCATGATGAACCATTGGGACAATATGGACGGTTCCATTGAGCGGGGGTATGCAGGCAGATCGATCTTTTTTCAGGATAACCGGTTTGTTGAGGATGACGCCCGTATCCGGGACTATGCCAGGCTGATGGCGTCCATCGGCATCAACGGCATCGCGATAAACAACGTCAATGTCCACCGGACGGAAACGCAGTTGATTACACGGCAGTTTCTGCCGGACGTGGCGAATGTGGCCGGGATCTTCCGCCGTTACGGCATCCGATTGTTTCTCAGTGTCAACTATGCAAGCCCGATGGAGCTTGGCGGACTGGACACGGCCGATCCGCTGGATTCCCGGGTGGGCGATTGGTGGAAGGAAAAAGCAAAGGAAATATACGAATATATTCCCGATTTCGGCGGATTTGTCGTAAAAGCGGATTCGGAGCATCGTCCGGGCCCCTTTACATATGACCGTACGCATGCAGACGGTTCGAACATGCTGGCGGAAGCGCTGGAGCCGTTCGGCGGGCTCGTCATTTGGAGATGCTTCGTGTACAACTGCCTTCAGAATTGGAGAGACCGGTCAACGGACCGGGCACGCGCAGCTTACGACCATTTTAAGCCGCTCGATGGGCAGTTCAAACCTAACGTCATTCTCCAAATCAAAAACGGTCCGATGGACTTTCAGGTCCGTGAAGCCGTATCCCCGCTCCTTGGAGCCATGCCGGGCACGAATCAGATGCTGGAGTTTCAAATCACGCAGGAGTATACGGGACAGCAGAAGCATCTGTGCTATCTTGTTCCCCAGTGGAAAGAAATTCTGGATTTTGATACGTTCGCCCAAGGCCAGGGCACCGAGGTCAAAAAAGTGGTCTCCGGGGGGATCTATCCTTATCGAGCCTGCGGGATCGCCGCCGTCATCAACGTGGGAGACGACCACAATTGGACCGGGCATACGCTGGCGCAGGCCAACCTTTACGGGTACGGCCGCCTTGCCTGGAATCCGGATCTGACTGAAGAGGATATCACGGGGGAATGGATTCGCCTTACATTCGGCGGCGATTCTTTGGTTTCCGCAGAAATTGAACCTATGCTTGCAGATTCCTGGCATGTTTACGAGAGCTACACTTCACCGCTTGGCGTCGGCTGGATGGTCAACCCGGGGCATCACTACGGACCGAATGTCGACGGTTATGAGTATTCGGTGTGGGGGACGTATCATTTTGCCGATTGTCACGGCATCGGCGTAAACCGGACGGTCAAGGACGGAACCGGCTTTGTCTCCCAATATTTCCCCGAAAATGCACAGCGGTATGAATCGCTGGAATCGTGCCCGGATGAGCTGCTGCTGTTCTTCCATCATGTTCCGTACAGCCATGTGCTTCATTCCGGCAAGACGGTGATCCAGCATATCTATGACACCCATTTCGACGGTGTGGAGGGTGTGGAGCAGCTGATCGGGCGTTGGAGCAAGCTGGAAGGTCATATCGATGAATGGCGCTACCGGAATGTCTGGGAGCGGCTGCATATTCAATTGGACCATGCCAAAGAATGGCGGGATGTCATCAATACGTATTTTTACCGGAAATCCGGTATTCCGGATGCAGCCGGCCGAACCATCTATTAGTCATTCAACGATCATATCCCTTACGAGTAGAGCAGGAGGTAGGCTCATGACAGAACTGACAATGGAAGCGGGAACCCGAAGCAGGAAGATGAGCTCGTTGAATACGGGCTGGTTGTTCGCCCTGGGAAACTACGCAGGCGCCCAGCAGCCGGATTTTAAAGATCAGGAGTGGCGTAAGCTGCAGGTTCCGCATGACTGGAGCATCGAGCAGCAGGTGGATCCCGCCATGGCATTCGGTGGCATGCAGGCTTATCTGCCGCGATGGAACGTGGGATGGTACAGAAAGCATTTCCATATCAAGTCGTCATCCAACAAGGAGCGCGTCTATATTCAGTTTGATGGGGTTCATCATAACAGCGAAGTATGGATCAACGGTCATTTCGCCGGAAAACGGCCATACGGATATGTCAGCTTCCAATACGATCTGACCCCTTATATCAAGTGGGATCAAGACAATGTGATCGCGGTCAAGGTGGACAATACGCCGATGCCATCCGACCGGTGGTATTCGGGCTCGGGTATTTACCGCAACGTATGGATAATTCGGACGGATGAGCTGCATGTTGCAGCGTGGGGAACTTTCATAACAGCACCGGAGATCCATCCGGATAAAGCAACGGTCCAGGCGCAAATCCGGGTTAACCATCATGGCGAAGAGCCTGCGGATTGTACGGTTATTACCGAATTCGTGGACAGCCGTGGTGTAGTCTTGGGGAAATGTGAGTCTCCGGTGACCGTATCTCCTTCCGAGGAGGTTACGGTCGATCAGGAAACGGTGATCCCCTCTCCGCATTTGTGGTCGCCGGACCAGCCGGACATGTATTATGCCCGGACAACGATTGTTCGGGATGGATCTGAAACCGATGAATATATAACGCCGTTTGGCATCCGTGAAGTCGTTCTGGACCCGAACCGGGGCCTCATTCTCAACGGGGTGCCTTTGAAGCTGAAGGGAGTGTGCATCCATCACGATCTGGGCTGCCTGGGTGCGGCCTACAATAATCAGGCCATGAAGCGCAGGCTGGAGAGACTGAAGGAAATGGGCTGCAATGCAATTCGCTTCGCCCATAACCCGATGGCCCCGGAGCTGCTTGATTTATGCGACCGCATGGGCTTTCTGGTCATTGATGAAGCGTTCGACAAGTGGAAGTCGCTGTATTATGAGCACCTGTATGATGATTGGTGGGAGAAGGATCTGGAGGCGATGCTGATCCGGGACCGGAACCATCCGAGCATTTTCCTGTGGAGTGTCGGCAATGAGGTCGAAAACCAGGGACAGCCATCCATGCTGGTTATGCTGAAGCAGCTTACCGACTACTGCCGCAAGCTGGATCCAACACGCCCTGTCACCTGCGCGCTCGAACCGCATAACGTGCCGATCAGCCTGCGCGAAGGTCCGATTGAAGACAAGGTCCTGCACACGAAAAAGATGGCGGAGCTGGTCGATATTTTGGGGCTTAATTATCAGGAGCAGTGGTACGAGCATTACCGGGAAGCGATGCCGGATACGCTGATCGTCGGCACCGAGACGTTTCCCTACTACCGGGGGGAAGGCAACCGCGTGAAGGGCTACCTTCCGGTCAATCCTTGGTTTGATGTCGAGAAGCATGACTATGTTATCGGGCAATTCGTCTGGGCCGGGATTGATTATCTGGGAGAGGCTTCATACGCGTACAAAGGCTGGGCATCTGGACTGATCGATACCTGCGGCTTCCGCAAACCGATCTCTTATTTGCAGCAAAGCTTCTGGTCGGAAGAGCCGATGGTTCATATCGCCGTGTTCGATCCGGCACAAGAGGATGCCGGCGCGCAGTGGACGCTGCATTGGAAATCACCTGGGCTCGCGAGCCACTGGACCTTTCCCGAGCAGGCGGGCAGATTGATGAGGCTTGTTACGTTCACCAATTGCGAGAGCGTGGAGCTAATCGTTAACAACGAATCGTATGGCGTGCGGAAGCTGACGGATTACCCGAACCGCCTCATGGAATGGCATGTGCCCTACCATGCCGGCACCATTCGTGCGGTCGGCCGTAACGGCGATGCGATAGTATCCGAGTATGAGATGAAAACGGCAGGGGCGCCGCATCGGATCGTGCTGGACACCGACCGCTCCCTGCTGAGGGCGGACGCCCATGATATCGCACATATCGAAGTCAGCGTCGTGGATGAGCAGGGGATCGTCGTCCCGAATTTGGACTTCGAGTTAAGCTTCGACATTCAAGGTAAAGGCGAGATCATTGGCGCTGATAACGGGGATTTGCGCGACCACGAGCCTTATAAGAGCAGCCGCAGGGAAACCCGCGGGGGCCGATGCCTCCTGGTCGTTCAGTCGGGCCTGGAGGCCGGCGAAGTGGTGATCCGCGCAGCTGGAGACGGTCTGGCTGAGGGTGAACTGCGGATTAAGGTGGAAGAATAAGCAAATGAAAAGGGCAGCAAGGACGATGAAATTCGTTCTTTGCTGCCCTTTATTCTGTTAAGCCGGACTCATCGCCGTTTCACCGGTTCGGGCAGATTTGCGTAGCAGCCGCAGCTCGGAAAATTTTAGGGATACGCTCGACACAGTATGGGTTTTGAAGAAATCCATAGTATTGCGGATGCTTATGTATATGGCTGGGGGATCCCGCTTGCGGTATACTATTCCATTATAAATTAAGGTATCGGGAAGGATACTTTTTTTGATTGGGATCTGGTAAGATTGTGCAGTGCAGCCCGATTATGTATATGTATCCGGCAATACGGCAATATGTTGATTCCCCGAGAAGTGACCGAAAGGATACCCTATTGCCATGAAAGGTAACCTGAAAGAGAATAGGCCGGAATCCGTTTTTTTTGCCATCAAGATGTCAATGGTCTTGCTGAATGGGTGAGCCTGTTTTGGACCCGCAAGCATGGGGAAGAGGGCAGTGACATATATGTTAAAGTCCGAATCATAGCATATGCCGAATAGCTTATCCAAGAGCTTGGATATTGTAAAAAAGGAGGGGAATAGAAGGTCAGAAAGTAAGTGTAATACTTTTGCGAACATGGCATGGAGGTCTGTGATTCTGGCACGGAGGTGGATGGGTTAGCACCCAACCCATGAAAATAATATACATACTCATGTTTGTTTCTTTATGGTCTTTAGGCCTGTTTTTTTTGGCCAACCGCACCCGCTCGACGGTATGGATCGGCTTGACTATACTGCTTGGCGGATCTGCCAGCTTCGCATTTGCGTTGCATCTGTCTATCATCCCCTACATTCCAGCCGATTGGTTATCCCCCGGGCTGAGTTACTTTCTTTATTGGCTTACGGTAGCCGCCATGCATATTTATTTTTACGTCCTGCCGTACGTTTACTGTATGGGAGGGTTATGGCTGAATGAGAGCGTTACCGGTTTTGTTAAAAAGGTGCTGACGCTCGCGCTGCTGCCTGGTCCATGGTTGCTGATGGCGGACCATTGGGCCCATGAACCTTGGAATCAGTTTGAAGTCGCCCGTTTTCGCTGGTGGGACGGAATCTATGTCGCCGCCGGAAGCTTTGGCTACATCCTTGCCTATTTTAAGGAGAAGAGCGAAGCAGCGAGACGCAGACAGTGGCGGACATTCGTGCTGCCGCTGGCAATGCTGTGGGCGTATACGAGCGATTACATCGGCTTTGAGCATTTGGAGCTGGGCTGGTGGTCGTTTCACTTGGAGAGCAATGGAATGTGGGAGGCCAACTTTATCATGATCTTGGGGACGGTGGGGTTTATTATTTTTTATATCGCCAGATCCGGGTTTCTCGGCATCAAGCTGAGAATCGAACGGGAGCGCATTGACTATTCCATCCGGACGCTGACCATGGGCGTCTCCATCCTGAACCATTCCATCAAGAACGAAATCCAGAAAATCGATTATTTGGCCGAGAAAAGCCGGGTTCAGCTGGAATCGGGACAATCGGATAAGGCAGCGCATACGATCGCACAGGTTCATGGCTTAACCGCCCATTTACTGCACATGGTCAACCGGATCAAAGATAAAGCGGAGGACGTCGTCCTGCATGAGGGGGAGCACGATATCCGGCAGCTGATCGATTCCGTCGTCGCGTCCGCCGGCTCGCTGATCGAGCGCCGTCCGGCCACGATAACCTCGCGTTACGACGCAGAAGGGCGGCTATACTGCGATTCCGTTCACGTCGCAGAGACGCTGTCCAACCTGATCCGCAACGCGCTTGACGCGCTGCCTGCCTCCGGCGGAGGTATTGAACTCCATACGGCTTCCACCAGACGGGAGTTCCGGATTACCGTACAGGATAACGGCGCAGGCATTCCTCCCGAACATCTGGCCAAAATATTTGAGCCGTTCTTTACGACAAAAAAACATGCTCTGAACTATGGACTGGGTCTGTCCTATTGCACCAGCGTCATGTCCAAACACGGCGGGAGGTTATCCGTTGCCGCAAGCGAACCCGGGAAGGGCACGACGATCGTCCTGCATTTTCCTTACGCCAGGTTCAAGCCATTGGCGCCTGCATTCAAACGGCAAGCGGATTCCCGGACGCTTGACCAGGTCAATCCATTTTGAAATGGGTCAGTTTGTTTTTGATGCTGCGCAGCTGGGACTTGATCGTATTCGTCGATTTGTGCAGCTTCTCGGAAATTTCCCGCTTGCTTAATCCGTTCTTCCTCAGATCAAACACTTCTCTCTCCATGGGCGTCAGCTCCATGAGCTGAACCTCGCTCCGCATGATCCGGGCGGCATCGGAATGGATCGCTGCCCGGCCATGATGCGCTTCCCTAATCGCGTGAACGATATCCTGATAACTCGACTTATTGATATAATTCAGCGCGCCGAGCCTGAAAGATTTCATGACGACTTCCGCTTCCGTAATGGAGGTGAGCATGATGATCTTCACGGGCTCATTTCCGGACAGGCGCAAAATAAGCTCGGCCGCTTCCAGCCCGTCCAGGTTGTTGCCGGTCAGATTGATGTCCATCAGGACGATGTCGATCCTTGATTTTGCAGCGGTCTCGACAGCCTCTTCTTTGGTTGCACAAGCGGCAATCATCTCAATATCAGGCTCATCGGACAAATCGCTGCTGATGTGATCCCGCCAAAAAGGATCGTCCTCGACCAGCATCACTCGAATCCGCTCCATTTCAAACCCCCTTACAGAAGATTACAGTTGCATAAAGTATAGCAGAACCTACGAGTCCGCAGGAGGATGAATTCTTCTCACCCCCAGGTGAAAAAAGTTCATCCTGTTCGTCATGCGCTCCTTCCGCCTATAATCCGAAATGCAGCGGGTCGGAGAACCCGTGCAGAAGCTGACTGAAGGAAGTGGGGAACGGATGATTTGATAATGGAATTATGCTCGGTAAAGGATACACTGCTCTATGCTTTGTGTCCGGTCCCGCCCGGAAGAGGTGAAAACATGTGTCGGTAAGCGACAGCATCAACCGAATGTCGGCGCTGATTCTGGCCAAATTTCCGGGAGCGGGGATCCACCGGTATCAGGAGCCAGCCGCAGCATCGCCGGGCGATTTTACCGTTTTGTTCAAACAGGAAACGAGGAAAGCGGTGAACCGGGACCACACGCTGGTCGATCGGGAGTATGTGATCCATGGGTTTGGCCGTGATGCGGAGCAGGCGGTACAGGCAATGGAAGCCTTAAGCAAGTTTTTGATGAATGAATATCCTGCCGCTCCCCCGGAAGCTGGATCATCCCAGTTTAGAATCGACACGATGACGCTGACCGCGCCCGAAAAGCTGGATAACGGGGTGTTTCGGTGCCCTGGAACGATACAAATCCAGTCACGGGAAACTGTGGCCGGCCCGATGTTCGAGAAAGTAAGACACGTCGAAGTACGCACAAACAATTTATAGGAAGGTGGCATGTAGAAAATGGGTGGAGCATGGGATCCGATCAGTTTACCGGTTAGGCCGGGGCTGTACATTAACTTTGTGGAGGCGGCTGCCGCACAAATCAAAGGAGGGGCTCGCGGAACGGTCGCCCTTCCGTTGTTCCAATATGCAGGAGCCGAAGCGGGTAAATTTTACACAATTGAGAAAGAGGCTGAAGCCATTCAGCTGTTCGGTGCGGAAGCGGTGGGCCCCATCCGGCTGATTTTGCAGGGCGGTGCCAAAGAAGTATTGGTATATACGGTGCCTCCGGTAGAGGGCAACGTCACGCCGGCTGTATACACATCCATTCGGGACGTCTTTGGATCACGGCCGTTTAACGTGTTTGTGTATCCGGATGAAGTTCCTGCCGAAGAGCGCAAAGCGACCCAGCTGTGGTGTAAGGACAACCGTGAAGACGAAGGCAAGCATTTTATGACCGTGTTCGGCGGGTCACTCGAAGATGATCTGGATCCGGCTGTGGGAAACAAGCGCAGCACGGACCTCGCCGACGAATACGCGGTGAACTTGATTACGGGCGTAGAGATTGGCGGAATAGCGTACAGCTCGGCCCGCTATGCCCCATACATTGCCGGACTGATCGCCGGAACAGGCATCAACAAATCGATAACATATACGCCGGTCATGGCGGCGGATGTCGTTAAACGCCTTAAAAACAGCGAAATCAACGCGTCACTGCAGAAAGGTTCGCTCGTTCTTGTCCACGACGGGGAGAAAGTAAAGGTCGAGCAGGGGCTCGTGACAGGCAAGAAAAAGATCCGGGCCATGCGCGCACGCCAGGCGATTTCGACCGATATTCCGAAAGCGGCGGCGGAGGCTTATATCGGCAGGCTCGACAACAATGCGGACGGTCAGGCTGCGCTAATCTCCGCCGTGAAAGCCTATCTGGAGCGTCTGGAACTGAACAACGTGCTGACCGATATCGTCGTCACCTTGGATCCGGACCGCAAGTCTGAAGGAGACAGCGTATTTCTTCTGATCGGCTTTACGGAAATTGACAGTATGGAGCGGATATTCTTAACGATTAAGGTGTAGACAACGATAAATGCCTAATATAACTGGGAGGGATTATTGTGCTGGATTCGACCCGCGTAATTAACGGGACTTATGGATATGTGTACCATGATGGAACCTGGCTGACCAACATCAAATCAGCCGAGGCAAACGTAGAAATTACGAAGGAAGAGATTAAAAGGGCAGGAACCCGCTGGACAGCGCACAAGGTGACCGGACTTAGCGGAACAGGCACCATTTCCGGTTACAAGGTGACTTCCGAGTTCGTCGAACGGATTGGCAAGATCGCTGATGACAGCCAAGGCACGTTCATTACCGAGCTGATTCTGAAGCTGGAGGATCCCGAATCGTATGGAGCATACCGTGTTCGGCTCAAAGGCGTGACATTCGATAAAATCCCGCTGATGCATTTTGAAGTCGGAGCCATCGTGGAGGAGGAGCTTCCCTTTAATTTCACAGGCTATGAGCTTCTAGACAAAATAACGGCTGAGTAAAACCTGCTCGGAAAGCGGTGGAGACACGAAGCCGGAAGGGACCTGGCGAAGAAGGCGGGCACATCTACGCCGCAGGGCTCTCGGCTTCACCCGCTGCGGAAACATATACAACGACGATATATAAAGGAGATGTATGAACCATGACGATAACGGATAACCGACAAATCAGTGTGCTGCAGGCGCTGCTCAGCGCGGACAGCAAGCCGAAGCGCGACATCCCGATGAAAAGGCTCGGGGTGGACTTCCAAATCCAGGCGCTGGACGGGAAAACGATCCATAAAATCCAGGAACAATGCACGCATTATACCGGCAAAGGAGCAAAACGGGAAAAAGTACTCGACGAGGAACAGTTCGGCGCCCTGGTGATTCAACGGGCCTGTCTAATCCCGGACTGGAGCGCCAGAGAGCTTACCGACAAATACGGGTCGCCAACGGAAGCCATCTTGGGAGTACTGCTGGCCGGCGAGATTGCAAAGCTGTCCTCCGAAATTCTGGAGATCAGCGGTTTTGACAGTGACGAAGACGAAATAAAAAACTGATTAAGGCGGGCGGCGAGGCTTTTCTGCTGCATCTGATCTTTCAGCGGCATCATCTTCCGCCTGACGAGGTATTCAACAAGGATGAAGGGACGAAGCGGTTTATGTATGCTTCGATGATGCTGCAGCTGGAGGAAGAGGAGAAGATACGGCGGGAAGAAGCGAGGGCTGCCCGCAGGAAAACACCGTAGGACCCTTTACGGGGAATTAAGGCAGGCGTGGAGGTGGGGACGATTGGCTTCGTCTTCGAACAACAGCGGAGGCGGCGTTCAGATATCGGGTAAAAGCATGAACAGCCTCAAGCAATATAACAAAATGATGAAACAGCTGCAGACAACGACGATCAGCCTGGAGCAGTTTAACGGAATCGCCCAAATGAGCGAGGAAATGTGGAAGGCAGGCGATTTGAGCGCTCAGGTCACGAGGCAGCTGTTTGCGGTCAAAATGGCGGCCGGCGACGCGGTCACGACGGTGACGAAAGGGGTTTCCGGAGCGGCCTCGACGATCTACAGCGGAATTTCCGGGGCATTCTCGAAAATTGGCCAGGGTGTGTCCAAGGGAATCTCGGTTGGTGCCAGGACGGCAGCCAAACCGTTTGCTGCGGTCTGGAGTAAGGTAAAAGCGATGAAAGCAGCAGCCGATCAGAAGGAAGCGGATGAAGATGCCGCCGCGGAAAGGGCGAATTATTTGTACGGCACGCCGATTCCGAAGAAGAAAGGGATCAAGCGGCTGCAGAAGATCGTCGGATCAAGCCCGATCCAGGATTCGGAGAAGCAGATGAAGATGCTCTCTACGGTCACGGGTACAGCCAGCAGCATGCTCGGTGCGCTAAAAGACAAATCTTTCGAAGCAGCCAAGGTGTTCAGTACCGCCATGGGCACGCTGCGCGCTTCCTCAGGTGCGGGGCCCGGTCAAATCCAGGGGCTGACGGAATCGCTGAAGAAAGTCGGCGGTCAGGTGCCGCAGAACCTGAACGAGGTCGCAAAAGTGATGGGAACCCTCAGCGGAAAGGCAAAAATGTCGGGCTCTCAGTTGGAGGCTATGTCCAAAGCGGTGCTTGACGCCTCCAGGTTAGCCGGTGCGGGCAGCGGGGAAGCGGCGGAATCGGCAGCCAAAGTGATGGACATTTGGGGCAAAAAAGCGAACGAGGGAACCGGAATGATGGACCAGTTCTACGCGGCCAGCCGAGCAAGCGGCGTGGGAATGGGCGACTTAATGAAAAACATGACCCAGATCGGTGCACCGCTCCAGTCAATGGGCCTCGGATTTGAACAGTCGATGGCTCTTCTCGCCCAGTGGCAGGCCCAAGGCCTTACGCCCATACAGGATGCTTTGAAGAAGGATCTCCCCAACGGGGGGATTGCGAAGATCGCGAGCGACATCAAGGATGCCGCGACAGCGGCGGATGCAGCAAGCATCGCCACCAAATATTTCGGCGAAAAGGTGAGTTCCAATCTGGTCACGGCCCTAAGGGGCGGGCAAGTAGAGTTTGCGGGTGTCATAGCCGCGATGAATTCGGCCAATGGAGCCATCCAACAGCAATCCGGTCAGGTGAAGACGTTCGGTGATCAATGGGATCAGCTTCAGAACCGGATTACGATTGCCCTGGCTCCGCTCGGGGAGGCACTTCTTCCATTTGGTGAAGCGATGGCTTCCGTCATCGAAGTGCTTGCCAGAGATTCGGATATCGTGCTGGCCACCATCGGTTCGATGGCAGCTCTGCTTCTTGGCGTGTTCGCCCCTGCATTGTGGGCTTCGGCAGTGGCCGGGTGGGCACTAGTCGCGCCGTTCCTGCCGATCATCGCTGCGGTCCTGCTCGTCGGCGCTGCCGTCGCGGGGCTAGCGTACCTGTTCAAATACCATATGGATGCGATCATGGAGTCCGTCACAAAAGTAGCCAATGCCATCGGGTCGTTTTTTGGTTTTGGAGATGAGGAGAAAAAAGTCTCCATCGATGTAAACCGGAAAAGCGCGGGGCAGATCACCGCAAACGGCGGACCTGTTCCGGGACATTATCATGGTATGGATTATGTGCCATATGACGGAATGATCGCCAGGCTTCATAAAGGGGAACGAATTATGACGGCCAGCGACAACCGTGAATTTACCGGCGGATCTGCCGGAAGCGGGTCGATATCTATCACAGGCAACACTTTTCATGTTCGCCAAGAGTCGGACATCGATGCGATTGCGCGGGCACTTGCCAGGGAAATCAAAGCGGCAGGAGGTTTGATGGCGTAATGGCCTCATTGGAATTTTGGCTGAAAACGATGGATGAGACGGAATGGCTGCAGCTGCCTGTAAATCCTGAGCAAATATCGGTCAAAACCTCGCATGGTTATGAGGATGTCCAGGTCACGCAGCTGGGGGAATACACGGTCATCGGTGAGGCGCTACTTAAAGAATATTCGCTTTCGTCCTTTTTTCCGCGCGATTACCACCCCGGGTTCTGCGAGTACGAAGATATTCGGAATCCTTGGGAAACGGTGGAGATGATCGAGAAATGGATCAAAAGCAGGCGCCCTGTACGGCTGGATATAACGGGGACGAAAATCAAAGGGCTGGTTACCATCCGTTCCTTCCAGTACACGGAACGGGCAGGTAATCCAGGGGACGTTTTTTACGAGCTGGAGTTAAAAGAGTATGCCGAAGTCCGGTTCCGTCAGGTTGAAACCACCGGTTCGGGTAAAGCAACGATCATTTCTGGAGAACAGCGTCCAGATGCCAGAGTCAGACCCGCAGCGTATGTTGTGGTTCCCGGCGATACCCTGTGGAAAATATCCCAAAGAACGCTGGGAAACGGGGATCGGTGGAGAGAGGTTTATGCGGCAAATGAAACGGTCATTGGAAAAAATCCAAACCGGATTGTCCCAGGCCAGAAGCTGGTGATTCCATCATGAGCTGGAGCGTGGAGTACCAAGATGATCAACAGAACGTTCATTTGGACCCGATCGTCAAATCGGTCAGCTGGTCCGGCGATATTAAGCAGGCTGCCCGCAAGCTGGTTGTGGAGCTGTCCAACACCGGTGATCAGCGGGAGATATTCATGACCTATAAGAAGGGCGGCGAGCTTCGCCTGATCTGGGATGAGAAGCTGGAATTGTTCCGGGGTGTGCTGTTTGCGGATCAGCTTAACTCTAAAGGACAGATGACGCTGACAGCGTATGATGAGAACATTTACCTGACCAAAAGCAAGGATACCAAAATATTTCGGAACATGACCGCTTCCTCTGTGATCAAGAAACTGTGCGGCGAATTTTCAATTTCTACCGGTGAAATCCAGGATACCGGTTATGTAATCCCTAAGCTCGTGTTCCGCGACAAAACGTTGTTTGAGATGATGGTCATGTCGCTGACCGAGTCCCAGAAGCAAAACGGGGAGTGGTATCATCTGACTTCACGGGAGGGCAAACTCCAGCTGCTTGCCCGTAAAGAGCAGCCGGTCAAATGGGTGCTGGAAAACGGGGTAAATGTGCTGGACGCGAGTTATTCCCAATCCATCGAAGACACAAAGACCCAAATTAAAGTGGCTGGAGGGGATGCAGCCAAAAAAGAAATATCGGCTGCAGCCAAGGATGGGGAATTAATACGGAGGTTCGGTGTCATGCAGCACTTGGAAAAGCCCGAACAAAGCATGACCAAATCCCAAATGGAGCAGCGGGCGAAGCAGCTCCTTGCCGATTTGGGCACCATTGAGGATCAGGCACGGATCGATTGTCTGGGTATCCCTGAGGTCATTTCGGGTTCCTGCGTATATGTAAAGGAAAGCGTCACCGGCATCCTGGGAGGCTATTACGTATCTGCGGACGATCATCGGTTCGAACGGGGCAACCATACGATGTCGCTCACGCTGTCGGCGACGGACGACATCCCCAGGATGGAATACAAGGAAGCGAAGGGAGGCTAAACGATGGAACGAATCGAAGGATCGGGAGCCAGCCAGCTTGTGCAGCTGATTCGTGCGATCGGATACAATTCCGATATGTCCATTGAACTTGCGACCGTGACGGCTGCGCCTCCCGAGCTCAAAATCAAAGTCGATCACATGAATGTCGAGCTGGAAAAAGATGATCTCATCGTGGCCCAGTCTCTAACCAAATATAAGCGAAAAGTGAATCTGAAGAGTGAAAGCAAGACGAAAGTGTCCGCAACGAACATGAATCCGGAGGTGCCTCCTTTCAACTTCGATCCTGGCGCCGTGTTTGTGGGCCAAGGCAAGATATCGTTTACCGGAATAAATGTGTCGTCCGCCGATTTCTCCACCGAGGAAGCCGAGCTGGAATTTATCGACGAACTGGAGGAAGGCGACCGCGTGGTCGTGGCAGGGATACAGCAAGGACAAATTTATATTATTTTGGACCGGGCGGTGATGTACTGATGGCACTATCACCATTGCGCAACCGCGAGGAGCGATTTGTTGAAGTGAAGCATCTCTCCGCACCGTCGCGGACTTATAGCCTTGATTTTGATACAGGAGATGTCGGAGGGCGGATCATCGACGGGCAGGAGGCGCTTCGACAATGGATCCGGAAGGCCATTCTCACGGCCAGGTACCGATATCTTATTTACGACAGTCAGTACGGCTGCGAGCTTGAAAGTTTGCTGGGCCAGGATATTTCCCATCAGCTGCTGAAGAGCGAAATTACGAGAGTAATTACCGAGGCGATTTTGGCGGATGACCGCGTCACATCGGTGGAGCAGTTTGCCATCGTGCGTGACGGTGACCGGTTGTTTGTGACATTTACCGTTCGGACCAGTGAAGGGATCTTAGAACAAGAGGTGACGATCTGATATGTATGAACAGCAGACGAAAGGGGCCATCTTGCAGCGGATGCTGGATGCTTCGCCTGCCGATCTCGACAAGCGCCAAGGTTCGGTAACGTATGACCTGCTGTCGCCAGCGGCCATCGAGCTGGCGCATGCCTATATTGAACTCGACAATGTGCTGAAGTTTGGCTTTGCCGGCCCGCAGCAGCCCTCCGAGTTTCTGGATCTCCGGGCCGCCGAATTTGGCCTGGCTCGCCGTCCGAGCGTGAAGGCGGAAGGCGAGCTTCGCTTTAAGGGTGACGACCATACTGTGATTCCACGGGGAACCGCCGTTTCAACGGAAGACGAGGATCCTGTTGTGTTCGTCACAGTCGATGAGGCGACCATCAAGCAGGGGAGCGCTGTCGTGAAAGCCGCCGCGGCTGTGGGAGGCAGGAGTGGGAACGTGGCTGCAGGCCGAATTACGCTAGTACGAGGCAACTTATCCGGCGTCCTGACGGTGACCAATCCACAGCCTTTTGTCAATGGGGCTGACACGGAGTCGGACGAATCGCTTCTTGGACGGTATTTCGACCGCGTCAGAAGACCGGCGACGAGCGGCAATGCGTGGCATTATCGGGAATGGGCTCTCGAAGTTCCAGGCGTAGGCGACGTCAAAGTATTCCCGGTATGGAACGGGGGCGGGACGGTCAAACTGTCCGTTTTGTCCGACGACAAACGTGCCCCAGTCCCCACCATTATTGAGCGTGTGCGTGCGGCCGTGGAAGAACGGCGTCCGGTTGGGGCTCAGGTCACGGTGACTCCTGCGGTGGAGGTGAAGATTGATGTGTCGGCGGCGATCAAGCTGATGCCGGGTGCGGTGCTTGAAGACGTTAAAACCAAATTTCAGCGGCAGTTGGCGGCATTTTTGGCGGGTCTTGCTTTTCACCAAACGCTGGTTCCCTATAACCGGGTGTTTGGTCTGCTGCTGGACGTTGAAGAAATATTGGATTTCAGCCAGCTAACAATCAATGGTACTTCCGGGAATCTGGAACTCGCCGAAGAGCAGGTTGCTGTGGCAGGGACGGTGAATTTCGTTGTTGCGTAACATTTCGTCGGATATGCTGGAGTATCTCCCCAAGTATTATTCGGATTCCCGGATCGTTGGTAATCTGACCGGCCGTGAAGCGGATGAAGTGAACCGCCTGCATGAAGGCATTCAAGACGTCCTTAAACAATTTTTTATTGATACGGCCACATGGGGGCTGGATACATGGGAGAACATTTGCGGCATTCCGCATACGCCGGGCAAACCCGACGATCAACGGCGATCCGTCATCAAGACGAAGCTGCGCGGTGCCGGAACAGTCACTCTGGCTGTCATTCGCAGCGTCGTCGACTCGTTTGAAAACGGAGAAGTCGACATCCAGGAAAACTTCGGAGGTTATGAAGTTGTCGTCACCTTTATCGGCAAGCGCGGCGTGCCGCCGAATTTGAATGACGTCCAGAAGGCGCTGCGGGAGATCGTCCCGGCGCATCTGCACCTGAACTTCCAGTTTACCTACTTGAGGTGGGAGGAACTGGATGCCGCAGATTTAACCTGGGAGGAGCTAGAAGCGCTTGGAATGACATGGGACGAACTGGAGGTCTGGAAGCCGGATCATCCAGGAACAGAGCTTGAAATGTAAGGGGGAGTAGACATGGCAAAACTGCCAAGCGGACTGCAGACTTACGAGCCTTCTGATACGGTCAGGAGGATCGCGCAAAATGAAAATATTGAAGCGACCGATGCGCTGTTTCACGGAACAGGCGGGCACCGGCATACGGGAAAAGCAGGGGATGCGCCGCTCATCGGCGCCGAAGGCATCGCCGGCGGCGCTGTCACAGGTGATAAGATCGCATCCACAGCTGTCACTGGAGACAAAGTGGCACGCTACACATTGTGCCGCAGGCATCTGAAATCCGGCCGGATCAGCAGGAATGCTGCCAAATACAAGCCGGTTACCGTAACTGCCGGACAGCTCAGCGGGCTGCCGACGGTGCCGTATTTCCAATCCGGCGAACATTTTTGGGCTTTGTATTCAGCCTATAACAAGTTTCCTCAATCCATGACAGTGATGCTGGGCGACGAATATTCGGATATCGAAGGCGTTTCTTTTGAAAAGGGTTGGAACGCGGATCCCGTCAGCTTCTATATCGAAACCAGCAGCGACAACACCAATTGGAGAAAGGTTTACACCTATTCGCGCAGCGTAACGGACGAATTCCCAAGGTATCATCCCTTTGATCAAGCGTCAGCCGGTTCTTACATCCGGTTAACGGTGACCGCTCCAGACAGCTCGGGCAATACGATCATCGCCGGTTTCGGTGTGCTCAGCAGGGCTTGTCCGGAGAGCAGTCCCGATTTTAAAGTCGAGAATGGTGTTTTGAAATTTCATGACGGATCGGGGTGGAAGGGCGTGGGAATTAAAAGCGTACAGCGCGGAACGACGAATATTTCTTTTTTCTATCCGAATGGAAACGGCTCATTGGTTAAAGAAGTGACCATTACGGCAGTTAATCCACAAAAAAGCTTTGTTAATATCACCACAACCGGCTTGTCGCATTGGTCTCAAACCTCGCCGATGATGGACGGCTCGGTATGTGCAACCCTTGTGGGAAATAACAAGGTCAAATTTAATTTCATGGACGGATTTTACGAGGCATATGCGGAAATTTCCTGGGAGGTGATCGAATTTGCCTAATTACTACGCGGAATTGGATGGGGATGACAAGGTGTTTGCGGTTAGCGAACTGGCTGGCGTTGTGGATTCTCCGCTTATGATCCCGATTACTTTCGAGCAATATCAAGATCGGCGGCTCCTGTTTACCCGCTTCGTCGAAGGCAAGTTCCAAGGAGCCTTTGCGCGGATCGAAGCGGATAAATCCTCCATTGCGGCAACAGGTGAAGATACCCTGTCTGCCCAGATCATCATAACCGATTGGGAGGGGAACGTGCAGGACCAATACAATGAAGTGATCCAGGTGGAGCTGAACGGGGTGCTGCAGTCCGTGAAAACAGAAAAAGGCGTGGCTCATATCACGGTTACCAGTGATGAGCCCGGCGCGTTCGTTTTAAAGACACACGGATTGGACCGAAATGCGGAGCTGAAGGTGGTGGTTGCCGATGCCGGCTAAGAAGGCAGTGTCTTCAAAAACCCATTTTCACATTCCGAAGGACCCGCTTCGGGTCAAGTCGGAAGAGATACAAGCCCGCCATGAAGGGAGAAGCCAGCGCAGTCTGAAGAAAGTGGAAGTCACCAACGACATGCTATACGAATTGTTAACGGATATTTTGGAGAAACAGTCCATACTGGAACAACGGTTGGAGCAGTATATGAGGGGAAAGCCGTTGAACTGATTCTGACCTCTATCTCTCCGCACAGAGCGGCGGATAGAGGTCTTTGTTATGTAGTGAAGGCCTTCCGGTGAATGCAATCCATATTTCGATGATGACCGAAGGGTTTCCGGTTTATCATGGAGTCAGGTTGATCAAAAAGTGAAAGAAGAAAGGATGGGTGAATGGTGGATATTGAGCAGCACATCCGCAAAGCACTGGATTTCAGACAGTTTCATAAGCAGACCTTCGTTTTGCCCAACGCTTGGGATCCGGCAAGCGCCAAGGTCTTCGAGCAGTGCGGATTCAAGGCCGTAGGCACGACCAGCGCAGGCATTGCCGCCGCCCATGGTTACACGGACCGGAGCATGCCGTTTGACTCGATGTTAGACGCGGTCCGGGAGATCGTTCAGGCTGTGAACATCCCGGTTACCGTAGATATGGAAGACGGGTATGGATCGACGCCGGAAGAAGTCGCGAATTCGGTTAGGCAAGTGATCGAATCAGGCGCAGTTGGGATCAACCTGGAAGACAGCAAGATGAATCCCCGAGACGGTCTGTATGACATCTCCGAGCAGCAGCAGAAAATAGCCGCCATCCGGCAGTCCATAAACCGGTTGGGCATCCCGGTGTTTATGAATGCCAGGACGGATCCTTATTGGATTCGAAAGGGAACGCCGGAGGACATGCTGGAGGACACGCTTAAACGAACTAAGGCTTACAGAGAAGCAGGGGCAGACGGCGTCTTTGTGCCCGGCGTTACAGATATTGCTGCGATCCGCATCCTCCGGAAAGAAATCGGAGGTCCGGTCAACCTGCTGGCCGGCGCCGGCATACCGTCCCTTCAGGAGCTGCAGTCGCTGGGGATTGAACGGATCAGCACCGGCTCCGGCCCTTTCCGTGCTGTGATATCGATGCTCCACAGGATCGGCGGCGAAATGCTGGAGCACGGCTCGTTTGAGCGAATGACATCGGATGTCCTCACGTATGATGATTTATTGCAGCTCTAACGATGACGGGCATGTTCCTTAAAATACTCGGCTGCAAACTGCTGAAGATATTGCACGCTGTAGCGGATTTCACCGGGTTCCAGATGACCGTAGCCAAGCAGCAGCTTGTCGGTGTGCCTTCCTTTCCGTATGCAGTGATGCTCCACGGGGACCGTGCGTATCCCGCTCCGGCGTGCATGATCCCGAAACGAATCATCGAAGGCCATGCCGGCAAACTCAACGGCCAAATGCAGCCCTGCCGCATCGCCCCAAGGACGCCATTGCTCCCCAAAACAGTCCGCCAGCGCATCGAGGAGAACCTGGCGCCGTTCTCTGTACAGCTTCTTCATCCTTGCGATATGCCGGTCGAATTTGCGGGTACGCAAAAACTCGGCCAGCGCCGCCTGTTCAAATGGCGGATTTTGCACGTCCGTATAGGTGCGCAGCCTTCTCCAGCGGCTTTGCAGCTCGCGGGGAACTAGAACATACCCGATCCGGAGCGCAGGAAACAGAACTTTACTGAACGTGCCGATATAAATGACCCGGTCCCGGGCCATCGCATACATTGGTGCTGCCGGTTCCCCGTAATATCTGTATTCGCTGTCATAGTCGTCCTCAATGACATAGCTGCCGCAGCGGCGCGCAAAGCGGATCAGCTCGGCTCGCCTGGCTGCAGGCAAAATACCCCCAAGAGGAAATTGATGGGACGGTGTAACGTATATCGGCCCGCGGTGATCCAGGGATAAGGCATTGGTCTCAATCCCATGGGCATCGACGGGAACCGGCGTCACCTTGTAACCTTTTTGAATAAAAGTCTGGATCATCTCAATATTACAGGGATCCTCGGCCAATATTTCCGGATGGTCCGTATGGAGCAGGTCGGCAACCAAGTGAAGCGCCTGCGTGGCGCCAGCGGTAATATAAATATCACCGGCGTCAACAGTCAGTCCTTTGCTGCGCAAAAGCCAGGCGGCAATCTCTTCGCGCAGCTGTACCAGGCCTTGAGGGCCGCCATATCCCAGAAGCTCCACCGGCATTTCGCCCAAGGCCTTCTGGAATACCCTCTGCCAAGCGTAACGCGGAAACTCGCGAAGATCCGGCTGGCCTGTTTTGAAGTCCGCCCGAAAGGAAGGAACAGGGATCGCTTCTTGATGCTGCTGGAATGCGCTCTGCTTCGCTTGATCCAGAATTAACCCTCCAACAACCCGGGTAGGCGCCCCCTGTCGGCTTTCCGCGTACCCTTCGGCGATCAGCATGTCATATGCTTCATTCACGGTATTCCGTGACACGGCCAGCGACTGGGCCAATTCACGGGTCGAAGGGAGGGGCGAGCCCTCCTTCAGAATCCCGTTTATCATTTGATCCCTCAGCCTCTGATAAATCTGACGTTTCAATGAAATGTCCAAGCTCCGGTCCAACTCGATTCCCCACATGGCATCCTCCAACTGGTTGGTATCATTTCGGGATGAACTGGTCCTTTTCCGTACCAGTTTGTTCCACTATGATTGTAACAGCCTTTTGGAAACGAAACTACTGAACCGGGGATGATGCTGAAAATGGAACGAATCAAAGGATATGTGTATCTGCTATGCGCATTTGGGCTTGCCGGCACCTCTGTCGTGGCGGCTTCGTTTGTAAACGGTAAGCTTGGAACGTTTACGATTACTTCCATGGGCCTTTTGTTCTCGCTGGTCTGCCTGCTGCCGTTCTGTATGGGGCAGCTGCTGAGAACGATCCGGGCCCTGTCTGCCAGGCAGTGGCTGCTGCTGTTCTGCCAGGCGATGTTCGGCGTCCTGCTGTTCCGTATGTTTTTGCTTTACGGTCTCACCCGTACAAGCTCGGTGGAGGCCGGTATATTAACCGGCGCGACTCCCGCGATGACGGTATTGTTGGCCGTGCTGTTCCTGCGCGAAAAGATGAGAGCCGCCCATTTACTAGGCGTCGCCGGCACGGTCTGCGGCATATTGCTGATCCAGGGCGTGTTTATGCCGGAAAGCCGTTTCAGCAATGAACATATGGTTGGAAACATTCTGGTCCTGGGTGCCGCCGGCTGCGAGTCGCTGTTCAACGTTCTGTCCCGCGCAGCGGCAGTCCAAAGCAGCGGGAAACACGAAGCTATACATCCTGTCGTGCAGACGACGCTCGTCTCCGCGATGGCATGGCTGATCGGCCTGGTCCCTTGTTTGGCGGAGCAGCCTTTAGCGGCTCTCTCCGGAATGGGATGGCAAGGGTGGCTGGCTCTTGTATGGTATGGTCCTGTGGTGACCGCCCTGGCGTTTATTTGCTGGTATGCCAGCATCCGGCACTGCAGAGCTTCGACCGCGGCCGCCTTTTCGGGCATGATGCCGTTCACTTCCCTGACACTCTCCGTGTGGCTGCTGCACGAACAGGCCGGATGGCCGCAGTGGGCAGGGGGCCTGCTTGTCATTGCCGGCATGGTTCTGATCGGCATGGATTGGGAATCCAAGCTTGTAAGGCAGACCCAGATGCCTGCAGGTTTACCTAAAAAAAGCGGGACATAAATTCATCAATCGCCGTCGTGTCTTCATAACTGCCGATAATGACGAACACAAGGAATGGAACGGCGATGACCGCGATCAGCAGGCCTTTGCCGAAATAGAGGAGAAATCTGGTCAGCATATTCATTCTCGATCACTCCTTCAAAATTTTAATAGGGCAGGGATCAAAAAAGACCCTGATCAGAATCGCTTCTGATAAGAGTCGGAGCCGCTGCGGCCCGTAGATCCGCAAGGTTCTGGTTCATTCTTCTAGTTCAGTATATGACTGAAAATAGGGAGTAAGAACAGCAGCCCCGCTGCCAGAATCCTGCACGTGGCTTATGAAAAGATGATTGACAGTTTAAAACCCGGATGATATGTTTACCGGCAAAACCGAAGAAATCAGGAGGCTGAAGCATTCATGTCCTTTGATCCTCTATATCATCCGTATCCTTCTTACCGGCTGCCGGTTTACGCGAATAAAGGCATGGTGGCCACTTCGCAGGCGCTTGCCTCAGCGGCAGGCTTGGACATTCTGAAGCGCGGGGGCAACGCCGTCGATGCGGCGATCGCTACGGCTGCGGCGCTGACGGTAGTGGAGCCGTGCTCGAACGGAATCGGCGGTGACGCCTTTGCCCTCGTTTGGATGAAAGGCCAGCTGCACGGGCTGAACAGCAGCGGCCCGGCGCCGGCCTCGATCTCGATCGAGGCGGTGAAAGCGCTGGGGCATCACGAGATGCCGCGCTACGGCGCGATTCCGGTGACCGTGCCGGGCACGCCGGCCGCCTGGGCGGAGCTATCGCGCAAGTTCGGCCGGCTGCCGCTGGCCGAGTCGCTGGAGCCGGCCATCCGCTACGCGGAGGATGGCTACCCGGTATCGCCAACGGCCGCAGCCAACTGGCACGCCGCCTTCCGGCGCTACAGCACGCTCGAAGGCGAGGAATTTTCGCCGTGGCTGAGCGTGTTTGCGCCGTGGGGCAGGCCGCCGGCGGCCGGCGAGATATGGCGCTGGCCCGACCATGCGCGGACGCTCCGCCTGATCGGCTCGACGGAAGCGGAAGCGTTCTACCACGGGGAGCTGGCCGAGCGGATCGCCGGATTTATATCCCAATCCGGCGGCTTTTTGAGCGAAGAAGATCTGGCTGCCTTCAAGCCGGAGTGGGTGAAGCCGATGTCGGTACCGTACCGCGGCTACGACATTTGGGAGATCCCACCGAACGGGCAAGGCTTGATCGCCTTGATTGCGCTCAATATTTTAAAGGGATTTCCGGAGGCATCCCAGGAATCGGCCGAATCATATCACCGTCAGATCGAAGCGATGAAGCTGGCGTTTGCAGACGGTGCCCGTTACATAACGGATGCTGCGCATATGTCCGTCGATCCGCATGTATTATTGACGGAAGAGTACGGGGAGCTGAGAAGAGGGCTGATCGGCGCCGAGGCGATGGTTCCGGCGGCAGGCGAGCCGCGCGCAAGCGGAACGGTGTACTTGGCGGCCGCAGATGGAGAAGGCAACATGGTTTCTTTTATTCAGAGCAACTATACCGGCTTCGGATCAGGGATCGTCGTTCCCGGTACAGGGATCGCCCTGCAAAACCGCGGGCTGGAATTTTCGCTGGAGGAGGATCATGCCAACCGCCTGGTGCCGGGAAAACGGACGTACCACACGATCATCCCGGGTTTTATCACCAAAGGAGAACAGCCGGTGGGGCCTTTTGGCGTAATGGGCGGGTATATGCAGCCACAGGGACATGTTCAGGTGGCGATGAACCTGATTGATTACGGCCTTCATCCGCAGGCAGCTCTCGATGCCCCTAGATGGCAATGGGTAAAGGGCAAGACGGTGACGGTCGAGCCTCACTTTCCGATGCATATGGTCAGACGTCTCCAGCGTATGGGACATGACGTTCAGGTTGCACACGACTTCGGCTCGTTTGGGCGAGGGCAGGTCATCTGGAGAGATCCGAATACCGGAGTGCTGTGCGGAGGAACCGACCCCCGTACTGATGGGGGCGTTGCCGTCTGGTAATACATTTCAGCATTTAGTTCGGCCGACCTCGGACCATATAGAAAGGGATACGAAGCTCGCCAATCTGGATGTTGGCGGGCTTTTTCCCTTTGACCGATCGTTACGCCATGGCGTTCACGGCTTGGCCGTACCTAGAGCAATATCATGCAATCCTTACGGGTGAGCCATCGGTTACCCTTACAGAGAAACCAAGAAGGAGGTGACGGCATGCCGGACGAAATTCGAACCGTTTATTATGACGCCGGCCTGCAGGTCGAGGCATACCGATTTGTGGGTGTCAAACAGAAATTTCCCCCTCATTTTCACGACTATTACGTAATTGGATTTATAGAAGGTGGGCAGCGCTACTTGGAATGCCAGCAGCGGGAATATATCATCAATCCTGGCGATATCATCATTTTTAATCCGCGTGATGTTCATGCCTGCGAGCAAGTGGACGGCCGTGCCCTGGATTACCGCTGCATAAATGTCCAGTCTCAGCGGATGATGGAAATCGCGCAGGAAATTACGGGCCGAAGCTATTTGCCGGCGTTTGCGCAAACCGTCCTGTACCAGAGCGAGCTTGCCCCTTCGCTGAGGGAAATTCATGCCATGATCTGTGAGGGAGAGTCTGATTTTATCAAGGAAGAACAGTTCTTTTTGCTGATGGGACAGCTGATTCATGAATATACGGATGTCTCGGCCTGCGAGGCTTATGAGGGGGGAGCGGGCTTTCAGGATGTGTGTGATTACATGGAGACGAACTTCGCAGGGGCCATTTCACTGGATAACTTAAGCGCTTTGGCAGGGCTCAGCAAGTACCACTTTTTACGCTCGTTTACCCGGGAACGGGGCATATCGCCATACAGCTACCTGGAGACGGTGCGGATCGGACACGCCAAGAAACTGCTGGAACAGGGAACGCCTCCGGCGGATACGGCACTGCTGACCGGGTTCAGTGATCAAAGCCATTTCAGCAACTTTTTCAAGCGATTTATCGGGCTAACGCCGCGCCAGTATATGCGAATTTTCGGGAATGAACGGCAGATGGAGCCTGTCCTGCCAACTAAGGGGGCAAAAGGCGTATGAAGCTGTCCGAAAGCCGGAACGCTGGCCATATGACCGCCTTGTTGACGATTCTGATTTGGGGGACGACGTTCATATCGACCAAAGTGCTTCTGGACGATTTTGAACCCTTCGCCATTTTGCTGCTGCGTTTCGCAATCGGATATGTGGCACTGCTTGCCGTTCATCCCCGAATGATTCCATTCCGGCGGATCCGGGAAGAGCTGCTGTTTGCGGGGGCGGGCCTTTGCGGGGTAACCTTGTATTTCTTGCTGGAAAATGTGGCGCTAACCTATACGCTTGCTTCCAACGTTGGCATCATCGTTTCGGTCGCCCCTTTTGTCACCGCGGTAACGTCCAGGCTTATCTTAAAAGAAGGGAGGCTGGATGGGCTGTTTTTCGTGGGCTTCGCGGTGGCCATGAGTGGAGTGGTGCTGCTCACGCTGCAAGGAAGCGCTGTGCTGAAGCTGAATCCGATCGGGGATTCCCTGGCAGCACTTGCATGCGTGTTTTGGGGAATCTATTCGATCCTCACGCGCAAAATAAGCCGGCTGGGGTATCATACCATTGGTTGTACGCGGCGGATCTTTTTCTATGGTCTTCTGTTTATGCTTCCGGTCTTGCTTACTGAGGGTCTGCCCGGTAACCTCGAGCGTTTGTCCGATGGCACCAATATTGCCAATCTGCTGTTTCTTGGGCTGGGTGCATCCGCGGTATGCTTTGTCACCTGGAACTGGAGCGTTGGTGTTCTTGGGCCCGTACAGACCAGTGTATATATCTATCTCGTGCCGGTCATCACCGTGGCAGCGGCGGCCTTGATTCTCAACGAGGAGATCACAGCAGCCGCGGTCTGGGGCGCATTGTTAACCGTCGCCGGACTGGTTCTTTCTGAACGAAGGGGGATACAAACGAGAGCGGGGATGGACAAAGAAACATCTGGGAAGCCACTGTGAAACAGATAATACAGATGACTTAAAAAATGGATTGCCACCTCCGAAGTGTCATGTTATATTGATAATGATTCTCAATATCAAATACATAGGGGTGGATTCAGTTGTTTAAATTTATAAGACCATACACGCTGATGGTCTGTGTGTTAGGAATAGCCCTGCTGCTGGCGGCCTGCGGCGGGAACGGATCCAATGCAGGGTCGGGGACGTCGGGAAGCGGAGGTGAGGCCGCTGGAACTGCTTCAGCAGGATCATCGTCTGACACGCCTTCATCCCAAGCCGGGGGGAATGAGTCTTCCGGAACGGGTAAAACGGTTACGTTCCAAGCGGGCAACGGCGATGTTCAGGTACCCGAGCATCCGCAGCGGATCGTCGATTTGACGAATTTCTATACAGGGTACTTTCTGGCGCTAGGCGTCAAGCCGGTCGGCGTGTTGGAAGGCGCTATGGAGAATCCGTATTTCGAGGGCATGCTGGACGGCGTCGAAAGCGTCGGCAGCGAGCCATCGCCCGAAAAAATTCTGTCGCTGAAACCGGATCTGATCATCACCTATACCGGGACGGACGGAATCGATCAGCTGGAGCAGATTGCACCGGTTGTCGCCATCGAATACGGTAAAAAGAATTACAAGGATCAGATGATCGACTTCGGAAAACTAACCGGTAAAGAAGCAGAAGCGAAGGCTTGGGTCGAGCAGTGGGAAAACAAGATCAATGAACTGAAGCCCAAGATTCAGGAAGCGGTAGGCAGCAAAACGGTGTCCATCCTGAACCCTTATGCCAAAGGGCTGTACGTGTTTGGACATAATTTCGGCCGCGGCGGAGAAATCATATATGACGAATTCGGCTTGAAGGCGCCGCCGGAAGCACAGAAGGAAGCGATTGACAGCGGGACCGGCTGGGCTACCATCTCTATGGAGAAGCTCCCGGAATTTGCCGGAGATATCATTTTCACATGTCCGTGGTCAGGAGACACAAGCGACCCGAATATCGTCTATGACAACCCGGTATGGAAAAGCTTGCCTGCGGTTAAAGCAGGTCATGTATTTCAGCTGAATCCGAAGGCGGACACATACAACGATCCAGTATCATTGGAAGCTCAGCTGACGTTCATATCGGACAGTCTGCTGTCCGTTAAATAAAGTATGGATAAAGCTCTGCAGTTGCGGGTAAACAAGCCGCCTGTGGAGCTTATTTTGGTTAGAACAAGAGCGGTCGTTATAGTTTGCGGCTATAACTAGATATAGTTATTTCCAGTTATACGGCAGCAGACGTCACGTGTTATCTTTTTGGTAACAATTTGCAAAGGGGTAACGAAGATGGCATACAGCAGCAGTTTGGGATATCCGCGCATCGGCGCAAACCGGGAATGGAAGAAGGCGCTGGAGGCGTTTTGGTCCGGTAAAATCGAAGAAGCGGAGCTGCACGCGCAGCTGCAGGACATTCGTTTGAATCATCTGAGCAATCAGCGGGACAAAGGAATCGATCTGATCCCGGTCAACGATTTCAGCTATTATGATCATGTGTTGGACACAGCAGCCATGTTCGGGATGATTCCGGAACGTTTTGAATACAACGGCGGGCCCGTTCCCGTATCCGTCTACTTCGCGATGGCGAGAGGAAGCAAAGACGCCACCGCCTGCGAAATGACCAAATGGTTCAATACGAACTACCACTACATCGTGCCGGAACTGGGCCGCATCACGCCTGTCCTTACCGAGAACAAACCACTTGCGGCTTACCGTGAGGCCAAGGACAAGCTTGGCATCGAAGGAAAACCGGTCATCCTCGGACCGCTCACTTTTCTGAAGCTGTCCAAAGGGTATGCCGCATCGGAAACGGACGCCTGGCTTGATCGTCTGCTGCCGCTGTACGTGCAGGTTCTGAAGGAGCTGGAACAGGAAGGCGTCAACTGGGTGCAGGTGGATGAGCCGATTCTCGTAACGAAGCTAAGCGATACAGACGTCAGCCGGCTGCAGAAGATTTACCAAACGCTCAAAGCTGCGGCGCCAGGCGTCAAAGTCATGCTGCAGACCTATTTTGAAGCAGTCGAACGTTATCAAGAGGTTACACAGCTGCCGGTCGACGGTATCGGGCTGGATCTGGTCCACGGAGGGGCAGGGAACCGGCAATCCATCCGTGACTTCGGGTTTCCGCAGGATAAAGTGCTTGGAGCGGGTGTCATCGATGGACGCGGCATTTGGAAAGCATCCCTGCGCGAAAAGCTCGATCTGCTGAACGAGATCACGGCGACCGTGCCGTCTGAACGGCTGGTGATTCAGTCCTCCTGCAGCCTGCTGCACGTACCCGTCACGGTTCAGGCAGAAACGAAGCTTCAGCCCGAACTTCTGGGTGCGCTGGCTTTTGCCGATGAGAAGCTGGAAGAAATCGTGCTGCTGAGCAAGGCCGTTCAATCCGGAGCATCGGTGATTTCTGCTGAGCTGGAAAAGAGTGAAGCGGCGGTAACCGCGCTCAAGCGTTCCGGCGAACGCAACCGCACCGATATCCAGCAGGCGGTGGCCGCTGTCAGCGCGGAGCCTGCGCAGCGTGAAGCTGCTTTTGCGAAGCGCCTCGACGTGCAGCAGGAACGGTGGCAGCTGCCTATTCTGCCAACGACGACTATCGGCAGCTTCCCGCAGTCGGCGGAAGTGCGCAAGGCACGCCAGCTGTGGCGCAAAGGCGAATGGAACGCCGAGCAGTACACGAATTTTATCCGGGAACAAATCGATCTCTGGATACAGCTGCAGGAGGAAATCGGACTTGATGTGCTCGTTCACGGCGAATTTGAACGGACGGACATGGTCGAATTTTTCGGGGAAAAGCTGGCGGGATTTGCCTTTACGCAGAACGGCTGGGTTCAATCCTACGGCTCCCGCTGCGTCAAACCGCCGATTATTTTCGGCGACGTCGCTTGGGAGAAGCCGATGACGGTCAAGGAGACCGCGTATGCCCAATCCAAGACGAAGCTGCCGGTCAAGGGCATGCTCACCGGGCCGATCACCATAATGAACTGGTCATTCGTCCGCGATGACATCAGCCGCGAGCAAATCGCCTACCAATTGGCTTATGCATTACGGCAAGAGGTCGAGGCGCTGGAGAGTGCGGGGATTGGCATGATCCAGGTGGATGAGCCGGCCGTTCGTGAAGGGCTCCCTCTGAAGGAACAGGACCAGAAAGGCTATCTCGAATGGGCGGTGAAGGCGTTCCGGCTGACCACGTGCACGGTGCAGAATTCGACGCAAATCCATACCCATATGTGCTATTGCGAATTCCATGACATGATCGATTCCATCATTGACATGGACGCGGACGTCATCTCCATTGAAACCTCGCGGAGCCACGGGGAGCTTATTCAGAGCTTCGAAGAGAATACCTACCCGCTGGGTATCGGCCTCGGCGTTTATGACATTCATAGTCCCCGCGTTCCGGACGTAGAGGAGATGACCCGGATGATCGACCGGGCTCTGCGGGTGCTGGATCCGAAGCTCTTCTGGATCAACCCGGACTGCGGACTCAAAACCCGGGGAATCGGAGAGACCGTAGCCTCGCTCCGGAACATGGTTGAAGCTACGCGCCTTGCCCGTGAAAAATACGCTTTGCAAGTGTAAATTGATATAACCCAAAATGCGTTAATCGCCTTTGTTGCTGCGAAGCCAATAGGCGCGGTAAAGCCGGCTATGAATCTACCGCTGTTTTCATCCATTTTTATAGACTTGCCCTCACTTCTCTGATCCTATCGCATCTATTGATAGAGAAGGGAGGTGAGCAAGGATGCCTATTGTAACACCATACCAGAACAGCCTGCGGTATACGTCCACGATCGGTTCGGGGACCGGAACAGGGGCTGCGTTCACTGTGGCCGCTACGGCATTTACGAATGATGCAGGCACGGCGGCCACGGCTTTTCCTGGAGCGTATAAATATTACAATCTTTTTATCAACGGAATGCTCCAGACGGCGGACACGTCCTCGGTCACGACGACCGCCATCACCATTCCAGGAGGTGATGCACTGGACGGAGGAACTCCTCTCGTCGTTCAGTTCGTCGTCTCCTAACGGTTATCACGATGCAAGCGCAGTGCAATGAATCGTCCGGATTCTTCCGGGCGGTTTTTTTCATCCATCCGTTATCCCCTTTCATGATATATTAATAGAATACTGAAGCCGGTTTGGGGGTTGGCATATGGGGAAATTGGAGATCAGAAGACCAAAGGCAGCGGATGTCGAGGCAATACATACGTTTTTTAGGCTGGTTATCACGGATACGTTTGAGAAGGAAGGCATAGCCGACCTGCACGATGATATCGAACATGAAATCGCCTCTAAGCATGATTACCTCAGACAGGATTTGGAATCGCAAGGCCGCCAGCGTTATTTTCTCATCGCATGGTTGGAAGGCAAGATCGCCGGAACGATCGAGTATGGGCCTTCCAGCTCCCTGATTGATGAATCCACCGGCCATGCGCTAAGGGATGTGATCGAAGTCGGGACCGTTCTGGTTCACCCCGAGCTCCATGGCCAAGGTATCGGCAGCACGCTCTGGAGCACCATGCTGCTCACGCTGCAGGCAAAAGGCATCTCGCAATTCTGCCTGGACAGCGGGTATCGGAACGCCCAGCGGATCTGGACCCGGAAATTTGGCGAGGCGGACTATGTGCTGGACAACCATTGGGGAGAGGGGCAGCATCATATGATCTGGTCCCGAAAAGTCGAGGATATATCCATCTCGTTCAAAATATAATATCACTGAATTGCTGCAATTTTGTTGGGATCGCCCCATCAAGCCGGTTACCGGCCTGATGGGAGCGGTCTTTTTTTGGCGCTATTTAAAATGCATGGCCGGATATTTTTTAGCTATAAGCATTTTATACCCGTTCCGGATGTCCGGAAGAGGGATACAATAAGTTTACAAATGATACAGGAGGCGGTACGCATGCGGCAACGCTATATCGACACGAAACCGAAAGGATCCAATCTAATGAAACCTGTGAGGTTAGAGCGATATGAACGATACGATAAATATTGGAGTTTTGGCCCATGTTGACGCCGGCAAAACGACTTTGACGGAGCAAATTCTGTATCAGGCAGGGGTAATCGAGGAAGCGGGATCGGTCGACCAAGGCAGTACGATCACCGACTCTTTGGACATGGAACGGAGAAGGGGGATCACCATCAAAGCGGCAGCCGTGTCGTTTATGCTGGGCGATCTGAAGGTGAATGTAATCGATACACCGGGGCATGCGGACTTCATCTCCGAAGTCGAACATTCCCTTGGCGTTCTGGACGGCGTGATTCTGGTCGTATCCGCGGTTGAGGGAGTTCAGGCACAGACACGGGTGCTGATGCAGACACTCAAGGAGCACGGAATCCCGGTTATTTTCTTTATTAATAAAATCGATCGGCTGGGTGCGGATTTCATTCGGGTGCGGGAATTAATCCGCAAGCTGCTGGATGAACGCATATGTGAGGTGTCAGTTGCCCAGCAAGAGGGAACCGAGTCTGTTCAAGTGGTTCCGGCGGATCCCGGAGGTTCCGGCTGGATCGAAGTGCTGGCTTTGGGCAGCGAAGCGCTGATGGAGGATTTCGCAAATAATGAGGTTATAACTGAAGAGCGGCTGAGGCAAGAGCTGGGCAGACAAAGCCGGCAGGGACTTGCGTTTCCGCTGTTTGCCGGATCGGCGGCGAGAGGTTTGGGGGTTCGGGAGCTGCTCTCCGGGCTGGCCCGTTATTTTCCTGTCCAAGCATCGCAGGCGCTGTCCGCTCTGCCGTTGTCAGGATTGGTCTTCAAAGTGGTTGTCCAGGCGGGCGGGGAACGGCTCGTTTTTGTCCGATTGTTTGGCGGACAGCTGCAGACCCGGGCTGATGTGACGGTCATGACGCAGGATGGCCTGTCGGAACGGATTAAAATCAAGCAGCTGTACGGGCTGAAAGATGGCGAAAGGAAACCGGTTCAACAGGTCGATGCCGGGGATATTGCGATTTTTGGCAGCGAGCAGGTGAAAGTAGGGGACGTGATCGGCTGCGTGTCAGAGAGCATGAAGGTATTTCGTTTTCAGAAGCCTCCAATTCAAGTGCAGGTATCCGCCGTCCGGCCGGAAGATGGACACCCGCTTCATCAGGCGCTGAGTGAACTGACCCTGGAAGACCCGTTTCTGCAGTATGTATATGACTCTCATACCCACGAAAATATCATCCATGTCTTCGGCAAGGTGCAGCAAGAAGTGCTGCTCGAAACGCTGAGAGAGAGGTATGCGATTGAGGCTGCTTTCTCGGCACCGCAAGTGATCTGCATCGAAAAGCCGGTATCTTCCGGGGAGGCGGCGGAAAGCATGGGCGAGCCGGACAACCCGTTCTGGGCAACGGTCGGCTTCCGCGTCGATCCGGGGCCTGTAGATTCCGGATTGGTATACCGCCTGGAGGTTGAACTGGGATCGCTTCCGCTGTCGTTTCAAAAGGCGATCCGGGAAACCGTAACGGAGGTCCTCCAGGAAGGGCTGTACGGGTGGGGCGTTACCGATATCACGGTTACCCTGACCCATAGCGGTTACAGCAGTCCCGTATCTACGGCAAAGGATTTCCGCCTGCTGACACCGCTTGTTCTGATGAAAGCGCTGGAAAGAGCGGGGACCCAGGTGTACGAACCGGTCAGCGAGCTGCAGATCAGCCTTCCCGAATCGAGCATCAGCAAAGTGCTGTTTCGGGTCACGGCGCTGGACGGGACGTTTGAAGAACCGAAGTTCGATCACGGCAGCGTATATGTCACGGGAACGATTCCGGTGCGAAATGCCGACATCTTAAAAACCGAGCTGCACGGGCTCACAGGGGGAGAAGGCGTGATGTCGGTTAAGCCGGGCGGATACATCACTGCTGCCTCGCCGATCCCCGTCAATCAACGGAGGCAGCTGAATCCGCTCCAGCGCGGTGAATACATGCTGCATATCAACAAAATAAAATAAATGGTACATCCACAATCCGAGGTTCCGGGCGAACGTCGGATTGTTGGCATGCCCGGAAGCCGTCATGCAAGATCTGATTCTGAACGCCGAATATGACACATATCGTTAGATGGCACCACGTTTCATCTGCGGTATATTAGCCGAAACCATCCATTTTGTGTAGAGAGGTGAACTGGTTTGAAAGGAAAAGCATTCAAAGCGCTCATGAGCTGCCTTCTGCTCCTTGGACTGCTGCCCTGGAGCGCATCGGCAGAGACGGTACCCGAATCCGTGATTTACGGCGGCGGTCCGTTCTATGCAGGGGGAACCGACACGATGAACACGCTGAAAGCTTCCGGTTTCACGACGGTCATGCTGTGGACTATCCATGTCAACAGCAACGGGGATCTGGTGTATAACGATCAACCGGTGGTATCTAACGGCACCTATGTCGGCAAAGCATCATGGCCTGCCGAGCTGGCTTCGCTCAAGCAGGCGCCCACCTCGGTGAAGCGCCTTGAGATCAGCGTTGGTTCATGGGGTGTGAGCGATTTCCAGAACATCAAAAATCTCGTCGCCACTCAAGGGACGGGAACCGGAAGCATTTTGTACAAAAACTTTGCTGCGCTCAAGTCGGCGCTTGGGGTTGATGCGGTGAGCTTTGACAACGAGGACATATACGACGTTAATTCGGCGGTCGCCTTTGGCAAGATGCTGTCCGGGATGGGCTTGAAGATCACGCTGTGTCCTTATACCAACGTCAGCTATTGGCAGAGCGTCAAATCCCAACTGGGATCCAGCGTGGACCGTGTGTATTTGCAGGTATACGACGGAGGAGCGGGGAATGATCCGGCAGCCTGGAGCAGCCAGCTCGGGATGACGGTAATGCCGGGATTGGACAGCAAAACGTCCAGCGGCGGCAACACCCCGGCTCAAGTCAACAGCCGGATGAGCGCGTGGAAGTCGTCGGCGGGCATCCAGGGAGGTTTTATCTGGTATTATGACGCCATTTTGAACAATCCGGGCGGAGGGTCGGCGGCGGACTACGCGGCGGCGATCAACAGTGCGCTGAGCGCACCCGCTAACGGATCGTTGACGACGGGCGGCACGGTATCCGCGAGCGCAATGGGTAGTCCATCCGGCGAAGAGAAGGAGAAGGCGTTTGACGGGAGCAGCTCAACGAAATGGCTGATTTTTACGAATGCGGGATGGATTCAGTATCAATTCGGCGGGGGGGCATCCCATATCGCCACTTCCTACTCGGTAACGTCAGCTAATGATTTTCCAGCAAGGGATCCGAAGAATTGGTCACTTCAGGGATCGAATAACGGCACGAGCTGGACGACGCTGGATACCCGTACAGGCCAAACCTTTGCAAGCCGCTTCCTGACGAAAACGTATACCTTTAGCAACACGACCGCTTATTCGTATTACCGGCTCAACGTGACGGCGAACAATGGTGGCGCGGAGCTGCAGATCGCCGAAATTGGCCTGTATCCGTAAACCGCTAACCTCGCGTGAACCGTTCAACACCGTCAGCTCTCGTTTAGAAGCTGGCGGTGCTTTGCCGTCAATCGCGTTTGATTTTGCCCAGCTCATCCGTTAACCTGTCCAGCTTACGATTTAATGCTTCCAGCTTCTTATCGTAATGGCGGTAGGTTAAATAACCGAGCACCGCTTTGAACAGAAAAAAGACGACCGCGGCGATGACGATCAAAAAGTAATTGTGGGCGAGCTGCCTGATCCAGCTGTTAATCGCATGTATATCCATGGGCCAGCTTCCTTTGTCCTTGTAATGAGTATAATTCAGCTTTTTCCATATCGGAGCTATTATATCCGCTTATCATCGAGCGTTTAGAAAATAAGCGGCTGACAGAAGTAATAGCTTCAGTTTCAAAAGTGCCGCCTTTCTGTGAAATCGTGACAGGACGGCCGTCAAGTTGTCGTTATATTGCATTGTTCGGATGCGCTTTCATTTCTATAATGGGGATGACATAAAATACTGCTGAGATGAAGCCGGCAAGCCGTATGGAAGTATCCTTACTGTACCGTATTTTATTGAGGAGGCTGTGTACATGAGCAAAGTTCGCGTAGGCATCATCGGCACGGGAGGCATCGCCGCTTGGCATGCCAGACAACTGCTGGAACTACCGGAGGTTCAAATTACAGCTTTGACGGACACCAGTGACAAAAATCGGAATGCATTTGTGGAAAAATTCGAGCTTCGCGAAGCCCGCCAGTATTCGAATTACGAGGACATGCTGGCACAGGCAGAGCTGGACGCGGTCGTGATCTGTTCACCGCACACCCAGCATTTTCAGCAGGCGCAGGATGTGCTCAGCAGCGGTCTGCATGTTCTGATCGAGAAGCCGATGACCTGCTCTTCGGCCGAGGCCGAGCTGCTGATTCATACCGCCGAGCAGGCGGGGAAAATTTTGCAGGTATCGTATCAGCGCCACTTTCAACCTGAGTTCCTGTACATAAGGGATGCCATTGCGAGCGGCGTCATCGGCAAGGTCACCTCGGTTACCGCTTCGCTGTATCAGGAATGGAGACAGGGGACGCCCGGTTCCTGGCGGCAAGACCCGGCGCTCTCCGGGGGCGGCTTCCTGATGGATTCCGGCAGCCACATTATCGACGTGCTGCTCTGGACCACCGGGCTGACGCCGGTAGACGTCAAACCGCAGCTGCATATGCATGGTGCGCCGGTCGAGATCGATACCTTTACCTCGATCCGGTTTGCGGAAGGCGCTGTGGCTGGATTGAATCTGGTCGGCTATGCACCTTGCTGGCATGAAACCTTTGTGTTCTGCGGCGAGGACGGCGGTATCTTCTATGACAACGGAAAAATCACGCTGCGGCGGCTGAAGCAGGAACCGATCGTCCCTGATCTGCCGGAGCAGACGACGAATCAGGACAAAAGCTTCATCGACGCGATTTTGGGACGGCATGAAGTATTGGTGCCTGGAGAATTCGCCCTGAAGGTTGTTAAGCTGTCCGAGATGATCTACCAGGCGGCAGGCTATGTCCCGCAGGCCGCATCGATAACAGAGGAGGAAAACGTCTAATGAGCAATCCTATCGGAATGCGGATACCACCCAAAATCGGTGCGGAAGGTATCCGGCAAACGGCTCTGTGGGCAGCAGAAGCCGGACTCGATATTCTGGATGTTCCGCAGCTGACTCCGGAAGTAAAGCAGGCGTGCGAGGAGGCCGGCATCGGGATCGGATCGGTCGATGCCCAGCAGACGGCAAAGCTTCTCAGCCGCGACGACTCTGTAAGAGAGGCGGCTGTGACCTCAGTAAAACAGCAAATGGAAGGAATTTCGGAACTCGGCGGCAGCGTCATGTTTATGTGTCTCGTCCCGGAAGACCATACGCTCCCACGCAGGGAGGGCTTCGCTATCTGGAAGGATACGTTTCCGGAACTGGTCCGCCATGCTGAGGAGAAGGGCGTTTATATGGCGATCGAGGGCTGGCCCGGCCCGGCGCCGTATTATCCGACGCTGGGATGTACGCCGGAAATGTGGAGAGCGATGTTCGAAGCGATCCCTTCGCGGCATTTCGGGCTCAACTATGATCCTTCCCACCTGGTCCGGCTGGGCATTGATTATCTCCGCGCTTTAAGCGAATTCGGTGACCGAGTCGTTCACTGCCACGGCAAGGATACGGAAATTTTGCACGATGAACTGTACGAGTGCGGCGTCATCCCCGCAACCTTTGGGGAGAAGTATGGCTTCTCCGAAGGGTCATGGCGCTATACGATCCCTGGGCATGGTGAAGTGGAATGGAGCAAGGTTGCCGTAAGGCTTGACCGGCTTGGTTATCAGGGAGCGGTAAGTATCGAGCTCGAAGATCACCGGTTCTGGGGATCGATCGAGGCGGAGCGGCAGGGGATCGTGAAAGCTGCCGAACATTTGGCTCAGTATTTTAAATGATTTGGACCGGCATATATATATGGCTGTCTTGAATGAAAGGCATCCAGGGGATTCAATCCCGTCATCATCCCGCCATCTCGTATGGCGGGATGATTATTTTTCTGTATCCTTGCCCTTATTTCCTGTGGTAACATCGGGATAACAATGACCGGACCGCGACGGCTCCGGCTAACCACACATGATTTGGAGCCTGCAACCTTATGGGAACACCTTACTCCGCTGTCCTGACTCTGATCGTATCCGCCGGTGTGTTAAATCTTCTGATGGGTTTATATGCCTTGTCGGGAAGGTCCAAGCTCACCATGGTGAGAACCTTTTTTGCGTTCAGCCTTTTGGCAGCCATTTATACGTTCGGGTCCGCGCTTGAACTTGCCAGCGGTTCGCTCGAAGAAATCAAGTTCTGGATCAAGTTCGAATACTTGGGCATGCCGTTTCTGCCTCCGCTGAATCTGCTCATCATTATGTCCTATCTCGGTATGGAGCGTTATTTGGGAAGGCGCCTCAAGATAACCATGTTCATCATTCCCGCGGTCACACTGCTGCTGGTCATGACGAACGATTGGCATCACCTCTATTACCGCGACATTGTCCTGCGGGCAGGCGGGTCCAGCCTTAAGGCGGACGTGGTGGGGGGTCCCTGGTATATTATTCAAGGTGCTTACACGTTCGGCTGCATGATCGGCGGTGTCGTGCTTCTGCTGAGGCACTGGCGGAGAATGCCTTCTTACCGCTTTCAGCTCGGCACGATGCTGATCGGCCTGGTGCTGCCGCTAGCCGGAGACTTTCTTTACCTGGGCGGTCTAACCCCTGAAGGGATGGATCCGATCCCGGTGATCATGACGGTGACTTCAGCGCTTTACTTATGGGCGCTTGTGTCCAAAGGATTATTTCACGTCGCTCCGATTGCCCGGGACAAGCTGTTTGCCAGCATGCGTGACGGGGTGCTGGTACTCGACAGGGACAACCGGCTGGTCGATTACAACCCTGCCGCCGGCGCCATGATTCCAGAGCTCGGCGTCTCGTCCATCGGGGAGCCGCTGGAAGGGCTGTGGGAAAAGCACGCCGGTGGACCGCTGCTTCATTACGATCCGGATACGGATAGCGGTTCAGCAGCGGATATTCAGGAATTGAACTGGCATATTGGAGAGAGGGACTTCAACTATCAAATCCGGACGTCTGTCATCCGCAATCAGGGCGGGCAGCCGGCCGGACGGCTGATCGTGCTGATCGATGTCACCG
The DNA here is from genome assembly GCF_018333335.1 of Paenibacillus cineris. NCBI lineage: Bacteria > Bacillati > Bacillota > Bacilli > Caryophanales > Paenibacillaceae > Paenibacillus > Paenibacillus cineris. The sequence goes on from NZ_BORU01000001.1 coordinate 2,374,963, forward strand.
AGAAAGCGCGTCTTCAGGAAGAGCTTCGCCAGCTGGCTTACTATGACGGGTTGACGCGGATTTACAATCGTGCCCATTTTATGAAGCTGGCCAGCGGCCTGCTGTACGACTGCCTGAAACAGGAGGAGCCAATGTCGCTGCTGCTGTTCGACATCGATCACTTCAAGCGGATCAACGATGAGTTCGGGCATGATACGGGCGATGACGCCCTGATGCACATCGTCGAGGTATGCCGTGAGCAGCTGCGACCCGAGGATGTGTTTGGCAGGTACGGGGGCGAGGAGTTTGTGGTCGCCCTTCCGGGGCTCAGCCCGGTAGAGGCTGCCGGAGCAGCGGAGCGCATACGCGCCAGCCTTGCCCTGCAGCCGCTTGAGACAGTGGGCGGCCCACTGTCGATGACGGCAAGCTTTGGTGCCGCCGGCTTGCCTGCGGCGGGCTTGGCGAGAATGGAAGCAGCGGCGAGCGCGGAGGCGGGCGAGACTGGCCCGTCGTCAGCTTGGGTCCGTGATGGAGGTCTTACAGCGGGGATGGAAGACACATCCGCGGGAGTGCTCCCTATAGGAGGAGGCAATTGGCCGGATGCCGAGCTGCGGCGGCTGCTGAAGATGGCCGACCGGGCGCTGTACGATGCCAAGCGGGCCGGAAGAGACACGGTGCGGATTGCCGCGGAAATGTCCTGAACAATATTGCATGAAGGAAGCCAGCCCCTTGGGGCTGGCTTTATTTGTGTATATGCATAGTGTATATGAATATTACATGGTTACACTAATCTTCCGTTCCGGCGGCCGTCCTCGTTATGGATGCGTGTGACTGCCGGTATTCCCTTGGCGTCATGCCGGTAATCTTCTTGAAGAGCCCGTTGAAAAACGCGATGTCCGTATACCCTACGGCGCCTGAGATATCGTGAATCCGGCGGTGACTTGACCGGAGCAGGCGGCAAGCCTCCTGAATCCGGATCCGCTGCAGATACTTGATGGGTGTGAGTCCGGTATGTTTGACGAACAGCCTCTGAAACTGCCGCTCCCCAATCCCGAGCTCACCGGCAAGCTCCTCTACGGTAAACGGACGGCTGTAATGGCCATGAAGCATAGACAGCACATGGTCCATACCTACGGTAGGCGGCGCTGCCCCTTCCACCGCGGCTTCGTGAATCCGGATGATGCAGATCATCAGCTGAAGCATGCCTGCGTACAAGGCGGTTTCCCTTCCGGTACGTTCCACCGAATACTCACGATAGAGCCGTTCAAACCAGCCTTTGGCTTCGCCGTCACGGTCGCGGTAGTGCATGATTTCGTTAAAAGCCAGAAGCCTTCCAAGCTCATCGCCTCCAGGCACCATTTCCAAAATCTTGGTGGCATTCTCCATGGAAGTCAGGCAGTTATACACGATCAGCTGACGGTCCTTGGCCGTTGACCCCGGCCGGAACACATGCGAAGCGCCGATCGGAATGACGAACAGGTCCCCCGCAGATACGGACATGACCTCATCGCCTGTATGGTGATACCCGGTTCCTTCACTGACATAACTCATTTCCAGAAAATCATGGTGATGTTCGGTTAACTCATAGGACTCGGCGTTGCGGTTTACGAAAATCGAGAAGTCATCCCAATTGTTGAAATACTCCCTTCCGCTCAGCAGCCTTACCGTACGCTTAGGCATGATGATTATCCTCGCTATGTCGGAATTACCGGGTAAAATGTCGCTTTCACCTAAGTTACCCGGGGTGTTAATCATTTTATGATAAATAGGAGGATAGAACAAGATCTGGTTATGGAACGCTGGAAATGTTCCGCGACAAGGTGTATGGAAGCAGCCGAAAGGCTGGCGGCAGAATCTATTCCTGATATGGCAGTGTGATTCGAAAGCGTTTCCATGAAAGAGGACGAACTTGGTACAGAAAGGGGATGGAGGTATGGATGCTCATATCGCCGTTGACATCGGGGCATCAAGCGGGCGCCTCGTTCTCGGAAGGCTGAAGGATTCCAAGCTGACGCTGGAGGAAATCCACCGATTCGACAACGGCTTCCGTGAGCTGGACGGCTCTCTGTATTGGGATATCGAGCATTTGCTGGAGCAAATCGTTGCAGGGCTGCAGGCAGCCAAAAAGGCCGGCGTCGATTCCTGTACTTTGGGGATCGATACCTGGGCGGTGGATTATGCACTGGTCGACCGGGAAGGCAGGAGGCTTAGGGAAGTCTATGCGTACCGTGACCGGCGGACGGATTCGGCCCCGGCGGAGCTGGAAAAGCTGATTTCCCGCGAAGCCCTGTATGAGAAGACAGGCATCCAGCAGCTGACGTTCAACACGATCTACCAGCTGTTTGCACATGACCGGGAAGAACGGGCACGGGCAGACCAGGTTCTGCTCGTACCGGATTATTTGTATTTCCGTCTGTCAGGCAGGCGGATCAACGAAGTGACCAACGCGTCCACCACCCAGCTGCTGAACTTGCAGAGCCGGGATTATGATGCAGAGCTGTTGTCCATTCTCGGGATGCGGCGGGAACAGTTTGCCGCGCTGACCGAGCCGGGAACCCCCCTTGGAGGGCTGGACCCGGCACTTCAGCAGCGGTACGATTTGCCGTTATGCAGCCTAGTCGTTGCGGCAACCCATGATACCGCTTCCGCGGTGCTTGGAGTGCCCGCCCGTGAGGGGAGTTCCTGGGCCTACTTGAGCAGCGGTACATGGTCCCTTCTGGGCGTGGAGCGGGATCAGCCCCTGAACACGAAGGAAACGATGGCAGCGAACTACACCAATGAATGGGGCGCTTACGGAACATATCGTTTTTTGAAAAATATTACTGGCCTCTGGTTAATACAGGAAGTCCGCCGGCAGAGCGGAGACCGGTACAGCTTTGCTGAGCTGGTTCAAATGGCGGAGCAGAGCGAGCCTTACCGCAGTCTGATCGACTGCAATGACGACCGGTTCCTAAATCCGCCGGATATGGCGGAGGAGATCCGCCGCTTTTGCAGGGACACCGGGCAGAAGGTTCCGGAGTCGGTGGCCCAGGTGGCACGCTGCATCTTCGACAGCTTGGCTTTAAGCTACGGCACGTACTTGGATGAGCTGGAAACGCTGACCGGAGAACCCGTCGAAGTCCTGCACATTGTGGGCGGCGGAGCGAAAAACGAACTGCTCTGCCAGCTGACGGCGGACGCCACCGGCCGGGAGGTCTGCGCAGGCCCCGTCGAATCCACGGCGCTCGGCAACCTGATGGTCCAAATGATCCAAACTGGAGTGTTCAGCGATATTCACGAAGCCAGAAGAACCGTTGCCGAATCTTTTGAAGTGACCCGCTATATACCGGGCACACTCGCGGCCGGCGTGAAGGAACGCTGGAATAGGATCGTGAAGAAATGATCATTTACCAAATCCAATTTTCGGGAGGCAAGTAACATGGATCAACAAATTCGGAAGAGCTATGAGGATGCCAAAACGCTATATTCCCAGCATGGGATCGACGTCGACCAGGCGCTGGAAAAGCTGGCGCAAATTAAAATTTCGCTCCACTGCTGGCAGGGGGACGATGTGCGAGGTTTTCTGTTCAGAGACGCGGAGCTTAGCGGAGGAATTGCGGTAACCGGCAGTTATCCGGGACGCGCCGCCACACCGGATCAGCTGAGAGACGATCTGGAGAAAGCCTTGTCCTTGATCCCCGGCAAGCATAAAGTAAATCTCCATGCGATATATGCGGACACTGAAGAGAAGGTTGACCTTGACGAGCTCGAGCCCCGCCATTTTCAGCGTTGGGTCGATTGGGCCAAAGATCAGGGACTCGGTCTGGATTTCAATCCTACGTATTTCTCCCATCCGAAAGCGGCCGACGGTTTTACACTCAGCCATGCGGATGAGGAAATCCGCCAGTTCTGGATCCGCCACGGCAAGGCATCCCGCAAGATTGCCGAGCATTTCGGCCGCGAGCTGGGTCAGCCCTGCGTGACCAATAGCTGGGTACCTGACGGGTACAAGGATACGCCGGTCGACCGCCTGTCACCGCGCCAGCGGCTGCGCGATTCGCTTGACGAGATTTTCAGCGAAGAGATCGATCCGTCGTATAACATCGACGCGGTGGAGAGCAAGTTGTTTGGTTTGGGCTCCGAGAGCTACGTTGTGGGTTCGCACGAATTTTATATGGGCTACGCGCTGTCGCGGGGGAAAGCGGTCTGCCTCGATGCCGGGCATTTTCATCCGACTGAAGTGATCAGCAACAAGCTGACGTCCATCCTGATGTTCAGCGAACATTTGCTGCTGCATGTCAGCCGTCCCGTGCGCTGGGACAGCGATCATGTCGTAACGATGGATGATGAGCTGCTCGAAATCGCCCGCGAGCTGGTCCGGGGTGATTTGCTGCCGAGAACGAGCATCGGCCTGGATTTCTTTGACGGCAGCATCAATCATATTGCAGCATGGGTCATCGGCACCCGCAATACGATCAAAGCGCTCCTCCGGGCCATGCTGGAACCGGTGGATGAGCTGAAAAGGATCGAGCTTGCAGGCGATTTCACCTCACGGCTGGCTTTGACCGAGGAGTTCAAATCCTACCCTTTCGGGGCCGTGTGGGATTACTACTGCGCTTCGCAGGGCGTGCCTGTACGTGAGCAGTGGCTGCATGAAGTGAAACGCTATGAGGAGCAAGTGTTATCCGCTAGATACAGCCTGGTTCAGAACTCTTAATTTCTGGCATTGCTTAGAATGAAGTGCTTTAAATAACAGTAGCGACGCCGCATCCGGCGTCGTTTTTTTATAATACCAGAAAGTATAAACTCCAGGGCGATGGCTTCCTGATATTGCAAGAAAAATTACCTTTAAACGCGGTCTGTCTTCTTTGAAAGTACGTCGATAGACGTTTTTTTACGTCGGCAATAACCGTATCGTCTGGCCTGGCAGGGCAGAATTATTTTCGCATCATACATCTTGCTAAGTTTAGTCCTACAAGCGGCTTGACCGTATTAATGGGATATCCGCGCACTGCTAATTCGTTCTGTATCTGTTTCCGGCTGGATGAAAAGACGTGAATTTGTTCTATGGGATGCATCAATTTGTGTATGACACGGGGGTTGGGCCTCGTGCTACGATAACCGTGCGCATGAGCGTTCTGACAATTTGAAAGCGCTTTATATTGTGGGCAGGATATAGTCTCATGCTTCAGGCATATGAAGGGGTTACTTTACCTAAAGGAGGCTGAAGATATGAAAAAAGGAAGACCGTGGAAAACCGGAGCGGCGGCGTTGATGCTGGCTACACTCCTGCCGTCCGGGATGGGCAGCGCTGACGCGGCATTGACCGAGGTGCCATATGCCATGGATTCAAGCAACCAAGCGGGTTGGTGGACGCCCCTCGAAACGTATGGAACGGGATTGGAGTACGCCTACATGGCGTATAACGCGCCGGGAAGCGCCGAGTCAACGCATAAAGTATATATCGCGAGGCGGGACGGGAACGGAGGATGGTCCAATATTCCAGTCATGAACGGAAGCTCGGTTGCAGAATACAGCGATGATTTGGGACATAATCAGCCCTCGATCGCGCGGGACGGGAGCGGCAGGTTTCACGTGTTCGCTTCGATGCACCACGAAGCATGGCATTATTTCCGGTCCGACACGGTAGGGGGCGCGCCGCAAAACCATTCCGCCGATATGCCAACGCCTTCCACGTTTAAAGGCACCTATCCCGTCTTGACCACGGCACCGAACGGAGACGTATACCTGTTGATCCGGTCCGGCGAAGACGCCGCCGGCTACCGGTCAGGGCAGCTGTTCCGGTGGGATAACGCGGCTTCCACATGGTCCAAGGTGGCCGTGATCGGCTCGTCCTTGAACAAATCGTTCTACCCTGATGATCTTGTTTTTGATGCGAACGGCGACCTTCACATTTTGTTCGAGTGGTCCGCATTTGCAGCCAGTCCGCTGCGGCATGAATTGTCTTACGTCAAATACAGCCCATCGACAGGCAGCTTCACCAAGGCCGACGGCAGCGCCGTTTCCCTGCCGCTGACGCCGGGAACCGCCGATATCATCCAGCCGCTCGCCCCGACCGAAGCGTATGTTCAGACGGGAAGTGACCCCGGTGGCCCCGGTGTGCAGAGCGCCAAACTGGCCGTCGATTCGTCCGGCAATCCCGTCGCAGCCTACCGCTACCGGGAGGAAGGCAGCACGACCTTTTCCGTGAAGTATGCATCCTATGGAGTCGACGGCTGGAACCTGCAAACCGTGTATAACGCTTCCGAGACCAAGGCAGCCATTGATATTACATGGGCCGGCTCGGTGCCGCGGGTGTACTACGCCAAGAGCAGCGGTACGGACCGCGCATTTATGGCCGCACCGACGGGCGGGGGCTGGAGCCAAACGTCCATCGCGCCAGGCAAGCCGATCGAGCGGCTTAGCGTGGAGCGCAATGAAAACGGCGTCGATATTATGTACCTTGTGGACGTCACGAACCGCAAGCTGTATTACGGTAGAAACTGAGCCTGCGATCTTGCTGAAAGCGAGATCAAATTATACGTATAAATCTCCTGAAGGACCGCATGAGGGTGCGGTTCTTTTTTCGTTAACCGGCAGGACCAACAGCGGCGTGTCAATAGAACGATTTGATGCTTTTTTCAGGGCTGCACACTACAAATTTACGCTCTTAAACAAACCTTGTTATCTAGGGACATCGTGTGAGATATAATGGGAGCACCAAGTGTAAAAAAGGAGTTCTCGTTATGCGGAAATGGCTCGGTCACCTCATTCCCCACAAGCTGAAATACCGGTTGTTTGCCCTGTTTGCGCTCGTCATTTTGCTTCCGTTCAGCGTGCTGAATTTGTACAATTACCAGAAAATCGAATCGCTTGTCCAAAATAAAATCAGCGAGCAGAGCCACGAGCAGCTGGACAATCTGCACCGGTCACTCGAGGATCAGCTCAGCATTGCGTTCAAGACGCTGATTTTCCTGGAACAGGACACCGAGGTGAGGCGCATTCTGCAGAAGCCGGAGGAACGGTCGGTCCTGGATAACAAAGAGATCATGGAGGACAAGTTCAAAGGGCTCAACAACAGCTTTTTCCTGTACAATCCGTCCGTTTATTTCACGCTTCTCGACAACAGCGGCCATGTGTATACATCCTATCCGCCGAATACTTCCCTGAATTACAACCAGATTGCATCTAACGCATCTTTTAAGGCGCTTAAGGAATCCAAGTCCTCTTATCTCTGGGTGTCCGACGAGGCCAATTACGTGTCACGTGACATCAGTAAGAGCCCGAGCCTGCTGTCTTTGTACGCCGAACTGCGCGACCGGAGCAACAAGGCTTACGGCTTGGCACGCATCAGCATCGATTTTTCCTTCTGGTTTCAATCCATGCTGCAAAAATCCGAAAGCGATCAAGCCTACTTTATCATGACCCGTACCGGTGAGGTGATCGCAAGGTCGATTCCCGATTCGTCATTGTCTGCCGCAGCCGTCAAAGAAATCGCAGACATGCCGCAGAGCGGTCATTGGACGGATCAGCAGTCCGACACGCTGGTGAATTACAGCTATTTGTCTTCCCTGGATTGGTATCTGGTGGATCGAATACCGCTTCATCTGCTGTTCCGGGAAATCGAAACGCTGAAGAAGCAATACTTTGTAACCTTTTATGCCATTACCGCCGCGTTTATTGCGGTTGCGTTCATGATTGCCCATGCGTTTACAAGGCCGTTGTCGCATATGCAGATCAAGATGAAGGAAGCAGTCCGCAAGGATTTGCGGATCCGGCTGCCTGAGAAGCGGTACAAGGGAGAAATTTTGGAACTGACCCGGACGTTTAACACGATGATGGTCGATATGAATGGTTTGGTCCAGCGGCTGCGGGCCGAAGAACGGCAGAAGGATGCGGTGCATTTTCAGATGCTGCTGGCGCAGATGAACCCCCATTTCCTGCTGAATACGCTGAATACGATCAAGTGGATCGGCCTGCGGAGCGGTAGCGAAGAAACCGTCGAGATCTGCCTGTCGCTCGGAAAGCTGCTCGAAACGAGCCTCAACTCCGACGTGGACCTGATTCATCTCCGGGATGAAATCGAGCTTACGCGCGCCTTTCTTTATATTCAGCAGGTGCGATATGGGAACCGCTTTCAAGTGGAGTTCAGCTATGATGAGGAGCTGGTGTATGCGCTGGTGCCGAAGCTGAGCCTGCAGCCCTTGGTGGACAATGCAATCAAGCACGGCATCGGCAATATGGCCGAAGGCGGACGGATTCTGATCCGGATGGGGCGCAGCCCGCTGCTGCAGGACCGGCTCACTCTGGAAGTCGAAGACAATGGCATCGGCATCGATCAGTCCAGCAAAAATCAGGGCGAAGCCCGCAAGCGTCCGAGCATCGGATTGCAAAATGTGAGGGAGCGGCTGCGCCTTTTGTTCAAGGACAAAGGGGAGCTTGAGGTCATCCCGCTTGAGCAGGGTACGCTGTGCCGGATGCACCTGCCCGTGCTGCTGTCCGAGCCCTACGAGAATACGCGTCAATCGATATCATGAACGATCTAAATGGAACTAAAATGTTGGTCCGGCTGATTTCTTGGAATGTGCAATTGTTCTAAGTCTGAGCTGTGACTTTCTTTGGTTCCTTCTATCTAGCTGTTAAGGAGTGAACGCGCATGTGGAAAGTGCTGCTGGTTGAAGACGAAACCTTCGTGAGGGAGTCGGTCAAGGAGATCATCCGGTGGGAGGAGATGGGCTTTACGCTTGCGGGCGAGGCGAGCAATGGGTTGGAAGCGTTACCGATAATCATGAACGACCCGCCGGATCTGGTGCTGTGCGATATCGTTATGCCGCAGATGGACGGCCTTGAACTTCTGCAGGAAACGCGGAAAGCCGGCATCGGGTCCAAGTTCGTCATGCTGACCTGCATCGGGGACTTTGAATCCATGCGCCGAGCGATGGAATACGGTGCCTCCAACTATATTTTGAAGCTGTCGATGAGTGTGAAGGATCTACGGGAGACGCTGTCCAAAGTGAGCAGGGAGCTGTCTGCCCGGCAGCCGCAAGTTGAACGTCCGGTTCGGCAGCCGGCGGCCCGGGAGAAGATTACGCACCCGGAAGTGAACAAAATTATGGAGTATATCGAACAAAACTACGATCAGGACATCACGCTCAAATCGCTCGCCCGTTATGTCATGATGGGGGAAAACTACGTCAGCGCCTTGTTTAAAAAGAAAACCGGGGAGACCTTGATCCATTATCTGCACCGGACGAGGGTCGAGAAGGCCATCGAATACTTGACGACGACGGACCTTCCGGTCAATCGGATCTGCCAGAACGTTGGTTTTATGAACGACAACTATTTTATTAAAATTTTTAAACGGATGACGGGGATGACCCCGAGCCAATACCGGATGAAGCAATAGAACAAAATGCATATTCAGTATCTGTCGCGAGCCGCCGAACTGCGTATTTCTGTTCCATGGGAATCATGATTCTGTTACTTACGGCGGGGCCCGCCGCTTTGCTATCCTTGAGCTGCAACAAACAATTCATTTTGATACGGGGGGCTTCAATTGAGAAAAAAAGGTTGGCTTGCGGGATTCGTATCGCTGGCGCTGATCGCGGGCGTGGTATCGGGCTGCTCCGGCGGCGGCAGTAAGGGGGATGCCGAGGGGGCGGCGGGCAGTACAAAAGCCGCTTCGTCCGCTTCAGGCGGCGCCGTCAAACTGAAAATGTGGGGCGGGGTTCCGCCGGAGGCCGGTCCGCAAGAGGTGGTGGATGCCTGGAATAAGGATCACCCGGATATTCAAGTGGAGTATGTGCGCTTTGTCAATGACGATGAAGGCAACTTGAAGCTGGATACGGCGATTATGACCGGACAGGATGTCGATCTCTTCGTCAACTATTCCGCTTCCCAGGCGTCAAAACGGGTTGCTTCGGGGGCTGCGGCTGACCTGAGCGCATTCACGGACTATAATATCGATGAGAAAATGGGGCCCGAAGCGGCCGGCTGGAAGATCGACGGCAAATATTATGGCGTACCGACGACAAAAAGCTCCTTTTTCGTCGCGCTGAACAAGGATGCCCTGGATGCAGCCAACCTCCCGGTTCCGAAGGACTGGACCTGGGATGAGATGAGGGAATACGCCAAGAAGCTGAAGAAAGGCGAAGGCTACGGTTTTATCCAGAATACCGAGCCGTTTGTCGATCCGATCGACTCCGTGCTTGCCAAAGAAGGCTATACCAAGGCGGACGGCAGCTCCAACCTGGATCATCCGCTCGTGCGCAAATGGCTGGAAAGCTTGTATGGCATGATGAAGGATGACAAGACGACGCCTCCGCTCGGCGAGCAGCTGACGTCCAAAATGCCGGTCGAGCAAATGTTCCTCAGCGGTGAAGTGCCGATGCTGAACATCGGGGCCTGGCTGCTCCGCAGCTCCAACAACTTTACCGATTATCCGCGCGATTTCAAAATTGCGTTTGCACCGGTACCGCGGCTGGAAGAAGACGCCGCAAACTACGTGACCCGCGGCGGACTGGGCGATTATATATCGATTAACGCCAAGTCCAAGTATCAGAAGGAAGCGTGGGAGTTCCTGAAATGGTACGCGGACGGCGGTATGGCACCGATGGCAGCGGGCGGGCGTCTGCCTGCATCCAAGGATGCGGATCAGGATACGGCGCTGAAGAGTATGCTGGGAGACAAGGGGGACACCTACGATCAGGAATCCTTGATGTACGTCATGTTTGACAACAAGACGCCGACCTTCGTCCGTACTGTTCCGCAGGAGGTTATGGATCTGCGCTCGCAGGAATATGAGAAGTACTTCCTGGGGTCCCAGGACCTGGACGCGACGGTGGCGGCCATGGTGAAACGCCATGACGAATATTTAAAATCCAATCCGCAGCAGTGACCTATTGCCTCGAAGGTGGTACGCTATTTGAACACAAGGGATGGCCAAGTCTATTGGCTGTCCCTTGCGCATTCTGGATACTTGGATCAAAGCAAAAAAAGTGCCGAGGCAAGGGAGAACAAAAACGGCGAACAACAGCGATCGGTGGAAACTTCATGCAATTGCCCCTACATGGATCCGATTTCCCGATTATCGATAGAACGATTTGATGAACAAGCGCAGCGAGTCGTCCTCGAGGCGCTTTTTTTTGCATCATTTTGTGATATGAAGACGATGGTTTTGTTCCTTCTGCGAAACGTCCCGGCTTGCTAGACTGAGGACATCAAAAATATGAAAGTAGGCGAAACGCATGAACAACCATTGGATGAGAAGGCAGCGCAGGCTGGGTTACGTCTTCATCGGGCCCAGCATGATCGGCGTGCTGCTGTTCTTTCTCATACCGGCCGTATACTCCCTGGGCTTGGTCTTCACGGATTATAAATTCATGAATCCCAAGGTCGGGTTCGTCGGTCTCGATAATGTAACCCGGATGCTGCACGACAAGCTGTTTTACCTGTCCTTGAAGAACACCGTACTGTTCCTCGTGGCGGTGCCGGTGTCCATCGCGCTCGGCTTTGTCGTCGCGGTCATCCTGAACCAGCGGATCTACTTGAAAAAGCTTCTGCGCGCCCTGTACTTTATGCCGTACATTACGAGCGGGGTGGCCGTCGCGTTTGTGTGGATGCTGCTGTTCCAGCCGAAACAGGGGCCGATCAACGGATTTCTCCGCGGCATCGGAATCGATCATCCTCCCGGATGGCTGTCGACGACCACCTCCTCCATGTTTGCGATCGACATCATTTGGATCTGGTTCCTGATGGGGTATAACATGATCATTTATTTAGCCGCGCTGCAGGAGGTATCGCCGGAGCTGCTGGAAGCCGCGAAGATTGACGGCGCCCGGCCGGGACAGCTGCTCCGCAAAATCATCTGGCCGCTCGTCAGCCCCACCACGTTTTTGCTGCTGGTGACCGGAATGATCATGACGATCAAGACGTTCGGCATTATTCAGGCGACGACCCAGGGCGGCCCTGGGAACAGCACGACCATCTTGTCCCTGTACGTCTACCAGAACGCTTTCCGGTACTACGACATGGGCTACGCCGCCACGATATCGTGGGCGCTGTTCATCATCATCCTGATCATTACGGTGATGCAATGGATCGGCCAAAAACGATGGGTTCATTACTAAGAGAAAGAGAGGCCTGAAGCATCATGGAACTCCAAAAACGACTGCTGGCCGGCACGCCGGGCAGGCTGCTGGTGACGCTGATTATGCTGGCGCTGGCCATCGTGATGGTTATGCCTTTTCTATGGATGATCAGCACGTCTTTGAAAACACCGACCGAAGTATTCAAATACCCGATCGAGTGGATTCCCGCGCATCCGACATGGGAACACCACCTCAAAGTGTGGACCGGACCGAAAAGCTTCGGTACTTACTACCTGAATTCGCTAAAAATTGCCCTGATCGGCATGGCGGGCGCCACGTTCCTGTCCGCGTTTGCGGCTTACGGTTTTGCCCGGATCGAATTCAAGGGAAGGAACGCGTTGTTCATGCTATATTTATCCATGATGATGATTCCCCCGCAGGTACTGTTCGTACCCAAGTTCATCATGTTTGAGTGGGCCGGCATTTATAATACGCATCTCGCCCTGATTCTGCCCGGCCTGTTTACGATTTTCGGTGTATTCATGCTGCGCCAGTTCTTCCTTTCCATTCCCCATGAGATTTCCGAGTCGGCTTTTATCGACGGGGCGGGGCATTTCCGGATCTTCTTCCGGCTCATACTGCCCCTCGCCAAACCGGCGCTGGCCACCTTGGCCATTATCGATTTCTCCTGGCAGTGGAACGATTACGAGAACGCGCTGGTCTTTTTGATCGACGAGCGGCTGTACACCATTCCTCTTGGACTTCAGAACTTTATCCTGGAAAATACGGTGGACTATAACGGCATGATGGCCGCGGCGTCTGCAGGCATTATCCCGATGATCGTCGTGTTTGCGATCGGCCAGCGCTACATTATTCAAGGGTTGACCAACTCTGCGGTGAAAGGGTGAGAGGATGAAAACCGAGACGATACGAAGCGACGTAACCGTCATTGGCGGCGGGCTGGCCGGGGTATGTGCTGCTATTGCGGCGGCAAGGCTCGGCAGCCAGGTCGTGCTTGTGAACAACCGCCCGGTACTCGGCGGCAATTCAAGCAGTGAGGTGCGGGTGTGGGTGTGCGGGGCGACCGCGCATGGCATTAACCGGTACGCTAGGGAGACCGGCATCATGGGCGAACTGTTCGTCGAGAACCAGTACCGCAATCCGGAAGGCAATCCGTACCTGTGGGATTTGGTGATCCTGGAAGCGGTGCGGGCGGAGCCGAACATTACGCTGCTGCTGAACACCGATGTGCATGAAGTCGAGGCGGACGGTCCGGAGGAGAACCGGACGATCCGGTCGGTGACCGGCTGGATGATGGGCTCCGAGCGGCGCATCCGCATGGAAAGCCCCGTCTTTCTCGATTGTACCGGCGACGGTCTTGTCGGCTTTATGGCGGGCGCCCGCTGCCGTATCGGCCGGGAAGCCTCCCGTGAATACGGGGAAGCGTGGGCGCCGGAGGAGGCGGACGGCATCACCTTGGGCAGTACGCTGTTGTTTTACACGAAGGACGCGGGTCATCCCGTCCGGTTCGTACCGCCTTCTTTCGCCAAGGACATTACGCAGACGCCGATTCCGATCAAGCGGGTCATCCGCAGCGGCGACTCGGGCTGCCATTACTGGTGGATCGAGTGGGGAGGCGAACTGGACACGGTCCATGACAACGAGGTCATCCGGGATGAACTATGGTCGGTTATCTATGGGATCTGGGATTATATTAAAAATTCAGGGCGGTTTGATGCCGACGCCATGACGCTGGAATGGGTCGGTTCCATTCCGGGAAAAAGGGAATATCGCCGCTTTGTCGGCGACTATGTGCTGAACCAGAATGACATCATCGCGCAGGAACCGTTCCCTGACCGCATCGCCTTCGGCGGCTGGTCCATCGATCTGCACCCGCCGCAGGGGATGTATGCCGAAGCCAGCGGCTCCAAGCATATGCACGCGGACGGCATCTACCATATTCCGTTCCGCAGCCTGTATTCGGCGAACGTCTCCAACCTGCTGTTCGCCGGCCGCAACATCAGCGCTTCCCACGTGGCTTTTGGCACAACGCGCGTCATGGCTACATGCGCGGTGATGGGGGAAGCGGCCGGAACCGCCGCTGCGCTCTGCGCGGCGAAGGGCGTGCCGCCGCGGGCCATTTACCGCTCGCATCTGCACGAGCTGCAGCAGACGCTGCTGCGCCAGGATGCGTCCGTCATCGGCCTGCGGCATGAAGACGACCGGGACCTCGTCCGCCAGGCAAAGGTATCGGCCTCGTCGGTCCGCGCCAGCATCGGCGTCACCAAACCGCATTCAGCCTACCGGCTGGAGCGGGATGCCGCAATTTTGTTTCCGGTGGAGCCGGGGATGCAGGGACTGGAGCTGCTCGTAGACGCGAGCGGGGATACCCGGCTGACCGTGGAGTTGTGGGACACCGGCCGTCCGGAAAACTACGTGCCCGGCACAAAGGTGGCTGAAGCCGAAGCAGCTGTTTCCAAGGGCGAAGCGCAGTGGATATCCCTTCCGCTGGCTTGGGCACCGGACACGCCGCAGAATGCTTTTGTCATCATCCGCGGGAATCCGGACATTAGCCTGTACCGGGCGGCTGAACCCCTTACCGGCGTTCTTGCTTTTGAAAAGGGGGCGGTCCCGAACGCTTCAGCTAATTTGGAGGACCATGACGAGAATCAGCCCGTCGTGGCCTGGAGCATGAAGGCGCTGGTCCGGCAGCCGTTCTGCTTCAAGGTTCTGGGTACGACCGCTGCCTATTCGCCGGCGAAGGCAATCGGCGGATACAAGCGGCCATTCGGCGGACCCAATCTGTGGGCGTCGGATTCGATTGGGCCGGAAGACGAGGTATGGCTGCAGTTGACATGGGAGAGTGAAATCACCCTGCAGGAGGTGCGACTGACATGGAACGATGACGTCAACGAAGACCTGATCAATCTGCATCATCACCGTACACCGTTCGAAATCATTCCTGAACTGGTCAAGTCATACCGGCTCGAGGCACGCATCCGTGGGGAATGGAGCACGATCGCCAGTGTTCAGGATAATCGGCGAAGAAGCAATCGGATCGCTTTGAATGAGCGCATTTCCGCCGACGCGCTGCGCCTCGTGATCGAAGAAACGAACGGTGCCCCTGCCGCCGAACTCGTGGAGATTCGGGTATATTGATTGGAAGGTTAACGGAACCAATTATCGCAAAAGTACGGTTTGAGGCAGCCATCCACCAAGATGGCTGCCTTTTCGAGTTAGCGCAAGCTAGATAGTTGGTCCTATGTCGAACCGCAGTATGAGACGATGTTCCCTTTTTGTTGGAAAACTGAACCAAATTCGGGGTGATGAACGTAGTACCGAGTAGTCCAACAAAAGGAGGTTCATTCATGAAAAAAAGGATGGCATGGCTTCTGGCCGCCGCACTGACATTGACCCCGCTGGTTCCAACCGCTGCAATGGCGTCCGGCACGGAAGCGACGGTTCCAGCCGCCAAAGGGCTTCAACAAATCGCCGCAGAGAAAGCGGAACTGCTCACGAAGCAATACGGGACGATCAGCGTGCAGTACGCGCTCATCGACCAAGGGAAGATTCAAGTTTCCGGCCAAACCGGAACGAATGATCAAGGGGGCAAGGTTCCGCTAACGAGCGGCACGATGTACGGCATCGGCTCAACGAGTAAAATGTTTACGACCGCCGCCGTCATGAAACTGGTTGACGAGGGGAAAATCAACCTGGATACCCCGCTTGTACAGTACATACCGGATTTCAAAATGAAGGATGAGCGTTACAAGCAAATTACCCCGCGCATGCTGCTGAACCATTCCTCCGGGATTCAAGGTTCCAGCCTGAATAATGCGTTTTTGTTTGAAGACTCGGACCCTTATGCGCACGACACTCTGCTTGAGCAGCTGTCCAAACAAAGCTTAAAGGCCGATCCTGGCGCTTTCTCGGTGTATTGCAACGACGGCTTTACGCTGGCAGAGATCTTGGTGGAACGTGTAAGCGGTATGAAATTTACTGCCTTCGTTCATCAATATTTCACCGGACCGCTGGACATGAAGAATACCAAAACTTCGCAGGATATGGTGGATCCTTCCCAAACGGCAGGTCTCTATTATCCCGGCATTCAGCAGCAGCTGCCGAACGAAACGGTGAACGTGATCGGAACGGGAGGCATTTATTCCACAGCGGAGGATTTGGCGCGGTTCTCGCAAATCTTTACCGGACAACAGCAGGGCATCCTGTCCGCCAAGTCGGTTGAAGCTATGGGTCAGCCTGAATACAAAAAAGGATTGTGGCCAAAAGATGCGGACAATTCCTTTGATTATGGCCTGGGCTGGGACAGTGTAAGGCTGTATCCGTTTAACGATTATGGCATCAAAGCGGTCGTCAAAGGCGGGGACACGATTCTGTACCACGCTTCGCTGATCGCCCTTCCGGAGCAGAATATGGCTGCGGCTGTCGTATCATCAGGCGGAAGCAGCTCGACGAACCAGCTCCTTGCGACACAGATTCTGCTGGAAGCGCTGAAAGAAAAAGGGACGATCAAAGAGATTAAGCCGGACAAATCATTCGGTAAACCGGTTCCGGCCAGCATGCCGGAAGATCTGAAGAAGGAAGCCGGATATTACGGCTCGACCAATCAACTGGTCAAGGTTGATTTGAAGGATGGAATGATGTCCGTCACAGTTCCGAATGTACCTGAGTATCCTGCGGAGAAATATGTGTACACTTCGGACGGAACGTTCGTGAACGAAGCGGGTACCGCGAAAGTCAGCATTGTGAAGGAAAAGAATGGTTTGACTTACCTATGGGTCCAGGAATACAGCAGCGTTCCTGAGCTTGGGCAAATCGCGTTGTCCCATTATCTGGCTCAAAAGCTGGACAGCAACCCGCTGACGAAAGACGCGGCCAAAGCTTGGGATCAGCGTGAAGGTAAAACCTATTATCCGGTGAACGAAAAATACACGTCGGTCATGTATTTGATGAAGCCTACGCTGGAGATCAAGCGGGCCCAAGATTTCCAAGGGTATTTGAACGACAAAAAAATTACCGGACCGAATACGGCAGCCAGCGTTCTTCAGGTTCCGGGCATGGGCGGCCGGGACACGTCGGAATACAGCTTCTATAAAAAAGACGGGGCCGAATACCTGGAAGCCGCGGGCAGCGTGTTCGTCAGCGAAGATCTGGTGAAGCCGCTGTACCATGGCAAACAATCGACCGTCAGCATCAAGGCCGATGGTTATGCAAGATGGTTCACGGTTCCGAAGCAAGCCGCCGGAAAAACGATGACGGTGAAGCTTCCGGTTGAAGGAGGATTCGTCGTTTATGACGCCGAAGGCAAGCTCGTAAATATGAGTGAAGTCAGCGGATCTAACCAAGTTGTCCTGCCTAAGGACGGAACCGTTGTTTTCGCAGGAGACGCCGGATCTTCGTTCAACGTCAAAATTGATAAAAAGTAAGGTATAATACGTAACCTGCTATCACCATTCATCATTTCAAAGCCATTGAATGCAGAACCACCGCATCCTTCATCTACTTAGGGGCGGTGGTTTTATATTACAGAGGGAGCAAAATCCTGGCTGTAACCAACAAGCTGCCATTCACTTGGATTACCCGGCTCAAATACAGTAGAATAAGTAAAACCTAAGCTCGCAGGGGGCGGTCGAACAATGAACAACAGTGAAGAGTGGAAGCAGGCCGAACATGCTCTATCCCGAATGGAAGTGCTGAAACAAGGCAGCAACGAGCCGGTGGCGATAACCGGTGAATCGGAGGATTTAGTCTGTATCGGCATCGGAACCGACGCGGCTGTGTTTGTATACGAACCGCTTCCAGCGTATGCATATAAGCTATACACGGAAGCTGCGCTTCCAAAGAAGCAGGCGGAAATTCATGTCTACAGCCGGCTGGAAGACAGTCCGTTTTTTCCTGTGTTTTACGGGTCAGGAGAACGCTATGTCGTCATCAGCCGGGAAGAAGGTATGACTCTGTATGATTGCCTCCTGTATGGGATCCCGGTGCCAAGGCAGGTCATCGACGATGTGGATGCCGCTCGTGCATTTGTAAGGAGCAAAGGGCTTAACCCAAGGGACATTCATCTGAAAAATGTGCTGCTTCAGGACGGGCGCGGGAAAGTCATTGACGTGTCTGAATATGTCCAGAGCGGAAACGATAAGCGGTGGGAGCATCTGGAATGGGCGTATGACAACGTGTATCCGCTGCTGGAAGGCAAAAGGATCCCCTTATGGCTGATTGAAGCCGTGAAGACGGCTTATAACCATCTCGATCCGTTGAACATTAATTTACAGGAATTTTCCGAACGCATACGAAAGCTTTTTATAAAAAATTAATTGGCCTGCCTCTTGACCCTCACATTAGTGTCAGGGTTTACAATAAAGACCAACCGTGCAGGAAGGAGGAGATGGAGCCTTGAACATTGGAGAATTGGCGGAGCGGACCGGTGCTAGCATTCGCTCCCTTCGTTATTATGAACAAAAGGGGCTGCTTACGCCGCTGCGAAAGGAGAACGGGTACAGGGAATATACCCCGTTTGCGGTCGAGCAGGTGCAGGCCATTCAGCTGTATTTGAACCTTGGATTGTCTACAGACGAAATATCCGGAATATTGCAGTGTGTCTTGCAGAATAAAGAAGCCTTTTGTAAAGACGTGCTGCCGATCTACCAGCAAAAGCTTCAGGAGATCGATAAACAGATTCAAGTGCTGACCAGCATCCGGGCCAATTTGACCGAGCGCATCGATTCCATCCTGCTCGAACGATCCCTATCCGGTCAGGAGGAAGGTTAAATGAGTATTCAAGCGGTTAACGATACGACGTTTACGTCGCAAATAAGATCCCAGGGAACCACATTGGTGGAATTTGGAGCGGTATGGTGCCCTCCCTGCAAGAAGCTGCTCCCCATGCTGGATGAATTGTCTGAAGAGATGGGGGATCAGGTGCATTTTTTGAAGGTGGACTGCGATGAGTCTCCTGCTACCGCCAGCCAATATCAGGTGATGTCCGTTCCGACGGTCATCGTGTTCCGCGATGGTGAGGCTGTCGAGAAGCTGGTTGGTCTTCGGCCGAAGAGCGTTTACGAGCAGGTTGTATCCAAGCATAGCTGACATGGGGATTAAGCTGTAAGCGAAGCTGGACGATTTTCCCGGTAAGAAGGGTGGATTGTCGCCTTCACGGTGAGATTTGATAAATAGTATGAAGTCATCAATAGACGGCGGTTCCGGAAGCATGGTTCACATGTTGGCCGGGCGCCGTCTTTGTCTGTTTGGAGGAAGGAATAAGAAAACACAAACCGATCGATAAAAACGACATGTTAAACGGTGAAGAGCCTTGTTATTATGTAAGCGATTTCAAAACAAGAAAGGTGGGATATAATTTGACGGGTTGGAGGAAAAAGGTCAGCGCAAGTCTGATCGTATTGATGATCTGCTCCCAAGCGGCAATGGCCGGGGGGAAGCAGGCAGTTGACGCTGCTGCGGACGGGGACGTGAACTTGGCGGTTGGCAGTACGGCGACGGCAAGCTCGGGCAGCGCAGCGAACGCGGTGGACGGCAAAGGCGAAACCGTATGGCAGCCATTAGCCGCCGACAGAAAGGATGATATGAACGTGTGGCTTTCCATCGACTTGGGTAAGGAGGAAACCTTCAACAAGGTGATGTTCAACCTGAACCGGGCAGACAATCTGAAGGATTACCGGCTGCTCTATTCGAACGACCAGACGAATTGGAACGAAGCATTCAGCAAAAACAAAGATTTAAGCGCATCGGAAACCGCCAGCTTTGAGGCGGTCAGCGCACGGTATTTGAAGCTGAGCCTGAATCTCAGCAAAGACCTGAACGTGCAGCTGTCCGAGCTGTCCGTGTATAACAGTTCGGAGGCACCGGCACCGGCGGACCTTCAGCGGATCTATTTTACCGATGCGGCCGGAAAGGAATACCCGAACAACAGCGAAATCCGGCTGAACAAAGGAGAAGAAGCAGCGCTGTTTTTGAAAGGTGAACTGAAATCCGGCAGCGTCGTGGATTTAAGTGAAGTGGCGAAAACCTTTAAATCTTCCACCATGGACGTGTCCGTATCCCCTTCGGGAACCGTGACGGCGAACCAGATCGGGGCTTCGCTGATGCAGGCGGTCGTACATACAACGGAAGATTTGAAGACAAGCGACCTATGGGTGGTCGTTGATGATCCCGCAGCCTTTCAAGGCGAAGCCTATGTCGTCAACTCCAAGCTGACGCATCCGCGGATGAAGACGGAAATCGGACAGCCGGCCGTTATCGAACCGCAGGACGTTTATCCGACCGTGTCCCTGACGCCTACCGTAAACGGAAATGTCACAGGCGAATTGATTTATAACGGAAACGAGACAGTTAATGCCTTGCCAAAGACAGCGTTGACTAAAGGAGAAGCGGTGGAATGGACGCCTGTAGGGAAAGCGGACCGGCAAGGGTCCTATCAGCTGCGGTTGACGATTGAACAGAGCGGCAAAGAACCCGTGTACGAATCATATTATTTTACCGTACTTGATCCCAAAAGCGTTCCTGCGGGACAAAGCCAAATCGCTTTCCGGGGTAAAGACGGGAAAATGGTATACGTCGGCGATTACCGCGGCAACCAAATTCTCGACTTCTCGAATGTCGGCTATATGGGCGGCGGTGTAAAGATACCGAACGTGCCTGTAAAAGCCACCGTATCTCCGGGAGAGGGAGATGATACCGCACGCATCCAGGCGGCGATCGACGAGGTGGGCCGGCTTCCGCTCGGCAAGGACGGGTTCCGCGGCACGGTCCTGCTGAAAAAAGGCAGATATGACGTCGGCGGCACACTGACCGTAAAAGCCAGCGGAATCGTGCTGCGGGGTATGGGTCAGGACGAAAACGGGACGCTTATTTATGGCACCGGGGCAAATCCGCGCAATTTGATCGAAATCGGGGAGAATGTCGGCCTTACTTTGGACAGTGGCTCTAAGCAGACGATCTCCGATTTGTACGTGCCATCGGGTGCGCGAACCTTTCATGTGGAAGACGCCAGTGCCTATCATGTAGGCGACCAAATCGTCGTCCGCCGGATCGGGGATAAAAACTGGATTCATGCGATCGGCATGGATTACATTTACAACCGTCCGGGCGGCACGGCAACCCAGTGGTCTCCGTTCAACCTGGATTTTGACCGGATCATCACGGCCATCGACGGCAATTCGATTACGGTCGATGCGCCGCTGGCAAGCGCGATTGAGCGCCAGTGGGGCGGCGGTGAAATCTACAAATACACGGATGAGGCCCGCATTCAGCAGGTAGGCGTCGAAAATATGCGGGTGGATTCGGACTTCGATCCGAGCGTCATCGATACCGTCATGGATAACGATACGACCGACCCGTATTATGCGGACGAGAAGCATGCCGAGCGCTTTGTCGTGTTTAACAGTGTTAAAAACGGCTGGGTCCGGGATGTGACGGGGTATCATCTGTCGTACTCTCTCGTTCAGATGAGCCGCAACTCCAAATGGATCACCGTTCAGGACAGCAAGATGTACGATATGGTCAGTATCATCACCGGCGGCCGCCGGTACGTGATCCATCAGATGGGCCAGCTGAATTTTGTGCAGCGGATCTACACGGAGACCGCGCGGCATGCGTTTGTCGTTGACAGCAGGGTGCAGGGGCCAAACGTGTTTCTGGACGGTGAAGCGGTCAAAAATTATAACACCAGCGAACCGCATCACCGCTGGTCCGTAGGCGGACTGTTCGATAACATCAAGGCTCCGATTTCCATCCGGGACAGAGCCTGGCTCGGCAGCGGCCATGGCTGGGCCGGGGCCAACTATGTGAGCTGGAACACGGAAGGAGAGCTCACCTCCCAGCAGCCGCCGACAGCACAGAACTATGCCATCGGACATGTCGGCGAGAAGGTTGCCGGACTGGTTCCGAGCGACTATGATCCCCGCCCGCGCAGCGACGGATACTGGGACAATTACGGCCAGCATGTGACCGTTGAGAGCTTGTATAAGCAGCAGCTGGAGGAGCGGCTGGGCAAAAAAGCGCTGAACAACATACAAAAGTAACCAACAGCTAGTTCCGGTTGAGCAGCATCCACAATTTGTTGAATGAAGCCAAGCGATGAAGCCATGATTCCCATCCTATTCTCTTTAGAGTACGGCGGGCGGAATCATGGTTCTTTTTTATGTAAGCATAAAAAAACACAACCGCCAGGAATCTATGCCATGGAGAGACAGGCGGATCAGGAGTAGCATGGAGGCTGGAATCACGCAGTGAACGGAATAAATCTGAAAGATGCTGTTCAATAAAAGGAGGCCAAATTATGAAAGCGCTTCTCGTTGGGTTGGGAGGTTTTGGAGGCGGCTGGTACCGGAAGCTCCGGTCTCAGTACGCGGATATAGAACTCGCCGTTGCAGATACAGACTCTGGTAAAAGGACGGCGGTAGAGGCAGATGGAATCCCTTTTTACGAAAATGTGCGGGAAGCCATCGAGAGGGAGCGGCCAGATCTATTGATCAACGTTACCCCAAGGGAGGTTCACAAGCGCATTAACGAGCTGGCGTTCGATCATAAACTGCCGGTATTTTGCGAAAAGCCGATCGCTGACAATTATGAGGATGCCGCCGCGATGGTGCAGCGTGCTGAACAGGAGCAAATTCCGTTTATGATCGCGGAAAACTACCGGACGTTTCCAGCGGTCCGGAAGCTGAAGCAGCTCCTGGACGAAGGGGCGATCGGAGAGCTGCGGTCCATGGAATGCGATTTTTTCAGGCAGCGCCAAAAAATAACGCTGGAACGGGACGAGGTGCTGGAAGAAGTCATCATTCACCATTTTGACCTGCTGCGGTATTTGTCCGGCCGCGAAGTGAGCAGGCTGTATGCTTCACGCAGGCATGTGTTTCATATTGTTATGGACCTGCAGGCCGGAATCCAGGCCTCGTTTCGCTGTTCCTTGACCAGCCAGGGGCGGGAAACGCAGTGGGCCGGCGATTGGCGGATCGAGGGATCGCTGGGCAGCTTGACCTTTGCGGGCGGCGTGCTCGAGCTCGTGACGGCGGATGGCGTCCGGCGGATGGAGGATTTTAGTGATGTAGACGCCCCGGGACCGTTCACCGAGTTTTTGCGGTCACTGGAGGAGCACCGCCCGGGTGAAACGAATGCCAGGGATTATTTAAAAAATCAGGCTTTGGCGGATTACACGAGAAGGTCTCTCCGGACAGGTGTCCCTGTGGATCCTTCGGACAGCTGGGGATATGGGCCGGCCGTCATCCGCAATTTTCTTCGGGCCGAACTTACAGGCTCCGTGAGCCATGGGGGGGAAGGCTTGGTGTATGGCAGCAAGCTGTTCGGGAGCGGCGATTTCGATACGCCGCTGAAATTTTTGCATTACACGGTCATCCCGCCGGGGTCATCCATCGGCCTTCATGGTCACCGCGAGGATGAGGAACTGTACGTTCTGCTCGAAGGAAGCGGCTTGATGACGGTGAACGGAAGAACGTACCGGGTGGAAGCCGGGGACATCGTCCTGAACAAGCCTTGGTGGAGGCACGGCCTTCGGAATGACGGGGATGTGCCGATGAAAGCGATCATTTTTGAGGTGGGTATACCCAAATAGATGTGTCTGCAGCAAAAGCCGGAGGATGAGGAGAGGTGAAGCATGTGGTCAAACAGGATGTCAGCTTGCAAGAGCATACGTCTGCAACTACGAAGGACCTTCGATTATGGTACACCCGGCCAGCAGCCGGGTGGAACGAAGCGCTGCCCATAGGGAACGGGCGGCTGGGTGCAATGGTGTTCGGCACGCCGGGGCTGGAAAAAGTCCAGCTCAACGAGGATTCGATTTGGTACGGCGGTCCGGGACGGGCGGCCAATCCCCGGTCCCAGCCCTATTTGGCTGAGATCCGGACGCTGCTTAGGGAAGGAAAGCAGGCAGAGGCGGAACACTTGGCGAGAATGGCGATGACGGCTTCCCCAAAATATGAGCAGCCATACCAGCCTCTAGGGGATCTGATGATCAAATTCCTTGATCAGGAAGGGCCTGCGGAAGACTACGAGCGGCAGCTGGATTTGGAGCAAGCCGTTGTGGACGTTCGATACAGGCACAAGGGCGTCCGGTTTCGGCGGAGCTATTTCGCCAGCGAACCGGATGGGGTTCTGGTCATCCGATTGACCGCGGACCAGCCGGGACAGCTTACGCTGGCCGTCAATCTCATGCGCCGTCC
Organism: Paenibacillus cineris; assembly: GCF_018333335.1. Lineage (NCBI taxonomy): Bacteria > Bacillati > Bacillota > Bacilli > Caryophanales > Paenibacillaceae > Paenibacillus > Paenibacillus cineris. The sequence goes on from NZ_BORU01000001.1 coordinate 2,399,225, forward strand.
GCTCGATTATGGCTGCCGGGCCGACCCTTCGGGAGCCATCGTCATGGACGGGGAATGCGGAACGGACGGCGTCCGGTTTAGTGCAGCATTTCGTTCCGTAATTCAGGGTGGACGGCAGCGGATTATCGGTGATTACCTTTCGATCGAAGGAGCGGATGCCGTGACCCTGCTGTTGGCGGCGCACAGCACGTTTCGGGTGAAGCAGCCGGCAGAGGTTTGCCTGAAGCAGCTGGAGCAGGCGGCGGCCAAACCGTTTGAAACGCTGCTGAAACGGCATATAGACGAGTACGCGTTCCGGTTCGGCCGCTTTGCGATCGATCTGACGCAGGACGGGAATCCGCTTGCCGCACTTCCTACAGACCAGCGGCTGCTCCGGCTGCAGAATGCGTTGGGACATGAAAGCGGCGAAGGAAACAGAAACGATTGGCTGCCTAATGAAGCGGATATTGAAGATCCCGGTCTGGTGGCCCTCTACGTTCAATATGGGCGCTATTTGCTGATATCCTGCTCCCGGCCGGGCACCTTAGCGGCCAATCTGCAGGGGATTTGGAACGACAGTTATACCCCGCCGTGGGAATCCAAGTATACGATCAACATCAACGTCCAGATGAATTACTGGCCGGCAGAAGTGCTCCATTTATCCGAGTGCCATGAACCGCTGTTCGATTTGATCGACCGGATGCTGCCTAACGGACAGGCTACCGCTCGCGAGATGTACGGCTGCCGGGGCTTTACCGCCCACCACAACACGAATCTGTGGGCTGAAACCCGGCCGGAAGGGATTTTGATGACCTGCACGGTGTGGCCGATGGGCGCCGCGTGGCTGTGCCTCCATTTATGGGAGCACTACCGTTTCGGGGGTGATCCGGCTTTTCTTGCCGAACGGGCATACCCGGCGATGAAGGAAGCGGCGCTATTTCTTCTTGATTACATGATCGAGGAGGACGGTTATCGGGTTACGGGACCGTCGGTTTCTCCAGAGAACCGGTTTCTTCTCCCGGACGGCGGCAGCGGCAGCCTGTGCATCGGTCCGGCAATGGATTCGCAAATCGCGCTGACGCTGCTGTCCGCCTGCTTGGAAGCGGCGGCGATCATCGGCGAGGAGGATCAGGCGTTTCTCGGCGCGTTGCGGGAGACGCTCGAACGCATTCCACGGCCGTCTGTTGGTAAACACGGGCAAATTATGGAATGGCTGCGCGATGATGAGGAAGCCGATCCCGGACACCGGCATATTTCGCAGCTGTTCGCCCTGCATCCGGGTGAGCTGATTGATGTCCGTCGCACGCCGGAGCTGGCGGCTGCTGCCGAGCGGACGCTCGCGCGGCGCCTCGCCGCAGGCGGCGGCCATACGGGTTGGAGCCGGGCCTGGATCGTCAATTTCTATGCCCGGCTTGGCATGGGGGAGGAGGCTTACGGGCATCTGATGAAGCTGCTTGCGGTTTCCACGTATCCGAATTTGCTGGACTGCCATCCGCCTTTTCAAATCGATGGCAATTTTGGCGGAACAGCGGGAGCGGCGGAAATGCTGCTGCAATCCCATGCGGGGGAAATCCGGCTGCTGCCGGCCCTGCCAAAAGCGTGGCGCTCCGGCCGTGTTGAAGGCCTTCGGGCAAGAGGGGGGTATACCGTAGGTCTGTCTTGGAGTAAAGGGACGCTTGATGAGGTGACGATCCGCTCCTCCAAGGCGGGCTTGTGCCGCCTGTGGTCGCCCGTCCCCTTGGAGCTCGCTGTTTCCGGTCACCTGGAAGCTGGTGCCTCAGGCGATAAGTCTGACGATGACCGTTCCGGTTTTGAATATGTGATCACCTTGGCAGTTGGGGAAAGCTGCGGCATTCGGGTACGCAAAGGATGAACGCGACCGTAATAAAACACAAGTGAAGCGACAAATCCCCATTCCGAGGGTCCGGACAAAAAGATTAACATTAGCGATGAAGCGATCTATACAAAAAGGAGCGATATTTATGCCAGAACAAGCGCCAGCCGCCATCTCAGCCTCCAGTCCGGCCTTGCCCGCACCAAAAAGGCGGATGAGCAATCTGCGCAAATACAAGGCGCTGTACCTGATCTCACTGCCTGGAATCATTTATTTTATCGTGTTTAAATACCTGCCCCTGCTGGGGTCCGTCATGGCGTTTCAAAACTACAACATTTTCAAGGGCTTTACAGGCAGCCCGTGGGTCGGACTCGATCAGTTCCGCCGGATGTTCACTTACCCGGAGTTTCTGCGGATTCTTGAAAATACGGTTCTGATCGGATTTTATGACCTGATTTTTGCCTTTCCGGTTCCGATTATCTTTGCGCTGCTCCTGAACGAACTGAGGAAAGTCGTATACAAGCGGATTCTCCAAACGGTCGTCTATCTGCCGCACTTCCTCTCCTGGGTCATTATCGGAGGGATCATGATCGGCATATTATCGCCGACTACTGGAATCGTGAACCAGGTATTGAATGCGTTCGGACTCAAATCGATTTATTTTCTGGGCGAGGATTCGTATATCCGGAGCATCCTGGTCGGAACGGGGATCTGGAAAGACAGCGGCTGGGGCACAATCGTGTATTTGGCCGCACTGGCCAGCGTCAATCCTGAGCTGTATGAAGCCGCGCGCATCGACGGTGCCAGCCGCTGGAGACAAACCCTGTCGATCACGATTCCGGCCATCCTGCCGACCATCACCATCATGTTCCTGCTCCATATCGGCAACTTCCTTGATTTCGGCTTCGAACGCGTATTCGTCTTCGTTAATTCGCTGAATGAAAGCAAGGGCGACATCCTCGACACCTACATTTACCGGGTCGGCCTCATTGATCAGCAGTACAGCTACACGACGGCGATCGGCCTCTTCAAATCGGTGGTCGGACTGGTGCTCGTCATGATCGGGAATACGCTGAGCAAGCGGGCTTCGGGCGAAGGACTATACTAGAAAGGAGAAGGATGGCACAATGAAAAACAAAGGCAGCTTATTTGACGGATTTAATTATATTTTCTTAACGCTGGTCGGATGCTTGATGGTGTTCCCTCTTCTTCATGTGCTCGCCAAGTCGTTCAGCAGCAGCCAGGCGATCAATGCGGGCAAGGTCAAGCTGATCCCGGTCGATTGGACGCTGACAAACTACCATGTAATTTTGGGTGACAGCTCCATCTGGCGAGCGTTTATGGTAAGCGTATTCATCACGGTCGTCGGGACGCTGATCAACTTGATCCTGACCGCATCACTGGCGTATCCGTTGTCCAGACCCGAGTATTCGATGCGCAAAGTCGTGCTGATTTTTATACTGATCACGATGATCTTTCAGGCGCCGCTGATCCCTAACTACATGGTGATCAAAAACCTGCATCTGATCGACTCGTTATGGGCCTTGATCATTCCGTCGGCCATCAGCGCGTACAACCTGTTCATCATGCGCTCCTTCTTCGTTGCCCTTCCGTCGGAGCTCATCGACAGCGCCCGGATCGACGGGGCAGGAGAGCTGCGCACGATGTGGAGTGTCATTCTTCCGCTGTCCAAACCGGCCATGGCAACCATGGGGCTGTTCTATGCGGTATCCCACTGGAATTCGTATTCGTCGGCGCTGTATTTTATCAACAACCGGGCGCTTTACCCGCTGCAGCTTCGCCTCCGGGAAATCGTTCTGAGCAATGACCTCGGTCAGGCCGGCAACCTGCTTGAAAATGTGAACCAGATCTCTCCGGCTGGCGTGCAAATGGCGGTCATCGTCGTTTCCGTCGTACCGATCATTATCGTGTACCCGTTCCTGCAGAAGTACTTTATCAAAGGAATGCTGATCGGGTCGATCAAGGCCTGACACTATCTTATTACAGCTAGAAAAGTATACGTTTTCATAGATGTGAAATGTGATAAGATATTAAACATCAGTGTCATGCGATTAGCGCGGCGCTCAAGTATAGGCTGGCAGACAAGGGTTTGGAATGGTGAGTGAATTTGGCTTTGCGCGCAGCGCAAAACAAGAGAGCGAAGCCGAATCAAACAGGAGTCAAATGGATGCAGGGAGGAGAGACGGCATGAAAAGAGCAGCTTATTTCGTTCTGGCAGCAGCCGTTATTCTCCTGTTCTGTTATCTGGCTGGAAGCTCGGACCGATTAGCCTTTCCTTCGCCGCAGCCTGCTCAGGAAGGTGTGAAAGACTCCTCTCCGCAGCCGACGGCCTTCAGCTTGGCGATATCCAACGGTGCCAGTCCTTATGCGGTGAATATGGCGCATCCATCCGAGGACCGCTGGGTCAAACAATTGGAAGCGCTGACAAACACGAAGCTGTCCATCTCTTTGATCTCGCTGAAGGATTTCGACCGGCGCATGCCGGTTATTCTTGCAGGAGATACCTATCCGGATGTCGTGCAGATGATTGGCGGGGCAAGCTCGGCTGCCATGGCCGGATCGGTCCAGGCGGGACTGTTCCTTCCGCTAGACGACTGGATCAAGACTTATGCTCCGAATTTGTGGAAAGCGGTGCCGCCAGAAGCCTGGAAGGAAACCAGCTTTGAGGGGCATATTTATGGAATTCCGGCCTGGCTCGGCAATCCGTCGCGCCGGGCAACGTATATCCGATCGGACCTGCTGGCACAAACGGGTCTGAACATACCGAGAACCGTAGACGAATTTCTGGACGTGCTCCGCGCCTTCAAGAAGCTGGGAGTCGAAATTCCATATGAGATGCGGGAGAATTTCAAGTATGCGGATGTCATTTTCGGCGCGTACGACGTGCTGGGTTACCAGTTTGAAGTCCGAAACGGTGAGGTGGTTCCGAAATTTTTGGATGAAAAGCATATGATGAAGGCGCTGCAGGTATACCGGACAATGCTGATGGAGGGACTCATCCCGGAGGATTTTGCGACAGTCTCGTCAACCGAATATACCCATGACATCGAAGCAGGCCGAGTGGGAAGCTGGACGGCGAACGCCGCCGGATTGCTGGACTTCCGCACCAAGCTCAGGGCATCGGTTCCCGGGGCACAAATCGATATCATCCCCTCACCGGAAGGGCCGGAAGGGACGAAAGGCTACGGCTTGTACAGCTCCGTCATCAATTCGTTCTATATTAATAAGGGTGTTCCCAAGGAAAAATTGATCGGCATTCTCCAATTTTTTGATTGGATGGTCTCGGACGAAGCTCAGCGTTTTTTTTCGTTCGGGATCGAGGGAGACACCTACACGGAAGACCATGGGACGGTTGCGTATCATTTTCCGAAGACAAGGGAGGAGCAGGACGAGGAGACCTTCCGCGAACTGCTGTGGCTGACGCATGATCTGACGATCAACCGGGCCAGAACGGAACTGGTGCCGGGCGGGAAGGATCTGCTCCATGCTTTGGACGTGACGCTGCCGAAGGAAGGGCTGGGAAGCATCGTCTTTGTTCCCGAGCTGGAGTCCTTCAGCGCTTATCCCGATCTTGCTTCGGAGCGGCCGAACCAGGCCCCGCCCGTGATCGTTGACCATATGGTCAAAATGATTTACGGCAAGGAACCGATCTCGGATTGGCCGAAGGTCGTCCGGGAATACCGGGAACGCGGCGGAAATGCGATTATTCAGGAAGCGACGGCGAGGTATCGGGCCAAGCAGGGGGTGCTGATCCAGCACAACCGATAGGGATGCGACATTTCTTTCTCTTGTCGATAATGCAGCTGCGCTTTTTCTATCCGTTCTAGGAAGGGGTTTGATACAAGTGCGAGTTTTGATTGTGGAAGATGAGCCTGTCATTCAAAAAGGACTGGTGAAGATGGTTCAGCGTTATCCGGCTTCCTTCTCCGCGATTTATACCGCCGATGACGGGGAGGCCGCTTTCGAGACGATCCGGAATCTGGAACCGCACCTGGTGCTGACGGATTTGCGGATGAAGCGGATGGACGGACTGGAGCTGTGCGAACGGATACACCGGGAATTCAGCCATGTCCAGGTTGTCGTCATATCCGGTTATAATGACTTTCAGTATGCACAGCGGGCTATGGCGTACGGGGTCAAGCGCTATTTGTTGAAGCCGGTGACCCAGCAGGACATACACGATACGCTGAAGGAGCTGATATCAGGGATGACCGGCAGCATTATTCCTGTGCAAAAATATGTGGAGTGGGCGCATCAGCTCGAGCAGAGCATCTGGCTGCTGCAGCGGGACGAAACGATTCGCCTCATCGAAGAGGGCGAACGGTCGGGCTTGTTCGATGGGCTGAATGTGATCAACATGGAAGCGGTGCTGAGCGACTGCCTTGGCATGATCACAGAACGGCTGGAGAGCCGCGGCTGGAAGCCGCGTTCCGGATGCCGGGGAACACAAGGCGCGTCGAATACGAAGAAGGAAGTCATGATCGCTTTTACCGCCAGTATGGACCGGATTCTCGAAGAGCTTCAGCTGACACGGAAAGGCAATTTCAAGGATCCGATCGAAGAGGCCAAAGCCTTTATCGACCAGCATCTGTCGGAGGACATCACACTGGAGGAAGTGGCCAAGCGGGTGGGGCTCGCCAGGACCTATTTCAGCGCTCTTTTTAAGAAAATGACAGGGGAGACCTTTGTGCATTACCGGATCAAGAAACGAATGGAAGAAGCGCGCAGGCTGCTTGCCGTACCGACCCTGACGATCACCGATATCGCGGTCAAGGTGGGGTACGAGGATTATCCCCATTTCACGAAGACCTTTAAAAATTTCGTCGGCGTATCCCCGTCGGAGTACCGGTCTTCCTTTGGCATTGAATGATGAGAGTATCCCTGAGGCTGAAGCTGCTTTTGTATTTTACCATCGTGATTCTTCTTTCCCTGTCTGCGGTTGGCATCGCCTTCTACAGCATTTCAGCCAAGCAGCTGCAAAAAAGCGCAAAGAGCCAAATGGTCCAGATCGTGGACAATGCCGTACATCATACCAACCTGTATTTGTCGTCTTATCAGCGGTCGATGGTGGCGCTGCTGACCGACCTCAGGGTCAAACGGTACATCGATCTGCCGGCTGATCGGGAGGAGTACGAAAATTACCGCTACATGACCGATATCCGGGATGCGATCGTGGATCCGGTGTGGATCCGCAATCCCGAGATCGAAGCACTGTATATCATCGGTTACTCCGGGAATGCGCTCTATTATTATAACGGCGGATCGGAGCCATCCTTTAAGCCGGAAGATACCGCCAAACAGATCCGATATTTTAAGGAGAACACGGATGAAAGCGGCCGGTTGACCATTATGAATTACAGCATTTTGGGCGAAAAGACGCCGATGATGACGCTGATCCGCCGCATCCGCGGACTTCGTTCCACGGACATGAAAGGTTTTGTGGGGATCGAAGTCAAGGCCGAGGAGCTGTCCACCCTGTGGAAGGGGATCGATTTGGGGAAGGACAGCTATTTTTTCATTGTGGACGGCGAAGGCAGGATACAATACCACAACGATCAGACCAAGGTAGGATCGATCGTTCCGGCCAGCCTGGGCAAGCAAATCAGCGAGGCCGGCACCGAGATGTTCCGCAGTTCGTCGGAGGGAATGGACCGGGTATATATCAGCCGCAAAGCCGAATACTCCGGGTGGAATCTGGTGGTGTCCATTCCGTACAGCCAGCTGCAAAAACCGCTTAACACGATTCGCAGCTCCATTATCGTCGTTGCGGTCATTACGTTCCTGACGGCGTTGTTCCTGGCGAGCCGGTTCGGCAAGTCGATTACTACCCCGATCCGGACGCTGATGAAGGGGATGAGCCAGACGGAAAAGGGAAACTGGAAGTTCATTCCGCTTCCGAAGCACCGGGACGAAATTACCGAGCTGATGATCCGCTACAACCTGATGGTGAACCGCTTATCGGAGATGGTCGATACGGTGTATCGTGCGGAGCTCAGGAACAAGGAAATGCAGGCCGAACGGCAGAAGGCCGAGTTCCAGTCGCTCCAGCTGCAGATCAACCCGCATTTTCTGTACAATACACTGGAAACGGTCGTATGTTACGCGGTTATTCAGGACTCGGACGAAATTACGGAGATCGTCGGGGCTCTGTCTTATATGCTGCACTATTCGGTACGGACCAATCTGGAAGAGATCACGGTAGCGAATGAGCTCAAGCACGTCATGTACTTCATGGTTATTATCAATCACCGGATCGGCCGGACGTTCGAGATTGATGTGCGGGTAAGGCCGGAGCTGCTTCTGCGGAAGATGGTCCGGCTCACGCTTCAGCCGCTGGTGGAAAATGTGTTCCAGCACGCCTTCAGGCAAGGGGTGGAGGATCATCATACGATCATCATTGATGCTGGTGAAGAGGGAGATTCCTTCTGGGTCAGCGTGCAAGACAACGGCTGCGGCATGGCACTAGAGCGGCTTGAGGAGCTTCGCGCCAAGCTGAGCGAGAACCGGCTTGCCGACGAGGAGGACCGGGGCAGCGCGGGCGGGATCGGCGTACCCAATGTGCACCGGCGGATTCAGCTGGTGTTCGGCGAGGACTACGGCGTAACTGTGGAAAGCAGCCCCGAGTGGGGAACCCGGATGATCATGCGGATGCCGATTTCCGGCGTCAAAGAACTGAGCAGTCCAGCGGGGCAAGAGGCAGTCGCGCCTATTCTGACCCTGCCCTTGGCGGGCAGCGGCTAGGCGCAAACAAATGAGAACGTTAAGCAAATCCTGTATTCCGGAGCATGGAATACGGGATCTTTTTATGTTCAGACAGCCGTAAAAAACCGCAAAAAAACACATCACGACAATAATCCGCCCCATGGGAGCTTCCCTGGTTAAGCCTTATGATGGGGACAGCAGCAAAGAGAATACCTTTTGCACTTTGCATGAAGAGAGGGGATTATAAGATGAAAAAATGGGTCAGTCTGATCCTCGCGGCGTCGCTTGTCACGGGTCTGACCGCAGGCTGTGGAAACAAAAGCGCCTCGAGCGGCAGTGACGATGCGGCCGACGCATCGAAACCGGTGAAATTCAGCATTTCTTTAACCACAAGTGGAAACGCTTACGCGGAAGGCTCCAAGGACATCAACAACGAGCAATGGGTCAAGGAGGTCGAGAAGAGAGCCAACGTGGATTTGGACATCAGGCTGATTCCCTTGAAAGACTTCGATGCGAAGATGGCCGTCATGTTCGCCGGCGGCGATATTCCGGACGTCGTGCAAAACGTCGGCGGGGCAACGGATAAGTCTATGGCCGGTTCGGTTCAGGCTGGCGTGTTTATGCCGCTGGATGACTTGCTGAAAGAGTATGCTCCGAACTTGATGAAAGCCGTTCCGAAGGAAGCGTGGGACGAGGTGAGCTACAAGGGGAAAATCTACGGCGTGCCAACCTGGCTCAGCAACCCTTCCCGCCGCGCCACTTATATCCGGACCGACCTGCTGGAAAAAACGGGCCTGCCGGCGCCCCAAACGATGGACGATTTCCTCAACGTCCTGCGTGCGTTTAAAAAACTTGGCCTCAGCGCGCCGTATCAGATGAGGGAGAATTTTAAATACGCGGACATCGTATTTGGTGCGTATGACGCCCTGGGCTATCAGTTTACCGAAATGAACGGCCAGGTCGTACCGAAGTTTTTTAACGCTGAAAATATGGAAAAGGCGCTGACCGTCTACAAAACGATGTATGACGAAGGCCTGATCCAGAAAGATTTCGCGACGATCCAGGCGCCTCAGTACAGCGAAAATATCGAAGCAGGCAATGCCGGCATGTGGACGGCCAACGCCGCCAGCCTTCTCGATTTCCGCACGAAGATCGGTGCGGCGGTTCCCGGCGCCAAGGTCGATATCATCCCGTCACCGATAGGGGACAACGGACAGAAGGGTTATGGATTGTACAGCTCGGTTAACACCTCGCTCTATATCAACAGCAAGGTCAGCAAAGAGAAAGCGGCCCGGATCATCCAGATGTTCGAGTGGATGCAGACGCCGGAAGCGAAAAACTTCTACAGCTTTGGCATCGAAGGCGAGGATTACACGGTGAAAGACGGAAAAATCGATTACAAGCTGCCGGAAGGCAAAGCCGCTCAGGACGAAGCCGGATTCCGCTCGCTGCTTCGCTGGGTCGGTGACGGAACGATTAACCGTGAACGGACGGAGTTGCTCCCAGGCGGACAAGACGTGCTGAAGGCGCTCGATGATACGCTGGCCAAAGAAGGCGTGGGCGGGATCGGATTTGTGCCGGACCTGGAATCCTTCAGCCAGTTCCCTGACTTGGCTTCCAAGCGTCCGGACCAGGCGCCGAAGCTCATCATCGACCACATGGTTAAAATGATCTACGGCAAAGAGCCGATCAGCGATTTTCCTAAAGTCATCGAGGAGTATAAGCAAAAGGGCGGCGATGAGATCGTGAAAGAAGCCACGGAGCGTTACAACAACAAAGACGGAATTATCGATCAGCAAAGCCGCAAATAGGTTGATTTTGGGGAAGCCTTTCACGCGAAGGGCTTCCTCCTGTTAGGAGGGGAATAAATGGTCAGGAAAACCGGAGACGGGAGAAATAAGCTGAAGCTTTTGACCCCTTCATCCTGGTGGGGAGCCAAGTGGAGGGAGGCGCTTCCGGCAGGCAACGGAATAACCGGAGCAGCCGTGTATGGCGGCGTCCATTTGGAAACGGTTATGCTGACGCACGGCGGCTTGTGGTGGCAGAGCCGCACGCCGGATCTGCCTGACGTGAGCGGCCGGCTTGGAGAGATGCGCCGGTTGATGATGGAGGGGAAGGAGGCGCTGGCCGAAAATGTATTGGTCGACGGTTTGAAGGAGCAAGGCTACGATCCGGTCATGGCCGTTCCGCTGCCGCTTGGCGACCTGAACTTGAACATGGACGTGAGTGAAGGCTTTAAGGACTACAGCCGGGAACTGGACATGGAAACCGGTGAAATAACAGTGCGCTGGCAGGACGGGCATACGCGTTATGAGCGGGCGTTGTTCGTATCCCGGGCGGACGATTTGATCGTCTATGAGCTGCGGTCGTCAGGGCCAGGCCCGATTTCGGCGAAGATCGCCCTTGACCTGCATCATCGCGGGGATGTCAGGCGTCCCCCTGGCAGACCTGACGCTCCATTGCCGACTGGAAGCGAATCAGGGTCCGACGGTGAGTTCATATGGTATGCCGCATGCCATGACGAAGGCAGCGATTTCGGTGCCGTCGCCCGGGTGGTCACGATCGATGGCAGGATAAGCAGCATGTTCAATGAGTCCGTTCTTGAAGGCGCCACGCAGGCATTGATCTTGGTTAAACTGTTCGTTCATGAGCCGCGTCAAGCGGCTTGGACACGGTTGAAACACGAGCTGGCCGCAGAACATCGGTCTTACACCGAACTGCTGCAGCCTCACATTGAGGAGCATGAACGATTGTTTCAGCGGATGACGCTGAATCTGGATGCTCCCGGACGAGAGGCATCGAACGAAGAGCTGCTGCTAAAAGCCTACCGCGGCGAAGCCCCGCTGGCCATGCTGGAGAAGATGTGGGCCTACGGGCGTTATCTTCTGATTGCAAGCTCGCGCGAAGGCGGGGATCCATGCCATTTATACGGCTTATGGTGCGGGGAATATCGCGGCTTCTGGGCGTTCCATATGGCCAACGAGAACCTGCAGATGATGTATTGGCAGGCGCTTGCGGGACATATGCCCGAGCTGCTGCTGCCCGTATTCGATTACGTGGAGCGGCAGATGGACGATTATCGCCGCAACGCGCGCTGCATCTATGGCTGCAGGGGCATCTGGATCCCTGCGCCGACCGCGCCGGACTCCGGCCTGCTGAAGACGATCGCGCCCCACATTGTCCACTGGACCGGGGCGGCGGGCTGGATCGCACAGCACTATTATGATTATTACCTGTACACGGGCGACAGGGAATTTTTAAGAAACCGGGCCCTGCCGTTCCTGCGGGAGGCCGCTTTGTTCTATGAAGACTTCCTGATTACCGGGGACGATGGTCTGTACATCAGCTGCCCATCCAATTCACCCGAGAACCGGCCGGGTAACGGCGCGGGTGGGCCAAAGGGAACGGCAATGAACGCGACGATGGATTTTGCCATCGCCAAGGAAGTGCTGACCCGGCTGGTTGAAGGTGCCGCTCAGGAAGGTATGTATGCTGAGGAAGTCGCGGGCTGGAAAGACATGATCGCCAAAATCCCGGCGTATCAGGTTAATGCAGACGGAGCAGTCCGCGAATGGATGCATCCTGCCTATGAGGATCAATACCATCACCGGCACCAGTCGCACCTCTATCCGGTGTTTCCGGGCAAAGAGGTAACGCGGGAGACCGATCCCGGTCTGTTCGCAGCCTTCGAGACCGCGTTAAGAAAGAGGCTGGTCGTTGGATTAAAGGAGCAGACGGGATGGTCACTTGCTCATATGTCCAATTTGTACGCCCGCATGGGCGAAGCGGATAAGGCGCTGGAGTGTTTGGATCTGCTGGCCAGATCAGCCGTGATCAATAATTTCTTTACGCTTCACAACGATTGGCGCGGCATGGGCATCGGCCTGGATATGGAGTGGGCTCCGTTTCAGATTGATGCGAATATGGGCATGACGGCTGCGCTTCAGGAAATGCTGCTGTACTCCGATCCCAACATGATCCGAATCCTCCCAGCCCTGCCGGAGCGGTTCCTCTCCGGAAGCGCCGCTGGAATGCTGGCATGCGGAGGCTACGAGGTAGACATCGCCTGGGACAGAAAGAATGGCACCCTTGATGTTCGGCTCCAATCTTTGAGAGCTGGAGGCTCCGTTACCCTCGCGCTCCCCGAAGCTTGCAGCGGCTTCCGGGACGGGGGCAGACTGCCTGAGAATCGGCAAATCCACATCTTGCTTGAACAGGGAGAATCCCTAACCTTGCAGTTGACGTTCAGCTAATGAGAGGGGAGAGACAAGGATCATGAATATATCTTCATTATTAGAAGAAATTATGCGTCTGCCTGTGATCGATACGCATACGCATTTGATAGGCGATAAGCTGTGCGCGGCCGACTTTTGGGAGATCGCCGATTATTTCTGGTTGAACCAAGAACTGCAGACGGCGGGATATCCGAAGGATGCGGCACAGCTGCCGGTTTCGGAGCGGGCGGAAGCCTTCGTCAGAGCATACAAGGCTACCCGTAATACGATGATGAATCGTGCTTTTACGGCGATCATGGGGGATTTATACGGAATCACTATCCATGACACGGCGTCTGTGCTTCAGGCGGACGAAGCTGTACGCACGCAGAGAAATACTTCAGGCTGGGCTCAAAGCGTGGCCGACCGGCTGCATGTGAAGCGGTTTGTCGTGAACCGCCCTGAACATGCCGTATTTGACGGTATGCGCGAGGATGCCGTGCTGCTGCCCCGGATCGACGGATGGTTGCCGGAGCTTGCCGCCGGGATCGTCTCCTCCGCAGCCCATGAACGCCAGGACCGTTTCGCGCAGGCGAAAGCGTTCATTTCCGAGCAATTGAAGTCCTATCATGAGATGGGCTGTCCGGGGATCATGACGACGCTCCCCCATTATGAGGCAGCGGCGCATGAGGATTATACGCTTGAAACCGCAAAGCGGACCGATGAGATCATGATGGTGCTGCTCCATGAAATCTGCTCCGGCCTGCAGGAGCGGGGGATGTTCCTTCAGCTGTTCCTCGGCGTGGAACGAAGATGGGGGAGCAGTTCGGCTGCCCCTGTGAACGATCCGCTCCGGATCGTAAAGCTGTATGGCTTGTTTGAGCGTTACAATATCCCGTTTGAGCTGGTGGTTGCATCGGAACTGAACAATTTGGACGTCGTACAGGCGGCCTGGAATTTTGCCAATGTTCACGTAGGCGGCATGTGGTGGTATAACTTCCGTGCCAGCACATACACGCAGAGCATGCAGTACCGGCTCGAGGCGTTATCTCCGCTCAAAAGCTCGCTGATCGTCTCGGATGCGCGCTGCATCGAATGGACGTACGGCAAGCTGCTGATCGTGAAGCAGCTGCTTGTTCGTTTTCTCGATGAGCAGGTCAGGGATGAATGGCTGAGCCGTGAGGATGCGCTGGCACTGGCCGCGGAATGGCTGCATGGCAGCGCGGCAAAACGATACGGGTTGGCGGAATCGACGGTCTGATCGTGAAACCGGGACCGCTGAATTGTGAATGACGCGTGCCATTTGGCAAAGACAGATGGTCGAGAAACTTAATGATGAACGGAGGGAGAACGTGACATTTTCACTGTTTGACCGGATGCTGCCTGCCCCCATGGAAGGGGGCTTCCGGATGGAAGGCTGGTGGGTATGGTGCGGGTCGGTCGTTCGCGGAGAGGACGGACGCTTTCATATGTTTGCGTCCCGGTGGCCGAAGTGGATGCCGATGCACCCGGGCTGGCTGCTCCGTTCGGAAATCGTCCGAGCCTCGTCCGATACCCCGGAAGGGCCCTATACCTACGAAGAAACCGTGTTCCCAGCGCGGGGAGCGGAGTATTGGGACGGAAGGAGCACCCATAACCCGCACATCATCCGGTATGGAGACAAATATTTGCTGTATTACATGGGATCGACGCATCCCTTCCCTGAGCCGCGGCCAGGAGAGACGGTGGAGGCGGACGACTGCCGCGTCATTGCGGCAAGGGCGAACAAGCGTGTCGGCCTGGCCGTCGCCGACAGCGTCTATGGGCCGTGGAAGCGCCTCGATACGCCGATTCTGCCGACGAGGCCGGGCAAGTTCGACAGCTTCCTGACCTCGAATCCGGCGCCAAGTATCCGGGAGGATGGCTCCGTGCTGCTGGTTTATAAAGCCCGGCGGTATGAGGGCACAGCCCATGGGCAAATGACGCTGGGTGCGGCAGAGGCAGCAGGATATGAAGGGCCTTATCGCGTAACTCAGGATACGCCGCTGTTTCCGCCGGAACGGTTTCATATCGAAGACCCGTTCATTTGGCGCACGGCGGAAGGGTACGCCATGATCGCGAAAGACATGGATGGAAAGCTGTGCGGAGAGAAGCACGGCGGCATTCTGGCACTTTCTCCGGATGGCAGGGACTGGAGGCTCGCAGACCAGCCCAAATCCTATTCCCGGCGCGTCCGATGGGAGGACGGATCGGAACGTTGGATGGGCAGCTTCGAACGGCCCTTCCTGCTGTTTCAGGATGGACTGCCGACGCATCTGTTCGCCGCGGTTGCGGACGGACCGGGGGGCTTCCGGCAAGCCGAACATACCTGGAACATGGTTATTCCGCTGCGGACTTCACCTTGAATTTAGAATGGAACAATCAATTACAGGAGGAGATTATATGGGAGAAACCGTATCGAAACAAATGGGTAGCGAAGGGAGCTCGGCGCTTATTTCGGAATCCGTTCAGCAGTGGGCGGAAGGGGCTTGGCAGCAAATCGTAAACAAAGTGGAGCGCACCAGTCAGCGGATTGGCGTCAGTTTTCCGCATGCATCCGTTAACGGGGTCTATGACAACATGCGCCCGTCCTGGTGGACCGCCGGCTTTTGGCCGGGGATCTTGTGGCAGATTGCCGAAGACGGGCACCATCCGGGGCTGCAGGGGATTGCCGAGCTGATCGAGGAGAAGCTAGACGAACCGCTGTATTCGCTCGCTGTGCATCATGATGCCGGATTTATATGGACACTTTCGGCCGTGGCCGACTACCGGATTACCGGCAGCGAGCGTTCCAAACACCGTGGGCTGATGGCCGCCGCCCAGCTGGCAAGCCGCTTTAATGTAAAAGGCAGCTTCATCCGCGCCTGGCATGACCTGGAGCAGGTGAACCGGGCAGGCTGGTCCATCATCGACACGGTGATGAATCTGCCGCTGCTGTATTGGGCCTCTGAAGTAACGGAGGATCCCCGGTTCCGCCATATCGCCGCGGCGCATGCAGATACGGTGCTGGCGCATTTTCTGCGTCCGGACGGGTCCAGTTATCATATCCTCGAATTTGATCCCGAGTCGGGTGAACGAATCGGTGCCATGTCCGGTCAGGGGTTTGCGGAAGAATCCGCCTGGTCCCGAGGCAGTGCCTGGACCATCTACGGCCTCACCCTGTCTTATATTTACACGGGAGAAGAACGCTTTTTGACTGGCGCCAAGCGGGCCGCCCATTTTTTTCTGGCGAATCTGCCGGAGGACCATGTGCCGCACTGGGATTTCCGGGCGCCTGATGAAGGGGGCAAGCCGCGGGATACTTCGGCCGGGGCCTGCGCGGCATGCGGGCTGATCGAGATGTCCCGTCTGGTACCCGAGGCCGAAGCGCGGCTGTATCTCCGTTCTGCGGAACGCATCGTGCGCTCTCTGCATGAACATTACGGGACATGGGATATGCCGGGGGAAGAAGGCCTGATCCTGTCCGGCACATCCAATCTGCCGGGTGGAGTGCATATCGATACACCGCTGATTTACGGCGATTATTTCTTTGTTGAGGCGGTATCCAAGCTGCGCGGCTCAGCGCTGAGACTGTGGTAATGTGTATCAGCGTTGAGGCAATAATTCAGCGCGAAAGGAGATATGACGAATGAAACGACAGGCTGAACAACAGGCCCAACAGACAGCAGCAGGGTCCGCGCCGGAGAACCTGCTCGATGAACCTTTTCCTATAGAGACAGTCCCTGATGGCCCTCAGTCTGAAGTGCAAAATCACCGGATGGAATGGTGGAGGGAAGCCCGGCTGGGCCTGTTCATCCATTGGGGACCCTACGCGCGGCCGGCAGGCGAGTGGAAAGGGGAGGAGATCCAAGCTTCCTACAGTGAGCACATCATGCTGCGCGCAAAGATTCCGGCCGCCGAATATGAAGAGATGGCCGCAGGCTGGAATCCTTCTTCTTTTGACGCGCTGAAGTGGGTGCGTACCGCTAAAAGGGCTGGCTTGAAATATATCATTTTCACGGCCAAGCATCATGACGGATTCGCCATGTATGATTCGCATGTGTCCAATTACTCCATCGTCCAGCATGCGGTCTTTCGAAGAGATCCGCTCCGGGAGCTGGCGGAAGCATGCGAGCAGGAAGAAATGGTGCTGGGTATTTACTACTCGCACGCTATGGACTGGCATGATCCCGATTCCCAGGGGAACACCTGGGACTACCCCGGCAATATCGGTGCTTATGACGACGTGGAGAGCTGGGTGCACGATCCGGATAAGCGAAGCCGCTTTGAGCGTTATCTGAATAATAAATCACTTCCTCAGGTTCGCGAGCTGCTGACGGATTACGGGAAGGTCGGCCTCATGTGGTTCGACTGCGGCGGCAAGCTGACCCGCGAGCAGGGGGAGCAGTTTCTGGACGCCGTATACTCGCTTCAGCCGGACTGTCTGGTGAACAGCCGGGTGTGGAAGGCTCCCCTTGGGGATTACTCCAACACGTCCGATAATCAGCTGACCACGCGGACTTTGCGCCAGGACTGGGAGAACATCATCACGCTGAACGATTCATGGGGGTACAAAAAATCGGATCACAACTGGAAATCACCCGCATCCATCATCCGGCAGATGATCGATGTCGTCAGCAAAAGTGGCAATTTGGTCATCAATATCGGACCGACAGAGACGGGAGAGTGGGATCCGGTATCCGAATCGATTTTGCTGGAAATCGGCGGTTGGTTAGATACATACGGAGACAGCATTTACGGAGCGGGGGCATCCCCGACGGCAAAGCCGTCCTGGGGCAGGTGCACCGTGAAAGGAAACATGCTGTATCTGCATGTCTTCGATTGGCCAACGGACCGGAAGCTGGTCGTTCCCGGCCTGAAGACGGACGTTCTGCGGGCCTATATGCTGGAAGACGGCAGGGAACTGAAATTGACCCGATTATCGGAACAGGATTTAGAGATTGAGCTGCCTGAATCGGTGCTTTCCGAAGTGAACGAATTTTCCAAACCACAAGTCATCGCCGTTCTCTGTTCCGGTCCAGTCGATGGCAATCCGGTGGGACTATTGGACTCACGGGAAGGCAGCATCCTTGAATTAGGCGTATTCGATGCCGAAATATCCGGAGCCGGATTGAAGTATGATACCGGGAAAAAGGGCCGTGACAACCTCCTTGATTGGACAGACGAAAGTGCCGAGGCGGTCTGGTCTGTCCGGACCTTGGGGGCCGCAGATTTCGACGTGCGCATCGAATATGGCAGCGGTGACGCCGAGGGAGGAGGCGGGACCTACCTGGTGACCACCGGAGACCAGACACTGCGTGCTCAGGTGCAGCCGACCGGCGGACCGTATGACTTCCGTGAGTTTTACGTAGGGAAGCTGCATTTTCCGGAAGCAGGGGAGTATTCGATCCGTCTTCAGGCGGAAAGAATTACGGGCCAATATTTAATGCAGCCCAGATGCTTGAAGCTGCAGCGTTAATCCGAACCGGATTGTGTTGAATTACGGAAAAGGAACCATTGCCTCTGCAAGCAGCGGTTCCTTTTTTCTTGACTTGGCTTCCTTATATCGCAAGAGAAACTGCCGCTTTAAGCGGTCTGTCTTCCTAGAATGTACTTCGGTCGGTGTTTCTCTCAAGATCCTCCCGTCTGTTTTCCTTTCCGGGAAAAAAGCTTCTTCATTAGGACAACGGCTGCCAAAGCAAGGGGAATCCAGATTTGGAAAACCGGAAAGTCGTACATCAGATTTCGCGTGAATCCGATCCAGGTATGGTAAATAAAATTGGGCGCGGCAAAAGAAATGGTATAAATAAACGCACCGACGATGACTGTTAATTTTTTGTGGCTCATCTTTACCAGATAGGAAAGGCCGATGACCGCCCCCAAGTAAAATGCCGTCATTTTCACAAAGATGCCGATATAAATCAGCAAAATAATGACCGGATCGAGCCGTTCGAGAAAATCAGCGATTTCGATCAAGCGAACCGATCTGAGCATGGGGAGGGTGGTAATGCTTAAGATTTGGGGGCTCAATATCGTTAAATTCAACAAGTTGAAGATCAGCAGCAGGATTCCCACGAACAGGTAGGAAAAGATCGACAGCTTGGACAGGTTTTTTTTGTTGTTCAAATGCTTCCAAAATGCAAGAAACACGACAACCTCGCCAAACGGGAAGCTGATGACTTTCGGAATGGCTTCCCTGATCACAGGCATGATGCCATGCTCGAGCACCGGCTGAAGCCGCTCCAGATGAATATTTTTAGAGACGATGAACATCAAGAAAATCAGGAAATAGCCCAAGATGGTAAAGGGGAGCAGAAATTCGACGACGCGGAAAAAAACTTCCGTTCCCTTGGAAATCGCATAGGCGGACAGCAGAATCATGATCAGCATCAGGACGGACAGAGGCGTTTTGGGAAGAAAGGAAATGTTGATAATGTCCCCAAACTCCCTGGTGTTTCTCATGGACTCATAGGAAAAATAGAAAATATAAGCGATGGTGACGATCGTTCCGAGAATACGACCCAGATGTTGGTTCAGGATTTCGAAGAGATTGCGTTCCTCGTCCCCCTTTTGGATGAAAAGGTAAACCAGGAGCAGCAGCAGTCCGGCCAGCATCGCAACAATGACGACCAGCCAGGCGTCCTGCTTGGCTCCTACGCCCAATTCGTATAATGGGGAAGTTCCGATCAAAAACAGGATCATCATCGCAATCAGCTCGTATTTGTCTATTTTTTGCAAGTTGGGGGCACTCCTTTCGCTAGAATTTTTGGTCTTTGAGCAAGCTGGAGTACGGCTTGGTAATCATGTTCGTATGCTCAATGTTAATCTTGACCTGCACGCGCAGGCTGATTTCCTCGATGGGACGCTTCGTTCTCATCAGTTTTCTCCAAGTAGAGGGATCTTTACGGTGTATCGCGTTCATGAATCCGGCCAGATCCACGTTCATTTCCTGCAGATGGCTCCAGGTCTCCATGATTTCGCCGCCGATTTGTTTACTTATCGTACGTTCTATGTCCCGAATGACCCCCGGATTCTTTAAGTCCAGATTGCAGCCGGATTCGTCGATCGCTCCCGTTGCTTGAATCTTGGCGAGAATGATCGATTTTCCATGGATGACCTTCGGTTCCAGTTTGGTGGACGATTTCAGCACTCGATAGCTGAGCAGCTGATTTTCTTGGCCTTTTGCGCTGCACGGAAACACAACCATCATGCTGCTGACACGATTGGAAAGCCATGCGACAGATCGGCTATCTTTTTGATCGATCCATCCCACCAGCTTGTCCTTACGGAATACGCCCAGCTCCCCGAGCTTAATGACCGCATCATTTCGCGTCGATTTCAGGGCATCGAGGGAGGACTGCTTGCTCAGATCTCCGGATACCTCGAGCTCGGGCGCCATGGCGCTTTCATCCGGGCTGGCTATCATTCTGGCGAAATCGATGAGCCGCATGTTTTGAGCTTGGGACAGATTTTTCTGGCTTTGATCGATGATCCGCTGGATGGCATTGCCGGATATTTTCTCCAAAGGGATCAGCACTTCCAGCAAATTGGAAGCTTTGCCCTTGGTCAAGAGGACGGACATGGTCTCCCTGCTCTCGAACGGACGAAGGAAAAAATCAAGAATTTCTCCGACACCTTCTTTCCGTGCCACATCTTCGCTAAGAATAAGGACGGAGTTATGGGCGAAAAAAAGCTTCCTTGATGTTTCCAGGCTGGCATTCTGCATCGCCTCGGCAATAGAGCGCCCCTTGGTTGAGAAAATGGTCGTCGGAGACTGGCTTCCTGCACTGCCGCCGCCTGTCTGGGTGGCAATCGACTGCGGAATGACGACCTGGAACGAAATTTCCCATTTCCCGTTGCTCCGGTCGATGGACGTCGCCGAAATGATGCTCAGCGTATTCAATTCCTGGCTGTCCCAGCATCCGCCCGTCAGCAGCGCGACCGACAGCGAGAGAATCATAAGGCCCAGTCTCCGGAGCATCTTTTCCACCTCTTTGTTTGACCTGGATGTATACAGCTATTGTTCATCTTTCGATGGCGACGGCTTTTGGATTGATTTTTGGCGTTTGATATTTTTTTGACTGATTAAGGTTGGACGTTTCAGCATGGCCCACCAAGGCACACGTACCAACGCATCCTTTTGATCGGAAGGAGAGAAGGGCGCAAGCGGAATCAAATAAGGGATTCCGAAGGACCGCAGCCCTGCCAAATGGATAAGCATCGCCATTAATCCTGCAATGATCCCGAACAATCCCAGCGTAGCCGCAAGCAGCATGAATCCGAAACGAAGCAGCCTAGCCGAATTGGATAAGCTGACTGATGGAGCGACGAAGCCGGCAATGGCGGTAAAAGCCACGATAATAACCATCGCGGCGGATACCAAACCTGCCTGAACTGCCGCTTGCCCCAGCACGAGCGCACCGACGATCGAAATCGCGGACCCGATCGCCCTTGGCATCCGCACCCCGGCTTCCCGCAAAACTTCGAAAGTGATTTCCATGGCAAGCGCTTCGACAAAGGCCGGAAAGGGGACGCCTTCCCGCTGGGCCGCGAGGCTGATAAGCAGGGTTGTCGGCAGCATCTGCTGATGAAATGTTGTGATCGCGATGTACATCGAGGGCAGGAGCATGGAAAACACAAATGCGATAATACGCATCAACCGTAGAAATGTCGCGATATCGAATTTTTGGTAATAATCCTCGCTGGACTGGAACAGCTTAAAAATCGTAATGGGGGCAATGAGCACAAAGGGGCTCCCGTCTACGAGAATGGCTACTTTTCCTTCCAAAATAGCTCCGGCAATGGCGTCAGGACGTTCTGAATTCGTAAGGGTCGGAAAAGGCGTAAAGGTGGCGTCCTGGATAAATTCCTCGATATATCCGCTCTCCAGAACGCTGTCGATGTCAATCCGGTCAAGCCTTCTTAAAATTTCCTGCACCACGTCTTCACTAGCGATACCATGAATGTACATCACGGCTACGTCCGTTTGGGTTACGCGGCCGATCGTTCGGTCGACGATCCATAGATTCGGATTTTTGATTTTGCGGCGGATTAATGACGTATTGATCCGAAGGTTCTCCGTAAAGCCTTCCCTTGGTCCCCGGATGACGGTTTGAGACTGGGGTTCGTCTACACCGCGCTGTTCCCCACCGGCAGAGGATGCTGATATTCCCTTGGCTGTGCCATCTACCAGAATGACTGTATTGCCGGCAAGAATGGCGTCAAACAGTTTCTTCATGGTATCGATGTCCGTGACTTGGCCAATGGCTAAAAACCGGTGTTTGATCCAGCCCAGCACCTGTTTTGGCGGGTCCAGCGAACAATCCGCATCCGCCTGGATTTGCGTCAAAGATTTCAATATGGAATTGTTGATAATCTGCTCATCGGCCAATCCGTCGGTGTAGATGACGGCGACATGGACAGGTTTCCCCAGGGCCTGGTCCAACCGACGGATGATGATATCGGAACTGTCGCCCGTCATTTCCTTGATCATTTGGACGTTAACATCCAAGTATTTGGAAAGAGGCGTTTCAGGCCTATTAAATTCCGATGGCTGCTCATTTTTGTCTTGATTTTGGTTGGAATCACCGCTGGAATCATGTTTGGATTTGAAAAAAGGCCGCATCCTAATCCTCACCTTGAAATTTATATTCTGCTTCATCGTTGCCTTTTTCGGAGGAACTTAAACTAGGGGCATCGAAAGAGGATTGCTCTTCAGAAAACGTGCCGGAAAAAGCAAAACAGACGGCTGGCGGCCGTCTGTCGCGATTTATAAACAAGCAATAGACTGAGGGGAAATCATTACCTTTCGGCGTCCGCAACTTGCGGGTCGCTGCGCAGCGGGAACCAGCCGGGAATACTCATCATGAGGTTCCACAGCGGTTCGGGAATCGATAACTCCTGCAGGTCCAGAGGGGAGATGGACGTTCGGATCTGCTGTTCACGGCCTTCCAATACGAACTGTACCCAATCCGGTTCCATGATGAGTTCGCGTCCCAGGGCGATGAGCGGGATGCCGGAGGACAGCGCCTCCAGCGCATCATCGGGCGTGTAAATGCTGCCGACGCCAATAATGGGGATACGCGAGCCGACGCGCTCCTGAAGAATCGCCAATCGTGACCGGCTGTCCTGAATCCCCCTTCGCGGCACGGAACGGAAGCTGGTCAACGATACATGAAGGTAATCGACCCCGGTGCCCGACAATGCATCGACGAACGAGAGGGTATCGGCCATCGTAATGCCTGGCGTTCCCGCCTCTTCAGGCGAAAACCGGAAGCCGACCAGGAAAGGTTGTTCAGACTCTTTGCGAACGGTCCGTAAGACCTCGCGAATAATGGCTAAGGCCAGCGTCATTCGATTCTCCAAGCTCCCTCCATAACGGTCCGTGCGGCGGTTCGTCATCGGGGATAAAAATTGATGCAGCAAATTCCCGTTGCCGCCGTGAATTTCCACCCCGTCAAATCCGGCGTCAACCGCTCTTCGGGCTGCTTCTGCATAAGCATGAATGATGCCTTCCATTTCCTGCTCGGAGAGACTGCGCGGGACGGGGGCTCCTTCCCGATCTTCCGGGATGTTTCCGGCGCTGACATAATCGCCTGTCTTGGAGCCTTGTCTGCCTGCGTGAAAAATTTGCAGCACGGCCTTGGCTCCGTTCCCCTGAATCGTCGAGGCAAGCCGGCGGAGTCCGGGAATGAGGGCGTCGTTGTCGGCGCCGGGCGCACCAGGCATTCCTCCTTGCTGCATGACATATGTTGCGGCTGTGATGACCATGGCAGCGCCGTGAGAACGCCGATTGTAGTATTGAATTTCCTGTTCGGAAATGGAGCCGTCCGCATTGGAACTCATATGGGTCATCGGAGACATCACGATCCGGTTTTTTAAAGAAATGTTGGCTGACGGAAAATGAAATGGATCAAAAAGGGGGGAATACGATTTCTTCATGAGGTGACAACTCCTTCGTAACGATTCTTTTATTGAACTTGTTATGATTATAAGAGGAGCAGCAGCATCCCGTAAGAACGCAAAATCTTTGGATATAATCCAAATACCTGGACCAACTAACATAAAGTAAGCTTGATTTATCATCATGTTCTGCATATAATGGACATTACAGGTCCATAATAAATGCGCTGTTATGGTTTGCTGCTTGAAAAGGAGGAATCCAGCATGCAATTTTCAAAAAGTACTGCATACGGTTTACACGCCTTGATGCTGCTGGCGAAATCGGAACGGGGCCGCAACGTGGGCATTAAAGAACTGTCCTCATCCCTGGGCGCTTCCGAGAGCTATTTATCCAAAATTATGTCCAAGCTGCGGCAGGATGGGCTTGTTCGCGCAGTTACCGGTGTGAACGGCGGCTATGAGCTTGCCCGGGCCGCCAGTGAAATTACTTTTCTGGATGTGGTTCAAGTTCTCGAAGGACGTCAGCACTTGTACGAATGCTTCCATGGGAGCAACCATCCGCTGCCGGCTCTGGAAGCTGCGGGGGACGAACCGGAAACGCCGGAATTTGCTTTCGGCGAAGGATGCCCGGTCAAACAAGTGATGGATGCCGCGGAACAGCAGATGAACCGTTATCTCCAGCAGCATACGATTCAATCGGCACTGAACCAGGCGGGCTCATGTGATGCCCATGCAGCAGGCAAGAAGTAATAGACTTCTTGCGCGTTTATTATGGATAAAAAGGATCTATAAAGGGAGGAATTAAAATGTCAGAAGTATTGTTGGATGCGGTTATTATCGGAGGCGGGCCAGCCGGCATGAGCGCAGCGCTTGCGCTGGGCAGATCAAGACGTTCCGCGGTGGTCATTGACGAAGGCCGACCGCGGAATCGGGTAACCCATGAGATGCATAACTTCCTGTCTCGGGACGGCATCGCTCCCGCGGAGTTCCGTCGGATCGCCAGAGAACAAATCAGTCAGTACCCTGCAATCAAGTTTGTTCAAGGGAAGACGGAATCCGTGGAAGGAAGTGACGGCGACTTCCGTATCCGCACGGTTGACGGAAAGGTGTTCCGCAGCAAGAAGCTGTTGTTTGCAACCGGCAAACGAGACCTGCCTCTGGACATTTCCGGGTTGGACGAGGTATACGGTAAAACCGCGTTTGTCTGCCCTTATTGCGACGGCTGGGAACTGCAGGACCAGCAGCTCGTGATGATTGCCAAGGGCGAAGGAGCGATGCATTTATCCAAAGTGTTGATTGGATGGTCTGCGAATTTAACGTTATGCACGAACGGCCCGGATGAATTGAATGCGGAGCAGCGTGAAGAGCTAGGGCGCCACGGCATTACCGTTAAGGACTCGCCGATTCACAAGATTGAGTCTGAAGAAGGCAACGTAAAGCAGGTCCTCCTGGAGAACGGCGAATCCGTTGCCTGCACCGGAATTTTCTTTGCGCCGAAACTGGCCGCTGCCACTGACCTGCCGCAGTATCTGGGCTGCGAAGTGTCGGAATCCGGAAGCATTGTGGCCGATCGGATCGGCAAGACCAATATCCCCGGTGTATTCAGTGCCGGAGATGCCGCTTCTGACATGTATCAAGCCATTGCTGCGGCTTCCATGGGCGCGTTGGCAGGCATGGGCATCAATGCGGAACTGCTGGATGAGGCATGGAAATCGGTTCGCTGAATCGCAGCCGATGGATCCATTCTTTTGCCAGGTTTGTGAAATCGGAATTTTTTTGCGAAAAAAGGTTTACGTCAGGCGTAACTTCCGATATTATAAGCGTAATGTAAGAACCGTTAATTTGAAATGCGATGAAGAGAAGAGTAGGTAAAGGAAGCATTTCCCAGAGAGCTCCGTCCGCTGAAAAGGAGCATTGAGTCCTTTATTGAATAAAGCCTCTGAGCAGCACGCCGGAACCTGATGTTCAATGAGAGGATGGTGTGCCAGGAGCTCCTGTTACAGAGCTAGAGTATATGCATCAGTTGACTGATGCCGTACTCGAAGAGGCTAAAATGGCGACATTTTAGCGAATCTGGGGTGGTACCACGAGTATGATATCTCGTCCCTAAGACGGCAGTCTTGGGGGTGGGATTTTTTATTTTTTCGTCATGATCCTGTAAATATCGCTGCTCACAGGCGGATGGGCACACCAATTCAATCGGTTTGAATAGTGTCTAATAGACGGTTTAATGAGCCACGCCTGTCACCATAGTATTTGTTTAGCAGACAACTTCTCATACTCTACTTCGAAAGGATTGGAATCACTCATGTCACAAAAACTTAAAGTCGGTATTGTCGGTGGAACCGGTATGGTTGGCCAGCGTTTCGTACAGCTCTTGGATCAGCATCCTTGGTTCCAGGTGACCGCGATTGCGGCAAGCAGCAGTTCCGCCGGTAAAACCTATGAAGAATCGGTGCAGGGAAGATGGAAACTGGCAACACCGATTCCCGAGGACGTCAAGCAAATTGTCGTTCAGGACGCTTCGAAGGTCGAAGAAGTTGCTTCGGGAGTTGACTTTGTTTTCTGCGCCGTAGATATGAAGAAGGACGAAATCAAAGCGCTTGAAGAAGCGTATGCCAAAACGGGTACGCCTGTTATATCAAACAACTCCGCACATCGGTGGACGCCTGACGTGCCTATGGTGATTCCGGAAATCAATCCCGGTCACATCGGCGTCATTGAAGCGCAAAGACAGCGGCTCGGTACCAAAACCGGGTTTATCGCGGTCAAACCGAACTGCTCGATTCAGAGTTATGTGCCGCAGCTGAACGCGCTGCTTGATTTTAAACCGACTCAGGTGGTTGCGTCGACTTACCAGGCGATCTCCGGCGCAGGCAAAAACTTTACGGACTGGCCGGAAATGCTGGATAATGTCATTCCTTACATCGGCGGTGAGGAAGAGAAGAGCGAGCAGGAGCCGCTGCGCATTTGGGGCAGCATCGACAACGGGCAAATCGTGAAGGCGTCCTCTCCGATCATCACGACCCAGTGCATCCGCGTTCCTGTGACAGACGGGCATTTGGCGACCGTGTTCGTCTCTTTTGAGAAAAAGACGTCGAAGGAAGAAATTATTGAGCGCTGGCGCGCGTATCAAGGAAGACCGCAGGAATTGGGCCTTCCAAGCGCACCGAAGCAGTTCATTACGTATTTTGAGGAAGAAAACCGGCCGCAGACGAAGCTGGATCGCGATATTGAACGCGGCATGGGCGTTTCGGCAGGCAGACTGCGCGAGGATTCCATTTATGATTTCAAATTCGTGGGTCTTTCGCATAATACGCTGCGCGGCGCCGCAGGCGGGGCTGTGCTGATTGCCGAACTGCTGAAGGAAGAAGGATATATTCAAGCCAAGTAACAAGTACAGGGATCGGATCGGTGTATCCGGTCCTTTTCTATTGGTTTTTACGAACATTAGGACAAGTTCTCAAAATCCCTGACCGTATCTGTCAGTCATTATCGTCTATACTGATGATAGCTGAGAGTGAATGAATCACATGTACGAGTTGTGATGAAGGGGAGGACAAGAATGGAAAAATACGCCATGTTCGGCAAACTTACGGCAAAGCCGGGGCAGCGCGATGAGCTCGCGAGAATGATGCTGGAGTCCAGCGGGACGCTGGAGGATATGGAAGGCTGCATCTATTATATCCTGCATGAAGCGGAGGACAATCCGGACGATCTTTGGATTACGGAACTATGGGAAAGCAAGGAGGCTCACGCGGCCTCGTTGAAGAATGAGAAGGTGCTTGAGCTCATCGGACGCTGCAGGCATCTCATTGCTGAAGCCGGCGGCATCAAGGTCCGGCCGATCGGAGGCAAAGGATTCTGATTTCTGATACAAACCATGTATGACAGCAAACCGCGGATGCCGCGGTTTTTTTGTTTCCGGGGAGCGCGATGCATAACACCGCATGCCCCCGTACATAGTATAAGCGAACTCTACTCAACATTTGGAGGCATTACACAACATGAACGTTCAAAGAGCGCAGGAAATCGCGTCCTCGCCAGTCATGGCAAACGTACTGCTGGATGGAACCCCCATCTATATACAGCATGTGGACGAGCTGAGCGAAACCGCACGTGTCTATCCGCTCGACAATCCGGAAGCTGAGCGGGAAGTACCTCTGTATTCGTTAGAGGAGCAGGATCATTTTCTGGGATAAAAAGGAGAGAATTGCGATGAAAGAAGTGCCAAAACAAAATGAAAAAGAGGCAGATCGGCTGAACGACTATGACGTCACCGATGATGTGGTTCGCGAAGTGCCTGCTACTACCGATGCCAGTGATGCCGTCGCGGCCATGACTTCGCATATTAATAAGTATGATGTGCCCGATGAGCTGGAGGAAAAATAACGATAAAGCTCTTAAAGCGTACAGGCGAGCCTGTGCGCTTTATTGTTGTTCCCGATCGAATGTATTCACTTTTTACGCAAGAATAGCAAGCGAGAATAAATCCGGCTCATGATGATTTGATAGAATCAGCATGAGAACGAGTGTTTCTGATCACATTTCAAAAGGGAGAGATGGACGATGAATCAATGGGGAGCCAAAAACATCGATGTCATCACGTTGTTTGTGGAAGATCTTCCGGAGGCCAAATCATTCTATGAGCGGGTATTCGGCCTTTCCTCCGTCTACGAGGACGACAACTCTGCAGTTTATAACTTCGGGAACATGAGCGTCAATCTGCTGAAAATAACCGAAGCGGACGAGCTTACTCATCCGGCTCCAGTAGCAGACCGCGGGGTGGGAGCGAGGTTTGTGTTCACGATCCGTGTTGATGACGTGGATGCGTTGTGTACAGAGCTGAATTCAGCCGGCGTTGCGCTGCTGAACGGTCCGATGGACCGCCCATGGGGAATACGTACGGCAAGTTTCCAGGATCCGGGCGGACACATCTGGGAAATCGCGCAGGAGCTGCGTTGATTCCTCAGGATATGGATTGCAGGGAGCTGGGAATGACGAATAAAGCTCAGAGATGATGATATGCTGAACCTCATACGCTGAACCCAATGGGTCGGCGTTTTTTTCATTGACTAACCGTTCAACCAATAGTAATATGATGGCAAGATCAGGTAAATGATGGATGGAGGGATCCGGGATGGATTTGTATTATGAGATTCATGGTAGTGGAAAACCCGTCATTTTTATACACAGCGGCGGGACGGACAGCAGGCTGTGGTCATTCCTGGCGCCATTAGTCGCCAAAGAATACCAGACTATTACTTATGACGGCCGGGGTGCAGGCAAATCTCCTTCTCCCAAGGAACCGGCGAACTACGTTGAGGACTTGCGCGAGCTGATGGATGACCTTCACCTGGATACCGCCGTCCTCATCGGCCATTCAGGAGGTGGCCAAATTGCCACCGATTTCAGCCTTCAATACCCGAATCGTGTTTCGGGCTTGGTGCTCATCGGACCATCATTGACGGGTTATAAGCCATCACCGGAGTTTGAGCGCTGGATGAGTGAGGTGAACGCGGCCGCCCCGGATGCCGATAAAATTATGGAGCTCGCGTTCAGCGCTCCGCTGTACCGGATCGTGATGTCCAGTCCGCAGCGCCGCTTAATGATTGACATGTTCAGGCATCACCTGGCCAAAACAGCCGAGTGGGGGAGCTTCGAATCCGTTTGGCCGCAGCCCCCGGCCATCGGTCGATTGGAAGACCTTCACGTAAGAACCCTGTTTATGATCGGTGATAATGAGATCCCGGATAATGAACGCGTCGCAGAGCTGTTCCGGAGCTTGCCGAATGTTCGTTATGTCCAAATTCCGGGGGCGGACCATATGATGCCCTTAACCCATCCGGAGATGATGTACAGCTATATTACCGAGTTTTTGGAGGAGAGACGTTAAATGCCGCGCACCCAGGAAGAGAATGAACGAATACGTCAGCAGGCCAAGGCGAAGATCCGGGAAGCAGCCATAGACCTTTTTATGAGAAAAGGTTACCATGCCACCTCGATCGATGACGTCTCCAAACACGCCGGCGTGTCCAAAGGGCTTCTATACAACTACTACAAAGGGAAAGAAGAATTGCTTAGTGCCATGGTCGAAGCCAGAATCGGGGAATTGATACAGGTCATGGAGAAGGCAGAGGCATTGGAGACGCCGGCAGAGCAGCTGAAACATATCGTAGAAGGGGCCGTCGATAATGTATGGCGTTCTCCCGAGGTGTTCCGGTTCTATCTGCACCTGCAGACCCAGCCGGAAGCCGATGAAACCGTCGCCAAATACGGAAAGCTCCTGATTGAGGAAAGTGCCCGCCAGTTTCAAATCCAGTGCCGCATGTTCGAAAAACTGGGAGCATCCGACCCGGTGGCGAGGTCATTGTACTTTTCCTCGGCACTGCAGGGAATCATGCTCATGATCTCGACTTATCCGGATCAATTTCCGGTCGAGGCTATGAAGCGGCAAATCATCGAGGATTTTTGCCAAGTTTAGCGCCAAATGTAAGAAGGCAATCCCCCGCTTTTTATAAATCGAAATGAACAGGGAACAGCTGCTGATGCAGCTGTTTTTTGCTGATCGAGGTCGTGTCTTAGAGGGGCGTTTAAACGATAAAGTTTATTGATATAAGTGGTAACTATCGGACAAAACGAGTAGAAATACTTCATGAAAGCTTTTTTGCCAGCAAAGGTGTTTTTCTCTATCAATCTATTGACTTCTACGTTTAATGACCATATAATCAACTAAAGTGACCCGACGTGTAAGGAGACCTAACATGGTTATTATCGATGAAGTGTACCGCAATATCAGTTTTGATATGCCGGAACAGGAATTATTCATTTTACTTGAACGCGTTAAAGCGAAGAAAGAAGAAGACGTAGAAGAGTTAAAAAACAAAATCGATAAATACGAGCAGAAACGCCGGGCGGAAGAGGCGTTGTATCAATCCATGTCCCCGATCCGGCGCTTGTTTACAGGGCGGCCAGCCAGCCATCATCAGGCAGTTGAGTATATGGTCCATGTCAAAGAACGGTTCAAGAAGATCGACGCGATAAAGCGCAGTATTCGGGAACTGGATCAGGTGCTTGATAAGCTGCGTTTACCGATAAGGGATTCGAACGAGGTATTTCTGTCTCCTGAGCTGATCCGGGAAATCAGACTGCTTCAGGAAATGGAGGCTTCACAGGAATGAATTTAACGCTTGAATCTTTAGGTACGGGAATGGATACCGTATGGGTCGTTCTCAGCGCCGCTATGATTCTGTTGATGGAGGGCGGGTTTGCCCTGCTTGAGGCAGGATTTGTACGCTACAAGAACAGCGTCAACATTATTATGAAGGTGTTCGCCGATATCACGATCGGCACCTTGGTTTTTTATGTATTCGGATTTGCGCTCATGTACGGAAAGGACGCCGGAGGAATCATCGGGACGAGCGGATTTGTCCTTGGGGGCGATTTATCCCACCTCCAGCTGCCGGTATCGCTGGATACGTATTGGCTGTTCCAAGCGGCCTTCACCATCGCCGTTATTTCGATCGTTTCGGGTGCTGTGGCCGAGCGGATCAATTTTAGAGCCTATTTGCTGTATATTGTCCTGATGACGGGTCTGATCTATCCGATCGGCGGCCACTGGGCCTGGGGCGGCGGATGGCTGACGAAGCTCGGCATGCAGGATTTTGCCGGCTCTGCCGTCATTCACGCGCTCGGCGGCTTCTCGGCCCTGGCGGCTGCGCTGATCGTGGGTCCCCGGAAAGGGAAATTCAATAAAGCGGGTGCCAGCACGATCTCCCTGCCCAGCAACCTGCCACTCGCTTCGGTAGGGGCTTTCCTTCTCTGGTTTGGCTGGTTTGGCTTCAATGCGGGCAGCACGCTCAGTGCAACCGATGTCCGCATCGGACATATTGCGCTGACAACGATGCTGTCTGCCGCATCCGGCGGAGCGGTCACACTGGTGTATACGCTGTTCCGCTACCAGCGCTCCGACGCACCATCCGTGATTAACGGCTCCTTGGCAGGTCTGGTCGGAATTACGGCCGGATGCGCTTTTGTCAGCGACAGCGCTGCCATCCTGATCGGTGCGATCTCGGGACTGCTTATGATGGCGGCAACGAGCTGGCTGGAGGGACGCCGGATTGACGATCCCGTCGGCGCCTTCCCGGTCCACGCCGTATCCGGTGCGTGGGGAACCCTTGCCGTTGGTCTGTTCGCGACAGACGGCGGCCTCTTTTACAGCGGCAGCTGGCATTTGCTTGGCGTCCAGGCGCTCGGACTGGCTGCGCTGGCGGTATGGGGTTTTGTCCTTACTTGGGTCGGCCTTAAGCTGATCGGTCTCCTCGTCCCTGTTCGTTCCAGCGAGGAGGAAGAGGAAATCGGCCTCGACATCAGTTATCACGGCATTATGGCGGCAGACCGGTCCCACGAGTTTATCGATCATGAAGTCCGCTATTCAATGAGCGAAGAACATCGGAATGTATAGCTGTTTGTAATGTTCAAAAGGAACACTTCGAATCACCTTCGAAGTGTTCCTTTTTATTTTGCAGCATTTTATTTAGTTTCCGGCATTGCGTCTAAGCACCGCACCGCTATATCCCAAGTTAGCAATCAGTAAGAAACGGAAGGTGATCCGCTGTGATACGCTGATCTGGAAGAGTTAACAATCCACAGGGAAAGGAAGTATTCAAGATGGGCGTATTGAAACCTTTTATTTACTCGGAAGATGCAAGAAGTCAGGCGGATTTCTATATCCGTTCGCTTGGCGGCAATCTGGAATCCGTTATCACTCATGGGGAGTCGATGGGAGTCCAAAATGACTTGCAGGATAAAGTGATTCATATGTGCTTATCGGTCGCCGGAGGCAACTATATTTTTATGTCGGACTCCATGGAATCGAATCTTCAAGGCAACAATATGTCGCTGAATATCGACTACCCTTCGTCGGAGGAAGCCCGCGAGGCATTCTCGAAGCTTGCCGACGGAGGTCACGTCATCTATCCGTTTGAACAGCAGCCGTTCGGGTTGTACCTGGGCGAACTTACGGACCGGTTTGGTGTCCGTTGGATGATTACTGCACCGTCCGTATCTACCCAATCCTAAGCGTTCTCCAATTCAATAGGTCGTATCCGGAAACCCCGCTTGAACCTTAGGTTTAAGCAGGGGTTATTTTGTTTGTTCCGGCAAATTCCCGCTGGTGGGTGCTTCTGTTATTTCAATGAACGGAGCTCTTTATCGGGCTGTAGAGTTATGCCTGTAATGTGAAGGAGTCAGGCCGACAATCTGTTTGAATTTCCTGTGAAAATGAGGCATACTGTCAAACCCGCAGGCCGGGGCGATGCTGCTGATGCTGTCGTCGGTGTGAAGCAGCAGCTCTTTAGCCCGGATCACCCGTTTGACGTTGATGTAATCCGTTACGCTCATCCCGGTCAACTGTTTGAACACGCGGCTGAAATGGGCGGAGCTAACGGAAGCGAGCCGGCTTAAAGAGCTTAGGCTGATCTGCTCGCAGTAATGCCCATCGATATACAGCAAGCTTTGCCGCATCCAGTTCGGACCAACGAACGGGCTGCGGGAGCCGCTGCTCCCATCACTTTGTTCCCGGTGGATCAGCAGCAATAGGTACTGAACGTACAGTACGATCGAGTGGCGGTAGCCCGGGGGTTGACCACTCAGCTCGGACTGAATGGCGGCCAGCTTGTCTTCGAGCTGCGACTCCAGCGCGGCGGGGCATTCCAGTTTATAAGCATGGTTCGAACTGCAGCTGTCAAAGCACTGTAAGTAAGAAAAGGTTTCTCCCAAAGAAGACTGCCGGACGAGTTCGGGACTAAAAAACACGGCAGTGGATGTGACCGGATCGTCTTTGTCCGGGAACGCCTGGTGGATCGTGCTGCCGGGGATAATAAACAGATCCCCGCGGCGCATTTCGTAAATCGTCCGGTCGATAAAAAAGGAGCCCATGCCTGAGTGGACATACACCAGCTCATGCCAATCGTGAAGGTGATGCGGCAGCTCCAGCTGTGCCGTTTTGCGGTCGCGGTAATTGAATGAGAAAGGAAATTCCGGCTGCGCGTCAAATTGCTTGCGAATGGGATTCATAGCATTGCCCCTTGAGTGTATTGGGAACCATCAGCCGAGCCTTCACCTTCCGTAAACGATTCATAACAGAAGAGGAGGGTCAGCAAATGGGCTCGTTGTCTTGAAGATATCAAAATCGGATATGATTGTGCAAGATTTCGCTCTTTTAGAACCGATCCATAGTTGTTATATTGAGAAAAGAACATCGGCGTACAAGAATGGAGGGAATTGCAATGCGAATAGACGCTCACCAGCATTACTGGAGTATCGCCCGGGACGACTACGGCTGGATTACGCCGTCCATTCCTGTCCTGTACCGGGATTATCAGCCGTTGGATCTGCTTCCGCATCTGGCAGAACATCATCTCGACGGGACGATCCTCGTGCAAGCCGCACCAACGTATGAAGAAACCGATTATATTCTTGAACTCGCGGCACAGGATGATCGGGTTCTGGGTGTGGTCGGATATATGGATCTCGCGGATGATGATCACAAGGACCATTTCCAGCGCTTTGCGCAGCATCCCAAATTCGTCGGCTTCCGCCTCATGATCCAGGATATGGAGGATGCAGATGCGATCCTGGAACCTTCATACGCAGCTTCGCTCAAACACTATGCGAGCCTTGGCGTTCCGGTCGATCTGCTCGTCCGTTCCGATCAATTGGATACGCTGGTCCGGCTGATCGAGCAAATTCCGGATCTGCATGCGGTGATCGACCATCTGGCGAAACCGCGAATCGCTGCTGGGGAAATGGAACCATGGGCCGGTTACATGAAAAAGCTGGCGTCTCACCCGAACCTGTACTGCAAGCTGTCCGGCATGGTGACCGAGGCGGACCATGATGGCTGGAAGCCGGATCAGCTTACGCCTTATGTCCGTCATGTTCTGGACTGTTTTGGCGCAGACCGGGTGATGTTCGGCAGCGACTGGCCGGTATGCCTGATGGCTTCGAGCTACGACGGTGTCGTGGATGCTCTTATGAAGACGCTTCCACCTACTTGGGGGGCAGATGAGAGTTTGAAGTTGTTCGGGGGCAACGCCGCAGCATTTTACCGGCTGAAGAATGAGACAAGATGACACGCTGCGGGGGAAATGACTGAATAGAAGGGTTGGGTGAAACCGAAATGAAATACCGGAAACTAGGAAAAACAGGTCTGGAAGTATCGGCGCTCAGCTTTGGCGCCTCCTCGTTAGGCTCCGTATTCCGCGACACGGATGAGCAGGAGAGCGTACGAACCGTCTACGAGGCGATTGACAGCGGGATCAATTACATTGACGTCTCGCCTTATTACGGATTGACTAAAGCCGAAACGGTACTCGGCAAGGCGCTTAAGGACATTCCGCGCGACCGGTACCTGCTGTCAACCAAGGCCGGACGCTACGGGGAGCACGAATTCGATTTTTCCCATAACCGGATTCTTACGAGTCTGGATGAAAGCCTGAAGCGGCTGAACGTGGATGAAGTGGATTTTCTGTTCCTCCATGATATCGAGTTCGTCCCGGCGCAAATGATCCTGGAGGAAGCCATACCTGCGCTTGAAAAGCTCAAGCAGTCGGGCAAAATCCGGTTTGCCGGCATATGCGGACTGCCGCTATCGCTGTTTGAAACGCTGCTGCCGCAAATCGATGTCGACGCGATCATTTCCTACTGCCATTATTCGCTGAATGACACCAGTCTGCTGGACTTGCTGCCGCTTCTTGAGGAAAGGAATACGGGACTCGTTAACGCCTCACCTATCTCCATGGGACTGCTGAGCACCCGGGGAACGCCTGCCTGGCATCCGGCCGATCCGGAAATCAAGGAGGCCTGTTTGAAGGCGGCACAGTTCTGCGCGGACCAAGGGGAGGATATCGCGAAGCTCGCGGTGCAGTTTTCCACTTCAAATGAGCGCATTCCCACCACGTTGGTTAGCACAGCCAATCCGGAAAATATCCGCAGGAATGCTTCCTGGGTGGAGGAGCCGGTGGATGAACGTCTGCTAAGCGAAGTGCTCGCCATTTTGGAACCTGTGCATAACCGGACCTGGACTAGCGGAAGGCCCGAATATAACACAAAAATAGGGGAGGCGTGAGATGAAAGGCATCATATGTTCAGCCGTCGGCCGATTTGACATGGTGCTGGATCTCCCGGAGCCCGTGATGGAGCCGGGGCATGCGGTGGTCGAGATCAAGCGGGTCGGGATTTGCGGAACCGATCTGCACGCATTCCGCGGCAACCAGCCGTTTTTTACTTATCCGAGAATCCTTGGCCATGAGCTGGCAGGTATCATTAAGGAAGTCGGCCCTAACAGTGATGGGCTTGAAGCCGGCGATCAGGTGAGCATCATCCCTTATTTGCACTGCGGGACATGCATTGCCTGCCGAAGCGGGAAGACCAACTGCTGTACGGATATGCAGGTCCTTGGCGTTCATACGGACGGCGGCATGCGTGAGCGGATTGCCGTTCCGGTGACCCACTTGATTCGCACGAACGGGCTGACGCTGGACCAGACTGCGGTCATTGAACCGCTGGCCATAGGTGCCCATGCCGTGCGTAGATCGGGGCTGGCGGCCGGCGAGACGGCGCTCGTCATTGGGGGCGGGCCGATTGGGCTCGGGGTCATGGCCTTTGCAAAGGCCAGCGGTGCCCATGTGCTCGCGATGGATGTGAACGACGAACGCTTGGCTTTCTGCAAGCAATGGATTGAGGCGGATGCGCTTGTTAACGCATTGCAGAATCCCGATGAACAAATTGCGGCGGCCTGCGGCGGAGAGCTGCCTTCGGTGGTGTTTGACGCTACGGGAAACGCACAGTCGATGACTGACGCGTTCCGTTATACCGCCCATGGCGGAAGATTGGTCTATGTCGGATTGGTCAAAGCGGATATCCGGTTCCACGATCCGGAATTCCATAAACGGGAGCTGACGCTGCTGGCCAGCCGCAACGCAACGCACGAAGACTTCATGCACGTGCTGCATACGATCCGGTCCGGCGGGATCGATGTCGCTCCATACGTCACGCACCGGTCCGCGTTTGACGATATGATTGAACAATTTAACCATTGGCTGGACCCGGCTGCCAAGGTCATCAAAGCGATGGTAGATATGTAGGCTTATAGCTGGATGGAGTATTAAAGAGAACGGCCGTCTTCAAAGACGGTCGTTTTTCTCAACTTAGCGGTGCTTGGCAGGAACAAGCCGCAGGCGGCTGACTCATTCGATATTCATGAAAGGTCAGGTGGTTCCATGAAACAGGTGTGGCTGAACATTTCGCCGGTATTTCGCAGATTCCTTATGTCTTATCTGATCGTGCTGATGATCCCGCTGATTGCGGGATATGTGTCTTACCGGACATCGATCGATGTAGCGGAGCAAAGTTCCCTGAAGACCAGCATTATGACGCTGCAGCAGAGCAAGGATCTGATGGAGCGCAGGCTCGCTGAAGTTCAGGGCTTTACCAAACAGCTCGCCATTAATCAGGATTTAGCCAGGCTCATGACTTCGCATTCGGACGAGCAGAATTACGACGTATACGGTCTGTGGAAAATGATGCGGGATATCGCAAGCTACAGCCAGACCAACGATTTCCTTTCGAATTTTTACATCTACCTCCGCAACAGCCATCTGGTGCTTACGCCAAGCACGGTCTATTACCGGCCGGAGCTGTTTTACGAATCGAACCATTATGAAGGCATGACCTTTGAGACTTGGAAAAAGAACTTTCTCGAGAAGAGCAACCTCAGCATGGTCGTTCCCCAGCACGATTACGTGACGAAGACACATCAGCAAACGGTGGTTACCTTCGTGCAAGCCCTGCCCCTGAACAGCTTCGATACACCTCTCGCCTCCGTTGTGGTGCTGATCGATACGAAGAAAATGTCCACATACCTATCAGGGATAACCAATCAGTATGGAGGATGGGCATTCGTCAGGAACCATGATGGAGAAACAGTCCTGTCTGAGGGGATCACTGGCAACGACATAGCCAAAATCCGAAATATTCCTTCAGGTAAACCCGGTGATATCAGCCGTGCGGCGGATGACATGCTGCTCATATCCATCCGGGATGAATTAAGCGGCTGGGTCTACACGGCCGGCGTCCCGAAATCCGCCCTGATGATCAACGCGAACCGAATCAAGAACATCACCGGAATACTTACCGCGATTTCATTGATTTCAGGACTTGTCATCGGACTTGTGCTGGCATACCGGAGCAGCGCTCCAATCAACAATCTGATAAATTCACTCAAGAAACAGCTTGGATTGGAACTCGGTACAGGGATCCAAGATTACGATTTTATCGCGGGAAACATTTCAAGCTTGATTGCGAGCAACAGACAGCTGGTACAAGATCTCCACAACCAGGTGCCGTTGATCCGCGACGCTTTCATCAAACGGCTGTTGGTCGGAGAATTTTACAACGGAGAAGAGCTGGCCGCTGCTTCCGCGCAAGCGGGTGTCTCCATTAAGGGTGAAGCAGGTTACGCCGGCCTGGCTAAAATCAACACCTATGGCGGTTCAGACAGCCGCGAATCGCTTGCGGAATCCAATGTGGCCCGACTTATTGTGCGTCAGTCCCTCATGGAGGCCGAGCCCGATATGCTGGTAACGGATTGGGGGCAGGACAAGCTTGCCTTTTTGCTGCTGCGCACAAGCAAGCTGGCCCCGGATGAGGCTTTGGTAATACAAAGACTGCAGGATCTGGCGGGCACGCTGTTCAGCCATTATCACATGCCAGTCCAGTTCGGAATGGGGAGGCCCTTCGAAGCGCTGGCGGATGTCGGGCGTTCGTTCGGAGAAGCGGCGGAGGCTCTGGACTATGCGGCATTCACCGATGAGGGCGGCGTCATTCGGTATGAGGACTCAAGCAGGGACGCGTCGCTATTTTATTATCCGATCGAAACGGAAACGCGGCTGCTGAACACGATCAAGTCAGGAGATGGCAGGGAAGCGATGCGGATCCTCGAACACATTGCCGTACGGAATTTTCAGGAGAGGGAGCTGTCCCGTGAAATGACAGAGCAGCTGATCGGCGAACTTAAGGGGACGATGCTCAAGCTGCTGGATCAAAAGGCGGGAGATGATCCAGAGTTCACAGAGAATCTCCAGTGCCGGATCGCTCAAATCCAGCCGTTTGAAGGGATTGACAGGCTTCTCGGGCAAATGGGCGAAATGATCGGCCTCTATTGTTCGATGATCGAGGAGAAAAGGAATGCCCTGCATCATCAGACGGTACAGCAGGTGAAGGATTATCTTGAATCTGCGTACGGGGATGCGGACTTGACGCTGTACCACATCGCCAAGCAGGTTGGAAGGCCGGAAAAGTATGTCTCCACGGTATTCAAGGAAAGCGAGGGGGAGCATTGGTTCGATTACCTGGAACGGCTGCGCATCGATAAAGCGTCCGAGCTGCTGCTGAACCGGGCTTTAAAAATCGACGATATTGCCGAAAGGGTCGGCTATAACAGCGCACATTCATTCCGGCGGGCATTCAAGCGGGTCCGGGGGATCTCCCCAAGCATGTTCCGGGAGGCGGCCGAATTAGGGGACGCTCGTTGATCAAGTACCGATAGAATGCGCTTTCATCGAAAAATGTACGCTTTATCGCGGATTGTACGGTCGGGTTGTGGATGCATTCGCTGCAATTGTACCTTTACGGTCGTGGCGCGGAGATTTTACCATGAATTCTGTAAGCGCTACCATTACAAACGGCTCCGGAGTCGTAACGTGAAGGGGGAATATGCTTGTGAAGGCTGTATCGGTTCAGCCGCAGACGGAGACTCGGGAGAGGAGCACTTCCAAAAATTATTGGAAGGAAGCCAAGAAAAGTCTGAGGAAGCACTGGCAGCTGTATTTACTGGTGATACCGCCGGTCCTGTTCTTTATTCTTTTCAAATACCTCCCGATGGCGAACGCGGTGCTTGCATTCAAGAATTACCAGGTGACCAAGGGAATATGGGGAAGCCCCTGGGTTGGGACGAAGTACTTCGACATGCTGTTTAACAATCCGCAATTCTGGACGCTGATCAAGAACACGTTGTTTCTGTCTCTGTATCAGCTGGCAGCCACTTTTCCGATCCCGATCATTCTGGCCCTGCTGCTCAATGAGGTGCGAAGCCTCCGTTTCAAAAAAGCGGTACAGCTGATTACGTATGCACCGTTTTTTATTTCGACCGTCGTCATGGTCTCCATTATTATGATCTTTCTGGCACCGCGGCTCGGACTGCTGAACGTGATTTTAAATGCAATGGGTATGGAATCCACGAATTTTCTCGGCGATCCGACGAAGTTCAGATCCGTTTACGTATGGTCGGAAGTGTGGCAAACCACCGGATACTCCTGTGTCATTTATTTGGCGGCATTGGCTGGCGTGGACCCGTCGCTCTATGAAGCGGCCAAAGTGGACGGGGCTTCCAGGCTGCAAAAAATCATCCATGTGGACATTCCGGGCATTCTGCCGGCCGCCGTCATCATCCTGATCCTAAGCGTCGGCAATATCATGTCGCTGGGCTTTGAGAAAGTATATCTCATGCAGAACCCGTTAAACCTGCAATCTTCAGAGATCATTTCCACGTATGTCTACAAAATCGGTTTGCTGAACGCCAATTACAGCTTTGCCACAGCCGTGGGCTTGTTCAATTCGGTGATCAACCTGATTCTGCTCGTGGCGGTCAATGCCGTCTCGCGCCGGATATCCGAGAACAGCCTATGGTAATTCCAATGAACAAGGAGGGGAGGCTATGGCTGCTGTACAGACGACCGCTTCCATATCGACAAGGGGAAAAATCCGCGAATCGGCGGGGGACCGCGTTTTCCTCGGTATCACCTACATCCTGCTCAGTTTAATCCTTGTTGCCGTACTTTACCCGCTCATCTATATTGTCAGCTCATCGATCAGCAGCCCGCAGGCGGTTGCATCCGGCAAAGTCTGGCTGTGGCCGGTCGATATCTCTTTTGCCGGGTATAAAACGGTCTTCAGCAACGACCAGATACTGGTCGGCTACGGAAACTCGCTGTTCTATACCTGCTGCGGGACCTTGATCAGCGTCATCTTAACGGTGGCGATCGCCTATCCGTTATCGAAAAAGACGTTTTTTGGACGCAATGTGCTCATGATGTTCATCACGTTCACCTTTCTGTTTTCCGGGGGCTTGATTCCGACGTATCTCGTCGTCAAAGGCCTGCATCTGATCGATACAAGGTGGGCGCTGCTGCTGCCGAATGCGATCTTCGTGTTCCAGGTCATTATTGCCCGCACTTTTTTTAAAGCGTCCATTCCGGAAGAGCTGAACGATGCCGCCGAAATCGACGGCTGCAGCGACATCCGCTTTTTACTCAGCGTCGTCATTCCGCTGTCCAAGCCGATCCTGGCCGTGCTGA
Organism: Paenibacillus cineris; assembly: GCF_018333335.1. Taxonomy (NCBI): domain Bacteria; kingdom Bacillati; phylum Bacillota; class Bacilli; order Caryophanales; family Paenibacillaceae; genus Paenibacillus; species Paenibacillus cineris. Next base: position 2,440,291 of record NZ_BORU01000001.1, read on the forward strand.
CGCTGGTGTATGCGGTCGCGCAGTGGAACGCCTTTTTCGACGCGCTGATCTATCTGAAGTCGCAGCATTTGTATCCGCTCCAGCTAACGCTGCGCAGCATTCTGATTCAAAATTTCTCAGGCGGCAATATGGACGCAAGCGAGCAGGTCAAGCGGCAGGAGCTTGCCTATTTGATGAAATATTCTCTCATCGTGGTCGCAAGTCTGCCTGTGCTGATCCTGTATCCCTTTATTCAACGGTATTTCGTTCAAGGGATGCTGATTGGTTCGATTAAAGGCTAAACCGCATAACAGTGGATGACTTAGCAGGGGAGCTTTTCAATTTTTGATGAAAAAGGGGCGTGTCGTGTTCATGAAGAAACGTGTTTACCGAGGCTGGTTCAGCTTGATTGCACTGGTGCTGGTCCTTGCAGGCTGTTCCGGGGGGGCATCACCGAATGATTCGGGAGCAGAGGGCGGATCTGCGAGTACAGGCGGGGAAACCGGAACCGTTCCGATCAGCGTGTTCGTCAATACCGACGGCAACATCGACTATAAAACAAACCTGTTCACCAAAGTGCTGGAGAAAAAAGCAAACGTCAAGCTGCAGTTTACCGAGGTACCTTATGACGGCGCGGCGGAGAAACGCCAAATTTCCCTCGCCAGCGGCGACTACCCTGATTTGTACATGCTGATCCCGTGGGTCGACAAGTTCTCCCAATCGGATCTGGTGAAGTTCGGGCAGCAGGGCGTGATCCTTCCCCTGAATGATTTGATCGATCAATATGCTCCCAATATCAAGAAGGCGCTGGACGACCACCCGGATTACAAATCGATGTCCATCGCTCCGGACGGCAACATCTACGGGCTGACCATGCTGAACGAATGTTTTCACTGCTCATACCCCAACAAAATGTGGGTTAACACCAGCTGGCTGAAGAAGCTCAATTTGGAGGTCCCAAAAACGACGGAAGATTTCAAGAAGGTGCTGGAAGCCTTCAAGACCAAAGATCCAAACGGCAACGGTAAAGCCGACGAGGTTCCTCTGAGCGGTTCCATTGAAAATTTTGGCGTGCACATTCTGCCTTTTCTAATGAACGGCTTTATCTATGATGACGATAAATACTATCTGACGGTGAATGGCGATAAAGTAGACATCGCGGCCAACAAGCCGGAATGGAAGGAAGGACTTGCCTATGCCAGGTCGCTGTATGCCGAAGGCTTGATTGACCCGGGCGCATTCACACAGAACGCCGACGCGTTCAAGCTGATCGGCAACAATACCGCAACCGAGCTTCTGGGTGCGGGAGCATCGATGCATCCGGCGATATTTACGGATACCGGGGAAGGCAACAAGTACAGCTCCCATTACGACGCCATTCCGCCACTGCAGGGGCCACATGCCGCATATGCTACGTTCAATTACCCGGTCGATCCTGGCGCTACTTTCGTCCTGACCAACAAGGCAAGCAAAGAAGTACAAATCGCCGCCATCAAAATGCTGGATTACATTTATACCGAAGAGGGACAGCTGCTGGGCAACTACGGCGAGGAGGGCAAGGATTGGGTGAAGCCGAAAGACGGAGACGTGCCATTGAACGAAAAAGCGAAACCGATCTTCAAGACGCTGGAGCAGCCGGCAGGCTCCGAGCCGCGAAACAGTGCGTGGGGAGCCACCGCCCAGTACAACCATACCCGGGAATTCCGCGATGGCTGGATTCAGGAAACCGATATTTATAAAAATTCGGGTTATGAGCGCAGATTGCAGGAAGCGACCTACCTGTACGAGAATAAACAACCTAAGGAGGTCTATCCCAATTGGTCGGTCTGGATCGATCCAGCGGCTGCCGATGAGCAAAGCATGCTTCAGCAAAATATAAAGGACTACGTGGATCAAAATGCCCTGCAGTTTGTCACCGGCGCCAAAAACCTGGACAAAGACTGGGATGCCTACGTCAAAGGGTTGGATGCATTAAATCTGAAGCGGTATTTGGAAATCATGCAGCAGGCTTATGACACGACCAAAAAAGCAGAATAATATGAACCTTTTTATTGAACCGGAGGGGAAGCATGAAACTTCAATATGACAAACCTGCTACAGTATGGACGGAAGCGCTTCCGATCGGCAACGGCCGGATTGGTGCCATGGTGTTCGGAGGCGTGGCCGAAGAGCGGATCCAGCTGAACGAAGACACGCTGTGGTCGGGATATCCGCGGGACACGAATAATCCGGAGGCTTTGAAGGTATTGCCCCGCGTGCGTGAGCTGATCCGCAGCGGGCAATACGAGGAAGCCGACCGTGCGGCGAAAGGGATGATGGGTGCCTACAGCCAGTCCTATCTTCCGCTCGGAGATCTGCATATCGAGTTGGAGCAGGAGGGAGAAGCTTCGTTCACGGGTTACAAAAGAGAGCTGGATCTCGCTGAGGGCATTACTCGTGTTGAATACACGGTTGGCGGCGTGGTGTATACGAGGGAGATGTTCGTATCCCATCCGGACCAGGTGCTGGTCGTCCGTCTGACTTCCAGCGAGGCAGGGAAGCTGAATTTTCGGGCAGCGCTCAGCAGTCCGCTGCGCAGCGTGACGGAGGCGGAGAAAGGCACCTTAGTCCTCCGGGGTACCGCGCCGGAACAGGTTTGGCCTAATTATTACCGCAGCGATGATCCCATTATTTACGGCGACCCGGATACGACGGAAGCGGTGCGTTTTCAAGGACGCCTGACGGCTGTAACGGAGGGAGGCAGCGCAGCGGTCAGCGAAACGGACATCCGCGTTCAAGGCGCGACGGCGGCAACCCTTTATTTCAGTGCCGCGACAAGTTTTAGCGGCTTTGATAAACTGCCCGGAAGCCAAGGCAAAGATGAGAAACGGGCCGCCAAGGACGATTTGGACAGAGCTGTTCAAGGCAATTATGAGGGCCAGCGCCAAACGCATATTGCCGATCACCGCTCGCTGTTCGACCGGGTCCAGTTGTCGCTTGGGGCAAGCAAGGCAGGAGAAGAACTATCGACAGAGGACCGGATTGTCCGCTATGGAGCCGGCGATCCGGGGCTGGTGGAACTGCTGTTTCATTATGGCCGTTACCTGATGATCGCTAGTTCTCGGCCCGGCACCCAGCCGGCGAATCTGCAGGGAATTTGGAACCAGGAGATGCGTCCGCCTTGGAGCAGCAACTGGACGCTGAATATCAATGCAGAAATGAATTACTGGCCGGCCGAAACGGCGAATCTGTCCGAGCTGCATGAGCCGCTGCTTCGCTTTATCGGCGACTTGGCCCGGAATGGCGGGACAACGGCACAGACTCACTATGGCGCCCGCGGCTGGACCGCCCACCACAATTCGGACATTTGGGCGATGTCCAATCCCGTAGGCGATTACGGGCATGGCGATCCGGTATGGTGCATGTGGCCGATGGGCGGTGTCTGGCTGTGCCAGCACTTGTGGGAGCATTTTGCGTTCAGCCGGGACGAGAAGTATTTGCGGGAACATGCCTACCCGGTGATGAAGGAAGCGGCTCTGTTCTGCCTGGATTGGCTGCAGGACGACGGCAGCGGCCGCCTGATCACTTCGCCGTCGACCTCGCCGGAGCATAAATTCAGAACGCCGGCGGGCGGTCTGGCTGCGGTCAGCGAAGCATCGACGATGGATCTGATGCTGATCTGGGACCTGCTCACCAATCTAATTGAAGCGTCCGAGACGCTGGAAGAAGACGAAGCGCTGCGCCAGGAGTGGCTGGAGGCCAGGGAGCGTCTCCTGCCGCTGCAGGTCGGGAAGTACGGACAGCTTCAGGAATGGTCCAAGGATTTCGAAGACGAGGATGTCCACCACCGTCACGCGTCCCATATGTTCGGCGTATATCCGGGCCGGCAGCTCACCAAGCGGCAGTCGCCGGATTTATTCGAGGCCGCCCGCCGTTCCCTGGAACGGCGGGGCGACGACGGAACAGGCTGGAGTCTTGGCTGGAAGGTCGCCCTGTGGGCCCGGTTCGGCGAAGGCGACCGTTCGCTTGCTCTGCTCTCCAACCTGCTGCGCCTCGTCCGCGAAGATGAACCGGATAATTATCACCATGGAGGGGTGTATGCGAATTTGTTCGACGCCCATCCGCCGTTCCAAATTGACGGCAATTTTGCGGCGACGGCCGGCATTGCTGAAATGCTGCTTCAGTCGCATCAGGGATATTTGGAATTCCTTCCGGCTCTGCCTGCTTCCTGGCCGAACGGATTTGTGAAGGGCCTTCGCGCACGCGGAGGGTTCGAGGTCAGCCTGGAATGGAAAGAGGGAAGGCTTGCGGAGGCTGAGATTGTCTCCCATGCCGGATCGTCCCTGTCAATCTATTCGCTGAATCCGCTGACGATCTTGGCGGATGAAAACAGCATTCCTGTTCAACAGACTGGAGAGAACTTGTACTCATTCCCTACGACTGCGGGTATGACGTACCGCTTATTGCTTGAGCCATCCGTTCAGCAAGGAAGGCTCTGATTGTTGAAGCCCTGCCGAATCTTCGGCAGGGCTTTTTCATTTGGCATGGGGATGGTCACGCGAGGGTCACGTTCGTTAGAACGTCTGGAGAGCCAGTCTGCTTCATTCCCTGCGCCGAAAACCGGCGCGGTAGCTGCGGGCAGACATCCGCGTGACCGACTTGAATACTTTTTCAAAATGCGAAAAGTTCTCGAACCCCACGTCCTCCGACACCCGAATGATGCGTTCATCGGTTTCGCGCAGCAGACGCTGGGCCTCCTTGATCCGGGTAATGCCGATATATTCGATCAGGCCAAAACCGGTATACTTCTTGAACGACCGGCTCAGATGGCTGGGGCTCAAGTAGAACAGTTCACTCAGGCCGCTCAGCGTCAAGGATTCCCGGTAATGCTCCGAGATGTAGCTGGCGATGTCGTTCATACGGGCTGCAGCGGGAGAGACCGAGTCTTCGGGGACCCCTTGCTTGTATGCTGCGGACTGTCTGGCCGCAAACAGCAATGCCTGTCCCGCAGCATGCCGGACGGCCATCCGGTAACCGGGAGCCTCTTCCTGAATCTCCCGCAGCATTTCATAGAGCAGCTGTTCGATCCGAAGCTTGTCCTGATCCGGCAGATGCACCACGCGGTGGGGACCGTGAAACGGAGCAAGCAGCAGCTCGGTCTCATCCTGCTGGAGCGGCTCGAAATACGAATCGTTGACATAAATGACGATGCGTTCATGGTTCGGCACACCGGTGTCCGAGGTTTTATGCACTTCATTCCCCGGGATGAACACCAAATCTCCGGATCGGACCCGATACACCCGGTCTTTAATGAAGTAAAAGCGTTCGCCGCCAAACAAATAATACAGCTCGTAATGTTTGTGCATATGATCCTCCGACATGGAGAAGTGTCCCTTGCGGCGGTTATATTCAACAGAAAAGGGATCGGACGCGTCTCCGTACCGCAGCTCTTGGTGTAAAGCCATAATCGTTCCTCCACAAGCGCAATAAATGCGGGGTTTTCATCATTCTAGCATAAAATGCGGGGACAATAAGCGAATTTTGCAGTAATCTGCAAATAAACAGGTTCATAGAAGGAGAGGGAATAATATGGCCAAAAAAACATATGTGCAGGTCGGAGCAGGCGGAAGAGCGGAATTTTTTTACGGTGCGATTGCCCAGCGTTTCCGGGATTCGGCGGAGCTGCTCGCTTTTTGCGACGTGAACCAGACTCGCATGGATTATGCCAACAAGCTGCTGACGGAGAAGTACGATTATGACGCGGTACGAACGTATAAAACCGAAGCTTTTGACGAGATGATCCGGACCGAAAAGCCGGACTTCGTCATCGTAACCAGCGTGGACCGTACCCATCACCGCTATATTATCCGGGCGATGGAGCTCGGCTGCGACGTGATCACGGAAAAGCCGATGACGGTCGACGCGGCCAAATGCCAGGACATTCTCGACGCGGTGGAAAGAACAGGACGTAACGTGCGGGTTACCTTCAACTACCGTTATGCGCCTCATCATACGAAAGCCCGGGAGCTGATTGCAGACGGAACCATCGGGGATGTGACGTCGGTTCACTTCGAGTGGCTGCTTAATACGCAGCATGGCGCGGATTACTTCCGCAGATGGCATCGGGACAAGCGCAACAGCGGCGGTCTGCTCGTACATAAGTCGACTCACCACTTCGACCTGGTTAATTTCTGGATCGGATCTGAGCCGGAAACCGTCTATGCGATGGGAAACCTGCTGTTTTACGGACGGGAAAATGCTGAGAAGCGCGGAATCACCAAGTTTTATGACCGGGCAACAGGCCATCCGAACGCGAAGGACGATCCGTTTGCGCTCTCACTGGACAGCAACGCGCATCTGAAAGCGATGTACCTCGACGCGGAGTGGGAGGACGGCTACCGCCGGGATCAAAGCGTATTTGGCGACGGGATTTCGATCGAGGATACGATGAGCGTTATGGTCCGGTACAAAAATAAAGCGCAGCTGACCTATTCGCTGAATGCTTACATGCCGTGGGAAGGATACCGGATCGCCTTTAACGGCACCAAGGGCCGGATCGAAATGACGGTGATCGAGCAATCCTATGTCAATTCCGGCGGAGACAAAGCGCTGGAAGGAGCGGTCAAGGGGGTCAATATCCTGGTATTCCCCATGTTCGGCGAGCCTTACAAGGCGGACTTCGAGGAAGGGGCCGGCGGGCACGGCGGCGGCGATCCTGTGCTGCTGAACGATATTTTCGGCGTGCCTGTGGAAGATAAATTCCATCGGGCGGCGAACCATATTGACGGCGCACGATCGATCCTGACGGGCATTGCCGCCAATCAATCGATCTCCACCGGACTTCCGGTGAAAGTCGACGATCTGGTAAGGTTTTACGGGGCAAAGTAACATGCGCCACGGATAAGGATCGAGGCCACCTGAGCGGCAGCCATGGTGGCCTTTGGCTTCCTGATGCGGTAAGAGTTACAAAGACACTGACCGGTATAGATCAGTGTCTTTGTCATTTTCGCCAATGGTCCGGGGACTCACTGCTGCCGGAAATGGAGTGCTGGAAGGGCATGGCACACAGGGTTGAACCTGATTTGGTATGATGTGTTCATCAGTATCGCGAAAGCGCTGTCAAATTAACGGGAGGAAGGTTCGTCATGTTCTACTCGCTCAGAAGCAGGCTGATCTTATTTTTTGTGTTGTTGTTTGTTTTGTCGTTCAGTGCATTGTCTCTTCTCATTTTTAACGAATCACGAACGATTATCCGTTCCTATATTGAATCGTCCGCGCTCGAGAAAATGAATGAATACGGTTCCTACATCGACATGGTGCAGACGCAAATTTACGACTTGGCTTCCCTGATCTTTAACAGCGACCAGACCGATACCTGGGATAACATCGCATCGGACACGTCGGCAACGGAAGGGGAGAAGATGCTTGCCCATATCCAGATGAGCAAGTTTCTGACGCAGACGACCAACAGTTATACCAGCATCTCATCGGTCGCGCTGTACCGCAGGGAAGGCTTGTGGGTCAGTATGGATAACCAGGTCATCAAGGAAAGCTCCTTTCTGGATCAGTCCTGGTACAAGCAGTTTCGGGACGAGACGGTCCGCTGGGTACCGGCGCACACCGACGATGTGGAATTGAAAATCCGCCGCAGCGACCATCCGGTCGTCAGCATGCTGATGCCGATCGGGGCATTTGAACCGAAGCAGGCGAAAACGCTTCTGAAGGTCAACGTAAGCGCCGATTATTTTCTGGAACCGCTGAGCAGGATCCATTTGGGTGAGAGCGGGACGATGTATTTAATCGATCAGCATGGGAGCCCGCTCCTGACCCAAGCGGATTATGAAACGAGCGCCAATCTTGCCAAGAACGAGGTCGCCAGGGCGCAGGCAGGGCGAAGCAAGCAGGGCGTCGTCTATTTCAAGAACAACCAGGGTGAAGCGCAAATCCTCGTTTACAAAAAGCTGGCTCAAAACGGTTGGATGCTTGTTGGCATCGTCCCGGAGAGCGATCTGTACGCTCCGCTGCTTAAGCTGCGCAACAGTATTATGGTGCTGGCGGCGGCGCTGCTGCTGATCTCGCTCTTCGTCGCCTTCTGGCTGTCGAACGGGATTACGCGGCCCCTGTCAAGGCTCGTCTCCGCCATGCGGCATGTGCAGCGGGGGGATTTTGACAGCGCGGAGAGCCGGCTGCCTCTGGAAGGCACCGTCCGAAATGAGGTCGGGTTTGCCACAGTGACATTCCGCAACATGATCGGCAGGCTGCGGCAGCATATCAAAACCGAATTCGAACTGAAGCTGCTCCGGCAGCAGGCCGAATATAAGGCGCTGCTGATGCAGATTAATCCTCATTTTTTGTTCAATACGCTGGAGCTGCTCAGCAGCCTGGCGATGCAGAGGCGTACGGACGATACCGTAAAGGTTATCGAGTCGCTCGGAAAAATGCTGCGCTTCGGCTTGCGGATCAGCGACGATTTGGTCGCCTTGAAAGAGGAGCTGAAATACGTTCATGATTATGCTTCCATTCTGCGCATCCGCTTCGGGGACCGGCTCTGGCTGTCCGTGGAAGAGGACGGCCTGCCGGAGCAAGCCGCATGTGTCAAGTTTGTCCTTCAGCCTCTGCTCGAGAACGCCGTAAAATACAGTTTCGCGCATCGGACTGAAGCGCGTGTATCCGTCAGGGTGTACCGAAGGGACAGCCATGTGGTCATGTCCGTCACGGACAACGGGCCCGGAATGACGGAGGAACAGATCCGCGAGGTGCTGGAAGAAGCAGCGGCCGCCCGCCCGGACCAAATTCTGGCCAGCCGGGAACGGCAGATCGGACTCGGGAATGTACTTGCGAGGTGCCGGCTGTACTATGGCTCGTTGTTCGAGGCTCATCTGGATTCAAAGCCCGGTGGGGGAATGCGAATTGAACTGATGTTACCGATTAGGGAGGTGTATAACGATGTATCGCTTATTGATCGTGGATGACGAACCGGAGATCCGCCAAGGTCTGCGGCTCAAGGTGGATGTAGACGGTCTTGGCATTGCGCTGGCCGGCGAAGCGTCGAACGGGGCGGAGGCGCTGTCCCTTCTGGAGAACGGTGATATCGAGATCGTCCTTACCGACATGAACATGCCGCTCATGGGCGGTGTGCAGTTTATGGAAGTGTGCAGGGAACGCTGCCCGAACGTCAGGGTCATCGTCATTACCGGCTATGAGGATTTTCAGTACGCTCGGGCTGCACTCCGCTTCCAGGCGAGCGAATACCTGCTGAAGCCGGTCGCCCGCGATGAGCTGAATTCCGTTCTGAAAAACGTCACCGCCGAGCTGAACCGGGAACGGGATAAAGCGCAGCTAGAGGCCAAAACGCTGTGGGAGCTGTCGCAATATTACAGGGAGATGAAGGAGCAATTTATCCTTCGGCTCGTCCACTGGGAAACCGGGTCGGAGAGCAAAGTTACGGACCACGCCCGTAGATTCGGCTTGGCGGTTGGGATGAGCGTCAAGTGCGCTTTATGACCCTCGGCCTGAAGGTGATGGATATCGGACATGCGCCGGATCGGGCACCCGATCAATTCCTCCTCCCGCTGGAAATGATCTGCCGTGAAAAGGCAGAAGACGCAGCTGGAAAATGCGAGGCGTTCCGGGACGGGCATTATCCGGGGCTGATTCATGTGGTCACCGCGGAGTCCGTGGACTGGCTGTACTCTTTTGCAGATCACCTCCGGTCAGAAGTGAAGCGTATGCTTGGGTTTGAGCTGGGCTTCGGCATCGGCCAATCCGTAGCAGGCTTCAAGGCTTGGAAGGACGGCTACCTCTCATCGCTTGTGGCCTGGAACTATGCTGACAGCCGTTTGCCGGCCGAGATCCGTCTCCAATCCATCGACAAAACGTCCATAATCGCAGATGAAATCAAAGTCATCGAACGGTACCTGGCCAAAGGTGAATATGCTGCGTTTGATCAGGCCGTCCGCCCCATTCTCCGGCTGGCTTTTACAGGGCCTGCGGCCAGTAGGGTGAAAGTCATTTTTCAGTTGTACCTGGCTCTGGAGTCAGCCGCGAGCGATTTGCTCATCAGGGTCGAGAATGCAGAACAACTGTGGCTCCGGCCGGAGTTGGCCTATTCATTGGATTCGGTGGATAAGGCGTACTCGTACCTTGCAGGGATCGCCCGGAAAATCGCCAGACAGCGCGAAGAAGGCGCTGACGCTGCCGATGTCAACCTGATTGAATCCGTCCGCCGCTATATTGATGACCACTATGCATCAGACTTGAACTTGAGCGATATGGCTGCCCGTTTTAACTATCATCCTTCTTATTTCTCGGAATTGTTCAAGAAACGGGTCGGGCGAACCTTCATTCAGTACTTGACCGATGTGCGGATGACGCAGGCGATCCGGCTGCTGGAGGAGACCCAGCTCAGCCTGTGGGATATAGCCGAACTTACGGGCTTCAGCAATGCCAGCTACTTCAGCTCGAAATTCAAAAAGATTTACGGCATTTCTCCTTCCGATTACCGCGAGAGATGACCGAGAGAGTTACCTGAAAAAATTGATAGCGAAGTGCCGAAGAAATAGAATTCAGCGCGTGCCGCATCTTGCTTATGATGTTCTTACCAACATCAGAAGGAGGATTCGCGATGCGAACATCACGCAGGCTGCCGATCCATTCGCACAACCGTACGGCGTACGCTTTTTTGCTGCCATGGCTTATCGGCTTTTTTTGCCTCACGCTCGGACCGATGCTCGGCTCGCTGTATTTGTCGCTGACCAAATACAACTTGCTGCGTCCACCCGAATGGATCGGTTTCGCCAATTTCAAGCAGATTTTTACGAATGACGCGACGTTTACGCATTCGCTGCAGCTGACATTCGTGTACGTGCTGCTGTCCGTACCGCTCCGTATCATTTTTGCGCTGGTCGTGGCGCTGGCACTGAACAAGGGGATTCGTGGACTGGGCATCTACCGGACCGTCTATTACATTCCGTCACTTCTCGGAGGAAGTGTTGCCATCTCCATCGTTTGGCGGCAAATCTTTGACAGCGAAGGCGTTATGAATGCGTTCCTTGGGTGGTTTGGCCTGGAAGGGCCAGCATGGATCGCCAACCCCGATTATCTGATTTATCCGATCGTCACGCTGTCGGTTTGGCAGTTCGGCTCGGCGATGGTCATCTTTTTAGCAGGCCTGAAGCAGGTGCCGGCCGATCTGTATGAAGCGTCCCAAGTAGATGGCGCCGGGAAAATACGCCAGTTTTTCAGCATATCGCTGCCGATGCTGACGCCTGTTCTCTTTTTTAATCTGATCATGAGCATTATCAACTCGTTTCAGGCGTTTACGCCGGCTTACGTCATCGGCGACGGTCACGGAGGACCGCTGGATGCCTCGATGTTCTACACGTTATACCTGTATTTGAAAGGCTTCTCCTATTTCGATATGGGATATGCATCGGCGCTGGCCTGGATCATGCTGCTCATTATTGCCGTCTTTACGGGCATTATCTTTGCCACGTCGCGCTTCTGGGTTTTCTACGGCGACGGGAAAGAGGGGAGATAAGCCATGCTGACGATGAAAGGAACTTACTCAAAGGCCATCAGGCATGTGCTGATCCTCCTGGTCGGACTGGCTATGCTGTATCCTGTATTGTGGCTGCTCAGCAGCTCCTTTAAGCCAAATCAAGCGATTTTTACCGATACCGGTTTATGGTCGCACAGCTTTACGTTCGATAATTACAAAAATGGTTGGAAGGGCTTTCAAGGCGTATCCTTCAGCCGCTTTTTCGGCAACTCGGCGCTCATCTCCATCCTCTGCGTGCTGGGTAACATCGTGACCTGCTCGCTTGCGGCTTACGCCTTTGCCCGGCTGGAATTCAAGCTGAAAAAAATATGGTTTGCACTGATGCTGGTGACGATCATGCTGCCTTATCATGTGACGCTTGTGCCGCAGTATATCATTTTCAGCAAGTTAGGCTGGATTAACACGTTTGCACCGCTGATCCTGCCCAAATGGCTGGCTCACGACTCTTTCTTTATCCTGCTGATGGTTCAGTTCATTCGCGGCATCCCGCGCGAGCTGGACGAGAGCGCGACGATCGACGGCTGCGGCCAGGGCAAGCTGTACCTGCGGATCATTCTGCCCCTGTTAACCCCGGCGCTGATCTCAACTGCGATCTTTACGTTTATCTGGACGTGGGACGATTTCTTCAGCCAGATGATTTACATCAGCGATATCAAGCTGTTTACCGTGCAGCTCGGCATCCGGGCGCTGTACGATCCATCGGGCTCATCCGATTGGGGGGCACTGCTCGCCATTTCCGTGCTGTCGCTGCTCCCGATCACGCTGATTTTTCTGATGTTCCAGCGGTACTTCCTGGAAGGCATCGCGACGACAGGGCTGAAATAACCCCTGCGCAGTTCTGAAGACACCGAAAGAGGAGAGCAGCAGTCTGCGACAGGAATGACAATTGTGCAAACGCTTCATAAAACTTATAGCGATGAAGGAGAAATGGAACATGAAAAAAAGATGGTTCATCTCTGTGCTGGCGACCATGACCGTGATGCTGTCGGCATGCGGCAGTTCGGGCGGCCCGGCGGCTTCCAGCGGATCCGGCGGGGAAGCGAATTCCGGAGGCGACCAGGTCGAGCTCAGGATGATGTGGTGGGGGGACCAGGCTCGGGCGGATTTGACGAATAAGGCGCTTGAGCTGTTCGAGCAGAAGCATCCGGATATTAAAGTCGTGGGCGAGTTCTCGCCGCAGGACGGTTATTTTGACAAGCTGAACACGCAGCTGGCTTCGGGAACAGCTCCGGACGTATTTTTTCTGGGAGGCAATGTGGTGGACTACGCCAACAAGGGCGTTCTGCTGGATCTCCAACCTTATAAAGGCAATGAGCTGAAGCTTGACGATATGGACACGACGATGGTGCAGTACGGAACGATCAACGGCAAGCTGGTTCATATTTCAGCAGGCGCCAACGCCCGCGGCATCGTTATCAACAAGACGCTCTTTGAGAAAGCCGGCATCGGAGTGCCGCAGGATGGCTGGAACTGGGAAGATTACGCCCGGATCAGCAAGGAAATTTCCGACAAGCTGGGTAAAGGCTACTATGGGACTTACAATTTCACAACCGACGGCATGGACATTTATTTGAAGCAGAACGGCAAGCAGCTGTATGACATGACAAACAACAAGCTTGGTTTTGAGGAAGCCGATATTCTGCCATGGTTCCAGTACTGGGATCAAACGTCGAAGGCAGGAGGCGTAGTCACGCCTGAGCTTCAGGTTTCCAATCCGGCGAATGATGCGAGCAAGTCTCTGATCATCAAAGGAAAAGTAGCAATGACCCTGCTTCCGTCCAATATGCTGGCCTCGTACCAAAGCCTGACCCAAGATGAATTGACGATGGTGCAGGTACCGCGCGGTCCGAAAGGAACCGGCGTGGTGTTCGAATCCAGCCAGGGCATGTCCGGCTACGCGAAGACCCAGCATCCGAAGGAAGTGGCCGAGCTGATGGACTTTTGGATTAACGATCCGGAGGCTGTGAAAATACTCGGCAGCAACCGGGGCGTTCCAGTGACGGAGGAAGGCCGCAAGACGCTGGAGGCCGAGGCCAGCGCTGCCGACAAGATCGTCTATGACTTCACGAGCCGCGTGTCCGAAGCGAACAAGAAGGAGCCTTTTGCGATCAGCTACAACCCACCGGGGAACGCCGAGTTTATCAAGCTTGCGGATAATACGGTCCAGCTGATCGGCTTCGGGAAAGAAGGCGTGGAAAAAGCGGTGTCTGATTTTTATGCGGGAACAGTAAAAATTTTCCAAAGCAATCAATAAGTATTCGGCAGTATCCGGCATATCTGGCGATGACGCCGATCCCATAATCAATGGCCCCGAAAGGTCATCCGCTGCGGCAGAGACTTGGCGGGGCTTTTTTCTGATAGAAGAAACACGGAAAGCGAGGAGAATGATCGTGGATGAGAAGGCGCTGTTAGAAAAATTAAGGGCGGTGAACGTGGAACATCGGATTGGAGAGCCCGGGAAAGCGCCGGACTTAGATGTTGCTGCCGAGTGGAAGCGGAGCGGTGTCCGGTTTGCCGCATCCGAAGGCAAGCTTGAAAGTGTCTATTACAAGGCGGTTCGCAGGCTGCTTGACTGCATCGCTATTGTTGGCGGCGTACCGATGCTGCAGGAAGGAGGGATATATCTTGGCTGCTGGCTCGAAAGCACCGGCACGATCAACGCGGAGCTGCTGTCACGTTTCCTGCCGAGCGTGGCGCAATCGACGTTCCGCTCCTTTGCGCTGCACCAGCGGGCCGATGGTCTGCTCCCTTACAAAATTACGGGCGACGGGCCGGCTTACCGTCAAATCCAGCTTGTTACCCCGCTTGCCCGCAGCGTCTGGAATCATTATTTGCTGCAAGGGCGGGACCATGCGTTTCTGCGGATGATGTACCAGGCGATGGAACGTTATGATGTCTGGTTGTCTGCTCAACGTAATACCCGGGGGACCGGCTGTGTCGAGGCATTTTCGGCTTTCGATACGGGCCATGATCTGTCGCCTCGCTTCTGGCATGTGCCGGACACGCCACACCATGGCGATCCGAGCCGGTTCGATTCCGATTCGCCAGTTTTACCGTTTCTGGCGCCGGACCTTACGGCAAACGTATATTGTCAGCGTTTGTATTTGGCCAAAATCGCCGAGGAGCTGGGCTTGCTTGGCGAGGGGTGGATTTCCAAAGCTAAGCAGAGCGCTGACAGCCTCTTCGGGTACTGTTTTGACGAGGAAGACGCCTTTTTCTACGACCGTGACCGTCAGAACCGATTTGTCCGCGTTCAGTCCGATGTTCTGCTGCGCGTACTCGCCTGTGAAGTCGGTGACCGTGAATTTTTTGATGCGATGCTGTCGCGTTACTTGCTGAATACGCGCAAGTTTTTTGCCAAATATCCGTTCACCTCCATTGCGATGGATGATCCGCGGTTCGACCCGTTCTCCAGCTACAACAGCTGGGCGGGGCCGTCCAACTTTCTCAGCCTGATCCGGGCACCGCATGCTTTTGAGCATCATCACCGGCATGTCGAGCTGACATGGGCCATGCAGCCGATCTTGTGTTCATTGGCCAGGGCCGAGCGTTTCGCGCAGACCGTCAGTCCCTGGACAGGGAAAGAGGGTTTTACCGAAGCCTATTCGCCTGCCATCTTGTGCCTGCTCGACTACGTGGAACGGCTTAGCGGAATCCTGCCTAGACCCGATGGGGAAGTCTGGTTCACAGGGCTTCTCCCGTCTGCGATGGATCATGGAGAGGAGGTCGCCGGTGAGACGGCTTATGCACGATCCATAGACAGGGTGCTCTATGAGCTGGTCAATCTGCGTGACAAGTCGGTCATTTACCGGGAGGGTCAAGCCTATATGAAATTCCCTTCCGGCGTCCGGGTCGTTACGGACCGGGAGGGAAGCCTGCGGGGTATTCTTGGAATGAGTGTGCGGACGGTTGATGGCCGATTGGAATGGGAAGGCCGGAGCATCCCTTTTTCGGTCAAAGGTAATGAGTATCTCAAGTACGGCGATGGAGAACTGAAACAAGCCAGAGATGTTGGCATCATTTATCCGACATATTCTTAAGGAGGTCTTGCCATGAAAAGGAAAGAGATTCAGATTCGGGACCCGTTTGTATTACCCCTCCCAGAGGAAGGCAGATATTATTTATACGGGAGTACGGATGCTAACATTTGGGGGCGTGGAACCGGATTCGACGCCTATATCAGCAACGATCTGGAGGATTGGGACGGGCCGTACCCTGTATTCAGGCCCGGAGCCGATTTTTATTCCGATACGAATTTTTGGGCGCCTGAGGTTTATGCATTGCACGATAAATTCTATATGTTTGCCACGTTTCGCCGGCGCGACAACGGGCGTCTTGGCACGTCAGTTCTGTCGTCACCCGGTCCGCTGGGGCCATTCATGCCTCACAGCAGCGGCCCTGTCACTCCGGAAGCCTGGAGTTCACTGGATGGGAGCCTATTTATGGACCCAGAAGGGCAGCCATGGATGATCTTCTGCCACGAATGGCAGCAGGTCGGGGACGGTGAAGTGTGTGCGATGCGATTGAGCAGCGATTTATCCGAGCCGGCCGGAGAACCAATCACGCTGTTTCGGGCATCTGAAGCGCCGTGGACGACGCCCTACGAGTCGCCGCGATATAAGGAAACGGTCAATTATGTCACGGACGGCCCCTTTTTGTTCCGCGGCGAATCCGGCCATATATACATGCTGTGGGCCAGCTTTATCGACAACCGGTATGCGCTGGGTGTTGCGCGCTCGGCGACAGGGGGCGTCACCGGACCATGGATACATCAGCCGGAAGCACTGTATCGGAATGACGGAGGACATGGCATGGTATTCCGGAGGTTTGACGGTAAGCTTGTATTGACCCTCCATGCTCCCAACCGTACACCTGACGAGCGCCCGTTATTTCTGCGGATTGAGGAAGCAGAGGGATTCATTCAGCATCGCTGAAAATTGATGAATTCAATCATATGAAAGAAAGACTCCGCCAGTCATGCTGGCAGAGTCTTTATGAATGAACCCATTGAACGCGTTTGACGGTCCAAAAGGGGACGATGACAGGTTTACGGTCATTAGAAACGATAACGAATGTCCGGGGGTCGTCGGTTCTATGGCAAACTCCGGTATAGAACTCTCCGCTCACCAGATGAATCGTAATTTCTGTATTCGTTTCAGCTGCAGAAAGAATCATTTCCTTATTCAAATTGGAATGGTCACCCCCATACACAATCGTTAATCAACTATAATTAAACAGAATTCCGGAAATTAATCAAGATTTTTGTCGAATTATCAGAAAATCTTTGTACAATGTACATTCAACGGAGCCAGACCGCATTTAGCAGGTGTTTTTCTGGCGAATCTTGTGACCAGAGGCAGTCAAGTCCCGGATACATGTACTTTCATATATTTCAAAAAAAGAGCCGACTACTTCCTATCAAGGGAGCAGCAGCTCATAAGAAATTACTTCACTTCGGCAATCTTGTTGAACAGATCGCGGAATACGGCATCCCGGTTCACATGGTAAATATAACGGATCTGATGCCGCGTAGGGTCATTCACCCAACGGAAATCTTCGGAAATTCGCGGGCTGGGAACCCAAATGCTGGGGCAGGCTTCCGGAACAGCCAGCCAGGCGATGACAGAGATGTCCCAAATGACGCGGGAATACGCGTAATGATCCGGCGAACAATTCCGGTACGTGTCATAGAGATATTGTCCCAATACTCCCTTATGCTTCATATGGGTTTCCAGTTCCGAGAGGGTCGTCAGGAGATGAGATGCTGTTCCCATGCATGGGACGAGAACAAGAGGGACACCGCAGCCGAGCAGCAGCCTTGAGCCATGCAGATCCTGCGCGAGGTTGAACTCGCGCGTATCCGGCCAATGCAGCGAATGGCCGCCCAGCCATACGACGACGATCCGGTTGATAATCTCCGGTTCCAGCAGAATGGCCGAGGCCACATTCGTGATGGCTCCGATCGCAACGACATACAGCGGATCGTCCGGTGAAGAGGCCAGAGCCCGTTGGACCAAATCCCGTGCCGCATCGCTGTCCACAGGCACATCAGCGCCGGGAAGATAGCTCGCTGATCCCCGGTGAACGGGGATATCCTCCCGCTGGGCAAGCTGCCGGATTTTCAAGATCTCCTGGTAGCTTTTTTCCATACCGTCCAATGGGCTTTCCGACAGTTCGTTGTAAAAAGGCGCGGCATACAAGGCCTCAACAGTAACGCTGGTGCCTGATTTCATGGCATAGATGACAGCGAACTGATCATCGATTTCGTTAAAGGTGTCCGTATCCAAAACGATTCTTACCGGTCTTCCGGGATGCTGCAGCCGCCTGATTCGCTCATCGTCTGTGATCTGAGGAAATGTGGTCACGCTTTACGTCCTCCTATTCTCCACTGCATGATTTGGACTTCCAGCTTTAACCTCAATATATCACAGAAACGAAGGGCAAGTCGGTTAAATGCAGCTAAATTTTCAACTTTGTAGGTAACGGATCATCCCCGGAACTTACAAGTCTGTAAGATAGGTGTAAGTGAAATCAATAGGTGGCAAGCCGGTTCACATGTATACTTTGATTAAATAAGGAAAGGGAAAGTGAAGGTGAACCGTAATGGAAGACAAACAAGAAAACCATCTACTAAATATCGCACTTTACGTCATGCTTTTTATCATTCTGATTTCCTGCTTCGGGCGGCTGATCGATCACTCGGTCTACTTTGCTGAGAATGCTCTAGGTATGCTGGTACGAATCATGGAACGAATTTTATCCTTTTGAGTCCTAGAGATTGAATCATTTGAATCAATAATCTATAACTGCGAACTGTCGCAGCTTTTTTGTGCAGATCATTTTAAGGTGGAATAGGGATTGGGGAAATAGAAACGGGGGTCAGCAGGGCACGACATCTCCGTTAAAAAAGGGTAAGCCATTAGGCTTACCCTTTTTGCAGATGATTCGAGTTATACCCGGAACTTGCTGATGATTTGCGACAGGTTGCGCGCCATCGTCAGAAGCTGCTCGGAAGAGCTCGCGATTTCTTCCATCGATGCGAGCTGCTCCTCGGAAGAAGCCGCAACGCGCTGTGTTTGCATGGCGGAGGAGGTGGTGATGCGCTCCAGCTCTTCCAGCGAAGCCGCAATTTCCTCGCTGCCCGCGGACATCTGCTCCGAAGCGGCAGATACTTCCTGGACCTGGGCGGATACTTCGCGGATGGCCTGCACGATGGCCCGGAAACTGTCGCCGGCCTGCAGCGCGATCTGCGTACCCATGCGGGCCTCGTCGGAAGAACGCTGGAGGGAAGCTACCGCCTCATTCGTCCGGTCTCCGATGCCTTCGAGGATTTCTTTCACCTGCTCGGACGAATTTTTCGACTGCTCTGCAAGCTTGCGGATTTGCTGGGCGACCACAGCAAATCCGCGGCCGTGCTCGCCAGCCCGGGCCGCTTCGATGGAAGCGTTAAGGGCCAGCAGGTTCGTCTGGTTGGCCACATCCGCAATGAGGGCCAGAATTCCCCCGATTTGCCGACTCAGCTCTTCCAGCTCCCGCATGGTTCCAACGGGATCAGACAAATTGTTCTCAATCGTCTGCATCTGCTCCAGTGATTTCTTCATGACGGATTCGCCTTCAACCGCGCGCTCGGTCGTATTCGCAGCAAGATCCGAGACAACGCTGGAGGACTCGGCGATGCGCTGGATGCCCACGGCCATTTCAGACATGGCCCGCTGGCATTCCGTCGAGCTATGAAGCTGCGTCTCCGAATCGGCCGCGACCTGGCTGATCGCTTCGGTAATTTCGTTAGTGGCCTGCGCCGTTTGCTGGGCACTTTCCTGCATCAGCTTGGCTTCATCGGTAACTTCGCGGGAAGTATGCTGAACATTGCCAGCCAGCTCACGCAAACTCGAAACCATACTATTAAACGCATCTGCCGCTTGGCCGATCTCGTTTCTGCTTTTGACCGGGATACTGACGGTCAAATCGCCTTCGGCAGCCAATTGGGACACTTCCGCCAGTCGGCGAAGGGGTTTAAGGGCATATCGGACAGCAACCGATACGATAATGATGGCTGCGACGAGGAACACGGCTCCACCCGCCAGGCTTGTCCAAAGGATTTCGGAGAGGCGCGTCTGAATTCCGTCATAGTCGAAATCGATGCCGAAGACCGAGACGATGTTCCCTTGTTCATCTGTCACGGCTGAAAGATAGGTCACCCAGGTCCCCAACTCGTCGTCGTAAGGAACGGTTACGGCCGAGCCTTCTTTTATCGTCTGATCAAAAGCATGTTCAAAATAAGCAGGCATCACGTATTCCGTTCCCGGCTGCAGCATTTGATCATCCGGGCCCTGCAAATTCATAACGGCTCTGTTACCGTTGCGTTCCATTTTTTCTGTAGTCAGAATATAGGCGTTGCCAATGCCTTGGTCTTTGCTAACCATCGCCTTCAGCTGACTGCGAATGACCTGAAAAGGCTCCGTATCCGTCGGCTCATGATTAGCTACCGCTTTGGCAATCTGCTTCACTTGGCTTATATTGGTATCCAGCTGGGACTCAAGAACGCTTCCGAGCCCTTCAAACCGTTCCTGGAACAGACTTTTCTGCTCATTATAGGAGATCCACGTTTGAGCGCTGATCACGACGACGAACAGAACGGCCAGCAGCAGCGTGCTCAGCGCCATTAAACTCCGGAATCTAAATATCTTCTTTGATTTCACGTTTGTGCACCCTCTCGGATTGGAATAACCAATATATCGGTACCATGCACTCGTTTATTTAGTGGAGAAACCGGGGGGGACAGAGGTAATATATTCCACCCAGGAGGCGGTTCAGCATTCCGGATTTCTGACCTTTGTCATGACTTCGAAACGGCTGAAGGAGGATATCCTTTGATCGACTTAAATACGTTGCTGAAATACGATATATCATGGAATCCGCAGCGGTCCGCAACCTGGGTCACGGTGAAGCCTCCGGTGGATAAGAGCATTTCCGCTTGATTAATCCGGATCTGGTTCACATATTCCTTGAAGGAATATCCTGTGACTTGTTTGAACAATTTGCCGAAATAAACGGGGTTCAGGTTGACGATATCCGCCATCCCACTTAAATGCAGATCCTCCGGATAATGGTCGATAATATATTCGAGCACCTTGTTGACGCGTGGATCAACAGGGTGATGTCCGGCGCTGCGGTAGGTATTGGTGATGAGGACATGATGGACTATAAGCATAAACAGCGCTCTTGCATGCATGATATAGCCCGGATGCTTGCGCATCCACACCTGGGTGAACTGCTTGATGTAACCCAGGATTTCGCTCGTGATGAGGTTTTTCGTAACGGTCTGAAGTGGAAGCGCTTCCGATCTGCCGGGAGCAAGCCATTTGAAGTTGAATGCGTAAGAGTGCATGGGACAGTCCGTAAAGGTGTAAGCTTCGCGAACGCTGCCAACGGGTATATAAATCACATCCCCGGCTTCCACCGTATATTTAACGCCATTAATAAAATAATTGGATTTCCCTTCGACAACAAACGTCAAATCCTGAAAATTGATCGTCTGGCGAATAATTTCCCATTGTGGGAAACAGCGCCTGTCCACGAAGAAAACAACGTCTGGAACGAGATTTTGCAGCCTTTTCAAATCCATGCGGAATCCCCCTTGTTCCGTTTTATCCACATTCGGACGGCATGATGAAAACTATATTTAATAATTACAAATAATATTTAGTTGCTCTATGGATTCTAAAAATGGTTTACTTTTATAATAAGCATAGTTGTAATAAAGAAATTCAGTCATCATTAGTTATTGCAAGCCGGATTACAGGCTTATGAATGTGAAAATTCCTGTTTACTTGTTACAAACTTTATTATAGTTTAGTGGAGCATACTTGAGTACCATATCATGAATGGTGCGTTCGGTTCAAACCGTTTTTGTAAGCGATTACCGAATCGTTTAGCTCTCAGGCTTGCTGCGGTTGCTTGCCGGGCTTGTCATGTTCAGAAAACGTTTTTGGTGAGACAGCGTCAATAAATATTTTATGGATAAGGGGTTCGCATGACAAAGGATACGATGCTACAGGAACTATTAAACTTGGAAGCCCATCTGAAAGAAATTACCCATGGCCTTCGGCAGATTGACGGCACGTGGAGTGACCATTTTGACCCGGCTGATCCGGACGATATGTATCTGTGTTCGACATTCGCCAAAGTGGAAGACGAGCTATCCGCCGTCCGCCGCCTGATTCAAGGTATTGGGGCACGCGTGATTGCCCAAGGTGCCTTGATAAAGACCGCTGATGGACAGTATGCCATCGGAAACACGGGTATCATGTTAACTGCAGGTTCTGCCGTCGAGGTCTTGTTCCGCAGTTCGGAGCAAGATGCCGAATGGATTGAAAGCGGTGTCGAATTATACGGTGAGGAGTATGCATTAACGGGTTTTCCCAGACTTGACTTAGAGGGTCTAACGGTAAGGGTCAAGCAGTATCCCTCCGAATAGAGATCGGTGCGGTGTATAACACGCCCACGTTTGTCACGAGAAGATCGGATGTGCTAGAATGGCAGCAGCTTTAAGCACTGTGAATGAGGGGGCAGCGTGAGTGGAAGTTATGTTAACTCAAGTAAACACCGAAGAGGAGATTGCGGCACTGGCTGATCTGGCCTATGGGATTTGGCACGAATACTTTATCCGCATCATTACACGGGATCAAATCAAGTACATGGTCGACAAAATTCAATCGGTTCCCGCGATAACCGACCAAATTCAACATCAAGGAAACGAGTATTTCTTTATCAATGTTGACGGGGCTCATGCTGGATATATCGGAGTCAAGCAGGAAGAGGGCAAGCTGTTCCTGAGCAAATTGTACATTGCCAAGGAGTACAGGGGGCATGGGTACGCAAGCCGGGCTATGGAGTTTCTGACAACTCTATGCAAAGACCGGAGCTTAAGCGCCATTTGGCTTACCGTGAACCGGCATAACGACTCGACGATTGCGGTCTATGAGAAAAAAGGGTTTAAAACCGTGCGCACGCAAGTGGCCGATATCGGAAACGGTTTTGTCATGGACGATTATGTGATGGAAAAGCCGATCGTGTAAAACGAATGAAAGCACCCTGCGGGGTGCTTTTTTGCTGTTCACAGCGTCTTGATATACCAGGCGTCACAGGCAAAATGTTCGGTCGCGCTCAGCGGCTTGTCCATCGGAACAAACCCGTGCTTGAGATAAAATTTGTTGGCCGCCGTCATGTTGTGGAATGTTTCCAGGTAGCACTGCTCGTAATGCTCTTTGGCAAAATCGAGCGCAACCCGCAGCAGCTCCGCCGCGATCCCCGTTCCCCTGGCTTCTTGGCAGGCGTACATTTTCTGCAGCTCGCAAATGTGCGGGAAACCTGGCACAGGTCCAATGCCGCATCCGGCGGCAATACGGCCCTCATCTTCGGCCACCCAATATTTTGATCCTTCAGGGCGATATACGTGATAAAAGTTACCTAAATCGGGGTCGGCCCAGGCGGTTCCGGGCTTGTTCGCACCAAACTCAATCAAGCATGTCCGGATTAGCTGCTCGACCGGCTTATTGTCTTTTTCCTCGATTTCTCGGATGATCATGATGACAACCTCCATTACTGAAAACCAATCTACCGTACTATCATACGACCTAACTGGAGATTTTGTATACCCCGCTAAAAAGAGTGGATCAGAATTTTGAATTAGCAATTGAATTTATTAATCCCTACTTGTTGAATCGGATTTAGAATGATAAAGTGCTGTCATATATCCAAGTAAACGGGTAGGAAAATATCAATTTGGCTTGTCGCATCATTTGATTTCTAAAGGGAGGCAGAGCATATGGCGGAGACTTTGCTAAACATCACGGCGCTGAGTAAAAGCTTTGAAACAGCCAAAGGACGTGTTGAAGCACTGCACAAAGTGGATTTGAACATCCGGGAAGGAGAGTTCATCACGGTCATCGGTCCGAGCGGCTGCGGGAAAAGCACGCTGCTGCGCATCATCGCCGGGCTGGACGGACAGTATTCCGGCACCATTACACTTGGCGGCCAGAACATTACGGGACCGGGAATCGACAAAGGATTTATTTTTCAGGAGCATCGTCTATTTCCTTGGCTGACGGTGGAGAAAAATATTGCCGCGGATCTGTCACTGCGTGATCCCGGGGTTAGGCGCAAGGTCGATGAACTCATCGAACTGGTCAAACTTGGGGGCTTTGAAAAAGCCTATCCCAAAGAGCTGTCCGGAGGGATGGCCCAACGGGTGGCGATCGCAAGGGCGCTGCTGCGTAATCCCCGGGTGCTGCTGCTGGATGAACCGTTTGGCGCATTGGACGCGTTCACCAGGGCGCATATGCAGGATGTGCTGCTGGACATTTGGCGCAGAAATCAGACGACGATGATTTTTGTCACCCATGACATTGATGAAGCTGTATTTCTGGCCAACCGGGTCGTCATTCTCAAGCCGCGGCCGGGTCAAATCAAGAGCATCGTGCCGATCGATCTTCCCTATCCCCGGAAGAAAACGACTTCATCCTTTCAAGAGCTTCGGCTCCGCGTGCTTAAACTGCTGGATTCCCTGGATGAGTTAGAGCTTACGGATGGGGCAGGTATATAAAAATCTTGTACTCATGTCAGGAAGGCAGGTGATTGTATGAGTCATGAAATTTCAGCAGCAGGACCATCCCTGAGAGCGGGCCTCGGAAGGTGGAAGCTTCTCGGGCTGGGACTGATTCTGCCGGGAACTGTTCTTGTTTTGTGGCAGATCTTCGGACAGCTGGGGTATATATCCGATTTGTTGTTCCCGACGCCTCTTGTGATTCTGAAGGCCTTTGTCGGTCTCGCTCAATCCGGTGATTTATGGGATCATTTCCGGATCAGCGCCGTGCGGGCACTTGCAGGATTTGCGCTCGGGGGGAGCTTGGGACTCTTGTTCGGAATACTGGTCGGTCTGTTTGCGAAAGTCGAAAAGATGTTTGATCCTACGCTTCAAATGATCCGCATGATTCCGAGCCTTGCTGTCGTGCCGCTGTTTATTCTTTGGTTCGGAATTGGCGAGGAATCCAAAATTCTGTTGATCGCCAAAGGGGCCTTCTTCCCACTCTATATCAATACTTATCTCGGTATCCGTAATGTGGATAACAAATGGTTCGAAGTGATCCGTGTACTCGGGTACAGCCGCATCCAGCAGATCAGAAGGCTGGTGATCCCGGCGGCGCTTCCTAACATTCTCCTTGGAACCCGGTTATCGATCGGGTTATCGTGGCTGGGTCTGGTGGTAGCCGAATTGATCGCTTCGACTTCCGGGGTCGGTTATATGATGTCCGATGCCCGCCAGTTTGCCGATACGCCGGTCGTTTTCGTAGGCATTATCGTTTTTGCGGCCGCGGGACTCATTACGGATTATATCGTTCGGCTGGGGGAGCGCAGGTTGTTAAGATGGAAGGAAAGCTATTCCAGGTAAGGAGGTATTCAAATGAGCCTGCAAAGCGAAATACCGATTCCCCAAACAACGGTTAAACAAGATCTTGGTATCCATTCACCTCCACATTCAAATCCCGCGGGTGGGGAGGATGCAGTTAAGGTTACAGC
Source organism: Paenibacillus cineris (assembly GCF_018333335.1). Classification (NCBI taxonomy): domain Bacteria; kingdom Bacillati; phylum Bacillota; class Bacilli; order Caryophanales; family Paenibacillaceae; genus Paenibacillus; species Paenibacillus cineris. The sequence goes on from NZ_BORU01000001.1 coordinate 2,465,387, forward strand.
GGATATCGTTCAAACGAACAGGCAGCCGAGGAGCTCCAAGAGATGGTGGGCCGATCTGTTATGGGCATCTATTATACCGGTTATGGTGGTGGTGTTATGGCAATGGGCAGGCGTCGCAGGCTGGATATCGCCCGAATTCATGCCGACGCCGTGGGTCATTCTGAAATCGTTGATTCATCTTATTGCCTCGGGTGATCTTACCTACCAGATTGGAGTGAGTATACAGCGCACGCTCCTCGGATTTGCGATCGGAGGCCTGCTTGGACTGGTGTTTGGATGTTTTACCGGTATGTTCCGCAAGGCGGAGTATTTGCTCGATCCCAGCATCCAGGTGCTGCGGCTGGTTCCACATTTGGCCATCGCACCCTTGATCATATTGTGGTTTGGCTTTGGCGAAACCTCCAAGATTGCCATCATCATTTCCGGTTCTTTTTTTCCCATGTATATCAATACATACGCTGGGATTCGCCAAGTGGACGGTAAATGGTTCGAAGTGGGCAGGGTCCTCGAATTCAAGCCGTATCAACGGTTCACGCGGCTGATTGTTCCTGGGGCACTGCCGAGCATCCTGCTTGGCGTCAGATTGTCGCTGGCTGTATCGTGGATCAGCCTTGTCGTTGCGGAACTCGTAGGTTCTACGGCCGGGATCGGTTTTATGATCAATGAAGCCAAGCAAAACTCGGATACCCCGGTTATTTTTGTCGGCATTCTGATTTTCGCGGTTGTAGGCAAGCTGATCGATTCGCTGGTTCGCCTGCTGGAGCGCAGGTGGCTTCATTGGCGTGATTCCTATCGTGGTTAAATCCAATTCCGAAAATATAGGAGGCGTGGCAAATGGCAATTCAGGAACAGGCGCAGCATTTGAAAACGGACGTATTGGTGATCGGCGGGGGACCGGCGGGCACTTGGGCCGCCGTTACGGCAGCCGCCAAGGGAGCCAGAGTGGTGCTTGCCGATAAAGGGTATTGCGGATCCAGCGGGGCAACGGCGCCTTCAGGCACGGGAGTGTGGTATGTGAAGCCGGATGAACGGCTGAGGGAAGAAGCCAAAGCCAGCCGCTATGACATGGGCGGAAGACTGGCGGAACACCGCTGGATGAACCGGGTGCTCGACCGCACCTATGCCAATATGAATCAGCTCGCAGGCTGGGGGTATCCGTTCCCGCTGGATGATGAGGGCAATCAGCACCGGCGCAGCCTGCAGGGGCCCGAATATATGCGCCTCATGCGCAAGGTCGTCAGGAAGGCGGGCGTGACGATTCTGGACCACAGCCCGGCGCTGGAGCTGCTGGCCGACGAGCATGGCGTGGGAGGTGCTGCAGGAGTCAATACGCAGACGGGTATTCCGTGGACGGTGGAGGCCGGAGCGGTTGTGATCGCCACAGGCGGCTGCGCCTTTCTCAGCAAAGCGCTCGGCTGCAACGTCCTCACAGGCGACGGATATCTAATGGCCGCTGAGGCCGGGGCAAATTTGTCCGGCATGGAATTTTCCAACGCTTACGCGATTTGCCCGACATTCTCGTCCGTGACGAAGACGGCTTATTACAGCTATGCCAGCTTCTATTATGAAGACGGCACGATTGTTGAAGGCGCCGGTTCCAAGCGGGGGCGTTCCGTGATTGCTCGTAATCTTATGGAAGGCCGGCAGGTCTTTGCCGTCCTGGATCAGGCGCCAGAGCACTTGAAGCCGCTGCTCCGGGTGGGCCAGACCAACTTCTTCTTGCCGTTCGACCGCCGCGGCATCGATCCGTTTACGGACCCGTTCCCGGTTACGCTTCGCCTGGAAGGGACGGTCCGTGGTACCGGCGGCATCCGGCTGGCGGATGAGCTCTGCGCAACCGATGTGCCCGGGCTCTATGCGGCGGGCGATGCCGCTACCCGGGAGCTGATTTGCGGCGGGTTTACCGGGGGAGGGAGCCACAATGCGGCTTGGGCTATGTCCTCCGGCTCCTTCGCCGGAGAAGGTGCGGCGGCCTACGTCAAGAAGCTGGGTGCCCATGATGGAAGCCGCAATTTAGAGCGAAAGTCTACCCAGCCCATCGTGGAGGAAGGCAAGGGCAGCGTTAAACCAAGCCGGGCAGCGGAATGGGTGCAGGCCGTTCAGGATGAGGTCAAACCTTATGACCGCAACCTGTTCCGGACCGGTGAGGTGATGACCCAGTCTTTGAACAGGCTGAACGGCTTATGGAACGAGCAGCGGGAACAGGCTATTGAGCACACGGTGGATGGCGTCAAAGCAAGGGAAGCGGCCGCCATGACGGCAACGGCCCGTTGGATGTACACATCCGCCTTGGCCCGGACGGAATCCAGGGGCATGCATAAGCGCAGCGATTTTGCCGGGATGGACGACAATCAGCACTACCGCCTGATCACTGGCGGATTGGACCAATTGTGGGTTCGTCCGGAACAAGTCCGTAAGGAGGTCGTCGTCCATTGATTGAAGTTATCAGTGAAAGCAAATGCATTGCCTGCAATCAATGCGTGTCCGTATGTCCTACCAACGTATTCGATCGCGTTGCTGACGGGATTCCCGTGATCGCCCGGCAAAGCGATTGCCAGACCTGTTTTATGTGCGAGCTGTACTGCCCTGTCGACGCCTTGTATGTCGCTCCGGAATCCGAGTCGGTCATCGGTGTCACGGAAAGCGAGCTGTCAGAACAAGGTCTAATGGGAGGATACCGGGAGAAGGTTGGCTGGGGGAAAGGCCGCAAGCCTGTCGCCAGTCACGAATATATGTATCAGCTGTCGAAGCGAAGCGGATTTTAATTATCGACTGAAGTGGGGGAGCCAATCATGAAGACAACGCATCATAAAAACACCAAACACGGCCGCTTTTGGAAGTCAGCTGTCATTCTTGCAGGTCTGCTAGCCGTCATCGTGGTTCAGGGCTGCTCGCCGTCCAAGCGCACCGGGGATGCTGCCGAAGCTGCCGCGGATAAGCCGACGGTGCTCAATTATGGCTACATCGGGATCAATAAATTAAATGTGCCGTCAAGCGGAGCTGAAGGCTGGGGATTCCATAAAGGGATTATTCAGGAGGAGCTGAAGAAGCATGGGATTACGCAGGTGAACCTGACCGGCTTCCCTAACGGACCCGACCAAACGGAATCATTAGTCAGCGGCCGGCTGGACGCGGGCAGCCTTGGCGATACACCGGCGATCATCGCTTACGCCTCCGGTGCGAAAACACGTTTGATTTCCCAGCCAGCGACCTATTCCATCGGCGACTTGTTTGCCAAAAAAGGCGGAGCTAAGTCCATCAAAGATTTGGAAGGCAAAACGATTGCCATTCAAAAGGGATCTTTTATGCACCGCTATGTCGTTGGCCTGCTCAAGCAGGAGGGCGTAAAGGATTATAAGCTGGTTCACATGCTGATTCCCGATGCGCAGGCTGCTTTGGCAAGGGGGGATGTCGACGCGTTGACCAACAACGGCGTGCAGGCGATGAAGCAGATTGACGAAGGTTATCCGCTGCTTGACGATGCCACCAAACATCCCGATCTGATCGGTACGAGTGCTACCGTCGTGTCGGACGCTTTTCTGGCCAAATTCCCCGACTTTCCGAAAATATGGAACGAAGCGCGCAAAAAGGCGCTGGATGACTTAAAGCAGCACGAAGACGAGTACTACCAATTTGTCGCGGATGCGCAGGGAACGACTCCGGAAGTTATCAAGAAGATCAGCCCGATCAGCGAGATCAAGGATACGCCGTTTACCGATGACGGCTTAAAGTTGATCGAAGGAACGAAAGATTTTCTGGTTCAAGAGAAGCTTGCGAAAAAAGATTTTGATCTAAACGACTGGGTGCTGAAATAACCACGTTCAGGACGACAGGGGGGATTGCAGCGGATGGCACCCAACATGGATATTCAATTAACCACGGATGTACTGGTTCTTGGTGGCGGGCCAGCTGGCGCTTGGGCGGCATGGAGAGCCGCGTCCAAGGGAGCGAGGGTTGTGCTTGCGGATAAAGGCTTCTTGGGCAGCAGCGGTGCGACGGCACCTGGAGGAACAACCCTGCTGGTGATTCCTCCCGTTGCCGAGCTGCGGGAAGATGCCGTGCAGAGCAGGCTCAAGGCAGGCGGCTACCTGTCGGAGAATGCCTGGATTCACCGGGTTCTGGATGAGGTGGAGACCTATTTGGAGAAAGTAGGAGAATGGGGATATCCCTTTCCGAAAGATCATAACGGGGATCCGCTCCGCACGCATTTGCACGGCCCCGAATATATGAAGCTGATGCGCCGGGCGGTCCGGCAGGCCGGTGTGCGTATATTGGATCAGTCCCCTGCGCTGGAGCTGCTGCACGATGCGAATGGCGTCGGGGGAGCAAGAGGCGTGAACCGGCTGACGGGCCAAGAATGGGAAGTACGCTCCAATGCGGTCGTTCTGGCTACCGGCGGCTGCGCGTTTCTGAGCAATGGATTGGGCTGCAACGTACTTACCGGCGAGGGATTGCTTATGGCCGCCGAAACGGGAGCCGAGCTTTCCGGGATGGAATTCAGCCGCCAATATGCGCCGAGCGCCGCCTTTGGCAGTGTGACCCGGGGGAGAATGCTGGCTTGGTCTACGCTCTATGATCAAGAAGGACGCGTGATCGGCCGGGGAGACCGCGCCTTCGGCAGTATGCAGCAGCATCTCCTGAAAGGACCGGTGTACGCTTCGATCAATTTGGCCGACACAGAGGAGAAGCGGCGATTTCTTCGTCACGCGCATCCGATCTTCTTTATGCCGCTCGAGCGCGCGGGCATCGATCCGTTCCGAGATAAGTTTCCGCTCACGCTCCGGTACGAAGGGACGATGCGCGGGACGGGCGGGCTGCGGCTCACTGGGAACGAATGCCTTACGAGCGTTCCGGGTTTATATGCAGCAGGCGATGCCGCCTCGCGGGAGAAAGTAACGGGCGCCATTTCAGGCGGAGGAGCGTATAACGCTTCCTGGGCGATATGCAGCGGAAACTGGGCGGGCGAAGGTGCTGCGGAGTATGCATTATCCCAATCCAAGGATGCTTGTAAGCGGGATCTGACGCCTGCAGGACGATACGGTTTGGTGCAGCACTCCGACGCCGACCGGCTGATGGACGTCCCGCAAATCATCTCGGCCGTTCAGCACGAGGTGTTCCCCTTGTCGATTAACTTTTTTCGCAGCGAACCGGTCATCAGGGCGTCTCTCGAGCGTTTGCACGGGCTTGTTCCTTTTTTGCATGACAGCGTATCTGACGATCACCGTCATCGTGTGCGTGCCCGGGAAGCGGCAGGCATGGTGGCTACGGCGAGATGGATGTACTCGGCCGCCCTTGCGCGCAAAGAGAGCCGCGGGCTGCATGCCTTTGCGGAATACCCCCAGTTGGATCCCCGTCAGACCCACCGCCTTCTGGTGTCGGGAGTCGATAGGATTCACATCCGGGCGGAAAAAGTCCCTCATGCGTCCGAACTCACGCCGAAGGAGGGGATGGTCTTATGATCGAGCTGGTCAGCGGGGAGCGGTGCATCGGTTGTTCCATTTGCGTAAAGGTCTGTCCAACCAACGTGTTTGATATGCAGGATGGACAGCTTGTGATCGCCAGGCAGGAAGACTGCCAGACATGCTTTATGTGCGAAGCGTATTGTCCAGTTGATGCTTTGTATGTAGCGCCTTATGCGGACCGATCCGTGGAGGTCAGCGAAGAGGCGTTGCTGCACCAGGGAATGCTCGGCAGCTGGAGGGCAGAAATCGGATGGACCACGGGCAGTGAAACGACGATGGCCGCCCGGGATACTACGCCGTTTTTTGAACAATTTACGAAAACCCACCGGCCAAAAGAAGGCTAATCGACCAAAGGAAAGCTAATGTCACGTACTGAAGCATATGGATGCGTAAAGCCACCCTGATTTCAAATAAAGGTGGCTTTTTTTGCGTGCAGTCGGCTGCCGGTGGATGGGTGAGTTTCAAATTTGTTTTTAAAAGTCCTCAGTTTTCACTCAAATGTTGAGCCTTTAAATATTTCTTTGGTGCAAGGTAACACACAATCACAAATTTTTCCTCATTATCTATTGCGCTATAGAGTAAAATAAATTACTATACAAAGTAAGGAGGTGCTAAAAAATGGATGAGGAGTTACAGCTTAACGTTCCGCTGCTGCGCCGACGCGTACCCAATCTAACGACGGCGGCACGGGAGGCTGGTCTAAGAGCGGCGACGGTTTCCAATCTGTGTACAGGGAAAATCCCCGTCGGCCGCGCTGAAGTAAGAACGTTGGTGGCTCTTGCTTCTTTGGCGGGATGCAGTCTTGATGAACTCATTATTAGAGGGAGTGGTGTTCGTATGATCGAGACAGGTGTAAAAGCGTTGGATTTGCTCGCCCCGGTAGTTCGCGGGGGAACGGTTGGATTTGTGGCACGGCCGAACATGGGGCAGCTCGTTATGCTCGCAGAGCTGATGCTCCGCATGAAGAAACGGGGATTCGCAACCGTGTTCTGGGACCCGCAATCGGACATTTCGGGCGTCGAGCTGGTTCAGGAGCAATCCGAGTTTTCCCATTCGGCCAAAGAGGACGTTTATCAGCAAATTGTGCAGCTGCGCGGGGAAAAAGATATCCTCCTCGGCGTTGATCGGAGCAAAGTTTTATCCGGCGAGTTATTATCCTTGCGAGATCGTCTTAAAGAGGTTGGAGCCCGGCCCATCACGATCGCCCTTGTAGATATTAAGTGTGAAGCGGCTGACGACGATAATGCGTATGGACCTTTGGACACCCTATGGAGATTTGACACCGATCTAATCAGCAGAGGCATTTATCCGGCTATTGATCCGATCGGGTCGACCTCGACCGTTCTGGAGGGAGCGCATCTGGATGCCGTACATCTGACCACCCAGCAAGCGGCACGGAAACTGCTCCGCCGTTACAGAGAACTGAGATCGCTGGTAACCGCACTGGGCGCGGAAAAAATTTCCGATAGTGATTTACAGCTGTACCAACGTGGTGAAAGGCTCGAAGCTTATCTTGCACAGCCTTTCTACGTATCCGAGCCCTATACTAAGAAACCGGGTGAATGGTTGACGCTTTATGATACACTGGCTGATGTAAAACGAATCTTGGACGGCGAAATGGATACAACCGAGCCTTCCGAATTGTTTTTTAAAGGGCGGCTGGAAGTCACCAGCTGAAGCGCGATGATTGAGATCTGGTAAACGGTTGCATGGGGCCGGTCCGGCAGACCGGCTCTTACCTACCGTATCGAATGGTTATCGAAAGAGGTGAACGGCTTGATTCGGGGCATCATACTCGAAGGCTTATCCACAACAGGGAAAACATCCGTATTATCTGCAATAAAAAGAGTACATAGTTTAAGTTCGCATGCCGAGCGAACGATGATCGCGCTAAGTGAACATTATTCGCAAATCCTGCATTCCGATCACGGCGTGCTGAGGTCCTTGGATCAAAATGAACACATCCAGCTGTTGAATCAGCATATCGCTTATCTTGAACAGCTGCACGGTTGGATTGAATCTCTGGGTCAAACGAAACCGTCTAACGGAATTTTTTTCATCTTGGAGAGATTTCATCTTAATCATCGTGCGGCATTCGCAGATCATACTAAAATCGAAGCTTTGGAACAGCGATTGCTGAGTCTCAATGCAAAATGCGTTCTTTTGACCTTGTCTCCGGAAGCTGTTCCGACCCGATTTGTTGAAAGCCGAGGTGATGCCTGGCGGTCCTATGTCATGGCGAATCATCCGTCTGCAGACGAAGCTTGCTGCAAGTTTGTTGAGGATCAGGAAAGGCTGCGCACATGTATGAAACAATCGCTCATTCCTGCAATGGAAATCAACACCGGCAAAGCAGTGTGGGATGATTATGCGAATCAAATTTTGAAGGCGTTGGACGAATAAGCACAATAATACACACCAGGTGAAACAAGCTACAGGCTGCCGAACAACGGCGGCCTGTTTGGGTTATAAAGGGAGTCATTCCTGAACAAAAGGAGATGTGGTGCTTCGCAACGAAGTAATATTATGGAAACGGTATAAAATCGTGGCAGAGAATGGATTTACCAAAGGAGAGAATCGACAATGAAGAAAAAAATAATGATTATATTCGGCACTCGGCCTGAAGCGACGAAAATGTGCCCGGTGATTCAAGAATTGCGCCATCATCATGAATGGTTTGAGACGAAGGTGGTTGTTACCGGCCAGCACCGAGAACAATTATCTCAAGCTCTTTCACATTTTAATATTCAACCCGATGTCGACTTGGCTTTGATGAAAGAAAATCAATCACTGGCTTACTTAACTTCGGCTGCGATTGTTGGCCTCGACAACATCATAAATGAGGACAAGCCTGACATGATACTGGTTCATGGCGATACGCAAACCGCCATGTGTGGCAGTTTGGCAGCGTTCTTTCATAAAATACCGGTTGGGCATGTCGAAGCAGGCTTACGTTCTCATCAAAAATATTCGCCTTGGCCCGAAGAAGTAAATCGCAGAATTGTCGATGTTATTACAGATTTACTATTTGCGCCGACATCTGTTAGCAAGAACAATTTGAATAGAGAGGGTTATGATTCCGAACATATTTTTATTACCGGTCAAACTGCCGTCGATGCAGCAATTCAAACCAACAAAGCTGATTATAAATTTCATAATGAACAATTAAACGATCTTGTCCAACTTCAAGGAAGATTGATTACTGTAACGGCTCACCGCCGTGAAAATTATGGAGAATCCATGCAGCAAATGTTCAAGGCGATCCGACGTGTGGCTGATGAACATCGAGATGTACATATCGTTTATCCGGTTCACTTGAGTCCATATGTCCAAGATACCGCATTTTCTATGCTGTCCGGTCATGATCGGATCCATTTGCTTGATCCCATTGAATACCCTGATATGATCAATCTGTTATCCCGTTCTCATCTTGTATTAAGCGATTCAGGCGGACTTCAAGAAGAAACACCCGTTTTTAATAAGCCGTTGATCCTGATGCGAGATACTACAGAACGGCCAGAGGCTGTTGCGGCGAATGCCGTTCACCTGTCCGGAACCCAAGAGGATTCTATTTTTAACATAGCTAATCAACTATTAACGGACCCGGATCTCTATCAACAGATGGCAAATGCGAGAAACCCATTTGGTGACGGGCTCGCCTCCAAAAGAATCGTACATATTATTGCCCATCATTTCGGATTAACTGACGACCTTCCAAATGAATTCGAGGAGTAAGCCTCATGACCCAACAATACTATATCGCTTCAAGCCGTGGGCTTCCTACCGGCTCCTTCGGTAAGAACAAAACGGTAATGACCATTCGGGATTATATTGAAAAAGTGAACCCTTCGGCGAAAGATCAGATTGTTATGCAAGCGCTACTGGAAAAGGACCCGGAGGGGGATCAGCTGATGGATATCTTTGAAACGGAATTAGATGCAGCCGGCTTGTATGTAGCGGGTCCTATGAAATCAGTAGACGCTACGTGCCCGTTCCGGCAGCCATACATTTATCAGGTAGACCCTGATGGAGGATCTTTCGAAATGAATGACGAGAAGAAGCTGTCTTCGCCTGAATACTACCAATGCAGTAGAAAATGCATAACCGAGCTGTTCGAGTATATGGGACGTCATTTAGAGATTGGTGAAGAGCTGGAGCTGTACTCATGCACGGATTACGGATTTGATCGATCCTGGGACTTGCCTAACCAAGATGATCTTATAATTGATTTGTCCACTTTCCAATTGGGGGACAATTTTGAGTGGAAAGAGCGCCAACTGATACGAGTAAGAAAGTAAAGCGTTTGACGAAAAGAACATGCCAATCTGTCCTCCATCCACTGGGATATCGTGCTGAATCACTGCGGGGAGTGGGGCGGGGGCCGGCTTTGGTTTGATGACGTCTTGGTCCGGGAGAACGGACGATTTGTATTGGATGAGCTGCAGGGTTTAAATCGTGAATAAGGCGGGATAAAGACATGGATAAAACAAATCTGGCGAAGTCGTATGATATCGATTCACACCGAAGAGCAAACGCGCATCCGGCGGATTGGAAGGTGATCGAGAGGGACAGGTTTCTTACCCGCCTGCAGAATTCAGGTCAAAGGAAACTTCTGGAAATCGGTGCCGGGACAGGGATAGACAGCCTATACTTTAAAGATCATGGTCTAAAGGTAACCAGCATTGATTTATCCAGTGAAATGGTGCGTTACTGCAGAGAAAGGGGGCTGCAGGCGTATGTGATGGATTTCTATCATCTAACATTTGAGGACGATTCGTTTGATGCTGTCTACGCCTTAAACTGTCTGCTGCATGTGCCTAAAAATGAAATAGGCGGCGTGCTGTCGGAAATCAAACGAGTGATGAAGCCTGATGGATTATTTTATATGGGGTTATATGGTGGTAATGATTCCGAGGGAGTTTGGGAAAACGACTGGTGTGAGCCAAAACGTTTTTTCGCTTCTTATTCAGATCGTTCCGTCCGAGCGCTAACGGGGCAATATTTCAAGGAAATCAGCTTTCAAACCGTTCCTTTAAAAGAGGGTGAGCCCTATTTTCAGGGACTCCTGTTACAGAAATAATAATGATATCCATAGCGGGCAGTACCTCGGTTCGCAAACATGAAGACACGGAGGTTTCAAATGGTCACAGCGGATATTTTGTCCAAAGCGGCCGCATCGTTTGACTTTGATGTGAATACGCTGGAGTTTGTTAGCCATTCAACGAATGAGGTTTACCGGTTTTCGAAAAACAATGAATTTTATTTCCTGCGGATATCGGTTAAGCCTCTCGCCTACGCAGAAAAAATACACGCCGAATTGGAATGGGTTCACGATTTGGTACACCATGGCGTGAACGCCTCTCTGCCGGTCTTAACGAAGGATCAACAGTTAACCGCCTTGTATGAAGAAGACGGGCAATGTTTTATTGCTGCTGTTTTTCGCATGGCACCGGGAAAATTTTTCGATAAAGGCAACCCTCACTTATGGGGGACAAACATCTATCATACATGGGGAGAAACCATGGGGAAGATGCACAAGCATTCGAAGTCCTATATACCTGTGGTGAAGGGCAGGCATAGAGATCATTGGAGCAAGAGCGAGTTCAGCAATCCGAATTTGCAGCATGGGAAGTACAGGGTGCTTCTCGATAAATTACAAAGCCTTGAAGATCAAATCGATTCGCTCCCTCGGGAGGAAAATGCTTATGGGCTGATTCACAATGACTTTCATCCCTACAATTTCATGATCGACGGGGATACGATTACCGTATTTGATTTTGACGATTGCATTTATGGCTGGTATGCACTGGACATTGCCATTGCGGCAGCACATGCGGTTTGGTGGGGGTCCCCTGGAGAAGACCGGAAGTCAAAAAATGAATTTGCCCGGAGATTTTTGGATGATTTTCTTGCAGGGTACTCCAAGCATCATCAGCTGGACTCTCATTGGATTCAGCGGATTCCCTTGTTTATGGATTACCGAAATATATGTTCCTTCTTCTGGTGGCTGCAGGATTGGGATGGTGATGAACGTAAACTGAATGATTTTCAGAAAAATGCAATAACAGAGGCGGTGAAAATGATCGCGGATGGCCGCTCCTTTGACGGCTGTGAGATTGAAATGTAGCTTTACCAATTTCAAAGCGTCAGGGCCGGGCTCCTGAATGAGCTTCACTGCATGGAAAGGGGAGTACGCTTGAATCTTAAGAAAGGCATCTTTGCACTTGCGTGTATCGGGATCGCTTTGTTGTTGTTCTTTATTTTGATCGAATACAATAATCCCCAAACCAGAGGACGAGTATCTCTTGAAAAGCAATTGAACACGATCATTGCTAACCACGCTGTTGATCAAATCAAGTCCCTTTCGCAAAATGAACAGACATATCAGTTTATGGCACGCCTAAGCCCGACGATTCAATGCAAGAGAACATCCGACATCCAAGGGATGAATCGTGATTCGGAATATTATTATGTGACAACCCTAGACGACAGGAAAGTTGACGTGTACGTCCGTAAAGGCGACTGGAAGGTCACGGGTATTCATTTGCAGTAAACCTTTGGATTCAGAATCGGCGATAGATCGGCCACCTTCAAGTACAAGATTGAACGATAAGCAAAAGCCGGAGATTCCCGTTGAAGGAATTCCGGCTTTGTTTTGCTGCCTTGATTTATGTTTAAGCTGTGAGCTCCTTCAAAATTTGTTTCGGCAGAATCCCCGATTCCTGGTAAACGAGCTTGCCATCTTTGAATATAAGGGTGGTTGGTATGCTCATAATCTGAAATTGGGAAGAGGTCACCGGGTTCTCATCTACATTCACTTTAATCACGTTAACCGAACCGCTTGTTTCCCTTTCAAAATCCTCCAGAATGGGAGCAAATATTTTACAAGGACCGCACCATGATGCCCAAAAATTCACGACTGTTACGCCTTCTGTCTGCATCATTTTTTTAAACGTCGCGTCTGTTGCATGCTGAATTGCCATCGTTATCTTCCTTTCAATTCTTAATTTCCCTACTCAAATCTCTCTGGTATACATGTTCTGATCCTGCAGTCGAATCAGTACCTTGCCAAAACGACCGCCCTGTTGGAAGGATACTTGTCCAGACGGATATGCCTGGTTCAGATAGTCTGCAACGATTGTTTGGTTGCGCTCATCGACAGGAAGACCATGTCTGCGAAGCCAGCTCATCATCTCCTGCAGCGCTTCTTCCTTCGACATCTCCACCGTTTTCGTTTCCCGGGTGACCAGGGACTCATAGGAATAGCCTTTGAGATACAGCAAATGGAGCAAATATCCCATTTCCGCTGGTTTGGACTTGTAAGGTTCGCCGGTGACGAGCGGCCAAATTTCATTGACCAGACTATGTTCTGCGGAAGAAACAGGCAGACTGATATAACAGAATTTTCGGGCACATTGGAGCACTTTCTCTACGCTCTCCCAGTCGCGAATGACCGGGCACATCGAAACGAAGACGAGATCGAAAGCCTGGCTCAAGCCATTGGCTTGAACGTCGATTTCCTCAAACGGTACGGGGATAATCTTCATTTGGCCTTCATCAAACTTGGCTATGTTTTCCTTCAGCAATTCAACTTGTGGAGGAGAGGACTCGACGGCCGTTACACGGGCTCCCCGCTCTGCAAACGGCACCGTAAATACGCCCGATGCGGCGCCGATGTCCAGCACAGAGGCATTCTTAAATGATACCCCTTGTCCCTCAATCCAGTTCAGGATCCGATTCGTTCGTTTTCTTCCCTCCGGGCTAAATGACTGCTCATGGAAAGCCTTGGCTTTATGATCAAAGTCTCGAGAAGGGTCGATGCCGGCCTGTTTGGACCTGTTTATATAGGTGTCGGGATCTTCTTTCCACGCTTTTTCCCAGCTGGCTTCCTTAAAAAAATCGCTCATGATCTTTTAAACCTCCATAGATCTGTTATATCCATAATTGAAACAAAAAAATTTGTCAGTATGTTTAAACATAAAGGCTCTTGCTTGACCGAAACCATCGTAAACCTCACACCAAAGCACCTATAGCGAAGAGGGATGGTTCAAGTGAGATCCTCCTTTCTGTTTGGAAATATTGTAGACCTACAATGTCCATAATAAATTATACTCCAAGGATTTGCAATGCCTACTTCAGAAAAATTCATTGTATAGCGGGCCATATCCCTTCATAATTTTGATACGAGAGACTAAGATCTTAATTAAAGAACGTTAATGTTTGACAAAGGAGGAGTCATTCGATGTACAAGGCTATAGTCAATGATGATACATACATTTCGATTCTGGAAGACAGACATGCTAACGAGCTTTATCATTTAATTGACAGCAGTCGTGAATCTATACGGCAGTGGCTGCAGTTTCCTGATCTTACACATAAAGTCGAGGACACAAGAGCCTTTATAAGCAGGTCATTAAAAAGATTCGCCAATAACGATGGGTACTGGGCAGGGATATGGTATAAGGAACAGATTGCAGGGTCCATAGGTTTTCTAGGGATCGATTGGGAAGCGGGTCGAACAGAAATAGGCTACTGGCTAGGCTCCCCATTTGAGGGGAAGGGGTTAATGACTTCTGCATGCAGAACGTTTGTCGCTCATGCGTTCCATGATCTGCGGCTTCGTAAAGTCGAGATCGGCGCGGCGGTAGGCAATATCAGGAGCCGAGCGATTCCGGAACGATTGGGCTTCACGCAGGAAGGGATTATCCGGAATTACGAACGTTTACATGACCAATATTTAGACAGGGTCATTTACGGTCTTACACAACAGGAGTGGTTAGACCAGCAAGCCATGTCCTAATTGACCGCCTGATCTTCGGTGACCTCCAAAACGAATATAAACGAATGTTACCAAACAACTGAAACGTAAAATGGTAAAATCAACCTGTTAGTGAAGAGCTACAGATCATAAAAAGAGAGGTTTGTGAATGACACTGATTGAAGTCCGCCATTTTACGAAAGAAGATTTTCAGATGCTGGGAGATTTGTATGCTGCCGTAACTTCAAGGGGAGAAACGGTGTTCTGGTGGGTTGGAGACGAAGTCAATTGGCCGAATGTGTTCATTGCGGTGGAGGGAGAACGAATGATCGGAAAAGGGCAGGTCAGCGTCATTTCGGAAATCCCGGCTGGCAGCGCGCAGGACCATAAACACCAAATTTATCTCAACTTGAAGACGCGTCCGGAAAGGGAGAATGACTATCATCTCTATGATCTGCTATACGAACCTTTGCTGAACAGGGCATACGAGTTGAAAGCAGCCCTGCCCCCGGCTCACCAGACGTTGGTTGGGATCGGTAACCAGTCCACTGAAGTGAACAACACCCAATATTTTATAGCGAAAGGATTCAGCTACAGTAAAAGTCTGTATACCATGCAGCGACATCTGGTTGGAGAAATGGACCCATCCGCTCTTTCCGCACCATATCGCTGTATCCAGTGGGACATGCCGTCGGGAGCCGGCATCCATGAATACTTGGCAGCAGACATGGAAATTTGGCCGGGGGCTCCAATTGGGATGGAGCGGCTCATGGAAAACCGGAAGAATCAAGCTTGGACTTCTTTTGTCGTCCGGGAGAATGATACGCTGGTCGGCAGCGTGATGGCATGGGTGGATGCAGAGGGGGATGGCGTCATCGAGGACGTTTTTGTCAGAGAACCTTGGCGACAACAGGGCATTGCCAAGCATTTGCTGCACCAGGCGCTGACCTATCTCAAAAATATCGGATGTGAGTGTGCCGTACTGCAGGTTGAAACGGCCAATTCATCGGCTTTATCCTTGTATCATGCCGTGGGGTTCAAAGAGGTATCGGAGGAAGTACGGTATGAGCGGGACTTGTAACCATTAAAAAACAATCAGGCAGCCGGATCGTTTTGTCGACCGGCTGCCTGATTCGTCCTTCGGATGCTTAATTTATTTATTCATCGTATCATGCAAGCCGGGCTGTGGGGCGAACCACCAGCTCGTTCACATCGACGTCCGCCGGCTGCTCGATCGCATAGGCGATGGCTCGGGCAATAGCGGAAGCAGGAAGAGCGTTGCGCCGGTACGTTTTCATAAAATCCCTTGCCCCGTCATCCGTAATGCTCTCAGCGAGCTCGGATTCCGTTACGCCGGGAGAAACGAGCGTTACCCGGATGTTTGCATCAATTTCCTGCCGCAAACCTTCCGTGATGGCGCGAACAGCGTATTTGGTTGCACAGTATACCGCCGCCGTCGGCGTGACCGAATAAGCCCCGATGGAAGCCACGTTAATCATATGGCCAAATTGCTGCTCCTTCATTACGGGGAGACCTGCGGCAATACCGTGCAGAACCCCGCGGATATTGACATCGATCATCCGGTTCCATTCGTCGATTTTCAAAGCTTCCAACGGTGATAGCGGCATCACGCCGGCATTGTTCACGATGACATCGACCCGTCCGAACCGGCTTTGCGCCAAGTGGATGATGGACTGCATTTGCTCGATACTTGTCACATCAAGCTGTTGATATAAGGCGGACCCTCCTTCTGCCTCAATGAGGGAAGCCAGTGCTTCCAGTCTTTCTACGCGTCTGGCCCCCATGACAACATGGGCGCCCCGGCTGGCGAGAAGCTTCGCTGTAGCTTCGCCGATCCCGCTGCTTGCACCTGTAATCACAACGACTTTTCCATTGATTTCGGACATTGAACATTTCTCCTTTGGATTTGATTTATGCTAAGTTGCTCGATTCGAACTCTTGTGATACAAAAGGGGCATCTCCCCGCTAATTTTCACGATAGAGAATCATGCCCGCGTGGTAGAGCACCGAATCGCGGAAGTCGCCGTCCGCTGTAAACCCTGTATCATCCACATATTCGATATGGTCGCCTACAATGGTGTACCTGCCTTGATAAGCGCTCTTCCGATTACCGCGCGCTTCGTCATACCTCCCGTTCGGCAGCAGCTCATGCCGGATGTAACCGTCCTTTGTCACCCACATGCCGACATACGGATGGGATTGTTCGTTTTGCGTAGTCATTGAATATTCTCCTTTCCTTTGCGAAAGCCGGATCGAATCCTGACATGTCATCGTTTTCTACAGTTATGTGATCCGGACCATGTTTCGCATTTCTTACATGTTCATTATCGTTCCTTCGGAAAGAGAGACGGTAGCCGGATCATACAAGATGATTGCCTAATCCTCCAGAAGCAGATAAAGTTAAGCTAATCATATAGATCAAAGGGGGAAGAAGAGGATGGATGAATGGTTCGAGAAACAAAGAAAAGAACTGCTCCGGATCATCGAGAAGTTCACACCGGAAGACGGTACGCATGAGACGGAAGTTCCCGGTTTGCGCTTCATTCGCTCTTCCCGGTTATCTGAACCGGTATATTCTGTCTATGAGCCATCCCTTTGCGTCGTAGCGCAGGGTTCCAAGGTGGTTATGCTGGGACAAGAGGTGTATCAGTATGACCCGAGCAGTTACCTAACCGCTTCAGTCCAATTACCGATTACTGGGCAAGTGATGGAGGCATCGAATGAAACGCCGTATTTAAGCCTGCAAGTCCTTTTTGATATGAACCAAATTCTTGATGTGATTCAAGCATCTGATGATGCTATCCGAGCTGGGAATGAGACCAGCCGGGGGTTGAAGGTAAGCCAGCTCAACGATACGCTTCTGGATGCCGTGCTGCGGCTTGTGAAACTGGTTGAAACACCGCGTGATATTCCGGTGCTTGCGCCGTATGCCATGCGGGAAACCATTTACCGGGTGCTTCAGAACGAGCACAGCGCATCTCTGATGCAATTTGCCGTGATCGGAAGCCACGCCCAGCGAATCGCGGGGGTGGTTGAGAAGATTAACCGCGATTTCGCCCTGCCTCTGCGCGTAGAAGATTTGGCTGCGGAGGCCCGTATGAGCACTTCGTCTTTGTACGATTATTTCAAGGAAGTCACAGGGATGAGCCCAATCCAGTACCAAAAGCAGATCCGGTTGCAAGAGGCGCGCCGGCTGCTCTTCTCCGAATCGATCGATGCGGCGGAAGCTGCGTTTCAGGTCGGATACGAGAGTCCGTCCCATTTTAGCAGGGAATATGCCCGGATGTTTGGGATGCCGCCGGTCCGGGACCTACGCCGATTGCGGAGCACGATGGTTGACGAAATGACGATTTCGGCGGAAATCAAATGAGGGTAGCCGACCGCCACACTTGTGATTGTTGCTCATCCCGATTTGGAGCATTCCCGGATCAACAGGCGGCTGGCGGAAGAGTTGGTATTGCGGGGCAATGTGACCGTACATCGGCTCTATGAAGCCTATCCGGACGAAAAGATCGATATTGCAAGCGAGCAGGCGCTGCTTCTGGCGCACGACCGAATCGTGCTTCAATTTCCTTTTTTCTGGTACAGCTCGCCTTCCCTGCTGAAGAAATGGATGGATGAAGTGTTCGAGTTTGGATGGGCCCATGGACCAGGCGGGGTCAAGTTGAATGGAAAAGAGCTGATCATCGCCATCTCTTCCGGAGGTTCTCCGAGCATGTACCAAGCCGGCGGCTTTCACAATTACTCTTATGGCGAGCTGCTCCGTCCGTTCCAACAGACGGCAAACCTGACCGGGATGATCTATCGGTCGCCGTTTGTTATTGGCCGAATCCGCGAAGTCAGCGATGAGCAGCTGGAGAAGTATGCCGCAGAATACGCGGACTATGTAGAAGGCGAGAAAGCCTTATCAGGCACAACAAGTGCTTAACACGGTAAAAGTTTAGTTCTCACGCATAAGTTAAAGCCCCTTCCAGGCGCCAAGCGCTGCTGTGAAGGGGCTTCTTTCGTTTAGCTGGTAGAACTTCCGCTATGAGGCACATTTTCGCGCGAATGCAATCCGTGTTACAAGGAAGCCGGCTATTGTACCGCTTTTTGCTGGCTCGTAATCGTTCCCAGGTGGATAGCTTCGTGCATCAAGGCGAAGTTGAACAACTCAGCAGCGGTCGTGAATTCAAAGGGTCCCAACACGAACGGGGACTTCAGATCCTGCTGAAGCATATCCGGCGTAATCTCTGAAATCTGGGACAGCTGATTGGCAAGCTGCTGCACCAATTCTTCTTGGGATGGCGGAGCAATCGTCCAGTCGGCCGGCTTTGTACCGCTGTTGAACAACGTTTCGTAGGATGCCGGAATAGTCGACGCTGATCCGAAGCACAGCTGCTGATATCGATCGAGCCAAAATACGATATGCCCGACGTTCCAGCGGATCGTATTTCTGAAGCCTGCCGGCGTAATATCGAAGAGTGACTCCGGTATGCCCTGAACCTGACCGATCACCAGTTGATGCAGCACCTTGCCTGTATTCACGATAGATTGTGTACTCATTTGTAATTCCTCCTTAGTGGTTTGTGGGATGGTTTATTTCGTTCTTGTTACCAAGTTTACCGGTCCAGACCATAAGCAACAATCACGTAATTCCGATGGTATGAATCGTTTTCACTAATGGATCTTTCATCTTATGGGAAATCCTTCCGTCCTCCGTTATACTGGATATAGAACTTAACATGGCAGCATACGAAACAATGGGAAGGAGACGTCCATGGAACTTCGACAGCTTGAATACTTTGCAGCGATATGTAAAGAAATGCATTTCTCCCGGGCCGCCGAGAATCTCTGTACGACACAGTCGAATTTGAGCCAGCAAATCAAGTTTCTGGAAAAGGAGCTGGGGATGCCTCTGTTTGATCGAATCGGCAAAAAGATTGCTTTAACCGATGCCGGCCGGATCCTGCTCGAACAGAGCCAGCTGATCTTTGAGAGGGTGGATTACATTCAGGGGGCCATCTCGGATCTTAAAAAAGTGGAGGGCGGCAAGCTGGACATCGGCATACTGCCAGGGGATGGGGACCTGCTGTTTGACGCGCTGCTGCTTGATTTTCACCGGGCTTACCCCAAGCTGTCCATTTCGGTCAGCGAAACGACGAACGTATATGAAGAGGTTTTGGCCGGGAACAGAGACTTGGGCGTCACGACGATGCCTGAGCGGCCCGACGATCGTATGGCCATCATCCCACTGTTTCATGAGGAGTTTGCGCTTGCCGTCCGATCGGATCATCCCGCTGCCCGATTAAAGGCCATCCCCTTTGAACAGCTGAAGGAGCTGGATATGGTCACCTTCGGCCCCGATCACCAGATCACGAAGCTGATTCGGGCCTGCTGCCAGGAAAAAGGTATGGAGCTGCATCACCCTATGGTGACCTCGACGCTATCGACGCTTCTCTCCATGGTAGAGCAGGGAATTGGAGCATGCATTCTTCCCCGGCTGCTGCTCGACAACCTTGGCCGGGAACAAATCACCGCAGTCACGCTTCTGCATCCAACACCGAGCCAGGAGATCTGCATCATTTACCGGACGGATAAATATCTGGGTAAGGCAGGCCGCATATTCATTGAGGCATTACAAGCTTACATAGAACGTGTAATTGAAAGCGCAAACCGTTCGCTTGGGTAAACGGGTCATGAAATGAAGTGGAGGGAAGGGAAGTCAATGGAAGCCTTTCAGGATCAACTACAACCGGATTTTACAGGGATCAAGCTTGTGTTGATTTACGTTCTGAATGTGATGACCATGAACAAAATTCCTTGGATACGCAAAACGCTGGCGGCTATGAAATTAAAGATGGATCAACAGAAGCGAATTCATATATACCGGTAAACGATTATCACTATGCTTACAAAAGAGGAGAGACGACATATGCGCATCCAACTGGACCGTTTTCCGAACGGTGTGAACAAGGCGGTGACGCTCAGCTTTGACGACGGGCGGGACCATGACCGCAAATTAGTCAGTCTGCTGAACGACTATGGCCTCAAGGGGACGTTTCATCTGAACAGCGGGAATCTCGGCAAAGCAGGATATATCGACAAAACGGAAGTCGCGACATTGTTTCAGGGGCATGAGGTTTCGGTTCATACGGTGGACCATCCCTTTCTGGAACAGACGCCGCCGGATCAAGTGCTGGAGCAGGTGGTGGCGGACCGCAAGGCATTGGAGGAGCTCGTCAGCTATCCGGTCAAAGGGATGAGCTATCCGTTTGGCACCTACAGCGATCAGGTTGTGAACATATTGCGGTCCATAGGTATCGAATACGCCCGTACAGTGAACAGTCATGGCGGCTTTCATAAGCCGGACGACTGGCTCCGCTGGCATCCGACCTGCCATCATAAGCAAATGGTCGAATACGCTGAGCAATGGATTGATATGCAGCAACGATATTCGAGAATGTCGCTTTTTTACGTCTGGGGCCACAGCTATGAATTCGATAACGACAATAACTGGGATTTGGTAGAGAGGTTCGGTGAGATGATCGGCGGCAAGGACGACATTTGGTACGCAACCAATGCGGAAATTTACGCCTACTGCAAGGCCGTGGAAGGACTCCGTTACTCAGCCGATTCACACCTCATTCATAATCCGTCGGCCCAATCGGTATGGGTCAGCGTAGATGGGGATCCGATCGAAGTCCGATCCGGAGAAATCGTACGTTTATAAACTGACCATATGAGTCCTGCCCTTTATACGAGGAAGCCGTTTAGTGCGGCTTTCTTTTTTTGTTTCCACTCCAGGTTCGCCTGAATTGTCGTTTCGTAACAAATTCCATGTCCATCGTAACTTATTCATACTGGCAGCATCCCGCACACGATTAAGATAGACTTGGATTCACCATTATACGTGATCGTCTAAAGCTTTTTCATCACACACGCAGGGAGTGCAGGCCAGTGAAAAAAGCAGTGGAATCTCCAAACATCAACATGCGCGAGCATGTCTCACGGGCGGATTTGCATTACCGTCATACCGTGGAGCGAAGTGAGGGCGGCCTTCCGCTCGGAAATGGCCGGATGGGCAGTCTCATTTGGACTTCCCCCTCGGCGCTCAAGTTTCAAATCAACCGGGCCGATGTGTATGCGAATGACAGCCGTACCAACAGCTTCAACCAGCGGCACTCGGATTATGCTTACGGCTGCGGTTTTGTCGATATCGACCTGGTGGATTATGGCGAGGATGTATTTAATGACAAAGGAATTCGTCAGCATCTAAGTCTGTATGACGCGACGGCATCGATATCGGGGATTGGGGTGGCGGCGGAAGCCTTTGCTGCGTCCGGGCATGATGTGTTCGGCGTCCGGATCCATGATCGCCGGCCGGCGCCTCAGGTGGTTAACATTAAGCTCAAAATGCTGCGCCCTGCAGAGGTCGTGACCAAAAACCACTCGGCCGTATCACGCTTCATAATAAGGGACGGCATGATGGTGCTTCATCAGCAATTCCGCGAAGGAGACTATTTCTGCGCTTCAGCGGTCGTTATTGCGATAACGGGAAGGGACGCGCAGGTAAGGATGAACGACGAGTACGGCGGCCGGAAGCCAGTCGGCGCTTATCGGGAAAGTCTGGTGATCGGGCAGCCGAATGAGACGGAAATGCGCCTGTGTGTTCAACCGGGAAACGGCAGTTTTGACATCTTTATGAGCAGTGCAGCCAGCTTTGATGAACAGGAAGATGTCATCGGGGAAGCGATCCGAACGGTGCGGCATGCCATGCAGTCGGGATATGACGTGCTGCTGGCGGAGCATCGCAAGTGGTGGCAATCCTTTTGGGACAAATCGTATATCCGCCTTCATAGCCGGGACGGGCACGCCGAATTCGTCGAGCAGCATTACACGTATTATGTATACCTGATGGCATCCAATTCGCGTGGTTCACAATTTCCTCCGAATTTCGGCGGCATGCTGCTCAGCCCGCGCGGAGATCTTCGGCACTGGGGGGCCATGCATTGGTGGAACAACATGAATTTGTATTATAACGCCGTACTGCCAACCGGGCATGATGAACTGTTCCATCCGTATTTCAACATGTATTCAGCCATGTACGATTCGTGTGCAGCCGCAGCAAGGCAGCAGTGGGGAAGCCAAGGCATTTATATCCCGGAAGTCGTGTCCTTTGACGGGGTGGAGGAGCTGCCGGAAGACATTGCCGAGGAAATGAGGGACCTCTATTTGCTGCGCAAGCCGTGGGAGCAGATGTCCGACCGGTTTCGCGAATATGCTTACTCCAAGCGGCCGCATGAGAGCCGCTGGAACTGGAAGTATCACGAAAAATATGTGGACGGCAGGTTTACGTACAAGGAACGAGGTTATGGCCCATTTGGATTCACGACGCACATGTTCGCCACCCAGGTCGGAATTGCTTACCACTACTGGTTGTACTATGAGTTCACCAAGGATGAAGAATGGCTGCGTGAGCGCGCATATCCGGTCATCCGGGGCGTCGCCGAGTTTTTCCGCCACAACCCCAACCTGCGGAAGGATGAGGACGGACTGTATCACATGTATCACACGACCAGCGACGAAAAATATTACGGCGGCAAAGACACGATGGATTCGATGGCGGGCATGCATACGATCTTTCCGATCGTCCTCCGGGCTTCGGACATACTCGGATTGGATCGCGATATACGGCCGGCGTGGCAGGAACTTTACGAGCATCTTGCCCCGCTTCCGCGGAGCGACCAAGCAGACGCCGTCCTGAAAACGGGAGAAGGGGAAGCGGCCGTATGGGTCGGCGCACTCGGTCCGGTGTTGGATCAGAAGAGCCATATCGACGTGAAGCCAGCTTATTTTGGCAGCTTATGTTCCCTCGAGACCGCCGGGAGTAACCCAGACATGTTTAAGACGACTATGGCGACGATTCGGTACCAGGAGGAGCTTCTCGATCACGACTGGAGCCGTGCTGCCTCTGAAATGTCGGGGATGGCACGCGTCTTGGCCAATATGGGGCTTGCCGAGCCTTTTAAGCAGGTCGTGCTGGCCCAGTTGGAATGTGTCAACGCGGAGCGGGATTACTGCTATTTCAACGATACAGGCCGAATCAAATCGTTTGAAAACCGCTTAACCGTCAGGGAAGGGGTGAACTGCATCAGCATTCAGCGTCTTGGGAACGCTGCAGCTGCGCTGCAATCGGCGCTGTGCCAAAGCCAGCCAGCGGGCCCAGGCCAGGATTCGGTTATCCGTCTTTTCCCTGCATGTCCTGTGGATTGGGACGCTGAATTTTCGCTATGGTGTCCTGGTGGATTTAACGTCAAATCGGCTGTTCGGGGTGGCGATATACAATATGTAACGATCACGTCCTCCCTGGGAGGAACATGCCGGATCCGGAATCCATGGGAAGAAGGCGAAGTACGCCTGCAGATGGTAGGAGGCGAGGTCCACATGCTGGAAGGTTCACTGCTCCAGTTTGAGACGGAGTCAGGTGATGAATTCAAACTGTATCCGAATCGATAAATGAGTTGGAAAAGGCTGATTCACAGCGATGTGAATCGGCCTTTTTGGATGTGCTGCTGTTACTTTTACGATCGAACGTTCATAGGTTCATGAATTTCATTACGCCGGGACAAGCATTCCCATCGTGTGGATCGGGCCTGACAAGCCTTATGCTCCGGTAATTCTCGGCATCGGCATAGACTCTTTGCCGAGCTCCGCCCAGGCATATTTTAGCAGTAGTTCGGTTTTGAGCGGCGCATGCTCCGGATCGTCCCATAAATTGTTCAGCTCTCCGGGGTCTTCCTGCAGATCGAAGATTTCACCGTAGGTCTGATTGTAGTAGACCGTGATTTTATAGCGCTCGTCGACGTAAGTTTTTTGGTGGATGGTGGTCGGTTCATGCCTGAACTCGCAGATAGCATGATCCCGCGCCTGCACGGCTTCGCCGAGCCATACCTTTTTCTGGTCGATGCCCGTCATCGCATAAGGAACCGGCAGATCGCACAGGGACAAGAAGGTCGGAGCCAGGTCCACCAAAGATTGAATGGCGCTGCTCCGCTTGCCGGCCGGCACTTCACCGGGATACCGGACGATAAACGGCAGCTTGATCAAGTCCTCGTAATGAAACCCGCCCTTGGCCTGCAGACCGTGCTGTCCGAAGAAATGCCCGTGATCCGTCGTAAAGACGACGATCGTGTTATCGGCCATTCCCAGTTCCTCCAGCTTATCGAGAATATGCCCGATGTACTTATCCATCATGCTGATCATGCCGTAATAGACGGCGACCAGCTTTTTCTTATCATACTCCGTCAATCGCTTCCTGCTGCCGTACTCGTAATAATGATGCGAACGGTAACCGTGAATGCCATGTCCCGTTTCCTGCAGGTTTGTGAAGTCGGGTTGCTCTTCCTGCGTTTTGGCAAAATGCGGCGGATTGCGGTCATGCTCGCCCGGAATCATCTCGGGAATGGTGAGCTGCTCGGGATCGTACATCGTATCCCATGGCTCGGGAACGAGGTATTCCGGGTGCGGGTCGAAGAAGCTGGACCACAGGAAAAAGCTTTCGTCGTTTTCATGATATTGTTCCAGTAAAGCATTGGTCCGTTCGGCGATCCAGGTATTGTAATGGTACTCTTCGGGAATCGGCCATTTATATGTTTGATCCCGGTCCATGGTACCTGTAGGCGGCAGGAAATAGTCTCTCCAGTTATGGCAGCCTTTCTCTTCCATCCACAGCGCATAATGCTGCCCGACATGGGCTTCATTGGTGTGATTCCGCGCCAGCTCCACGTGCTCAAAACCGTAGAACCCATCTTTGTAATTTTTCCAAAACTCCAAATCCTGAAGAATGGGATAGGCTTCAAGCGACGGAAATTCCTCGGTCGAAGTGAGCGGCTGAAAATGTGCTTTGCCGATCAGCCCGGTCCGGTAACCGGCTTGCTTGAAATCTTCGCCTACCGTATGGCGATCCTCCAGCAATTTGGTGCCGAGCGTCCACGCGCCATGCTGGCTCGGGTACATGCCGGTAATGATCGAGGCACGGCTCGGCGTGCAGGTCGGATTGGGGCAATACGCCCGATCGAACGTCGTCCCTTCCCGGACAAGCCGGTCCAGATTCGGGGTATGTATTTCAGGATTAAAGGCGCCAATCGTATTCCAGTGCTGCTGATCGCTGGTAATTAACAAAATATTAGGTTTCTTCATCCGTCAACCTCCTCGAACTGATTATATGTAAAGGGGTGCCCAAAGAGAATGGCGTATTGTATGATAGATTTATCATTTTGTCAGTTCATGTAAGGATGATGGGGAGGATGAGAACGCATGCTGCAGGAGTATGATCACGAATTCGCGGAATTTTTATATTACACGCCGACCAGGATCGACAAAGATACCCCGTTCTGGCTGGTCAGGGCGGGTCAGAGTACAGCAAAGCCGGGATACCGGATCGGTCCGCGCAGAATTGAATGCTACAGTATTCATTTTGTCAGGGCGGGCAGTCTGATGGTTGAATATGAGGGTCACACGTACAGGCTCCAGACAGGGGATGCCTTTTGCATGTATCCGAACCGTACCTATATGTATTACAAGCCGGACGACGATCATTCTCTGCAGTTAACATGGCTGGCCATGGATGGATCCGGCATGGAACCGATGCTGAATCTGGCAGGCTTTCATCCGGATGTACCTTGCTCCAGGGGGCTGTGGAGTCCAGAGGTAGCGAACTTGATCCGGCGTCTGTTTGCGGAGTGGAAGGATGGTAAGACGGATCAGGTCGCCGCCGCCCTGAACCTGAAAGGACTGCTGTACCAGGCGTTATCCCAGCTGATCGCAAGCGCGAAAGCCGTGGACGAGCCCCAGCGTCCAGGTGCAACAACGATAAAGAAAAGCAAAGCATCCCAGTGGACCGAGTACATCGAATGGCATGCCGCCGAGGGGATCACCGTACAGCAAGTAGCCGAATATGCCGGCCTGAACCGCACCTATTTTTCGACACAGTTTACGAAGTTTGTAGGCATGACACCGGCCGAGTATATTGCCAAGGTCAAGATGGACAAGGCCAAGCAAATGCTGTCCGGGACGTCGGCTGCCGTTACGGAGATCGCATACTCCCTTGGGTATCCGACCCTGTTCGCATTTACCCGTGCTTTTAAAAACTACTGTTCGATGTCACCGTCAGCGTACCGGAAGCAGCACTGAATCTAAGAACGGATGATGCGTTAAAGGACGCCATTGTGTTGGCGTCCTTTTGATTTTGCCTACCTTGAAAGATGTGCGTCCGACTAATGAACCACCTCGATAAATCTCGTCGCCGCCGCCGAAATCGGCATGTTTCGCATTACCATAAGGCCCACCTTGGAAGGGGGGATCTCCACATCCAGCTCAATTTCAAAGAGAGAGCCTTCCTTCAGCTCCTTGGCTACGAATTCGCGCGTGACATACGAAATGCCCAGCCCACGCTTGGCGAATTCGATCAGCAAATCGACGCTTCCCACCTCGATGTCGGGTTTCAGCTCGTGTCCGTATTTTTCAAACAGCTCTGTAATGGCCATACGCACCCGGCTGTTCCGTGAGAACAGAATCACGGGATATTCCATCAGCTGTTCCATGGACAGCGCCTGCCCCTTCAGCTCCGCATACCGTTCGCCCGCCACAAAGCAGTCCTGCAGCTCAATGCTTTCCGTTACCTCCAGCTGCGAGTCGAAGATCGGCATCCTTACAACGCCAAGGTCGATCCGCCCTTCCTTTAGATAGGAGATCACTTCCGGTGTCGTTCCGTGATTCAGGTGCAGCTTGATACCCGGATATTTTACGTGAAAGTCTTCGAGAAAAGGAAGCAGGTAGTGCTTGAACAACGAATCGCTTCCGCCGATCCGCAGCTCGCCGCTGTCCAAATTTTTGAGCGCCACCATTTTTTCTTCAGCGAGCGTAATGAGAATTTGCGATTGCTCTATATAGGAAAATAAAATTTTGCCTTCCTGCGTCAAGCTCACGCCTTTGGAGGTGCGGTAAAACAACGTAACCCCGATCCGCTCCTCCAGCTGCTTGATGGCATGGCTGACGCTGGGCTGGGTCAGGTACAGCGCCTTGGCGGCCTGCGTTAAACTTCCCGTCTTTGCGGCCCAATAAAACACTTTATACAACTCGTAATTGTTAGTCATAGATATGGTCTATATCTCCTCAGAAATATATTGATTACATGTATGGCACATATTTGTATTATAGTGAATCCAAGACACAGAAACCAGAGCTTTTTCGACAGAATGAGAAGTGGAAGTCGCGGAGCTTTGAAAGGAAGGAGCAATTGAGATGAATCCTACAACTTTTGTATTGTTTGGAGCGACTGGCGATTTGGCCAAGCGCAAAATATACCCTGCTCTGTATCATTTATATATCCACGGAAAGCTTCCGGAAGCTTTCTCTGTAATCGGCCTCGGCCGTAAAGAAATGACGGATGAAACGTTTAAGGCTCACGTCAAGCAGTCGCTGTACGATTTTTACCGGCTGAATGTGAAAGAGGATGACTCCCTGCAGTCCTTCCTGGGACTCTTTGGCTTCAACATTCTGCACATCGATGACACGGATCACTTCGTCCGGTTAAAAGATCGGGTGGAAGCCTGGGAGCAAGGAATCGGCGGAACATCGAACCGCTTGTTCTACTTGTCCGTTGCGCCGAACTTCTTCGGCACTATCGCCTCCCAAATCGAAAACAGCGGACTTGGCAGCGTAACGGGCTGGAAGCGCCTCGTGATCGAGAAGCCGTTCGGCCATGACGTCGCTTCGGCCCGCGAGCTAAACGACCAGCTGAGCCAAGCTTTTGCGGAAGAAGAAATTTACCGGATCGACCATTACCTCGGCAAATCTATGGTGCAGCGGCTTGAAGCATTGAAGCAGGCGAATCCTGTGATTCAGGCGCTGTGGACGAACCGCTTTATCGCCAACGTCCAAATTACGGCTGACGAGACCGTAGGCGTAGAGGAGCGCGCTGGATACTACGACAAAGCCGGGGCCCTGCGGGATATGTTCCAGAACCACATGATGCAGCTGCTCATGATGCTGACCATTCACGCGCCGCACAACATGGCTTCGGCGGAGAACGTCCAGCTCAAGAAGAAGCAGGTGCTTGAAGCACTGGATCCGCTGCAAAAGCAGGATGTGCTTACCAACATCGTGCGCGGACAATATACTGCCGGATCCATTCAAGGCAAACCGGTTCCCGCATACACAGCTGAACCCGGTATTTCCGAAGGTTCGATGAACGATACGTTTATCGCGGCCAAGCTGCATATCGATAATTACTACTGGCGCGGCGTTCCGTTCTACATTCGGACAGGTAAACGTCTGGCGTCGAAGAGCACACGCATCGTGATCGAATTCAAGGAACCGCTCACCACGGCGACGCAAGCAGAGCAGGCAACCGTACCGAACCTGCTGGTCATCGAGATCGGGCCGAAAGAAGGCATCACGCTTCAGCTGAATGCGAAGGACCCGGATCATCCGACCGGCTTTAAACCGGTATACATCGATATGTATCCGGACCGCAAAGAAGCCCAGGAAGCGTACGAAACGCTGATTCACGATGCACTGAACGGAGATTCGACGTTCTTCGTCCATTGGGATGAGGTCGACCTGTCCTGGCAGTGGGTGCAGCCGATCCTGGAAGCCTTCGCCGCTAATGAGGTGCCGCTGCATCCTTATGCTGCCGGTTCGCACGGTCCGGAAGCGGCCCATGAGCTGCTTGCCGCAGACGGATTCCACTGGTGGTTCGATGAGGAAGACGAAGCCGGAAAGGCTGCTTCCGAGCCGCTTGTCGAGCAAGTTACCGCCAGCTGATTTTGGGTTCTATGCTCGGTTTACCGAGCCAATCATATATTGAACATTCACAGGAGGTTGTAAGATGAAATTTTTTATTGATACCGCCAATCTGCAGGATATTCAATCCGCCTACAAAATCGGGGTTCTGTCCGGAGTCACCACGAACCCGTCCCTGGTTGCCAAGGAAGGCGTGAAATTCGAAGACCGGATCGCCGAGATTTGCCAGGCTGTGCCGGAAGTGGAGTCCGTGTCGGCCGAAGTGACGCCGGATGCGGAAACCGCTGAGGAAATGATTGCCCAGGCAAATGAGCTGATTAAGATCAACAATAACGATGAGAAAATCACGATCAAGCTGCCGATGACCCTTGCGGGTCTTGAAGCCTGCCGTTATTTGTCCCAAAAAGGGGTCAAAACAAACGTGACCCTGATCTTTACCGTGAACCAGGCGCTGCTGGCCGCCCGTGCCGGGGCAACATACGTATCGCCGTTCCTGGGTCGTCTGGACGATATTTCTGAAGACGGCGTCCTGCTGGTGGACAAAATTGCGCAGCTGTTCCGCACGCATAACCTGGATACGCAAATTATCGCAGCCTCGGTACGCCACCCGGACCACGTCACCCGCGTCGCCATGGCCGGCGCGCACATTGCGACCGTTCCGTTCGGCGTGATTGCACAAATCGCCAAGCACCCGTTGACGGACCAAGGTTTAGTTAAATTTGCAGCCGACTGGAAAAGCAGCGTCAAGTAAAAAGAGAGAGATCTGGAGGAGAGAGAAACGATGAGCAAACAGCAAATCGGTGTGGCCGGTCTTGCCGTCATGGGCAAAAACCTGGCTTTGAATATGGAAAGCAAAGGCTTCGCGGTCGCTTTATATAACCGTTCGCCGGAAAAAACGAAAGAACTGCTCGCCGAAGCCGAAGGAAAAAACTTTGTCGGTACATTCAGCATCGAGGAGTTTGTGCAGTCGCTGGAAACCCCGCGCAAAATCATGATGATGGTTAAAGCCGGCGGACCGACGGACGCGCTGATCGAGCAGCTCGTTCCGCATCTGGAAGAAGGAGACATCCTGATTGACGGCGGGAACGCCTTCTTCCCGGACACCGAGCGCAGATACCGGGAGCTTCAGGCGAAGGGCATCCGCTTTATCGGGGCCGGGGTATCCGGCGGCGAAGAAGGAGCCCTGAAAGGACCGGCGATTATGCCTGGCGGCCAGAAGGACGCCTACGAGCTCGTTGAACCGATTCTTACGGCGATTTCAGCCAAAGTCAACGGAGATCCTTGCTCGACGTATATCGGCGAAGGCGGATCCGGCCATTACGTGAAAATGGTCCATAACGGCATCGAGTACGGCGACATGCAGCTGATCGGCGAAGCCTATCACCTGCTGAAGGATGTGCTGGGCCTCGGCACAGAAGAGCTGCACGACATTTTCACCGAGTGGAACCGCGGCGAGCTGGACAGCTACCTGATCGAAATTACCGCTGATATTTTCTCCAAGAAAGATCCGGACACCGGCAAACCGATGGTTGACGTCATTCTGGATGCGGCGGGACAGAAGGGAACAGGGAAATGGACGAGCCAAAGCTCGCTGGATCTCGGCGTGCCGCTGTCCATCGTGACCGAATCGGTATTTGCCCGCTTCTTGTCCGCAATGAAGGAAGAACGCGTGGAGGCAAGCAAAATCCTGAAAGGGCCGCACACAGCTCCGTATGAAGGGGATGAGCGGGAGTTTGTGGAAGCCGTACGCAAGGCGCTGTACGCCAGCAAAATCTGTTCGTACGCCCAAGGCTTCGCCCAGCTCCGTGCTGCCTCCGAAGAGTTTAACTGGAATCTGAACTTCGGCAGCATCGCAATGATTTTCCGAGGCGGCTGCATCATCCGCGCCCGCTTCCTGGAAAACATCAAGCAGGCCTACGATAAAAATCCGGAGCTGAAAAACCTGCTTCTGGACGATTACTTCGGCTGGGTCGTTACCAACTACCAGGATGCTTGGAGAAACGTTGTGTCCGTCGCCATGCAGCGCGGCATTCCGGTTCCGGCCTTCGCTTCCGCACTGGCTTACTACGACAGCTACCGTACGGACCGTCTGCCGGCCAACCTGCTGCAAGCGCAGCGCGACTACTTTGGCGCGCATACGTTCCAGCGTGTCGACAAAGAAGGCACCTTCCATTTCCAATGGATCGAGTCCGAAGAATAATCGGCTGTAATTCATAAGAAAGCGTCCCGATGCGAGAGCATCGGAACGCTTTTTTTGTTCTATGAAGCGGAATTTAATCATCGAGCGAGCCTGTATCATACACGACTTGCCCTTGAGCGTTATATCCGGTGAATCGCATTGGCGGGTTTTGCGGTTCATCCACGAGCACATACCAGTATACGGTGCCGTTGGATGAATGGATCAGCTGGGCTTCGGTTTTTACTTTTCGTGTCTCCACGGCGACGCTCCGAATGTCTTTGTTATTCACAGTCCCGACAAACATGGGGCTAAGCTGATTCAGGTTGCAGTAACTCCAGTCGATATCCTGGTCAGGATGGATATCCGTGTACGTGCCGACGATCCAAGTCCAACTTTGACGGTTGTGCTTCAAAAGGCCGACGTTATATTGATTGTCATTACTATAGAACACCACCGTATGCTTATTGTCTGTATCAAAGGTTTTTAAAATGTCGTCATAAGGGATGTTGGATTTGTGCATCGCTTCTTCGATTGTGGATGAGGAATTTGTACAGCCCGTAATCAGTAAGAAACATAACAGTATGATGCATCTGATTTTCATTCGTCACGTCCTTAACCCAAGATCACAGTGAACACGCATTTTTCACTTCAATAGTAAAACGCAGTATTTCGCAGTTTAGTTGGAGCGAGAATTACATATTTTTAGGAATTCGATTCCTTTAAGCCGATCAACTCCACGATAGATGAAATTGCCCTCGCTGCCGCCGGGGAGCATTTCTTAAAGGAAACCGCCGCCAGAGCAATGGCCCTCGAAGCTTCCGGTCCAAGCGGCCGGGCCACGAGCCCTGAAGGAGCTGAGGCAAGAATCGTTTCCGGCAGGATGCTGACGCCAAGTCCGCATCGCACCATCGCCATGATGGCATGATCGTCCTCAAGTTCAAATCGCACATGGGGAACCGCTGCTTGACCGTCAAACCACGCTCTTACATCCGTATCGCAGCCTTTCGCAGGCATAATAAACGGTTCATCCGCAATATCCTCCAGTGATATCGTGGATTTAACGCTGTGTTTATGATCAGCCGGCATAACGCACATCATCCGATCCTGTATGAGCATCCTCGTTTCCAGGCCATGCGAAGATGGCAAATTCACGAATCCAAAGTCTGCAGTCCCATCGGCAATCCAGCGCTCGATATCGTGATAATGCCCGTCGAGCAGCCGGATTTCGATCTGCGGGTACTTCTGCTGGAAACGGTGAAGAATATCCGGCAGCCAATGGATCGATACGCTGGTAAACGTTCCGATAGTGACTGTTCCCCGCATCAGCCCCTTGATCTGATCCGCCTCCTGCAGCATGTTTTCATGCAGTTGGAGCATTTCCTTCATATATCCCCACAACCGTTCTCCGTCATGGGACAGCCGGACGCCAGACCGGCCCCGGGCAAGGATTTGGATGCCCAATTCCTGCTCCAGGCTGATGATGGCACGGCTCACCGCCGATTGTGTTAAACTCAGCTGTTCCGCCGCTTTGGTCAGGTTTCCGGTTTCGACGACTTTTCCGAGAATTTCGTACTTCGCCAAGGTCATTTTCAAACACTCCCGCCATGAAAAATAATCATTACAACCATTTTAAACATTCATTTTATTTATTGTAAGAGGCTCGGTATAATTCAGATAGAAAAACGGATAAGGGGAGAATAGGGATGGGAGCTATAGCAAATACGCCGCAGCCGCCGTATTATGCGGTCATTTTTACTTCGGAAATGTCTGAAGGAGAGAACAGAGGGTACGGGAAAATGGGAGATAAGATGGTCGAGCTTGCTTCGATACAGCCGGGTTTTCTCGGAGTCGAAAGCGTTCGTGGAACGGATGGAGTCGGAATTACCGTCTCGTATTGGGAGTCACTTGAGGCGATCAAGGCCTGGAAGGAGAATTCCCTGCATAGGGTGGCTCAGGACAAAGGGAAGAGCGAGTGGTACGTAAAGTTCGGTCTGCGGGTGAGTAAGGTCGAGAGGGACGATTTTATGAATATGTAAGCTGTAATTAACCCGGTCTGAATGGCAGCCCCATTGCACAAACACTCATAACTATAATGTATGATTACGCGGTAAAAATATATTTTTAATATGCAGCGGATGAACATACAATGAATTTAATTAATCGGCAGAGTACGAATGGGGGGATTCAAATGGGGAAACAATTTCCGGCTATGCTGCCTGAGCATATGGACTTTATCCGGAAGCAGCATATGTTTTTCGTTGGTACGGCGCCGTTATCGCAGGAGGGGCACGTCAACTTGTCGCCAAAAGGTTATGACACGTTCCGAATCTTGTCCGAGAACCGAGTCGCATACCTGGATTTGACCGGAAGCGGCAATGAAACGAGTGCCCACCTGGAAGAAAACGGCCGCATCACGATCATGTTCTGCGCGTTTGAAGGGCCGGCGAACATTATGCGCCTGTACGGAACCGGGACGGTGATTTTACCGGAGAGCAGGGAGTGGGAGACATTATACCCTTTGTTTGATCCGATGCCCGGAGCCAGACAGATCATCACGATCGATGTGCATAAAGTGCAGACGTCCTGCGGTTATGCGGTTCCCTTCATGACCTATGAAAAGGAAAGGGATACGCTGAATCGGTGGGCAGAGCATAAAGGCGAACAAGGGCTTCACGACTACTGGCAGGAGAAAAACAGGAGCACGATCGACGGAATGCCGACTCCTTTAGGCAGACGGCTGGGGTTATAGGCAAGTAAAAAAAACGAGAAAT
This sequence comes from Paenibacillus cineris, assembly GCF_018333335.1. Taxonomy (NCBI): domain Bacteria; kingdom Bacillati; phylum Bacillota; class Bacilli; order Caryophanales; family Paenibacillaceae; genus Paenibacillus; species Paenibacillus cineris. Next base: position 2,499,365 of record NZ_BORU01000001.1, read on the forward strand.
CAAATTACCGAAAACCCAAAACAAGCCGCGATGGATCCGGGCTTGTTTTTTTGTATAGGCAGCGTCCTTGTATCCGGGCTTGTGAAAAGGGAGTGGGAGCGAGCATCAGTTAGATTTTCATACCCGTAATCAATCAGCAAGGTCGTCTCCGGAGGGCAAGCTAAGCACAGGCACGTTCAGAAAACGGGAAATCGCCAGTGCGCAGGCACCCATGACGCAGGATTTCCGCCCCATGCCCGACAGTGTGATCTCCCGGTAATGGCTGATTTGGGAGTGGAGCTGATGATGGATCCTCTGCAGTGCATCGGGAACCATTCGCAGAAGCTCACTGTCGATGACGACAACGTCCGGATTGTACATATTGATGACATTGTTCAGCCCGATCGACAGGTAATAGACGAATTGATTCAGCGCGTCAAGCACTTGTTCATCGCCATCGGCAATGCGCCGGCTGATCCACTCCATATCCGAGGCGTCACCAGGTTCGGCCGCAAGGATGTTCCGGAGCACGCTTGTCTCCGAAGCATACTTCTCCCAGCAGCCGAGGTTGCCGCATGCGCAGGGCTCTCCGCCGGGAACGACGATCATATGGCCGATTTCACCGGCAAAGCCTTCATGGCCGCGAAAAAACTTGCCGTCCATGATCATGCCGAGCCCAATGCCGGAATACAGCGTTACGCAGAGCAGGTTGTCGGTCGTATGGTGAGCGTATGCCCGCTCGGCAAAAGCGCTGAGGTTCGCGTTGTTTTCCAAATGGACAGCTGTACCGACTGCACGTTCCAGATCCTGCTTCAAGTCAACGTCCTGCCATTGGAACCGGGGCACGAATTTGATGGTCTCTTCATTGGAGACGAGTCCGTGGATCGCCAATACGATGCCGACCATGCCGTAGCGACTGCCCGCGCATCGGCTTTGATAACGTCCGATCGCGGAAACCAGCAGCTGTACGATATCCTCATAGGCTTCCGATTGAATTGGAATGATTTCCGTTGTGACCGGATGGCCAGTTAAATCGGATAGCATAAATGTCGCATGTCCTGCGTCCAGGTCAATGCCGAGCGCATATCCTGCCTGGGCGTTCAGGGAGAGCATAATCGGTTTGCGTCCGACGGGGTTGTGCTCCAGCTCGGTTTCGACAACCAGTTCTTCTTCCAGCAAATCTGCTACCTGCGCGGAGATCGTCGCCCGGGTTAGGGCTGTAATTTTGGACAGATCCGCTCTGGAAATTTTTCCTTCTTTTATAATTTCCCGTATAATCAACGCCCGGTTGATCTTTTTAATATAAGAGGCGTCTCCGGTTACCATTTGTTTCCTCCAATTTTAGAACGTAATAAAAATTCAGCATAAACCATATTGTAGCACGAACCCGCCTCGCCCGCTAAGAAATTACCCGATTGACAAAGGCGTGGGGAGTTGGTACAGTACGAATATATTTTGTAAGTTTAATAAACAAATTAAAAATTGTAAAGGGTTTCATACCACTTATCGATCCTTGGAGAGGAGAACAGGATGAGCCAATTTCTCGATTCGGAATTTTTGCTGGATACCCCTGCGGCGGTTCGGTTATATGAAAAGGCGGCTGCCGATTTACCGATCTTTGATTTTCACTGCCATTTGGACCCGAAGGAAGTATGGGAGAACAAGCCATGGGCCAATATTACGCAGCTGTGGCTGGGAGGCGACCATTATAAGTGGCGTACGATGCGGATGCACGGCATCGGTGAGCAGCTGATTACAGGCGATGCGGAGGATTGGGATAAATTTATGGCCTGGGCGGAGACGGTTCCTCACCTGATCGGCAACCCGCTGTACCATTGGACACATTTGGAGCTCAAGAACGTGTTCGGCATCGAACAAATTCTGAGCCCAGCCACGGCCCGCGATATATGGGAGGCATGCAACGCCAAGCTGCAGCAGCCCGATTTCCTACCGAGGGCGCTGATTGCCAGAGCCCGGGTGAAATTTATCGGCACGACCGACGACCCGCTGTCCCCGCTGGAATATCATGAGCGGCTGGCTGCCGATGACAGCTTTCAAACCATCATCGCGCCGACGTTCAGACCGGATGGAGCATTATATATCGAGCGCCCCACTTACACCGAATGGGTACATAAACTCGGGGAGATTACAGGCCAAACCATCGATTCCCTGGACGCCTTCCTGAATGCGCTTCAACGGCGCGTGGATTACTTCGATGAGCATGGCGGACGTGCGTCCGACCATGATATCCCGTACCTTGATTTTGCAGACGTCACAAGGGAAGAAATCGTGCCTATTTTTAATAAAAGATTGAACGGTGAAGAATTGTCAGGCGCTGAGATTAACGCATATCGCTCTTTCCTGCTGAAGGAGCTCGGCAAAATGTACGCCGGCAAGCAGTGGGTCATGCAGCTGCATATGGGCGCGCTCCGCAACACCAACACAAAGATGAAAAACCGTATCGGTGCCGATACCGGTTTTGACTCAGTTGGAGAAACGAACCTTGCGCAGGGTCTGGCTCGCTTCCTTGATGCTTTGGATCAGGAAGACGCCCTGCCGAGAACGGTGCTGTTCAATCTGAATCCGAAAGACAACGCCGTCCTGGCCGCGATGACGGGCAACTTTTATGAGGAAGGTGTGCCGGGTAAAGTCCAGTTTGGGTCTGGCTGGTGGTTCAACGATCATATAGATGGTATGGAAAAGCAGATGAAGGACCTGGCGAATGTTGGTCTGCTCAGTCATTTTATCGGCATGCTGACCGATTCGCGCAGTTTCCTGTCCTATGCCCGGCACGAATATTTCCGGCGCATTCTTTGCAATCTTCTCGGAGCTTGGGTGGAGAAGGGGCTCGTGCCGGATGATATGGAGGCTCTGGAACGGATGGTTCGAAACATCGGTTACGGCAACGCTGAAGCCTATTTCTTGAAACGATAACGGGGGAGGGGAAAGCGCATGGGTATTTTGCAGGAGCTTCTGAAGGATATTCCGATTCCGAAAATGGCCAAGGTCAACGTGCGGTTCAACGACGAACAGATCGTGGACCTGGGCGGCGACCTTGGGGCCAAGCTGCGTCAGCCGCACATTATGGAGAAGGTCAAGCCCGGCATGGAAATCGCGATCGCTGTCGGCAGCAGGGGGCTTGACCGCATCGTGGAGCTAACCGCCGTGACCGTCAAAGCATTAAAGGAAGCGGGGGCCAAACCGTTTATTGTGCCGAGCATGGGTAGCCACGGAGGTGCCACGGCGGAAGGGCAGCGGGAGGTACTGGCGCATCTGGGCGTCACGGAAGAGAGCGCTGGCTGCGAAATCCGCTCCTCGATGGAAGTCGTTCAGCTCGGCGCGCTGCCGAACGGCCTTCCGGTGTATTTGGATAAATACGCCGCCGCTGCGGACGGCATCGTCGTCATTAACCGGATCAAGCCGCATACGGCTTTTCGGGGACCGGTAGAGAGCGGCATCATGAAAATGATCAGCATCGGCCTTGGCAAGCAGAAAGGGGCAGAGGCCTGCCACCAGCTAGGGTTTAAATATATGGCCGAGAATGTTCCGGCCATGGCCAAAATGATCATGGAGAAGAAACCGGTCCTGTTCGGGGTAGCGACGATCGAAAATGCGTTCGACAAGGTTGCAGTCGTTGAGGTGCTTACGCCGGAGGAGATTATCGACAAGGAACCGCAGCTGCAGCTTCAGGCGAAGGAACTGCTGCCGAAGCTGTTTTTTGACCAGCTGGAAGTGCTGATCATTGACGAGATCGGCAAAAACATCAGCGGCGACGGCATGGATCCGAACATCACGGGCCGATATCCGACGCCATATGCGCACGGAGGGCCGGATGTGAACAAAATGGTCGTCCTGGATTTAACGCCGCAAACCGAAGGGAATGCAAACGGGGTGGGCACGGCGGACTTTACGACGCAGCGGCTTGTCGACAAGATGGATTTGGAGGTTACTTACGCCAACGGGCTGACATCCACCGTCGTCGCCCCGACGAAGATCGCCACGACGCTGCCGAATGACAAGGAAGCGATTCAGGCGGCGGTGAAAACGAGCAATGTGCTGGATTTTAACCAGGCGAAAATCGTCCGGATCAAAAATACGCTCGTTCTGAGCCAAATTGAGGTGTCCGAAGCGCTGTTTGAATATGTGAAGCAGCACCCGCAGATGGAGCTGGCCTCGGAGCCGTATGATCTGCCTTTTGACGAGCACGGAAATTTACCGAAAACGGAGGAGAGTCACTAGATGACGACGAGTTTGTTTGATTTAACGGGAAAAACGGCGGTAGCGGTCGGCGGCAACAGCGTGCTCGGCTCGGCGATTGCCGAGGGCTTTGCCGAACACGGCGCCAAGGTGGCAATCGTCGGGCGGAATCTGGACAAAGCGGAGGAAGTCGTAAGCGTCATCCGGAACCAAGGCGGGGAAGCGAAAGCATTTCAGGCGGATGTGGGCTCGCGCGAGTCCCTGGTCCAAGCGGCCGCGGACATCGAAGCATGGTCAGGCGGATGGGACATTCTGCTCAACGCTCCGGGTACGAACAGCACCACTCCCTTTTTCGAGCTGGAGATGGAAGAATGGGACCGCATTATGGACGTGAATTTGAAGGGCATCGTGCTTACCTGCCAAATTTTCGCCAAACGCATGGTCGAGCAGAATCGGAAGGGGAGCATCATCAACATCTCGTCGGTGTCCTCAACGACGCCGCTCTCCAAAGTGTTTACGTATTCGGTGTCCAAAGCCGGATTGAACAGCGTCACCCAATTTCTAGCACGAGAGCTTGCGCCGGAGGGAATCCGCGTGAACGCGATCATTCCGGGATTTTTCCCGGCTGTGCAGAACCAGAAAATATTAAGCCCGGAACGGGTCGAATCGATCATGCGGCATACGCCAATGAATCGCTTCGGTACGCCGGATGAATTAAAAGGGGCGGCGATCCTGCTTGCTTCGGATCAGGCGTCGAGCTTTATCACCGGCTCGATGATCCGGGTGGATGGCGGGTTCGGCAGTATGACGATTTAATGGCCATACGGGAAGGAGGCAGGACAATGCTAACCGAAAAATACGAGAAACTGCAGTCCATCCTGCGGGAACTAAACTCAGTTGTCGTGGCATTTTCAGGAGGGGTGGACAGCACCTTTTTGCTTAAGGCGGCTGTCGATACACTCGGCTCGGATCAAGTACTGGCAGTGACCGCGGATTCGGAAACGTATCCGTCGACCGAGCTTGCAGAGGCGAGGGAGCTGGCCGAATGGATCGGAGCGCGGCATCAGGTCATTGAAACCTCCGAGCTGGCGATTCCCGGATATGCCGAAAACACGAAAAATCGCTGCTATTTTTGCAAAAGCAGTCTTTTCGACCATTTGGTTCCCGTGTTGACGGAGCAATCCTATAAAAATATCGTTTACGGCGTCATTGCCGACGACATGAATGAGTTTCGGCCCGGCATGCAGGCGGCAAAGGAAAGGGGCATTCGCGGACCGCTGCTGGAAGCCGGATTGTATAAGGAAGAAATCCGCGAGCTGTCCAGAGGCTACGGCCTGCCCACTTGGGATAAGCCTTCTTTTGCCTGCTTGTCCTCGAGAATCGCTTATGGGGAACGGATTACCAAGGAGAAGCTGAGCAAGGTCGAAAAAGCGGAAGCCTATTTGAAATCGCTCGGCATCCGTCAGGTACGGGTACGCACGAACCAGGACACGGCGCGGATCGAAGTGGAACCGAAGGATATGCAGACTGTTCTGGAGCAGCACTCACAAATTTCCGGCAGGCTGCAGGAGTACGGATACAAGTACGTAACGCTTGACCTGGTGGGCTATCAGAGCGGAAGCATGAACAAGGTGTTGGCATAACGAAAGCTCTGGAAGGGGATGAGAACTTTGTTGGACGACGTTCTGGAGCAAGTACGCAGCGGGGCCTTGAGCGTGGCGGAAGCCAAAGCGCGGCTGGCGGCATTTGAGGATCTCGGCTTTGCCAAGGTTGACCACCAGCGCAGTAAACGGCAGGGTTTCCCTGAGATCGTCTATGGGGAAGGCAAAACGGCGGATCATATCATTTCGATCGCCTGTGCTCTGCAAGCCCGTGGCAGCAGCGTCCTGGTCACACGCGTGGACAAGGAAAAAGCAGAGACGGTGCTGCGGGCGTGTCCGGATTACAGTTATCACGAGACGGCAAGGGTCTTGTACTGGAAAAAGGAGCAGATGCCCGCTGATGATTCGCAAGGGTATGTCGCGGTGATTGCGGCGGGAACCTCGGATTTGCGCGTGGCGGAGGAGGCGGCCGTGACGGCTGAAGTGCTAGGCAGCACAGTCCACCGGATATATGATGTGGGTGTTGCGGGGATCCACCGCTTGCTCAGCCATTTGGAGGAAATCCAGCAGGCGACGGTTTCTGTCGTGGTGGCCGGGATGGAAGGGGCGCTCCCCAGCGTCGTGGGCGGCCTGGTCTCCCACCCGGTCATCGCAGTACCGACCAGTGTCGGGTATGGGGCTCATTTTCAAGGCTTGTCGGCGCTGCTTACGATGCTGAATTCGTGCGCCTCAGGCATCAGCGTGGTGAACATCGACAACGGATTCGGCGGAGGTTATAACGCCGCGCTGATTCATCAGCTTGTACATAGAGGGGGAACACGAACTTGAAAACGCTATACCTTGACTGCTTTTCCGGCATCAGCGGAGATATGTTCATCGGTGCGCTGCTGGATGCCGGCGGTGATGCGCAGCGGATGCAGACGGAGCTGCAGAAATTAAACATCGAAGAAGAATATACGCTGCAGTGGAGCAAGGTGAACAAGAACGGGATCACCGCGACCAAATTTGACGTGCATCTGCAAGAAGTGCATGAGAAAGATCACGATGATCATCAACACATGCATGAACATTCCCAAGCGAATCTTGAGGCAGAGGAAGGTTCAGGCGAATCTCTCCACGAGCATGAAGCGCATCTTCACAGCCATAGCCACAAGCATGATCACGACCACAGTCACGAACATCATCATGGACATGACCACAGCCACGATCACCATCACGACCACGCGCACCATCACGACCACGCGCACGATCATCATGCCCATGACCACCATCTTCATGCGCACCATCCTCACGACCATGCACATCACCATCACAGCCATGATCATTCGCATAGTCACAGCCATCATCACCATCATCACCGGGCATACAAGGATATCGTCCATATGATTGAAGCGGCCGGTTTTGAGGAGCCGGTACGCGACACAGCGCTCCGTATTTTCAAGATCATTGGGGAGGCTGAGGGAAAGATACATGGCGTTCCGTTAGACGACGTTCATTTTCACGAAGTAGGCGCAGTAGACTCCATCGTCGATATTGTCGGCGCCTCGATTTTAATTCATCAAATGGGTATCGAAGCGATCCATTCCTCGCCCGTGCCCGTCGGTATGGGCAAAATCCGGATCGACCACGGCATTTACCCGGTGCCTGCGCCTGCGACGCTGGAGATTCTGAAGGGCGTGCCGCTGGAAGCGTCGGATGTCCGCTTTGAGCTGACGACACCGACGGGTGCGGCGATCGTATCGGTGCTGGCGCAGCAGTACGGGCCCATTCCGTCTATCAAAGTGATCGCCGTCGGTTACGGAGCAGGGACCAAAACGTTTGCCGACCGGCCGAACGTGCTGCGTGTCATCGTGGGCGAATAACGCTCTTGATCCGAAAGGAGTTTGTCTTATGAAATCCGAGCTGCCCCCAAATCATGAACATGTCGATCATGCCATGGTGAAGATGGAAGTCAACTACGACGACATTTCGGGTGAATGGCTGGGCTACGTGATGGACCTTCTGCTCGAAAACGGTGCAAACGACGTGTTCTATACGCCCATTTACATGAAGAAAAACCGGCCGGGTACGATGCTTCAGCTGCTATGCGCCAAAGAAAAGATCGACCGGATGAAAGAAATCATTTTTCGCGAGACAACCACGCTTGGCATCCGGTATTATCCGCTCACGGTGCACCGTCTGGAACGAACATTTACTCAGGTCCCAACAGAATGGGGAGCCGTTACCGTAAAATTGGGTATTCATCACGGGGAGACCGTTCAATGCGCCCCGGAGTTTGAGGATTGCAAACGAATAGCCCAAGAGAACAGGATCCCGATCAAGTCTGTTTACGAGCAAGTATGGAAATCCGTCGGACTCCTGCCTACCAATTCGTGATGTTTTAGAATTACCTTTTATTGTCAAAAACCCCATACGTTCTCTAGCATTTCCGCATAGCTTAGTAGAGAACTGGACATGAAAGCTTCCCGAAAGGGAAGTTTTCGTTTGTCTGACTAAGAAAGGAGAATGAATGATGGGGAGAAAAACGATTCAGGAAATTCAATCCGGGTACAAAACAGGCTCTTGGACGACGCTGGACATTACGAAGCATTATTTGAAACGGATTAAAAAGAAAGATCCTGCACTCAATTCATATATTACGATAGCCAAGGATCGGGCCACGGGAGAAGCCAAGCGGCTCGAAGCCAAATCCTCATCGGGAGAGCAGACCGGTCTCCTGTACGGAATTCCGCTTTCCTATAAGGATAATATCGATACGAAAGGTATCCGCACCACTTACGGCTCCTCGATTGACGCTAATCACATACCAGACGAGAACGCTGCTATCGTCCAGCGGCTGCTGCTGCAGGATTCGATCCTGCTGGGAAAAAACAATCTGCATGAATATGCCCTTGGTGTCACCTCAAATAACCCGCATTATGGACCTGTGCACAATCCATGGAATCATGAGTACACGCCGGGAGGCTCCAGCGGCGGATCGGCTGCGGCGGTAGCCGCTGATTTGACGGCAGCTTCCATCGGGACCGATACGGGCGGCTCCGTTCGGATTCCGGCGGCATCCTGTGGCGTTGTCGGGTTAAAACCTACGTATAACAAAGTACCTACTGAGGGCGTATTTTACGTTTCTTGGACTCTAGATCATGTTGGGCCGATCACGGCCAATATGACCGACTTGGCAGTCCTGTTCAGTGCCATGACGAAGCAGTCCTACCTGCCATATCTGAATCAAGACATCCGGGGGCTTCGTGTCGGCGTGCCGTCCAGCTACTTTAACGAACACATCGACCCGGAAACCTATGCATTGTATCTTCAATCACTGGAGGCGCTGGAGTCGCTCGGTGCCATTCTCATTGATACGGACGTCTCCTTTGTGGAGGGGAACAGCGAGGTTTCGTTGACCATCGCCGCTTCTGAGGCCGGTTATGTCCACAAAAGCCGGATGGAATGCTGCTTATCGCAATACGGAGCGGATGCCAGAGCCTTTTTGGAATCGTCCCGGGATATCACCTCACTACAGTATATCGAAGCGCTTAAGACAAAAGAAATGTATATGAACATGTTCGATAAATTGTTCCGCGAACGCATTGATGTGCTGGCCACACCGACGATCCCGATCCCTGCGCGGAAAATCGGCGTGGACGAAGTCCATTTTGGCGATTATACGGAAAGTGTCTTTGACGCGATGACCCGTTATACTGGCCTGTTCAACATGGTGGAGGTTCCGGCTCTGTCCATTCCTTGCGGGCTGACCAGCGAAGGGCTTCCCGTGGGACTGCAGCTTGTGGCCCGAAAGGAGCGGGAAGATCTGCTGATTCGCGCCGGATACGCTTATGAGCAGGACCAGCTGAAGGAATTCTACCGTCTCCGGGATCAAATCTGCGCAGGATACTAATCAAGCACTTGAGGGAACACTGTCTGCACTGCCGTGCAGCGGTGTTCCTTTCTTAAGAGATCAGAAAGTATAAGATTCGGAGCCTCCGCTTCCGGATCTCGCAAGAAAAACTTCAGCTAAACGCGGTCTATCTTCTTAGAAGGTACGTCGATAGACGTTTTTCTTATTTTCTGTTCATCCGTAATTCCGGAAATATTAGAAATCTCTCGTTTACCGAATTTTTCAAGCTGTTCTGACCATAATAAAAATGTATATTGATGTACCATCTAAGAAGCCAGACCACGTTTAGCGGAAATTTTTATTGCGATATAAGGAAGCAGGCTCTTCGATGATATTTCTTCCTTATATCTAACTAAAAACTGTATCGATGAAATTTCAAATGTAGCCAGACCGCGTTTAGAGGAAGTTTTTAGTGCGATATAAGGATGCCGAGTCTCTGATGCCTACACATTCTTATATCTAACTAAAACTGTATCGATGAAACTTCAAAGTAGCCAGACCGCGTTTAGAGGAAGTTTTTAGTGCGATATAAGGAAGCGGGCTCTTCGATGCTATTTCTTCCTTATATCTAAATAAAAACATGATCGATGTAACTTCAAAGAAGCCAGACCGCGTTTAGAGGAAGTCTTTAGTGCGATATAAGGAAGCCGAGTCTCAGAAGCCTACACATTCTTATATCTAACTAAAACTGTATCGAAGAAACTTCAAAGTAGCCAGAACGAGTTTAGCGGAAATTTTTATTGCGATATTAAAAAAAGTATATTTTGCCACCAGTATGGACTTTTGCCGGTTGGGGGTGTGGACATGCAAACCAATGAAGATGTGATCTTCTCAGCTCGCTTACAAGAAAATATCTCTCATCTCAAAGAGCGGTATGCGGATTGCTTTGATGTCGTGTTCCACGATTTCAGCTGCGGCCAAACACCTGCGGTCATCGTCTACTTTATGGGTTTGACCGACAGCGACATGATTAACCGTTACATTCTCGAACCCACTCTGAAACAGTTGTCAGAAGATGGGGGCAACACCTTAGAGGATTTTTGCAAGTGCTTGCCGGTGTCCTCCTATACCCTGATCCAAACGATGGAACAGGCGGTGATCGAGATTGGTGACGGCAATGTCGTCCTGCTCATGGATGGGGAAGAAAGGGCTATCTCTCTGTACCTGGCAAAGTGGGAGCAGCGCTCGATCACGGAACCCGAGGCGGAATCCGTCGTCAGAGGCCCGCGTGAAGGGTTTATCGAGACGCTGATGGTCAATGTGTCCATGATCCGCCGCAAGCTGAAGTCGCCCGATTTGAAGATGAAGTCGATCCGGATCGGACGTTTTTCCCAGACCGAAGTTGTCGTCGCTTTCGTCAGCGGTATCATAGAATCCTCGCTGGTTACTGAAATCGAAAGCCGTCTTTCCCGCATCAACATCGACGGGATTTTGGAAAGCGGGATGATTGAAGAGCTCATCGAGGATAATCCATATTCGCCCTTTCCGCAATTACAGACGACGGAGCGGCCGGACGTGGTGGCAGCCAATCTTCTTGAGGGCAGAGCGGCCATACTCGTAGAAGGAACTCCCATTGCCTTGATTGCTCCAGCAACGATTTTTACCTTTCTGCAATCGCCGGAAGATCATTATCAGCGTTATTACATCGGCACAGCCATCCGCTGGCTGCGTTATTTTTTCGCGTTTATTGCTCTCATCGGGCCTTCATTCTATGTCGCTATCGTTACCTATCATCAGGAAATGATTCCAACGACGCTGCTGCTTAATATGACCAAATCGAGGGAGCAAATCCCTTTCCCGGCCCTTGTTGAAGCGCTGCTAATGGAAATTACGTTCGAAGCTTTAAGGGAAGCGGGGGTTCGACTTCCCAAACAGATTGGTGCTGCAGTCAGTATCGTCGGAGCGCTGGTCATCGGTCAGGCGGCCATAGCGGCCGGCCTCGTCTCTTCGCCGATGGTCATGGTCGTTGCGCTCACTGGGATCGCCTCGTTTCTGATCCCCCATTTTGCCTTTGGCATCACGGTCCGGCTGCTTCGTTTTCCGATGATGCTGCTGGCAGGCTTTCTGGGCTTTTTCGGACTGATGATGGGGATCACCTTAATTTTGACCCATCTGTTCGCGCTTCGTTCTTTTGGCGTTCCTTATGTTTCGTTGTCAACAGCTACCAATCTCAGCCAGCTGAAGGACATCCTGGTCCGCGTCCCAACTTGGAAAATGAATACAAGACCGCGAATCGGCGTTTGGAACAGGTATCGCCAGGGTGCTAACCAGCGTCCGGGACCCGGAAGGGGAGGCCGAAGAAAATGAAAAGCGCAAGACTTGCCGCTGCGTTTTTTCTGTTTACGATCATCCCGCTCGTTACAGGGTGCTGGGACCGCACCGAGGTGAACGATCTGGCTTTAATTATGGGAGCTGGGATGGATGCTGCGCCAAACGGGAAAGTAGAGCTGTCCGTTCAAGTCTACACACCCAACCAGTCCAGCATGAGCAGCGACGGCGAGATGACGAGCAGTGGAAACCAAGGAGACATGGTTATCGTGAAAAGCGCAGTCGGGACGGATTTGGCGGATGCGGCCCAGCGGCTGCAGGAGGAAATGCCCCGCAAAGTCTTTTGGGGCCACAGCGAAGTATTTATCGTGGGGGAGGAGCTCGCCAAGAGGGGGATCATGGATCAGGTCGATTTTCTCTTTCGCCATCCCCAGCCGAGGGAGCATGCTTATTTTTTTATCAGCAAAGGAAGGGCTAAGAGCATTTTGAGCATAAACACGCGAATGGAGCGGGACAGCGCGGAAACCCTTCGCGAATTGACCGTTCTAGCCGGAGGCATGGGAGTTACGCTTAAAGATTTGGGAGGGATGCTGGCAGGTCGGTCGAAGGCAATTATCGTTCCACTCATCGGGAAAAAGGAGGAATCTGGACAAAGTAATGCTTACCCGTACATTAACGGGGGGGCGGTTTTAATGAAGGGGAAAATGGCGGGTCAATATCAAGGAGAAGTCAAGCGATACGTTCAGATCATCCGTAACGAGCTGGAATCAACGACGGTAACATTTCCTGTACAGGAAAGTAAAGGCGATGATGGGGGTATCATGTCCGTCCGGCTGATCAAATGCCATACGAAGCTGATTCCGTTGATTCGCAGAAATCAATGGAGTGTTATGATCCGGATTGAAGGTGAAGCAAGTGTGCTTCAGAATGAAACCCATGTCAATGTGATGCTGCCCCAAGAAATGCCCCGATTGGAACAGCAGCTGAACAAGGAAATCGAGTCCAAGGTGAAAGAGACGTTTCGGCAGATCCAGGATGAGACTGGCGCCGATGTTTTCGGAACGGCCGATGCGTTTTGGCATAAGTATCCTACACGTTGGACCAAGGAACAGGCTCGATGGGATGAAATATTCCCGGAAATCAGCGTTTACGCCCATTCCGGTGTACATATTATTTCGCCTGGTTTTTCCGGTAAAACCTTTAAATGAGGGATAAGCGATGATTGTTCTCAAACTGCTCGGCATTACGCTGCTCTTTGTGGCCGTGTTTATATATGATTTTTCGAGTGTGGAGCCGAACAAGAAAAAGGAACGGGCAGCCATTGCCGTCATTACCTTCGCCGGGTGGGTAGTAGCGGTCATGCTGTTATTTGCTCCCGGCTTGCCCGGTCCGACCGAATGGATCAATCAAGTAACCAAACCGATCTGGGTTATCTTTTATCCCGAAGGTTAGGAGGGGGACGGCGGAATGGATAAGGAGAAAGTTTCGAATCTTCAACTGTGTTTGATGATGTACCTGATGATCGGCGGGACCTCCATACTCGTCGTGCCTTCTTTTACCGCGATGTATGCCAAGCAGGATATGTGGATTTCGCCGGTCATCGGCTCTTTCTTCGGTTTCTTCAGCGTGACGGTCGCTTGGCTGCTGTATCGGAGAAATCCGGGGCTTACGATGATCGAGCAGACGCAGCGCCTTTTTGGGAAGTGGGCCGGAAGCATTCTGGGCATCGTTTTCCTCTTATTCCAAATCGACGCGATCGGCTTGATTACCCGGGAATACGCCGAATTCATCGTACAGGCGTTTCTGCCCAAAACTCCGCTGGTCATGATTATCGGGTGTATTGTATTGACATGTTCTTTTGCCGTCCGGTCCGGCGTCGAAGTGATTGGACGATTCGCGCAAATATTCGGTCCGATTTTTTTGTGCTTTGTCCTGGCGATTTTTCTGTTTCTTCTACCGGAATATCGCTTTTCCAACATGCTCCCCATTCTGGGGACCGGAATCAAGCCTTCGCTAAAAGGCTCTTTAGAGCCTTCGGTTTGGTTTATGGAATTCATCTTTATTTCATCGGTCTACCCGTCCGTCCGAAAAGGAGACAACGGCCTCAAGGGTGGGCTGTTTGCCGTATTTCTAATGATGATCACGATGGTCATCACGAATTTTACTTGTTTGTTTTTGTTTGGGGAATCGACTGCCAATCTCACCTTCCCGTTCCTGTCTGCTTCGCGCTTTGTGAATATCGCTGATTTCTTTTCGCATGTGGAAGCCATCGTGATGGCGCTGTGGATCCTCGGGGGCTTTGCGCAAATTTCGATGTGGTATTACACGCTTGCTTTGGGAACTGCCCAATGGTTAAAGATGACGGATTTCCGTCCACTGGTATTTCCGGTTGGGCTGCTGATCGGTGTGTTCAGTATCTGGGTGGCCAAAAATTTCCAGCAAATGCTTCATTATTTTCCCACTGGGGGAACGGGCAGTTCCATCATCGCTTTGCTGCTGCTGCCGATCCTTATACTCTTGGTCAGCCTTGTCCGCGGAAGCGGAGCTCGGAAATAAACTTTTTTCTTCGTCCTTCGCAAAGAAATGTCGATCCGGGAATATCTCTCTCGTCGTCTTATATAGGCAGCGTTATAATGCTGTATATGACGATGAGGAGATGAAGTTATGAAGTATTTGTGTTTGGGTTACCTGGAACCGGATCTGATGGATGCCAAACCCCAGGATGAAATCGACAGAGTGATGCAGGAATGCAAGCCCCATCTTGAACAGTTGTATCACAGCGGGAAGGTGCTTCTCGACGCCGGCCTGGACAAGGCCGCGACGACCCTGCAGCGCAAGAACGGAAAGCTGAGAATGATGGATGGCCCATTTACCGAATCAAAGGAGCTGATTGGCAGCGCGTTTCTGATCGAAGCTGAGGATCTTGAAGATGCGGTCCGTGTGGCATCTCTTCATCCGGCCGTTCAGGTGAGCGCGGGCGAATCGTTTGGCTGGCGCATCGAAATTCGCCCGGTACATCATTTTGAATTGTTCAGTCCAGAGGGATAACTTTCGATTTCATTTATTTACTTAACTTCACTTTTACAAAAACGGCGCCCGCGACCGAAGCCGCCGCCAAAACCGCTGCAAACAGCGAGGCACCCAGGGAGATGCTGGTCATATCGATCACAAATCCTGTTCCGATCGGCAGCAGTGCGGCAGGTACATAACCTCCGATATTCAGTACCGCGTTGGCTTCGGCGCGGCGGTGTACCGGGACATGCAGGCTGATCAGCGTCAGGCCTCCGAGCTGCCCTAATCCCTGTCCTGCACCGGCAAATACAGCGGCTATAACCAGCAACACGGGTGCCGACTCAATGACAGCAGCAACCAGGCATATCATGGACAAAAGGGTTGCCGCACTTCCCAGGAGAAACAGGCTCCGAACCGGCAGCCTTTTGACAGCGAATTGTATTCCCGTCGCCGCCAAGAACATGATACAGGCCGTTCCTCCAGCTACCAAGGGACTGGTCACATGAAGCAGTTTGGACAGCAGTGACGGACCCAGCGACAGCACAAAGGAAGTCGAGGTAATGCCTGGAGCAAACGCGGATATTCCTAAAGCTAAATGCAGGCGATTTTGCTTAGGAACTGTTGGGAAGCGCAGTTTCCATCCTTCGCGTGCAGGGTGCTGTCGGGAGGGGAGGCGGGCTGCCACCATGAAGGCTGTTGCCAAAATGATCAGCTGAGTGGTAAACACCGTGACAACATGATGCGCAACAAATTGGGCCATCATTCCAGCCAGCAAAGGCCCCAGCCCGGCTCCGAGGACCATGGCCACGGAGGCGGCAAGGGATGCCAGCTGTTTTTTACTGTGTCCGCCAGTGTCCACTACAGCAGCCATGCCTGCGGAGACGATGACGCCGACGGCTATGCCTGTCAGCAACCGCGCCGCCATCAGCATGCCGACCGAATCGGCCGAAGCAAACAGCACACAAGCCGCCACCGCTGCTAATAGACCCGGATACAGTACGGCCTTGCGTCCGAAGCGGTCCGATAATTGGCCGGCCGCGAGCAGAGTGCCGAGCAGACCCAGAATATAAGCGGCAAAAATAACCGTCAACGTTCCATTCGAAAATCCCATCGCCGTCTGCCACTCCACATACAACGGCGTTGCTGAATTGGACAGCATAAATACGGCGGTTACGATCCAGGCGGTAATCCAGATGCGGCGTGTTGATACGCGGGAATCCTCCGATGCCTGAGGAATTTCCGCGTTTTTTGCATGATCGATCAAGGTAATCTCCTCCTATTCAACCAACCCTTGAATGTGTGCAGGGCATCCTTGTTGTCATGCATTTAGAATACGTTATAATAGTTTATAACTGAAATACACATTAGTAATAGAGGAGATAACCATTAGGTTATGATGTTGAGTGATGAATTTAAACTTGAATCATCTGAATGTCTTTGTGGCAGCCGCCGAGAAAATGAACATTACCGAAGCGGCGAAAGCGTTGTTTATATCCCAACCGGCTGTGAGCAAAACGATTAAACAGCTGGAAGATGCGCTGCAAGTGAGGCTGTTTGTCAGGGATAAGCAGAAGGGGATCATGCTGACCGATGTGGGCAGGGAGATTCTGATATTGGCCAGGCAGATGCAGTCCATTGAAAATCGTATTTTCCAGGCAGCCAGCCGAGAGAACCAGCTGTTGACCGGAAAAGTCAAAATCGGCTCGTTTCCTGCGGCGTCGACCCTGTTGCTCCCGGAGGCGATCTCCAGGTTCCGGGCCAAGTACCCACAAGTTCAAATCGAGCTGTGTGAGGGGGTATCCGACCAGATCAAGGAATGGGTTACCGACCGTACCGTGGAAATCGGGCTCGTCGCTTCTCCGTTTGCGGGCTTTGAGCATCATAGCCTGGTTCAGGATCACATGGTGGCCGTCATTCCGGACGATCATGAGCTGCACAATATAGAGATTGTGGATCTCGGAAAATATGAGCAAGACATGATTTATTGTAAAGGCGGACATGAGGCGGCGTTGAACAGTGCAGTACAACAGCACCATTTTAATCTCGAAAGCAGCTTGACCGTCCAAACCGCCGAAACCCTGATCCAGATGGTCCGCAGACGACTCGGGATCGGTCTTGTTTTCGATTTTACGCTGTCTTCCGTGTCCCATGAACTGATTGTAAAGCCCATTACGCCGGTCATCACCAGGGAGATCGGGATCATCGCGCTCTCATTTGCGGAGATTTCACCAGCGTCCATGGAGTTTGTTCGAATGATGAAAGAATCATGAAACAAGCCGCTTCCGGATATGCCGGAAGCGGCTTGTTTGTTAATCTATATTCAATGGATAGCTGGGCTGGACGATAACTCCTTAACGGCTGCTCTGACGATTCTCAACAGATTTCATGCGGTTTTGTTCGTCGGGCGCGCGGTCATGGCCGAATTCCTGGCCGGCTTCCATTTCAGTGTGTCCCGACTGGCTGCGGGCGAATTCAGTGAATTCCGCCTTCTGCTCATCTTGCTCATGCTTTTGTTTCAGTATCTTTTTCGGATCTTGGGTTGTCATGGGGAAAGCCTCCTCGAATTCAAATTCACTTTCTTATTATTACCCGCCTCGATGTTTGGCAAACTTATGCTTCACTTATGCTTCATATGTGTAATGATGGGGCATAGATTTTGCTATATGAAAAAAGTAAGCGAAACAAAGGTTTTAAATATTTTGCATATGGAGTAGGGCGTGTTAGCATGTCGTTGAGTAGGAAAAAGGGGATTTGATCTATGATTCGTCTCTTTTTGTGTATCGTTTGCATACTTTGGCTCAGCTCATGCGACATCATGCCGGGCTCTTCAAGAGAACAAGCGAAGGAACAATCGGGGGTGGAAACGGTGACTCAGCAATTCATACAAGCGGCGGAAGCAGGTGATCTTGAGGCGGTACAGAACCTGCTTCAGGACGGAATCGAAATGAACGCACAGGATGAGCGGGGCAGAACGGCCGTCATGGCTGCGACGTACAACCATCAGACGGAGATGGTCCGGCTGCTGATCAGCAAAGGGGCGGACATCAACATCAGGGATCATCTGCTCAACAATGTATTTCTGTATGCCGGAGCTGAGGGAATGCTGGATATCGTCCAACTGGCGATCGACGCAGATGCAGATACCAAACTGACTAACCGCTATGGCGGGACGGCGCTGATCCCCGCTTCTGAACGGGGGCATGTTGAAGTGGTCCGGGAGCTGTTGACCCGCACCGATATCGATGTCAATCATATCAACCGCCTGCACTGGACGGCTTTGCTGGAAGCGGTCATTTTGGGAAACGGCGGGGAGAAGCATCAGCAAATCGTCCGGCTGCTGGTCGATCATGGCGCGGATCGGGAGATCGCGGATGCGGAAGGCATCACTCCGCTGCAGCATGCCAAAAGCAAAGGTTATCACGAAATCGCCGCAATACTGGAACGAGCAGGTTCGTAACTTTCAGCAAATCCGCTAAAATAATGCATGTGATATTCCATGCGCTAAAGAGCGAACGGTCAGTACCGTTCGCTTTTTCTGTACCTATCAAAGATGGAGGTGAGCAAATGTCCATCCGCATCAAGCTTTTATTGTCCTATACCGGCATGCTGCTCATCAGCCTGTTGGTCTTTGCCATGACGGCGAGCCTGTTTACGATCGCGGCGACGGGCGACGTGCACAGCCTGCGCGATTTTTACAAAGTCCACTATCAGCTCAATCCGCTGACGGAACAAGAAGAATCTATTTTTTTGGAATTGAAGTATCTTGCCAAAAATGAGCCGGATCGATTACAGGATCAGCAGCTGCTGAAGGATTTCGATTTCAAGCTCAAAACGGTCAGAGCCGGGCTGTATGTACGCCGTGAGAGCGGACGCATCTACCAGTCGTATACGTTCAACCAGCCTGAGCTGGGACGCCATCTTCCGCCTTATGACCTGAACAACAACCAAATTCGCAGTACGTTTAATATCGGTGAGCGTTTTTATGCGTACGCCAAATACGACTTCCCTTACTCGGACGGCCAGAAAGGCAGTGTGTTCGTCATTCGCGAGCGGAGTCCGTTTGGCGAAGTCACGAGAAAGCTTCTCCCGGCATTCGTCATTAGTTTGGCAGGCATTATCGTGATATTCAATGCACTGCTCTTTCGCTGGATTACGCGCAGCGTTGTTAAGCCGCTGGACCGGCTTCGTCACTCGGCAGAGCACATTCAGAGGGGCAATTTGCAGTTTTCGCTTGAACCGAATACAAAGGATGAGATCGGACAGCTGAATGCAGCTTTTGAAAACATGCGGAAAAGGCTTCAGGAGTCGGTTCAGCTGCGGCTGGAGGATGAGGCGAACCGGAAGGAGCTCATCTCGAACATTTCACATGACCTGCGGACACCGATCACCAATATTAAAGGCTATATTGAAGGCATTCGAGATGGAGTGGCGGATACACCCGAGAAAATGAACAAGTATGTCAACATCATTTATTCCAAAGCCGTTGACCTGGACAAGCTTGTGGATGAGCTGTTCCTGTACTCCAAACTGGATCTGAAACAGGTGCCGTTCACGCTTGTGGCGGTTGATATCGTCGATTTTCTGGACGACTGCATCGAGGAGCAGCGATACGTTCTGGAAGAGAAGGGAGTGGTCATCGGATGGGCTCATCGGCCCATTCCGCCGGTCAACGTATTTGCCGACCTGGAAAAAATAAAGCGTACCGTGCTTAATATAATCGGGAACGCTCAGAACTACATGGATAAAGAACATAAGAACATTCATATTTCCGTACATCCCGAACGGGAATGGGTAACCGTCGAAATCAGCGATAACGGGACGGGGATTCCGCAAGAAGCACTGCCGCATATTTTCGAACGATTCTACCGCGCCGAAGCTTCGCGGAATTCTTCAACCGGAGGCAGCGGTCTGGGACTGGCCATAGCCAGCCAGATCATTGAGGGGCACGGGGGCAGGATCTGGGTGGAAAGCGAGGTAGGTGTGGGTACACGCGTGTTCTTCACGCTGCGGCGTACCACATACGAAGGAGGGGAAGGCAGAGATGGCCGGCAGCATTCTGATTATTGAAGACGAGACGACTATCGCGCAGTTGGAACGGGATTATTTTGAATTGAACGGATTTCATGTGGATTTGTGCCATCATGGAGACGAAGGGCTGCAGCTTGCTCTTGAAACGGATTACCATCTTATCATTGTCGACCTGCAGCTGCCGGGATTGAACGGTTTTGAATTATGCAGCAGGATCAGGCAGGCAAAGGAAGTTCCGATCCTGATCGTCTCCGCCAAAAATGAAGAAATCGATAAGATACGCGCATTTAACCTGGGGGCCGACGATTATATTACGAAGCCATTCAGCCCGAGCGAACTGGTAGCCAGGGCAAAGGCGCATTTGACCCGGTATGAACGGCTCATGAGCAGGCATGAAGCGGCCCACAAAACCGAAATCCATATCCGCGGCCTGGTCATTGACCAGGCGGCACGCCGGGTGTACGTCCGCAATAAGGAGGTTATATTTACTTCCCGTGAATTCAGCCTGCTCGAATTTTTGGCCAGTCATCCGAACCGGGTATTCAGCAAAAGCGAGCTGTTTGAACGGATTTGGGGCATGGACTCGAACGGGGATATCGCGACCGTCACCGTACACGTACGGAGACTGCGGGAGAAGATGGAGGTCGATCCGTCCAACCCGCAGTATATCGAAACGGTATGGGGAGCGGGATACCGGTTCACCGTCTAACCGATTTAATAAATTGTTAATATAAAGTTTCGATTTTGTTTATGCCGGGTTTCTTGGCCGTTTATCCGTTTCGTTTACGATAGGGACATGACAAACACCAATCCATTTATGGGATTGAAGGAGGAACCATCGATGAATAAACATGCTAACAAACTGGCCGGCTTGATGCTGGCCGCAGCTTTGGGAACAGCCACCTTGCCTATCGGTGCCGTGCATGCCGCAGACGATTCAAGGGCGCTCGGAGAAGGAGATATCAGCCAAGCAGTCCGTCAGTTATCGCAGCTTCATATTATGCAGGGGTACGAGGACGGTTCACTCGCCTTAGAACAGCCAGTCACACGTGCGGAGCTGGCCAAATTGCTTACCCTGACGTTTAGTCTGCAAGGTGCGGATCAGGCACAGCAGGGATTCACGGATGTCAATCCGCAGGCATGGTATTCGAAATATGCCGCTGAAGCGGCAGCACAAGGGATCATGCCGGCAAATGATGGCCGTTTCGAGCCCCGGGGAACCGTAACGAAAACGGAACTTGTACAGATTGTAACCAAAGCACTGAAGCGGGATGCGAAATCCGTGGAATACTGGGCTGAAAGCCTTGATCCAGGCAGCGGTCCGGTCACTCGCGGAGAAACTGCGTATTTACTGAATATGGCGCAGCGGGCGATCCCGTCGGACAAAGCCAAAATCACCAGCATTCGTTCCTTAAATGCGATTACGCTGATCGTGACGTTCGATGCGCCTTTAACGGCGGACAACGAGGCATTTACGAAAGCGAAAGAAGACTTTGCCTTCACCGGCGGTCTTACGTTAACCAATCTTCCGCGGCTGAAAACGGGTTCCATCGCTACTTATATTGTACCAACCTCCGTTCAGCAGCCGGGTGTCCAATACTCCCTGACCTACAGAGGAACACACGCGGGGACTTTTACCGGGAATGCAGACAAGCTGAACATGACCGAGGCCAGACAGGTAACAAATGATACGTTTGAGCTGGAATCCCTACAGGCGAACGGTGTGGTAGACTACGGATATGTCATTTCCGCGTACAGCACCGGCCGGGGAGCGGCTGCCTTCGTCCTCGACGAAAACAACCGCGCCAATGGCAAAACCTATCAGATCATTTCCTCCGGACAAGCCAGGGAGGTAACGATCACGCCGGAGGGCGGACAACCGATGGTCGCTAAATATGTACCATTCACGCAGTCGACCGATGGCAGACAGGAACCGAAATTCCGCCTGCCTGAGGGCAAAACCCTGACTCCGGGCGTCACCTATACCGTGACTTCGGATTGGGCGCAGATGGAACGCCCATCTTTCGTGGCGCAGAGCATCGCACCACTTGACATCGTCGGTGCCGAAGCCGTGAGCGAGACTTCCATTACGGTTACGCTGTCGGAAGACCCGGGAGACGAGCTGTTCTCGGGCCGCAGTGTCGAGCTGACGGATGCGGAAGGGCATAAGCTGACCGCCGCCTATAAATACTCCAGCCGCAAAGGGGCCGTGGGTATCTTCGATCTTGCACCAGACAGCAAACTTGTGAAAGGCACGACCTACACCGTCACGCCGGTGGGTGAATGGGCCGGTTCTTCCCGGACTCCATTGACAGCGAATTAAATCTTATACGCTTTTTGCTCGTTTCGGCTGCCGGATGTCCGGCAGCTTTTTACTTTTCTTTAACGCTTAAGTTTAATAGGATCACTGCTAGTTATGAACACAGATAACGAGCAAAGGGTTAGTCAGTTGACACATGATAATCCTGTAACTATAATAGTTACATAACTAATTTGTTACTAATATGGTTACAATTAAGATCATAATGGGACAATAAGATCATAACGTTACAATGGAGGAATCAGGATGAAATTATTAGTTACCGGTGCCACAGGGAAGCTGGGCAGAAAAGTAGTGGAGACCCTTTTGCAGACTGTCCCTGCCAGTCAATTGGCGGTCAGCGTGCGCAACCCGGACAAGGCTGAAGATCTTCGGGCCCGGGGTATTGACGTCCGCCATGGTGATTTTGACGTGCCGGAAACATTGGATAAGGCCTTTGCCGGGATTGACCGGCTGCTGATCATTTCCGCGGATGGAGACAACGAAACCCGGATTCGGCAGCACACGAATGCGGTGGAAGCTGCCGCACGAGCCAAAGTTGGTTTCATCGCCTACACGAGCTTGGGAAATGCAGCTGAGAGCAAGCTGTTTCTTGCGCCACCTCATCAAGCAGCAGAGCAAGCGATTTTGAAGACGGGCATTCCGTATTCGTTCCTGCGGAACAACTGGTACCTGGAGAATGAGATTCCGAGCGTTCAGGGGGTTCTAGCCGGAGCACCATGGGTGACGTCCGCAGAATCCGGCAAGGTAGGCTGGGCGCTGCAGCAGGAGTATGCCGAAGCAGCTGCAGCTGTTTTAGCGGGGGAAGGTCATGAGAACACCGTGTACGAGCTGTCAGGCAAACTGCTGACACAAGCGGAACTGGTGACTGCGCTGGGCGATGTGTTGGGTAAAGAGGTACCGCTCCAGCAGGTCGACGACGAACAATATGCTGACATCATGAAACAAGCAGGGGTTCCAGAGTTTGCCCTCCCGATCGTTGTAGGCATTCAGCAGGGGATCCGTGAGGGGCAGCTTGAGATCGAAAGCCAGGATTTTGAGAAGCTGCTTGGACGTCCTTTAACGCCTATAGCAAAAGCACTGGATCAGATTGTAAGCGGGCTTAACTAAGTGAGCTTTGATCGTTGGCCTAGATCTTGATATGGCATGAAGAAAACTGCAGAACCAACAGGTCTTTTATGACCCGGTCTGCAGCTTTTTTACTGGTGTGAAATCTAGTGGTCTCACTCGTGTCCATCTCTCTTAGTTTCCGTCTGTTTCATCGGGAAAGCTTCTTCTTTGGAAACGCGAATCCGGTCCGGCGGAAAGTGTTTTTTGAAGTACTTCAACACCCGAAGATGGATATCTCTGTCGTACCAAGGGGTTAATCCGTGCTCCTCAAAAAGAGCTGGCATACCCAGTCTGGCTGAACGCTTACCAAGCATACCGTCTCCTATCAGTAATGTATCGATCCATACGTAATCTGCAATTCCGCTTAAAGTTTTGGGGAAATCAGGTGTGAACGGCAGTACCGGCGAGATGGAGGCCTGCGTTCGGATTCCTGCTTCACGAATTTCCTGCAAAGCACTAAGACGGAGGCGAATACCAGGTGCCTGAGGGGCAAAAATCCGCTTCATATCCTCCCGGTCGGTCTCCACGGTTATGGATACCAGCAGTTCACATTTGTCCTTAAGCTGAGTCAACAAGTCAATGTCCCTTGTGATGAGCGGTCCGCGCGTTTGAATTTGCAGCGAATCCGGTGGATAGCTGATCATTTCCTCGAGAATCCCCCGGGTTATGCCCGCTTTGCGTTCTATAGGCTGATAAGGATCGGTGGCGGATGACATAAAGATATGAACGGGTTTGTTTTTCTTCCGCAGCTTTAATATCTCCTTTCGGTAATTTTCCGCCGCGTTCGTTTTGACCTCCAGCCAGGTTCCCCAGGGCATGTCTTTAAATTTCTGGATGGGCATTTCCCTTACATAACAGTATTTGCAGGCAAAGGCACAGCCGCTGTATGAATTTAACGAGTGGGTGAACCCCACATCCAAGTATCCTTTTACTTCGGTGAGGATGGTTTTGGCCGTGATTTCCTTTGTTTCGATGTTCATATCCACAGCTCCTTTCCCATATTGTAACCGATGTGGCGGAGGTTTAGGGAGTGAACTCTTTACAGTTAACATAATAAATATTACGTAACCTCACACATGTTCATTTAAAATTGGCAGAGCTGCATTTGCAAAATGTTTTACAGCTGCTCCATCTTTTCCGGGTAAATAAGCCAGCATCTGTCTTGTTTATTTCGTATCCTGAGCGTGTCTTCTCATTTGATTCGACGAGACGATAATACTGCCAATAAGGAGAAATAATGATGAGAATGGATATTGATTTCGGGAAGCCCCTTACAGCTGCTTGGGATGCCAACACGACCTGCGGAAGGGCATTTGAAGCGTTTCGTACCGCATTTGAATACGGTGAAACGGCGGATTTTCTCGGGCTTGTGACTGACGATTTCCGTTTTTCCGTACCCTTGCCGTATGACGATTGGAAAGAGCCGCAGTTCGGAAGGCAGCGGTTCATCGAGTTGGTCCAATTTGAAAGGGAAGTGCTGCAAGTAGCGTTAACCCCGCAGTTTCAGCTCTTTGATTCTCAGTACGGAGTGGTCGTTTTTCGAGCAGAGGGTCTGCTCAGTAACCAACCTTATCACAACGTACTTACCGTCGTGTTTGAATTTGAAGACGAACGGATTAGGTCCTTCCATGAATTTGTCGGGATGCCGCTGAAAAACTACTGAGAGCTGAATCCCTGATCGGAATGGCCGGCGTTTGTCGCAGTAAGCCTCGCAGGGCCTCAAGACCCGTTACGAGGAAATCCGTGGCGAGAATCATAGATCGGCCATGCCGGTCTTGATGAACCGGGCGATTCGGATAGCGTCTGAAGGCGTGTAACGAATAAGCTTTAATATGTTTTGAAAAGTCTGGCATGCGCCGGGCTTTTTTGCATTTATTACAGATGTTTGGTTGCGGCAATTCATGTTGAAGAAGCAGGATATTCGGGGGTGGCCGATGAAATCGTACGACGTATCCATTAAAATCGGTGTCAGCAACGGTATAATGGTTATAGCGTGTTGGAGTGTTTAAAGAAAGGATGTGATCTCATGAAGAAAATCATGAACAGACCGGAGACGCTCGTTGCGGAAATGTGCAGCGGTCTCGTATTGGCCCACCCTGAGCTTGAGTTTATCCGTAAATACAACATCATCAAGAAAAAAGTGATCCAGCAGGATAAGGTGACGCTGATCAGCGGCGGCGGCAGCGGCCACGAACCGGCACATGCGGGTTTCGTCGGCAAAGGCATGCTGGATGTGGCCGTCTGCGGCGACGTGTTTGCTTCCCCGTCCCAGATTCAGGTGTACCAGGCGATCCGCTCCTCTGCGAGCAAGAAGGGGACGCTGCTGATTATTAAAAACTATAGCGGCGACATCATGAACTTTAAAAATGCAGCCCATCTCGCTGCCGAAGACGGCATTCAAGTCGACTACGTGAAGGTGGATGACGATATCGCCGTTGAAGACAGTTTGTATACTGTCGGCAAAAGAGGCGTTGCCGGAACGGTGCTCGTACATAAAATCGCAGGAGCTGCAGCGGAAGCAGGCTTACCGCTGGAAGAAGTCAAGCAGGCCGCCCAGAATGCAGTCGATAACGTGAAAAGCATCGGGTTTGCGCTCACGTCCTGTACAGTGCCGGCCAAAGGCAGTCCGACGTTTGAGATCGGCGATCAGGAAATGGAATACGGCGTCGGCATCCATGGCGAGCCCGGCATCCGGCGGGAGAAGCTGATCACGGCTGACGAACTGGCTTCCCGAATGGTTGCCGAGCTGCTGGAAAGCTTGCGTATCACCGACAGTGCACCCGCGGAGGTGGCCGTCCTGGTAAACGGATTCGGCGGCACGCCGCTGCAGGAGCTGTACCTGCTGAACCATGCGGTCATACGTGAGCTTGCCGCACGGAACGTCACTGTGTATAAAGTATTCGTGGGCAACTATATGACAAGTATTGATATGGCCGGCGCGTCGTTGTCGATCATGAAGCTGAATCCCCAGCTGAAGCAGCTGCTCAGCGAGGATTGCGAGACGCCGGCGCTGACCGTCCGCGGACCATTCGAGCCGGTACAGTACGTACCAGATGAAGGGGCCGTCCGACACCCGGCATCCATCGGCGCCACCACCGATGAAGCGCATGGAGTCATACACAACAATAAGCTTACACTGGAAAACCTGGTTTATCTGGTTGATCGCATGAGCGGCGTCATTATCGAAAACGAAATTCCGTTCTGCGATTTGGATGCTCATGCCGGTGACGGTGACTTTGGGATGAGCGTGGCCAAAGGGTTTAAGCAGCTCAAATCCGAGTGGGAGGAACTCACCTCCCAGGCGCAAGATATCGGAGGATTTCTTGATGCCTGCTCTCTAATCATTATGGAGCATTGCGGCGGTGCCTCCGGTCCGATCTGGGGTTCGGCCTTCCGGGCGGCCGGTAAATTTGCGGGGAACCGGAGCGAGCTGTACGTTACGGACATCGCCGGTATGATGAGTGCTGCCGTGAAGGGAATTCAGGATACGGGTGAGCGTTCCTTTGGACGGGGTGCCGTTGTGGGTGACAAAACACTTATCGATGCGCTTGTCCCCTATGCCGAAGCCTGGGCGAAGGCGGCCAAGGAGGGCACCGATCTGATCGGCGCAGGCCTGTCCGCGGCAGAGGCGGCTGTTGAGGGGGCCAAGCAAACCGAGCACATTGCAGCCCGGATGGGGAGAGCCGGAACGGTTGGCGACCGGAGTATCGGTTACCCGGATGCGGGAGCCTACGCATTAGGCGTGATTTTTACGGAACTCGCGCATTCCCTTAAACCATCCGATCAGTGAGATTCTAAGAACGCTCAAAGGGGGCATGAAATCTTGAATGATGGCCTTAGTAACAAACCCTCCGCCCGGGATCTAATGGAATATCATGCGGAGGCTATGTTTACCCATGACCGCAGCGGACGCCTGCATCTGGTCAATGAACCTTGGCCTGGTTCAGACCCGGCTCCACGATTGTTCCTGGGAAGAACCACGGAGGGAGGGAGCGTTTGGCGTTTCCGTCACGACGTTCCTGACCAACTGGTGAAACAGCTGGAGAGATGGTGTGCCGAAGAGGCTGCGGTCGTTGACTTTCAAGACAGGCCGAAGCATGAGAAGGATTATTGGAACCTGCTGCAAGGTAAAAAGATGACGATGGGGCCTTGCTTTTCTATTGAAAATGAAACGATAGAGCCATCCGTGGATGTGCAGCGAATCACGCCGGAAAATGTAAGGCAGCTTGCGCGGGAAGGATTCGAATGGCTCGATGACGAGATCAGCTATGCGCTGCCCTGCGTTGCGGTGGTACAGGAGGGCCGAGCCGTCTCCGTGTGCCGCAGCGTCCGCGTCGGTACGAAGGCACATGAAGCCGGGCTGGAAACGTTAGAACAATTCCGAAGCAGGGGATACGCTGCTGCAGCGACGGCGGGATGGGCTGAAGCCGTCCGGGAGCTCGGCTGTATTCCGCTATACAGCACCTCATCGGATAATCTATCTTCTCAGCGCGTCGCGGGGAAAATGGGACTTTCTTTCTATGGCGTGAATTTTTCGATTTATTAATAAACGTGATTAGGGCGTTAGTTGTTTCGCGGACACGATTGTGGAATTCAAGAAGATCGATGAACTGAAGAGAGCGTGTTTGGACTTGTTCCAAACACGCTCTTATACTCTCAAGGCGATTTCCGGTTAGCTGGCTATCAAGTTTAAAGCTGTGTGTATCCGTTACTTGGAGCTTTGCTCCAGCAGCGAACGGAGGTCTGAATTGGTTCCTAACAGCCGAAGAATCATCGTGATGGCTTCAGCCCGGGTCACGGGTTCATTTGGGGCAAAACGGGACTCGTCTCTGCCTTCGAGAAGTCCGGCTGCTGCGGCTTGCCCGATGATATCCTTAGCCCAATATGAATCGGCAATATCCGTAAAATGGCGTGCTTCACCGGTGGCCAGTTCAGATAAATCCGCCAGATTGGCCATCATTTGAGCCATTTCGGCCCGGGTCAGGCTGCGCCCGGCTTGGAAAAGCCCGTCTGCATTGCCCTTGACAATTCCATTGGAAGCCAGAATGCCTATGGACTCAGCCGCCCAATGATCATGCATATCCCTGAAGGTAACGACCTCATTCCCTTGCCGAAGCGCGAAAGCTCTGACAAGCAGTTCACTGATTTCCGCCCGGCTAATCGGAAGGTCCGGCTTGAAGCTTCCGTCACCATATCCGTTGACCAATCCAAGCCGGGAAGCCACCGCGATGTCTTTTGCCGCCCAATGCGTGTATGTATCGGCAAATCTCTCCGGATGGTTCATCGCCAAGGCGTGGCGGAACGAAGCAGCAATATCCTCTGCGCGAATAAACTTCCGGAATGAAGATTCCGGCATTTCCGGTATTGGCGTAGGAGTTGGAGTCGGTGTAGGCGTCGTTACAGGGGCCGGACTTGGTGCAGATGGTGTATCTGCCGGTTGGGAAGGGATAGAAACGACCGGCTTGGCTGTGACCGTTAGGTTCAATGATTCGCTCTTGCCCCCGTAGACGGCTGTGATCACAGTCGTGCCCGCACTCTTACCGTTTATCTCGCCGTTGGTAACCTCGGCAACCGCTGGATCGGCAGTAGTCCATACTGCTGACTTTGTAACGTCAGTTTCAGACTGATTCGAATACAGAGCTTTCAACAAGACTGATGAACTCTGGCCAACCTCCATATGTAAGCTGCTTGCGTTGACGCTCAAGCGTGTCAAGCCCTGAACCGTTAAGCCTTTATCGGCTTGATTGCTTTCGTCGTTGCCGTCGCTTACCACAAAGAGGATGCTTCGATTTGATGGCTCCGATGCATTTTCAGAACTTATGTAAGTTACGCTTCTTAAAGCTGACTCCCACTCAGAAACAGTGGCTGTTCCATTTTCTGATGTCAGGGTCAACATACCAGAAACGGGATCGAAGAGGCCGCTGATGTTGCCCATCGTCTTTCCATCGTTGGTGAACTGAAGATCCTCCTTACCGGCATGATACGGGCTGACGAAAGACACGCGGCCGGAAGCCAAAGTCTGATCATCGGGATCCGAGATGGACAGTGCTGGATCGACAGGGACGGTCCCGGCTGTGTAGGAGGTTAAACCGGCGCTTGTTGTCACAACGGGTGGCTCGTTGGCTCCAGGAGCGGATACCTTTACCGTCTTGGTGACGGAATTGCTGCTTGCGATACCGTCATTCACCGTGAACGTGATGGTTCTTATCGCGGCCGTATACGGATCGGTGGATGTATTGGAGTAAGTCACCGCTCGCAGCGCTTGCTGCCACTGGGCAATCGTAGCCGATGCTCCGGATGACGTCAGAGTTAATGTCCCTGTCTCTGCATTATAGCTCCCTGTAATGTTACCCATGGTCGAGCCGTCGTTTATAAAGGCAAGGATATCCTGATTTGAAAAAAAGTTTCCCGAAATCGAGACCGAGGCCGCTGACATCGTCTTGTTATCCAAGTCTGAAAGGGTAAGGCCGGAATCGATGGCAACGGGGATCCCTTTGAAGGTAGAGGTGCCACCCGTTGTTGTCAAAATCGGCGCCTGGTTGACCGTTGTCACTGTCACCGTTTTGTCTGCGGGATTGCTTGAAACGGTACCGTCACTCACCGTAAATGTGATGATGCGATTCGCCGTATCGGGGGTGATGGCCGTATTCGTGTAGGTTACCGCCTGAAGAGCATGAATCCATTGATCGACTGTCGCGGTATGACTCGCAGATGTCAGGGACAGGATCCCGGTCTCTGAATCATAACTTGCAGTAATATCCTTAAATACGACCGAGCTGGTATTCACAAACTGAAGCAAATCTTCTCCGGGATGAAAACCGTTCGAAATTTGAACTGTAGCCGAAACTAAAGTGTTGGCGTCGTTGATGGAAATATTTGAATCCACGGTAACGGGAGTGGCTATTGTATTATTCCCTGCTCTAAAGCTGGTTGTTCCGTCACTGGTGGCAATCTGCGGCTGTGTGCTGGCATTCGTCATTTGGTTGGTATTTGGGGATGAATCATCTGCCGCACCTCCTTCGCTAACGATGGCAGCAGGTTGAGGGTCGTCCGCAGCGGATGCGGATTCGGGGAGAACCGAAGAGGTTACCATTTGAAATGCCCAGATCAGGGTAATGATTGCCGCGTACTTCGAGCGGTTGTTCATAAAATTCCTCCTATTTGCGTCATGAAATAAGTCGTGCTGTTTCTATATAGATTGAACTAAAGCTGAGCATCGTGCCTTCTGTTAGCAGTCTGTAAACTTCATTTCGATAGTTCATTCTATTTAGCTATAGAATATATCGGAATTCGCGAAGCCGGAGAGTATAGTTCGAAAAAAATAGGGCACACACACTCGCAGGGACTACGAGTAACAATCTATAAATTCAGCTGGATGTATGATAGTCTTTTGGTATTAGAGGCCATTCATCCCAATTGAACGAGGTACAATCCATGACAAACGAAGATCTGAAGCGGTTGGCACAAAGGTTTGGCATTAAGGGAGCATCATTCGATTTTCTCCGGCATAACGAAAACGAAACATACAAGGTAAATGCGGGCGACGGCCGCAAATATGTTCTGCGAATCCATCAGCCTTTCCAAGAAGGGATGACCGGTAAGCAGCACACCTATGAAGGACTGCTGGGTGAACTGCATATGCTGGAGGAGCTATCCCATAACAGCGGCTTTAAAGTCCAGACCCCGATCCGTAATACGGAAGGGAGCTTGATCACTGTGATGGAGCATAATGGGCGTCAGCTGAATTGCTCCATGCTCTCATGGTTAGAGGGGAGGGACCTCAATAAAACGGATGTCAGCCAACCCGGATTGGTACGCAGGCTCGGCAGCCAAATCGGCGAGCTGCACACTTTTTTTCGCGGTTACCGTCACGAAACGTTGGAGAACCGGCCCAGCCAGGGGATGGATTACAATCATTGGTTGGCGGAAACGGTCCGGAAAGGACTCAACCTCGGCCTGTTTACAGCATCCGATGTCGACATCATTGATGAAACCTTGCGGGAAATCAACAAGCTTTTAGCTGCGTCAGCTGAGTCTCCTTCCGGCAGGCAAAAGCTCGTTCATGGAGATCTGGGATTAGGGAACGTAATTATTTCACCCGAAGGGATCATGAGCTTTATCGATTTTGGTTTTTTCGGACAAGGCTACGAGCTGCTTGACGTGGCGATGGGGGCCATGATGGTGCCGCCCGAACACAGGGACGTGCTGTTGGATGGGTATTATGAAGCGATAGGACGCAGCATTAGCCCAGACGATAGGGTCTTGCTGGATGGCTTTGCGCTCGTGGCAATCATCGGATATTATGCATTTCAAATGCCGAATGAAGCGGTTCATGGGTGGATGCGGGAGAGGATGCCGCGCTTGTGCGCAGAATATTGCAAGCCGTTCCTGCAGGGTGAGCGGATCTTTTCCAAAGTGTAAGCTGTGAGCGGAAGCCGGAAGCCCAATGGGGCTTCTCTTTTTGTTGTTTAAGCCTGTTTTTTAGATGCAGACAGAGCGGGGAACAATGGGAACTAATCGGAGAGAAAAGTTTTGTATTGTTTTGTTCATATGCCGTTCATCTCCTTTTGATATATTGATCGTTATGAATGTTGTATAAAGTGGGGGAGTTTTGATGAGACAACTGCTGATTGTGGACGATGACAGCCATATCCGTGAATTGCTGAGGTTCGTCATGACGAGAGAGGGCTATCAAGTCTATGAAGCCGAGAACGGTATGGAAGCAGCCAAAATGATGGATAGGCATGACATTGACCTCGCCGTCGTGGATATCATGATGCCATATATGGACGGGTACGAGCTGTGCGAATATATTCGGGAAAATTACGATATTCCCATCGTTATGCTGACGGCAAAGGATCAGCTAACCGACAAGGAAGAGGCTTACTCCCGGGGAACAGATGATTACCTGACCAAGCCGTTTGAACCGGAGGAACTCGTATTTCGCGTCAAGGCGCTGTTCCGCCGCTATCAGCGCACCTCAAGCGATACGCTTTATTTGAACCGAATTGTGATCGACCGGAACAACGTGGAGGTCACCGATGGTCAGAGCGTCTTTTTGCTGCCGATGAAGGAATTTGAGCTGCTCTCGCAGCTTGCCCAGTATCCGGGAAGGCTGTTTTCGCGGGACGAGCTGATCCGGCTGGTATGGGGAGCCGATTATGAGGGGGATGACCGAACGGTCGATGTCCATATCAAGCGGCTTCGTCAGCGGTTTGCGGACTATACAGACGATTTCTTCATTCAAACAGTAAGGGGCATCGGGTACAAATTAGAGGTGCCCAAACGATGAAATCGCTGTACTCGCGTGTGTTTCTTATCACCCTCATTGTGATTGTTGTCAGCAGCACGCTCGGCTTTTTGGCTTCCAATATGTATTACCATGTCAAACTCAAACCGTTCAACGACGAGAAGCTCGTCGGAATCGCCAGCCAAATGAAGCAGTTCTTGGAGAATGAGCCTGCGGACGTCGATGCCTACCTGCAGAATGCGGCAGCGCTTGGATATCAGATTTATTTGACGGACGGGGACAAGGATGACCGCGATTACGGCCGCAGTTTTCGCAAAATGGACTTGAGTGAAAGTACCATATCGGGGGTTCTGCAGGGAGACATCTATCACGGGGTAGCCCAATTCCCGAACAAGCCTTTTATCTCCGGGTTCTTCGATAACCGGTTAAGCAATACGGTCGGGGTACCCGTCGCGGCAGGCGGCGGTCAATTCGCTTTGTTTATGCATCCTGACGTCATTTTGCAATTTGGGGAGCTGCGGATTTTTTTCGCTTTGGTCGGGATCTTAACGGTAGCCATCAGCGTCGTCTTGTTTTTGATCAGCACACGCTATCTCGTTAAGCCGGTGACCCGGTTGTCGGAGGCAACGAAGCGTATCGCGCAGGGGAATTACAATATCGTGCTGCCGACCAAACGGAGGGACGAAATCGGCAGGCTCGCCGAGCATTTTATGGTCATGAGCCGGGAACTGGAGCGTACGGACGCGGCCAGACAGCAGTTTGTGTCCAACGTTTCGCACGAAATCCAGTCGCCGCTGACGTCGATTCAGGGGTTTGCCAAACTGCTTGGCGGGTCCCGTCTATCTTCTGAGGAATCTGCGCACTATGCATCTATCATCGAACAGGAAAGCCGCCATCTTTCGATGCTCAGCAAGCAGCTGCTCCTGCTTTCATCCTTGGAACAAGGACAGGTTGCAGTTAACCGGAAAACATTTTCCCTGCGGGATCAGATTCGTCAGGCGGTTCAGATGCTCCAGTGGCGTATCGAGGAGAAAGAGCTTCTGCTGAAAATATCTATACCCGAATCAATAACGTTAACTGGAGACGACGTGCTCCTTATTCAGGTGTGGATGAACCTGATCGGAAACGCTGCTCAACATATTCCTGCCGGGAGGACCATTACCGTTCATGCCGAACAAACGCATGCCGACATCAAGGTGGAAATCCGGGATACGGGCGACGGCATTGCCGCAGAGCATTTGCCCTTCTTGTTCGACCGTTTCTATCGCGCAGACCGGGCGCATGAACGGGGTTCCGGAAGCACAGGCCTTGGACTGGCCATTGTCAAAAGGATCGTACAGCTTCACGAAGGCCACATCGAGGTAACCAGTTCACCCGAAGGAACCAGCTTTACCGTTACGCTGCCTGCGTTGTAATTTGCCATTCATGCGCCGTTCACATTCGCTTCCTATACTGGACTCATTCCAAAGGAGGGAAGCAGGATGTACTTAGCTTTACGGGAAATCAGATTCGCCAAGGCCCGGTATACGTTGATTGCAGCCATCATGCTGCTGATTTCGTTTCTCGTGCTGTTCGTCACGGGTCTGGCCCAGGGCTTGGCCTATGATAATGCAGCATCGATCCAAAATATGCCCGCCACCCATTTCGTGCTGGAGCAAGGATCCGATCATCGCTTTACCCGATCACAGATCAGTGGGGAGAAGCTCGAACAGACCCGGTCCGTCGTGGGCGAAACGAATGCGGAGCCGCTGGGGGTGCAAATGACGAGCGTCGTTCTTTCCGGTGACATTCAAAAAATCGACGTTGCGCTGTTAGCCGTTAATCCCAAAGGATGGCTGGCACCGGATCTAACTATGGGGGCTGCGGAGAAACAGGAAACAGGCGGTGTCGTCGTGGATGAGAAGCTGGCGGAGCACGGCGTCAGATTAGGATCCATTCTGGTCGATCAAGCTTCGGGAATCCGGTGGACCGTAACCGGTTTTGTCAAAAATGAGTCGTTCAGCCACGCCCCGGCCGTGTTCTTGAGCAAGGAGGAGTGGATGGGGCTTCATTCGCTATCGTCTGCGCAATCAGGTTCCGGCAGTGCCGAAGGGCAGGCCGTATATAACGCGGTTGCGGTTAAAGCAACGGAGGTTCAGGTCTCTAAGCTTCAAAGTGCGGTTCCGAACACAGAGATCATTAAGAAGGCGGATGCTGTGTCGGCGATTCCCGGATACAAAGAGGAACAGGGTTCGCTGCTGATGATGATTGCGTTCCTGTTTGTTATCTCGGCGTTCGTGCTGGCTGTCTTCTTTTACGTCATCACGATTCAAAAAACGAGCCAATTCGGTATTCTCAAAGCGATTGGCACGCGCACCGCGTATCTGGCCGGAAGCGTGACGCTTCAAGTACTGCTCTTGTCCGTATTCAGCTTGGCAGTCAGCATTTTCCTGGTGAAAGTGTTGGAGATGGCGCTTCCCGGGACCATGCCGTTTCAGTTAGGGGCAAACATGCTGGCGCTTACCTGCGCTGCGTTTATCGCGATGTCGTTGGCCGGCTCGCTGTTTTCGGTGTGGAAGGTAGCCCGCATCGAAGCATTGGACGCAATAGGGAGGGCAGCAGCATGAACAATCGCTTGGAACTGCACGACATCACACGCACTTTTGCAGACGGTGGATTTCAGCGGACGATTCTGGACCGTCTCAACCTGAAGGTGGCGGAAGGGGAACTGGTCGCCGTCATGGGACCGTCGGGCTCCGGTAAGAGCACATTTTTGTCGATCGCTGGGGGGCTGCTGGAGCCGACCGGGGGAGAGGTTTTGATTGACGGCAAGTCCATCATTGGCCGGGACAAACAAGCCCTTTCAGAGCTGCGCCTGCGGAAGATGGGTTTTATTTTTCAGAATGCCAATCTGATACCGTATCTCAAGGTGGAGGAGCAACTGATGCTCGTGGCTAAGCTGGCGGGGAGCAGCAAGGAGGCTTGCGCGGCGAGAGCTGACGAACTGCTTCAGAAGATGGGGCTGACGCATCGGAAAAATGCTTATCCGCATAAGCTTTCCGGGGGTGAACGGCAGCGGGTGGCGATCGCCAGGGCGCTGATGAATGACCCCGCCGTATTGTTCGCCGATGAGCCGACAGCAAGCCTGGATGCTTCGCGCGGGTTGGAAGTTGTCGCCATGATTGCGAAGCAGGTCAAGGAGCAGCGGAAAAGCGCGGTGATGGTTACGCATGACGACAGGGTGCTCCCATATTGCGACCGGGTATTTTATCTGGATAAAGGAAAGCTGACTGAGCATCCGGTGTGACATTCGATAAATAAGGTAAAATATACGATATAAGCCTGGGATCTACCCGAACAGCGGCGAAGGTCTAAATGGAACAAACGGCAATCCCCAACTCAGTTTATGAGGAGATTGCCGTATTTTGTTTTATAAAGTTTTTGTAAAATATCACTGCGCCTTACGTCTGTATCCCTCCAAGCCGAGCCGAACGTATTGCTCTTCTGGCGCATCGTGGGCAGTCATCAGTTCCAGCATGTACCCGGTTAATTTCTGCTCGATGTCCTCATCCCGGAACGGATGCTTCTGCCCGGGATCCTTCTCCATATCGAACAGCATCGTGCCGAATCCATGGTAACGTTCCAACGATTCCGAGGGGATTTTCATCTGGGACACGCCTTTGGTAAATGCAAACGGAGGTGCCAGCTCGATGTTTTGCAGCTCCTCGACCGAAAAGCGTGTGCGCATATGCGTTGGCATGAGCGTGTAGTTGTAGAGTGGTCCGTTCTCTGGGCCTGCTGGGGCACGCATGTACACATACCGTCCGTCCGTACAGTTCACATGGCCACCGTGCAAGCCGAATAATGCGGCTTTGCGCACCGGCGTATCCAACTCAATGGTGTCTCGGAGGGGGCGCCCGGTCATATCCCCAGGGATTTCAACATCAAAAAACTCCAGCAGGGTTGGCGCTAAATCGATCGTCTGCACCAGGCTTTGTCTGCGCTCCCCCTGAACGCCCGAACGCGGATCCCAAATATAGAGCGGTGTATGGGCCACCTCGTTGTAGAAAGGCTGGATGCATTTCGCCCACCAATCATGCTCGCCCAGCAGAAATCCGTGATCCGTGTTCACGATCAGCATCGTATCCTGCCACATGGCGTTCTGATCCATCAAGTCGAGCACCTGACCGAGGTAGTGATCGCACATCGACAGCAGGGCGGCATATTCATACCGCAAATGCTCCACTTCTTCCGGGGACTGCCGGACCTCTTCATACGGCGGCCAGTCGAAATGCTTGCCTTCATATGCATGAGGGTACAGCTTTCGAAACCGTTCCGGAGCCCGAAACGGCTCATGGGGGTCAAAGGTCTCGAGCTGCAGAAACCAGCGGTCCTGATCCGCATTCGCCCGGATAAATTCCAAACCCGCCTCAAAGGTTAACGCTTGCGGATATCGTTCTTCTTCCTTGGCAAACTCGCGGTTGATCCAGTCCTGGCGGAACATGCCCGTCAGCGGACGGTCGACGGCTTGCGGCGGAATGACCGGGTCCTTCAGCCGGCCTTTCCAGGCGTCGCCTTCCTGACCGCGGATGAACTCGTAGGTCGTATAGCGGCTGTGGTACGTCGCCCCGCCATCCTCCCAATAATGCTGATGATCCGTGACCAGATGCATATGTACACCTTCGTTTTTCAAAATCTCCGGCATGGAATCGTCGTAAGGCTCAAGCGGTCCCCAGCTCCGATGCAGGAAATTGTAGCGCCCGGTATGCAGCTCCCGGCGTGCAGGCACGCATGGCATGCTGCCGACAAAGCTGCGGTCAAAAACCGCCGTCCGCTCTTCCAATCGGCGAAAGTTGGGAAGATGCGTCCAATCGCAGCCATAGGAAGGAAGCATGCGCCGGTTTAACGTATCAAACATGACCATAATGGCCTTCATTCCATCATCCCTTTCTTGGACCAGGTCCTCTTTCATAGATCTATGTTAAAATAAACGAAAGATGATCCAGTAGAAAAGAACGATGATTTTCTCATAAAAAACGAACAACATGGCATTGTCATACCGAACCCGAGGTGGCTGTTGAAACATGTTCCCTGATCCGATTGGAATCGTTCATGAACCCTACAAAGTGGTGCTGCAGTTTGCGTTTGAATGGATCCGCAGCCCGGAATGGAACGCTCCGGGGTACCGCAACCCAGGCGTTACACTGTGGTATATTCTGGCCGGCCGCCGCAGGCTGCTCGCTGGAGCACAAGCCTTTGACCTGCAGCCGGGAGAAGTAGTCCTGATTCCGCCAAACACCACTTTTATGACGGAAGGAGGGGAGGGGGAAAGAGGAGCGATCCATTATTTGTCAGCCAGTGTGTCTGCCTACATGCATGGGATCGAGTGGTCCGAATTGTACGGGCTGCCTCCCCGCTTCCGGATTCAAAACATTGAGGATGGGCAAAGGCTTAAGGACAGCTGGTATAATCTTGTTCGTGCCTGGCAGCCGCGTGATTCGGAGAAGGCTTCCAGCAGAGGAGACGGTATGCTATCCATCTCCCAGGCCGCAAGGCAACTGCAGACACAGGCAGTTTGCCTGAACTGGTTTGCCGAAATGATCCGCGTTCTGGAGCCGCATCTGATGACCCCGGAACCGGTCATCGACGAGAGGGTGCGCGAAGTTTGCGCTTTTATTCAAAGATCGTATGCTGCTCCCATTAGACTTGGAGATTTGGCTAAGGTAGCCAATACAAGCGAGGGCCATCTGCGTCTTCTGTTCCGCACACATTTAATGGTGTCTCCTTACCAATATTTGCTGCAGGTAAGAATCGGGAAAGCGCAGGAACTGCTGCTGGCCACAAACAGGCCGCTTGCGGATATCGCCGCTGAAGTCGGGTTCG
This sequence comes from Paenibacillus cineris, assembly GCF_018333335.1. Taxonomy (NCBI): domain Bacteria; kingdom Bacillati; phylum Bacillota; class Bacilli; order Caryophanales; family Paenibacillaceae; genus Paenibacillus; species Paenibacillus cineris. The sequence continues at coordinate 2,537,884 of NZ_BORU01000001.1, forward strand.
AGGAGTACAGCCACTTCCTGGCCACCTTCCGCAAAATCGTCGGCATGTCCCCTTCACACTACCGGAAGAACAATTCGTTGTATCAATAAAACGCTTACCGTTACAGTATCCATCTATGTTACAATGGAGCATATTGGTATTTATACAATGGTCAATTCTAGTACTTGGGAGAGGGGCTTTGCACATGTCGAAAATTTTAACACGGGCTGAAGTGCCGGTGGAAACCACCTGGAACTTGGATGATATCTTTCCATCCAAAGAAGCATGGGAACAAGAGTTAAATGATATTCAGCGGGATATCGGCACGGTGACGAAATATGAGGGCGAACTAAGTCAGGGCGCTGACACTTTGCTGGCCTGCCTGCAGGCCCAGGAAGAGCTTTCCGGCAGAATGAGCCGGGCAGGAGCGTACGCCTACCTGCATCAGTCCGGCGACAGCATCAATCCGGAGAATCAGACGAACGCTTCGAAAGCGCGCGACCTTGCTTCGCAGGTCAGCTCGGCGTTGTCTTTTATCAAATCCGAAATCATTGCGCTTCCGGACGGTACGATTGACCAGTACATAGCAGATCGGCCCGAACTGAAGGAATTCGAGCGCAGCCTTCGCCTGCTCCTGCAAACGAAACCTCACCGCTTGACGGCGGAAACGGAGAAGGTGCTGGCCTCGCTGGGCGAGGTATTGGATGCCCCTTACCGGATTTATGAACGGAGCAAGCTGGCCGATATGACCTTCAAGCAGGCGGTGAACGGCCAAGGGGAAGAAGTACCGGTCTCGTTTGCCCTGTACGAGAATAAGTACTGCGAATCGCCTGATACGAAACTGCGCCGCAACTCATTTAAAGCGTTCAGCGACACGCTGCACAAATACCGGAATACGTTTGCCGAGGCATACGGCACCGAAGTCAAGCGACAGGTCATTGAATCCCGTCTGCGCGGTTACGAGTCCGTGACTGATATGCTTTTGCAGCCACAGCAGGTCACCAAGGAGATGTACAATAACGTCCTGGATATTTTGCAGGAGGAGCTGGCGCCGCATATGCGCAGATATGCCGCTCTGAAGAAAAAGGTGCTCCAGTTGGATGAGATGACGTTTGCCGACCTGAAAGCGCCGCTCGATCCCGATTACAACCCGGAAATATCCTTTCAAGAAGCCGGTGAACTGATCAAGGAAGCTCTGGCTATCCTCGGACCGGAGTACGGGGAAATCGTATCGGATGCCTTCCGCAACCGCTGGGTGGATTACGCGGACAACGCCGGCAAACGCACGGGGGCTTTCTGCTCGTCGATTCCGGGCGTTCACTCGTACATTCTGATCAGTTGGTCCGACAGCATGCGCGGGGCGTTTACGCTCGCTCACGAAGTAGGGCATGCCGGCCATTTGATGCTCGCAGGGAAATACCAGCGGCTGACGAATGCCCGTCCGTCCCTGTATTTTATCGAGGCACCGTCGACGATGAACGAGCTCTTGCTGGCGGATCATTTGCTTACGCGGTCCAATGAACCTAGAATGCGCCGCTGGGTGATTTCGCAACTGCTCGGTACGTACTTCCATAACTTTGTGACGCATTTACTGGAAGGCGAGCTTCAGCGTAGAGTTTACGATCTGGCCATGAAGAATGTGCCAATCACTGCGGTAACCTTGTGCGAGCTGAAAGGCGATATCCTGTCATCGTTCTGGGGAGCGGACGTGGTCATCGATGAAGAAGCCAAGTTAACTTGGATGCGCCAGCCGCATTATTATATGAGCTTGTATCCTTACACCTATGCAGCCGGCCTCTCTGCATCTACTGCCGTTGCCAAGCTGATCCGGGAGGAAGGACAGCCTGCAGTGGACCGCTGGCTCGAAGTGTTAAAAGCCGGTGGCTCTATGAGCCCACTGGAACTGATGAAGCTGGCCGGGGTGGATATGTCTCAGCCCGATCCGATCCGGAGTGCGGCCGCTTATGTCGGTTCTCTGATCGATGAGCTTGAAAGTTTGTATTGATTTTTTTCATGAAAGAGACGAAAGGTCCGGATTTACCGGACCTTTCTTTTTTTTAGATCGAGATGGTTTGAGAATCGTACTATTTTTGCTGGATGTGTGGAATCACGGCTATGTGAAGCTAATACTGTACATTTTCATATATGGAATACTTTCCCCCGGACTCTTGCACCCGCAAGAGTTTTTGTCGTTCCAGGTAACGTACGTGTGCTGCAGTTTCCCCAAGCGCAAACCGTGCGCTGTCGTTGTCAAAAACTTTGGAGAACAGACTCATGCTAATGTCATATATCGTAGTACCAGCGCTTCCAGCCTCATGTACAATGCCCAGGACATGATCGAGCCGTTCCTTATGGTGGGCGATCACCGATTCAAAATAGTCCGTTTGCGGCTGAAACACCGGTCCGTGTCCGGGCAGAACGGTGCGAACCATCCGTCTTTGCAGCGCGTTCAATGTCTCGAAATATGACGCAAGCGGATTCCCCTCATCCTCTTCGAACTGATAGGTGATGTTGGGCGTGATTTTCTGCAGCAGCAGATCCCCGCCAATCAGCGCCTGCCTCTCCGCATTCCAAAACCCCACGCTGCCCTCGGCATGACCGCCGCCAAGTACGATTTCATACAGCTCCCCGGCGAGCACGAGCGAGTCACCTTCGAGCAGGTTTACCCTTGTACCCGTAATTGGGGAAATTTGATGGAGCAGCCGCGAGTCCAGCTCAGCTACATCCTGAGCTAGCGTCTCCGGCATGCCGCTTTTTAAATAAAAATGGAGATTTCGCACCCCCTGCTCTTTGCTGAAATAACGCTCGGCCAAGGTAAATGTTTCGGGACTTGCGATAACGTCGGCTTCCGTCCAGCGCTGCATCTTACCGGCAAACCCATAATGGTCAGGATGGAAATGCGTGATGTAAATATTGCGGATATCAGAGGGCTTTACATTGAGCTGATGCAGCGTCTGCACCCATGATTTCTCGGTAACTAAGGTGTCCAGCCCGGGATCGATGACGCTCCAAAAAGACCCGTCCTGAACGAGATAGCTGTTCACGTGATTGAGTCGAAAGGGAAGCGGGATGCGAATCTGATAGATTTGCTTCAGCGGCGTCTCCATGAATTGATCTCCTCTTTGTCGAAGTTTAGTGAGAACTATAGATCAATGTCGAGCCCTGCGTCAATGACATATAGATTTTATTTGATTTTTTATAGAAAAGTTCAATTAGACTTTTAATTCCTACCGGTTTAGTATGAATAAAAATGTTTCACAGGCAAACAAAAAGGAGGTGAACCTCAAATGGCCGCCGTTTTAACTCGAGAAGCAATTGAGCCGGTTCTGACCGGTACGAAGTTTCATCAATTTCTGGGCATCCAGCTCGAAGAAGTGAACGAACAGTCCGTTACGATTCGGCTGCCCTATAACGAGCTTTTTTATACATCCGCCGACGGATATATCCACGGGGGGATTCTTGCCACTGTCATCGACATCGCCGGATATTTTGCCGTGTTCAGCCAGCTGAATCAGCCGGTACCGACGGTCGATCTCAAAATTGACTACCTGCGTCCCGGGAGGGCAGGGGATCTGCTGTTTACCGCTTCCGTAGTCAAGCTGGGGAGGACCGTCAGCATCGCAGACATCGTGGCTGCCGATACAAACGGTAAAGCGATTGCTATTGGAAGAGGATTGTTTAGCTCAAAACAGGAGTAAGAAGCCAACAATATTCAGAATACAAAGGTGGAGCAGCGATGAACTCTTACAATTTTGCAGAAATCATTCGTTCCTCGGCAGCCCGTGCTCCTTTAAGTCCTGCGATCATTGCCCAAGGGAGAACGATAAACTACGATGAGCTTCGGAGCCGTACAAACCAGGCGGGCAATTTGTTTGCCGGACTCGGTGTTGAGCCCGGAGACCGGGTGGCCGTGCTATTCATCAATGACTTCAGGTTTTTGGAAATCTGCTTCGGACTGATGACCATAGGAGCGGTTCCGGTGCCGATGAATTCGAAGCTGGGCGCAGATACGCTTGCTTATATTTACAGGGATAGCGGCAGCCGCTTGCTGGTCTACCACTCATCTATGGGGGACAAGGCAAAGATCATTCATCAGGAGGCTGATGTCGCGGCAAGCGTCATCTGCACGACGGAATCACATCCGGACGATCACGGGCTGAATTCATTGGTGTATGATGAAATACTATCGTCACAGGATACCCAGTTGGACCTGTATCCGACCCGCGGAGGCGATTTATGCCTGCTTCCGTACACTTCCGGATCTACGGGAAATCCCAAAGGGTGCCGCCTCACTCACAGCGGTCAGCTGTGGAACGTAACGTCGATTGCCGAAATCCGCGACTTGCAGCCGGAAGACCGGATCGTGATATCCCTGCCTCTTTATCATAAGAATGCCATGCTGTCCATGAAGGCGGTGTTTTATTCCGGGTCATCTGCCGTTATCCTACCGGCGCCTGAGCCAGCGGCTATTTTTCATGCGATCGGGACGCATCGGGCCACTTATATTTCCGGCGTTCCAGCCCTGTACCGCATGCTTGTGACTCACCTGAAAGAGTCATCCGCTTCTTATGATCTCAGCTCACTGAAGTATGCGATATGCGGGTCGTCCGATACGCCGGTTGAACTCTTGGAGGACATCAAGCAGTGGATGGGCATCGAGGTGTATGAAGGTTACGGCCTTACCGAAGGAGGACCGGTTGTGCTGGAATCGCGTAAAGGTCTGCACAAGCCGGGATCGGCCGGCTTTCCGCTGCCGGGATGTTCGATTCGGATCGTGAATGAGACAGAAGCAGATGTCCTGGAAGGAACGATAGGCGAATTGTGGGTGAGTAACCCCGGCGTAGCGGACGGCTATTGGAATCTGCCGGACGTGACGCGCAAACGGATCACCTCAGACGGCTGGCTCAAAACAGGAGATATGGCGTGGCAGGACGATGAGGGTTATGTCTACATTGTTGGACGCAAGGACGACATGATCAACGTAGGCGGCGAAAACGTCTATCCGAAGGAAGTCGAAAACATCCTGCTCCAGCACCCGCATGTCGAGGATGCCTGTGTTCTTCCGGTCCCTCACGAACTCAAGGGTGAGGTGCCGGTAGCATATGTCGTGTTGAATCATCCCACCGATCGTGAGGAAATCAAGCGCTTCTTCATCGAGCGGGGACCGGCCTATGCGCATCCTCGCGAGATTTACGAATTGGACGCTTTTCCGCTGACCGGTCCGGGGAAAGTGGATCGGACGCGGCTCAAACAAATGTTGGCCGAACAATTACAAAAAGGAGTGGGCAAATCGATATGAAAGCAGCGCTGATTCTTGAACATGGAGATCGAAACAATGTGGTGGTGGGGGATTATCCGAAACCAGAAGCCGGTCATGGAGAAGTTCTAGTCAGAGTTAAGGCGGTATCCCTGAACCATTTGGATATATTCGTCAGGAGAGGGATTCCAGGAAGAAAACTGGAGCTGCCCCATATTTCAGGTGGAGATGTCGCCGGCGTCGTCGAAGAGATCGGATCCGGGGTCACGAACGTTAATCCCGGTGACCGGGTCCTGATCGATCCGCATATCCCGGGCAAAGGGGCACTCGGTGAGGATACGACGGGTGGACTGGCGGAATACGTAAAGGTTCCGGCAATCAATTTGATTCCTCTACCGGAAGACATCTCCTTTGACGAGGCGGCTGCACTTCCGATCGCTTATGGAACGGCCTGGCGGATGCTGATTACGCAGGGCAGGCTTCAGGCCAACGAAACGATCGTCATCTTGGGGGCTAGCGGCGGCGTAGGGAATGCCGCGGTGCTGATCGCTAAGCTGGCAGGGGCACGCATTATTGCGGCAGCCGGATCGGACAGCAAGGCGGAGAAGTTGAAGGAGCTTGGAGCGGATCATGTGATCAATTACAGCAAAACCGATTTTTCCAAGGAAGTATGGGCTTTGACGGACAAGCAAGGCGCGGATATTGTCGTTGACTATACCGGCAAAGCCACCTGGCCGCAGAGCATCAAAGCGACGCGCAAAGGAGGACGGATTCTGACCTGCGGAGCGACGACGGGATTCGAGGCCGTTACGGACCTCCGGTACGTATGGGTCCGTGAGATTTCGATCATCGGCTCCAACGGCTGGGGAGAGGGAGATCTGCATACGCTGCTGGATTTGGTAAGCCGTAAAAAACTGAAGCCTGTCATCGACCGCGTACTGCCGCTGGAAGAGATCAGGGAAGCGCACCGTTTGATCGAAGAACGGGAATTTTTCGGCAAGATTATCATTCATCCTTAAACAAGCCAAGGAGGAGCGAACCATGGGAGTCCAATTAACGTTTGATCATGCCGTACATTTTGTGAATAAACCTGAGCAAGCGCCGGAAGAACTTGCAGGGCTGGGGATTCATACGGTGAACGGCGGGAGGCACGAATCGGTAGGAACGTACAACGCGCTAACGTATTTTGATCTTCGCTATATTGAATGGATCGGCATTTTTGACCCGAAGCTGCTGCCTCCCCACCAGGATACCCAACGTTACGGGCTCGTGGATACGCTGGCAGGTGACGGTTATGTCGAAGGGCTCAGCCGGATCGCGCTGCGGACGGAGCAAATTGATGAGTTGGCGGAGCAGCTGGCCGCCGAGGGCAATCAGGTGATCGGTCCTGTAGATTGTTCCCGCAGAAGGCCGGACGGAAAACTGCTGGAATGGAAGCTGTTGTTCGCAGGATTGCCTGACGAAGGACTGCCGCTGCCATTCTTCATCCAATGGAACGATTCCGATGAAGACAGAAGGGCCGAACTGACGGCAAACGGCACCATTACGGATCATGCCCGGGGTCCCATAACTCTGGATTATGTGGCGTTTACGGTTCGCGACTTGGGAAAGACGGTCGGCAGATGGACGAAATGGCTCCACTTAGAGGCCGGGGAAGCCGTCTATGACGACTATTGGAAGGGCAAGAAACAAGTCATTTTTCTGGGTACGTTCCAACTGGTTTTTCTGGAGCCCGATCAAGAGGGACCCGCAAGGGAGTACTTGCAATCAAGGGGAGAGCGTCCGTTTCTAGTCGGACTGAACAGCGGTCAGGAAGGCTCACCTGAGCAGTACGTCAACATTCACGGTTCTTTCTATCATTTGAAGTAGTCGTAGGGGACGCCTGAAGGAAAGGAGAGTCATCGCATGGCGTTACGTACCAGAAAAGACACTAAAGCGAAAAACCTATGGATCCGATTTGTTCAAATCGCATTTATTGCCGTACTGCTGGCGGGCATGCAGCTGGCGGTGTCCAAGGAGTGGGTGAGCCGGGTATTCTTGGCTTCCCCTTCCCAGATCGTACAGGAGTTCGTATATATGCTCAAAGAAAACACACTTTGGCCGCATTTGTCCGTTTCCCTGCAAGAGGTTGCGGTAGGGTATCTCATTTCGGCGGTGGCGGGCATCGGGCTTGGAGTGCTGTTCGTCTCATTCCCGTTATTGGAAAAGCTGATCGACCCGCTGATGGCGGCGATCATGGCCATTCCAAAGACGGCTATCATGCCGCTGCTCATTGTATGGTTCGGCATCGGCTTCAAGAGCAAGGTCGTCCTGGTCATTCTTTTCTGTTTTTTTAACATTTTGTATAACACCGTTACGGGTTCCAAGCAGACCCGAACGGAGCATTTGAAGCTGGCCAAAGTGTTTAAGGCGAGCCGGGCGCAAACGGTATTCAAGGTTTTGCTGCCTTCGGCGCTTCCTTCCATTTTCAACGGGCTGCGTGTGACGGCGGCGACGGCGATCACCGGCGTCGTATTTGCCGAGATGGCAGCAGCGAAGAATGGGCTTGGTTTCCTGCTGAATGAGTCTCAGGCTGTGCTGAATACGCCAAGATTATATTTAGTTATCATTGTGGTGACGGTGTTATCCGTTCTGTTCGTCGGGCTGATCAACCTGATCGAGAGATTGGTATGCCGCCGATGGATGCCGAGCCGGATCGCCTGATTATAAAATTATACATTGTACAAAGGGTGGGAAAGAGGAACATGTACTCAAATCAATGGTTACGCAAATCAATTAGCGGTGTTATCTCATTGTCCCTGGTTTTCACGCTCGCCGCTTGCGGCTCGCCTTCCAAGAATGCTCCCGCTTCCTCCAGCTCCACTGGTTCTGCCGAAGCTGGAAACGGCACGGAGGCAGCTTCAAGTACACTGGACAATACAACTGTGGATATCGCTTCAGGGGTTCCGCCATGGAAAGGGCGGGATAACAAGGAAGTCAACCTTACGGCCGGTTTTTCCAAAGGGATGACCGGAATTGCCAATCAGTTTGCCATTGATAAAGGCTGGTATGAGGATGCCGGCATTCATTTAAACTTTGTCGATACGATTAACCCGGTTGCGGCTTTCGGTGCCGGAGAGGTCGACATCGCCGACGGGGATCCCGGAACCTATATCCCTGCCATTGTGAACGGGGTGAAAATTAAAGTCGTCAGCAATATGTGGAGAAGCCGCGGGGCTTACTGGATTATCGCCAAGCCCGAAATCAAGTCGTTCGCCGACTTGAAAGGCAAAAAAATAGGTTCTGCGCAGCCGATCGGAGGTATGCCGCTCACCTTGATGGAGGTGCTCTCGCAGAACGGCATCGATCCGAAAAAGGATGTTCAGCTTGTGCCGAACGGCGTGTATCAATCCGCCTACGCGACGTTTGAGTCGGGTGAAGTCGATGCCACGATTATTCACCAGCCGTTCGCAACGATGGCGGAGCAAGCCGGTAAGGGCAATGTGCTGGCCAAGACTTGGGAGTTTATGCCGAAATACCAAACCGGCGTGCTGGTAGCCAGCGAGAAGCTGATCAATGAGCAGCCAGAAGTAGTCGAACGCGTGCTCGAAGTGTATTTCTATGCCAACGAATACGCCAAGACGCATCTGGATGAATTCCTGCCTTGGGCAGCCAAGTATTTGAACCTTGATGAGAAGACGGCACGTACTGCAATCGAATCGGAAATCGTCCTCTGGGAGAACGATCCGATCGTTGATAAAAACCGCCTGCAAGTGACCGAGGATCTGCTGAATCAATACGGCATGCAGCGGGACAAAATTTCGGTCGACGGCACATTCGACAACACGTTTGCGGAGCGCGTCGCCAAAAGGCTGAAGCTGGGGAAATACAAGGCGAACAATTAAATGGGGAAGCGGGAAAGGAGCTGATGTCATGCCGACTATCGAGCTTCGGCATATTACCAAGGAATACGAAAACATCGATGAAGAGCAAACCTATGCGCTGCACGACATTAACCTGACGGTGCAGGACGGGGAATTTGTGTGCGTGCTTGGTCCAAGCGGTTGCGGAAAAAGCACGCTCCTGGAAATTACCGCGGGCCTGCTATCCCAGACGAGCGGAGAGGTGCTGCTGGATCAGGTTCCGCAAGCCGGAACCAGCCGTGACATCGGCGTCGTGTTTCAGGATTCCGCGTTGTTCCCTTGGCGGAGCATCCGCCGCAATATCGAATTCGGCTTGGAGATTGCCGGCGTCAGCCGCGAGGAGCGGCGCGCCAAAGTTCAAAAGACGATCGAGCTTGTAGGCTTGGCTGGTTTCGAGGACAAGTATCCACATCAGCTCTCCGGGGGCATGAGGCAGCGCGCCGGGCTTGCCCGGACGCTGGTAGCCGATCCGCGGGTTATCCTTATGGACGAGCCTTTCAGCGCGGTGGATCATTTGACACGGTTGACCTTGCAGGACGAAATGATACGTATTTGGGAGAAAGAGAAGAAGACGATCTTTTTTATTACGCATGATGTAGCTGAAGCCGTCTATTTGGCGACAAGGATTGTCCTTCTCAGTCCGCGTCCCGGCCGCATCCAGCAAATCTTCGACGTTCCGTTCGATCGGCCTCGTAACCGGAACGATATGGAGCTCTTGAGTATTGTGGAAAAGATTTATATGGCGATCAACAACCCGGTCCAGAGCCATGACACGGAGTATTTTATTTAACCGAATCAAAGGGACTAAAGACCGGATGATATGGGGGATTTCGATGAGAGTCATCATTACGGGGGGCAGCCGGGGGATCGGACTTGAGATTGCCCGGCAGCTGTCCATCGCCGGTCATGAACTGCTGCTGGTGGGGCGGAACGGGGAATCATTGGCCGAAGCGCGAACCTCGCTTGGTGGAAATGCACTGGTTTTCACGGCAGACCAGACGAGCGAGGAAACTCCGGATCGGCTCATTATATATATGAAGGAACATCAATTCCAACCGGACGTTCTCGTCTTAAACGCTGCAGCTTTCTTCGATGACACCCGTTCTGTTACAGAGCCAAAGGGTGAAGAGCTGGAACGCATCCTTCTGGCCAATGTCGTATCCAACTACAATTGGGTGCGAACTTTGCTTCCGCTGATCCGCCAAGGTGAATACCCACGCATTCTGGTCATCGGGTCGACGGCCGGACTGCGGGCGGATACCTCGCTGTACGGCATTTCCAAAGCGGCGCTCCGAAATTACACGCTCGGTCTGCGGGAGGAACTGAAGCCTGCCGGAGTCGGTGTGACGCTGATCCATCCCGGCGGTACCTTTACCGAGCGACGCGTTCCCAATGAGCGAACAGCCCCGGACCGACTGCTGGAAGGCAGCGACATCGGTTTGCTGGTTGCAGCCATCTTGTCTTTAAGTCCGCAGGCGGTCGTCGAAGAGCTAACGGTCCGACCGATGCTGGGCGACACTTTTTAGACGATACTAGCTGGCATTGGAAAAGGTTCATTTCATAATTTCACGATGGGTCCTTGCGTTTGGTTGACGGATTTTGGAAGAATGGATAAGATGAGGTGAATGTTTCTGACGAACACAACAATTTAGAGGAGCGTTTGTATTGGATCAGTTTCATATTCAAGTGGACCTGGCCTTGGGACGGATGTTTGAAATTTATAATCTCCTGAATAAAAAACCAAAAGAATATGTGTCCGGCATGCTGCTGTATTATTCGGAAATCCATATGATTGAAGCCATTGGAAGGCATCAGGACTCCAATCTGACGGAGCTTGCCGGCATATTGAACATCACCAAGGGAACCGCCTCCAAGACGATCGCCAAATTGGGCTCAAAGGGACTCATCTGCAAGTTCCAGCGGGAGGATAACAAGAAAGAGGTCCATTTCCGGCTGACGGAGCTTGGACAGCTTGCATTCGAAGGCCATTACCGGTATCACGAGTCCCGAAGCTCGGATATCGACCGGGACTTCGACAGTTATTCCCCGGACGAGCAGAAGCTGATATTGCACTTTATTGAGCGCTATACCGAAGAATTAAGCCGGTACCTTGAAGAATGACAATGTATACTACATCATCGGAGTTAGAAGGAGGAATTCGTATGGCCAATCCCGGTATAACGAATACCGGTTCCGCTGCGAAGCTGCAGGAACGCTTGGTGGACATCCGCCGCAATCTGCATCTGGAACCCGAATTATCCAATGAAGAGTTCGAAACGACGCGCAAAATCAAAGCGTGGCTGAAGGAAGCCAATATTGAAATTCTGGATTTACCCAACCTTAAGACGGGGGTCATCGCCCAAATCGGCACTGGCAGGGAACCGATCATGGCCTTGCGGGCGGATATCGACGCGCTGCCGATCGATGAAGAGACGGACGTTCCGTTCCGATCCAAGTTTGCAGGAAAAATGCATGCTTGCGGCCACGATTTTCATACAACCGTCGCCTTGGGAGCCGCCTATCTGTTGAAGGAAAAGGAGCAAGAGCTTCAAGGAACCGTACGGATCATTTTCCAGCCGGCCGAAGAAACTGGACACGGAGCTAAAGACGTGGTGGACTCCGGTGGGTTGGAGGGCGTATCGGCGATCTTCGGCCTTCACAATTCGCCGGAGCTTGCGGTAGGGGAACTGGGCACATGCGAAGGCGCCATCACCGCCGGCGTTGACCGGTTCGAAATCGTCATTAACGGAATCGGTGCCCATGCGGCAACGCCTGAGAAAGGGACCGATGCGATCGTCGCCGCCTCCCAAATCATCCTGGCTCTGCAAACGATCACCAGCCGCCGGGTCAGTGCACTCGATGCCGTCGTGGTCAGCGTCACCCGAATCTCTGGTGGGAACACATGGAACGTCCTTCCTGGGACAGTGGAGCTCGAAGGAACGGTAAGAACGCTCGATGTGGAGGTTCAGAAACGCATTCCGGACACGATCCGGCAAATTATTGACGGAATCGGAGCATCGGCAGGGGTGTCGGCCGAGCTGAAATGGTATCCCGGACCGCTAGCCACGATCAACGACGCATATTGGGCCAAGTTCGCCAGCGATGCGGCGGAGGAATCCGGCTATGTCACCAAAGTGCTTGGACCAAGCATGGGAGGGGAGGATTTCTCCTACTATCTCCAGCACATCCCAGGCGCATTTGTATATGTAGGGTCTAACTCGCCCTATGCGCTGCATCATCCGAAGTTTAATCCGGAAGAGGACGCGCTGCTCCCGGCTGCGGAATATTACAGCCATCTGGCGGTACGCTGCCTCAACGAATTGAATACTCGATAAGCCGCGATCTTCGCGGCTTTTTTATTTCCCGGTTTGTTCCATTTGCTTCTGCATGCTCGATTTGCTCACGACAACTAGGCAAATGAGTGAAGACCGATCGATCCTTAAGCCATGACAAGCCGACTGCGAATGTTTAAAATGGATGGTAATCGACGATAGTAAGCCACACGCAGAGGAGATTTATATGAATGATCGATAACATCTTGTCATTTACGAATTTAAGCAAAACGATATCCTCGGTCTCTAATCAAATCATTTTTTCGAAAATCGCCGGCACCGTCCCCGCAGGGGAGAAAATTGTATTCGTCGGGCCGTCCGGCCAAGGCAAAAGCACCCTGCTGCGCATTCTTGGCCTGCTCGATGAAGCGGACAGCGGGGAAATGCTTCTGCTCGGAAAGCCACTGCATGAGTGGAATCCACAAGCCTGGCGGATGAACGTCTGCTACGTCAGTCAAACGCCCGTCATGCTTGAGGGTTCCATCGAAGATAATCTGCGTACGGTGAGCAGGCTGCATCATACGGAATATGATCCAGCCTATGCGGCTCATCTGATGTCAAGCGTTGGGCTTGGAGATATGGGCTTGTCCAAAGAAGCTTCCACCCTTTCGGGCGGTGAAAAGCAGCGGGTGGCTCTAGTGCGGTCCTTATTGCTGCGCCCCAAGCTTTTGCTGCTGGATGAGATCACTTCCTCGCTCGATGATGTCAGTAAATATGCGGTTGAGCGTTTGATTACGGACATCAATCGGCAGGAGGGAACGGGCTATGCCTGGATATCCCATGATCGCGACCAAGCGGCACGGATCGGGGAAAGGGTATGGTCGCTCTCCAATGGGACTTTGTCCGAGGGAGGAATATCATGTCTTTGATCGCACTGGCTTCTACGCTTGTATTTATTGCGGTATCCGTCGGCATATCCATATGGCAAAAGCTCGGACTGGAACGGGATATTCTATATGGAACGATTCGCTCCGCGATACAGCTGCTCGCTGTCGGGTTTGTTCTTCAATACATATTTGGCACACACCATTTCCTGCTTGTTGCCTTCATCCTGGTCATTATGATTGCGGTAGCTACCTGGAATGCGGGCAAGCGCGGAAAAGGGCTCAAGCGCATCTATTTGTACGTTGGTTTGACCATTACGATTACGGAAGTTGTGACGATGGGGTTGCTGCTCGCTCTAAGCATTATCCCGCTCACAGCGCGTTATGTTATCCCGATCAGCGGCATGACCATCGGCAACGCCATGGTCGTGTCCAGTTTGTTTTTGAACCAAATGAAGCGGGAAGCGGTGACCTCGAGGGGAGAAGTGGAAACGCTGCTGTCCCTCGGCGCGAGCCCGCGGCAGGCGATCCATCGCATGCTGAACCGCTCGGCGCGTTCCAGCATGATCCCGACGATCGACGGGATGAAGACCGTCGGGCTCGTCCAACTGCCCGGCATGATGACGGGCATGATCGTGGCCGGCGCCAGTCCGCTGGAGGCGGTCCGTTATCAAATTTTGATCATGTTTGCGTTCGCTTCGTCGGCGGCGCTCACCAGCATTTTGCTGGCATTGATGAGCTATCGGTTATGGTTCGGTAAGCTGGGCCAATTTATGCGTTCGGATACATAAGTCGTTGCTATGTTGATTTGGATCCTATAAAAGGTGATAGCAAGCGGTACTTTGTTTCTACTTTGCAGGCATGGGCTTGGATAAAATTGCTTGAGGAGGATATTGGACATTCTCATCATTTTTTAATTTCTATCGCCTATAACTGTTTGTGAAAGGTAAAGCACTAATCCGCATGAATTTCACTTATCCAATACGACTTCTAGGGAGGGTCTTTATGAACAACAACACGAACCTCAACAGAAAGAGCCGTATCGTCAAAACTTTTATGGGAATCGGCGTGTGCCTCTCCGTTGCTTTTTCCGGAAGCATGCTGCTGCCGGCCCATCCGGTTCACGCAGCCTCGGTATCTGACAGCTCCGTGGCGGATCGGGTCATCGCGACAGGCAAACAATTTCTAGGCGTTCGTTATCAGTTTGGGGCACCATCCGGCCGAACGGATGGATTCGATTGTTCTTCATTCACGCAATATGTGTTCAAGCAAAACGGCATCGATCTGCCACGCTCATCAAGAGAGCAATCGCAGGTAGGCACGCCGGTGTCCAAGGATCAATTACAGCCAGGGGACTTGGTTTTCTCTGATACGAATCATGACGGCGACATCAATCACGTTAGCATTTATATAGGCAACGGACAACTGCTGCATACCTACAGAGTTGGTATTGGCGTGACGGTGTCCGATTTTGCAGGAAGCACCTGGGATCATACCTTTGTAACCGCTCGTCGCGTCATTTCCGACAATGGACAGGCTTCCGGCGGGCAGACAGCAAGCAGTCAGGCTTCGAATGAACAGAGTAGTAACGGACAAAATGCAGGCAGCCAAAAATAAAAAGCATTCAAGGCAGGGTCTCTTGTGAGGCTCTGCTTTTTGTATACAGAAAATGTTAGGAAGGATTATCATTTGTTTACAATTCCAAGGTATGATCAAACTAGTACTGATTGTTGATGGCAACAGTGCCTATCTTCTCATCATTTTCTCATGAAATTCCAATATACTTGTCTTCGCAGCAGTAACCTGGAGGAGATATCAATGAAACGGATACTTATTATAGAAGACGAAAAGAGCTTGGTGCGTTTCATCCAGCTCGAACTCGAGCATGAGCAATTCTTTGTGAAGGCCGCCTATGACGGATCCAGTGGACTTCAGCTCGCTTTGGCGGAGGAATGGGATATGATCCTGCTGGACATCATGCTGCCTCATTTGGACGGAGTAGAGGTGTGCCGCAGGCTCCGGAATGCGAAAAGTACCCCGGTCATCATGCTCACGGCGAGAGACGGTCTCGAAGACCGGGTGCAGGGCCTTGACAGCGGTGCCGATGACTATATCGCCAAACCTTTTGACATCGAGGAGCTTCTGGCCCGCATGCGCGCGATTTTCCGCAGGATTGAGCTTCAGGATCAACCGAACCGGGCAGTTCTGACATTCAGGGACATCACGGTGGATCTGGATGCCAGAGTAGCTACCCGGGGCGGTACCCCCATCGAGCTGACGAAGCGTGAATTCGATCTGTTGGCCGTGTTTATGAAGCATCCAAACCTGGTCCAGACCAGGGATATGCTGCTGGACTTGGTATGGGGCTACGATTCGCAGGTGGAGACGAATGTGGTTGATGTGTATGTCCGGTATTTGCGAAATAAATTAGATTCTGCCGGAGAAGAAAGCGTCATCCAAACCGTACGCGGCATGGGATACGTGATGCGGACATGAGGCGAATAACTGATTGGCTCAAGCGGCTGCCTGTCATATGGAAGCTGATGATTGGCGCTACACTGCTCATTTTTCTGCTGTTCGCTACGTACAATTTTGCCCAGTATCTGGTATTGAAGCACTGGATGCTGAAGCAGGAACGGGACGCGCTTCACGTCATGATGTCGCAGGTCCAGGGCTATTTGCAGGAACAGCAGGCAACGAAGGAATCATTGGAATCACCGGAAGCGAGCTCTTTCATTCGCAATATTCTCGGTAAAAATCAAATGATCCGCCTGATTGACGATAAAGGGGCGAATCTGCTGCTCGTCACGAACCATTTTAATCCGAAGTGGATCACCCCGCTTCCGAGTACGACCAGCTCATTGCAGGATGCGTGGCATGGAGAGGATCACATTCTCATTTACCGGACACCCTTTGCGATCAAGAACGAATCGGGAACGGTCGAAATGGCGACGAATCTCGAAACTTTCGACCATTTTAACGCGACGCTGCTGTGGGTCATGGTCATCGGGGGCTTTCTGGCCGTATGCATCAGCGCTGCCAGCGGCTGGGCGATCGCGAAACAGTTTTTGCGGCCGGTTAAGGCGCTTGCTGTTACCATCCAAAATGTGAAGCAAAACGGGCTTCAGGAACGCGTCGGAAACATCGGAAACGGGGATGAATTATCACAGTTGGCCAGCCTGTTCAACGAGCTGATGGACCAACTGGAAGTGTCATTCCGCCAGCAAAAGCAGTTCGTGGACGATGCTTCGCATGAGCTGCGCACGCCCATCACCATTCTGGAAGGTCACTTGAACATGCTGAACCGATGGGGGAAAAAGGATCCGGCCATCCTGGAGGAGTCGCTGAATGCGTCCCTTCAGGAAGTCCGAAGGCTGAAGGGGCTCGTACAAGGGCTCCTGGCACTGTCCAGGTCAGATTCAGCGGCATTGACCGATCATATCGAACGGATTCGGATCGAACCGTTTATGGCCCAAACCATTCAGCGGATGGAGGATTTGTATCCGGAATTCGCTTTTCGTATGAAAGCAGAGGGTACCGGTAAAATGTTGAGGATCAACCCGCTTCACCTGGAGCAGATGCTGTTGATCGTCATTGAAAATGCAGTCAAGTATTCAGCGGAACATAAAGAAATCGACATTCGCTGCTATGAAGAAAACAAACGGGTATGCATATCGATTCAAGATTATGGAATCGGCATACCGACGGCCGAGATCCAGCATGTTTTCGACCGGTTTTACCGCGTGGACCGGGCCCGCAGCAGGGAGATTGGAGGAACGGGCCTGGGCCTTGCGATCGCCAAAAATCTCATTTCGCATTATCAAGGCGAGATCGTCATGACGAGCGTCGAAGACGAAGGAACACGGGTAACCTTGTCGTTCCCGGCGGTATCCTCCTAAGCCGATGCCATTGATGGGTTGATTCTCATTAAATTTTCATATTCCTGCGTTAAGCTGATCTCTACGGATCGTTATCAGATCAGAACAAGCAGAAGGAGTATGAGAATGAGTATGGGCCAAATCGATTATCAACTATTTCATGTCATTAACGAGTGGGGAAGATCCGTTTCCTCCCTGAATCCTGTTATGCGTATCCTGGCTGAACGAGCGTTTTATTTGTTTTTTGCCGGTCTGCTGGTTTATTGGTTCACCCGTAAGGAGAGCAACCGGAGAATGGTGGTGGAGTCCGTCGTCTCCGCTGCCATCGGGCTTGGAATCAGTTGGGTGATCGGCCACATATTTTACCGGAACCGTCCGTTTGTCGCCCATTCGGTGCTCCAGTTGATCCCGCATCCTGCTAATGCATCATTTCCAAGTGATCACTCTATTGGAACATTTGCCATTGCCGCGATTTTCGTGATATATCGCCGAAGCGAAGGGGTCATCTGGCTGATCTTGGCTGCGTGTATTGCGTTCTCCAGGGTATGGACGGGTGTACATTATCCGTTCGACGTATTGGGTGGGGCGTTGATCGGTATCATTGTTGCAGCAGGCGTGCACCATCTTGCGGCACGCTTCACGTTCGTATCCCGTTCATTTAAAGCGGGTCTCGGATGGTATGAAAAATACGAATCAAAGATTTTGCCCCGGCATGTGAACAAAGAAGATCAACTGCCAGCAGGGAAGTGAAATGTTAATGCATATGCGTAAATTTTCAATACTGTTTGTTCTCCTCAGTATTTTGTGTTCTTGTGCCGGGCCCAAGGGAACTGGGCAAGCGGAGGCTGGGGAAAGAGTATCAAAGCCCCAGACGATGAAACCCGTTGGCCAAAATGCAGCTCAAAGCGGAAAAACGGCAAAGGTTCCCGATCATGTCGTCATCGTCGTGGAGGAGAACCATTCCCGCCAAAACATCATCGGGAATCGGGCGGCACCCTATATGAACAGCCTGACTAAGCAAGGGGCGTATTTCACCGAATCGTATGCCAATGCTCATCCAAGCCAGCCGAATTATTTAATCCTGTTTTCCGGGTCCGATCAAGGCGTTCACAATGATTCCTGCGGACATACGTTTACCGTGCCCAATCTGGCAAGCGAGCTGTTCAAACACAAGTTTACTTTTGCCGGATACTCCGAAGATCTTCCTTCCGTCGGATCGACCGTGTGCACCAACAAGTCGTACGGAAGAAAGCATAGTCCCTGGGTGAACTTTACGAACATTCCGAAATCGGCAAACCGGAGATTCACAGATTTCCCGGCTGATTACACCCAGCTTCCGACCGTTTCCTTTGTGATCCCTAACCTGGATCATGATATGCATGACGGAACGATCCAGTCGGCAGACAAGTGGCTTAAACAGAACATGGGCCCTTATGTCGAATGGGCGAAAAGCCACAACAGCGTCCTGATTTTAACCTGGGACGAAGACGATTACGGCAGCCGGAATCATATCCCGACGATCATCGTGGGGGATCATATTCGTCAAGCCGTATTTGATCAGAACATCACCCATTTAAATGTCCTGCGGACAATGGAAGACCTGTACGGTTTGTCACATCTTGGCCGTACATCGGGCAGCGAACCGATCCGAAATCTGTGGAAACCGTCCTAAATGAAATTGAAGCCATGGAATTTGAATATAGATGGGGAGTGAGAGGCATGTATGAGAAGCTTCAGGATATGGATTTGTTTTTGCAGTCCATGCATGAGTTGGAAACACGTATCCGCCATATGATTCAACGGTCCGGCCTTTCCGAGAAAGAGCAGCAGTTTATTTTGGACCATATATTGGTCATCCCCGGCAAGGATTTTTCGTATCAGCGTAACTACGGTTAACTCTTGGCAGATCATCCTGACCGGATCAGGCATCAACTTGTGTCGCCTGGCAATCCGATGAGACCAAAGGGAGGGAACAAGCATGTCTAACCGTCGCCCGCGTATTTTGATTTTGACAGCCGGCTTTGGAGACGGCCATCTTCAAGTATCTTCGGCGTTATTGCACTATTTTCATGCGCAGCAGGTCAACCAGGTGCAAATCATTGACCTCATGAAGGAAGCTCATCCGGTAATCAATTCCTTGTTCTCGAAAGTGTATCAAATGAGCACATTTACGTCCCAATTGGGCTTCGATTATTATGGCTGGAGCTATTACATGACCCGAGATTCCAATCCATCCGGGCCGGTGATGCGGTACCTGAACGGACTCGTGAAAGGCAAAATGCTGGAGACGATCAGCCGTTTCCGGCCCGATGCGATCATCAATACATTCCCTTTCGGCGTCATTTCGGAGCGAGAATGCGTTCACGCCGCGCGTACGTTTACGGTCATTACCGATTATGCCCTGCATTCCCGCTGGATTCATCCGGATACGTTCGCGTATTACGTGGCTACTAACGAGATTAAGAACCAAATGGTCCAAAACTATGACGCCGCAGCGGAGAAAATCAGCGTTACGGGTATCCCTGTGAGGCCCCAATTCTATACAGCAGCCGTTGAAGCCCCGCTGCGCCGTGCTGCACAAGGAGCGGCCAAGGGGAAACGTATTTTGATTATGGCAGGCACATTTACGGTGTTCCAGCAGCTGGTGGAGCTCATTCATTTGCTGGTTGACCAGGAAGTTTGCGAAATTACAGTCGTATGCGGACGCAAACAGCAAGCCTATGAAAAATTGACGACACTGTTTTCGGGTCAGCTGCAGGTGAATATTGTTGGATACGTCAAAAACATTCATGATCTGATGGCCGCGTCCTCCTGCATCGTAACGAAGGCTGGAGGCATAACTTTGTCCGAAGCCGTCATTCTGAAGCTGCCGATTTTTATTCTGAGTCCGTATGGCGGTCAGGAGAGGGAAAACGCCCGCTATTTTAAAACCAACGGCATGGCCCAGATTTCATCCAATGTCCGCCAGCTCGCGGAGCAGCTTCGGGATTTTCTCGGGGCGCCGACGACAGCCGATCGGATCCGCGGAAAAATGGCAGAATTTCATAAAGGAGCGGCAGGCGAGCTGATCGTGAACGATATTTTGAAGACGCTGCAAAACTATCAAGATGCAAACCATGATTATGAGCTGATGCTTCGTCCCTAAACGATGAAGCATATGATGAAATGGATTGGAATGCTGCTCCTGACCGCCTTTGCGATATATACCGTTTATGTGCTGCAAACAGGGGATGCGGAATCAATTGTCGCGTGGATACGCCACTATCGTTTCATTGGCTTCGTCGCTGTGTTTCTGTTTCAAACCCTGCTAAATATGCTTCCGCTGCCAGGCGAAATCACCGCCGTGATGGTTCTGGAAGTCTACGGGCCATATTGGGGAGGTCTCTGCTTGTGGACTTCAGGGATCATCGGAGCTTTTGGGGGATATTGGCTTGCCTGGTCGTTCTCTTCTTATTTTGCAGGTACGCGGTTTGAACCGTATCTTGCCAAAATGGAGGATTGGCTGAGAGCCAGTGAATTTAAAGGCCTTCTGATCGCACGGTTCGTTCCATTTATCCCCTATCATGCCGTCAACTATGCCGCCGGGCTTTTAAAGGTTAACCTATTTCGTTACATGCTGACGACGGCGATCGGTGTGTTTCCGCATACTGTGGCTATGAGCGCACTGTACGCCGGTGTACGGAAAGGTTCACTGCTCTGGGCTGTGATCGGCTGCATGGTCTTCATGATCCTTGCCGGTTTGTCATGGTATGTAAAGAAGCGGACGTCCGGTAAGTCCCGAAAAAGCAGGGTGACGGCGGAGTAATGTAGACAAGAAGAGAGCAGCCAAGAAACGGTTGCCGTTAATTGGGATCCATGCAAAATAACTTGGCGTTTCATAGGATGACAGGTAACTCCAACCAAGCCCGGCGGATTTCTCGTTGGGGTTGGTTATTTCGGCTTGGAGCCTTCGGTTTGACAAGAAGATAAAGTCTTTTTACACGGCGTATTATTCAAGACCGGATCAGCGCATGTTAAAAGCGTGAAATGAAGGGGAAATATAAAGAAGGTAGCTATTATAAAGCCGATTATGTAAAAGTTATACGACTATATAAGTTACAGCGGTTATGTGTAGAGGGAGCTGGAAGTACGTATGCTGACGAATTTGCTGGAGCACTATGGTTACGCATTGATCTATCTATTTTTGTGCCTGGAAATGCTTGCTCTGCCTCTTCCCGGTGAAATGATGATGAGCTATACCGGTTTGTTTGTGTATGAAGGGAAACTGAACTGGCTGCTGAGCATGGCGTCGGCCGGAGCCGGCGTCTTGACCGGCGTGACTTTATCTTATTGGATCGGGTACCGGCTGGGACGCCCATTTATTTCGCGCCATGGCAGCAAGGTCCATCTCACCGAAGAGAGGATGGATCAAATTACGGGCTGGTTTGAGCGCTACGGGGACAAGCTTCTGTTTGCCGCATATTTTATACCGGGGGTCCGTCATATTACCGGCTACTTTTGCGGCGTAACGCGTATGCCCTTCCGGCGTTATGCGCTATTTGCCTATACCGGCGCGCTTTTCTGGGTAGGCCTGTTCATTTCGCTTGGTAAAGTGCTCGGCCCGAAATGGGAAGCCTATCACTCTACGGTCAATCGTTACATGGTTATTTTCGGGATCGGTTCGGCACTGGTCACAGCGGCTATTTATGTCTACCGCAAGTATAAACATCAAGTGATCGAGCGATTGATGGATTTGCTGGCAAGCGGCGTGCGGCACTTTCAGTCGTTCGGAAAGGTCCGTCTATTGCTGCTGTCCTCGTTTGCCGCATTTGTATTGTTTTTTTCGTTAATGCTCGGCGTCATTCAAGATTTTTTGTCGCATGAGTACGGACAATTCGACCAAATTGCCTCTTATTTAGTATCGGTTCTGTTCGGTCCAGAGTGGGCGGGCTGGATGCACGTATTTGCGAGGTTCGGGACTTTGGATTTGTATGGGCCGGTTCTATGCCTGACAGGCTTGTGGATCGTTCTGCACAGCCGGGACCGCAGGCTGGACTTGACGTTCCTGGTATGGGTCGTGGCCGGCGGAGAGCTCTTGGACAGGGCGCTTCGCCTGTTGTTCCATCGTCCTGGCCCGGTGGCAGCTGGCGTGCAGCTGTTCAATACTTTTCCGAGTGAGGAGACGTTAGTTACACTGACGGTATGCGGTTTTTCGGCCTTTTTACTGCTGCGGCATTATCACTTCCGTTACGTCCGGATCCCCATCGTTTTGGCGGTGATCCTGATCTGTTTGGCCGTCGGGATCAGCCGGGTTTATTTTCACGTGCAGTTCCCAAGCGATGTGTTTGCCGGATACATTTTTGGCGGTGTCTGGGTCAGTCTGCATGTGATGCTGCTGGAAATTATGCGCAAATTCAAGGAGTCGGAACTCGGCACGGCTCCAGGAAAAGGCAGTGGCAGCAAAGATGCTTAATCCGTGTGGTTATTTCACGGCAACCAGCAGTGCGCCGATCGCGATCAGCACGACGCCGGCCGAGTTCAGCCAGGATATTTTTTCGCCGAGGAACAGAAAGGCCAGAATGACGGCGATCACCACACTTAACTTGTCGATGGGGCCTACCTGCGACACCTTGCCGTACTTGAGGGCCAAAAAATAGAACAGCCACGACGTTGCACCTGCCACTCCGCTGAGCACGATGAAGCTGAGTGCTTTTTTTTGTGCCAAAATGCTTCCCAGTTGGCCGAACTTTCCCTGTACGGCAATGACGCCGAGCAGAAATAAGGCCATAATGACGGCCCGGATCGCCGTGGCGGCGTTGGCATCGATGTTTTGCAGACCGATTTTCCCGAAAATGGACACCAGCGCAGCCGCCGCGGCTGAAAGCAGCGCGTAAATAAGCCATGCAGCCATAAGCATCCCCCTTTTTTCATAAATGACTTTTCAACGGCGGCAAAGATTCCCTATTATAGTATTGTTCATCACGGGCTCAAATCATGAATGATTTTACAAAATATCCATTCCCCGAATCCCTGGCACGTTTTTCGGCGTAAAGAGGGGTATGGACGAAAGGAAATAGATGAAAAGAGGTGAACTGCCATGGAGAATCAGACCAAGCATTTTCCTGACCATATCAAATTTAGCTATCCGTGGCGTTCCTATCAAAAGCGGATACTGGACCGGTTGGACGAGCATTTGCGCAATCGGCACCTGCATCTTGTTGCGCCTCCCGGATCCGGCAAAACCGTTCTGGGCCTGGAAGTCATGCTGCGCATCAACCGGCCGACGATCATTTTGGCACCGACCTTGACGATCAAGGAGCAGTGGGCAAACCGCTTCATGGAGCTTTTTTTGGATACAGACATACGCCCGGACTGGTTGTCGACTTCCATTCATCATCCGGCCATGGTCACAATTACAACATATCAGGCCTTACATACCGTTCTTACTGCCGCCGGGAAAAAGGATGAGGAGCAGGGAGACAAGCAGTCTACTGTTCTACGTGACCACGGTATGAAAACTGCGGTCGATGATACGGAAGATGCTGCGACTGATCATGGATCGGCTCCGGAGGAGCAGGAGATTCCAGAAGACACGGATGAGGCGGAAAAGGAAGACGAGGTGGGCCAGCCTTCAGCAGCGATAGAGATCATTGAAAAGCTGAAGAAGCTGGGACTGCACACCGTCATTTTTGATGAAGCCCATCATTTGCGCGTGTCCTGGTGGAGGAGCGCGGTTCAGCTGTGCGGCCTGCTGGAGCGGCCGACCAAAATTGCGCTGACAGCAACGCCGCCGTATGACGTGAATCCGAACGAATGGCAGCGGTATATCGAGCTGTGCGGGCCGATTGATGAGGAGATCAGCGTGCCGGAGCTTGTCCGTCATGGCGAATTATGCCCGCATCAGGATTACATCATGCTGACCCCGCCTGAGGAGAAGGAAGCGGCGCAGCTCCGCGAGTTTCGCATGCATGCGGCCAGGCTGCGGGGCGAGCTCATCCGGGACAAGTTCATAACCGAGCTGATCGCCGGCCACCCTTGGATCACGAACGCGGAATCCCATATGGAAGAGATATTATCTTCCCCTGGTTATTACTCCAGCATGGTCATTTTCTTACGGGCGGCGAATCAGCCAGTGTGGCGCGATGCGGTCAAGCTGCTGGGGCTCAAAGAAGCAGATACGCCAAATCTAAGCGACGAATGGCTGGAGGAGCTGTTGAGCGGGGTATTGTTTAAAGATGCCCATGTGGATTCAGATCGGCCTGAGCTGAAGGAACTTCGCAGACGGCTCAGCCAACTCGGCATGATTGAGCGGCGCAAGCTGTACTTGCGGTCCACTCCGGCACTGGACAAAATGCTGATTCACAGCGTTTCGAAGCTGAAGCAAATCGGGCATATCCTCGATTTTGAGAGATCGGTCCTTGGCGAAGGCCTGCGAATGGTCATCCTGACCGATTATATCCGGAAGGAAGACATGCCTAAGCAAGCGGGGGATGAACAGCCGATTCAACGCCTCGGGGTGGTCCCGATTTTCGAAACCATCCGCAGACGGCTTAAAGAAAAAGAACCGAGTGGTCGAGAGCTCCCCATCGGCGTTCTGACCGGCTCCCTTGTGATCCTGCCAGTCGCTGCGGCGGCATGGGTGCGGGAGACGGCCGGTCAGCGCGGTATTACGCTCACGGAGCGGCCGCTCGCCCACGATTCCGACTACGTGACGATCGATGTGCGCGATTCGAATCGTTCCGTTATCGTCGAATGGGTCACAGAGCTCTTTGACCAAGGCGGTGTCCGCGTACTCGTTGGTACGGCTGCGCTGCTGGGCGAAGGATGGGATGCGCCGAGGATCAATTCGATGATCATGGCCTCCTACGTAGGCTCATTTATGCTGTCCAATCAGATGCGGGGCCGTGCGATCCGTTCGCAGCGCGGAAATCCGGACAAAACTGGGGCGATCTGGCATTTGGCCTGCGTCGATACGGAGCTTGCGGATGGTGGAGAAGATATGGCGTCTCTTACCAGACGTTTCCGCTCGTTGGTGGGCTTGTCCATTACAAAAGAGACGATCGAATCCGGCATGGAGCGAATGGGATTGGGGCAGGGACAGTTAGCGGTAAGGGATATTGAGCAGTACAACGCACAAACATTGGAGAGGGCAAAGGAGCGGCATTTGCTTAAGGAGCGCTGGGCATCAGCTGTCGCCCTGCAGGGTTCGATGACCGAGGAGTTGAAGGCGGAAGGCAAGAGCGTTCCAAGGCCGGTGGTTTATCCCTATACGATCAAAGCAGTTCTTATTTTTGCGCTGGTGCTCGGTTTGGAGACCTTTTTTGATGCGGCCTCATCGCCTCAAATGCTGCATTCGGATGCACCGGGATGGTTCAAATTCAGCATCGCAGCCGTCTTGGCGGCCGTCTGTGCCAGTCCCTGGATCTACAAGGCTGCAAAAATGACGATCAAGCACCAGTCGCTGGATCGAAGTATTCGCGAAGTCGGATTAGCCGTATACACCGTGCTGTATGAAATGAAGCTGGTCCAACCCGCTCCGAGCATTCATCTGATCGGTACCCAGGAGGAAGGAGGTACCTTCGTATGCTGGCTGAGGGATGGGAGTACGCATGAAAAGACGCTGTTTCTGAATGCTCTGCAGCAGCTGCTCGATCCGATCGATAATCCCCGCTATTTAGTCTATCGCACATCGCGGCGGTGGTTTGGCCAGTCGCATGATTATCATGCCGTCCCGGAGGAGATCGGACGCCGCAAGGACATTGCCGAGCGTTTTGCCGTTCTGTGGCGCAAGCATATCGGACCGGCTGAGCTGGTCTATACCCGGACTCCCGAGGGTCGCAAGAAGCTGCTTGATGCGAGAGCGAAGTCCCTGACGGCGATGTTTGTCCGCAAATCCGAGCGGGTCAGCGCTTGGCGGTAAGGCGAGAACCATCACATGCGGCACTGTAGCTGGTGAATTATTTGCGAGGAAATTTCTCAGGGCAGCAACCAACAGCTGATTTCCGGCGTTTATTGATTAGGCACTCATTCTTTTTATAACGGGAGGATCCTATCTGATGCGCTTCAAACTACGATGGAATTCATTTCTGCCGGCTGCTTTTCTGGCCGCCGCTGCTGCATTTGCAATTACACTGCCTGTTAGCGCCGACAATTCCGCGTCAACCAAAGCGGCGGCCAATACTGGCATTAACTTGACGATGAACGGTAAAGCTGCAAATCCGAAAACACCCCCTTTCCTGGACAAAGGTACGGTTTATCTGCCGGTCCGGGATATGGGAGATGTGCTCGGTACCCTGGTCTCTTGGAACGTTCAGGCCAAAACGGTAACCATGAGGTATCCAAAGCTCACCGTGAAACTGCCTTTTGGCTCGAAAAGCGCTAGCGTCAATGGACAGCTTGTCGCCCTGTCCTCGCCACTTCGAATGGTCGACGGGCGGGTGTATGCTCCACTGCGCTTTTTCTCCGAGGCTATGGGAACGGAAGTGAAGTGGGATAAGGCTACGCAAACCGTACATATGATGAAGTCGGACGATTACCTGAGATTAACGCCCTATGCGATTTGGTTGAATCAGGTTACCCATGACCTGTATCTAACCAAAGATGAACAAACTGATGTAACCTCGATCGGTAAACTGGATGCTGAATTTAAAGGGACCGTTACGACCGATGGAGCGGTTCGAAATGGGAAAAATACGGTGCTAACCTTTGTGGACAAGTACGCGAACCCTGAGCCCCATTATGATGTCTACGCCCTACTTATCCGCAATAACCGAATCGTCGAGCAGAAGCATGCGGCTTATGACCGCCGGTACGAACCGAATACGTCATACTATCAGGTATATGATCCCAAAGGCTGGATCGAATATACGGTGCTGACGGACGGAAAGATCGTGTGGTTATATAACGACGAAGGGAAAATCGTTGCCACGCATGATTTGCAGGAGCTGACCAAGGAGGATGATGTGTTCGGCGTTCAGTTTGTTGGAGCGGATTATCTAGTCGTCCGGCCGGGCCGCACGGGATTGCTGACGCTGGTCGATCTGAAGGATAACACGACCACAGTACTCGCCGACAAGCTTTTAACGGGAAAAGATTTGGCATACGCCCGTAACAACCAGACGCCGTATCCTGGAGATACGCTGAGCTTCGCCGGGGATATGGGGCATGGAATTGTAGATTTTGCTTATCTCAGTCCGTTCCAAAAGAACGCCAGCTCCGAGCGGTTAACTTATGAACGGCCTTCTTATGCCGAAGAACGGAAGGCACTGCCTAAAGAACGCAGCTTTCAGGAGATGGCCGCTTCATGTGCCGTCGACACCGTAAAGTCTGTTCATATGCAGGATGGGGACCTCATTTACAAACCTCTGATTGGAGCGAACAAGAAGGATCAGGAGGGGATTCGTACGGTTTGCCGGATCCTTAAAAAAGTTTCCTCGGAAGGCACAGAAGTGACGCTGCCGAAGACCTTTCCAGTAACGTTTTTCCACGGCATGTCGGTAGAGTTCACTGCCGGGGATTCCGTCAGCATTTACTTGGCTGGAGGAAACAAGCTGGGCATGGGTAACCAATTAGGAGGTAAAAATATTTTTCTGGAGGATGCCGAAATGGTCAAGACTTTCGAGCGCTTAAAAGTAAGTTCCAATAATTAGGTCAGTCTTGGAACCGCCTATTTTGTCTAACTGCTTCCTGACCGAAACATTTGAACAGGCCGACGCAGAAGTCGGCTTGTTTTTTATTATTTTGGCAACATAACCCTTGACACAAAAAACCAACCCGGGTATATTATTAATTAACAAAATGTTAATTGTAAATCAAAACAGGAAAGGCGCAGGCAAATATGTCCAACGAACAAGCACTTCAGCAATACGATGTCCGAAAGTACCGCACACCTGACGGCTATACGTCCGACATCGCGGTCTTTACAATCCGTTCGGAGAAGACGGAAGCATTTAAACCGCCGGTAATGGAGCTGCAAATCATGCTCATCAAACGGAGTATGACGGACAGTGAGGGCCGCTCCAACATCGAAGCAGGGAAATGGGCGCTGCCGGGCGGCTTTGTCGAACCAACGGAATCCGCTTTTCAAACGGCGGAGCGGGAACTGAAGGAAGAGACTGGGGTCGAGCATATTCATCTGGAGCATTTTGGCGTATACGATACGCCGGGCCGGGACCCGCGTGGCTGGATCATATCGAACGCGCATTATGCGATCGTGCCCGAACACCATCTGTCCCAGAGAGCAGCCAATGATGACGCGAGCGAGGTTGAGCTGTTTCCGGTTGACGACGTCCTGTCGCTGGACTTGGCGTTTGACCATGAAGTCATCATCCAGGACGCCATTGCCGTCATCCGGCGGAAGCTGCTGGAGACGACGGCGGCCAAGGATTTTCTGCCTGAAGAGTTCACCTATTCGGAGCTGCAGAGCGTACTGCTCACCGTAACGAAAGATTCGGCGATTGCCCTGGATGCGGCTTTTGCCAGAAAGATCAAGTCCCTCCCGTTTATCCAGGAGGTGGCCGGCAAGAAGACGAGCCGAACGTCGAAGAAACCGACGCAGCTGTACCGCTTTGTGGATGCGGATATCAGCAGCTCCATATATCACAGCAAGAAGTAAATCCATTGTGCGAAAATAAAGATCTTATTTTTTTCGAAATCTGATTTAACATTTGGTTAATTGTTATTTTACAAAAGGAGGACCAACGTATGAATCAGCAACCGAATCCGGATGCCAATCTTCATGCAGATGACAGCCTTGCGCTGCATACGGATAAATATCAGATCAATATGACGCAGTCCTACTGGCAGGATGGAATTCATGAACGGCGGGCCGTGTTCGAGGTTTATTTTCGTAAAATCCCGTTTCACCACGGTTATGCCGTCTTCGCCGGACTGGAACGGGCGGTGCGCTATCTGCAGCAATTTCGTTTTACGGAATCCGATCTGTCCTACCTGAAGGAAGATGGATACAACGACGAATTTTTAAAATATCTCTCCGGGATCCGCTTCACGGGAACAGTGAAGTCAATGAGGGAGGGGGAGCTGGCGTTCGCCAATGAACCGCTGATGCGGATTGAGGCACCATTGGCGGAAGCTCAGTTAATCGAGACGGCTGTGCTGAATATCGTCAACTATCAGACTTTGATCGCGACGAAGGCTTCCCGCATGAAGCAGGTTACCGGAAACGACGTCACGATGGAATTCGGATCCAGACGGGCCCAGGAAATGGATGCGGCCATATGGGGAACGCGCGCGGCGTACATTGGAGGGTTTGATGCGACATCGAACGTGCGGGCCGGCAAGCTGTTCGGCATTCCGACGGCAGGAACGCATGCCCATGCGATGGTTCAGGCTTACAGGGATGAGTATACCGCTTTCTGTAAGTATGCAGAGTCCCACCGGGACTGCGTATTTCTTGTCGATACGTATGATACGTTGAAGTCCGGAGTACCGAACGCGATTAAGGCGGCCAAAGCGTACGGCGATCGGATCACCTTCAAAGGTATACGTTTGGATAGCGGCGATCTGGCTTATTTATCTAAAGAGGCCAGAAAAATGCTCGACGATGCCGGTTTTCCGCAAGCCCGAATTTATGCCTCCAACGATCTCGATGAACAGACGATCATGAGCCTAAAAGCCCAGGGGGCGCAGATCGATGTGTGGGGTGTCGGAACCAAGCTCATTACCGCTTACGATCAGCCCGCACTGGGAGCCGTTTACAAGCTGATTTCCATTGAGAATGAAACTGGTGATATGGTCGACACCATTAAAATCAGCTCGAATCCCGAAAAGATTACAACCCCGGGCAGAAAGCGGGTTTATCGCATCATCAACCGGAACAACGGCAAATCGGAAGGCGATTATATTGCGCTGGAGCATGAAGAACCACAGAAAGAGGAGCGTCTTAAAATGTTTCATCCGGTGCATACGTATATTGCCAAGTTCGTGACCGGTTTTGAGGCAAGGGAGCTCCATCATCTGGTTTTTGACAGCGGAGAGCTGGTGTATGAACTGCCAGACTTGAAAGACATCAGAGCGTTTGCGCGTGATAACCTACAGGTGCTTTGGGAGGAATACCAGCGGATCTTGAATCCGGCAGAGTATCCGGTGAACCTGAGCCAGGCATGCTGGGATAACAAAATGAGGCTGATCGACGAAATTCAGCGGGACATCCAGCGGCAGCTGCAGCCTTAAGGAGGGGAACATGGCGAAAATCGGAATATACGGATCCTCGTTCGATCCTATTACCAACGTGCATCTGTGGACGGCCAGCACCGTGGCCCACCGCTGCCGGCTGGACCGGGTGATCTTCCTGCCCTGTTCAAGCAAAAGGCCGGATAAATCGCTGCATGCCAGCGACGAGCACCGGTGGAACATGATTCAACTTGCGATAGATGGCAATGATAAATTTGTCGCTGACGATTATGAAATGAAGCAAGCAGGATGGGAAATTGCCACCTATCTGACGCTGAAGCATTACAAGGAGGCTTTCCCGGACGACGACATTTATTTTATTATGGGTGCGGATCTGCTGCTTGATATCGGGGAAGGGAAATGGAAAAAATCCGAGGAGCTCATCCAGGAAAACAAGTTCATCGTGATGGCTCGGGACGGGATCAACATGCTGGCGGCCATCAGCAAATCGCCGATTCTGCGGAATGCCGACGACGGACAGACGTTTCATTTGATCGACAAAGGGCTCGCGATGGAAATCAGCTCGACGTATATCCGGGATGAATTTCAACGAGGCGGTGAGCCGCGTTATCTGGTTCCCGACAACTGCTATGCTTATATGTGCCAACATAAACTGTACCGATAGAAGGGAGTCATTGATATGAAAAACCAACAACAAATTATTCAAGAACTTCATGTAAAGCCTGAAATTAAGCCGGAGGAGGAAATTCGCAGACGAATCGGTTTCCTCAAGGATTACTGCAAAAAGGCAGGGGCCAAAGGGTTCGTGCTTGGCATCAGCGGCGGGCAGGACTCGACCCTGGCAGGACGCCTTGCCCAGCTTGCGGTCCAGGAGCTGCGTTCGGAAGGATATGAGGCCAAATTTTACGCGGTTCGGCTCCCTTTCGGCATTCAGAAGGATGAGGACGATGCGCAGAAGGCGCTGGATTTTATCAAGCCGGACGAGAGCTATGATTTCAACATTATGAATGCCGTCAACGCTTTTGCCCTTACGTATTCTGAAACTACAGGAAACGGGCTTCCCGATTACCATAAAGGAAACGTCAAAGCGAGAATGCGGATGATCGCCCAGTACGCCATCGCCGGTGAGCGGCAGTGTTTGGTGATCGGGACGGACCATGCCGCCGAAGCGCTCACCGGATTTTTCACGAAATTCGGTGACGGAGGAGCGGATATTCTGCCGCTGACGGGGCTGACCAAAGAGCAGGGCCGTCAGCTGCTTAAAGCTTTGGACGCCGAAGCGAGGTTGTATCTGAAGACGCCTACGGCCGATCTGCTGGACAACAAGCCGCAGCAGCCGGATGAAACCGAGCTGGGCATGGAATACGAAGTGATCGACCAGTATTTGACCGGGCAGCAGGTTGACCCGCAGGAACAGCTCAAGATTGAGCAGCGTTATGACCGTTCGCAGCATAAACGTGAGCTTCCCGTGACTCCTTTTGATGAATGGTGGAAATAAGGCAAGGCGCCGGCTTTAGCCGGTGCTTTTTTACGTTAAATCGTTTTCTACCGTAAATCCGGTTTGTGCGGCTGCTATAATAAATGAAAAGAGTCGAATGAGGTGAGCCGGCATGGATATTCAGTCCATAATCCATCGAATAACACAGGATCTTGGTCAGGTTGATGGGGTCAGGGCCATCGTACTTGGTGGTTCCAGAGCCAGAGGGACGCATCATCCCGGATCCGATATCGATATCGGCATCTATTATGATTCAAGGGAAGGATTGGACATCAAAGAACTCCGTCGGATCGCTGCTGTCCTCGATGATGACGGCCGAACGGACCTGATCACGGAGATTGGCGGATGGGGACCTTGGATCAATGGCGGGGGCTGGCTGCACGTCGAACAAATCCCCGTTGATTTTTTGTACCGCGATATCCGCAAAGTCTCCATGGTGATAGAAGAATGCCTCGAGGGAAACGTCACGATTGATTATCAGCCAGGCCATCCTCACGGCTTTATTAACGCCATTTACATGGCGGAAGTCGCGTTGTGCCAAGTGCTATGGGATCCTGCGGACATCATTACCGCACTGAAGTCCAAAACGTCGCCTTTCCCAGCCGTATATCGGCAAGCGGTCATCGGCAAGTTTTTGTGGGAAGCCGAATTTTCGCTTGACATCGGGATGAAAGGGGTCGCCAAGAAAGACATCTCTTATGTGAGCGGATGCTGCTTCAGGTCGATATCCTGCTTGAACCAGGTGCTGTTCGCCATAAATCATCAGTATTGCATGAACGAAAAGGGAGCGACAGCCATCGCCGACGCTTTCGAAATCGTACCGCCAGCCTATGCAGAGCGGGTCCATCAAATATTCACCTTGGTATCGGCAAATGCTGGACGGTTACAGGAGGCGCTTGATATTCTGCGCAAGCTGGTGCAGGAAACTAATAGGCTGGTCACCGCGGGGGATTGAAGCAAGTGAGGGAAAGCAAGCATGCAGGAAAATATCAAAAAAGCTGCCGGGAATTCGGCAGCTTTTTTGCATGTATTTGGATTGACTATACAATTATCTTAAAGTCTTGAGAGCTCCGCTCCAAGCTACGACTTGATCCAGCATCGCATTGACATTGTCCAGATGAAGGGCTTGCGGTTTAAAGACCGATCCGTTTTCAAAATCGGTGAACAGAGACAGCGTTGGATGAACGCGAACGTCGGCAACCAACAGTTCTCCCAGGATACCGCGGAGATGTTCCGCTGCGCGGGCGCCACCGGTAGAGCCGTAGCTCACGATGCCTGCTGCCTTGTTGTTCCACGCTTCACGGGCGAAGTCAATCGCATTTTTCAGCGCGCCGGTAATGCTGTGGTTGTATTCCTGAACGATGAACACGAAGCCGTCCAGTTCTCCGAGCTTCTGGTTCCAGGCAGCGATGCCAGGTTCGGATCCGTCTGTAGTTCCGAGGAAAGGCAGATTATAATCGCTGATATCCACGATTTCGTAGTTAGCGTCACCGCGTTGGTCGGCAATCTCTTTGATCCATTGTCCCACTTGCGGGCTTACCCGGCCTTGACGCGTGCTTCCCAAAATAATACCGATGTTCAATTTGCTCATTGTAACTTCCTCCTTGGCTGCTGTGCCAAATAATTTTTTGAAAAACGACATGTTTGCACCACCTGAACCATCTATGATGTATTTGGATTATGAACCGACTGCAGTCTGAATTCATCAGTAAGTTACTTAACGTAAGTTATTATATTTTTTAAATTTAATATTGTCAACATAAAAACTTTATTTAAGTAACTAAGGTGCTAACCTCAGGAAAAAGGAAGCATGTACTGCGGCGTAGAAGTAAATAAAAGCAGACAAGTAAGATAGAGAGCGAAAGGTGAGGTCATACGATGAAGGCTAATACCGATATTCAAATTCCGGACGTTCCATGGCATCGGTTGACGACGGCCTATGGGAGAGGCACGGACATTCCCCGGTTCATTAAAGAAAAACAGTACGCTTCCCTAGCGGGATTGATCGAACATCAAGGGACCTTGTGGCAGGTGACCCCATGGACCATTCTTGAACTGATGGAGAAACTAAGAACAGAGGAACCGGTACAGGTTTCCATCGAAGAGATCGATTTATTCCTTGCTGTAGCTTCTGCATTAGCAGATCAGGATATTCAAGAAGTGGGCTCGATAAAATCCTTGAAAGAGCTGCTGGATGACAAGTACCTCTGGCCCGAGCAAGAAGACGGAGACGAGGAGGAGTGGGAGGAAGAAGAACCTCGCGGCTACGAGCCGGATCCTTTTTACGGATATTATTATTTCAGCGGTGTGCTGCTAAAACAGGGTGAAGCGGAGTTCATCCGGATCATGAACGGAAACGAGGACCTTGCTCCCAGGATCAGAGAGCTGTTGGCTTTGCTTAAGCATATCACCGCTGAATGAAATTTAGCTACAATTATCGTTAGGCAATTACGCTATAAAAAAAGCACACACCGCATTTAGCGGCGTGTGCTTACAGCGCATGAACAGCCTGTTACTTGCCTTGAATGCTCAGCTCGGCAAGAGACGGATTCCAATCGACCTGGCATCCCAGCTGTTTGAACAGGGAGGATGGCACCATAACGGCGCCGTTTATCATACTTACCGGGCCGGACAATGCCATGGACCGCCCCTGTATGGCGGCTTCGGCCGAGCCGGGACGGAAAGTCACCGTAGTTTGGCCGTATTGCAGCCTGTAAGCGGTCCCTTCCTGAGTTGTAGTGGCCTCGAGTGAGCCTCCGAGCTGCTTCGCTATGCTTTTTACAGGCACGATGATCGAGTTATTCTTATTGACTGCCGGGAAGGAGGCGGGGAGCAGGCTGCCGTTGATACGAATGGTAATCGGCCGCTGAATGGGAACCGGTGCGTATTCCATGCCGTCACCCGCATTTCGCGGGACGCCAACCTCGTTCCAATTGTTCGCCCCCCAGCCGTACACCTGGCCTTTGGCATCAACGGCCAAGCGATGGGTATCCCCGGCCGATGCCGATACGATCCGCTGCAGTCCTTTGACTTTAACGGCCGATCGGCCCGGTTTGCCGTCGTACATCCACACTTCGCCTTGCCGGCTCACCAGCAACATATAACCGATGGAAGCATACACATTTTGAACCTGAAGGGACGGCTGAATGCTCACTGGCTTTACATACAGCTTTTCTGTGCCGGAAGAAGCTTGGATAGACGACCATTTCCAAACCTTGCCGGATCTGTCTACTCCATAAGCGTCATAGGCATGCTGCGTGGAAATTTGCTTCAATGCCGGCAAACCCTGTATTCGGACCGGTACGGAGAAGTGAAGCTGATTGTCTGAAGTGTTCACCGTAAACCTCCAGACAGATCCGGCGGAATCCAGCGCACAGATATAATCGGAAGCTGACTGCAGCTGGACGATATTTCTCAAGCCCTTAACTGAAATCGGCTGGCTCGAATCGCCGCTCTTCTGATCTTTCATCCACGCTTTAACGGACCCATCGCTTCCGAGACCAAAGCTGTATTTTTGCAATGTCGTTACTTGCGAGATTCCGGATAAACCCCGGAGTGCTCGCGGAACCTGGGTTTCCCGGACGTAGCCCGGTCGTGATCCCCATTCCCATACCGTACCGTCGCGTGCGACGCCCAATTG
The DNA here is from genome assembly GCF_018333335.1 of Paenibacillus cineris. Classification (NCBI taxonomy): domain Bacteria; kingdom Bacillati; phylum Bacillota; class Bacilli; order Caryophanales; family Paenibacillaceae; genus Paenibacillus; species Paenibacillus cineris. Next base: position 2,573,325 of record NZ_BORU01000001.1, read on the forward strand.
GTAACCATACCCGTCGGTAGCTATCGAGTTCAATGGTGGCAGTGTGTTGAGACGAACAGGTGCCACCATGCTGGAAACGGCCGTAGTATCGGGAATCCCGAGTTCGCCCAATAAGTTTCTTCCCCAGGTCCACACCGAGCCGTCTGCCCGGAGTCCGACCGAATAATAATTCCCGGCTGCTACCTGAACGAAAGCCGTTCCCAAAGCGGCGGTGCTGGAAGCTGACGCGGCTGGTGACTCTGCAGAGCTGGAAACCGATAACCGTGCTGCAGAATTCATTCGATCTCCCGGTTGAGTGGATGCTGCCGCAAGCGAATGGGGTGATACCGCCGTCACAACCACTGCAGATAGCAGCACCCCTTGCATGAAGTGGGAATATTTCATGATCATCCTCCGTGTTCTTTTACTTGAATCTACTAATCAAGACGCAAGCATCATGCGGGAAGTTGCGCGGCCCAAGCATAATCTTAATCGGACAAGCTCCGTGCCCGGCCAACCGTTGCCCCGGCCGCTCTCTCCGCTTTATAATTCTATTTAGTAGAATCTAGAGACAGGAGGCGGATATGATCGATCAGCAGGAGTATGGAAAATACGTGCTTGGATTGATGGATGAAGAAGAGGCTGAAGAAACTGTAGGGCCCATTGAAGAAGAGATGTTTTACGGCTATTTTCAAATCTATATGCCCAGCGGAAAAGGGGTGGAAGCTACGTTCGCACCCTTGGAAGACGGTGATATCTTTTTACAACGCATCCTCCCGATCTATGAAATGCTGGATCCGCAGGACCTTCAAGGGGAATGGGTGCCCGGGTATTTTAACGGAAAATCCGATCATGTATCCGAAGAGGAGCTCAGGGATCTGGGCAAAAGGCATATCCTCGGTTTGAAGCAGCTGATGGACGATCATGCCAAGCTGGAGGAAGCGGTTGAGGCATCGGCGTATCTCGGAACGGTCTCCGAAGTAGTCATCGTATCCGGCAGCGAATTCGAAAAATTCCGGGAGGAATATGATCCCGTCGTACACGAATCGTTGTTTGAACTGGTGAGTGAGCATACGGATGACCAGGAACCTGTTCAAATGTTGAGCGAGGCTTATTATTCCATTGCCTGTGACTACTGGATTTCGTACTACCTTCAATGGCACCGATACGGGCTTGAAGGAGACCCGCTTGCTCCGTATTTCGAGCTGTACAAGCTCGGATATTCGTCGATTTTTGCGAACGGAAAGCTGTATATCGGTAAGCCATAGAAGTTGAAGCCGTCGACGCAACGGAATCCTATGAAAAAGGCGCCCATCCAAGATGGCCGCCTTTTTGTGTTTCATACAGTAATGATCAGTTTGATGTGCCGCGTACCTTGCCTTTCTTGAACAGCAGCGGATAAAACAGAATGCCGCTGACGATCAACACGATGCCCAGCAGGAAGGTTTTTAAATCCGCTGTTCCCGCGATGATGACCCAAAGCGAATACAACGCCGCGAGCCCCGCGATCATGCCCTCGGTTACCCGTTCTTTGCGAGTCGTAAAGGTTTCTCCGGTCCAAATCAGCTTTATATGATAGAGTGAAGCAATCAAATAAGGGACCAGATAGGCAAGCGTGGCAATGTAAATGATAAAATCGAACGCCGCCGAGATCGAGCCGGAGATCGTCGACAGCAGCAGAACCTGACCGACCGCGTTCGAAATCCATAGCGACGTCTTCGGCATGCCCTTTCCGTTTTCCTTGGAAAAGGAAGGGAGAAACACGCCCAGCTTGGCGGCCTGAAACGGCACCTCGGCGCTCAGCAGCACCCAGCCGATCGTCGATCCAAGCAGGCTGATCAAGCCCAGCGCAGCTAGGAGCTTGCCGCCGATCGGGCCGATTACCGCTGTGATGCCGTCCACCAGCGGATTCTGGGAAGCCATCAGCTGATGCTGTGTCAGCAGTCCCATCGTCAGGATGCTGATGCCCACATACAGGACGATGGAGATGAGCAGCCCGGCAATGGTTGCGCGGCGGATGTCCTGCTTGCGGCGGGCGCGGGCGGCAAAGACCATGGCGGATTCGACGCCGATAAAAGCCCACAGCGTTCCAACGGCGGCTGCATTGACCTGGGACAGCAGGCTGAGCGTTTCGCCGCTGTCATTGGTCCGTGGAGCCAGGAAGGGGCCGATGTTGCTTTTTTGAAAAGCGAATAATGCAATGATAATAAACAAGGCAAAGCCAACCACTTTGGTAGCCGTCGCGATAAAATTTAATCGGCCCGCACCGTTCATGCCTTTCATGCAGATGGCGTGCGTGCCCCACAGCAGAAGCGAGCAGACGATAAATGTCAGCACATTGCCGGCCTTTAACGTCAATATTCCGGTATCCACCCACACCTTATCGCTGGTCAACACGGGAAAAAAGGTCGACAGGTAACTGGCGAAGGTCGTAATCACCGCCACAAACCCGGCTATATTGCCTACCCAGTACCCCCAAGTGGACATGAAGCCGGCCAGGCGGGAGCCATGTGAGCCTTCCCGGAACAGCTCCTTCGCATAAATTTGCGGCCCGCCGCTCAGCTCCGGCTTACGGACAGCCAGGCTTCCGAAAACCAGCGCCAGCATAAGAACCCCGAGCCCAGTCGCCAGCCAGGCCAGAATGACGCCCGCAGGGCTGGCCGCTTCGGACAGCGAGCGGGGCAGCATAAAAATTCCGGAACCGACCATATTCCCCACGACGAGAGCGGTCAAAATCCAGAATCCCAGTTTGTGTCTGGTCATGATGTCAAACTCCTTTTGAATGAATAATGCATCGACTTGTTGAAAAAACACTGACAAGTATTAATCATACACTTTCTTCTGGTAAAGCACCAGAGTAAAATTTAGGGGAGCCAATTTTATGACGTTACGCCTTCTGTAGGTTTCGCTTGTCCATTCGGCGGGGAAGAATAAAGAAGATAGAACAAAGATGGAACAACTTTGCACAAGGAGCGTGGGAATGTTGAGAGAAATCCGTGAAGCGGGTCAAGGGTTCGTGATGGTAGAGGATGACCGGGAGGTGGCGGAAATCACTTTTCAGCCCGTAGACGACAGAACCATCGTCATAGACCATACGTATGTGTCCGAAGAGCTGCGAGGGCAGCGGATCGGGGATGAACTGGTCAAAGCGGTGGTGGATAAGGCCAGGAAGGAAGGCAAGAAGATTATTCCCGCCTGCTCATTTGCCCATGTTCAATTCAAGCGGCATAAAGACTATAAGGATGTGTGGAAGCAGGAAGAACGCTGATCGACCAAAAAGAAATGAGGTGGGAGCTGTGAAACGGAAAATACTCGTTACCGGTGCAGCCGGACGGATCGGAAGCTGTGTAGCGGATGGACTCCGGTCTACAGGCAAGTATGAAGTGGTCGCAACAGATATTCGTCCCGATCCGGAGCACGGAGTCGGCAAGCTGGACATCACGGATGGAGAGGCTGTGGCGACAGCGCTGGAGGGTATCGATACGGTGCTTCATTTTGGCTGGGCTAAAGACGAAGACGATTTCCTCGGGAAGGTGCTCCCGATTAACGTAACAGGTGCTTATCACATTTATGAAGGCGCCCGTAAAGGCGGCGTATCGAGGGTTATTTTCGCCAGTTCCAATCATGCCACCGGTTTTTATAAAGTAGGAGAGCATATCAAGCCCGAGGATCACCGGCCCGACAGCTTTTATGGGCTCAGCAAAAGCTATATCGAGCTGCTGGGCCGTTATTATTCTGATAAGTATGGAGTTTCCTCCGTGAACATCCGGATCGGCAATTTTCCGGGCGACGACCGTCCGCACTCGGACCGTACTGCCCATATTTGGATCTCCCGGCGCGATATGGTGCAGTTGGCCGAATGCTGCATTGAGGCAGATCCATCCCTTAAGTTTTTGACCATGTACGGAACCTCAGCGAATGACGACAATTATTATGATATTGGATATCTGCGCGAAAAAATCGGCTATGTGCCAAAGGACAACGCGGCGGACGTGCTGGCACGGCAGGGGCTGGACGAAGACGACATCAAGCAGGAGGAAGGAGTATACCAAGGCGGTCCAGGGGTAAAGAAGGAATAGGCATAGAAATAATGGTTCTGAATATGTTCCCGAGAAAAGCGGGAATTGCTTTTATAAAAAGTTGCGAAGGAGTTATGTCGTCTGCAGGCGGTGTAGCTCCTTTTCTTGTTGACTTTGATCAATGAGCTCGGCACAAAAAGCTTGCATTGGAACATAAGAAAAACGTCTATCGACGTACCTTCAAAGAAGACAGACCGCATTTAGCCGAAGTTTTTCTTGCGATTATAGAATGGTTCAGCTTCGCTGAAATTTATAAATTCTATAATCTTAAAAAAACTCCGCCATACGGAAGTTATCCCGTGAAAGGCGGAGTTAGAAAGTAAACAAAAATAGAGTTGCCAAAATGAAAGCAACATGTTAAATTTAAATATGCGTCATGCGATCTCTATTGATTTAATCATTATTCCCTAATTATATCTTACACCCTAGCGTCGGTTCCGTCAACCCCTATTTTTCAGAAACTCACAATCATTTGTGTAAAGGAGTGTTTCTTCATGAGTCAAGAACTTCAACAGGAGCAGCAGCGGGTGGATCAGGTGATTGGCATCATCCAAGATCAGATCAACGAATATGAGGAAGCAACGGCCCGCCGCCGGCAAGAGGTTGTGGACATCCGTAAGCATTTCTGGGAAGACGTTACGGTGAACACGGACAACTTTGACGATTTTCTAGAAACGATTATCAGCTTAAGGCAGCAGTCCGAGGTTCTCTCCTTAAGCCAGGGCAGCCACCGCCAGTCCTCCAAGCGGCTGTCCCAGCTTCAGCGCATGCAGGATGTGCCGTATTTCGGGCGGATTGATTTTGCCGAAGAGGGAATGAACGAGACAGAGCGCGTGTACATCGGCGTTTCTTCACTCACGGATGCTACCGGTGAAAAGTTCCTGATTTATGACTGGAGAGCCCCGGTCTCAAGCATGTATTATGACTGCACACCGGGTCCGGCTGAATACATCACGCCCGGCGGGCCGATTCAGGGCACGCTGGAGCAAAAATGGCAGTACATCATCCGCAGCGGAGTTATTCAGTCGATGTTTGATACCCGGCTCACCATCGGTGACGAAATTCTCCAGCAGGTGCTCGGTCAATCCGCAGACACGCACATGCGAAGCATCGTGGCGACGATCCAGCAGGAACAGAACCGGATTATCCGCCATGACAGCGCACGTCTGCTCATTGTTCAGGGGGCGGCCGGGAGCGGCAAGACGTCGGCGGCATTGCAGCGGATCGCTTATTTGCTGTACAAATACCGGAACCGTTTGACGGCAGACCAAATGCTTTTATTTTCGCCAAACGCCATGTTCAAGAGTTATGTCTCCAGCGTGCTGCCAGAGCTTGGGGAAGAGAATATGCAGCAGGTCACGTTTCAGGAGTACCTGAATCACCGGCTGAGCGGCTTCTTCGACGTTGAAGATCCTTACACGCAGCTGGAATACGTCCTTACGGCTTCGGAAGACCCGGATTACCGGGTACGGATGGCGGGTATCCGCTTTAAGGCGACAAAGACGTTTTTTGATCGGATCCAATCCTGCCGCCAGGCGCTGGAACAATCCGGAATGGTATTCAAGGATATATCCTTTAAAGGCAAAACGCTCGTTTCCGCCGAGGAAATTCTGGATAGATTTTACAGTGAGCACACGACGCTTCGCTTTAACAACAGATTGGAAAAGTTGTCGGATTGGTTGAAGGAGCTGGTCAAAGAAGCGGAGAAGGCCGAGAGAAGAAAGCCTTGGGTGCAGGACGCCGTTGAGCTGGTCGACAATGATGAATACCAGCAGGCTTATGCGCATCTTCGAAAAAAACACGGGTTAACCGAAGAATCGGAAGAGGATGTGGATCTGGAACTTGTCCGTAAGGAGCTCGCGCGCCGGATCGTCAGCAGGAAATTCAAACGTATTCGGCAACAAATTAAAGATTTGGGCTTTATCGATACGCCGGCCATCTATAAGCAAATGCTGGTTTCCCATCCGGCTGACGGCGAGGTTGAAGGAGCAGAACTTCCTTCCGAATGGAACGAAATCAGCGAAATGACGTCCCGACAGATGGACCAAGGGAAGCTTTTATATGAGGACGCGACACCTTATTTGCTGTTAAAAGAGCTGATCGAAGGCTTCCAGACCAATGTTTCGATCCGGCATGTCCTCGTGGATGAGGCGCAGGATTATTCGCCGTTTCAATTCGAATTTATAAAAAGGCTGTTCCCGGCGGCGAAAATGACGGTGCTTGGTGACTTCAACCAGGCAGTCTTCGCGCACGCCGACGGTACGGATGATTTCGGCATGCTGGCCGAATTGTACGGAGAGGAACAAACCGATGCCATTATTTTGAACCGAAGCTACCGGTCCACCAGACCGATCGTCGAATTTACACGGGCGCTTATCCCGAATGGGGAAGAGATCATTCCTTTTGACCGGAACGGAAGCCGCCCCGTACTCACGAGAGCTGCCGACGTGGGGCAATTACATCAGTCCATTAGGGAAAAAGTCAAACAATTCCGAGGACAGGGGCACCGGACCGTTGCGATTATTTGCAAATCCGCAGCCCAAAGCGCATCCGTATTTGAATCCCTTCACGATCTGGAGGATATCAAGCTCGTTACCAGCGGTTCGATCGAATATAAACAGGGGATCGTCGTCATTCCGGTATATTTGGCCAAAGGAATCGAGTTCGATGCAGTGATCGTCTATAACGCTTCGGACGAAGAATACGGAGAAGAGAGCTTGCGTCGGCTGTTCTATACCGCCTGTACCCGGGCCATGCATGAACTGCAACTGTACAGCATCGGGAAACCGAGCCGTTTTGTTCAAGAGGCAGCTTCATGGATTGCGGAAGATTCGATTTCATGAATTGAAAACCATCCCCATTTCATGTATCGTCAATCACAATGAGAGACGCTGCATGTGGGGAGGACCATATCATGACGGGTAAGATCGTTGTCGTATTAAAAGCTGTAATCATCCATCAAGGCCGTATTCTGATCCTCAAACGATCCAGTTCAGACGAAGTAGGCGCGGGAGGCTGGGAAACAGCCGGTGGGAATCTGGAGTTTGGCGAGGATTTGGATACCGCTTTGATTCGCGAAATTAAAGAAGAAGCGGGGATTCACGCAAGTATCGATCGATTGCTGCTTGCAACGACATTTTTTACGGATCCGGGGAGGCAAATTGTGCTTTTATCTTATCTGTGCAGAACCGACGAACCGCGTGTAACCCTGTCGCATGAGCACGACGAGTATAGATGGGCTACGAAGTCGGAGCTCGTTCAATATTTGCCTGAGGAGATCATCAGCGACTTTACGAACCATGGCGTCTTTGCGCTCCCTGAACTGATTTAATTCCGTATCAGTGCGTAGGCTAACGATCTTTATTGCATTTGATCCACTCTACGCCGCTTTAGGAACGATTTGAAAATTTCACAGTTAGATGACGGCCGCAAAATCATTACGGTGCAAATGAAAAGAAATCTGGGCTGAGTTCAAACAAATTTATCGGAAGCGGCGGTTTAGCAAGGCATATAAAGAGAAAGCCCGCTTTGCAGCGGGCTCGTTATGCTCTCAGCTCTCAGTTTATCGAATCTTTTATTTAGTTCTGCTTCTCGGCTGCCAGAATCATTCCCGAATATTCCAGAGCCTCGATTCGGTAAGTGCCGCCACTCTCTATGACAATTTGCTTGTACCCGAGCTCGTATTCCTTACCGTCCTCTGTTCGTACGCGGTCCCCGCCACGTCTAGGATCCCATATTTCGACGACGTTCACGGTTTTGACCACTGGCCCCTGAACGATATCTGCTGTTACTCTCCCCAGCATAACTAGAGGGAATAACGATAGGAAGAATATAAAAATGGCTAATAGCAAGTCTGCTCTTCGCGTAACCGGTTGCCGTTTGCCGTACCGAAGCACCACGTATGTAAAAATATAGCTGAAAAATATCAATGCCGCGCTGTATCCGGCGATTCCAATCCACAAAAATTGGCGGACATGACCATCATACTTCACCCCGACAATAGCCAGTTCTACCAGGCATAGCAATAGCAGGACGATCCGCAGGATGTTTCTTTTCTTTTGGTACCAGACCCTTGGTGGAGAAACTAGAGCTCCCAACTCCTTCATGGGCATCTCCTTTCGTCATTCGATCATATTTGGACTTATCAAAGCCGACATTTGCAAGCAGGACGCAGCACTCACCGGCATCATTCAAAAAATAATGGAAGATCCTGCAAATTGCAAGCCTGAATATCAGGAACAGGAAACGAACGTGAATTCATCAGGTGTACAGGTGCACGCTGCTGAAACCCGATCTAGTACGGCTCCGTAATGTTACAAGGACAATATTTTTGAGCTCACAGGGGGAACGAGCGCGTGGCCAGGCATTCGAAAAGTCAAACAAAGCACAGCAGCACGAAGACTCATCAAGGGGATCGCAAAGGTAAATCCAAGCGGAAAGGGAAACCGGCCGGAAGCCGGGCTTCCCGTTTTTGGCTGGGTTTATTAAAATTCCTGGGCTTTTTCATATTAGCCGGCTTACTGCTGCTGTATTGGGACTCGGCCAGGTTGGCCTCATTAATCTCACATGCGGCTCCGGTTCAGCAGCTGACAGCAGACACGAACGGGATCGTCCGGATCGAAGGAGAAGCTGAGGGGGAGACCGCTGCAGCGGATCAAGGCAAGTTACGGCAGCGTTACCTGCTCCTTCAAAAGGAAAAGTTTAATTGGCATTGCAGCAAAAGCGGATGTAACTATATGTGGAATGAAGACGCCGTCCCGCAAGTATGGGGGAATTTAAGCATTCAAGGCGTTAAAGTGGAAAGTGAACGTTTCAAATTCTACTCCGGCTGGCTGCCTCTGGATTTCGAAACAGTAGAAACGAGCCAACTCCCCTTTGTCCATGAGGGGGAAACATCCCGCCCGCTGCTTGTGGAGAGCCCTAAGGAAACGGCCTACGGTTATCACGCGCTTAGCCCAGGGCAAAGGATCACGGTGATCGGCCGGGCCGTTAACGGATATCTGGAGCCCATTCATCTGCCCGGCGAGGGAGAAGATCAGCGTATAATTTTGATTGGGAGCAGTGTAGAGGAAATGCTCTCCAGTGAAAAGGAAACGCAAACCGGGGTTCTCATCGCTGCCGGATTCGTCATGCTGTTTTTGGTCCCCGTGATCGTCGGGTGGATCCGAAAATTATTCAAGAGGCTTCAGACTCTGCAAAGCAAATAGTCTTTATTTACGTAACGTCAACGAACATCGTAGCAAGACCAATTGCAAATCGAAAAGCAAGTTCATCTGAACAGGTCAAAAGTCCGCGAAAACCGCGGACTTTTTCGTTTGCTCAGAATGGTTAAGCCATTGGAGTTTGCAGTGCTCTCTCAGCATTGGCACGTCCATATTTCCACAGCGTCCCGGACCCGGGAATCGGGCCGGTCAACATCCTCTTTTCACAATTAAGATTCGCTAAAGCTTGTTCTCTTAAGCTATTCATACGCAAGGGACAAGGTATAACATACACAACCAAAACGGATGCGGGAAAGGAGGTGAGTTCCTTGAAAAAAACTTCGTTACTTACCGGTATTGTCATCGGATCGGTTTCTGTCCTTCTCCTTGTGCTGCTTATGAAATGGAGCCTCTTTATCGGGCATGATGTTCCGGGAAAAACCTGGCACGGTCTTGTCGAACAGGGGCATCATGGGTATCCGGGATTTACGAGACCGGGAGAGCGCTCAGAAACGGGGATGAAACCTGTGTGGACGGCACTGCTTCAGATGACTCTGATGATCGGCGGGATGCTCCTCTTCCTGAAAAGCAGGGGAGGGCTGAAATGGGCCGGAGCCATCCTGGCTGCCCTGGGTACACTCAGTTTATTCACCCCGCTGTGGGGCACGATCATTCTGATCGCCGTTTTCCTGCTGTATAAAAGGATTGTCAGCCAGCGTAAATTGCTTTCCGATCCGGGCTTTTCCGACGTGACGCCGTTATCGTATGAGCATAGTTCTAGCCGAGGACAATTCCTGGATGAATGGGAACGCAGACAACATAAGGAGGATTAATATATGGGAATTTTTACGAGAATCAAAGATATAGCCGCAGCAGACGTGCACCGTCTCTTGGATCAGGTCGAAGATCCCGTCAGCATGGCCAAACATTATATCAGACAGCTTGAAGAACAGATCGATCAAGCACGCGGGGCGCTGCAAACCCAGATTGCCGCGGAGCAGCGGTATGATCTGCTGCTGGCATCAACCGCTGAAATCGTCAGAAAGCGGGAGCGCCAAGCTCAGCTAGCCGTCGAACGCAATGAAGACGATATCGCGGCGATGGCCATTCAAGAGAAGCTGCATCACGCCAAGCTGGAGCAGACCTATACGGAGCAGCGTGATACGGTCAGAAAACAGGCCCAATCGCTTCGCGGTGAAATTCAACGGCTGCAGGACGTGCACAAAGAGCTAACGGACAAGCTGGCATTTTTGCTAGTACGTGCCAATGCGGTGAATACGATGCGGGATACGGCAAGAACCGCTCCTGTCTCCGATATCAGCAAAATCCCCCGCGGTTTTGAGCGCATGGAGCAGAAGCTGATGCACGTAGAAGCAGGGACGCTGGCTTATCAAGCAGCTGACAAATTAACCGATTGGTCGCGTCAGCAGGAAGTTCAGGAAGAACTGGCCAGACTGAAGTCAGCCAAACAAAGCTCTTAATCCTGGAAGTGAATGGTGTATGGTGAACCCCTGTTTCTTAGAGAAGCGGGGGTTTGCCTTTTTATAGGAAACGGATTTCCAGTAACGAAAGTGTCATTGCTTCCTTCCCGTGATATGGTAATCTCATTGAAGGGGATTCATTTCCATTGGGGACCGAAATCCACGGCATAAGGAGGAGAAACATGAGTTTGCTGTCATTTTTGAAAAGATTGCTGGGTTCCGGTTCGGCTTCCGGGGATAACTCAAAAGAAGGGAATAAGGGTCACGGGTTTGATATACCCATACCACCATACATAGGCATCAATAAAGAGATACAAGGTTTATCCGATCTCGTCATACGATTGGAGAACGCGCTGGGAACGGACTATATGGAGCACGTAAAGCAGCGGGTTATGGAGCGCCATCCCATCAGCCAAACCCAATATCAATGGATGCTTCTGGAAGTGAAGAGGTTCTTTCTCATGTGCGCGATTCTCAAGCAGGTTCCCATGTTCAGTAAAGATGCCGACCTGATCTGGCATGAAATGCTGATGTTTACCCGCGATTATGATCGCTTCTGCACCACGTTCGCAGGACGGTTTATTCATCATCAACCTAACGTGGCCTACACGAATAATAAAAAATTGCCGGAAGAAGAGAGGGCACGGTATGATTTGATCTACAGCATGCTGTTTCACATTTATCCGGCAAACGAGGCACTTCTGAATCCGTTTTTCCAATTTAAAATCGACGAAGAGTTCTTTCAAACCTTCGACAATCTAAACGATCAAGAGATCCGCAGCCGATATTTTCAGAGCAGTTCCGATGCCGCAATCGAAGCCATTCAACTGGCCATCATTGGCTCGATCCGAAAACATTATCGTGACGTCAAGTCAGCAAAACCCGGCACATTGAGGGCAAGCCGTCCTTTGCCTCCCAGAAGCGGCCGAGGTCAATCCACCGGCATCCGCCGAAGTGAGGAGAACGGGGTGACGGTAGATCCGTTCAGCTCCATTCTGTTTCTGACGGCCATGGATACGGATCCGTGGAATGATGACGACCCTTCGGGCGATTGGAATCCTTCTGACAGCGATCCTTCGACAAATCCTGGGGTGGACGATTCAGGCCTATCTCCGGACAGTGACAGCCCTAGCGGCGATGATTCCGGCAATTCTTCTTGCAGTTCGTCCTGCAGTTCGTCCAGCGATTCTTCCTGCAGCTCGTCCTCGTGCAGCTCCTCATCCTGCAGTTCCTGTGGAGGGGGAGGAGACTAGGAAACCTGTACATCTTTACCTTCAAAAAATTCATCTGCTTTCTGCAGGTGGATTTTTTTGTCATTTATATTGACCAGCAGGTCAGCATCCTGTATGATTTTACTAACCAATTGGTCAGCATACTAGGGAAGAGGTGATGAGACTGCCGATACAGCTCTACGAACAGGAGAAAATTTTGCAAGCCTGCTTAACTGTGTTTGCCCGCAACGGCTACAAGAACACTTCAACGGAAATGCTGGCGGCTGCTGCCGGGATCTCCAAAGCTTTGATCTTTCATCATTTCACAAGTAAGAAGAAACTGTATCTTAACTTAGTGGACCACTGCTTTGAGAAGGTCCGAACGGGTATCCATTTTGATGAGCGGACTACGGAACATGCTGATTTTTTTACAGCCATCACGGAGTTAAGCCGTGCGAAACTCGGCTATTTTCGCGAGCATCCGGATGAATGGAAGTTGGTATATGAGGCATTTTATGCCACACCGGATGGCTTGAAGGAGGAAATCGAGGATAAGTACGGCCAGGTGAGCGAAGCCCGGAATGCGCTGTTGGCACAGCTTTTTGACAAGGTTCCCCTTCGCGAAGGCGTAAATCAAAAGTATGCATTCGAGCTCGTCATGACTGTAACCAGACATTTCGAAACGAAGTTTCTGGATGAGACGAAGGGGATGAGCCATATTGACGGAGCCTATACCCGCAGCCTTATGGAGGAATTGGAAGCTTTTTGTGACATGATCCGATACGGTATGGAAAACTAAAGTGAAGAGGTGAGCGGCCGTGAAAGACATCACCAGCAGTGATTTAGTGGCACCGGAAACGATGCGTGATTTCAATGCGTTTTACCAAAAACTGGTCAATCGACAGGAAAGACTTTACCGGCTTGACGACTTTTTTGGCATGGGCAAAGCTTGGATAGCTTTTCGGTATGAGGATGTCTCAGCGATTTTGAAAGATCCCCGGTTCCTTTCGGACCGGCGAAAGTTCGCTTCACAGCAACAATCTTCACCTGAGAAAAGCTCCGTCAATGAATTGCTCGAATGGTTCAAAAGCATGCCTAATATGCTCATGGTGGATCCACCCGATCATACCCGGCTCCGGCGTTTGGTCTCCAAAGCATTTACGCCCCGAATGATTGAGGATCTGCGCCCGCGCATCCAACAAATCGCCGATGAGCTGCTGGATAAGGTGGTCAGCCGGGGCAAGATGGAACTCATTTCTGAATTTGCTTATCCGCTGCCTATCATCGTAATCTCGGAGATGCTGGGAATCCCCGGCCATCATCAGGCGCGATTTCGCGAGTGGACCCACAAGCTGGCCGAAGGCGCGCTGAACCCCGGCCAAGCAAACTTGGTTCAAGAAGCCCTACAGGAGTTTATTGATTACATTCAATCTTTGATTTCCGAAAAGAGGGTGCGGCCCGGTAACGATGTTATCAGCGGTTTGCTGCAGGCATATGACGAGGGCGATAAACTTAACGAGAACGAGCTGCTCTCTACCATTTGGCTGCTCATTACGGCAGGACATGAAACGACCGTGAATCTGATCGGCAACGGAACCCTGGCACTGCTTCAGCATCCAGAACAAATGCAGCTGCTACGTGAGGATCCGACCCTTCTGCCGGGTGCGGTTGAAGAGCTGCTCCGGTATGCGGGGCCGGTTATGATTACAGGCCGGGTTGCAGATGAAGATATCGAGATCCATGGTACACTCATTCGAAAAGGCGAGATGGTTATGGTTTCGCTGGCCGGAGCGGATATGGATGCAAGCCGATTTGACGGGCCAGAGCGGCTGGACATCACAAGACAAGAAACCGATCATTTGGCGTTTGGCAGAGGAATCCATCTTTGCTTGGGAGCACCCCTTGCCCGCATGGAGGGACAAATCGCGTTCGGCTCGCTATTGCGGCGCTTTCCCAACCTGCGTCTCGACGTGAAACCGGAAGACCTGGCATATCACTACAGTACGCTCCGATCATTGGTGAGCCTTCCCGTCAGCTTTTAAAGCTTCTTCATATTCATGTTAGAGGAAAAGTCCGCGAAATGCGGACTTTTTATATTTTGGAATCCGATTCTCATGCATTGCCTTTCTAGTGGTTCAATTTGTTATCCGTAAGGCACTGAATCAACTGTAATACCACAGTGATCATCCTATTATTCATTCAACAATCCAGCGTACCATACAAACTTGTTTTAGAATATTACGATTATGAGCAATTTTTTACGAGAAATAAAAAGCGCTTTCATTTAGGATGGTTCTGAAAAGGAGTGATCACTAGATATGTTGTATCCAATCGTAACGTCAACCCGAAGTATCATCGACTTAAACGGAATTTGGAAGTTCAAGCTGGACCACGGCACCGGATTCCAGGAGGAGTGGTATCGGTCCGGACTATTCGAAGCGATGACCATGCCCGTACCCGCCTCTTATAACGATATCGGCGTTTTGGCTGAGATCAGGAATCATATTGGTTGGGTATGGTACGAACGGGATATCGTCGTGCCGAACCTGCTTGCATCCGAGCGGATCGTACTGCGCTTTGGATCGGTTACGCATGCGGCGAAGGTATACCTGAACGGAGAACTCGTCATGGAGCATAAGGGAGGCTTCCTACCCTTTGAAGCAGAGATCAACCGTTTCATTCAGGCAGGCCCTAACCGTTTAAACGTGGCTGTCAACAATATCGTTGATCAGTCCACACTCCCGGTTGGATTCCATTATGAAAAAGAAATTCCGGGAATAGGGAAAAAAGCGTGCAATGAGCCCAATTTTGACTTTTTTAATTACGCCGGAATCCAGCGTCCGGTCAAAATTTATACGACTCCGCAGCTGTACATCCAAGATGTAGACATTGTCACCGAAACGAATGGCGATTCTGGACTTGTGAAATATGAGGTCAAGGCATCCTGCGGACTAAAGACCCGAGTGAAAATCGTTGATGAAGAAGGTGAGGTTGCCGCTGCCGGAGACGGTGCATCAGGAACTTTGTCGATATCCCGCGTAAACCTTTGGGAGCCCTTACATGCGTATCTGTATACGCTTCGCATCGAACTGCTGGATGATGACAAGATCATGGATGTATACGATCAGCCTTTCGGAGTCCGAACCGTCGCGGTGAAGGACGGGAAATTCCTGATCAATAATAAGCCTTTTTACTTTAAGGGTTTTGGCAAACACGAGGATGCTCCGATCCATGGCCGCGGTTTTGACGAAGCCGTAAACGCCATGGACGTTCATTTAATGAAATGGATCGGCGCGAACTCGTTCCGCACGGCCCATTACCCATATTCGGAGGAGCTAATACGCCTTGCGGACCGAGAAGGGCTGGTCGTGATCAATGAAGTGCCTGCGGTAGGGCTGCACTTGAATTTCATGGTGATGTTGTCTGGCGCCCCGCGAAGCAGAAGCACCTGGCAGGAGCTGCAAACTTTTGAGCACCATCAAGAAGTCATTCGGGAGTTGATCGCACGGGATAAAAACCACCCTTCGATCGTTATGTGGAACGTCGCTAACGAGCCGGCATCCGAAGAGGAAGGGGCGAATGAATATTTCGAACCATTGATCCGTCTGCTGAAAGAGCTGGACCCGCAACACCGTCCAGTAACACTGGTCACACATTTAGGCGCCACGCCTGACAAGGACAAGGTCGCCAATCTCTTGGATGTGATCTGCTTGAACCGCTATTACGGCTGGTATGTGGACGGCGGCGACCTGAACGCAGCACAAGCGAAACTTCGGGCCGAATTGAACGCCTGGACGCAGCGTTGTCCGGACGTGCCGATTCTGATGACCGAATATGGCGCCGACACGGTGACCGGTTTTCACGACGTTGAGCCGGTTATGTTTACGGAAGAGTTTCAAGCGGAATTTTATAAGGCATACCATGAAGTCTTTGACGAGTTCCGTCATTTTGCCGGCGAACAAGTCTGGAGCTTTGCCGATTTCGCCACCAGCCAGGGCATCATTCGTGTACAAGGTAACAAAAAGGGCATTTTTACCCGTGACCGCAAGCCTAAAATTGCGGCGCACGAACTGCGCAAACGCTGGTTAGACATCCCCGATTTCTACTATAAAGAAAAGATGTAGAGGGCGGGATTCGTTTGCCCAGTATACGAATTTGGAGATTGGATCATACTGAACATTTTGTTTCGGGGGGATCACATGGAACCACAATTTGGACTGAAGACGGCAGAGAAACTAATCGTCCGGGAGGAAACGCGAAAATTCGGAATTCGAGACAAGCTCGGGTATTTGTTCGGTGATTTCGGCAATGATTTTTTCTTTATTCTAGTCAGCTCATTCTTGATGGTCTATTACACGGATATTTTCGGCATGAGTGCGGCTTTGGTCGGGGGCCTGTTCCTCATTGCAAGGCTGTGGGATGCTGTAGCCGACGTGACCTGGGGGAGATTTATCGATACCCGAAAACCGGGAAATCAGGGAAAGTTCAGGCCGTGGGTTTTGAGAATGTCCTTTCCGCTCGTGGCAACGGGCGTGCTTATGTTCATTCATCTCCCGGGCATGTCCACCGGATTCTACGAAGCATATGCGTTTGTGACCTATATCCTGTGGGGGACATTCTACAGCACGGTCAACATTCCATACGGCTCTATGGCATCCGTCATTACGAACGATCCGGTGGAACGCACGAGCTTATCCACCTTCAGGACGCTGGGTGCTTCCCTCGCGGGGTTGATCATTAATGTCGCCGGTCCGCTCATCATATTTGTGGATAATCAAGCCAATGCCAACCGCTTTCTGCTGGCGGCGGTCATTTTCGGCATCCTCTCGCTTTCTTGCTACATGGCCTGCTATCGTTTATCGGTCGAGCGGATTGTGGATCCCGATGTTCAGGGGGATAAAGCCAATCTCGCCAGGACGCTAAAAGGGCTGATTCGCAATAAACCGCTTGTCGTCATTCTGGCGGCTTCCCTGTCTTTTATGATTTGCTTCATGCTGGTCGGTGCTGTCAACGTGTATTTGTTCAAAAATGTGTTTCACAGCGCGGCGGCTCTAAGCCTGGTGGGATTCCTCCAAGCAGCTACCGTCTTTGTGGCGATGCCTCTTGTCAAACCGCTGGTATCCAAATTCGGCAAAAAGGAAACCGCATCGGCCGGAATACTGCTTGCAGCTGCAGTCTATGCAGTCATGTATGCGATGCCGGGTTTGAGCGTTCAAGCGTTTATCGCTCTCCTTGCCGTCGCCATGTTCGGTTACGCGTTTTTTAATCTGGTCATTTGGGCTTTTGTTACGGATGTGATCGATTATCATGAGTTCCTGACGGGACTTCGCGAGGACGGAACGATCTATTCCATATACTCCTTCGCCCGTAAGGTCGGGCAGGCGATTGCCGGCGGACTCGGTGGTTTTGCCATTGCGGCCGTCGGATACGATGCCAAGCTCAACGTCCAGAGTCCAGCCACCCTGCATGGCATCTACACGCTGTCCACTTTGGTTCCGGCAGTCATTTTATCGGCTATTTTCCTGATTGTGGTGTTTTTGTATCCGCTGAATAAAACACGGACACTGCAGCTTGCAGCCGATCTGAAGAAGAAAAAGGAAGCCCTGCCGAAATAGCATGCTCCAAAAAAGGAAAAACGCCGCAGACTTAGATTCAAGTCTGTGGCTTTTTTGCTGCTTTGCACTGCAGCGTTTTACGGTAATCGCTCGGCGTAACCCCTTGCAATTGCTTGAACACTTTCGTGAAGTAATTGACGTCGCTGAAACCGACCATCTGCGCAATGTCCGTGATGGAGATCGGCTCGCTGCGGATGATTTGCAGCGCCTCCCGGATTCGCAGGCTGTTGATGTATGAGGTAAGGGGCTGCCCGGTCTCTTTCTTGAACTGCCTTGACAGATCGGATGGGCTAACATGAACCGCAGTCGCAATTGCCTCTAGCCGGAGGGGCTCGGCGAGATGCAGCCTTATATATTCGATCGCTGTGCGGATCACCGGACTGTAATATTTCAGAGAGAGTTTACGGACGGTTTCGCAGTATTCGTAGAGCATCTTGTCGTGCAAGTTTGACAATTGCTGTATGGAGGTTGTTTTTTCAATTTGGATGGCAAACTTCTCGGAAATGCTGTCGATATACACCGGATGAACGCCGCCTTGCTCCGCAGCTTTCCGCAGCAGCGTATTGGTGACGAAGGCAAGGTTTTTGCGCGAGCGTAAGGGATTATTGGGGATACGGTCCGGCAGTTTGCTGAAGATCGCCAGTTCTTCCTGCATCGCTTCCAACTTCTCGATACTGCCGTTCTCGATGACGGACAGCAGCTTGTTTTCGGTCCGGTATCGATCATTGATCGTCAGGATAGCCTCATCGGTTTTCTCTTTGACGGTATCCGGCAGCCTAACGAATTCGTTTTGAACATCGATTTGGATCGTTTTCAGTGGGCTTTGCTGTTTCCTTTGATGAAAATGGGATGAAAGAAAACTGAGAAACTCAACGAGACGATCGGTCTTGTCCGAGCTGATTAATGGCAGGGACAAGTAATACTGCTCGATCAGGGGCATAAAGGTGATAGGCAGATGATGTTCAAGTAATACGGTATTCAAACTGGATGCGGACGGCTCGTCCAGAAGGAAAGGGCCCACGATGAGGCTACCAAAGCTTGTCCCGTCCGCATAGAAATGAACCGAAATGAAGTTCAATCGAAAAGAAGTTGAATGGAGTTTAATGCTGGGCTCGGGACCGGAATCGCCTGGATTGAGGTTCGGTCTTATGCTGTTGAAATAAGGCTGAAGGGCATCGGGGATTTGACTGTACATGAACTCCCAGCAAATCCCGCGGGACGGATCGGTAAATACCGTATCCATATTCGAGTAATCATGTGCGAAACGGAAAATTTGTTGCAGCTCGGCCATTCTGCTGTGCATATTCTTCACCCCGAAGTTGATCTCTATATATTTTATCGGTAAAGGCTTCTTCCAATCAACAAGGTTTTCATATGCATGCCTCCAACAGAGGACGCGACAAGCGTTCTCCGTTTTGTTGCACCTTCCATCAATTTAAGGTTCCTGTAAGGTTGGGATTAACATGCTGAAAGGTTCGGGATTTAACATAAGTGATGTAGGCGATAAGGAATGAATACAACCCAGTTGAAGGAGATACTCATGAAAACGATACTGCAAGCGGAGAACGTCAATAAAACCTTTGGCACCAAAGGAAACCAATATACGGCACTGCACAATATCAGCCTTAGCATCGAAGAGGGCGAATATGTCGGCATCATGGGACCTTCCGGTGCGGGGAAATCCACCCTGTTGAACATTTTTTCGACGATCGACACGCCGACTTCCGGGGAAATCATCATTGATGGGCACAACATCGTGACTATGAATGAAGAAAAGCTGTCCGATTTCCGACGGAATAAGCTCGGCTTTATTTTTCAGGACTACAACCTGCTCGATACACTCACGGTCAAGGAAAACATTCTGCTCCCGCTGGCCCTGTCCAAAGTATCGGCGGCAGAGATCGAACAGCGGGTTAACGAGATTGCCGACACGTTTGGAATCCGTGAGATCCTTGATAAGTACCCGTACCATATCTCGGGCGGACAAAAGCAGCGGGCAGCGGCTTCCCGGGCGATCGTGGCCAATCCGAGCCTGATTTTGGCGGATGAGCCGACCGGCGCGCTCGATTCGAAGTCGGCGACCCGTCTTCTGGAAAGCTTGAGCCGGCTGAATCAGGCAAATCGCTCTACCATTATGATGGTTACGCATGATGCAAATGCGGCGAGTTACTGCAAGCGGGTCATTTTCATCAACGACGGCCGGCTGTTCATGGAACTCCGGAAGGATAGTCTCTCGCGAAAACAGTTTTTTGGTCAAATACTCGAGGTTCTGGCGACGCTTGGAGGTGAGGAAGATGACATTGTTTAATATCGCCGGCAAAAATATCCGGAATAACTTCAAACATTATTTTCTGTATTTTGCATCAATGATTTTCAGCATCGTTATTTATTTTACGTTTGTGTCGTTGAAGTACGATCATACCATTCAATCGGCATCGGAAGGGTCAGATAAAATCAACTCGGCGTTCAGCGGAGCGGCCGTCGTCCTGATCATCTTCGTCGCCATCTTTATCTGGTATTCGAATTCATTTTTTACGCGTAAGCGCAAAAAGGAGGTCGGACTGTACTCATTACTCGGCGTCCGAAAAAAGCAGATCGGCCGCATGCTCTTTTATGAAAATTTCCTGATGGGTGTGTTGGCACTGCTGGTCGGCATTGCGCTTGGAGCCGTGCTCAGCCGTTTTTTTGTCATGCTTCTGATGAACGTGATGGGTTACGATGCCATGCCGAACTTTGCCATTTCCCCGGCCGCCGTCCTGAACACGATTACCGTGTTCTTAATCATTACGCTGATCACTTCGGTGCAAGGCTACCGCCTGATTTACCGGTTCAAGCTGATTGAGTTGTTCCGGGCGGACCAGGAGCGGGAGAAGGAACCTCGGTCATCGGTGTGGATTGCTCTTCTATCAGTCTTGCTTGTTGGTTTCGGCTACTGGCTTGCGCTGCAAAACATGCTGACGTCACAGGCATGGAAAACGATTGGTGTGCTGGTGACCCCGCTGGTTATTCTGGTCTCGGTTATTCTCGGCACGTATCTGCTGTTTAACACATTGACCGTTACACTGCTGAAGCTGGCCCGCAAACGCAAAAGAAGCTATTGGCGGGGGCTGAACCTGATTGGAACTTCCCAGCTTTTGTACCGGATGAAAGGGAATGCACGCACGCTGACGATCATCGCCGTGCTGAGCGCAACGACGCTGACGGCGGTCGGAACAGCATACAGCCTGTATTACAATAACCGGATCAATGTGGCGCTGGCGAACCCGAACAGCTACATGTTTATTGGAGGGGACAAAGCGACAGATAACAAAGCAGATCAGGCGATCGAACAAGCTCCAGGTCACAAAGTGATCTATCATGAGTCCATTCCATTGCTTGAAGTGGATGCCGACACAACGGGACTGGGGCAAACAGACGGCTCCAATGATCAGACGTTTACGGTGATGTCGAACCACACCTTCAACAAGCTGGCCAAGCTGCAAGGACGGGACGAAGTGCTCAGCCTTCAAGGCAGCGATGCCGCGGCTCTGGAGCCTGGGTATATGAAGGGGATTTCACCGGCATACGAAGGTTCTACCATCTTGCTGACTGGAAAGGGAATCCATGAACAGATCCATTTTACCGAATTGAAAACGTACAGCGTGCTGAACCTCGGGACCGTCTATTCCACCTTGGTCGTCAGCGACGATTTGTTCGCGTCGCTTCAACCCAAAGCCAAATCCTTGACCGTCCAAGCATACGAGATCACGCATCAGGACAAGGCCAAGGAACTGACCAAGCAGCTGAGCAGCATTCTGCCCGAGACCACAGGCCTGGCGAGTTTCTATAGTGATTATGCACGGGGAATGGAGTCAACCGGACTGATGATCTTTATGGGCGGGTTCCTTGGGCTCGTATTCCTGGCGGCGACAGGCAGCATTATTTACTTCAAGCAGCTGACGGAAGCAAGCAGCGACAAAGCCCGTTATTTGATTTTGCATAAAATCGGCGTTAAAAAAAGCGAAATCCGCAAATCGGTCGCCAAGCAGGTGCTGTTTGTATTCGCGCTGCCCCTTGCGGCCGGCATTGCCCACTGCGCCGTGGCCTTATCGGCTTTATCGAACCTGATGATGACCAGTCTGGTTGTTCCCGTCGTCAGCTGCATGGGCATTTATATTTGCATTTATCTCGTTTATTATTTCCTGACCGTCAACAGCTACTACAAAATCGTTACGAATGTAAAGTGAGGAGTGGATTGAAGTGAAAAAAGGACTTATCTCAATAGCGGTTATTTTGATCGTTCTGGTCGGATTCGTCGTATTTATCCAAAACGTGAATTTGAACCGCCTCGGTGCGCAGCAGTATTATGTGCAGATTAACCAAGACGGAAAACGAATGGAAGACAAAACGGACAATGGTGAGAAATATGTCTATTACCAATACAACTTGGATGGCTTTGATCCAAGCGGGAAACAAAAAGCTCTGACTTTTACGGCACATAAGGAACTTCGCAGGGACGCTTATTTGCGGATTTATGTAAAAGGGGATGGGGTCAGTTCCTATCAAGAAGTGAAGGCCGATGAGCTGCCGGAAGGAGCAAAGCAGAAGCTGGACGGTGCAGGGAACTAATCTCTCTGCGTGAACCACGATTTATTCAGTAAAACTTACTAAAGGGAGAGAATCCGATGTATCGCACAACTTTAAAAACCGTATCCCAAAAAGCGTTGGCGTATTCGCTGGCTTTGACGCTGGCAGCTTGTCCAATCGCAGGCTCTTCCCATGTGCTGGCCGCCCCGGCGGTACCAACGCTCCTATCCACTGAATCTGCACAGGTTCAGGCTCCGGTTCAGTACCGGATCAACGCGCGGCTGGATGAGAAAAAGATGCGCATTACGGGGAGCGAATCGGTCACCTACCGGAACTTGTCCAAAGATACGCTCCAGGAGATCGTATTCCATACATTTGCCGATGCGAACCGGTCCACAGCGACCCAAACGTCGATGTTTGAGCGCAACAATGAGGAGATCCGGAAAGAGAATCCGCAGAAGAAGGCGGAAGACTTTCTGGGCGGGATTGACATCCGGAGCGCTGCAGTCAACGGCCAATCCGCGGAGTTTACGAACAGCAACCAGGCTTTGACCGTTCGGCTGAAGCAGGGTTTGAAGCCAGGCGAATCGGTGACAATTCAAATCGTCTTTGACGTCAAAATCCCGTACGGGATGCAGCGCCTGTCGTATTACAAAGATATCGTGAACGGCGCGCATTGGTTCCCGGCCGCTTCGGTCTATGACGAAAGCAAGCATCAATGGGACAAGACGCCGTACAGCAAAACCTTCGAAACCGATTATTATGACATCTCGGATTTTGAAGTACATTTGAATGTACCCGAATCTTATCAAATCCTGATGCCAGGGACCATCACTTCACAGGAAGTTCCCGAGGAGCCGGGACGGAAAATAGTTAGCTCGACAGCGGATCATACCCGGGAGCTCGTCTTTTTTGCCAGCCCGAATTACAAGGTGGAGAGCGTGACGCGCGACGGCCTGACCGTTGAATATTATTATTTCGATAATATGCCGGACAAGAAAAAACTCGTGGATGAGTACATCGACGCTGCTTTCGAGGCGATCCGTTTTTTTAACGACAAATACGGCAAGTACCCTTATCCGGAATTCCGAATTGCGGAATCCTATGTAGAAGGGGTTGCTGTCGAATTCTCCCGGGTCATCCAAATGGGGCAAATCGCGGAGAACAGCGATCCGGCGCATAATGACGTATTCGTGCATGAAATCGCCCATCAATGGTTCCACGGCTTAATCGGCAACAATTCGGAGAAAGAGTCGTTTTTGGATGAAGGATTTGCGGATTTCTCCAAAGTATATTTTGCGGAAAAACGAGGCGATGTTCTGGGCGGATTCCAATCGATCCAAATCGATGACTTGTCGTCCATAGATAAGCCGATTGCTTCAACCAATGCAGATGCGGGGGACGAAGAGAATCCGGTCTTTTACGGAAAAGGACGTCAGGCGATCTACCAGCTGTACCGTATGGTGGGCGAGGAGAAATTCGATGCGTTCATGAGGGAATACTTCAAGCGCTTTGAATATAAAAACGCGACCATCGACGGTCTGCTGCAGACGATTCAGGATACGCTCGGTACGGAAGCGCGGAAAGAAATGGACAGCGCGCTGCATGACCCGAATTTTACATTAAAGCCTGAATACCGGTTGTCCGAGGCGGAAGAAGCCGCGTATTGGCATGAGCAGTTCAAGAGCATCTATCACTCGTCCCTGACCCAGATTCCCGATCTTGAGGAGGAAACGATGAGCCGCATCGTGGATAATGCACTTCAAGGCGAACCTCTTACGATCGTGTTGAGCGACCAGGCCGACGGTGCTGCCCACAAGCAGGAGCAATCGATACTTGAGCAGCTGCAAGGTTCCCTGCAATTGATGGGAATTCATGCCGACGTCATTACAGAGCGTCAAGTACTCAAGAAGCAAATGGAGAAGGAGCTGGCCGCCAGCAACATTATCGCCATCGGCAGCGCCGGGTCGAACGGCTTGATCCAGGCGCTGAAGCCCGGTATCATGATAAACGCAAAGTCGATCGGTCTGAACTGGACGAGCTTGATGGGACAAAAAGCAGCTTCAGGCGCTTATATCGTCAAGCATCCTTACAACCAAAACCGCCTGCTGCTGCACTTTTTCTGGAACGGTAAGGCGCTCAGCGAACCGGCTATGAAGGTTTTTCCTGCTCAGATGTTAAATGCACTCAGCTTCAGCACGGATTACTACCAATATTATGTTATGAATGCGTCAGGCAAAATCACGTCAGACCGAAAAACCGCCAATCCATTAGCTAAGTTTTTCGCGCAGGAATAAGACGGGCAGCGTTTCAAATGAGGACGTGGACTTGAAAATAGAGTTATAGTAGATGTCAGGGTGGAAATGATGAAGAAAGGAGGTACTGATCGTATGCTGCAAAGTCAGAAAGTGCTGATCGTGGATGATGAAGAAGATATCGTCAAGCTTTTGAAAACCGTTCTTCTGAAGGAAGGCTTCGAGCATGTATTTGCCGCTTTTTCCGCGAAAGAGGGTTGGCAGCAGTTTCAGGACCAGCGCCCTGACGTCGTCATCCTGGATATTATGCTGCCGGACGGAGAAGGCTATGACGTCTGCAAGCAAATCCGCAGCGTTTCGAACGTACCGATTTTCTTCCTATCGGCCAAGACGGAGGAAATCGACAAAATACTCGGGTTTGCCATCGGAGGCGACGACTACATCACCAAACCGTTCAGTCCGAAGGAAGTAGCATACCGGATTAAAGCCCGCTTTCGGAGGCAGGAGGCTGCCTCTGAAGATGTGGACAAAGCGCATATTGTGCAAGCAGGTCCGTTTGTGTTTGACGAGCAAAAGATCGAACTGAAGAAAAACGGTGAAATCATCGAACTGAAACCGAAAGAGCTGGGATTGTTCACCCACTTGCTGAGACACCCGAACCAAATTATCAGCAAAGAAAGCCTGTATGACCAGGTATGGGGCGAAGATTCTTTCGGCTACGACAATACCGTGATGGTCCACATTAGGAGACTCCGGGAAAAAATCGAAGACGATCCCTCTAATCCGCAGTATTTGATCACAGTCAAGGGTCTGGGGTACAAGCTGGCGCTGGAGGGCGCGAAGCGATGAAATGGAGGCTCACCGGAAGATACCTGGTATCTGTAGTTCTCATCGTCGTGATTGTCATTTTCATGAACATCGTCGTTGTGACCGGTCTTTATTTAAACCAGTTTGCCTTTCCCCATTTTTCTTTTCAAAGCAAACAGAATAATCCGGATTTGATTACCCGGTCGTTCGGCAAAGAAGTGATCCTCTCCGATTCGGGGATGACGATTACAGGTGAAGGGAAGGAACTTCTTGACCGTAACCAGGCCTGGATCCAAGTTTTGGATGAGAATGGTCAGGAGGTCTACGGTTACCACGTCCCCCCGGATGCAAGGACCAAATATACGCCGATGGATATGGTTCAGACCTACAAGTATATAGAAAAAGAGCTCATGTCGACCGTTTTTGTAGGGGAAAAGCAGGGCAAACAGCAGCGCTACAGCTACTTAATCGGTTTTAAAAATACTTATCTGGAGCGTAACGTCTTAACGTACGATATTCGCTCCGTGGTGCATTTTTTCAAAATCGGAAGCCTGGCCGTCATGGGGGTCGACGGATTTATTGCGCTGTGCATCGCTTATCTGTTCAGCAAAAAATTGACCCGGCCGCTTCATACGCTGATCGATGGAATCAAGCAGCTCGCCCACAAAAAATATGGGGTTCATTACGAGCCCCAAGGGGTTTACAAAGACGTGTTCCATCATGTCAACCTGCTGAGCGCAGAGCTGGAAGCCAGCGAGGCCGAACGCAAAAAACTGGACCGCATGAAGGAAGAGTGGATCGCGAATATCACGCATGACATCAAAACGCCGCTGGCTTCGATCCAAGGATACGCCGAAATGATGAGGGACAAGGATTATGAGTTTACGACCGGAGAAATGCGCGATTACGCGGAAATCATCGAACAGAAATCCCACTACTTGAAAGACGTCATTGAAGATTTGAACTTGTCCACCCGCCTTAAAAACAAAAATATTACGCTTAACCTGAAGAGCGTCAATCTGGTCAGCCTGGTGCGCAGCGTAATTATCGACGTGCTGAATGATCCCCGATACAGCGGCAGGAACATCGATTTCGGCTACAACGAAGAGACCATTCCGGTAAAAGTGGACGACCTCCTCATTCGCAGGGCAGTCAGCAATTTAATATACAACGCGATGGTTCACAATGCAGAGGATACGGTCATTGAGGTTGGGGTTGAGAAAACGGCGGATTCGGTAACGATGATCATAGAGGATCATGGGAAAGGCATCCGCAAAGAGGAATTGGACCGGATTTTTGACCGCTATTACCGCGGGACCCATACGGGCGAGAAGCATAAAGGTTCAGGACTGGGGATGGCCATCGCGCATGATATCGTGGAAGCACATGGGGGAGAGATCCGCGTCACCAGCGAGCTCCATCAAGGAACGAAGATCGAGATTAGACTTCATTCGCTTCCAGAAGTTCACAAAACCGATGAGATCCTATAAGATAAAGTTTCCTATATCATTTGATGGATGATAAAGAATCAAGATTCATGGGAGGCAGAGTTTGAAGTTGGCTGAATGGATGACGAGTCTAGGCGAATATCCGATGATACGTATTCCAGAGGGAGACGTTGCGCTTAGGGATGACAGGGTTAAAAGATCATGGAATGTCAAGCTGGATGCCTTTTTCATGGCACCCGTCCCGGTAACGAATGCATTCTACGACGCCGTGCTGCAGCATAAAACCCGCACGCACGGACGTTTGAAAGCACCAGTCACAGGGGTATCATGGTACGAAGCAGTCTCATTCTGTAATGCGCTGTCCCGGCAAGCGGGACTGGAGCCTTGTTATGAGATTGCCGCTGAGGGCGAGCGTGTCGTCTGGAATCGGGAAGCGGACGGCTATCGTCTGCCTACAGAGGCCGAATGGCAGCATGCATGTAAAGCAGGCTCTCAAGGCTACAGGTACGGCGAATTAGAAGAAGTCGCCTGGTTCAAGGAGAATTCCGATGGCATGACGCATGAAGTCGGAGGCAAACTGCCGAATGCGTGGGGGCTATACGACATGCTGGGAAATGTGTGGGAATGGTGCTGGGATCTGTATGACGAAGAGGTATATGGATCCTATCGCATATTCAGGGGAGGAAGCTGGGCGGAAGAAGCAAGGGGCTGCGGAGCGACATGCCGCCGGCGCAGCCATCCGACGTTTCAGATCGACGATCTCGGATTTCGCCTGGCCCGCTCGATTTTCTCCCATAACGGAGATGGGCATCGGTCATTCGGATAAACTGCCTATCCTATTTAAATCCTAAGAGAAGGACCACCCGCTAAGGGTGGTCCTTCTTCCGTTACCGGCGGCCGTGAAAGGTCCGCCGTAAATCTTGAACCCACAGCTCCGGCACTTCCCACGGTATAAAGTGGCCTCCTTCTTCGTGGGCAGTAATATTGACGTGGTTATACCACGCTGCGCGGTCAGTCTTGAGAAAATGCTCCACGCGTTGATCGGTCGTCACCCCCGGTGGATTTTCGTATCCCACGAAAGTGATGCCGGTCGGTGCTTCAATAACAGGCTGGCGTGAATGGGAGGGCTCCCAAGGATACCGGTTGTTATTGGCATATACGCGCATAGACGTTTCGATGGCGTTATTGACCCAGAAAATCGTGGCGTGCGTCAGCAGGTCATCCTTGGAGAACACCTGTTCAATGCTGCCTTTGTTGTCGCTCCACTTGATCCAGCGTTCAAGAATCCAGGCCAGCATGCCGACAGGTGAATCGCTGAGCCCGTAAGCGAGCGTGCCGGGATCCAGAACGTGCACGGCAAGATGCGAAGCAAAGCGGCGGTCCAGCTCCAACAATTGATTCCGGATCTCCTCAGGCAGGTCTTCCGGAATCGGACGTCCGCCGGCATAATCCCAGGCACGCTCCCCGTTAAAGAAGTCCAATTTGAGAGCCGAACCGATATGAATACCATACAGCTCGGCTCCGTATTTATGCCCGAGCTGACCGGTGACCAGCGCGCCGACATCGCATCCGGCAGCAGCATACTTCTCGTATCCGAGCATGTCCGTCATGAGGGTGTGCCACAGATCGGCCATCTTCCAGAAGTTCATGTCCGGATGGTCGGGAAGCGGAGCAGAGAAGCCGAAGCCCGGCAGCGAAGGGACGATGACATCAAAAGCATCAGCGGGGTCACCTCCATGCGCCCTCGGGTCAGCGAGCGGATCCACCACCTTGGACCAATGCCAGAACGTCCATGGCCAGCCATGGGACAAAATGAGGGGAACCGGGTTTGGCCCCACTCCGGGCTTGCGCATAAAATGGACAGGCACACCGTTGACTTGGACTTGATAATGCTCATAGGCGTTGATCGCCTGCTCGGATTTACGCCAGTCGAATTCGTGAATCCAGTAGTCGACGAGCGCTTTCAGTTCATCGCGGCGAACGCCGTAGTAACCGTCTTCGTTCCCTGCATCCAGGGGCCATCTGACGGAGGTAAGACGACGGTTCAGATCGTTCAGTACCTCTTCGGAAACATGGATGGGACTTGCTTTAAACGGAAATTCGGCATGGGACATAGTGATCCTCCTCTGACGTGATTTGGAGCCGACGAAAAGGTGAACGTTTCAAGCGAGAAAAATCCGCTAAGCTTCGCCAGCAATTTCGACCAGCCGTCTCAATGCCGGGATGGCGTCAGCTATCGCCTGTCTCTCTTCCGGCGTGAGATGATCCGCAAAACCGGCAATCCGACCGATCCGTTCCAGGCGCCGGGAATCGATCACGTTAGCTCCCTGGGGGGTAATATGCACGAGAACAGCGCGGCCGTCATGCGGATCGGATCTTCGTTCCACGAGCCCGTCCCTCTCCAGCTTGATTACAATTTGCGTGATCGCCGACTGGGTTACCTGCTCCGTGGCAGTCAGTTCTGTCAGGCGCATCGGACTGTTGTGGGTTAGCGTGTGCAGGACCGACAGGGCGGTGAAGCTGAGTTTTTCAATGGACGGCAGTCGAATATTAATCCTGGTCAGATTTTCGATCACTTGAACAAAATCGGCGACATCCAATTCTTTGGATAGATGTTTAGGTTTCATGTCACTAATATATTAGAAACTTATATAAATGTCTAATATAAATTGGGAATGGATGAGAATTGGAGGTGAATGATTTTTGTGGAATCGCATCATAATAGCAGGATGAAAGCAGGATCTGCTCCAAACACCAAGATGAAACGAGTGATGAGGCTTGAGATGGACATCCGCGGCATGCCTCCTGTTCATGCTGCTGCATAATCCGACCGCAGATCAAGAACAGGTACAGGACAAGCTTACGGTCACCCATGAAGGAAAAACCATCTCCGTGCTCAATCGCGACGCGCACAGCTTAGGGGTGTTTCCTTTACTGGACAAGGAACAATATAATGCGTGGGTCAACGAACTGGACCGGAAAACCTATAAGGAAGCGCACAACGCCAGTTTTGACGCCGGGGGGCGCATTGTCGAGGGGAAGAACGGATACAAGCTCGACCGCAGGGCTTTTTTAATGAAATATTATGCGTATCTGTACGAAACGAGCGGGCCGGCCACGATTGAGGTTCCGACGTACCCGGTATATCCGAAGGTCGATACGGAACTGCTCGCGTCTTTGCGTTCGAAGCAAATCGGTTATTATATTACTTACTACAACTCCGGCAACCGAGACCGCTCGCATAATATTGCTCTGGCGGCCGAAGCGATTGACGGTACGGTCATCTTTCCTGGTGAACGGTTCTCATTTAACCGGGTGGTCGGCATACGAACGACCGGCAGAGGATACCGCCGGGCTGCCGTCATTGTGCGGGGCGAATTATCTGAAGGCGTAGGAGGCGGCATCTGTCAGGTATCCTCCACCTTGTTTAATGCCGCCGATCGCGCAGGGCTGAAGATCGTTCAGCGATATTCCCACAGCCGTCACGTTCCCTATGTGCCATCGGGCAGAGATGCAACCGTAAGCTGGGGCGGACCGGATTTTGTTTTTGATAACGCGTACAACCAGCCGGTCCTTCTTCGCGCGTTTGCGGGCGGCGGCAGCATGGCTGTGTCCATTTTGTCGTCTGACGTGATCGAATACTTCCCGAAAAAGGTCCCCAGCATATCTCATCAACTGCCGGAAGAGGTGCGCGACATCACCGCAAGCCAAAGCCCCGGCCATCATAAGAAAAATTAGACCACAGGCTTGCTTGAAGCAGCTTTCACAGTCCAAACAAGGAACAAATTAATTCCTTAAGCTGTGCAGCGCACGGGCAAATCCGGCGATGCCTTGTCCAATGCATTCCGATTTTGCACGCGCAAACGTAAACCGGACGAATCCGGCATCCGAACCGTACACGCTGCCAGGCACGAATACGACGCCGTTCCGGATCGCTGCTTCCAGCAGCTTTGCGTCATTGACTGGCTCGGACAGCTTGCACCACAAATGATGCCCCCCTTTGGGAATATGGAATTGAATCTCTCCCGGCAGTTCCTTCCGCAGCGCTTCGATCAGAAGATCGCGCTTATACATCAGATTTGTCCGCAGGCGGCTGAGATGAGGCTCAAAAAAGTCCGATTCCAAAAACTGCGCCGCCACCTGCTGGGGAATGACGCTAAGTCCAAAATCCATCTGCTGCCTGGCATCCGCCAGTCTCAGCACGACGGAATTCGGAGCAACCATCCAACCGATCCGCAGTCCCGAAGCGGCGATTTTGGAGAAGGATCCGATGTAAATGACAGAGCCGGACGTATCTATTGATTTTAAAGGCATGCGTGGTAAGCCTTCGTAATCGGTTAGGCTGTAAGGATCGTCTTCGATGATCGGCAGTCCGAGCTCGCTTGCGGTTTGAAGGAGCTGGTGACGCCGTTCGTCGGCAAGCAGCGTACCGGTAGGATTTTGAAAATTCGGATTCGTAAATATCATCTTGATGCGGTGTTTTTTGTACAGTCCACGAATTTCTTCCGGCCTCATGCCGTTCTGATCTACGGGGAGCCGGAAGATCCGCAGTCCCGCCGACTGGAACATCGGCAGCGAATAATAATAGGATGGATCCTCTATAGCAACGGCGTCGCCAGGGGACAGCAGGCATTGCGTAATTAAAAATAAGGACTGCTGAGACCCGGATGTAATCAGGATGGATGATTCCGTCGCCTGAAGCCCGCGGTATTCGGCCAAATATCGAACCAGAGCTTGCCGGAGCGGGATATATCCCTGCGGGTTGTCGTATCCCAAGTACGATGCGTACTGATGGCTGCTCATGATTTCACTGATTTCGCTTGTCGGGGCCAGGTCGGCCGCAAGTTCTCCACTTGCAAAATCCACCAGGGAGGGATCCTGGCTCAGAGCTTCCCGAATTCTCCGGAGAAACGGAAGGTTCGGAAGAAAGCTCCCGCCTTCTGCATACCTGTTCCAGTTTGGTGTATGTTTCGGTGAAGCACCCCACTTAAACTGGCTCACCCGAGTTCCGCTGCCGGAACGGCTTTCGATGATCCCGAGCGAACGGAGTTCCGCAAAAGCTTGCACGACCGTGCTCCGGTTTACGCCGATCTGCTCAGCCAATTTCCTTTCTGAAGGGAGCAGGCTGCCGGGCGGAAATTCCCCAAACGAAATTCGCCGCTCGATGTGGTCGGCGATTTGCTGATATAATGGTTTTTTACTTTCTCGGTCAAGACCCCACATACGTTTTCACTTCCTCGAACAACAATTACGACACATTTTTATCATCCTTTCCAATATATCTTATTCGCTTAACGATTTCCGTCTTTTTCTCACTGAAAGTTTTGCGTTTTCATGAACACGGCCCGTTTCATTTAGTGAAATGGATGGTCAGGGAACGATTGCAATGGCTGGTGTGTTCACGTCCGATGGTGATTATAATAAAGCTGCAACAAATCTACTTGACGGGCGGGTGAACAGCATGGTCTGGCTGATGGTTTTTGCCGTGATCGTATTAATATGGGGACTCTTCGCAACGATGAGAATTGGACAATCCCAAAGCAATAAAGAACAAAATCCGCAATACTTCCAGGATACGGGCAAAAAATGGTTTAGGCTTCTAGGCTTTTACTTAATTAGCATCGTTGCGGCAGCTATCATGATTGTGATTTTGATCAAGTGAATAAAGAGAGGTAAATGATGAATTAATTGTAAATAAATATAAATAAAGGTTGTTAATGTTATCCAAACCGGATATACTAGCAATGTAAGCGCTTGCTTTAGTAGATTGAGACTTCTAGATTTCCCTGCCGCTGTCCCATTCCATGCATAAAGCGAGGTGATTAACGACCCAAAGGCGGGCTCTTTAATGATGCAGGTCTGATTTTCCTTATAGTGTCTGTGACGTTTTCCCAATTTGATGAGGAGGGAACAAGATGCTGAAAAAAGGATTATGCGGAATCATCATGGTCAGTCTTTTGATTGCTTTATTTCCTGTCAAACAGGTGAGTGCGGCTCCAAACTGGAAGCTGGTGTGGAGCGATGAATTTGACGGAACCGCACTGAACCGTTCCAATTGGACTCCGGAGATCGGCACGGGCAGCGGCGGATGGGGAAACAACGAGCTTCAATACTATACGGACCGGTCGCAGAATTTGCAGGTTACCGGAGGAAATCTGGTGATTACGGCGAGAAGAGAGTCATACGGCGGAATGAACTATACTTCGGCACGTATCAAAACGCAAAACCTGAAATCCTTTACCTATGGCAAAATAGAAGCTAGGATCAAGCTGCCTTCCGGACAAGGGCTGTGGCCGGCGTTCTGGATGCTGGGCAGCAACATCAGCACGGTCGGATGGCCGTACAGCGGGGAAACGGACATCATGGAGCGGGTTAATAACAACCCTTATGTTAACGGCACGGTTCACTGGGATGCGGGAGGGCATGCGGAATACGGAAGAGTTTCGGGTAACCTCGATTTTTCCCAATACCATGTGTACAGCGCCGAATGGGATTCAAAGTATATCCGCTGGTTCGTTGACGGACAGCAGTTCAATGAATTTTATATTGAGAATGGCACCGGAAATACCGAGGAATTTCAGCGGCCGTTCTTTCTGCTCCTGAACTTGGCGGTCGGCGGCAACTGGCCGGGGGCTCCGAACGATTCGACGCCGTTTCCAGCTCAAATGCTCGTGGACTACGTCCGTGTATATCAGGACAATGGCCAGTCCAGCGCAATCAGCAACGGAGTTTATACATTGGCCTCCAAGGCGAGTGGAAAAGTAATGGATGTCATTGACGTGTCCATGGCCAGCGGAGCTAAAATCCAGCAGTGGACGAATTATACCGCCAGCAACCAGCAATTCCGGATCGAAAGCACGGGTGACGGTTATTACAAGCTTACTGCCGTGCACAGCGGCAAAGTATTGGATGTGCCGAATTCGTCAACAGCAGCCGGCGTCCAGCTGCAGCAGTGGGATGATAACGGGACGAACGCGCAAAGATGGAGCATTGTCGACGTAGGCGGAGGGTATTATAAGCTGGTCTCCAAAGCAAACGGACTTGTCGTTGACGTGTCCGGTTCATCCACGGCGGATGGCGCGGCCGTTCAGCAGTGGACGGATAACGGAACGGACGCCCAGAAATGGGCCTTGACCAAAATCAATTAAGGCACAAACAAGCAGTCCACATATGGGCTGCTTGTTTGTGTATACGAGTCTGAAGCTGAACAAATGCTAAGGTCTTGGCAATCGATGAGAAACTCCGGTGGCTGGGCGTGCTATAATTTGAGAAGACCATGAATGAACTGTCATCTACTATTTTCAAATTAAAGGAGAGTTACGGCAAATGATCAACAAGCTCGGTCAAGTGATGCTGTACGTCAACAACCAGGATCAGGCGGTACAATTTTGGACGGAGAAATTAGGTTTTCGTGTCATTTCTGAAGAAAACAATGAACACATGAGATGGATTGAAGTCGCCCCGGCCAAGGATGCAGGCTCCAGCATCGTACTGCATGATAAAGAGACTGTCGCGAAGATGTCCGAGGGCTTAAATCTCGGCACGCCTTCTTTAATGTTTTTCACAGAGGACGTGGATGCGTTGTATCGCGATTTGACCGATAAACAGATCACCGTCGGTGAAATCGTTGAGCTGCCTACCGGCAGGGTGTTTAACTTTGCGGATGACGAAGCGAATTACTTTGCGGTCATGGAAAAAAAATAACGGCCGCTCACGGGCGGAAGAAGGGGCGATGGTAACGAACCGTCGCTCTTTTCACAAGAAGGGAGTATGCAACGCAAGCCCTGAACAAGGAGGATTTCAGATGTTCAATCCATTTGAAGTAGCCGAGCTTATGGTCCAACATATCTCAACGAATTTTCCAGACGACGTCTCTCTGATCGGATATTATGGATCACGCGCTCAAGGAACGGCGACGGAGCGTTCCGATCTCGATTTTTTCTTTATACCGGCGAACGCGGAAGCTTTCCGTCATAGTTTGCAGTTTGTAGTGAACGGGATCAGCTTTGATTTTTGGCCGATCAGCTGGGAACGTGCGGAGAGAATCGCCGCTTTCGAAGAACTGAATGTATCGATCATCGCGGATTGCAAGCTACTGTATGTGCGGTCCGAAGAAGACCATGAACGGTTTCTCCGGCTTCGCAGCAAAATTGCTGACCAAGCCCGGGCACGCTTGGAATGGCTCCATAAAGCCGAATCGAGGCTGAAAGAAGCTTATATACACCTTTACAACTTAAGCAAAATGAGCTCTATGGATGATCTGGTTTCTTTTCGCTATGAAGCCCAAGAGATCCTGATCTTAAACCTTGAGAGCCTTTCATTAATTAATCATACATACTACACCAAAGGCTGGGGCAAAAACAGGGAGCAAATCCGAAACTTCCCTATACAACCGGACACATTGGAGCAGACGATGGAGACGATTCTGTCTTCCTGTTCGGGATTTCAAATCCGGGAAGCCTGCGAACGATTGACCAAGGATACGCTTCGTCTCATTTTGCAGCAGAAAGAGAAAGACGTCAGCGGTCCAGATTATCCTGGCCGGATGAAGGGCTTCTATGAAGAAGTAAAAGGAATTATGGATAAGGTGGTGAGCGCTTGTGAATCAAGCGACTACCATACAGCCTATTTCTGGGCGGTCGGCGTGCAGAAAGAAGTATCCCGTTTTCTCTATTTCACCGAGAAAGGGTATTGGCCGTCGCCTTTGTGCGCCGGAGAGGAAGAGCTAACCTTGTATAAGGAACTTGGCTTTCCAGATGTAATCGGAATACTGAATCAGGAAGATTTCATCCCCCTGAAAGTGGCGGTTGAACAGCTTGATTCGCAGCTGGAGCAGCATCTTCAGAGCCGCGGAGTACAAATCAACCGGTTTCGGAACGCCGAAGAATTCAGCGATTTCCTGCTGTCGCTGCGTTGATCGCTGAGGCTGAATGATTCATGTCCATATTCCGCAGGTGCCCATGATCACGAAAATATAACGTACATATCCCGCAGTGATTCCAATTCGTATGACTGGAAATGATGATAGCATAGAGGACGGCTGCTGCTGCTGAGAGTCTCCTTCTCATCGTGTCGAATCGTAAATAAGTGCAGGAAGGTTTGTCAGTTTAAGGCGGCGAAGAATACATAAGGCAAGTCTTGCAGCAAGTTAATATGAAGATCATACAATGAGCCATAACAAGCCAAGGGGAGAATGGAAGACATGATGGAACAGCTGAAAGCTTGGGCCAAACAATTAAAAAGGCAGGTATTTGTACTCTATTATGCTTATCGGGACAAACGTTCGCCGTGGTATGCAAAGCTGTTTTCCATGTGCGTCGTTGCCTATGCATTCAGCCCCATAGATTTAATACCGGACTTCATACCTGTCATTGGCTATGCGGACGATTTGGTTTTGATACCGCTGGGAGTATTGGCTGCTATAAAAATGATGCCTGGTGAGGTCATTGAGGATGCCAAAAAGAAAGCGGATGCTCGCATGAACCAAGGGAAACCGGTGAATTGGGCTGCGGGTGTCCTGATTATTTTGTTATGGGCTGCTGTACTGGCAGCGGTATTAACTTACCTGTACAACCGTTTGAAGTAACCCGCTGATTAACAGCAGGGCCTTTCGGCTGGATTCGGATCGCCCGCCCAATCGGCCTGCTTAAACCATGGCTTTTCCCCCGTATTTATGAATCCTGCAGCTTCTCCCGATACTCGGATGGCGTACAGTTGTACACCTTGCGGAACTGGCGGGCGTAATAGTTCTGGTCCCGAAAGCCGCTTTCGAGCGCAACCTGGGAAATGGACAGGTTTGGATAGCGAAGCAGCGTGCAGGAATAGTCCAGACGCTTGCGTATGACGTAATCCATCGGTGTGGTGTGATAGTTGCGCGTAAAGACGCGCTGAAACTGGCGGGTGGAGAGGTAGGCTTTGTCGGCCATCGCGTGCAGGGTGATCGGCTGGAGAAAGTGTTCTTCAATGTAAGTGACGGCTTCACCGATCCGCAGCGCCTTGTTGTCTTCATGTCCGCTACCGATCTGATAATAGCGGGAGAGCAGGCCGACCAGAGCGGTAAAATAAGAGCGAATCATCAGACGATAGCCCTGCGGCTGCAGCTCATACTCGGTTAAAATCAGGTCAAGCAGCTTTGTCGCTTCCTGCAGCTGCGCTTCGTTCAGCGTAAGCATGCCCTTGAAGTTCATTTCCTTGCGGTAAAATGGTTCGATGTAGAAGAGCGCTTGGAAGCCCGGAAGCAGCCTAAGCTCGGACAGCTGCAGAAGCTGCTCGGGCTGGAACATGACGTTGATGTATTCAATCCCGTCGACGTTTTTGTAGCCATGGGATACGCCGCTGTGAATCAAGAATATCTGGCCGGCTGTAACGGAGTATTCCCTCCCTTCAATGATATGAATGGCGCTGCCCTGCAAAATGACGACGAGTTCGGAAAAATCGTGGCTATGTACAAAATATTCGTGCGTTAGCGGACATTTCTGGATGCGGAACGTAAATCCCGGTTCGAGTCCGATGTCCGTGGCAAACAGTCTGGTCATCATGTCCATATTATGCTAAACAATGTCGGCATCGTCAAGGCGAAGAACGGCGTACCGCGCTACCATTAAGTTTACGGGCCGACGCATGGCAGATCGAAATGTCATCGGCTTATAGAATGTCAATGGGGAGGTACCTATGGATTTATGGTGGAATGAAAGGACGAATCAGCCCGTGAAGCCGGTTATTCTTTTTCTGGGGGACAGCATTACGGCCAGCGGTCATTATATCCGGTATACCGAAGCTTGGCTCCGTCAGCACCGGCCGACGATGGAGATGAAGCTGGTTCCATGCGGTGTGCCCAGCGAAACCGTGTCGGGACTCAGTGAGGCGGCACACCCATTTCCGCGCCCCTGCGTGCACGATCGGCTTCAGAACGCGCTGGATACAGTATCGCCCGGGATCGTGGCCGCCTGTTACGGTATGAACGACGGGATTTACCATCCTTACTCCGAGGATCGTTTTGCTGCCTATCAAGAGGGGGTATTTCGTCTAGTTGAACGCAGCAGAGGGGCTGGAGCCAAGGTGGTGCTCATGACGCCACCGCCGTTTGACCCACTCTCAATGAACGCCGAGCTTCTGCCCGAAAGCGCACCTGATTTCAGCTATCTCGCACCATTCCAGGAATATGACCGCGTCCTCGAGCAATATTCCGCATGGCTTCTGTCTGCGGGTGATGTGGCAGACCAGATCATCGACTTGCGCAGTCCGCTGCTGGACCATACAAAGGAACACAGAGCACTGGATCCTGCTTATCGTTCGGGGGACGGTATTCATCCGAACCGTGCTGGGCACTGGGTTATGGCGCGTACGCTTCTCAAGGAAATGTTCGGCGCGGCACCCGGTGTTATTCCCGATGTGGATGCGATTTCGAAATCGCTTGCGGAAGAAACGGATTGACACCTAAAAATCAACCGGATTATAGTTAGGTCACTCCAACAATTGGGAGGGAGAGAGGTACGATGAACTTGCTGCAAATGCTGCGAACGCGGAAATATTTACAGCGGATCTTGCTCAGCTTTATGCTCGTAGTCGCCACACTGGCGGTGGCCTCCCTATTTATGAACGCCTTCGCACGCGACAAAGTGCTCAGCCTTCAGAACGAAGCCGACCGCAAGCTGCTGACCCAAATCAACTATAACATCGAAAACATGAACGGCATCGTCAAGGACCTGGCGGTATCCATGTACAACGATGAAGAGCTGATCGCACTGAAATCCGGAGCGGATTACAAGCAGAGCATTCTGAAGATCGAGCGGCTGAATCAGACCGTCGCAGCGTCTCCGTATCTCCACGCTGCTGTTTTTTACAACGGGGCGCAGCACCGGTTTTTCTCATCGCTCAACCATGATATGGACAACAGGCTGCTGTATCAAAGGCTGGGGGATTATATGTCGTCCCGCAGCGACCTGCCGAAGCTCCAGTTGATTCCGATGGATCTGGACGGCGGAAATGAAGGGATCGACGTATTCGCCTTCTTCATTTATGACGGACCGTCCTTAGGTTCCGTAAATGATAATGTCCTGATTTTGACCGTCAAGCCGGGATGGATGCTGGATAACGTGAAAGCGCTTAATCGTGTCGCGGAGCGGGAGAACGACATGCTGTTCGTGACTGACAGTGACGGGCGCATGCTGATCTCCAACGACCGGTTGCTGCCGG
Organism: Paenibacillus cineris; assembly: GCF_018333335.1. Classification (NCBI taxonomy): domain Bacteria; kingdom Bacillati; phylum Bacillota; class Bacilli; order Caryophanales; family Paenibacillaceae; genus Paenibacillus; species Paenibacillus cineris. The sequence continues at coordinate 2,612,162 of NZ_BORU01000001.1, forward strand.
AGGGGCTGAGCGTCAAAAAGGATTTGCTTCCGCGAATCCAATCTACCGGCAGTACACTGGACTCTTTTATCTATAAGCACGGTTCGCATAAATACAAGGTGACGTATTTGAGCAAAGGATTGAACAACTGGCAAATCGTCAGCCTCCAGAATTATAACGACGTGCTCGGCAGCGTCCGGCAGATGAAATGGACCGAGATGGCCGTGACGCTGTCCGTTGCGGTCCTGGCTGTGCTGCTGTCCGTGTTTTTTTCGCTTCGGCTGTATAAACCGGTCGGGCAGCTCCTGACGCTCGTTCCGCCGCAGCGGCGTGATGCTCCCCCAGCGAAGGATGAGCTGTCGGTCATTGCCGCCAACGTTACGGAAATGATCGGAAAGCTGAAAGGGCTCGAGCAGGAGAGGGCATCCCAGTGGAACATCGCCAAGGTCTATCACCTGCGCAGCCTGATCGGTCTCAGCGAAGGCTTACATGAACTGGAGTTTCGGCGGATCAGGGAGCAGTACGGGCTCGATATCGCGTATCCATCAAGACTCCGGCTGGCTCTGGTCCAGATTGACGACGTACAGAGCCTTGCCCCCGGCCAGGGATCGCAAGCAGAATCGCTGCTGTATTTCGCCATAGCCAATATTGGCCAGGAACTGCTCCACAAACACGGATCCTGCGAAGCCGCAGATATGAAAAGCGGGCATCTCGTCTTTATCGTCGGCGGCGAATCCAGGGATCTAGCCATGCTTGCCGACCGCTTTCGGGAGCTTCAGCACACCATCCTTCAATATTATCGGGTTACCTTCACGGTAACGCTCAGCGACCCGTTTGAAGACTACCGCGAAATCACGGCACATTATAACCTGGCTGTCCGCCACGCCAATTACCGCATGGTTTTTGGCAAAGGTGCGGTGCTAGAGCCGGAACGGGTCCGAAGCTGCGAGGCAAACGATACGTTCCGCATTCCGCAGGAATTGGAGCGGCGCTTGACGGAAGGATTAAAGAGCGGCGATCTGGAAGAGACGGAGCAGGCGATCCGGAGCTGGAGAGAGCTGATCGGCGGATTCAGCTTCGAGAATATGTACTCTGCACTGCTGCATCTGGCGGTTACGCTCAGCAATACGCTGGGAGAGATGAACCATCACAATTTGAACCCGGTATCGGTCAACGTTCAGGCCATCAACCGGCGCATTCTCGAGAAAGAAACGTTGGATGAAATCGAAACGGTACTGCTCGAGGTCGTCCGCGAGGTATTCGAACAGCGGCGGAACGGGCGTGAAGACAAAAATAGGCTGCTTGCCGATACCGTGAAAGAAATCATCGACAAGCATTTTGCCGATCCGGATCTCAACGTGCAGCGGATCGCCGACATGCTGAAGATGAGCTCGGTCTACATCGGGCAGGTGTTCAAGGCACAGGAAGGAACGACGGTCGTCGATCAGATTAATGCCACCCGCCTGGCCCGTGCCCGAACGTATTTGGAGCAGCAGGAGCTGACCGTAGCGGAAATTATGGAAAAGGTGGGCTTCGGCAACGAAAGCTATTTTTACCGCTTGTTCAAACGCCGATACGGAACCACACCCAAGGAGTACCGCCTGAAATCAGCCATAGAGAAAAGCATATGAACCTGATAAAGACCCGCACGGGAGAACCGTTTCCCTGGCGGGTCTTTTGCATGTCCAAGAGCGGCTGCAAGCCCGTAAATACAGGAATCCGGCATCTATACAGCCCGCCAGTACAGTGATCCTGCAATTGTACAGTACGCAGCAGCAAGGGTTTTACGTTATCGTTAGACGTGCAAAGCCTGACACCAGGCAGAGCGCAAAGGAGGAAAGGGGCTTACGATATGTTGAATAAGGTTTCTCTGGCGGGTGACGCAGAAAACAGACGGGTGGCACCAGAACCTGGACAAAACGGATTGCTACCCTCGCCGGACGTGCCGCCAAAGCAGCGCAAGCAAAAATCGATCATCCGGAAGGAGCTGCGCCATTTCCGTAACAACCGGGAGCTGTTCCTGCTCTCATTGCCGGGAATATTGTATAAGCTGATATTCGCCTATATTCCGATGGTGGGGCTCATCATCGCCTTCAAAAATTATCGGTACGATCTGGGCATCTTCGGCAGCAAATGGGTGGGACTCGATAATTTCCGGTATTTGTTTTCTACTGATACGGCTTGGCGGATTACGCGCAACACGGTGCTGTACAATGCCGCCTACATCTTGGTGACCACCGTGGCTGCACTGCTGCTTGCGATCCTGATGAACGAAATCAAGCAGAAATGGAGCAAGTTCTATCAGACCGCCTTGTTTCTGCCGCATTTCCTGTCCTGGGTTCTGGTCGGTTACGTCGCGTATGCTTTTTTGAACCATGCGGACGGGCTGATCAACCGGACGCTGCAAGCGTTTGGGATGGATCCGGTCAGCTGGTATCAGAACGCGGCGCCATGGCCGGTCATTCTCATTCTGGTTCATTTATGGAAGGCCGTAGGTTTCAATACGCTCATCTATTTCGCGGGAATTTTGGGGATCAACGGAGAATATTACGAAGCGGCGCGGATCGACGGGGCGACCAAGTGGCAGATGGCCCGCAAGATCACCATTCCGCTGCTGTCGCCGCTCGTCATCATACTGCTGATTTTGTCCATCGGCAACATGTTCCGCGGTGATTTCGGCCTGCACTACTTCATTCCGAACAACTCAGGTTTCCTGTATGGATCCACCGATATTATCGATACTTACGTGTACCGCGCGCTGCGGGAAATCGGGAACGTGAGCATGTCGGCGGCAACGGGCTTTTACCAATCGGTTGTCGGTTTCGTACTGGTACTGCTGGCTAACGGCATTGTGCGCAAAATCAATCCCGACCATTCTTTATGGTAAGGAGGTGACGTAAAGGTGACAAAAACATTGGAACTGTCGAAAGTATTAATCAACCTGCTGTTTATCATCCTGTCCGTCTTAGTCGTGCTGCCGTTTCTGCTCGTCATCGCCGTATCGCTTACGGATGAGAAGGCATTGTCCCGGGACGGCTATCAATTCATCCCCAAATCGTTCAGCCTGGAGGCGTACCGCTATCTGCTGGAAGCCCCGGATGTGATGATCCAGGCATACGGGGTTACGATCACCGTCACGGTGATCGGATCGCTCGTCGGCCTGCTGCTGACCGCGATGACCGCTTACGTCATTTCCCGGCCGGATTATCGTTACAACCGGATGACGACCTTTTACGTATTTTTCACGATGCTGTTCAGCGGGGGACTCGTTCCTTCCTATATTCTAATGACCCAGTACCTGCACCTCAAAGACAGCCTGCTCGCACTCATTTTGCCGGTGCTGCTGTCGCCGTTCAACATCATGGTCATGAAAGGGTTCATGTCCAAGATACCGCTTGAGATCATCGAATCGGCGAAAATGGATGGGGCGAGGGAATTCCGGATTTTCTTCCGCATCATTCTCCCTTTGTCCACGCCGGCATTGGCAACGCTGGGCCTGCTGATCTCGTTCTCTTATTGGAACGACTGGTTTAACGCGATGCTGTACATCGACGATCCGGGTAAGGTACCGCTGCAGCTGCTGCTGGTCCGGACGCTGAACAGCATTGAATTTCTCACGACGAATACCGAGTTTGCGACGCAGCTGGGTATCGACCTGGCGAGCTTCCCGAACAATTCCGCCCGGATGGCGATCGCCGTGCTGGCCGGTGGACCGATGCTGATCATCTTCCCGTTCTTCCAGCGGTTTTTTGTGAAAGGGCTTACGGTTGGCTCCCTCAAGGGTTAACATACACGCAAGCAATTATAAAAACAGGAGGTCACACAGATGAAGAAAAAGTGGTTTGGCGTGCTGGCGTTTATCCTGCTGGCCGCGACCGTCCTTGCCGGATGCGGCGGAGGAAAAAGCGCGGACGGCGGCGGAGAATCGGCCGGATCAACGGATGTGAAGAACGAAAGCGGATTGAAACCCGTCGAGCTGACCTGGTATTATCCGCTGTCCCAGCTCCAGCCCGATCAGCAGAAAGTGCAGGACGAAGTCAACAAAATCGTCAAAGAAAAGATCAACGCTACCGTCAAGCTGATGCCGGTTTCTATCGGCGACTATGTGCAAAAAATGAACACCGTGCTGGCAGCAGGCGAGAAGTTCGACATTCTCTGGACCGGCTATATGCTGAAGCCGGAGGAGCTGGTACGCAAAGGAGCCATACAGCCGCTTGACGATCTGCTGAATCAATACGCGCCGGAGCTGAAATCCGATGTGCCGCAGGTGATGTGGGACGGCCTGTCCGTCGACGGCAAGATTTACGGCATCCCCAACCAGCAGATCAACGGTTCCCGCTACGGATTTATCGTGCTGAAGGAGCTTGCCGACAAGTATAAACTGGACACCACGAAGATTAAAAAGATCGAGGACATTGAACCGTTCCTGAAGCAGATCAAGGACAACGAACCGGATATGATCCCGTTCGGTATCTTCGGCACTGATTTTATCAATCCGCAGGTGCATGACGACAAATATTGGATCGTGCCGGGGCTCGATGACCACTTCTACATCAAGACGGATGACCCGACCTATACGCTTCAACGTTATCCGGAAGAAGAGCTGAACAATTTCCGCCTGGCCAGCAAATGGTACAAGGAAGGTTACATTTACAAGGATGCGGCGACCGTGAAATCGGGCGACTTCAAAGGCAAGATCGCGGTGGATTATCATATCGTCCTGAAACCGGGCGTCGAAGCTGAAGTCAAGGCGAGAAACGGCGGACACGATGTGGTCATCATCCCGCTCAGCAACTGGTTCTCCAACGGTTATTCGGCGACCACCAACCAATCGATCAGCCGCACTTCGCCGAATCCGGACCGGGCCATGATGCTGCTGAATCTCGTGAACACCGACAAGGAGCTGTACAATCTGCTCTGCAACGGCCTGGAAGGCGTTCATTACGAGAAGCAGTCCGGCGAATACATTAGCGCACTCCCGGATTCCCGATATAAACCGAATATGGACTGGGTGTTCGGCAGCGTATTCAATTCTTATCTGAAGGAAGGCCAGCCGGAGAACGTCTGGGAGGAAACGAAAAAGATCAACGAAACAGCCGAAATCAATCCGGTCGGGGCGTTCAAATTCAATTCGGAGCCGGTCAGCACGGAGATCGCCAACCTGAACGCGGTATGGGGCGAATACAAACGCGGACTTGTGACCGGGACGCTTGATTTTGACGAAACCTGGCCGGTGCTTTACGGCAAGCTGAAGGAAGCGGGCGAGGATAAGTATGTGGAGGAGGTGAAGAAACAGTTTGAACAATTCCTGAAAGACAAGGGGTTGAAAAAGTAAGAATTTCATTTAAAGGCAGAGAAGCGCAAGCGGCGCACGGATAACGGGGAGAAACCTGCTGTCATGGGCGGCTTCATTGGAAGCATACAACGGGACCGAGGCCGGCCCTAATCCATGCTGAAAGGAAAGAGAAGCCATGGCAAAAAAACGGTTGCTCGCGTTTCTCGCAGCCATCGTGCTGATCACGTTTACCCCGTCTCCGCCGCCAGCTGCAGCGGATGAAGCCGTCGCCAAACCAACGGGAAAATCGCTGTATGTAGCCACAACTGGCAGCGACACGAATAATGGATCCGAGAACCACCCGTTTAAAACGCTGGAGAAGGCAAGGGATGCCATCCGGAAGCTGAAAGCGAAAGATGGCCTGCCCGCCGGCGGCGTGACGGTGTATCTGCGTGAGGGGCGGTACGAACGATCAGGCAGCTTTGATTTGAACGAGCAGGACTCCGGCGAAGCCGGGAAGCCGATTAGGTATACGGCTTATCCGGGCGAAAAGGTGACTTTGTCCGGATCGAAACGCATTGAAAAATCCGCCTTCACACCAGTCACCGATCAAGCGATTCTTAACCGGATCATCAGTCCCGAGGCGAGACCAAAAGTGCTGGTGGCCGACTTGGCAGGCCAGGGGATTACCGATTACGGCGAGCAAAGCCGCCACGGCTACTATCTTGCCAACGATCTGAGCAAAGTTCCGCCGATGGAGCTGTACGTCAACGGGCAGGGAATGACTTTAGCGAGATGGCCGAACCAAGGGACAGTACAGATGGATGAAATCATCGATCCGGGTCCGACGCGGAAAGATCCGAACGGGGAGGTACATACGCGCGGAGGAACCTTTTCCTATTCGTATGACCGGCCCCAGTACTGGACCCAGGCGGACGATATTTGGCTGGACGGAATATTCGGCTACAGCTGGGAATGGTCCTACAACAAAATCGCCTCCATTGACACAGCCGCCAAAACCATCACCCTCCGCTACGGAGAGATGAGCGGCCTGCTCAAAAACTGGTATCCGGATTTTCATTTTGCGCAAAACCTGCTGGAAGAAATCGATATGCCGGGCGAGTATTACATCGACCGCCAGGCGGGAAAGCTGTACTTTTTGCCGAACGCCGAATTTACAGCTGCGAATCCGACGATAGAGGTTACGATGCTGAAAACGCCGATGATCAATGCGCTGAACGCTTCGTACATCGACTTTTCCGAGCTGGTCATGGAAGATGGACGCGACTCGGCAGCGGTGATTATGGGCGGCAGCCACGTGCGTATTCTGAACAGCGAAATCCGCAACTTCACGAACAGCGGCGTGCTGGTCAATACGCAAAGCCGGTTCTACTACAATGATTTTCAGGGCGTGCCGGGAACGGATCATGCCATCGTCAGCACGCATATCCACCATATCGGCGGGACCGCGGTTACGCTGACGGGCGGCAACAAAACGACCCTGCAGCCGGGAAACAATGTCGTTGAAAATTCGCACATTCATGATTTTGCTTATTACCATAAAGCTTACAATCCGGGCGTTCTTCTCTCCGGGGTCGGCAACCGCATGGCACATAACGAGCTGCACGACGCGCCTCATCCTGGCGTGCTGATCTTCGGCAACGACCATGTCGTAGAGTACAACAACATATACGATGTGTGCAAAACCTTCTCGGATCTCGGGGCTATTTACATGAACGCGGGCGAAACACCGCAGCAGCGGGGTACCGTCATCCGCAGAAATTATTTTCACAATATTGGAGAAAGCAAGGCCGGCGTGGAGGGCGTCTATCCCGACAACTTCACCATGGGGCTTCAGATCGACGAAAACATTTTCTACAAAATGGGCAACTCGGCGATCAAAAACAACGGCGGCGCACATATTTTGTCCCGCAACAATATTTTCGTAGACAGTAAAGTTCCGTATGATTACGCGGACATCTACCTTGGGGATCAGCCGGACAATCAAATCCCGAAAAACTACATGCCAAAATGGCAGGCGCTGTTCGCTGCCAACAACGATTTTGTAGGCACGCCTTATTTGACAAAGTATCCAGAGCTGGCCAACTTCTTTACAGAAAACCGTTATTATCCCGATACGAACACGTTCCAGGGCAATGTCATCTACAACCCGACCATTCCACGCAGTACGACGACCAATGCCAACGGAGCGTATGACAAATTCGGGCTGGTTCAGTATGCCAATAACTTCGTTACGACGGAGGATCCGGGCTTTGTGGATCTGGCGAACGGAGATTTGTCCCTGCGGCAGGATGCGGCTGTATTCAGCGCCATACCCGGCTTTCCCAACATCCCGTTTGGAGAAATCGGCATTAATGGCAGAGCTGGCACCAGCACAAGTCAGGACAGCCATCCTGTCCAGGGGGTTGCCGTGTACAACGACGATGTGACGGTTGACCGCTGGAAAACGGTCAAACTGCAAACCGCGGTCCTGCCGTGGAACGCAGATCATCCGGCTCTGTCTTTCACATCCGCCGATCCGGGAATCGCGACGGTCGATAACGCTGGCGTTATTACCGGGCAGTCTGTCGGCCAAACCGAGATCACTGTAGCATCTGTGGAAAATCCGCAGTTGACAGCTTCAGTACATGTAACCGTTGAAGCCGGCGACGGCATTATGGACTACACCGATTTCGAATCCGGTGCAAATGGATGGCCGGTGGATGCTAACCGGAGCATCGTTAAAGTGGATGAAAACCGCTGGTACAAGTTACTTAACGGCGCGTCCGCGCTGAGCAGCAAAAAGTTCTCCGATTATGAGCTGACCTTCAAGCTGAAGACGCCGGCGACCATCGGCGAAAACGCAACGCTGTATATTTTCGATCGCCAGGCGGGCAGCGGTTCTAGCCGTATCGGATATAAAACCCGAGCGGACGGAACATCGTCATGGCTGCTGTACAACTCGGCGTGGTCCGTGCTGAAGGAAGTCAAGATGCCTGATCATGATTTAAAGCCGGACACGGAATATGCCGTCAAAATGCTCGTCAAGGGCGGCGACATCAGCGTGTACGTGAACGGCGGGTTCCGGCTGAAAGGCACCGATCCGGGCCATAACGCGGAGGGTCAAGTCGGGTTCTACGTTAACAACGTCAGCGACATGATGTTCGATGACATCCAGTTCAAGGCGCTGACTACAGATCTGGCTGGCATGATCCCGGCGGATAACCAGATTCGGCTGGCTGCCGGAGAGAGCAAGCAGCTCCAGCTGACATTTGATCCCGCGGATACACCGGATACGGATGTGACCTGGCAATCCGCGAATCCTGCGGTGGCCGAAGTGAACGATATGGGCGTCGTGAGCGCCGTGTACGAGGGCGAAACAGTCATCACGGCCGTATCCAAGGTAAACCCGCTGATCAATGCGGATATCGCGGTCACCGTCTCGAACGTCATGCATGAGACCGATTTTGAAACCGGAGGAAACGGCTGGCCTGTCGATCCCAATCGCAGCATTGCAGCCGATCCGGACGGGAACCGCCGCTATAAAATCTTAAACGGCGCCACCGGCCTGCTCGACCGAAACTTCTCATCCTACCAGCTTGAATTCAAGCTGAAGACGCCTGCGGTTATGCCAAATGACGGAGTGCTGTACATTTTTGACCGCCAGGATGCCACTGCATCGACGCGAATCGGCTACAAAACAAGAGCCGACGGCACGTCGGCATGGATGCTGTACGACACCGCCTGGCAGAAGATCAAGGAAGAGACGCTGCCCGCGCAAGACCTGCAGCCGGATACGGAATATGACGTCAAGGCGGTCGTCAAAGACGGCGACATCCAGCTCTATGTGAACTGGGAGTTGAAACTGTCCGGCACCGATCCGGGACATAAACCTTCCGGCAAAGTCGGTTTCTATGTGAGCGGATTCGATTACATGCTGTTCGACGACATTCGTTTCTCGGTAGTGCCTTAAAGCTTACTGGTGTTTAAGGGTTTCTTCGGCGCTCTCTCCCTGCATGGAGGGGGCGCTTTTACAATTCCAGGTCCGGTGCAGCAATCAAGAGGTTCAATTCAAATCTATTCAAGGACAACACGGTATACCTTCCATGGCAAAATCGTGCTAACAGTGAGCAGCGCAAAACCAAAAACCACCTCAAGGAGGGACAATATGATTCGATGTTTATTTCGAGCCGTCTGGAACGGAGAAGGCAGTCCGCGCTCTTTTTTTCAAGCCCAGGAAAGAGAGCATTCGCTTGCTGATGCGATGGAGCGGCTACAGGTCGCCAATCTAAGTCTATTTGCCGATCAAGAACAGCTGTTTCTATATTATGAATGTCTGGACACGCCGGTTCTCCCGGAAAGCTTGCTGGCTGAAACCGGAGAGCGGCTGGCTGAATGGCCGGGAGGCGCACCGGGAAGACGTTGGGTACCGATGACTGATATTTTTCATTACCAGCACCCTGTGTCGAATTCGCAGTGGGCCCGAGTCCATAAGGAACGCACACCATACGGAAGGATCGCTCTGCTAAAGCCGGAGCAAACGGCAAGCTATGTATATTATCACTACCAATACCAGGAGGAAAAGCCGGGGGACGGCGATAAGTACGGCATGATCGGCATGCACGAGAACGTTTTGTTTTTCTATTCGGAGCTGCCGGAGACGATCACGCCCGTGCTCTATGAGAGTCGATTGAAAACGTCGTTGAAGCCCGAAAACTGGGCCGAGGTGATGGAGCCCCATTTTATCCAGTGGGGGGGGGCTCCGGACGGGCAGGACATTTGGCGCAAGCTGATGCTTGTGCTAGAAGTGCGCTGCCCGGCCGAAAGAAGAGGTGCACAACATGCGTAACTCGCTATGTCTGAACGGAGATTGGGATTTCATGCCGCTGTACGATCAGCCCCAATCCCGCAAGCTGCCGGAGAACATTGTATACGATCAGCACAAAGTTCAGGTCCCATCCAGCTGGAGAAGGACCTACAAGCAGGGCACCGGCCGGTCGTTCGGGAACATTCCCGAATACGGATACGTTCCGATGGACCTGTACGATTATCCGAAGGAATGGGACGCCGCCGAGGCGGGCGTGCTGCACCGGAGCTTCCGGCTTCCGGACCACATGGCCGGCCAGCGGATTGTGCTGCGCCTGGACGGCATCATGCAGAAGGCCGTTATCTATTTGGACCGGGAGGAAATCGCCGTATGGGAGGACGGCTACCTGCCGCTCAGGCTGGATATTACGTCCCGGGTGCAGGCGGATCATGAGCACCACCTGCACGTCGTTTGCGGGAGCTTTGACCGCGTGACCCTTCCGTCCGGATCGCAAAAAGTGACCGGCCTTACCGGTTCCTGGTTCGGCACCGTTTGCCGCGGCATTTGGCAGGATGTTTACTTGGAGAGCTATCCGGAATTATCTCTGGAAGACGTCACCATCCGCACGTCTGTCCGGGATGGGAAACTGGAAGTGCATGCGATTGCCGGAGGAGCTTCCACCGAGATAGAGCACAATTCGCGAGAGATGGAGCAGAATACGGTTCAGGTCAGGCTTGTCGTACGGGAGCTTGGTGTGCTGAGCGGGGATCCGCAGCCTTTGGAGCACGCTCAAGCATCCTCGACTCATCCGGCTCCAAACCCGGTTCTTGCAGCAAGTGCAGCGGCCGTTTCTGTTGACGGTGCCGTTGTCCAGCTGCCTAGGCTGTGCGAAAACGAGCGGGACGGGACGGCATACCGCGCCTCCTTCAATCTGGAATGGCCGGAAGCACACTGGTGGAGTCCGGATTCCCCGTTCCTGTATCGGGCGGAGCTTGAGCTGCTGGAGAATGAGCGGGTCATCGACCGCCGTCATATGACGTTCGGGTTCCGGGAGTTTTGGTGCGAAGGACCCCAGTTTGTCCTGAATGGCATTCCGATCAATCTGCGCGGAGATTCCTGGCATTTTCAAGGCGGGGTGCAGCAGACGGAAGCCTACATCCGGAACTGGTACCGGATGTGCCGCTCCGTCGGCGTGAACAGCATCCGGCTGCATGCCGAGCCGTACCCTGAGGACTACGTGCGCATCGCCGATGAAGAAGGCATGCTCATCGTGGATGAAACCGCGATATACGGCTCGGGCAAATCGATGCAGGCCGACCATCCGGCTTACCTGGATCACTGCCGGAACCATGTCCGCCGCCTTGTGCAGCGGGACAAAAACCACCCGTCCGTCATCTTGTGGAGCGTACAGAATGAGATGCGTTGGGTCGACGGGCGCGACGGTTTCAAAACACATATTCCCGGCCTGATGGCCGCCATCCGCGAGCTGGATCCGACGCGGCCGATTCTTGCTGAAGGAGACAACCGTCTTCTGTCGAAAGAAGATACGGAGGTGGAGAGCCGCCATTACAATATCGATGGCACGATCGGCCAATGGGACCGCGACGTTCCGCTGACGTTCGGCGAGCATGGCGGGTGGTGGTACATCTGTCCGCAGAACAGCAGTATGTATGTCGGACTGCGAGCCTACTGCGGGACAGATGAGAGCACGGCCGGACTTGCCGAGAAGGAGCGGCTGTTTGTGGAATACGCCCGGCGCCAAGGCGTATCCGGCATTTCGACCTTTAACTTTGCGCATTATTTCATGCGGGCTATGCCTGACCGAGACGTGATCTTACCGCCGGCCGGTCCCGGCGAACTCGGCCAGCCTGGCGTCAAGCCGAAGCGGATCCCCGCTTATTCACTGACCTTGAACAACGGTCTGCTGCCTGAAGAGTATCCGGCTTATTCTCCAAATCCGGCCTTTGCCATCATGGCCAGAGCTTTCAAGCCGGCCACCATCATCGCGGCCGAATACAACCGCTGTTTTTACGATGATGCGCCGGTTCACCGCAGCTTCGACGTGTACAACGATACGTTTGCCGCGCAGGACGTCCGGGTGGAATGCAAGATCAGGCTGGGAGGGAGGCTGGTTCACGAGCAAAGCTTTGACTTCCGCCAAGCTCCGGCTGAGCACCAAATCATCTCGCTGCAATGGACTCCGGAATCTGTGAATGCAGAAGAACGGGCTGAGCTGACCGCGCAGCTGATGCATGACGGGCAGCTTGTGCATGAACTGCGTATCGAATACAGATTGGTTTCCGGCAGGCTGCGCAGCGAAGCGGTGGAAGTCGGCCGGGAAGCTTTCTTTTGTGGTCCGGCCGGCGAATATGACATGATCTGCAGGATGATCCCAGAATGCGCAGCAATAGAGCGGGAAAGCTTGGCCGGACTGCCGGCGGACAGCTTACTCATCCTCGGCACCTATGCCGAGGATGCGGACGGTGGGCTGGAAGCGCAGCTGAAGGCATTCGTGGAACGCGGCGGCCGTCTCATTCTGCTGGAGCAAAACCAGCTCTCGCTCGGCAAGCTGACGCTGTCACGGAGGCCTTTCATCCGTGCCCATGCTGGCAGCTACAGCCATCCGGTTCTGAAGGGAATCAGTGACGAGGATTTAATGTTCTGGCATGAGGAGCTGCGGGAAGAAGGACCGCTGCCGATCATCCAGGCGGCCTTTGAAAAGCCGGTCATCGGCGACGTTACGCTGCTGCTCGAATGCGGTGCAGGCGATTTCGGAGACGGTGGAGACTTGTGGTCGCCGCTGCTGGAATACCGCAGCGGCACAGGCATGTTTATCGCGAGCCAGCTCGATCTTATGGCGAACGTCGCGCGCGTTCCGGTGGCCTGCCTGCTGCTGCGGAACCTGCTCGCATACGCCGGGCGCGCCGATGACGCGGGCGCAGGCGAAACCGCCCGCACGGCCGCGCTGGTGCGCGCCGGCGGAGCGGCCGCAGCTTTCCTCGACAAGCTGCGGTTGAACTACACGGCGCTTGGCGAAGCGGCGCCGCTTCTCGCGCTGGCGGGCGCAGCCGCCGCGCCAGGGATGCCGGCGCAGGGCATCGCCCCGGCGCCGGACGCAGGCGGGCATGGCCGGCATGCCGCCATGCCGCCCGGGCAGGGCTTCGGCCTGCTGGTGGCCGAAGCCTGCCTGCTTGAGGCGCCGGGCGCGGCCGAGGCCGTCCGGCGCCACGCCGAAGCCGGCGGACGCGTGCTCGTCCTGCCGGCGGAGGGCCCGCAGCAGGCGGCGCTGGCGCGCCTGCTGGACCGCCCTGTGCGGGTGGCGCCGCACGAGGCGTATCACTTGGCGGCGGATGACGGCGCCGCCATGCGCGGCATCAGCCCGGTTGACCTGTTCGGCTACGACAAGGTATTCTTGTCGCCGCGCGACGTGGTCAACCGGGTGCTGGCCAGCCACAAGATCGAAGCACCCGGCACGGAGGTGCTGTGCCGCAGCGTCGAAAGCACCGCCTGGAAGGACTACTTCGTGAACGGCTACACGGCGGAGTACAGCCGTTTGGCGCTGGTGGAACTGAATCGCGCTAAGATCGTGCCCGCAGGGGCATTCGTGATCGAAGCCCAGATTGGCGGGGGAAGCGTGGTATGCTCTCAGCTGCTGCCCGATCCCGGCAGCGACAAGGCGCTGCGTCTGTATTCGCGCCTGCTCGCCAATCTTGGTGCGGCCTTCGATGACGGCTTGCTTGCGAGCGAGAAGGGAGATGCACAGTGGGCTGTGGAAGCGGTGATGGCCCTGCCTTGTCCGCCGCATGTCGATTACGAAGCGATGAAAGCTTATCACACGGACCCCGAATTTTCGTTGAACAATTTGGGCGAAGGCTTGTACGGATGGATGCAGAAGAAGGAACGGCGCCCGGATGACGGCATGCTTCGCATAGCGGACGCTGGAGACACGCCATGGTTCCTTAGCTGTTTCATCCTGGTGCCCGGGAAGGAAAACGAGATGCGGCAGGGAAAGCTGCGGATCAACACCGAGGCGTGGTTCGAGATTTATATAAACGGGGAAAAGGTCTCGAGGCCTGAGCAGGAAATCATCCTGAAGGGCGGGCTGAACCGGCTCATCGCCATCGTTCGCGGGACAGCGGGAGACCTTCTTTTCGGCATGACCTTCCTGAATCGGGACGGTACGTACATGAAGGATCTGGCGTTCCGCCTGACGCTGGACGAAGTCGAGCCGAAATAGGCAGGTACACAGGCGTGCTGCCGATTAGGTTTAACTGCAACTTTATAGGGGGCTTCATCCCATAGTTCCAACACAGAGACCCTACTTCATCATTTTTCAGGAGGTTGTTATGAACTGGAGCGCAACGATCGAGCAAACGCTGTTAACCACGAAAGCCAACATCGCCCGCTTTCAAGGCCAATTTCCGCATGTCAGCCACGGAGATGGCAAATATCAGCTGGTGAATCATACCGATTGGACGGAAGGCTTCTGGGCCGGCATTTTATGGTTGAGTTACGAATACAGTAAAGATCCGGATATCCACGATGCAGCAGTCCAAAGCGTCCGTTCTTTTCAGGAGAGGCTGCAGCAGGAGAGCCACTTGCAGCACCACGATATCGGCTTCCTGTATTCTCTGTCCGCCATGGCAGGCTGGATTGTCGAGCAGAATGAAGATGCCCGGCAAACCGCCTTACAGGCAGCCGACCTGCTCTTAAAACGATGGAGACCGTCCGCGCAAATCATTCAGGCGTGGGGTCCGGAAGGAGACCCGGAAAACGGCGGGCGTATCATCATCGACTGCCTGATGAATCTTCCGCTTCTGTATTGGGCGTCCGAGCAGACCGGGGACCCTCACTATGCCGCGATCGCCCGCATTCATGCGGACAAGAGCCGGAGATTTCTCGTACGGGGGGACGGATCATCCTACCATACGTTCTACTTCGATCCGCAAACGGGTGATTCGATCCGCGGGGGTACGCATCAGGGCTTCAGGGACGGTTCCACTTGGTCCCGCGGGCAGGCTTGGGGCATTTACGGTTTCGCGCTTGCCTATCGTTATTTGAGGGAGCCGTATTTTTTGGATACAGCCAAGCAGCTGGCCCGGTATTTCATGGATCACGTACCGGAGGATCTTGTGGCTTATTGGGATTTTGACGCCCCGCAGCAGCCGGGTGAACCGAGGGACAGCTCAGCTTCGGCCATTGCGGCATGCGGAATGCTGGAGCTGGCGCAGCATCTGGACGAATCGGATCCCGAGCGAGCATCTTTTCAAGAATTCGCGGAGCAATCCGTCATTTCCATGGCAAACAGTTACTTTACGGCCGGCAGCACGGAGGAAGAGGGGTTCCTGCGGCATGGCTCCTACTTTGTCAGAGGGGGAATTTCGCCGGATGATTTCGTCATTTGGGGCGATTATTTTTTCCTTGAAGCACTGATGCGTCTGGATGGCCGTTCGCCCGGGTATTGGTACGAAAGGTCGCTCTAAACGCTGGGTCGAAGTCAATGTAAACGTTAATGGAGTATGATCTAAGGTGGCGGCCATTGTGCCGCCTTTTGCCATTGTTCATGCTGTTTCCTGTTTCCTGTTTCCGCTGAACGACAAAAGTTCGCTGAGATAGACTGCTGAGCACAAAAAGAAGGGACACGTTAAAGAACGTATCCCTCCTCCCGTCTACCAAGCTCAGACGTATGGCATACCTGAAATGATCCTCGAAAAGATTCCTTGTTCAGTCTCAGCCTTTTCCTTTCAATCCGATGTGCCGCGCAACCCTTTCACCCAGCTCCGGAGATGCTTCGTACAAGTAACTTAATACGATCCGCTGCGTTTCATGGGATATTCCTTTTAAATCAGCTGCTAAGTTATCTACCAAGTGCTCCTGCTGTACTGGTGAAATGGCGCGGTAAAACTCCCCGGCCTGGGTGAAATTATCCGGTTTGGAGATGTCGGTCCGTTCGAGCTTGCCCTCCACGTATCTGCCATTTCCGCTGGTCACCAGGGAAGCCGGAGACCAATTCTCCTGGTGATTGATCGGTATGCTGCGAAAACTAGGGCCTAACCGCCGGCGCTGGGAATCCCAGTAAATGTTGGCGCGGCCCTGCAGCATTTTATCATCCGACAGCTCGGCACCCTCCAGCAGATTGGACGGGGAAAAGGCAATCTTTTCGACCTGTCCCATATAATTGTCCGTATTGCGGTTCAATACGAGGCGGCCGACCGGACGAAGAGGGTACTGCTGCTGGTCCCATACCTTGGTATCATCCAACGGGTCGAACGGAAGATGCGCCGCATCATCGGGATTCATCAGCTGCACATACAGCCCGTACTCCACGGTCTTGCCTGCGGCAATGGTATCGTACAGATCCTGGCCGGCAATATCCGGGTTCTCACCCGCCAGCCGGGCTGCTTCCTGCCGATCGATATACTGCTCGCCGGCTAATGGCATCCAGTGGTACTTTACATAAAAACGCATGCCCTTTGCATTTTTCCATACGTAAGTGCTCACGCTGTGACCCTTGATATGACGGAGACTCTTCACCGTGCCCACGTCCGAGTAGAGCCAAACGAGGAAATGGGTGGATTCCGGCGCCCTGGCTACAAAGCTCCAGAATCGTTCGGGATCGATCAAATTGTTCTTCGGCGAGGGGAGAAAGGCCTTGATTGATTCCGGAAACCGGACGGCATCTCGAACCAAAAAGACGGGGATATGATTGCATAACAAATCAAATACCCCCTGTTCCGTGTAAAACTTGGTGGAAAACCCGCGCACATTGCGCGAAGTATCCGGTGTGCCTTTATTGCTGACCGCGAGGGAAAAGCGAACCGTGACGGGAACCTGCTGACCGGGCGTCTGCAAAAAGCTGAGCATCGTATAGTCGGTCATGGAATGCACTGTCTCAAAATAACCGAATGCGCCAAAGCCTTTTACGTGGACGGGACGCTCAATGATTTTGCTATGTACAAAGGTTTCCAGCGTTTCATGCAAAATGTTATCCTGTTCCAGGACAGGCCCGCGTTCGCCAACCGTCTGCGAGTGCATCGCGGCCGGCAGATCCTCTGCCCATGGTAAGGACTGGTTTACGCTTTGCGGCCTGTCGTTCCCCTCATTTGGAACCGCTGAATTGTGTTCACGGTTCGCTGTATTGCCAGCCTGAGGGGCAGCACCGTTGTGATGGGAATCGTTCATTCCTTAACCTCCATATTCATGACTTCTCTCCTATATGGTTTATGCGGACTACCAATGAAAATATGAGTGGACATCCATATGTCACTGCAGGTTTCGCGGCGCTGTGTATCGAAATATAGTCGCTTATAGGTTAGCTGGAATGTCATAAATAAGCCTCTCAAAAGAAAATTATTATCGAGGGTGGGGAATGAAATAACATGATGATATCTTATGAGACCGGTACAAATACATTTCAGTTTAGGGCTGCTTGCATTATCCTCCATAGAGATAAGATACTGATGCAAAGAGCAGAACATAATCAATAGTGGTTTATACCCGGCGGCAGAGTGGAATTCGGTGAAACCGCAGAGGAAACGATAGAACGTGAAATGATGGAAGAATATGGGGCGCCAATCTATGACCGTAAGCTCTTCTGGATAATCGAGAATTTTATAGACTTTCCGGATCGTAAGGTTCACGAGCTGGGGATGTTTTTTCTTGTAAATTTGCCAAGAGATCATTCCATATATCATCATGTTGAAGAATTTCAAGGCATGGAAGAGGGATTTGTCAACCGGTGGATCGATATCGATGAACTTGATCAGTATACCGTCATTCCTGAATTTGTTGCTTCGGAAATCAGACATTTAGATCAT
Organism: Paenibacillus cineris; assembly: GCF_018333335.1. Classification (NCBI taxonomy): domain Bacteria; kingdom Bacillati; phylum Bacillota; class Bacilli; order Caryophanales; family Paenibacillaceae; genus Paenibacillus; species Paenibacillus cineris. Next base: position 2,630,040 of record NZ_BORU01000001.1, read on the forward strand.
ACGACAGGGGTCAAACATATTAAAAATAGAGCCGTCAGATAGATCGGAGGGAGAATATATTATGATCCGTGAAGCGGAATCCAAAGATAGGGAACAACTGAGTAACTTGTACAGAATGCTGGTGCCGAACAGCAAGAAAATGAGTGTGCTGGAAGAGCAGATCGAAAAAATCAGAATGGATCCCGCCAATTTTCTGCTGGTCTATGAAGAGGAAGGGGCATTGCTGGGAACGCTTACGCTGAACATCTGCCTTCAAGCCATGCATGGGACCAGACCCTATGGATTGATCGAGAACATCGTCGTTCATGAGGACCACCGCAGCAGCAATATCGGCCAATCCCTTCTGAAATATGCCGAAGAATATTGCAGATCGCTGCATTGTCACAAAATCATGCTGCTCAGCCATTCCAAACGTGTCCGGGCCCATCAATTTTTTGAACGCGAAGGATATGACGGCTCAGTCAGCAAAGGCTTTAAAAAATATTTGTAACCGTACATTCAGGAAAACCTAAAGATCAGCACGAATTTCCTCTGTAAGAGAAGTGTCCGCTATAATGGGGTAACAGGCATCAAGAAAGGAATGTAATTATGAAGAAATATATCATCATCGGATCAGGCATCCTGGGAGCATCGACGGCCTATCAGCTGGCAAAAATGGGAGCGGATGTCCTTCTCATCGACCGCAAAGATCCAGGACAGGCGACGGATGCCGCCGCGGGCATCATTTGCCCATGGCTGTCGCAGCGCCGCAATCAGGCTTGGTATAGGCTCGCCAAGGCAGGGGCGGCTTTTTATCCCGGGTTAATCAAGGAACTGGAAGGAGAAGGCGAGACCGAGACGGGCTATGCGCAGGTCGGTGCCCTCAGCGTTCTTCAGGACCCGGAGAAAATCCGGAAGATGGAGGAGCGGGCTTTGCAGCGCAAAGCGGATGCACCGGAAATCGGCAGTATTACCCGGCTTTCGGAAGAAGAAACCCATCAATGCTTTCCGCTTCTGGAGAGAGGTTATCAATCGGTTCGGATCAGCGGCGCCGCCCGGGTCGACGGCCGTGCCCTGCGCGACGCTTTGATTCGGTCTGCCCAGAGGCACGGGGCCGTTGTGATTCACGGGGATGCGAAGCTTCTGGTGGATGGGAACCGGGCAAGCGGAGTATCGGTCGGACCCGACGAATATGCAGCGGACCGCACGATCGTCTGTGCAGGGGCGTGGGCCGGACAGCTTCTGCAGCCGCTCGGTGTCCGCTTTAACGTCCGTTACCAAAAGGCGCAAATCATGCACCTCCAGCTCGAAAATCATGAGGATACAGGCACATGGCCAGTTGTCATGCCGCCTTCGGATCAATACTTGCTTGCTTTCGAGAAGCAGAAGATTGTGATCGGGGCAACGCATGAAAATGACGTGGAAGGCTATGATACAAGAACAACAGCGGGTGGTATGCAGGAAATCTTGAATAAAGGATTAGCCTTGGCGCCCGGATTGGCGGACGGCACCTTTCAGGAGGTCAGGGTCGGATTCCGTCCGTTTACCTCCGACTTTTTGCCGGTACTTGGTGCCGTTCCGGGCTGGAGCGGCCTGCTCGCGGCGAACGGGCTCGGTGCATCCGGCTTGACGATGGGGCCTTATATCGGCTATCAGTTAGCTAAGCTGGCGCAAGGCATGGACCTTGATATCGACATAGACGATTACGATATCCGCAAAGCCATTGATGAGGGTTCGTTAACCGAATCGTAACCCGAACGTAACCCTTCATGGATCGCCATTCTTCTACAATAGAAATGACATCTATACATATAAATACGTCTCCAATGGCGTATATAAAGGAGAATGATCCATGAAGAAACGGTTGAAGGTGTTCATTGTGGCGAGTTCGGCGTTTGTCATTCTGTCGGGCTCTGCGCTGGCGGCGTCGGCCGGGCCGCGGATTTTTATCAATGGGGCGGAATTCGCCAACACTTTTATGAAATTGAAAATCGAAAACGGAACCGCCATGGTCTCGCTGCGGGCCATCGTGGAGCAGCTGAAAGGCGAAGTGGAGTACAAAAGCGACGGCATTCATGTGTCGTTGCCCGAGGCGAGCAAGCTGGCTCAGCAGGTGAACGGCTTCATGAACGCCCTGCAGGCCGATACGCCGGAAGATGCCGCCAAAACCTGGATCCACGGCGTTCAGAAACGCAGCGGACCGATGCAGTACGCGGTGATGTCTCCCGCGCTGCAGGCCAAAACCAAACAGCAGTTTGAGGACAATTTCTGGGTTACCGGGGGCTCCAGCCCTCATATGGGCACGGTCACCAACATGACTACCAAGACGTTATCGGACGGCAAAGTGCAAATCTCCTTTGATTACCCTTTGGTGACCTCCGCAGGCGTGGAAGGCACGGGCAAAGCGATGCTCACGATTGAGAAGGGGACTGGACCTGCTGATGACCAATGGGCGATCTCGTCCATTTGGCTGAAAGATCCAGGAGATACCGGGCTCATGATCGGCTCGAATTAGGGATTATTCGAAAGCTCGCTTGATAGCGGGCTTTTTTTCTTGGTTTATCGTTTGCCCGGCAACCAATAAACATCGTCTATTTCCCATTACACTGCATAAAATCCGGCTATTTTTCCCATCGTAAGAACATATTCAAACATGTCGGATTCTTAAGCAGGAGGCAAAAGATGGCGCAGCAGCAGGAACGGGAGCATTGGCTGGCACTCATCAAAAAGGGAAACAAATCATCGGCGATCGCGATGCTCGGCAATGCGGTCATCGCTGCAGCCAAAGGGGTGGGGGCGGCTTTGAGCGGTAGCGGGGCGATGTTTGCATCGGCGATGCACTCGCTTGCGGACTGTGTAAACCAAGGGTTTGTGTTTGCCGGTAGCGTGCTTGCGGAAAGAAAGCCCAACCGTAAATTTCCGACCGGATTCGGCCGGGTGATCAACATTTTCTGCATGGTCGCCGTCATTGTGGTGACGATTATGGCTTATGAAACGATTCGGGAAGGATGGCATTTGATTCATCATCCGGCCAAAGCGGGCGGAGCTTTTTGGATTAACGTGGGTGCGCTTATCCTGAACCTGGTGATCGATGGCGCGATTTTATTTAAGGTGATGAAGGAAATTGCCCGAGAAGCAAGGATTGAGGCCTCCGGGATCTCACTCATCCCTATGTCCTTCAAGCATGTATCACGCTCAGCACCTCCGACGCGGCTGGTCTTTTATGAGGATTTGGTAGCGGTCACCGGTGCGTTTCTGGCTCTTGTCGCTGTTGTCGTCACGACATTTACCGCCTTTAAAGCACTGGACGGCATCGTGACCGTCATCATCGGTGTGCTGATGGTGGCCGTGGCTTTTCGTGTAGGCTATGATAATATGGTCGGACTAATCGGTGTGGCTGCGCCGCGCGACGTGGCGGAGAAGGTGTCTTCCATCATCTTGTCCGATCAGGACGTCACCGATATCAACGGTCTGCGGATTGTCCAGGAAGGCCGGTACTATCATGTGGATACGATGATCGAACTTCGGAGCGGCCTGTCACTTGCCGATGCCGATGATATTAAGTTCCGCGTTCAGGACCAGCTCAGCTCGGATCCGGATATATCGGATGTTGTATTGGGCATCATCGAAGATAACGGTGTGAAAAATTGGACGCCGGAGCATTTGAATGAGTTTTCGTAATCGCTAGCATTAAGATATTTGAAAAGTCCGCAGAATGCGGGCTTTTTTGTGTTGGGCTGCACGAATCCGGATGGATGGTTGGGTGTCAAATGTGCCATATCTTATGGCTTGAATGTCTAGATCATGCTATTTTCCTGACTTGATCATCAAGGTTTGACTGCAGGCAACCGTTTAGAATATGGACAGAGTCGGTTGAACCCAGACCAAATTGGCGTAACCGCTCTCATAGAGTCAAATGTGGAATCATCACGATTAGGAGCTGAGTATCGATGCAGTATACCAACCCCGTCATTCCCGGGTTTCATCCGGATCCCAGCATCTGCCGGGTCGGTGAAGATTATTATCTGGTCACCAGCACATTCGAGTATTTTCCGGGGGTGCCTATTTTTCACAGCAAAGATTTGGTGCATTGGCGGCAAATCGGGCATTGCCTGACTAACGAGCAGCAGCTGCGGCTGGCGGGTGCAGGCAGTTCAGGCGGCATTTACGCGCCAACCCTTCGCTACCATGACGGTATGTTTTATATGACAACGACCAATGTTAGCGGGATCGGGAATTTTTATGTGACCAGTGTAGAGGCAGCCGGCCCCTGGTCCGATCCGATACCCGTTGCGCAGGGCGGGATCGATCCATCCTTGTTTTTCGATGAGGACGGCCGTGTGTATTTCCAGTCGACCCGAATGGGAGACGAGGGAGACGGGATTTATCAATGCGAGATCGATAAGGAAACCGGTGAGATGCTCACAGAAAGCCGGTTGATCTGGCAGGGAACCGGAGGGGCGCATCCCGAGGCGCCGCATCTCTACAAAATCGGGGATTATTATTACTTGATGATCGCCGAAGGCGGGACGGAGTTCGGACATATGGTGACGATCGCCAGAAGCACCGATCCCTACGGACCTTATGATTCTTGCCCGCATAATCCGATTCTGTCGAACCGGAGCATAAAGAGCACCATCCATGCGACAGGTCATGCCGATCTGGTACAAGCTCATGATGGAAGCTGGTGGGCGGTTTGTTTGGGGATCCGGCCACCGTCCTATCCGATGCGCCACCACCTGGGCCGGGAAGTGATGCTTGCGCCGGTAACCTGGACGACGGACGGTTGGCCGGTCATCGGAGCAGGCGGACACATCGAACCCGTTATGGACTCGCCGAATTTGCCTGCCGTCCGCTGGGACGATAAGCCGGCTAGGGATGACTTTGACGCATCACAGCTTCAGCTGGAGTGGACCTTCTTGCGTAATCCCGCTCCTGGTAGCTGGTCTTTGGAGCGGCGGCCTGGGCACCTGGAACTTCGCGGAAATCGGACGACGCTGTCAGACACCGGCTCTCCGGCGTTTGTTGGCCGCCGTTTGTGCCATTTTACCTGCAATATTTCGGCAGCCATGGAATATGAACCAGTCGGCGACGGGGAAGAAGCCGGGTTAACCGTTTATATGAATGAGAAGTATCACTATGATCTTGCCGTTACGTCAAGAAATGGAGTCAAGAAGATACGGCTTCGGCGCACTGTCGGTTCCTTAAGCGTGGAGAAAGAACATGCATGTCCGGCAGGGCCGCTGGAATTGAAGATCGAGGTACACCCTGACAAATTCGTGTTTTATTACGGGCAGCCGGGAGCAGAACTGACGGAAATCGGCTGGGGGGAGACCCACCTGCTTTCCACGGAAGTGGCCGGGGGATTCACCGGGGTATTCGTGGCGATGTACGCGGTATCTGCCTATGAGGAGCCTGCTCCCGCGTCGTTCGATTGGTTCGAGTACGATCCGGTTGGCTGACGCTGGTGCTCCGGCCCTTACGGCTGCACGCTTTTCCGGAATGCTTTGGGCGTCATGCCGTAAGTTTTTCTAAACTGGCGTGTCAAATAATTGCTGTCGTTATAGCCGCATTCGTATGAGATTTCGGTGATCGAAAGGTTCGTCTGCTTGAGCAGGATGCATGCCCGTTCCAGGCGAAGCCGCTGAAGATACGCCATCGGCGACGTCTGATAATATGCCCGAAAGATCCGGTTCAGGTGCCGTACGGAAATCCGGGACTTATCCGCGATTTCTTCCAGGGTCACCGGTTCGAGATAGTGGTCTTCGATATAGGATACTGCATTTGCCAAATGCATCAGATTGCTTTCGACGCCCTGATCCTGGTGCTCATACAGCCTGGACAAGTATACGGCAAGCTCCATAAACCGTGACGCCAGCATCGTTTGATAACCTTGGTGCCGATGGTGGTATTCGTCAATCATATCGGAAATGACCGAAGCCACATGTTCGAGATTGGACAGCGGAATATTGAGTTTACTTTCATAAGGATGCAGATGGCGATAAAGCGGTTCCAAAATAAAAAGCGCCTGAAATCCTTGAGATGCCCTTAAATCCGGTCCGGCATATTTCAGCATATCGGGCTTGAACATGATGTTGCAAATTTTAAAATCGTACGGATCCTTGTAGGCATGCTGCGTGGCGCCATTAATAACAAACGCGTTGCCTTTTTTGATAAAAGAAGCCTCGTTGTTGACGATATGCGTAGCATGTCCGTTCAGTACGATCACCAGCTCGCAAAAGTCGATGTGCTTATGCAGCTGCATGTCTTCGTCATGACCTCCATACTGGATGAAAAACGGAAACTGCTCATCGGTCGTAAACCAGTTTAAATACACGTTGATGCTCATGGAGGATCCCACCCGATAAAGTATGGTTTGATGTCTATATCATCCTATAATTGCGACTTAAAAATCAAGGTTTGCTTGTAGATTACGAATTACAATGGCTATTAACCAAACCGGAAACCGGTAGAGGAGGGATGTTTGTCGAGGATATTTCCGAAAACGTTTTTACTGCACGCACAAACGGAAGGATAACCGGGAGAGCTAAAATCAATCAGCTATGCTAAACCCAAAAATGCAAACGCATTCTTAACAGAAATAAGGGGGAACATGACCATGACAGGTACAGTTGGGAAAAAATTCGGGCTGCTTCTTCTTGCCGGCATGCTGTTCATTTCGGCAGGGTGCAGCAGTTCAGGGGATGGCAAGCCAGCCGATTCGGCCGGCAGCACGCAGGACTCCAAAGCGGACGATACGAGCCCCATCACATTTTCGTTTTTTGGGGCGGACGCGAGCTCGAACTGGAACAAAATGCAGGATGAGGTTGGCCAAGAGATCACCAAAAGGACAGGGGTGACCCTGGATGCGGAATTCGCCGTATCCGGCGCGGGAGCGGATAAAATATCGCTTATGGCGGCGAGCGGTGATTACCCGGATCTGATTTACGGCAAAGGCGATGTCGATAAATTGGTGGAAGCCGGGGCTATGATCGACCTGACCGATTTGATCGACAAGTATGCACCGAATCTGAAAAAGGTATACGGCAAGTATATGAACCGCCTGCCATACAGCAACGACGATAAATCTATCTATGTCATACCAAGTAACGCGGCTGTTGATCAGCAGGACTTTGACGCCGGCAGCGGCTTTGAAATCCAAAATGCGGTGCTGAAGGAGCTGGGTTACCCGAAAGTCAGAACCGTCAAGGATTTTGAAAACGTTCTCCAGCAGTACAAAGATAAGCATCCGACAATTGACGGCAAGCCGACCATTCCGTTAACTTTGGACGCCGATGACTGGAGAATCATGATCACGGTTACGAACCCCGCAGTGTATACTACCGGACTTAAGGACGACGGTGAATACTACATTAATCCGGACACCTTTGAAGCCAAGCTGCACTATAAGCGGCCGGAGGAAAAAGAATACTTCCGCTGGCTGAACCATATGTACAATGTGGGTCTGCTGGATAAAGAAACGTTTGTCCAAAAAAGCGATCAGTATAAGTCCAAAATCGCCAGCGGCCGCGTCCTCGGCCTGATTGACGCCAAATGGGGATATGCGGAAGCGGAGAATGCCCTGAAGTCCAGCGGGAAGGCGGAGCGCACCTACGCCCATTTTCCGGTGACCATGTCGGAAGAGTACAAGGATCATAACTTCCAGGATACCGGATTTATGTCCGGCTGGGGCGTTGGCATTACGACCGCGTGCAAAGATCCTGTACGGGCGATCAAGTTCCTCGACTTCCTTGCATCCGATGAAGGCCAGGTCCTGATCAACTGGGGGATTGAAGGCAAGCACTATAATGTGGTGGATGGCAAACGGGTCATTCCCCAAGAAGTGCTGGATAAGAAAGTGAATGATAACGCCAACTTTACGAAAACTACCGGGATCGGCTTGTACGGAAACATGTCGGCTCACTACGGAGACGGTGTCAAGGACGCCACAGGAAACTATTACACGACGAATTTTCCGGAACAAATTATCGCCTCATACACCAAGCCGGAAAAGGAAACGCTTGAGGCATACGGAGCAACCACCTGGAAAGACCTGTTCCCATCGAGCAAGGAATTTCCGGTCAAGCCGTGGGGTGCTGCCTGGAATATTGCAGCTCCGCAGGACGGTAATTATAACGTGATTTATCAGAAAACGCAGGATATTATCCGTAAACGGATTCCGGAAGCCATTCTGGCAAAACCGGAGCAGTTCGATGCGATCTTTGACGGTATGCTGAAGGAGCTCGACGACGCGGGCGCCGTGGAGATGGAAAAGCAATATACAGAGCTGGTCAAAGCGAGAGTGGAGCTGTGGAGCGGTAAATAAACGCGCATAAAAAGATGCACAAAAGGAGTCTTTAGCTCCTTCTGTGCATCTTCTTTTCTTTTAATAGATTACATATCTGCAATTAACATCTTACATATTTGCGTTTAAAACCAAGCTGCTGCTTGTCCACCGCTTTTTGAATGTTTTCCGAAGCATTTAGGATGCTGCTTTTTTTATGATCGCGTTTCATTTCTACCGGACCGACTGCTTTTGCAGTCTCGACCGCTTTATCATGAAGCGGCAGATAGGATACGGCAACCGTGTATATAAAATTGTTCATCGCCGATTTTGTGCGTTCCGGAGATTCGTGGATTGTCTTTGTCACCAATTCCAGCATATCCGCGAGTTTGCTTTCGTCAAATTGAGTGTCCGGCCGGCTGCCTAGAAGCCAGCAATAACAGCTCCAGCCCGCCGACATTTTCAGCTCCTCACCGCTTGCGATCCATTGATCGGCGACTTGTTGCGCAATATCGGTTTCTGCCAAGGTTACCGCCACCACGTAATCGGACAGCATATAAAAATAGGCCCCCTGAATCCAACGCTCAAAATCCGCTTCGGTCATCGCTTTCGGATCGGCAATGATGCCGGCAAAGTACATGGCGTCATAATTTCCTGTGGCGTACAGCTGCTCAGCCAACGATTGATCGATTTTGATTTTCTTGGCCATGGGTTTCATGGCACCTGTCGCTACGCCAAAAAGCGGTTCGTGTGCTCCATTGGACATATACTGCTTCTTGAGCCGTTCCTTGCCGAGAGCTTCGAGCTCCTGCATGACCTGTTCAAAATCCATGCTTTGACACCGCCTTCTTCAAATTGTTGCCGTATTTATTTTCCGCTTTTGCCGTTCCAAACGAACAGCGAACAGCACTCCACATGGCTCGTCTGAGGAAACATGTCCACGGGCTGGGCCCACTGGAGCTCATAACCGCCGTCGATGAGCACCTTGCTGTCCTTGGCCAACGTGGAAGGGTTACAGGATACATACACGAAACGGTTGGGCTTCGTTTTCAGAACGGTTTCCAGGAAGCGGCGGTCCAGTCCGGTTCGCGGCGGGTCGGCGACGATGACGTCCGGGCGAAGTCCCGCTTTGACCCATCGCGGGAGCAAATCCTCCGCTTCGCCTACATGGAAGCTGGCGTTATGACGGCCGTTGCGCTCGGCATTCCGGTTGGCATCCTCTACAGCTTCTGCGATCGTCTCGATACCACGGACTTCCTTGGCGTGCGGGGCCAGCCAGAGTCCGATCGTGCCGGTGCCGCAGTAAGCATCAATGACCGTCTCGCGGCCGGTCAGACCGGCGGCTGCCCGGACCGATTCGTACAGCTTTACGGTCTGCTGCGGATTGAGCTGAAAGAACGCTCGCGGCGATAAGGAGAATTCCAAATCGCTCAAGGATTCCTGCATGGATTCGGCCCCCCATATGGTGATGGTCCGGTCGCCGAAGATCAGCGAGGTCCGCTTCGGATTGACGTTCAGGGCGATTCCTGCCAATCCGTCGATAGACAATCTGAGCAGACGGATGAGATCGTCCTGACGCGGCAGGCCGCTGTTTGCGCAAACCAACGTCACCTGCAGCTGGTCGGATTGAAAGCCGTGACGCACCACGATCGTACGCACGCCTTCTTTACTGCCGTTTTCTTTGGCCAGCGGGATACGCAGTTCTTCCAGCACGGATTTCACTTTTTCCACGGCCTCATTCACCTTTGGATGCTGGATTGGACAGCCGCTGATATCCACGATGCTGTGGCTGTCGGCTTCGTACAGCCCCGCTATGATTTCGCCGTTCCGGCGTTCCACTTGCAGCTGGGCTTTGTTGCGGTATCCCCAAGGGTGGTCCATGCCCAGGATCGGCTTAAGCTTGAGCTGGTCGATACCGGCATACCGATTGAACGCTTCGCGGACAATGTCCGTTTTGGCCTGCAGCTGTCCTTCATACGAGATATGCTGAATCTGGCAGCCGCCGCATACGCCGAAAACCGGGCAGGGAGGTTCGATCCGGTGGGGAGATCGTTTCTCCACCTCTGTAAGCTGCGCTTTGATAAACTTAGGCTGCACTTCGGTTACCTCGGCCTTGACGACTTCACCGGACAGCGCTCCGTCGATAAAAACCGCCTTCCGCCGATAATAACCTACGCCTTCACCGTTAATGCCCAAACGTTTGATGGTCACGACGATGCGGTCGCCGGTCCGAAGCTCATCGGCATGATCGCGGGCAGAGCCAGGCGTCTGCTTCATCGGCTCATTTTTGCGGAAGCCTTTGCGAGCAGCTGTATCCTTTCGATATAAATGAGTCCCTGCTTGGGACTGTCGTTTGTTATTGGGATGTTTTCGTTCATTCATGTTCGTTCTACACTCCATCGCTTGTTCTTCGTTTCACTATACCACGCGGCCAGGTAGGAATGCCATGTTCCGCAGCCGGGTTCTGCATTTTTCGTGACATTTCCTGTTGGTCAGCGTTTATATCTTAAAAAGCAGCAGAGGTGACCTGTTTCATATGAAAAAGCTGAAATTATTATTATGGATCACGATGGCCACAACGGGATTGGAAATGACGGGATTTGCGATGAATGAATCTGCACTAGCCGCGGCAGGACCACCGTCGGTAGCAGTTCAACATGCAGAATGGAACCAAGGACATCTCCTCGTCCCGGTCCGGCCTCTAATCGAACCGTTGGGAGCCCGTTTAGAATGGTTTCCTGCAGAAAAGGAATTGGTTATCCGCAAAAACGATCTTACCATTCGGCTGGCTGCAAATTTCAAGCGGGCCATCGTGGAGACCCCATCAAGAGGAGAATTTCCTGAATATCCGGACCTGCCGCATCGCGAGTATGCCGATATGGGAGCTCCCGTCCAAGTGTTGAATGGGAGTGTCTATGTTCCATTAAAATTTGTCGCAGCAGCATTGGGAGCTACAGTTGAGTGGGATGGGCCGTCCAAGCTTGCCACGGCGAAGCTGGAAGGAATCCGGATCCAAATTAAACCGTCACCATCTCCTGTTTCTATGCCGGGTACCCAAAAACTGACCTCCGCCCGCATGAAGATGTTGTCGGATAAATTAAACGAAGTCCAAAACCCGGACGCTAAATACGTGAGCGCACACTACAAACCCTATTTTACCGATCGCTTCATCCGTACGCTGATTCATGATCGAGGGCTGCAGGCAGCCGGCCGCTATAAAGATCCGGTAACCCTGCCCGAATATACCGGCAAAACTGCCGCCACGTTTACACAATCGGCTCCGTTAGGGAACGGGCTGACGGGAGAGGATCAATACATTGAGGATCGGGCCGTTACGCTCATCTGGATAGGAGGGGCTTGGAAGGCGGAGCGCGTCGACATCCGCATAAGAACTTTGACGACGGGGTTTGCCGAATACGCACCAATGAACTAGGAACATACGAATCTTTCCTCAGCGTGATCTAACGGACCGGCTTTCTATGAATTCTATATGAAAACGCCTCTAATTATCCGGGTATCTCCTGAAACCGATATGGCTTAAAATACGCCTGAAGGAGATGATAACGATGCCAACACAGACCGACTATCCATTTCAGAATACATCCTTACCTCTAGAAGAACGAGTGAGAGACCTGGTCTCCCGATTTACACTGGAAGAAAAAGTGGAGCTGATGGTTCAATATCAAGCTGCCGTCGAGCGGCTCGGTGTGAAAGCGTATAAACACGGTACGGAAGCAGCCCACGGCATGGCGTGGCTGGGAGAAGCGACCGGATTTCCGCAGCCGATCGGCCTTGGCTGTACGTGGGACACGGAACTCATGAAACGAATCGGCAGCGTCATCGGTGACGAGGCCAGAGGGTTCTACCGCCGTAATCCCGAAGTGAACGGATTGACCCTCTGGGCTCCGACCGTCGATTTGGAACGCGACCCGCGCTGGGGCAGAACAGAAGAAGCCTATGGAGAAGACCCGATCCTGACCGGGAAATTGGCCTCCGCGCTCATTCAGGGCATTCAAGGCGACCATCCTGTATACTTGAAAGCGGTTGCCACTTTGAAGCACTTTATTGCGAATAATAACGAAGTTGGCCGGGGTGACGCTTCGGTCAGCATTGATCCGCGCAACATGAGGGAATATTATTTGAAAGCGTTTGAGATTCCGTTCAAGGAAGGCGGCGCCCAGTCCATGATGACGGCTTACAACGCCATCAACGGCGTGCCGGCGAACCTGAGTCCTGACGTCAAAGCCATCGTTAAGGACGAGTGGGGCATGGACGGTTTTGTTGTAAGCGATGCCTTCGACGTGACCGGTACCGTCCGCGATCATGGATACCTGGATACGTATAAGGAGGCCGTCGCCTGCTCCGTTAAAGAAGGCGGGATTGACAGCATCACGGACGATTCGGCTGTGATCAAGGAGGCGCTGCGTGAAGCGCTGCGTGAGGGACTGCTGGCCGAGAGCGATCTTGACGCCGCACTGACGAATACCTTCCGCGTCCGCTTCCGGCTCGGCGAATTCGATCCTGAAGAGGGCAACCCGTATGCTGCGATCGATGAATCCGTAATCCTGCGGCCAGAGCATGCGGAGCTGTCCCGGGAGGCCGCCCGTAAGGCAATGGTGCTGCTGAAGAATGACCGTGGGCTTCTCCCGCTCAATGCAGACAAGCTGAACAAAGTGGCCGTGATCGGGCCGCTCGCCGGAATGGTGTACCGGGATTGGTACAGCGGTTCGCTCCCTTATGCCGTCACGCCGCTTCAGGGCATCCAAGAGAAGCTTTCCGGGGCAGGAACGAACGGCAAGACAAGTTACAGCGGGGGAACGGACCGGATTCGGCTTAAATCCAAAAAGACGGGGCGGTATGTGCGAATTCAGGCCGGAGAAGAGGCCGCGCTGGCTGCAACGACCGAAAATGCTATGGATGCGTCTGTGTTTGAAATGACGGATTGGGGCTGGGGAAGCCACACCTTAATCTCTGAAGACAACGGCCGCTACCTGACAACTGACGATAAGATCGTTAAAGCGTCGTCCGAACAAATTTGGGAGTGGTTCACCAAAGAAGTCTTCCTCATCCATCCTGCCGAACATGAGCAAGGGTGCGTAACCTTCTCAACATGGAACGGTACACCGGTGACAGTGCATGCCGAATCAGGTCAGCTGCTGGTTGGCGACGGCCAAGCCGCGGAGACCGCGAATGAGATCAACGTTGCAGGTGCTGCCGAGGTATCCGGTGAGGATGCCCCGATCGTCCATGCCGATCTGTTCGAGCTGGAAATCGTCACGGACAAGCTTCAGACTGCCAAAGAAGCAGCTGCGGAAGCGGACCTGGCGGTTGTGTTCGTCGGCAATCATCCGCTGATTAACGGCAAGGAGACGATCGACCGTCCGGACATTACGCTTCCGGAATCGCAGGAGAAGCTGATTCAGGAGGTTTATGCAGCCAATCCGAACACGGTGGTCGTCATCGTAGGCAGTTACCCGTACGCGCTAAACTGGGTGGACGCGAATGTACCGTCCGTCCTGTACACGTCCCATGCCGGCCAGGAACTGGGCCATGCTTTGGCAGACGTGCTGTTCGGGGACACCAACCCGGCGGGACGACTGAATATGACGTGGTATAAATCCGTCGACCAGCTGCCGGAATTTATGGACTATGATGTCATTAAGCACGGCAGAACGTACCAATACTTCGAGGGCGAGGCTCTGTATCCGTTTGGACACGGCTTGTCCTACGCCAGCTTCCGGTACGATGGGCTGCAGCTTGAGAAGGAAAAGCTTACGGCAGGCACGGATCAAACGGTTCGTCTGACATGCAGGGTAACCAACATCGGTGAAGTGGCAGGGGAGGAAGTGGTGCAGCTGTACGGCCGGGCAAATCAGTCCCGCGTCAAGCGTCCGCGCAAGCAGCTGCTTGGATTCCGCAGAGTGATGCTTCAACCGGGCGAGACAGCCGATGTGTCCTTTGAAGTTCCGCTCGATCAGCTGGCGATCTGGGATGTCACCCGCGAGCGCTACTGCATCGAGACCGGCACCTATATGATGATGGCCGGCGCTTCTTCGGAGAACCTGCCGCTGACAGCCGAGCTGGTTGTAGACGGGGAGACCATTCCGCCGCGTGACCTGACGCAATCAACGAAAGCCATCAATTACGACGATTACGAAGGCGTTCTGATTGGTGAGTGTACGGAAGGCGGCAGCGCCGTGATCGTGAAGGATCAATCCGGATGGATCACTTTCCGTGATGCCAAGTTCGAGGACGGTGCGGATACGCTGCGGATCCGGGCGGCCGGAGCGGCGGATGCCGTTGTTGAAGTGCGGCTGGATCATCCTGAAGGGCTGCCTGTGGGCCGTATCACTCTAACTTCAGGCGACTTACAGACATGGCAGGATTATTCCTGCAAGCTTAGCGGAATACACGGAAGCCAGAATGTGTATTTTATTTTGAAAGGGAACCTGGCAATTAGCCAATTCCAATTCGCTTAATCGAAGAGCATCTCATTTTATAATGCAGGATGCCCTATATATATTGGGTAATGTTTTTAACCCGCCTTCAATTGAAGGCGGGTTAAAGTGTTTGATTTAGACAGAATTAGCACGGTTTACTTCGCTCTCGAGTACTGTTCCGGTCCATTTTTGTTTCCTTTTCCAGGATCTGAGCAATGGGTTGGCCGCCTCAAAGTCACGGAGCATGACATCAAGACAATCCTTGAAAGCTTGTTTATCAGGCCATTCAGTGGTATTCCGTTATCGGTAACGATTAGAACTTTCTGTTCAAAGCGCAATATGCCGATGGGAATGACATTTGAGCTTAGTAGGCAGTCATTTTCGTCAAGAAGTCTCATATTTCCGTTTGTCTTTGGTTAATGTTTCCATGCTATAATCGAATCGCCTATTACAAGCGGATGGGGCGGTATGATTTGATCAGAAAAAGAGGGGATTCACCGTGTTAGCGAACAAATCCGGACGATTTCACCGGCTGCAGTGGAAATTGACCTTATTTTATATCCTCACTACGATTATCGTCATGATTCTGCTCGAGATGATTGCCGTTTTGGGTTATTATGCTTTTGTGAATCTCAATACGAACAAAGTCCTTGCCATGCAGGTTGGGACCGTTGCCCAAAATGCTGCTTCAAGCATCAGCGGGCCTTATATCAACCAAAACAAACTCAATCAAGCTCTACGGGAGTGGCCGGCCGAATTCGGTGCTGAATTCCAAGGTTATTCGGCCGTGGTTGACCCAGACGGCGAGATTCTGGCCTTCTCAGGTGATTCTATGCCTGACAGCCGAATGCTTCACATACCTGATAAAGTCCGGCTGAACATCCAGTCAACCTTTGCACTAGTGCCCACAGTGGCCAAGACATTAAGGACTTATACAGCTAAGGTCCAAGATACGGTATATATCGTAGCGCCGATTGCTAATAACGTGGAAGTTCGGGCGGTTCTTGTGGTCAAGGCGAGCCATATCCATCTGGCATCCCAAACCTTCAGCCAGTTTATTCCGAATGCGGCTAGTTTCTTCGGGATCAGTCTGTTGGGATTTCTGGTTGGTGCCACAATTGTCGGTATTGCATTCGGCATTGTAACATCTCGGAGTCTTGTCCGCCGGATTCAGAAGTTTCTCACATCGGCGAACCGCTGGAGTGAAGGTGATTTCTCCGTGTTTGTACAGGACCGTTCCGGTGACGAGTTGGGACAACTGGGTCACAGGCTAAATCATATGGCCGGACAGCTCCAACAGCTGCTGCGGACACGGCAGGATTTGGCGGCGGTCGAAGAGCGCAATCGTTTGGCACGGGAGCTGCACGACAGCATCAAGCAGCAAATGTTTGCAGTCTCTATTTGGGTAAATACCGGAAGATCCTTGATTGAACAGGATAAAGAAACTGCCAAATCGCATTTGGCGGAAGCGGAAAAGCTGATTGGCCATATGCAGAGGGAGCTGAATGCTCTTATATTGGCACTGCGACCGATTGCATTGGAAGGTAAAGATCTGCCCAAGGCTCTCTCGGAGTATGTACGGGCTTGGCAGGGGCAGACAGGCATTGCGGCTGCATTTGAATCATTTGGCGACGATATGGCGCTGCCGGCCATCGAGGAAGCATTCTACAGGATTGCGCAGGAAGCCTTATCTAATGCGGCCCGTCACAGCGGGGCCAGAGAAGTGACGGTTCGTTTGGAGTGCAGCGATTCCATAACGCTCATGATTCGGGATAACGGCCGCGGTTTTGATGAACTGCATATCCGTCCCGGCGTCGGGCTTTCATCCATGAGGGAGCGTATGGCAGCCCTGGGCGGAAAGCTAGATATTTGGAGTGAACCTGGCAAAGGTACCTTGATAACAGCACAGTGCTATACCCGTGAAAACCAAAAGGAAATAAGCTGAGGTTACTGGTATTGATAGATTTCTAGTGTGGGAGTGAGCCGTAGTGACAGAATTGGAACAGATCACCATTCTGATCGTCGATGATCACGCGATTGTAAGGCAGGGATTGCACGCATTATTCAAAATACAGCCGGATTGCCTTGTCGTTGGGGAGGCGGATTCAGGAGAACAAGCCGTTCGGATAGCCGAGGAACTGGTGCCCGATATCGTGCTTATGGATTTGGTCATGCCCGGCATCGGGGGCGTAGAAGCAACCCAGAGGGTAAAGCAGGTCAGTCCAAGATCGCAGATCATTGTATTGACCTCATTTCACGATGATCAGCATATTTTTCCTGCCCTTCGGGCTGGTGCGGTCTCTTATGTTCTGAAGGATATCGAACCAGGCCAATTGGTCGAGACCGTACGAAGATCCGTTCGCGGAGAATCGATGATGCATCCGCAGGTGGCCGCTCGCGTAGTTCAGGAAATTCGCGAATCACGGCATGAGGATGCCAACCCTTTTGCCGAGTTGAGCGATCGTGAGCTTGAGGTGCTTCGCCGGATCGCCGAAGGACTGTCGAATGCCGAAATTGCCGAGAAGCTCATCATCAGCGAAAAAACGGTGAAGGGCCACGTAAGCAATATTTTAAGCAAACTCCATATGCTGGATCGGACCAAAGCTGCCGTATTTGCCTGGCAGAAAGGGTTGATGGAGCCGAATTAGGCCACTGAACGAACTTTAGGTCCTGCCGCTAAACGGATCTCCAGTCGGGTGTCTAAACGGTCCTCAAGAAGCGTTTCAAACCATGTACTCTAATGTATCATTTTTAACGAAGCCGAAGCTTGCAGATCTTCGCTTCTGCAAATAATACATGATAAGGGTGAGTGCGATGACTGCGATTGTACAACGGGAAAAGGGGACCAGCGGATTTTTGAATCGATGGCCAGCTTGGATCAGCAGCGCAGCGATCATCTGGTCGCTGATCTATGAGGGGCTTCAGCTTTACTGGCTGCTAGGCGGAGAAGGATATCCTTATAAGCAGGGAAACATGGGAATATTTTCGGCCTTAATTACCTATATTCCCCAACAAACGGCCGGTCTGATTTCCATGATGATCTGTTTTGTCAGCATACTTGTCGGCATTGCTATGCATAACGTCCGGATCGGCATTCTTTCTCGTTGGCTTATACAAAGCTATGCTTGGGGATTCGCAATCGCGTTAATTTTGTTTATTCCGGATATCAGTTTGATCATGAGTATGGCTTACGCCTTTTTATTTAAG
This sequence comes from Paenibacillus cineris, assembly GCF_018333335.1. NCBI lineage: Bacteria > Bacillati > Bacillota > Bacilli > Caryophanales > Paenibacillaceae > Paenibacillus > Paenibacillus cineris. Next base: position 2,647,950 of record NZ_BORU01000001.1, read on the forward strand.
TTCACTTTTACCGGGCAAATGTTTTATCAATTGGTCTGTATATTAGGCGCTTGCCTGTGGGCTTTTGCCGGATTAGGATACCGGCGTAAATCGTTACATGCCTGCATGCATTGCGGGCGAAAGGAAAGTGGGAATCACCGGTTGCTGAATAGAGTTGGTCGCATCGCAGCGGTCATTGCCGCTGTAGCCCCCGTTCCGTATGCGATATCTCGGTTTGCTTGGGCACTTCATATTCCTATGGGGGTCGACCCAAGCTTCGTACGGGACTTCCCTAGGATGAATCCGATGGCTTATGTAACGGAATGGGTGTTTGGCTCGTTATGCATTGGAGGTGGTCTGTTGACTCTTGGGTTGATCCAGAAATGGGGAGAAGTGTTTCCGCGTTGGTTTCCATTTGTAGGGGGCAAAAGGGTGCCCATTTCACTGGCGGTCATTCCTGCATTGTTCGTAGCCGTCCCGGTCACTGCAGCTGGCGTTGTGTTCAGTTTTGCTTATTTGGGTATCCGCTTTAACTTCATCCCACTCGATGGTTTCCCGCTGAATGCTGTTCAAGGGGGCATCGGCCCGATGATATTATGGGTGCCTTGGGGTGTGGCGCTTGCCATTGCAGCCGTTACTTACTATTACCGTCGGCGAGGCGGTTGCGGTTTTTGTAACCGGGCTTAATAGGGGGAGGCCATGAACAAAGATCACACGAGCGTTACTTCAACCACGCAGGTGATGAATGCCTTTGAACGTTTTACTATGCGGTCGGTTTGGCCAGCATATGCAGGTTTCTGTTGGGCGCTGCTTTATGCCGTTTTTGTGCGCTTTTATGAAGCGGCTGCCGGCATCATTGGCGGTTATGGACAGCTTTCCAATCCGAAAGGGTTCAGCATGGCTAGTTATGGAGCGGGAGTTCTAATCATAATCTGCGGTTTTATTCTGCTTGGTCTTGTCAAGCCATGGGGGCTTACGGTTCCCGCATGGGTCCCCCATTTCAGGCGCAAAAGAATTCCCCGCCAGTTGATTTTGATCCCCACTCTGTTCAGCACCTCTATCCTCATAGCTCATGGGACAACTGGGATCGTTACCAAGACGCTGTTCCTGGTTGGGGCTATTCCTCTGGAGCTGAAAGGGTGGGCAGTCATTGACAAAGAACGGCTAGCTATATGGGATCTAATTTTTTATGAACCATGGTTTCTGATCATGGGCATAATGAGCGGGCTGGCTGCCGCGCACTATGCTCATGCTTCCGGGGTGATGCTCCCAAGATTCCGGCTGTGGATGATCCGATTTGTTGTGATCGTATCACTTCTGACTTTGTTATTAATTGCGTCGATCGTATTCGATTTTTCCGATATTTTGAGTTTTTGACATGATCCGTTTTAGGAAAGTGGAGGGTTCATATACCAAAAAGCCGCTAAATTAGCGGCTTTTTGCAGTGATCCGGTACCAATGTCCTTGTGATTTATATCATGAATAATTAATAATATTAATTAAAAACGGTGATCTTTGCTTCTGCTGAACAGCGCTTGGTTGTACTTTAAGCTGTTCTCGACCTGAAGTTTCGTCGGCGCGGCATTGATATGATCGTCCTGTGCGGCATTTCGACATCCATTGGTGTGGATACGACGGCCCGTGAAGCCTATCAGCATGGATATCAATAAGTGTTTGCAGAAGATGCGATGCCCATCCACCAAGAAAGAACATGATTATGTGTGTTGTACGATTTTTCACCGAATCGGGAAGTTACGCACTAGTGAACAAATCCTTAACATAATTAATTAAATTTGATCATCATAAAGAGAACAAGCCCCAATCTCACTGAGATCGGGGCTTGCTGTTCTTGTGGCGCGGCTTGTGTTTCACCTATTGAAATGAGGGAACCCCCTTACTGGATAGAGGCTTGCTTCAAATCACTTTTAGGCGGCAGACCATACAATCGGGCATACTCGCGGCTGAATTGGGAAGGACTTTCATATCCAACCTGGAAAGCTGCATCGGCTGCCCCCATTTTTTCACTGATCATGAGATGTCTCGCTTCCTGGAGTCGAATCCGCTTCTGATATTGCAGCGGGCTCAGAGCCGTGACCTGTTTGAAATGTTTATGAAAAGACGACGCGGCCATATTTACTTCTTTGGCCAGCTCCTCAACGCGAAGCGGTTTGGAATAATCACGATGGATGAGCTGAATGGCCTTCGCAATGGCGTGCGCTTGGCTGCCGATCACCGCAAACTGTTTGACCAAATGGCCTTGCTCGCCCTGCAGAACGCGGAAGAGAATTTCCCGTGTAATCAAGGGAGCCAGGATAGGGATTTCGGCAGGTTGGTCGAACAATTTTACCAGCCTCAGCAGGGCATCAAGCAGTTGCGAATTCGTCTTGCCGACAAATATGCCGCTTCCCGGCTCGGATTCTTCAGGCCAGGCCAGATCTGTATGCTGCAGTATATCCAGAATTTGATCCGGCGTAAACTCCAAGTGAAGCCCAATGAACGGAACCTCAGGTGATGCCTCGGTGATCTCACTTTTGATCGGGAGATGGACGGATGTTACGAGGTACGTGGTCGGATTGTAATGGTAAATCTCTTGACCAAGCGCTGCGGATTTGGCGCCCTGGACAATGAAGCATAAAGAAGGCGCGTACATGCTATGAATAGGTTCGGACGTCGCCGTGGCCCGCATCATGTGCAGCGACGGGATCTCTGTTATATGTAATCCATCCGTCTGCAACAGCTGATTTAGCCGCCCGGATAATTCAGACAAATAGGGTTCGAGTCCGTTGGGTTGCATTTCTCGATCCATTTTCAGAACGCCTCCTTGTTCAAACATACGGTAAGAATAACAAAGGAGCTGACATCAGGCAAGAATGGATAGATGTTCTGAACAGCCGTATATCATATCGGGGCTATGGGGTTATCGAATCTGCGCATAAAATTGGCGATGAAGATCGCGAACTTGCTCAGCAAGTTCAGGAACAGGGCCGTCGATGACCGTGTCACGAATTACATCCTGGATCGGGAGGCTTCGTACACGTGGTGGGGAAGCTCCGATTTCCTCCAGCCATTGCATCAGCTGCTTGGACGAACTGGCATAAACAATTCGGCCTAATCCAACCCAGCCGTGGGCCGCAGCGCACATCGGGCAATGCTCGCCTGAAGTATAGACCGTCGCCTTGCTTCGTTCTTCAGTCGTCATGTTCAGGGCCGCCCAACGTGCCAGCTCAAATTCCGGATGCCGGGTATGATCGCCGCCGGCTACGCGGTTATGGTCTTCCGCCAGTACCTCACCATCGGCAGAGACAAGTATGGAGCCAAAGGGCTCATCGCCTTCCTCTAGAGCGGCTTTGGCCAACGCTACACAGCGTCTGAGATGCTTCAGATCATTTTCCTGAATCATCATAAGAACCTCCTTTTACGGATGTAGAAGCCGATTCATTCCGTCAACTTCTTCTTTTTTTCTGTTATGCGGAAATGTTACCATGGAGATGGCCGAAGGAAAAATATAAAAAAGGTTCAGGACCAATGAGCTTTTTCATATACCAACGAGGAGTGAGCATTTATGCAGCAAAAAATAGGACATGTTACGCTGCTGGTTAACAATTTTGACGAAGCGATTGAATTTTACACAGAAAAGGCAGGGTTCGTTCTGTTAACGGACAACCATTTCGGGAACGGCATGAGATGGGTCACCGATGCGCAAACCGCCATCGTATTTGTGGTGGCAGACACGGAGGCTAAGCAGGACAGGGTTGGAACCCAAGCAGCGAACCACGTATTCCTCGTCGTCCAAACCGATGACTTCTATCGCGATTACGAACAAATGAAGGCAAACGGTGTTCATTTTCTCAGTGAACCGAAAGAGGTCCCATGGGGCATTGAGGCGGTCTTCGAGGATCTCTATGGAAATCGGCTGGACCTTGTCCAACATAACGGATTTTAAAGACTGATCCATACCACATAGAAATCTAGGAATCGTGAGGTTAGCATGAAGCCAATTAGAAACTCTGCGAAAGCGATCATCATTCAGCAAGGAAAATTGTTACTGACCAAAAACAAGGATAACGACGGTTTTTTCTACCTGTTCCCCGGCGGCGGCCAGGAGCACGGAGAAGTACTGAAAGAGACCCTCAAGAGGGAATGCATCGAAGAACTTGGAGTACAAGTTGAGGTGCAGGACCTTGTTTACGTGCGCGAGTACATCGGGAAAAATCATGAGTTCGCAGCATGGGATCATGACGTTCATCAAGTGGAGTTTTATTTTGTCTGCTCGCTTGCACAGGAGGCGCCGGCACGGATGAATGGAACCCAGCCCGACCAGGATCAGATCGGCGTAGAATGGGTGGATATTCGTCAACTCGGCCACATCAGGCTGTATCCGAAAGCGCTTGGACATCAATTAGTGAATAATGAAATGAACATACGGTATCTCGGTGATGTGAATTAAGTGATTCAGGTGAATAACCGCAGGTCATTTATACGAATCTTTGAGGTTTTAGAAAGTTAGCGATGACCTTTGGGATGGTGAGGTTGTTCGTTTGCTGAAAATCGAATGATTTAACAAATGAGAGTGATAAGGGAGCCTGAGCGGCTTCTTTTTTTATGTGGATTTGAGAAAGCAGAAATCTGTTGAGGGTTAAGTTATTTTCAGGGATGATTCAGAATATATGTTCTGGTATAATAAGCAGGAGAATTTTGGGAAAACAACAAGACCTTCATGAATTGAAGTCGATTAAATATCTTTCAATACCCATAAGGAGGACTAGCCATGCCAAAGTTAATTGGCTCCGCGGCTATAATTTTGGATGCTGAGGGAAGAGTGCTGCTGGTAAAACACAGCTATGGCAAACACAATTGGGACCTTCCCGGCGGTAAGGCGGAAGAGAACGAGTCGGCTCAGGAAACTGCAAAAAGGGAAGTATTTGAGGAAGTCGGCATGGAAGTGCTTATCGGGAACCTAACAGGCATATATTACGATCCGGATTATGACATTCATCACTTTGTGTTCCTTGCGACGAGTAAAGATACCCGTGCGCCTCAGCCAAGCTCGCCTGAAATTATGGAATGCGGATTTTATTCAAGAGACGAACTGCCTAGACCCATTAGTGATTTCACATGCAGACGGATCGAAGATGCACTTCGCAATAACCCAAATCATGAGCTGTTTCACAAAGTGGGGCCAAGACAATGGATCGAATAGTGATCAGTAGGGGATCCATAATGTTCGGGCTAATAAAGGAAGGGGTGTGAACATGGAACTAGCACTCGAGTTTATCCAAAGCATGAAGGTCAAGTTGATATCCGAACAAAGAGGGACGCTTAAAGCCATTGAACAAGTGTCGGAAGAAGATATTACCTGGCACCCGACTCCGGAAAGCAACAGTATTGCTAATTTGGTTGCGCATATTCGGGGCGCTGCCCACTCTCGGGTCGAGACGATCTTGTATAACATTCCGGACAAGCGGGCCAGGGAGAAGGAATTCGAACGTGGACTGATGATGACGAAAGAAGAGGCATATCAGCATACAAAAGAAGCGTTTGATATCATTCTTCAGTATCTTGAACAGCTTCAATCCGAGCCGGAGCAATTGATGTCCCAGCCTTTCCTCCATCTGCCGCCGCTTACATACAGCCAAGTGAACAACGAAACGACAGCCCTAAATCTGATGATGGCGATGTTCAGAGAAGTGCACTACCATACGGGACAGATCATATATATTGCCAAAATGAGAAAAGGCGAGTTAACTTGGGACTGAAGAGATCAGAAACTGTAGTTCTGTACATTTTTCGGAAAGGGGACAAGGTATGGAAAAAATGAAATGGGTGCTGCTTGCGATCTCATCGTTAATCTCGGCAGTCTGCTCGTTACGGGCAGGATATCTGTGCCTGCATCCGATGATCCCCGAGACAGGTCCTGTGGGTGAGCCTCCTGAACCTGAGCGTTTTCAAGCCGTTCTTTGGTATATAGCTTCCGGGTTGTTATTCATCTCATTCATCATTGCTGTTGTTCGATCGATCAGCAGCTGGGTGCAAAGGGGATGGCGTATACCTCACGATTAGCTGCCATGAAAACTAGAAACAAAGCAATCGAAAAGAAACGCAGGTTCCCTTGATCGGCTACAATCATCATAGAATGATTATAGCCGGGAGGTATGACACGAATGAAATTGCACAAGATTACCCCAAACCTGTGGTTCGATTCTCAAGCAGAAGAGGCGGCGAATTTTTATACGTCCATTTTCCATGATTCCAAAATCGGCAGAATTGCCCGCTACGGTCCGGAAAGCCGGGGTGTAGAAGGAACGGTGATGACCGTGGAATTTCAATTGGAAGGGCAGTCATTCGTCGCGCTGAATGGGGGTCCGCATTTTAAGTTCAATGAGGCCATATCTTTTATCGTTCATTGCGATGATCAGGCGGAGCTGGACTATTATTGGGATAAGCTCTCCGAAGGAGGAGACGAAAAGGCGCAGGTTTGCGGATGGTTAAAAGATCCATTCGGCGTATCCTGGCAAATCATCCCCAGCCATTTAACGGAGATGATCTGTGACCCCGACCCGGCAAGAGCAGGGCGAGTCATGCAAGCCATACTTCAGACGAAAAAGAAAATCGACATAAAGGCGCTGCACCAAGCTTACGACAATTAGAGTTCTTACCCGAGTAAAATACAAAGGTTCGAAATCAAGGCCATCCATCAGGGTGGCCTTTTGCACTTTTGCGTCTCACCGTTGGAGGTCATCTCAATAACGCCGTAAAATTCCTGGCCTTCACAAATTTTTTGTTTTAACAAAGCCACTGTGATTTACTTCACAGGCAAAGCCTCCCATATCCGTTACGATATCAATGTAATTAATTTCACAAGGTTGCACGGGAGGCGTGTTTATGAGCAGACGATTGGTGATGATAGGCAACGGGATGGCGGGGGCGCGGTGTATCGAGGAAATTCTCCGCCGGGACCGCGACCGCTACGAGATAACGATGATCGGGGATGAGCCGTATCCCAACTATAACCGAATTATGCTGTCCCCTGTGCTGCAAGGGAAAACAACGTTTGAAGAAATCACGATTAACGATTGGGACTGGTATCAGTCCAATAACATACAATTGCTGTCCAAGGAACGGGCTGTAGAGATTAACCGGGCGTCGAAGGAAGTCCGAACCGACCGGGGAACCGTCGTCCCCTACGACGAGCTCATTATCGCGACCGGATCCAGCGCGTTTATTTTACCTGTACCAGGACATGACCTGGAAGGCGTCGTCGGTTTCCGCACCATTGAAGACACGAAAGTGATGCTGGAAACGGCTAAACAATACAAAAAGGCGGTCGTGATCGGCGGCGGACTGCTCGGCCTGGAAGCAGCTCGCGGATTGATGAACCAGGGGATGGAGGTCCATGTCGTTCATTTGCTGCCGCATCTGATGGAAATGCAGCTCGACGCGGCAGCGGCAAAGCTGCTTCAGCAGGACTTGGAAGCCCAGGGCATGAAGTTTCTGATGGAAAAGAAAACAACGGAAATTTACGGTGATGGGAGAGTACAAGGGCTTCGGTTTGAAGACGGAACGAACGTCGAATGCGATCTTGTCGTCATGGCCGTCGGCATTCGTCCCAATGCAGCGCTGGCGCGGGACGCGGGACTGGCGGTTGGCCGGGCGATTCAAGTCAACGAACTGATGCAGACGACGGACCCGTCAATTTATGCCGTAGGCGAATGCGCTGAACACCGCGGCATAGCCTATGGTCTGGTGGCGCCATTGTATGAACAGGGCATCGTGCTTGCGGACCACCTTACGGGCCGGCCAACGGAAGGTTACGCGGGCAGCGTGTTGTCCACGCAGCTTAAGGTAGCGGGATGCGATCTGTTTTCCGGCGGAGAAATCCATGCGGATGCGGACACGAAAGCGATCGTTGTGCAGGACGAGGTCGCCGGATCCTACAAAAAGATCCTGGTTCGCGAGAACCGCATCGTCGGTGTCGTGCTGTACGGGGACGTATCCGACGGAACCCGGCTGTTCAGCCTGCTGAAGAAGGGCAGCGACATTCAGGAATATACGAGTGCCTCCGTTCTTCATAAAGCCGGGGGAGACAGCGGACTCGATGTCGCGTCGATCAGCGCGGACGAAACGATTTGCGGGTGCAACGGCGTAACCAAGGGACGCATCGTCGGCGCCATTCTCGAGAACGGACTGACCACGTTCGACGAAGTGAAAGCTGTAACCAAAGCCGGAGGCTCATGCGGCAAATGCCGCGGCATGGTTGAAGCGATCCTCGCGCATACGCTGGGCGACAAATTCGACGCATCGGCGCAGAAGGCGGCAGGCATGTGCGCCTGCACGACGCTTACCCGCGATGAGGTGGTGGCCGCCATTCGCGAGAAAGGTCTGCAGTCGCCTCGGGAGACACGTATCGTGCTCGGGTTTGCATCCGAGGAAGGCTGCTCGAAGTGCCGTCCGGCACTGAATTATTATTTGCGGATGCTGCATCCGGAGACGTATGCCGACGATAAGGCATCCAGATATGTCAACGAACGAATGGAAGGCAACATGCAGAAGGACGGCACATTCTCCGTCATTCCGCGGATGTATGGCGGAACGACGACACCGGAGGATTTGATCCGCATCGGCGAAGTCGCGAAGAAATACAACGTTCCCCTGGTGAAAATTACGGGCGCAAGCCGCATCGGGCTGTACGGCGTACAGAAGGAAGACGTCCCGAACGTTTGGGAGGAGCTGGAGATGCGTTCGGGGTACGCCTACTCCAAGTCGCTGCGTAACGTCAAATCGTGTGTCGGTTCGAGATTTTGCCGGTTCGGCACCCAGGACTCGTTAGGGCTTGGCATCCGGCTGGAACAGGAGATCGAGATGGTCGATACGCCGCACAAAATGAAAATGGGCGTGACCGGCTGTCCTCGAAACTGTGCCGAAGTATTGACGAAGGATTTTGGCGTCGTCTGCGTGGAGAACGGATACCAGCTGTATTTTGGCGGAAACGGCGGCACCGAGGTCCGGGAATGCGACAGCCTGACGACGGTGGCGACAGCGGATGAGGTGATCCTGTTGGCTAAAGCCTACGTACAGCTATACCGGGAAACCGGCATTTACGGCGAACGCACAGCTCCATGGGTGAAGCGCATGGGCACGGATTGGGTGCGCCAAATGCTGGGCAATGAGCAGGAGATTGCCGGTTTAGCCAGCCGCTTCGAGCATGCGAAAACAACGTATCGCGAAGCATGGTCAGCCGCGCTGGAAGACGAAGAACGCCGCCGGATGTATACCGTGGAGAGACCATAAGGGGAGGGAAGGGCATGAGCGCGACGAGAGAAATGTTGAAAGTGATGAAGCTGGAGGAGCTGAAGCCGCAGATTGGCAAGGAGGTACGCGTTGGCGATGAGTCGGTTGCGTTGTTCCAGCTGTCAAACGGGGAGGTGCGGGCGGTAAGCAACCGGTGTCCCCACAAGAACGGTCCGCTTGCTGAGGGGATTGTGTCGGGTGAATTTGTCTTTTGTCCGCTGCACGACTGGAAAATTTCGCTGACGACAGGGGAAGTGCAAAAGCCGGACGACGGCTGCATCCAGACCTACGAAACCGCGGTCATCGACGGTTACGTCTATATTGGAGGACTGAAAGAGCATGAAAAACACCATTCAGATCGTTGAAACCGCCGGGGTAAACAAGGTTAGCCTCATGAACCGGAGTATAGGCAAATACTTTGTATCCTCGATGCTTGCCGGTTTGTTCGTTGGTCTCGGCATCATACTGATCTTTACGATCGGCGGACTGCTCGCGCCGGTTCACGCACCCGCCATGAAGATCGTCATGGGAGCCAGCTTTGGTATCGCCTTGAGTCTGGTCCTGATGGCAGGATCGGACTTGTTTACAGGCAACAATATGGTCATGGTGGTCAGCACGCTGAACAAGAAGACGACCTGGCTCGATACGCTTAAAATATGGCTGTACAGCTACCTCGGCAATTTTGCCGGATCCTTGCTGGTCGCGGCGATCTTCGTATGGACGGGACTGGCGAAAGGGGGAACGGCCGAATTCATCAACAGCACGGCTGCTGTTAAAATGAATGCACCGTTTATGGAATTGTTCATGCGGGGAATTTTATGTAACACGCTCGTCTGTCTTGCCGTCTGGTGCTCCATGAAGCTGAAGGACGAGACTGCCAAGCTGGTCATGATTTTCTGGTGTCTGTTCGCCTTTATTACCTCCGGGTTCGAGCACAGTGTGGCGAACATGACGCTGCTCTCGGTCTCGCTCTTCATCCCGCATCCAGACACGGTAACCTGGGGAGGGCTGGCCGCAAACCTGATTCCGGTTACCCTCGGTAATATGGTCGGCGGCAGCGTATTCGTAGGCCTGGCTTATTGGTATATGACGAAAGATAAAGAGAAGGTGGAGATCGAAACTCTGCCGCAAAGCAAAAGGTCTGCAAGTTAATGATGTGAAATAGTCAAACGCCGTGAGCCTTCCTTTATAGAGCCCCAGGGGTGCAGCCCGAATGAAAACCAAGAAAGCGCGGTACGCCCCATCAGGTCGCTTTCTTGGCTTTTGGCTTCCACGTTGGCGCTTCCGTCTCAGCAGGCTCCTCAATGATAGCCATGGCTTCATCATAACGGCGGCTTTTGAATAGAATGATCAGTTCCTCGAGATCTTCCCTGTCCAACAGCTTGACCCCGTTCACGCCCGCCAGGATGCGGCAGGCTTCGGTGTATCTGCCGGAGGTCAGCACGATGGCCCGTTCAGCTTCATAGTAACGCATCGAGGTATATACCTCCTGAACCGCTCCGATGCTGACCGGGTTGCTGTTGCCGTAGCGCTTGGCCTGTAAGACGTTCCTTAGTCCGTTCTGATCCGTAAATACCAAGTCGGCTCCAAAATCACGGCTGGCTGTCGTTTGATACACTTCTCTATATCCGAGCTCGTGAAACAGCCGGAAGAGATACAGCTCAAATTCAGAGCCGTCTGCCATTAAATCGATATCCTTGATCGTAATCTTGCGCGGATTCGCCTCCCGGCGGATCCTTTTTCTGCGGTTTCTGACCAAACGTATGACGAATAGGACGAGGAGCAGGGCAACAAGCCCGGCGATCATGATGGTCGTTGTATCCAAGGTAGTAGGCAAATTAGGTTTCCTCCAAATATCCGAATGTTTGTTCCTATCCACTATATCAAAATCGCGTCAACGAAGGAAGTCATTTCAAATGACTTGCTGGCTGAACACGACCGTTAGAGAGTAAAGTTAATACATAAAAAACATGGAGTGTGATAGATAAATGACCGATACGTTAAATATCGAGGAATGGTTGGAGCGGGAACGGGATCGTGACACTGCTCTAGTCGTGCTCATGTGCGGGATCGCCGGTTCTGGGAAAACTACATTTTCCCAGAGATTGGAGGAACAAGGATTCATCCGTCTTTCTATTGACGAGGAGGTGTGGAACACGCATGGCCGTTACGGAATCGATTATCCGGTTGAGAAATACAGAGCCTACCTGGATGAAGCGCATGCAAGCTTGCGAAAAAAGCTAGTAACATTCGTTCAAGACAAAAAGCAGGTTGTGGTCGACTCCAGCTTTTGGAGCCGTTCCGCGAGAGATGACTATAAACGGCTTATTGAACATTCGGGAGGAAAGTGGAAGTTAATTTATTTAAAAGTACACCCTGATGAATTGCGAAAGCGCCTCAAGGTCCGGAGCCAACGTTTCGATGCGAACGCCGCCTTTCCTATTACCGAGGAGACGTTGAACCATTTTCTTAACTCGTTTGAAGAGCCTCAGGGGGAAGGAGAAATCGTCGTAGAACATGTGATAGAGCAACAATAGCCGGCAGATTCTGCTGGTCGTTTCAGCGGATTACTAAAAGGCTGCCGTACGCACGGCAGCCTTTCGCAGTTCTACAGGAGGAACATTAGCGCTTCTCATCTCAGCACAATTTTTATTACAGTTCTACAGTAATTTTTCGCGATATCCCCATCGTTTTGATCAGAATATTTGGAACAATCAGCAGCAGCACGATCGCGCCGTAGACGCCGACGGTATAACTCAAAGCATATTCCAACCCAAAGCCCTGTTGAAGGACGGATGTGATCAGATGAATGAGCAGGTTCGTAAAACAAAACGCATAACTTCGAATCATCCAGTTGCGGTGCCGAATGACCCGTTTCTTCTTAATTTGAACGAGTGCCGTCACCGTAATGAACAGCCAGATTAAATTCAGCGCGTTAAACGTCATGCTCGTCACCTTTCCTCCGGTGGCGTAAGGGGCCATATACCCGGAAGTGATAACGACAAGCAGCACCGACACCATATATAGGTATCCGTTGATCCGGTGGAATTTGCGGCTTTTTTGAAAAATGCGTTTGGAAAAATTGACAAGCCCAGCCGCCATGGCGATGCACGCAAAAGCAACATGTATGCGCATGACACTTAACCACGCCGGGAGGTGAATTTCACGTTTAAGACCGGTTTTATGGCTTAAAAAGCCTTCCGCACCGGGATCAATTATAAAATTATCCAATAAAGCGTAAAGGATAAACAAAATACTGACACAAACCAACACACCATATAAGATATTTCGTTTGTTCACTTCATTCACAACCCCCGTTAGCACTTCATTTCATTGTTAAAAAGTTGATTTCAAGCGCTTACCGACGACCCTGGAGGCCGGAAGCACGCCGGCTTTGGCGGTGCCGTGCAGCTCGCCGCCATCGACGGTTACATCAAATTTCAGGTTTAAACGCATTGGCTTGGTCACTTGCTGGGACCAGGTCAGCTTGTTGCCTTGAATGACGGGACTCATAAATTTGACCGTTTCATCCCCTTGGGTGGCCGTTCCGTGGACTTCACCATGGCTTGTTGCGATCGAGAGCTTGACATCCATTTTGCCCACGGGCGTTGCAATGGTCACATCCCAGTCTCCGTCGAAAACGGACTCTGTTTGTTCGAATGTGTTTTGAAGGGGAGGGGACAGTGGACTCACAGCTTCAGTACTCAGCACAAGGTTCGATTCCTTGTCTGTTTTGGTCTTTTCCGAGTTCGGCACCATCCCCTGTGCCCGCCACGCGATACCTCTCCGCTCGTATTCGAACAGCTCCTCGATCGCATGGGCGATCCGAGGGCCAAGCTCACGTTCCACCAGATGCAGGGCAACATCGAGCCCGGACGTTACGCCTCCGCCACTAACCAAATTGCCGTCATCCACGACACGTGCCTTAACCGGCAGAGCGCCGGTTGCGCCAAGAACGTCCATGCCGAAATGATGCGTAACGGCCCGTCTGCCTTCCAGCAAGCCTCCCATGGCCAAAACCAAGGATCCGCCGCATACGGTGGAGACAATGATGTCTTTCCTTCCGAGCGCTTCCCTGATCATGCCGGTCAATTCGGTATTTGCGGTTCGTGCCAATATGGCTGGGACGGAATCGGGACCGTCGCCTTCGACATCCCCGGCTGCGCCGGGAACGAGAATAATCCCCGCTCGATTTGGATCTAGTTTGCCGGCTGCTGCAATAGGCAGGCCCTGGGTGCCGCTGGCCACAGCTCTTGCTCCTTCGGCGGTGACAAGCTTCACCTCCAACGCATCATTGGACATCATCGCCGCGGCACAGAAAACTTCATAAGGTGCCAAGGCATCCAGCAGGTCGAAGCCATCAAAAAGAACGATTTGAACGGTTAACATCGATACATCCTCCTTCATTGAAGACGAAGCCCGTACGTTCAACATCAGCCCCTTGTGTTTTTTCCGCGGGACACGATCACCGAACGGTACATTATGGGTCATCATCGTTATTTGGTCAGCAAGTCCTTAAGCCGGCTATATTCCTGTTCGTCCATTTCACCTTTGGCCATCCGGTTTTTGAGAATCCAGGCAATGTCATCCTCCCGGCGGGGGCTGATACCGGACTTGTGACGAATGGAATAAATCCGAACCGCCAAAAAACAAAAAAGCGTGATACAAAACAAAGCGCTAAACACGTATACACTGCTGTTATCCATGGTCAACCTCCTTCACGAACAACATCCTATCAAATGAATATCTCGAATGAAGAAATAAAAGTGTCACAAAACGATAAACATTGCATCACAAAATGGGTAGGGCAGTTAGCTCTTCCCTAAAAAGATGATAAACTAGATGCGAAGGTGGGATGTACATGAGCGGAGGCCATACGATTCTCGTTGTAGACGACGATCCCAGCATCGTCGAACTGTTGAAAGACTTTTTGGAGAATGACAATTTTCGTGTGATCACGGCCTGCGATACGGCAGAGGCGTGGGACATGTTCGAACGGAATACGGTTCACGCCATCATTCTGGATATTATGATGCCGGGACAAAACGGGTTTGATTTATGCCGCCGGATTCGTGCGGATAGCGACGTTCCAATCCTTTTTCTGAGCGCGCGCAGCGATGACGTGGACAAGATCCGGGGGCTGACGCTCGGCGGCGACGATTATATCGTGAAGACGGCTTCTCCGGGAGAAATTGTCGCCAGGGTAAAAGCCGTCCTGCGGCGCACCGCTTCGCGGGAGCATACGAAGGAAAGGATCCTTGACTACGGCCGGATCCAATTAAACTTGTCCACCAGGGAAGTTTTTGTGGATGGGGTCGGCATCGTGCTCACCCCGAAGGAATACGATTTGCTGCGATTGTTTGCCGAACATCCAAGGCATGTATTTTCCTACGAGCAGCTGCTCGCCAAGTTTTGGGAAGGGATCGGCGACCGGCATACGATTCGGGTCCATCTCAGCCGGCTCCGGGAGAAAATAGAGGTTGATGCAAATCATCCGCAATTCCTGGTCAACGTGTGGGGAGTAGGGTATCGCTTCGAGGGAGGATAAGATGAAAACACTTCGCATTCGCACATTTACGATACTCTGCCTATTTATGATCACGCTCGTGCCTTGGGTATTTTTCGTTGCAGCCAACTTTCTGGAAACCCATTCGCTAAAAATCGGCTCAAACCAGCCGTACGATGAAAGTCTGCAGAAAGATATAAACGAGGCCATTCACATGATTGAGATGGGCTCGGGCCAATGGCAGGATCCGAACTGGCAAGGCCAGCTGCAAAGCGAACTGCGTCAAACCAAGCTGGACGCGGTCATATTATCAGGTTCTGATGAGGAGATTTATCGGTCTACCGAGCGTGAAGGTGGTTTGCGGTCAACCGAGCGGTTCTCCGTCATCGAGAATGGTCATTTGCTTGGAAGGGTGGTTCTTTACCTGCCCAAGTCCAATACGCTTCCGATGATATCGGCGTTTGCCGGATTGCTGCTCGCATTTTTCATCGTTGGCGTAGAGATGCGGAAGTTCCTGCTGAAGCCCCTGGAGAAGATGAGCCGGGCCGCCAGGCAGATTGCTTCAGGCGATTGGGAGGTGCGGTTACCGAAGTCCAGAATTACGGAAATCGCTGAAGTAGGGGACGGATTTGATGTGATGGTAAAAGGGCTGCGAACGTCATACCAGAAGCAGGTAAAGCTGGAGGAAGAACGGCGCTTTGTCATATCCGCAGTCGCGCATGATTTGCGCACTCCGCTGTTCGCCCTGAGGGGATATTTGGACGGCTTGGAGCAAGGCATTGCCCAAACGCCGGAGAAAATTTCAAAGTATGTGGCGGTTTGTAAGGAGAAATCGGCCCAGTTGGATCGGTTGGTGGAAGACCTGTTTACTTTTACAAAAATGGAATATTGGGATCGTCCATTGAACAAGGCGCCAATCGATTTACCGGTCGTGTTCCAGCAATCCATCGACAGCTTGAGTCCCGGTGCCGGGCATAAAAGTATTGTAATCAACAGCCATCTGGCCGCCGATTGCATCGTTAGCGGAGATGCGCATCTGCTGGAACGCGCACTGAGCAACCTGCTGGATAATGCGGTGAGGCACACCCCGCAAGGCGGTACGATCGATGTCCGATGTAACAAGGAAGAAGGCAAAATCGCGTTTATGATCCGAGACAACGGGCCGGGGTTCACGGCGGAAGAGCTGGAGCGCGTGTTCGAACCGCTGTACCGCGGGGAAGCATCCAGAAACCGTTCGACCGGAGGCAGCGGCCTGGGGTTAACCATCTCGCAGCGAATTATCCGGCAGCATGGAGGCGAACTCACGGCAAGCAACGATCCGCAGGGAGGCGCAAGGCTGACGGGCTGGATTCCAGCTGCAGACTCACATCTTTCTTGATGGAACTTACTGCGGATAACACTTTGAAATAGGCTGGTCACTGCCATTCGGCGGCCGGCTTTTTTTGTGTTTAAGCAGCTGCTTCTATTTCGTTCAGTTGGTCCTGATTTGGCAATATGTCAGGTTGACTCGACAATTTTTTATTTTCCTTTATATAATATGTATAAATTTCCCCCGTTAAGAAGCAGCCCCGTACCAATTGGAAATTTGTCATTTTGTTGCGCAAGTACAAAGTGTT
The DNA here is from genome assembly GCF_018333335.1 of Paenibacillus cineris. NCBI lineage: Bacteria > Bacillati > Bacillota > Bacilli > Caryophanales > Paenibacillaceae > Paenibacillus > Paenibacillus cineris. Next base: position 2,664,339 of record NZ_BORU01000001.1, read on the forward strand.
ACCATCTCTTCCAGCAGTAACCTTAGAGAAACAAGCGAATATTTTTTTCTGAGGATTGGGAAGCGCTTGCATATAAATTGCCAGTCCAACGCCATATAAAACAAATTTAAAGCAGACTAATAAGGGTGGTATAATATGAATTTATCAACGCTGCGAAGATGGCTGTGGCCGCAAACGAGTTTCCAGGGAAAAATCTTTATGGCCTTCGGCCTGATCACATTTCTGTCCATCGTCTCCGTCACTGCCATCGTCTATATGAATATGCGCGAGACGATCAAGCATAACGCGGTCACTTCCGTCTCGGACAGCATCCGGCAGGCAGATGAATCACTTAATGTGATGCTCGAGGAGATCGACCGGCTGAACACGGTTGTCGTAACCAATAAAAACACGGTGATCAATACGATCATGAGCCCAAACGAAGAGCCCAGTTATGAATGGTTCCTGGAACAGAAACGAATTACGGAGTATTTATCCGGATTGATTCAATATAAGCCTTATATTTCCCGCATGGCGGTCGTCGGGCTGAACGGAAAAGTATTTTTTACCGGCGGTCCCTGGATGGACCGGAGCGTTCTGGGTACTCCGATGCTCAACTACATGCTGCACAACGGATCGCGTCATGCGTATTTTAAGCCGGAAGGAACGGCGGATGCCATTACCGTCGGCCGCGAGATTCGCTATAACCGCGAGACGGTCGGCATCGTCATGGTTGACTTGGACTATGACTTTATTAAAAAAACGTACGGAGTCAAACCGACCGCGGACAGCATGCTGTATGTTCTTGATGAGCAAAACGGCTATGTGTATCAATCCGAGTCTGGGCCGTCTTCTTATGCGCCTCCGCTGGACAGAATCGTCCAGATCAAAGGGAAGCTTGCCGGAGATAACGACGTCGTGGAGCAGAAGATCAACGGCAGGTCCTACATCGTGGTCAGCCGCCATTCCGAATATACGGGCTGGAGCACGCTGGCACTGATTCCGCTTGATTCGTTACTTAGCGAATCGACGCGAATCCGTAATTTGATGACCGAGGTATCGATCATCGTCTTTATCGTCATCCTGATCGGTTCCCATCAGGTTTCTTCGCGGACCACAATAAATATCCGGCGGCTCAGATCGATGATGATGCAGGTGAAGGACGGGAATCTGTCGTTTCCCCGAACGGAAATTCACTCCAAGGACGAAATCGGACAGCTGTACCGCGTGTTCATCAGCATGGTAGACGAATTGAAACGGCTGATGGAGGGCATCCGATTAAGCGAGAAGAAGAAGCGGGAGGCCGAGCTGACCGCCCTTCAGGCGCAAATTCGTCCGCATTTTTTGTACAATTCGCTGAATACGATCAAGTACTTGGCCAAGCTGAACGGGGTGCCCAATATCGAGGAAGTATCCGGCTCGCTCATTGAGCTCATGCGGGGTTTACTTGGGAACTCCAACGAATTTTTAACATTGCGCGAAGAGCTTGACTATGTGAACAGCTACATATCCATCGTGAAATACAAATATTTGGAACCCATCGAGGTGCACACGCAGATCGAAGACGACGCTTTGCTGGATTGCCGTGTGCTGAAGCTGATGCTCCAGCCTCTCGTCGAGAATGCAATTATGCATGGCATCTGCCCATCCGGGGAAGGGGGCTTCGTCCTGATTCGGGTCTATGCGGAGCATCAAGAACTGAGAATCGAAGTCACGGACAACGGCCGGGGCATGACGCAGGACCAGATCGACGCTCTTCTTGAAGCAGCGGGACGTGAGGATACGCCGTCACGCTTCAGCAGCATGGGCGTACGCAATGCGAACGAACGGATCGTAAGAATGTTCGGCGATTCGTACGGTTTGAGCTTATACAGCGAGCCGGGACTATATACAAAGGTAGAAATTCGTTTTCCGCAAATTCGTAACAGCGATCAATCTGATGAAGAGGTGGTCTGATGATGTTTAAAGTACTGTTGATCGACGACGAGCCGTTGATTGGCAATGTCATTCGAACGTTATTCAACTGGAAGAAGCACGGGTTCGAGTTCGTCGGCGAAGCATACAGCGGGACGGAAGCATTGGGGATGATGGAGGAGTCGCAGCCCCACATCGCCATTATCGATGTGAACATGCCGGAGATGAACGGGGTAGAGCTCCAAGGCATCCTCCGTGAGCGGTATCCGTCGGTTAAGACGATCATGCTCAGCAGTTATGACGATTACGATTATGTCCGCGAATGCTTGCGGAATGGGGCGGTCGACTATTTGCTCAAGCACCGGCTTGATGAGGCGCTGCTGCTGAACGTTTTGGGCAAAGCCGTTAAGGATTTACAGGAAGAAGACCGTGTGGAGGAAGGAAGGCTGGCGAGCAAAAAAATAGCGGAGACGATGAAACCCGTATTGATCAGAAGCCGCATTGCCGAGCTGGTGAGAGAGAACGGGGAAGGGACAGGTAGCCTTGAGGTTGCAGGCGGGCTGGAAGGCTTGTATCCAGGTGCTGTCCGTTATGCGGCAGCGGCACTGCAGATCATCCCGTTCCTGCTGCTGACGGAATCGTTCAGCGACAGCCAAACAAACCGTCTGGTGCAGCAGGCGGTCGATGTGATGCAGCAGAGCCTTGGAGATATCCATGAACGGACGGCCGCTTATGTGGAGAACGGGCGGTTGATGGTCGTGTTTGCGTTCAAGGAGCGCAGCGAACATGCCGGCAGCAGCGAGGCGCACCGTTGGATGGGCAAAGTTCAGCATGCGCTGGAGCTGATGCTGAATTTGAAATCTGTCTATGCTCTTGGGCATCCATGTGCTAGCTTGATGCAGCTGGGGACGAGCTACAGATCGGCCGAAAAGGCGCTCGATACCTCTCCTGCCGTGGAGAATGGAATACCATCCGAACATGTAACCCATAAGGAGCCTGCTGCAAAAGAAAGACCAAACGTGCAGCATCTTCGCGTTGCCTTGACCATTGAGGAACAGAAACAGCTGCTTCTTGCCCTGGAAAGTCTGGACCAGGAAAGGATGCAGCAGTTGATCGCCTCCGTCTGCGGTTCTGTATGCCATCAGCCGCTTCATTCGCCTGCAGTGCAGATGATTGTCAGCGAGCTGCTTCAAACCGGCGACAAAGCTCTGAAAAAGTCCATTTCCACGCCTATAGCAGAAGCCGCCATGTCCGAACTCCCACCGCGACGCGATCTGGGGCGGATCGGCAGCATGGATGAGCTTGAGGAATGGCTGAAATCCTACTTTACCGCCTTGCTGAATTTACTGAAGCGTCAGCGTGCTGGAGGCAGCTATTCCCGGCATGTCTCGCAGGCTATTCATTTTATATTGGAGCGGTATCAAGGTTATATCAACTTGGAAATGGTGGCAGCTTCCATCGGGCTCAATCCCTCTTATTTAAGCCGTTTATTCAAAGAGGAGACGCAGTGCAACTTCTCGGAATACGTGAACCGCATACGCATCGACGCGGCCCAAAAGCTGCTGGAGAGCGATCAATATTCGGTCAAACAAATCAGCAGCCAAGTGGGCTTTACGACATATAACTACTTTTTCAAAGTGTTTAAGGAGCTGACCGGGATGACGCCGCATGCTTATGTGGAGAGCCTCCGTCCGGAACGACAGCGGTCGAAACCGTAAAATATGTGGAGTAAATAGTCAAATAAGTAGAATTTGCTGTCATGCCGGGTGAACTATAATACTCACATGCACCAGGGAAACGCTTTCAACTGTTCCCAAATATACAAAAACGGAGGTCATAGAATCATGTACAAACTTTGGGGTAAATATGCGCTGAGCACAGCGCTCGTTTCCGCTTTACTGCTCTCGGGCTGCAGCTCCAACAGCGGTTCGGGATCCGAAGCCAAGACGGCGGAGCCGTCCGAAGCAACGGTGAATGAGACCGGGTTTCCGCTAACTAAAGAGCCCGTCACACTGAACATGTTCACCCGGATTGCCCCGCTGAATGGTCCTTTTAAGGACATGCCGGTGTTTCAGGATTATGAAAAAATGAGCAATGTGCATGTAAACTTCACCGAAGCGCCGACAGACGGCTTCCAGGAGAAGAAAAACCTGCTGTTCGCGTCCAATGAGCTGCCCGACGCTTTTTACCGCTCAGGCATTACGCCGCTTGAAGCGACGCAGTATGGTGCCGTTGGCCAATTGATTCCGCTGGAAGACCTGATCGACAAATATGCGCCGAACCTGAAATCACTGATGGAACAGTACCCGGAAATCCGCTCGGCGATCACGACACCGGAAGGCCACATTTACGCGATTCCGGGAATCGTGACGCTTGCAGCCGCCCGTACGGATAAGAAGTGGATCAATGAAGCGTGGCTGAAGAAGCTGGGCCTGAAAGAGCCCGAAACGACGGACGAATTGTACGATGTGCTGGTGGCCTTCCGCGATAAGGATCCAAACGGCAACGGCAAGAAGGACGAAATTCCGATGACCGCCCGGGCGGGCCTGGCTGTCGTCAACTTGATGAGCGGATCGTTTGGTCTCGATCAGCAGCTTGGCTACAACATCAATTTGGAGAACGACAAGGTCAACATCTGGATGGGCAGCGAGAAGAACAAAGAGATGCTCATGTACCTGAACAAGCTGTACAAAGAGAAGCTTCTGGATCCGGAATTGTTCTCGCAGAAGGAAGCACAGTATTTGGCCAAACAGGGCTCGGGCAATGCCGGATTTTTCTTTGATCAGACGAACAATAACTTTCTGCCAATTGCCGACCAATATGTAGGGATTGCGCCTCCGGCAGGTCCGCACGGTGATCGGCTGCAGGCCCAGACAGCGCCGGTGCCGCGTGACTTTGGTGCCTTCGCCATTTCGTCCGTCAATAAATATCCGGAAATCACCATGCGCTGGATCGACTATTTCTACAGCGACGAAGGATCGACCCTGCTGCGGTTCGGGCGAGAAGGCGAGCACTATGAGCTGAAGGACGGAATTCCATATTATAAAGAAGACTTCCTGAAGACCGATAACCAGCCAAAAATTACACCTTATGCAGGGGGAGGAGCGCCACACCTCATTAGTGATAAGGTAGCCTCTTATATCAATCCTCCTCAGGTGCAGGAAGCTCAGAAGAAGCTGGATCCATACATGCCGAAGGTCCGTTATGCGGCTCCGATGTTCGACGAGAAGACGGCACAGGAAGTCAACATCCTCCGGAACGATATCGACAAGTATTACGAAGAGCAAAGCACGAAATTCATTGCCGGTGCGCTCAGCTTCGATAAATGGGATGAATTCCAATCCACGCTGAAAAAGATGCAGATCGACAAGCTTCAGGAGATGTATCAAGCAGCCTATGACAAGATGGAAAAGTAATCGAATTTGATGATATTTCCTCATGAGGTAAGGAGTAGATGGTTATGAAGAGCGCGCAAGTCCAGGTGACGGCCGCTCCATCCCGGGTTTCCGCAAGACGGGGGAGACGCATATGGATTCAGATGGTCAAGCGGTACGACCTGTATCTCATGCTGCTGGTGCCGATCGCCTGGTATTTGATCTTTCATTACGGGCCGCTGTACGGTCTGCAAATTGCTTTTAAAAATTTCAACCCCGCCAAAGGAATTATAGGCAGCGGCTGGGTCGGCTTCGATCATTTCGAACGGTTTTTCGATTCGTATTATTTCGGGCGGCTGCTGTGGAACACGTTATCGATTAATCTGTTCTCGCTGCTGATCGCTTTTCCAATTTCCATCGTGCTGGCGCTGATTGTCAATGAAATTCGCAGCAAGTCGTTCAGTAAGCTGCTGCAAAATATTACGTTCATACCGCACTTTATTTCCGTCGTCGTCATCGTAGGCATCCTGAACGTATTCCTCTCGCCTACGACGGGGCCGATCAATTCGCTGATTGAGGCATTCGGCGGTTCGCCGATCCGATTTCTGGAGGAGGCCGGCTGGTTTAAAACGATTTTCATCGGCTCGAACATATGGCAGAACATGGGCTGGCAATCCATCATTTACATCGCGGCGCTCAGCGGGATCAATCCCCAGCTGTACGAAGCGGCGAAGATGGACGGTGCCTCCCGGTTGCGGCGCGTGTGGCATATCTCCTTGCCGGGAATCGTTCCCGTCATCGTGATCATGCTGATCCTGGACATCGGCCATTTCATGGACATCGGATTCGAGAAAATATTACTAATGCAGAACAATTTGAACCTTGAGGCGAGCGATGTCATTTCCACGTTTGTATACACGACCGGTATTCTCAAAGGAGAGTACAGCTACACCTCGGCCATCGGGCTGTTCAACTCGGTCATTAACCTGGTGCTGCTGCTATTGGTGAACCGGTTTGCACGCAAAACGTCGGAAACGAGCCTTTGGTAAAGGAGGACCATGCGCCATGTCTAAACAAGCTGCTGCTATGATCAGCAGACCCAGGGATGAGCGGGTGTTCGATGCGATCGTGTATACGATCGCATCGCTCATCATTCTGATCGTGCTTTATCCGCTCATTTTCGTGGTCAGCGCTTCGTTCAGCGACCCGGCGAAAGTGCTGAACGGGGAAGTATGGCTGCTGCCGAAAAGCGTGTCTTTGGACGCGTACTCGAATATTTTTCATAACGGAAAAATATGGACGGGATACATGAATACGATCATTTATACGGTAGTCGGCACGATCGTCAATATGATCCTGACCATATTGGCGGCTTATCCGCTGTCAAGACCAGACCTGCCCGGCCGGAAAATGCTGATGGTCATCATTACGCTTACGATGTTTTTTGGCGGCGGGCTGATCCCTACTTATTTGCTTGTCAAAAATCTGGGCATGCTGGACACGATGTGGGCCTTGATCGTTCCTGGAGCGATCTCCACGTACAACCTGATCGTTATGAGAACGTATTTTCAAAGCAGCATCCCTTGGGAACTGCAGGAGGCCGCCCACATCGACGGATGCTCGAACTGGCGGCTGTTGATCAACATCATCCTGCCCCTGTCCAAGCCAATACTGGCCGTTATGGTGCTGTTTTATGCCGTCGGCCATTGGAACTCATTTTTTAATGCCCTGATCTATATCCGCGACGAGGGACGGTATCCGCTGCAGCTTGTCCTGAGGGAAATCCTGTTGATCAGCCAGACCGACGCCGTTGACGGCAACGTCGGACTGGAGAGTAAGGTGCTGCTTGCGGAAAGTATCAAGTACGCGGTCATCATTATTTCCAGCCTGCCGATTTTGATTATGTACCCTTTTGTGCAGCGGCATTTTGTCAAAGGCGTCATGATTGGCTCCATTAAAGGATAGACATGGGCAGACGCCTTTATTGGCGGCGTTTAATAACATCTTACTTATGGAGGTACATTGTGCAAACGAATGCGATGATAACAATCGACTGCAGCCGGCCTGCTGAACATACGGTTAACCCTTATCTCTTCGGGCATTTTGTGGAAGATATTCGCGACCATATGGAAGCGATGCTGGCCTTTCCCTTAAGAGATATGGATTTTGAAAGCGAGAAAGCCGGAGAGAGCGCCGTGTCGGGAAGCTGGTTCCCCTTTACGAACGGACGAAATACGCAATATGCGCTGGAAGCGCCGGCACTGAGACATTCAGGCCGCGCTCAGCGCATTCGGATCGTGAGCGACGATGAGGCATACGCTGGCATCGCACAGAACGCTGCGCTAAAGGGACCGATGACATACACGGTCCGGATTGTCGCCCGCGCATCCGTTGAGCTCCGTTATATCATACTGGACGCGGTGGACCGGCGGACAGAGGAGCTTCTTGGGCGTGTGAAGATGGAGCTCAAAAGCCACAATTGGCAGGAATACGAAGCCAGCCTGCCCGTCTCCAGAAACTGTGCCGACGCGGAGATCCGTGTCTATGTTCCGGCAGACCATCCCCGCTGGACCGACCATGTTTCCACCGGCATGCTGTGGCTCGATCACGTATCCCTGCTTCCTGAGGACAACATCGGCCTGGTGAAACGCGAGGTCATCGATATGGCCCGGCCGCTGAATGCGGGCATGATGCGCCTCTCGGGGAATTACATCAGCGCTTACCACTGGGAACATGGCGTGGGTCCAGTACTGGAGCGGCCAGTGATGTACAACGAAGCTTGGGGCGGTTGGACCAGCAAGTATTTCGGGACCGACGAATTTATCCGCTTTTGCCAAGAGCTGCAGGTGGAACCGCTGATCTCCGTCAATGACGGGTCCGGTACGGCTGAGGAAGCCGCACGGTGGGTGGAATACTGCAACGGAAGCATCGACACGCCGATGGGAGCGCTGCGGGCGGCGAACGGTCATCCCGAGCCGTACAACGTACGGTATTGGGAAATCGGCAACGAAGTATGGGGCGACTGGCAGGTGGGAACCTGCTCCGCCGATGAATTCGCCAAGCGCTGCAAGGCGTTCGCGCTAGCGATGAAGGCGGTTGACTCGTCCATCGTCATCTTGGGCTGCGGGCATACCGACCCGGAATGGAACAAGCCGGTACTCGATATTGCGGGCGAACAGATCGACTACTTGACGATGCATTTATACCACGGCTTCGGACGCTTTGGGATGAACCGCGATACGCCGGCGGAGGAACGATATAAAGCCATCGCAACGTTCCCGGAATGGACCCGTGAAGATATCCGGCAGGCGGAGGAACTCATACGCGCGAACCCGAAGCACAGCCATGTGAAGCTCGCCGTCACCGAGTACAACACCATGTATTTTCCGAACACGGTCCGCAAAGGGCTGCCGGATGAGCACACGCTGGGGGCCGCCGTGGCCAACGCCGCCAACCTAAGCGAAATGCTCCGCAGGAGCGATATGGTGCACATCGGCAGCTTCTCCGATCTGGTGAACGGTTGGCTTGGCGGCTGCATCCGTGTGGGCGATTACTACGCCGATCAATACCGCGGCAAGAAGCCCGGCTGGAGCGGCCTGCCGCTTACAGTGTACGGAACGCCGACCTATGAAGTGTTAAAGCTGTACGCCAACCGGGACATCCGGCGGATCCTGCCGGTGGATGCAGAGTGCGGCACCTTTGCCGTGCAGTCGCCGAAGCAGACGCGCATCGGGCTTGATGCGGTGCCTGACTTGGACGTGACCGCAGGTATTAACGAGGACGGCAGCGTCATCACTTTGTTGATCGTGAACCGCAGCCTGCATGAAGTAAAGGCGAAGCTTGATCTGCTTTCATTCGAACCTTTCGGTGACACTATTTTACATGAGATCACAGGCGACTCTTTCGAAGACATTAACTCCGTTTTCGAACCGGAGCGCATCAAATGCGTGCCCCGTGTCGTTCCGGTTTCAGCTTGGCAGGACGGTTATCCTTTACGGAAAACATCGGTGTATGCGGTAGAAATCAAGAAAGAACAAAGGTCAGGAGTGGCAAAATGACAACCAGAGGCTATATCAAGGATTATCCCAGGCCGCAGTTCGTCAGAGGCGACTGGATGAGCCTGAACGGAGCGTGGGATTTCCGATTCGACGACCATAACGCGGGAGAACAGGAACGCTGGCAGGAGACGTTCGCTGAAACGCATAAGATCAACGTTCCTTTTACGTACGAAACCCGGCTGAGCGGAATCGGGATCGAAGAGTTCCACCCTTACGTCTGGTACAACAAAAAGGTACATATCCCGAAAGAAGCCGGGGGAAAACGGGTCATCCTGCATTTTCAAGCCGTCGATCACGTTGCCAAAGTGTGGATCAACGGCCAAATGGCCGGCAGCCACCAGGGCGGGTATGCCGCCTTTTCCTTTGATATCACGCCATATTTGGTCTTTGGCGCCGATAACCAAATTACGGTGAAAGCAGAAGACAGCGACAGCTGCACCCAACCGCGCGGCAAACAGCGCTGGACGAAGGACAACTTCGAATGCTTTTATGTCCAGACGACGGGCATTTGGCAGACGGTATGGCTGGAATATGTAGAAGAGCAGCGGCTGGAAACCGTCAAAATCACACCGGATGTCGACCGGTCGATCGTCCGTTTCGATTACCAAGTGGAGGGGGTGGAAACTTCAGGCGATTTGAGGCTGGAGGCGATCGTTACATTGAAGGGCAAGCCTGTGAAGCGGGTGAGCTTAGTGATTGACCGCCCCTGCCTGACGGTGGAAGTGGATCTGATTCATGAGGCGAACGGGCCGTGGAAAAAATGCCTTTGGTCGCCGCAGCACCCGAATCTGTACGATGTTGAGTTTGTCCTGACTTTGGACGGCCAAGTGGTGGACCGCGTCTTTTCCTATTTTGGAATGAGAAAAATTTCGATCGAAAATGGCCGGGTCCTGCTGAATAACGTGCCGATCTACCAAAGGCTGATCCTGGATCAGGGGTACTGGACGGACAGCCATTTGACACCGCCGAGCGAGGAAGCCCTGATCGAAGATATCGACAGCATGTTAGCGATGGGCTATAACGGTGTTCGCAAGCATATGAAAATCGAAGACGCCCGCTTCCTCTATTGGTGCGACGTCAAAGGTCTGCTGGTATGGTCTGAAATGGCTGCGACCTTTGAATTCCACGATCTGGCGGTCGAGGCGTTTACGAAGGAATGGCTGGAGATCGTCCGGCAGCAGTACAATCATCCGAGCATTATCACGTGGGTTCCTTTCAATGAATCTTGGGGGATTGCATCGATCCTTCGCGACACAAGACAGCAGAAGTTCACCGAGGGCATTTATCATTTGACCAAAGCGATTGATCCGTACCGGCCGGTGATTACAAATGATGGCTGGGAGCATACCGTATCCGATATTTTGACACTGCATGATTATGTCGAAAATGGAGACGGGTTCATGAAACGGTACTCGAACCTGGAGGCTGTCTTAACATGCGAAACGACCTGTAACCAATGGAAATTCGCTTTTGCCGAAGGGTATGAATACCGGGGCCAGCCTATAATGATCACCGAGTACGGCGGCATTGCGTTCCGGTCGGACAAAGGCTGGGGTTACGGACGTCAAGTCTTAACTGAAGAGGAGTTTCTGAGCCGGTTCGAGGGATTGACGATGGCGATCAAGAGTGTGGATTCCATCGTTGGCTACTGCTATACGCAGCTGACTGATGTACAGCAGGAGATTAACGGGATTCTGAACGAAGACCGTACGCCAAAATTTCCGCTCGAGAAAATTAAACAGATCAATATGGCATAACCGAACGCCGATACTCCAAGAGCCGAAAGAATCATATTTCTTTTGGCTCTTGCCGTTATCAGATCCATTTACGAAAAACGTAATCTATCGTACAAATTAGGGAGGTAATATCATAGTGAAATCCTTGCGATGGCTAATGATGGTAGCGGTTACATTTTCCCTGATCATCACGGTACCCACCGAAACCTCTGCTTATCAAAACCCGAGAACACTTCCTGACGAATGGGGGCAGTATGGACTCGGAGATCCTTACGTTTTGAAATTTAACGGATATTACTATTTGTATGTGAGTACAAGAGATACGGATGACGGCGTTAAGGTGTGGAGTTCCAAGGACTTGGTGAACTGGTCCTACCGGGGTTTGGCCGCAACGGACCCGATTACGCATGGCGCTTATGCACCTGAGGTCGTCTATTGGAACGGCATGTTCTACATGTATACATCGCCGGCAGGCCAAGGACATTACGTTCTCAGCAGCACGAGTCCTACCGGTCCGTTCAACGTCGTTACCGGCAATCTCGGCAAAACGATCGACGGACACGTCTTTATCGACGACGACGGATCGTTTAGCTTCTATCATGCCGGTCAGGGACGCATCGATGCAGCACCGATGAGCAGCCCGACCTCGATCGGGGCGAGCTCGTCTACAGGTGTCGGTATGGGAGGCTGGACCGAAGGGGCGACCGTCTTCAAGCGGAACGGCAAATACTATATGACTTATACCGGCAATCACGTGTTTAGCAAAGGATACCGGGTAGATTATGCGGTGAGTACGACAGGTCCGCGGTCCGGTTACGTTGCCGACAGCCTGAATCCGGCGTTAATCAGCACGGAAGGCCCGACCGTGGGACTTGGTCACAACACGGTGGTGGTCGGCCCTAATCTCGATACCCATTACATCGTGTATCACAACTTGGAGGGGCCAGGCGTAGTCGGTCCGCTCCGTCATCTGAATATGGACCGCATCGTTTGGAACAACGACAAGATGATCGTTCAGGGACCGACAACAACGCCGCAGCAGGATCCGGCGATGCCCACATTCTACGATTACTTCGACCGGACATCGATCGGCAGCGGGTGGACCAATGTCAACGGCGGCCATTGGGGCATCTACAATCAGGAGCTGATGTGGCAGGACTCGATCGGGGATACGACCTGGTACAAACAGATTTCGTCGGCATCCAGCGCTTCCGATTATACGGCTGAATTCAATACGAAAGAAATGAAGCGGGGCACTTCCGCCAGCCCAAGATACGGGGCCACCTTCTCGTATACGGATGAGAACAATTATGGCGTAGCGCTGCTAAGCTCGAAAAATAACCGCCTTGCGACGTCCTTCCGGATCAACGGTGTGGATCAAGCGTGGCAAACGTTCGACTTGCCTGCAGGTTTTGATTACACGAAATGGCACAGCATTCGCATCGAGAAGTCCGGCACGACGTTTAAGTATTACGTCGACGGCATGCTGAAAGGGACGCGGACGGCCAATTTGGGCGGAGGTAAAATCGGTGTCCTGACGGAAGATACGCATGCGGATTTCGGCTATATCGCTGTCAGTAACGATGTCAACGGAAGCAGCGCATGGGATGCTTACAAACCGGTTCCAGGCACGATCGAAGCGGTGCATTACATGAAAGGAGGCGAGGGTGTCGCCTATCATGACACGACCGCGAATAATATCGGCGGCGCGTACCGCACGGACGCGGGCGATATTCGTCTCAATAGCGAAGGGCTGTTTAATCTGGGCTGGAATCAAACGGGAGAATGGTATAAATACAAAGTCAACGTGGAATCAAGCGGTTATTACGATATCGACTTCCGAATGGCCACGACGATGAACGGTGTGCAAATCCGCCTGTGGGACGGATCGACGGACGTAACGGGAATCATCGACGTGCCAAACACAGGGGACTGGGATAACTGGCAGACCGTAACGAAGAAGGGAGTCTATCTGAACGCCGGGCAGCGGGAGCTTCGAGTCGAATTCGTCAAAGGCGAGGCCGATTTCTCGCGGATGACGTTCCATAAGAACGCACAAGTCCCAGCGCTTAGCGATGACTTTAACGATGGGAATGACAACGGATGGACGCGCTTTGAAGGGACATGGGCCGTAGAGAACGGCGAGTACAGCGCTGGAAGCTCTGGACCTGCCAAGTCCACGATCGGTGACGCGAACTGGGCGGATTACACGGTCGAAGCCGACGTCAAAATGATCGACGCTGGAGGCGACGGTGGATTGCTCTTCAGGGTGTCCAATCCTTCCCATGGCACAGAGCGGGGGCAAAACAACTATGACGCCTTCCAGGGGTACTACGCCTATTTGACGACAAGCGGGGTTAACCTCGGCAAGATGAGTTACAGCTGGACATTCATCCAAAGTGCGCCGCAGACTTATGCGACAAATACCTGGTACCATATGAAAGTGGTGGCAAAAGGGACAAATATGAAAGTTTACGTGGATGATATGAACCAACCGAAGATCGATTATACGGACAACAGTCTGAACCCGTTCACGCATGGCAAAGCAGGCGTCAGAACGGCCAATAAGCATACGCATTTCGATAACTTTAAAGTTTCGCCGTAAGCCGTAACAGGAAGGTATCTCGATCTCTGCGTACTCTCCGTAACAGCAGCAGCCTGCCGATTTCTGGATCGGCAGGCTGTTCTCAGGATAGCATCATTTCGATTTATAAAAATCCTCCGCTTTTTGGATCATATGTTTTTCTTCGTCCGGCACATCCGTATCGTAAAAAACGGCTCCGACCGGGCAAGCTACCTCACAAGCACCGCACTCAATACAAATATCCGCCTCGATAAAAAATTGGTCCGGGCCTTCCTCAATGCAGTCTACCGGACAAACGTCCACACATTCTGCCGCTTTTTCATCAATACATCCCGAAGTAATCACATAAGGCATTGGGTCTCACCCTTTCGATGAAATGCTTGCTACCGGCGTATGACGCGTACCGGTAAAGAAATCAGCGTCTGTCCGGCGGCGGATGGGGTCAGGTGATCTTCCAGCTTGAATCCTGGAACGGGCTCGATCCGCTCAAATTGGTCCATGAACAGCCCCAGACCGATATTGGCTTCCAGCCGGGCCAGCGGTGCTCCCAGGCAGAAATGCGGGCCGTTGCCGAAGGTCAGATGCCGTTTATTGTTGGAACGATGGATGTTCAGCGTGAACGGGTCCTCAAAAACCTCTTTGTCCATATTCGCAGCACTCATCCAAGCTACGACGACGTCACCTTTTTTTAGCTCCACGCCGAGCACGTTATTATCCTGCTTCACCGTACGGTCCATCTTCGCCATGTGGAACCGGTAGCGAAGCATTTCTTCCACCGTATTCGGAAGAAGCTCGCGGTTAGCCTGGACCTCGCCATAGATCTGGTCGTTATCATACAGGAAGGAATAGAACGTGCTGGACAGCAGATGGCTTGTCGTCTCAATGCCGGCCCCGAGAATGAACATGGTCATCCGGACGATTTCGTCATCGGTCAAACGTTCGCCATCGACCTCGGCCTGGATCAGATCGGAAATAATATCATCGGTGAGCTGGCTTCTTTTGGCAATGACATGCGGATAGAGATAGTTGTAGTAATTTATAGCCGCCTGCCGCTTCAGCTCCTGAACATCTTCGACATTGTCGGCCGGAAGAGGGAGGAACAGATGATCGACCCATTCCTTAAACAAGAAGCGGTCTTCAGAAGGAACGCCAAGCAGGTCGGCGATCACGATGGTGGGCAGCGCGCTTGAGAAGCTCTTGACGATGTCGATGACCGGTTCGTCACCCATGTCCCTGATCAACTGGCTGACCACCTCATGGATGCGCGGTTCCCACAGCTTCAAGCTTCTTGGCGTGAACGCCGCCGACAGCAGGCTGCGGCTTTTGCGGTGTTCCGGAGGATCCGAGCTGAGATCGACCCGTCCGGAGTTATGCTGACCCTCCTCATTATCGGCGCCGACGCTGATCGTCGTCCGTGCTCTCACGCTGGAGAAGTACTCGTAATCGCTCAATACTCTTTTTACATCTTCATACCGGAAGACATTCCAGGAATTCGTTTCCTCATTATAGCTGATCGGATCATGTTCCAAGTGGTGCCTGTACCATTCAAAGGGGCTGAATTCTTCCACGGCGGATCGAAATTGGGTGATTTTAGCTAAGGAGATAATTTCCTTCTGCATAATACTCCCTCCCGGTTTGAATTATTTGGAATATAAATAAATTAACATATGTTAATTTAACATATAATCTCCAGAGGAACTACGACCGAATGACCTATGCCTAAAGGTCCGCTTACCGGTTGTAACGGTTGGATCTTGACCATGGGCGAACCCTTAGGCCTCACTCACGACGCCTTTTTGGATCGCAGCTTCGGATGAAATCTCAATACTCCGGGACGTGCGCTTGATAAAGAACGAGAGCAGCAGGCCAACAATACCGATGCCGATAATGACAACGTAGGCGTCGTTAATTCCTTGGATGGTCGCTTCAAGCACCAGTTGCTTCTGATTCGCCGCTGCGCCGCCGGACGTCATCATGTCCGTCAGATGCGTTTTCGTCCGGTCGGACATGACCGTTACCAACAGGGAAGTACCGACCGCACCAGCCACTTGACGCACGGTGTTGGATATGGCTGTTCCATGCGCGTTTAATCGGGCAGGCAGTTGGTTGAGACCTGCGGTCTGAATCGGCATCATCAGCAGCGCCATACCGATCCGGCGTCCTGTCGACATGAGCAGCAGATACGCATAGGTGGTATGATCCGTCAAGTTGATGAATCCGGCTGTGGTTGCGATCGTAATGATCAATCCGGCAACGGCAAGCCATTTGGCGCCAAAGCGGTCAAACAGTCGACCGGTGACGGGCATCAGCAGTCCCATCACAAGCGCACCCGGGAGCATCAGCAATCCGGATTCCAGGGCGGAATAGCCGCGTGCATTTTGCAGGTATAACGGAAGCAGCATCATATCCGCATACATGACCATCGTAACCATGATGTTGATCACCGTGGTCAGGGAGAACATGTTGTATTTGAAAGCCCTGAGATCCAGCAGGGGTTTCTTGGAAACCAGCTGTCTCCATACAAACATCCCGAGGGCAATCACACCGACGGCAATGGACACCAGTACTTCGGAGCTGGACCATCCTTGGCTCCCTGCCTGGCTAAAACCGTACAGCAGCGTGCCGAATGCGACTGTGGACAGAACGACGCTGATGATGTCCATCTTGGAGCGGACGGTCTCCGACACGTTTTTCAAATAAATAAAGCCGCAGATAATGACGATAACGGCAAGCGGGATCATGCCATAGAACATCGTTTGCCATTTGAAATTTTCCAGGATGTAACCGGCAAGTGTCGGGCCGATCGCCGGAGCGAAAATGATGGCGAGTCCCATCATCCCCATAGCCGCGCCCCTCTTTTCCGGAGGGAACAATACCAAAATTACGTTGGTTAACAGCGGCATGATGATGCCGGCACCTGCAGCCTGAATCATACGTCCCGTGAGCAGAACCGGGAAGTTGACCGCGAGGGCGGACACAATGGTTCCGACGAGGAAGATCATCATCGAAGCTTGGAACAGCTGGCGGGTGGTGAACCTCTGCATAAAATAAGCCGTAATCGGAATCAGGATTCCATTGACCAGCATGTAGCCCGTGGTCAGCCATTGAGCCGTGGTGGCCGAAATGTTGAAATCAATCATCAATTCCGGGGTGGCCACGCTCATGACCGTCTGATTCAGTGTTGCGAGGAAGGCGCCCAAAATCATAATGATTAGAATCGGGCCCTTCTTGACCGAACTACTGGTTGTGTCCATAGGATGACTCAATCTACTCCTTCCTTTCTTTTCTCTCTAGACTTAATTTACAATGTGTTGGATAATTAACATTGTATAAATGAGATTATAGACAGAACCGTTGGAGCTTACAAACAACGTTTTCACTAGAAAATGTAAATTAGTTATCGTTTAACTGTTTAAATGTTGATTAGTGATGAGAATTACTGCACATTGCTATTAAATTGTCTATTACGCAGGCCAGGAGAAAGGAAGGAAAAAAATGCCCGACGTTTCCAAACAGCCGACCGACCCCAGAGTGCTTCGTACAAGGCAGCTCATCAAGGATGCTTTTATCGATCTGCTGCAGGAAATGGATATCGAGAAAATGTCCATCAGCCGGATCGCCGAACGTGCCACCATTAACCGTGTCACTTTCTATTTGCATTACCGCGATATTCCCGACATGCTGGAAAAAATGGCCGATGATATGATCGAAGATTTCAAGCAGGCGGTGGGCATTGAGCCGGAAAAACCGGCAACCGAGGAAGAGGATTGGTTCATGATGCTGCGGCTGCTGGAGCATATTGCGGAGCATCACAAGTTCTACAAGGTGATCTTGGGATCGCGGAAGGCGCCAATATTCAGTGAAAGGCTGTTAAATATGCTGACCGAGTTAATTTCGGCAAGAATCGAAGAGATGGGGACCGAGTCTTTTTGTTACAAAGCAGGCATACCCAAGGACATCGCCATCTGGCATGGATCGGCAGCCCTCATTGGTACAATCGTGGCCTGGCTGCGCAATGACATGCCTTACACACCGGCCTTTCTCGCCAAGCAGTTTTATTTGCTGACGCGAAGCCGGATGGAAACGAAGGGAGAGTGAATGGCTGGATGCAGGAATTATCTTTAAAAGAGCGGCTTTTGATTTTATCGGAAACGATCCGGATGACCGAAAAGGCATTTGCGCACTGGGAGAGTGCAACCATTACACCTGATGATTTGGGGGAAGCGGCAAAAGAGTTTTTCGACAAAGCCGCAGCGGCCGGGAACCGGGCTGATTTTCAAAAGGTAATGTGGGCGTATTTTGGACAGCTTCGTAACGCACATTCGAATTATATCGACAGGGCGGCGCCGTTCCCGCATGGCGGGGCATTTCCATTATCACTGCTGGAGTCGGATGGCTCTTGGCTTGTAAAGGAAGACGACACCGGGCTTACCCACCCCGGAGATATGGTGGTATCCATTGCTGGCAAATCGATAAATGATTGGCTGAATGAGCTGAACCAGTGGCTCAGGATTACGGATTGGCGTATGATGGCTGGCCGCCTACCTATGTATATTTCGCATTTTTACATGAAGGAGCAAGCAGATATCGAATTGTTGAATGAGCAGGGCCATACTCGAACGGTTACGTTATCTCGTCAGCCTATAGATTATAACAGTCACAACAATGGCGATACATCAGGAAAATGGCTGCAGCAAGACAAAATTGCATATATACATATTCCAAGCTTTAACCATTCGAGGTTTGAAGAGAAGGCTCTCGAGCTGATCGGGGAATATCAACACGCCTCATCGATCATCATCGATGTGAGAGGAAACGGCGGCGGGAGCACGCCGGGAAGGTTAATCCACAAACTTATGAACCGGCCGTATCGGTGGTGGAAAGAGATGGCGCGCCATCCTGAGTTTTTATACCGTCGGCATCCGAATGCCGAAATATCGTTTACAACGGATTATCGGTATTCCGTATTTGATCCGGACTATACGCAACCTTCGGTCGAAACCTCCTACCAAGGGAATGTCATCATCTTGGTGGATCGATTCACCGGTTCTGCAGCCGAAGACTTTACCATGCCGTTTATTGACAACGGAAGAGCAATCATCATCGGAGAGATTACTTACGGTTCAACCGGTCAGCCGCTCGTTCAGCATTTCGATGACGGCAATATCGTTGTGCTGGTCGGAGCCATCCGCTCCTATTTCCCAAACGGGGACCCCTTTGAGGACATCGGTATCGTACCTGAAATCGAAGTTCCGGTGAGGAGAGAAGATCTGTATCAACGCAGGGACAGAGCGCTGGAGAAGGCGCTTGAGGTTATCAAAAATGCATGATTGTAATTCGATAATAAAACGAAGGTCGGGCATACAGTGCCCGGCCTTTATTATTTTGTGAGGACATAAAACCCAATTTATTTTTCAACTAGGGATTGTCATGCGGAAGAATATGCCTTAATATATTCGATAATGATAATCATTATCATTGTCATTACATACACAGACATCGGTACGCATCGATAGGAGGTGAATTCTTGAATACGAAGGAAGGAACAACGACTAGGTTGGGAAGAGGCTATTATGCAGTGATTTTAATCTTGATGATTCTAATCGCGTTATCCGCTGTCTTTTCCGTATCGATTGGACAGGTACATATTCCTTTCAGGCAGGCGTGGGAGATCATCGTGCATGCCTTGACCAACGGTAAATGGGGATCCATGAGCCATGTCGAGAGCGACTCCTACGTCAACATCATTTTGCAAGTCCGGATGCCCCGCGTTATATTTGCCCTTTTGATCGGCATGGGGCTCTCCTTATGCGGAACGATCATGCAGGCGGTCGTGCAAAATCCGCTCGCTGACCCGTATATTCTCGGCATTTCGTCTGGCGCATCCTTGGGAGCAACCTTTGCAATCCTGGTCGGATTCGGCAGCGGTGCGCTGCTGTCTCAGTTCGGCGTCGCCTTCGGGGCTTTTGCCGGGGCCATGGTGACGTCGATTGCCGTGCTGGTGTTATCCAGCATCGGAGGCAAAGCGACATCGGTAAAGCTCGTCTTATCCGGCGTCGTCATCGGTGCCTTGTGCAGTTCTTTTTCCAGCCTGGTCATTTATTTTGCCAACAACGCGGAGGGCATCAAGACCGTCACATTTTGGTCCATGGGCAGTCTGGCTTCCTCCAGCTGGGATAAAACGCCAATCATGGCGGCGGTTGTACTGCTCGGCTGCGCATTGTTCCTATTGCAGCACCGTGTGCTCAATACGATGCTGCTCGGGGACGAGTCAGCCATTACGCTCGGGATTAACTTGAGTGCCTACCGCAAGTTTTATATGATCGCCGCGGCGCTTATTACCGGTACGATGGTCGCTTATGCAGGCATGATCGGTTTTGTCGGTTTAATCATTCCCCATATCGGCAGGGGGATCTTTGGCGCGGATCATAAGCGGCTGACGGCAGGAACGCTGCTGCTGGGCGGATTGTTCCTGATCTGGTCGGATATTTTATCCAGAACGCTGATTCATAATGTGGAACTGCCCATCGGGATCATTACGTCAGTGATCGGCTCGCCGCTGTTTATCTACATGATCGTGAAAAAAGGCTACAATTTCGGAGGGTGAGACATGGAGTTGACCGCAAAGGAAATGCAAGTCCGGATCGGCAAAAAAGATATCGTCAAGAACGTTTCGATCCAGGTCAAAAACCGGCAGTTCGTTGGCCTGATCGGTCCCAACGGATGCGGGAAATCCACACTGTTGAAAAGCATATACAAGAGCCTGGTTCCGCAGAAAGGGACTGTTTATTTAGACGACCTGGATGTGCTGAAAACGAACGAAAAGAAAGTGTCGCAGCGGCTTGGTGTCGTTGGCCAGTTCAATGAGATGAATTTTGATTTAACGGTCCAGCAGATGGTCATGCTGGGCAGGACGCCGCACAAGAAGCTGCTGGAATCCGACAAAGCAGAAGATATGGCGATTGTGGAAGAAGCTTTGGCGAGAACGAATTTGCTGGATTATAAAGAGCGCAGCTATTTGTCGCTGTCCGGCGGGGAAAAGCAGAGGGTCATTTTGGCGCGGACGATCGCGCAGCAGCCTAAATTCATGATTTTGGATGAACCGACGAATCATCTCGACATTCGGTACCAGCTCGAAATTTTAACTTGTGTAAAAGGGTTGGATATCGGGGTGCTGGCCGCGCTTCACGATTTGGAAATGGCCGCTCATTACTGCGATTATCTCTATGCGATGAAGCATGGCGAGGTATATGCGCATGGCACGCCTGAAGAGGTGCTGACGCCGGAGAACATTGAAGCGCTGTATCAGATCAAGTGTAAGACATATATCAATCCGGTTACGAACGGGTTGGGATTTGCTTATGGTCTATAAAAGGGGAGGAAGACAAGTGAAAAAACATCTGCTGCTGACTGCCGGGATTGCGGCAATACTGGTGCTCAGCGCCTGCGGAAATGCGGCGAAAACCAGTGAACCGGAGGCCCAGGCTGCCAGCCACTATCCGGTAACGATCGAAAATTTCACGAAGGCGGAAGGCGGAACGACCTGGGAGAAAAAAGATCAGGTATTCGATAAGGCGCCAGAACGCATCATGGCCAATACCCGCCCGGCAGCGGAACTGCTGCTTCACCTTGGACTTGGCGACAAAATCGCCGGGGTCGGTGCAAATTTCGGGGCGCCGGATCCAGCGGTCGAATCGGAATATAACAAACTGAATATCCTTAGCGACGAGTATGTCGGCAAAGAGGTTACGCTGGGTACCAATCCTGACCTGGTTTACGGACGGGGCGGCTTATTCGATAACGCCGATTGGGGAGTCGGTACCGTGGACACCTTGAACGGCATGGGAATCAAAACCTATGTTCTGGAATCGTCCGTGACCGGGGGAACCTATGACTCGATTTACAAAGATATTGAACATCTAGGTGAAATTTTTAACGTACAAGATAAGGCCGAGTCGTTCATCCAGGAACTGAAAGGGAAGCAGGAAGGCATCGCTTCCAAACTCGCGGGGATCCAAGCCGAGAAAACATTCGCCTATCTCCATATGAGCGACCCGAAGGAAGTGAGCGTATACGCAGCCCAACAAGAAACTTTTTTTAATGATGCGTTCAAAATGGTCAAGCTGGACAACGTCTTTAAAAATGAAACAGGCGAGGTCAGCGTCGAAATGCTGATTCAGGCAGACCCGGATGTACTCATCATCCCGGACTGGAGCACGACAGGCGGCACGACCCAGGATAAGCTCAAAGAGGCGCTTTATGCAAATCCGAAATTGTCCAGCATGAAGGCGATCAAAAACAAGCAAATCTATGCGGTGGACTACAACTATATGTTTGGCTATGGCTACAATACGATCGACGGGATGGAAAAGCTGGCCAAAGAAATGTATCCTGACTTGTTTAAATAGTTTCATATCCTATAGAATCGCCGCTCCTCCATCAGATTTCCTTCCTTCTGATTTGTGTAAATAAGAAGTAACAGCCTGGGCCATACTATGCCAATAGGAAATGAATGGGAGGTGGGAGCGATGAGCGAGACCAGCATTACGATTCATTTTGTCGGCGGAGAAGCACTTAATATTATATCCGATGACGTCAGCGGTGTAATTTCCAGGCTGAAGAGCGAGGAATGGGTAGAATTGAATGAGCATCAGGTGCAAACTTCGAACATTTCCTTTTTTACCGTGTATGAGTCCGGCTTTGGCAAAAACAGCGAAAAACAGCTTCCGTCTAAAAGCTGAATGGGTCATTAGCATACCGAACGACAGCCTGGAACGATCCGGGCTGTTTTTTTGTCGTGAAAACTTTCATATCTATACCCAGCAGGCAGATGGGCTGCTCGTCCATTCCGTTATCCTCGACTAAGGTCTAGTGATTACTCTGGCCTTTTGATAGGTGTGCTCCATGCGATTTTCCTTATAATGAATATTATACATAACCAAACAGGAAGAAACTGGGGGTACAAATGAAAAACATAACCACAGGGACGACCGCCGTACTTGCCGTCATGCTGCTCGCAGGCTGCGGAACCGTGGACGATGCTGCACAAAAGCTCAAGCAGGGGGCGCACGAAACGGCAATGACTGCCGGAACAACGGTCATGGATACAGTGAGCGGTATCGAAGAAAGCATCGAAAGCAAGGGTGACAGCATTCAGCTTACAGCCGTACAGGAAGTTGGGGCGGATTCATCGCTACAAATTCACCATAAAGCAGGGAATATCACTCTTGTACGGGGTACAGGAAATAAGATCACCGTGGAGACCACCATCTGGTTTTTAAATGATCAAACTCACCGCAATATTGCCGAGCAAGCGGAAACCTCCATTGTGGATAACTACGGCACGATGGAAATCGTGACACATGCAAAGGGGGATCCCAAACGAGATTTATGGAATTGGGCAGAGTCCCGTTTCGGGAAATCCGAGCTGTTAATTGAGTATGTCGTCAACGTGCCGGATCGGATTACCGGTTATGAAATTGTTAACGATGTCGGCGGCATCACGATGAAAAACCTGAACGGATCGTATCAGGTTGAAAATAGTGTTGGTCGTATAACCGTTGAAGGAGCGCATGTTGCAGGGAATTCCAGAATCCAATCGGATGCCGGAAGCGTCCGTGTGGACATCCAGGAAATGGAGAAGGACAGCACACTTCAGGTAGGCACCGATGTAGGCGGAGTCCAAGCGGCACTTGCAACTTCCTTGTCTTGCACCTTGAAGGTTCAGAGCGAACTCGGAACTGTTTCCGGTGTATCGAGCGGTTCCACCGACTTCAACGGCGGGGGGCCGGTCATTACGCTGTCCTCTTCGGTCGGAGCGATTTCGGTTGAAGAAGCCATTTGAAATTAGTGATTTGAAACCAATGGATGATTAGATGATCTGTGATTATCTTTAGCACCATGAAGAGGCTGCCCCTGGGTCCGTAGACCTGGGGACGGTCTCTTTGTTTGTTCGACATTAACTTTGAAAATATTGCCTAATCCCCAAAATATTTATATTCCTTACGCCAAATTTACTATAAGATATAGGAAGTACAGTCGTAATTTGGGGGTTCGACCACATGGAAAACAATTACCTCGCCGAGGTTCGACGACGTTGCATCGCTTATGGAATGCAGCCAACAGATGTTCCCTCACCCGTAACAACCGTGTCCGAAGAGCATCTACAGAGACAGAAGAGAGTATATGCCGACATACTGGAGGTTACCAAGGGATTTGGAGAGAACACGATTCAATTACTAAACGGGCAAATGGTTTCATTCCTCGTCACGGATGACAAAGGTTTGGTAATTGATTCCTTCGGTGATCGGATTATTAGAGAACATCTTTCACAGCTGAATATTAAAGAAGGGAGCTTGCTGATTGAGAGAGAGGTGGGGATATGTGCGACGCTGATAACACTGGAGAACAAGATTCCGTTTCAAACGGTAGGGACGGATCATTATCATCTTGTTCTGCACGAATCGGCCTGCCACAGCGTCCCTTTTTCGGTTCCAGGAAATCATGGGGTGCGCGAAGGAACGATCTCCCTGATGACAAGCATCGTTGATTTCAGCAATTACCAGCTCGCCATGCTTGTGAATATGGTGGAATCTATGGGAAGGGAGCTGAAGCTCAGGAAAACGAACCAGCGGCAGCTGGATCTGCACCATCTCATGGTCGACAATTTGGATACCGGAATTCTTTTGGCTGACCGCTCCGGAACCGTAGTCGATTTCAACCACGTCGCATTGAACATCATCCCCGATTATATTTCCGTCGGACAGTCCTCCTATCAAATTACGGAGCTCGGACCGCATTTTTTGCAAACAATCGCTAACGGCCAGCGGCAGCGAGGAATCGAGGTTCATTTTCACGCCGGCGGGACACACACGGTTTGCCTTGCCGACATCATTCCGATATTTGAAAATGGGATCATCCAAGGCGCCTATGCTCAGCTGCGGGATATTACCGAACGTTATTTGCTGGAGCAGCAGATCATCGTCAGCGAAAAGCTGTCGGCCATCGGCAAGCTGGCCGCCGGTTTAGCCCATGAAATCCGCAACCCGCTTACCTCCATCATGGGCTTTGTGCAAATTATCCGCGAGCGGCCGCTGGACCCGGACACGGCCCGTTATTTGGGTTTCGTACACGAGGAGCTGGTGCGCGTCAAAAATCTCGTATCGGATTTTGTCACGATGTCCAAGCCTTCTTTTCCAATCGTCAAGCCGATCGAAATTAATCTGTTCCTTGACAGCGTCCTTGATTTTATGGAAGGACAGGCCGCGCTGCACGATATCCGGTTTATCCGGGATTACCATACCGGCGACCAGGACATCCTGTATGCCGATGCTTCGCAAATTAAGCAGGTACTGATCAATATTTTACAAAATGCCGTTGAAGCGTCTCAGCCTAAAGAAGCCGTAACCTTAAAATCTACCATACAAAACAAACATCTAACCATCACTATTTCTGACAATGGCAGCGGTATTAGTCCTGAAAACCTCACAAAAATACAGAATCCTTTTTTTACGACCAAAGAGAACGGAACGGGTCTGGGTCTATCCGTATCCTACCGCATTATTAACAATCATAACGGAGAGATCATCGTCGATTCCAGATTGGGTGCAGGAACGGAATTCAATATCCGATTACCTTTGTCAGGCATTTTAAAGGAGTGTCCTGTGTGAAAAATGTCGTAGAGCTCTTAGTTGAAACGCTGGTCAGTCTGGATATTCAGCATGCTTTCGGAATTCCGGGCAAATCGGTTGCCCCTGTGATTCTGGAATTTGGCAACCAGGGAATCGAATTTATTCTGGGAAGGCATGAAAGCGGGGCGGGTTTTGCAGCCGGAGGTTATGCTTTTGCGGGGAAAAAGCTGGGGGTGGTCGTCGGAACTTCAGGACCGGGAGGGACCAATCTGGTCACTGCCGCAGCGCATGCGAAAATGAACTGCCTTCCCGTTCTCTTCATCACGGGACATCAGTCGGCGGCGGAAACAGGGATCCCGCAATGCCAGGATTCCTCGTTATTCGGCATCGATTTGGCGGAAATTATGAAGCCCGTTACGCTGTTCAGCACGATGGTTTCCCGCGCCGATACCTTCCCGGCGATTCTTAATCATGCGCTTCGCGAAGCTATGACCGGACGCAAAGGTCCGGTACATCTGTGCATCCCGTTTGATGTGATGATTTCGCCGGTAGCCGAGACGAATATCCATATTCCGTCAAGCCGTCTAAACTATGCCGCAACCAATCTGACGGATGTGGTGAATCAGGTGCGAACCGCCCGAAACCCGGTCATTCTGGCAGGAAAGGGGGTCGTCCTCTCCGGAGCTCAGGAGCCCCTTGCCAGGTTCGCCGAGCAGTTTCAGATTCCCGTCGTCACAACTCCCGGTGGCAAGGGGAGCATCCATTCGATGCATGCACAATATTACGGACCTTTTGGTCTTGGAGGACACCAAAAAGCCAAGCACCTGCTGGAGTCGGGTGTTGATCTGATGCTGGTGATGGGATCGCGGTTGAGCGATACCGCACTGGCGGGCTTGGACCGTTCTTATTTCCCGCAAAGGATCATTCAGTTCGATATCTCTTATGAATTTATGGGCGGAATTATCCAGGCTGAGCATACGCATGTGTTCGGCGATATCGCAACGAATCTGGAGGAGCTGCTGCGCCTGTATCCGAATGACAATGTGAGTGATGACGTGCGTGTTGGTGAGCGGTATCATGATCCGCTGCCCGAGCTTCAGTCCCTTTCGGTCGCGGAAGTCTGCCAGGCGGTAGGGGATATCATTCCTGAGCAAACCACGCTTTTTGCCGATGATGGCGCACATGGGTACCATGCGGTCCGTTGGCTGGATGTAAAGCCGGGCGTCACCTTTTTCTTCGATTCCTATTTTGCTTCGATGGCCAATGCGATCGGGATGGCGATTGGTACAAAATTTGCCGACAGGGACCAGAACGTCATCTGCTTGACGGGAGACGGCTGTTTATTTATGCTGGGCTCCGAAATCTCAACCTGCGTCGCCGAGCAGCTTCCGGTTATTTTTATCGTCATCAATAACGGACAGCTGGATATGGCATTAAAAGGGATGCGCGAGTTTACCGGAAGAACCGACGGCACGGTCTTTAAGCAGCCTTTGGATGCCGCAGCGTATGCGGCTTCCATGGGAGCGGACAGTGCACGGTGCACGACGCTCAGCGAATTTACGCATGTGTTTAAACAGGCACTGCAGCTCAATAAGCCTTTTGTGATTGACGTGATCGTGGACAAAGAGGAGATCCCTTCCACCTTGGCCCGGCAAATGAAGCTCGATTAAGGTATTTTTGCATACCGAATTGACCGGATTACGCGAGAGAAGCGCCTATATGGCGCTTTTTTATTTTTGCTGGGAAAATCATGTGAGTATTTAGCCCTAATTCTTTGAAAAACGGTTTTCATAGCCAGTTATTTCTATTAGCATAATGCTAACAACTCTAAATGGAGGTATCAACAAGATGTATTCATTTCAGTCATTGATCTCAAGGAACAAGCATTTTAAATTATTCTGCTTCGTTGCTCTTTCCATCCTGCTCTTTGGGATGTCGAGTCTGACCGCCTTTGCGGCATCGCCGGGAAAAACCGTCAACGCTTCGGCGAAACTGGCATACAACCTCAAAGGACTTCATCATAAACTGGCGGTTCAGAAAGCTTATATTGCTTCGAAGTACGTATATGTTACCCAGCGGTCCAAAGGGACGGTCTATCTATCAAGACTGGTTATCAACGGCAATACCGCTACTTACAAGGATGAAATGAAGATCACCAATGCCGGTCACGGGCAAACGCTTGATATGTATACCTACAAAGGGATCAATTATTTTTACTTCAGCTCAAAAGCCGATCCTTCAACAAGCAATTATTGGTCGCTCCAGGTCGCGAGACTTCAATATTCGGCCGGCAAGACCTTGGATTATACGGACCTTCACCGGTTCACGTATATGAATTACGCCAACAAAAAGGGCACAAGACTAGGCGACACGTACCGTGTTGACGGCGGCGGAAACAGCACATATACCTTTTTCCGGGTTCAAACGAAACAAGGAAAGGTCACCTGGTCCGTTTATGATACGGTTAAACTGAACAAGCTGCTGGACAGCAACGAGCAGGTCCGTCTGGATAGTGCGGCGGCGAAGGCAGCGTGTGTATCCAGCTTTACCCAGTCGGGCAGTGCCATCGTGAGACCGAACGGCTCCTTCCAAGGCGCCGACCTGCTTGGCAAAACGGAAATTTATACGTCTGGCGGCGCTGAAGGAAACACCCCGCAGATTGCTATGATATCTAACACAGGAGCTTATAAGAGTCTGGTGAAAATCACCAACGTGGGAAAACATGAAATTGAGGGTGTACAAAACAAAAACGGGAACGTTTATTTTAATATCGTAACCAATCCCGACAGTAAGCAGAATACCCAGAAAATTTATTACGTTCCAGACAGCATTTTTTAATCGCGATCGTGTGGGCTGGTTCGCTGAAAAGACAGAAAACAACCTGAGCATGGTTCAGGTTGTTTTTCTATTGGCAGCGATGATGTGATTTTTCCAGGCGTCCGTTACCATGATAAAATAGTACGGAGCTAATCAACGGCCAGTTATTTAACGAATCGTCATTGCAAAGGAAAGGTGAAGAAAATTGTCAGCCAAGACGAATGCCTGCCGAATACTCGACACGCTTCAAATCAAGTATTCGCTTCACGAATATGAATGGGACGAAAATCAGCTGGATGCGGCAACGGTTGCCGCGAAAGTAGGGCTGGAGCCCGGCCAGCTGTTCAAGACGCTCATTTTAAAAGGGGATAAGACAGGGGTCATCGCAGCTTGTATTCCAGGCGACCGGGAATTGAATCTGAAAAGTCTGGCCGCTGCAAGCGGCAATAAAAAAGTGGAGATGGTGCCTGTGAAAGACATTCAATCCTTAACAGGGTATATCCGGGGCGGCGTGTCTCCACTGGGCATGAAAAAGAAGTATCCGCTGTATATGAATGCATCCGTGAGCTCCATGGAAGTCGTCAGCATTAGCGGAGGAAGACGGGGGCTGCAAATTTTTCTAAGTGGACAAGACTTAGCGGCAGCTGCTGAGGGAGTGCTGGCCGATCTTGTGTACAGTAGCCCGCAATGATGGAACGGGTTCAAACACATGAACCTGTAGGTCCAATCAGATTTTGCCTATTGAACTCAAAAGCTGCATAAATGCGATAAAAAAGCCGCCAATTACCACTAAAACAATGACCATAATCAGTACAAATCTTTTTCCATCCATCGTTAAACACCTCAGGATGATTATACCAAAAGATAGCCCTGATCCATAACAAATATGGAAAGCAAGGCGTTAAAAACAATCTTATTTATCCATAATTAGTATAGAAGAAAGGAAGGATTGATTATGAACGTACTGATTATCGGAGCCAATGGCCAGATTGGCCGGCATATTGTAAGAAAGCTGCAGGAATCCGACAAGCACAATGCCATCGCAATGGTACGAAGCGACGAGCAGAAAGCGGCATTTGAAGAGCAGGGCGTGCAAGCGGTGCTTGCTGACCTGGAAGGAAGTATCGATGAGATTGCCCGCGCTGCCGAGGGGGCGGATGCAGTCGTATTTACTGCAGGCTCGGGCGGCCATACAGGAGCCGATAAAACGATGATGATTGATTTGGATGGTGCAATCAAGTCGGTGGAGGCTGCCAAACAATCTGGGGTGCGCCGCTTCATCATGGTGAGCGCGATCGGGGTCCATCACCGCGAGCTTTGGATGGAGAGTGCGCCTTACTACAGCGCCGCGAAGCATTATGCGGATATTTGGCTTCAGCAGAGCGGCCTGGATTATACGATTGTTCGCCCAGGAGGGCTGATTAATGAACCCGGAACGGGGAAGGTCACCGCGGCGGTTGACTTGGATCGGGGGGAAATTCCCCGCGAAGATGTGGCTGAGGCTATACTAGCATCATTGGAAAATCCTCATACGATCGGTAAAGCTTTTGATATGATTAGTGGTGAAACCCCAATCCTGGAAGCGTTAAACGCGTTATAAACACACCGTAGAGACCGGAGGGGGATTTCTAGGTAAACCAGGTTACGGTAAGTACATCGTAATAAGATTGAAGCCGCTGAATAAGCGGCTTTTTGCCGCGATGTCCTACCCTGCCGCTCCGTTTCATCAGCGATCATTGGTTGCAAAGGTCGAAAGGATCAAGGAGGATAACCGATCGTTATCACGAAATAAGAAAGATTCCGAATTGTTTCCCGCCAATGTAAACCTAGTAGCAATATGCCGAGTAATTTGAAAAGGAGCGGAGGATCATATGCATCGTCATCCATCGTTTGATTTGCTGCTTCACGACGACGAAGAACTGGCAGAATATCTAGGCAGCCCGGTCTCACAACGGATCACCATTCATGAATGGCCGTTATCGTGTGTTCAGCGCATGGTTACGGAGCAGGGAGGCCGTTACATTTATAAAGTGCAGGCCCCGCCGACACTGGAAGCCAAATTTTATGCTTGTGCCCAATCTCCGCTCCTGGTACCGGTTCGCGTGATCGAAGCGAAGGACCATATGACGGCTATGCTCATGGAAGAAATCCAGGCGCCGCGGCTGAAGGACGTTCCTTTAAAAGATTCGGAGGCAGCCAGCATCGCCACTGATCTGATAGACATGATCTCACAGATCCATGGAGATTTGCCTGTCATGTTCGACATTAGTACGGAAGAAGGATGGGCCGCATATATCGAGGCTGCTCTTCATGATATTTCCGAATGTATTCACGAAGGAAGCTTCAAGGAAGTGGACATCGGCAAAGTCAACGAACTGCGCGAGTGGAGTCAAGCCCCGGCATTGCTTACCGAACTCCGTTCACCTTCAGGATATGTTCATGCAGACCTCAAAGCGGAAAATGTGCTGGTGACAAACGACGGGTACCGGGTCCTCGACTGGCAGCGCCCGATTCGGGGGCCGGTATCACTGGATGCTGCTGCTTTATTACATTCGCTGGGTATTGATCCTGTTCGTTACGTCCCGATCGGCATTATGCAAATCTATCATTTCCTGCATCTCGCATGGTATGCCCAAGCGGCCAGGAAATGGGTTCCTCAAGGGAAGCCGTGGTTCGACCGCCTTATTGCCGAAATTGCTCGCGACCTCGAGCTGAAGCAGATCTAACTTAGCAGCGACTAACCGCAATACAAAAACTACCGGCCTTCGGTACGAACATACCTCTATCCTGCTGATGAGGCTCGTCTCGACCGAAACGTTCCTGATACGTTAACTAAAAGACACCTCTTACATGCCATGGCATTTTAGAGGTGTCTTATTATGTTCATAACTACATTTTCAGCTCAGACGCCGATCTTTGACCTTTTGAAAAGGACAGCGTTCGCTTATTTTACAGCCGTATTCTTGAAAAAGTCGATGGGCGCCGTGCCTTCGGCTTTCCATACCGTGCCGCGCTGCTCGTACTGGAATAAGTTTTCTACAGCGTTAGCGATCTGCGGCCCCAACTCGCGTTCGACCAAATATAGAGCTACGTCCAATCCCGAAGTCACGCCTCCGCCGCTGACCAGGCGTGGTCCATCCTCAACAACTCTGGCCTCTACCGGGATTGCGCCCGCGGCACTTAACGCAGCCATGCCAATCGGATTGGTCACGGCATGCCGGTCTTTCAGCAGTCCATCCATCGCAAGCAATAAGGAACCTCCGCATACCGTTGCTACCGTCACTTCTTTATCGTTCATTGCCTGTTTGATCATGCTGGTTAAGGACGTTTGCTTCGCCTTCCAAAGAAGGTTCGGAATGGTATCAGGAGTATTTCCCGCCGGCTTGCCAGCAGCACCAGGCACCACAATAATTCCCGGTTGATGGGGGTCCAGCTTGGATTTCGCTTCCAGAGAGGGTCCACCCAGCCCGCTCGGAACAGAACGCTTGCCTTCTGCGGACACCAGTTCGACCGTCACTTTGTCACCGGAATACATACCCGCAGCGGTAAATACTTCATAGGGCGCCAAGGCGTCGAGCAAATCGAATCCATCGAACAGCACGACTTGAACATGAAGGTTATCCTTCCTGTTTTGATTGTCTGGTGCAGCATTTGCACTTGCGGCGGGGACAGCCAGACTGAGTGCCAATGCCAATGACAAAAATAATGCAAACATCTTTCTCATTTCTGAATCTTCCTTTCTCTTCGCACCAAGCCAAGGTAATATAGCTCATGCGTTTTTTATTCGCAGTAGAATCATATCAAGCGAATATCACAAACGGCGTTCTATAAAAGTCACAAAAGGATCAACAACTCCTCACAATACATCGAACCGTGAATATAT
Source organism: Paenibacillus cineris (assembly GCF_018333335.1). NCBI lineage: Bacteria > Bacillati > Bacillota > Bacilli > Caryophanales > Paenibacillaceae > Paenibacillus > Paenibacillus cineris. The sequence goes on from NZ_BORU01000001.1 coordinate 2,696,314, forward strand.
GAAAATGTTGACTCCAAAACGAGAACAATCCTTAACCCATCGCACTAAAGCAAACTCTATAATAAAACTTGTCATAAACAATCTTAAGCCTTGGACGGTTAAAGCACAGGAGATTTATTTTACAGAATGTTTTTTGCGCGGATGAAGGAGGCGTTAAACATGAGAATAAGACGCAGGCATTTCAGAGCAGCAGTCCTTGTGTCCATTGTGGCAGCCGTTCTTACGGGGTGTGCTAAAGGGACGGAACCAGCAGCGGCCGCGCTGTCTTCGGCTGATATCCCTATTCAGCCGCAGCAGGGAAAGGAGCTCATTTGGAACGGGAATATCCCGTATGATCTCCCGGTCATCGATTTCGTCGATTCCATAAACGGATTTGCGGTCAAAGAGCGTACTGACGCTCAACTAAGGCTGCTGTCCACCCAGGACGGCGGGACACAGTGGCAGGAACAGAATTTGCCTGGGAAGTATATACGCAGCCTGGATTTTATCAATGCCAAAACCGGGTATGCTTTGGTCGAAGACAACTGTTCCAGCAGCGCAGGACAGCTGCAGTGCAAACAGATCCGTCTGTTGAAAACCGGAGACGGCGGCCGCAGCTGGATTACAAAATGGAAGTCCGAATCCCAAGAGGAGCACAGCCAAGGCAATCCCGTTCTGCGGAAATTGTCGTTCGTAAATGAGGAAAGCGGGGCGATGCTCGTAAACGGCCGCCTGCTTCTCACACAGGATGGGGGAAATCATTTTCAAACGGCTGTGTTTGGAATTCAGGACTTCAAACCGATCAGCACAAGCTTTCCAAAAGCCGGCACCGGCTATGTGGTCGGTACGGTCGGCAAGGATGATACCAAGCTTGCTGTTGTAAAGACTAATAATGGTGGGCGGACATGGTCCAAGCAGCTGGATCTCTCTGCGAAGGATTCGCCTTTGTCCGCCTTTCAAATCCAGTTTGCGAGTGAAAATACCGGATGGCTGCTGACAAATGAGAAGGGGATGCTGAGCGGGGACGTTTACCGTACTGTTGACGGTGGTAAGCATTGGACTAAAATGAGCACACAGCGGACGGGTCGTCCTTATGTAAACGGTATTCAGCTGATCGACGGGAAATCCGGCGTAATTTCGCTGCACCCGGGCGCGGGACCGATCGAAGGAGGCATTTGGCTGACGAAGGACGGCGGCCGCAGCTTTACCCGTGTGAGCAAGGCGGTGGCAGTAAATCAGGTACAGATGGTGTCCGCTAAGGTAATATGGGCCGCCGTCGACGGGATGAACGGCTCCGATTTTCTCATTCACTCGACTGACGGGGGAATAAGCTGGCAAGAGTCTTATCCGATATCCGAGCCGTATGGCAGTCCGACGGAGGACATGGCTTTTATCAATCGTCAACACGGATTTGGCATCGGGACCCAGCTGGACAGCGGTAAGGTCCTGAAAACGATCGACGGAGGGGCGAGCTGGAAGATCATCGCTTCCCTGGATTCTTATATCCGGCTCGAGAAAATCAGCTTTGTCAGTGGGAAAGAAGGCTTCATGATGGCTTTCCGGGATAAAGACCCCCAGCATGTTTTATTGAAAACCCAGGACGGCGGGCTCACCTGGCATGAAGTTTTCAGCGAATCGCTGAACAAGCTGGGGATATCCGACGTTTCAGCCTTCCGGTTTTTTGACACAAATCATGGCGTCTTGTTCGCCACAGGAGAAGGGAAGACTATTTATCGCACTTCGGATGGCGGAAAGACCTGGGGCAAAACGCTGGTGAGCAAAGAAATTAGTGAAATGCAAGTCTCCTTGACCTCCTATACCAGTGGATGGCTGCTGAAGCAGACGGACACCAAGGGAAGTCTTGAGCTCATTCGGTTCGGTGCGGACCATCCGGAGGAGACGGTATTGACGCTGGACAAGGACTGGTATCCGGATGCGGTCTATTTTAGCGATGAAACGCACGGGTATATGCTTTTTGAAGATTTCGAAGCCACAGACGGTGTGATCACGCGGCTCTTGATGACTGCTGACGGGGGCCGCACCTGGACGGATCATCCTTTTCCCGCAGATGCCGAGATGGTAGACGTCCGATCGATTGGCTTTTCCGATCCGCAGCATGGCTGGATTCAGTTCCTGCAGGGAACTGCCGTAACGGCTGATGGCGGGCTGAGCTGGTCCGTTCAGCAGTGATCATCGACAGGGCTAGCCGGACATCGGAGAAGCTGAAAACATGTGCCCATTTGCTGCCGCCAAACGGCGGCTTTTTTTAATCCTTCGCTTGAACTAAAATCTAATTAAATGTAAGTAAGAAGAAAGGGGGACTGGTGCATGAAAGCATTGCCGACCATTCCACTAGACAGGCTGCTGTTACGTCCTTTTTGCCTAGACGATGCCAAGGCTGTTCAGGAATTAGCCGGGGATCCCTACATCGCTGACATGACGTTATATATTCCTCATCCCTATGAAGATGGCATAGCGGAGAATTGGATTGCATCCCACCAAGATCAGTTTGAGCAGGGACGATCCCTCGAGCTGGCTATCGTACATAAGGAAGGACAATATGTGATCGGTGCCATCTGCATCGCATTCCATCAGCCATTTGACCATGGCGAACTTGCTTATTGGATCGGGAAGCCCTATAGCAATCATGGTTATTGTACCGAAGCCGCAAAGGGAATCGTTCGGTACGCCTTTGAAGAAATGAGGTTAAACCGCGTATTTGCGCGTCATTTTGGCAGGAATCCCGCCTCGGGTAAAGTGATGGCTAAGGTGGGGATGAAATATGAAGGCACGTTACGACAGCATGCTAAAAAGCAGGGGGAATACGAGGATCTTGTGTATTATGGACTGTTGAAAGAGGAATATCTTTCGATGAAATGACCGGCAGCGGGTCACATGCTGCATGATCGGCTGCCGGAAAGTACTAATTAAAGAACGGATTGTATCGCGCAAAGTTGAATTCGCAAACGGCTACCTGCTGACTGCACGCCATGCATCCAGCTGTCTCTGCACTTCTTTTCGCACGTCTTCAATACCTGCCTGCTTCAGTTCATGATTAAACTTGGGGAGGATCGCTTCCACATCGACGGAGCCCGTCATCAGGCTGGGGTAGTATTTCTGCCAGACCATCTCGATGTTATCGGTTTGAGCCGTCATTTTGCTAAGATCCGGCGTAAATCCGAGCACGGCCGACTTGACGACTCCAGCGTTATATTGACGGAACTGCTCCCATTTATCGAGGGGATCCGGGTAGTCGCCGCCCATCGTATTCAGGATAAACCAATTTCCCTGAGTATACTGTACTCCAGCATAACGGGACGAGCCATCGGCTCCATCCTTATCTTTTGAGGAGATGGGGACAACCTGCCCTTTGGCATCAAGCGTGTAGTGCACGCCCTCAATACCGTAATTAAATAAGTTCCGTATTTCCGGATCCGTGTTCAGCAGATTCAAAAACTTGATGCTCTCGGCGGGATGCTTGGTGTTGGCATTGACCCCCATAATTCCTCCCCGGACCGATTCCGTGGTGACAACGCTCGGCGTGACGGGATTCGCCACAACCTTGTAGCCGCGGTCCTTGCTCCAGGTCGTCTCCGAAAGGGGACCGCCGCCGGAGGATTTCCAGAATACTTTGGCGCCCCGCTTCAAGCCTCCGGGTTCCCGCAGCGCGGCGTCCTTGTTAATGAAGCCTTCCTTGTAATAACGTCGCAGCGTATCCAGAATCCGCCGCGCTTCCTTGGTTTCAAATATATTGACCACCTTAGCGTTCGGGTCGAGCGATTTGATCATTAATGGAATTTTGTTGTTCATGATGTACTCATAACCGTCGAGTGCGAAGAAATTGTGCGAATCCCGATCGAGCTCCATCGGTACGTAATCCGGTTCTTTCTGTTGAATCATCCGGAGAACAGGCTCAAGTGATTGCAGCGTATCGTACTTGGAAATATCGATATGGTACTTATCCACGATGGAAGCAGGGTACATCCACTGATCGCGCACCGCCAGCTCTTTATTGGTCGGAATGCCGTATATACCGCCGTCATTCATGCGTACGCCCTGCCAAAAGATCGGATCAACCTCGTCGTACATCTCCTTGCCCAGTCCCTGAAGGTAGTCATCCAGCCTCAGCCAGGCACCGCGCATCGCCGTGGGGGCGTAATCGGGAACAAAGGCGATGTCGAATGGACTGCCGGCGGATATGAGCGTGTGCAGCCGATCTTCATATTCCTGCCAACCGACCTTGATGTACGTGACGGTGACGCCGATTTTGGGTGCCATGATTTCGTTAATCTTATCGTTGACGAGCTGCAAATCCTTATCAGGTTCTCCAATTGTATAATAAATCAGATTGACCGGTGCGCCGTCATCGGAGTCGCTATTTTGGCCGGACTGACGAAAGCAGCCTGTCGATGATATGAGCAGCAATATCAGAGAGAGGGTCATTAAGAGCGGCTTGCGTCTATCATTCATGACCACCAGCAGCCTCCTTTCCGAAAAGTACGCAGCTTAAGCTTTTCCACGGAGCTCGGAAGGAGACTTTCCGAAAAAGCTATGAAAGTGCGTATAGAAATAATTGAGATTGTTGTAGCCGACGGAAAACGCGATATAAGATATTTTCTCTTCGGTTGAACGGATTCGGTCTTCTGCGAGCAGCATCCGGTATGCCATGAGGTATTCCGAAAACTTCATACCGGTTTCTTTAAGAAACAGCTGTCCCAGGTAAGTACTGTTCATTTGGAAGCGCTCCGCTACGGATTTTAACGTTATGTTCTGGGCGTATTCCATCTTGATCATCAGCAAAATGCGGTTGACGAGCTTGGAAAGGTGCTCATATTGAACCCCTAATACGGGATCCCTGTTCAGGTTCTCGCTGTTCCTATCGCCGATCGTACCGTTAAGATCCTCGACAATGATTTTCTCAATGACTTGCTGCAGCTTGGTGCGCTCCACCGGTTTGAGCAGATAGTCTTTGACACCGCAGCGGATGGCTTCCTGAGCATATTTGAATTCACTATAGCCGCTCATTATAATGTATTTCGTCGGGATCTTAAATTCGTTAAGCCTGCTGATGGTCTCATACCCGAGTGTCTTGCCAATGCAGACATCAAAGATGGCCACGTCCGGCTGCAGGTCAACCACTTTGGTCATGGCTTCCTCAGTCGTTTCACACGTTTCAATGCGGCCAAACCCGTATTGGTTCCAGTCCAGTATCCGTTTCATGCCCTCCAAAATTTGAGGCTCGTCATCCACAATCATCAACTTGTACATGTTCAATCACCTCTTTTTGATATCCGTACCGTTATCTTGACCCCGGCTTCCTCGTTATTCGCGATTTCAATCGTACAGCCGTCCCCATAGAAGAAATGCAGCCGCGTATATACGTTGCGGAGCCCGATACTTCCGGAGGAAGCGTCATCCTGGTTAAACAGCGTGCGCCGAACGGTATTTAAACGCTCCGCCGGGATTCCCTGCCCGTTATCCACAAATTCAAGCACATAACCGTCATCGGCTTCCCAGCCATTAACGACATACAAATTAAACTCATGACCGGCATCGAAGCCGTGGATGAAGAAATTTTCCGCGAGCGGCTGCATCCAAAATTTAACGGTCGGGATCGAGAGGAGGGCCGGTTCGACATTGACCTGATAATAAAAACGTCCCGGATACTTAAACTCCATAATCTCCAAGTATTTCTGCAGCAGTTCCAGTTCGCTGGCAATCGAAATGATATTTTCCTTCTTCACGATTTCGCGGTAGAGCGTCCCTAAAGTCGCAATGGCATCGGCGGTATCTGTGTCCCGGTTGACCAGCGCAGTAGAGCGGATCACCTCCAGCGTATTGTACAGGAAGTGCGGATTAATCTGGTTCTGAAGCGCTTTCATTTCGGTTTCCTGCTGCTTTATTTTCAGCAAATATTCATTGCGGATGTACTTATCCAGCTGCTGTATCATATCATCCAACTCACGGGCGATCATTCCGTATTCGTTTCTCCGGTACCGGGCCGGGCGGCTCGTCGTAAAATTGGCCGTTTTGACACGTCCGATCGACTGGATAATGCGGTGAAGGAAGAGGGCATCATCCCGTAAATTGTAGACAATGAGAAGCAGTACGCTGACCATCGCGGCCAGCACAATCAGGAAGAGGGTGATCAGCATCCCGGCATGCTGACGAATCAGCGTGGACAAATCGATGATGCTGACGAATTTGAAATTAAACTTGGTGGAGGCGAAGGTGACATAAAATATCGGCTTCAGCATTCCCCTTGAAATAATACCGTGTGTGCGTCCATTTGCCGCAGCCAGGCGGGACATCTGCTCCAAATCTTCGCCGTGTCCGCCGATCAGGTAGATATCGCCGGCAGCACTGACGGCCGCAGCTTCGCCAACCCGGAAATTTTGGACCGATCTGAAAACCTGCTCACTGCTGACCAAAAAGCGCAACTCTCCGAATTCCTGAGAGCCCAGCGTAGGATTCGACAGTTTCTTGCGGTATACGAAGCCTTTCGTAATCGTGTCATGAAAAGCCTCATCTTTATTCGGAAGTCCGAACGTATAACTGGCGATACCGTTATCGTTAAAGCGTACTACATTGCCGTATTCGCCGGTGTGCAGGCTGATCTGCGTAATCTCGCCCTGCGCCCAGCTGTATAAGTAGGTCTTAAGATCTTCGGGAAAGGAAACCAGCGGCTGCGAGTAGATGCTGTGATCCAGCCTGCTGGTCAAGTAACCTTCAGCGCTGCTGCTCGCAAAGCTTCTGGCATCGTCGAGCAATCCCGGATTGGAGTAAATCCGCTGCATGTAAGCCTCGATACGGTCGGCGTCATACTGCAGTTCATTCTCCACGCGCGAGAATGCGTTCGCCGCCTCGATCCGGGCATTGCCGACCCATTGGTTGAGCAGCATGGCACAGGTCAGTGTGCCCAGCGTGAGTCCGATGCTCACGACGAAGATGACATAGGCGATAAACTTGTGGCGGTAAATTTTGATTTGCAAAAAAGAGCCCATAATACACCTCGATTGACAGCAACTCGTCGAAAGCATGAATGCTAATCCCAATGTACCACGATTAGTGCAAAGGTACCACGATTAGTACGAAACTTCATCGATGGGAAGGAAAAAGCATCCCTTAAGAGAGTCTCATTAAGGGATGCGCTTCCATTTCTTTTACTTGAAGTAGTTATCGATTTGCTCTTGAGCCGCTTTCATAATCGTGTCCATGCCGGCCGACTTCAGTTCAGCGGTAATCTTCGGCACCATTTTCTCCGGATCGGATGCGCCGGTAATAAGCTCATACTTGTATTTGTCCCATACGGCTTGGCAGTTCGCTACTTCGGTCTGCAGATTGCTGATGTCCAGCGCGAAGCCAAGGATCGTGGAGGAGGAGGCCGCTTCGTTCAACTTTTTAACTTGTTCCCATTGATCTTCCGGAGCGCCTTTCGTCACCGCCAGATTAAAGAACGTGCCTTGGGTGTAAGCAGCCAGCGGCCAAGTATCGGTTGTACGCTCGATGACCTTTTCGCCGTCGACGTTCTTGTAGTCTACGCCCAGCTCGCCAAAGGCCAGCATGTTGCGCAGCTTCGGATCGGTGTTGACCAGTTCAAGGTACTTCAATGCTTCCTTCTGATATTTCGAATTCGCCGAAATCGCGTTCAAAGAACCTTGAATCGTACTCGTGGTGTAGATCGGTCCGTAATGCTGAACCATGTCGTATTTCTGGACGTTATCATTGATCTGCCAGCTGATTTCGGCGCCAGGGAAGGCTTGTGCCGCAAAGAAAGGTCTGCCTTTATCAGCTTCGGTTTTGGTCGGAGCATCCGGATTGATGATGCCGTCTTGATACCATTGATGCAAAAGCTTCAGATTAGCCATAACGTCAGGCTGTTCCAGAACGGAAACGACCTTGCGCGATGCATCGTCCGCTTTCACGCCGATCGGAGGGAAGCCCAACGTTAAATCGTCATAATCGTTAAAGAATCCGTTCAGGCCTTCACCTTGGGTCATCGGCAGCGGGTAGAAGCTTTTACCTTCCCCGGCCTTCATATCGTGAAGCGGCTTATCCAGATCCTGCAGCGTCTTGATGTTGTTGATGTCGATATTGTACTTCTGCACATACTTGTCATCGAATACCCAATACTGCGTCAACGCGGAATCTTTATAGGTCGGTACGGAATAATATTTTCCGCCGATTTTGGTGCCGTCCCATACGTTTTGCGGAATCAGTTTGTACAGGTCAGGCGTTTCGCTTTGTACCAGATCGGTAATATCGGCAAAAGCGCCCATCGCAACCTGCTTGCTGTACTTTCCGCTGTTCGTGAACATGATGTCGAAAGGCTCGCCGGTATTGACGATGGTGTTCATCTTCGTATCCCATTCGCCCCAGCTGGCGACCTTGATGTCCACTTTCACGCCGATCTTTTCGGCCGTGTAGGCATTCATGGCGTCAACCGCCTTACTGAAGTTGCTCGGCACCTGGCCGCCGATCGTCCACCAGACCAGCGTCGGAACATCCTTGGTCGTTGTCGAAGTTTCCTTCGTCGGCTCCTTGGTTGTTTCCGATCCATCGGCTGTAGAAGAAGGCTTCGAACCGCCGCAGGCCGCCAGAGCTGTGGCCAACAGGGTCAGCAAACAGAGCGTCGAGATGAATCTGAAAGATCTTTTCATTCCAAATCCCCCTTATAGATGTTGAATCACCGTGATTAGCAGTGATTTATCATAAACCAAGATGTCTTGGCTTATTTCGTCATTATCCTTTAACGGCACCGACCGTAAGCCCGGAGATAAAATACTTCTGGAAGAACGGGTAGGCGCAGGCTACAGGCAAAACGATGAGGATCGCAACAGCCATCCGCGCGGATTCCTTCGGCATCGTCGCAACAAGTACGGCGTAGCTGACGCCCATGCTTGCGGCATTCTTTGCCAGGGCATCGACATTGCTCATCAGGCTGTTGAGCAGGGCCTGCAGCGAGTACAGGTTCTGGTTATCGATATACAGCATCGATTGAAACCAGTCGTTCCAGTAGGCGAAGCAGAGAAACAATCCAATCGTCGCGATCACAGGCAGCGAGATCGGGAGGACGATAGAGAAGAAGATCCGCAGCTGGCTCGCGCCATCGATTTCCGCGGATTCGATGAGTCCGTCGGGAATCGTGCTTTTGAAAAACGTTTTGCAGATGATCACGTTAAACGAGGAGACGGCCAGCGGCAGAATCAGAGCCCAGATGCTGTCTTTCAGACCCAATAAATTCGTATTGATAAAGTAGCTGGACACCAAACCGCCGTTGAACACCATCGGAATGAATACGATCCAGGTCAGAAACCCCTTCAGCTTGTAGTTGGGGCGGGAAATGACGTAACCCATGGATGCGGTCAGCAGGACGCCGAGCACGGTCCCTATCACAGTGACAAGAACCGACACACCGAGCGCCCTCAAAATCGTCGTCCCCTGTTTGGCGATATAGGCGTATGCATCACCCGATAGTACGGTCGGCAGTAAATGATATCCCGTCTCACGGATCGAGTCTTCACTGGAAAATGAGATGGACAGAACCACAACGACAGGAATGACACAGATCAGCGCCAAGACGATAAATATCAGATGGAAAATGACGTCGACGACTCTGTGGGTACGATTAAATTTCTCCAGGCCCGTATCGTAAGCCGTTCTTGTTGACATCGACCCTACCTCCTTACATCATTGCGCTTTCCGGATCGATTTTGCGGACAATCCAGTTAGCGATCAGAATGGTGGCACAGCCCAGGACGGACTGCACGAATGCAGCAGCGGAGGCCATCCCGACAGTAGCGGTTTTCAGCTGCTTGTATACCATGACATCGATGGTCGTAGACACGTTGAACAAGGAATTGGAGTCCCGCGTGACCTGGTAGAACAAGCCGAAATCGGTGTAGAAAATGCGCCCGACCGCCAAGATGAACATCATGACGATGACCAGCTTCAGCATCGGCAGCGTAATAAATCTCGTCTGCTGCCAGATCGAGGCGCCATCGATAACCGCGGCTTCGTAATACGTGCTGTCAATGCTCGTGATGGTGGCCAAGTAGATAATCATTCCGTAGCCAAGGCCTTTCCAGACGTTTAAGAGAATCAGGAAGAACGGCCAGTATTTCGGTTCCATGTACCAGTTCACCGGATCGCTGCCCATACTGACGAGCATTTGGTTGACGATCCCCTTATCGAAGCTTAGGAAAGCCCAGCCTACGGCGGATACGACTACCCAAGATAAAAAATAGGGAAGGAACATCATCGTTTGATAGATTTTGCTGGCCTTCCGGCTGTGCAGCAGTCCTACCATAATGGCGAATAGAACAGGGAGGACGATGCCTAGAACGATAAAGATCAGGTTGTATCCAATCGTGTTGCGGATAATGATCCAAGCATCGTTCGATTTGAACAGGAACTCGAAGTTTTTGAAGCCGATCCACGGGCTGTTGAACACATTGCTCAGGAATCCGCCGCTAATTCTAAAATTTTTAAAGGCGATAATGATCCCAAACATAGGCAGAAAGCAGAAGAGGATATACCATATGGTCGTCGGCAAGGCGAGCAGGGTCAGTTCTGTATCCTGCTTGTGCCAACGCGGACGTAAGCGCTTACGTTTGTGGCTTTGCTCGGCTTTTGAACTCATGTTAGTCACTCCTTCCGGTGGTTTCTCTATTGCAGCTTGCGCTTCGTAAATTCATTGTATAAAAGGAAGATTCCATGCTTCCAGATAACAAACTTGATACTATAGTCAAAAAACGTTAGGTGACTATGATTTTTTTGTCGAAATAAACGTATAAAGGCACCCGGTTTCTACGACCGGATGCCTTTTTTTAAATAGTGAATTAAGAATCTTATTTGAATGATAATCGATGGGATCATCTTAAAAAGCGTTAGCCGAACATCTTCTAACCGTCCAACAAATTAGACACGAACCAGGGCTTGATGACCGGAAGAACGGTCTCCGGGTGCATGGCTTTGGTATGGTCCATCCCATCTCCCTTTAAGATACGAACGTCCCAGCCCATTTCTTCTAAAGCTTGTTGGTTTCGCTGCAATATCCCGGCAATGTCCACAGTGACGCCGCCGAAGTTTTCCCCATACACGATCGTATCTTTCTCTCCGGCAAAAGCCAGCTTCGGAACGGCCGGGTTCAGACTCACCGCCCGATCGTCAAAATCCATCAAATGCTGGTATAGCGTCATAAACTGTTTGGTCTGATTCGTGTCGATCTTGACCTGAACCTGGTCCCAATCCACCTTTTCCGGACTGCTCGAATCCTGCCAATCTTTCATTATAGGGGTATATTGATTGCGTGCAGCTTGTTCATAAGTGCTGCGGGTCACCACCATCATTTCTTTATAGGGCCCGTCCAATGGCGGAAATCCGCCCATGATCAAGCTCTCCAGCCGCTCCGTACGGATAGCCAGCTGCAGACCGACCAGCGCCAGCCAGGAGTAACCATAATAGCTAAAATGGAGGACATTCATGTCGTTGGCGATGAACAGCAGATCTTCTACGATCTGGTCTGGTGTCAGATGGTCGGGATTGGGGTGCTTCATGCGATGGCCTTCATAGTCAAAGTACAAGACTTGGAACATATCAGCCAGTCCCTCGACGAAATGCTGTCCGGATTCGGGGTCGACCCCCCACAGCTTCAGGCTTTCAGCTTCTTGGCCGTACACGGATTCTTTGGCGACAGGCAGTATGATTGTTTTGCCTCTGGATCGTCCTGCCAAACCAACTTTGATTTCGGATGAATCCTTGAGCCTGATGACTTTTTCCATTTATTTCACTCCCCAATGGTTTATACAGTCATCATATAACATTCATGCAATCTTTCGGTTTCGCGAATTAACTATCCTGATATACTTGAACTAATGGCAAAACTATATTGTTGTAGCACTTGAAGGTTCAACTTTAAACTATATCTCAGATCCTTCTCCAAGAATCCGTAAATTGCTGGATTCTACGCAGCCCTTCAGCGATTTCCCTCTCTGTCAGATTCCCGTATCCGAGTACCACCTTGCCGGGGGAGCGGCCTTTTAACACCGCATAGTCTTCAAAAGATGAGAGGCGGACGCCGAGCCCTTCCATGTTGTGCCAGTCCATCGGCCCGTAAGCATCCTGCTTAAAATGGAGCTGGACATGCATTCCTGCTTCGTCACCCAGCAGTTCAACGCGGTCGCCGAATAAGCGGCGGCATTGTTCCGCGATAAAGAGGCGTTTTCGTTTGTATATCGCTCTCATTTTGTGAATATGCCTGTCAAAATGCCCGTCCAATATAAAACGCGCAAGTGCCGATTGCATGATACCGGAAGTTGTCAGGTTTAGCTCCGTTTTGGTGCGAATGACCTGCTCGATCAGTTCCGGGGGGACAACGAGGAATCCGATCCGCAGGGCGGGCGACAGCGTTTTGCTAAACGTGCCTGCATAGATGACCTTGCTCGGGGCAAGAAGCTGCAGCGGAGGGACCGGCCCGCCTTTATGCCGGAACTCGCTGTCATAGTCGTCCTCTATGATATAGTGTCCAGCTTTTTCAGCCAGCGCAATAGCCATCTGCCTCCGTTGAATCGAAAGAATGCTACCTGTAGGGTATTGGTGGGAAGGCGTCAGCACGATCAGACCGGCAGGAAAGTTATGCTCGATCCGTTGGATCTGCATACCTTGATGATCAACCTCGATCGGATGGACAGTATAGTTTAATCTTTGGAAAATATCACCGACAAACCCGATCGTCGGCTCTTCGGTGTAAACCGTATGAAAACGGTCCGAGAAGGTAGACGCCAGCAGCAGGATTCCTTCGGAGGTTCCCGACGTAATGACGATTTGGTCCATGCTGCACGCCATGCCTTTGACCCGGTACAAATAATCGGCAATGGCCTCACGCAGTGCAGGCAGCCCTTGAATATTGCCATACGAAAATATGTTTTCCACCGCCGAATCGGTCATCTCCCGTACGTATTTGCTCCAGAGCCTGCGGGGGAAATGAGACAAATCAGGCAGACCTCCGTCAAAGTCAATGAGCTTCGGTTTCTTAGGGACGGACTCGGATCGAGCGGTTGATGCTGAAGAAGGCATAGGGTCGATTTTCATAGCTTTGCGGGTTTCGATGCCCTCAGCGACAAACGTTCCGGAGCCGGCTCTGGACGTCAAATACCCTTCGGCGGTCAATTGCTCATACACTTCGATCACGATGTTGCGCGCTATCCCAAGGTCCAAGGCGGCCCGGCGCGTCGGCGGCAGCTGGAGACCGGGTGTGAGTGCACCACTCTCAATTTCCTGACGCAGGTAACTGCATAGCTGCTTGGTGACCGAACCTGCCCCTGCAGCAGCTCTAAATCCGAACATAGCCATGTCTCCTTTACATTGGTTCTTCTTATATACAATTTTTCGGCACTTATGATGACCAATTATCACCATTATACGGAAGCTGAAGAACACGCACAAAGGGGATGAAAGGATGTTTAAACGTGCAATGGATGCCGAGGTTGGGCAGATTGCCGAGCTTGTGGCTTTGAAAGAAGAGGAACTTTCAGATTGATTAACGTAAGATATATTATGTAAACTTTAATTAATTTGATAAAAATTTATCATGCTGAAGCCGCCTGCCTTGCGGCTTTTTTTACGCAATTAAAGCGTGGGTAATCCATGTCCTTATCAAAAAAACAAATTCCGACATGTTTCGCGCACTTTTGCAAAAAAATGATTGAAACCGTTTTAAAAATGTAATATAATCTTATCACGATAATAAATTATTATATTGATAAATTTTATAACAACACATAAGGTTTACAGGGAAGGAGACCATCCGTACATGAATGATAACCGGCAGTTCCTTGAGAAGTTTTTTCCAATTGCCTCATTTATTGCGGCTATTATTGGGCCCAAATGCGAGGTCGTAGTCCATGACATCAGCGATCCGGAACGATCGATTATTTTTATTGAGAACGGTCACATCAGCGGGCGTAAGGTAGGAGACGCGTCAACGGACTTGGTCTTGAAACTGCTGAAAGCGGAAGCATACCGGGAAGAACAGTTTATCGCCAACTATAAGGCTTCGGGAAAGATGGGGCAAAGCTTCAGATCGTCCACCTTTTTTATCAAAAACGACGACAACGAGCTCGTCGGGCTGATGTGTCTGAACATTGACATCACCCACATGGAGGCTGCCGCAGAATGGATTCAGCATATTTTACAAGGCGGTTCGCCGCTTCCTCCAGCTTCAATTGAGGCTCCACAGGAAGACAAACAGTCCAAGGAATATTTGCAGGGCAACGCGGATGATCTGCTTACTCATATGATCGCATCCGTGATCAGCAAAATAAACATTCCTGTCGACCGGTTATCCTCACAAGAGAAAATCGAGCTCGTGCGTGAGTTAAACGAGCAGGGGGTATTCTTGCTGAAAGGCGGCGTTTCCCAAGTCGCCGCAGCATTAGCGATATCCGAGCCTACTGTCTACCGTTATTTGCAAAAGCTTAAGTAATCAGGAACTGGCATACGCAGGATCAAGGGAAGGTGACATCCATGAAATATAATTTTGACCACATCATCAGCAGATACGGAACGAACAGCGCCAAATGGGACGGAATGGCCCAATCCCAGGGGAATGACATGATCGCACTGTCCGTCGCGGACATGGATTTGCCGGCGCCGCCGGCCGTGGTGGACCGGATAACGGAAATGGCCAGACACGGCATTTACGGTTACACCGATCCGTTCCCGCCATATTACGAAGCGGTACAAGGCTGGCTGTCCAAAGCTTATGATTGGCAGGTGCCGCAGGAATGGATCGTATTCTGCCCACGAATCGTACAAGCCGTCTCGGTTCTGATTCAGAACCTGACGGAGAAGGGGGACCGCATCCTCATTCATACACCTGCTTATCAGCCCGTCGCGAAGGCGGTAGCGATCAATGGCAGGCAGTTGGTTGAAAGTCCGCTGCTGCTTGTGAACGGACGATATGAGATCGATTTTGCAGATATGGAAGCGCAAATGAGGGAAGGCGTGAAAATGGTCATGCTAGTCTCCCCGCATAATCCCACCGGAAGGGTCTGGACGATCCATGAGCTGGAGCGGATCAGTGAGCTGTGCATCCAATACGATGCGCTGATCGTATCCGATGACATCCATGCGGATTTCATCCATCAGGGGCACGAGCATACCGTGATCGCCAAGCTGACGGAGCAGGTGGCAGACCGTTCGATCATTTGCACATCCCCGGGAAAAACGTTCAATCTCGCGAGTCTGGAAATCGCCAACATCATTATTCCTAACGAGCAGCTGCGGAAACGCTTTAAAGATGGGCTGCAGCAGGCAGGGATTCATAATCCGACCTTTTTTGCCGTGCCTGCCCTGGAAGTGGCCTATACGGCTTGCGATGAATGGCTGGACGAGCTTCGCGCATATATAACGGACAACATCGCCTATACGATCGATTTTATACAGACGCATATGCCCGAACTTAAAGTCATTCAGCCTGAGGGTACCTATTTATTGTGGGTGGACTGCACCGCCTGCGGGAAGGTTGAAAGCGATTTAGTGGATTGGATTCAAAACAAGAGCAGGGTTAGTGTCAGCTACGGAATCTCATTCGGGGCGATTGGCGAAGGCTATATCCGCATGAACGTTGCCACTCCGAGGTCTCTTCTTCGGGATGCGCTGCAGCGTATGGCAGATCATTATCCTCTGCACGAGAAGTAGTTCACAATTCATTTATCCCAGGGGGAATACAACGATGACAGAGCAAACGAAGGGAAAACAAATCAAAGAACCGACGCTGTTTTTGGCCTTACTTCCGATCATAACGATGGTGGTACTGCTGTGCTTGGGATACGTCATGTTCGAGCTGCCGCCTGAACCGCTCATTATTGCTTCAACGGTTATCGCGGGGATCATTGCAGTTAGGCTGGGGCACAGTTACAACGATATTTTGAATTCCATTGCCCAAAAAATAGCCAAAACGATGCCGGCCATTCTAATCCTGATTGCCGTAGGGTTGATGATCGGGGCATGGATGGTGGGCGGCACGATTCCGATGATGATTTATTACGGGCTCAAAATTATCAACCCGCAGTTTTTGCTCATCACCGCCTTTTTGGTGACTTCGGTCGTATCGGTCTGTACCGGTACGTCCTGGGGTTCTGCAGGAACGATCGGGGTAGCATTTATGGGCGTTGGCGCCGGACTGGATGTGAATCTGGCAGCCGTTGCCGGTGCGGTGGTTGCCGGTGCCTACTTCGGCGACAAGCTGTCGCCGCTATCGGATACGACGAATATCGCGGCCCTGTCCACAGGCGTAAACTTGTATGAGCATATCGGTCATTTGCTGTACACGACGCTGCCTTCGTTTATCGTAGCCGGAATCGTCTATGTCATCACAGGTTTGAATACACATACGGCAGGTGCAGGTATCCCTGAAAAAGTAGGGACCATTATGGATACGCTGGGCACGATTTACCACTGGAATTTACTGCTCATCGTCCCGATCCTCATCGTGTTGTACGGCTCGATCCGGAAAAAGCCTACGCTGCCGGTCATGCTGCTGTCTTCAGCCTTTGCCATGGCGAACGCATTGATATTCCAGGGCTTCACATTGCATGATGTAGTAAGTTCTGTATTGAACGGGTTCGATATCGGGATGGTTCACGTCCAAGGATTCGATCCGGCTGCGGTCATTCCGGATGTACCGAAGCTTTTGAACCGCGGTGGAATGAACTCCATGATGGGAACATTGTTAATCTGTTTCAGCGCAATTACGTTTGCCGGCACCATATCGCTCACCAAATCGCTTGAGCTGATCGTGAACCGAATCCTGAAGCATGTACGCTCGACAGGGTCCATGATCGTTGCAACGATCGTGACCGGATTGACAATGATCGGCGTCACAAGCAACGGCCAAGTGTCCATCCTGATGCCGGGCGAAATGCTGCGCGAAGCATACATCCGCCGTGGACTGCATCCAAAAAATCTCGGTCGGACCGTCGAAGACTCCGCTGCGATTACGGAACCCATCTTGCCATGGACGGCAGCAGGCGCCTACATGGCCGGTACGCTGGGCGTCGCAACGCTCTCCTATCTGCCATGGGCCATGCTGTGCTGGACAGGGATCATTTTCGCCATGATCTGGGGCTTCACTGGTTTTGGGATCGCCAAACTGACGCCGGAACAGCAACAAGAAATGCTGCAAGAATATGACGGTCCGAATGCAGAAGAGTTGAATTTGAATACAACGGCTCCGACGAAGGCAGCCCATACGAACTAACGATAACCTTAATTTCCATTCAGGTACTTGCAAAAATACGGTTGATACACGCCAAGTTTTTGCAATTCCCATAAATATAAACGTGCTTCAAGCACGACAAGGAGAGAGAAACCATGACATCACAAGAGAGACGAACTATTGCAACGACCGAAGCTCCGGGGGCTATCGGACCATACTCCCAGGCAGTTCAAATCGGTAATATGCTGATTACATCCGGACAACTCGGTATGGACACAACAGGCGTGTTCCCAGCATCCGTAGAGGAACAGACACAGCGATCGCTCCTCAATGTAAAAGCTATTCTCGAATCAGCGGGCTTTACCATGAACGATGTGATTAAAACGACGGTATTTTTGCAGGATATGAACGATTTTCAGAAAGTCAATGAGGTGTACGCCACGTTCTTCACAGAACCTTATCCGGCACGCAGTGCGGTTCAGGTAGCCAAGCTGCCAAAGGGTGGTCTGGTGGAGATCGAAGTGATTGCCGTCAGGGCTTAATTTGAAAATGTAGATATAACAGCCTCTGGGTTCTCCAAGGGGTTGTCCTCTTTTCGCGGGACTAAATGCAGCACAACAAAAGCTGGCCAAGATCGGCCAGCTTTTTAATAGGTGTATACATAATGGTTAAATAGATGCGATGGAGCGGCTTACTTTACTCGAATTTCCCTTCAAAAACAAGTTCGTTCAGCGGGCGGCGGTCATTTGGCACTTCGCGCTGCTGGATTGCTTCCGGAAGTACGGATTTATCGCCCAGGTAGCCGAGAGCAATCACGGCGTGAAGCTCGATGTGATCCGGTACGTTCAATATGTCACGGGCTTTATTGCGGTCAAAACCGCCGATGGCATGCGTATGCAGACCGAGGATCGTCGCTTGAATCGCCAAGGAAGCCCAGGCTGCGCCGGCATCAAAAGCGTGCGCACCGTTCGGGTCGCCGTTTTCTCTAAGCTTGTCGGAAGCGACTACAATGAGAACTGGCGCACTGGATGCCCATGTTAAATTGAATTCGTTTAAAAATGAATGAAATGTGCTGAGCTGCTCTTCGGTTTTAGCGACGATAAAGCGCCAAGGCTGATCATTATAAGAAGAAGGAGCCCAATGTGCGGCTTCAAGGATGGTATAAAGGTCCTGATCACTGACTTTACGGGTGGAAAAAGCCCGTGTAGACCAGCGATTTAGAAATAGCGGGCTTACCGGGTAGTCGGATTTGCGCTGTCCTTGCACCTCCGGCAAAATTTCATTGACGATGGATTGAACGTTGCTCATATGCGATTTCTCTCCTTTTTAAATAAATATCTGCAGTGTTGTCATTGCTGCTTACTTAAACTTACGTACTAATTAAATATAATTAAATATATGACTTAACTTGGATATAGTCAAATCAAAATCTTTAATGGATGATTAGGTATATTTACAGAATGACCATGGCCGCAAGCAGGGTTTAGAGACGAATAAAGAGAATACTAGATGCATCTCTTAGAGTGTGAACGTTGAAGGTGAACCGGCAATTTTGCATGAAGAACAGTTCTAGTCTACGAATGTATCGAAAAACAAAAAAACGACATTTCGAACGAGAAGAAAGGTGGCAGCAAATGAATCAGAGCGATCATACATCCCGGTTAGTCGAGTGGCATTCTATATTGGAAGCGGTTTCTAACCGGTTTATCCCGGAAAATGAATGGCCGTCTGCGGCCAACGGAGGAGCACTCGTCTATATGGAACGTAGGGCGGATGAGGATCCTTCAGCTTGGAACAAGCTGATCGAACCCGGCCTCCGCGCACTCGAGTCGGAAGCATTGGCCCGGTATGGGCACGCATTTTCAGAAATGTCCGAGGAACAACAGGATGGATTGCTGCAGGATGTCCAGCATGACCGGGTCCGCGATTGGCCTGTTTCGTCCGCAATGTTCTTCAACGCATTGCTGGAGCTTGTCGTCGAAGGCTATTATGGAAATCCTGAATCCGGCGGGAATCGCGAGGGTAAATCATGGGAAATGATCGGTTTTCGGCCGGGTCCGGTATCCGGCGAACAGGGACCACCAGTCGAAGCCGATTTGCCTTTACGAACACTCGACCAACTACAAGACCGCTACGATGCCGTCGTGATCGGAGCCGGAGCGGGCGGATCGGTAGCGGCGGCGGTGCTGGCTGAGTCGGGCATGCGCGTTCTCGTCATCGAACGCGGCCGTTGGCTTCGGTACGACCAGGTAGGCCGGGACCATTTGCGCAACCACCGGCTGAGCAAATTCGGCCACAACACCGGACCTGATCTGGAGGGCAGTCCGCGTACGTTTCTTGCTGGGGCTGGGGAAGAGAGAATCACTACTCCGCATGAAGGAGATTACCACAACAATGCCATGACGGTTGGCGGCGGTACGCGGGTGTATGGCGCTCAGGCCTGGCGGTTCCATCCGGAGGATTTTCGCATGGCAAGCCACTACGGCATCCCGGACGGGAGCTCCCTTAGCGACTGGCCGATCTCGTACGAAGATCTGGAACCTTATTATGTGAGGGCCGAATGGGAGGTGGGCGTATCCGGTGACGGGAACGCCCACACCGGGCATGCCAAGCGGAGCCGTTCTTACCCGATGCCGGCGATGCCCTTGACGACGGAAGCGCGGCGGCTGGCGGAAGCGGCAGCCCGTTTGGGATGGGACGCCGGATCGGTCCCGCTGCTGATCAACTCGGTCGAACGGGACGGCAGGCCGGCATGCGGACAGTGTGGCCAATGCGTTGGCTTCGCTTGTCCAACCAACAGCAAAAACGGGGGACATAACACGATGCTCGTTCGGGCGGCCGCATCCGGTAACTGCGATATCATCTGCGATACGATGGTGGAGCGGATTGAGACGGAAGGCGGGAAGCGGGCCACCGGGGTAAGGCTGGTGCAGGAAGCAGGCGGGAAGATCCGGCGTCAACTGGTGGCAGCCGGTCAAGTCATCGTAGCTGCCGGCGCGATCGAAAGCGCGCGTTTGCTGCTGAACTCGGCTACCGATGCAGAGCCGGACGGCATCGGCAACCGTTCCGGCCAAGTCGGCCGGAATCTGCAGGGGCATGTCTACACGGGCGCGTACGGTCTCATGGACGATCTGATCCAGGACGGTCTTGGCCCTGGTGTCAGCATCGCTACGCTTCGCTTCGCCCATGACAATGGCGGCGGCGTGATCGGTGGCGGACTGCTTGCCAACGAATTTACCCGGCTTCCTCTTATCCATTGGTACAGGGCACTTGCTCCAGACGCTCCGAGATGGGGGCTGGCAGGCAAAGAAGTGATGCGTGACAGCTATTTGCGCACCAGCCAGATCCAGGGACCGATTCAAGAGATCCCGACTTCGGAATCGAGAGTACGTCTCTCACGAACGGTCAAGGACCGTTTCGGTATGCCAGTCGCCCAGCTCTCGGGCCAGGTCCATCCGGAGTCGCTTCGGGCGGCAGCGATGCTGGGCGAACAGGCCGAGAAGTGGCTCTGGGCTGCCGGTGCGCGCCAGGTTTGGCGAACGACTCCGGGAACCGGGCTTAGCGGCGGACAGCATCAGGCAGGCACGCTTCGGATGGGGGATGATCCCGCCACTTCGGTCACCGATCCGATGGGACGCGTACACGGTTACGACAACCTGTGGGTGAGCGACGGATCCGTGCATGTAACCAACGGCGGAGTGAATCCGGTACTGACGATTCTAGCATTGGCATTCCGGACTTCGGAAAACATCGTGAAGCATGGCTAAAACGGTTATCAGCTGTAAATACCAGAATGTTAGTGAGATAACCCTCCATCAATTGGCGTGAGGAAAGTTCGGCTATAACCTTTTATTACCATTTGATTGTGGTAGGATGATTGTATATGGAATCGAAATGATTCCTCACGTACAATACCTTTCTGAAAGGAAGCACATCGGATGAAGCTGGTTATCACAGGAGCCACGGGAAACTTAGGCGGGCTCGTTATAGACCATTTACTGAAAAAGATTCCGGGAAGCCAGATCATTGCAGTCGTTCGTAAACTGGATCAAGCTGCTTCGCTGACGGAGGCAGGGCTGGAAGTCCGCCAAGGCGATTACAACGATCCGGAAACGCTTCGCGCAGCTTTTGAAGGCGAAATCAAACTGTTGTTTGTATCCAGTCCGGATACCGATGATCCGCTGCGGATCGTTCAGCATGCCAATGTAATCAAAGCCGCCAGAGATGCGGGGATCAGGCATATTGTCTACACCAGCTTTGCGTTTGCAGAGGAAAATCCGTTTGCACTCGTTCATATGGCGACCGAATATGCTATCCGCGCGACCCGTATACCATATACCTTTTTACGAAATGGCGGATATGCGGAGTTTTTCATCAATGACCACCTTCAAGAAAATGTAGAACGCGGGGCGATCGTCACCAATACGGGTACAGGGAGGGTGAATGCGGTCAGCCGCAGCGATCTGGCACTTGCTGCCGCGACGGTACTGACCGGGGAAGGGCACGAAAACAAGGAATACACGCTGGTTTCCAATCATCCATGGAGTTTCGATGAGTTGGCGGAAGTTCTATCCGAAGTTTCAGGTAAGCACATCATCCATCAAAAGGTTTCCTTCGACGAAGAGAAGGCCATGCTCGTTCAAGCAGGCCTATCGGAATCTTTAGCTCAAACGACGGCCTTTATTTATAACTCGATTGCACAAGGAACTATGGAGAAAACGACCGACGATTTACATCAATTGATCGGACATCAGACGACGGTTAAAGAACTTATAACAAAAGCTTTGCAAGCCTAGGCAAAACTGGTAGACAGCCGCTTGAAGTGTTCGTGTCCACTGCGGACTGCTGGTCCTAGGTAACATTCAAGAAGGGCAACGGGTGAGGGTTCATCTGATGCCCTTCTTTTTGCCGCGTCCCAAAGTTCCCTTACATGACAACCCTGTAAGTTTGGTGTAAGAATGAACCCTAGGAGAAGTATGAATCTTGGGATAAACTTGCATGAGATATCCACTCATTTCGCAGTAGGGAGCAGAATTTATGGCAAAGAATCGCAAGGTTATCCTGATTATCACCATCCTTTATACAATTCTCATTTTGTATTTTATGTTTTTTGCTTTTGGCAGAATCGAGGCATCACACCAGATTACGGAGTACGAATTTATTTTTACGCCCCTTGATTTTTATCATGTACCGGATTTGTCAGATTTGTTTCGATTTTCCTTAATGGCTCTGTTTGGTTTTGGCAACTTCGCTGCATTTATTCCTTTCGGCTTTTTGATTCCGATGTTGTTTCCCATGCGCTACGTTCGATTTATTACATTGTTCTTTTTGTCCATCATGGTGGTCGAAACGGTGCAGATGCTCTCCTTTCTGGGCAGCGGCGATATCAACGACGCGATTCAGAATTCAATAGGGGCTTCCATCGGATACGCGGCTTACAAATTAGGATCAAACGCAAAAACAATGAAAAAGCAGCTTGTGATTTCCGGATTTTCCGCATTGTTCATGTTCGCTGCCGTATGGGGCTGCTGCGAAGTTATCGAAACGGCTCTGACAAAAAAAGAAGGACCGTTCATTGCAATCAACGAAGTGAAGGACACCAGTGGAAATACAGTTCAACACACAGCACCATATCGTTTTGAGTTGGGCCGCGAACAGGTGCTGCCTCAGTACAATGTGTTCAGTTTCAATGAGCAAACTGCAGCAGTTTACACCTCTGAACTAAGTGGAAGAGATATCATCCTCTACTTCAAGTATGGACCAACGGGGAAGCTGGGAGGAACGCTTGCGATTTCGATCGATGGGCAGCAGCTTCTGCACACAGAAGCACCAACCTATCAAGAGGGGGCTGCTGAAACGTACGAAATTCCAATTGAAAAAGCGAATAAACTTACAATCACCATTAAGGGAAATGCGAGATTGTGGGATCTCGGTTACAGGGAAATGAAGTATTTCTGGAATTAGTGCTTGTTGCTGCGCGAAAGTTTATGATTCATCATATTAATTATTTATGAGATTAATTAACGAGAACAGGGAGCGTCCTTGCTGCGGATATTCCCTGTTTTTTGCTGTAAATGGTGGTTTTCCGTCCTTTCGCACACAGCAAAAATGCCTGAATACATTGGAAAATTTTATTGACAATCGTCATTAAATATTGTTTCATTTTATTAAACTAAGTTGAATTTCATTCTATTTAGGAGATCAATCTGATGGAATTGGGGAGTAAGATCCGAAAAATTCGCAAGGACCAAAATCGGACCCTGGACGAAATCGCCCATGCCTGCGGCTTTACCAAAAGCCTGCTGTCCAAAATCGAAAACGGAAAAACGGTGCCGCCCATCGGCACGCTGATCAAAATCGCCGAGGCGCTTGGAACCAAAATATCCATCTTGCTTGATGACAGCGACCAAAACGGGACGGTGTATACCACAATGTCGGGGACCCTGGATAAGATGGTCACGTCGGAGAAAGGGTATTCGTTCTCGGCCATCGCGGCCGAGCGGCCCGAGAAGTTGATGCAGCCCTTTTATTTTGTAGCGAAGAAAGGGAAGACGGAGAAGCGGACGGTCTCCCATGTCGGGCAGGAATTCATTTATGTGCTCGAAGGGACCATGATTTATTATGTCGGCCAGGAAGCTTATACACTGCATGCCGGCGACAGCTTGTATTTCGACTCCTACGAAAATCATAAATATACGCCCATCACGGATGAAGTAAAGTACTTGTCGGTTTTCTGTTCGGATTCCAAAGCTTGAGTCCGTCTAACCGACAATGCCCGGTAAGTTGATGTCTGTCCTTGTTGTAACATGCTCATACAGGATTCTTGTAAACGGTTGGCAGCGCCATCACCTTCAATTTACTTGAAACCCGGATGGGCATTTTTTGTACCATTCATACGCAAGGGGGATTGGATATGCTGAACGTCTTAGTCGTTGACGACGAACCAAAGCACAGACAAGGGTTGTCGCGGATGCTGAAAAATCTGAGGCCGGAGTATCACATCTTTAATGCCCGGGATGGTGCGGAAGCGCTGGAAAGGATGGAGCTCCATCCGATCGATTTGGTATTTACCGATATCCAGATGCCGATCATGGACGGCCTCGAATTCGTGGAACATTTGACCCGCCGCGGGGGGAGCGAAAGCGTGGTGATTTTGAGCGCCTACTCGGATTTCGCCTATGCACAGCGCGCGCTGCAGCTCGGGGCAAGCGATTACCTGCTCAAGCCGGTGGAAGCCCAGAAGGTTACGCCTCTCCTTCAGAAAGCCGAACATAAGGCGGGAGCCCTGCGTGAGGCGACCATCGAATCGGCTTTGTCCGAATTGCTGGAGGGAAGTCCTGCCGAAGCAGACATCACTTTGCTGCAGAGATCCTTTTCAGGCTGGAGACGCGGAATCTCGCTGGGTGCCGTGATCCCCACAAGCGGAGCGGACCGGAAGCGGATGTTGTCCCTGCTTAAACGCATGCTTGCCCACATCATGGAGGAAGCCGGACTTGCCCATGCCTTTTACGTTACGGATCAATGGTTGACGGGGGTGATCCTTAGCGCCGACGTATCTTTTGACATCACCTATTCGCTTGAAGCGCAACTGCAGGAACTGATCGATCATTTTCGAAATGACCATGAGAGGGAACTAACATTTGGCTTTGGCAAGTATTTTACGGAGTGGGGGCAAGAAGCACATTCATCTAATCAGCAGGCCCGAATTGCACTTCAAAGCTTATTTTACGACGGGCCGGGGAAATTGTATAAGTCTGACCAACAGAACCCTAAAGATCCGTCCGCGATCATCCATTTAAATGCAGGCAAACTGGCCAAAGCGATTCTATCCGGCAAAAAGGATGATATTCATGCCTGTCTGAAGACCGAACTGGATCGTACGTTGGCCCAGGGTTATCCCGATCCTTCCAGATTGAAGTATTCCGTCGCCGCCTCGATTTACCATATCACTTCACTTTTAAGGGAAAAGGGAGTTTCTCATCTCCCCGATGCCGCTTTTGAAGGAGCACTGATGCGCTGCAGCCGCATGGACGAATTACGGGAGACAGCCTTCCAGTGGATTCTAGAGATGGCCAATCATATAGACCAACGGAGACAGTGTAAAAGTGAGACCGTGGTGGACAGCTGCAAAGCCTATATTGAAGCCAACTATGGTGAGGAGGATTTGTCCCTGAGCACGCTGGCCGTGAAGTTTCATTTTAACCCTTCGTATTTTTGTATTCTGTTTAAAAACCACACCCGTATGACCATCCACCAATACATCACCCATATCCGAATGAGGGCGGCGGCCAGCCAGCTGCTGCATACCTCCCAGAAAGTTTATCAAGTGGCCGAGAACGTAGGCTACAGGGACGTGAAATATTTTATCCGGCTGTTTCGGAAGGAGTACGGCACAAGTCCGGATGAATACCGCCATTTATCCGCTACCCGCATATAAGGAAGGGATGTTCATTGAGAAGCCGCCGATGGATGCCGCGATTTCAGGATCTGAGCTATCGAACCAAGCTGATGTTGTCCTATGCCCTCATCGTCACAATTCCCCTAACGATACTTAGCTATAGATATTTTGTGTCGAGCAGCGGGTTTATTTCCGACTTTGCCAGACAGAACCTGTACTCCATTGTGAAGCAGAACAACGAAATTATGGACGCCGAGCTCGCCAGGGTCGAAGACAGCAGCCTCGCTTTAATCGCGGAGCAGGTTCTGTACGAACAATACCTCACCGCCGATCCGAAAGACGAATACCAAATGTTCACGATGGAGAAAAAGGTAAGCCGGGCGCTGAATACATATTTTCCAGACTTGAAGCACATGTACTCCATCCACTTAATCACCAGCTATTCAGACATCGGGCCTACCGGTGCTACGACCTTCATCCCTTATGAAGGGTTTAACCAAACAGCCCTGTATCAGGCTGCCGCACAAGCAGATGGGGGAATGGCTTGGGTCCCGACGTTTTCGTTTGGTGACATGTTTCATCGAGATGCCGGTTCTCCCGTGCCCTCTGAGAACGTTCAGCTTCTGGCCGGCGTCCGTCTGCTAAAATTGTTTCGGATCAATAACGGGGAAGTGATCGAGCTGCAGGGTGCAGCCGAGCTTCCCGTGCTGGTCATTACCTATCAGCCCGATTATTACCGTTCCCGCTTCGCCAGCGTGCTCCCATCCACCGGGGCTTCTTTTTTTATCATGAGCCGGGACGGTCAGAGGGTAGCCGATTCGCAGGAAAAGGATTCCACGATGGATGAAACCTCATTGAAAAGAATGGCGGAGATGAAAAGCGGCACGCTCACGATCACAAGAAACGGTAAACCGCTCATCGTATGCTTCGACACTTCCGATGTGACCGGCTGGATTTCCGGTGTCACGATCTCGCCGGAGGCGCTCGGCAGTGCCTTTTTGCCGGAGGTAAAGTCGTACACGTTCTATTTGACGCTGATCCTTCTGCTGCTCTCGCTTCTCTTGGCATTTTTTCTGGCCAGCTCCATCACCAAGCCCATTCAACAGCTGCTTCGAGCGATCAAAAAAACGGGAGAAGGGGAATTCGATACCCGCATCCCGGTCAAATCCTATAACGAGATGGGACTGCTCATCCACAAGTACAATCAAATGAATGTTAAAATCAACAACCTGATCGAAGAGAACTATAAAGTGAAGCTGAGAGAAAAAGAAACCCAGATTATGTCCCTGAACATTCAGCTGAATCCGCATTTTCTGTATAACACGCTCAACATCATGAACTGGACTGCGCTCGAAAACGAGCAAAACGAATTGAGTGCCATGATCGTCAGCCTGTCTTCCATGCTGCAGTATACTTCTGCAAGCAATCAGGACATCGGCTACCTGGAGGAAGACCTGAATTGGTTGAAGCATTATTTTTCGATTACCGAGCAGCGGTTTGAAGGCAAATTCACAGTGACCTATGACCTCTCGCCTGAGCTGTATGCCTTCAAAGTCCCGAAGCTGTTCCTGCAGCCCTTTGTTGAGAACGCCATCGTTCATGGCTTCGCCCGCCTGCACAGCGGTGGAAAGATTGTGATCCGGGGGCGGCTTATTGGGGACGAGCGGATCTTCATGGTGGAGGATAACGGAATCGGCATCCCCCATCACAAATTGGCTGGTTTGACACGGGAAGAGAGCCGCTCCATCGGCATCCGCAACGTTGATCAGCGAATCAAACTCATCTACGGTGATTCCTACGGCGTGACCGTAACCTCAGAAGAACGCAAGGGGACAACCGTCATCATCAAACTGCCGAAATGAACAACACATAAAAATTGTCCACCATTCCAAAAATGTTCGAATTTTCTTTGAACCTCCGCCTTTTTACAATGAATTTACAAACATCAATTCCATGTGATTGGAGGGTAAAAGAATGAGAATTTCCAAATTTCTCGCTGGGATCGCTTTACCCGCTTTACTGGCTATAACCGTTTCCCTTTCGGGCTGTTCGGGCAGTGGAGGATCAGACCAAAGTGAAGGTGGCACCAAGGATGGTGGCAACGGGGAAGAAAAGGTCACGCTAAAGTTTGCTTTCTGGGGAGACACGATCGAAAAGAAGACGGTCACGGAAGCGCTCGAAAGCTTTGAGCAAAAAACCGGGATTCAGGTGGAGCCTATGCACATTCCGGCGGACTATTTGACCAAGCTGACGACAATGGTCGCAGGCAATGTCGCACCCGACCTCGGATATTTATCATCCGGAGCGGCATTAAGCTGGGGGAAAGACGGGAAGCTGCTGAACCTGGCTCCGCTGATCGAGGAGGACAAAGAATTCAAGAAGGAAGATTACCTGGATCAAGTTTGGTATGAAATCGAACCGGGCAACACGATCGGCATGAGTACGGCTGTAGAAGGTTACGGACTCATGTACAACAAGGATATGCTTCTTGAAGCAGGTGTGGAGCTTCCTCCAACGCAGGCAGATAAGGCATGGGACTGGGACACGTTCATTCAGTACGCAAAGAAGCTGACCTTGGACGATCAGGGACGAAATGCGCTCGACCCTAATTTTAATCCGAATAAGATCAAGCAGTTCGGCCTCCAATACGACCCGTACAACATGATGGCAGCGGTGGTCTCAAACGGCGGCAATTTCCTGACGGAAGACGGAAAGGGATTCGGCCTGGCGAAGCCGGAGGCGATCGACGCGATTCAAAAGCTGGCGGACTTGATGTATGTGCACCACGTATCGCCGACGCCGCTGCAGACCAAGAGCCTGCCTGATATGGCGCTCCAAACCAAGAAGGTCGCCATGACCGTATCCGGCAACTGGGCGCTTCAGGCTTTTGCAGAACAGGATTTCAATCTTGGCGTCGGTGTCCTGCCTAAATTAATGAAAAGCAATACGCTGCTGGACGGCGCGCCGACGGTCATTTTCAAATCGACCAAGCATCCGAAAGAGGCATGGATGCTGTATAAGTACATGGCGGATCCGGAATCGGTGCTGCCGCTGATCGAAGGCGGCTTGTGGATGCCGCTCAAGAAAGAGTGGTATACGAATCCGGACCTCATCAATAAATGGGCGTCGGGGAACAAGGCTCACCCGGAGGGGTACACAGATGCTTACATGAAACAGACAATTGAAAACGGCATCCGGACCCCGGGCTTTGAAGTGAAGAACCTGGATAAAATCAATGCGCTGGTGACCCCTGCCCTTGACTTGGTCTGGACCGGCAAGAAGTCAGCGGAGGAAGCACTGAAAGAGATCGAACCTAAAGTACAGCCGCTGATTGAAGGCTATTACGGCAAATAACCCCGTCCGAACGAACCGATCCAGAAAGGAGGGATACCAGTGCTGCACAAACGCCGTATCGCCGTGGCGGGCATTCTCTTCGCCCTGCCCAGCATCTTTGGGATTATGCTGTTTGTCGTTCTGCCCATGCTCACCAGCTTATTGCTCAGCTTTACGGATTACCGGATCGTGAATACGCCCAAATTCATCGGGTTTACGAATTATAAACGGCTTTTCGACGGGACGGATCCCTATTTTTACAATTCGCTGTGGGTGACTTTTAAATACGTTATTCTCCGCGTACCGCTCGGACTGATCGTCTCATTTATCGCCGCTTTCCTGCTGAACATGGAATTTATCCGCGGCAAATCGGTGTTCCGCACGATCTTCTATCTGCCGGCGATCGTGCCTGCCGTTGCGTCCTCGATGATCTGGATCTGGCTGTTCAGCCCGGACCTCGGGCTGTTCAACAGCTTCCTCGAAGCGCTGAACCTGCCTACTCTAAATTGGCTGTACTCTGAAAATACGGTGGTTCCTTCCATTGTGATCATGAGCCTGTGGGGAATGGGGAGCACGATCATTATTTTCCTGGCCGGCCTCCAGGGTGTACCCAGATCCCTGTATGAAGCGGCCATCGTGGATGGGGCAGGGGCGGTCCGGAAGTTCCGCCATATCACCATTCCGATGATGACGCCGATCATTTTCTTCAACCTGATCATGGGGTCGATCGGGGCTTTCCAAGTATTCACGGAAGCCTTAATTATGACGCAGGGAGGACCGAATAACGCCAGCTTGTTCTACAACTACTATATTTACCGTCAGGCTTTTCAGTTCGGCGAAATGGGGCAGGCCTCAGCCATTGCCTGGATCCTCTTTATCATCATCCTGATCGTCACGGCGATCTTTTTCCGGACATCCAAGTCCTGGGTATTTTACGAAAGTGAGGTGTAGCGCCCATGAGGAAAAGCCGCCGGGTCTCGCAGATCATCGTATACGCCATTCTCATCCTGGGGAGTGTTTTCTGTTTGCTGCCATTGTTCTGGTTAGTTCGCAGCTCCATGATGTCGTCGATGCAGATCTTCGAGATGCCGCCCAAATGGATTCCCTCGCCGTTTAAGTTTCAAAACTATGCGGAGGCGCTGACGACCATCGATTTTCTCCGTTTTTTTCGGAACACCTTGACCATTACCGCCAGCTGCCTGATCGGAGCGCTCATCAGCAGCTCGCTCGGGGCATACAGCTACGCAAGGCTTGACTGGCCGGGGAAGAAGTTTTTCTTCGGACTGCTGCTCGCCAGTATGATGCTTCCCGGCGCGGTCACGCTGATACCCACTTTTATCGGGTGGAGGCTTGCCGACCTGATTAACACTTACGTACCTTTGATATTGCCGGTTTGGTTCGGTTCCGCATTCGACATCTTTTTGCTGCGGCAGTTTTATGCCGGCATCCCGAGAGATCTCGATGAAGCGGCTTATGTGGATGGTGCGGGCCCATGGACGATTTTCTGGCGGATCATCATCCCATTATCCAAACCGCCTCTGATCGTCATCGGCTTATTCTCGTTCATGAACTCGTGGAACGATTTCATGGGACCGCTTGTGTACTTGAACGAAGAAAGCAAGTTTACGCTGGCCCTTGGGCTGCAAATGTTCCAGTCGCTTCACAGCGCGCAGTGGCATCTGCTTATGGCAGCCTCCACCGTGGTCATCCTGCCGGTCATTATCGTGTTTTTCATCGGCCAGCGGTATTTTATCGAAGGGATTACGCTGACTGGCATGAAAGGATAAGGAAGCAAATTTGCAGATTTGTGCAGCCGTCATTCAACAGGGTTGAATCTCGTTACATTAGATTGATTATCAAGAAACCATTGCATCCTTTGCAGCTGCGAGGATGAATAAGGAGCGTGAACCTAACATGGAAGCACAGCGCCTCACCAAGGTAAGGGAAGAGCTTGAGCGTCAAGGTATTGATGGACTTTTGATTTCAAGCCCGTATAACCGTAGATATGTGACCGGATTTACGGGTACAGCCGGCTTTGTCGCCATTACGAAAAATCAAGCCTTGCTGATCACCGACTTTCGTTATACCCGTCAAGCGGCGGAACAGGCCAAAGAATACCAGGTTGAACAGCATACGGGCCAGCCGCTTGAAATGATCCGGGAGAAGCTGAGTGCCGCAGGAGTGCGGAAGCTCGGCTTTGAGCAAAATCATCTCACTTACGAGTCATATCAAACCTATGTTGAAACCTTTCAGGGCTTTGAACTGATCCCGACGCAAAATATTGTGGAAAAGCTGCGCGGAATCAAAGATGAGCGGGAGCAGGAGCACATTCGAAAGGCGATCGAAATTACAGACTTGGCCTTTGAGCACATTCTGGGCTTCATGAAGCCGGGTGTTACCGAATTGGACGTTGCCACGGAGCTTGAATACTTTATGCGCAAAAACGGTGCCGCCTCGTCCGCGTACCCGACGATCGTGGCTTCCGGCGTCCGTTCGGCGCTGCCGCATGGTCTGGCCAGCTCCAAGCCGCTGGGAAGGGACGAATTTGTGACGCTCGATTTCGGCGCGAGCTACGAGGGATATTGTTCCGATCTGACGCGGACGGTTTTTATTGGTGATCCGACGGAGCGGCATCAAGAGATTTACCGGATTGTACTTGAAGCCAATCGAAAGACCTTGGAAGGCTTAAAGCCGGGGATGACCGGAAAGGAAGGGGACGCTTTGGCTAGAGACTGCATTGCCGGCTATGGGTATGCGGAGTATTTTGGACACGGGCTCGGTCATGCATTTGGCCTGGAGATCCATGAACTGATGCGCCTTTCCGAAAAAACGGAGGATTTGCTGGAGCCCGGCATGGTTTTGACCGTGGAACCCGGCATCTATTTGCCCGGCTTTGGAGGCGTCCGCATTGAGGATGACATACTCGTGACGGACACCGGGATTGAAGTGCTGACGAAATCAAACAAAGAGCTGATTGTCCTATAAAACGAAAGAAGTGATTGCATCCATGCGTGATGAAACCGCAGAAGTTGTCATCATCGGGGGAGGGATCATCGGCATGTCCATTGCCTACTATACCGCGAAAGCCGGCATGGACGTACTCGTCGTGGAACAGGGGGAAATCGCCGGCGGTACTTCTTCCAAATGCGACGGAAACATCCTCGCCATCGACAAGGATCCGGGCTTCGACAGCCAGATGTCACTGAAGTCTCAGGAATTGGTCAAGGAGTGGGTACGGGATCTCGATGAGGAGTTCGAATATCGGGCTCCCGGAAGCATTCTGGTCTGCGAGACGGACGAAGAGATGATAGCCGCCGAATCCTGGGTCGCGCGCCAGCGGGAAGCCGGCCTGCCCTTCCGCATGCTTGATCAAAAGGATCTAAGGGACGAATGGCCATACATGGCCGAAGACCTGCCAGGCGGATTGGAATGTGCGACGGATTCAACGGTCAATCCTGTGCTGCTGACCTACTCGCTGGCGTCCACAGCCCGGCGCTATGGAGCAAGGCTTCGAACCCATTCGCCCGTCACCGGCATTCAGCTTGACGAGGGAAGGAAAGTATGCGCCGTTGAAACCTCGGAGGGCAGAATCCGCACGAGCATCGTCATTAATGCGGCCGGGGTATGGGCAAAGCATATCGGACGGATGGTGGGCATCGATATTCCGATCGAGCCCCGCAAGGGACATATCCTTGTCGCATCGCGGTGGGCGAACATCGGGAAACGGAAGGTGATGGAGTTCGGATACTTGATGAGTAAATTCGGCGGCACCCGTTCCGTGGACCCCAAATTCGACCGATATGGCGTTGCACTCGTCTTCGAGCCTACCGCTTCGCAAAACTTCCTGATCGGCTCCAGCCGCCAATTTGTCGGGATGGACAGCGGCGTAGATCAGCAGGTCATCAGCTTGATTGCGGAAAGAGCCATTCGTTTTTTTCCCGTGCTGGAACAGATTCCGCTCCTGAGAACCTATGCGGGACTGAGACCGTGGACGGCGGATCATCTGCCGATCGTTTCCGCAATCGACGAAGTCCCCGGATTCTATGTGGCCGCGGGGCATGAAGGGGATGGGATCAGCCTGGCCGCCGTAACCGGGAAGGTGATCAGCGAAATGCTGAGCGGGGCGGCGACCTGCATTCCGTTGAACCGTCTTCGGTATGACCGCTTCCATGGCATGCCGCACCCCCAGGAGGTGATTCGATGAGATGGTCCAAGATGGTCACCACGATCGACACGCATACCGGCGGGAATCCGACCCGGACCATCATGTCCGGGGCTCCGGAGCTCTTCGGAAAAACGATGACCGAAAAGATGGTCTACATGTCCGAGCATCATGACGATTTCCGCCAAGCTCTGATGTTCGAACCCCGCGGGCACGAGGTCATGTCCGGCTGCATCTTAACTTCGCCATGCGATGAGAAGGCTGACATGGGGGTCGTGTTTATCGAAACCGGCGGGTATTTGCCAATGTGCGGTCACGATACGATTGGGCTGTGCACGGCGCTGATCGAATCGGGGTATTATCCGGCAAGCAAGGACGTCATCCGGCTCGATACACCAGCCGGTCTTGTGGAAGCCAGGCTCGAGATCGAGAGAGGAAAGGTCCGACAGGTCACCTTTACGAATATTCCGTCTTTTCTCTACAAGCAGGATGTCCGGGTGCAGGTCGGCGACCTTGGAGAGGTCTCCTTGGATCTGGCCTACGGCGGCAATTTTTACGGGCTCGTCGATGCCCGATCCCTGCATTTGCCGCTGGTTCCCCAGCGGGCTTCCGAGATCGTCCGCACCGCCGTCCGGATCCGCGACGCGGTGAATGACAGCTTTGAAATTGTACATCCCGAAATTCCCGTCATTCGTGGACTAACCCATATCGAGTTCTTCAGCGATCCGGTATCGCCAGTCGCCCACTGCCGGAATACGGTCGTCGTCCCTCCCGGGGGGATTGACCGCTCCCCCTGCGGAACGGGCACATCCGCCAAAGTAGCTGTGCTGCGTGCGAAGGGCGAGCTGGCAATCGGAGAGGAATTCGTCCATGAGAGCATCGTGGGTTCGATGTTTCGCGCCCGTGTTCTGGAAGATACGATGGTCGGCCATCTGCCGGCCGTGATTCCGCAGATTTCCGGCTCGGCTTGGGTGATGGGCTTTCACCAATTTATTCTTCAGGAACGGGATGAACTGAAGTCTGGTTTCTTCCTGCTCTAAACATCACTACGACGGGGGGCCAGCACGATGGAAACAAAAAAATGGTATGCGGCAATCGATGTGCATTCCTGCGGACAGCCGCTTCGGATCATTACGGGCGGCTTGCCGCCATTGGCCGGTTCGACGATGCGCGACAAGGCTGTATTTTTCCAGCGGCATGAGGATGACGCAAGGAAGCTGCTGATGTCGGAGCCGCGCGGCCACTATGCAATGACCGGTGCCATCGTCACAGCGCCGGTGACGCCGGAAGCACGATTCGGTTTGCTGTTCCTGAACCAGCAAGGTCTTGCATCCGTCAGCGGACACGGAATCATCGCCGCGGCTACGGCTTGGACCGCGACGGGGCAGATTGCCCCGTCCGATGCGGCAGCGGGTATATTGATCGATTGTCCGGCGGGAACCGTCCGGGTGATCGCTGATATGGAGGGAGACGAGGTTCGGGAGGTGTCGTACCGGAATGTGCCCAGTTATGTGCACACGGAGCGACTTCCTGTGACGATCCAAGGAAGGGAAATCCGGGTGGACGTCGCTTTCAGCGGTGAATTTTTTGCCGTGGTGGATATAGGCGAGTTCGGAGCGACGTCCTTTGAGCCCCATCAGCTTAGGGAATGGGCAGGTATGATCCGCAGTGAAGCTGAAAGGCGGCTTGAACTTCAGCATCCGCAGCTGGATTGGATAACCGGTATTCACGGCGTGTTCTTTTATCGGCGGGATGAGCGTGATCGACTGTCCTTCCGCAGCGCATGCGTCTTTGCCGGAGAGCAGCTTGACCGGTCGCCGGGCGGTGCCGGAGTATGCGCTCATTTGGCGGTCCTTGGCTCCCGCGGACGGCTCGAACCCGGACAGCAGGCCGTGTATCAAGGGATCAGCGGGGTTCAGGTCATAGGAAGCATCGCCGGGGACACCCTGCTGGCCGGCAATAAAACCGTCATTCCACAGCTAACGGGAACCGCCTATGTACTTGGTTTTATGAATTTCGTATTGGATCCGGACGATCCGCTACCGGATGGGTTCGTACTGAATTAGCCTTACAAATATCAACTTGATCATGAGAGGAGACATCTTGGTATGCCAAAATTTGAAGGGGTTTATGTGGCGATCGTTACACCGTTTACGGCCACATTTGATGTGGACTACAAGCGTCTAACTGAGCTGTGTGACTGGCTCATCACGCAGGACGTCAACGGCTTGGTTCCGACAGGATCGCTAGGAGAATATGCCACGTTGACGAATGAGGAGCGGGCGAAGGTCGTTCATACCGTCATAGAAGCCACGGCGGGACGCGTACCGGTTGTCGTCGGTTCAGCCGCGCCGTCCACGAAGCAAGCCGCCGAGTGGGTCCGGCATGCCAAGGATTCGGGCGCTGCAGGCGTTATGGCCCTGCCGCCGATCCAGTACCGTCCGCTGGAGCATGAGGTCATTGCCCATTATGAAGCGCTGAATGAAGTCGGCCTGCCGATGATCGCCTACAATAATCCGCATGATTATAAGGTTGATTTGACGCCGCAGCTGCTCGCCAAGCTTTCGAGACTGGAGCATCTCGTGGCGGTGAAGGAGTTTTCGGGAGATATCCGCAGGGTGCATGACATCCTCGAATATACCGATCTGGATGTGATGATCGGTGTCGACGACTTAGCCATGGAAGGTCCGCTGATGGGGGCCGTGGGCTGGATTTCCGGGGTGCCAAATGCGCTGCCTAAGGAAGGCGTGGAGCTTTTTAATCTAGCTAGACAAGGGAAGGTTCAGGAAGCGACCACGCTGTACCGCCGCCTGCTCCCATTGTTCCATTATGATGCGAGTCCCCAGTTAGTGCAGTCGATCAAGTACATGATGGAGCTTGCCGGATTCCCGGTCGGTCCGACCAGACCTCCGCGTCTTCCGCTTCCGGAAGCTGAGTATGAAGCGATTCAAAGGGCATTTGAACATGCCGTTAACCGTCATCCTGCCGGTGAAGCGAAGAGCTCATAAGAAGAGATTGAAAAAGGAGGGTTAGCGTATGGTACACAGCCGAAATTGGGTTGGCGGAGAGTGGATCACCCCCGCGTCGGATGAGCTGGCCGTGAAGAACCCGTCCAACATTCATGAGGAGATCGGGGTGCTTCATCTGTCGGATGCATCGCATATCGTTCAGGCGGAGCAGGCAGCCCGAGCCGCATATCGTTCCTGGTCCCGTTTGACCGGTGCCGCCCGAAGTGAGTATTTGTATCGCATGGCGGCAGCGCTCGAGTCCGCCTCCGCGGATGTCGCCCGCCTCGCCAGCATGGAAATGGGGAAGCCAATTACCGAAATGCAAGGCGAAGTCATCCGGGGAGTCAACCTGCTTCGGTATTATGCGGCGGAAGGCGTCCGCTCTAACGGAGTGGTCATCCCCGCAAGCGAGCCGAACGTGCTCCAGCATACGAAGAAGGTTCCTTTGGGCGTGGTAGGTGTCATTACGCCATGGAATTTCCCGGTGGCGATCCCTTTATGGAAAATCGCACCTGCGCTCATTTGCGGCAATACGGTGGTCTGGAAGCCAGCGGAAAACGCCTCTTTGACCGCCACCCTGCTGTGCGAAGTTTTTGCGGCAGCAGCTCTTCCGCCAGGCGTCCTGAACCTGGTGGTCGGCAAAGGAAGCAGGATCGGCGACGCCCTTCTGGAGCAGATTTCCCTCGACGCCGTAAGCTTTACTGGCTCCACGGCGACAGGAACCCGCATCGCCCAAATTTGTGCGAAACGAAACATCAAGTATCAGACCGAAATGGGCGGAAAGAATGCGGCGGTGATCCTGAATGACGCCGACCTGGAGAAGACGGTCCCGATGATTGTGAGCGGCGCGTATCGTTCGGCCGGCCAGAAATGTACGGCAACCAGCCGAATCATCATTGAATCCGGAATTTATGACGCTTTTGTTGAAGCGATGAAGAAGGCGATCGACGGAATTAAGCTCGCTCCGTCGCTGGATCCGTCGGCCTATCTTGGACCTGTTGCTTCCGCAAGCCAGTATGAAACGGTGAGGTCCTATGTGAAGCTTGCGCGGGAGCAGGCTGAAATCGTAGCCGAAGGCCGCTCTGCCGAGGCGAACGAAGAAGGATATTATATTCCGCCGATCGCAGCAGCCGGCGTGGATCCAGGCCATCCATTGATTCAGGAAGAAATTTTCGGACCGGTTACCGTGATGATGAAGGCAGCCGATTTCGACGAGGCGATCGCATTATGCAATCAATCTCTATACGGACTCAGCGCTTCGTTGTTTACCCGGGATTTGGCTTATGCGCATCGTTTCCTGGATGAGGCTCAGGCCGGAATGGTCCGCGTCAACCAGGAAACGGCGGGCGTGGAATATCAATCCCCGTTCGGCGGCTTGAAGCTGTCGAGCTCACATTCGCGCGAGCAGGGGCAAGCTGCGCTCGATTTTTATACCGAGCTGAAAACCTGCGCAATCCGGTATTGGTAGGAGGCCGGCTATGAGTACATCAAACCTGATCGTTTGCCGTTGTGAAGAAGTGACCTTGGAACAATTGGAGCAAGCCTACCAATCGGGCTGCTGTACAGCCAGGCAGATCAAAATGAAGACGAGAGCGACAATGGGAGCCTGCCAGGGCCGGGTATGCAGACAGATGCTCGACGCCTGGGTTCAT
This sequence comes from Paenibacillus cineris, assembly GCF_018333335.1. Classification (NCBI taxonomy): domain Bacteria; kingdom Bacillati; phylum Bacillota; class Bacilli; order Caryophanales; family Paenibacillaceae; genus Paenibacillus; species Paenibacillus cineris. The sequence continues at coordinate 2,734,067 of NZ_BORU01000001.1, forward strand.
ATGAAGAACCCGCAGTTACCCCGGGATGCGGAGCAGCTGTCTTACCGTCCGCCGATCCGTCCCGTCACGTTCGGGCAGCTGGCGAAGGGAGAGGTGTAATGGACAGAATTGAAAATCATCCGATCTTGGGACCGAGGAAAACAAAGCGGGAACCCGTAGATTTCACGTTTAACGGGGAGAAATGGGCCGGGCTGAAAGGCGAGCCGATTGCGGCTGCGCTGCTCGCCTTGGGCCTACGAACACTGCGTCGGCATGAGGAGTCGGGCAGCCCCCGCGGTCTGTACTGCTCCATCGGCCACTGCATGGAGTGCCGGGTGAACGTGCAGGGCAAAGGTTCGGTGAGAGCCTGCCTGACTCCTTTGGAAGCGGGGATGTGCATCTCGGAAGGGGAGCGTCTTCCCAATGAGATTACGGGGAGGAGGCTTCCATGACGCAGGCGATTCCTTTTGATCTGTTGATCGTCGGTGCCGGTCCGGCAGGATTGTCGGCGGCTGCGGAAGCTGCCAGCCGAGGTCTCCGCGTTGCCGTGGTGGACGAATTTCCCGAACCAGGAGGCCGCATGTTAGGGCAGTTTCACGAGGAGAAAGGACATTGGTGGGTCGGAAGACAGGTGGCCGAGCAGCTTCTCGACAAGTGCTCCGCGCTAGGAGTAAAGATTCGGTGCGGAGTATCCGTCCACAGCATCCTGCGAAGCGGCGCCGTTTGGGTCCTGAAGACCTCCGAAGGATCCATGCAGGCAAGGAACGTACTGCTCGCCACAGGCAGCGCTGAAATTCCCCACCCCCTGCCGGGGTGGACGCTGCCGGGAGTCATGTCGATCGGCGCCGCACAGGTGATGGCCAATGTCCATTACGTCAAACCGGGACGCCGAGGCTTGATCATAGGCGTCAATGTGCTCGCCATGGCGATCTCCCGCGAGCTGTCGGTGAGCGGCGTTTCGATCGCAGGCATTGTCCTGCCCAGGATTGGGCCGATAACCGGCAAAGAAGCATCGCCAAAAGAGAGCCTGAAGGAACTGATGGGGATGGCCCATTTGGCGCCGTCACCGCTGATGAGGATCGGAGGAAAAGCTGCAAACGCTTTGGGGATGGCGGGTTTCGTATCGAGGTTCATTCCAAGGAGCGGGATCAAGATTTGGGAAATCCCCTTACGTTTGCGAACCGTTGCCGTATCCATTAACGGGCGCAGCCAGGTTCAATCGGTCACCCTTGCGGATGTCAACGGAGAAGGCGCCGTTATTCCGGGAAGCCAGCGGGAGGAGCTTGTTGATTTTGTGGCGATTGCCGGAGGGTTATACCCTTTGGCCGAATTGGCGTCGGTAGCCGGCTGTCCGTTTGTGTATGCGGAAGAGCTGGGGGGCCACGTACCGGTTCACGATGAGCAAATGCGGACTCCGGTGGAAGGGCTGTACGTAGCCGGAAATATTACCGGAATCGAGAGCGCGCTGGTGGCCATGGCTCAAGGGCGCCTTGCGGCCGCCACGATTTGCGGTGACACTGGCCTTCCCGGTCAACATCATGAGCGCGAAGTACTGGAAGCCGTGCAGGATGTGCGACGCGTGCGCGCCTCCGCGCTCATTCAATTCCGGCCGGGCATCCAGGAGGCCAGGGATCAATTTTACCGGAAGTGGGGCAGGTTTCAGAGGGAGAAGCACGGGATAAAGAAGGAGGGATGACATGAGTTCCAATCACGATGACGAAATGATCGTCTTAAAAGACATGGAAGCCCTGTATCTGGGTAATCTCGGCACAGTCGAATTCGACATCAACCTGCCCAGGGAAGGAAAGTACGGATCGGAGATCTCCTGGCAGTCGGGAGACAGCCGGTTCATCAAGGATGACGGCAAGGTGGCCCGTCCAAAATACGGTCTCGGCACACGGACCGTTCCGCTTATTGCGACGTTCCGCCATGGAGAAACCGTAAAGGAACAAGTGTATCATGTGACCATTTTGGAAGAAGAAAATAACATCAAAGTGTCCCGGATTTATCCCATATCCCTGAGGGCTGAACTCGGTGAGGTGGTATATTTGCCTTCCGTCGCGGTGGTTGAAACCGAAGAGCACGAGGTCATAACCCATGCTGTGAATTGGGTAGGCGGGGAAGAACGCGTGTTTCAAGAAACCGGACCTGCAGCCGCACGAGGCTTTCTCAAGGATACGGAAATTCCGGTCACTGCGGAAATTTTGGTTCAAGCCAAAATTGAACAGGAAAAGATGGATCCGCTTCCGACTGTACTAAGCTTTTCTCCAGGTGCAGTCCGGCTTGGCGGCGAAACAGCCTTTCAGGCTGCACAAAACCGAAGCTTGGCATTTCTGAAATCCGTCAATGACGATCAGATGCTGTATAATTTCCGGGCTGCTGCCGGATTGGATACGAAGGATGCCCCGGAAATGCTCGGCTGGGATTCGCCGGATTGTTTGCTCAGAGGACATACGACAGGGCATTACCTGTCCGCCCTGGCACTCTGCTACGCGGCAACAGGGGATAGAGACATCAAAAAAAAGGCGGAATATATGATCGGCTCGTTAGAGGAATGCCAGCAGGCTTTTTCTGCAAAACCCGGTTATCATGAGGGATTTCTGAGCGGTTACTCCGAGGAGCAATTTGACCGCTTGGAATCATTTACGAGATATCCGGAAATTTGGGCGCCTTATTATACGCTGCATAAAATCCTCGCCGGATTGCTTGACGTTCATCGTCTTCTTGACAGCGACACCGCACTCGGGATCGCCGGCCGTCTCGGCGACTGGGTATATCACCGATTAGGCAGGCTGCCCAACCACGTGCTGAAAACGATGTGGAGCATGTACATCGCCGGCGAGTTCGGCGGCATGAACGATTCGCTTGCGGAGCTGTACCAATTGACGCGTAAACCAAGCCATCTGGCGGCGGCTAAATGGTTTGACAATGACCGGCTGTTCGTTCCGATGCTGGAGCGCATCGATGCGCTCGGTGGGCTTCACGCCAATCAGCATATACCACAGGTTATCGGTGCCCTGAACATATTCCGGGCTACCGGCGAGAAGAAATATTATGAGATCGCGCATTTCTTTTGGCATGCGGTGACGAATGCCCACATCTATTCGATCGGAGGAACGGGTGAAGGCGAAATGTTTCGGCAGGCGGGCAAGATCGGGGAATACCTCAGCGATAAAACCGCTGAAACCTGCGCTTCCTATAATATGTTAAAGCTGACGAAGGAATTGTTCGGCTATGAACCTGCGGCGAAATATATGGATTATTACGAACGGACGATGTTTAATCATATCCTGGCTTCGGGCGACAGCAAACCAACGGGAGGAAGCACGTACTTCATGCCGCTAGAGCCAGGAGGCAGAAAGTCATTCGATTCGACAAGCAACACTTGCTGCCATGGCACCGGCTTGGAAAATCATTTTAAGTATCCTGAAGCGATCTATTTTTACGATGAGCAGTCGCTGTTCGTCAATCTCTTTGTGTCTTCCACCTTGGATTGGGCGGAGCAGGGGATAACCATAGCACTTTCTGCGCAGAAGCATGAACCGGGGCAGATTACACTGCGGATACAGGGTGATGGTAGGTTTATTTTGAAAATCCGCCGACCTTACTGGAGCCCGGAAGGCGGCGTCGTGGCGATCAACGGCCGCCAGGTCGATTACATGCTGGGGCCAGACGGTTATTGGTCCCTGGATCGGGATTGGAAGGACGGTGATGTGATTTATTTGAGGCTCGACTGCCGGATTCGTCTGGAATCGGCTCCTGACCGGAAAGAATGCGTATCGCTTGCTTACGGGCCTTATATTTTGGCTGCGGTATCGGACTCGAAAGAGTACCTGCGGCTTCCGCTTCAGGAAGGAGATCTGGACAATCAATTCGTCAAGGAAACCGGACCGCAAGGGCTCCAATTCCGCTATATAAAGGACGATGTAACATTTATTCCGCTGGCAGATGTCCACAACGAGAGCTACCACGTTTACTTCTTGGCCGAAGGTTCAACCATGGATCAGTGATAAAACAAAGTACGGCAAGTCACAATAGGAGTTATAATTTGATTAATCGAATCCGATTAAAACCTTAACGCCGCCGGTAATATACCGGCGGCGTTAAATTTTCTATCCTATAGGTCGATGTCTGAATCTAAACGGCGAACCTGGCGGGAAGATAGCGTCCACATCGCCCCGAGGAGCAGCAGAAGACCACTTACGACGAAGATGAGCCCAATCGAGGTCGCATTTTCTGAACCGATGATCCAGGTAAGCCAAGGGGACAGCTTCGTCCCAAGGAGGAACCTTTCGAGCCATTGATCGGCCATCGGTCCCGTAATAAGGAAGGACATGGGCGCCATGAGGGCACATAACTGGCCATATGCGGCAAATACTCGTCCTTGAAGGGAAAGGGGCGTTTTACGCTGCAAAATGGAGTAAAACAAAGCCCCTGTCATCGCGAGTGGAAGCATAAGCAAAAATACGGCGGCTCCCAGCACGATGACATGAGTGCTCGTTCCGAGCAGGACAAACATCAAGGAGGTGAGGATTGAGCCGCTGAAGATGAACCTGATTTTATACCGAAAATGTCCCCACCATACAGCGGCAGCCGCACCGGCCAAAGCACCGGCATTCATTGCTCCCAACAGCAAGGTCAAAGCATCGCTGCTCCCTGTGCGCTGCAGGAAAAAAGGGATAGCCAGCTCAAGCGGCCCGTTCAGAATAAAATTCCACCATCCAAAATACAGAAGCAGATAGAGCAGCGGTTTGTTTTTCCACAAAAATCGGAAACCTTGAATGGCATCGTTCCATATGCGAATTTTCTCCAGCGGTCTTTCTTCGTGCTTCATTTCAGGCAGCGGGAGAAAAGCGACCACGCCGGTTCCTATCAGGAAGGTGAACAGATCCGCCGCCAAGATGATGCTAATTCCATACGGTTCGTAGAGTAAACCAGTCAACGAAGGGGCGATCACCCCTGCAAGCGGAAAGAGCAGCTCTTTCATGGCATTTATGCGATCCAGCTCTTCATCCCTCACCATAAGCGGGATCATGGCGGAGGTTGCCGTGCTCTGCAGCGCTACAAACAATCCCTGCACGGCAGCAATAACATAGACCGGCCACAGCGTGGAATGGATGTTCATCAGGCATATCACGAGCAGCAGCGTACAGACCGCCTGGCCTGTATCTCCGGCAATAATGGCCGTTTTGCGCTTCCAGCGGTCAGCAGCGATGCCGATCCAGCCGCCCAAGAACAAGAGGGGAAGCTCATTGAAAAGTGCCAGCAGCAGCAAGGGGGTCGATTGACCCGTTTCATGGTATAATTTGAGCCCGATCGCAATGGAGGTCATGCGGCTTCCCAACATGGAAAAACCCTGCAAACCGAAAAAAACGTAAGGTAAGGCTTTAGAAGGGTACATGGCTATTCTCCTTTTATGGCAGCAAAAAAGCTCCCATGGAACTACAGATCCACGGAAGCTTGTAACTTCGGAACTGAGGAGCGCGAAAGAGCGCCTGCCTCCGACCAAAGTGCTGCTTGTTGTGCTGATGTTCTGAAGTGGGAAGCAGGAAAAAGGCGCATCGAATCAAAGCTCTGCGGATTGACAGAACGTCAAAGATGGAGATTTCCTGCTTTCGTATGCGATTAAGCCTGCACTTCAGAACGACCAGTGAGGAGCATATCCTGTCGATTCCCCTTTTTACCGATTGTAAGTGTACATATTCTATCACGCCGAATTTCTGCAGACAATATGACTTAGGTGTCGATGTAAATAAAATTTCATTTGCACTCGAGGGTTTCCGTTTGCCTCATTCATTGTCCGTCCGGAGAACTTTAATGACCGCAGCAAGCTCTTCGTTTTCGTATCCGGCTTGTATCGCCTTTTCGTATAATCCCTTGGCGAAATTGGGGAAATCCGGATTGATCCGTGCTTCGCTTGCCTGCTTCACCCATAACTCTGCCGTTGACATGCAGGTTTTGACCGAGCTTTGGGGCTGATCATAAGTCTCCGACTGAATCAGTTCTCCTTCATGCTTGATCATTTGCCCGAAAACAGGGGAGATGTCGGCTATCATAGAACCGAACGTATCGACCCGGTGACCTTCGGATTCAAGAATGCGCGCGCCGTGAAAGAAGCCGAACATCGATCCGAATAACGTGGAAAGGGCAGCCAAATCCCATGCAGAGGCGGATCCAACCGATTCGCCCAGATATATAAGGTTTCCAGCCAATACTCTAAGAACCGGCTCACTTCGCCGATATGCGCTTTCCGAGCCTGACAGGAATATAGGTGTATCAGGCATTCCTATCTGAGGAGGTGTTGCCATAATGGCACCGTCCAGATAATCGGCACCCTGTTCATGTGCCCACGCCTCGCTGTTCCTTGCATCTTGAGGAGTCCCCGTGCTGAGCTCCACCACTAACTTACCGGCCATTCTAGCGGCGACATCCTCTGATCCCAAGATGCTCCGCGATATCTCATAGGTTGCCACGCATACGATAATGATTGGGCTGGCATTCACAGCAAATGCGGCATTGGGCTCAAAAACCGCTCCTTCCTGAACGAGAGCCTCTGCCTTCTCGCTTGTCCGGTTCCAGACCGTCACCTTCTTGCCGCTGCGCAGTAAGGTCCGGGCTAACGCTGAACCCATAGGACCCGCCCCAATAACCGTTATATCACTCATGTTTGTTCATTCCTCCCCATGATTTTTTGCCGTTATTCGTGTTTGTAATCCCTCGGCTATTTCATTGTAAGGCAGGATCGATTTGGCGTATAATGATTGAAAATCATACAAGCATCATTATTATTGATACCGAAATGAGGGTTGGTCGTAAATGGAGCTATCGGATCTGAAGGTGTTTCTGGCCATCGCAGAAGAAGGGAACATTTCCCGGGCTGCCGAACGATTGGGCTATGTACAATCGAATGTGACGGCAAGGATTCGCAAGTTGGAAGAAGAGCTCGGTCTTCCCTTATTTTACAGACATCCTAAAGGAGTAACGTTGACCGATAAAGGAGTGACCTTCAGTGAATACGCGAAGAGTATTCTGAATTTGTCGGAAGAAGCGGTGCAAGTCGTTAAAGAAACGGAATTTCCCAGCGGACCGCTTGCGATCGGCGTGGTGGACAGCGTAACTTGTCTGGATTTCATGGATACCCTGGCAGAATTTCAACGCCGGTATCCCGATGTTTCGCTGTCCATTTGGTCCGGGACGTCACCGGATCTTCTGACTAAAGTGCTGGACCATCAATTGGATGGAGCGTTCGTGACCGGCGAATTTGCTTCTCCGCACCTGGTATCTGAACATATCCAGCGCGAAGAGTTAACTTTGGTAACCCCGTCACATATGCGCGGGTTCCCGGATTTGTCACAGACGAGATGGGCCGTGTCGCCGGCAGGTTGTCCATTCAGGCGGGCATTGGAGGATTGGCTGCGAAGCGAGGGAGTTTCTTTCGATAATATCATCGAATTCAGCTCGCTGGAGACGCTGATCGGGTGCGTACGCTCCGGACTTGCTGCCACGCTGCTGCCGGCCTCCGTCTTAGCAGGGGACTACTCGGCGTTTGGGGCATTTCCGATTCCGGAACAGTACAGATATACGCAGACCTGTCTTATCCGCCGCAAAGATCGTTATTCCAGCAAAGCTTTCGTTGCATTCTCCAAGTTGATACTCGAATCCATGGCTGTGTAATGATGGAGGGGAAAAAATCAGACAGCGTCCTTATAGGAGGTACACACGAAGAGCCGCCAATCAGGCGGCTTTTTTGCTGCTTGTATGCGTGTCTGGTTTGCATCAGGATACCGTCGGCAGATGCTGTTCCAGCAGCATCACCAATTGTTTAACCATCACTTCTGGCGGATACGGCATCGAATTTACGATCCACCATTCCACCAGCCCCGTGATTGCAGCCGCCACAAATTGTACCGTGATCTCCCGATTCGCTCCTTGCGGAAGGCCATAAGTTTGGACCTGCTCCTCGACACCCCTGATGATGAAAGTCATCATTTGGCCTCTGAACGCGTGGGTTCCTTTTCTTGTCAACAACGTTTCGTAGATGTGTGCATGCCGTTCCAAATATTCAAACGTTTCAAGCAGCGGGCCATCGGACGCAAACAAGGTTGTGTCTTTTCCAGGCATGCAGGTCTCGTACAATTGCTTCAAGTAGCTGTCGATACACTGATCCAGCAAGTCGTATTTGTCGGCATAATGCAAATAAATGGTCCCCCGGTTTACATTAGCCCGATCCGCAATTTCGTTGATCGTAATATGCTCGATTTTTTTCTCCTCCAATAATTCGACGAAGGCTTTGAGTATCGCTTCCCGCGTTTTTGCAATCCGTCTATCCATCGTTTCTCCTTTTTTTGAACACTCAATATGTGTTTGTTGATTTATCGACAAAAGCAAGAACATTACCGATTGATGCCGTCTTATCGCATTGATATGCTAAGTCTAATCAACATTTGTTGATAAATCAATATTTGTTAAAAATAATGGAGCGGAGGAGTATTTATGAACATATTGGTTTACGGGGCAGGCGTTTTAGGCAGCTACTTGGCGCACGTACTGGTGCGCGGAGGCCATGATGTGACTGTATTGGCCAGAGGCAAGCGGGCGGAGGAACTGGAGCAGAGCGGCCTCGTCATCCGCCACTATTTTCAGCGCAAAACGACGGTCGACCGGACCCGGGTTATTCGTTCTTTGGACGCAGAGGAGAGCTTCGATCTCATCTTTGTCGTCATGACCTATCCGGATTTTCCATCCGTGCTGCCTGTACTGGCTGCGAATCAGAGCCGTCATATCGTTCTGGTAGGAAATAATGCGGATTCTCGCAGGATGCAGCATGAACTGCAGCAAATGAGCCGGACCGATAAACAGGTCGCCTTTGGTTTTCAGATTAGCGCGGGGCGGAGGGAAAATGGACGCATCGTCTGTATCCGCGCAGGCGGGCAAATGGTACTGGGCGGGATTGACGTGCCGGTTTCTTTTCGGTCATTGCTGGAAAAAGCGTTCGAAAGTACCAAATACAAGCTGGTGTTTCATAAGGATATGGACGCTTGGTTAAAGAGCCACATCGTTCCAATTTTGGCGATGAATGCTGCCTTGTTTGCCAAAGGCGGAAGGCTGCAAGAAATAGCCAAGGATAAAGAAATACGTACGCAGATCATTGCGGCGATTGATGAAGGTTTCGGGGTGCTTGAAGCCTTGGGATATACGATTACGCCTGCCGGTCAAGCAGCATTTTTCCGCAACCATAAACGGACGGCCAGCCTGGCGCTGAAAATTTACCACAGCGTGCCGGTAGCCCGATTGGTGGACGGATCTTTCGAGGAAATCGCCGCCTTCTTCGAAGCGTTCGGCGATTGGAAGCGTAATGCGGGTATACCTACTCCCCGGTTGGACGATCTTGAGAAACAGTTTTTCTTCAGTAAAAATACTGACATCCAACACCTTCAACTGTCTTCAATTGACCGAGTTGGAGAATGAGCAATCGGTGAGAAACATGCTCCCGGGATCACTGATATAATGCATTTAATTACAACGCTTTTATGGGAGGTTGTTATTGATATGGGTGAAATCATTCTTACCATGCAGGTCTCGCTGGATGGCATTGTGTCGGATGAGCATCTGTGGATGACGCTTAGCAGGGAAATTCTCGAAGATTATCTGGACTATTATCAGACGATCGACACGATCATCGTCGGCAGAAACTCGTACGCCTCATTAGCCGAATACTGGCAGCAGGCGGAGAACTCATCCGATGCATTGGAGCAGGCCATTGCCAAAAAGATGAACGACATTCCTAAACTGGTGGTATCGCACGCCGATGTGGAATTATCCTGGAGAAACTCGGAATTATTGCTGGTGAAAGACGAGCACTCCCTTAATGAAGAACTCCAAGCCCGAAAGAAAGCCGTGCAGCGAATTTCAGTGGAAAGCGGCGTGAAGACGTGGCAAACGTTTATCGAGCACGGGCTTTACGACAAATTATGGCTGCTGGTTCATCCGGTCGTCGCATCCCAAGGCGAGCATTTATTCGCACAGGCCGGACAGCGGCAGTCGCTGCAGTTGACGCAAACTAAAACCTATTCCAACGGAGTCGTTGGTTTACAGTATCAGGCGGCAAATAAAACAAGACAACCTTTCTAGGAAGGTTGTCTTGTTTTATGGGCTTCGTTTACAATAAGATTTTATGAACTAAGAAATGCGAAAGCCGGGAGAGATTCCATGCAAGAAACGATATTAATTGCCGAAGACGAAGCCATTTTAAGGGAAATTGCCAAAGATTATTTTGCGAATGAGGGGTATGAAGTGCTGGAGGCTGCTGATGGGGAAGAAGCCCTGCATCTATTTCAAACGAACGATCCTGCGCTAATTATTCTGGATATCATGCTGCCTGAGTTGGATGGATGGTCGGTATGCCGGCGGATCCGCAAAACGTCAAATGTTCCGATCATCATGCTGACGGCCCGGTCGGATGAAGAGGATACACTGCTCGGATTTGAACTGGGTGCCGATGATTACGTAACCAAGCCCTACAGCCCGCCTATTTTGATGGCTAGAGCGAAGCGTCTGCTCGACAGCCGTCGTCGGCAACCGGTCAACGCTGTCCATCAGAGCTTGTCGCTTGGCGGCATTAGCCTGAATCTCACTTCAAGATCCGCCGCCGTTGACGGCAGAGCACTTCACTTGACTTTTACGGAATATGAAATTTTAGTCCTGCTGATGAAAAACCCGGGAATGGTCATCACCAGGGAACAATTCATCGCCAAAATATGGGGGTATGAAGATGCGGGGGACGACCGGACTTTGAATACCCATATCCGCAATTTGCGCATCAAGCTCGGCGATAAGTCAAGTTTGATCACAACCATTCTTCGGATCGGCTACAAATTCGAGGATCCGGCATGAGGACGAGGATCGTTTTTAAGTTATTTTTGCTTACGGCCGCGCTGTGCATGCTGATTTTGGGTGCGGTCGTCATAGGACAGACGGTATTTTTTAAACAGTTTTACGCGAACCAGAAGGTAAAGGAAACGGTTAAATCCATCCGGAATTTCGCCAATGAATACGAGCAAACGCCGGGTAGTGAAAAAGCCATACTGCAGCTGGAGCAGAAGTTCTACGACCAGTACCATGTATGGATCACCCCGCTCGATCGATACGGGAACATGCATCAAGCGAACGATTTTGCGATGGAAGTCAAACTGGACTCTTCCCAAGAGCACCCGGAGCTCTCGAACAAAGAAATCCGGATACCCCTCTACCATCTAGTCAACCAGGAGGAGATCCTTGGCGGGAAAACTCCCCAATTATCTCCGGGAATGCGAATCAGTATTTACGGTGTCGTCAAGGATTCCGCGCTTATTCCTTACATCATCGGAAAAACCGGAATTTTCCCTCCCGGCACGCTAGGCGCTTTAACACCGGCACAGCTGGAAGGGGTCAAAGGGCAGCCCTTTTGGGAAAACCGGCAGCTTGAGGAGCAGGTGAATCAGTATCTTCATGAGAAGTATTCCGGCACAGCGGAAACTTCACTGGTAACGATGATCATTGGGACCGTCCAAGCCGTTCATGTACCGCAGGATAGTTTCACATCTCTGTCGTATCTTGCTCCCCAATCTTTCTTTATGGAGCGGGCGCGGGCTTATCAGGCCGAGCTCCTGTTGAACCCTGGTATAGCGGACGAACCATCCTTGCAGATTACCGACGAACACCGGAACGATATTCCCTATAAGCAGGTCGTCCTGCGGGTGAAGGATTCGGTGGGCGGAGAGGGATATCTGTTCGCTATGGTATCCCTGCAGCCTGTAGACGATGCGCTGAATATGGTCAAGGCTTATTACGGTTATGTCCTTGGTTTTGCCATCGTGCTGATTCTGTTTGCGTCCTACTATTACTCAAGGAAAATTGCCGGTCCCTTACTGCAGATCAACCGGGTTACTGAAAAAATTGCCAACCTGAATTTTTCCGAGAAGGTTCCTGTCTTGTCCAGAGACGAAATCGGCGATTTGGCCAAAAATATCAACACACTGTCTGACGCCCTGCACTCCCGTATTGAACAGCTGAAACAGGACATCGAAAAAGAAAAGAAGCTGGAAAACACACGCAAAGAGTTTATCGCGAGCGTGTCCCATGAGCTAAAAAATCCGCTCAGCGTGATGAAAAGCTGTCTCTCCGCCGTGAAGGACGGCGTAGCCCGGCACAAGAACGATTACTACATGGCAGCGTTGGAGAAGGAAGTGGACCGCATGAATTTGCTGGTCGTGGATATGCTCGAGCTGGCTAAATTCGAATCCGGCACCTACCAAATGAAGGGAGAGCCGTTTGACATTGATGAAGCCATTCACGATGCGTGCGGGCTGCTGACGCTGGATATGGAGAATAAACATTTGAATTTGATGATTCAAGTCGACCAAGCGAGAGTATGGGGCAACCGTCAACGGATCGAGCAGGTGCTTGCCAATTTTCTGACGAATGCCATTCGGTATACACCGGAAAACCAGTCGATCCATATTTCGGCCAGAGAAGAAGGAGAGGCTGTTAAAGTCAGCGTTGAGAACAAAGGTGCCAGAATCCCTGAAGACCAGCTGGATAAAATCTGGGACCGCTTTTACCGGGGAGATGCTGCACGGAAGCGGTCGGATGGAGGAACGGGACTCGGGCTAGCCATTTGCAAAAATATTCTGGAGCTCCACGGCTCCCGTTATCGCGCCATGAACACGGAGGATGGTGTCCTGTTTTACTTTTACCTCCACAAGGCTTGATGAATGTAACCATTCCCTCGCAAGGAAACGCCGGTTCTGTATGATGCAGGACGGGCGTTTTGTTTTGTCTAGCTTGGAAGAACCATTCTTTAGCTCCTGTTGACTTCATCTTTACCTGATCTTGATTTGGTTCTTTTATGCTGACTTACGAACACAAGGAACAGAAATCAAGGAGGTCCTTCAACATGAAGAAAAAAATGGGGTTTATTTTGCTTGCCGGGGCGATGGCTTGTTCCATATCGGCTTGCAGCTTGGGAGTAAATGGCAGTACGGTATCGACAGATACACCAGGTGCGGTGAATGATCAGCAAGCGAGCACCGAAGCAAATGCTGCGCGGTCGGCGTTTGCATCCAGTATGTTCGTCGGGGATTCGTTTGTGGAAAAGATCGCTAAATGGTTGGACAAAAGTCAAACCATCGCCAATGCGGGAGCAACGGCTCAATTTGCCATTGAAGACGTGGATCAAATCGCCGCAAGGCAGCCGGCGCATGTGTTCATCATGCTTGGATCCAATGACCTTCTCATGCCGGTAGACGATCCTATCGCCAATTCCATGGTCCATTATGCCAAGCTGATCGAGGGGATTCGTAAAGCCGTACCGAATGTAAACATCCACGTTCTATCGGTTACGCCAGTGACGGACCAAGTATTAAAAGAAGAACCGCGCTACAAACAAATCCCGGACTACAACCGTTCGCTGAAACAGATGGCCGCCCATGAAAACGTTGACTATATCGACTTGTCATCCATTTTCCAGACGGGTGCGGATCTTCATACCGAGGATGGCGTTCACTTCAAGGATGAGTTTTATCCGCGGTTTCTTCAAAAAGCGGAAGCCCATCTGAACACACCCGAGTCATGAGTAATCCGGGACAAGCTCACTATATCCCCGGTCTGGATGGGATCAGAGCGCTGGCTGTATGTGCAGTCGTTGCTTACCATCTGAATTTGGGGTGGTTTCCCGGCGGTTTTTTAGGTGTCGGCATCTTCTTCGTGCTCTCCGGATATTTGATTACGGATCTGCTCGTCCGGCAGTGGGAAGGAACCGGGCGGATCGATTTGCGGGACTTTTGGGTCCGGCGCGCCCGAAGGCTGCTTCCCGCCATGTGCTCGGTACTGCTCGTTGTGATCGTCTGGCTCGCCTTATTTCAAACCACACGTTTGGCCGAATTATGGGGCGATATTGCAGCGTCCTTGCTGTATGTAACCAATTGGTGGTTTATCGTTAACGACACAGCGTACTTCTCGCGGTTCAATACAGCTTCGCCGCTTATGCATTTCTGGTCTTTAGCCGTTGAAGAACAGTTTTATCTGGTCTGGCCGGTAATACTCATGCTGGGACTCCGCTTCGTTACTAACCGCAAACTATTGTTCGCGATAATTCTTATAGGTGCTTTGGCTTCAGCCTTAGCCATGTACTTCCTCTACGTACCAGGGCTGCTGGATACGAGCAGGGTGTATTATGGAACCGACACGCGTGCGTTCTCGCTGTTGATGGGAGCCGGACTTGCTCTGTGCCGGCCCGCTGGTAATTTGGGCAAGGAGGGAAAGGGGGGAACTGGGCTTTCGACAATCGCAATGGATTTCACGGGATTTGTTGGGCTAGCTGTTCTAATTTGGATGATCTGCGGGACAAGCCAATACGAACCCTTCCTGTACCAAGGCGGCATGGTACTGCAAAGTACGGCCACAGCAGCGGTCATCGCCGCGGCCGTTCAGCCCTCTACATGGATCGGGCACTGCCTAAGCTGGAAGCCGCTTCGCTGGTTGGGTATTCGTTCCTATGGAATTTATCTCTGGCATTACCCGATACTCTTGCTTACATTTACAGGAGAGGAACGGTCTTTCCTTCATACAGCCGTGCAAATGACTGCTGTTCTGGTCATCGCAGCGATATCCTGGACGTACCTGGAAAAACCCATTCGCTATGGCTATAGTATCTGGAGTAGACAACGAGGAAATACAGACAAACGGTCTTCCATGGAATCCTAGAGTTTAAAGTCAAAAAACAACAACCCTTGCTTTTAGCCGTTCGGGTTGTTGTTTTTTTAGGACCCGGCCGCGGCAAGACTATAGCTTTTTGACCGATTCGCGTATGACAAGCTGAGTGGACAGCAAGATCTTTTTGTACCTGTTGAGCGTTTCACTGCTGCTGTTCTCGAACAGAAGCTTTGCCCCCTCGTAGCCGAGTTCCTCAAAATTCTGCTTGACGGTGCTCAGCGATACTTTGGCGTATTTGGCGCTTTCGATGTCGTCGAAGCCCATGATGGATACTTGCTCGGGAATGTTGACTCCCCGCTGGGTAAGCTGCCCGATCATTTCGAGCGCCCGCCGGTCGTTCACGCAGAAGAGTGCAGTCAGCTCGCCCTGCTGAATTTGTCTGCATAGCTTCGTATAGTCCAAATCCCGCTCCAGGTATAACAGTTCGTCAGCCGGGGCAAGGGAGGCGTGAGTCATGGCATTCCGGTACCCGTTGAACCGGTCAACCTCGGTGCTCAGATGAAAATCATAGGCCGCAAATCCGATTTTCCGATGACCTTGGGCAATCAAATACTCCACGGCTTCGTAGGCGCCGTCGTGGTTGTTGCACGTAATGCAATTGACGGGATAACCTGCAGGAATACGATCGAGCATGACAAAGGGAATCGACTGTCGGCGAATCTCGTTCAGATATCCCTTGGCCAACTCCGGATGCGCGGAATAAATAAGCAGTCCCCGGTTCTCGGATTGGATCAGCTTTTGAATGACCTCACGCTCCTGATCCACGTCGTTTTCCACAAATTCAATGATGAGCCTGCAGTCCTGCTGGTTTATGAACGACTGAATCCCTTTAATGATCTGCATATACGAAGCGTCATACATTTCGTTGCCGGAAATCATAAAAGTGACGTAACTGGATGTTTTATGTACAGAAACGGCCGGATCGGCGACAAAGCTCCCTTTTCCCCGAATGCGGTAAATGACCCCTTCATTGACCAGCTCCGCCAGCGCCTTTCGCACCGTAATCGAGCTGACGTCAAGCAGTTTGGAGAACTCGGATTCGCTCGGAATTCGGTCATGGGTGCCAAGCTCTTTATTTTCTATTTGCAAAAGCACATAATCCTTCACTAACTGGTACTTGGGCAGTGTTGAGTCGTTCTTGCTCATGTAGGTTCACCTCTTATAGACATATCCCTAATTATATCGTACATCGGGGTAAAATATATGGTTCTGCACTGCAAGGCTTGAAACAAGTTGCGACAGATACCGTATGTATGCTGATATCCCAACTTTCCTTGTAGGTCCGGCCCGTAATTCTTATAATATGGTTACTATAGTTTAAGGTTTTACATTAAGGAAAGGGACCGTCCATGGACAAAAACTACACGCCGAAGCAGATGGCCACGAGACTTCATGTCAGCACCACCACCTTGCGGAGATATGAAGAACTCGATTTGGTGCCGGATGTGCCTCGCACAGCCAGTAATCGAAGATATTACACGCCGCTGCATGTACAAGCTTTCATTGCTTTACGCGCCTTAATCAAAGGATTCGAAATACCGGTCAGTTACGATGTCATGAGTTTGCTAAAAAAAGGGCACGTCGAACAGGCACTATGGACAATCAATCTCCATCAATACCATATTCAAGTAGAGAAACAACGCGTGGAAGAAATCATGGGCCTGATCCAGAAAACCGATTTCACCAAGTACAGAAATGTACATGTAACGGAAGAAATGAAAATCGGGGAAGTGGCCGCGATTGCTGGTGTAAACCCCTCCGCCATCCGCCATTGGGAAAAGGAGGGGCTTATTCGCTCCAAAAGGAACCCGGAAAACGGGTATCGGGTCTTTACGTCAGGGGAATTAAAAAAGATCATCGTACTGAGCAGTCTAAGGAAAACCGTCTATTTTATCGAAAATATGAAGCAGCTGCTCGCCGCTTTAGAGACATCTGATCTCGCTGCGATTGAACGCTCTTTCAAAGTGGCACTGCAAAAGCTGAATGAGCAGTTGAAAAACCAAATGAACGGCATATCCGAAATGATGAGATACATTGAGCTCCATTCTTTCTTCGAAGAGAATTAGGCAAGAATTGAATAGGTATGTTCTAACGATGCCGAGCCCCCTTTTCCTATAATGAGTACATAAGGTCGGGCACGGGAGAAACGGCACGGCCAATACATTCTAAAGGAGAGAAACGGATATGAGTTTGAATGGAAAAGTTGCCATCGTTACTGGAGCATCGAGAGGGATCGGGAGACAAATTGCGTTACAATTGGCAGATGCCGGCGCGAAGGTCGTCGTGAATTACTCCTCCAATGAGGCAAAAGCGGTTGAGGTGGTACAGGCGATTGAGCAGGCCGGCGGCGAAGCGGCTGCCATCCGCGCCAATGTAGGCCGTTTGAATGAAGTCGAAGCGCTGTTCACGGAGACGCTGGAGCGGTTTGGACGCCTGGACATTCTGGTCAACAATGCCGGAATCATGGGACTGGCACCAATCGCGGAAGTGACGGAAGACATGTTTGACCGGCATTTCGAAATCAACGTGAAAGGAACGTACTTCGCTTGTCAGCAAGCGAACTTGCATATGGCGCAAGGCGGGACGATCATCAATTTTTCAACTTCGATTGCAGGAGCCATGCTCCCGGGTTACAGCATATACGCGGCAACCAAGGGTGCCGTAGAGCAGATCACCCGTCAATTGGCCAAAGAATTCGGCCCTAAAGGAATCACGATTAACACCATTTCCCCTGGACAGGTAGCAACGGATCTGTTCTTGAACGGAAAATCCGAGGAACTGATTGATTCCTTTCGCCGCATGAACGCCTTCGGTCGACTTGGAGAAGTGGACGACATTGCGAATGCGGTCGAGCTGCTGGTCAGTGACAAAGCACGGTGGATTACGGGACAGACGATTCGCGTTAACGGCGGTTTCAACTGAACAATGATGAGTCATCCGCGCTAGCGGATGGACTTGGCGATTAAAGCTTCCGGCAGCGGGAGCTTTTTTCCTTGTTGGCTATATTTGGTTCATTCTATCTATAATCATTTTTTAGCTTGTCACAGAGAGACATAGCGCATAACATTTTTGTGTAGCGATCGATTTGCTGCGTGATGACTATCACCTAAGACCAAAGGAGAAATACCCATTGAACACGAATCAAAGGGCCATCGCGTGCCTTGAACAAAATAAATACGACGAGGCGCTAGCGCTTTTCAAACAAGCTGTGGAAGAGTCACGGGACGTTCAGTCTTTGACCAATCTTGCGTGGATCTATGTGCATGAAGAGGAGGATCACGAGGCAGCCTTGGCATTGCTCCAAGAGGTCATCGCTTTAAAACCGGCATCTTATTTTCCATATAGTTTGTTGGGTGAAGTTTATATCGTCATGGAAAAGTGGCGGGAAGCAACGGATATGCTGGTCCGATCCTTAGAGATTCAGCCTTCGGAGGAAGCATACAATAACCTGGCGATCGCGAGGTATCATTTGGGAGATATTCAGAGCGCTGCCGACTATTTTCAGCGTAGTGCTCTGCCCTCTGATTATGCGATGTACAGCCACCTTAAGTGCCTGATTGAACTGGGAAGAACGGAGGAAGCTAAAGCGAAACTGGACGCCTTTTCCGAAGAAGACGAAGAATTTGTCGGCGAGGTTGAAATGGCAGAATTGTATGTTGAACTGGGCTGTTTTGAGCAGGCTGTTGAATGGTTTGAAAAAGGATGGAAGTTATACTGGAAGACATTCGACTGGGTCAGCCGCTTTGTGTACGCTTTATTGAAAATTAACAAGGTCGCACGCGCACATGATGTCCTAAGTGAAGTTATTCAGCAAAAAGCTGAGGACATCCGCGACGCAGACAAAGAGGCCTTTGACGACGATTGGACGGAGGATGAAAAGGCCGAGTATATTCAGAAACTGGCTGAGGAACAGATGGCGTATGAGGGGCTGCTCCAGCGTATTTCGGCAGGCTGTATTCCTCCCATGAAATACGATACTTCGTTGCGGTCCGGCTGTTACTTGTTCGGATGCGAGCGCCATCAACATCCCGAGTATCATGAATGAAATGAGAAATCAGGCTATAATGATGTGGACAAACTCCAAAATGAAAGGAAATGGGTCGCATGAACAACGTTACCAAAATGAAGATCGGCAAACCGGTCAGTGAGGTGTTTGAAGCTTTTGTTGATCCAGCTAAAATAGGGAATTTCTGGTTTACTTCAAGCTCTGAAAGATGGGAACAAGGCAAAACGATTACATTAAGTTACGACGAATACGATGCTCGGGGCGATATCAAGATCATGGAAATCAAAGAAAACCAAAAAATCGTGTTTCAATGGGGCGCCGATGGAGAAGGGCATGAAGTTACCATTACGATTGCTGAATCGGGAATTTCCGAAAGTATCGTCGAGGTGACGGAAGAAGGGTTTAACGAAAACGAGCAGGACTGGATACGTCATTTAGTGGATAATAAAGAAGGATGGGTCTATATGTTGACTTGTTTAAAAGGGTATTTGGAATATGGCGTTCAATTGAGAGCCTCCCTGATCAAATAGTTAGCCAAATGCTTGCTTAGCCGCCGATATTGTTGAAATAGAAACAAAATCTCCATATAATAGGGTCATGCACCAACGGGCGGGAGGGCAGACCATGAATAAACAAGAACAGGTCATGATGGATTTCAGGGACTTATTTAACAAGATGGCTTGGCTTAATAAATCCAAGATGGAAGACAGTCTTAAGGGGTATAAGCCCTCTGAAGTCCATTGCATCGAAGCCATCGGAAAAAACGACGATCCCAACGTAACCAAACTTGCGGAATCCCTTTATATGACGAGAGGTGCCCTAAGTAAATTAACGAAGAAGCTTATGGAAAAAGGCCTGATCGAAAGCTACCAGAAGCCGGAGAACAAGAAAGAAATCTATTTTAGGCTTACGGAACAGGGGAAGTTCATTTATAACATCCATGAGGAACTGCACCAAGAGTTTCAAGAGCGGGATCAAGCCGTGTTTGAGCAGGTAACCGAGGAGCAATTTGACGCTATGCTTCGCTTCATCCAAGCGTACAGCAGGCATTTGGATGCCGAAATTATGAAACAGGGTATTAGTATTCATTAAGATGGACCCATTCGAATAATGAATAAGAGAACCGCAGGCAGTCGGGCTCTATGGAGCATGGCTGCTTTTTTGTTATGATTATTTTGTTGACAGGGAAACAAAGTTGCGTTATTGTTGACAAGGAAACAAACAACAACCTTCTGTGAGGTGATGAACATGGCAAAAGTCAAAGCCAAGGAACCAGGATTGCCCAAAGAAATGTTAATTGCCGCCTGGGCGATTGCTCTCGGAGCCATTGCCCCAATGCTGGACTCAACGATGGTGAACATCGCCATCGACCAGCTAACCAAGGATTTCAATACGACGCTGGATATCGTTCAGTGGTCCATTACAGGGTATGTTTTAGCCCTTGCGATTGCGGTTCCAGTATCCGGATGGCTTATGAATACATGTAACGGAAAGAAAATCTTTATCGGAGCAGTCATCGCTTTTGGTGTCATTTCGGTGTTAGTAGGCGTAAGCTGGGATATTTCCAGTTTCATCTTTTTTCGTCTGCTTCAAGGATTCAGCGCGGGGATCATAACGACGCTCATGTCCACCCTGTTGGTTCAAACAGCAGGTCCTGAAAATGTGGGGAAAGTGATGGCCATCGTCAGCACGCCTATGATTTTTGGACCAATTCTAGGGCCAGTCATCGGGGGCTTTATCGTTCAAGGCGCCTCTTGGCATTGGATATTCTTTATTAACGTGTTTATTGTTCTGATTGCTGCGCCTCTGATGATGAAAAAGATTCCCGACTTTGAACCGTTTGACAAAGACAGTAAACTCGATATTTTTGGAATTATTGATTTGTCCTTCATGAGTGCGGCCCTGATTTACGGCATTACGAAAGCAGCGGACCATGCATCCTTTAACAATCGTGAAACTATCCTGTGGGTGGGCATGGGTCTTGCCTTAGCCGTCTTTTACTTCGTATATAATCGGATCCGAAAAAATCAAACCGTGCTTCCAATGAATCTGTTCGCACACAAGAGCTTTACGGCTGCGAGTATCGGCTTGTTCTTGGCGAATATCGCCGTCATGGGTCCAATGATCATCCTGCCGTTGTTCTTCCAAAACTTCCGGCATTTTACCGCCATTGAGGCCGCGCTTGCGTTAATTCCCCAAGGCGTCGGGATGCTCATTACCCGGCCGCTGATCGGAAAAATGATTGATCAGATCGGCGCGAAATACGTAGTTCTGGTCAGCCTTGTCATATCGCTTATTGGTTCCATTCCGCTGATCTTTATCACCGATAATACAAGCATGATCTGGATTTCCATCGTATTGTTTATCCGGGGTACCAGTTTTGGAGGAATTATGCTTCCGCTTACGAGTGACGCTTATACAGGACTGGACAGCAAACAACTTCCGCAAGCAGGTGTCGGAATCAATATGATTGAAAACCTGGGTTCAAGCTTTGGTTCAGCGGTTATCGCAACTGTCGTCGCAGCGGCCCTGCAAGGAATGCAGCCAACGATAGCGAACGGAGTAAAGGGTTATCATACAGGATTTTTGGTATCCGCCGTTGTCCTTGCGGTAATCTGCATCCCGGGTCTATTCCTTACCCATAAAAAAAGCGCATCATAACGATCATCTCTTCACTTTCAAAGGCGGTTGCAGTCATTTTTACTGCCATTCACACAGCTTCCATAAGGAACGGATGCCACCAGGCATTCGTTTTTTTGCGTGACAAGGGTTCCAGACGGCGGTTAGCGAATACAGGACAATCATCCGGCGCATAGGCATCCAAAGAAAGACAACCGGACGTATTTGGAGGAAGGTGGTGATCTGATCAGAACGATCTGAACCGGAGGATTTCCACAAGGATTTCCTCAAGAACATGGCATGGATAAAGGGAGGAGAGCCCTATCAAACGGTGGAACGACTATTTGCTGAAAACAAAAATGTTTATCGCATTCTCGGCGGTATCCCTGTTTATCGTGACGTTGACCTGCCTGATGTTTGACTACAAAAATGTAAGCGATATCAAAAGCCAAACGTTCGCACTATCGGATACGATTACGAGGCAGTTCAGCAGGACGTTCGAGCTGTATGTTCAGGACATTGAAAAATTATCCGTGTCGATCATCGGGGATTCCATCATCCAAAACAGCCTGATCGATCATTACCATTCCCACGATCCTGTGGAGCAGAACGAAATCGAACTCACGATCAACAATCGGCTGTTCACGCATTTACAGTCGAGATCCCAGTTGCAGAGCATTTACCTGTTTACTTTGGACCATAATGCTTATTTTGTATCGAAAGCCAGCGGACCTAAAGTCAGTTTTCATCTGGAAGATGAAATCTGGTATCCCCGGACAGCCGAAATCATGACAAACAAGTTCGTTTTACTGCCTGTCTGTGAGGAAAATACCGGAGGAGACCGCCGGGAGAAGGTCATCTCATTCGTGCGGAACATCAACCGCATCCCTTATCGGGACACCCTCGCGTATATGAAGATCAACATCAATGTGAACGTGATTAACGACATGCTCGTCATGTCCGATGCCAACGAATTTGAACGGAGCATGAGGGTTCTCATTGTGACGGACCAGGGAGACATCGTTTACGACGACAAGGACGAACTGACCGGAAACACCCATTCGGGACTGGGCAAGTCCGCATTTCAGAAATCGCCTCACTCGGGGGAACTGACGTGGATGGGGCAGCGTTACCTGTACACGATCGAACATTCGGATTATACCAAATGGAATACGGTCATTCTTACGCCGAAAGATTTTTTACTGTCCAAACAGAAGAAGTCGCAGTATATTCTCGCTCTTGCCGGGCTGCTCGCCACAGTCCTGATCGCCTTCGTGTCTTATCTTTTGTCTCACCAGATCACGATTCCGCTGCGTAACTTGATGAAGAAAATGACGCGGGTCGAGCAGGGCGATTTCAGCCAGTACATGTCCGTTACAGGAAATCACGAAATCAGCAGGCTGAGCCGGATTTACAACAACATGCTGGACAGCATTTCCCGCCTGATCAACGAAGTATACGAATCCAAATTGGCGGAGAAAAATGCCCAGTTATCGGCGCTGCAGGCGCAGATCAATCCTCATTTTTTGTACAACACCCTGAACATCATGAAGTCAATCAGCCGTGTCCGGGGTATCGAGGAGGTTGCCGAAATGTCGGAATCGCTCGCAGAGCTGTTCCAATACAGCATGAAAAATTTGCAGCACCCGGTCCCCCTTCAAGAGGAACTGAACCATATCGAAAATTACATGAACATCCAGCATCACCGTTTCGGCAGCAGGTTCGAGCTTCACGTGTCCGTCCCTGAGCATCTGCTCCATGCATCGGTATTGAAATTAACGATACAGCCTCTGATCGAAAACGCCATCATCCATGGACTGGGTAACATGAAGTCCGGCGGAAGGATTGACCTTCGGGCGATTCAAAACGGCAGCTCGTTCGTCATCGAGGTGTCCGATAACGGCAAAGGCATGGACAAGGAGCAGCTGGAAGGGCTGCGGAGCGCACTCCAGCATGCTGCACATTCGAGCCGCCGCATTCAAGACCAGCCGTATGGCATCGGACTCAGCAATATCCGTGAACGGATTCGGTTGTTCTATGGGGCTGAATACGGGATGGAGCTGGAGAGCAGCCAGGGTGGAGGGACGATCGTCCGGATTACGTTACCGTTTAGGGATCACGACAGCTGGAATAAGGAGGAGGGTTCGGATGAATATATTTCTGGTGGAGGATGAGCATTGGGCGCTTGCGGAGCTCGTCGAATTGTTCCGGATCCATGAGGCGCAGCACCGCATTTTTGCATTTGGCAGCGGAGATGAAGCGTTGGCCGCAGCCTATGAGAACACGCCCGACCTGGTAGTGACCGACATCACGATGCCGGGGATGGACGGGCTGGAATTGATCAAAGCGTTAATCGGCGTCCACCCAGACCTCAAAGCGATCGTGCTGAGCGTACATGACCAGTTTACCTATGCCCAGCAGGGAATAAAAATGGGAGTCATCGACTATTTGCTGAAGCCTGTGCGCAAGGAGGTTTTATACGCGGCCATCGATCAAACGCTTCTTCAAATTACAAACGATACGAAAAGAAAAACCGAACGTATGCATGCAGCCGTCACACAGATGCTTTTGTCTCCAGAGACCCCGGAGAATGAGTATATGGCATCGGTTACCGGGAGCCTGTATTTCGCAGCATTACTGCAAATAAATGGCCATGCTTCGGAAGAGGGCGGGAAGGATATAGCGCTCGGCAGCGTACGATCGATATTTCTCAAGCGGCTGCGGGAACAAGACCTCTACGGCATCGACGTTGGCGCGAAGCGGAAGGTCCTGTTGGCAGCCTTAGAGGATGAACAGCTTGTTGCATATTGCACTTCCTGCCTTCAAATGCTCTATCAACAATTGATCCGTTCCGGAATTCAAGTGCACATGGGTTACGTCATCAAGAAGAAGGGGGAGCCCCTGCACTCCAGCTATACGGCACTGAACAAAATGATCGAGGAGCAGAAGAAGTTCGGGATGTCCACATACGTAACGCCAGACACATGCACTGTAGAGGCTGAAATCGGCGAAATATGGGATCGTGCCAGGCTGCTCCAAAATTTTATCGCACAGGGAGAAATTCAAAAGGGGAAAGATACGATTCAGAGCATAGTTCATGAATTGAAGCATCATCAACTGACTTTGAAGCAGCTGACGCTGTTCATTAGTGATCTTTTTTATTCGCTCAAATATAACCTTCATGCTTCTACCAAGCGGGACACCCGGATCGCAGCGCTCCATGACGACATGCATGTACTTCACGAATTCACTACGTATGATGAATTGTCCGGCTGGCTCACCCGTAAAGTATTCGGGCTGTTCGGCGGGCAGACACCTTTAGATCAGAAACCCAAGGAACTTGTCCCCATTCTGTTAAATCATATCCATTCGAATTATGAGCATGATCTTTCACTTCAGCAGTTTGCCGCGGAACATCACGTAAGCCTCGGTTATTTGTCACGCCTGTTTAAAACCCAGACGGGGTACACCTTCTCAGACTATTTGATCAGGCACCGGATCGAAGCAGCCAAAACGCTGCTGAGTGAGGGAGCCCGCATCACGGATGTCAGCAGACTTGTCGGTTATGAGGATCCAAAGCATTTCAGCCAAGTATTCAAACGAATCGTCGGCGCCCCCCCTAAAACATACGTTCAAATGCAAAAAAGAAAATTCACCCCCTAAAAATGGGCAAAAGCACAGGTGTTCACCCATCCGTAATCCATCTAATCTTAATTTACGAGGGAACCCGGGCCCTTGATGCTGCATCGTTTCTCCCATCGAAAACGCATTCAACCTTTGAGCAATCCGCAGGATCCAATGAAGGAATCAGTTAGGGAGGTTGTATAAACATGAAGACGACGAAGAGCAAACCGCTTGCATTCGTTACCAGTATTGTGTTGATGATGACGCTGCTTGCAGGCTGTGGGGGAGGGGGCAATGCCGCCGAAGGCGATACCGGAACCGCCGGTTCGACTTCGAAAAAGACGACACTGACGTTGATGGTCGGCAACACAGGTACAACCCTGGAGGCGCTGAAAGCCGTGGCGGCAGAGGCCGAGAAAAAGCTGAATATCGCTATCGAATTCGATATTAAACCGGACGGCGGGGAAGGCGACAATCTGGTCAAGACACGCCTGGCCACCGGCGATATGGATGATCTGCTCGTATATAACACCGGATCGCTTTTTCTGGCGCTAAATCCGGAAGAGCACTTCATGGATGTTACGAGCGAACCTTTTATGGCGAATGTGCTCGATTCCTTCAAGACGGTTGTCACATCCAACGGAAAAGTATACGGCGCTCCTGTGGGATCCACCAATGCAGGGGGCATTCTCTACAACAAAAAGGTTTACGCCGACCTTGGCTTATCCGTACCGAAAACATGGGATGAATTCATGGCCAACAACGAAAAGATCAAAGCAGCGGGCAAAACCGCCGTTCTCGCTTCCTACAAGGATACTTGGACTTCACAGTTGTTTGTGCTGGCCGACTTCTATAACGTTCAGGCGCAAGTGCCGAATTTCGCGGCGGATTACACGGCCAACAAGGTCAAGTATGCAACCACGCCTGCGGCGCTTCGCGGCTTCGAAAAGATCGAAGAAGTGTACAAGAAGGGCTATATGAATAAGGATTTTCTGGCAACGACCTATGACGTGGCGCTGAAAATGCTGGCCACCGGCGAAGGCGTGCATTACCCGATGCTGTCCAGCGGACTCGACACGATCATGGCCAATACGCCGGACCAGATCGACGACATCGGATTTTTCGCCCAGCCGAGCGACAGCGTGGACGTAAACGGGCTGACCATATGGATGCCGAGCGGCCTGTATATCAACAAAGACACTAAAAATGCCGACGCGGCAAAGAAATGGGTGGACTATTTTGTCTCTCCGGAAGGTCAGGCCGTATTCGCTTCCAAGGTGAAAGCGGCGGGACCATACGTGATCAAAGGCGCCACACTGCCGGACGATTCTTACGGTGCCGTAAAAGACATGCAGCATTATTTCGACGAGGGGCACACTGCTCCAGCGCTTGAATTCGTTTCCCCGGTCAAAGGGCCGAACCTCGAAAACATTACGGTCGCTGTCGGCAGCGGCATCAGCACAGGAAAGAAAGGGGCCGAAGACTACGACAAGGACGTGGAGAAACAGGCGCAGCAGCTGAATCTTCCTGGCTGGTAACCGCCGAGAAAGGAGAACTTCATGACCAAAACCAAGATGAGAACGTATTCGTATTTCTTTTTACTGCCAGCCGGCATCATTTACTTCGTCTTTTATTTGCTCCCTACCATCCTTTCGTTTTTCTTCAGCATGACGAGATGGACCTTAACAAAATGGACGTATATCGGCTTTGAGAACTATGCCACGTTTTTCTCCGAAACGTCGCTGAGCATCGGATTCCGGAACACGCTCGTGTATGCCGTCGTGACCTGCGGGTTAAAAGTCGTGCTTGGTCTTCTGCTAGGTGCCTTCCTTACGTCCAGGATTCTGTTCAAAAACTATTTGCGTTCGGTTATTTTCTTTCCGACCTTGTTAAGTACGATCGCTGTGGGGATCGCATTTTCCACGATGATGCACCCTTCGCACGGGATGTTCAACACCGTCCTGGCCTCTCTCGGCATCACCGGTCCGGATTGGCTGGGCAATACAAAAATCGCGTTATTGTCCGTTGCGATGGTCGATGTCTGGAAGGGCGTCGGCGTCGCTACGGTCATCTATATCGCAGGGATATCGGCGATTCCCCAGGAATATTACGAAGCCTTGAAGATTGACGGAGGGAACAACTATTCCGCTTTTTGGAACATTACGCTGCCGCTGAGCCGGCCGGCCATGAACTCCGTCATTATTCTTGCACTCATCGGCGGCCTGCGCTCCTTCGATTTGATTTGGGCGATGACGAAGGGCGGACCCGGTTTTACGACCGACCTGATCGCCTCCATTATTTACAAGCAGTACCAGGCCGGTTTCTATGGGCTCGCTACGGCTGGTAACGTGATCTTGTTCATCGCCGTCTCGGTGCTGGCGTTTCCGCTCTATAAGTTCCTGACGAAAAGCGAGGTGAACTTATGAGCAAAGATATAAGCAGCAATCACATGATCAGGGGCATCCGCGGAATCAGGAGTGAGCGCGCTGACGGCAGGCTATCTAAACGGGTGAGGAAAATCGCTCTGGGTATCGTGGCACTCCTTCTGAGTACCTTGATCTTTTGGATTCCCTTTTACTTTGTCATCATCAATTCGCTTAAGAATCAGGCGGAATCTGCTGATATGAGCATGGCTTGGCCGACCAGCTTTCATTTCCTGGACAATTATAAAGCCGTCCTGACCGCCTCGGATTACATGCTGATCCGCGCATTCATCAACAGCACGCTGCTCACCGTCCTGTCCATCAGCATCCTCGTTATTGTGGCGGCGATGGCCGGCTTCGTGCTGCAGCGCAGGGAAGGAGGGAGGATGTCCTCCTTCATTAATTTTCTTGTGCTCGCCGGGCTGATGATCCCGCCGGCCATCGTGCCAACGATCTGGGTGCTCGATTCCATCGGCTTGTTTAAGACGCTGGCGGGAATCACGCTTATCGAAGTCGCGCTTCATTTTCCGTTTGCGGCGATTCTGTACAAAGCGTTTGTGGCGACGCTCCCCCGTGAAGTCGATGAGAGCGCTTTGATCGACGGATGCGGCGGCGGCCGGTTATTTTTGAGCATCATTTTTCCGCTATTGAAGCCGGTGACCTCGACTGTGATCGTGCTGACGTCCATCAATGTGTTTAACGACTTTGTCAATCCGCTTTACTTTTTCCCCGGCGCGGACAACGCCACGATCCAGCTGACGCTGTACAATTTCATGAGCCGGTTCACGACATCATGGAACCTGCTGTTTGCGGACATCGTGCTGATCTCGATCCCGCCGCTCATTCTCTTTATTTTCTTTAACAAGAAAATCGTGGCGGGGATGACGGCAGGGGCGGTCAAAGGCTAGAAGAATGACCCGGCTAAATGTGCATCACAAATCGTCCGGATCGGTGCGGTTTCTGTCCCGATCGACCATGAATCTGAAAAACACGGGAATTATGATGTTATTAGAAAACGGTTACAGATCTTCTAATTGTGGAGCAGCGAATCAATAACGGGTGAAAGGGATGAGGACATGGCGGTCAAAATCGGAATCGTCGGCATGAATGGAATCGGGAATAACCACGCCAATTGTTATAAGGATGACGAATTGGCGGATGTTGTAGCGGTATGTGACGTCGTTCGGGAACGCGCGAATGCCGCTGCGGAAAGACACGGCGTCAAAGCCTATTACAGCTTGAAGGACATGATCGAGAACGAGCCGGATTTGCAGGTCGTGGACATTACGACCGGAGGGATTGATAACGGGAGCTGGCATTTCGAACCGGCGATGGAAGCGATCGGTTACGGCAAGCATGTGCTCGTCGAAAAGCCGCTCTGCAATGATGTCCGCGAAGGCCGCGAACTCGTTGCGTTCGCGGAGAAGCAGAAGGTGTATCTCGGATGCAACCTGAATCACTATTTCACCGCTCCTGCAGAGAAGGCGAAGGCTTACGTGGACGGCGGAGATATCGGCGAGCTTGTGTATTGTCTTGCCAAAATGGGCTTCAACGGCGGGGAAGCGAATTATGCGCCTGCCGGCTCCGCGAAAATCAGCGGGCATCCGTATTTTCACATGCGGGCGTTTCTGACCCATCCGTTCAGTGTGATGCGGCATTTCTGCGGAGACATCACCCACATCCAAACGTTCTCGGACCGCCCGGGGTTCCGCCGCAGCGCCGGAGACGTGATGGTGTCCATCAACAGCATTCATGTCAAGTTTGCGAATGGCGGCGTCGGGTACCTTCTTAGCCAGCGGGGCGATGCGGTGTATGGGCTCGGCGGCTGGTGGAGCCTGGAGGTGGCTGGATCCAAGGGAACATTCTGCATCGAAAATTGCGTCGAGAAGGTTTCATTTTGGAAAGCGGAGAAGGGCATCGCTGCGATCAGCGTTCAACCGGAGCCGGTCGTCACCGATTTTGGCACAAACGATTTTAACCGGACGTTCAACAACCGGCTGCACGCCTTCCTGGAGGATGTAGAGAACAAGGTATCACAGGACCAGCTGCGCGCCAGCGGCCGCGATGCGCTGGCCGTGTTGGAATACGTTCATGCGGTTCAGGAGTCCTACGAACTCGGCGGCGAAGTCGTTCGGCCGCATCCGCTGCCGCCGCTGCATGGAGATCCGCTGTACTTGAAGTAAGAATTCCGGATGATATCCATTATTCGAATATTCGAAGAACAAGGAGGAAAACCCGAGATGATCAAGTTAGGGGTCAATTCCGTATTATTCAAGCATTTCAGCTTTGCGGAAGCGGCGAAGCAAATCGCGCTCTGCGGTTACGACGGAGTCGAAATTGCCGCCATCCAGGGGATGTGCGAACATCTGGACCTTAGCCGCTGGAAGGAGCAGAAGAACGAGCTGCTCGAAATCGTACAAGAGAACGGCCTGTCCCTTCTTTCGACGGAAGTGGCATCGCTCGATGAGCAGCGGCTGCTTCCCGCGTTCGAGGCGGCCGCCGAGATGAAGATCCCGATCGTGAACGTCGGTCCAGGGGGCAAGATGAATGTCGAGGAAGACCTCGCCGCATCGATCGATAAGCTGGCCAGCATGTCTGAGAAGGCGGCGTCATTTGGCGTAACGCTGTGTGTCAAAGCCCATGTAGGCAACGCGATCCACAATACGCCAACAACGCTGCGGGCCATGGAGGCTATCCCATCCCCGGCGTTCGGCATTGACATGGACCCGAGCCATATTCACCGCGCCGGCGAGCAAGCCGAGGAGGCGCTTCCAGCCGTGTTAAATCGAGTAAATCACATCCATATCCGTGACTGCCTTGGGAAGGACCAAGGCCCTGGTCCGATCGAGCTGCAGGCGTGCGGAAGAGGAGACATTGATTTGTACGGCTACTGTAAAGCCATGGTCGACGGCGGGTATGACGGCCCGGTCGTGTTAGAGGTCATCGGCGCTTCACCGGAGCATTCGCTGGCGCAGGTATCCATCGTTGCGGCTGAATCGTACGGCTACTTGAACGCGATCCTCAAGAACTTGGGTGCGCGGTAAATCCATATTTGGTAAGGAGTGAACTCAATCGACATGAGCAACCGTAAGCGTAAGAATGAGCCTAAGCGTAAGTCAAACGTCATTATTTTCGGCATCGACAGCCTCCGGCGTGATCATATGAGCTCGTATGGTTACGAAAAGCTGACGACCCCATATATCGACCGCGTGGCAAAGGATGGCGTCCTGTTCGAGAAGCATTTCAGCCCCAGCATTCCGACCACTCCGGCCTACGCGTCTATGCTGACCGGCATGGACGTGTTCGGAACGGACGTCGTGGCACTCCGCCATGAAGGACCATTGGGCGATCATGTGCAGACTCTGGCTGAAACGCTGGGCGATCATGGTTATAACACGACTTGTATCGGTTTTACCGGCAATCCGTCCTCGCGCGGATTCGGTACGTATCTGGATTACGAGGCTTGGCTGCCCGATGAAACGGGACGAACGCCGAAAGCGCAAAATTTGAACGAAGTGGCCGTACCTGAGCTGGAACGCTTGGCAGCAGACAACAAACCGTTTTTCCTCTTTTTGCGGCATATGGATCCGCATTCCCCCTATTTGCCGCCCGCGCCGTACGAACGGATGTTTTACGGCAGTGACGAAAAAGATCCCGGCAACCGCTCCATGGAACCGGTCTACGCATTCAAACCGTTTGCCGATTTTTTGAAATCCTGGATTCCGGAAGGGGTCACCGACCAGGAATACGTGACCGCGCAGTATGACGGGGCTGTTGCCTATATGGATGCCTGCATTCAAACCATTTTTGCCAAGCTCAGCGCGATGGGCCTGGAGGATGACACGCTTGTGATCATCACCGCCGATCATGGTGAGACGCTGTATGAGCACGATTGTTATTTCGACCATCATGGGATGTACGACTGCACGTTGGTCGTCCCGCTCATCATCAAGTTTCCTGGCCGCGTACCGGCCGGTAAGCGGGTATCCGACGTCACTGTCATTTCGGACGTGATGCCTACGGTTCTGGATCTCCTGGAAATTCCGGTGGAGACGAAGTTTGACGGTCGCAGTCTGCGAAAGACGATCGCAGGTGAGGAGCGGAACCGGATCAGCGAATTTTATATCACCGAGTGCACCTGGATGCGCAAGCATGGCTGGCGCACACCGGAATGGAAGCTGATCCGGGCGCTTGAACCGGACTTCCATTTCAAGCCTGAGGTGGAGCTGTATAATCTCATTCTTGATCCCGAAGAAAATCATAATGTCGCGGAGCAGGAGCCGGATGTCGTTGCGTTGCTTACGAAACGGATGGAGGATCACATCGCCAAGAGAGAGCATGAGACCCAAAGAGTCAACCCGATCTATACCAATCTGAATTGGCATGGAACAGGCAAGAAATTCACCTCGTCCCAGGAAGTGTATGATTCCCTTCACATCGGGTCCATCAAAAAGGCGCGTTCGCTGCAGGCGAAGGAAAAGGCGGAATCCCGATGATCAGGGTTGCTGTCGTCGGTGTGAATCATATTGGCAAGATTCACTGCCGGGCATACAAGCAGCACCCGGATACGGAACTTGTCGCCGTATGCGACCTTATAGCGGAACGCGCTGAAGCGGCGGGACTCGAGCATGGCGTTCCTTTCTACACAGATCTGCGTGAACTTCTCGCCGCAGAGTCTGTGGATATGGTGGCCGTGGCGACGGCAGGGGTTGAGAAAGGGAGCCATCATTTCGAGCCTGCCGTTATCGCGATCGAAGCAGGAAAAGACGTGCTCGTCGAGAAACCCATATCGAACCGGATCGAAGAGGCCCGCAGCATGGTCGCCCTGGCCCGGGAAAAAGGCATAAGACTCGCCTGCAACCTGAATCACCGCTTTACGCCTGCCGCGTACAAGGCTAAGGAACTCATCGAACAAGGGAAGCTCGGTTCCATGCTGTATATGAACATGCGGCTAACCATTTCAAACCGGCAGGAGGATACGGAGTGGCTGCACATGCGTGCGCTCCATCCGCATTCCATCGACGTCATGCGCTACTTCGCCGGCGACGTGAAGCGGGTGCAGGCATTCATGACGAAAGCGCCGGGGCGGAATTCGTGGTCGACCGTTTCCGTCAACATGGAGTTCGATTCAGGAGCAGTCGGTCATCTAACCGGCAGTTACGACGCCTCCATGCGCCACCCGATCGAGTTCTGTGAAGCGGCCGGCACTACAGGCCGGATCGTCATCGACAACGTCTATGAGAGCATGACGTATTATCCGCATCAATCGGATGAACTTACGGTGCTGCGCAATCCATTGTTCGGCGGGATGCAGGGTTTTGACGACACGTTCAAGCACCGGATCAACCGCTTGATCGAACAGATCAAGGGAGGAGCTACCCCAGAAGACATCGAGGCTTCCGGCTCGGATGCGCTCGCCGCACAGGAAGTCATCGAAGCGGCTATCCGATCGCATCAGTCCGGCGGAATACCCGTAGAGGTGCCGACCAGCCCATAAGCAGGAGGTACTTAAGGATGAATATAAGGCAGGAAGAGAAAGGAACGGTGTTATGGTTTACCGGCCTTTCGGGCGCCGGCAAAACGACGACGGCCCGTTATGTGGCGAATGAGCTGCTGCAGCGGGGAGTCCGCGCAGAACTGCTGGACGGCGACGAGCTGCGGGAAACGATTTGCAAAGGCCTCGGGTTCAGCCGTGAGGAGCGGTTTGAGAACATTAAAAGAATCGCCTACGTCTCTAAGCTCCTTGCCCGTAACGGAGTCCATGTGCTCGTATCCGCCATCACGCCATATGCTGAAATGAGAGACTACGCAAGGCAAGAAATTCCGGGTTTCGTCGAAGTGTATGTTAAATGTCCTTTGGAGGAGTGCGAGCGGCGTGACGTGAAGGGCCTGTATGCCAAAGCAAGGCGGGGAGAGGTGAAGCATTTCACCGGAATATCCGATCCTTACGACATCCCTTCCGATCCCGACATCACGATTTGCACATCATCCCATTCGCTTCAGCACAACAGCGATCAGATTCTATCCTGGCTGAATCGCAGGGCACCGCTAAAAAAGGCAGCTCCTTAGGAGGACTACGACGGATGAAAATCATTTTGATTTCGCTGGATACGCTTCGCGCTTCCCGGTTAACCGGGTATGGTTACACCAAGCCGACAAGTCCGCATATGGACCGGATCGCCGCCCAGGGCGTTCTCTTCGAACGGGCGTATGCCGCGGATATTCCGACGGAAGTGGCGCATACCGGGATTTTCACGGGCAAAATCGGACTCACAACAGGCGTTGTATCGCATGGTTCCGAGCTGGCTCACCTGCCGAAGTCGGTGCCATGGCTGCCGACAATGCTGCGAAGCGCCGGATTCACGACCTCGGCGGTAGACAATTTGTATCAATTGAAGGAATGGTTCGCCAGAGGTTACCGCTATTATACGAACAGCGTCGGCGGCAACCGCTGGATCGACGGCGTGACGGTCAACGAGCTGGCATTCCCGTGGATTGAGGCGCATCGGGAGGAGAATTTTTTTCTGTTCCTCCATTACTGGGATGCTCACACGCCTTATTTGCCGCCGGCAGACTATATTCCCGAATTTTACGACAGCGGCCGTGATCCCTATGATCCGGCCAACCGCAGCATGGAGCGGGCGTATAATCACCCGGCATATCCGTTTTTTAAACACCACCACTACGATTTGGTCGGACCGGTAACGGACAGTGCTTATTATGATGCGCTCTACGACGCAGAAATCCGGTATTTAGACGACCGGTTGAAGGAGCTGGACGACCATCTGGAGAAACTGGGAATTGCCGAGGATACCCTGCTGATTCTTTTCGGGGATCATGGGGAAAGCCTGACGGAGCACGATATATACTGGGACCACTGCGGATTGTACGAACCGACCGTCCACGTTCCACTCATCATGCGATGGCTGGGCAGAATTCCATCCGGAAAGAGAGTGCATGGGCTGGTTCAGCAGGTAGATCTGCTGCCGACCGTTCTGGAGTCGATCCGTCAAGAGCACCCTTCACATATTAACCTTGCTACGCTAACTGATCCTATCGGGTTGGACGGCAAAAGTTTATGGCCGGCGATTCGAGGAGAAGCCGAAGGAACGGCGGAGAAAATATTTTTGAGCGAATGCGCCTGGCAGGCAGCCAGAGCCATTCGGACATCGAGGTACAAGTTCATCCGAACGTACGATTCGGGGCCGTTCACCCGTCCGCCAAGGGAATTGTATGATCTGATCGCCGACCCCGCCGAAAAAGACAATCTGGCGGATCAGCTTCCGGAGCTCGCCGATCAATTCGAACAGGAAATCGGCGAATGGGTCAGCAGCAAGCTCGGCGGCCGCGAGGATCCGATGATCCGGCAGCTCGTCGAGGCAGGGCTGCCGTTCCGGAGACGGATCGAGCAAATTCTGTCCGCTTCCGGCATGAGCTGGGACGAATGGCAGCGGGATCCGCGGCGGGAGCGGTTTGATCAGGCAGCTTCGTCCTGCCATTAATGGCTAACGGTCAGAAGGAGGTGCTGCTGTGTGCAGGAAATTCTCAATAGCCGGGGCTACATGAAGGAAGAATTTCCGTTCTGGATCACACGGACCGAGCAGGGATCGCTTGCCGAGCATGGGCATGAATTCGTCGAGCTCGTCTACGTTGTGAAGGGAAAAGGGAGTCATATCTTTCAAGGAACGCGTTATGACATCCGGGCAGGGGACGTGTTCATTATCAACCCGGGCGAGATACATGCCTATGACGTGGAACAAGGAGAGAAGATGGAAATCATCAACTGTCTGTTCATGCCGTCCTTCATTTCGGACGCCCTGCTCAGGGAGCTGGAGATTACCACTTCGATGGATTACTTCTATGTGCATCCTTTCCTGAAGCATGACGTCCGTTTCAATCATCATTTAAACCTGCTCGGACAGGAAGCGGCTTCCGTCCTTACGCTGCTTGACAGCATGATCCGGGAAATCGGAGCGCGCGTCCTGGGGCATACGACGGTGATCAAGCTTCAGCTGGTGGAGCTGCTGGTGCTCCTCTCTCGATATTACGCGCTTATGCACAGCCGTAAAAGCTATGCTTCGCCGCGCCAGCTGGACCGGGTGATGACAGCCCGCCGGATCTACGGTTATTTGGAGCGGAGCTTCGATAAAAAAATTACGCTCCAATCCCTTTCCGGTTTATTTAACGTCAGTACCCGCCAGCTTAACCGCATCATGAGGGAAGAATTCCACAAGAGCGTATTCGACGTCCTCCATGAAATCCGGATTGAACGGGCCAAGCGGATGCTGGCCGAATCGGACGAGAAGGTGATTGCCGTGGCCGCCAGCGTCGGCTATGACGATCCGTCATTCTTCAGCAGGCTCTTCGTGAGGCATGCCGGCTGCTCACCGAGCGAGTTCAGGAGCGGTGCACATGCGTAATCCGCGTCCCAATGTACTGCTGATCACCGCGGACCAGCTTCGGTACGACTGCGTGGGCTACAGTGGTAAGCATCCGGTCCGCACGCCGAATTTGGACCGGCTGGTTGCAGGCGGCGCGGCGTTCTCTCATGCGTATTCCGTGTTGCCGGTCTGCTGCCCGGCGAGGCAGTCCCTGCTCCATGGCAGCCGGCCGGAAACGTTTGGCGCCTTGTGGAACTTCAGCGGGGCGCTTCCTGTTGCGGCGCTGCCTCCTGATGCCTACACCTGGGCGAGGACGCTTGCAGAAAACGGGTATTCCTGTGCCTACTTGGGGAAATGGGGTGTGAATCCCGATTACGATGCGACGGCCTATGGATATCATTCGTATCTCGGTGAAGCGGAGTACGACGAATATGCCAAGAAGAAGTACCCGGACGTGCATTTTACAAACGGATACTTCGGCGAGAGTAATCCCATTCCGCTGGAGGACGCAAAGACGCATTGGTTTGCAGACCGTGCAGCCGCGGAACTGGAACGCCTTCATTCCAGCGGGGAGCCTTGGCACATGGCGCTGCATTTCTCAGAACCGCACCTGCCGTGCAGGCCGTCCGCGCCGTATAATGACATGTACGATCCCGCTGACATGCCGGAGTGGGAAGGATTCAGGGACTCATTGGCGGGCAAGCCGTACATCCAGCGGCAGCAGCAGCTCAGCTGGGGCGTGGAGCATTTTACATGGGATAACTGGGCGCCCATTGTTGCCCGGTACTACGGATTGATCAGTCAGCTTGACGATGCCATTGGCAAAGTGCTGGATGCTCTGGAACGCATAGGGGCCGCAGAGAATACGATGGTCATCTTTACCGCCGACCACGGTGATATGTGCGGCTCGCATGGCATGATGGATAAGCACTATATTTTATATGACGATGTCGTTCGGGTGCCGCTCATCATTCGCTGGTCCGGCGCTCGGTATCCCGGGCAAACCTGCGATGATTTCGTGTATAATTTTCTGGATCTGCCTCCGACGTTACTGTCCATCCTGGGACTTGAGTTATGTAACCCTGGCCATCTGCAGGGGAAATCGCTGCTTCCGCTGCTTGCCGGCGAGGGACTGACTGAGCCGTGGCGGGACACGGTTGTATCCACATACAACGGTCAGCAGTTCGGCCTGTATACGCAGCGTATGATCCGGACCAGGCAGTGGAAATACATCTGGAATCCAACGGATATCGACGAATTGTATCAGCTGCAATCTGATCCCGGCGAGCTGAATAATGTAGTCAGCGATGCGGAGCATGCCGGCATCCTGCAAGAACTTCGCGCTCGGCTGTATCATCAGCTAAAGGCGGACGGGGATGCGCTCGTCTCGAACCAGTGGATGCAGAAGCAGCTGCTGGGCGGCGCCAAGCTGAACGATTAGCGTCGGATGACCCCATCGGCTCAAGATTAGCTTATGTTCTTCATACTCCCAATGAAAAGACCTGCACATCTCAGGTCGGTCATTCGGGAGCTTTTTGCGTTCCCCAAATAAATTCTGCCGCCCGTTTAAGCTTGTCCATTCAACAACTCCCCTGGAATGGCCGGCCGGATATTATTCATCGCACGCTCTTTGGCCTCATCCAATACGTGGGTGTAGATCTGGGTCGTGGAAATATCCTCATGGCCAAGCAGCTCTTGAACCGTCCGCAGGTCGGCTCCGTTGTGCAGCAAATCCGTAGCGAAAGAGTGTCTCAGCTTATGGGCGGACAGCGTTCTTCCCGATAAATGCGGATACTTTTCGAACAGGGCTTGAAAGGTTTTTTCCGCGATACTCTGTACCATTCGTTTGCTGATACGGCGCCGGAATTGGGAAATAAAAAAAGCCGTTTCCTTGGCATTCCGGGGAGGGATCCGCTCGCTCAGACATGTTTGCAGTAAGTTGGTCATTTCGGCAGGGAGGGGGATGTAGCGCCATTTCCCCCCTTTTCCGAGCACACCGATGTTGTTCCCTTCCTGATCGAATTCCGAAATGTTTAACTTCACGATCTCACTGACACGAAGTCCCGCATAGGCCATCAGGGCGACGATCGCAACGTCCCGAATCATATACCTTCCTTCAACCAGTCCCAGGCATGCATCGAGAAACTGCTTTTGAAGATACACAGGTTGTTTTTTCTTCTCGACCTTTGCTTTTTCAATATTCATCGCCGGATTATGGTCCGTTAACTTGAATCGAATCATGACTTTATAAAAGAGGCGGATGGCCGACTGGCACCGGTTGCGGTACCGGGCGCCTGCGCCGCTCTCACGCACACGGGTCAGGAAATACATTACATCAATCTCTGAAACTTCCGAAACGGCTTTGCCGTCCAGCGACGTCAAAAAATGCTTGAGATCATGAAAATAAGCATTCTGCGTTTCTTGTGAATATTCACGATCCTTCATATAGGAAACAAACAGCTTCGTTTCGCGTTCATATTGCTCAAAAACTTCCGTATATTTCATCAGCTTGGCACCCACCTGATCGATTTAAAGATAAATTGCATTAAATATAGATTTAATGCAATTTTAGTATAACAAAAAACGCTGTATATTAGGGCGCTTTTGGCACAAATAAACGGGGGACCGGATTTTAGGCCGATTCAGGGTCTGTCGTACCTTTTACAATTATTTTCTTGTCCAAATCAAGCTGAAGGATCACCAGGTGATGATAAGAAAAACGTCTATCGACGTACCTTCAAAGAAGACAGACCGCGTTTAGTTGAAGTTTTTCTTGCGATTATAGAATGGTTCAGCTTCGCTGAAATTTATAAATTCTATAATCTTAAAAAATCTCTTTAGCGTTCATATGAACCGTTATATAATGTTCTTATTAGTTTATATCAATCCAATCAAGTTCATTTGATACTCTGAAATGGGGAGAGAACGATGATGCCGACAATCAAGCTCGAGTTATTGAATCGTCAAGATGAAGTGAGGACGGAGGAGTACAGCGATTCGCAAACGATGCATGTCCATTTGATAGAACGGGAAGAAGAAGGGTTTACGCATCTGGCCTGCCAGCGTGTGGAGTACGCCGAGGGCGACAAGTTTAGAGTCACGATGGAACAGCCGGATTCGTATATCGTGGTTCAGATGGATGAGACGCTCAATCCGTCTTTCATTTATGTCAAGGGAACCACATGGGAATACGAGATTCCGCTGGCGTACAAACGAGCGTATCCCGAGAACGCTTTTGCCGGATCGAAGCATTATGTTACTGCCCGGTATGCGACGGAGAATGAGATCAGCCAGTACCGTAATCTGGCCTTAAACCCTCATGACCAGAAGCACGACTCTGGCGCTTTCCCGCATGCTCATGCGAATGTCGAAACCCGAAATGACCCGACCTTCTTTGCCCGCAACGCCATCGATGGCGTCTATGCCAATTACAGCCACGGTTCTTACCCGTATCAATCCTGGGGAATTAACCAGCAGCCGGATGCCGAGCTGACACTGGATTTCGGTCGTAAGGTGCAGCTTGACCGGCTGGGCCTTGTATTGCGCGGCGATTTTCCGCATGACAGCTGGTGGAAAGAAGTCACGGTTGCTTTTTCCGACGGGTCAGAGGAGCAGCTCCATCCTGCAAAAATCCGCAGCATCCAATACTTTGACATCTCTCCCCGCACGGTCCAATGGCTGGTGCTCAAGCGCTTGATCAAAGGCGATGAGACGCCGTTTCCGGCCCTGACGCAGATTGAGGCATACGGCAGAAATGTATAGGTAAGCATCTTTTGATGGGTAAGCATCGTTTACCGGGCAAGCGGCCGTTATTCCCTGCACATCCTTTTACGCTGAAGAACTTAGCCTATATAATGGAGACAGATCGTCTTGGCGAAAGGAAGGTGCTCCTGTGCGGGAAACCTGTGTTCCGGGCGGCGTTAAGCTCAAAGACACCGGATTTGGATATACACTGTCCTTAATCGGCGGCAAATACAAAATGATCATCATGTATTGGTTGTCCGAACATCAAGTGATGCGTTTTAATGAACTCCAGCGGAGTATCGGAACCATTTCCTTTAAAACACTTAGCGTCATGTTAAAAGAGATGGAGGCGGACGGTCTGGTCTTACGCAAGGAATTTCCTCAGGTTCCCCCGAAGGTCGAATATTCGTTGTCCGAACGGGGTCTTTCCCTCATCCCTGTCCTAAATCTGATGTGCGAGTGGGGGGAGAATAACTTTGTTCCCGGCGTTGAGGCTGTTCAGCGATAGGCATCCCGTAATTCGGCTCATTAGAAGAAGTATTTCCCGTACAGGGAGATACTTCTTTTTTAATGGCCATATCCATTTGCCGGTTTAGAGGGAGTCGATAAATTTCAAATAGTTCCGCGCGCTTTGTTCCAGTTCGTCCACAGGCTGATCGGCTTCCGCGCCCGGCACATTTTCACCTGGCTCGCTCTCCGTACCGTAGAATGCAAAAACCGAACGATAATCCGCATTGCAGTACCGGAAGGTCGTTTCAAACGGAACCAATATTTGCTCCAGTGTATAACGGTACCTGCCTGTTTCGCTGTAATCCGCTTTTTTGATCCCTGCAGAGACGCCAAGAGCGACTTTGCGGTTCTTTAGCTTGTCGCCACCGTTCGAACCATAAGCCCAGCCGTATGCCAGCACTTCGTCCAGCCATTGTTTCAGGAGAGGCGGACAGTTGAACCACTGGATTGGAAACTGCAGCATCAAATGGTCATGCGTTTCCACCAAACGCTGCTCTTTTTCCACATCAATGGATTGGTCAGGATAAGCTTTGTACAAGTCATGGACCGTGTATTTTTCCGGGTATTTATGGAGCTCTTGGACCCACCGTTTATTAATGACAGACGTTTCAATGCTTGGATGCGATACGATGACTAAGGTTTTCATCGGATTGATCCTCCTTTGTTCGATAATGACTTCGTATTGAGTATAAAAAATACCCCGCCACGCTGTAAGTACGCACTTTTAGTACAGGTACTAACATCATGGTAAGTGTGAACCGCGTCGAACAGAGCCTTTAACGACTTACGTCAACGTACCCAAGCTGCATGACCGATACAGGCATGAAAACGGAATTGACAGAGGCCGGATAAATCTATACAATAAAATTGTTTCATATGAATAAATAATTGAGAGTATCGGAAGCATTTTAACTGTTACAATCAAATTTTTTTATCCGAAGCATACATTTATCTCTTTAAAAGGAACGATCGATTCTGAAAAGATCATCTTTCCATGAATAGGCTAAAAGCAGAACGATGAGCATTCCTTTCACGTACATTTATTGTTTCGAATGAAACATATGGTTTTAATCAACTCATAACAGCGAGCCGGGATGCAGTACTTGGAACCGACGAGTGATTCGCGAGGCTGTAATGCGTTGGTCAGGAGTGGAGAATCACATCATAGGCAGTTTTCAAGTCTGAATGAACAGGAGGGGTCGAATCATGGAATGGGCGAAAATCATCCAAGAGCGCAGAAGCATCCGCAGGTTTAAATCCTCTCCCGAGGTGGATCAGGAACTTGTGCGGGAGCTGCTCCGCGAAGCGCAGGGCTTATATCCTTATCCTTCCGGCGAGGCTTCAAGTTACCGGTACGTATATGCAGGAACGGCGGAATCCAGGGAACGTCTTGCTGCCTGCATGCTTGAGCCCTTGGTGAAGAACAAACTGGTCAAATGGCTGCCGGAAAAAATTCGGGATTTTGTCCGAAAAAGAGTAACGGAAATACCCGGTCATTTGGCTGTTATTGCCAGCACGAATGAGGACAGAAGGACAAATGACATGAATTACGCTGCAGTTTGCGGGATCATGCAAAACTTCCAGCTGCTTGCCTGGCAGCGGCAGCTTGGCACCCTATGGGACACGGAGCCGATGATGCAGAGCCGGGAGTTATTCCACCTTTTCCAGATGAAACCAACGGAGAAACTGGTGGGAATATTACACCTCGGCTATTTTGACAAAATACCGAAAGCGAGAGCCAGGACACGCGCAGAAAAGAAATGGACGATCATATCGGGATAAGGAGGCGAACCCATGAACATCACCGATATCACAAATACAGGACATACGTTAAACTACAGCAATCGGCCAGTTCCTGAAATTCATGTCCTGGATCTGTTAAATGTGGCCGTATGGGCTCCGAACGACGGACTGCGGGAGCCGTGGCGTTTTATATTTATCGGGTCAGGCAGCACAGACATCATGGCCGGATTACAGGAGGAGGCGCCGGCTTATTTGATTCTGGTGATTAAAGAAGAGCGCGATGCCCATAAAAGGGAAGAAGATTTCGCGGCCGCATGCTGCCTCGTGCAAAACCTTCACCTGCTCGTGCAGGAGAGCAAGCTACACGTCCGAATGACGATGAACGACTGGATTTATGATCGAGCATCCGCCCATCGTTTTGGTGTTCACCAAGAGGAGCGGATCGTCGCCGTTCTGGAATTGGGTTATCTGGAGCAACCAATAGAGCCGATAACCGCTGCTCATTCACCGGAACTTAACTTTGAGTTACTGTGATTGGTAAATGTTCTAGCTTCATAACCTTTTTCGCTCCTGATGCATCTAATTGGGGGAATGTTCTAAGGAGTACGTCAAAGATCCAAATCCTTCTCACGTCCCTTCCGGAAAGCATGTTTTCCGATAAGGGACGTTTTTATTTCGGACCGATGTCACATTCGGCAGTCTGCCAAACGTTATACAGGGTGAGGATGGGACAACAAGGGAGGTGATGCCATGAAATACCTCAACCCCGGGGAAGAGTCGACACAACCTATCGAGAGCGTCGTAGAAAGCGTCAAACAAGGAGATAAGCAGGCATTTGCCGACATCATCCGTACGTTTGAGCGTCAGATTTATACGTATTGTTATTACATTTTGAAGAACCGCGAGGAAGCGGAGGATGCGCTGCAGGAAATTTTCATCAAGGTGTATCAATCCATCCATAAATATGAGCACCAGGTTTCCTTCTCCTCATGGTTGTATAAAGTTGCTTACTACCATTGCATGGACATGGCCAGAAAGAAGAGCCGGCAAAAGAAGACGTTATCTCTCCAAAAAGAGATTCGGCAGTTGGAGAATCAGCACCAAAAGGACAGCGTACCAGAGGTGGAAGAGCTGCTGATGAGTTTGAAGCCTGAAGAAAGGCATCTCGTGCTTCTGCGGGCAGTGGAGCAGTACAGCTTCGAAGAGATCGGACAGATTATGGACTGCAAACCGGCAACCCTGCGCAAAAAGTTCGAACGTGTCCGGAAAAAACTGATTCTGCAAAAGAAGATCAAAGGAGGGGTAACCCATGAACGAATGGTCAGATCTAACTGAAGAAGAGCTGATGGCGCATTTGCGGAGAACGGTTAAGCAAAAGGAAATGCCGCAAGAAAGCTACGCCAATCAAATTATGGAGAGGCTGAATGAGATGAGTAGATCCAGCAGAAGCGAACGTATCGGAAGAGGAACCTGGAAGAAAAAGACGGCGATTAGCGTAACAGCTGCAGCTATGCTTGGAGGCGTGGTAATGGGAAGTGGCTTCGTATCCCCAGTTATGGCGGATGCCTTAAAAAACGTGCCGTGGATCGGCAGTGTGTTCCAATACAATTCGGACAGCACTTTGCAGAAGGCCAGCACTACAGGAC
The DNA here is from genome assembly GCF_018333335.1 of Paenibacillus cineris. Classification (NCBI taxonomy): domain Bacteria; kingdom Bacillati; phylum Bacillota; class Bacilli; order Caryophanales; family Paenibacillaceae; genus Paenibacillus; species Paenibacillus cineris. Next base: position 2,777,493 of record NZ_BORU01000001.1, read on the forward strand.
TGACAACTGCACCGAACTTGAGTGTAACGAGAGACGGGGTGACGCTCAGCATTAAAGAGGTGATGTTTGATGGAACCCGGCTTGCGTTCGCTATTGAACGTCAGGGCGTGGACGACGATACGATGCTCTCCCCTTATCCACCGGCAGGGGCGAAGGATGAGAAGGGGAACCTGATCCAAACCGTTGCATTGGAACAGCAGAAAAAAGGGTATATCTACATGCCGGAAGTCAACATCCAAGGACACAGCAAATTTTTCGGTATGTTCACGGACGCTGTAGGCAAAACGGAAGGTGGCCAATGGATTCGAAACATGGCCATGTATGAATTGACGAAAGGATTGACCGAACTAAACCTGCCCGAAGCGTTTGATATGTCCGTAAAACTGAACGTCACCGGCATCCAGGAACCGTTTGAATTCGTCGTTCCTGTCAAAAACCTGGCGAAAGGAGCCGTCGTCCTTCATCCGGACCAAACGCAAAGCAGCGGCGGTTTCAGCTATACGGTCAAGCAGGTGGATCTGACGCCGATAACGACACGACTCGTACTGGACAGCAAAGGCAGCGTTCCTGTGACATCAGAGCAAACAGGAGATTTAAGCCCGAGCAAAATGTATTACGACATCGTGGATCAGGATGGAAATCCGGTGAAGCAGAACATGATCGGATACTTCAACAGCAGCCCGGGTACTGAATATCATGAAGATGAGGCTTACAAGCCGTTTGACAAAACACCGACCTCCATTACGATCAAGCCTTATACATTGACTGTGAAAAAGGATTGGACCATCGTTTCCGACAGTAAGGGGGAACCGCTTAAAACTTATCATAAAGATCTCGAGATGACGATTCCGGTCGTCCAGTAACAAGCAAATTAAAAAAGGTTATAAACTCTGCAAAAAAAGAGCTCTTATTCCATCTCGAACAGGAATGGGGAGCTCTTTTTTTGATAGGCTATTTTAGCTGGCCGATGGACAAATTGACCTTATAATTGCCGAACTGAACCATCTCGCCCAGAAGGTCATTGAGGTCCATAGGGGTTGGCACCTGCACTCGAAGGAGATAGCAGCCTTCACCGCTGATCCGGTGTGCCTCCACGATGGACTGGGTACGCTGGATGTAATGCTGGAACGAAGCATGCGTATCCGCGGATTTCATGAAGACCGTAATAAAAGCACTGACCTGGAGTCCGAGCTTGCCCGGATTGCACCGCAGCGTATAACCCTCGATCACCTCCAGATCCTGGAGCTTCCGGATGCGGGCACCCACCGCCTGACCGGTGAGATGTACCTTTTCTCCGATCTCCTTGTTGGACTGGAGAGAATTTTCCACCAGCAGCTGCAATATTTTAAGGTCGATCTCATCGATATCTTGTTTGCTCATCTTGCCCTTCATTCCTTTCACCGTGAAAATATAGCTGCCAATATCGTTTCGCCAGGCTATGTAAAGAACACGTTTTCCTGTTTTATACTGGTATCGTGAATAACAGAATCATAAACCAAACCGGGAGTGAATGGAAATGAAAATTCAATTGATCCGCAATGCCACATTGTTTATTGAATATGCCGGTGTAACTCTTCTCGTCGATCCGATGTTCAGCGAGAAGGAGGCCAACCCGCCGGTAATCAATACCGCCAACGAACTGCGCAACCCGCGGGTACCCCTGCCAGTGGAGGTGGATAAGCTCGTGCAGCCAGATGCGCTGCTGGTCACCCACCGGCATCCGGATCACTGGGATGAGCCTGCCCAGAAGCAAATCAGCAAGGAGACGGCGGTATTCTGCCAGCCGGAGGACGAAGGCGAGATCCGGGCAGCCGGATTTGCCCGCACGACGCCGGTCGAAAGAAGTGTTACGTTTCAGGGAATCACTGTGACCCGTACCGGAGGTCAGCACGGAACAGGAGAAATCGGGAAACAAATGGGGCCCGTGTGCGGCTTTGTCCTTCAAGCCGAAGGCGAACCGACGGTCTACATTGCAGGCGATACGATATGGTGCCGTGATGTTGAAGAGGCGCTTGATGCTTACCAGCCGGATCTGACGATCGTTAACGCCGGCGGCGCCCGCTTTGTGACGGGAGATCCGATCATCATGGATGAGAATGACGTGCTTGCTCTTCTGCGCCATCATCCGGATACGCAGGTGGCTGCCGTTCACATGGAAGCGATCAATCACTGCTTTGTAACAAGGGATGACCTGAGAGATGCGATAGAAAAGGCGGGATACAGCAGCAGGGTAATCATTCCGGAAGATGGGGAAGTTTTTGTAAATTAAAAAAATATTTATTTTTGGATTTTTTAAAGAGGATGCCGGGGACGGACAGCGAAAGATACAGCATACCGTTTGAAAGCGAGGGATCATTGGCTCAATGAATCAGAATCAAGTATTTCAGACCAGGCTTCTCAGCTCGTTATCCAAAGTATTTCCGGATGGACAGGGAACCGAAAATCCCGTGACCGGCGGGTCGATGCTCAGCAACGAAACGTATGCTTTTCAAGCCGCTTACCGGACGGAAGGCCCGGTGAACGATCTCAGGGTCATCGTAGATGCTCCGGCCGCACTGCCGGTAACGGTACGCCGCGTTGGCCTCGTGCCGTCCGGACTTCCTGTATATCCGGATCACGATGAACATGTCCTGCGTGCAGAGCCGGGACTATTTCCGGATCCACTGTATCCGCTGGATGAAGAACAAACGATTCCGGCCGTACCGGGAGAGTGGCAAAGTGTGTGGATTACGCTTCAGCCGAATGGTCAGACGCCGGCGGGCAGCTATCCGATCACCGTCCGTTTTGCATCCGGGGATGGGGAAGTTGCCGGAGTGGAGACTTTTCAGCTGGAGCTGATTCCTGAGGAGCTGCCTCCCCAGAAACTGATACATACCGAATGGTTCCATACCGACTGCCTGGCGACCTATTACAAGCTGGACGTATTCAGCGAAGAGCACTGGCAGGTGATCGGTCAGTATATGGATACGGCCGTGAAGCATGGCATGAACATGATTCTGACGCCCGTCTTTACGCCGCCACTGGACACCGAGGTCGGCGGGGAGCGGCCGACGGTTCAGCTTGTGGATGTGACCGTCACGGGAGAAGACCAATACGCGTTCGGCTTTGACCGGCTCGCAAGATGGGTTGAGCTGTGCGATGAGAAGGGCATCCGCTATTTAGAATTTTCCCATTTGTTCACGCAGTGGGGCGCGAAGCATGCACCGAAGATTATGGCATCCGTAGACGGAAATCTACAGAAGATTTTCGGATGGGAGACCGATGCCACCGGTGAAACGTATCGTCTGTTCCTGGAGCAGTTTGTTCCGGCGCTAACGGAATGGATTCATGCCAATAACCTGTCGGAACGAAGCTATTTCCACATTTCCGATGAGCCCGGGGCGGATCACCTGGAGTCTTATGGCTATGCGAGCAAGCTGCTGGGCGGTCTGCTGCAAGGATTCCCGATCATCGACGCCCTGTCGGATTATGATTTCTTCGAAAATGGTTTGGTGAAAACGCCTATTCCGGCCAGTAACCATATCGAGCCGTTTCTGGAGCATAACGTCCAGCCGCTCTGGACGTACTATTGCTGTTCCCAATATAATGAGGTGGCTAACCGCTTCATGTGCTTCCCTTCGGCCCGCAATCGGATTCTGGGTTACCAGCTGTACAAATTTGACGCCGCCGGATTTTTACATTGGGGTTACAACTTCTATTATTCGCAATACTCCAAAGGCGAGATTGACCCATACGAGACGACCGATGCCGGCAAAGCTTTTCCGTCAGGCGATCCGTTTATCGTGTATCCGGGACCTGGCGGCGTGCCGGTCGAATCGATCCGGCTTGAGGTCATGAACGAAGCGCTGCAGGATTTGCGTGCACTCCAGCTGCTCGAATCGAAAATCGGCAGGGAGAATGTGCTGAAGGCGTTGGAGGAAGATTTGCCCGAGCCGATCACGTTCAGCCGCTACCCGCGTGAAGAGGAATGGCTGATCGCTAAGCGCGAATGGGTGAACCGGAAGATTAAAGAAGCTTTAGCTTCGGCAAACGTCTGAGCTGCCGCGTTGTTCCTTTGAACACCGCTTCATACACGACAAGACAAGGAAAAAGCATTCGTCAGGCCGGTGGTGGACCGGCTGACGAATGCTTTTGTTTTTTTAAATATGGGGCTTCATCATGTCCAACGAACCGTTAAACCAGCACCTTGCGAAACTCGCGGGTGAGGAGCGGCACGACCTCGAACAGGTCCCCGACGATACCGTAATCCGCCACTTTGAAAATCGGCGCTTCGGGATCCTTATTGATCGCGATGATAACCCGCGACTGGCTCATCCCCGCCAAATGCTGGATCGCGCCGCTGATGCCGCAGGCGATATAGATCTCCGGCGTCACGACCTTGCCAGTCTGGCCAATCTGCATCGAATAGTCGCAGTAGCCTGCATCGCACGCCGCCCGGGAAGCGCCTACCGCGCCGTGCAGCACATCCGCCAGCTCTTCGAGCGGCTTGAACCCTTCGGCACTCTTGACGCCGCGGCCGCCCGAAACGATAATTTTCGCTTCGGTCAGGTCGACCTTGCCCGACGTCTTGCGGACGATGTCCTTTACGATCGAGCGGAGGGAGCCGGAAGGGGCGTAATCGATCTCGATGATCTCCCCAGGCGAAGATACGCTTGGTGCTGGGGCCAGATTGTTCGGGCGGATCGTCACGACCTGCGGGCCGCCGGTGAACGATTTTTGCTCGAATGCTTTGCCTGCGTAGATCGGGCGGGTGTAGACCGCTTCGCCGCCGTTCTGCTCGATCGCCGTCACGTCTGATATTTGTCCGGCACCCAAATGGGCAGCGACTTTCGGCGCAAGATCCCGGCCCAGTGCCGTATGGCCAAGGAAGACCACGTCAGGCGTCACCTGTTCAAACACGCTTTGCACGGCATCAAAATAAGCTTCAGCGTTGTAGATTTCCAGCTCGGGATGATCCACGGCGTAGACCCGGCCATCCACATAGCCCGCCAGATCTGCAGCGAGGGTCGTAATTTGCGACCCGATTAACACGGCAGCGACGGTGTCTCCTTCATTTTTGGCAATGGAGGCCGCCTGAAGCGCTTCCAAGGAAACCTGACGCAGGCTGCCACCGCGAACCTCGGCTACCACCACAAACGTTTTACTCATTCGGGATTCCTCCTTTTATCGGTTTCTTCAAATCAGCTTGGCTTCGGTACGCAGCAGCTGGACCAGATCCGCGGCCTGCTGGGCAAGGTCTCCCTTCAGGATTTGCCCGGCCTTGCGCTCAGGCGGCAGGGTGAGGGAGAGGCGGTTCGTCTTGGCGGCCACATCCGCTTCGCTCAGGCCAAGATCGCCAAGCCCGAGACGCTGGAACGGCTTCTTCTTCGCCTTCATAATGCCGGGCAGCGACGGATACCGCGGCTCGTTAAGCCCCTGCTGCGCGGTGAATACCGCAGGAAGTGCGACCTCCAGCGATTCGGTATCGCCTTCGGCGTCCCGCTGCACGGATGCTTTTCCGCCGGCAATGTCCAGCTTCGTGATCGAGGAAGTGTGAGGCAGGCCCAGCAGGTGGGCTACTCTTACAGCGACCTGACCCCCGCCGGAATCTACAGAGAAGTTGCCGCCGAGAATGAGGTCTACGGACTGCTGGCCGAAATAGGCCGCCAGTGCTGTGGCGATGCTGAACTCGTCGCCGGGAATACTGTCGCCGTCAATGAGCACGGCTTCATCGGCGCCCATAGCCAGTGCCGTTCTCAGCGCCTCGGCCGTGCGCTCCGGTCCCACCGAGATGACGGTTACGGTACCGCCGTGCGCATCCCGCTGCAACAACGCTTCTTCCACCGCATATTCGTCGTACGGATTGATGACGTACTTGACCCCGTCGTCGGAAATCTGTCCATTCGAAATGACGATTCGTTCCTCCGTGTCGAAGGTTTGCTTCAGCATAACGTAGATATTCATGCGGACAAGCTCCTCTCTCAAACGCGTTATTTTAAACCTTTTAAGAAAAACTCAACTGTCTTATCCACCTGAGCGGAAAGGGAATACTTTCGGCCGGAGATAAGCCAGGAGGTGACCACTTCATCCATCGCCCCAAAAATCAGCAGGCGTGTCAGTTTGACATCGAGGTCTGCACGAAACGATTTCTCGGCAATCCCCTGTTCAATGATATGCTCGATCAGCTGAATGTAGGGCTTGACGACAAGCCCGATGGCTTTGCGCAGCTCCAACGAACTCTGACGCAGCTCGATCTGTGTCACATAAGCCAGATTGATGTTGTTTTCGAGCTCGGTAAAGTGAATTTCGCAAACTTTGCGGAGGGCTTCATCGGCGGTATTCGTTTCCTTCACGCTGCTGTTGAACATGGAGACCAGATTTCCGAGACGGGCTTGAAACAGAGAAATAAGGATATCTTCCTTGTTTTTAAAATATAAATAAATCGTACCGTCCGCGACGCCTGCCTCCTTGGCGATCCTCGAAATCTGGGAGCCGTGATAGCCGTTCTCCGCGATTACTTTTAAGGCTGCATCCAAAATCAACTCATATTTTTCCAATTTTCTACTTGTCATCAGGCCACCCCGGTGTTAGAATTCAAATAACTGAATGAATCCTCATTCATTTTTCTTAATCTTATGGGAAACAGTGCCAGTTGTCAATGTTTTCAAAGTAAGATTTTATTTTTAAACAAGCTTTGTAACCGCTTACGAAATGTAACCCGTCACCAAACTTAGGTGAATACGAAGAAAGGACGGATGACAAATGTTGTGGCCTATCGTCAATTTACTGCTGTTTCTCGCTGTGACCGGGTACGGTATTTATTTGTTCTGCCAAGCGGTGTATCACAGACTGCTGTACGTGAAGCTCGGCAAGCCGGTGGATTTCCGGAAGCAGCGTGAAGGCAGATGGGGCGAGTTCCTGGGACAGGTGTTCGGCCAGAAAAAGCTGCTGAAGGACCGGAAGAGCGGCATTATGCATGTGGTGATCTTTTACGGCTTCATCATCCTTCAGTTCGGCGCGCTGGACCTCATTATCAAAGGACTGACAGACGGCGGTCACCTACCGCTTCCCGCGTACGACGTATTCGGTCTGCTTCAGGAGATCACGGTGTTTCTGGTCCTTGTAGCGATGGGATATGCCGCTTACCGTCGGTATGGCGAGAAGCTTGCGCGCCTCAAGAAAGGGTGGAAGCCGAGCATTGTCGTGTTCTTTATCTTCTCCCTGATGCTGTCTGTGCTGCTGTCGCTTACCTTCGAAAGAATCCGGCTCGACCTCGAGCCATCCGCTTACGCACCTATATCCTCAGCGATTGCGGCCATTTTCACCGGCATGTCCGGAACGGCGGCATCCGTATTGTTCTACATCTTTTGGTGGGCCCATTTGCTTATTCTGCTATCTTTTCTCGTCTATGTTCCTCAATCGAAGCATTTTCACCTCATTACCGCACCGGTCAATATTTGGCTGGGCCGCTCCGAGCCTGTCGGCAAGCTGAGCAAGCTTGACCTTGAAGATGAAGAAGCCGAGTCGTTCGGCGTCGGCAGGATCGAAGATTTTACGCAAAAACAGATGATCGACTTCTACGCTTGTGTGGAATGCGGCCGCTGCACGAACGTCTGCCCGGCTTCCAATACCGGCAAGGTACTATCGCCGATGCATCTTATTACTAAACTACGCGATCACTTGACGGAAAAGGGTACAGCCGTTACGGGTAAGTCGCCGTATGTTCCCGAATATGCTTTTGCCGGGAGTGGGGCGCATGCATTGGATGCAGCCGTGTCCGAAACCCATCCCGATTGGTCATCAGCGGACGGCGTGACGGATATTCGCCCGACGCTGGCATGGCAGAAGGCCACCTGGACCCATCAGGACACAAGTCCGCAGGACATGAACTTGATCGGCGACGTCATGACCGAGGAGGAGATCTGGTCCTGTACCACCTGCCGCAACTGCGAGGATCAGTGCCCGGTCGGCAACGAGCATGTCGATAAAATCATCGATTTGCGCCGCCATCTCGTGCTGATGGAGGGAAGCATGCCGGCTGAGGGGCAGCGAGCCCTGCAAAATATTGAACGGCAAAGCAATCCCTGGGGATTGAACCGCAACGACCGGGCCAACTGGACCGGCGAGGTGGAAGGCATCCGGGTGCCGACCGTCAAGGACAATCCGCAGTTTGAATATTTGTTCTTCGTCGGATCGATGGGCTCATACGATCTGCGCAGCCGCAAAATCTCCAAGGCGTTTGCCCGCCTCTTGAACGAATCCGGCGTCAATTTCGCCATTCTCGGCAACGAGGAGAAAAATTCAGGGGATACGCCCCGCCGGATGGGCAACGAGATGCTGTTTCAGCAGCTGTGCATGGAGAACATTGAGCTTTTCGAAAAATACGGCGTTCAGAAAATCGTGACCGCCTGTCCGCACACCTTCAACACGTTCAAAAACGAATACCCCGAATTCGGGCTCGAAGGGGTGGAAGTCCTTCATCACTCCGAGCTGCTGGATCAGCTCCTTCGCGAAGGGAAGCTGAAACCCCAGTATGAAGTGAAGGAGCGGATCACTTATCACGACTCGTGTTATCTGGGACGCTATAACAACGTGTATGACCAACCGCGCAGCGTCCTCCGGGCCATTCCCGGCGTGGAGCTCGTTGAAATGAAGCGCACGCGGGAGAATGCGATGTGCTGCGGCGCCGGGGGCGGCATGATGTGGATGGAGGAGACGTCCGGCAAACGGGTGAACCTTGCCCGCACAGAGCAGGCACTGGAAGTGAATCCAAGCATCATCAGCAGCGCCTGTCCTTACTGCCTGACCATGATGGAGGACGGGACGAAGATGAAGGAAGTGGAAGAGCGTGTGAAAGCAAAGGATATCGCCGAAATTTTAGAGCTGTCCGTGTTCGGGGATTCCGCTGCTCACAATAAAGGATTTGAAATGGAGGCAAGCACACAATGAACAAATCCATTCGCAAGGCAGCCGTCATCGGCTCAGGAATTATGGGTTCCGGCATTGCTGCACATCTGGCCAATGTCGGGATCCCGTGCTTACTGCTGGACGTCGTTCCGACTCAGCTGACAGAGGAAGAGACGAAGAAGGGGTTGACGCTGGAGCATCCGGCGGTACGCAGTCGTCTTGCAACTTCAGCCATTGAGAAGCTCAGCAAGATCAAGCCGGCTCCGCTGTATGATCCTGCGTTTGCTTCCCGCATTACGCCGGGCAACCTCGAAGATCATCTGCCGCAAATTGCAGACGTCGACTGGGTCATCGAAGTGGTGGTCGAGAATCTGGAAGTGAAGCAGCAGCTCCTGAAACGTGTAGAGGAGCATTGGAAACCCGGTACGGTGGTCAGCTCGAACACGTCGGGCATCTCGATCAACGAGATGGCGGCCGAATGCGGCGAATCATTCAGAAAACACTTCCTGGGCACGCATTTCTTTAATCCGCCCCGTTATATGAAGCTGCTTGAAATTATCCCCGGACGGGACACGGAGCCGGAGCTCGTGGCGCGTATGAAGGATTTTTGTGAAAGGGTGCTCGGCAAGGGTGTCGTCATCGCCAAGGATACGCCTAACTTTATTGCGAACCGGATCGGTACTTACGGCCTGCTGGTGACTCTGCAGGAAATGATGGAGAAGGGCTTCACAGTGGAAGAGGTCGATGCAGTGACCGGACCGGCGATGGGGCGTCCGAAAAGCGCTACCTTCCGCACGCTGGATCTGGTGGGGCTCGACACGTTCGTTCATGTCGCGGACAACGTCCGGATGAATGTCGAGAATGAACGCGAACAGGCGGTTTTCACTTCGCCGGACGTGCTGACGGGCATGGTGGCGCGCGGCTGGCTCGGGGAGAAGAGCGGACAGGGCTTCTATTTGAAAAAGAAAACGCCGGCCGGCAGCGAGATTTTATCGCTTGACCTGAAAACGCTGGAATACGTGCCGCAGACGAAGCCCAAATCGGCATCGTTGGAAGCCGCGAAAATGGCCAAGGGAGCCGGAGCGAAAACAAAGGCGCTCCTCGGGGCGAAGGACCGCTACTCGGATCTGGCCTGGGACATTCTGAAGCAGGTGCTTGTCTATTCGGCCGAAAAGGTGGGCGAGATCGCCGATTCGGTCAAGGAGATCGACGATGCCATGAAATGGGGCTTCTCCTGGGAACTCGGGCCGTTTGAGACCTGGGACGCCATCGGCTTGGCCCGGTCCGTGGAGCGGATGGAAGCCGAAGGCTTGACCGTTCCCGCCTGGGTTAACGAGTGGGTCGCTGCGGGACACAAGTCCTTTTACAAGCAGGAGGAGGGCCGGCTGTATTCAATTCATGTGGCGTCTGGCGCATACCATGAGGTAGAACAGCCGGAAGAAGTCATCAATCTGCGCAGCCTGAAAGAGCAAAACAAGGTGGTGAAAGGAAACAGCGGCGCCAGTCTGATCGACCTTGGAGACGGCGTCGCCTGCCTGGAATTCCATTCGCCCAACAATGCGATCGGCGAGGACATTCTCTCCATGATTACGCAGAGCATTGACGAGGTGCGCAGCAATTTCAGAGGACTCGTGATTGCGAACCAGGCACGCAACTACTGTGTGGGAGCCAACATTATGCTGCTCCTCATGGAAGCACAGGACGAAGAATGGGACGAAATCAACGAAATCATCCGGAAATTCCAGTACACGATGTACGCGCTGAAGCGGTTTGAAAAGCCGGTCGTGGCCGCGCCGCACCGCATGTGCCTCGGCGGCGGGGTCGAATCCTGTATGCCGGCCGACCTGGTCATCGCAGCGCCGGAGACGTATTACGGTCTTGTCGAAGTCGGCGTCGGCCTGATCCCCGCCGGTGGAGGGTGCAAGGAACTGGCGCTGCGAGCAAGCCAAACGGCCGGTCTTCCGGATGCGGATCTGCAGCCGTACATCAATCACATTTTCCAAACCGTGGGGACGGCGACGGTATCGACGAGCGGCCACGATGCCAAGCGTCTCGGGTACTTGCGGCCAAGCGACCGTATCGCGGTGAGTCAGGATGTTCAGATCTATCAGGCGAAGCAGGCTGTTCTCGGTCTGGATCGCAGCGGCTATGAACCGATCCCGCAGGAGAAGATCCGGGTTGTCGGGGCGGAGGGTAAGGCCGTACTTCAGCTTGGTGCGCTTGGCATGAAGCAAAGCGGTTATATCAGCGACCATGATTACCTGATCGCCAGAAAACTGGCCCATGTTCTCGCCGGCGGTGATGTCCCGGCAGGAACCCTTGTCAGTGAGGAGTATATGCTCGACCTCGAGCGCGAGGCTTTCTTGAGCCTGTGCGGCGAACCGAAGACGCAGCAGCGCATGCACCACATGTTAACCAAAGGTAAGGCGCTCCGCAACTAACATCCACGGGAGGGGATATTCCATGAAAGAAGCAGTCATTGTATCGATGGCGCGTACCGCAGTCGGCCGTGCCAAGAAAGGCAGCCTGGCACAGACACGGGCCGACGATCTCGGGAAAACGGTGCTGGAAGCCGTCGTGGAACGCGCGCCGGGCCTTAAAAAAGAAGACGTGGAGGACATCATCATCGGCTGCGCCATGCCGGAAGGCGAGCAGGGGCTTAATTTCGCCCGGATCATGTCGTTGTACGCCGGATTCCCGGTAACAGTGCCGGCGCTGACGATCAACCGGTTCTGCTCCTCTGGCCTTCAGTCGATCGCCTTCGCGGCGGAGCGTGTTATGCTGGGGCATGCCGATATCCTTATCGCCGGGGGCGTGGAGAGCATGAGTCATGTGCCGATGACCGGTTTCAAGATGTCACCGAATCCGAAGATCGTTGAGCAGATGCCGGAGGTCTACATCGCCATGGGACATACGGCGGAAGAGGTAGCCGATCGGTTCGGCATCAGCCGGGAAGATCAGGACCGATTCGCTGCGAGATCGCACGCCAGGGCAGCGCAGGCGCTTGCGGAAGGCAAGTTCCAGGACGAAATTGTGCCGGTCCAGGCCGAACTGAAAAGCGTGGATGAGAAAGGCAGAGTGCAGACGAAAACCTTCGAATTCCGGGTGGATGAAGGCGTGCGGAGCGACACGACAGTGGAGGTGCTGGGCAAGCTGAAACCGGCGTTCAAGCTGAACGGATCAGTCACGGCGGGGAATGCGTCCCAGGTCAGCGACGGGGCTGCGGCGGTCGTTGTCATGAGCCGGGAAAAAGCCGAGGCGCTTGGCCTGCAGCCGCTTGCCACGTTCCGTTCCTTCGCGCTCAGCGGCGTCGAGCCGGAAATTATGGGCGTCGGTCCGGTCAAGGCGATTCCAAAGGCGCTGCAGATGGCCGGAATTACGCTGGAGGACGTGGATTTATTCGAAATCAACGAGGCGTTCGCCTCCCAGTGCGTCCACATTATCCGGGAGCTTGGCATCGATGAGGAGAAAGTGAACGTCAACGGCGGCGCGATTGCGCTTGGGCATCCGCTGGGCTGCACGGGCACGAAGCTGACGACGACCCTGATCAGCGAGCTGAAGCGGCGCGGCGGCGGTTACGGTGTGGTGTCCATGTGCATCGGCGGCGGAATGGGTGCCGCGGGCGTGTTTGAGGTTCATCCGTAAGCAAAAAACGTTCTACAGTGATTTGGTTTTTAACTTAAAAATTCATATCGCAAAGGAGACGGGAACGATGAGCACAACGATGAATAAGGTGATCGGCGGCAGTTATATCATTGAAGACACGGACTTTCACAGTATTGTGACCCCGGAAGATTTTACGGAAGAACACCGAATGATCGCCGAGACGACGGAGGATTTTGTAGCCGGTGAAGTGGTGCCCCATGACGAAGCGATCGAAAAACTGAATTATGAGCTTACGGTGGAGAAGATGCGCAAAGCCGGTGAGCTGGGGTTGCTGGGCGCAGACGTGCCGGAGGCCTATGGCGGGCTTGGTCTGGATAAGGTCAGTTCGACGCTGATCAGCGAGCGGCTGACCAAGGCATCCGCATTCGCTTTGTCGATCGGGGCCCATGTCGGCATCGGCACGCTGCCGATCGTCTATTTCGGCACTGAGGAGCAAAAGCAGAAATACCTGCCTGCTCTGGCAACCGGCGAGAAGATCGCCGCCTACTGCTTAACGGAGCCTTCCTCCGGTTCGGATGCGCTGGGGGCGAAAACGACAGCCACCTTATCCGAGGACGGTGAATATTATGTATTGAACGGCAGCAAGCAGTTTATCACGAATGCCGGTTTCGCTGACCTATTCATCGTGTACGCCAAAGTGGACGGCAAGGACTTCAGCACTTTTATCGTGGAGCGCACGATGGAAGGCGTCAGCATTGGACCGGAAGAGAAAAAAATGGGAATAAAAGGATCGTCCACTTGTCCGCTCATCCTGGAGGATGTGAAAGTGCCTGTAGAGAATCTGTTATGGGAAGTAGGCAAGGGGCATTTGATCGCCTTCAACATCCTGAACATCGGACGCTTCAAGCTGGCCGCCGGTTGTGTAGGCGCTTCCAAAGATACGATTGAGCTGGCTGCCAAGTACGCGAACGAGCGTGCGCAGTTTGGCCGGAAAATCTCCACCTTCCCGCTGATCGGCAAAAAGCTGGCGGATATGAATACGAAAACGTACGCGCTCGAGAGCATGGTTTACCGCACGGCAGGTCTGTTCGATGTTGGCCTTGCCGAAGTGGATCACACCAGTCCGGAAGTGGGCTATCAATCGGCCAAAGCCATTGCCGAATATCAGCTCGAATGCTCGATTAACAAGGTGTTCGGTTCCGAAACGCTGGATTTCGTCGTCGACGAAGGTGTGCAAATCCATGGCGGATACGGCTTTATTCAAGAGTACCGGGTGGAGCGGAATTATCGGGATTCGCGGATCAACCGCATATTCGAAGGCACAAACGAAATCAACCGTCTGCTCATTCCGGGCACTTTGGTGAAACGGGCCATGAAGGGCCAGCTGCCGCTGATGCAAAAGGCCGTGGCGCTGCAGGCCGAGCTTCTGGAGCCGATTCCTCCGCAAACTTTCGAGGGAACGCTGGATCAGGAAGCCCATCTGATCAAGATGGCAAAGAAAATTTTCCTGATGGCCGGCGCCCAGGCCGTACAGAAATATCAATTGAAGCTCGAGGACGAACAGGAGATTCTGAGCCATCTGTCCGATATGATGATTTCCGTCTATGCGATGGAAAGTGCGCTGCTGCGTACGCAAAAAATCATCGACCGCTCCGGCGAAGACAAGGCTCGCCTGCCGATCCTGATGACGACCGTATTCGTTCATGACGAATTCAATAAAATCGAAACGTGGGCGAAGGAAGTGCTCGCCGCGATGGAATCGGGCGACACGCTCCGGACGCAGCTGTCCGTTCTGAAAAAGCTGACGAGAAAGTCGCCTGTCAATACGCTTGGATTGAAGCGTGAAATCGCTGAAAAGGTCATTGCCGCGGAAAAATACGTGCTGTAACAATTCGTGAGATGGGGTGGCCTGGATGTCGAGTAAACCTTGGTTAAATCAGTATCCTAGTGAGGTCCCGCACAGTTACGAGTATCCCAAGCAAAATGTTGCGCAATTTCTAGTGGATTCCGCTTCCCGATATCCAGAGCATATTGCTCTGGATTTTATGGGGAAGAAAATGACATTCCGATCCCTGCTGGTTTCGGTAAACCGGTTTGCGAACGGCCTGCTCCGGCTGGGTGTCCGCAAAGGGGACCGGATCGCCATCATGCTGCCTAACTGTCCGCAGGAGGTCATTGCGTATTACGGTGCGCTCCTTGCGGGCGGCGTGGTAGTCATGACTAACCCGCTGTACGTGCCGCGGGAAATTCAGCATCAGTTATCCGACGCTGACGTCCGTATTATCGTGACGTTGGATGCGCTGGTGCAGCGCGTGGAACAGGCGATGACCCACAGGCCGCTCAGTAAGCTGATCGTCACGTCGGTCAAAGACTATTTGCCTTTTCCAAAAAACATCCTATACCCTCTTGCCGCCAAAAAAGACGGAACAAATGTCTCCGTCACGTATGACGATCGGATCGTATCCTTTACCCGCCTCATGAAACAATCAAGCAGCGACCCGGTCAAGGTAGACATCGATGCGGAACAGGACCTGGCCCTCATCCAGTATACCGGAGGAACGACCGGTTTCGCCAAAGGCGTCATGTTGACGCATATGAACCTGGTAGCCAATACGATTCAATCGCAGCTGTGGTTTTACCGGGCACGGATCGGCCAGGAAAAATACTTGGCTGCGCTGCCTTTTTTTCATGTATTCGGGCTTACGGTGCTGCTTAATCAGGCAGTTTATAATGCCGGAACGCTCATCTTGGTTCCACGTTTTGAAATCAATCAGGTGCTGAAGATCATTGACCGGCGGAAGCCGACGGTGTTTCCCGGGGCGCCGACCATGTATATTGCGGTGATTCACCATCCTGAAGTGCACAAGTACGACCTTTCTTCCATAAATATATGTATCAGCGGAGCGGCTCCGCTGCCCCTGGAGGTACAAGAGCGGTTCGAGGAGGTCACGCGAGGCAAGCTGATCGAAGGTTACGGATTGACCGAAGCGTCCCCGGTTACGCATGCCAACAATATATGGGAGAAACGCAAAAACGGCTCGATCGGCATTCCTTTACCGGATACCGAAGCCCGTGTTGTGCATCCCGATACAGGTGAAGAGCTGCCGCTTGGCGAAATCGGCGAGCTGGTCGTCCGCGGCCCACAGGTCATGAAGGGGTATTGGAACCGGCCGGAAGATACGGAGCGCACGCTCCGGGACGGCTGGCTGTACACCGGGGATCTGGCGAGGATGGATGAAGAGGGCTTTTTTTACATTTTGGACCGGCGCAAAGACCTGATTATCGCCGGCGGTTATAACATCTACCCGCGGGAAATCGAGGAGGTGCTGTTCGAGCATCCGGATGTGGAGGAAGCCGTCGTGGCTGGCGTGAACGACCCTTACCGCGGCGAAAATGTAAAGGCTTACATCGTGCTCCGGAAAGGCTCGTCTGTTACCGAGCAGGAGCTGAAGCAGTGGTGCAAGGAACGGCTGGCTGTGTATAAAGTGCCCAAGATCTACGAGTTTCGCGAGTCGCTGCCCAAGACGCTGGTGGGCAAGGTGCTTCGCCGCAAACTGATCGAAGAAGAGAATGAGAAGCTGGTCAATCAATCGAAGGTCGACCTATAGGGGATGATACCCGGCGACGCCTAATGAGAAGGAGGGCAAGGACATGAATCCGGAAACGACGGACAGCCTGAAGATGAACCTGAAGCTGAAGCAGCTGGAGAACGCCGCGAAACATACCTTTTGGGATTTTATCGGATGCGAACTGATTGAACTTAAAGGCGATCAGGTCGTGGTAGCCTTTGATATTTTGCCCCATCATCTCAATCTCATCGGGATCGTGCACGGCGGCATGCATGCTTCAGCCATCGACTCCGCCATGGGCATACTCATTATGCTGGCCAGGCCGGAAGCCAATGTGGTTACTGTGAATTTGAACATGAACTACGTGGCTTCCACGGGTGAAGGGCGTGTCATCGTGACGGCCGAGATCATCCACAGCTCGCGCAAGCTGATAACAGCCCAGGCCTATGCGCGCAAAGAGAACGGGGATCTGCTCGCCTTCGGCACCGGCACCTTCAGGGTGCTGGAAAGGCATGTCCCTGAAGCGCAAACAGAGAGCGATAAAAGGGGGACGATGGATGAGCGTGGTACAAGAACTTGAAGCGATGGCCGGAAAAATGAATGAACAGCCGGGGGCGCTGGATGGGCTGCACGCCTCCTACCATTTTCATATTAAGGATACAGGGAAACATTTGCAGGTATATTTCCATGACGGAACCGTGCGGGTTGTGGAGGACGCTTCGGGTGACGCCGACTGCACGCTGACGATGTCTGAGAGCCATCTTCGGAAACTGCTCCGGAACGACTTGAACACGACGATGGCGTACATGACCGGATCGCTCCGGATCGACGGCCGTCTTGGCCTGGCTCTGAAGCTTCAGGAAATTCTGAAGCAGTATCAGGTTTGAATGCCTGGTTTACGACATCGATGAATGCAAAAATATAGGCTGCCTTATGCAGAGCAGCCTATTTGTGCTGTTATTTATAAGAAAGGATAAGCTTAGGAGATTGGGCTTCCTTATATCGCAAGAAAAACTTCCGCTAAATGCGGTCTGGCTTCTTAGAAGGTGCGCCGATAGACGTTTTTTCTTATTTCCCTTTACGGGTTAATTTGGCGAGAGCATCCCATTGTTCCTCAGTGACGGAGCGAAGGTCATTGAATTCGCCCGCCCCCTGCAGCCATTCTCCACCGTCAATGGTGACCACTTCCCCATTGATATATCCCGCATAATCAGAAACCAGGTAGGCAGCCAAGTTCGCCAGCTCCTCTTTGTTCCCGACCCGGCGTAAAGGGACGCGATCGATCATCTGCTGCTCCAGCTCCGGCGTGGGAGAGAGGCGGGACCATGCGCCTTCGGTTGGAAAGGGTCCGGGGGCGATCGCCACCTGGCGAATCCCGTAACGTGCCCATTCCACCGCAAGGGAACGGGTCAGTGCCAGCACGCCGGCTTTGGCCGCAGCGGATGGAACGACAAAAGCCGATCCGGTCGAAGCATAGGTCGTCACGATATTGAGCATGGTGCCTCCCTGGCCGCGGTCGATCCAGCGTTTGCCGATCTCCAGGGTCGCATAGAACGTGCCGTGCAGCACGATGTTCAGCACCGCATCTACGGCTCGAGGGGACAACCTTTCGGTGGGACTGATGAAATTGCCGGCGGCATTGTTGACGAGAATGTCAATCCGGCCGAAATGCCGTTCAACGGCATCCGCCAACTCCGCAATCTGTGCCGGTTCCCGAACGTCGCAAGGAGCATAGAATATTTTGTAACCGCTATCAAGAAATTGTTCGGCTGTCTGCTTCAGCACTTCTTCCCGGCGCCCTGCGATCGCCAGTTTGGCACCAAGTCGCACGAACTTTTCACCCATAGCCCGGCCCAGACCCGTTGCTCCCCCGGTAATCAACACCACTTTGTCCTGTAACAAGTTCTGCGCAAAAGGTTCCATTTCCGATTCCTCCCAAAATATATGCTGGAAAAGAATTCATACTGCTTAACTTCCACTATATCGGAACGGGAAAGCGGTGTATAGAGCAGCCTTTGCTATGTGGGGAAAGGGCACGGATTCGAAGTTATAAGTTTCATCCTCCATCGGCGTACGTGCGGTTGTTCACTGAATTTTTATCCAGGTACAGGGGACATCGCGGTACCCGGCGGGAGGATGAAATTCGGGTAGAAAAACCGCGGAAAATTGCTGAAACCCCTTTTATTGTTCACATTTTTGTCACATGTGGTTCTAAGCGAACGTCCGCCATAATAAGAAGAAGTAAACGCTTCAAACTAACATTCCTCAGCTTGTACCCTTCCTCCTAGCCCTTTTTCCCGTTGCGATGTCAAGGTCATTCACACATTATGTAAAGGAAGTGAAGAGACTTATGGCAATTAAGCAGGGGCATGCCCAAAGACGTGCCCGAAATCCGCGAGCTGTTCGTCACGTCGGAATTTGTCTGATCCTCACGGTCGTTCTTTCGGTGTTTGGAATTCCTCCTTTGCCTGTCTTTGCTGCTCCTCTCATCGCGATAGACCAACCTTCAGGCCCCTTGGGGCCGGGGATGTCCCGGATTTCCGGAACGTTTTCAGGAGTGTATGACGTGGAGCTCGCCGTAGGCGGCGATTCGCTCGTCAGTGCCCACATGGATGATCCGGAAGCGGACGGCAGCGGAAGCTGGTATGCTGACGTCGATTTCTCCAAGTACGACGGTCCGGTAGAACTGGCAGCTAGGGGAAAAGACAGTGTGACCCGCTATGTGGCCTGGTCTCCCTATATGTCGGTGGAGGTAGACAATCCGGGCGCCGCCCTCCCGCAAGTGCAGATTACAAGCCCAGGCGAAACGAGCCCCGTGATGGGGAGTGTCAATGTCCTCATTCAAGCAGGGGGCAAAAATCCGGTCAGCAAAGTGCAAATCCGGATTAACGGCGGAGAGTGGAAGGATGCGCCTCCCAAAGGATCAGGATACCAATACAAGTGGAAGACAGCGGCTTATGCCGGACGGGTCAATAGTCTTGAAGCGAAAGCCGTGGATGCTAACGGAAATACAGGATACAGCAGCGCAAAATATGTGAAAGTCGCGAACGTATCCAGCCAAGCAATGCTGCAGGAGGACCAGCAGGACCAAGAGGGCTGGACAGAGCAGGATGCCCAGAATGATCAGGATGTTCAAACAGATCGAAATATCCAACAGAATGCCGAAGCGGAACTGAATGTCCAGAAAGACCAGAATGCTCAAATCGATCAAAATGCCCAAGCGCTGCAAAATAACGAAACCGCACAGGATGCCTCAACAGTACAGGATGACTCAACAGTACAGGGTGCTTCAGCGGTACAAGATAACTTAACAGAGCAAGAGGTACCTCAAGCACAAGAAGCCTCAACAGTTCAAGATGCCCCAACAGCTCAAGATGTCGACACGGCACAAGATGAGCTGACGGCCCCTCCCTCGGAAGAGACAGTTCATGAAGTGAATCCGGATAAGGGGATGCAAATGAATGCAAATCCTGGTTCCGAGCAGGTTGAAGCAGCATCCAGTCCGACGACCGTTACCCAGCAGGTGTACGGCCAGGATCGGGCCATGTGGATCTGGGAAAATGAATCGTACCCCCTGATCATGAACCCGGGTTCACGTAATGTGCTGGATGCTATGGCATCCGATACGTCGACGTTCGGGCAGAGACCGATCCGGACGCTGTACCTGGCGGTCGGACCCTATTTCGGCATGCGAATGCTGCAGGACAAACGGCCGGAGGTCAGGGATTTCGTCGGCTGGGCTCATGATAAGGGCTACCAGGTGCAGGCTTTGATCGCCGGCGGTACGACGCCGCCCTATTTCGGAGCCTATGCCCGTTACCGGACTCAGGCGGTGGCCGAGTTCGAAGGTATCCTGAATTACAATTTATCCTCGGATCCAAGGGAAAGATTCGACGGTGTAAACATTGATACGGAGCCTTACAGCCTCGGTGATTTTAAAAGCGCCAAACCTTCGGTTCAGGTGCAGTACCTTGACATGCTCAAGGCATTGATGGACCGTAAGCAGGCTTCCGGTCTGAACCTGCAGGTCGGAGCCGCCATCCCGCGCTGGTTCGACACATCGGTGGACGCCAGCAGCATTTCATGGAACGGCTCGGTCAAATGGATGTCCCAGCACGTTCAGGATACGCTCGATTACATTTCGATTATGGACTACCGGGATCAGGCGGACGGCAGTGCAGGGATCATTGAACAAGCACGCGGAGAAATCGACTATGCGAATCAGATCGGCAAGCCGAATTCGGTCGTCATTGGCGTAGAAACGATCGATGTCGCCGACGGCGGGGATCCGGAGGCCATCAGCTTCTATGAGGAAGGCCGCACGTACATGGAGTCGGAACTGAATAAAGTGTACGCCGCTTTCGAAGGAAATCCTGCCTTTGGAGGGATCGCGCTCCATCATTACGGCAACCTTAGAATATTCCCGTCTGCATGGGGACCGGGAAGCGTGTTCTGGCAGCCGCCGCAGGACAGCGAACCGCCATCAGCCGTCACGGGCACGCCGCAGGCGACAGCCTTTGATTATCAGCGGGTCGATATCACCTACGGGCCGGCGTCCGACAATGCCACCGTGAAAGAGTACCGCATTTATCGCGGCACGGATGCGCAGTTTGAACCGGATCCAGCCAACCTTGCCGGTATATCTAACAAACTGAATTTCCGCGACGTCGGGCTGCTGCCGGATACGACATATGTCTATAAGGTAACGGCCGTCGATTCCTCCGGTAATGAAGGGCCTGCAAGCCAGCCGTTCTCCGCAACGACAGGGCATACCGATCTGAAGCCGATGATCGTGGGGCAAATGCAGGTCACTTACGACGGGGCCAAGGCGACCGTATCCCTGCAAGTCGTCGATAAAGAGACGGGAGCCGGGCTTCAGGCAACGGTTTACGGCCGGTTTACCTCTATGGGCGGAAAATATGTCGGTGGCGCCACTACAGCTACAGGTACGTACACCGCTTCATCCGAAGCGATCATTGCGGCCGCGGGTAAAGCCGGCTTTGCCGCCCGCAGAATCCTGGCGCCCGGGTACTACTGGGCACAAGCTTATGATTCCCCCGACGGCCGATTCACGGAGTGGGGAGGATGATGCCGAAACTCTCAAAGGTAACAAGATCGATATGATTCAATTGGTTGGTATAACAAGAGGGCGCAGTGTTTGTTCTGCGTCCTTTTTTTTCGCTTCATACGAAGTCCCGTTTCTGTAAAGAAAATAGATACTTATAGATTTCGTTATAAATATAGATGTATTTTTAGATTTGTCACCAAAAAAGCTTAAAAATCATGCTTAGGCAAGGGATCTTACATTTTGTGGCGAAGGAGTAAGAAGGAGCGAAATGCATCCTCAAACTACAAAAAAGGTGTGACTCAACTTTGACGAGACCGAATGTGATCGTGATTTATTGTGACGATTTGGGATACGGTGACTTGGGCTGCTACGGCTCCGATGCGATTCGCACGCCGCACTTGGATGCGCTTGCACAAGATGGAGCGCGTTTCACCAACTGGTACTCGAACTCGCCGGTATGTTCACCGTCCCGCACGGCCCTTCTGACGGGAAAGTATCCCGCAAAAACAGGTGTCTCCCATATTTTAGGAGGAAAGAGGGGGACGGGCGGATTAAAAGCCGACACCAAAACTCTTGCACAGCGTCTCAAAGAACGTGGCTACCGAACGGCTTTATTCGGGAAATGGCATCTTGGATCGGCAGAGGACACCAAGCCCAATGCCAAAGGATTTGATGAATATTTCGGCTTCCAGGCCGGTTGCGTGGACTATTATTCCCACATTTTTTACTGGGGAATGCCGAGTGTGAATCCCGTGCACGATTTATGGAGCAACGGCGAAGAGGTCTGGCGGGACGGCGAATATCTGACGCATCTGATCACCGACAAATCCGTTGAGTTTATCGAGGCAAGCCGGGCTGCCGATAAGCCGTTTTTCCTGTATGCCGCTTATAATGCGCCTCATTACCCGATGCATGCGCCGGAAAAATATATGAAGCGCTACAGTCACCTCCCAAGGGACCGTCAGCTGATGGCCGCCATGATCTCGGCTGTTGATGACGGAGTCGGCGATATTGTGGCAGCGCTTAAACGAGTGGGGGCGTACGAAAACACCATTATTTTCTTCTCGAGCGACAATGGGCCGTCTTCGGAGTCGCGCAATTACCTGGACGGAACAGAAGATGTGTACTATGGCGGAAGCGCCGGAATCTTCCGCGGGCATAAGGGCAGCCTGTTCGAAGGCGGGATTCGGGAGCCGGCCATCCTCGTCTATCCATCCATCATCGCTGCCGGACAGACGAAGGATGACGTCGGCATGATGGCCGATATCGTGCCGACCGTGTTGGATCTCGCCGGTCTCCCCGTCCCCGCGGCGGAAGAGATCGACGGAAGCAGCATCGTGCCGATGCTGACGCAAGGGGCAGGCACTCCACATCAGCAAATATGCTGGGAGTACGGCAGCCAGCTTGCGGTTCGGGAGGGCAAATGGAAGCTTGTGCTTGGCGGCAAGCTCGACTTTGACCGCACCCAGCCGGACGATATTCATTTGTCGGATTTGGAGGCGGATCCGGGCGAGCGGATCAATCTGAAGGACGAGTTCCCGGAGATTGCGCAGCGATTGGAAAAAGAGGTCCGGGAATGGTATGCAACGCTTCTGTAGTTCTTCCTTGGGGTAATGAAACGTGAAGGATGCACCCGTGACAAAGTTCTCATTGTATTCGGACTTGAGATAAGAAATAATAGAAGGCTGGAGCTGTCATCTAGCAATGCCAGTTAATTGGATCCAAATTATAAAAGGAGTTGATCGTATGCCAACGATTCAAGTGGAAGGCAGAGAAGCGATTAGAGCAGAGGAAGGGCAGAAGCTCGTCCTGGCCCTGGAGGACAACGGGGTGGATATTTTGCACCGCTGCGGAGGGAATGCCAGATGCACGACCTGCCGGGTGGAAGTGTTGGAAGGCGATGCTGGCCCTGTCGGAGAAGCCGAAGCAGCCATTCTTACCACCAAAGGAATTCACGAGCCGAATGTCCGTCTGTCCTGCCAAATTCGGGTACATAACGACCTGACGGTCAGACCTGTGATGACGGTATCTGATTCCGGGATGGATCCTGGTAAAAGACCAGTAGACTAAGGTAATCGGGCCGAAACAGCCACAAAATAAAACGGCTTTCTTTCCGCCAGGTTTCGGGGAGAAAGCCGTTTTTTCGTTATTTCAACAGCCAGAGCGCCGGAACGTTCGGCGGTTCCCAGCCTGTCAGCGAGGTATGGGCCTGCCGGCATTCATAGGTCGCTCCGTTATAGGTAACGAGCGTGCCTGGTGTGTAGGCAACATTGGGTGCCCATGCCGCTGCGGATGAGGACGAAGCCGTCTTAGCGGTTACCGCATTGCTGGCGGACGATTCATTTCCCGCCGCATCCACGGCGCGAACGGTAAATGTATAAGACGTGTCGGCCGCGAGTCCGCTGGCCGTGTAAGTCAGCGTGGTGCCGGATACGGTGCCTGCCAGCGTACTTCCATTGTAGACCCGGTAGCCGGTTACGCCAACGTTATCTGTCGAAGCCGCCCATTTCAATGTAACCGTTCCCGAAGTTGGTGTACCGTCAACCTGCAGACCGGTTGGAGCGGAAGGTGCCTGGGTGTCCGGTGGATTTGTGCCAGATGTGGTGAATGTTACAGCACTGCTGGCATCCGAAGTGTTACCCACAGCGTCTACAGCCCGAACCGTAAACGAATAGGATGTATTGGGTATAAGTCCGGTGACCTGATAACTGAGGACAGAACCTCCCGTTGTTGCAACAAGCGTGCCTCCGTTGTAGACCTTGTAGCTTGTCACGCCGACATTATCGCTCGAAGCCCCCCAGGTCAGCGTTGCTCCTGTTGACGTAATAGCAGATGCCTTCAAGCTGGAAGGCGCCGAGGGTGCCGTGGTATCCGGAGTGCCGCTGCCGCCGCCGAAGTCCACATCAATGACATTGTAGAAGGCGTTGGCGGTGTCCGCGATTTCCCAAACGGCGAGGATCACCTGATATCCGGTGCGGCTGGGGACATTACAGGTGCTGGTATAGGTTGCTCCAGGCTGCACACCGTTATAATTTTCCGAACAGAATGGCGTCAGGTCAAAAGAATCTCTTGTGAGCGGCGCATTGGGATTCCAGTTCTGCTTCGTGATGTAATATTTCCAGCTGGTCGTCGCGTGTCTCGCCGTCAGAGTCCAGCTGAAGGTATTTGTGCCTGGAGAGAGGTTAACCTTGCTCCAGCGGGTCTGAGATTGTTCATCCAGCGTTGGAAAAGCTCCGTTGGCGCTGGCGATTTTACCGTCTGCCGGGCCTGCGGCAGGAAATCCCTTCGGAGCTTCCAAGCTTTGAGGCTCATAGACAATCGGGCCGCAATTGGTGTTGGCACCCGTTTTGCATAAGTAAGCGCGGCTGCCGGGGGACTGGACATAACCATGCGCGGAAGCACGCTCCACAATCATCAACGTGCACAGCAGCGTGATCAAAGCTAAACTGCCTGCGAACAGCCATTTAAGCACTCCATGCTGTCGTAACCGAATCGTAGTCATTCAAATTTCCTCCTCAAATCCGAATATGAAAACAACATGTGTCATTCTGGCTGCAGATACCGCTTTGGCCGTCCCACCCCCTTATAAGAATATTCATTCAACTTGCTTGGCCAGGGCCGACCTTGTTATCGGTCAGCTTTCGGAATGTTGGTTATATAAACTCGGCAGGCGAGCTTATATCGGAACATGGATGTCGATTTTTAATCAAGAAAATACATAAAAAATCAATATTTAGTAATAATTAGTATCATTTAACACAACGATAAACCAATTAAGCCTCCCCCTCAATAATAAAAAACAACGATTTAGGTAGTGTTTGAGTGAATCCATTCATAAAAAATTGCGAAATGCGGAAACCTAGTCAAGTCCGCAATGTATTCATCTCCGAACTCATGTGCCTAATTATTCTGAAACCTATATTGTTAATGGGAGGCCACACAACAACATGTCCAATGTGTTAATGATCAAAGCGAATGACCGTCCGTTAGAGCAATCGGTTACGGTTCAAATGTATGAAACGTTCGTCAAAACGTACCGGGACACCCATCCGGATGACGTGGTTACCGAGCTGGATTTGTTCGCCTTGAACCTGCCGAATTATGGGAACACGGCACTTACCGCGCTATTCAAGCGCAGCCAGGGACAGGAATTGACGCCGGAGGAGACGAATATCGCCGATTTGGTACGCGTTCATATTGATCAATTTCTCGCCTCCGACAAGGTGGTCATCGCGTTCCCGCTCTGGAACTACGCTGCGCCTGCCCCGCTGATTACGTATCTGTCCTATTTGGCTCAAGCCGGAACCATGTTCCGATACACACCCGAAGGCCCCGTCGGTCTAGCCGGGGGGCGTAAAGTGGTTCTGCTGAATGCTCGGGGCGGCATTTACTCCACGGAGAACATGGCTCCTTTTGAAGGCGCGATCCGGTTCGTGAAATCCAATTTGATGCTATGGGGAATTACACCGGAAGAAATCATTATTGAGGGACATAACCAGATGCCCGCCGAAGCCAAGGACATTATTCAAAAGGGACTGGATCAAACGGCAAAATACGCTGTAACGTTTTAAACGAGTATAAAGAAAGCATTTCGGCTGTCCGGCAGTCGGAATGCTTTTTTGTATTTTCTTCGGCAAAGGTTAAGGTCACCCACATTTTTCATAAAAAAATGAGTTGACAGTAAGCGCATTTCATCGACTATAATATGTAGACCGTTCGTTATAATTTTGAAAGGAGGTCATAAACGCGATGACGGAAAAGCCCAATTCCCGTGAATCCATCGTGGAAACAGCAACGCGTCTTTTTGCCAAACAGGGCTATCACGGAACGGGATTAAACCAAATTATCAAGGAAAGCCATTGCCCAAAAGGATCACTGTATTATTATTTCCCAGAGGGCAAGGAGGAGCTTGCCCAAGAATGCATTTTACGGATTAAAAGCGCGGTATCCGACAAGTGGGAAGAGGCTTTTAACCGGTTCGACGATCCGTCTCAGGCCATTCAGCATTGTATCGATGTGATTGCGGCCGATGCCAAAGCCACCAATTTCGAAGGGTTTATCCCGCTCAGCTTCTGGAATGCGGTAGAAACCTCCTGCATCAGCAACTCCCTGAGGGATGCTTGTCAAGGCGTGCTTCAGGAGTGGGAGAGAGTCCTGACCACACGGCTGCAGGATGCCGGGGTAGAGCTGTCCCGTTCACAGGAAGCCGCGACAGTCATTCTTTCATTGCTCGAAGGGTCGCTGCTGATCGCCCAGACGAACAAGGATACGGGACCTATATTCCTTGCATCCAAATATGTTGGCATATTGCTGGACCGCCTTTTGGCCAAAAATACATCGGATGAAGCACAGAAAGAAAAATAAGGCCGAATGAATAGAGAGATTACAAATATCAGAGAAAATAGATAGAGACATATAAAGAGAGATAAGAGAGACATTGGACATATGACAGGAGGATGGGATTGTGGAAGCAGCCGTACAGCATACGCAAGCTCAAATGCAAACGGAGAAAAAATTTAAAGTTTTACCGATCATGATTTCACTGCTCATTGCCGGATTTATCGGCATGTTCAGTGAAACGGCGCTGAATATCGCGCTTAGTGATTTGATGCAGGTCATGCACATTACGCCTTCGACAGCGCAATGGCTGACAACCGGATACCTGCTGACGCTGGGCATTCTGGTCCCGGTGTCGGGATTGCTGCTGCAGTGGTTTACCACAAGGCAGCTGTTTATTACTGCGCTCAGCTTTTCGATTGTCGGGACCCTGATTGCGGCGCTAGCGCCATCGTTTGAATTTCTGATGGTGGCCCGCGTCGTGCAGGCGATCGGAACCGGTATTATGCTCCCGCTGATGTTTAACACGATTTTGGTCATTTTTCCACCGGAGAAACGGGGAGGCGCGATGGGAATCATCGGGCTGGTCATCATGTTTGCGCCGGCGGTCGGACCGACGATCGCGGGTCTGTTAATCGAGAACCTCAGCTGGCACTGGATTTTCTGGCTGTCCCTGCCGTTTTTGATTCTGGCTCTGTTATTCGGCATTGCGTTTATGCAAAATGTATCCAGCATCACCAAACCAAAGATCGACCTGCTGTCCATCGCGCTGTCCACCATCGGGTTCGGCGGCATCGTGTTTGGCTTCAGCAGCGCCGGTGAAGGCAGCGGTGGATGGACGAGCACCAAAGTGATCTTGTCGCTGGTTATTGGCGTGGTCGGCCTCTTGCTGTTCGGATGGCGTCAGCTGTCGATGAAGCAGCCGATGATTAACCTGCGCGCTTTTAAATACCCGATGTTTTCCGTTGGCGTAGTGATGATCTTTATCAGCATGATGATCATTCTGTCGTCGATGCTGGTACTGCCGCTGTTCCTTCAAGGTGGTTTTGGCAAGTCGGCCTTTTATGCCGGTCTGCTCATGCTGCCGGGTGGAATCATCAACGGGATCATGTCACCGATTATGGGACGCCTGTTTGACAAATACGGACCGAAATGGCTCGTGTTCCCCGGATTTCTGGTGGCTGCCGCATCCCTGTGGTTCTTCTCGGGCGTTACGGCCGCGTCAGCGGCGTTCCTCGTGATCGTGCTTCATACCTGCCTGATGATCGGCATTTCGATGGTTATGATGCCAGCACAGACGAACGGGCTGAATCAGCTTCCGCGTGAATACTACCCGGACGGAACAGCCATCATGAACACGCTGCAGCAGGTAGCCGGTGCCATTGGCACTGCACTTGCCGTCAGCGTGATGTCGGCAGGCCAGGAGCATTACGCTGAGGCGCACCCCGGCGGCAATCCGCTTGACGCATTAACTTCAGGAGTTTCAAATGCGTTTATGTTCGGAATGATTATCGCAGTCATCGGATTTGTGATTGCACTGTTCATCAAGCGTGTACCCGTAAATCATCAGAAATGACAATAGAGAACGAAGCCTGGTATCGGTTGATACCGGGCTTTGTTTATATTTGAGGAATTGCTAAGCTTTAGCGGGCTGTCGTCAGAAAAATTGTCGCCCCAAGCTTCCTGGTATATAATGGGGTTCCAGTGGAGGTCCAATCGACGTTCATTGACAGATCTGCCTGAATCGATAGTCCATTCATGAGGTGATACACTTGAAGCAAACACCGCCCAAGCTCCCGCTGACCCCCGAGGAACGCGCCCATTTAAGAGCCTTTAAAGTGAAACTGAACGATATTGCCACCCTCGATACCGCACAGTTATCGCAAATGCTGGAAATCACCCGCGAACGCGCCAACATGCTAAAGGGGCTGGCCATGTTTCAATCCGTGCCCTCGATTGGCCCGAAAGTGGCCGCAAGGGTGGTTGG
This sequence comes from Paenibacillus cineris, assembly GCF_018333335.1. Classification (NCBI taxonomy): domain Bacteria; kingdom Bacillati; phylum Bacillota; class Bacilli; order Caryophanales; family Paenibacillaceae; genus Paenibacillus; species Paenibacillus cineris. Next base: position 2,805,946 of record NZ_BORU01000001.1, read on the forward strand.
CATGGGATACTACTCGCTGGATGAGATTAAAGACCTGGACGGTGCGGACTTCATAGACAGGATGGAGGTGCACCTCGGATACTGGGAGGATCCTTGCCTGGAGGATGCTCTTCGCTGTCTGGTGCATCATGCCAACCATCCGGGCAGTGAGCGGGAATGGCCTGATTTTACCGAAGAAAGAAAAAAATACCGGGAGCAATTCGGATATCCGGCAACAAGGCCAGCAGCAGCCTGGTACGAGCACCGGGGGAATGAGGCAGCCCGGAACAAGTAAGGGGGAATAGGTTTGATTCAGCAAAAGGTACATCAGAAAGTAAACGATATCGAGGAAATAGAGCTGGAACTGACCCGGTTTAACGCAGGGCGGGCGCTTTCCTCGCAAGACAAACGTCTGGAAGAAATTCGAATCGGCAGTGCCCGTCTGCTAATCGAAACTACCGGTCCGGATTCGCTCTATTACAATCGGGTGAAAGGATTCGGAATCGCGGATCTGGAGCATTTGGACCAAATCGTCAGCGAATACGAGCAAAGAAATGCCCGTCCTTGTTTTGATATGGCACCAACTCGGCTGAACGAGCAGGTTGCGGTGGCTTTGCACCGCAAAGGATTTCTGCCCACAGATCAGCTGGCATTTTTGGAGGCAGAGCCGGTGGAGGCTGCAACAGTGCATCCGGATATGACCATTGAACCGGTGGGCGAAGGCAATGTCGACGTTTTGCTGGAGGCCGTCAGTGAGCTGATGGGAGGCGTTTCAGCTGATATTTTGGCGAGAAAAAAACGGTACTTTACCCTCCCTGTTTTTCGGAATTACCTCGCCTATTCGGATGGACAGCTGGCCGGGATCGGATCGATGTTTATCCATACGGGGAAAGGCTATTTGGCCAACGATTATACCTTGCCCGCGTTTAGAGGCAGGGGATGCCAGACGGCGCTGATCCGCCATCGGTTGTCGGAGGCCAAGCGGATTGGCCTGTCGACGGTGTACACGGATGTGGTGTTCGGCTCTTCAAGTCATAACCATATGCTGGTCCAAGGGTTTAGGCATGTGTATACCAATTCCTTTTGGGTCAGAGACCAGTAAAAAACACTCCCTGCGGGGAGTGTTTTTTTTGCCTACTCTTTGTACTGGTTTATGCTGTCTTGCAGCAGCTGGAGCACCAAATCCCTCAGCCGGGGCGGCGATACAACCTGCACATCCGGGCCAAATCGGAGCAGCCTCCGGGCTGTAAACGGGAACTCCTCAAGCGGAACCGGGCCGCTCCACTGTCCGTCCGCAGCTGTATGCAAAATCGGGTCGTCTTTGGCAAGCCGCATACCAAAAGGGGTAAACCGCAGCACTACCTCAGCTTTGTCCCGATCATCGGTTGACTGCATCCACTCCGCCAGGGACGGCACTTCCGGATCGATCGCACCGGTTTTTTCCACATGTTGGATCCGGTCCACGCGAAAAAGGAGCGTCTTCTCCGGGTTTCGCGCAGGCATATACCAATAGCCATTCTCAAAATAAATGCCAAAGGGGTACACGTTGTGCTCCTTATCGCCTTTGGCAGACTTATACGCGATCCGGATTTCCTGTTTGGCGATCGAAGCTTCTAAAATTTCCGTCGTCCAAGGTGCAGGCTCATGCAGCTGCATCATTCGGAAAGAAATATGGCTGCGCATCTGATCGATGTTTGTCTGTACGTCGGAAGGCAGGGACCCGTAATATTGCACGGCCAAGTGGGAGCGGATCGCGTCAAAAGGGAAGTCGGGCACCTTCTCCAGCATTTCGAGCATCAGAAACAAACCGAGCGCCTCGGTTCGGGTCAGCTGCAGCGGCGGCAGAATTCGGTTCTCCAGCGCGCGGTATCCGCCGTGAGCCCCTTGTTCGCTGTACAGCGGAAAACCGATTTGCTGCAGGTAATCCAGGTCGCGCTGGATGGTCCGGACCGAGACGTTAAAACGCTCGGCCAATTCGCGAGCCGTAAACTTCTTCCGTGAGTCAATAATCCGCATCATCGCTAATCTCCGCTCATTCATGATATCCTCCTAATTACGTCAATATATGTCGTAGTTACATTGTAACATATGAATAGAAGGGAGCGATAAAAACATGGAAAGCTCGAAAGTAGTGCTGTATCTCGCGGTTAGTCTGGACGGATATATTGCGCGATCGGACGGATCGGTGGACTGGCTGTTTGACGTTGAAGGCGATGGCGGAGACAACGGATATGCGAAGTTTTACGGGCGCATCGGCGCACTGATGATGGGAAGGCGTACTTACGACGAAGTGCTTAAGCTGTCGGAACAATTTCCGTACAAGGGGAAACCTTGCTATGTGGTGACCCGCTCGGAGCAGCCTTCTTCCCCCGATGTGATGTTTACGGCCGAGGATTTGGCTTCTCTGGTCCCGAAGGTCAAAGCAGAGGCAAAAGGGGACGTATGGCTGGTTGGAGGCGGGCAGTTGACCAAGGCTTTCCTGGAAAAAGGACTGCTGGATCGAATTGAGATGACGGTCATTCCTAAAATTCTCGGCGAGGGCATCCCGCTGTTTCCGGAAGGAACGGATTTCACCCGGCTGAAGCTGGTCACAGCCGAACCGATGGGGCAGATGGTATCTCTGGCGTACGAAGTGTTGAAAAGATGATAGCTGACATAAACTAACCAGCTGCCGGCTCGGTTGGATGTGTCTGCCTATCGGGCAAGCTGCAGTATAGGAGAAGCTGTGGTAATGAATTGAGTTAAAGGACTAACTCCTCTAGATGACCGCTACAGAAAAAAACGCCCCCAGACCAAACGATTAGCCGGGGGCGTAACACTACACAATACACGAAGACGCTTGGTTATACGCCAGCGATCTTGAATTACGATTTGAATTCGGCATTCACCGGATCCGTTATTAGCTTCTTTGCGGAAGACGCAGCAAACCAAGTTTTCTTCCATTGGCCTTTCGCCGCCAAGACTACCAGTACACTGGCTATGGCCACACCGCTCAGAATCAGAAACCCGGGCGTGTACGACCCGGTAGACTCGTACAATCCGCCGAGCACAAGCGGCAGCAGATAACCGCCGAACCCGCCGGCAGCGCCGACGATGCCTGTAACGATGCCGATCTCATTACGAAAACGCTGGGGCACAAGCTGGAAGACCGAGCCGTTGCCGGCACCCAGGCACATCATACCGGCAAAAAGAAGGATGGAGATCACGTACAGCGGCGGCAGCGAGGAGACGCAGGCGAGCATGATGGCTGCCCCGGTATACAGGATGAGCAGCATGCGGACGCCCCCGATCCGATCGGACAAATATCCGCCCACCGGACGGAAGAGGCTGCCGGCAATGACGCATACGGTCGTGAAATCAGCGGCATGCACAGCCGAAAGATGATATTGCGTATGAAAAAAGATCGTCAGGTAATTGGTCAGACCGACAAAGCCGCCGAACGTAACACAGTACAGCCAGCAAAATAGCCAGGTATCCTTTTGCTTTAACACTGAGCCGTACTCGGACAATTTTTTGGGGGCAGGCTGGTTCGGGCTGTCTTTGGCAAAGATGCTGAAGAATATAAACACGATGACGATCGGGATCAAGGCGATGCCGAATACGGCTTCCCATCCGCCAAAATGCTGTGCCAGCCGGTTCGCGAACAGCGTGCTCAGCACTGTGCCGCTGTTCCCGGCTCCGGCGATGCCCATCGCCAGGCCTTGATACTGCGGCGGGTACCAGCGGCTGGCGAGCGGAAGCGCAGCCGAGAACGAAGCCCCGGCAATGCCGAGCAGCAGGGCGATGACGTGCAGCTCGCCGAGCGAGTCCACGAACCGCCAGCCCCAGATCAGCGGCACCATCGTCAGCAGCATTCCGAGCTGTCCTGTGCGCTTCGGCCCGATATAATCGGTCAGGAAACCGAGGACCAGCCTTAATACCGAACCACCCAGCACTGGCAGCGCGACCAGGTTCGCTTTTTGGGACGCGGTCATCGGATAGTCCTCCATCATAATGACGCTCAGCGGTCCGAGGAGCACCCAAATCATAAAGCTGATGTCAAAATAGAAAAATGCGCTGAATAAAGACGGTTTATGCCCACTTTTCCAAAACGTCGTGCCTTCTTTCATCTCCATCTCCTCCATATCTTTTATCGCATATAAAACAAAAAGCCGCAGATTGCCCATAAGCGGACAACCAGCGGCCTCATTGCCATGGGAAGTATTCTTCCCAGATGAAAGATCACGTCTTTGTGATTTCGAAATGAATTATAGTGCAATGTAAAATGCGTGTCAATAAACTATACATAAATATTGTTATTGGACATGATTCATTGTGTTATTGGTGAATATTAGAATGTTGTGTAATATATGTTGACATTAACTTGGTTTTCGATTATGCTCAGTTCAAATCCATTATCCGGTACAACGGTGTACCTGTTGACTAACTGGCAATGACGCCCGTTCTCTTGATCTCCAAGGGACGGGTTTTTTCATTTTTAGGCCTGGCCTACACAGTTTTTTAGCGGAGGTGACTGCAATGGGGAAGCCCAGGCTTGTCGTGGTCGGCAACGGGATGGCAGGAATGAGATGCGTGGAGCATATATGCGATTTTGCGCCCGACCGGTATGAGATCACCGTGTTCGGAAATGAGCCCCATCCCAATTACAACCGGATCATGCTGTCGAAAGTGCTCCAAGGCGGAACAAATGTAGATGATATAACGATTCATGATTGGGATTGGTATACAGAACGGGGGATATCCCTGTATACCGGAGAAACTGTACTTCGCGCCGATCCCGACCTGCAGCTGATTTACACGGAATCCGGGCGTGTGGAGCCTTATGACCGGCTGATTATTGCGACCGGCTCCTCGGCCTTTATGCCCAAAATTCCAGGCATTCATAAGCCGGGAGTGACGGCTTTCCGGAATATCGCGGATTGTGAGCGGATGATGGAAGCTTCCCGAACGTATAAGCATGCAGCCGTAATCGGCGGAGGACTGCTCGGATTGGAAGCGGCAAGGGGACTGCTAAACCTCGGCATGGAGGTCGATGTCATTCATAACGCTTCGTATCTGATGAACCGGCAGCTGGATGCCTCCGCAGCGGAGATGCTGAAGCGGGAGCTGACCCAGCAGGGGATGCGCTTTTTGGTTGAAAAACGTACAGAGCGTATTCTCGGCAGAAAGCGTGCGGAAGGCCTTCAGTTCTCTGACGGCAGCCGGCTTGGGGCTGACTTGATCGTTCTGGCAGTGGGCATCCGTCCGAACATTTCCGTAGCGGAAGCCAGCGGCATTCGCACAAACCGGGCGATTGTCGTGGATGATTATATGCAGACGAGTGCCGACCATATATATGCTGTCGGGGAATGCGCGGAGCACCGCGGCATTGTCTACGGCCTGGTAGCCCCGTTATATGAGCAGGCCCGCGTACTCGCCATGCATTTATGCGGACGGCACACGGAGCCCTATCCAGGCTCAGTACCTTATGCACAGCTTAAGGTGTCAGGCGTGGAGGTATTTTCCGCCGGGCTGATCCAGGGTGGAGATTGCGAAACGGCGCTGCAGCACTACGACGGCGTGAAAGGGACCTATAAGAAGGTGACGATGAAAAACGGCAGGATTGCCGGAGCTGTGCTCTTTGGCGACACCTCGGAAGGGACGGAGCTGTTGGGCTATTTAAAGCGGCGGGCGCCGGTGTCCGCCTTGAAGGCGCTGCCTGCCGGGGGGAATTCTTCATTGGCCAAAACGGCCGAAGCTATGGGGGATCAAGATACGGTTTGCAATTGCAACAGTGTCACAAAAGCTGCCATTATGGAAGCCGCCGGTCTGGATGGGGCACAAACCGTGGACCAGATCCGGGAGCGGACCAAGGCGTCCGGTTCCTGCGGAGGCTGCAAGCCGATGGTGGCCGCGATCCTGGAGCTGGCGAAGTCCTCGGGAGGGAAGAAGCCGGCTCCGGCCGCTGCTCCGGTGCCGATCTGCGGCTGCACGGACATGGACCGTGCAGCGGTCCGGGCCGCGCTGTACCCGGGCAGCGATGCAAGCGTCCAAGCAGCCATGCTGCGTCTGGGCTGGAAGCGCCCGGAAGGCTGCCCGGTATGCCGATCGGCCGCCGCTTATTATCTCGGCATCCATCGATCGGCCGGCGACGGAGGGCCTATGATCCGGGTGTCGGCAAGCCTGGTCGTCTCACCAGGAATTCCGCATACGGAGGCCGGGCGGATCGCACTCGAACTGGAGCGAAGAAGCATGGGGTGGTTCATGCCGGCACGGATACGCATCGCGGTGTCTGCGGGTCCGCGCGACCCGGCGGGTGTCCTTGTACATGATCTCGGTATCGGTGCATCCCCGGCCGGATGGGAATTGTACGCCGGCGGACATATGGAGCATCCGGTCAAGCCGGGTCAACTGATTGGTGTCCTGCCCGATGCCGGGGACATCATCGACATGGCTCTCGGCTGCCTTGCGCTGTATCGGGATTCCGCCTATTATCGGGAGCCTGTGTGGGAGTGGTTGGAACGGTACGGGCTTCAGCGTTTACGGGAAAAGCTGCTCGATCCCGATGAGCGCGAATCGCTGCTCGAAACGATGGACATGGCTCGATCGGTGGGGATCAATACACACCTTGATACTCAATCCGAAGAAAGGACGGTGGGCATATGACGCTGACGATGAATACGCAGTGCCCTTTTTGCAGCGTGCAGTGCAAAATGACCGTAGAGATTACACCCGGGGAGGCCAGGCAGCGATCGGGATTTCAGGCGACGGGAGTCCCCAATGCCGCATCCGAGGGGCGGCTGTGCGTGAAAGGGATGAACGCACACCAGCATGCTTCAAGCCGGGATCGCCTCCTGTATCCGCTGGTGCGGAAAAACGGAGAATTGGTCCGCGCCTCTTGGGAAGAGGCATTGGACATCGTCGCAGCGCGGTTCTCGGCCATTCAGGAGGCGTACGGCCGCGATGCTGTCGGTGTATATGGCGGCGGTTCATTGACGAACGAAACGGCGTATGCACTCGGCAAATTTGCGAGAGTGGCCCTCCGAAGCCGGTATATCGACTATAATGGAAGATTTTGCATGTCGGCTGCGGCATCGGCCGGGGTGAAGACGTTCGGGATCGACCGGGGGCTGACCAATCAGCTGTCGGAAATCCCGCTGGCCGAATGCATTATTCTCGCCGGCACGAACATCGCGGAGTGCCAGCCGACCCTCATGCCTTATTTTATCCGGGCAAAAGAGAATGGGGCATTCATCATCGTCATTGATCCCCGGGCAACCGCGACAGCGGAGCTGGCGGATCTTCATCTCCAGGTGAAGCCGGGAACCGACAGCGCTTTGGTGAGCGGTATGCTGAAGGTTATCTTGGACGAAAATTTGATCGACTCGGCATTTATTCAGAGCCGCACAAAGGATTTTGACCAGCTCAAGGCTGATTTGCTCCGAATCGATTTGGAAGGGATTGCCGAGTTAACAGGTGTAAGCGTTGAGCAGATAAGAACCGCTGCTGTGACTTACGCCAAAGCGGGCACCGGCATGGTGTTTACTGCGCGCGGCGTGGAGCAGCATGCCGATGGCCATATGGCGGTCCGGAATTTTCTGAATATGGTTCTGGCCACCGGTAAAATCGGCAGGGAAGGCTGCGGCTACGGTGCCGTTACGGGCCAGGGGAATGGACAGGGTGGCAGAGAGCATGGACAGAAGGCGGATCAGCTGCCCGGCTACCGTTCGATCGAAAATGAAAACGACCGCGCATTCGTGGCAAAGGTTTGGGGAATTCCGCCCGAAGAGCTCCCTGGAAAAGGGGTATCCGCCTATGAAATGATGGAGCTCGTATACCAGGAACAGATCAAAGCGTTATTCGTCATGGGCTCGAATCCGGTTGTTTCCAATCCCCATGCTTCGCTGGTGGAGGAGGGCATCCGGAAGCTCGATTTTCTGGTCGTCGCCGATATGTTTCTGTCCGAAACGGCAAAATACGCGGACGTTGTCCTGCCGGTCACTTCCTATATGGAAAACGAAGGGACACTGACGAATCTGGAAGGCCGCGTGCTGCTGAGGGAAGCAGCCAGACCGGCGCCGGGCGAGACGCGCCATGATTGGCAGATCTTGTGCTCGGTTGCGGAAAAGCTCGGCAGAGGGGCTTATTTTCCGTTTAAGGATGCAGAAGAAATTTTTAATGAGCTGAGGAAAGCCAGTCAGGGCGGGATTGCCGACTACTTCGGGATCACTTACGAACGCCTGCGGCGGGAAGAAGGCATTTACTGGCCGTGCCCGTCAACCGACCACCCGGGGACAGGGCGGCTGTTCGAACACTCCTTCGCTCACGCAGACGGACTTGCCCGGTTTCAAACAGTACCTGTTGCTTCACAGGGCGAGGAAACGAACGGCGAATATCCGCTCATCATGACCAACGGCAGGGTGCTTCCACATTATTTGACGGGCGTTCAAACCCGGCGCAGCCCGGTGCTCGCCGCAAAGTTCGTGGAGAGCTTCATGGAGATTCACCCGCTGACCGCGCGTAAGCACCGGATTGAAGACGGAGCGCTCGTACGCGTCAGTTCCAAACGGGGGACGGTTACCGTACGCAGCCGGTATTCTGACAAAATTCGTAAGGATACCGTATTTATTCCGATGCATTGGGGAGACGCCCAGAACGTGAATTTGGCCACCAATCCGGAGCTTGATCCATACTGCAAAATGCCTGATTTTAAAGTCAGCGCCGTCCGGGTTCGGCCTCTTGCCGAAGAATGGTCAGAAGATGAAGGGGAGATTATTTAGAAAAAATATACGCATATCTGAGTTCAACATTAGGTTTATCAACAAATTGGTCTGCTCCAAATCGCTGTGGATTGGCCCTTATTCCCGCCAATGACTCATGCTACAATAGCCGTGTCATGGAATTTACGATGCATGAAAGGGGAGAGGGCACATGAATATTTTGATCGCAGGCGCTTCCGGAGCGGTTGGCCGTTTGCTGGTGCCGCGGCTGGTCCAGGCCGGCCATACAGTGACAGGTACGACTCATCGGCCGGAAAACATACAAGTCATTGAATCATTGGGAGCTAAAGCCCTTGTCGCGGATGCATTTGACCGGGATGCTACTTTTGCAGCAGTCCGCGAAGCAAGGCCGGAAGTTGTCATCCACCAGCTGACATCCCTCGGCAGCCGGGTTTTCGCGGAAAACTCCCGCATTCGGGTGGAAGGAACCCGTCATTTGGTCGATGCCGCCCGTGAAGCCGGCGTGAAACGAATCATTGTCCAGAGCATTGCGTGGGCTTATCAGCCGGGGAATGGTCCGGCGACAGAAAATGTACCTCTGGATGTCGAATCTGCGGATCCTTCCCGTAAACGCAGCGTGGATGCCGTTGCTGCACTTGAGGAGACCGCAGCGGAAATTCCAGAGCATGTCATTCTTCGCTACGGGTTGTTTTATGGTCCCGGAACATGGTATACAAGCGGTGGGTATATGGCCGAAGAGGTGCGTGAGGGACGAATGTCTGCCAATGAAGGAGTTTCCTCATTCGTACATGTGGAGGACGCCGCCCATGCCGCATGCCAAGCGCTGGATTGGCCGTCCGGTGCTTATAATATTGTAGATGACGAGCCGGCTCGGGGCACCGATTGGCTCCCGATTTTTGCAGAGTCGGTCGGTGTTTCCCTGCGGCACACAGCTGCAGGTGAGGGGCAGCCTTGGGAACGTGGTGCGGCAAATGCCAAAGCCCGCGGACTGGGATGGAAACCGCTGTACCCCTCGTGGCGTACCGGTTTCGGAGGGAATCATTAAAGCTGACGAAATAAACGAATGCACCGCTTGAGAGACATCGGACAGCCCTGGGCTGTTCTAATGCTCTACAAGGGGTGCTTTTTTTTGTTGGGGAAACCAGCGGTATTTGTGCTTGACTCTCACCTATACGTGAGAGTTTAGTATGGGTATGGGAGGTGCTTAAGTTGATGTATAAAATTGGACAGTTGGCCAAGGAGGCCGGTATCTCCATCCGCACGCTGCGCTATTACGATGAAATGGGTATCCTGACCCCCTCTTTCATATCAGATGCCGGATATCGGTACTACAACGAAGACGACATCATGAAGCTGCATCACATTACGACTTTGAAGCAGCTTGGGTTTACACTGGGACAAATCCGAAACGTCTTAGAGACGGAAGCCGGGGAGTCTCACGCTGAAAAATGGACACACGCAATTCGGGTGCAGCTTGATTTGCTCCAGGATGAAAAGCATCGCCTCGAGCTGCTCGAGCGCCGGCTGCTGACGACGCTGCGCACGATCGAGCTGCGTGGTGACGTACCCGTGGAAGAACTGGTCCTGTTCATCCAGATGCTCCATTCAAGAGAAGCCGACTCGGCGGCAAAATCCGTCCAGCGGAACAACAGGGTTCGGCAGTTTGCTCCCGATGAGCTCCCGATTATCGAGAAGCTGCCGAAGATGGATGAGGATGATCCGCGGTCGGATGAATGGATCGGCCTGCTGCGGGACATTCATCGCCACCTCGAGGAGCCGCCGGATTCACCGGCATCCAGACAGTTGGCACAGCGGCTGCTGACCATTGGCGAAGGGTGGTTTGATGGCAGGGAAGACGTGCTGGAGAAGTATTGGAAGTGGATTCGTCCCGAAGCCGGTGAAAGCGAAAAGGTCCTCGGACTGGATGAAGATACGGTAAACTACATCGACCGCATCGTCGACGAGTATTTGCGGCACGAGCAAGAACAGCAAACGGATAAGACGAAAGGAAGGGATCGAAATGAATGAGCAAGCAAAAACCGCGACGCCAGCGAAACCCGTGAAACCGCGCAAACCGTTAAGCAAAAACCAGGCGTGGGCTTATGTGGCGATCGGAGGAATCCTCGAAATCGTCTGGGCTTCAGGCTTCAAATATGTGGAGATTCCCTCCATTATCGTGCTGATTGCCCTGCTGACAAGCTTTGAGCTGGTCATCCGTGCAGCGAAGGTTCTGCCGGTCGGGACAACCTACGCCGTTTTTGCCGGAATCGGCACGATCGGAACCGTCGTTGTGGAAGCTGTTTATTCCGGTGGTATTGGCCTACTGAAAGTCGGCATTATTTTGCTCTTATTGCTGTTTATCATCGGTTTAAAACTTACCAGCGGGGAGGAACACAGCTAATGGCTTGGGTGCTGCTTATTGCTGCCGGATTGCTTGAAATCGTCGGCGTGATCGGAATCAAAAGGGTATCGGAACAAAATAACTGGACCAATAACCTCATTCTTATCGGCGGTTTCATCGCGAGCTTTTCATTGCTGGTCAGAGCGATCGAGTCGATCCCTCTGGCGACGGCTTATGCAATCTGGACGGGGATCGGTTCGGTTGGAGCGGCCGTTGTGGGCATGATGTTTTTCAAGGAATCGAAAACGCCGGTTCGCCTGTTTTGCATCATGGGCGTCATCGGCTGTGTCATCGGGCTTCGGCTTGTTGAGTAAACCGCACCCTATCTGAATAAGGCAACGATGCAAAACCCCGCTATACGGGGTTTTTTGTGCTGAAATCCGATGTACCGTAAGGGTTGTGCCAAACCGATGGACAAGAAAAAACGGTTTAATGCCGGAATTGATCATCGAATGTTCAGGTTTTACATACATATTTCATGAACATGGAACGTTTTTAACAAAACCGGTTTAATGTAGGACTTGTACTTGAGACAAATTCCAAGCCAAGACATGAAGGAGAGGATCAGGCGAACGTGGTTACGATTGCTGATGTAGCAAAAGCTGCGGGGGTTTCGAAAGGTACAGTATCCAGCGTGTTCAGCAAGAAACGTCCCATCAGCAAAGAGGTCACGCAGCGTGTGCTTAAGGCGGCGGAGGAATTGAACTACAGGCCGAATTACTGGGCAAGGAGCCTCGTAAACCGGAAAACCAACATTATCGGGCTGAACATGCGCAGCGAGAAAATGCCGCTGGACGCGTTTCAGCACGACCTGCTCGACGGCATGATGGAGGTTTGTTATGAACATGGCTACCGGATATTGATCAACATTTTGCAGCCTTCTCTGCTGAAGCAGGTGGAGCTAATCGCTTCAGATCCGGTGGACGGAGAAATTTTGCTCGACCCGATTCATGACGATCCCCGAATTGAAGACCGGCTGAAGCGACACGTCCCCGTCGTTGTGGTGGGACGCCCGTCGGGTGAACGGGCCGGACAGGTATGCTCCGTCGATAACGACAATATCGCGGCGGCCGCCAAAGCGGTCAGGCTTCTTCTATCGCAAGGGCACCGGCGGATTTTGTTTCTCAACTCGGCGAAGGACCGGACCGTGGCTGAGGATCGGGAGTTGGGTTATTATTTGGCCCACCGCGAATCCGGTGTAGATCCGCTGGCAGGACTGATCCTGAACAAGCCGGATGACGATGGAACCTCGATCTGCTTCGGATACGAGACGACCCTGCAGATGCTTCGCGAACACGCTGGCATTTCCGCCGTCCTGGCGGACAACGAATCGATGGCTATGGGCATTTATCAAGCGGCGGAAGAGCTTGGACTTGTCATTCCCGGAGATCTTTCGGTTATCGCTTTCAGCGGCGGCGAGCATTTACCGCCCGCAATGCATCCGCCGTTAACCGGGATGAGGCTGGATGCAAGAACAATCGGCATGGAAGCCGCCCGCCTGCTGATCGAGCAGGTGACTGCCGGCGCAGCCGGGGTTAAGCGGATACTCCTTCCGTCCGAACTGGTGGAGCGCGGTTCCTGCGCATACACCCATTAAACCGTTAACACATTGCTATTTATAAGAAAAACGTCTATCGACGTACTTTCAAAGAAGACAGACCGCGTCCAGTGGAAGTTTTTCTTGCGATTATAGAATCGTTCAGCTCCGCTGAAAATTTATCATTCTATAATCTAAAAAAAATCATAGTTGGAGGTGTTTTGAATGAAAAGAAAGTCAGGCATTTTGATGGCAACCCTGCTGGCAGGTTCACTCCTGGTCTCGGCATGCAGCAGCAGTGGAAGCGAGACGGGTAAGGCGGCGGAAGGGGGAGTGGATTCCAGCAAGCAGCCGGAAATGAAGCTTCGCATTCTCTCCGCTAATGTCGGCGGGAAAACCCCGGATGAGATGAAACAGTTCGAGGCTGAGATTAAGCGGTTAACCGGCATTGACGTGACGATCGAAAAGCCGGCGAGCGACTACGATCAGAAAGTGCTGACCGTGCTGGGTTCGGGTGAGAAATACGATCTGATCGAGCTCAGCGACCTGGGCAAGCTGGATCAATTTGTCGGGCAGGGTGCGGTGACAGATCTAAGCGATTTTGTTAAGGGGTCGAGCACCCTCTCTGATCCGAAGGTGATTCCCGCCGCTGAATGGGATCAGCTGAAAGACAAGGATGGCAAAATCCATGCCGTCTTCACGAAATTCCAGGGCGGCACGATGCCGATCGTCCGTAAGGACTGGCTGGATAAGCTGCATCTGCAGGAGCCGAAAACACTGGACGATTATTATCAGGTGCTGAAAGCTTTTAAAGAGCAGGATCCGGATGGCAACGGCAAAAACGACACCTACGGCTTGAGCACGTCCGGCTTATATGACATTCAGGGGTTCATGAGTGCGGCCGGTTTGAAGTACCGCTACGTGATGAAGGACGGCAAGCGGACGATCCCGTATGCTTCCGACGAAGCGATTCCGATGTATGAATGGTTTGCCAAGCTGGTCAAGGAAGGCATCATGGATCCAAACTTCGTAACGAACGATACAGGCAAAATGCGCAACCTGTTCCTCACCGACCGGGTCGGCATGGTGACGTACTGGGATGCCTGGGTCGGCATGTTCAACAACCTGCGTAAAGAGCAGGATCCGAATACAACGTTCCAGGCGGAAGCGATCGCCAGCGCCGCCGGTCCGGACGGCAAGATCTTGATGCGCCGGGGCGACCCTGACTTCTGGATCGTGCCGCAAAATGCGCCGCATGTGGAAGCGGCCGAAAAATTCCTGGAGTTCTGGAACTCCAAGGACGGCATTACCCTCGGCAGCCTTGGTATTAAAGACGTCGATTATACCGAGAGCGGCGGCCAATATACGCTGACGGCAGAGGGCAAGGAGCACAACATGGACCATGGCGTACCGTTCTGGTACAACGAAAACGTCAAGTCCCCGTTTGACAAACTGCCGGGCGTCGAGGCCGCTCAAGAACTGGTCAAACAGCATGCGACGCTGGAACTAGCCCTTCCGGGCTGGCCGGACGCGGAAAAAATCGTGCAAAATTACGCGCTGAAAGCCATGTCCGGGGAAATGCCCGCCGCCGATGCCGTCAAGAAAATGCGGGAGGAACTGAAGAGCGCGAATTTGATCGACGAATAGCTCCCGCGGTTTGATTTTACCCGATAGGATGTGAAGTTAGACAAGATGAGAGCGATTCGTAAATACGGCGTACTCTATGCCATGATGCTTCCTGTCGTCATTTACTTTATCATTTACGGTTATTATCCGCTCGCGCGGGGTCTGCAGATCAGTTTTCAGGACTACAAGCTGATGGGGGAGCGCCCCTATATCGGATTTGCGAATTATGCGGCCGTGTGGCATGATCCGTTTTTCTGGAAAGCGCTGGGCAATACGGTGGTGATCGGGGGAGGCATTCTGGTCTTCGGATTTGTGGCCCCCCTGGTCATCGCTTTATCCCTGAATGAAGTCATGACGGCATGGTTTAAAAAAACGGCGCAGATGCTGCTCTACATCCCGCATTTGCTGTCCTGGGTCGTGATCGGGGGAATGTGGATCTTCCTCCTTTCACCCGACACAGGAATCGTCAATTTGGTGCTGCACAAGGTGGCCGGCATCGAACCTATCCATTTTCTGGCCGAGTCCACCTGGGCGAGATGGGTTATGATCCTGGTCTCCACATGGAAGGACATGGGCTACAGCTGTATCCTGTTTCTTGCCGCGATCGTTTCGATCAATCCGTCCTTGTACGAAGCAGCCCGCATGGACGGGGCCACCAGATGGCAGCTTGTGCGGTTCGTGACACTTCCCCAACTGAAAGGAACGATGAAAGTCATTATCCTCCTGAATACGCTCGGGGTGCTGAGGATCTTCGACCAGGTCTTTGTCCTCCGCAATCCGTCGACCTCTTCCCAGGTCGATGTGCTGATGATGTACACGTTTCAGAAGGGCATTATGGAAATGCAGGTCGGTGTGGGTGCGGCCGCGAGCTTTTTCGTTCTGGTCTTTACGCTGATCTTGACGCTTGCCGTGCGGACACTAACCCGATTTGACGAGGTGGAATAGATGATGAGACACGCGAATTACGGTTTGAACGCCAAGCGGATGACGGTGTTCGATTGGCTCAACGCCTTGTTCATTATCTGCCTGATGCTGACGATGATCATTCCCTTCCTGAACGTCGTATCGCTCTCGCTGTCCTCCGGGGTTGCGTCTATGCGGCCGGATATTATCCTGTTTCCCAAAGAATTCAGCCTGGAGGGATATCGCACGATCTGGAACAGTCTGGATTTGTGGCGGCCTTTCCTGAACAGCACGATCGTGACGGTCTTCGGAACGCTGCTGCATGTGCTGCTGTCGTCGCTGGCGGGCTATGTACTGATCCATCCCCGGGTACCGGGAAAACGGCTGATGATCACCTTCATCCTGATTACGATGATGATTCCACAGGAGGCGGTGCTGATCCCGCTTTACGTGGTCAACAAGGACTTCCACCTGATCAACACGCTGACGGTGCTGGTGCTTTCTGGACTCGTCTCGGGGTTTTCGATCCTGCTGATGCGGAACTTCTTCATGAGCATCCCCTACGAAATTTCGGAATCCGCCAAAATTGACGGTGCGGGCGACTTCTGGATCTTCGCGGCCATTTATATGAGGCTGGCGACCGCCGGATTGGCTACGGTGACGCTGTTTGAGTTCGTGGGACGCTGGAACATGTTCACGGCGCCGCTGATCTTTATTAATGACAGCTCGAAATATACGCTGCAGGTAGCTCTGAAAGCCATGATTATCGATTCCAGCACGTCTTCCAGCAACTACCTCATCACCACGAATGTGAAAATGGCCGGAATCATGATCGCCATTCTGCCGCTGATCGTCATCTATCCATTTGTGCAGCGGTTCTTTATGAAAGGGATCATGCTGGGCGCCACGAAAGAATAAATGGGATGAAAGAAGGGGAACACGCCATGCAGGCACATATGAATGAGACGGAACCTTTGCCGGTCGTAACGATCGGGCGGCAAGTGAACATATCTCCCGAAGAGGAGAAAACGTACCTGGAAGTGCACTTTCACGTTCCAGCTGATGCCGAACGGATCCAAGTCGCTTACCGATACGACCGCGCTGACGGGGAGACGGTGATCGACCTTGGCCTGCGTTCCCCGGAGCGGATCGTCGGCTGGAGCGGCGGTGCCAGAACCGAAATGTTCGTCGGATTGGAAACCGCGACCCCCGGATATGCCTCGGGCGATATCGCCGAAGGAGAGTGGGCCGTGCTGCTGGGCGCCTACAAAGTACCGGATGAAGGAACGGAGGTTGCGGTCTCCATCGAGATCCAGCTCAAGCATAAACGGTGGATTCCAGGCGATTTGCATGCCCACACCTATTACAGCGACGGCAAACACAGCGTCGGCGAGGTTTCCCGCTTATGTCTGGATAAAGGGCTTGCCTTTCTGGCCATGACCGACCATAATACGTTCTCCCAAAACCGAAACACCTTGGCAAAGACGGAAGAACTGCTGCTTATCCCAGGCGTCGAGATGACCAATTATAAGGGGCATGCGAATTTGCTCGGACAGCTGGATGCGCTGGAGGACTTCAGGGTGTATACGGTGGAACAAGCTTCGGAACAGCTGGCCAAAGGAAGGGAAAAGGGAGCGCTTGCGGTGTTGAATCATCCTTTTTGCCCGGACTGCCCGTGGGAATTCGGCTTTGACGTTCCGTTCGATGCGATCGAGGTTTGGAACGGCCCGTGGCGGGAGCTGAACGAAACGGCGGTACGCTGGTGGCAGGAACGGCTGGCCGAAGGCCGGCGGATCGTGGCTGTGGGAGGGAGCGATTTCCATGGACCCCATCCGTGGGTTCAGCATGGACGGCCGACCGCGCACGTGCGGTCCGAGTCACTAACCGCAGCCGGAATTCTGGAAGGGATTCGCCGGGGAAATGTGGTGCTGACGCTTGATCCGGACTCCACGTTTATCGATTTTCAGATCAATGGCACTTGCGCCGGGGATCAGGTACAGCGAAACTCTGAGCGTGGAACCGTTCTTCTTGAAGCCGTGATCCGCCGGGCCCAAGGAGATCAAATCAGCCTGTGGTCCGACCGGGGATTGGAGCGGCAGTGGACGGCAGCGGATAAGGAGTTAACCTTGACCTGCGAGCTGCCCCAGGACCGGCTCTTTTACCGGATGGAGGCCAGACGCGATATGGGGGAATTGGGGGCACAGGTGATGACCTGCCTGACCAATCCCGTCTATTTAAGATAATTTGATCATAGAACATTTCAAGTGGTATATTGCTTTTCACAAGAATGTCTAGCGTTTATAATCGATCATAGAAGTGAGTACAGTCTATTGACCGTATTCACTTTTTTCTTTGTAAAGCGTTAAAATGATGATTAACAGCATGTAGCGGCATCATCACGAACAAGGGGGTAATCCAATGAATGTTATCATTAGACAAGAAAAACTTGAAGACATTAACGAAGTCTACGATGTCGTTCAAAAAGCATTTGAAGATGCTTACTATTCAGACCACGATGAGCATCATTTGGTAAAAAGGCTTAGAAATTCGGCGAGCTATGTTCCGGAATTGTCCCTTGTAGCCGAATGCAGGAACAGAATCGTGGGTCATATTCTTTTTACGGAAATAAAAGTGGGGAATCATACGCTGATTGCCCTTGCACCTGTTGCTGTATTACCAGAAATGCAAAGCAAGGGCATTGGGAAGTTGCTGATTATGGAAGGCCACAAAATCGCTGCACAGCGTGGTTATAAGGGTTCTGTCGTTATGGGTCATGACAAATATTATCCGAAATTTGGCTATAAGAAAGCCAGTTCATATGGCATTAAAGCGCCATTCGACGTTTCTGACGATCATTTCATGGCTGTTGAGCTTATTGAGGGTGGTCTTACCGATGTCCATGGCGTTGTAGAATATGCAAAGGAATTTTTCGAAAATTAGAAATATGATGTAAGATATTTTGGCAGGAACTTTAGCCAATCTGCGTTGGTCTTAGAGTATAAAAATAAAACCGTTAAGCCGATCATCTGCGATGGCTTAGCGGTTTTATAGCGTTAATTTGTTGGCGCACCCTAGTACAAGACTCTCCACAGGTAAAAGGTGGCGTATGACTCCCAGCCCGACCAGCCTGCGGACAACTGCCGGATTTCCGCCTTGGACGGCTTGCTGTCCCTTCCCAAAATATGCTTCATGGCGTTGTGCAGCCCGACATCGTCGATCGGAAACGCCGACGGAAAGCGCAGGCATCGCATGGATACGTAGTTTGCCGTCCAAGGCCCGATCCCCCGGATGCTCGTCAGCATCTTTTCTGCCGCCTGATGGCTTCCGGTTTGCAGCAGCCCCAGCTTGCTGAGCTCACCGGAGGCGATTCGCTTAGCGGTATCGATGAGGTATTCGCATTTTTTGACGGTCATCCGCAGCACGGCAAGATCTTCAACCGAACATGCCGCGATTTTATCCGGTGTCGGATACATCCAGTACGTTTCTCCCTCGCAATCCACACTTCTTCCGAAGTTCTCCACCAGGCGTCTTTTGAGCGTATAGGCATAGGTCAGGTTGATTTGCTGCCCAAGGATTCCCCAGGTGACGGCCTCGAACAAGTCGGGAATGCCGACGGTCCGCAAGCCTCGGAAGGACTGCACGGGACCTTTCAAAAGGGGATCGGATTCGGCCAAACGATAGAAGGGGACGATATCCCGCTCCAAATCGAACCACTCCCGCACATAACGGGCTACCTCGGCGCGTACCCATTTGCGGGAAGGGGCCGTATCGCCAAGAAAACGGACCACCAGCTCCCGGCAGTCTCCGGCACGGATTTCGATCACCGGTGTCTCGTCTGCGACGGACAGCGCTTTGTAAATCCGGTTGTTGTCGATCCGGTGCAGACATTCATTGGAGGAGCGCAGCAAATATTTTACGTTTTCCTCGAAATTGAATTCGGCAGGGATGAAGAGCTTGATCTCGTGCTTATGGTCCTCCCAGGAGCCGCGGGGAAGGGTGGAGCAGCAATTTCTGCATGGCCGGTACCCCGCAAGCTCGGCTTCTTCCCGGGTATGGAAGCGAATTGTATTTTCAGGTTTAGGACGACCGCTGCACCACGGGGTGCAATAAATGTTCATTGTGGTGACGCCCGTAAAATAAGGCGCATCCCAGACCGAATGCATCGTCTCTTGTCGGCAGGTTGTAGACATAAGAGGTCCTCCTTTTGCATCTTGCTTACCTTACCAGTGTATACCGAAACCTGGACGCTTTCATTTCGTTATCTTGCTTTTACATTCCCAAGTTCATCCCAAGCGATCCAAAGAAGGGTATACTGGGGATGGAGGTGAGGCAGATGAAGGATCACAGGAATGACCGGGATATAGACCACGAGATGAAGCGCCGGATGAAAGAGGATATTCCGGAGGAAAAGTGGCGGGCGATTGTCTCCAACGATGCGGATTATGATTTCCGTTTCTTTTACGGGGTCAGCACGACAGGGATTTTTTGCCGGCCTTCCTGCAAATCCAGACCGCCTAACAAGGAGAACGTACGGATCTTTCAACATGCGGAGGAGGCGCTGGCGGCCCGCTTCCGGCCGTGCAAACGGTGCAAGCCGACCGGCGAGAAGCTGCCCGATCAGGAATGGGTGAACCAAATCACCGATTATATCGACCGTCATTTTCGGGATAAGCTGTCTTTGGAACATTTGGCTGATGTCTGTCACGGAAGTCCTTTTCATCTGCAGCGGACCTTTAAGCGGGTGCAGGGTATCAGTCCGGTTGAATATATCCAGCGCAAAAGGATGCAGGAAGCGAAACACCTGCTGGCCCATACGGACCAATCCATCACGGAGATTGCCGCGGAGGTCGGGAATGCGAATGTCCCGTATTTTATTACGCTGTTCAAAAAAATGACGGGTCAAACGCCGCTGGAATTCCGGCAAATATGGCAGCACGGCGCTGCCCAGGAGGTGCAAACATATGAATATGAACATGATCACAGCAAGCAAAACTGACCTGGTAACCCTGTACTGGGACAGGCTCGACGGAGACGGCTGGAGCCTTTATGCAGCCGCTACGGCCCAAGGGCTTGGTTATGTCGGTTCCCACGACGGTTCGTTTGATGAACTTGAGGCCTGGGCGGCACAGCGTTATCCGAACCATCAATGGGTTCGGGATGAAGTGACAATGCTTCCTTACATTACGGAGATCGCTGAATATCTTCAGGGAACAAGAGAAGCATTTACGATTCCAATGGACGACCGGGGAACCCCGTTCCAGCGGGAGGTATGGCGTGCACTCTGCTCCATTCCTTATGGGCAGACCACAACCTATTCCGAGATCGCTCACCAGATCGGACGCCCGGCTGCGGTGCGGGCCGTTGGCGCGGCGATTGGAGCCAATCCGGTGCTGATCATGGTGCCCTGCCACCGTGTCATCGGAAAGAGTGGGGCGCTTACGGGATACCGTGGCGGCCTAGAAATGAAAGAGCGGCTGCTTGCGCTCGAAGCTCGCCAATCCATCCCGGCTAGGGGACCGCGCCATGCCAACTAGTATCCGGGAACGGATTCAGATGGTGGACTGGGGCGCGCTCTGGAAGACGTTAGACGATCAAGGATATGCCAAGCTGCCTGCCATTCTAACTCCGGAAGAATGCGAAGAGCTGATTGGAACCTACGCAAGCGAAGAACGGTTCCGCAGCACGATTTCGATGGCCCGGTATCGCTTCGGCAGCGGAGAATATAAATACTATGATCGCCCGCTGCCTGCGGCGGTCCAGCAGCTCAGGGAAAATCTGTACCCGGAGCTATCCCGGACCGCCAACCGTTGGCATGAGCAGCTCGGCATGGATGCGGGCTATCCGGCGTCCCTTGACGAATTTTTGGAAGAATGCCACCGGCAAGGCCAGCTGCGGCCTACGCCGCTGATCCTGAAGTACGAAGCCGGGGGCTACAACTGCCTGCATCAGGATTTGTACGGCGAAGCGTATTTTCCTTTTCAGGTCGTGTTCGCCCTGAATCAAAGGCAGCAGGATTACACCGGCGGCGAGTTTCTGCTGGTAGAGCAGCGTCCGCGGGCGCAGAGCCGGGGGCATGTGATCACGCTTGAGCAGGGTGAAGGGCTGATTTTTCCGACGAACTACCGGCCCGTTCAAGGGACTAAAGGCTATTACCGAACCACGCTCCGTCATGGGGTAAGCACAGTACAGATAGGTATTCGGTATACGCTCGGTGTTATTTTTCATGATGCCACCTGAGCGTATCCCCTCCTTTTTTTGAAATGTCGCGAGCCTGTATTGACAAGGCTAATCGGAAGTTACAGTATTAGGGGAGATGCAATCGCTTTCAGGGTGAGGTGGGTTTAAGGGCGGCAGGGCATCGTCCACAAACGTGTCTTATCGGCAGACCCTATGCTAACACCGCATTAGGAACGCGATTGAACTGCCCGATTTCTTATGGAGTAAGAGATTTAGTGGACTTGTACCAAGGTTTCACAATACGGGCAGCAACTACAGGAAAGTGTGGGGATTGGATGCCAAATTTATCGCTGACGACGTGGAGTCTGCACCGCAATCTGGGACCGCTGCGCTGGACGCAGTGGGATGACGAGCGGAAGGAACACGTCACCCGGGTAGAGGAGCAGCCGGAGAAGCTCTCGCTGCTTGAACTGCCGGCTGTGCTGAGAGACAAAGGCTTCACCACGATGGAAATTTGCCACTTTCATTTCAAGGACACGAGCAGCAGCTATCTTCAAGAGCTTCGCGAGGCGATTCAGCAGGCGGGGATGCGTTTTTATACGCTGCTTGCCGATTACAGCGATATTACGAATCCGGATGAAACGCGCCGTGAGGCAGATATGGAATGGCTGCAGCGCTGGATCGATATTGCGTCCGCTGCGGGTGCAGAACGGATCCGGATTATCGGCGGCGATGCCGATCCCGGCGATGCCGAAGCACTCAAACTCGCCGCCAGCCAGCTCCAGCGGCTGATCGATTACGCGTCGGATAAAGGGGTCCGCATCATCACCGAGAATTTTCATGCAATGACCTCCACGGCGGACAACTGCCTGGCTCTGCTGGATGACTGCGGCAACCAGCTTGGATTAACAACGGATTTCGGCAATTTTAAGGGGCCGACCAAGCTGCAGGAATTGTCCAGAACGATTGCCAGAAGCGAATCCATCCACGCCAAAGCGCAGCAGGACGAACAGGGTAACCTCGACGATGCGGAATTTATTTCGTGCATGGAGCTGGTGAAGGAGCATCGGTATGAAGGACCGATTACGATCGTCTATGATGGTCCCGGTGACATGTGGGACGGCATTGATCGGGTAAGGAAGTTAGTCACTCCGTACTTAGGCTGACAGTGACGTCTCCTATGGCTGGAGGATGAACATGAACGTAATATGAAAGTTTAAAAGGCGATTTGCTTTGGGGGAATTTCCCTGCGGCAGATCGCTTTTTTTATGGAGGATTGTTAGATATAACGTAACATTGTTATGTTCTATTTAACAAGCCATTACGGGCTAATAGTTTTTTTGAGCACGGTTTGTCGTTTTGTCGATAAAAAGCGCCCTCGTTGCGCAATGTGTCGAACGGTAGGAGGAGGGGGATTCGCCAATAAACTATCATTTTTATAAAAAAACCGTCTGTTTAGCCCCATCATAACATCTTTTCGAAACAATGTTACGTTTGATAAGCGGACAAATCCAGATGATTCAGCCAGCTTGGCGATGTCATGCCCGCACATATGATGAAAATGAAGGGCGGAAGAGCTTCTTTGGTCAGAATGATGAAAATGGCTCCATTCGGAAACGATTCGAGCATGCTGTTAAAGTGGGAGACTTCACTTCAGCATATAAAAAAGCTGCGCATTTCAGAAGAAGGGAACGATTCCCTTTCTGTAATGCGCAGCATTTATTGAATATGGCGTTATCTGGCCAACCATCCTCCGTCGACGCAGAGGACGTGGCCGTTGACATAATCGGATGCTTGGGAAGCGAGGAAAACAACCGGACCCTTCAAATCTTCCGGCGTGCCCCAGCGTCCTGCCGGAATCCGGTCCGTAATCGATTGCAGACGCTGTTCGTCTGAGCGGATCGGCGCCGTATTGTTCGTCTCCATGTACCCGGGGGCAATGGCATTGATCTGGACGCCTTTGCCAGCCCACTCGTTGGCAAGCGCTTTGGTGATCCCGGCAACCGCATGCTTCGCCGCCGTATATCCCGGCACATTAATGCCTCCTTGAAAAGTAAGCATGGACGCAATATTGATGATTTTGCCGCTGCCGCGCTCGAGCATGTGGCGTCCGGCGAGCTGGCTTAGGAAGAACACGGTGTTCAGATTCAAATTGATCACGTCGTTCCAATCCTGGCGCGCATGATCCGCAGCCGGCGTACGGCGGATGATACCGGCATTGTTCACCAAAATATCGATGCCGCCATAGAAGGAAAGCGCCTGCGCAAACACTTGATCCAAGGCGCCCGTGTCGCTTAAGTCGGCGGAAATTTGCTCCGCCTTCCCGCCAAGCTTGCGGATCTCCTCGACCGTCCGGTCACTGTTCGTCGAGGAGATGCATACGACCGAGGCTCCGGCTTCCGCCAGGCCAACGGCCATGCCTTGTCCCAGGCCGCCGGAGGTGCCGGTGACCAGGGCGATTTTACCCGTCAAATCAAACATCGTATATCAGTCCTTTGCATGGGATAGGTTGGATGCTTCACTGCGCATTCGCCACTTCGAGACGGGCGCCCATTTGGCGAACGGCTTCAGCGAATTCAGGGCTGCACCCTGAGTCGGTAAGGATCGCTTCGACTTCGTTCAGCTTCGCAAACGTCAGCAGGGCGCTTTGTCCGAATTTGTGATGGTCCACCACAGCGTAACAGGTACGCGCGGTCTCGAGGAGCGCCCGTTTGATGTCCAGAAGCTCTCCGGTGTAGATCGTCAGCCCGTCTTCGGGATGCAGGCCCGTTGCCGACAAAAACGCCTTGTGAATATTCAGCCGCCGAACATAGGTGACCGCTTCCGGCCCCGCCAGCATGTTCCGCACGCGGTAACCTCCGGGAACGACAAGTCGGATGGCGTCCTTGCGGGCAAGCTCCGAAATGATGTGGACATCGTTGGTGACGACGGTCAGGGGCTGGTTGTCCAGCGCCTTGGCGATTTCAAGCGTTGTGCTGCCGCCGTCCAGGGCGATGACGTCATTCGGTTCGATGCGCGATAAGGCAAGGCGGGCGATATCCGCCTTCTCCGCAGCGTGGCGCGCCAGCGGTTCCTTGGTGGACAAAATGCCGAGCTGGTCGCTTTGCGCCAGAATCGCTCCGCCATGCACCCGCTGAAGCAAACCTTTGTCCTCCAGCTTGGCCAGATCCTCGCGGATCGTCTTGCCGGTGACGTTCAGCCGTTCGCTCAGTTCGGCAACCGTCACCTCCTGTTTGGCCAGGAGCAGTTCCATAATGTTTTCGTAGCGGCGTAAAGGGTTCATTGGTTATTCATCCATTCGTTCGAGTTTTATCTTATTTTAATTCATCCATGCCGACAGGGTCCATATCCTCAAAGATTTGGTTCTCGCCGGCCATGCCCCAAATGAAGGTATAGCTGTTTGTTCCAACGCCGCTGTGGATGGACCAGCTTGGGGAAATAACGCCCTGTTCGTTGCGCACGACGAGGTGGCGGGTTTCCTGCGGCTCACCCATAAAGTGGAAGACGTTTCCGTCTTCCGGCATGTCGAAGTAGAAGTAAACCTCGGAACGGCGGTTATGCGTATGGCACGGCATCGTGTTCCACATGCTGCCCGGCTTCAAGAGCGTCATGCCCATGACGAGCTGGCAGCTTTGGATTCCGCCGGTATGGATATAACGGTAGATGGTGCGCTCATTGGAATTGCTCAAGCTACCCAGGTTGTTCGGTGAAGCTTCGCTGATGGCCGCCTTAACCGTCGGATAAGCTTTGTGGGCAGGCGTGGAGTTCAGGTAGTATTTAGCCGGATTGGCTTTGTCGCTGCTGCTGAACACCACTTCCTTGGCACCGAGTCCCACGTAGAGGCAGTCCTTCGAATCGATGGAATAGTCCGTGCCGTCGACGCTGATTGTACCCGGTCCTCCGACATTGATGATACCGATCTCGCGGCGCTCCAGGAACGTATCGGCACCCATCGTTTTCGGGTCGGCTTCGAGCTTGACGCTCTGATTTACCGGAACCGCGCCGCCGACGATGAAACGATCGACATGCGTGTAATAGAGCGTGAGCTGATCCGCTACAAACATCGACTCAATCAAAAATTCCTGGCGCAGGCGAGCCGTATCAAACGCTTTCACTTCTTGAGGATGGGATGCGTATCTAATTTCCATGTTCGTACCTCCATAGGTTCATAATGGTTTATATTAGTTCCATAATGTTCATTATAGTTCATCCACTTAGGATTTCAAGCATAATTTAAAGCGGATACATTTCCACAATTGACCAGCAATTCAGCGATCTGTTATGTTGAACTTGGAATGCAGATCTCTTAAATCGAGCGTTATATAAGTTGAACTAAAGAATACAGAGTGTACCAATAAACCATTTCGATGTTTCGACTTATATCACTCGTACAACGATGGAGGTGAAGATATGCCTGAGACGATCAACATCCGGCCGGCGGAGGCTGCGGATCTCCCGTTTCTGTGGGAAATGCTGTTCGCTTCCATGTACACGCCGGAAGGGGAGCCACCATTATCCCGCGATATCCTTGCACGCCCTGAAATATCGAAGTACTTGGACGATTGGGGAAAGGAAGGCGACATGGCCTTCATTGCCGTCTCCAGCGAAGGGGAGCGGCTGGGATCGGTCACGCTCCGATTGTTTGATCCGGAACATCCCGGATACGGATATGTGGACGAGAATACGCCGGAACTGGGCATGGCCATCCAGCCGGAACACCGCGGCAAGGGGATTGGAACCCTGCTCATGCAGCGGGCGTTCGAGGAGCTGCACGCCGCAGGGATACCGTCCGTATCCTTAAGCGTGGACCCCAGAAATCGTGCGGTGAAGCTGTACGAACGATTCGGGTTCACGGAAGTCGGCATGTCGGGAACATCGGTCACGATGAAAGCACAGGTTCACCGTTCGGGCATACGGGGAGCCGAGGAACCAATACATAAATCGAAAGCGGGGAATAAGAACATGAGCCAAAGTGCCAAGAGGCTGGACAAAGAAATAACGAAGCGGGTCAAACTGGACTATCTGCTGCATCTGCCTGAAGCTTATGAAAGTGAGCCTGAGAAAAAATGGCCGCTGATCCTCTTCCTTCACGGTTCGGGGGAGCGCGGGAGCGATGTGGAGCTGGTCAAAGTGCATGGCATTCCGAAGTTAGCCGATCAGGATCCGCAGTTTCCGTTCATCGCCATCTCACCTCAATGCCCGGAAGACTCGTTCTGGGCGATGGAGGAAGACGCTTTAATGGCTCTCCTGGAGGAAGTGGAAGATCACTATCGCGTGGATCCAAAGCGCATTTATTTAACGGGATTAAGTATGGGCGGTTACGGTGCATGGCAGCTGGCTGCGATGTATCCAGATAAATGGGCGGCTGTCGTCCCGATTTGCGGAGGAATGGAACCGAAATATGCCGAGCAGATCAAGGATATCCCGATTTGGGCCTTCCATGGGGCTAAGGATGATGTCGTTCCGCTGTCGGAATCCGAACAAATCGTGAAGGCGCTGGAAGAGATCGGCGGGAACGTGAAATTTACGGTGTATCCGGACGCGAATCACGACTCATGGACCGAGACTTACGCTAACAAGGAATTGTATACCTGGCTGCTCAGCCACTCATTATCTTAAAAAAGCTAAGGATGGATATGCCCGGTGGAGCACCGGACGTATCCATCCTTTTTTTGTGTGCAAACATCATAATTCATTCGATATTACGTTCTGCGACCCCTTAAAATATCGTTTAACCACATCGTAAGCCAGCTTCGGCCTGCGGTACCGGTCGACGATGCCTTTGCTATTTTGGGCACCTGCCCGGGACAACAGCCAGCCGGTCGCATCGGTGACACGGCAGTCGCAAAACTGCCAAATATACATGCCGGACAGGAAGGGGCTTGATGTGTATGCAGCCAGGTTGGCTTCAATGATATCCGCCTGCCGCTCCTCGGTGCCGCGCATCCTGGCTTTGTCGCGCAAACCATAATATCCATCCCCGCCGAACTCGCTCATGATCATCGGCTTGCCGGCGCCACCGGCCTGGTCGGCCCAAGCCCGCGCCTGTTCACAGAGAGCCTTTGGATCCTCGTCCGTATACCAGCCGGGATACAGATTAAAGGAAACGATATCCGCCAAATCAAAGCAGAGCTCCCGCTCCCTGTGATGCGAAGCGAACGTCAGCGGGCGGCTGGCGTCCAGCGCTCTCAGCTGCCCTAGCTGCCGGCTGTAGTGCTCACGTCCTTCCTCGGTATCGCTGGCACATTCGTTCAGGATCGCCCACAGGATAATCGAAGGATGGTTGTAATGCTGTTCCACCATTTCGCGGTTGACTTGTTCGCACTGCCAGACGAAATTCGGATTGCGCATTTGCTCCAGGGACAAGCCTCTCGCATGATTTTCCTCCCACACCAGGAAACCTAGCTCGTCGCATAAATCCAGAAAACGTTCGTCGTTCGGATAGTGGCTCGTCCGGACAGCGTTGGCACCCATATCACGCATCAGGTCGAGATCATGCAGCATCAAAGATACGGGAAGAGCCGCTCCGGCCATCGGATGATCTTCATGCCGGTTGAAGCCTTGGAGTACCACATCTTTTCCGTTCACCTGAAGTTTTCCGTCTCGGGTGGTCACCGTCCGGAATCCGACCCGTTCGATCAAATCATCAAGAGGCGGGCTGTCCGTATCCTTGTCTTCGTACAGCCGGACATGAAGCTGATACAGCGATGGCTCTTCCGGCGACCAGGAAGAAACGTCCGGAAAGGCAAACGACTTCTGCAGCTTTTTTTCAGCCCCTGGCGCCAAGGTGACGGTTCCAAGCGAAAAATCGATTCCTGCGAGAGTACCGGTTACCTGGACCGTTCGCTCCATGTCATTCGGATTGCTGACGACTGCGCGGACCTCGGCACTCCATTCGCCGCTTTTATATTCAGGTGTGAAATAAAGCTGCCGCACGTAAGGGCTATACAGCTCCTCAAGGACCACTGGGCGGATGATACCGCCGTATGTGTAATAGTCGTTTGGAATATGTAAGGCGGATGCTTCGCTGAAACGGTTGTCGGCTGCAACGATCAGCGTATGCTCACCCGGCCGTACATCCGGGATGACCACATCAAACGCGGTGTAGGCGTTATAATGCTGCGCAACTTTCACCCCGTCCCAGTAGATGTGGGCCGTGTGGCTTATCCCTTTAAAAATAAGCCGGACAGATGCTTCCCTCCGGATATTTACGATCGTTCGATAGGCGCCAACGCCTTGGTATATACTGAAATCGGGATGCGTCTCCCAGCAGGATGGCACTGCCATCCGGTAGGGGAAGGACTGACTGGCCTGTGCGGACATCTCGGGTTCGTCGACGACGGTAAAATCCCAGGTGCCTTCTATAGTGCGGCTGATGCGGACTTCGTGGTTTTGAAACATCCTCTCCATTTCGATTGCTCCTCTTTGATCAATGTATGTACCTATTTCTAATCCCTTTTACATCACTTGGTTTGTGTCGAGTGCGGGCGTGGGCTGTTCGAGACTCACGCTTGGACGTGCTCAGAATCATGCTAAGCGATTTCAGTCGGAGGATCAATCGGAATAAATTGATGTAAAATGGATTTTTTTGATGTCCAGACTTTAGCAGCGCGGAAGGCTCAAGGCATAAAAACGGAATCGGCTGGAAACGCTACTTCATATCTTTGCCATCTAAAATTAACCAGCCCTTTGTACATAAAGACGAAAAGGAGAACAGCAGCATGGACCAACAACAAAAGCCTATGGAGCACGGCACTTCGGTGACCGGTTCCGGCAATGTCCTTGACCGCCGCATGGCTCCGGGCGAAGACGAAATGTCTCTCACCACGCGCCAGGGCCATCCGGTGAAGAACAACCAGAACTTGCGGACGGTGGGAACCCGCGGACCGGCAACGCTGGAAAACTATCAATTTATCGAGAAAATTACGCATTTTGACCGCGAGCGCATCCCAGAGCGCGTCGTGCATGCAAGAGGAGCCGGAGCGCACGGATACTTCGAGGCCTACGGCAAGGTTGGAGATGAGCCGGTATCCAAGTATACGCGGGCGAAATTGTTCCAGGAAGCGGGCAAACGAACGCCCGTCTTCGTCCGTTTCTCCTCGGTTATTCACGGCGGCCATTCCCCGGAGACGCTGCGTGATCCGCGCGGCTTTGCCGTGAAATTTTACACCGAAGACGGAAACTGGGACCTGGTCGGGAACAACCTGAAAATTTTCTTTATCCGCGACGCCATCAAGTTTCCCGATATGATCCACGCTTTCAAGCCGGATCCGGTCACGAACATCCAGGACAACGAGCGGTTTTTCGATTTTTGCTGCAACTCGCCGGAAACGATGCATATGGTTACGTTCGTTCAATCCCCCTGGGGCATCCCGGCCAACTACCGGCAGATGCAGGGGTCCGGGGTCAATACTTACAAATGGGTAAATGCCGAGGGCGAAGCGGTATTGATCAAGTACCACTGGGAGCCGAAGCAGGGCATCAAAAACTTGACCCAAGCCGAGGCGGAAGCCATTCAGGGTAAAAACTTCAACCATGCGACCCAGGACTTGTACGAGGCGATCGAGCGCGGCGATTATCCGGAGTGGGAGTTGTTCGTGCAAATTTTGAGCGATGACGACCATCCTGAGCTGGATTTCGACCCGCTGGACGATACCAAGCTGTGGCCGAAGGAGCAAATTCCTTGGCGTCCGGTCGGCCGGATGGTGCTGAACAAAAATCCAGAGAACTATTTTGCCGAGGTGGAGCAGGCGGCATTCGGGACCGGCGTGCTCGTCGACGGGATGGATTTTTCCGATGATAAAATGCTTCAGGGACGGACACTTTCGTATTCGGATACCCAGCGCTACCGCGTCGGGCCAAATTACCTCCAGCTGCCGATCAACGCGCCGAAGAAGCGGGTGGCCACCAATCAGCGTGACGGCCAGATGACGTATGATGTAGATATGGCGCCTGGACAGAATCCTCACATCAATTACGAACCGTCCTCGCTGAACGGTTTGAAGGAAGCCCCCCGGGAGGAAATCGACTACATGCCGCATGTGGAAGGCAAACTGATGAGGGCCAGCATTGAACGAACCAACGATTACAAGCAGGCAGGGGAGACGTACCGTGCGTTTGACGATTTTGAAAAGAAGGAACTGATCAGCAATCTGGTTAATGCGCTGTCTTCCTGCAGCCCGGTCATACAGGAGAAGATGATCCACCATCTGACCCAGTGTGACGAGGAATACGGCCGGCGCGTCGCCGAGGGGATCAAGCAGCATGGCACGAGCAGCCATCATGGCCCGCTGGGCGCCACTCACACTCATGAAGCGGTGGAAGATGCCGAACGGAAGGGCCACAGCACCGACTCGTATTGACACCATCCATGCATTTAAAAAAGCACGCAAACCTTAAACGGTCTGCGTGCTTTTGTCTGTCTTAAACTTTTCTCTCGCATCGTAATCTTTCCGGGCTTGTTCGATCTGAGGATAATGCTCGTTCAGCCAATGGTTTAGCTGGCGCAGGTAGGGGATCAAGCTCTCTCCCATCGGAGTCAAGGTATATTCCACCACAGGCGGAACCTCCGGAAGGACGCTGCGCTCAATCAGTCCGTCCCGCTCCAGTTGGCGGAGCGTCTGGGTCAGCATTTTTTGGGAAATGTCGGCGATGCTTCGCTGAAGCTGACCGTACCGTTTGGTGCCTTTTTCCAATACGAAAATGATGAGGACCGCCCATTTATTCGAAACGATTTCCAGTACACGCCGAGCCGTGCAGGACGTTACCGAAAATGCGGGTTCCGCTGCTCGTATGTTTTCCATCATCCACCTCCTAACGCACCCGCGGGTTCGTAACGAACCGAAAAGTGCCTTCTTTTCACATTGTACTCACTGTATTAATCTATGTCTACCAACCCGAAAACCCCTCCACAATTTGCCAGGAGGCGGGTGGATCCCTTATCCATTTATTAGGAGGCTTACTTATGAATATAAATCATCAACCTCTTCGTGTCGGAATCATCGGTGCCGGTTTGAACGGTGCGTGGGGAGGTCTGGCACATCTTCCGGCTCTGAAGGCGCTGCCCGAGTTTATGGTGACCGCCGTCGGTACATCGCGGCAGGAAAGCGCAGAAGCGAGCGCCGATCACTTTGGCGTTGAGCATGCCTTTTCCGATCCGCTTGAGCTGGCCCTGCATCCAGAGGTCGATTTGGTGACCGTATCCGTCCGGGTTCCGGAGCATGACCGGCTGATTCGTGCAGCTCTTGAGGCCGGCAAGCATGTGTACAGCGAGTTCCCGCTCGGACGGACGACCGCAGAATCGGCAGCATTGCTGCAAGCGGCCCGCGACCGAGGAGTTCGCCATTTCGCCGGGCTGCAGTCGCGCGCCAATCCCGTCATCCGCTACGTCCGGGAACTTCTGGCAGAGGGTTACGTTGGGGATGTGCTTGCCGTTCACGTTAATTACGCCATACCGACGTATCCGATCCGTTCCAAGCAGATCGACCAGAGCCACGTTTATTTGCTGGATGAAGCGAACGGAGCCAATCAGCTGACGATCGCCGGCGGCCATCTTCTGGATGGGATCATGTATCTCTTTGGACCATTTTCCGAAATATCGGCCATATTGAAGACGCAAACGCGGCAGGTCCCTGTGGAAGAGACGGGTGAAATCATCCGTGCGTCGGCACCTGATCATGTCGTGGTCAGCGGGATTCTGCCGGGCCAGGCCGTTTTCAGCTCCCAGATCCGCAATGCGCACGTGGGAAGCTTCGCGATCGAGATCAACGGCACGAAAGGGGATTTACACATCCGATCACGGCAAAACTTTATGTTCCAGATCGATGATCTGATCGTGCTTGGCACGCAGGGGAGGGGAGAGCTGAAGGAACTGACGCTGCCCGGGCATCTCCACCTGCCTCCGGCCGAGCTGATGGGAACACCCGCTTACAATGTGGCGGGCATTTACCAACAGATCCACCGGGATCTGGCGAATGATACACACGAGGCGCCGGACTTTCAAACCGCACTTGCGGTTCACGAGCTGCTGGATCAAGTGCGGAAGGCGGGGGAGACAGGGGCAACGGTGCGGCTTGAACCCGGTTATGCGGTTTGATCAAGGGTCCGCTTGTAAGAGAGATGGACGGAGGAAACATGAAATGGTAAGTTGGTAGAAGAATATCATCATCAAGACTTTTTCTACCTTACGGAGGTCAATTCGATTATGGCAAAATCCGTCGTTTTCTTGTTTCCCGGTCAAGGCTCTCAATATTACCGGATGGGAATCGAACTCTACGAACGGCATTCCGGATTCCGGGAATGGATGGACCGCATGGATCGGCGGCTGTACCAGTCGACAGGCAGGTCTGTCGTCCTGGAATTGTACGGCAGCAACCGAAAATCAGAGGAACCGCTGGATCATTTATCCTACAGCCATCCGGCCATCTTTATGGTGGAATATGCACTGGCGCAGGTGATGATGGAAAACGGAATCTATCCGGATCTCGTGCTTGGGACGAGCTTGGGCGAATTTGCGTCCTGCGCCGTTGCCGGCGTCATCGATTGGGAAACGGCTCTGGAGCTTGTTGCGAATCAAGCCGATGCGGTCCGGAATACTTGTGAGCCGGGAGGCATGATCGCCATCGCAAGTGATCCCGCGCTGTTCACGCAAGCCGCAGAGCTTCATACGAATACCGAGCTGGCGGCCGTCAATGATCAGTCCCACTTCGTCGTTTCCGGCACAAGCGAGGGTATCCGGCAGGCGGAAGCGTATTTAAAGCAAACCCGGATCGCTCACCAGGTGCTGCCTGTGCGCTACGGCTTTCACTCCGCATCCATTGACGCTGCGGAGACGGCGTATAAACCTTCCCTGACAGGAATCCATGTGAACCGGCCGCAGGTGAAGCTGGTTTCCGGTCTGTACGGAATGGGCATCACGTCATTATCTTCAAACTATGTCTGGGATGCCGTTCGGCATCCGATCCGGTTTCGGGAAGCGATGCAGCGCATGAACCCATCGGAGCATATTTGCGTTGATCTGGGGCCGTCCGGAACGCTGGCCAACTTCACGAAGCATTTGTGGAAACAGGGATCCGGCGCTCACGTATACAGCGTGCTCAGTCCTTTTCAAAAAGATCTGGACCGGCTCCAAACGACGATACGACGAATACAGCAAGCATAGCGTAGAACGATTTCAACCCATTCCCGGATACGGGGATGGGTTTTTTTAAGAGTTCAGATAGTATAAGTTTCGGAGCTTCCGCTTCCTGATCACGCAAGCAAAACTTCCGCTAAACGCGGTCTGTCATCTTTGAGAGGTACGTCGATAGACGTCTTTTATGAAAACAAGTGTGATTCAAGTATTCACGAATGCCACTGGGCGGCATCAAAGAGGTTGGGATGGCAATGAGTTAACGTAACTTTTATTATGTAAACTTA
Source organism: Paenibacillus cineris (assembly GCF_018333335.1). Lineage (NCBI taxonomy): Bacteria > Bacillati > Bacillota > Bacilli > Caryophanales > Paenibacillaceae > Paenibacillus > Paenibacillus cineris. The sequence continues at coordinate 2,839,706 of NZ_BORU01000001.1, forward strand.
AATATCAATTTTTTAAAAAATATTTATCATTTATGGGTATTGACTGGTTATCATGAACATTGACCAAGCACGGAAAAAGAGATACCCGCACAATGGCGGGCAATTACCTACTCATGATGTTGAACGTATTCAAAAATCCCGCCATCCGGATGCTGTACCGTAAAATTTGTGCCAGTTGGAACTTTTGTGAGATCCCGGATTATTTGGCAACCAGAACTCTTTAGGTGGTCATAAAACTCATGAATGCTATCCACCTTGAATGTTGCCTTGGTCTTACGGAATGGCTCCAATGCCTGATTTGATCCAGCCAAAATCAAAATGTCGCCCACAGATGCTAATTCCAATCCCGCTGCTTCATACTTGAACCTAAATGTTGAAACTTCACTCAACAAGTTCTCATAGAATTTAAGGGACGTCTCCATATCATTCACATACACTCGTGTGTACACTTGTAGTACCTTCATCCTGCACTTCTCCTCTCTTTCTGACACGATTCTGAAAGCGAAAGTATTTCATGTCATTAAAATTAATTTGATTCTATCAGTAAAAGGGCAGCACTCCAAATCCATACATGTATACCTCATTTCGGTTGACGTTCCCCTTGACCTGGAGTCAGCTCCAGCGTTTACAATAAGGGGGAAAGGCGGTGATTTTCTATGTATAACATTCGGGAAGCTTCCACAATGACTGGATTTAGTCTGGACACACTGCGTTATTATGAAAAAATGGGACTGATCCAACCAACTTCACGTGGAACGGGTGGTGTCAGGAGCTATAGCGATGCAAATGTCCACCAAATTTTATCGATTAAATGCTTAAAACAGAGCGGTTTGTCGCTGGAAGACATTAAGGATTTTATTGCCGATGGGCAGTGTTTCAGAGACAAGGTAGCTCTGGACGATGAAGAGATGAAGTTAATCCAAAGCCGGAAGTCAATTCTAACGGCTCAATTGGACCGGTTGGAGGAGCAGCGGCAGGCGCTGGACCAAACGATCGCGGAAGCACGGACCAAATTGGACTATTACGAAAAGCTTATGCATTCCTAATGAGGAAAGAATGATTATTGTAAGTTTAAACTCGTGGAGCCAGGACATCTTGAAAGTGCGCCTTGGTCATCCGCGAAATTAATGGTTAACATAATATATATTACGTAACCACTTTCTTTATTGTGTCCCGCTAGAGATTTAATGGAATACAAAAAAAGTTTGTTCGGTTTGTATTGGTGTTTGTATTGGTGGTGGTGTTAGTGATCACATATCTTGATTGTGGTCTTTTTTGGCCTGGTTTCGCGCCACTTTAATCCGGTTTCCGCAAATCTTCATTGAGCACCATTTCCGTCGTCCCGAACGGTCAACATAGAGCAGGACGCATTCGGGATTGGAACATCGATGAAGATAAGCTAATTCACCGGCTTCCAGCAGCCGGAGCGCATCCAGGGCAACCAAGGACAGGATCGCATCGGTATCAGACCCCAGCGGAACGGGAACGAGTCTTCCGTCGATGAAGTGATAGGACAGTGGAGCGTTGGCAATGCACGCTTCCATGAGGCGGATCCATGAGCGGGTAACCTCTTGGCCGTCAGCCAGCCGCTCGTACATGTCTCTGACGACAATTCGAAATTCTTTAACTTTATTCAGCGCTTCTTTCGTGATCTCCGATGATGCATGCTGAAGTGAAGGCAGACTTTCCTTCATATTTAATGCTTCAAGCCAAGCGGTTAGATCTTCCGGACGGATCAGCAGATCATGACGGATGCCTCTGCGAACCAACTCGGTATTGACCAAATCCAGCGAAGGATGACCGGAGAGCAGTGGAAACGAACCCGTATTATTTAACGTCATGAAATTTCCTCCAACTGACATTCTTTTTAACTAACCTCATAATAATGGATTGACAGGTTAATGGAAAGCACTATATCATACTAACCATAACAACTGCATTTTTGTGGTTAGTTCATATCGTGAGGTGGAGTCCATGTCTACTATTATTAAACCCCCGTTTAACCATGAGTCGGCGCTGGCCAAGGTAAAAGCTGCCGAAAACGCCTGGAATACAAGAAATCCGGATCAGGTGGCGATGGCTTATTCTCCCGATTCGGAGTGGAGGAATCGCACCGAGTTTTTTAAGGGAAGGGAGGCCATCCGGGATTTTTTGAAACGAAAGTGGGCGAAAGAACTGGATTACAAGCTCATGAAGGAGCTATGGTGTTACACGGACAATCGCATTTCGGTGCGTTTCGAGTATGAATGGCGGGACGCTGACACGGGACAGTGGATGAGAACGCATGGGAATGAGCATTGGGAGTTTGATGAAGAAGGGCTGATGCGAAGACGGGATATGAGCGGCAACGATTATCCGATTCAGGAATCGGACCGCAGGTACAGATGATTCTCGTTACAAGCAGCAAGGGCGCCAACCGAGTGGATGGACGCCCTTGCATAAGAATTCATGTCATTTATAAGTTAACGTTTCAGCTCAGTAATATGAAGTGAAATCGAGTTTTCGTCAGCGCTTTCCAGTGCTTTTCTGTTCAGCAGCAGGTCTTGCAGGTAGGAAGATATTTTGGAGTCCAGTTCTGTAATAATGAGCGATTTCATGGTTTCAATGTCCTCATGTGCACAAAAGGTGTGACTTGAAATCAGCCCGTTCGCATATGCCTTGGTGTCGTCATGGATCACACCGAGCTTTTCTTTATACACTCTCTTGACGCTGGCATCTTCTGATTTAATTTCGTAATAACGCCCGGTTTCCTTCAGGAGCTTCCATTCCTTGACGCAAACGACAAGCTGATCCTTATGCACAATGCCGGACACCTTAAATAAACGGATCGAGTTATTCATGTAGTTAATTACTTCCTTCTTCCTGTATGATCATGATTTCATGCAGCCTCAGAATGGCCGCTATACATATTATCACTCCTTGATATTGGAAGCAAATGCTAATTATTGGCTTGCCATGTCAGGGGATGAATCGAAAAAAGCCGCCAGGCCTTTAGTGGAGGACCTTGCGGCAGGTTGGTATGCAGATGAAAAATATTTTAGACAGATCACGGAATCAGCGATCCCTGGTGTAACGTCGGCGAGCTTAACAGCTCCATCCATTTTTTGATGGCTGTGATTAAAATAATAACGCCCAAGATCAGCATAATGATCGAAAGCACACCATTGAGAACGTTATATCCCGAAGCTTGCGGATTCAGGTACACATGACGTACCATCCAATAACCTGCGTAGTTCACCGTGACGTATAGATACGCGAGCGGAATGATGCACGTCAGAGCGTAGATCGGCTTATCCGCGATTTTCAAAATAACGGTTGCTCCGATAATCAGGCCGATGGAAGCCATGAGCTGATTGGAGACGCCGAACAAGGCCCATACCGAACTGATATCACCGGAAAAGAGCAAGTATCCCCACATGAAGCAGGCGAGTGCACTCGCAAAAATATTGCCGGGCAGCCAATCGGTCCGCTTCAGCGGCTTATAGATCTCGCCGAAAAAGTCCTGGATCAGATAACGGGAGACGCGGGTCCCCGAATCGATCGCGGTCAGAATGAACACCGCCTCAAACATGATGACGAACTGGAAGAAAAACGGTGCCAGATGGCTGAACCACGGAATTTTTGTGAAAATATACGACATGCCGACCGCAAGCGTAACCGCTCCGCCAGTGCGGCCTTCCAGATCCATTCCGATTTCCTTGCTGAGCTGCGGCAGGTTTTCCACATGCATCCCAAGCGTCTGGAACACGGCCGGGGCGGAATTGATGGCGAAATAGTCGGCTGGGTGCAGTGCAGTTGCGGCGATCAGCGCCATGATGCCGACCACGCACTCGACGAGCATCGCCCCGAAGCCGATGACCTTGATGTCGGTCCATTGATTGATCATTTTCGGTGTCGTTCCGGAGCCGACGAACGCATGAAAACCGGAAATCGCTCCGCAGGCGATCGTAATCGAAATAAAAGGCCAGACAGGACCTGCAATAACTGGGCCCCCGCCGCCGGCGAATTCGGTAAAAGCCGGAAAGCGGATCACCGGGTTAATGACAAACACGCCGGCAATAAGGGCAACGAACACGCCAATTTTCATAAAGCTGCTCAGATAGTCCCGGGGAGCGAGCAGAAGCCATACCGGCAGCGCCGCTGCAAAGAAAGCGTAAATCGGCAAAATCACGGCCAGCGTCTTGGCATCCAGCGTCAGCCATTGGGCGATGGCCGTTTCCTGAATATAAGGACCGGCAAATACGCCGATCATAAGCAGAATAAATCCTGCGGTGGTCGCGGTCTTCAGCTTACCGGTTTTTTTGTAGTACAGGCCGACGCCCATGGCAATCGGAATCGTAATGCCGACGGCGAAGGTACCCCAAGGATTGTTTTCGAGCGCATGGAGCACGACCATGGACAAGCCCGCCATCGTAATAATGATGATGAACAGCATGGCCAGACCCGTGCAAAAGCCGGCGACCGGTCCAAGCTCTTCTTTGGCAACTTCAGACAGCGACTTGCCTTGCTTGCGCATGGACGCGTACAGGACGACCGCGTCATGAACCGCACCGCCGATGACGGCTCCGATCAGCAGCCACAAGAGGCCTGGCAAGTAGCCGAACTGGGCGGCCAGGATCGGCCCGACCAGCGGCCCCGCGGCGGCAATCGCGGCGAAGTGATGGCCGAAGGTGACCCATTTGTTCGTCGGTACATAGTCCTTGCCGTCCTCAAGGGCATGGGCCGGCGTTGGCGTACTGTTGCTGAGCTTCAGCACTTTGGCGGCCATGAACGTCCCATACAGGCGGTAGGCGATCATGAGAATACAGATGGATGCTATGACGATTGTAACCGCATTCATTTTTGGAGTTCCTCCTTTATTCACACCCCGCTTGTTACGGGTGAAGAGATTTTATCCGTACTATACCTGATGAAAACCGATACAAGGTGTTTTCAGGCCGAAAAGTCGGGAGGAAAGGATGAACAGCCAAAAGAAGGCGGTGAATGGCAGACAGATGTATTCCGGGTGAGCCCCCACTGGATAAGTCAGACATGAAAGGGAGTGCCGGCCATCTGCCGCCGGTAAAGGAATGATCTCAAAAAGACGGTAAGTTGTTGATCCTCAGACTACAATCCGAGAAGCTGCTTCAGTTCCTTGGTGAAGGATCGGCTGACGGGAACCTTGGATTCGTCTTTCATGACGAGAATACAGGCGGAGTTGAACCACGGCTGAATTTCGGTGACCGCGTTCAAGTTCGCCAGGTACGACCGGTGCACCCGGACGACGGAAGTTCCGGCCAGCCGGCGCTCCAGATTGACCAGCGGCTCATTCAGCTTGTACCGGTCGCCTGTTGTGACCAGCTCGCTCTTGCCGTCATCGGATCCCACGTAGACGATGTTGTCGATATCAATAAGCAGTATCCGCTCTTCCGCGCTGACCGCCAGCTTGCCTGTACGATCGGGTCCCAGCGGGGGAGAAGGGGCTGCCCTTTTCTCGCGGGCGGAGCGGAGCTTCATGACTTTGTCGACGGTTTTCCGCACCCGCTCTTCCTCGAACGGCTTCAAAATATAGTCCAAGGCGTTGACTTCAAACGCCTGCAGTGCATACTCATCGTAAGCCGTGGCAAAGACGATATCCGGAACCTCCTCCAGAACGGAGAGCTGCTTGGCCAGCTCCATGCCGTTATCCTCCGCCAGCTGGATGTCAAGAAACACGACGTCCGGCTCCATCTCCGCAATCGAATGCAGCGCCGTCTCCAGCGAATCGGCCTCTCCGACAATATGAACCTGTCTGGTACGCCCGAGCAGATAAGCCAGTTCGTCCCGGGCGAGCGGCTCATCGTCGACAATGAATCCTTTAAGCATGCATTTCCCTCCTATGTGCAAGATGCAAAGGCAGCGTAATCACGACTCGGGTTCCGGGGGTATCGGCATCGCTTACGATCCGGAACGAGCCCTCACTGCCGTAGATTTCCGCGATCCGCTTACGGATATTATGCAGCGCCGTGCCGGTTCCGTCTTCCGAATGAACGGCCTGCTCACCAAGCTGTTCCAGCAGCTCCGCCGGGATTCCTTTGCCGTTATCTGCCGTTACAATCATGACTTCATGGCCTTTCTGGCTCGCGGCAATACATACGCTCCCTTTATGGTGGGGACCGAGTCCATGGAAGGCATGGCGCACGGCATTTTCGACCAAGGGCTGAAGCGTAAACGGCGGTATCTCCAAATCCGCAAGCTCCGGTTCGATATCGAATGTCATCTCGAATTTATCAGGGAAGCGCGCCTTCTCCAACGTCAAGTAGGCTTCCACATGCCTCAGCTCCTGGCTGAGCGGGATCAGGATCTGCCGTGCACCTTGAAGGTTGCTCCGGAAAAAGACTCCGAGCTGAATGAGCAGCTCCCGTGCTTTGTCTGGATCGGTCCGGCACAGCGCTGAAATGGTATTGATCGCATTAAACAGAAAATGGGGATGCACCTGCGCCTGGAGCGCTTTGACTTCGGCATCCTTCAGCAGCCTGCTCTGCATCTCCGCCTCGGCCAGCTCGAGCTGCGTGGAGAACAAGCGGCCAAGCCCTTCCGCCATTTCCCGCTGAACACGGTCCAGCCGGTCCGGGTTCGTATAATAAAGCTTCAGCGTCCCGACGGTGCCGCTCCGCACCTGCAGCGGAAGCACGATCGCAGCCTGCAGGCTGCAGCCATCATGGAAGCATTGAATGTCTTCCTTCGATGTCGCAACAGACATTCGTCCCTGTTCCAGTACGGACCGGGTAAGCTGGGTCGCCAGGCTGTGGAGCGGGACATGATGGTCCGAGCCGGCACCTACATGCGTGAGCACCTGCTCCCGATCCGTGATCGAGATCGCATCCGCATCCGTGGCCTCCAGAATGACGCTCGCCGCTTCCCGGCACGATGCCGGGTTCAGGCCCTGACGGAAAAAGGGCAGCGTCCGGTCGGCAATATGAAGCACCTGGTTGGTCTGCAGGGCGCGAGTCCGCTCCTCCTCCTGCAGGATAGACTGAATGATCAGCATAAACATCAGGGTGCCGAATCCGTTCATGACAATCATCGGCAGGGCGATGACCGAAACCAACTGAACTGCGGCATCGAAAGGGCGGGCTATCAGCAAAATAATCCCCATCTGTACGCATTCCATCAGGATTCCGATGGCAACCGCACGCCATGGCGCACCGGGATCGGACCTCCGGAACCTCCTGCCGATCCAGCCGGTGACCACACCTGCCAGTATGGTAGATATAGAGCAGGCGGCAGCGGTATATCCGCCAAGCGTCAGCCGATGGAGACCGGCGATCAGCCCGGCCCCAAGTCCGACCAGCGGTCCGCCAAGCAAACCGCCGATGGCTACGCCCATAATCCGCGTATTGGCCAGTGCACTGTCAACCTGCACGCCGGCCTGCCAGATTTCGGAGCCAATGGCGCCTCCATGAATTTCTACACCGGTATAGTTACTGATCATGCCGAACACGCCGAAAATGACGATCAGCAGCAGCTTGGCGGGAAGCCGATCCTCATGATGCAGCGTCTGGCGGAACGACGTCACCCTGGACAGCAGAAAGGCGACGATAATCAGGATGCCGACTCTTTCCAGCATAAGAGGCAATAAATAGAACATGTCAGCATCATCCTCCGCAATCGTTCGTTGTTCGTTGATTTACCCGCGGAGCTAGTATAATCGGAAATTGCAGCGTTTTCAATCGGTGCTGTTTCGACAGATTGCCTCAATCATTTAACGGCATGAACGACATAGAGGGACATCAGCGGATGTCGAACCTATGAACATTTTGCGATTACCCAAGAAATAATTTGATCATTCGGACGCGGATTTCCCGTTTGGGCAGAGCTTCATTGGGTAGGCTTCATCATCTCACTTGCCACCGCTTAAGCGAAGAAGAACATGAAGCCTAGGCGTATATGGAGCAGCCGGAGCAACCAGCAAGCGCAACATCTCACCGAACTTCATCGTCTGACCTAAATGGGGCCAGCTTAAGTTGAAGCTAACGGAATTTCCCTTAAAGTCGTCCAAAACATTTGTACACTAGTGGCGTTTGTTATTGTGTGTGAACCAGCGGCATCATGAATCCAGCCTGCTCCAGCTGCAGAGAGAACGAATCCCAATACAATAGCGCGAGAACTCCAAGTGATCTTTGGCGTACACGATGATGTTTGTGACCATCATTCCGGAAGCACCATTGGCTGTTAGATCAACAAGATTCTCAACGTTCACAGCAGCAGGCCCCCAGCCTAGCTCGGCCCAGCGTTCGAAGGTCATCATCAAAAACCCGGCTGTATTGATCAACCACGGTGACCGGTTTCCAGGGAAATGAACGATATGGGGGAGAACATCAATTCCACGCACATAGACATGACAAGCGAAGATTATGTAAGATCATACATAGAAGGACATCGCCAGTACATACATTTTCCTCCGGAGCCGTGATGGCGACAGATGCAAGAAAGCATCAAGTAAGAAGTATTCCGTAAGACTAGTAGGCGCCCGGACCTTGCCGGGGCTCTGCCGAATACATGTTTCAATACATCCTCTTTACGTTTCATACAAGTCAAATTATAATTTTGAAAAAGGCGAAGGGAAAGGCGAAAGCTGCAAGCTTATTTTTCACCTTTTCAAGGCAAAGGAGGGGAATTCATATGGACGTTGTCCATTACTACAATAAACTGAATCAACACTTTGCTTCCGAGCCCCGAGGCTCTTCGATCCAGGTGACGATGCAGGAGCTGGAGGACATTTGGGAATGCACCCGGCGAAATGCACAGCTGCTCGTGCAGAAAATGAAGGAGCAGGGGCTTATTGATTGGCAGAGCGGTTTGGGCCGGGGCAATACGTCGCGGCTCGTCCTGGTTGCCGATGCACAGGAGCTGCTATTGGACAAAGCCAAGGAACTGGCTTTAAAAGGACATGTCGGCGAGGCGTTCGGGCTGCTGCATGCGCATACGGACCCCCTGGCCGAATCCCATTTTTCCGATTGGCTGGCCGGGCAGTTTGGTGCGCAGAAGGCTTCTGACCATAAGGACATTCTCCGTTTCCCGTTTTACCGGCCGGTGCCCGATCTCGAGCCGCTGTTCGTCATTCGCCGCACGGAGACCCACCTGATTCGACAGATTTTGAACACGCTGGTGGAGTTCGACACGGCCGGTCACGTGATCAAGCCGGGGCTCGCCCATTACTGGGAATCGGATCACGAGTACACCGAATGGACCTTTTATTTGCGTAAAGGCGTGCTGTTTCATCACGGGAAGGTGATGACGGCCGAAGACGTTCAATTTACGTTCCAGCGCTTTGGGCAGCTGAATCCGCCGGACTGGTTCATGGCGAATGTGGCAAGGGTTGAGGTTCTTAGTGATATCAGTGTACGTTTTCACCTACGTGAACCTAACGCCCTTTTTCTGCACCTATTGGCTTCAGAACGCTTCTCCATCGTACCTAAAGATCTGGACCGCATTGCGGCGACCCGGGATATACGGCGGATGCCGGTAGGCACAGGCCCATTTGTTATGAAGGAGAACAGTGATAACGGCATGATCCTCGAAGCGAACGAGCGGTATTTCCAGGGCCGGCCGATGATGGACCGCATCGAGATTTGGGTTTGGCCGAACTATTTGGAGCATCTGAAGCCCGACAGACTTCAGGAACGTGACACGCAGGTGCTCTATTTTGAACCGACGGGTAAGAAGAAAACGAGTACTTTGCTGACCCGGCTCGAAGAGGGAAGTACTTATCTGACTTTTAATCTGTCGAGGGACGGAATACTTCATGACGTTAAGCTTCGGGAGGCTATCCATTTAGCTATTAACCGCGAACAGATGGTCAAGGAGCTGGGAGGAAAGAGAGAACAGCCCTCCTCGGGCTTTAATCCGTATGACCATGACGAGGCGTACGGGCGGGGCGGGGAACTGATGCTCGCGAGAGCCTGCCTGGCCGAATCCGCCTACCGTGGAGAAACGCTGACCCTGTATACTTACGAAATGACCAGTAACGAGCTGGATACCGAATGGATCCGTCGGGCCTGCGAAGACATCGGGGTGAAGGTGGAAGTCCATGTGATGCCGATTCGTGAGCTCACGAATCCATCCGTCTTGAAACAAGCCGATATGATTTATGCCGGAGAGGTCCTCGGTAACGAGCCTTCCGTGTCTTTGATCGAAATGTACCGTTCCCATTACGGATATATCCGCAACCACTTGGACGAAGCCGCGAGGGATGGGGTAGACCGGGCGCTGTCCGAGGTTCTGGCAGAACCGGATTACACCGTAAGAAGGATTTTGCTGAGGCGGATTGAAGATCAGTTAAAGAGGGACCATCATCTGTTATTTATGTACCACAGCATCCACATCATCGGACACGATCAATCCTTAGGCGGCATCACCTTGGATACCTGGGGTAAAATCAACTACAAGGATGTATGGGTCAAGCGCTGAGGTTGCAGGTGCATGCAAGGCGTGACGGGGCGTCAATGCATGTAGAGAACCCTTTTTCAAGGCTGGCAGGGGCCATTCGTCCCCATACTTCCGTCTGACATACAGTCTTTAGGGTATGTGTTATCGTAAGGCTACCGTCTTTACAATTATAGTTGAAAAGGACAGGGATCACTGATGGATATCGGATTTATGGACAGCATCGTGTATTTTCATACGAATCCGAGCGACAAGGATCACAAGGAGGGATTATTTCTATCCCACTCCCACCCATCCGCCGAGATTACCCTCCTCGTAAGGGGAGAGGGTTATTATGCCGCTGGGGAACAGAACGTTGAAGCACTTCCGGGTGATCTACTGTTCATTCCGCCGGATCTGAAGCACAGCTACGTCTGTGTCAAAGCCTGGGAAGGCTATTCGCTGCACATCTACGATCAGAACCTTCCGCCTTACTGCCAGTATTTGATGTCGCATGCGTTTTCGCAGCGTCCGGGTCCGATCCTGAAAGCTTCTTTGACCCCTGGCGCCGCAGAGCGCGCGTTAGCCGCCATGCACCAGATTGAGGAAGAATGCAGGCGGGAAGAAAAGACCGAATATTCCTACGATCTGCTGCGCAATGCTCTGGAGACACTGCTGCTTGCTTATCATACGGGAACTTGCGTTCAAGCGGCTGAAGCCCCCTCGGAGCATCCTGAAGAGCAAATGATTCAGGACGCGCTGAAGGAAATTCACCAGAATTACCATACATCGCTGAAGGTGTCGGATCTGGCGGCGAACCACTATTTGTCGGAAAGCATTTTCCGCAAAAAGTTTACCGACCGCATCGGCATGTCACCTAAACAGTACATTATTTCCTTGCGGATTGACGAAGCCAAGCGGCTGCTGCACACCTCGCGCAAGCCCGTTGAATTTATCGCCTCCGAAGTCGGCTTCAGCTCGTCCAGCCGTTTTCATGACTTGTTCGTCAAGCATGTGGGCATGACGCCGATGGAATGGAGGCGCAGCGGGGAAAGTTAATGCTGTGAATAACTCGGAAGGTCCTTGTCCAAAGGGCCTTTTTGCTGTGAACAGGGGCTGTGCCAGCCGTTTGCTGGCATCTGGTACAAAATGAATATAAAAGTTTTCGACCGTCGAAAACGAAACGATTCTATACATTTTCGGGAGAGTATGTAAGCGTTTTTATGAACTTGATTCTGAAATCGTTCGCTATAATAGGGAATACTCCAGGAGCCAATCTTCTGGAGAAGATAACCTAGACGGGAGGAACTGCATGAACCTCTTGAGCGGACGCAAAAGATTATCAGGCCTTTGTTTAAGCATTGTGCTCGGAGCCGTAATGATCGTCTCAGGCTGCGGCACCTCAGCTCCCGGCCTGGTGGACCGGCTCAGCGCCGGCGAAGTGAAAGATATGCAGCAGCCGGTTCCGGATGCGCAGATCAAGTACAACAAGGACAAGATTTTCCACGTCTTGGGCGGATGGCCCAAGCCACCGCTGTACCAAGGCAACCCGTTCGGCTCCGGAGGAACCGGGGATACGAACAACCGCTACATGTTTGAAGGCCTCTTCTTCTTTATCCGGTCCATGAACAATGTGTACAACCGGCTGGCGGAATCCTCCGAGGATACCGAGCAAACGACGACCGTACATCTGCATCAGAACGTAAAGTGGCATGACGGAGCCCCTTTTACCAGTAAAGATGTATGGGCGTATTACCGGCTGAACAACGGGGCCGAAGTGACGAAGTATTTGACTTCGATCGAAACCCCCGATGACTACACCATTGTTTTTCACTGGATGAACCCTGCGCCGTATCCCGAACTCAGAAAGCTGCTCCTCGCCCAGGATCTCCAGGGCCAAATTCCTTACCACATCTACAAGAAATACGTGGATAAGGCCGACGCTTTGCTGAAAGAAGCGAAACCGCTTACAGACAAATCCAAGGACGGACCGTTCAACTTGGATATTACGGACGAGCTCAGCAAAAAAATCGCCCTGAACTGGAATGAATTCACCCGTGCGGGCCCGAAAATTCCGGTCGGCACCGGACCGTATAAGTTTGAAAAAGTGACGACGACCGATATGCTGTTGGATAAGTTTGAAGATTACTGGAGACCCGATGCGGTCCATTTTGACAAGATCTGGATCAAAAACGTTCCGGAACTCTCGGCACAATACGCTCTCGTCAAAGCCGGCAAGCTCGACTGGTACGACGGCACCCCGCCGAAGGACATCCTGGAATCGCTGCTGAAGCAGAACAAAGATCTGGTTCACTACCGGATGTATGATCCGGCGAGCGTGGGGCTGATGTACAACATCCGCAACAAGCCGTTCGACAACCTCAAATTCCGGCAGGCGCTGACCTATGTGCTGGATAAGAAAAAGCTGCGCGAAATCGGCAACTTTTACGGCCAGGAATACCCGAAAATATCGATGACGGGCATCATGCCTTCGTCACTCGAAAAAGAAGTCGACAAATCCGTGCTTGATCAGATGACCGATTATACGACGAATCTGGATAAGGCGGCCGAGCTGCTGAAGGAAATCGGCTGGACCAAAGGCTCCGATGGGTTATGGCGCGATCCTGACGGCAAGGTGCCTTCCTTCATCATCGGAGCGCCGAACAACTGGGCACCAGGCGTGAACTCGGCGCAAATCGCTGCGGAGCAGTTCACCAAATTCGGCATTCCGACGAAGCTGAAGGCTGTGGACAGCACCATCTACTTCTCCAACGCCGACAAGGGACAATACGATATGTCCATGGACTGGGTTGACGTGTCCTGGGGCTTCCAGAATCCGTGGAGCTCGATGCGGGTGCTGTTCTGGCAAGGAACGAAAACGAAGGTCGGCTTCCCGAACGTCAAGAAGAAGGACGCGGACGGCAACGAAGTCGATACCGGCAAACTCGATCTGAAGCTGAAGGGCATTGACGGGAAAGTGTACGATATCGACAAGGAGATGAAACGGTTCCCTTATGTTCAGGACGAACAGGAGCGCCGCAAAATCATCGACAACCTGGCCTGGATCGCCAACGAAAACTGCTGGGGCGTGAACTTCTTCCAGAACGCCACAGGCGCCTGGCTGAATACCAAAACGATGTCCGGGAACTTCCCGATGATGGACCAAATCGTTCAATACAACCGGGATATGCCGCTCGCTACCGATCCGGATGAGCAGCTGGCCATCACCCACCTGAACCACGGCTTCAACTCAACGTACATGCCGGAAGAGTATTGGCCGAGATAATGGCCGCACAAGCCGGATAAACACTTGGAGGTGACAGGAATGAGCCTGAAAGGGGTCTTAAAAAGAATCGGTGTTTCCCTGATCACGGTCTTCCTCGCGATGCTGCTTACGTTTTTCCTGCTGCGGATGACGCCCGGCAGTGCGATCGATACGTGGGCCAGGGACTTTGCCACTCAGCGCGGGATGAGTCTCGAGGAAGCGTACCGTCAGATTACGGCCATGATCAATTATAATCCGAAGGAGCCGATCTTCACCCAGCTGGGACGGTACCTGGGAGGACTGATGCACGGCAATCTGGGCATGTCCATGATCTATCAGAACGTTTCGGTAAACGAAATTATCGCCAACGCGCTGCCATGGACGCTGTTTGTGCTCAGCGTGTCGCTCGTTATCAGCTTCCTGATCGGCATTAACCTGGGCGCCATGATGGCGTTCAAGCGCAAGACGGTCCTGGATCCGATCATCTCGATCTATGCGATCCTCACGTCTTCGGTGCCTAACTTTATCGTCGGCATCCTGCTGCTTGTTATTTTCGCCTTTCAATTCGGCTGGTTCCCGGTCAACGGGGCTTATGACCCGATTGTGGAGCCCGGCTTCAACCTTCCGTTCATCCTAAACGTGCTGTATCACGGCGCGCTGCCGATTCTGACTTACGTCATTACGACGATCGGCACCTGGGCATTGACGATGAAGGGGAGCGCGGTCAACGTGCTGGGTGAGGATTATATCGTCGCCGCCAGCATCCGCGGGGTCTCCGAACGGACGCTGATGAGCCGTTACGTCAAGCGCAACGCCATGCTGCCGCTGATTACGACGCTGGCCGTCAATTTCGGCTTTATGCTCGGCGGATCGCCGCTGATCGAAAATGTGTTCAGTTATCCCGGTATGGGCTATTACATCGGGCAGGCAACACAGCAGCGCGACTATACTTTGATGCAGGGCTTGCTGCTCGTGACCAGCATCGCGGTCATTCTGGCCAACCTGGCCTCGGACCTCATTTATGCCAAGCTGGATCCGCGCGTCAAGCTTGAGGAGGGCTGACGGATGAGTCAAGGATTTATCGATTTCTGGCAGACGATGTACCGCAACAAGAAAGCGTTCTCAGGCATGATCATCCTGGCGATCTTCATCTTTATGGCCATCTTCGGGCCCATGATGGCCTCGCTGGACATGACTGTCAACTTCGACGGCCGGTATAAGAGCCCGTCCTTCGCCCACTGGCTGGGCACCGACTATGGCGGCAGGGATACATTCCTGCAGCTGGTATACGGTTCCCGCGATGTGCTGTCGATCGGGCTGTTCGCCGCCCTGTTTACGCTGGTGCTCGGATTCGTGATTGGGGCGGTATCCGGCTTTGTCGGAGGCAAAACTGACACGGTGCTGATGTTCATCACCAACCTGTTTCTGACCGTTCCGAGCTTTCCCGTGCTGATGATCGTCGCCGCGCTCGTGCAGATCAAGAATCCGGTCATGTTCTCCTTTATATTGGCGGCATGGTCATGGGCGCCGCTCGCCAGGGCGATTCGGTCCCAGCTGCTGTCGTTGAAAAACCGCGAATTTATTATCGCCTGCCGAATTATGGGCCTGAAAACGCCCTATATCTTGTTCCGGGAGATTCTTCCGAACTTGACGCCGTATCTGGCGATCAACTTTATTATGGCGGCCCAAGGGGCCATCGTTGCCAGCGTCGGTCTGATGATGCTCGGTCTAGCTCCATATTCCCCGACCAACTGGGGGATGATGATCCAGCTGGCCGTACAGAATACCGGCGGCATCTTCAACCCCAAAGGCTATATCTATCTGATCTCGCCGATCATGTGCCTGGGGCTGTTCCAAATGGCCTGCATCTTTTTCAGCAACGGGCTGGAAGAGGCGCTGAATCCGAGACTGAGATCGTAAGGGCCGGCGATGAAGGAGGAGAAAATGATGGAACCATTGGTGGAAGTGAGGGGGCTGACGATCGAATTCCCGATGCGCGCAGGTCTGCTGCGGGCTGTCAATGAAGCCGATTTTGTCATCCCCAAGGGACAGATCACGGCCCTGGTCGGGGAGAGCGGAAGCGGCAAATCCACGATGGCATCCGCCATCATGCGGGCGATTTCGGTTCCCGGACGCGTTGCCGGCGGATCGATTACGTTTGATGGCCGGGATGTGATGAGCCTGGGGAAAAAAGAACTGCAGGCTTATAAATGGGAGCAAGTGTCGATGGTGTTTCAGGCGGCGCAGAACGCGCTTAATCCCGTCGCCCGAATCAAGGATCAGATCATCGAGACGTTTCGGGCCCATTCTAAATCGTATACGGAGAAGCAGATGGTGGATAAAGCGCGGAATCTGCTCGATTATGTCCGGCTTGATCCGGACCGGGTACTGAATTCATTTCCCCACGAGCTCTCGGGCGGGATGAAGCAGCGGGTTATGATCGCCTTCAGCCTGCTGCTCGATCCGCAGCTCGTCATCCTTGATGAGCCGACGACTGCGCTGGACGTGATCACTCAAGCTTATATATTTGATATTTTGAAAAAGATCCACAAAGACATGAATATAACCATGCTGCTCCTAACCCACGATATCGGCGTCGTCGCCAAAGCCGCCGACCGGGTCGGCGTGATGTATGCAGGCAACGTTGTCGAAGCCGGCGATGTCTACGATATGTTCAAGCGGCCGAAGCACCCTTACACCGCAAAGCTCATGAAAGCTGTTCCGAGCTTGTATGAAGACGTGTCGGAACGGAAGGGGATCCCCGGATCTCCGCCGGATCTGCTCAACATGCCGCCGGGATGCCCGTTTCATCCGCGGTGCGAATATGCGCACGCGAAATGCAAGGAACAGAATCCGATCAAGGTGTATACGCCCGCTGGGCATGAAGTCGCTTGTCATTTATATCCGAATCCCGAGTCGGTTGCGGAGGTGCGTACGTCATGAATGCCAGAAATATCGAATTTGAGGTAGAGCCCAGACAGCGGCTGCGGGAAGC
Organism: Paenibacillus cineris; assembly: GCF_018333335.1. NCBI lineage: Bacteria > Bacillati > Bacillota > Bacilli > Caryophanales > Paenibacillaceae > Paenibacillus > Paenibacillus cineris. Next base: position 2,856,352 of record NZ_BORU01000001.1, read on the forward strand.
GGCCAGAACGGATAGTTCCGAAGCGCTGATGCGGCTCGATAGCGTAAGCATGTACTTTGAACGGAGCCAGGGCATGTTTGGTCCCCCCCAGAAAGTGGGGGCTGTCGTCGATGTCAGCCTGGACATTCATCCCGGCGAAATCATCGCACTTGTTGGCGAGAGCGGATGCGGAAAGACGACGCTTGGCAGCATCATCACGGGCCTGCAAAAGCCGACTTCAGGCAAGGTGCTGTACAAGGGGCAGGAGGTAACGAAACTCAGCGGCGAGAAGGCGAACCAATTCCGCGGCGACGTTCAGCTGGTGCAGCAGGATTCCTATGCCGCGCTGAATCCGATGCGGACCATTTACCAGTCGCTGTCGGCCCCCATCCTGCAGCGTAAAATCGTCCGCGGCCGCAAGGCGGCCCGGTCACGGGTCATCGAGCTGCTGCAGACCGTCGGCCTGACACCGCCGGAACGCTTCCTCGATAAATACCCGCACCAGCTGTCAGGCGGCCAGCGTCAGCGGATTCTGATGGCCCGCGCCATCTCGCTGAATCCGAAGATCATCGTGGCCGACGAGCCTGTCTCCATGATCGACGTGTCGCTTCGCATCTCGATCCTGAACCTGATGTCAGAGCTGAACCGCAAGCTGGACATCGCCATCATCTATATTACGCACGACCTGGCAACGGCCCGCTACATCGCCGGAAGGGGCCGCATGGCCGTCATGTACCTCGGACGTGTGATGGAGCTTGGCGGGGTCAACGATGTCCTCAGCCATCCAAAGCATCCTTATTTGCAGGCGCTGCTGTCCGCCGTTCCGACGCCCGATCCCGAAATCGCCAAAGCGATGGCGGATCTGCCACTGCGCAGTCTGGAGATGCCGAACGCGGCCAAACCGCCGTCTGGCTGCCGCTTCCATCCGCGGTGCCCGATGGCCACGGACCGCTGCTCCTCGGAAGAGCCCCAGCTCCGCTTGGTGGGCTCGGAGCAGACGGCTTGTCATTACGCGGAGGAGGCGCATGAGCTGTGGCAGCGCAAGATGGCTGACATCGGCGCCATCAAAAGCGTGTGATGGGGGACTTCGGAGCACTGTCCAGAATCGTTCTTTCGATGTCACTAGTCCTGCTGCTGCTCTGTTTCGTCTCCCTGACGGCGGTAAAGCCCGGCACCGGGCCGTATGTCGTGGTTGTTCTGTCGGTCTGGATCAATATCATTCTCTCCGGCTGCATCATCCTCGTTTCCGTCTGGCGGAAAATGCGGGATGCCAAGCGCCGCAGGTTGGAAGAGGCGCAGGAGTCCGATGGGAAATGACTTCGGAACTACAGGACGGACATCCAATAATTAACGGCATGAATTAATTAGCGAATCACCCTTAAAAAGCACGATTCCCGCTGTGGGGAGCGTGCTTTTCGGTTTCATAGGCACGATGTTAAAGGAAAAAGAGGGGGTTACCATTTTTATTTAATCATATAAATTATAAATCTCATTAATAAGTATCGTTCTCCGCCATGTCCCGGCAGAATTTTGCCCCGCATATACAGGTTAATATCAAGTTGAAATCAAATGTAACTGATCCTTCAGGAGTAACCGCGTCCAAATTCATTAAATTTATATTTCGTATCGGGTTAACCCCCGTAACCCTTGCCTGTGTTCTCGCTTCGTTAATATACACACGTATATTCAAACCGTAGCGGGAAGGAGCAGACCGTTGGAAAAGGAAAGCAGACAGCTTCTTTTTATACTGATCAGTGCAATGTCCGTTACAGCCTTGGTCATACTGATGATTTTGAGAGCTGGCCTTTTTTTGGACCGAAACGTGCGCCCAAGTACGATGCAGGAGGCGAGGGTGCTTCTTCGAAGCGAGCTTCGTTTTCCGGATGAAGATCAGATTCGCACGGTCGAGGTGTATGACGATAAATTTATGGAACCGGAGATCCGAATCCGTTACCCAAATGGATTACGCTTGTCCGTTACCCGTCTGCGTAGTCCGTCACCTTATCCGGTTCTGTCTCACCAGAAAGCCGTTCCATCCATGAAGGAGCTTCGTGATGACCGAACGGAGAAAGTGGTGTATCGTTTCGTGAAGGATGATTTTTTGTATACGCTGCACGGGGACGTCCTGGAGCAGGTTATCTCGGAAACGGTCCTGCAGATCTTCAGAAACGAGTGAACAGGACGGATTGATTATAGGAGCTATGCACCACTCGTGCCGGTTAACGGCGGCCTTTCGGCTGACCTTAGTCCCCTTGGAGGGGGAAAATGGTCCAGTTTTGGTTTGCATCCCCATATTCACTGCCCAACCCAAGACGAATATAAGGTATATTGGGGAGGAAGCGGATCTTATATCTTCACAGCTCTTGTCAGGACAGCCCCTCAGAATCAGGGTGATGCCATGAAGGAGGAGATGGAAACGGATACAATCTGGAACATCCGAAACGGAATCAGGGATATCGCTGAAGGGGTGTATCGGTGGGTGCAGGGAACGCTCCGGCGCCTCCCGTGGCTCAAAACCTTATATACGATTTGGTGCTGGGTATCCCTTTTGTTTTTTATCCTGGGCCTGTTCCTGTACCGGGATTCACGCACGATGCTCGTCCAGTATTTATGGTCCTTTTATGTCATGCTGCAGTTTTGGTTTCTTTGCCGGAGCAAAACATTTACCTGGAAGCAGGCGGCCATGTTTATGCTGCTGGGCATCTTTCTCGTCATCCCGGTTACGGCGCTGACGCTGCTCGCGGCTCACGGCCTGTTTGGCGGGGATACGCGGGACACCTGGTCCCAGGCTGTCCTGACTCCGATCTTCGAGGAAGTGTGGAAGCTGCTGCCGCTCGGGCTGTTTCTGCTCTTTTCACGGCGCGCCTCTTCCATGAGCCTTGCCGATTATACGCTGGCCGGAGCCGGGGCGGGCGTGGGCTTTCAATTGATGGAAGAGCTGACGCGCCGCTGGCTGAACTCCGGCATCATCGGGCGGACGTACGGCTACAGTGTGACGATGCTTGGTGGGGAAACCATCCATTGGGATTTTTGGACGCTGTTCCCCGGCCGGTTTGAAGAAAGCATCTTTCCGACCATCATGTCGGTCAGTCATCCGGTGCACACCGGCATGATAACCTTAGGGCTCGGTTTGGCCGTGCGTTTGCGCAAGCGGCTGAGCGACGCCATCTTCGCCCTGCCCACACTGCTGCTCGTCTGGTCGATCATCGATCATGCCGCTTATAACGGTCAGGGCTCACTGCCGGACTGGTTTATGAAAATCAGCGACCTGACGGGGAGCGGATACCGCACGAAAGGCGTGTTCCTCCTGATGCTGGCAATTGGGCTCGTGCTGGATTACGTCTCGTTGAATCGGGTGAAAAGCCGGCTGCCGAGAATGGAAGGCGAAGGATGGATCAACCCGGTGTCAGAGCTGTGGTATATGCTGGAGTCTCTCTTGACCCGCAGGGAACGGCTGGCGAGCGTCATGTCCTGGACCCGGGAACGCAGGGAGCTGGGCTTCTCGCTCCTATACGGCAATCAAGAAGCCGCCGCGCTGCAGGGTGACCTGCAGACGAGAATGCTGAAGCACTTCCGTGCCGCCGCCGGTGTAACCGCGGTCCTTCTGATGGTCGCCGGGCTGGCGGGCTTCGCCGCTTATTGCCAGGCGCACGTCCATCCCGCCGATCCGGCTTGCTTCTCATGCATGTTCGATTCGCTGCAGAACTGGTGGGACCGCCTCGGTTTTTGGGAAAAAAGCGCCATCGTGCTCGGAGCGTTCGCTTTGTCCTTCATGTTCGTCAGCTTCTGGCCGGCACTCGGTATTGCCTTAACGGCGGCGAGCATACCGGCGAGCGGCCACGAAATCGCTAAGGATATCCGCGATCCAAAAAGGCTGCTCACCCCCGAAAATGTGATCTCTACGCTGCTTGCGCTGGCACTGAGCCGTGTTCCGTTCGGCAGGCTGGCCGAACGCTTCGGAAAGAAGGGCGGCAGCAGGCTGAAGGATTGGCTGGAGAAGCTGCTTAAACGGCGAAAGGAGCCGAAGCCGGAACCTGACCTGCCCAAGAAGCCGCATAAGCCAGATGGAGAGGATCCACCGCCAAAGAAGGAAAAAGATCCCGAGGAGCAGCCGCCGAAGAACGATGCAGACGATTACGTACATTGGAGCAAAGCGAAGTACCGTGGGGTGGAGCTCCACGATGCCAAGAACGGAGCGCTTGGGGAGTTTGACGGCGTCGATCTGGAGAAGGGCATCTTCTATGAAGCCAAGTCGGCGCAAGGGCTCGACCGCATCCATCCAAAAACGGGTAAGCCGCAGCAGACGCCGCAGCAATTTACAGATAAGCAGTTGTACCAGAAAACGAAGGTGCGGATCAACAACCTGATGGAGAAGGCGGTTGGGACGCGAACAACGCCTGATGGAACGTCGGAGATCCCGACATTGGAGCAAATCAAAGGAATCCGGCATTTTGAGTTTCAGCTGGACGGGGACTCGCCGGCGTTACGGGCAGCCGCGGAGAACAGCTTGAACAAGCTGCGTCAAGAATTCCCGGATTATACATTCAACATTCGATTTGGGGTGAAATAACATGTCAATCAGCGCCATTATTGTGGACCCGGAAGACGAATTTGAACGGTCCTTTATGCTTCCGGTGGCGACGGAATCCTTTTTCCAGAAATATTGGGTGCCGGCGGTGGAAGAGCTGAACTTGCAGTGGGTCGCACTTTTCCAGGACGGTACGGACGTGGAGTCCGAGGACATCCCGTCTGTCTTGGGCGAAGTGTCCCAGCTTAAAGAATGGGCGCGAAGCCACATGCATGGGGACGACCTCGACCACATGTTACGCAGACTCGAGCTGCTGGAGACGGAACTGCCAAAGGCGTACAGGCGCGGCGGTGCGGTGGTCTACATCGGTTAACATTGCCTGTTAACATTGGTGAATGAATGAAAGATTGTTTTAATCTCCTAAGAGGTGAGTGCGATCAAGTCCGGGTTACACAGACACCGGGCTTGATTGCTTTTAACCGCACTACGTGATGTAAAGGGGAGAGCGAAGTGAGGCAGTCTTATCGAATGGACGAAGGGGCTTTTGTGCATCACTTGAACGAAGCTTACGGAATTGCTGCCCGGAGGCTCATTTTTATCCCCTATGGGGATTCGGCCTATTCTTACCGGGTGGAGGGAGAAAACGGGACGCGATACTATCTGAAACTGTTTGACCATGGCAATGACAGCCACCGCCAAGGTATCCTTCGGTGCAGGCGATATGTTCCGTTTATGTGGGAATTGCATCAGACCGGCCGATTTATGGAATTGCCTTGTCCATTCCGAACCTTAAGCGGTGCTTTTCTGCTTTCCCTTCCTGATTGCACAGCGGTGCTGTTTCAATTTATCGAAGGAGAGACCTTAGCTGAGGCTTACCCTTTTTCCAAGCATAACTTGGAGCGTGTTGGACGGCTGGCGGCGCGGATTCGGCAGTTGACTCCTTTCACTACCACATCCGGCCTTGCGAGTGAAACGTATGATGTCTCTTTTTACGAACATTTGTTCGAATTCCTGCAGCAGCTTGAGCATCTTCAGCCCGGCGCAAGTCCCGCTAGCCAGCTGCTGCGTGAGCTTGTTATCCCTCAGCAAACGCGCATAACCGATCTGCTGCACCAGATCACAGGGGTTCGTGAACGTCTCGTGCTTGACCCGGCCCCCAATGTGCTCTGCCACGGTGATCTGTGGGGAGGGAATCTGATGGAGACCGCGGACGGCCGGCTTGTCGTCCTGGACTGGGAAGCGGCCATACTTGCGCCAGCGGAGCTGGATATCGTGGGGTATATCGGGGACGGACTGGGTCATTTTCTCAAAGGGTATGAGCAGGAACTAGGTCAACAGATGGAGCTGAACCCGGATTTACTGCGTTATTATGCATACCGCCATCATTTGAGAAACCTGACCCATTGGTGCATGAATATTTTGCAGCGTGACCTGGAGCCAGACCAGGTGGATAACGACCTCGAAATGGTCCGGTATCACTGCTTGAACCGGTTGGATACCGTAGAGGCTTCGCTGAGGAATGCGGCGGATCGAAATATTTAGAAGCCGCTATGAATTGAATAGCGTAAACAAGCGATATGCACAGCTACAGCCAGAAATTAATAGATTGCCGCCAATGTAAGCGTTGACATGAAGTTCTTTTGAATTTTTTCATACGTATCTCAAACCGTTTGCTTCTTTACAGCAGGCATCCGGAAGGAGTAAGATTCAATTCGTAATCGTGAACTTGTGAACCTGAAACGTAGTACTCCTTGATCGCTGAATTCTGAAATCAGGAGCGGGGGAACCAAAGGGAGGAAGCTAAGCCTTCGTCCCAGGGGTGAATCACTTGATGTTCATTTATTGAGTGTAGGGATACTTTCGGTCCCGAATCCGTCAGCTAACCTCGTAAGCGTTATGAAAGAGGGATTTGTCGTGCGCGTAAAGCCACGGGAAGGTCCAGCTTTCCTGCGGCTTTTTTTGTTGTGCCCAAAAAGGGTTGAACACGTGTCTAACGGGTACATCATGAGCATTTCAACTCTAACACTGGCGGTGACAAACATTTTATGGCAGCATTGAAAAGACTTTTGATCGGACGGCCGCTGAAGTCTACCGAATTGGGAGAACAAAAACTGAATAAGAAAAAAGCTTTGGCCATTCTATCCTCCGATGCGCTTTCGTCCGTAGCGTATGGGCCGGAGCAAATTTTGCTGGTTCTGGTTACGGTCAGCACGGCGGCGTTCTGGTATTCGATACCGATCGGAATCGGGGTACTGATTTTGCTGGCTGCACTCATTTTATCCTACCGGCAGATCATCTTCGCTTATCCGCATGGCGGCGGCGCTTACGTCGTCTCCAAACAGAATCTGGGAATCTATCCCGGGCTGGTGGCCGGCGGATCGCTGCTGGTAGATTACATTCTGACTGTTGCGGTCAGCGTTTCGGCGGGCACGGACGCGCTGACTTCGGCGTTTCCGGCGCTGCATGAGCATACGGTGGGGATTGCCGTCACCTTCGTCATTCTCATCACGCTGCTGAATTTGCGGGGCGTCACCGAGTCCGCCTCCATCCTGGCTTATCCGGTGTATCTGTTCGCCTTAGCGCTGTTCATTTTGATCGGCGTCGGTATGTACAACATCGTGACCGGTCACGTTTCACCGCATTTGCATACACCGGTCGGGACGCCGGTGGCGGGAATCAGCCTGTTCCTGCTCTTAAAAGCTTTTGCCTCGGGCAGCTCCGCTCTGACCGGGGTCGAAGCGATCTCGAACGCCATCCCGAACTTCAAGGATCCGGCTCCGAACAATGCGGCCAAAACCTTGATGGCAATGGGGATTCTGCTGGCTGTACTCTTCTCGGGCATCGTATTTCTTGCTTATTATTTGGGTATATCCCCAAATCCCCAGGAGACGGTCGTATCCCAGATTGCCAATCAGACGTTCGGACGGAATTTTATGTACTTTTTCATCCAGGGCACGACGGCACTGATCTTGATCCTGGCGGCCAACACCGGATATTCGGCGTTTCCGCTGCTGGCGGTCAATTTAGCCAAAGACCGGTTTATTCCCCGGATGTTTACTGTCCGCGGTGACCGTTTGGGATATTCGAACGGAATCATCATCCTGGGGCTACTGTCCATCGTGCTGATCGTCGCTTTCCACGGACAGACGGAACATTTGATCCCACTGTACGCGGTAGGGGTATTTATCCCTTTCACGCTCTCGCAAACGGGAATGATCGTCAAATGGATCCGGGAAAAACCGCAGGGTTGGGTGACGAAGCTCGTCATCAATACGATCGGCGCGCTGATCAGCTTTACGGTGTCGGTGATGTTCTTTGCAACCAAGTTTACGCAGATCTGGCCGGTTCTGATCTTTTTGCCGCTGATCGTGTATCTGTTCCACCGGATCAAGAAGCATTATGAGGCGGTTGGCGAGCAGCTGCGGCTGTCGACGTGTGAGCCGGCGGTACCGATTGAAGGCAATGTGATCATTCTCCCCGTCTCGGGCATTACGCATGTCGTGGAGCATTCCCTGAATTATGCGAAGTCGCTGGCGGCGGATCAGATCATTGCGGTATATATTCCGTTTGAACGGGAAGAAGAGAACCGGTTTGAGGAAAAATGGCAAAAATGGCGGCCCGACGTGCGCCTTGTGACGCTGCATTCTCCGTACCGGAGCATCATTCATCCGCTTAGCAAATTTATCGATACGGTGCACCGGAAAGCGAGCGAATCCAACTACCAGGTCACGGTGATCATTCCGCAATTTATTCCAAAGCGGAGCTGGCACAATCTGCTGCACAACCAGACGAGTTTGATGATCCGGACTTATCTTTTATTCCGCAAAGATGTTGTTGTGACAACGGTACCGTATCATTTAAAAAAATAGCGATTCAGATGGTTCAAACCATTCGTAATGAGGCCCCGGCATCTGTGCCGGCGGTCTTTTTTTAGCGTAAAAGCAGCGGATATATAGGAAGGGAAAGAATAATCCCGTGGGAATAATAGCTTGAGCGTAATGGCTTATGAGTAAGGGCTTATTTCCTGCAGAGTAGGGGATCCGTATTTTTACACTCTGTGCAGTGTGTCATAGGATTAACGCAACAAATATTCATCCATTGCGTCTAATCAACGTATATAGAACGGCAACAGGGGTGGAACAGATGAATGGGAAACTAATAACGATATTCGGTGCCGTACTCGGTTCTGTGCTCGTATGGGCAGGAAGCGCGGCTGCGGAAGAACGATTTAGCGATTTGCAGCACTCGAAGTGGGCGGAAGACGGCATCACCTATATGGCCGAACGGGGAACCGTCGCTGGATACGGTAACGGGAAGTTTATGCCCGAAAGGCAAGTCACAAGAGCGCAGGCCGTTACTTTCATGGTGCGGGAGCTTTATCCGCAGGAGCTGCAGCAAGAAGCGGGCGGCGTCATGACCTATACAGATGTGCCTAAGAACCATCCTTTTTATCTTGAAATTGCCATTGCCGCAAAACATGGGCTGGCCAGCGGATTTCCTGACAGCACATTCCATCCAGATGCACCGATGAGCCGTGCCGAAACGGCGGCGTTTCTTACACGGGCCTATTCACTCGTAAAAGGCCAGCAACCCGTAACAATAACGGATACAGCAAAGCATTGGGCGGCAGCGCCTATTCTCATCATGAGCTCCAACGGATTGATCGGCGGATATTCAGATAGCACCTTTCGTCCGGACCGATCTGTGACGCGTGCGGAGTTTGCCGTATTTATGTCACGGGTCATTCGCTTCGAACGTCAAGGGGCCATTCAGGCACAGGATTGGGATAAGCTGATGTCCTATATGACGGTCAGCGAGCAGGTCGGCCAAATGCTTATGCCTGACATCAGGCAATGGAACGGGCAAGTGACGACTACGGTAAATGAAGGAGTCAAACGCAGCATCCATGATCAGGATTTGGGCGGACTTATTCTTTTTGATAAAAATATCGTAGACGCTCGGCAGGTCACCACTCTGACGCATGATCTGCAGATGGAGGCAGGCGACATTCCGCTGTTCCTTGGCATCGACCAGGAAGGCGGCGTCGTTAAACGAATCCCCGGAGGTACGAATCTGCCGGGTCAAATGGCGCTCGGCGCAACCGGAGATACAACGCTCGCCGAAGCGGCCGGACGGCTGACCGGGGAAGAGCTAAAGGCGCTCGGGCTTCAGGTCAATTTTGCGCCGGTGCTCGACATTAACAGCAACCCGGATAATCCGATTATCGGAATGCGGTCGTTTAGCTCGGATCCGGATTTGGTGACACGACTGGGTCTCGCAGAAATCCAAGGACTGCGTCAATCGGGAGTGATCGCGGCGGTCAAGCATTTTCCAGGCCATGGTGATACGGTAGTAGACTCCCACTTGGGAATGCCGGTGCTTTCGCATGATCGGGAGCGGCTCGATGCCGTTGAGCTCAAACCGTTTCGGTCTGCCATCGATAACGGAGTAGAGATGATCATGACCGCACATATTGCGTTTCCAGCAGTAGACAACGAACACGTCACATCACTTAAGGACGGAAGCAGCGTACCGATCCCTGCTACGTTATCCAAGAAGGTGCTGACCGGGCTGCTCCGGGGGGAGCTTGGATATAAAGGCGTCATCATTTCCGATGCCTTCACGATGAATGCGATCGCGGAGCATTTTGGCGAAAATCAAGCGGTGGTACGTGCCGTTTCCGCAGGTGTGGATATCATCCTCATGCCGCAAGACCCGGCAGCCGCGCACCAAACGCTGGTGAACGCGGTGAAGAGCGGGGCGATACCGATCGAAACCATCCATTCGTCAGTGAAACGGATTTTGGAGCTGAAAGCGAAATACGGTTTGTTTGACCGCAGCGAAAGCCTTACAGAGCAATTGGCTGCGCTTAATGGTGTCATTGGTTCCGAGAAACATCGTACAGTGGAGCGGGACATCGCAGAGCGAGCGGTCACCTTGTTAGCCGGCCGTGACGGTGCGCAGCCGGATTCCATTCGTCAAGGCGATCGGGTTGCGATTGTCGCAGCCGATGGGGAGCAGGCGAAGCAGCTCGAGAGACAGCTGAAGCAAGCCGCAAATAACCTGTCGCTGAAAACAGTAACAGCCCTAGTCGGGCAAGGAAAAACGAATGAGGCGCTTCAGGCGGTGGATCAAGCGGATTACGTCATCCTGGCTTCATATCAGTTCCGTAACGTGGCCAGTCAATTTGGCTGGGCTGATTATCAAACGTTGATCGATGAGATGAACAAACGTAACAAGCGTTATACGCTGTTATCGCTGGGCAATCCATATGAAATGATCTACATTAAGAACATACGTTCGGGGATCGCAGTTTATGGTAAGCAGGAGCCAAATACAGCCGCCGGGATCAAAGTGCTGCTAGGCCAACTGAAAGCCGGCGGGGTGCTGCCGGTGACAATGAAGTAATTTGTATCAAGATGGTGGTTATTTGGCCTAACCGGTTTTAAATGGTTGGTTAAATAAGAACAACTTAGCAATATTTTAGCCGCGCATAAGCGCGGTTTTATTGTACTTTTTTAAGTGGACGGATATAAATGATCAGGCTCATTATTATAGGAACGGTTTAGATAAGATGCTGTCCATGAGTATCAGCGGTGCAAATCTATAACTGGGCGATTGTTCGATGACGTAAGATTTAAATTAACAAGCTAAGCCAACTGACACTAACACTAATGTACAATGAAGATCATTCGTAACGAAAATGATGAGTCTAATTGAAAATAAGTATCTTATCGCGGAGCTAGAGGATGTGATGGAATAAGCGCCGCATACTGAATAGTGACTAGTGACTAAGATGACTAGATGAATCTGTAAGGAGGTGCGTGCCATCTTTATAATTTATAATTACGTAAAATAATAATTTGACGAATAAATAAATATAAGTTATTCTGTACTTAAGGAGGTTTTAGCAATAAATGGATAAAAACACGAAGCTGCATTACATGAAACGCGTTGACGATAAATGTGCGGAGCTTCCTTGGTACGTGACCGAATACATCGATAGCCGCAAACGCAAGCTGTCGCACACGACGCTGCTGAATTACTGCCACGATTACCTTATCTTTTTTGATTGGCTTGTGGCTGAGAAACAGGCTGCGGATGATCGCAAAGACGTTGAATTGAATGTTCTGGAATCACTGACCGTGCGCGAAGTCGAAAATTTTCTGTCATTTCTGGAGTATCAGCTGGGCAACAACAAATACACGATCAACCGGAAATTGTCGGCGTTAAAGTCGTTGTTTGATTACCTGCAAAACAAGGCTGAAACGTCGGACCTCAAGCCGTATATTCAACGAAATGTGATGGCTAAGATCGACTTTAATTCCATTAAGGAAAGCCAAGAAACTGTGGCGAACCGCATTGAGGGCAAAATTTTACGTGAAGACGATTTTGAGAAGTTCCGGCAGTTTGTGGCACATGATTTCGGTGAACTGAACAAAAGCAACAAACGTATGGTCCGGTTCCACGAATTTAACCGTGAGCGGGATACGGCCATCGTATCGCTGATCCTCGGGTCAGGACTGCGTTTATCCGAGGTAGCGGGAATCAATATTGAGGATTTGGATATGAACAAAGGCCAAGTGCGCGTACTGCGTAAAGGCAACAAAGAACAATATGTATATTTTAGCCAGCAAGCCTTATTAGACCTGGAAAGCTACTTGAAGATCCGGGAAACGCGATATGTACCAGAAAAATCGGAAAATTACTTATTTATAGCAGCGCCAATCGGCCGCAAAGGCAAAAGCCGGCGGTTAACACCGAGATCGATTGAAAAACTGATCGAAAAATACGCTGCAGCGTTTGGTAAACCGGCACTGACGGTGCATTCCTTGAGACATTCCTTCGCAACCCGCTACCACCTGGAGAACAACGATGTGCCGAGGCTGAAGAACCAGCTGGGGCATTCATCGATCCAGACGACGATGATCTATACGCATTTAACGGATGAAGAGATGAGAAAAGCCGTTAACAATATGGATAAGTGATGAAGTAGTGTGAATATATAATAGTAGAAAAATTGGCCGTCATCGGCCATTTCTTTGGTGCTTTTTCACAAAACTCGTATTTTGTACATATGTCTATGTATTTTTTGATCTTGAAATGCCGTCGTGACAAAGTCCTGCAAGAATAAGGCAAACCTTGCAAGTTGCTCCCACCTTTAATAAAGGCTACTCCGGATCGAACCTTTATATCAGCCCCCATTCGATTAAGTTGGTATACATGGTTAAATCTTGCGGGATAGACTCTCTCTCCTATAATGCTTTTTGTTGTTGCAAATCCGTAGCGAATCCGGGATACATTGAAGTCCGTACTCGTGTTGCCCGTAGAATGCCAGTAGATTGTGCTGTTATGGAATTCTCAACTTCATGTATGTCCATACCGATATCACGCAATTTTGCTATGCATGAAGACAGATGCTTTGGAATCACGTCCTCTACAGTAACTGAACCCTCCGTAATGCCGGCCCCCATTAAAAATGCTCCAGCAATCAATCGGTCAGGTATAACCGTGTGAGTGCACCCTCTTAATGTAGTCACACCTTCAATACGGATCATATCAGTTCCGGCTCCCGTTATTTTAGCCCCCATTTTATTCAGAAAGCTCGCAGTATCTGTTACTTCTGGGTCACGGGCGGCATTAAGCAAAGTGGTGGTTCCTTTTGCACGAACAGCAGCAAGCATAACATTGATTGTTGCACCACAAGTAATGACATCAAAGTAAATCGTTGCACCCTTCAATTCCTTGGCCTCTGCCGTATAGTAGCGATCGAAAAAAGTGAATGATGCCCCCATCATTTTTAAGGCCTTGATATGCTGGTCGATCGGTCGACTAGAAAAGTCATCTCCGCCCGGAAAGCCAATAGATACTTTACCAAATTTGGCTAATAAAGAACCGACGAAATAATAAGCAGATCTGAATGAAGATGATTTAACTGGATCCAAATTGGAGCTATAAATTTTTCTTGGGTCGAGAAATACATTTCCCTGATCACTCTGCTCGATTTTTAGGCCAATTTTAGATGTTAATTCATAGATAACCCTTATATCGGATATATTCGGAATACCTAGGAGCGTAACCGGCTCATCGGTTAGACATGCTGCAGCGATCAAAGCGAGTGAACTATTTTTAGAACCAGGAATTTTTATTGTGCCTTCTAATGGATTGGAGCGTTCAACATTAATCAGCTTCATGATTAGCTCCTTTTTCTGGATACTCTTCATCCGCAATCATAATTTTGACGTTTCTACTTTCTATTTCACGTATAGTCTTTTCAGGTGCTCCCTGATCTGTAATTAATAAATCAATTGATTGAAGAGGGATTGATGTTGCAAACATTTGAACACCCATTTTCTCGTGCGGGGCAAGGCATACTGAGAGACGTGACACTTCGGAGACTGCACGAGTCAAAGCTGCCCCCTCCGGTGTAGCCGTGCTGATTCCGTTTAGTGCAATGCCCCCTCCGGTAATAAATCCAATATCGAAATTAAATTTTTTAATCATCTCGAAAGCTATGGTGTCGATCATGCTGTCGCCAACAGCTCGTAATTTACCTCCAACCAAATATGCTTCAATATGACTAAAGTTGCGAATTGATTCAGCAATTGTCAGTGAATTTGTAACGATCGTAAAAGGAATGTCACTTGGAAGGTATTTTAGCATTCCAAATTGAATCCCGGCTCCACCAATAAAAACAGTGTCATTCTTCTGAATAAGTGAGGCTGCATATCGGGAAATAGCGTTTTGATGATCTGCTGCATTTTGGTATCGAATTGTCTTAGGTTGAGCTAGCGTACGCACCTTAGGAGGAGTAGTTGGCGAAATGGCGCCTCGCATAACATTCTGTCCGCTATAAATTGCCCGTTACCCGTTAGTTGAATGCCAACTGAGCTCGTACAAAAAAGAGAGCATGGAAGGGTGAATTCCAGCTCTCTTCATTAGATCAACGATAATTGATCCGTTTATCTATTTAACGCCATGATTGGATGAACGCGCGAATTACGCTTTGAACGTATATCCGGGTTCCTTCCTCGATGTTTCCTTCCCCCGAACGATCCAGATGCTTCAATGCATTCTCCAACTGATGAACCGCTTGTTCGAGGCGGCCCTCTCCATAGTGAAACAGTGCTTGACGAATTGCATTAGAAAGCTGCTTCGACAGCGGGTATTGTATCTCACCTTGATCGATTCGAGATTCGATTAATTCCGGCAGCTGATCCGGCGTGACCGTCTCCATATAGGTTATGGATGCATCATCATAATACGCCTTCGTCATCCATAACTGGGAACAGAAAAAGACCAGCCTGACGTAAGCTGCATTCTCCGGAGCAACGGTGCTCATCTCAAGCTGCTGCCATTTTCCGTTTCCTGCGGTAATTTGAAGCGAAGTCCCGCCGACTTGCTTATGGTTGGCATCATAGTAATTCAATGAAGCGAGGGTACGTCCTTCCTGCAAGTAAACATGGAATCTCGCCGAATACGCCGTACCCGGTTTCACGGGAACGGAATCGGATGCGACCGCGACCGTTTCCGTCGTGGAAGTATCCGTTATCTTCAGGCTACTCGGCCCGCTTACGGTCTGCTCATCACTCTGCCCAAAAGACACGTTTGGCGTTATTTTAAACAAGGAGCTCCAGCCCGGGATCACGCCGGAATCAAGAGGCTGGTCAAAGCTTCTGTTCAATAGAGGGAGCTCGATCGGGATGTGAACAGCTCCGCTTCCCTTCGTCACTTCGATTTTTTTAAGTAATGTATCATCTGAATAATAGATATGCCCGTCTTCGCCAAGTGTCATCAATTGCGTTGACGAGAGCGTGACCGCAGCTTCGGGATCTTTTGGATCAACTACGGTTATCCTGCCCGCAAGCGTCGTGAACATGTAGCCGTCTTCGCTCCACCGGATGTGAACCGGACGCCATCTTCCATAATTGGATACGGACGGATAAATATTGGCGCTTTTCACGATATCCATTGTCTCCGGATCCATGGCGAAGATCGTTCCATCCGCCGCTGCCCAGAGCAATCCGTCAGGACCGATACTTAGTCCACCAATCATGTTAGGTTGAACGGATGCACCCGGGATGGCGGGAATGAATTCTTGAAGCTTCCTTCCACTGGCGATATCCCATACAAATATTTTGGCCGCTGTTTCCGTCGGATCGATTCCAAGGCCGCCAGCTATGGTAGTCGAACCGTAAAGCTTTCCGTTGTGGACGGCAAGGCCGACGATCGACTGGTTGTGTACAAAGTCTTCATAGACAGTAAATCCTTGTTCAGGACCGCGTGACGGATCATATACGGTCAGCGAGCCGCCGAGTTCTCCGTAGTCCGGAATCGTGCCAATAAACAGCTTACCTTCGCCAGACGTCATGGCGAACGGTCTGTCCTCGTGAGGAATTTTATATATCTCCTTCGGATTGACTCCATCCTGAATCGGCTGGTTCACATCCAGCTCCCGGATGTAACCTCCCGGATAAAGACCGAAGTACATTTTGTCACCGAGTGCAGCCATGCCTTCCGCCTGTCCTAAAGAGAAGGTTTCAATTTCACCGGAAATCGGGGAATATGAAGCCCCTTTCCCACCCGGATAACCGCTCATGTACAGCTTGCCGTCCGGCCCTTTCTCCAGCGTCTGAATCGGAATCGGATTACCGGAGAACGGGTAGGTAACCGACTTGACCTTCTTCGTCTCCATATTCATGTAAGCCACCGCTCCCGACCACATGACGGTAGCCAGCGATTTTCCCGGGAGCTCCGGATCGTTCGTCATCTCGACCCACGCGGTATTGCGAAGGTAGGTGGTATATTCGATTCCGGTGTCGACCGCGTCCATTGTGATGAGATCGAGCTCCATCAACCGGTTGTTCTGTACGAAATATACTTTGTTGCTGCCCGGCTCGCCAAACGATAATCGAATTCCCTTATTGTCCAAAAAGTAGGTATCACTCCAATCCCCGGCTTCCGTGTCATAGAACAGCAGAGCGTTATTCCCTCCGCTCAGGCCAGCTACGATATACTTACCTGCTGCATCAAGCTGATACACTTGCGCAGTCTCCACCGCACCACCATATGTCGGCAGCGGAATTTGTTCCTTTTCCCCCGTGTCCACGTTCACCTTTACAAGGCTTCCCTGAATACCGATACCTGCATACAGATATCCATTATGATAGGCTGTGGCCCGGGTATAACTTTGACCAGGCATTACGTTGCCGTAATCCTTCATCTCGCCGGTGGAGGGATCGTAGCGTCCAACCTTTGCATTTGGATAAGAACCAAAATATACCCGGCCCTGTTCGTCATACGTCAGTCCGTATACGACACTTTCTCCAATCCCGCCCAGGTCGCGCAGCCCCTTCGTTACAGGCGAATACGTATACAGCTTACCGTTACCGCCAATATAGACCGTACCGTCCGGCAGAGTGATATGCGTCCAGGAGCTTTCGGTTCCTTCAAGCGTGAATTTGCGCAGCACCTCCCTGCTCACCAGATCTACCACCTGGAATATGGCCGGCTTGCCAGTTACAGTCGTATACATGACATCTCGGCCATCTTCGTTTCCGAAAGCCGCGTCAAAAACAGCTACGTTCTCAATCGGGGAACCGATGGAGAACGGCTCTCCGAACGCTTTGTCCACTCGTGCATCTGCCGGAGCCGCGATCCACCATTGCGATACCATAACCAACATGAGTGAAAGAATGGATATAGCGCTTCTTTTTGCGTAAACAATCCTTTTTGACATTAATGTAATCCCCCGTTTCTTATGATTATTGAAAGCGCTTTAAATTGATTCGTCAAAGGATGGGACTATACATCTTTAAAACTGCTCATGCTCTAGTTCCTTTGCCTGGTACAGTAAAGATCATACGTAAAACTCGATCGATGCCAGGTTACTGCTCAATCCCCCCCTCTTGATCACGGCCATCACGATTGCTATCACCATGATCCTCATTTTATTGCCATTACGGTCATTCGCTCTGTGGTTGGTTAGTTTATTGTGCAATTCACCAACTCCAAGCGAGCATCAGACTTCGTAGGCTCTTTAGTATAAAAACTGCTTTACTTTTTAGTAAAGCTACATATTTCCATAGGCTGTTGATTTTCTGCTGCTGACAATTACCTAACCCTGCGCATGAATCTATAAAGAGGAAAATATTGTGTGGAAAATGCTAAATGGGTAGAAAATACATAAACGTATGAATGTACTGTCGTAGGTGATATAGTTAGATACTTCTCTAATCGGTAATCGGCTCATGTTCTTGTCCATTACGGCAATCGGTACAAGTTCTTGTCCTGGGCTCGGGACAAGAACTTGTACCGATAAGACAAAAAAGCCGCTAAATTAGCGACTTTCTATGTTCTTGTCCCTCGACATAACTCGAACAGCATTATAAAATAACCCATGCAATCCAATTTCCAGACTGCATGGGCTTTCCCGCGCAAGATCGAAGCTTGCTCAAAATATTACTTCTGCACCGCTTCTTTCAGAATTTCGACCTTCTGATCCTTGGACATATCCCATGTGGTTGAAATGCTGTATTCGAAGCCACCTTCATGCCAAAAAACGTATTTTGGATAGATATGTGCCGGTAATTCATCCTCAAAGAAACCTTTTTTCTTGCTTCCTTCTGAGTCCAACGTATATTTCGAAATGGCCAGCGTATCTTTCCCGTTCGTATATTCAAGACGGATGGTTGCCGCCTCTTTCCAGTCTATCTTTTTCGCATAGACGGGTTTACCGCTCTTCTTGCCTTCGGCCCTTACTTCATCAAGGAATTTTCCTTCGGTTGGACCTTCAATTCTTGCTTTGGAAAACTTATATCCCTCCGGCAAGTTGGCGGGCTGCTTCAGAATGGAGCCCTCGAGCGTAGCAGCACTTTTCAAGTAGTCCTCGTAAGCAGAGAATGTTTCTATCCCTCCCCAATAACTTAGGTCGAATCCGCTGTTAGGATCCTTATATTTATGATACAGAACGTACATATCGCCTGTCTCTTCACTAAGTTTCTTCACTCTATTGGTCTCATCTTCGATATACTTTTTTTCCTCTGGAGTTAGAGCCTTGGCTGCAGCTACTGCTTTATTTCGCGCCTTCTCCAGTTCTGTCTTGTAAAGCTCGCTGTCTATATTTCCCTCGGGATAGATCATATCCGGCACATGATTCACAACAGCTTTTGAATCCTGTTCCGATTGCACGGGAGCCTTCGGTGTTACGCTCCCTGAATCGCTTTCCTTAGCATTAACCAATGTCACGCTGCCAAGCGCAATAATCATCCCCATAGCCAGAATGGACAGGCGGTATGATTTTTTGTGAAAATGTTTAATCATCGTAAGTCTCCTTTTCATTTGTTTATGTGTGGCGGACAAGCCGGCAAGCCCCGGTTGGCGTTGGTTTCCTGAATAATGCTCCAACACATGGATGATCGTTTGTCCGTATGCATTGTTTTGCTGCGGGCTCATCCGATTCAAGGCGCATGCATCGCAGGCCATCTCCTGATCCTGTCTTGCTTTACGTACGGCTAGCCATAATAACGGATTAAACCAATGAATGATCAGGATGATATGCATCAACCAGTTCACGGCGACGTCCCGCCGCTGAATATGCGCGAACTCATGCGCCAGAATATATTGAAGTTGATCTTTTTTCAGCGTAATGAGCAGACTGGGCGAAATAACGATCGCCGGATTGCGAAAACCGACCACGGCAGGCCCGGGAATTCGCTCGCTGGCCACAAACTGCACGTTACGCTTTACGCCTATTTGCTGTTTCGTCTCGTGAAACACGGCCGATAGAAGAGGCGTATCTATTTTTCGACCCGTGCGCAGAGCTTGTTTCAATCGAAGCTGGTCGCATACCGTTTTCGCCGAAAAAAGCAGCACACCTGCCAGCCAGACCGACATCAACGTATTGGCGAAGCCTATTTGCTTGAACCCATTCCACCAAAATCCGCCCTCCTGCACAGGTCCCGATTCAAATACAGGTACTTCCGAAGTTCCGCTTGCTTCCGGGTTTGTAGAGCGCTCAACATGAACCATTGCCTCGCCTCTTCTCCCCGCTTCCTTCCAACCCGATGAAGCTTGAGTTTGTTGATGAATACCGGGCGCTATGGCCTCCAGGGACAAAACATTGTATAGGCTAAGCGAGGATTCCGGGGCCCAAGGGAGCAGCAGACGAATGGCCACGGGAAGCCAAAGCCAATATTTCCATCTGGCTCCAATCTTGTTTCTCAATAGAAACTGCAGGATCAGGACAAGTACAATCAGGATGAAGGCCATGAACGATCCGCGAATCACCCAGCCGAAAAAAGACGATACATTCTCAAGCAATGTAAGACTCATCAGGGCTCTCTCTCTTCTGTTTCCCCGTCGCTGCGGTTTTCGTCAAACAGAGCCTTTAAATCCTCGATTTCTTGTGCATTTAGTTTCTTATCCTGCAGAAAGTTAGCCAGCATCGGCTTTAAAGCTCCCCCATAGAGTTTTTTCATGAAGGATTTGGTTTCGGATTGCAGATACTCCTGCTCGCTGATGATCGGAAAAAATAGTTGGGTGCGCTTTGAACCCTTTTCCAGTTTCGCACCCGCTGCTTCCTTCTGCACCAGACGAGTTAGGAGCGTCCGGGTCGTATTGGGGCTCCACCCCATTCGATCCGTCATTTGCTTTACGACCTCGCTGGAAGGGCAGTCGCGATTGGCCCATAATACACGCATAACTTCCAGTTCTGCATCCGTAATCGGTGGTATTTGATTCATGCATAAAACCTCCAAAGTCAATGTACTCAAACTACATATGTAGTTACAATACACATGCTACAATTGTAGTTTAGTAATGTCAACTTGTATGTGAGAGCGTAATATTCTCGTTTTTGTTACACACAAAAATGTTTCGCACGTCTGCGGTCATGACGATCTCCAAAAGAACCCATGTAATCGTATTTTGGAGCACCTGTTCGAGAAGACCTATAGCTGAATTAATATGTTATTTTTTCACGGCTGCTTTTAAAATTTCAATCTTCTGTTTCCTGGACATATCCACAGATGAGGTTGAAATGCTGTATTCGAATTTGCCGCCATCATTCCAAAAGACGTATTTTGGAAAGACATGTGCCGGCAGCGTATCGTTATAAAAGCCTTTCTTCATGTTTCCCTTCGAATCTACCGCATACTTGGAAAAGCCCAGCGTGTCTTTTCCGTTCGTATATTTAAGTCCGATCGTTGCCGCCTCTTTCCAGTCGATCTTTTTCACATAGATGGGCTTTCCGCTCTTCTTACCTTCGGCCCTTACTTCATCAACGAACTTTCCTTCGATCGGAGCTTCAATGACTGCTGTTAAGAACTTGTATCCTTTTGGCAGGTTCGCAGGCTGCTTCAAGATCGATCCCTTCAGGGTAGAGGCTTTTTTCAAGTA
Source organism: Paenibacillus cineris (assembly GCF_018333335.1). Lineage (NCBI taxonomy): Bacteria > Bacillati > Bacillota > Bacilli > Caryophanales > Paenibacillaceae > Paenibacillus > Paenibacillus cineris. Next base: position 2,877,257 of record NZ_BORU01000001.1, read on the forward strand.
GTCCTCGTATGTTGTGAATTCATGTATCCCTCCCCAATAACTAATATCAAATCCGCTATTTAATTGGGGGTATTTATAATACAAGACATACATATCGCCAGACTCTTGGCTCAACTTCTTCACTCTTTGGATCTCATTTTCGATAAACTTTTTCTCCTCTGCAGATATAGTCTTAGCTGCTTCGGCCGTTTTTTTAACAGCAGCTTCTTGGACTTTCTCGGAGGATTGCGTCTTCGCCGCGAGGCTGACGGAAGAACCCATTAATAAAATGCTGCTTAGTGTCGCGATTGCTACTTTCGTTGCTGCTTTCACTTGGTAATGCTCCTCTCCTATAATTAAATTTTTATTTATTTTTACAAACTACAGTTGTAGTTGCAAATTAATACTACAACTGTAGTTAATTAATGTCAATACGGTTTGTGCAGAAATTTATTTAGTTTTCGTTAAATACAAAAAAAGCCGCTAGTCTAAGCGACTTATAAGGGGACCAACCGTGTTTAGTTTATTTATTGAGCTATCGTCTCCCGATAGTTTAATGGAATTTTTTAATTGGAGAACAGTGCCACTTTAACGACAATAACAAATTAATCTTGCACTTCGATAACAAATACGTAGCTTGAACTACCTTCAGAAATTCTCTTTTCCTTATCTTTTAGCCAAGTTGCAGAAAGAGAATAGTAATAAGCACCTTTTTCTTCAGGAGCATGGAAGGAGTTCTCATTTATTGTTTCTTGAGAATGTGCGCCATTATGATATTTGGAAAGGCTTATCTCAGTTGGCTGTTTTCCTTCAAATCTAAACTTAATAGTTGCATTCGCAAGTACTGTTTCTTTTTCCTTATCCCTAAGCATTTCTTCTGGACCTATATAATCGGCACAAGTGTTTCCCCAACAGTATGAGCTTTGATACACCCGAATGGATTCTCCATTAACGTTGACTTCTGGCTGAGGAGGAGTATTACCCATTTGTGGTTCCGAAGAGCCTTCATTTGACCTGCAAGCACTCAATAACATTACGATAGAGAAAACAATCGGCAGAATTTTTCGAGACATCGAATCCCTCCCTTTAATAAGGCAGACGTAAAATGAATACATTATGTTCCACTTGTTTTCACAAGGAAATTAAACTAACCTGCCCGTTAGCTTAATGAATTTGCATGGAAACCCAGTTAGATACTTATCTAATCGGTAATCGGACTATGTTCTTGTCCATTACGGCAATCGGGACAAGAACTTGTACCGATAAAACAAAAAAGCCTCAAACGCCAGCCGCGGCAGCCAATTACTTCCCGGCTGCTGTTTGTTGTTTTGAACTATTGTTCCCAGGTAGTTTAAAACTAACTGCTACTAAGTAAAATACAGCATGTGATCGTCCAGACTATGAGTGCGAAAGTCAAACCACTCCAGAAAACTTCCGCAGTATAGGCTTCTCCCTTCACAATCTTTTTTATTGCTCTTAACAAGGCAACCACAAACAAAAAACCCAAAATAGGTATGAAATATATTCCAATAAATAAGAAAATCGTCATAACTAGACCACCATCTTCCTTAAAAATGAGGCAAATAGAAGCTTTGTTCTACCGTATTATGATATCGACTACAGAAGTATAAACGTAACGAAAAAATTGAGCTATTCCCGTTAGCGGAACAAATTTTGCCTATTTTCTATCTCTTATCTCACGAAGAGTTTTTTCAATTATTCTCTCCATCTTCCTTAACATCGAATATTAATTCCCGATAATACCAGCGAGTCCAATTACTAATACAATTATTATTAAGAGAACCATTCTTACCCTCCCATATTCGGACTTTTCCTAAACCAATTGTAACATTTACCAAATTATCCTGCCCGTTAGCTTAATGAACTATAGTGCAGTGAAATGTAGTTTGAAGCTTATCTAATCGGTAATCGGATTATGTTCTTGTCCTTTACGGCAATCGGTACAAGTTCTTGTCTTTGGTTCGGGACAAGAACTTGTATCGATAAAACAAAAAAGCCGCTAAAATAGCGACTTCCAATGGGACCATGTTCTTGTCCCCCGACAGCATCTTATACGATTCTGCAGATCACCGGGGATCCCTTCCCGCTGCCGGTCAAAATCGTGCTGCCGTAGGTGCAACTGCAGCACAAAAGGCCCCTCTTTCCGCTCTGAAGAATGAACTTCAGGCGGCAAGAGAGGCCTCTTTTACCAATTTAATTGCTTGAGGAAAGATAGTATGTCTTCATGAATTAATTTCTGGTCACTTCCTAGTGTCATCAAATGCTCAGAATTAGGATAACCGTGAATTGATTTATTATTTGTAGACACTCTATCATGTATATAATGTGCACTTTCTTTATACAAAGATTCGTCTAACTCTCCGTACAAGATCCTTATTGGTTGATTAATTCTATCTAACTCTTTCATGGTCTTGTCAATATAACTTTTAAAATGGATTAAACATGGAGTTGAAGACTTTTCCAATTCGTCCACTTCTCTGGATATTTCTTTTTCATCTTTTCCTTCAAATTGCTTAAAAGCTCTTGCGTATTTGATTAGCCGATCTTTTAAGGAACTCATTTCTTTTTTATATGGTACAGACATGGTTACGATACCATTAACATTGAATGTTTTTCCTACGTCTAAAGCAAGTATTCCACCTAAAGATATACCTATAACCGCAATTTGCGCATGACCCTCCTTGATCAAGAAGTGATACCCTTTTTCTACACTCCTCCACCATTCCATCGGACTGGTGGAAATTAATTCTTCAGGAGTTAATCCATGACCTTCATAAACAGGGGCATAACATGAAAAATCATGAAGGTTTAAGAATTTCCCCAGTTCTTTTACATCACGAGTATTGCTTGTAAAGGAATGTAATAATAATACCGCTTGATCTCCTCCTTTTAGGAAGAAGGACTTGGGTTGAACTATCTTCATCACGGTCTTGTCACATCCAATATCTCATGGTTTACCTCTATCTTACCACTTACCATACCTCTTGGCGGCCATCTTTATTAATTATATACTAGTCGATCCAAAAGTCCTTGACAAGGGGGCACGGTTCAACTTAATATATGGAATGACTGATCTATAATTTAACTGAACTGGAAAACTGCTCATGGTTTTTCTATTCTTCTGTAAGGGATGTGTCGATTCTCGGCTTAAGTAGGCTTAACAGCATCCACAATTAGGGAAACAAATCCCAAAGAGTTTTCATTGTTGCGGTGATCAAAGCGTTTCGATCGGTAAATGAAACCCTCTTTTTCATCCCAATCGGTGTAAAGAAATTCTCCACTTTCATCGCAATACTCTAGAAGATTCACTTCAAAACCAGCTTCTTCAAACATCGCCGAAAGGGTTTTATAGGTATGTACTATTTTATGGCTTGCAGCAGGACCTGGTCCGCCGATTCGTACTCCTTTTTGGTACTCTTCATCAGGGAAATAACCATCCGGAACAGCGCATCGAACATACCCGCCAGGTTTTAAGAACTCAAAACAAACCTTTGCAGCTTTAACACCTTCTTCGAAGTCTAGGTGCTCCCATACATGTTCGGCTAAAACTGCAGTAATGGTATTGGGTTGAAAACGGTCAGACCACTGTTCTCTTCGTAATAAATTAAGCTCTGTCTCTTCGGTTTGCGTCCACTCGGGATTATTGTTATATCCGCCTGCACCAATAACAACTCGTATGTCTTTGTTTTGTCCCCTCACTCAAGCTCATCCCCCTTTATAGCGAATTGTAGCAAAAACCCTATTGGGGATAAATGGATATTTGGGACCTTCATATGTAACTATGTGTGCCTTTAGTTGAAAAAACCAGCCGATCAAAGTGATCGGCTGGCTTCTTGTTTATTGAGCTATTGTTCCCGTTAGCTTAACGGCTTATAAAGCATAATTTAGATACATGTCTAACGATACATTTGTACATACCACATTTTGAACCCGTGCCGCTCATAAAAACCGACAATACGTTGCCAATCCAGATTCGATGAACCTACAAGTGCATGAGTTACACCCTTGGCTTCAGCTTCATCAGTAATGCGGTCGACCAATTGATGCCCTATACCATCTGCCCTGTAGTCGGGGTGAACATAAACTTCGTGAATCTCAAGAAACTGAGAGTTCAAAGGGAATATAGGATATTGGGAAGTTTGAATTACTCCGTGCGTATATCCGATTATTCGATTTTTCTGTTCGGCAACCCAAAAATAATCTCCTAATTGATTAGAGATCTTTTCAACATTAGATGCAGGATAAGCGAACGTAACAGCCTCTTCCGCCCATAACCGAGATAATTCAGCTATTTGGGGCACATCATACATTGTGCATTTCCTTATCATTACCATAGTTGACCTCCATTGGAGTAACCCGATCAAACCATATGTCACCTAAATGGAGATTCTATATTAACCCTAAAATGTCCTCCTTATTATCGAAGTATCCTGCCCGTTAGCTTAATGAAGTTGCATTGGGATTACTTAGATATTCATCTAATCGGTAATCGGCTCATGTTCTTGTCCATTACGGTAATCGGTACAAGTTCTGTCCTCGACTCGGGACAAGAACTTGTACCGATAAAACAAAAAAGTCGCTAAATTAGCGACTTTCAATGGGACTATGTTCTTGTCCCCCGACACATCGCTTGGAATGTTGATTCCCGCGGCTATTAAATCCAATACAAAAAGCTCAATGGAACAGTTGTAGTGTCCTTCCGCTGTTCCATTGAGCTTTTTTGTGATTTCCTGTCTCCTCCTACTCAATGAGCTCAGGCTTCACATTGAGGACGATCCCCATCAAACCAGGGAATAGTTGTTCTAGCTCCTCCATACGGATCGAATAGAAATGTTGTGTCCCATCGATCCTCAGTTTAGTCACACCTGCCTCCCGAAGGATTTTGAGATGATGAGTTAATGTGGATTTTGGCATTAAATCTTTAAAAACTGCACAATTCTGCTCGCCGAGATCATTTAGCGTTAAAACCATTTGTATACGCCGAGGGTCACTTAGCGCATTCAAGACCGGCAACAATCGAATATCGCTCACATTAGGTTGATAAGGTTTTCTCATAGCCAAAGCATATCACAGGAAGATCTTATTATCAATATCCTAAAAGATTAGTACAATAGTTTTTTGTTGACAACAAGCATGCCATTATGTTTTATTTCTATTGTACTAATATATTGGTACATAAATACAAAACATAGGAGTGGGAACATGTCTCGTTACAAATCATTTATTATCTTCATTCTTGCATTCGGTGTATTTGGTATCATTAACACCGAAATGGGCTTTATTGGTATTCTGCCTCAGCTGGCTAACCGTTTTGACGTTCCATTATCGCAAGCGGGTTTACTCGTCAGCTTATTTGCTCTGGCGGTGGCGATTTCCGGACTGTTTATGCCTTTGCTTCTCTCGGGAATAAACAGCAAAACGTCCATGTTACTCGTCATGGGACTATTTTCAATTGCTGGGTTTGTTTCCGTTTATGCACCGACCTTCGAGGTGCTCCTCGTCGCGAGAATTATCCCGGCTTTTTTGCACCCCGTATTCTTCTCTGTTGCTTTCGTTGCTGCGGCTAATTCCGTAAGCAAAGAGTACGTTACGCGCGCAAACTCCAGAATATTCATGGGTGTCACTGCCGGAATGGTCATCGGATCTCCCATCGCTACTTTGCTCGCGGACGTTCTAACACTGCAAGCATCCCTTTATTTCTTTGCCATCATTAATGCGATTACGTTTATTGCCATACTGATCTTTGTTCCGTCTATGCCTGTAAAAGAAAAACTGAGGTATGGTTCTCAATTAGGGGTATTACGCAAACCTGTTGTATGGATCAGTATCATCACCATGATTATATTAAATGCCGGAATGTACGCGACTTTCAGCTTTTTTGCAGAGTTTCTAGACGGAATCACTGGCATGTCCGGAAAACAAATCAGCCTTATGCTGCTGGTTTTTGGAGCAACGGGATTCATTGGAAATATATTATCGGGCGTCTTGCTGCACAAGCGTGCGATGCTAACGGCATTGGTTTACCCGATTATCTTCGGGATCCTCTACCTGCTGATCTATGTGTTAGGAGATTACTCTATCCCAATGACCCTATTGATTGCCGTATGGGGAATGTTGTATACGCTGGGGCTCAACCTCTGCCAGAATTCGATTACTACCGCAGCATACGAAGCGCCCACATTTGCGAACGGCCTCTTCATAGCGTTCGGGAATCTTGGAATATCTTTCGGTACTTTTGTTGGCGCGGCATTCATCAACGATTTCGGGACGAGATCGATTATCTGGGCAGGTATCTTGTTCATGGTCCTAAGTTTTGTGTTTATCGCTGTCCGTGCAGTTCGTTACAGCCCAAAGAAAGCACAGGCCTAGATGTTATTCAATGATTCTGCAATCCGCGAAGGAGGAGTAAGTCGATGAGCGTATTCCATGAGGGTGAACGTATGGTTCAGCAAAGAATTGGTGTGCAGGCGACCGCCGATTCGATTGGGAGAATGATTCAACCTTTTATTCCTCAAGGATTCGATTTGTTCTTGGAGCAGCAATCTATTGTGGTTATAGCATCAACGGACTCGACAGGTTCATTGTGGGCGTCTCTGATCACTGGATACCCGGGCATGATCCAAGTGAAGGATCCGAAGACGATAGAGATTTGTACCCAATTTATGCTACAAGATCCATTTATCTCAAACATTAAACACAATGGCAATGTAGGTCTCATCGTTATTGACTTTGAACACCAAATTCGGGTTCGGGTTAACGGGAATGCCGAGTTTACGGATGAAAATGCTCTACGAGTTGATGTCGAACAAATTTATGGAAATTGTCCGAAACATATTCAAATGAGGAGCCTGACACCGATTGATCGTCGACTCGGACCTGTGCAAACATTCGGAAGACTGGGGATACTGACCCCGGAACAAAACCGATGGATTCGCGAAGCAGATACGTTTTTTATTGCCAGCAGCGGCCCCGAAGGAAAAACGGATGCTTCGCATCGCGGGGGCAATCCGGGCTTTATAAAAATGTTGGATGATGACGCATTGGTTTTTCCCGACTACAGAGGGAACATGTTGTTCAATACGCTTGGCAATATTCAGATTAATCCCAATACAGGAATCTTGTTTCTCGATTTCAATATGGGCAGAACGCTCCAACTTACTGGACGATCATCAATTGTTTGGGAGGTTAGTGGGGAAGAAAAGTTGAGATTTCCTGGAGCACAGCGTCTGGTCGAATTTCGAATTAATGGCGTGATCCAAGCTGAAAATGTCATTCCTTTTGACTGGAACTTCTTAGGCTACTCTCCCTACAACCCAAGCAGCCCCATCAAATAGACAGCAAAAAGCCTATCAAGAAATAAATCGATTGCTGTGCTGTACCACGGTAATTACAATTAAAAAAGCCTGCTTACATCGGTTGGGGACTGACCCCCAATTGTGAGACAGGGATCAAATCACCTTTCAAATTAGGTAGCCAGTCGCCGGAAACCAATCGGCGACTGGTGATTTAGGTTCGTTTGTGTGTCTTGTTCCCTCTACAATGACAGGATCAGCACAAAGTACAATCTAGACAATGTTTTCAATTCGCCATCCTCTGTGCTTATTGACGAGCTTATTTTATCCATTTCAAATGGACTACAGTTCCAGTTGATATACTTCCGAGTAGTGAAGCTGGTTTTTTTGATCATAATCCACATTCTGTCCGCTATAAATTGCCCGTTAGTTGAGTAAAGCCTGCCAGTCAAAGTGATCGGCTGGCTTCTTGTTTTTATTGAGCTATCGTATCCCGTTAGCGTAGTGATAATCTGGCATTACATCTCAGAACCTGTCCACATTTCCTTCATTTTACCATCCTCTATTCTCACAAACCACATAACTCGTGATGTGGATTCTCTCTCAACGATGCCACGTACTGCCACAAGGTCTCCTTCGCTCAAGATGCTTTCAATTGTAATTCGGAATTCCGGGTATACTTCTCGAACTTTCAGCACTGCTTGTTTGACACTTTCTGTTCCAATTACTTCTGGATGCGCATGATCCATCCAAGTAGGGGAAAGAACTTCGTCGGCGATCGTCACATCCCCCGTATTCCATATCTTCAAGTAACGTTTTACAAGTGCTTTATTGACATCTATGTTCATTTCGACACCTCTAATATTTGTTTGTTTAAATAGAGTACCAGATATTGGGAATACATGAACATTTTTTGTTTGAATCCTGCCCGTTAGCCTCCCCTGCCCTGCTGGGCACCATAGATGATGAAAATTAGACTCATATAGCCTGTGTCATGGAACTATCGTCTCCGTCGTAACCCTACAGCAATACGCTATCCGCGCTAGGAAGAAGTCATCCCTAGACCGAGAGCGCGATCGGCAATATTAGCGGGCGAACTTCCCCGCTCCCGAATTGCATTCCGCGCAACCTCACGGTCGTCGAAATGGATCGTTCCGTCCTTCGTGATCTGGAACGTTTTAAATATGAGATTCCTCGCTAAACTGCTGTCTCCAATTATCGTTGTATTCTGTAACCACAACATTCATCAAAACAACCTCCCCAGCGAAATATTCATTGCGACCAATAAAATGAAGCGTTAAAAGCAGCTGCCGAAGCAACCGCTCATTACGAAAAAGTATCCGATAGTTCAACTATGGATTATTTTAATGAACTCATAACATCATTTAAATTACAAACATAAACACCAATATTCTTCATTTCTTGAATACCCTTTTCGTAAACTTGTGACATGGAATCTGCTACCATCACAACACGAAAATCACGTTCACTGGCTTCGTAAATTGATGTTCGTGGACAGTTAGGAAAGTTACACCCTGTAAATACAATGGTGTCGATATTACGCTGTTTGAGGAAACCTTCCAGGTCTGTTTTGTAAAAAGCACCCCAACGTGATTTATACATAACCCATTCATTTTCCCCAATCGACTGAAACTCGCCATTCAACAGCTTGTCAGCATCCAAAGAATTATAGTTTAATGGGCGGATTTCACTGACTAACTCGGCACCATCTGAATTTGGAGCGACAAACTTGGCACCTTCCTCAACCATTTTTTTTCTGCAAATATCGACGTTTGAACCATCTTCTTTATACAAACGAATTACATGGACAATCGGTAGTCCTTTTTCACGATACTTTTCTAGCAAAGACCTCATTTTCGGTAACACTTCAATAGTACCCTTAATTTGGGCAGGAGCATTCGGCAATGTAAAGTCGTTTTGCGTATCAATGGTAATGAGTACGGATGTGTTCCAATTCGGACTTATATAATTCACAGGCAAGATCACCTCATTAAAACTTATTTTTACACTTGTACCATTTTCCTAGCAATTGAGAAGAACACTGCTTTCATTCGGTACGTCGCAAATCTACCCTTTAGTTCAGCGGGCCTCTGGCCCTAGAAGTACCGCCTATATAATTCCCGCCGACGTTCCCCGCATAACTGAACGTAGATCTGTGTCGTTGATGCCTTCTCGTGATCCCAACATTCCTTGAATAAAATCTAATGGGGCACCATTATCAAGTAAATGGCAAGCATATGTATGACGAAAGCGATGAGGATAAACGTTAACCGAACCTCTTCACGAGCTGCAAGCTTCTTAACCGCATAACGTATAAGTTGGTGTGGCCATTCGTCTTCTCTCAATTGGAACAACAACACCATCGTTATCATTTGAATCGGTTACGCGGGCTGCACATTTTTTTTAGTTCAATTATCGCGTTCCCCATTGCGATCGGAAATCCGCCCTCCGCTTTACCACTATTTGTGATACGGTCTTCCGCACTGTCTGTAACGGCAACTTTTAGAGCCCCCCTTTACGAGAGGCTCTATGTTAAACCGCTAAATTTCTTGTTGATGGTATACATCAGAAGATGCAGAGCGGAGCGTTTGACTTTAATAACAAACGTGCCTCTTTTACATCTATACGTGCCTTCCAGCTCTTCATTCGAACAGTGACGTTCTCATGATCCCGAAATGTTGACTGATGTGAGTTCTACAGAGAGATTCCACAATCGCAAAGCCTCCTCAGGATCAATAGCGTAGTCCTTGACACCGTTCGGAACTCCTTCTTGAGCGATTTCTGCGATGTCACAATCCTCGCAATAGACCCCTCCTAGACCTATGAGCTGGAGAGAAGTTGCAGCCCATACTTGTGTAGCAGCGCCTTGCTGAGGTGTCTTGAAGCTTGGATCCGCAGGCGCTCCATGCTCGTCAATCCAGCCGAACGAGACCAATTCATCCTTCGAAAAATGGCGCTGGAGCGGAGTCAGAATGGAGCCTGGATGAACAGCAAAGGCACGAACCCCTTGACTTGCACCGCGCTTGTCGAGTTCAACGGCGAACAAGATGTTGGCGGTTTTGGATTGCCCGTACGCCTGCCACCTGTCATAACCTTGCTCGAACTGAACGTCATGCCATCGGATCGGGGTAATGTGATGGGCGCCCGATGACACGGATACAATACGCGCTCCTCCTTCGGCAACTAACGCTGGCCATATCGAGTTGATTAAGGCGAAGTGCCCGAGATGGTTGATCGCGAATTGCGCCTCCCAGCCGAGTCCTACTCTCGTTTCTGGACAAGCCATGATCCCGGCGCTAAGAATAGCCATGTCCAGACCCCGGTCCCTGCCGAGAATCCGACGACTGAACGCTTGGACGCTTGCAAGATCCGAGAGGTCCAACTCCTCGATCTCTACGTTTTGTAAGCCAGAGAGAGCTTGTTCTGCGGTGTCCGCCCTGCGAGCTGGCACGATGACGCGCGCTCCTGCCTTGACAAGCGCCCGCGTCGTTTCCAAGCCCAACCCCGAATATCCCCCAGTCACAAGTGCCGTATGCCCCGATAAATCGAGATTGAGCAGCGCCTCTTCAGCGGTGCTGCGATAGCCGAATCCTGAGCCGATTGAATGCTGCGCCGTTCTTGAATCCTGTTGTTGATTAATGGTTACCATTCCTTTCTTAACTTGACATATCTGGATCGTACAACTTAGAGCGAACTCTATGTCAAGAGTCAATCCAGATCAAGCATCAGAAGGCGCATCATCCGAATCACTTCCAGTCCAAAGGTGCTGCGCGGTGCCTTGCTTGAGATGTTCTTCGTAAACACCGACTTTCCAGTTTATGAGATCCAGGCAGTCCTTTAATTGATCCATTTGAGCGACTACCCGCCGTTGGTGCTCCCGAAGGATTTCCAAACGCTGCTGTTCGTTTCCTTGCCCTCGGCGAACCAGTTCTGCGAATCGTTTGATCTGGGCAAGAGGCATTCCTGAAGCTCGAAGCTTGATACAGATGTCGAGCCATTCGACATCTGACTGACTGTAGCGCCTGTGCCCTCTGTCGCCGCGCATAACCTGCGCGGACAGCAGAAGTCCTTCACGCTCATAGAATCGCAGGGCGTGTGGGCTCAGTCCGGTATACTTGGCAACTTGGCTGATACTCAGTTCCTTGTTCGCTTCCATTCGCCGATCACTCATTTCCATATATGATTGAAATAACATTTTAGCTTCAGAGAGGTATACCATGATGTTCCGATGTGGGCAAGTTGTGCTACTTCATCAGGGTAATTGCCTACAGTCCGTTGCTTCAGGGATGCTCTCCGGAACGTACACGACGGACACAAGGTTCGATGAGAAAAAGTGTTCGAAAAAATACTGCTCATCCCACCTGCACGTTCCTAAATTAATTTTGCCTCTGCTATTCTCTTCAATAATTGAAATCATTCATCACGGACTTGCCAATTGTACTGAAAAAGTAATTGCATAAACGTACCCTTTAAATAAATCACCTTTTTATTATTTCTTCACTGATTCTGTGTTGCTGCCACGCAATCCTGCCCGTTAGCTTAATGAGATTGCATGGAAACAATTTTATGTTTCCGCATTTTGCGCTTAACAATTTCCACAAAAATGGACCCCTCAAATAAGAATGCCGAGGGGTCCGAAACCATTCCTTTAGTTAATCCAAAGCCGGATTCCAATGCATGGGCTTGAAGCGGTAGCTGTAAGCGGAGCCTTCTGTTGTATCAGGAAATACCGCTTGCGTAGCATTAGGTTCCGTGCGCCACATCTCTGTCCAAGCTGAAGTTCCAACTTTCTGCCTCTCAATGATAAAGCCGGCTTCGCGAACGGAAGTATCGCTCCAGGTGAGAGTAATATCTCTGCCGGATGAACTGGAACTCACAGTTGTCATTCCTTGCAATGCTTGATTGCGGTTGCCTCCTACTTTGCGGGAAATTTCGGTCTCTTCAGGCGTGACATGACGCTCCAATTGTTTTCCGACGCCCTATAATACTGGGGTTCTCCGCTGTATGCCGCACTTTCGAAGGTATCCGAGAAAATGACTGCGTTAGAACTCGTATTCGTCAGTTTTAAATTATCGAAGTACGAAGCAATGCCATATTGGGCTTGTTTGATTGGCACCGTTTCGAGTCCCACTTTACGATTTCCTGAATCGACTGCCGTGAATGTCCCTAACGATCGTCCGTTTGCGTATACCGAGCCCGTAATATTGCCGCCATATGGATTAGACCCGCCATTATACGTATTGTTATTCGAGAATCTGATCGAATTGGCGCCTTTCTTCAATTCCACGTCTATCGTTTGAGTAGCAAATTGCTGCCAGGATATTGTGTTTTTGAAGAATACGGTCTCCGCCTCGCCGCCATTGACGCTAATTTACGCGTAGCGTATCTCTCCACAACATCGTTGTTATAGGCATGCGTTCCCGCGCTTTCCCCATTGGCATATCGGACAACCAACTTGTAGATTCCGTCCTCGGGTACTACGATATCGTCAATTTCGAGATATCTTTCCGCACCGTCGTAAGAGTTCATTCCGTTGACATACTTCCCGTTTGATGCATATTTCGCGAACGCGTCGTCACGAATCAACGGAAGCTCGGCTCCTGCGGGAGTACCCGCGACAACGGCGTCCTCCGCTTCAATAGAGAAGATGGCGCCATAGCCGGAAGCGTAACGAATCGTCCCGCCATACATACCATCGTCAAGCACGCTGACAACGAAGCGAGTATTAGCGTCGGCATTCGTGCCGTAGCCCGTCACATATCCCGCACCCTCGAAGCCTGCCATGCTATTCCCCCGAAACAAAGACGGGGGTTATTATGAGGACAGCGGAAGCAGCCGGTCTCCTATATTAAAGGATACGAATACTGCTCTATTCCTGGAATCGTATAAACTCTGCTATAACCTGCATCTATAAGGGCTTGTGCCGCTATAGAACTTTTATACCCCATTTGACAGTAAAGGATTAATGGAGTATCCTTTCGCACGCATACCGAGAACGGGTTATTGGAGATATCCTGTAACGGTATACAAATGCTTCCCCGGATATGCCCTGTTCGATAATCCTCATTCGTCCGCACATCTACTAGCATAGTCGTAGGGTCATTCACCATAAGCTCCCATGCTTCATCGGGGGTCAGATGTTTACTTTGAAATACTCTGCCCCCTGTGTGAGGCATACGCTGCTCCCTATCAAGCATTCTCGCAACAACTTCCTCGGCTTCCACACGATTTAAGCTGCCCGCTGTATCGAACAGGTATGGGTCACGTCCGTGCATTATACCTTTTACATACATCTGCGCGATATGCATGACGCAGGTACGGCAGGAATACAAGTCCCTAAGATATTCTGCCGCCGACCAATCATGCTCGTCTCTTTCTCCGAATTCTGTCAGCAGGGTCTCGTGAACGATTCTTGCAGCGGAACGGCGCTCAATGGGTTTGCTTATGTTGGTTAGATCATAGTCCTCGATTATTCCCTTATACAACGCGTAATCCATATAGCCTGACGACCAACTGCCGCGCGTTGGCTCTATATGGCCTTTTATGCTTCTAATGACCATGGTCACAAACTGTTCGGTAGTAACAAGATCCTCAATCATCAGCTTACTATACAGGGGTAACTCTTAGGGTAACATTGTCATAGGCGTCAATGCCTGTAACAGAAAAGGTCTCTGATATCCTCGTTGTAACCTCGCCTGTCCATAAATCTTTTAGGCAATAGCTTGTAGCATGTTTGAATTTTTCAGCATCAACCATTTTATGCCCAAGATAATCGATAATGCGGCTTACATCAACGGAGTGCATTTTCGTATCTTTCGAGTCGCTGAGATTGATAAAGGATATGGCCATATCTCCGTTCGCAAGAGGCTTAGCAAGAATATCAACCCGGTTGATATTCGCAATATAGGCCGTATCGGGATTGTCATAGTCGATCGAGCAGTAAATTCTTTTGGCCTGGACACCGAGGGGATCCTGATTCAAGGCGATGACCTCTTTGTTCGCAATAATCCTCCATAGCTCGTCGCCCTTTGCAATCCGTCTTAAATCCATTCCAAGCATAATCGGAGAATTCATCATGCACCACATCGTCATATGCGTTTTGCTCATGGTCGTCGTGATCCCGTTCATACCGATGACAAGCATATCGGGATCGTTCCACCCCTTATCAAGCCCGGCAAACTCATCCATAATGACCGCCTTGCTATATTGCGAGGTTATGCTTGCGGTATGGTTTGAACTCCATTCGGCGGAGCCCGGATTGCCATCGGAGCCGACGCTGAAGGTTATATCGTTAAGAATGCGCCAGGAGTCTCCAACCTTATATCCCCAGTTTTGCGGCTGCGTTTTCCCCCATTCGCAGATGGAGAATACAATATCATGGTTAGGGTCAACCTTGTTCAAGCCTTCCAGCAAAACTGCATAGGAATTAAGGGTATTTTCCTGCCTTCTATGGTTCATAAGACGGATGATGTTTTCTCCCTCATTTAGGGAAACCGTTATTTCTTCCGAATCTGAAAAGGCAGCCGTACTTTCGGTAAGGGGAAGCAAATCATCAAAATATCGGGTTTCATTCTCTGCGCTTCCAACCGCAAGCTGAAGCCAGCGTCCCATGCCATTCTCCTCGCCGCTTGCGTAATTGACGGTTATGGCGTAGTTTCCGCCAGCTGGCGCGTTCACGGTAAACGCCAGCTCTCCCCAGCGGTCGCCCACAGGTGTTGTCCCCACGTTTGTTCCATCGAAGGTACCGATGTTTGTTACATAGTCGCCACTGTTTTTGGATGCGCCCTGGCCTAGAAGCACACCGTCCTTCACCGCATTAAAAGTAATATTCAGTTTGTCGCCCATAACCGTTATGCTTCTGATATTCGGGGCATAGGAATATTTGGCATTTGCAGAGTCCGAGAACGTGGCGTTATCCCAAAGGTAGTAGCAATTGTCAACCTTGATAAAGTCAACCCCCCATTCTATATAAGACCTCGTGTCGACATCCTCATAGCCGCAAGTGCCTACCGCGGAGCCTGCGCAAAGATGTGTCCCTATATCGTTGTACATACCGAATTTAAGTCCCTTGCCGTGGATGTAATCGGATAGCGCCTTAAAGCCGCTTGGAAATTTAATCGATTCGTTAGAAAGCAATCCGTTGACGCGTTCGGATTTATAGCAGCCGTCATCAAGCACGACATACTGGTATCCCAACTCCGCAAGTCCCAAATCGACGATCGTGTCCGCCATCGTCTTTGTGAGAGCCTCGTTGTTCTTGCTGCCGAAGGCATTCCAGCTGTTCCAGCCCATGGCAGGGAGGCGTCCTTGCTTTTTATTCAGAAGCACCTTGCCGTTCGAGAAAGCCGGAAACATGTAGTCGGGATCCGTGATCTTGTCCGGCGCTGTCCTTGACGTAACCTTAGCTGATACTTTCTCCATAAGAAATCCTCCTCGCTAGTTGCATTTTTATTGTTATGATAGGATAAATAGTGGAGTAGATAAATGTGTTTTTATCGAGTGATTATGGGGAAATGTGATATAGTAGTTCCGGGAGCTGAATGCAATGAAACTCTATTATGCTAAAAGTCCTTTAATCTCATCCGATATTTATCCCATGCAATATGGGGAACAGCAGTGCGATAACGGATATTCCTTCGGGCCCGCGGCGCGTAACTTCTATCTCATCCATTACATTTACAGCGGGCATGGCGAGTTGCATATTAATAAAAAAGTTTATCAAGTACACGCGGGACAGTTTTTCCTGATCTATCCGAAACAAACGGCTTATTATAAGGCGGATGACCATGATCCGTGGCTGTATCGCTGGATAGAGTTTGACGGCAGCTTCTCGGAGAAGATGATGTCCGTGACAGGCTTCTCGAACGAGAACCACGTCATCAATGATGATAACGGCGTCGGAAACGCGCTGAAGAATATAATCGATTTAGGCTGGACCGACTTTGAAACGATCATGAGCCATTTTTGGCCGTTTATCGCGGCGCTTACGAAGGGCAAATTGTTGACGAAAGATGAGAATACGGCAGAAACCTATGTCTCTTATGCCAAAAACTATATAAGAAGCAATGTGCACAAACGGATAGCCGTTTCCGAAATTGCCCATTTTTTAAACATAGACCGCAGTCACCTGGCACGCATCTTCAAAAGCATTTGCGGCATAAGTACGCAGCAATTTATTATTTCTCTTAAAATGGAGATGGCTTCGCAATCTCTTAAAAAGAGCAGCATGACCATAAAAGAAGTTGCCAATAGTGTCGGATATGACAATCAGATGGAATTTTCAAAGCAGTTTAAAAAACACTTTAATATGACCCCCACGCAATGGAGAGAACGTGTTTTCTATCAACAGTCCATCAATAACTACGAATGAAAACGTAAATGACGCACGATTGGTGCGTCATTTTTTTGTGCACACTAGTGTCTATTTCGTGCTATTCCATGACTTGATAACCATGGTTCACAATGAAAGCGTGCTCTATAATTTAATGTGACAGTATTGGGATATAGGGGTGGATATGAAATGAGAATGGGTGTTGACTATTACCCGCAGCACTGGGAGCGGTCGATGTGGGAGCAGGATGCAAGGCTAATGCGGGATACGGGAGTCCGCCTGAGCTATCGTTTCCCGTTAGCTTAACAATTCAGAACGAATCGTTGAACGTATCGCTACCAGCGATGTGTGCTCTGACACATCTGTCTAATAAAATAATAGATTCAAGCGTTATCCGAATTGATAAAAAATTCTGCATTCTCCTTAACCCACTCTGCGAACGTATACGGTTTGTGTCCTGTTACTTTCTCCACTGTCGACATAACGGTATAGGCAGATTTAGGCGGATTAAGGTGCCAACGAATCACATAATCTATTGCATCCTCCTGTACACCCATTTTCCTCATCTGTTCACGTTCTTCTTCTTCAGAGCTTTCGATAAATTGAATTTCACGTCCAATAACCTCACTGATTATCCGAACTTTATCTTGAACCGATAAACTCTCAGGCCCTGTTAATGTATAGATTTGACCTGCATGACCTTCCCCAGTTAGTGCAACTGCTGCGACTCTTCCAATATCGGCTTCATGAACAGGAGCAATCCGTGATCCTCCGAACAGGTCTCGAACAACCCCCTCGGAGCGTATAGAGTTCGCCCATTTCCGTGCGTTTGCCATAAATTCAAAAGCTTGAAGCTGAGTCCACTCCAGACGGCTTGACTCAACCGCTTTCTCAAAAGGGCCCTTCTCTCCGTTCCACAAAACTGTAACCCTTCGCACCCCGGCCTTCTCAGCAAGCTCAACGATTTCTGGTCCTGTTTGTAACGGGGCATATTCGGCACCTGTTGTAATTAAATGCATGCCGCTGATGCCAACCAACGCAGAAACTAGCGTACTTGGATCACTTAAATCTCCCGCGACAACCTCTACACCATGAGGAAGATTGGCTTGCTGCGGATTACGTGTCAATGCACGTACCTTTTGTCCCCTTTGAAGGAGTTGATCCACGACATGCCGCCCTACGGTTCCCGTTGCCCCAGCAATTAATATCGTCATTTATTATCCTCCTCCCGTTTTTGCACCATCTGATCGATTTTTTCAGCCAAATTGAACTTCGCTTTGGTTAAAGCATCTAATTGTTGGTCAATCTCGTGCATTTTCGACTGATACATAAGCAGCAATTCCTCACAATAGACGTCTTTCTCTTTATGCTCTTGTTGCTCAGGAAATCTACAGAAGATAATGTCCCGAATTTGGTCAGTTGTCAGTCCTAATCCTAAATAAAGTTGAATTGTGTTAATGGATTCGATTGTCTTTTCGTCATATTCTCTATAATTATTTTCTTGACGAGATGTTTTGATCAATCCTTTCTCCTCATAATAACGAATCGAACGGGCACTAACTCCAGTTATTTTTCTTATTTTTCCGATCTTCAAAACAATCACCTCATCGATTGGGAACGTTAGCTTAATTATAAAGCTTCACATTAATGTAAAGGTCAAGAAAAAAGATTTAATAAAAAAGAGCCCCTTAGGGATTGGCAATTAATCTAGTCATAACTCGCAGGACGTTGTCCGGTTTCGTAATATTTGCTGTGATAAACTGCCCGTTAGCTTTATGAATGAGTGCAGTGAAATGTAGTTTGATGCTTATCTAATCGGTAATCGGTACAAGTTCTCGTCTTGGGCTGCATTAGGTTCCAAGTTTACTTTTGGGACACCCTTTCATTATGACTTCAAAAGCTCGTGTTGGTGCCCACTCAGCTTGATTTTTGTACTGTCCATGTTTTTCCCTTTCATCTGAACTTAGATTTCCAGCGCGTTGATAACCGAATGTAGAGATACCATCTTTATCAATGGTCCTTTTCACCTGCTTCTGAAAACTACCCATTAGTTGAGAAAAGACAGCCGATCTAAGTAACCGGCTGCCTTCAAATTCTTTATTGAGCTATCGTTTCCCGTTACGTAAGTGGATGATGCTATTCGTATCGGGGTGCACTGATGTATCGGGTTGTCCTTGAGCGCCCGTAAGTTACTGTCGTTGGCGTTCATTTACTCGATTTGACGGAGGATTTCGTCAACGACGTGCGCAATCGGTGCGGTGACGTCGATTATAATCCCGTTTGTAGGAACGCCTTCTTTCGTTTGATGCAAGCGCGCACTTATTTCCCGTTCTTCTGGTCTGCCACCCCATTCAGTTGGGTCCAGCGCCACTCGCTCATCAATCCGCCGGAGAGAGGTTTCCAGGTCGACCTCAAGGACAAACACGCCGTCGAAGAGGTTGATGAATTTGGGGTAATTCCGCGAACCACCGCAGAAAAATGTTACCGCCTCATCCTGATTGTCGACCAATGCTTTTACTTTATCAACATGCCAAATGTGGTGTTCGGGTTTAAAGCCATCCGTCGGGGTACCCGTTTCCGGATCGCCTTGATAAGCCAATTCACGGTCACCATGAATAGCATGGTAGCCGCGCCGCTGCAATTCGTTGCAGACCGTAGTTTTGCCAGCGCCGGAAACGCCTCCAATCAGATAATTTCTAATGCCCATGGCAGACCCTCCATTCAACTGTATAAGCACAATATATTAAACTGCTCATTAGCTTAATAAAGCTGCCGCTCAGCATCGGCAGCCTTCTCCCTGATCGTTTATTCAGCTATCGTTTCCCGTTAGCTTAATGATTTACTGTGATACGGTTCACCGCACTGTCTGTAACGGCAAGTTTTAGGGCTATCCTTTGAGGGATGGCCCTTTGATCTTGTTTTTACAATCCCGTTAGTGAAGCCAACGTGAAAACAATGAGATCAATGAGATACGATTAGTTTTTTCACAGCAAAGCCCTAAATTGTCCATCTCTCTAAAGTTCACGCTTGTTCCAAACAATTTCTTCTCCATTCTCTTTCCAGGTACTATGTTGCCGCTCAAAGCCTAGTTTTTCGAGAACTCGGAAGGATGCAGCATTCCATGCACCCACAGTAGACCAGAGCCGACTGCGCTTGGTGGCTATCGCGGCGTCCAAGACCGCGGACGCTGCTTCAGTCGCATAGCCTTTACCGTGAGCACTGCGGAACAGTTCGTATGCGATCTCAGGCTCTTCAAGTGTAGTACGACCGATAATAAGGCCACAGTATCCGATGAAATCGCCCTCGTCACGGCGACGAATAGTGAGCAGGGAAATCCCATTTTCGAGTGCTTTCTTGCGCATATCGATGATTAGGCTTCGAGTGGCTTCGAGTGTAGGCATGTCCATTCCACGCTCACGAATAAGATGCCTCAGCCAGTCTGCATCGGATTCCTCCCACATATTCAGTTCGAGTCGTTCAGTTTTCAACTGGAATGCCATAGGTGTATAGTCATTTCCCAAAGCAGAACCTCCTTTACACATTTACCTTTGCAATCGTACCTATGCTGACATTTCGACAGCCAGTAGCCTAATCCAAACCCATGCCAGTTGACACGCTTGTAAAGTTCCTTGCATGTTTCCACCAAAAAACTTACCGGATCTTAGGTGCTTCCTCTAGGCTTGTGAGTTGAATGCTTCTCTTTTGAATACCGTATCACATCGTTTCGAAAGCGATTTCACACAAATATTATATTATTATTTTGATTCGTATTGTTTCATGTATTTTTACAAGAGTTTGTAATCTGTCACTACGCCGCCCGTTAGCTAAGAACCGGTTCAAGCCATTTTTCGCACATTCCTCTCTGGCGCCGCTGGTCGTCCGTGAAATTTATTACCGGATCATGAGGGGAAGCCAAGGCGGAGCCTTTAAGCAGCTTGCCCTCGCCGGCAGCGGTACGTGTCGGATCGCCAAAGTCATCGCCCGCATCAAGTTGGAGGATGCCCAGCCGCTTCATATCGATGATCTCGCGAGAACGGCCCATATGGGACCCTCGTCGCTGCATCGTTACTTCAAGCAATTGACTGCACTGAGCCCGCTGCAGTACCTGAAACGAATTCGCCTTCAAGAGGCGCGCCGTCTGCTATTTAGCCGAATCCCCCGATTCCGCCGAGGCGGCTTATCGTGTCGGTTACGAGAGCCCTACGCATTTCAGCCGTGAATACGCAAGGCTGTTTGGTCTCCCACCGATCAGTGACATCAAAAGGCTGCGGAAAGAGACGGTGCAGGCAATCGATTGAGACTTGCCGTGCCGATCTTTGTGGTCTGCTGTCTTCGGGTCATCATTAAGCTATATTTCACCCGTTGTTGATGAAATGGCGAACTTCTCAAGCTCTACGCATTCGAACTCCCATCGCCCGTACTGTTCGGAAAAGGGCGCAGCCGCGGGGTGGATCGCCGTTATTTATCGCAAGCGTTCACTCGAGATTCGCCTTCCGCTCACGGTATTGCCCCGGTGTAACGCCCACCAGCTTCTTGAACAGCCGGTTCAAATAAGAGGGTTGATAGCCGATCTGCAAGGCAATCTCGCCAACCTTCATGTCGGTGTCGTCCAGCAGCTCCTTCGCCTTCTCGATCCGCAGCTGGATCAAGTAATCGATGAAATTGATGTCGGCGATATGTTTGAACGCCTTACTCAGCGTGAACGGGCTTGTCCCCAAATCCTCGGCGCAGCGCTCCAGCGAGACGTCAGAGTCGTAATTCTCTTTGACGTACTCCATCGCCCGCTCGACGAGCCGTCGTTGATGCAAAGCCTTGTCGCAGGCCAGCGCTTTCCCGTATGGTTTGATTACGCGGACACGAAACCATTCGGTCATCCTCTCGGGATCCCGCATTCCGCGAAGCTCGGCGTACAGATCATCGTCACCGTACAGTCCGCGCGGCTGGTAGCCGGCTTCCAGAATTGCGTGCTGGATGCTGCCGAGCAGCTGGAGCGCGCCGTCCTGGACGAACATTTCCTTGCCTCCCTCCTGCACGAGAATTTCCACGAAAGACTGTACGGCGGCGGCCGCCTCCTCGGGGAGCCCCATCCGGATTGCCTGCTTCACCTCCTTCTCCGCGCCAAACGGATACGGCACGGCCTCCCTTCCCATGCTGGGAAGAAGGTCCTCCAGGGAAAGAATCTGCGTCTCCTCCTGAACATCGCGGTAGCGGGCGGCTTGCCGAAGGTGCCGCAATGATTCCGGCAAATCCGCAATTCTCGGCAGAGGCCGACCTATCAGGATTGTGCTTTGCACCTTCAGCACGGCGCAGATCGTTTCCGCGAGCGAAGCCGCCAGCTGGAAGGCGCTGCCTCGTGCCGCCTCCTCCGGCTCCTCCCGCCCGAAGGACAACAGGATGCCTACGGATAGATCCTGGAAATTGACGATATCCGCCTGTTCGCCGCGAGCGGCGGTCAACTCCTGCGCAATATTCGCTGCCGCGAAGGAGACGAGCTGAGCATCGCCGTCCGTGAAGCGCCCCTGCAGCCGGCTGAGCCCAGTAACCTGGAGGAGCACGAGCAGAAACCGCTTGCCGTCCATGCTCCAGCCGTAGGCGTTCATCCTCTCTCGCAGTTCCTCTTCCGTGAAGGAATAATAATGTCCCTGTATGAGATGAAGCAAAAAGCTTGAACGCATCCAGGGCTGCGCCTGCTCCAGCTTCTCCCGCAGCTCGCGGCTTTCCCGGTTCAGGTGGCGCCACTGCTTCTCGAGAAAGCCGATCTCGTCGCTGGGCGGATCGGGCGCACGTCTCTCGTCATGGAACAAACCGACGAGCCGGTGGATTGGATGATAGATCCGCTTGGAGGCAAGCCACGACAGAAGAAGCGCAACGACAAAGCCGAACAGACTGACACCGACAATCATCCTGGACATCATTTTGACCGGAGCCGTCATCGAGGAAAGCGAAGCGGCAGTGACGTAGGTCCAATGCAGACCCAGCCGGGTAAAATCGCCGAACGTAACGGTATATGTTTCGCCCTGAAAGTTGTACAGGAACGTGCCGGAACCCGTTTCACGCCGCTTGATTTCGGCAGCCAGCGCAGTCTCGAACGGCGTTCCTTCGGGAAGGCCCGCCCCTTTTTCGGTCACGACGAAGCGGCCCTTCTCGTCGATAATGAAGGAGCTGCCGGCCTTGCCGAGCGACAGCTCATGCACCAGGCTTACGAGCTTATCCCGGTCCAAATAGAAAATCAGGGTACCGTAAGGCTGGCCGATGCCCGGAACCTTATGTACGAGCGCCACCGTATGATCGTCCGACCGGTTGACCCGTGGGAAGCCGTTCAGCCAGAACGCGCCTTGCTTGCTGGACATGACCGCCCGGTAGCCGGCGAGATCGTCTGGGCTGGAGACGGCTTCGATCCCGTCGAAGTCGGAGACAACGACGGGCGACTTGCCGTCGACGAACAGATGCACCTGATCGACCAGCGGATAGAAGCCCTTCATAACCGTCAAGGTGCGGTACAGGTTTTGTGTAACGGTATATTGGTCCTTCAGATCGACGTTCCTGAGACTTCCGTCGAACCGCGGGTCGAACGCCCACTGCGTCGCCGTCAGTTCGAGCTGGTTCAAATCGCCGTTAATGCGCTTTACCGCATTCAGGAGTAGCGCCTCGTTCGAACTCGTCACCTCCTTGCCGATATGCGAGCTGCCGAGTAGATAGAGTGTTATTCCAATAATTGCCGTCGGTAGGCATGTGATACTCAGCACGATCAATAGGCTTTTTCGGTAGAAACGGCCTTTGATCGCCGGCGGCCGATCCGGCCAGTCCCTTTGGACGAAATGGTTCATGACGCTCCCTGCCTTTCTTTTTTTCAATAGCTGCCCGGACCGTGGTCCGATAACCTTCCCTTGCCGACTGAAACGCCTTAACTGGCCTACTCCCGAAAATAAACGGTTCTCGTGGGATGAAAGGGAAAAACCCTCTTTTTCCAAATTAGAAAAAAGAGGGTGGTGCTTTCCAAACCTTTATTCGGAGCTGGATATCCGCTGCTGATAGGACGCATTGATTTCCTCGGTGATTTTAAGCAGGTCGGGATCGTTCTTAAGTTCTCCAACGAATCTGTCCCACTCTTCGATCGGCGCTTTCCCCAAAATGACCTTCGTCTTCATGTCCTGAATTTTCTTGCCCAGCTCGGTGCCGACCTTGGTATTCGTATCGGAATTGAGACCGACCGCAACCTCCGGCACGCTCAGCTTGGCCCGCTCGTCAATAATTTGCTTGTTCCGCTCCAGTATGTCGCTTGGCATACCCGAACGGTAGGCGCGCAAATACTTGTCGTATTTGATGAAAATTTGGCCGAGCGCCTGCTGTGCGACGATATCGGTCTTAGCCTGTTCGGTCGGCACCTTCACGCCGTTCTCTTCCTTGTAATGTACATCCTTGATGCCGAAGCTTGCCAAATCACTGCCCTCGTCAGAAGCGCCGTAGTCCATCAGCTCGAGCAGCTTCTTCATCTTCGCTTCGGGCACGGTCTTCGGAATCGCGTACATTCCGAAGAAGCCGGAATCACGGTTGACGTAGCCGTTCAGAGAGACAAGCGGAAGGAAGTCCGCCTTTGGATCGGTCTTCCGCAGCTCCTCCGTCGGTTCCCAGGCGGCTTCGACCGTATCCTGGAAGCCTCCCGCCCGGCCCGCCTTGAGCAAATCCTTCGCCTGCGAGTTTTTTAGCGTCGCAAGATCTTCGGGAAGGAGCTTCTCCCGGTACGCCTTGTTCATCCAGACGAGAGCGTCTCGGACACCAGGTAGCAGATTGACGTTCACAAGCTTGCCGTCTACCAGCGACCAATCGCCGTTCGTCTTTGTGAAGACGTTCTGCAGCTGGCCGAGGGAGGCCATGCCGGATTGGTCGACGAAGCTGGCGTACCCGATCGTGTCGTCCTTGCCGTTGCCGTCCGGATCCTTTTCAACGAATGCTTTAAGGACATCGTAAAATTCGTCGATTGTTTTTGGAACCTCGAGATTCAGCTTGTCCATCCAGTCCTTGCGTAGGTAAACGAAGCCGCCGCCTTCGACCGGACGGACCCGGGGAATTCCGTAGTTTTTGCCGTCAGCCTGCTTTGTATTGGTCCAGGTTTCCTTCGGAAATTTCATCAAATTTGGGTAGTCCTTAATATATGGGGTGAGATCCCACAACGCTCCCTGCGCCACCATCGTCCGAACCTGGGCGGTGAAGGCGTTATCCAGCAGCATCAGATCGGGAATGTCCCCCGAGGCGAGCGTTACGTTCACCTTGTCGGCATAGTTGTTCGGCGAGACCCATGTAATGTTCAGCTTGGTGTTGGTCCGCTTCTCGATTTCCTTGATGACGACGTTATCCTTGCCCGGCGGTTCCGGCGTGTAATACATCGTCATGATGCTGACATTCAGCGGACCGTCGCCGGAAGCTCCTCCCCCGCCTCCTCCGCCGCTGCAGCCGACCAGCAGGGCTGCGATGAACAGCAAGGAAACGGTAATCTTCGTTTTGTCAAGCTTGAACCTTCTTTTTCGCATACGCGAACCTCCCCTTTTTATTTTGCTTCTAATCGTCTGGCCTTCGTCTATTCCTTGACGGAACCGACCAAAGCTCCTTTCGCGAAATGCTTCTGCAAGAAAGGATAAACGAGTAGGATAGGTACCGTGGCGATAACGACGGCGGCCATCTTGAGCGTCTCTGGCGGAATGCGCTGCTCCGACATCATCTCAGCCGCGGCCGACCCTCCCGCCGCGGTGGATGCGTCGATCAGCATGTTCTGCAGCAGCACCTGAAGCGGATGCTTCGCGAAATCGTTAATATACAGTAGCGCCGTGAAGAAGGTGTTCCAGTACGCGACGGCGTAGAACAGTCCGAACGCCGCCATGGATGGAAGCGACAGTGGCAGGATGACCCGGTACCAGACGCTGAGATCGTTGCAGCCGTCAATCCGCGCTGCTTCCTCCAGGCTGGACGGGATGCTGTCGAAGAAGCCCTTCATCAGCAGCACGTACCAGCCGCTTGTCAGCACCGGCAAGATAAGCGACCAGATGCTGTTGATCAGATGCAGATCCCGCACAAGCAGATACGGTGGAATGATGCCCGGATTGAATAGTGTTGTCAGCAGGATGGCCAGCATGATGAACCGCCTTCCCTGCAGCCTTCTGCGGGATATCGCGTAGGATAGTCCTGAAGTAACGATGAGGCTCAGCGCGGTACCGACGATCGCCAAGAACGCGCTGTTCCCGATAGCTCTCATGAAAGCATCGGTGGAGAGCAAATATTTGTAGGATACGAGGCTCCAATGCTGCGGGAACAGCACCAGCCCTCTCCGGATAAATTCCGACGGATCGGTGAATGACACGACGAATACATAATAGAACGGGAAGAAAGTGATCAGGCTGATTAAGCCGAGCGCGATGACGTTGATGACACCGAACGCGCGATCTCCCAAGCTTTCTCTCATTGGAACGTTCGCCTCCAGCAGGTGAAATGGGTTAGTAGACGCCTTCCTCGCCGAACTTCTTGGCCAATCGGTTGGCGCCGATGACGAGGAGCAGGCCGACGACGGACTTGAACAAGCCGACGGCGGTGCTGAAGCTGAACTGGCCTTGCCGGACACCGAGACGGTATACGTAGGTATCAAAGACGTCCGCGACATCGGAGACGGCGCCGTTCATCATCAGAAACACCTGCTCGAAGCCGACGTCCATCATATGACCGATCCGCAGAATGAGCAGAATGACGATGACGGGACGGATGGCCGTCAGCGTCACGTGCCAGATTTGCCTAAGTCGGCTCGCTCCGTCCATCTTGGCTGCTTCGTACAACTGCGGATCGACTCCCGCGATGGCGGCAAGGAAAATGATCGTGCCCCATCCTGCGTCCTTCCAGATGGACTGGAGCGTCAGCAGTCCCCAGAAATAGTTCTTGTTCGTTAGAAAATCGACCTTATCGAAGCCGAAGGCGACGAGCAGCTTGTTCACGACGCCGTCGCCGGTGGACAGAAGCAGAAACGTGATGCCGACGATGATGACCCAGGACAGAAAATGAGGTAAATAAATGATCGATTGCACGACTTTTTTGTAAGACGAAACGCGAATTTCGTTTAGTAGCACGGCGAGCAGAATCGGCAGGGGGAAGAAAAAGATCAGGCTTAGCAGATTGATCGCCATCGTATTACGGAACAGCAGAAGAAAATCCGGATTCGAGAAAAACCGTGCGAAATGATCGAATCCGACCCACGGGCTGTTTAGGACTCCTTGATAGGGCGAATACTCCTGGAATGAAATGATCACCCCCCACATCGGCACGTACCGGAAAACGATGAAATAAATCAGTCCCGGAAGTGCCAGCAAATACAAATACTTGTCTCTCTTCAGGCCCCCCCAGACGAGGCTGGGCGGGGAGCCGACGGCTTTTTTGCCCTCGGCGGCCGCGGTAACCTTATCCGCAGGCACGTCCATCATGGATTCCTCCTTCGAATCGGTAAAGGTGATTGTCAACGCTTTCATGCGTCTTAAGGCAAGGGTACATGCCCTGCCCATTTCTGGCAAATGCCCATTCTTGTTCGCCCGTTTCCTGGCGTTGACCATTCTTGCGGGGGCCCGAAAAACCCTCTGCGGCGGACTATTCGGCAAAAAAAACAGCCGGCGCACAGCTGGCTGTTTTTTTGAAGGAAGCGGCGCCTCGCTGCGCCACCTAGTCGGGGAACTTGGCTTCCTAATCAATTTGAGATCGATCTCATTTGTGTTAACCTGCCCGTTAGCTTAACAAGAACAGCAGCCGATTACTTGCCGGCTGCTGTGAGTTGTTTTGAACTATTGTATTCCGTTAGCTTAACAGAAAATGGTATTATCTAAATATTCCCTAACAAATCGGACATATTCTTTTGATTTTCAGCAAGCCAAATCATTTCCTTTGCGAAGCGAGCGGGAGGTATACTATGTTCATCCATGTTAGCATTTATCCACCAGGTGCTTTCCATATACCACAACAACTTTAATGAGTTTGTTAAGTAACCCTTTACTACGGTGTGTTCTTCGCTGTATCCTTCCATAAATGCTGAGGCTAGGGAGACATCTAAATTATCATCTAACGCACATGATATAACAGCACGAGCAACATCTAACTGCGGATAGTCATATTTTAGCCGATCAAAATCAAGGATTGCAGTTAGTCGACTATCATTAAATAATAGATTATCGACCCAAAGGTCACGATGAGCCCACCCTGATTGAAGTAATTCGAGTATTTCTATATCTATATCTTCAGTTGCCCTTCGTTGAGTCTCTATATCAGAAAGCAATTCAGTTTTACCAGCTTCCTTTGTCTGTTCCCAAACTGAGTTCCAATGTGCTAAGCGTTCCTCACGCCTTGGAGGGATAAATTGTGGTTTATTTTGAATACTAAGTGTCCCATCGTTTAATAATCGATGCATTTTTCCTGTTTCTCGACCTAAATCGTATATTTGATGTACATTAGCTTTACCTGGTGGAATTAGTTTGCCCTGGCAATATTCCATCACCGTGAAGAGTTCTCCGTTATCAGATTCAAGTAATATACTTTTATGGTGTGATAACAAATTGGGACACGCAAGACCTTTGTCAAATAATCTAACCTGTTGAGAGAATGCAAGCAATAGCTCCTCTGGTTTATACATCCTATATCTGTTTTTGTTGTATTGTTTAAGTAGAAATTGACCTGAATCAGTTGTAACTTTCCATTTTAAGTTTAACCAACCTCGTCTTATCACAGTAGATTCAAGCACATCCAAATCGAAAAGGCGTTGAAATGTTTTTATTAAGTCATCTCGGATCATTTCTTCTGATAACATCGTCTCCATTTGACCAACTCCAAAATTTACGGTATGTACGTTATATTCCTCATGATGTCCTATATAACCTGCTTTTGCGTTATCCTGCCCGTTAGCGTAACCCCCCCACTTTGTATAGATCTCAATGCAGGCACTTGGCAAAGCGTTCCGTTATTTGTATCCCTCTGTACCAATCCGTTCCTCCGTTTTCAATCGCCCAGCACGCCTCAAGCACGCCTCGCGCCACACCCCACATTGCGATTCGGTGAGGGTCCAGGTCAAGACGATCGGCTATGATTGCAATCCGGCTCCGCAGAACCTGCTCGCAGTCACCACCTCGATCCTCATAATTTAGCAGATACTGGATAGTATCAAAATGGATGTCACCCATGATGCCTTTGGGATCAATGACAGCCCATTGTTCCTCGCCATGGCGAAGGATGTTTTCATGATGCAGATCGCCGTGCAGTAGAAGATTCTCACTCGTGGTCGATATGAGATACGACAGACATTCTTCAGCATTTTCCACCCAGTTCTTAGGCAGTGGCCCGGCAATGTTCACGTCGTTGAATCGCTCGCGGTATCGCTCGATTGCCGCAAAATGCTCCCTCATGGATGGGTACCGACTACTGGTTGGTGCAGGAAGATGAAGGCGGCGAAATACTTCGCAAAAGAGACCCGTCGCACGCGCATCATCCTCAATTGATGACAACGGTGTGCCAGGGTCGGCACCTTCTAGCAGGGCCACGCCCCATTCATCGTCTGCATCTAGGACATGAATCGCCCCCCGGCCCTCATAAGCCCGAAGCACACTAACTTCCCTAGAAAGCTCATCTTTCCTGAAAGATGATTTGAGGACGGCGGGCTTCCCATTGCTGCGCTTTACACGGATCACGAAGTTATAGGATAAATCGGAAAATGGAGCTTCTGGGATAAAGTCGAAACGGCTTGCACAGTCGGCAATCAATCCAGGCAACGCTTCCGCCCATGTTACGCCTTGCTTACCGTTGAGTTCGTGCATTCTTTTAATAAACGTATCAGGGATTACAATCATACCAAATGACTCCTTTCAGAAAGTGATCTACTTCCTCTCTTATTCGACATAAGGTGTTGTAAAGCCCTGTTTGCTGCTCTAGGGAATAGTGGATCCGATGTCCGCCAAGCCCACGATACCTGATGAAATTTGGAATGATACGGCCTCATAAGCCGTGAGCAAAACAATGGAGCAATAACGCCAGTAAGCCAGTTTCATTGATCATTTAGGTTTTGAATATCATGTTTATCCATCATTATTTTTTCAGTTAACCAGTTACTCATATCGCTCGTTTCTGATTCAAACAAACCAAACGAACTTGTTCAGGATCTCGAATCGTTGATTTTTCATCAAGCCGATTTTGCGCACATGTCAGGGATGAATATTCAACATTCGGGTGGATTTTGGAGGGAATGCTAAAAAACATAGGATTTCATCTGGCAAGTGTAGAATACAGTGGGGACACCCTCGGCAAGAATCTGCTCAGCGGGTCGCCGGGCAATCCCCGGAATGCTGTCCAGTCGATCCAGGTCATGCAAAAAAGGGGGATGCCGTTTGGCTACCTCCAAATGTGTGAGCATGGTTTTTGAATCATACGTTGGGTGGGAACTCATACAAGCCACTTTGAACAAGAAGATTAAAGTGATAGGAATCGTGTACAATGATCACAACGACCATTTTGGAGGTGTCTCTCATCATGAGCAGAAGTTTTCTACTATTATATGGGGTCGGCGGCAGTGACCCCGATCATTGGCAAACTTGGTTACATCAAGAGCTAGTAAAAAGAGGTGAAACCGTCCGATTTCCTGACTTTCCAGATAAAGATCAACCTGACAGGGATGTTTGGCTCGATCATTTATCTTCTGTCTTTGAAGAAATTCCAAACGATGAAGAAGTCATCGTCGTGGCTCATAGTCTAGCGTGCATCATGTGGTTCCACTACGCGGCTTCAACTCCGAACCGAAAAATTCAGCGAGCCATTCTTATAGCCCCACCCTCGCCATTTTTGGAATATGAACCAGTGATGACTTTTTTTCCTGTACCGGAAAACATGCATGAGATCGGAATGGGTGCGAAAAAAACGTTGTTGGTTTTATCGTCAACAGATCCTTATTGCTCGGTGGAAGATGCTTCACAGTACTTTGACCTAGGGGTTCCTTGCGTGATGTTGCCTAAAATGGGACATATCAACGTTGAAGCGGGCTACGGTCCGTGGCCATGGATTCTTGATGTATGCTTGAACGAGCAAGTTACATTATGATTCGATTACGGTAAACAAAAAAGCCGCTATAATAGAGGCTCTCAATGGGACTATGATAACGTTTTGTATTGACGACGTCCTGGCCCCTTAGAGTCGCTGCTTATCGTTGTGAGGCTTGCCGAACAACTAATGCAGTGACGTCCAGACGGGCTCAGGGGACTGGATGTGGTCACTCACTTCTCAGAGTGACCAGGAACGTCAATATCATGATAGTCGAAGGAATTTCTGGAAGCAGCCATAGCATTTAACGCGTTCTCAAAATAGCTATATACTTCATCTGCAATTCCCAGAAACTCTTCAACAAGTACATTATGACTATCCAAGTAACAAGCATACAGATAATCAACTAAAGCGGAGTCAATGTCACAATAGTTTAATATGGCATTCTTCATCATAATAATGTCATCTTGCCATACACCTGTATCTTCTAAAACTAAAGAGTATAATGCACGAATTAATCTCTTAGAGTAACCTTTAATATATCTATTCTTCATTGTGTTATCACTAGCATTAGAAAGTGAACGATGTACACGATCTACTTCCTTCTTGGTCTCTGTATTTAAATCTAAAATGAACTCTGGAGAAATCATAATCGGGGGTACTTTTTCACCAACGTCATCACCATATATGCAAACACAAATAATCTTTACCCAAAAACCCCACTCATTTGGTTTACTTAATACATCGTCAATCGAGCAAATAGTCGTATCAATCTTAGTTACTACGGGATATTCATCTAAAAGCCTGTCTTTCATATTTGACAATCTTTCGTAATCAATATCTTCAGGATTTGCACATACAATAGTAAAGTCTGCATCTGACTTAAAAGGTGTAGCCTTTCCTTTGGGAATCGAGCCACACATATAAATGCTATGAATCTTATCTTTAAATTCGTTAAGGATATGATCCACATACTTATCAACAAAATCCTTATATTCACTTTGTATTTCAATTCTTTTTATAACTTTTTCTAATATCATATCGACTCCTCCTAAACTAAAAACTTCTTTCGGCTAACGTTCAGGCGTTCACGAACCCTCACCGACTTAAGTGACCGAAGGGAACGGCCGCGATGCGGTTACGGTGCAGGGTTGTCCACCTGATATTCGTTAGTTCAAGAAAGTCTTCTATCTTCCAATTGTTTAAATAATGTATTTAAACTTTCTTCTACAGTTTGATGAGCTGTATCTATGACTATGTGGTCCCGATCCCAAACATCATACTCTCTATTTCTGACCTGCTCCCACGTCGGAAGTATAAAACCTGGAATATCAGCTGTACGCATTTCGATTCGATTCCTGTGCTCGATATAATCAGAGCAAAGTACTTCAATTTCCACATAAGGTATTCCGAGAGAATCGGCCACGTTGCGCCATGCCTGGCGCGTAATTTGGATAGGGTTAACTGTATCTGCAATCACATCTAGGCCCAGTTGAAGATTCTGTGATGCAATGGCATAACACACAATGTAACCCTCAGGCCCTTCGATGGTCTTTCCAGCATCTCGCATAGCCTGCTCCACGACATCGACCCGAAGATACGTAGCCTTTAGTTCTCTTGCTAAAGCCGATGATAATGTGGTTTTTCCGGTGCCCGGCAGTCCACTAAATATGTAAAGCATTGAACTCATCTCCTTCGGGAAAAGCACCTTGGTTATTCGTCTTTGCGCCGGTTTCTTATAACGTCTAATCTACGAACTTCGTAAATAACTTCATATGTACAGTATTCGTGAAATCAATAAACTCCCCTGCCTGTTAGCTTAATAAATTTAATTAATAGTTCAATGCTTATCTAATCGGTAATCGGATCAAAAAAGCCGCTATAATAGCGACTCTCAATGGGGCTATGTTCTTGTCCTTCGACATGTGCGAGTCTATACACGAGAAAATACCTGCCCCTCTCCCGGGCAGGTATTAAAGGTGAATCGTATGAATGGCTTACCAACATCGATCACTAAATATTAATCCAGAAGGCTATAGATCTGAATGCTCTCCACCTTAGCATCCTTGATATGAAACGACATCACATCCACATAATTGGATGGCTCGTAACGGAATTCATCCTCCTCATTAGGGGCTCCGTCACCAAGCAGTTTCCCCTCAGGGTAGGCGTTTTTGAGTATATCCAGGCTATCCCCTGCTTTAATGTTTCGCACTGTCGCGTACTTAGGATCTTTCATTTCGATATGAAAGATGGAGTCTTGTTTCCCCTCCGGTATACTGATTGTTTTAATCTCCAGACCAGGATACGTATACACCTTTTCTGTAAAACCGATTAACGTATCCATGTTTGTTCCATCGCCGGCACTGTACGTATGAGATTTCAGATTATCGGGTTTGCCCAGCATCTGTTCCATCTGATCTTCATTCGCTGTATCCGAAATTGCAATGGTGTGCTCATTATAGACAAAAGCAAGCTCCTTCAGCACCACATTGCCTTCCTTCTCCATCGAACCTTCCTTAATCGCTTCAGCACTCTGTCCTCCCGAATTTCCTGAAGCAGGCGCAGTAGAATTTGATGCTCCTTCGCCTTCGGCCTGTTCGTTCGACGTGTTTTTTTCAGCCGAGTTCTGCGCCGCTTCTGGCGACTTAGCACCATTGGACTGACAGCCCGTCAGTGCCATCGTTAGTAAAATACTCAGCAGGATACCAGCTGCAGCTTTATTTATCCATTTCATCATGATCCCTCCATAAATGTGTGATTTCTTCTTATGAAGTGATTATAAAAAAGGCATTTGTTAGTCTCATAACAGAATTGTATCAATCTTGTAACGTAACTATTTATGCGCGTCTTTACGCACGGGGTAACACAATCGTAACGGTCGTTCCTTCCCCGACTTGACTTTCCAAGTCGATATATCCATTAAACCGCTCTACAATCTCTTTGCAAATCGAAAGTCCAAGACCTGAACCGTTCGCTGTGCTTGCATTTTTCGCCCGGTAAAAGCGTTCCTGCACTCTCTCCAGCTCATCACCCGCGATACCGATACCTTGATCACGTATCCGTATAACTACCTCGCTTGGCGTATGTTCCAACTTCAATTCGATTAGCGATGGACTGCCTGAATATTTGATGGCATTGTCCACAAGGTTGGCGATCGCATGGGACATCAGCATGGGATTCACGTCGGCGTGGACTCTCGTCAGAAGCTTATCCTCCGGTTCCGCTTCCGCCTCCCTGAACATAATCTTGATTCCTTTGTCTTTGGCCTTGGCACCCATATTCGTTGCGACTTGCTGAATCAGTCCGTTCATTTCCGTCCTCTCGACTTCCAGTTCGTTAGAACCAGCCTTGTCGAATCGGGATAGCAACAACAATTCATTAATCAAGCGCGTCAGCCGATCCGATTCCTGAAGCAGATGAGCATAGATTTTTTGCAGCTCCTTGTTCTCGTTCTCCCCTTCAACCAAGTATTGAGAGAAACCACGAATGGCTGCCAATGGTGTTTTTAACTCGTGAGATACGTTAGAGACAAATTGTTTCTGGTACTGAATGTAATCATGAAGCTGCCGACCCATGGAATCCAGCCCATCTGCCAGCATGCCCAGCTCATCCTTCCGATTTAGATGAACTCTCCGAAACTCCTGTCTAGAGAAACTTTGCGCGGCGCCAAGCAACAGCTTAATCGGCTTGGTTGTGTTGCGGGCAATCCACAGACTGGATAACGTAATCAGTACAATAAATCCGCCTGCACCCGCAAACAGGATATAACGGATTTGATCCATAATCGCATAGAAGTAGGAAATGTCCTCCACGAACTCATACACATAAGCGTTTTGGTAGTATTGATCCTGAATGGGAGTGGCAAAATAAAGCAGATGATTTTCCGTTACGGTGTAGGCGTAACTGCCGCTCAGGGCTTTCTCAATATTCTTTTCAAAAATAAGAGGTTTGCCATCATGAATGATGATGCCATCCACAGCCAAGCCCAGCAACTTCTTGGAGCTGTCATATATACGTACTTCCTTGCCTGAAGCTTTCAGCTTCTCCAGAGCAAGTCTGACGATTTCTTTTGTCTGCGGCTCTCCTGTCGATGATCTATGCTGTGCCAACACCTCACGAAAGGATAACTCGGACAGATCCGCCTTCTCCATCATCTGTTTTTCAATGGTAATGAAGCTGTAGTAATCGATGGCTTTATTCACCGCAAAAATGATGATGCCAAAGGACAGCACGGAGAAAAATAAATAATTCAGCAGTAACCGGGTTGCATACTTCAGGCCTCGCCACCTCCAAGCTGATAGCCAAATCCATAGATCGTCCTGACATATTTCGGTTCGTCTGCGTTATCCTCCAGCTTCTTCCGTAATCGCATGATGGTCATATCCACACTTCGACTGTCTCCCATAAAGTCATATCCCCATCCGATCTGCAGCAGCTCATCCCGGGTAAAGATTTTGTCTGGTCTTTTGAGTAACGTTTCCAGAATTTTAAACTCTTTTGCCGTTAAAGACACGGGTACACCGTTTTTCAGCACCCTTCGGCTTTCCAGATCAAATGTCAGCTCTTCATGAATGATGCGTGTAGCTTTCACTTCTGTTCCTTCACTTGATTCCTCCCTGCTCTCGTTTCTTCTCAGAATCACCTTGATCCGAGCGAGCAATTCACGATTGTCAAAGGGTTTGGTCATGTAATCTTCCGCCCCTAGCTCTAGTCCCAACACCTTGTCGATTACTTCATTTTTGGCAGAGAGCATGATCACAGGAACAGCACGTTTCCCGGTGATTTCCTTGCACAGGTCATATCCGGAGCAGTCAGGCAGCATCAAGTCAAGCACCACCAGGTCCGGCCCAAAAGCATCGAGCAGCTGCAGGGCTACTTTACCGTTTTCAGCCGTTTGAACGACGTAGTTTTCTCTTCTCAGTACAAGCTCAATTAAATCTCTGATTGCGACTTCATCGTCAATGACAAGTATTTTCTTCAATGTGCACCCCTTCTAGCCTTGTTCCCCAGCTTGAATCATAATTTACACTCATCTTAGCACAGACACTTTAGATTCCTCCATCAACTGGATGATGAGGTATATTGTCAATGGACATACACCTATCCTCACGCCCCGCTCTCGAAATGCAAACAAATCTACAATATATTCAATCTGTCGGAACGCAGCCCAGATAAAGCTATAAGCTATATAACTCCGTCAGCGCGGACAGCAGCTTATCGCTGTTGGTTCTTCTTTCGCCCTGCTCAGCCACGCATATTTGGAAGCTTAGAACTATCCCCCAATACCTGCACGAAATAACCCATTGCCTTATGCCTTATATTTCTGGTAACCGAACAACGTGCATTTACCCAGGCAAGCACATCCGTGGTTGATACTTCTTATCAAGCACGATTAACCATATATGTTCTTGTCGTCGGTTTTTTACAAGAACATAGATCGTTACAACAAACAAAGCCGCTGTTACGCGGCTTTAAGTGTGCATGATCTTGTCATCTTACAGTAAATTTGCGTCTAACTATGCATTTTGACAAAAAAATGGCATTCAAACTTTGCAGTCTGAATGCCTGGCATGTTGAACGTTTTTGACTCCTATGCTCATATCAGAACGTCACTTTTTATAGCACCCATTTTCAATTTCTTCGAGCAGCGCAGTCCCTTTCGGATTCCATCCCAGCATTTTTCGTGCTTTTGTCGAACGAATGCGGCTATTGGAACCGAAAGCAAAATGAGCAGCTTCAGGGCCCCATTGCTTAATCGCCTCATCAAGACTCATCATTTCCGTTTCCGGCCCTAATTCGAATGCCCGATTGATCGCCTCACCAATCTCTTTCATGGAGGCTTCGCCGTGCTCGGCAAAAAAGAAAGAACCGGCCGGCGCGCGCTCTATCGCTAATAGATATAGCTCGACAAGGTCGTCGATGTGAACGTTCGACCAGACATTCTCGCCTTTTCCGATATGACACGCTGCCCCACGCTTCAATGCAAGCTCGATCAGCCAAGGAACTTGTATGCTATCCTTATGGATACCATAACCTGTGCCATAAATCAGCGAAGGGCAAATGACCATCGAACGTATGCCGCGATTGGCGGCCGCGAGCACTGTCCGGTCGATCATGACGCGCGCCAATTTTTCGGGAAGTGGTTCGATGATTTCTTCATGATACACCTTACTGGCGTATTCTCCCGCCGCCTTATCCCCGACAATACTGGAACCGCTCGTATGAACGAACGTTTTGCCGCTTCCTTCAAGCGCCGTTAATAGCGTCGTCACCGCGAAGATGTTATCCGAGTCCGCAGCGTTAACCACGATGTCAGCTTCCTTTGCCGCCTGTATGAGCGGTTCGAAATCGTTTAGAGTGCCGATATATGGTGAAATACCTAATTCCCTTAACTTGGCAGCTCCCTCGTCTGTTCGGGTCAACCCTGTTACTTGAAAACCTGCCTGACGCAACTTGAGCGCGACCGACCCGCCGATATAGCCCGTCGCACCGGTCACGAACACCTTCTTGTTCATTTGAGAAGCCTCCCTATATAATAAAAAATAAAATTAATTTCAATCCTTACCATAAAGGGAACATGCATGCTTGTTAAGTAGGCACTTTTAATTGCGTTAGTTTCCAATAAGAAAGTATTAAACAGGAGGGAGAACCGTGAAAAACGAGGAAAACGACTATGCCGCTTACGTCACACTGAACATGATCGGCGGCAAGTGGAGTCTACTAATTTTGTGTCATTTACGAAAAAGGACTGTCCGTTTTTGCGAATTTCCGAAGCTTATTCCCGGACTTACACAAAAAATATTGACAAAGCACCTGCGTGAGTTGGAAAATCACGGACTCGTTCACCGGACCGTCTTTCCGGAAATTCCGCCTAAGGTTGAATACTCACTTACAGATCATGGGAAAAGTCTTGGACCCGTTCTGGATTGTCTCGAACAATGGGGAAAAGATCATTTAAACCGAGCGCGATCCTTAAACAGGTGTGCCGACAACTCCGCAGATTAACTCATTTTCGTCAAGACGCGTTCAATTACAGCCCTTTCAAGCGTACCATTTCGGCAAAAGCCGCAAACGCTTTGCTGCTGAATCGGTCGTTTCGGCGAACGAGACTCGTGCTCGTAAAGCGAAGGCGTTCCGGTATCTGGTAAGACCCTAACGACCGGTACTCCCCTTTAAGGACGGATGCCGGCAGCAGTGTGCAGGCAAGCCCCGACTTGACACAGCTCATCAGCGTTTCCAGCGAACCAATTTCAATGAAGTTCTTTCGCAAAATTCCCGCACTGCTCCTCAAGCACCCTTCGGAAAGGGCAACCTATTGGAGAAACCGCCCATCTTGCGCTCGATAAATCTGGGTACGCGCCAGCCATCCCGCTGGTCAAAAGCATAATTTCATCTTTTACCGTATATTCGAAAATCAACTGCGATGGCGCTATATCGCCCGTCACGAATGCTCCGTCAAGCCTACAGTCCATCACCATTGACAGCAGCTCAGATGAGGATCCGGTTACCAATGACAACGACACTTCAGGATAGCAGGATTGAAAATCCGACAACACATTCATGAAATTGCCGCAGGTCACGGTTTCCACCACCCCAATAACAAGAGGTCCACTGGGATGCGACTTCTCCTGCACCGCTCTAATTGCTTCGTCGGCAAGGCTCAAGATCGCGAGCGCATAATCGCGAAACTGGGCACCTTTTTCCGTCAGTCGGACCCCTTTGGGATATCTATGGAATAAATCGGCTCCGATTTCCGACTCCAGCTTCTGAATCCGGGCCGTCACGTTAGACTGGACATAATCCAGTTTTTTCGCCGCGCGGGAAATCCCGCCTTCCTCTGCCACGCTTATGAACACTTTAAGGTCCATCATTTCCATATCTATATTCCTCCGAAAGCCCATCAATATTAAAGATGGATATATCAATACCAATCATTATACGGTATGGATTATTTAGATTACAATTTGCTTATGGAAAATGACTTTACACCCGGAGGTGGAAAGGAGTAAAAGATGACTTCAACGACAGAGAATCAAAAGGTGCTTGTTCTTATAGGAAGTCCCCGACGGAACGGCAACTCTTCCGAGCTGGCTGATGCGGTCCGTCGGGGTGCGGAGAAAGCCGGAGCTACGGTGGCAATAAGGTTTATAGACGATTACATTTCGAGTTTTCTACGCGACTGCAGGATATGCCGGAAGCCTGACGGAGAATGTTCAATCGCTGACGACTTTCGTTCGTTGTTTATCGACGACTATTTGTCTGCTGACGGAGTCGTGTTCTGCTCCCCGGTTTATTGGTACGGATTATCCGCCCAAACGAAATCATTCTTTGACCGCACGTTTTGTTACAATGCGGCTTCCCATCCCGATTCGGCGCAGATCATCCAGCGCATGTCCGGCAAACGCATTGGACTTGTGTTATCTTCCGAGGAGACGTACCCGGGAGCTACGCTCGGAATCATTCATCAACTTCAGGAATTTTCCCGATACACTCACTCCGAGTTCGTCGGCGTCGTCCGCGGGGTCAGCAATAGCCGTGGAGAAGTGATCCACGATCCGGGTTTACCCATGCAGGCTGCAGAGCAGCTTGGGCGCGACTTATTCGTGCGCAAATATACCGACTACCGTCTTGATATGGAAAGAAGTGGTAGGGTATGGCCTGCCACGGATTGAACAACACGGCTACTGATGCGCCTAGTGGGTGACTATGTACTTGACCGTTATTGCCTCTGGATTTTCCTTCAGAGGCTTTAACTTTAAGTCACGATATATTTCAGCATCTATTGAATCCAAAATACGAGTCTGTCTCCATTTTTCACCTCGACATACTCACATTTTTAAATCATATCCCTTTATATATAAAAGAAAAAAAAGCAGCAGCTAAGCGGTACTAAAGATGTATGTTTTTGTCGTCTTACAGGATGGTCACCGTTATCTGATGCGTTCCCGTCTGTTCTTAAAATAACTGCCATCCTTCCGAATATCGAACATTCTTGAATACTAACTGAAACTGTTCTGCAGTATTCCCTTTTTTCTAAGTGGATTACGTTATTCGGTAAATCGTAAGGTTCATCCAGTTGGATATTTAACGTACCTGGTGCTGATCGGCAGCTTCTTCCTGTTCGTTTATTCAACTATCGTTTCCCCTTACTTCAACAAACCGTATTAAGAATTGTGATTGATAGTTCCTCTGAGTACATATGGTGCTGATGATTTACCAATTATAAGTTCCTTTAACTCACTTGGTATATGTATGTATTCCTCTGCTCTTTGTGGTTCCATCCAAGTAACTTCCTCAATTTCTTCTGGAAATGAGATATTTATTTCTCCACCAATTACATTCCCCCTAAAGGTAAAGAAAATTGTGTGATGTTCCCTATCTACAAAAAACGCTTCGCTTACACTGAAAATACCATTTATTTCAACCTCTAAGCCCGTTTCTTCTTTTACCTCACGAATAGCAGCTTCTTCAAGTGTTTCTCCACGTTCAACTGTTCCATCAGGAAGTGTATAGTAGGAAGATTTCATACCCTTGTTTTTGACCATCAATACATTTTTTTCTTGTTCATCAAAGAGAAGCACGTAGGCAACATCTACTCTTTTCATTTAATGAATCCCTTTCTCGAAGAAATGTGAATTATCAACAATTCGTTACTTTATATGAACTATCCTGCCCTTTAGCCTAATGCTGAAGGCATTTTGGCTTTGTAACTCCATTTATGCGGGTATCAGCTTATCGCACTCAGTTTATAAAATGCTTAAAACTACATCTGTGATGAGGAATCATCTATAGGAGGAATCATCTATAGAGTGAATAGAAAAGGCACCTAATGAAGTGCCTTTCACGAGCCCTCTATTTTAGCTTCCCACGTCGACGTATGGAACGCCCGCACGATGCTCGCGCCGTTCGTGAGCCGCCGCACACAATCAGTAAATCGTTGTGGAACTTTTACGTTATCCTTTCTTCAGTTAATCGAATAGCAAAGACGTATCCTGAGATTCATAAATTTGAGCCGCGCACGTATCCAGTAATGATTGAAGCTTCCGATATAAGGCGCCGCCGAGACTTAGCCGCTTGACGCCAAGTTCTTGGAGCTTTTTACAACTTGTAAGCCCTGGCACAGACATAAGGTTTAGAGGCGCGGCAATTTGCTCTGCAGCCGCT
Source organism: Paenibacillus cineris (assembly GCF_018333335.1). Taxonomy (NCBI): domain Bacteria; kingdom Bacillati; phylum Bacillota; class Bacilli; order Caryophanales; family Paenibacillaceae; genus Paenibacillus; species Paenibacillus cineris. Next base: position 2,918,105 of record NZ_BORU01000001.1, read on the forward strand.
TTAATTTCGTTATCGTCCTTCAATCCAGGAACAAAAATTCCACTTGCGCCGGCTTCCACATAGGCTTGCGCCTGGACTATCATTTCGTTGTACGGATCCATACTCAGCAAATAGGTATCTGTTCTTGCATTAATATAAAAATCTTTATATCCACTCTTCTCTAGGGCCCCTCTGATTTTCGACAAAAGCCTGCATTGTTCGTTCAATGGTTTAAGTCCTGCTTGATTCTTGCGAGAATCCTCTATGTTGATCCCCGCAACCCCTATATCGGCAAGTCTCAATACATTCTCGACGATCGTATTCTCATCTTTTCCATAACCCGACTCTATATCGGCAGAAACAGGGATGTTCACATGATCCAATATCGTTTTTACGCGATTTAGTATTGTATCAAATTCAATTCTTTCACCATCCGGATAACCCAAGCTTTTCGCTATTCCCCAGCTGGTTGTACCGATAGCTTTGAATCCGGCTTTCTCCAGAGACAACGCAGAAAACAAGTCCCACGCGACTCCTAACAATAAAAGCTCGTTTGATTGATGTAGTACTTTAAACTCCTGAATTTTGTTCATACCTATATTCCCTCCTGCATCTTTGTAGTAAAGCTAATCCTCCAACTGCTTCCGTCCGGTATCAGGCAATTCGACCCTGTCGAACCCATCTATCAATGAATTTCCTGACTTTTCGAAAGCAGAAGAAATCAGCTCCTTTTTAAAATGCCTAAGTATGCACTCCACGGTCCAACGTCAGCCCGGTATCTCTCCGCCATCACCCGAACCATTTGCGCCATATGCGTAAAATCATGAACAACCCATGCAGAGAGGAGTTCCCTTAACTTCACGACACCGAATTCCGGATGCAGACCGGTCTTTTCCAGATCGTGAGGATTGACGACTGCCCTCAGTTTGGGTATGTTCGCCATTCTGAGGGTATGGAACTCTGATAATGCCTCTTCAATGGTTCTCTCGGACGTGTCTTTCAAATGGGAATAGCGGTCGAATACGGGAAACGGATTGTTCTCCCCTTCCGCAAGAATGAATTCCATCCGCGGGATCCAGTTATGCTTCTCCGCTTCAACGAGGTGCTCAACGACTTCAAGCGTGTTCCAGGTTTCCTCCCCTTCATTGCCATACAGCCATTCCTGGATAGACCGGATAAGAAGCACTCCAAGGTTTCCGGCGTGCGCTCCAAAATCTCAAAGGCTTCATGCATATGGAAGTTCATATCAACACTCCTTTTCGCTATATTAAAGCTCATCTTCAAACAAGCACTAGACCTCCTGGACGGTGCAAAAAATTCTGACCACAGCGGTTCGATTTCCGATACCGTTTTGCATGACCAATGAGCTGTGAAGCCTTCTCTATCGTCACGCCGCATGGGAACCGCCAAGCATGGATGATATACGTCCAGTTACCCAGCCGGCGTCTTCGCGGTGATCGGCCACACGTCGAACACCAAGTTCCTCGACGGACGGACGAAAACGGCTACGTCCAGGTGAAGCCAGGAACGACCGAAACGAACATTCCGGGCGTATTCGCCTGCGGCGACGTGCAGGACGTGCGCTTCCGTCAAGCGATTTCCGCTGCCGGGACCGTAAGCATGGCCGCCATGGACTACGAGAAGTTCCTGGATGGCAGCATGGTGCATGACTGGAGCGAAACACTGTAAAGCGGATCAAAACGTACATAGAGAAGGAGCCGGGGACGCCTCCTTTTTACATAAGAATGGAGAGTGGGCCGTTACCTGATCCTGCTGAGTAAAGTGGCGCATTATGCGTGCTAGTCTCTGTGTTGCTAGTTTCTGTGGATGGTATGCAGGGCACTGTGCCTTTTATTCGATTAAGATGGAAACCGCGCTGTATGCGAGAAGCAGGCCCATCGCGACGTTAAACGGGGTTTGGTACGCCGACAGCAATCGCTGAAATATGGAGCCGAACATGCTCCAACAGAAGGTGCTTATCACGCTTAATAGTGCCAGAAACAAAGAGACGCTGATCAAGGCCAGATGGGAAGAATGGTACGGGAGAATAAAGGTCGATACGGACGTTAAGGCGTACAAAATGCCTTTGGGATTGATAAACTGCAGAAGCACCGCCGTCAGAAAGCGGTTGTTTTTGTCCTCTCTGCTGCTCGTAGCTTTCTTGCGGTGGAACACGATTTTAACGGCGAGAAACAGCATATAGGCCGCTCCCAGAATCGTCATCCACCACCGGATGCCGGGAATGAGATGTTTAAGCAACAGATTGCAGTAACTGCACAGCAGCGCAACGACAAAAAAACCGGCGCCAACACCTAGACAAAATGGGATCGTTCGTCGAAAACCGTACTGGTGGGCAAACAACATCGCCATGAAATTGTTGGGGCCCGGGGTAAAGGTGCTCACTAAAATATAGACTAAAAACGAAAATACAGGCATCTTGGATCTCCTCTGCTAGTTTGTTATAATGTCCAAAAAATACGCTATAACGCATTTCGGCGCTACATGTGGGAACAGCAGCCGGATGGCCAGCGCGGCGTGCAGGACAACCCCTCAGACGATCCAGAACGTCGTGCGCCAGTCGAACGTCATGGTAACCCACGTCCCGAATAGGACGCCCAGGATCAGCGAGATGATCTGCCCAGCAATGACGATCGCCACCGCGCTCCCCCACTTTGCGGGCCCGGCCAGAGTGGAGGCGTGGGGACGGCCACCTGTGAGAACAGGCCCGTCCCCAACGCGGCTACGATCCGTCCGGTCAGCATCAGGCTGTACGAGGAAGCGAATCCGCAGACCACGTTTCCAACAGCAAGCAGTAGCAGCAAACCGAACAACAATCTCCTGCGTTCTATCCTCCCGGTCAGTGTCGTCAGCAACGGCGACGACACTGATAACCAAGCGAGAACACCGTCACCAGCTGTCCGGCAATCGCCGTCGACACATGCAACGCCGCCGATCATGACCCTTCTCAAGCCATCGCAATGAAAACTATAACCAGGTTCATTCGCGGCTGGAACCAGAGGTCTTCTCAACGTCAACATAACCAAATCAGTTGCATTGAACACCGAGATGCGCCCCCTCCGTCGGCCTATAAAACAAATACAGCGGCCTGGGGATCCCACTGTCACTTACCCTTCAATGATACTGAATCAGTTGCATTGATCGCCGCAGAAAATAACACCAATCGGCTTATTCAAACGGCAGACCGGCTTCCTCGGACGGCTCCTGCGACCGATTCCCTTTTCCGATGACTCAGGTCCTTCGGTCGTTCGGCTTCTCCGAGCCAGAAGCTGTTCCCGGCCTGTGCTTCTCCGATCCCCTCTGGTGAGCGGCTCTCCTCGGTTCGTCCTTCTCCACCCAAAAAGCCTGCCAAGTCAAAATATGAAGCGCGATCGTATAACGGCTGACGATGATCATGCGATGCACCCCCTTTCAATAAAACCATTATAGTTACATTGAATCACCCCCGTCAACGGCCCCCCGGCATGTTCTCCAACTATATCAAGGATGCAAGCAACATGTTTACGTGCATAATGATGGTGCGGCAGAAACTCATCCAACACCGAATAATCAGTCGGAAGCACTCGATCACTTTCTTCATGGTTAGATCCGGGGTTTCTGTTGGGAAAACAGCACTATCCAATATGACTCCATGCTTATTACGGATACCGCATACAAACTTTGTCCCTCCAGCTTCAATCGCTCCGATAAGCATAAAATCCCCTACAATATTGTCCTGTTCTGCGCATTTTTTCGCTCTTTCGCTTCATTTTACTTGTACATCAAAAAGATATCCGAACAATAATGAAAACGTTATACGTATAATGTTGCAATCTAAAAGCTTTTTGATATCCTAAAGAAGTAGAATACACGGGAAGGTTGAGATGAATGGTTAATATTACGATTGCCGATGTGGCGGCCAAAGCCGGCGTTTCGCTTGCGACAGTATCTCGAGTGCTAAACAGCCGCGATGGAAGTATAAAGATCAGTGAAAAGACAAAGCAAAAAGTGCTGCAGTCGGCCCAAGAACTCGGTTATCAGATCAATCCCTTCGCCGCTGCTCTCCGATCAAAGCGCTCAGGAGTCATCGGTGCGATCATTCGCGACATTCATGACCCCTTCCTATCGCTTCTTGTACGTGAAGTGCAAAAAGCCGCTCACGATAAAGGAATGGAGATGCTTATGGGACACGCCGATTACGATGCGCATACTGCAGAGCGTCAGCTGCATTTCATGATAAACCATTGGTTCGATGGTCTCGTTCTAATTGGAAATCTGTCCACCCATTCTCTTCTGGAACGCAGCAAACAAAGCGGTCCCCCCATTGTATCGATTACCGGGGACAGTTCACTACCAATTCCGCAGGTAAGAACAGATGACGCCAAAGGCGTTCATCTAGCTCTCGATCATTTAATCGAGCTGGGTCACCACAGTATAGGTTTCCTTGGGAATCTAGAGCACGGTGGAGTAAGAACACGATTGAGAGCCTTTAAAGATTACTTGCAGCACTGTGGTTTTGAGCCAGACGAAAGCCATATTCTAGACGCTCGCGACCGGTTTACCGCTTTCGAACGTTCCAAAGCGCTCTTTGAATGTCGCAAAGCTCCCTCGGCCCTGTTCTGCGCGTCGGATCAGTACGCCTTGAGCGCAATCCGTGCGGCTTGGTATCTAAACAAGCGAATACCAGACGACCTGTCCATTATTGGATTTGACGATATTGAAGAAGCGGCTGATTCCTTTCCGCCGCTAACAACCGTGAAGCAGCCAGCGCGAGAACTTGCCATTACGGCAATCGACCTGCTCACCGGCTTTATCGATGGAACGCTTGATACGATTGCGCAAAGCGAATCCGTTGTCGAGCCGCAACTAATCATCCGGCAAACTACTGCTACCCGAGTCTAGCTGAGAAGTTTGGTCCGTCCGCTTGCGGATGACTCTTAAGATGCTTCCATGATACGCAACATTTCGATCGCAATTTGTAACACTTCACCAAATCGCTCCATCGGAACTGAGCACCTAAAAAACAATTTGGTTGACTCGCACAATTTTCCGATAGACAGTGGAACCACGAGAATCAAGGCCGGAGGGTTGTCATAAGCTCCAAACGGGGGTTGCCTTGATGATGTCCGCCAACTCGCCGGCTCCCTTAGCGATGGCTTCAGCGGTCATTCCGAATTTACTCTTAAGAAATCAGGCCCCAGTAACTGTTGTAAAATGTCAGGCCATCTGACTGATCGGGGATACCTGTTATTTGTATGGGGACTATAACCCCATGTGTTTGAATCGCCATTACGCAGTAAGTATGGTAGTCATCCAGTCATTCCTTTCCGGAACCCAGTGTACGGTTATAAGAAGTCCGAATTGGCACGCTGACTTCCCCAATATGAATATGGCTCTTACTTGACCCGCCATTCTTGCTCACCAGCTTGACGGATTTGAAGTTATCGACGACAACCGCCGCTCCCTCGCCCTTCAATAATCGATCCAGACCAACACCTGCAACATACATTCCTGCCGCCACCGCTGAACGGACACCGCTTCTGGCATCTTCGAACACAATGCAACTGCCGGGGTCGACGTTCAACCGTTCGGCAGCCAGAAGATAGCAGTCCGGAGCAGGTTTTCCTTGAGCGATGTGCTCGGCTGTAACGATTACATCAAAGTAAGTCTGCCATTTCATCTGGTAAATGACCTCGTTCACCTTTGACGGAGAAGCACTCGTTACGAGCGCGGTCTTTACACCCGCCTCGCGTACGGATGCCAAAAATGTTGATACGCCGATGATTTCCTGATAGGTCATCGTTGCTTCATACGATTCAAGTTTGGAAAGAACCACAGCACGTTCGATAGAAGTCAGCTTAGGGAATAGACGGTCCAGTGTATAGGAAGCTTGACACCCATAGATAAATTGATCAAAATCCGAAGGTTCCAAGCGGATGCCACATCCAGTGGCGACCTGGTTCCAAAATTCCTTGACGGAAGATTGTGTGTCGATAAGAACTCCATCCATATCAAATGCAATTGCTTTAAACATGCGGATACCTCCGAGATTTTACAAGTGAGGGATGATGAAGATGCAGCGATTCTAACGCTTCCGCAACCGCATCAGGGCGCTGCCGTGGCAGAAAATGTCCTGCTCCGCGGACGACTCTTCTTTCCGTGCCTTCGATAAATTTGGACATCAGTTCCTCCGATCGGAAGAGAGGGTGGACCGTATCTTCATCTCCGTGCAGCACCATTGCCGGAACTTCAATTTGCGGTAATGTCGATAGATACTTTTCAGTCTCGACGAATGCAGGATCACCGTTATCATTTCGATGAACATGCCTGTACTCCTGAATCACCACTTGTACAAAATCCGGATTCTCGAATGAATGGGCCGTTCGCTCGAAGGTAAGATCGTCAAAATGCCAGCTAGGCGACCAGCGTTCCCACAACTTTCGACAGATCTCTCTTCGATAAGCTTCCAGTCCCGCTTTTCCACGCTCCGTATTAAAGTACCATTGATACCAGCATTCTGCTTCCAGGGCCGGAGGAGCCGGCTTAGGAGGAGACATCACATCGTGGACATCATAACCGCCGATTGCTACCAGAGCTCGAATTCGTTTCGGGTTCAGGATCGCGGCGACGCAACAGGCTCGACATCCCCAATCATAGCCGGCTATAGACGCCCGTTCGAGCCACAAGGCATCCATGAATTGCAATAAATCTAACCCCAATGCAGCCTGCTGCCCAACCCTTGGCGTATCCGGATCGATAAATCGAGTCGGACCATAACCCCTCAAGTACGGCATCAATACCCGGTAGCCTGCCGAAGACAATATTGACGCCGTCCCATCCCAAACACGAACGTCATCGGGGAAACCATGCATCAGGATAACAGGGAAGCCGTCTGGCGCCCCCTCCTCTTCGTAAGCAATTTCCAACTGCGGCGTTCGAACCGTTTTCACTTTCACTTCACTCATTTGGGATCACCTCAAAATATTGATCTGTCAAGTCGTTGCAAACATTAGACCGCTTCCTTTTTGTCGCAAAGTCAACCCATATGCGAAAATCGAGTCGAAAGTGTCAGGCTTTACCGGTGAGACCTCCAATAGATCGTAGCCTGCCCGTGAAGCGCGCTGGATCGCAAGCAGTCCAGACTCGTTTGACCATTCCGCCAATCCAGGAGAGTGCAAGAATTCCATATTGAATCGCCATTCACTTCAACCTCTCCATGCTCAACTCGGTATTTCTTATTGTCGTTTTGGCTTGCACCAATAAACCCACACACTTTCAGCAATCGAATAAGTAAGATCCCCTCCTTAATGCAATCGATATACGTTAAACGTTTTCACTACCATCATATTGGAACCTGAAATTATTTGTCAATAGCCATTTTCAGCGAATCGCTTCAAAGGAAGCCTTAGTCCATTGTTCTACTGTACAAGCATCGTGCGCTCCCGAAGCTTCCCGATTCTTCGCTCAGCATGTAAATAAAGGCACCCTCTAGAGGTTGCCTTTATCGTATGTTTTATTAATAGAGACCGACAATTTTGTCGCCGATTGCGCTGATCTACGTGATGTAAAACGTCTTCAGCTTCGATTTCGCCCGCGAGCTGTCGACGAAGCCGGAAGGAGCGCTTGGCACGATAGAACCAGTGGGCAATATGATTGATACGTTGTCAAGAATGTAGAGGTAGGCGTATAGCGAAATAAAAGAGCTCATTGAGAGCTCCTCAGATTGTCGAGAAACCCATGTCTTTGAGACGTTGGGTTTCTCTTTTTTCATTTGCAGTTGCTAAAAAGCCTAAAAAAGAAGGGTTACCCCCTCTTTTCCAGGCGATCCAGGTGGATCATCATCTTCTTCATATTCTGCACGGCGGCCGTTATCAACGCTTGTTCCGTGACGTTGGAGAGTCCGCGCAAACGGCAATAGCGAAACCCATGGAGAGCTTTAGCATCCGCGAAGCTTCGAACAATCTTTCAGCGTCGTAAGTAAACTTCCATTTGGCAATTCTTAATGCGGCGATAGCCTACGCAGGACACCTACTTATTTATCTTACTCCTCTTCTGGCTATGGATTTCACTTTTAAAAACCATCCCATCAAAATATGTCAATTCGACTCTCACCATTTGTTCTATTGAACCCTTATAGCTGATTGGTACTGACATTTCATCAACTCTATCCGACTCACTCTAAAAGTAACAATTAACCTTTTCATTGGACCGCACTTGTCTTTATATTTATCTTTTCAGTTGTAAATCTTTTCTGCATAATCCAATGAAACAAGTAATGGTACCTAACAAAATGACTATGAAGCTTAAGCATGGAAATCTAAATTTAAAATCTACAATCAAATCAAATCTTCCCTTTCACTAAATCTAATCTCTAGGATAGTTAATTTCCATGATATCCATAAAAGGGACCTTGGTAATAACTCCATCCTTTTTGATGTGTACTTTTCCAGTCCGAGAGTCCATTTGATCTATTTGACCCCTTACTGGCTCATCCCAACCCCACACAGTAAGTAGAATTTCTGACCCTTCTTGATAAGCCTCTGTAAGCTGATTGCCTATCTCCTCTAATACAAATTCATCCCTTGTCGGTCTCTTGGGAGCTTTTGATTTGATCATCGGTCTCTCCTCCTCGTTGTAAAGTTCGCAGTCCGCATAGGAGCGCTCCAATACATTAATAACTAGTATAATTTTACATTACAAAGTTACTTAAGAACAGCGTTACGCAAATCTACAATATTACTGATATATCAAAGCCCAATAATAAAAAAGCACTTGGGTCCAAAGTGCCACGCTATTTGAGAAAGCAACAAAGACGACTTGGAGTTGTCGGGAACTTTTCGGGCCTTGGGATATATTGCTTTAAACCGGCAGAAGCCCACAGAATCATTGGCAACTTTTCAAGAGAGGCATCGCCATCTGCCAAACGTATCCGGGAACGTGGTTCCTCGCGCGAGGAGTCGAGTGGCTTGCAAGCGCGTTGTGCGGGCTGGGAGTATACCGGGCGGCCGCTGCGCTGATCGGAGTCTCAGAGAAATTACGAGCCAATCTTGGCTCATTATCGTTAAAAACAAAAAAAAGCCGCTGCCATGCGGCTTTTAAGCGTATATGTTCTTGTCGTCTTACAGCTGGCTTTTGTATTATTTATAATTTAAGTAATAAAACCTTCTTCTCATAGGTGTCTAAACACCATTGAAACTTCTTTAGGATATGATTGTTAATTGGTTTGCCCTCATAGTCAAATTCTTTAAAACCAAATTTTTGATAAAAATGCTTTAACTCTTCAAACGGTAGACAATACACTTCTTTTAAATTATCTTTTTTAGTTTCCTTTACCAAGTAATCAACTAACTCATTTGCAAGCGATAATCCTCTGAACTCATCCAATATATATATACCGCCAATTTCAGCTTCTTCTGCATTAAGATAAACAATCCTTCCAACGCCTGCAAATTCATCCTGATGTGTAACTATTGCAATTTTTTCATTTTCTAAATTACTCGGCATAAAGCCTATTTTCTGATACTGTTCATTTACCCATTGGAGTTCATTTTTAGTTGCTATTCTTATTCCCATTCCTTCTCGCCCCACTAATTATATTGATCAAGTATAACAAATGAACTAAACTGCCCATTAGCGTAATAAAGCTGCCAATTAGCACCGGCAACTCTTCCTGTTCGTTTATTCGACTATCGTTACCCGATAGTTCAATTTCCCAATCTGAAAAATTCAGCTTGATTCATAAAATATTCATCAATTTTTTCGACGATGAGCCCTCCGTTTTCTTCCGAATTGCGTTTTACTTGAATCCATTCGATGTCTTTCTTAAACTGCTCCCATAGCCTTTGACGCTGCGCCATATCCTCATATTCCATCACATAATATATTTTATTCTGGCCCGTTGCATCTATCCAGAAATTCACGACCTTCATTCCCAGTCTTGTGAAAATTCTAAACGTATGCTCCTTAAATCTGTCCTGAATGGCATCCATTCGACCTTCGTAAATCGTATAGATTCGCAACTCATATAGCATGTTATTTCCTCCCTGAATGAATCTGATTGGTAATCCAGCACACATCTGTTTCGACTTTTTAAAAATCAGATCGAGCCATTCTCTCTGGACCATCCTGCTTAACCAGGGAGACCTAACCTTTACGTCTGCCTAGGCGTACGGCATATGACAATTTGTGCTCCCTCGTGGGTCTCTACGTTTACGCCAGTCACACATACTAAATTTTTACTTCAATGAAATCATGGGGAATGTAACCAAGTTCTTAGTCGGGAATGTTAGCAAGTTATCAGTTTGATGGTTGATTTTCATTTTGTACGGTGCGTTTTCCATAAGCGCAAAGAAAGACGCGCACGCCTTCAGTGATGATACGTTTGGTTTGTTCCTCCTCTAATGTCCCGTTTTTTCTCGGTTGATCAAATACCAATAAAAATGTTAAAGCAGCGAAATGCTTTGTAGCCATTACAGGATCTGGCACATCGAGCAGTCCGGTTTGTCCAAACTCGGTAAACCTCCTGGTAATCCCCTCTTCCGTTGCGTTATCCAGCTTTTCTAAAAACGAGGCTGGCAGATTGGCGGCTTCCATTGTAACCAGACGGATCAGAGCGCTGTAATCGGACGAACCGTTCGCAGAAGCTACAAATTGTTCGCAGAAAAAGATGAGCGCCTGCTCCAGATCCTGGAATTCCCAGAGGTAGTCTGATATCCCTTGCAAAATCGCCTTGGTGAAAAGGCGGTTTATTGAGGCTAACGTTTCCCTTTAGTTTCAATAATCATTTGACTTCGACATTAATACTGCCGAACAACTTCTCATCAATATAAGCGTTAAGCTGCCAAATGCCAGGTTTCGGTAGCCTCATTGAGGATGGTAAATGTGCATCTGCACCGTTATTTGGACCGAACAAGGATGTAGGAATATCAGCAGTAAACGGATTTATCTTCTCACCGGATTTTAATTCATGGCATCGACTTTAAATTCCCCGGCCAAATCAGTTTTACTTCCCCATAAGTGCCACATATGTTTATTAGCCTGATTCGCCACGAAATCCGGTCCCAAGATACCGATTTTCCCTTCTATGCCTTGCATTTCGATTCCTTCACTTACAAACTTTGGGCTGATTTCTGCATCTTTTTCTGAAGTATTTGAACAACCAAATAAAATTAGCAATCCAACGATTAATATGCTAGTACAAAAAAATTTCACATTAATCACTCCCTTCATCTCAATCCATTATAACGACCAGGTGTCCCATAAGGTTCCAATGACATTGATGTAATCTACCACTAGCTTAATGAGCCCGCCCCTACGCGGCAATTAAGCGTCTATGTTCCTGTCGCTTACAAAATAAACAGCAGCCCCCTACTCCCCGTTATCCTGCCCGTTAGTTGAGGAGAAAGCAGCCAGTTTTTAGGTCGACTGCCCTCAATTATCTTCATTGAGCTATCATTTCCCGTTAGCTTGCTTCACTTCAGGTTGTACACCGTGAGGGTCTAAGCGAGAAATCCGTTGAAACGGCTTTGTCTTCCAAAATTCATACGGTACGAACCCCTTACTCCGAATTGCATCTAATGATCGTGACTTCATATGAGGACGAGTAATGTACTGTTCTATGTTGCTCACCGTCAGCCTTACAAACATAGCTTCCATTATCTCTTCGGGCTGAATTTTTAATTGGCCATCAATGAGTTCTGCTTTAAATACCACCGATAATAGATTGCTTGTTTCCTTGTAATAAACTCCCGTTACACCAATGGGACGTATCAGAATTCCAGTCTCTTCAAGGACTTCACGAGTAATTGCATCATCAAGTGATTCACCTTCTTCTACATTTCCACCAGGGAATTCCCACGTATCCGAGCGCCAATGAGTCTTTACTAACAGAACTTCACCTTTATTATTCTCAATGAATGCCGACACTGAAATCTGATGTTTTGGCGGCAAATATGCATCTACCAAAGAAATCCCCCCATTCACAAGCTATCCAAAAAGCCGGCTGCCTTTTAAATGTCTTCATTCAGCTATCGTTCCCCGTCAGCTTAACTTTTTAAAGAAACAATTACTGTTCAAGTCCTACAAAATTGCATCGCCAATCAGAAACCCATGCGGGAAAATACCCTAATCGATGAGCTACTCTCTGTGAGGCAATGTGACTGGCGATTACATCATAACTTGGTAGCGCGCTTATTCGGATATCATGCGGTTCGTGAGGCTGCCCAGCTTCTCGATATTAATCGTGACGATGTCGCCGGCCTTTAAGTAGACCTGATTCTCCGGCGGTTTGCCGAGCACGACGCCTTCCGGCGTCCCGGTCAAAATAATGTCGCCGGGCACGAGCGTCATATGGTGCGAAATGTAGCTGACGATTTCGTCGCAGCGGAAAATCATGTCCGACGTGTTGGAATGCTGTCGCACTTCGCCGTTTACTATGCACTTGATGTCTAATGCGTTCGGATCGCCGACCTCGTCCGCGGTAACGAGGTACGGCCCGATCGGCGAAAATTTGTCGCACGACTTCCCGAGCAGCCACTGCTGAGTGCGCATCTGCAGGTCACGCGCGGACAAATCGTTGGCGGCGCAATAGCCGAAAACGTAGTCCAGCGCCTCTTCCTTGGCGACATATTTGGCCGTCTTACCAATCACGATGACAAGCTCAGCTTCGTAATCAACCTTCTGCGATGTGCGCGGCAGCGGCACGTCTTCGCCGTCAGCAGCCAACGTGTTGCTGAATTTGCTGAACAGAATCGGATACTCCGGGATTGGCGCGTTTGTCTCCTCGGCGTGTTTGCGGTAATTAAGGCCGACGCAAATGATTTTGTTCGGGTGTGTAACACATGGTCCGAGCTTGAGACCCGATTTTCCGAGCAGGACGTCGCTGCAAGACGCCAGTGTGCGGTTAACTGCTTGCTGCAGCGTCCGTATCGCATCCTCCCCGCCCTCGATCACTTCGTGCACGGTGCGCGGTCCCGGGCCGTCACCAAGTGCCGCCGCAACGTCGACGATGCCTACCTCGGTAGCGACACCGAGGCGGTATGTATTGCCTTCAAGATAGGTTAGCAGTTTCATAGGTTATGGTCCTCCCTAAGCATTTTTTCTGAAGACGATGACGCCATCGATGTAGAGTGGCGAGTCCATCATGAACTTCGATTCGTTGGAGGCAAGGAACAGTGCCTCATAATTTTCCTCCGGATCGGCCTACGTCTGGCGCAAATATAAAGGATGTTGTACGTACGGTGCGAAATCGACCTGCATCGACTTGGTCAGGGCCAGCCTCGTGAATCGCCCCGTCGCCGCTGATGTCGGCATTGCTTGAAGTGCATGAAGCCTCCGACGTACGCCGGGGTTCCGGCGAGAGACCTATGAACTGAAACTAAAAAGCTGGTGTTTTTACTTTTTAATGATCACGAATCAAGAAAACTGCCTGTTAGAGAAAAAGTCTTCGATTGAGCTATCGTTCCTGTTAGTTAATTCAATTCACAAATAAAAGCCGCAACTTGTTTTGAAATGATCAATTCTCCACCACAGGATTCAATTTTTTGTCTAGTTAGAGTAAGGAAAGTGTGTGAAATTGCTTCCCGTTGTTCGCGGCTTAATGATATGTCATGAAAAGGACCTTGATAGAGTTGAGTTGCCATATAGTATTTTAACACAGGCTCTGGATCTGTTACCTTGAATCCTGCCTCATAAGTTAGTAGTTTTACTCGATTAAAGTGCTCTAACAGTATGGCCTCTCCATTTTCTAAGGAAAAAGGAATCGGATCGTCTTTAATTTCAAATGGGATATGTAACTGATGCATTGTCTCCTGATGCAGTGCGAAGAATTCAGGCATCCCCCGGCTGCTATTAGTCGTAGCTAAAAATTGTCCTGTATTTCTTAAAACTCTGCAAATTTCCTTCAATCCTTTTTTCAAATCAGGTAGATGGTAAAGCATGTGATTAGCCATGACGACATCAAACTCATCAGAAAGAAACGGCAATTTTTCAGCGTCAGCAATCATGTGGAGGATAGGTAGCCCTTCCTGTTCTGCCTGAATACGTGCTGAATTCATAACTCCCTCTGTTAAGTCACAACAAACCATAAACCCGCCATTATTCTTCAAAATTTTACTGGTGGGGATCGAGAACCTCCCATTCCCTGTTCCAATATCAAGAACGCGTTCACTGCCCAACAAGTTAAGCTTATCTATGGTCCAAGTTTCAAACATTTCTGTTGATATTCCGTATTTACCCATGACCTCATACTTAGCACTAAGATTATTACCTGTATTATAAATTGATTTTATGCTTTCTTTATTTTGTGAATTCTCGTAGTAGTTCCGGACTTGACTCATTTTCTCGCCCTCCTATCCGTATTTTAATTGTTCATAAATTCAATATAAATTAAAATTTCGATAAAAGTTAGGGGTTGAATTTGTCGATATTCCTGTAGACTAATTAGCACTATCCTGCCCGTTAGCTTAATGTCTGAAGCCAGTTATAGATTTGTTACTCCGTTTTTCCGGGCATCAGCTTATCGTACTCGGTTCTTCTTTGGAGCCTGCTCAGCCACGTATTATAAAATGCTAAAAACTACATCTGTAATGAGAATCCTCTTCAACCACTGTTAACCATATTTGTTCTTATCTTTTTCGGCTGAAGATATATGTTGTTGTCGTCGGGTTTGGACAAGACCAAATATCTTTAAAACAAAAAAAGCCGCTGTTTAGCGGCTTATAAGCATGTATGTTCTTGTCGTCTTACAACCTTAGCGGATCTTGAGCAACATATTCGAGTCGCGATCGCTCAAGATCCGCAGTTCAATCGGAACAACACTTCCGTGAATCGGATTTATAACAAGATGCATTACTTTAGCCAAGCTATAAAGCGCGCGAGCATGGTGGATACTTCAGCCCGCGAGACAACACTGGCAGGGTCCAGAAGGTTCCCTGGCTTGCCATTCAGGATTCCCGCCTCCGTAGCCCAGCTCATAGCGTCCTTTGCCCAAGCGGAAATCTCGCCGCTGTCCGCAAAGCTCTTGCCGATGCCGCCCACAGCAGGTTGACCCCCGTACCGGTACAGGAGCGTGATCAGCTGCTCACGGGTAATAGCAGCCTCCGGAACGCTGCCGTCGCTGATCCCCGTAGCCACTGCCCAGTCCTGCGCCTTGCTGTACCAATACAAGCCCCCTTCGGTCTCGGCACCGTCCAGCCGGGCCATCACGGTGAAGAGCATGGCGCGGCTCATGGATGCATTGGGGGCAAAATTCTCGTTATCTGTCCCTAGGAACAGTTCACGGCTGGCAGTAAAAGCAATCGACTCCGCAGCCCAATGGTGGTCAGGCACATCCTTAAAGGTGATCTTGTTGTCTACCAGCTTCACTGTTACATCGCCCCTGACCAGGATACTCAATCCATTCTCCGTCATTACGGAGGTCCCGATGATTGTTCTGGAGCGGTCACCCCTGACCGTATAGGCTACAGTGGAGGCGGAGGCTTTCTTGACGGGAATTGTAATCCGTGCTTGTGCCACGCCTTCGGGCAGATGAACTTCGGCCGTTACTTCCCCTAGCGACGTCGTAATTGTCTCAACCTTCACACCCTGCGAATCGGTGACGACAGAACGGCTGCTTCCGTCCGGCTTGCTCACGGTCTCGCTTTTGCTGCCGTCTTGCTTCGTGACTACTTCGGTCAGAGTGCCACTGCGTTCCTTCGTGATGACTTTACGGTCGCCATTCGGCCAGACGGTGGTCTCCGTAACTGTTCCGGTATTCTGTTCTGTGACGATAGTCGTTGTGCTGCCGTCCCCATTCTTAGTGATCGGGGCAGGCGTAGGCGGGGCAGTCGAACTGGCAGGCTCGTTGCCAGAATTGCTGCCGCCACTGGTCGCATATACACCGACAGTCACAACACAAGACGCTGTGTAACTGCCGTCTGCAGTGGTCGCCTTTATCACAGTCGTGCCGGAGGCGTGGGCACTCACAAGTCCGTGCTCATCCACAGAAGCTACAGCCGGGTTTGATGTGCTCCAAATCACGGTCTTATTAGATGCTTCAGCGGGTTCTACATGTGCAGTGAGCTGGACAGAGGGGCTCCCATAGTTGGTATACAATTGCGCACTGGTTTGGTTCAGGCTCACACCGGTGACAGGAATCGATTGATTAAAAGCCGTAATAGTGAACTCCACATAAGGACTTGCTTTATGCGTGTCCGTTTCGCGGTATCGAACCCAGTACGTTCCGGGCTGCAGATTGGCAAGTGTATCACCTTCTACATTTAACCAGGTGCCCCCATGATCTGAAGACCATTCCATGGAATCATTCACCCCGGTGATGCGTCCATCATTGGCGCCAGACGCTGTTTCATCGACTTTCCCAAGACCCTCTGGCGCGGCCTTTGGTCCTCCTATGACCATAGCTTTGAAATCATCAAAATCGATGGAGGCATTGGCGTATCCGTCGATCCCGAACAGTTGTCCGATCAGCTTGTCACCGCCTGTATGGCGGAAATTGTAATCCGTAGCTACCGGAACATCGTCGAGGTAGACGGTGTAGGTCTTGTTATTCCAGTTGGCCACCATTTTGATTTTGTACCATGTATTGTAGGACACGTTTTGGACTGCTTTCTTGGATCCACCGTTCTGTACAATAAACTTACCGGTATCAAAAGCAGTGACCATCGAATAATTGCCGGTACCGCTGTCGTTTCTCATCATGGCGCCATTGGCGTACTGGAAGCTGCTGTTTAATCTGGCGCGATACTCGATGACGATGCGCTGATCCCCCTCCGCTTTTACCTCCCCTGTATATGGCAGGAACAGGTTTGCCTTGCCCGAGGTAGCGGTCGTGGTCAGTCGAAGAAATTTATTACCGTCCTCTTCCTTTACCGTTGCGGTAGCTCCATTGGTCAGATCTTCAATGGTGATACCGTAAGGGTATTTGCCTACCGTATCGCCGGAGAAATCCCGGTAAGCGTTATAGACAACGCCATCCTGCACGCTGTTAAGCGAACCTAACAGAGCCTCTTCCGCCTGAGCGAGATTATCCAGTACCCCGTCAAACTGCTCTTTGCTCAGATCCGGGTTGGAGGCCATCTCTTCTGCTTTATCCACCTCGGCCACAAAAGCGTCATACTTGGATTGGCTATAGTTGCCTAACCCAGTGCCCAACGGATAAGAGAAATTCGCCAGTCTATTGCGGTGCTGATTCACAATGTCATCAAGGCCCCATCCTGCAACGACTTCTACGGGTACAGTGGAAGGAATATCTCGGCCATCCACCTTCAGAATGACTGGCACCTGAACCGTACCAAGAGAGCTGAAGTCCATCCCCTCCGGCTTCCAGCTGACAACTTCCGCCGTCATCGACTCGCTATTGTATACAACATCCACAACGCTGGGCGGATCAGGAGTCACTCCCGAAGGAGTCTTCACTTCGGAAACCACCTGAACCGCATCAGAAGCGTCGATTACCGTCAATTGGATTGCCGTTTTGCTGCCGTTGTATTCGGCTGTAATAAGAGCTGTACCCGGTTTATCTGCGTATACTGATGGGGTGACCGAGACAGTATCAATCCGGGCCACCCCGGGATCGCTGCTGGTATACTGAGCATCAGCTGTCACATTCTTCATTTCATAGTTGTTATAGCGAGCAGTTAACTGCAATGGAAGGCTTCGCTGTCCGCTGGTCAGGACGCGGTCCAATCCGCTCATGTCAAGAGACTGCACTGATCTGGGCTCTGCGACTACGGTTACCGCGGCCGTTGTTGTTTTCCCATGATATGTCGCGGTAATCGTCGTACTGCCCGCCCCGACAGCCTGAATCTGATCCCCTTCATCAATAATGGCTACCTTCGTGTCGGAAGAACTGAAGGTAGCTCCTGTATCGATAGCGGTATAGGTAGCGCCCGTTACCGTATACAGGGGCAAGCTGCGGGTTTCGTTCAACCCCAGGGTGAATCCTGGGGATTCAAATAAAATTTCCGATGTATCCAGCTTAAATAGATCCATACTGTCGATTTCGGCCAGATTGCTCCCTTTCGAGAAGCGTATGATGTTGTCGCCTTCCTTAAGGAAGACTTTCGCCGTGGAGGCTCCCCAACGATTCGGACCAGAATACACGATGTTCAATTTGGCACCGGAGCTGCCGTTGACCGACAATATATGGGAGGCATCCGCCGCATTGGGGGAGCCGTTGGCATTGCGCACGGACATGTTATAGAATCCCGCCTCCGGCACATTTACTGTAATCTGGGCATAATCATTGGCGTTCTTGATACCCGCGATTTTCATACCGCCTGATGCAGTGCTTTCCCGCAGGACAGCCGGAGAAGTTTCTCCATTCGGATCCTTCACCAGGAACGCATTTTCCGCTTCATACCGCTTCCGCATCGGCTCGCCGGAAGGTATGGCAATCGGTATGTTTGGATCTACCGGCGCTCCCAGGTTCGGCGTATTGTCGTCATTCCAAGTGAATTTCTGTGCGTAGACTTTGCGGGTCCAGCCAGACCCCGGCCAGCGGGCAGCATGGTAAATGATCCAGTCCTCCGCACCATCAGGAGATGAGACGATACTATGGTGGCCAGGGCCGTAAACACCATTGGCGCTAGAAAAGATCGGCTTATCCCGCTTTACCCAGGAGCCAGGGTTCATTAAATCGTCGCTAATCTTGGCCGTGATCAATCCGAGGGAGTAACTGTCTGTCCAGCTTCCGTTGGCCGAATAGATCAGATTGATGGTGTCGCCCTTTATAGTGACCTCGGGCCCTTCATTGATCCTCCCCGGGGAAGTTTCCCAGTCATATTCAGGCGTTGAAATCAGGACCCGTTCCGAACTGATGGTCCGCGGATCGCTCATCTTTGCGATATATAAATTTTGAAAGCTTCCGTCGGTTTCCTCCCAGCCGGACCAAATAAAATAGTGATCCTCATTTACAGTCAGCACTGTGCCGTCAATTGCCCAACGGTCGGTGGAATCGGTAATTTTTCCTTTGAACTCCCAGGTTCCCGTCATCGGATTATCACTGGTGTTCTCCAGCACGTACATGCGGTGGTTTGCGTTGGTTCCGTTGTCGGCTGCGAAGTAAATATACCATTTGAATTGGCCATCGTTATCTTTGAGATAGTGCATTTCAGGCGCCCAAACATCGGAACTGTACATGGACCCTTTAACCGGTGTCCAGGCTAGGCTTCTCTCGCCCGCTTCAATGCCGGTAATCGTCTTCGCTCTGCGGATCATGATGCCGCTGGCATTGACAAAGACATTGTAGTAGTAGCCGTCCGTATGCTTGTAAACCCAAGGGTCGGCCCCTGTTTGCATGATAACATTGTAGAAATCAGACACATCCTTTCCCTCCTGCCGGGATGCCAAATCCGCCCTATCTGGCGTTTGCTCTGCCGCCATAGCCGCTCCGTTCCATTGCGGCAGCATCAGCAGCACGGCGAGACAAAACAGCAAATACCTGAATCTTTTCCTATCCCATAAAACCGCTTTCAACTTCATCCATCCCCCTGTCATTGATTTTTTCAGCCATGTCCTCATTCTACTTTTAGAGAAAATTTAAAAAATGTACTATCTTAAATTGTTTTGGTAACCGTTTTAGAAAAAGTGTCTTGACCTTCGGATTATACTTAACCCTCTCAGCGTCTGATGGTTATCGCCGGAAATTCGAAGAAAAAAAGGACACAATCCCCGATTAAGGGATGTGTCCTGAAGAAAAACATTACATTGTAGTGTGTCCGGATATCGACATAACCTTACTCTTCCGAAGGTTTGCGGTTGTTTAACAGCTTTGGAATCCTCACGGTCACTGTCGTCCCATGGCCGAACTGGCTTTGTATGGCGATCCCGTAACCATCTCCAAACAATAGCCGGAGCCTGTTATGGATATTGGAAAGTCCGATGCTTGCAGCCTGTTGGCCATCTGGTACAGGTTCCGGGGATGCCATGCCCAGCTTAGCCTGAAAGGAAGCCAATTGCTCCGGGTCCATTCCCTTCCCGGTATCCGTGATTTGGAAGCACACGTCCCCATGCGCATCTATGGTGCCGGTAACTTGAAGCCGGCCCCCTTGATCCATCCGCTCAAGCCCATGATAGACCGCATTCTCCACAATGGGTTGAAGAATCATCTTAGGGGTTTGCATCTCCAAGAGTCCCTCGTCCACATCGATCTCGATGATAAATTTATTTTCATACCGGATGGCGATAATGTTCATATAAGCCTGAATACAGTCCAGCTCTTCCCTTATCCGCACAAGATCATCATTTCTTATGCTGTACCGGAATATTTTGGACATGCATGATGCAATTTGCGCGATCTCCCTGCTTCCGTACTCCAATCCGATGCTGCTGATGCAATTGAGCGTATTATAGAGAAAATGGGGGTTGATCTGGCTTTGCAGGGCAGCAAACTCCGCCTGTTTCTGGCTCAGCTCAGATTCATATAATCTGGCCTGGGTATTGATCATATCTCTAGCCATCTGTTCCCTTTCATTGATTACCCGGTTAATGTCACAGGCCAGCATGCCTACTTCATTGGTAGACCGGACTTTAATGCGGAAGCCCATGTCCCGGCTCCCCACTCTCTTCATATCCAGAACAAGTCCCATCACCGGACGCATCAGATTGTTCATTAAGAAACTGCCCATGATAAGCATGCTTAGAATCATCCCAATCCCCACGGTAATGCTGACTTTCCGTATAGGGTTCATGTCTGCAGTGAGCTCTTGCACTGGAATCATACTCACAACCCGCCACCCGTCTGCCTGCTCCAAACCCTTAACCTGGACGAGAATATCTTCCCCATCGATCGTTGTTTTGACCCCGTTAAGCAGGATGCCCTTATCCATAGACAGAACTTCCCTGAATAACGCACCCCGGGCATTGGAATTGGTGGAAGCAATCACCTCATCCCGGTTATTCAGAATGTACAAGGTAGAGTTGGGCGTTAATTCCGTATTTTCCACTAGCCCCTGCATTTTGTCCATATTGACCAAAACGGTACAGTAACCCGTAATTTGGGAGAAATAGATTCCCCCGATGGCCTCCACAATCGGCGCGATATAAAAGAACTGTTCCGTTCCTGTTCTGTCGTCTTTTAGAATTGAGGTGAACATCCCCTTGTCCCGCAGCGAAGGATCTTCCTTATACTTCTGGATAAAGGTATCATAACGATTGAGAAAAAAAATATCTCCGCTTGCCGATGCCAAACTGTAAAGCCGTCTTCCCCGAATATCATTAATTACAATTCCGTCCACATACGAATTAAAGGATCTCATATATTCCATGAGATCCAATGCATTTGGACCGCTATTAAACGCCCTTTTGTAATCATCATCCACTACAGAAAATTCCTGAACCCGTCTGCTATTGACCGCAATGCTGGTGCTGACCCTGATATCACTAAATGCAGAATCAATTTTGCGGCGTGTTTGTTCTATCATCTGGTTACTGTAATGGGCGGCTCTCTTCTGGGTTAAATTAGAGAAACTATAATAATAATAAAATTCCATCACAGTAAAAATGATGATTGAGAAGAAAAAGATAAGCCATATCTGATGCTTCAATTTCAGTTTACTGATCTTCATGGCCCGCCGCTCCGTTCATATCAACTTTTTCTGAATTTGGTGGGGGTCATCCCGCAATGCTTCTTGAACACTTTATTGAAATAATAATAATCGACATACCCGGCCTTAATGGCCACTTCTTCAATGGAGAGATCCGTCCGCTTCAGGAGCTCACGGGCTTTCTTGATTCTCAGCTCCGACACATATTCAGAGAAGGTTTTGCCCAGATTTTTTCTGAATAATTGACAGCAATACACCTGGTTAATGAAGAACTGGGCAGATAAATCCTTCAAATACAATTTCTGCTCAAAATGATGGTTGATATAATGGATCATCCGGTTGAAGCAGGACTGGATGTCCCCTTCCTGTACAGAGCGGCTGTTTCCTATCCTGATGGAGTCGAGAACCTCATGTAAAAAGCTGCATAGCGACTCAAAGTGTTCAAATCGTTCCTTGATCTCGGAATAATTCAGGAATTCCAGTTCCATATCCTTCAATTCCTCTGAATATGCTTTTATAAGGATCCCGACGGCTTGATTCCACAGGTAGACAACCTCAGACATGCCCAGATGATGATCCCTGAAGTATGCCTGCAGCCCTTTAATGTACGCATCCACATCGTCAAATTGATTTCCCTGAAGGATGTGGTGGATTTCATCGATACATGGCTTCACCAGATGAAGCTTCGGCTCGTAGTGAACGACGCCCCCAGCTTCTTCAAGAAAAACCTGGGAAGCGGACAGGTCTGCTTCTTTTATGAGCTTGCTCATGTGCTTTAGTTGATTAGAGATGCTGCTGACGCCCATAACATGGATGCCCGTCTTATTCAGAACCCACTTACCCGACAGTCCTTCCAGACAATCGCTATGCTCCGTCATCAGGACAACTAGCATTTTTCGGGCTCCAGCTTCAACTTCCACAACATGAACAGGCTTTCCCTCCAAAGAAAGCAGGTTCCTCATATTTTTATGTTCTCCCTCGAAATAGATGGACAACACCTGATAATAGTACACAGCTGCATCATCGGGAAGCGGTAGGAAGGTCTTTATCTCGCCCTCATTCGCCGAGGTCAGTGCATCCAGAAGGAGTTGGTTTCGTGCTGTGCTTCTTCGGGAGAAGTGCATGGCCAGCTTCGCAATGAAAGGGTCAGCCTTATCGATATCCAAGGGTTTCAGGAAATAATCCAGCGCGCCATAGCGCAGCGCCTCCTGGGCATATTCAAATTCCGCATATCCGCTTACGATGACAAACTCAATGTCCATCCCTTCTACTTTGGCCCTCTTCATCAGATCCAGTCCGGATATTTCAGGCATACGGATATCCGTAAATACCAAATCGGGTTCATTCGCTTTTATGGCATCCCATGCTGTGTAAGCGCTTTTAAATTGTCCGATAATTTCAAATCCATATTTATCCCAATCGAAGGCGTTGCGGATTCCTTTAATTGCCCACGGCTCATCATCTACAATCATGACCTTGTACATGGGTATCCTCCTGAACATATGGATTCTCCCGAATAATAGCAAAATTATTCGGGAACAGCAACGAAAAAAGGATAAACCACAGACTGGTTTATCCTTATGCCATGGATTACTTGCTCTGTGCTTTGACATCTCTATAATTCTTTATATTTTCATCCTGAACAGCCTGACCGCCGGCGTCCATATATTCTTTCACGAGCTTGTCATACAAGGCGTCGAACTCTGCCGGCTTGGCAACGACCAGCCTGTCACTCATCTGCTTGTTCATGTCACCCAACGTTTTGCCGTACTTGATACTAGCTTCGTTCGAGACACCGTAATAGAAGCCTGTATAACCATCCGTCGTGTTGATCTTGTACGAATCGACAGCCAGTTTTTCATAGCTCTGATCTCCGGCTGCTAAGGCTGCTGCATACGTTCGGACATTCTTTTCGGTATCGCCCAGCTCTGCACCGTTTACAATTAGAGTATAATCCATATTCAGATTGCTCGTTTGCATATTTTCGCCGGTTTGCGCAATCCCTTGCGGGATGCCGTTTACAAGCTTATGGTTGACGCCTTCTTCACCAAACTGAAGGAAGTACATCACCTCCGGATCAGCCATCCAGTTCAGATACTTTATGGCCAGCTCCGCATTTTTGCTGCTTTTCGGGATGAAGGAGAAAATCCCGTTTTCATTGTACATCTCTTTCAGGTATTTCCCCTCATCGTTTTTGAAGGTATCTACAGCAACATAGTTGGCATCAGGTGCATTTTGCTTCAGTGGTTCACGAATTTTTTGTGAAAGTGGATAATCCCAGTTGGCAGCGTAGAAGCCTACTTTGCCATTGGTCACATCGGCATCCGCTTGTTTGGTTGTTTTATCCAGTGCAAAGTCGGGGCTGATCAGCTTTTCATTATACAGTTTGTTCAGCCATTTATAAGCATCCTTGGTGCCGGGCTTCAGCCAATTGGTGGTGGTAACGAATTCCTCCTCCGACATCGGACCCCAGAACGAAGGAATCAGGTTGCCAAAGGTGTAGTTCATGCCGGAAGCCGCAGTTGCCCACGGAATGACACCATCCACATTACCCGGGTTCTTGTCACGGAAAGCAACGAGGGTATTATATAATTCATCCCGATTCGTTGGAACAGGCATTCCCAGCTTATCTAGCCAATCCTTGCGGATAAACATGCCGTTCCAAGCGATCAGAGTCCGCTTGCCTGGGATCGAGATTTGTTTGCCCTCATATTTCCCGTAGGAAAGAACTTTCTCGCCCAGATAAGACTTTAATTGCTGGCCATGCTTCTCCAACAATTCATCCAGTGTATAGAGGCCACCGCTTTTTGCGAAACGGGTTACGGTATTCCCGTCATAAGTGAAGGAAATATCAGGGGCCTCGTTGGCAGCCATCAACACATTCAGCTTGTCGACTTCTTGGGAACGGGGGACAGGAACAAATTTTACAATGGCGTTATTAGGCTTCCCGAATTTTTCATTGACATATTTGGTCCACGCGTTGTTGTTCAAGTCCGGTTGTCCCTGAATACCTCTGTCAAACACTTCCACTGTCAAGGTTACCGGGGAACCGGAGCCCGTTTCCGATGCGTTGGACCCTTTTGATACCGTCTCCCCATTGTTATTGCCTGCGCCACCACAGCCTGCCACTCCTACGGCTAGAAGCACTGTGCTAAATAGAATTGCTGCTTTCTTCTTTATGCCCTTATACACTTTAACCACCCTTTCGTTCTTGTGATTGATTCTCTTAAATCATCCGCGAGGCCTGGATCCCCCCTTCATCATAATCTGTTTCCCCATCAACCCTTGATAGCCCCGGTCATCACACCATCCACGAAATACTTCTGCAGTTTAGGATAGATCAGCAAAATCGGAATCGTTGTAAACATGACACTGGCCGCTTTCAAAGACTCAGGGACAATATAGGAGCCGACACTTCCTTCTCCTCCTTGTTGGCTATCCAACTGCTGATTGGCCGAAATGATCTGGTATAGCTTCATCTGCATAGGGTACAGCTCTTTTTTCGTAATGTAGAACAACGCATCCTGGAATCCATTCCATCTGTCCACCGCATAGAAAAGGCTTAATGTGGCGATCGATGGCAACGAAAGGGGGAGCACAATCTTGATGAGAATGCCCAGATCCGAACACCCGTCAATGGCTGCCGATTCCTCCAGGCTCTCAGGAAGATTGCTGAAGAAGGTTTTCAGGATGATCAGATTAAACACGCTCATGGCACCCGGCAAAACCAGGCTCCAAACCGAATTCATCATGCCCAGGTTTTTAACCAGAATATAGGAGGGAATTAAACCGCCGCTGAAATACATAGTGAAGACCAACGCCGTCAAAATAAAGTTTCTTCCCTTCAGCCGCTTCTTCGTTAACGGATACGCTGCACATATGGTCAGGAACATGCATACCAAAGTGTAAAATATCGTTAGCACAATACTGTATCCAAGCGTATAAAGCATATCCATATCGCTCAATATGGTTTTGTACGTTTCTGCTGTGAAGTCTACTGGCCACAGTCCTACCTTTTGAGAAATAATCGCTTCGTTGGAACTGAAAGAAAGCGCAATCATGTACAGAAACGGTACGATACATGTGAAGGACAATGCCACGATAAATACAATGATGGCAATATCCGCTACAGTCATTTTTTTCATCTTGCCCCTATTGCTCGCCACCCTCACCATATCCCATCCTCGCCTAGTTTTTTCGCAACAAAGTTTGCAGATAACAGCAGGATCAGGCCGACCACGGATTGGAACAATCCTACCGCCGTTGCCTGGGAGAAATCACCCGAACTAATACCAACTCTATACACGAAAGTACTGATAACATCAGAGTAATCGCTAACCAGTGAATTCCCCATCACAAAGGGACGGTCAAACCCGATAGAAACCATTCTGCCTATTTGGAGAATCAGCAAAATATTGATGGTTGATTTAATGCCAGGCAGTGTAATATGCCACATTTTGCGAAGCCTGCTGCAACCATCAATATCGGAGGCCTCATATAACTCCCTATTGATTCCGGTAATGGCCGCCAAATAAATGATGGTGCCCCATCCGATATTTTGCCATACGCCAACGGCAATATAAGTAATCAGCCAAGGTATTTTCCGCGACAGAAACTCAATCTTCTCCAAACCAAAGCTCGACAGGAAATTGTTGATCATGCCGCCGTTAGAAAACATCAGGTAGACCATACCGCCAATAATAACCCAGGACAAAAAGTGGGGCAGATACAACACGGTCTGGGTCATTTTCTTGAATTTTGCCTGTCTTACTTCATTTAGCAAAATCGCCAGAAGAATGGGCGCTGGAAAACCTGCGATCAAGTCCAGAACATTCAGGACCAGCGTATTCTTCAATGCACGGTAGAAGCTGTCCTGCTCAAAAATAAACCGGAACACATCCAGTCCTACCCATTCGCTCCCTCTAATTCCTTCAAAAATGTTGTAATCTTGGAATGCCATCACAAGGCCATAGATGGGTGCATACTTGAAAATCAGGATATACGCCATAGGCAGCAGCAAAAGAAAATATAACAGACCGTCTCTTCTGATGTAGTACAGAAAGTTATTTTTCCTTTTTGCTGCGCCATACTTTCGGGAGCTGTCTAAAACCGCTTTCATTTTTCCCATCCCTCCGCCTGTAATAAGGAGCTCTCATGTTTATCATTTTACCTTCAGGATTAAATAAAAAAATGTACTCCCTTAAATCAATTTGGTAATAACTTAAAAAGGTAGTTGTATGTAAACTGTAGAGTGAGCAATTAGTCAGGTAAAAAAATAAAGAACCAGAGACCATTTGGTCCTGGTTCATTTAAATAGATATCATGCCTCCAAAATACATAAAATGAATTTTTAATATATGTAACATTTATCGGCTTCCCCTCGCAACAAGAACCCCCATCTTTAACTGTTTTGGAATCTAAAAAACAATGAAAAGTGGAGTTGCCTCGTGAAACTATTGATTTAGGGTTTATCTTTAGATTAAACCTCGACATTGTAAAAAGAACCCTAGAGGAACGCCTCTAATTGGTCGGTTCACCGTTATTTGTGCGCATATTGGCAGGCAGCTCGAATCGGCTGTAGCCCTCCATCCGGAACAGCCGGGTCGGTGTCGCCCAAGGAAGCGGATATTCACTGTATAGTTGCCGCTTTGCTGCCGCGTCTCTCATCTTTTCGGACAAGCTGGGCAGCAAGCGCACCGTGGAATCTCCATCCTCCCGCTCGGTCACGAATCGGCCGGGAATGGCACGAACGGCGCGAGCCGACTCATAGGCGCCGTTGGATACCAGCACGAAGCCTCGGCTTGCCTTGAGCGGCGAGAAGAGTGATTTCCCCGGGGTTTCAATCGCTTCCATCAGGTTCAGATACATGCTGCACATCAAATCGGTCGGACCAAACGCCAAATCCTCTTCGGCGTCCTGTGCGCGAATGGTCAGCTTGTTCTGGTAATTCCAATGCGCTTCCCCTCGCGTTCCATACACGGCAATCGAAGGCACTTCGCTGACTTCGTGACAAAGCATGGCGTAAAAATGAACGCTCACACCGTTAGCCATAACGGCGCGAATACAGGAAACATCGTCCCCATCGATGTCATTGACGTGGTAAAGCTCGGCCTGCACCGATTCCGGGTACAAGTCTGCGGCGCCTCCTCCGGCCGCCAGCAAGCTATGGTGCAGCAAGTGGGCGAACGGATTGTTGAACGTCCCGTCCAGCACATACTGGCCGTCGCTGACCAGTTTGCCAGCCCAGCGGGTTCGATCGTAGTAAGAGCGAAGCCGTTTCCACATGCCAATGCCGACTACATGCTCCACCTGCCCGAGCACACCGGAGCCGATCCTTTCCAGCAGCGTTCGGAACGCCTGGCCCGACGTATTCTGGAAGTTCACCTGGCACAAGCGCCCGGTCTCCCTCTGCACCGCGATCATCTCGTCCAAGTCCTGAATCGTTACCGCCGGGGGCTTCTCCACCAGCACGTGAAAGCCCATCCGCATCACCTGGATGCACATCGGCTTGTGGGAGGAGATCGGTGTGACGATGACGACGAAATCGATATCCGGATGCAGCGTGAGCATCTGCAAGTAATCCATATAATGGACGGCCCCAAGCGCGGTCAGCTTGTCGTAAGACTCCTGATGAGCGTCGACATTCGGCTCCGCAAAAGCAGCAACCTGCAGGCTACCCTCTTCGACCAGCTTCTGCATGACTTTCACATGTTCAGCGCCGAATCCCCCGATCCCGATCAGCGCGGTGCGACAAATCTTCACATTCCTTCCCTCCAAAGCTATGCCTTGACGAGCCGGGAACGATTCTCCCGGCCCGCCAAAGCTGCAAATTTATCATTCATACATGCTGCAAATAACGTTCCTTGATGAGCGTCAGCGCCTCGTCTCCCGGCATATCCCATACCTGCCGGTTGAAGATTTCCACCTCGATCGCCCCCACGTAACCGGCCGCTTCAACGGCATGACGCATCCGGCGCAACTCGATAAAGCCGTCCCCCATCATTCCTCTGCCCATCAGCAGGTCGGGTACCGGCACGATCCAATCGGAGACGTGGAAGCCGAGTATACGCCCCCTGGCCCGCTCAATTTGCGCGTACAGCTCGGGGTCCCACCAGACATGGAACGCATCGACGACGACGCCGACGTCTTGCGGGTCGTGCTGCTCCGCGAGCGTATTGGCTTGCGCCAGCGTATTGATGACGGAGCGTTCAGCGGCGTACATCGGATGCAAAGGTTCGATGCCGAGCTTGACTCCGTGCGAGCGGGCGAACGGCACAAGTTCTGCGATCGCTTCTTCGACCGTCTTGCGGGCGAAATCGATATCCCGGTCTGGCGCCGGTCCGCAAACGAGCACGAGCACATCGGTGCCGAGCTCGGCCGCTTCCTCGACAGCGCGGCGATTGTCGTCCATCCGCTCTTTGCGCGCAGGCGCGGTGGCCGCCGGAAAATAACCCCCACGGCACAGGCTGGAGACGCGCAGGCCCGCGTCCCGCACAAGCCGCTTGCTCTCGGCCAGGCCAGTCTCGGCCAATTTATGCCGCCACAGCGCGATCCAAGGCACTTCGGCGCGAACGCATGCTTCCACGGCCTCACGCATATTCAGCCGATCGGTCGTAATCTGGTTCAAGCTGAGTCTGTCTATGGAACGAAGCGGTTCCATACTGATCCCTCCCGGATTTTCAAACATCTCTATAAATGATTACGGCCGAATACCCGCCAACGCCAAGACAGGCTTCATCCGTTCGGCGGCAAGCTCCGGATCGGCCAATAGCCCGGCCCGGTCGGCAAGCACGAACAGCTCGGCCAAATGGACGATCGAGCGAGATCCCTCCGCTCCCCCGATCATGCGGAAATGCGGTTGGTGGCCGTTCAGATAGGCCATGAACACAATTCCCGTCTTATAGGCGTACGTCGGCTTCTGGAAAATATGACGCGACAAGGCAACGGTAGGCTCCATTATCGCCTCATAACTGACCAGATCGTCTGCGTCTAGCGCATGAAGCGCCTGGGCGGCGGCCGGCGCAATCGCGTCGAATATGCCGAGCAGCGCATGGCTGTAGCCCTGCTCATCACCCTTGATCAGTTCAGGGTAGTTGAAGTCGTCCCCGGTGTACATTTTGACGCCTTCCGGCAGCAGCCGGCGCATCTTGATTTCTTTACCGGCATCGAGCAGCGAGATTTTAATCCCGTCGACCTTGTCCGCGTTTGACCGAATGACGCGCAAACAAACGTCCATCGCGTCGTCCAGATCGTCCTTGCATCCCCAATAGCCGGCCAGAGCGGGATCGAACATGTCGCCAAGCCAATGCAGAATGACCGGCTGTTTTACCTGTCCCAAAATGCGACCATACACCCGCTCGTAATCCTCGGGCCCTTTTGCGCAAGCGGCAAGTGCGCGGCTCGCCATCAGAATGACTTGACCGCCCTCGCCTTCGATGAAGCCGACTTGCTCTTCATAGGCGGCTTCCACGTCGGCGATCGTGACCGACGGTCCCGGAAACAGATGGTCGGTTCCCGCGCCGCAGGAGATTTTGCCGCCGACTGAGCGCGCTTCCGCGATCGAAGCGCGGATAAGCTCTTTCGAGCTGTTCCAGTCAAGGCCCATGCCGCGCTGCGCGGTATCCATCGCTTCCGCCACGGCCAGACCGAGCGACCACAAATGGTGCCGGTAGGCGAGCGTCGAGTTCCAATCAATCTGCGAATGATACAGCGGATCTGCGTCCGCAAATGGATCGCAGACGACATGGGCGGCCGAGAAGGCAATGCGGCCCGTAAACGGCTTGGCCGGCACGGAGAACGAGCCTGCTTTGCCCGGAGTATATTCATACAACGCTCCCCCTGCGCGGGGGAGGAGCAGCGATTGGGTCATCTGTATTCCCCTCCTTAAGAGGTAATTAAAAAATCGGCTTTTGATCACGAAGTATAGCTATGAAGCTTACTCGACGTCGAATCTTGAATTCAGCCGGGCCTTCCGCTACTCACGTAGGCTCAGCTTCGGCACGTCGATCCAGCGGCGTTCCTGCCACGACTGCAAGCTGAGATCGGCAAGCTGGGTGCCCTTCGCGCCTTCGAGCAAATCCCACGGAAACGGCGTGCCGATGACGACATGCTTCAAGAAGAGTTCCCATTGCACCTTGAACGCGTTGTCGTATGACGCGTTGTCCGGCACCTCCACCCATAGGTCACGGAACTGGAACGGGTTCGGAATGTCCGGATTCCATACCGGCTTCGGCGTATTGACCCGATGCTGCGTCTTGCAGTCCCGCAAACCCGCCACGGCGCTGCCTTCGGTGCCGTCGACCGTAACCGTGAGCAGATCGTCGCGGTCTACGCGCACCGCCCAGGACGAGTTGGCCTGCACGATAATGCCGCCTTCCAGTTCAAATGTGGCGTACGCCGAATCGTCCGCCGTGCATTCGTACGGAACGCCCTGCTCATCAAGACGTTTCGGAATATGTGTAGCGGCAAGACAGGAAACAGCCTTCACTTCCCCGAACAAATTCTCGAGAACATAGCGCCAGTGTGCAAACATGTCGACGATAATACCGCCGCCGTCTTCTTTGCGGTAGTTCCACGATGGCCGCTGACCCTGCTGCCAGTCGCCCTCGAACACCCAATAGCCGAACTCCATCCGCACGGACAGAATTCGCCCGAAGAAGCCAGAGTCGTTTAAGCGTTTCAGCTTGAGCAATCCCGGCAAAAACAGCTTGTCTTGCACGACGCCGTTTCTCACCCCGGCCTCGGCGGCGATGCGGGCCAGTTCGAGCGCCCCTTCAATGTCAACGGCCGTCGGCTTCTCGCAATAAATATGCTTTCCCGCGGCGATCGCCTGCTTGATGCTTTCGGCGCGGCGCACCGTCGTCTGGCTGTCGAAATAGATTTCATAGTACGGATCGGCGAGGCATGCTTCAAGATCGGTACTCCAACGTTCGACGCCGTGGGCGGCGGCCAGCGCCTGCAGCTTGCTCTCCTGCCGGCCGACCAGAATCGGGTCGGGCATGATGACGTCTCCGCCCGGCAGCGCGACGCCCCCTTGCTTGCGAATCGCAAGAATCGAACGGATCAAATGCTGGTTGGTTCCCATCCGTCCGGTAACGCCGTTCATAATAATGCCGATGTTGCGAACTGTCACATTCATCGCTCCCTTCGCTTCGTATAACCGTATTGTAGTCGATGCGAAACCACTTTTCTTACGATTACGGGAACACGATTCTCAATTTTGGAAGCGAATTATTCGAGCAAAAAACAAAACCCCCGCCGGCGCTTATCCGATGGGGGATGAAGGGGAAAATATGTTTCAATAAAGCTCCCTGCCTACTCAGCTTGCGTGGGCGCGTTCAGCTCCCTGTACGTTTTTGGCGACAGCTTGGCGACCGCTTTGAAAGACCGGTAAAACGTAGACACGGAATCGTAGCCGACTTCGAAGCAGATCGATATAATGTCCTTACCGGTTTCCACCAGCAGCTTCTGGGCGACGCGGATGCGTACCTCGGTCAAATATTGCATCGGTGTCATGTTATACCGTTCCTTGAAGATGTTGTTCACATGCCGCGTGCTGATGTCCAGCTTGGAGGCGATGTCCCCCGCGGTCAGCGGATCAAAATACTTCGAATCGATATAGCTGCGAATTTTCTCGGCACGCAGCTTGTTGGAGCTGGTGCCCGCTCCGGCAGCCTCCGTTCCGGCCGATCGAACCAGCAAGAGCAGCAACTGAGACAGCTGGACTTTGAGCGAAAGCCGGACGAGCGGCGACAGCTCCCTGGACTGCTCGAACAGCATTTTCCTCAGCAGCTGACGCAGTTCGCTCGCAGCAAACAATCCCGGCTTCATCAGGCAGGAGGCCGGAAAGTATGCGTGGAGCAGCTGCGCCCTCATATCCGGATCGAGCACTGCCTCGTCAAACGCCAACACTAACAAGGTCAGCCTGAAGTCGGACATGACGGAGTGGACGGAATACGGAACGATCAGCGCCGTATCGTCGACCGCCAGCTTCCGAACTCCCCCTTCCAACCGGATAGCGCCTTCTCCCTCCAGCACAAATAGCAGCTGGTACGTCTGGTGATAATGCTCGGACACGAGATGTCCGCCTGTATGCTTCTGCTCGTATAAATCTATCGCATTCCTGGACAAGTCGATCCATTTCATCGTCACGGCGAAGCCCCCGTTTTTTTAGCATTACATGTAAAGCCATTTTAGCGCGATCTGCGGCTTCGATACAACATTTTAGAACAAGTGAAGCTGACATGAACATTTATCGTTTGAATAAAAATAGCCGCGGTACGCGGCTAATAAGCGTGTATGTTCTTGCGTCTTACATGACCAAATCAATCTGGCAGCATACCCCTTCATTGTTCTAATATTTATAATCTATCTCCAAGTTCTCTCCCCGCTTTATTCCATAGTGTTTGAGGGCTCGGATGCCACAGCTGCCGAGGACGTAAAATAGGCCTGCAGCCTCCGGTTCAACCATATGGAAGCCGCAATAAACAACGCTACTCCGATTAACTTGACGGGCTGGGCAATAAAATCGGACAGATGCATTCCGATATAGGAAACGCAGAATACCATGACACCTTTGCCTAGAGTTACGGCTGCCGCAAAGGAAAATGTCGGCATTCGCGTTAATCCCGCGGCCATGTTTATAACTACGAACGGTCCTATCGGGAGCATGCTTAAGAGAAAAACGAAGCTAAACCCGTTCCTCTGCGCCCATACCATGGCCATCCGTACTTTGGGCCTGACCGCCCAGCGTTGAATAAATGGTGTATCCGACGCTTTGCGAAAAAGCCAAAACGTAAGAAAACTGCCCGTTACAAGGCCGATCCACGAATATAAAAAACCCAGCCACAATCCATAGATGGCGGCATTGGCGCCGACAATCATGATAGTAGGCAGCGGCGGAACGAAAGACTTTAGAAAAGTTAGCAGAATGCCGGGCAGCGGCCCCAGCGAGCGGAAACGCTCCAAAAGGAGTTCGATGTTTTGCTCCGTAAAATACTCCATTATGCTGATCTCAGCGCCTAACATAGAATGTGTTTCCCCCTATAACTCCAAGTGATTTCATGATAACTCTATATGATGCTCTTATTTTCTAAGGTAGCAGAAGTTCTGTCCGCATCATTGTACTATTCAAATTTTAACTGGAGCGAATCACAAATTGGCATATAGCCTATCTTTTGATAGATGCTATTAGACGTTGGATTTGCTAGGTCTGTATATAAGACGCACTTAGTAAATCCTTTATCCAATGCAAGTTGGCTTATTTGTGCCACAATTGAAGTAGCGTAACCCTTCCTGCGTTCATATGGAGGGGTATATACAAATGCCACGCCAATAGCCGTCTGCAATTCCCTTGTATATCCTGCCATAGAAACGGGTATCCCGTTGTCCTCTAAAATATAGAGCTTTTTTGATGCTATTCGGTAGAGGTAAGGGTCTGCATTTTGCGGGATGGACATTTCTGTTTTGCCATAACTCCCCGCTGCATAAAATGCTTCAGCCCAGTATGGGAAAAAGTGAATGTCCTTTTCATTTAGCAATCGAACGATACCAACCTTTTGAATGTCTGGGTTTACTGCCGTAAGTTCATAGATACGTTGGCTCATGGTGGTTTTAAAGGTTATTCCCTTGCGCAAGGTATATTCTTTGGCAAAATATTCTGCCAAGGTTTTTTCAGTTATCACACCTGGAATTTCACGGTCTTTCAGCCCGTCTATCAGACAGTTTATCGCATCCGGGTTAACGATGTTGTCTGTTGCATAAAGCGTAATATTGTGTGGCGGAGTCATTATGGCGGTAAGCTGTACGCCCTTAGCATCCGAAATAGTTGCCATAAGCCAATTTACAGGGTCACGCCAGTCTGTTTTGTCTTTTCCTTCATGCCCAATGATGATATTGCCAAGAGGAATCAAATTTTGTGCTTCATGACGCATCAGCACATCATAGGTGTCATTGTAAAACTCATGCACATCCGTATACAACTTGAATTGCATTGCAATATCACCCTTTCATCTGCTCAATTCCTGATCTTTAACCCAGCCTGTTAAACTACACCAATCCCTACCCAATGCTTCAGCATCATCAAATTCAAGTTGCCGTAATGTCATACGTACTGTAACATCAATTTACTCATTCGATAACCCTCCAATTTAATAAATATTCTATGAAGACGCAAAAAAACCCCATCCCATTAGGGACGGAGTTGCTCCGCGTTACCACCCTGATTGACGTTTATAATAAGCGCCCTCTTAGCCATCGTCCAACAACGATGCTTCTTTGTAACGGTAGAATCCCGGGCCCATCTACTATAATTCGGAGGCCAGCTCTGAGGTGATTTTTGATTCGGATATCCGCTGCCTCGCACCAACCGGCAGTTCTCTGAACGGCGTTTCCTGATCTACTTGTCCTCTTCACCGCATTTGGTAATTAATAATTAAGTTAACCATACATGTTCTTGTCTTTTTCGGCAAACATTTTTTATGCATTTTTTATATTTGATATCCCAAAAATTAAATTTTTTTGAACATATACCCATGTCCCCATAATGTCTGAATCCATCCATTTCCTTCCGGGTAATAGGAGAATAGCTTATCACGCAGGCGTTTAATGTGGGTATCTACTGTACGCCGGTCGTAAATCTCTCTGTGCGATGACTTCCAAATTTCAGTATGCAATACTTCACGAGAATAAACTTTTTCTTGATGTGTGATCAGGAAATAGAGCAGATCATATTCTTTCGGAGTCAGATGGACCTCATTTTGTTTCACCATAACACGGCGTGCTGAAGGATAAAGCACAATTTCACCAATCTTAAAACCGTTATTTAGCAAATCACCGGTTTCAGAAACATAGGGACTGGGAGAATATACACGGGTTATCATGTTTTGGATACGCAGCACAATTTCCCTCGGGCTAAATGGCTTGATGACGTAATCGTCTGCTCCGGCTTCAAAACCTTCAATGCGGTCCTTTTCTTCCGATCGCCCAGATAACAACAGAATCGGAATATCAGGTTGTGTTTGTTTCATACACTTGCAAATCTCGATCCCATTCATGTCAGGCAGTAACCAATCCAGCACGATCAAATCATAATTTGCGTGGTTCTCACCATATCTTTCGATGGCTTGTGTACCATTCGATGCTTCTTCGACTATGAATCCTTCGAACTCCAAATACATTCGTAGAATGTTGCGAATGCGTGTCTCGTCATCAACCAGTAAAACTCTTCTATGGTTTGTTATCATTTTTAATCGCCCTCCTACGCCTGAGTGAACGGAATCAACCAGTTAGCTTACAGGAGCTCAAGCGGTTTAAACCCCAGATTCACCAATCATCTGTAGTTCAATCTGTTTCAATTTATAAAAGTATCCCTTCTGTTCCATCAATTCCTTAAATGAACCGATCTCCACAATTTCGCCCTGCTCCATGACGACAATCTGATCCATCTTCTCTAAACCGGTCAGGCGATGACAAATGAGAAGAAGTGTATCTCCGCTCGCTTGCTCGTACAATTGCTTTAGAACGCGCTGCTCGGTTACATAGTCCAGAGAAGACGTTGGTTCGTCCAGCAACCACAGATGTCTTTTGCGCAGCATGGCTCGTGCTAAGGCAAGACGCTGTTTTTCTCCATCGGATAAGTTTTCACCTTTCTCATAAACCACCTGGTTTAGCGAAACATTTGGTAATTGGGCTTTAGCAAGTACCTCCATTAGCTCCTCGTCAGAATGTTCATCTGCATTCTCCAACAGATTTTCACGAAGCGTCCCTTTGAAAAAATGGCTTTGTTGCAACACTACATTTGTCAATTCCCAGATGTTTTCCTCATCCAATTCGTTAATCAAGACTTTGTTTATGCGTATATTCCCCGATGTTGTTGTTCGCAGTTTGAGCAACAACTCGATTAATGTAGATTTTCCTGACCCGCTCGGCCCAACAATCGCTGTTTTAGAACCTGCAGCAAGATGCAGTGAGAAATTCAATAGTGCTGGCCGCCACTCCCCCTCGTATTGAAAAGTAGCATTGCTTATTTCAATGGATACAGGTATATCGGTTGGCAAAGACTCAGACTTACTTGATCGTAATGTTGCAGCTTGAGATGGTATTGTTTCCGTCAGCCGATTGGCTGCATGTTCGCTATCTTGCTTATATGCAGGTAATACGGCCAAAGGAGCTGCCTCTTCGAAAACGGTTTGCGTGGCCATGACCAGCATGGCAAGAAATACGCCAGCAAGTCTTCCGTCCAGAATCAAATAGGCACTGAGCGTCAGCACACCCCAAGCAACAAAAAATGTAACAAAAACATGCATGGATTGTCCCCGTAACAATTGGACAGCAGCTCGTTGCTGTTCAGCTGCCAATGAAGCTGAATAGCGCTGAAGCTGCTCCTCCCGCTGTGCCAACTGCCCATAGATCTTTAAATCACGAAATCCATAAAGTGTTTCTGTGATTTCCGTGGACAGTTTCGATCGCTGCTCACGGACCCGCTCATGAATTTTTCGTTGTCCCAACAGAACGATTCCAGGGACGACCAGTGAAGTCATCAACATTCCCAATACCAGCAAACCAGCTATCCAGAAGGAATAGGAAGCTGTAAAAAGCACCGTTGCCAAAAACACCATAATTACAATAAGCGGCGGATATGCAACGCGCAGAAAGTAGTGTTGTAAACTTTCTACATCTCCAACGATCCGTGCAAGTAAGTCCCCACTTCGATTTTTATTCAGTATTCCAGGTGTCAAAGGGATGAGCTTAGCAAAAAAGGAAGTTCGCAAACGGCTGAGGATGGAGAACGTCGCCCGGTGGGTATACAATCGTTCTCCATAACGGCTCACCGACCGGAGAAAACCTAGAAATTTCACAAGAGAGGTAAGGATAATCAATGTATAGAGCGGTGGCGCAAATACCGTTTGAGAAATCAGATACCCGCTTGCGGAAAAGAGAGCTACACCGGCTATTCCAGCAATAAACCCTCCTATTATCGAAAAGATAATATCCTTCCGCTCTTGAAACATCGCTTTCGATAACATAGCCAGCTCACTCATGCTAATTCTCCTTTTTGTTGAACAGCGACCATTTCAGCATATTGGGGCAAGCGTTTCAGAAGTTCGTCGTGACACCCTGAACCCACGATCGATCCATGGTCTACAAACAAAATGTTGGTGGCGTGTTGAATCGTATATAAACGATGTGCCACAGTAATCATGGTAGACGTTTTCGACAATGTGGAAATGGAACGTTGCAGTATGCTTTCGGTGCGCCAATCGAGCCCTACTGTAGGCTCATCGAACAATATGATGGCAGGCCGCTTCAAAAATGCGCGTGCCAGGGCAAGACGTTGCTTTTCGCCACCCGATAGTCCACGTCCGCCTTCGCCAACGAATGTATCAAACCCCTTATCCAATTGTGCTGCAACCGCTGTAAGTCCGGCTTCCTCTGCGGCCTTCTCGATTTCTGCCCTAGAAACTTCCCTACCCGCACCGATCGCAATATTTTCTGCGAATGTACCAGCAAAAATGTAAGGGTGCTGTGTGATGGAGCTAACATGTTTAAACCATTCTTCTTCATGATCATGAGAGAGTGGGTTTCCATTAACCAGAATGATCCCCGAATCCGGTTTCAGCAAACCGGCAATAAGATGAAGCAGTGTCGTTTTACCGGCTCCACTCTTACCAACAATGGCAATGTTGTCCCCCGGTTTAATAAACACACTTCCCGAGTGGAATTCAAATGAATCAGGAGCATACTGAAATCGTACATTTTTCAGTTCTATCGAAGGGGGGACTTGAAGTGGCTTTGCATGGGACAATTGAAATTTTGGCAT
The DNA here is from genome assembly GCF_018333335.1 of Paenibacillus cineris. Lineage (NCBI taxonomy): Bacteria > Bacillati > Bacillota > Bacilli > Caryophanales > Paenibacillaceae > Paenibacillus > Paenibacillus cineris. The sequence goes on from NZ_BORU01000001.1 coordinate 2,956,442, forward strand.
CCGATCGTTACTATCGCTTACATGCGCGTCTACTCTATTCTTCTCAAGCATACTCTCAACCTTACGGATCGCTCCCATGCTTGTCTGCCCGCTATGGAAAGCGGTGCCTGTATTTTTTAAGAGATTATAAAATTCTGGAACGAGTAACAGAACGAGTAAAGCCGTGTGAAACGCCATTGATTTGAAAACAACCAACTGAATGGCCAACTCAAGGGCGACAATACCGATACTAAGCATCACAATGGATTCCAACATGAACGTATTCATGAATGCGATTTTCAAAATATCCATGGTTGTGTCACGATAGTTGAGACTACTGCGCTCTATCTCCTGTTGCTGACGCTGAGTTCTCCCGAATATTTTCAATGTAACCAACCCTTGAAGGGAATCCAAAAACGTACCGGAAAAGTTGGCCAGCTGCGCATATTTTTCTTCCGATTTATTTTTCGTCTTTAGCCCCACCAGGATCATGAATATCGGAATAAACGGAGCCGTAAACATCATGATCCAACCTGAGTTGGCATGTTGAGTAAATGTAACGATCAGGACCAAAATGGGAATGATCATCGCTTCCACCATTTTCGGGATGTATTGACTGAAATAACTATCCGCCTCATCTACTGCATCCAATGCTACGCTGACCCTCTCTCCCGTCTGTCCCTGAAGACTTAAACCCATGGAAACACGGGTCAAGTTTTGCAAAACAGATTCACGCATCTTGGTCTTTGCCGTGGCAGCCATATGAAGACCAATTCTCCCATTGACAAATGATAACAATGTGCGTAATGCCATCATCGCCAAAAGCATGCCAAGGATCATAGCCACGGATGAGAAAGAGGCTTTTTCCACGAAGATTCGCTGAATGGCTTCTGCAAGCAACGCAGCCTGACCAACAATGGCTGTACCAAGTGCAAAGGATATGATGCCAAGAAGAACAACATATTTTCGTTGTGCAGACATGTGTTGAGCAATGAGGTTTTTATTTCTCTTCACGTAAAAACTCTCCTCCTTCCGGAAAGTGGCCTTGAGGGAATATTCCCGTAAGAAACAATGTACTACTCTATTTGTTTCCTTTCACATAATCCGCATCAAACAGAAAAAGCCTGAAGACCAAGATCAATGAAGGAACTAAGAGACACATACCACCGATAAATGCCACAACCAGTGCGAAGCCCATAGACGAAGAGGTGACACTACTTTGAATGGTGATGTATGGATCAAGAATGTAAGGATATTGCCCAATGCCGTAAGCAAAAAAAGCACAGAAGAATTGCAGCATGATGCATATAAACGTCATCCCGTAACGGCCTCCTCGGTATAATAACCACATGGCAATCATGAAAAAGGCAACGGAGAGCGCGAGCAGCCACCATAAATCCATCATATTTTGGAAATGCCGCTCATTGTGCTGACCCAAAAAAATAAATGCTGTCAGTGCGATAACGATTGTAGGCGTGCTCCAAAAAAGCGCATAGGTTCGCATCAATTTTAATGCAGCATGATCTTCAGCACGCGAAGCGTAAAAAGCGAGAAAAGCAGCGCTAATGAATAAAACAGATACGATAGCCAGTCCAACGATGCTCCAAGACAGTGGACTGCTCAAGAGTGCCCAGTAATCCAACGAGGCCGTCTCTCCTTGTTTCAAGATAAATCCGCCTTCGGATAATGTCAGCGCCACTGACAAGGAAGCAGGAATAAGCACTCCGGTTGCTCCATACAGAAACAGATAAACCATATTATGTTTGGAGCCATAATTTTCAAATGCATAGAATGAACCGCGTATAGCGAGCAAAATGACCGCAAGACTTCCTGGGACAAGCATGGCTGATCCATAATAATAGGAGGTTTCCGGGAAAAAGCCGATGATGCCAATGTAGAAAAAAACGAAAAATACATTCGTGATTTCCCAAACTGGCGATAAGTAACGAGAAATCAGTTTATTGATGACATGATCCTGTTTGGTTAAACGAGCATAAAAGGCAAAGAAACCTGCGCCAAAATCAATGGAAGCGATGATGATATATCCGTACAAAAACAACCAGAGCACGGAAATTCCAATCAATTCGTAATTCATCATGTGTGCTCACCCTTCAATGTTGATTTGTCGCTTGCACGCTGCGTCCACGTCTCCATCTCAACTTCAGCCGGATTGTTATAGAACATGCGACGAAGCACAAGAACACTAACGGTTCCCAATACGATGTATAGTAGAAGGAAAAAGAAAAAAAGGATCCTGACGCTTGGGGATGTCGTAGCCGCTTCCTCTACACGCATATATCCTCGGATAATCCAAGGCTGCCTGCCGAGTTCTGCGTAAAACCACCCCAGTTCAACCCCTAAAAAAGCAAGCGGTGCTCCTAATGCAATCATTCGCAGTATCCACTTGTTGAGTTCGTTACGCTTTTTCCAAAATACAAATAGGAAATACAGAAAGGAAATGCCTAAGAATAAAAATCCAATGGTTGCCATTAAATCGAAAAAATAATGAACCACGAGTGATGGTTGTTCATCGATAGGAAACTCATTAAGACCCGTTACTTCTGCATTGAAATCTCCAAAAGCCAAGAAACTCAGAAATTTGGGAAGGTGGAGTGCTCCTATAATTTCATGCTCAGCATTAAGCCACCCTAAAAATATCAAATCTGCGCCGCTTTCCGTTTCAAAATGCCATTCGGCAGCCGCGAGTTTTTCAGGTTGATGTTCGGCCAAAAACTTAGCGGATACGTCTCCGGCTAATGTGTTTACTAAACTGAACAATAAAACGACAGCCATCATCAGCTTTAAGGCTTTTTTGTGGTATGCTGAAACCCCTTTTCGAAGTATTGCGAATGCAGCAACACCTGCCAGCAGAGCAGCTCCTGTTAAATAGGCCGAACTTAATACATGAAACACCTTGGAGAATGTTGCCGTACTCAGCATGGCTTGAACGGGGTCAACGGCCGTGAATTGTCCAGCTTCAAACGTAAATCCCCCTGGTTGATTCATAAATCCGTTAACCGTCGTGATAAATACTGCTGACATCCCTGCACCGACGACAACAGGAATCGTTAGTAACCAATGCATCATCGGGTTTTTAAACCGTTCCCACGTGTACAGATATATCCCAAGGAAAATGGCTTCAAAAAAGAAGGCGAACACTTCCATAAACAACGGAAGCGCAATAACATTTCCCGCAAGTTTCATGAAATTGGGCCATACCAAGGAGAGTTGTAACGAAATTGCTGTTCCTGTGACTACGCCTACTGCAACAGAGATAACGAACCCTCGTGACCACCTCTTTGCCATTAGAATATAATGAACATCTTTCTTACGAATACCGATAAACTCGGCGAGTGAAATCATTAATGGAATACCCACGCCAAGTGTCGCGAAAATAGCGTGGAATCCTAGTGTCATTCCAGTCACGAGTTTACTCCATAGCACCGTATCGATTCCCATATTAACTTCCTCCCTTCCACGCTGTTCCTGTACACAAAATAAAAAATGAAAACATCAGGTTTAGACGTAAAACCTTACGACCTACGGGGGCTAACTTATGCTCTGCTCCTTCGTGAATAAAAAGAGAACTTTTTCACATAGTAAGTTGGCATTTCCCCAAATGTGTGAGAAATGCAGTTGAAAGATTACAAAACCTGATATTTAAAATTTATTATATATTCGACGTTTAGCCTTGCAATCGTGGTCACACCTTCTCCTCTAAACGTTCAAGTAAAAATCAATTCTTTCTTACAACTCCGTGAAAAATACAAAAACCACCCGTTTGGGCTATTGCATAAGACAGCTGCCCAATTCCCTTCCGATGTGCCAGTACACCAGATTAACAGGTCTTTAGGCAGCATTGCTGCAAATAGGATGAGAAGATTTGTGTATTCATTAGCATGTGCTTGTTATCCCCATCCAACTTGCTGAGTAAAATCCCTCCTTCCAACAAGGAAAATGTAAATGATGCTAGCGCATCCACATCCAGATCCTCCCTAAACTCCCCAGCTTGAATGCCGTCCCGAATAATACTTTTCATCATATCCAAGAAGGTATGCATCCCTTGCCTTGCCTGACCACAAAGCTCCGAATGAGTATCGTCACTTTCTACAGCTGTATTCTGCATGGGACATCCGCCAATAAATGGCGGATCGTCGACGACATTCTCATAGACACGAAAAAAAGCAACCAACTTTCCTGACGCAGACTGCTCTTGATCGACCGCTTCAGAAAATTTACTGGCGACCATACTGGCAGCATAATTGTAGGCTTCAAGCGCGATCTCGTCTTTACTGGCAAAATGTCGATAGATGCCCCCCTTCTTAATTCTTGTGTCGGCAATAATATCGTTTAGCGATGTACCGGCATATCCTCTCTGGTTAAAAATTTCAGCCGATTTCATAATGATGTGTTCCCTTGTTCTGTCCCCTTTTTTCATGAGCTCCTCCGTATGAACCGTATTTTATTTCATTTGTTTTAAACGAATTACCCAATTCGTCCTTGCAATTCACTCATATCATGCTAATATAAAAAATACCGATCGGTCTCTTTTCGCATTATACAGTAAGCCATTCCAGAATGAAATAGCGCTGGGTCATTTTTATTCCATTGCAGGCATCGGCTTGTTGGAATAAATAAAACTTATAGGGGGATTTTTCAGTGACTGTAAAAGTAGGTATAAACGGTTTTGGACGAATCGGACGACTCGCTTTTCGCCGAATTCAAGATGTGGAAGGCGTCGAGGTTGTAGCAATTAACGACCTTACGAACGCTAAAATGTTAGCACATCTGCTCAGATATGATACGACGCAAGGCACTTTTCACGGTGACATTGAAGTCCATGACGGAACCTTCAAAGTAAACGGCAAAGAGGTTAAGGTTTTGCTAAGCGGAATCCTGAAGATCTTCCTTGGGGTGAGCTTGGCGTTGATATTGTTCTCGAATGTACAGGCTTCTTCACCACAAAAGAAAAAGCCGAGCTTCACCTGAAAGGCGGAGCGAAGAAAGTCGTCATTTCCGCCCCTGCTACAGGCGACATGAAGACGATCGTATACAACGTGAACCATGACACCCTGGACGGAACGGAAACCGTCATTTCCGGCGCTTCCTGCACAACCAACTGCCTGGCCCCTATGGCTAAAGCTCTGCACGACAAGTTCGGTATCCAATCCGGGCTGATGACGACCATTCACGCATACACGGGTAACCAGAACACGCTTGACGCTCCGGATCCAAAAGGCGATTTCCGAGCTGCTCGCGCCTCAGCGGAGAACATCGTTCCCTACTCCACCGGTGCTGCAAGAGCCATTGGCCTGGTTCTTCCAGAACTGAAGGGCAAACTGGATGGGGCATCTCAACGTGTACCTGTACCAACAGGTTCCGTGACTGAACTCGTTGCCGTTTTGAATACCAAGGTAACGGTTGAGCAAGTTAACGATGCGATGAAAGAAGCTTCCGATCCAGAAACTTTCGGTTACACGGAAGACGAAATTGTATCTTCCGATATCAAAGGCATCACATTCGGTTCGCTCTTCGACGCCACGCAGACGAATGTTCTGACCGTCGGTGACCAGCAATTGGTGAAAACCGTAGCTTGGTACGATAACGAAATGTCTTATACAGCCCAATTGGTTCGTACGCTGGAGCACTTCGCTAAGATCGCTAGATAAATATTCAAAAGATGGAGAGAAGGAAAATTCTATGAAGGATGCACCCCACAATACGATGATGCCGATTCGGTGATAGCGCTCTGCGAAGGCTGGGACGCTGCATCCCTGCTTCACGTTACAGATCGCTGCGCAAGGTGGAACCTCCCACTTCTGCGGTTCTTGAGCAAATCCGCGGCGGCGCCATGCGGTCTCTCCTGAATTCCGAACCGAAAGGATGATCACTCACAATGAAAATTCTCGTCACGGGAGGCACCGGCTTGCTCGGCAGCCGCATGATCCCGAAGCTCGTGGAGGATGGTCACCAGATATTCGCCCTCACACACTCTGTATCATCTCACGCCATACTCAAGGCCATGGGTGCGAGGCCGGTCGATGCCGATCTCGAAAGCAGCACGCCAATCGTGTTACCGATGATCGATGCGGTTGTGCATGCTGCCGCCCTTTTCCGCTTTTCAGGGCCTCGCGAACCCTTCTTCCGTACCAACATCGATGGCACCGCAGCCTTGCTGAAGGCAGCCGAGTCCGCCTGTGCGAAGACATTCGTCTACATCAGCGCGGCGGGGATCCACATGGATAACGGCGGTACGCTCATCCGCGACACCGATGAAAGCGCGCCGACTTTCCCGAACCACTTCTCCGCCTACCTGGCGAGCAAGGCACGGGCCGATTCATTGGTTCTGGCAGCCAACAAACCCGGCTTTCGCACGATCGCGCTTCGCCCACCGGCTATCTGGGGGCCTGGTGATCCGTTTAGCCGAGCGCTTTCCGAAGCAGTCGGATCTGGACAGTTCGCGTTCATCGACCGTGGCGATTACCCTTTTTCAACCTGCCATGTGGACAATGTGATTGAAGCCATACAATGCGCTCTTGAACGCGGAGAAGGCGGCCGTGCCTTCTTCATCAAAGACCAGGAAGGGCACACTTTCCGTGAGTTCGTCGCCTCGCTTGCGAACTTGCAGGGCCTGTCCATCGATAAGGTGCGTTCGATGCCCTACTGGCTCGTCTCTGCCATTGGCCGGCTGTTCGACACGATCTGGGCCGTCAATCGGAAAGACGGCGATCCGCCGATCTCGCAATCGATGATACGCATGATTGGGCGTGAGTTCACCGTCAACGATACCGCTGCACGTCGAGAGTTAGGCTATGTCGGAAGAACTTTACGCGATGCTGGTTTGCAAAGCTATGAGGAACCATCTGCTCGACGATAGGGCTTTGGAGGGCAAACGACGGCAATCGATCGTAGTTGTTCTCTGGACTGGCTCTTTTGGCCAATTTGGTAGGCAGCGTCTGACGAAGATAAGCACTACAGGATCATCAAAAAACCTATTAGCGTAATAAAAAATGGAGCAGTCGCCGACGGCGATATGCTCCTCTATTGTTTAACTAAAGTCTCCGTTAGTATAGTGAGATTACTTCATGCCACTATCTGCTTATCCTGATTACACACTCACCCCGATCGGCGGGTATAATGGCTGTAAGCTTCATCCGATACAAGGCATCTCCCCATATCTCTCTCATGATTTCGTCCTCGAGTAAAATTTTCTCTACTGAGTACGCATACATTTCGCTGTCATATTGTATTTTTACCCTATTGTAATTTTTATCTTGAAGGATAATATATCCATTTTCTTTGCTCTGAGGAGGGTGAGGCGTTATTAGAATCTGTGTGATATCATCCGTCACTTGATTTAGAAGAAAATTATCACTGATTTCAATATTCGGGGACAAATCACGATAGAAATGAACTGATCGTATCCAGCTTCTTATTCCGGCGAGTTCGGGGTAGGCTCCCGCGAGATTCATGGATAACGATGTAACTTTATCATTCAGGTTATACTCGACTTCATCGGCCCTAAATTGTCTTCCGTCCTGTTGATGAACGCCATTTACCATAGGGAGATTGTGATATCCGGATTGCATCGCCCATAGGGTATACCGCTCCGAGAAAAACGATTTAGATGTATAGGCCAATAATCCGGGATCAATTATCATCGGGGAGCCATTACAATATACAATGAATTGTCCAATGTCATTGTGATTATGGCTTTCACCATTATGCCCGCCCTTGGCAGCTAGGAATAACCCTTTGGACGAACCCTCCTGCTCTCGTGCCACCATGACTTGAATGCTGTCAAACCATGCATCTCGAATATAAGGAGATTTTCCGGAATATTGCTCTACTTCCGTATAATTAAATAAAGCCGGCAAAAGGCGAAACATGGATGAAAACTCTAAGCGGGTCCCTTCTTCCCGCTTCATTCTCTGGACCCTTGCTCCAAGCTCACACAACCTCGAATCTCCAATGCGGCGTCCATACCGATATGTAAGTTCCGCGGGGATATGGACTTGTGCCTGGCTGTCAGCGAAGTTGACAAAATACGAATCATCGATAAAAGCTTTGTAAATATAACATCCTAATTGCCTAATTTGAGGTTCTTGGTATACATCAATTTTACCGCCGGAAACGCCGTGAAGAAGTTCCAGACTATCAAAAATCGTTCCTCCGGCATACATCCAATACTTCGGGCCTTCCTCACAACCGCCGTCTGAAGGGAGTCTATGTAGATACATATCTAAGCTTCGCATCGCCTTGACCACCGCTGCTTCCCGTCGATTGGGGTCGTCTTCCAACAGCAAAAACGCCGCTAAGCAGTTTGAATTGCACCATGAATTCCAATTGTTCAGCATCTTCTCCTGATTGAAACCCATCCACCAAAAATCATTCCGCTGTAAATAAGGATCCAGAATCCTCCTTTTCACCTCGTGCTGTATACGCTCGCTTACCATAATGCTTATTCCATCCAATTTGGTTTTCAGCAGATAATAAGTCCATGCAAGCAGCGCGGCCGTCTCGGCAGAGAATAATTCAATGATCTGATCCGATATGTCTGGAAGTGGATCCTGCCTCTTCATCATATAACCGTGGCCAGGGATCCCCCAGAATGTTTCTTCACATATACACCATATTCCGTTTATGATATCATCCATGAAGCGTCCCTGATTTTCAAAACATTCGGCGATGACTAAAGAAGCCAGCACCTCTCTTCTTTTCCACGAAGCATTGTCAAAATCGACCCGATTACCCGTTCTGCTATAATCCATATATTGAGTGGCAGTTATAGTAGGCCATGCATAATGAAGCTTACTTGTGGCTTCATTGATCCAAAAAGACCTAAGATTCAATGGTAGCTGGTTCCATTGATTTCGGTCTTCGATTGTAGGAAACGGTCGGTAATTATCCCTGTTAAGCAAACACTTTCCAAGATTGTCATTAATAAATCGCTCAGCCAACATGAACGTCAACCTCTCCCCAATATATCAATGATGAAAGCCTTTTACATTAGCCCAATGAAGAATACTTGTTATACAACAACTTATAATATATTTAATCAACTGATCTTTTAACTAGTAGACAAATTAGTTGTGGACTGCATTCGTAAAATATCGGTAGTCGGAGGACACCCAAATAATCGGGCATATTCGCGACTGAATTGAGAAGGACTTTCGTAGCCGACATGAAATGCGACATCTGCGACGTTGTATTTATCAGTTATTAAAAGTCGCCGCCCTTCTTGTAATCGCAGCTGTTTCTGATATTGAACGGGTGTCATCGCAGTGACTTGCTTAAAATGTCGATACAGAGATGAAGTACTCATATTGGCGATCTGCGCTAATTCATTAATGCGTAAAGGTTTGTCAAAGTTTGTTTTAATCCGTTCTACGACCTCTGCAATCGTTGCAAAATGACTACCAGATGTAGCAATTTGCTTGAAAACATCCCCCTCCTTTTCAGTAAGTAACCTATATATGATTTCCTTAATGATTAATGGTGCTAGCGCTAAAATATCTTTTGGAGTATCCAATAGTCTTACTAGCCGAATCACTGCATCAAGAAGATTAATGTTCATTTTACCAACAAATAAACTTTTCGGATAATGCTCTATGCTTTCTGGAAACAGATGGGTCTCCTTCATGATTTCAAAAATCTCTCCTGCATCAAGATCAAGCCTGATTGACAAAAAGGGAGCTTCCGGCGAAGGTTTGATCACCTGTCCCGATATAGGCACGTCTAAAGACACAGCTAAATAATCGCTAACCCCGTATTTGTAACTTTCATTGCCCAGAATGATTATTTTTTCACCTTGGGCCACAATGCATAAGGAGGGCTTTTGAATTCTACATATTGGGACCATTGCTTTGGAGTCTTGGATGAGATGGAGTGAAGGAATCAGGGTTTTATGGTCCCCATCTTTTCCGGTAAACTTTTTGATGAGTCCCGCTAACTCTTGTTGTTGCAAAGCGATTTCGGTCACACGGAACACCTCTGTTCTAATATGATGTCTCTCATGCTTTTAAATATAAAGTAAAGCATTGTGTTTGTTAATAGTATGACAAGAATAGGCATCATGTTGAAAGTTTTCTTATACAGGTCAGAGCAGGTGCTGATACATAATAAACACATCTTAAATGAAAGGATGAGATATCATTGCTGGATCAAAAGGTATGGTATGTTACAGGAGCTTCGAAAGGTCTTGGACTTGCTCTTGTAAAAAAGTTATTAAGTAACAATTACCGGGTCGCTGCTACATCAAGAAACTTAGATGAGCTGAAACGAGCTGTTGGCCAGGTCCGCGAGGGTCGTTTTTTGCCACTGCAAGTGGATCTAAAAAGTTCCGAGTCTATTGATCAATCCGTGAAATTGGCATACGAATATTTCGGACAAATCGATGTGGCGGTCAATAACGCCGGATACGGAATTGGAGGAGCAATTGAGGAACTTTCACAACAAGAAATCATGTCAAACTTCGAAGTTAATGTGTTTGGCAGTATTTACGTGATCCAAAGTGTTTTACCCTACATGAGGGCGAAACGCTATGGCCACATCATTAATATTTCATCCATCGCTGGAGTTGCCCCACACACGGGATGGAGTATTTATGCTGCCACAAAGTCGGCTATTATTGGGATGTCTGATGTGTTAGCCCAGGATGTTAGATCTATGGGCATTAATGTAACGGTTGTTGCGCCGGGGGGATTTAGAACTGAGTTTAACTCAGCCGAATCTCTTGTTGTCGCGGATTATAAAATAGCGGATTATCTTCCTCTCCACGAAGGTATTAAACAATTTGCTGCAAATCATGGCAAGCAGCTTGGTGATCCGGAAAAGGCTGCTGAAGTTTTTATCGAGCTGGTAGAATCCGACAATCCACCGACCTGCTTATTTCTAGGATCCGACGCATACCAGCGGGCAACCGAAAAATATAACAAGCTGCTTGAAGATATGCAGGCAAATAAGAAAATAAGTGAACGAACGGATAGTAACTAATCTTTGTTATCAATAACCGTTGTAGTCATTGATTGGTTGACGCTCATTTAATGAGCGTTTTTTTCTGCTTGCACATGCAGCTATTTGAAAAATAACCTTACTGTATTGTAGAAAAAACCAAGAATCAGAACATATTCCTCTGGTAATGTGTTATCAAAGATGACCACCCTATACGTTGGAAGGAGTTATCGCGATGGAAGTACTGTTACCGCAAAGCAAAATTGATTTTTATCAGGAGAATGGTTTCGTTGAAATCGAGAATGCCCTAACGGAAGAAGAAATGAATGAATTATCCGAGTTTTTGGAGGAAGCCATGTCACAGGAAAGTAATCATTCGGTAGCCACCTCTGTCAAAGGCGAAAGCTACTACAAGGTATTAAACCAGAAGGTAAACCTTTGGCGCGATCATGGCGGTATGAGCCGTTACACATTTCACCCCAAGTTGGCTAAGATGGCAATGAAGCTAAGCGGCGCGAGCGGCATTCGCCTCTTCCATGACCACGGATTATGGAAGATGCCGCAGGATTCCAAGCCGACGGCCTGGCATCAGGATTTTCCGTATTGGCCGATGACTGAACCCGGCGCCTTGTCTGTCTGGATTCCAATGCATGATGTCGACGAACATAACGGCTGCATGATGTTTGTTCCTGGCTCCCATAAGGTGGGCACGCTGCGGGGGATTAACTTAGCAGACCCTCAGGACTTATATGATCAGATCAAAGGAACAGAGCTGGAGAAGACGAAGCCGGTGAAGGTCCCGTTGAAACGAGGCAGCTGCACGTTCCACCATGGTCTCACCTTCCACTTCGCACACGCGAATCAAAGCGACGAACCAAGACGTGTATTGGCAATCATTTACATGCCGGACGGAACCATTTACAGCGGCAAAAGCCACCTAGTAACAGACCATGCAGGTCTTGAGGGAGGGAAACCGTTCGGGGGCGGTTTATTTCCTTTGGTCGCCAAACAGACATAGACACGAAAGCGGGCGGGGTCATTCGATCTAGCCCGCCTTTTCTGTCTTATCGGTTTGCCTGCAACGCGTTATAATTTAGTCATGAACAGCCCTATTGTTAAATATTGGAGATGATCACATGACACGAATGGACAGCGGAAAGTTCCTAGAAAGCCAAGATTTCCTGTTTCATGCCGCTCTCTACCGATTCAGCTCGGGGGAGATCGTCCCCTCCCATTCGCATGAATTCATCGAGCTTGCTTACGTTGCCCAAGGACAAGGAGAGCATTACTATAAGGGAGAGTACTACAATATTGCGGAAGGCGACGTTTTCATGATCGAGCCGAATGAGGAGCATGCTTATCGAGCGGGCCATACGCATCTCCCGGTCGTATATAACGTGCTCTTTCAACCCGAGTTGTTACGGCGCGAATTGGAGCCGCTCGCCGATGTCGCCTCCTTCGTAGACTTCTTCTACTTGGAACCCTTTCTTCGAAAGACAGTACGTTTTCAAGGGCATCTCCGGTTGAAGCCTTATGAACAGATCGAAATGGAATCCCTTCTCCATCGCTTGATTCTCGATTTCAAAGAGAAAAAGCTTGGATATCGTATTTTGACGAAGACGCGCCTGATTGAACTTTTTATTTTTTTGAGCCGCTGCCATCACGACCGGAAACATTCCCCCCTGCAGGAATTATCGTCTGACGAGAAGGTCATCCTGCACATCAGCGAGTTTATTCGCAAGCATTACGCACAGCCGTTAACGCTTGCTCAGGTCAGCGAGATGTGCCGGATGAGTCAGACCGGATTCTCAACCAAATTTAAGCAATATATCGGCAAGACATTTACTGAATTCCGCAACGAGACACGCATTCGAGTGGCGAAGCAGCTGCTGGAGCAGTCCGATCGCAAAATTATGGAAGTTGCCCAGGATGTCGGCTACGAGGACTTAAGTTTCTTCAATAAAATGTTTAAGCATATGGTTGGATTCTCACCCAGCCAATACCGCAATGCAGCCACAACAGCTACACATGCTTCTAACTCTCCACCATCATAAGCAGCGTCATCGATTGGCCGTATGGCATCGGGCAAGTTTTATTCTGCTTATAATATTCAATGGAATCAGCGACCAACGTGCCATTCGAAAACTTCTTGCACAGTGCCGCAGGGGTCGATTCTGGAAAGCACAGCCTGCAGCGCCTCATCCCGGCTCTTAACGGTCACCGTGGAAGCCTTTTGGATTTAAATTACAAACCGGGCTTAAATAGTTTTTTCAAAGCTTTTCTTGCGTAAACTCCTTCTCCCTCAGACCACTTATTCATGTTCCTGAAATCAGTGTTGTCTGTGATCTGGTCAATGTTACCAATCAAACGTTTTTTGGATAACTGCCGAATGTCTGTATCGACAATTTGATTTGCGATGAGGCAAGCAACATCTTCACCCCTCATGACTTTAAAAGGACGATCAAAAAAGTATGAAACTTCATCGGGAATCTTTTCAGTGATCTTTAGTCCGTTGTGCATATGTGATAGATGTTTGTAAGCATTATTCAAAGCACACTCGCGTTCTCTCCATGTAACTGCCGTTTGAGCAGTCCAAAGGTAAGGAAGTAATTGATCATAACATTTCAAACGTTTAAATGCCGTACCAAACCATTTTGGATAAGGTGCATATTGACGCTCCATGAGAAAACAGAGATTTATAATATCGCGGACAAGGCGAGAAGCAATAATAGCTGAGCCAAGTTCGTCCCCTATAAAACCCGAACGATGCATCAGATGTTCTTCTTGACCGATTCGCTGCCAACTGGATGCCATAAGGTATAACCAAATATCGTGAGGGTAATATTCGAATCGTTTGCGTAATGTGGAAAGTTGACCGTTATCATCCCTATAAACTTCCCCCCGTGTTATTTCGAGAAGTGACTGCGAAGGAAAGGTTAGCCAATCTACAGGCTCTAACTCTTCAATATTGCTTACAGCAAGGTAACTTTCAATGAACCCCGGCACCGTGGTAAGTACGCTCCTCCCTATATCTACAGGAAAGCCATAGAACCGTTCTGGAGCTCGTTCTTGCAGTGTTGATTGTATGTGTTCGGAATACCCGATATCTGGTTGGTTAAGAAAAAGATATACCCGGGGAACCCAATCGTGATCAGTCGACATTTCTGTATCATATCCGAGCACTTCGCTACCGGGACCAATTAGAGCCGATGAATAAGACAAGAACGAGTATTTGTCCGTCATTACAGGCTCAACGATTTCGATATGAAATCGACGGCATAATTCTATTCCTTTGATAAATGACATTTCCCATTCCCCCAAGTCCATCAACCACAAATATCATATTTAAGCCCATTCACTCATTATTTCAACATAATCTGGATGCAATGTATAGTTAAAAAAACATTATAGTAGAACTATCCTCCCCGTTAGCGTAATGAGCCTTCTTAGAGCTAAAACGGCTGGATCGTGATGTCTTGACTATTATGTAGTCAAACCATGCCTATGGAAAAAGCCAACTCAGATGAATGAGTTGGCTTTTTCCATAGTTCGAATCAAATAACTGACATAACACTGAGTGACCCAGAGAATTCCTGCCCATTCAATTTGAATAGCATTAGGATACGTTCGTAAACCTCGACCAATCGTTCCCGAGTATCCACTTGTTTTCCCCTTGTCTTCTGTTCTTCTTGCGGCGGCGCTTCCAAGCTTGGCCCAAATGCCGTTAAGGTCCTCTTATTTCCCGTAAACAAGACGTACAGATCAATCGGCCCTTGAAATAGCTTAATGCTTCGATGGATTCGCAAGATGAGCACCTTTCCTTGTCAGCTGTACTTTATAAATAAGATGAACGAGCGAAATCGCCGCCATCTTTTGCACCCTCTTGTCCGTTAGGACAGAAAGAAACGCCCTCTTACCAAATAGTCAGAACGGCTTCGGCTATAGACCATCCCTGCGCCCGTCCGGCGATCGCTGTTACGCTGCGGCGGGCCGGGTCGTATGGATTCGGGCCGATGGCCACAACGCTGCGTTCATCGGGAGTTATGAGATAAACGTCCGTGTTTGTACGCATGCTTGCCGCATCCTCCGCCGCTCCCGGGATGGAGCCATAACCATTTGGCATCGGGGAGAGAATCACGATCCGATCGTAACCTTCAGCCAGCCTTGAATTGGTCGTGGACACCATTCCTCCGTCGGTCCAGGAGCGGTCACCGATCGATACAAGCGGCCAAATTCCCGGAACGGCTCCGCTGGCTGACACGGCATCGAGCAAAGAAACTCCCGATTGATGATCGAAAGTATGAAGTTGCCCGGTATCGGCATCGATGGCGGTCACCTTAAGATTCGCCGGCCATTTTCTGGTCACAAGGCGACTCTCGACCACGGCGCGCCGCTGTTCAGGCGACACGGGGGAGGGAGTATTTTTGGCGATAAGGCCAAATTCTGCCCCGACTTTTCGCGGATCGCTTCCTCCCGTGGCAAATGCCCTATACCACGCTTGCCTCAATTCATCGGAAGCGGCGACCGGTAACTCGGCCGCGTTCGCCTCCGACTGGGCGGCAAACAGATTATTCATGTCGTATCCACTGGCCAAGGCTGCTCCGACAAAGGCACCGGCGGACGTTCCGATGATCACGTCAGCTCGATGGAGGTCTACTCCGGATTCGAGCAGACCCGCTAAGACACCAACCTCCCATGCGATCCCCGTCACGCCACCGCCCCCCAAAACTACAGCTCTGGTCGGTGAATTCCTTTTCTGAGCGTTCATTCACAGCTCCTCCTTCTGGTCGACTATTGTGCCAATAGGTTTGACAAGGTTCCATTAGACCTCTAAAGTATAAACTATAAAGTATACTTGAAGGTCAAGCCTTACGCGGGAGGAAGTATGAAAATTCATGTGCTGGCGCAGAAGACCGGGTTAAATCCGCCGACCATTCGTTATTACGAGAAGGAAGGATTGCTGGATAGACGCCACGTTGAGCGCAGGGACAATAATTATCGTGAATATACCGAGGAAGCGGTCGAACACCTTTTACTGATTAAAAGGGTTCAGGCTGCGGGTTTTACGATAAGGGAAATCAAAGTTATTTTGAAGGAAGAAGACGGGAACAAACTTGAGCTCTCCCGGGCCATTGAATTTTTGCGTAAGAAGATGAAGGAAATGGACCATAGGAAAAGAGAATTGGAACAATCGCAATCTCTTCTCGCTCGGATGCTAGACAATAAATTGGCGCTGCTGGAGAAGAAGGGAACATAAGAAAATCGTTTATGCTCTTATCGTAATACACTTCAGCTATAGTTCTCGCCTCTATTTTCCTTAAACTATTTTTACTGTTAAACTCAAACCACCGTATCGATATTCCAGAGCAGTTAGTCCGTAACAGGTAATTCGATATCGACCGTGGTTCCTTGATTAAGTGCGCTTCGGATGCTCAAGTTCCCTTTGTGGTCATGAATAATTTTATAGCACATCATTAAACCAAGCCCTGTCCCCTGTTCTTTTGTCGTATAAAAGGGTTCCCCTAACCGATGAAGGCTGTCAGTAGGTATCCCAACACCTTCATCCTTAATACGGATCATGAGCTCATTCAATTGCTCAAAGGCGACGATCTGAATTTTGCCACCATTCGGAGTTGCCTCAATTGCATTTTTTAATACATTGACGAACACTTGTTTAATATCCACTTCCGAACAACAAATTGGAGGAAGATCTCCATGTATTTCTATGTAAACTTGAACCCCATTCATTGTAGCTTGGGCTTCTAATAAATTTATTACACTATACAAAAGGGTACCTATATCGTTCCTTTTTAAAACCTTCGGCTGCGGCTTGGAGAATATCAATAGCTCATTGATAATACTATTCATCCGGTCGACCTCAGATAACATAATCTCACAGTGCTCGACTCTTCTCTTATCAGATTCCTTCATAAGCTGAAGAAAGCCCTTTAGTGATGTTAAAGGATTGCGGATTTCGTGTGCTAGCCCTGCGGCCAATTGTCCAACAACATTTAATTTATCTGCTTTCCGGAAAAATTCTTCAGATTTTATGCGCTCAGAGATGTCCCGGGTAATGCCTGTCAATGCAATAATTTCGCCGTAGCCATTTTTAATTGGAGAAAGGGTTATAGAAACATGTACTAACTCTCCGGCCTTATTCTGCCGAACCGTCTCAAAAGTCTTTGCCAGCATATCACCTTGGATTTCTTGGGTAATGGATTTGAATTCATCTTCCATCTCCGGCGGGACAATGGGCAACTGCCTGCCAATCAACTCATTTTCAGACCAACCATATAACATTTCAAATGAATGGTTTACACGTATCACATTTCCCCCTGTATCTATGATACAAATACCATCTGCCGAGTCATCAATGATCGATTCCAGCAATTTCTTAGTTCTTTCCAGCTCTTGTTCCGCCTTTTTCCGTTCCGTAATATCCACGCATGAGGCAATAACCTCAATGACCTTACCATCTCGTCGAATTGGCCTCAGAGATGCCAAATAATAGATGCCTTTCGCTTCCCCTTCATACGTGACTCCTTCATTTCCTTCCCAGGCTTTAACATAGTGCCGTTCCTTGGCTGCCGCTTTCCCAGCGGGGAGAAAGTCCTTAAGTTCTTTCCCAATGACGTCTCTTTCCTCCAAACCCATTTTGGACATTAATTGTCCAGCGCAATAAGTATGAACAAACCGTCCATCTTCATTTATAAATTTGAAGGTCATGCCTTGCTGCTCTCGTAATATTTCCTCAATATCCTGGAAGTACTTTTCTAGATCCTTGTCCGATGGTTTCCTAAGCATTGGTCTCAACACCTCTTCAGAAGGGCTCGAATAGGAACACATTCGACAAGCATTTTAGGAAGTCCTTCACAATGGCTCCTCGACTTATTTGCCACATCATATCACAGATTGTTTCCAGAGAAATATAGACTTACTCGCATATTGAGATTGGGGTTGACAGGATAAAGAGTGACCATGTACAATTATTTTGTTTCACATGAAACAATAATTATATATAATTTTTATAACGTCCTGTTTTATAAGTACCGAAAAAGATTCAAGTGAAACAATAATTAATGAAGGAGGTTCATGCCTGCCTATGGAAATCGTGAATCCCAAGACATTGACGGATCAAGTTACATCTGTCATTTCCCATGTCGTGGTAACTACTGCCTCTAAACTGGCCTTCATCTCAGGTCAGGTTGCTGTAGATGAAACAGGCGCATTGGTCGGTTCAAGGGACTATTACGCGCAAGCGATTCAAGTGTTCACCAATCTTAAGTATGCATTGGAAGCCGTGCGAGCGGATCCATTGTACATTGCAAAAATGAACATTTTTGTGGTAAACCACCACCCGGCATTGATTTCGATTATTTTTGACGCCGGATTTCATGTGTTTGGCTCTAACTGGCCGAAGACAGCAAGTACCTATATTGGCGTTCAAGCACTAGCCGATCCTGAATGGCTTATCGAAATAGACGCTATCGTAATCTTCCCATAATGTTTAAGAAAAGAGGTTATTGATATGAAATATGAAGTCATCCTTATCGGTGGCGGACCTGTCGGCATGATGTTAGCTGGAGAATTGGCATTAGCCGGTGTAAAGGTCTGCGTCATTGAGCGATTAAAAGAGACAACCCCGTATTCACGTGCGCTTACCGTACATCCACGAACCCTTGAAATATTAGATATGCGTGGAGTGAAATCACAACTAATCAGTAAAGGCCGCTTACTTTCGAGAGGACATTTTGCCGGATTAGAAACCCCTTTGGATTTCTCTGTGCTGGATTCTTCTTCCAATCACACTCTCTTTTTACCGCAGAGTGAGACGGAGAAGGCGCTGGAGGAATGGGCTCTTAGCCTTGGCGCAGAGGTCTGGAGAGGGTTTGAGGCTCTATCTGTGCATGAGGATGAGGATGGGGTCGACGTTAAGATCGCCGGACCTCATGGAGAAACAACGTTAAGATCAGCTTATGTGGTAGGTACGGATGGAGCCAGAAGTTTGGTTCGCAAATCTGCAAATATATCCTTTGAAGGTACAGATGCGACCTTTACGGCTATTCTGGGAGATGCCGTTCTATCTGATTTGGCTCCTATGAGTGTTATATCCCGAATTACAGAAAAAGGTTTGGTCAGCATCATGCCAATCAATGATCGTATCTATCGGGTCTTGATTATCGATATGGAGAGACGCAACATCTCTAAGGATGAGAAGGTTACACTGGAAGAGTTTCGTTCATCACTCATCCGTACGACCGGAAGCGACCTGGGATTGAACGATGTAAAATGGATGTCCCGTTTCGGAAATGCGACGCGGCAGGCGGGTCGCTATCGGAATGGTCGATTGTTCTTAGCAGGAGATTCGGCGCACATTCATTTTCCGGCTGGTGGACAAGGAATGAACGTCGGCTTACAAGAAGCGATGAACTTAGGTTGGAAGCTTGCAGGAGCCATCAAAGGCTGGGCTCCGAAATGGCTATTGGACAGTTATCATACCGAACGTTTTCCATGGAATACGGCCTTGCTCCGGAATACCGAGGTCCAAACCCTGCTTCTGGACGTGACTCCTCCCATCACGGAACTGCGAAGCATGCTGGCTGATCTGATTCAAATACCGGAGGCTAATTATCAAATCGCTGCACAGATTTCCGCCATGGACGTACATTATGCACCCGACGCCGAAGCGCCTTCCCATCCTTTAAACGGGAAACGGTTCAAAGATCTCTGCTTAAACCTGAAAGACGGGCAATTGATTAACTCCTATCCGCTCCTAAACAAAGGTACTTTTCTTCTGCTGCAGTTCCATTCTAATGAACAGATTAGCGGCCAATGGGAAACGTACAGCAACCTTCAAGTATTACATGCATCTTTGGCTGAGGCAGACGCGGACTGGAACGACGTCCACACGGCACTTATTCGTCCGGATGGACATATTGCCTGGGCGATTTCTCTATCTGAGGCGAATCCAATGCAAAAAATAAATGAAGGTATCACTCGCTGGTGTGGAGACATAACGGGTTAGCCATACAAGCATCATAAATCTGCCGTTAAAACAAAAAAAGCCGCTCTTAAGCGGCTTTTAATCATGTATGTTCTTTGTCGTCTTACAACACTACGCCTGATTTACTTTAATTAAATACCTTTTTAACAAAGTCAATAAGCCTGGACTTTAATACATCACCGTGCTCTCCCCTGTGGTACATATCTGTTCCGTGATAACCACTCTCATCCACAATCAGCTCTTTATCCGTTGCTCCGGATGCTTGATATAATTTGCGCACTTCTTTTTCAATGGAGCCTCCATAATCGCCAGGTGAAAAAACAAACACGGATGGTGCTTTTATCTTCTCCACGCTTGGAATGGCATCAAGTGGTCCACATTGTGCAGGAGAAGAAAGAACAATCAGCCCCTCAATAGGCAGCGCTTGACGAACGCCAGCAATGATTGCTGTACTACCGCCACATGATGCTCCTGCCAAAAACACTCCTTTTGCCCCCAATCGCTTGAGTTCGCTTAAGGCAGCATCTGCATCACGATCTATATTCTGATTATCCTCCGGAATATTCTGTGAAGCACCATGATTACGATATTCAGGAATAACAACGAGATATCCACTATCAGCCAGCTCTGTTCCCATGTCAAGAAAAGAGCAAATGTTATAGCCTTGCTCGTGTGCAAGCAGGACTCCTTTATCTCCGCTGCCAAGCACAAGTGCCGACAGATATACACCATCACTGGTTGTTAATGTAGTTGCTTTATTCCGTAGCTCTTCAGGAACACAACTGTTCACAAGATGCCCGTTAGAAGATTTCACCGAACGATCCGGCCAGGCAGGATCATAATCAATCGGTTTGTTAGTTGGTATGTTCTTCACTTCGGCAGCTGGTGTTTCATTTACAGCATCTTCTATAGGTTTCGTATTTTGAGGTTGATTAGATAGAGATTGATTTTCATATGGAGATATAGGCTTATTAGTGGTGCATCCTGTAATCATTACTAACAATATGAGCAATACATATACCATTTTTGTTCCTTTAAAAAATACGTTCATAGATTTTCTACACCTCTAACTATTACTTGTTGAAGGAAACTCTTGTTAAATCAATTGATCTCATATTTAACCTCCTTTGATTGGTGTGTGTTAAATATACACAAAATGTATGTTCGATTAAAGGGAGCGATGTGCAGCCGACCAAAAAGCCAGCAGCCTCCAGATGTTTTCAGTGAGCTAGCGGTTCCGGTTAACTCAATGCGGATTTCAGAACCATTTCATCTCGACTAATATCTTATTCTTGCTTTCCGACCTGTTTATCAAAACGGAAAATATCCATACTCTTGCTCTCCTCAATAATCTTGAATAATAATTAATTATATAGCGCAAAGATCTACTTATTAAATCAAGTTTTTTCGGAACGTTGAGATCGTGTTTTATAACTATCCGGCTCGTTAGTTCAACAAAAACAGCAGCCGTTTAGCAGCCGGCTGCTGCAGTGTTGTTTTAGATTGTTGTTTCCCCATTTTGCTAACACATACTGCGCTAAATCAAACTACAGATTTCTCAAGAATCTCCTTATGAATATCTCCATAAGTTTTGCTTGATGGAGTGGGGGTAGCCTGGATAACTGTTACCATGTTTTGCTTAGGGAGGATATTTATCTCTTGACCGCCGAATCCCCTGCATGCATAGCCATTTTCCAGTATCCACCACAAATATCCGTATGAGCTGTTGTTGTCGTTTGGCCTAAGCATTTCCTTAATATAATGTTCAGAAACAATCCGTTGGCCTTCTACAATGCCTTTGTTTAGAACTAGAAGTCCTATCTTCGCAAGATCTCTGGCAGATAAATTAGAATGTTCCTCTCCTTTTATCACGGTATACGATACACCACAAGGGCTTTCAGCCCATCTTCCACTCGATATTCCTAGAGGCTTATATAAAAGCTGCTCACACAGTTCATAGGATGTATTTCCGAAAGCATTTCCAATAATAGCAGATAACAATAGCACATCCCATTCTTTATACACGTAGCTGCTTCCAGGATAGTCCTTCATCGCAACATCTGCGACATGTGCGATCCAATCCCTCGTCCGCTTCATTTGCTCGACCATTGGGCAATGATAATGAACGCCGCCGTTCCAGAAAATCCCTGATGACATGGTGAGAAGATGACGAATCGTTATGGCCTTATGATAAGGATGGACACCCCTTTGAAACGCGGGCAAGTAATCGCCGATTGGCTCGTCCAGGCTTCGAATCATGCCTTTATCGAGACAAATCCCCGTCAGTAAAGAAAGAATGCTTTTCCATATCGATTTAATATGATTTCTGGTATTTTCATTATACTTGTTGTAATATCGTTCAAAAACAATTTTCCCGTTTTTCACAACAAGGACGCTGTTGACAAGCCGATATCGCTTTTGTTTAATAAAATAATCAAGGTCGCCTAACATCTCTGCATCCATGCCTTCCGCCTGGGGCGTGGAATATTGCCACTCTATATTCATCTCAAATACCTGCCGATGATCGATTTTTCGTTTCTTTTCAACTGCTCTGGGGATCCGAGTGCAATAATAAACCCACCATCACTGCCGCCTCCTGGTCCCAACTCTATAATATAATCGCAATTGCTTAACACAGCGGGGTCATGTTCAGTCACAATGACCGAATTCCCATTCTCTGTTAATTCCAACATCAGTTTGATTAGTTTTTCACTATCTGAAAAAGATAAGCCGGTTGTAGGCTCATCGAGAATATACAAACGATCCCTACCCGATTGCTTGCCAAGCTCTTTAGCGAGTTTAATTCTTTGAGACTCCCCGCCGGAAATGGTCGGAGTTTGCTGCCCCAGCTTAATATACCCCAGTCCTACTCGTTCAAGAGTGAAAAGTAAATGGCAGATATTCTTATCATATGCGGCACTTTCCTCATTTCCGAAAAATTCTATCGCTTCCGATACGCTCATTTCGAGGATTTGCCGTATATTTTTGCCTTCAATCGTTATTTCCATGGCTTCTTCTATAAAGCCTGTTCCCCCGCAAGCGTCACAATTTTGTTCGATATAGTTTCCAAAGCCCACATGATATTTAATCACTTGATCACCTTTGCATTGACGGCATCCACCTTCGGAGTTCAGTGAAAATAATCCTGCTCCATATCCTCTCTCTATTGAATCAGACGTGCTTGCAAACATTTTTCGTATCCGATCGTATATCCCCGTGTAAGTAGCCGGACAAGAGGTTCTGCTCCTTCCTATAGGTTTTTGATCAATGACCAAGCATTTCTTGATATGTTCAATTCCACTTACCCTTACATCGGATAAAAATACCGTTTCTTCGTCTTCATCTGTAATTGTAAGAAACTCTTTTAGTTTAGGGACCAAAGTGCCTGAGATTAAACTCGATTTTCCACTGCCCGATACCCCCGCGATCCCTACCATTACCCCGAGGGGGATTTGTACAGTTAAGTGGCGAAGATTATGTAGGCATGCATTTTCAATCGTCAGCATTTTTTCCTTGTTTACCTTAGAATATGTTTGCTTTACCTGCAGCTTTTTTTGATCGGCTAGATATGGCGAGGTTCTCGATAATTCACTGGTCATAAAATCGTCGAAGCTGCCTTGAAAGATACGATGACCTCCAAAAATTCCAGCATCAGGTCCTAGATCAATGATATAATCTGCAGCGCGCATAAAATTTTCATCGTGCTCAACAGCAATTACCGTATTCCCCCGATTAACCAGATTTTGAATAATTTGAATGAGCTTTGCTTTCTCAATTTCATGTAAACCAATGGTTGGCTCATCGAATATAAAGATGATGGAATCCATCTGAGCAATGATAGAGGAAGCGAGGAACAAACGTTGTATTTCGCCACCCGACAAGGTTGGGACAGGTCGCGACAATGAAAGATGGTGAAGGCCCACATCAATCATACAATCCAACTTAAGATGAATCTCGTTGATCAGCGTCATACCGAATAACTCAGAGTTTTCCTTTGTTAAAAAATCATTCAAATCTCTAATATACATATTCTCCAGATCTGTTATGGTTTTTCCGGCTATTGTTGTATGCATTGCCTGTTCACCCAAGCCGGCTCCTCCACATTTGTTGCACGGTTCCTTCTTTCCGTACGCTTCAGATAAAATGCCATTTTGCCTACCGCTAATTTCACCATATTTAAATCCATTCAACAGCCAAGGAATGACACCCTGAAAACTTGTCTTTCCATGGTCTCCATATTTTAAAGCTAACAGTTGTTCATGGTTCAAAGTATGAAGCGGTTGCGTTACAGTCAGTCCATGATATGAACAAAATTCGTCCAACCTCTTTCTGGCTCCTCCCCGATATAGCAACCGTTCGACTAATAGATCTTTTAACTGTGTTCTTCCATCAGAGAATATTTTATCTTCATCAATGGAATACACGTTTCCATTACCTAAGCACTTTACGCACATTCCTTTCGGTGAGTTCCTCAGGAACATGTCCATGCTTAGGGAAAGCCCATCGTCGTAATTGGGATCTCTCTTGCCATATGTAGCAAATAAAACGGCGAGCATATTGCCAATCTTTGTCCGCGTTCCAACCGTGCTACGTGGATTGGATTGGCGAATAATTCTTTGTTCCACTGCGACGGTAGGGGCTAGACCTGTGATTTGATCAAAGGTCGGTGCGGCATCCACCATAAACTGCGTACCCGAAAACATAAGGTATCGGCGCTTGCCCTCCTCATACAATGTGTCGAATGCAAGACTTGATTTCCCGCTGCCGGATACTCCGGTTATCACGGTCAATTTACCCCGTGGAATCCGAAGATCGATATTTTTCAAATTATGAACCCGTGCACCCTTAATTTCGATAAATTTGTTCATAGTAGGCTGCCTTTCATCATATTTCATCTTAAACCTAAAACTTAGGCATCTCGTTTACGGAAAAGTACAATAGCTACTGTAATAAAGATCAGTGTCCATAACATTGAAATACCTGCCCCTTGCATGGGTGTAAGGACATTTATTTCATCAGTGGAAGGCGGCATATACATATAATATCCTGCTGTATCTGGAAAGTAATTTCTAATAGTAGGAAAATCTCTCGTCAATGGACTGACAACGAAATAATAACCAAGCAGCACAACTAAAGCAGGAGTGGTTCTTCTAAATAAAGCACCTATAGCTGCACTAAGAAGTGTGGTACATGTTAGATAACCTGTTGCACCTAATAGTATTTTTATCATCGTGTCTATTTCAATCACTACTGCTGTGTCTCTCATCATCGTAAAAGTATATAGAACACCTGAAGCAGCCATAATAAATGCCGCAGGAATAGTTATAATTGCCAATGCGAAATGCTTCGTGGATAATTGAACCCCCCGCCAAGGTATCGTAGTTAAAGTAGTTCGAATCTGTCCACCAGTGTACTCCGAACAAGTAGCTAGTATACCAAGAATAATGAACCCTGCTTGAAGATATCTCATAGAAGCAAGTCCTATATTCAGTATACTTTGCGTTCCTGCTGCCCCTTGTAGACCAACAGAAGTAAAAGCTGCAGCTAACAGTAAATTAAGAATGAATGTACCTGTAAGAGTGAGCCATATTGAAGGTAGTGTAACTAATTTATCCAGTTCAGCGCCTAGGATTCGTGTTATCTCTTTACTCGAAGGGAAACTCATGATGCAACGTCCCTTCTATGGAATACGATAGCTGCAGCAATGAGAAGAACGACGACCCAGGCAAACATGACTAAACCGCCTGTGAACGGGGTGAGAAATCTATTGCTCAGAAACATAAACATTTCAAAGCCGGCCCGATCCGGTAAGTATAACGCCAACTTTGTAACCTTAGAAAGCAGGAAACTGAATGATACAAAGGATGTATTTATGATGAGCACAGCAAGCGGGATCATGCCATGCTTTGTTAGAACAGTAATCCCAAATGCTAAAAGAGCAGTGAATGCCCAGTAACAAACTGCACCGAGCAGTTTAGGCCATTCAAATGCAGGGGTGTACTCGCCAAGAACAAGATGCGTAGCAGACACCGTTGTCATAATAGCCACAACACTAAGCAATATGCTGATCACTGTCACAGCGCCTGCTTTTGCCAACAAAAAATGAATCTTTGATGAAACAACCGTTAAACTTGTTGTAATCTGCTGTCCTCCACCGGATTCATTGCCCTCTGCCAAATACTCGCTGCTGACGGCAAGCACACCGAGAATAATGACGCCTTGTACACCAAGACCTAATCCAATGTAGCCAACTTCCGATAGCCGTGTGCTAACTCCAGCTATAATCTCTTCTTTTTGTGCGGTACTATCCAAAGCAGCAATGACCGCTGGGGCTACTGCTCCAATAAGTAAGGCAAGCCAAATGCCCGGCAGGGAGAACAATTTAGATAATTCCGCGTTGAACGCTCTCATACAACATCACCTGCAAGTCCAGATGTCAGGGCAAAAAAGGCTTCCTCTAGCGTTGAATGGTTACCTATTACTTCTTCCAATGTTCCATCTGCAACGATTTTTCCGTGATGAATAATCACCACATCATCAACAGTCTCTGCAAGCTCTCCCATGAGATGACTGGATAGTAACACCGTATTACCAGACGCAGCACGTTCACGTAAAAACGTCCGAATCCAGCGAATTCCTTCCGGGTCGAGGCCGTTTACGGGCTCATCTAGAACCAATATTTTTGGATCTCCAAGGAGTGCAGCTGCCATACCAAGTCTTCTCCCCATACCGAGGGAATACTTCCCGACTCTTTTTCCGGCTGCATTCGTAAGACCTACTATATCCAGCACTTCCTCGACACGTGAGCGAGACAATCCTGCGGCATGTGCCATCCAACGCAAGTGCGCCCGTCCTGTTCGCATACGATGAGCTCCAGATCCATCAAGTGCGGCACCTACTATTGTTAGAGGATTATGTAACTCTGCGAATGGCTTTCCATCAATGAGTGCATTTCCTGAGGTGGCACGATCTAACCCAAGAAGGATCCGTAGTGTAGAACTTTTACCTGCCCCATTTGGACCTAAAAAACCCGTTACTCTACCTGGTCTAGCTTTAAAACTGATACCTGATAAGATTTCTTGAGTTCCGCGATGTTTGACTAAGTTATTAATGATAAGCAACCATAACACTTCCTTTCTGTTATGGTCCAATTATAAAGAAGCAAGGTTACATCTCGGTTATCATGCTGTTTACTTCTGGGTTAACTCTAGGTTAAGCTCTGCCAATAGCTACTCTTGTTCCATTTTCATTGGATGTAAAATCAGCTTTCAGCTTCATTTTTTTTAACATATAATTCGAAGTCGATAAACCAATCCCCGCTCCGCCCTCGTAGGATGAGTTATCCATACCTGGACCTCTGTCTGCAATAATAATCTGTTCTTTTTCTACATCGACCACAATGTTTATATATTTTCCCTCTGCTGCATGGCGAATAATATTCTGAAATAAATTATCCAGAACTCGTGTCATCCATTTAGGATCTGCTTCCCAGTAAAAAGTCTCCTCTGTCGGTAAATCAACATCGAGCTGAATTTCTTTTTCTTCAAATAGAGGATACCACGCAGCAACAGATGCTCTTACTAAACGTCCAATATCTGTTGAAGTGGATTGAAAAGGATGTTTCCCTGATGTAAGCAATGTGTAGGAAAATAAATCATCCATTAGATCTCCGACTCTAGTAATCGTATGATTTATCTCTGTTAATGAATTCTGTCCTTCTAAACTTATAGATTCTTTATTTAATCTGGTGACGTGTCCTCTCAAAATAGTAAGTGGTGTTCGTAAATCGTGAGATAAATTCGCAATGAGTCGATGTCGTAATAACTCCTCTTCATATTCCCGCTTGCGACTGTCTTCAAGCTGCTGAATCATCCAATTAAAAGAACTTCCTAACTGGTCTATCTCATCCATACGATCCGCTTGAACAGATATGGGTTTAGGAAATGAGTTATTTTTAGCTGAAGATGACATGACTTCCTGTAAGTGAGCGAGACGTTTTTGAAGTTTCAAGAAGAACAGCCAAGATAATATAACAAATGCGACCATAATAAAACCAAACAATAGCACGGAATTGTAAAACAGATTTAACGTATTCACATTTTTTTCATGTGTATTTGAAACCCCAAAAAACGCACTGATGAAAATCAGCATTATCGGAGGAAGAAAGATAAATAGAAAATGTACTTTTAGAAACCGACGAAATAATGATCTGTTCTGTTTCATAGTTTCACCCGGTAGCCTATTCCCTTCAACGTTTCGATAATCTCTGGGGAATCTGGATTACGTTCCAACTTTTGACGTAGCCGACGGATATGCACCATTACTGTTTTATCACCAGTTATATAAGCTTCTTGCCAAATTGCTTCATAAATTTGTTCTTTAGGTAAAACTTGATTAGGATGGCGTAAGAAATACATTAAAATTTGATGTTGTTCCCCCGTCAATATAATTTCTTCACCTGTGCGTTTGTCAAATACCATTTGGCCTTCCGGATCTACTTCAATATGATTTCCTAATAAAATGCGTTCGGAATGTGTGACACCACTTCGACGGATTAATACTTCCAATCTTGCAACTAATTCATCCGTATGGAATGGTTTCGTTAAATAGTCATCAGCAAATTGTAAGCCATCTACCTTATCATCGATCGATGTTCGAGCGGATAACAGCAAAATAGGAACAGCAGGAGCTGCCTTTTTTAATCGTTTTCCCACAGTAAAACCATCTAAACCAGGTAACATGATATCCAATATAACGATCTCATGCTGATTTACTTCTTTCTCGGCTCCTTCACCAGAAAGCAGCCACTGAACTGAAAATCCTCGCTTTTCCAATTCTTCTTTCACCAAACTGCCTATCTTCTCATTATCTTCTATATATAAGACGGTTCTTTTCAAGTAACATCCCCCTCTCTATATTGAGTTCACTACTAGCCAGATTAACACAATATAAATAATCGTTTCCAGGTAAGACAATTTTATTGTTCGCTTATTCTTGTTTTCTTACTTTAATGCTGCTGGTTCATTTTTCGGATTATCCCCACCCTCAAAAATGTTTTTTACTTCTGCATGGCAAATACATCAGGATCATGTGATACCTCAAAAATGAAGCTGCCGATCAGCTTCCGGCAGCTTCTTACTTGTAAGTTATTCAACTGTGGTATCCCGTTAGCTTAGTCGTTCATTCATTTGTTTAAGGTGATGAGAATCGTGGTCAATGAATATCTTCAAGTATTTATCCACTGTAAACTGACGTTTTCCAGAACCAATTGTGAACTTAGCATTACTGTCGATTCCAGATATCGCTTTAATTAATATTCTTCGATTCAGGACAAACTCATCTATTAAAGAACCAGTTGTTGTAAAAACACTTATGTATTCGATGGCTTCTCTATTATGTGAGTCATGATTAGGGAAAGCGTTCAAGTTGGAACCCTCATTCATATAGGGGACATGATTCTGTAAAATGAACTTATCCCAATAATATAGATGTCCTATGATTTCCTTGACTGACCACTTCCCTTCACTTATTGGCTCAAGAAGGCGTTGTTCATCGAATTCTTTATACTTTAGTATTGCTTCTGCTGTCTGATCATATCTTGAAGCTGCTTTATTACTCATTTATTAACCTCCATTTCTGATATGGATAAGTTAATTTAACCCAATAACAACGCATATGTAAAGAACGTTAGTTATTACTTTTGTGCCTTGGATTACATGATTACATGGGGTTTTGACAACAACATATATCAAATCACAAAAAAACCATGGCTAAGCAACTAAAGGCATATATGTTCTTGTCGACGGGCGTCCAGCACCTCGCATAGTTCATTCGAAGACAGCAGCCAAGCTTGAGGAGAAAAGGAAAAAACCAGCTTCCGCGCGGAAGCTGGTTGGCTGCTATTTATACTCCATCGTCACGGTCCCGGCATATTGGGGCACGTTCTCCTTGGACAAGTTCAGCGTCTGAACGTGAGTCGTCTTCGCCCCTACAGCCTGGAGAAATTTATCCTCCTTAGCGAAGAACAATCGCCCGAGTAGGCCGAGCGCCTTCGTGCTGTAGTGCATCGGAATCGCCACGGTCGCCTGCAATTGCCGCATCACCTGAGCCGCCTCCGCTCCGTCCAGCGTCATCCTTCCACCCACGGGAACGAAGAGGACATCCACCGGGCCGATGGCGTTCACTTGCTCCTCCGTTAGCAGATGCCCTAGATCCCCGCAGTGGCAGATCGTCAATCCGTCCATCCGGAAGCGGAACACGATGTTCGGGCCTCTTTTCTGACCATTCACCTTGTCGTGGAACGTGTGGAAACCGCTAATATCCACGTCTCCTATGCTGTACTCCTTCGGCTCGTTCACGACCAAATAATCGCCTGAGGCGGCTTGAATCTTATTGTGATCGCTGTGATCGTGGGTCACGACGACGATGTCCGATTCGATCGGGACCGGCATGCGGTAGCCGAGGAACTTGTAATAAGGATCGATAAGAATCCTGGTTCCGGCGTCCGAGTTGAACTGGAATGACGAATGGCCATACCACTTGATCTGCATGATTTCATGCGCTCCTTTCGTTTATCGGGTCGCGACTCTGGCCCCTTGTTTGTGCTTTGTTTCTTAGCGTTATTCTAGCAATTTCTCCCTCTGCAGCTCGCCGTACACTTTAAAGTAAACCCAAACGGCATTCATTAAGAGCAATGCGCCAGTGACAAGGAAAACATAACGGACGCCGAGATGTCCTGCGATTTGACCGCCAAGTACCGAACCGCCAAAGACGCCGAGATAGGCAGCCGACATATTCAATCCGAACACGCGGCCGGTCAGATTGGACGGCGTGATCTTCTTCAGTAAGACGTTAACCGATGGATTTAGCCCGCCTGCCGCCAATCCTAGCAGGAAGCGAAGCGCCATCAGTTCCCAAGGATTATGGACGAACGCCTGCGGGATGAACAATATACCTGCCACGAGCAGCGTGAAAAGCATGATCTGATGTGCCCCAATCTTATCTGACAGCTTCCCCAACCGAGGAGCAGCAATGATAGTAGCCAATCCCGAAGCCGAGAAAATCGCTCCTGAGATCAATGCGACGTGGCCCAGATCATGTGCAATCTGATCGACAAAGACCGTAAGCACCGGTTGGACCGAATACGTGGCGATCGACATTACGAAGTACGTAACGAACAAGGTGATCGTTAAGCTTGGCTGCGGAACTTGAGCCCAGACTTCCTTGAAGCTCGGCACCTTTTTTTCCGTACGGACGAACGTCTCTTTCACGAAGAATAAGGTCGTCAGGAAGGCGATGAACATGAAGCCACCTGTGATGTAGAAAATGTTCTGCATCCCGAAATGCTCTTCGATTAAGCCGCCGATCAACGGTCCGAGCAGGGAGCCCGCGATGTTGGCCGTTGATAGCGTGCCCAGAGCCCAACCCGAATGTTCCTTGCTTGTCTGGGTCGCGATCAGCGTCGTGCAGGCCGTGCCATAGCCTGTAATGACGCCTTGCAGCAACCTTAAGCCGATCAGCCAGTAGACATTCGGCGCGAAGCCCATGCAGCCGATGACGATCGCCATGCCAAGGCTTGCTCTGAGCAACATAGGCTTGCGGCCGTATTTGTCAGCCGCGCGTCCCCAGATGGGCGAGAATATGGCGGAGATAATATAAGTCACACCGAATGCGATGCCGGACAATTGGGAGATCCAGGATGCGTTCTCAACGCCGAGCTGCTTAATGAAGAGAGGTAAAACAGGCGCGATCTGGCTCATGCCTACACCCGTCATAAACATGCCGAACCAGCAGACCCATAAATTTCTTTTCCATATCTGCATTACAAAAGCGCCTTCTTTACACCAAAGTATCGACCCACGCGTCTACCGTCACAACATCCGCCCGTTTGGTGAATACTTTCTCGAGCAGAATGCGGTGCACTTCTGGATCGGGATCGAAGCAAGCATCGGATAGAACGGTAAGCTGATAATCTTTATCCGCTGCTTCCGTCAATGTCGACAGTACAACGCCGCTCGTGGAGATGCCGCTCAGAATAAGCTGGTTGATGCCCTTAGCGCGAAGAATCATCTCCAGATCGCTGCCAGCGAAGGCACTGACGCGCTTCTTAGTAACGATCGGCTCTCCTGGCTGAGGCGCCAGCTCCGGATGAATTTGCGTCGTCTCGTCGTTCACCGTCATGCCGCCGTATTGAGCCGCTCTCGCGAACATTCGGTTCATCGGGCTGATCTCCGGATAGCCTTCGCGGAAGGCAACTCGCACGAAGATGACCGGAATGTTGTGATTGCGTGCGGCTTCCAGCGCTATCTTGTATGGGAACAGCGCTTGCTTGTCGCCAAGGTGCCCGGCAATAGCGTTCTGCAAGTCCATAACTAACAAAGCAGAATTGATCTGTGTCATTCGTTGAACACTCCTAGTCCATATGATATGATTAAGCGGAGAACCCTCCACTTCATATTAAGCGGAGACATCTCCACTTGTCAACCGTGATCGAAATCGAATTCAAGGACGTGATGTACAGATGAAAGAAACCGATACATCCCCACCCCGTTTCGAACGCCGCGACGCGGCGGCGAATCGTCAGCGCATCTTGGATGCGGCGCTTCGGCTGTTTGAACAGCATGGTGTAGAAGCCGTCAGCATGAACCAGATCGCATCGGAAGCGCAGGTCGGGCCTGGAACGCTCTATCGCCGATACAAAAACAAAAGTGAATTGTGCCTGGATTTGATCCGCGACAGCGCCGACCTTCTATTCGAAGAATACGAGTCCTACCTGGAGCAACACCGCACGGAGCCGGCGCAAGAGCAATTGAAATATTTTATCCGTTTGTTCATCCGGTTCCGGGAGAAGAAATCGCAGCTCTTGATCGGCGTCGAGGACTCCTCGCAGACAAACCGACCCAAGTCGCGGACAAGCAGCCCCATCTACAATGAGCTGAACAAAATTTTTGTGTCGTTATTCGATAAGATGGCAGCTTCCGAGACATTAAGTGCAGACAGTGACAGTGTTTTTAAAGCCGATATGCTCCAGATGGTGCTTAGCCGTGACTTTTATTCTATCCAAAGAGATGTCCGCGGCCTTTCGCCCGAGTCGATATTTGAACAGATCTGCTTCATGTTCCACTTATGATGAAAACTCTTGAGAACCCTCCGAATAGCTCTCCCTAATAAAAAACCCCTAGCGCTCGAACAGTTACGTTCAAGTCTAGGGGCAGTTTATCTAAAAGCTCGTATCCATTCCTTATTCATTTCCCTCAAAAGGTATCTTTCTTATACTGGTTTTCACCCCAGAGTTCTAATAATTTTCCCCGCGATAATACCGTTCCAGCTTTTGCTCCAAATGGACGAGCTGGTTTTTTTTCGCTTCAATGTCATCCAGCAGCTTTTGCTTCTGGTCTTGAATCAGCTGAATTCGTTCCGGAAGGGTCGAGGTACCCTCTTTGACCTTGTCATAATACATTTTGATATCTTCCACACTCATTCCGGTTTCACGCAGACATTTGATAAACACCAGCCAATTCAACTCGTTCTCCGTATATAAACGGTTATTCTGCTCGCTGCGCGCAGCCGGTTCCAGCAGTCCTTTTCTCTCATAAAAACGGATCGCACCGATGTTGATTCCGACTGATTTTGCTACTTCTCCGATTGTAAGCATATAACCCCTCATTTATAAAAAAGTTTATGTTGACCTACACTAAGTGTAGCATAGTAACTTATAAATCAGGTAGCATAACCATTATACAGAAAGAGGGATTTGAATGAAAAAAACCGCCTTCGTAACCGGAGCCAATAAAGGAATCGGATTTGAAATCGTTAAGCAGCTGAGTGAAGCCGGCTGGAAAGTCATTCTAGGTGCCCGCAGCACCGAACGCGGCGAAGCAGCCGTATCTGAGTTGACTTCCAAAGGGCTCGACGTAGAATTTGTACAAGTAGATATGGAATCCTTAGAGTCTATCGAACAAGCTGCCAATACGATCCAACAAAACTATCCTGACCTGAAGCTGCTGATTAACAACGCTGGCATGCCTGGTGCATTCTCACGCTCGTTTACGGATACTAAAGAGGAGAATTTGCGGAACGCCTTTGAAGTTAACTTTTTCGGTACTTTCCGTTTGAACCAGCGTCTGTTCCCGTTGATCAAGAACAACGAAGGAACCATCATCAACGTCTCAACCGACATGGCCTCCCTGGATCATATGCAAAATGCGGAATCCACTCTAAACGCTTTTGATTATAATTCCTCCAAAACGGCAAACAATGCCATGACCTTATCGATGGCATATGAAGTTAGAAACAGCGGCGCTCAAGTATTTGCGGTAACGCCAGGGTTTACAACCACCGATCTCAACGGCAATGCCGCAGGCGGTAAATCCAAGGAAGCTGCTGCTGCCATTATCGTGGGTTATGCCATCGATGGCAAACGTCATAACGGCGAGTTTCTGGATGAGAAAGGCATTTACGCTTGGTAATTAACTTCTAAGCCTTGCGTTTAGCAGGCTACTGGTCTAAAACATGCAGTTCAGAGAAGGGAGATCCTAGATGGATTTCCCTTCTTCATTATCGCATCCGGTTCACCTCCGGAAAGCGGCTATCCGCTCCTTTCATTAAGATTCCGCCTTGATTTTTCAAATACATATCGAAGAAATCCAGCAAATAGGCATTGATAACGGTGTTCGCTCTTTCCGGCGCCATTTCCCCTGTAATGCCCAGCATCTTAAAAATCGGAGAAATGAACTGTATGTCAGTAAAATTCAAATGCTCCGTATTCTCGATATAGAGGACTTGTCCCCCCTCCTCGACCGTTTCGCGCATCCGTTCAAGCTCCACCTTTTTATCCGCCGCTACTTGATCCTCCCACTCTCTTGTTGACCCCATACGGTTAAGCTCTTCATCCGTGTAGGCCCGGTTATTCATCACCCTTGTTAATTGTTCGAAATAGCTTTCCGAGTTGATGAATAAAAATGGCTTTCGCAGCCCCTCTTTGTCACGCAGACGATAAAGCCCTCCATCAAGGTCTATTCCCACCGCAATGCGCGGATCGTAAGCAGCATCATAGGCCGTCGCTCCGCCGATGGAATGACCGAACACTCCGACATGACCGAGATCAATCCTCCCATGTAGTTGACTTGGTATCTGCCCCGATTGGATGAGCTCGAATTGGTCCAGCACAAAAGCCACATCGTCGGTTAACACTTTTCCCAACTTGTCGCGATTCTCTCTTTCCGTCGCGTAATCATGGTCGGGCGAGAATAAATGGTCGGTTGTGCTGGTCGTGATTCGACCGTCCGGAAACTCGGTTGCAAATGTATTGTAGGTGTGGTCGATCACCGCTACGATATATCCGTGGCTCGCGAGATTTTCGGCTTGCGACGTGTGGAGGAACCTGGAAGAACCGTTGCCGGGATTCGCAAGGATCAGCGGGTATGATGTCTGTGCCGAAGAAATATCAGCATCTGAATAAGCATGACTGGATACATACTTCAGGTGTTGAAATGTAAACCCGGGAAGGCCATAGTTCGCAGCCATATAACGTAAAATCGGGGTATTGGGAATAAAGGGAGCGTATTTGCCAGTACCTGCTTGAGCTGGATACCATACCTGAACCATCAATTCTCTCTTACGATCTCTAGCTTCGTCGAAAATCTCATCCCTTTTTGTATCCACGAGGTGAAAAGTTTGAGTACCCACCTTAAAATTGCCTGTCGGCTCAGGTAGTTTAAACACTGGAAAAGCATACATGAGACCCGTTGTGACGACCAGCATGATTACTATTGCGGTATAAACGGAACTCAACATGAATTGCGGGATTTTCTTTGGGCCTTTTTTATTAAAATAACGATAACCTGATATGGCTAAAAACATGACCGTTATACCATATGAGAATAAGAGCTGAACTCTGTATCCTTCCACCGTCCAATGAATGACCAGTACAAGTGTGGCGATCCCGCTTACAACGAATACTGGAACTCTACGCCGTCCTTCTTTCAATAGGACTGTTATGATAAACAAGCCGATGTTTGACAACAAAAGCAACAGTTCAAACAGCCTCATCTCGATTCCTCCATTAAGAAAATCTTTTCGTTTGCTCCAATGTTATCCTGCGAGGCTGGCCTAAGCTATCGACTTTCCTTACATCTCCCTTTCAAATTAGTAAGACGCTTACTGTCTACGCAATCATCCATACAAAACAAAAAAAGCCCCGATCATGAATCGGGGTCAGTGTAAAAGCCCTGAATGTAATGAGGTACTAGTTTCTCTGCCTATTGCTGCGACTGTTCGCTTGCACATCCATATCGAATGTAACCACGAACTCTTGTACTGTATTGGGATCAAGAGTTCTAAACTATAATAGCACGGTATCCGGTTTTCTTACCTTTTTTAACTGCCTCAATATAGCCGTCAAAATAATATGGAATCTCATCTTCTTTACCGTTCTGGATTCTGCCTTTAACTTTATCGAATGCAAATATAGAAATTGAATAATCAGGCTCACCGGTAACCAAAACCGGTTGGTCTCTATCCTGTACCCAATAGTATTGGCCTCCATAATTCCTTCTTGCCACTTCAAAGATGTAGCTTCCAGCCATAGATGAAACAGAATTCAATGCGTCGTTATCCAGTTTATAATCACATAACTCTTCGAGAATATCGTCTAGCTTTCGTAGACTTTGAATACTAAAATCAAAATGACCCCGATCCGAAAAATTTTCCGCAAAGCTCTCCGCTGTTGAAATAATGTCTTGTTCTAATTGATTTTTCATAAACTCTATTATCTTTTCCTCCTTGTTTCACTCTGCTTCAACGGTATGGGCAGATAATCTTAGATGAAGTATTTCGAGAAAGTCATCACGCTATCCTGCCCGTTAGCGTACGTTGTGCTTTATAAGCGGAATTGGCAGTGATGATGAAGAGCCGGTTTTCCAGGGGCTCTTCTTGTTGTGACCCGTTATATCCCTTCAGCCAATGCTCTCGCCTGAAAGTTAAAGTAACACTTGAATGCTTATTCCGATTACTTTCCAGGAGCCCTCTAGCTAACGATACATCGTAGGGAATTAACGATTTGTGTAAGAGTAAAGCGGAGATAATTTGAGGTAAAGCCTCTTCCGGGTGGGTTTTTATGGAAGAGGCTTACGTTCACCGTTCATATTTCAAGTAACTTAAACCAGCGTAGAACCGCCATCTACGACAATGATCTGACCGGTGGAATATTTCTCGCGCATTAAGTAGAGAAACGCCTCAGCGCCGTCCTCCGGTTCACCGACTCGCCCAACAGGCAATGATTTCCCAGTATGTTCATACATTGCGTTCCGTTGTTCCTCAGGAATATCGCCCCACAACTCGGTGCGCATAAGTCCAAAGCAAACGGCGTTGACGCGAAGCGGGCTCAGCTCGACGGCCAACGCCCTGGTGAGCGACTCAACGGCGCCGCATATGCTGGCTGAGACAGTAAATCCCTTCTGTGGACGAACTCCGGCAACACCGGAAGTCAACGTGATTGACCCTCCCCGTCTGATATTTCGGCTGCCGTATTTGGCGGCCATAAACGCTCCCCAGTATCGCACGTTAAACCATCGTTGCGCTGTGTCGACGTCGGTGGCGTCCAGACTTTCAACCATCAATGGATCGCCGGCAGTAAAGACCAAGTGATCGAATTCCCCGATTTCGCTGAAAAATTGACGAACTTGTTCCTCATTTGTCATATCAACCGCATATCCCTGGGTACCTTCAGGCAAACGTGAAACAGCACGGTCCACTCTTTCTTTTTGACTGGACACTACGACCAAGGATGCCCCTTCCCGTGCAGCGGCTTCGGCTGCCGCAAACCCAATTCCGGACGTTCCTCCAAGAACAACAACACGCTTTCCCTTGAAACAATGCCTACGTTCGATCTGTTCTGATTTCACCATAATATTCTCCTTCGTTTTCGATAGTTGGACCGACCTTGCAATATGATTCTCTTCAGCCGCGAACAGCTGCTCAATGCGAATTTCGATAGAGCTTGTCTTATCTCCGACTCTCCTTCACGACGGAAGATAAGTAGATTATAATGAGTCATAGTACCAACAAATAGATCTGAATTTATACTGCTATAAATTCTATCACCATATGGAGAGGGAACTTCGTGATGAATGATGAAAGAAGACGTAAACAATTGGCTGACTTTCTCCGGTCACGCCGCTTGCGTTTATCCCCAAGAGAGGCGGGGTTGCTGGTTGAAACATCGCGCCGTCGCATAACGGGCTTAAGACGGGAGGAAGTGGCAAGCTTATCAGGCATCTCCTTGCAGTGGTATACCGCACTGGAGCAAGGCCGGGACATTCATGTGTCTGAGCAAGTCTTGGAAAGCTTGGTACGAACATTACGGCTTAGCAGCGACGAACGTAACCATCTGTTCGTATTGGCCAATC
Source organism: Paenibacillus cineris (assembly GCF_018333335.1). NCBI lineage: Bacteria > Bacillati > Bacillota > Bacilli > Caryophanales > Paenibacillaceae > Paenibacillus > Paenibacillus cineris. Next base: position 2,994,785 of record NZ_BORU01000001.1, read on the forward strand.
ATTCCTCACTTCCTCAGCCGAAAGCGGATGATTCCGTTCCCACTTCCCTTCAGCGGATTCTGGACAGAATGGGAACTTACCCGGCCTACATTATCGACAGGCACTGGAACGTTCTTGCTTGGAACCGAATATCGGGTACGTTGTGTGGAGACTTAAACCGAGCCCCGGAGCTCGAAAGAAATATGCTCTGGCGCGTCTTCGAGGTCGAAGACAACAAGTCCCGCATCGTTAACTGGGAGAATGTCTCCTCTACGATGGTGGCTTTTTTCAGAAATCGGTTTGCCTTGTACATGAACGATTCGTGGTTCCAAGAGCTATTCGACAAGTTATATGACAGGAGCGAGGAGTTCAGGACGTTATGGGATCGACAAGATGTTTCCGGTATTTTGGAAGGAGAACAAATAATCCATCTTCCTGAAGCTGGCCAGCTGACTTTCCGTTACCATACGTTTACAATTTCTGAAAGCAGCGCTTTTGCAATGAGGGTGTTCACGCCACTTGAAAACTCGGGAACCGAAGAACAGTTGGAAGAGTTGCTTAAGTAAGTTCATGATCCCGATTTTGTTTTTTCTTTGGGAACAAAATTCATTTACAATAATGATCTATCTAATCTTTAAACTTTTCTGCCCATCAGCTAAATAAAGGAGCAGCTGCCGCCGGCGCCGGCAAAACTGCTCCTTCATTTTTAACGCAATCAAACTTGCTGTTGAGAAATCGACTCTTTCAGAACCTCTCTAAAACTTTTCGGAGGCCGGCCGATCAAATCAGCCAGAACCGGATCGACTTGTGCGAAGTCGCCCTGCCGGCTTGCCAGAAACATCCCCATCCGCATATTTATACTCGCTTCCGGCACGCCTTGAGCCATCATGCGGTCTCGAAACTCTTCGTCCGACACAACGATTCGGCGGATGGTCCGCCCCAAGACCTCGGAAGCGATTGACGCAATCCCTTTCATGTCAATGGCCTCGGATCCCGTAAGATTGGGGGTTATGCCATCCAGTTTCTGCTCGCTGATGATTGCCGCCGCAGCCTCGGCCAAATCGGAGTGGGCTGTCCAGGCAACCGGACCATCCTCAGGAGCGATCAGTTCCCCTGTTTTTATGGCTCCACCGATCAACAGGAGTGCCGATGCGGCATAGTAGCCATTACGGAGCGATGTGAAGGTCATACCTGAAGCTTTCAGCAGTTTTTCCGTAGCCGCATGGTGAATCATAGGGGCGAAGTGTGATGTTGGGGAAGAACCTATATGACTTGTGTATAGCACCCGAGTAACTCCTGCCCTCTTTGCCGTGTCAATCGCGGTTTGATGCTGCTGAATGCCATGCGGGATGTCAGCCTCGCCCATGATGCTTGACGAAACGATGAGAACCTGTGACGCCCCCTCAAAAGCATGGTGCAGACTCTCGGCATCGTCGTAGTCGCCCCGACGGACACGAACTCCACGTTCTCGAAGCTCTTGTGATTGATTCGGATCGCGGACGCTGACACCGATCTCCTCGGCTGGTACACGCTTGAGTAGTTGTTCTACCACGGCCCGCCCCAATTTCCCATTGGCTCCGGTAACGATAATCATAACAAACAACATCCTTTCATTTGTATGATCGTGTTTATACGGAAACAGTCTTCCCGTTTCTAAATTGTATATTGGGAAAAGTAGCGCCGGCGATCTCCTGTTCTGGTATTGCGTCTTCTATTTCCCTGATATCTTCTTCGGTCAAATGAATATCGAGTGATCGCAAAGCTTCTTGAAGATGAACCGGCGATACGGTACCGATAAGCGGTATGATGTCTTCCCCTTTGGATAATATCCACGCAAACGCCAGTTGGGATAACGTCATTTGTTTTTTTACGGCGATCTCTTCCAGTTTTTTGGCCAGGGCAACGTTCTTTCCTATATTCTCTTCAAAAAACAACGGAACATAGCCGCCCTTGCTCTTTTCGATCCGCTCATCTGTCCATTGGCCGGCAAGAAGACCATGAGCCAATGCCCCAAAAGCAACAACGCCGATGCCCAATTCCCTCGCAGTCGGCAAAAGTTCTTTCTCGATGCTTCGGTTAAAAAGCGAGTATTCGACTTCCACCCAGCTGATCGGATGCGTCGCATGCGCTCTTCTCAACGTCTCTGCGTCAACCTGGCTGACTCCAATCTGTCTGACATAACCAGCCTTAACCAAATCGGAGATGGCGCCGATCGTTTCTTCTACAGGAATACCCAGATCGATTCTTGCGGGCTGATACAGATCAATATAGTCAAGATTGAGTCGTGCGAGCGAATAGGCAAGATAGTTTTTAACATGTTGGGGGGAAACATCCAGTCCGTACAAGGAGCTGCTTGGCGTATTCAATGCACCGAACTTCAGTGATATAAAATAGTCATCCCTTTTGTACCCCTTGAGCGCTTCGGCGATGACCATCTCGCTTCGGCCGGCACCGTAAAAGTCCCCAGTGTTGAGATGATTGATTCCACTCTCAAAAGCGGTATGAATAGCAGCAACGCCTGCACTTTTGACAGCTTCATTGACATTGGACATATGGCCGCAGCCGAGTCCGATTCTGGATAGCTCCAGTCCGCTTGGTTGATCATTCATTATGGAAACCTCCTGAACTTTAAAATAAAATTATGTAGCCGTCTACATATTTGTTCAAAAAAATAATCAAATGTGGTAAACTCATCCATTCGGCGGCTATTTTTCGACGTTTTCAAAAGCACGGGTCAGCAATGAAACAAACATGGCTTTTTCGGCATCAGACATCCCTTGTGTGATCAATTCTTCAGATTTCGAGAAGGCATCACTCCTCTCGCTAAGAAATTGTTTGGCTTTATCTGTTATGTCAATACGGAGGTTGCGTCCATCCTTAGGGTTGCTATTACGCGTAATGAATCCGGACTTTTCCAAACCGTTCAATAAATTCGTCACAGACGGACCGCTTAAAGCCATTGTTTTTTCAAGATACTTTCGATTGATCTCTATATGCTCCTCTATGGATTGATGAATATGCGAGAGAAGAATCGCTTGCGAGCTATTCAAGCCGTGGTCTTTCAGAAGCTGGTCGATGATTTCCCGGACCCGTTGTGCAATGACTTTGATGTATAGGCTATAGGGGTACATTTCGAAAACGCTTGGCATAGGTTTCTCCTTGAATTCATGTAGATGACTACACTATATATGGGGTATTTATTTTTGTCAATAACACGTAAGAATTGTACGCAGTTCGTTTAACCCCGAACAGAAAACAGCCATCTCCCCCCCAGCGGACGGAAATGGCTGATATAACGTTACCGGGTAGACATTTTGCCGCCGTCATCGAGCCTTCGCGAGTTTCGTGCCGCGAACCGATGCTGTAGCGTATACGACAAGCGCTGTCCAGATGAGCGCAAAGCCGATGAGAAGAACCGGCGAGACCGATTCTTTGAACACGAATACGCTCAGTAACAGCATGATCGTCGGCCCGATATATTGTACGAAGCCGAGTGTAGACAGGGCCATCCGGGCGGCCGCTCGCGCAAAGAAAAGCAGCGGTAGCGCTGTTACCACGCCGGAAAGAAGCAGTTCGACGAAAGTGGACACAGGCAGCGTCCATGCTGTCGTTTTTCCCACGGCGGCCAAATAGATCCAGTAGCCAAGCGCAACGGGCAGGACTACAGCTGTCTCCGACAGCAAGCCTACAGAAGCGTCTTGTCCGATCTTCTTCTTCGCGAGGCCGTACAAGCCAAACGTCGCGGCCAGTGAGATTGAAATCCATGGGAACCGTCCGTAGTCGATGGCGATGATGAGCACCGCGGCGCCAGCAATGGCAATCGCGAGCCATTGGCCACGGTTTGGCTTCTCACGAAGGAAGACAACCGCAAGCAGCACGTTCACCAACGGGTTCAAATAATAGCCAAGACTTGTCTCAACGACATGGTCGTTGTTGACCGCCCAGATGAAGATGAGCCAATTGGCAGCGATCAGCAGTCCGCTAGCGGTGAGCGACAGCAGGAGCGAGCGGCTAGACACAATCCGTTTCATGTCACCCCAGCGACGCTGGACTGCGACGAAAATACCCATAAAGACGAACGACCAGACAACCCGATGTGACAGTATCTCGCCTGCCGGCACATCGTTAAACAACTTCCAATAAAGCGGGAGAACCCCCCACATGATATACGCGATAATCGCATTAACCAACCCGTTGTTCATCATCAATTTCCCTCTCCTTACTCCGATGTCTTAACGGATTATACGCCTCGATCATCGTTTAAGTAAAGGGATTAATATTTGGGCCCAAGTAAATCGCCATATGCTCCACTTCAGACCGTTAAATCATTTTCTGATTTTATATGAATCGCTTCTTGTAAAAGTCTTTGGAGAACCGCAGCAAACACGGCGATCACCAAAGAGGCGAAAATAATGACCCATCCCATTGGTATGAAACTTGGAGGGTCAACTCTCCTTCCCAAGAGATAGTAGAGTGGCATACCTAACAGGTACAGGGTACTGATTGTGATGGCACAGTATCTTATATTTTTTAATGCTTTTACCGATAATTCCGAGAACGCCTGGTTCTTGTCAATATAGCTTAAAAGTGTAAAGGCATGATACAGAGCAAAGTAAAATGGAATCGCTGCTGCGTACATATCCATTAAAACGAGAGATTTCATATAAGCTATTTTGGGATACAATTCTCCAGCAAAATTCCCGATCTTAGGCACTAAAAATATGCAAAATGCGAGAATGGGTATCCCAATCATAATAACAGCCATCTTCAAAAAGAGTGTTGTTCCTCGTTTCATAAGTGCACCTCACTTATTTGATGTCAGTTTTTACTTTGCCACATAATTTATTGTTTTACAATAAATTAATATCGTTTTTATAAAAACAAAAAAGCATTTCTCATTATAAAGAAATGCTCTTCCTTTAAAATGTTAAATTTACAACTCATTCAACGAACTGTCCGTTAGCTTAACGCCTGCAGCTCAGATATAGCATCGGTTTAACACCGGGCCAGCTCATTCACGACCTCATCGATACATTTTGATCCGTTAACCGCTTACATAACGATAGTTCGTGTGTCCACTTCTCAAACCACTCTTTATCTTTCCAATCCAAGGAGAGATCTATAAGTTCCGGTAAATCGTCGATACATATTACAGCGTTGTTATTCCAAGAAATCCGATCCGCAGAAACTTCGATAATTCCCAAATCATGTGGAATTGTGGCTTGAACCAAAACCGTGGATTCCCGCATCAGCAACAAGAAGCCGGTAACCTTCTGCCCTCTGTAGCTGGCAAATACCCAATCTCCTTCGGTCATCATCCCATCAGCCTCCAATGAATCTGTTACTTAGAATTAAAGGTTCGCCTTTGTTTATGTTTATGCTTCATGTCATCAAATTAGAAAAAAGCCTCTTATTATTCCAAGCTACCTTTGGTTAGCGTCTGGTCAGTTTATATTATTGGAACGCGGATCTCTAACTCAAATCAACGTTGTCACCATTGGCTTTCTTGGCACGCAATGTGATTTTCCAGCTGATATCTACCTTTTCATCTGAAGACAGCAAATCCCCCTTCAGAATAAATACTCAAAGGGGGATTTGACTATTTCGCTATTCTAATGCAAGTCGTTGACTACGATTGAAGCTTGCAAATCTCCTTATCCATAAGAAGCTTGATAAATAACCCGCCTTGTACCGATCTGTTCTGGAAACCAACCATCTTCGCGTCGGTCGTCTGGTACCAATCGGTCATCGGAACGCGGCTCTCCGATTGATCGTAAGCGAGCCATAACCGATCGACGATCGTATTGAAATCATCCTTGTCTTCACAGAGCGCGGCACTCCACACGATCCAATCGGATTTGGTGTAGGTGTTGCGATTGTCCAGCATAAGGCCGTAGGTACCCGAATGCTTCTCGATATAGGCTTGCGTCTCTGCCTTGAACGTATCTTCAGGAAATAAGTTCAGGCCGAAGATTTTATCCCAGATGGCATTATACTTCATGCTAAAAGAGCCGGGGCGATCGAATGCCAGACGGAACGTACCGTCATCGTTTGCAGCCATAGACTTCCATTGCTCCGCAATCGATCGGGCGAGTTCCATGAGTTCCTCTGCCTTTTCCTCGTTTCCTGCCATGCGATTCAAGATAGAAAAGCTGGCGATACCCATAATCGCTTTTAGCGACAAGTTGCAGTTATGGGCCAGGTGCCCTGCAAAATCGTCCGTACACAGCTGGTTATCCGGATCGATGCCGTTTTGGATCAAGTACTGACACCAAGTTTCAAGATGTCCCCAGTTTTCTTGCGCAAATGAAACATCCTGCTCCGCTATCGCAACAGCCGCAGCGCATATTAACATATTGCCGCATTCTTCAACCGGCATTTGCCAGTCGGGCGTAGTTCCGTTGCTGTATACTTGCCCATTCAGAAGCGGGTAAGTGCCCACATCGTGGGGAGCAAAGTCAAAATGCCAAACATCGGTTGATGCGTACTTAAATATCGGCCGAAGCATCCCTTTCACCAATTCGGGATTGTATAGCAAAAATTGTGGAATGGATGGGTAAGTCACGTCAAGCGTAGCCGCACAGCCATTGCTGAAGTTCTCCTTGGAAATGAACAGAACTTCTCCATCCGGACCCGCTACGATTTTGTGGGCGGCAATCGCTTGCCGGTAAGCGAGGGATACCAGGTCTGCATACTTTTCGCTTCCCGATGCTGAGGCGTCTTGATACAATTTTTCAGCAAACCGTTCGCATTTTTCATACAACGTATCATATTCATTTAGCGCCTGCTTTATCGCCTCTTCAATCGTCTCTCCGTCTTTTCTCCAATAGGCATCCAGCTTTTCGTGAAAATATTCAATCGATTTAATATCGTCATAGCCGACTGCAAAAAGCCCTTCTGCATTCTGCTCCGTATCCAGAACGATCGATAGCCCCATGGCATGATTTACGGTTCCGTAGAGGTTTATATCTTCGGAAGCGCTTACTGAAGCGCCGCTATGATTGGATGCGAGATAGACGTAGCCCCAGTTAATTCGAAGATCATCCCCGCATCTGGTTAACGGATGCTGAATGCTGCTGCCCACCTTGCCGCAAGTAAAACCAGGTTCGCTCAGATCCGTGTACACGGTCGGAAACTCGTATTTCAAGTTTTGGCATAGCTCTCCATCTACAGTGATGGCAACTGTGACGTCATGTTTTTTCCCGTCGTTCGACTCGGTTGTCACATGAATATAAGACACCGGTCTGGACATGAGCTTCAAATCATCCAACAGCAATGGAGTCGTGAACGTAACGGTTAACCGAATCTCATCACATGCAAATTCGTATTGGCTTGACAATGCATGAATATCCAATTTTGTCTGCTCCATGAGCAGGCTATCCGGCTTAACGCCCATGAAAACATATTCTTTTCCATCTACAAGCGCAGTGCCGGTCATCCGGTGTGGCTTGCCCGTCCAATGCTTGGTGTCCGATTCATTGAGCTTGTCTGCCATCGACCAGATGGAAAAATAAGGATCAACCGTAATCAGCGGAACAGCTGGTGCACGAAGATTCATATGGATTCCTCCCATTAATGCGTTTCTTAGTGTATAATTTATCATGTTCCAAAACGTAATTTAATAGGATTTATCATTGTAAATGTGAGGATTATCATGATGAACGAAACCATTTTCAATTTTTGGCATCTTAATGATTCCAAGCTTCCACTCAATGTGCTCATGTCGGGCATCTCTTACTGTGATAAGAATTACCGGATCGAACGCCATGGAGAAAACCTGTATTCGTTTGAATACATCATCGACGGCAGCGGCGTTCTAGAGATCAATTCCCAAACGCTGTACCCTCAGAAAAACGACGTTTACATATTGACTAAAAACAGCGACCATATCTATTATTCCAGCGAAGATCAGCCCTGGATTAAAATTTGGATTATTTTTAATGGTGATTTTGCCGAATCTTTATTCAAACAATATCTCCCTGAAAATACGTATCTCATCAAGGAGTGCAACATTCTCTCCTATATGAATGAAATCATTAGTCTTTCGTCGGCCACACATATGGACTATCCCAGTTTTATAGACGAAGTAACCGTCCTTCTTCTTAAAATCGTATTGCGCTTAAAGAACCATTTAAAACATAAAGCCCCAACCATATCCGAGCAGATCAAGTCGTATCTGGACGGCAATATCGAGAATAAAGTGGATTTGGACGATCTGTGTGAACAACTCGGCTATTCGAAAAATCATATGATCAAGATGTTTCGGGAAACGTACGGGATCACGCCTTACGCCTATTTTCGCAAACATAAAATTGAATTGGCCGAGCAATATTTACTGAATACCCATCTCAGCATTAACGAAATTTCAAACAAGCTGAATTTCGCCGATCAACATTATTTCTCCTCTGTCTTTAAATCCATCGCCGGTGTTTCCCCTTCAGAGTATCGGCAGATTAAATAATAAAGAATGACGACCAAGGCTCTCTACCCATCGCCGGATTTAACCCGGACATATCAGAAGCCGCTGCGGTGATACCATAGGCTTTAGGCTTTACTGGTTATGGGGTAACTGGAAAAATTTTATTAGATGACCGAGCAAAATCTGAGGTTGAGCAGAAATATACGAAACATGATCTCCAGGCACTACGATGAGGTTGGTGTGAAGCAGCTCTGCCATTTCATTGGCGTACTCTGGGCGAATAATATCTCTGTCTCCAATGACAAGCAGAACGGGTGCGGTAATTTGTTGCAATTGCGTCGGCTCAAGAAAATCCTCTGTATTCGGGTTATTCGCCATTTCTGCACCTTTGGCAATAAGTTTGGACCAGTTATCAGGATGGGGGGCTACACGTTCGTATTCTTGCTTCATCTGTAATGGAAAAGATTCGGCAGAAGCATGCTTTATGCCTTCGACGATATAGGGAAAATAGCCATCCATACTATAAATAGTCGAGGCTAGTGCCAGCTTGCGAACAAGGTGAGGATTAGACTTCGCCAGATGCAGTGCAACTGTGCCACCAGCACTATATCCAAACACATCTGCTTCCGTGATTCCTAGCTGACTCACAAGTTCAGCGGTGTCACGACCCATTTGAGCAAAACTTAAGGGGCGGTTAATGTCTGCGGTATGACCATGGCCTTGCTGTTCAATTAATACTACCTGGCGGTGAAGAGCCAACTCCGGTAATATGGGATCGAACATGCTGGCAGTCGCAAACTGGCCATGGAGCAAAATTAGTGGTTTACCACTCCCATGGATTTCATAATACATGTTTAATCCATTTACTTTCTCGTAACCACATTTTTTCCCATTCATGCTTAAGCCTCCTAGCGTTGTATTTGTAAGAAATTCCATTCAAGTTTCGATCAACGGACGACTGGTATTTTTAATAGTATCACAGCAAAAGTTTCCAAGTTCTTTTGGATTGCTATCTTCAACCATGTTCTTGTCGTCTTCCATCTATTCAGATAAATGCGCAGCCGATTTGATATCCTTTTGACTTAAAAATTTCATTAAGTCATGACTCAGCTGCACAATCTCATGGTTAGCACGATTCGCATAGTCCGGTAACATCATATCGCGAACCATTTTAGTTCGTAGCCATGTCATAAAGAACAGATCCAATAATAAGTTTGGAAATTTAAGCACCACTTTAAGCATGGGTGGATCAATTGAAACGCCTGCATTTTGTATGGCCCTTAGATACTCTTTTAAAGTGACTGTTATTTGGCGTGCCGTCTTTCTGGTTCTGACTGTTTTTTTGTCAATTATTTTATTCTCAGAATGTATAACGCCCAACATGGCAATGTCGGATACCGAATGTGTGATGAGATAAGCTTGCATATCCTTTTTAATAACGTAGGGAAGCTTTGCTGTTTTAAATAATTTTGCGAGTTTTTTGATACGTTCTGTCACTTCACCATTCACTTCTCCAAATGCAGTTGCCGCTATCATCTTTGGTAGAAATCGAGCATGCAATACTCCATCTTTAATCTGTCCGCCAAAGCCGGGAAAAGCGGGTAAAAGTCGATCCCCTACGATATCCAGCCACGAAGAAAACCCAATTGAATTACTAGTCATCGTAACGATATGTTTGCTTTGATTATCTTTTAGCGCTAACAACGCTGATTCGGACCGGTCATAACGAACGGTGACGAAAATAAAATCGTAAATATCATCATTTTCGAGCGTATCAATGACCTGCACTTGTATCGATTTAACTGAACCTTGTTCTTTATACTGCAGGCCATTTTCGCTTAATGATTTAAATCTTTTCGAATGGGCAAGTAGGGTAACATCAAACCCTGCTTCAATAAACTTCATTGCGTACATACTGCCGATGACACCTGCACCAAAAATTAAAATTCTATCTTGTTTTGCTGACATGAAAACCACCCCTACTTATTAACATTTCCTTTGGACAATCAGACAACGTGTTGTATGATGTGATCATAAATCTTTATTATTCCTTGATCAACCATCAGTATTTTAGAATTTGTCGGATGATATTTTTATTGGCTAGTAGGAGGGTAACATGAAAAAGCAACCGCAAATAACGGAGAAAACAAGACAAACGTTTATAGAAGTTTTTTGTGAGTTATATAGCCAAAAGCCGATTGAGAAAATTTCGGTTCAGGAAATTGCGAATAAGTCAGGTTATAACCGCAGCACCTTTTATCAATACTTTACTGACATTTACGAATTGTTAGACTCGGTTGAAAATGACTTATTGAATGACATGAAAAAAGAATTGGCGAATCAAGAGCTCTCGATGCATACGTTTCAAGATACGCTCTATTGTTTGGACAAAAGAGAACATCTCCTGGTTCTTAATGCTCTTTTAGGAGATTATGGAAGCGCCCGGTTTATAAAACGCTTAAAAAAAGAAATCATTGTGGGGCAATTAGAATTAAACGTTCCGCAAAACCATACCTTAACGCCATACTTCATTGAGTTTTACCTGACAACGTCCCTTTCTTTATTTCGTCTTTGGATCCAGCGTCAAAAGGATTTATCGTCAGAACAATTTTTCAAGCTAGTGGAGAACTTATATTCAAGCGGGATTACGCCCTATTTTAAAGAATGAGTCTGTATTCAGACCGATGAATTCCCGGATCGGCTGTCGTCTATATAAGCGAAGGCGTAAACGAACACAAACTAATTTGACGAAGAGGAGTTTTAAAAATGGCATTAATGTCCGCATTCACGAGCTTCAACCTGCCTGTAAAAAACGTAGCACAATCGAAAGCGTTCTTCACTGGACTCGGATTCGATCTCAATCCGCAATTCCCCGATAACGAGAACTCGGCAGCCATCATCATCGGCGACAACCTGCAGGTCATGCTGATCAATCAAGCATTCTTTACTACGCTCACGGAGAGGGAAATCGTCGATACGAGCAAGTATGCGCAGATGACGATCGCGCTGGCCTTCGAGAGCCGGGAAAAGGTCGATGAAATCGTGAATACCGCGCTCTCCTTGGGCGGGAAATTGCACGCTGAACCTGAAGATCATGGGATCATGTATCATTGGGGCTTCGTGGACTTGGACGGCCATCTGTGGGCCATTAACTACATGAACATGGATGCGGCACAAGGTTAAGGCTAACGGGGAGCATGCTCATACCAGGGTTTAAAAAGAAAAGACGGCGGGCATCTTCCCCGGCGTCTTCTTCGCGATGATTAGTTTTGTTCGGTATAGGCTTTGAAATTGTCCATGATCGCTTGCCAGCCTGCTTGCTGGAACTCAACGGGATTGGAGCTTTCCGCGTCGAACGTTTCAATGACCTTCGTCTCATTCCCTTGATCGACGAAAGCAATATCTACTCTTCTTCCGTCTTCCATCGTGTAGCCGATCGCCTCATGCCGATTCACAACATCGTAGACGCCGCCAAAATCAAAGCCCATGCTGCCATCCTTCGCTTCCATCCGTGTCGAAAACTTGCCGCCAACCCGTAGATCGTTTTCCGCTCTCGGCGCATGCCAGTCCTCGGACGCTTGATTCCACTTCGTGATGTGCTCCGGCTCGGACCAATAGCGCCATACTTTCTCGACGGGAGCTTGAATGACGGTTTGTACAGTTACTTTCGTTGGTTGATTCGTTTCCATTGGATTGGACACCTCTCTCATCATATTCGTCGTTTGGTTAATCTCAATGATATAGACGAATGCCAAATACAAAATTCATCGGTCGAGTCGCTCAGGCAGCCCAAATCGCGAAAATAATTTTGTATTGATGAAGTTTTGAACGTGCAGGATTTGATTTTCTTTGATTTCGATGACGTGGATGCCCCAGGGAACCAGGCCGGAGCCGTCTTTGTCCGGCATATACTGGGCCAACGCCGGATAACCGCCATTCACCGTAATGGGCACAAAACGCGAACCTTCGCAATGCCAGCGAGTAAGCGAATAGAAGGCGGACAAATCTTCCTTGCCGTGGATCCACATCTCGAAGGGCGGCATCGACATGCAGCCTTCCTCGTGGAACAGCGCTACGAGCGCAGCAATATCGAATTGCTCGAAGGCCTCCACATACCGGGACAGCAGCTCTTGCTCCGGTTGAACGTCCATGCTGCTGAGCTCATCCGAGCGAAGCTGCGCCCGGTCCATCGTCTCACGTGCTCTCTGTAAGGCGCTGTTCACAGCTGCCGGCGACATCGCCAACGTTTCTGCGATCTGCTTGGAGGACCATTCAAATACATCCTTTAAAATGAGTACCGCACGCTGCCGCGGAGGCAAGGTCTGCAGGAGAGCAATGAAGCACAGTTGAAGGGTATCTCTGCGGACGAGTCGATCCTCCGGATTGCCCCCAAAGTCGGAAGACGGCCAGATCCAGGCAGAGTCTGGCAGCGTGTGGCGCGGCTCGACGATGGCGACGGCCGGGTCGAACAGGTCAACGGGAAGCGCGCGGCGTTTGGATTGCCTCAGCTTGTCCAAGCACAGGTTGGAGGCAATCCGATAGACCCAAGTTTTGAACGAGGAATCCTGTCTGAACGTGCTCCAGCTCTGCCAGACCCGAATACTCGTCTCCTGAACAGCATCTTCCGCATCGTCCATGGAGCCTAGCATTCGGTAACAGAACGAGGTTAAGCCCGGCTTCAAGCTTGCAAATAATGGTTCGTCAAATGCTTTCTCGTTCATCGTGTCCTCCTTTAACGATCTCCCCGAAGGGCAGTACCTTCATTATATGCAATGTAGCGGTCTAATTCATCAACGTTTCTGGGCATTCTTGTTTAATCTAACCTGCCCGCTAGTTCAACAAAAGTAGACGATCATGATGGTGAACTGCTTCTCTGGGTTTTATGAAGGATAATTAATTTGTCTGTTTGGATAACGTCCCGAAATATTCCACAACTACCTCACGGAATTCGAGAGCAGCCCGCGAAATGTACCGACTCCTGTGCCATAACAAAGCTATCTCCCGTACCAATTCATGATTCTCTACTTTGAGATATTTGATATGTTCCCCAGAATACCTTGCCGTACTCGGTATAAAGGCTATGCCAATTCCCGCTTCTACTAAAGAACTTAGCCTTGCAGGTTCGTCACCCTCATACACATATGTAGGTTCAAATCCAACCGATTTGCATATAGAATCCACCAGATCACGAGTACCGTAGCCTCTTTTCACACCAACAAAACATTCATCCCTTAGCTCAGTCAAAGATATGCTGTTTCGGTTAGCAAGCCGATGCCCTTGGGGAACAGCTACAAGAATCGGGTCGATGAACATGATTTGACATTCAATGTCTTCCCCTTGTATAGGCGGTGAGGACAAGCAAAAATCAACCTCTCCTCTATGAAGAAGCGTAACCATTTCCTGCGTGGTGAGCATTTGCACATGAAATTGGATATCGGGACGCTTGTTCCGAAACTCTCGAAGGATCTGTGGCAATGTGCTTGCGGTGGTCACCGCCAATTCGAGTGTGCCATGTTCTTGTCTGGACACATCGCTAATCTCCTGCTTCCCCTGTTCCAATTCAAACAACGCCCTTTCAGCACGGCGATAGAATCTGCTTCCAAACTCATTCAATCGCAGTTTCCTCCCTATTCGATCGAATAACGGGACCCCCAAATCCTCCTCCAAGCGCCCAATCGTTTTGCTTAGTGACGATTGAGTGACATGCAGACTTCGTGCTGCTTCAGTCATATGTTCCAAACGAGCTACCTCGAGAAAATATTTCAGTTGAAGAAGTTCCATTTCACACTCTCCTTTCATTCCTTTGAGTCAATGAAATCATAACATAAAATGCGTTGGAATAAATAAATGATTTCAAGTACGATGATGACACTAACATACAGATCGGAGGGATAAAAATGAGTATTCGCAATAGGTGGTTGATGATCTCCGTTGGACTAGGGATTCTATTGAACCCATTAAATTCTTCAATGGTTTCAGTTGCTATCCCAAGGCTACAACATGTGTTCCAACTCGACTATACAGTGGTATCCTGGATCATTTTTTCTTTCTACATTGCAAGTGCTATCGCTCAACCTATCATGGGAAAAGCCAGCGATTTATTCGGTCGGAGGAGGATATTTCTTAGCGGGCTTGTTGTATCCTTCGTTGCATCATTATTAGCTCCACTATCCCTAAACTTTGGTTGGCTCATCGTGTTCCGCATTGTGCAATCCATCGGAACAAGCATGATGGTTGCGGTTGGAATGGCCATTGTGCGAATTCATATTAGGGAGAAACAAGCGACTGCACTGTCAGTCTTGTCCATATTCCTATCCGGAGCGGCAGCGATTGGCCCCTTTATTGGCGGGGTCATCATTCACTGGTGGGGCTGGCCTGCTATCTTTTTGGTTAATATCCCCTTCGTAGTGACAAGCTTTTTATTAGCTTGGAGGCATATTCCTAATGATGTTCCGTCTATGACATCCGTTGCTCGCAACATGTCCTTTCGCAGATGGTCTGATTTGATTGATGCGCCAGGAGTTCTGCTATTCACTGTGGGTCTGGTTGCTCTGCTCGTTGGATTATTGTCCGCAAAATCATCTGGTCAAATTTCATTTAGTAACGTTATTGTCGGGCTGATTGGCTTCGTTGGACTGGCAGCTTTCGTGCGACATGAGTTAAAAGCGAAGGCACCCTTTATTCCTTTACGCACATTCGCTAAATATCCTGCAATGACTTGGGTCAATGTCGAATTCATGGTCGTTAACTTGCTTTTTTACTCTCTCTTTTTCGGACTTCCGTCCTACTTGCAAATCGTACGTCATGTCAGCGAGTTCCATACCGGGATGCTCATGCTAAGCTTAGGCTTATGCTCGCTCGTTGCTTCTCCGATGGCAGGACGATGGGTCGATAAATCAGGACCTCGACCAGCACTGCTTATGTCCGGAGTGCTGATGACATTTGGGTCCGTATGGATCGTGATCATGACACTGGATCAGACTTCACCGGTTATCAGTGTGTGTGTGGCTTTAGCTGCATTCGGTATTAGCAACGGGTTAAACAGTGTCGCTATGCAAGCGGCCTTATTCCAAAGTTCACCAAAAGAAATTATAGGTGTAGCATCTGGAATATTTAATACCTCAAGATACCTGGGAACCATTCTCTCCTCATTACTCATTAGCAGCGTAATGGGAGATAACTTCAGCTTCGAGGGATTTCGAGTACTTGGGATTATCCTCACGTTAATTGCATTGTCCTTGGTATTCGTAAATTGGCGTCACAAGGAGTCCGGGCAGCTGCATGAGTCCTAGTTATCTGACAGATGGAGCTTACCCTTCGTTACCTCAACAGAAACTAAAAAAAGCCGCATCAATGCGGCTGGGCTGTTAAGTGTTTATGTTCTTGAAGGAGAATTCACGTAAATCATGAATATCCCTTATCGGGGGACGTCCAAATAACCGGGCGTACTCTCGATTAAATTGTGAAGGACTTTCATATCCAACACGGAATCCTGCGTTAGCTGCATCCAGGTTTTCCGTAAGCAGCAGTCGTCTTGCTGTTTGCAAGCGAATGATCTTTTGATATTGAAGCGGACTCATGGCCGTTACTTTCTTGAAATGTCTATGCAAGCTCCTCGGACTCATCTTGACCGTCTTAGCCAGCTCTTCAATGATTAGAGGCTCGGAATAATGATTTCTGATCCATTGTATGGCTTCGGATATACATTGAGCATAGCTTCCGATCACGGCAAATTGCTTCAGCAGCTCTCCCTTCTCGCCTTGAAGGACCCTATAAAATATTTCCTTAACGATCAAGGGAGCCAGCATCTCAATATCAGAGGGGGTATCCAGAAGTTCTACAAGGCGTAAAACCGCTTTAAGCAAGTCCGAGGTTGACGAATTGAGCAGGATTCCTCGTTCAGTCGTCATCTTCTTCGAAGGACTGGATGTTTTCGATATATCGAGAAGAAGATCCGGATCGAAGGTCAGTTGTAAACTTAGGTACGGATGGCTTGGCGATGCTTCAGTAATTTGTCCGATCACAGGCAGATGAACCGGAGAGACCAAATAGCTACCTGGGTCCACATTATATTTTTCCTCGGCTAATTCCACCGTTTTAGAACCTTGGACAACGATGTAAAGGGAAGGATGGCTGCTACTGTAAACTGGCCGTGACTGCTGAGATTGACGTCTGAAATAAAGCTCAGGAATTGCCATGCTGTGTACGCCATCCATCGGTGTAAGACGATCCATGTACTGGACTAACTCGGAAATGAGCTCTTTCAAGTTTATGCACCAACCTCTTTTGTTCAAAAATCAGTTAAACCCATTATACTTCTCTGGCGGGATTAGGCAAGGAACGGGCATGAATGATCTACCGGTTGAACCGCCACTTTTCTTAAAATGAAATGTGTAAGAGACATATATTATAGAAGAAAGAAGTGGTGAGTGTGTCCGGAATACAAGATAAAGTCATTGTAATAACAGGCGCAAGTGGCGGAATCGGTGAAGCAACTGCAATGCTGCTTGCCGAGAGAGGAGCCCAAGTTGTACTTGGCGCGCGGCGATCGGATCAGCTTGAAGCAATAGCTAACCGGATTGAGAAGTCTGGCGGTAAGGCTGCTTATCTCGTTACTGACGTGAAGCGGTCCGAAGACCTTTCAAACCTTGTCCAATTGGCAAGCGAGAAATTCGGCAAGCTTGATGTTCTTATTAATAATGCGGGTTTCATGCCCATGTCTCCCTTTGACGATCTGCGGGTCCAGGAGTGGGAAGACATGATTGACATCAATGTTAAAGGAGTTCTATATGGGATAGCAGCGGCACTACCCACTTTTCGGAATCAGGGCTCAGGACATTTTATTAACATTGCTTCCACGGCAGCTTATCGGATTTTGCCTAATATGTCGGTTTATGCAGGGACAAAGCTTGCCGTTCGTGCGATCTCAGAAGGTCTGCGTCAAGAGGCCGGCGATAAGCTTCGCGTAACGATTGTTTCACCCGGATTCACAAACACACCTGGATCCATGCAATCGGATGCTCTGGACGCTATAAGGGACCCAGAGATGAAAGCCAAACTCGAAGCTTATCAGAATATTGGGTTATCCCCCTACTCTATCGCTAAAGCTATTGCGTTCGCAATTGAGCAGCCCCATAACGTGGATGTCAGTGAAATCGTGGTCCGCCCCACAGCGCAAGGATAGGAGACGGATCATGCTGACTAAAAACATCAGGAAGCCACCATTTATCGTTACCTTAAAATTGCTCAAAAGTAAGGAATAGTTTTAGATCACATACATGAGTCAGGTTTCATCTCCCAGTAAAAGGACGTACCACTGCACTGCGTTGCGGTTTCGGTACGCCCTTTTTATAACAGCTTATTTAACACTTCTTCTTACCCAAAACAGCAGCCTACTCCAATGCGATGTGCCAGACACCAGATTAATGTGTCTTTAAGCAGCACTGCTGCAAATAGGACGAGAAGATTTTTGTATTCATTAGCATGTGTTTGTTATCTCCATCCAGCTTGCTCAGCAAAATCCCTCCCTCCAACAAGGAGAATGCAAATGATGCTAGCGCATCCACATCCAGATCCTCTCTAAACTCCCCAGCTTGAATGCCGTCACGAATGATACTTTTCATCATATCCAAGAACGTATGCAAACCTTGTCTTGCCCGACCACAAAGCTCTGAATGCGTATCGTCACTTTCTACAGCTGTATTCTGCATAGGACATCCGCCGATAAATGGTGGATTGTTTACAACATCCTCATAGACACGAAAAAAAGCCATTAACTTTCCTGAAGCAGACTGCTCTTGGTCGATCGCCTCAGAAAATTTTCTGTTGACCATGCCGGCAGCGTAATTGTAAGCTTCCAGCGCGATCTCGTCTTTACTGGCAAAATGTCGATAGATGCCCCCCTTCTTAATTCCTGTGTCGTTAATGATATCGTTTAGCGATGTGCCGGCATATCCTCTCTGGTTAAAAATTTCAGCCGATTTCATAATAATAAATTCCCGTGTTCGATCCCCTTTTTTCATGTGCTCCTCCGTATGAACCTCTTTTATTTCAATGGTTTTAAATAAATTATACAATTCTGGCCTTGTCATTTACTAGAATCCTGATAATATAAAAGATACCGTTCGGTCTCTTTATTGTACAGCAAGCCATTCCAAAATGAAATAGCGCTGGGTTTGGAATAAATAAACCTTTTAGGAGGAGTGTTCAATGAGTAGAAGTAGGCATTAGATCGCTAGATATGTAACCTCTCACAATATAAGAAGGAAAGAAGGAAATCTCATGGAGGATGCTCTCCACAATACGAAGACCGAGAAAAATGAAGTTCTCTTGCTTCCCCGTGAAGGCTTTATTATTACGTTGCTTTGCATTACTGTTGTGTTAGTCACAATGAATACGGCCATGTTTAATTTGGCATTAAGCGATTTAAGCCATGATTACAACCTACCTTCATCTATCGTTTCGTTGACCGTCACCGGCTATTCTATTATGTTCGCCATCTCCTCGATCACCTACAGCCGGTTGTCTGATTTGGTTCCGCTTAACCGATTGTTCGGCATGAGTCTGGTTTTGACGGGAGGCGCCTCGGTTGGGGCGATGCTGAGTAACCATTTCTGGGTGCTGCTAACTGCCCGCATCGTGCAAGCTGCCGGGGCCGGGGCGGCACTCTCCCTGTCCATAGTGCTCCTATCCCGTTACATACCTCAGGTACGCAGAGGGAAATCGATGACGTTCATCATGTCCTCCGTGTCACTGGGTTTTGGACTTGGCCCGGTCATTGGCGGCTTTGTGGTGCAATATCTCGGATGGAAATATCTTTTTGCCATTACATCCTCGCTGTTGTGCATTGCCCCGCTGCTTATGTGTTTGATTCCAAAAGAGTCGATGTCCAAACGGTCTTTCGATGTAATGGGGGCAGTGACACTGAGTGCAGGTACAGCAGGTCTCCTGCTATTTTTCACCAACTATCATCCCGTTGCCTTGTTGATCGGAATTTCAGGGATAATCGTCTTTACTCTGCATATCCGCCGAGCGAAGCATCCGTTTTTGCTGCCGTCATTACTAGCTAACAGAACCTATCTAATGCTTGCTTTCATCGGGGTCTTAGCCTATTTATGCAACTTTGCAACGCTTTTTTTGCTACCGCAAATGCTATTGAAACATTTTGGTTTGAGTGCAAGTCATGCCGGATTTGTTATTTTTTCAGGTGCTATTTTGTCTACATTGCTATCAAGGAGGGTCGGGGCGATGATCGACGAGCGGGGAAGCAGCAGAATGCTGCGTACGACTCCTATGCTCGTATTATTGGCGGCTGTATTATTCGCAGGACTGGGCACCCAATTTTGGGTGGCCAATGTTTTTGTGTACATGCTGATGAATTTAGGCTTTGCTATCATTAGCAGCAGCGTATCTAACGAAATTTCGTGTATACTCCCCTCTTCTCAGATGGGTTCAGGAACGGGATTGTACCAACTGATGCAGTTTATCGGCGGCGCATTCAGCATTGCGGTGATGTCCAGTGCAATGGAATGGCAAAAGCATCTTCCGCCTAGCCAGACGTATGCCAACTTATTCTGGGGGCTTGCCGTGGTGGCGGCTATATCCAATTTGTGTGCCTTTCTGTACCTAAGACGAATAGCCCCAAAAGCCACATCGTCATCTTCATCTTAGCAAAGTGCAGTTGATTCAAGTCGAGTTGCTGTTCTAACATAGGGAGGATGCCACTTTAGTGTTAATGCCTGTAACTTCAATACCCTCAAAACGCCCTACTTTTACAAGCCTATATCAGGAGGTAAATGCCCATGATCCCAACAAGTGAATGGCTGTCCCAGTGGGAGCAGCAGCGTCACAAATTGAAATGCCCTGTAGATTTGAATGATTATTTTATTTTGCCTGAAATGGCAGGCAAGCAGCTGGCAGTTATAGATTTTGGTCCCACCTCCATTCCTACCGGCCAAATTCTTGTCCGCGATCCGCTATGTTATTTGGGGAGTATAAAGGAGCAGCCTTATTTCCAAACGGCGTCCGTTGGAACGTACTCAGCCGAAGCCTGTGTGGTGAAGCCGGACGAGGATGGTGACTGTGCCCGTTATGCCGCTGTTCGTCTGCGTTTTTCCGATGTTCCTGCCGTCCGGTTCGAGGAAGCTCTGATTGGACATGAAGATATTTCAGGGATGGGGGACGGAGAGTTTTTTGGCTTCAATGTAGATGCCGGTCTGGCATGTATTTGCGATAAGCAGGCGCATCAAGCTTTTTGCGACTTTGCTAGTCGGTGGCATCAAGCACATCCTGATGGCAATCTTTACGATGATTATTTTGCAGCCCTGTTTGCCAAGAGTTATCGCGAAAATCCACAGTATCAACGCAGTGGTGGCGATTGGCTAAACTGGACAATCCCTGATACCGAGTACCATGTCCCCATGTTTCAATCCGGTTTCGGCGATGGCGCTTATCCGGTTTATTGGGGATACGATCAAGCAGGTGAAATTTGCCAAATCGTCGTTCAGTTTATTGACATTCAATTGGCATATATGTAAGTCAGTTCAAAGGAGAACGGCCGTCATAGGCGTTCTCCTTCTCGTCGCACTGAATCTTTTATTCCCTCTCTTGCTAACAAGCTTCGATGAGGCCACAACACCAAAAATTCCGGATGAGGAGCTTCGATATATTCATCACTCAGTGAATACAGAGGATTACCCCTGTTTGTTACATATGTACCACCCCTCCTTACTCCTTACAAACATCGGTAAGATTTTACAATGAGGATATGCTGTGAGTAAAATCAGTCTTTTGCTCGTTTACGATGATTATCAGAAGGTAGGAGCAGGGAATTCATCAATTCTGAACCGAAGTAAACTATATGGTTTTTCCCGCAGGTCTTTCCCATAATGAAATCTCGCCTGCCGATGTAGTTGATTCACAATGACATATAAGTATTGATCGGGGCCAATCGAAAAAGTATCCGGCCATAAAATTCTCGGATCATGCGCGATGGTTTCCATTGCGCCATTCGGTAAGATTTTCCGGATGCTATTATTTTCATAGTCTCCTGCATAAACGGTTCCTTTTGAGCCGGTGATCATTCCATCAGACGCACCTTTTTCTCCCCAATACTGCACATTTTGAGATAAATTCATGTCCTGTATCCTTCTGTCTCTTAGGGCTTCTGTTGAGATCGAGAACAGATGACGGCTGGTTAACGGAGCATAAAATAAAACCTTACCATCAACAGAAATCGCTAAACTATCGGAAGCCATTCTAAAAGGGGAAGTTGAACCGTCCGGGTTTCGATTCATCAAAATTCTACCCTCTACTTTTGGTAAAAAATGAGAATCAGGTGAAGTTGATACTGCCCCATTTAATCGTCTAAACGCGTTTCCATTATCTAAATCCACGACGATAATAGCCCCTGGCCCTCTGGAAGAAGAATCCGTTATATATGCATAGCCTGCTCTGCCTACCCGAAAATCCAAACGGACGTCATTCAGATAAGTTGTTGGCAAAACAACATCTTCAGTAAAGGTATAAACTCTCCTTATTGTGTTCGTGCTTAAATCAACAGCAACTAATTTTGCTCCCCCTTGAATAGGTTCAGAAAAATTTGGTGCCCCTGTATCCAGTACCCAAAGGGTTCCTCTTCCGTCAGCAACGATGCTTTGGACACTGACAAAAGACATCGTAATATTCGCAGTATTAACCAAATTGGTTTCTAAATTGGGATAAGGCTGCAACTCACCCTCTACAATTTCCGCAACAGTAAATTGGACGTCGTCTCCCCATTTCGGAAAGCATACAAAAATACGACCGGTTTCCGAAACACTGACACCAGTAGGCATAGCCCCATAAAAAGCATGCACTAGCTCAAACTGTCCAAAATACTTTTCCATAGGTAACATAGGCTGCATGATATCCTCCTCATCAAATCTAAACGGATATCACCTATATATGATGAAAATTTGATGTAGTGCCTGGTTCTTGTTAAATTGATCTATCGTGATGGATACTGTGGGTTCGCTTGTTTTGTTCAACTTCAGCCACTTTTTTCAACTGTTGCAATGGCTAATTCAAATCTGTCTTTTTTTGCAAACGCTGTTATTTTTAATGGCAACAGACATGTTCTATCTTTCTGTAAGTTAGGAAAAAAGACAGCCGGCTTTTGGGGGCGGCTGCCTTCAATGTTCATTGAGCTAACGTATTCCGTTAGCTGAGAAATATTGAGATTGCTACTCTGCCTTAATAGGCAGCTTTAAAACATATTCTTCGACTTCCTCAGCGCGTGCATTGGAAAACCCCTTGTCTTCACCACAAATCTTAAATCCGCATTTTTCCAATACCCGAATAGAAGCTGTATTATCTTTTGCTGCACGAGCAAATAAAGGACGAATGCTTACATACTCAAGAAGTTGAGAAAGGGATCTAGTTGCAATACCTCTTCCCCAATACTCTCGTCCGATCCAGTAACTGACTTCTGGTTCACCGAACTGTTCAAAACTCGAAACATGCCCCGCAACTTCATCGTTAAAAAGCACGGTCTTTTTTATAATCCGATCGTCGTCTAATATCTTGTGCCAGTGAGACATAAAGGCGATCTTGTCCGTTGGATCTTTGGCAGTAAAGGCAGCCATATGGTTGGCAGTCTTGTCCAATTGCTGCTCAAAAAAGATCGGCAAGTCCTCTTTATTCACGTCTCGCAATATCACTTCGTTATTCATATTTCCACCTCACTAATCGTCCCGCATCCGTTGAAAAATGCGAAACGTTGGAAACAATGGTTCATTGCTGTTCGCAACTGCTTTGTTGGCTGTATGCCGTTCTCGTACCATATGTTTTTAACAACGAGTGTTCCGGTTTTTCGCTCCGCGATGATTTCGGCTCGTCCGATTAGGCTTTCTCCGTATAATAGAGGCAGCACATAATATCCGAATTTCCGTTTGATTGCGGGCGTGTAAATCTCCCAGGTGTAATCGAAGCCAAACAATTCGCTGATCAGCTTTCTGTCCCAAATCAAATTGTCCAGCGGGGCAATCAGCTCACAGCGAAATTTCGGATTCGGATTTTGCAGGACGGCTTCAATGAGCGGCAAGTCCTCTGCGCGGCAGTACAGCGTATCCTTCAATTGCTCTACGGCAATAGCAACAATACGAGCTTCGTCCAACAACTGCCGGAAAACCTCGTTACGCTGCACCGCTTTCAATCCCCATATGTTCAGCCAAGCATCGGATGCCCGATTCCATAACAGGCCAACAGCACCGATCCGGCGCAGTACCCGCCACTTGTGATGATCAAGCTCGGCCATCAGCGGCTCCGGCGCATTCAACAGATTTGGCGGTATGTATTTCTCGGCAATATCGTAATATTTACGTGTTCCTTTTTTGTGATGGATAATCAACTCGCCTGTCGAGTACATCTGTTCCAGCACCGACCGGGACGTATTGTTTCCGCTGCTCCAGTGGATGGCCGATTGCCACGAGAAATTCCCATCCAATTGTAGATCATCCGAGCTTAGTGCACCGTGATTGTGGATGTGAACCCGCACTTGCTCAGTCAACTCTTCCATTCCGGGGTAGCGCTTGGCATGTTGTCGGGCGGCCTGCCTGTACCGCTCAAAATACGGCCAGTCCTCGAGAGGTATAATAGCCAGATTCTTGTCAGGATAGTCGATCAGGAGTCTATCTTTATACAGCAGCTCGTCGAGCATGTTCTTGGTAAATCCTTTGATTCGCGACTGCAGCACCAATTCGGCGTTTTTTCCGCAAACATCGATGGGATCGTATTGAATACAGCCGACCTGCCGCACAAAATCCAATACTCCCTCCTTTCCAGCAAATTGATATTCACCTAGGAGCCCGTGCTTCAATAACAGAAATTGTCTTGCCTGGCGGTTTGTCAATTCGATCATGAACGCATCGACTCCTTAACGAAACATTCGGGAGCCGCTTGCACAAGATGACGGATGGCGAGGTTGCTTATCTCAATATAGTCATGATTTACTTCTTGCCATAATGGCGGAATCCATTCGGGAACTTCGTCTGCAATCCTGCTTCCTAATACCGAAAATGGCTCTTTTTCAACGATTCCAACCACGCCTATTCCCCCTATCTGTGGAAAACGCAAAAAACAAACACACGTTCCTATATATTTTACCATTATCTAGAGAATAAAAACAATATGGATTGAAAAATAACCCTCGCCAGATCGGATCTTCCAAGGAAAAGGGGCACCCGATTTCGAGTGCCCCTTCAACCTCTATTACCAAGCCTTCATCACCCGTTGGCAGCTGATGAATAGACGACCGGGAAATGATCGCCCATCAGAATGTCCCCTTTGTTAACCGTGACATATGACAGCATCGGATGGCTGCCGTCCGGTTCGTAACGGGTATGTCCCGGCATGTAGTGAACGGCGATTGCCCGCCGTTTGCGCTCCGAACGGTTGTGGGGGCTTCCGTGCCAAGTGAGGCAATGGTGGTAGCCAACCTGCCCCTTCTTGATTTCAAACGGAACCGCTTCCACTCTTGCTTCCTTCGGCAGCAGCTCCGGCTGACGATGGTAAGGCATGAAATCGGGCGTGTTCGCCAAATCGTGTTGATGATTCCCCCACTTATGACTGCCGGGCACCATCCACATGCAGCCGTTCTCGATGACCGCATCGTCGAGCGCGACCCAAGCGCTGACCAAGTCCGCGGGCTGAATGATCGGCCAAAGCGGGTGGTCCTGGTGCCAGAGTGTCGGACCGCCGGAGACAGGTGGTTTGTATTGGATTTGATCATGCCATATCCGCAGCGTATCGGTGCCGCACAGCTGGGCGATCTCCTCACAAATGACTGGGTGAGCGGCGTGCTGAAAAAAAGCGTCGCTGGCCATCCAAATGTTGACGATTTGCACCACTTTCTCACTGACCGTCATTTTCATCCCCTCATGAAGGGAATCGCTGCTTTCCGCGAGCATGTTTCGGTTCAGTACCGGTTTATTCACCGACTTCCCTTCCATGACTAAATCAAGCTCTTCTCGCAGTCGCTCCACTTCCTCGTCGTTTAAGACAATGCCGCCCTTCACAAAACCGTTTTTCTCGAATTCGGCCAATTGATTTGCATTCAGCAACTTACCTCACGCTCCCGCCCGTTTTATAATGATGGATGTAAACGCCTTCCTATAGGTTTATCATAGATGGTGTGCTCATTGTTGTATTTTCCGAAATCCATCATCTTTTTGAGTATTTGCAAGTTTAAGCCTCAGACGGAGGAGATTGGTCATGTATACTGGAACATTAGACAGGATTACGCCAACGGTCAATTTTTCTGCCAGGGCAACGGCAGAGGCGGGAACGGACTGGGGGTATCGGAAGATCCCCGACAATCAGCTTTTCTATGTCGTGTCCGGCTGCGCAGAGCTCGAGATTGGAGGACAAAAAGTAGCCATTCGGCCGGGAGAATGCGTTTGTTACGGTCCGGAATGCCTAACGAAGCTGACGGCTATTCGAACGACTGATTATATCAGCGTCCATTTCCATTGGCACACCTCTTCTCCTTTGCCCGTCCATCCCGGACTCCAAATCAAATATGGCGATCCGGGTTCGTTCAGTGCCCCACAACTGTCCGTTTTTCATATACCGTCTTACGGAGAAGTCAAGATTCCAACCCTGCTAACCATTGCCGGACTTGAACCGATCCTGTCTAAAATGGTTCATGAATACGAATCCGAGCTCCCAGGATATACGCTGACACTGCGTTCGCTTATGATGCAGGCGATTACGCTGATCTGTCGGCAGCTGCTCGGGAACGACTCCGTACAGGGTTCGAGGAACAAGATCGAACCGGCCATTCAAGCGATGCAGGATGAGCCCGGCATAAACTGGTCGGTTGCCGCACTTGCGAGTTTGTGCGGCTATCATCCGGTACATTTCACCAAGCTGTTCAAACATGAAATGGGGGTGACACCGAAGCATTTTATTATCAGAGAAAGGATCAAACGGGCGAAGCTCGCGCTTCTGCAGGGCGAGAAGCTGGAATGGATCGCGGAAAGATTCGGTTTTAAGAGCCTTCACTATTTCAGTTATCAATTCAAGCAGGAGACAGGTCTCACGCCGACGGAATTCCGAATGAACGGCCGGACCGGCGGAGATGGATAGCGCCTTTGGCCATCGTTAGAATAGCTTAGCCGTTCATTACCGGTTGCCGGCGCTGGCACTTAACGAATCGGTTGTCGGGTTGTTTGGTCGTAAAGGTCTGCAAGCGACTTGGCAATCCGCTCGATGACCGTCTTCGAACGGTAATACCCGCCGTGTGAATTAAGTGGGGTGCTGGCCAGAAAACCCGGGTTTCTGACCTCCACATCTTCTGTCACGGCCGCATCATACTCCGCGCTTAGACGCTTGAGCGGATAGGCGATCACATCATCTTTATCGTAGAAATTAACCCATTCGCCGTATGGGAGCCCCTCGGCCAAAAGAGCAGGTGAAGGAAACGAAATCGGCTTCCCAAAGTCGTTATACCGCATCGTCCAGATCGCGATCGGGCTGCCCATTGTGTAAAAATGTGTTAGCGTATCGCCACGAACGAGTGCAGAAGGATTCTCACTTATTGATGCAAGCTTGCCGCTTGGCAGCCTGCCGTTTTGCAGGTCGTATATGAAGTTACTCGCGATGATCGTGCCAAGACTGTGGCTTATGATGCACAGCGGGGCGCTGGGTCCTGTGCACTGCGCGAGCTCCTGCAGCTTTTCATAAAATCGTTCGTGAATTGCGGTGTAGATGTAGTTCCGATCATCGTCACCTGCTTTGTGGGGCAGCGGTTGATAGGCAATCGCGTCACCTAGAAAGCTGATGGTGTACCCCCGAGCATCGATCCACTTGTTCCAGTGCAGATGGTCAGGCGCAAGCTTTTCCTTGAGCTCATCTTCCAGCCGGTCCGTGATATCCGCCCAATAAATTCCCTTGCTGACCAGCTCCACCGCCGGACATATTTCACCTAACCGCTTGCTAATGAGCCCTGCCATCGCCTCATGAAAATGTTCTTTTTGCTTTCCAATACCGTGTACAAACCCTACCGCGATTTTCATCGAATTCCCCACCACCTTCATCGCAATTCAACTTCCATATCATTCTAATTATAAGGGAGAGCATGGGGGCCAATCCAACAAAGAACAGGTGCCGCCTCTGGAGAAAGGCTGTGTGCTCGAGGAGCATGGCCGGAAATGAAGAAAGAGGGTTTCTCGTTCATTCATGTTCCTTTTTAGTACTGTGCTTGGGATTTTGCCAATATACTCTAAAGATATGATATGACAATGGCTTCTTCTATTTTCAGGAAGGAAGATCAGCACATGCCGATAAGTCCGCCAATGCTGCAGAGGGGCGATACTGTTGGAGTCGTTACTTTGGGGAGTCCGCTCGCTGCAGACGTAATTAATGCACGGATCGAAATTTTGAGAGCAATGGGATTTAATGTTGTATTAGGTCAATATGTATATGCACAAAACGGGTTTCTTGCCGGCACAGACGAGCAGCGGGCTTCTGATTTGATGATGATGTTCCAAGACGACCGGGTTAAAATGATCCTACCCACCAGAGGCGGTACAGGAGTGGCGGGAATTCTTCCTTACCTTGATTATACGGTGATCCGCAATAACCCAAAAATTGTGACAGGTTACAGCGATATAACGGTACTATTAAACGTAATGCATCAATATGTAGATTTAATAACATTCCATAGTCTGCTGCTCATTGACTTCAAACCCGATACGCCCGCTTATAATTTCGATCAGTTTTTCTCTGCGACATCCGTGTATTCATCAACCCGGACCCTCTTCAATCCACCGGGGATGCCACTGATCAGCCGTGTTCCGGGCAACGTTACAGGGCAGCTTGTGGGCGGTAATCTGACCTCCTTTGTCGATACGTTGGGCACGCCTTTCGAAATCGATACAAGGGATAAAATTCTCGTACTTGAAGAAACACACGAACCTACCAATACCGTATACAGGTACTTGAATCATTTAAAGCTTGCCGGAAAATTTCGTGACTGCATCGGCATTATTATGGGCGAGTGCTCAGGCTGCCAGGCGGCTTATGGTAAATCCTATGAGGATTTAATCAACGAATTTGTTGTACCTCTCGGTAAGCCGCTGATAACGAACCTTGCCACAGGTCATGGCTTTTATAAAGTTGCTTTGCCAATTGGCGCAACGGTTAATCTCGATTCAGTCAATAATAGAATAACTATAGTTGAACCTACCATCAGCGTTATGCAATCGTTATGACAATTCGTATCCAGGTGCGACGGTGTATTGGTCTACGGCAATCCGTAAGTGTTAGTAATTTACTCTCGTCGACGATTATTTTATTTGACATGACAGATGATCTCGTCAACGACGTGCTCGATCGGCGCGGTGGCGTCAATGATAATTCCGTTTTTTGGAATGTCTTCTTTCGTTTGGTGCAATCTCGTAATGAGTTTCCGTTCGGATGGCTTTCCACCCCACTCATTCTCCGGTCGCTCGTCAAGCCGCCGGTTCAATGTGTCAAGGTCGACATCAAGGACAAACACGCCGTCAAATAGATCTATGAATTCCGAAAAGTTCCTAGAACCACCGCAGAAAAATGTTGCCGCTTCATCCTGATTGGTGACCAGAGCTTTTACTTTATCGACATGCCAAATGTGGTGCTCATGCGTGATACCATCCGTCCGTATCCCCGTTTCCGGATCGCCTTGATAAGCCAATTCACGGTCACCATGAATGGCATGGTAGCCGCGCCGCTGCAATTCTATGCAGACCGAAGTTTTGCCGATGCCAGAAACACCTTCAATCAGATCATTCCTAATGCCCATGGCTAGACCCTCTTATTCTCCCTTTACTTCTTATTCGTTTGGAATTAATTCATACAAGTCACGAACATCACAGCCGATGGAATCTGCGATCGATATGGCAATTTTGAGTGGCATCACTCTTTTGTTTTCCATAAAGTCATAAACCCGTTCCGGTTTAAAAAGCAAGTCTTTCGCCAGCCATTCCGCTGACTTTCCGGATTCCATCAATCGTTCATTCAGCAAGCAACGTCCAAGTTCAAATTTCAATTAGCGATGACCTCCCGCGTAAGAAAATAGTTATTTAACCTTAAGCGTTGTCCATTGCCAGCAAGAGTATACTTCATAATGGAAGCCATAATGATAAGATGCCACATGCGTCTGCCCAATTGGGAGGGTGAGTTCCATCGACGGGCTATCGTCCCTTAGTTTAATCTGTAAAGCAGTGTTATTCTATTCAAAAAACCATTTTATTTCTGTTGAGCCGATCTCTTTTTCAGCGATCACGGGCGTTTTTTGAGCATCACCTAACTTTTCAATGCGCAATTGATATGGTTCAAGCATCTCTTCCCAATTGTTGGGAGGCGACAAATTTGAAGCCGCATGGCTGAGATAATCAGTAACAATCTGTTTTAATTGTTCTTTGCTTATTTGACCCGGATCATATTCAATTCCAACTTTATATTGTTTCACTTTGGGGTCGGCAGCGAACCCCGTTAAAAGTATGCCAGGTTGTTTATCCATTTGTTTCATACTTTTGGACAAACTTTGTCCGACTTCAGGAAAAGTATCCTTATTGCTTTCCCCTTGGCAGCCCGCAATAATGGTAACGGACGCAATCAGAACCAATACTATGAATAGATGTAAAGTACGCAGCAAATTTATCCTCACCTCTGTGTTATAACCGCCCACCTTGTATTGGTAATTCATTTCAATTAAGGCTAACTATTATTTGATTTTCACTCCGAGACGAGTTCCCGGATTCCCCGGATGATCTGCTCCCGTGCCTTAAGCTTGTCCTTGAGCCGGCCAATTTCGGCCTCTGCATCTTCTGACCTGCCTGTTCCTTTGAACTCAAATCCGGTAATAATCCAATCGGTGGACACCTTGTACAGGTCGGCCAGCCTGGACAGCGATACCAGATCCGGTTCGGTCTTTGCGGTTTCATACGCGCTCAAGGTTTTATTGTTGATCTGCGTCAAACGAAATACTTCCATTTGCGTTAGTTTACGGTTAATACGGGCGTTGCGTAAACGTACGGCGATATCCTCCAATTGCGTCTTTGCCATGCATCGGCCACTCCTCCATAGAAATTCTATAGACTGTATCGTCTAAAGATAGAACGCACTAAAATCGAAAAAGTCCTATGGCAGGCTGCCCTTTAATGAAATTAGTAAGAATCTTTGGCTCTAAAAATAACGAAATGGATGCTATTTATCCCAATAGCTATCGTGTATTGCAAGCCGGTGGTCAGATTGAGTGCTTCTTATGTCTGAATTTCTCCTGCAATGAACTTAAGCTGCGTCTCGCTCCTGAATTTTCTTTTAGTTCGGCTTACCCTACTTTAACCAATAATCGGTAGCAGTTTATTCGATAATAAATCATCAATAAGCATCCTATGTTCGGTGAATATATTCTCTGGTAATTCTTTAAGAGAATAAAATTTATTTTGAATCGACTCCTCGTTACTTTCAACTAACTTGCCACTATACTGATCACAAACAAATGATATTAGGACAAGTGAGACTTGGTCGCCATTAGAAAATGTCTTGTCATACTGAGGGCCAGAATAGATCCCGAATAACTTAAGTTCTTCTAATGTAAGTCCCGTCTCTTCATAAACTTCTCTTCTTGCTGTATCTTGAACGCTCTCTCCTAAATCCATAAACCCGCCAGGAAAACCCCATTGACCATTATCCGAACGTTTCTGCATCAGGACTCGGTTTTCTTTGTCAAAAACAATTGCACCCGCAACAACCATAATGACCTTCTCGTTCCCTACCATTGACCTTAAATGTTGTATGTAATCCATCTACACCCTCCACTTTACTAGTCAAACCATAGCAATAGTTTATGTTTAATGGATTAGGCGTGGAATGGATTTTTGTAACTTGTGCATGGATATTTATAGTTCTTGTCATCGTACATTACTTTAAACTAATAACTACTTTCCCCTTGGCCCTTCCGCTTTCCAGGTAATGAAATGCTTGCGCTGCATCTTTCAAAAGATACACCTTATCAATAATAGGCTTAATAAGTCCGCCTTCAATATACCCCTTTATAACCTTTAATTGTTCTCCACTCGGTTTCATAAATAGGAAGTGATACGCCGATTGGCTCTTTTTCTCTTGGGCTTTGATCTTACGGCTCGCTATCGACAAAATGGTTGTTTTCACCCAACCCAGTTTCGCCTCTCTTCCAAATCTGGCGTTCGGCATGCCGGAAATGGATACAATTTGTCCGCCTGGTTTCAGTATGCGGAATGACTTGTCCAAAGCTTCTCCACCTAAAGTATCAAAAACCGCGTCATATCCGGTAAGGATTTCTTCAAAATTCTCTTTTTTATAATTAATAATTAGATCAGCCCCCAACGATTTGACCAAATCATAGCCTTTTTCACTTGCAGTTGTAGCTACAAATGCACCCATCAGCTTGGCCAGTTGGATAGCGAAGGTTCCTACGCCTCCAGAACCTGCGTGAATCAAGATTTTTTGGCCTTTTTGAAGATTTAAAATATCAACAAATGCTTGGTAAGTCGTAAGTCCAATCAGCGGTATCGATGCCGCCTCTTCAAAGGTGAGATTTTCCGGCTTCAGACAAATATCTTCCTCATGAACAGCAATAAACTCAGCTAAAGTTCCGATCCGGTTCTTGCGTGGTCTTCCGAAAACTTCATCTCCTGGTTTAAAAGTATTGACCCTGCTGCCAACCTTGACTACAACTCCTGAGAAATCATTCCCCAAAATTAGAGGAAACTTGTAATTCAATAATAATTTCATTTTCCCTTCCTTAATTTTATAGTCAATAGGATTTAAGCTGGCTGCATGTATTTCTACTAGCACATCATGTTCTCCGATATTCGGCATTGGTTGTTCTGTCATGACTAATGGAACATTTTTTCCGTACTTGTTAATGGTCATAGCCTTCATTTCATACCACTCCTTATGATTATTGGTTTAAACGATTGAACCAAATGCTGAAAAAAGCTCACTAGAACTTAACTCTTTTGGCTAATCACTGAGACCATCGCATTCGTCTTCAACGGCCGTAATTAATGACTTGAGTTGTTCAAGTGGTTTACGGACAGTCAACACATAGTAGTTTTCTACACCTTTTTTTTCGGATTTAATAAAACCAGACTGTTTCAATACCTTTAAATGATGGGATACCGCCGGTCTGGACAAATTGATATGCCCTGCTATTGTATTCACATTAAGTCCCGATTTGTTCTGTGCTAACAGCATAATCATAGCTTGACGGTTTACATCGGTCAGCACTTCCAATAGAGGGATGCAATCTTTAAATTGTTGTAGAATATCCTCCGTTTGCTGGCTCATGCCATTCACCCCTTAGGTTTATTGGTTTAATCTATTAAACATAATTATAGAGCTTTTAATAACAAAATCAAGCTGAGGCAAAACCACACCTATAACTTGTGCCATTTTATCCATCCGATTTCAAATTAATGTGAAGGCCTCTCCTCTTCCTATGCCTTTAAGGGGGAGGCCTTTTATGTCATTATCTTTCGTTAGATGTGACACTGCATCCGCAACTTCCTCATGTGCCCCGTCCATGCCATGGTTACAATAAGAGCCCTCTCGCCCGGCCCAAAATCCCATCGGATGCATAGACTGATTTATCCAATGTGAGTAAGGAGGAAAAGGATTATGGCGAACAAAAAAGATAAGGTCCGATCAAAAAGGGTCTCACCCCTGCCTAAATCCCGTAAAAAACCAGTCCATATCAATGCATCTGAAAACGAGCTTGAGTGGTTGCCTAAAATCAATCCCGCCCGGGATCCTAAACAGGTCCAGTTAGTCGTTGATCTCCCGAATGAGGTATATAAATACTTACAGGAGAATGAAATGGAATGGGATCGTGCCATTCAAAATGGTTTGCGTAGTGCAATGGAACCCGCAATATACCCAGATTCGATCAAGGATATAAAATACCGAATTCAAGTAGTTTCATCCACCGACAGTAAGCAAAGTTAAACGATTTAGGATCTGTTTGAGACGCAGGATCTACCTTGGTTTATGCGGTTGTAGCACCAGTTGTTATATTCAACGCGTGACATCTTTGTCAACCGAATGTTGTACGATCACGCCTTTTTAACATTGCGACGGCAGCCGATGATTTTGTCCGGATGCCGTCGTATTGCTCCCCGTTAACTTAACGTGGTTACCTAGTTGACCAACCAGCACCTTGCTGGTTCAATGATCCAAAATCGATGAAAAAATTGGATTTCAAGCGGGTACCCCTAGGTATCGCCGACGGTCTCTGGATCAATAAGCTCCGACCTCCGCGGCTATTTTACTTTATTTAATAAGTTTGTTACCATTCTGCTCAATGTCCCTTGATCGATAAAAGGAGCAAGACTCGCCAGCAAATCCGGGCTAAGATGTTCAACTTCGATTCCAGCAATCAACTTCTCGAGATTTTCCCTGCCCAGAAAAGGTGCGAGACTAACGATCCGGTTCGCATCGATGGTGCCGTCTACAACCCGATCTGCCAAACGATTTAATGTCTCTTTGCTGATGAAAGGTGCCAGCTCTTGGACCAAATGCCAGCTCAAGCCACCCTCTTCGACATGTTGTACCAACCGATCTACTTGTTCTCTTCCAAGAAACGGAGCAATTTCAACAAGACGATGCACTTCTAAGGAGCCGTCAATCGATTTATCCACCAGTCGGTTTAATGTGTCACTGCTAACGAACGGAGCAAGTCCTGAAATGGCGTCCCACAGAATTTCGCTTCCTTCTACTTGACGAACCAGTTCATCCAATGTATCTGTTCCGAGGAACGGCGCCAGACTCAAGATCACGTCTAACTTAAGGACGCTGCTGTCTAATCGTTCAGTCACCTTATGCAAAGCGCTTGCTTTTACAAACGGCGCTACTTCTACAAGCTCTTCCAGCTCCACCTCACCGGCATTAACCATCTCTGCAACTTGTTCCGGCTTGTTCTCTGCGATCTCCTCCACGATCGTTCCCAGGTGCTGGTGCTCCCGAATTTCTGTGTGATCTCCTGCATTTAAAATGTCGTCAACCGTTTTGCCGAATAATCTAGCCAACTGTGGAAGCGTTCCGATATCCGGTAGCGAGTCGCCTCGTTCCCATTTCGATACCGCTTGATGGCTTACATTCAGTTGATCGGCAAGTTCCAATTGTGTCAGATCCCGGTCTTTGCGAAGCTTCGAATATAAGCTCCAATTTTACGTAAATCGAGCATCGTATACCTACCTCCGATTAAACAAAATGTACAGTGCGCACTGTCGATAACAGCATAACATTTCCAAAAACGTCATCCTATCAAGCGTTGGTTGAATGGGCACATCCGCTTTATTCAACTGCCGGTAGAATTGCCCGGACTGATAATCGCTGGAGAGGCCAGCCAAATGTCCAGTATCATCTGCAGGCGAAATCCACTTAAGCTATTCGGTTCCCGTTCAGCTCAATTGGTTGCTATTCATTTTTTAATAATTCTGCTTTGTACCACATGCAGTAATAAAATTCATCATCACATATGCATCAGGCGAATTATTATTAATGGCCTCAGAAGCCAGTTTCATTTGTTCAAATTCATCTGAATTTATTACACCATTTTTATAAAAATGTACAAAACGGTTCCTATCCATTTGTCGTTTAAACCCATCAATACCATGTACATCGCTATGTTGAATTACTGAATCAATATCTATATCAATAAATCCACTCTTTAATAAGAGACGTGGTAGACTTCTGCCTATGAATCGATTTCCACCTTTCTGTGCAATATAATCCGAGATTTTCTTTAATATATTATGTAATGAAGGGATTTCTGGGTTTACCGTACCAAACACTCCATCGTCAATATCAATGATTACTAGTTTCCCACCAGGCTTTAGTACTCGATAAATCTCTTGTGCCGCTTCAAGTGGATTGTTTAAGTGGAGAAAAATTAATCTTGCTACTACAAAGTCAAAAGAATCATTGGGTAGATCCGTATGATAAACCGACGATTCCACAAATTTTATTCGTTCAGGTGGGACGTCACTTAGTAATTTTTTTGCTTGTTCGAGTAAAGTACTATCGATCTCGAGAGAGGTAATATGACTGTCGGGTAAGCTATTAAGTAATTGCTCAGTTATATATCCAGGTCCGCTGCCAACTTCCAATACACTCATACCATTTTGCAATCCGTACCATTTTAAGGCTCGTAACTCTTTCTGCCAACCCATCGTTGCTTGTACTTTCAACCGCTCGATTTCCTCTTGAAACCCTAATACAGCACTTTGGATATTGTAGGTTGAACGCTGATCTTTCATGCTTTCCCCTCCCATTTTTAAACTCAAATCTGGCTCCGTCCGTAATGTATTTTATGTGTTTATTGGCTGCCCTGCTCAGCTTCCTCCTCTACATCCGTGAACCAGAACGTATCGCTAGTTTCATTATCGCACCCGGTTAGCTTGTAATGAGACCCGTACTCTTTATTCTTCTCGAGTTCAATACCACGGCACACCGTGCTTGGACGACCTGCATCACTGCCAAACCCGTCCCTCGAATTGTCATACGTATACACAATTGCCTCGGCCCCATCATAGACCAGTTCATAGAAGATTGGGTCGCCTTCATCCGTGTACTGTGTAATGCGCACCTGATTCGGCACACCCATGTCGAGATTCCCCAGAAACAGCTTCCACTTCTCTAAATTGTACATCTTCCCATGAACGTTCACGATATCACCATTCGCGGCTGCTTTGTCAGCATCATAAGGGTCAGACACAGCGGGGAACGCTTTCGGCTTCGATGGCAGTGAAGTCGTCTCCCCTAGTGCAGGAGCAGTGGAAGGAGTGGTCGTATTGTCTATAGATCCGCCCGACTTCTCACTGCAGCCCGATAGCAAAACCAACCCAGCTGCTAATATTAACACCCATTTGATCATGAATCATCACCTCACATTTAACAACGCTATAGCGAGTATGAATGTTTCAATCGCATACGCGAGCACTAGACTATTCTATACTATTTGTTGAATTAAAATGTTCCGTATACCATAACCTCCATGTATTTAGTAAGGATTCCCAAAACTTTGATGTTCTTACGGATACAAGCTATTACATCCCTTCATACCTGGAGGCAGTTTTCCTTTGTATCTCCGTGCGCCTTTGATAGTACTTGATTTCCAAGTATAGCCAATTAGGGGTTTTTCTATTAAAATTGTCCTGGGGTGATATGATGACGAAATTAAACCGTACTGAAAGCAATTTCAAAAGCCAGACGTGGAAGGCACAAAAGGATATTCGTAAGAAACACGGAGAGAAATTTAACATTTACATTGGGGGTACAGAACTTGTGAGGGCTGAGTATGATTAAAAGAATAAAGCTTCGCGCGCTGCTCATAGGAGGATTTATTACCCTTCTCTTTGTTGTTCTGTTGATTCGGGTATTTACGCTGCAGGTTGTCAAAGGACAGGACTGGCACGAGCGGGCGGTATTCCAGTGGACGAAAAAGGTCCCGATTCCGGCAACCCGCGGCATGATCACGGACAGGAACGGCGACGTTCTTGCATCCGATGTGCCAGCTTATACAGTCATCGTCAATCCCGCTGTCATCCACGAAAACGGGCTGGAGGACGAGATTGTCGAGGGACTGCACAGCATTTTGGGCAAGGATGAAAGCGAGCTTAAGGCACTTGTAACAGCCAAGGACGAAAAAGGCAAATACCATAAAAACCGTGAAGTCAGGAATGAAGGGTGGAAAATTAACGAAACGAAAAAGGCTCAGATCGCTGATTTCAACAAAGAGTTAATGGACCAGCTTGAGAAAGAAAAAAAAGGTATGGAGACCGGGCTGGGCTTGCTTAAGGAGCAGAAGCGGTATTATCCGAAGGGAACACTTGCGGCTCATATTTTGGGTTATACCGACCGGGACGGTATGGCTGTCGCCGGTCTTGAGGCATCCATAGATGATTACCTCAAAAGTACCCCCGGAGAAATGAAATACGAAAGCGACCGGCATGGAGACCAGCTTCCCCAAGCAAATATGGTGTACAAGCCGGCTGTTAATGGTAAAAATGTAAAGCTGACGATCGACGATACGATCCAGTATTATATCGAAGATGCGATGAAAGAAACGTATGAGCAGTACAAGCCGATCAGCATGACGGTCATTGCAGCGGATCCGAAAACGATGGAAATTCTCGGGATGGCGAACCTGCCGACGTTCAACCCGAATACGTATTGGGACCCATCGACGGATCAGAAGGACTTTTTCAACTATGCCGTGAAGGCTACGTACGAGCCGGGCTCCACGTTTAAGATCGTGACACTCGCCGGTGCGGTGCAGGAGAAACTGTTTAACCCGAACGCCTTCTACCAGTCCGGACAAATCTACGTCAAAGGGACTCATACGCCCCTTCATGACATTGTCCGCTCGGGTTGGGGGCAGATCACGTACCTGGAGGGCGTGAAACGCTCAAGTAACGTCGCCTTCGTCAAGCTGGGCTCGGAAATGCTCGGGAAAGACCGGCTGCTGAAATATATCAACGACTTCGGTTTCGGCCAGAAGACAGAAATTGAACTTCCCGGCGAAATATCCAAAACGATCAACCTTCCGGGTCCGGTCGAAGTGGCAACTGCCTCTTACGGCCACGGTGTGTCCGTGACGCCGATTCAACAGCTGGCGGCGATCAGCGCGGTGGCAAACGGTGGAAAGCTTTTAAAACCTCATATCATTAAAGAAATCACAGATCCGGATAATGGTAAAGTTATCAAATCCACCAATACCGAGGTCGTCCGGCAGGTTATTTCCCCCGAAGCCGCCAAGGAAACGAGCAGCTATCTGGAGCAGGTTGTGGCAGACCGGGCGATCGGTACCGGAAAACACGCATATATTGAAGGTTACCGCGTCGCTGGTAAAACAGGTACCGCAGTTAAATACGGTCCCGACAAATTACCGGATTATTCGAAATCCGTCGTCTCCTTTATCGGCTTCGCGCCAGTGAACGATCCGAAAATCGCCCTTATTGTCATTGTGGACCAGCCGAATGATCCGGATGTCGGCGGGGGCGTGGTGGCGGCGCCGATCTTTAAGAAAATCGTGTCTCAGGCCCTGCCTTACATGGGTGTGCCGAAGTCAAACACCAAAAAAACTTCCGATGGCAAAACGACGGTGGAACGTCCTGCGGCTCCGACGCTGACGAAGCTGACGGTGAAGGACGCCAAACAAAAGCTGCTGAACGCCGGTGTCGATTTTGAGTCCATTGGCAATGGTGCCTCGGTCATCCGGCAGTTCCCGGCAGGGGGAACGCCGATGAGCCCAGGTCAGCGTATCTATCTGCTCACGGAGGAGACAGATAAAATGACGGTGCCGGACCTAAAAGGCGAATCGCTGCGCGATGCGCTGGATATTTTGACCTTGCTGAAATGCTCGGTTACCGTCCAAGGCGAAGGATACGTCAGCGAACAGCTCGTCACGGACAAGAATGGTAAGCGTTCCGTCCAGCTGACGCTGAAGCCGGTCAAGGATGAAGAGGTATCGCAGGATGCTTCATCCTCCTCCACGGAGGATGGTTCCATTTCGGAAGATACGTCAGCGGACGATTTGGCCGCTGGCAAGGCCGGTAAAGAAGCTGGCGATAACTGATAGGCGGTACAGATATTACTCAACCTTTTAGTGAGATTATTTATAGAAATGAAAAATAAACTAACCCCGCTTCTTTACATAGAAACGGGGTTTTTTAGCGTTATAAGTAAGCTCTTTATACCTCTTGCTAATCTCCTTACTTCTCGACAACCGGAATCCACATTTCCCCATATACAAATCCGTCTCGCTGCCCCATCTCAACCGTTGCATTGGGTCCGCCAACATAAGCGTAATGTTCGGCTGCTGGCAGAACTTGACCAAAGGCAATCCCAGTAAGCGTATTACTCAACTCATCAGCCGACTTCCCTTCGCCTTTAACGACGAGGTATTGTCCCTTTGGGAATTGGATCAATCTTGATTTATCATAACCATAAATCATGTCAAAACATGATACTGTTTAGAGGAAAACCAATTGTCCTCTCCCGCAGCTCCCCTACCTAATATTAGGCAGGGGAAGTCTATCGGATCATAAATGGGGTTGCGTCATGTCACGCCTTTATTAGAGTCTGCGGCTTTTCGGACGCAGCGCCCAGGAGGCCATGCCAAGCGCGGCATAGAAAAGCGGAAGAATTACATTGAATCCACCAACCCCATAATCATGAGCGAACACATGAGACAAGGCCGCACCTGTCATTAGAAAAAAGATACCGCTATAAGCCCATTCCTTAAGACGGGGGAAGCCTGGTATGACGATCGCAAGGATTCCAAGCAATTTCCAAGTACCGAGAATGTAAGTAATATATAACGGGAAACCAATATGAGTCACTAAATCGACATTGCCACCCAATCGCATCAATTGCCCGATCCCGCTTAATGCAATAGAGAATGCGAGAATGATGGTGACAGTCCAATAAGCGGCCGTCTTTCCGATCCGACGGGATTCAACCTTCGTTATTTTTTCATTACTGGTAATCGTATTCATTTCCATTCCTCCTAAGGTTTTATTTTTGTTTTATTTACTTCTTCACAACCGGGATCCACATTTCCCCATGTACAAGGTTGTCATGGTGCCCCATCTCGACCGTGGCGTTGGGCCCGCCGACATACGCGAAGTTTTCGGCTTCGGGTAAGATTTGACCAAAGGCAATGCCGGTAAGCGTACGACTTAAATCGTCTGCCGTTTTCCCTTCGCCTTTGATGACGAGGTATGGTCCTTTAGGGAATTGGATCTCTCTGTGTTCTTCCGATAACGATGCTTCTGTCATGACACCGACATAATACATCCGCTTGCCGTTTACCAGTTCGTTTACAGCGAAGATGTAGTCGTTCGCAGCGACAGCCTTTAAAGTGTCAAGCCTTCCATCCTGCTCCACGGTTCGCCGGAAGTTTTCCTTCTCCTTGTTCATGCCCGCATAGTCCGTGTACTCGCTCTTCAGTTCCGTTCCAATCCCTACCACGATTAAGCGGTCTTTCTCCTCAAGAATAAATGCTGCCATCATCCCAGCTCCTTTTTTTGATTTGATCAAATCATTTGTTTTTCTTGATGGGTTAATCATAACGATGAATCATGTCATAATATGATACTGTTTAGAGAGCCCGATAACGAAATCCACAATTCTGACCTGCCTGACCCAACAAATCTGCGTTCTTACAGCGCTCTCCATTGACTTTAAGAGCTACATCATCAGCTTCTTTTCTAAGTTCCCAGGCTATTGACGGGATATAGTCCGAAATCTATAGTGTATTTATGTACGAAGTACACAAACTTAACGGGAGAATCTTGAAATGTCCACTAAAAAGAAATGGGTTATCACGGTTGTTGTCGTGGCAGCCATTGCCGTCATTGTTGGAACTGGCCTTTTTGTCAAACACTTCATAGATGCTCTAGTGAGTGACCCGGATGATCGTAAACAAGCCGAGAATCTGACTCCTGCACCTTCTCCGAAACCTGGGCAAACCCGAACCGACCTTGGGAACCTTCGCACAGATGACAATGACAAAGTTGATCTACTGCTGAAGGACGCTTTAAAGCCCGAGATCGTTGTTGCAGAGAGTGACGTCGTCAACATCATGCACCATATGACCCATCAAAAGGTAAAGGCCAAGGAAAAGTGGATCTCAATCGAAATGACGCCGGAACGGGTGCAGCTGCTGGAACAGATCATTCAAGTCAAGGGGACGAGTTGGATCAATTACGCAAGGATGCTCGATATCGCGAAGAAATGGGAGGCCGGCGACTTTTCAACCGTCGATGAGGATCACAACTTTTTTTGGATGATCGAAAATGGGTCGATCGGGAAAGCGAAAGGCGTTCTTACGGAGAAAGAGGAACAGGAATTCATCAAGAATACATTTCATAATGAATAAGGAGCCCTCAGCGGCTCCTTTTTTTGCCCATAAAAAAGGCTGTCTCCTGCAAGGCAGCCACTTCTCGCTATTGGTCTATCCAGCCATTAGTGGAACGAAAAATACACCGCACGGTTCTGCCATGCTTCCGACATGCGGCTATACCACGACAGGGTATTCACGTTTGGGCGCTGGGCGCGTATCCTATCGGGAAAGGATTTTGATTTACGGAGGCATGGACAGTGGGATACTATGTGACAGTTGAGCCGGGGGTACAACTCTATGTGGAGGACATCAACCCCGCAGGAAGCAAAACAATCGTGTTTCTTCATGGCTGGCCGCTTAATCATGACCAGTTCGAATATCAGTTCAACGTGCTGCCGGGCATGGGTTACCGCTGCATCGGCATCGACTGGCGTGGCTTCGGCAAGTCGGACCGACCCTACGGTGGATATCATTTAGAACGACTTGCGGACGATATTCGCGCCGTCGTTGATGCGCTGCAGCTGAAAGACTTCGTGCTCGCCGGGCATTCGACCGGTGGAGCGATCGCGATCAAATACGTCGTGCGGTACAATGGCGGCGGCGTATCCAAACTCGTACTGATCGACGCGGCCGCGCCGCGCGGTTTCACCAAAGAGACGGCAGCGCAGCTGCTGAAGCAGTCGTTAAACGACCGGGCAAACATGATGCGCGGCGTGACCGACATTTTCTTCTTCCGGTACATCAGCAAGCCATTCGCGGACTGGTTTGTTCAGATGGGCATGCAGGCTGCCGGGTGGTCGACGGCCGCGATCATCGTCATGCTGCGGGACTTTGATTTAACCGCCGACCTGTCACACATCCAGGTTCCAACGCTGATCGTTCATGGCATTCACGACCAGGTCATTCCATTCAGCCAGGCGGAGGAGATGCAGCGGTTAATCCCCCATTCGCAGCTTGTGCCGTTCATGTACAGCGGCCACGGCTCATTCTACGACGAACGCGACAAGTTTAATGAGGTCGTGCAGGAGTTCGTCGGGAATGCACGGCTCGCCCCGCTGCGGGTACCGCAATAGCAGCACGATAGGCAAATCGAAAAAACGACAGCCTTTATGCCGGTTGTCGTTTTTTCGTTTCCCTGATGATGCACAAGTTGGTCAAAGAAGGTATCTCATCCCTCACAAAGAACTCTATAAAATCATTTGGAGTGCATGCCGTTCACCAAATCTCGCAGCGGCCCCAGGTCGGCTGTCGCGTCGTACGGATAACGATTCAGCACCTGCAGCAGCAGTTTACGCAGCGTTCCGTCGTCCATTTTCTTCAGAAGATCTTCCACCTGCGCAATCAGCTGCTTATACTCCTGAATATGATCGGGTCCGTACACCTCGAATTCAAAGAAGGAGTTTCCGAATACGGTGGCACGTTTCACACCCTGGAATTTGACGTAACGCGCCTGCTGCTGATCGAACGTAATGATATCCAGAAGATTGCCCTTAGAGGTGATCACTCCGTCACCGCCGGACACATTCGTCCAATTCGTTTTGTCCGTAGATACGAGCAGCTGGTATTTTTCGGCGTAGGCTCCTTGCCACTTGATGATGACCTTGCCGACGTCTTTTGGCTTGCCCAGATCGACGATAAACCACGCGTCATCCACGTATGCACTCGACCATCTGGACAGTGGAGACATATCCCCGTCAACCGCCTTGTCAGAAGAGTAATACGGGAATTCGAGTTCGGACGACTCCGCGGCCTGATGGAGCGCCAAATTATCGCCGCTCAGCAGCTCGATCGGTTTATTGTAGATCATGACGTTATCCAATACGCCCTGAAACGCATTCGTTTCGCTTCCGATCCGCAGCGTCGGCAGCACAAGCGTATTTAATTTCGGATATTGTTCCTCCAGCCTTTCCACGTATTCGTCTAAATTAACGAACAGTGTCACGCCTTTTTTGTCGCCCTTCAGCGTGATATGCGTCCAATTGCCTTCCGGAACCGAGTAGTTAAACGTACTGTCGTAATGCTCCTTTGTGAAACCAAGCTTGCCGCTGCTGCCTTGTTTCAATTTTAGCGTTCCGGCCGGAGATTCCATCAATACAGCGTTATCGGGGTTGTTTTTGTCAGGTTTGATCCACATCGAAACCGTCCAGCCGAAACCTAAGGCATCGATCGGCGTTTGAATGTAGCTCTTCCCGCCATTCAGTCGAACACCATTGCCGTATTTTCCTTCCGTTATATTGACGTTCACGCCCTTGCCGTCAAAGCGGTTTCCGGATTCGTCCTTGAATTTGTTCTCAAAAAGATACGAAATGACTTTGTTATCATTGTTGCTTACGGTGATTTTGTGGGACATGTCGGCGTTTGGCGCATCGGCGATTGCCTTCGCCCGCTGCTCGAATTTCTCGTAGGATCGGTCATCCCTCGTTCCGGTCCACATTTTTTCCGAAACTGCTTGAATTCCCGGAAGCAAACGTTCATGCGAATCGTCCATCGACAGGCCGTTGGCTTCGGACACGTCATTCCATAAGCAGAACATACCGCCTTTGACGCGCGGGTGGCCGTAAGGAAGTGTCGTCGTTTCCCACTTCACCGGCTCCCACTCATTGTAGATGAATTGGGAATTCAAATAGTCGCCGTATAGAGTAGGGACGATGTACAGGAATACGTTTTGGGTGTTGATGACGTCATAGCCGAGATCCACTGCCTGCTGCGGAGAACCATAAGGTTCATGCCATATGTTCATGGTAGCGTCGGTGCTGATCGGCGTCGTGCCGTTATGTTGTGTAAGTTCGCCCCACAAATGCGGATGTTTGCCTTTGCTGTTGATATGCTTGATCATCGTATCCATATAACCGCGGAACACTTCGGTATTTCCGCCGTATTCGTCTGTACCGATGTTGACGTCCGGACCGATGAACGTCGGATCATTTCCTTCCACATATTCATCCCATAAAGATTTGACGAACTGAACGGTTTCCGGTTTGGTAATATCGAGCCCCCGGTCATTTCCAAGCGCCGGATTGTAGGAAGTGAATGCTCGGGAATGTCCCGGCGTATCGATTTCCGGAATGATGTTTATGCCGTATTCCATGCCCAGCAGCTGCAAATCCTTAAATTCCTGCTTCGTATAATGGCCGTTCGGACTTGCCAGCCCTGGATAGGTGGTGCTTTCGAGACGGAAGGCGGCCGTCGTGCCGTCCGCAAACGGTGTACCGACGTCATCGTTCAAATGGATTTGGAATGTGTTCATTTTGTACCAGGACAACAATTTCACGTAATTTCGGAGAAAATCGATCGTATAAAACTTGCGCGCGACATCGATC
This sequence comes from Paenibacillus cineris, assembly GCF_018333335.1. Lineage (NCBI taxonomy): Bacteria > Bacillati > Bacillota > Bacilli > Caryophanales > Paenibacillaceae > Paenibacillus > Paenibacillus cineris. The sequence continues at coordinate 3,039,417 of NZ_BORU01000001.1, forward strand.
ATCAATCCGCGCTGGGCGTATTTCGGATAATCCATGGCTTCGCCTCTCGGAATCGTCCGGTCCGGATGCTGCTTGATGATTTGCAGCGCGGTTCTCGTACCGTAAAACGCTCCTTTGGCGGACACGGAAGCGATCGAAACGTAATCGCCGACCTTGAACCGGTTGCCTTCTTCGCCGAGCCTTGTCAGGGATGGATCGATGGACAAGTACAAATCACCGGCTTTCGGTTTGCCGGCCACAATCTTGAGATCATCCCCGGTCAAATCCAGCAAATCCCGGCGGGTCAGCTCGGCCGCATTCCGCAAAGCGGATTCGTCTTGTGGATTCACGACGATACGCGAAGAGTTTTTCAACCTAAACTCGCCGGTATCCCCGTACCATTCCTGCAGGGACGGAATGACGTCCGGTTCGGCGTTCCGGTCCGGAGTTTGCTTATGCAGTCCCGGCACCACGATGGGAATATTCCCCGAAATCAGCTTCCGGTTCGGGTCCTTCTCATCTTCCACTTGTACGATGAGATTGACTTTGGCATCCACCAGCGGTGTACGGATTTGACCGTCCTGGTCGATAACAGGCTGGCGGTCGCTTCCATACAGACTGACTTGATAACCCTCGGGCACGTCCACATCCGACCAATCGAGTTTCGTTTGTCCAGGCTGGACTTTCAATGACGCAGAGACATTGTCGATGAGCGTTTGCAAATCATGTAATTGGTACACTTCGAACTCATAAAAAGAGTATCCGTACAGCGTACCTTCGACAGGCGCCCGTTTAACACCCTGGAATTTTACGTACCTTGCCTCTCGCACAGAGAAGTCGATACTTTCGACGCCGCCTTTGCATTGAATAATGCCGTCATTATCCCTGACGTTCTCCCAGTTCTCACCGTCAACTGACACGAGGATTTTGTAAGTGTCGGCAGGGGTTTGCCAGCGAATGACGACGCGGTCGATATCCTGCGGTTCGCCAAGATCAACGTAAAACCACTGGTCATCTTCTATTGCGGAAGACCATCTGGTGTTTCCTTTCCCGTCCACGGCAAGCTCCGGATTCAAATAGTCCACTTCGTTGCCGGAAGCGAAAACCGGTTTATTCAGAGCCAAATTGGTTCCGCTGAATGTGGAGGATGCAGCCATCAGACTAGCGGCTTCATCCTCTTGGGGCACCTGTGGGGGCGTACCGGGATCCTCGCCGTAAACGGCATCGGTGACATTTGGGGGCTTATCGCCATTTTCTTCTTGCAGTTGAGGCGGCAGATCATTTGGCCCGACAGCTGAAGCATGCATGATGTCCTGAGCTTCGGGTATGGCGAGCGCGGCTGTCGGTTGAACGACAGGAGTAAGCATAACGGCAGCAGCTAGCAGTACTGAAAGGGCTTTTATTTTTGTTTTCTTCATTGGTCCCTCCATGCATGATTTGGTTTGATGGAAAGCCTTATATTATCTCGTCAAACGAATGGATCCCCCCTTTCACGGAGTTCGGAACATGCCTTTTATTGAAACCGCTTTCAAAAAAACAAAATTCTCGTTCCCATTTCCTTCTTTACTCGCGAACTTACGCAGCATCCGGGGCACACACTTCCCAAGCCCGGACGCCGCGGATGTCCGCCATGATTACTTCGCAGCGAGTGATTCTGTTGAATATTAGGCTTTCCTACATCGTCTCACAGATTTCAACAATCAAACGCCCGCTTCTTCCTTCTGATACATCTCTGTCAGCTTGATGCTTCTGCCCTGCTGCAGACGAGATCGTTCGGAAGCGAAGGCCATCAAATGGCTTTGCAAGGAAGCTGTAGCCGATGTAAGGCCTTGGGTCATGTTGCGATCAAACTTATGAACATTTTGGAGGAAGGAACTCACCATGCGCTCATCCCCTCCGCCGTGTCCGTCTCCCTGAACGCTGCATTTAATTTCAACCTCTTCTCCCGTCGTATAGCGGTACAGCGTAAATGAGCCTTTATCCATATCGCCAATGATCTCACCCTGCGTGCCCATAATCTGCACACGGCGTGTAGCGCTCTTGGTTAATCCTGACATAATAAAGCTAGCGTTGGCACCGCTGGCAAATTCCATATTGACGACCTGATGGTCGACAACATTGTTATCGCAGCGATAAACGCAGCGGCCGAACGGTCCTTCTTTAAGGGCCCGGATAATGCCTTCCTGTGATAAATCGTGCGTCATATAGCGCGCCCAATGATCGGCAGGCTGCTCCAAATACATTTTAATCGCTGAAAAGGCACATTCCCTCTCTCCCTCGCAGCCATCGATGCAGCGGTCGGCTGCCCCCTCCGGCGCGTTCTCGGCTTTAAAATGAAGCAATGAGCCAAAGGAGCTGACCGCTGTGCACGGCTCATCCATCAGCCAGGAAATGAGGTCCAGGTCATGGCAGGATTTAGCCAAAATCATCGGGCTTGTTTCCTCGGAATTGCGCCAGTTGCCGCGTACGTAGCTATGAATCATATGGTGATAGCCTACGTTCTCTGTCAGCTGAATGGTGCCGATTGCCCCCAGCTCCCCATCCTCGATGCATTTCTTGATGCCCGACCAGAACGGGGAATAACGAAGTACATGCGTGACCGCCAGCAAACGCTTATGCTTAAGGGAAGCTTGCTCCAGTTCGATGCATTCCCGCACATTCGGTGACATCGGTTTCTCCAGCATGACATGGTAGCCAAGCTCCAGCGCTTTCAATGCGGGTATATAATGCATCCGATCAAGCGTGCAGATGATCATTACGTCGGCTATTTTCCCCTGCTCGAATGCTTGTTCCCATGAATGATAAACATGCTCTTCAGCGATTTGATGAGTCTCGGCAAAATGTTGTCTGCGTTCATCATCCGGCTCGGCAACTGCAACAAACTTCAGCTCATTCGGGAATTTTTCCGCATATGGTCCATAGATGTATCTTCCTCTGCTGCCTGCGCCTAATAGTACAGCCGTTAATGCTTTCAATGTTCTTCCCCCTTGCCTATACAATGGCATCGATCATGATTTCATTGTAAGGGGTGACCCCGCGCATCAAAAGAGATCATTGATTACATCCCATATACATTTATTGACCTTGCTGCATCGTTTCGGCACGGGCCGTACGAAAATCCTGAGGTGTCATATCATTTTGCTTCTTAAAGAAGCGGATAAAAGCAAGCGCTGAATTGTAGCCGAGCTTGGCGGCAATTTCATTAACCTTCATGGATGTATTGAGCAGCATGTCCTTTGCCATGACATTGCGGTAATCATTTACGTATGTAGAAAGTCCAATGCCCGTGATCTGCTTGTAAAGCCTTGATAAATAGGATGGATTCAAACTGACATAATCTCCAAGCGCGGTAAGGGATATATCATCCGCAATATGCTCCTCTATATAGCGATGCACTTTATTGACGACCTCTGCGGGCAGCTCTGTTCCCCTGATCGCATTCCATTCAAAATAGCAGTCCGCAATTTGCCAATAGTAAGGAATGAGCTCCGTCCATGAAGCGGTTTTCTCCTGGCGGAACAGCAAATCCAAATTCATCTGGGTATTGATGTAATCTCGCATCTCTTTATTTTTGTGCAAATGCGCCAGAAATACCGCAGATAGTGAATGGTACAGCTCAACCTTTCGACCATCCGGAGTATCCGGATCTTTCCAGCTGTCTGTCAATTCAACAAACAGTTTATTGAACTGCTCCCGGTGATTATTTTCCAGACAGCTCATCAGCAGCTGTACTCGAGCGTGGAACATGCCGTCATGATAGCTTTTTGCCCTCTCTTTTTCTTCGGACTTCTGAATATCTTGATCGGTCATAATGATTTCATGGAACAAGCCACGGCCTTGCATAAGACCGTATTTCATCGCATGAAAACGATCCGACAGCCGATTCCATGGAACGGCCTCGCTGCCAATGAGAAAAGATACGGAGAGACTCAGCAGCTTTTTGCTGGTAGCCTGGATTGCCTCCAAATTGCCGCTCACATAGCGATATGCCCGGGTCCATTCCATCGTACCGGTATCTGCCGTTAGCTCCGGACTGGCTTTGGGCTGAAAGATCCATACCATTTTGTTCATGTCAAATACGACGGAGGAGCAGCGCAAATGGGCGGATAAATACTCATCGGCGATATTTTGAAGAGCGTAAGCGAGCAAAGCCTTGTCCGGCGCCGTGAATATTTCCTTCCAGGCATCGATCCGGCCAATCAGCAAATAGACCGGCAGCGATGCGTCGAGCGGAATGTCCATTTCCGCAAAAGCGTCCCGAAGCTGCTGCTCTGTCATCATCTTGCCTTGAAATAAGCCCCAAATATATTCCTTCTGCAAGGAGGGCAGCGCTTTTCTCATTTTGGACTGGGCCCGCATGATCATTTGCGCCTGATCCTGTTCCTCTTCAATTTCCTCTATCGCCCGTTTAACGGTATGAATAATCTTCTCGTCGCTTTCCACTTTCAGCAAATAATCAAAAGCCCCAAACGTTAGGGCGCTCTTCGCATAGTGAAAATCATTGTACCCTGTCAATAAAATAACTTTGCACTTCGGCCACTGCGATTTTATTTCCTGCAGCAGCTCAATACCCTCTATGCCAGACATCTTAATATCCGAAATCACAATATCCATTCGGTGATGAGATAGTACCTCCAATGCCTCATCGCCTGAATAGGCTTTCATGACTTCAAGCTCCAAATGGTCCGTCTTCTCGAACAACTCCAGAAGACCATCAACGATAATCGGCAGATCATCTACGATTAGAAGCCTGTACATGGCGATTCCTCCTTAGCTCATGCTCAGTTTAATAATAGCTTGAAGCCCGCCAAGCTCAGAGCGCGATACGGTAATCCCAAACTCTTCTCCATAACGAAGCTGAATTCTGCGATGAACATTAAACAGGCCGGTTGTCTCCTCCATCTGGTTTGTTGAATAACGCAGCTTCTTGCCTAGCGCTTCGATCTCCTCGTCCGTAATGAACTCGCCGTTATCTTCTACATATATGTACAAAGCATCATTTCGCAGCTTGCTGTGCACCCATAACTCACCCGTGCCCAGCATATTGCCGAGCGCGTACTTATAAGCATTCTCAATAATAGGCTGCAAAATCAATCGGGGCACTTCAATCGGCTGGGCATCGACGTCAAACAGCACTTGTATTCGATCCCCGTAACAGATCGACTGCATCTCCACATAAGTGCGGGAATGCTCAAGCTCCATCTCCAGCGGAATGTCGTCATCATTATGGCGAGTAATAAACTGAAAATATTGCCCGATGTATAAACAAAACTGGTAGGCTTTTTCCTTCTGGGTATCGGATTTAATCAAACGGCAAAGCACGAAAAAGCAGTTATATAAAAAATGAGGATTAATTTGCGATTGCAATCTTTTCAGCTCCGAACGCTGCGTGCGAATTTGCTGCTCATAATTTTCCTCAATCAGTGTTTTCAAAGATTTCACCGTATCGTTAAAAGCCTGGTATAAATAGCCGAACTCATCCTTCCTGCGGTCGATCAGGATCGGCTCCAGCTCGTTTTGCTGCATGCGGCGGAAAGAACGCACCAGCTTGATCAATGGACGGTAGATTAACCGGATTAAAAAGTAGGTAAAGAAAAATACAATAATAACGGCAAGCACGCAGGCCCACCAAAATAAAGCTTTATATACCTGCAGCGAACCGAGAATCATCTCTTCCGGAATGCTCGTTACCATGTAACAATTCCAGAGACTGGAATATTTGAATACAGTTAGAAATCGCTTACTTTTATAATGGATCGTATCATACCCTTCATCCACGTTCGCTGCCTGCTTCTCAAAAGCCAGCTGCTTCATCAGATCATGCAATTCAAGGTCGGGGCCGCTATTGATTTCCCAATCGCGCTCCAGATTAAACAATACGGTCTGTCCTCCCCTGCTATTGCCGATTTGCGCTAAGGTCTCTTTAATTTTGCCGGTTGAGAGCTCTACGCCTACCACATAGAGCGGGTCTTTTTTGCCTGCAGGGTACTGCATCGTAATAAACAACCGGTCCTGCCAATAAATAAAAGGCCCCGTATACAGCTTCTTGTCTGGCTGCATCGCTTCATATTCTTCCGCATTCAGCTTGGTTTCATAGCTGTTGCTCAGCACCGTGCGATCGATCTGCGGAATGTACGCCTTCGACTCACGAATAAACGGACTGGAATTTTTCATTAAATCCAAGCGGTGCTGAATATCCAATATTTTATAAGACCGCTCATAGAAGTTCATCTGCTCACCTGTCGCAGCCACTTCCATTAAGTCCCTGTCCATGACGTAGTTGGGTAAATATCGGCTGATCCGGTCTGCTTCCTGATCCAGAGAGTCTAGATAAAACCGTGTCGTATTCAAAATCGAATCGGATATTTCACTGCGGATATGATCGGCCCCTTGCTCATTCATCATCCAGGTAATAGCCATAAGCGGCAGCAAGGCCGCCAAAAAGGCGGCCATTATTTTTTTGAATATAGAGGAATCCTGTAAAAAGAATATACTTTTCATCGTTTGTTCTCCTGTGCCCGAGATCTACGACCTTCCTGCCTATTCTTTTACACTTCCCATTACAATGCCTTTAATGAAAAACCGCTGCAAGAATGGATAGACAATAAGAATCGGGAAAGCCGCAACGAAGATTTGTGCCGCCCTGCTTGTACGGTCAGACAGCTTGAGCATGAGTTCCACATTTTCTGATTTAATAAATCGAAAATCCATCTTAATAATAACGGTTTGCAAAAAGGTTTGCAGCGGATAATTTTCCGGATGATTCATATAGAGCATGCCATCAAACCAGCTATTCCAATGCCCTACCATCGTGAAAAGCCCCGTAGTCGCCAGTGCAGGCAACGATAGCGGAACATAGATTTTCCAAAGTGTTGCAAAATGCCCGGCTCCGTCAATCCGCGAAGCATCCTCAAGCTCCTTGGGCAAATTGCGGTAAAAGTTCAATAGCAGGATGACGTTGAACACATTGATCGCCGCAGGTAACACCAGCGCCCCGAGAGAATCAATAAGTCCCAAGCTTTTAATGGTCAAATAAGTAGGAATAAGCCCTCCGTTGAACAAAATTGTAAACACAAAGATCCAGGCATAAACGGTTCTTAGACGAAACGCATTGCGGTCCTTGGATAAAGGATAAGCTGTAACAATCGTTAACAGCATGCTTAATGCCGTCCCTGCTACAACCCGCTCTATAGAAACGCCAAAGGCTCTTAAATATTCAGGCTTACCGAACACATTATCATAAGCTGCCGTTGTAAATTCTACAGGCCACAGTGCAACCTTGCCGGCTGCTGCCGCCGAACCCGAGCTAAAGGAAATCGCCAAAATATGAATAATCGGCATTAAGCATAAGAGAGATACAAGAACAAGAAAGAGTAGATTGCTAACTAGAAAAGCCCTTCTTCCAAATGACGGTTTCATGACCACGGTCTGTCTCCTTTCTGAATCACCGACTTTTCCATTCTCTTAGAAAATGCGGTAATTCGCTAGTCGGTATGCGAGTACGTAGGATACGGAAATGAAAATAAAAGATACGACTGATTTCAATAAGCCGACAGCTGTGGCAAATCCGAACTGGGCTTGCTGGATCCCCATGCGGTAGACGAAAGTATCAATGATATCGGCACTTTCATAAACCGGCGCGCTGTACAAGTTAAATATTTGATCAAATCCGGCGTTCAACACATTCCCGATATTAAGTGTAAGCATCAGAACGATGATCGGCATCATGCCCGGCAGCGTCACGTGAAGCGTTTGTTTCCAGCGTCCCGCGCCATCCATTTCAGCGGCTTCATATAGCGTAGGGTTAATTCCGGTCAGCGCTGCCAAATATACAATGGTGCCAAATCCAAATTCCTTCCATACATCGGAGACGACCATGACATAGGGGAACCAGTTATTGTCGCCAAGAAAGAAGATCGGCTTCATACCGAACCATCCAAGCACCTGGTTCAATATGCCGGAGGAAGGAGACAAAATATCGATCAAAATACCGCTCAGCAGCACCCAGGATAAAAAATGGGGCAGATAGACCAGGGTTTGGAACGTTCTTTTCATCCACTCTCTACGCAATTCATTAAGCAAAATGGCAATGGCAATCGGCACGAACAAACCGGCTACGATTTTCATAACAGCAATATATACCGTGTTAAAAAAAATACGGCCGATATCCGGATAATCCATTAACAATTGGAAGTTCCTCCACCCGATAAACGGGGAGCCGAGCAGTCCTTTATTCGGCACATATTTTTGAAAAGCCATCATAATTCCGGTCATCGGAACGTAACTAAAAATAATAATCAGAGCCAAACCCGGCAACAGCATCAAATGAAGCGGCCATTCCTTCTTCCACATTCGCATCAGACTATACATACCTTCACCTCGCTGATTCACTTTTCAAGCTGTGCATACCTTGCTCAAGAACCTGGTTATTCCAGAAAAAAAGAGGGATTGCATCGATTCAATCCCTCCCTGCGCTGCAGATCCTATTTAAGCGATTTATACCACTCGTTAACTTCTTTCGTGATTTCATCGCCGCCAAGCTTCTTCCACTCTGCAACGAATTTATCAAACTCGTCTACGGATACTTGGTTCATTATAATTTTGATGAATATTTCATCACGTTTCTTCGTTAAAATTTCTTGACGGTCTGCCATCGTCGGAGTAGGCGCCCCGTAGAATTTGTTTTGCAGGTATTGCTTGTTCTTTTGAATTTCTGGAATATGCGAAAAGGCTCCATTAGGACCAGAGATTATATACTCCCACCACATGCTTGTATCGCCTTCAACGTATTGCATGGCGCGTGCATAACGCGTTTTTTGGTCTACTGTCTCAAGGATGCTTTCGTCTTTGTTTTCAATGGCTTTAGGCAGGATTTCGCCGTTATTGTCAGACTGTTTGCCTACACGAAGCGGGTTAAGCAGCCAGTAGTTGTTGCCTTTTTCCACAGGGTCTTTGCCATACGTGTATACCTTCTGCTCTTCTGTCGGATGATTGTCAACAACGATCCATTGGTTTAACAAACGGATCACGCCTTCCGGATGCTTAGCTTGTTTAGAGATAACATAGTATTCATCAACGCCAAGACCAATTTGATTTAATGTAGGCTTGTTATCAATTGAAGGGATCGGGAACACACCCCATTCTTGAACAACCTTGCCGTCTTTCACAGCCCCTTTCGCAAGCTGCGCCGGTGTCCAGGAAGCGCCAAATACCATGCCGATGCTGCCGTCGTAGATGAGCTCAGCAGCTTTTTCCGTATCTTTGACCGAAAACTCAGGATCGATCAACCCTTTTTTGAACATGTCTTGCAGCGCTGCAAGCGCCTTCTTCATCTCGGGCTGAATATCACTGTTCATCAAACCGCCGTTTCCGTCTTCCATCCAAATGTTTTCATAAGCATGATAGCCGTTCAAGAAAGCTCTCAGACCGGTAACGCCTGTCTCTATACTAAATGGGCTCTTGCTGACCGCAATACCGAAAGCTTCCTTGGTGCCGCCAGGGTTCTTCGCTTTGAACGCTTCGGCAATTTTCAAGAAATCATCCATTGTTTTAGGTTCAGGCAGGCCCAGCTCCTTCAGCCAGTCCATACGAACGAACAAAAATTGATAGTTGAATGGGTTGTATGAGCTCGGAATCCCCATCATTTTCCCGTCGATCATGGCTGTTTTCATTTGCATGCCGCCGTCCATGGTCAGAAACTTTTTCGTTTCTTCCGTAGCATACTGATCATAAATTTCGGTCAAATCCATGATCATATCCGCTTCCGTAAGCTCTTTAAGCTGTGTAGCGTTTACAGGCAAGAAATCCGGAAGATCGTTGGATGCGATGGCTATTTTTACCCTCTCTTTAAATTGGCTTATATCCGCAACCCATTTGTTTGTAATTTTGACACCGATATCTTTTTCATAAGCATCATAAACTGAGTTTTTGTCGAAGCTTTCACCTTCGTCAAATTTCAAGTAAGGATCGCTTGGCGAAACCGTTGAAACTTCTATCATATCATTGCCGTTTCCTGTGCCTGTCGCTTCGATCGGTTCCTTGGCATTTCCAGATGAATGGTTTGTCTCAGACGACGTTTTGCTGCTGCAGCCTGACATCGCCAATGCAAGCGTCAAGGAGACGATAGCAAGTGCCTTTTTGCTCTTCACATTTTACCCCTCCGGTATATTTCGTTTTAGTTTTCGCTGCAAATTGCACTGCTGGCTTTCATAATCCTAGTATAGAAAGAAGCTCCCCGCGGTTCTATATACTGATTTTTACTTTCGTATACTCCTCTTGACACCAGGCAAAAATCAATAAATGAAGTGTATCAACAAAAAATCACCGGCATATGTGCCGGTGATTTTTTGGTATATTATGGAGTTGGTTATGGCATCTTGCTTTTTAATTGATAACAATATCAATTACAGCTAATCATACATGTTCTTGTCGTCTTGCAATAATTTCATAGTAAGTTCAAACCATAAATCCGCTTTGAAAACATAAGATGACTATGATCTTTTCATTATACAGTCAGCAAAAAAAGCCACCATTACGGTGACCTTTTTCGAGTGTTTATCTATAACATTTTGCTTCATGATCCGCCTAAGCAACAAATCCATTTAGATTATATTATGAAAGGATTTGTTTTACGATAGGGCTGCCATCAAACAATAGAGTTAGAACAATATTTCCCTTTTGTTTACCTTCTCACCGGATAGCGACCGTTCAAACATATCCAGAATGAACAAAAACCTCTCAGCTTCCCGAAATACATGATCTGCCAGCAGGGGATGAATGATACTTTTTATACGGCATTCCTCGATTAAATCTCGGGCTGTCTTCTTAAAATCCCGTAATGACTTAACGGAGACCCGGTTCTCATCAACAAACTGACTCAATAATGGAATCGTCTGGGATTGGGGTCGCATTGAACTTAAATCGATCGCTTGGTACATAAGGGTATCAAATTCATGGCTGAACTCTCTAGCTTGTTCAACAAGCTTTCTTTCCGAAGGATCTAGAAGGTGTCCTATAAATTTAGCGTGATCAGCCATGATTTTGAGGAAGAAAACATTCTCATCAATAATGGCATCATGTAAAGGCTCAAGCTTTCCGGAATTCAGTTCTTCCAGTCGGTTTCTAAAATAGTTGGCTTCCCGGCTAATATGATCAACAAGTAAAGGAAAATTATTCTGTCCTGGCAACTTGCACTGCAGGATTAGCCCCAATACCTTTCTTTTAAAAGCCCAAATATGAGCCGCTGCATTGTGTACCTCTACGTTGAATTCCCTAATGGTTTGAGGATCTGTGTTTACAGAAAATGAATACGCTCTTCTTTCGATATCTTCAAAAATGGCTTGGAATTGGTTAGCTTCGTTAATTAGTTGTGTATCTTCACTTCTAAAACCTAATCGAAGGAAAAACGAATGTTCCTTCATGATACGTGACCAGAATCGAATTTCGTCTAATGACCGTTCTACAAATACGTCTGGCAAATATATCCCTCCTTCTTAGAGGCCAATGAATCGGATTATACGCAGAATATATGGCGTTTGCTTGTTCCAATATGCTGAAGAGGTGTTTTTTTATTTCCTTAAAAATCAGCAGCATAAGCAGCTCGAAATTAACGGAGCCTCTCCATGAGTTCTTGTTCGATCATCTCGGTGACTTGTGTTCTTAACACCCTCATTTCTTGATCAACGACGATCGTGAGATCGACAAATAATTAACCTGATAATAATAATTTTTCAAGAACATATATCAGTTAAAACAAAAAAGCCGCGTCTACGCGGCTATTAAGAGTGTATGTTCTTGTCGTTTTACGAATCTACTTTAATCAGCGTGTCCTCTCCTCTCCCTTGGTGGCTGCTTGTTTGCTTTCTCAAACATCTCCCTTAGCCTTTAATTAATTTCAATGCTTGATTTAAATCTAGATCTTCATTCCATAATAAAAAAAAGGCAACCAACCCCTGGTCGCCTTATTAATACATTCAGCAGTTATAAGAAAATCCGATGCCTACGTTGAACAAATGGTTAGATGTTTAGTCGAGATTTTTTAGTGTCTGTTTACTTAAGTCGTCCAGCTTGGTCGCTTCCTCTTCGGTCAATTCTATGTCAGTGGAATGCAGGTTCTCAAAGAAATGCTTCTCGTTCTGTGTGCCCACGATGGCCGAGGTCAGGCCCTTCCGGCCTAGCAACCAGCTAATTGCGATTTGCGAGAGAGTGGCACCTTTGGCTGCTGCGATTTCCCCTAAGAGACGGATGAGGTCCTCCGTCTTCCGCAGGTTTTCTGATTGGAATAAAGGCCTCTCCTTGCGAAAATCCGTAACCTCTTTGCCTTTGTGGAAAATTCCGGTCAAAATCCCCTTAGCGAGGGAGTTGTAGCTCATGATGCTGATGTCGTTTTGCAAACAATAGTCAAGCAATTCGTCTTCAATGCTGCGCTGGAGCATATGATACTCCGGCTGGATCGCGTCAACCCGTCCATATTGCATGGCTTCTTTCAGTTGAGCCAGAGAGAAATTGGAGACACCGATTGCACGAATTACGCCTTCTTCTTTCAACTTGCTCAGCTCTCCCATAGTTTCCTCGATTGGGATGTCGTTACTGGGCGTATGGATGTAATACAAGTCGATATAGTCCGTATTCAGCCGGAACAAGCTTTGCCACAGGGCCGTACGGATGTCTTTGGGCCGTAGATGATGAGCGCTTACCTTCGTTGCGATTACGCACTGTTTTCTTACATTGGCTAAGGCTTTTCCTACAATAAACTCTGAACGTCCGGCTCCATAGAGCTCAGCGGTATCGAATGAATTGACCCCGTGCTCAAAAGCTTGACGGAGAAGCCGGATGTTGTCCTCTTCGGGCTTCAGCTCCCAGCGAGTCAATCCGCCTGAGAAGGCATTGCCCCCTCCCAGTTCCATTGCGCCGTACGTAATGCGTGACACTTCCATGTCTGTTCTGCCGAGTTTTGCGTACTTCATTAGACATCTACTCCTCTCTCGAATCGATATGTACAGGATCGAGTACAACCTATATTTCCATATTCGCGAATCGATTAAGCGATCCTGCCTGTTAGCTGAATTAAGATAATTTTATAAGGGCAAGTAGATAAGCATATCCATTACGGCTAACAAAAAAAGCCGCAGTTACGCGGCTATGAAGAGAATATGTTCTGTTCTTGTCTCCTTACATCCCCAGCCAACTCCTCTCAAGGCGGATCGGTATAAATCCATCCATCATCGCCCGGATAGTTCAACGACCTTGGTGGCAATGTTGCTCACAAATTCGCTGTCATGCTCAACAAACAGAAGCGTCGGTGTGTATTCGAGCAGCAGTTCTTCAATTTGGATGCGGGAGATGACATCAACGAAATTAAGCGGCTCGTCCCAAATATACAAATGGGCTCTTTCGCTGAGACTTCTAGCGATCAATACCTTCTTCTTTTGCCCGCCGCTGTAGGTTGAGATGTCCTTTTCAAATTGCAGTCTCGAGAAATCAAGCTTCCGCAATATCGACTTAAACAGGCTTTCATCAATCCCGCAGCTTTTCGCATATTCGGACAAATCGCCCCGAAGATGGGACGTATCCTGGGCTACGTATGATATTTTTAGCTGGGCGTCCTTATGGAAGCCTCCGTTATATGGGATATCCTTGCCGCAGACCAGCTTCAAAATACTGGACTTGCCTGAACCGTTTGCACCGGATAGCGCAATCCGCTCTCCTTGTTGAATCTCAAAGGTCACGTCTTCGCATACCGGGTTCGACCCGTATGAAACCGAGATATGATCCAGCTCGGCAAGACGCTCTTTGTAAAATGGAAGCGGGGAAATTTGGAGACTCTCCGTGTTCTCGATATTTTTGAGAAGCTTACTTTTCTCCTCAATGGCGGAGAGTTGCCGCTGCTGAATTGCTTTCGAGCGTTTCATCATTTTGGCTGCTTTATGACCGATATACCCCTTGTCCACTTTGGAGCCGGAATTTCTCGTGCCGTTTTTGGTACTTTCTACTTCATGCGACCAGCCGCTCGTCCGCTTGGCAGAATCTGATAAGCGTTGAACGTCCCGTTTCAGCTTTTCGTTCTGAGCCAGCTCGAACTGGTCCTGCCTCTGCTTGTTCTCCCACCAGGTCGAGAAATTGCCCTTCTGGATCTCGATATTGGTTTTGTTGATGGACAAAATATGATCGACGCACCGATCCAGAAAGGCACGGTCGTGGGAAACCAAAATAAACCCGCTCTTTCGGTTGAGGTAATCGGCGACCAGCTTTCTCGCATGCGAGTCGAGATGATTTGTCGGCTCGTCAATTAGTAAGAAATGGTTGTCCTTGATGAATAAGGCTGCCAGCAGCACCTTCGTCTGCTCTCCGTTCGACAACGTATTAAACGGGCGGTACAGCACATCCTCCGATACCTTCAGCCAGTTCAGCTCTCGAATCAGTTTCCATTGAAGAAAGTCTGGATAAACCTCGCTGATTACGTCTATAGTAAGGTATTCCTTATGTTGTACCTCGAACGGGAAATAATCGAATTCGACGTTCGCGGATATGGTCCCGCTGTATTCGAGCTGCCCCTGCATCAGACGGAGAAATGTCGTTTTCCCTCTTCCATTCCTGCCCGTAAACCCTAATTTCCAATCGGTATCGATCTGAAAATGGATGTTCTCAAAAATGTTGTCATAACTGCCCTCATAGGCAAACGTCAGGTTTGAAACATAAATCTGTGACATCAAATCAACCTCCAGTTAAGTGTAGGCAGAACATAAACCGTTCCCGCCCGTTACCGGAAGCCAACAAAAAACGCCGAAAAAACACCAGTCCAACCAGTGCTTCTCGGCGCTTATACGAACCCGACCATACAATAAATAAACCGAGCGACATTCATTCAAAAATCGCTTGGCAGATGTATACATGGGGGATAAAGCTCCGGTAACTGATTGTTTATTCGGTGAACCATGCCAAAAAAACGCGGATATGACAGGTTCACTTGAACATCTACAACCTCTAATTCGGACATCGCTTTATCCCTCCCCTCAAGATCTCATGAATATGAACACAACTTAGCATATCCGTTCACTGAGGTCAAGATTCCGTTCCTTTTGAAGTAAACTGTTTATTAAAAAGTTCGGCCGCGGTTAAGGATACAGCATCAATGCAGGCTCAATGTTGCCATTAACGGTAGATGGTCTGAGGCAGCCGGAATCTTGTTAATGACTTCAACGGAAGTAATCTCTATATTCCGGGTGGTGAAAATGTAATCAAGCTGCAAAACGGGACGTAACGACGGAAACGTATTGCTAGGCGTTTTGGCCGCCATATAACAATCCTGAACAATTCCCGCTATGGTGCTCCATGCCTTACCTCCCCGTTTCATATTCCAATCCCCCGCAATGACAACAGGTGAACGATCCTCCTTAATTTTGCTCGCAATAAATTCAATTTGTTTATTACGTCTGCGTGGATTCAAACTGAGATGGGTGACATACATTTTGAGTGGCTTATCATTTATGAGTACATCTGCTTCCAATAAAGATCGGCCTTCGATCATACCAGATTTCATAGGATGATTTTTCTCCGATACAATGGGATAACGAGACAAAAGGACATTTCCATACTGTCTGATCATGTTACCCTTCTTTTTCTTGATGGTGATCGCTGCCCCAAAAGCTGCATTCATCTTTAATCGTCCGGCTAACCATGATACTTGATCCAAGTAATGGCTTCTTTTGGAAAAATACCTGTCGACTTCATTTAGAGCGATAAGGTCAGGCTCACTTTCTTCTATAGCTTCGGCAATTCTGTTCAAGTTTATTTTTCCATCCGTCCCTTTCCCATGATGAATATTGAAAGTGACAACCTTGATCTGCAATTGAATCCCCTGTCTTTCTGTTTTGAAATGAACGTTTGAGTTTGTTGAACGTAGCAATGGCCAGAATCGTGCATGATTCCATTTTATTCTTAACAGCATGTTCCGTAAATATCAGGGTGTACACCTAAAGCGAAAACAAAAAAGCCTGCAAACATGTGGACTTTAATAATGGGCTTTGATTTCAATATTTCCCCTCACCAATCCTACCCGTTAACATCCTTCACCTGATTTTGCAGTAACATTTATGCGCCAACCACGCCATTGATAATCCTTTTAATTTCGGCTAGGCATACGTATTCTTGTCTTTTTCGGCACACGATAAAATAACGCAAAACGTCCCCGCACCGAAGCTCTTTCGGTACGGGGACGTCGGTATTAGATCATTGCTTGGCCTGCTACTTGCCCAAATTAGCGCTCCACATTTCAATAAGTGCTTGTACGCTCCGATTGAGCGTTGTTTTTGCTTGATCAGAAACGCCATTCTGCTTCTGCTCTTTATTCAGCTGCTTCAGCAAATTCTCCAGATGCTTGATCCCCTGCTTCCAGTCCGGCTTCTTCTTGCTTACCGCATCGGCGGCATGCTCAAGCTCCTTATCCAGCTGCTTCCGAATCTTCTCGTCTAACTGTCCGGTTGAGCCAAACTCCTCCAGCAGCTTGCCGATGGCAGGAGCGTTAATGGGAGCGGGGAGAACCGTGAAATTGTCGTAACTCGTTTCATTCATGTACGTCCGCATGCCGACCTTACCGTGTGTAAATGGTCTGCCGCTGCGGTCCGTATAATCGATAACCGGCTTGCTCATATCATCGACAAATACTTGAATGCGAGCACCCTGCGCTACGACTTTTACATGCTTCCATTCGCCTGATTTCACCTCGAGCGGCTCTCCTGTCAAATAGGTCCAGCCGTAATTCAACTTGCCGAGATGAACGCCCTGTTTGTTCAGGTACGCGACATATCCCTGCACGAAATCCGCGTTGTTCTGGTTCAGCTCCTTGCCGTGAGCCGGGTTGCTCGCCCGGAACAGAATGCCTCCGTCGCCTGTATCGCTAATCAGCTTGATATCAGACTCCACGCTGTAATCAGACCAATTGGCGTCTCCGATCAAGGTTTTCCCGAAGCTGCCGACCGCTGCTTGATATTCACCAGCATGAGCAGATTTCGGTTCGATCGGATTCTGATGAATTCGTATTCCCTGGAAGTCGAATTCACCTACCACAGTTTCGACCTTCAAGGTATGTGCGCCCGCCGGGAGATAAATGCCTTGCTTCGTTGTTGTCGCCCAGTTCTCCCACGTGACGGAATTCGGGATATTGACTTCACCGGTCAGATCGGTTGTATCGTCGAGCCACAGCCTGACTTTCGCCCCATCCATCGATGTAGCGGTCACGAAATCGACGTTATACACGCCGGCCTTGGCAACGTCTACGTTGTAGGCCAGCCATTCGCCGGTAGCGTTCCACCCCACATTGTAGCTGCCGCCCGCATTCCGGCGGATGTCGACCGCATCATTCCGGTATTCCGTGCCGATGTTAACGGGAGTCAGATCATGGTAGCCCGTACCTTCGCCGCCTGCCTTATAATCAGCAGCCTGAATAAATCCGGGCAGCACGTGCGGCTTATCGAACTGGGTGAGCGATAGTCTCGTCATGTCAAACTCGCCTTTGACAATTTCGACCTTTAGTTCATGATCACCGGCCGGCAGCTGGAGACCGGATTTCGTCACCGACTTCCACTTATTCCAGTCGCCGGAAGCAGGAACGTTCAGTATACCAGTCAGATCGGTCGTGTCATCCAGCCACAGCCGGACTTGTGCATCCTTAAACGTCGTAGCTGCCCACAAGTCGAGATCGTACAATCCCTCTTCCGCGACGCGGATGTTGTACTTCAGCCATTCGCCGGTTTGATTCCAGCCTACGATCTGATCGCCGGTTGCAGCGGATCGAATGTCGACGCTATCGCTGCGGTATTTGCCCCCAATGTTCTCAGGCGTCAAGTCATGATAGCCAACGCCTTCACCGCCGGGCTTGTAATGCTCAGCCTCGACGACGCCGGGCACGGGTATCGGCTGATCACTCCTCGTCAACACTATGCTTGCAAAATCGAATTCTCCGCGGACCGTCTCCGCTTTTAGCGTATGCTTGCCTGCCGGGAGAGTAACACCGGATTTGCGCACCACATTCCAGATATTCCAGTCACCGGTCTTCGGAATGTCTACTATGCCGGTAAGATCCGTCGTGTCGTCCAGCCAGAGCCGGATTTGACCTCCATCCATCGTAGTAGCCACTTTGAATTCTGCGTTATAGGTTCCGGCTTCCGCTACGTCAATGTTAAACTTCAGCCATTCTCCCGTCTGGTTCCAGCCGACGTTGTAACCGCCGCTGGCCGGATTGGAGCGAATATCGACCGAATCTCCCCGGTACTCGCCGCCGATGTTTTGGAGTGTATTCTCATGATAACCTACACCCTCTCCACCAGAGATATAGTGGACTGTGCCAATCGTACCCGGGATCGGATGATAGGCGTCATAAGCCTGCTCCTCCTCGGCAATGTCGGACTTCACGCTCCAGAAGCCTTCATACCGCTGCCAGCCGTCGTCTTGTCCATCATCGAAGTTATCATAGAGAACCGGAACTTCCGCGTGCCGGTGGAACGAAAGCTTGTCCAGCGAAGTCGTGCCCGAGGCGGCAGTGACCTTCAAAATATGCTCACCTGCCGGCAAATCTACCCCATTCAGCTGCGCGGTTTGCCATCCTGCATCAGCAGCGTTAGGGTCACCTGTCAGCTCAAAAACACCCAGCGGCTGTCCACCATCCAAAGTGAGCTGTACTTTGCTGCCCAGAGCTGCATCTGCATAAGAGAGATCTATATCGTATTTGCCTGTCTCCGCGATGTTCAGCCGGTATTGCAGCCATTCGCCTTTCTCGAAAGCGGTGACATGTGAGGTGCTGTCATCTGCTGTGTCCGTATCCACGCCATCTCCACGGTATTTGCAGATGGTACCCGGCGTCTCGTCGTGATATCCGATTCCTTCGCCGCCTGGCAGGTAATGAACGGCTTCGACTTGCCCCGGAACCGGTTTCGTGGCATCAAAATCGCTGCTTCCGTTCACGTCGTTACTGAAAGCAACATAACCGAAATTAGCCTTCGCGTTCTCCGTGACGTAACCGATACTGCCGCCGCCTAGCTTGGCGCTGCGCGTCTGCTTCAGCATGCCGTCGACGTAGATCTTGAACGCGTCCCCTGCTTTCTCAACCCGGATATTATGCAGTTTTGTATAATCGTATCCTTCCGGAAGCGTGCTCTCCTCCCATCCCAGATCGGCGCCGTTCACCCGGAACTGCGTCTTCAGCGAATTGCTCGCCGGATCTAACAGCGCTGTGCCGAAATCGTTATCCCCCTTGTAGGAGAAAACGGCCCCCAGCCGCTGGCCTTCGGCTTTGCTTGACTCAGCCAGCTGCAGGTTAAATTCTGCCGTATAGCTGCTTCCGGCCTCAGCAGTAGTCAACAGCCTGCTTGTACCGGCAGCTTGCTGATGCAGAAGTCCCGAATCCAAGCTCCAGTTGGCACCGTCCGCATTCGTCCACGCCGTGCTGAGTTTCGCACCATTAAACCGGTCCTCGAAATCAGGCATCTCCGGATCCGGCTGTTCGGTTGCCGTCGGTCCGAGTACGGACATTTTGTCACCGTTGAACACGATCCGGTCCATCCCCATATGGCGAAGAGGTCCGACAATGCCTTTTCCTTCGAGATTGTGGTAAATAATATAGCGGGCATCCAGGTTCGGGCCAACGACGACCGTATTATGGCCGAGACCGACGGTCGGACCTTCCGTGCTGATCAGAAGCGGGTTGTCCGTATCACTCACGAATCCCTTGAGCGGGTTTGTGCTGACCGCGTAGTCGACTCGATAGCCTTTGCTGAATACATGGTTGCCGGTATACGTCATATAGTATTTGCCGTTGCGTTTGAACAGCGTAGAACCTTCCGTCCAACCGTTCATGCTTGCCCCCGTATTGACGCTGTTACCGATCGTCGTCGGCGTAGGCATTTCAGCTGCGAGAATTCCTTCTCCGTTCGCATGATAGAAATACCACTTGCCATCATCGTCAATGAAGACGTTGCCATCAATCGAATGTCCCAAATTGCCCGTTTGAACTGTAAACGGACCCGTCGGGCTTTCACTGCGCAGCACATAATGACCATTGCCGGCAGGAGAGGTATACATGTAAAAATATCCGTTCCAATAAACGACTTCAGGAGCGTAGGCTCCCTTCGTAACCGGATCGGTTGCGGCCAGTCCTCCATAGCTCCAGTTGACAAGGTCAGGAGAGCTCCACACTTTGACCCCGACATCGGTGTCTCTTGTGCTCACATACAAATAATATGTACCGTTAAACTTCAGCACGTAAGGGTCGCCAAGTCCATATTGCCCCCATTCGTCCGGCAGCGATGCCGGGTTCTTATAGGCGAATGCCGCCTGAGGGGCAAACAAGAGCAGCACACACATCACGACCGCAATACTCCGTTTTAATATCAAACTTATCACCTCACTGATTTTATTAAAACGCTTTCATAGTAAAATGATCGTATCGATCTTCACCTGCCACCGATATCCTATCACCTCCATTCATCCAATATATTTGTAATACATCGTGAGTATATCGGCATTATCCAGGCAAAGTCAACGATTTATTTCAATTATCTTGTAATATTCAAAGAAATATCTGTTTTTTTAGCTTATCATACAATAATAATGTAATAAATGAGATCGCTATGGGCAGTTAAACGGTAGGTGATTACACCCATGCAAATATCAAAAGGAGCTGTCCACGACAGCTCCTTCAAGATCGTTAGTCAGTCAACATCATCAACAAAACTCCTGTACAGCAGACATTCATGACTCATAGCCCGTTGTCACCATGAGCAGTAACTTTGTACTCGTAGGTTTGATAAAGCTCCGTCAGATACATTTGGTGTAGGAAACCAGATCCAGTATTGAAGCATCAATTCGTTGCTGGATTTCGTCAGCCAATTGGAAACGGGTGTTTTGTTCGCTTTCCTCCATCCGTTCGATTTGACTGTCGATCGCAAATACATTTTCCGCAAAAGACTTCGTTCCCATTGAAGCTAAAAGGGGTTTTAACGCATAGTCAATCGAAAGTAAATTCGAAATGGTGCCTCCTACGAAAAAAGCAGCTACGATTTTATCTTTAAAGCCGTTTTGCGGTAATAAATCAACGTAAGCTTTTAGGACGCCTGTATAAGTCGTTTTATAAACCGGACTTGCAATAATGATGCCGGACGCTTCTTCCACTTTAGCGTGTGCACTTAATATCAGTCTGCTATTGAAATTGGCGTGCATCAAATCAGCGGGAGGCAAGGAAGAAACATCAATGATCGCCACTTTGCAGCCTTGTTGCTCCAATTTCAGCTTGGCATAGTTGATCATGCCGTTTAATCGGGATTTATGGTTGAGACTTCCGGAAATGATCGCTATTTTACTCATGAGTTTGCTTCAGCTCCAGTAGTTGTTCTTAGAGAAGATACGTAAGCTAACGTCATACCATGCTGTGGCGGTAAGCCCAACAGTACTCTTCCGTATAACTCAAGTCCCGTGGATGCAGTAGTCAGCGCATGATTGGAGCCGCCTCGGATGTCGCGGAAGATTTGGGATAAGCGATTGGAATCGGCAATAACACTCCCTCCGCTCTCAGCCATTAGCATGTCTACAGCTTCCCAGCATAACATCGCTGCATAGGTCATATCCGTTTGAAGCTGAGCAAGCTCCTTTAGACTGAATATTTCCGCATTTTGTACATGTCGCTCCATATGATCAATCGCCCGACTGATATGAAGATGCGCGGATTCAACCTTCATGGCCGCGAGCCCTACTTTATACTGAATATGACCTACTGCCGCTTGAGAGGTATGGACAGTCATCGTAATACCTTTAAGAGGCGCCTTTTCAACAAAATATTCAACGGCCCCCCTGGCAAGCCCGAGGATCGCGCTGATCCCTGTTGTAATGCTTGTTATAAGCTGAACATAAGGTCTATATCTGTCACGTCCTTTTAATTCGGCAGACAAAGAACTTATCTGTTCTGTGTCCTGGGTGACGACATATTGATCTGGAATAAAGACATTTTTTAATTCCAAACTGTTACTTGCAGATCCTTTTAAGCTCATCGTATACCAATCATCTACAATGGTAACTTCACTCATCGGTACTATGGCCAACGTCATCCCCAAATTCCCGCTTTCCTGCATGGACTTCACGTCATTCAAATTTAACAAAGCATGGGTTGCATGCTTAGAACCTGAACCGAATCCCCAAAAGCCCTCCTCTACCCAATAACCGCCGTCCACTTTTTTTACAACAGCTTTGCGTGCTGCTAAGACAGAACAAAAACGCACCTCCTCTTCCTGGCTGAAGAGCGAGTTTAATACTTGGGAAGGGAAAGATAATGAGGCGGTATAATTGTTCCCGTTGATGATTTGAACGACCCAGCCAACAGAACCGTTCCCCTTGGCTACCTCGGAAATAATTTCAACCATGGCACGGATACTAACCTCATGACCTCCGTACTCTTTGGGTGTGCCAAGTTTAAACAAACCTGCATCCGAAACTTTTTGAATCACCTCTTCGGGAATATGTCTTTCCTCATCTATAAGCCTTCCGAATTTTTGAAGATAGGGAACTAACGCTGTTGCGTTGTTTAGTAATTGCTGTTCAAGTGCAGTGAGTTGATGATCTGTGCTTAAGTTGGCCATATTTATCACTCCTACAAAATCATATTAGACAGATGTATATTTAAACTGCCTTTGTAGATTAAATGATATGATGTATAATGTACCTCATCAACCGATAAAATCGCGAATATGTCGAAAAACGATACACGGAAAGGAATCTGTCATGGTTAACAAAACAACGGACGACCTCAGGGTCCGAAGAACCCACAAGCTTCTGTACAATGCTCTGTTTGATCTAATGGAAAAACACTCCTTCGAACAAATAACAGTGAAGCAAATTTGTGATTTAGCGATGGTGCACCGAACTACGTTCTATACGCATTTTCAGGATAAATTTGATTTACTTTCACATGCCGTGATGCAAATTGCTGAGGAGGAATTTCGGAACTTTGCCGAAGTATCCCTTTCTCCATCGGATAATTTCCGGGAATTGTTTTCTATAGCAGCGAAACATAAAACCTTATTTTCACAGCTTCTATTTGAAGAAAGGGATTCCCTAAGGAATTTGTTGCGGAGGGATATGGGGAAAGGCATGAAGAAATACTTAGCCGAACAGCACGCCATTGAAGTAAATTCCATCGAAATACAAATTAAAATAGAGGCCTATATCGGAGCCGTTTTAGGTGTCCTAAATTGGTGGTTTGAGAACAACATGTCCATTGATGAAGAAGAAATATATACCAAAATGAATATCTTTACAGGATGGAATTTCGCCGAATAATCTCGAATGGTTCTATTTTCGTTCGGTTAATCTCCCAATCTGACAAAAAAAGGACCCATCCACATGGGATCGGTCCTTACTTCATTCCTATTACGGCTTGGCATTTTTGTTTATCTTCTCGAAGTATGGTGCCAGTTTAGATGCTAGCTGCTCTAACCGCTGCTGTTCTTCTTGGGTCAGCTTCTCCTCATGTTTGACCCCTTTTTCATCGGTGATCTTCAGCTTTAATTGGATCAACTGCTTTATCAGCACCTGATACTCCTTAAATTCATCTTCCGTAAGCTTGCCTTTTGCTGCCTGCAGCATTCCTTCAATCTCTTGATAATCTTCCTGTGTGCCGCCGTGCTGTTCAATGGTTGAAACAGAACCGAATAGATCATCGGCTAGATAGGAAGAAGCAAAAACCACGGACGGAATCAGGATGGCTACTGCGGCAATACCTGCGAGCACTCGTTTTTTCATGGGAGATCTACCTCTCTTATCGTTTGCATACTGATGATAGGATTGTCGGACACGACCATACAATTCGGGTGGGCACTGCATCGAATCCGCCACCTGGCGAAGCTCTTCACGCAATTCCTTCTCAATGGACATACGCGTCTCCTCCCGTCATTTCGATCCGTTTCCGGAGTTCTTTCATTGCCAGGTAATGCCTGGATTTCACTGTGCCAACGGGGATCTGTAGAATGTCTGCAATTTCTTCCAGAGCGTAGTCGTGAAAATAGCGAAGGATGACGACCACACGTAATTTGTACGATAATTGGCGGACAAGGCTGAAAAGTTCATGCTGCATCTCGAACTGCAGCACAGCTTTATCCGTCCCGTCGAAATGTTCACATGTCATCCGGCGGTTTCGTTCAAAGAGGCGAATTCGCCGCCATGTCTTTCTTTTCCAGTCTTGGACTAGACGGACAGTAATCCCGTGCAGCCAAAACCGGAACGGCCGGCTCGGGTCGTAGGTTTGAAACGTCCGCCACATGCTCATGTACACTTCATTCACGATATCCTCAATATCCTGTTTGTTGTAGACGAGAAAAGCAACCGTCCGATAGACGTCTTGGTGAGTCGCCTGATAGACTAGCTGAAAGGCGGACTCGTCGCCTAACTTCGCTTTTTCAAGCCACGATAGTAACTCATTATCATTCATAGGGGCCCCCTCCTGAACGTGTTACAACCCTTAATTCGCTCTCATGGGGAAAAAGGTTCAGTACGCGAATGAATTTTTTTTGGCGATGTTATAGGAAATTTTTCAGGATGACCGTTATAGGATTTTCCACCTATATTGTGAAACAAAAATAGCCGCTACTACGCGGCTTTAATATGTATGTGTTTATCGGAAGCTTTTGAATTTTATCGGAATAAACATTGCACTTAATCAACATGAAACACACCAATTACGGATTCACCATCAACGTCATACAGCGGAATATCACGACCATCTGGTGATCTACTGTTCTGTATCGCAATGGCTTCTTCGGGTGTTTTAGGTAGCTCACCATCTAAGTCTTTCTCCAGCACATATCCTGCAGTGCCATCTACACCAATAGCCCTGATTAATTCAGGTTCCATACCAGGAGAAGCAGCATCTGCGCTAGAACCGTACGTCTGTCCGTGTTTATTTTTAGGAAAGTTCACATTCTTGGCGCCAACATGAAAAGTACCAATTACCGTTTTCCCATCAACATCATACAGTGGAACATCGCCAGGTTCACCGAGGTAATCCTTTTTCAGCAAATACCCTCGAATACCATTCACACTTCCTGCATGGATTAAATCAGGGAGCATATCAGCGGAGTTGTCCTCTTGAGCTGAACCGTATGTTTGCCCATGTTTATTTTCAGGGAAGTTCAGAGAAGTTGTGTTGCTTTGAATCATTGTACGTTTAGCATCCGTGCTTTGGAATACCATGGCACTAGCCACTACAAAAACAATACAACCAACAACAAACACTTTTCTAATGCTTGTAAAATACATCCTCACATTTGTTCACTCCTAAACATTTCCTCGCTCTTCACTTTATAGTAGTAATAATTATTAAACGCATCCAAATAATAGAAAGTTACACTCATCTACCTATTAGCTTATTGATCAAATGGATTCTTTCGTAGCTTACAAACTCAAAAACCTCCATCCCTTATTGCAAGAAGTGGAGGTCAATCACATTTTCTAGATAAGTCATTAATACTTTACATTAATTCATAATGTAATGATCCAGGAACGAATTCCGAAACTTCCCGGTTGGATCGTATCGAAGCAGCAACTGACGGAAATCCGCCAACCGCTCATACCGGGCTTGTAATCTTTCCGGCTCCATCGTAAACAGCTTCGCCCAATGCGGTCGTACTCCAAACGGTTCCAGTTCATGTTCGATAAGCGGAAGTAACTGGCGTACCCGCTCCCATTCCGGCTTCCATGTAAAATGCAAACCAACGCTGTCTTGATAGTAGCATGGGCTCATCCAGAAAGAATCCGAAGCAATTGTTCGTATCTCGGAAATGAAGAGCAGAGGCGCAATTCGATCACTCAGTTTACCTAGCGCATGTATCGCTTCGAGCGCATGCCGCCTCGGAATGAAGTATTCACTTTGCAGTTCGTTGCCCGCGCTGGGGGTAAAATCCATGCGGAAATGAGGCAGCCGTTCGTACCATGGTCCCGGAGCGCCTAACTGCTCGCTACAGTTTATGACAGATTGACCAGAAACCATATGCCGTTTTTCCGGAGCGGGTAAAGCCCCGAAGAAATGGGATGGTGCCTCATCCTCCCCGTTTGCTCCCAGCTTTCGTTTTACCCACACTTGATTGAATATGGGCTCTGCCCAATTCGTAAACAAGCTGACACTGTATGCGGCAGATAAAATGTCTTCGATGTCACTATCCAGTGCAGAAAAAGGAAGACGTTCATATACGGTCTGACTTACCTGAAACGAAGGTACTAAGTCCAGTGTAAGCTTAGTGACGACTCCCAGTCCGCCAAGCCCGACGACCGCCCCATCAAACTCGGGATCAACCCCTCGCGTAAGCACCGTAACTTCTCCATCGTATTTGATTAGCTCAATAGCACGGACAGAAGACGCCAGGCTTGCATTATGGACGCCCGAGCCGTGGGTAGCTGTCGCGACGGCACCAGCCACACTAATGTGCGGAAGCGACGCTAAATTATGCAATGCGCAGCCACGATCATTTAAATAGCGGCACAGATCGCCATACCGAATGCCACCCTCGACAGTTACGATGTTCTGTTCACGGTCGAGGTCGATGACCCGATCCATCTTTCGAAGCGAGAGATGGCTGCCACGGGTATCGGCAATCCCGTTAAAAGAGTGCCTCGACCCAAGCACGCGTATGCTTCTGCGGTTAACTACCAGATCCTTAACCTCTTCCAGATTTTTAGGCTCAAGCAGCTCCAACGAGCTGTAGCGATAGTTCCCGGCCCAGTTCAACTGATCTCCCATACGACTCTCCTATTTAAAATGCAAATTTTTGTCTGAATCAACTTGATTATTGAGGTATTCGGCATAGCATTCCACAATCCTGCCCGGTAGCTTCATTAACCTTTGAAAGTAGTAGTCATGCTTAAACTCGAACCTTGTACTTGGTTAGTCGCGCGATTTATACGATAGGCAATTCCAGCGTCCTGCTTCTCGGTTTGAATCCTTTGGCTTCATAAAATCCGATCGCATCTTCATTGAATTCCGCTACATGCAATTCGATACTGCTAAACTGCTGCGATTTTGCGAGCTCTTTAATATAGTCGATAAACTTGCTTCCGATATCGTTCCCTCGGTATTCTTCTGACACACAGATATGGTCTAATTCGATATATTTTCGTTCTACATAAGCAGCCCTCTTCGGTGCATCCATGAAAAGTAATATGGTGTAGGCGATTATTCGGTCACCGTCTTCCCCGATGAAGACCTTTACGTTGTCGTCGTTCAACATTGAAATATAATAATCGTAATCGAGCGGTTTATCGCAAGGTCTGTAGATGTCCGGCCGGTTCTTTGCATGGATGCTGTATAATTGACCAACGAGCTCGTTGATCGCATCAAAGTCCTCCGGTTTCGCCTCTCTTATTTTCCACTGCATATCTAGTTCCTCCCTTACACGGCGCAGATACTTCTTATTACCCTGGGTTGACGAATATATTGCAGATATAATGCAGATTAGCGGCCAAGTTACATTTTTGTCTGGATGGCATGCAAGTGTCCTAATAGGTGTCGTCACCACATGCTGTGGTAAGGTATTTACAAAAATTAAGGCCAACTCGTTAACCGAGTTGGCCTTTTCATTTACTAACTGCATTCTGTATTGCTACGGAATTTCATTTACTTGCCGTTGGAAGCGTGTTATTTCATTAATGCCTGGGGTCCAACATCAATGGTCGTGAGCGGCCGATTGGTTATGGATTTGCCAGAGCTATATTCATCTGCGCCCACATCCGGCGCGTATCTCATCTGACCGTCCATGTCGTCCAGAGCCAGCAGCGGGCTGATGGCCGCATCGATGGCCGGACTGTATACCGACAACCGGATTAACCCGTCATTACCGCGGACCAGCCTCAGATCCTCTTTGCGGATTGCCCCGCCAACAACGGAATTGTTCGAAATAGGCGCAATGCCTTCTACCTTGTTCCCTTTGTATTCGGGTCGTTCCTGAGCCGGTGCTTTCATCATAGCTTCCGTCTCAGTAAACATGGTGCCCGCATGGCTGAAGATCAGATTGTTATAGATCTTCGTCCCAACCGGCTGATACGTTCTTCCACCGAGGGTAAACACAGGCGTGTTGTTACCGACATTCACAATCGTATTATGGTAGATTTGGACGTTATACTGCCGCCAGTGTCCACGCAGCAGCTCTGTTCTTTCCTCCTCCGGAAGGCTGTTTAATACAGCGGTTTGTTCATTCTCTCCGCCCCAGCGGACGGTCGGGTTCGTTCCGCCTTCCGGCCCCCCGTCATGCGTGCCGCCGTCAAGGCGGATAATTTTATCCGTTAGCCCCTCCATGTAATTGTTGAAGATTTGATGGTCGTTGCCATAGATCCGGAAGCCGCTGAGCCCAGCCGTTTTTCCATCGCCGACAATAAAATTGCCATAGAAGCGGTTGCGGTTCCCATGACGGGATACGATCCCGCCATACGAATTGCGCACCGTATTGTAGCGGATAATGTTATCGCTGCTTTTTACCGAAATAATTTCGTCTTCGCCGTTTAACCCGTCAAATAGATTATGCTGGATTGTCACATAGCCTGAGGATAATGACAAGCTGGATAACCCGAGGCGAATCGCTTCCAGGCCGTTGCTGACCCGGGGGCCGATATCGTGAAAATGATTGTATTCAATCACATCGTATTGTGAAATGCTCTGCCCGCTGTGGCCCTCGCCGTCATAGATCACCACAGCGCCAAATCCCTTCTTGGGACCGATGTCGTTATAAGCGATCCGGTTATGGCTGCTCGTACCTTCGACCCGGATATAATGTCGGTTGGTTCCATTGTCGGTTAACAGCTTATCATCTTCATACGGTGTCGACCCGCTATAAACTTCACCGCTCGGATCATAGCTGTTTTCTCCATAGCGGCAGCTCCCCTTGATGTTGACCAGGCACCACACGGAACGCTTATCTGCCTTGAACCGGTACGGCTGACCGGTCTCATCGAGCGCGAAGGTGTTCCCCACAATGGAGATATGGCTGGAGCTCTGCAGCTGCACGCCAGGATGGACACCCGTCAAGGAGCGGTTTTCTAATCCGCGTTCGACCAGGGTTTGATCTCCCGTCTCATCTCCGATGCCATTCCGGAATTGGAGTCCCGTTACCTCAATGTAGCTGGAATTCTCAATGTGCATGTAGCTGTTCCCTGTAATCACCGCTTTGCCGGATTTCGCTACCGTTACCCGGATCGGATACGCTGCGGTACCATGCTTTTCTTTAATGACGAACGGGCCATTTTGTTCATAGCTGCCATGCTGAAGCTCAATCCATGTTCCACTGACGGCTTCATCAAGGGCCGACTGCAGCTCCTTGGCCGTCCGGACCTTAATATGATTGAATTCAGGAGGTTTGACCTCCCCTTCCTTAACACTTCCCGCGTCAGATGGAGGAGGGGCCGGTTCCCCTGTCTCCGGCGGGTTTCCTGCATACAGCTCCACTTCCATAATGCTGTTCCAATTTCCCGAGCTTCCGCTGGCACTGTTTCCATATCCCGTAAGACGGAGGTATCTCGCCTTCACCGGATGATCAAACACATAGGTCTGCAGGATGCTCTCCTCCGGCTGGAGCTGACGGCTGGACTGCCTGCCAAGAACGACGGTCCCCGTCTCGAAATCAGGCGTATCCGATGCAGTGATTTCAAAGCTGGAAAGCCGTTCCCGTGCGTTTAAAAAAGCGATGTTCGCATAAGTTACCTTTTGCGGCTGTCCCAGGTCAAACTGAAGCCATTCCCCTTGCCCGGATGCAGACCAGCGGCTTTGCTGGCTGTCTGCGTCTTCTCCCCAGATCCCATCCACGACCTTTTCAGGTACATAATTCGTGTTCGGCTGGTATGAGCTGGCCGTCACACCGCTCACTGCTAGTTTCATATGGCTGCCTCCCGTTTCATTCGCTGCTCCATTCACCTGTGAAGGTTGTAACGTTAATGACCCTAATAACAACGTCAGTAAAAGTCCTATCCCTACTCTGCCCGTAAGCCTCTGCCTGATCGTTTTTTTCAGTAACGTACTCAACACGCTCCACCTCTTTCTAAAATTAACGGTGTAAAGTACTAAAACACACGGTGAGACCAGCCCCGTAATTTCGCGAGCGCCTCCACATAATAATAATCCCCGTAGATCAAGGATACATTGACATTGACCCCTTCCGGCTTATGCCCTGTCGCGCTATGCAGAATCCCTTCGTGCTCATCGTCGCCGAAAGTGGAATAGCGTTCAGATAAAGAAGCGATAATACGTGTGGCTGCATGATGATATACAGCCCCCACTTCGGGAGATGTTAATTCCGCAAGCTCCAGCAGACCTGAAGCGGCAATGGCCGCAGCAGAGGTATCCCGAGGCTCGGTCTCCTGGTTCGGAACACGGAAATCCCAAGGCGGAACCATATCCTCCGGCAATGAAGCGATAAAGTGGTGTGCCACCCGCTGCGATGCCTGCAGATATTCGTGTTCCCTCGTGTACCGGTATAGGTTTGCCATGCCGTATAATGCCCAAGCATTCCCTCTGGACCAGCAGGAATCCGGAGCATAGCCTTGCCCGCCTTTATATTCCAGCAGCTCGCCGCTCGCGGGATCAAACACGGCCACATGGCAGGTAGAACCGTCGGGCCGGACCATATACCGTAAGGCCATGTCGGCATGCGCTTTGGCTATATGGCTGAATCTCGGATCCCCGCTCTCGTCTGCCGCCCACAACAGAATGGACAAATTCATGAGACAATCGATGATTGCCCATCCCGGGAGATCGCGGTTCCAAGCCCGCAGGTACTGGCCAGCCAGGTTGAACCGGCCTGCCAGAAAGTTGGCAGCTGCCAAACCCCTCCTTCTGCCATCGGCGTCGCCGGTTAGCTTATATTTCAGAATCGAGGTCGGCAAATATTGAAATCCGACATCATGATGAAAACGGTTCTCCTCCAGCGTCAGCCGCTCCATTCGGATGTCCCAGTCCCAAGCTGCATCTAGGTACCTTTGATCTCCTGTCATATCGTAATAAATCCACAGCATTCCCGGCCAAAACCCCGATATCCAGTTATCCAATGTCAACCCGTCGTATTCTCCGGATTTTGCCGCATGCGGCGCAAGCAGGGGTTCCTTTTGCATCAAACGTTCCACTTTTTGCTGAGCCTGCCTCCACCATGTCTCCAAATGCTTGTCATTTACGCTTCCGAGCTTATTCATCGTAAACCTCCCTTGGCTACTCAACTTTTTTATCCCTTAATCGCCCCAATCAAGGCCCCTTTGACAAAATACTTCTGCAGAAATGGATAGACCAGCAGAATCGGAACGGTGGCCACGATAATCGTCGCGTGTTTGAGCGTTTCACCGATAATGGCAACCTCTCCACCGCTGGCTCCGGTGGCCATGGAGCTGGCATCATTGAGCAGCAGCAGCTCGCGAAGAACCAACTGAAGCGGATATAGGGATCGGTCCTGCAGATAGATCATTGCGTTAAACCATGAATTCCAGTGGCTGACCCCGTAGTAAAGCAGCATCACTGCCATCACCGGCATACAGAGCGGGATCATGATCCGGAAGAGAATGACGAACTCATTCGCCCCATCGATCTTTGCCGATTCCTCCAGGCTGTCAGGCACAGCCTCGAACGCCGTCCTCATAATAATCAGATTAAAGGCCGAAATCGCCTGAGGGATCATCAGAGACCACAGCGAGTTCGTCAGGCCAAGCCCTTTTACCGTGAAATATAAAGGAATCAGGCCTCCATTAAAAAACATCGTAAATACGATAAACAGCATGAGCGGCTTACGGTAACGTAGTCCCTTGCGCGATAACGCATACGCCCCAAAGGCTGTTAAGATGATATTGAGGACAAGTCCGCCGGCAAGAATAATGAAGGTATTGACATAGCCCTTAACAATCATTGGGTTTTCAAACACCAGCTCGTAAGCATGAAAACTGAATTTTAACGGTCTCCATAATATCCCGGAATGCTGCATGTACAGCGTCGGATCGCTTAGAGAAGCGAATAAAACATAGACCAAAGGGTAAACCGTAAAGATGGTGATAACCGTTAATAAAGTATAGTTAAAGGCATCGAATGCTCTCTCACCTAGGGATGGTCGGCCGATTCTTCGTTTCATGAGCAAGTTCCTCCTACCATAAGCCCGTATTGTTCATCTTCCGGCTCAACCAGTTGGAGCAGATGACCAGCATAAAGTTGATGGCCGAATTGAACAGTCCTACGGCCGAACTGAAGCTGTAATCGAACTCCTGCAGTCCTACACGGTACACATAAGAACTAATCACATCCGCGGTTTCATAGGTGGACGGATTGTATAGGAGAATGATCTTCTCCCCTCCCACATTCATGACTCTTCCCATTTCCAGAATGAACAGGATGATGATGGTGGGCATAATTCCCGGCAATGTCACATGGAGCATTTGCTTCCAGCGGCTTGCGCCGTCCATTTTTGCCGCTTCATACTGCTCCTGGTCGATACCGGCTAACGCCGCCAAATAGATAATGGTCCCCCATCCGATATTTTGCCAAATTCCTGATGAGACAAAGATCGTACGGAAATATTGGGATTCAAGCAGTAAAGAAACCCGCTCCCAGCCCAACAACGCCAGCAGGTCGTTAATAATCCCATCACTCATCGTAAATTCTTTGATCATGCCGCAAACGACAACAAGCGATATAAAATGCGGCATATAGGTAAAGGTCTGGACGGTCCGTTTAAATACCGTCTTTCTCACTTCATTCAGCAGAAGGGCGAGAATCAGGGGAGCGGGAAATCCAAATAGCAGCTCATAGAAGCTGATTAATAACGTATTTTTAATGACACGCCAGAAATAAATGCCTTCAAAAAAGGACTCGAAGTGTTCCCAGCCTACCCATGGACTTCCCATGATTCCTAATCGCGGGGAAAAATCTTTGAAAGCTATCAGGGCGCCGTACATCGGATAATAGTGAAAAATAGTGAAATAGAGCAGCACCGGTGTCAGCATGATATAGAGCCAAGGATTTCTTCGGATATCCTTCAGAATTCCCCAGTGGATCAGGCTCCTGCTTCCGGAAGTAGTCAATAGAGCCGCATGCTGCTCTTGAGGCGGATGTTTCGCCATCCCGTTGTCACTCCTCATGATCAATCTAAAGCCCAGAAGAATCGGGCGGTTATCGCCCTCCTCCGGGCTGATCAACACTTACCGCTCGTTATACCGATCCAGCGCATTCTGATAGATTTCGACCGCCCGATCAATCCCGAGCTTCTTAATCTGTGCGACGTAAGCATCATAATTCTCCATCGGTTCCTTCCCAACGATGAACTTCACGAACATCTCTTCCTTATAGTTGCTTACGTCCGTCAAGATTTTGCCGAGCTCCTTGCTCTCCTCGTCCGTTGGGGTGAGGAAAGCGGGCAGTGTGTGCTTTTCCGCGTCTGTCTGAGACCATATTTTAACGGCCTCATCCTGCTCAGGGAACGTATTCCAATTGCGGCGCTCATCCGCTTCATACGGACCATTCGGTTTGGAGTATTGGGATACCATTTGCTGCAGGCTGTATTTCTCGTTATTTTTGATCAAATCGGTATACACTGGAGTTCCGTTGTCCATCGAATAGCTCTCGCCTTCAATGCCGAAATTGAACAGCATGGCACCTTCATCGCTGTATGCATAGTCCAGCCACCTTGCGACCAATTCCGGATTTTTGGCGGCGGTGGTAATCGCTTTGCTTGGACCGGGGTTGTATTTGAAATCACGCTGACCCGTAAACGGAACCTCACCTTTCTGAATCGTTGGATAAGGGGCACCCACCAATTTAAACTTCGGGTCCTGTTTCTTCATAGCATCCATCCACTTTCCAAGGCCGCCGCTCAGCAGCGATACCGTTGCTCCGGTCTGGCCGGTCAAAATCTTGTTATCCAGAGCTTTGCCGTCCGTAAGTGCAAAATCCTTATCGAACAAGCCTTCGGCAAACCATTTGCGGAACAACGCCAGAAAATCCTTGTACTGTGGATCGACCGGACCATACTTCACCTTGCCCTCGTCATCAATATAAAAAGAGTTGGACGTATGGTAGGCACCGATAAAAGCATCCCGGATTTCAAAATTTCCTCCCGTGTACGTGACGCTAAGCGGAGCTTTCGCCCCTTTCTGATCTTTGAAAGCTTTTAACGTGGTTTCCCATTCCGCAATTGTGGTAGGTACAGGCAAATTCAAGTCGTCGAGCCAGTCTTTTCGAATGATCGGTCCCCGGAATACCAGCCCGGACGGGTTGCGGATCATCGGAAATACGTAATATTTGCCGCTGTCCGTTTTCACCATCTTGTCGAGTTCCTTGTCTGCTTCCAGCTTTTTCTTGAGGTTTGGCGCATACTTATCAATGAGATCATTGAGTTCCAGAATGACCCCATCTTTGATCGCCTTCTCCGGTCCCCCCGGATACGAGCCTGCGCTTCGCCCGGTCCAGTCATATTCGACCGTATCCGGCAGCTCATCAGAAGCGATCATCAGATTAAATTGTTCCTTCGTCTGCTGATCATTCGGATGGACATACTTCACGTTCACTCCTGTTTTCTCCGCAAGCGCCTTTCCAAATGGTGTTTCGGCTAGATTGGAATAGAAGGTGACGGCATTATTGTTCAAAGCTTCCCATGATGTGAACCCTTCGCTCGTCTTCAGCGGATAGGTCGAACCGATATCTGAGGAAGCGCCCGCTTGATCTTTCGGTTCACCCTCCTCGGTGCTTCCTGTTGAGCATCCCGCCAGGATCAAACTCATGAGCAGGACAGAAGAGACACCCGCTTTAAAACGCCTTATTAAGATTTTGCCTATCCGCAAACGTCGATCCATTGCCATTCCCCCGATTCAGGATAGTATGATGAATACCCTTTCAAAACAAAGTATCCGAAGCCATTGTTCAACAAATCCGCGAAAGTGAACATAGACAAAACATAAAATGATAGGCAATTCCTTAAAAAACCGTGATCTTGTCTGTCCTCTGCGTCATTGCGCCGCCTTTTGGAATGCTCCGGGAGTCATGCCTTCAAACTTTTTAAAGGTTCGTACAAACGTGCTGACATCCGCATAACCGACACGGCCAGCGACTTCATTGACGGTCAGCTTGTTATGCTTCAGGAGGTTTTTGGCTTCGGCCAGACGCGAACGGTTAATCGTGTCCAGCAGCGCTTCTCCCGTATGATCTTTATAAAGACGCGAGATATAGGACGGGGTCATCCGGAATACATCTCCGATCATGGAAATATTCAAATTCGGATCGTGCAGATGGTTCTCTATGTAGCGCTGTACATCTTCAATTAAATAGCGGTGGTGATCCCGCTTCTCGGCTTGAATCCAGCTGCAGACCTGACTCAGCTTGACCTTCAATTGTTCCTTCATTTGCGGGACGTGCTCACATGAAAGGAGCGGTTCTACATCCAAGAGATGCGCCTCCAGCGATCGTTTGCCGGTAACGCTGACTTCATCAACCGTATTAAGCATCGTGCTGGCCATGTTATACATTAAGCATTTGGCAAGTGGAACGGATACCGGGTGTCCCGTGAAGTTTTTCTGGAAAATATCTTCGATCAGCGCCTCAGCCTTCGCGTAATTTCCGCTCTTTACTACATAGATGAGCTGCTGTTCGACGCTGAGTGGGAAATAATAATGATGCGGCGGCGCCTGATTCAATTGCGTATCCCGATACCGGATGAACTGTCCGCTTCCAAGTACAATCCGATACTCCAGGGCATCCAGTGCCTCATGATAGGACTGCGCGATTCCATAGATGTCTGAATAAACCTCTCCAACCGCGATCGTCAGCTCAACCTGCATCTGTTCCTGCATAAATTCACGAACCTGAGCGGATATGCGATGCAGAGTAAGCCGCTCCCGCTCTTCAGAATCGCTTTTATGAAAATTCACAATACATGCAAGAACATCATTCATTTCCGTCGTGTATATAGCGGCATCATCCGCTGCTGCATCCACCAGGACATTTGTCAGAATAAAATGCAGCATCTGCTCCTTTTGATCCGACAGGCCGTTCTGGCCGTACTGTTCGAATTTCCCGAAACCGTCCACGGACATGAGAATGACCACAAATCGGTCGGATGAGAACTCAATATGATGGGCAGCAAGGGATTCGTGAAGAAGAGCCTCCTTTTCTATGGATCCCTTAAGAAGCCTGCGGATGAGATGGGCCCGAATCGTGTTACGGTGCTGGTCTAAACGCGCACGCATATCTTCCTTCTCCGTAAAATAATGCTGAATGGCCCCTTGTAGGAAGGAATATTCACTTGAACCTCCGTCAAAACGCAATCCGAATTTATGCGAAAGACTTTGTAGCATCACTTGGATCGGCATATAATTTTTCCGCAGAAAAAGGACGCAAATTACGCCTCCAACCAGGAAGCACATTCCGATACTGATCCATATGAGCTTGCGCATATACTGCATTTTCTCGTTAAAGAGGGATGCCGGTAATACGGAAACGTATTTCCAGCCCGTTATTTTTGAAGTGATATAGGAAACGGCTGCTTGCTGCTCCTGCACATCTTTATACACGATGCCCTGCTGATCCCGAAGCTCCCCGTAGCTGAGATGCTGCGGCAGGAGACCTGGATCTGTCTGAGCAGCGATATACCGGCTCTCTGTATCCAGAATAAACATCCTTGCATCCGGATGCCGCGGGGCGCTTTCGATTAATTTCGAATCCTTCATGACAAACAGTACGATTGCCGGCGGCTGCCCCGGTGTGTTAAAAACAAGGGATCTTGCAAACACAACAACCGGCGTTGAAGTCCCTCCATCCCAAAACGTCATCGGCGTATAGCCGTTTACATATTTTCGCTCAAATAAGCTATTCCATTGTTCAAAAGAGGTATCGTCCTGCTGGCGCAGCTTTTGAAACAAACCCTGGCGGTTCATATGATCGTAGGTGGAGATCACCGTATCACTGTTTGTATACATGACATAAATTTGCTCAATGTAATCATTCGCATTTTTATACGTGCGCAGGCTTTCGGAAATTTGGAACAAATCATAATATTGAGCATCGCTGAGCGGGGGATCGACACTCGAAAAGCTGGAGATATTCCGGTTTAAAGCAATCTCCAGGCTCAGCTGCTCCAGCCCTTTCAGCTTGCTGTCAATCGACATCTCCATCTGTTCCAATAACAACGCATTCGAACGGTTTGTTTCCGTCTTGACCTGTTGATAGGTAATGAAATACAGAACAATACTGATGAGAATGGGCACCATTAACACGGTAATATAGGAAATGAGCCAAGTCACTATCACGCTTCGGTTGTACTTGCGCAGCTGCTTAAACATGATCATTCATGCCTCCCTGGGCTTATTTCGGGAATCCATACAATCGCCATGGCTTCCTGCTTCCAAAAAAGTGCTGCATGCCCGGCTCAGCCGGCACAGGTGCAATTACCCGTGGCTCCTCACCGTCTGAAATATACAGTACGGCCTCATCGCCAGATTTCAGCACAATTTCGATCGATCTATCCTCATGTAATATATATTGGGTCCTCTTACCTTGAATTTCGATCACAAACCCTTGTTCCGAATTTGCAAGATCTGTTAGCAATCTGCATGGCTCCCCGGCAAGACTCTGGATGCGGATAAAAGTCGTTTGTCCCGCCTTCGAGGCAGCGCTTACAAGGAATCCTCCTTCAGCACGCAAATTGTGAAAAACAGCCTCCTGCCACGTCTCCGGAACCGCAGGAAATACCCGGATGATGTTCCCCCAACTTTGCAGCAGCATGTCATGAATCGCTTCCGCCCCGGCTAAAGGCGTCTCGATGACCGGACCCGCCTCTTTATACATCGTATTTGGTTTAATCAAATGCATTAAGCTTCGCAAATAGGCTAGTGCTTCATCGCCCAGACCCATGGCTGCTGCAATAGAAGCGGCTCCGGTGAAGCTGAACCCACGCAGATCACCTTCCTTGGCTATCCAATGTCTGAGGGAACGAATGGCGAGCTGCCGTTCCTCCTCAGAATTTCCGGT
Source organism: Paenibacillus cineris (assembly GCF_018333335.1). Lineage (NCBI taxonomy): Bacteria > Bacillati > Bacillota > Bacilli > Caryophanales > Paenibacillaceae > Paenibacillus > Paenibacillus cineris. The sequence goes on from NZ_BORU01000001.1 coordinate 3,077,398, forward strand.
AATATGCAGAGGGAATACAGCCAGCAAATGACTGAAATGACGATGGCCGAATTCCAGGCTGAGATCCCTTCCGATTTTGTATCCTGTTTGGTCTACCGGCAGCGGCGTAAGCCTGGCAAGAATATCGGCCCAGCGCGCCTGCAGCGGATCTTCGATCCCCATCCTTTTGGCAGCATACAGCAGTGTTTCGCAGCCCCAGCGCAGCAGGGAGAGGTCGTAATGAGCATCGGGGGTCTTGAGTTGTTTAAACGAGCCGTATTCAGGCGATACCGTAGGTGGCAGATGGAGTCTGCCGTCCGGACCTTCCTCCAGAAGATGCATATAGAGGCAGATGCTTCGCCGCAACAGCGGATAAACAAAATCACGGAGCAGCGTCTCGTCCATCGAATAGCGGTACTGTCTCCAGCAATTATGCATGATCCACGTTAAATTTCCGACCTCATCTTCAACCGGGCTGTTCAGATCATAGCTGCTGCTTCGCCTCAGGCCAGCCGAATCGCTGCGGAAAGATTTGTCAACGTTACGAATTAATTGCTCCTGATGCTACCGCAGCGAAGAAATAAGGGATTGTCCGAGCTCAAGACGGTTCGCGGTATATACCGGTGAATAGCTCATCTGAACGTTCATATTAAACCATAATCCCGGCCATGGCGTTGAGGTCATCCACGGGCCCTGGTTATCTATTGGAAGGAGATCTTTTCTTGTTGCAGAGGCCAGTTTGTACATTTGGATCCAATAAAAGCTCTCGAGCTGCGTGTCCGGAATCGAGATAAAGCTTGCCGGATAATAGTCATGCCACCAACGGCGATGTTCGGCTATCCACGAAGTCAAATCTTCCTGGGGCACATTCTCAAGTTCATGGCGTGCAATTTCCCTGTCTTCATTTGATATTCCGTTGACCACCGTCAACAGGCATAAACGGCGATACCTCACATCGTTTTCGCATTCTCCGCTACCTTCCTTCACTCTTCCGTAATTGTGCACCTTCCAAGCCGTTGTGCAGCCTTCGCCCTTGCCATAGGATTGAACACCGATGCCAGTCCCTTCCTCTTCCGTCCGTTCGACAGTGATCTCCGGTATGTACTGGTTCAGGTTGATTCCATCGGTATTCTTCAGAATGGGATCGACCTCAGGATAGGAATACCATCTCATTTCCGCCCTTTGCTCACCTTCATCGCTATCAAGTTCAATGGCCAGAACCGGATATAGGGCATGGATCAATGCCCTTAATCTGACTTCTCCCTTCGTCGTAGGGATCACCGCGCGCATTTCAGCATTCCAAAGATCAAGCCGAATCTCACAAGGCTGATAGATCCAACCCTCCATTTCCAACGCGATCTCACCAATAGGGACCCGTACAGGAAACGCCTTAGCCCCTCCTTCACGCGAAGCCGTCACGTCGGTCCGTCCCAGCACGAACCTCAGCACATGTCGTTGATCCCGATGCTCCTCGCTATATATCATGGCTCCAAGAAGACCGTTGCCTATAAAAACTCCTTCATCCCAGCTTATAGGTTTGGTTTGCCATAACATATCGTGACGGGACAAGAATGCGGGCCAATCGATGTGGGTTTGAATGCACATGCTCATTTGCTTTTCCTCCTCTATTTTCGGGTAGTTGTAATAACCTAAAGACCTGCCTTACAGTATGTATCCGCTTACATAATCAATCAACCAAAAAGACTCGACCTTCATCCAAGGCGGTTTTACTTATCCAATACATTATACATCTTCTGGTTTACTGGCAGTTTTGGTTTTTGTATCAGGATCCTAAAAGTCACGAATTTCTTTGGAGTTTTTTACACTTTTGCTGAAGGTCATTGTCTTATCCTATTAAGGATGCTTTCTTATAAAGTAATAGATAGTCTATATCAATTACGGTTAACCATATATGTTCTTGTCGTCTGGTTTTGACAAGAACATATATTGTGAAAACATAAAAAAGCCGCCAATGGCGGCTCGAATTTTTAAACGCAGACCGTTTAACATGAAGTCTCGGCATAGGCTTGATAAGCTGTTTCATTATACTCCGCGCTTCCCGGGAAGTTGATGGATTTCAACACCGACGGTTTCAAGTTTTGCCGTAGCAGAAGTTCGACCACTTCGGCCTCGATGGCCCACATGATGGAAGCGGCCGCGATACCGGATGCCGGGCAGATGGACGCGTTTAATTCCGGCACCTCCAGCATCGCGTCCAGCGGAGGAGCGCAGTTATCGATCACAAGATCGGCAACCTCGAATAATCTTTTCCCGCTGGAATGCTCGCTCTTCAGCAGTGAGGAGTAAGTGATGCTCGTTAAGGCGATGACATAAGCTCCCATCTGCTTTGCATGAAGCGCTATATCGACCGGAAAGACCGTTTTTCCGGATACGCTGCCGACAATGAGCACATCGCCCGGAAGAAGCCGGCTTGCCCGGAGAACGTACTCCATCAGCCCTTCGAGGCTGCGGTCTTTCTCTTTCTCCTCTTCGCGCTCTCGAACCTCGTTGTTCACGTCGAATTGAAAGCGCATAGCCCGAAAAGCGGTGAGTCCGCCCGCACGGTTGACGAGCTCGCTATCCAGCATATGTCCCGTGTCGAACAAATGCACGCATTTTCCGGCCTCCATCGCGTTTGCGATTGCCTGAGCCGCTTCTCCCATGGCCTCCCCCTGGGTTTGTTCGATTTGGGCAATCAGGCTGTTCAGCTTCTGAAAATATTGACCTCTCATATTCTTCCCCTCCATATCATAAGTAAGCGCGGTAAGGTTGAATCTTACGGCTCTTTATATATCTTTCGGCTGATAGAGAAACGCTTCGAACGCCGACTTCAACCACTGCAGCATCGGACCATCCAAAGGGTCGCCCGCTCCCGTACCCATCGCTTCATGGACGACGCCCCCCATGACGGGCTCAAACAACGGCATTTCCGCCAGGGTTTTCGGGTGCTTCTCCCAAATGACTTCCCTGAACCTTGTGAACATGAGCGGATGCCCCTTCCAGACGCTGCCCGCCGCCATGACCCATGTCTGTTCATCGAACGCGTCCCGGTTCATCAGCGCGCATACTTGCAGGGCGAGGCTCTCTCCAGCTGCCGCAAAAATGCCCTGCGCCACTTCGTCCCCTGACATCGCCGCTTTGGAAACAAGCAGCGAACATGAAGAAATGACTTCACGGGTATCGGACGTGCCATAAATGACGGAAATGATGTCGCCCATATGCTTCAACTGCCATCGCTGCATGATCAGTTCCTGAAGCATCGTCACAGGCCCGCGGCCTTCAAAGCTTTGAATGGCGGCCATCATTCCCTGCCTCCCGATATCGTATCCGCTGCCTTCATCGCCAAGATGACTTCCCCATCCGCCAAGATGGGTTTGGATTTCCTCCCTGACGCCGAATATCCCGGAGCCTGTACCGGCCAAGGCTACAATACCTCGTCGGCGCTGAATTCCTGCCAGCAAGCACATATATCCTTCACTGAAAGCATGCATCTCTCCGACATGTGCATATTTTCCTATGACATCGGCGAGCAAATCGATTGGACCGGGCATCGCCGCATAAACTGTCTCCAGCTTGATATGTAGATGCTCCTTCAAGCATTCCCGGATGCATGCCTCCATATTGGCCTCGACCTTTTTGAGCCTCGTAAAATTCGGATTAATCGGTCCGCTTCGACCTACGGCCAGGCAATTCCAATCGTGATCGAACAATACAGCGATAATTTTCGTTCCGCCGCCGTCCACGCTCAGGCAGTATCCCACGGCGCTCCCCCTCTTTCCGGCATCAGCCCTTCACAGAACCTACCATGATGCCCTTGACGAAATATTTTTGCAGGAAAGGATATACGCATATAATCGGGATGACAACAATAATCATCGTGGCCATGCGAATGGATTCCGCGGTAAAAGTCTGAGCTGCATAAGTGGCACTGCGCTGCGCATCCACCGTATTGGCGCCCGTCACTGCTGTGAGGTTCGCTTTGTTGATCAGCTCCATCAGCATAAACGATACCGTCTTCAAGCTTTTGTCATTCACGAAATACGCGGAATCGAACCAGGCATTCCAATGACCCACTCCGTTGAACAGGGCAATGGTCGCAAGCACAGGCGCGGAGAGCGGCAGCATGATCCTGAGAAAAGTTCGCAAGTCGCTCGCCCCGTCGATCCTGGCGGATTCCTTCAGCGCCTCCGGCAGTTCACGAAAGAAGGACATCATGATGATGACATTAAACACGCTTAATAAGTCCGGGATAATATACACGGCGAACGTGTTCATCAAGTGCAGCTTTTTAATCAGAATGAAGTAAGGAATAAGTCCGCCTGAGAAATACATCGCAATGATAAAGAATAGAAAATAATAGTTTTTGAACATGAGTCCCTTATGAGCGAGACAGTAGGCAACCAGCGCGGTAAAAGCAAGGCTGGATACGGTACCGATCAGTGTTCTGGCAATCGTGACTCCGTACGCTTTGATTAGCTGGTCATTAGAGAATACCGCCTCATAGTTATCCCAGGTAAACATGCGCGGCCATAAAAAGATCCCGCCCCGCGAGGCATCGATGCCGTTATTCAGCGAAATAATGAGCGAATAGTAGAATGGGTAGATGGTTGCGATCATAACCACGATCAAGATGGTATACACGATGCCGTCGATCACGTAATCTTCCCTGGTACGTCGAAATCCGCGTTTCATCGGTTATTCCCCCCGGTTAGAAAAGTCCCACGCCAGACGCCTTTTTGGCGGAATAATTGCTGACCAGAATCAGCGTGAGCGAGATCACGGATTGAATCAGGCCGATCGCTGTCGCATATGAGTATCTGCCTTGAGCCAGGCCCATTTTTAAGGTATAGGTCTGTATGATCTCCGAAACGCTGTTATTCACCGGATTCCCCAGCAAATACGCCTGCTCAAAGTTGGATCCGCCCAGCCCGCCGCCGAACAGGTTGCCTAATGCCAGGATCAGCACGACGATAATGGTTGTTTTAATGCTGGGAAGCGTCACGTACAAGATCCGCTGCATGCGTCCCGCGCCATCCACGACCGCTGCCTCATGCAGTGTGGGATCGACTCCGGCTATGGCCGCCAGAAATATGATCGTCCACCAGCCCATCTCCTTCCAAATATCGCTGAGCACCAGCATCGGCCAAAAATACGAAGCGCTCGCCAAAAAGGATATCGGTTTATCGATCAGACCGACAACCATTAGCAGCTGGTTAACGACCCCGTTTTGGGAGTTCAGGAAGGAGAACAGCATGCCCGAGACCACGACCCATGATATAAAGTGAGGCAGATAGCTTGCGGTTTGCGCAAAGCGCTTCAAGCCTTCTTTTCTTACTTCATTCAGCGCTATCGCAAACAGGATCGGAATCGGGAAAGTAAACAGGATTTTCAGCAGACTGATGACGACCGTATTGCGGATAATCTGCCAAAAGCTGATGTCGCGGTAAAACTCCAAAAACCATTTAAACCCGACCCATTCACTGGTGAAAAATCCGGGAATTCCCGACGATAACTTGAAATTCTTGAAGGCAATGATGAGCCCGACCATGGGCACATAGGCAAAAACAAGCAGATATGCGATGCCGATCAAAACGCTTATTTGATAGAACTTTTGCTGCCGAAGTGTTCTCCACACCCGTTTCGCAGAGCCCGAATTCGCAAGCACTTCCGATTGATGATTTGCAGGCAAGCTCCCCACCTCCTGGACTCAGAATCCAATACCGATCATCGATTGTTCCTCATGTCCCGTCTGCTATGCATGCACAAAAACGGATCCCTCTTCCATCATCTGTTTGGATTTCTCCAGGCTGCGTCCTTCCCATAAGGCGGTAATGCCCTCAGCCTGAACGTCGGCGAAGAACTGATCGATTAGCTCCTGCCGGTTCGGGACATCCTGCGGCATGGCGGACAGCTGAACGTAGCGAATTGGAAGTCTGGCAACATGAACCCGGTGCAGGATTTCCTCGTCATCGGCAAGCATTTCGGCCCGGTCGAACAGCGCCACCGCTTGCTCGATCAGGTCCTTCGACAAATACTCGCTCGTCGGCGGATCGTAAATTCCGGTGTGGATATGCTCCCGCTCCACTTTGTCATGCAGCATATCGATATATTGGCGCAGCGGCGTTGCCGCCATGCCGTAATACCCGGTCATAAATTCATTGATCGCCGTATCGACGTCGCTATCCGGATTCCACAGAAGCTTGGATAACACGTATGCCCTCAGTTCGGCAAATTCGCCGCCGCCCCCCTTTTCGTAGCTGCCCTGTTCGAAGATGCCCTTCACTTGATTGCGAATGAAAAATTGGATGTTAGGCTGCAGGACCCGAATATTCGGAAATGGCATGACATAATTCGAGAAGTTCGTAACGTAATCCCATATATACACACGGCCGCATACCTTGCCCCATTCAATGAGATCTTGAGCGAATGAAACCCCGGATTCTGCCCGGCTTTTGAAAGACGCCAGCTCCTGGCATGATTCCAGCGGATGTGAAAAGCAGCATTCGATGCTGCACAGCCTGACGATCACGTTATGGCGTGGACGTACATACTTCGGCGGCTTCCGAGTATATTGGTAAGCCAGCGTATCAATGGCTACCTCCGGATATTCGTGCTCAATGGCTTCGGCTACCCGATTCACAAACCGGATGAGGCTGCCGCTGTAGCTGTCTTCGTATTCGTCCACTGCCCGGCAATCGGCGCATTGGCAGGGATTGTACCAGTCATTTTGCGATACGGACAGAATGCGGGTTTCCGGATGCTGGCCAAGATACTCCTTGACCCGGTTGATCATCAGCTCCTGTACCTCGGGATTCGTCAAACAAAGCTGCGTCTTTTCGGAAATCCGCTCGCCGCCAACCTCCGAGAAGTATTCAGGATGCGCATCGAAATGCTCTTTTACCGGGATGAAGTGATCAAAGGTATGTACGAACAAGGAAGTGTATTCCGTCTTGCCCCCATGACGGGTTTCCAGTTCAGGGAAGTTGCCGTTCGATTTGTTTCTCGCCGCCCAATCGCCGTCAAAGGCACAGAAGAAAAACGGTTCGCGATATTCCAGCACGGGAACCTGCTCGATATCGATATGGCCCAGCGATACGCGGCTTCGCTTCGGAATGCGGCTTACCTTGGAGCTGAACCATCTGCAACCTAAGCGATCCTCCAGGAAGGTGTACACTCCGTACAGTGTCCCGCGCAGCGCTCCGCCGGCAATGACAAGCCGGCTGTCGGCCGTGCGGATTACGAACCCGTCATTGCCTAACCTCTCAAAATCGATGGATGACGCCAGATCAGCCATATGCAGATTGAAGCCCACGACGATTTCATGGGGCGTGAGCGGACCGTCGTCGTTTTTGATCGGCACCGTTACGCCGGTAATTTCACGCAAATACGCCTGCAGTTCAGCCCCTGCATACACCTCTGAAGGCGAGGCCTGCTCTCCAATAACAATCGTCCAATCCGTCGAGCCGTTCTCGATGATTACCCATTCGTTCTTCATGGATCTTCCCTCATTTCCTGAATTCTGATCATACGGGAGGGAAAGTCCCCTCCCGTACTTGCCGCTTAGTTCTACTCGTATTTCTTCAAGGCTTCCTGATAAGCTTCATTCATGTAGGTTTCCAGTCGTTCCAGACCGATTTTGTTCGCGTCGGACATCAGCTTGTCATATCGCTTCGCGGCTTCATCCTCACTGGCAGCCGTGATGATTTCGACTTTGGCGTTGGTGTACAGCTCCGACAGCTTCACGTTGATATTGAACTCATCCGTATCTGCCTTCGGCTTGACGAACGCCAGTGCCGGATTGCGCACGTACAGCGCCTTTCTGAACTTCAGCAAGTCAACAGAAGAGCTGTATTTCGGATTACTGAGCGCCCCCGAGGAAACGGCAACGCCTTCCCCGAGCCCGCTCGCCTCGAAATACCAAGGCCCGATCCCTGTATCCGTCACCTTCAATTGATTGAAACCTTCCGGACGCACCAGCAGCTTATCCTCGTTCAAGGTGTAGTGCTTGCCTTCGATTCCCCATTGTGTCAAGGCATCGCCTTCGGGGCTTTTGAGAAACTCGATGTATTGGATTGCGCGCTCAGGATTTTTATTCGTTTTTGGAACGAACAGGCTGGCCCAGCCAATAGAAGCATCTACGGGCTTCAGCTTCGCCTCCCCCTTAAAGGTGAGCGCTTTCAATACAGGCACCAGATGCGCTTGAATTCCATTGTCGTCATACACTTTGTTCATTTCATCGGCTAAACCACTGTTGTAGGAAGCCGAAAATACATTGCCGCTCTTCATGATCTGCGAGAACTGCTCCGGCTTGTAGGCGAAGCTTTCCGCGCTTAAGTATCCGCTACGGTACAGTGAGTTCATGTATTTGAAATAATCCTTGAACCCGGGGTTACTGAAGCCTAAGTGCACTTTGCCTGCTTCGTCTGTATAGGGATTCTGGTCGGTCAATCCCATCATTTCCATCAGCGGGTTCGTCCATGTCGGATGTGGGAGGTAGATGATCATGTCAGGGTGCTTTTCCTTGACCAGCTGATAGACGTTCAGCAAATCCTCAAGAGATTCTAGCGGCGGATTGCCTATCTCCTGCATGATATCCTGCCGGACGTAGAACCCCGCGTCACCGGGAGATGGGAGGTTTCTTGGGTCATTCCAGGCTTCGTCGTTGTTATAGTGCGTTTTTAAGGCGTAAAAATGTCCGTCGGGCTGGGTGTTGTTAGCAATTTCTACGGGGTCAAGTAGATTCATCATTTCGGGGGCATATTTCTTGATCAATTCATCGAGTGGATAAGCGATGTCCGTATTGTAGAAGCGTTCTACCAGATTGGAAGTGAAGACGAGATCGGGCAATTCATTGGCAGCGATCAATACCTGGAGCTGGTTGAGGTCACTGCCTTTCGTTACGTTCAGGGAGACGCCGGTCCTCTTCGTGATCTCTTTGGATACATCATCCTTCCCCCACGTATCGACGGGGTACCAGTCGAAATCGATGTATGTATCGAAAGCTACGGGATCGGTGCTCTTTTTCCAGGCCAAGTCCGGGCTGTCCCAGCTTGTAATATTGCTGGTTTGTTCCACCGGTTGGTCGTTCTTCGCCGGGTCACCCGCTTCATCTTCGGTGTTGTCCTTACCTGAACAACCCACCAAAGTCAGAACAACAATCAGAAAAAAGGAAGAGATCAACAACGCTTTCTTCTTCATTTTATTCCCCCTTAAGGACAGTTTTTCGAAAACAACTTTCGGATTCGAAAATAAACGAAATCCAAAAATTAAATTTGTTTTCGAATTTGTTTCGATTATAGATTGGAATTTATCGGACTGTCAATAAGAATAAATTTATATTTTTAAAAGAAAGATTAACGAAAATAAATCCTCTTTTTTTCTTTTCGTTTTGCGAATGCAAGAAAAAAATAACCCCTTAAGTACACTCCTGTACTCAAGGGGCCAGACGCCTATGGAATAAAGTATGACATTGTTATTCATCTATCGCCTCTGCGATGATCACCCGTATAGCCTTCTCATCAAAAATACTCATGTACGATTCATCCGGTCGCCGATCGGTAATGATGGTGTTTACCCCGTCGAAGCTGTCGATTCCAATCAAGGTACGGTTGTTGTTGAATTTGCTATGGTCCGCCAGTACGATGACCTCGCTGCCGGAATCCATCATCCGTTTGCGGATATCCGCCTCCACCATCGTGATGTCTCGTAATCCCTCCAACAGGACACCTTTGGGACTGATGAAGGTTTTGGTAGCTCGAAGATCGTTGATCATCTTCTCTGCATACGGTCCAACGAACGTTTGAGTTCTAGGATTTAGCGTGCCGGGGATCCCTATAAGCGTGGCCGTCGTCATTTCTTTGAGCTGTTCGAATATGGGGATGGAGTTGCTGATGATCGTCACATTCTCGATATGCCGTGCCAGATTGGCCAACAGTACTGTCGTTGAGCTTCCGTCCAGAAAAAGGCTGTCCCCCGGTTGGATCAAATCGACGGCAGCTTTGGCGATGGCCGACTTTGTTTCGCTCAGAAGCAAGGAGGTCTCTGAAAAAGTAGGTGATTCCTGCTCATCCTTCACCATCGCTCCCCCGTAACTGCGCTCAATCTTCCCTTCTTCCTCCAGCGTTCGCAGATCAGAACGGATAGTCACCTCGGATACTTGGAATATATCCCTTAGCTCCGAAACCCTTTTAAATCCATTCTCTCGCACCATCTTCAAGATTTCGCTTCTGCGCTGCATAGCATGCATCTTCTCTCTCCACCTCTGTTTTATGTATATAATAGGTTCTGCTTATCGTTTCAATATACAGATATAACTACTATAACAGGAAATAAACCGAAAGAAAACTGTTTGACAATGAAATTAACCGAAGATAAAATCAAGTCACAAGGAAAGCGAATCGAAAGTTACTGAAGCTTGGATCGTATGATTGAGCTGAAGTGTAACGGGGAGGATATACTATGCTGCAAATTATGCGTTATTTTCAGGCCGTAACGGATAACCTGGTTCAAGTCTTGCAAGAGCAGCAGGAGGCAATGCAGCAGACCTCGCGTGTATTGGCGGACACCGTGGAGCAGGGAGGCTCCATCTATATCACAGGATGCAGCCATTCAAGCCTCTTCGCGCAGGAGGTGTTTTACAGAGCGGGGGGCTTTATTCTGATGAATCCCATTTTTTTACCGGGTATGACCTTGGAGACCTTTCCTTCCACGCGCACCACCAAATTCGAACGCATATCCGGGCTGGCCGAGGCTGTGCTATCGGAAACGCCTCTCAGGCAGGGCGATGTGCTCATTATCGCTTCTGTCTCCGGGCGCAACACCGTCCCCGTCGAACTGGCGTTGTGGGCAAAGAATCATGGCGTGAAAGTCATTGCGCTTACGTCGATCGCCTATTCTTCCGATGTCTCAAGCCGGCATTCCAGCGGCAAGCGCTTGTTTGAGCTCGCAGATTTCATTTTGGACGTCATGGGGGAAAAGGGCGATGCGGCGCTGTCGATCAACGGATTGCAGGTCAAAACGGCCCCGCTCTCCACGGTGACCGGAATTACGATGATGCATGCGGTCATTTCGCAGACGATCGAGCTGTTGATTCATCGAGGCTTGACTCCACCGGTCTTCCTATCAGCCAACCTCGAAGGAGGAGATGAGCACAATATGAGGTTGCTGGAGCAATACCGAAACCAAATTCATTACCAATAATCGATCGGGCAGCCTGCTACACGCAAGGAGGAACCATGAAATTCAAGCTGATCGCGCTGGACCTGGACGGCACCACCATTGACCGCCGGCTGCATCTCAGCGACGCAAACCGTGATGCCGTAAACGACGTTATACGCCAGGGGAGCATCGTGGCCATTATAACAGGAAAAATGTTCGCCGCCGCGCTGCCCTTCGCAGAAAGGTTTCAAGGCTCAGCCTACTTGTTCGCCAGCAATGGTGCTAACGTGTACGATATTCCGGGCCAGAAAGAACTGATCTCTTTTCCGATTCGAGCGGAGCATCTTCCCCCAATTATACATACGATCGAAAAGCACCGGGCGCTCTACCGCATGTACACACGTGATGCCATGTTCGCGACGGAGGAATCCCATCTTGTCGATTCAATTCGAAGGGATTATCCGAACCTGCCTGTCTTCATCGGTCCGATTCCCCTGAGCGAGACTTATTATAAAATTTACGTGCAGGATGATGATGACAAGCTAGCCGCTATTGCCCGAGATCTCCAGTCTCTCCCGCTGCAAATCCATCCAAGCGATAACCACAACATTGAAATCACCAACGCGAAGGCTAACAAAGGAGAAGCGCTTCGTTTCCTCAAACAGCATCTTCAGATAGCCACGGAGGACGTGCTTGCCATCGGCAACCATGATAACGATATGCCGATGTTTGCCGAGTCCGGCTATGCGGTAGCCGTTGCTAACGCGCCAGCTTACGTTCAGGAACGGGCACATATGGTGACACGGCACTGTGAAGAAGATGGCGTCGCTTACGCTCTGGCCCAACTCGGAATATGCCGCATGGATCCTATCATCTAAACACGTTAAAACCCTCACCTACAATAACCTGATAGGTGAGGGCTTTATCTTGGCAGACCTTGATACTTCTGTTAATGACTAAACACCAAATTGATTTAAGTGATGGTCTAGGTGCTTGTATAATCCTTTTCCCCATTGCTCAGGAGTCAGTTTTCCAAAAAAGGGATGTGGGTGAGACGTACATTTTTCCGGGCCATTGCTTTGGAATGTTACAATTTTTTGTTTTAATTTTACTTTTTCTGTTTCAAATTCTTTTTCTTCTACAATCATAATTGTAGGAATCGTGGACATGTTGCGGGCTGGTGGCTTGTCATTATAAAACATTGGTTTCACGAACGTTCCAATGAATATGCCTAACCAACCTCTTGGGGGAAAGGTATTGCCCATTGCAATGTCATGGAACGATGAGCAATGAGCTAGCATTTGGGCAACATCCATCTTACCCCATTGAGCGCGTGAATTTGGACTCAATTTGTCTATTCGGCTCAAGATCTCCATAGTGTCCGTTTGATTAAAGATGTTTTTCATCACAGACTCCTTCAATTTATTGACTGACAAATGAACAGCTGGACAGTTACAAAGCTTATTATACCTTTATTCGCATACTCGATTTCTTCGGGATTGCTATTCCATTACAGCAACCTTTGCCTGCAAACGTCTACTGCCTGATAACGTAACGAGGGCAGCCGATGATTTGGGCCGGCTGCCGTCGTGTCATGAATGAGCTATTGTTCACCGACCTTCATATACCCTTGGTACTTCCCCTTATCGATGGTCATGCTCTTCGTCTGTTTTATTTACTGCGGCTATCATATGCCGTCTGATAAATTTCGAGATACCGCTTCAGATTCATAGCATCCAATTGGCTGACATAGCTATCCCAGTCCTGATCCAAACTTGCATCGCCAATCACGAAGCGGGCGATCATTTCATCGACATAATCGTTGATCGTCTTGGCCAAATCCGCAGCCTCGGTTGCCTGCTCATTGGTCAAGAAGAGCGGAGGAAGTGTACTCACATCCGTCGGCTTATAGGGTTCATATTTATTTTTCGTTTCCTGATATAATATAACCTCCAGATCGTCGTCCCCTTTTGCAACCGCAGACAATCGGAAGTCATTGGTACGGAGCGCCGGGCCCGTCTGTGCCCAGTTCACATTTTGCACGGTACCGAACGATTTAAGCTCAGACCATACCGCCGGCTTGCCGTTAATGCCAATCTCCCCTTTCTCCGCATCACGCCACTCCTGCCCAGGACGGCCGTAAACGCTGCGCAGTGTCTGCTCTTTTTCGTATAACCCATCCGCCCAGCGCATCGCCAGCTCGGGATTCTTCGCTTTTTTCGTAATCACAAACGCGCCTGGAGTCAATGCGGTAGTATCCACGGCTGCAAACCGCTTGCCTTCCGGCCCTTTTAATGGAGGGACAGCTTTATATTCAAGCCATCGGCCGCTGTCGCCAAGCAGTTGGGTAAACACCCCTTGGTGCCCGCCCGTGGATGCTCCCATGATGACGGCATCCTGATTTTCGCCCAGCTGAATCAGCTGGTTTTCGTCCTGGGTAAAAGATTCTTGAGCAATCAGGCCCTCTTGGTACAGCTTTTGAATATACCGAAGGCCTTCACGCCACTCCGGCTTGTTATAGCCGACGTCGACCTTGCCCTCCTTGACGAACATATGCTTATAGCCTGATCCATAGATCGGGTTATAGATAAACGAGTTCATGAGGAAAGCGTCGATCGAGGATCTCCACGACTTTTGAGTGATAGCCAGCGGAATTTCATCTTTTTTGCCGTTCCCATTCGGATCCTGTTCTTTGAACGCCTTCAGTACCTGGTACAGGTCCTCCGTCGTTTCAGGCATCTTCAGATTCAATTTTTTGAGCCAAGGCTCGTAGATCCACATCTTTTGGCTCATGGAACAATGATAGCAGTCATTGACTTCCGGCAGTGCATAAATGTTTCCGTCTATAGCTGTGATCATGGATTTAATTTCCGGATTATCTTGAAACATTTTTTTCGTTTGCTGCCCCTGCTTCTCAATCAGATCATTCAATGGAAGAAAAGCGCCCTGCGAGCCATAAATCATTTGCTGTGACGGAGAAATGTTCAGGCCCATAATCACGTCGGGATAATCTTCACTCGCCAGTACAAGGTTCAGTTTTTCCTGCATGCTTTGCTCCGGGACGACTTCCCATTCTATATGCACATTCGTTTTTTCCTCATACCATTTCGTGAATTCGTTCGTTTCGAAATTTTCGACCAGCGGGTTGCCGCGCACCATGACCTTAAGTGTTGTCTTCTCTTGGACCAGCGGGTAGGTGCCTGGCGATGTCAGTTGAATGTCCGTTCCGGATGCATTCCGATCCGGTTCAGCTGGCTTGGATCCAGATTCCGTAGAGCATCCTGCCAGCAGCAAGCTCAGAACTGCAGCCAAACCAATCGTTTTTTTCACGAAGTTCCTCATAACAGCCCTCCATCATATTGGGGTATTAGCCTTTCAACGATCCGATCATGACCCCTTTGACAAAAAATTTCTGCACAAACGGGTATACGACAAGCAGCGGAAAGGATGTGACCACAATGAGCGAATATTTTAGCAGCTCCCGCAATCCCTGCCGTGCAGCAGCGGTTTTGGCATCTCCGAGCATGTCAATATTGACCTCGTTTTGAACCAGGATGTCGCGGAGAACCAATTGAAGCGGATACAATTCCGCCCGTTTCAAATAAATCATCGCGTTAAAATATTGATTCCAGTGGCCTACTGCATAAAACAAGGCAATAACCGCTAGTATGGGTCCGGACAAAGGGAGAACGATGCGGAGCAGGAATCGTAAATCGCTGCACCCGTCCAGTTGAGATGCTTCGAGGAGTTCATCCGGAATCGTCGTCTGAAAGTAAGTCCGCATAATGATCACATTCCAAACGGAAAGAGCAGCTGGAAGCAGCATCGCCCATACAGTGTCGATCATGCCTAGATCTTTGACAAGCAAATACGAAGGAATGAGTCCCCCGCTAAACATCATCGTGAATACGAAGAGCAGCATAAAACCATTTCTTCCTCGAAAATCCTTGCGGGACAGCGGATAGGCTGCCATCACACTGAATACCAAATTGATCCCGGTCCCGGCAACGGTATAAAACATCGTGTTCAAAAAGCCTTTAACGACCATGGCATTTTTGAAGACAGCCCGATAGCCTTCTAAAGTAGGCTCAACCGGCCATAGCCACACCCTGCCGGATAAAACAGCCGTGCTGGAACTAAATGACGCACTGACGACAAATATGAGCGGGTACAGGACAACGATCAAAATAATGGATAACACGGCATAATTCAGTAGGGTGAACCATCGGTCGGCCCCAGCTTCCTTCATTATGGATGGTTTCATAACTTGCATCCCTTTCTACCATAAGCTTTCTTGCTTCAGTTTCTTCGCGGTCTGATTCACGACTAGCAGCAGAATAAAGCCGATGACAGACTTGAAAAGTCCGATCGCCGTTGCATAGGAGAAGTTCATGGCCTGCGAGACCAGGCCGACTTTATACACATAAGTGTCAATGACTTCCGAGGAACGGAGGTTCAGTGAATTTTGCATAAGCAAAATTTTCTCAAAGCCTGTCTCCATCATCTGACCTGTATTCAGAATCAACAGGATGACCGCAATGGGCATAATCCCCGGGAGATCGATATGCCGCATGCGCTGAACCTTGGTAGCCCCGTCCATCACGGCTGCTTCATGCAGCGCGGGATCAATCCCTGAAAGCGCAGCCAAGTAAATAATGCAGGAAAAACCCGTATTTTGCCATACGTTAGACCATACGTAGATCGATTGAAACCAGGAAGCCTTGGCCATAAAATGGTAGGGCCCAAGCCCTGCCCATCCAAGCACCGTGTTAATCATTCCTGTCCGCGGATCGAGGAACTGCAGCAGCAGTCCTACCAGTACAACCAGTGAAATGAAATAAGGAGCATAGGTCACCATTTGAACCGTATTTTTGAAACGGCGGTTCCTGACGTAATTCAGACCGAGTGCAAGGGCAATCGGAAACGGGAAGCTCGCCAGTAATGTGTAGAAACTGATGGAGAGCGTATTTTTCAGCAGCCTCCAGAACTCATGAGACCGGAAGAATCGTTCAAACTGCCCAAACCCGACCCAAGGACTCCCCGTAATCCCTTTGGTCACATTAAATTCCTTGAATGCGATTTGGGCACCATACATCGGCACGTATTTAAAAATGATGATATACAGCAGCGGCAGCAAAAAAAGTGCGTACAACTGCCAGCCTTTTCTCAACTCCTTCAACGTCTTCAGCTTCATCCCCCCCTTACTTTGCCATGTGGTACCGGCCGGTGATCGAAGTATAGAACGGGGAGGAATTCCGGGTAAATCTGCACGTTTTTTGCACTATGCGAAATTTTAGAAAAGGCATTATTCCCGATTTATGGACTATACAAATCTCAAGTGATGAAAGGATTAGGCTTGATTTAAACGCCTGTATTCGGTCGCGCTTACTCCGTTGGCCCGTTTAAACGCACGGCTAAAAGAATTAAGGGAAAGGTAGCCGACGGAGAGGGCGATTTCACTAATAGGCCTGTTTTCTCCGGCGAGTAAGGCTTTGGCCCTGTTCATACGGATATCTTCCAAGTAGTCGGAAAAGTTAAGCCCTATGTGCTCTTTAAAAAAATAGGATACGTACGCCTCGGAAGTACGTGCCTCCCTCGCCAGCATAGCCAGACTGAGGTCCGGATCATGAAAATGTTCGTGGATAAAGGAGGCGAGTTGGACGGCGAGCTTATCGTTATGGCTTTTTTTACGCTGCTCGTTCTGTCTGCACAGCTCAAGCAGTCCCCGTTGAACCATTTCTATCAAAGAAGCCGGATCCATGCGGGGGTCGGCTGCCTTCAGAATGGTATCTATCTCCGGTATCCTACCGTCCGGTCCCTGCTGCCCCCGTTCGCGGCATTTCAAAAGCGTTCCACAGAGTTCCTGTGACAGAATGCGTTCTACAGCAAGGGATGGCTGCAACTCTCCTTTGTTTTTATCCCGAATCATCTGGATCAGCTGTTGAGTTTCCTGGTAATTCCCGGATTTCACCATCTGTATCAGCCTTTGCTCTACGTCGGAAGGGAAGTAGTATGCAGGAACCGTCAACTTCATGTCATCATGAAATATAATCTGTTCTCTTCCGCCCCAATAGGCATGATTCTGGACGAATATGGCCTCCCCAAAAGAACGGTAAATTTCCGTCAACCGGCTCTGCTGTCCGCCGACCGCAATGGTGATTCCGGCTTGGTGCAGACTAAGGATTTGATCAAAAATACGGGTCACCCGGCGTTTGACTTCTTCGCGGCACCGCTCTTCCGTGTCTGCATGGCTGCTTAGCAATAAGGCAAGCTGGTTTTCCCCAAGATCATGAATTTTTAACGAGTCGGGTTCCATCCCTGAAATCCGGTCGGAGACCGCCAGCTTTACAATATCGAGCTCCGTGAGCATCCCCTCATTATAAGGTGCCTGATATCCCCCCAGCCGGATGACCGCCAGCGTATGGCAGGTGCCGCATATGGAAATCTTGGCATGATCCATAGCGTTCTCCACGTCTTCCATAGAGGTAAAGCCGCCCTTTAGAAGCCTGTCAAAAAACACGTTTTGCATGAGCGGGAGCTGCTCATCCAGCCTGCGTCTTAACTCTTCACGGCTGTCAATCAGCGCAGATACCGAATGGTGGATATCCTCCATCGCGTTTAGCCGGAGCAAGCGGTTCCGATTCGTCCCCCTTCTGTCGGCCGAAGGAAGCATCCGCTGGAGCTTGATGACGGGAGTGCTGCTGCGGTAAGCCAGAACAAAGGCCGCGGCAAGCCCCAAAGCCAGCGACGCCGTGAACACACTTAGCGTCAGCTCTTTGATGTAATGTGCCTTTCTGAGTACGACTGCCTCGGGCTGTGCCGCCACATAGGTCCATCCATTGTATCCGGAGGTTGTTTGAGTGATCAGCATATCTTCGCCCTTCCACTGGCCTCTGGAAAACCCTTCTCTAACTGCAAGCGCTTTCAAATTTGAATCCGGAAATACATCTCCAATTTGGCTGATCACCCTCCCGTTCTGATCCGCAATGTAAGCAAAGCCCCCTTGCTCTATATCGATGTGGCCCAGCATCTCCTGAATCTGCTTATTATCGATTAACACCGTAATCATTCCCTGGCTGTCCCTGCTCCCGAAAGACTGCATGTAACTCACTACTGAATATGCTTTGCCTTCATACTTTACCTCAGTACCAGGCATGTAGGTCTTATAATGAAATTCATTGAACAATTGCTTATACCAATCCTCATAAGATAACCCTTCATAATGAAGCTGCAGATCATAAAACTGCCTGCTTGTGTATACCTTTCCCGGCGAAACGACCATACCGCTGTTTTTGTAAGCGATATAATAGTCAACGATAAAATGATTGAAGACCTGATAATCGAACAGGCTTTTTTCGAGTTCCCAGAGCCTGTAGGGATGCGTATCGGAAAAAGGTGATTTGACAAACTGAAACGAGAGCACTTTGGACTCGCTGGACATTTGCCGAGCGATTGTCTCGATTTCGGCAAACCGTCGATCAAGCGATTCCCTGACTTGGCCCAGTACTGCTGAATTCCTTTCCCGCGATTCACTCTCAACCAGCTCCGATGTTTTGTGATAAGCAAACCAACCAACCAGTAGCGAGGCCAATAAAATGACGGCGTACGGCACAAATAAGCGGAATAACAGCACTGCATGGCTACCTGTTGCTTCTTTCAAATGGGTTCCATCCTTTCTAGAGTTATCGGTAACTCCAATATAGCAAGAACCTCGTAACCCGTCATTACTAATAAAAATTATGCACCGAAAAGGCGTGGAGCAAACAGGACAACCTGGCTGTGCTCGAACCGGAAGACCTCTCCTGCGAGGATATGGCAAAGATTCTGACCGAGGTGCTCGGAACGCCGATTCGCTATGAGCAGATGGCACTCGACAGCTACAAGCAATTATTTCTTGGCATGGGCTATACGGAGGCCATGGCCCAGGGCATGGTGGACATGGATATAGCCGGAGCGGACGGGATCTTCGACGCGCTTCAGCGTACGCCGGAAAACACCTCACTCACCAGCTCCCGCCATTGGGCCGAAACGGTTCTAAAGCCGGCTTTCGACGCTATTTGAAAGGAATTTGAGAACCCCAATTCGTAATAGCTGCGGACGATATTATCTGCCCGCGGCTTCTGATGGTTCTTCCAGTTCCCTTAAGAATGGAAATTTCGGAAATATGTACTTCATGTTAAACTTAGATTCTATAATCAAAAGAACCACCCGCAGCTGCAATGGTACCAGTACGTACCCATTTCATTGCCTGCAATACCAAAGGCGATGAATTGTTACCATTGACTTCATCAAAGTCCAGCCAAAATGCCCCTTCTGAATCTTGTCCTTCAAACGATTCAATGGCATTAGCGATCTCTTCTGAATCAACATCAACTTCATATAGAATGGCAATATGATGTAAATGTTCTATTGTATGATCTTGTAAGGTCCACATCACAGAAAAATCACAAACCCCAATATTTTTAAGCTTTCGAACTGTGTATCCCGTTTCTTCCCGGAGTTCTCTTATGATCCCTTGCTCTAAAGTCTCCATTTTCTCTAATCGGCCACCAGGCAAATCATATTTCCCTGTGTAGGGACCTAATACCTTTCGAATAACTAAGATACAGTGATCAGCTGTACAAATTCCATAAACCCCCACATGCCGATGAAGATTGTCATTGATATCAGCCACCCTGCCATTCCCCCAAGCTATCTGTAATTATGCCTACCATTTTATTTTCGGCCTAACATGGTTCAATGTCGAGGATTAATGTTTACTCGTTCAATCAAAAAGAAGAGCGCGGTCCATAACAATGGGACTGCGCTCTCGTTGATATGAGCCCGCTGAGGATGTCCTCAGCGGGTACTTGCATTAGGTCACTTAAAGGTTACTCAGCAATTTCTTGCCTGCCGCAATGGTGTTTGCTGTATTCGCCACACGTTTTCCAAGGGCTTCTCCCAGTCCGAGACCCTTCGTAAATAGCGATTGGATCAGGTCATCGCGGGTATCTTCAACAGGGGATGTCACTCCGACCCCATAATAACTGCCGTACAGTGCATTCTCCGGAATATTAGCCGGCAAGCCGACAACCATCATGCCTTGATGCAGCATCGGTGTAACCAGGTTTAGCAAGGTCGCCTCGATCCCCCCATGAATGGTTGCCGTCGTACAAAATACTGCGCCGATTTTATCAACCAACGTCCCGTTTGCCCACAAATATCCAAGCTTATCGATCCACTCCTTTAAGCCGGAGCTAATCGTGCCGAAGTGTCCGGGGCATCCCCAAATAATCGCATCCATATCGGCAAGATCTTTGACGTTTGCCTTACTTACGTGATTGATGAACACCTCCGTGCCTTCCACGCTTTGGGCGCCTTTGGCAATGGAACGGGCCAGCTGTTCTGTATGCCCCGCTTCACTATCATACACAATATAGATTTTCATCGATTGATCTCCTCTCTTGATCGCTGTTCAAACGCGCTTCTTTATTTGTTTTCCTTTAGGAGCCCGTTCAATTTCTTGAGCGTTTCCCGGTAAGCTTGGTCGGGGGACATTTCTTCATCCGGTTCCGCTACCTCCTGGTTAGTGGCATCCTTCAGTTTCAGCAGCGCCTTCCGGTATTCTTTATCGGTGAATTGCCCTTCGTCTTTCTCAGGCTGAGACGGGGTTAAAAACCCTCGAATGGCATTTCGGAATTCGCTATCCTTGTTTTGCATGTCCGCGTGAGCCGCTACCTCCGCGAGTGCCGGTTGTTCTACCGGTTGTGCTACAGCTGTAGCTGGCGCCGGTTGGGCCGCCGGCTCACTCGCCTCAGGCGCTTTAACCGGTGCCTGCAACGTATCCTCTTGCGGCTTCACCTTGCGGATGAAGAACGCCAGGACAAGCGCAGCGACAGTCAGCCAGGTGGCCACGACGAAGGACTGGTTGATGCCGTAAATGGTCGCCTGCTGCGTGACCTCGGCCATCTTGACCGCGTCTTTCGGGTTGATATGGCCTGCGATGACGAGCTCTTTCCCGTGCGAGGCCGCTCTGTTCGTCATGACCGTGACGAGCAAGGCGGTTCCGAGCGCGCCTGATACGTTCCGGAGCGTCTGAGACATCGCCGAGCCGTGCGCGTTCAGGCGGCGCGGCAGCTGGTTGAGGCCTGCTGTCTGGATCGGCATCATCAGCATGGACATCCCGAACATCCGCGCCGTATAAATGAGCATCATATGGTTGTATGATGAATCGGCTTCCAGATGGCTGAACTCGTACGTCGTGATCGTTGTGATGATAAGACCGGCGACGGCCAGCCAGCGCGCGCCGATTTTGTCGAACACCATGCCCGTGATCGGGGACATGATACCCATCAGAATGGCCCCCGGCAGCAGCAGGAGACCGGAATCAAGCGGCGAAAAGTGGCGGATGTTCTGTAAGAAGATTGGCAGCAGGATCATGCCGGAAAACATCGCCATGGTAATGATGGCGTTAATCAGGGACGTGAGCGAGAACATGGAATATTTGAACACGCGCATTTCGAGCAGCGGATTCTTCACCATGATCGAGCGCACAATGAACAGGATGAGCGCTACTGCGCCGACGGCCAGGCAGATGATGACTTCCTCCGAGTCCCAGCCTTTCGTACCGGCTTCACTGAAGCCGTACAGCAGTCCGCCGAACCCGAGTGTCGACAGGATCACGCTCAGGACGTCGAGCTTCGGACGGGACGTCTTGATGACGTCCTTCATCGAGAAGGCGCCGAAAATCACGGCGATGATCGCAAGCGGCAGCACGATGTAGAACAGCACGTGCCAGTCATAATTCTCGACGATCCAGCCGGAGAGCGTTGGTCCGATGGCCGGCGCGAAAATCATTGCGACCCCCATCAGGCCCATTGCTTTACCACGTTCCTCGACCGGGAAGATGGTCAGCGTGACGACCGTCATAAGCGGCATTAGAATGCCGGCACCGCAAGCCTGCACGAGACGGCCGGCCAGCAGCCAGCTGAAATCGCCGGATAACGCACAGATGACCGTGCCTAGTGCAAACATGGATGAGGCCACCAGAAACAATTTCCGGGTTGTAAACCGGTTAATCAGGAAGGCACTGACGGGCACGAGTACGCCGTTCACCAGCATATAACCGTTAGACAGCCACTGGATCGTGCTTTCCGTTACATTGAGATCCGCCATCATTTTCGGTAGCGCGACGTTAAGCACCGTTTGGCTTAACAGCGCCACAAACGCGGCGATGAGCAAGGAGGCCATGATCGGCCCCTTGCGCAAGTGATTGGATACCATAGTGGTCATGGCTTAAGCTTCTTCCTCTCTATAATTTCTTAAAAGTTGCAGTACTTTTTGCTGGATGCGGTCAAGCTCCCTCTGGTCTTCCTCAGGCAGCTCAAGCAGGGACCGCATCATGTGCAAGCGGGTGGCTTCCGTCTCGCGCCAGAGCGCCATCCCTTTCTCGGAAAGGGTCAGCGTCATCGCTCGCCTGTCGGTTTCAGTCCTCTCCCGGTCCACGAGACCGGCCTTGACCATCCGATCGACGATGCCGCTGGTCGTGCTGTTGCCGAGCTTCACCTTTTCGGCAAGGTCCGAAAGGCGGATCTCAGGGTGCTCCCGCAGCACCCTCAACACGATCAGCTGCAGCGCAGTGAGTTTATGCTTACTCGCCGCTTTGGTCATCAGCTGGAAGAACGCCTGATGGACCTCACGGTAGCTTTGGAATATTTCCAGGATCCGTTGTTCTTGCAACGTTAAGCTCCCTTCGCAAATATTTCGCATGCGAACTATTATCTAACCATTTAATCGATATGTCAATAAGTTCATAGTAGTAAATGTAGTCACGAACGATCTGTTCAACCATGACTGTTATTGTACAGGTTACACCTTCAGATAGGACAAATCTGACTTTAATGTGGTATCAATCGATAGGATAAGGGCTTAATCAACGGGAGCAATGAACCCTTAGGATGACACGTTCAAGTAAGGCTCTAAATGGTTTTATGGTTATAAAAAAAACCGCAGCTACGCGGCTACCCAGCGTGTATGTTCTTGTCGTCTAACATTATTATACAGGCACTTCCACCTCTCCATTCATCCTAATATTTCCCTTAACGGAATTAATATCTCTAATCTGCCAAAAAATAAAACACCCATGATCATTATAATGTGAGCATTTTCAGCAGGAAAATCCATGTAAAAAAGGTTACTGCAGACTCTTGAGAAATTTCAAAATGATCCCATGTAACCTGACACTGTCATGTGTCTGGGTATCGCTCCATCACCATGGATAAAAGGGACTACATCTTTTCGTGCCCGCAGTATTCTTGGGCAGCACCAAAGCACCCGTTAGTTTGACTGCTGTTCAATCAGCATGTCAACTCCCATTCATAAGCAATCATAACCATTGCCCTTTTATACCAGCAAAAAAAGCAGCCTATGATTTGCCGGCTGCTGTTTCGCTGTATGGTCTATTGTCCTCCGTTAGCTTAAAGCTTATTTATTAATTTCTGAATGGCCAAGTGCTGCGTTAATTAAAGAAGTATCAAAATAATAAGGAAATGCTTCTACGACTAAATCGTCCTTAATTTTTAAGATTTGAGCGAAAGGTAATTGAACTTTTTTCTCAGATTGTCTAGCCTTTGCCACTAAAGTCCCCCCCATAAAAAGGGTGTCACCATCTAATGTAGCAACGATGTTCTCAACATTCATGGAACTCCAAGTATTATGCATCGTATTAAAGAGTTTTCCAAGTTCTTCATAACCACACCAATCGCCCGGATAAGGCAGGGATGCAGGCTCATGAACAACGATATCGGGGTGAAAAGCAGATGTTATACCGCTAAAGTCATTTCCATCCGAACGCATAAATTCCATTTCGGCTGAAAACATTCGATCCAATATTTCCATTGCCTTATTGCTGTTATCACTCCAAGTATTATCCATTCATATTATCCTCCGTTCATATTAACCTCCGCTTCATCTGTGATTATAGAACAAAGGATCTTTCGATTTGTTGCTGTGATATCCCGCCTCCAAACACATTCATTCGAACCTTACGCCGGTTGCGCTGAACCGCCGCTGTCCCCTTTATGTATCATATAGACGGTCATTTTCCCGCTTTGTTGCGAAACTATTGTTCATTTTTGATCTCAAAGATTTTTTGCAGGGTACGAATGTGCAGCGTTTTTTCATGATCCGTTTCCTGGAGCTGGTCTCCCGATCCTGCATCCATATAACCTTCTACCAGCCTATAACCGAACAAAAGGAGAATCATCTCATAAACGCAGTTATCCGTTATGTGCGAAATATCCGCTTGTTCCGAAAAGCCCTTGTAATACGCCGGGATACATCTATGGTAGTATTCAACCATGTGTTCAATATCGGCTTCGTCCGCGATAAGGCTTGCCAAATCTTCACCTAAATAGCCCCACCCCGTGGTATCCCAGTCGATGAGTATAATGTTACCGTCTGAATAAATGATGTTTGTCACCCAAAAATCCCTATGGCAAAGCACGATGGGCAGCTTTTCAATACGGTTGAATATTTCGTCTGCGCTTTCATCTATGTCGATGAGCATTTTACATAGATGCTTCGGGATACCGCAATCGTCGGAACGGATATAATCATACACTCGATTCCATGACCGGTAATGAAGATAGATATCCTTCATATACTCCGCTCTGCTCAGATTGGACATATTTTGTAAAAAAGCTGGCTGTTCGGCAAATAACTTGCCCTGGAACCGTCCTAATTCCTCGGCTGCGCGTTCATACATATTGCCGGTGAGGTCCAAGCCCGATATGCCGTCGGTATATTCCATCCATATCTGTGTTTCGTTCTCTTCTTCGTTTATTTCCACGTGATAACATTCGGGCCAACGGAATGATTCAGAAAACAAGGCGCCAAAATTGGACATATAAAAATCATATTCTCTGCGCCATGAATCGGGATCCCTGTAGCGTTCCCATTTCCTCTGCGTTTTTACAACGATGTTATAGGTGATTTCTCTGCCATCTGTGGTTTTGGCAATGCCCGTTACAAGCTGTACATTACCTACTGTACCGCCATGTAATGGTTTGGTATGGATATCGGCACAGATGATTTCAGTACCGAGCATTTGGCTTATTACTTTTGTCAGCGTTCCGGCTTTGATCCCGCTCATCATGAAGTCCTCCAATCTTTTAACAAGGTAACCCTTTGTCGTACTTCAAGTTTAGGCTGCCATCCTGTACAAATGAAGGGAAAAAGTAATTTTAAAAAAACTTCCCCTGAATGGGGATTTTTGATCCGATGTACTTGACTATGACGTAAGGTCATAGTGCATAATTCTCACTATAAATTAATTGGGGTGAGAGAAATGAATATAAGAACACTACGCTCAGATCGTATTTATCAGAAAGTTGCCCAAGCATTGCCCGAGGACAAACTCGAATTATTCAGAAACGAAATGATGGCTCCCTTTATGAAACAATGGCAAATTCAACAGATCCCTTTTAAAGCTGAAGAGGCGAATGGGTTTGACGTTATTGCGTTTAACAGCATGATGCATCGATCCCCGGATCAGATTACCCCTCAGATATCGGCAGAGATCGAGCAGATTTCGTCCGAATCTTTTTGGTTAGAATGTGAGCATGCTGTGAAGAAAAGCCTGGATCTATTTGCAGAGCATGGAATTGACCTCCCCGTATCCGAATATTTGTTTACCGTGCAGCTAGGGAATCCGGAAAGCCGTGCTCTAACCATAAACGAAGGATATAGCGGCTTTGGGGGCATTCCCGGGTTTATCTGGGGCACGCTCTTGCCTAATGAATACACCATCCCTCGCATGAAGGTTGCGCTGGCGCACGAATGCAACCATAATGTGAGATATCAATTTATTCAGTGGGATCACACCGTTCATTTAGGCGAGCTCATTGTCAGTGAAGGATTAGCTGAAAACTATGCTGCGTTCATGTTTGGCGAAGAATGGCTCGGCCCTTGGGTAACGAAAACAAACGCAGACACCCTTAACAGGCACATTAAGCCTGTGATTAGAGAGAAATTGCACGTAACAGGTTTTGATCAAATCGCTCCGTATCTTTACGGCGACGAGATCGCAAAACTTCAAAACTTTAAACCGGTCAATATGCCTTATAGCGCTGGTTACGCTTGCGGATATTATTTAATCCAATATTATTTAAGGAAAACAGGAAAAACAATCTTTGAGGCAACGATAACGCCCGCTGCTCAAATACTAGATGAAGTCGAAGGATTTTGGGATGAAGAAACCATTATTAACGGTTAATGATATTGTTCAGATTACAGGCATTACAGCACGGACCCTGCATTATTACGATAGAATTCATTTATTTAAACCGACACATCTGACAGAAAAAGGGTATCGACTATACGATCGAAGCAGTTTGGAAAAACTACAAACGATTTTGTTCTTAAAGGAATTGGATTTTTCCTTGAAAGAAATTGCCAACATTTTAAAGCTGACTAAGCAAGAACAGAAAAAAATATTAAAGAAGCAAGGACAAACCCTATTATCGAAAAAGCAAAGACTGGAAAACATCATGGCGGCTCTCGAAGAATATGTGTCGGGGAATGATATTAGTCATTTGCAAATCTTCAACAGTACTTCCGCTCTGCCATTGAGAGAACAATATGCAAATGAGGCAAGATTCATTTACGGTGAGACAGAGGCGTATCAAGTGTACAATGAAACGTTGGAAGCATGCTCACCCGAAGAAAAAGAGGAACGTTTTTCAGCCATGGAGGAAATATTCAAACAAATGGCGGCTTGTATCCATCAGGATCCTTCCTCCGAAGAAGTGCAGCGATTCATCGAAGAGTGGAAAAAAATTTTACTGCAATTCATGCCTTGTGATGCGGAGTTACTGGCTTGCATTGCCAATACTTATAAATTCGATACACGATTCGCAAGCTACTATTATCAATATAGTACTGAGGATTTAGCAGATTTTCTTTACCGTGCAATCATGTACCATGTCAATCGGTTGAGCGATGCTGAAACAGACAAGTAATAAGTCCACTACGGAAACCGCAGGATGCATGACATCAATGTCATATCTTGCGGTTTCATTTATAAAATTCGCCTCTGCTGCTGATATAGAGTAAGCCATCAGGGCTCTGGAGCGGATTTTTTTTACTTATAATAAAGCAAGCGGGTAGCGTAAGCATTGCGGTATTCCGATGGGGTCAGACTTGTTTTTTTCTTGAATGCTTTCATGAACGAATGGCTGTTTGAAAATCCCAATTGGTTGGCGATTTCGGTAATCTTCCGATTCGTATCCGTTAACAGAAACTTGGCCGCCTCCATCTTTTCCTGCATGATATACTGCTTCAAGGAAATGCCCGCTATGGAAGAAAACAAGCCCGTCAAGTATTTGGCGTTATACCCGAAATGCTTGGCCAAATGTTCAACCTTCAAATTTTCTTCCTTGTACCACTTGATGTAATCCACAATGTCATTGTACAGCTGCTGCTTCTCCGGTTTGGCGGGTTGATTCTGAACGAAAAACATCTGATTGTAAATCTCACACAAGACACCGGTTGTCAAATAATTGTTCAAGTTTGGTTCTCGGTAGCTCCTGACGGAAT
This sequence comes from Paenibacillus cineris, assembly GCF_018333335.1. Taxonomy (NCBI): domain Bacteria; kingdom Bacillati; phylum Bacillota; class Bacilli; order Caryophanales; family Paenibacillaceae; genus Paenibacillus; species Paenibacillus cineris. The sequence goes on from NZ_BORU01000001.1 coordinate 3,105,109, forward strand.
CCTGCAATTGCTTGAGCATGACGGTCAGTTTGTTGGGGCTGCGCAGGGTGCCGTACTCTGGAATCGCGATGACCTCAGGATCACAGGCTTGCTCAAGTTCATCGGCAGTGATGCTTTCCGTTTCCCCGCGCGCCGAGAAATGCAGCCAGTAAAAACTGCAGTCCGACGCCTGATAGCCGTATTGATGCGATCGAGGCGGCATCAGCAGGAATTCCCCTTCTCTCAAGGCAAATTTCTTCGCATTGCATGAAATGTACAACGTTCCGCGAGTCTGGATAAACAACTCATACTCCATTAAGATCCGGTTCATATGCTGCCACTCCGGAGACGGAGACATAAATTTCCCGGTCATCACCATTTTCACCGGGCCATCCACCCGGAAGCGAAAATAATTCATCGTCGGTCTCTCCCTTGCGATCAAACCTTTATACACTAAGCGTATGAATAAGATACCAAACTTGGAGAGGTTTATCCATGATATTCTCAAGTAAATCTAAAAATCATGCTGAAGCAGATGTAAGCTTAAACTGCTGACATTTTGACACAAAAAGCGACCTTCTATTATTTAACGAAAAGTGAGGAAAAGGTACACTTGATGTACTCTCCACTGAAGGAGAAACTTGGTACAGAAAGGACCGATCGGGGAAATGAAATTACACGATTTTGGTTTGAATCAGGTCGTGCTGACTGGAGATTATCTTATGAATGCCTTTACAAAAGAGGTCGCTTATTTATTAAGCTACGATCCAAATCGCCTGCTGGCCGGATTCCGGGAAGTTGCGGGACTGCCGTCCACAGCCGAGACTTACCCTGGCTGGGAAAAAACAGAGATTCGCGGCCATACCATGGGACACTATCTGTCAGCATGCGCGCAGGCCTATGCCCAGAGCCGGAACGACAGGATCCTCGCTAATTTAGAGTATCTTGTATCCGAATTGGCCGGTTGCCAGTTGCATAACGGGTATTTGTCAGCATTTCCCGAAACGCTGTTCGATAACGTGGAAAATCGGATTCCGGCTTGGGTGCCATGGTATACCATGCACAAGATCATCGCCGGACTCATCGATGTTTATCAATCGACCCGATTACAAGCCGCTTATGACCTCGTCAATAAACTGGGCGATTGGGCAGCGGATCGGACTTCCCGTTGGTCCAAAGAATTGCAAAAAACCGTGCTGGCTGTGGAATACGGTGGGATGAACGATTGTCTCTACAACTTGTATCAATTGACCGGAAATCCCCGCCATGCGGAAGCCGCCCATCAATTTGACGAAATCAGCCTGTTTCAGGCCATTTGGAAAGGCAAAGATATATTGAAGGGCAAGCACGCCAATACAATGATCCCCAAATTTGTAGGAGCCCTGAACCGATATTTAACATTGGGAGAAAGCGAAGTTTTTTATCGGGAGGCTGCCGAAAGATTCTGGGACATGGTCGTATACCACCACAGCTACATAACAGGAGGCAACAGCGAATCCGAGCATTTCGGACAGCCTGATCAGCTCGATGCCAGACGGTCCGATATCACATGCGAAACCTGCAATAGCTACAATATGTTGAAGTTGACGCGGGAGCTATTCAAGCTTACCCAGGATGTGAAATACGCTGATTTTTACGAGACAACATATATCAACGCTATCCTTTCCTCCCAAAACCCGGACACAGGAATGACGATGTATTTTCAGCCGATGGCGACTGGTTATTTCAAGGTGTACAGCTCTCCGTTTGAGCACTTCTGGTGCTGCACCGGGACCGGCATGGAGAGCTTCACCAAATTGAACGACAGCCTTTATTTTCACTCGGGTGACCGGTTGTATGTCAATCAATTTATAAGCAGTACACTGGATTGGGCGGAGCAGCAGGTGAAGATCACGCAAAACTCTGACGTTCCATTCAGCGATACGGTTCAACTGACTTTTGAGCTGACCGATACCTGCAAGAAGGAACGACACTTGTCCGTTCGTATTCGCATCCCTTATTGGACCGCAGGCGAACCAACCATATCCCTGAACGGAGCGAACATTCAACCGGAAGTCAGGGATGGTTATGCAATCATTGACCGGTTATGGAAAGATGGCGACTCGTTACATATGCGCATCCTGATGAAAGCCGATTACTCCAGTTTGCCTGATGCACCAAATGTGGTGGGATTTCGTTATGGTCCGGTCGTTCTAAGTGCCGGATTGGGCCAAGATGATTGGGTTGAATCGAAAACAGGGGTTAACGTCAGTATCCCTACCCGGCGAATGCTCATAAAAGATTTCGTCATCCCGCAAGGTATGACTGTTCAGGAATGGTTTGAAGGCTTCGACCGGCATTTCATCCAAAAAGACGGCGAGCTTTCCTTTGTGCTCCGAAATACGGATGAAGACAATCGATTAATCTTTACCCCACACTTCAAGCAGCATAGCGAGAGATACGGCATTTATTGGAGGTTCGTTGAAGCCAATTCGAACAGCCTGCAAGAACACCTGGAGAAATCTCAGCAAGAGCAGCTGATCAGGGAAGCCACGATCGACGGTATCCAGATTGGAAACGACCAATATGAGCTGCAGCATCAAGTTAAGGGTGAACGGACCCATGCCGGAACTTGGGAAGGCCTGAATGGGAGACGAGCGGAACCAGGCGGTTGGTTCAGCTATGAATTAAAGGTAGACCCGGAAGTAAAAAACGGTCTCTCTGTTACTTTCAGCCACGGGTCCAGAGCCGGGGGCGTCGAGATTTGGGTGGACGGAAAACAGCTTGCTACCGAATCGGTTCCGTTGGAAAGAAAACGGGCTTTTTATGACAAAATGTTTGAAATCCCTGCTGAAATGACCGCAGGCAAAGCAGCGGTTGAAGTAAAGTTCTCCCCGATCCAGAATTTAAACGGCATCTATGGCATGTTACGGTCTGTGAAGCTGTGACAAGCTAATTATACATGCTAATGCTTAACATCGAATGACCTGAAAAGCCTTCCTGTCGGGAGGCTTTTTATACATATCCGTAACATATGAAGAAGATCATCTCATTTAACAACTTCATCCGGTAAATAAAAAAACCATGAAATTCAAGGCGATTGAATTTCATGGCAGCTTAGAAATCATTTTATCTTCTAGCATTGAATCCGATAAAAGCTTTTGTGTTGAAATCGAACACGGCGGTCAGCGGCCCAAGCAGCTCGTCTTGGTCGGTGTTGTAAGTCACCGTCACAACGCTTCCGTTCGCAGCCTGGACGTCATCAAGCAATTTCTTCTGCTCGGCCGTAGTAGCTAATACACCAACCTCTTTAGAAGAGACAATTTGAACAGGTGCCTCGTTTTGCTTTGTCGTAATATGGGAAACTTGCGAACTCACCTGCGCCCATGCCAAGTTGCGGTATTCCTGCGCTGTCTCCGGCGACATTTTCAGTCCGCCTGCAACGGGTGCTTGAGCCTGTACCACTAGGAGGAAAAGCGGGCTTTGTGGAGGAAGGCTTTGCATCATGAGTGGGCCGTAGTACGCTGTTACTTTCGTACCTGTCTTCAGGTCCTCCCAATTCAAGGACTCCCCTTGAGATGTCATGACACGCGTTTCCTTACCTGCGTTCAAAAGCAAATTGTCGCCTAATTGAACCTGCCAGCCGTCATCCGTGTGTTTCACGGCTTTGATGGTATCTTCTTTGACCGTGCGATCTGCGTGAACTTGAACACTCACAGCTTGCGCTTGGCCCGGGAAGCTCGTCGCCATCGCAGGTCCGAACGCTGCATCGATTTGTGTGCCGGCTTTCAAATCGGCTGGGGTTAGCATTTTGCCGTCCAGGCTTTTAATAGCCGTCGATTTGTCTACGGTCAATATGACCCATGTGCTGCCGAGCAGCTCGATCCGGTACTTCCCGTCTTCATTGGCCTGCACGCTTACGATTACACCGGAGGCACGCATCAGGTCAACCGCTTCGCCGAGCTCAATTTCTTTGCTCGCTTCGTCGTAATTTAATGTATATCCAAGCTTGGCCGCAGCATCACGGACTGGAATATACAGTTTACCATCAATAGATACAGGCGTAAGCATGCTGTCTTGTCCATTAATAAGAACCTTTGTATCTTTTTGAAGGTAACCTGTAACCTTTTCAACTAAAGCGTCAGCTTCGACTGCGGCCGTTGTGCCGAGTACCCCCGCCAAAGTGAATAATACCGTTAGTTTAGCTCGTTTCTTGTTCATAAAAAAGCTCCTTCCGATCCTGAGATGGATGACGTCTACCTGCTAACAATCCATCAGACGGAAGCGGCTTCAAATAGGTTGCAGCCATTTGCAAGCTTCACTTTTTCCTCTGTATATATTGAGAAATGAAAAACAGCCGGCTAAACTAGCTTAACAAAGAGGTTCTCCAGAATCATCCTATGTATAAATAATGTTGTACGTCGGTTTGGTAACACCATTAGAGTACTGTTTCATGTCCACTAATTTCAAGTTAAGACGTGGCTTTACGCTTCCAAAGAGAGGAACACCTTCACCCACAATAATTGGATTAACCTTCAGTACTAATTGATCAATGAGTTTATGTTTAATCAACGACCCCGCTAATTCCCCGCCTCCACATAACCAAATTTTACCGTTCCCTTGTTGTTTGAGATTCTTAATAAATTCTATTGCATCACCATGGATAAGTTCGACCTCTTCGTTTGACTCAAATTGCATGGATTTTGAAAATATGTAATGTTTAATGCCCTTATAACCCGGTTCACCTGGTTTAGCACCGAATTGAAATCCAAACTCATATGTTTTTCCACCCATCAATACGGCATCGTATTGTTGAATATCTGTTAAAAAGTCTGGAACATGATCCCCTTCAAATAAAAAGCTTGACTCATGAATATCTCCATCCATCATACCTTGATCCGCAATAAAGTTATCTAATGAAACGGCAACATGATAAATCAGTTCAGCCATTCAGTCATCCCTCCCCAAAAATATATGTTCCTTATTTATTCCTTATTTATTCTACTTGCCGGTTTCATTTCCTTGTTCGTTTCCGCTGTCACAATCCAGAGCCCTTCAGCGTCTTATGTGTAGTTCAAAAATTGACGTATGACCATTACATCTGATGAAAGGAGCTGGAACATTGAACGTTGAAGCGATTAAAAAGGAGTCTTCCCGAGTGAAATATTACCGCTCGGCGTATGCCATCCTTGCGTTCGTATTTTTGATCTGTATCGTTGTGCAAGTATATCTGGCCGGAATGGCTTTGTTCGGGGATTCGGAACTTTGGAAATATCATCGGTCGTTCGTTCCCCTGTTTGGATCGATCTCGCTCATCCTGTTCATCCTCGGCATCGTCGGGAAACTCAACCGGAGCATGATCTGGGGAAGTCTTGGGCTGTTCGTCCTGATCAGTCTTCAATATATTACGGCTCTCCATATTGCAGGCGCGCTGCATCCCGTTCTGGCGCTCGCCTTGTTTTGGGGCTCTCTTGCCTTGGTTCGAAGTTCTTATCCGTTTTTAATGAAGAAAAAATAAAATTAAGCCACTTCACGACATCGCGAATAAGCTGATTAGCGACCGTTCTGTGCCGCAAAAAAACGTTCAATCATTTGTTTCGTTTCGTGGGGACTCCTCAACTGGACTGCCTTTCCATTTTCATCAATAGTAAAATGCCCCTTAAATGCTTCCGGCATAGCATCATATTGTTTCTCGACTTGTTGAAGTGCTTTCTCAAAACAGCGATACCCGTATTTTTTAATGAGGAGAGGCAGCCCGAAGGCGGATCTTAAAAACTCATATTCCTGGTAGTTGTAGGGTGTAGTCTCCGGCCGCTTCATCAAAATCTTAAGGAAATGATCGATGACCTTGTCGATCTCTTCTTCTGTGGCATAATGCGCTAATCCATGGATGGCGAGCAGTCTCATGTCCAAATATCGTTCCTTCTTATAGGCTTTCTGAAAAAAATCCTTCAGCTCCAATTCCTTGCACCGGATTAAACCATGCAGAATTCTATTGCGAAGGGCGATATTTTTCAGTTTAAAATACAGCACCTCAATGAAATCTGCCTCATTTGCTGTTAACAACTCATAGTCTACTTCATTTATTGCGCCGATAAACTTCGGATCATTTTCGCGAATGGGGGCAGTCGCTAAGTACCTCATCGATTCCTGACAATGCTGTTGATTTAAAGTCATGGCGCCATCACTCCTTCTATAAACTTGGCACAGCAAAATACGGAGTTGATGCTTCAGTAATTGCGCGCAGCATCGAACCAGCGTTGAGCCATTTCTTCCGTGATAGGCTGGCCGATCAGGTGATCGGACTGGCTGAGCTGCCATATTGCTTCGCCGAGGTCCTCTCTCTCAGTCGTTTCTATACCTTTGAGGGTATTGAAGCGCACGGTGAAGGCGGTAATGGCTGCCTCGGCATCGGCGAAGCTGCGGGCCTGCGATAAGCTTGCCTGTGCAACGTTGTAAGCCTCGTTAGCCACCTTGGCCAGACGTTTAGGCCAGGACGAGAATGGGCGCCCGAACTCGGTCGACCACCACTCGGGCTTGCGCAATTGGCTCACTGAAGCATGACCGCTCCACGGCCGGATTTTCGCGCGGGCTTTCATTTGCTGCTTCAGACGTTTACCGGTCATCTCTTCCACGTTGTATGCGATAAACCTATCAAGCATCGGCCACGTGTCTAACGGGGGCAAATCTTTCAGATCCGGCATGAAACGCAGCTCCAGATTCGTTAACCGGGCCTGACGGGCCAACACGTCCATATCGCAGAAATTCCCCCATAAACTCAGTGAATTCAGGTTCGGAAAGCGGTTCAGACACTCCAGCGAGACCGGCTGTCCCATCGGCGTATTCTGTAACGCCAGGCTCGTCACCTGGTGCAGCTCACCTAGGTCAGGCATCAAGAAAGGGGGATCATTCTTGCGTCTACTTGTGTGAGGCGCTAGTGTCAGAGAAGACGGTATGTTTCCAGTGACCAAGAGGCGTGATAGATCGCCGGACACATTCAAGCGGCAAGGCGTTATCGGAAGTTTTAGGTTCAGACACCCTCCGGACGGACCCAACTCGATGTGCAATCCATGCAAAATGGACAGGCTGGCATCCGCCACCGTGTCTGCCGGCAGGATGGGGGCCCACGTCATTTCTTCAATAGGACGCTTCTGTGCCCAATCCAAGAAGCCTGCGTCACTGCCTGTATAGCGCAGATAACGCGGCCAAGGTGAGCCGGCTGGCGTAGCAAAGGCATCGAATACGGTCCAATCGATACGCGCGTCGGGCTCGACGTGAAGATCCGCCTTTTTCCCTAAGTACGACGGGCCAATGGATAAGCTCCCCACCCCGGGTCGCATCACAAGCGTGTGGCTGCGAAGACCTGTCAGGTCGATGGGAAAGCGGCCATCTTGTCTCATTCTTCCACGATGGCGACCGGTCGGGACCAGCCGCCACTGGCCTTTTCCACTTTAATCGGAAAACAGCATACTTTGAAACCAAACGGCTTCGGTATTTTGTCCAAGTTAGCCAGCTTCTCAATCTGGCAATATTCCTTGTCCTTGCCGACGTAATGCGCTGCCCACAGTACGCCTTCCCGCGGCTGCTTTTTATACGCTTCAGCCTGCAGGTTGAGCGGAATATCCCAGCCCCAGCCGTCAGTGCCGACTACCTTGATGCCTTGGTCCAGAAGCCACAGCGTAGCTTCAGCCGATACCCCGGCATGAAGAAATGCATAATGCTCGTGATACAACCGTTTGTCCGCATCGCTCCGAATGAGAACGATATCAAAAGGTTTCAGCGTATACTCGATCCGTTTCAGTTCAGCGATCAAGTCATCCGTTGTAATCTCATAACCTGGCGGCTTCGCACTGAAATCGAGCACCACGCCGTCAGAAAAAAACCATTCGAGCGGCAGTTCGTCGATCGTCCTTGCTTGCTTCCCTTCCGAGACCGGCCAGTAATGCCATGGCGCGTCGATATGGGTACCCGAATGCGTATTCAGGGTCACCATTTCCGTTGCCCACGCCTTGCTCTCTGGAAAATCCTCCTGCTTCAGTCCCAGTATCTCGGCTGCTTGCCGCGCACCATCTTCATGGGTCGCATATTCGATTTTCGCCGGCAGCGGCTCGCGGATACGCGGGCTGATCGGCACGCTCAAGTCAATAAGCTTCATGATGATTATTTCTCCCCTCTCACCTCGAATCATCCACATTATACTAAATTGTACATATAACCGATAGGCCAACGTGAAGGTATGTCCCATCCCTATACGACTCTAGATAGTTGTTATTTCTTGGTAAACACAACTTGTGATAATCTATTGGTAACAGAGTTTTCCAAAATAATGTGTCGTTCATTGTTCCGTAATAAGGCTCATTTCATAACCATCAGCAACACTTCGCAAATGAATTGTGACCATAAAATGTATTGGAGGGTAAAAATGGATGTAAAAACGCTTTTGCTGCAGCAATGGGCAAGCTGCTTAGATCAAGAAGACTGGTTTCCACCACTTGAAAAAGTGCTAGAGGATGTTACGTTTGAACAGGCAATTTGGAAACCCGTTGATTCAATGAATTCCATTTGGGAGTTAGTTTGTCATTTACTTTTCTATGAAAAGAGACTTCTGATGCGATTTCTTGGTGAGACAGGCAATGAACCACAGGCCGAAGATAATAAATCTACATTTAGATTACCAGCTGAAACGCTTCAAAATTGGAAGGAAACAAAACAAGAATACGTTTACGTTCATCGCGAACTTGAAAAAATACTAGCAAAATCAGAAGAAGAAGATTTGTATAGACCGATCCCTGGAGAAAGATCATTGGTGCTCGAACTAAAGAGTTTAGCAATGCACGACGCATATCATATTGGGCAAATTGTATTCTTAACTAAAATGCAGGGAGCTTTGGCAGGTAAACGCAGCTTTTAAAAAACTTCATGAATAAAAACGGGAGCGTCCAAATTCGGACGATCCCGTTTTTTATACCTGAACAAGTGGTCCTAGCCTTCACCTGTATTACAATTTGTCGTAATGCTCATCCGTGACGGGTTCCAGCCATTCCGGCTTACCAGCGGTGATAGCAATATGTTCAAACCAGCTGTCTTTTGCTGCACCATGCCAGTGTTTTACACCATCATGCGTAACAACAACATCACCAGCTCTCAGGAACTGGGCGGCCTTTCCTTCTTCCTGGTACCAGCCTTCGCCGCCGGTTACCAATAGAATCTGATACCCATCACGATGGATATGCCAGTTATTCCGGCATCCCGGTTCAAAGGTTACGTTGCCAACGCCAACAGGAACGCTGGGATCGGCAACCAACGTCTGCAGGTAACTTTGTCCGACAAAATATTTGGCAAATGCTTCATTCTTCTCTCCAACAGGGAAAATCACACCGTTTTTTACTTCTTCATGTTTGGCCATTTGGGTTCCTCCATTAAACATTATTTATTCGTATCCTCTGGCTCTGTTTACTTCAATTTCCCGCCAAATACCGGAAAGAAGCTATGCTCACCATAATCTTGGATCTGCTCTGCGTTCTTCAATGTCTCCATATCTGCATCGCTGATAACAAAATCAAGCTCTGCATTGTTTCTCATGTGATCAGGATTTGCCGTCTTTGGAAGTACGACAAGACCAAGCTGGATATCATAACGCAGGCAAAGCTGGGCAACGGATACCCCATACTTATCTGCTATTGCCTTAACCTCAGTATTACCAAGGATTGCACCGTGTGCAATGGGTGAATAGGCCTCCACCAGGATGTCATTTTTTTTGCAGAATTCAATGAGCTCCAAGGGCGTATTGCTCACATGTGCCAAGATCTGATTGACCATAGGCTTGATCTCACAGGCTGCAAGTATGTTCTCAATATCATCCTGAAGAAAGTTAGACAGACCGATGGCCTTTACTTTGCCTGTTCTATAAGCATCCTCCATCGCTTTCCATACTTCTTTGTTTTCCTCGAAGTAACGCTTCTCCTCACGGAACTCCGTCCAGGGTTGTGGACTGTGAATAATCAGAAGGTCAATGTATTCCAGTCCCAACTTGGCTAAGGACTCATGGATGGACTGCGTAACTGCATCATAGCTTTTTGCTTCTGCAGCAACCTTTGTCGTAATGAAAAGTTTTTCTCTCGCGACACCACAGGTACGGATTGCTTCGCCTATTCCAGCCTCATTCATATAGGCCTGAGCCGTATCCATATGGCGATATCCTAGAGATACCGCATCCCGCACGGCCTGTGCCGCCTGTTCATCGTCAAGAAGCCAAGTGCCCAATCCTAATTTAGGAATTTCAATACCATTCGATAATTTGAATGTTTCGTTAAACATTGGTTTTGTCTCCTTTACTATTCCGCAATGATTTCATTGATGCAGCTCAAAGCATTTAACGTTCTAGGGAATCCCATATAAGGAAGACAATGCGTGATGGCGGTAATCATCGTTTCCTTGTCATTGCCGACATTTAGATTGCCTTGTACATGTGCCTTGACCTGATGATCCGCACCCCCGAGTGCGCTGATGATGCTGAGCGTCAGCAGCTCCCGCGTTTTCAAATCCAGGCCTCCACGGGTATAGAAGTCGCCAAAGCAAAAGGCGGAAAGATAATCCTGAATATGCTTTTGATTGATCGGAGAATTCTCCCGGTTTTTGGTAATGATGTCGCCGAAAATGTCCACCTGCACGGCAAGTCCCTTGTCAAACCGAGTCTCTTCTTCAACCTGTTGTTGACTCTCCAGCGGCAATGCGATGTTTCTTGCATTGAAAACGTCGTTGACCTCCGTCATGGCATTCAGCGTTTTGGGAAAACCGACGTAAGGCGCGCATTGATACACGGCTTCCTTGATTTCGATCGGCGTAAGTCCGACGTTCAGGGCAGCATGGACATGTGCCTTGAGCTGAGGCAAGGTTTGGTTTGTGGTTAGCACCACTAAGGTGATGAGCTCCCTCATTTTGTCATCCAGGCTGCCTTGATGAAAGACCTCCCCGAAAATAAACCGGCTCAAAATATCCTGAAAATCGGGATCCGTGGCATATGCGGCAGGCACTCCATCGCCGAATAGCTGCTTGTACGTTTCTTGGCTCTTCTCAATTCGATTCATCATGCAGCCTCCTATCCATAGGACAAATTCAAACAAGCCGTTATGATTCATGTACGGTAAACGGCACAACCTTCACTGTGGCTGAACGGGCTCGCATACTGATCATCGAGTTCAGATAAGGACTTCCCTTATATTTCGTACGATATGCATTGTCGATGAGGTCGCCGATCTCCCCTTCAACCGGTTCAAACGCAACCTCCTTAGTCATGCCAGCCACCGTGATGCGCCCCGCCTTTTTCTGTACTGCTGCCTGGTACCAACGGGAGTTCTGCCCGTAATAGGCGCGTACATAGAGTGAGTCGCCAACCACAACAGACCAAATCCAGGTCGGGGTACCATAGGTAACGCCGTCTTCCCGAAAAGGTGAGATGTGAAGATCATCGGACTCAGCGATCCTGTTCAATTCTTCTTTCGACCACGTACTCATGAATGGGATCCTCCTTAAAACTTGATATTAAGCATGCACATAGAATGAACTACAGCAGTAAAAATGAACATTGATTGTTTAATCAACTCGTGTTTATAATTTTATACAGAACCCCCATGCTTACAATGGTCATTTCCTCACTATGTGTGCGTTACTCAACAAATGATCTATAATTGCCGATTATCTTAAGATGGAGGACGTTATAAAAATGACTAAAGTGGATCGAAGGGTAGTCAAATCCCAAGAAGCGATCAAGAAGGCCATTCTGGAACTGATGGCAGAAAAAAACTTTGATGACATTACCATCCGTGATATTTCCGACAGGGCCAATGTGAATCGAGGTACGGTATACCTGCACTATTTGGATAAATACGACCTGCTGGATAAAATTATCGAAGAACACATCAGTAATCTCAGCGAACTTTGCCGATCTGCATCCGAAATGAGCTTCCAAGAAGGAAATTATGTCTGGTTCGAATATTTTGCAGAGCATCATTTGTTTTTTTCAATTATGCTGAATACCAAAAGCGCGGCTCATTTCCGCAGCCGTTTCCTTGATTTAGTCGTTCAAGAGTATAAAGTTGAAGTCGATGTAACCGAAGGGAAAAATCAAGGCTTAAATCAAGAAGTTATCCTGCAATTTTTCGGGGCAGCCGTCGTGGGGGCCGTTGAATGGTGGTTCAGGAATGGTATGCCTGTTCCCCCTCGTGTCATGGCAGAACAGACAGGGATCTTGCTGGATCGAAATTTATAACCTCTGAATAACAAAACCACCTGTAATTCCTATAGAAATCTATGGATTACAGGTGGTTTTCTATTAATAAGTCGAGGCGAAGTTACTCCCAATTTTGTTGTGCTTATGAACATCTTCCGTACCGGCATCGAGCGCGGTCTTGTAATAAAAGCATTTATGTTCGATGACTTCCATCGTTTTTTTAAGTTCTTCCATCTGCGCCTCTACAGCAGCTTTCCGTTCCAGAAACATATCATATCTTTGTTTCAGAGTCGTATCCCCTTCTGAACACCAATTAATAAAATTTTTAATTTCCTTAATCGGCATCCCCGTAGTTTTCAAACATTCGATTACTTTTAAAGCCTCAATATCGGATTCTTTAAACAAGCGTGTTCCGCTGGCTGTACGTTCTACAAAAGGCAAAAGTCCCTCTTTGTCGTAGTAACGCAACGTATATATAGTAAGGTTCAATTGCTTGGCAGCTTCGCTGATTGAAAATGTCTTCAACAGGGATCTTCCTTTCTTTGCGATATGGCTCTGTCGTTTATACCTATTTTGATATTATCATAAAATCAGTGCTTGACCTAGAGTTAACTCTAGGGAATAAAATTGATTTTGCAACATTTGAACAATCATTGATAGGAGGATTTCGAGATGATTACTGCTAAAGCAAGAGCTGTCGACGGTCCTGACAAACCGTTTCGAGCAGCTGAAATTAAACGGCGCGATCTGGATTCGCAGGATATTTTAATTGAAATTAAATTTGCGGGAATATGCCATTCCGATATCCATACGGCTCACGGCGAATGGGGACCTGTCAACTATCCGCTTGTGCCTGGACATGAGATTGCAGGAATTGTTACGGCTGTTGGCCCTCATGTCACAAAATACAAAGTCGGTGACCGTGTAGGGGTTGGCTGTATGGTTGATTCCTGTGGCGAATGCGAGAACTGCCTTAAAGGGGAAGAACAATACTGCCTCAAAGGAAACGTACCGACCTACGCGGGTGTTGACAAATACGGCGAGCCAACTCAAGGCGGCTATTCCACCCACATTGTCGTCACTGAAGATTTCGTAGTCAGAATTCCTGACAGCATCGAGCTTGATGCCGCGGCGCCATTGCTTTGCGCGGGTATTACTACCTATTCCCCGCTTAATCATTGGGGGGCCGGCCCAGGCAAAAAAGTAGCTGTAGTCGGTATGGGCGGCCTCGGGCATATGGCTGTTCAAATTGCGCATGCGATGGGTGCCGAGGTCACGGTTTTGTCCCAAACCTTAAGCAAAAAAGAAGATGGCCTGCAATTGGGTGCAGACCACTACTACGCCACTAGCGATCCGGAAACCTTCGAAAAACTCGCCGGCCGCTTTGATCTGATGATTAATACGGTGAGTGCCAGCATCAATATGGATGCTTATTTCTCACTGCTTACGCTTGACGGAACTTTGGTAAACGTCGGTGCCCCTGGGGAGCCGTTGTCGCTGAATGTCATGTCCCTCATCGGACATCGGCGTTCATTTGCCGGCTCCATGATTGGAGGCATCCGCGAGACACAGGAAATGTTGGACTTCTGTGCACAGCACAGCATCGTTCCTAAGATCGAAGTGATCTCGGCCGACCAGATTGACGAAGCCTACAAACGTGTATTAGCCTCGGATGTGAAATACAGATTCGTCATTGATATTAGCACGATGTAAGCTGCGTACCACATTTGTTCCATAAGTGATTACATGCTGAAGGTGCCTCAAAAGCAAGCTTTTGGGCACCTTCGCTTTATTCTATGATCTTCATTCCACGTCCTTATTCCTCATCAAAATAAACGGTTTTTCCCGTTTCTGCGGATATATACACCGCCTCTAAGATTTGCGATACAACCATCGCTTCCCTCGGTTTAACCAAAGGTTCGGTATCGTTCACGATACTGTCAATCCATTGCTTGGCTTCATACTCGAAATCGGTCATTGCTTCTCCGCTGAATCGTTCTCTCGCATTCGGATTCACATCGATTTTATTCAGGAACAGGCTCCCGTCCCTCTCGCCATTGATCCGCAGCTCATTTTTAGCAAAATCTGCTCCTCCCTTCGTTCCACACAACAGGTTGCCGCCACCTTCTGCAATGTTAAGGGCCCAGCTGGTTTCAATGATGACCGTCGCTCCATTTTTAAATTTCACATACCCGAACGCCGAATCTTCTACCTCGAATTCGTTTGGATCCCAGGATCCCCATTCGTTTGCGGCATTTTCGGTATACTTCAGTTTATGGAAGACGCTGCCGACGACACTAACCGGTTCATAGTTATCCATCAACCACAGAATCAGATCAAGGGAATGGGTTCCAATATCAATCATAGGACCGCCTCCCTGTTTCTCTTTATCCAGGAACACGCCCCATGTAGGTACGCCTCTTCTCCGGGTCGCAACCGCTTTGGCAAAATAGATATCTCCAAGTTCCCCATTGGTAATCATCTTTTTTAACAGCTGGCTTCTCGCGTTGGAGCGATTCTGATACCCGACGGTTAGCTTCTTGCCTGTTCGCAAGTGGGCTTCGTACATCGCTTTAGCCTCCGCACCTGTGACTGCCATCGGTTTTTCGCACATGACATGTTTGCCGCTTTCGAGAGCATCAATGGATATCGACGCGTGAGCGCTGTTCGGTGTCAATACATGTACGACCTCAATATCCTCTATCGCAAGCAGATCTTTGTAATTGGTAAACACCTTTGCATCTGGCGTGCCGTATTTTTGCGCCGCTTCCTCGGCCCTTTCCGGCTTCAAGTCGCAGAAGGCCACCATCTGTACATGATCTAACTTGGACAAACACGGCATATGCTTCCCGCCCGCGATCATGCCGCAGCCGATGATTCCTACTTTTACAGTTCTCATCTGAATTCCCTCCCCCACGCTATTTGAACTCTACCGTCCGGTTTTCCTTATGAGCGGTGTATGCCGCTTCCAATAGCTCCGTCAATTTTGTCCCCTGTTCCAGTCCGAAGGGCATCGGCTTGTTATGAAGCAATGCATCTGCCCATTGGATGATCGGAAGCGGCTGCTCTTTAGGGAGTTGGTTCGGAGAAATCCATCCGGAGAAAGGCAAATCTAGCTTCTTCGAGATGACTCTAACGGAATCATCTGAGATCATCAAGGTGCCCTCCGTGCCGTAAATCTCAAGTGCGGAAGGAGTTTTGTACGTCACAAGGCTTGTTTCGACAAGGGCGACCGCGTTGTTTATGAACTCAATCGAGCACTGCGCATTATCTTCCACTGCTCGATGGGTAAAGTAATGAAACATGGAGGTGATTCTTTTGGGCTTACCGAGCAGCATACTTGCGATGTACATCGGATGACAGCCCAAATCCATCATGGCTCCGCCCCCTGTCTGCTTCTCATCATACCAGTATTCCGGCAGCCAATTGTTTAAAGCACCGTCGTGGCCGTTACGAATGCGTAAAAGCGTAATGTCCCCTAGTATATGGTCGTCGATCAATTGTTTAGCGAACAATTGGTGTGGTCTTGTAAGAGCAGGAAATGAAATGCAAAACTTGACATCAGCTTTTCGTACCGCTGCAGAGATCCGATCGCATTCCTGGGTGGTAAGAGCCATGGCTTTTTCGGTAAAAATGTGTTTGCCGGCCTGAGCGGCTGCTACCATGACGTCTGCGTGCATGCTTGTAGGGGCGTCCACGACGACGCCATCGACGTCTTCCCGTTTCAGCAAATTGTCCAAATCCGCTTCAAAATCCGCTCCCAATTGGGCAGCCCATTCGCTTCCGCGTTCAGGCTGTTCGTCCCAGACGGCTGTAATCTTCACGTTTCCATGATTTTGCAGCCTTCTGGCGTAATCAGCTGCATGCACATGCCACTTGCTTAACATCGCAACGTTCAACATCCTTTTCCCCTCCGTAATCGGTTAATGGTCGTCGTATGCGTTTGAGCATTCGTTAGAAAGTGAATTGGGATGGCAGTAACGCCACCCCAAAATGGTTCACGATATAGATTGAACGATCTAGAATTCTACATCATCTCTTTCCGCAGCTTTTTGAGCTACGAACTCCGCCATTTCATCCACGCCGGCGGCTTTATATTTTTCTTGAACACTATGAAGAAGATTTAGAGCTTCTTCATCTGACGAAGCAAACAGTGCTTTCTTAAATTCGTCATCGAAATTCAAGCTGCTGGTTTTACTGATAAAATCCTGGTATTTGGGCCATTCTCTTGCAAGGTAGCTGGCGCTTACTTTGTCTATGATTTTGATAGGCATTTTTGCCGAGAAGCTCTCCTCCAACTTTTGCCACTGCGTTTTTTGATCTTCGGGCGTTGGCCAAGTGACTTCATTGGAGAATGCCCCGATGAATCTTCCTGGAAGAAAATTGAGCCCTGCGTCTCTCTTCAGATCCGGGTTTTCATCGAATTGTTTTTTCACATCCGGAATCCATTGAGGTATCCCGTTTTCCATAGTATAGTGCGTTCCTTCAATTCCGAAATACGCAAGCAATCGCCCTTCTTCGCTGTTGACATAATCAATGTACCGCAATGCCGCATCGGGATCTTTGATGTTCGCGCTCAAGAAAAGGACAGGGAAACCGGAACGGCCGGGTTTTTCAACTTGCGTTCGAATGTCTCCGTTCTTATTCTTCATCGGGCCGAGTAGTTCATATTGCATTTCCGGATTCGTCTTATACAGCGTTTTTTGTAAATCAGCTAACATCGGTTGGGCACCGAATACAGCCATCTTGCCCGTCGTGAGCTTTTCATTCGCTGTTGTACTCGTATTGCTGAAGGCTTCAAGATCAAACAATCCTTCTTTTAGCAGCTTTCTCATGTATAACAACTTGGCTTCATAATCCTTGGATTGCGTCCAGTGAATCAGTTTTCCGTCCACTTCACGGAAGTCCGAAATCGAATAATCCGACCATCCGGCAAGGAACTGCCCGTAATCCCATCCATTCCACATCGTTCCGGCCGGGATGACCGGCTTCCCGCCAATATCTTTGAAACCGCCATCTCTGATCTTGACCAATAGATCGTACAGTTCATCCTGCGTATCAATATCCTCCGCTTTTACATTTAGAGCTTTCAGGATATCTCCCCTGGCAAAAAGGCCGTAATTCCAATTATGAAGGCTCTCGGGGGTTCCGTCCGGGGTCTCCGTTGGAATGAGATACGTCTTGCCTTCAAAATCTGGACTATTGAGATCGAACTCGGCAAAATCCTTCGCAATCCCGGTCGTCACCAGTCTTTTAATATTCGGGTATTTATCGAGATAAGGGGTTAAATCCAGAAGCTGTCCTTCCATGGCTGCCTTCTTGATGACTTGCCCTTCTCCTCCTGTAGTAGACCAGAACGGTGCGTTAACAATATCCGGAACCGTACCCGAAGCGAAGATCGTATTCAGTTTTTCTACTTCGCTTGTTGTGATGGATTCGAGGTTTAACGTCACCCCGGTTTTTTCCCTGATTTTTTGGGCCACCGGATTATTTTTCTGGTCCTGAGGGAAACCGGCTCCGCCGCCGTTCCAAGCACTGAGGAAAGTCAAGGTTACCGGCTTTATTTCTTCAGTACCTGTCTTATTCGGACCCGGGTCAACCGTGCCTGCTTTCTCTTCTTTGCCTGTTCCCGTACATGCCGTCATGGTCACTAACAGCAGTAACGCGATTAGTGTCGTGGCAAGAACACTCCTACGCCTGTTCTTCCTCATCCTACAATCCCCTTCCATTGGAAGTTTATATATAAAAGGCCTAGCCTTTTATACCAACTACTCCTTAAGCGAACCTACCAATACGCCTTTGACAAAATATTTCTGAAGAAATGGATACACACAGATGATCGGGGTCGTGATAATAATGACAAAGGTCATGCGCAAGGCTTCCGGCGTTACACCCCGCAGCTCCATCTGAGACTGGGTCATGTTTTGGATCGCTGATCCGCTATTTCCCGACGACGTCATCGACTGGAAAGACGCTTCGCTGATCATCTTGTTCAGGAACGTAGCCGCAGGCTGCAGTTTTTCGTTCTGTATGAAAAACTGACCGGTAAACCAGTCATTCCACACGCCAACCCCGACAAACAAGGCAATCGTAGCAAGGACCGGCATCGAAAGAGGCAGGATGATTCTTGCGAATACCGCCAACTCACTTGCTCCGTCGATTCGGGCCGATTCCGACAGACCTTCCGGGATTCCGTCGAAGAAGGTTTTCATAATAATCGCATTGAAAAAGTTATACAGGGACGGCAGTACCAACACCCAAAACGTATTCAGGATGTGCAATTCCCGGTACAGGATAAAGGTCGGAATGAGGCCTCCGCTGAACAACGTGGTGAAGAAAAAGAAGAATACGATATATTTTCTTCCGGGCAGCCCTTTCCGCGACAGGGCGTAGGCTAATAACGCCGTCAAAAATACGGAGCCAACCGTTACGATCAGGGTCCGGGAAATGGAAATATAAAACGAATTTAGGATTAAGGGATTGCTAAAAGCTTTCGCATAGTTTTCTAATGTAAACACTCTAGGAAAAAGATAGATTCCGCCCTTCATCGCGTCGTAGCCGTCATTGAAAGAAAGGGCCAGAAAATAGATAAATGGATAGAGTGCCGTAGCGCAGAATAAAAGCAGCACCGAATAGTTCAGCGTCGCATACATTTTATCTGCCGGCGTCAGCCTTCTCTCCCCCATACACACACCTCCTCAATCTTCAGCGCCAGCTGTTTACCACAACGATACATCGCTCACGCGTTTGGATACTTTGTTGACAACCACGATGAGAAGCAGCGAGATCGCTGACTTGAATAAACCAATGGCCGTGGAATAGGCTAATTGCCCTTGCTGCAGGCCAGTTTTTAAGACATACGTGTCCAATATCTCCGAGACGCTTAATGTTGCGGGAGACTGCATCAGCCAGATTTGGTCAAAGCCGGCATTCAGTATTCCGCTGAGGGAGAAAATGAGCAATATGCCGATCGTTGGCGTAAGGGATGGAAGCGTGATCTTAAACAGTTTGCTCCACCGGCCTGCCCCGTCGATTTCGGCTGCCTCATACAGGTGCGGATCGATATTCGTTAACGCGGCTAAATAAATGATCGAACCCCAGCCTACACCTTTCCAGATATCGGAAATGATGACCAATGGATAGAACAATTCCGGCTTCCCCATAAAAAAGATCGGATCCAAACCCATCTGGTACCGAATATCATTGATGAGACCTACGTTCGGAGACAGGATTTTTTGAAGTAAAGTAACGACGACGACCCACGACACGAAGTGCGGCAGATAGGAAATCGTTTGAAAAACCCTTTTAATTTTTTTGTGCATGATTCCATTAAGCATCAAGGCCAAGACCAAAGGAGCTGGAAATCCGAAAATCAGCTTAAGGGCACTAATGGACAACGTATTTCGGAGAACATCGTAAAAGCTGGAATCGTTTAAAAACTGCTCGAAATATTTAAAGCCTGCCCACGGACTCCCCAAGATCCCCAGATTGAATTTGTAATCTTTGAACGCGATCAGAATGCCGTACATCGGATAGTAGGCAAAAACCAGAAACCATAGGATCGCAGGAAGAATAAATAAGTATATATATCTAAATTGCCATATTTTAACTAATTTTCTGTTCTTTTTTAGTCGTTCATATCTAGGGATAACAGCACCTTTGGGTACCATTCTCCGAACACCTCCTACATCTTCGTCGTATCAGGCTTTATATCGCATGGATTTCACACATTCCGGTCTCACATTTGCGTAAGGCATATCGCACGGTTTCCCCCTCCTTTATTGCAAGCGGTTTCATTTGTATGATTCAAATATATTCAATATGGTGTAGGAATCATTCCATAATTTCTTCATTCGCATAAAAGTTATCTTCAGGTCAGAAAAAAGGAAATGTTCCCGTCGTCTCGCCAATCACCAATTCCGGCTCCACGAGAGTTTTAATGTATTTTCCGGGTTGGCCGTCATCACTGTTTATGACCTCAAGCAGCGTGTTTGCCGCCCGGTAGCCCATATCTCGTTCAAACTGTTTAACATGTGTGAATGTGCTGTATCCTTCGATGATGGAAGTCGGATCGTCAAAACTGATGATGGATATGTCCTCAGGCACCTTCAATCCGGCTTGACGTGCCATCTGATGGATTTTCACGCCAAGACTTCCGTTTAGCGTAATATAGGCCGTTGCCATTCGATTCTGGATATATCGGTACAGCGGATGTGCTTCAGCTTGCTCAAGACTTCCGATTTCAAAACCGGTTACGATGTGAGCCGGGTTAATGAGGGATCCCTTTTCCTTTAAGGCATTCATATATCCGTCGATCCGCTCTTGAACGGTAACGGTTTGTATGGGCGAATCAGAGCATATGGCGATTTCACGATGCCCCAGCTCCCATAAGTAATTGACAGCCAGGTTAGCGCCAAGCCTACCGTCGGATGCGATATAGTGAGTTTCTACCCCCGGAAGGTAACGGTCGATGAGAACAAATGGAAATCCCGCAAATTTCATGCTTAATATTTCTTCATTGAATAGTTCCTCGTCTACCGGGAAAATCAGCAGCCCCTCCACTCCAATTTTACTGCAGGTCTGGATCGCCTCTTTTTCCTTCTCAATGCTGCCCTCCGATAAATAGATCACGAAACGGTAATCGTTTTCATTTAGTGCTTGCTGAATCCCCTGGACAAGTCTAATGGTAAAATAATCATAAATGCTGGGCATAATCAGACCGATCAGCCTCGTCTGCATTTCTGCGCTGGTTTGATTAGTTTGCTGTACCGCACTTTTAGGAGATGCCGTCGGCATTTCATATTCCGGATCGCTTACAAAGGACCCCTTTCCGGGCACTCTTGTAATGATTCGTTCGTTAACCAAACCGGACAAGGCATGCACGACAGTAATCTTGCTTACACCGAAACGCTCCATAAGTTCCTTTTCCGTAGGGATACGGTCTCCAACCTTCAATACCTGGGACGTGACCAAATCACGTATATACTCTTGAACCATCTGATACAAAGGTATTCTGTCCGCTGAGTTCATCCGAATCACCACATTTCATATCAATATATTCAATATATAAAATACGAATGACGAGATCGATTTATTCCATGTCCGTTCTTTGTTGGATACACAAATAGCAGGCTCCCGATATTTCGGAAGCCTGCTGCTTCATCGATCTGCTTGTTAAGTTAAACAAAATCGTCATCAATGAATTATTTCAATTTAGCGACGGATACGGCTACCTTCTCCAATTGCGCGTTCGAGAGGGAATGGTCCTGCGAGTAGAGCGTAACAAATCGGTCATCGAGTTTAAAAGTCAGCATCGCGGTATCGCTTGGTGTATACCATTTAGCCTGCACCCCATTGGAGAGCGTGACGTTTTTACCATCATATTCGAAAGCGTAGTCCCGCGGCGATACTTCTACGCTCATGTGCTTAAACGTAAACTTGACCGAATCCCCACCAGCAGCTACTTTCTGGAAACTATCATTTTTCACCGCCTGCATTGGCGCATAAGCCGTAGTAAAGCCGTCGAATTTCGCGAATTCTTTCTTAATCGCCTGAATTTGAGAAGTCGAATACGTAACAGCCACAAGATCGGCTCCTGTATGGTTTCCTGTATTCCCATCGTTAGGCGCAGAAGGTGTACCAATGGTGATGACACCGGTACGGCTATTATAATCAACCGATGCCTTCAATGCCTCAGACAGGGCACGAACCGGAAGATAAGTCGAGTCATTGTATACGATTGGAGCCAATTTGTTCCCTTTTCCATCCGTCGGTACAAACGTTTTTCCATCGATTTTGAAACTGATGTTGTGATTGAGGTAGGCGGAAATTTTCTGCAGGTTGGCACCGGCGTAGACGCCTGCCGCTCCGGAAACAGTCATTCCTATGACAAGTGCAGCCATAATGGTTCCTTTTACACGATTTTTCATAATTATTCTCTCCCTTGTTGTTTTATTGCCGAAGCAAACGCGATGTCTTACCTTGGTAGAACTCAAACCTTCTTCATATCCCCGTTTATCTTGTTTAAGGCGGGGGTTCCTTATGTACCTAACTATAAAGCGACTTTATCTCCAAACTATCTCCGAATTGTATCCGACTTGTAAACATTTTGGTCGAAATCAAGAGAACTAAAAAAGGCCGCCATGCGGCAGCCTCCTTGCAACTTGAATATATTCTCGGCTTATTCTGAGGTTTTAAAGGGACCATCCGGACTGCTGGATCAGGCTGGTGACAAGCTCATCGTCGAAGACGATTCCGAAACCGGGGGTCGCCGGAATATGAATCTCTCCGTTTTCGATTCGATAGCCTGATACATCCATGCCTTCAATGATCATGTCGTCATATTCCACAAATTCGAAGTTTTGCACCGCAGCTGACAAATGCCCCGACGCGTAAATCCCGTAAGCATTGCCGTAACAATGAGGCGCGGACCGCAAACCATGGGCATCCAGCTTTTCGCCTAATTCCATCCAATGCGTGAAACCCGGCGAGATGATATCGTACTGCAGCACATCGACACATCCGCGAATCGCCCACTCCACGAGATGCGGTGAGGCAAGCCCTTCCCCGTCTGCGATAAGCACATTCTGCCCGCGTTGCCGGAGCCATTCCTTGAGGTCTTCGTACAAGGCTTCATCCTCATGGAACGCTTCTTCCAGCCAATACAGGTTCACATCCGTCAAAGCCGCCAATACTTCTTTGGTTAAGTTCAAATTATACGCATTATTTGCATCGATCATAATTTTGCCTGTGGGACCCGCCACTTCTGCAATCCCGCGTACGATCGCAATATCCCGTTTCGTCCCTTCCCAAAGCGGCATATGGCGTCCGCCTCGGCCAACCTTAATTTTAAAATGACGCTGGCCCTTCGCAAAGCCTTGTATCGCTTCTTCTTGCATCAATGCGACGGCTGCCTGCTCATCGGAAAGATGCAAATCGTCGAAGTATAGAGAGGTGTCATAACATGGGACAACAAATGGGACTCCCCTTTCCAGGTTGGCATCCGATACCAAGTCATATACTGGTTTGCCTTGTCTCCGTCCTAACCAATCTAACACCGGATATTCCAATGGCAAGCGATACGTTTCGCGCAGTCTGCCCTTGTCATCAAATAAGTCAAGCAATCTGCGGCCTATGATGCCTTCGGCCCACTCCGGCGTCATATATAGCGAGCTGCCGTAACCCGTTTGTCCATCGATCGTAATTCTGGCGATATCGACAGTACAGCTTTTGCCATGAATGCCGATTCTGCCATTGGCCCCGGCGTTTCTGGCACGTTCTCCCCTTAACTTGGCGAATTCGATCTTTTCCACGATCCAATCCGGTTGTATACCCGTCATATTCACAGGATCCCCCTCCTTCATCAACTCGGCGGTTTCATTTCCCAATGATTCAAATCGTTGACCACATTAAAAGACTATATGGTTAGCAGCCTATGGTATTCGTCTATCACATTTCGTCATACTCTCTCTATATTTACCAGGAGTAATCCCTTCGACTTTCTTAAAAACTCTAATGAAAACGCTGTCACTTGTATAGCCGACCATCTTGGCGATCTGTGCGTTGGTCAGCCCGGGATCCGACATCAGTTCCTTTGCGTGATCCATCCGTACAACTGTCAGGTAGTCGTTTAAGTTCTGCCCGCTTACCCTTTTAAAAAATTGTGAGATATATTGCGGTGTGATTTGCAAATGCTCAGACAATAAATTCAGGCTCATGTTGGGATCGGCGTAATTCGCTTGAATACAAGCCTGTATTTGCAGAAGGAGCTGTTCACTGTGGTCACTCCGTTCCAGTTTGAATGATTCGGCAGCCGATAAATACAGATCCTTCGCTTTTTCAAACATTTCATCGGTTGTTTTACAGGAGAGCAGGAAACGTACAGGATGGATGTCGCCCTCTGTAAGCCTGCGGTACGCCGGAGTATCCGAAGTCATGATACGCAGCAGGGTGCTGGCGAGACTGAATAATAGGCATCTCCCCAGCTCAGGAGTGATAGATTCGTCGCTAAAATTCATATCGAACAGCTGTTTAAGCAGAAGGACAACCTGCTCTTTGTCACCGCTTCGAACACAATTGATTAGCTGCAGCTCGGTTTCGACGGGGTAATAATATTGCAGCTTTTGCTGGCGGATATCATGATAATAAAAGATCGACAGCTGCCCATTTACCATCCTGTACTCCAAGGCGGCAGCCGCCTCCAAATAGGCTTCTCCAATCTGATGCTGCCCCTCATGAACTCCGCTTATGGCTATACTGATCTCCAGCTTGAATCGGGTCTCCAAAATGTAGTGCAATTCAGAGACGATGTCCTTAACCCGGCAAGTCGGATGCTCCAACTGATCCGGCAACAGATTGACGAGCAGGGCCAGCCGGTTTTTCTCCAGGTCTATAGTATGTATCGTATGCAAGTCGTAGATCGAATCTTCAGCCAAATTGGAGATAATAAATCGGACCAATGCCCATTGTTTTTCACTTTGGTTCGGTGCGAACCGGGTCAAGTCGTCCACTTGAACGAGAATGACGGCAAAATGAGGAAACGGAAACTGGATACCCATAAATTCCAGCGATTGTTTCATTTGCTCTGGAGGCTCGTAATAGCCCTGAAGCACACGATGCAAATAATTGGAACGAAGCAAGGGCAGCTGCTGGGTAAGCTTGTTCTTAATACTTCTCTCCTCGTCCCAGGAAACCTTCATCATTTCCATGATGTAGTCGAATTCATCACCAGCCGCTTTCCGGGGATGGAACTTTCCGGCCGGTATCGCCTCTACAATTCTTTTGATTGGAAAATAATTTCTATATGTGATTCCATACGCTGCTGCGCTCCCTACGAGGATGCATAACAAGAGAAGCCACAGCGCAAGATGCTCCATTTGTTTTAATTTATGCAGATATAAATTCAATGGCATCACATCAATATAGTACCATCCGACTTGTTCCGAGGTAGTGAAGGATACCATCACATCTTGACCGTTCAGATGGGTATTGAGTAGACCGGTATTCGACTTCAGTTCGTTCAATATGGATTTTGATAAAGGGCTGGCACCGGGTGTACTGCTGATGAGTTCATGATTTTGGTCCACGATATAAACGGAGCTCCCGTTGGCGGACTCGATTTTTCGTGTCATTTCGTGAATTTTGGCTTCATCGATCAGAACGACAAGACTCCCTTTAATCGTGGAGGTGTCTTCGACAGGCAGCGATTGCATAAAGGTAATGACTTTCATAGGATCATTCTTCAGGCTGCTGTTTCGCTGTAAGGTTGCGGCCGGCAGGTAAGTTTGACTATGGTAGCTGATCATCTGTTTACGCCATTCTTCATAGGTAAGATGATCAAAGCTATAATATTTATCGTAAAAGCTGTGCGAATCGGTCACGAGGTTCGGTTTGATCACAGAATCACTTCGGTCCAAAAAAATATAGAAATCGTAAACAAAATTGTTGGTCATGTGGGAGTACATTTTTAAATAGTCTCTTGAAAACTGTACCAGATGATATCGTTCGGATAAGTTTTTGCTTTGCGTATCCAATAAATAACGCAGCTTAGGATTAAGTATCATTTGATTGGATAAATGTTCAATATCTTTAAGATTGCTGTCTATATTGAGACGCATTTGCTCCAGCATGCCAAGATTGGAACGTTCCGCATTGGCTTTCATGATATGTTCAAACTGGGTATAGAAAACAAACCAGATGATGATGGGAAGCAGGAGCAGCAGACAATTGGATACGAGCATCCTGATGAATAGGCTTCTTCTTTTGCTTCCGGCATTCTTTTTTCGGATGAATGAAAACATTGCGATCCTCCTAGTATAGAAAAGCTTGCTCACTCCCTATTATTCGGGAAGAGCAAGCTTACTCCCTTCGTTGGATGACCGATTCGTGTGACGATCATTCTTTTAACGCACCGATCAGGACACCGTGCACAAAATACTTTTGCAGAAACGGATACAGACATAATATCGGAAGTGTAGAAATGATAATTGTCGCATACTTGATCGTGATTCCGATGTCTAACCGATCTGAGGCCGCTGCATCGGTCGTCATGCTGTCCGTACTGTTGGAGATCAGAATTTCACGGAGAACCAGCTGCAGGGGAAATAACTCCCGGTCACGCAAATAAATCAATGCGCTAAAGTACGAATTCCAATGTCCGACGGCATACCACAAAATCATGACGGCTATCACGGGCATCGAGAGAGGAACAATGATCCGGCTCATGATGGTCCAGTCGTTCGCTCCGTCGATCCGCGCGGATTCCTCCAGACTCACAGGTACCGCTTGAAATGCGGTTCGCATAATGATCAAGTTAAATGAACTGACTGCCCCAGGCAGGAGAAGTGCCCAAGGCGTATCCAGCATGCCGAGACTGTTCACCAGCAGAAACGATGGAATGAGCCCCCCATTGAACACCATCGTGATCACGATCATGAACATGATGGAATTGCTGAAATAGACGTTGCGGCGAGAAAGTGCATAGGCTCCAAGTGTGGTCATGAATAAGTTGATGGCTGTACCGCCAGCGACATAAAAAATCGTGTTTCGGTAACCCGTCAGGATCATCGGATTATCCATTACGGCTTTATATGCCTCCAAGTTAAATCCTTTAGGGTAAAACAGCATGCCGCGAAATCGGGCCATTTCTGTAGGATCGCTCAAAGAGGCGAACAATACGTATAGGAACGGGTAAAGCGTGACGAAGCAAAGCAGAATCATGAAGCATGTGTTGACGCCGGAAAATATCCATTCACCCAGGCTGCGTTTGTGAAGCATACCGTTTCTCCTTTTACCATAATTTATGTTCACTCACTCGTTTGCTAATGGAATTGGCGAGTACGATCAGAATGAAGCTGATGACCGAATTGAACAGCCCCACGGCAGCGGTATAACCGAAATCGGCTCCAAGAATACCTTTTCTGTATACATAGGTGGAGATGACATCGGCCGTCTCATAAGTTATCGGATTGTACATGAGGATAATTTTCTCGCTCCCGACGGAAAGCATGGATCCAATATTGAGGATGAACATGATCACAATGGTTGGCATAATTCCGGTTAAGGTAATATGCAAGGTCTGTTTCCATCGTCCTGCTCCGTCAATTCGGGCTGCATCATAAAGCGTCGGATCGATATTGGCAATGGATGCGAGATAGATGATAGAGCCCCATCCGATTCCCTGCCAGATGCCCGAGGAAATGTACATGAACCGAAACCATTCCGGCTCCTGCATGAAAGCAATCGGTTGAAGTCCAATCATGAGGAGAAGGTTATTCACCAGACCGTCTCGGGCAAAGAAATCGATCATCATCCCTACCACAACGACGATGGAAATAAAGTGCGGGAGGTAACTTATCGTCTGTACGATCCGTTTAAAAAAGCCCTTCCGAATTTCATTAAGCAATAACGCAAGAATAATCGAAGCGGGAAATGCGAACAGCAATTCATAAATATTGATCAACAAGGTGTTCCGAATCAGTCTCCAAAAATAGTAATTTCCAAAAAAGCTTTTAAAATGGTCGAAACCAACCCACGGACTTCCCCAAATGCCGTCTGCAAGCCCGTAATCTTTAAAAGCAATTTGCAGACCATACATCGGTCCGTAATGAAAAACGATATAGTAGGCAATGACAGGCAGCAGTAAAAGATAAATGTAGCGGTTTCGGATCAAGTCCCTTTTAATGATGCTCCATTTCGTCTCTGCCCGGTTCCCCGCTGCCGTCGTCACCATATTTCCCTGTACATTAGGCATGGCTTACTCCTTCTTTGAACACGGGAGAACGGCAAGCCGTAAGCTTTCCGCCTCCAGTTTAGTAGGCTTTTTAGCGGTTGTTGTAGCGTTCCAATCCGGATTGCTGCATTTTGATCGCATCGTCGAGCCCCATGCTTTTCAGAGTAGCGACATACTCATCGAACTTATTTAGCGATTCTGCGCCCATAATAAATTTAACGATCATTTCATTTTTGTAGGTGTCGACATCGTTCATGATCGAGGCATATCGGCTGTTGTCTTCCCTGGCGATCGTGATCGGAGGCATTCTCTTTTCATTCGAAGGTTCTGCCCAGACGGTTAAAGCCTCTTGCTGCTCCGGTCTGGCCGCATATTGCTCCATGTAGCGTACATCCTGCAAGAACGGACCGGCATCAGCGGACAAGACATGCTGCTTAAGGGATTGCGCAAGCGGCAATCCATCCGGATTGTTCATGACCGAGTCCGTATACTTCGGATAACCGTTCTCCATCGTATAGGATACGCCTTCTTTACCGAAGTTCATGATCATTCGTCCTTCTTCACTATAGAAGTAATCGAGGAATTTTACAGTTTCTTTTACATGCTTGTTGCTTCCGGTAATAGCCGTGAATATGCCTACAATTTGATTGTCCATTTGACCGAATATCGGTTTATCGCCGGACTTCAATGTCGGATAAGGTGTGGCAACAAGCTTGAATTGCGGTTCCTTGGACTCCATTAAATCCATAAATCTGCCCAAGCCGCCGCCTACTGCCATCACAGCCGCACCGACCTGATTGCCTGTCATTTTGGCATCGTACATTTTGCTGTCATTGGCTGCAAAGTCTTTGTCCAGCAAGCCCTCATTGTACCAACGGTTCATGGTGGTAAGGTATTCCTTATATTCGGGTTGAACGGGGCCATATTTGACTGCATTTCCTTCATGATAAAAGCCGTTCGGGATTCCAAAAACTCCAGTAAAAGCAAGCTCGCCTGCTCCGACCATGATCGGAATTTCATCCGCCTTCCCGTTGCCGTTGGGATCTTGCTCCTTAAACGCTTTCAAAACGGTGTACCATTCGTCGATCGTTTTAGGAATAGGCACCCCCAACTTGTCCAGCCAATCTTTACGGATAACCGGGCCGTCGTGGGTTTGCAGTTTTCTGACGGGGCGGATGAACGGGAAGCCGATAATATCACCTTTGTCAGTAGATGCTTGCCTTCTCCATTCCGGGTTCTCGTCCAGCAGCTTTTTGAAGTTAGGCGCATCATCCAAATAGTCGTTTAATGGAATGATCTTACCATCCTGAATCGCTTTTTGAGCGCCTCCCGGATAGTTATTCCAAGAATACTCCACGACATCAGGCAGTGATTTCGAGGCCATCATCAAGTTGAACTGTTCCCCACCTTGGCCTTGGGCCGGGTGTTGATAATCGATGGTGACACCGGTGTTCTTTTCGATTTCTTTAATAGCGGTAATCTCTCCATAGCTTTTCATAATGGCCGCTGCGTCCTTATGCATCTCTTTCCAATACGATAAGTGGCTCAAAGGTTCGGTTGTCTCTGCGGATTTCGTACTCCCCTTTGCCGTATCCTCACTGCTGCAGCCGGCCATCGCTATGGCGGCTAGCCCCAAACATAAAACGGGTGCAAGCTTATTGATTATTTTCCTGCTCATCTGCATCAATCGTAGCTCCTCCTCAATTTAGATGTGCTTTTGCCATATTTAGCATAAAGGATGGTGGTTTCTCCCGAAATCGTACAAAATCAGAAAAGGTTTGCCGTTATTAAGATCGACTACTTGCGAAAATAAAACTGAATCGACCATATTAATGAATATAGACGAAAACGTGTTGGTTTCCTTGTCTTTTTTCCTGCTGCGTAACCTGTTGTTGTAGTCGGATTTGACAGGAACATCTTTCGTGAAAAAATAAAAAGCCGCAGGTGTGCGGCTTTTATCTTCACCTTAATCGTTTATGGGTTTCACATCTGGGATCTTGATCCATTTCATCCCCGTTTTCGATTGCCTCCACATTTGCAGGCAGGTCCATCTCAACTTTAACTGTGGTTCTTTTGTACAAAATAAAGAGCACATTGTTCAAGATCGTTCTACAGCAATGCCTTACACTAATGCTAACGAGGTTCTATTCCAAATCGATGGAGGATGTTCAATGAATCATGCATGGACCTATGTCCGACTTGCCGCCGTATCCGTGTTTTGGGGAGCCAGTTTTAATGCCGGTGAGCTGGCCATTCAAGCGATGCCCCCTTTGACGGTCACTGCTTGGAGATTCCTCATAGCCGCAGCACTCATGCTGTTGCTTCTATTTGTGAAGGAAAAACCATCGTGGAGCACTCTTCGTTCCTCGATCTGGGTCTATATTTTATTAGGGGTAGTCGGCGTTTTCGTAACGAATGCTCTGCAGTTCACAGCCTTGAAGTTTACATCACCGCTTCATCCAGCCTTGATTATGGCTACAAACCCAATCGTAACGGCATTTTTGGCGGTGCCTTTGCTGAAAGAAAACATCCGCAAGGGCCAAATCATCGGGATGTTGTGCTCGATCGCCGGTGTTCTTATGGTCATTACCAACGGAGCCTTTTGGCAACTCACAAACATATCACTTGGAGATTTTATAGCACTGGGAGCGAATATCACCTAGGCACTCTATGGTGTACTGGGACGAAAGTTTCTGACCAACAGCACTCCGCTCGCCACCTCAGCCATCACCATGGCAATGGCTACCATTTGCTTTCTGCCTTTTCTGAATTTCCATACATCGGGTATCTCGCAAACGACACTCACAACAGCATGGATTTGCATTTTCTTTATGGGGACATTTGGCGCTGTTTTAACTTTTCTTTGGTGGAATCAAGGCATACAGAAGGTAGGTGCAAACCGTACCTCCGTATTCTTCAACCTGGTTCCTATCGTAACGCTGATGATTTCGGTACTAATGGGGCAGCCGGTAGGTTGGGTTCAAGTCGTCGGTACCTTCATGGTCATATTGGGTGTCATCACCGCAGTACGGACAAAACGAACGGAGCCGAGTGGGAATCATGGGCAAAAGCCAACCATCACCGCTCCCGGTCCTCACAACTAAACTCTTCGTGAAGTTTCAAGTGCCTCAGCATGCCTGCTGCTCTGATAATCACTTAATAAACGCTGCATTTTTTCCATCGTGCCATCTTGATGCGGAACATGAATGGAGACGGTCAAATTCGGATCATGTAAATACTGAAACGAAACAAGATCAAAATTCAACTTCCCGAGATTCGGACAGTGCAGCGTCTTTGGAGCATCTATGGCATCGAGTACTTCATGATCGTCCCAAAACTCCCGAAACTCCCTGCTAACTTGAGACAAAGCCTCGAACTGTTCAGACCACCAGGGGTCGTCACCGTGACGCGCATAACCGGCATGAAAATTAGCGACAATCCGTCTGGCATGCAGTTCCCATTGTTCTCCTTTAGCGTAACGGAAGCGGGGTGACGTAAACGTCATCCATACGAAATTCCGCTCCCGATCTGACACAGCGGCCAGCTCCCCATTCAACGCGCAATAAGCTTCATTCCAGGCAATGATGTTCATACGCGCATCCATGACATTTGCCGCGGACAGGTTTTGGCTATCCAGAAAGCGTTGCAGTTCCGGTGTAACCTTAGATGTTTTCATTGTTTCAACCAAGGGGTATTGCTTACGGGCCAGATGATACAGATGTCTGCGTTCCGATTCATCTAACCGGAGCACTTCTGCTATCCGATCAAGGACTTCTACGGATACGTTAATATGACGCCCCTGTTCCAAGTAGGTATACCAATCTAATCCTACACCTGCCAACAGAGCCACCTCTCCTCGGCGAAGTCCAGGTGTACGTCTGCGTCCGGAATCCTGTAATCCTGCTTGCTTAGGTGTTATCCTTTCTCGCCGTGAGCGTAAAAATCGAGATAATTCCTCGTATCGGTCCAATCTCTTTGACATAATCCCCATGCCCCCTACTATATTCATGAACGTAGGATTCCCAATCCTACGATAACCAGATCTCTTCCTAGCCTCTTCAGGTTTCATTAAACTCAGTTTATGTCCTCCATAGGAGGAAAAGCAAGAATGGATAAGACAGTGGTCGCCCCAACCTGTTCTTTTCCATTCGAACCAATCTGATTGAGGTGATGACAATGAAAGTAGCCGCCATTGTCGGCAGCATCCGCAAGGAATCTTTTAATTTAAAACTAGCTTACTATATTCAACATCGTTATAAGCATCTTTTCCAATTGGATGTGTTGAATATCCGGGATCTTCCCTTTTACGATCAGGATACGGAGTCCGCTCCGCCGCAGACGGTTGTCGATTTCAAGGGCAAAGTCGCTGAAGCCGACGCGGTGTTATGGGTCACTCCTGAGTATAATTCAACCATTCCAGGTGTTATGGTAAATGCGATTGACTGGTTATCCCGCGTTGACCAAGTAATGGTCGGTAAGCCCTCTTGGATCGTAGGCTCTTCCATGGGTCTGCTGGGATCGGTGAAAGCTCAGGGCCATCTACGTGATATATTGTTTGCTTCCGGCATTTCATCGCCGCTGTTACCGGGAAATGAAGTATACATCGGCCTTGTGCATGAGAAAATGAATGAGAAGGGTGAGTTGACAGATAAACTTACGATTAAGCACCTGGATCTCGTATCCGAGAATTTCGTGAAATGGGCAAAGGAACAATCCCGATTAAAGCAGCTGCAAAGTCTAGTATAAACGAGAATCTGGAGGAAAAAGATGTTTGAGCATATTGTACTATTGAAATTCAAGCCCGATGTTTCGACTGCCAAAAAAGAAGAAGCCGTCATGCAAGTTTATGACTTTAAGGGAAACATTCCGGGTATCACAGAAATCAGCGCTGGAATGAACGTTACGATGGAGAAGGAGCATATGCAGGGGTATGCGCTGGGAATCCGCGTCTCTTTTGAAAATCAACAAGCTTGCCAAGACTATATTCAGCATCCCCTGCATCAAGAGTTTTTGCAGGCGATTGGCCCATATATTGAAGGGATCATCGTTATGGACTATCCTTGGAAAGGTCAAGATTAGAAGAATACACATATTTTGTTAATAAAAAAAGCCGCAGTTATGCGGCTTTTAAAATGGCTTAACGACCATGAGCACCAATACGGCAATCATCAGCAGCATGGCTGCCATCTCGATGGGCACGATCTTTTTTAACTGCAGTCCGAATTCGGCGGGTATGTCATTACCTTGGTCTTGACGCTCAGATATGGTTTTTCGGATTTTTTTCATGCGCGGCTCGATCCATCCGTCGATCAGTCCAACCATAAGCAGCGCTAAGAGAATGGATACATTCAGCCACATTTGGGATAAACCCATCTTGGTGATGATCATAAGCCCAACCCCGGTCAGAATAAGTCCGGTTCCGCCAATTTTAGGCATGATGGCCAGTTTGGCCGTTATACCTAATACAAAGTGCAGCTGGCCGACCGTTCTGGCGGATCTCCGAATGATGGGCGTTACGAAAGCGGGGCCGATAAAAGCGATCGAAGACAATATATGCAAAACGAGCAGGAATCCAAATAGACCCATCATCCCCTCCTCCTCAGCTCACTGCAATATGGCTTTGATAGGCTAGACCGACCCTTTTTCTTTTAAACGATCCGTCGAGTTCAAGATGGTCTAACATACACATGACGACATCGTCATAAGCCACATTCAGTTCTTGAAATCTGCTGAACAAGTGACCGGCTACCTCTGCTTCGGAAAAGTCCTTGATCGTCTCCTGCATCGGAACGGGCAAGATCTCCGTTGTGACATGCAGATGAGCAGAATCTGATTGCTCTCTCGAATCTGTCATGGTTCCCGGACACATCATGGTCCAATCGAGGTCCGTCCGCTGCAGCCTTTCGAAATTCCGGTTATGGTTTTTATACTCAGGCGGAAAGCCGGGTAAATTGTTGCCGATCCAATCAGTATATGGAATATCCAGCAGACCGGCTCCTCCCATAACCCATACCCGCCCGGAGAAACTAGGCTCCATTTCACACTGGCTTATAATGTTATCAACGATACGGACAAACTCTTCTCCCTGCCCCGCATGGCCGGCTGCAATAATAGCGGCGTCTTGATCCACAAGTGCCTCACGAACGCTCACCGGGTCCATCATATCGTCCACGATCACCTTCACATGCTTTTCGGAATGCTCACCCAGCTGATCGTAAAGCTTCTCAGCATTTCGCACAAATGCGGTCATTTCATGCCCCATTTGTATCCCTTGTGCCAACACTCTTTTCCCTGTATTCCCCGTCGCTCCAAAAACAATGATTTTCATCGTTATGTCCTCCTCTTCATAGGTCCCAATATTTGGTTAGCTCAAGCTTAGCATCGCTTCAAAAGGATGTTAAGAACCCACTTTAAAGTAGGGGACTTACTTAAAAGTAAGTATGACGGAAAGGGATACCATGCTTTTTTTCAGTAGTGTGACTGCAGGGAAGCAAAAAGCTGCCCGGAAATCCCGTGGCAGCTTTTATTTGGAGTGGATTGAATTCGTGTACAAGTTCATTATTCCGCTTTATGACGCCGGCTCTTCATACTTCCGCTTATTATGATTCTCTCCCCAAGCACACATGACTTCCGCAACAGGAATCAAGGTTTGGCCGTATTCACTAAGAGAATATTCTACTCTTGGAGGGACTGTCGGGTAAACCGTTCGATCGACTACGCCTTCTCGTTCCAAATCCCGGAGATGTTGTGCAAGCATTTTTTGCGAAACATCAGGGATAAGCTTTTCCAGATCGCTGAATCGCTTTGTAGAATCAATCAAAAGCCATAAAATCATCGGCTTCCATTTGCCACTTAGAACATGAATGATGGTCTCAATCGGACACTCACGCTGATGAATCATTGATGAATCATCCCCTTACCTGTAAGTAAGTACATTAACTGCAATGAACATAACAAAATTTTACATTAGCCCCTACAATCAAGTCAATCCATAACCGTCTGAACCGTATTGCCCCCCCCATCCCGAGTACTTCACGGTGTCCAAGCATTCCTGCATGAAGCGGAATAACTTATGATATCCACTTCAAGTTAGGAGCTGATATCATGAGCCGTTTTCCAGATGTGGTCATTATCGTCCGAAGCAAAAAAAATTTTGCCAATATCGGTAAAGTACGCATTATAGGTAGCGCCTCCCCTTGCCTCAGTACTTTAAAAGTAGGGGCACCCGTAAAAGATGCTGTGCTTTGTCTGCTTAAAAACGGGTTTGTCATTACGGAACAGAAAAATATTGGTGTTTTCTTCCGTATTCGATAAGGGGGGGTCCGGCAGTGGTGCCTGGGCGCAAGCAAAAATCCCCCTATTGTCACCAATAAATAAGCAGCAGCCAAGGACGAGAAAACAATAGTACCAGACTGCTGCTGTTTTATTAAAAGCCCGCGTCAGTGCCATCCGTAATCTATGATTACCTGGTAGACCGCAGCCCAGAAGCCGAGAATAAAAATGTATGCAATGTTCCGTCTTAATGGAGGGTTTGCTGAAATTCGCGACGGAGAAAAGGATGGTGATTACTAATTTACGCCCGCTTTTTATACGCCCTCATCGCAAAGACATAAGCGACGAGCATAATGCCGACGCACCACGCCAGAGCGATCCAGATATCATTGCCTACCGGTTGATTGGACAATAGTGCACGGATGGTTTCAACAATAGAGGTGACCGGCTGGTTTTCGGCAAAAGCGCGAACGACCTTCGGCATCGAATCGGTCGGCACAAAGGCCGAGCTGATAAATGGCAGGAAGATCAGCGGATAGGAAAATGCGCTGGCCCCTTCGACCGATTTTCCGGACAATCCAGCAATCGCTGCGACCCATGTCAAAGCCAGTGTAAACAGCACGAGTATACCGGTTACAGCGAGCCATGGCAGAACCCCTGCCGAGGAACGAAAGCCCATGATGAGCGCTACGAGTATGATGACGACAAGAGAAATCATATTGGATACCAGCGAGGTCAGCACATGCCCCCACAGCACGGCGGAACGCGAAATCGGCATGGAGTGGAACCGCTCAATGATGCCCCGCTGCTTATCCATAAACAGGCGGTAAGCCGTATAGGATATCCCGCTCGCAATCGCAATCAGCAGGATGCCGGGCAGCAGGTAGTTCACATAGTTTTCCGTTCCGGTGTGAATTGCGCCGCCAAACACATAGACAAACAGCAGCATCATCGCAATCGGTGTGATGCAGACCGTAATGATGGTGTCCATGCTGCGGAATATATGACGCATGGAACGTCCAAGCATAACGCCCATATCGCTAAAAAAGTGATTTTTGACTGTCTCCATTTACATAGCCTCCTCCTTGCCGACGATTGCGAGGAATATCTCTTCTAATGTCGGCTGTTTTTCTACATACTCCACCTTTGCGGATGGGAACAGCTTTTTCAGCTCAGAGAGCGTGCCGCTCGCAATAATCCGGCCTTCATGCAGAATGGCTATACGGTCGGCGAGCTGCTCAGCTTCCTCCAAATACTGCGTGGTCAGGAAGATCGTCGTGCCGCCGCCGGCAAGTTCCTTGACGGTCTTCCAAACCTCGATGCGGGCCTCGGGGTCAAGCCCGGTAGTCGGCTCGTCGAGGAAAATGATCTGTGGATTGCCCACAAGGCTCAAGGCGATGTCGAGCCTGCGGCGCATTCCTCCCGAATAAGTAGATGCCTTGCGGTCAGCCGCGTCCGTCAAGCCGAAGCGTTGGAGCATACTATCCGCGACCTGGCGCGGATTTTTGAGGTGCCGCAGCTTGGCGATCATGATCAGATTTTCCCGTCCCGTCAATATTTCGTCCACGGCGGCAAACTGTCCGGTCAGGCTGATCGATTGTCGTACCCGGTCGGGCTTTGATGCTACGTCACAGCCGTTTACGGTGGCGGTCCCTCCGTCTGGTTTGAGGAGCGTGGTGAGGATTTTGACCATTGTCGTCTTGCCCGCCCCGTTAGAGCCAAGCAAGGCGAAAATCTCACCTCGCTCCACTTCAAGATCGACGCCTTTTAGAACTTCTGTGTCCTTAAAAGATTTTCGCAGACCTTTCACTTCAATTGGTTTTTCCATCCGGATATCCCTCTTTTACTTTGTTTTATCCGTTGCCTTTTTTATGGCCTTGTTACTTTCTCGGGCAACCGCTTCCTGATAGATGTCAGCGTAAGTTTTTGA
Organism: Paenibacillus cineris; assembly: GCF_018333335.1. Taxonomy (NCBI): domain Bacteria; kingdom Bacillati; phylum Bacillota; class Bacilli; order Caryophanales; family Paenibacillaceae; genus Paenibacillus; species Paenibacillus cineris. The sequence continues at coordinate 3,142,228 of NZ_BORU01000001.1, forward strand.
ATCTTTGATGAGATCGTCGCAGAAAGCCGCTACGTCTCTTCCCGTCACTTCGAGCACGCCTTTCCCCACAGCTGCGCCCTCTTCAAAAAGATCAACAATTCCCGAGAGTAAGCCGGTCCCTTCGGTTAGCTCAACAGGGCCTACTTTAAAGAGATATTTTTGAATCTCCTTATACACAATCTGATAGTCCCGCGGGAGCGCTTTGACTCGCGCCACGTGCGCCCGCCACTCTTTTTTGCCTTCGATGATATCTCGTATACTCATGTGATCCTCCTCCTATTTGCCTAATTTTTTGGCGATATTATGGTTGAGCTGCTCGCGCCACTTGTCACGAAAAGACTTTGCCCCTTCTTCGCCGGCCAGCGCTGAACAGAAGCCTTGGATATCGTCACCCAAAACCTCTTGAACACTCTGGCCGTCCGCCGCAGTTTCTTCAAGCAGGCCTAGCACACCGTCAAGAATCGGCATGAGGTTGCGGCCGGTGAAGTCGGAATGCACCCAAAGGTTGGCATTTATTTTTTTCCACGCCGCTTGATAATCGGCAGGCAGCTTTTGGGCCCGTGATTCAAAAGCTTTCATTTCTTTGGTCATGTCGCTGCCGGTGATTTTTTCCCAAAAATTCATTTTTTCTTCTCCTTTAACTCGTTTATTTTGGATGATACAAACTCCCATTTTTCCCAGAACTTCTTCAGCTCCTCACGCCCTGCGTCGTTGATCGCGAAAAACTTTCGCGGCGGTCCCATGTCGGAGGGTTTCTTGGTGATCTCCACCAACTTGTTTTTTTCAAGCCGGATCAGAATGGTGTATACCGTTCCTTCCACAACATCTGTGAAGCCGAGGGCGTTCAGCTGCCGCGTAATTTCGTAGCCGTAGGTTTCTTGGCGGCTTATGATTTCAAGGACGCAGCCCTCAAGCACGCCTTTAAGCATTTCCGTTAAATTATCCAACACAATCGCTCCTTGCTATTCTGTGTGACTGGTATGAAGTAATACTTACTACCGCTATAAAGTAACACATAGTAGCTGGAATTGTCAACGCGTTTCCCGACGTATTATCAAAAATAGGCTTACATTTGATTTTCCATCACAAGCTGTGAAGCCTCTTATTGTCGGGTATTCCGGATGCTGAAACAACGTCCTGTAACCCAGGCATTGTTAAAAATAAAAAAAGCCGCAGTTATGCGGCCATTCAATGTGTATGTTCTTGTCGTCTTACATTTTTGAATCCAGACTACAAAAAACGGCTGCTCAAGAATCTCGATAGCCAGCACCCCGTTACACCCGCAGTCCTCTGTATCCCAAAATGACCATTTCATTTCTGCATTTCTTTCTGATTGCGCAAATCAGTCACATGATGTATATTGTTTTTACATTGACATTACTGCAGGTCTAAAAAAGGAGGAGCCATGTCACCTCGTACCAAAGAACAGAATGACGCGATCCGGGAAATGCGGATGAACCAAATTATGCAGGCAGCGGCGGAAGTATATTTGGAGAAGGGTATCCAATTGGAAATACGCGATGTTGCGGTTAAGGCTGAGCTCGGCTACGGAACCGTGTATCATTACTACAAAAATAAGCACATGCTTTTGGAAGATTTATTGTGGGATGCCCTATATCGAACGGAGTCGGCAGTACAGCCCGTTTTGACCGGAGACGGCAGCAGTTTGCATAAAGCGGAATCGTTCTCGAGGCTGCTTCTGAAGGAATGCATTCAAGATCCCTCCGTATTTATATTGCTTAAGACGGTTGCGGATAATTTTCATCACTTCCCTGGTAACCGGTTTATCAAGCTGTCTGACCATTTTCAGGAGCGGATCTATATGCCGTTTGCGGAAATGATCCGTGAAGGAATCGGTTCCAAGTTATCGGAGAAGACAGCTAATCTGATATTTGGCTCGCTGGTTGGCTGTGCAGCATTGAACATCCACCACAATATGCGCAACGAGATGGATGTCGAAGGCATCGTTGACGTGATTTTTTCAGGCATACAGGCAAAGGAGAGATAAACGGAATGATCACCCTGAAATCGAAAGCGGAAATTGAACAAATGAGAAAAGCCGGCCGAATTGTCGCTGCTTTTCATCAAGCCATTGCGGGAATGATCCGGCCGGGAGTCTCAACGCTCGACATTGAGTTGTTCGCTGTTCGGTTCCTGAAGGATAATAACGCCAGGGCTTATACGGTCGGCTACAACGGATATCCGTATGCGACTTGTGCTTCTGTCAACGACGTCATCGCGCACGGTTTTCCGAGCCCTAAGCCGCTCAAGGAAGGCGACATCGTCACCATCGATATCGTCGCGGAAGCGGATGGCTGGATCGGCGATTCAGCTTGGAGCTATGCAGTTGGCGAGGTATCGAAAGAAGCCCGTGATTTAATGCGGGTAACGAAGGAATGCTTATACCTTGGTATCGAAAAGGCCGTCGTCGGAAACCGGATCGGCGATGTGATGCACGCGGTTCAAAGCCATGCGGAGCGCAACGGATACTCGGTGGTGCGGGATCTGCTCGGTCACGGCGTGGGACGGGAGATGCACGAGGAACCTAATTATCCCCATGTCGGGAAGCCGGGCAAAGGGTTCCGCTTGAAGGAAGGAATGGTTATGACGATTGAGCCGATGATCAATGCCGGAAAAGCATTCATGACGGTTGATGCCGACGGATGGACTGCCAGAACTGCCGACGGCTCACTTTCTGCGCAGTACGAGCATACGATCGCCATCACTGCGGATGGACCGATCATATTGACCGAGCAAAAGAATTAGATTCAACCAAACCCTGCCAGCACATAGCCGGCAGGGTATTCGTCTTTCTTAATGATCGCCCTTCCCCTTTTCATCGTATTTGTAAAACGCACCATCTCAGCAAGATGATCTCAAAGTTTTTTATAAATAGGGCTTTAACAATGTCTCAGTGGCATTCCACAACAAACTTTGCGTGTTGGAATCCCCGCCGGGATGCACTGGAGTGATCGCTTTCCCGGAACCGACATTAAAATACCCGCCAGTAACGCCCCGATACCTTGAATCCGAAACCAATTGAACGATGATCCCCGCACCTCTCCGCGGATCCCCAATTTTTAAAAATCGCAATGCTTTCTCGAGAATTGACGAAAACGCTAGCTCACGTCCCAGACCCGTTACGTTGAAACCGGGATTCAGCGCATTCACCGTGATGCTTGTTCCGTCCAACCGCCGCGACATTTCACCCGTAAACATGATATTCAACAGCTTCGTCTTTCCATAGATCTTGGAGGAACCCCATCGCGAAAACTCCGCGGTGTCCGTAAGGTCTTGGGGCAGCTTAAGTTCCCCGTGATGGCGGGAGGCTTCGGAAGCTACATTAATAATTCTTGCTTGCTCAGCATTCTTCAGCGAAGGAAGCAGCAGATGCGTCAGCAGCCACGGCGCTAAATAGTTGACCGCTACCATCTCCGGGTATCCATCCTTGGTAATACGTTGCTCGAAACCATGCAAGCCCGCATTGTTTACCAATACATCAATTTTAGGATAAGCCGAGCGTATTTCATCCCCTACCTGTCTGACTTGGTCCATGAGTGAAAGATCACCGAAAAAAAAGTCCACCTTTGCGTTGGGGGCATGCTGGCTAAGTATATCTATCGTTATTTCCGCTGCCCTTTCGCTCCTCGCCGTTAATATGAGATGGGCGCCTTGCTTAGCCAGGCTAATGGCTGCCAATTGTCCTAAGCCTCTCGTCGCCCCTGTTATCGCAATAATGGGATCTGACATGATTCATTCCTCCCCGATTCCTTACTTGGATGCGTTGAACTTGATGAGTGCTTATATCTTTCATATAATTGATATATCTCAACTATATTTATTTATTTGATATATGTCAACTATTTTGGAATCGATGGGAGTTTATTATGGAAAACAACAATCACGAAACCGGGAGAGCGCAGCTGGAACTTCATCTTGGTCAGCAGTTGAATGCCCTGTTAAGCGCATCCCATGCCCTTCATGTAAAAACAGCGGCTGTATTTGATCCGAATTTGCAGCCCGCTGCGTTCCTGCTGGTTCGATGGCTTCTAGCCTACGGTCCGTCCAGCGCTACCTCATTGGCTGAATCCTTGGCTATGGACCGCAGCTCCGTCAGCAGACTCGTCGCCCAGCTCAAAAAAGCAGGTTATGTTCATAGTGAACCTGACCCTCATGATCGCCGCGGCGTCGTGCTGTCTGTAACTGATTTGGGACGGGACAAAGCCGTTCTGGCCATGAATGAAAAAGGAGCTGAATTTTATGACCGCATTTCGGGCTGGGACGACTCCAGCCTGGAGGCTTTTACTCAGATGCTTAAGCGCTTTAATGGTTTGTAAAATAGAACAGAACGCTCAACAAAAAAATCACCGGCATACGTGCCGGTGATTTTCAACCTCAGATGGTACCCTTATACAGGCAATCATCCACTGATATACTCAACCATTTTCTTATGCAGTTCCAATTCAGAACATTGAAAGATTCCGTTAAAATCATGTGGATTACGGATCACTTTGTTTAATGTATCCATTCCATATTGCTCAACAACAAATTCGACGAACATATAGGAGAACTGGAATCCTTTCATCGTTTCAAAATCCCAAGTATCGTTATTTAACTCATCAAATGACGGGATCGCCAAATTGCGGATTGCATCTTCTGTCGAGCCTTTAATAAAGTCTTGAGTCATTTGTTTCGCTTCGTATCCGCCTATCCCCTGCCTGATCCATTTCGGAGCAGCTCTATTAATTTCATTGATTAACCACATGGTGAACAGATGGACCGTGCTTTTCAGGATGGATTGATACGTATGCTCAGGCCCTGGATTCAATGGTGATACGATTTTAAGAATATGTCCTTCATATGTGCCCATAAACCAATTGGGTGCATCGGCTTCGCCTACAGCTCGATGAAACGTTGGAAGATCCGGGTATATTTCAATCACTATCTTTTGTGATGGATGGTGATTGTATTTTGTCGAGATACGCTCTACATTATTGCTGAGTTCAGCAAACAAATCTTGTTGAACCTTTTTCAAACCTTTGCTCGTGCTCTCGCTGCCACCCTTATCTACAATTGAAATCAAATCCTGAATCGACATGATGGTAATTTCCCCCCATTCTTTCAATTCTTTTTTTAGTTTATCCAGTGATCTGTACAATCTGTTCTTTACGGCACTCTCTCGCATTCCAACGATTTTGGAGATTTCAGATAAGGTGCAATCCACAAAAAAACGTAGTGCAATAATTTCTTGGTCAACCTCATCTAATTCTTTTAGCGCAGCTCCAATATCCATTCGAAAATCAACAAATTTTGTAAACTCAAGGGAGATCGACTGTGACTCATACGCTGTAAAATCAAAAGGAGATTCTTTTTTTCGTGACAACCTCCGGTATTCGTTTTTGACGGTGTTCTGAGCAATCTTAAATATCCACGTGAATAAATTAGAGCTGCCTTTAAAGCTCTGAATGTTTTCGACAGCTTTCAAAAATACCTGTTGAGTCAAGTCATCCGCAACCATCGGGTTTAATTTCAGCGAGAAATAGTTGCGGATTCTTTGACGATACTGCTCATACGCCCTTTCAAAGCTTGTGATGATCGCCTGTTCATCCGGATAAACAGGTTTTGTGTCGTGAGCTCCTGACATGATGAGAACCTCCTCTTGATTTACAATGAATTAGACACCAGAGGGAGCCAAAAAGCCACGTACATTACAAAAAAATATTATGTAATTACATCGCTATATCTTTTACAGCTTAAATCAGCTTTCAATAGTACATGATCTCTTTCCTATACAAAAGAAAATAGGCCACCGATGATATCGAAAGCCCATTTTCAGCACAATTCATTCTACATTATAGGAATGACATCGTCACCGAATCACCTATTCTTCCTCGAACAATTTCTCTCCGCGATGGAGCCGCCATGCAATTTTCGCTGTATGAGGCAGCTCACGGGAAGTCGGAGCATGCGCTGCCAAATAACGTGTAACTGCAAGGATCAGCGTTTCGCACGCCTTCTCAGCAAACGGCCCAGACTCGGATGCCCAACGGTCATATTCCGCTACGGCTGCCTCGTACATCTGGAAGGAGTGGAATTCCGCATCCTCTCGCAGCAGTGCATGACCCAGGACGTTGAATAATGGCTCCGGCTTACCGCCGCTGTGCAGGTAACGCATCACCCATGCCGCAGCCGGCGCCACTTGCTGCTGCTTATCGAGAATCTCCAGCAGTTCCAAGGGCTGCGGCACTTCTTCGCTCGCGCTAACTGCACTTGGTCTCGGGGCAGCCGGGATATTCAAAAACCGGTCGAGGTAAATGGTAACCGCCGTATGAAAAATCCCCCGAACCAGCCCTGGATCGGCGGAACGAATCAAGCCTTCATGAACCGCGTGAGCATGCGTGAACGTGTGCAGTACCGAAATCCAGTCTCCGAAATCGTTATGGATATGGAAGCGGACGATCCGTTCAGCCGCAGCCAATGCGGCAATTTGTGATATACGCACCGGAGAGGCGCCACCGAGCAAAGCCTCCTTTAACAAGCGAATCGTCCGAAGCGGATCGTCTCCGAGCAGCGCTTGAAGCAGTTCCTCCTCGCCAATGCCGGGGCCCCCTTTTCCAGATGAAATTCCCTTACTGGATAACTCCTCGAACGCTTCCTTCAACGGCTGAACCAAATTGACTGGAGATTGCCAGCTATGAAGCTCCTCACTGCGCGATGCGTTCCCAAACATCGGAACGAGCGAAGCGAGGACATCCGCACGCTGTTCCTGTCCGACATACTTCAAGCTCTCAAAAGCTTTATTGTGGAAATCCAGTGTGTGGCCTCCATTAATATAAAAATGGTCCGTTGCCGCCATGCTCATCATGGAGAATAACCGGCTCTCATCCGCCCCCGCCTGAACGGCGGTCAGAAGCACCCGTTCCGCGCCGCGCGTATCCCGAACCTCGATGCACTCGCGGTACCACTCCGTTAACCGTTCTATGGAGACGTCTGTATTCGGAAGCGGATCGAGCAAGAAGCGCGTTCCGCTTCCGGCTGAATCGCGCGCCGTGTGCAGCAATCCTTGAAACAACGCAAGGATCTGGCCCTGCTTATCCAGCTTAGGCAGAATGTTGGTCATCGCAGTCAGAATCGTTAATCCGGAGCCCCACCCTTCCCTGCGCTGTTTGACTCCAAATTCGATCCCGACCGCCGCGATTTCCTTCCCCGGAACGCCCGCCTCCATTAATCCGACGATGGCCTTAGCGATGACAAGACCGATATTTTGCTCAAGTCCGCTTAGAAGCCGATCCTTATACAGTTGTACTTGATTGCCGTTTCGGGAACTTGGATTGACCCAAATCAATCCGTCATGAACGGTAAGATCATGTACAGGAACATCGTCCGCCCAAGGGTCGAGCGTTCCCCCGCTGCATACATCAAACCTTGCATGATGCCAATGGCATGTCAAAATTCCATTGCACAAACTGCCCATGTGGAGAGGAAAACCGAGGTGAGGACATCGGTTATCGAGCGCATGCACTTGATCTTCGTGATAAAAAACGACGATGCCCCCTTTGATCAACTTCGGCCCTTGATTTCGAAGCTCTTCTACCGAACCCGCCTGAATCCAACCATTCATGAAAACGCCTCCATTTTTGAATTCATTTGCTTTCCTTGTATACAGATTATATGATTTCGAACACTTATTAAACATTTTTATTTAAAAAGTTGATAAATTTTTTACTATGTTGATTTCAGATAACCTACATGCTCTTGTCCTCTGATGCTGCTCTCTTAGCTTGCAACACCAGAACAAAAAGACCAGTTTCACAGCGTGAACTGTGAACTGGTCTTTCTTCATACCCTGATCTTAACAAGCAATTTATCGTTCTCAGGCTCACTTAAAACTTTGCAGTACCTTGAAAGTTCTTTTCGGTCAATTCCTACCCTTTCAAGACGGCAGATGTTTGCTTCAACGACTGATCCGCTAAGATAGCCAGACGCTCCACCGAGCCGTCCTTCAAATCAGGTGTAAATACGCTCAGGAACTGACAGGAGCTGTCCTGGACAGGGAAAAGATGTGTCGACAATTAGATGCTTTCCTTAGCTCATGATTAAAAGTTTTAAATCTTTTTCAAAACAAGGGGTCCCATCTCTTTCAGCGTAGTACGTGCCCACTGCTCAATGAGCTTACAATAGCTTTCGGCGTCATGCAGCTGCGCCGCCACGTCAGCGATCGTCATGGTCCAAGATATTGTGGGGAGAGGCTGCGCATCCAATGGCCTTCGAATCCCCTTTGTGCTTCCAGGTCCTTTGGCCATGTCCTGGCGAATCAACTCTGTAGTGTAGCCTTCCTCCAAATGCTTCTGTAATGCGGATTGGATCCAAGCGTACATCTCATCGCTATACCCTTGGTGTTGAACCATGTAGGAGGCAACGGTGAGAAAGTGAACCCGTCCATAGCTGGGATCGTTGAATTCAAGTGCCAAAAATTCGTTGAAAATCGATTCGCAGGTAATCCCCTGAGGAAGATCGGCGTTGCATAGAACGCAAGTATTCGGCATGAATTTTCCTCCTCATCCACTCGCATTAATAACCCCTTAATGTTAAGCGTCTTTCTAATCCTTATTTTTTCAATTCATATTATTAGATGCCGCTGACTTCTTCCTTCTCCGTAATCATAAACCTTCACCTTGCGAGAGAGTCAATAGCTAATGCGTGTAGGCAGCAACCACGAGCTTCTTGTTCACCCAACCAGCCAAAAATAGATGCTCCATTTTCGGCGGCATTCATTTTCTGAAGTGTTAAAATTGTGCAAAGCCTCAAGCAAGATGAAAAAAGCGTTAAGGAGGAGTAGCATGATATCGGCTGACTTGAAACATACGTATGATCAGGTGCTAATCGAAAAAAATCCTGGCTGCTGGACCATGGGAGGAACAATTCCAACGAGGAGGTGCCTTTATGATCACACGTGGGAAATCGGGTAAATGGTCCGTATTGTTTGTCGTCACGCTAGTGTCCTTTATCACGAATCTGGATGCGACGATTGTGGTCAATGGTCTCCCACCACTCATGGAGGATTTGCATATTTCGCTGGAACTTGGAATGTGGACGCTTACCTCGTTCTACATCACAAGTACTGTATTTTTGCTTCCTTCAGGCCGTTGGTCAGACATGTTTGGAACGAAACGGATTTTTCTATGGGGATTTGCTTTATTCACTATAGCTACCGCTCTTTGTGGTATGGCAGGTTCCGGTACGATGTTGATCCTCGCTCGTCTGCTGCAAGGAGCAGGGGCCGCTATGGCGATGGCAGCATCCACCCCGATTCTGATGCGGACCTTTCCTCCCCAAGAACTTGGAAGAGCCCTTGGCATCAACAACATCGCATGGGTGACCGGTTCTCTTCTCGGCCCTGTTGTCGGAGGGGCACTCATCGGCGGGTTCGGCTGGCGCTCCATGTTCTACGTTATCGTTCCGCTCGGAATCTTGGGCTTGATCGCCGGATTTTTTATTTTAAGAGAATCTGCGGAATTGCAAAAAGCCAGGACGGACTGGCCAGGCTTACTTACCTATGGGACAGGATTAACCGCTCTTCTCATTGTCTTGTCCGAAGCGCAATCCTGGGGTTGGGCAACGATTATAACACTTGGGCTGCTCGCGCTTGGAATTCTCCTTTGGACCGCATTCGTTTTCATTGAGAAAAAAGTCCGACACCCTTTGTTTGATCTAGGTCTCCTCGGCTATCGGGATTATACAATTGGGCTTGGAATCACGGCGAGCTATTGCATCGGTTATTTTGCTGTTTCCATTCTATTGACACTGTATTTGCAAGGTGCTCAACACCTCAGTCCCTTGGAAGCAGGGCTCATGTTGATCCCTTTATCCGTACCCCAACTGTTCACGGCTCCATTAGGAGGCAAACTTGCGGACCGTTTCGGCCCGGCAAGAATGATATTGCTCGGTTCGTTTCTAATCGGTCTTTCCATCCTATTACTCGGACAGCTCGGCCCCGAGATGTCGAGAGCAGCTGTCATCATTCCGCTTATGATTATATCTGCAGCAACCGGGCTCTCCTGGCCATCGCTTGCGAAAGCTGTGCTGTCAGCGGCTCCACCAAATCAAGCCGGACCTGCATCAGGAGTGTTCTGGACCGTTTACAATATGTGCCGTGCGATCAGCCAAGCGCTTGTTCTCGTCATCATTCAATGGGTGGCGAAGTCCGACGTTGCTTCTCATTTGTTGTCGGGGGCCCAGAATCATGACATGAGTTCATCAAGGGATGCCTTTATTCATGCGACGAATGTTGGTTTTCGGTTGTTCGCAGCCTTTCTTGCACTCGCCATCCTGCTGGGACTGTTTTTACTGGGCACGCAAAGAAAACGGCAAGGGACTCGCCCGATTAAAAATTCGGAAAAGATAGAGTTTGAATGATCGCAAATACAAGGAAATACAAAAAGAAAAGAACCGGATCTCCACGTGATCCGGTTCTTGTAATCGTAAACAAAGCTCAACGATAGCCCTATAACAACATATAGAAACACCCATTATTATTTAGGTTTTACGGCTCGTGTTGCAATAAAGCTGTTTGTATAGCGGTCCAAAAGCTTTTCCCCTCCGAAGGTATCTTCGTAAAACCCGGTAATGACAAAACCGGCATCGATTTGACCCTGCAATTGCTGCTCCAACGTGTGGCCGAATTCAAGTGGTATTCCATTCTCAGCAATCTCTTCTCTAGTTTTATACAAGTTATGCAAGAAATTATGTATAATCACATGGGGCATATCACTGAAACGGAGGTGGTTGTGACAACGAAAAGAGTCATGGGAGTCATCATTGTTATTGCAATAGCGTTTATATTCTTTGATTATATTCATAAGTCTGATCCAGAAAAGACCCTAGATTTCTACCTTAGAAGTCTGAAACAATTACATATCGAAGAAGCTTATCAATGTATTGTTTTTGAAAATGGATTTGCTGAGCCATTCGAAAGTTATAAACGAAATGCGATTTCAAACCAAATTGTGAGCTACTCCATTAAAAAGTTCTTTGTTTTAGGAAAAGACAGTTACGTTGCCTTAGTTGCATTAACCGAGCAAAATAAACCAAACCCCAGAGATATTACTTTCACGCTGAAAAAGTTTAATGGCAAATGGAAGATACTCTTCCCCTCCTATAAAAGTCCAAATATTCTCTACTAAGCCGTCTCCATTTTGACGATAGGATCATTTCAATCCCCCCTATGCGCTAAAAAGTCATAAACACAATGATGTGTTTATGACTTTTTGGTTCTCTTCAACTGGCTGTTTGCTCCCAAAATGGAGCCAAATTGACGGATAAAACCTCAACAACCTCTTCAAACATCGTTTCCACTGAGTGATCTTGAGGGTTCCGGCTCCACAGTAAAACCGTTCCGAACATGCCCCAACTGATAACGAGTGCTGCAGCTTCTAATTTTTCTGGCGAAAAGCCCTGTATATCCATTTCATTGACCCGTTTAAGCAGGAGTCGATGAAGATCCTGATGTATGACATTTTCAAGCATCGCTTCAAACGGTTTGTCTCCCGGCGTACTACATTGTTGAAACCGCAAAAGAAACTCGAATAGGGTTTGAAGAAGGGTTCGCAAATTGTTCGCATTGCATCTTGTTTCTTCCGGGAGTCTATCCCTTATTGCCATTTGGAATTTATCCTTCATCCAATATTCAAGAAAGTCATATTTGTCCTGAAAATGCGCATAAAATGTTGTTCGATTTACAACTGCTTGTTTCGTGATATCTTGCACAGATATGGAATAGAGGTTTCTCTTTTTCTCAACCAAATCGTTAAATGCCTGAACGAACAATTGACGGGTTCTTATAACACGCGGATCTTCGGGATTTACAGACATGTGTACCCCCACTTTCTCTTGAACTCAAATAACAGACAAAAGGACAACTATGTTGGGAACAGGACAAAAACAGCGATTTGCAGGTTGTTCGCACGGGCTCATTCCCTTTAACTAAACTTATACGATTATGATTGCACATGCAAATCGTATGGCAAGAAACGCTTAATCTGATTTGCAGACGAAAGGATGAGTTAGAAATGATTGTCGTTACTGGAGCGAATGGAAAATTGGGCCGTAAGGTCGTAGAGGAACTTCTGAAGCGTCTTCCTGCCGGGGATGTTGGTGTCAGTGTCCGGGATGTGGACAAGGTTCGTGATCTACAAGAACGCGGAGTCCGTGTTCGGCAAGGAAATTTCGAAGATTCCGAAAGTCTTCTTTACGCTTTTGAGGAAGCATCTCAAGTTCTCATGATCTCGTCCCACTCCCTGGGAGAAGCTGCTGTTCGTCAGCATCAAACCGCAATCGACGCGGCAAAGAAGGCTGGAGTTGGTCGACTGCTGTATACAAGCCAAATGTTTTCATCGGCAACATCACACTTTTCTCCCATGAACGTTCATGCTGCTACAGAAGAGATGCTACAATCTTCAGGAATGGCATTTACGTCGCTCCGAAACGGATTTTATGCCGCATCAGCGATCATGTGGATGGGTGATGCCTTGGAAACAGGCGAATTGATTGCTCCCGAAGATGGTCCAGTCGCCTGGACCACCCATTCCGACCTGGCTGAAGCCGCAGCGGTCATCCTGACAGAGCAGAGATATGACGGTATCACTCCTCCCCTTACGGCTTCTGAAGCGTTGGACATGAGTAGAATCGCATCGATAGCTTCCAAGGCTTTGGACCGACCCATTCGGCGAATTGTCGTGTCGGATGATGAATATCGGATCCACTTGGTGTCCCGGGGACTGCCGAAAGCGATGGTCGACATGCTAACGGGGATGTTTCAGGCAAGTCGACTCGGAGATTTTTCGCAAACCAATCCCGCATTGGAACATCTGATTGGCAGATCCCCTGTAAATTTTTCGGATTTTTTAAAAGACAGTTTAATTAACGCTTAAATGATAAACCTCGGATAAGGGCTGTCCACTTTGGATGGCCTGATCCGTTCTTGATCTTTTAATTTCCTTTGCTCCATTTTTTTGTCAATAATAGACAATCGCCGACATGTAGTAAAACCTCCTTCTTGTTCTAAATATAGTATAATGACGAAGGGGTGACAGCATGATGTCACCATTTATAAATCAACGATCTAAAAGAAGGAGTACATATGGAAAAGGTTGAGAGATTAATATCAATCATCATGATCCTGCTGAAAAAGGATGTCGTTTCAACCACAGAATTCGCACAATTGTTCAACGTTACCAAAAGAACGATTCTGCGTGATATGGAAACATTAAGTGTATCCAACATCCCCATCTATTCCGTCAGCGGGGTTCATGGCGGTTACGGTATTATGGACGAATACAAGGTTGATAAACGCCTTTTAAGCAGCTCCGATTTGGAGAATATTTTAACGGCACTCAGTGGATTGGAACAAATTCTAATCAGCGAAGAAGTGGATGTGACTATAAAAAAAATAGAGGCCATGGTTAGCCCGTTGGCTCCGAAAAGTTCAGTTCAACTGTCTTTTTATGATTGGGAGGGCAGGTCTGAAATCCGTCAAACCTTGAAGAAGTGTCAGGAAGCAATATTAGCAAGACGGTTGATTTCATTTGAGTATATTGATAAAAACGGCGTGATCACGGACAGAATGGTCGAGCCGTATCAGCTTCATTTTAGCGAAACGAGTTGGTATTTGAAAGGATTCTGTCTGCATCGCATGAGGTATAGAACGTTTAAATTATCCAGGATCGACCATCTTCAAGTGGATGAAAAAACGTTTAACCCTAGAGATTATTCCTTAGATCAAGAATATGAGCCAAGTTACCAACCGGAACTGGTCGCTGTAAGAGCGTTGATTTCGCCCAGCGTAAAGGATCAATTCATTGAAAGGTATGGCCGTAAAAGTATTGAAAATTATAGTTCTGACTTATTCTTGGCAACCATCCACGTTCCTCAAAGCCACATCGGATTTCAATTTTTAGCAAGCTTCGGCACAAACCTTAAAGTCGTGGAGCCCCCATCGTATGCTGAACAATTTCGAAATTATTTACTTGAAATGGTGAATCAATATTCCTAAATGGCCGCCAAAAGGAGACGAAACGCATCAGCAGCTCAATCGGATGAGCCGGCATGCCAAGCCTTTAGCATCTCTTGTGCTTTTTGCGGATCGTCCATGAGTAGAGTCCGATACTCCAGCATCCAGTTAAGAGTGACCAGCATTTGGTCATATTCTTCCTTCTTGCCTTCGATCTCCTTTTTCTTGCCGCGAATCCAATCGATAATCTGCTGGTTCGTGTGCGTGTTGGCGTCGTGGTCCTGCAGCACTTCCTTCAGTTCAGCCAGTGAACAGCCGATGGACTGGAACTTCTTGATGAGCTTCAACCGCTCGACAGCCTCATCCGAATAGTTGCGGTAATTGTTGCTTTCTCGGCGGACATGCCGATCATCCAGCAAGCCTTCCTTTTCATAATAGCGGATCGTATGAATCGTTAATCCCATCTTATCCGCCAGTTCCTGAATTTTCATCGTCTTTTCTCCTTTGGACCGCTTGCCCTAGAGTTCACTTCATAGTTTATGCTTAACATGATCAAGCAGTCAACTCATGAAGGAGGATTTCAAGATGCATGTTTTTGTTACAGGAGCAACAGGCTATGTCGGTTCCGCGGTTGTCAAAGAACTGATCGGTGCGGGACATACCGTATCGGGTCTTTGCCGCTCTGAAGAGAAAGCCGCGGGATTAAAGGCAGCGGGAGCCGAACCGCTGTACGGCACGCTGGACGATCTCGATACGCTCAGCAGCGCCGCCGCGGCTGCGGACGGCGTGATTCATCTGGCGTTCACCAACGATTTTTCCGACTTTGAAGGTGCGCTGGCTCTGGATTTGCGGGCCGTAGAAGTCATGGGAGCGGCACTCGAAGGCTCCGGGAAGCCGTTCATTACCACAGCACACGCCAATGGCCATGCCGTGGATCAAGCCGTGCTCGCGATGGCGAAGCGGGGTATCCGGGCATCGATCGTCTCGCTTGCACCGTCCGTACACGGCGAAGGCGATAAGGGCTTTGTCCCGATGATGATCAGCATCGCCCGGTCGAAGGGCTTCGCCGCCTACATCGGTGATGGAACGAACCGCTGGCCGGCGGTTCACCGCCTGGACGCGGCAGTTCTGTACCGTCTGGCGCTGGAATCCGCCCCGGCGGGCTCACGGCTGCTTGGCGCCGGCGATGAAGGCATTCCGCTCCGCGAGATCGCCGAGGTCATCGGACGGCAATTGAACGTGCCGGCGGTCAGCATCACATCTGAAGAAGCTGCCGCCCATTTCGGTTTTCTCGGTGCCATTGCCGCCCTCGACATTACAAGCTTGTATAACACTGCGCAAGCGAGTCAGGCAACACGGGAGCTTCTGGGTTGGAAACCGATGCAGCCCGGACTCATCGCCGATCTCAAGGAAGGGCATTATTTTGCATAAAATAGGAGGGTGTCCCAAGCCTTAATTGGCTAGGGACACCCTTTTTATTTGCAGTAAAGGGTATCGTTATTCGCTTGTTATGCCTCTTTTGTTCATCGGATACGAATAGCCATCTATATAAAAATGATTCCTGTCGTAAATATTATTCATATTATTCAAGCGGACTGATGCATGCTAACATTAATGAAAGGAACCGTTTATCCTGTTTCCATCGTTATATATTGACTACAGAGGAGATCATTGATGTTACCAAGGTCCGCATTTCCATTACTTCTATTGAATATGTTTCTCGCCAATCTTAGCATGGGCCTCGTCATTCCGATCGTTCCGGAACTGCTCGAAATGTTTTCAGCAAGCGGCCAAGCCGCCGGCTATCTCGTCTCTTGCTTCGGTTTGACACAGTTTCTATTCTCACCCTTCGCAGGAAATTTGTCCGATAGGTACGGTCGTAAACCGATGATCATTACAGGGTTGATTTTATTTGCCATTTCTAATCTACTGGCGGCGTTTGCAGGCGATTTAACCTTATTATTCGTGTCGAGACTGATCGGCGGAATCGGGTCAGCCGCCCTGGTCCCTGCGATTATTGCTTACGTTGCAGATATTACAGAAGATGCCCAGCGCAGCAAGGCTATGTCTTGGTTAGGCGCATCGATGACTTCAGGGTTTATTATCGGGCCGGGTGTAGGAGGATTGCTTGCGGAATGGGGCATCAAAATGCCTTTCTTCGCTTCCGCATCCGTTGGTCTGCTGGCTATGATATGCAGTATGTGGATGCTCCCCGAGCCGCTGTCGCCTGAGATCCGCCGGCTTCGCCAATCTGTGCAGGACAAGAAAGACAATATCTTTCGTCAAATTGGTCTTTCCGTAAAATCCCGTTATTTTATCCTGCTGCTTATTGTTTTCGCCATGACGTTTGGTCTGACGCATTTTGAAGCCATTTTTCCGCTTTTTGTCGTTCAGGGTTACGGTTTCACTACGCAGCAAATCGCCATTTTACTTACCGTGTGCTCTTTGATCGGCACGCTGAACCAAGTGCTCCTGACCGATCGGATCACCCGCCGGTTCGGGGAAAAGCGGGTTATCGTCGCCATGCTTTTGCTATCCGCTTTCACGCTCGCATCGTTGCTTTTCTCAGGCAATTACTATTATGTCATGATCATCACCATGCTATTTTTTTCATTCAATAATATTTTGCGTCCTACCATCAACACCCTCCTATCCAAAGAAGCTGGAGAGGACCAAGGATTCGTCGCAGGGATGAATAATGCCTATACGAGCCTTGGTACGATCTTTGGACCGTTACTCGCAGGGATCTTATATGAAATTCATATCGACTTGCCTTATCTTTTTGGCGCATTTGTGCTGCTTGTAAGCAGTCTAGTCTCTGTAAGAAAATTGAATAAAAAATCGTCATCGACGTCTACAAACCCGTTAACAGGCAGCATAAATCAATAGGATGATTCTCAACCCATCTCTTCTCTCAAGTCATGCTCCATGAAGAGAATATCACGTTTCATTTCCTTCATGCCCTGTCTGGATATCCGTCCGGTCTCGAACATGGTTTGGATGTTGTCTCTCTCCAGCTGAATCCCGACCCGTGCGAGCTCCTGCATCAGGATGTCAAACTCTTCCCGGTTGTAGATGTCCGATTCGTTTCGGGTCAGAAGAAGCAGCGTTCGTTCATATTGCAAAATCAGCGAGCTGACCGACTCCATATCCGTCTCCCCTTTTGCAAGCAGCGCGTTCAGCTCCTTTAAGACGTAAGCCGTATTTTGAATTCTGAGCTTGGCCAATTCGACGCGTCTCTCTCGGATACTCAGGCGGGCCGGATGCAGCATTCCGAACACTTCAATCCATTGCTTCACAGGGAAAAGCTCTTTTTTATAACGGACATCTCCTGTGTGCATGAATAACAGCTGATTTATTCTTTTAAGGTAACGGTACGCTGTGACTGGATTCAATTCTTTCTTCTGAACCGCGTGCAGTGTGTTCTCTCTTTCCCATTTCAGGATAGACAGGCCCAAGGCCCTCTGCACTTTATCGTTCTTTTCCTCTTTTCTGAGCGATTTGATTCGGGAAGTATACGTATTGATGATCTGGGCAATCGCCAGCCGGTTCTGATCCGTGGTCAGTTCGTTTAATCCGTTCACCACATTCCTCAGAATTTCAATTTTTGCCTGAACCTCCTCCTCTTCCTGCTCCGTTTGCGTTTCTTTCCCCAATAAAAGCGGCAGCAGATAGTTGGACGCAAGGAGGGTCCACACGATAACTCCAGCCGCAAGGAAAATGATCAGATCCCTCGCCGGAAACGCGGTGCCATCACGAAGAAATAATGGCAGTGACATCGTACTCGCCAGTGTGATCGTTCCCCGGACGCCGGATAGGCTGAGGATCAGCGCCTTCTTGACTCTGAGCCGCCAAGGGCCGCGCGGTTTGGTCCCTTCGACCATATCCATCAGAATCGCCCAGATGAAGCGCAGCCCAAGCACAGCTGCGGTCAATAAGAGGGTGTACATGATTACTTTCAGATTTCCGATTTCCGCGCTGTTCCAAATCGTCTGAATAATATCTGGAAGCTGTGTGCCAAGCAGCAGGAAAACCAGCCCGTTCAGTACAAAAACAATGACCGACCAGGTGCTTTTGGATACAACCCGCAGCTTGGCTACCTCGGGATTCATTTTCTTGTAGCCAAAAGAATGGGCGATTCCTGCGGCGACGACGGCCAAGATGCCGTTAACCCCTAATTCCTCGGCCGTCATGAAAATCACAAAAGGGGTCAGAATCTCAATCAGCATATGGAGCGTAACATTCTCCATCCCCAATCTGCGCAGCCATTTCACCACCCCATATTTGACAAGCGTGAGCAGCAGGCCCAGCACTACACCGCCAAGTGAGATGGAAATAAAGCTGATGCTGGCCGTTTTGAAAGAGAACACACCGGTGATCATCGCGGCTACGGCAAACTGAAATGACACGAGCCCCGATGCGTCATTGATTAAGGATTCTCCCTCCAGAATTTGCATCGTCTGATGAGGGATTTTTACTTTCTGCTCCAGTGCACCCACGGCCACAGCATCGGTAGGCGCTAATGCAGCCGCCAGTGCAAAAGATGCCGCCAGCGGAATCACCGGAAGGAGCCAGTTCAGGAAATAACCAACCACGGCTACCGTGACGAACACCAGACCCAGTGCCAGCAAAAGGATTGGTTTCTTCAGCTTCCAGAGCGCTTCCTTATCCGCATGCCTTCCATCATTGAACAGCAGCGGGGCAATGAACAGGAGCAGAAACAGCTCTGGATTTAATTTCAGTTCAAAGTGAAACGGCAGCCAAGTGATCAACATCCCCAGAACGATTTGAATAATAGGCACGGAGACCGAGGGGATAAACCGGTTCACTAAATTGGATAAAGACACCGCCGCCAGCATTAGCAAAATAAACTCAAACAATTCCAAACGATTCTTACCTCCATTATCGATCTGTATTCATCAGCTTGTCGTAAATTCAGGGCCCTCACAAACGATTCAGCTTATTGTAAAGTAAATTTATGAACTGTATGTGAATCGCTTTGCACTTAAGCCCAGAGCAATATTCTATAGTACCCATAGGTATTATCATCGGAATTACCGACAGCTTCTTTAATACACCCTACTTTCCATTCGTTCTTCAACCAGATATGCCTATTAAGCGTGAAAAAGCCTAATTTCTCGGCATTCGGTGAGAAATTAGGCTTTGGTACTTCATTATAGCGCCCTTAAGCGAATATACAAATTATTCCCGTTCCTTTGGCCAAGAACCTTGCTGTTTGCGAATGAATACGATTTGTCCGATGTGGTATACGTTGTGCAGCATTTGACGCGCCAGCCTCCCAACACGCTCCTCATCCAGCTGACTTTCGTTCATTTGTGCCAGCGATTGACGCAAATCTTCACAAATCAGGCGAGTTTCTGCCACGGTTGCCGCCCACTTGTCAGAATCCGCCGGGTCCCCAGGCCCTCCAAATGTATCTTCTGCCAAAACGGCCTCCCATTTAGAATCAGGGGGTTCTCCGATATCTCCATATGTAGGCTTGCGTTCAGATGCCTCTGTTCCAGGCGTTGTGTCATGAAGTTGTCTGACAAGCAGGGCGTTGTAATAATTTAAATGGTTTACCGTTTGCCAAATGGTATTCCCTCCTCCAGGGGGCTGCCAGCTTGCATCGGTCGAATTTAAACCCGCAAGAGCTGATTCTAAGGGTAAAAACCAGGTCTCCGTATCCCAAACAAAGTCAAATTGCATACGAAAAATATCTATCTGTTTCATATTCATTTGCTCTCTCTCTCCTCGATGATTCATATTTGGGAGTCTTAATACAGATTACGATCGTCTCCTGATTCTTTAAATGACTTGTAAGACAAAACAATAAAAAGCATCACCATTCGATTGATTTTCGATAAGCTCGTCCATCCACCATACGCCGTAAGCGTAATAATAAGTCCCTTTTTGTGCGGGGGCATGAAAACTATTCTCTTTCACCGCAACGTCTATTGAACTTCCCTCCGCCGTCATTTGCGTGACGTGATATTTGTTGGGCTTAGGCTCAACATTCATTGCAAACTTCACGACTTCACCGGGCTGTACGGAAACAGGAGCTACATCTTTTAAAAGTTCAACCGGTCCAGCGGTATCCACACATATACTTTGATTGGTTGAGGTCCAGTAATAGGTGCCGAGTTTAGTCGGATATACCCTTTCCCCTATCACAATGTCAGCCTTAGGAGGTTTCTTTAAATCTGATTTTCTCTCTGGTTGCTTTTCTGGTACTTGTTCTGGTTCCCCCGTTAATTGTTTTTCAACGACTACGTCCTTACCGCTTGTTAATGTGCTCGAACAGCCAACTAAAGTCATATACGAAAAAGCCAAAATGATCAGCATGGCTATCCTCTTCATGTCCAGCCCCTCCTATCCTAGCGTCACTGCTTAGACGTTAAAAATTTCCAATTTGTTTCATCATACTTCAGCATACATTCTTCTTAAAACACAAAAAGCCGCAGTTACGCGGCTATGAATTGTGTATGCTCTTGTCCAGGTCCATGACTTAGGCTGATTGAACGTGCGTTGTTATTCATCCCATCTGGAATGAAGCACGTGATGGCAAAAATTAGGCCGTTTATAGCCCGGCAGAAACAGCTCGCATATATCGGCGTTAATCGTGCCGTAGGTCGTTTCCGGTTTATGCTTAAAGCCTTCAAAGAAGGCGCGCAGAATGTTGTGCTTAAACCGGTTTCGCGGGAACGCATCAACGATTTGCCGGCGAATTTCTTCCGAGATCAGTTCGAAGTTTTTCCCCACGACGTCGTAACCGACGCCAAAATTCATCAGGGCCGCTTCGGTTTCTTTATATTCGACGATTCCGATCGTAGTATGCAGGGCGACGGCATCCCACACCAATCGGATGGATTCTTCCGGCACGCCACGGCTTTGCAGGAAATCTCGAGCGGCATTCGCGCCGTCGACTTCAAAGCGCTTATCAGGACTGCGGAATGCAGGCGTAAGGCCTAAATCGTGGAAAAGAGAACTGATATAGAGCAATTCCGGATCATACTTCAATTGATTCAGGTTGCCTTTGAATGCTGCGAAAAGAAATACCCGGTTTGAATGGTTCCACAGCAAATCATCGCCATGTTCCCGGAGTAATTCGGCCGCTTCCTTGGCCAGTTTGCTATCAGGTATTTGGATATCTGCGATTGACATGGACATCGCTAAGCGCCCCCTATTTATGTCGTTAAGCTTATACTAGGGTTTCATGGAATGGAGATCAATGCGGGTGTTTCAATGATCATTATCGACCAAATGAATGATCTCCTACCTATTTCCAGTATCCCCTTAAGACATTCGAATATTCCCGGGGGCGCTGCAGATTCTTTTTCTAAATATCCATTGACATAAGTACTAATTTTACAGGAAAGGTATACCCCATTGACTCTAACAACGACATAGCTTCCTTATTCTGTTCATGAACCAGCGTCTCCACTTCGTTTCGGCCGTTCTTCAGGTGATACTCAAATCCCTTCGTGATGAGAAGCCTACCCAGCCCTTTATTACGCCAACGTGGAATGACGAATAACCTCTCGACTGCCCCGGTTTGCCAACACATTACGCTGCCAACCAGCTCATCACCTTCAAATGCAGAAATGGTATGTAACTCCGGACCACCCATCATCCATTCCAACATATTTACACTCCGGTATACTACACCTTGATAAAATTGATTTTCCAGCTCGGTATATTGGATTCTTTCTTCTCTGGATTCCATTGGGTGGTATTGGACATTCACTCCAACAGGCGTTCTGACTTCAGGTATGGATTCTTCAAGGGAACGCCGTGCTATGTAATAGGTTTGAAAAGGGCTAAAACCCTTCTCTTCGTAAAACGCTCTGTCACCATAAAAGTCCTTCCACGCAACCAGCTTCGTTTTCTTGTTAGGATTACGCAGCTTTTGACAAGTTTCCATAAAAGTAGGGAAAAGAGCTGCCCTCACTTCATCCATGCGGTTTAAAGCTAATTCATTCGTGGGCATTTCGACTTCGAATACATCATGATTATCCGCAATTCCGTGTCGTAAATATCCCACACATATTAAATTCCCGTCCTCGTTAAATACGCAGCTCATCCTCTGATGATCATAATCTTGATTATATTTAAAAAGGATCCATGCCTTGTGACTTAAGTTTTTTACCGTTTCCTCAAATTCAGAACGATATGGACGAACTTGTAATGACATCCAAATGCCCCTCTCTGAATGGTGTTTCTTCAATCGTAGCAAAGGATCCCGTTTAGAAATATATAAAAGATCTTTCAGAATCATTTGTTACACAAAAAATCACATCATAACATATGATGTGATTTCTACGGCCTATATTTTGGAATAAATGATTTTTTTAATACTGTCGATGGAAAGGCAGAATTGATCAGAAAGTTCATCGATCGTTGCACCATCGATATATTGCTGACGTATCGTTTCGTTTCTGAGGCTCAAATGTTTTCGGCTTCCTGAATTTTCGCCCCATTTCTTCCGTTGTCCTTCAGGAGTTGGGATGTAAACCATGCTTCCGTGGATATATTTCTGTATTTCCTTTAAAAGCTCTTCCGGAAAAACGATATCTGCGTTTACATATTTCATGATAGCTCTGCTCCTTAAAATTTATTAAAATTTAAGGTTGCAAAGCCTATCCTATAAACAATTATCATGAACGCTGATATTCAGGCGGTAAAAATGAATTCTGAGCTCCATACAAACAACCGCCGTTGTTTATAGTACAAGACTTTGCATGGAGCTAATCGTAGATTTTCTCATCATTCGAGACCTCACTTTCAAAAATATGATCGGTGTCTAATCAGTACCAAAGATTACAATCGATAATATGTTTATTTTACCGATTTCTCCACTTCATGTAAATGTCTGGAACTGCGCCTAACTGTCATATTTCAAAGCATGAGGGGCTGGCCATGCCCAGGGAATACCTTGTGTTCGTTTGTATTTCTTAACCGTGACCAGCTTTGATCAACCTTTTCATTCGTTTCCATACTCATATGGTGGTTATAGGGTAAATCCCCTGTAAAAATACCCAGCCCCTCGATAACAATACTAATGGAATCATCCGAGTGACCGGGTGTATGAAGAATATATCCTGGAATGCCCATTTTTTTAGTGAGGACGGCCTGATCATGTTCATTGATAATATTATGGGCTTCCACCTTTATTTCTTTAAAACTGGAGAACTTTTTCATGGTCTCGTTTGCACTTTCAAGAAAATCCGACTGCGTTCGGCTGATAATAAGCTCAACACCCATGGATTGTATCTCTTGTGCGATTCCGCAATGATCAGTGTGAAAATGCGTAACCATTAAATAGTGAATGTCACTCCATGGGATGTTATATTTTCGCAATTGGCTGGCCATCTTCCCCAACGTACCGGGTAACCCCACATCAATGAGAAGGTACTTTTCCTGGAAGCCGATCGCATAATAATTGGTCGAACCGTAGCCAATATTTATTACATTCATCTCGCCTTCCCCCATTGTTATCGTTCATATTTGTTGATATATAGGTCTCCCACAACTTTTGCATTTGTATGGTACCGATCATATGAATGGTAGACATCCATTGCCCACTTGAATACCATGGATTCAAGTTCTTTCTGCTTCAGTCCGATTAAGTCTGTAACCGTTAAATGTCCTCTTTGCTGCAGCGGCAATGCAGGAATCAAAATATCCGGGTGTGTCCGTTTGTATTGATCCAGAATATTGCTCAGCTGGCTTGTCTTTGCATACTCCCATGCTATAGCTTGTTCAAGGATTAAATACTGTCTAGTGAGATGCAAATTGTTGTTCCATCCCCCATGAACCTCCGAATGCTGCAAACAATGTGCATCGGCATATATAAATGTGAATAGATGATTTCCTTCCATAAAGGTCATTGCCAGATCGTTGAAAACATCAAAGCATTCAAATACTCCACCCCTGGTATTCGACCCGCAAAATTGGCATCTGCCGTAATCCTTCAACTCGATCCCCTTTTTCTGGGCTTGTCGCTCTATATTTTGCATAGAACTCACCTTCCCTTCGTGAACACAGACCCCTGAAAATCTGAATCGCCCTTTTGTGATCATTTTAAGGGTTGACGTAACGTTAAGGTCAATAAGCTATTATCCGGGTTTCATACAACTTGATCCCTTTGTTTCTATCGGAGCCAGCTCGCAAAATCCCATCCCACCTTTTTCACTTTCCACGCAAGCTTCCCCGTAATGATGATATCAAGTCCCCATTTACGTACCCAGATCAACCCGCGATTTTGCCCTAGGCCGAAGCCGAAGGTATCCACAAACGATTTGTGAACCGGTGCCGAACGGCCCTCCAGATCGGCCGTTACGATTTTCCCCAGCCTTAAAGCCTGTGGTCCAGCTTCTTTGCATGTCATCTGATCCGCCTTGCCGGTACCTGGATCGACGATTCTCGCACAATCGCCAATGCTGTATACGCCCGACATCCCTTGGACGCGATAACATTCATCCACCAGTACTTGACTTCCAGAAGATAGTGGCAAGCCCATGCTATGAAGCGCCGGATTCGGTATCAGACCAATCGTCCATACACATAGGCCAACCGGCAGATGATCACCATTGCTTAGCGTCAACACTCCTGCTTGCTCCCGCATTGCCTTACTATTGTGAAGCACTGTCACCCCACATTCGCTGAGCAACCGCTCCAACTTCCGTCTAACCTTCTCCGGCCCTTCCGGGAACAGCTGTTCCTGCGCATTGAGCAAATAAACGGAGGCATCGGACGAATTCAGACTCAGCGCCGCTGCTTCCTTTCGCATGGCAAGCATCAGCTCGGCGGACGTTTCGATACCGCTGATGCCCGCTCCCGCAACCGCGATTGTCATTAGTCGCTTTCGTTTATCCGGGTTCGTCTCGACGGCAGCCTTCCGCAGATTGGCACGCCAGCGCTCCCGGATGTCTGCCGCCGCTTGCGGGTCCGTCAAGGCGATCCCTCCCTTATCGGGATCAGGTCGACGAACAATGCTTCCGACGCCAACTACTAAAAGGTCATAATGAATTCGGGCATCATTTCCTTGTGAATCCGTATATTGAACCCGTTTGGCCTCATCATCTACGCAAGTAACTGTACCTTGCAAGAATTCGACTCCTTCTGAACAATAATGACTCCAGGGAATCATAATCTCTTCCCCGTCTGCGGCTTGCCGGAACAACATCACTTTGCGTACATGACCGGGCTGCTTGTCGATTAGAAGAAACCGAATGCGCCGTCCGTTCGCCATCCCCCGGGTCTCTTTCTTTATAGCTTTGAGCGCACCAAGCCCTGCATGGCCGCCTCCAATGATAATACATGTCAAGTCGTTCATCTCTCTGCATCTCCTTAACAAGTCGTTATCTTCAAAGAAATTTGGTTTCGATATGATTTACTGGCTACTATGGCCTTGAAGCCGTTGCTGTTCTATCGATTTTCTGTACACGAACCTTTACTGCGGTGCCCAGAATGACGATGCCGCTTACCAATGAGATCCATGTAAGAGCGGCTACGGGAGCATTCCAACCAAATCCTTTTCCAAAGAAGAACAATTGTCGAAGACCATCGACCATAAAGCGCATGGGGAGCCAAGGATGAATCCACCCGCGATAGAAAGAAGACATCATTTCTGGTGCCAAAGCCAGCAAAGATGCACCGAAGAAAAGCAATAAGGCAAATATTGCAACACCACTGATCCCCAATATAGACAATACAGCTGTTATCATAAGGAAAAAACTGAAAAACGTAACGGATAAGAACAGCGCGGTATCCGTAAATTTAGGAATATCTAGATCCAGCATTCCATGCGCAAGGAAGGTTAGTCCGAATCCAACCAAAAGAGCTGTGACGGCGCCCATCAGGATATGCAGCAACTTCGATACCAGGCTCTCTCTTCGGGTCTTAATCGATAATTTACTGACGGTTATAAAAAGGATTGCCGAGTAGGCGATACATGCGAGCCATAAGAGCTGAAATAAGGAAACGCCGTTCCTCCAATCCCCGTCTCGCCATTTCTAGCTGTTGGTTGGTATCTAGTTCCTATCGAAGCTTACTGCCTGCATCCCATGCAACTTTCCTGAATTTCCACGCAAGTTTTCCCGTTACAATCATGCTAAGTCCCCATTTGCGTCCCCATACCAATCCGCCATTTTTTCCCAGACCGATGCAGTAGAGATCTATTGGCGCTGATTTGTGGACTGGCGCAGGGCGGCCCTCCAGATCTGCCAGCATGATTTTGCCCAGTCGATCATCTTGTAGAGCAAGTTCTGCGCACCTCATCAGAGCTGCCTTGCCGGTTTTTGGGTCAACGATTCTCGCACAGTCGCCAATGCTGTATACACCCGGCGCCCCTTGAACGCGATAGGATTCATCCACCAGCACTTGGCCATCAGGAGTAAGCGGCAAACCCATCGTGCGAAGGGCTGGATTCGGAATCAGACCTATTGTCCAAATGCATAGGCCGACCGACAGACGATCCCCATTGTTGAGCGTCACCACTCCGGCTTCCTCCCGCATCACCTTACGGTTGTAAACCACCGTCACTCCACATTCGCTGAGCATCTGATCCAATTTTCGTCCAACTTTCTTGGGTCCTTCCATGAACAATCGTTCCTGTCCACTCACTAAATAAACAGAAATATCGGACGGGCTCAGTCCTAGTGACGAGGCTTCCTTCTGCATTTCAAGAGCCAGTTCAGATGACGTCTCGATGCCGCTTATGCCCGCACCCGTAACTGCAACTGTCATCAGTCGCTTTCGTTCTTTCGGATTTTTCTCATGGGCAGCTTGCCGCAAATTGGCACGCCAGCGCTCCCGGATGACTGCTGCGGTTTGCAGATCGGTTAAAGAAATACCACCCTGCTCAGGACCCGGTTGCCGGACGACGCTGCCAACCGCCACGACTAAAAGGTCATACTGCATGCGAGCATCCTTTCCTTGCACATCCTCATATCGGATCTGTTTTTCCCTACGATCCACAGAAGTAACTGTACTGTGCACGAATTCGACTCCTTCAGAAAACTCATAATGCGTCCAGGGAACTACAATCTCTTCCCCGCCCGCGGCCGGTCGGAACAACAATATTTTGCGCACATGACCGGGCTGCTTGTCGAATAGAACAAACCGAATCCGCCGCCCGTTAGCCATGCCTCGGGTCGTTTCCTTTATTGCTTTTAGCGCTGCAAGCCCTGCATGGCCGCCTCCGATGATGATACAAGTCAAGTCGCTCATTTTCCTCAGCTCCTTCTCGTTTTGCACATATAACGATCTAAGGCAATGATATGTGACTTCGGAAACGATTCCCCCTATTGAGCCCGATTAATCAGTGAGTAAATTTACCTGTTAACTTTCACCATATTTATGTGCTTTGGAACATTAGATGAGAGTATTCGGCTTTTGGATGCATTGAGATTACTTGGGGGTCGTTTCTAAAGAATCTAGGCGAAGTAATGGCAAACTTATGATTCAAGAGGCGGCAAAATTATAGGTAAAGTCACATCATAGGCCGAGAAATGATAAAAAGCCGCAACAATGCGGCTCTTAAGTGATTTTTTTTGTTCTGGTTGTCTTACAACTTTGCCATGTACCATCGTACTGTTAGCCAAGCCATTTAACGTTACAAAGAACTAAGGATAAATTCCTTTATGGCCAGTGCAACTCGTTCAGGCTGTTCTTCTGCTGAAAAATGACCGCAATTTTCGATGGTTGTGGCTTGGATATGTTGCAGGCCATTTTCCCTAAATCCGGCAAGGTATTTTTCAATATCTGCGTTTTCATCCGATCCTCGTAAGTACAGAACTGGCGTTGACACGGCAACATGTTTTAACGCGGCATTATCCTGTTCATCTTCATGAAAACTTCTGTATAAATCAAATCCTGCTTTCAATGCGTCCAAACGGGAATAGGCTTCGGCATATAATGTTCTGGTGGCATCACTCATTCGCTTGCCTTTTCCGGCGAGCACGTCATAGAAATAAGAGAAGTAGGTAAGTTCTTTGCCTGAAACCAGTATTTCGGGCAATTCGGGCACGTTATGAAAACCAAAATGCCAGATGTAAGGATTACTTTTCACCTCGTTCCACGGATCAACTCCAGGAATGGCGACATTCATAATTACCGCGCGCGATAACCTGTCAGGATAGCTCTTCAGAAAAGCATACGTCACCTGGCCCCCAGCATCACACCCTACCAACGTCACATCTTGTAAATTCATATGATCCATAATTCCCCGAACATACTCGGCTATATTGCGTTTGCTGTATGACTGCAGAGGAATGACTGAATTCCCGATCCCGGGGATGTCGATGGCGATAACATGGTACTCTTCAGCAAGCCTTTGCATCACGCCTTCAAATTCCAGCCAACAGGTCGGCCAACCATGAATCAAAAACACAGTCGGCTTTGATATGGGACCGGCTTCGACTACATGGATCGGGACTTCTTTGACACGTACTTCCCGGTGTGTGAACAAACCTTCTCACTCCTATCGAAATTTTCTGATCACCTCTTCATCGTAGCATTCAAAATATGACAACATCTCGTCACCATTGACACATCGTATTTACAAAATGCGGACGGATGTAAAAGCCAGCTGAGCTTAGCCGGCGGCACCCGACTCGTCTGCAGCGTGCGCATGCCCCGTTACGGCTGCCCGCCGCTTCATACGACGCTCCAGACGCAGGCTAACCGCAAACAAGACGAGCGACAGCGCCGTCATAGCCCCTGCGAAATAGCCAATTTCACCGACGGTAGCGAAGCGCACAACAGCTCCTCCGGCCGATGCGCCCAAGGCACTGCCGACGTACAGGACGGAAGACTGCAGCGACAGGACGATGCCGGACGAAGGCCCCGACAGCCCGATCAGACGGTGCTGCTGCGCAGGATTGAACATGTAGCCGCTGAAGCCGAACAGTGCCATAGCAGCCACCGCCATGGCGAGAATACCAGGCCGGCCGGCGAAACCGTATAACGCCGACATCAAGATAAGCGCGGCTGTGAGCAGAGTCAGCGCCAGCGGAATCGCCCGGTTCGGTCCGATCCGGTCTGCGGCCAAGCCGCCTGTCCGCACCCCGATGAAGCTGGCGATACCGGAGAGACACAGCACCATGCTGATCGTCCGGCCGCCGGCACCATAGCCGGAAAAGAGTTCGGAAACATACGTAAAGAGCGCAAAAATACCGGTGGCCCAAGCGAGCGTAATCAGCAAGGCGGATAGCAGCTCCGGCTTCTTCAGATACGAAAGGCGTTCCCGTATGCCGATCGCCGCGCCCGGCGCCACCTGCGGGAACAGCAGCCGGATGGCAAATGCGGCGAGCAGCGCCACCCCGCCGACGATCCAAAACGTCGTACGCCAGTCGAACGTCAGGGCGACCCACATCCCGAAGGGGACGCCCAGGATCAGGGAGACGGTCTGCCCAGCAACGACGATCGACACCGCACGCCCTCTTTTCTCAGCCGGGGCCAGCGTGGAGGCGACGGCGACGGCCCCCGGCGAGAACAGGCCAGCCCCCAGCGCGGCGACAATCCGCCCGGTCATCATCAGGCCATAAGAAGAGGCGAACCCGCACAGCACGTTTCCGACAGTGAGCAGCAGCAGCGAACCGAATAGCAGTTTCCTGCGCTCCATCCTCGCTGTCAGAGTCGTCAACAGCGGCGACGATACAGCGTACACGAGCGCAAACGCCGTCACCAGCTGTCCGGCAAGCGCCGTTGACACGTGCATTGCCGCCGCCAGTGTCGGCAGCAGCCCGCCGATCATATACCCTTCCGTGCCGACCGCAAACGACCCAAGCGCCAGCCAAAAAATCCGTTTGTCCATGAAAACCCTCTCCTTTTTTTTAGATTCGTCTTGTCAATAGAACCGAATCAGTTACATTGAGAAGCAAAAAAAGCTCAATTTCGGTTACATCTTATATTTTTCTCATCATCATTACAACCGAATCGGTTACATTAAACACCGTAATGAGCCCACATCCAGCCGATTCGATACACACCTAGGACAAACCACCAGCTGAAGGACAGTCCAATATCATACCTGCTTCTCCCTCGCGCCCGCGATCAGGCAGGTGTTATTTCACTATACGGCCTTCCCCCACTTCCATCCTTACATGAACGTGAGCAGTCGCCTGCCACCCCCTCTCATTGAAACTAGATCAGTTACATTGAGGAGCAAAAAAACGCGGGTCTGTCAAACGGCGGGACAGCTTTCTCACCCGGGGTCCCCGGAGGCCGGAATCTCGGACCCAGCAGCTGCTGGCCGTTAATCTGGCCCACTCCGGCAAGCGATTCTCGAAGAATGCCTGCCGTTGCGGCGGCATCACCGCTTCCCTTGCTCCAGCGACGAGGTGACCAGATCACGGATCGATTCCTGAGCCAGCCGGCGCTTCAACGCTTCCTCGCTGTCCTCGTAAACCGATTGCAGAGCCGGCTGAATGCCATGGCCGATAATACAGCTCGGGTTCGGCTGGCTGTGATGCAGCTCGAATAGTGGCGTCTGCACAACGGCTTCGTACACGTCCAGCAGGCTGATCTCCTCCGGAAGGCGCGCCAGCTTCCATCCAGCCCCTGTCCCTCCGTGCTGCACCAGAACAAGGCCTGCTTTCGCGAGCTGGCCGAGAATCCGTCTCAGAAAAACCGGGCTCGTTCCCACGCTGTTCGCAATCCGGTCGGAAGGGAAAAATTCGTCCTTCTCCGACCAATAAGCCAGCCAAGTCAATATATGAAGCGCAACGGTGTAGCGGCTTACGATAGCCATATTCGGCATCCCCTTTCAATAAAACCATTATAGTTTCATTGAACGCCCCCCGTCAACGGCTCCCTTTCTCTTTTCAGCAGCTATAAGGTGTACTTTGTAATGGATTGGCTTTTTACTTCATGTCCTGCCAGCTTTTGAAATCGTGGATGGCGAAGCCGGCATAGCTTGCATAATGAGCCAATTGATTATGGGCGGACTGCAGCTCTTTATCCATCATATCGCTGCTCATGGAATAGAAGGAGACCCGCGGACCCTCATTGCTTTTGACCGTTTCGACAGCAATAACAATCTTCTTGTTCAGCGTGGAAGCTTCCCTCAGCATGGCCTGTGCATTTTCCACAATGCCATTACCGCCCAACGCATGATTCCGATAATTCATAATGACAAGGGAATCGAACTTCTCCAGCATCCATGCACTCATGCTGTAATCCTTTCCCGGTAATTT
Organism: Paenibacillus cineris; assembly: GCF_018333335.1. Classification (NCBI taxonomy): domain Bacteria; kingdom Bacillati; phylum Bacillota; class Bacilli; order Caryophanales; family Paenibacillaceae; genus Paenibacillus; species Paenibacillus cineris. Next base: position 3,173,437 of record NZ_BORU01000001.1, read on the forward strand.
AATCGTATTCAGCCAATACGGAACGTCGATCGCGATGTTCAAGCCGCTTCCTTTGCTTTCTTTCTCAATCAGTCGCAAATTGTCCATCCAGCTTTCAAGAATGGTCTTATTGTCCGTGGTCCATTCGCTAAGACCATAAGGCTCAATATCGAAATGCAATCCCGTGAAGCCTGCTTCCGGGCCAACAGAAGAATTATAGGCTTTCACCCACGCTATAAATTTTTGAATATCCCCCTGAGCAGACTTTTTGGCCCATTCCGGACGGCCCTCAAGTGCCTCCACTTGAATTCCTTCCTTCTTCGCTTTCCGGATGAACCCTTCATAAATTGCCGGATCTAGATCTCTGTCGATTTGAAGGTAAATGGATGTTACACTTTTTACTTTTGCGAAATTTAGTATTTGATCTTGATCCTGTTTGAGAATGTGACTGTCCCATATCCATGTTCCTTTCGGAACCCGGGCCACCGAAGACATGATGCTCACCAGATTGCTCGAAGGCTGCCAATCCACGTTGGAGTGCAGAGCTTCACTAATAAAGCGCAGCGGAACCATCGTGCGGCCATTTTTAAGCACCGCCGACCCTGCAAAGTCCACCCTTTTCCCATTCACCAGTGCATAACTATGGCCAATCACCAAAATAATGATGTCACGGTTAAACGAGATCGTGATTTGTTTTAAACTTCCGTTCCATTTCGTTGTCGCTCCGAGCTTGTCGGATACAAAAGCAAGCGGAACCATCGTAAGGCTGGATTTTTGATCGACATAGGGGTGTCCGTCCGGAAATTGTACTTCACGCCCATCCACGGATACACGGATTTCAGAAGCGTAGATTGCGGGGGAAAATGCACCTAAGCTCAGCATGATCGCTAACGTGCATACTAACCATTTTCTCATGAGTGACTTCCTTATCTTATTAAATTTGTTCTTTACCACATTGCGCACACTTGGCCGCACATTGAAATTATACGGTATGTAATAATTGGTAACAAGCTCAACGGGCAAATTACGCTTAACCCTTTACTTCAATAACAAAAGGACCACCGAAATAATCAGCAGTCCTTCTATTGATATGAAAGCAATGATCATCCCATAATTTCCTTACAGAATTTTGATCAGGTTTACTAGGTTTTAGTTCCAACCAAGCGCCTTTTTTCCGGCTTCGATAGCTGTGACGATTCGCTCCACATCATAAACATTGCCTTTCCATGTGCCTCCGCTGACGGCTTGCAGAGCAGCCCATAGCTTCGTGTCGTCCGGGAGGTCATCATCGGGACGCATTCCTGGATGAAATGGCCGCTGGGCCAATAATCGGGCCCCTTCATCCGGCGTTACCTCCTGGTCCCCTTCTCCGATAAAATCAACCCGCCCTTCCAGCCGGTTCCGGTCAACGACAATTTCAATCCAATCGCCGTCCTTGAGCTTGCCGATCGGTCCGCCTGCCAGCGCTTCAGGGCCGACATGACCGATGCACGCGCCGGTTGAAACGCCGGAAAAACGGGCATCAGTGATAAGCGACACATATTTACCGAAGGACAGGTGCTTAAGCGCGGACGTGAGCTGATACGTTTCCTCCATGCCCGTTCCGGACGGTCCCCTGCCAATGAGAACCATGATATCCCCTGCCTGAATACCCCCGTTCTTAATCGCACGGATCGCGTCGCGTTCGGTTGTAAACACCTTGGCCCTGCCTTTATGATGATATATGCCTTCCTCATTCAGGACGGAAGGGTCTATCGATGTGGATTTGATCACAGAGCCTTCCGGAGCGATATTCCCGGTTGGAAACGTGACGGTGGAAGTGATGCCAAGGAGCCTCGATTGTTCCGGGCTCATAATGACACTGTCCGGATCGATTCCGTCCTTTTCCTTAAGCTGCTTGCGCAGCCGATGACGACGCTCCGACGATTCCCACCAATCAAGAACTTCTCCCAGTGAGGAGCCTGTTACTGTAAGCACCGATTCATCCAGTACGCCGAGACGTCTGAGGTGCAGCATCACTTCCGGCACGCCTCCGGCCAGAAATACCCGAACGGTCGGGTGAAAAACCGGGCCGTTCGGTAGTACGCTGACGATGCGCGGTACATCCCGATTGACTTGGATCCAATCCTGCACCGCCGGCACCTGTAATCCGGCTGCGTGGGCGATCGCTGGGATGTGGAGCAGCAGATTGGTCGAGCCTCCGAACGCAGCATGAACGACCATGGCATTTCGTACTGCCGCATCTGTGAGGATGTCACCCATCCGTAGTCCTTGAGACTCCATCGCCATCAGCGCACGGGAGGATTGGCGGGCCATTTCCTCCCAGATGGGCTGGCCCGAAGGCGCGAGCGCGGCATGAGGAACCGTCATGCCAAGCGCCTCGGCGACAACCTGGGCCGTTGCCGCCGTACCGAGAAACTGGCATCCCCCACCAGGCGTCGCGCAGGCCCGGCAGCCAAGTTCCGCCGCGGCTTCCAGCGTGAGTTCGCCGCTTGAGTACCTGGCGCCGATCGTTTGAATTTTGCCGGCATCCTCCCCTTCGGTCGGCGGAAGCGTTACCCCTCCGGGAACGATAATTCCCGGAAGCTGCGGCATGCCCGCAAGCGCAAGCATCATGGCAGGCAGCCCCTTATCACAGGTGGCAACGCCAATAACACCTTTTCGCGTAGGCAGCGAGCGGATAAGCCGGCGAAACACGAGGGCTGCGTCGTTCCGGTAGGGGAGCGAATCGAACATACCCGACGTTCCCTGTGACCTGCCGTCACAGGGGTCGCTCACGTAGCCGGCGAACGGGATACCACCGCGGCCTGAAATTTCCTCCGCCGCAGCCTTCATCAGCAAGCCAACCTCCCAGTGTCCTGTGTGATATCCCAGGGCCACGGGACTGCCGTCCTCTTGGCGAATCCCTCCCTGCGTGCTCAGAATCAGAAACTGCTTTCCGTTCAGTTCTCCCGGCTTCCAGCCCATCCCGACGTTTTGGGACATGCCAAACAGGTCTCCGCTTGGGGCATTTCTCAGCAGATCATCTGTTAATGGCAGCCTTCCCTGCATCCCGGGGGCATGCGTTGTAATGTCGCCGCTTGCCAGGTCATCCTTCCCCATGATCGACTTGATCGAATTGTGCATGGCACCCTCCCCAAGATTATGGCTTCACGAAAACCGTTTTGATGGAAGTGAAAAATTCGATGGCCGCCTGCCCCTGTTCCCTGGAGTGCGAGCTCGACATTTTCATCCCGCCGAACGGGGCCTGCAGTTCAACGCCCGCTGTTTCCGCATTTACCCGGACCAGCCCGGCATCCATGTCCTGAATAAAGGACAGCATGGCGCCTATATTTTGCGTATAGATGGAGGCACTCAAGCCATAATCGCTATCGTTGGCCGTCGCTATCGCTTCTTCAAGGCTGTCCACGGCAATCAGGGCAAGCACTGGACCAAAAATCTCCTCCCGGGCAATGGACATCTGAGGAGTCACCCCGTCAAATACGGTCGGCTGGACATAGAACCCATCCTCAAGTGCCGATCCGCTCGCCTTTGCCCCTCCGGTCAGCAATACGGCTCCTTCATCCAGCCCTTTTTGGATGTAGTGCAGCACCGTTTCCAGCTGCCTTTCATTAGCGCAGGGCCCCATCCAGGTCTCGGCTAACATGCCGTTACCAAGCCGAATGCCCTCGATTTGGGACAGCAGCTTCGCTTTAAATGCTTCATACACTTCGCGTACAACGATCACCCGGCTGGTCGCCGTGCACTTTTGGCCGGTGGATTTCAAGCCGCCGCTGATCGTCGCTTCGACCGCCAAATCCAGGTTCGCATCCCCGGCGACAATAATCGGGTTTTTGCCGCCCATCTCGAGCTGGTACTTGGCTCCTCGCGCCAGTGCCGCAGCGCCGACGCGCTTTCCGACTTCGTTGGAGCCCGTGAAAGTGATTCCGCCCACGTCCGGATGCTCCACAAGCGCCGAACCGACCACCGAACCGCTGCCGCATACAAGATTGAAGACACCCGCCGGAATTCCCGCCTCCTCGAAGCATTCGGCCAATTTGGCTGCGGTCACAGCCGTTTCCTGGGCCGGTTTCAACACAACGGTGTTGCCGTATATAAGAGCCGGCGCAGTCTTCCAGAGGGGGATGGCTACGGGGAAATTCCACGGGGCGATCACACCGACAACCCCCAGCGGCACCCGGGTCGTGAACATCAGCGCCTCGCTGTCCGTCGAAGGTATCACGTCCCCGGACTTGCGCATCCCCTCACCGGCGTAGTACCGCAAGATAGCGACTCCGCGCATCGTCTCCCCCTTGGCTTCCGCCAGCGTCTTGCCCATTTCTCTTGTCATTGCCTCGGCAACCTCATCAGCCCGCCGTTCCAATACGCTGGCCGCACGAAACAGGATATTGCCGCGTTCCGATCCGGGCAGGCTGCGCCAAGCCCGCCGGGCTGCTGTAGCTGCTGCGACGGCTCGGTTCACATCCTCTTCTGTGGAAACCGGTACATAACCGACCACTTCATGGCGATTAGCGGGGTTGATGCTGGGCTCCGTTTGTCCGGTGGAAGCCTCCGTCCATTCTCCATTGATGAAATTGCGATAAATCTGTTCTCCCTGGAATGCTGTCATTACAATCTCCTCCCCAAATACCTAGTTTGATATAACGTGGTTCACCAACGTCCCGATCCCGCTAATCGAGATCTCGATGCGGTCGCCGGGAGCAAGCGTGAAGTCGGCCGGCGGCACAATAGCTGTGCCCGTCAACAGAACGGTACCGTCAAACAAATCGTTGTCCGCCGCCAGGAAGCGGACCAGCTCATCCAGCTTGCGGTTTAACTGACTTGTGCTTGCCTCACTTTCCACCACAACGAGGCCTTCGCGGTAAATTTGACAGACGATTCTGAAATCGTAGGGGTCTTCCACGGTTTCCGCGAGCCGGATTGCGGGCCCGATCGAGCAGGACTTCCGCCATATTTTTGCCTGCGGCAGATATAGCGGGTTCTCTCCCTCAATATCGCGGCAGCTCATGTCATTGCCAGCCGTGTATCCCACGATGGTCCCGTCTCCGGCAAGCACCAAGCCAAGCTCAGGCTCGGGGATTTGCCATACCGAATCACTGCGCAGCGTTACATCCTGATTCGGTCCGACCGTGCGTGCTGCCGTGGATTTCAAAAATATTTCTGGTCTCACGGCGTCATAGACTTTGTCGTAGAACGTCTCCGCATCCATTCTTCCGCCAGTGGCTTCATAATTCCTAGCCTCCCGGCTGCGCTGATAGGTAACGCCGGCTGCCCAGACCTCCGGCGCATCTACTGGAGTAAGCAGCTGCAATGACGGCCATGCGGCAGTCAGCTCATTTTGCGGTGTAATAGCGCTTTCAACAATTCGGACAGGTGAAACGCCTTTCGCCCTGGCCTCATCGATCAACGATATCAAATCAGAATGAGGCAATGGATAAGCCCTCTCATCATCCGTAACCGCCGCGAGTCTCGTCTGCCGTCCGTCCAAATATCGAATAATTCGCATTCAATATTGCCCCCAATTTCTCCCTATAAGGGTTGATAATACTACCATATCATCGCCTTTGACCCTTGACGATACGCTAATCTTCACTTCGATTTACCCTTTTCACGCATTTCTTTTCCGGAAGGATCAAGCTATAATCGTAACAAATTGACAACTAAACTTGTACCATACAGAGGAGGGTATCTCCGTGACCGAGCTTCCCGGAGTCTATGTTGGCCGTCTTCCCGATGTCCGTATGTCATTTCAGCTGTTGGGGCTGCATGCGCGAAAAGTGGATTCCCGCTGGACCTATCCTTCCCACGAGCATCCCATGTACGAGATCCACTGGGTCGTGGAGGGAGAAATGGACATGGTGATTAATGGGCGAAAATACCGGCAGTCCCGGGGGGACCTGCTATTCATCCATCCGGGTATGACGCATTCCTGCACCCGTGCCGGATCCCAGGGTTTCACCTACTTTTCCGTTCACTTCAGCGTAGACGATACATCCTTTTGCAAGGAGCTCAACCGCTGCAAGGAATTTTATTATCCGTCAGACTCGCCGTTGGTCCAAGGGCTGTCTCCGTCTCTGTCGACGCTGTATCGTCTTGCGGCAGAGCACCTGCGCAGCCCGCTCCCAACATCCAAACAGATGAAGGTCCATGCAGCTGTCTTCGAGCTGCTTGGATCCCTGGTTGGCCAATTGTCAGAGACTGCAACCGTCGCCCGATCCAAAAAGGAATCCCTTGCCCAGCAGATCGCCGAGCAAATAGAAGATTCCGTAAAATACATTCTCCTTCACGGAGAGATTCGGGAAAACGAACGAACCTGGATTCAGGATATTGCCAAGTCGGTCCATATGAGTCCTTCGCAAGTGAACCGCATCTTTAAGCAGATCTACGGGAAAGCCCCGCGTAAGTTTATGTCCGAAACGCTGCTGAACGAAGCACAGCGCTTGCTGCTGCAAACCGATTTGGGGATCGACCACATCGCCATGATTCTCGGGTATAAAACCAATTCGCATTTCAGCCGCCAGTTCAAGCGGTGGACGGGGATGGCTCCCAGCGAGTACCGAAACCAAGTCCAGCAGCAGCCTCTAGCTTATGAGCCGGATCAGTAAAAGATATCCTATAATCGGCTTCCTCTATGATCCGGTCATAAGTTTTTAAACAGTCACAAGCAATTAATGTGTTACTTCATTACTCAATCGTTTCGTGAACGTGTAGGAACGGCCGGCTTTTCCCTCAAACGAAACGGGATCAAGACCAGGTGCTTCCAGACGGCATGGACCGGAAACCGCGCAGGTTACGACCACCTCAATAACCTGGCCCTTCGTCCAGGTGAAATTCACGGTGAAACCGCCCCGAGCCCGCAGCCCTCTGACTTCCCCATCGCTCCAGCTGTCAGGCAAAGCGGGCAGCAGCCGGATCAAACCGGCGTGGCTTTGCAGCAGCATCTCGGCTATGCCTGCCGTGCCGCCGAAATTGCCGTCGATTTGGAACGGCGGATGATTGTCGAACAGGTTAGGCAGCGTGGAATGCTGGAGCATCGCTCTTACGTTGTCGTAAGCCTTGTCGGCATCCAACAGCCGGGCCCAGAAGTTGATGATCCACGCCCGGCTCCAGCCGGTGTGTCCGCCGCCATTAGCCAGCCTGCGCTCCAATGTCGTACGAGCCGCTGCGGCCAGCTCCGGTGTGGAATCCACGTTAATGCCTTCGCCCGGATAAAGCCCGAATAGATGGGAGATGTGGCGGTGTCCCGGCTCCACCTCCTCGTAATCCTCCATCCACTCCTGAATTTGTCCATGTTTGCCGATTTGCGGTTTGGGCAGCCGCTTCAAGGCGGCAGCGAGCTCCTCTCGGAACGCCTCATCTCTTGCAATGATTTCCCCGCTGCGGATGCAAGCGTCAAACAGCGCTTCGATGATCTGAAAATCCATGGTGGCCCCGGCGCAGAGAACTCCTGTTTCGCCATTGGGGAGTCTGTAGCTGTTCTCAGGGGAGACCGACGGACAAGTCATCAGGCGTCCCTCGTTATCCTCGATTAAATAATCGAGCAGGAACAACGCTGCCTCTTTCATCGTCTCATAGGCACGCGCAAGAAAATAACGATCCTGGCTGAAGCGATAATGCTCCCATAAATGCAGGCACAGCCAGGCAGCGCCCATCGGCCAGAAGGATGCCGGCAGATATGTGTCCTGCGGGGCCGTATCCGTCCAAATATCCGTATTGTGATGCGCCGTGAATCCCCGGCAGCCATACATGACGCTGGCCGTGACCCGGCCGGGCTCACGCATCCTTTCGATCAAATCGAACAATGGCTCATGGCATTCGGCCAGATTGCAGTTCTCCGCCGGCCAGTAGTTCATCTGCGTGTTAATATTGATCGTGAATTTACTGTCCCAAGGCGGAGTAAAGCTATCGTTCCAGATCCCTTGAAGGTTCGCAGGCAGGGAACCCGGCCGGCTGGAGGAAATAAGCAAGTATCGGCCAAATTGAAAATACGTTTCGAGCAGCCCGTTATCCTCTTCGCCCTCCCGGAACCGATTCAGTCTTTCATCGGTCGGCAGCACGTTTTTGCCTGGACTTTCCGGCAGCCTCAGGGTAACCCGCCCGAACAATTCAAAGTAATCCTTCACATGCCGGGCAAGCAGCTCGGCATAGGAAACCTGGCTCAATTCCTCTAACTGTCGTTTGCCGTAAAGCACCGGATCGGGATGCCGGAAGGTGGTACCCCCGGCAATCATCAGCGTAACCGCATCCGCATTTTCAACCAATAAATATTCGCCTATGGTCTTGCACACTCCGCCTTCTGGAAGCGCCTTCACGATGGCGCAGAACGAGCTGCCTTCTTTGCCGCCGCATTCCCCTTGCATCACAAGTCCCTGCTGGCCCCATTTTTCCGTCTTCTCCATGTATCTCCAGTTTCGGCGGTTAAACCTTGCCTTTAAGGAAAGCGCCCCCTTCTTGTCAGCAGAAATCCGCATCATGATCGCCTGATCCGGGTAACTGGCAAACAGCTCACGGATATACCGGACATCTCCGATCCGGTAGCTGACCCGGGAAACGCCGCGTTCCAAATCCAGCTCCCGTACGTAATCCACGGCCTTCTCATGATGATCGAACGAAATCAGAAGATCGCCGAGCGGCAAGTAGTGTCTCTGCGTTTCGGGCAGCCCCGCCATCGTCATCCCCGCAAGTGCCTCCGCCTCCTTCAGGCGTCCCTCCATAATCAGTTTGCGGATTTCCGGCAGATGCGCCAGGGCGTCTTCGTTATTGCGATCACGCGGACCGCCATACCATACAGAATCTTCGTTCAGCTGCAGCTTCTCCTCGGTTATTCCACCAAAGATCATGGCGCCGAGCCGGCCGTTCCCAATCGGCAGTGCCTCGTTCCACTCTGCGGCAGGCTTGAGGTACCATAATCGCTGTTTCTGTTCCACGGTATCCGTGGGATTCGTATTCGTCATGCTTTTCCTCCAATCCGCCTCACTGGCGAAAAAATGGTGTGTTCAATCCAGTTCAATCAACGTTTTAATGACCATGAGTCATCTCCCAGTTTAGCAGCTTTCCTTAGAATCCACCTCTAAATTATCCATAACATCTGTTTCACGGTAGGCACCCGGTGTGATTCCTGTATACTTTTTGAAGACTTTGGTGAAATAATGTTTATTTTCAAACCCCGCCCGCCGACCAACCTCGCTTACGGAAAGATGCCGATGCGTCCTCAGCAATTTCTGCGCTTCCTTGATCCGAAATGCGTTCAAATAATTTATAAACGTGTCTCCTGTCACCTTCTTGAACAGGCTGCTGATGTAATTCGGATGAAGGTTCATCAAATCGGCAAGGTGATCCAAGGAAAGATCGTTCATAAAATTCGTTTGCGTGTAAGCAAGAATGCGTTTTGTGTGCCGTTCACAGTCGGAATCGGCTTCGGAGGGCAGCTCTTCATCGATAAGTGCTAGCAGGTTAGCAATTTCGTCTTTGTCCAGCGGTTTAAGTAAATAATCCACGACGCCGCTGCGCAGTGCTCTTCTTACGTATTCAAATTCGTCATAGCCAGTCAGAATAATAAACCGCTTACACAGCCCGTTCCCTTTCGCCTCCTCCATCAACTCGAAACCGTTTCTTTCCGGCATATGAAGATCCGTTACCGTGACATCCGGCATAAAACCCTTCATGACTTCAAGAGCCTCAAAAGCGTTGCCTGCCTCTCGCACCTCCGTACCGAGCGGAGCCGCGTCCTTGATGACCTTGACTAATCCCTCAAGAATAATCGGCTCATCATCTACTATCAATAGTTTCATCGTTAACCGCCGCCCCTTTCGTTATGATGATTGTGAGACATGTTCCCACTCCTTGCTCACTATCAATAACCAGCCGTGAATCACCGCCGAAAAAGGATTTCACCCGTTCGCTGACGTTAATCAGGCCCACACCACCGCCCTCGGTCTCTCTGCTGGAATTGTTGTCACTATCCCCCATGAGCAGTGAACGTAGCCTGGACAGCTTGTCCTCCGGCATGCCTGCCCCACTGTCAGATATGGAGATCCGAACTTCGTCCGCCGTTTCATACGCACGCAGCCTGATATGGACGGGCCGAAGCGTTGCTGCAGCTCCGTGGACGATGCTGTTCTCGATCAAGGGCTGGAGCATAAACCGGGGACAATCAATCCGATCTGCATCCACATCGATGTCCAGCTCATAGCTCAGTCTGTTTCGGAGCCGCATCTTGTGAATCTTAAGATAGAAGATGACCGTCTCGATTTCCTGGGCGAGAACCGTATGATCCTCCTTGGAGGACAAGCTGTAACGCATCAGCTTCCCGAACCAAAAGGAAATGTCGGCTACCTCCTTATCGTTATTGGACTCGGCCAGCATTCTGATCGTTTCGAGCGTATTATAAAGAAAATGCGGTTTGATTTGAGCCTGAAGCACTTTATAGGCCGCTTCTTTATTTCGCAGCTCGGCCCGGTGGACATTGTTAATCAATTCGTCCATCCGCTGAATCATCGAATTGTAAGTCATGATCAGAAAGCCAATCTCATCCAGACGGTTCGGACTGTCGTGCTTGCTGATGTACGGTCTCATATTGTTGTCGTCCAGGTTACGCATGTGTCTGGCCAGGCGAAGAATGCGCTTGGTGATTGTGGAAGCGAGTACATAATACGCTAGCGACAATGCCGCCAAAAAAACGATGACGGTTGAGATTAGAATCATCTCTTTGCGCTTGATCGCGTGAAACACGACGTCTACTTTTCCAATCGCAACAACTCTGACCCCAAGCTCCTCAAAGGAGAGCTGATTCACGATCGTTTTCCGGTTAATGAAATAGGGCTTATTGTCACTTCCGCCGAGCAGTTTGAGCGTCTCCTCATCCATTCCGGAAGCCGTGTCCTCCGCTGCCTCCTCACCAAACGGTAACAGGATCGCTTCCCAGTCACCTTCTATGCCGATAGCCTTGTAAAATTTCTGCATGAGACTGCCGCCAATGCGCAGCTCCAGAAGCCCGACAATTTCGGTAAACTCCGGGTTATAAATGTTCTGATAAAAAGCAAGCCGCGGTTCCTGAGCCTCCGGACTTTGAACAATCCATCCTCCTTGACCGGGTTTTAATGAACTTGCTATCTTCTTGCCCTGTGCATCAAGAGAGGACATATCGAGAAACCGGTCGGTAATTCGAAGCACTTGTTTCTTGGTTTTATAGATTCGAAGTGACTCGATTTCCGGATTGGCAAATAGCGATTGTGTCATGATCGGACTGATATAACGGTTGTAGGCATATATGCTTTCGGCGTCGGATCCATAAACTCCGCCCAGGTAGTCCGTGACATACGGGTTATATTGCAGCAAGCGATGGACGGATTCGATGCGGGTGAGATCCGCTTTCATATTTGCCTTGGCCTGCTCCAGGATCTTTTGCCGGCTTTCTACGAATTGCTGGGTCAGATTGCCGTATATTTGTACGTAGTAGTAATATCCAAACGTAACGACCGGGATAAAGACAAAGAAAATATATCCGATAATAATTTTGCGCACGATACTCACGGTCTTGAATCCCCCCGCTGCCGGTTTATTTCTACTAAACGTACCATGAGCAAGCAAAATCCGGTAGAGATTTTACGTCCCTACCGGTTTTTAATGGCATCGTGTTACTCAAACAAACTTTTCTTCTTCTGGTATGTCTCATTTGCCCAATCGACAAGCTGCTGCAAGCCCATATTCTCGGCAGTCTTCACCATGTTCTCGTAGTTGGCAACCGCCTCTTCTTCGGATTTCGCCAGGTAAATCTTGACCTTCTCATTCTTGATCATCTCGTCGATTTTTGTTTTGAGCGTCTTTTCTTTGGAATCCGGCTGCGTTTGGATAAGACCGATCGCCGGTTTATAGGTCGTGATGGCCTTCGTCTCCATTAACGCCTGTGTTTTCTGCGCTCCGGGAACATAGGACAACATGCCTTCGGTGACCCCGTCATTGTACAAGTACCACCATTTGATTCCGTTGCCGTTAACGAAATCGGCATCCGATGGATCGTATTTCAGATTTGGATAACCCGCTTCATTCCAGGTCCAATGTTCGCCTTCGACACCAAACATGGTCAATTTTTTGCCTTCGTCGCTTGCCAGGTATTGAATAAACTTGATGGATGCTTCCGGATCCTTATTTTTCTTCGTGATGAAGGTACCCGCAAATCCCAGACCCGTACTCACAGCTTTGGCATTCTTCGACAATGCGCTCGGAAGCATTTTCAACGTAAAGGCGCCCCCGTTACTCTTGATTTTATTGTTGTCCGCTTCCGCAGCGGAAACGGTGTAGCCGTGAGCAAAAGCTTTGCCGCTTGTCACATATTGATCGTCAATCTGATCATTCGCAAAAGCAAAATTTTCCGCGAGAATGTATCCGTTGCGATATAAGCTGTTCATAAACTTGAAATACTCCAGCATCTTCGGTTGTCTGATCGCATAATCGATTTTGCCGTCTCGTTCATACCAGCCGTCAATGAGTGCTTCCGTGCCGAACTGCTGCATAAAGTACTGCTCAACCCATTCCTTATCCAGAACCAGCGGAACCATCTCCGGATGCTTCTGCTTGACCATGCCTAAAACTTTTACAAAATCGTCCAGCGATTGGATCGGCGGATTGCCGAGCTCCTTCAGAATATCTTCCCGAACGGCAACACCTGGATGGCCGTCGCTGCCAATCGAATATTTGTTTTGAGCCATTTCCTCCTGCGTAGCGAAGGAATTCCGCACCGTATAGAAATTGCCGTCGTCCATCGTATGGATCGCGATTCTCGTTTTGTCGATTTTGAAATCGGGCGCATATTTTTCGATCAACTCATTCCAGGGATAGGACAGCTTCGAGTCCGACAGCCGATCGATGTTAGCATACGTGAAGACGAGGTCGGGCAAATCTCCTGAAGCGATCATCAGCGGCAGCTGCTTATCGTCGGTTGCCACAGTGACATTCAGCTTGACTCCTGTCTTTTCGGTGATCTTCTCGGCTACCGGGCCTTTCCATTCCTTAACGGGATACCACGGCGCATCGATAAACAGCGATAATTCCTTCACGCCGCCTGATGATGCCGAAGAATCACCGTCCTGCTTCGCAGCCGAGTTCCCGCCGTTACCGTTGCCGCCGCAGGCGGACAGCATTGTAAAGGCAAGCACCGCAGACAGTGCCGCAGCGAGCAGCTTATAGCTCTTGATTGTTTTCAAGTGTACCCCTCCAATGGATTTACTGGTATTTTAATGTAAGCGGTTAAATATAGAAACAGCGATTTACCCTTTCACAGATCCTAACATAATTCCATGCACAAAATATTTTTGCAAAAACGGGTATACGCATATGATCGGCACGATGGAGATGACCATCGCCGTCACCTGCAGCGAGAAGCTCGTCACGCCGGCCGAAGCCGAGGCGCTGTTTGCTACAGCGATGGAATCCAGCGGCGTGTTGCTCTTGTTGATCACTTCCATCATCCGGAAGGTAAGCGTTCGCAAGTTTTCCGATTGCACAAAATAAGCGGAGTCCAGCCACGAATTCCATTGGCCGACACCCATAAATAACGCCATCGTGGCGAGTACCGGCGTTGAGACCGGCAGGATGATCCGAAAAAAGATCTTGAGTTCGCCAGCGCCGTCGATATGCGCCGATTCTTTGAGTTCGCCCGGGATTTCGCGGAAGAACGAGATGGCAATGAGCAGGAAAAACGTGTTGAGCATGGACGGCACGATGTATACTGCAAATGAATTAAGCAATCCAATCGAGCGCAGCACGACGTAATAAGGAATCAATCCGCCGGAAAAGTACATCGCGAAAATGATGACCGTAAAATACGTTTTGCTAAACAACAAATCACGGTGCGAAAGGGCGTAAGCGACCAGGCTTGTCAGCAGCAGTCCCAATGCCGTGCCCGATATCGTCCGGGCAGCCGTGACCAAAAAGGCTCGATACCACTTCGGATCTTCCAGAAAAATTTTGTAATTTTCCAGAGTTACGTTTCGGGGCCACAAATAAATGCCTCCCAATAGCGTATCGGAACCTTTGTTAAACGAGGCGATGAATACATAATAGAATGGATACAGCATGATGAGCATCAATATAAACAACATGATGTAAATAAAGCTGTCAAAAATAACATCCTTCTGTCTTTGGCTCTTCAGCACCACCAGCCCTCCTTTTTAGAATAAGCTTGACCCTGACACCCGCTTGGCAATGAAGTTACTGGAAAATATCAAAATGACCGAGATGACGGACTGAATGAGATCGATTGCTGCCGCGTAGGAGAATCGCCCGTCACTCAGACCAACCTTGAATGCGTACGTCTGAACAATTTCCGATGTCGGATTGTTGATGCTGTTGCCGTATAAGTAGGCTTGTTCGAAGTTGGAGCCAACCAGGCCGCCTCCGAGAATACTGCCAATGGTCAACACCAGCACGACGACGATCGTTCCTCTGATTCCCGGAAGTGTGATATATCGGATTCGTGCCAGCCTTCCGGCACCATCCATCTCGGCAGCTTCGTAAAGCGAAGGATTAATCCCCGTGATGGCGGCCAGGAAGATGATCGTCCACCAGCCCATTTCCTTCCAAATCGCACTGCCGACGGCAAGCCCCCAGAAATAGTTCGGACTCGTCAAAATGTTGAGCGGTTTGTCAATCAGCCCGGTTTCGACCAGGGCCCGGTTTACCATGCCAACATCCGCAGACAGGAAGGCGTAGGATACTCCGACGACAACAACCCAGGAAATAAAATGCGGCAGGTAGCTGATCGTCTGAACGAATCGCTTGAACGCCATATTTTTCACTTCATTCAACAGGATCGCAAGCAAAATCGGTGCGGGAAAAGCGAAAATGACCTTCAGTAAGCTCAGGACAAGCGTGTTGCGTACAATCGTGGCAAACTGATAATCATGGATGAATTCATCGAAATATTTCAGACCGACCCACTCGCTGGTAAAGATCCCCTTGATACCATTTGAAATACTGTAGTCTTTAAACGCCATAAGAATACCGAACATCGGCGTGTACGAGAAAATCAGCAGAAAGATCATACCCAGCCCTACAAATACATGCAGTACTTTTTGCTTTTTGAACCGCTTCCATAATTGGTGCTGCTGGCCGCCGTGATCCGCAGTTCTCGTAAACTGTGCATCCAAATCCATATGCGCTCCTCCTTTATTGCTAGTCTATCCTCTTGACCCACCTGCTCGTAAGCCAACATTCTTAAGAAAGCGTTGTCATTTTTTAATACTCGGCCTCCATGGCTTTATCATTAAAAGATCACACAAAAAACAAAAAGCAGTTCCGGAAAATGCTCGGAACTGCTTGCGTATTTTTTCGGGAAGCTGGTTCACGGGCGGGCGGCTTACTCTAAAATAAACGAAGCCAGATCCGCGCTTCCGCTGCCTGTGTACGTAAAATATAGAGCCTGTATGCCATCCGGAATGACGAGATCCGTTGAATATTCCGTCCATATATTCGTAAAGTTAACAGGTATTTTACCGAGAGCCGGGCCGTCCCAAGCCGTTTTAATTTCAAAGTTGCCCTGGCAATAACCACGCACCTTGATTTTCACCTTCCGGATTCCTTGGCAGTCGAAATACTTGAAACCGGCAGTAGCGGAGTCTGTCATGTTAGCGATGTATCCGATCTCTTCGTCTCCGTCTCTTCCCTCCTGCGTGATCTTCGGAAAACGGCTGTCCATCCATGCCCCTGAGCCAAAACCGCCTGTATACAATTCTTCGTCTTTACAGAACAGATTACATGCCAAGTAGGCGTGGTATTCACCGCGACCCACAAGCGGGCCGTCATTAGGACCGCAAGAGGTCATTTCCACTTGAGGAATCGTTCCATCCTCCCGAATGACGATCGGTTCGATGCAGCCCTGCCGGCTAAAAGCCGTACCGTTGGTATGGCGATGATAAAAAATGAACCATCTATCGTTCATTTCCACAATGCTGCCATGGTTATTACCGCCGTAATACATCGGTTTGTCCGCCGGTTTGTAGGAATCGATGTGAAGATCATTGTTGCTTATGATGACGCCCTGATAAACGAAGCCTTTTGTCGGAAATTTACTGGTGGCATAACATAATTCATGCATGACAATCGATGAATAGACAAGATAATAGGTATCACCCTTCTTTCGGATGGAGGGAGCCTCAAAAAATTCATGCCCTTCAAACCCGCTTCCCGTACTGTAAGGTTCACTTGGGGCGACAAATACAGGTTCCTCCACAATGGTAAGCATATCTTCACCAAGCACCGTGGCCATTGCGCCATGTCTGGATTTATCCTTGGGTGCACAGAAGCCGGTATATAAGTACGTCTTCTTCCCATCTGTCAATACACCCGGATCAAACTGGGGCTCGTCTCCTTCTCTTTCGCCCAAACGTGTACCGTCCGCGTACCTTACGTATCCGTAAAATTCATACTTTCCAGCAGGTGTTTCGCAGACGGCAACCGAAACAACCGGAACCTTATCCAGGACATAATAAAGATAATAACGACCATCCGGTCCGACGGTAACGTCGGGCGCATAAAGACACATTCTGCCATCAGGATTTAGCGGGTCATCCGTTTTGGTGTAGATCACGCCCTCGTACCGCCAGTCGCCTAGATCATTCACGGGTGCCGACCAGCAAGCGTAGTCGTTTAAACAAAACACATGTCCGTTAAAGCGGTCATGCGAGCCATATACATAAACTCTGTCGTTAAAAACGTACGGTTCCCCGTCAGGTATGTATTCCCACGATGGGAGATAGGGGTTTAGCCCTTGTTTTTTCATCATAAACGTTCACTCCTTTAAATATGCCTTCACGCTTCTTCATACGCCGAGCTGCCATCTTTAGCAAAGGAAAAACGGCGGTTGAGGCTGGAATCCTCTTCTAAGTCCAAATATACCGAATACGCTTCTTCCTCAACTCTGAATAGCGGTATGAATTTCGCTTGTTTGACTTGGTCATCGTCAAGGGCAAACTCCAGTTGCTTCTTTTCCGCCCTGACGAATCTTTCGTTGATATTTGCATTTGACATCCCTTGCAAAAGCGAACCTTGCCCGATCTGAGCCAGTAACACGGTGCCAAACATCACCGCCGCCAAACGGTCTGAACCTTGGAGCGGAACCAAATGCAGGGAAGCCTCTATTTCAATTTCAATCGTATCCTGATCCTGAAAAACACGTTGAATCCCGACGTACCCGTTTTCCCTGATAAGTTCGATCGGAGCGGAATTGATTTTTACAGCTTTAACTGCTTTTTCCTTGAGCATTAATTTGAAAGCTGACGGTCCGGCTGCATCAACCACGAGCTTGGACGTAAGCCCATCGGGGAATTCCGTATGCTGCGTGATTGTGACATGCTTTTCTTTCCAAACCACAGCAGATGGAATAAAGGCATTCATCAGCAGAGCATCCCCGCTTTTAAACCAGATATTCTTCTGCAGCTCGCTCATTGCCTCGATGCCTGAGGCGGTACAACACCAGAAGGAATCGTACGGATCGCTGAATTTTTTGATCGCGCAGCTGCCCATCGGCTGGTGGTATTGCGAAAGGCCCGTTTCATCGCTGGCGCTATTCAACACCGCATTGTATTTCAGCGATTCCATATGATCCAGATACTCAACCGCCCCATACCATTCAAACAACCGCTCCAGAATCCTTTCCGTATTATGCGCGCAGCAACTCTCGCATTCGCCGCCGGTCAAAGCATCTGCCAGTTGTCCGTAGCCTCCCCAGTGCTCCGATTTTTCGGAAACTCCGCCTTTGATAAAATGGGTGGCCTTTGAGCTGTTGTTTCCATTGGCAAAAGTTCTTCCCTTTAAGTAATCATAAAAATTCAAGGCCGCCGTTCGATATTTTTCCTCGCCCGTAAGGTCAAACCGGTGCATTGCCGCTATAATCATCGGCAGGTGAGTGTTTGCGTGCAGATTTTCAAGAACATCCTTGCCGTCCGCAAGATGATCCAGGAAATAATCCCTGTCGAAGAGTTGGGCCAGCTCAAGTATTTTGGCATCGCCGGTGATGTCATACAAGGTGTACAGGGCATCGCCGATCCCTCCGTACTCATTTACAGGGTTCACCTTCGTACAACGGAGAATCCCATCGATTTTCCAGAAGGAAAGCTTTTCAAAACGTCCGTGAATGTAGTGGGCCAGATTTACGGAAAGAGCCAGAGCTTTTTCACTGCCGAGATACGCATAGCAGTCGACCAACCCCTGGATAATCTTGTGCAGGGTGTAGTACGGCGCCCATACATTTCGATTTTCCTCGAATTCGAGCGTATCGAGCTTCTCCTCTTCGAAAGCACTCAAATATCCGTTAGGCTTAGCGCATAACTCCATCATATCGACGATTTCATTTGCTTTTGATTTCAACCCCTCGTCCTGATCGGCAAAGGCAAATTTGGAACAGGCAGACAGATAATGACCGACGAAATGTCCTCGGAGACCGCTATCTTCGCTTTCCCACCCGCCCAAGGGCTCCGCGTTGGACGGAAGCCCGGCATTCATTTTGAACGTATGCATAAGCCGGTTCAGATCAAATTCAACAATATACTTTTTTACAAGTTGTCTGCGAAATGCAAAGGAACTGTCTGTCAACCTTACTTCATCATGGCGAAAGTTGGTAAACAAACCGGTCACCTCTTTTCCATCGGTTATGATCCATACCATAAAAATGTATGAAACCCGAATTTTATGAATATCACTACTCCTTTCCCTAAGGATGTGATTTAATATAATGATATTATTGTTGTTTTTGAATGATCTAGCATTTAATCGCGTACTATCGTCACTATATTACGATTTTTAGGAGAGCCCAAATGTACGAGCACCGGTACCGAGAAAACAAGCTGCACGGAGTTCCCGGCTTCCCCCTGTATATATACAAAGTGGAGCATCAAGCCGGGGTTCATTCCATTCTCCCCGTCCATTGGCATAATGAGATGGAAATCATTTATTTGTCCAAGGGAACGGCCACATTCCGAATCGAAAGCCGGGAGTTTGCTATCCGTGAAGGAGAAGCGCTCGTCGTTCACCCAGGCGAACTCCATTCGGGAATTAACGATCAAGATATGGGGATATGCTATTACTCGATCGTATTTAAGTTATCCTGGTTGTCTTCGATCCAAGCGGATCGAATCCAGGAGCTGTTCCTTGGGCCAATCCTGCTTGGGGAACTCCGACTTCCCGACTTATTATCGGTTTCAGGCGGCACGCCTCCCGAATTGTTGGGCTATATAAAACAGATCCTTGTTCGTTACGAGAACCGTTCACCCGCTTACGAGCTGAGCTTGAAGGGCCTTCTCCTGCAACTGATTGCAGATATGTGCCAGTTCGGAATGATGGAACAAAGAGCAGAGCCGCGAAACAGCCCCGGAAACGAATATAACCAGCAAATTAAAAAAGTGCTGGCTTTTATGGAAGAGCATTCTCACGAAAAGCTAGCATTGGATCAGTTGGCTGGCGTAGTTTCTCTCAGCCGCTCCCATTTTTGCAAATTTTTCAAAACGCAGACCGGGATGCGGCCGATGGAATTTCTGAATTTTATCCGCATCAACAAAGCTGCTAATTTGCTGAGCACAGGATCGTACAATGTGCTTGAGGCTGCTCTCGAGTCTGGCTATCAACATGTCAGTTATTTTTCCAAATGGTTCAGGTTCTATATGAATATGACGCCTTCACAGTTTAAATCCTATTATTCCGGAATGTAGAACAGTAGGATGCTTTCTTCAACATTAGCCTTGAGTTCTTAGCCGCCGCGCCGGCACAATAGGAGGAGAACTTCAAAAAGCCGCAATCATGCGGCTATTCAGAGGATATGTGCTTGTCTAAATTTACATTGAAAATCTGCTGCTGGATGACCCTGAACTAAAAGTATCCCGTAATGAAAGGATTTAATGGCACGTACAACTAAATGTTTCTTTGAAGTTTAACCTGACATTCAGAAGTTGTTGCAGTGACGTAGTCCATATAATTCACAGAGCCGTTAAAGTTCAAATAAGCTTCGTACCGCATGCGGATTGCGGGTAAGGTGATCAAATCCAAAACATTTTCTTTGGGAACCCACCTGCATTCGCTCGTCTCCTCAGACGTCGCTAACTCTCCCCCCACAGCTGTACACACGAAATCAAACATGACCTTCGTAGGAACATCGGTTACACCGTCATACCACTTATGGATCGCTGTATTTGAAACCACACTGATTAAATGGCTAACCGTGGCGTCTATTCCACTTTCCTCTTTGATTTCACGGATCACGCCATCCATCAGGTTTTCGCCAACTTCAGTGATTCCCCCAGGATATACCCAACCGTCGTCATGCGCTTTTACTAATAGGATATTTCCCTTTCCATCTTCTACAATACCGCCTGCAGATACGATATGTGTCGGAAACGCCACTTCATGACCTCCTTCGCTTGATGATTTGTCTATGTATTCCTCTTGCTTCATGCACTTTCCTGCTTTTATGGAAAGGATGATATGACCCACAAGTTCGAACCTTGAGCACAGCAAATCATACTTGGGCATATTTTATGAACGCTTCTGTATTTGAGCGAACAAAAAAAGAGTGTATCCAAGTTCAAATTTCGCCTCAGATACACGCCTCTTTTACTTATTACATCTTCAATCTAAAAATGCTTGTCGTAATGCCTCTAAGCCGTCTTGATAGATCCCATGGAACAGATCAATAGCCTCTTGATCACTGACCCCTGCCGGGGTGAAACTGCCAGACAGCCGTATGTGCCATGTTCATTACTCCCCTATTGATTTCATGTCGATAGGCAGCGGTGCATGGGGTGCTACCAGTTTTTGTTCGCGCATTTCTTCCCAGAAAGCAGCCGGAATGACTGTATTCAATGCAGCTTTGTCTTCTGCAATCCGCTCAGGACGACTTGCACCGGGAATGACGGCTGCAACCGCCGGATTAGCCAGCGAAAATTGTAAAGCAGCCGCCTTGATGCTGATTTGATGACGATCTGCAATATTTTTGATGTTCTCAACTTTTGCCACAATTTCTGGTGTCGCTTTTTGATACTCGAAGTGGGTACCTCCAGCAAGAACACCTGAGCTATAGGGTCCGCCGACAACAATGTCCATCTGATGTTTTACTGCCGCAGGCATAACTCGTTGCAGCGCACGCTCATGGTCCAATAAGGTGTACCGACCAGCCAGCAAAGATACATCCGGCTTGGGTTCTTCCAATTCCAGCATGAGTTCGATCGACTCTACCCGGTTTACTCCAAGGCCCCAGCCCTTAATGACTCCTTCTTCACGTAAACGTGTGAGCGCACGGAATGCCCCGGTTCGGGCCGTTTCAAATTGCGAAATCCACTCATCACCATAAAAGTCTTGCGCCACATCATGGATATAAACAAAGTCCAGACGATCTGTTTTTAAACGTTTCAAACTATCCTCGATCGAGCGAAGGGTCGCATCCGCACTGTAGTCGTTGATAATTTTATTCTTACGGCCGAATTCGAAAAGTCCCCCTTTTTCCCCTAAATCACGTGCAGATGGATCTTCCAATTCATCCGAAATAATTCGGCCTACTTTTGTACTTAAAACGTACTCGTCCCGGTTTCTTTTCGACAGTGCTTCACCCAGACGAATCTCCGCCAAGCCAGATCCATACAGCGGAGCTGTGTCAAAGTAACGGATGCCGCTCTCCCAAGCTGCATCTACAGTGGCTATAGCTTCTTCCTCCGGGATATTGCGATACATATTGCCTAGCGGCGCCGTACCAAATCCAATTTTTCCTTGCAGTATATTTCTCATCTAAGATGTCCTCCTAGTATATATAATTCAATTTGATAGTTCATTGATATGGAAACTAATTCCTAATCAAATCAACAAATGTCATTTTATCGTCTAACAAAAATAGATTATGAAGCATTTAAACAGAGAAGGAAAGTACGCACTTTGAAGTACTATAGGCACCAAAAAGTACTCTACTCCCAACATCCGTCTATTTGTTCTGGTCCTCAGTTTTGTCAGGTAACGTATATCGTAAAAAAACAAATAACCGCAATCATGCGGCATACAAGCGTGAGACGTTCATGCAAATTAAAAGACAGCCGATCATCATGACGGCCGCCTTCTAACCTGCTTCATTATTGAATATGCTGATCGATTCCCAGAATCTCAAATGGATGGAGAATTTTCTGAAAGGCTCTGTGCCCTTTCTTGAGGTGGTACATCGAGGCTAATGTTACCCAGTTGTTAATCTTCGATGGCCTGATAGACCGTAGTCCAGAAGTCGTGGATAAGCCGCGCTGAATCCGGAGTAGACATCCCGACTTGGGTGAGAAGAATACCCGTGACCTGGTTGTGCGGGTCGGCGTAGGTCGAGGTGCCGCTTCCGCCGTCCCAGCCGAATTGGCCGATGGGCGCGTAGTCACCACGGTAGGTGCGCACCGCCATCCCGAAGCCCCAGCCGCCGTGCTGCCCTTGACCGAATGACACGTGGACATTGTTCGTGGCCATGGCGTGTCGGGCGGCTTGCTGCTCGGGCGTAAGGCGGTTGGTGGTCATCAGCTCAACGGCGGGCCGGGACAGGATCCGTTCGTTCCCGTGCATCCCCTGATTCAACAGCATTTGAAAGTACGCGTGGTAGTCATCAACAGTGGAGCAAAGTCCGCCTCCGCCGCCCTGGAACGCCGGAGGCTGGCTGTAGCGTCCCCCTTCGGCTTCGTCCCACACGGTGAACTCACCGGTCTGCGGGTTGGGGGCATAAAGGGGCGGCAGGCGGTCGAGCTTGTCGGCGGGCACATGGAAACCTGTGTCTTTCATGCCGAGGGGATCGAAGATGCGTTCGCGCAGAAATGTCTCAAATGATTGACCCGTGACCCTGGCCACGAGTACGCCGAGCAGATCGTTGCTGATGTGGTACTGCCAGCGCTCTCCGGGCTGGTGCATCAGCGGAAGCGCACCCAGGCGGCGCATCCACTCATCCGGCTCGGGCATCGGTTCCGGCAGATCTGGCGTGAGCCCCTGCTCGAAAATGGAGTTCATGATCGGCGTGCCCAGCGACGTCATATCCATACCAAGCCCGAATGTGGAGGTCAAAATGTCCCTTACTGTGATCGGACGCCGCGCCGGCACGGTATCGTCCAGCGGGCCGTCGGCTCTCTTCAGCACCCGCCGGTCGGCGAGTTCGGGCAGCCACGGATCTACCACATCGTCCAGCCGCAGCCTGCACTCGTCAAGCAAGACCATCGCCGCAGCCATCGTGACCGGCTTGGAAGTGGACGCCATCCGGAAGATCGTATCCCGGCGCATCGGTACGCCACCGTCATGGCGCATCGTGCCGATCGCTTCGACGTGCGTTTCTCCGTTCCGGCTGACCAGGGCGACGAGCCCGGGAATTTTCCCCGATTCAACATGCCGCGTCAGCACGTCACGCATTCTTTGCAGCCCGGTTTCGGAAAAGCCGCTGCTGCTTTTTCCCGATATCATCTTTTCCATTTGGATGACCTCTCTTTACTTGTTATCAGCCCTATGTTTCTCTCTTGTCATTCATGCTTTAAAGCCCTTTGTCAAAAAGGTATATTAGCTGCATCAACGAGACGAAATATCGGCAAGTAAAAGATGGCTCACCTCCTGTTTCGGGTATCCAAATCGAGATATGTACTAGATCACCGTAACCTTTGACAAATTGGCATCCATGCCCTTGAGTGCGGCAAAGGTCAGCTTATCCATCGACGCCCCGTCAAAGCAAACGGTTTTAATCGCGCGGTAATATTTCTTGGTCAACAGAGATCCTTGGAAAGATACATTCTTGAGCGTAGCGCCCTTGAATGAAACTTCTTTCAATCCAGCTTTATCGAACTTGACGCCGACGAAGACTTGACCGTCAAAACGCTGTCCGCTCAAATCGGAGGACGTGAAGTCCACCCCGTCAAAAACACAGTTTTCAAAAACGGTTTTGGTGAGAGCGGTCATCGTCAGGTTGACGTCAGTCAGATGAACGCCTGTGAATTTTGCTCCGGCCAGCCATGATTTGCTGAAGTTCGTACGCACGAGGATGGATTTATGGAAGCTTGCATTCGCAAGGTCCAGGGTGGATAAGTTGCAGTCGGTCAGATTGGCGCCGTCGAAACGGGCGTCCCGCACGTCACTACTCTTAAACGAGCTGCCGGTTAAGTCCGCATTCGTAAAGTCGGATCCCCGCAGCGCGCTCGCTGTGAATTTTCCCTTATGGGCGGTAACACCCGCAAAGTCGCTCCCCGTCAAGTTGCTCGCGCTGAGGTTGGTCAGCACCTGCCGCTCCAGCGAACGGGAGAGGTTTGCCACCTCCAGTACGGTTTGTTCTATGTCGCCGATGCTGTCGATGGTCATCTCCAAAGCCGTTTCATCGTCCTTGCCCTCGGCTTTCAATTCACGGAACCGCTCCTGCAAATCGGAGTGCAGGTCCGCCTTTAATTCGCTGACGCTCTTTACCCCGTCGTACGGTGCAAAAACCCCGTTCAGATAGTTCGTCAATTTCTCGTTCATCCCATCGACTCCCCTTATAACAAGTTTTCAAGCACACGCTTGGCGTACTCCCAGTTGCTTTTGTTGCGCTCGTACGTTTCCTTGCCCTTCGCGGTAATTCGAAAATATTTGCGCCGTCCGCCCTGCGATTCATCGCCCCAATACCACTCGATATCTCCGTCCCCTTCAAGCCTCCGGACGCTGGAATACATCGTGGCTTCCTTTAGTTCGTACTCACCTCCCGAACGTTCGGCAATCAGCTTGACAATTTCATAACCGTAGCGGTCCGCTTCGGATAATAATCGTAAAATCATCGTGTCGGTATGGCCTCGCAGCAGGTCGGATGTGATTTTGTTATCACTCATACAATCACCTCCATATCTGCATAATACAATTCACTACTGTGACTGTCAAGGTAATTAATTTATTAAAACACTTTGCTAAAATCCCTTTTTCGCTAATTGTGATTAGTTAACATAACTTAATTATGGTTAACCAAATAAGCTCCATGTTTTTTTCTCGTCAACGTGATATTTGTTCTTTGCTTTCGGTTTTGAAAAAAACATGTCTTGCTAAAACACAAAAAGCCGCAGCGCCGCGGCTATCACACGTATATGCTCCTGTCGTATTACGTGCTATGATTCAGCATAGGCCACTTCTCTCTAGCACGATGATGCTGTAATTAAAAGCTTTGCCTACAATTTAATCAACACTTTCGTACCGTCCTGAGCCTGGACATCGACCAGAACCGTACCTTTGCACCGCTGCAGTTCCTTGATGAGCTGCCTGATCGCTTGCTGCGTGCTTGCGTTCTCAAGAATTGACAGCAGCAATTCAGTCCCGAATCGTCTGCCGTCCGAATCGAAATCCTGATTCCGGCTCGAGTCCCCACCCGCATGTCCGCCAGACTTGTTCATCCAATCCTTCATTTTGCGCTGAACTAAACCGGAAGTCAGAATACCACTTCCCATGCGCAATACGGCATAAGGGACTGGAATCACAAAAGCATACCCTTTGCTCTTAACCTTAACAGTTATCATGGCCAATTACTCAATCACTACGGCGACGGTATTCCCGTCACCCGTACGGACATCAACGATTTGCCCGTCAAGCTCGTTTTCGATTGCATCGATCAGCAGATCGATATCGATATTCTTCACATATTCCGCGGATTGCGGAATATTAGATGCGATGCTGTGCCCCGCTCCGAGAACCGCCTTCACCAGTTTAATCGGTAAATTAATGCTGACATTATCGTTTTCTTCAGTTGTTACTCGAATTTTCAACGTTTTGTCTAAATAACGGCCGGAACCCGATGACAATTTCTTCGAATAGTCTGGTTTCCCAAGTACCTGCACGGCTTGCGATGGATGTGCCATTTGCTTCTCCTGCAGTGCATTAATCAACTCCGTTGCCTTATCAGAATCAATTTTGCCTTCCTGCATCATGGAGAGCACTTTGCTGATTTCTTCTCTCATCGTTTCTTCCTCCTTATTCATCCTTCAACATTCTGACCGCTTCGTCCGCGGTAATTTCGCCATTCTCCAGCATGGAAATGACCTTTTTCTCATCGACTTCCTGCTTCTTCCGCGTATCGTAACCGAGGGCCGTGATGATATCATTGAGCTTGCCGCGAACTGTCGGGTAAGATATGCCGAGCTCTTTCTCTACTTCCTTGATGTTGCCCCTGTTCACAAGAAAGGTGATTACAAAATGGAGCTGTTCAGGTGAGAGTAGAGCCAGCTTTGATAATTCAAACGTGTTCTCAATCGTCGTCCGGCAATGTCCACATTCCAGCTTGACTGCGTGCAGCGGATGGTCACATACAGGACACTGTGTGATGATGGGATACTTCATACTCTACTCCTTTCTTTTTTTGAATTATAAAACAATATATTCAATTTGTGAATCCTAAAAATTAATTATTTTAATTTTTGAATCAAATTTATTAATTTTATTGTGATTATTATAAACATTTTTTAATTGCCATTTAACAAAACCAGAAACACCAACGAATTCAAATCAAATTGATTTGGTCTATCGCTTTCTTCGTGCAAAAGGCGTTCCGGTTAAACCCATCCGCGATGAAAGCATTGTCCGCTTCTTTGGGTTTATTGGCCCTGATGGACATATATATTCTGTCCTGAGAGTTAATCATTAAAGCCGGCCTGCGCACAAAAGCCCGATTAACTTCATGTTAGTCGGGCTTTTTGTTTTGCTATCCTCCACAGCCTTCTTTTATAGCAAGATGATCCAAAACCAGGCCAACACCTCTTAAGCTGCAGAGAAATATGCAGTTTGACGGCATTTACTGCATCGATTCCGCGGTGTCGCTTACTGCTTTTTCTATGTTGGTTAGCTGTGTGTTTCCTGAAGCGCGCAAATCCTGGTAGCGGCTACAGGTCGGCGGTCCTTGGATGGACACGTGTCTTAAGAGGCCCTTCTTCAGGAACGTCTCATAAAAAGAAATCCGGTACAAAAATACTGACCGTAACTGTCAGTGATATCGAGATATGATTAGTCAAAAGTAAAACCCTTTCCGATTCCTCCCTGTAGTACTGGATTGGCTAAGGCATGAAACGGTTTGCCTGAGCAAAAAAATCAAACAAGAAAGAAGGAACTCTTTATGTCTCAACGGTTTGATATTCATCAGGTAATGAAATTAGCGCCGCAAGGAGTTAAGCTTCTAGGTGAGCTGGATGCGTATACGAAATCGACAGATCTTGATCCAAAGCTTCGCGAACTGGTCATATTCAGAGCATCGCAAATTAACGGATGTGTATATTGCCTTTCTTATCATGCAGCTGATGCCCGGAAGTTAGGGGAATCCGAAATGAGGCTGTATTGTCTCAGTGCATGGGAAGAAAGCAACCTTTACACGGAAATGGAGAAGGCAGCGTTAGAGCTTACAGAGCATATAACATTGCTGCCCTCGCTTAAAGTGCCGGATGATGTATATCATAACGTCAGGAAGTACTTTTCGGAAACTCAGTACATCCATCTAACGATGTTAATCATGATGATCAATAGTTGGAACCGAATGTCGATTGCGATGGGATTCCAGCCGGAAGCAGAATGAGTCAAAAGAAAGCGGCTATTCCAGGTATGAGTATTGTCCCGAGGGACGGTGCTCATTTTTTTATTACATGACTCTCCGATTTAAGGGTGATCAGCTTCATTTGGGGTGGAGCTCCATTTTTCTCCCCATTGGCGCATTTGAAAAAGTACTTCCCTATACTCTCTCCCTTTTTCCGTTAAAGAGTACTCGACGCTAATAGGATTTGTTGGGTAAACCTGACGATTTACGATTTTATAATGTTCTAAATGCCGCAAAATATCGGTTAAAGATTTGATGCTGATGGTGCTCAAATTCCGGCGCAGCTGATTAAAGCGCTGAGGACTATAATACAATTGAGAGATTACCAGGAAAGCCCATTTGCTGCCTATCACTTGTAACGCTTCGTTAACTGCGGATAGGCATTTTTGTTCATCACTTGGGTTCAAGCAATCACTTCCTCACAAATTACTTACTATTCGTAAGTATAACTCAACAAAGTGTCTCCTTACAAAGAAATCATATATGATTTACACTTTCAATTAGTTATTCCATTACCTTGAAGGAGGAAGCATATGACTACGCTTCAGAAGACGATTTTGGTTTTAGGAGCCACAGGCCAGCAAGGGGGTGCGGCAGCGTCACATCTGCTTGCTGATGGCTGGCAGGTGCGTGCTTTCACACGTGATCTTTCAAGTACGGCAGCCCAAACCCTTGCTCAAGCGGGTGCTCAATTGTTCCGTGGGGATTTGGGAGATCGCGCATCGCTGGATGCTGCCATGCAAGGAGTGCACGGGGTCTTCAGCGTTCAACCACCTACGTGGGAGCCTAGCGATGCAAGAACGGCCGAAGAAATTCGTTGGGGTAAAAATGCAGCCGATGCGGCGAAAGATGCCGGGGTTCAGCATTTCGTTTATTCATCGAATAGCGGTGCTGACGTACAGTCTCACTTTCGTTATTTTGCCAAGTGGGAAATTGAACAATACATTACGACGCTTGGCCTTCCTGCAACGATCTTGCGCCCGTCGGGATTTATGGAAAGTTACGCCAGTCCGTTTTATGGTATTCAGCATGGGACATTGGCTGAAGCCACCAACCCGGACGTACCTGTACATTGCATAGCTGTGGAAGACATCGGTGCGTTCGTCAAGCTGGCCTTCAAACATCCCGACAAATTTCTGGGCAAAACGATCGAAATCGCCGGTGACGCACGGACTCCGCCTAGCATTGCCTCAGCCATCACTCGTGCGACAGGCCGCCCGATAAGCTATGTACAAATCCCTATAGAAACGATACGTCAGCACAACGAAACCTTGGCGCGGATCTATGAATGGTTAAACGGAGACGGCTACGAAGTCGATTTTCCAACATTGCGCAGCTTACACCCCGGTCTTATGGATTTTGACACTTGGCTGGAGAAGAAAGGGAAAGCGATGTTCGAAGTACTTTTTCAAACGAACCAAACCAATTAAAGTTTATCATCCTGAAGTCTAACAGCCGCATTTAACGGAACGGGACGGCGTCCTGTCCCATCAACGGTGAACGCTCTAACAATTTCCTGACAATCCAGCCGTCGTCCCAAGTTCCTTCCTTCAGGTGCCTGCATGCATTCTCAATCAACCCCGCCCACCATATGGGCGTAATCAGTTCCCACTCCTCCAGCTCAAGAGGTGATACTTCATTATACCCATAAATCACCTCGTCGTACTTTCCCCGCCAAGAAAGAGCAAAGTCGCCTACTCGATGATCCCAGTGCGCAAGCTCAAAATCGAGTATGCCGGAGAGCTTCCCATCCTGGAATCGCAGGTTCCAGGGTGTAAAATCCCCGTGGATCACGATCCCGGGTCTGGAATGAAGTTTCAGCTCCTCCACCCGCCTGCGGGCACGCTCCAAATGCCACCACAGAATCCGTATTTCCTCAGGGCGCTGCTTTTCATTTCGTGACAGCAATCGATCCAGCTCAGAGTCAAATAGAATCTCTTCGCACCGCCGCCAATCCTTGCGCTGACCGATTCCACTGAGTTTGCCAAGGTCTGAATGAAACTGACCCATAAGCCGCCCCCTTGCACGCTGTTCGGCCGCCCGGTTGTCGACAGATGGCGATTCACCGTAAAGATAAGGGAACAAACCCCAGATATACCCATCCATCTCGAACGGCCCTTCAATAACGGAAGCCACAGGCCATCCAAGCTCAGCTATGCTTTTAAGCAATTTCACCTCATAATCGATCTCATCCAAATGAGTTTCTTTGTACCAGCGCCGTAATACAAGGTGGTCGTTCTTGAAATTTACCAGCCAGTGCTGGTTGAGTCTCCCGCCTAATGGAGAGACCACTTTGATATGAAACTGTTCAAAAAGCTTATCCAATGGCAGCGCCAAATCCGCGCGATCGCTCACTTCTACTCCCCCTTCGATACAAATGTCATCCTACATGACATTCCGCTTGCCGAATATTTTGAATACTGAAAGCAAATAATGTGGCTTAAGAATAGGCTTGCAGAAAAAATTGGCAGGTGAACAGGTTGCAGCACATTATCTTCATTTGTGTCGATACGTTAATGAGCCAGGCGATTGATAAGGGAATCGGGCAAAACAAACTTCCAACTTTTCAGTTCTTGATGGAACACGGTCAATACTATAAGAATGTCGTCACCTCATTTCCCACCATGTCCGTGTCGATTGACTGCACACTGCTGACGGGAACGTATCCGGATGAACATCGTGTACCGGGACTGGTCTGGTACTCAGCACAAGACAAAAAAGTCATTAATTATGGCAGCGGATTTTGGGAAATCTACAGGAACGGAATCAACCAATATTTGAATGATGCCTTAATCCGTATGAACGGCGACCACCTGAATCCGCAAATACCGACCATTTTTGAAGAATTGGACCGTATGGGGTTACAATCGGGGTCCGTTAATGGTTTGATCTATCGGGGAAGCGCGGATCACCAGCTGAATTTTCCTTTTTGGATTCATATGCCGACAGCATTACCTAAAAATATCACGGTCAAAGGTCCGGATTTGTTGGCCTATGGAGCATTCTCAAATCCGCTGAAAAGCGTGAAAAGCTTGCCGGTGAGCCCCATCGGTAAGTTCGGCTTTAACAATGAATATTCGCTCGGAATGGTGACGCATCTTATTCAAAACGAGCAATTGCCTGATTTTCTGTATGTCTATTTCCCCGATCTGGACCAAAAAATACATAAAAAAGGGCCGTCGGATTTGGATGGCGTGATCCGCACCGATCACCAATTGAAGACCTTGCTGCAGGCATTTGGTTCACCGGAAGAGGCTCTGGAAAAAGCCGTAATCATCATCATGGGGGATAACGGAATGGCTCACGTCCACCCAAAAAATCGCCAACCGGTCATTGATTTAGGGCAAATCTTGAACGAATACCGCATTTTACGGCAGGGAGGCGCCGTCACGGACCAGACCGAGCTTATTCTTGCCATCAATGATAGAATGGCTTATCTGTATAAGCTAACCTCACAATATTCTTTTGAGCAAATATCAGAGGTATTGAAGGCTGATCCGAGAATCGATATATTGGCTTGGAAAGATGATGATTGGATTCGCGTTGTTCGATCAGAATCATCCAAGAAATTCGCCTATCGGTCACAAGGAGACCTGGTTGATCCCTATCATCAATCATGGACATTGGCCGAAGATCCCGAAGTGCTTGATTTACAAATCAATACCCAAAAGAACACGGTGGACTATGGACATTACCCCGATGTTCTCCGGCGATTGTCCGCTGCCTTACATTCACATCATGGGGAATACATGGTCGTAACCGCAAAGCCGGGATTTGAATTGAAGTACGGCAGTTCACCCACCCATATAGGGGGCGCAGGGCACGGGGGCATAAGTCAAGCGGAGTCGCTCGTTCCTCTAATAATTGCCGGTACAGACCATAAACCGGAGTCACTACGGGTCGTCGATTTAAAATCTTATTTTCTTCAACTTTTAAAGGTTTGAGCTGATTATAACATTGCTCTGCCCCATGGTGACTGGTCTGATTTCATAGAGACATGATCAAAAACAGCGATAGCCGGGCTATACATATCCCGGTTTTTTTTACGTTCTTATTTCTCGGTCTCCAACCCTTGAGGAGATGCAGGTGAAAGGTTATAATTTGATTACCATTTTTTAGAAAGCGGTGAGAAGATGGAGATTACCTGTGAGCTGGTACGCCGATTAATCGATAGTCAATTTCCGGAATGGGCGAATTTAGAGATAATGCCTGTAGAAAAAAGCGGCCACGATAACCGTACCTACCGACTGGGCAGTGAAATGACCGTCCGTTTACCAAGCCATGAACGCTACGCCTCGGCTGTTGAAAAAGAACTGACCTGGCTTCCCGTTTTCAAGCCGCTTCTTTCCGTCCCCATTCCGGTTCCGGTTGCCAAAGGAGCGCCCACGGACGAATATCCTCTTCCCTGGTCCGTGAACCTTTGGATTGACGGCGACACGGTCACGCACAGCAACATATCCGATCACAACCAATTTGCCGAAGATCTCGCCAGTTTTTTACAAGAGTTGGAGGCGATCGACGCAAGCCGCGGCGTCCCGGCAGGGGTCCAGAACTTTCATCGAGGGGGAAATCTTACGGTATATGATGATGAGACAAGAACGATCATCGAAAAGCTATCCGGGCAATACGATCACAAGCTGCTAACGGAAATATGGGAGCTTGCCCTTGCGACAAGATACCAATCAAAGCCGCTGTGGCTGCATGGTGATGTTGCCGTAGGCAATTTGCTCGTGAGGGATGGACGACTGTGCGGCGTTATTGATTTTGGAACGATGGGCGTAGGCGATCCTTCGAGCGACCTTGTGATGGCCTGGAACTTTTTTGATGAAGCCAGCCGCGGCCACTTCCTGAAACGGATGGATTTTGATGAGGACACCATTCATCGCGCTCGCGGATGGGCCCTATGGAAAGGGCTCATCACCTTTGATTGGAATGAAAAGGGCTCGGAAGCTGCGGATTGGGGAAAGCATGTGGTGGACACCATTGTCCAGGATTACAAGCGGTTGTAAGTAAAGAACCTTAGTGCCTCTAGCCAATCCCTTCTATCCATATGATACGTTCCCCCACAATTCATATTAACCAAACAAGTTCTTGTCTTTCGAAAAAGATAAGAACTTGTTTTTTGTTTAATAAATGGTTCTGCGAACTACACGGCATGAATAGGGGAATTTGCAAGCACTTCTCCTGCCGCTTCTATAAAAGACTCTATGATTGGTGAAAGCCACTTGTCTTTATGCCAAGACATCTGGGTATACACGTGCAGATCCGGAATTTCCCATGGAAGAGCAACAAGGTCGCCCCGATCAACTTCAGCTTCTGTTACGATTTCAGGAAGGAAGGCAATACCGATTCCCGAAACGGCACATTGTTTAATCGCTTCAGCACTTTGAAACTCTAAATACGTAATACTATCTATCCCCTCTTTCTCAAATGACCGGTCGAACATGGTTCGGTAAGGACAACCCTTTTCATTCGTCAGGAACACTTCTCCGTGAAAATCTTCCAGCTGCAGCAGTTTTCTTTTGGCGAGAGGATGGTCGGGAGCAGCAAAGAGACGAAACCTCTCTTCCACCAACGGCTCCACGGCAAGTCTGCTCGAGCGAATGGGCTCATCCAGCATAAAGACGACGTCGGCAGTTCCCTCAAATAGTGCTTGCTTGAGCTCTAGATTAGGAACGGAGCGGAAGATCAGACGAACCCCCGGATGCTGCGAGCGAAATCGTTGAAAGACAGCTGGGAGCCGATAGGCGCACACGACCTCATTGGCACTGATCGTCAGGGTGCCGGTTAAATCTTCATTGTCATGAATCACGCTGCGAGCTTCGTCCAGCTTGTCCAGAACACCTTGAATGTGAGTTAAAAAGCGTTTCCCCGCCGTCGTGAGAACAAGCTGCTTGCCCAATCGGTCAAAGAGACGAACCCCAAGCTCATCTTCCAATGCTTTTATTTGCATCGTGACGTTGGAGGGGACGTAGTTTAGCACTTCCGCAGCCCGACTGAAATTTAATGTGGATGCAACCGTACGGAACGTAATCAGCTGGCGCAATTCCATCACACGCTCCCCTTTCATTTTCAATAATATTGAACACTGCTTTGAATTCTATTCACTTTTATTGAGAGTAACACAGAACTATACTGACAACAAGAAATACAATCTATTGGTTTCAACTTGAAAGGAGCAAACGATATGATGGATTATGAAATTTTTGATTTGGGGGACGTAACCTTGCAGTCGGGAGTAACGTTACCGAGCGCTTTTCTTGCTTATAAGACTTATGGAAAATTGAATGAAAAGAAAGATAATGTCATCGTCTATCCAACGGCATTTGGCGACCAGCATGTTCAAAATGAATGGTTGATCGGAGACGGCATGGCACTGGATCCGCGAGAATATTTCATCATCGTTCCCAATCTGCTGGGCAACGGATTATCCTCCTCTCCCAGCAACACGCCTCCTCCATTCGACCGGGCGAATTTTCCGCAGGTAACGATCTATGACAACGTTACATTCCAGCATCGGCTGGTGACCGAAAAATTCGGCATTGAGAAGATTGCTCTCGTTGTCGGTTGGTCCATGGGAGGCATTCAAGCCTACCAATGGGGGGCAAGCTATCCCGACATGGTGGAACGAATCGCTCCTTTCGCCGGAGTAGCAAAGACCTGGCCGCAAACGTATGTAGTCCTGGGCGGAATGAAAGCCGCGCTCATGGCTGCAGTCCGATTCGATTCCAGTAAACTTGACGGGTTGACTTCTACTGACATGCGCGCCGTTGGCGATGTCTATGCGGGATGGGGTGTATCTCAGGCCTTTTACAGAGAGGAAATTTATCGTGAGATGGGATTCAGAACTTTGGCAGATTTTATGGCTGGCGTCTGGGAGGATAGCTTTATGAAGATGGATCCGCACAACGTACTGGCCATGTTATGGACCGGCCAACATGCGGATATTAGTGCAAACCCCGCTTATAACGGGGATTTCGATAAGGCGCTGGGAAGCATTAAGGCGCATGCTTGCATCATGCCGGGAAGTACGGATCTCTTCTGTCCCGCGGACGATAGTGAATATGAGGCTAAGCTTATACCTCATGCGGTTTTTAAACCGATCGAGTCGATCTGGGGCCATTTTGCCGGCCGTGGAATCAACTCTGCCGATAATCAATTTATTGATGACAATCTAAAACGCCTGTTAGCGATTCGCGTAAATGAATAGTTCATTAAAATCATGACGCCTCATCGAACAAACCCTTGTGAGAGTAACAACAGCAGCCGATCCGTTGGATCGGCTGCTGTTGTGTTTATGCTGCGCTATAGTTTCCGTTCGTTGAACGAGCCTCCATTGGAATTTTCTGAATAGATACCGTCAAGAAACTCGATAGAGACGCGTTCTGCTTCGTTCCTTGGCACAATATCCGAACCTTGGCGTAGTCGCTGATACATCTGGATCGTATTTTTTAACGCATGATAACAGCTTTCAAAGCTATGGATAGGGACCGTTCCTTGTAATTCCTCCATTTCCTTGAGAGCATATTTCTCGAGCTTTCGGACTCCTCTCGGGGAATGACCGTTGTGGATGAGTACCAATGGTCCTAACACTGTATTCCGCATATATGTTATCGTATCAATCACTTCGAATAATTCGCCTCTCCCTAATTTTGCAGCACAGTAATGAACCCATACCCAGAAGCGATCTTCGATCCATTGAGGCTGAGGGGAGGGGAACGATGCACTTGTATTATGGAGTATTGTTGAAATTCCACTACCTCTCTCCCAAAGAATCAGTGGGTTCTCGACCCGGGATTCGAGCTCTTCCAAATGAACAAATTTTAAATCGACATGGAGAGGGGCTGGTCCATATAAACAAATAAGCAATCGGGGTTCCCCAACATGCTCGCCTGTGAATGCAGAAAGTAAATGACCAAGCCTTTCGGCAAATGGGATGCGCTGTTCCATGATCTCTTTTTGAAAAGCATCATCGTAGACGATAATTAAATCCAGATCACTATACTCATCCATTTCTCCATACAACATAGATCCGCCTGCGAGCAGGCCCATAAAACGTTGATCTTTGCTTACATGTTCAATCGCTTGTTTAATGAATCGATCGTGTAAAGGTAACTTCATGCCAAGCACTCCTTCATTTATGACCCATAAAATGGGTATTATTACAAAATAACATTTACAAAGATGGATCGTCAACTGTATGCCGTTTTCAAGGATGCGGGTGGTAAAAGCATGAATATTTTGTTGGGTTCAGGGAGCTCGATTTAGGCTTGACACGTTTCGTTTACACTTGTAAACTTTAAACATCGTTTACAGCTGTAAACAAAAAAACAAGAAAGGTGAATACCATGCACGAATCCCCTCACATTACCGAAGCCGAAAGCGAAGTGATGAAGCTTCTCTGGGAAAAGGAGCCTATGTCCGCCAGCGAGATCATTTCCGAATTAACCCAGCAAATGCAATGGTCAGACCAGACAGTTAAAACCTTCCTGAATAGGCTTCACAAGAAAAAGGCCATTCGATTTGAAAAGTCCGGCCGGAATTACCTCTACTATCCGCTGGTTTCGCATGATGAATACTTGAAAGCCGAGAATCGCTCATTCCTGAATAGAGTTTATAAAGGAGCTGTAGGGATGCTGTGCGCAAAATTTCTCGAAGAAGAGACACTTTCGGAGAAAGATATTGAGGAGCTTCAACAAATCTTGGAGAACAAGAAGAAGTCATGAAGTATCTGGAAACGGCCTTCACTCTTCTGTTCACAGCGTCAGTGGCATCGACGGTAATCCTACTGTTATTGCTTTTGATCCGGAAGCTGTTCCAAAAGCATCTTAAACCGAGAGTTGTTTATATATTGTGGTTTCTTGTGTTAATTAAGCTTCTGGTTCCCATTGCTCCGCAGAGTCCGATGAGCCTGTTTAATGTGCTGCCGCAAATGTTCCCGATGGAACGAAATTCGGATCAGCAAAGTATACAACCTACTCATCAAAGTGAGAACGGATCAAGCACGGAAATTCAATACAATGAAACTGATGTAAAAAACCAGCTTCCTGAACTCACTCCAAATCCGGCAGAGGAACTTGGGTCTTCCTTCATAACACGTTCTTCTCAAGACCATTCCACAGGCATTACGAATGGACTGACTTGGCTATCGATCGGCTCGCTGGTATGGCTTGTAGGGCTTCTATGCTTAGGAGGATATTACCTGCTGAGCGCGCTCATTTTCAGAAAAAGATTTGAAAACTCCATAAAGATTGAGAACACTAAAGTACTCGACGTTCTTGAAGCGTGTAAACGAAAGCTGAACATAAAAAAACGAATATACGCCTATGAAACAAGCTATCTTCGCAGTCCTTGTCTTTATGGCTTATGGAAGCCAAGGATTTATTTGCCCGAAGATGTCAGCACGATCGCTGATTCAAACCAGCTAACGCATATCCTGATGCATGAGCTGATTCACTACAAGCGTAAAGACCTGTGGTTCAACTCTCTGTGGGCTCTTTCCGTAGGAATGCATTGGTACAACCCTTTGGTGTGGCATTCCGTTCGAAAAATGAAAGCCGATCAGGAGGTGGCCTGCGACGCAAGAGTTCTTGAAACATTGGGAGAGCGTGAAGCTTTGCCTTATGGCAAGACGTTACTCATGCTGTCGCGTTCATTTTCCCAACAACCTCCTCCTGGCATCAACCTGTCGCATTTTGGGGACAGCAAATATGAAGCGAAACGGAGAATGATGATGATTGCCAAGTTTAAGGAAGGTTCGTACAAGCTATCCGCCGCTGCGATTCTTTTGGTTATCGTCTTGGGAGCCATCTTGCTCACCAATGCGTCGGATGCCGGGAAGGATACTAGGCTGGATATGGCGAAACCATCCGTAAACACGGGTTTGAACCTATATCCTACATACAACGACAGATTCAGATGGTTTCATAGTATCGATCGGGCACTTGATTTTCCGAAGTATAACTATAAAGTGCCTGACTATCTTCCTGAAGGTTATCAATTGGAGGATATATTATATTTTAAGAACGTCACCAACATTCATGATACCGATCCTATTATCGACGGAGTATCCGTTACTTTTGTATCTAACTTTGACCAAAAAAATGAACAAACCATAGAGGTCAAGGCTTCCAAGGGCAAGGGAAATTTGTTGGAGGAAGGTGAATTGCAGGGAGCTACTTATTCTCAGATTCCCCCAAATCCGAACAAGCCGCTTGAATACCGACAGGAAGCTGTGACGGTCGGCAATGTCAAAGGCACGTTATTCACGGAAATGAGACGCGACAAGAAAAGGCCGGAAACCGGCAGAAGCTTCTACTGGCAGGATGACCACGTATGGTACGCAATCAATTATTATAGCGAGTATATGTCGCTGGAAGATCTCACCAAAATGGTGCAATCTTTTGTCATGCCGAAGGAAGTACAGCATGTCCGCTACGACGGAGCTGGAAACTCATTTCCCCTGTATGATGAGAAAGATTTGCTTGCGGCGAAGAACATTCTCGGCTTTAAGGTGAAAATCCCTCAGGAATTGCCCGAACATAAACTGAGCGGTTCGGTACTGCTTAGAGCCGGCGACCAGAATACCAGGTATGGTTTCAGACCAGCGGCGGACGCACTATGGACAACTTATCACGGACCTTCCGATTCCTCAACCGGTGTCTCGCTATATCAGAGCAAAGAGCCGCTTTTCGACGCGTCCCAACTCTCGCTCACCCGGACACTGGAGGTGGACGGCGTCGAAGTTTCAGCTTATGAAGACAAGAATCATGTC
Source organism: Paenibacillus cineris (assembly GCF_018333335.1). NCBI lineage: Bacteria > Bacillati > Bacillota > Bacilli > Caryophanales > Paenibacillaceae > Paenibacillus > Paenibacillus cineris. The sequence continues at coordinate 3,211,749 of NZ_BORU01000001.1, forward strand.
TACTTATCATCCGACAATAACCTTAAACTTCCTTATTACTTATGGAACCAGAACGATATTTATTATAGTGCCGTTTTCTGGGGCATGGACAAACTCCCGGAAGACAGCCTGAAAGCTATGATTTCTGCTCCATTGCAATAGTCCCTGGGGAAAAGGTAACTTTCGGAAATAGCACGAATAATAAGCAAGCCCCTCTCGATCATTATCGTGAGGGGCTTGCTTGTAATCTTCACATTATAGTTCGCCGTTGATGCTTAAGATCCGGTTTACTTTAACATCCCCTAAATTTTGAATCGTCCAAAGTAACGCATGCCTCACATCTCCAGTGGCATCCAAGTATAAGACAGCCCTTGGCGGTTCTGAGAATGTTTTTCTCCCCCTCCCTTCCTTCTTTTTTTCATTTCATATAAAATGAATGAGCACTATGTAAGCAAATACATAGTTTCGCCTAACCGAAACTATACGTTCGGCATTTTTCCACACCAAGAAAGGATGACTTGCATTGAATGTGAACACTTCGTCCGTGCTCCATAACCGCTCATTTTTGCACTTATGGATTGCGCGGATTTTCTCGGCCAGCGCGTTTCAAATTCTGTCCGTCGTCATTGGTTGGCAGATGTACGCACTGACGGACAGCGCCTTTCAGCTCGGCTTTGTCGGCCTGGCCCAGTTCCTGCCTATGCTGCTGCTGACGCTGCCGGCCGGGCAGACGGCGGACCGCTATGATCGCCGTACCATCGTGTATATTTGCCAACTCATGGAGTGCGCTGTCGTCGTCTTTCTCGTCATCAGCAGCATTGAGGGCTGGATCACCTCTGTCCATTTGTTGATCGCCGCGGCCATTCTTGGCGCTTGCCGTACCTTCGAGGGTCCGGCTTCTGCCGCCCTCGTGCCGGATATCGTCGACCGCGAGCAGCTGCCGCAGGCAGCCGCCTGGTCCGCCTCGGGGATGCAAACGGCGATGATCGTCGGCCCGTCGCTCGGAGGCGTACTCGTGATCTGGGGCATCTCTACGGCCTACATTACAACGCTGGTCGCACTCCTTATATCCGTCGTATTGATTTTCTTCGTGAAGACCGTTCATTTCGTTAAAAAGCTGGATGCCGTCGGGATTGACACCTTTTTCAGCGGTCTGCGGTTCGTATTCGCCCGTAAAATCATCCTGGGCACCATCTCGCTCGATCTGTTCGCCGTTCTGCTCGGCGGTGCGACGGCATTGCTGCCCATCTTTGCCGACGAAATCCTGAAGACCGGTCCGACTGGCCTCGGCCTGCTTCGCGCCGCGCCAGCAGTCGGCGCGATCGTTGTTTCGCTGATTCTCACGCGAATTTCGATTGAGAAAGCCATTGGCAAAACGCTGTTTGCCTCGCTCGTGATGTTCGCCTTGGCGACCATCCTGTTTGGCATCTCCCGCAGCATCTGGCTTTCGCTCTTCGCGTTGTTTCTCACCGGCGCAGCCGACGTCGTCAGCGTCGTGATCCGTTCGACGCTTGTACAGGTGAACACGCCCCAAGAGATGCAGGGCCGGGTCAATGCCGTTAACTCGCTCTTCATCGGCACTTCCAATCAGCTCGGCGAATTCGAATCCGGCACGATGGCCGGGTTGGTCGGTGCCGTGCCGGCAACCATCATCGGCGGCGTTGGTACCCTTGCTGTTGCCGTAATCTGGATGTATTGGCTTTTCCCGGTTCTTCGGAACCTGAAGACCTACTCGACGGAAGAAGGGTAAAAAACTGCATTGCATCTTACAATTTAATAGTAGCATCTAAACTCAAAAAACCTTCAATCCATGCCACGGATTGAAGGTTTTCGCTTTGGTCCGGCTCTTACTCCTCTTCGCTTTCGCAAATCACTTCAGTAAATATATTCAATGGGAAAATGGTAGGCACTCTTCGTCCCGGGGTCTGGACAAACTCGACAAACCCCCGGCCCACGCGGATTAAAATCCCGCTCAATTCGCCGATATCTTCTGCGGTGGCCGTCAAGTCAAAGGGTTTCGTCCGTATAACCTTTTCATTCGTGACGATATAGAAGGAGGTTTGAATTGCGACTACAGTCTTGCCAACTGTAAACGAAGACTTGGTCACATTGGAGAGCTTGCCTGTCGTTTTGGTTAATCTCGGAAACCCGGGCTGGAACACCGTAACCGTTCGTCCCACAAGCGCCTGCAAGCGCTGCACCAATGTAATATTCTGTGGAGCGGGACAGCCGTGAATATTGTTGTTCCCCATCATATCTCCTCCTTAATCATCATAAGTTGACTCTATTAATGTATGCTGTCCCTATGGTAATGCTTGGGTAGAAACACGGCCCGGCCAAAAGTATGATCTTTTTGGGAGACTAGTAATGCCTATCAAAAATTCGATAAGTCCTTGTTACCATCGCCGATGGCTTTTTACTGTCTTCAGTGAAGGGGGTTTATAATCATCTGAATCATCCCATAATGCTAATCAGGCACAGAACTGCGCCGGATCAAAATGGGAAGTGGTCAATAAGCATGGTCTATATATTTGTATTTTTTTTATTTCTGAACATTTTGTCTTTTTCTGTTCCCAAAAATTTAAGCAGGATTGAGGTTTATGCGACTTCTTTTTTTGCCTACGCATTCGGTCTTACCACGGATGTGGTGTTTGACCTGCATTATGATCTCTATGGCTATCTATCCCCTGGATTCCAGTGGTTATCTATGTTGGCAATTATCATGTATTTCCCGTCCGTCAGCTTTCTGTTCTTGAATTTTTTTCCTTTCCATAAGAGAAACTGGTCCAAAATCATATATATTTTAGCGTGGTCCGCATTTTCGATCAGCTTTGAATGGCTGACCTTGCAGACTGACTTTTTTTATTACAACGGTTGGAAGCTGTGGTATTCAGCTGTATTGTATCCCTTTATATTCTTAATTCTGGTGTGTAATCTGAAACTCGTGAGAAGGCAAACAACCAATCGTTAAGTGTATTTATGGAGGAAAGTTCGTGGATAATTACAGGAATGTCGAAAACAAATTCCGCCGCTACAAAGCCCATATTTCCATTGCAGGCACCACCCAGTTTCATATCCGCAATCCGTATATCATTGCTTGGTGGTCTGCAGCATTTCCGGGTTTTGGGCACCTCCTGTTAAGCAAATATTTACGTGGGCTCACCTTGTTTATATGGGAAGTGATTGTCAATTACAACGCAAAGATTAATCTGGCGATGGTACATTCGTTTTGCGGGAATATTGAGTCAGCGAAAGAGGTACTGGATTCAAGGTGGATGCTCATGTATATTCCGGTTTATCTGTTTGGCATTTGGGACAGTTACCGGACATCGGTCGATATGAACAAAGTTTATTTGCTCGCTGAAAAAGAAAATGCGCCATTTAACTCTTTTACCATCGGAGCGATGGAAATTAATTATTTGGATAAACGGCAACCCGTCATGTCGGTCATCTGGTCCTTATTTATGCCAGGGCTTGGACAGCTGCACATTCACCGCATCGTCACCGCGTTTTTCTCACTTGCTTGGACGATCGCATTTTTATATTTCTCCAAACTGCTTCTGTCCGTCCAATACCTGTTCCTTGGTCAATTAACGGAGTCAACGGCCGTGCTTGACAAACAATGGCTGCTGTTTATGCCCTCTATGTGGGGATTCGCAGCGTACGATTCGTATGCAAACACCGTGGAAAACAACAAGCTGTTTAACAACGAGCAGAAGAGCTTCCTGATCAAGCATTACCAAAGCCCTTCGTTTCAAGTAAAAAAGGGAAAGGTAGTGAAATAAACCGGATGGTACAAATATTTTCAACGTTTGAGCATTCCACCAATTTGGAATTAGCGATCACGGTTCTGGAGAAAAACGGAATCAACAAAGAGAACATTTTCGCTGTACCTTTAACGAACCGCAAAACAGAGCGGCGATTGTTTGACAGCATTCACAACGCAGACGGCATTTCATTGGTCAGCACAGGATCTGCGCTTGGAACGGCGTTTGCCGTCATTGGTGCCAGTGTCGGTTTTAAGCTGGCTTGGGGACCGATCTACTGCGGCCTGATTGGCACGTCAGCTGGTTTTATCCTTGGGGTTTGCATCGACTTGTTTTACTACAAAGTCATTAAAAAGCAGCGGCGTCTGTTACGGGGCAAAAATTCGGAAGTGATCCTCTTGATTGAATGCGAGGAGGAGCAGGCGGACACGGTGGAAGATATTTTATGGCATCATTATGCTTTTGGAACAGCAAGGGTCGTTTAAGAAAATACAAAAAGCCGCAACCATGCGGCTTTTTTCGCCTCACAAATCCTCTAAACGGCGGCTTTGTTATTGGGTTGGCGGCATCCTGCATCCCAAATGCTCGCATAGGCATAGTTCCGTATCGTACCGTGCCAGCGATACCACTCCGAACCATGTTCCTGCTGCGCATAGAACAGCGTGACTTCCGATTCAGGGTCCATGACAACGTAACAGCCTCTAGCGCCATCCCAGCCAAATTCCCCATGTTGGCTAAGTGCATTGTTATCCTCAGGATTCACTAAGGTTCTTACGCCTAAGCCATAGCTATAGCCCAGTTTGCTTCCCCCGCCGAATTTGGCAAAATCCTGCTGCGCAGTAGGTGACAGGCGGTTGCTTCGCATAGCATCCACTGTGTCCGGTTTAAGGATGCGCACGCCATTCGGTGCCAATCCGTAGTTGCATAATGCCTCTGCAAATATAATATAGTCTGCCACTGTCGAATATAATCCGCCGCCGCCGCTTTCATAAGCTGGACCTGGCTTAAGCTTTAAGGTTTCTCCAACGCTTTCTGCCGTGTGCGTCTTACCATTAAATCGATTGTACAGCTTGCAAAAGCGGCTCTCATCCTTTAGCTGGAATGAGGTATCTTTCATCCCTAGCGGATCGAAAATATTTTCCTGTACATATTGTCCAAAGCTTTGCCCTGTTATGACCTCGAGCAATGCACCCAGCACATCGTGGCACGCCGTATATTTAAAATGCGAGCCCGGTTCAAAGGCTAACGGCTCCTGCGCCACTGTCTTGATCACAGCAAGTGTCTGGCCCTTACTACTGCTCACGGCTACAGCCTTGTGTACTGCATCCGTATGAATCGTTTCGATTCCTGCAGTCATTGTAAACAAATGCTCGATGGTAATTGGATTTTGTGAAGGAAGCAGGTCGACTGTTCCATCTGGCAGCGAATGACGAACAAGCATGTGCTTAAACTCTGGGATGTACTCATACAAAGGATCCGTGAGCTTATATTTTCCTCGCTCTAGCAGCTGCAGCAGTGCTGTACAGGTCACGACCTTTGTTGCAGAATACAATTTGAAAATGCTGTCCCTTCTAAATGGAACCTGATTCTCTACATCTGAAAACCCGGTATAATGTTCGTAAACAGGCTGGTGTTTGTGATACATAGCGACACCTAAACCAGGAATGTTTTTTTCATTATAAAAAGTATCCAGATACGCAGTGAGCTTCGTAAAATTCATCATTTACCACCATCCCTTCTTCTTTATATACCCCTCAATCATATTTTATCTGAATACATATCTTCTATATAATAAGGTGTTATTAAAGATTCATGTGTATAATTGGCGTGATGGTGATGTACCCCAGACCGAAATGATAAATCCAGAACGATCGGAGGCTTGATTATCCAAAAACAACAAACGAGCTGCGCATAATGCGCCAGCTCGCTTGCTTGTTGTTGTACGGGCACGAAGGTTCAATCATGGAACTTTCTCAGCCTACTGCGCCCGGCTTTCTCCTACATATACTGACGCTCATGACGCCGAACCTGGTTTGGGTTTGGATTGTCAAGCTTAATACCAGGCATCAGGGATCATCTCCCGCTCCAGTGTCAGCAGTTCTTTGATGATCTGGTCTGCGTCGCTGATCGAGTTCACGAGCGGATCCGTCAGCATCGCTCTCCGCAGCTTCTCGTAGCTCTGCTCCACGACGGCCTCCGCCGTAAGCTCATGCGTATCCAGCACAAGCTCCTGCATGCCCCGGATTCCCCGCGGCATCTCGCCTACGTGAACGGGCTTCGCCCCGTCCATGCTCACGTCGCACAGCAGTTCCAGGAACGAGTCGTCGCTCATATTTGTGACCGCGCCGCGATTCAGCGTATTGATGAAGAACCGTTTCCCCAAGTTGCCTACCATATTTTCGATAATGTCCGTCGCGTGATCCGGGCCGAAGGTACTCATATAATCGGCAATCGGAACATTCCCCGTGAGGAAGTCGTCGACCTGCCGCCACATCTCGTCGTGCCGCTGATACCGGTCCTCCGTCTCCCATATCGATAACGGCGGAATGGCGTCCGGCGTCTTGCCGTGACCTTGCCAATAACGGACGTATTCCTTGGTATGGGCCGTACACGTAGGGATATACCCGAAAATATCGTACAGCTCATATGTAATGGCGTCGTTATGAAGCGCCTTTGCCCCGCGGTCTCCTCCGTTGTTCTCCTCGCCAGCCGCTTTGCGCATCGCCTCCGCGATCATGGGCATGACATCCTTGCCTTCGAACTCCGCTTTCAAAAGCCACGTGAAATGGTTGACGCCGGCGACGCGGAAGTCGAACTTCCTGTCGATCTCCTCGTTGAACCCGCTTCTGTCCCCGATAATTCCCGCCCGTACGGCGTAATAGGCTTTTTTATGCGGCATATGGTGGCTGTCGCACAGCGCGAACGATTTCAGCTTCGGCGCATAACGGTGTAAAGCGATCCCGTTTACGGTAGACGGGTTAATATAGTTGATCACCCAGGCGTCGGGGCACAGCTCTTCAACATCTCTAGCACATTCCATAATGACCGGCAGCTCCCGCATCGCCCGAAATATACCGCCTGGACCGATCGTATCCCCGGAACACATGCGAATGCCGTATTTTAATGACACTTGGCAGTCGATGCCCCGGTATTTGACCGATTGCTCCGCAAAGCTGAGTACGACAAAGTCAGCCCCCGGAAGCACCTGTCTTCGGTCCGTTGAGCCCTCCACTTTCAAAGATACGTTGTTCTCCCTGGCCACCATCTCCGCCAGTTTGACCATTTTCGATAATCGTTCCTCGTCCGTATCCACCAAAGCAAGCGTTCCCTGATTCAAGTATGGTGAATGGACCATCTGCCAAATGGACTGACGACCGAAAAACAGGCTGCCTGCTCCAATGACGACGACCTTCGGCTGCTGCATGTTCACACCGTTCACGAATAACCCTCCTCGTATGATATAAGTCCATTATAGGAGGATGGCCGGAAAACGGAATGTGAGATCGTTTCAAGTACATGTCAAAAAGTAATATCATTAACAATTCGTAAACCCTTTGTTATACTAAGTTTAAAATCACAGATGTCATGCAGTAAAGGAGGCCATGCATCCCGATGAATGCCAACATGAGTATTCTCAACGAACTCTCGGAGTATGTCACGCTCGGCATAAGCTCTTATTTAGAACAAACTCACGATAAGAATTGGATCGAACACAAGTCTCATCCCGATTACGATCTATGGTTCATTCAATCGGGCTCCGTGAGGGTAACGATCGGCGGGTCCGAACATACGGCGGGTCCGGGAGATGCGGTGTTTTTTTATCCCGATATGCCTTATAACGCTTCGACGACCGAGGACGGCTGCCGATTCATTTACATTCATTTCAATTTCGGTATCGGCGAACAACAGCGAATACTAGGTGAGTTCGAACTCCCTGGAATCGTGCCCAGCGGCCTGATCCAGGAGGAAGCGGTATTGTTCACACAGGCCTATCGCCGGTTGAAACAGGTCAGCGGCACACCGGGGAATCAGCTTTACTTGAAAGCATGCCTCCTTGCGGTCATTGCAAAGATCCTTGAGCTTCACGGGCAAGGCACCTACACTGGCACATTCCTCAACGGAAGGAAACCGGGTAAAACCGAAGGAAGCCTAAGTGTACTGCAGGACGTATTTCAATACGTGGATGCAAACCTGCACCGTTCCGTTCGGATGAATGAGCTCGCTGCGCTTGTCGGCGTATCCGAGAAGTATTTTATCTCCTTTTTCAAGAAAAGCGTAGGCATTACGCCGGGACAGTACATTTTCCAAATCAAAATGAACCGGGCACGAGACTATCTCTACGCCAAAAAATACACGATCCAACAGATCGCAGGCTTTCTCGGGTATCCTGATCCGTTTACCTTTTCAAAAGCCTTCAAAAAATATTACAACGTGCCGCCTTCGAAATTCGAATAACCCTGGTTGTCTGCGCATCCAACGTACGTCAGAGACGTGATCTCCCGTCATTTGACCTTCTCTGCCAATTCCAAAATGATTCCTTCCGGCCCACGAACATAACATAATTTGTAACTTTGTTCATATTGCTGGATCTCACTAAAGGTTTCCGTGCCCTTCTGTTTCAATGTGGATACGATGCCTTCAATGTCTTCAACCTCAATGGCCATATGCCGGATACCGAGCGTATAGGGATAAGACTGCTGAATTTCGGTATCATCTGACGGTTGATAATATTTGACCAGCTCGATCCATGCCTGGCTCCCTGGTGCCCCCAATGCTACGCAGGCTGTTTTTGCATCGCGGAGCCCTAGGACCCGATCCAACAGCTCGCCTTCCATCTCCCATTCCGCTCGCACCTCAAAGCCTATATCGAGAAAAAACGCTTTGGCGGCAGCGAGATCATTTACGTTTATACTTACATGATCTATTTTATTAACCTTCATCTCGCACATCTCCTTCATCCGAGAAATAATGATGCAGATCGCTTTTGAATGACGCAATAAGCTCAAACCAATATTAACGTATATCAACTAAAGCGATTTCTTTTCAATTGCTAAGTTGAGTTTGGTGAAACCGTTCCTCATCTTGTTTACTCACTCATGGCTTGACCACACAGCTCCTGAAGGTGGCGGACGATGATCCGTTCAATGGTCTCCGGCGCGTAGATCTCCGGCCGAAGCAACGCGAGGACCGTCAAGCCTTCAATCACCGCGGCCAATCTCAAGGTTTCGAGTTCCATGTCGATGGATGAGGGAAGAAGCTCTGCCTTAGCCAGAAGATCAAGGACGGTTCTGCTCAGGTCAAGAAGCCCGTCCGTGAGCTCATCCTTTTTATCTTGTAACGCCGAACTCGTGAGGGAACGGATGGCGAATACCCACCAGACGCCGGCTGCCGTTCGTTTGTCCGAATCCATGGGAAGGAGTTCTAAAACCACTTCCAGTGCGGCTTTCATCGGAATACGGCTTATCTCGATTCCTTTTGCTCTGTCGGCTCCTCTCGTTAAATAATAATCCACGATAAATAGCAGCAGCTCGTCCTGCGTTGAAAAATAATGCCGTAAAGCTCCAGGCGACACTCCTGCCGCAGCGGCGACGGCGCGGATTGACGCATGCTCGATCCCCTTTGTTTCAATAATTTTCCATGCCGATTCGGCGATCAGTTTTCTTTTTTGGTCATGGTCCACAATTTTTGGCATGGTGAAAACGCCCCTTGATTTTATTTTAACACACTGTATTATAATAAATAGCACAGTGTGTTATTTCATTTTTCAGTTATACCGTTCCGTGGTTACCAAGTCAAGGGAGCTGGACTTTTTATCAATTACAGAAGGGGGAATTCTGTGCAGGAGCAATCTAAAGGATTTCGCGTGCAACTGATCTGTTATGGGTGCAAAAGGGCATTTATCGCCTTCGAGGGCACTTCAGCTTACGACCGCGCGAAACGAAACAGAAATGGAATGTATTACTGCGAGGATTGCAAAAACCGGATTGAGCTTGAAGCGAGGCTGCAGCTGGGAAGACGACTGTTGACCGGAAGGGATTAGCAAAAAACCGTGCCGCCTAACGGCGCACGGTAAGTTTGTGTTATCCTTCATAAAGGTAATTTTTGAATCTCAAACGCATCGTTTAGCGACTTGACGATATACAGCTCATCAAAACCCTCACGATAAGACGGTCGTTGCAGCTTCTTCAAAGTGCTTATCATACCGATCTCAGGAACCTTTTCTTTCCCTTCTCTCTTGTTGTTACGCTCTTGGGATAATTCATAGTCAGGTTCGAAATAATACCCTATAACCTTATAATGATGTTTTTTTACGAAATCGATATATTTTTTTCGATCATCCACGGTGGGATTCGTATTGTCTACCACAAAGGATTGCATCGTTCGGACGGATGCTTCCAGATAAACATTCTCCCGGTGTCTTGTTCTCAACATATCAAGATTAACCCTCATATGAGTTGCAAAGAACCTTTCCTTGTAAAATGTTGATTTTCCGGAAGCTTGTATCCCAGTGAAAATGACGCATTCCATGACGGTTTTCCTTCCTGGCCTAAAGATGGCGGGGCGTTTCAGATCCGCTTTGATCTTTATCGTATCCCCCAGCACGCTCTTTAATACGAGCCCTTATCTCGTCACGCTGCCAGACATGCGATGTGCGAAACGTTCGGCCGCCTGAAGGGCCTCCTGCTTAGCCCGCTCCAATACGTTCTCTTTCGGTAAAACAGCGTTTCCCTGCGCGCGAATGATCTCATAGCTGTCAAATCCCATAAAGGTAAACATCGATCGCAGATATTGATGGGAATACTCCACTTCTGTGTACCAGTCGTTATTGGTGTATATCGATCCGCTTCCCTGAATAACGAGTACGCTCCGTCCGTCTTTGAGCAAGCCTACGGATCCCGAATGGGTAAACGTGTACGTTTCCCGCGGAATGAGAATGGCGTCCATGTAGTCTTTAAGTTTGGACGGGATATTGAAATTATGCATCGGCATCGCAATGACGATGTTCTTCGCATCTTTGAACTGCCGCAGCAGTTCGTTCGTCCGGTCCGTAACTGCCTGCTCCTCCGGTGTGAGCAATTGTCCTGCAGCGGACTTGCTGCGGGCCGCTAGAGCAACGTGATCCAGCAGAGGTATCTCGTCTCGATAAAGATTGAGTTGTTCGACCTCACCATCCGGGACAAGCTCTCTGTAACGCTGTAAAAAAGACTCGAGCACGTTTAAAGTCACCGAGGTGGTGGATTGTACGTCCGGATGGGCATTTAGAACCAGCATTTTATTCATGATGCATCCTCTCCTACTCATCTATAATTGTCGATAACATTAATCGTCGATTAGTTCTGTCGACATTATAACTTGCAATCATTCCGTTTGTCAATCGCGTTACGTTTGACATCAAAAATGTTTGCTTTTAACATTATGGTTAGTGAATTTGTCGGGAGGCAGGTGGCTTGCATGCAGTATAGTATCGGGGTCGAATATGCTTTGCATTGCCTCGTATATTTGATTGATCTCCCGGTGGACAGTCCGATCGGGATCAAAGAACTTTCCGCCTACCAAGGTTTGTCGGAGACGTATCTGTCCAAAATTTTCGGGAAGCTGTCCAAAGCGGGTATTGTGGATTCGGTACCAGGGGTCAAGGGCGGCTACAAGCTGGCCAAATCCCCGGATGCGATAACTTTCTGGGACGTCGTCACGGCCGTCGAAGGAGATCAGCCCATTTTTCAATGCCAGAACATTAAAGATAAAAATTATTTCTACCGGAGCAAGGAGAACAACGATGCGTGCGCTTCCTGTACGCCTTCGGATTGCCTGATCAACATGGTCATGCTGGATGCGGAGGAGAAAATGCGGGATTCTTTGCGAAGCCGGACCCTGCAGTGGATGAACGAGGAACTGGAGCGCACCTTGCCCAAGGAAACCCGGGAAGATGCGCGTGCCTATTTTAAGAAGAACATCAAGGTTAAGTAGGACAGGTTTTTGAAATTGGATATAAAATACAAAAAAAGCCGCGCAGCTGCGGCTTTTTTAACTAATGTGTATTCTCGAAATCTAGTGATTTGCACTTTATGAATAAGCTATGCCCGCCAAAACGTTGTGCAGTCTGTTTTATCCATAATGTTATATTTGATCATTTTTTCAAGTAAGGAGTAATCAACAGGACGATCCCAGCGGATCCGCACCAACTCCTTGGTGTGATCATAGCCAGATTGTACTATTTCATCGGAAAAACGAATAATTCCCGCCCTTTCAGGAGCAACAGCAAGATGATGCTTGGCAACGCTGAAGCCGATGATAAATGTGCCGTGATCGGTAAACATAGGCTGATTCCATGCAATCTTTGGCGTTAAATTCGGGAATGTTTTCGTGATCCAGCCCAGTATTTCTTCCAATCGGGCACGGTGCTCGAGGTTATCGATCCGTGTTAAGTATTCTTCAAAAACTTCCATGGTCTCCCCTCCTATGTCCATTACCCTTCCACGATGTCCGCCCGCAAATCTCCAGCAATTTCGATCATAAGGGGTACGACGTCTTGATGTGAGACAGCTGCATACAACTCCCCCATATAGTGCCTAAAAGGAATGAGGGTGTCTCCATGCCGCCACATAAAGAAATCCCCTTCGATCGACATGGTACTTTCTTCCCCTTGTACAGTCAGCACCGTTTGGTAAGTAAAATCAGCCTTGGTTGAAAAATAAGCTTTGCATTCTTCCAATGAAATGTCTTGATCACCGGAGTCCGGCTGCATCGATCTCGTAATTCGAAAGCGTTGATTCATAAATATCCTCCACAATAAATGACTTTCTACTTCATATCCTCCACTACCTTAATCGTTAAGCGGATCACTGTCAATGGAGGCTCAAAGGCTCTCCGTCTTTTATTGAACCGTGGAGAACTGGCGGGAGATGTTCCGGTATTTTGTAGGTGAAATGCCTTTTTTAGCCGTAAATTGCTTGATCAAGTGAGTGTCATACTCAAATCCGGCAGCGTGAGCAATTTCATCAAGCTTCATCCCGGTGTGCGTTAAAAGTTCACTTGCAACTTTTAAACGGTATGACAGCAAGTAACCCATGGCTGTATGACCGCATCTTTCCTGAAACAGCTTATTCAGCGTCACTCGGTTTAAATGAGCGCAGCTCGTCAGATCTTCCAAAGAAATCTTTCTGGAATAGTTCGTGTGAATATACTCTAGCACCAAATCGACAGGGGAATGTTCGCCATTCCGGTTTAAATCCTCGAGCAAACCTAAAATCTGGATGAGGTATTTCTTTATTCTGCACACCCAGCGGGCATCGCTTTGCGCCTGCACTTCCATGCCAAGTATGAAAAACCATTCAAATAATCGCGGGAATGCTTTCTCGGTGATACGGGGTACAGCTGTATATGAATCCTCCCTTTGAAAAAGGGAACGGCCTGCTTGTATTCTTGGACTCGACGGGAAATAGTCCCGTGTTTCAGAGAGAGTGATCGTGTTAAGAAAATCGGGATGAAAACGAAAGGATTGTGCAGCAACGTTTTGTTTTTCTGTCACTTCTATCTCATCATCCCCGGCCAAGCAAAGGATACCAGGAGCTGCGATCGATATCGGCCGTTCGTTTAACGTCCCGCTCATCCCTCCTGATGTGAAGAGAATGAGCGTATAACGCTCAGGATAAGGAAGCATGCTGAGATCCTCCACGGCGGCAAACTCAATGTTCACGATACGATGTTTGTGTCGATCTATTTGCGGCATAGCCATCACCTATCAAATTTTATAGTTAGATGCTTCGTTTATGTCAGTGTACCATACCAGCACAAAGGATATAATGGCGATGCAACGACAAAAGGAGGGAAAGCACGATGACGATTGAGCGTTTTCACATTCATGTCGCAGACGAAATTTTGGACGATCTAAAATATAGATTGGATCATATTCGCTGGCCGGAACAAGTAGATAACGATGGATGGGAACGAGGCACGGAATTAAGTTACTTAAAGTCTCTCGTGTCGTACTGGAAGGACCATTATGATTGGCGAGCCAAGGAATCCGAGTTGAACCGCTTTTCCCAGTATTGCTGCCATATTGACGGGATCGATGTGCACTTTGTACATGAGCGTGGTAAAGGATCTAACCCTCTGCCCATCATTCTTACCCACGGTTGGCCCGACAGTTACCTTCGTTATGAAAAAATCATTCCTCTGCTTACGGATCCAGCCAGCTACGGCGGAAACCCTGAAGACTCATTTGATGTGATTGTCCCGTCATTACCTGGTTTTGGGTTCTCAAGCCGCCCTGCACATTCAGGTGTCAACAATTTTCGTGTCTCGGAAATGTGGGCTAAGCTGATGACGCAGCACTTAGGTTACAGTAAATTTGCTGCCGCAGGCGGGGATATCGGCTCCGGTGTTACAAGGTACCTGGCAGCCAACCATCCGGAACTGTTATTCGGAATCCACTTGACCGATATCGGCATTATTAGAGATCTGATGACGGCAACAGATCAGGCAAAGCTGTCGGAAGAAGAACTGCGATATAAGAAAAACGCATCGGCATGGATTGCTGAAGAAGGTGGCTATATGTCCCTTCAATCGACCCGCCCCCAAACACTGGCGTATGGACTATCCGATTCACCGGTCGGCTTGGCAGGCTGGATCATTGAAAAATTCCGGGCATGGAGCGATTGTAACGGTAATCTTGAGCAAAAATTCAGTAAGGATGAATTGATCACGCATATGATGATTTATTGGGTGACAAACACGGCCATGTCGGCAGCGAACATCTACTATGAGAATTCTCATTCCTTGCCGCCATTGGGCTACATTGAGGTGCCGACAGGCATCGCGTTGTTCCCAGCAGACATATTGCTGCCGCCCAGAGAATGGGCTGTACGCAACCTAAATGTAACCCGCTGGACTACGCTGCCCCGTGGCGGACATTTTACCGCATTGGAAGAACCCGAGCTCTTGGCACAAGACATTCGTGCCTTCTACAAGCCGTTAAGAGGGAAAATAAATCATTGATATTCATGATGATCCAAAACGCGCACTCCCCAATACTACGATAAACAACGGCAGCCGATCGTGTGATCGGCTGCCGTTGTTTGATTTCGCAAGGTTCCTCTCCAATGATTTTTCAACTAACGTGTCGTCTGCGCCGTTCGGCACTCATCCACTCAGGACTCCACGTTTGCTCTTTGTCATCGATCCGTTTGCCTGGTGGAACAATCGCATCGATCGCATCCAACACATCCGTGCCAAGCCTCAATTCTGCACCGGCAATATAGGCTTTTAATTGTTCTGAAGTGCGCGGTCCCCAGAGAGTTGACGTGACGGATGGATGATTTTGGGTAAAAGCTACTGCCATATCCGCTAGTAGAATCCCCGCTCCATTCGCAAGTTGTTGCAGCTTTTCAATGATCTTAAACTTATATTCATTTTCAGCTAGCTCAGGATTTAACGCATCTGCATACCCTTTTAATGTCGCAGCTCGAGAATCGCTTAGCGCGGCCTGACCTGCTTTGTACTTTCCTGTCAGTAAGCCACCAGATAAGGGACTGTACACGAATAGAGAAAGATCATATTGTTTAGCGACTTCAGCAAGTTCAAATTCCATTTGCCGATTGATCATAGAATAGGGTGTTTGTTCACTTACAAATCGCTGAATATGATATCGATCGCTAATGGCTTGTGCCTGAACCATTTGCCAACCCAGGTGATTTGAAGTACCGATATGATGAATTTTCCCTTCTTTCACCAAATCGTTTAACGTTAATAGAATCTCCTCATAAGCAACAAATTCAAAAGGAAGATGGAGTTGATAAAGGTCTATATAGTCGGTCTGCAAACGTAACAGACTTTGTTCAACAGCAGCTCGTATTGAGCGGCGAGATGCACTACTATGATTTAATTCATGAGTAGCCTCCGCACCAAATTTAGAAGCTAATATGACATTTTGCCGCCTGGCTTTAATCGCTTTTCCGATAATGCGTTCCGATTCCCCATTTCCGTATCTGTTAGATGTATCAATCAGATTGATGCCAAAGTCCAATGCTTCATCAATCATTTTTATGCTATCTTCTTCACTTGTCCTTGATCCAAAACTTGATCCGCCTAATGCAAACGCGCTGACTTTTGTCCCCGTTTTTCCAAGATATCTATATTCCATGGTTTTCCTCCTTAAAATTGATACAGCCCAAATGTAATGAACACGTGTTGATTAAGGCTATAGAAGCAATTATAATCAGGCATAACGGGGAGTTCAATGAACATAAAAGGCCAAGTGTTGATTAATAGATACAACGTCAAAATTGTTGATAAACACCAACATTCATCATGGGGGTAAACAAATGAGCCAAAATAGGACGGATTTGAGAGTCGTCCGCAGTCGCACGTTAATGGAGAAGGCATTGTTGTCCATTTTGGAAAATAAAGGGATTAAAGGGCTTACGGTTAAAAACCTATGTGAAACAGCAGGAATTAATCGTGGCACTTTTTATTTGCATTATAATGATATTTTTCATCTCATTGAGGAAACTGTATTTATTCAAGAATTATTGAGCGTATTCGAACCTCTCAATCTTCAAGAGCTGATGCGCTATCCTGATCATGAGGGAGCTTATCCTCCGATTACCAAGGCCTTCCAATACATGCATAAGCATGCCAGCTTTTTTAAAGCGCTATTCCATTCGGATGCTCCAGCAGAGTTAAAAGAACGGCTCCAGTATTTAGTGGGGACACGTTTGTATGAAAATCTGAAACGAAATCAAGACGATCATTCTGAAAACCTATTTACTGATTATGCAATTGCTTATTTGGGAAATGCACAGTTTGGAATGATTCAACATTGGTTTACGGCGGATCGTTCCATTCCTCCCGAAGATATAGCGAGAATGTTGACTAGGTATATACGCAATACACCATGTCTTGATAACGAAGGTTGAAGTTTGTATGGTATCTGCAGTTAGATTTGAGCATCCGATGTTAAGCAACAAAAAAAGCAGCAGTTCGAAGTTTTGAACTGCTGCTTTTATTTAAGCTCATACGCAGGAAAATAAAATCAAACCAGCTCCAGTGCTTTCAGCAAGGCGTATTCACTAGATTTGGCGCCTTCTTGCGAATAATGCGCATTCGGAAATGCTGGAGCCAAATGATGATATCCAGGATATACATGCAGCTCCACCAAGACACCGTCAAAGGCCAGCTGTTTGGCAAATAATATCGCTTCATCTATGAACAAATCAATGCTGCCAATGCTGATATACGTGGGCGGTAAACCAGCCAACGATTTCGCACGTGCAGGCACGTAATACTCGCTGGTCCCCTCTTGACCGGGTTCGTGCCCTAGTACCGATTTCCATCCAAAATAATTGCTGCGACTTGTCCACACAAACTCGCCGGCATAGGGATGATCCGACGAAATACTTGTACGGTCATCGAGCATCGGGCTGCGCAGCCTTAGATGATGAATATCGAATTCTTTTTGATCGCGAATGTATAGGGCTAGCCCTGCCGCAAGCCCGGCACCTGCGCTGCTCCCACCAACCGCGACTTTCTGAATATCGATCCCTAATTCTTCGGCATGTTCAATGCACCATTTCAGTCCTGAATAACAGTCATGCAACTGACTTGGCTGAATATGTTCCGGCGCGAGTCGGTAATCCACAGATACGCAGCAAAAACCATGCTGCGCCGCCAAGGCTGCATTCGCTGAGCGATCGCCGACCGTACTGCCCATAACCATTCCGCCACCGTGAATCGAATAATATAACGGCATTTTATCGTACTTGAGCTCACGAGGTTTAATGATTTCTATGCGTATATCGGGTCCGCCAAAATAACTTGGCACCGCTCTTTCTTCCCATGTGACAGGAAACAGCTGCGTTACATCCATCTGCGGAATCATTTTTGCTTGATTTTCCCGTGATTCCATAAGGGTTGCACCAGTCAGATCGCTTGTCGGAAATAAATCAAGTACACTTATAATCTCCGGATCGACCAGATGCCTGCTTCTGTTTTTTTGTTCGTTCATCGTTACGTTTCCCCGCTTTCTTATAGAATCCTTCGAAGGATGATGTGGTCCAGCATTCCCCGTTGGGATCGATTCCATAAGTTGTTATATCGATCTTCCGCGCCAGCGGATTGTTCCTCCGCCTATTTAAATTCTAAAAGAGCGCATTAAGCGATTCCTATGTAAACAATGACTTAGAATCGTTTTTGGCATAAGAAAAACGTCTATCGACGTACCTTCAAAGAAGACAGACCGCGTCTAAAGGAAGTTTTTCTTGCGAGATCAGGAAACAGAAGCTCCGAAACTTATACTTTCTGATCTCTTAAAAAAACTGATGAAGACTATCTTCATCAGTTCCGTTCGCTGTTGTTTCCCGAATATACAATTTTCTTAATCGTTTCAATGGAGAGAAAATAGTCCTCAGCTAGCTGCTCGATACTGCTATTATTCTTATATGCCTGTCTTATCTCAGCATTTCGCTGATCCAGCCATTGCCTTCCGCCGCTCAAGCTCCCCCAATGCTGATATTCCTTCTGCTGCTTCGGAATGTAGATCGTCTCTCCCTGGACATACTTTTGAATTTCTATAATTAGCTTGTCAGGTAGTATTTTTTTAGCATTCGTATATTTCAATTCGCTTCACTCCTTATTTTGAAAATAAGGTGCAAAGCCAAAATATTAGAAAAGCTTATTCAGCGTTAGCTAAAATTCCGCCCCATGCAAAGTAACGCTTCTCCAATACTGGCTTTGCATGAGTGAAAGAAGTCACAGACAATCTTGATCGATTCTCCATCAGTAAAGCACCCCCTTAACGTTCACAGTATACCATATTTCAGATGGGCGGTTCCCGTCATTATGGTTTCTAGTCAACCGTTCTTTTCCAATAACGCTTAATCAGCGACGGTCTGGTCCTTTGAAGAAAAAAGGATATTTTCCTAAAACCAAGAACTTCTTAACATGTTAGATAGAATGAACTAAAGAATTTAATTTATTAAATGAACTTTACTTATGGATTGGAGGAACTTTTCGTGAAAAGGAGAAAAATCAAATGGGGATGATTGTACTCAGTATATTCATGATTGTATTAGGCCTGTACGATTATAAAAATCCGAATTCCAAATTTCTTAAATTTTTGCGACGTGCTCCCGAGAATGATACCGAAGACCAACAAGTACGCTCAAATGGTTCTACTGAAATGTTTGGCGGGATCATATTTATTTTGATTGGAGTAGTCGTACTTCTGTTACGAAAATACGGGCACTTCTAGCGATCATCCAGGAACGTAACAACAACTTACACCGAACTCATTCAAAGGAGTCCATCCATGTATACTCAACCCACTGCACTACGCTTTTTTTAAATCCAGTATCTGTTTCATCCAATGGTATATGTAAAATAAAATGCAAAAAAAGCCGCAAGGATGCGGCTTTTTCATAAGTAGTTTAATACTCTTTCTTGATGACAAAAAACGAGCCCCGGATCGTTCCAGCTAATTTAGACTTCTGCCGGGCAAACTTAAACTTTTCCAGCTCCTTCGGTTCCTCCATTCCGTCCGAAAGCTTAAAACCAACGGCCCGCTTCTTCGGGTCATCCACCGTATACATCACATTGAGCCCCAGACCATCTTCATAAAAGACATAGGTGAATTGAATATTTTCGACTTGGAATTGCGACGTTTCCAAAGGCTTGGCTGCAAACTCGATCTCTCGTTCTTCTTTCAAAATCCGGTTCACATAATCCAAAGTCTCCTGGCTTTCGCTGGCGGGTACGACCGTAAATTTGTGCTTATACTTGTTCATGAAGTAACGGGCCTCATTCGCCCGAAGCCCAGCAAGCGCTTCTGCTACTGGTGAAGACTCAACACCAACGGTGGACACATCTTTAAAATCAACGATATACGACATTTCTATCCCTCCTAAAAGTTTGGTAAGGCGTTATACCTTAGAATCTCACTTCGGGCAAAATCCGCCCCGTTTACTTCACGAATATACTTACTTCTTCACAACAGGAATCCACATTTCGCCAAATACGACGCCGTCACGCTGCCCCATCTCAACGGTTGCATTCGGTCCTCCAACATAAGCATAATCTTTCGCTTCCGGCAGCACTTGACCAAACGCAAAGCCAGCAAGCTGATTGCTCAGATCATTGGATGTCGGCGCTTCCCCTTTAACAACGAGGTATTCACCCTGAGGGAATTGGATCATTCTCGTCGCCTCCGGCAGCGAAGCATCCGTCATGACGCCGGCATAGTACATCATCTTGTTGTTCACCGCTTCGTTCACGGCAAAAATGAAATCATTAGCGGCGATGGATTTTAACGTATCCAGCCTTCCGTCTTCTTCGACAGCCGACCAGAATTCTGCTTTTTCTTTGTTGATGCCGGCGTAGTCTGTGTAATCGCTCTTCAGTTCCGTTCCAATCCCTAAAACGATAAAGCTGTCCTTTTCTTCCAACGTAAATTGTGCCATATTTGATTACCTTCCTTTTTTAAAATTTTGTTCAAATGATTTGTGTTTTCACTTGATAGGTTTATAATAACCTTGAATCATGTCAAAAAGTGATACTGTTTAGGAGACTCCTATGAAAAAAGTTGAACGGATTAATACCATCATGCGGTATATCAACAATCGTGCCCACTTTACGATTTCCGAAATTATGCGGGAATTTAACATCTCCCGATCGACGGCGATCCGGGATATTCGGGAAATCGAAGCGATGGGGATGCCGCTTGTTGCAGAAGTCGGCAGGGATGGCGGGTATTTCGTCATGAACAACTCGATCCTGCCCACGGTCCGCTTTACCGATAACGAAATTAAAGCCTTGTTCATTGGCTTTATGGCCACAAGAAATCAGCAGCTCCCTTATCTGAAAAGCCGCCAATCGCTGGCCGAGAAATTGCTTGGCCTGATTTCAAAAAACCAGCAGGATGACCTTGTCCTGTTGAATCAAATTTTGCTGTTTGAAGGAACCAACCCCAATAATCCCGACCTGCTCGACCTGTCGGACCTTCCCCATCCGATGCTGGAAAAGCTCATCCAAGTCCTTCTCAAGGACGAATATTTATGGATCACCATCCAAGAAGTGATGGAAATCAAGTCCTATCCCATTTATCTCCTGCACCTCTATCGTGAGAAAAGCGTGTGGCTGATCGAGGGATTTGATTTGAAGGAAGAAAAGAGAAGGATTATTCCTGTTGATGACCTTACCAATGTAGAGCCGTACCCTTTGAAAAAAAGAATAAGTAAGAAAAAGATCCAAGAACAACTGCGTAAGCAGGATGAAATCATCAACCTGGTCATTGAACTGGGTCCAAAAGCGATTGCGCAGTTCAGAAAATACCATCCCATAAAAGTATCCCTTTCCTATACGAATCCTTACCAAACGACAGCCATTTTAAGGACATATATTCATGTCAATAAAGCCGAAGAAATAACCGAACTAACCAATTGGCTGCTTTTTCTGGGTGGAGATATCAAGGTCAGGGAGATGCCGAAAGAAGTCTTGGAGGTGATCCAGGAAAGAATGGGCTTGTACCTTCCATAAACTGAGCCGGTAAAGCCCCCTCTTTTCAGTCTGGCATCGAATTAGTGTTTTTCAGTAAATTTCATTAACACACGATTGCACTGTCTAATAAAATCAATGATGAACTCAAGTTCCTTATCATCATAATTAGATAGCAGTTGATTCATTTCCGCTGCAAATGAACTGAAAAGCGGGACAATGTTTTTTTCTGCATTTTCTTGGTTCATGTAAATATTGACCCTTCTCTTATCTTCCGGATCTTGTTCACGAAAAATATAGCCTACCTTTTCCAGCCTGTCCAAAACGCCCGTGACCGCTCCCGTTGTCAATCCAGTCAATGCAGCAAGCTGACCGGCTGTTAGCGGTTGGTTCTTCATAATGACATCCAAGCATTTGTGATCCGTGGAATTGATTCCTAACTTTGCAGCAATGGCTTGGTGAAACAGGATCGTGGCCGTACTGTTATTTCGTAATTCATCAGTAAGAATATTGATGTTTTTGCTTGTTGACATACAAATCATCCTCTTTTATATTTATCTTATCTCGTGAGATAAAATGTTTTACTGCTTTCATTGTATCAATAATATTGCCGATGAGCAAATGAAAAGAGGCTGATAAATATGTCCCAAATTTCAGTGGCCATTGCTGGAGCCGGGTTAAGCGGATTGTGTTTGGCCCATTCTTTACTTCGCGCCGGGTTCGATGTGCAAGTGTACGAAAGTGATCCGGAACCGTTTGCACGCCGCCAAGGATATCGGGTCACGTTAGACGAGTATGGGATGGCAGGACTTCAAAAGTGCCTTCCGCCACGTTTATTCGAGTTGTTTTTGGCGACCACATCGCCCACTGACGAAGATTCTTACTTTCGAGTTACAAATCAGGACCTTGGAGAGGTCTTCAAACTCACATTCAAAGGGGATCGGAGTGGTACCGATTTACGAACGCCGCGTCAAACCGATCGCCAAACCCTGCGTACGATTATGCTCGAAGGGCTGCAGGATCGGATTCATTATGGAAAAAAGGCGGTTCGGGCCGATACAGCAGCGGATGGCGCCACCCTTCACTTTTCTGACGGAAGTTATACACATGCTTCACTCGTCATCGGTGCCGATGGTGTAAACTCGGCATTACGCAAGCAGCTGTTGCCCGACTGTGACCCGGAGGATGCGAACAGCTGGGGAATTTATGGTCGCACGCCTCTTCTGCATAATGGGCAGTCCATCGTTCCTGCTCCACTGAAAACGAGCGGCGTATACGCCATTGGAAAAGCGGGTAAAGGCTTTTTCTTTACGACGATGAACTTTCGCGAAGCTCCGCAAGCGGCTTTTTCTCGATTTCGAGCAGAGCAATTACCTCCCATTTCTGACGATTATGTCATGTGGGCTCTTCTCTTGCCCAAAGAATTGTTTCCGGTATCTCAAGAGAAACTTGATTCCGAAATACTGCATCGCTTTGCACTAGAGACTGCCCTGGACTTTCATCCCGTGCTGCGGCGGTTCGTGAATCAAGCCGATGCCGATTACACCATGCTGGTAAAATTAAAAGCAGCCAGGAAGCCGTCTTCCTGGCCGGTGTCGCGAATCACTTTAATGGGCGATGCAGTACATGTTATGCCACCCACTGGATCTCATGGAGGCAACACAGCTCTACGAGATGCAGCTCTTCTCGCAGAAAAACTTAAAGCAGCAGTATCCCAAGGCGAACCTTTAGAGGAAGCCATTGCATCTTATCATGCGGAGATGAGCCAGTATGCATTTCGTGAGGTGGAAGCTGCCAAGGCGATGCTGAAGCGCTTCTCCATTCATAACCCATTCATGAGCTGGGTCATGTTACGTGCAATGCCTTGGATTCGTTCCTTAAAAAACAAGCCGTTAACAACAACAGAATAACTTGACGACGCAAGCTATTCCAATATTTCAATGTACCCTTCTGTTCCATTCACACGAATTCGCTGCCCGTCTTTGATGAGCTTGGTCGCATGATCCACTCCGACTACGGCCGGCAGGCCATATTCACGCGCGATCACGGCTCCATGGGTCATCAGGCCGCCTACTTCCGTAATTAAACCTTTGATGGATACAAACAATGGGGTCCAGCTTGGATCCGTAAATGCGGTAACCAAGATATCTCCTTCTTCCAAAGCTGCATCTTCCATGCTTAAAAGGACACGGGCACGTCCCTCGATCACACCGGAAGAAACAGGCAGACCTAAAATCGCATCGGCCGGGAGATCTCCCCGTTTGTACGAACCTCTAAACATTTCGCCATCAGACGTGATGACGCGCGGTGGGGTCAGTTTTTCATATACTTTATACTCGTCTTTGCGTTTGCTGATGATCCGATCATCCAGCATATTGGTGCGAACGGCTTCGTGAAGCTCTTCAAAAGTTAGGTAGTATATATCTTCGATATCATGAAGTACCCCGGCTTGCACGAGTCGTTCGGCTTCTTTCAGTAAAGCCTGCTTATAAACAAAGTAGCGGCTCACCCAGCCATATTTAGGGTATTCCCGATACCCGATGAAATTTCGGACGAGATCGATCATCCGTTTCGTTTCGTCGGCTTTTTGATCGCCATCCGGCAGCTGTCTCAGCCGATTTAACAATTCTTGTTCTTTGGCCAAAGCTTCCTGGCGACCCTGCTCGAATTTCCGGCGGCTCTCATGAGGCTCAAAGTTTTTGATGTTGCTCAGGATCATCGGGACCAGCGTAAGCGGTTTTTCGCTCCAACGGGTACGGCTGATATCGATTTCTCCAGTACACCGCATGCCGTATTTGCTCAGATAATCATAGATCGCTTCCCGGGCTTCCCTTCCTCCATCAAACTTCACCAATTCGTCCAGAAAGTGATCTTCTGTTGTATGCTGCAAATAATCAATGACTTCCGGATAAGGGCGAATCACATCCGCGACATCCAGCAGCGCCAAGCCCATTTCCGAAGTAATATTGTTTGGCACGGATTGAGAAAGCGTATCGGCTGCGTTTTTTTCGCCTAACCATTTGTTCATATGTTCATTGATCCAGAATGTAGCATTAATAGCTGACATAAACACTGCCGTACTTTGCGGATCAAATAAAATCCTCCTTAATTCCTGGATGTCTTCGAGGATGAAATCGAACAATTCTGCCCCGGATTTCATTTGGATCTTTTGTTTTAAAGCTGCAATCGAGGCTTGATTCCGCTGGATCAAGTCAGACACGATAGCCGGATCGTTCTCGAAGGCTGCCGGCTTATCTGTATTACTTTTAGCGGGAATGGGTGCGGTTTGATCATTCGGTACCAATTTGATAAAGTCTCGCTCGATTACTTTCTCGATTGCGCCTATGAAAAGCGGATCGGATTCCAAGTTTTTTAATAAAGCTTCCCGGCCGGCATTGGTAGTCAGCCTAGGCGCAATATCAATGAACAGCCTTCCGCCCGCTGTACGCATAGGTGCAGGAGTAATTAACAGATAAAAAGACAGTCCCAACGGTTTGATCGGATCTGTCATCATTTGTTGATGGCCAACAGACAGATAGACGTGATTATCCTGATCATTTGCTTCAGGGATCGGGTAAAGCGTTGTAATCGGCCGGCTCTGAACAATATAAAATGCATCATCAGCCAAACACCATTCGATGTCCTGCGGCTGGCCGAAATAAGCTTCAACCTGTCTTCCGATCCGTTCCAGCTGCACAATGTGTTCGTCAGTAAGGGTTTGAGCCTTTTGCTGTGCCGGACCGATTTGGCGTGTTTCGGTTCCGCCTTCTTTTCGTCCATAGATCGCCAATGTTTTGGCTGCTATCCTCTTATCGACGATTTCCCCTCCTTGTACTTTATAATTATCAGCGGATACCAAGCCGGAGACCAGTGCTTCCCCAAGTCCAAAACTGGCATCGATGGACAGCTGCTTCCGGTTTCCGCTCATTGGATCAGCGGTGAACAATATTCCCGAAGCCTGCGGGAATACCATCTTTTGAATGATCACGGATAAGTAAATGTGACGGTGATCAAATCCATTTTGTATACGGTAGATGACTGCGCGATCCGTAAATAAGGAGGCCCAGCATTTGCTGATATGCTCCAGAATGGCATCAACACCGATGATATTTAAATAAGTATCCTGCTGCCCTGCAAAAGAAGCGTGCGGCAAATCTTCGGCGGTTGCACTAGAACGCACAGCGTAAGCATGTTCCTCGCCGAACCGGGAGAGATAGTGAGTTACTGACTCCACAACATCGGAAGGAATTTCTGCTTCAGTAATGGTCTGCCGGATCTTCCCGCTGATCTCCCCAATTTGGTCTCGATCATCTGCGTTTAGCATGGTTAGTTGTTGGAGTAATGCATGATACGTTTCGTTTTGTCCGATGGCTTTTTGATACCCCGCGGTTGTAATACAGAATCCTTCGGGGACCTGGATTCCGTCAATTTTAGATAATTCTCCTAAATTCAACCCTTTTCCGCCAACGAGATAAAGCTGCGATTTTTCGATTTCATGAAACCCAAGAACCATGGAACTCATTCGACCATCTCCCTAACCATTTGATTGAGAAAAAAACATTTGACAAGAGTTTAACTGGCATGTTACACTTAAAATGTAAGATAAGATATTTATGACTTTATAACATGAACAGTCGTGATCTGATTATATCATCACGTCTTTTTTTGCGCAATAAGAAAGAACCTGGGATTTTATCCAGGTTCTTTTTTTGGTTTACAGCATCCCACTCCGAGGGTCGATATCGTCATCCAAGCCGTTCCATCGGGTTCCATCGCCTTGCTCTCCATAGGACGTCTCTAAACTTTTGTTATTGATCGTCCGCGCTGGGTCCGTACATCCCAGGAACGGATATCCCGAGCAATCGCAGATAAACTGTCAACTGTCCCCGATGATGGTACACGTGATTGAACATCAGCGTACGGGCCATATCGATTCGGGGTGCTTCCAAGATGGTCTCTCCTTTGCTGACGAGCTTCCAGGAATTCCTTAGCCCATCTTCTCCCCATTCCCGAAGTTTGCTCCCGGCAAGAGACACGCTCCATTCCAGTGCCTCAAGCAATTCTTGCCGGGTGGTCGGCTCCGGCAGAGGAACAACCGGAGCCTCGCTGACCGCTTCGTCCAGCAATAGAGCCAGCCCCCCGGGTACTCCCGCAGCATGCAGGGCGAGCTGTCCCAGAGACATCGATCTCGGGTGCGGCCGCCAAGAAAGTTTGTCCTCAGGCAGCCTTTCAAGAAGCAAGCGTGTCGATTCGGCTTCCCTTTTTAATTCACGAATCCAATCTTCAATCATGTTTATGGTGATCTCCTCCTCTGGCTAACGCCATTCATACCTTCATCCTATAACGCCATGCGCGGGAAGATTTCTTCAGAATTGCGGAATCGTGAATGTCAGAGTCAGGTCATGACTAACCTCTTTGCGGTGCTGGACTTTAGTCGAGGTCAGAAACCTGCTGCAGTCTGGTTCAAATCACGGCGTTATTCGTTACAATAGAATAAAGCAAGCACATTGGAGGAGCGATGGATCATGAATTACGAACATAAAGTCCAGAGGGAAGTTGCCGAATGGGAACAAAAGATGTTCAAGCCGCCGGGATGGATGGAAAAAGCATCGAAATCCGTCGGCGGCCGGATCAACCATTTGATTCCCCCAAAGGTGCAAAACGTCATCACGACCACCATCCGGTCGATCGTGCGCACGGCACTGTTCGGCGCGGAATACACCCCTAGACGCCCGGTGCAAAGTACGATGGATCTGGAAGCTGCCGATCAAGAAGCCAAAGACCTGTTTGCCCTGTACCAAAAAATTGCGGTTGCTGAAGGTGCTGGAACGGGAGCCGGCGGCATCATCCTTGGCATGGTAGACTTTCCGGCTCTCATCGCAATCAAGATGAAATTTTTGTTCGAGCTGGCGCATGTTTACGGTTATGACACGAAACATTTCTCCGAGCGGGTGTTTATTCTCAAGGTGTTTCAAATGACATTTTCGGGGCCGGATAACCGTGCCAGGCTGCTCGATTCCATCAAATATTGGCATATAGAAAAGGAACAATGGCTGTCTGATACCGAATATTCCAGGACGATGGACTGGGAGACTTTTCAGATCGAGTATCGCGATGCGATCGATTTCCGGAAAATGCTGCAGATGCTGCCAGGGATCGGCGCGATCGCAGGGGCATGGGCGAATTACACCATTCTTGAGGAGCTTCGCGAATCCGCCATGAACGCTTACCGCCTGCGCAGATTGCACGATGATTTCGAGGTTAGATCGTAATGAATATTTTTTCTTCGTACTGAGAGGTCCTTCACTTATTGTTTGCAGCCCACACATCCAGCTGCCTTTGTTTTTCGGCGATCACTTTATCGATTCCGGCCGATTTTAATGCTGCGTTAAATTTCGGCAGGTAAACATCCGGATCCAGAGTTCCTGTCTCCAGCGCTTTTGAATATTGCTGAACGACATTCTGGATCGCGGCCAATTCGGTTTTGACCGGCTCCGAGTTATAGGTGAATCCGAGCGCTGCAGACTTCTCCGCACTTTGGTTAAACGCCTCCATTTGCTTCCATATATCCGGACTGTCCGTCGACCACGGATAAGACAGCAGCTGATTCCCGAACATCCAACCTTGTCTCATGTTGTAGCCGCTGTTCGTCGCATCCACACCACTAGGAAAGTCAATCGTCCCGTCTTCCTTCACTTGATAGTGCTTTCCTTCAATTCCCCAATCCAGCAAATTGATGATTTGTTTGTCCGAGTAGAGCAAATTCAGAAACATCATCGCGCGCTCGGGATTTTTGGACTTGGCCGCAATGGCAAGCATTGCGTTCATAATCGTCAGCGTATTCATTTTAGGCGGCGCGAGTGCGACTTCCGTCAGCTCCTTGCCGGCCCATGCTCCCGTCTGCGTCGTGATCCCCGGCTTGCCTTTATTCGGTGTCGCGAACCCGATGTTTGCCTTGATATAATCCCGGCCGGTTTGCGAGGTCGTTGCAATGTCCTTGGGGATGTATCCTGCCAGGAACCATTGACGTATCACCCCGATGAACTTCGCATATTCCTCGCTCTCATACAAATTAACGACCTTCAGCTGATTCGGATCGGTAAGTACACCGATCATGTCGCCAAGCGGATCAATCGTCGTCTGCAGCAGTGGATAGGCAATGGAACCTCCCCCTGACGCTTTACCCAGCATGTTGGCTTCCGGATGCTTCTTTTTAACGCTTTCAAAAATCGGCTCTAAATCCTCGATTGTTTTCACCTGGCTGACGTCCATATTGCTTTCTTTCAACCAATCCGTTCGCATCAGAATAGTCGGATAAGCGGCAAAGTCCCGGATCGTTGGAATGCCGTATATTTTGCCGTCAATTTTTGCCGCAGCCAATACGTCCGGATCGAAGGCGGCTAGGATATCCTGGCCATGGGACTGAAGCAGGTCATCGATGGGCAGCAGTTTTTTTTGCGCGACTTCCGAAATATATTGGTCTTCCCCTGTGAACACCAGGTCGAGTTTCTCATTGCCGGAGAACATCAGCACTTTTTGCTGTGTCCACGCAGCCGCTTCAATGCGTTTCAGTTTGACGGTTGCATTGATTTTTTCTTTCGTAATCTTGCTGATTTCCTGCTCCACAAGACCAAGATCACGCTGATCCGGTCCCCAGAAAGCGATTGTAATTTCATAAGGGGCAAGCTTACCGTCACCAGATGCTTTTTGCGTTGATGACGACGGCTTCTTCTCACCGTTCGAAGAGGAGCTTGAACATCCGCTCAAAACGACGGTAACAGCCAGCACAAAGAACAACAAGGAATGAACCGACTTTTTCCACATAGGCTTTTGACCTCCCAGGATCTTCAATATGGAATCTCCACGCTTGGAGCTGATGTGCAGCAGAAAGGGTGACGAATGCCGCGTCACAGCGGCATTCGTCCGATCCCGATCTTCATGATGCCGCCAACTCGGACTGCTTGCGGTATTTCATCCACATGAACGTAAAACCTGCCACCCCTGCTACAGATATGATTGCGCAAATCGAATACATCGTTTGGGGACCCAAATAATCGAACATCCAACCGCCGAACAGACCCGCGATGATGCCGGAAATTCCACCCCACGTCAGGGCATAAATGGCCTGCCCGGTCGCTCTGTACTCGGCTGGTATTAATAATGCGGTCAGACTGGTTCCGATATAATAGTAGCCACCGAACGTAATACAATGCAGCACTTGGATAAAGATGACCTGGAGCGGTCCGCCGGCAGCCGACATCAATAACCAGCGGATCACGAACAGGATACTTACGATGACCAGCCCTCCCAGCATCATCCTTGCCGACTTTTTCAGGAATCGGTCAAACAGCAGAAACACCGGAATTTCAAAGATCGCTGACAAGAACACCGACCAGCCAATCAATTCGTTAGAGCCTCCCAGGTTGGAAATGTACAGTGTGACGAACGTTTGGTTGATCGAGTTGGGAACCGAAATGAGGATGCCAAGGATAACGAATACAAAGAACAGCCTGCTCGACAGCATCACTTTCCAATAGCTTTGTCTCTCGGTCTTCGGCTTGGAAGTCACTCTGCCCTGAGGGAGTCCGATGGTAAATGCCAGTGAGATCAGCATCATGATCCCGTACAACATCCAAAGATTCACCAGCCCCATCCAGCTGAGAACCGGTCCGGCCAGCGCGGCGATGATCGCCCATCCCAGCGAACCCCAAAGGCGAAATGCGCCAAACTTGTGGTTCGTGTTCTCGATGGCATTCAGAATCAGGCTGTTGCTCTGCGAGAACGTGGGACTGTTGAAGAAAAAGAAGATCAGCATGAAGGCGAAAATGACGGCATATTCACGGAGCTGAAACACCACGATCGTCGCTAACAAATTCCCGGTCAGAAGAAAAATGAGAATACGTTTCACATTCTGCAGCCGGTCGCTCCAATAACCCCAGAATGGATTGGCGAAGATGGAAATGAAGGGCCCACCGGCCATAATCATGCCAATTTCCACTTTACTGAGTCCGATGTTTTGAAAATATAAGGGAAAGAATGAAGTCAAAATCGCAATCGTGCCATACAGGAAAAAGTTGAAACGTTTCAGTGCCGACAACGATCCGGAGGTATGGCCGGCCGCCGGTTGGACCTCCCTCTTCCTTAAAGGCAGCATTAGAGCTGGATCGCTTTCGACAGGGATTGTTCGATGATCTCGTCGCTGCTTACTTCCCGCCCAAGCCGGTCGGATAAATAAATGCCTTCGCTGATCAGCATCGTCTGCGAGGCGATGTGGGCCGTGGGAAGCAGCTCCACTCTTCCCTGCAGCGCGGCGACCCAGTGATGCTGCGAGGACTGGTATGCGTCATAATTCTGCTTCAAATGATTCCAGCGGCCGTCCATCTCATCCAGGTTGACGCTGCCGTTGATATCCATATCGCAAATCGTTGTATGAAAACTGAACGGGGCCATAATTTGCTGATCCGAATAGGCCGGCAGCTTGATGCCCCCTTTATCCCCCACCACAGAGCAGCCTTCGATGCTTCCAAGGTGAATGCTCCACGCTTCAATAATATCGAGCGTCGCGCCGCCTTCGAATTTTATGAACCCCAGCCCCAGCTCTTCCACGTCAAAGACCGCCTGCCCGGCACGTCCGGCATCCACATCCATCTCCCGGTAGCCTTTACCCGAAATCCGCTCCACCTTCGGTGTGCCAAGCAGGTACAGCATTTGCGCGATATGATAAACCCCCATGTCGATCAGCGCCCCGCCGGCGGCGATTTGTTTGTTTAGAAAAGCCGGGGTGCCGTATCCGTCAATATAAGGGCGTCCTCTCCGGCGATGGCCGGTAGCCCTGGCATGATACAGCTTGCCGAGCATGCCCCCGTCGATCAGCGCTTTTGCCGCCTTGGTCTCTTTTCGATACAAGGTGCCAAGCTGAATATGCAGTTTCTTGCCGTAATCTTCTGCCGCTTCAAGCATGGTCAGCCCGTCCCGGTAAGTCCCGGCGATCGGTTTCTCGCAGTATACGTCCTTGCCTGCCTCGAAAGCGGCAATCGTCACGGGGGCATGCAAATTGTTATGCAGGCAGACATCAACGGCTTCAATGTCATCGCGCTTCAGCATTTCTCTGAAATCGGTATAGACGTGGGGAATATGAAACTCATGCGCGACCTTGAGGGCTTCCTGTTCATTGATGTCGCAGATGGACACGATCTGAACATCCTCCATATTCGCGTAATTTCTCAGGTGAGCTTTGCCGATCAACCCTGCCCCAATCATGCCAATGCGAACGGTTTTTCCCATTTCGATCATCCCTTCTTTTTTTAATTTAAACGGCTCAACATCCGCTTCACGGAAGCGATTGCCCATTCCATCTCTGCGTATTGATTGTCCGGCGCGTTGTACTCGATGCCCCAGTATCCGTCATAGCCGGCATCCAGCAGTGTCTTCACCATGTGTTCGCCCTTTGGTGATCCTACCGTCTTGCCGTCAAAATGCGTATGATAGACCCACGGCGCGACCAACGTGTCGCCAATGTCTTCATCCGTATCCCACCGGCCCATATGGAGCAGTATGCCAAAGTTCGGGTGATTGACGGCTTCGGCCACTTTTTTTAAGTATTTTGGATCTTTGGAAGTTCCCATATGATTTTCAGGCCCGACGATGAGACCAAGGTCAGCCGCTCTCCGGCTCAACGCTTCGAACTTGTTCACAACATATTCGAACTGCTCTTCCGTCCCGGGCGCCGAGCTTTGATCTCCCGCATCGATGCGAATGGTTCGCGCTCCAAGCTTCTCAGCAATGGATAGGTAGGCGACAGCGTTTTCATAAAGCCTGCTGCGCTTGTCTGGATCTGCATCCCATAAATGCGCCCCGTCCACCGCGATGTTGATAATCGTCATTTCTTTTTCCCGTATCGCTTCGGCCAGACGTTGAATATAAGCTTCATCAGGCAGTGAAAAAATGTCGTCCTTAACCCCTTCAAAGGTCCCGTTCCACAAATCAACGGTATCGAGATGGTATCTGTACTTGGAAGATTCCAGGTACCCGAACGTATCCATCTTCCCTTCCCGGATCATATTGAAAAAAGAAAAACCGCCAATGCTGATTTTCATGGATTAGCCTCCCTGATTTGGTTTCTTTTTTTTGTAACCACGTCCTGCAACCTCTGGCAGCTCTTCATCACCTCCTTAACATGCTGCAGGGAAATCATCCTTTAACCGCCCCGACGGTCAGCCCTTTAACGAAAAATCTCTGAAAGAACGGATACGTTAACACAATCGGCAGCGCGCCGATGACGGCAATAGCCAGACGGACGCCTTGGGTCGGGATGGAACTGCCGTCCACCCTTGAAGAATAGTCTACATTATCCAGCAAATATTGTACGTTCAGCAAAATGGTATTCAGAAGCACCTGAATGCTGTACAGCCTGGAGTCTGAAATGTAAATGAGTCCGTTAAACCAGTCGTTCCAATAATTAATGACCTGAAATAGTCCGACCGTTGCCAGCACGGGAAGAGACAGCGGCAGCGCCATTTGCACGAATATCCGAAATTCCCCTGCTCCATCCATGTTCGCCGACTCGAGTACCGCTTCCGGAACCGATACGGTAAAAAACGTCCGCAGCAAAATAACATAGAAGGCACTGACCAGAAGACCCGGGACGATCAGCGCAAGCAAGGTATTGGTAATATGAAAAACATTCGAGTAGATTAAATAAGTCGGTACAAGTCCTCCGTTGAAGAGCATCGTGAAGAAGACGATAAATGAAAAGAAATTGCGCAGCGGTAAATCCTTCTTTGACAGCGGATAAGCGAGCAAAGTCATCAGGACCAGACTGGCAAGTGTACCTAAAATAGTCACAACGACGGAGATGCCGTAAGAATTCAAAATCTCCCCCGATTTTTGAAAAATGAATACATAACTATCCAGGCTCCATTCACTGGGAAAAAACGAGTAGCCTTCCCGGATGATCGCATCCTCATCGGTGAACGAGGCCGTAATAAGCAGCAGAAACGGCACCAGGCAAAACGCGACAATCAACCAGAAAATAAAATGGATAACGACTTGTTCAATCCGTGTTCTTCTCAAGGACTTCGCCTCCTTATTAGAACAATGAGTTATCGGGGTTTATCTTCTTCACAACAAAGTTGGAAATGAGGATCAGCGCGAAGCCAATCACGGATTGGTAGAAGCCTGCGGCGGAAGCCATTCCGATGTCCCCGCTCTTGAGCAGCGCCCGATATACGTATGTATCCAGCACATTGGTTGTTGGCAGCAGCGGCCCGGAGTCAAGCGTCACTTGGTAGAACAGACCGAAGTCCGCATAGAAAATCCGCCCGATCTGCATTAAAGTCATGATGGTGATGACGGGGGTAAGGGACGGCAGGGTGATGTGAAAAATTTGCTTGA
This sequence comes from Paenibacillus cineris, assembly GCF_018333335.1. Taxonomy (NCBI): domain Bacteria; kingdom Bacillati; phylum Bacillota; class Bacilli; order Caryophanales; family Paenibacillaceae; genus Paenibacillus; species Paenibacillus cineris. Next base: position 3,245,375 of record NZ_BORU01000001.1, read on the forward strand.
ACTTCCCTGCCCCATCCAAGGTGGCGGCCTCATAATACTCTTGGTCGATGCCGACGATGGCGGCAAAGTACATGATGCACAAATAGCCGACGCTGTGCCACAGCTTGACGATGGTGAGGATGACCGGCCAATATTTCGGTTCCGTATACCACATGACGGGATCCAGTCCGAGAAAAGGAAGGACCGATTTGTTCATGAAGCCTGTTTCCATGCTTAATAACGAAAATACCAGGTAACCGACAATGACCGTTGAGATAAGATAGGGCAGCAAAATGGCACTTTGGTAAAATCGCTTTAAAAACCGCTGTTTCACTTCGGCCAGCAATATGGCCAGCGCAACGGCGAAGACAAGATTGAGTATGATGAATACAACGTTGTAGAGGATGGTGTTCCGGGTGATGATGTAGGCTTCGGACGTCTTGAAGAGATACTCGAAGTTTCGAAAACCTATCCAATCCCCGCCGAAGACCCCTTTGGAGAAGTCGATTTCCTTAAAAGCGATGATGATGCCAAACATGGGAATATAGTTATTGATGAGCAAGTAGACAATACCGGGGAGAATCATCAAGTACAGGATTTTGTATTTTTTGGCCTTTTTGAGAACTGTGCGGTCCAACCGGGATGTCATAGTAATACCCCTCCTCGGAATAAATGACTGCTGCACGCCTAGCGGGATTCTCAAAGATTGAACTCGGCATCCTCCTCCACTTCGATTAATTTTTCCACCGGACGAATTAATTAACGAAAAAAATACGCCTCCTTGGGGCACGTTTGTGATCATTATAGGGACGCCTTTACAGCCCTGTCAATGTGTTTTTTTATTTTATTTACCATTCCTTCCACCGCCCCGCCTTGACTGGGACTCGTTGACAGCATAATGGACATTTTTCTATAATCGCATTGACACAAGAATAGGCTACACTCCCGTTCCTATGCCCTCTTTCAGCCTAGCCGCCAGGGTCAGCACTCCTGTCCTGACGGGGACTCGGCCAATCATAACTTCCGAAAGTAGGAGAATGCGATGACGAATAAAGTAGGAAATCAGCAGATGCTGCGGGAGATCAACGTATCGACACTGCTGCATATGATTTTTGAGCATGGACCGATATCCCGTGTCGAATTATCGCGAAAAACCAAGCTGAGCCCAACGACCGTTTCCGTGCTGATCGAGGAGCTCATCCGCGAACAGCTTGTGCACGAGACTGGTATGGCCGGTAAAGGCGTCGGTCGAAAAATGACCCTGCTGAATATTCGCGCTGACGGCGGATATGTCATTGGCGTGGATATTTCAAGCTCGCCGGCGCATTGCGTGCTGCTCGACTTAAACGGTCAGCTGGTAGCCAGCCAAAGCCTGGAATCGGTGCGCGGCCAGGACCAAATTCGAACTTCACTGGTGAAACAGCTGCAGCAATTCATCCATAAGCAGCGGATTCCCCATGAGCTCATCAGACGCATCGGCATTTCCCTGCCGGGGAGACTCGATGAGACGCAAAGCATCGTCATCTCTTCTAAATATTTGCAGCTGGAACAGTTCCCTATGCGTCAAGCGTTGGAGCAAGAACTCTCGATTCCAGTACTGCTGACTAATGATTTGGACGCTGCCGGCTTTGCCGAACGATTCAGCGGAGCCGCCAAAAATGAGCATACCATTATTTTTCTGCTGATCGGCCAAGGCACAGGAGCTGGACTTGTCCTGAACGGGGAGATTTATCACGGCTCCAGCGGAGCGGCAGGACGAACCACTCACCTCTCTCCGTATTGCACGCCTATCCTTGCGGAAAGACTTCGCGCGAACCATCCGGAGGAGTTCGGATCCATGTCGCCGGAAGCAACGGTTCATGCCTTTATGGACCTGGTTCTCGCCGGCGTCCAGCCCTTCAGTGACCAAGGAGAGCTCATTATCCGTGATATTGCCGATTATTGCGGAAAAATGCTGGAAATGCTCAACCCGCAAAAAATGATTCTGGGCGGCTGGATTACTGACAATGCGGCATTTTTCAACCGTCTCGTACATGCGATTCACGAAGCCGACCACTCCCCCTATGGGGACACCCCGATCGTCGTATTCCACTGGAAAGAGTACGGGTCTGCTTTGGGGGCGGCGATGCTTGGACTGCATGAAATTTTCAAGAAGAAAACGGTACAATAGCTTTATGCTGTCGGTCCTTTACAGCAATATATGTTCATGCCCAGCGCTGCCGGACATGAACATATCGTTGTCGAGGAAATACCATCAAAACACTGCGCCGACTGCTGCTGGTTTTAACGCGCACTAGTCTAATTCATTCTGCAAAAGGTTCGCTTATTTGGAAAATGACTGCGTCATATCCGTTTTCAGCTCTTTGGACACGGACTTTTGAAACTTGGAAGTCGAAATCAGCTCTTGAAGCAGCTCCTCGTATTGATCCGCGTCAAATGGCACGGCTACCATTTGCTTGGTGAACGATGAGAGCATGATTCCGTTGGCGATGGTGACCGACCGGATCCCTTCCGTCCCTTCCGCAATCAGCTCGCCTTTCCCTGTGCTTATTTTTCGAATGAACTTTTCTGTGACCACCTTATGCCCTGTTTCCACGCTTGTATCCACTTCGATTTCCTCTTCTTCATACTCCACGTTCCCGAACCCGTCCTGCGTTTCGCGCAGATGCTTCAGCATAGAAATATGATTGCGGTAGATCCGAAGCTTATTGTTTTCGTACAGAAGTCTTCCGTTCTCCCCGACGATCTCCAGACGATTCACGCCCGGTGACTCCGCAGTCGTCACGATAAAATGCCCGATCATGCCGTTATCATGCTCGAAATAAGCGGTGACTTCGTCTTCCACTTCAATGTGGTGGTACTTGCCAATATGGGCATGTCCGCTGATTCTTGCCGGGATCCCGAAAACCCATTGATAGAAGTCGAGATTGTGCGGGCATTGATTGGTCAGGATGCCGCCTCCCTCCCCCGCCCAGGTCGCCCGCCAATCACCGCTGTCGTAATAGGACTGTGAACGGAACCAAGCGGTATTGATCCAAGTGGCTCTCGTCAGCTGCCCCAGTTCACCGCTGCCAACCACTTCCTTGATTTTTTTATAATAGGGAAGCGTCCGTTCCTGGAACATCATGCCGAACACCAGATCCGGAAACTTCTTCTTGGCCTCGGCATAAGCATCGATGGTGAGCTTGGCGTCATTGACATGAACGGCCAAGGGCTTCTCGCAGAGCACATGGATTCCGCGTTCGAACGCATCACTTGCAATGGCCGGGTGGCTGTAATGCGGCACCGCTATAATGACCGCCTCGAGCCCGGATTGCTCGAACAGCTCCAAATGACTGTAATAGGCCGTTGTGCTGCATTCGGCAGCAAACCTGTCCGCCCGCTCTTGAACCGTATCACACACGCCTACAAGCTCAATTTGCTCCATCGACTTTATATTATGGATATGCGTTCTTCCGATGTTTCCTAAACCGACCAATGCAAGCTTCACTTTCTGCACGCTCATGCTTATAGCCCCTCTCCTTTGAGTATTCGGTACGATTACGACCAAGCCAAGCCTTCATTTAACAGCAGCCTTTTTAAGGCTTGTGCCGCTATTCTAAATCGCTCGGGTCCTTCTTGTTCCGGGAATGCACGGTGCAGATGAGGCTCGATGGATAAAAATCCGGAAAAGCTTCTCTCCTTCAGTGCTTTAACAAACGCTGAAAACTCGCCGTCTCCTTCGCCTGCCGGGACAAACATGCGCGACTGTTGGTCTGCATCCTTGATATGTATATATTCGAGGTAAGTTGACAGCTGCGGGTACGCCTCACTCATCGGCATCACCCGGTTCATGACAAAATTGCCGGGATCAAAGGCAAGTCTCAGACAAGGAGAGTCACAATGCTGCAGAATGCTCAAGCAGCGCTCATCGGTATCTCCGTAAACGCCGCTATCATTTTCCATCAGCAGCGTAATATGTTCCTCCTCAGCTATTGTGGTCAACATCTTCATACGGGAGAGCACTTCGCCGCGGTAGTTCTCCGGTTCTTCATTGTCGGGGATGTAATAAGAAAATACGCGAATATAGCGGGCATCCAATTGTTTGGCGATATCCGATGCGCGCTTCAATTTCTCAAGTTCGGGGGCAAAGGGGTCTTGAATCGGGTATTTACCGATTGGCGAGCCAATGGAGGACACGCGAATACTTGTTTTGCTTAATGCAGATTTCAATCGGACCAATTCTTCATCGGTCAATTCCAGTACATTTTTACCATACACGCTCCGGAGCTCCAAATAGGAAATGCCTTCGGACACGAGCACGTCGAGCTGTTCCTCCAAACGATCGGAAATTTCATCGGCAAAACCGGTTAGTACCAGCACTCTTGCATCACCTCTCCTTAAATTCGCAGCGACTAGGCTTAACTGTCGATATGGATTAGTGTAGCAGGCGGCGAGAAGCTGAAGGTACTTCCCGGTTGACCAGGTTGATATCCTAAATGTTCTAAAATTGACTTTTTACCAAGCGTCTGTACTGCGTCGGTGTTTTACCCTCCCATTGCTTGAATACCTTGCTGAAATGGGAATGATTTTTAAAGCCCGTTTCATAACAAATATCCGTCACCGATTTCTCCGGGTCGAGCAGAAACAGGATTTTGGCCTGATTGATCCGTCTTCTGTAAATGTAATGAAATATCGTCATCCCCGTCACTTCTTGAAAAATGCGCACCAAATAATACTTGTTGATATGCAGGTTCTCTTGCAATTGGTCGAGACGAATATCGGTCATATAATGTTTTTCGATATAGGACAACGCGTTCTGAACGTGCTGCTCTTTTTCGGACGGGAAACCGGCTTCTTCTGTCACCGGCTTCATCAGCACTTGGCAAATGAAAAAAAGCGCATCCAGACACAAGACCCGAAACCGCTCATGGGAGACGGCATCCGGTGCGGAATATAAGCGGTTCAATTTACGCAGCATTTCTTCGAATTCACCCTGCTCCTCCATGCTGAGCTGAACTTTGTAGTTTCGAAGTCTTTCGAAAGGCTGCAGGGGATTGATCGAGAATACATGCTCGGATGCAGCTCGAAAGTAACCGGGATCAAAATTCAGAAGCGTCCGCACATAGGGATGTCCTTCAAAGCTCTTAGGCATATGGAGAGTCAAACCATGCATCACGATGAGCGTGCCTGGTTTGAGAACATGAATTTTGTCGCCGATCAAATACTGCCCTTTGCCCTCATGGAAATAAAAGATTTCATAGTGATCGTGGGATTGAAAATTCCCTGCCGTTACCGGGACGCGTTTTAAATATTCATATTTCAGCAGATAAGCAGGTTCCACACCGCTGCCTCCGATCCAGGGACTTTCTCAACTTTTGAATGACAGTCCATTTTCTTCTAAAGCGGTTCTAAGGATGGGTAAAGATTTCGGCCCCATTCCGTGAATTTTTAAAATCTCTTTTTCCGTATATTTGGAGAGTTCTTCCAATGAAGTGATCCCGTGATGCTGCAGTGCGTTTCTTGCCGGTGAAGCGAGCAGTGACAGAAATCCTTGGTCAGGGTTACGCTCTTCCTCATGTTTTTTCGCCATGTTTTCATCCCCTTCGATACGTTTGTGTCACCACAATATTAACACTTATTAGGAGTAAGAATTTCTTCTGATTTGCTCATTCTCAACGCTCATACACATCGTTCAGAGCTTGTCCAGTGTAAAACGATCTCATTTGTTTTAAATTTCCTCTTGCTCAATATTGCCTATCCTGCTATTATGGAGAAGCGTAAATTTTGGAAAGCGAAATATTCGGATATATTAGGATCTTTCCAAGCAGATAAACTTTGACCACTTCCCCTCGGGAAGTTAAGGCCATACGGACAGCCGGGTCAAATGCCGACTGGCAACTTTCGTTGCCTTATTGATTGAGTTAAAAGCTCAAATTTTATAAGTTGGTAACTTTATAACCAGTGCTGACGCACACAACTTGTGAAACGGTCAATAAGAGTGGTAAAAGTAATTATTTGCTATATAGACTCTGATCCTAACAAAGTATATTTGAATATTAAGAGCCCTTCCATGAAACGTAACGTTTTATGGCTGACTGATAAGCACACTAGGGGTTTGTCCGGTCATGCTTATTGGAATTTCTTATTATTTGACTATATCAAGCAAGTGTGATGCGCATGGTGCGTGTTTCGCTTGCTTTTTTGTTGCCGTTTTTACAGAAAAAATTGAATTGGATGAGGAGATTGATTGAAAAATGGGAAAAGCACTAATCATCGGCGCCGGTGGCGTAGCATCTGTAGCAGTTCATAAATGCGTTCAAAACAGCGATGTCTTCGAAGAAATCTGCATTGCCAGCCGTACCAAGTCCAAATGCGATGAACTGAAAGCAAAACTTGACGGTGGAAAAACCAAAATTACGACCGCACAGGTCGATGCCAACAACGTGGATGAGCTGATCGCTCTGATTAACGAAGTGAAGCCAGATATCGTAATGAACCTGGCCCTTCCTTACCAAGATCTGACGATCATGGATGCTTGCCTGGCAACCAAAACACACTACATGGATACGGCTAACTATGAGCCGGAAGATACGGCGAAATTTGAATATAAATGGCAATGGGAATACCGCGAGCGCTTCGAACAAGCAGGTATTACAGCTCTGCTCGGCAGCGGATTCGACCCAGGTGTTACCGGCGTATTCTCGGCTTACGCGCTCAAGCACTATTTTGACGAAATTGAATACATCGACATTCTGGATTGCAACGGCGGAGATCACGGCTATCCTTTCGCCACCAACTTCAACCCGGAGATCAACATCCGTGAAGTGTCCGCTAACGGCCGCTACTGGGAAAACGGGGAATGGATCGAAACGAAGCCGATGGAAATCAAACGCGAGTATAACTTCGCTGAAGTCGGCCAAAAGGATATGTACCTGCTGTACCATGAGGAGCTGGAATCCCTTGCGCAAAACATCCCTGGACTGAAGCGCATCCGCTTCTTCATGACATTCGGCCAAAGCTACCTGATGCACCTCAAGGCGCTTGAAAACGTAGGAATGACCTCCATCGAACCGATCGAATTCGAAGGAAAACAAATCATTCCGCTGCAATTCCTGAAGGCCGTGCTTCCGGACCCGGCTTCCCTCGGACCTCGTACCGTGGGCAAAACCAACATCGGCTGTATTTTCAAAGGGAAAAAAGACGGCCAAGATAAAACTTACTATGTCTACAACGTTTGCGACCACCAAGAGTGCTACAAAGAAGTCGGCTCCCAAGCAATTTCTTATACAACTGGCGTTCCTGCCATGATCGGCGCTGCGATGGTCCTCACCGGCAAATGGAACAAACCGGGCGTATACAACGTCGAAGAGTTCGATCCGGATCCATTCATGGAAGAGCTGAACAAATGGGGACTGCCATGGGTAGAAGACTTTAACCCAGTGCTGGTTGACGCCTTGCCTGAAGAAGCAAGAGAGCCGGAGCTTGTTCGTTAAGATGCGGTTCGAGGAGTTACCTACACCCTGTTTTGTAGTCAGTGAAGAACTCATTGAGAAAAACCTGAACATTTTGAACGGTGTCATGCAGCGTACGGGAGCCAAGATCGTGCTTGCGCAAAAGGCTTTTTCCATGACCGAGATGTACCCGCTTATCGGAAAATACTTAAGCGGTACGACCGCCAGCGGATTATTCGAGGCACGGCTGGGCCATGAGGAAATGGGCAAAGAGAATCATGTCTTTGCCCCCGCTTACCGTGAAGATGAGATCGACGAAATTGTTTCCATTTGCGACCATATCATTTTCAACTCCTTCTCCCAGCTGGCAAAGTATAAGGATAAAGCTCTTGCAGCCGGCAGAAAAGTTGGCATTCGCATCAATCCGGAATGCTCGACGCAAGTGGGACATGAAATCTACGATCCCTGTTCCCCGGGGTCAAGATTCGGCGTGAAGCGGGAGGATTTCCAGCCGGAACTGCTTGAAGGTGTTACGGGACTGCACTTCCATACCCTGTGCCAGCAGAACTCCGACGATTTGGAAACCACGCTGAATGCGGTCGAAGATAAGTTTGGACAATGGCTGCCGCAAATGGAATGGATCAATTTCGGCGGAGGACACCACATCACGAGAGACGACTACGATATTCCGAGACTCGAGGCTTGTATTACTCGAATGCAATCCAAATACGGCTTGGAAGTCTACCTCGAACCCGGAGAAGCCATCGCGCTGAATGCGGGCTATATGGTCACTTCCGTGCTGGATATCCATCGCAACGGCATCGAGATCGCCATCGTGGACACCTCAGCCACCTGCCATATGCCGGATGTGCTGGAAATGCCGTACCGTCCGCCGCTGATCGGTTCAGGCGAAGCCGGTGAGAAGCCGTACACCTACCGGCTCGGCGGTCCGACCTGCCTTACGGGCGACGTCATCGGAGACTACTCCTTCGATCAGCCGCTTCAGAGCGGCGACCGATTGGTATTCGAGGACATGGCGATCTACTCCATGGTCAAAACGAATACCTTCAACGGCATGCCGCTGCCAGCCATCGCCGTGCAGGAGAAAGACGGCAGCTGCCGTGTCGTGCGCGAGTTCGGCTATCAGGATTTCAAGATGAGACTTGCTTGATGAATAAGAAAAACGTCTATCGACGTACCTTCAAAGAAGACAGACCGCGTCTAGAGGAAGTTTTTCTTGCGAGATCAGGAAGCAGAAGCTCCGAAACTTATACTTTCTGATCTCTTAAACAAAGCCTTAACCCTCTCACAAGGGTTAAGGCTTTTTGGTTTAACGTTTTCTTTTTAAGATAAAGCCTCGTATAGACTTACTTAAGAATAACCTTCAAATAGGCTAATTCCCCTGGCTGCATGATCATTTGTGCATCTTTACCGCTGCTTGGAATCTGGCGAACCACTTCCTCCAGCGGATTAACCAAGCAGGCAGCCTCGACTTCTCTATCCATTACGCTAAAGGTATACTCGGACGGCTCGGTTCCGGCATTTCGCAGGGTCAGAATAAACCCATTCCCATCCACAGCCGGTTTCACGTATAGCAGGACGACTGTACCGCTTGACTGGCTAAACCACTGCCCTTCTTCCTCCCGATCACACATCACCGCCGCATTCATGGCTATAGGATCCGCAGCGGCTATGCCCGCACGATATGCCTCAACGGGATCAAATTGCCCGAACGGACTTAGCTCATAATGCAAAACGATCTCTCCAGGTTGACTGGCCCAGAAGTTGGTATCCCAATAATTGTTCATGGCCCATGCAAGCAGCAGCGGATTTTCCTGGCGGTCGATCTGCTTACTCTCCTTGCCGAAATGAAAATCGCCGATTTGAACGAGCGGTGCATCGGGACAAGCTAAGGTGATCCCCTTCTGCTGATCATAGATGGATACCGTCTGGTCAACGGTCACCCAGTCCCGGCAAGCGGTGCCAAGCTGCTCCCTGTCTAGTTCGACTAACAAGCCGGCTGTATCATAATGGGCGCGCCAGCCTTGATCCATCTGCAGCGGAAAGGCGAAATAGATCGACTCAGGCGTCCTTATATCCGATTTATTCATGGACGCGGAAAGACAGATCCGGGGATGGATGGCAGAAAAGGTAATCCGCTGTTCCAGCCGGGAAACCCCCGGCGCTTCAAGCTGCAAGACATACGTCACCGAATCACTGGTTTGTTCGACCGAATAAGCTTGCAGCCGGTTGGCACCGGCACGCTTTGCTTTCCATTCATGATTCCAGACGGATATGCTGCGATTCCCTTTGTCGACATCCCGCGGGAACAAGGTGCTTCGATGCTCAGGATTGTGGCGTCCGTCGATCGACTCCTGAACAAACTCAAATAACGTCCATGGGCTCTTTTCGTCGAGCATAGGCCACTGATGTATCTTATCGAATAACTGCACAATTCTTCCGCTGACAGGGTTGAATGTCATCCGGTAAAATGGCGTTTCGATCATCCCTTCCGTGACCGAAATACGGTTGGACGAGACGGTCAGCCGGGCTTCTAGCCTGGCAAACGGGATCTTTTTCCACGAAAATGGCGCCATCTCTACCGTTCCATACGATTTATAGCTCTGTACCTCCTGCATGTACGGCAAGAAATCCATGACGCGCGAAGCGGCTAAATGACGACCGCTGCCGAGGTAATATTGAGGGACCTTGACCTCCGCATACTGCGTTTCACTTGAGGTGTTGACCAGCATAACGCCGCCAGGCTCATCGGATTGCAGCGGGTTCGCTGCAACCGTTTCCATTTGTTTGGCATACACGTAAGCAGACAGGTCTGCCGATTTGTACGCCGTCACCCTCTTGTGCAGCTGCATCGAAATCGAAAGCGGATGGTCAGGAAGGTTAACCGAGCCCCAAGAACCCCAGGTATGCTCATCATACAGCAGCGCCTGCTCCCATGCCTCGGTTTTCGCTTTCGTGTACTGCAGGTTTGGCGCCCCTTGGATCGCTTCAAGAAAATCCGCCTTCTTCAGATTTTGCTTCGTTTGGCGAACGATCTGAGTTTCTTTCGCGGAACTTCCCGCACCGAAATTCCAGTAGTCTGTCCAATCGCCCGAATGAGTCTCGATTTGTTCTTTCGGCACCTGTCGAACCCGCTCCAGAAGCATCTCCGGGGTCGCGAAAATCACCTTCTGGTCATGTCCTTCTGCATTGTATCGGCGGATCAGCGACAGCAGGTTCGGGTCCGGGCAGTTATTGTCATACAGCGGCGGATTGGTAGCCGTTAAGTACACGAAATCGTATGGATAGTCCCCTCCCTCCAAACGGTCGATATAGTCCCTAATCCCTTGCGCCATCAGCTGGGTATCATCCTGACTCGTGTGGAAAAACTGGCTGAACAGAGAATAATGCTCGCCCAGGAACGTCAGCAGCTGGCGGTTGTCGGGGGTTGTCCAGTTAAACACGGCAGGACGTGGCAGCGGTATGCCCCCGAAATGGACGTTAATCCCTGTAATATAAAACTCGATTCCCGCATCGAGCAATACCTGGCTGAGCGGCCATGGCTGCCCGTTGACATCATGATTTATTGCCGTTTTAATGGAGACGCCAAATCGCTCCCGCAGCTCGCGAACCGGCTGAAGCATTCGTGCAAGCTGATCCGTATGTACAAGCGGCGTCGTATGCATCGGAAGTGCAGCTATACTGATCTGTCCATTGTGCAGCAATCTGCGGAAATCGGAAATTTGCTCAGAGGCGGCTGTCTCCAGCCACTGCATCACGGGATACGTGGCCTCGCAGGTCCAGCGGAATTTTGAGTCCTCGGACTCATGCTCCGATTGAAGACACAGCCGGATTGCTTCATCAATATAGTCTTTCTGCAGCTCCAGCAGTAACGGCTGGGGATGCGTGTAGCCGATATCCAGGTGACTATGGTGCAAACACAATATTTCTTTGATTTTCGCCATTCCTGTCACGCTCCTAAAACTCTATGCATTCGTCATCCTTCATCTTCAGGGTTAAATGATAAATCTCTTAAAAATTGTATCAAGTTCTGTAGGCTGCGTATTTACAGAAACGTATATCTTTTATACAATCGTCATGCCTATTTTCGGAGAAAAGGAGATGGTCTGTAATGGATTTTGCCAATCTTCATCCTTACGTCTACCATGCCTGCCTATATCCATTTTCCAGAGGCCAGAACAGCCTGTCGCGTACTTGCTACGCTTCTTCGCTCTATCTGATCAGCGAGGGTAAGGGCATCATTCGCTTTCGGGGAGAAGACCACCCGGTCGTTCCCGGTTCTCTTGTTTATATGCCTCCCGGTTTGCTTCACGACTGGTATGCAGATTTGGAAGAGCCAATGGTTCACTATTGCTGCTATTTTGATTGGATGTATATCGATCGCAGAGAAGCCTTCTCGACGCCCAACATGATCTGTTTCGACCTTTCTCAACTGCAGCCTTCGCTCATTGGGCCTGCGTTTCCTGTGCCGATTCCCGAATTGATGATGGTAAGCAAGCTGCGAATCTGGATGGATGGGTTTGAGACTTTTTTTAATAACAATGAATACATAAACGAGCGAACCTATTATCGGGGCCTGAAGATTCAATCCAATTTTCAGCAGTTCATGGAGTACTTCCTCAACTTCGCTCTCAGGGAGAACAATATCCCCGATCCGAGAATGCTTCATCTTTTAGAACGGCTGGATCAGGATTTGATGACCGGCAGCGTGAAGCCGCTGGAAGTGTATTTCCGGGAGCTTCACATCAGCCGCGGCTATTTTTTCGAAAAATTCCATCAGGCCACCGGCTTATCACCCACGCAATATATGAACCATTTCCGGATTAACCGTGCCAAAGATGATCTGCGGTTCTCCCATTTGAGCATCACGGAAATTTCCGAGAAATACGGCTTCTCGTCGGTTCATTATTTCTCTAAGCTGTTCAAGCAGTTAACGGGAACGCCGCCAAAAGAGTACCGCGCAGCTTATATCAGCGAGGGATTGAGGCAGGTAGAAGTTTTTGCACCATAGTCAGGGGCGTGAGTCTGCCAGCGCGCTCCCTCTTGTTCGAAATGCTAATTAAAAAAAGACCGCTTTTTGCGGACTTTTTAGTATACTCTTGGTATACAGCCAAGTTCATCGCAGCGTAATTTGCAGATTTCGACTCTAACAGGAATGACATGATGCGAGGTGAGATGATCTGATAACGTAAAGCAATCTTTTGCGGCTCATTAAAAATATGAAATAAGGTGGGTTACGAATGAAAATTACAGGTTACGAATTATTCCTTGTACCACCACGCTGGTTATTTTTAAAAGTCGAAACGGATGAGGGCATTGCGGGTTGGGGAGAGCCTGTTATTGAAGGGAAAGCCGCAACGGTAAAAACGGCGGTCGAGGAGCTGATGACTTATTTAATCGGCAAGGACCCTTTGCGCATTGAGGATCACTGGAATGTGATGTACCGTGCCGGATTCTACCGCGGCGGCCCGATCCTGATGAGTGCGATTGCCGGCATAGACCAGGCACTGTGGGATATTAAAGGAAAGTTCTATCATGCACCTGTCTATCAGTTGATCGGAGGCGCTTGCCGGGACTCGATGAAAGTGTATTCCTGGATCGGCGGGGATCGCCCAAGCGAAACGGCACAAATGGCGCTGGAGTGTGTGAAAAAAGGTTTTCAAGCCGTCAAAATGAATGCAACTGAAGAATTGCAATACATCGATTCCTTTGACAAGGTTGAGAAAGTGTTGGAAAACGTAGCGGCGATTCGGACCGCTGTCGGGAACCACATCGGAATCGGAATCGATTTTCACGGCCGCGTACATAAGCCCATGGCAAAAGTACTGGCTAAAGAGCTCGAAGTGTTTCGACCCATGTTTTTAGAGGAACCTGTGTTACCTGAACATAATGAGGCATTAAAAGAGATCGCATCGTTAACCTCCACTCCGATTGCGACGGGAGAGCGGATGTTCTCAAGATGGGATTTTAAGCATCTGCTGTCCGGCGGTTACGTGGATATCATTCAGCCTGATTTATCCCATGCCGGAGGCATCACGGAATGCAAGAAAATCATCAGCATGGCGGAAGCCTACGATATCGCGGCTGCTCCGCATTGTCCGTTAGGTCCGATTGCACTGGCCGCCTGCTTACAGGTCGATGCCACCGCACACAATGCCTTCATCCAGGAGCAGAGCTTAGGCATCCACTACAATCAAGGAAATGATCTGCTTGATTATTTGATCGATCCCGCTGTTTTCCATTATGAAAACGGTTACGTTAAAATCCCGGACGGCCCAGGCTTAGGGATCGAGATTAACGAAGAAAAGGTGCGCGAAATGGCGAAAATAGGCCATCAATGGCAAAATCCGCTGTGGCGCCACAAGGACGGAAGCGTAGCCGAGTGGTAGAACCGCTATTGCATATCTCATCACAAGATAAACAAATCAAAAAGATCGTTCCTCTCATGATGGGGAGCGATCTTTATTTGTTTCAACATTATCGAGTGTGTTCAGTTTGACCGCGGGACTTCTTCCCTACCGGGATACTTTGGGCAAAACGGAATACGTTATGGGGGGCATATTTCCGCTTGACCCGCTTCAGTCTGTTAACATTCACTCCATAATACGCCTTGGGCCAGTTTTTGATTTGCAGATCGGGGAAGTTTACGTAATCCCCTTTGACAAAGGGACGTAACGCTTTGCGGAATCTTGTCACCCACTGGATATTCCGCTGCTGCTCGCCGTCGTTCCTCCATCTTGCCGACAGCTCGTAGACCGTCTCTGCCTTCCGATGTGGATAGGCCGTCGCAGTTGGGGATATCCGGCTTACCGCACTTCCTGCCCCCCCTAAGCTTTGACACCACACAGTAGCGTGCTGATTAGGCGCATTGGACAGAAAATCACGAATCACCCGTACGCCTTTGCGAGGCAGCGGCTTAAACCCGAATGCTCCGGTAATTTTAAACTTCGGCTCCAGGTTGAGATCCCCTTGGGCAAAAAATTGGGTCGCTCCGATAAAAGGGACTGTCCTTACCATCACCTTTACCGGGGTTCCTGTTTGCAGCAAAGGTTGGATTAATCGCCGCAGTTCTTCCGCGCTTCCCAGCAGCTGTCCGGTAGACACGATGGTCCCCACCTGTTTCGCAGCGACCTCGATGGTTGAAGTTAAGCGGTTCGTAACCGCAGGAGCCCAGCGCTGCCAAGCCGAGAATACCTTCTTCAGATCGCGCCATTTCCAGGTGATGCTGTAGATGGTGACGTTCTCGATGGGCCTTACCCGAAACGTATATTCGGTAGCAATCCCAAAGTTCCCTCCCCCGCCCCCTCGTGATGCCCAGAGCAGATCGGAATGTTTCTTCTCGTTGGCGATGATCGGCTTCGCCCCGCGCCGTCCTGAAGCCACAACCATCTTCACCTGTTTCAGGTTATCGCAGGTAAGTCCATACTTTCGCGAGAGCAGCCCGATTCCGCCTCCCAGGGTAAGCCCTGCAATGCCCACATCTGGCGCCGTTCCACCCGGCAGGGTTACGCGCTTGTTCCACAGTTTTCTGTATACACGGGCAAGTGGATTGCCTGTTTGTATGCGGGCCACCATGTTTTTGCGATCCACCTTCACGCTATTCATTTCGCTTACATCGATAATTAACCCGCCATTAACAGACGAAAATCCTTCATAGCTGTGCCTCCCGCTGCGGACTCTAAACCGTACGCCCCGCTCACGAGCCCATTTGACTGCGTTGATAACATCCTGCGTTCGTTGGCAAAACACGATGATCCGTGGAAACTTGGAAAAGCGCCTGTTGTATTCCATTCTGGCCGCATTGTAAGACGGATTGCCAGGTACCACGATTCTTCCGGTCAATGGGGTACCGGCTGTATTCCGCTTTTGTGTCATTATATGTCCACCATCCTCGGTCATGGAGTAAGCTGTACTCATCTGCTTATTCCTATGTCGGGGCAATTGACCTGGCAACGGCATCCGCCTTATAGGCGCTTTGGATAGTAACCTTAGCTTTTTCCGAAAATCATGTCACCTCTGATGTCGTGTATTTAGCGAATCAACATGCAGGAAAGAAAAACGGCTCCGCTTTACGGAAGCCGTTTTTTTGCGGTACTGCTTCACTCAGCAGTTCTTGCCACTCTTCTTGCCTGGATTCATCGGTTGATTTCCCCCGGTTTCAGCCAGCTTCTCTCCAAATTGATCCAGCCGTTCTGGCGAAGATGCAGGGCCATCGTTTTTCGGCTTGTTGTTTCTTCCAGTCATGACGCTCACCTCCATCCATAACATGAGCGCCTGACCTTGTTTTCATACCCTGTTACTTCATCCGAACTTAAAATCGGGTCCTTTTTGCAGATTGCTTTGAACTCGGCACTATACAACCGCTCCAAAAGCGCTTAATATTTTCAATAGCAAGTTGTTTCAAATCCGCAATCGTTGCAGTGAACTTATTCGAGAAGGAGTCCTCAGAGGCATGCTGGAACCAAACATTACCAAGTTATTGAAAAATACGCTGAAAGCAAGTATTGATAACAAGGAGATCGCAGGCGCGAACTTCATGGTGCTCAAGGACGGAAACGAAGTTTTTTACCATGAAGACGGATTAGCTGACCTTGAGTCGGGGCGCCCGATAACAAGGGATTCGATTTTCCGGTTATATTCGATGACGAAGCCGGTGACTTCCACCTCCATCATGATGCTGCTGGAGCGTGGGGCTATCGATTTGTTCGATCCTGTAAGCCGTTACATTCCGGGTTTCAAAAACCAGCAGGTTGAGAAAAACGGCGAACTGGTTCCGGCCAGGCGGGAAGTCAACATTCACGATTTATTGAATATGACATCTGGATTAGTATACGGCGGAACCAACCAAGGCGGACAGCAAACGGATGCATTGTTCCAGGAGCTGGGCAGCCGGTTGAACGGTGATAACCCGATGAGCACACTGGAGTTCGCGAACCGCCTGGGCCAGATCCCGCTTTCGTTCGAGCCGGGCTCGTACTGGCAGTACGGAACGTCGGCCGATGTGCTTGGTGCGGTTGTAGAAGCGGTGAGCGGTATGCGGTACGGACAATTTTTGAAAAAGGAAATATTTGAGCCGCTGGGCATGAAGGATACCGGATTCTGGCTGCCTGAAGCAAAAAGAGACCGTCTTGTGAAAACCTATCAGGATGATGGTGAAGGCGGCTTAAAGCTGTACTCGCACAGCCATCTTGGCATCGCCCATCAACTGGACAGTGATCCTGCATACGAGTCCGGCGGAGCCGGCTTGGCATCCACGATTGACGATGCTGCCAAATTCACGACGATGCTGATGAATCAAGGCAGCTTCAACGGTGTTCAACTGTTAAAGCCAAGAACGGTTCAATATATGACGTCGGCGGCATTAACCGAGTGGCAGCAAAAAGGCTTCGATACGTGGCACACCTTGCGCGGCCACAGCTATGGTAACCAGATGCGCATCATGACCGATCCCGGAAAAGCCGGATTTATCGGCAGCCCGGGCGAATACGGCTGGGACGGCTGGCTGGGGGCTTACTTCAGCAACAGCCCACGGGACGGACTGACGATCTTGTTTATGATCCAGAAAAAAGATGGCGGCACGATGCCAATTACACGCAAGCTGCGTAATATCGTGTTCAGCACCTTGTAAGGGCAAACGAAAGAACCGCACGGGAGCAGAGCTCCATGTGCGGTTCTTTTTTTCACGAAGAATGGTCTAAAGGTGGACAGCTCTCCATCAGGAAGCGCTGAAATCGTTAAAATAGTGCACGCCGTCATGCGCTGTATCGCCAGGTTCGGTTCTTCGGTTGGTGCTGAACCATAGCTTATCTCCGTTCGCCACTCCGACACCCTCAATTTCAAACAGGTCAGGAAATGCCGAAGACGTCACGCGGAACGATAGATTGGGATCCGCCTGGATGGTACCCGAAGCCGTAGAAATATTACGATAAACGAGCACAATGCTGACGTTTTTATAAGTCATCGGAACATAGATCGTGTTGTTATAATAACCGAAGCCTTGGAAAGCATACGAAGTGATATTGGATATCGTGCTGCCGTTGACCTTGGCATCTTCAATATTCAGAGAGAAGCTATTCGTTACATTGATCGTTCCACTGGTTGCGGTTAGCGGCAGCGAACCTCTGTACAAGGCTCGTCCGGATTTGAATAAAAAGTTTATGTTGCTCGCGTCTTTGCTCGTAATTTTCACACCCGACATCGCCTTGTCTGCACCATCGTATTTAATAGTGTAATTGCCTACTTTGTAGTAAGTCGTTCCTACATATTTCAGTTTCACGAGACTCATACTGCCAGCGTTCATGGTGACGACGAACATATAATAATTGCCGTCGTTGGAGCTGAGAACGACATCATTGGCATGGCCGAGATAGGTTGCGTAAGAAGATCCGTTATCCCCGTTGGTCATGAGCGTTGTGGTGCCGTCACTCATTTTGGTGCGATAAATGACCGCTTTATTGTTGTCGCCATTGACTTTTACAGAATAGACGTAGGTTGATCCCACGGCAAATCCCTGAGCGGCATAGCAATCATTGGCATTGCCCAGCGTGGCGACGGTGGAATACGTGTTGTAATATGCTGCACTGGCTGCAACAGGCACCAGCATGGATGCGCAGAGAAGAATAGCGATAAATAAAGTCAGACGTTTGCTGCTCCTCCAAATCTGGGTTATTGCTGCCATCCTTTCCGTAAACCTCCACTTCATACACGGACACCTCCATAAAATTGATGTTATGTTGTCTGTATGAATGAAATCAGTTTCCTACCTGCCAACCTCCATAATATAGAGCAGCTGTTTAATGGACTTCCGGCAAGGAATGGATCGTTCTATTGTAGTTTAACCTGAATCCATGCTCATTCAAGTCATTATAGTCCTAAATCAGGGTAGTTCTGGGCCTAATCCTTTTGTCCCCCTGGTTGTTGTGATTCAAGTAAAATACTTGTAGCGTTACCTCAGAACGTATTCTCATCATCAGACCCGTTTCATAGCTGGTACTCAGATGTAAAATTTCTCCTTGAACCTTACGCAGCGTCATGTCCTAAGATTCAATTGCCGGCAAAAAAATATAAAGGGAGATCGATGATGATGACGAAACGGCAACTTCAACACAGCACACCGTTTTTTAAGGATGCAAGACGAGGAGTGGGTTCAAAATGAGCAGCACATCATACAGCAATGAGCTGAACGCCGGCCTAAAGGAATGGATCGGACTTGCCGTACTGGCTCTGCCCGCCCTTCTGGTCTCGATTGATCTCTCCGTGATGATTCTCGCGCTGCCGCATATCAGCGCCGACCTGGGCGCAGATAGCGCTCAGCAATTATGGATCATCGACATCTACGGATTTATGCTCTCCGGATTTCTAATCACGATGGGGTCGCTGGGAGACCGGATCGGCCGCAGGAAGCTGCTGATGATCGGCGGAATCTCTTTTGCGGCAGCGTCCTTATTAGCTGCCTTTGCTCCAAACGCCTGGACTTTGATTGGAGCACGTGCGCTGCTGGGAATCGCCGGGTCAACGGTCGCGCCTTCGACTTTAGCTTTAATCAGCAGTATGTTCCGCAATCCCAAGCAGCGCTCTCTCGCCATCGGCATATGGATGATGTGCTCCATGGGCGGCATGGCGCTTGGTCCGGTTTTCGGCGGCATGCTGTTAAATCACTTTTGGTGGGGCTCGGTATTCCTGCTTTCCTTGCCCATCATGTTGATTTTGGTCCTTACCGGACCCGTTCTGCTGCCGGAATATCGTCATCCCCAAACCGGCCCTCTGGATGTAACAAGTGTTTTGTTGTCGTTGCTTGCTATTTTGCCGGTCATCTATGGACTTAAACAAATAGCCAAATACGGCCTGCAAATTGTACCATTACTGCTTGTATTCGCTGGCTTAATCTTTGGCGCATTTTTTATTGCGAGGCAGAAAAGGTTGACCAGTCCATTGCTGGATCTGCGTCTATTTGCGAACCGGGGATTCAGCTCCGCGCTTGGAGGCATGTTCGGCATCACATTTACGGGAGCAACGATGCTCTATATCGGGCAGTATTTGCAATTCGTAAAGGGGCTGTCTCCGCTTGAAGCAGGGTTATTTATGCTCCCCGGAGCCATCGCCTCCATGGCCGGGATGTTACTCTCACCGCTTGCCGCACGCCTAGTGCGCCCGGCTCGCCTGATCGGAGCAGGCCTTTTGATCTCCGCGGCAGGATGTCTGTTCCTCACTCAGGTGGGCAGTGATTCCGGCCTCACCTATCTTGTCATCGGGTATGTGCTGTTCAACTTGGGTGCTGCTCCATTACCGAGCCTGTCCAGCGATCTGGTGATCGGCTCGGTCTCGCCGGCAAAGGCAGGATCGGCCGCAGCCATGCTGCAAACAAGCGGAGAATTTGCGTTTGCGCTGGGCATTGCCGTTTTGGGCAGCATCGGCACCGTCGTATACCGCAGCCAGGTGACGAGCTCGATCCCTGCCAACCTCCCGGAATCCTCTGCACAACTCTCTCGCGACAGTTTGACCGGGGCGATCGAGACAGCAAAAAGTCTCACAGTAGAAGCCGGTACTTCGCTCGTCGAGGGGGCAAGCAAAGCTTTTATGGGCGGGTTTCACGCGATTGCAGCGATTAGTGGAGTCATCATGCTTGGTATCATCGTTTTGGTCGCGATCCAGTTCCGTCACTTACGGCCGATTGGAGAGAACCAACCTGTCCAAGCCGAACGTATTCCCGAAACAGAGCATTCCCTGCTCTAATGAATAATGATCTAGAATAGCCTTGGCATTAGGCCAAGGCTATTTGCATAATAAAATCCGTTTGTTCTTCATCACCCATATAAAAAGAGTGCGCACCGGTTTGAACAAAACCTATCTTTTTGTAAAAGTGAATGGCGTTCTCGTTCTTTTCCCAAACTCCGAGCCACAATCTCTTTTTGTTGTGAGTTTTAGCGATATCCATCGCTTGGTTGATTAAATATTGGCCAAGCCCTTTTCTTTGAAACTGGCTTCGAATATAAATCCGTTCAATTTCAAGCGAATCATCGCCCATGGGTTCGGTCTGGGCATCATTCATATTGACCTTTAATAATCCGGCAAGTTCATCTTGGAAATAGACGAAATAGAACTCCGAAGAGCTATGAGCCAATTCTTTTTCCAACTGTTCCTCGTTAAATGCCTTCTCCAAATAGGCCATCAAATTCTCCGGTGAATTCTGGTCTTTAAATGTGTCCGTAAATGTTTCGATGCTGATTTCCCGGAGCCGCGGTAAATCTTCACGGCTGCACTTGGTTATGCTTACTGTCATGTTAGTCGAAGGCTCCTTTGTCGAAAATCAATAACCCCTCTTGTTCCCCTTTTTGACGTATTCCCAATCCACTTCGATATTCTTTCTAACCCTTTGCAGAAGTTGAAAAATGGTATCTGTTTCTTCTTCCGAAAATCCCGCTAACGCGACCCGATTCGAATGATCATGTTCTCTTTGGATAAAAGGATACACCGATTGCCCTTTTTCCGTCGGAAAAAGTTTTTTGATCTTTCGGTTATGCTCGTCCGCCTTTTTCTCAATAAAGCCATTTGTTTCAAGCTTTTGTATGGCACGGGCTGCGGTAGTCCGGTCTACCTTAATCATTTCGGCTAACTTTTCTTGAATGATCCCCGGGCTCTCGCAAATCCGGACAAGATACAAATATTGCCCTTTCGTCAGGTCATATTCCTTAAATTCGATGTTGCTAATTGAATCCAACGCCCTGGCAATCATTCCGATTTCACGCAGAATTTCTTTCATGGGCAGCTCCTCATCCTTTTCAACTGATCAATCGTTCTTGATCCATATTATAATATTTTTATTGCATTTGCAACAAAATGAAAAGTGCGAATGATTCAAGTAGTTATTAGTTAAATACAACATCAGATTGTTTAGAGCGTAACCTTACGGCGCTTTCAGCAGATCCAGGCCGTTCATGACATAGGGGCGAACAATGCCCACAAGTAAATCGGTTCGGTCATTCTCTCCCACCGTTAACCAAGCATGCGCAGCGCCATAAATCGCAGAGGCAGTCATCGCCGAGATGATTTTCGTTTGTCTGTCTTTCATAAAATGAAGATTCCCTCTCCGTAAAATGTTCTCAATGGATTGCTGCAGCAACTGCTTGATTTTCTCATCGACGAGCGATGCAATCGGTTTGGAATCCATTCTGCATATCTGATAAAAATCCATTATGTAGTGGTAAGTCATCATGATCAGCCCGTCACAGATTTCATCCGTAAAGTCGCGTGCATTCAGCACTTGATCAGGAATTCGATCGCGAAAAGCCTGCTCCGTGATTTCTTCCAGCAAAGCGTATTTATCTTCATAATGCGCATAGAAGGTAGCGCGGTTAATCGTTGCTCTTTGTGCGATATCGTTAATGGTTATGGAATCAAAATCTTTCTTTCGGAGCAGCTCCCTGAACGCTTCCCTGATTAACTGGCGTGTGCGCAATACCCTCGGATCCTGCTGATTTACCATATCCAGCCTCCTGTTAAAACATCAAATTTCAAAATGTGTTGTCTATGCAACGTTCCGCTTCATCTGCCGATTGAAAACATTAGCTTGCCATACTATCATCTTACCCAACAGATGTTGCTTAAGCAATCTCTGACTAATTCATGGAAAGGGTAGATCTTGTTGAATACGATAAAAAAGAGACTTTTAATATTTGGCGCAGGTATCGTTGGCAGCATATACGCGCTCCGGTTTGCCCAATCGGGTCTGGATGTCACACTGTTAGCTCGGGGAAAACGGCTCGAAGCCCTTCAAAAGAACGGGCTGCGTTACAACGATCACGGCACGATAAAACAAATGTCGATCAAGACGATCGGGAAGCTTGAGGACGACGATATTTACGATTTTATCTTTGTTCCGGTACGGTTTGATCAAGCCGAATCCGCCCTGTCTGCGATCAAAAATAACCAGAGCCAAACGATCGTCACTTTGACCAACACCGTCAGTTATGAATCCTGGCTTGATATCGTGGGTGACCGGCTGCTCCCCGGATTTCCCGGGGCAGGTGGAGACATGAAAGAGGATGTACTATACGCCCAATTCGGCTCGGAAAAACATCAAGGGACCATTTTTGGTGAAATCAATGGACAGACGAGCGAAAGGGTCAAAGAATTGGCCGAAATACTTGAAACGGCAGGTTTGCATTATGAAATTCAACACGATATGTATGCATTCCATGTTTCGCATGCTGCGGTTGCCGTGGGCAACAAGCATTTCTATACGGACGAGGGTGTGGTCGATCTGGAGACTGCAAGAAGCGAACGCACGCTCAGCAAGATCGCGGCTGATATTAAACAAAATCTTCGCTTGGTCGAGCTGGCCGGAATCCCGGTCATACCGACCGAAACGAAGGCCATGGGGGAAATGCCGGAACAAGATCTTACTGCGATGTACCGCCAGATGCTGAGCAATGATTTTATCATTGATGTCATGCTCGGGGATCATGCTATCAGTCAAAGAGCAGAAATTATGCTGTTAGATGAGAAATTTCATGAAAAGTTTTCTGTGGGGCAATAACACCAGATCGGCTAGCCAGGTTACGGTTAATCCCATGCAACAAGAAGCGGCAGTCTAGGACTTACGAGCCCTGGTCTGCCGCTCTTCATAACAAATAGGCATTTTAGATGAATTTGGTACTGCTGCGTTTTCGGACGGCTTTTTTCGCTTACAGCAGGATCAGCGTTAGAATTACAAATTGCACGGAACCGACAATTTCCATGATGCCTACCCTCATCGGCTTTAACGGTTTGCCGGAGTAAATCCATGTCTTGATCAGCGGATAAACAAATGGCAAGCACATCCAAGGGCTGAGCAAAAGCAGCGGCAGTATCAGCGCGATGAGATGATATACCTTCGCATAGATGGTCCACCGTTTATTTTTCCGCTCACGAAATACGGATTTAACGAAAAAAACGGTTCCCATAAAGTACAGGAAGTTGTACAGCAGAACCTCCGCCAGTTCCCCGCCCCATGTTCCGCCACCCAGCAGATAAGCCGCCGCGCCGGCGGTGCAGAACAGCAGAATGGCGCAAACATCGTTCAGCAGCGCCCGCTCGGACTTTCGCCGCACATGCCAGATATTTACGGCGAGAAGCAGGATAAGTACCGGAGCGAACCAGAACAGCCATAACTCCTGAAGCAGCACCGGAATGAGGCACATAAGGGCCACCGCCGCATAACCTGCACCCCATTTAAGCCACCAGGTCCGCTTGGTCGTCTGTTTTAAAGCCTGCAGCAGCGGATAGGATGACAAATACAGGAACAGCCAGGCAAGGAACAAGGGGAGATGCAGAAGAACGGGGTTCGCCGCCATCATGCCGATGATAAAGGGAATGCTGACCATCGCCCAGCCCCCGTGCTCCCGTGGAATGACCATGCTTATTTTTTTCATACGCCTTCTGCTCCTTTTCCATGGCTGGCTGTTCACGACTTTGGGTTCAGGCCGCTCAGCCGCCGATATAGGACATACCAATCTTTTTCCGGCTCATCGCCGTTTGTTCCGTTCGCTCTTCCGAATACCGGTCTTCCCGCTTCTCCCACACGCCGCGGATGGCCGCAAGCAGCTGTTCATCCGATGCGCCGGATCGCAGCAGGCTTCGGAGATCGAACCCTTTGGAGGCAAACAGACAGGAATACATTTTACCGTCCGAAGACAAACGGACCCGTGTGCAGGAAGAGCAGAATGCCTCCGATACGGACGAGATAAAGCAAACCTCGCTCTCCCCGTCTCTGTAGCGGTACCGTTTGGACACTTCCCCGGGATAACGCGGAGAGACCGGCGTCAGCTCGGCATCGCCACCCAGGCGTTCGAAGATGTCCCGCTTCGTCATGACCTGCTGCATACGCCAGCCGTTGTCGTTTCCCACGTCCATAAATTCGATGAAGCAGAGCGTGATGCCGAGTTTTTTGAAAAAAGCCGCCATTGGGACGATCTCCTGATCGTTGAGGCCTATCTGCACGACCATATTTACTCTAACCTCGATTCCAATACTGCGCGCGCGTTCCATGTTGGCGATAATGACAGACGGCTGAATGCCCCTTCCGTTGATAAGGCCGAAGCGTTCCGGATCGAGCGCATCCAGGCTTACATTCACCCGGCGAAGCCCGGCATGATAGAGGCTCTCTGCCTGCCCCCCAAGCAGTAGGCCGTTCGTCGTCAGCCCGATATCATCAATCCCCGGAATAGCAGCAAGCATACGAATGAGCTCGGTAAGTCCACGGCGCAGCAGGGGCTCACCGCCGGTCAGGCGAATCTTTCGGACGCCAAGCAAAGCGTATAACTTAGCTGCCCGTGTAATTTCCTCAAATGACAGCAGCTGCTCCTTGGGCATGAAGGCATAATCATCCCCGAAGATCTCCTTCGGCATGCAGTATGTGCAGCGGAAATTGCATCGGTCCGTCACGGAAATCCGCAGGTCGCGCATCGGTCTAGCCAGCTGATCCAAATGGGGGTTCGCCGCCATGTTTCCTTCCTCCTTCGTATAGCCGTACATGCTTCAGCCCGCTTTATCCTTGCAGCTGCGGACTGCTTTTCAGCTTTGAGCTTCCGCCTCCATAGCGGTCGTTTGTAGGCTTGTTCGTAATATCGCTGAACGTTCCGACATATTGGATAACGTCTCCGGCATCATCTTTAACTGCATTAATGATTAATAACTCTAAATACTCCTCGCCATTTTTTCGACGGTTCCAGATCTCCCCCTGCCAGCTTCCCCGCTCCTTGATTTCCGCCCACATGGTGCTGTAGAAATCACCGGATTGACGGCCGGACTTCAGGATGCTCGGATTTTTGCCGATCACTTCCTCCTCCGTGTAGCCCGTCAGCTTCGTGAATGCCGGGTTCACGGCATGGATCTTTCCGCTCAGGTCCGTCACGAGAATGCCTTGCCCTGTGGAATTGAACACCTCCGAGGAAACGGCCAGTTTATCTTGATAAAACATCCAGACAACGATGACAAGGCTGGCGAGCGCTACCTGGGATAGCGCCATGAACCCGATGGAATACTGCCCGGTCACCGAATGAATGAAGGAAAGCATCAGCGGCGGGAAGAAGCCGCCAAGGCCGCCCATCATCGACACGATCCCGTTCACGATCCCCGCCTGCTTGTTGAAATACAGAGGCACCAGTTTAAAAATGATCCCGTTGCCAAGTCCGGCGCCTACCGCGATGGTTAAGCAACCCACGGTATAGAGGCCGATCGACGGAGAGAACGCCAAGATGATGGCTGCAATCGTAAGCCCGACGAATACACCCATTAGCAGGAACAGCGGCTTAAAACGGTCCGCCAGCCACCCGCCCACCGGTCGCAGGAAGGTCGCCACCACGATGAAACCGGCCGTGCGCATCCCCGCATCCACCTTCGCCAGCTCAAAATTCGTAACCAGGAAGTTGGGAAGGTATACCGTAAACGCAACGAACGAACCGAAGGTAATGAAATAGAACAATGAAAAATACCACAGCTTATCGTTTTTATAGACGCCTTTGATCTGCTCCATGAGCGGCGTTTTGACCTTCGTTTCTTTGCGGTCACCCAGGAATACGTTCAGCACCGCAAACGCGAGCAGCAGAATTAAATACAGCTGGACGGTACGCTCCCACCCGATTTGCGTAGCAATGACAGGTGCGGCAAAGGTGGTAATGGCTGTACCGACATTGCCCATTCCATAAATTCCATTGACCAAGCCCAGCTTTTCTTTCGAATAATATTTAGGGAGCGAGGTGACACCGACCGAGAAGACGGCTCCTCCGATACCCAAGAACAGGCCGCCGATCACAAGATGCGTAAAGGATGTGGCCGTGCTGATAAAATAAACCGGGAACAGCAGTAGAATAAAGCTTGCGATAAACACGATCCGTGCACCCAGGACGTTGGCGTAGTATCCCAGCGGCAAACGGAGCACCGAGCCAAGCACCACCGGGATCGCGGTCAGGATCGCCAGCCGGTCGGCCGGGATGGATATGTCCTCCCGAATGAACGGCAGCAATGCGGAAATGATGACCCATACCATAAATCCAAGCACCAAATTCATCGTCTGCAGCGGCAGCTGCGCTTTTTTGATCATTTCAACCACCTTTTCTGAACATGATAAATGGCTGACTTCATTGATCCCCATGCCTTATTGTACGTGACGATATTCACAAAGATAATAGGGAAGTTCCCTGAATTCGTCAGGGGAACTTCCCTATATTCTGTGGCTGGAACACCCGGTATCCTTAAAAATGCTAGAAATCCAGCAGTTTTTTCTTTAGTGCATACTCCACCAGCTCCGGCCGGCTTTTCAGGTTCAGCTTCTCCATAATTTTGGCCTTATGGGCCTCCACCGTTTTGACGGAGACA
Organism: Paenibacillus cineris; assembly: GCF_018333335.1. Classification (NCBI taxonomy): domain Bacteria; kingdom Bacillati; phylum Bacillota; class Bacilli; order Caryophanales; family Paenibacillaceae; genus Paenibacillus; species Paenibacillus cineris. The sequence continues at coordinate 3,272,161 of NZ_BORU01000001.1, forward strand.
TACAGCTTCTCCGCAATCTCTTTGTTGCCGTAGCCTTTGGCGATGAGCGGCAAAATCTCGATTTCCCGTGGGGAGAGGCTGTTAAACGGATCGTTGTCCGCGCTCTCGCTGTCCTTTTTAATATACTCCCGAACCAGTGACGTGGCCATTTGCGGATGGATGTAGGTTCCTCCCTTGTGCACCATCCGGATGGCCGAGACCAGCTCTTCATCCGGCGCGTTTTTGAGCACGTAGCCGGAGGCGCCGTTTTTCAGCACATGGAACAAATAGTCGTCGTCATCATACATGGTGAGGATCAGTATTTTCGTATTCGGAAAATCATTGCTGATCTTGCCCGTGGCAATCAGACCGCTCTCGCCCGGAGGCATGCTGAGGTCCATCAGCAGCACGTCCGGTTGGTGCTTGGCCACCATGGCGTAAGCCTCCATTCCGTCAGCGGCCGTCGCGACGACTTCCATATCCTCCTGGTAGTTCAGAATCATGGAAAAGCCGCTCCGGACCACCGCATGATCATCCGCTATGACAATTTTCATCGTGTATCGGTCTCCCTCTCCCTCTCGTTATCCTCTGAACACGGAATGCGCAGCTCCACCTTCGTCCCTCCACCGATGGCCGAATACAGCATGAACTGGCCGCCGACAAGCTCGGCGCGCTCACGCATCCCGTATAAGCCGAGGCCGGTGCCCTTGGCTTCATTCTCATTCATATTGAATCCGGTTCCGTCATCCTTGACGGTCAGCTGCAGGACCCCGTCCTCTTCGCATAGCCGGACATGCACCTCGTCGGTACCGGCGTATTTCAGCGCGTTCAGGACGGCTTCCTGGCATACGCGGTAGACCACGGTCTCGATCTCGCTGCTGTATCGGGCTGCGGACAGCTCCGCCGAGAAATCGACGAGCAGGCCGTAGTTTTTCTCGATCCATTTGAAATGCGAGCGGAATGCCGCTTCCAGTCCCAGGTCATCGAGCGAGGCCGGCCGCAGCTCCACGGACAAATGGCGGATGTCGTCCAGAAGCCGCGTCAGCGACACTTCGGTCTGCTGCAGCTTCTTCAGTACATCTTCGCCAACCTCCATATATTTGACCACGCGCAGGTCCACAAGCGAGCTGAGCAGCTCCTGGGCGACACTGTCATGCAGTTCCCGGGAAATCCGCTTTCGCTCGTCCTCCTGCGCTTTAATGACGTATTTCAGCAGATTCGAGCGCTGGAGCATTTCCTGCGTCTTCTGCTGTTTAGTCAGGTCCAACAGCATGAGCACGCGGATTCCCCGCTCCTCGTCAATGGTATGATAGCTGGCTGCATAAGGGACGACGCCTTCGCCCCGGGTTTGGAGATAGACCTGGAACGAGGAAAAATCCCCTTTCGGATAGTCCAAATAGCATTTGGAGCACGAAATCTGGTCTTTTTCATCCGTGTAGCCCTTGCAGGCCTGGCAGAAGGAATCGTCGACGCCGGACTGCATCCGTTCGATCACATCGATATCCAGAATGTTCTCCGCGGCCGGGTTCATGGCGACGACGCTACCTTTTTCATCGATAAAAAAGATCGCCTCCATGCTGTTCGCATACATCTTCTTCAGCAGATCATTTAAATGTTCATCTGTCATCCGAATCAAGGCTGTCCCACCTCCCCCGCATGAAAAGCGCCAAATTCCCTGCCAAGTCCCTCCTGGAACTGGTCGAAGGCTGCTTGGGTCAGGCGGTTCTCTGCACGGTAGCCCACCAGCAAGACGCCTTGAACCCGCGCTGCTTCCCACAGCGGGATGGCCCCGAGGCTCTTCAGCTGCTCCGCCACGATGATCGGATAATTAAACAAATCCCGGGATTCGATATCGGTGTTCACATTTTGGATCAGCATCGGCTTGCCGGTTTTGAACACGATGCCCGCAATGCCTTTCCCTGAATGCAGGATAATCCGCTTATAGCGATCGTTCATGTTGCCGGAGGCATATTGCCAGGTCAATACGAATCGGTCCTCAGCCGGCTGAACCAGAGCCAGGGACACGAAATCGAATTGAAACCGGTCCCGGAGCTTTTCGATTTCCGCTTGGTATTGATAGTTCGGCTGATTCTTCATGGCCATAGCTCCCCTTGATGTAGAAAAGAAGGCTGTTCGCCTTCTTTGGTCTACGATTCATAATTGCGGTGCTTCCTATAAAGGATATATCTTCTGCCTACATAATTCAACGGAACGCTCCATACGTGCACGAGCCGGGTAAAAGGCCACAGCGCGAAAATCCCGAATCCGGCCAGAATGTGAATCTTGAACGACAGCGGCACATTCATCATCAGCGCCGCATCCGGACGCAGCATAAACAAATCCCGGAACCAGACAGAAATGCTCTCCCGGTAGTTGAACTCCGGCTGAACAGCGTTCGTCACCAGCGTGCTGTACATGCCCATGAACACGATGAACAGCAGCAGCACATTGACGATCATGTCCGACGCGGAGCTGAGCCGGCGGACATGACGGATCGTGAACCGGCGCGAGGTCAGCAGAATCATGCCGCTCAAGGTCAGCAGGCCAAAGGCGCTGCCGATATATACCGCGCCGATATGGTACATATGGTCGCTGACTCCCGCCGCTTCCATCCACGATTGGGGAATGACCAGGCCGGCGACATGGCCTCCGATCACGGGGATGATGCCCAGATGGAACATCAGGCTGCCCAGCCTCAGCTGCTTTTTCTCGATAAACTCACTGGACTTGGCCGTCCAGTTGAACTGGTCGGTACGGTACCGGTAAATATGTCCGACGACAAACACCGCGAGGCACACATAGGGGAATATGACCCATAGAAACTGGTTAATCATGCTCATGCGCCTCCGTTTCCTGCTGGATACATGCTTTAAATGTTTCGCGCAGGCCGCGGATCAGATGAGCGTACGGACTGCCGGACTTCTCCAGCGCCTTCAGCAGATGGTAGGTGCCGTCCTTCATGACCGCCAGCATGAGATCCAGGCTCTCTGCCGCTTGCTTTTCATGCCCCTGCCAGTTGGCCGCATAGACGAATTCGCACATGAGGGGCAGGTAATCGGACAGCTCGGAGCCGGCGATATCGAGGCCGTACAGCTGATACGTCTCCTTGAGCTTGGCCAGCATTTGCCCCCTGTCCCGGCTGTCCTCAAATTTATGGAAGGTCATGTACAAAGTCGTTTTTTTCTGAAAATCGAACGTCTGAACGTACATCTCCTCGATCTGCTCCATGCTGTATTCATGCATCAGGTCCCAGAATGTACGGACCGAAGGATAGGCCGGATGTTTGGAGTCCAGCGACTCCGCCAGCACAGACGGGTGGAAATCCAGCTTCTCCGGGTAAGTCAGCATCTGGGCGAAAAATCCGAATACGGTTTGATCGTTCTGCAGCTTTTCGAGATTAATCACGCCAGATCCCCCCATAGAAATTTTCTTCGTACAGTTCCTTGCCGGTTTTGCCCTGCGGGCTTGCCGGTCCGCAGCCGCTGCAGCCCATGCTGAAGCCTTCGAGGCCTTGGGAGCGGTACACATCCATATGGCTTTCTTTGTGCGATGTCGGTACAACAAACCGGTCATCGTATTTGGCAATGGCCAGCAGCCGGTACATCTGCTTCATTTGACCTGCCGTCAGGCCGACCCGCGCCAGCCGCGCTTCGTCAAATTCGGCACCGGACGACTGGGCCCGCATGTAGGAGCGCATCATTGCCATCTTCTGCAGAGCATCCTTCACCGTTGTCGTATCCCCTGCCGTCAGCAGGTTGGCGAGGTACTGAATCGGCGTGCGCATCTCCTCGATCGCCGGGAAGATCATGTCCGGATTTTCGATCGAATCCCTGCCTTCAAAGTAGTTCATGATCGGGCTGAGCGGCGGCACGTACCATACCATCGGCAGCGTCCGGTACTCCGGATGAAGCGGGAAGGCCAGCTTGTATTCGATGGCGAGTTTATAGACCGGCGAGTTTTGGGCTGCCTCGATCCATTCCTCGGACAGTCCGTCTTTGCGCGCCTGCTCGATCACCGCCGGATCATGCGGATCAAGGAACAGGCTGCATTGCGCCTGGTACAGATCCTTTTCATCCGGCATCGAGGCCGCTTCCTGCACGCGGTCGGCGTCATACAGCATCACACCCAAATACCGGATGCGGCCGGTGCAGGTCTCCGAGCATACCGTCGGCAGCCCTGCTTCGATTCTTGGAAAACAGAAGGTGCACTTCTCGGCCTTGTTCGTTTTCCAGTTAAAGTACACCTTCTTGTATGGGCAGCCGGTCATGCAGTAGCGCCAGCCGCGGCAAGCTTCCTGGTCCACGAGCACGATGCCGTCCTCGTCCCGCTTGTACATTGCGCCCGAGGGGCAGGACGCCACACAGCTGGGGTTCAGGCAGTGCTCGCACAAGCGGGGCAAATACATCATGAACGTCTGCTCGAAGTTGAACTTGATCTCTTCCTCGATCTTTTCGATATTCGGATCCTTCGGACCCGTTACATGGGCGCCTGCCAGATCATCCTCCCAGTTCGGGCCCCATTCCAGGTTCATCGTTTCGCCGGTCACCGCCGATTTCGGGCGGGCCACAGGCTGATGCTTCTTCTCACCGGAGTTGGTCAGATGCTCGTAGTTATAGGTCCATGGCTCGTAGTAATCCTTCATTTCCGGCATATCGGGATTGTAGAAAATTTTGCCGAGCGCGATTTTGGACAGCTTGCTGCCGGATTTCAGCTGCAGCTTACCCTTTTTCAGCGTCCAGCCTCCCTTGTATTTCTCCTGGTCCTCCCAGCGTACCGGGTAGCCGACGCCCGGCTTCGTTTCCACATTGTTGAACCACATATATTCCGCGCCCGGGCGGTTCGTCCAGGTGCTCTTGCAGGTGACGCTGCACGTATGGCAGCCGATGCATTTATCCAAATTCATGACCATGGCGACTTGCGCTTTAATCTTCAAGCCAATCCACCTCTTTCATTTTGCGGACAGCCACGTACACATCCCGCTGATTGCCGATCGGTCCGTAGTAATTGAATCCATAGCTGAGCTGGGCGTAGCCTCCGACCATCTGGGTCGGCTTCACGTGAATTCGCGTCGGTGCGTTGTGACTGCCGCCGCGGTCCTTCGTGATTTCCGAGCCTGGCACGTTGATGTGCTTATCCTGCGCATGATACATATACATCGTGCCTTTCGGCATCCGGTGGCTGACGACGGCACGGGCGGTGACGACGCCGTTGCGGTTGTAGACTTCCAGCCAATCGTTGTCCTGGATGTCGTTTGCCGCCGCATCGTCATTGTTGATCCATACCGTCGGCCCGCCGCGGAACAGCGTCAGCATGTGCAGGTTATCCTGGTATGTGCTGTGGATGTTCCATTTGCCGTGCGGCGTCAGATAGCGGAGCACGAGTGTGTCTTTACCGCCGGTAATCTGCTTGTCGCGCGGACCGAATACCATCGGCGGCAGCGTCGGCTTATAGACCGGCAGCGCTTCGCCGAATTGCAGGAAAATTTCGTGATCGATATAGAAATGCTGTCTGCCCGTCAGCGTCCGGAAGGGCACATGCCGCTCGATGTTCGTCGTGAACGGCGAATACCTTCTCCCCATTTTGTTCGAGCCGCTGAACACCGGCGTCGGGATGACTTCCCGCGGCTGGGCCGTGATGCTCTGGAACGTGATGCGCTCCGCCGCGCGGTCCGCGGAGATGTCTTTCAAGCTTACGCCGGTGTCATTCTCCGCCGACTCCCAGGCTCGCTGTGATACTTTGCCGTTCGTCGCCGAAGAGATATGAAGAATGGCGTCCGCCGCATTTCTGGCGGTATGCAGCTTTGGCAGGCCGTTTTTGATCGTGTCGTCGTCATAGCTTCCGTTCATGCGCTTCAGCTCTTCGTACTCCTCGGCCACCGAGAAGCTGACGCCGTGCGCCCCGATTTTGCCTGCCGCCAGGCTCGGGCCGAGCGTCACGAATTTATCGTAAATTTTCGTATAGTCGCGTTCGACAACGGTCAGGTTCGGCATCGTTTTACCCGGAACCGCTTCGATCTCGCCTTTGCGCCAATCGAGCACCTTGCCGTATGGCTGGGCGATTTCGCTGATCGAATCATGCGCCAGCGGGCTGGCCACGAGGTCCTTATATACGCCGGGAAGATGCGTTTTGGCCATCTCCGAGAAGGTTTGTGCAACCGTCCGGTAAATGTCCCAGTCCGAGCGCGATTCCCACAGTGGATCCACCGCCGGATTGAACGGATGGACGAATGGATGCATGTCGGTGGAGGACAAGTCGGTTTTCTCGTACCAGGTCGCTGCCGGCAGCACCACGTCGGCATACATCGGCGTCGAGGTCATCCGGAAGTCGAGCGCGACCAGCAGATCCAGTTTACCTTCCACGTTTTCGCGCCACACCATTTCTTCCGGCTTCTCGTCTTCGTTCGGCGTCGAGAGCAGGCTGTCCGAAGCGCCAAGCAAATGCTTCATGAAATACTCCTGCCCTTTGGCGGAGCTGGAAATGAGGTTCGAGCGCCATACGAACAGCGAACTCGGGAAGTTTTCCGGCGCATCGGGATCTTCGGCGGCGAACTTGGTATCTCCAGAGACGATTTGCGTTAACGCATGCTTCACGATCTCCTCGTTGGTCGTCTTCCCACGGCTGGCCGCTTCCTCCGCGAAGGCCAGGCTGTTCTTGTTGAACTGCGGATAGGACGGCAGCCAGCCGAGTCTCGCGGCAAGGACGTTATAATCCGCCGGATGCTGGTAACGGATGTCCCCGCCCGTAGGCGATTTCAGGGAATCGGCACCCATTTCTTCGTACTTCCACTGGTCGGTCGCAAAATAAAAGAACGACGTCGCATTTTGCTGCCGCGGCGGCCCCTGCCAGTCTTTGGCGAAGGCGATTGTGGACCAACCCTCGATCGGGCGGCATTTTTCCTGGCCGACGTAATGTGCCCAGCCGCCGCCGTTCACGCCTTGGGAAGCCGTCAAAATGACCAGGTTCAGAATCGAGCGGTAGATCGTGTCGCTGTTGAACCAGTGGTTGATGCCCGCGCCCATGATGATCATGGAACGGCCGCCGGTATCCAGCGCGTTTTGCGCGAATTCCCTGGCAATCTGCACGACGATTGAAGCCTTCACGCCGGTAATCTTTTCCTGCCAGGCCGGGGTGTAGAAGGAATCCGCATCGTCGTATCCGCCCTCCTGTGACTCGCTGTCGGTTGAGACAATACCGTATTGGCTTAGCATCAGGTCGTATACCGTCGCCACGAGGCGTTCGGTCCCGTCGGCGAGCTGAATCTTCTTCGCCGGGATTTGGCGTTCGAACGTGCCGTTGGCGTTATTGTCGAAGAACGGGAAGCAAATCGTCTGCCGCTCTGCTCCCAGGGATTCCACGGAAAGCGCCGGCGAAATGACCGATCCGTCCTCGCGTTCCAGCATCAGGTTCCACTTCTTGCCTGGCTCCCAGCGCTGCCCCATCGTGCCGTTCGGAACCGTGATTTCATTTTTGTTTTCGTCGTAAATCACCGGCTTCCACTCCGCATGCGGGGTCGTATCACCCAGATCGCTTGCGCGCAGGAAGCGACCGGCCTTATATCTGCCCTCATGCTCATCCAGCAGAAGAAGGAACGGCATGTCTGTATACTGCTTGGCGTAATTCAGGAACATCGGTTCCTGACGATCTTGATAAAACTCTTTCAAAATGACATGCGTCATCGCCTGAGCGACCGCCGCATCCGTTCCCGGATTCGGGGCAAGCCAGTTATCGGCGAACTTGACGTTCTCCGCATAATCCGGCGCTACCGATACGACCTTCGTGCCTTTGTAGCGCACTTCCGTCATAAAGTGGGCGTCCGGCGTCCGCGTTAAAGGCACGTTCGAGCCCCACATGATCAAGTATCCGGCATTGTACCAATCGCTGGATTCCGGCACGTCGGTTTGCTCGCCCCAAATTTGCGGGGAAGCCGGCGGCAGGTCGGCATACCAGTCGTAAAAGCTCAGCATTTCGCCTCCGAGCAGAGAAATGAATCTCGCTCCCGATGCGTAGCTGATCATCGACATGGCCGGAATCGGGGTGAAGCCGGCAATGCGGTCCGGTCCGTATTTGCGGATCGTATAGATCAGCTGCGCGGAGATCAGCTTGGTCGCATCCGCCCAGGAGACGCGTACATGACCACCTTTGCCGCGCGCTTTTTTGTAGGTTCTTGCTTTTTCGGGATCTTCCACGATGCTGGCCCAGGCTGCGACCGGGTCGCCATGCTGGTTCAGCGCTTCATTCCACATGTGCCACAGCTTGCCGCGCATATACGGATATTTCACGCGGAGTGGGCTGTATTCGTACCAGGAGAACGAGGCTCCGCGCGGACAGCCGCGCGGCTCGAATTCCGGCATATCGGGTCCGCAGGACGGATAATCGATCTGCTGATTTTCCCAGGTGATGATGCCGTTTTTTACAAACACCTTCCAGCTGCAGGAGCCTGTACAGTTCACGCCGTGCGTCGTGCGCACGACTTTGTCATGGGACCAGCGCTTGCGGTACATGTCCTCCCAGTCCCGGCTTTTCTCTTCAAGTACGGACCAGTTGTCCGAATAGCTTTCCAATCGTTTGAAGAACTTCAGTCCCTTCTTCCGTTTCATAGGACGGTTCAACTCCTTTACGTGAATGACCATGATCGGGGAATCAATGTGTCGTCCATTCGTATGACTTAATTATGAGAGCCTGCTGCTGCGTTTGGTATCAGGGAAACTCCTATATCGGGGCGAGAAATCCCTTGGTTGGGGAAGGGAGCTGGAGCTTGCCTTTTGTGGAGTACAAAGGCTATTTTAAAACTCGGGAGGTACCTTCTACACTTGTCCATGGTGTGGGGATGGATTCCGGGTTCCAGCCGCTGCCTAAATCCGCGTTCCCTAGATTTGATAGGGATGTAGGAACACGGATTCAAAGGCGGCACGTAAACTTTCCACCCCGAATCCATTCCCTGTTTGGAGATACAGTTACGAAAGCGAAAACCTTAAAGATCTTCCCCCCCACAAAAAAAGCCCCTCTTCACCTTGTGAAGAAAGGGGCTTCTAAACCACCGTTATCCGGATCAGCTGCACCGCTCGCGAATCCGCTCGAACAGCACGTTATTTTCCAAGTGGATGTGCTCGAAGGTGTCCTTTTCCAGCAGTCCAAGCCGCTGGTAGACAAGCCGATACGTGCCGCAGGCATCTGCCGGGAGGGCGAAATCGCCGGTCACTTCCCGCAGCTCCTTCAGCAGATTTCCGGCCTGCTCATGCTCCTCCTCCAGCCCGGACAGCAGCGGCCGAAGTTCCTCCAAATGCTGCGGATTCGGATTCGCCATAGATTTCAGGATCTGCGGAAATACGTTGTGATCTTCGTCCTCCGTATGCTCCTGCAGTTCACTTTTCAAATCCGCGAATAATTTCTGCACCCGCAGCAGCTCCGGATGACGTTCTCCATGGACGCGGGCCAGCTTTGTCACATAAGGCGTTAACGCGGGAAGTTCTTCGCGCAAAAAAGCGTGATGCTTGTTCTGAATGTATTCGATCAGCTCCGGTTCCGCCAGATCTCCAGGCCGGCTGTCCTGATACTCCGCCATTTTCGTCTCCAGTGTCCGGATTTGATCCAGAACCGCGCTGGAATCGAGCTTCCGTTTGGTCGCTGCTTCATCCAGAGGGATTTTGCCTCCGCAGCAAAAATCGATGCGCAATGCGCGGAACAGATCGGCTGACTGCGGTACGGCTGTGACGATGTCGGCAACGTGCGTTTGAAGCGTTAATTGACTCATTGAAAGGACCTCCTATTGTGGATTCATTCCCATATCGTGATGCAGAACTCATTTACAGCCCCAGTATAAGGAATCTTCGAAGCCTGCCTTGTGATTCCAGTCATACCAAAAGCAAACGAAATGTGAAAACATCCACGGCAGAAAAAAAAAGCTTCCCACACCCTCCCGAACGGAGGATATGAAAAGCTAAATTGATTTGCATCGCCTGTTTAGGTTGTTTAAAATTTCTCGGGAAACTGTTTAACAATGCCTTCTGTCAGGATGTCCGCCAAATGAATCATATGGATCTCGTTTTTGTCGGTTGCCGCGATATCCGCTTTCCAGTCTCCCTTGAGGCAGTCAAGGACGATTTCCGTGATCAGCTGAAGGTGCGTGTACAGCATATCCTGCAGCTCTTTAAACGACCAATTCGGATTCGCAGCGCTTAAAAATTTGGCGATATCGTCGGCGTTACGATGCCAATCCGCTTCTAGCTTTTGCACATCCGCCTGGTTACCCGCTTTGGCGGCGGCGACAATTTTTCCTGCAATGAGAATATGTTCTCTTAGAATCTCAGCCAGCTTATTACCGGCAGCTTCCCCGTAATAGGGTTTGATCACATTTCCGATGTCCTGCTGGTTCCGCAGGAGCCGGTCCAATACGTCCTGCTGATCCGGACGGTTCGATATGGCGCTGACAATATAACTTCTCGTCCAGATGGTATGGTCGATCCAAGCTTTCTGCATATCGGTTTTCAGCTGCACCATTTTAGGGCTGATACAAACCGGATTCTTCTTCCCATCCCCCATGGCTTGTGCAGGTGCTGCGATCTGAATCACGCTGAAAATAAGCGTCAAGGTTATAAGTAAAGCCTTAAGCCGTTTGTTTTTCACTGTTATCTGCTCCTCTATACGTTTGGAATATATCAGGCTGTCTTAATATGGATAAAAAATACCCGATTTTATACAGAGGAGCAGCTTCATTTCTGATTGCTTCGTTGATTCCTTCTAATTAGACGGTAGGGACCGTTCCTCCATCAATGACATATTCAGCGCCCGTAATTGAGGCGGCACGTTCTGACGCCAGAAAAGCGACAAGTTCGCCAACCTCTTCCGGTAATCCAGGTCGTCCAACGGGAATTCCTCCCAATGCATCCATGACCGATTGGAGTGCGCTTTCGAAGCTGCCTGTTACCTGTGCGATATTCTCCATCATCGCGTCTGCTGCAGTCGTTTGAATAAAGCCGGGAGCAACGCGGTTTACACGAATGCCTTGTGGAGAGAATTCTTTTGAAAGGCTTTTGCTGTAGTTGCTTAGTGCCGCCTTTGCAGCTGCATAAGGAATTGTAGATTCAACCAGGGGCAATACCCGCTGGATGGATGAGATATGGATGATGACTCCCTTCCTTTTTTCGAGCATCAACGGGAGCAGTCCCCGATCCAAGCGTACAGCAGCCAAAAGATTCAAGTTTAGTGCTTCGAGCCAATGTTCGTCACTTGCCGCAAGAAAACCACCCGGAGGTGTGCTGCTCCCCCCGACGTTATTGACGACGATATCGATCGTGCCGAACCGCTCTTTAACGGCTTCGACGACCTTTGCCGTTCCTTCCATTGAGGATATATCAGCTTCCACGAACCGTTCCGGATCAGCAAGGTCCGCCGACACAGAACGCGCTGTTGTCATTACCTCAGCACCAGCCGATGCAAATCTTTTTGCGATAGCTTCCCCCATCCCTTTTGTACCGCCGGTTACCAGCACTTTTTTGCCTTGATATTCCGTCATTGGATTTGCATAAGTTACAGCCATGTTGTTTCCTCCTGAGCATAAATGATTGGGTTGGTTAGAAATCAAGAACGCCGCTTGGTACAGTGAACGTCCCCTGAGAACAACCTTATTGTAAGCTTGACGGACCTCAGCGTCTAATTTATAGTTTTCATTAAATTTATGAATAAAATTTATATAAGCGGGTGCCAAGATGGAGCTGACACAACTCGAATACTTTTTAACCGTTGCCCGGCTGCAGCATATGACGATGGCTTCGAAGGCATTGAATATTACTCAACCAGCCTTAAGCCACGCGATTGCCAAGCTGGAGACCGAACTGGGAGTTCCCCTTTTCGAGCGAAACGGCCGGAATGTCGAATTAAATCGCTATGGAAAAATGTTCGGCAGATGGGTTGAGACGGCCTTGAACAACATCCAAAACGGCATACAGGAAATTGAGGAGTGGTCCAATCCCGAAACGGGTGTGATTCACATCTCCTATTTGAATATTTTGGGCGTGGATTTGGTCCCTTCTATGGTTCGGGATTACCAGGTTCAATATCCCCAGGTCCGTTTTGAACTGTACCAAGGAGATCACGGGGATATCGATGAGTATTTGGATAAGGGTACGGCGGACATGATGATCACTTCGAGGGAAACGACGCTGGACAATCATGAGTGGATTGTGATCCGCAAATTACCGCTGTTTATCGTTGTTTCCGCAGATCACCCCTTTGCAAGCCGCTCCAGCCTAAGCTTGTTTGAATTATCCGGTGAGCCTTTTGTGGGACTCAAGAAAAATTGCGGCCTTAAGGCGACCATCACCTCCCGTTTTCAGCATACAAATTTTGAACTGGCCTCCACTTATGACGCCGAAGATTTGATTACCGTGGCCGGTTTTATTAAAGCGGGTCTGGGCGTGTCGGTGCTGCCGCAAACATTAGGGCTTATGTTAGACGGTCTGGTATGGATCCCTATTCAGGAGGAAGGCTGGGATTGGGAAGTCGGACTGAAGTGGCGAAAAGACCGCTATTTATCGCCAGCTGCCAAGAGGTTTATTGAGTATATGGATACAGCATCCAAGTGAAGGACGTTGTTGATGGATCAGAAAAAAGATACCGCGATGTGCACGGTATCTTTTTTATCGTCTTTTATTCGCCGGCTGCTTCAAATGTCGTGACAATGTCGTACATCCCCGGCTCAAACTTCGCTATTTTCAAAGCTTCTTGCAGATACGGAAGCGGCCTAGGGTCATTTCGCATGGCTTGATAATCCTCTGCGCTTCTCCATTGGGAATACATCGTAACCTTCGTTCCATCCGTACCTCGATGGAGAATACATGTTATAAATCCTGGGGCGTGTCGGACGGAAACATTCGTTGCGTCGGTCAGCAGTTTGATCAGCCGTTCCTGATTTGCCGGATCAACGGTAAATACATTGATCAGTGTCAGAACCTGGTTATTCCATGATATTTGAGTCAAGATGTCAACTCCCTGTTGTTATAAGTGGATTCGCTTATATCATGACTCCGGAAGCGCTTGAATCATGCGCGAAACCTCCGGATCCAATTCTTTTGCCCGGTAGTCCGTGGACAGGCTAAGTTTCTCCCAACGCTTAGTTTCTTCCAATTTGCCCTTATCTACCGCGTTCGCAATCGCAACGGCATCGCTTCCGAGCAGTAAGCGGAGCGGCGGGTTATCTTCATTAACAATAGAAATGATCGCTTGCGCAGCTTTATCCGGATCACCGTTCTCCCTGCCGGTAGTCTCCCGGGCATGCTTCAAATGGTTACCGACCGTCTCCTTATAATCGTCGATAGGCTCGATATGCTTCATTGATGAACCTGCCCAATCGGTACGAAAACCGCCCGGTTCGATCAGCGTAACCTTTACACCAAGGGGGCCAACTTCTTTGGAAAGCACCTCAGAGAAGCCCTCTACCGCCCATTTTGCCGTTTGGTATGGTCCTAGACCGGGCGCGCCGATGCGGCCGCCGATCGAGGAGAACTGGACAATATGTCCGTGACCCTGCTCTCTCAGGTGCGGCAGCGCTGCTTTCGTTACGTTAATAACACCCCACAGGTTCGTTTCCAATTGAGCCCGGAAGTCATCCATCGGAGTTTGTTCAATCGAAGAGATATTGCCGTATCCCGCATTATTCACAAGTACATCCAAACGCCCAAACGTTTCGAAGGCGGCTTGCACGGCAGCCTCAGCCTGCTCGAACCGGGTTACATCCAGCTGAGCGATGTGGACTTGGCTGCCATATCGTGCTGCAAGATCGGCGATTTGTTCTGTATTGCGGGCTGTTGCCACCAACTGATCTCCTTTTGCCAGTACCGCTTCCGCAAGACTGCGTCCAAATCCCCGGGAACTGCCTGTAATCAGCCAAACTTTACTCATATCAAAAATGCCTCCTCAACATAGCTTTGGAATGTTTGTTCCAAAGCAAATATAACTCAGACATTTTCGTAAGTCAAGAGTTTTTGGAATATACATTCCATTCGAACAAGTTTGACTCTATTTACAATCCGAAGGTTAGATCACTGAAATTGTTCTGTAAACATGATGAACGGTAAGTTCTTAAAGTGTGGAAGGCTGGATCATTCCCCTGTTTTATTGTATTACAATCCACATAGTAGATAAGGAAAATAAGAAATATGGAATATCAATTCCAATCAAGTGTTTTGGTTTCAAAGTACTGATATTGCCCAGATTGGAATATACATTCCGATTCTCAGCACTTTGTGTTCGCCGGAAACGACACGGTAAAGTCCCCAAAAAGAGCCGATGTGGATAACAGATGAGGGCAGCTGAAGTTATATTTGATAAGAAATTCATGAATCGGAGGAGTCAAGACAACATAAAAACAGCCTTTTAAGGACCGCAGCGTCCAAAAAGGCTGTTTCTACACGAGTATAGCTTTCCATGAGGCTTCCAGCACTTGCTGAACCTGGACCTCGTCTAATGGATATTTCTGAATATAGTACCCTTTCACGATGGAAGAAATGATCCCATGGATGAGCTGATGGCATAAATGGGGGTCCATCTCTTTCATGATTCCCTGCTTCTGACCCTCAACGATCAAAGAAATGACCACGTCACTCGAATGGAGGGCATCGCCCATGTTCCGCAGCTCCGGCGAAATATACGGGGAGAAGGAAAAGCTGTCGATAAACAGAAACTCTTTGGGTGAATCGATACCGAACTTCAACCTGTTCAGCTGCAAGCATTTAAATCGTTCATACAGACTGGCATCCGGGTTATAACCGCGAAGGAGGTACTCCCCCATATGTGTCCGCGCTTCTTTGTAAACCGCATTCACCAACTCTTCTTTATTGGCAAAATAGTTATATACCGTGCCGGAACCTACGTTGGCTTTCTTAAATATTTTGGAAAAGGTTACCGACTGCAGCCCCTCTTCATGGATCAAATCCAGCGTGGCCGCCATTATGTCCTGCTTCTTGCTCATGTATTCCACCTCTTGAAACAACATTAGTACGGGCTTGAGGGAGATGTCAAGTTCACACCACCTAATAACGATGTTGTGCAGCATGACATGATTGCCGAGAAGAGTCAAGATGTATGTCGCATATCCGAGATTCCTCATATTGTTAAACGCACAAAAAGCCGCAGTTTATGCGGCTCTTAAAGTGTGCTTTTCTTGACATCAAACTAGCAGCGACTAACGATATCCAGAGGCATCTGCTGGTTTGCCTGCCTCCTGAACTTCTACAAGGTACCGCCAGCAGTCTGGCTGCGAACCGTCGAGGTCCGTGAAACCATAGACTTTTGCGAGCTGACCGCTTGACAAGGACTTCCCATTCCACCGGGCAGCTTCCGGATCGCCAGCTAATGCTGCAACCGCACGGCCTACATAACGCGGAGATTCCGATATGATGAAATGGGGTTCCTTTTCGGCAGCATCACGCCAGTTTTCTTCCTTCACACCGAAATGATCCAGCATGATTTCAGAACGCATCCAACCCGGCGTCATGGCCACCGCGGAACACTGATAGGGTGCGAGTTCATGCGCAAGTGATTGTGCCATACGAATGACTGAGTTCTTGACTAAATCATAGAACATCGATATGCGGTAATTTTTATAATTGTACTCAGCGGTACCATCCGTCATTTCGACCACCAGTCCGTTCTTATTTCTGATCAACAACGGCAGTGCAAAATGGCTTGTAATCAAATGCGTGTCGATGCCAAGGCGAAGCATACGAAATCCACGTTCAAGGGAGTGGTCCCATACAGGCACATTCCAGTCTGCCAAATTTTCAGCGCCCCATACGTCATTGACCAGAACATCCAATCTTCCCTGTTCTTTTTCAATACGGGCGATAAGGGCCTGGAC
Organism: Paenibacillus cineris; assembly: GCF_018333335.1. Lineage (NCBI taxonomy): Bacteria > Bacillati > Bacillota > Bacilli > Caryophanales > Paenibacillaceae > Paenibacillus > Paenibacillus cineris. The sequence goes on from NZ_BORU01000001.1 coordinate 3,287,993, forward strand.
CTGTTCAGGCTGGAGATGATCGACTTGAACGGCTATTCCTTGTCCTCCCGCAGCAGTTACCAGTTCTGCCGTTTCCTCAATCGTTTCAGGACGGTTGTATTCGGATCGTTGTTGGCGCGTCGTTCTTCCTGTGACGTATACGGTTGCCCCCGCTGCCCCTAATTCGACAGCAATGCCTCTGCCGGCGCCTCGTGTTGCTCCAGCGACCAAAGCAACTTTTCCACGTAGTGGTTTCATATGACGAATCACTCTCCTATCGTTGATCTAACGTTCAATGTCCATGATATATCCCAATTACGTCAAACCTTGTCGTATATAAAAGAAGAATTTCGCATGAGACGAACTACATTGTCGCCAGGAAGACATCATAACATTCGGCCAAAAAAACAGCCGCAGCGTACGGCGATTCACGCCGAAGCTCTGCGACTGCAATCTTAGTCTTCTATATTAATTGCCATTTTCGTCGGCCGAAGGACCATAGAGGCCTGGTACCGGAATATCGAGAAGCCGCAAATATACCCCGAGCTGCGCCCGGTGATGGATCATATGGCTTAATCCGAAAGTACGGAGAGCGTTGGCACGAGGTTGGCGAAGGATGATATGGTCGCCGTTACGCAAGGTCCACTCCTCGCCAAGTGCTTGTTCGTCACATTCGTCTAACAGCTGTTCCAGCTTGACGACGTTTGCATCAAATTCATCCAGGATGTCCTGACGGCTTGTCAGAGCTTCCCGCCGAAGCGGCACGGTCGATAAATCCAATTCCGGGCTAAGAAAAATCGCGACCTGCCAGTTCAGCAGGTTGATCAGGTGCGTGGTCAGTCCGCCAAGCGTCATCGATTTCTCATGCGGCTTCCATGTCATATGCTCCTCGGGCAGGCGCTCCAGGATGCGGCGCGTAATGGCCAACTCATGCTTTGCATCACCGATAATCAATTGTTTTACCATGAATTCCCTCTCCTTTCTTATAAGACAAGCATACTATAACACCCAGTAAGAGGAAAGGTGAGAGTAAAAAGCGGGAAAGAGCTCTTGGCTCCTCCCCGCAAATTCGTTTTTATTGATAATCCGAATTCCAAATCCGGGCTTTATAGAAGGCTCCGCCTGTAACGAGACGCTGATCTGCCGGCTGGTACAAGTCAACCGCATCCGTGGTCCAAGTATACTTAGTTCCTTCCTTCTGGTTGGTCATCACAACTTGCCCGGAAGGCTGGTTGCCTACACTTTTCACCCAATGGTGATTGATCTCAGCGGCCCCCGGATAATCTTCAGACCAGGAATCCGTGGATTTGCTATACTGATACACCTGCGTATTAGAGGTCACCCACAACTTGTCGGTATCTCCATAGACCGCAAAGAGGTCGTGGCCCCAATTGGTGGGCAGCCGCTTTCTGTGAACCTCTTCCAGAATAGGCGCTTCCGGTGTTCCTTTCACTTTCAAGGCAATTAAGTCGTAGTCGCCGACAGCCCACAGTACGTCTTGAGCCGGATCCCACAGCACGCCGTGCGCACCAGGCAGCGAAAATTCGGTATACGTTGAAGAATCGGCTCCCTGCGATGCCGTATAGACCCGTACCCAACCGCCGGCACTCGCTGCAACCGCTACGTTGCCGTCCGGCAGCAGCTCGGCTGCATGCGGGTTGCCGCCTACGATGACGCCCCATGCTCTGCTGTTGCCGGAAGGATACGGAACAAGCGCTGCAAGCCCTCTGGAGTCGGTCACGACCATAAATTTGCCCCCCGTTGTACCTTCCCGCAGCTTCACGTCGGATGGCAGCCCCCAGCCTTGCAGCAGTCCGCCAAAACCGTTTTTATCCGTGGGCGCCCAAGACCATTTCAGTGCGTTGGACTGGTTCCAGTCTTCCTTCTCGGGATCGTAAACACGAATTTCCTCCGAACCCTGATCCGTCACGGCAATCCAATAATCCTTGTGCAGACCGGGATCGGCTGAAGCATGATGATTCACCATCGTGAACGTTACAGCGGTCATCATCAGAAGCAGCAGACGGGACCTAATGCTGAATTTTCGAATACTCATGTTTATAACCTCCTCATGGGTTAGAACTTGCGTCAAGGATATGGTGCCAATTGACCGTGATGGCCTCCGGATCCGGGTTTCTGACTTCATGCATCATGGGTCCCCGGTAGCCTGCTGCAGCAAAAGCATTAAGGATTTCATTCCATTCCAGGTTACCTGTTCCCGGCATCCAATGCTTTTCGTCCGTTCCGTCATTATCCGAAATATGCGTCGTCACAATCCGGTCGCCCAGCTTCTCAATGAACTGCTGCGGTTTTTCCTTAAACAAATGATTGACGTCACAGCATACGCCGAGCTCCGGATTCTCTTCGGTCAAATACTCCATTTCATCCGCCGAATGCCCGAGACAAGTGCGCGGGAGGCACTCCGCCGCCAGACGAAGCCCGCTAGCGGCCGCTTCTTGAGCAAGCAGAGCGAGCGTTTGTTTGGAAGTTTTTAAACGGAGCGCTCTTTCTTCCGGTGGAACCGGCTCCCAGCTAGGGTGGTATACCAGCGTTCCGATCCCCCAGTCCGCAGCATAACGGAACAGATGCCGGACTTTGGCGACGACTTGTTCCAGGGTGTCCTGATCCAGACTGGACGGGTCCCACGCCGTGCCGAAAGGAATGTGCAACGACCAGACGTCGATTCCAAGACGCCGGGCAGCGGCTACCACCTCATCACACTTCATTTTGACTTCCGGATCGAAAATATCCAGCGGCTGCCACGTCAGTTCGATGCACTGGATCCCAGATTCGGCCGCTTGTTTCAAATCGATCGGGTTGGCCAGGCTGAACGAGGTGCCCAGCTTCCAATTTCCCGGTTTGCGGTTCATGCATTTCCCTCCCGATCCAAACTCGTTTCAGAATTTCCAGCAGCGGGGCATGACAGACGAAAAGCTCCACCCTGCGGCATACAGCAGCTGCTGCCATCTGGCATAGCAACGAGAAGCGGCGTACCTTCCGGCGATTCGCCGGAAATATGAATGGCGCCGTCATCGATGAACCAATTCACTCGAACCATTCCTTTTGGGGTTATCGCTTGCCCCCGCATATCCTGCAGCGACAAGCAATGGGGTTCGATCCGGATCGTTTCCCAGCCGGGTGCTCCGGGCTTCACCCCCAGCAAACAGCGGGTGAATTCATACAGAGGCAGGGCGCCCCAGCCATGACAGTCACTGCGCTGCATGAAGGGGTCCTCGGGCCAGGTGGTCAGGTTCAGTTCCAACAGGTCCCGCCACGGCTTCCACATCTGCTCCGTCTCTTCGTATAGTCCTACCTTCTCTATCGCCCTGAATAAATAAAAAGACATCGCATATGAGCACTGCAGCAGATCATCCCGATCCATCATCCGCCGAATTAACTGCCGTCCCTGCTCTCCGGAAGCGAGGCCGGTCAGGACGGCCCAGATTTGGGCGTGTTGGCTGTACTGTTCGCATTCGGGACCTTCACGGTACAATCCTGAAGATTCCGACCAACATAACCGCTGCAAAGCCTGGAGCACATGCCCGGCCCGCGCCTCATATTCGTCTGCAACCTCAAAGCGATTCCCGAGTCGGCTTAATCTTGCCGCGGACTGAAGCGCATAGACATACAGGAGATTATGGATCGTAGAAGGACCGGTAAGTGTCGCCGTCGGCGCGCCGTGCAGTTCATCCCATGCTTCGACCCAATCGATAAATTCCCAGTAGCCTAACCGGTGTACGAGTCCCTGCGGCCCGAGCTTACGGTCGTACCAGTCCAGAACCGAGTCGATCGTAGCCCGGTAACGCACGGCAACCGACGGATCACCGGTTTGCCAGTAATAATCTTCAACCATGAAAATCCAATGGAGCGAAAAGGCAGGAATGACCTGCGACTCCATGCATGGATACCGCGCTTGGAGAATCCCCTCCGGCAGAAGTGAAGCGTGGTAATCGTCGATCGCCCGCAGGGCTAAGCGGGTGTCCCCGCTGACGGCATAGGTGAAAAGAATTTGCAGCCGGGTATCCATGGCATACTGTAATTGCTCGTAATAAGGGCAATCTTCATAGGTTTCATGCATGCATCGCTGCAGTGTTCTGACGCTTACGTCCCATAATGGACGAATCCAGGCGGTGGAGGACACAGCCGATGATTGGACATTCAACGGATATCCCGTTTCCCGGATCTCCGGGGAGTCAATGACCAATGGCTCGTCACAGGTCTCCACCTCAATTTGCATGAAGCGGAAGGTCCGGAACCAGAACGGCTCGTAAGTCTCCCTCTCCCCAGACGGAAGATATACGTCCTGCTGCCCGATCAGATCATACCGCTTTGCATCGTCCCGCTTGCCCTTTAGCGGGAAGCCGCCTTCCCGGTGCTTGGAAAAGCTTTCAGCATACAACAGTGTAACCCGGCTGCCCTGCCCGCCTGATAAGGGAAGGATGATATAACCTGTCATAAGCTCGCCTGCGTCAAGAACCACCTTCCGCTTCGAATGCGGGGGGATGACAGCCGGTTGCGGCTCCGCTGCGCCTTCAATGAACGAAAACTGCTCACGGTTTCCTTTCTTTACATCAACTTCACTCCTGAACCGGCGACTCGTCTCATAGAGGAGCGGGATGGGACGCTCCATCAGCGGAAACGGCGGAATGATGCCGTAAGGTCTGCCGTCCGCCTTCCATCTTCGGATCGGAATATGCCATTTCCCGTTCTCCGTACTCCCCGGAAGGTTCCAGTGATGAGGCAGCCGCGCGCCAGCGACCCGCTCCATTCCCCCCATAAAATGGGTGGGCCCATACGCTTCCCAGGAAACCGCGTCATCCAAGCAGACCAGCCATTCGTCCCCAGGCTTACCTGTTGCAAGATCCGCCAATATTTCCCCGTCTTCCGCAACGCAGCGTCCGCTGGCGATCAGGCAAGGGCCTGCTGCGTTGGACGTTACGCTGAAGGGTCCTCCCCAGCCTGGCGGCTGTGCTTCATACGGGCTGTATGCCACCACTTTTACGGCAAGGACGTTGTCGCCTGCAGTCAGGTATGAGCTTACGTTAATCGTTTCGTAGTAATGACGCCAGCGATCCCCCTTGCAAGGACCTGAAAGAACGGCTTGCCCGTTGATCCATAAGCGGAAGCGGCTATGGGCGCTGATTGACAGCACAAGCGTGGCGGGTTTGACCAGTGAAAACGAACGGCGGAAATAGGCAACCTCGTTGCGTGCAGCGTTATGTTTATTTACGTGATCTGCATCCGAGCCCCGGGCAGATAACCACCAAGCGTCCGTAAGTTTACTGACGATATCCATTGCGTTCACTTCCAATCGATATGATGGAATTCCAGCCGAACCGGCCCGAGAAGCCCGCCATCCTCCGGGACCGAGAACTGTTCACGGCGCTCTTTCCAATCCGGGCCCGCGTCCTCGAGTACTTCCGCCTTGCTCATGCGGTTCGATACGACATTGGTTACACATACCTTAAACCGATTCAAGCCGGGGGCCAGCCATGGCATCACATCAAAGCGATATGGCGGAACAAAGCTGAATCCGGCTGATGTGCCGTTCACCTCCACCTCCGCAATTTCCTCCACCTGACCGAGATCCAGAATAACCCGGTTCAAAGCCTCCAGCTCGGACGGCGCTATATCCATGGTCCAGGTATATGCAAGTGTACCGGAATAAGAAGGATCCAAGCGGAGCCACGGCGGTAACCCGCTCCTCGCTTCTCCCTGCCAGTTAAAGTGAATCTGCCCGCTGTCTATATCGATGACGCCGTGTTGCTGCCGGCTGCGGGTATAGGCCGCCGGAACGGGACCCTGCACTTCTTCCTGGACGTCGAGAACAGACGGAATCAGAATCAGCGAACGGTAAGGCGGAATCCGCAGGTGAAATTCCCGCTCATTAGCTGTGTCTGGTGAAATCCGTGACCGCAGATGCCATCGTTCGCCAGTCAATGGCTCCCAGGCATGCAGGGCGTTTACATCCGGTATCCCTGGCAGGCGGATCCATCCGTCAACAACGGTTTCTACATCTTCATTGCTGACCATCCATAGAGATTGGTCCTCCCTTATCCGGTGAAGGATGCGCAGGTTCTCCCGGCCGCTTCCTTCAAAAGAGAGCTGCGCGGATATACCGCTGTGGCGAAGCAATTCCGGCAAATCGGACGGGTCGCCTGCCAGATGCATGCCCGGCCCTGACAGAAACGGTGACAGCGGCATTGCTTCCTGCTTACGTTTCAACACCCCAATCGGTTGACGATTTACAAACACCACGGGAACGCCCGACTGAACCACCTCATGAAGCTTATGAAGCAGCATTTCCGTTACGACCTCCGTCCCGGGAACAACGACCGCTGCGTAGCTCTCGCTACGTATCTCCAGCCGGCCTCCGGCGATTCGGGACAGCAGCAGCTCATCCTGTGGTACGAGATCGTAGTCGTATTGATTCTCCTGGAGCACCTGCTGGACATCCTCGATCGGGGTCGATTCGCCGGCATGGCCGAGAGCCCCTGGATATAGAAGCAGCAGCGATGCGACATGCTTGCCTTCGCGAAAAAAATAAGAGAGCCGGTTCACATACTGGATATAGGCCGGAAAATAAGGCCACTGCGGATTTAGCCCCCCGTCATAGAAATAAGGCGGGCAATCCAGATCGGGCCATTTCGGGTTAAAAGCATGCAGTATAAAATGATTGATCCCCCGCACGGCCTGCCAATCGGTCAGCCACTTCATCATTCTGAGGCCCAGATGCCAGCCGTAGGCCCCAAATGTCTCCGACATGGCCAAATCGTCTTTCAGTCCATAGATATGGGCGGCGGAGCTGGCCAGCTTAGGCAGCCCCCAGTAATCCCTATTCCGGTGGCCCGGAATAATCTGGTTGCAAACGACGTCAATCCCGCCTTCATCTGCAAACCGGGAAACTTCAAAAAAGTCGCCCGGTCCCTCCGTGGTCCGCTCATGGAACATGTACCTTTCCCCATGATTCGGGCTCGCTTCGTGTTCGTACCAATGCCCGATATATTTCAGCCCATGATTGCGGCACCATTCGTGAATCAGTCGGCAGTACGTATCCGCGTATGCTTTATTCAGAAAATCATAGTAATCGTAAATGAAATATTCGCTGCCCTTGCTCTCCCCTTTCAACCATAATGCCGGCAAAAATCGTATCGGATCGTATCCTTTCGCTTCAATAAACCGTCGACGCAGCTCATAGCCCCAAGGTATTTCCTGTTCATGATTGAAATAAGCCGGTTCGTCAAAGAAAAAACCTCGGACCGGATTGCCGAAATACGCCCCGACTTCTCTTTTCGACGATTCATACACACGGTCAATGAAAGCTTGCACGGCTCCCGGGTGAAGGGGATCGATGTAGTTATCGGCCTTATCTTCGATGACAAAGCAGACGATCCACTCTCCCGAAGGGACGTCCCAGTGGATGCCGTGCACGATCCCGTGCATGTGCGGTGAATCGGGGCGGTGCAGGCGTTCGGTCAAATCAACACCCTGCTCGTAACCGATCACCCCCTCCGACATCGGGTAGGCAAAGACGCTCATCACAACGGACCGGCTCCGGTGCGTCCATGGAGGCATCAGGCTTACCCGGTTCAGCGGCCCGCGGTAGCGTATATATTGGAGGCGGATCGACGAGCGCCGAAACGCCGGGTCGAGCTTCTGGATCGTATTACCGGCCACGCCGCTCGGATACCATTTTTCATCGAACAGGTAGGCACTTACCCCGGCTTCCCGGCACCATCCCAGAATCAGCTTCAAGTCCGACCACCACTTCGGCCCCAGATAGTCCCAATGGGGTCTCGACTCCAGCGTCAGCTCTCCGATTCCCGACCCGACGGCCAAGTCGAATGTCTTCCGGAGCTCTTCAGGGCTTTCCGTCCCATGCAGCCAAAATAAGGTTCCCGTCAACTTCGGAGGCTCCAGGAAGTGATGGCTCCATGAATCAGGTACACGCATGTTCGTTGTCATTGTTTCGTCATCCTTTCACGCTGCCCATAACTATCCCTTTAATAAAGAAGCGCTGCAGGAACGGGTACACCAGAATGATCGGCAGTGCCCCTAGAAAAATCTGGGCCGTTTTCACCGTTTGCTCCGATAAATCCTGAAGCAGCGACAAATCGGTTGAAGTCAGCATCGTGAGGTCCTGGCCGACAATGATAGTTCTCAAATAGCTCTGGAGCGGGTAATTTTCCGGTGAATTCATCAAGATGAGACCGTCAAACCAGCTGTTCCAATGGCTGACAATTGTGAACAGCCCGATCGTCGCCAGCGCCGGCAATGACAGCGGCGCATAAATGCGCCAAAGCGTCGTCCAATGGCCGGCTCCGTCCATAAAGGCGGACTCCTCCAGTTCCTTGGGCAGCCCCCGGTAAAAATTCAGCAGCAGGATCACGTTAAAAACCGGAACCGCCCCCGGTAATACGAGCGCCCAAATCGAATCGAGCATCCCCAGGGACTTTATCGTCATATACCAGGGGATGAGGCCGCCGTTGAACAGCATCGTCAGGACGAGCAGCCACGCGTACATCGTTCTCCATTTGAATTTCGATTTCTCTTTTGCCAGCGGATATGCAGTCAGAATGGTGAGAAACATGCTGATGGAAACGCCAAGCACGACACGTTTCAACGTGATCCATAATGCAGTTAGAAATTCAGGCTTTTTCAATACGTATTCGTAAGCGTTCGGCGTAAATTGAACCGGCCATAATTTGACCAATCCGCCCATCGCCGCTGCACTGGAGCTAAATGATACCGAAAGCACGTGAACAAGCGGCAGCAGGCACAGGACGGAGATAGCGAGAAGAAACGTGTAATTGAAAGCCACAAACAAGGTGCGGCCGATCCCCCGTTTTTGAACCATGAAGTCCCCTCCTCCGTCAAAAGATCCGGTAACCGGCAAACCGGTAAGCCAACAGATATGATGAAGAGATCAGCACAAGGGACACCACGGATTTGAATAAGCCTACGGCCGTCGCCACGCTGTATTGTGCATCGATCAATCCGATCCGGTATACGAACGTGTCGATGATATCCCCGCTTTCATACACCTGCGGACTGTACAGATTGAACACCTGGTCGAATCCGGCATTCAGCACATTTCCCAGACTTAGCGTCGTCATCAGGACGACGACCGGCAAAATACCGGGGATCGTAATGTTCAGTGTCTGCCGCCAACGGCTTGCACCGTCGATCTCTGCCGCTTCGTACAGCGACTGATCAATTCCGGTAAGCGCTGCCAAATATACAATCGTACCGAAGCCAAAATCCTTCCACGTATCCGTGGCAACCAGCACATACGGAAACCAGTGATTGTCGCCCAGAAAATAAACCGGGTCCATTCCAAACCATCCGAGAAACTGATTGAGAATCCCCTTCAGCGACAACACATCGATCAAAACGCCTCCCAAGATGACCCATGACAAAAAGTGAGGCAAATAGATCAGTGTCTGGATCATCCGCTTGATCCTCTCTCTCGCCATCTCATTCAGAAGGAGCGCCACCGTGATCGGTACCACAAGGCCTGCGATAATTTTCATGACGGCAATAAAGATCGTGTTGAATACGATTTGGGAGATGCCGGGAAGATGATACACGTAGAGAAAGTTGTCTAAGCCGACCCAATCCGAGCCGAAAAAGCCCTTATTCGGGTAAAATTTCTGAAAAGCGATGACGATGCCTACCATCGGCCAATAGCTGAACACGGCAAGGAGGACAAGCGCCGGCAGAAGCATAAAGTGAAGCGGCAGTTCATGCCTCCATTTCTTGAATGTCATTTCATCGCCTGCCCTTCTCTGATTTACTTGACCGATTTGGCCCACTCGTTAACCTCATTTGTCATATCGGTTCCACCAAGCTTTTTCCAATCCTCGACAAATTTATCGAACGTACTGATCGGTTCGCCCATAATAATCTTGGTAAATGTCTCCAGTTCCATTTTATCCAGCGTCGCTTTCTTGTCCCCCATGCTCTTGGTCGGTGCTCCGAAAAACTCGTTCATGAGCGGCAGGTTTTCCTTTTGATATTGGTTGATGACCGCGAATGAGCTGGACTCGCCGAACACCCTCGCCTGATTCCATTGCTTGTTGTCACCGTTATTAAATTGCTTGATCTTCTCATAAGTCGTCAGTTGTTCTCCGTTCAGCTTGGATGTGTCCCCGGTTTTTAAGCTCTCAATGACAGACAGGTGTACATCCAGGTTTTTCGTTGGAGACCAGGCATTGAATGGCGCATGCTTAAATAGCTCGATGCCATCCGGGGAACTGAAGAAGTGGCTGAAATCCGCCTTCTCGCCCCAACCCTTCTCGATAAACAAGTTGACCATCTGCATGACCGCTTCGGGATTTTTGGCGCCTTTTTTGACTGCATAATACGCGAATACCGGATTTCCGACTTGCGGCCTTGCCGGATCGGAATCAACGGAGACGATTTTGTAGGCCTCCCACTCCATCTGCGGATCCAGGTCTTTACCTTTCTGGAGCGGATTGATCGGGTTCCACATCGCTCCGTAATACAGCCCGATTTTTCCTGCAACCGCATCCTCGCCCGTCTTGTTTCCGTCCTTCACGCCAAACTCCTTATCCAGCAGCCCCGCTTTGTACATTTCCTGCAGCTTCAGCAGCGTCTCCCTTGTCTCAGGAAGGATGGAACCATAGACTAAGCTGCCGGAACTATCCTTAATCCACGCTCCGGGATAAGCGTGAAAACCGTTAAAGAAGCCGCCCAGACCCATGATACCGCCGCCGACAATGCCCTTGTTGATCCCCAGTCCGAAGGTGTCGTTTTTTCCGTTTCCATCAGGATCCTGCTTGGCAAAGGCCTCTGCGATTGTATAGACGTCATCCATCGTTTTCGGCTCCGGCAGCTTCAGCTTCTTGAGCCAGTCGGTCCGTACCCAAAGGACGTTCGCTCCATCAATGGACGAGTTCGTATTCGGAATGGCCATCAGCTTACCATCAAATTTAGCGGAATCGAGCTGTGCACCATCCATAAATTGTTTGGCCAGCGGAGTTGCATACTTTTCATAAACACTCGACAAATCTTCGATCATATCGGCGTCTACCAATTGTTTGAGCTGATTTGCGTTAACCGGAATAATGTCGGGAAGATCTCCTGATGCAATCATGACGTTCATTTTCTGGGTCGCATCATCACCGCTGGTAGCGATCCATTTAAATTTCAGATTGATGCCAAGTTCGTCCTTATAGGCACGGGTCCACTCGTTATTCTCAAGGGTATCGCTGCCGGCAAACTTTACCGAAGCATCCGCGGTTCTCACCGTAGTCACTTCGATTGGCGACGTGTACTTGCTGAGCGGCCCTGCAGAAGCTGCTGTGGAAGCAGCCTTATCCGAGCCGGCATCTGGCTTGGTATCCGAAGATTCGTTTGTGGAAGACCCGCAGGCCGATACGACAATCATCGAGCTGACCGCGAGAAGCGCCAGCATAGCTTTGACTGACTTCATGAGTACCCTCCCATTTCTGTTATCGCTTTTCAGCCCTCGTGATCCACGGGTAACCACTTGCCGAGCTCTGGACAAGCGGCCTGTCGACTGGTGATTCTAGGCCTTACCCATATTATAAAGTGACGTATTTAGCCATCCCATAATAAGAATTGCACATTACTTGCTCGAATTGCACGACTTGGAGCACTGCTGCGAAACACCAGCTGCATCATTTATTTAAATCTGGTCGGCTGGTGCTTTTCTCTGAACTCCTGGGGCGTACTGCCCGTCTTCTTTTTAAAAATCCGCGTAAAATAGGCAGGGGATTCAAACCCTACTTTTTTGCAGATTTCATGCATCTTCAGATGGGATTCGACGACCAGTTCTTTTGCTTTTTTGATCCGTTCGTCGGTGATATAATCAGGCAAATTCACGCCGGTCATTTGTTTGTACAATCTCGACATATAATAGGGATTCAGATGTACAAGATCCGAGAGCGTCGTCAGGGACAAGTCGGAGTCCAGATGTTCATCCACATAGCGGTTCAACCTGGATACCACTTGATTCGTATACTCCTTTTTCTCATCATCACGCGCTTCGATCAGCCGCAGCGCCGCATGAATCAAATAATGGAATGCGTCTTTTCTGGTCGCGTGCAGCTGATAATGAGACACCCGGTCCATCTCTACTTCCTCTAGCGCCGCATGATCCACAGACCACCGGTTCAATTGAGTCAACAGATGCGAAGCGATGGCGTAGTAAATTTCGAGAAAAAAACCAACATCCTCGTAAAACGGGTCCATCATACCGGACAGTAAGGAAAGCAGCTTATACATTTCCTGCTTCTCCTCTTCGGAGACGTAGTCGTTCCCCGACCATTTTCGAATCAATTGACGTATCGTTTGCTTCTGAATTTCGCTTTCATCCACCGAAAAATCTCCCGATTGCTGGCCTTCGATCAGGATGGTCTCCTGGCCGATTCCCAGCCCGCGGCTTAGGCCTGCGCGCAGCTTCTGATATCGGGCCGGGATTTCTCTCCATTCCACCCCTTCTTTTGCAGCCGCAAGCGAAAGAGGAATCTTCAACAGCTCCAGGCTCGTCGACTGGATCATTTCCAGGGTGCCATGAACAAACCTGATCGTTCGGGACCACTCATCCTCAGGGGCTGCTGCATGAGTTGAACCCCATTCCAACAGCACTTTAGGCTGGATCAGCCAGAAAAAGCGGTTATGCTCTACATCGACGGATTGAAGCGCACAGGAAGACAGGTATTCCTTCGCAATATTATGGATGGCAAACATCATATGCGCTTTATCCGCAGCCTTTGTCATTTGAATAGGCCAGCGGTCGACCCTCCCCATCACCAGCATGACCTTCCCGTCAAGCGTAAGCGGTATGGATAGACTCTTCAGCAGCTCGGGCTTCAGCGATTTCAGCGGCTGGGTTCCTTCGCAAAATCCTTGAAGAATTTCTCTCTGCAGCGCCGGTACGGCTAGCTGAAACTGCTCCGAAGCTTTATCGAGAAATCCGGCATTCATTCGTTCGGTTTGCAGCAGCTCGATCGCCTTTCTGACGCTGCGCAGCAGCGTTTCGTCGCTTTCGGTCTTGAGAATGTAATCCATACACTGATTGCGAATGGCCGTCTGCGCGTAATTGAAATCCGGGTGCCCGGTCAAAAAGATGATTTTACAGGCCGGCCATCTCTCGTTGATATGCTCCTGCAGCTCAAGGCCGGTCATCCCGGGCATCCATATATCCGACAGCACGATGTCAAACCGGATCGCATTCAGCTTCTCCAAGGCTTCATCTCCGCCATAAGCGCGGTGCAGATCCAATTGCAGTTCTTCTTCCTCCTGCAGAAGACGATAGATTCCGTCAACGATAATGGGTTCGTCATCAACGATCAGCAAACGATTCATATTCTGTCCTCACCCTCCGAAGGAATTGTCATTTCGACCCTTAACCCGCCCAGCTTGCCTCTTGACATCCGGAGACCAAAGCGATCACCGAATTTGATTTGAATTCTTCGATGGACATTGACCAGTCCTGTCGTCTCAAGCGGGGGTTGTTCCGACCCAAGCTTGGACTGCAGCTCTCTTAAACGTTCATCCGTCAATTCGTCCCCATTATCTTCCACAGCGATCACAATGCAATTGGCGGCGTCTTCAAAGGTGATTTCGATCATGCCGTCCTTCTTTTTGTTCACTAGCCCATGGTTATACACATTTTCGACGATCGGTTGAAGAATCAGTCTTGGAACTTCCCGCTTCTTGTAAGCAGACGGCAGCTCACCCAGCTGTACGGAAATACGGTTCGAAAACCGGAACGATTGAATATCGACATACGTCTTGACAAACATCCATTCCGCCTCGAGCGTCACTTCCCCGTCGCCGTCGCGCGTGACGAATTGGAAGTATTGCCCCAAGTATTGAGCGAACGTAGTCACACCTTCGTAATCCTCGTTTTTGGCAATGCGTGAGAGCGTAAAGAAACTGTTGTATAAAAAGTGGGGGTTAATCTGCGACTGCAGCTGCCGGAACTCCGACACCTTTGCCCGGTATTTCTGCTCGTACACTTCGTGAATCAACACGCGGATATGTTCCAGCATCGCATTGAATTGAATGTAAAGGTATGAAAATTCATCCTTGAAACGGTAGGAAACTACATGGTTGAAATTCCCGTGTTCGACCGAACGAAACGCCTTCACCAATGTCCGCAATGGCTGATGTATCAATCGATAAATGATGTATGAAAAATAGGCAATGATAAAAATCGAAATGATGGAAAAAAGGCGAAACCAGAACCGGTAGGTATTCAAAGGTCCCAGTACGCTGTCCTGAGGCAAGTAGGTCAAAAGGACAGCATTCATGGTCGAGGAGTGCTCATAACTGATAAAATAGACTTTCGATCCGATTTCAATCGACTCCACCCCTTTCTTGGACCCGGAGCTGATTTTACCCGTAACCCAATCACGCAAGCCCGTTTCCGTCTCAGGACGATGCAGGCTCGAGAGGCTCCATTGGTTGCGGTCGTCGATCAGCAGGGCGCCGCCTTGAGCGTTTTCAATCATGTCACCCAGCGCCTTGACGATCTCCTTTTGATCAATTTCTATATCGACGAGATAAGAGGGTTCTTCTTCGGACAGAATGTTTTCGGGGTAAGGCATACTGATAAACAAGCGGTTTTTCCAGGCGATAAACGGCGAATACCCGCGTTGTTCCGATGTGCTCAGCACGTTGAATTCATCCTTGGGGATGATATCCACACCACTGTTGGATGAGATGGTCCGATCCAGCATCGAAATATGAATGCTTGCATTGGTGATGTAACTGCTGGATGCCTTCAGGAGCAGCATCTGCTTCTGCAGGCGCAGCATCGCCTTCGTGCGCTCGTAATCCGGCATGATCGAGGCAGCCACGCTGAGCTTACCGATATCATCGTCCGTAATATACTCTCTGCCGAGCTTGATCGTTTTACTGAAGTCCTGGTCCAGCGAAGCCAAGTAAAAATGTACTTTAGCCAGCATGGAGCTGGAGATTTCCTCCTTGACGGAGTTCTGCCCGACACGGTTCATCTGGGCGCTGACTGCATAGAGAGGAGCCACGATAAACAGAAAAGTAAGCACCAGCCTCAAATAAATGCTCAGTTTGGGACGTTTGATCAACGACATGGGCACCCCCGTTTTTCAGCTTGTCCGCCATGGACAATGATGGTAAGGATCTCAACATTCATTCTATCGCCGCAAGAATATTTAGAAAAGATAAAGAAACATCCGCCGGCTGTATACCAGCTGATGGATGTCGGAGGTTGTTTTATTGCAATCCGAGACTTGCGCCTTCATTGTAGATTGTGTTCCAGAAAATCACCATAATAATAATTCGTGTTCTGTTGTCCGATTTGGAGTTCTTTCCGGATATACGCCAAATGACCATGAAAAAGACTGCCGGTAAATGAAAATCACCGACAGTCTTATTCTTTGAGCAGTTCCGTTCCCCGTCATCCGATTACAGCACAAACCGGAGTACCATTAAGGAAAGAATGCCCACCACTACCGTTCCTAATAAGCTTCGCGTCAGGATCGCCGTCGCAAAGGTAGGGATGGCAGCCAAAATTTCAACGTAATGCTGTAAAATATGGACCTTTCCGTCTGTCGTGAACAGCTCCTGCGCGATTAATGCCGCCATAACGGCAACAGGTACGTAATTGAGCCAGCGCATGGTCCACTCAGGCAACTGCATACGGCTCAGCAACACGAGCGGAAGAACGCGCGGAAGAAGCGTGACGACCGAGGCGCCCATGATCGCCAGCAGGATGTGCCATCTTATTTCCATTTTTCCACCACCATTCCAATGGCAGCCGCCACGATGGTTGCTATAATAACGGCCACACTCCCGGATACAAAGGAGCCCGCTCCGAGCACGATCAGAACCGCGCAGACGGCTACGATGAGATCTTTCCGGATGATCTTTCTGCTGATCATCTGGAGGACAAGCAGTCCGATAAACATGGCGGTCAGTGCAAAATCAAGTCCGTATTTCTCAGGATCGGTAATCCACTTCCCGAAAAACGCTCCCGCAATGGTGGCGATGATCCAATTCAAATATGCGGTAATATTGAGGCCGTGCATCCATTTTTCACTGAGTGAGCTGCGATTCATCGCCTTATTCATGGCGACCCCGAAGGTTTCGTCTGTAAGCAGCGCGCCGACGAACATCGTCTTGAATGCGGACAGGTGGCGGAAATAAGGCGACATCGCTGCGCTGAGCAGCAGGTGGCGCAAATTGACGATGAATACCGTTAGAATGATGGCTGCCGCCGACCCATGCGCCGCAATCATGCCCGCCATAATAAATTGTGCCGAGCCGGCATAAATCAGGGTGGACATCAAGATAATTTCGAGGACGGATAAACCGGAGGTTTTGCCTACAACACCTGCGGCGAATCCAATGCTTAAGTAACCCAGCAGCGTGGGGATGCAGTCTCTGATCCCCTGCAGCAAGCTGTCTTCTTTCACTTCGATTTCTTGTTGATGATGTTGAACATTCTCTGACACGTCTTTTATCCTCTCAATTCTTTACTGTGATGTTCGTTGTTGAGCCGGAAAATAAAATAACGATACGTCTCTAAGTGTGGTCACAGCCCGGTCAATTCGTGCGTTATACCATCCTTTTTGTACATTATAACACACAATATATCGGGTGCGGTGTATTAAACTTGGATGGAGTTGAGATAATTTCAGATTCCATTCGGGCTTTCCTGCCCCTCTTCTGTTGATCCTGCAACCCAAGTAAAATCAAAAAAACCGGCCCCCCTTCGTACCCAGTACGAAATGGAACCGGAGTCTGATTGATCCGCTGCTTAATCGTTATCTTCAATGACGGCAATACCGTCGATTTCAAGGAGAACAGATGGGCGGGCAAATTCCGAAACAAATAGAACCGTGACCAGAGGAGGATGTTCTAATTCACCTGCTACCTCCAGAAAAGCTTTGTAGCCAACTCGGGGATCGCTGCCGCTGACTAAATAAATATTGAGTTTAACCAAATTGGCGAAACTTGCATGTTCAGATGCTAGAATCGTTGCGATATTATGCAGCGCCTGCTTGGTCTGTACTTCCAAATCACCGGGGCCGACGAGTTCGCCTGACGCATTAACGGCATTTTGCCCACCGATATAAATCGTCTTTGCCTTTCCGCTTACTGTAATCGCCTGACTGAATGCTTTGGATTGGAATAACCCCTCCGGGTTTTTATGCTCCATTCTGAATGTAGACATTCATCTTCCTCCTTTAAGATTCATGTTTTACATTCATTATAGGCATCTTCACTGACAGCCCCCGTCAGTGAAGCTCAATTTTCATCATCCGCATACAGTTCGGCGATTTGACTGGCCATTGCTTTGATTTGATTTTTCAACGCGATCGGCTCCAACACCCGGATGCTTGTTCCAAAGGTAAGCAGATATCTCGGAAGATATTTGTCAATCGTTGGGGTGTCGATGAGGAACCGCGCTTCGGCGTCGGTACGTTCCGTCAAATAGTGATGCATATGCCAGTGGCTGCATATCGCATCCAGACTCCTCGTATCACCTTCAATTCGGATTAACACCATCGGTCCTTCCGCTTCTCGCTCCTTGTGCGATTGTTCGCGGAAATAATCCTCTGTCGAGAAGTTCTCCGGCATGGTGAAAAAGGCTTCCGTCCGGAATACACTCTCGACCCGGTCCACACGGAAAGTCCGAATTTCGGAAGATTGGTGGCAGAATGCGATGAGATACCATTCGTTTCTGCGTAAGGTCAACCCATAGGGATCGATACTCCGCTCTTTGGCCGAATCGGAGTTTTCTTTACGGTAAGCGATGAGAAGCGTCTGTCCGTCCAAAATGGCCTGTTCCAACTGCCGGAGCATAGGAACAATACCCGGATGGGACGCGGAAGAGATTACACTGAAGCCGCTCGTCAGACGCTGCAGATCCAGCATTTGTTCTTCATTCAAACTGTGTTCGATTTTTTCCAGGGCTTGCTCGAGTTCATCCGTATACGGATACCCGACCCCCTTCGCAAACTTCGATGCGTCTACGATCGCCTTGAGTTCTACCGACCGAAAAAATAAAGGCGTTTCCCTGAAGGTCTCCAATATATAGAACCCTCCGTCATGCCCTGAATCAGCAACAATCGGAACGCCACTGGCGCTTAATGCATCGATATAGCGGTAAACCGTCCGGACGCTGATCTCCAATTGATCCGCTATTTGCGCGGCGGTCAGCTTTTTTCTGGATTTAAGCATCCAAAGGATGGACAGCATATTATCCCATTTTGCCAAGATGAGGTACTCCTTCCAAACCGTATTCTTCCAAAAGTATACCGTTGAAATGAGTGCGGAGGAAGTCTCTTTGTAAGGGATTGCCGCTGAATGACATTTTAACAGATAACAAAAAATCCCCAACCTCCACATTGGGGAGATTAGGGATTGATTCACTTCGCTTTCGTTAAGCCTGCACAGGCTCGCCCTGAAAAACTTTCAACTCCATTGGAGAAGCCAGCAGCGTTTTGGCCGTCTGTACGAATGCCTGGAAATGGCCGCTGCTGTTGTGCGCCTGAACGGCTCCAAAATCCTTCCAAATCTCCACCATTGTATAATAGTGTTCTTGCTCCACGGATTTGAACAATTCATAGCTGATATTCCCCTCTTCCGCTCTGGTAGCAGCAAGCAGGCTATCGGCTTCCTTTAAAAAGCGTTCCTCTTGCTCCGGCAAGATGTCAAGTTTGGCATGAACGATGATCATGATGTGTACTTCCTTCCTTGATGTTTTATAGTGCGTATTCAGTATTGGCTTATATTATTACTGCAATCGGGTAAGCATATCCTTTAAATTTGCCATTTCCTCATCGTTAAAATCTTTATGCGTCGACGTGCGGTGCGCAGCCTTCTGCAGGTAGGATTGGGTCATTTCTTCGGAACTTCCATGCTTTTTTCTACTCGAACCGCTGCACCCTAGCTCGAATAAAGGGAGCAGTATGTACGATCAAAATTGCCGGCCATCAAATCTTCCTTCCGGATGAAAAACTGCAGTTCGCCGGCATCCCACCAGCAAAAACCTACATCATCGTCCGAATCTAGTGCCAACAGCAACAGGGTATCCCTGATTTCCTGCTTCGCCCGATCCGAATCACCGTTCAGGTGCCGGGTGATCTGCTTCAGCGCCTCCGTTTCGGAATAGTTGTATTTTTCGCCGGTCAACAGCTTCAGTGCCGCTTCGTATTCGCAATCGCCATGCTGAGTTCCGGGATAGCCGAACATCGTCGCCAGGTCAATAGAGCTGTATCCGGTCAGCTCGAAGCAAAGCTCCTCGTAATGCTCGTAATCATGCTCATCGTCTTCCACCTGTTCGTAATCCACATAACCGTAATTAGGCGGCTCCAGAGTGGACCTTGCCGACACCTGATAACCCGTAAATGCATCTTCGAGTGCCGTCACTTCCGGTGCATGCCGCCGCTGCGCTGCTTGAAGCTGCTCCTCCTGCAAATAGAGCACTTTATGCTCAATGTCATAGGCCGGTTCATCGATTCCAATGAAAAAATAAAGCGCGCCGTTTGCCGGAAGTCGGGAAGCTTCGTCATAACCCATCAGCTCACGCAGCCTAAGCTGGGCAAGGAACGTCATGGGAGTTCCCTTTGAATCCACAGGCCATTCCACATCAGCCGGGAGATCCGGATCACCACCGATCCTGGAACATCCGGCTGCCTTGTAATCTTCTACCCTACTTTTGCTCAAACGAATGCCTTGGCGAACGGTCTCCATTAGATAATCCAATGCATGCCCGAATTGCTGTTCATGGATGACCCGCTTTAGTTTATTTTCGTTGTTCTCACTTAACACCGATTGCCACCTCCCCATTGCTGTGATGTGATTTGAATACCTTATAATCAAGCCGTCGTTTGTTTATTGGATGGTTACCTCAAGTATTTTCCCGTGATCGACTGCTCCGCATGGATAATCTCTTGCGGCGTGCCTTCGAACACCACCTGTCCGCCCTTGCTGCCTCCGTCCGGTCCCATATCGATGATCCAGTCCGCTTGGCTGATCACTTCAAGGTTATGCTCAATGACGATCACTGTATTTCCGGTATCCACCAGGCGGTTCATGATCCCAAGCAGGTGGCCGATATCCGACATATGCAGGCCGGTCGTCGGCTCGTCCATCACGTAGATGCTGCCTTTCTTGTGCAGCTCGCTAGCCAGCTTGATACGCTGGCATTCCCCGCCAGAGAGCGTGCTGAGCGGCTGGCCGAGGGTGATGTAGTTCAGTCCCACGTCACTCATGGCCTGGAGCTTGCGGACGACCTCTTTGATCTGGAAAAATTCCAAAGCCTGCTCGACCGTCATCTCCAGCACTTCGGCTATGGACTTGCCATTCAGCTTGTATTCGAGCACTTCTTCCTTAAACCGTTTCCCTCCGCAGACTTCGCATGGCAGCTTCACGCTTTCGAAGAATGATAGATCCAAGTATACCACGCCCAGCCCTTGGCAATTCTCGCAGGCCCCCTTGGAGTTAAAGCTGAATAAGCTTGGACTCACCTTGTTCGCGGAAGCAAATGCCTTGCGAACATCGTCCAGTATGCCCGTATAGGTCGCAGGGTTTGAGCGTGTCGACACGCCGATTGCCGATTGGTCGATGACGATGGCGTCCGGATGCTGACTGAGGAATACGTCGTTAATAAGGGTACTTTTCCCAGAGCCGGCGACGCCGGTTATAACGTTCAGAACCCCGGTTGGTATATCGACATTTACGTTCTTCAAGTTATGCAGATTGGCATTCCGGATGGACAGCTTGCCGGATGGCTGCCTGCAATCTTGCTTGAGCTGGAGCTGACGCTTCATATGAGTTCCCGTCAATGTGCCGGATTCCAACAGACCGGGGTAGCTTCCTTCATAGACGATGGTTCCTCCGCGGCTGCCGGCATGGGGTCCGACGTCGACGATATGATCCGCTACTTTGATGACATCGGGATCATGCTCAACCACCAGCACCGTGTTGCCTTTGTCGCGCAGCTTCTGAAGCAGCTCATTTAACCGGTGCACATCGCGAGGATGGAGTCCGACACTGGGCTCATCGAAAATATAAGTGACATCTACCAAGCTCCCGCTCAAGTGCTTCACCATTTTGACGCGCTGCGACTCTCCGCCGGATAAGGTATCTGTCTCACGGTCCAGCGTCAAATAATCAAGGCCGATATCCACCAGATGCTGCAGCCGTTCCGTCAGCGACTTGACCATCGGCGCCGCCGCGGCATCGTCAATCTCGCGAATTACGCGAATGAGATGCCCGACTTCCATGGAAGACAGCTCCGCAATGTTGTGTCCATTAATTTTGCAGCCCAGCGCCGCTTGACTAAGCCTTGCGCCGTGACAGCTGGAGCAGGGCCCTTCGGTCATGAACGGAGCAACGGTCTGCTGCGTGCGCTCGGACTTCGTTTTCACGTCCTGTTTGATGTATTTGTTGGTGAACTTCTCAATGACGCCTTCGACAGTAATATTGGTTGCCTTACCGGCGAAATCCATTTTCACTTTCCTTGCCTTGCCATACAGCAGCAGATCCAAGTCTTCATCCGAATAGTCGCTGAGCTTCTTATCCGGATCAAAGGAACCCGACTGGATGAGCATGTTCCATTCCCATCCGTCCACTGTATATCCCGGCAGCATAATGGCCCCTTCCCGGAGCGACTTGGACATATCCACCGCTTTGCTCATGTCGACGCCGAGGCTGCGGCCAATTCCGTTACATTCGGGACACATGCCTTGCGGATCGTTAAACGAGAACATGTTCGCTCCTCCGACATAAGGCTGACCCACTCTGGAGAAAAGCAGCCGGAGTATGGGTGAAATATCGGTAATGGTTCCCATTGTGGAGTGGGACCCTCCGCCCAGCCGCTTCTGATCGACTATGACAGCCATGCTCAGGTTTTCGATCGCATCCGCATCCGGCTGCGGATATTTGGGCAGGAACGTCCGTACAAACATGCTGAAATTCTCATTCAACAATCGCGTAGATTCTGCGGCAATCGTATCGAAAACGATCGATGATTTGCCTGATCCGGATACCCCGGTGAATATCGAAATTTTCCGTTTGGGTATTTGCAGGGAAACGTTTTTGAGATTGTTTTCCCTCGCAGCCGAGATGACGATATATTCCTGATTCGATTCGCTCATGGCTAACATCCTTCCGTTCGTGATCATTTCTATTTATTCCATTCGTATTGTACCATTCATTTCCCGAAGAAAGTCTATGAATCGTGCAAAAGGAGCCGCGTCTCTTGGTTTATGCCGATTCACTATTCCACGTCGACAACGAATTCAGCCCATTGTGTCATCATTTGCCTGGATTCTACGGAAGAAATATAGGCAGGACTGAGTACTCTGATCAGGTAGCTGCCCTTCTCGCTTAAAGTAAACGAACCTGCGAATGCTTGGTCCTTAATGGGCAGCTCAATACTTTTCACCTTTTCATATTGCAGATACGCATCCTCGCTTGATTGTTGATACTGTTCGACACTCACGGTCAGCTTATCATACAGGTCGTTATGCTGCAGGATATCTCCCGATATATCTATCTTTTGATTCGGTTCTGCAAGAATATAGCCTTGAGTCGGACTGGTGAAGGCAATGTTTTCTTTCCCTTCACCCATGATTGTGACTGGCAGCGAGGCATTTGTTACATTCCTCCTCACTGTAACTACCTTGCTGCCTGCCGAATTTGCTGTGAGCATTACGGGGTTAGGACCGGGGCGCAAACTTACTGTAAACTGAATACGGTTATACAACCGTCCATCCATGGATATATCCTTTTGCGTGAGCTTGCCTGTGCCTCCGAGCCAACCCGCTTCGCCGATAGAGAACATATACTGCGGAGTGTACATATCCTTCTGATACAGCATGGTAAATGTGGTGCTGGCTTCATCCGTCTCCCATTCCGGATTTAGCACCTCTATAACTTTATCGCTCCAGTTCCATCTCACTGTGTCATTCACGGTTGAGACCGCCAATCCAAGCCAGGATAACGCCCGAATCGGTACATAAGCTTTTCCCGAAGATAGAAACGGTGCCGGAATTTTTCACCGATCGGCTTTCCGTCCGGACGGTATACGTCCTCCGAGCCAATTCGGAAGGTTAGCTGGCTAAATGTAGACAGCAGCTCAGGATGGACTACGACTTGTACCTCCCTTTTATCGGCATTCCAGGTCACGTTGGCCGCCGCACCAGATTGCCGGAGGGTACGGAGTGGCACATATACACGTCCTCCTTTTAAGATTGGCTTTTCTGCAGATATAACCTTCCCATCAAGCGTTGCCTTTCTCCCTTGAAGATCAAATTTCATTTCGTGCTTGACTCTTTACATTTTCGCTACATCGCCCTTCGGCTCTGCTGCAATTGTGGGTGCGGAATCTGCAAGGGCACTTGCTCCGATACTCCAAGCTGCGACTCCTGTTATGATCAGGCATAACCATTTCTTCATTTCCTACCATCCCTTCATCAGAAAAAATAATCTTATACTTATTTAACGGGATCGAACAGCAACTAGTTGGATGTCTGCCGAAATCCACTGATCCACACAAAAAAAAGACAGCTCAGCAAGTGAGCTGCCTTTTCGTTTTTTACTGCGCTCCAACGACCGGATGCGGAACATACGGTTCTTCCAGAAATGCAATCTCTTCCGGAGATAATTTAACGGATAGTGCACCTACAGCATCTTCAACCTGGCCGATTCTCGTCGCCCCTATGATTGGAGCAGCTACCGATTCCTTTTGCAGCAGCCAGGCTAGCGCGATATGGATACGGGGTACACCGCGTTTCTCTGCAATCGAGGCTACTCGCTCTACGACCAGCCGGTCTACATCCGCCGTCGCATCGTACTTGGATTTTTGGACTTGATCGGTCTCCGATCTATGCGTCGTTTCCGACCAATCGCGGATCAGCCTTCCCGATGCTAATGGACTGTAAGGGGTCACCGCTATTTTTTGATCCTTGCACAGCGGCATCATCTCCCGTTCCTCTTCGCGATAAATGAGGTTCAGGTGATTTTGCATGGAGACAAAGCGCGTCCAGCCATGTTTCTCTGCCGTATACAGCGCCTTTTGAAACTGCCACGCATACATGGCGGAAGCACCAATATATCTTGCCTTTCCGGCCTTCACTACATCATGCAGGGCTTCCATCGTTTCTTCAATCGGCGTGTTGTAATCCCAGCGGTGGATAATGTAAAGATCTACATAGTCGGTGCCTAGTCTTTTCAGGCTTTTATCGATTTCGCTCATGATCGCCTTCCGGGAGAGCCCCCCACCGTTGGGGCCTGGATGCATTCGCCCCCAGACCTTGGTAGCGAGGACAATCTCGTCCCGATTCGCATAATCCTTTAATGCGCGTCCAGTGATCTCTTCGCTGGTTCCCCCGGAATAGACATTCGCTGTATCAAAAAAGTTGATCCCGAGCTCCAGCGCCCTTTTAATGATCAGGCGGCTTTGCTCCTCATCAAGCACCCATTGATGCCCTCCCGGCTGCACTTCGCCGAAGCTCATACAACCAAGGCATATCCGCGAGACATCCATCCCCGTATTACCAAGCTTCATGTAATCCATAAATCAGGCCTCCGTTTCGGATTGTTATGTAAGCGCTCATCGTCGACTTCCATTATAATTCCCATGAACGAACATGCAATTGTTAAATGTACGGGATTTGTTTCATACTGAACGGATTTGTCGAGATTGTTCATTATTTTTTATGGTCTTTATAGGATTTAGAGATGTCCTCACAAAAAAACAAGCCGCGATTTACGCGGCCGCAGTCATTTTTAAATCATATAACAAAATTCATCCGGCGTTTTCTCCTTGAGGCCGAACTCAAACGTGTCTTGGCGAAGTCCGCGCCGGAGTGTCTCGAGAGCCATGACTTCGGTCGGAGCGATATTTCCCAGGTGAACATTGGATCCGAATTTGCGCAGGAGCATGGCCTGTTGGTTTTTAAGGGGCGCCTCCCAAATCAGTGTCCGGTGATCCGGAACGAATTTGAGGATGTCGTCCACCACATCTTCCCTGCATTCCCCGTGTTTATCGAAAATGCCGACACTGACTCCCGACTCGCGGGCTTCGACCGTTACATATTCGGCGCCTGCAGCCAGATCCAATTCCACAGTATCTGCAAGAATAGCGGCATCAATCAAGGAACCGGACAGCTTCTTTCCAAATTCGGAAAAGACCCGCAGTCCGCGCTTCTTTCCTTCCTGGATCAGCTCCGTGCGTTTTTGGCGGGACAGTTCAATCGTACCGTCGGATACTTCGAGCGCATTAAAACCAAGATTGCACACCGTATCAAAGAACGCAGGCACGATACCCTGCTGAACGGCAATTTCCAGCAAAGTGCCGCCTGTCATTACGGATATGCCGTGCTGTTTGGCAAGGTCGATTTTATACAGAAGCATATCCGTCCTATACAGCGGTGCCGTTCCAAATCCAAATTTGATACAGTCGATGTAAGGTGAGGCGGTTTCGATCACATCTGCGAACGTATTTCTGCCGAGGCCTTTATCGATGACCATCGTCAATCCCCGGTCCGGATCCCGAGAGACGGCTGCATCTTTGTTTTCCTTGTCGGAATCGAAGCGGGTCCCGCTCGGGTCACGTAACTCCCTGGGCCACACCGCACGCATGGAGTTGTTCATGTTGGATCTCCCTCAATTCTTTTTGGTTTGTCGTTTGAATCCCATGACATGCATATCATATGCGGGAGACGCATGACACGTGCCCAGGTCCGAGTGATCTATTCCATGACGAATGCTTCGGAGAATTAGGCGGTTGGCTCCTCAACAAAAAAAGAGGGCTTTCCCTCCTATTTCCCGCGGACGACACGAAAACCCTGATCGGGTCCGTACCCGTTGGGATCGAATTTGCCTCGAAATGAAACTTCAGTGTTGCTGATATCCCCGATCCAGCCGCCCCCCTTCACAACCCGGAAGGAACCGCCTTGACGAACCGTGCTGTCGCCATACCAGTCCCAGCACCATTCCCTTACATTGCCGGACATATCGTAAAGACCCAGCTCGTTGGATTTCCGGGTACCGACCGGTTTTGTCCGGTTATGATTGCTCTCAATGACCGGCCAGTTCCAATCCCCTGATAAATATTTATCCCCGGCGTTTCTCCAATACCATGCGACATCCTCGGCTTTATTGCTTCCGCTGTATTTGAAACCTTTGCCCTCCAGACCTCCGCTTGCGGCATATTCCCACTCTGCTTCTGTAGGCAGCCGGTAACCGTTCGCGCCTTGATTGACCGTTACGGTCCATTTTATTTGATCGTTTTCGTTTATGTTGTTCGGATCTTTACGATCCTTGTCTATGTTGTAAAACGGTTTTAAGCCCTCCTGGATACTTCTTTTGTTGCAATACTCCACGGCGTCATACCAGCTTACCATCTCTACCGGCAGCTGATCGCCTTTGAATGCTGAGGGGTTGCCGCCCATGACGTTGGCCCACTCCGCTTGTGTAACCTCGTATTTGCCGATATAAAAGTCTGAAAGGGTCATGCTTGTTTCAGTATAGTTGGAGCCACTGCTCTTAAAAGTCCCGCCTTTAACGTACACCATATCTTCCTGCTTGCCCGTTTCTTCTTGTGAACAAGCGCTGGCCAAAAACATAGCTGCTAGTAAAATACAAACCCATAGCTTTCTCATAGGGATTTCTCCTTTAGGACGAATAGGAAAAAGACAGACCGCGGCGGGCCGATGCCGGTATCCGTCAACGTCGAAGACCGTTCGTCTGATGGCAAACGGCCTTCAACATGTCTGGATTGATTAAAGTGTATAACTTATGAAAAGCAGCTTCATGCTGATTACCACACGGTTACGTTAGAGCTACCGCTGCTCTGGTATCCCTCCGTTGCCAATACCTGATAAGCCCAGCTGCTGCCTAAATTCATGCCTGCATTCTTCCATGCGTTGACGTGATTGCTGAACGTGATGGAAGAATTGACCCCGGTCGCTCTTTTCGATTGCCGGACACTCCAGAACTGCTGGAAGGTTTGTGTGCCGTCAATGGATGGCGCGTTATACCGCATGGTCGTATAAATATCATAGGTGCCCCCGTCACTCGTCACCGTTCCTTTGTAGGTTCCGGTTGGCCGGTAAGTTCCCCAGCTGTCCACGACGTAATATTCAATGAGGGAATTTCTCGTCCATCCATAGAGCGTCAAATATCCATTTCCGGACGGCGCCCAGACGCCGGCATTATAGTTAATCGTCCGGTTAGGCGATCCGGTATTCCAGCCCTTGCCGACAACGAAGTTCCCGGAATTTTGCCAGGTCACGCTGTAATTTCCGCCGGATCCGTTGACGGCATTCACCGTGCCCCCGCCATCGGTCCAATTTTGCCAATAGTCCGTCGTGGCTGCATTTGAGGTAGCTGCAAATAACCCAAGACTCATGGAAGCTGCAAGAACGACCGTTAACCATTTTTTGCTCCGTTTCAACATAAACTGCCTCCTCATGTTTTTTTGCACCTTACAACCGTCTGCCATTGGATTCTCTCGGCTCTGCTGCGCTTTACATGGCTAGTCCTTCTCTTTTTCCTTTCCTCCTTTCTGTGAAAATTATAAAATGACAGCGGTTACATAACACTTCGCAAATTAAACATGATATATAGATTTTCTTACAATTTTTAGAAACCAACGGATCATCCGGGAAAAATGGGCACAAAAAAATACCCATGGACCACGCTTTTTCAAGCTTTTGGGCCATGGGTAGGTTAATAGAGAATATTTTTGGTAACCCCTTGAATCTATTGTACGTGTCGACTAATTAAAGTCTATGTATGAAGCTTAGATCCGCTCGTAGAGACTGCTGGTTGGGATCACTTGAGCAAAAGTGCCGTCCAAGGATGCCATAAACGTATGATGAACGGTTTGTGCAGGAATCACGGTACCATCCCAGAGTAAATCTCTGGTTGTGCAGGCATCATCAAGCACGAGAACTTCATATCCCAGACGGTTTGCGGTTCTTACCGTAGAATCGATACAAATGTGGCTCATCATGCCGCAAATGACTAACCGGGTTACATTCAGCGATTCAAGATGCTGCTGTAATTCCGTTTGGAAAAAGCTGTCCGGCGTATGCTTTACAATCACTTTTTCGCCAGGCTCGGGTAAGATGCCTTCATGCGGTTGAATCCCTTCCGTACCGGGAAGAAAAAATGTGGCGTCGTCCTCTAGCAGGATACACTGAATATGAACGATCGGTAACTTCTTGCCCCGGAACAGAGTTAAAGCTTCCTGCGCATGGGTTAGTGCCTCTTCAGCACGGAATAACTCGTTTCGGCCTCCTTTAAAATAATCCTTCTGAATGTCTACCATTATGAATGCGGTATTCATGGGTCATGGTCTCCTTTAATTTGTAAGAGTAGTTTCTTACCGCATTATAATATCGGTATCATGAATGGTGAATTACCCACTTTTTTGTGGGTATGGGATGCCTTTGCGGTCCAGAAGCTCCGTCTGTCCCCGTTCCACCATATAATCTATTCCGATCTCCTGCATAATGAGTACCGCATCCAACAGCCTTCTTCCCCGCTCCGTCAGAAAATATTCTACATGCAGCGGGTACCCTTCCGTTTTGATTTTATCCACGATCCCGCTGGAAATCAGTTCTTTAAGATGCTGCAGCAGCATCTTTTGAGTGATCTGGTCAATATCCCGTTCCAGTTGGGCCAGGGACGTATTTCCGTCTTTCAATTGATAAATGATCATCGTTTTCCATTTCCCTTTGATGATGTCATGGACAACCTCTAATGGGCAGGTGCACTGCCCCCGAATCATCATGAAATTCACCTCCATCCATGTTCTCTGCCTGGGTCAGATCTCCATCCGTTCTCATTCATATTAACAAACAAAGACCTGGATTCATAACCCAGGCCTTTGTTTATTTTAGGGCAAAACATAAACTGCTTATTTCCAAAAGGTGATCTGATCAGCGCTCAAACGAACGGACTCATACCCTTCTTCTTCCGCTTTACCGATGGCAAGAATGAGTACCGGAGTATATCTTTCCGGATCTAATCCGAAAGCAGCTGCGATTTGATCCGTCTCAAATCCACCGATGGGATTGGTATCATAACCATGAGCTCTGGCGGTGAGCATGAGCTGCATGGCCAGCAATCCGCTATCCACTTTTACAATGTCATTTACAACTTCTTTAGGGAGCGTAGGATAGATCGTAAGAATGCTTTCCAATTGCCGGTCCCGGACTTCCGGCGGCATTTTCCCCTGTTCCACCGCCGTATTGAAAATCTCTTCCGCATACTCATACGATTTCATGTCCCCAAAGATCAGCAGCATGGCAGAAGATGTGTCATTTTGCTGGGTATTGAAGCGGATCAAAGGCCGCAGCGTATTTTTCCCTTCTTCGCTTTCAACGACAACGATGCGCCAAGGCTGCAAATTTGCTGAAGATGGAGCTGTGGCAGCTTCTTCAATGATCTCTTTAAGCTCTTCTCTGGATATTTTAAAAGCGGGGTCATAGGCACGAATCGAACGTCTCCCTTTCATAATATGGGTAAAATCGTTGTTATTCATCGTAGTGGTCATATGGATACCTCTCCTCTTTTTCTGATGTCTATTCTGATAACTCATTTGACCCTTTGAAATTTATTAAGTTATCATGAGGAAAGCATAAACTATGAACTATAGTTCATAGCAAGAAAGGATTAGGCGTGATTTCGATGAAGATTAGCGACGTTTCCAAAATGGTGGATTTGCCGATTTCAACCCTCCGATACTATGAAAAAAAGGGGATTATCCCGGAGACCTACATGGTAAGAGATGAAAACAATTACCGGGCCTATGACGAACAAATAATCCCATTCATAATGAGTCTAAAATCATTACTCTCAGCCGGCTTTTCGATTCATGAGATTAAGGATATCCTTTCCCGAAAAGAACTTGCGCGAGAACAACAGTTGGAAATCATCGAAGAGAAAATGAATGAAATTGAACAATTACAGAAAAAATTAGACGACGCAAAGCATTTTCTTCAAGACTCCCTACAGTCGGCAGAGGACTGCACCTGGTAACAAACCATCAAGTCGCCTCCTACCACAATGAGATCCGATAAATTTAGATGCTTCCCCTCTCTCTTTTCGCAGCATTATACAACCCGTCTTCATCACCCTTCCCCTGCTATCGTTCCTTTATTCTCCCTTTTACCCGAGCATGCTTATTTTCAAAGAGTAAACTCCCCCTTTCATATCACTTTCATTTCACCATCTCAAATGCGAACCAGTCTACAAATTCATAGAAGGGAAGCCTATGGCTTCTCTTTGAATGATCCATTTCGACGGTTTTGGTTCGATCGAATGGGTTCCACGACAACAGAAATCCATTTTACGAATGTTTTACAATTCGACATTTTACAAATTCCACGTTTAGCCAGCTCCTCTCGTTCCGGATCGAACCGAAATGAGCTTAAGCATTCATGTATTGGGCCTTGAAGCGTTCCGGGCACGATGCTGCTCCTTCCGGATGTAAAGCTTAACGAAGCGGTTCTAATGTCATTTTCCCTAAATATGGATTATTAAAAGGCTTTCATCGAGATTGGCTTTTATAATGATCGCCAATTCGTTTCATACGCGGCTTACATTCACGAGTTAATCTTGGGATGTGGGAACGGTCTCACATTCAGAAAGCGGGGTTAGACATGAGTCATACGATCCGGGAAATTGCCCAGCTAGCCGGGGTGTCCAAGTCAACCGTATCCAGAGTCATTTCGGGAAAAGGGTATATCCACCCGGAAACAAGGGACGCGGTGCTTAAAGTCATTGAAGAACTGCAATATAAGCCGAACGCTGTAGCCAGGGCCATGGTATCCCAGCGGACGCACAACATCGGAGTCCTGATTTACCGCAGGGAATACCCGATTGCCTCCCACCCGTTTTACGGCAAAATTGTGGATGCCATTCTGGCGACCGCGGCCCGCATGAACTATTCCGTTTTTGTGACGACGGATCATGAGATGTCGCTTCGATCCGCCGATTTTATGCTGGAGAAACGCGTGGACGGACTCATTTTGATCAGCAGGCTGCAGCAAAATGTGATCGACTATATTCACAATTTCGGCATTCCTTACGTCATGGTGAACGGATCTACCGATGTCGACAAAGTGGTGCATGTCGTTAACCGGGATCAGGACGGAGGCATGATGGCAGCCGAATATTTGACCGGTCTAGGGCACAGGCGAATCTTCGTGTTGGCCGGACCGCAGACCCACCGGAGCCATTATTTAAGGCTGCACGGCTTTCGCGATTATTTGAATGGAATTGGATCTCCTCTCGATCCGTCATCGCTCGCCTACCCGCAGGCATCCACCTTTGAGCAAGGATACGAAATGATGCGGCAGCATTGGCCTGATTTCAAGTCGGGAGGCTATACGGCCCTCTTTGCGACGAATGACATGATTGCGCTCGGTGCGATGAAATTTCTGATTGAGCAATCGGTCCGCATTCCGGACCAAGTGGCTGTCATCGGTTTTGATGGCATCGATGTCGCCTCCATTTATACCCCTTCCCTAACGACCATCAAGGTGGACACGGAAGCGATGGGCAGAACCGCCTGCACCCTTCTGGACAAGCTGATTGACCAGCAGCCGGTTAACGAGCTGGATATTGAGCTGGTGCCCGAACTGATTATTCGTCAATCTACTTAAATCCATATAAGTAAAATCGAAAGGAGATTGATCCATGCGCTGGTATTTCAAAGCCATCGGACCAAAGAAAATCTTTGAATTTGTTGCACTTGTCGTGTTTGTCATCTTTTTTATGGGGCCGCTGCTCAATTTGGCGATTCTGGCCTTCACAGGCAAATGGAATTATCCCGATCTGCTTCCCTCCGTTTGGTCGCTCAAATGGTGGACCTTCGTCTTTCAGCAGCAGGACATCGCCAAATCCATCGGGCTATCCTTTGTGATCGCAGCACTGGTGACGGGCATATCGATCGTGCTCTGCATCCCGGCAGCGTACGCATTTGCCCGGATCCGATTTCCGTTAAGCCGTTTTTTCCTGTTCTCCTTCCTCCTCACCCATGCTTTCCCCAAAATGGGCCTGTACGTGTCGATCGCCGTGCTGTTCTATAAGTTTGGTCTGATGAACACGCTGGCTGGAGTCATCCTGATCCACATTATTAATGTGCTGATGTTCATGACCTGGATCCCGACTTCCGCGTTCCGGAACGTTCATACGGCACAGGAAGAATCTGCGAGAGACGTCGGCGCCAGCCCGTTCCGCGTGTTCCGCAGCATTACGCTGCCCATGGCCCTGCCCGGGATTCTGGTGGCTTCGATCTTCACCTTTTTGAATTCCCTCGATGAAGCTCAGGGCACCTTTCTGGTCGGTATTCCCGATTTCAAAACGATGCCGATCGTCATGTATTCGATCATCAGCGATTACCCGGCGTATGCCGGCGCGGTGTTCTCCATCATTTTAACAGCGCCTTCCATTATTCTGCTGGTGGCTGCCCAGCGTTTCGTCAGTGCGGACGTGCTGGCGAGCGGTTTCCAGATCAAATAAATAGATAGCGATAGATGTATTAAGGAGGTCCCTATGAACATTCAGTTATCGATTCAAAACCTGTCCAAACGCTATAAAACCGGCGATGGCGTATCGGATATCTCGCTGGACGTGCAGAAAGGAGAGTTGATCACCCTGCTCGGGCCTTCCGGATGTGGGAAAACAACCGTGCTTCGCAGCATCGGCGGTTTTCTGGAGCCGGACTCGGGAGACATCTTGATCGAAGGAAAGAGCGTGGTCAAGGTTCCACCGGAGAAACGGCCAACCTCCATGGTATTTCAAGGCTACAATTTGTGGCCGCATATGTCGGTCCATGATAACCTCGCGTTTGGCCTGAAAATCCGCAAAATCAAAAAAAAGGACAGGGAAAAAGCGATTCAGGACGTGCTGGAGCTGGTTCGTCTTCCGGGAGCAGGCAGCAAATTCCCAGCACAGCTGTCCGGAGGCCAGCAGCAGCGGATTGCCGTTGCCAGGTCGCTCCTGCTGAATCCCGCCGTCCTGCTGCTCGATGAGCCTTTCTCGGCACTGGATGCGAAGCTTCGGCACGAGATGCGCGAGGAACTGCGGGAAATCCAGGCCAATACCGGCCTGACCATGGTTTTTGTCACCCACGATCAGGAAGAGGCATTATCGATTTCGGACCGGGTTGTCGTTATGAATCACGGCAACATTGAACAAATCGCCTCCCCCCAGGAGATCTACGATGCGCCGAAGTCGCTCTATGTAGCCCAGTTCATCGGGAAAATGAACTTCGTAAAGGGGGTGATTGACGCAGATCAAATTACGGTTGGTTCTATCCGCTTCCCGAACCCCTCCCGTCTTTCGGGCAATGTCACGGTTGCTGTAAGGCCGGAAGATATAATTCTGGATCAGGCCGGCGGCAGCGGTCTGCCGGGCACAGTCAAACAAATCATGATCCTCGGGCATTATGCCGAAGTTTCCGTCGATGTACAAGGTTATGGCACCATCCGCGCCTTCCAGGCGCGCGATCAAATCAATGAACTGTCTAACGGGCAGTCCGTTTCCGTTCAGTTTGCGAAGGTTATCGCGTATCCGTAAAGCGTAATTGGAATCAACCAACTTTACAAACTTATAGGAGGGTTTACTTCCATGTTGAATAAGAAATCGGCATTTGCATTTGTTACTTCCTTTGTCCTTGCGGCCTCCCTGCTGTCCGGCTGCGGTAGCAGTAAGGACAGTGGCGCGAGTTCGGCTGCTGAAGGTACAGGTACGTCAAGCAAACAGGTCGAATTTTCGTTTTATTATTCCGGATCGCAGAACGTGGACGATTTGTGGAAAAATTTGATTCCGATGTTCGAAGAAAAGAATCCCGACATCAAGGTTAAAGCCGTCTACGTGCCGTCGGGTACCGGAGCGCAGCCGACTTATGACCGCATCCTTGCCGCGAAGCAATCCGGCAAAGGCTCGGGTGATATTGACCTCTTTGAAGATGGCCTCGGGGTAGTGACCAAAGGGCAAAAGGACGATTTATGGGACAATTTAAGCACGGACCATATTCCGAATTTGAACAACGTGGACCAAAACACGCTGAACGATGTGTCTAACCTCGCGATCCCTTATCGCTCCTCGGCGGTTGTCCTTGCCTATAACAGCGAAACTGTCAAGGATGTGCCGAAAACGCTGGACGAAGTGTATGAGTGGATCCGCAGCCATCCGGAGCGGTTTGCCTACAACGATCCGTCGACAGGCGGTGCAGGAAGCTCCTTCGTCACAACCAGCATCTATAAATTTTTGCCCGAAGACGCGATTCACAACACGGATCCCAGCATTGAAAGCCAATGGGATCAAGGGTTCTCTCTCTTGAAGGATCTGGGCAAATACATGTACGGCAAGGGCATCTATCCGAAGAAAAACCAAGGCACGCTTGATCTGCTGACGAGCGGCGAAGTCGACATGATTCCGGCCTGGTCCGACATGGTACTGGATCAGCTGGACAAAGGACAGCTCCCGGAAACGACAAAAATCACGCAAATCACACCTGGATTTAACGGCGGTCCGACTTACTTGATGGTACCGAAGTTATCCGAGAAGAAAGACGCTGTTTACAAATTCCTTGATTTTGTGCTGTCGCCTGAAGCCCAGAATGTCGTCGTCGATAAAATGCACGGCTTCCCGGGCATCAAGCTGACGAACATGTCTCAGGAGGTTCAGGATTCCTTTAAAGGCGCTTCCGAAGGATTCCGTTCGTTCAACATTGGCGATCTGGACAAAGACATCAACAAACGCTGGCAAAGTGAAGTGGCTGCACAATGAGTAAATCATTCAAAAGAGGGATCCTGGGCATTTCCATGGTCCTTCCTTCCTTTCTCGTGCTGGTGCTGATTGTCGTCATCCCGATCATTAGTTCACTCCGCGAAAGCTTGAAGAATGATAAAGGCGGGTATGATTTATCCAATTACACCTATTTGTTCACGGACAAATTGATGCGCTCCAACATTATTTTCACCTTGGAAATTACCATTGTTTCCTCCATCCTGGTTTTGCTTATCAGCTATTCGCTGGCTGTGTACATGCGGTTTAATAACGGCTTTGCGGTACGGTGGATCCGGCGCACCTACATGATACCGATCTTTATCCCATCGGTCATTGCGACTTACGGCCTGATTCAGCTTCTCGGCAACCATGGCTGGATGGCAAGGATCCTGTACCATCTGGGTACGGACAGCTTTCCAAGGATTATATTTGACATGAAGGGCATCATTCTCGCGAATCTTTGGTTTAATATTCCGTTTACGACGATGCTGCTGGGCTCGGCTTTGTCCGGCGTACCCGATGCAGTCATTGAAAGCGCAAAGGATGTGGGGGCCGGACGGATGAGAATCTTTTTCCGGCTCATTCTGCCGCTGACGTTCAAGACGCTGCTCGTCGCCCTTACCTTTGTATTTATGGGTGTGATCGGTTCCTTCACCGCTCCCTTTCTGATTGGACCCAACGCGCCGCAAATGCTGGGCGTGTCTATGGAGCAAATTTTCAGTGTGTTTCAAGACCGCCAGCTGGCGGCGGCCACAGCTTTCTTTACCTTCCTGCTTTGCTCTTTTGTCGGATATTTCTATATCCGCTCCATGATCAAAGAAGAAAGCGTGCGTTCATCATGAATACTTTACTCGTTAACGTACAGGGAGCTGTAACGCCGGAGTGCTCCAAGACGCATATCGCTTACCGTTTTTTTCTGGCCAAAACCGGAGGGCGGATGAAAATCGACTTTTCCTATAATCCGAAAAATCTAGAGGATGGCGCCAAGGCGAAAATGCTGATTGAGCAGGGCCTTGATCGATATGTCGAAGATGAACTCAGGGAACAGGCCAAGTCCAAATGGCAGTCCCACCTTCCGCTCAAAAATTTGATTACGCTGTCCGTTGACGATCCGTCCGGTCACCGTGGGGCTGCCCACCGCCATGATCCGGAGCAGCATCTGTTTATTTCCGGGCTTGAATCGTCTCCCGGTCTGAGCAAAGGGGCGCTGCAAGCCGGCATGTGGACGGTTACCCTGAGCCTGCATGCCGTCGTGACGGACGACTGCCGCTACTCGCTGCAAATTTGGCATGAGGAGGACCATGGATGAACTGGATGGCTTGTGAGCTTCATACCCATACCTTCCACAGTGACGGAAGTCAGAGCCTGGAAGAATTGGCTGCGGGCGCAAAAGCTCTTGGATTTGACTGCATCGCCCTGACGGACCACAACACGATGTCCGGCTTATGGAATAAAGAGGCAGTTGAGCAGCAGACGGGCATGAACATCATTCAAGGCATGGAATGGACCACCTTCTTCGGACATATGGTGACGCTTGGCGTGAAGGACTATATCGACTGGCGTCCGGTAGGTCCTGGTGACATTCACGCTGGACTCGCCCGGGTGCACGAGCAAGGCGGTATCGCCGGCATGGCCCACCCATTTCGCCCCGGCAGTCCCATGTGCACTGGCTGCTATTGGGAATTCGAGCTCCGCGACTGGAATGACCTTGATTATATCGAAGTGTGGTCCACGACCTTTGCCCCGCTGAAAAATAACAACGCCCGCGCATTTCGCCTCTGGACCGACAAGCTGAACGAAGGCTTCCGGATCGCGGCGACTTCCGGCCGGGATTGGCACCGCCAGGAACAGACGGATAAACCGCTGTCCGTCACGTATCTGCTTATGGAAGAGCATGGTGGCTCGATCACCGACAAGGCGGTCGCCGCCCTTTCCGCTGGAAGAGCCTCCGTCACCCTTGGTCCGCGGCTCGATCTTGGCGTCCATTTCGGCGGCCAACTTTACGGCATAGGGGATGCCGTCCCAGAAGGAACTTCGCCGGATCACACGATCGAACTGCAGGCAGCTGCCGATTTCGAGGCACGGAAAGAGCATTGGGAGCTGCCGGAACAAATCTATACCTTGCGCTTTCACAGCAATCTTGGTATGGTATCTGAACTCCCCTATGCTGCAGATAGCAAGGGCTGCAATGTGACGCTTTCACGCGAAGGATTGCGGTGGGTGCGTGCGGAGCTGTGGGGAACAATCCGCGGGGTCCGCACGATGATTGCCTTTACCAACCCCATTTATTTTGATGAACCGGGAGGTGAAACCGCGCAATGACAGCACCATTTCCACTGATCACGGCACACAGCGGCTGTATGGATACGCTCGATAATACGCTATCCTCGATCGAGACCGGCATCCGGCTTGGTGCGGACATTATTGAAGAAGACATCCGGGTCACCAGGGACGGGATCGCCGTGCTTGCCCATGACGATGAATGGCGGACGGAAGACGGCAGGCTCATTCATATTTCGAAAATGAGTATGGCAGAACTGCAGGAGCTGGTTCTCAGCGTAGACTACGCCGGCAAATCCGGGACGATGACGATCGCAAGGCTGGATGAGATGCTGGCCAGGGTCCAGGCTGCCGGTATCACCGCGAATCTGGATCTCAAAACCGATGACAGCGTCGAAGCGGCTGCGGCGCTCATTCATCACTACAAGATGGCGGACCAAGTCTTGCTGACAGGCTGCGGACCCGACCGGGCCATGCTTGTACAGGAAACGCATCCGGAGCTTAGAAAGCTGCTCAATGTCGACACGGAGCTTTTTCTAACCCAAGAGTATACGGATGCAGTCCGTCGTACCTGTGAGGATGCAGCTGCCGCAGCTTGTATCGGCCTCAATGTTCCGTACCAGCTGGTCAGGGAGGAACTGTTGGAACAGGCTGCAGCCCGCTCGCTCCCGGTTTTCGTCTGGACCGTCAATGAGGAGACATTGATGGAGCGGTTCGCAAGTATGGGAATCGCCTCCATTACGACGCGGAACGTCGATGCTTTGGTCCGGCTCAAGAGAAGTCTGACCACGGAAACAACAAAGGTCCCGGAATAATTCCGGGACCTTTTGCTTTACGATCATATTTTGCCGCTCCATCCGCAGCGGATAAACGGAGATCTTTCGCCTTAGTCCGAATGCCGATCTCTAAATTCGAAAATATCATCGACCGCTTGCCGGTAACCACCAGATTTGCGAAAGGATTCGCCCATCCTTGCGGCTGCTTCCTTGAAAGAACCGCGGCTCAATACCAGGTCTGCCGCTTCCCGCAGCTGATGGGCCGTCAAGCTCTGCATGTCTAAGATCACGCCCGCACCGGTCCGGGCGACTTGCCCCGCGATGACCGGCTGATCCGCGCTGAGCGGGAGGACAATGAGCGGTACCCCGAAGTAAAGGCCTTCATGGGCACTGTTCATCCCGCCGTGTGTAATAAATAGCTGGGCGTGCTGCAGCACTTCCGTTTGCGGAACATAACTTTTGACGATGAAATGATCCGGGATGTCTCCTAAATCGGATATCGGGGTCTTACTCCCGATCGACATGACAACCGTATGATCGGAATTTCCAAATGCCTCAAAACAAAGCTTATAGAAATCCAGCGCCTGGTTCATGACGGTGCCCAGTGAAATGTAGATCGGGCTTTTCCCCTGGATTTCAGAAAGGTCAAGGTCATCTTCCATGGACCGCGAAGTGATGGATGGACCCACAAATTTATACGACGGATCGAATGTTTCCCCTCCCGGCTGGAACTCCCTTGCTGTATAGACAATCGTAAGTGATGCAGGATTACAAAACGCCTCGTAAGGAGAATGGATCTCGACGCCGTATTTTTGCTGGATCATGGCCGTCAGGCTTTGATACGTATCGTTGATCGGTTTAGTGATCTCTTCAGGGACATCGTTGAAAAATTGTTCCATCGTATGGTCGAAAGATGGTTTGGACTCTGCAAAAGTACTGCAAGAGCTGATGGCGGGAAGTTTAAGAATCTCCGCCAGCAGACGTCCGCAGCCGAACATGGAGTCATGGATGATATAGTCAAAATGCTCTCCCTGGATCTGTTCAAGAACGCTGGGGATCACGACATCAGCCGTCAGCAAGAGACCGTTGACCCTTTCCAGCAAATAGTTTCTTCCGCCGGAGATAAAGGCTTTGATAAATTTCTGGTCGTCAATTGTGCGTACGACCGCTCCCGCTTTCTCCAACCTCTCCCTATAAGCTTCGATGCAAAAGTACACAACCTCTTCCCCGCGTGAGGTCAGCTCCTGGACAACGCCAATCGTCGGATTGATATGCCCTTCGGACCCGGCATTAATAAATAGAACGCGTGCCATATTCAATACTCCTTTCTTGTATTCGCTGTCCACTAGTTGCGATATATTCTCGTCTCCCTATTTTAACACTTACAATAGTTTTCCAGTCTCTTCTGTTTTTGCTTATTTGTCGTCATAGCTAGAGCCCATATTCGATTGAGTATAGCGATGCGTACCACTTCCGCCCGAAAATAACATCTTCAACAAAGGCGGCGTAATAAGCGTCGTCAAAATCACAACAATGACAACGGAGGTGAAGTATTTCTGCTGCAGCAGTCCGGACTCCAGACCTGTTGCCGCTATAATGAGAGCTACCTCTCCGCGAGAAATCATTCCCGACCCGATCGCGAGCGATGAGCGGCCGTTAAAACCGGTGAGCTTGGCGCCCAGCCCGCCTCCGAGCAGTTTGGTCAGAACGGCCACGACTGTAATGACGCCCATGAACAGCAGTTGATTAGCAGCACCTTCAAACGTAATGTTGAGACCGATGCTGACAAAAAATACGGGGACGAAGATGGAATAAGCCACCGGCTCCAGACGGTCCTCCACATCATGCTTGAAAGGAGTCTGGGAAACGGCGATGCCCGCCGCAAAAGCGCCAATAATGGCGGCTACCCCCATGAGATCGGCAAAATACGATAAGGCAAAGCACACGATAAGCGCTCCGCTGATGACGGCTTCTGTTACGCGCAGAGGTGCAAATAACTTCAAGAACCAAGGGACGGCCAGCCAACCGACAACGATGGCTACGACAAAAAACAGCAGCTTTTTGCCAATGAGCAGGCCAAGGGAGATGTCGTGACCCGTGCCAAGCAAGCTCATCATCACAGCCAGCAGGACGACGACGATGACATCATCCACAACCGCTGCACCCAGGATCGTCGTGCCTTCCTTTGTGTTCAGCCGGTCCATTTCTTTCAGCGTCTGAACGGATATGCTAACCGAAGTAGCACAAAGCAGCAAGCCCAGGAAAAGTCCCTGGTTATTGCTCAGGCCAAAAACAGATGCGGCTCCATAGCCGCCGATAAACGGCAGTATAATGCCTCCAACCG
The DNA here is from genome assembly GCF_018333335.1 of Paenibacillus cineris. Lineage (NCBI taxonomy): Bacteria > Bacillati > Bacillota > Bacilli > Caryophanales > Paenibacillaceae > Paenibacillus > Paenibacillus cineris. The sequence continues at coordinate 3,328,178 of NZ_BORU01000001.1, forward strand.
CTACGGCGAACGCCGACTTCCAATTTTTTCGCAGCTGTTCCAAATCGGTTTCCAGACCCGCCATAAACATCAGCAGCAGGACGCCGATTTCAGAGAAAATGGATATAAATTCATTCGGATGAATCCAGCCGAGCACAGCGGGACCGACAAGAATGCCAGCAAGCAGCTTTCCCAGAACAGCAGGCTGACCGAGCCTGGCGAACAAGTCCCCAAGCAGTTTAGTAGCGAGCAAAATAATAGCCAGGTATAGCAAAATTTCCAACATTTAAGCGCCTCCTTCGAGTATGAATATTGTGACCAGCCTTGAATTCAGCCATCCATATCCGGAAAAAAGCACAAAAAGAGCCCGTCAACGACAGGGCTCTCCTACAAGAACGCAGAAAGAGCCTGTCGTGACAGGCTCCTCCGGTGTTCCGATGTATGAATTTCTTATATTATACATGATTTGAGGCATTTATGCAATCTGCCACCAAAATGAATAAAACTGTTGTTTAACCTCTATCATCCCGGAATTGCATTGATGTGATGAACAGGATTACCATTTACGAACAGCGATCATAAAGGAAATCAGCGCAGCGATGGAGGAAATCGTTCTTACATGATTCCAGGGTACCCAGCCGGCAATATAATCACTCCATACTTGCGCTCCCTCGGCAGTCCCCGGACTTACAGCTGCTAGAGAATTATTAAGCGGGACATTGAAGATGGCCGTTACCAGAAACACTCCGATAAAAATAAACAAGCTGCCAATGATTACATAGACCGCGCTCTGGGTGCCCGCTTTGAAGAACGAAGCAACGCCCAAAACGACGCTTAGGATGGTGGTCCCCATAAAAACGAGCATAAACAACGATTGCAGTATCGTCGAATTGATCGACTGCATGGCAGATATGCTCTGCTCTGCAGGAAGCCGGGAAAGCGACGTCATCACGAATGCCGAAAAGGTGAAAAATACGCCGGCCAGCAATCCGGATCCTAACGAAGACGCGAAGGTCAGATAATATAAAAAATTCACCACAGTTATTTCCTCCTACGATTTGATGGACTACTTTGATAAACTACTGTTTTAACCCCAAGCTCCGTCTGCAGCCGCTTGCCGTGCAAAGTCGAAGAAATCCCTTGGCTTTCTTCCTAGTATTTGCTCCACGCCGTCCGCCGGAATCTCGTTTCGGCCATCCAGCACGGTGGAGAACAAATAAGACAGCAGTGTTATATACTCATCAGGTACTTGTTGTTGTGTAAGCATGGATAGGAATTGTTCGGAAGTAAGCTCGACATACCGTATATTCCGCTGACAGGCTTGAGCGATCAAGGACGTAGCTTCCGCAAAAGTAATCGCCTGCGGACCCGTCAATTCATATCGCTGCCCGATATGCCGGTCATCTGTCAAAGCCGAGACGACTGCATCTGCAATATCGTCTGCATCGATGAACGGTTCTCTCACGCTTCCCGCCGGCAGTGCTACCACTCCCGCTTGTATCATGTCATACAGGAAGCTCTCGCTGAAATTCTGGCAAAACCAGCTGCAGCGGAGGATCGTCCAGTCGGCGCCGGAATTTTGCAGCGCAAGTTCGCTCCGCTGAGCTTCCTCCTCACCTCGGCCGGACAAAAGAACTAATCGGCGCACGCCGGTTTCTACGGCCAATCTCGCGAACGAACCGATCGCTTGAGCAGCACCCGGAACGGCCAAGTCCGGATAATAGGTAATATACGCTGCCCTTGTCCCATGCAGTACAGGCTCCCATGTGGACGAATCGCTCCAATCAAAGGGCTGCTCAGCGGAACGTGATCCGGAACGGACCGGTATTCCCTTTTGCAGCAGTTTCTCTGATACCCGACGCCCTGTTTTCCCCGTACCGCCTACGATAAGAACCGGCTGATTCATTCAATCTCCTCCAATATTTTATTTAGTTGCACAAGCAAACGTTGTGCGATTGAAAAACCGAATGCTCATGTCATTCGGCACTTTCCAAGCGGTTGCTTACCTCGTTCAGCTGAAGCGAGAGTTCATCGTCCTGACTTTCTAATATCGTGTTATAACGCTGCCGCAGCTTTTGCCAACATTCGTGGATTTGACTCTCCATCTCTCTTCCCCGGTCTGTTGCATAAATCAAGGACATTCTGCCGTCCTGGCGGCTGCTGAGAAGTCCTTTGGCTTGAAGGCTCTCGATGAGCCGCGTAATGGTGGAAGGCTTAAGATGGAGGCTTTGGCCGATTTCCTTCTGGGAAATGCCGTCCTTCTCCAGCACCGTCAGCATCAGAAATGCAGAAGTTGGGTTTAGTCCACTTGGTGCAAATTCATCTTCGGCCATCTTGGTAATAATCCTGCTGAGGCGATTGGCTGTGAAATATAAGCATTCTTTAAAATAAGTGTCCAACATGTCGCTGCCTCGATTCAATGTTCAAATTAATGTTTGCACAAACAAATATAATACACTTTTTCCAACTTGTAAAGACTGGAAATGTGAAGTGACTTGCACATTTTGAGCAATGGCCCGTTAGTGCCTTATTGCCATCGTGGACAAAAAGGAAGACTGCCGGACATTGGCCCGTACAGTCTCCTCTTCCCTACTTCGCAGTATGCTCCTCATCATATTCGCTGGACAATTCCTTCAGCGATTTGATTTTGCCATGGGGATGCTGTTCTTGCTTGCGTGACTTCCAGGCCGCTTCATTTCTTCTTTTCTGGTGAGCCATGACAGATATCCTCCTCTGGAAAAGTGAGTTGTATACCACTTCCTTATGTTGTCATTCCAGGGCCCTGTTCATTCGTGAAAAGAACAGTCTCAATCCCGGAACAACTCATGACGGCGTTCATGCATTGCACTTCATTGTTTAGCCTTTCTTAATCGGATCTTGGGCTTCGTCAATTCATAGCTGTGCTTTACCATCTCATGGATATCATCATCCTGGAGGTCCCCATCCAAGATCACCGTATTCCAGTGCTCCTTATTCATGTGATACGCCGGCGTCACTTCTTGGAACACACTGCGCAAAAAATCGGCCCGGCTCGGTTCGCATTTCAAATTTACGCACAAGTGATCGTTGCGATGAAAAATCAGCGCAAAGCTCTTTTTGTTCCCTTTATGGCGGATTACGGTCCATTCTGCTCCAAACGGATGGTCTTCATAACAGGCCGGATAGGACAGACAGTATTCAATGATTTCATCGATCGTCATGGGTTTCCCTCACTGCTTGATTATTTACAATTCGACTTTTTTTCTTATTATAATCGAGCGTCAAAACTATTTCATTTTTTTGTGAAGAGTAGAAGCAATCCGTAGATAAAATAAAGGATGCACGCCGTGACGACGCTATACAGAAACACAGGAATAGACGTCGGCGCCCATACTTGAATGAATGCCCAAGGTAATCCTCCAAGCAGGAGGTTCGGCAGCATGCTTATAAATATTAGAACGGCAGCAACCATACAAATATGGATGAGCAGCAGCAGCTTTCTTTTTCCGGTTAAAGGGCTTCTCCTGCGTTGTTTAACGGCAAGCTTTCTGACGATTCGAGCTGACAGGGCAACCCATAATACACCGAATAAAACGACGATGATTTCGAGGATGCTCACGATGCGATCCAGCAGTTGATAGCTGTCGGTATGATTCTCCGCCGGAGTCTGTCCCTTCCACAATTCCATCACGCCTTGTCCAATTGCCGTTGTGAAACTCGTGTTCATATTGGCGAGAATCGCCACAACCAGCTGTTGATCCGGCTGCAAAATAAAATACGACGTAAATGACGGATTCTCACCGGCATGAAAAATAACTTGTTCCTTGCTTTTGCTCATGACAGCCCATCCGTTGGCATAATACGTATTCTGGTCAAAAGGATTTACCGACTTGTCCGGATTGTGCGACTCTTCAATCAGTTTGGGATCGATGACTTGTTCAGGAGCGCTCTTTAGCTGGAGCTTGATCCATTTCGCGATATCATTCGCATTGCTGACGATATAACCCGCAGGGGTGTTGCCCCGATAAATCGGAGATGTGAATGGCCTATGATTCATCCATCCGATTTTATAGCCGGAAGCCATATGGTCTGGTTGAGTCGACGGTACACCTACGAACGAGCTAGTCATGCCAATCCGATCTAAAATGTACTGCTTCATGTACTGATCATAGGGCAGGTTGGAGACCCCTTCGATAATTAGGCCCAGCACGTCGTAGTTTATCGTTGCGTATTCAAAGGAACTCCCGGCTTTCGGTTCAGCGTCTGGCCCTGCAATGTTTTTACCGTCAGCTCAAGCGCGTTGTCCGCTTTGCTTTCAGGGATCCGGGTGATCGTATTGGAGGGGATGCCGCTGGTATGATGCAGCAACTCGTTAATCGTTATCTTTTGCGGCTCACCGTGATAAGTTAACTCTAACCATGGGATGTATTTTTGAACATCATCCGTCCGATGCAGCAGCCCTTCCTTCTCCAGCTGCAAAATCGCTAAACCCGTAAAAGCTTTCGTCGTCGAACCGAGTTCAAATAAGGTTTCGGATGTTACGGGAGTTTTCGTCTCTACGTTCGCGTATCCAAAGCCTTTTTGATACACCGTCTCCCCTTTCTCGACAATCACCACAGAGATTCCGGGTATTTTACTGATGCTTTGCTGGTTTTTAACATACTGTTCGATCTTCCGGATCTTATCGTTTGACTCCGCCCACACGATTCCCGGAGCGATACTGCTGATGGTCATAACGGCTGCAAGTAATAACAAGCCCATTTTGATCCATGATTTCAATGCGTACATTCTTTTTCTCTCCCTAGTTCATTGACATCTGCCTGGCTTCATGAGTCGATTGCGATTTACTTATTTTCTGATGGGTATCCTTTTACCGTAAGTCAGCAGCCGCCATAGCCATTCCATAGGCCCCATACGAAACCGTTTGAGCCACAGGAAACTGAGCGGAATCTGAACAGCATAGATGCAAAGTGCGATGAGAGTTGTTTCCGACACACTGACCTTCTGCTTCAGATCAAACAAGAATAGAATCACCACAAGGATGGCTGTTTGGCCAAGATAGTTCGTTAATGCTGTTCGGCCGAAAGCAGCCAACGGTTTCAGCAACTGCAGAATGCGCCGGTTCCGGTGCAAAAGCAGAAAAGTCGAGACATAGAAGGCTGCCATGACCAAGCCGGCTACATTCGCTCCTTCTTCATACCAGCTCGTCGGGAATGTTCTGTACTGCAGGTAAATCGCCCCCGGAGTCAGTGCGAGGCAGACCCATGCCGTCAGCCGTAATTGGGGCACAAATTCGTCAATCCTCGTAAAAATCCGATTTGTCCGAGTAAAAGCCCTAGCAAAAACATCGCTAGCGTTACGGCATATTCACCCAGAACGAGGCTCAGCCCAAGAGCGGCCAGCATTGCGGCGAAATTGAAAGCAGGCTTTCGGTTATAAAATGGAATCAATAGAAAGCCGATGACAGCATAAACATGCAGCGCTTCTCCCGGTTGAAAAATAAAATGAGCGACTCCGAAGACCAGCAGCGCGGCAAGCCGCCTTATGAACAGAACGACCGCGTTGTCCCCCCTCGCCTTTGCCCGTGAAATGAAAATATAAAATCCGGTTCCGAACAATAACGAGAAGATTACATAGAACCGCTGCTCCACCGCATAATCGTAAAATCGGCTCAGCCCCCAATCCAACGTACCACTTGAGGGGAACGCCGCCTCCATGATACTCGTTATATTCACAAGTAAAATGCCCAAGAGGGCGAAGCCCCTTAAGGCATCCAGCACTGCTATTCTGTTTTTGGTCCCCTCATCCTGATTCATCCTGTATCACTCCTCATCTTGCTGTCTTCCGTCGCACCTCGCTAATGTAAGCTAATTTGAAAATGATTTGAATAGAGAAAGCCTTACATATGCCTTACACTTTAGTAAGGGAATCATCTTCTCATACGAAAAGATGATCATCCCTAATAGGAACGACCGTCTTTAATCACGGCAATGCCGGGTGCCGCAAACGATGTATTTTCCGCAAGCTTAATTCATGAAAAAAAGCACCCCTCGACTCGGTATAGGTACATACCGGGTTTAGGAGTGCTGCTGCCAAACTAATGATTAATGTCACATTTGTTCATAATAAATGCGATCTGATTCTCGAGGCGGTTAATATCTTCCTGCGTCTTGGGGTCTTCCTTGCCCATGCCCCGGAGCGAGGCGAGCTCCTGCTTCAGCTGATGCAAATCCTCCCCGGCATTGCTGCAGTCATAGTTACTTTCCAGGTTTTCGAGCATATGCTTTTCCTCCATTTTCTCTTGGATGTACTTCCCTATTATGGAGGATTCACCCGAAATTATTCAGAATGGGTCAGCGAAGAAATCGGTTATGTTCCTTTACGAACCACACTCTAGATCCCTTGGTTTAAAAGCACATGCACGGCGTATGGTTCCAGGAGAATGCGGCCTTCCATGGTCTGCTTGCTCTGGGCATCTATATACGTGCTCCCCAGTTTTACCTCGACGGATTCACTGCGATGATTCAGCAGCATTAGGTAGCTTTTGCCATCCTTTTCTCTTTCTACTGCCTCGACTCCATCATATTTTTGGGGCAAGGATGGGACAGCGCCCTCCCTTTCCAGAACCAGCTTCATCAAGCTCTCCATCGCCCGGTCATCCAGGTCGCACCCGACGTAATAAACCTTCCCTTTACCATAGGTGTGAACAGTAACTGCCGGTGTTCCGCTGTAATAATGACTCTCATAATCCGCGAGGCTCTCAGCCCCTTCCAGCTTAAGCACATCGCACCACATGGAAGCGGTGCCGTCTCCGAACTCTCCGCCCACAGATACGGTCCGGCCGAAATTAACCGAGTCATACTCTTCTAGTTCAACGCCCGCCAGTGTCCGGAACAAACCAGGCAGTGTCAAAGTCGTCATGCGGTTATTCCATGTACGTGTTCCCGACCGGAACGTGATGAGCAGCGAACCGCCGCCTGCCACATATGCCTCACATTTGTCTGCGATCTCCTCCGTCATCAAATTAAATGCCGGCATCAGAACAAGCTTGTACGGCGTAAAGTCAGTCTCCACGCTGACCAGGTCTACGCCGACATGCTGCCCGGCAACTGCATCGTAGTAGCCTGCCAGCAGAGCTTCATAACTGAAGTTCCGGTTATGAGGCTGAGCGCGGTGGCTCCACACCTGATCATAGCTTTTAATGAGGGCTACGGTATTGTTGTTGGCGGCCCCTACAAACAGGGGTGACAGTTCTTTGAGTTCATGTCCGATCGCGGTGATCTCCCGGTACCGTCTCCGGCCGACGCCGTCATGGTCAAGGATGCCGTGCCAATACTGTTCAATGCCAACCGTGCAGGCCCGCCAGCGGAAATAGACCATGGCATCCGCTCCATGCGCGATCGCCTGATAGGTCCATAAACGAAGTTGTCCCGGTTCGGGCGTATCGCCCAACGAGTGCCAGCCGCACGGACCGCTCTGCTGTTCCATCATCCAGTAGTTTTGATTTTTGATGCCCCGCATCAGATCATGGGCCATGGCCACGGTCAGAGGCGAAGATTTGCCCCACATATTATTCGGATAGTTATCCCAAGAAATAAAGTCAAGATCCTTGCCTAAGTCGAAGTAATCAATCTCGCTGAAATGACCCATCAAGTTATGGGTGATCGGCAGGGAGCTGCATGCACGAATTTCTTCAATTTGGAGCCGTTGATAGGCGGCCGTCGAATCGGAATAGAATCGGCGGTAATCGAGCTGCATACCCGGATTATGGTTATATGGGGTAGACATCAATCCGCCGGAACCGCCTTGGCTGAAGCCGTCGCTTGCGGCATACGTGGGAAGCATAATTTCTTCCCAGCTGCGGTAAGTATGGCTCCAGAACACGGTTCCCCACTCTTCATTCAGCTTGTCGACGGTCCCATACTTTTCGCGGAGCCAGATCCGAAAGGCATGCAGATCGCTCTGGCAGTAGCACGGACCGCCGAATTCGTTATCGATCTGCCAAGCAACAACGTGCTCATTGTCTTTGTAATGCTCGGCCATGACCCGGGCAATGGTTGCGGAATACTTCTGATACACCGGATGATTAACGCAATAATGCCTCCGTGTACCAAAGCCTTTGGTCAGTCCATGGACATCGACGGGGTACATATCCGGATATTTGTCCATCAGCCACTTGGGAGCCGCCGCCGTCGGTGTTCCCAAAATGATCTTGATCCCTTCCCTTGCGAGCACTTCAATGGCATGGTCGAGCCACGCAAAGTCGTACCGTCCTTCCTCCGGCTCCAGTTTGGCCCAGGCGAATTCCGCCAGCCGGACAATGTTGATATTCGCTTCCCGCATCATTCGCGCATCGACGGGCCAACGTTCTTCGGGCCAATGCTCTGGGTAATAATCCACGCCGTAATACATGGGCATATCCTCCAATATGTATCAATATTTTGCTTGATAACATCTTCTTGAACCCATTATATTATTAATCATATGGGGCTTAAATCGTAAGATTTTGATAATCACGTATAACAATTATGCTAAAAGGAAGCTGAGATATGAGAATCAATTACTTCATTCCGAGCCCGCGCTTCACGAACCTCATTTGTTATCCCGAGTCGTTCGGACATTATGCAGATGAGCCATCACACAGTGAAAACCGGACGCACGGACTCTCCACCTATAACTGGCATATCGTCCGCGGCGGGAAAGGATATATTCAAGTCGGTGAAACTATGCTGGAACTTGGCCAAGGTACCGGCTTTCTATGCGGCCCCGGTGTTCCCCAGCGGTATTATGCCGATCAAGACGAGCCTTGGGATATCCGGTGGGTTCATTTTACGGGTCCTGGTCTTCGTACGTTACTTCAAGGGAGAGGTGAACGGGAGGCATGGGTATTTTCGTGGGAGGGTGCGGACCGGCTTGACCGGCTGTGGTCGGATCTCCTGGCCACCGGCATTCACCCGCTGCAAGACGGCGAAGCGCGGTTGTCCGCGATGCTGTACGAGATGCTTGCCGAGTTCATCATGTACGTATACGGTTCGGAAGAACGTCCTCAGCCGGGGATGCGCACCAAGCTGATGGAGACGGCGCAGTGGATTCGCACTCACAGCCATCAGCCCCTTACGCTCGAGCTAATGGCGGGCCAGGCAGAGTACAGTCCCTCCCATTTCAGCAGGCAGTTTCACGGTTTGTTCGGCAAAACGCCGATCGAATTTTTGAACGAATGCCGTATTCTTCAATCTAAATCTCTGCTGATTTCAACCGGTTGGACCGTGAAAAAGGTCGCGGAGACGGTCGGATTCGCCAGCAGTACGTACTTTATTCAGCGTTTCCGCAAAAACGAAGGCATGACGCCAGAGCAGTTTCGGGAACTTCGTGGTGTTCACGTCAAGTGATGCGCGTTATTAACTGACGCCTCAATCCTCACAGACGGTTAGAACTACGTTGCCTTTCTTGTGGCCTAGCTCAACATAGGCATGTGCCTCGGCGGCTTGCTCCAACCGGTAACGACGGTCGATAACCGCCCGGAGCTGACCCGCTTCGATCCGTTCCTTCAGAAACACCAAATCTTCCGCGTTTTCCTTCATATTTCCGCCAATCACCTTCTTGCTGCTCGTCAAGCTGGCCCACAGCCCGCGAACGATGATCACCGGGTTCACATGATAAGCCCGAAGGTAGACACCGTCTGATGCCAGAAGCTTGACGCATACACTAAAGGGGCTTTTTCCCACCGTGTCGAAAATAATATCGTAAGGCGGGCCGTCATTAGGCAGCTGCTGTTTCGTATAATCCAAAACCCGATCGGCTCCGATTGACGTCACCAGCTCTGCATTCGAAGCGCTGCATACTCCGGTGACTTCCGCTCCAAAGTGCTTTGCCAGCTGCACGGCATACGTCCCGACGCTGCCTGAAGCACCATATACGAGTACGCGCATGCCGCTTTTTATTTTCCCTGCTCTGAGAAACTGGAGCGCAGTGAGGGCGCCAACCGGAACGGCAGCCGCCTCTTCAAACGTCATATTATCCGGCTTTAGCGCCACGCTCCCCTCCTCGGGCAGGCATTTGTATTCCGCATATGCCCCAAAGCTGTTGCCACAGGCTGCGTAGACGGCATCCCCTGGCTTGAAGCGGGTAACGCTTGATCCCGTGGATTCGACCACACCGGCCAATTCAAATCCGAGAATCCGGATGCGCTTTGGTCTCCACAATCCGTTGAACATTCTTGCCAGAAAAGGGTCCGCCCTGCGTAATCGCCAATCTCCTGCTGCAGCGGTTGTAGCGTAGACCTTGATTAATATGTCGCCGGCTTTAGGGGCCGGCTTGGTCACTTCCTTGAGCTGAAGCACATGTGGAGGTCCGTATTGTTCATATACGATGGCTCTCATTTTTTCTCCCCCTGTGTTGGTTTCGGACCCGTCGATGCGCTGCTTCAAGACCCCGTTCTGACCAAACCGCATAACCCATACCTGCGAGAGCGATTCCCATTGGGACAGCCAATACCCGATCCAGCGGGTGTGGAAGCAGTGATGAAGCCAGAGTCGACACAGCGGCGCAAGCCAACAGAACAGCTGTCCAGCGCGGGAGAATCCCGGCGCGGAACGTAGCGATGCCAAGCAGCAGACCGCCGAGCACATAGAGCCCACCACCTACAGGTGCTACTCCAGGCAGGAGGCCAAGGTTGGACACGGCTGATGATCCGGCAAAAATCCCTAAGTACCCCTCCACGAAACTCGGTGCATCCGCAGCGATAACCGGTAAAACAAAAGCTTCTACAAAGGTGAAAGCCGTTGTAGCCGTCCAAAAGAGACCAAACAGGAGAAAACCGGCTAATCCGGTCCACCCGGCTGCATGGACTTGCCTTGTATAAATTCCGGTTATGCCGAGCAGTCCGAGCAGAGACATCGCGAGGGTCAAGTAATGGACGATGGCCCAAGCCTTTGTGGTAACGGATGATAGAAGTTCAGGCGGATGAATTGCCTGGATGACGATAAAAAGAATGCCCGCCAAGATGGCGGATAAACCGCTCCAACGAATGACGCGATAAGCTGTGATGTTCATATCGTTTTCTCCTTTTTGTTTTTATTCTTGTCGACGATTAGCAAGTTCTGTTCACTCCGGTATATTTACTGTCAGCCTTCTTGTGCTTTATTGATCTGATGTCGTGGTCAGTCCCCTTTCATCGTGCGGCTCCGTTCCTAAATTGAAGATACAGGATCATGTGGTGAGATGGCATCACCAGATGTGGTGATTTTAGATGGTCACGGTATATTCATTCGAAGTAAGCGAAATAAAAAAGAGCCCCGATCCTGGGCTTATTCCTTCTTCCAGGTCCGGAGCTATACGGAAATCGCTATGTCACAAGTCATCAAGCTCTTCGGCGCGCCTAACGGCTGCCCGACGGTTGTTCACCTCAAGCTTGTCATAAATGTTTTTGGTATGAGTTCGCAGCGTATTCAGCGAGACGTGGAGCTCTCGCGCGATTTCAGGCCCGCTCAAATCGGTTTTGAGCAGACGCAGCACGTCCCGCTCCCGTTCGCTCAGCGGCTCTCCAACTGCCTTTTTCGCAGCCGATCCGCTTCCCTCCTTGCCAAAGGATAGCAGAAGAAGCCGCACATAGTTTGGACAGATCCCTCCATTCCATGCTGCTTCCAGCAAAGCGGCCATCGGTTGGCCCTCGTCTGCAAAAATCCGAACGTACCTTTCCGGCTCTGCCAGTGTCAGGGCACGCTCCAGCGGCGCAAGTGCGGAGGACATGTCACCTTGGCTGTGATGAGCAAGGGCTTGAAGGATCAAAATTTCGATCTGACTCCCCGTCCTTCCGCTGTCTGCCGCTGCTTGGGACAGGCGTTCCAGGAATCCCAACGTTTCCTGAATCTGTGCAAGGTTACTTGGATGCCGGTGCAAAAGTACCCGGGCCAGGGTTATGTGCTCAAATTCGCGCAGATAGTGCAGGTCATCCGATGTGGAGAGACCCTGTTCGTGTACCCATCCCGCAGCCTCGCTCCATCTATTCAGAGCCAGCCACACGCGTGCTTTCAAGGCCGACACCGGACGCACGTTTGGAAAAAAATCACCGACATACCGCTGCTCAGCCTCTTGAAGCAGTTCAAGCGCGCCATCCAAGTCTCCTTGCGATTGCCGAATACGCGCCATAGCTACCCGCCAGCGATACGGATATTGGGGCAGTCCCATTGGCTCACCCAACTCCTGACTTCGATGCAGATGCTGCATAGCGGCGTCCAAGTCCCCCTGCTCCCGACTTAGCTCGCTCATTCCGATGTACATGTCCGCTGTGCCCCGCGTTTCAGGAGTACCCATCTCCGCAGCAAGCAGTAATCCATTCTGAAAGATATCCATGGCCTGGCGCAGCCGCCCCAACGCTATGTTTATATCGGACAGAGCAATGGAGCCCCCGATCGCGTCCGAGATGTTCCCTGCCCGCCGGACATTCGCCATTCCCTCACTGAACATCCGGTACGCCTCCTGAAGATCTCCACTCGTCCATGCCGCAAGACCAAGGAGCGCGGCTGCCGCGCCGCGCCTTAAATGATCATCCGCCGGAACGAGGTCAAGGACCCTCTTAGAGTAAAAAATGGCGGCGGGTATATCCCCCGTGGCCTGGGCATAAGCGGCGCGGTATCCGGCAATGGTGCCCGGAAGGCGGCGAAATTCCTCCTCGTCTACGTAACACATATCGGTTGCTGAAGTTTCCGGCGTCGTATCCAATGAGGAATTCTCCAGCCACCGTTCGGCATCGCGCAGCCGTTCCTCTGCCCCTTCGACCTGGCCGACGGCAAGTAACGCCCATGCATATTCAACGCTGAGAACGGGCCTATGGCGAATGATTTCCTTGGGCAGCGCCTCAATCCACCCGAGCACTGCGGATTCCTGCCTGCTCCTCCGCATGGCTGCCCAAGCCTGCTCGATCAGATCCGCCGCTCGGGGGAAGTCTTCGGCAGCCAACGCGTGCCCTATTGCTTCAGCGTAGGAGCCGTGCCGTCCATACCACTCACTCGCCCGCCGATGCAGTTCAGGAATGAGGTCAGGCTGATCTGTTCTTAAATGTATGGACAGCACTTCACCAAAGAGATGGTGATAGCGATACCACTGCCGCCTGTCATCCAGGGGAACGATAAAGAAGCTGCCCTGCTCCAGCGATTGAAGCCGAGCTGCCCCTTCGTTCTGGCCGGTAACGGCATCGCACAGCGGGCCATGCAGCCGATCCAGAATCGAGGTCTGAAGCAGGAAATTGCGGACATCGGCCGGCTGGCGCTGAAGAACCTCCTCGACCAGATAGTCGACGATGTACCGGTTGTCTCCGGCGAAGGAACGGATAAAAGCGGGAATGTCCTTACGTCCCTGCATCGATAGAGCCGCGAGCTGCAGCCCCGCAATCCAGCCCTCGGTACGATGTTCCAGCGCGTCAATATCCTCTGCAGACAGATGCAGCCCCATCACCTGATTAAGGAACTCGGCTGCTTCGCCTGCAGTAAAGCGCAGGTCCGTGTCGTGCAATTCGGTTAAATGGCCGCCGGCGCGAAGCCGGCTGAGGGAAAGCTGCGGGTTTTCCCGAGTCGCGATCACCAGGTGCATCTGCGTTGGTAAATGCTCGACCAGGAACGCAATGGTATGATCGATCTGCCTGTCTCCTACAGCATGATAATCGTCCAGCACAAGGACGAATTCAAACGGCATTGTTGAAATTTCATTCAGCAGCATTGTGAGCATCGATTCGGCTTCCGGTGGCGGTTGGGATTGGATTGCACGCATTACGGCTTCTCCGAAATGCTGCTCTATTGTCTGCAACGCAGCGACTAGGAGTGTAAGCAGACGCAGACGATCCTTATCCCTTTCGTCTAAAGATACCCAAGCGACAGGCCGTTCACAACCGGCAGCCCATTCGCTGATCAGTGTCGTCTTGCCAAAGCCGGCGGAAGCAGAAATTAAGGTCAACTTGCGCCCTATCCCCGCCTTCAGCCGCTCAATCAGGCGCGGCCTACTGACGAGCCGCGTTCGTGGCTGCGGGATGTATAGTTTAGTAGATAATACAGGAAGTTCCGGAATATTCATGGATATAATCCCTCGTTCAACCCATTTTTGCTCATATCAATCCGCATCCGAGATGGCCCCATTCTATGATTTATATCCATCATGATATCTTTAATCGGATGTTTCCACCACTAAAAATTAAACGGATAAACGGCTGCTTTTACATCTTCAGTGTATGGTTCTACGACGATGACCTCTGCTATCTTTCCAGCATTCGTATCACTGCCCATACTGCAAGCGTTGCAATGATTGCAACGATGGCTGATCCGCCGGCGTGCAGAAGCAGCAATGGAGCCCACAGAATGCCGAGATAACGATGCACCACGCGCATCCTCTTGTTACGAATTCTTTTTATGAAGAACCCGTAACCGGCGATCATCAATAGGATCGTGAATGCGGAAAGACCGGTAAATATTTTATGATCATCTGGCTTGGTTATCAAAAAATATAAACCGTGAGCCGTGACGATCGTTAAGGTTATCCAACCCAAAAGCTTGTGCACGCCGTACAGACATTTTCCGGTTTTACGCACCAGCACCGAAGGGGATTTCATTTTCTTTTTAAACCAGACCCAAGAGAAACTAGCCGCACCGAGGAACACGGCGAGCGTTCCCAGGAACTTAAAAATTTCCGCACCACCTTCAGGCCGCTCTTCTCCGTGTGAATGCACGCTCAACCCACGTCCTTCCGGGGATGTTAACAGGTGATCACCATTGCTGTGAAAAGAAGAAATATAGAAATAGTAAGCTAAGAACAGGGCAGCAGCAACAGCTGCTATGATTGCAGGGATCCAGACCTTTTTTGTTTTCATGGGCTGCACCTTTCATAGAGATTTGACTTCACTATAAAAGAACAAGATTAAAAACCGATTAGAATCCGCTGTGATGCTGACGGCAGACAAAAAAAGAAGAGCGCCGCAGCATGCCAGCACTCTCCTATCACTTAACGCTTTACCCTTGCTTATCATTATTGATATTAATCGTTGATTGTTCATTCAATTTAATGATCCGGGATGAAATGCTGCCTATAATCCGTGCGGAAAACGTACTTGCGATCAGGCACACCCCGATGAAGACAAATATTTGCGGTACCTGCGTGCTGATCACATTCTCCAATTGAATGAAATTCAGCAGCAGCGGTACGGAAAAGGAAGCAATATTTCCGCAGAACACCGCGGTGACCAGCAGGTAGAACGACTTGTTGTCCCTAAAGTGCATCCCGGTATCAGTATCCGTGTTTTTAACCAGCAGGAAGCTGGTTACACCTCCTACGGACCCGCACAGCGTCATGGTCAGAAAATAAATCTCTCCTTCCGACAGCGCCTGAAAAAAGACAAGGCGTGCCAAATACCACAAGATCAGCAGCAATGCCACAAGACAGCCGACCTTAAACGCCGCATCGACATTGATCAGCCATAGCGGCTCCTTCGTTGGCTGGGGAGCAGCCGCCTCTTGGGAAGACGGCTGCTGAACGGCCATAGGGGCTGAATCCAGCATCGGGGATGAAGCTAAGGGAGCATGTATCGGAGTGGATGGATCATCCATTGGGGGTATCCACAATTAAACCAATGATTTTCGGAATTCCGCTCGTATCGCGAACTTCGAAACCGTCCTGAAGCTGGGTCGTCATCGAGCTGTAGTCGGAACCGGAAGCGGACGCCGACTCGAAGTTGAACGGGCCGATGCCAAACGTCGCTTTGGCGGACCATTGGGTTTGCGTCGTTGTGTTAGTCCAGTCTTTGGATGAGAATCTCAAGTAAGGCGCGTATCCTAGGACGACTCCCTTGACGACAATATTCATGAGTCCGGATTCGCCCCAGAGCGGTTTACCTGCAAACATACTGCCCTGCGGCCAGTTGGTGTAATCCTTATACGTGGACAGCAGTCCTTCGAAGAACCAATCCCCCGGGTTGATATTCACGGTAATCACATCTTGATACGTGATCAGAATATCGTAAGAATAATCCTCTTTAAACTGTGTGGATCCGGAATCATTGGTGCTTCCGCCAAGCCAGAACCAGTCGATGGGAATGCCCACGTTGGCACTGAATTTCCATGAGCTGTCCCTTTCGGTCTGCTGCTGATCATTTAATGCGATTTGTACGTTTGCCTGCTCTGCGAACAGCGGACCTCCGTTCTTCGTAGCGATGCCATTTTGCTTGATAAGCCATTGCCGGACGTCTTTAAGCTCGCTCGTTTTAAACCGGGGAACACTTGCTGTCGTATCGTTCTCCTTGATCGTCATTTGGAACTGAGCCGTTTTTTGCAGCTCATCCGCTGAATGAGGCTCGAAAGGATCGGCGAGTGCGACCGCTTCGGTCGCATCGGCCAGCTCCTGGTAGCCGGGTCCGAACTTTTTCAGCAGCAGAGCGTTCAGCTGTTCAGTCATTCCGCCAAGCAGGGCGCCATATGTCGTTTGCAGCGATTCTACCTTTGCCTTATAATCTTCGGTTCCCATTTGCTGGGTACGAAAGTTAGCCCAGGTCGGATCCGGCGGGTTGGTAAAATATACGCTGCACGCTTTTCCCGTTGAGTCGAGCTCCGCACAAACTTCGTTCAGCCAGTCCGAATAGATGCCTTGGTTGATTTTGGAAACGTCGCTGCTGAGGAGCGCGATTTTCGACCGGAGATCCTCGATTTGCGTGTCCAGCGGATCGGCCGATCCCCCGCCGGAAGACGAGCCGCCGCTTCCCGAATCGCCGCTGCCGGCAGGGACGATATCCCGGACCCATTGCTGGTAAATATCGAACAGCTTATTATTGAACGCGCCGCTCCACGTTAACCCCCAGGAAGGGATCGTATTGCCTACATTATAGGCGTCCGTCAGCGCGACGACCTCTTCGTCGCTGCCGAGATGGGAGTCCACCCGGCCGGCCGCCGCTATGAAATTTTTCGGATCGCTGCCCGGCAGATGCCCGGATATCGCCTGAACGAACAATTGCCAAAAACGTGCCTGGTCCTGCGCCACCGCATTATTGCTCATCACCACTTACGCCTCCCCAAACAGCTCAGCTAAGCCCTCAAATTCGTTTTCCTCATTACCTTTAAATTTATCGTCAACCGGATTTGGATCCTCTTGAACATTTTCCTCGTTTTGATTGATTTCTCCGTTTTCGTTCATGTTTTCAATGCCTTGCTCCATCGCCTGAACATCGCTTGCCGGCGGCAGCTGCTCGTTATTAATGAAGTCGAGTCCCTGCTCATTGTTGAAATTTTCCGGCTGCACATTGTCGATATTGTCCACAAACGAACCGTTCTCCTCGAGCGCCTTCGGATCACTGGATTCCTTGATTTCCTCTTTGGTGCTGTCGAGCTTCTTCTCGACTTCCGGTTTATTCGGTTCGTTCGGCTTTTTGATTTTTTCTACGAATTCCGATATGGCCTTAAACCGCTTAGGTACAGAGGCGATGAAATCCACGACAAACACCGCAGCCATAAAGTAACCGAGGTATTTCATCGCTTTATCAACGACGGACAGCTGTACGGATGGCGGAGTAGGGCACGATTTCCGATTTCCGTCGTGACTGCCCGAAGAACCTTCCGGCGGCTTGCCGATCCGTCCAAATATGCTTTCCTTCTTTTCGGTGCCGTCGCTGTTGGAATACGTAATCGTACCGAAAAACTCATTGCCGACGTATGCATCTTTATCGTCTTTGGCTGCCCGGGTAACCTGGCTGAATGTCAGCTGACCCGAATGATTCACCGTAAAGTCATCCTTCGTCCAGCTGAGTATGCCGTCCTTGTAAGTGACTTTATTCAAATCTTTATCCAGCATATCGCTGCCAATCGAGATCCCGTCGAGGCTGTCGTAAATAATGACTACGGGTCCCGTATCCGTTTTGCCGTCGGATGTGGTCATCACCGTATTGCCATAAATACCTGTCCAGAACTTCATGTCTACATTCCGCATCGCCTTAAAAGAAGCGTTGACCTGCTTCGCGGTACAATTATAGCCGTGCTGAGCCAGGAATTGATCCGGCGCCGACGTATCGGTATCCGTTGCCTTTTGCATCGCATCCTGCCAGCCGGCCAGAAGCGCGGTCTTCGCCAGGATGTCCTGGACGAAACGGTCGGACTCCGCATTCGGTTCGCTTTCCTTCACATGGTCTTCGTAAAAATCGGTACGGGTTAGCTCAAGCACATACACTGAAGTGGTTTCATACCCTTTTTGCGCCAAAAAGTTGTTGATGATTTTAAGCTTTTCCTTATATACGGTCTCTTTGTCGCTGCCGGCCGGGGGATTCTCGTCGATTTTCGATTTGATATTGGCCAAGAGCGAAGTCCACTGCTGCTTCAGCACCTGGTTGACCTGCAGGTCAGATACGAACAGCATCGCGTCCGCCTGCATTTTCAGCTTATCCGGATCCGTCGTATTTGGATCAAAAATTGAACCAGCGTCCGTTCCGTTTAAATTGGTGTTCACCGTCGTCACTTTTAAATTCCTCCTTCGATTCGGTTATGCTCTCAACGCCTCCATCATAACGGGCATTCCTTGCTGTCGATAAGTGACTGAAGTGTACATTTTGTCATATGACCGGGATATGACGAAAGTAACTGTACGGGATCCCGGTTCACCGATATACTTATGGAATAAAAAAACACCGCTTCCTTTGAAGAGGAAACGGTGCTCGTGAGAACTTCATTTTCATTTAGTTTACAGCCTCCAAGGCATGCTTCAGCAGCAGGATGGCCTTGGTCCGGTCATTCGTCCCGATTTTCTCATAGATCACGCTGATGTAGTTTTTCACCGTCCCTTCGGTGATGTACAGCGTATCGGCAATTTCCCGGTTGTTCTTATGTGCCGTAATCAGCTTGGCGATCTCAAGCTCCCTCGGGGTCAGCCCATAATCGATTCCGGGCTGCCTGGGGGCTGCTGCTGTGCGCATACGGGCAGCAAACTTGGCCGCCAGCTTGGAGGGCAGCATCAGTTCGCCCCGAACCGCCTCTTTCAATGAGTGAATCAGTTTGTCGGATGAAAAGTCTTTGAGCAGGTAGCCGGACGCTCCGCTCGCAAGACCCTCAATAATATAATCTTCATTGGTAAACGTCGTTAAAATCAGAACAATCGTCTCCGGGCTCGACTCCTTAATCAGCCGGGTCGCCGTAATCCCGTTCATCACCGGCATTTCGATGTCCATCAGCACGAGCTGCGGCCTCAAGCTCTTAGTAAGCTCATAGGCGGTTTGGCCGTTGTCGGTTGTTGCTACAACCTCTATGTCGGATTCCAGATTAAGTATGGTCTCAAGGCCTTCCCGCACAAGCGTCTGATCTTCTGCGATAAGTATCGTTAATTTTGACATCATTGATCCTCCCTTCTACTTGGCAGGGTGAGCACCAATAGGCAGCCTGCACCTTCATTGGTGCCGATCCGGAAGGTTCCACCCCTTCGGCGAATCGTTTGCCGCATCATGGTCAGACCGAAACCTAGCCGATCCGATGCAAATGGCAAGCCGTTGTTCTCCAGTGTGAACCGGACCGAGCCGTCCTCTTCCACAAGCTCGAACCGAAAATGCGTACACCGGCCATGCCTGATGCCGTTCGTGATTCCTTCCTGCAGCGCATGGCGGATCAGCTTTTCCGCTTCCGGTTCCAAACGGCCATCCGTGATTTCAATGATGTGCTCCAGTGTCACCTCAGCGTATTTTTCCGAATCTTCTATGATCTGCAGCAGGGAATCCTGGAACGAGGATGCGGCCGCTGCTTCCTCGCCCAGCATATGTACCGATTTCCTCATTTCATGGAGCCCTTTGCGAACCAATTCTGATGCTAGATTCAATTTGTCGACCGATTCAGGGGCGCTCATGGATAACATTTTCAGACCGGCTTGAAGCTGAATGATGCTCGCCGTAAGAATATGCCCTACATGATCGTGGATTTCGCCGGCAATCCGGTTACGCTCGGCGAGGACTGAGACTTCGGACATCGCTCTTGCCCGCTCCTCAAGGGAATGCTCCAGCTCAATCGTTCTTGCTTCAACCTCGCGCTCCAGGGTCTGGTTCCAGCGGACCAACTGCAGATGCAATTCCAGCCTGGCCAGCAGCTCCTGTTTGTCCACCGGCTTCACAAGATAATCGTTGCCGCCATGCTCAAAGCCTGCAACGAGGTCGGTCATTTGACTCTTGGCACTTAGGAAAATCACCGGCAGCTCCCCGGAATTGTAATGCCGGCGTATCTCTTGGCCCACCTGAAGCCCCGACACAAACGGCATCATCACATCCAGCAGAGCGATGTCCGGCTTGTAGCCGTTCCTGATCCATTCCACGGCTTCTTGCCCGCTTCCCGTTGACTTAAGCGCATATTTCCCTCCGAGAAATTGCAGCAGCACCTGGACGTTGATCGGGTCGTCATCGACGATAAGCACTGAAGGCAGATTCATCTGGGCTTCCGCGGGTTCCGCGGTAGTCCGGATCATGCTCCAATCCGTATGCCGATCCTGCACCCCGGTGTCCTGTGAAGTGAGCGCCGTCCTCGGCTGAATCCGCGGCGTTTGCGGCATCGCCAGCGGAAGCGTAAAGCTGAACGTTGAGCCCTCGCCCAATTTGGACACCACTTCGATCTCGCCTTCATGCAGTTCAATCAGCTTCTTCGTAATAGACAGCCCAATACCGGTTCCGCCCTGCTGAGGACCGTTCATGGGACGGACCTGCTCAAACGATTCGAAAATGCGGGACAAGTCCGACTCCGCAATGCCGATTCCCGAATCCTTGATCTGAATTTTGGCTTGACCGTGCGACTTGCGTCCCGTGATCGTGACGGTTCCGGATTCCGTATACGCAATGGCATTGCCGATCAAGTTATGCAATATTTGCTGGAGCCTGTTCTCGTCGGCTATTACATAAAGATCGTCCGGCAGCTTATTTTCCATATGGAGTCCCTTGTTTACGGCCAGAGGCTTAAGGACTTGAAGGGTCAGGTCGACGGCAAGGCGCAAATCCACCGTTACTTTGTGCAAAGTAATCTCCTGGTGTTTGAGCTTGGAGAAATCCAGGATGTCGTTCACCAGATGGGCCAGCCTTTGCCCGCTGATTTTCATGAGCCGCAGCAGCTCAATCACGGGCAGAGGAAGCTTGCCGGAGCTTCCGTCGATCAGCGAATCCGCCAGTCCGATAATCCCGTGCAGCGGTGTCCGGAGTTCATGAGATGTTTTGGCCAAAAATTCATCTTTCAGCTTATCCAGCGTTAACAAGCGCTCCGATAAGCTCTCGACCTGGGAGAAAGCACGGGAAAATTTTTTGGATATAAGCAGGGATTGCATAAAAACAAAGCTAAGTACGCCAAATTGCAGCAGTGCCGGGGTATCGAGAATGCCTTTCCGGTTCAGCGTATCATTCAGTGCGGTCACGAAGATCAAACTAAACCCGAGAATGAGCAGCAGAGACCCTTCCTGGCGCTGACGGGCGATCCGGTAAGAAGCATAAATGGCGTACAGTACGAGGCCGATCGAATAAATCTCAAAGGGCAGCAGCGAATAGTCGTAAATCCGTATATCCGTGGTAAGCACAAGCAAAGTCAAGATGAGGGTGAACATTTGGGTAACGCGACGAACGGAACGCGACAAATATTGAGGAAACAAATAATAAATAAATGAGATCAAGAAAAACTCGCCCACGTAAACCGTTAAATAGGAGGCTTTGGCGAACCATTCCCACGAAAAACCGGGAAGGATCTCCAGAATGTATCTCGAACCGACCAGCATCGTTCGAAAGGCGATGCACATGCAGAACAACCCGAAATACAGCGGGGTCACATCTTTTCGCCTGAATCCATACAAGAACAGATGGTAGACTCCCATGACAAGCAGCGCCCCGATGACCAGGCTGTCTTGGACCAGCTCTCCTGACCTTTCCTTCTGAAGCAGCTTGGCATCCCCAAGCTCGAGGGAATTGTTGATTCCTCCCTTGGGATAAGTGAAATTGGACACCTGGATCAGCAGTGTCAAGCTCCCTTCCGGGCTGGGTTCAACCGGTATGACGATGGAGGCACCATACTGTGGAGATGTGTTTTCGGGCGTCGTTCCGGGTTGTCCGGATGAAGCCTCCAGTTCGTCATTCACCCACAAAGCATAAGAAGAATACATATTCCGCAGTTTAATGGCCACATCGTCCGACGGGTCAAGCCCGCGAATCACCATACGATACGTTGCATACCCGTCCGGCGGAAGCGGTGATTCGTTCAGCCTGTGATTCGTCCAGTAGCCGGGGACTTCCACATATCCGCTGACCTCCGGTGACGTTGTGCTCTGCAAATCATCCGGCCAGAGGAGCTGCTTCCAGTAAAATTCCCAAGTCCCGTTCAGTTCGACGGATCCGTCGCTTCTAAAGTCCCATCCGGAGAGCTGCATTTCGCCGTTCTTCACAGTCAGCGAAGACGAAGCGGAGATTACCGCCGGATTCCAGGCTGCAGTGAAGACCAGCACAGCAAATACGGCAGCCCTGATGCGGCGACGCCAACTCATGCACGAAACGAAGAGGCGTCCAAGTAAATTTCGTCGCCGAGTCTGGCGTTTCCAAGCAATGACAAACGATGCTTCGATGTGAAATCTCTAGGTTCGTAACTATTAGGCGCTTTGGTGGAGGACAGCAGTTTGAGCTGGATATACGTTTCAGCTAACAATTTGCTGCAAAAAAAGTCGCGGAATGAAGAAGTTATCCCGAACTTTCCCTCTATAATTTCCCAATACATTCTTTTCTTGTCGGGAAACACTGCACCATGCACCTCTTCAATGAAGCGATCGAGCATCGCCTGCATCTCCGGTGTACGATCAGCTTGAAGCTGCCGGATCGCGAAAATCGAGTCATAATGGTTCCCGACGTCCGTAGACAGGCGATCACGAAGCTTAACGAGCTGGGGACCGGATTTCTTGACATGCAGCCAAGTATCCTCCAGATTATCCAGTGACGTGGATTCCCACAGCAGCGCTTCACCGTCCGGTGCCCGAACCACCATCGCCACGTGCGACCATGGACAATGCTCCAGCTCTTCGATCCGCTGACTGCCTTTGGCGACGCCGTGTGCCAGCAGAATATCCCCCGTTTGCAGCTTAGGTTCAATTTCTTGATAAGTAACCGTTAACAATTTCATCCAGACCCCCTGCCGGTATACGAAATACCTAATTTTTTCCTTTCATGTTTATAGTAAACCCAGCCTGACAAATGTCAATAACTTGATAGAACCGGGTGTTACCATTACTCAAGAAAGCTGCGCAGAGGACGTGAATACGCAGCAAAAAAACCGCCTGCGCAGAGGCGGTTTCGTTGTCTGGATTAAACTCAGGACATTTCCCGGATACGCCGCTCGGCATCACGGATTACGCGTGCCATATTCGCGGTCATCATGTTATCGGCTTGATCGAAACCGATGTATGCATAACCGTCTACCTCCGGCTTCGCTTGACCGCTGTACCGGTCAATAAACGTAGAGGTACAGGCCATTTTCTCTATCGGGGGGAGGGATTCCGATTCCCATAAGAATAGATGAAGGTTTTTGGCTCGGTTATACGGGAACACGCCTAAATCCTTGATTTGATCCGGTTGAATGTTAAGGCCGCTTTCTTCCCGGACTTCCCGGCATGCGGTCTGCTCCGGTGTCTCTCCCTCCTCTGGCATACCTTTTGGCAGATCGTAAAACGTATTGCCCGTGGAATGGCAGGCGAGGAATACGGTACGGTTCGTGATGATGACTCCGACGGATGTTGCAGGCATATCAACATGTTCCTTTCCTGGCGTGGATCATTTATTTTATCTATACGATGCTCCTGTATAAGTATCTATTCTTACCGTTTCTGAGTGATTATTATCGTTTTTCAAATCCCCGCAAAGTTCATTCGCATTGAGTTCATCCAATCCGCAAGTACGCCCCTTGCCCGATGCAGCCTTGCCCTGACGGCGCCTTCCGAAATTTCAAGGATTTCCGCGATTTGCTTGACCGACAGGTCCTGATAATAAAACAAATGCACAACCAATCTTAGCGTATCGTTTAACCGGTCAACCGCCTCCTGCAGGTCGCTCGTTTGATGATCTGCGCCATGAGCGATTGGGTAGTTCGTTTCGGGCAGCTCACCCATCACAATGGTTCTTTTTCGGAGCCGCAGCACTTGATTGCATTCGTTGATCAAAATCCGAATGATCCAAGTATTGAAAAATTCGGGCTTCTTCAACGTATTTAACGACTTATATGCCTTAAGCAGCGTTTCCTGGATTGCATCCGCACAATCCTCATCACGCTTCACAATAGACTTGGCCAAGCCGTACAGCCGTGATTCCAGTTGGCGTATAAGCTTGACAAAAGTATCGAGATCGCCCTCTTGAGCTTTTTTGACTTCCTCTACCATTTCCAGCAAGTTGTTTTCTCTCCTTTTCAAGCACCATCATTAAGATGGATCGGCCATATAAAGCGTGACTTGGATTTGACACAAATGTTGTAGGCCGATAAGATAATTGTAATGTGACTTATTAGTTTTTACAAGAACTTGATGGTCATTCCCGTAACCGGACATCGCGTTCGGAAACATATCTGAGCTAGACATGAGTAAGGATTGAGCGCCAACGAAGGAGGCGGCACGAATGAGTGTGCTGAAGGAGAAAATTTTGGAGTCGGCAATCCGGCTTTTTGCGGAAAAAGGTTACCAGGCGACTTCAATACAGGATATCGCCGACGATTGCAGCATCGCCAAAGGCTCGCTGTACAAGCATTTCAGTTCGAAAGAGGAACTGTACATCAGCATATTGGAGAAGCGCCAGCAGGACATGATCGATGCGGTCGATCATATCCGGAAAATGCAGCTGCCGACGAAAGAAACCTACCTGGAGGAGCTTGCCTATCAGTTCGATTTTTATGTGGAGCACGGGTACTATATTTCGCGTGACCATAACGAGCTGCCTCCGGTTAATAACGATAAAATCGAAAGCGTTCTGAACGGAATGAGAAGGAGCATGTTCCTGTACTATCAAGATATTCTGCTCCGCCGGTACGGGCCTGGCATCGAGGAGTGGAAGTGTGATGCCACTGCAATGCTGAGCGGTCTAATTCGAGAGTATACCTTTCACCTGTTGTTCGGTTATTTGCCAATCGACAAAAAAAGGTTAGCTGTGTTCATCGCTGAGCGGATGGACGATCTGATGGAGGGGTTGGCAAAACGGCCGGTTCCCTCCCTGCTTACCGACGAGCTCATGACGGAATATTCCCAAATCGATCTCAAGGGCCTGTTTGCATCCCGCGAAGGGAGAAAAGATGCGCTGATCCAAAAAATAGCATCGATCATTCCGGATATCGCCGTACCGAACCAGCGAAAGAATGAACTGGCGGAGGTCGCCGCCATGCTTCGGGAAGAATCCGCGAAGGACCAGCCGAGACGTTTTCTTCAGCTTGCGCTCCTTCGCGATTTAGAATCGGAAAGCGAGCTTTCCTTTTATGCGAAGCAGCTTCTTCCCTTGATTTAAGCTATAAATTCAATAAATATTTATAAAAAAATCCATATCTTGAAACATTTTCATATTTCACGACGTCTAGTGCATGAATACCTAAACCATTTGGATACAAGACACAGGAGGGAAAACAACAAATGAAAAAATGGAGTTCTATCACCTTATCGGCCGCCGCCCTTTCGCTGCTGCTGTCTGCTGCCCCGATCTATGCGGCACCCCCATCCATGCCTGCTGAAGCGCAAATCGAAGCATCTTCCATAAGCTTGGATCCTGCAGTTGAAGCTCAATTGACAAAAGCTCTGAACAAACTCTCAGGCAGCACCAAGATCGAATTTACGAGCGTGGATAAGGATGCAAACGGCCAGCCCCTGTTTGTTTACGGAAAACTCAGCGGTCAAGTCGATGCCGAGTTTAACCAGCAGTATAATCCGGCAAAGAAACGGGTGGAATCGACCAGCATCATCTATAGATCTTCGAATACTAATGCGGTTATCGGCGCAGCCCTCGCCAATAAAACGGCTGCCTTCTTGAAAACCTATGACACGGATCACAAGTTCAAAACAGAAGCCATCTGGCGAGTTTACTCCCCTTACCAGGATAATGCTCCCCGAAATTATTGGGTTCTGTGGGGGAACAACCAGAGTCTGTACATCGATCTGGATCAAGGGAACCAAATATCGGCCAGCATGACATATTCATTAGCCTCCGTCAAAGCACAGCTTGCCAATAAAGCGAATCAGTCCCTGAAGACGTTGGGCATCAGCCTCACCAAACCGTTCGAATATGTGCTGCGCGAAAAAACCGGGGACAAGAAATTTGTCTGGAACTTCCGGGACGATGAGGATAACAATCACGTCGTTATCGGGGCAAAAACCGGTAAGGTCTGGGAGATCCAAAATTTACTCGGCCAGGATTGGACGAACGACCAGGACTTCGCCAAATCCTTTGCCAAGCCCGTTCTCAGCAAAAACCAGGCCCTTTCCGCGATCAAGCCCAAAGCCAAAGCTGTGTTCGGGATTCAAATGAAAGGGTACTCGGTGCAGATCAAGAAGAACGAATACATCTTTACAAAGAAAGGCGCAGCCACCATTACCGGAAAGATTAATAAAAAAGGAAAGTTTTATTTCCTCCAGATGACACCGGTGAACGGGATTCGAAACTGATCTCCGGCAGGAGCCTTAGGGCTCCTTTTTTGCTGCCAGAGAACGGATGAGCCAGAACGGAACATGCTCAGGTCAAAATACCCTAACAGAGTCGTCTATCCCCCTTACCTGTTCGGCGCAATCCGCCGCGCACACTGATGACCGATCCGCACGACAGGCAGCACGGTAGCAGCACCAACGGGGATGCTCCAGGCGAGGACTGAGCCATATACCAAGCCTGCATCCAGCAAGCGGTAAAATAAGTACATTGAATACGGCAGTGTAACCAGCACCGCGGTCACCACACCAGGCGTATATCTCCGAAGGTATATGCTCTGCCCCACATGCGTAAATACATGGATAAGCATGATCGTATTAAACCCTGTAAACAAAAGCATCCAACGATGCTCGGCGGCCAAGTATGTAAAAGGGATAAACAAGATAAACTCGAAAAATACGGCTACGGCAAACTGGGAACCGGTGATATTGGAAAAATCTTTGAGGATCCGGCCCGCGCGGTCAGGGACGATCCGGCTGACCTGATCATAATTTCGCCTCATCCAGCCTTCCACCGTAATGATTTCTTCAAAATCGTGAATCATAAATGCAGCAAGAAACAACCAAATGAGCGAATTGATGCTCACTGCTTCGTCGATAGCTTCTAACATAACAAGCTTCTCCCCCGTTTCTGCCAAAGTCTCGCTAAATATATTATCGGGCTAGGCGGGAAAATGCTCAAGCAGCGTATCGTTTTCCAAGCCTCCGATGTGAAGAGTAATGTTAAAGCTGAATTCTATTCATTTTGGCAGGGAAAATGGAATTGGATGCATGTTATCGTTAAAACAGCCGCCCTTTCGGGCGGCTGTTCCCGCATATTCGCTCTATTCGCTTGTATTCGCTTTTTGATCGTTTTTAAGCCTACAGTTGTGCAGCGATTTTATATGCCGTTTGCTCGCCGTTAGCGATACAATCAGGAATGCCGACGCCATAATAGGAACATCCGGCCAGATAGATGTTCGGGAACCGCTCGGCCATTTTCTGTTCAAGCTCCTTGACGATGCTGTGGTGCTTGATATGATAATTCGGCATCACATTATGCCACTTCGTGACCTCGTGGGTGACCGGCTCGCCGGTAATCCCCAGGCTCTTACGGATATCTTCCAGCGCAACGTTCAGCAGCTCTCCCTCGCTTAGCTGAACCAGTTCATCGTAGCGTGGATTGCTGCTTTTGTAAAAGAGTCTGACGAGCAGCTTACGTTCACGGGAGGTATGCTCCCATTTCCGGCTTGTCCATGTGCAGGCATTGCAAGTAATGTCGCTGCCATCGGCCGTAATAAAGCCCGTTCCGTCTGCAGGCAGCTCGGCATCCGGAAGATCGAAACCGACGTAAACGCTGATCATGGAGCTGTTCTTCAGCTGGTTGAACTCCTGGTCCAATACCGGATCCGCGAGCAGCTGCTGCGCCGCATAGTGCATCGTGCCGAGCACCACATAGTCAGCATCAATCACGCGGCCGTCTGCCAGCGTCACTGCATAACGGCTTCCATCCTTGGCGACGGATTCGGCCCGTACCCCCTTCACGATCTCCGTTCCGGTCAGCTGCTGCTCTAAGGCATCAATCAACGCTGAAACACCGTTGTGGAAGGACATGAACTTTTTTTGCCCGCCGCTTTGAAATTTTGCGCGATTTTCGGACAGCCCTTTGATCAGGCTTCCGTATTCGTTTTTATAATCGATCAAGTAAGGCAGCGTTGATGCGATCGTCAAATCGCTCAGTTTGCCTGAATAAACGCCTGACAAGACGGGCGCGATCTGTTTCTCCACGAACTCCTTTCCAAGAAAGGCTTCCAGAAACGCACCGACCGAATCATTTTTTGTGAAATGCTCATTGGGGGTATAGAGGTCTTTCAGGGCTTCCACCTTGCCCTCCGCGGATACCAGCTCGGTTGTGGCAAGCGATTCGATGCTGGTCGGAATCCCAAAGACGGCATCCTTCGGTATCTGCTTCAACCTGCCGTCCGTATAGATGTAGGAAATTCCCGTCGCATTATAGACGACCTGATCCGCCAGGTTCAGTTCCTGAATCAGCGGAGCCACATTCGTTTTCCGGGTCACGATCGAATCGGCGCCGGATTCCATCGTAAAACCGCCGTCGTATACGGTCCGCATTTTTCCGCCCAGCGTCTGTTCCGCTTCAACGAGAATGATGTTCGCCGGCTCCGTCTGCCCGCTGTATTGATTTAAGGTCCGGCGCAAATAATACGCGGCCGACAACCCCGTAATCCCCCCGCCGATAATGACGACTGTTTTCAAGACGCTTCACTCCTGCTTCCAAGATGACTGCATGTTCAACCTTCCCGTAAATTATAACATAGTGCTTCGTACCCGGACTTACCCATTCGTGACGTTAATCGTACAAAAAAACCGCGGAATCCCGCGGAGATTTTCGCCTGCTTCATATTATTTATGCTTGGCCTTCTTCTTAAAACGGTCACGTTCCGTATCAATATCGCCGTCCTTTTGATTGCTCTGAACGACCCCGTAAGCAACATAACTGAGCAGCCCCATAAAGGTGCCGGTGCCTACCACGATATAAATCATCGTAAAAATTTTGCCGAGTCCCGTCTTGGGCATGAAGTCCGGATGACCTACCGTACTCAGCGTCGTGATACAGAAATACAGTGCGTCTATGATGGCTAAGTTTTCTTCCGTAGTATAAAAAATCGTGCCAGAAACAAGCAACAGAACAATCAAGACAAAGAAAACCTGGAAATTTTTCAGTTTAAAGGCATGAAACAGTCCGGTCAGCAGCCGTTTCAAGGTCAAGACAAAGGATATCATGGTTGTTCCGCCTTGTCATAGATATTGGTAAATGAGTCCGCGTTCGGGTGGTGATTCTCCCTTAATATTCCCCTTTTTCCATCCAATAAACCGTGACTTGAGCACGCACTTTAGGGTAGCGTTTTTTACTTTGGCTTAACCTAACGGAGGAGATTTTCGTGACCATGGGTCCGGAAAATCATTTATAATGAAAAAGACCTAAACAGAGAAGGCTCGTAGGAAGGGAGTTATGTTATGAAACATTTAGCTGTGTATTGCGGATCAAGTTACGGTGCGTCGCCGGCGTATCGGGAAGCGGCAGTCGAGCTGGGCAAAGAAATGGTCCGGCGCGGGTTAACCCTGGTTTATGGGGGATCCAGCGTAGGGATCATGGGCGTACTGGCCGATACGGTCATTGCCGAAGGCGGACAGACCATCGGCGTCATTCCACAGGTGCTGGTAGACCGGGAAATTTCGCATCAAGGGTTGACCGAGCTTCACGTGGTCGGCACGATGCATGACCGGAAGTTTAAAATGGCGGAGCTCGCCGACGCATTCCTCGTGCTTCCGGGTGGACCGGGCACGATGGAGGAGTTTTTCGAGGCGTTCACGTGGGCCCAGATCGGCATTCACCGCAAGCCCATTGGCATGCTGAACGTGAATCGTTATTACGATCCGATGATCTCCCTGTTCGAGCATATGGTACGGGAACAGTTTATGCAGCCGCAGTACCAATCCATGGCCATCATTGAGCCAAATGTGTCAGTATTGCTGGACATGATGAGTAAATATGAAGCCCCCGCCGTTAAAAGTTACGGCAAATAAGCCTTAACATACAGACAGCCGCAGTCCGGAGACTGCGGCTGTTGTTCAAGTGGCAACCCGGGTAATGGCGCCCCAGGCTCGATCACTTAAATTGACTAGTATCTTTGGTTAAGCGGGGTATCCACTTTGCTTTGGAGATGTGCCAAGCGGACCATAATCGTCGCCGCTTCAGCCTTGGTGACCGGCTTCGCCGGGTCGAATTTGCCCCCCGCGGCGTCCATCAGTCCGAGCTTCAGCATAAGCGCAACGGCGCCTTTGTCCTGGATCGCATTCGCGTCCGATAGGGACAACGCCTGTGCATCCTGCTGGAAGAACTTGGACAGGCGGTTGTAATGCAGAGCCGTGGTCAGGCTGGTGGCCACCGCTTCACGGGTCAGTTTCTGCTCCGGATGCAGCTCCGACGATTTCACGTCTTTCAGCCAGCCTTTATCCATGAACAGCTGTACCGCTCCCGCGATCGGACTGTCGGCTGGAACGTCGGTGAAGACTGGTTGATACTGGCCCCCATAATAGCCTTGATCCGGGTAAACCCCTTTCGCCATCATTTGGATCCAGTCCCCCAAAGTCAGCTCCGCGTCGGGATGGAGCAAGCCATCTTCACCAGGCGACAATACGCGGTATTCGAGCAGCGTCGCCAAATCCTTGCTTGCCGCGTGGTTTGCCGCATCGCTCGGAAGCGCAGCGCTCTTGTCCTTGTTCGAAATGGGCAGCAGACTTGATGCTTCGGTTTTCCCTGTAATCCCATCGATATATCCTACGTTCCGGTCTCCGTTCAGCGTTGGAACATACGCCAATCGAACAGTCGGTTCCACGTACGTGTTATCCACTGTGTAACCGCCGCTGCTGATGTACCGCAGCTCCACGCTGAGATCGTCCAGCAGGCGCTGCTGTGCGTTTTTCGCATCAACTTTTGCTGTCAGGGTATCTAACGCTTTGATATCCTTATCCGACAGGTAGGTATCCGCATTGTAGCTTAGCAGCTTGCCGCTGCCGTCAATGGAGACGCTCACCGTCATTCCGTTAACAGGCAAGTCCTTGTAGAAACGCTGGAACACAAATTGATAAACCGTCTTTGTTGCCGTATTCACCGATTTGGCGTCTGACAGTTTCAGAGCTTCGGCGGCATTCGGATAATGGGCCAGCACCAGTTCAATGGCTTTGGCTTGTGCCTGGGCTTCCGTCACGGACGGAGCGGTGGCTTTGGCCGGTTCGGCATCCGGATACTGGAACTCATGGTAGCTCAGCAACTGCCCTGTGTCGGCGTCCACGTACGCGTACTTGCTGTCATCGCGGTTTAATCCGGCAGTTCTTTTGTTCCAGTTCAAGCTCCAGACTTGCTTACCGGTGCCGCCCCAATAATTGCTGAGATTGGATTGGATCTGGTAATCCGGGCCCGGGGCAATGCCTTGAAGCCGCTGCAGCACTTCGTCCGAGGTAAGCTGCCCGCCTTTGTTCGGGGTGAACAATTTACCGGAAGCCTTTAATGCGGTATAGCTAACCGCTTGGCTTGGGCCTTCCAAATCCTTGCCAAAAATGGTATCGATCCGCTTCCCGGAATTGGCATCCATCGGCTCCAATGTCCGGTCTGGAACATAACCGATCTTCCATTCCCGGTTGGCGGACGTATCGTACAGCGAGGTGGACGGTATGTATGCCAGCGTTACGGACAAGCCCTGCTCAAGTCTCTTCTCCGCATCTTCCTTGCTGATGGTGGCTTTGGCCGCTGGATAATCCCCCTGGTAAGTAATGCGGTTAAAGCGGACGATATTTCCGTTGCCGTCCACATCCAGGCTCACAGACTCATTGTCGGCAGGAATCCCATTGACGTCAATCGTGTATGAAAATGAATACTGAACCGGTCCGAACAACGCCTTGTTGGATGAATAGAGGTTCTGGTTTGACGGTTTCATCGTACCTGCTTTAATGGAAGGAGCCGCTTTGGGTATAAACGCCTCGGCGATTTTCTGAGCTTCCTGCTCGGAAACCGCCGGCGGGTAATAGGCTGTGTTGGAATCGTCTAACGGGTACATATATGGATAACTATAACTGAGAATATCTCCTGTAATCGCATCCACTTCGGTACTGAAGCCCATCGAGTGGTTCCCCTGTTGAATCGTCCAATTCTGCTCCCATACCTTCTTCGTGTTGGATGGGTACACGTTCTGCTCACCATAGGTTACTCCGTTCAGCTTTGCATCCTTCAATTCAGGAAACAAAGACCTAATACGCGATTCCGCTTGGGCTTTCGTAATTTTGGCGTCTGCCGGATTGAGTCCCTTCGAGGCTGCGGAGCCGCTGTCCTGGGACGCTGAAACTACCGAATCCTTCGCAACGGAAGTTCCGCTGGCTGTATCCGCTGATGCCAACAAAGGCACCTGCAGCAGACTGAGTCCAAGTGTGCCTGCAAGCACCTTTTTGGCTACAGATGTGTTTCTTAAGCTCCTCTCCTTTGCCTGATTTTTTGGCATGCCCGCGGCATGTTGTTGTTCGTCCATCCTTCTTCCTCCCTATTATACCAATATAAACCATTTTGATTATAACATGGGACGTTAGAGAATTGGCTTCCAATTTGGATTTTTCAGGAAAATTTTGTGCCGCAGCATCTTGTGCTAAGCAGAAAGACCGTTTATGCTATAATCAGTTAAACGCCGGAAGCTTAGATTTACCGTGAAGTTAGACACCGGTTTCCAGGCGAACATGAAAACGATGGAGGAATCTACAGATGAAAAGAATGAAGACGATCGATTCCGGGAAGCCGCAAAAGGTTTCCAGCGATCCGGTTCTCGGGGGGCGTAAATCCTGGAGCCGCAAACCGGTGACACAGGTAGTCAGCAATAAGAAAGCAGAACAGCGCCGATCGTGGTGCCGAAAAGGCACGGACGACGGCGCTTTTTTAATGGGAAATCAGAGAATATACATTTAGCGTATGAATCGAACCATCCGGGACGAAGCGGGATTAATAAGCCGTCCAGCCGGCGTCCGCTGTAATGACCGTACCGTTTACAAAGCTGGAATCGTCCGAGGCGAGGAACAAAGCGACCTTTGCGATTTCATCCGGCTTGCCGGTTCTTGGATTCACGCCCATGCCTGCCATCGCTTGCTGCACACCAAGCGCGTTCATATCCATACTAGGCGTATCGGACATAATGTTGGTCTCCACACCGCCCGGAGCGATCGCGTTGCAGCGAATGCCGAGCTTCGCGTACTGGTAGCCGACATTTTTGGTCAATCCAATCACGGCATGCTTGGACGCCGTATAAGCTGCCCCTGCCCGGGATCCAAACAATCCGCCGACAGATGCCGTATTGACGATGACGCCTTTTCCCTGCTTGACCATAATTGGAAGCGCTTTGCGGATCGCCCGCATCGGGCCTGTCGTATTTACGGCGAAGACACGCTCCCAAAGTTCGTCGGTCACTTCGGCCGCTGCCACCATTTTATCCATAATTCCCGCATTGTTGACCAGCACGTCCAGCGATCCGTACTGATTCACTGCGGTATCGATCATGTTCTGCACGTCTTCTTCCTTGGCAACATTCGCGATGACCCCAACTGCGGTACCGCCCTGCTGCTGAATTTCCGCAACGACTTGGTCAAGAGAGGCCTGGGAGATATCAGCGAGAACCAGTTTGGCGCCTTCCTTAGCGAATAAAAGAGCCATTTCCTTTCCCATTCCTGATCCGGCACCTGTAATAACCGTTACTTTGTCTTGTAGCTTCATGACCAACCTACCTCCATCCTTTGAATTAGACAACACATTGTCTATAATCATTATAGCGCCCGTCCAATTTAGCGATCAAACGTCAATCTGGCCGAAAATGTCTATTTTACAGCGTTTTCAATATCATCTGGAGGATATTAGACATATGAACAAACGAGTCACCTACACCCAGCACTATCTATCCGAGGCTTTAATCAGCCTTATGGCGGAAAAGGACTACGCTTCAATCACCATCCGTAACATTGTGGAAAAAGCGGGCGTGAACCGTTCGACCTTCTATCTTCATTATTACGACAAGGATGACCTGCTGAACCAAACCGCATCCGGCATTCTTACGGCGCTTCGCAGCGCGATGCGCAATCCTTCCTATACCCATGAGTCGGCCAGGAAGGATTATGAGGAATCCGGTAAACCGATTTCTTCAGCCGTTGCCTTGTTTGAGCATATCCGTCAGCATGCGGCATTCTACACCATCATGATGAATGTTAAGGATTTCCCTGTCCAGCTGGACCAGGTGATCAAGAGCGAATTGCTCGCTTTCACGACAGACGCGCTCCAGGCTTCCTTCTCCTCCGGCGGGATGATGGGGCTCATTTACTATTGGCTGAACCATCAAATGCAAGAGACAGCTGAGGAGATGGCCCTATGGCTTACGCGCGCCGCGCTGTATCCGCTGTATCGGCCGGAGGCGTAACCCGCAGGACCGACCTTTATCCCCTTCTGCACCCTTCTCAATGAATGCTAGCCAAACTTGATCACGAACCTATGAATCCAGTTTCTATAATCCATTTGCAGGGCTGCCGTGGCTCTCAAGCGTCTAATGAATATGATGTCACTGGTCAACGGCAGTGAAGTGGATCGTGAGCAGCGCCCCCCCGACTTAAGTCCAGTTTGAGACTGGTCCACGGGCCGTTTTGTTTGAACGCATGAAAGCATACACTGTTACTATAGCAGGTTCAATTACATAAGCTTACCCACTTATAACATAAGCAAACTTTTTTATAGAAACGAGGCTCGCTCTCTAGCGAAGCCCAAAATTAATCTAGGTAGAAGGTGAACAATCGTGCAAAAGAAGCGTGTACTCATATTATCCGAGGGATTCGGCAGCGGTCATACCCAGGCGGGTTATGCGCTGGCTGCTGGCATGAAGGAAATTCAACCCAATGTGCATACGAAGGTAATCGAGCTTGGCTCTTTTCTGAATCCTACCGTAGCTCCATGGATCTTGTCGGCCTACCGTCTCACGGTAAGCACCAACCCGGCCCTTGTCGGCATGCTTTATCGAAAACAGCATGACAAACCGCTGAAGCGTCTGACCGCTTTGGCGCTCCATAAATTGTTCTACAATCATACGGCTGATGTGATCCGTCAGCTGAGACCCGACCTCATCGTCTGCACCCATCCGATCCCCAGTGCAATCATCGGACGGCTGAAGGCTTCCGGACTGGACGTTCCGCTCTGCACGGTCATTACCGATTACGACGCACACGGCTCCTGGATGAACCGTCAGGTGGACCAGTTTCTCGTATCGACGGAATCCGTCCGCCGGATTTTGTTGAAACGCGGGGTTCATCCAAACAGCGTGAACGTAACCGGCATCCCGGTCCATCCAACGTTTTGGACGAAGGAAGATAAAGCGGTTGTAAGGCGGAAGCTGAAGCTGAAAAACATGCCGACGGTCTTCATTATGGGCGGAGGCTGGGGATTGGTCGCAAACAAGGAGCTGTTCTACCAGCTCGCCCAGTGGAAGGACCGCGTACAGCTCGTGTTCTGTGTCGGGAATAACCAGAAGCTGCTAACCAAATTAAAGAGCTCGCCTGCATTCTCGCATCCGAATATCGTAGTGATCGGGCAGACGAAGGAAGTCAGCAAATGGATGGATGCCTCCGACCTGCTCATTACAAAGCCGGGTGGGATGACCTGCACCGAAGCGATGGCCAAAGGGCTGCCCATGCTGTTCTGTGAGTCCATTCCGGGCCAAGAGGAGAAAAACTGCGAATATTTTGTCAGCGGCGGCTACGGGGAAGTCCTGAGCCCGCTTGTCCTGGACCGGTGGCTGCATGCCATCAGCTCCGGCGGTACCGCTGCCGCACCTCACGGCTTCCGCATGAGCCCGTACCATTCCGCTCCACGCGAGGTTTACCGGCCGGAACGGTGCGCGGAGGAGCTCGTAGAACTGCTGAACGCACGCACGGCCGGCGCAAGACCGGCGGAGCTGCGACGCAGTCTCTGGGCCAGCATGTAATGCAGTTCCGTGCTTACGATCATAAGAAAAACGTCTATCGACGTACCTTCAAAGAAGACAGACCGCGTTTAGCTGAAGTTTTTCTTGCGAGATCAGGAAGCAGAAGCTCCGAAACTTATACTTTTCCGATCTCTTAAAAAAACATCTATCGACGTACCTTCAAAGAAGACAGACCGCGTCTAGAGGAAGTTTTTCTTGCGAGATCAGGAAGCAGAAGCTCCGAAACTTATCCTTTCTGATCTCTTAAACAAAGAAGGAATGCGCTCATCAGCGCACTCCTTCTTTTTGCATTATACGTGGTGAACCAGTCCCCTGTGGCCCATCCCATTCCTAACATTTTATACGGATTGATGCTTTTTCACTTGTACATCTTCCGCCGCTGCCTGGACATGCTCTTGGTCACTCTGAATCCGTTCCTCGACCAGCTGTACCGCCTGCTCAACCGACCCGATGGCAAGTACCGGTTCCTGATGGAAAGCTTCGCCGTAAGCTTCGGTAGTATGCGCATATCTCGGATCGTAATAGTATTCCAGCAGCAGTCTCACAGCTGCCCCATAATTTCCTTGCTGCATGCTAAATTCGATTTCCTGGGCGATCGGCGTATGAATCCGCGACTTGATCTTTGAGAAAGCAAGCAGGCTTTCCGCAGGATACTCCCACGGGCGGTAATCGTCCAAAATGTGCTTCACCCGCAGCTCAACCGGCGCTTCGAGCACGATATGCCGCCCCAGCTCTTTCTTCTGGACCAGAAATTCAGGCAGGACCACCTTTCCGATCCGCTTGCTCTCCGCCTCAAGCAGAATGTACGGAGAATCCTGATATCGGACCAGGGACTCCACCAGCAGGGCATCGAAGGTCTTCTGGTTGCTGCTCTTCAGGCCAATCTCGCCGAAAATGGATCCACGGTGCCCCGCCATCCCTTCAAGATCAACGACCGGGTAGCCCTTCTCCTGCAGTTCCCGGAGAATCAAGGTTTTCCCCGTTCCGGTGTTGCCATGGATCACATACACGTCCGGAGCAAAGTCCATGCTCTGAAGCGTGTCGACCACCCATTTCCGGTAAGTCCGGTAGCCGCCCTCAAGCCGGTGCACATGAATGCCCATCAGGGACAGCACCGTTGCCGTCGTACGGCTCCGCATGCCGCCGCGCCAGCAGAATACCGCCTTATTCCCTTGAATTTCAGCAAATTGCTTTACGAAGGAAGGCAGCTTTGCGGACACAATCTCGAGGCCCCGCTCCTTTGCAGCCTGGGTGCTCACCTGCTTGTACAGCGTGCCGATCTCCGCCCGCTCTTCATCATTGAAGAAAGGGATGTTGATGCTTCCCGGAATCGTTGATTCCGCATACTCGGACGGGGACCGGACATCGATGATGGTGATTTCATTTTTCGCTCTCAGTTCATTAAGCTTCTCGATCTGTATATCCTGAAACATGATACAGCTCCTTACTCAATCACAATTTGCCCGCTATGTTTTGCGGTAACCTCACCTATAAGTTTCGCTTCCACGCCGGCATCCACCAGCTCCTGAAGCAGACGCTCCGCTTCATCCGGGCCTACGGAAATGAGCAAGCCGCCGGAGGTAACCGCGTCGCACAAAATGTACCGGTCCGTCTCGTCCATCTCTTCCGGGAAAATCACATGGTCCTGCACATGCGCATAGTTATTTTTGGATCCGCCTGGAACCAGTCCCTGCTCCGCAAGCTCACGAACCCGCGGCAGGACGGGAACATCCTGCTTGCGAATCCGGATTTCCACCCCGCAGCCTTTGGCCATCTCAAGCGAGTGGCCCATTAAGCCGAACCCGGTGACATCGGTGCAGGCATGGACTTCATAGCCGTCCATAATTTCTGCCGCTTTCTTGTTCAGCGTCGACATGACCTCCGTCACCCGCCGGATTTCTTCCGGGGTGAGCTGATCTTTCTTGATTGAAGTAGTCATGATGCCCACGCCGATCGGCTTGGTCAGGATGAGCTTGTCTCCGGGCCGCGCTCCCGCGTTGCTTCTTACTTTATCAGGATGCACCAGTCCGGTGACCGATAAACCGAATTTCGGCTCTTTGTCGTCAATCGAATGTCCGCCAACGAGCGTGGCGCCCGCTTCCTTGACTTTGTCCCCCGCTCCTCGGAGAATTTCGGTCAGCACGCGTTTATCCAGCGTGGAGATTGGGAAGGCGACGATATTGAGCACCGTCAGCGGTTTTCCGCCCATCGCATAAATATCGCTTAATGCATTCGCCGCGGCAATTTGACCAAAAGAATACGGATCGTCCACGATCGGCGTGAAGAAATCAAGCGTCTGTACAAGTGCCAAATCGTCATTCAGCTTGTATACGCCGGCGTCATCGCTCGTATCGAGCCCGACCAGCAGATTCGGATCATGCGCTGCCGGCGGCAGGCCGCGAAGCACCTGGCTCAGATCGGCAGGGCCGATTTTGCAGCCGCATCCACCCTTGCTGGAATAAGATGTTAACTTAATATTCAAATCGGAATCCATAATCATGACACAACCCTTCTATATTCAACATTGGCATCAGCCTGATATTTTGTTAAACCCGCAAATTCCATCGTACACATCGCTGAAAAAAAACGCAAATGAGCCTTGCCCTGGTGCGATACATCTTCCATTTGGACAAACCCAACAAAGAACAGCAGAATGTCATGATCAGAAGCATAAACTGGGCTCCCTTCATAACTTTCTGCTGTTTATTGCAGCCTGCTTTATCTGGATACCGGAACCGCGCTTCCAAAGTACTGCTCGAGCGTGATATCCTTCTTCGTCACGTCTTCGGCAATGTCTTTGCCGACGTAGCGGATATGCCACGGCTCGTATTTGTAGCCGGTAATCGATTCTTTTCCTTCCGGATAACGGATTATAAAGCCATATTCGTAAGCATGGTCAGCCAGCCATTTCGCTTCCTTCGTGCCGGCAAAGCAGCTCTCTGCGGCGCATTTGCCATCGGTTCCCGACACGTCAATGGTCAGACCAGTTTGATGCTCGCTGTGGCCCGGCCGAGCGCTGTAGGTATCCGCCGCTTTGACGCCGTCCCGATCCACATAGTTATTATACAGCGTCGTCTGACGGGATTCGGAACGGTAGCCCGATACACCGGCCAAGTATACGCCGTCCTGCTTGGCAGCGTCAAACAGCTCTTTCAGAGCGTCTGCAGCCACTTTGCGCATTTTGCGCTTATCTATTTTTTCCGAAAACGTGAAAGGCACATCCGGATAGACGAGATCCGGCGGAACGTAACCTTCCGGCAAACGGTACGTTTTGTTGACGAGTACCGTATCGCTCGTCGGATTGGATACGACATGCTCAACGTCGTACGTATTGACAAAATCACTGCTGGAAGGCGCATCGCCAGTCTGCTCGTCCGTTCCCTTTCCAGTGTCCTGGCCTGAATTGCCGCCGGTTGCAGCGGAATCCTTGCCATCATCCGGTTGTCCGGCATTCTGACCGGTCGTGCCGTCACCGTCGCCTCCCGTTGCATCGCTGCCGGTACCGCTCGTGCCTTCCGGATCTACTGTACCGCCATTATCGCTTTGATCTCCGCCGCCCTGCTGGGCGAGAGCCGGAGGATTCTGTACGGTCGCCTCATCCTTGGCCGTTCCTCTGCTGTTCGCAAAATAGATCAGCGCGCCGCCGACAATAATGACCGCGACGATCAATGTTGCCCATTTTCGCATGTGTTCACCTCAAATAATACCGCGTGATTCAAGACCACGGCTTTCTATCAGTCTATAAATCTATTATACCCGGATCTATTATACGACATATTGGAGGAAGATACGACAAAAAAAGCCCCGATCTTTTCGATCAGGACTCATCCAACGCTAAAATATGTACGCTCCTTAGGGGACAGGCCTTATTCCGAACCTTTCAGCCGTTTTTGCATAAAGACAAGCTCGTGGGCCAGCCGCTCAATCCGCTCCAACACGTTCGGATCCGTAATCTCTTTATATTCGTTAAAATGATCATCATGGACGTAGACATAGCCTGGTGCCACATAAGAACGGAAAAATCCAGCGATCGGCTTCAGCTGGTTCTCAATCACCAGATAATGCTGGTACGTTCCGCCTGTGGCGACGAATCCTACGACCTTTTGCTGCAGCGCCGTGACCGGAATCAGGTCGAACAGGTTTTTCAGCACGCCGGACATTGACGCCTGATAGATCGGTGTGCCGATCAAGCAAAAATCGCTGGAAATGACCGCATCGATCACTTTTTTCGTGTCGCCAGTATATGCCGATGGATCGCGTCCGTCACAGAACTGCACATCATAATCTTTCATATCGAGCAGCTCCGTCTCCACATCAGGATACTGCTTCTTGACTTCTTCCAGCACTTTGTTCACCACAAGAGCCGTCTTGCTGCCGATGATCGCGCCAGATATTCCAACCAGCTTCATGATGTTAACTCCTTTTCTGTTTGTAGTTTCCTTAATATTCGACTTCGCCTTCATCCGTATTGACGAAAAAGAATGCGGTCATCGCAAGCCGCTCCATCATTTGCTGGCGCAGCATTTCATCCTCAATAACCTCTTCCATGGCCTGCTGCATGCAGCCGATCCAGGCTTCCGCGCGCTTTGGCGTGATGGCAAACGGAAGATGCCTAGCCCGCATGCGGGGATG
This sequence comes from Paenibacillus cineris, assembly GCF_018333335.1. Classification (NCBI taxonomy): domain Bacteria; kingdom Bacillati; phylum Bacillota; class Bacilli; order Caryophanales; family Paenibacillaceae; genus Paenibacillus; species Paenibacillus cineris. The sequence continues at coordinate 3,368,986 of NZ_BORU01000001.1, forward strand.
GCCCATCTGCATCGTGTATAACTGAGGTCCTCCGAAATACTGGGTCAAAAACATTTCCTGCTTCTTCATGACAGGCAATATATTCTCCGGAAACAGCGGAGCAAGCAGCGGGTGCTCCACCACTTTGGGATAAAAGGCTTCCACCAGCGCCTTCATCGTGTCTGCGCCGCCCATTTGCTCATAAAAAGACGTCGGGCGCGCTTCCCGGTTCCCCTGATCCGCCCGTTGTCCGGGATCCTGATTCATATTCGAGTCCAATGGGGAATTGAACCTCCCTTCACGGGTGTGACCCCCTAATTAGTAAACATAAACGTATACTAATTATTATAATTGAGCGTTCCCTTTGTCAATACTTGTTCCGTAAATATTCTTTACTTTATATACATATATGTTGACTATATTACCCGTGTGAACTACAATTACTCTGATAATAGTACATACCTGTTCTGTATTGGGAAAACACGACGGGAACAGATCCGTAAAAGGGCTCGAAATCGCCGGTTTTATCTACAGGAGGTCTGTACTGCTGTTTTGAGCCATACTGTAATAGGGATAGAATGGACTGAAGAAACTTACGTTTCATGCACCAGTTCAATCTATCATAGATAGAGAATGAAGGTGATCAACCATGACCAAAGAAGACCTGGTCGCTGCCCTGACCCATTTGAAAGACCATGAGCATGAGCGCCCCCTTGCTGAGCTCGGCTTGATCCGCGATATTACAATCAATAAGGATCATGCGGCTCTATCGGTGCTTCTGGATCCTGACATGTCCGCAAGCAAAGAGAGCATCGGGGAACAGATTGTCAGCGCCTTGAAGGGAATCGGCATCGCGGACGTGCATATCCGGTTTAAAGCCATTTCAAATGAAGAAAAAAATGATATTATAGCAATTAAGCTGAATAAATCGGTACGCCGTGCACCAACGCTGATGAATTCCCCGCTCGTCGCCGCCGATTCTGGCGTGACGTTCATCGCGATCGCCAGCGGCAAAGGCGGTGTCGGCAAATCTACGGTAACCGTCAACCTGGCTGCGGCACTGGCCAAGCAGGGTAAACGCGTAGGAATCATCGACGCGGATGTCTATGGTTACAGTATTCCGGAAATGATGGGAATTCATGATCTTCCGAAGAAGCATAATAACCGAATCGTACCGGTAGAACGGCACGGAATCAAGGTTATTTCGACCGGATTTTTCGTACAAGGCAACAAGCCCGTCGTCTGGCGCGGCCCGATGCTGGGCAAGATGCTCAGCACGTTCCTGAATGAAGTGGAATGGGGTCAGCTCGATTTCATCGTGTTGGACCTTCCTCCGGGTACAGGTGATATTGCCTTGGATGTTCACAATAAAATTCCGCAGTGCTCGGAAATTTTGGTGACCACGCCCCACCCTACTGCCAATCATGTTGCTGCAAGGGCCGGTGAGATGGCGATTCAGACCAACCATCCGATCCTCGGAGTCATCGAGAACATGTCTTATTTTACCGACCCCTCCGGTCAGCGGCATGATCTATTCGGCACAGGCGGCGGAGCTGCTCTCGCGGAGCAGCTCAACACCAAGCTGCTGGCCGAGATCCCGCTTTCTGCGCCCGGCCAGTCGGCGGACCCGGAGAAGTCCCCGGCCGTATTCGGGGATGACAGCGAGCAATGGCGTATTTTTATGAATTTGGCTCAGAGAATTATTAACCATGATATTTAATTAATTTGAAAGGGTGAAACAAATGTCTTATGTAATTACTTCGGCCTGCATAGACGAAAAAGCGGCTGATTGCGTGGATGTATGTCCTGTCGATTGTATCGAGGAAGGTCCGGATCAATATTTTATTGACTCGGATATTTGCATCGAATGCGGTGCTTGCGAAGTTGCCTGCCCGGTAGGTGCGGTATACTATGATACCGATCTTCCGGAAGAAGAAAAACATATGATCCAAAAAGCGGAAAACTTCTACAAATCTAAATAATTGACGATTTGCGATTGGTTCAGCCTGTTGATTTCCAAATCGACAGGCTGTTTATACTTTGAATTCATTTTTACAAAGAAATGTATGGCCCGGATCAGTGAATAGGCGGTGTTAACATGAATCAACAGCTGGATATTTCAACCAGGGACAAAATACTGCAGATGCTGAAAACCAAAGGCGAACTCAGTGCAAAGGAAATTACGGAGTTTATTGGTATCACCAGCATGGCGGTCAGACGCCATATCAACACGCTAGAAAAAGAAGGCTTGATCGAATCCAAGACGATTCGGCAGCCGATGGGAAGGCCTTCCGCCATCTATCGTCTGACAGAGCAGGCTGAAGACTTTTTTCCCAACAAGTATCATTCGCTTACGCTGGATCTTCTCGGGGAACTCGAGCAGGATGCAGGAACGGAAATGGTGAACCACCTCTTTGACCGTCGGGGCGAATCGCTGCTGAAAAACCATACCGGTAAAATGGAAGGCAAGGACTTTGCCGAAAAGGTCGAACAGCTGGCCGAAATTCAAAACGAAAACGGCTATATGGTTGAGCTTCAAAAAAACAATGAAGATGAATATACCTTATTCGAGCATAATTGTCCGATATCGCAAATTGCGAAAAAATACAATCATGCATGCGCCTGCGAGCTAAAGCTGTTCGAATCGCTGCTTGGGGCCGAGGTATCCCGCGACGAGTGTCTCGCCATGGGCGACCGAAAATGTGTCTATAAAATCCGCAAAGCCCACCGATGATCCGCAAGGTCTGCCACAAACCTCTCATTTTGGATGAGATCGCTGTGTGTGGATAAGCTTGCGGATCTTTTTTGTGCGATCGGAATGATAAGTTTTTTTATTTCAGCCCCGCAATTTTACATACCCCCGGTTCATTCTTCATACCTTGAATTGTGCCATTCTGTTATTCAGGTCCTTTCTTTCGTCTCTTCCGGATTTGACACAAAGGGGGTGATCATATTCCTCTAATCGTTAGAGCAACTTTCAATGCTACGGGAGCGATCACGTTTACCGGGAATACCCTCGGGCTCAGCCGATCGGACACGACGGGCGTTCCGGGAACGCTCGACAGTATTGGCGCGTTTGCGACGACCAACACCAGCTCGGTTTTTGGAAGCTATCCGGCAGGAACGACGAACGCTTTTCAGAGCAACAGCTCTTCAGCTGTATTATCCCTTCCCACTGGAAGTACGGTGTTATATGCCGAACTGATCTGGGGCGGATCTTACATTATTTCAGGCAGCGTTAATCTCAGCAGCTCAATTAACAATCCCGTTACGTTTATTACGCCGGCAGGAACGAACAGCGTTACTCCCGATCCGGCAACCGCCAATTCCATAGATTTCGGAAACGGAATGACGGCGTACGTCCGGTCCGCGAATGTTACATCGCTGGTTCAGCAAGGAGGTGCAGGTACTTATACGACCGGCGGCGTTGTGGGAACCATCGTCATCGCTAATGATCCTACAGGTAATCACGCCGGATGGACGCTGGGCGTCATTTACCAGAATCCCTCCCTTCCCTTCCGGAACATGTCGATCCGTGCGGGCGCCGTCCTGGTTCAGGCCAACTCCGACCCGGTTACGACGACCCTGACGGGGTTTGCTACCCCGGTTTCGGGCGCGCTGGGGGGCAGAGCGCTGTTCAGCGCCCAGGAAGGCGATGCCAACCGGACCGGAGATCAGGCGTTGTTCGGCCCAACATCTAACACGGCTTCCGCCTTGTCGGGCCCCAACAACTTTGCCAACAACTTTTTCGCATCCCAGATTAACAACGATGCCGGCCAATTGAATACGACCGGGACGTTCGGGACCCGCAATCAGACCAACGGAGCGCCCGGAAGCAACATCATTGGGGGCCGTCAGGGCTGGGATATCACGAATGTCGACGTCTCCTCCCGGCTTGTCAACAACCAGTCATCAGCCGTACTGATCCTCACGACCTCAGGAGATGCTTATGCGGTAAACGCGAATGCCATTCAAGTGGACATCAACGCGCCGGCCATTACCGCAGCCAAGAGCACTAGCACGACGACAGCCGTTGTCGGCGATGTTATTACGTATACGGTGACGGTAAGCAATACAGGTACCGCCAATGCCAACAGCGTTGTCCTTTCGGATACACTGCCGGCAGGACTGAGCTTCGTCAGCGGCAGCGTAACGGTTGGGGGCGTATCCCGCCCGACCTACGATATTGTTGCAGGAGCACCGCTAGGGACGTTAAACTTTGGCACTTCAGCAACGGTCACTTATCGGGCAACGGTAACGGCACAACCATCCTCCAACCAATTAGTCAACACAGCGAACGCCTCCTTCTCCTTCCAAAGCGTTGCCGGCGGGTCGACGATTACCGGCGTAATCCCATCGAATGCGGTCACTGTTACCGTCGTGTCGCCGGCCCTTACGCTGACCAAAAGCTCCAACCGGACCAATGCGACGGTAGGCTCCACCGTTACATACACCATTTTGGTGGCCAATTCCGGAAATATCGCCGCAAATGTCACGCTCACCGACAACATCCCGACGGGCAGTTCCTTCGTTACCGGCACGTTTACGGTTAATGGAACCGTCATTGCAGGGGCGAATCCGGCGGCAGGCGTTGCGATTGGCAGTATTGGTGCGGGATCATCTGCGACGGTAACGTTTCGGGTACAGGTGAACTCTCTGCCTTCTCCACCGCAGTTTGTCGACCAGGCCGTTGCTGCATATACGTTCACGCCTTCAGCGGGAAGAACGATATCGGGTTCTGCATCGTCGAACACGCTCACGCTCCCGGTAACCCTGCCGAATATTACGGTTACGAAGAGCGCTAATTTCTCGGATATTGCTGTAGGAGAGACGCTGACCTATACGTCTGCAGTAGCCAATAACGGTACAGAAGCCGTAACGAATGCCGTATTCACCGATGCGATTCCTTCCGGTGCCGCCTTCGTACCCGGCAGTGTAACCGTCGGCGGCACAGCGGTGACATCAGCTAATCCCGCCAGCGGCGTATCCCTGGGAACTCTGGCAGCAGGAAGCTCCGTTACGGTAACTTTTCAGATTGCCGTTCAATCCGTCCCCGCATCCGGGGCCTTGTCGAACCAGTCGACCGTAGCGTACAGCTCAGGTGCCTTTCAAGGGACGGCGGTGTCGAACACGATGACGACCCCCGTCTATCAGCCGGTCATCACGATTGCCAAAAGCGCCTCAACCTCAAGCGCCACGGTTGGCGACACGATTACGTACACGCTTTTGGTCCGGAACAGTGGGAACCGGGCAGCCCAGGTTACACTGACCGATAACATTCCTTCAGGAACCAGCTTCGTAGCGAACTCGGTTACGGTTGGAGGGGCGGCAGTGCCAGGGGCCACTCCAACCGGAGGCATAAACGCAGGGACCGTGGGAGCAGGGGGCTCCGTTACCGTCACTTTCCAGGTCGTGCTGAACTCGCTCCCTTCTCCGCCGTCGCTGGCCAATACGGCAGCAGCCAGTTATAACTACCAGCTGCCAAGCGGGCGCAGCCTGTCGGGATCGGCGACCTCCAACACGCTGACGATTCCGGCCTCGGCGCCAAACGTGACGGTGGTCAAGAGCGCCAACACGTCGGCAGCAACCGTATCGGACGTTATAACCTACACCATTACAGCGACCAATAACGGGATCGGGCCTGTGAGCAATGTCATCGTATCGGACCCGATACCAGAGGGGACATCGTTGATCAGCGGGAGCGTGACGGTAGGCGGAACCCCGGTTCCCGGCGGAAATCCCGCGAGCGGCGTGTCCGTCGGATCTTTGGGTGCAGGGGCCTCTGCCGTCGTAACGTTCCAAGTCCGCGTCAATTCCCTGACAGGCACAGGGCAGCTGAGTAACCGGGCCAGCGTCGCTTTTACGTCCGGCACCTTTGGCGGTACCTCCCTGTCCAACACGCTGGTCATCCCCGTCTTCTTGGCGCTCATCAACATCGTGAAATCGGCCAGTACGCTAAACGCCACGGTCGGAGACACGTTTTCCTACCAGTTTCAAGTAAGTAATACCGGCAACACGGCTGCTGCCGTCACGCTGACCGATAACATTCCGCCTGGCTCTGTATTTATTGAAAACAGCGTGCTCATTAACGGCAATCCCGTTCCAGGTGTTAGTCCCGTGACCGGAATCCCTCTGGGTTCTCTCGCGGCAAGCACTGCGGTAACGGTCAGCTTTGTTGTTACGATTACTTCCCTGCCCGCTTCGAGACAGCTTACGGATCAGGCGGCGGCATCCTATACCTATACATTACCGGGCGGCAGCCAAGTTACGGGATCTGCAGCGTCCAATACAGTAACGATTCCTGTAGCGCTTCCGAACGTTAGCGTTGTCAAAACAGCCTCGAGGCCGAATGTTGTCGTTGGGGACGTCCTGACTTTTTCAAGCACGGTCACGAATAACGGAACGTCCAATGTCAGCAACGTCAATCTGATCGACAACGTCCCTTCAAACGCTTCGTTTATTCCTCAAAGCGTAATTGTTAACGGCATTTCGCGCCCGTCAGCAGTTCCGTCCGAGGGCATTTCAATCGGTACCCTGACCCCTGGTTCTGCGGCTACCGTAACTTTTGAGGTGAGGATAACCATGCCGATTCCATCGCAAATCAACAACCAGTCAACCGTAAGCTTTACATCTGGCACGTTCTCAGGAACCGCGTCTTCGAACATTACGACGACGCCTGTCATACAACCGCAAATCGCTGTGACCAAAAGTGCCAATACGAACAATGCCACCGTCGGTGATTCCGTTACGTACACGGTAACGGTCAGTAATAGCGGCAATCTCGGAGCAGCCGTTACGCTGACGGATACGATTCCGGCTTCGACTACGTTTACTCCCAACAGCGTCATCGTAAACGGCTTTCCAATACCGGGCGCATCCCCGGCAGCCGGCATCGATCTAGGGACTCTCGCGCCCGGAGCAAGCACAGTTGTGACGTTTGTGGTGGTGATCAACTCGCTGCCGAGCCCGCAATTCATCACGAACCAGGCGACGGCCAATTTTACGTATACGCCGCCTGACGGCAGGACGCTGAGTGGCTCCGCATTATCCAACACCGTTACGATTCCCGTTTCCGCGCCGAACGTGAGTGTGGTCAAAACGACGGCCACGACTTCGACGACCGTTGGGGATACCATCGTCTACTCTGTGGCGGTCACCAATCAAGGAATCGAAACGGTCAACAACGTCCAGTTTACCGACAGTATTCCGGCGGGCGCGTCATTTGTGACCGGCAGTGTAACGATTAACGGCACGCCTGCCCCAACAGCGAATCCGTCCGCAGGCATTTCGCTCGGACCACTAGATCCCGGCGCCACTACCACGGTAAATTTCAGCATCACCGTAAATTCCGTTCCCGTCAGCGGGATCATAAGCAATCAGGCAACTGTCACGTTTACGTCAGGGAGTTTCTCGGGACTTGCCAACTCCAACAGCGTGACAACTCCGGTATTCAACGCCGTGCCAACTGTGGCCAAGACGGCAAGCACCGCAAATGCCACTGTAGGCGATACCGTCACGTATACGTTCTCGATCGGAAACACGGGAAATTATCCTGCTCAGATCACGTTAACGGACAACATTCCGTCAGGGACCATTTTCGTCGCAAACAGCGTTCTGGTTAACGGGGCACCGATTCCGGGGGCAAGTCCTAGCACGGGCATACCTGTCGGCGTCGTCAATCCGGGACAGGCGGCGACAGCCGTATTTTCGGTGAATATTACTTCGCTGCCATCCCCGCAACAGATTGTAAACCAAGGCGCCGTCTCAGGCACTTTTATTCTTCCGGACGGCCGTTCCTTTACCCGGACAGCCGTATCCAATATACTGACCATCCCGGTATCCGCTCCCAACGTTACGGTCGTCAAAAGCACGCCGTCAACCGCGCTGACGGTCGGCGATACGGCGACTTACACGACGACGATCACGAACAACGGTATTGAAACGGTCAGCAGTGTCTTGTTCACCGACCCGATTCCGCCAGGTGCCGCCTTAGTGCCCGGTTCCGTCGCGGTCGACGGTGCCCCCCGGCCTGCGGCCAATCCGGCCACAGGCATCATCATCGGCACGATTGCTACGGGGGCCACAGTTACTGTGTCTTTTAACATCACGGTGACCTCCCTTCCAACGCCTGCGCAGCTCGCAAATACGTCTTCGGTCAGCTTTACGTCGGGTACCTTCTCTGGGGTCACCTTCTCCAATACCGTTACCACTCCGGTATTTCAGCCGATCTTCACCGCGCAAAAGACCGCCAACACGACCAATGCAACCGTCGGTGATACGGTCGTATTTACTGTTAGCATGAACAATGCAGGCAATTTCGGCGCGGCCGTCACCTTAACGGACACACTTCCTGCCGGAACGACTTTTGTACCAAACAGCGTAATTCTCAACGGCCAGCCGATGCCGGGAGCCGATCCGGCCGCGGGAATTCCCCTTGGTGTTATCGTGACAGGTGCCGTCGTCACGTTCTCGGCAGTTATTGATGCGGTACAGCCAACCCAGCAGCTGACCAACCAAGCGACCGCAGCCTTTACCTTCACGCTTCCGGACTCCCGGGTCATCAATGGCTCCTTTGCCTCCAATACGCTGTCGATTCCGGTATCTGCGCCAAACGTCGCCGTCGTCAAAGCTTCCGGTGCTGCTGAAGCTTCGGTGGGCACGGTGGTTCCTTATACCATCACTGTAACCAACAATGGAATTGAAAATGTCACCAATGCAGTCTTCTCGGATATGATCGCCACAGGGAGCCAGTTTGTAACGGGCAGCGTAACGGTTAACGGAACTGCCCAGCCCTCGGCCAATCCGGCGGCTGGCATTCAGCTGGGTACGATCGCCCCTGGTGCAGTAGTAACCGTGACGTTTAACGTAACCGTCCTGTCCATCCCTGACGACGGCAACCTGACGAACCAATCGTCCGTAACGTTCAACTCTGGCGCATTCACCGGCACCGCGTTCTCCAACGTTACGTCCGTCCCTGTCTATCAGGCAATGATCAGTGCCAACAAAACGGCCAATACGACGAACGCCACGGTTGGAGATACGATCGTCTACACGGTAACGCTGACGAATACAGGCAACATTGCGGCGGCAGGAACATTAACCGACCCTGTTCCGAATGGAGCTGTCTTTGTCCCTAACAGTATTCAGGTAAACGGCGTGCCGCTGCCAGGTGCGGACCCGTCAACCGGATTCTCCGTCGGCACAATCAATCCTGGCCAGACCGTCCAAGTGACCGTTACCATGGAAGTGACGGTCGATACTCTGCCAAACCCGCAGCAGCTCGTGAACCAGGCAACCGTAAACTTCTCTTTTACGCGTCCGGACGGGGTGGTCGTTACCGGAACTTCCCTATCCAACTTGCTGACGATTCCGGTCTCGTCGCCTGACGTTTCCGTCGTCAAAAGCACACCGTCCATTGACGCGGTCGTCGGAGACATCATTACGTACTCTATTGCCGTTACAAATAACGGAATCGAAGCCGTCAACAACGTAGTGCTTGTTGACCCGGTACCGACAGGTTCGGCGTTTGTACCAGGCAGTGTTACGGTCGCCGGAACGCCTAGACCGACCGCCAATCCGAATACAGGCATCACAGTCGGCATCATCGGGGCTGGAGACACCGTGATCGTAACGTTCCAGGTACAGGTGACGACCCTATGAAGTCCGGGCTGACATCTGATTTTATTTTAAAAAATCAAACGATGGTCCGCTTTAGCGTTGGTGGAGCCGAGTCGGTAGCCTACTCCAATACCGTCGATACGCCATGGATCGGCCCACTGCTGAAGTTCAGCAAGTTTGTCCAAAATAGCGTCGTTTCGCTGAACCAAATGGTGACCTACAGCTTTTCAATACGCAATGATGGCAACCGCGAAGCCGGCTTGATATTGTACGATCCGCTGCCAGCCGGTTTGTCGTTTATTCCGAATAGTGTCTTGAAGAACGGCGCCCCCGTCCCGGGGGCTCAACCCGGTTCAGGTATCGATCTCGGCATGCTGGGGCCTGATGCTTCGGTGTATGTTGTGTTTCAGGCGATCGTTGTGGCGATCCCCCCATCGCTGCAAATCACCAATGAAGGACGTGCTGAGTACTCGTTCCAATCCCTCGGGGGAAGAACGGTACGCGGCTCCATCGCCTCCAACCCGGTGACGCTGACCGTGCTACCTTCCTCCGTATCGCTAATCGCCGACGTCAGCACCTTCCAAACGTTTATCGGGGATATACTGTTCTACGAACTTCTGGTGACGAATCAAGGGAGTGTACCGCTATCCAAAGCGGTGATCTTTATTACGCTCCCACCGGGATTAACATTTGTACAGGGCAGTGTCGTCATCAATGGCGTCCTGTACCCGGACGTGCAGCCCGAAAATGGAATTCCGATCGGGACAATAGCTCCCGGTACTTCCATCCGCATCAGGGTCAGCTTAAGAGTCGGGAAGGTGGACACCGATTCCGTGGTCATCCAAAGCTGCTTGAAGTATTACATTGATGGGATGGAGTATAAGGCCATGGCCAATGAGCTTCAAGTGAACGTGATCGACCCTGAAGTCAGTCTCAGCAAGAAGTCAAACAGAAACTGGGCAACCATCGGCTGTATGATCGGTTACGAATGTACAGTGCAAAATACGAGCAGCCAAGCGGTAGATGCAACGCTGCAGGATGCGTTTCCCGAAGAATTATCCCTCGTTCCGGGCAGCGTCCGGCTAAATGGTCAAAACTTGGAAGGGTCACCATTGATGGATGGGCTTTTCCTGGGGACCCTTTCTCCGGGGCAGCAAGTAAGCATCACTTATGAAGCAAGCGTTGACCCGTTTATACCGTCTGCAGGCCCGTTACGCGTACCAAACGAAGCAACCGTATCTTACGCCTTCCACCTGCCCGACGGCCGGATCGTCCGCCAGCGCACCTCACCCGAGACGGCCATGGTTGAGCTGCTTGCCCCCAGCCTGACCGCAACGGCTCATGCCGCCCATTACGTACTTGAGCCAGGGGATGAACTGCTGATTACCGTCAAACTGTATAACAGTGGAAGCTTGGGAGCGTCCGTGGTTCTCATCGGCTGGATGCAGGATCCCATTCTTTTTCAGGCAGGTACCGTGATCGTAAACGGCAAAGCGGTTAATCCTCCTCAGGATGTCCTGTTGGGCTCCGTGGACCCTGGCGGTTCACTGACGTTCAGGTATACAGCCAAGGTTCCCGATCCGGTGGACGGACAGCTTGAAGAAATAAACGGCTATTTTCTGTTCCGGACCCTGGCGGAAGTCGACGGATGCGTCTATGAACGGGAATGGGTATCCGAGACGCTCAGCATTGCCGTCAACACAGAAGATGAATAAAAGCAAAAAACAGCGAATGCCGATCCTATCGATCGCATTCGCTGTTTTGTCATTCGTTCATTTTTCGAGGAGTGGTTCATACATTGCCAAGTGGCTGATTATCCCCGGAACTGCTTCAAAAATTGCACCGCTTTGGAAATGTCCGCCTCCGGATCCTCCCCGACCTCGCGCTCAATGGTCAAGTATCCTTGATAGCCGATATCTTTCAGCGCCTGCAAATAGCTCTGCCAGTTTACGCTGCCTTCGCCCAGTGGCACTTCGCGGAAATACTGCCCTTCCCCGGGAACAAATGTATTGTTCTCGTTGGCCGGCGGCTCGAAGCCAAGTGTCTCATAGATGTAATAGGCAGGTACTTCTTTTAAACGAATACCGTCTTTGGCGTGGGTATGTACGATGTAATCCTTCAGGTTGTGCACCCCTTCAGCCGGATCGTCGCCGGTAACCATGACCATGTTTGCCGGGTCGAAGTTGACGGATACGCCTTTCGAGCCAAGTCCGTCGAGGAAATCCTTCAGTCGTGCGGAAGGCTCAGGGCCCGTTTCGATCGCAAAGAAAGCGTTCATGCTGGTGGCATAAGAAGCCAGTTCCTCGCATGCATCATGCATCGTTTGGTAGATTTCGTTGTTTTTGTCCTCCGGTACAAGTCCGATATGCGTCGTTACTACGCTGGTTCCGAGTTCTACCGCCAGATCGAGAATCCGCTTGGACTTCTCGATTTTCTCCGCGTTGACCGTCTTATCCTGGAAACCGTATCCGCCGAGGTCGCCCACGAGCGCCGAAATTTCCAGTCCCAGGGACTCGATATAGCTCTTCAGTTCCTTGCGCTGCGCAGCAGACAGGTTAGCCGGGTCCATTTCACCGCTCACGGCATAGATCTGCACGCCGTCCGCTCCTACCTTCTTCGCCTTGGCCAGTCCTTCCCGGACCCCGACCCGGAAGCTGTCGACAATAACGCCGATTTTATTGTTCATTCCAGTCACCTCTCCCTTGTTTATGCTGAATCATTTAAAAGATTGGCTGCTTTGATTCCCGGCCTATACCTCGTTCCAGAAGCGTTTGACGTTCTCCAGGCCGATTTTTGTTCCCTGAAAGCTGTCTTCCATTCCTTCAAACTCGATCGAGAAATACCCGTCAAATCCGGATTCCTTGATGATCCGAATCGATTCGCGCAGGTTGATGTCTCCGTGCCCCGCAATGGCGCCTCTCAGGAAATTCCCGCTGGCCGTGCGGAACCATCCGTCACCCGGATTAAGGGCGGCTGGCCGCAAATAAAAGTCCTTGATGTGCACCATGGAAGCATAAGGAATGTTGTTCTTGACGGCAGCCACCGGATCTTCGTCCGCACACATAAAATTGCCCACGTCCAGCGTCGTCCGGAAGTTCGGCCGGTCCACGGCTTGAACCAGCGTCTGTACCCGGTCGCTTGCCTGGATATAATAGCCGTGGTTTTCCACGCTTGTCGTAATGCCATACTGCGCCGCATAATCGGCGATTTCGCGGCATGCCTCCGCCAGACGTCCAACCTCCTGGTTGAACTGTTTGATGGACGTGTCTTGGCGGCTGGCTACGTCATGACGCATCAGCTTCACGCCAAGGCGTGCGGCGATGTCCACTTCTCCTTTGACGCGCTCGATTTCCTTACGGTAAGCCTCCTCGGTGTCCACAGCGAAGTTAGCGCCGATCGCATAGTTGGATACGTCAATCCCGACTTCCTTCGCCTTGGCCACGATCTGATCCACGAGCTCCGGATTCCCGGTCAAGGTGTATCCGATCGGAACGATTTCCACGTGTTCTCCGCCCATCTCGGCGATTTTCTCAATCGCGCCCAGAACCGTAATTTCACCCGATTGAATCGGACGGTACAGGCTGTATGTGCTTACTCCGATTTTCATAGCTGAATTTCGACTCCCTTCTCAGAGGATTCGTAAATGCCGTTCAGAATCTTCATCATTTCCACGCCGTCGTCGACCGTGGCGATCGGCTCCGTGCCGTTTTTAATATTTTCGATAAAATGATTGATTTCGTTCTGGAACGCGGCGGCAAAGTTAAAGCCTTTATGGTCCACCTGCGGCTCGATGTTCAGGATCGTATCGTTTTTCTCCGTGACGATGACCAGAGCCGGATCGATTTCGAAGCCGCCGTTCGTACCAAACAGCTTGATCGCTGCTTCATCCTGCTTCGCATGCAGGGAAAAGCTTACGTCCACGAGCAGCGACGCTCCGTTCTCAAAACGGATCAAGGCGTTCGCCATATCTTCTACGGTGTTTTTGCTGGCGTCATAGTCGGCCGCTTTGTAAAAAGAATAGTTCTTCACATGACTGCGGTTGCCCAGCTTATGGTATACATTGCCGGACACCGATTTCACTTTCGGCTTGCCCATCATATACCAGCACAGGTCAATTGCGTGCACGCCGATGTCGATCAGCGGTCCGCCGCCGGAGCGCTCCTTGTCGGCGAACCAGCCGCCCGGATTGCCCACACGGCGCAGGAGCGAGGCTTTGGCGTAGTACAGCTCACCGATTTCGCCGCTCTCCATAAAGCTCTGCAGCACTGCGACGTTCGGGTCAAAGCGGCGCACATAGCCTACTTGGAACACCTTTCCGCCAGCATGCGCGGCTTCCTGGATCTGAAGCGCTTCCTCAACCGTTCTGCACAGCGGCTTTTCCACCAGGACATGCTTGCCCGCTTTGGCGGCCGCAATGCTGATTTCGGCATGCTGGTTGTTCCACGTACAGATGCTCACGGCATCGATGTCCGGGTCAGCCAGCAGTTCATGATAGTCGGTATATGTCTTCTGAGCTCCGTATTTCTGGGCAGCGGCCTTGGCTCTTTCCCCGTTCAAATCGCAGATCGCAACGATCTCCGCCTCCGGGTTGTTTTGATACGAGTTCAAATGGGACTCCGAAATGGACCCTGCTCCGATTACAGCTACTCTTACTTTATCCATGCGTTTTCAACTCTCCTTTTGGTTCTCGCATTTGGCTTCCAAATGTAGATTGAACCCGTGCAGCCCTTCCTGCGCGTGAATGTCACCCATAAAAAGGCAAGCACGATCAGGCCATTAAGGTGTAAAAAAATTAGTTCAACCTATATATATTGAATTATAATAAGAACAGGCGGAACTGCCATGAAGAGCTATGCTAATAATTTATCTTATTGTGCGATTTTGAGGTGACTTGGATGGATAGACCCCTTGCTCTGCTGGAGCCGATGGATATGCCCGACCGTTTTTTTCCGATGAAGATCCATTATTGTACCGCCAAGGAATACGGGAAAACGCTGTTTACCCACCATTGGCACAATCATATGGAGTTTCTGTATTTTACCAAAGGCTCCGCGCTCATCGAGCTGAACTCGGTTCCTTATGAAGTTCAAGCGGGTGAGATGGTGGTCGTGAACAGCAACGACCTGCATTACGGGGTATGCCTGTCCGATGATTTGGTCTATTATGCGATGATCGTCGATATCAAGCTGCTGCAGAGCCAGACACCGGACGCTGTCGAAACGAAGTTTATTACGCCGATAACGCAGAACCAGATCATGTTCGCAAGCAAAATTTCCGGCGATCCGGAAATTACCGAGTGCGCCACGTCCCTGATCCGGGAAATGGACGAACAGGAACTCGGCTATGAGCTGTCGATCAAATCCTATCTGTACCGTCTGCTCGCCATACTGCTGCGCCGCTACGGCAAAGATACGCTTTCTCCGGAAGAGAGCCTGTACAGGCTGAAAAATTTGGAGCGGTTTACCCCTATTTTTCAATATATTGAGGAGCATTACCAAGAAGAACTGTCCGTCGATCTGCTGGCCGGGCTGGCCGGCCTCAGCCGTTTTCATTTCAGCCGCCTGTTCAAGGAGCTTACGGCACGTACGGTAACCGAATACGTCAACACGCTTAGGATCAACAAATCCGAATACCTGCTGCGCAATTCCAGAATGAACATTTCGGAGATTGCCCTGTCTTCCGGTTTCAAGGACATCTATTATTTCAGCCGGGCCTTCAAAAAATACAAGCATGTATCCCCCTCGGAACTCCGAAAGAGTTTCAGCGTATAGGAAGCACTGGCTTCATGAATGGTTCCTGTGTTCGGATAAAACAGGTAAACGTGCGTCAAATCTGGGAATTTCGTCCGAAAAAATATCGACAAATAGGTCCGGCTAAGTGATAATAGACATGTTAAGCAGAATATATAAACATAAAGCGTTCTGCCAAATGCAGGAGGAGGAAATCACAGTTGGATCCACATTCACCAGACCCGTATCAACATTTTCAGCCGCAGCCGCCAATGACGCCGCCCAAGACGAATGGCAAAGCCATTGCCTCAATGGTGCTCGGCATCCTAAGCGTAATGATTTTGTACATAGGATTTATCCTGGGGATACTGGCGATCATCTTTGCCGCCCTTTCTTTTAAGGAACTCAAACGGGGGTATGAACAAGGAAAAGGCATGGCGATTGCCGGGCTCGTATGCGGTATTATCGGCGTGCTCCTATGGGGCCTGATTCTGCTCTTCGTCGTGCTCGCGGTCGCGTTCTTCGGATCGGATATCGACTCGTCCACTTTATATGACGTTATGTCTACCGTACCAAGAGTGAAAACGGCATAACTCCCGTCCAAACGGGTACACAAAAAGGAATGAGGCATCCCGTAGCCCATTCCTTTTTCTGTTTTAAAAATTTTATGCGTTTTTCTGCGCTGTTTGGCGTTCCATGTCAGAGCGCAGCGTTGCTCGGCCGCCTGATTTATGTCAATCCCTTCGTCTCCGCGACCGCATTGGCGGACATGATTTTTAATTTGCGGATCATGTCATCGGTCTCCTCGGAGCTCAGGCCGCTCGAAATGATCTCCGTCCACGCCTTCAGCTTCGATCTGATAAACTTCCGCTTCTCCAGCCCTTTCTCGGTCAGGGTCACCAAATATGCCCGGCTGTCCTGAGGATCCCGGATCCGCTTGACATAACCGAGCGCCTCCAGCCTGCTGATGGCCCGTGCTGTCGCCGCTTTGTTGATAAACAGGTTGGCCGACAGCTTCTCCTGCGATACCCCGTCCTCGATATACAAGTTGACCAGGAAAATGTACTCCGACGAATTAATGTCATGCTCCTTCAATTCCCGGTTCAAATAGATTTGAAACTGGCGGTGCAGCACCGATATCCACCTGGAAACACTGCCTGTCTCCTCCATTACTCTTCACCTCGAAATAATTGTTTACTAATCAACTACATATGCTGAAGTATACCTTGATTTATCGGCTTGGTCAATGAAACCAAGGAGCCATATAAAAAGCCTGGAACTTCTGCAAGTTCCAGGCTCCAGCCTGTAAGGCCTATTCTGTGATGATGCCGTACACCAAGGTTGGCGCTTCGGCATGATCGGAGATTCGGATATTTTCGTAAATTTTGCCGATGACGTCGTCCACGTTTTCACGGTTCGCATGGATCGTGACGAGCGACTCACCCTTCTTCACGGAATCTCCGATCTTTTTGTTCAGCATCAGGCCGACGGCCAGATCGATCTCGGATTCCTTGGTCGCGCGGCCGGCACCCAGCCACATGGCCGCCGTACCGATCTCGTCGGCGACGATTTCGGCGACTACGCCGTCTTCCTTCGCCGGTACTTCGATCTGGTATTTGGCCTGCGGGAGATTCTCCGGATGGTCGACGACATCCGGGTTGCCGCCCTGGTTCTTGATGAACTCCTTAAATTTCTCCAGCGCTTTGCCGTTCTTGATGACTTCTTTCAGCTTCTCTTCGGCTTCTTCCAGGGAGCTTGCTTTGTTCGCCAGGAACACCATTTGGCGGCCCAGGGCGAGACAGAGCTCTTCGAGATCCTTCGGTCCTTTGCCCTGCAGCGTATCAATGGCTTCCTTTACTTCCAGCGCATTGCCGATCGCGAGGCCGAGCGGCTGGCTCATGTCGGAGATGACGGCCATCGTTTTGCGGCCGACGTTGTTGCCGATGCTGACCATGGCGTGAGCCAGTTCCTTGGCATCGTCCACCGTTTTCATGAAAGCGCCGGCGCCCGTCTTAACGTCGAGCACGATGGCGTCTGAGCCTGCGGCTATTTTTTTGCTCATGATCGAGGAAGCGATCAGCGGGATCGAGTTGACCGTGCCGGTCACGTCGCGCAGTGCATACAGCTTCTTGTCGGCCGGCGTCAGGTTGCCGGTCTGCCCGATGACGGCGATTTTGTCCTGATTCACCAGGCGAACAAATTCTTCGCGGTCGATCTCCACGTGGAAGCCTTCAATCGCCTCCAGCTTGTCGATCGTACCGCCGGTATGTCCCAGACCGCGGCCCGACATTTTGGCCACCGGAATGTCCAGCGCCGCTACGAGCGGTGCCAGCACCAGCGTCGTCGTATCGCCAACACCGCCGGTGGAGTGCTTGTCGACCTTAACGCCTTCGATGGCGGACAGGTCAATCGTGTCGCCGGAATTCACCATAGCCATGGTGAGATCGGCGCGCTCGCGCTGCGTCATGTTCTGGAAAAATACAGCCATAGCCCACGCGCTCATTTGGTAATCGGGGATATCCCCTTTGGTATATCCATCAATAATGAAATTAATTTCTTCCGTGGACAGCTCGCCGCCGTCCCGTTTCTTCTCAATCAAGTCAACCATTCTCATCGGATGTCTGCCTCGCTTTCCATGGGATTGTTAGTCTGTGAATGGGATGAAAGAATGCTGCCTTTACAGTCCGATCGCCGTTTCCAAAGCCACTTCCATCATGTCGTTAAACGTAGTTTGGCGCTCCTCGGCACTCGTTTCTTCACCGGTCAGAAGGTGGTCGCTAACGGTCAGCAGGGTCAATGCATTAACGCCAAACTTGGCTGCCAGCGTGTACAGGGCTGTCGTTTCCATCTCAACGGCCAGAACGCCGTGCTCCATCAGCTTCTCAACGATGGATTTATCGTCACGGTAGAAGATATCGGAGCTGAATACGTTGCCCACATGCAGCTTCAGACCTTTTTCAATCCCTTTATCGTACGCGGATTTCAGCAGGTTAAAGCTTGCGATCGGCGAAAAATCGTATCCTCCGAATTGGTGGCGGTTGGCGCCGGAATCGGTGCAGGAAGCCTGCGCAAGGATGACGTCACGCACATGTACATGCTCCTGCATGCTGCCGCACGTGCCGACGCGCATCAAATTTTTGACACCGTACTCGCGGATCAATTCATTGACGTATATGCTGATCGACGGAATCCCCATGCCGGTTCCCTGCACGGAAATACGCTGCCCTTTGTACGTGCCTGTAAAACCGAGCATGCCTCTCACTTCGTTGTAGCATTGCACATCCTGCAAATACGTTTCCGCGATGAATTTGGCCCGCAGCGGATCCCCCGGTAAAAGGATCGTTTCTGCGATTTCTCCTGCCTTGGCTCCAATATGAGTGCTCATTTCTTTTCCTCCCCATAGGTCATGGATTCATGTATATTGTAAAATCGTGACACTTCAGGTCTCCCAGGAAGCTGGTGCCGTATTTCGGCATCGTGACGCCAAAGTTCTCGGCTACAGTTGCACCGATATCGGCAAACGTCTTCCGCAGCGCAAGCTCACTGCCACCATTGGTGAAGCGCGGCGAGTATACCAGCAGGGGTACGTATTCACGCGTATGATCGGTGCCGCGGTATGTCGGATCGTTGCCGTGGTCCGCTGTGATGATCAGAAGGTCGTCATCCGACATCTTGGCAAACATTTCCGGCAGACGCGCATCGTACTCTTCCAAGGCTTGCCCGTATCCTTGCGGATCGCGGCGGTGGCCGTACAGCGCATCAAAGTCCACCAGGTTCAGGAAGCTGAGTCCTGTAAAGTCCTCATCCATAACACCGATGATCTTGTCCATGCCGTCCATGTTAGATGTGGTGCGGATCGCCTTGGTCACGCCTTCCCCGTCATAAATGTCGGAAATTTTACCGATCGCGATCACGTCGAAATTCGCATCCTTCAGCTCGTTCATCACGGTGCGGTCAAACGGCTTCAACGCATAGTCATGACGGTTGGCGGTACGCTTGAAGGATCCGGGCTGGCCCACGAACGGACGGGCAATAATCCGGCCCAGCATGTAAGGATCGTCCAGGGTAATTTCCCGGCAGAATTCGCAAATTTCATAGAGTTCTTTCAACGGCACGATCTCTTCGTGAGCCGCGATTTGAAGCACGGAATCCGCCGAGGTGTAGATAATGAGCGCTCCCGTCTTCATATGTTCTTCCCCGAGCTCGTCGATAATTTCAGTGCCGCTCGCCGGCTTGTTGCCGATGACTTTGCGGCCTGTCTTCTCTTCGATACGCTGAATCAACTCGTCCGGAAAGCCATCGGGGAACACCCGGAACGGCGTATCGATGTACAGCCCCATGATCTCCCAGTGGCCGGTCATCGTGTCTTTCCCTGCGGATTTTTCCTGCATTTTTGTATAATACGCCAGCGGCTTGTCCGCTTTGGCAATCCCTTCGATTTCGCGGATATTGGACAGGCCGAGCTTGCCCATATTCGGCATGTTCAAGCCGCCGCGCTCACGGGCGATATGCCCGAAGGTATCGACGTCAAAATCGTCGAACTGGGCGGCATCCGGCGCTTCACCGATCCCCACGGAGTCCATAACAATCAGGTGGATACGTTTAAAGTTTGGCATAAGTTTCTATCACTCCTTCATCCTTGAGTATACATGACGCAAGTCTTTTATAGAAACAGTCCGGCGATGATCGCGGACAAGACGCTGACCAGCGTCGCCCCGTACAGCAGCTTCAAGCCGAAACGTGCGACGACGTTACCCTGCTTCTCATGCAGGCCTTTGACCGCACCAGCGATAATGCCGATGGATGAGAAGTTCGCAAAGGAAACGAGGAACACGGATACGATGCCTGTCGTGCGTGCGGACAATGCGGTATGCTTGCCGAGTTCCAGCATGGCAACAAACTCGTTGGACACCATCTTGGTGGCCATAATGCTGCCCGCTTCCACCGCTTCCTTCCATGGAACGCCCATAACAAAGGCAAATGGTGCAAAGATGTAGCCCAGCAGTTCCTGGAACGAAATGCCGAAGATGCCGTCAAATATGCCATTGATCAGGGCGATCAAGGCGACGAAGCCGATCAGCATCGCAGCAACCGTAATGGCGACTTTGAAGCCGTCCATAATGTATTCGCCCAGCATCTCGAAGAAGGACTGCTTCTCTTCATCCTGAACGACAAGTTCATCTTCTTCCTTGGTCACCTTATATGGGTTCAAAATCGAAGCGATAATAAACCCGCCGAACAGGTTCAGCACCAGCGCGGTAACCACGTATTTCGGATCGATCATCGTCATATAGGCGCCTACGATCGACATCGAAACGGTGGACATGGCCGAGGCGCAGAGCGTGTACAGCCGGTGCTTCGGCAGCAGGCCGATCTGCTTTTTCACGGAAATGAACACTTCGGATTGGCCCAGGATCGCGGAAGCGACCGCGTTATACGATTCCAGCTTGCCCATCCCGTTCACTTTGCTCAGCACGAGGCCGATGTACCGGATAATAAACGGCAGGATGCGAAAATACTGCAGGATGCCAATCAGTGCCGATATGAAAATGATCGGCAGCAGCACGCCGAGGAAGAACGGCGCCTGTCCTTCGTTGGCGATACCGCCGAACACGAAGTTGACCCCTTCTCCGGCATAGACCAGCAGCTTTTCAAAAATACCGGAAAAGCCTTTGATCAGCACGGTGCCGAGAACGGTGTTGAGCAGAACGTACCCCAGAATAATCTGGAGAATGATCATGATCACCAGCGGGCGGTAGCGGATCTTCCGCTTGTCGTTGCTGGCCACGAAAGACAGGGCGAAAACAACAAGTAACCCTAGTACCGCAATCAAATATTTCATAGCTGTCTCCCCAGTTGAAATTTTTTATGAAACCAAATCTATTAAGCGCTTACAGGCTTGATATTAATAGAAACGGAAGCTTCCCGCCCGGTTTGCCATATTCCGATGTGAACCGCTTCCGTTCATTTCATGCACACTTTTGCTTCAGCGCGAGATTCTTCTCTTCCTTATTAATAGGAAGCCGAGGATTGGCCGCCCTCCATAATCTTGACGCCGGAGCTGGCACCGATACGGCTTGCGCCCGCTTCGATCATTTTGTTCATGTCCTCGAGGCTGCGTACGCCGCCGGATGCTTTGACGCCGATGTTCGGGCCTACCGTTTGGCGCATCAAGCGAACGTCTTCCGGCGTAGCACCGCCCGTGGAGAAGCCCGTCGAAGTTTTTACGAAATCGGCTCCCGCCTTAACCGCCAAGCGGCTTGCGCGTTCCTTCTCTTCGTCCGTCAGCAGGCAGGTTTCAATAATGACTTTGACCAGAGCCTTGCCGGCAGCGGCATCTACCACCGCTTTGATGTCGGCTTCCACGAGATCGTCCTCGCCGTCCTTCAGCGCGCCGATATTGATAACCATGTCGACTTCCGTGGCGCCGCCAGCGATCGCGTCCTTCGCTTCAAATGCTTTGACGGCCGAAGTCGTGGCTCCCAGAGGAAAACCGATGACCGTACAAACCTTCACTTTGGAATCCTTCAGCTGTTCTGCAGCGAATTTGACCCAGGTCGGATTTACGCACACCGATGCGAATTCATACTTCTTCGCCTCGTCAATCAGGTTACTGATCTCGGCCCGGGTGGCATCTGCCTTAAGCAGGGTATGATCGATCATTCCCGCCAAATTTGTCATTCTGATCCACTCCTTGATTCATGATGGGTTATTCTTTTATTTATCCAATTCCCTGGAATTGAAAAGCTTTTCTTTCAAGCTGCACGACTATCATAACACCGGCCTGAACATATGTAAATAGATCGTGAAATTATGTTCACAAATCGTTCTACCCACTCCCGTAATGTGCACAAAAAAAATCCGCCCTATGTAATCCGGACGGAATTCAAAAGAAGCAATCGATATGAAATGAATGATTTTCTAAGAGATCAGAGCCTGGGCTGTAAACTGATCCGTGATCAAAATGTTCGCGTAATTGCCCGCGAGGGCCGCTTGAATGGCCTCCACCTTGCGTTCTCCACCGGCTACCAGAATGGACTTTTCCTTCTTTTGAAGCTCGTGAAGGTCGATTCCGACTGTACGGTTATTGATTTCTTCACTGCAGATCTGGCCCGTCTCATCAAAAAAACGTGAACAGATGTCTCCGGCGCCGGACTTCTTCAGCAGCTCCTGCTCCTGCTCGTTAAAATACCCCAGCCGGAAAAGCAGCGCGTCTTCCTTCACCGTACCGACCGTGAACACGGCAATGTTCGCCTGTTTGCCAAGCTCGATGATCCGGCTGATATGCCGGTCTTCCTCCACGATCCGCTTCAGCTCGATGTTGTCGAAGATGACCGGCAGCGGCAGGTATCTCGCTACCGTCTGGAACGCCTCCGCAAACAGATTCACCGTCTCTGCCGCATAGGTGTTGACGTGGGAATGGCTGACACCGCCCTTCAGCTGCACGACTTCGACGCCTTTTACCTGCTTGGGCGCAAGCTGAAGCGCGACAGCATGCATGGTGGTCCCCCAAGTGACCCCGATAATATCCTTGTCCTGGACGATCTCGTGGAGGAATTCGGCTGCCTTTTTACTGATATGCTTCTTGATTTCCTCGTACTGATTTAACGGGGAATAACAGACCTGTACCGTATCCAAGCCGTATTTGCGCTTCAGCTTCCGGCCCAGTACGTTTAAATCTTCGCCAGGGTCGACAATTTCGATCCGCACGTATCCTTGTTCCTTGGCATGCTGAAGCAATCTCGATACCGTCGGCCTGGAAACGCCAAGCCGCTCGGCGATATCCTGCTGGCTGTAATCGGACTGGTAATACAGTCTGGCTGCCTCGATTGCTAATCTTTGTCTTTCAATGTCCATCGTCTTCAGCTCACTTGTCCCGCTCTCGCATGATTTGGCTTGCACTGATCCTATTATACCTCTTGTTCCCGAAAGCCCAAACCCTTTTGTCGATTGAACGGTTTTTCTGGTATCCATTTTTAACCCTAAGGTTTATTTAAGCCGCTTAACATGCTATAATTCAGTTCGCATTAGTAACGCGCAATGTCACAGTTTATTTTGGGATTCACTTCCCGTTTACATACTCTTGAAACGACAGGAGCTGGTTTGGCATGGCCCTACTTTGTTTAGAAAGCGAGTGTACCATGAACACATACTCCCCTTATTATACATTTGACCGGAAGGACTGGAAGGCGGCACAAGAGGACTCGAAGCTTCCGCTGACGGAAGAGGAATTTGAACGCCTCAAAGGCTTGAACGAGAAAATTTCGTTGCGGGAAGTGCGCGACATTTATCTTCCGCTGACCCGCCTCATCCATTTGTATGTAAGTGCTTTCCAGCAGCTTCAAGAAAAGATGAACACCTTCACCGGCATCCGAGCGCCCAAATCGCCTTATATTATCGGAATCGCCGGCAGCGTAGCCGTAGGCAAAAGCACGACCGCACGCCTGCTGCAAACGCTGCTGTCCAGATGGCAGGAGCATCCGCGCGTGGATCTGGTCACGACGGACGGCTTTCTGTACCCGAACCGCGTTCTTGAGGAAAAAGGGATCATGAACAAAAAGGGATTTCCGGAGAGCTACGACATCAAAAAACTGATGCAGTTTATCAGCAGCGTCAAATCCGGACAGCCTGCGCTGAAGGCCCCGGTCTATTCGCACCTGGCCTATGATATTCTGGCGGACGAGGAGCAGCTGATCGACCAGCCGGATATCCTCATACTGGAAGGGATTAACGTCCTTCAGGTCAATACAGAGGCGCCGGTCTTTATCAGCGACTTCTTTGATTTCTCGATCTACATCGACGCCGAGGAGCAGGATATCCGCAGCTGGTATATCGAGCGTTACCAACTGCTGCGCGATACCGCCTTTCAAGATCCAAGGTCCTACTTTCACAAATTTGCCAGTCTCTCCGAAGAGGAAGCCGTGCAGAACGCGTCGGAAATCTGGAGATCGATCAATCTGAAAAATTTAATGGAGAACATTCTGCCTACGAAGGCGCGTGCCAAGCTCATCTTAAAAAAAGGGCCGGATCATCAGATCCAGCAGGTGTTACTCCGTAAATAACCAACGGCGAAGCTGATGCGGCAGCCACCAATTGACATGCCCCATCAGCTTCATTAACGCTGGAACGAGCATAAAGCGGATCAGGGTCGCATCGATCAGGATCGCCGCAGCGATACCGAACCCAAGCTGCCTGACTCCCTCCACGTCCCCTGCGGTAAACGGCAAAGTGACGGCGATCATGATGGCTGCCGCTGAGGTGATCACTTTTCCCGTGGAAGAGAGTCCCGCTGCTATCGCTTTTTCCGCATTTCCTGTGCGATGATACACCTCGGTCATTCGGGACAGCAGGAAAACGCCGTAATCCATACTAACCCCGAACACCAATCCGAAGATAAATACCGGGATCATGACAGCGATACTGCCTGATCCGCCCCCCAGCATTCCATCTTGAAAAAAGTACACCAACACCCCGAACGACGCTGTAAGGCTTAGCAGGTTCATCAGCAGTGCTTTGACCGGTATGATAATCGAACGAAAACCTGCGAACAGCACCACAAAATTGGTTATAACCATCCAAAAAAGCACCGAAGGAAGTCTGGCTTTGATCTCTTCGCTTACTTCCAGCCGGTACTTGGCTTCTCCCCCAATCAGTATCCGAATACCCCTCTCATTCTGTCCCTGAATTTCCCACTTCTGCAGCCATGCCTCGGTTTGCTTATCATCCATACCTGGCCGAAGCGTTACTGACATCAACAGGCTGCCCTCACGAACGAACGGTTGACTCGTATTCTGTGGCAGCTGCTGCAGCATTCCGGGGCTTAACAAGCCCCCCGGCTGATCATTGAACTTGGGGATATTGGAAAAGATGGAGTCAACACGGAGCACATCCCGGTCCGTCTTCAACCTTTGCCACAGCTCGTAAGCTGCGCTCCATTCCACTGCCGACAAGACATCTCCGCGTCCCAGCACCACCATCGGGATCTCCGAGGTAAAGGGGGCGTTGAAACGGAAATCCACCAGTTCGGCACCAAGCCGTGAAGCATAGCTTGACGGCAGAGAGGCGGCATCAGGAACGGAGGTCTGCAAATAGCGTATCGGCAGGATGCTTGTCAGCAGAAGCGCTGCGGACACCAGCGTCATCCGAACAGGTCTCTGCATAACGTAGCCGGTCCATCGCTGCATCAGTCCGGGCTTGAAGGTGGCTGCTGCCGCTGCGGAACCCCGCCGAATCGGGATTACCGGTGACCATAATGTCAAAAAGGCCGGGACAAGCGTTAAGTTCACCAAGGCCGATACAAAAACGACGACCATCGCCCCGATGGCGACCGATCGGAACATCGGCATCCGGATGAATGTTATGGCGATGAGCCCCAGGATCACGCAGGCGGCCGAATAGAGCACAGCCCTGCCAGCCTGCCTAATGGTGACCGACAGCGCCTGCTCCACGCTGCCGCTGGATGCCCTCCATTCCTCACGGAAGCGGCTGACAAGAATCAGTCCAAAATCGATGCCGAGCGCCAGGCCGACCATGGGTATGACGTTCAGCACGAAGTTGGACAGCTCCAGCTGCAGGCCGCTCCCAAGCCAATAAAGAATCCCCATCGAAACGCCCACGGCCGTGCACCCTGCTGCGATCGGGATGAGGGCATAGATCCAGCCGCCGAACGCGTAGAACAAGATCAGAAAGGCCAGCGGCAGACCGATCAGCTCTGCCCTCTTCAAGTCATGCATACTCGCCCGGTTGACATCGTCCTGCACGACAGGCTTGCCGGTCAGCGTGATCTTCACACCAGGCGGCTCGGGCAATGCTGAGCGAATGGCGTCAAGCCCCTTTCCGGCGGTCTGATGCTGGGTGTTCAACCCCAACAGGGCATAGGCGGCCTGGTTGTCCATCATCCCCTCATGCTCCAGCGGTGAAATAACGGTCAGGCTGCCGTCCACCCGACGGAGATGTTCCAATACCGCCTGGATTCCCGATTCAAACGAAGCGCGGGAGGCTCCGGGCTCCCGTTCGAAGACGACAACGACCGGTTCACTGGGGAGTTGGTAATCTTCCGACAGGATGCGCTCGACCTGTGCGGAAGTTCCCTCCGTACGCAGCCCGTGATCCTTCAGGATGGAAGGCAGTGATATCGCTGCCGAACCGCACAGGACGAGCAGCGCAGTCCAGCACGCCAGCACCCACGCAGGATAGCGGAGAGCAAGTCCGGTTATGAAACGGTAAATCACCCGATTCCCTCCTCCTGTCGGCATGCGGTCTGCAGTCTAACTAAGACATCGTGTTCTTCAGCCGCGTCGCTTTGACCAATGAATCGGCGACAGGCGGGAACAGCCGGGCAAAGCCTGACAGAATCCTTCCGGCAGAGGGCCGGCCGCTGATCGCCTGCAAGTAGCGCCCTTTTCGCAAAATACCGCTGAATTCACGGTGCACTGCCTCGGTATACAGCCGCTCCCAGTCTTGCATGCTTAGCTCGCCCCGCAAATAGCGGTCGGCAAACGAGGCGCACAGAATGCCGGAGCGCAGGGCGGCGCTCATCCCGTCTCCGAAGAGCGGCGGAATCATGGCGCAGGCATCTCCGGCATGCGGAATCATCCGCCAGGGCTGGGGCCGGCGGGACAAATATACCGGCGCGGTCGAGATCATCGTCCCGTCCGTCGGCGTTCCTTCCGACAATCGGCGGGCAAGCAGGGGATTGCCGCTTGCTGCAAATTCCAGCAGCTCCTTCATCTTCACTCCCGCGCCTTTCAACCGGTCCCGCCGCAGAAGCGCGGCTACATTATAGGTGCCCGCTTCCACAGGGGCGATCCCGATGTAGCCTCCGGGAACCAAATATAGTTCCACGGCTTCCGTCCCTGCGAGCCCGGTCATATGCGTTTTAATTCCGATGTAGGCATGTCCGTCCTGCCCCACTTCTTCATAATCGATCAAATCCGGCCGGCGGTGACAGCCCCAGGCGGCAATCACTGTCCTTGCCTCCAGCGTATCGCTGAGTCCACCGGTCCGGGTCCCGACGATATATCCGCCTCCATCCTCACGGGCATGAATGCTTGTGACCGTCGTCGCGTCCCGTATTTCCACGCCTGCCTCCCGTGCAGCCCGGTGCAGGCCGGCATCCAGCGTATACCGGCTGATGCCCCAGCCTGTACCGGGGAGCGCTGCTTCCAGCACCTGTCCATGCCTCAGTACCAGGCGGGCCCGGTCAATCGGATTCGGCTCCATTCGCTCGACAGCCTCCGCTACACCAAGGCTGGCCAGCGTCTCCCTCGCCTCCGGAGACAGAAATTCCCCGCATGGCTTATGACGGGGAAAATACTGACGATCTATGAGCACGGTCTTCCACCCTTGAGCGGACAGCCGGATAGCTAAACTGCAGCCGGCAAGGCCAGCTCCGATTATGACTGCATCCTGCATGGGAATCATCTCCTTTCGCTGTTTTATACTTTTCCCGTTTTATGAACAACGGCCACATAACGGAATAACGGCTTCCAGCTGTACAGCAAGTCCGCTTGAATATCCCGCTCCTGCAGCCGCTGTCTCAGCCTGATCCAATCGGAGGACTTGAAACCCTTCGCAACCGACAAAGGCCCGTCATGCCGTATATAACGGTTGTCTGAAACCAGGTGCGCCACGACCCAAACGGCGGACCACGAAATCCAGTGCCGGTGAATATCGCTGATCACCACGCCCAGACGGGATGCCTTCAGCATCTGCCCGACCACTTCGGGAAGCCGGACGTCGTCAAAGTGGTGAAGGAACTGCGATGACATGACGATATCGGCGCTGCCTTCCGGAAGGTCAAATAAATCGCAGCGTCTGACCGTAATATTCGGTTCCCCTTGGTACAGGTTTCTGGCCTCCTCGCAGGCTTCTTCCGTAATGTCCACTAATGTAATCCGGACATCGACCCCGTTTCGGGCAGCCCAGCGCAGAATGCGGCGGTTCACATCTCCCGAGCCGGCGCCAATATCCAGCACCGATACCCTGTCCGGCCTGCCGGATTGACGCCACAACCGCTTGAACCCGTATAAGGATGGGGACGAAGCACCAAAGATCCGGTTCAGTCGTCGCAAATGGCGCAGCGCTTCCAGCAGCTCGTCGCCGCCCGTGCTGAAGTCGTCCATGTATTCCTCTTCCACTGCCCGTCCGTTTAACCGCTTAAAGCCCGGCATACTCATAGCTTGACTCCCGTTTCGTAACGAATGAAGGAACATACGTAAATCGAAGGAGTTCTGCAGTCAAGCCCGGGCCAAACGCCAGTGCCACTCCGGACCGTTCACCCTCGCCTTGTTCCCTCAAACGCTCTCTCATCCCTTTTAGAACGAACAGCAGCGTCGCCGAAGATAAATTCCCGAAGTCCCGAAGCACGTTCCGGCTGAATTCGGTCTGGCTGTCCTCCAGCCCGAATAAATCCTGGACGGCATCTACGATGCCCCGTCCTCCCGGATGAATCGCCCATAACGGCGGAAGTGCTCCTCCGTCCATCAGCCGGTCCACTTCATCCCGCAGGAACGTTCTGAGCAGCTTGGGGATATTGGGTGAGAGGTATAAATCAAAACCGGTGTCCCCGACCTCCCAAATCATTTCGTCTGCAGAATCCGGAAGGAGCACAGAGTGTCCTCCGTCTAGTTGGAACCCTCCCTGTTGGTCGACTTCACCGGAGCTGACGATGCATGCCGAAGCCCCGTCCCCAAAAAACGAAGCACCGAACAAGGCTTCACGGGATCCCGAAGGCTGCAAATGAATGGTGCACAGTTCGACGCAAACGATGAGTACCACCGCTGCCGGGCTGGCAGACACGATTTGCTGTGCTAACTGAATCGCCCTCAAACCGGCGGCGCAACCTTGAAAGGTAAGCGGGATCCGCTGAATCCGCGCAGACAATCCAAGCCGGTGAATCAAGACGGTGTCTAATCCGGGAAGAAATTGACCGGTACAGCTTACCGTCAGAATGTGAGTGATTCCGGAAGCTTCAACACCCGCATCACGAATGGCTTCTTCCGCCGCCTTCTCGGCCAAAGGGACCGATTCTCTCCGGTACACCTCCATCCGCTTGGAGGTCGAAGGGGCAGCCTGCTGCTTGTCCGTGGACAGATACGTGCACTGATCGGCAGGTTTGAGGAAATCCTCCTCACAGGTGTACCTGACCTGGACTCCGCATTGCTTAAATATTCTTTTCGCCCACCTTAGCGCGTGGGGATCTTCCCTTAACGAAGCTTCCATTTTGGCAAATACGTCATCCTGGCAAAGGCGGTGAGGCGGAAGCGCCGTACCGATGCCCTGAATCAATGCCCTGCCTGCACCATGTTCACTGACCATCGTCAAAAGATCACCTCCATTCATTCATTTACGTCCCATTTACGCACATAAGCCTTAGAACAAGTATATTCACCGTAATAACGCATATGCTCCGTGAGGACAAATACCTGTTTGCCTGCTTTAGGTGGCATAAACCGGATGGATCACCTTTGAACAGAAATCTCCGGCTTAAAAGGGAAAACCACCCTCCTGCTACTGATGCTTACCCGATTCCGGACAGCGGAAAACGTGTGCACCAAAATTACGGCATACACAAAAAGCAGGCATAGGGCTAATCCCCCATGCCTGCTTTTTGCATTTTTAATCGCAATTACGTACTTTTACAGCGCTTTGTCGTCCACACTGTTCAACCAGTTCTCAATGACGCCGATCACCGAAGCGACGGTACCGTCTTTAAACGGCGACTGCAGTCCGGCAAGCTCCACAAGCCCGGTAAAGGAACGGCTTCCTCCCGCCTGGCACAGTCGTAGGTAATCCGCCCATGTCGCTTCGCGGTCCTCGTTCATCTTCTTCCAGAACTGGAACGCGCAAATTTGCGCCAACGTATAATCGATGTAATAGAACGGCGCCTGGAAGATATGGCCCTGTTTGTGCCAGAAGCCGCCCCGCTCCAGATATTCGTTGTCCGGGTACTGCCGGTGCGGCAAATACTTCTTCTCGATTTCACGCCAAGCGCGTTTGCGCTCCTCCGGCGTCGCGTCCGGATTCTCATACACGAAGTGCTGGAATTCGTCGACGGATACGCCGTACGGAATGAAGAGAAGCGCACTGGACAGATGATCAAAATGGTATTTTTCCGTGTCTTCCTTAAAGAAGTTATCCATCCAAGGCCACGTGAAGAACTCCATGCTCATGGAATGGATTTCGGCCGATTCATACGTAGGCCACAGGTATTCCGGCACCTGATAATGACGGCTGGAATAGACTTGGAAGGCGTGGCCGGCTTCGTGCGTGAGAACGTCAATATCTCCGGAAGTGCCGTTGAAATTGGAGAAAATGAACGGCGATTCGTATTTGCTGATAAACGTGCAGTATCCGCCGCTTTGCTTGCCCTTTTTGCTGACGAGATCCATCAGCTCCCGGTCTACCATGAATTTGAAAAATTCGTCGGTTTCCGGAGACAGCTCCGCGTACATCTTCTTCCCTTGCTCCAGAATCCAGTCCGCATCCCCTTTTGGCGTCGCGTTCCCAGTCTTGAAGCTGAAATTGTCGTCATAGATTCGAAGGGAATCGACGCCGATCCGCTCGCGCTGGCGTTCCTTCAGCTTCTGGGCTACGGGTACGATGTGTTCCAGCACTTGCTTCCGGAAGTTGGCTACCATGTCGGCGTCATAGTCCGTACGGTTCATGCGAATATAAGCAAGCTCAACGTAATTTTTATAACCGAGCTTTTGAGCCATGCGCGTCCGGGTTTTCACGAGTTCATCGTAGATCCGGTCAAAATCCTGCTCATGCTCCGCCATGAAGGAATATCTCGCTTCCGACGCTCTCCGGCGCAGGTCGCGGTCCGGCGACAGCTCAAACGGCAGCAGCTGGGACAGCGTCCGCTCCTCACCTTCGAACGGAATCTTCGCCGAGGCGATCAGCTGACTGTACTCGGTGGCCAGCTTGTTATTGAGCTGCATATCTTCGATGATATCCGGATGGAAGGCCTTAAGCGCCAGCTCGGCAAGCTTGAACAGCTGCGTTCCCCACTTGGCTTCGAGTTCACTTCTGAATTTGGACTCTACCAGCGCTTTATAATAATCGGTTATGTATTCTTGATAGACCGGACTCGCTTCATCGATGTATTCTTGTTCGGCCTTGTAAAATTCATCGTTCGTATCGATGGAATGGCGAATGACGGCAATCTCTGCCATGCTTTCGAATTCGCTGCGCAGCTTGTTGATATCGGACATGGCCTTGTCCTGCTCTTCAAAGGAAGCCGCCTGCTCGAACTGCTGGATCAGTTGTTTAAACCGTTGTTCAATTTCTTTCACGTCTGGCCGCTTGTATTCGTACTCGCTGAACTTCATGCATCACGCATCCCTTCTTGATTGGCTTTCGTTACCATTATACTAGAGAATCAGGCTTAGACAACATATACGTCAAAAAAAATTTAATGTTCGTGAAAGCACTTCCCGTTAGTCAGAATTCTACAAGCTTCCCTATATGGAATGGCTATATTTTACAGAGGAATCCATAGCAAGGTTTCGAGAATTGCCCAATAATAACCGCCCTTATGCTTATATCCTCGTTCTTCCCTTTTGCCATCGGTTGTGTTATATTAGTTCGTACCTAAAAATATTAGGCATCACCTAAATGGTTGAATATACATATACTGAACATACAAAGGTGGTTTGAAAGCGATGCTCATATGGATGCTGCGCCAAGTGATGGCAGAACGCGGAATTTGGACGGGAGCCGCACTGGCCCGTCTACTGAAAGACAAAGCCGGCTACGAGCTGTCTCCCCCCTCGATCAGCGCCCTGCTGAACGGCAATCCGAAGCAGATCAAGGCCGATACGATGGATGCGCTGTGCACGGCTCTCGACTGCACTCCTAGCGACTTATGGCATCATACCCCATCGAACGTTAGAGGGGCCTAGACGTTTATTGAAACTGGAGGTAACAAGCATGCCGGAAAAAGAAATTCTTCCCTTCGGAGATCCGATTCTCCGCAAAAAAGCCAAAACCGTTACGGAAATAACGCCGAGAATTCACAAGCTGCTGGATGATATGGCGGATACCCTGTACGCGGAAGAAGGCAGAGCCGGCCTGGCCGCACCGCAGATCGGCATTCTCCGCAGGGTGATCGTCATGGACTGCGGGGACGGGCTCATTGAGCTGATCAATCCGGTGATGCTCGAGCAAGCCGGGGAGCAGACCGGACCGGAAGCCTGCTTATCCTACCCCGGGTATACCGGTATCGTGAAGCGGGCGAAATACGTGAAGATCAGTACGTTAACCCGTGAGGGTAAAACGATTGTAATGGAGGCAGAGGATTATTTGGCACGCTGCATTCAGCATGAGATGGACCATCTCGACGGGATTTTGTACATTGATCATATTCAAAACGGGGAACTGTTTTTCAATCGGACGGAACGCAGAGCGGATTTGATGGCTGCCTTAAAGCTGACTCAGAACGTTTAGCTGCACTTCTATGCTCTTATTGACATCCCATCAAGTCTCTTTATAAGTCCCCACATATGAAAAATAAGGAGCTGTCCAAAGGTCATTCACGACCCGGGGACGGCTCCTTTTTATAAGGAAAAATAAAGTTATTAACGGTGCGCTGTATACTGATTAGCCTTACTAAAGCTGCAGATCTGCTCGATCTCCTCGTCACTGAGCGCCGGAGCGTCTCCAGCCGCAGTATTGTGGATCAGCTGCTCCAGGGAGCTTGCTCCCGCGATGGCCGTCGCCACTACCGGATTCGCCAAGGCGTACCGGATCGCGGTCTGCCCCATACTCCGGTCATTCTTGACCAGGCGCTGCAATTGCTCGCGGATCTGGATCAGTTCATCGGGGCTGTAATCCAGGTACCCCTTCGCCACTTTCGCTCCGCCCTGCTCGGTCAGGACACCGGAAGCCACCGGACCGCGGGCGATGACACTGATATGGTTATCGGCCAGTAAAGGCAGCACCTCTTCCTCTGGACGGCGGTCCAGAATGCTGTACTGGCTCATGACGCTGACGATTCCGGAACGCTTTACGTATTCCCGGATCACGTTTGGACGGATCGACGAAATGCCGTAATAGCGGATCACGCCCTCCTGCTTCAGCTCCTCAAACGCCTCGATCGTCTCGTCAATCGGATCGTCCAGGGTACCGCCATGGAGCTGGTACAAATCGATATAATCCGTTTGGAGGCGGCGAAGGCTTTCTTTTACCGCAGAGCGGATATACGCTTTGGAAGGGTCCCATACCCAACCTTCTTTACCAGGAATTCTCCGGTTCCCTACCTTCGTCGCCAGAACAACGTCCTGCCGGCGTCCGCGGATCGCCTTACCGACAATTTCTTCGTTTTTGCCGCTGTCGTAGAGATCTGCGGTGTCCAAAAAATTCACGCCCCGCTCCAGCGCCGCGTGAACGATTCGCTCAGCCTGCGCCTCATCGGTTCCCAAGGACATGCAGCCCAGCCCGATCTCGCTGATGTTCAGTTCCGATGTTCCCAATTGGTTCCTTTTCATTAACTTCACCTGTCCCTTCCCCTGAAATTACCCGTTTAAAATCAACAAATGAATG
Source organism: Paenibacillus cineris (assembly GCF_018333335.1). Classification (NCBI taxonomy): domain Bacteria; kingdom Bacillati; phylum Bacillota; class Bacilli; order Caryophanales; family Paenibacillaceae; genus Paenibacillus; species Paenibacillus cineris. The sequence continues at coordinate 3,402,858 of NZ_BORU01000001.1, forward strand.
GCGCTCAGCACGATGCCGATCACGAATCCGCAAATCGCGCCGTTGACCCGGATCCACTGCAGGTCGCTGCCGACCTTCTCCTCCAGCATGTTGACGAGCGTCTGATCGTCCAGCTTGTCCAGATTTTCCCGAACCAGCACGCCGATCCGGTAATAATTGGATTCCACCAGCTGAACGATCATTGCCAGAACCCCTTGTTCCCACCGGTTGGTTAACTCTTCCTTGGATTTCAATAAATCATGGCACCAGCGGAACAGACGAATCCATATACGCCCTCCGCGCTCCCGTTCGGCTTCCATCCACTGCAGCAGTCGTTCACGCAAATGGATCAGTTGGCCGGCGATCCATGCTTCCGCGTTCTCAGAGCTCAGCTTGTCATCCAGCCAACCCTTTACGCGGCTTTCCGTTTCCGGACTGTCGGCTACTTGGGCCAAACGCTCCCGGATGCCTTGGACAACCCGTTCCCGGTATGGACTTTCCGGATTCGCCACTTCAAGCAAGGCCGAGAGGATCAGCTTCTTCAGAATAGCTCCCATTTTCTCCTCATTCATAAAGCCCAGCATCGCCTGCACGGCAAAGCCCTTCATTCCTCCAAGCTGAAGCTCGTCCAGTTTGGCATGCGCCAGCTTGCCGAGCATCATTTCGTTATCCGGGTTGTTCACCCATTCTGCGGCGTACAGCAGTCCGTAGTCCAATACCTTCTCGTCCAATTGGTGCGCTTCCGTCTCTTTGACCACACGGTTTAACAATTCGGTGATGTTCCGGCTATGAATGTACCGAAGCACCATGTCCCGGATGTGCGGGGCCGCTTTCTCCAGCGGCAGTTCGCGAACGGCCTGCTCCAGCGAAGACAGGAGCTTCATGCGGACCTCTTTCCGCCGGATCAGCTTGAACAGCCCGGTCGACACAGACTGGAACAGCTTCATCTGCCGAAGTCTGGACGTGATGCTTTCCTTATTCAAAAGTTCGGTTTCCAATGCGGAAATGAGCGAATTGACGATTTTGTTGCGGTTTTTAAGCAGCAGCGACGTGTGGGGGATCGGAATCCCCATCGGATGGCGAAACAAGGCGGTGACCGCAAACCAGTCGGCAAATCCGCCGACGAGTCCGGCTTCAAAGCCTCCCAGCAGCAGCTTAACCCACGAATTTTGCGGCAGGAAAAGCATGACGAGAAAGCCCGCGCCCATAACAGCCAGGGAATACCCGGCCAAATATCTGGATTTCAATCTGCATACCCCCATATGTACGTATACCATGATGGCGTCGATTCGACTTGCTTTAATGACCGATCACGCTATCAAACTATTAACCATATTGTAGCCCATTTGTTTCGTTTACAGCCGAAAAAACCGGGCTCGCGAAAAACTCCCGGCTTCCCGGGAGTCTGCTGTCTGCACATCATGATTCCAAATGTCCGGTTAATAGGGCATCAGGAATAAGATTGCTTGGGCTCGCGGCGGAAGATCACGGACAGAATAATGGCCACGATGCCGATATTAATCGCGATATCCGCGATATTCATAATGCCTGTCATGCGGCCGAGGACGATAAAATCGGTAACCTTGCCGAACAGCACCCGGTCGATCGCATTGCCGATCGCCCCGCCGACGAGAAAGCCCGTGGCCAGCTCCATCCATGTCCCCTTAAGCACGCCTTTGGTCCGGTAATAGATAATGACGGCCGTAACAAACACCGCAAATACGACAAATAACTTGCCGTAGCCCTGGAACGAGCTGAACGCGGCTCCGGTATTTTGGTAGTACTCAAAATGAACGTACGGGTCAAGAAATGGCCTCGAACCTCCGACAACCATGGATGAGCGGACCCAGAGCTTGCTCAGTTGGTCGATCGCAATGACGATCAGCGATATGATGTAAAACAAAATAATGATGCACCTCTTTCCCTCTGCGTCCGTTGTCTCATTTCCCCTTGTTCAGCGAAGGAACAAAATGGGTAGAGACGCCGATGCTGACCCTTTCTAATGGAGTCATGCAGCATGCCTGTAAGTCCATTATGCGTCAGATCGCTCTGCGTACACAAGTTTCACTCTCATCCTGCATCTGCTGGCTGCCACGAACTTGCCTCAATCCCCTCCAGGGACGGCTACATCCGGGCTGAACACCGGCCGCGAATCCATTTCCCCCGGGCGTACCGGGTAGAGCGTTCCGTTCAGCGCAAAAGAAACCCTGCCCGTCTCCTCCGAAACGACAAGGATCAGCGCATCGCATATTTCTGACAGCCCCAACGCAGCCCGGTGACGGGTTCCAAGTTTCCCCTCGCGCAGCGCTTTGGAAACCGGGAGCACATTGCCGGCGGAGACGATTTGGTTCTTGTCGACCAGCACTGCCCCGTCGTGCAGCGGTCCCCCCGGATAAAAAATCGATTCCAGCAGGGTATGCGACACGTCCGCCCCGACCGGTATGCCGGAATGCACCAGCGGCGGGAGCGCATCGTTTCTTTTGACGACGATAAGCGCCCCGTGATTCCGCTCCGACAGATGCTGCAGCGCTGTGGACAATGCTACGTAACGATCTGTATAAGGCGACAGATACGCATTCAGATAATAGGATGCGGCCGTCATCTGCATGTCGGTAAAGACGCTGTGGATCTGCTCAAACTCATTCAAAATGCAGCATTCCTTCTGGTCGATCGTCGCCAGCATGCTCTCGATTTCCGCCTTAATAGTGGACAGGCTCTTTTTCAGATGGACCTGTATCGTTTCAGACAGACCCAGCTCATCTTCATTGTTCACGTCGGCTCACCTTTCCTTATGACTTAAAATATAGACTGCTCCGTTCAGCCTTCCGACTATTCGGCGTCTTCCATCGTATCCATCGCGGCATCAAGCAGTGCATCAAACAGGTCGTCGTCCTCTTCCAGCCGCGCATCGGCCTGAAGCATCTCCTCTTCGATGCCCGATTCGTCCGCATAGTTCAGGCTGTAATCCCAATCATCGCCCTTCTTGCTGAAAAAGGTAACCTCATACTTGGACTTATGCCCCTCCAAAGTAAAAATGGTGTGCCCCACGTAGTGTCGTTCCTCGTCCAGCTTCATCCCGGCTTCGATAATTGTAAAGTCCATGAATCCATTGCTCCTTCTAAGTGGTGTATTTGATACTATAGTATACCATGGAGGCGGCCGTTTCCATCAAACGGCAGAGCTTATGTTTTCATTATGCGGAACAATTTAGTACAATACTACTTGTGTCAGTTGATAACCAGTATCTGGAGGGATGAATCCATGACCGATTTCATCAGTCAATTAAACAAATATGCCGATCTTGCCGTCCGTGTAGGCGTCAACGTCCAGAAGGGCCAAACGCTGGTCGTCAACGCATCGATCCAGTCGGCGGAATTTGTCCGCTTAATCGTGGAAAAAGCATATGATGCGGGCGCCAAGCTCGTCAAAGTCAATTGGAGCGACGAAATCGTTACCCGTCTGCAGTATGAACGGGCCGACGATGAAGTTTTCGCGATTCCACCGAAATGGTTAGCAGGGGAAATGATCGAACTTGTGGAAAACGGGGCAGCCGTGCTGCACGTGATTGCCGAGAATCCGGATTTGCTGAAGGGGATCAAGCAGGAACGGATCGCCATGAACCAAAAAACACGCGGCCAGGCGATGGCACCTTACCGTGCTTACCAGCAGGCGGACAAGTTCAGCTGGTCAATCGTGGCTGTCCCTTCGCCGGAATGGGCTGCAAAGGTGTTCCCTGACGCTCCCGAATCTGAACGGGTGCAAAAGCTGTGGGAAGCGATTTTCCATACGGTACGCATTGATCAGGAAGACCCGGTCGGTGCCTGGAAAAAGCATCTGGCCACATTGGAGGAAAAATCGAACATCCTGAACGCCAAAAAATATAAGAAGCTCCACTATATCGCACCGGGAACCGATCTGACCATCGAGCTTCCGGAAGGACATATTTGGGCAGCCGGCGAGAGCATCAACGAGAAAGGACACAGCTTTGTCGCCAATATGCCGACCGAAGAAGTGTTCACCGCGCCGCTGAAGACGGGCGTAAACGGCACGGTGCGCAGCACCAAGCCGCTGAGCTATGGAGGCAACATCATCGACAATTTCTCCATTACATTTGAGAATGGCCGGATCGTAAGCGTCAGCGCCGAACAGGGGCAGGAAACGCTGGAGCATCTCGTCGAAATGGACGAAGGCGCGCACTACCTCGGCGAGGTCGCGTTGGTTCCGCATCAATCACCGATTTCCGAGTCGAACATTTTGTACTTCAATACGCTTTTTGACGAAAACGCCTCCAACCATTTGGCGATCGGCAGCGCCTACGCCTTCTGTGTTGAAGGCGGCAAGGACATGAATCAGGAGCAGCTTGCTGAGCGCGGTCTGAACACAAGCGTGACCCATGTCGACTTTATGATCGGCTCGGGGGAAATGGACATTTTCGGCGTTAACGCTGACGGTTCGGAAGAGCCTGTATTTAAAAACGGAAACTGGGCATTTTAAGGACTGACTCCAATCGGTCCATTAATGCTGTGAATCCTTGTTCTGCATACGATGAAATATTGGAGCCGCAAGAGCCTTCCTGAAGCGATGACAGGAGGGCTCTTTTGTAGTCAGGTGTTTTATTTATCCAGTGGTTAATTTATAATGGGGAAGAATTGAATACATATGTGGAGGTAGAGCCTATGCTCTCGTTCGAAAACAAATTAAACAATTATGCCGAGCTTGCCGTCAAAATCGGTGCAAATGTGCAGCCCGGACAAACGCTGGTCGTGAATGCAACGATCGACGCAGCCCCGTTCGTTCGCCTGATCGTCCGCAAGGCGTATGAGATCGGCGCCAAGCTCGTCAAAGTCAATTATACCGACGAGGCGGTCACCCGGCTCCGGTACGATTTGGCACCGGCGGAATCTTTCCTTGAAGCCCCGACTTGGTATGCGGGCGAAATGACCGAGCTCGCTGAGAACGGAGCCGCTTTCCTGACCGTTCTCTCCTCTAGTCCCGACCTGCTCAAAGGAGTAGAGCCTGGAAGAATCGCCGATTATCAGCGCACCTATGGTCAGGCGATGGCGAAATACCGCCAGTTTCAGCAGGCGGACAAAATGAGCTGGACGGGCGTTGCCTTCCCTTCCCCGGACTGGGCCGCGAAGGTGTTCCCGGATGCGCCGCAGGATCAGCAGGTCGGCAAGCTGTGGGACGCCATCTTCCATGCGTGCCGTGCGGACCGCGAAGATCCGATCGCCGCTTGGGAAGAGCATATCGATACGCTGCAGAAAAAATCGGATGAGCTGAACGCCAAGAAGTATCAAAAGCTGCATTTTACGGCACCGGGCACGGATCTGACGATCGAGCTACCCGAAGGCCATATATGGGCCCAGGCGGGCAGTGTCAATGAGCAGGGTACGGCGTTTGTCGCCAACATCCCGACTGAAGAAGTGTTTACAGCCCCGCTCAAAACCGGCGTTAACGGAACCGTGAGCAGCACCAAACCGCTCAGCTACGGCGGCAACATCATCGACCGCTTTACGCTGACTTTCGAAAACGGCCGTATCGTAGATTACAAAGCGGAAGAAGGCCAGGACACGCTCGCACGCCTGATCGAGATGGACGAAGGCTCCCACTATCTTGGCGAGGTAGCCCTTGTACCGTTCCAGTCTCCGATTTCACAAAGCAACATCCTGTACTATACGACTTTGTTTGATGAGAATGCTTCCTGCCACCTGGCAATCGGCAGCTCTTACGCCTTCAATATACAGGGTGGTAAGACGATGTCCCAGGAAGAGCTTGAGTCCCATGGCATGAACCAGAGCATCACACACGTCGACTTCATGATGGGTTCTCCCGAAATGAACATTACCGGAATCACTCATGATGGCAAAGAAGAGCCGGTGTTTGTCAACGGAAACTGGGCTTAATTCTCTGGCAGCACCCCTGACAGTCGCATGACCGACGGGGTGCCTTTTTTGTTTACAAAATGCCGCCCCCCTCCCCACCTCCCGTTCAGGTAAAATCATGGATTCCATTTGACGCTCCCGGATGCCGGTGGTACGATTTGTACGAATTCACCTACCATGGAGAGGAGCAGTTTGATGATATCCATAGATCTTACGGGGAAAACCGCTTTGATCACCGGCGCCTCCGGCCAGCTTGGACGGGTCATGGCCCGTACACTGGCCCGTGCCGGGGCCGATGTAGCCGTCCACTACCGCGGCAACGAACAGAAAGCGCTGGAGCTGAAGCAGGAAATTGAGGCGCTGGGCCGGCGCTGCATCGCCGTTCAGGCCGACATCACCGATGCCGAATCGGTTACGGCGATGAGAGACCGCCTGCTGGGAGAGTGGCAGGCTATTGACATCGTTGTCGCAAACGCTGTCATTCAGTATGAGTGGACCAGCGTGCTGAATCAGCCGGTGGAGGATTACCGGAGCCAGTTCGAATCCTGCGTGCTGCAGAACGTGCTTTTGGCCAAAGCCTTCATCCCGGCCATGATCGAGCGCAAGCAAGGGCGGATGATCGGGATCAACACCGAGTGCTCCATGCAGAACTTCCCCGGCCAGTCCGCTTACGTTGCCGGCAAGCGCGGCATGGACGGCGTCTACCGCGTGCTTGCGAAGGAGGTCGGCGAGCATAACATCACGGTCAATCAGGTCGCTCCCGGGTGGACCATCAGCGACCGCGACCGGGAGAACAACACCGAGGTCAGCGAAGGGTATGCGAGCAGCGTTCCCCTCAAGCGCCGGGGCACCGACCAGGAAATTGCCAATGCGGTACTGTTTCTGGCGTCCGACTTGTCGAGCTTTATCACCGGGGCTTACATTCCGGTGAACGGCGGCAACGTCATGCCGGCCATTTAGATGCTACATATCAAACTTTATTTAAGCGTATACAGTAAAAGGACAGCCGGATGCTGTCCTTTTGCTCTTTTTGCCATATATCATTCCGATATGAAATGACGCTGCTACAGCCTGCCGTACGCCCGCAGTGTGATCAGCCGGTTGACCGTGATCAGCCCCCGCCATTCCGCCCCATTGCCCGGACTGATGGATGGGAAAGACACCTTCCATCCGCCATCCGCCTCCTGTTGTTCTTCCAAATCGTCCAGGTGACGCTCGATATCCGCCGGGGAGATCAGTTCCACGGCGTAGCTGGCCGGAACAGGCGCCCAGTCGAGCACTTTGTGGACATAGCCTTCCGCGCGGGGGTCAAGCTCAATGACGCCCGGCTGCCGGAGCCAGCGATTCAGCTCCTCCTGCATCGCTGAGGCCCTTCCACGATCGGGAGCGTATTGCAAAAAGGTAATGCATTGGTGCAGGTCATGATAATCCGTCTGATCTGCCTGGGGAATCCGGTTCCACATGAATTCCGCGCTTCGCGTGAACCATTCCTCTTGCTTGAAATCGTTCACGGCCGTCTGCTTGTAGAGCAGACCGAGAATATTTCCGGTCGGATTCAGCGATGGCTGCTGGTCGTCCTCCGTTATCCACCAAGGAGCATGCGGAGCGTCACTGACGGACAGAAGCGCCCGTGGGAAACCGCCTGTGGCCGGGATGGTGATCGATTTGAGATATGACGCGATTCCCGCGATGATATTCGGATCAAACCGGTTCGCCTCGTCCATGATCCAGAGCGCCTGCTCCACCGCCACAGGCTGACTTGCGGATGTGCGCATATCAGGCTCCAAGGCGTTCCCGAACCCGCCGTCAGGGTTCTGATAGGCTTTGAGCGCAGCAATAACCCCATCCGAGGAACCTCCTTCGAACCCCATTTCATAACGCCGCCGGTCCAGCAGCCGCGCGTTGGCAAGCACGAATGCTCTGGCTTTTTCCAGACGGGCTGCCCTTCCTTCCATTGCTCCCATCAACAGTTCCTCCTTTAATTCTGATTAACGGATGCCGAACGCTTTATGCATGTACGCTGCTGCTTCCGGTGTACATGCATCCTCCATTTTCAACTTCAGCTCAGACTGCGCCTGCTCCCTCGTTCCCCGGAACCGCTCGATACCATACTGACCTATCCAATCCTCTGTCGTCTGGTAGGAGGTGCTGCTCCAGCCGTTTTTCTCTCCGAGCAGGTTCCGCTTTTCCTTGACACCGGAAATGACGATGGCGAGCTGCCCCTGAAGCTCCGCCAGTGCTTGGTCAAACTCCTTTTTCCGGTCCGGTGATTTCATGCCCGCGCGGGTCCGCAGCTCCCTCGTCTCGATCCCTTCGTCTTCCCGGATCAGCTGGTACAGCTCCCATGCCGGCTTGGATAGCAAGCCGTCCCGATAACGCTTCTCGGGATCCTCTTCACTACCAAGCAACCGCAGCACCAGCGGAAACCAATCCGCCGCGATCAGCACCGCCTTCTTTTTGATGAATTTGCCGTAAGCCGCCGTCCCGTCGCCGGGAAACCGGGCGCGCCACAGCCAAGGATCCCGTTCGGTTCCCGTATGCCAATTCTCCTTGGGAGTGACCCCGTCCAGGGACGGATGTCCCGGGATCAAGCCGGCCAGCGGCAGGATGCCGACACGGGCGATCAAATCGCAAGCGTCCTCGTACCGTTCGATGTGCAGCGGTTTTTGTTCATTTTCCTTGAGCACCAGATCATCTCCTCCAACATCTTATGTATGGTTTGCCTCATAGGCAGCCAGCAGACCCGCAGCCTTGGCGCATACCTCCCGGCGAAGAGCCTCGGGCTCAAGCACCTCCGCCTCTGTACCAAGCGCATAAAAAAGCTGCACGGCCCAATGCCACTCCGACACCGGCAGATGAAAATCCGCCAGCCACTCTTCGTTTCCGACCGCGCTGATTTTCTCTCCGACATGCTCGTCCCGCTCGACCTGAAGCATTCCGCGATAGGTCAGCTTCGCCCTGATATGGACCGTCTGCGGCTCCGACTTTCCTTGATGACGATCGCCATCGCCTTCACCAACTTCAGGCGGGTCTTCCGGACGAAGCTCCGTCATCCGGTCGATCCGGAAGATCCGCTGCTCCCCGTGGGTTTGCGAGTAGGCATCGCAGTACCAAAACCCGTTGGCGGCGTAAATCCTCAGCGGATGGATCAGCAGCCTGCGGCGGTTGTTCATCGAATGGTAGAACACTGATACCCATTGATTGCTGGAGGCATAATCCAGCAGTTCGTTCAAGTGCGGAACGGTATACTTACGCTTGGGCACCTCCACTTCCAGGCGATCCAGCATCGGATGGACTGTCTCCGCAGTTTCCCGGGGCAGGATGGCCTTGATTTTGTCCATCACGGTCCACCGCTCCGAATTGAACGGAGTGTCCGCATAACGGGTAAGCCCTTCCAGCGCGAACAGCAGGCAGAGGGCTTCGCGGGAATTGAGCTGCAGCGGCGGCAGCTGATAGCCCTCCATCAGATAATAGCCGCCTTGGGGACCGCTCACCGCGGCAAGCGGAATGCCCATTTCGGAAAGGGCCTGCATATCCCGCAAAATGGTCCTCCGCGACACTTCAAGCTTGGCGGCGAGCCCTGCGGCTGTCTGATTTCCCTGCTGAAGCGCGATGAGTATCGCCATCAGGCGGTCCATACGGTTCATGTTTTTCACCTCTTCACGCTGTAGAATCATTGTATCAGCCTATTGGTGACAACTTGGATGTCACTAATGTTTCGCCGGATTTTCTTTTTTAACATAATGCAAAAGTTGTCGAATGACGCGGTTTAAGGCGCTGGCGGGACTTTCCCTTCAGCCCCGGCTCAGTTATAATGCATTGGGAAGAGCCATACAATAGCATAAAAGCGAGTCAAACGACTGGACAGGATATGAAGAAACGCTGTGACCGACGCGGCGGCTTCATCAGAACATGGACGTAAGGAGGAGAATACCCGTCATGTCCAACTTTTTCAACAAAATCAAGCAGGGCGTTTCGGATGCCGGCAAGAAAGCGCAGAACACGGTTGAATCCACAACCCTGAAGTTTCAAGCGGCGGCGAAGGAAAAGGAAATCGAAAAAAATTATACGGAAATCGGCCGTATCGTCCATCAATCCTTGGAGAAACCGGACGGCACGATCCCCAGCGCGGAGATCCAGAAATACCGGGAGGCCATTTTTGCCTTGGAAGAAGAAGTGGAAGAGCTGCAGCGGAAAATCCAGCACCTGCAAAACCTGAAGGAATGCGGATGCGGCAAAATGCTTCCCGCGGACGCGACCTACTGCCCGTTCTGCGGACAGCAGTTCCATACGGTGGTCGTTCAGCCGGCAGCCGTTTCGAGCTCGATTCCGAAAAGCGCCTACTGCACCAAATGCGGAGAACCGGCCTCATTTTCGGATCATTTCTGCCGCAGCTGCGGTCATAAGCTTCAGCACGAGTAATTTATCAGTAAATCAGAGAACGCCGTATCCCTCACTGCAGTAGGGACACGGCGTTTTGTCGTTTATTCAAGAGCGGATCAGGAAGCCCGGCCGCGATGCTTAATTTCTTTTGAGCGCATACAGAAAGCTCGTCTCTTCCCACTTCTCGCCCGGGGTCAAGCCGAACAGTCCCATTTCCTCTGCGGGAATGTTTTTAATATTCGGAGCGTTGACGAGGTTGATCTGAGGCTCAGGGCAGAAAAATTTGCCGCCGGCGAACTGGTTCCAAACCATCCAGTGCTTATAGCTGGTACCTACGTCGTAAATCAGCACGTCCCCGGTGCGTGTATCCGTGAGTTCCATCCGATTGCGTCCGTCCTGCGGTTCAGCAGTATAATGGAAGTCCATTTCGGTGAAGTAAGGGAACACGCCTTCTCCTTTGAGCTGCTCCTCTTCCGGAGACAGCGGCTGGAAAGCACCTGTCGGCAGCATCCGGTCATCCAGCTCACGCCGCTGGCCGATCGTAATTTTAACCCGGTAATCCTTCGCTTCGCTTCCCGGAACGAATGGGGCATTGACCGCCGTATGGAACGCCAGCAGCACAGGCATTTTTTCCTTGCCGTCATTGGTGATGGTGACCTGCTGCCGCAGCCCTTCCCGGTTCAGGGAGTATCGCAGCGTAATCGTGAAATCGAAAGGCAGATACTTTTTATACAGATGCCCTTCTCCTACGCGCTGGGACACAACGACTGCGCTTTCATAATCGTCGCTGGTTATGTAATCCACGGTCCATGGGATCGTATGCATGTATCCGTGCAGCTGGTTGCCCGTGGCTTCTTCATTGATTGGGAATTGGTAGACTTTGCCCTCCCATTCGAATTTGCCGCCATCGTAACGGTTGGGCGGAAACAGTACCGGAATGCCGTAGACACCCGGATTCGCCTTGAAATCTTCCATTTCACCGGCTTCCGGTTCCCGCAAAAACTTGAAGTTTTGCTCGGTATCCCGGAATAAAATCAGATTGGCGCCGATCTCCGGCAGCACTGCCGCTTCGTATTTTCCATGCTTCAGCCAGATCGCCTTTTCCCCATTAAAATCGCCTTCAAATGCCGCAAATTGTGTCAACTTGTTCTCCTCCTGTTCATGATTAAAAGGAATGTTCTTCTAATATACCATTTGTGGCATTATACGAGAAGCACATCAATCCGGCTTGCCCCATGAATCAGCCGTTTCAGCATTCTTCGGCGTGCATATCTAGTCATGATTCCTTCTTCTGAGCGTCCTAGAATCATCTGAGTGGCATGGATCTGTTCGGCCTGTCCCAGCACTTTGGCCGGCAGTCCTTTCCACCCTTCTGTTTCAAGAATGCCGAAATGCCCTTGCAGGCTTTCGGTCAGCCCCTGCCATCGCCCCAGATCGCAATCCCGGCCTTCCATGCGGACGCAAGTCACGTGCAGCGCGGCCTTAAGGCGGTAAGCGATCCGGAATCCGCGCCGAATGAGGCGCTCGGCAGAGGTCCCGGGGAGGATACACACAAAGATCACCTCCTCCTTTCTCCAGGGTCCGCGAAGGGACATATTCCGCTGCCAGGACTCCAGCCGCTCGTCCACATCGTCGGCCAGTTCCCGGAGGGCCAGCTCCCTTAGCGCGATCAGGTTCCCCGTTCGGAAAAAGGAACCAAGCGCCTGATCGACCTTGTCCGCCGCATAAATTTTCCCTTCCCTCATCCGTTCCTGCAGCGATTGCGGCGTAACGTCAATCAGCTCCAGCTCATCGGCCATTGACAGCAGCGTGTCCGGTACCGTCTCGGAGACCCGGATGCCGGCGATGCGCTCGACGGCATCGTTGAGACTCTCCAGATGCTGAACATTCAAGGTTGTTATGACCGAAATTCCGTTCTCCAGCAGAAGCCAAATATCTTCATACCGTTTGCGGAAACGGCTGCCTGGCATGTTGGTGTGAGGCAGCTCATCGACGAGCACGAGCTCCGGACTTCTTGCCAGCAGCGCCTCTGTATCCATTTCGTACAGCGTAGTGCCTTTATAGGAAATCTCCTTCGGTGGGATAACAGGCAAACTGCCAGCCTGCGCCGCCGTCTCCGCGCGCCCATGCGTCTCGAGCCACCCGATAACCACATCCGTTCCCTTGGCCAATATGTCATTCCCCTCGCGAAGCATGGTGTACGTTTTGCCTACGCCGGGGGCCGCGCCGATATAAATTTTGAACCGGCCGCGCTCGATCCGCTTCACTTTCTCGTTCATTTCCTCACGGCTGAGCCGGTGATACCCCTTCCCCTGCTTGTTTTGCGTTCGGCGGGCCGGCAGAATCCGCGGTTCCCCTTGCCCCGTGCGGTCGGCTACCCAGAACACGTCGATGCCATGCGCATGCTTCAAAATGCCGTTCGTCACAGAACCCTGCCACAGCTCCTGCCAGGGGCTTTTCCGGGAATGCCCCAGCACGATCCGGGTCACTTTTTTATCAAAAGCATACCGGATCAGCGACTTGGCAAACCGTCTTGGAGCCGACAAAGGCAGCTCCTCCAGCTTGGCGTCCGTCTTGTCCGCCATTTTGTGCAAAGAACGCTTAAATGCCTCTTGCTCGCGCGACAGTGACGGCTTGGGCCGCGTAAAGACAACGACGAGCAGTTCGCCGTTCAGGCGCTTTGCGATTTGCTGTCCGCGCCGTACATAGATCGAACCGTTCCAATGGTATTGCGCCGCCACCAGGATACGCTCCGAGGCACCGGAGGGACCGCTGATGCCCTCGTGCTCGCGGAACTTCTCCAGCGACTGATTCACATCGTCGGCCATCAAGCGCAGCGCAAGCTCCCGAAGGAGGGCCAAATCCTTGCGGGTAAAGGACGCCCCGTCCCAGCTGCTCTGCAGATGGCCTTCGTTTAACCGGGAGATGAGCGTTTCCGGAGAAACGTCAATCAGCCGAACCTCGTCGGCCATACCAAGAGTCGTTAGCGGAACGGTTTCTCTGACCTCTACCCCGGTCCATTTGCGGGCAAGTTCATGAATGCCTTCAATTTCATACACATTGAGGGTCGTGATAACGCTGATGCCGTGATTCAGCAGAAACTGGATATCTTCCAGCCGGGTTCGATGCTCGGCGTGCTTGCGGTTTCGATGAGCTAATCCGTCTACAAGCACAACTTCGGGATTTCGGCTTATAATGCCCGGCAGATTCAGATCCTTGCGCTCCGTTTCTCCTTCATTCCAGTGGATGCTGGGCACCCTCTCCAGGTCGGCGAGCTGCTTTTTCGTTTCCGTACGCTGCAGCGTGGACACCGCGCAAATGACGACGTCAATCCCCTGGGACTTCAGGGTTTGACCCTCGCGGAGCATATGATAGGTTTTCCCGGAACCGGTCACCGCCCCGATGATGATTTTGAGCCTCCCCCGCCGCAGTCTATGGATTTCTTCGAGAATTTCTTCAGGCGATTTGCGTCTGTAATCCCCCATGGCTCAAGCCCCTTCTGCACATTGTTGATATGTGCTGAATCTTACCTGTTCACAGCCATCTTTGTAAAATCGTTCACCGCCGTTTTTGGATCACCCTGTATTGGTATTGCCCGATCTAGCGTCTTTTTCGGAAGAAAATGCGGCTATTTAAGCCTGATTCCCCCTGTCTCTTCCGTATCCGTTTCACATGAAAGAATAGGCTAAACTGGACATATCATGTAAAATGGGAAAGATGAGATAAAACAGACGAGAGACGGGCGAATGGGAAAGAGGGGAAAGCCATGCCGAACATGATCCGGCTTCTTGTATCTACGGATTACAACGATCTCAGCCGGGATTTACAGGAAGAAATCTATTATGAGTACTATGATTATGCCTACGGCATGATCATGTATATCGTGAAAAACCATTCCGTGGTGGAAGATATTATCCAGGATGCTTTCATTAAGATCATCAAAAGCAAACCCGTGTTTGAAAATGAAGCCAAGCTGAAAGCCTGGCTCAAAGTCGTGACGCGCAACACGACCATAAATTATTTACGAAAAAATAAAAAGTACCGTAACCAAATCGATGTCGAAGGTGTCTTTATGTATAAAGAAGAGATTGCACAGCCAACGGTGTCAATCGAAAATACGGTAGAAACGAAGTTCATGGAAGAATCGATTATTCAGTATTTAAGGGAATTGAAACCGGAATACCGGGTTCTGGTCGAGTATCGCTGGCGAAAGGGCCTGTCATACCGGGAAATCGCCGATCTGCTTGAAGTTACCGAGGATGCCGTCAAACAACGTCTGTACCGGGCACGCGAAAGTATCAAGAAAATGCTCTTTAAGGAGTGGGGGGTAAAGGATGAAAAGCGAAAAATTTGAAGATTGGTTCGATTCCGCCTTCGAGAAGGCAGCCTCTTCAACTTCCTTGACGTCCGAAGATAGTAAGAAGGCATCTTGGAACAAGGTTCAAGCCCGGCTGAACGAAGTGAACCGTTCCCGCAGACGTAATCGGCACCTTCAGCTTGGCGGTGTGGTGGCCGCATCTTTCGTGGCCGGAGCGGTCATTTTCAGTTCCACAGCCGTGACGAAGGCCATTTCTCCGCTGATCGACTCCATTGTTGACTGGGGAGATGGCGTTAAGAATGTGGTTTTTCTCCAAGACGATCAGTCTGATACGGGAGGGATCGCGAAAACCCCTCCACCGCCAAATTATATGGACGGAGAGAAGGAACCGCCGCCATGGGATGGGAAAATCATTTCTTCGGAACAGGGTGTCCCAACAACGCGCCCGCTCAGTGAAGTGCAAAAAGAATTGAGCTTTACCATTCCGGATTTTAGCGGCCGGATTCCGGAGCGTTATCATTTCAAGCAATCCACCGTCATAGCAAAAGATCTCGAAACAAAGAAATATAACGAAATTACTATGCTTTATACCGGGCCAAAGGAAGACGATAATCTGTTCATTACCGTGAGCCGAATTCTCCCGAATTCAAGCACAGGCTATTTCACGAACGGAGAACCTGTCAAGATCAAGCTCAAGAACGGTTATGAAGCCTATTACACCGAAAGCAACATGAATTCGCTGATCATGAAATATAATAAAGTGCAGCTGTACATCATAACCACGGCGAGTAAAGAGGAAATTCTCAACCTGGTTGAGCCGCTTCCCTAATGAATGATTTGTTGGCATCCCCCTATTCAGCGTGACCAGAAAGTGACCGCCCGCAGGCGGTCACTTTTATTTGTTATCCTATTTGGCAAACACTTGTGGGGAATACGTGGTGGTCTGTTCGAAAGCAGATCCTTGGTATACGGTATGGTAGGCTTTGGCTCGGTAATAATATCCCGTGATCACCGTGCCGTTGTAATCCCCGGATATAGTGCTGTTTCCAGTGTCCAGGAACCGTCTCGTTTCCATATCGACCCATGCAGATCCAGTCCAGCGCTGCAGGGTTAGGTCGACACCAATCTTGTCAACGCTCTGTTTGGCGTAAGTGCTGGCCTTTAAAGCCACGGTTGTGCTATTGACGAGCGAGGCTGACGCATAGCAGTTGTTCAAGTATGTGAAAGACGCGAAGCTCGTGATGAAGTGTTCAGGAGGCGGAGGAGTAGTTAAGGCTCCCGGTTCTTTTACGGCGGCTGCGGAAATGTCCGCATCATCGGATCCGGCTGGTTCGGCACCCGCCCCGGTCGCGAGAAGCATACTGAGTACGGTAGTGGCGGCAATAATGGCTGGCAGTTTGTGGTTGATCCATTTCTTCGTCATGACTCTCACCTTTCCTTTAGGAAATATTGAATTTCACTACTATTAACGGCGGTCTCCTTTCAGAGGTTTCATCATTTTTTCATCATTTTCTTTGGTTTTTCTCACATTTTCATTAAAAGCACTAAAAAACCCCCGTTTCGATCGAAACGGGGGTTTCCCTTCCCCTAACAAGGGGCAGTTACACCAGGTGACAGGCAACGAAGTGACCGCCGCCCGCATCGCGGAATTCCGGCACCTCTTCTTTGCAGCGGGCCACCGCAAACGGGCAGCGCGTGTGGAACTTGCAGCCCGAAGGCGGATTGGAAGGGCTCGGAATGTCGCCCTTCAGCACGATGCGCTCCCGCTTCAGCTTCGGAATCGGAACCGGCACGGCTGACAGCAGCGCCTTCGTATACGGATGCAGCGGATTTTTAAACAGCTCATCCCGGGTCGCCGTCTCAACCATGGAGCCCAGGTACATGACGCCGATCCGCGTGCATAAATGCTCCACGACGCTGAGGTCGTGGGAAATGAACAAGTACGCCAGCCCGCGCGTTTCCTGCAGCTTGCGGAACAGGTTGATGATCTGTGCCTGGATGGATACGTCCAGCGCTGAGACGGGCTCATCGGCAATAATGAGATCCGGATTGAGCACCAGTGCCCGGGCTATTCCGATCCGCTGCCGCTGACCGCCCGAAAATTCATGCGGGAACCGGTCGATATGGTAAGAGGACAATCCACAGGATTGGAGCACTTCCAGCACCCGGTCGCGAATCTCGGCTTTGGGCACCAGGCCGTGATCCAGCAGCGCTTCGCCAATGGCGTCTCCGACGCGGATCCGCGGGTTCAGGGAGCTGTACGGATCTTGAAAAATCAGCTGCATGCTCGGCCGGAGCTTGCGCAGTTCCTCGGGAGGGAGGTCGTAAATATTGATGCCTTTAAACTTGACCTCTCCTGACGTCTTCTCGATCAGGCGGATGGCCGTGCGGCCAACCGTGCTTTTGCCGCTTCCTGACTCGCCGACCAGCCCGAACGTTTCACCCGGCCGGATCGTGATGCTGATATCGTCAACGGCCTTCACGTGACCGACGGTGCGGTTCAGCAGGCCTTTGTGGATCGGAAAATATTTTTTCAAATGGCTGATTTCAAGCAATGCATCAGACATGAACAACCGCCTCCTCATACAGCCAGCAAGCGGCTTTTTGCTGATCCGCAACTTCCTTAAGCGCCGGCTGTTTCGTTCTGCAAATGTCCATGCAGTGCGCACAGCGGTCATGGAAATAGCACGATTCGGTCAGATCCAGCGGATTCGGCACCTGCCCCGGGATCGAATACAGCTCATCCTGCCGCTGATTAATGATCGGCTTGGACTTTAGCAGCCCCTGCGTATACGGATGCTTCGGCGACTCAAACAGCTTCACCACTTCGCCTTCTTCCACGACTTTGCCGGCGTACATGACAACGACGTAATCCGCCATTTCGGCCACGACGCCCAGATCATGGGTGATCAGCATCATCGACATGTTCGACTTCTTTTTAAATTCGCGCAGCATATCCAGAATTTGAGCCTGGATCGTAACGTCCAGCGCCGTCGTCGGCTCATCGGCGATCAGCAGCTTCGGACCGCAGGAGATCGCAATCGCGATCATGATCCGCTGCAGCATACCGCCGCTCAATTCATGCGGATAGGAATCGGCGATTTGCTCCGCCCGCGAGATCCCCACCTGCTCGATCAGTTCGATCGCACGGGCGCGGGCCTCCTTCTTGCTCAGCTTCTGGTGCACCATAAGCGGCTCCATAATCTGCTGCCCAATTTTCAGAACCGGGTTTAGCGAAGACATCGGCTCCTGAAAGATCATGGAGATGTCATTCCCGCGGATCGTACGCAGCTCGTTTTTGCTGAGCTTCAGCAGGTCCCGGCCGTCAAACTCAATGCTTCCGCCAACCACTTTACCTCCCGGTTCCTCAATCAGACCCATGATGGACATGGCGGTAACGCTTTTACCGCAGCCCGACTCGCCGACGACGCATACCGTTTCGCCTTCCCGGACGCGCAGGCTGACGTCATTTACGGCTTTGATCACGTTTTTGTCGCTGAAGAAATGCGTGCGCAGATGGTCGATTTTAATGAGATCTTTCATAGAACGCTGTTCACCTACCTCTTCTGTTTGGGATCCAGCACATCCCGGAGTCCGTCTCCAAATATGTTAATGGCAATGACCGTAATAAAAATAGAAAATCCTGGAGGAATCCACAGCCATGGATGCTCCTGAAAATCGATCAAATTGTTCGCCGCGTCGATCATATTCCCCCAGGTCGGTGTCGGCGGCATGACGCCGAGGCCGAAGAAGCTCAGCACCGACTCGCTGAGGATCGAACCGCCGATATTGAGCGTCGCAATGACGATCAGGAGCGGAACAATATTCGGCAGCAGGTGGTTGAACAGCTTGCGGCGGTCGCGCAGACCGAGCACTACGGCGGCCTGCATGAATTCGCGTTCGCGCAGGCTGAGCATCTGCCCCCGGACCATCCGGGCAAGCCCCGGCCAGTTGACGAGGCCGAGCATCAGCATAACGATATACATGCGGTAATTCGTCGGCACCTTCCATTCGGACAGCAGCGCGCCGAAAATAAACAGCAGCGGCAGTCCCGGAATGGTCAGGAGCAAATCGGCGATCCGCATAATGATTTGGTCCACGATCCCCCGGTAGTAGCCGGCAATCGCGCCGAGCAGCGCACCGATAAACACGGACAGGAACATGGAAGCCAGACCTACCGTCAAGGAAATGCGGCCGGCCTGAAGTACCCGCGTAAGCACGTCACGCCCGAGGGCATCGGTACCGAGCCAGTGCTTCATGCTTGGCGCTTTGTTCATCACATTCATATGAATCTTGTTATCGGCATAAGGCGAAAATACAGGCCCCAGGAAACAAGCGATAAACATGATGACCACGACGACAAGTCCAAAAATCGCCAGCTTGTTGTGCAGCAGTCTCCGCATCGACTGTTTAAATAAGGAGGAAGACTTCGGCGTCGTTGTTGGAGCCGGAACGGCATCGGTCATTGGTGTACTGTTAATGGCCAT
Source organism: Paenibacillus cineris (assembly GCF_018333335.1). Taxonomy (NCBI): domain Bacteria; kingdom Bacillati; phylum Bacillota; class Bacilli; order Caryophanales; family Paenibacillaceae; genus Paenibacillus; species Paenibacillus cineris. Next base: position 3,421,910 of record NZ_BORU01000001.1, read on the forward strand.
AAGCGTCTCCCCTCCCTAATGCAGCCGCACGCGCGGATCGGCGATGTGATAGAGCACATCCGACAGCAGCGTGCCGATGACCGTCAGAATCGCCAGCAGCATCGTGAAGCCCATGAGCAGCGGATAGTCCCGCAGGCTGAAGGACTGCATGTACAGCTGGCCGATCCCCGGCCAGTTAAAGATTTTTTCGATAATAATCGATCCGCCGAACAAGGCCGGCAGTTCAAAGCCAACCAGGGTGATGGCCGGCAGGAGCGCATTGCGCAGAGCGTGTCTGAACAGCACTTTGTCTTCCTTCAGCCCTTTCGCCCTAGCCGTGCGGATATAATCCTGCTTGATGACATCGATCATATTGCTGCGGAAATAACGCGTCAGCGAGCCGACGCCGAGCAGCGTCATGACGATCACAGGCAGCGTCATATGATGGATAACTTCCTTAATATAAGCCCATCCAGTCGCGTTGCTTCCCGTCGTTAACATCCCGCCCGGCGGCAGCCATTTCAGGTCGACGGCCAGAATCTTGATCAGGAACAGGCCTATGAAGAAGGAAGGGATCGACATGGCGGCAAAAATAGCCACCATCACGATCGTGTCGAACCACGAATACTGCTTATAAGCGGAAACGACCCCGATGATCACGGCGATAACCCAGGTCAAAAACGTGGATACGACCGCCAGCAGGAAGGAGTTCCAAATATACTGGTTAAACAGCTTCAGCACCGGCTGCTGCTGCGCCAGAGAGAAACCGAAATCTCCGTGAAATACGTTGTTCATCCATATGCCGTACCGTTCCAGCAGCGGCTTGCTCAGTCCGTAAATCTCCCTTAACTCCGCTTTACGTTCCGGGCTCAGCTTGATGTTGCTGCTGATGAAATCCCCCGGAGTCAGCGCGTAGAGGCTGAAGATCAAAAAGGATGCCGCAAACAGGATGACGATCATGTAAATGATACGCTTCGTCAAATAAGTGCCCATCATTCGCCTCCTAATTACATGGTCCCCCGCCGCAGAAGCGGCTGCTTCGCGGTCGGGGGACTCCATTGTGGGTCCTTCTGATTATTGTACCGGCTTCAGCGACCAGTCAGGCAAGCTGTTGGCAAGTCCGACGAACGGGCTGACCTTCAGGTTCTCGATGCGGCCGTTGTAACCGTACACCGTCTTCTTGTAGTTCGTGAAGATGACCGGCAGCTCGTCGTTTAGCAGCTGGAACAGCTCTTTGTAGATAGCCTTGCGCTCTTCGATGTCGGAAGTCGCGAGCGCTTTGTCATAGAGCTCTTTCACCTTCGGATTGTCGTAGGCTTTGATCTCGCCGTCGATAAACTGCATGACGCCGTCCGACGGATCCTGCAGCAGCGGAGTCGAGAAGGATACGAGATCGTAATCCCCGCTCTCCACTTTGGACACGAGGGAGTTGAAGTCGGCGAACACTTCCGGCTGGAAGTCGACACCGATCGCCTGGAAGTTCTCTTTAGCCACCGGAATAAAGATATCCGTCTGCTTGCTCTTCGAGCCCAGGTAGTGGATCGTCAGCTTCTTGCCGTCTTTCTCGCGGATGCCGCCTGCGCCCACTTTCCAGCCGGCTTCGTCCAGCAGCTGCTTGGCTTTTTCCGAATCAAATTTGTACGGGTTAATGCCGTCTTCGGTGTAAGCCCAGGAGATCGGCGGAGCCGGAATGTTGGCTACTGCACCGGCACCTTCGTTCGCGTCCACGTAGATGCTTTGACGATCAAGGCCGTAAGCGATCGCTTGGCGTACCTTTTTATCCTTCAGCGCTTCGTGTTCCAGGTTGACCTGCAGGTAACCATAGTTGCTGGCCGTATAAGGCAAAATGTTGGTGAAGCCGAGGGACTTCAGCTTCTCGATATTTTCGGTTGTGGCCGGGAACGAAGTGTAGTCAATTTCTCCGGTCTCCAGGTACTGCCAGGCATCGCCTTCGGACGTTTTATAAATGAAGTGCTCTGTTTTCGGCTTGCCTTTATAGTAGTTCTCATTGGCGACAAAACGGACTTCCTGGCCTGGAATGAATTTCTCCAGCTTGTATGGGCCGTTGCCGACCGGCGTTTGATGCAGGTTTTTGATGTAGCTCAGGTCACCGAACTTATAATCCTTGCCGTAGTATGCCTTGGACAAAATGTTCGAGCCGAGCGTGACAAGCGCCGTTGCGTTCGGCTTATCCAGCGTGACGGAAATCGTCTGCGGATCGACCACCTTGATGCCGGAAATGCTCTTCGCCTTGCCATCCTTATAATCCTGCGCGCCCTGGATCGCGATCGTGCTCGGGATAATCGAATCGCCGTCATAGGACGGGTCGAACAGGATCGTCCACGTAAATGCCACGTCGTCAGCCGTCATTGGTGATCCGTCGCTGAATTTCAAATCCTTCCGCAGATGATATGTAATCGTCTTCTGATCTTCGGAAATGTCCCATTTCTCTGCAAGGTCCGGAACCGGCAATCCCTTATCGTCCACTGTCACCAGCGAACCGAACAGTAGGGAGTTGACGTTGCCGTCATAACCGCTCTGGGTAAAATAAGGTGTGAAGGCACCGCTTGGGTCGGTCAGCGCCACGATAATCGTGTCCGTACGCTGCTTGGCCACATCGGGCAGTTTGGACAAGTCGGCTGCCGTATAAGGCTCGGTCAGTGCAGAGGTTCCTCCGGCATCGGACGAAGCCGCTGTATCTTTTGTACCTTGCTCCGTTTGAGCCGTTCCGCTGGATGAACCCGTGTCATCACTATTGTTCGAGCATGCCGTAACCAGCATTGATCCGACGATCAACAGCGAAGTTAGCAAGTACACTCCTTTTTTCATCATCATAACCTCCCGTTTTTACTCACCATTCCGATGAATTAAGTATGATTTATATTTGTAGATGATATCGTTATTATAGAAACCATTTCGAGTTCTGTAAATAGAGAACTAAAAGTTTTTTTCTGAAAGTTTGTCATATGCGTTTTCTGTAAGGGAAATAGCCCGTTTCAACGTTGAGGAGATGTCCCCTGTTTGTTCCCGTTTTGGCATGACTTCGGCCTTAAAAATATGCTAGGATAAGGTAAATCATAGATTCATTGACGACTGGCCAAAGGAGACTTCATTACAGTGACCATTAAACACGAAATACTCATTGAAAAAGAGCTGGATCTGGTATGGAGGGCTTGGACGGAAGAAGACCGCGTTAAGGCGTGGCTGGCTCCTGCAGCACGGATTGAACCATGGGAAGGCGGCAGATACGAGCTGTACCCTAACCCGAATGATCAGACACCGACCGGATGCAAGCTGCTCAAATATGAGAAACCGCGGGTGCTGCAGTTTGAGTGGAAAGGACCTGAAATTTTTGCGGAGACGATGAATCTGGACGGGGATTTAACCATGGTGCAGGTCAATTTCAAACAGCTGGAGGACCTTACCCGCCTTAGCGTGATGCATATCGGATGGAAAAATACCCCGCAAGGCATGGCTGCAAGGCAGTGGCATGTCCGTACGTGGCTTCAGCTGCTGGACGAGCTCAAAGCGGCAATAGAGTCCGAAGATCATATACTTAGCCGGCCGTAAATGGTTAACGTACAAATAGCCTGGTTCCGTAACATCTACGGCCAGGCTATTTTTTATAATGATATCTGCTCGTATCTGTCTATACGACCCTGCTGCCGAATGACCCCTTCGTGTACTATGGTCCGGTCCCTCATGCTCTGCTGTTCCAATTGGTATCGAAGCTTCAGCCTTCTTCTATGTACCCGAGCAGCCGCTCCTGCATCTGATGGATGGCGCGTTTTCTCAGGCTGTATTCGGTCAGGTTCTCCCCTTCAAAATGGGCGTAGATTAACCCGGCGGTGCGCAGCTTCGAGATGTGGTCGTGGGTAATGCCTTTGGACAGCTGGACATGACTGACGATTTCCGTAAACGTCCGCGGTCCTCCATGCAGAAAGCGCAAAATTTTAAGTCGGCTTTTCTCGCCGAGGCTGCGGATCATCCGCAGGTCATGGGTCGGAATATAATCATCGTCTCCCAAATAAATGCGGGAATTATAATGGCAGTAAATTTTCCGTCCATAATGGGTCACCATGTTGACCGGTTGAAAATGGTACTGCGGAATGAGCACCAGCTCGTCCGCGCTGTCCACCGGTTTGAACAGCATGCCGTTGGTCGTCTCGTCGACAAAATCCGCCCGGTCCGCGTCCGTCAGCTGCTGCAGCCGCTCCTCTTTCTCCCGTTCCAGCGCCTGCAGAATGGCCGGATCTACGTTCCGGAAGTACTGCTCGTACCATTGTTCAAACATCGACCGCGTCCGGGCCAGGAAAACCTCCAGATCCTCGTCCGGAAACTCATTGCCGTTCGCCGTAAACAGCTGGACCAGGTCCTGAATCGTCAGGTTCTCCAGCCAGTCCAGGAATCCCTCGACGCCCCTGCCCTCCGGAACGAGGAGGCCCAGCAGGTAAGCAAAGCTCCACCAGTCGCCATTCACGAGCATCTCGTCCAGCATGGCGGCAAATTCCGGCTTGAGCTGTTTTTTGGTGGCCGTTGCCCACGAAGGGGACAGATCGATCTTTTTGTAGGACGCCCGGCAAATATAGGTATGAAGGCTGTTCATAAATTCATGTACGGGCTCGAATTTGATGTCAATGCGGTAATCCAATCCTCGGTTCCCCCTCTCAAATTAGTAATCATTATAACGTGAATGCTCCGTGATGTTCCACTCCTTTAACGAATCACCGTGCGATAGTCCAAACGGCATTCGTTCGAAATGCTGCCTTTTCAGCACATAATGGAACTCAATATAAGGATTTCTTATCGATTTACTAAGAAAAATTGAAGACCCAACCTGTGAATATAAAGAGCACAGCGCCGCAGCACTGTGCCCTTTAGAAAGCACCCGCCAATCCGCGGACTGCTCCCGTGAACTTCTCCCTATATGTTACAACTCTACGCGCCCGCTTCCTCGACCATGACCTCTGGCTTCAGGAGCTTAATCCTTGAAATGCGCTTATTATCCGTTTCTTCCACTATGAAAATGTGGCCGTCCAGTTCTGCCGACAGTCCTCGCTGCGGAGGAATCGCCTCGATGCGTGAGTACAGCCAGCCGCCGATCGTATCGTAATCGGATGTATCCAGCTCCAGACCAAAGCGTTCGTTAATTTCTTCAATCAGCATCAATCCGTCAATCGAATATTCGTCGTCGCGGATTTTCTCGATTCCCGGACGTTCCTCGTCGAATTCGTCCTGAATTTCACCGACGATCTCTTCCATAATGTCTTCCAGGGTAACCAGCCCGGATGTGCCTCCATATTCGTCAATCAGGATGGCGATCTGGGTTTTGCCCCGCTGCATCAGTTTCAGCAATGCGCTGATCTGGATGGATTCGGGCACAGTCAGGATCGGACGTATCAAAGTATTGTATTCAAGCGTTGTGGAATGTAATAAGTCTTTAATGTGCAGGAAGCCGATGATATGGTCCTTATCCCCGTCACAGACAGGGTACCGGGTCCGCATGCCTTCATAAGCGATCTCGAGATTCTCCTCCCGGGACAGCTGAGTATTCAGACAGATCATCTCCGTTCGGGGAATCATGATTTCCCGTCCGGTCGTTTCCGCAAATTCGAATATGTTATCAACCAGTGCCATTTCCGTATTGTCAATGAGTCCGTTTTTGTTGCTTTCTTTCATCAGAATGCGGATTTCTTCCTCCGTATGTGCCGAGTCCGACTCGGAAGCCGGGGCGACACGGAACACCCGCAGCAGGCTGCCTGCCAATCCGTTCAATACCCAAATGAACGGGTACATCAATTTGTTGAAATAGATCATGATGGCCGACGACATGAGCACGACCGATTCCGCCTTGCGGATGGCCATCGTCTTCGGCGCCAGTTCTCCAAGCACAATATGGAGAATTGTAATAAGCAGGAATGCAATGACGACCGCAATGCCGTGTACAGCTGCTTCGCCAAAACCTAGCGAATGAAGCAAAGGTCTGAGAAGCGTCGCGACCGCCGGTTCGCCGAGCCATCCAAGCCCCAGCGAAGCGAGCGTAATGCCCAGCTGGCATGCGGACAAATACGCATCCAAATTGTTGACGATCTTGCGGGCATACACCGCGCCTCGTCGTCCTTCTTCCACCAAGGTCTCTACCCGGCTGCTCCGGACCTTGACCATGGCAAATTCAACCGATACAAAAAAACCGTTCAATAATACGAGTATAAAAACCCATATCAAACTCGGTAAGGGGTCTCCCAATCTGCTTCCTATTCACCGTCATCCTTGACCGGCAAATAGGTACACCTCCTTCGTAAGTTAAAATGGTGAACCACCGTTATCCACTGCTGCGAATAGGCCGTCAACTTCCCAATGGATTCATCTCCCTTCAAATAAACGAAATCTTTAAGCTTAATTTATACACTATACTTAATTATATAATTATACACTACACAGTCAAACGGCAAGGTATGACTGCATCATTCAGGGACGGCCTGATATTTCAAGCAATCGAGCGGTTGCCAGGCTAAAAGAGCCGTCCCTTGTCAATTCAGACACCAGGGACGGCTTTTTCGTCATTTGCTATAGGTTTTATGGGCGTAATGCGGTTTAACGGGTTGTCGGCGGGTTGCCGATAACACCCGGATATTGATAGATCAGCGGCTCGTCAAATGTAATGTAGTCCAGGTTGATCGTCAGCAAAATAATCCGTTTGCCTGTCGAACGTTCACTGATGATGATGTGGTCACGGCCTGCCGCCTCGATGACGCCGGTGAATATTTTTGCATTCCACTGCGAGTTGTTTTCGTATGTCATGTAAAAGGTGCCCGTTTTGCCCAGATTCAGGCGAAGTATGTTCTCAACGTACGACTGCTCAAACTGCTGGGAAGGCGGTGCCTGGATGACAGCGCCGGTCTGTGTGATCGGGCTGCCGCTGGTCACTGGCGGAGGAACGGTTCCCGTAGTTCCGGGCTGCCCCATCATCCCCTGATGACCCATCATCCCCTGCTGCCCCATTGGACCCATCATTCCGTGCTGGCCCATCGGCCCCATGCCGGAGACCCCGGGATAACCTCCTCCAGAATACGTAACAGGTCGGAACGGTTGCGGTATCATTGTGTTTTGCATCCTCCTTTATATATGGCAAATTGGAAAACCATGTCCCATGTGCTGCTTGAAGGTCTATCCATAGACTCGTGGGCAATCTGCGGCGGTTGGGCTGAAGAAGCAGTGGGATTTAAAACGCCCGGTTTGTTGCTGGTTGAACCAGGTCGGCGGGCATTCTCCCGTCGGACGGAAGAACCACAGCGCATTGGATGCCGGCCAGGTTCTTTCACCGTTAATCGACCGCCTTGCGAGCCTGATGTCGGCGTCTCTAGCTCTTTGATAGAAGTACCCTTTTTGCGTGGACTCAAACCCGCCGGGACTTTGAAACACCATATCCCGAATGCTGCGGATATTGTTGAAATCCAGGCAGTTGCCGAGCACCCGGTTCACCCCGACATTGCCGACCATCAGCATGCCCAGGTCTCCCTCAGATTCCGCTTCCGCTCTCATAAGCCGTGCCAGAAGCCTGGTTTGCTCCGAATTGGTTTTGATGACAGCCAAAGGTCCATCCTCCTTGCTTCGATGTTTTCCTCTACAGTGTATGTGCATCCGCCCAGTTGGTGACCAGAAAAATTGCGCTTCTTGTCCTTTCTTGCAGCTCATTTACAAGCATTTGACAAAGTTGTCCGTTCCGCAGGAAAGCTTTACATTCGTCTGATTTCCCGTTAACAACGCCTCTCTATACTGGGTAAGGAAAGTCCACATCCTTATAAAGTGAGGTCGAACCAGGCTGATGGAAAAAGACATGACGCTACCCAATCCTCCCCGATCCCGCGCCCGTGCCGGGGCCATCCCGCTGAAATCGCTGCGTGTTTCCCGCTGGAAAGAACGGCTGCTGGCCTATGGCTTCCTGGCTCCTTCTCTGATCGTTTTCGGCATCTTCCTGTTTTACCCCCTTGGTAAATCCGTCTATCTGAGCTTGTTTTTGACGGATCCGCAAGGCCGGATTGCCGAATTCGTCGGAATCGACAATTTCAAGGCCGTGTTGAGCTCGGACCAGTTCTATAACAGCCTGTGGGTCACCGTAAAATACATCCTGTTCACCGTGCCGACCGGTGCGGCGGCCGCCCTGCTGCTTGCCGCCTTGTCCCACCAGAAGCTTAGAGGCATGAAGATCTTCCGTTTCATCTTTTCTCTGCCGATGGCCGTCTCGGTCGGAACAGGCTCTGTCATCTGGATGATTCTGTACCACCCGACCCTCAGCATTCTGAATTACGGGCTCAGCTTTCTCGGTATCCCGGCGATCCAATGGCTAACCGATCCGAAGTGGGCCCTGCCTTCGATCGCGATGATGACCGTCTGGCTGAACCTCGGATTTAACTACATCGTGCTGCTGAGCGGCCTGCAGGGCGTTCCGGACGACCTGTACGAAAGCGCCAAGATCGACGGCTCCGGATCGGTTCGAACGTTCTTCCGGATCTCGCTGCCGCTGATCTCCCCATCCCTTTTCTTCGTTGGGGTCGTGTCGATCATCAGCGCGTTCCAATCCTTTGCCCAAATCAACATTTTGACCAAAGGCGGCCCGATGAACAGCACCGACGTCCTTGTGTATAACATTTATCAGGATGCATTCATCAACTATCGCTTCGGCAGCGGCAGTGCGCAGGCGCTGATCCTGTTCGTCTTGATCACGGCGCTGACGATCCTGCAGTTTAAATTCGGCGAAAAGAAGGTGCATTACCAATGACCCTTAGCAGAATCCAGCAGCCGCTGCTGTACCTTCTCCTGATCCTGGCGTCTCTGGCGGTTTTGTTTCCGCTGCTGTACACGCTATCGTCAGCCTTCATGAGCAGCGCTGAGTCAGCGGCGTACCCGCCCAGGCTGCTTCCGTCGGGACTGCATTTCGCCAACTTCGTTCAGGTGTTCGAGACCATTCCGGTGGCCCGGTTCATCGGCAACAGCTTCGTCGTCGCCACGGCCATCATGCTCGGCCAGCTGATTACGGCCAGCCTGGCGGCGTATGCCTTCGCGTTCTTGCGCTTTCCCGGCAAGGCGCTGCTGTTCTCCCTGTTTCTGTCGACGATGATGATTCCATGGGAAGTCACGATGATTCCCAATTATTTGACCGTACGCAGCTGGCATTGGGTCGATACGTATCAAGGATTGATCGTTCCCTTTATCGCTTCGGCGTTCGGCACGTTCCTGCTCAGACAGTACTTTTTGCAGCTGCCGAAAGAACTGTTCGAGGCGGCAAAAATGGACGGCTGCGGCCATCTCCGCATCTTTTCCCGGTTGGTGCTGCCTTTGTCGGCGCCGGCCCTGGCGACCCTTGCCGTCTATTCCTTTCTGACGAATTGGAGCAATTATTTGTGGCCCCTGCTCATTACAAACAAGGAAAGCATGCGAACCGTACAGATCGGCATCGGCATGCTGCAGTTTGAGGAAGTCACCGCCTGGAACGTCGTCATGGCCGGCATCGTGGTGCTTCTGCTGCCGTCCCTCCTGCTCCTGATCATCGGTCTGAAGCCGTTGGTGCGGGGTATTACCGCAGGTGCACTCAAAGGCTAGTAGTGGCATGAGGAAAAAGTCTATCGACGCACATTCAGTCCATTTGCACTCAATGAACCGGATCGTTGTTATAAGCCGGTTGGCGTTCCGGCCGGCTTATAATTTCCAATATCAATTAACGATTTCAAAAAGGGAGAGATTGTTGAAGATGAAACCATTCGGCAAGAAATCACTCGCCATGATGCTGCTGTCCTGCATGATGCTGCTTACGGCGGCATGCGGAACATCCAGCGGCGGCCAAGCTTCCGGGGAAGATAAGGCAAATGCCGCGGCTTCCGCTTCCGGCGACAGCAGCCCTGTAAAGGTGGTCTGGTGGCACTCCATGAGCGGGGATGTGGGAAAAGCGGCACAGCAGCTGGTGGATGAATTTAACGCTTCTCATAAAGATATCGTCGTTCAGGCGGAATACCAGGGGACGTACGACGAGAGCCTGAACAAGCTCAAAGCTTCGCTCGGCTCGGACAGCGGTCCTTCCCTGATTCAGGTGTACGAGATCGGCAGCCGCTTCATGATCGACACCAAGGCGATTACACCCGTACAGCAGTTCATTGATGCGGACCAATTTGACATTTCCAGCCTCGAACCGAACATTTTGAACTATTACAAATTTGACGACAAGCTGTACTCCATGCCGTTTAACACGTCCAACCCGATTTTGTACTACAACAAAGACGCGTTCAAAGCAGCCGGACTGGACCCTGAGAAGCCGCCGGCCACGTACGCCGAAGTGGCGGAAGCGGCGAAGAAGCTCACCAAGCAGGGACAAGCCGGCGGTTCCTTCGCGATTTACGGCTGGTTTATGGAGCAGCTGCTGGCCAATCAGGGCGCAGAGCTCCTGAACAACGGCAACGGCAGAACGAGTATGGCCACCGCCTCGCAGCTGAACAGTGACGCGGCCGTCAAGACGCTCGATTGGTGGAAGCAAATGGTGGACGACAAGTCGCTCTTGAACCTCGGTCGCAAGACGGATGATACGTCCAAGGCATTTGCCGCCGGGCAAATCGCCATGACGCTCGATTCCACGGCTTCGCTGCGCAGTATTGTTAAGGCTGCTGGGGACAAGTTTGAAGTCGGCACCGCCTTCCTGCCGAAGCCGGACGCCGCAACGAAAGGCGGAGTCATTGTCGGCGGGGCGAGCAACTGGATCCTGAACAATCGGCCGGAAGCCGAACAAAAAGCAGCCTGGGAGTTCATTAAATTTCTGGCTGAGCCGAAATCTCAAGCGGAATGGCATATCAATACCGGCTACTTCCCGATCACGACCAAAGCTTATGACGAACAGAACGTGAAAGACAACATGAAGCAGTATCCGCAGTTCCAGACGGCCGTAGATCAGCTGCACCAAACTGAACCAAGCCTCGCTACCCAGGGCGCAGTGATGGGTGTGTTCCCCGAAGCGCGCCAGCTGACGGAAACGGCGATCGAGGAAGTGCTTAACAACAAAAAAACGTCCAAGCAGGCATTGGATGATGCCGCCAAGGAAATTACGAGCAAGATCGAGGAATATAACAAAACGGTTGGCCATTAAGGTCAACTAATAGCTTGAACCCTTAGCATGACCCTCTTATGTTGGCGAAGACAGCACTTATAGCAGAAACAAACAGGAAAAGCCGGAAGTTCTCTTTTCGAGAATTCCGGCTTTCGTTTTGTCTTTTGCAGGGAACATTATCCAGATCATTGTCCGCAAGCCGTTATAGAGAAATCGGCGGCATCGTCTCACCTGTTTCCAAAAAGGTTTTGAGATTGCTGAGAATCGCCGGCCAGCCGTTGTTATACCCTTCAAAGGTCCGTTCTTCATCAACAAAGTCGCTGTCCAGCAAGTTCTCGTGCCGGAGAATCAGCTTCACAACCGGACCCATGGGCTGCAGCTCGAAGGTGACGACGCCCGGGCTGTTCCGGGGCGTGTTGTCCCCTTTATAGGTCCAAGTAAAAGACAGCTGTCTGGGCGCATCAGACGCCAGCACCTCACCATAATCGGTTACCTCGCCGCCTCGCAGATAGTTCACGGCTGATCCGACTGTCCACTCGGATTCCACCCGTGTTCCGAAGAAGTATTTCTCGGTCAGGTCGCCATCGGTCAACGCTTGCCAAAGGTTCTCGGGCGTCGCAGCAATATAGGTGACATAAACAAAGGAGCGTGTGTCCATTCGGTTCATTTCCTCCCTCTTCTCATGGATTGCGGAGCTTGTATCATCATAGACAGCAGACATAGGCAAGTCAAGTAAAGCCGCTGCGGGATAGCCATGCACCAAAAAGCCCCGTTCCCAAGGAATTGGAAACCGGGGCTTTCCTATGATGCAAAGACGCGGGTAACCGTAATTAATCGCCAACGACCGACGAGTTCGTCAAGGCATCCACTTCAGCCGAGATTCCTTCAGCCAAACGGCGGATGGCCTCCCGGTCGACTGCCTGGTCATAAATTCGCAGAACGGGCTCCTGAACTTCTCTGATTGTGGCCAGCAAGGCGATCGCTTCCTTCATCGAGCGGGAGTAGCGGCCGCGAATTTCGGCGATCTGATCCTCATACCGTTCGTCGGTTCCCGCCTTAATCGCCAGTTCGTAAACATCGAGAATTTCGTCGCCCTCACGGCTCGGAAAATGCTCATGGGGCGCCGTGCTGTCAAAGATCGCCAGGCTCTGCTGCGGAAAAATAATCATGTCCAGGCTGTTCGGATCAAAGCCGCAGTGATAGATTTCCGTGTCGACCCCTCGCTCCTCCGCCGCTTTGGCAAGGCGTTTAAACAGCGTCGATTTGCCGGAACCCGGACGGCCTTTGACAAAGACGCGCTTCTCCAGGCCATCCGTTAAATTCAGAACATAATCGACAGCCCCTTCACAGGTAGCCGCGCCAAGGAAGCGGTGAACGGCATGGGCGCGTCTTGGCCGGATCGGAACGAGATGTTCTTCCGCCCACTCTTCGGCAAGCCGGTCCATGACGGCCCGGTCCAGATTCTGGATATAGAAGGCCTCCCATTCATCATGGATCCGCAGCGTTTTTTGGAATGTATCGTAGGCTTCGCTGTAGAGCGCGCTCGTTTGCCGCTCGGCTTCTTCCATTTCGCCGGCATGCTCGTTCAGCCACTCCGTGGAAATCGCATCCTCCAGATCGATCATGCGGATTTCGGTTCCTTCGAGAACCGGATCGGCGCTCCAGGCGTTGCCGTCGACAACCCCGATGCCGATATCTTTCAGGATGAGCCCTTCCAGCCAGTCTCGGTTCAACGGATGATGAATATAGTGAAGGCTCCAGCCCTTTTGGCTCCATGCTTCCGCAAGCTCCGAGAGAAATGCCGAGACCGCCGTCCCTGCCCGGCCCTGCAGTACGAAGACCGTATCCAAGCCGCTCAGCACCGAATCAAACAGCGTATATAGACCGTCCGCCGTATTTCCCCTCGCAAAATAATGCTTCACTTGATCCGCCATACGGGTCAACACTCCTTTGTCGTCCGAAAATGTTTACATCCTATGTTATGCATGGCGGCAGATCTGTGTGAATGCCTAGGGAAAACAGGTTAAGGCTTCGCGGTTTTCCAGTAGTCGTAAGCGTGAACAACGTTTCCGGTATAGGACGGCGAGTCGGCCAGCAGCCCAGGCAGCTTCGCGAGTTCTTCCTCCATGTAGGCGGATCCTTCCTCGGCAAAAGTAATATGGTTCCCTTCCCCGCTGTCCTTCATTTCGACAGAGATGAGAATTGGCTTGCCAAGCTCATTGGCAAAGGCAATCTCTTCCTTGGAGACGGCTGCGATCCCGTTCGTTCCTCCCGCCGTATCGCGGAATGCCATCAGGGATACAAAATCCATCTTGTCGATCATCCACTTGCTGATGGATTCTTCCGTGCCGGGGACCTTGTATTTGTCCAGCCAAACGGCCAAATCCATGCTGGCCTGCAGATTCGAATCCTTTTTGATTTCCTGGACAAAAGCGCTCAAATTCCCTGTCCATTCCTCAAGGAGATGACCCGGATCCTTTCTCCATTCCGGCAGCACGTACGGCTCGATATCCAGATGGATACCATGGAAACGCTCGTCCCCTGCCACCTCTTGGTTATATTTCTTCACATAATTCACCAGTTTCATCATCTTCGGACGGCTCTCCGTCAGTGCCCAAATCGGGTGACCACCCATGGCGTGAACTTCGATGCCAGCGGCCGAGGCTTCCTTCACAAACGAACGATACGCTTCAATCGGCTGCTGAAGGTCCAGGCGGACGAACAGCCAGTTCAGCTTCTTCTCCTTGGCAAATTCGATAATTTCCTGGCCGTGCTCCATAACCTGATTGGCTTCCCATACGTAGGTGCCGCGCACCTGCTTATCCCTGTCTACCGGATCGGGGTCCGGCACTTGGCCGTCCGAAGGTGTCTCAGGCTCTGGATCTGGATTAGGTGCGGGATCCGGATTGGTGCCTCCCGGCTCTCCACCGTCCGGCATGTTCTCCCAGTTGCGGAAGTCGTGAATCGCGATACCACCATACGAGGTATAGGATTCCAGCGCGCCCGACAGCGATTCAAGCGATTGATCCATTTCGCTCTTCCCGCTTCCGTAGAAGGACGTATATTCCTCACCGGGCATTTGCTTCGTGTTGACGGCCACGAGGACTTTGGTGCCGAGCCGCTGGGCGGATTCCATCTCGTCCCTGGCCAGTTCCACGATGCCGTGCTCCGAATCGACCGTATTGCGGTAAGCCAGAACCGTCACATGGTCAAACGACTTCATAAACCATTCGGTCAGCTTCTCGTCGCCCTGGTCCGGGACGGTATACCCGTCAAACCAGAACGGGAGATCGATCCCGAGGTCCAGCTTGGAGCCGGATGCGTGCGCTGCATCCAGGAAGGCTTGTATATTATTGATCCATGTCCCGATGACGCCTTCCGGGTCGGTGCCCCATTCCGGAAGAACATAAGGTTCGATGTCCAGATGGATACCGTCGAACTGGGCGTCAGACGCTTCAGCGTTGTTGTAATCGTTTACCCAATCCACCAGGCCCACAAGCCGGTCACGGTGCTTGGTCTGTGCCCAACCCGGGTCACCACCGAGCGCATGCACGGCAATGTTGTCAGCATGAGCATTTTTTATGAAAGTTTCATATTCGCTTGCCGGCATGTCCCGATTAATCTGTAAGTAAATCAAGTTGATTCCTTGGTTTTGGGCAAAGTCAAGCAGGTTCTTCCCGCCATCCTCGATCAGCTCCGTCTGCCATACCCATGTGGCTTTGACCGGTCCGGACGGGGAAGAAAACCCCATCAGCAGCCAAGCCGAAAGGCACATCAGCGCGGTCAGCAGGATTCGAGAACTTTTGACAATCATAATTTCCCTCCATTCCTATAGATCTCTAGCAGAACGGAGTAATTATAGCATTGATGTCGAAAAAAGAGATGAGCCCAAGTCCTTATTAGGCTGGGCTCACCACAGGCAGCAGGTTTCCCGACTGCATAGAAGGAACTAAATTCTCCAGTTAATTTTTACCTTTTACAAGGCTATAGAGAAAAATTGGAAAGGATTAGTACCTTTTGATTAGTCGAAAAGTTACGGTTCATATATCATTTTGCGGGTCATGCCCCCATCGACTACGAGGTGGGTCCCGGTTACAAATGAATTGTCCGGATCTGCCAAATATAGACAAGCCCGGGCGATATCATCCGGTTTACCTACTCGTCCCGCCGGATGCTGACTGTGGTCCTCCTCCCGCAGGGCGGAGTAGTCTCCCGTTTCGATCCAGCCCGGGCTGATGCAGTTGACACGGACCCCGTCCGGCCCAAGGGAGACGGCCATCGCATGGGTCAAGGCCACGATCGCTCCTTTGGAGGCGGCATACGCCTCGGAATTCGGCTCCGACATGAGTGAACGGGTCGACGCCATGTTCACAACAGATCCATGATTCCCCTTCTCCTTCATAATCCGGGCCGCTTCCCTGGTCGCCAGAAAACAGCTGCGGACATTCGTGTTCAGCACGTCATCCCATTCGTCCACCGTCAGATCGTACGGCGACTTCCAGCGTGACACGCCGGCATTGTTGATCACGACGTCAAGTCTCCCGTATTCTTCCAGTGCCGTCTGCATCAGCCGCTTGATATCCGCTTCGTTTCGCACGTCGCACGGGCAGAACACAGCTTGTCCCCCGTCCTGGCGGATGGAGGCGGCAGCTGCCGCACCTGTCTCCTCATGTTGATCACCCAGGACGACCCGCGCGCCATGCCGGGCAAAAGCCCGTGCAACTCCTTCTCCGATTCCCTGCGCCGCCCCGGTCACCACGACGACTTTTCCTTCGAATGACATGACCATTCCTCCTTTAGATCTAATCTCTATGTCTCTATTTAACCTTAACGCAGCCGGGGAATCAAGAAACGTCCGTGCTTCATGCTGTCCGCGCAAATCAGAAAAAAAGCGCCTCCGGCAGAGTGATCTGCCGAAGACGCATCCATTCAATTCTTTGGATTCGTGTTCCGAAACTATGGGTTCATCCTCCGAATAGCGCCCGGGGTGCCTTCTTCTCCGGATACACGCATGTAGCGCTGAAATCCCAGGTATCTCGTTCCCTGGAAGGTAAGCCGGCCGGCGTCGCCCTCGGCACATAAACCGTACTGTTCGCCGCTAACCGTAAATTCCATCCGGTCGCCGCTCTCCACTTCGAAAGTAAGGTAATAGGTCGTTTTCGTATAGCTGGATAGATGGTCATTGGTATCTTGATGCTGATGATGGCTGACCTGACTGCGTTTGCTGACAATCCGGGAATCCACGGTGAGCACGGGCTGCTTGTTGTTGCGCCCCCACTGCAGAATACCTTTTCCGGCAGACAGTACAATAATTCCGATAACAACGACAAAAAAGATCGGCATGACCTTTCCGAAGAAATCGAACATCCAGAAAGACGTATCTCCCATGCTCTTCCCCCTTCCATCCACCAGCTTCAAGCTTCACAGTGACACGCATAGCATGGTCATTAACAGTATATGCGTCCATTTGAAGAACTTGATGCCAATCTTACGGGATCAGAGCACTTTCCATGTAATTCCCCCATCAATCGTCTGAAGGAGCCGCGATCGCATTTCGTCATTTTTCATAACGAGCATCCAGCCGACGCGCTGGGAGCTGAACTGCAGTTTACCGACTTCGGGATATTCCTTTAATATACTGGTCAGCACGCGGCTTGCGGGCAGCGGCATCCACGTCTTCCCTTGGTCTTCGGTGTGATACATTAGATTGCCGACCAGAGCCCAGCCTTGTGTAGAATTAATAAATGAAGGACGAAGCGACTGGTTTACCCCCTTATTCCATCCGAGGTTAAAAGGGGCAAAAGTCCAGGTCTGGCCTTGGTCTTTCGTGAAAAAGCCGTTGTATTTAGCTGAATCGCCAACCTGGCAGCCGACGGGAATCCAGCCTTCCGTATTGGACGTATCGAAAAATTCCGGGCTTGACGGAATAAATCCGCTGCAGGACGCCAGCTTGTCCCGGTTAAAAAACGCCGGTCCTTCACTCCACTCGCTGCCCCCATCCTGTGTACGGTACAGCTTCGGCACCCCAAGCTCCTGAATCATCGCAAAGCCTTTTGCCGGGCTGGTAAAGGTCATGCCCATCGCATAGCCGAGCGGCGGAATAGCACCCTGCGTCGACGTCTGATTGCTGCTGATATAATTATGCATCACCATTTTCCATTTGGCTCCGCCGTCTTCGGTTTTATACAGCGTTTTATCCTGTTTGCCTGTCGATGATTCCGCAGTCAGCATAATCCAGCCGACATGATCGGAATCGAAAAAGATCGAGGTCACCTTGTTCTTGTCCGGGATGGAGGCTACTTTCCAGGAACCGCCTCCGTCCGACGTATGCAGCACGATCGTCTCCGACGTGCCGGAAGCGTTGCGGACTACCCAGCCGTTCATCCGGTCCTTGAAATACAGGTCTCTTCCATATTTTAAATTGTCGGGAAATTGTACATTGGAAGCCGGCGAAATGTTGACCCACGTTTTTCCGTTGTCTTCCGTAAGGTACATCCGCAGTTCATTTCTCGTCAGTCCCCACGCGATGCCCGTCGTCCCGCTTAGGAGCTGGAAGTCCGTCAAGCGGGTCTGTATTTGGTATTGGGATGGATCTTCCGCAGCGGCCTTGGCTGATTCTGTCGGCACCACGGTCAGCGTTTGCCCCAGCTCTGCAGGCTCGGGATTCGGGACAGGTACAGACGCGGGTTCTTCCTTCTCTGTTGTGCAGGCAGAGAGCAATAAACAGAACAGGAGACCCATGCCCGTCCATTGTTTCCACCGTTTCATTCTCATTCCTCCTTCGCTGAGGACCCTTACACTCAAGTCATCTTCTAAAATAAATATTATAACATAAAGAGGTGCTCACGCCAGTCGGATACGACTGGTATGCAATGGTACACAACAATACCCGGCATCCTCATGAAGGACACCGGGCATTGTTGACTAGTATGAGCGCAATGGATCAGCGAACCACTTTTACGCGCTCCGCAATCGGCTGGAACTCCTTGTCCCCTGCCGGCGCCGTCGGTTTGCCGAAAGGCATTTGGGCGATCAGCTTCCAGGATTCGGGAAGGTTCCATTCACCCCGGACACGCTCGTCGATCAGCGGGTTGTAATGCTGAAGCGAAGCGCCGAAGCCTTCAAGCTCAAGCGCCGTCCAAACGATCAGCTGCACCATCCCCGAGGTTTGATTGGACCATATCGGGAAGTTTTCGCTGTAGGCGGCGAATTGGTCCTGAAATTTGCGAACGACGTCCATGTCTTCATAGAATAAAACGGTGCCGTAGCCGCTGCGGAACGAACCGATCTTTTGCTCAGTCGATTTAAACGCCTCCGGATTGTTGACGACCTCGCGCAAAATATCCTCCGTAATATCCCATAAGCGGTCATGGTTGGACCCGAGCAGAACGACCGCGCGGGAGGTTTGGGAATTGAACGAGGAAGGCGCATGCTTGACTGCGTCCTCCACGATTTCCTGAATACGCTCATCGGTGGTCACGTTCTGTTTGCTGATGGTATAGATGGAACGTCTTCTTTTCAGTGCTTCGATAAAATCCTTGGGCATCGCTCTTTCTTACCTCCATGTTATATATCTGGCGACAATGTGCCTGGACCAAGGAATATGTACTTTGGCCGTTACCGGTTAACTTTCCCAGTCTGCTTTTTTAATATGCGGACCCACTGGGATGGTTTGCATCAAAAAGGCAGGCCCATCCGCTGATATCACGAATGGACCTGCCTGTTAGTTACACGTTGTTCCGTGCTTCGGTTTCAATGGTTCGCTTCATAACCTCTGCTCCCCGGTCGACCCGGATCTGGATTTCAGCTGCCAGCTGGTCGGGCAAAAAATCCGTAATCCACACAAGGCGGCACCGGCCCCCGCTGTCCTCGTACACCTGAAACGAAGCATGGTGATGCTGCAACGGCATTTTCGTTTCCACCACCGCATAAGCCATTCTTCTCTGCTCATCATCCCGGGTGACGATCAGCTCTTTCACGATATTGCCGTTGCTGAAATGGATCTGCCGGTTCACCCCGTCAAAATGCGTCTCAGCCGTGTAATCCGGCACGAACCGTTTATGCACGGCGCCGGCGTCACGGACGACATCCCATACGAGTTCCGGAGATGCCTCAATCCAAATTTCTTTATAAATCGTTGCCATCTCAGCATCCGCCTCCATTCCATGGGTGGGCCGACTGAACATTCGACGAAACGAATTGTACGAATGAACCCGGACGAATCCGAATGTATCGGCTGATCCGCTGTATGGTGTCGTCGAATGCAGATTTGAATTGTTCATATAAAGGAGAGATTTCTGGATGAGGGATTGCGGCATTCGTGCGCGAAAGGGGGACGTTTCCTTCGATCGCTTGCTTGGTTACCTCCAACGTCCGGATTAATTCGGTTTCGCCAAAAAAATGCAATCCGCCTTGAACGCCCTGCCAGTATCCAGGCGTATCAAGCAAATACCGGATCCAGGCTTGGAAGTCCAGTTCCGAATGGCATGCGGGGTACAGCAGCCTGATCATGAACACCTGCTGCTGATCCGGATGAAGCGAACGAATCACACTTGCCTTATCGGCACCCTCTTTTCCCTGCAACGCGCTGACTGCCGGGTCGGTACAAGCCAAAACAAGCTCTGCATCGGTTAACGCATCAAATGCCTGCTTCTTCATTTCCACTAATTTCAAAATATCACTCTCCTTGCCTTCATTTTATTTTTGACTGATTTATAAGTCAATATTAAAATCAAAAAAACATCAGCCTCCTTTGATCAAGGAAACCGATGAATCTACGATTTGATGGAGCATCCCGGTCAGCTTTATGTTGACCTCGGCATCCGGCATCCCTTGGGCTTCCATCTCCTGCTTGGATTGATCCAAGTAAGCCATCCCCTGGCTCACCGAACCCCAAAACTGCATCGCCATCAAGTGCGCGTCACCCTGCCGGATCTCGCCTTCCGCGATGCCTCTGTCAATTGTGCGGGTCATCGGGAGCATAAATCCCTTCACCCAATCAAACGGTGAAATCTCGTCCGGGGTATAGAGGAAATGGATATCGTGACTGATCCGCATGTAAAAACGGGACATCACCGGATTTTCCAGAACCCGTTCGCAAACGATTTGCGCATAGGTTTCGAGCAGCTCCAACACGGGAAGATCCTGTGCAAAAAATGCATCGGTATAGCGCCGGGATTCCTCCATCATGTGCTCATACAGCGCTCTGAACAGGTTTTTCTTATTTTTAAAATAATAGAATACAAGTCCGTGGGCGAGCCCGGCCCGATCCGCAATGTCGCTGACTTCCGAAGCCGCATACCCCTTCTCAACATATACACGCATGGCTGCCTGCAATATTTCCTGCTGCCGCTGCCTGCGGATTTCCTCATTTTGTTCTTTGGTGCGCGGAGACATGATACGTCCACCTTTTCGTTGGCTTAGATAGATTGAACCAAAGTATTTGCAATTGAACATCCTATGATAACGGCCAAATATGCCTATAACATTCATTTCTTCAGTTCATTCTATATAGATACTAGTCGAAATTATAGGAGAAGCATATCGGGTTGTCAATTTGCCGGCTATTGGCCGCAAACTCAAAAAGCCTTAGGGCTGATTCAACTCGAAAAGGCGATAGATCCCCTCCCGCTGCTCAGCCGCAAGGCTTTTTCGTAAGCAGTGATAAACTGCTAAAAATTATCGTTTCACCCAGGCTCGCTCCAGGTTCATTTCCTGGATGCATTCCTCCGTGTCGTGCGTGTCATTGTCGATAAGCGGCGTGACCGCGTACGCATGCATCTCTTCCGCTGAATGGGTACGCAGAATCGGATCCAGCGCGTCCAGATCCATCGTACTTTCATCCAGCCAGCGCTCCATGTCCCCGGGAGATAGAATCGCCGGCATCCGGGCGTCGAATTCACCGATCAGCGGATTGGCATCCGTCATGACCAAGGTGCAGGTGCGCAGCGGCTCTCCACGGGTATCCCGCCATATTTCATACAATCCGGCCACCCCGAACATGCCGCGGTTTTTCATCACTACACGGACAGGATAAGACTTCTTGCCTTCCCTCTTCCAGTAGTAAAATCCGTTGCAGGGGATCACGCAGCGCTGCTTGTCCACCATTTTCCGGTAGCTGGGGTTCTGGTGCACATTCCTGAGATCCGCATTGATTGCGTCTTTTCCCCAATAAGGGATAAAGCCCCAGCGGAATTCATCCAGAATCCGCGCCCCGTCCTGCTGGAGCACCACCGGCATATGCTGCGTCGGACTGATGTTGTAGCGGTTTTTATAGTAATACATCACCCGTTCGATTTGAAAATGCTCCTGAACCTCCGGCAGCTCGGCGGCCATGGAAAAACGTTGACACATGAAGCATCAGCCTCCCTTTACCCCGTATTGTTTGCCATTGGAGGGAAATTATTCATGTGCCTGCCGCTTGCACAACAAAAAAACGGTCCCCTTCGCGGAGGGAACCGTTCTGACGTTTGGTTACTCGGAAAACACTGCCGGAGTTTCGGTCAGGCTCTCGCGTGATTATTTTCTTTCTCTTCTTTCTTATGAAGCAGCCGCTTCTAGGCCGCCCGAAGAGTTCGGGCTGAAGCAGCTCCATCGGAGGATCGATCAAGCTCTATAGATTACGTGTGATCAGCTGGTCCCGTTTAGGCCCTACGGATACGTATTTTACTTTCACCCTTGCGGTCACTTCGATGATCTCGATATACCGCTTCGCCGCCTCAGGCAGCTCTTCAAAGGAACGAATGCCGGTAATGTCACAGTTCCAGCCCTTGTGATGCTGCAGAACCGGCTTTGCCTCATCCAACTTCGCACTTACTGGAAACTGGTCGGTTACCGTCCCGTCTGCAAGCTGATACCCGATGCATACAGGGATTTGGTCCAGGTACCCGAGTACGTCCAGATTCGTTAACGCGATCTCGGTGGCTCCCTGAATCATG
The DNA here is from genome assembly GCF_018333335.1 of Paenibacillus cineris. Taxonomy (NCBI): domain Bacteria; kingdom Bacillati; phylum Bacillota; class Bacilli; order Caryophanales; family Paenibacillaceae; genus Paenibacillus; species Paenibacillus cineris. Next base: position 3,443,915 of record NZ_BORU01000001.1, read on the forward strand.
CAGCCGTAGCGGGTTGCTACCGCATCGAACCAGCCCACGCGTCTCGGACGTCCGGTTAATACGCCGTATTCGCCCGCATCGCCCCCGCGCCGGCGCAGCTCCTCCGCTTCTTCTCCTGCCAGCTCGGTCACGAACGGGCCGGCACCGACACAGCTCGAATAAGCTTTGACCACCGCCACCACTTGGGATATGGCATACGGCGGAAGGCCGGCACCAACCGGTGCGAATCCCGCTAACGTTGAGGAGGACGTGGAGAACGGGTAAATGCCGTGATCCGGGTCCCGCAGCGCTCCGAGCTGCCCTTCCAGCAAAATGCCTTCCCCTTTACGGTAAGCCTCATTCAGCATCTGGGCCGTATCGCACACGAACGGACGAATCTTCTCGCCCTGTTCCAGTAATTCAGGCATGAGATCCTCCGGAGTTAGAGGCTGATGGCCATAAAGATGTGTCAGCAGAACATTTTTGGCTTCCAGCATCTGTTGCAGCCGGCGCCGAAGTCTTTCTTCATCGTACAGATCGGCTACCTGCACACCGAGCTTGGCGTATTTATCAGCATAAAATGGAGCAATCCCCTGCTTTGTCGAACCAAAGCTCCGCGCCCCCAAGCGTTCCTCCTCCAGCTCATCCAGCAGCCGGTGAATCGGCAGGACGACCTGCGCCCGATCCGATATAGCCAGTTTCGGTTCGGGGACGCCTCTTGCCAGCAAGGCTTCCCGTTCGCTCACCAGCACGTTTACGTCCAACGCCGTTCCAGTGCCAATCACATTCGTCACATGCGGATAAAATACGCCGGAAGGCAGCATATGCAGGCCGAATTTCCCGTATTCGTTAATAATCGTGTGCCCGGCATTGCTTCCGCCCTGATATCTCACCACGTAAGATGATTTGGCTGCCAGCACGTCCGTCATCTTGCCCTTTCCTTCATCGCCCCAGTTGGCTCCAACAATCGCTGTTACGGTCAATGGTTTGGCCTCCTCTTGTTTTCCTTTACAGCGATCATTATAATTTGGATTAGTCACATAAGTAAAATTGATATTAATAATGATTGATATAAACTGAGGTAATGACAATGAATATTCAAATGGAATGGTACCGTGTTTTTTACTGGACGGCCAAGCTTGGCAGTTTGACAAAGGCGGCAGAGCAGCTGCATATTACCCAGCCTGCGGTCAGCCATACGTTAAAGCAATTGGAAGGTGCTCTTGGCGGGGCTTTATTTTTCCGGTCAGCAAAAGGAGTCACATTAACCGCAGAAGGCGAAGTGTTGTACAGCTATGTGGAACAGGCCATGCAGATGCTGGACATCGGGGAGAAAAAGATGGCCGAGATGCAAAATCTGCTGCTTGGGGAAATCCATATCGGAGCGAGCGACACCTTGTGCAAACACTACCTGCTGCCATGCCTCGAACAGTTCCACCAGCAGTATCCGGACATCCGGGTGCATGTCACGAACCGGACGACGCCGGAGACGATCACCTTGTTAAAAGAAGGAAAAATCGACTTCGGGATCGTAAACCTGCCTGCGGAGGATCCCAAAATCGATTTTCGGCCAAGCGCTCCCCAGCAGGACTGCCTTGTCGGGCATCCGAAGTATGCGGAATTGGCACGGCAGCCGCTGCCTTTGGCGGAGCTTCACCAGTACCCGCTGCTGCTTCTGGAACCGGGTGGAAGTACGCGCCGATTTCTTGACAGCTACGCCGGGGCGCATGGCACGACCCTTCATCCCGAATTCGAGCTTGGCAGCCTCGATCTCTTAGTCCAGTTTGCCCAGAGCGGATTTGGGCTCACCTTCATTACGCGCCAATTCATCACCGAAGAGTTAGCCTCGGGCAAGCTGGTGGAGATCCCTTTGACACCTCCAATTCCACTTCGGCACATCGGGATTGCGACGCTCAAAAACGTTCCTCTTTCGGCTGCATCCAAACGGTTTATTGGCTTTTTGTCGTAGCTTAAAACTGGAATACTGCCTGATATAAAGTTCACGGATGAGTAATGATGGACCCGCTCCCGGATTTAAGCATCCATCGACTCCCGCCGGAGCAGGCGAAAGCCGAAATCGCGTCCGAACAAGGGAGACAGTGCCTGCCATAGCATGCCGATCCCGGCATCTATCCGTTCCATGTTTACGGAATCGCCGACATCCACCGGATCCAACCCGATGTCGCGGGACAACCGGGCAACCGTATCCTTTGCTTCGGCATCCTCCCCGCTGATATAAACGGTGGCATTGCCCTCCTCGTATCGGGGCTGGGCAAGCACTTCCCAAGTAAGGGTATGGAATGCCCGGACAACCCTGGCCTCCTGCGCCAGTCTACGCACCTCCAAATCGGCCGACTGCCCGTCAAAACGGATGGTGCAGTTGATCAAAACTTTGCCGGCCAGAGCCCCGGCTTCCGCCAGCACCCTTTCCACATCGTCCGCCATCACGGCCAGCAGGATGACTTCGCCAAAAGCAGCCGCTTCCCGCACGGTTCCCGCCTGTGCCTGAGGGCCGGCCTCCTGAAGCAGAGCTTGAATTCGCTCATGATGCGGATCCCGAGTGCCGAACATTACCTCATGCCCCTCTGCGGCCCATTTTTTCCCGAGCGTTCCACCCATGTGTCCCGTTCCGATTACACCTATTTTCATGGTCATTCTCCTTTTCGATGGATAGATTGAGGGGGAGCAAGCCCCTCTCTCAAGCATTCTAATCGCTGGAGCCGTCTCCAGCGCAAGTCATGACATCAACATTTTTAATCCGGGTAACCTCTTCCCCTATTCAGACGTCTTAGATAAAAAGGAGTGAACTTTGTATGAAAAAGATGATTGGGGCGATCACTGCGGCATGCTTGCTCATGTCAGGCTCGTCTGTCTATGCGGCTGTTCCGGACAAGGTATATATGGAAAATGTAGAAGTTCCGAATGCAGCACCTGTGCTGAAAGACGGACGGGTGCTGGTCCCCTTGCGTACCTTAGCCAATTCCATCCATGCAACGGTTTCCTGGGATGCCAAAACCCAAACAGCGACCGTCCGCAAATGGTCGGAGAAGGTAGTGATTCCGCTTGGTAGAAACGCAGTTGTAGTGAAACAGGGAGATGGGTCGACGAAAATCAAGCTGGACGTGCCTATGCAGAAAATTCACAATCAAATGTATGTACCGCTGCGATTGTGGAGCGAATGGCTGGGGTACCGTCTGGAGGTGAAGGGCACGACGGTATCGTTTCAGTCTCCGCTGAATCCGATGCAGCTGGATGTGCTGAATTCAGGTGACCTGGCCGACGCCCGCCGGATGATGCTCGATATGAACAGTCGCCTGCATTATGAGCATGAAGCCTTGAGCAGCGAGCATACTTCCGAAGGGTTCAGCACTATCCTTCTCTTCCCTCAAGGGGTGGGCACCCGGTATTACGTCATCTCCGACAACCTGGTGTCTAGGATCGAGTTAAAAGGTGGTATGCAGATCGTCACCTGGCAGGCGCATATCTCGCCGGGCGTGAGACCTGTGGAGGAGCTGTTTGCACAGCAGAAATTTACGGACGCAACCGGACCGTTACCCTGGAAGGATACGACCTATTTTTATTACCGCGAAGGGAGCATTGTGGACATCAATACGTACACGGCGGGACGTCTGGATCCGGATGGAAAGCTGAACAAGCTGGCATATAAGATGACGCAAGACGGGGAGATTCGGGAGCAGTCCGGAACCCTTACTCTAAAGCTCCCCGATGAGGTCCGGACAGATGTGAAGAAATGATCGTTGCATATAGCTTCATGTAGATATTCATGCGGAGTCTATAAATCAAAAGTGCACCAAACTCAGCCATTCTGCCGAATTTCAGCTCGAATGAACTCGTTTAAGTGCACTTTTGCTTTTAAATCATATTTTGAAGCATCAATATGTGGCCTTCAAGATTTTTGCGGTACTCCTCACCAGCCGGATAAAAATACAATGTCTTGAAAAAGTTCATTACATTCGTTCTTGAGCGAAAAAAGTATAACGTGGCTCCCTCATCAGCATGAATCCGAACTAGATCATGAGCGATCCCTTGCAGCCAAAGGCCGAGATCCACTTCTCTACGATCTTTTCGATGAAGTAGAGCTATTAAAACTTGGATCAATCTTTCGTCCTCGTCGTCTGTGTAAACGTCTCCTTTGTACAGGGTTTGGCCCATAACATTTAATATTCGCCAATCCGCCTCATCACCAGGACTAAGTGGATGTCTTACGGCCGCTGCCAATAAATCTGCCCCATGTGCTATCGCGTGAGCCCAACCCTTCCCTTCCACATATCCTCTCGTATCCTGCTCCATTTCGAGATACTGGCAGACCCGTTCAAGGAGCCTGCTTACGGTATCTCGGTCAAGTCGGACTTCAATCTGGTCTTTCTGTAATACAGTAGCTGCAGCAAGTGCCGAAAATGAACGTTTAAACACCGAATCTGTGCACACTTCACCAATTTGATAAAATAAATGGTTATCATCAATAGCTTTGGTAAGAATATGCTCCCGTTGGTCTTCGTTAAAAAAATCGTTATGTATCCATCGGGCTAGTGTTCTGTATATGAGCTCGTCTCGAAGCCGGGGATCAGTCGCACCGATGTTCTCCAGCATAAAGGAGATCATTTCGTTGGCCAATTCACGCGTCATCGACTCCTTTGATATGGCTATTAACTCCTCAAGCCGCCTTTTCAACGCTACCTCCTCCCCACTTCCACCACGGACAAAATAACCTCTGCCATCTGTTCTTCGGACATAGTCCGCGGCTCTCGCGCCCACTGAATAGCCGGACCAAAAATAGCCCAACTAACGGCCCTTGCCCGTGCCTTAAGCTGCAATGGATCATCTAGCGGATATCCAGGATCATTCCTCATCAAACCTGAGATATAACGGGTTAATTCTTCATGGATGGTCTCCTCCAAAATTGAAACCGGTACCCTGCTGGATGGCTGCCGGTGGCTATATTTACCCTCAAAGCACTGAAGAACGGCAATCACGATCTTTCGTGCTGTTTCGCGGTTCCATGGAGAATTCGGCGAAACGGCATTCATCAGCAGCTTGCCGAAGTTGTCCCGGATGACATGTTCCAGGAGCATATATTTATCCGTGTAATGGATGTAAAACGTCCCCCGGCTCACATTCGCCCTTTCCGCGATGTCCTGCACGCTCATGGCGGAAAAGCCCTTTTCCCGGATCATCTCGACGAAACCTTCCCGAAGCAGCTGACGTGTGCGCTCGATTCTGCGATCACCGTTTTTATCTGTGGATGCCATATCTATCCCTCCCATAGTTGGATATCGCTCATGATCAATGACCTACTGCTGTACAATTCTCCCTTACTGTTCAAAACTGAACACTGGCTGCAATTTGTATATGGTTCACTGCCTTGCACCGACCTAAAATAATCATATCTCAACTGACTTCTGCGAAGAAAGGGATATCACCTTATGTTCTTGTGAATATCTACGTTCAACTATGAAAGGGGAAATTTAATGGTGGAAGAATATACAGCGGACACAATGCATGAAGCAAAAAGTGATCTTGACGGCAGATTCAACAACGCGATAACAGAACTTGTTGAAATCACCACGGCATACTTTTGGAACGGGCGGTCCAAGGAGGCGCTGCACATCCTGAATCAGCTTCTCCCGATCACCGGCATCTGCGAGGCGCAGCACCTACGTCTTCCGATTTTGCTGCAGCTTGGCAAAATACAAGCCAATGAATATGTCTACACTAACGCCGAACCGGAACCTATGTTTTCTATATTGAACGAAGCCAGGCGTCTCGCTGAGCAATCCAATGACCGAAAAGGCCTGGCCGATGCGCTAAGCTCCCTTGGTACGGCCCACTATTTTGTTGAACTGAATGCGAGCTCAACGATCGAGAGCACCGCAGGACAATATAAGGAGGCTTTGAATTATCATGAGCTGGCATTGAAGCTGAGGGTCGAAATTCAGGACAACCGCGGTATAAGCGAATCGTATTTTCAAATCGGTACCGTGTATGAACGCTGGCAAAAGAAAGAGATGGCCCTGAATTATTACGCCCAGGCAGCCCGAATCGCTGAGGAGCACCATTTTCCATTAGAGCAGAGCGAGCCTGCCCGCCACTTTGCTTTCCATGCGTTTCAATCCGGAGACCTGGACGAAGCGTTAAGGTTTGCACAGCACGCTTTATTCATGCGAGAAACAGCAGGGTTCAAGCCCCATTTGCCGCTGGATCATTTGCTGCTGAGCGACATTTACCTCAAACGCGGCCAGATCGAAACGGCTCGGCAGCATGCTGAAACCGCCACCCGCTTGGGAGAGGAGATGGGCTATCTAAGAGCCGTTTCCTCCTCCTGCCTCACCCTTGGCGATATTGAACTCACCCAACAAAGGGCTGATACCGCCCGTACTTATTATGAAAAAGCTCTCTATTTAGGGCATGAACTCAAGCTCCCACTTTCTGTTCACAGAGCAGAAGAAAGACTGGAACAATTGAACGATCGCACGTGAATCCATATGCTGAATTCCAGTAAATGTATGGTATACTGTTTTAAAAAACGAAACGGGGCGGCCGATGGATGACAGTATATATCGCACTGCTGCGGGGCATTAACGTTGGCGGACATAATCTGGTGAAAATGACCGAGCTCAAGAAAATGTTCGAAGACATGGGCTTCCACGATGTCAAAACGTATATTCAAAGCGGGAACGTCTTGTTTAAAAGCGATGAAGAGCCGCTTGGACTGAAGTCCAAAATGGAGCAGTTTTTGGAAAAGGCGATCGGCAAGCCGGTATCGGTCGCCCTGAAATCTGCGGAGGAAATGCAGAAGATCATCGCGGGATGTCCATATGACGCCTCTGCTTTGGGCGAAGGTGAAAGCATCCATGTCTCTATTCGCACCACCCAGCCCAGCCAGGAAGCGCTGGACAAGCTGGCGGCCTTAGACAAAGGCGGAGATGACTTCCACACCGACGGCGATGTCGTATACCTGATGCTTCGGCAAAGTATCCGGGACTCCAAGCTTGCCGCGAATTTGTCCAAGGCTGACGCTCCGGCTACGTCGCGAAACTGGAATACGATGAATAAGCTGAACGAGCTGGCCAAAACGTTGTAAGCAGCCGGCAGCCCGTCCACTGGAAATCTATCTAACGAAGAAGCTATCACGCCGGAAACACCCCGCTTTACCAAAAAAAGCAGGCAAAGGAACGTTCCCGTTCCGCTGCCTGCTTTTTCACGTCTTGTGACATAGACCCGGCAAGTAGACTCGGCCCAGCCCAACTAAATACAAAACGCACCGTTTACCCTTTTGTACCTCCCTGCAGCCCAAATCCTTTGGACATAAACTGCTGCGACAAAATATACAGCACGACCGACGGAAGCGCATAAAGGACGGAGAATGCCGCCAGCTTGCCGTAATCCGCCATGCCGTATTGGCCGAAAAACTGATACAGCTTGAGCGACGCCGGGAAATTTTCCGGGGATTGCAGCAAGATGTAAGGGACGAAGAAATTGCCCCAGCTTCCGGAGAACGTAAAGATAGCCACGGTGCAGATCCCGGGGATCATGAGCGGGGCTACGACTTTGCGAATGCCGGTGAACACCGACGCGCCGTCGACCCATGCGGCCTCCTCCATATCGTTCGGCACGGAATCCATGAAATTTTTCAGCATCCAAATGCCGTACGGCATCGAGGAAGCGACATAGAACAGAATGACGCCAAAAATATTGTTGTACAGCTTCAGGCTGAGAAACAGCTGATACACCGGAACCATGACCGCCGTAATCGGCAGCGAGGTCATGAACAGAATGGTCAGCATAAACGGTTTCTTATATTTCATTTGATAACGGGACAGTGGGTATGCGGCCAGCAGACCGAGAAGGACAACGATGACGGCTTGGCCGAGCGACATGAAGAGACCGATCAGAAAGGCGCGCTGGTTCTCGCCGTTCGTGATCACGTCGCCGTAATTGGCCCCTGTGAGCCGGGTTGGCATTTTGAGCGACTGCATCGCATTGGGATCGACGGACGCGACCAGCACCCACAGCAGCGGAAGCAAAAAGCAGATCCCGATGACGGTAAGGATCAAATACGGCAGAATACGGTAGATGAGTTTGCGTTGTTTCGCGTTCATACGAAGTCTCCTTGTTTATTGCTCTTTCATTGAGCGGATGTAGAACAGGCTCAGCACGATGCCCAGCAGGAGGAGCAGCAGCGATATGGCCGTGCCGTACCCGAGCTGGTAATTGACGAAAGCCTGGTTGTACATAAAAATCGGCAGCGTCGTCGTCGACGTTCCCGGTCCCCCGCCCGTCATCGCATAGATCAGGCCAAAAACGCCCAGCGTCTGCAGCGTGACGAGCATCATATTGGTCAGAATGGTGTCCTTTATGTAAGGGATGGTGATCCGGAACAAGATTTGCAGCCGGGAGGCGCCGTCGACGACGGCCGCTTCTTCGATCTCCGTCGGCACGTCGTCGAGTGCAGCCTGGAATACCAGCATCGAAAAGGCGGTACCGTGCCAAATGTTCGCTAAAATGATGGTCAGCATCGGTACGGTATAAAGCCAGGTTACATCGGAGATCCCGACGAAGGAGAGAATGGCATTCAGCGTCCCTTCATCGCCGAAAAAGCTGTATAAGCACAGCGCGCAGACGATTTCCGGCGTGACCCACCCAGCCAATACGATCGTGCCGATGACCCGGCGAAACAGCCGATTCTTGTGCTTCATCAAGAGCGCAATGATAAATCCGAGCACCTGCTGGCCGATGACAGCCGAGCCGATCAGGAAGATCAGCGTGTTCCAAATGCTCACCCGGACCGTGGGGTCATGGAACATGCGGACATAGTTGTCGAAGCCGACGAATTTCAGTTCCTTGGCCGCTTCCCCCGTCAACGCCAGGTTGGTGAATGAATAGAAAAACGTTAACAGGATCGGATAAATGAAAAACACGAGCATGATCGCGATTGAAGGAAGCAGGAAGTAGAGCCATGTATACGACTTTCTTTTTTTGTACACCGAAGATACGGTCAAACTGCTCATCGAGGTTACGTCTCCTTCCCCTAAGCTGAAAATAAAACCGCTTGCCCACGCGCTTTTCCCGCCGGAAGCAGCAGCATGAGCAAGCTTTGATCCATTACTTCTCTACGATATGGTCCTCACCGACAATCCGGGTTACGTCCTGCGCGTACTTCTTCGCTGCATCTGCAGGCGAGGTTCCGGTGGCGACGCTTTCGACCATCGTCTGGATCTGCGTGGACACTTCCGGATATTTGTCCTGCGCCGGTCTGAATTCGGCATGCTGCAGGTATTCCGTGGCGATGCCGTTAAACGGCTGAGCTGTATATTCGGGATCCTTGGCCACGTCCGCACGAACGGTAATGTTGCCGGAAGCGATGACCAGCTTTTTCGTGTTGTCCTTGTTCAAAGCGTACTTAATGAAGTCCCATGCTTCGTCCTTATGCTGCGCGTTGCTCGGGATCGACAGCGCCCATCCGCCGGCGAGCGTGATGGAACCCGGATCCTGGCCTTTGCTGGTCGGCATCGGGGCAAAGCCCAGCACGTCTTTATACTCCGGCCAAGGCGCTGCTCCGGTATCAAAGTAGTTGCCGGTAATCCACGATCCGTCGAGCGAAATCGCCAGCTTGCCTTTCGGCAAATATTCGCGGGATGCGGTGTTGCCCGCCTGGCCGTTCAGCACTTTGGACAGCGGAGGTCCGAGCTTCTCCTTGTTGACTGTCTGGATGAAAGTCAATGCGTCGATGATGCCCTGGCTTTTGATGATCCATTTGCTGGTATCGTTGTCATACAGACGCTCCCCGGTGCCATACAGCAGCATTTCGTAAGTTTGCATCGAGGTGGCTTCCCCTGTCGCCTTGCCCATGTTCATCCAGATCGGCACGACATCCTTCGTTTTCTCTTTGATCGTCCGGGCCGCGTTCAGCACGTCGTCCCACGTTTTTGGCTGCCAGTCCTCGGGAAGTCCCGCCTGTTTGAAAATCTCTTTGTTGTACCACAGTCCACGCGAATCGGTGTTGTACGGTACTCCGTACACCTTGCCGTCGCTGGCCGTAACCCCTTTTTTCATCGCCTCGATAAAGGAGCCGTTCGTCCAGTCCTCCCAAGCCTTGACTTTGTCATCCAGCGGTTCCAGGTAACCGGCACTGGCATCGGAATTGAGGATAAACGTATCCTCCGTAACGATATCCGGAGCGGTGTCCTTGGACTTCAGCGCCAGAGCCACTTTGGCAAAATAATCCCCTTCGGACGCCTGAATCGGTGTCGGCTTGATTTCCACATCCTTGTTCGGATACGATTCGGACAGCTCTTTCAGCCATTTGTAGAACGTGCCTTTCTCCCCGATTCCGTCGTCCCGGTAAGTGATCGATATCGTCGTTTTCGTCTTGGCGGTTCCTTCGCCTGAAGAATCCGTATTGCCGGTAGTCGTGGTCGTAGTCGTATCCGTTCCCGGCTCCGCCGTCTTCGTACCGCCGCTGCCGCTTGAGCAGCCTGCCATCGCCACCGTTAACGCGCAGAAGAGCGCGGTGGATCCGAGCAGCCATTTCTTTTTCCCTTTGACCATGCTTGCCCCTCCTTTTTGATGTAAAGCCTTGAGATCTCTGCCTTGAAGCCTTGGAGTAAAGCGCTTTACTATGTATGTGTATTAGCATTTCAGGTTTTCATAACAACATTTTGGGGACGGCCGGACAGAACCATTTCACTTACAGGACACCTGCAAATCTCTTCGATCTCCGCTTTCAACAAACCAATCCGCTGCTGCATCAACAATTTCAACACCTTCTCCCATTTCCGAGCATTGCACACCCGCTGCACGAATGATTGATTGCCACCAAATGTAAGCGATGTCTATAATGGGCATGAATTTTAGTTGACATTTCTAAAAGAGGAGGATGCTTGAGAAAAAGTAACGTCTGTTGAAGTCGTAAGCGGCTGGATGCAATTGATTGCGATATGGTACAAAAACTAACAGCTTCTCTTCGGAGAAGCTGTTTGGCCTGGTGTGAGAAGCTATATGAGATCAACAAAAAGACTGCCCTTACCCGGGCAGTCTTCTATCTCGAAGTTATATTTTATCCACATGCAGCAGCTTGATTTGCTTGACCTCGTACGTATCCTCCAGCCTCTCTTCCGGGATAACACGCAGGCGGACCAGACTGGAAATTTTCGATCCGTCCGCTTTGGACATCAGCCGCCACAAATCCGGGTCCGGCAGCGCTTCGTACAGCTTCTGATCATCGTATTCCTTGCGGATTTGCGATACCAGCTTCACCTTGTAGGCACCAATCTCCAGCTGCTCGGCCTGCTGCTTCTCACAATAGGCTGTAATTTCTTCGCGAAGCTGCTTAAGCTCCTGCTCCGTTTCTCTCTGCCGCTGCTTCAGCAGGTAATACCTGTCTACGATCTTGTCCATCTTCCCACTCCCTTCTACCTACACCATATGTGCGCCGAAGCGGTTTTAGGATGGATTTTGCATCGCGGACGTGCCCATGGTACTGTGGGAATATCATACAAACGGAGAACGGATGAATATCCCATTTATTTGCATTTTTACTATAAAAAATGGAAGGCTGGCTCATCATATGCCCAAACTGGATTACATGCTGTCGCTGCTGTGGCTTTTGCGCTCGAGGGGTAAAATGACGGCGGAACAATTGGCCGAAGCGTTGGAAATCAGCGTCCGCACCGTCTACCGTTATGTCGACCTCCTATGCCAGAGCGGCGTTCCGGTCGTCGCGGAACCGGGTCATGGGGGCGGATACACTCTTCCGGACTCCTTTCGGGAGTCGCCGCTGTTTTTTGACACCAATGAATTGAAAGCGATGGCTCACAGCGCGCGGATCGCCTCCCAGGCAGGGTATCCGTTTGCGGACGCTCTGGAACATGCGCTCGATAAAATCAGCCACCGGCTGAATGAGGACCAAGGAGAACAATTAAGGCGCCACCAGGCCGGGCTGGAAGCCGTCCCCTATTCAACCAGCCGGGAGATTAAGCGGTTACTTTCCGACCTTGAAGAAGCGGCCGCCCATTCCCGTGTGTGCTGCATTCAATATGCCAACACGACTGGAGATGCTGAGCGGATGCGCCGCATCCATCCCTACCGCTTGGCTTACCGGACGAACCGCTGGTATGTCGCCGCTTACTGTGAGCTGCGGGGTTCTGTCCGAATGTTTCGCGGCGACCGGATTGAGCAGCTGGAGGTAACGGAAGAAACGTTTGCGAGGCCGGAGGATGTTTCGTTTACTGATCTGGCCAGGGATACCTTGGCCGGTTATTCGAAAACGGATGCATCCTGGGTTACGGTGCGAATTGGCGGCGATTCGGATGTATTGGAGTCCATCGGGAATCAATATTTCGTGCAGCCGTTTCTGACCAAACACATGGACCGGGAGCTTCGGTTTGAAATGCCGCCCTCCGTGATGCTGACCTATATGCCCCACCTTCTTCTTTCCTTCGGTACGCTGGTATCTGTGCTGGAACCATCCCTGCTGGGAGAACGGATCGCCGAACTTTGTCACGAAATTGCCGAACATCATACAAGCCCTAAACTTCCCTGACAATCTAGCTGTCAGGGAAGTTGTCGTATGATGCGGTTATCCTGTAATACAAGAAAGGAGTATAACCTTATGAAACTGGATAACCGCAAGCTGGATTTGACCAAAGCGAACCCCTCGTATTATTCCGCGCCTCAAGAACCGCAAAAATGCTATTTTGATGAGATCCCCTATCTCACGATTGACGGTGAGGGAGATCCAAACGGACCAGGATTTGCTGAAGCGACCGAAGCCCTCTATACCGTAGCTTATGGCATAAAAGGGATGTGTAAACAGGAGGAGCAGGATTTTACCGTGGCCAAGCTCGAAGGACTCTGGTGGGCAAGGTCCCATTCCGGACAAGACTCCATGTACGCTTCCAGGGAGGATTGGATGTGGAAGCTGCTGATCCGGATGCCGGACTATGTATCGGGCGAACGATTCGAAGAAGCCCGGATGCTGGCAGTGAACAAGAAACCGCATCTTGCCCCCCTTCGCTTCTTGAGCTTCGAACGCCTGTATGAGGGCGATTGTGTTCAGATGCTGCATGTCGGTCCGTTCAGTGCCGAGCCGGAAACGATCCGCCAGATTTTCGAGTATATCGAGGCCCAGCGCCTGACACCTAAAGGGCGGCATCACGAAATTTATTTGTCGGATCCGCGCAGAACGCCCCCCCATAAAATGAGAACCATCCTGCGGCATCCTGTCACCCAGCAGGAGAACTGATCAGGTCCCCTGAGCCCCGCAGGGGGACTTTTCGATCCTCTTGGCCTCCCGTCTCATGGGAGATCAAGAGGATTTTTGTCTTTCAGCCTTTCGCATTTCCCTCTTTCTTTAGTCCTACGTTAACGATTCTATAAACCTATCTAACCGATGGGATAAGGCAAAAAATATCCGTTATGCCATAGAAAGCGCCGTTTTGGAGCATTTCGACACCTCTGCTCGACAGCAAACGCCCACCCTGCCCAAAGTACCTATCAACCTTTTGTCTCATCCCAATAGAATGCAAAAATTGTAAAATGAAAAATGTATTTTACTAGTGTTCAATTAGTTTCGCGCAAAGGAGGATCGTTTTTTCGGCATGATTTCCTATCTCATTCGATAAAGGAGGACATCTTTTGAAAAAAGGTTCATCGACCATCCGTACTTATTCGACGCTGTTGTTAAGTGCCTTGCTGGCTATTGGTGTCGCCTATCCGAACGCCAGCGTGTCGGCGGCTGCTGCACCCGATCTACGTTCGGCCGACCATTCGGCCATTCATCTGGAATCTTCCCTGCGCCAAGGGGACTGGAAGCTTAACCCTCCGGCCCAAGGTACTTCATCCCCTGTTCAAAGCCTGGCGGCTGCGGCGCCGGATGAGCCCCAAAACTTCGTAGATCCTTCGGACAGCAGTGAACCGGTAACGGTCATCGTTCAGCTGAAGAACGATCCGCTTAAGGTCTATGAGGCCAAACCGGGAGCACAGGCCCGTTCATCCCTCGGCAGTTACAACAGCATTTTGAATCAGGAGCACAGCGCCTTTAAATCGGCAGCTTTATCGAAAACCGGCGCCAAATTCAAACGGGAATATTCCAAAGTGTTTAACGGTTATTCCGTGACGCTCCCGGCGAACGAAGTGGACAAGCTGCTGACACTGCCGAACGTCAAAGCGGTCTTCCCGAATGAGGAAATGCACGCCCTGCCGGTTGCGGACGGGCATGAAATGACGCCGAACATGGATGAAAGCGCTCCGCTGATCGGTGCGGAAGACATGTGGGATTCGGGATATGACGGAGAAGGTGTTAAGGTCGGCGTCATTGATACCGGTATTGACTACAATCATCCCAGCTTGAAGGACGCCTACAAAGGTGGATATGACTTTGTCGACAACGATGCCGATCCGATGGAGACGCTTCCGGATCCAAGCAAGCCGCTCGACAGCAATGGCAACACCTATGATACGTATCATGGAACGCATGTCTCCGGAACGGTTGCCGGACGAGGCGACCCTGAGCACCCCGATGCGGGCAAGGGCTGGGTCCGCGGCGTAGCGCCGGGATCGGATCTGTACGTATACCGCGTACTCGGTCCTTATGGCAGCGGCTCGACCGAAAACGTCATTGCCGGGATTGAAAAGGCAGTCAGCGACGGAATGGATGTCATTAACCTGTCGCTGGGTTCCAATATGAACAACTCGTATACGCCGGATGCCATCGCAGCGGACAACGCGGCGCTGGCGGGAGTCACCGTCGTTATCTCCAACGGCAATGAAGGACCGGATGCGGAAACGGTTGGCAGCCCGGCTGCGGCACAGCTGGCCATTTCCGTTGGCGCCTCGACGCCGCCGCTCCAAACACCGATTTTCACTTCCGACACCATCGGCATTACTTACGCCCAGCTGGCGGCGACATCGCCGAAGCTGGAAACGGAAGGTGCGGACTTGGAGCTTGTGGACGCCGGCCTCGGCCGTACTTCCGATTACGCCAACATTGACGTAAAGGGCAAAACGGCGTTTGTGCAGCGCGGAGAAATCTCCTTCGCTGAGAAAGCGCAAAACGCGGCCGCCAACGGCGCCGTGGCCGTCATCATTTACAATAACGTGCCAGGCGAAATCGGCGGAGCTACGCTAAATGGCGCCGAAGACGTCGTGCCGGCTTATACGATCAGCCAGGAAAGCGGCCAGAAGCTGAAGAGCGAGATTGCCAAAGGCAATAACCACGTAACGTTCGGCTATAAAGCCGAAGTCGACCTGCTCGCAGACCTGAGCTCCAGAGGTCCTGCTCTGCCGAACTATACAATCAAGCCGGACATTACCGCGCCTGGCGTGGGCATCAAGTCTTCCATTCCAGCGTTTGGCGGTGACTACACCAACGCTTACGAGGAACTGCAGGGCACAAGCATGGCCGCTCCGCATGTGGCGGGTTCGGCTGCCCTCATGCTGGAAAAGACGCGCGAAGAAGGGCTTCAGCTGAAGCCGGATGACGTGAAGGCTCTGCTTACGAACAATGCGGTTCTGATTAAAGACCGGGATAACCGTGAGTATGGCACCAACGAGCAAGGCGCCGGCCGCGTTGACCTGAAAAATTCTTCTGAGGCGGATGCCATCGTTAAGGTGGAAGAATCGCTTCCGGCTCAGCTTCAGGACGATACCCACCAAACCTCGTACTCCGGCAGCATTTCTTTTGGTCTGCAGGGTGCAGGAGCGGACGTCACCCGCAAGCTCACGGTGGAAAATATCGCAAATACAGATCAGTCCTATTCGATTGAGGTCAAATGGAATCATGGCGGAGGGCCAGTGTTGACGCCGGCAGCGGAATCGGTAAGCCTGTCCGCAGGCCAATCGACTGCCGATCTGAACGTATCCCTGAACATTCCGGAAGGAACCGCAGATGGCCTGTATGACGGTCAGCTGATCTTTACACAAGCCGGAAACGGGCATGTCCTTCATGTGCCGTTCAGCGTGTATGTCGGCGAAACTTATAACCTGGCCGATATTTCGAATGTAGAACTCGATCCGATTTACCTGTCCAGCACCAACGAAGGCAAAGGCTCAACCCTTTATTATGCACTCAATAAAAAATTGGTGGATTACGAATTCGACGTCTACCGTTTTGATGACGAAGGGAACGGCGAGTACGTAGGATATATCTATGACCGCGACTTCCAGAACAAGCTGGACCCTTTCTATTACTCCTATGAATGGGACGGCAAGGTGGATATCGCTACCACACCAGGAAAGAAACGCGTGTACCTTGATCCGGAAGGTGTATACGGCATCGTTCCGGTAACGGTCGAGGAAGGCGACAAAACCGCCGAAGTAGTGACCGACTCGCTGTCGCAGTTCCTGGTCGACAACACTGCACCGGATGCTTCGGTGCCGGATGAACTGGTCGTTAATCCGGATAAGCCGAACGTCGGCTTGCTTCAAGGAACGATTAACGGAGATTTGCTGCTGGATTACTTCTACGACGGCACGAATCTGCAGGATCTGATCCATGTGAAGGCGGTCAATTCCGTAAAAGGCAAAGATAACGAATATCAGGGAACAATCGACGAGTACGGTAATTACACCGTAGAAGTTCCGCTTGAGAACGGAACGAACAACATCGACCTGTATATTTCTGACGATGCCGGCAACGGAACAGCTAAAGCGGCCAAATCCTATAAGTATAAATACAAGCCGGAGGAGACCCCAAGCACAGATGTAGAATTGTCTGCCAAGCAAGGCAAGATCAAAACAGGTAAACCCTTTAACGTTTCCGTCGAATTCAAAGGTAAACAAGCCGTGCAATTTATGACGGTTGAGGTAACTTACGATGCTAAATTAAAACTAAACAAGATTACACCTTCTTCCAAGCAGGTTAAAATCCAAAATGATGTCACGGCAACCGATGCGGAAGCATCTTTGGCACAGACTGGCAAAAAACGGGCCGTGTTCGGCATTGAATTCAACAAACCAGTCAAAAGTGGTACCCTGGTGGATTTCTCCTTCACCGCTTCGGATGCAGGCACCTACGATTTTGAGATCAGCAGCGTCACGATGCTCGATTCAAATCAGCAGCCCGTTCTATCCGGAAAATTGACCGGTACCAGCGTAGAAGTCACCGGTGGCAAAAAACCTGGCAAAGGCTCCAATTCCGACGATGCACAAAATCTTGATGACAACTTAACAACGAATGAAGATCAAAGCCCAGACCAGGCACAAAGCCCGGATGGTTCTCAAAGCACGGATGGAACCCAGAGCCCTTATCAAAGTCCAGTTACGGATGATAACCAGCCAGCTTCACCAGAAACCGATCCTGCCCAGCAGCCGGATAACAGCCAGCAACCGGCTCAGTCGGGTGATGGCGCACAACAGGATTCAAGTCCTGCCGGTGAGGGCGCAAACACAGGAGCAACAAACCAAACACCAGCTGCAGACAGCAATGCAGCAGCCGGTGCAGATACCAATACTGAAAGCCAAGGAAAGTAAACATTCGAATAAGACTTGATTCGCTTTTGAAAAAGACACAGGCAGTCTTGGAGTAACTCTCCAAAACGCCTGTGTCTTTTTTTGTAAAGGTGGATATTTGATTCTCCCCCGCCCCGTAAGCCTTTATGAAGTGCTGTTCGATCCTCGAACCGTTCACCTCATAACGCAGCATATTGCCGACATCTGCATGCCGGTTCCAGGCAAAAGCTTCCTCCCAGTCGAGCACGGTGAAACAAAGTACCCCTCGGAACCTTTCTCCATCAGAATATTTAAGCCGTTATAATCGGAGTGCTCGAATAACTACATTTACGCTTGATCTTTAAGTTAACATCATATTAATTATGGTTTTTCGCAGCTCCTTTTTTCCAAATGATCTGCTGTTAAGTACGTTGTAATGGTGATATAGCTCGGAAAATCTAGGGTCGGTGTTGTGACAATTTTTCTATTGTGAATTATTCATATAGTGAGTTTTTGGAACAAAACTACCTCAATTTACCCAGTCTTAAGTTGACCCAGCAGCAAAATTACGCTTCTTTCGCCTTCAACAGCCGTGTTCCTTCCAACCAGGCTATCCGTATACGATCGTTTCATCGACAACCGTCATCCGGACTTTATTTTCCAAAATGGTTTCCGGCGGTTTGCCGAACGGGTCCCGTTCCAGAACGGTAAAATCAGCGGCGTATCCCGGATGAATCCGTCCCCGGTCTAGTTCATGCCCTGCTGCATAGGCACTGCCTGTCGTATACAGCGAGATCGCTTCAAACATGCTGAGCCGCTCATCTGAACCATACACGGTCTTTTGAGCATCCCCCGGCTTCATACGGGTTACGGCAGCGTATATGCCTAGAAGAGGCGAGACGCTTTCGATCGGCGCATCCGATCCGCCGGCACAAGGAATCCCGCTGCGAAGCAGTGTCTGCCAAGCGTATACATGCAGCCCCTTCGCATCGCCGACCCGGTCCAGCACCCACGGAAAATCAGAGGTGACAAAGCTCGGCTGAATGTCGACGATAGCAGGCAGCTCCTTCAGCTGAGCCAGCAGCTCATCCCGCAAAATCTGCCCGTGAATCAGCCGGTCCCTCCTGCCCGCCGGGCATGGATTTGCGGCCAATGCGTGCAGCACCTTCTCTGCGGCCCCGTCGCCAATTGCATGCGCAGCCGCCGCAAGCCCAGCGCTTCTTGCCTTGGCCACCAGCCGGTCCAGCTCCTCATCCGAATGAACGGCCACGCCGCTCGTGGCTGGATCATCTGCGTAGGGGCGGCTGAGCAAGGCCGTTCTTCCGCCCAGGGATCCGTCCGCAAACAGCTTCATCGCCCCGTATTCGAGGAACTCGGATTCGGGCACAAGAAGCCTTCCTTCCTCGAGCCATTCATCGAGCGCAAGATGGTGGATCAGAAAATGCGTTCTGAATTTCTTTTGCCCCTCCATAATGACCTTTTGGAACGCTTGCAGCGTTCGGGTACAGCCGCCATAGTAGCTCAGATCTTCCGTATGGCAGCCGGTGATTCCCTGTCTCCAGCAGTCTTCAATGGCCATCGTCAGTGCAGTTTCCAGGTAGCTCTGAGTCACGCCGGGCATCCGGTGCAGGATCAGATCCTGGGCCTGCTCCTTAAAAATACCGTTTAAGCGTCCGTCACTGCCTTTTCCCGCGACTCCGCCGCTTGGCACCTCTGTGTCTTCATTAACGCCGGTCTCCTGCAGGGCCAGTGTATTGACGGTCAGCACGTGCCGGCAGACGCGCCGCAGCATTACGGGGTGATTCGGGGCGGCCCTGTCAAGCTCCACCCTTGTCGGAAGAAGCGCTTCCTCCCACTCATTTTCGTTCCATCCTTCTCCGATGATCCACGTGCCTGGCGGAAGGCGCCGGGCTTGTCCGGCAATCTTGTCCAGCAGCTCGCCCCGGTGCTTCAAACCGGAAAGCTGCAGCTTGAGAAAGGTCTCCCCGTGACCGATCAAGTGAATGTGACTGTCCACAAATCCCGGGAACAGGGTGCCCCCGCCAAGATCGATCACCTCGTCGATCTGGCTGCCAAATTTCTCTTTCAGTTCCCGCGTATCGCCAGCATCAAGGATGCGGCCTCCTTCAGTCATTACCGCTTCAACCGTCTTATGTTCCTGTTCCATCGTGTAGATGGTTCCGTTCGTCCAGCACTTGGCCATGACGCTCCCTCCTCTATCGCTTACATTGCTCAATCATCGATATGTCTGACTGCTACAAGAATAGCACAAAAAAAGCAGCCGGTCCCTTGACCGCTGCTCCCTCATTTAGATGAATCTATCGCTCAATGCATGACATATTTCCAGATCAGCCAGCATATCAGCACACAAATCCACGAAATAATACCAAAGATCGTAACGATTTTATTTTCGCTCCATCCATATTTCAGACTGAAATGGAAATGGATCGGGGTCATTCGAAATAACCGCAGCTTCGTCTTTTTGTAATACCACACCTGCAAAATGACCGACAACTGCTCCGCAAGATAGATAAAAAACAGGATCGGGATCAATATTTCAACCTTTTCAATGACGGCCAAAATGGAAAGCGACCCTCCGATCGCCATCGATCCCGTGTCCCCCATAAACGCCCTTGCCGGATAGATGTTGTAAAGAAAAAGTCCAAGCAGACAGCCGATCATGACCAGCGAAAATGTCTGCACCTCAGGTTTGTCCGAAATCAAAAAGAAAAAAAAATAAGTCGGGATCGCCACATTGATCAGCAGTCCGTCCAATCCATCCGTAAAGTTGATCGCATTCGCAGAACCTACCACAAACAGCAGTATGATGGCCACATATACGTAAACAGGCAGCTGCAGATGGTATCCTTGAAACAACGCGATATCACTCGTTACGCCAAACGAATGGAGCAATACATACAAGAGGATTCCCGTAAAAGCAAATTGTAGCACCAGCTTCGTACGGCCGGAGATGCCGGCCGGGTCTTGCCAGAAGGCTTTTTTAAAGTCATCGAGAAAGCCGACCGAGCTGAACAACAGAAACGCAGCGCACAGGAGCAGCATAAGGGATGCCGGTTGTGATTGCAGCGAAATCGCTACCCCGATCAGCAGGATTAATCCGGCCATCAGCGGCGTACCACGTTTGGCTTGATGATCTGCCGGAAGCTCAGCGCGGATCGGCTGCGTCAGCTTCAGCCTGCGCAAGGTCCAAATCAGCAATGGCGTCAGTACGGCAACCAGAAGGAAAGATAAGCCGGAAACAGCCATAATTCCATACATATGACGAACCCCTTCTCATTGAAAAATATGGTTTCCTTACATTATAAATAATTCGGATAGGTAGACAAACATTCCCCGAAGTCAAAATCTCTTAGCGATCATTTTGCTTGTGAAAGCCATCTATGGAAAATATGTACCTTGATATGTACCTTCTACATCATCCGTTACTTACTATGGTCAGCGTCCTCTTTTACGGTATACAGCGGCAATGTAATGATAAAAGTAGTTCCTTCGCCTTCCTTGCTTTCAATCGAAATCTGTCCGTTCATCTCGCGTATGATATTGAAGGTGACCATGGTTCCGAGCCCCGTGCCTTTTAACTTGGTGGAGTAATAAGGGGATCCCAGTCTTTGAATCTGCTCTTTCGTCATGCCTACACCTGTATCCGAGATATAGATCCTGGCTTTGTTGTCGCTTTCGTCCACAAAGTATTTAATCGTTAATGTACCGCCGTCAGGCATCGCTTCAACCGCATTTTTGCACAGATTAATGATAGCTTGCCTTAACTTGGATTTGTCTCCATAAATGGTACCGGATGAATGAAATTCGGTGACCATTTTCACATTTTGTAAATTAGCATAGGAGCTCAGCACATGGGAGGTTTCCAAAAACTCTTCGTTCAGTGAAATCGGTTCCAATTTCTGGTTTTGAGGTTTGGCTAACGACAGGTAATCGGAAATGATCGATCCCGCCCGATCCAATTCCACGAGGGTAATGAGGGAAAATTCTTTACGCTTCTGATCCGTTAAGGACGGCTCACCCAATAGTTGAACAAATCCCCGCACAGTTGTGAGCGGATTTCGTACTTCATGAGCGACCGATGCGGCGATTTCGCTGACGACCTTCAGCTTCTCGGCTTCGATCATCTCTTCTTGAATTTTGACGTCGCGACGGACCGTTTCCAATATGTACACCAATAGAACCGATATCGCGCACTGCATCAGAACGATTGGCAAGGATGGCACAAAGGAGTGCAGGAAATACGATGGATTGCTATCAAGCAAATAATAAATATTTAAGACGGTAATCCGTAGAAAAAAGCAAAGGCCCAACACGATCAGCATCCGCTTCATGAAGCTCCCACGGTTAAATGCTGGAATCGCCAGGCATACGAGCACCAATGTAGGCAATAGGGACAGCGTATAATAAACAATATGAATGTCACCCAATACTTGTCGATAAATAATTGCGCTGGCGAATAACAGTAAGGCGCTGTACACCCCGCCGTATAAGGAGCCCACCACAAGCGGTATTCCCCGCAAATCTAAAAACGTATTAAACACTTTGACGGGGAACGACATTGTAATAATTATAGGTATAAGAAACAGCAGGAAATAGAGCACGGTTTTATTCGATTTACACACAAAACGGTAGAACATGATAGGCAGTAATATAATGAATACATTGAGGATTAGGTTGGATTCGATATGCATTCCCTGTAGCCCCTTCGATTGTGGTAAATAAGCATTCTCGGGGCCCAGGATAAATTCCTTCTCATTAAATTGTAAATTTTTCCGCATCCGTGCTCATTATGCATGATCTATAAAAAACAGCGCGTGACCATAGTGCTTCATGAACCTTTTATAATCGGCCGATTCCTTTAAGACAATGATTGTGGAATAAGCATTTACTTTGCGCCGTTTTAGTCTGGCGAGAAGTTCTTTCTGTTCGATACAGTAAAATTTGCCTCTTTCATATTCAATAAGAAGAGGCGGAAGATCCGCAGCGTGATCATCTGCTTCAGCCGAATCATCTGCCTCTAGCTTTATTCCATCCATCTGGATCAGGCGTAATGGAAACTTGACGACGCCAAAATAATGATTCTTCTCTCCTGAATAATCATGCAGAGTCGAAGCCACCTGCCTCGTAAGCATCAGGTAGCACTGAATCCATTCTTCCAGCAGCCCGTTATTCGCATATTGTACTGCCGAGCGTACCGTCGGAGCATAAGTGATATGCCTGTCATGTTTCTTCGAATAAATGATTTTCTTTATGGAATCCAGGGATAAGAAGTACTCGTCCGCAAGCTCCGAAACCGTCATCCCGTTGGCATATTTGTTGCGGATCATCACATTTCGCCTCTGCAGGCGATCCCGGTAGCCGGACGTTTCTCCCCAGCCTTTTTTCTCCTCACCCTTCGGTATATACAGCAGTTTCCCGGCGGCGTATTTCTGGATTTCTTTCAGCAGCTCCTCAGGCAGGACCTCGCCGGCATTTTCATATTTCATACGATCACCTTTTATATAGCGTAAATTCGATCCTTCAGTTCGCTGATGGATTTCATGATGGACATGCACGATTCCTCGTCATCGATCGACGCATGCCACCGCAACACATCGATTCCCTTATAATACGCCATACATAAAAATCTTTCTTTAAAATCCGGGATGACGATGTTTCGTTTACCGCAATATTCGAATAACAATTCAGGGATGTTCAAATAGGGCTTATTTAAGTCCATAATGGCAAAATCCAGAAGGAAATCGCAAATGCCGGACCGGCTCCAGTCCGGGAAACCAACCTGCGTTTTTCCATCGGTAATCATAATTTCAAAAAACGTATTATTGTTTACTAAAAAACGTCTGCCTTCACAATACTTGATTCTGGCTTCCATCTCCATCAAGTATTTGTCGACAAAATCACGATCCAGAAGCGTCGTATCATAGAGCTCTTTCCAATGATACCAATACCCTTCTTTATCATCCGCGAATGTGTCAACGAGAAACTCCCTGCAGGTGCTGTACTCCGTTTTACAATTCTCATTGAACTCACCGTAGCCTTCGACGCCCGTTATATCTGATGCGCTGATTTTTAAGATGCTGTCAAAAAACAATTCGTAGACTTCGGCAAATTGCTGCGGATTTAACGCATCGGCGAGAAATCCGTTTGGTGTCATGCTCACCTGTTCGGAAAGCATGGACTTAAGGATATGATCCTTACTCATGTGCAGATCTCCTTTACATACACAAAAGATTGATGTTTCAGTATCAGCTGCGCGCCCCTGATCTGTCGTCATCATACCACCTGATCATGTAACGGATATAGGCAATGAATAAGTTAAGTCAACTTTACCCTCGAATGAGGCTAGTACAGCAGCGCCGCTTGTCTTTTATAGTGATCTTCGATCACCATACAGGCCATAGCTTCAATCACGGGTACAACCCGCGGACAGATGCACGGATCATGCCTTCCGATCGTTGTGATTTCCCTTTCGTTTCCTTCCGTATCTACGGTTCGCTGGGGCTTGGAAATCGACGAAGTCGGTTTCACGACAACCCGGAAAATGATGTCGGCCCCGGTGCTGATTCCACCGATAACGCCTCCGGCATGGTTCGTGATGAACCCGTTCTCGTCCATTTGATCGTTGTGTTCGCTTCCCAGCATGGATGCCGCCTGGAAACCGGTCCCGAACTCGATCCCTTTGATCGCGCCGATCGAAAGCATGGCCTTGGCCAGATCAGCGTCCAGCTTATCAAACACAGGCTCCCCAAGCCCTGCCGCAGCGCCGCTGATCCGGCATTCAACGATGCCGCCGCAGCTGTCGCCCTCTGCCGCGAGTTGTTCGATCCGCTCAATCATCTTCGCCGCCGCTTCAGGATCACAGGCGCGAACAGGATTTCGTTCGATGGCATTGGGATGGAAGGCTTCGCAGCGGATTCCGGCGACCTCGGTCGTGTAGGCCATGACGGAGACTCCCCGCCGTTCCAGCAGTTTCCGCGCAACCGCTCCGGCCGCAACCCGTGCCGCAGTTTCCCTTCCGGAAGCCCTCCCGCTGCCCCGGTAGTCCCGAATGCCATATTTCTGATCGTAAGAAAAGTCCGCGTGCCCCGGGCGATACATCTGTTTGATGTCATCGTATGCGGACGGACGCATGTCCGTATTGTTCAACATCACGCTGAGCGGAGTCCCTGTTGTCCGGCCTTCAAACACACCGGATAAAATCCGGACCTTATCATATTCTTTACGCGGCGTTGTGACCGAAGACTGTCCCGGCTTTCTGCGGTCCATCTGAACCTGAATATCGTCCTCGTTCAGTTCAAGGCCTGGAGTGACGCCTTCGATAATGACGCCAATGGCTTCTCCATGCGATTCACCAAACGTCGTCATTTTAAACCGTTCACCAAAAGTACTTCCCGGCATAAAAATCCCCCTCATATATCATGTAGTGTCGTTATGTACTAGTTTAGAGGTATACTTGTAATAAATGAAATTGTAATTTTCGACTCTTGCCATAGAATGGATTGATGCCAAATGATGATTAACACGGAATGGTACCGGATTTTTCTTCACGCTTCGGAAACCTTGAATATGACGAAAGCCGCGCAGCGCTTAAATATGACACAGCCCTCCGTCAGTTATGCGATCAAGCAGCTGGAAGACGCGCTTGGAGTTAAGCTGTTCGACCGCTTATCCAAAGGAATCGTTTTAACAGAAGAAGGGCATGCCTTGTACGATCAAGTCAGACA
Source organism: Paenibacillus cineris (assembly GCF_018333335.1). Taxonomy (NCBI): domain Bacteria; kingdom Bacillati; phylum Bacillota; class Bacilli; order Caryophanales; family Paenibacillaceae; genus Paenibacillus; species Paenibacillus cineris. The sequence goes on from NZ_BORU01000001.1 coordinate 3,469,087, forward strand.
AGTATTCGATAAACTGGATTACGCCGAACGATACATGAAGCAGTTGGGACAGCTGAACGAAGGGCGGTTGCGGATCGGTGCCAACGGAGCGATCATCCGCGACTATATCGTTCCTCTACTCGATATTTTCCGGTCCCAATACCCCAACATCCGGGTTCAAGTCTCGCAGCAAAAGACCGGTCAGATATTGGAGCAGTTACAGCAGGGCTTACTTGATCTGGGCTATGTTTATCTTCCGGTGAAGGATGCGGAGATTCAGGTCGTGGATACTTTTGTCTCGCCGTATGGTGTGGTGGCGGGGAAACCCTTTGCCGCTCTGGCAGAAGCCCCCTTGTCCGCTGCACAATTGGCCGAGCTTCCCCTGCTAATGCTGTCCCAGGGAAGTGCGACCCGCTCCTATATCGAAGCCTGGTTTCAATCCCAAGGCGTGGAAGCGGCGGCCGATTTCGAGCTGAACAGCTTGGATATGCTGGCGGAGTTTGCCGAGCGGGGGTATGGCGCAGCTATTTTGCCGAGAGCGTTTGTAGCTTCTAAAATCGATGAGGGCGCTTTATTGGAGCTTTCTATGGAAGTTCCGCTGCCGGACCGGCACGTAGGCGTAGCCGTCAGAAAGCATTCGTCTCTGTCGCTCGCCGCAGAGGCCTTTTTGAACATACAAAGCAGCCGGTCTCTTTGACCGGCTGTCCTCGCCCCGTTCCGATTATGAACGTGCATCCATTTTTGATTTCCTGTAAGCAAGTGGTGTCATCTTCATTGCCTTTCTGAATTTTTCTATAAAGTAGCTGGTGCTGTTAAATCCAACTTGGTAAGCCACCTCGGTAATGCTGGAATCGGCTCGCTGCAGAAGGACTGCGCTTTTCTGAAGTCTGTAATCAGTCACATAATTCAGCGGAGTCGTATGGAGCATTCGCTTAAAATAGCGGCAGCATTCCGAGCGGCTCAATTGACCGGCTCTGGCAATATCATTTAACGCGATTTTTTCGGCGTAATGGTTATCGATCCAGCTCAACATCTGCTTCATCCGCTCGTTTTTTAGAGCTTCCACCTGGTCATATTGCAGTTGAAATCCGTTCAGGATCAGGTTTTTCCAAATGAAAGCCAGCTGCATCGTCATATTCAGTTCAAAGTATGGCGGTTGAGTCTGAATCCATTGATGAATGTTCACCAAGGCATCTAAAATATTTACGCCCCAAGCCTGATTAGGATCGATGTATAAATAAGGCAGATTCGTCGCTTGAATATACGGAGCCACATAGGCTGCATATAGCTCCCGTGATACGACAAAGTCAGGTGAGACATTGAGGCAAATATACACGCAGCCCGATGCATTCCGATCTTCCGCCATGTGCAGGCAGCCGCTGTTGATGAAGACCCCTTCCCCTTGCCGAACAACGAGCTTCTCTTCGTTAATTTGGAACTCGGCTTCCCCTTGGACAACCCGAACGAATTGCAATTCATCATGCCAATGAAGCGGAATATGTCCGTGTATATTTTGGTTAATCGTCGTTTCGTAGCATGCAACCGGAAGCACGACCGTCCGGTGCTCGGTTAATTCCTTCAAATTGCCGCCAATCCTGAAATCTTTAATTTGCAAATAACCCCCACCTCAATATTGTTATATTTTTATATCCAATTCCGGTATTCCGAACGAGATTTTTTACCTATTATAACACTATTATTATATTTGAAGCGGAGAATCGATCGATGAATCCAACAGCTAGAAGAAAAGGGTTATTTCTTGTCATTACAGGGGCGATATTTTGGGGAGTGAGCGGCACCGTCGCCAAAAAGCTCTTTGAGCAAACCGCAATCGATGTTAACGGACTGGTCACGGTACGCCTGCTCATCGCCGGTATTTTACTGTTAACCATTCAATTTTGGGTCAAAGACCGCTCGCAAATCGTAGGGGTATGGAGAAACCGTTGGACCGCTTTGCGGCTCATTGTTTTCGGATGGGTTGGCATGCTATCGGTTCAATATACGTATTTGGCATCGATTCAACATGGAAATGCCGCTGTGGCAACACTGCTGCAGTATTTGGCGCCTGTCATGATCATCCTCTATTTAATGCTGCGGAAGCAAATGGTTTTCACGCGAAAAGACTTGCTCACCGTGATCCTGGCTTTAGCGGGCTGCTTCTTCTTATTAACCAACGGCTCGATCTCGGAGCTTTCCGTGCCAGTTCCAGCCGTAGTTTGGGGTGTTTTATCAGGCGCGGCCTTGGCGTTCTACACCTTATATGCCGTCCCGCTGCTGAAGCAATACGATTCCCTCGTCATTGTCGGTTGGGCGATGATCATCGGCGGTTTGGGCTTAAGTGTGATCCATCCGCCATGGCACACCGACTTTACAGGCTTGACGATCGACGCCTATCTATACCTTGCTTTCGTGGTCATTTTCGGCACGATGGTCGCATTTTGGTTTTATATCGAAAGCTTACAAAGCCTATCCCCCAAAGAAACGAGCCTTTTAGGCAGTTTGGAGCCGCTGGCCGCCGTGATTACAACCGTATTTTGGTTGAAAGAGCCTTTTGGTTTTTTTCAGTGGCTGGGTACGGCGTGTATCATCGGACTGATTTTGCTTCTGGCATGGGTTAAGAAACCTTCATCCGACTAGTGTGATTTTTTCATATATCGAATTTCTCATATGTAGCTCAAAAGAAAAACCGGCAAATTTGCCGGTACTCGCGGGTCGTATGCAGCTTTTTCCGAAACGAATCTACCCTTTCACCGCACCGGCTGTCATGCCGTCGATGAAGTACTTTTGGAAGGCCACAAACAGGATAAAGATCGGCAGAATCGAAAAGAACGAGCCGACGATGAGCAGGTCATAGTTGTTGCCGTACGGCGTCAGCAGCGTCTTCAAACCGATCGGCAGCGTATACTTGTGCGAATCGCTCAGCACCATAAACGGCCACAAAAAGTTGTTCCAACTGTTCATGCCGTTGAGAATGGCCATCGCCGCGAAGGAAGGCTTCATGACAGGAAGGATCAGCCTGGCGTAAATGCCGTACTCGCTTGCACCGTCCACCCGGCCGGAGGCAATAATCTCTTTAGGGATTCCAGACAGGTATTGTCTGAAGAAAAAGATCGTCGCCGCATTGGCAATGCCCGGCAAAATAATCGCCGAGTAGGAGTTCATCATGCCAAGGTTAAAAGTAAGCGTGTATAAAGGAAGCAGCAGTATTTCAAAGGGAACCATCATGATCAGCAGTACGCAGACAAAAAGGATATTTTTTCCTTTAAAATCATAAGCGGCAAAGCCGTAAGCTACCGTTGCGCTGACCAGCAGCGTCAGAACGACCTGTACCACGGTCAGCAGCAGCGAGTTGAAGAACCACGTAAAATACGCATGATCCCCCGTGAACAAAAAGACAAAGTTGTCCAGACTCATCACCGAGAAATCAAGCTTCAGGTTCAATCCGTACCGGATCAGCTCTTCGCCGGGCTTGAAGGAAGCGAGCGTAATAGCGTAGAACGGCAGCAGGATCAGGAAGCAGATGACGGCGAAAATGACGACGAGGACGATGTTGAGCGCGGTGTTCTTTTTCATCCCTAATCCTCCTTCTTAAACATGCCGGAGAACGCCAGCTGCGTCAGATTAATGATCATCGTCACGGCGAGCAGCACAATGCCGACCGCGGCGGCGTAGCCGAGGTTGTTCTTCTCGATCCCTTGGCGGTACAAGTAGCCGACGATCGTAAGGCCGATGTTTTTCGGCGAGTTGTTGCCGTTCCACAGCATGAGGCTTTCGATAAACATGGCCAGTCCCGCATAAATGCTGATCGTAAGCACATAGATCGTGGTCGGTTTCAGCAGCGGCATCGTGATTCTCATGAATTTCTGGAATGCGGAGGCGCCGTCGATCGAGGCGGCTTCGTAGTATTCCTCCGGAATATTTTTGAGACCCGACAGGAAGTAAAGGATGTTAACTCCCGTCCACCGCCAGGTCGCCAGGGCGAGCAGCGCAACAAAACCGGTCAGATGCCCTTTCAGAAATTTCACCGGCTCGATACCGAAGACACCAAGGACGCTGTTGATCAGCGACCCTTCCATCTCCCCGAACATCAGGCGGAAGATTGTCCCCGCCACCACCACGGATGTCAGTGCAGGAAAGAAGAAAGCCGACTTAAAAAATTCGCGGCCCCACATCCATTTGTTGTTGATCAGCACCGCAAGCAGCATCGGAAACGGAATCAGAATGACCAGCGTCAGCACCATATACAGCGCGCTGTTGCCGATCGACTTCAGGAACACGCCGTCCCCCATCAGCTTCTGATAGTTGTCCATCCCTGTCCACTCGGCCTCCTGCCCCAGGGTGACATGCTGGAAACTCATGCCGAACGAGCTGAGCAGCGGGTAAACCCAGAACACCAGAAAAATGGCGACAAACGGGAACACGAACACGTACGGGGCGACCTTTTGCGAATATATAAAACGCTTGATCATGTCTCTACTCCTTTCTGTTTGAAAAAGAGCCGCTCCCCGAAAAGACAAGAGCAGCTCTGATTCCGGGCATGCCGGCGGGCTATTTCAGTTCCTGTTCGATCTGTGCCTGCGCATCGTCCAGCGCTTCCTTTATGTCCCGTCCGTCTTCGAAAATTTCGTTGAGCGTCGTCGTGTACAGCACGTTGTTGATCGTCGGCGAAGCCGGCGTCGATTTGATCAGACGGATTTCATCCTTGATATCGTTCAGCACGTCAAACGGGTTGTTGACGAAATATTTCACGAATTGGTTTTCGGGATTATGCGTCACGTCCTTCATATTCCATACGTCCATATTGATCGGGTCAAAGCCGAGCGTGTTCCAGATTTCGATGTTCGCGTCGAGGGACAGCTTGGCGTAAGCAATGAAGTCTTTGGCCAGCTGAACGTCTTTGGCCGTTTTGGTGACGACGGTACCTGTTCCGCCTCCGCCGTAAGAGCGCGGCATTCCTTTTTCCATGACCGGAATCGGCGCAAGTGCGATTTTACCGGACAGGTCAGGCATGTAGTTCGTGTAACGCGACATCATCCACAGCGGCATGAAAGCCGTCGCATATTTTCCTTCGTTAAACTCGCCGTAGGCTTCCTCCGTGTCCGGCTGTCCGCCGGCAATTGTGGCGATGACGTTGTTATCCTGCAGGTCTTTCAGCACCTTCAATCCTTTAACCATGGCGTCCGAATTGACGATCGGATTGCCCGCATCATCGGTAAAATCGCTTTTCTGCTGAGCCAGCATCATCGATGCCTCCCAACCGGCGCTCGTATCCGCCGTGCCCATGTATTTGCCGGTCTTCTCGTACACCTGCATGCCTGCCTTCTTGAAATCGTCCCAGGTGACGATCGATTTGTAGTCCACACCGGCTTCCTTTAGAATTTCGGTGTTATAGAACGCAACCGACGCACCGACGTGGGTCGGAAGGCCATAAACTTGGCCATCCTTGCTGTACAGGTCCAGCCGGGACTGAACCAGCGTATCTTTGACTGGGTCGGCCACATCGTTCAGCGGCTCCAGCTGCGGCGTTCCTTTTAGAAAGTCCGGAAATTTACCGACTTCGATGTCTGCAATATCCGGTGCCCCAACGCCTGTCTGTACCGCGATCGAGAGCTTGTTATGCATGTCGTCATACGGCATGACCGTGACGTTCAGCTTGATCTGGCGGTCCGGGTTCGCCGCGTTCCACTTCTCCAGCATCTTCTTAAAATGCTGCCCGTGCAGCTCCACAAATGTCCAATAGGACAGCTCGGTTGCCGTGTCGCCGGCCCCTCCGTCCAGGACGGACGTTTTGCCTTCCGCACTATTGGAAGACTTGCCGCATCCCCACAACATCGTCGTCATCGTGACGACCAGCAGCAGCATCAGCCATTTTTTCTTCATATCCAGGATCCTCCCTTAAGTTTCAATGATTTTTCTTGCCGCCAAGCACTTGCAGGACAAAACAAATCTGACTGACCAAGAACGGGTGACCTAAAAACATGAATAAAGCGCTTTCATTTGTGTCTGATTTCAACTCTCCTGCCGGGTCCGGCGGCTCCTCATCTCAGGAACCATTCTTCCGGGCGACTCCCGCAAGCTGAACCGGGGCAGCTTCGATAGGTTGCTGCGAAGATGACCTCCTCGGTTTTAATGTTTTCTAAAATAATTCAATACATATTGAATGAATCCGTTTGCAAGTATAAAATAACATACAGGAAATGGAGTTGTAAATATAAAATCTAAAACATTTTATATTTTTTTAAAACATAATAACAGGAGTCACATTTAGCTCCAATACGTCCTTTTCTTCATTTAGCTGCCCAAACTAGCTCTTTTATCCCTTTACTTAGCTGATCGTTATCCTCATTGTCTGCATTCCACCCCAACCAATCGACATTTTTCCGCACGTTTCTTCTGACGTCCCTACTATTTTATGTTTTTGTAAAATAAAAAACAGAGTCTGCGCACCGCTTTTTTTCGGGTTTATGTAAGTAATTTTGTCAAATCCACGGCATCGACAGAATGTTATGAACAAAAAGTGAACGCTCACAAAAACAGATTGTAAACTAATATTACATCCATTTATAATAAGAGGTATACATCAACCGATCATGTCATTTTATATAACATTTCTTTTGTGGAGGGATGTTTGATGACCCGCAGACGGAAACCGGTATTAAGAAGAACCCTGATGACGACGATTGCCGCTACTGCCCTGCTGACCAGCTTGCTTCCGGCAGCGTCCGATGCTTCTCCGGAAAAGGGCTTATCTGCTATCGCGTCAGCCCTGACTCCCATCCTCCAGCAGGCGGAGAAGGACGGGATTCGCATGTCGGTCGGCATCCGCGACCTCAGCGGCTACTACGGGCATGAAACGCTGCTGCTTGGGTCGCGGGAACCCTACATGCCGGCCAGTACGATCAAGCTTGCCGTCGTATCCGCATTGATGCAGCAGGTTGACCGGGGCGAGCTGTCCCTGGCCGATCAGGTCAGGGTAACGCCCGAAGAAGTCGTGGGCGGCAGCGGATCGCTGCAGACCGAAAGCTTTCCGCAGGACCTTACCCTGGAACGCCTTGCCCGCCTGATGATCACCCAGTCGGACAACACGGCGACCAACGTGCTCATCGACAAGGTCGGCATGAACAGGGTCCAGCAGCTGATGGACCAATTGGACCTGCGGACGATGCACCTTGGACGCAAAATGTTTGCGGCTGCCCCCTCCCCCGCCCAGGACAATTACATCGACGCCGCGGATTTGACGGAGCTGCTCGGCCAAATCTATCAGGGTTCCTTCCTCAGCGTCTCCTCCAGAAACCAGATCATCGCCTGGATGGCCCGGCAGGAGGTCAACACCAAGTTTGGAGCTGCGCTGCCTGATGCGCCAATCGCTCATAAAACCGGGGAAAACGCCAACGTCACCCACGATGCCGGGTATTTCCTTGTACCGGGACATGAGCTCGCCGTCTCCGTGCTGCTGCAGGTAACGACAACCCAAGATTTCGACGAAGCGCAGCGGATCGGCAATCCCATCGTGCAAAAGGCCGCCAGAGCCATCTACAGCGAGCAGGTCAAGGATCAGGAAGCATCCGCCGGCAGTCCGCTCACCCGCGCGGAGTTCACTTCCCTGGTCGCCCGGGAACTTGGCCTGGCATCCGCTGCGGATCAATCCAGCCAATTTCACGATATCCGTGACGACAATCCGTTTGCAGGCGATATCGCCGCAGCCCGTCAAGCTGGCCTCGTGCGCGGAACCGGTGAGGGCTTGTTCAATGGGTCTGCTCCAATCACTCGTGCTGAAATGGCTGCGATTGCGGTTCGTGCCTATGGGTTCATTCACCGCGAAGCCTCGGCGTCAGGGGAAGCTCCCGAAGCCAACGAAGCCACCGTTCCCTCCTGGGCCGCAGGTTATGTCAGCCAAGCTCTCCAATTAGGAATGATGGAGCCTGCTGCAGCGCGAAGGACGGACCAACCTGCAAACCGGCAGGACGGGTCCCGATTCATCACCGGCATGTGGAACTTTACTCGCTGATCCGGTCAGGCTTCATCTAAGCTGCCGCTTTATTCAACACACAAAGGGATGCCCTGCCGTCATATCGGCGTAAGGGCATCCCTTTTGTCTTTATTCCTTGCTTTTTCGTTGGGCTAAGCACGCAAGGACGATACCGGATCAGCGGCTGTTCCCTGATCCATTTTGCCAGCATCCCCCTCATTCCTTCACGGATCCCAGCGTAATCCCCGTAATAAAGAACCTCTGCAGAAACGGATAGATGACCAGCACGGGAATCATCGCTATGAAAATTTTGGCCGCATTCAGCGTCCGGTTCGACAGTTCGCTCATCCGCTGAATCTGTTCGGCCGTCATCGTGTTGGCATCGATCACCACCACCATCTGCTGGATATACGTCTGAAGCGGATAATGGTCCGCCGCCGACATCAGCACCAGCCCGTTAAAAAATTCGTTCCAATGGTACACGATGCTGAACAGCGTAACCGTGGCGATGACCGGCCCCGCGAGCGGGACAAAGATCTGGATCATCATCCGCCAGGGGCCCGCACCGTCGACAAGCGCTGCCTCCTCCAACTCTTTAGGCAGATTGCGGAAAAAGTTAATGACAAGGATGACGCTGAATACCGGTACGCTGTTGCCGAGAACGAGCGCCCAAATGTTGTTGATGAGCCCCAGCGACTTTACCGTCATGTACCAAGGTATCAGTCCGCCGTTAAACAGCATCGTAAACACGAGGATCCACATGAGAACATTGCGATACGGCAGCTCCTTGGCATTTTTGGATAAAGGATACGCCATCAGCAGAATGACCACAAAGTTCAGCCCCGCCCCGAGGATGACCCGCTGCACGGATATCCAGAACGAGTTAAAAAATTTGCGGTCTCCCATCAGCTCCTGGTAAGAACCGAGGTTGAAACCGACGGGCCACAGCCCGACCCGGCCCGAGCTTGCCGCTGCATTGTTGCTGAGGGATACGGCAAGGGTGTACCAGATGGGCAGGATGCATAAGATTGCGATGCCTACCAGGATCACGATCAGCGCAATATCAAACAGCCGGGAGCCTGCCGTGTTGTCTTTTACCATTGAACATGCACTCCTTTTGTCATCAAAAGATACGGTAGTTGGCAAACCGGTAAGCGAGATAATAGGAGATCGTGATCATCAGGAAGCTGACCACCGATTTAAGCAGGCCCATGGCGGTCGCCAGGCTGAACTGCAGATTGACCAGCCCCGTCCGGTAGACCCAGGTGTCGATAATGTCGCCGCTGGAATAGACCAGCGGGTTGTACAGATTGAAGATCTGCTCAAAGCCCGCGTTCAGCACGTTGCCAAGGCTGAGCACTGAGAGCAGCACGATCGCCGAGACGATGCCGGGAAGCGTCACATGCAGCATCCGCTTGAACCGGGTCGCCCCGTCGATCGCAGCCGCTTCGTAAAGAGCCGGGTTGATGCCGGTCAGCGCAGCCAAATAAATGATCGTGTTAAACCCGAATTCCTTCCACACGTCGCTTCCAACGATGAGGGCCGGAAACAGGTCCGCCCGCCCGAAGAACAGGACCGGCTTGATATGAAACACCGACAAAATTTGGTTCACCGGACCGGTGTAGCCGAAGATATCGAGCAGAATCCCCGAAAGGATAACCCAGGACAAAAAATGCGGCAGGTATACGATCGTCTGAATCCAGCGCTTCAAATACCGCAGCCGCAGCTCATTCAGCAGCAGGGCAAAGACGAGCGGGATGATCAGATTACCTACAATTTTGAGCACGGCGATCACCAGGGTGTTGACCAGAATCGTGACGCTGTCGTTCAAGGAAAACATATATTTGAAGTTTTCAAGACCGACCCATTCCGAATGCAGAATTCCGAGGCCCGGGTTGTAATCCTGAAAAGCCATGACGATGCCGAACATCGGAACGATGCTGAACAAGGTCAGCCAGATCATTCCGGGGAGAAGCATCAAGTAATAGTGCTTGGCGAATCCCTTGTTAATCATCTTGCAGCTCCTTCCTTTTCCGGGTCATATGCTTAAATAGGGGAGGCGCCGGATCGGTTTCCGGCACCTGCCTTTCCTTGGAGCGTTGAAAGCTTACTGCTGCGCGATTTCCGCTACTTCTTTGAGGATGTCGTCTCCGCCCTGCTTCCGCCAGTCCTTCACGAACTGATCAAAGGTGTCCAGCGGGGCTGCTCCCATAATAATTTTCAGGAACGTTTCCTTCTCCATCTTGTCGAGCGTCGCCCACTTGCTCTCCATCGTTTTCGTTTGGGAATAAGTCAGGCTGTACGTCTTTTTATAGGGCTCCATCAGCGGCGCAATGCCGACCAAGGTGGAGTAGAGCCGCTTCCAGGCGCCCAGATCCGCATTCGGGTCCCAATACTGGATGTCCATTTTATCGTACGGTTCGAGCTTCACCTTCTTAATGTTCTCGGCATCGGCCTTCAGCAGCTTGTAACCCGGCAGATCAAGCTCCTCCGGCTTTTTGGTGCCGGCGAGCACTTCCTTCATCGCGTTGTAGGTCACGTACATTTCGTCCATTGGCGCGAACACGATGCGCAGCGGGTAATTCCCAATGCCGACGCTGACGTCGAATTTGGATTCGTCCCGGAGCAGAAGGTTTTCCATTTTAATCGCAGCTTCCGGATGCTTGTAGCCTTTGCGGACGACGAGATATTGGTTGGACGGCGTTCCCATATGAGGTGTGAACTCCCCGTTCTTGTCGAGCAGGGTGTAGGCCTGCCAGTTCGCCTTCGGATTGTTTTTGATGGCGTCCGCCAGCGGCCCGTACCCGCCTGCCCACCACAGGCCGAAGTAGATCCCGGATGTGCCGTTCTTGATCAGCTCCTGCGCGTCCTTGCGGATGCTCATTTCCGGATCGATCAGCCCTTTGGCATACAGGTCCCGGAGTTTGGCGAGCGCCTCCTTCGTTTCGGGTTCGATGGATCCGTAGGTTGGATTCCCGTCCGCACCCTTCAGCCAAAAGCCCGGATACGCGTGATAGGCGCCGAAGATCGGATCAAATCCGTAGTTGTTGTTGTTAGGATTGATGAAATCCGCATTGAGCAGTCCGCCGGATTGCGGGCCGCTGATGCCGATGGTGTCGTTTTTGCCATTACCGTCCGGATCCTGTTCCACAAAGGCTTTGGCGACCTTCTCCAGCTCATCGACGTTACGCGGGACCTCGAGACCGAGCTTGTCGAGCCAGTCTTTGCGAATCCACATAATATGCTGCATGTCCGATTCCGCCGTCACGTTTGGCAGCGCATACATTTTTCCGTCGAAGGTGACGGATTTCATCGCAAGCCCATCCGTCGAATCGATGATCTTTTTCAGCACAGGGGAGGCATACTGCTCGTATACTTCCGACAGGTCGGCCAACTGGTTGCTCTTGACCATCTGCCGCAGCTGCGTGTCCGTCACGACGAGCGCATCCGGAAGGTCGTTGCTGGCGATGGCCAGATTTACCTTTTGCTGATAATCCTTGCCGACGCCGGCCTGCCAAATAATTTTCGTATCGATATTGAGGTTGTCTTTGACGTACCGGGTATACACGTTGTTTTCCGGTGAGTCTCCTGGCGGAAGGCTCTTATCTGCCGAGTCCACCTCTTTGCCGATGTTGATCGTAACGGTTTCGCTGTACTTGCCGAACGGGTCCACCGGATCTTTGGATACGTCGGCTTCCTTCTCCGAAGCGCCGCCGCTGCCGCAGGCCGACAGAACCAGCATCAGGCCCGCTATCGCCAGGCTCATCATGGATTTTGCTCTCATCTTCTTCGCCCCTTCTTTCGCTCTTGGTTTGCTTGCACCTTTAAGGTAACACAGGATTCCGCTTTTCCCGGTTAGACGGAAGTTTCAGGTTGAGATAGACAATTGACTTCAAATCGGGAGGATGTCAGCGGTTTCACTGAAGCGTTTTCGACGAATTTCCTACCTGCCGGAGGACATTTCTCTACCCTTTTCTATCCAGATCCGATTGATTCCGATATTCGCTCGGCAGCAGCCCGGTATACTCCCGGAAAGAACGGCTGAAATACTTTTCATCCTCATAGCCGACGTGCTGCGCGATCCAGAGGACGGTTTTGGTCGTATTCCGCAAGTAATGTTTGGCTTGATCCAGACGGATGCGGCGCAGGTAGGCGTTGAAGTTGGTCCCGACAATTTCCTTGAAGCACTGGCTGAAATAGCTGCGGCTCATGCTGACCCTGCGGGCGATGTCCGCCGCCGTCACCGGCTGGCCCAGCTCCTCGTGCAGCATGGATACGGCCGTCATCACGCTCTGAACGACTTCGGGTGAATACGGCGCCCTGCCCCATTCTTCGCGAAGCTGCTTGCGAACGCCGTCAAACCATGCTACGACTTCGAACCAGGAATTCAGCGGGGCGGGCAGGCGAATGCGAGTCGTTCCGGTTTTACCGGCCAGCTGGTCCAACCGGTCGGCCAGCACGTACAGCCGCCCCGAGAGCTCCGCCTGCGGCAGCCGCAGTTCTTTCAGCTCCTGCAGATTTGCCTGAAACAAACCTTCCCGGTAGATCCAGCCCGGCGAGAGCCACTGGGCCATTACGGTGAGTGTAAGATCATCATTTACGGGATTCACGCTCTGCACGAGCGCTGACAAGGATCGATCCATGACCTTTACGGCCGGGTCATACTCGTAAAAAAACTCCCCTTCGCAGTACCTCCGCACCTGGTCATGGACTTCGGCAGGCATTCGGCCCTGGATACCCTTTAACCGGATCAGCGTCCACCCGGCGTCCGCTGAAGCCAATCGTACCAGTTCATCCAGTCCCTCCTCCTCCTTCTCCCCTCCCCCGAGGGTAAAGAACAAGACTTGGCGCCCCAATTCAGCAAAATGCTCCGCATGCCGGACCGCCCACTCCACCACAGCACCTTGTTCTGGATCGCGGACCACTGACAGCAGCGCATAACCCCTGTCCGTCGCAAAGGATTCGTCAGGACTGCTTGCCCCAGGCAGTATGCGCAGCTTCCGAAGCCGCCCTTCCTGCTCTGTGATGCGGCGATGAATCCGTCCCAGCACCTCCTCGAACCGTTCCTTCTCCAGCTGGACCTTGGCGATATAATCAATCGCTCCCAGCCGGATCGCTTCCTGGATGTATTCGAAATCCTGATGCAGGGTCAGCACCGCAATGTAAACCTCCGGATGCCGTTCACGCACCAAGCGCATCAGCTCCATGCCGGACATAACCGGCATTTCCAGATCCGTCAGCAGCAGATCGACTTCATGATTGTCCAGAAATTCCAGCGCTTTTGCTCCGTTATTCGCCTCCCCGATCACCTCCATCTCGAAATCCTGCCAGGGCATCACCGAAATGAGCCCCTTCCGGACCAGTTTATCGTCATCGACCACGAGCACTTTAATCATGATCCGCACCTCCTTCATTAGGTAAGCTAAGCTTGATCGTCGTCCCTTCTCCGAGCCTGCTCGATACACCGAGCTTAGCCCTTTCGCCGTAATGCATCCCGATGATCCGGTTGACGTAACTCATCCCGATGCCCATGCCGGCACTCCGGTTACCGCCCTCCGCGGACAGCAGCGCCTCGATTTTGTCCTCGGGAATGCCCGCTCCGTTATCCCGGATGGAGATCTCGATTTGATCCAACTGCCGTACATCCACCTGGATATAGCCGTCGTCGTCCAATCCGTGATAGAGGGCGTTCTCGACGAGCGGCTGCAAAATAAACCGGGGAATGGGCACATCCAGCACCTCCTGATCAACGTGGATATGGACGTCGAACTGGAAATCGTAGCGGATCTGCTGCAAAATCAGGTACTGCTTTACCGCATCGATCTCCTCCTGAATGGTGGATGTCTGGCCGAGCTTTCCCAGATTGTAATGCAGCAGTTTGTTCAAGGAAGAGACAAGCCTGTCGATTTCCTCCTGCCCATTCATGACCGCGATCCAGCGGACGGTATCCAGGCTGTTCATCAGAAAATGCGGGTTGATTTGATACAGCAGCTTCTCCACCTCCAGATCCGCCCGCCGTTTTTCCTTGGCCTCGACTTCCCGGAACAATTCCCAAATTTGATGCTTCATTTGCTGAAAGCGTCGCACCAGCAGGTCGAATTCCGGAATATGGGTGCGGGCGGCCGGACTGCCGATGCGACTGTCGGCCATCTGTTCGATTTCCCGGTGAAAGCCGCGAAGCGGGCGGTACACCATTTTCCACAACAGCCAACCCAACAGCAGGCTCATGCCGAGAAACAGCAGCGAAAACAGGCCGATCTGCACGAACCAACGGTTCATTTCGCGGTTATAGTCCGCCTTGGACGTTAACGAGACGATGCTCCAGCCTTGATTGCTTGTTTCTTTAAACCAGTAATAGCCTTGTTCCGTGCCCGACGACTTGGCCTGGTCGAAATGCGGAAACTTCGTTCCGACCTGAAACGAATCCGGGGCGTCGCTGTAGGCGATCCGCCCGTCGTTATCCACGAACACATGGGAAGCCGTCCCGCCGACGGCATCATTATTCAATATGTTCTGCGTTAGCTTAAAGCCGGTCTCCATGTAAATGTACACGCCGTCCAGGTTAGGCAGATCCACTTTGCGCATGGCCGAAAGCACGTATTGGTTGTCAAAACGGCTGTTGCTCACATGCGGTCCGTAGTACGAAATTTGGCTGTACTGGGCCAGCAGGGGGAGTTTCTCTGGAGCGAAGCTGTCCTTGACGCCCGTATTCTCCAGTTCATAGTGACGGTCGTTCATAAAATAATACATGGCCAGTCCGATACTAGGGTTGGTGAACGTAATCAGGCCGAGCTCCTCCTTCAAATCGCTGAGCGTTTTCGCCCGTTCGAATGGCTCCTCTGCCGACAGCATTTCACTCAGCTTGTTTCCGACGCTTCCGCCTACGGCGAACTGCTGCGACACATGGTTGAGGTTGTTGATGGAGTTTTCCAGGGAGAGCTCGACCTGCTTGAGGTTGCTCTGGATACCGTTTTGGATTTTGTTGGTGAGGATGGAGTAAATGGTGAAATACGAGATGAGCACGATGCTGACAAACGGAATCAATGAGCTGAA
Source organism: Paenibacillus cineris (assembly GCF_018333335.1). Taxonomy (NCBI): domain Bacteria; kingdom Bacillati; phylum Bacillota; class Bacilli; order Caryophanales; family Paenibacillaceae; genus Paenibacillus; species Paenibacillus cineris. Next base: position 3,484,088 of record NZ_BORU01000001.1, read on the forward strand.
CAGAAAAATGATCATAATCCTTCGTTTCAAGGTCAAATAATGATAGATACGTGCCTTCCACCTTGTTTTCATGGCATTCATCATGGCAGTCCCTCTTTTCTCATGCTTGGCTTGGCCCCTCCTTCAGGTCTTGGAAAATGAAATGGGAGAAGATCAGATGTAGGTTAACACAGGCGAAGCCAGGCATGCATTAACGATTTATCGCGTTAGCCCAGGAAAATACTCTGCATGCGGTAGCTGCGTAGACAACGGCAAAAAAAGCCCGGCAGAAACGGCGATCGTTCATTCGCTGTTCCGCTGGGCTTTTACGGTGACTTTTTTCAAGCTCAATCAGGCGGTGCTTAATAAATCTTCTTCATCAGATCCATCACTTCATCCAGGGTAAGGCCGAAGGATTTGTAGTATGCAGTATCGTTTACCATCTGCTTCAAAATCATTTCATCGCGTAGACGCAGCTTGTCTTCAGGTGAGAAATCGGCGACAAAGCACCCTTTTCCCGTGACCGTGTTGATCAAACCGCATCGCTCGAGTTCTTCCCAGGCTTTCTTTACGGTGATGACGCTAACACGCAGCTCCTGGGCCGCTTGCCGGATCGGCGGTAAACTATATCCGCTTTCCAGTTCCCCTTTCAAAATTTGGGCGCTGATTTGTTCGAAAAGCTGCTGGTAGATCGGTTTTTCGGAGTTGTTCGAAATCGCAATGTTCATTGGATCTCCACTTTGTGGAAACGTTTAACCGCAATCCGGTAAGCAATCACAGTGAGTGCGATGAAAATAACGATTCCGGCGATCATTAAGGATGCTTGAAGTGCCACATTGTGGACGCCGCTGCCATTAAACATGTCGGACACATAGGAATTCTGGATTCCGATCCATTGCGCGAGTCCGGCAAAAATCATCGCCCCGGTAATGCCCGCCAGCGCCGCCCCGCCAAATTTATACGCCGTCTTGTAAAACATGGGGATAAAGAACACGTTGAAAACCGCAAACATCACAAAGCACAGTCCCCAAAAACCCGGATACGGTCCGAAGAAAACGTTGTGTATTTCCCCATAGAGACGAATATTGATGATACCAAAGATGATGGCCATCAGCATATGAAGCATTTCCAGGATGACAATGACAAGCACCCTGGCCTTGACCATATCTGTTTTGGTGACAGGCATCATCGAAGTAAACATCAAATCGTTTTGTGACCGGAACTGGCCAAATGTATTAGGGACCGTGATCCAGCAAAAATACAGCAGCACGATAAAATACAACCAGCCCGGTATGAGCATCAACGCGCCCAAAACGACAGGCACCAAAAAAAACAACGGATTGATCCCCAATTTTAAATCCTTCATTACCAAGTTATACATACATATCCTCCTTTTTCGCGAAATAAATCATAATCTCCTCAAGAGTGGGCCGGGCCGCTTTCACATCTAAGGAAGGATCGAAGTCTTTGGCATGGATCAATCCCGTAAAGCCGAACGAATTCGTTTTGTAGGAAATCAGCTGCGCCTTCACCGGGTCCAGCTGACTCACGCTACCGTTCAGTAAAAGGTAGGATTCAATAAACTCTTCTTTCACGGCACTGTTGATGATTCTTCCGTTATGAATATAGGTAATGTAATCCGCACACTTTTCCAAATCCGATGTAATATGCGTTGAGAACAGGATGCTGATTTCACCCTCTGCGACGAGCGATTGAAAAAGATCGAGCAGATCGTCCCGGGCGATCGGATCCAGCCCGCTTGTCGGTTCATCGAGAATCAGAAGCTTTGCGCCATGGGATAAGGCAAGGGCCAAACTGTACTTTACTCTCATCCCTGTCGACAACTCGACGATTTTTTTGTTTTCATCCAATTTGAATCTTCTTAAATAATACGAATAAATTTCATCATCCCAGTTGGTATAGAACTTTTTAACCACTTCCGTCAATGCTTTTATTTTGCTCCGGGTATAAAAGTCGATGCCGCCAAACGCATATCCGATGTCCTGCTTCAATTCGATTTCGTGTTCGGCAATGTTCTTGCCGAATATCCGCACTTCGCCGCTGTCGATATGAATCAGATTCAAAATCGATTTGATCGTCGTCGTCTTCCCCGCCCCGTTGGCGCCGATAAAACCCATAATATAACCTTTTTCCAGCTGAAACGTCACGTCTTTCAACTGGAAATTCGGATAGGTTTTGCTTAAGTTTCGAATGTCTAATGCCAGCATACCGTTCCTCCTCGATAAATTGTGTATATCGTGTATGCACAATATATCATCGCACCTTGGATGAAGTCAATGGATGGAAGGCGGAATGTTGAAAAGATTTTTATCCAAAAGGCATGAATTTAAAACCGCCCGGCGTTCTCCAAAGGTTGTATCGCATTCAAAAAAAAGAAAAGCATTGCCGCATCGGCACTGCTTTTCTTTGGGTCTAAAGGGATCATATTGGCCGCTCCTTGTTCTGGACTGGCGAGAGGAAGGATACGGCGGAATGGCCGGAGTTGCTTTATTTGGCCGGTAAAAACTCGGTGGTAAATACGTTGGCGATCGGCTCCGCTTCCTTCAAAACGCCGACTTCGATGAGCTGCTTCTGCACCTCTTCCCACCGCTCCTTCGTCATGGTACCGACGCCCTGCTCCGCCGCGTCACCGCCGAATACGAGATCCATCTCCTTTTCGGCGCTGTACTTCATCATATCCAGATCCATATCCGGGTTTTGCTCGTGGATGGCTGGATTGATTTCCTCGGCGTGGCTCTTGTAGTAATCCCACCCTTTTACCGTAGCTTCAACGAACGCTTTGACTTTGTCCGGATGCTCCTTGATCATCTTCTCGGTCGTAAAATAGACGTTGGCGTAAAGGTTATACCCGGAATCCGCGATCAGCAGCGTGCCGACGTTCACTCCCTGTTTTTCCAAAGTATAAGGCTCGGATGTGATGTATCCCTGCGTCAAAGCGTTAGGGTCGTTCACAAAATTGACCAACGATCCCGTATACTTCAGTTCCTTGACCTGATCCAGCTTATATTTGCTTTTCATGTACAGCCAGAAACTCGCCGTCGGAGCGACGTAAACCGCATGTCCGTTCAGGTTGGAGAAGTCCTGGATTCCCGCTTCCTTATGATAAATCAGCACCTGCGGGCTCTTCTGAAACGAGGCGGCGATGGCTACAATCGGAATGCCCTCCTGCCTTGCAACCAGAATGTCGTCGCCGTTCGCGATGCCGAAATCGGCTTTGCCGGAAGCTACGATCTGTGTGGAGGATACCTGCGGACCCCCGGGTGTCAGCGTCATGTCCAGTCCCGCGTCCTTATAGAAGCCTTGTTGGACGGCCGCGAAGTTGCCGCCGTGTTCCGGTTCGGCGAACCAGTTGAGAACCAAGGTGGATTTCTCCAGCTTCGGCTCTGCGGAAGCCGTCCCCGTCTTTTCCCCGGAGGATGCTGTTTCCGGAGCTGCCGTTTTCCCCGAACAGGCGGCCAGCACTCCCGTCATCAATACGGCGCATAAGGACAATGCCATCATCTTCTTAACACTGCGTTTGTTCGCTGTCATTTTCGTTGCCATGTTACCCATCCCCCTTAGGACTTGACTTTCTATGCCTATCATAGGAGATACGTCAAATTAGCGTCAACAAATATACCGTCGTTTTGTAATCACGAACAAAAAATCAAATTAAATGTGTAACGAACGCCTATTCACTAACATTACTACGTCTAATTTGTAAATTATACTTACATGAACCTGACTAAAATTGTATTTGTCTTTACCCGCCCGTGGCCCGTAAATTCCATTGGCACAATCCAAAAAAGCCGTTTGCGCTTTTCGACACCCTTAGTCGAAAGGCAAACGGATGGATGGTGCCTGAACCTAACCCACTCGCGCTTCTTCATACGCGTCTAATGCCGCCTGCACCGCTTCACCCGCCGGCAGCTTGACGCCGGCCCGGAGCAGTACCGCCTCCAGCGCACCCAGCAGGTGCAGGATATTCGTCTGCCTGCAGCTGTATCCCATGGTGCCGATCCGCCAAATCTGACCCGCGAGCGGCCCAAAGGAGCTGGCTATTTCGATGCCGAATTGGTGCAGCAGCATCGCACGTACCGTCTCCCCGTCTACGCCCTCCGGAATTTGCACGCAGGTCACCATCGGCAGCTTGGACAGCGGATCGCCGTACATGGACAGTCCCATCGAGGTCAGTCCAGCCATCAACGCGGATTCGTGCAGACGGTGCCGCTTGAAACGCGCCTCCAGTCCCTCGGCCAGCACCAGGCGAAGCCCTTCATGAAGCGCATACATCATGGAGGTCATCTCCGTATGATGGTTCAGCCGCTTGGGGCTCCAGTAATCCTGCAGCTGGGCCAAATCCAGATAATTGCTCTGGATAGGACTAGGCCCCGGCGGAGCCTCCCGTAACGGGAGGGAAGGGGCATTGCTGCGCAGTCCCCGCTCAATGCGTTTGCGGGCAACAATTTTCCGCTCTGCGCGGTCGTTATACGTTATCGGCGCCATGCCTGACGGAACGGACAGGCACTTTTGCGTGCCGCCGATGACCGCGTCGAGCTGCAATGCGTCCGAATCGACCGCCGTGCCGCCAATGGTTGCTACAGCGTCGACGATCAGCAGCGCGCCGTGGCGACGGCAGGCTTCGCCGATCCCAGCCAGCGGCTGCATCCGGCCTGTGGAAGTCTCCCCGTGCACCATGGCGACGACATCCGGCTGCTCGCGGCCGATGGCTTCGATCAATTCGGCAGGGTCGAACACAGTACCCCACGGCTTCTCCTGTGTAATAACCCTGCCGCCGCACCGCTCGGCGATTTCGTGCAGCAGATGGCCGAAACGCCCGTAGATCGGAACGAGCACCCGGTCCCCCGGCTCGATCAGGCTTGCCATCACAGCCTCAATCCCGGACCTCGACGTCCCGTCGACGGGATACGCCCACCGGTTGTCCGTGCGAAACAATTCGCGAAGCATTCCCATCGTTTCATTCATCAGCTCCGTAAATGCCGGATCGAATTGACCAAGAATCGGATAAGACATAGCCCGCAGCACGCGCGGGTCGGCTTCTACCGGCCCCGGCGTCATAATGATGCGCGAAATCGGCACAAATTCATTCCAGCTTCCTCCGGGTACCCTATTCATCATCCATCCACTCCTGTCGTATAGGCAAGCTCATGCAGGCAGGCAGCTAAAACTGCCGTTCCTTCCGCAAGGTGAGCCAGCTCCGTGTATTCCTCCTTGGCATGGCTGATCCCGCCCCGGCTCGGAACGAACAGCATGGCCGCGCGGCTGACGGCGGCCATCATTTGCGCGTCGTGTCCCGCGCCGCTGACCATGCGGAGGTACGGAAGCCCCGCCTCCATGCACAGCCGCTCGATCCGTCCCGCCAGCGTACCGTCCATCGGGACAGGCTCTGTCTTCAGCCAGCAGTCGGCCTTCACCTGCAGCTTTCTTGCGGCGGCTATCCGTTGGAACGTTTCAAGAGCAGACTCGCTGAACTCGTTCAGCATCCCACTCTCGGTATGGCGGATATCCAAGGAGAAGCGTACCTCACCGGGAATGACATTCGGAGTATTAGGCAAGGCTTCGATACGCCCGACGGTCGCTACCACTCCGTTACCGGCCTGCTTCGCCATTTCCTCCACCCGGACGATCATGTCGGCCGCTCCGGCCAGCGCATCGGCACGGTAGGACATCGGCGTCGTTCCCGCATGGTTGCTGTTGCCCGTCACCGCAATCCCGTACCGGCGCTGTCCGACGATCGATTCGACCACGCCGATTCGCCGTCCGGCTGCCTCCAGTACGACGCCCTGTTCGATGTGCAGCTCAACGTAATCGCCGATGTCCCTTCGGCGGCAGTCGGGTTGGCTCTCGTGTCCGAAGCCAGCCGCTTTCATGGCCTCATCCAGCGATACACCATCAGCGTCGTAAATTCCGGTTCCATCGCCGATCCGGTAGCGGCCGCCAATACTGCCCGAGCCCCAATACGTTAAGGGGAATCGGCTGCCTTCTTCCTCGCAGAAGGAGACCACTTCGAGCGTACGGACAGGCATCCCGAACCTCCGCTTCAAATAGGACAGCGCGGCGATACCGGCGGCGATTCCGCCGGCTCCGTCGTAGTCTCCGCCGGCGCGGACGGTATCCACGTGGGAGCCAGTCAGAACCACGGGTAGATCGGGACGGGTACCCGGCAGCCGGCCGTAGAGGTTCCCGACCCGGTCATAACGCACCTCCAGCCCCGCATCTGCCATGCGGCCGGCCAGCAGCCGCTGCGCCTCCTGCCAGGACGGCGAATACAGCAGCCGGGTGACGCCGCCACCGGGTTCGCGCCCGATCCGGCCCAGATCTTCCAGCAGACGCATCATATCGGCAAAAGCACCAGATTCAGCGGCAATATTCATGGAGCCACAACCTCCCCGCTGCGGCCGGCAGTGTGCGGCTTCAGCGGTGTCAGCCGCCGGCCGGCACCCGGACTTACGATTCCTCCCTCCGACGTGTAGACCAGGCGGCCCCGGCAGTAAGTCGCAGCTACGGAGCAGCTGAAAATCCTGCCGATATATGGGCTGTGCCGGTGGCGCTGCAGCAGATCCTCTCTGCGCAAGACGTGCGGAGACGATGGCTGAATCAGCACCAAGTCGGCATCCATTCCCACCTGAATTTTGCCTTTGCGGCGGCCAAGGCCAAATCTTCCGGCCGGACGTTCCGACAACAACTTCGAGAGTTGCGGAAGCGGAATTCCCCGCTTGATCCAACCTTCCTCCAGCATTAGCAGCAGGGTGCTCTGGGCACCGGCGATGCCGCCCCATGCTCCAAAGAAGCCGTCACCTTCGGTTACGGCCTTCATCGCTTCCGGGCAGGGTGAGTGGTCGGAAGCAATGAAATCAATCGCACCCGCCTTAAGACGTTCCCACATGCCTTCTATTAGAAAGGCCGAACGGAGCGGCGGCGCACATTTGGCCGCCGGTCCGATGCGGATCATATCCTCCTCGCTCAATGTCAGATAATGCGGGCAGGTTTCCAGCGTTACGTCAAGGCCCCGTAGTTTGGCATCCTGAATCAGATCCACCGCTTCGGGGCTGCTGATGTGAACGAAATGCAGGGGGCATTCCGTCTCTTCCGCAAGGGCAAGTGCGGAGGCTACCGCCTCGAATTCGGCTTCGACCGGGCGGGTCAACGCATAAGCTGCCGCATCGGTCCGCCCTGCGGCAAGGGCCTCGGCGGTCAGGCGTGACGTCATTTCGTCGCTTTCGGCATGCAGTGCAAGGAGGCCACCGAGACCGGCAATATGCCGCATCCCTTCCCTCAGTTCGTCCGCCCCTACTTCACGGAATCGTCCCTCCCCTTCCCCGCCGGGATTTGACATGAACGCCTTGAATGCGATGACGCCGGCATCGGCCAGCGCTCGCAGCTGGTCCATTCGCCCTGGCACCAGTCCGCCCCACAAGGCATAATCCACCGCCGACCGGCCTTGCGCCAATCGTTCTTTGTGCCGCAGCGCATCCAGCGTAACCGTCGGCGGGTTTCCGTTCAGCGGCATATCCGCGTACGCCGTGCAGCCGCCGGCCGCGAGCGCGGCAGAGCCCGTCTCAAACCCCTCCCAATGTCCAAAGTTTGGCTCATTGAGATGGACATGGATATCCACAACGCCGGCCATGACGATCTGGCCGTCCGCTTCTACGATTTTCGAAGCGGACATCCCCGAGATGCAGTCTTTGATTTCGGCGATCTTTCCATCGCGGATGGCGATATCCATCTTTGCGACTTCGTCCTCAAGCACGACGTTTCCGCCGCGTATGATCCATTCTTCGTGCGCATCCATGCTTCGCCCCCCCTTTTTCTATCAGCTTCCGCGGTACGTGCTGTACCCTCCCGGCGCCAGCAGCAGCGGAATATGGTAATTTTCATTGCCGTTAGACACCCTGAACCGGATCGGAACAAGGTCCAGAAACGAAATCCCGTCGGCCGCCGCCTGTTGACGGAAATAATCGCCGACCCAAAATGTCAGCTCGTATTCGCCCCCGGGTACCAAATCGCCGTCCCACAGCGGCTGCGAAAGACGCCCATCAGCTGCCGTTATACCGGATGCCAGCAGCCGTCCCCCTTCCGCATCCCGCCCCAGCAGCCGGAGTTCTACCTTAAGGCCGCATGCAGGCACCGCGCGGGACGTATCGAGCACATGTGTCGAAATCCGCCCGCTCATCCGGAACTGACGGCGCCTTCAGCCGGCTCCGGTGCGGCAATTAGATCTTCCCGGGTCATCGAAAAGCCCTGAAAGCCGAATGGCGGGCGCGGCTCGGTAAAGACCCCGGATGACAAGCCGTCCGCAGGTTCCACGACCGTCTCCCATGTCCGGTTGCTCGTTTCAAATCTGACCTCGGCCAGCTGCGGAAACCGGATCAGAATCCGCTGCCCGATCAACCAGATCAAATGCTGGATCGACGGGGTCGCAAATTCATAAAAGACGTTCTGGGCAATGTCTCGTATCTGCTGGACGGGCACATGCTTGCCTGCCTCCGGATGGATCGCATCCTGCGGGTCCTCATACCTCCAGCGGATATCGAGAAATATAAAGAGCGGCCGGTCATAGGCATCAGGCAGCGTCGTGTATTCATCGCGTATAAAGCCATAGAACGAGCTGCCGCTGACTTTGATCAGCTGCAGGTCCGACAGGCCACTCCACGCCTCGTCGAGATCATACCCCTCGGCGCCGCGCGCCAGTTTCATCTCCGCGGAGGCATGATCGTTGTAGGAACGCCTGTACACGAGACGGTTATCCAGAAACCCTCCGGGGCCCGGCACCGGCAGAGGAAGAAAGGGAATCCGGTTGGCCGACAGCCGCACGGTGTCGATATGGCTGTAAGTCTCCATAAACCGTACGGCCAAAAAATGCAGCAGCGCTTCCGTCGTCCCTCCTGCAAAGGTTGCAGCTTGGCGCAAAATAAAATTTTTCATGGAATCGGTGGCCACCAGCTGCGCATTGTCCCCGTCGGTGAACGAAGTCAGCAGAGCGTCACCGCTGACCGCAAAACGAATGTTATGGGCAAACAATATATTATCCTCCCCCACAAAGGGAGATTCTGGTATTGGGGCCGCTTCCAACGGCTCTGCGTAAGTCCTGTAAACAAGGACGTCTCCTTTTCCGTAATAAAGCGTGCGTCCGGAGTTTATTTTCAGCATGATTAGATCATCCTTTCTATTCCTGGCTGCGATCCGTTACGATCCGCTCCAGCCTGATTCGCGTAATTCGGGCAATCTCGCGCAGCGCTTGCGTCCATTCGCGCTCTGGATCATGATCCATTCTTTGCCGCATCGCTTGCTCGATGTCGTCTTTGGTGCATCCGGTTACGGCCATAATGAAAGGAAAACCGAATTTGCTTACATACTGTGCATTCATGGATGCAAAGGCTTCGTATTCCTCTCCGGTCAGCTGATCCAAACCCGCGCCCCGCTGCTCTTGAGCCGAAAATGCTGTGACTTGCATGCGCGTGGCAAGGTCGGGGTGCGCCTGAAGCAACGCCAGCACCTGGGACTCAGACGCCGCATACACCTGCTCCATCATCCGCTCGTGCAGCTCCGCAGCCGATGCGAACGGCCGCAGCTCCCATACCTGCTGTGCCACCCAAGGCGAATGCTCGAAGACGCCGCCCAGGTGCTGGACGAACGTTTCGGCCGTCCCTTCGTTCAGTTCGTTGATCGTGATCATATGCGCGCATCCTCCTTCCCTCCGGGACCGCGCCTTTCCCAGATGATCCGTTCCGATGCTCTCCGGACCGACCTTAGAATCGCCGCGTATCCCGTACAACGGCACAGATTGCCGGACAGCGCTTCCTCTACCTGCTCCGGCTCTGGATCGGGATGTTCATCAAGCAGCGCAATGACGGTCATGATCATTCCCGGCGTGCAGTAACCGCATTGAAAGCCCCCTTCCTCCAAAAAGGCCTGCTGTACGGGATGGAGTCCATCCCGTCCGATGCCTTCGATCGTCGTAATGGACCGGCCTTCCGCCTGATACGCAGGGATCAGGCAGCTGTTGACCGGCACGCCGTCCATATGCACCATACAGGCGCCGCACCGACCGATGTCGCATGACCGTTTCGTTCCGGTCATGCCCAAATCGTCGCGGAGAATGTCGAGGAGCCGTCTGGACGGCGATATGTTTAACGACACCCGCCCGCCATTGATCTCGCAGGTCCACGGCTTCAGCCGGATACGATCCTTTTCGGATTTCATACCGTCTCCCCCTTTCTCCCAAGGAAGGATGCATCTTGAAGCAAAGCCGGATTCGCAGGGAGTTTCTCCAGCCAAACTCCCGTCGCCTGCCGGACAGCCGCTGCGATGGCCGGCGCAAGCCCGACAGAGCCGATCTCGCCAACTCCTCTCGGTCCGTGCTCGTCGCCTTCCGGCAGATCCTCGATCGGCAGCACTACGACGGGACCAGCCAAGTCGGTTACGGTCGGAATGAGATAGGTGTCAAGGTTGCCGGTTTTGTATATCCCCTCCTCCATGACGGCATCCTCACTCAGCGTAAAGCCTAGCGCCATCCCGCTCCCTCCCTCGATTTGGCCGAGATAGCCCTGCGGGTTCATGACCGGGCCTGCAGCCACGGCATGGAACTGGTCCAGCAGTCGAATGCGCCCGGTCAACCGGTTCACCTCGATCCTGACACAAACCGCGGCATACGAATATAAATAGTGAGCTCCGATCCGCTCGGTAGGGGACACAGGGTATGCAAAGCTCGTTTCGGCACGGAGGGGATCCTTCCCGGCGGCGGCCAGTTCCTGGTACGTCATCACCCGCTTCTGCGTGTAAATGTCGTAAATACCTCCGTTACCGATCCGGAGACATTCCGCCGACACGCTCGCTGCTTCGGCAGCGGCGGCCAGCAGCCGTTCTGTAAACGGCTTCTGCATACGCTTCAGTGACTGCCACATCATGCTGGTCGCACGGGACGCAGTGCTGGAGCCGCTGTCCGGCACCGCATCGGTATCCCCGATGACGAGCCTGAGATCGGAAGCGTCCAGACCGTACATCTCGACCAGCATTTGCTCCAGCGTCGCGAGCAGTCCCTGTCCGCATTCTTCGAAACCGAACGCGACCTCCACCTTCCCGTCTTGCGTGAGCAGAAGCCGGCCGCCCGACGGGTCGGGAATGCCATAACCAAGGCCTGCACCATGCATGACGAAAGCAGCTCCGACGCCGGTCTGAATCCAGGGCGGCCGGTTCCCGCTTTCCGTGAGATGTTCCCGTTCCTGCCACAACCGTGATTCCTTCAAGGCATTCCATACTTTGAGTGCCCCGCCAGTCACCGAAATCGGCTGACCGAAGGGTCCGGTCCCGTCCGGCGGAAGCAGGTTGATGCGGCGGAATTCCCATGGGTCCATCCCGAGCGCCTCGGCGAGACGGTCCATCTGACCCTCCAGCGCAAACAGCGCCTGATTGCCGCCAAATCCCCGGAACTCGCCGGACATGCCGTTGTTTGTGAACACCGAGATGCTTACGGCATCAACGGCGCCGAAGGCATAAGAACCAACGGCATGCTCCGTCGCAAAGTTCAGCACCTCCGCACCCAGCGTGGCGTATGGGCCCGTATCGGCCAGAACCTTGACCTGATGGGCAAGGATACGTCCCGATGCGTCCGCGCCGGTTTTCATACGGATGGTCATCGGATGGCGCTTCAGGCCGGCCCGTACCGATTCCATGCGGGATTGGTGAATCTTCACCGGTTTGCCCGTCACCCTGGCGAGAAGCGCCCCGTACGGCTGGACGTTTAATTCGTCCTTCCCGCCGAAGGAGCCCCCGATCGGGCTGGACACGACCCGGATCGACTCCGGCGGAACCGCCAAAATCCGCGCCAGCTGCAGCCGGTCCATCAGGCCGTGCTGTGTGGGAGAGTAGACGGTAAGTCTCCCGTCTTCTCCCGGAACGAACAGCCCGCCTTCCGTTTCCATATAGGTGTGCATCTGGCGCGGCGTCCGGTAGGTCGCCTCCACGATATGAGTGCACATCCCGAACGCCTCGTCGGCATCGCCCCGGCGGTACTCGCTCCTGTGAAGCAGGTTGCCGTCCTGGTGAAGCTGCGGCGCACCTTCGGCCAAAGCTTCATCGGGCTCGGTAAGAGCCCGGAGCGGCTCGTAATCCACCTCGATCAGCTGAAGGGCGTATTCGGCGACTTCCGGCGTAGCCGCGGCGACGGCCGCCACGGCATCGCCCGTATACCGGACCCGGTCCTCGCAGAAGACCGGCTGATCGGCGCGGGCGATGCCGAAACGGTTCAGTCCGGGCACATCCTTCCAGGTCAGGACCGCCTCCACGCCGGGCAGCGCCAACGCCCGTTCCGTCCACACGGACCGGATGGCCGCATGCGGATAAGCCGCACGCAGCACCCGGCCGTATAGCATATCCGGCGCGCTCAGGTCCGTCAAATACTTGAGCTGCCCCGTCACTTTATCCGGGCCGTCCGGACGCACCCTCCAGCGCGTTCCGCTGCTGGATCGGTTCAGCATAGGGTCTCCCCTCCTTCGGATGCAGTCTGTTGAAGCAGCCGCCACAAATCTGCGGTGATCAGCGATGCTGCCGTCTTGCGGCGGTAGGATTCTCCGGCGAATATATCGCCAGCCGGTCTGTACTCATCCATGACCCGTTCATAAACGTCCGGAAGCCGGCACTGGTCTGCCTTGCTCCCTTCCAGCCATGCTTCAAGAGCGCCAAGGCGAGCTGGCTTTGCTTTCCCGCCGCCTGTCGCGATCTTCACCTGCCGGAAACAGCCGGCGGTATCGATTTCCGCAGACACTGCCGTCGTAACGAGCGACGGGGAGAAGGCTTCGCGTCTCCCTACTTTGTGGTAGACCGCGATCCGAGGCAGCGAAGGCAAGCCGCTATCGCTGCCCGATGCCTGTGGGATCCCGGTCACATCCGCCCTTGCAGGAAGCCTGATCGTCAGCAGGATCCGGTCCGGGTCCAAGGCATCAGCTGCACGAAGCTCCAGCCATTCCGTCAAAGGCAGCGGCGCCACGGGGCCGTGTTCATCCTGCCATTCCAGCTCTGCGTCGTAGAGGAGCAGCGCCGGCAGCACGTCTCCCACGCCGGAGCATACGTTACCTCCGAGCGTCGCCACGTTTCGTACGGACGACGCTGCCGTGCTGCGGATAGCTTCCCCTACCAAAGGATAAAGGTTCGCTAGGCTCGGATGTCTCCGGCATGTCCCGAGGGTTACCTGGGAACCGATGCACAATCCCCCGGCCTGCATGAACACCTCCCGTAAGCCGGTCACACGCTGCAGGTCGATCCAATGCGGGGAAACGCTCCGTGTTCCGGCTTCCCATTCCGTGCGGAGGAGTGTGCCGCCAGCGACATAGTCCGCTTGCTGACCAAAACGGCGTTTCAGCAAGTAGGCTTCCCGGGCATCTGCCGGATGCCATACAGTCGGTGCACTCATCACCGGGTTGAAGGTAGCATCCATGGCCATCTCTCCTTTGCAGTGTCTTGAATGCATCCTGGTGCTTAAATGGAATTGATTGGTTGGTTTTTCACAATATACGCCGCCACCGTGTTTGTGTAAATAAACTTAACTTCGATTTAGGAGTCATGCACAATCCGATTCATTTGCGTTGTGCCCGATGCCAAAATTGGGCATGACCCATCAAAATTATGTCATTATTTCTCACACGCAGGGAGATGCTGCTTCGTCTGAAGCGTCCATATTCGTTTTGCCTCCGCCCAATCTTCCGGCGTGTCGATATCCAGAACAAGCAAAGGATCGGCAGGGGCCAAGCGGAGCCCCTGAAAACGTGAAAAATCCAGAAGGCGCTTCGCCCCCTGATCCCCTTTCAGCCCGGCAGCCGCCTCAAACATCGTTGCCGACAGAACCGCGGGCGGCATCGCCTCCCTTCCCGCCTCGCTTATCACATAATCCAGCCCGGGAGCTGATCGCCACGCGTCGATCAGCTGCATCAGCCAAGCCGGCGATACGTACGGCTGGTCGGCCAACGCCACAAGCACAGCATCGGCGCCTGCATCGGAAGCAGCACGGATACCGCACTGCAGCGAGAGCGCCATGCCTTGATCCGCTTCCAGGCAGACAGCGACGACAATGCTAGGGCCGTCCGCTTGGTCTGCCGGGAGGCCGGCGTCCAGCCATACCAGCGGGTCTTCGGGATGAACGACTACGATCAACCCGCTCAGGCCGCTGTCCCGAAGTGCCGCCAAGCCGCTGCCGGCCAGATGCATACCTGGTGCAAGCTCCAAGGACTGCTTGCGGCAGCCCATTCTCCGGCTGCTTCCTGCCGCAAGGTATACGCCCATAATGCTCATGCATGCCGCCTCTCCCGAACAGCCGCCTCAGCGCCGCTCTTCCACTTCACAAGCCGGGCCGCGATGCTGACGGCGATTTCGGCGGCGCCTTCCGCGCCAATGGGAATACCTGCAGGAGCATCCACGAAGTCCGGGATCGGCAGCTCACCAAAGAGCAGCCCGATCCTCCGTGCAGAGCCGATGACGCCGACATACTCCGGCTGCAGCGGGAGAAGGCGCTGCAGCATCTCCCGGTCGCGGCGCAAATGATGGCCGGCAAGGACGACGTAATCGCGGATGCCGATGCACAGCTCCTCAACGATCCTGCCGGCATCGCCAACAACCGTTCGGGCCAGCGGGAACCGCTCCCTGCTGCACCAATCCTCGCGCCAATCCGCCACCGCTGTCGCAAATCCGATGGAGCGCGCCATCGCCTCCAGCGCCGCCGCTTCCTCCCCGGCGCCGAAAATGATAAGCCGGCGGCTCGGAGCCAGCCGGGTCGCATAGAAGAACACTCCCCGCCCTGCTACCGAATCCTGTATGGGGCCGTCTTCCTCCAGCCGGTAATCCATCTCCTGATCCGGGCGGAGTTCCCGAACGAGCCGGACAGCCGTCCCTTGTAGGACGATTTTGGCCGCTTCCAGAAGCACCGCAAGAAGACGGCCTTCGATCGGCTCCAGCAATATGACCAGCTCGCCTCCGCAGCCCATCTCCTCTCCCCAGATCGGGTCGACGCCAGGCTCGGTGTTATAACTCGCCCATTCGAACCGGCCGCGCTCGAGAATCCGGGGAACCCTTGCAGCGAGATCCGCTTCCAGACAGCCGGGGCTGATGCTGCCGATGCGGTGTCCATCCGCGGTCATCAGCATCATGGCTCCGGACTTGCGGTAAGCATGGCCGCGCACCGATACCAGGCTCGCAAGCACCGCCATCCCCTCTTCTTTCTGCACGTACCGGAGAATGCTTTCCGTCTCCATCCGAACTCCTCCTTACATGCATTTTCCTATAAATACAGTGATCCTGTTCCTTGAAGTAGGATTACAATCTACGGAGCAGCTTTTGCAAGGCCCGGTTCGCTCCGTCGAGTACCCGCGGCTTATCCAGGGTCAGCACCTGCCTGCCTTCCATCACAACATGACCGTCGATCATCACCATTTCAACATCCCCGCGGGTGGCGGCATAGACGACCCGTGAGAACCAATCCGTGTCAAAGGAAGGATAGACATGGTAATCTTCCAGGTCCAGCAAAATCAGGTCTGCAAGTTTTCCCGTCTCAATGCTTCCGATCTTCCGTTCCATGCCAAGCACTTCCGCTCCGCCAATCGTGGCCATTCGCAGCACGGTCCTCGCGTTCATTACCGTCGGGCCGTGCTCCACCTTCTGCATGTATGCGGATAATCTCATTTCCTGAAACATGTCAAGGTTGTTGTTGCACGGGGCTCCGTCCGCGCCGAGGCCGACCGGGATACCGCTTCGCATCAATTCCGGCACTTCTGCAATCCCGGATGCCAGCTTCAGGTTGGATCCCGGACAGTGGGTGACTTTGACGCCGCGCTCGCGGATGATCCGCTTTTCCTCGTCATCGAGCCAAATGCTGTGCGCGAGCACGAGATTCGGTCGGGCAAGGCCGATATGGTCCAGATAAATCACGTTCCGCATCCCCCGTTCGGCCTCGACCATGGCGATCTCGCCCCGGTTTTCCGACGCGTGCGTGTGCACCAGAACCCCGTAATGCTCTGCCAAATCCCGGACTTCGGTCAGCAGACGCTCGGTGCAGGAGACGACAAAACGCGGGCAGAACGCATAACGGATCCGCCCACCGGCAGCCCCGTCCCACACTTGCAGCAAATCGACGCTTTCCCGGAGGGAACGATCCGTATCCTCCTGCAGCGCCAGGGGCACCTCATCGCCGTGATCCATCATCACTTTGCCGGAGAACGCCCGAATGCCGCTTTCCTCGATCGCCTGAAAAGCCATAGAGGTATGGTGTACGGTCTCCATATCGAGAATGGTCGTCGTCCCGCTGCGGATGAGCTCTCCAAGGCCAAGCAGCGCCGAATAGTACACCGACTCCTCGTCATGCGCGGCTTCGAGCGGCCAAATTTTTTGTTTTAGCCAATCAATCAGCTCCAGGTCGTCGGCCCGTCCGCGAAAGAGCGTCTGGCATAAATGGATGTGCGTTTGCACAAAGCCGGGCAGCAATACTTTGCCCCCGGCTTCGATCACCCGGTCGGCTTCGCTCGGCGCGCCGGGTCCAATATGAGTAATGCGGTTGTCCTCAATCCGAACATCGCCATGGATAATTTCATCGGCCGGATTCATTGTCATGATGATGGCATTGCGTATGATCGTCGTTGTCAAAGGCGCTTCCCCCTTCTTGTACGGAAAGTCCGGGAGATGCCGCACGGATGCGCTTCTCCCGGACACGATTCTTCCTTCGCATTGCCCCGCTGCTCAGCCCATTTTCCCCGGATTCAGGAGGCCGAGCGGATCGTTATGCCTCTTACGTTCTTGCATGCCGGGTATAGCCCCGCGTCCACCATTGTCCAGCAGCCAGGTATGGGGATCATAAATTTCCACACCGATGGACCGGCAGGTGTCTATGATATGGTACAGCCGTTCTTCCGTGCTGTAGCGGACGACGGGCAGGCCGTTCGGCTGGAGTTTGCCCCTCGAGCGGATCCATTCAAAATGCAGCAGCATTTCGTCCCCGAACATCGATTTCAGCGTCCGGATCTGCTCCAAGTAGCAGTCCCGCTTGAAACCTGCTTGCAGGTAGGTATAAGCCGGATCACGCTTCAGCGCCCAGAGTGTCGTATGGTTCCAGGTAAAATCGGACAGCCCGATCGATTTGCGGTACTTCTCAGGGTCAATGACATAGCCGATTTCCCCGCCGAAAGCTGCGGCGAGTGCCGGCAGCGCTTCGGCGGCATGCCCGGCGATTTCGGTAAAAACCACCGATTTGCCGTATGCGATCACTTTTTCCAGCGGCTTGAAGAAGGAGGGAATCGGCCACTCCATCGGCGTGATCAGCCGTTTGGGGATGGCCGCTTCCTCCGCCAGCGCTTCCCCGAATCGGACCGCGTCTTCCAAGCGATCGAAGTTCACCACCACCTGTGCCCACTCGGTCCGGGGTGCCAAAGGAATGACCAGCTCGGTGACGATGCCCGTCGTCCCGTAGTTATGAATATAGTCCTTGAGATCCTCGCCATGGACTCGGAAAACCTGCGGCTCCTCTTCCATCGTCAGGACGGTCGCCTCCAGCACGTTGCCGTCCCACAGGTCACCCCAGGTAATCGACCCGACGCCCCCGGAGCCGCCGCACACAAACCCGCCGACCGTCGCCTTGGCGAAAGTGCTCGGGTAAATCCGCAGCTCCTGTCCCTGCTCCCGGGCCGTCTTCTCCAGGACGCCGAGCTTGACGCCGCACTGTACACGGGCATAGCCGCTGCCAATCTCCAAGATTTCGTTCATGCCGCTGAGGTCCAGCACCAGGCCGCCTTCGAGCGGGATCGCCTGTCCGTAGTTCCCGGTTCCCGCTCCGCGGACAGTGACGGGGATCCGATGCCGGTAAGCAATGCGCAGCGCTTCACGGATTTCATCGACTGTAGCTGGCACGAGAACGGCATCCGCTTTTTTGTCCTTCAGTTTTCCGCTCAGCACGGGGGAATACCAATAAAAATCCTTCGACAGCTTTTCGACCGCCGTTTCGTCGGTAAGCAGCCTCAGTGCGCTGAACGCTTCAGGCATTTCAGGCTTCCATACCATTGACATGAGAACCACCCGCTTTCTTTGTATTCACAGCTTACTCCATATAGAAGAACAATTTCGCGAGGACAATCTTTCGATTTCAAAAAACGGTGCTAATCCGTTCCTGAACGACCGGATTCCGCAAGGGAAGCAGGGAGCCGATCCGGCATTCGGCCGTATCCCCATCCTGGATGTCTACCGATCCCGGTGTCCCGGTCATGATGATGTCGCCGGGATAAAGGGTCATCATCCGCGAGAAATACGAGAGAATCAACCATGGGGAATAGATCATATCGGATACACTACTTCTGTACCGGACCGATCCGTTAAGCACGGTCTGTATATCCAGTGCATCCAGATCCCCGATTTCGTCCATGCTGACCAGCTCCGGTCCGAAACTGAAGAAGGTGTCGTAACTTTTCGAGCGGCCAAGAAACCGCGGGTTACGGGCGTGGATGTCCTGGGCAGTCATATCCAGCGTCGGAACGATGCCGGCAAGTACGTGCGGCGCCTCTTCGGGGCTGACGTGCTTGCAGGTCTTACCGATCACCAGGCCGATCTCCGCCTCGGCGGTAATGCGTCCGGCCCCGTCCGGAAGAAGAATGGCTTCGCCTGGGCCGATCATCGTGCTTGCCGGCTTCAAGAAGCAGATAGGCTCCTGCTCCGGCGGCACCACGGCCATATCTGCGGCCTTTTTCCGGAAATTCGCGCCAACGCCCCAGACATTGACCGCACCATGATACAAGGGGCCAAGATGTGCCTGCTCCAGGGGAACGGAGGGAATGGCGGTCAGCACCTCCTGCCCTCGTTCCCGCAGCCATCCGGACAGTGCCGCCGCCTCGCCGGTCCGCAGCAGTTCCAGAACGGTCGTCGGCCAAGCCGTTCCAAGCGATTCATTGATCCCGGTTAAGGGAAATACCCGATTGCCTGCAACGATGCCCGCGCTGCCTGGCCCGCTTCCCGCCAAAGTTACGAGCCTCATCGCTCGGCTCCCGCTTCCGCCTTGGCCCGGATATCGCTGAACTCGAATTCGCTCAGCTCACGAAACACCTCCGCTAGAATGTCGGTCACCCGTTCCTGAATGATGCTGCCTTTGGCTGCCGTCGCCTGGGTCGCATCGCCGCATATGCCGCTGTCGGAAATGTCCGCCATCCGCCAGGCGAAGCGTATTTTCCCCTCAAGGGTCAAAAATTTCTGCCCGGTCATGGACGGGGTTTCCGAGACGAGCCATTGATCCTGCACCCATCCCGGTTTGATGGCCTTCACGATCGACGTTTCGTAGTCCCCGCCATGAATGCCGTATTCCAGTTCATCGGCGGGCATGAGATCTTCCGCACCTCCCAGGGAGGAGGGCGATAAATAAAAGACGAGCATATCATGGCGAATGCGGATTTCCCGGGACACCACGTTCAGCAAGTCGGTATTGCCGCCATGCGTATTAAACAGCAGCAGCTTATGGAAACCGCTCAGCCGCAGGCTTTCCGCGATATCCAGGATCACGCTCTGCAGGGTCGTTGCCGACAGCGAAATGGTTCCCGGCAGGCCGAGATGCTCATTGCTTTTGCCGTACGAAACCGGCGGCAGCAGCCACACCCGCGCATCGGGCTTCAGCTTTTCGAGCGCCAGAGACACCGTAGCCTCCCCGATCAGCGTATCGGTCATGAGAGGCAGATGCGGTCCATGCTGTTCGATCGCGCCGACCGGCAGAATGACCAGCGTGCTTTCCTTGGGAAGTTCCTTGACCTGCTTGCTGGTCAGCCTTGGCAGGAATCTCTCCTCCCAGGCTGCTCCTTCGTATCGTGTAAACATCGGCATGTTCCTTTGCTATTGGATTTGGTTGATCACGGCCGCGGCCGCGGGCTTCATCGACGCCTCGATATCCGCTGCCCATCGAAGCAGCTTCAGGTCCTGGCCTCTGCCGGCAATAAGCGACAGCCCGACCGGCAGACCGTCCGTCTTTGCCAGCGGAAGTGTAACCTGTGGCAGCCCGCCCAGCCCGGCGATGCAGGATAGCTGCAGAATCCGCGTGCGCGTCATTTCAATTTCCTCGCCGGGCAGCCCGATCACGGGGGCTCCGCAAGGCGCTGTCGGGAGAACGAGCACGCCTTCGCTTCCGAGAAGCGCCTCAAGCCGGGCAGCAATCGCTTGCTGAAGCTGGCTCGCTTCCCGGTACGCTCCCTCGGTAATTGTGGCGGTCCAGGCAAATCTTTCGGCGATGCCGGGACCGAATCGGGGATGCTGCGCCGTGATCCATGCGCCATGGGCAGACCATATTTCGTACCCCTGAATCGTTCGGAAAATGCCGGCCCACGCCGCGAGTTCCCCGTCCGTCATATGGATGGATTCAAAAGCTCCAAGCGGTCCGAATGATTCAAGCGCACCGCGGAGCGACTCGGCGCAGCCGGGCTCGGCAGCTGCCCACGCTTCAACCGGCAGCATCATTCGGGCGAATTTCCCGCCGTCATCGAGCGGTTTCTCGAGAAGCACGCGGCCGACCTGCAGCAAGGTGCTTGCCCGGCGTGCCATCCAGCCGACCGTGTCAAAGGCCGGAGCCAGCGGGATGACGCCGTCCATGGGCACGCCGCCGTGCGTCGGGCGAAATCCGCAAATACCGCAAAAAGAGGAAGGAATCCGCACCGAACCGGCCGTATCGGTGCCAAGGCCAAAGTCCACTTCCCCGGAGGCAACGGCGGACGCCGAGCCGCTTGAGGAACCGCCGGGAATATGTCCTGGAGCGATAGGGTTCGGCGGCGTGCCGTAATGCACATTTTCCCCGTTCAGGCTGAACATCAGCTCATCGGTGTGAGTCATTCCATGAAGCTTTGCTCCGCTGCCGAGCAGACGTTCCACGGCGGCCGAATGCTTCACGGCAGGCTTGTGCGTGTTAAGCCAATCGGGATTGCCGGCAGCATTGGTGTGTCCTGCTACGGCAAACACGTCCTTTACGGCAAAGTTGAGCCCTTGAAGGAGACCGCCTTCCGCGTGTCTCGCCTCCGTTCCCAACCGAATCCACGGCGTGCATTCTGGCTGCATACGAGTTCCTCCAATCGTTATGAGTTCGCGGGAGCGGCCGCTCCCGGGAAAGCCGCTCCGCGCAGCACCGCCAAATCCTCCTCGTCCAGGCTTGCCGCCGGACCTGACTTGATTAAATCGGAAAACTTCTCGTCGGGCACCATAGTCGTCAGAACATAGAGCCTGCCCTCACCGGTATTTTTGACCTGATGGTTGTTGCCGGGCGGAACGACGAAGAACGATCCTGTGCGAATCCCGGTTTCTATATCGCCTACGATGGCAATCCCTTCTCCGGCCAGCACGTAAAAATACTCATACGCTCCGCTGTGCTCGTTCGGCGGCGTCTGTCCGCCGGCGTCGAAAATTTCCACAACGGACACGAACGGCACCTGCGTCCCGTCGCACAGCATGACAAACTTGTTGGAATCCTTGCTTGAAATTTTGCGTACCTCGCATTGCTCGAAATGCCCCAGAACCAGACCATCGATCATATCACTTCATCCCTTTCTTTTCGTGTGCAGGCCTGCAGCAGATCCTCGGAACCGGCAACAAAGCCATAGCACTGTTTGATATTGTATAAGGCCGCCTCCGCGCAGTAAGCCGGAGAACTTGTCGCGCAGCAGTCTTCCAGCAGAATGGCGTCATATCCGAGGCATACGGCGTCCTGAAGCGTATGCATCACGCACTGGTCAAGGTTGACGCCGGCAAACAGCAGCGTCTTCACGTCCAAATTGCGGAGAATGCTGTCCAGCGGCGTATCCCAAAAACCGCTGATACGGTATTTATCCACCCGGATATCCCCGGGCTCCGGTACCATCCGATCAATCAGCGCCGCGCCCCAGCTCCCCTGTTCCAGCACCTTCGAGCCTGTATCCGGCAGCGGGCTGCCGATCCCATGGCTGACACCGTCCGGATTATATACGTGGAGCACCGAAGGGCTTAGATTCATCCGGTCCTCCCGATTGCCCCAGTTGACCCACAGCACCGGAACCCCCTGTTCGCGAAGGGCCGGAAGCAGCCGCTGAAGCGGCTTGGCGGGAGCCAGCAGCGGGGCGGTATTGACTCCGATCGAGTCCAACCATCCGCCCGGGCTGCAAAAATCGTTCTGCATATCAATGATGACGATGGCGGTTTTGGCGAGATCCAGCGTGATCCGCTGCGGCAGCGCCGGCAGGGTCACGGTGACGAGCGGTTTGGGATCGCTCCTGGACAAATCGGCCAGCTCCTCCGACACGTTCCAGTAATTTTTCGAATTCCCCAGTCTGTGCATGGGAACCCCCCTCCTTTGCTGCAAACTTGCCGCTCGGTTTGGCGGATGCAGTTAGCCGGCGATGGCCGAGTCATGCCAAGAACGCAGAAGCCGGTTCGACAGGGCATTGATCAGCAGGAAAAAGACGATGCCGACCACGGCGGCCGACAAGCCGCAGGCGAACAAATACGCCGTCTGCATCCGCGTCGCCGCGACCGTAATCGCGTAACCGAGCCCGCCGTTCAGCCCGCCGATGCCTGCGATATACTCGCCGACGATGGCCCCGACGACCGACAGGGAGCAGGAGATTTTGAAGCCGGCCAAAATGTAGGGCAGCGCTGCCGGGAGTCTGAGCCTCCAGATCGTCTGCATCTTCGTGGCGTTGTACAGATAGAACAGATTTTTCATGTTCTGCTCGGTCGAGTTTAGCCCGATCAGCGTATTGGACAAAATCGGAAAGAAACTGATCAGAAAGGCGATAATAACGATGGCGTTCATGCCGGCCCCAAACCAGATGACGATAATGGGCGCAATCGCCACGATCGGGATCGTCTGCAAAATGATCGCGTAAGGATACACGCTCCGTTCGACCGTTTTGGACAGCGCAAGCAAAATCGCGACGGCCACGCCGAGAATGGCGCTAAGGGCAAATCCCAAGACCGCCTCCATGATGGTCGTGCTCACCGACACCACCAGATTGTGCCCGTTCTGCGACACCGCTTGAACGATATCGGACGGCTTGGGCAGCAAGTACTCCGGGGTGCCGGTCAGCCGCAGCACCATTTCCCATACAAAGACGACGAAGACGAATACGCTCAGCGGCGGTACGACCCGAGACACCATTTTCCCCCAGATGTGGCTGCCGCTGCCGACACTCCTCCTGACCATAGGCGCGGCCGGCGAAGCCTGTTTCGCCGCATCGGTAACCGCGCTCACTGCTGCTTTTTCCATGACCTCAACGACTCCTTTCGTAAGTGGCATGTTTCCATGCACCTCTAAATTTCCATTATCCAGGAAAGCAAGCACCGGTTTCTGCGAGCCTCAGTGATTCAGCACTTCGGTTATGCTGCGCACATATTTGCCGAACTCGGACGTGGTCCGGAATTCATCCGTACGCGGATAAGGCGCCTCAATCGGCACGATATCGGAAATCTTCCCCGGCCGCGGCGTCATGACGACAACCCGGGTGGATAGAAAAACCGCTTCGAACACGTTATGGGTAATGAAAAGTACGGTCATCTTCTGATCCTGGCGCCAAATGCCCAGCAGTTCATCCTGCAGCGTCTGGCGGGTGATTTCGTCCAGCGCCCCGAACGGTTCGTCCATCAGCAGCAGCTTCGGCCGGGCTATGAGCGCACGGGCGATCGACGCCCGCATCTTCATGCCTCCCGAGAGCTGTCTCGGCAGTACTTTCCGGTAATCCTTGAGCCCAACCAATTCCAGCACGCGTTCGCCTTCTTCGTTGCGAGCCTTTTTCGGAACGCCGCGGAGGGTCAGCGGCATCGTCACGTTGTCCAGAAGCTTCGCCCAAGGCAGCAGGGTGTGCTCCTGGAACACAAAAGCGATTTCGTTCTGCTTCCGCGCTTCGCGCGGCGTCGTACCGAGGACCGAAAGCTGGCCGGTCGACGGCTCGGTCAAGCCGGCAATCATGTTAAACATGGTCGATTTTCCGCATCCCGACGGTCCGACAAAACAGAGGAACTCACCCTCCCCCGCTTGCAGATTGACCTGCTGAACGGCAATCGTTCCATTCGGGTATACCTTGCCGATCTGGTCCATGCCGACCAAAAGCTCGGGAGCGCCGGGACTTCCGGGCGGCTGCGGATTTGCTGCGGTTTGCTGTGCTGTATACATTTCCAGCCCTCCTCTAATCCTTTATGTAATAATAAATAACATCTATGCCTATACCGCTCAATAAATATCCGTTGTTTTTGTGGTCAATTACAATAATGCGCAATTCTTTTGGGTTTATTTACGAAAGGGATGATCATTTATGTAACATTATCTAACACAAAAAGCCCGGAATTCATCCGGACTTTCATGAAATACCCCGGCGATCGATGCCATCCTCTGCCGTTACCGGTTATTTTAAAAAACTTTGGGCCTTTAGGGCCTCCCCGCACAGCGCCACGCGCCGTCCGAGCCGGCCGGCCATCACCAGTTCGCGTTCATCCGGTTTGAGGCTGCTGTCCGGACCCGCCAATGTGGAAGCTCCGTAAGGAGAGCAGCCGATCGGATCGGCGGTCAAGTATTCCGGATTTTCGGAATAGGGCAGCCCGACCATGATCATGCCGAAATGAAACAGCGGCACCATCGACGTTAGCACATTCGCTTCATGCCCGGTATGGATCGATCCGGTGCTCGTCAGCAGACCCGCCGGTTTGCCTTCCAGGCTCCCGTCGGCGCACAGGTCCCCGGCAAATTCCAGAAACAGTTTGACCTGCGCGGGCATGGAGCCGTAATACGTCGGAAATCCCCAGACGATGCCGTCCGCCCATCTTAAATCTTCGTTCGTGGCCACCGGTATGTCCTGCTGCCGGCGCATTGTTTCTTCGTATTTGGCGAAGCGGTCAACCGTCTTAAAACGGGTCTTCAGCTGCGAAGTTTCGCCTGACTCCCCGGTGGAGTGCTTATCCTGATAAGGGGTCCGGTTACGCTCTGATTCCAGCTCGGGAATGCGGCAGATGCGGACCTCGGCTCCCGTCCTTCGTGCTCCATCAGCGGCCGCCCGCGCCATGTCCAAAACATGGCCGTATGCGCTGTAATAAATCACCAATGTGCGGCTCATCCTCATACCTCCTCATTGCATAGTGGAAACGGAGCATGCCTTCAAACGGATCGAATCATAGCGTGAGCGCACGTTTCTGGACAAAGTCGACTCGTTCGCATGAGTCTTCCCAATAGCCCTGTAACAATGCGGAGCTCCATTTCTCCTTCGCCGGGGCTGCTTTCAGGCAGGTGCCGCCGCGCCATACCCAGCGGCGTTCCGGCAGCATGGTCAGCAGTTCCTCCGGCGTCCTGGCATCGAGCGCCACAAAATGGGCCGGGTTCCCCGGCAGGATGCCGTAACCGTCAGCACCCGTTACCCTGGCCGGGTATTCGGTGATCATCCGCAGCACTTCGCGCATCTCGGCAGGACTGCCCATATGGGCGGCATAGGCAGTAACCAGGCCAATCAGCAGCAGGTCGCCCCTTCCGAACGGGTGAAACGGGTCATGCATATTGTCTGAAGCCGCCGCCAGCGGAATGCCGGCCGCCAGCAGCTCCTTGACTCGGGTGACCCCCCTGCGCACCGGGAAGGCGTCATGCCGGCCCTGCAGGTACAGATTCGCGCCGGGAAGCGTAACGGCGCCCATGCCTGCCTCGGCCATAAGTCCAATGATCATGGCGGCATCCTCGTCCTTCATGGCGGCTAAGGAGCATAAGTGCCCTGCCGTGACTTTTCCCCTCCAGCCGTGTTCCATCGCGCGCCGGGCGATATGGATTGCCGTCCGCTGGTTCGGATCGTCGCTCTCGTCCGTATGCAGATCAACCGGGCAGCCCAGCTTATCGGCCAAGGCGAACAGCCTGTCGATGTCGGGTTCCGGGTTGGGGGAAAGATGAGGGGCGCCGCCCAATCCCGTCACGCCCATCGCAACCGATTCCTCGGCCGTATCCAGCGCCGCTTCACTGAGCTCAAAATAAGGGAGCAGCGGGAACAGCTGCAGCTCAGCATACGGCTTCAGCTCCTCTTTGACTTCGAGCGCAGCTTCGATGGTGCGCATCGCGACGTCTTTTCCATGCTTGATGTGAAAATCAAGATGGCTGCGCAGCACTACCGTTCCATAAGAAATGGACTGCAGCGCCGAGCGCATGATGCGTGCTTTGATCTCCTCCTTGGAAAACCTTGGGGCGGCTGCGGCGTAATTGACGACCGCTTCGCCAAGCGTGCCGGAGACATTCCCGACCTGCGGGAGCGAAAAAGCTTTATCCAGATGCATATGGGCATCGACGAAACCCGGCAGAACGATTTTCCCCTTTGCGTCGAGCAGCAGCCGCGCATCCGCAGAGGATCCGTTCCATTTGTCCAGGCACACCGCTTCAGGAGCCTCCACTTCACCGGTTTGGGCCGTCACCGACGTCCACTTTCCGCCGCCGATGGCCAGCGTGTACAGCGTCTCTTCCGATTGCAGCGGCAGGGAGGCGTTGAAGATCACCACTTCTTGTTCCATATCAATCCCGCTCCTTTCATCCGTCGGTATTTATGTTATCTACTTCTGTACTCTCGTGCGCCAGGCTCTGAGGACATAAAGGGCATATGCGTTCGACCCGGCTGGGCAATAAGCGTTTGAATGCAGGCTCCCGCTCCGTTTGTCACGCAATGGTTCATTTCATAGTCCGCTTTATTCCGAGGTGTCACCAAGAATCGGCAGCTGAAGCCACGAGGCGCCTCCACTGGCATCCACCGCCACTGTGGCAATCTGCAGCGCATCCGGCCCTTGGCGTGCGGCTTCCTGCAGCGGAATACCGTTGGGGTGGCGAAGCAGCAGCGGGTATGCGCTGCCGCTCAGCTCCAGCCGGAGCATCGAACCGGCCGGGAGCTCGGCGGCCAGCGGCCGCATCCGGATCGTCGCCGTCTCCCAGCCGCTGATGCCGCCGGATGCGCCGATCTCCGTGCGCCCCACGGACAGAAACCTCGCTTCGCCCGCTGGTGTGACCTGCGTGAGGATGGCGATAAGGTCGGTAGGACCGTCCATCACCTGGCAGGAGACGGTTATCTCCGGGGCGCCGAGGATCCGCAGCGGCGCGCCGGCAGGCTCCCCGGTATACACCAGGATTTCGAAGCGGTCCTGCTGTGCGCTCCGGTCCTGCGGCATCACCGAGCGAAGCGGCATCGGCAGGCGCGCGTCGTAGACGAACACGTCCGCCGCCCGGCCAGGCTCCGCGCCTGCATCCGCAGCGAGCCGACCGCCGCCGGAAGCCCCGTTCGCAGGCAGCCGCGTTCCGGTTAAATACCACCGGCTGTCGCCCTCCGCTCCGGCCGGATACGCTTCGGCTTCGACCCAAACGCCGCTGCCGGCTTCATAATAACGGACCGGCTGCCGCTCCTTCAGGGCTGATCCGCCTTCGCCCTTCAGCCAATAGTCGAACCAGGCAAGCTGTTCCAGGTGGATATTGCCGTCCGCCTTCGGTCCGTAGTCCGTTCCGCCTGCTTTGCGGCCCCACGGAATATGCGTCCATGGCCCGACCACCAAACGGTGAAAGCAGTCCGGCCTACTCTCCTGTGCTTGCAGTGCATTGTAAGACTGCAGCGTACCTTCCAGCAGAAAATCGTACCAGCCCGCGATATGCAGCGCCGGAACCGGCTGTTCCTTGAAGGCGTCCAGCCAGTTCAGCCGGGACCAATACTCATCATACGAGGGATGACCCAGCCAATCGAAATAAGCGGGGAGGTAAGCTTCGAGCAGCGGGTGCCCCTGGGCCAACGGCAGTTGGGCCAGCACACCGGAAGGATCGCTCATTACGCGGGAACACGCCGCTTCGGCTTCCGTGTCGTCCTTCCTTCTCGCCGTATCCCTGGCCAGCTGATAGGCCCAGGGCAGGCAGCTCTGCAGATCAAAGCTGCCGAATTTGTACATCCAGCCGTGGTACAGGTCGGCCGCCGTCATCGCAGGCGCGATGGCAGCCAAATGCGGCGGATGCTGCGAAGCGGCAGCCCACTGCGTCGCTCCCTGGTAGGAAAAGCCGTACATGCCGACCTTTCCGCTGGCCCCTTCCAACCCGGCTGCCCATTCGACCGTATCATAGCCATCTTCGGCTTCGCTCACGAATGGCGTGAACTCTCCCTCCGAATCCCCGCGCCCCCGTACGTCCTGAATGACGACGATATACCCCCGCGCAGCATACCAAACGGGATGGGCGTATGTAACCGTCGAGGCGATTTTCCGGCCGTACGGCTGCCGCATCAGCAGTACCGGGTATGTTCCTTCCTCCGCCGGACGGTAAATGTCGGCATACAGCGTGATGCCGTCCCGCATGACGCAGGCTGCTTTCCTCTCCACTTTCACATGTCCGAATTCCACAGCTGTCCCCCCATTGTGATTCTGTTTTTCGTTAGATGTTACATTTTATAACAGACAATACAGGAGTCTACAACGGTTCGGAAGGCATCTTTGTGACGAGGCACAATAAATAGGCCGATGTTTGGACATCGGCCACAAGGAACCCGTTTATCTATGTCATATTTCATAACTTCTTTATGATATGGTGAACTACCAGCCGATCGCCGCTCCGTCAGAGCGGGGGTCCGAGCCGCCGATCCGAAAACCGTGAGCGTCCAGAAGGATCGCCTGCGCATGCCCGGTCAAGGCATCCCAGTCGCCGATTTTTCGAACCTCATGCCCCATGGCGGCAAGCCCGCTGAGCACCTGCTCCCCCACCCTGGCTTCCATCTTCAGTTCCGTGGAGGCTTCGCCCCATGTCCTTCCCCACACCCATCGAGGTTC
This sequence comes from Paenibacillus cineris, assembly GCF_018333335.1. Classification (NCBI taxonomy): domain Bacteria; kingdom Bacillati; phylum Bacillota; class Bacilli; order Caryophanales; family Paenibacillaceae; genus Paenibacillus; species Paenibacillus cineris. The sequence goes on from NZ_BORU01000001.1 coordinate 3,512,846, forward strand.
GTTAATCGCTTCCTGAGGGTCCATTCGGTAATCGACGATCCGGGTCAGGAGCGCCGTCTGCGTCTGCGGCTGCCCCTCCCCTCCCATCGAGCCGTAGAGCAAGTAAGGCTTCTCGTCCTTGAGCGCGAGGGCAGGCATCAGGGTATGAAACGTTCGTTTCCGCGGTTCAAGCCGGTTGGCGGAAGACTCGTCCAGGGAGAAAAACGAGCCGCGATTCTGCAGCAGAATGCCCGTTTCCCCAGCCGTCACGCCCGATCCAAATTCAAAGTACAGGCTTTGGATAAAAGAAACGGCGTTGCCGTCCCCGTCCACTACGGCGGCATACGCCGTATCGCTGCCGAGCGGTTCGGCGGTGAGCGGAGCGGCCGAATCGCGGCTTATGCGTCCCGCCAATTCCCTGCAGTAGGCCTTATCCAGAAAGCGCTCCACCGGAATATTCCGGAAATCCGGATCGGTGAGCTCGAGGTTGCGGTCGCGGAAAGCCAGCTTCACCGCCTCGACCAGTACGTGGTAAAATGCTACCGAACCGTGCGGAATACTGTTAAAATCAAAATGTTCGAGCATTTGGGCGATCACGATGCCCGTAAACCCTTGCGAATTCGGAGGAAGCTGATACAGCTCAAGATCGCGATAGGAACCGGTGAGCGGGGTAACCCAATTGCCCTCATGATCGGCGAAATCGTCCGCCAGCAGCAGCCCGCCGGACTTCCGGATGTATGACGTGATGTCCCGGGCTAATCCGCCCCGGTAAAATTCGTCCCGGCCATTCGACGCGATCCGGCGCAAACTTTGGGCCAAGCCGCTTTGGATCCAGCGGGTGCCTGCCGGCGGGACACCGCCGCCTCGCAAATACGCTGCAGCCGAATAGGGATTCGCTGCCAGCAGCCCGGCGCACAGCTTCGTATTGGCGTACTGGCTGCGGGATACCGGATAGCCCCCTCCGGCGTAAGTCATTGCCGGCTCGAGGACGTCCCCAAGCGGCAGGGTACCATACTCGCGCAGAATGGCGCTCCAGCTGTCCACCATGCCGGGAACGGTCAGTACGCTGCGGATCCCCCGCGTCGGGATGGCCTGCTCGCCGGCATATGCTTCCGGCGATGCCTTATACCCCGAGCGGCCGCTTCCGTTGTAACCCCGGACTGCACCCTCTCCGGGACTGTACAACAGCCAGAATGAATCGCCGCCCAGCCCGGTCATATGCGGATACACGACCGCCAGGGTACTGCTGACGGCAACCGCAGCGTCGAAGGCATTCCCGCCCTTTTCCAATATTCGGGCACCCGCGGCCGATGCCAGTGCATGGGGGCTGACCACCATCGTTTTCGTGCCGATTGAAACCTGCCTCATCACTCATCCCTCCTGCATCCTTAAATTGTTAACTAAATTAACATGCAGCAGGATTTTTTGGCAATAACTACTTTTCATCCTGAAGGAAAACCGTTATAGTGTAAATTTAAATAACATCAATGCCGCACGGATGATCATCAGCATCGGAAACGGTCCAGCTCCCTTTCCCATGATGCCAGAGCTGTGCCTATAGAATGCGACCCTCGCATCCTACCCGAATCCGAGATGAAATGTCACAATAGTTGATAGACAAGGAAGGAAGTGCACCATGCTGAAAACATACGCAGAATTATCCCTCGCCATGTTCCGGACCGGAATTCTCGGGTATGGCGGCGGTCCGTCGACCGTCCCCCTCATCCGGCACGAGGCCGTCTCCCGGTACAGGTGGATGGCTGATGAGGAATTCGGGGAGGTGCTGGCCATCGCCAACACGCTGCCCGGTCCGATTGCGACCAAGTTGGCCGCCTATCTCGGCTACCGCCTGAAAGGAACGCTCGGTGCGCTGGTCGGGCTGCTCGCCCATATTCTACCCACTGCGGTTGCGATGATCGCCCTAGTCTCTTTTATCGACGTATTCAGTTCGTCCCGCATCATCCATGGCATGATCGAAGCGGTCGTTCCGGTCGTGGCCGTCATGCTGGGTCAAATGTGTTACGAGTTCGGCGAAAAGGCAGTCAAAGGCCTTGGCAAATATATGGCGCTCGCCTGCGGGGTTATTGCGTTTGTCCTGCTGGAGTGGGTGCAGCTGCACCCGGCGATCCTGATTGCAATCGCGCTGGCCTATGGCTCGGTACACTTTAAAGTTATGGGCAAGCTAAAAGAAACCCGCAAGCGGAAGGAGGAACGCCGCCATGGAGACATGGATTGAACTCCTCATCGGCTTCTTTCTAGCCAACGTATTCGGCTACGGTGGCGGCCCCTCCTCCATTCCGCTCATGTACCGGGAGATCGTGCCGCATTACCACTGGTTGTCGGGCGCTGAATTTTCCAACATGCTCGCTCTCGGCAATTCGCTCCCCGGACCGATCGCGACGAAGATCGCCGCTTACGTGGGCTATGATGCCGCCGGATGGATGGGGGTGCTTGCCGCCGAAGCCGCTACCGTCGTGCCTTCCGCGGTCGCCCTGATCGTATTGATGCGAATTTTGCAGAAATACAAGCAGTCCCAGGCCGTCAAGGGCATGACACTGCTCGTGCAGCCTGTTATCGCCGTCATGATGCTGCAGCTCACCATTCAAAGCTCCAAAGAGTCGATACTCTCCATCGGCTGGATCCAATTCGGCGCTATCGCCCTCATCTCGTACTGGCTGATGCAGCGCCGCAAAGTTCATCCCGCGCTCGTCATCGTGGGCGCTTTTGTTTACGGAGGCATCTTTCTGGGAAGATAGTCCTTCCCTCCGTAGCCCTGGCGAACCCGGACGGCCGTCCGATTCTATCCCCTGTTGCAGTAACCGCCTTTCCCGATGATTGAATTCAATCCGGTACAGCCCTTCCCTAAGGGCTTACCTTGTACGTTTCGGGTTTCGACAGAGTTCAGTTGCGAAAGGATGATGACTGTATGTATTTGACCATCGAAGATGCACTCACCATTTACCCGCTTTCTGAAGGTAAACTGACCGCAGGCCGCAGCGGTTTGAACCGTATCGTCAAATCGGTCAACGTGATGGATGCACCCGATATTTCGGACTGGGTCCGGGAAGGGGATATCTTGTTCACGACGGCCTATTTGATCAAGGACAATCCCGCGGATGGGGTCCGCCTGCTGCAGAAGCTGGTTGACAAAGGGGCGGCGGGAATTGGTATCAAGCTTGGACGGTTCTGGGCTTCGGTCCCCGACGAAATGCTTCAGGAAGCAGACCGCCTCGGTTTTCCCCTTATCGAGCTTCCCTTTCCGTTTACGTTCTCGGATCAAATGAAAGGCTTGTTCAATGCCGAACTTCAAAAGAACACGCTCCTCCTGCAAAACGTCCTGGACAAACAAAAGGAGCTCATCCGCTTCGCCCTATCCCCTGTTGATACGGGCCGCCTGTTTGACCGGATCCGCGAGATTCTCGGCGTGCCCCTGGCCGTCACCGGCATGCGCGGCCAAACGCTTTTCAGCACCCTGACCACAGACGAAATGCAGCTGCTCAAAAAACGCCAGCTCAAAGATACGCCGCAGTGGCTCCGCTGCGAGCAGGGAAGACTGCTGTGCGTGCCCCTGAAAAGCCCCGGCCAGGAGCATGATTTTAACAGCCGGGCGATTTTCCGGCTTCCTCCCGGCATTCCGATGAAGGAGGAGGAAGGGCTGTACCATCAGGCGGCCGAAATTATCGGCTACCATTTGAACGCGGTCGAACGCAACGATCTCACCCAATCGACCCAGAACGAATTTGCGGCAATGCTGAAAAACTACCTCAAGCAGCAAGTCTCCGCCGAAGAGCTCGTTGCCTGTGCTTCCAGCCACGGCATCCCTTTCGGCACCGGTTCTTTCCAATGCGTGCTTACCACATGCGATCCCGAATACACCGGCCGGGCCGACCATCTGCTCAAGAGTGTCAAGCAGGAATTCCATTATCATCCGATGCTCAAAGATTTATCTCCTTTGCATTTTCAACTCGAAGACACCATTCTCTCGATCTTTCCTTCTGAGCTCCCGCGAAGCTCCGGCAAGCTGCCTCAGCTGTTGACACGTGTCTTTTTCGAGCTTGCCTCCAAAGCCGGCAGGCATCTGCGCATGACGGTGAGCCATATCAAAACCCGGCCCGATCAGTTGGAAGCGGCTTACCGTGAATGCCAGAACGCCCGCGACACGGCCGCCCGGCTCAACCTGGACGCTTTTGTCGTCGAGTTTGCCAACGTGGAAATCTCTTATATTTTCCAATCCGTTCCGGTTCATAAAATGCGGCAGTTCGTCGAAATGGCATTGGCCCCGCTTCAGGACCGAGCCCCCGACTCCGCCCAAGAGTTGCTGCGAACGCTGGAGCTGTACATGGCGAACAACGGACAGATCCACGAAACCGCCAAGCAGCTGTTTATACACCGCAACACCGCCGCCTACCGGCTCGAGAAAATCAGTGAGCTGCTTCAGGTCGACTTCAAAGATTATCACCATCTACTGCGGCTGAAACTGGTCCTAATGTTCCGGGATATGCTGCGGACGTAAACGGAAGCGGGACGGTCCCGCTGCCCCACAAGCAAGCACGTTATAAATTCGCAACAAAGCATCCCCTTAGACCGGCCGCTCCGGTCAGGAGGATGCTTTTGCGATAAGGCGGTAAATGTCAGGCGCAAGCCGCCTTTTTTACCGGTATAGATCCGCAGAAATGATGGTTTAAGCAGGTATGGTCTAGATACGAATATGATCATGTTTGCTATTATGAATTTTTCATATGTTGTTTTTTTAATATATTTAATGCGGTTAGTCCTTAGTGATCGTCGCGTTCATGTGTCGGATCAAGCGGCTGAGCACGTTCACCGTTGTTTCGTATTCTTCCTTCGTGATCGGCGCCAAAGAAACATGACCGTTGCAGCTATCAGTAAATAAACCGGAGTATATAAGCAGGAAAAGGCAAGCGTATGAAGTACGCTCGCCCCTTAAGCAGATATTGTTGTGAATTTTTCATATAATGCTATATTAACATCGTAGCCAGCTGCGATCACTTCCCGATGCTTGATTCTGAATCTGTTCTTTCATCTCCTGACCGTTATCGAAGTCAAACCTCACCGCTCATACGCTTCCAATCGAAGCCGATTGCCTGCAGGAAGGCTCGTGCGATCAGCATGTGGCCGGTCAGGCTCGGATGTACCCGGTCTGATGCGATCGCGGTGGGATGCACATAACCGAACATCGGCTCAAACACCGCTTGCGTGTCCACGAATAGCGCTCCGACGCGCTCGGCAACCCTGTGGGCCGCCCGGCCGAAATCATCCATCCGCCGTCTCATCCCGTCTTCGGAGTTCGGTTCGATATAAAACGGAGTCATGATGACAAGCCCTTTGAGGCCGGGGAGCGCCTGCTCCGCCAATTCCACCAAAGTATGTTCATACTCTTCCAACAGCACATGCGATTCCGGAATCGCCGGCTGGTCGAACTGCCGCCACACGTCGTTGATACCGATCATAATGGACAGCCAATCCGGCTTCAGATCCAGTACGTCCGTCTGCCACCGTTCTTTCATATCCCTGACCGTGTTGCCGCCGATTCCCATGTTCGTGACCCGCAGGTTCAGCTCTGGATACGCCGTCTGAAGCAGGGTGTCCACGAGCGACACATACCCTTTGCCTACGCCTTGAAACAACCCTTCCCCGTAAGGGAATTTACGCTCGCAGTCCGTAATCGAATCGCCGATCATGACCAGGCGCTGTCCTTTGTCCATCTTCATCTTCGCGATTCCTCCCATCTTTTGTTCCTTTTACACCTTTTTCTACGCATCAAGCAGCACAAGCCGAATCGTTTTCACTTCAAAAGGGCGGAAATCCAGCTTCAGCTTCCCTTCAGCAACCGGCAGATCGGCCGTCACTTCCTCCAGCATATTGGTTTCGTACGCGATTTTGACGGGGAGGTTAAAGGTGAATCCACATGATACGGTGGCACCTTTGCACTCATAGGCCCGGATGATCCAGTCTCGCGATCCGTCTTCGGCAAGCTTGACCGTCTCTGTAATTACGCTGGCTTGATCCGTTTGCAGGAAAGATTTATGACCCGCCTGGTTTCCGCTGTGCACGAGGCTTACCGAATAGTTCAGCTCATACGCTTCCTGAACGACGGGGCATTCCAGAAATGACCCGTTCCATACAAAGAATCCGTACGTAAACTCGTGCGTTCCCTGATCCGACGTTTCGTCCGGATGCGTCGGCGAACGAAGCAGCGTCAAGCTCATCGTGTTGTCCTGCACGGCGATCCCGTACTTGCAATCGTTCAGCAGCGCAAAGCTGCGGTTACTCTCCGCAAGCACCGCCCACTTATGCTGGCATAATTCGAACCGGTCGGCATCGTGGGGCCTGGAGGCATGATTTGGCCGTTTGACGTAACCGAACTGAATTTCCTGTAACGATTCGTTCGCATGGACACGTACAGGAAAATCGACCCGCAGCATTTTGTTCTTCTCGTGCCAATGTACCGTCGTATGAAACTCAACGCGGCGGCTGCCGGCCCGGATCCGGATATCCTGGATTAATTTGGATCGATGAAGCATGCGCTCAACGCGGATATTGGCAAACAGAGGCCCCTCTGCGGTGACATAGACTTCGGCCTTCTCATCCAACGCGACTGGAGCAGCCTGATAGCCGCGGTCGATTTCCCACGCATCGAACGCCGACGGCTGATCGCGGTACATCTTCATGGCGTTGCAATGTCCCGCCGTCCATTCCGTTCCGGTTTCCTTGTCCAGGATGCTGACGATCTCACCGTATTCATTTATCCCCATGGCTAAGTACTCGTTCTCAAGATGCGACTTCGTAGCCGTTAGGACAGCTTGTCCCGGCGCTTCCGGCGTTACGTCATCCGCAGTAACCGAGTATGCCGCCCATCCCGCAGACGGCGTCTCGACTTCGGCGTAACGTTTGCCGTCATGCCGCTGCACAGGGAGCGTTTTTCCGTCCCGGTCCGCGATACCTTCTACGCCTTCGGGCAGGACAACCAGCTCTTTCCTTGCCCAGGAGAGCGAGTTAAACACCGTAACACCGGAACGTCCGCTACCCGCAAGCACCTCTTTTGCGCCGGAAGCCATCGCATCGACTTGCCCGTTCAATTCCGTCAGCTCTGCCTGCGCTTCCTCATGGACGCGGTGAATGGACGTGCCCGGCAAAATATCATGGAACTGATGCAGCAGCAGCTTCTTCCACAACCGGTCCATCTCCTCGTACGGATAGGCCCGGCGCTGAAGCAGGCTGGCTGCGGCACCCCACATTTCAGCCTCGTGAAGCCCGACTTCCGCCTTCCGGTTTAGCCGCTTGATCTGAGCCTGCGTCGTATAGGTTCCCCGGTGCGCCGGATAGTACAGCTCCCCGACATATTTGGCATCCGGAACACCTCTTTCGATCTGATCCTCAAAATAGTCGATCGGTGAGCCGTGCACCGTACGCGGCACGCCCTCCAAATTTTCAAGCCGGCGGAGGAATTCCAAGTCGTCCCGGTTCGCCCCGCCGCCGCCGTCGCCGTGGCCGAACTGTACAAGTCTTGTCGCAATGCCGTCCTTCTGCACCCGATCATTCCATTGCCGGATGAGAAACGAAGGATTGACCCGAATCGGAAAATCGCCATAATCCAGCAGATGGGTCAGCACCTGCGAGCCGTCGATCCCTTCCCAAAGAAAGGTATTGTACGGAAACGGGTCCGACACGTTCTCGTACGTCTGGAACATTTTCACGGAAGCAAAGTACCGGAGCCCGCAGCCCTTCATAATTTGCGGCATGTTGCCGGAGTATCCGAACACGTCGGGAAGCCACAGCATTTCGTTTTCCTTGCCGAACTCCTCCTTGAAAAAGCGCTTGCCGTGAAGTATTTGCCGGATCAGGCTCTCCCCGCCGGGCAGATTCGTATCGGATTCCACCCACATGCCGCCTTCCGGAATGATCCGACCCTCATTCACCGCTTGTTGGATGCGCGCGTATAACTCGGGATACAGGTCCTTGGCAAGCTGGAACAAGTACGGCTGGCTCTGGACGTAGCGGTAATCGGGATATTCCTCCATGAGGGCAAGCTGATTGGACATCGTCCGGGCGATTTTCCGCTTCGTTTCCTCCATCGGCCACAACCAGGCGATATCGAGATGGGACTGCCCCATGAGGTACAGCAAGGGCGCCGTCGATCCGTTTACGCATTCCAGGAGCGGCGCCATCCGCTGCCGGCATTGCTGAACATTTGCCGTCAGCGCATCCTTCGCAAGCCCCCAATCAATCGTCCGGACGACCTCCGTCAAACCGCGGTCGATCTCCGCCGCGCGTAGCGAATCCGGATCGATATGATTTCTGACCTGAACCAAACATTCCAAATCGATATAAAATTGATAGATTTCCTCTTCAAAAAGGCAAAGCTGCGATTCCCCAAGCACCGGCTGGATGCCCGAATGGCCGGCATACGCCTCGGCAGCGACTTCAAACCGCTCGCCGGCCTTAGCGCTGCGTGTCAACGTCACGTCATGGTGCTGAAGATCCAGCGCCCCCCGTACGATTCCGTTCACGTAGACCGTCGCCTCCGAACCGAAATCGGCCCGGATGACCAAACGTTTGCCCTCGGCTTCCATGGGAGCGGTAACGGAAGAGCGGAGCCATGCATACGTCCAGTCTCCGCCCCACCGGTCGCCCGGCTCGATCGCCTCAAATCGGTTACTCTCTATTTCCCTGCAGGATAGCCGCTCCTTCGTGACAAAGCAGGTAAAATCGACCGGCGAGACCACGGTATACATGTAGCGGTTTTTATCCCTCAGCAGCTTCTCAACATGGTATAGAATCTCTTTTCTCTTATCCAAATGACGGATCACATCCTATGAATTGATCTGGGTTGCAGCGGATGCCGCTGCACCGGAGCGTGGCGAGACCATGCTGCTGCAGCGACAGGTTCACACGAGAGGTCTGGTCAGGATCCAAGGGGCATATGCCCCTGAATCCCGCCGTGGTATCCGTCTACAAAATACGATGTTACCGCCCGCTCCATCGGACTCATCTGCCTCCCGCACCGATTCCGGCAGCGGAGAATACGCGATCGAACCCGGCTTTGGAGCGGCGAATCAGCTGTTCCGGCGTGTCTTCCGGCATGGCCGGCGTCAGCACTTCCTGCGATACGATACCGTCATATCCAATGCGCTGCAGCCCTCTTAAAAAGCCCTCCAGGTCGATGACGCCTTCCCCAGGGTACAGACGCCCGTTATCCAGCACGGCCTCGACCGGCAGATCCGGTGCGTCGTTGATATGCACATGAACGATCTGCTGCGGCTGCAGCCGCTCGATGTCGTCTACGGAGAGACCGTTCGTATACCAATGATACGCATCCAGCAGCAGGCCGACATTCGGCTCGCCGATCGCTTCGACCCAGTCCAGCGTCTCTTCCATCGTCCAGATAAAAGGATATTTCCACGCCGTCCGCAGATGATGCGGACCAACGAATTCCAGTCCGAGCCTGATGCCATAGGCGCCGAGGATTTGGGCGCAGATGCGGAGGCGCCGGGTGGCGACCGCCATGAAGTGCGCCGGTTTGGCGTCGGTCGATGGCAGAATGTACGTGCAGCAGCGCGTACAGCCCAGCGCCCGGGCTGCGGCAGCAGCTTCCGTCAGGCCGGGCAGCCCGGCGAGGAACTCTTCCTCGCCCGCCCTCCACTCCACAGGCAGGCCGATCGCGCCGACGACGACTCCGTGCCGCTCAAGCTTAGCCGCAGCCCCCTCTGTTCCCAGCCGCTCGATCAATCCCCGGGCATCGATGTCAACCGCTTGAAAACCGCCCTCACCCGCCAATTCGATGAACCTCTCTTCACTTTCGACTGCTCCCAAACCGGCAAGCGTCAATCCCTTCAGCATGTGATATTCCTCCTCACTGTTGTTTGAAAAAAATCTCCATCCCATTGCAATCTGCCTGAGCAGCCCGGCGCTCTATGAACCACTCGTTCCCTGGACCGGCGTCAGCCCAAGCTTCGGATTGGCCAAGTCGAGCTTATACATGACCTGATTGTAGTTATAACGCGGCGTCGGGACATGATTGGTGAACGTATTCGTATACGTGCCCTCGAAGTAGATGATCCGGCTGCCCTCCTTATTGAAAAACTTATGCTGGGCCACGTTATAAAAAGTATAGTTGTTATGCGTGACGATCTTTTTAGCCGTGGTCCAAGGTCCTTGAGGCGCGGGAGCTTCCGCGTACCAGATTTCTCCGAGCACGGAGGACTTGCCTTGCATCTGCTGCCCGATCATCACGTAACGCTGCCGGTAATCGTTCCATTCGATGGAGCTTGAAGCGATTTGAACCTCTTCGCCGGTATCGGCGTCTTTTAATTGAAAGTAGGTCGGATCGTCCGCCTGAATCAGCCCGGCATCGATCAGCTCCTTCTCTTGAACCTGGGTGAGCGGCGGGGTGTTCTTTTTCCAGCCCCATACGAGCTTGCCGTCCGCGCCGCGTTCAAGGGACGTTTGGGCCCCGTTGTAAGTCGTTCCCGGTGTCAGGCACGTAAACGACTCGTATTGGGTATAGTCGGTGATGGCATCATAGCTTGCCGCCACGCGCAGGTTCGGCATCCGGTGTTCGGTAAAGAGCCAGTAGCCCTTGCCGTCCTCCTCGTAATAAGCCGCCTGGCCCCCCGGATGGCGCCAATCGTCTTTGGAAGGGAACTGAACGACCTGCTCAAACTCCTTCTTCTCGTCGTTAAAGGCAAGAATGCCGAAGGCACTGAGCTCGGGATTGTGCGTGCTGTAACCGGCGAGCAGGCGTTCCTGCCCGCTGCCGTCCTTGGCGGTCATCAAGCCGAACACCCAGGCGATGCCGGCACCGTCAGGCAGCTGGGGAACCAGGCTTTTAACGAAACCGTCCTCTTTCGTAAAGTAATCCAAATCGATGCCGGTATCGGGATCGAGACCGCCTTTTTCCGGCAGCTTCGAAGTGGCACCCGTCACACGAAAGTTCCCGAGGGGATAAGCGGGTCTGTCTGTATCGCCCCAGAACCAGTACAGCCGATTGCGGTACTTTATCGTTTGGACGGAGTCCTGACCCATCACGAGCCCGTTCAGGAGCGGCTCCTTGACCGGCGGCTTCTGGCCAAGCAGGACGCTGTCCCGGTAGATGCCTTGACCGGTGACCCGGTATAACCGCTCAGCAATGTTGACCCGGTCCATTTTCAGCGTCACGCTTCCACCGGGCGTCACTTCAACAGCCTGGCCGCGGTAACCGAACATGTCTGTCGGCACCTCATAGCCGTCGCTCGACATATGGAAAAAGACCGTTTGATCCATCAAGCCCGGCTCATTGAAAGCCACGACACCTGCGCTGTCCGTATAGTACAACATATTGTTCGTCGTCTTCAGCTCGACCAGCGGAATCCCCCGACCCGTCTCGGCGTCCACGACTTTGATCATAAACGGCTTCTGAACCATTTTCTTAGCGCTGCTTACATCCGGCATGGCGCTATTCCCTTCCGCCTGAGCCGCCATCGCGGCACCCGGCGCCGTCAAGACCGTCAGCATGACACAGGTCCAGATGCCCGCGTTTTTCCAAGGCTTCCATTTCATTTCGTTTACCTCCTGGGCGGAGTGCCCTATTGGGATCGGCGAATCATGTCCGCTTCCGCATCAGCCGTCACTTGCGGTTCTGAACTGGCTCAAGACCAAGCCGCGGATCGTCAAGATTCAGCTTGTACATGACCTGGTTGTAGTTGTAGCGCGGTGTTGGAATATGGTCTGTATACGTATTCGTATAGGTCGCCTCGAAGTAAATGACGCGTCCGCCGTCTTTAAAGAAGAACTTGTGCTGGGCCGGGTTATAGAAGGTATAGTTGTTATGCGTAATGATCTTCTTGGCATTCGTCCAGGGTCCTTGGGGCGAGTCTGCTTCCGCGTACCACATTTCCCCGAGAACCGACGTTTTGCCCATCACCTGCTGTCCGATCATCACGTAGCGCTGCCGGTAATCGTTCCATTCGACGGAGCTTTGGGCCAGCGAAACCTCTTCGCCGGTATCGGCATCTTTCAGCTGATAGTAGCGCGGGTCGTCCGCCTTGATCAGGCCAAACCCGATTAATTCTTTTTCTTGATCCTGGGTCAGCACCGGGGTGTTCTTCTTCCAGCCCCATACCAGCTTGCCGTTCTGGTCGCGCTCGAGGGACGTATTCGCGCCGTCGTAAGCCGCTCCCGGCGTCAGGCACGTAAACGACTCGTATTGAGTGTAGTCGGTGATGGCGTCGTAGCTGGCGGCCACACGTAAGTTCGGAATCCGGTGCTCGGTAAACAGCCAGTATCCCTTGCCGTTCTCCTCGTAATAGGTTGCCTGACCGCCCGGATGGCGCCAATCGTCCTTGGAAGGGAACTGGACGGCCTGTTCAAACTGCTCCGTCTGATCGTTGAAGACCAGGATGCCGCGCGCAACGATATCAGGATTTAGCGTCGTGTAACCTGTAAGCAGACGCTCTTTTCCCGTGCTGTCCTTTGCCGTCATCAGACCGAAAATCCAAGCCATGTTTCCTCCGTCGGGAAGCGTCGGCACCATGCTTTTGGCAAATCCGTCCTCTTTGGTAAAATACTTCAGGTTCACGCCGACATCCGGGTCAAGTCCGCCGTTTTGCGGCAATTCCGACGTCGCGCCCGTCGTGCGGAAATTTCCCAGCGGGTAGGCGGGTCTGTCCGTATCGCCCCAGAACCAGTACAGCTTCCCGTTGTATTCGATCGTCTGCACGGAATCTTGGCCCATAATCAGACCGTTGATGACGGGCTGTTGAATCGGCGTATTTAAACCGAGCAGCAGACTGTCACGGTAAATGCCCTGGCCGGTCACCCGGTACAGCCGCTCGGCGATGTTGACCCGGTTCATCTGCAGCGTGACACTGCCGCCAGGCGTAACCTCGACTGCCTGCCCGCGGTTGCCGAACATGTCGGCGGGAATTTCGTAGCCGTCGCTGGACATATGGAAGAAGACCGTCGTATCCATCAGCCCCGGTTCGTCGAATGCCACGACGCCTGCGCTGTCCGTATAATACAAAATGTTATTCGTCGTCTTCAGTTCCACAAGCGGAATGCCCCGGCCCGTCTCGGCATCCACGACCTTGATCATGAACGGCTCCTGCACCTGATTTAACGAGCTGCCTGCTTTTTGCTCGGCGCTACTTCCTGCAGCCTGGACCGGCGTAACGCCCGGTGCCATTGTAACTAACAGCAGCGCGGCGCAGGTCCATACACCAGCCTGCTTCCACATTTTCATCTTCACTACCATCTCGGCTTCCTCCCGACTTCTTGTCGATTTGTCATTGGTGGAATGGTCTCGATGCTGTTGGTTAGGACGTTTTGGACAGGACTCTTTGGGCCGCATCGTTGTAAATTTTCAACACTTTATCGATATCGCCCATTTTTTTAACCTGATCGATAAATTTCGGCCAGTTGTCAAAGCTCTGCTTCCCGGCGACAAACTTTGCCTGCTCTTCCGTAACGAATGTTTTGATCGGGTTCATGATCTCGGATATTTCCTGGCTTTCGTCCGGTGTGAACTGGATGGCCGGCTCGCTGTACCACGAAGGGACATAATCGTTGTTCGGCATTGGCAGACTTGTCAGATAAGGCGACTTTTCAAGCGGGACTTCCTCATACTTGCCGTTAAATACGGTATAATCCGTTGCGGCAAAATCTACGAATGCTCTGGCATCGTTGACCATTTGCAAACCCGGGTTATAATTTTTGCTTGCCCGGATCCCGTACTTATCCCCTTCCAGCCATGGATCCTTCGCCGTTTTAAACGAATCCATAAAGGTCGGATTGCCGTCTTCTCCGATTTTGTAGGTCGTTCCTTCGATTCCCCAAGTCACGAGCCTGATGTTTTCGTCGGAATATTGTAAATCGATCAGCTTGATTAATTCTTCCGGATTTTTGGCTTTGGAGCTGATGCAGAACGTGGCCCAGCCCAGGTCCGGGGTATTTCCGTTCGTCGCTTCCTGCCACGCCTTTCCGTACTTCGGATTGTCCGGGTACAGCGAAACTGCAAATATTTTGCCGTCATCCGCGTTTCTTGTGTAATCTCCCGGCTCCGTAAACCACTGGGTCAGCCACATGAAAGTATCGCCATTCATCGCCTTCTTCCGGATCATGTCGTCCGTATCGATCGTGTACTCGGGATCCAGCAGCTGCTCCGAATACAGCTTATTCGCGAACTGAAGGGCGTCTTTATATCCTTCATTAAAAATGCCGTACACGTATTTGCTGCCATCCCAGTAAATGTCGTCCTTGATGTGATTCGCCGAGAAGAGCGATCTCAAACTGTTCCACTTCGTATCCACCGGGTACTTATCGGGATACAGCTGTTTCAGCTTTTTGGCCGCGTCATAAAATTCATCCAGCGTTTCCGGAATTTTGATGTTCTTCTCCTTGAATACATCGTATCTGTAGGCGGATACGTTTTGAATCAGCAAGCCTTTATCCTGAGGAAATCTGGGCGTCGAAGTTTCCTTGAAAGAGTACATTTTTCCTTCAGAGTTGGTCACACGCGCCATGCCGTTCTTCACCTTGCTGAGATAGTTCATATAGTTGGGCATTAAATCCTTATACTGGCTGAGCTCAAGAATTTGGCCTTGTTCAGCCATGTCTGTGATGTCGTAAAATAATGGCGTGACGAAAAAATCCGTCAAATCGTCGCTCGCAATCATGAGCTTTACTTTTTCGTCATATTCCGATGACGGAATATAATTAAACTTGATATTCAGTTTTTTGCCCAGTTTGGCTTCCATCTGCTTTTTCCATTCCTTGCCGATCATGCTGTTCTCGTTGTCCACCCCGCTCGACGGAAGCGTTACGGAAAAAGATAACGTGTCGCCATCCGCAGAATCCTTGGAAGTCTCGTCGGACTTGGAGCAGGCCGTTACGGAAAAGGCCAGCATGCAAGCCAGGATCAGGCTGAGCATTTTTGCTTTTTTAACCATCCCAATTCCTCCTATAACATTGTTTATTAAATATGGCGTAAAAGAATCTTTCCTCTTACATCCATGTTGAAAATATCTGTCAGCCCTTAATCGCTCCCACCAATACCCCTTTCGTAAAGTGCTTTTGAAAGAATGGGTAAATCGCCATAATAGGGAACATCGTAATGATGATCACGCTCATTCGGATCGCCTTCGGGTCAAGCGAGGATCCCGAAGAATTGATGGCCACGTTACCGGCACCTACCCTGCCTTGGATCGCGTTGGTATCCAGCGCAAACAAATAGTTTCGCAGAATCATTTGCAGCGGATACTTATCCTGATCCTTAAGATAGATGAGCGCTTCAAACCAGCTGTTCCAGCTTCCTACCAAACCAAACAAGGCAAATGTCGCAAGCAGTGCCTTCGACAACGGCAGGACGATCCGGAACAGGACGACGACATCGTTGGCTCCATCCATGACCGCCGATTCTTTCAGTTCTGCCGGCACATTCGAAAAGAAGGTCCGGAACAAAAACACATTGTAAGCTCCAACCGCGCCGGGAAGGATCATGACCCAAACGGTGTCAAGCAGATGTAGACTGCGCATCAGCAGGTAAGTAGGAATTAAGCCCCCGCTGAAAAACATCGTGATCATCAGAAAGATGGTGATAAATTTCTTTCCCGCAAATCCGGGAATGGTCAGCGGATAAGCCAGCAGCGAGGTAAACAGCAGCATAATACCGGTAGAACCTACCGCGTAAAGGATGGAATTCAGATACCCCTTATAAATGAGCGAGTCTTTAAATACGTCTGCGTAAGCCTGTACGGTAAAGCCTTTCGGCCAAATCGTAACGCTTCCCGAGGCGATGTACTTCCCGCTGCTGAAGGAGGTAGCGATAATATTCAGAATGGGGTACAGCACAACGACAAGGATCAACAGCATGATGAAAATATTAAAGGCGTCAAACACTCTGGAACCGAAGCTGATTTTTCTCAAGATTATCCCCCCTAAAACAAACTCGTCTCCGAGACTTTGCGGCTGACCCAATTGGAAATGTACAAAATTACAAAGGAGATGACCGACATAAATAATCCGATGGCCGTGGTGTACTCGTATCTTGCGCCGAGGATCCCCTGACGGTAAACATACGATCCAATGACGTCAGCCACGCTGTAAGTTTCAGGCGAATACAGCAGAATAATTTTCTGAAAATCGGATCCGAGAATTCCGCCCAAGGCGAAAATCAGCAGGATGATCGTCGTCGGTTTGATCGAGGGCCAGGTAATGTGCACGATCTTTTTCCACCGGCTCGCTCCGTCCACTTCCGCCACATCGTAATAGGTCGGATCGATCCCGCTCAAAGCGGCAAGGTAGATGATTGTTCCAAAGCCAACTCCCTGCCATATGCCGGAAGAGATGAAGATCGTTCGGAAATATCCCGGCTCCAGCAGAAACATGATCGGGGTGCCGCCAAAGTATGTAATGATTTGGTTGAAGAGGCCGTCTCTCGCCGTAAAGTCCTTCAGCATCCCTGCAACGATCACCACCGAAATAAAATGCGGGAAGTAAGAAACGGTTTGGACGAATTTTTTAAAATGCTTATTCCTCAGTTCGTTAAACAACAAAGCGAGGATAATAGGCGCAGGGAACGACCACAGCAGCGTATACAGCCCCAGAAGCAGCGTGTTTTTTAATACGCGGAAGGCCATCGGGTCATGAAAAAACGTGGTGAAATATTTAAAGCCGACCCAAGGGCTTCCCATGATCCCCTTTGATGCGTTGTAATCCTTGAAGGCGATGGTGATTCCATACATCGGAAAGTAGCTGAAGACCAGCACCGTGATCATACCGGGCAACACCATCAGGTACAGATATCGGTGTTTCCACAGTTTGGACCATCGCTTTTTATTGGTTGCCGCCAACATAAACACCCCTTTTCTAGTTACTTCAAATCATCGCTTGAACTCCGGCCGTTCTTCACCGAAAAACCGCATCGGATACGTTCATTTTTGAAAGCGCATTCAATACATGCTGTTAAATATCTACTTCCCGAGATCGAAACGCTTTCAATTAGGTGTGCAAGCTTGAGTCACTACAACGGTAAAGACGGTTAGACATAACTTAAACGTACTCATCAAGCAGGTAAAACCATATGCATTTTCCCCGGAGTTCTTATGCTAAGCGAAGGATAACACATACTAATTTGGTCGTCAATATATAGATTTATGATTTTTATACAATGTTGTTAGTATACTATTCATCCACACCAGCACAAATCAGATATTTCCGGATAAAATCAACAAATTTCAAGATAAATCGCATAGACACCCCATCTGCTTAACCCAGATTCATACAATAAAGTTGAGTTAGTACGCACTACTTGGTATACTATTTAACAAACAACGCACTATAAGTAAGTATATGTCTATATAAGAGGTGACCCTGCATGAGCAAGAACGATACAACATTGCCCAAGTACCAGCTGGTGAAAGATTATGTACTGTCGCAAATCGAGAATAACGAGCTTGGCAAGGATGACCGGATTCCGAGCGAATCGGAGTTCTCCAAGCTGCTGGATGTCAGCTCCATTACGGTAAGGAAAGCACTGGCGGAGCTCGTCAATGAAGGCGTCATCTACCGGATCAGGGGAAAAGGCAGCTTTGTCGCCAATCCGGCGGAAACAGTCAACCAAACGTCCAATTACGTGACCTTTATCATTTCCGGCAACGATATGTACGACAGTTCGTATATGAAGATTATCAAAGGCGTGCAATCCTTTCTGAACCAGCAGGGATGCAAACTTATCATTGAATTTGTGGAAAATGATGTCGAACAGGAGCGGGAGCTGATCCTGAAGCTGATTCAGTCCGAAAACCGCGGGCTGCTGATTTATTCCGCCAATCCCGACGCAGCAAGGGAGTACCTCAACGAAATCCGGAAGAAGTCGATCCCGTTCGTCATGCTCGACCGCTTTCCTGCCGGTTATCCGGTCAACTGCATTACATGCAATAACCATGACGGCGCTTATGAGGCTGTTGCGTATTTAATCGCCCAGGGCCACCGGAAGATCGGCTTCGCCGCATATGATTTTCATCTGAGCACCGAGGTCGAACGGTACAACGGATACCGCCATGCCATGGCAGACGCTTCGCTCGGGCCGGATGACGATGTCTTGTTTCTTCAGCGGGAATTAGATTATGCGAGGCTGCTGCGGCAAATTGAAAGAGGCGGGCTCACCGCCCTGTTTTGCGTCAACGACAGACGCGCGCTTGAAGTGATCGGGCAGCTTACGCAGCAAGGGGTCAGCATTCCGGAGCAAATATCGATCATGGGATTCGATGACGTAGAAAGCTCGAAATATGCCAAAGTATCTTTGAGCACCGTCAATCAGCCCTTCGAGATGCTGGGCTATGAAGGGGCAAAACTGCTGTTTGAGAGCAGCAAAGACTTGTCCGGCGGATCCAAAAAAATATTGCTGTCCACAGAGCTCGTCATCCGCGAGTCGATCCAGTCCAACGTAGAGCCATGACGCTCTGCTTTTCTATTATGAATTTTTCACATAATGAATTGAGCCAACCATAAATTAAAAAGGGAACGGCCGCCTAAGGCCGTTCCCTTTTCCCGTTCAGAAGATGTCTTCCTACTCTATAAGATAAGTTCGTATAATACTGTCTTTCTCGCAGGAATTAACTTTGTTCGCTTTAACCCAGCTTTGCCTGATCCGCCAGCGTGACGGACGGCTGCCGCGTACCGTGCAGCTCGAACAGTATGATTTCGTTCCGGCCTTCGCGCAGCAGCGGTGCCGGGATATACAGTGTGGACTGCGGCCCAACCTCCCAGTACCGGCCGAGGTTAAACCCGTTAATATAAGCGACGCCTTTTGTCCAGCCTGTGACGTCCAAGAAGGTATCGGCGGTTCCGCTTACCTCAAAGGTGCCTCTGTAAAATGTAGGGGTATTCTGGCTTGCAGCATCCAAGCCGGCGGCCTCTTCTTCCTTCAGATGCGGAACAAAGGCCAACTGGTCCAGGTTGTTCAGCGGAAGCGTGTGGATCGTCCATCCGAACAAAAACTGGTTGCCTAACCGGACCCCTTCGGTAATCCCTTTCGGGTCGTGCATGTACGGCCCGTAATTGACCCTTCCGAGGTTCTCCACCAAAATTTGCAGCTTCGCGCCGCCGGCCGGAATCGTCAGCTTCAGGCTGCGCTGCTCATCCCAGCGCTGCACGACGCCCCGGTACTCCCCGTCGACAAAAATGAGTGCACGGTCCCGCACCTCCTGCAGGATCAGGTCGGCTTCGCCGCGCGGCCCGGAGACGAAGGTCGTGTACAGGATAAAGCCGTAGTCCTGATCCAGCTGCTCCATCGTTTCCGGCACAGCCCGCTCCACCGCGTTCGACAGGTCGGAGAGCGAGTCGAATAAGCCGACCCGGTCGGTCAGGCGGACCTCGCCGTAGCTCTTCCGCTCGATCGGATCGGGAAGCTGCAGTTCCGGCAGGTCCACGTACTTCGATAGAACGTCCCGGACCGCATAAAATTTCTCTGTCGGCTCTCCCCATTCATTCAGCGGAGAATCATAATCATAGCTGGTGACGGTCGGCGCGTACCCTTCTTCCCCGCAGTTCGCGCCGTTGTAAAAGCCGAAGTTCGTCCCGCCGTGGAACATATAGAAGTTGACCGAAGCGCCGGCCGCCAGCATGTCCTCGAACACGCGCGCAGCATCCGCCGCATCGCGGGTATGATGCGGCTTGCCCCAATGGTCAAACCATCCGTTCCAGAACTCCATGCACATATACGGCTTGTCCGGCTGATAGGCTTCCAGTTCCTGAAAGGCTTCAACCGCACGGGACCCGAAGTTGACCGTCTCCAGCACGCCCTCCACCATGCCGCCCTGCAGCATAAAATCTCCCGGCCCGTCCGAGGTGAACAGCAGCACGTCCACACCGCGGGATGTAAGCCCTTTCTTCAAATGGTTCAGATACGCCTTGTCATTGCCGTAGCTGCCGTATTCGTTCTCGATCTGCATCGCAATAATCGGCCCGCCGTTCGTGCTGAGCAGCGGAACCAGCTTCGGAATCAGCACGTCATAATAAGCATCGACGTGGCTCAAATACCGGTGGTCATTGCAGCGCAACCGGATGCCCGGTTCCTTGAGCAGCCAGGCGGGCAGACCGCCGAATTCCCATTCGGCGCAAATATACGGGCTGGGCCTTACGATGACATGCAGGCCAAGTTCACCGGCCGTTTCGACGAAGCGGACGAGATCCGCCCCGTGATCGAACACGAACTCCCCTTTTCTGGGCTCATGGATATTCCAGGCCACGTAGGTCTCCACCGTGTTAAAGCCGCAAGCCTTCAGCTTCGTTAACCGGTCGCGCCAATACTCGGGAACGACCCGAAAATAATGGATCGCCCCGGAAACCAGGCGGATGGGCTCGCCGTCCCACACAAACTGCTTGCCTTGAACACTTAGTACACTCATCGTTTCGCCTCTCTCATGAATGGGATTTGGAGGTTACTTGCTTTCCATTTTTTTATGATAAGCCTCTGTCATCTCATCCGCAACCTGTTTCAGCGTCGGATCGCTTCGGAGCTGCTCGATGAGCTTGTCGTAGTTTTCGATCGTATCCTTGCCGATGATCACTTTGGTGCGCATATCGCTCACTTTTTTCGAAATTTCCGGATAGTATTTATTGTAGGCTTCGGAGTACAGCTCGTTGCCAGGATTCGGCGTTTTGATTTGTTTGCGCTCATTGACGATTTCCACATTACGGTTGTATACGTCGTCCGGCATGCCGACCGCTCCGATCGACATATCGTCGCTGATCAGGTGGATCAGGTTGTTCATGTTGCCGTCGCCCACCTGGTCCTTGGCTGCCTGTGGCGTCGGGATTTTGCGGCCGTTCTCGACCGTGTAGTCGACGCCCTCAATGCCGTAAGTTGCCAGCTCATTGCCTTCCTTGCCGTAAGCGTAATCGAAAAATTCAAGGATTTTCTTCACCTTGGCTTCCGACACTTTTTTCGGGATCAGGTACACGCCGTAATACGGCGATCCGGATGGCGTATATTTCTCCCCTTCCGCGTTTTGCAGGTAGGTAATCGGCATGTAATCGGCCGTCGGCACCACTTCCCTGATTTTGGAGCCCGTCACCCAGGCGTGGTTCATCGACTGCGACGTGCCGCCCGATTTGCCGCCGCGGATCAGGTCGACCGTCTGGGAGTACTTCAGGATCGCGAAATCTTTCGGGAACAGTCCGGCGTCATACGCTTTTTTGATCCAGAGGAGCGCATCCCGCGACGCGTCTTCCGTAATCGTCGGCACCAGCTTGTCATCCTTCAGCTTCCAGGCACCCTGCACGCCATTGAACACTCCATACACAAAGCCCATCGTATCGCTGTTGGCGGCATACGGAATTTCGTCCGCCTGGCCGTTTCCGTTCGGATCCTTCTCCTTGAACGCCTTCAGCACGTCGAAAAATTGGTCCATGGTGGTCGGGGTCTGCAGTCCCAGCTTGTCCATCCAGTCCTTGCGCAGAATCGGGAACGCCCCTCCTCCATAGCTCGGATAATAGCGGGGAATGCTGTAATTTTTGCCGTCGACCTTCGAATCCGTCCACATTTCGGCGAGCGCGGGCTGGCTCAGGTTCGGGTAATCCTTGATGAACGGGGTCAGATCCCAGAACACGCCTTGGCCTATCATTTTTTGCAGCTGCGGATTCAGCAGCGATTCCACGAACGTCACCTCCGGCAGATCGCCGGATGCCAGCATGACGTTGATCTTCTCCTCGGACGTTGTCGGCGACAGCCAGGTAATATCCAGCTGCGTGTTCGTGCGCTTCTCAAATTCCTTCCAGATCGGATTCGTATTGTCGATAAACTCTGTCGCGTAATTCAGCGTTTGCATCTGTATCTTGGTCGGGGCCGAAGAATCCGACGAACCGCTTTTACCCCCGCCGCCGCAGGCGGACAGCAGCAGGCTGGTGCCCACCGCCACAACGAGCGTTTTGATGAACCATTGCCTTGCTCTCTGTTCTGCTTGTCTTTTCATAGAGAATAACCTCCTTTGGATTTACCCTGTACTATATCTTCATTCCTTGACCGAGCCCACCATCGCCCCTTTGGCGAAGTGCTTCTGGAGGAACGGATATACGAGCATAATCGGAACCGTCGCAATGACCACCGCGGCCATTTTGAGCGTCTCCGTCGGCATCTGCCGGTTCATGGTAACGCTGATATTGGCGTTCTCGCCGCCGCCCATCGTCGTCGGATCGACGAGCATATTTTGCAGGAGCACCTGCAGCGGCCATTTGTTCTGCTCATTAATAAACATGATCGCGTTGAAATAGGTGTTCCAGTACCCCACCGCAAAAAACAGCCCGAAAGCGACCACCGCCGGCAGCGACAACGGAATGATAATCCGCCAGAACACGCTGATTTCGGTGCAGCCGTCAATCCGCGCGGCCTCTTCCAGGCTGTCCGGGATGCTGTCGAAAAAGCCTTTCATCAGCAGCACGTACCAGCCGCTCGTCAGCGACGGCAAAATCAGCGACCAGACGCTGTCGATCAGGCCGAGGTTTCGGACCACCATGTACAGCGGCACAAGTCCCGGCGTAAACAAAAACGTAATCAGGATCATGACCATCATCGTCTTGCGGAACCGGAGCCGGCGGACCGAGATGGCATAGGCCAGTCCCCCGGTCACCAGCAAGCTCAGCAGCGTGCCCACGGTCGCCAGAAACAGGCTGATCAGCACCGAATTGACGAACAAGCCGTTGCCGAGCAGATAGCGGTACGCGTCCAGCGACCAGTGATGCGGCCACAAAATCAAATCCCTCGTATAATACTCCGTCGGGTCCGTAAACGAAAGCACAATCGTATAATAAATCGGAAACACCATGGCCAGGCTGAACAAAATCAGCAGCCCGCCGTTGGACAGGCTGAACAGGCGGTCTTTCCAGGTCAGGGACAGTTCCATCCGCTGCAACTCTCCTTTCGAAGTTTTACCTTAGTACAAGCTGTCTTGACCCAGGCGTTTAGCCGCCTTGTTCGCAAGGACGACCAGGACGACGCCGACGACCGATTTGAACAGGCCGATGGCCGTGCTGTAGCTGAACTCGCCTTGGCGGATGCCGACCCGGTATACATAGGTATCGAACACTTCGGCCACCTCCGTTACCGCCGCGTTCATCATCAGGTACACCTGCTCGAAGCCGGTATCCATAATCGTGCCGAGGCGCAAAATGAACAGGATCATAATGACATTGCGCATCGCGGGCAGCGTAATATGCCACATCCGGCGGAACCGCCCGGCACCGTCCATGACAGCTGCTTCATACTGCTGGGGATCGACGCCCGCGATCGCCGCGAGGAAGATGATCGTACCCCACCCTACTTCCTTCCAAATGGACTGAACCGTCAGCATGCCCCAGAAATAATGCGGATTCGATAAAATATCGACGGTGCTCCTCCCGCTTGCCTCCAGCAGCTTGTTGATCAGCCCTTCTGACTGGGAGAACATCAAGTACGTCAGCCCGTAAATCAGCACCCAGGACAGAAAATGCGGAATATAGATCAGCGACTGAACCGACCGCTTCATGATCTGATTTCTCACTTCGTTCATCATCAGGGCCAGAATAATCGGAGCCGGGAAGAAGAACACCAGATTCATCAGACTGATGCCCAGCGTATTGCGGAGCAGCATCCAGAAATCGGGGTTGGAGAAAAAGCGGACAAAGTGCTCAAATCCGACCCACTTGCTGCCCATGATCCCAAGGTAAGGGGAATAATCCTGGAAGCCAATGACCAGATTCGTAATGGGGATGTACTTAAAAATAATGAAAAACAGCAGTCCCGGCATGGCCAGTAAATACAAATACTTGTCGCGCCGAAGATCCGGCCACAGCCTCCGCTTCTTCAGCGTGATCTCCCTTAGCGGAGCAGATTTCCCCGGGGCGGATCGCCGCTCGGACTGCCCGCCCATCGATGTTTCGCTCATCGCGCTCCCTCTCTTTCGTCAAAAATGTCGGTCCCCTGCTAGCTGGTCCGCGGCAATCGGGATGGCTGGCTGCTGCCCGGGTTGATATCCATCCGGTGGTTATGAGCCTGCCGCCCTGCGGCCGCTTATGTGAATCATGTTAGGGGGCCGCCGGATTTCCGGCAATTCGATTTTCTTTCCCGTCAGAACGGGCGCCACACCCATGGTCATGCACAATTCTTTAAGCGAAGCGGCTGAGGCCGCTTTTGATCAATCATTTCCGCGTGTCCGTTTCTGGGGATTGCACTTTTTTGACTGGCGGAAATTCATGGGTTACAGGTCTATTCAACCCCGCTGCCGTTCGTTATGATAGACATACTATCGTCATGATCAAGATTCAGGGCGGAAGCAAACGAGCGGGAGTGGATACCATGTTGAGAGACTACTTGGCGAAAAGGTTCGCATCGAAAGGGACCGTATACTGGAGAAGCATCGCGCTTGCGATCCTGCTGACCTGTATTCCGATCACGATCGTCAGCTGCATTGGCGGGTATGTCGGCAACCGGTACCTGATCCAGCAGTATCAGCAAAATAACGAGATCATGCTGCGGGAATCGGTGCGCAGAATCGACGGCCAGTTCGCCCAGCTGGTACAGTACGCCCTGCACATGATGGCCAACCCCATCTTTAAGCCTGCGATCGCGGACATGAACTATGTCGATGAGTTCGAAAAGACCCAGGAACTGCTGGACACGATGTCGCTGATCGAAAACGGGGAATCGCTGATCGATCAGGCTTATTTGTACATACCGAAGCAGAATGTGCTGCTGCAGCCGGTCCTCGGCCTGCGCACGCTGGACGATCCGGCGGATCGTGCCGTTTGGAACAGTCTCATGAACGGGGATAAGGGTATTTTCTGGACGAATCATCTCACTCGGCCGTTTGGGCGCAGCGGCTCCAAGCATGCGATCGTCATGAAGCTGCCTTTTAACGGCCAAACCTCTTACGGGGCGCTCGTCCTCTACGTCAACCCGTCCATGCTCCAATTGAACGTGACCCCCGACCAGGCCGCCTATGTTCTTGATGGCAGCGACGTGGTCATTGGTCAGTCGGATGCCGCCAAGTCGTATCCCGAGCTGCTGCCGCGGATCATGGAACAGCTCGGCTCGACCAAGCGCACGTATGACAGCCAGTCGCGCTTTCAAATCCGTGCGGATCATGAGCAGTTCCTCATGAATGCGGTTTCTTTTGAAAAAATGAACCGGATCTGGACCTTTGTGACGGGTACCCCGTCATCCAAAGTCACCGCGCCCAACAGTGCGTATACGCATGTGGTGGTCGTCTACTGGATCCTGTCTCTCATCGCCGCGCTCGGGCTGAGCTGGTTTGCGTCCAACCGCTTCTACCAGCCGTTCCGCAAAGTGATGGATCTGGTCAGGGACGGCAAAACGGATGAAGACGCCGACCCGTCCGACGAAATGGCCTACATTGAGGCAAAATGGCAGCAGTACCGGTTCGCCAACGAGTCGCTGCAGAGCCGGCTGGATCAATCCACTCCCAAAGTCAGGGAAGCGCTGATCAACCAGTTTGTGCTGGGACAAGCCGCCCATTTATCGGAGACGGAAATGATCGAAAAGCTTCGCGCTCTGCAGCTCGACGTGACAGGCTGCCTGTTTTCGGTCGTGGTCTGCCAGCTGCACGGACTTGACGGTCACAAGGCCCCCCTGACAGAAAAGGACAGCCAGCTCATCACCTACGCGGCCATCAACATCGTCGGCGAAATGTCGGAGGCTTCGGCCGCCTATGTGCATACGCTCGATTTGCTCGACGGTTCGATTGCCGCGGTGCTGATATTTCCTGAAACCTCCGCCATGGATGCGCGGGATGAACTGCTTCGGCTTGGCGGGGATATGCTCCGTGCGCTGGAGCATGTGCTGCGCATGCCGTCAACGATCGTCGTGAATGGCCCAGCATCGCTGTGGATGGACATTCCTTACCTGCTGGAACAGTCGCGCAAAGCGCTCAGCTACCGCACGTTTACGTCGGAGAGCCAGCTGCTGGATGCAACCGCCGTGCTGGAGCAGGCGAATCCCGAAGTCGATTTTCCGTACGATCTGGAGCAGGAATTTACGCATACACTGAACCTCGGGCTGGAACGCGAGGCAGCGGACATCCTGGAGCGGTTCGTGACCGCGCTGAAAAATGAAGGCGCGCCCGAATGGGTCGTCCACCAGGGACTGATGCGCCTGAAGAGCAGCCTGTACCGGTCCATGCTGCAGTCGGGACATAACCCGTACGCCCTCTTTGACGGCGTCCAGCTGGAAGAAGAACTGAGGACGCTGAGGGACGCTGAGGCGTGTATCCAGTGGTTCGGCAAACGGGTAATTCGGCCGTACATCGACATGCTGTCCAAGAGCTATCAGCATGCCATGAAGGATATCGTCGATCAGGTGCTGTCAACCATTCACGACAATTACATGTGTGATATCTCCCTCGAGACGTTCGCCATGGAAGCCGGAGTCAGCGTGTCGCATCTCAGCAAGGCGTTCCGCCAAATGACAGGCTCGAATTACATTGATTATTTAACGGCGCTCAAAATCGGCCGCTGCAAAAAGCTTCTGCTGACGACCGACCTCAAAATGAATGAAATCGCCAAATCGGTAGGCTATCAGCCGCCGTATTTCAACCGGATGTTTAAAAAGCTTGAGGGGATGACGCCAGGGCAGTACCGTCTTCAATTTAGCGAAACGAAGCTCGGAAAGGCCGAATAAAGGGTGGTTCTCCCGGTCTTCGCGCATGCAAAAAGGCTCCTTACCGGAACTTGAAGTGTTCCAGAGGGAGCCTTCTCTATCGGGCAAATGATTCCTGTTCGTAGTGCTTTTTCATGAGTCCATTCAACTTGACCGCCTTACGTCAAACTGATCTACTTACGTCAGACCCACCCAATCCCGCGGGGCCACTTCCTTCCAGCGCGCCCGGATCTCTTGGTACTTATCATGACTCAGGCTCGTGCTTGCAAGCATCTCAGCGTTCTGCGACCAGCGCCCCGGCTTGTTCGTTCCCACGATCGCGGTATCCACTCCGGGTGTATCCAGCGTAAAATGAAGGGCATCCGCCACCGCCTGCTCGTTGTCCCGCAGAAAGTCATACTGCAGCTCCTTCAGCCGCTGCCAGTATTTATACGGGTAGGCGTTCTCGGGGAGCTTGTCGTAAGTCCAGGCTACGTTGGCGATCGGCCGCTTGGCGATGATCCCCATTCCCCGCTTGCGCGCTTCGGGCAGCGTCAGGTCGATCACTTCCTGGTCGGCGATATTGAGCGACACCATCAAGCTGTCAAACACGCCGGTTTGCACCGCATACAATGCGTCAATCGAATCGCCGCTGTATCCGATAAACCGCGTCTTTCCCTGCTGCTTGGCCTTTTGCAGCACCTCAATCACCGCGCCCTGTCTCAGCACGTCCTCCGAGCAGCTGTGCAGATGGATGCAGTCGACATAATCGGTCTGCAGCCGCTTCAGGCTGCGGTCGATGCTTTTCTCCAGCAGCTCAGGGTCCCAATCTTTATAATCCAAGCCGGAGGCATGTCCACACTTGGTGAATAAATAATATTCGCTGCGGCGGTTCGCCATCGTTTTGCCGATCAGCTCCTCGCTGTCGCCGTAGCACTCCGCCGTATCGATCATGTTCAGGCCCGCATCAAGCGCGCTGCCCAGCAGCTGCTCGACTTTGGAAAGGTCCGTTTCCTTGCCGATCTCCGCGCCGCCAAAGCCCAAAATACTCACTTCCATGCCTGTCTTGCCGAATGCCCGTCTTTCCATAATGAAATCCTCCCTGGTTTCATAATTGGATACGTTCATAGATACGAAGTGACTTTTACGCAGTATATGAGATGTTTACCCAAAACGGAGGGCCGCCAAACCGCTGGCATGGACGGTTCTTCCTCCCCGGCCCGCTCCGATTCAAGAAATGCTCGCTTCCCAGTCAACGAGAGCCTATGTATTCAGTTCCATCTATAAACTGCTAAAATATTGGCTGATATTGCCATACTGCGGGTGAACCTTTTCCGAATACCGCTCGTTCGTGTAGCTGCCGATCACTTTCCGCCAGAAGGCCTGAGCCGGCAGATTGTTTTTGATCTGGGTCACCTTCCATCTGCCCTTGAACCGATCGAACAGCGACTGCGCAGCCCAGGTTCCCATGCCGGTGCGGCGGTATTTTTGCATAATAAAAAACTCTGTCATGTAAAAGTCGCCTTCGATCGGGTCGTACAACCGGTCCACCAGCGCAAAACCGGCCGGCACCTTATCGTACGAAATCAAAAAAGCATGCTTGCCGGTTCCCCTGCGCCAGTACTCGTCGATTCCCGGGTACTCGGGAAATTTGCCGTTATCGTCCACTACGATATCCTGGTAGCGGGAAAAATCGTACATATACAGCTGCATCAAATTGTAGATCACTTGCCTGCGCTTGTGCGGAACCAGGTCCAGCCTGAACTCCATTAACTTCACCTTCCTATTTTCCTGTTCACGATCCTAAACTTCATTTCCACTATATAACTTTGTCAACGGACGGGCAAGGTTATACACGGACGGATTTCCTGACATATACGTAATTGAAGCGGACATCTGTTCGCCCATTGTGTTAATATAAAAAGATACGAAGAAAAGGAAAGATGAGGGATGACGATGAATGTTCAAAAGGAACAAGACCGGAAAAAGCTCGACGACAAAGTGCTGACCATGCCTTGGTACGTCCAGCAATTTATCGATTACAAGCTGCCTGATCTGTCGCCGTCCACTTTGCTTGAATATATCCGGGATTACGAAACGTTCTTCAACTGGCTCCGGGCCGAAGGATTGTCCGCTGCGCCGGACAACGGCAAGGTAACGCTGGAAGAGCTGGAGGTGCTGCGGATGGAAGACGTCGTCAGCTACCGCTTGTATTTAACGACCCGCCGGGAGAGTGCCAACTCCAAAATTACCGTCTCCCGCAAGCTTTCTTCCATGCGCTCCCTGTTTCATTACTTAAGCCAAATTGCCGAGGATGACAACTTTTATCCGCTCCTGAAGCGCAACATTATGGCGAAGGTGGAGATCAAACGGATCCACAAACCGAAAGACACGGCCGCCAAACTAAAAGGAAAGATCCTCGAGGAAGACGAGCTGCTGGAGTTTATCGGTTATATTATGGACGGCTATGCCAAGGATGTCGCCAATAACAAGCAGGCGCTCTACGCCCATGAGCTGAATAAGGAACGCGATGCCTGCATTGCCAGCCTGATTTTGAATTCGGGGCTTCGGGTGTCCGAGGTCGTTAACCTGAATGTCGATGATCTGGACATGAACAACAAGATGCTGTATGTGTACCGGAAAGGCAATAACGACGAGACGTTCAAGACCCCGGTCTATTTCCGCGAGCAGGCAAGGGATGATTTGGCCCAGTACCTTACCCTGCGTCAGTCCAGATACAAGGTGCCCAAGCGGGAAAAAGCGCTGTTTGCAGCGCTTCCGAACGGGCATCAGGAAGGCGGACGCATGACCAAGCGGGCGATCCAGGCGATGATCATCAAGTATGCCAAGCGCTTTGGCAAGCCTTATCTCACCGTACATAAGCTCCGGCATTCCTTTGCCACCGACTATTATTTGCAAAACGATATTTACAAAACGAAGGAACAGCTCGGCCACGCCTCAACCGAAACGACGGAGGTGTACGCCCATCTCACGGACAAAACGATGTCCGAGGCGATTGAGCGTAGGCTTGAACCGTAACGGCTTTAGGCGAGGTCACAATAAAAAACAGCACTGCCGCATCCGGTATATTCAGGATGGGCGTGCTGTTTTTTATTGCAAAACGGTTAGTTTCCGTTCATTCCGTCGTACCTTGCTTACTATGGTGAAGCAGCCATTCCGTGATCCGGCCGGTGTCATTGACGCCAAATACCGGAACGGAACCCGGATGCACATCCATGTTCCCCCTCACCTTGTCATCGGTAAGCCAGGAGACGATCGCATTCACGGATGTTAATTCGGAAACGAGCGAATGATCTTCCTGGCTGCGGACCATCACGAGTTTGGGGTACTCTGCCTGCTTAAAGCCCTCCACTAAAATCATGTCGTATGCGGAAAACCGCCCGATGAGCTCGTCCAGCCCGGTTTCCGCTTCCTCGATCACGGCCGTACGCTGCGAGGACACTAGGGCGACTGCACCCGCTCCCGATTTCCGGTGCCGGTACGAGTCCGTTCCCGGATGATCGATGTCGAAATCGTGAGCGTCATGCTTAATCACCGCTGTCCGTATGCCTTTGGCCGCAAGCCTCTCGACGAGACTGCAGACGAGCGTCGTCTTGCCGCTGTTCTTATACCCGACGATTTGCCAGACGGGCGGTTTCACATCTTGCCGGCTCATCTCGATCCCTCTTTAAGCAGCAAAATTTGCACCTTGGATCCGGCAGGTGTGACTGCCTTGGCGGGCGGAATGACGATCAGGCAGTCGCTGTCCTTGATCGTCACCATGACGCTCGATTCGTCCACCGCTGCCGGAACGGCATACACCAATCCATCGCGGACTTCCATTCTTCCGCGAACGTAGCGGGTAAAGGCGTTCACCTTCGTATAGTCGACGTCCAGGACGGCTGTCCACTCCTTAAGGTAGGCATCCTTTCTTCCCATCATGCCCTGGATTGTCGGCCGGACGAACAGCTCAAAGCCGACGAAGCAGGCGCCGGGATTGCCGGACAGCGCAAAGAGCAGTTTGCCGTCTTTTACGGCCGCCGTCGTGACGCTGCCGGGACGCATGGCGATTTTGTTATACAGCATCTCCACCCCGCCGCCGCGGACGAGATCGCCCATAATGTCATAGTCGCCGACCGACACACCGCCGCTGGTCACGACGGCATCATATTCCCGGAGAGCCTCCTCGACCCGTGCTTGTGCCAGCTGCAAATCGTCCATAATGGCTTCCAGAATAAAGGGCTCGCCCCCCGCTTCCCGCACCTGGGCCGCGAGCATGTACGTGTTGCTGTTGCGGATTTTCCCCGGCTGCAGCGGCTCTTCGACAGACAGCAGCTCCGACCCCGTCGAGAAAATCGCGATCCGCGGCTTGCGATACACCGGGACACGGTGAATGCCGAACGTCGCCAGCACCGAGATTTCCCCGGCCGAAATCCGGGTCCCCGGGCTCAGCAGCAGCTGTCCTTCCTGAACCTCCAGGCCGATCGGGGTTATGTTTTGCCCCTCCTGGATTTTTCGCTTCAGTCCAACCCGGGCACGTCCGTCCTTTTCCTGCTGCTCCGTCATTTCCAGCATGACGACGGCGTCCGCGCCGTCCGGCACTTCGGCGCCCGTCATGATCCGCGCAGCCGTCCCCGGACGGATCACTTGGCTGGACACGCTGCCGCAAGGAATCTCGTCGATGACTTCTAGCCAGACCGGATCGTCCGAGCTGCAAGAAGCCGTGTCAGCAGACCGAATCGCGTACCCGTCCATTCCGGAGCGGCGGAACCGCGGAAACGGATGCGGGGCGGTAACGGGCTCGGCCAGAAAGCGCCCGACGCTCTCCGCCAGCGGTACCGTTTCTACAGCGCCTGCCTCTACATACCCGGCGATCAGCCTTTGGGCATCCTTGACCTGCATAGGTTTCCGGTGAAATTTATCGTAATCGGTTCGTGTCTGATCCATTATGTATCATCCTTCCGTTGCTGAATGTCTCCACTGTCTATCATGACACAAAAAAACGCACGAATCCATGCTTCGTGCGTTTTCGTCCGCCGTGAACACGGCATCAGGTTATTCGCTTGCGGCCAGCCGTCACCTGCGCCTTGTGATCTTGCCTGACCCGACGCGGGTTTTCGGCTTCGTATACGAACGCTTCGGTGCATCAAACAGGCCGGAGCCGCTGCTGCCGCCCCTTGAAATGCTGCCCCTGCTCGGAGTCTTGGTATCTTTCTTCCGGTCAAAAATGCTGCCTCCGGAACCGACGCTCGGATTCGTGTCGCTGTTTTTGCCGCGGCGGAGAATCGAGCCCTTCTTCTCAACCGTCAGCGGCGGCGCCACCTTTTTATCGTTGGTCGTCGGTGTATGGTACGTTCCCTGCTTCGGCTGATAAATGTCTCTGCTGGTATACCCCCGGTAAGAGCCTCCGCCGCCGAACGAATCAAAGAGTTGTCCGATGAGCGCGGCCGTCAGATAGCCCTGAAGAAAGCTTGAATCGTAATTCCGCTGCACATACTGCTGCGAGTCGATTTCGATCAGCGTATCGCTTGGCTTGGCGGTATCTTTCTGCAGATGGTACCATTCGTTACCGTACACCAGGAACATCCGGTCGGCATCTTCCGGCGACATCTGGTCGGGCTTCTTCTCGTCCGTCAGCTCCTTCGCAACCTCGGGAACCGTCTTGTCCGCGGCCCGGTACACATACGACGTAGCGTTACCGTCACGGTTCACCGACTCCAGCGGATAGGTCTCCTTGACGTTTGGCGAGCCGATGCCGCATCCGGTCAGCAGAGACAGCACAAGGCTGGCGACAAGCAGAAGCTTCAGGCCGAGAAACCTGCTTCTCTTCTTACCCATCATGTGCCCCACCTCTAATTGGCCCGGATGACTTTCACATCACCTGGGATTACTTTCTCTCCTTCATACAGCATAAAGCGTCCGTTCTGCCACTCGATCCGCAGCAGATGATAATCGTCGGATTGGTACTGCCATACGTGCTGCTCTCCCCCTTGCGTAAACGGGGTTTTGCCTTGAATCAACACATGACCGATGTATTCTTCTTCCATATAGTAAACCCGGTCATCCAGGTCGATCTCGGTCGGTACTTCTGCAGGATTGTCAAGCCGGCCGTCGATCGGAGCGTACAATTCATACTCCACGGTCTCGCGCTCTTCAATATGAAGGTAAGCGATCGTGTTCCCGTCCCGGAGCGTGAGCAGAACGGCGTTTCTTCCGCGGTTGTGCACGCGTCCGATGACTTCGTACGTGACCAGCGATACCTCGCAAATATCTCCCGGCATCAGCGCCAGCATGCTTTTCTCCGGTTTCGGCGGTTCCGGCTTGGCAAACAGGTTGCCTATTCTTTTAAATACACTCATATGCTATAACTCCTTAGGTAATCAAACTTTAATATATATTGGGGTCGTGCTACAGGCAGGCGGTAATGATGAGGGCGCCCACCAAATGGATCGTACCGGCAAACAGGCCGTAACCCACTTTGCCCTGCTGTGTACCTGTATCCAGGTCAAGCTTTGCCCACCATCTCATCAAGACGCGCACGATCGCTTCCAGCACGAGTAAGATCAAGAAGGAGACGATCGATACGACAAGCGCTTCCAGCAGGTTATTCGAGGTCCGAATCGAAACGGACAGAATGTAACCCTGGGACAGCAGCTTGATGACCAGGCGCGAGGTGACCGCCATGTTGCCCGCCTTCACTTCTTCAAAATCTTTGTACTTGGTAAACAGCGAATCCACAAACATCAAAATAAAGAGCAGGATCGCCCCGGAACCTGTCCATACCAGAATCCCTTTAATGATATTAAAATCCATCTACCTTAGCCTCCACATCTTCTCAACGTCTCACTCATACATAATAAAAGCGAAGGAGAAATATGACAAATGTTCCCCTTCGCTATTCATCATACCCGGTTTATGGCAGATTATTTGTTCTCGTACTGCTTCATGAGCGCTGCCAGCTCATCTTCAACTTCTTTGTCCTTACCGAGCTGTTCGAACTCATCGTCGAGCGATTTACCTTTGGCGGACATTTCGTTGCTGGCTTCGGCTTGCGCCTCCATCTGCAGCATCTTCTCTTCCATCCGCTTCATGCCGTTCGTCGCAGAATCGGTGCTGAAGCCGTTCATCGCCTTGTTGATTTCGGTTTGCGCTTTGGCCGCATTATAGCGGGCTACCAGCGTCTCTCTTTTGTTCTTCATTTCGGTGAGCTGCTTGCGCATTTCCTCAAGCTTGGCACGGAGATTGTCGGCCGAAGCCTTGTTCTGGTCGTAGCTTGCTTTGTATTCGTTCATTTTCTGCTCAGCCGATTTTTTCTCTTCCAGCGCACGGCGTGCCAGCTCAACGTTCTGTGCCTGGGCTGCGGTGTGTGCCTGCTGGGTACGCTTCTCAACGAGCGCCTGCTGCTCTTCGTACAGCTGCTTGAATTTTTTCTCGATGGCGATTTGAGCGGCTACAGCCTTCTCCGCGTCTTCCAAATCTTCGGTCATATCGCGGATGTATTGGTCCGTCATCTTGATCGGGTCTTCTGCCTTATCGATAATCGCATTAATATTGGACATTGTTAAATCGCGCAGTCTTTTGAAAATAGCCATGGTTTCTTGTTCCTCCTGAAAGGTTAATGTGTTCTTCTTGATACTCTTTTACGCAGCAGTTTTAGGACCGTTTCAAAAATCACCAAAATTTTTTCGGCGTTTGTTCATCTTCCATAATATAGCAGCAATGAGCCTTCATTCAAGGGTATGTTTACCGTTTAAAAAACGCGGGAGCCGATCCTACGGATCTGACTCCAGCGTTTTGTTGTGAATGCTTGATTAGCTTCATTTCCGCAATGCCTAAGTTAAAAAGCGCGCAAGTACTGTTTCGGGATCTTCTGTTCTCCGTTCAGCTCTTGGGCCGCATGAAGCGCCCAGTAAGGATCCTTCAGCATGCCTCTGCCGACTGCGACCAGATCCGCCTTTCCTTCCAGCACCACCTGCTGCGCTTCCTCGTAATTTTCCAAGCGGCCGACAGCGATTACCGGAACATCCAGCTTTGCCTTCATTTGCTCCGCCAATTCCACCTGGTACCCCGAGCCGGCCTTCGGTCCGCCGTTCGATCCGATATGACCTTCACCGCCGGAGGAAATATGGAATACGTCCACGCCCGCATCCCGGTATCGTTGGCAGATTTCCGCGCAGTAATCGACGTCATAACCGCCGTCCACGTACTCCTTGGCTGACACTCTCATCAGAACAGGCATGTCTTCAGGGACCGCCTTCTTGACGGCTTTAACAACCTCTTCTCCGAACAACGCCAGGTCTTTTCCATACGCATCATCTCTTCGGTTGGTCAGCGGAGAATGGAACTGATGGATTAAATAGCCGTGAGCGCCGTGTATCTCCACGGTATCAAAGCCGGCTTCCACCGCGCGCCGGGCCGCTTCCCCATAGGCGGTAACCAGACTCTGGGCCTCTTCGGTGGACAAAGCTCTCGGAATTTTATATTTCTCGTCAAAACGGATGGCCGATGGGGCTACGGGCGGGTTCGCGTCCTCCGCCTTGCGGCCGGCATGGCCCAGCTGGATGCCGATCCTTGCGCCATGGGCGTGCACTTCGTCGACGATTTTGCGGTAAGCAGGGATCTGCCCGTCATCCCATATTCCCGTATCCCGGTTCGTAATCCGTCCGTCCGGGTGAACCCCCGTCATCTCTACGATAATCAATCCGGCTCCGCCGACTGCGCGGGATACATAATGGACATAATGCCAATTGTTAGGGATCCCGTCCTCAGCCTGTACCGAATATTGGCACATCGGAGGCATAACAATCCGGTTTTTCAGAGATAATCCTTTAAGTACATAAGGTGTAAATAGATCTGCCATTGCTTCGTGTCTCCTTTATGTTGTATGTGATTAAGCCTATATGACAACAGGGTTATATGATTGCAGCGCCGCCGCTCATCGTCCATACCTTGCGGTTACGGCCAACGTGCAGCGACCGTAATCCATCAGTTCTATTATACACGCTTTGCCGAACGATATGAAAATGTAGCCCAGCAACTGATTTAAAGCAACATAATTGCATCAACATATGGACATAACAAGGATAAATCATGCTTTCGCTGTTTGTCCGCGGTGGAAAGGAGTCGAGACGGATGAAAAAGAAGCTGTTATGCACATTGCTGTCTTCCCTGCTGATCTTGTTGTTGATCTGTCCTTGGCAGTCCGGGTGGCCGGCAGCCGCCGCTCAAGGCGGTGAACCCCCGGAACATCCGTCAGGTTCCGAACCTGCACGGGAAACCAGCAGCCGGGAGGCGAAAGAAAAGCGGAAGGAACAGCAGATCCTTACGCTAGGCCAGCTGATCAAAAAATATCCCGAAACGTTCAAAATTCACGGTCCGCGCGTCAAAGAGGTGGCCCTAACCTTTGATGACGTGCCGGATCCCAGATTTACTCCTCAGATCCTGGATGTGCTCAAAGCCCATCATATTAAAGCTACCTTTTTTGTGATGGGCAGCCGGGCGAAGAAGCATCCCGAGCTGGTCGAGCGCATCGTCCGTGAAGGACATGTGATCGGAAACCACTCCTATAATCATCCCGTGTTTCACAAATTGGAGATGGACGAATATGTAGCCGAGATTAAGCGGACGGAGAACACGCTTTACGGCATCGTCGGCTATAAGCCCAAGCTGATCAGGCCGCCTTATGGAGACATCACGGAACGCCAACTGCGCTGGGCCAAGCAGCAGGGCTACAAAATCGTAAACTGGAACGTCGATTCGCTGGATTGGAAAGGAATCAGCAAGGAAGCGGTCAAGCGCAACGTGCTGTCCACCGTTGGGCAAGGCTCGATCATTCTTCAGCATGCGGGAGGCGGAACCACGTCCAATCTCAGCGGTACGATCGATGCCCTTCCGGACATTATTCAGACTTTGAAAAATAAAGGCTATTCATTCGTCACGCTGCCGAGGTTACTTCACGTTCCAAAAGACAAGTAACGCGCTGAGCGTACAAAAAAAACCGGCTTGAGTACAAAAGCCGGTTTTTCCGTGTTATTATGAATAGCATTGACTATTTAATGAAGTACAGCTCAACGTCCTGGAACCCGAAGGCACTAACGCTTTCCGGGCTGCCCGGCACGAAAATGTCGATGCGTTTCCCCTTAATCGCACTGCCGGTATCCTTAGCTGTCGCTACGAAGGCTTTCTTCGGAAGGCCTTGGAAGCTGTGACCGGTAACCAGCACTTTCGTTCCCAACGGGATAACGGAAGGGTCAACCGCGATCGTTCCCAGCTTCAGCGGGTTGCCGAAGTAGTCCACTGCTCCCCACTTGCCGTTTTCGCTAGCGGCAGATGAATAAGCCGTAGCTCGGACGTCGAGTGTTTTGGAGTAATTGAAGGTTTTACCCCATGCTTCCACAACTTTGTCATCGCCGTTGACGTTCAGGGAAGCTGCTGTGATGATGGAGCCGCTGTCCTCTGCGGCAAATGCCTTGGCTGTGCTTGCTCCGGGAACGTTTAATTTCAGGCCCGGATAAATATTGGTTGCTTGTACATTCGGATTTGCATTCATCAGTTGATTCAAATTAACGCCATATTGTTTAGATAGTGTATAGAAGGTGTCTCCATCCTTCGCTACATGGACCGAGTCCGCAAACGTGGGTACCGTCTGTACCGCCAGAGAAATGCCGATGATGGCTGCAAGTGTCTTGATTCCTTTAAATCTTTTCATGGTTCCTCCTTAAGTCGTGATGCCTGCGAAGTTAGCTGTCGGATTCGGATTGAGGAGACAACCCTACGCCCTGTTGGTGCGATTCACCCCAAGCGTACTATGTACACAAATTACATCCCCCGCACTTTACCTTAAAAGTTTCGGCTCAACAAATATATCACAATTTTGTAACCTGTGCGCATGAAAATGTTACCAATCCAAAACCATTGAATGATCAGGCTTTATTTAGAGTTGTTAGCTGACTTAAGCAAGGGAGCAACGGCTCAATTCCTTTCAAAAAAGTTACAACTTCTTCATTCATTTTAACTTTTATTCATAAAAAGGTACAAAAAAAGCCCTGGATGAGTAATATTCTCGTCCAGGGCTTTATCATTTGTAGATGCAGGCTCTTGGTCAAAGGACCTTGCTCAGAAAATCTTTCGTGCGGCTGTTTTGCGGGTTACCGAACACTTCTGCAGGCGTCCCTTGCTCGACGATTTGTCCGCCGTCCATAAAGACGATCCGGTCGCCGACTTCCCGGGCAAACCCCATTTCATGGGTTACGATGACCATCGTCATGCCGCCCTCCGCGAGCTTCTTCATGACCTCCAGCACTTCGCCGACCATTTCCGGGTCCAGCGCCGAAGTCGGCTCGTCAAAGAGCATGACGTGGGGCTGCATGGCCAGCGCCCGCGCGATGGCGATCCGCTGCTTCTGTCCGCCTGACAGCTGGGACGGATACGCATCCTTCTTGTCGGATAATCCGACCGTGCGCAGCAGGTCAAGGGCAATCCGTTCCGCCTCGGCCGGCGGCTGCTTTTTCACCTTAACCGGCGCCAGCATGAGGTTCTGCAGCACCGATTTATGCGGGAACAGGTTAAAATGCTGGAACACCATGCCCATTTTTTCGCGTGTGGCATTGATGTTATGGCGTTTGTCCGTAATCGGCTCGCCTTCAAACGTGATCTGTCCCCCTGTCGGGGTTTCGAGCAGATTCAAACAGCGGAGAAAGGTACTTTTTCCCGAGCCGCTGGGGCCGATCACGACGACGACCTCGCCTTTGGCGATGTCGATGTCGATCCCTTTCAGAATCTCCAGCTTGCCGAACGATTTGCGCAAATCTTTAACGCTGATCATCGGTATTCAGCCTCCTTTCAAATGCCCCCAGCAGCTTGGACAAGGTAAACGTCATAATGAAGTAGATGGCTGCAATGACCAGCAGCGGACTGAGGTAATCATACGTAATTCCTTGGATAGCCCCCGACTGGTACATCAAGTCGGTGACGCCGATAAACGATACGATGGATGATTCCTTGATAATCGTAATAAACTCATTGCCGATGGCCGGCAGCACGCTTTTTACAGCTTGGGGCAGCACGATGTACCGCATCGTCATGCTGCGCGTCATTCCGAGGGAACGGGCCGCTTCCGACTGGCCCCGGTCTACCCCCTGGATTCCGGCACGGAACACTTCCGCAAGGTACGCGGAGCTGTTAATGGACAGCGTAATTGCACCGGACTCGATTGGCGTAAATTTGACCCCGAAGGCCACGAGGCCGTAGTGAATAATAAACAGCTGAACAACCATCGGGGTACCGCGGAGAACTTCCACCCATACCGAACCGATCAGCTTCGGCAGCCACAAGCGGGACATCCGCAGCAAGGATATAATAATGCCCAGCACGAAGCCGCAGATGACGCCGATGGCCGCCAGGAGCAGTGTATACTGGATACCTGTCGCAAAATACGTCCGGTATTCCCAAAAAACGGAGAATATATTCATAAAGACCCAAGAACCTCCTTTGTCATCATACCTGCCTGTCCCATCCTTTCCCTGTATACAACAGATCGGGACATTTTTGAAACAAGGTACCCATCATTGAACAGAAAAAATAGCGAATTCGCTTCGCTATTTTATCCGACGTATAAAATGAGAACAGACAGCTTAACCTCTATTTCTGTGCAGCCAAATCGCTCGCTTCGGCAACGTACTGCTCAATCTTGTTTTCGGATTTCAGACGGTCCAGCGTTTTGTTGATTTGGTTCACGAGCTCGGTGTTGCCTTTTTTGATCCCGATCGCGTAGCCGTCTTCCTTATAATCAGGAACCGCATCCGCAATTACCAGACCTTTGACGTTCTTGATGTATGCCTCGGCAACCGGCTTCTCCATGATGGAGGCATCCACGCGGCTCGAGTTCAGCTGCAGCACGATGTCGGAAATTTTGCCCAGACCGGTGATCTTCGCGCCCGGAATCGTCTTGGCGATGTCCTCCTGGATGGAACCCTTCTGAATGCCGAGCGAAGCTCCTTCCAGAGCTTTCATCGTGCTGTATTTGTTTTTGTCAGCTTCTCTGACGACAACGGCCTGCTCCGCCTTATAGTAGTTGTTCGAGAAATCGATTTGTTTCTTGCGTTCTTCGTTTGGTGTAAGGCCCGAAATGACAAAATCTACGCGGCCGGTGGACAGCTCGCCGAGAAGCGCATCAAAGCTCATGTCCTTGACTTCAAGCTGCGCCCCCATGTCTTTGGCGATTTCCTTGGCGATTTCGATATCGAAGCCGACGATTTGGTCCTTGCCGTTCACCATTTTATGAAATTCGTACGGCGGGAAGTCCGCGCTTGTTCCAAGCACGATCGTCTTGCCGCTGGCCGGCTTTTCGCCCGCTGCCGTGCCGCCCTCAGTCGAAGGTTTGCTTCCGCATCCGGCAAGCAGGGAGCCTGCCAGCAGAATGCATGCCGTTAGAATACCCCATTTTTTCATATCTATCTCTCCTGTCCATTTCAATGATACTTATTGTTGTTCAAAGGCATGATCCGTATCCGGCTCAGCCCGAAAAACCACGGTTCTAATCATACAATAAAAATGCATGATTATGCAATGACATTTTCATACAGTGGTCAATACATTTCAAAATAGCCAGAATAATGCGGATTACAGCTTTTTAATCCCATTTATTCCTAGTTCTATTGTTTCTTTTAGTCACCTCCCCTTCTTTTTCGGAATAAATATGTATTTACCGTTTCAAAGCCCTTCTCCTTCCTCATATCGATGCATAAATCCCTTCAAAAACCTGCACCCTTTGAAAGAAACGCTTCTTATTAAGTAATTACACGCAATGGGGACTCCTACGCAAAAAGTTCACCGAAACGTCAGAATACGGCGGCAGCCATGGTTCATCATTCCGGGAATGAGGTATTAAATAGCTAGATATTTAGTGGAGGTGTAGTCATGCTGCTGGAAGCTTTATACCATGTCCCCCGGGACAAATGGGCCTATGCATACGATCCGAAGACGATACATCTGCGTGTCCGCACCAAACGAAACGACGTGGATACGGTAGTTGCGATGACCGGAGACAAATACGACTGGGATTCGACCTATTTTGAAATTACGATGGAAAAAGCCGCGACCGACGATATGTTCGATTATTGGGAAGCTGCCGTACTGCCTAAATACAAGCGTCTTAGCTATGCGTTCCGGATCACTTCCGGCAAGGAAACGATTTACATGCTCGACAACGGGCTGTACCGAAATTGTCCGGCGCCGACGGGCGGCTATTACGAATTTTCTTACATACATGAGATCGACGTATTTAAGGTGCCGGATTGGGCAAAGGATGCTATTTTTTACCAAATTATGCCGGAACGTTTTGCAAACGGGGATCCAAGCAATGATCCGAAAGGGACACAGTCTTGGGGAGGACAGCCGACAACAGACAATTTCTTCGGCGGCGACCTGCAGGGCGTCCTGGATCATTTGGACGACCTGCTCGATCTGGGCATCAATGCGATATATTTCACACCTTTGTTCACGTCGCCGTCGAACCATAAATACGACATCGTCGATTATAAGCAGGTTGATCCGCATTTTGGGGATAACGAGCTGCTCAAGCAGGTCGTGGAAGCCTGTCACAGCAAAGGGATCCGCGTCATGCTCGATGCCGTGTTCAACCACTGCAGCGAACAGTTTCCACCGTTCCAGGACGTCCTTAAGCATGGGGAAAAGTCCAAATATGCCGATTGGTTTCATATCAACCAGTTTCCGGCACGGGTTGAGAACGGGATCGCCACGTATGACACGTTCGGCTTCTTCGGCAATATGCCAAAGTTCAACACGGCCAATCCCGAGGTGAAGCAGTATTTGCTGGACGTTGCCGAGTACTGGATCAAGGAAATCAAACTGGACGGCTGGAGGCTGGACGTGGCGAACGAGGTCGATCACCATTTTTGGCGGGACTTCCGCATGGTCGTCAAAAACGCCAATCCGGACGCATATATCGTCGGGGAAGTGTGGAGCGATTCCTTGGCCTGGCTGGTCGGAGACCAGTTCGACTCTGTCATGAACTACCCTTTTGCTGACAAGGTGCTGGAGTTTTTCAACGGAGGCATGGACGGACTGACGTTCGCCAACAAAATGGGCACCATCCTGATGCGCTATCCGCAGCAGACGAACGAAGTGGTGTTCAACATGCTGTGCAGCCATGATACACCGCGGCTCTTGACGCGCGTCGGCAACGACAAGCGCCGGATGAAGCTGGCGGTCGTCTTCCTGTTCACGTTCATGGGGACGCCATGCATCTTCTACGGCGATGAGGTGGGCCTCACCGGAGGCGGCGATCCGGACTGCCGTAAATGCATGGAGTGGGATCCGAAGAAGCAGGACCGCGAGCTGTACGATTTTTACAAGCTGCTCATCGGTCTGCGCAAAAAAAACAAGGCGCTTCGCGAAGGCCGCTTCCGCTTTTTGAAGGCGGAACCGGGTAATCCCAACATCATTTACGAGCGCATGGACAGCCGGGTTCATTTCACCATCTGGATGAACAACACCGACAAACCGCAAGTGCTATCCCACCCGATGGTTACGAACGACTGGAAGGACGCCTTGTCGGGCGACAAGGTGCCTACCCAGAACGGAACGATGAACGTCAGTCTGGACCCTTACGGGTACCGGATTTTGTACCGAAACCTCACCAAATAAATCGGTTTCTTCATAACGAAAAGCCTTCCGGAGTTCCGGAAGGCTTTTTCCAAATGGATTCTTAGCGGCTGTGGATATTACCACGGAGCCGGCTTGTACCAGCTCCGTTGCTCAAACGGTGACGCGTTCATAAATGTCCATATACTCCTTGGCGGACATGTTCCAGCTGTAATCCCCGGCAAAGGCGTTCTTGACGATTTTGCTCCAATGCTCCGGCTGTTGGTAAAACGAAGCTGCACGGCGGATCGTATGCATCATATCGTGGGCGTTGAACGCCGTAAAGCTGAAACCGTTGCCCTCGCCCGTAAACTCGTTGTAAG
This sequence comes from Paenibacillus cineris, assembly GCF_018333335.1. Lineage (NCBI taxonomy): Bacteria > Bacillati > Bacillota > Bacilli > Caryophanales > Paenibacillaceae > Paenibacillus > Paenibacillus cineris. The sequence goes on from NZ_BORU01000001.1 coordinate 3,555,437, forward strand.
ACTGCACGGTGTCGTTCAGCCCCCCGGTCTCGCGAACGATCGGGATGCTGCCGTACCGCAGTGCCAGCAGCTGGCTGATGCCGCATGGCTCGAACTTCGACGGCATGAGGAACATGTCGCTGCCCGCATATATTTTGCGTGACAGGGCGTCGCTGAACGTAATCTGCGCCGACATGTTGTCCGGATGCCGCCCTGCCGCTTCGCGGAACCAATGCTCGTAGGCGGAGTCGCCCGTGCCGAGCAAGACGAACTGGAAGTCGTCGTGATCCAGCATTTCGTCCAGCACCCGCGTCACGAGATCCAGTCCCTTGGACTCGACCAGCCGGGTCACCATCGCGATGAGCGGCACGTCCGGCTTAACCGGCAAGCCGAGCTCCTGCTGGAGCCCCGCTTTGTTTTCCCTCTTTTTCGCCAGGTTCGACCGGTATTTTACGTAGAGGCTCGCATCGTTAGCGGGATTGTAGCTCTTCGTATCCACACCGTTTACGATCCCGCTAAGCCGGTCACCGAGCGAATACAGCAGCCCTTCCAGCCCATATCCGTAGTGGGCCGTCTGAATCTCCTTGGCATAGGTCGGACTCACCGTCGTCACGTGATCGGCGTAGACGATCCCGCCTTTCATAAAGTTGACGTTTCCGTAAAACTCAAGGCCTTCCGGCGTAAAATATTGGTGTCCCAGCTCCAGCAGTTCGCCAAGTACCTCGTAAGGATAAATTCCCTGGTACAGCAAATTATGTATCGTAAACACGGTACGGATGTGCTGGTAGTACTCGTTATGGCGGTAGTGCGCCTGCAGCAGCACCGGAATAAGCGCCGTATGCCAGTCATGGCAGTGGAGCACGTCCGGCTCGGAACCGATCAGCGGAAGCACTTCAAGCACGGCCCGGTTGAAAAAGGCAAAGCGTTCGCCGTCGTCCATGTATCCGTACACGCCGTCCCGTCCGAAATAGTATTCGTTATCGAGAAAATATACGGGAATGCCGTCGTACACGAGCTTTTCGATACCGCAGTATTGATTTCTCCAGCCGACCGGCACTTTTATTTCCGTGAGATGCTGCATTTCATCTTTAAATTGCCGTGGTATCCCTTTATGTTTGGGCAAAATGACCTGCACATCCGCGCCGCTTCGTTTGAGCGCTTTGGGCAGGGCGCCGATTACATCGGCAAGTCCCCCTGTTTTAATAAACGGTGTCGATTCCGCTGCTGCAAATATGACTTTCATCTCTCCTGCCTCCTATTCATTGATCCGCGGGCCGTCTTCCGTCACCGGTTTCCTTCCGGTGCCTCTGCCCGATCTTTTCTTTGTCTCTGCAGTAGGCATTTCTAACCCTTCCTTGCCTTTGGACGCCGACACACGGCTGGATTCACCGGATTTGCCGGACCTTGCCGCGGCACTTCGCTTGCTTGGCTTACTCTCTTTACCCGGAACCGCTTTTTTCGTACGAGGCTGCTCCCTTTTATATATCAGCATACTGAGCGGCGGCAGCGTTAATTCCAGACTGCAGGTTTGTTCATGCCAAGGGATCTTCTCCGTCTGCACGGGTTCGGCGCTAAACTCGCCGCTTCCACCATATCGGGAATCCTCGCTGCAGAACACAGGCACGTACGTGCCGGACTTGGCAATCCCGATCCGGTAATGCTCTCGCCGCACCGGTTGAAAATTAATAATGACGACAAGGGTGTCACCGGCTTTCTTCCCTTTTCTGAGGTACGAAATGACGCTTTGCGTGTTGTCATGCGGCGTGATCCATTGGTACCCTTCAAGCTCATGATCCCGCTCCCACAGCGCTGGTTCGTTCAGATACAGCCGGTTTAATTCCGCGGTATACCGCTGCATGCTGCGGTGGCTCTCGTAGTCCAGCAGCAGCCAGTCGAGCTGCTCCTGGTCCTTCCATTCGATAAACTGGCCAAACTCCCCGCCCATGAACAGCAGCTTTTTCCCGGGATGGGTCATCTGGTATCCAAGCAGCAGCCGAAGCCCGGCGAACTTCTGCCCGTAATCCCCGGGCATTTTGCTGAGCAGCGATTTTTTGCCGTGAACAACTTCATCATGGGATAAAGGCAGCGCATAATTCTCAGAATAAGCATAAGCAATCGGGAATGTCAGCAGATGATGACGCCCGGGCCGCTGGTCAAACGGCGTTTCTACATAATCCAGCGTGTCGTTCATCCAGCCCATGTTCCATTTGTAATTAAAGCCCAGCCCGCCTTCGTGCACGGGTGCGGTAACCCCGGGCCAAGCGCTGGATTCTTCGGCCATCATCAGCGCATTTGGGAAATAGCTGAACACCACGGTGTTCAGCTGCTGCAGGAAAGCAATCGCCTCGGTGTTCTCGAGACCACCGTTTTCGTTGCGCTGGAACTGTCCTTCCTGCTTCTCGAAATCAAGCCGCAGCATGCTGGTGACCGCGTCGACCCGAAGCCCGTCAATGTGGAACATATCCAGCCAGAACAACGCGTTGGAAATCAGAAACGAGCGGACCTCCGGTTTGCCGAAGTCGAAGCTGAGCGTGCCCCAGCCGGGTTTTTCAGCCTTATAGGCATCGCTGTATTCAAACAGCGGCGTCCCGTCAAACCGGCGGAGTCCGTGGGCGTCCTTGGCGAAATGGGATGGCACCCAGTCCAGGATGACGCCGATATCGGCCTGGTGCAGGGCGTCCACCAAATACATAAAGTCATGCGGCGTCCCATAGCGGCTCGTCACGGCGAAATAGCCCGTTCCCTGATATCCCCAAGATAAATCGTATGGATGCTCCGCAAGCGGCATAAACTCGACATGGGTATAATGCATTTCCTTCAAATATGGAATAAGAAGATCAGCCATTTCCCGGTATGTATAAAAAGTCCCGTCCTCTTTCTGCCGCCACGTACCGAAATGGATCTCATATATATTCAGCGGCTTGCGGTAAGGTGCTTTTCTCTTTCTACGCCAGGGGCCGTCATTCCATACATATCCGGCAAGATCTGTGACCACCGATGCGGTGGCCGGGCGAAGCTCCGACTGAAACGCATAAGGATCGGCCTTCAGGAACCGTTCTCCGCCAGGTCCGGTCATGTCATATTTGTAAAAAGTACCTGAACGGATTCCGGGGAAAAAGCGAGTCCAAAAGCCTGAATCGGGTATCTTATATAACGAATCCTTTTCTCCGTTCCAGTTGTTCCAGTCTGCCGCCAAGCCTACAGCCTGGGCATGGGGCGCCCAGACGGTGAACCGGACGCCTTCCTCGCCTTCTTCCACAGCAGGATGAGCGCCCAACATCCTGTGACTGTGATAGGAGGTCCCTTCATGAAACAAATAGATGTCTTCCGCGGACAGCGGCTGACCCGGCGCCTTATTCATGTTCTCCAAATGATCACCTGCTTTAGGAATATAGTGCATGTAAACCATTACCCCATTGTAGCCAAAATGAAAATAAAAATGACCGCTGAAAGATAAAATTGTAATTTTTCAGTGATATTTCAATATAATCGTTTCAGATGGGCGATAGTCGTTTATTTATGTACTACATTGACAATTTTGAATGGGAGGAAACGACATGAAGAGAAAAGAATGCATCGCCATGTTGCTTGCCGGAGGTGAAGGGCGCAGATTATCACCTCTGACATCGAAACTGGCAAAGCCCGCTGTTCCGTTCGGCGGCCGTTACCGTATTATCGATTTTCCTCTCAGTAACTGCGTAAACTCAGGCATTGACACCATCGGTGTGCTGACGCAGTACGAGGCAGAATCGCTTCATCTGCATATCGGGGAAGGCGAACCATGGGGCCTCCAAAAAAATGGAGAGGACGGAATCACCCTGCTGCCTTCTTACAACACAGGATCTTCTGAATATTTGGGAACTGCTGATGCCATTTATAAAAATATCGAATATATTGACCGTCACCAACCGGAGCACGTACTGGTTTTGTCCGGTGACCATATTTACCACATGGATTATAAACAAATGCTTCAATTTCACCAAAAGAACGGCGCCAAAGCCACCATCTCTGTCATGGAGGTGCCTTGGGAGGAAGCCAGCCGTTTCGGGGTCATGAGCGTGGACGAATCGCTTCGTATCTCGGACTTTGCCGAGAAACCGGCTGAACCCGAAAGTAACCTGGCTTCCATGGGCATCTATTTGTTTGAATGGGAGTACCTCCGCAGACATTTGATGGAGGACGCCGCAAATGATGCCTCAAGCCATGACTTCGGCAAGGATATTATTCCGAAGATGCTGGCGGATCAGGATGAGCTGTTCGCGTACCGCTTTGACGGGTATTGGAGAGATGTCGGTACTGTTGCCAGCCTTTGGGAAGCACACATGGACCTCTTGTCCGACGATCTGGACTGGAAGCTGCATAACAGTGAATGGCCAATGTACACCCGTCCATGGCGTACGAAGCTCGGATCGACACGGAACCGCAGCGTGATGGCGACCAACTGCCTGATCTCCGAAACGTGCACGTTGGACGGCATAGCACATCAATCCGTCATGTTCTGTGGTGTCGAAGTCGGCAAAATGTCCGAGATTAAGGACAGTGTCGTGATGCCGAACGTCCGGATCGGACGCAACGTGCAGATCGAGCATGCCATTATTGGCGAAGGAGCGATCATTAAAGACGGCGCGGTCATCAAAGGAACGCCGGGTCAGGTAACGGTAGTCGGCCCTTACGAAACCGTTTTGCCGAAACCAAGCATTCGTACCCAGCCTTCCCGACTGCTGCAGGATGTATACGAGAAAACCGGACGCCTGCGTGCCGAAGGCTTATCCTCTTAATACAATATGTGTGAATATACAAAGAGCGAACCCCTTTTTTTCCGGGAGTTCGCTCTTTGATGTGTATGGACTTCATGAAAGTTTCTCGTCTGCGGGAGGAAGCTCGGGTGCACCGTCCGTTTGAGCGGTATTCTCCGGCAGCCGAGGCAGGGACACGACGATCGTCGTCCCCTCCCCCAACGTGCTCTGGATGAGCAAAATTCCTTTATGAAGCTCAACCAGCTGCTGGGAGATGGCTAGCCCAAGACCGGTGCCGCCGTTGAGCGGATCCACCTGAAAGAACCGGTCGCGCACTTTGACCAAGTGATCCTCGCTGATCCCGATTCCCGTATCCCTCACTTCGGTTACGACATTGTCGCCTTCGAAGTACACGACCAGATCAATTGCCGAATGCTCATGCGAAAATTTGATCGCATTGTCCACCAGGTTCAGGAACACCTGCTTCAAGCGGTTCGCGTCTCCGGCCACGAGCGGTCGGTCCTCGGACTTCAGCCGGAGCTCGATTTGCCTGCTCTCCGCCTTCGTCCACAGGTTCAGCATGATTTCCTGGAGCAGCTCTTTGATATCGACCCGGCCAATCGCAATCTTCATCTCATTCTGCTGCAGCTTGGAGAAGTCGAGGATTTCCTCAACGAGGCCGATCAGGCGCTCGGTCTCCTTCGTAATGATCTCCATGCCGATCCGGGTCTCCTCGGGGTCATAGCCTCCCGAATTGATCGTTTCGCTCCACCCTTTAATACTCGTCAGCGGCGTCCGCAGCTCGTGCGAAATCGACGAAATGAAATCGTCCTTGACCTGATTGCTCCGGACGATCTCCTGGGCCATATAGTTCAGCGTGGATGCCAGCTCGCCAAGCTCGTACTTGTAGTCGCCCTTGATCCGCTGGTTGAACTTGCCGCGGGCCATCTCGGCGGAGACGGCCGTAATCGTGTTCAGCGGCTGCACGATTGAGTTGGCAAGACCCATACTGAATACGAGCACGATGGCAAGGACAGCCGCTCCTACGCCCGTGGCCAGCATGGTTAGATTAAACAATTTATCGTTGACCGTTTCCAGCGAGGTGACATAACGGACGATATAGCCATCCTGCCCGCTGCTCTGCTCAAGCTTCGACACGGCCATGACATTTTCACCGGTGCTGGCCTGACGCCCGACCCAGCGGCCAACGTTGCCGGACAGCGCCTGGGATATATCGGCCGTCTTCACAGACATATCGGGCTGAAACTCGGAAGAGTTGATCAGCACGTTGCCCTGGGTATCCAGAATTTGCACGTTGGCCGAGTTCAGATCGTAGTAGGTCAGCATGGAAGCCAGGTCGCGGTTCCCGTCAAGTCCCGGGTTGATCCGCTGGTAATAATAATCCTCCACATTGTCGATATGGTTTTTAATATGACTATAAATGCTGTCATAGTAATACGTTCTTATGGCTAATAAAAAAATGACTTCCGCCAGCAGAAGTGCCGAGAACACTACGATAAAGTAGTGCAGGACAATCTGCCTGCGTATGCCTTTCTTGATCATTGTCCCTGACCCTTCCATTTATAACCGTGGCCCCATACGGTCTGTAAAAATTCGGGGTCCGACGGATTCTCCTCGATTTTTTGGCGGAGACGGCGGATATTCACGTCCACGATTTTAGGATCGCCCATATATTCTTTGCCCCATACATGATCGAGCAGTACGTCCCTGCTGAGAGGCGTATTTTCTTTTTCGAGGAAAAATTGGATCAGCGAAAATTCCGTCGGCGTCAGTTCGATCGCATGCCCGTTCTTCTTGAACTGCTTGGAGATCAGGTCCAGGCTGAACGGACCGGAGTGAAAGCTGACCTTCGCCGTCGTTTCGCGGTGAACGTTCACCCGGCGCAGCAGCGATTGAATCCGTGCGATGAGTTCGGTCGGACTGAACGGCTTGCTCACATGGTCGTCCGCGCCGACGGACAGAGCGTACACCTTGTCCTGCTCCTGCACTTTCGCTGTCAAAAAGATAATACCGATCCGTTCGTTCGTTTCCCGGATACGGCGGCATACCTCAAAACCGTCGATCCCCGGAACCATAACGTCCAGCAGTGCGATATCGATATCGGGATTGGACGTCAGTTTATCGAGCGCCTCGTTCCCGTTTGCCGCCTCCAGCACATCGAAGCCGTTGCGTTTCAAGTTGATCACAATAAAACTGCGGATGGAATCCTCGTCTTCCAAAATTAAAACTTTACTCACTGATCTTTTCCTTCCTTTCAATCGGGGGTACCTCGTTCTTCAGCTGCTTTTTGCTGTTATCGATATCAAAGTCCCCGTATTTCTTGTAGCCGATCACCTTGTCGTTAGTCCGGTACAGGTACTTCCATTCATCATGCTGTTTATCCCACTCGGCCAGGGTGAAAAATTTGATCTCGGCCACCGTTTTGCCGGTATCGACCATCACGAAGCGCAAATACTGGTTCTTGATGGACTTGGTGTCCACCGTCACCTTGTTATGCCACTCCGGCGGGAAGAAGCCCAGCTCGAAGCCGTTCTGTAAATCACGATATTGCTCGGCGACGAATTTTAGTCCTTGTTTGCCGTCCCACTGCGAATATACGAAGAAGTTCGGAATTTCATCGGGCTTGAAATAGTTCCAGCCGATCGGCGGCTCTACGGATCCGATTTCGATGATCCCGTCATTGTTCACGTCGCCGCTCTTGACCGGCAGATCCTTGAATGTGGTGTCCTGATTGCCTCCGAACACGGACTTCAGCTTCCCGTCCTCCATCACGATGATGTTGGAATAAGAGGCGTCTCCCCCGCCGATCGAGGTGTCGATCACAATGCCTTCCTTGGCTCTACCTTCTGGATCCTTATAGACATTACCTGCGACAATATTGTAATAATTCGAAACGTACGGATCCATATCCAGCTTGTCAATTTCGACATAGCTGCCTTCTTCATACTGGTATGTCGCCACAAAAGCCTGATCATTCTGCTTCAGGCTAATAATCGTCAGGTCGTTCTTTTTGTCCCCGTTCAGGTCCATAATGACGAAATTGGTGTAATCCTGCATCAGGTCTTTCTTGATGCTGCCCTCCGTATACGTATAGACGTACAAACGGTTCACAGGGTTTTCGTCCCTTCTGGAATATCCGGCGATAATATCCGGCTTGCCGTCATTGTTCAGGTCCTTGAACTGAAGAGATTCCAGTACCCTGCCCTCTCCGTCGAAAGATGTTACCTTCGTCCACGTTCCGTTGACCAGCTTGAAAATCATGCAGTGGATGACCACCTGCTGATCCGGTGTTTCGTAGAATACGACCGCTTCATTGACCTTGTCTCCGTCCAGATCGACGAAATGGATCAGGTTGGTGTCGGTTTCTTCCCTCGAGCGGATGAGATCCGCTCCATCGGGAAGCTGCGCGTGGATGATCGAGCTCAGCGTCTCTTTATCCGCAGACAGCATCGGCGTCTTCATCAAGCTGACCGGGTCGCTGATAAATGTGCAGCCGCCCAGCACAAACGTCAGCAGGACCGCAGCTGCAGCACGTATCCAGTTTGTCTTCAACAAATGCATTGCATCACTCTTTTCTATACCAAGCCCGCAAGCGGGCGCAAAGTCTAAATCATATTTTTTTCCCTCATCGTCAGACGGCGGCCGCGGATGTCGAATGCGACCTCCCCGCCAGACAGCCCGACGATACGGGTGGCAAATTTCTCGGCGAGCTCAATCGGAAGCACGGAAATGACGGTGACGCGCTCCTCCTCGCACAGATTTTTCAGCGTTTCCATGACGCTTTCCGCCGATTTCGGGTCCAACCCGACCACCGGCTCATCGGCGAGAATAACCTTGGCCCCATGAACCAAAGCTCTTGCGATGGCGATGCGCTGCTTTTCACCGCCGCTCAGCGTTCCCGCCTTCATACGGGCTTTATCCAAGAGACCCATCTGCTCGATGACGTCCATCGCGCCCATATAATCGTCCGAGCGGACCATCCCCGTCACCATGCGCCAAAGCGGCGTCTGACTGGCTTGGCCGATCAGCACGTTCTTCAGGCCGGTCCGGTTCGGATAGAGCTGGGGATTCTGCTCTAAGTATGCCCATTCGCGTCTAATTTTTCGTTTTCCGCCGAGAGGTTCCTTCAGCACATCCTGGCCGTCGATGACAAACGTCCCTCCGTCCCATTTTTCCTTCAGCGCCAGGCACCGCAGCAGCATGCTCTTGCCGCTTCCACTGGCACCGACAACGGCGATAAGCTCGCCCTTCTGGATATCGAGGGATACCCCTTTGAGTATCGGAATTCTGTCCACACCGACTGACTTGGTTAAATGCTGAATTCGTATCATGACATTTCTCCTCTTGTCCTGTGATCTCTATCTCTTCTTGGCTTTGAACAATACGTTTCTATTATATCGATTATATAGAGTTTTCGCACATTATTGAACCTTTTGGGAAAAACTATTCTATAGCGGCTCCTGACTGCGTCCACCCGAAGTCCGAAAGGCGGTGCCGACGGCGCCGAATAAGGCGAAGGCGAGGCCCATCACAACGAACACGCCTCCGTTCCACCCATACTGCATCAGGATCCCCCCGATGTTCGGCCCGGCGATGCTGCCTATATTAAAATGAAAGGATGCGACGACATTCGCTGCGGGAAGCAGCGCCTTCGGGAGAATATCCGCCGCGTAGGCCAGGCCCAGCGAAAAAAACGAGCCGACCATGCCCCCCGCCACGCACAGGAGCAGAACGAGCCAGGCTGTCGCCGTTCCTGCCAGCGGCACGGCTATAAAAGCGGCGCCGCCGATGAGGCCGCAGGCGATAAGCACGTTTTTGCGGCCGAAGCGGTCGCTCAGCATGCCGAGCGGCAGCTGCAGAATCAATCCGCCGATGCCGATGAACGGAAGCAGGAACGCGATCTGGGACTCGCCCATCCCTGTTCTTAGCCCGTAGACCGGAAAATTGCTGTTAATCCCGGCTTCCATGTACCCGTACAGCAGTGCGGGTAGAAGGGCGTACCAGGCGAGTGCATAGCTACGGCGGAAGCGCCGCGGAGGCTGCGCCTCCCCTTCCGTCCGCTCCGGGCGGAAATCGGGCAGCTTCGCCCAGACCAGCACAAGCACGAGCAGCATCAGCAGCGCCAGCACGATGAAGGGGACCGCATTTCCATACTTCAGGAGCTGGATACCCAGCGGCCCGAAGCTGAATCCCAGGCCATACGACATGCCGTACAGCGAGAGGTTTCGGCCCCGGTATTCGGCCGGCGTGACCATCAGCACCCATAATTGGGCAGCATAATGAACGGCGCTGTCTCCGATGCCGACGAGCAGCCTTAAGACAAACCACACTTTCACGCTCGGCACAAGCGGAAACAATATGACGGAGACGAGCACGAGCACGAGGCCGGCGCTCACCAGCTTCTTAAAGCCAAGCGCGCCCAGCGTCCGCTCGGCGACAAGCGTCATGGCGAACGATCCGACGTACAGGGCGGCTGCGTTTAATCCGTTGACGGAAGACGATACGCCCATTTGCTCCAAAAATATGGACAGGACCGGCAGCAGCAGCCCCTGACTGAGCCCTGCTCCAACGATCACGATGATCAGAATGAGGTAATGAATAGATAATCCGCGATTGCTGTCGTTCTGTGTTGACAATGAAAATATCCTCCTTGAGTGCAAATCCGTTCAAACTCCCTGAACATTATAGTGGACAACCCTGCTATCAACAAGCCATAATGGAATGAGCGCACAGATTTCATAGGAGGTTATTGGTTTCATGAACTATGAAGTAAAGGTTGACGTTTCACCGATTTACGAGCTGCTTAGCAGCTTTATGGTGTACATTTCGAAGAAATGGATTCGCAACCTCGACATCGGGCCCGAATGGATCGGTGAAGTGAGCGGCAAGCTTCCACCTGAAGTGACGTCCGCCTTAGGCCCGGCCGCAGCTTGGCCATTCGACGATTACGACGTGCTGTATGCCTGGGCGATTCACCGCGCAAACGGCGATACCGTCCGCGCCTTTTTGGATTGCCTGCATGAAACGCCGGCAGAGGTGCTGTACCAAGCCGCCTCCCCTTACCTGCCTTCTTTAACCGTAAAGGAAGCTGAACGAATTCGTGATTCATATACACCGCTGCTCGAGTTATGGTATGAGCATTATTTCAAGCATGAGGAACCCGCCATTATTCCGCTGATCGAAGAGGATGCGGAGGAGAAGCGCATGCTGCTGACCAAGATGGAGCCTCAAAGCCTGGTAGAGTACGCTTCCGGCGGACTGGTGGTTGAAGATGTTCCCGGGCTGGAAACCATCGTGTTATTCCCGACCGTGCACAACCGCCCGATCAACGCTTACTGCTTTTACCGGAAAATGATGCTGATCCAGTATCCTGTTGACGTCCCTGAAGAACAGGAGGATGAGCCGCCGACCTGCCTGCTGCGCATGACGCATGCGCTGGCTGATCCTAAGCGGCTGCGCCTGCTGCGGTATGCGGCGGAGAAGCCGCGTTCCCTGGACGATATGATGCGGGATCTGAACCAGACCCAGGAGCTGCTTAAGCACCATTTGATGATCCTCAGGGTAGCGGGTCTGCTGCGCATCCATTTGGGTTCCTACAACACCGAGAAATTCAGCATTCGTCCGGACGGAGCGGCGGAGCTTCAGATGTTTCTGGAGTCCTACATCCGTCTTTAAGGAGTGACCTAACGTGAAAGCACCTGAGCAGCATATTCTGTTCGATCTGGATGACACGCTGATCCACTGCAACAAGTATTTCGGCATCGTCCTCGGGGAGTTTTTTGAATGGGTACAACAATGGTTTGAGCCCCACCAGATCAAGACAGAAGAGATTCGCAGCAAGCAGATCGAAATCGACGTTGCGGCCGTCAGCCAAGCTGGCTTCAGCAGCGGCATCTTCCCCAAATCGCTGATCGAAACATACCGCTTCTTCAGCCGCAAGTTTAACCGCCCCGTTCAGCCGGACGAAGAAAAACAGCTGATGGAGCTCGGCCTGAGCGTGTACGAGCAGGAAGTGGAGCCCTATCCGGGCATGGTAGAGACGCTGGATTCGCTGAAATCACAGGGACATCATCTGTACCTGTACACTGGCGGAGAAACGGCGATACAACAGCGGAAGATTGACCAGATGAAGCTGAGCCAGTACTTTGACGACCGGATCTACATTACGCAGCACAAAAACGAAGCGACGCTGGAGAACATCCTGAAGCAGGGCGGCTTCTACCGTCCTTCCACCTGGATGATCGGCAACTCCCTGCGCACCGATGTGATGCCGGCATTATCGGCAGGAATCCACAGCATCTATATCAAACAGCAGAACGAATGGATTTATAACATGGTGGAGCTGCAGAAGAAGCCGGACAGCTCCCTTTACACGGTCACAAGCATCGAGGAAGTTCCCGAGGTTATCCACAGCAAGAGCATTGTAGCTTCCGCAAACGCCTTGAGACAGTGAATGTGCCGCCTCGATAAAAAAAGGCAAAAAAAAGAGCGGGCCCGCCAGGGTCCGTTCTTTTTGGTTTGATTTAAGTCGAACGCTCGATGCTCAGTTTACCGGAACTTCGATCCTGCAGCACGATCCGCGCTTTATACGGTCCCCCGGTTCCGCTGAAGGACAGCAGCTGCGTACGGCCGGAAGCCAGCAGCGATTTCAGCATGTTGGCGCTGATTTTTTTGCCGGAGAACTCCTTCCAGATCACAAATCCGCAGCCGTCTTTGAATGCGGTACAGCCGTAACCCTTTTTACCTTCGATTATCTGGCCGTGGCAGCCTGGCCGAGGACATGGCCCATGTGTCAGCCGTTCCCCCGGCGGTGCGGGGGGCGCGGCAGCAGCGGCTGTTTCCGTGCGGGCCGTTCGCGAAGCGGTCCCTGTCCCCCGCTTGCCCTTCCCTGCTGCCGATCTTGAGCGCAGCTTCCCCCGGCCCTGCTCCTGTTCGGTACCGAAGAGCGAAGACGGCGCCGCCTGCTGGACACCAACCTTCTCGATGATGGAGACGGTAAATTTGCGGACATTGTCCATAAATTTAACCGAGGCTGCCTCGCCCTTGGATATTTGATGCAGACGCCGCTCCCACTGCCCGGTCATCTCGGGAGAAGTCAGCAGCTCGACGCCTGCCTGGCGAATGAGCTCGACCGCCGTCCTGCCCTTCTGGGTAATCGTGATCTTTTTGCCCTGCATAGCGATATATCCGACCTTCTTCAGCCGTTCGATCGTCGCCGCCCGGGTGGCCGGCGTGCCGAGACCGCTGTCCTTCATCGCGTCCCGCAGCTCGTCGTTTTCAATCGTCCGGCCCGCGCTTTCCATCGCCTTCAGCAGGGTGCCCTCCGTATAGCTCTTCGGCGGCTGCGTAGCTTTCTCTTTTGCTTCGCTCTTGCCGCATTTCACCGGCTTCTCGGGATCCAGATCGAAAGCCCGGTCATTCCACTCCAGATTTTCTTCCTCTTCCTCCTGCTTTGCGGATTTCGTTTTCTTCCCGCTCTTATCAGTGCTCGGCATCAGCACCTTCCATCCCAGCGACAGCAGCTCTTTCACGTTCGTTTTGAACAGGTCCCCCTCTACTTCGGTCAGGACTGTATGCTGCTTGTACAAGGCGGGCGGATAGAACTGGGACAAAAACCGCAGAATGATCAGGTCGTACAACTGCTGTTCCTCCTTGCCCAGCTGGCCGGGCCGCTTAAGCGTCGGCAGGATGGCATGGTGATCCTCGACCTTCTCCGGATTGCAGATCGCCTTGTTGTTCTTGTGTACCAGGGATGCGTTGGCCCCTTCAGCCTGTTCCTTATATGAAGTGGATTTCAGCATATGCAGCGCCTTATGCATCCCTTCAATATTTTGCTCATTGACGTAATTCGAGTTGGTCCGCGGATATGAAATCACTTTATGCCGTTCATACAATGCCTGCGCGATGTCCAGCGTCTTCTTGGCAGAGAAGCCGAACTTGGCGTTTGCGTCCCGCTGCAGCAGCGTCAGGTCATACAGCTTAAAAGGATACTCCTTCGTATCTTTGACTTCGTATTTGGCGATTTTGCCTTCCTTCCCTTTGACCCTGGCGGCAATCGCCTCGGCCTTCTCCTTGGAGATCAGCCGGTCTCCCTGCCACGTTCCCGTGTACTCCAGCGCCTCTTGGCGAAAATGAGCCTTGACCTCGTAATACGTCAGCGATTCAAACGACTCGATTTCCTTCTGCCGGTCATAAATGAGCGCCAGTACGGGCGTCTGAACCCGTCCGACGGACAGCAGGGTGTTATGCTTGGTCGTAAACGCCCGGGTCGCGTTCATGCCGATAAGCCAGTCGGCCTCGCTGCGGGCCCTGGCGGCCTGCGTCAAATTTTCGAACTCCTCGGCGGCGCGCAGCTCCCTGAAGCCCTGGGCGATGCTTTCCGCGGTCAGGTCCGAAATCCACAGCCGCCGGACGGGCTGCTTCAGCTTCAGCTGCTGCTGAATCAGCGCAAAGATGTACTGCCCCTCCCGCCCCGCGTCGCAGGCATTAACGATCCGGTCGCAGCGTTTTGCCAGCTCCCCGATCGTTTTCAGCTGGTCTTTCGTTTTATAATGCGGCACGATTTTGAATTGGTCGGGCATGATCGGCAGATCACGAAAGTTCCATTTCTTGTACCGGTCATCATAGGCATCCGGCTCTGCCAATCCGACGAGATGTCCGATGGCCCAGGTAATGATATACTGCTCCCCCTCCAGATAGGAACGGGCATTCTTCGCCCTCGGCTCAATGACCGCGGCAATGTTGCGCCCCATATCCGGTTTTTCTGCTATGACTAGAGTTTTCAACAATCATTCGCTCCCCGCATGGAAAAAGGCCGAGAATAGCTGCTCCCGGCCGGTTTATTCATGGATAACTTCCACGTTCTGATAGAATTGACTCTAAATTATGATAGCATACGGGAGGCCCGTTTTTCAATGCAAGCGGGAAAGCCTTTGGAGAGTCATCTCTTAGCGGCGGGGCTTCCCGCTCCAAGGATCAAGGAGGGTTACAACCAAAGCGTTGCCAGTCCCTGACGATGTCTTCTTTGGTTTCAGTCACTTGCTTTTTTTGCGGTAAAGCTGAAATGCAAGCGGCATAAACACGGCAATGATACATCCCAAGCTTATCAGCGCGGCGGTCAGGGCAGCTGTATCCGCCGTACCGTGCATCAATGCCCGGGCCGATGAAGAAGCCAGGCTGACGGGGTTGTAAGCAACGACCGGACCCAGCCAATCCGGCATGGTGGACGTATCGGCAAACACGTTGCTCGTAAACATGAGTGGATACAACACGAGATAGGACATCGTCGTGAGCGATTCGGTTTTCCGTACGATCAGTCCCAGGCAGGCAAAGATCCAGCTGAAACTGAAAGCATAAAGCATGACGAGCAGCATGGACAGGAGCACTCCAGGCAATCCCGCTTCCGGGCGGAATCCGAGCAGCATTCCGAGCCCTAACGTCGTGATGAGTCCCACGGCGAAGGAGATGAGGTTGATGGCCATCGTGCCGATGATCGCAGCGGGCTGCCAGAACGGAAGCGTTCGGAATCGGTTGAAGACACCGCGTTCGATATCTGTTTTGAGATTGATGCCGATGTACACCGTCATGGTGGTGACGGTATACACCATCATGCCCGGCAGCAGATACTGCAGGTAATTTCCCGTTGATCCGGAGATGGCGCCGCCGAACAAATACGTAAAGATCAGCAGAAAGACCGCCGGGAAAATGATCGAATCGATCGCTAAATAAGCCGCATTGCCGCTCGTTTTCCGCCATGAGCGCCAAATAAAGGTCCATACCGCCTGCGGCGCGCTCGGCCGCGGCGGACGCTCCCTCAGGTTCAGGGCGGCCAGCATTCTGGACTGTGGTTCGCTCATCGGTTCTCCTCCTTCAAAGGTTCTGCTTGAGCGCTCCTGCCGGTCAGCGTGAGAAAAACCTCATCAAGACTAGGCTCTCCAAGCGAATATTGGTGCGTATAAATACCTGCCTCACTGAGTTCCGTCAGCGCCAGTGCAGCCTGCCGCGGATCGGAGACTTGAGCCGACAGTTCGGCGGGATTCGCATGAAGCCTGGCTTCTGTTTGAAGCACGCGCCGCAGGACCTGCTCGGCTTCTCCCCGCTGCTTCGGGTCGGCCAGCCGGATTTGAATCGAGCCTGAGCCGATGGAAGCCTTTAGTTCGGCGGGCGTTCCTTCGGCGATGACGGCGCCCTCGCCGATCACTGCCACGCGGTCCGCAAGCTGGTCCGCTTCCTCCAGATACTGGGTCGTCAACACCACGGTTGTGCCATGGTCCACCAAAGCGCGCACGATATCCCACACTTCGCTGCGGCTCCGCGGATCCAGACCGGTCGTCGGTTCGTCCAAAAACAGAAGGTCCGGGGCGACGAGCATCGCCGCGGCAATATCCAGCCTCCTCCGCATGCCCCCCGAATACTTTCCGGCCGAACGCCTGGCCGCATCGGTCAGGCCAAATGCATCCAGCAGCTGTTCGGCCCGCACTTTGGCCGTTTTGGCGGAATAACCCGCCAGCCTGCCGAAGAGGACCAAATTATCGCGGCCGCTCATCCCCTCGTCCACCGCGGCGAATTGTCCGGTGAGCCCGATCCTTCGGCGCACGGCATCGGCTTCCCGCACGACGTCGAGTCCAAAGATCCGGACCGAACCGGAATCCGGTGCGAGCAGCGTGGACAAAATGCCGATCAGCGTCGTCTTGCCTGCCCCGTTGGGGCCGAGTACGCCGTACACGGTTCCCTGCTCAACCCGCAGGTCCAATCCCTTCAGAACATCCTCCTTGCCGTAAGCTTTCTTTAGCCCGCGCACGTCAACGGCTGCTTCTTGTTTCATGTTCTACCTCCTACCTAGCGCTTGAAATTCAACTTACACCCAAATTTTATAACACTCATGCAAATGGGAAAGCTGGCTTAAATTTTTACTGGAATTCACAGTAACTCTGTGACGGAACATTATCATGTCACTTAAAGCTTTTTGTGCAGTGTTTGCCGGCATGTTATCCTTGGGGGGAGTGAAAATCGTCCAAGCGCAAAAGGGGGAAAGGAAAATGCGTTATTATAAGCCGATCGAAATCGCCAGGGAATTGTATATCAGCACAAGCGCCCTGCGCCATTATGAATCTTGGGGGGTAGTCCCCGAGCCGGAGCGGTCGGATAACGGCTACCGCCTGTACACCCAGCTGCACCTGGCTTATTTCCGCTGCCTGCGGGCTATGTTTTCAGGATTCGGGGTCGGGATTTCCTCTGAAGTGCTTCGCTTGATTCAACAGCGTGACATGGACGGAGCCTTCTGGCTCGTCAATCAGGAGCAGGCTCGTCTGCAGCATGAAAAAACGGTTGCCGAACAGACCCTGGCTTTACTCCAAAATCCCGAACTGCCGCTTGTCTCGGGCAAACGATTGAAGGGCCGCATGACGATCGGCGAAGCAGCTGAGCTTACGGATGTGCAGCCCTCGGCGATCCGGCATTGGGAAAAAGAAGGGCTGATCCAGCCGGAACGGGATCCCGAAAACGGGTACAGGCTGTTTACCCCCACGCATGTCCGGCAAATTTTGCTGATTCGCACATTAAGGAAGACGGTTTATGTGCTGGAAAACATGAAAGAAATTGTGCATGGCGTCGAGCAGCACAGCGTTGAAAAAGCGAAGAAGGTGACGCTGGAGGCGTTATCGAGTATCCATGACCGAAACCGGCGGCAGTTCTTCGGGGTTCACTTGCTGGTCGAGCTGTGCATCGAAGAAGGACTGATCGATCCGGTAGAATACATTAAAGGCTTGTGGTTTGATTACTTCCAAAAAGCCAAAGCGGAAAAAGCACCCGGCGAAGCTCCATGAAAAGGGAGCCCTCGCTTCGGATGCATTTATTAACTTACATATGTATCAGCAGCTCCCGATTTGATAATCCCTGACCTTAGGAGAGCTTGATGTTTTTAAAGAGGCAGGTTGAGCCTGCCCGTTTACCGTTTCAGCTCCAAATGCAGGAGCGGGAACGGCCATCCGGAGCCGTCCAGCTCGGACCGTCCCGTCCGTATAAATCCATACCGCTGATAAAATGCGTATGCCCCGTCGTTCTGCTCGTTGACGTCGACCCGCAGCCGGCTTCCCTTCAGCTGCTCCGCATACCGGAGTAAACGGGTGCCGATGCCTTGTCCATGCCGGTCGGGATCGACGAACAGCATTTCCACCATACTGCCGTCCAGCCCGATGAAGCCCAAGGGGACGCCGCTGTCATCCTTTTCCACCCACACCTCCACGTGCTTCAGCGCCTGCTCGTCTACAATCCGTCGGTAAAACGCGATATCTGCCTCAGTTAAAAAAGCATGCGTCTCACGAACCGCCCGGTACCACAACTCTACCAAATAATCATGATCCTCTTCCAGATAAGCCGTTATTTGTCCCATCGATTGCTGCCTCCTAACTTACATCGGTATTTGACCTGATACAGAAAAAACAGCAGCCCCGCCAACAATGCGGAGCTGCTGTCCTATCATACCCGGATTATAAGCCGACGATCTTATACCAGCACTGTCGAACCCATCAAATATTTGTCCACTTCACGGGCAGCTTCGCGGCCTTCGTTGATGGCCCATACGACCAAGCTTTGGCCGCGGCGCATGTCGCCGGCTGCGAAAACTTTGTCCACGTTTGTGTTGTATTTACCCTTCCGCGCCTTTACGTTCGAGCGGCGGTCCGTTTCAAGTCCGAGCTGTTCGGTAATCGTCTGCTCCGGTCCGTCGAAACCGATGGCGATCAGCGCCATTTGCGCTTTGAATACCCGCTCCGTTCCCGGAATCGGCTGGTAGATTTTACGCCCGGTTTCGTCCACCATGCGCTGAATTTGAACGGTGTGCAGTTCTTGGAGGTTTCCTTCGTCATCACCCACAAATTTGGTAGTCATGATGGAAAATTCGCGCGGATCGCTGCCGAAGACCGCTTTCGCTTCTTCCTGAGCGTAATCCAGTGTGTATACGTTCGGGAACTGCGGCCAAGGGTTGTTGATCGGATCGCGCTCCAGCGGCGCCTTCTCATGCGTGCCAAACTGCGTTACGCTTGCACAGCCATGACGAAGCGCTGTTGCGACGCAGTCCGAACCGGTGTCGCCGCCGCCGATCACGATGACGTCTTTCCCTTCTGCCGAAATGTAGTTCCCGTCGGCAAGACCCGAGTCCAGGAAGCTCTTGATCGTACCGTTCAAATACGTCATGGCATAATGAACCCCGTTCAGATCGCTGCCTTCAATGTTGAATTCGCGCGGTTTGGTGGCTCCGCCGCACAACACGACTGCATCGTAGTCGTCAACGAGCTGCTGTGCAGGAATGTCCTTGCCGATTTCGGTGTTCGTAACAAACTGGATGCCTTCCGCTGCGAGCAGGTCCACACGGCGCTGAACGACGGATTTGTCGAGCTTCATCGACGGGATGCCGTACATCAGCAGGCCGCCGATGCGGTCCGCACGCTCGTACACCGTCACGCTGTGGCCCGCTTTGTTCAGCTGTGCTGCCGCGGCCAGTCCTGCCGGGCCCGAGCCCACGACCGCCACGCGTTTGCCTGTACGTTTCTCCGGTGGGTTCGGCACAACCCATCCTTCTTCAAATCCTTTATCAATAATGGCCTGCTCGATCGTCTTGATCGTTACCGGCTGGCCGATCAGGCCGACGGTACAAGAGCCTTCGCATGGAGCAGGACAAATCCGGCCGGTGAACTCCGGAAAGTTGTTCGTTTTATGCAGGCGCTCCAGCGCTTCTCTCCACAAGCCGCGGTAGATGAGGTTGTTCCATTCCGGAATCAAATTGTTGACCGGGCAGCCCGAGGTGCCTCCAGCCATATCGATTCCCGTATGACAGTAAGGTGTTCCGCAATCCATACAGCGTGCGCCCTGGGTGCGCAGTTCTTCTTCGGACATATGTTTATGGAACTCTTCCCAATCCTTAATCCGCTCTGCAGGATCGCGATCCGCCGGAAGCTGGCGGCTGTACTCCATAAAGCCTGTTGGTGTTGACATGACGCATTTTCCCCCATCCGTTCTTTTCTATCTTGTTGAAAGTTACTTCCTATCTATCACATTAACGACACGTAGATAGATTGAACCCGAGCCTGTGCATGTATTATCCCCTGACCACGGCGCAGCTTTCGTGTTAGAGCATCATACGCTCAAGTTCATTCTACATAGATATTTCAATTATAGTATCATTTGAAACTTTGAATATTAAATGGATTATCCGCATAATTATTTGTACTATTTCACATCGAGATCACATGTCATGATAACATGAATTTCGGTTAACTTTTGCGGATATAGGTGCAGAAACGGTAGGAATACGGGTTTTTCTCATCCGTGATCCCTTCGATCTCTTCTTGCAGAATCCAGTCCCCGAAGTCTACTTCAGGGAAGTAGGTGTCGCCTTCAAACGTCTCGTCGATCCGGGTGACGATCAGGCAGTCCGCTACCGGAAGCAGCTTATAGTAAATTTCGGCTCCTCCGATCACCATGATCTCTTTATTCTTGCCGAGCTCAACCGCTTCTTCTATCGTATGAATGATTTGGGCTCCCGGTGCCTCGTAATCCGGATCGCGGGTCAGGACGACGTTGTCGCGTCCAGGCAGCGGCTTACCGCCGAAGGATTCCCACGTTTTGCGGCCCATGAGGACCGTTTTGCCCATCGTCTTTTCCTTGAAAAAAGCCATATCCCGCGGAAGCCGCCAAGGAAGCTTGTTGTCCCGCCCTATTACTCCGTTTGAGCCCATGGCCCAGATAAACGTCATTGTCATGGTCAAAAAGCCCCCTTCAACATAAAATGAAAGCCGGCTAGATGGCGACCGGCGCCTTAATGCCTGGATGATGCTGATAATTCACGAACTCGAAATCCTCGAACTTATAGTCAAAAATCGATTCGGGCTTCCGTTTGATCACAAGCTGAGGCAGCTCGAATGGCTCGCGCTCCAGCTGGGTTTTGACCTGTTCCAAATGGTTTGAATAAATATGCACATCGCCGCCGGACCAGATGAATTCGCCGACTTCGAGCCCGCATTGCTGGGCTACCATGTGCGTTAGCAGCGCGTAGCTGGCAATATTAAACGGCAGTCCGAGGAACGTGTCGACCGAACGCATCGTCAGCATGCAGGACAATTTGCCCCCGGCCACATAGAATTGGAATACGAAATGGCAAGGAGGAAGCTTCATGTTCTCAATCTCCGCCACGTTCCATGCGCTGACGATATGTCTGCGGGAATCCGGATTCCGCTTGATCGATTCGATCACATTCGCAATCTGGTCGATATGGGTGCCGTCCGGTGCCTCCCAGTTCCGCCACTGAGAGCCGTACACCGGTCCCAAATCCCCGTTCTCGTCAGCCCACTCGTCCCATATGGAAACACCGTTTTCTTTCAGGTACCGGATATTCGTATCGCCGCTCAAAAACCACAGCAGCTCATGGACGACCGATTTCAAATGGATGCGCTTCGTCGTCACGAGCGGGAAGCCCTGGGACAGATCGAACCGCAGCTGTCGTCCGAAGACGGAAATCGTGCCGGTTCCGGTCCGGTCCTCCTTGGGGGTACCGTGTTCCAGTATGTCCTGCAGCAGCTCCAAATAGTTTCGCACTTTGTATCCTTCCTCTCCATGCCGAATGTCTATATATCTCTTGATTGTGTATATTCTAGTTTACCATGTGGGGGCATGGTTGATAAACACCTAAAAAAGTCCATCCCCAATGACCAGAATCCGCCCGCTTAACGCATACCGGGACTAACTGCAAAAAACGGTTCCCGGGGTCTTCCCCCAAGAACCGTCCCATGCCAAAGCCTTGTTGCCGTTACATCATCTCGAGATTTTTCGTATGACAGATGCAGCGTTACCCTTTAACGGCTCCAATCGCCACGCTCCCGATGATCTGCTTGGAAAAGACCGCAAACACGATGATGATCGGCACGATGGAAATTGCCACACCCAGGTACAACAGGCCGTAGTCCATCCCGTAATAACCCTGCACGAGCGCGACCAGAACCGGCAGCGGATATTTGCTCTGCGAGAAGAACAGGACGAGCGGGCCGAGGAAGTTGTTCCAGGAGCCGATGAACGTAAAAATGCCGAGTGCGGAAACCGCAGGACCCAGAATCGGCAGGATGATCTGGTTGAACGTCCGGAACTCGCCCGCACCGTCGACCCGCGACGATTCGATGATTTCGTCCGGAACGCTTCCGTCGATAAACTGCTTGATGAAAAAGACGTTAAAGGCGTTCGCCGCCGCCGGCAGAATGATAGCCGCGTAGCTGTCGAGCAGGCCGAATGTGCTGAACAGCCGGTATACTCCGATCAGGGCCAGCTGCCCGGGCACCATCATCGTGGCCAGAAGAGCGAAGAACAGCTGCTTGTTGCCTTTAAACCGGAATTTGGCGAAGCCGTAAGCCGTCAGCGCCCCGATGTACAGGGACAGCACCGTCGTGGACCCCGCAATGAAAAAGCTGTTCATAAATCCCCGCCAAATGTTGATTTTTGCGGCCATGTTGCTGTAATTCGCCCACAAATCCTTCCCCGGCAGAAAAATGAACGACGAGGCGATGTCGGCATTGCTGTGGCTGGAGTAGATCAGCATGAGATAAAACGGGATGATACAGATGATGGCAAACCCGATCAGAAAAATATACAGCAGCACCATGCCGGCGGACAGGCGGCGTTTGGGCTTGGCGGCATACGGAAGTTCCCGCCGGATCGGTCTAATCGCTTCCATGTTATCGACTCCTTCCTCAAGCCTTCTTCCGGTTCGTCAGCACAAACGACAGGACGGAGAACAGAATGATAATGATGAACAGGCAAAACGCGATGGCGGCTCCGTAACCAAACCGCGTGCTCTGAAACGCGACGTTGTACAGGTACATGATGCTGGTCATGGATGCGCGGTCCGGCGCTCCCGTGCCATTGGTGAGGGTGAAGGGCTGATCGAAGATCTGCATCCCGCCGATGATCGAGGTGATGACCTGGAACAAAATGATCGGTTTCAGCATCGGAACCGTGATGTGCAGGAAAATATGCTTTTTCGTGGCCCCGTCGATTTGGGCGGCCTCGGTCAGCGAAGGATCGATTCCCTGCAGTCCGGCCAAATAAATGATCATGGAGTAGCCGAAGTATTGAAAGAACAAAATCGAGGACACGATCAGCCGCATGAACCAGGCGTTGTTCTTCCAGTTGATCGGATCGTGGATGATGCCGCTCTCGACGAGAAAGTGGTTCAGCCCGCCCGACTGCCAGTCGAAAATCAGGCTTACCAGCAGCCCCAGCGAAGCGGCGGTGACGATATGCGGGAAGAAGTAGACGGCTCGGAATATGTTTCTTCCCTTGACGAACTTCTCGTTTAATATAAAGGCGAGCACAAGCGAAACGGTCAGCTGAGGGATGACGGACACGCCCCAAATAAACAGCGTGTTGAGAAAGGTTTTGTAAAATATCGGGTCGTGGAATACCGCAATGTAGTTGCCCAGCCCCACGAATTCCGGCGTCCGGATCCCGTCCCAGTTCGTAAAGCTGATATACAGCGAGTATAGAATCGGATACAGTCCGAACAGCAGAAAGATGATAAAGAACGGTGCAATGAAAAAATAACCGTAATGGTCCTTCCGTATCGATTTGGCAAACATGGACGCACCTCCTGGTATAGGTTGTTCCAACGTTGTCGCAGCCGAATGTTCAGCCGCTAAGCGTCAATCCACCTCCAGCTCGGGGTACCTGAGCTTGACGTCCCGTTTAATTCTTTGGATGGCTTCTTCCTTCGTCTTCATCTTGTTGTTCAGGTATAGCTGCAGCACGTTTTTGTAAATGTCATTGTTGATCACCGTATCAAAAGGCGTCCGCTGATAACTGGGCACGTTTTTCGCTTCCTCGGAAAAGAACTCGAAGTGCTTCTGGTTCCCCAGGTAAGCAGAAGTCAGCGTCGGAGCCAGCTGGTCGTCCACGACCCGATTGCTCGTAAAGTAGTCCTGGTCATGGGCCAGCTCGGTCAAAAACTCGTGATCGAAATTGTAGAAGTGGATAAATTTCCACGCCAGATCCTTGTTTTTGCTTTTGCTGTACATGGCGATATACGTTCCCCCAGAGCTGAATGAGGCCGGGCCGTGCGCGAGTCCCCATTTTCCCGAGGTATCCGGTGCATTCGCCTTAAACGTGTACTGCAGCGCCCAGCTCGCTCCCGGATAGAACATCACCTCGCCCTTTTGCATGGAAGCGGCATATCCGGCGCTCCCGTCGTCAAATTCGGCCAGCACATGCCGCTGCCGGGCTTCCCTCACCATATCGAGCACCTTCAGGTAAGCTTCGTTGATGACAAGCTTGTTGTCCTTAACCCATGGAATGCCTTCGTATGAGACGGAAATGGCGTTCCAATTCGCCAGGGCGTGCACTTTGCCTCCGCTTTCTTTGGCAACCCTTTCGCCGATGTCGAAAATTTTGTCCCAGGAGTCAATCTGCTTGCTGACTTCCTCCGGATCGTCTGTGCCCAAATATTGTTTGGCCAGGTCCCGGCGGTAATAAATGCCTCCAGGTGTCGCCTGGTAACCCAGTGCCTTGACGTTCCCTTCAGAGTCCTTTTCGTTGGCTTGAACGAAGGGATACTGCTCCGGAATGAGCTTGTTTGCATCGTACGGAGCCGCAGACAGGTTCTCCAGGTAAGGAACGTCGATCAGCTCACGGATATTCCCGTTTTCGAGCATGAACACGTCCGGTGCCTTGGAAGCCGTCTGCAAGGCGGATTTCAGCTTGGTGATGTAAAAGTTGCCCGGGATGTTGACGAAGTTCACCTTGACCCCGGGGTACTTCTTCTCAAACTTGTCAATGGCGTAATTCGCCTCATCGGTAAAGCTCCATACGGTTATTTCCTGGCTTGAGCCCGTTCCTTTGCCCGAGACCGTACACCCGGCCAGCAGGATGGACAAGCCCAGCAGACTCAGCATAAAGGTATATCCCCAATGATTTCTTCTCATGAGCACCCGTCCTTTGCTTTTCGCTTGATGTTGGTCAATCCCAGGATAACAACTAGTCCCCCCTCATCCACGATTAAAAAAGGAAACGCTTACATCTAAGTTTGTTATCATTTTATGGGATTTTTGCCGGCCGGGCTCATCGGATATTGGTCTGGATTGTTCATTTATTGCGCAGTCCTGCCGCTTCGCTTGCGAAATTCGGAAGGCGTGCAGCCATTGTACTTTTTAAAAATGCGGTTGAACGAGTTCAGATTGTTAAATCCGTTCCGCACAGCGATCTGCAGAATGGATTCCGAACCGCCGAGCAGCTCCCATTTAGCTTGTGCAATCCGGTATTGATTCAAGTAATCCATTACCGTCATGCCGCGGGCTTCCTTAAACAGCTTGCATAAATAAAATTTGTTAAAGTTCGTATGGTCGGCAATGTCATCCAGCTTCAGCGGCTGGTCGTAGTGCCTTTCCAGATACTCGCACACCGCCTCAATAAAGGCGAATTTCTTGCTCTCGGAGCAAGCGCCCCCTGGATAATCATCCTCCATTTGCCCCGGCTTGAGCCGGATCAAGCGAACGATCAGGTCGTACAGCCTTGCTTTCATGGACCATTTATAACCGGGCTGCCTGCCCGATTCTTCTTCAGCAATCGCTTTCATCATCAGCGCCAAATTGGCCTTCTGCACTTGATGTGCCGGAATGACGGTATTGTGCGAAACGAGCGACTTTAAGCTCTGCTCATCCGGGCCGCATGGGTTCGTTCCTGTTAAAAAATGCATGCGAAATACGATAATCAGCAGCTTGCCGGTGCCGGGCAGAAAAGAATGGACTTCACCCGGCTTGATCATCAAAATCTCCCCTTTCTTCAGCTCACATAAGTGATGGTTCAGTTCGATGCGCGCCCCGCTTTCGGCTACATATACAATTTCGACTTCTTCATGCCAATGCGGCGCAAAAAGAAACGTTTCTTCTGTCTGAACCACACGAATCGGAAAATCTTCGTCCATCAGTCCTCTTTCCAGAAATGAGGTCATCGTTCCCATAACATCCCCCACCTTCCCTAGAATGAAACGTTCTGCTCTTTCCATTGTAGCAAAATCCTCAACCGGTCAGCATCATCACCCAGATGATCCCAATAATTAGAAAAACAACCTATCCACTTTTATTATGATATGGGTGGATTGCAAAACTGTCCTTTCAGGATGGTTACTTCAGAGGTTAATGGATCCGGCTCCTTTGGCGCTAACGCCTGAAATGACGAAGTCCCTTCAATAATCAAAAAAGAAAGAGCCGCATGAGACGGCTCTTTCCTTGAGTTACTTCTATATATGATGATAACTTAGCGGCGTGGTGCGATCACGTGAATCGGATTGCCCAGCGCAAGCTCGGCAGTTTCCATAACGATTTCGCCCAGCGTTGGATGCGCATGGATCGTCAAAGCGATATCTTCCAGCGTGGCGCCCATTTCGATAGCGAGGCCCAGCTCAGCGATCAGGTTGGAAGCTTCAACCCCGGCGATGTGGCATCCCAGCACGAGCTGAGTTTCCTCGTCAAACACCAGCTTCACGAAGCCGTCCGCTGCATTGAGGGACAAGGCGCGTCCGTTGCCCGCAAACGGGAACTTCGCTGCTTTTGCTTTGTAGCCTTTTTCTTTTGCTTCTTTTTCAGTGTAACCTACGCTCGCGCATTCAGGATCGACGAATGCTACGGCAGGAACGACTTTGTAGTCCACGACGGAAGGATGTCCGGCGATGGCTTCAGCCGCTACTTTACCTTCGTAAGAAGCTTTGTGTGCCAGCGCAGGGCCTTTAACGATGTCGCCGATTGCAAAGATATGCGGCTTGTTCGTACGTCCCTGATGATCGACTTTGATCAGGCCGCGGTCATCCAATTCGATACCGATCAGGTCGAGTCCAAGCTCTCCGTCGGTGTTTGGACGGCGACCAACCGTAACGAGCAGGTAGTCGGCAGTCACTTCTTTCGTTTCGCCGTTCACGGAGTATTTCACCGTAACTTCGTTGTCGGTTTGAGTCGCGCTTTCCGCTTTGGCGTTTGTGATGATTTCCACGCCGGTTTTGGTCATGCTCTTCACAACGAGCTTCGTCATGTCCGGATCGAATCCGTTCAGGATGGAATCCAGTCCTTCGATGATCGTTACTTTTGTTCCGAATTTGGAGTACATTTGGCCAAGCTCGGCACCGATGTATCCGCCGCCGATGACAACCATGCTCTTCGGAATTTCAGGCAGGCTCAGCGCTTCGGTCGAAGACAGGATGCGGCCGCCGAACGGGAACGCTTTGAGCTCGATCGGACGGGAGCCTGTAGCGATAATGCAGTTTTTGAAGCGGTAGCGAGGGGACTCGTGTTCGTTGAACACGCGCGCCTCGTTTTCGTTGATGAACATGCACTCGCCGTTGAAAATTTCAACCTTGTTGCCTTTGAGC
Source organism: Paenibacillus cineris (assembly GCF_018333335.1). Classification (NCBI taxonomy): domain Bacteria; kingdom Bacillati; phylum Bacillota; class Bacilli; order Caryophanales; family Paenibacillaceae; genus Paenibacillus; species Paenibacillus cineris. Next base: position 3,582,566 of record NZ_BORU01000001.1, read on the forward strand.
AGGCCGGCAACGCCGCCGGTCAGCTTTTTCACAACGCCGTTTTTGAATTCCTGGGTTTTGCCAAAGTCCACTTTCACATTTTCAGCAGTTACGCCGAAAGATTCGCCGTGAACGGCAGACTCATATTGATGAGCCGCCGCAATCAGGGCTTTGGAAGGGATACATCCGCGGTTCAAGCACACGCCGCCCACTTCGGATTTATCCACAATCAGAACCTTTTGTCCTAGCTGTGCAGCACGGATGGCTGCCACGTAACCGCCGGGACCAGCACCAATCACTAATGTATCGATATCGAGAGAAGCGTCACCTACTACCATATCTTACACCTCCATAACCAGCAGCTCAGGGTTGCTGAGCAGTGATTTAATATAGTTCATAAAGTTTTGGGCTGTAGCACCATCGATGATGCGGTGGTCAAAGCTCAGGGACAAGGCCATAACTGGAGCTGCCACGATTTCGCCGTTCTTCACGACAGGTTTTTCGGTAATGCGTCCGGTACCCAGGATCGCCACTTCAGGGAAGTTGATGATCGGAGTAAAGAACATGCCGCCGGCGGAACCGATATTGGTGATGGAGATCGTGCTGCCTTTCATTTCTGCCGGAGCCAGTTTGCCGTCACGGCCGCGTGCCGCGAGGTCGCGGATCGCGTCAGCGATCATCCAGATGCTCTTACGGTCGGCATCTTTGATGACCGGTACAATCAGACCGTTATCCGTATCGGTTGCGATACCGATGTTGTAGTACTTCTTGTAGACGATTTCGTTGTTCTCTTCGTCGATCGTCGCGTTCAGAGCAGGGAATTGACGGCTGGCCGCCACAAGCGCTTTGACGATGAACGGCAGATAAGTGACCTTCGTGCCTTTCTTCTCGGCGATCGGTTTCATGCGGGTACGGAATGCCACCAGCTCGGTTACGTCCACTTCGTCCATGATCGTAACGTGCGGAGCTGTATAAGCCGATTTCACCATGGCGTTAGCGATCGCTTTACGGATTCCTTTGAACGGTACGCGCTCTTCTTCAGCACGCGGATCCGCAGCTGCTGCTGCCGCTGCAGGTGCAGCTGCTTTCTCTTCAGCCTTAGCTGCTGCAGGCGCTGCCGCTTGACCGCCGCCGTTCTTGAAGGCTTCGACGTCTTCTTTAGTCACTTTACCGTTGTTGCCCGTTCCGCTCACTTGCGTGATGTCAACGCCTTGCTCACGCGCAAACTTGCGCACGCTTGGCGTAGCCAACACTTCTTTGTTCGGAGCTGCAGGAGCCGGAGCTTGGTCAGCGCCGCCTTCCTTGGCATCAGCAGGGCTGCTTGCTGCAGGGGAAGAAGTTGTATCCGCGCTGCCTTTTGCTGCGTCTGCTTCTTGGGCACCGTGATCGCCGGCAGGAGCTTCCTGCTCAGGCACTTCGCCTTCCGCATCGATAATGGCGACTACTTCGCCCACACGGCACACCTGTCCGTCCTTCGTGAATACTTCCTGTACTGTGCCGTTAACCGGACAAGGCACTTCTACAACCGCCTTGTCGTTCTGCACTTCCATAATGATGTCGTCGTCTGTTACTTTATCGCCGGGCTTGATATGCATTTTGATAATTTCGCCTTCATGCAAGCCCTCTCCCAGTTCGGGGAACCGATATTCAAATTTTGCCACGTTACTACCTCCCTATTGAATGACTGCGATTCTTAGAATTCCATGACTTTGTTGACTGCAGCGATGACTCGAGCCGGTGTAGGAAGCCATGTATCTTCGATTTGGGCAAAAGGATATACCGTGTCAGGTCCAGCTACGCGCAGTACCGGAGCTTCCAGGTGAAGAATCGCTTTTTCGTTGATTTGAGCAATGACCTCAGCCGCTACGCCGGAAGTTTTTTGCGCTTCCTGCACGACGATGGCACGGTTTGTTTTCTTGATCGATGCAACGATCGTATCGATATCCAAAGGATTCAGCGTACGCAGGTCGATGATTTCGGCTTTGATGCCTTTTGTTTTCTCAAGCTCTTCCGCTGCTTTCGTAGCGGTATGAACCATCATGCCGTAGGCGATGATCGTCACGTCGGAACCTTCGCGGACCACGTTAGCCTTACCCAGCTCAACGACGTAGTCCTCTTCAGGAACTTCGGCGCGGAACGCGTGGTACAGGTTCAAGTGCTCCATGAAGAACACCGGATCGTTGTCGCGAATCGCCGCAATCATGAGGCCTTTGGCGTCGTAAGGGTTCGACGGCACTACCACTTTAATACCCGGTGTTTGAACGGCCAAACCTTCCAGGGAATCGGTGTGAAGCTCAGCCGCTTTAACCCCGCCGCCAAACGGTGTGCGGAATACGATCGGCGCGTTGTAGCGTCCGCCGGAACGGAAACGCATGCGGGCAGCCTGTACAAACATTTGGTCGAGCGCTTCAAAGATAAAGCCGACAAACTGGATTTCGGCTACCGGACGGAAGCCTTGGATCCCGAGGCCTACAGCCAGGCCGCCGATCGCGGATTCAGCCAGAGGCGTGTCAAAGACGCGTTCCTCTCCGAATTCTTTTTGCAGCCCTTCCGTCGCACGGAATACGCCGCCGACATTACCTACGTCCTCACCAAACACAATCACGTTCGGGTCACGCTTAAGTTCCACGCGCAGCGCATCGCGGATTGCTTCCTTCATATTCATTTGTGCCATTGCTTCATTTCCTCCTTAAACATTCGTTAAACTACGCAAAACGGATCAAACGATTTATTGGAAATCGGCCTTTTGTTCTTCCAAATGTTTCGGTGTTTGTTCGAACATGCTGTCGATCAGGCCGGGAACGGTCATTTTTTGAGTCTGTTCCGCTTTTTTGATCTCTTCGTTTACTTTCGCTTTGGCTTCCTCTTTCACGCGGGCCGTGTCTTCTTCCGACCACAGGCCTTTCTTCTCCAGGTACTTGCCGAGGCGCGTGATCGGATCCTTCGCGTTCCATTCGCCTTCTTCGTCCTTCGTGCGGTATTTGGTTGCATCGTCGGACAAGGAGTGCGGACGGTACCGGTAAGTTACGCCTTCGATCAAAGTTGCGCCTTCGCCGTTGCGTGCTAGCTCAGCAGCTTCTTGAACAGCACTAATAACGGCAAGTACGTCCATACCGTCGACTTTTACGCCGCGGATACCGGCTGCAACCGCTTTGTGTGCGATCGACAAGGCTGCCGTTTGTTTTGCGAAAGGAGTCGTAATGGCGTAGCCGTTGTTTTGTACGAAGAAAATGACAGGAAGTTTGAAGCGTCCGGCATAGTTCAGGCCTTCGTAGAAGTCGCCCTCGGAAGATCCGCCGTCACCTGTGTACGTAATGACCACTTGCTTCTGCTTCTTCAGCTTGTAGCCCATGGCAATACCCATCGCGTGCAAAATTTGCGCACCGATAATAATTTGTGGCATCAAGACGTTAACGCCCTCAGGAATGCGGCCGCCTTCTTGATGTCCGCGGGAGTACAGGAATGCTTGGTATAGTGGAAGTCCGTGCCATACGATCTGCGGCATGTCGCGGTAGCCCGGGCAGATAAAGTCATCTTTCTCCAGCGCGAATTCACTGCCGACCATCGTCGCTTCCTGACCGGAAACTGGTGCGTAGAAGCCGAGACGGCCCTGACGTCCAAGGTTAACAGCACGGTCATCCCAAGTACGTGTAAATACCATACGGTACATAATTTCTTTTAACTGATCATCAGTAAGTTTAGGCATTTTCGCTTCATTAACAATTTCACCGTCCGGAGAAAGCACGGAAAGCGCTTCGACTTCCTCGGTGTACACTTCATAAGGAACCTTGCTCATTCTCTTCACCTCAACAAAAAAATTTGAATATCAAGTTCCGCTGTTATAGAATTATTATACACCTGTTTTATTCGTTTCGTCAAAGCTATTGCGGATTAAATTTCAAAATATTTGCGCTTTGTATGTATAACAGGCGAATGTATTTTGTATAACAGACAGAAAGCTTTGACTGGAACAGGTACAAAATCGGCAAACATGGGTTATAGTAACTTATTGTTTTCCCGATTGCAAAAATTAACCGCACGAAAGGTGATCATGAATGACGGATTCAAAATACTTGAAACGAACCATTCACAAGGAACAACTGGAGAGCCGCTTTTTGAACGAAAGCCGTAACCTGCGCGTGTATCTGCCGCCCGGCTACCACGAGGTCGTCAGCTATCCGGTCGTCTACTGCCAGGATGGCGAGGAATTTTTTAATTTCGGCCGGATCGCGACCATCGCCAATCAGCTGATTCTGGATGATCTCGCCGAACCCTTCATCGTCGTAGGCGTCGAGGTCGACACCTCCGTGCGAACCGAAGAATATGCGCCGTTCGGAAGCCGGTTCGAGGCCTACACCCGGTGCTTTGCCGAAGAAATTATTCCCTTCATCGAGCAAAAATATCCCGTGCGGCAAGACCCCAGGCAGCGCGTGCTGGCCGGCGACTCGCTGGGAGGATGCGTTTCGCTCCACCTGGCTATGAACTATCCGGAGATGTTCCACCGGATTATCAGCTTGTCCGGCGCTTACTATACGGACACCCAGGAAATCGTAGCCGAAAACGATGACTTGTCCTGGCTCGATGTCTACATGATCGTCGGCCTGCAGGAAACCCATTTCGAGAGCGACCTTGGAGTCTACAACTTCGTCGAGATTAACCGAAGCATGAAAGAACTGCTGTTGGACCGCGGTGCAACCGTTCGTTATACCGAGAAAGACGGCAAGCATATTTGGGGCTTCTGGCAAAAAGAACTGCCGGATGCACTGCTCTATTTTCTTCGCGCCTGACCCATTACCCTCTATTGAACAGCACAAAGGTGAACATGTTCCGGTATGAATGCTAATGCAGCAGCCACAGCTCAGCCGACGTTCACCTTTTTTATCCCCGCAAGTGGTTACGCTTTCAATTCCAGCCTGAAAAAACGGCAGTGCGCCTGCCGCTTTCCTTTTTGATCATAGCCTCGTTCGGGCGTGTCTTTTCTATTATAGCTTTTCTTGGCATATTTTGTCCAAAAGTACCTGGCAGCCCGCGTCCATCAATTCGTAAACCAGCTCGAAATTCCCCGTATAATAAGGGTCCGGCACTTCGCGAAGCTCATGATCCGGCAGCAGGTCCATAAACTTCAGGACGGTCGCCTGTTCTCCCCCCGGAAGCTTGCGCAGGTTCGTCGCGTTGCTGTCATCCATGCAGACGATGTAGTCGAAAGTTTCGAAATCGCTGCTCGCGACCTGCCTCGCCTTCATTCCCGCATAACTGATCTTGTACTGATCCAGCATCCGCCGGGTTCCTTCATGTGGAATCTTGCCGAGGTGCCAGTCCCCCGTGCCGGCGGAATCCACGCTGATCTTTCCATCCAGCCCTGCCTCGCCCACTTTATGTCTCAGGATCGCCTCAGCCATCGGTGAGCGGCAAATGTTGCCCAAACAAACAAATAAAACGGAAATCATGTCAGTCTCGTCCTCCTAGCTTTATGCTGATTCCTTGTGCCGTTCGTCGCGGATGACGGGCTGTAGGGCAGATGGCTGCAGCGAACGCCGCGGGAGCTTCCATTTATAGAAAACAGACAGCATCCGGAACACCACCACCGCCGCAAACAAAACGATCACTTCCAGTGTAGTCTGGATCCAATGCAGTCCGATGGCTACTCCGGCCAGCATCGCCCATACGGCATATATTTCATCTCGAAGCACAAGCGGCTTCCTTCCGGCGAGCAGGTCCCGGATAATTCCTCCTCCAATGCCTGTCAACACGGCGGCAACAACGACCGCGCTGAGCGGATGATGCATGTTGGCTGCATACAATGCACCTTGGATCGCGAAGGCTGACAATCCCACCGCATCCAGCAGCGCCTCCGCCCTCTTCCAGTGCCTAATCCAGTTTACAGGCAGCAGGAAAGCGACGATCACCGCCACGATCGCCAATTTGATCAGCAGTCCCTGGCTCCAGAGCGTCGTCACCGGCACACCGATCAGCACATTGCGGATGACCCCGCCGCCGAAGGCAGTCACCAGGCCGAGAACCAGGATCCCCAAAATGTCGTACTCTTCCTCCATGGCTACGAGCGCACCGGACATGGCGAAAGCGATGGTGCCGATAATGCTGAATAGTTCAAAAACGTGCATGTCCACTTTATTTCTGACCTCTCCCTAACATATGCTGTCATCCATTGTAGCCGCTGCCGGCCGAATTGTGCAACCATCTATTCTGATTTATACTAGAATAACTTCCAAGCCCTTTCGATAAACAGCGAATTAAAGGGCTTGCCAAGAGCCGTCAATGCGACAATCGGAGGTAAATAGGATGGAACAGAAACGGGTATTGATCTTTTCCGGAGGCGATCTGCACAAGCAGTACTTGAAGGAAATCAGGCCTTCCGACTTTTTGATCGGTGCCGACCGGGGAGCGTTATTTTTAATAGAAAACAATTATAAGCCTGATCTGGCTGTAGGTGATTTTGACTCCATATCTCCGGCCGATTTGCAAAAGGTTAGGAGCGGCAGCAAGCAGCTCATTGATTGCGATCCCATCGACAAGGATTTGACCGATACGGAGCTAGCGCTGGACCTTGCCATCAAAGAACAGCCGGATATCATTCTGCTGATGGGAGTGACAGGATCGAGGCTCGACCACACGTTAGCCAATATCCAGATGATGAACCGGGTATTGCAGCACCACATCTCCTGCGCCCTGCTGGATCGTAACAATTATATGACACTCACCGGCTCTTCCATTGAGGTCCAGGACAGAGGGTATAAGTATGTTTCCCTGCTGCCTATGACTCCCGAAGTGACCGGAATTACATTAACAGGATTCCAATACCCCTTGGACAACGCCACGCTTAAAATGGGAGAATCCCTCGGCATCAGCAACCAATTAACCGGTTCCCAAGGCACAATCACCGTGGAAGGCGGACTCTTGCTGGTCATCCAGAGCAATGATTAAGCAGCTTTTGTTTGACAACAATTTTGTAACCGATATGAAAATTGCAAAAAACAATGAAAACCCTTGATTTATCAAGGGTTTTTTTATTTGCTTCTAGGATGGGTAAATGTATTTCTTAATTTTTTGTAACTTTTAATCGTTTTTTAATAAAAGCCCATTTCCCTTACAGCCACAACGTTTTGTTACACATCATCCAGAATTTAGGTTGTTTCAAAGCTGTTATACTCGGAGACGAGCTTGAGAGAAAACGAAATTTGGAGGTAATACAACATGAACAAACAACTGATCCAAAAAGTAGTAACCGTAGGGTTATGTGCATCTATAGGTTTTGGTGGAATGATCGCAACGAGCGCACAGGTAACGGAAGCCTCTGCAGCTAACACTCAAGTTGCAACGACATCGACAACGACTGGTCAAAAAGTCGTAAATTACGGTAAACAATATATGGGTACTCCATACAAGTTCGGCGCTTCGACCAGCACAACAAGAAATTTTGACTGCTCTTCTTTTATGAAGCATATCTTTAAGAAGTACGGCGTAAACTTGCCGCGTACTTCTGTGGCGCAATCCAAAGTCGGAAAAGCCGTATCGAAAGCAAACCTGAAGCCCGGAGATCTCGTATTCTTCTCCAGCGGCAGCAGAGCCAACGGACATAACGTAACTCACGTGGCGGTGTATGCCGGCAACGGTAAAATTCTGCACACGTACGGTTCTCCCGGCGTAACGATTTCCAATCTGAACTCCGGCAACTGGAAGAGAACTTATCTGAAAGCACGCCGCGTACTGTAGGTTATAATACAAATCAACGTGGAAGGCTGGTAGTCCTGTAGGACTATTGGCCTTCTTTTATTATATAACCCACTCCGCGCACGGTGTGAATCAGTTTTTGCTTAAATCCGCGGTCTACCTTTTTCCTCAAATGCCGGATATATACATCTACGACATTGGTCACCATATGAAATTCGAATTCCCATACATACTTCAAGATGTCTTCACGGCTGCACACTTGGTTGACGTGCCTGGCCAGGTACAGCAGCAGGTCATATTCTTTTGCGGTCAGTTCAATAGGGGTTCCACCGCGCGTTACCGTCCGGCTCTTGGGTTCGATGTCCAGGTCGGCAATCGTGACCGTCTGTCCGTACTGCTCTTCGATCAGCCCGAACAGCGACAGCAAATTGCGGATCCGGGCCAGCAGTTCGTCGGTGTCGGCAGGCTTTTTCAGCACGTCGTTTGCGCCTGCTCGGAAAAGCCTGGACACAGGCAGGTCCATATCGGACGGCGTCAAAACGACGGCGGGGAACCGCCGGCCCTTCTGCTCACGCTGGACGGTGCGAATGAGCCGGGTTAAAGGCACAGCGGAGTCGGTCAAATCCATGAGCAGCAGGTCGACCGGATGGCTGCGCGCGTATTGAGCAGCTTCTTCTTCGTCCCCGGCAATATATATTTCGAACCGCTCTTCCAGAAGAGCGTCAACGACCTCACTTTCCCTCGCCAGCCCCATAGCCAGGATGCTTTCGTGCATGTCAGCCCACCGACTTTTTTAGTATTAATGACGTGCGGTCAGTACCACTTGCTCCGGCGAGCACGCCGATTGCTTCCCTTTAGGGTGGCCACAAAATAAAAAACCATTCCGGAGTACGGAATGGTCTGAATTTGAAAAATGATACCTTTTACCCAAAATACCGATGATACAGCGACCTGGCCTCGGGAATATCCTTGGTGCCGTGCACCAGCACCCTCCCGTCGGCAAAGATGACCATCCGCTTCGATTCCAATTGAAATGATACCAGAAAAGGGTTGGCGTCGACGATGCCCTCTCCGAGCTTGGACAGCCTGTCGGCCGTTTCCGCCAAATCGAGAGACCGCTTGCTTCCGGGACGGATCTGGACGGTGTCGCGCCCGCAGAGCACGTCGGTTTTCTCCAGATTTGAAGCTGACAGGTAGGGGTATGTCCGCTGATGTCCACAGGTCGGGCAATCCTCCATTTTTGCATGGTCAACGCCGATTGTGATCCACTCGTTGCGCCATAGGTCAAAGGACACCAGTTTGTTCGATAGCGCCTCGGGATGCCCGCTTAATAGCTTCATAGCCTCCGTAGTCTGGTGGGCCGTCACCATCTGTACAGCCTGTGGAATGATGCCCGCTGTGTCGCAGGTGTCTCCACCGAGCGGGACTGTGCCCAGCAAGCAGTTCAGACATGGCGTCTTGCCGGGAAGAATGGTGTAGGTGATGCCATAGCTGCCGACACAGCCCCCATATATCCAGGGAAGGTCATGCTTGTGAGCCAGATCGTTGATCAGTAGACGGGTATCGAAATTATCGGTACCGTCCATGATCAGATCCACTCCGCGGACCAGCTCCTCCAGCTCATCGACGCGCACGTCCATAATGTGGCTGTCGATGACAATCTCCGAATTGATCGCCTCCAGACGCTGCTTGGCCGCTACCGCCTTCGGCAGCCGCCGCCGGGCGTCTTCCTCGGAAAACAGCTGCTGCCGCTGAAGATTGCTCCATTCCACGTAGTCCCTGTCGGCGATCGTGAGATGGCCCACCCCGGAACGGGCCAGCGTCTCGGCGATCGAAGTGCCAAGCGCCCCCGCGCCGATTATGAGAACGTGGCTGCCCGCCAGCCTCTGCTGGCCTTCCCTGCCCAAGGGGGCAAACCGCTCCTGCCGGGAGTAACGGTCTCCTGTATGTTGCATCGCTCATCGTTCCTTTCATAAAAAGCCGCAATCCCGAAGGAAAGCGGCTATCATATGCTTTTGGTTATTGTTTGTTGCGAGTGCTCGATATTCACAAGGCAGTTAAGCCCGCTGCGCGGACCACTCTTCCACGTTCCAAATTTTGGTGACCCAATCCTCATAAAAATCCGGTTCGTGGGAAACGAGCAGCACCGTCCCCTTAAATTCTTGAAGGGCGCGCTTCAGCTCGGCTTTGGCCACGACGTCGAGATGGTTTGTCGGTTCGTCAAAGAGGATCCAGTTCGCTTCACGCATCATCAGCTTGCACAGCCGCACCTTCGCCTGCTCGCCGCCACTGAGCATATTGAGCGGACGCGTAATGTGTTCGTTCTTCAGGCCGCAGCGGGCCAAGTGAGCACGGACTTCGTGCTGGTTCAAAGACGAGAACTCATTCCATACGTCGTCAATCGGCGTGATGTTGCCGGGGCGGACCTCCTGCTCAAAGTAGGCCGGATACAGAAAATCGCCAAGGTACGTTTTGCCGCTGATCGGCGGGATTTTACCCATGATCGTCTTCAGGAGCGTCGATTTGCCGACGCCGTTGCAGCCGACGATAGCGATTTTTTCTCCGCGCTCAATCGTCATGCTCATTTTGGGAAGCAGGGCGTGGGTATAACCGATCTCGAAATCGATCCCTTCAAACACCGTCTTGCCGCTGGCCCGTGCCTCTTTAAAGTTAAACACCGGCTTGGCCGCTTCTTCCGGACGATCGATCCGCTCGATGCGCTCCAGCTGCTTCTCCCGGCTCTTCGCCCGGCCGGAGGTCGAATAACGCGCCTTATTCCGCTGGATAAAGTCTTCCTGCTTCTTGATAAATTCCTGCTGCTTCTCGTAGGCGTCGATATGCTGATTTTTCGAAATATCCGCCATCTCCAAAAACTTCTCGTAATTGGCCGAATACCGGGTCAGTTTAGCGAATTCCAGATGGTAAATGACATCGACGACCTGGTTCATGAACTCCGTATCGTGGGAGATCAAGATAAAGGCATGCGGATAATCCTTCAGATACTGGGTCAGCCACTCGATATGCTCCACGTCCAAATAGTTGGTTGGCTCGTCGAGAAGAAGAACGTTCGGTTTCTCGAGCAGCAGCTTGGCCAGCAGCACCTTGGTGCGCTGACCACCGCTGAGGGCGGCTACGTCCCGGTCCAGCCCAATCGCATTCAGGCCAAGACCGTTTGCCATCTCTTCCACTTTGACGTCGAGCATGTAGAAATCGCCGATATCCAGCTGTTCCTGAATATCGCCCATCTGCTCAAGCAGCAGCTCCAGCTCTTCGGGAGACGCATCGGCCATTTTCTCGGTGATTTCCATCATCTCTTTTTCCAGCTCGAGCAGCGGCAGGAAGGCATCCTTAAGCACATCGCGGATCGTTTTACCCGGCGTCAGCTTCGTATGCTGGTCCAAATAACCGTAGCGGACCTTCGGCGTCCATTCTACCTTGCCGCTGTCCTTCAGCAGCTGCCCCGTCAAAATATTCATCAAGGTTGACTTTCCGACACCGTTGGCACCGACGAGACCTACATGTTCGCCGGCCAGGAGGCGGAAGGATACGTTTTTAAACAACGTGCGTTCCCCGAAATTGTGGGAGACGTTTTCGACTGTCAATAAGCTCATAGCTGCTTTTTGCGCTCCTATCTATGATAAAAATTCATTTTTAGCATCAAGTCATTGAAATGACATTCAAGACATCATTTTATCATAAGAAGGAGCCGGCCGTAAAACAGAAATCCACGAAATCATGGTTTCTTAATTGAAGAACTCATTACGGCTCAAAAGCCCGTGTGCACGGTTTCTCAAAATAACCGTTTGCAGCCGCTTCTTTGGCGCTCGTGAAGGTCTCCGCAGCGTCCAAATCACCGGCACAATCGCCTCTGGAATAATAACGGATACCTGTTCGGTGATCCACCCCCGCCTTGATAACGGTCGACTTGACCAAACGGCCGCTGCCCAGCGCGTAATTGTTCAATGCTTGCTCGCCGATAGGGATGCCTTGGATAAACGCCAAGATGCCGATATCGTCGATCGAGTTATTCCACTCCTCCTGTGAAATGAGCGGAAGCGTAAACACGTACGATGCACCGTTTCGGACTGCCTTTTCATTATGCCTGTTAATGACATTCGCCAGGTCGTCCTCGATCGCCTGTACGATAGTCGTTCTTCTTACCTGCTCATACCGGACCCCATCTTGCAGCAAAGGAATGGACGAAGTCGGTCCGAGCTCCCTTTGAAGTCCCCTGATCCAAGTACCCGAGCCGGCTTGATAAGCTTCTACGACATTATCGAGCGTAAAATGGACCAGATTGCCTGCCCGGTCGCTGTAACTATACGGCTTTTTCGGAAGCCATAGATGCTTGGCATATGCCATGCCGTCAGCTCCCTTATATTCCTCCTCCGCGTACACCCAGAATCCGTCATAATCGATCACAACTACGGCCGGAATGTAACGGTCCAGCACCTGCTGGGCAGCCGCATCCTCTTCGATCCCCAAATTGGCATACAGTGTATGGTAAAACGTATCAAGGGCCAGCTCCTTATCCGCTTTAACAAATTTCGCCGAGCCGTAGCCTGACTCAAACTCCTGCCGCTCATTGACGTTCAGCATGCTCCCCGCGTCCTGAACGGCTGTTCTCAAGGCTGTAACGTACTTCAGCTCGGTAAAACGAACATTCTGCTGATCCTGAACATGGTAACCCACGATCAAAAAGACCGGAAAAAATATGACGATGAATACGAGGCAAAAATCAGTAATCTTCATTAAGTACCATGCCTCCGTACGGAAAAACGATCACTGCGGCCTCACCGGTTAATGCCCCTGTAACGAAATCGAACATCACCGTTCCCGCCGTCCGGTTCACATTTTTGACCGTAACTTTAAAAAAGTCTCCGGCCGTGAGCTTGTAGACTCTCGATTCATCGTCTTTGGGAACCGTAGTGTTGGGAAATATATAATCCATAATGTCAGAGGTATAATATCCGTCATAAACGGTTCTGAACTTGTTTTGAAACGTACCCGGGTCAGCCGCGTCGGTATATTCCGGATGATATTTCTTGTGAAGATGCTCCATCTGCACGTCGAACTCGTTGCCCGTCGCCTGAATTTCTTCCAGAAACTGCTCATACATCACCGGACTGATATAGCCCTTGTTCCTTACGGCATCCACGAACTGCGTCACTGCATTATAGACGACGATGCGGGACAGGTCGTCCTGCCGCTGCGAAGCTTCCGCTGCCGGATAAATGTACATGACGACCACGGCCAGCAGCACCGCCGCAAACTTCGAGATGGCGTTACTCATGCCTGGTCCTCTCCCTATTCTCCGACTTTGCAAAATGGATGCCGGTCAGGATGCCGGAGCCGTCCCACTCATAAGCAACGGAGTACAGCGCGCCGGTCTCGATCATTGAGAAATCAAACCCATCCTCCCACGGACCTCCGGGAACATTTACACCGTCAACCGAAATCCGGACATCCGGATCGTTAAGCCCCATCATACTGAACACAACTTGAGAGCCGCTCACCCAATCCTCATGCGATTCTTCCAAAACGGGCTGTACGCTTCTCAACTGTCCCTGGGCGGCGCGCCCTGCCCCGTTCACGGCACGGTTCAGTTCTCCGGTTAAGCCTAGAACGAAGATGCAGGCGCTAATAAACAAAATGAAGGCTAAACTGACGGAAATCATGCTTTCTGCATGCTGATTCATAACCTAAGCCACTCCTTCACCGTCCCTGCCTACTGCTCAAATATAAGTCCCCGTACCACATTGGAGCTGTCCTTCACGATGCTTGCCTTAAACTTTCCGCTCGGGTTGACATACTCATTGCTGGACTCGTTGGCGGTTTCCGTCAAGTTTCCTACACGCTGCCCTGTATTGATCACCGAACCGTAAGTGTCGCTCGCAATATCGGCGCTGATGTTGAGCTGATTGCCGTACCACTGACCCTGCCTGTTTTTGCCCGTTTTCACCAAAATGCCGAATTGGTCCTTATCCTTGAACTTTCGCAGTGCATTCGTCACCTGGGAACCGCTGATGCTTGTTCCGTCGTAAACCGTAAACGAAGCCTGGGACAGCTCGGTCTGAATGTCCGAGAAATTGTTTTGCGCGGTTTTTGTGGCTTCCTGCGCCGATATAAACAGAATGACGACAATCGTAATGAGGGCGATCGTCAGAAAAATGCCTGCGGCTACTTTTAATGCACTGGACGCGTTGTTCATAGGTTTACATCTCCTTATATTTTTTGAATTTGCTCGTAATAGATGTTCATCTGCATGAAGCTCATCGCAATCAGCGGGATGACCAAATAGATGAAAATCAAGGAGTACATGGGTGCAAAGCCGATCAGCCTGCCAAGACCCGCTTTTGTATCAATGATCCGCTCATAATCCTGTTTTCGCTGCTCAAAATAAAAGGACATCTCGCCTTCCAAATCGTCGAAAGCCTGGCTGATCGGTATTTTCTCCACAGAAAGGAGCAGCTTGTCCACGATTCTTTGAAACTCGGTGAACCGCACCTCCTCCTTCAATTGCTGGAGAGCCATTTCCCCGCCGTGGTCATAATGAATGAGACACTTCTGAATCGGAATTTTGAATATGACGGCAAAACGGTCCATCCACTCTAAAATTTCCTCCACCGAAATCCGGTCCATCTCCCTCAGCATCGAAATGACGGTCTGGTACTGGTAGACTTCATGCCGCATGTCCATATAGCGGAGCTTTCTCTGGAACAGAAGCAGCCAGAAAGGCCATTCGTATCCAAGCATGCCGGCGAAGAGGCACAACACAAGCTCCCACCATTTAAAATACTCGTTGTGATAGGCCTGAAGCTTACCGAGGATCCGGTTAGCCGAGTCTACAAGCTCGTCTTTGCCGAAACCTTTGCTGTCAGCCTGCAGCTGTTCGGCAATCTCCGCATAGGTAGCTTCCGGCGACATGTTCACCCTTCTCATGACATCTAGATCCCGGCTGCTGAGACGCTTGCCTTCCTCTTGCTGGGTGATGGTCGTCTGCCCGAAGAAGCTGTCCTGAACCACCGGATCGTACATGATGTGGTGCCTGGACATCTGATGAAGATACAATGTCATCGTCAGCGTAACCGCAAATACAATGAGGCTGTAGACGACCCGCCGGATGTAAAACCATTCATAGGTCAGCTCGGTTCCGGTTTCCTTCATCAAGCGGACCACTTTGGAATAATCAGCGCTTCCCGGATGGGGGGCGGCCCATGTGGCCATTACCCGGAATAACGGAAAACGCGATATTGCTTTCTCCCATGGGCGGCTGTTTCTTCCCGCCCGGTATGTAGTTTCATCATTCTGCTGAAGCTTTTGCAGCAAAACAAACGACAGGATAATCTCGATGTAAATGAGGATTTTGGCCGCATACCCGAGCTTGCTCATATAAAACTCATCCATCGCCGGAAAGCTGCTTCTGGCCCATCGCTCGATCGGCTTGGTAAAAAACAGGGGAACTAACGCGATCACGTTGAGGCCTTTTAACAGATAATCGAGCTTGCTTCGCCGCAAAATTTCCAGATGGATCTCCTTCGTCAGACCGCTAAGTCCCTGCAAATAGATAGAGCCCTGCTCCTTCACCTTGTCGCCAAACTCCATGATCATGTAAGAAATACCGGCAAATGCTTTTAAAAAACGGTTGGGTGCAGCTTCATAGTACTTTTCCAATTCTTCGGAAGGATTGTTGCTGATCAGCGCCTCGGCAATTTTTCGGGTATGAAGGCCTGCCTCGTCATCTGCCGATTCATCCGCCTCCTGCAGCGCTTCATCCACCATCCCGTGCTGATGATACCGGTGGCGGATGTCCGAAAACAGATCGAGCATTTGGACGAGCAGCCGCCGCTCCAGCCGGTTAACCACCATGTCGATCAACAGGCTGTTGATCACCACCGCAGTAAGCAGAACCAGCAGAAGGAAACTTAAGCTTGGGTTCAGCAAAAACAGCACCGCAACTGAAATACCCAGTGTCCCCAGTATGGATAGCGTAACATTCATGACCTCATGGCGGAGATAAAACTCCTCATACGCATGAACGCCGCTTACCCGTTTCCTTACTTTTCGGATATAGGCTGAAAGAAGTGGTACAGAACAACCTACGATATAAGCGGTTTGAAGAAATTGCTGCCATCGTTTGCGCAGCATCAATTCATCCTTCGGACGTGTAGGATCGCTCAGCAGCTCCAGCCGGTTCCTCCTCGACCTGTTATTCAGCCACATCATGACGGCATAGACTACCGCAAACAACGCCAGAGAAATGATCAGAACCAGGAACAGCAGACGCCTAACTCCCATATCCATTCCCCCAGTTCGTCTGAGCAAATTCCTTGAACATGACCGCATCCTCCACACTCATCTGCTCGGCCATTTCCCTGAAGTTCCTCTCGGAAATGGGTTCTGCAGCCACATATCCTCCGTCGCGAAACTCGATGATGTTCCGGAAGGAAAAGGAGCTCTGGTCATGAACGCGGCGGTAATACTCCGCCTGCAGTTGCATAAATTGGCCTAGCATCTTCCTGACACTCCCGTGGGCGCCCCCTTCAATCATGCCTAGCGGCTCCTTCTCCTTGGGAATGCATTCGGTAATCCGTTCGATGTACCGTTTGCCGGCAGCATCCCGTTTCAAATGAATGTCAAAGTTGATGACTTGAACCACCTGCTGTTCAGCAACGGCTTCATGGTGAAACACGCCGCTCTTCAGCAGGGAATTCCGCAGGGAGAAGATCAAATCGCGGAACGTCTTGGCGTGATGTGTAAATACGGTAAACAAGCTGGCGACTTGAGACATTTGGATCATCCAGGAGGAAACCCCGTCGCTGGCCACCTCGCCCAATATATTGACCGTGCCGTCCGTCTTTTTCTGAAGGTCCAATCCTTCCTGTCCGGTAATGCGATCTGTCTCCCGGAACGATAAAATGTTTCTACGGCTGTAGATCTTCCGGAGGTGGAGCTCGAACGCCATTTCCTGCACCCGGAGTGTATAGGTCGGGTAGATATGCTCGATCATCGCCATCAGCAGCGTCGTTTTACCCGAGCCCTGGGCTCCTGTGATGGCCGTAATTCGGCTCCCTTTCATGAGATAGCGCAGCATTTGGATCGGAAGCTGGGCGTTGTCCCCGGTGACCAGCTGCTCCAGCGTCGCGCTGCGGATGTCAAACTTACGGACGAAAAAAGCCCATGACTCCGAAAACGGCGGCCTGACCACCACGACGCGCGACCCGTCCTTCATTTCGTTTACTTTGTAGCCGTTAGCTTCCGACAGCTGGCCGGGGTGATTGTATTTATAAATGTTCTGGCAGACACGCTTCAGCTCAAGCTCTGTCCCGAAGGACAGACAGGCCATATGAATCGTTTTGCCCCTGTAAAATATCCACACGCTTTCGGTCATTCTGGCTTTACGATCCGGCTGAACCGAAGCTTGCAGCATACGCAGTGGGTCCAGTCCATAGGAGGCGGCGAATGACTCGTCAGCCAAAATACCGCTCACACCGCCGCTCACACCGTCAATCCGTTGATCCCTGAGCTCATCGATGAC
The DNA here is from genome assembly GCF_018333335.1 of Paenibacillus cineris. NCBI lineage: Bacteria > Bacillati > Bacillota > Bacilli > Caryophanales > Paenibacillaceae > Paenibacillus > Paenibacillus cineris. Next base: position 3,599,772 of record NZ_BORU01000001.1, read on the forward strand.
CGAAAACCCTTTAAACTGCTGGTAAATACGCTGAACGACAATTTCCAGCTTCTCCGAAAACGTCAGGCTTCGGGATTCATTGGCATACATTTGTTCCACATCGCTGGCGGTTACAGCATAAACTGGCTCATCGCCATAACCAGGAAGCACGCGCAGTTCGGCTAGACCGTGCAGTTCGAGCATCATTGACAGCGCGTCCTGGCCATACTGCAGTTTGTATAAATAAAAGATAATTTCGAATTGATCCTGTACGCTCAAAAGCCTCGGATCCGCAAACGGAATCGCCTGATCTATGTTGCCCTCCGTCACGCCATAACTTTTGACCAGCAAATCGGCCATAAACTGCTTCACGTATTGCTTTTCATGAACATCTCCGGAAATGCAGTTCTTCAGCGCTTTGCGCAGCTCACTGCGCTGATTCAGCCTGCGCTTGTATTCTTCTTCATGCAGTCCCAGGTCGGTTAGTTGACTGTGGGTCAGCTCGTGAAGGGTCTGTTTGACGAACGATGTCATCGCTTCGATCGTAAATTCAACGCCGGTTGTCCCGGATACAGGGGGCCGTTTGCGCAGATCAAGCCATCTCAAGTAAATGAAAAGAGCTGCAAATAATAGAATGATTGCCATAAACAATATGTTGAACAGCGGTCCGGAAAACATTCAAGCTCCCCTTCCCACCATTTTCAAAGCGGGTATTTCAAGCATATTCATCAGGTCTTTGGCCAGCTGCCTTATGCTGCCGTAGAAGTGTGCCGATGGGTGCCGATCGTTTAGATTGCGGCTGCGCTGCATATAGTTCATGACACCATGCATGTTCCACGCATCCATGAAATCCGTATTGTAAGGAACACCATGAAGAATGCCCTTATACCCGAATCTGCGTTTAATGTTGTGAAGCGTGCAGTGGGATTCTTTGTCGTAGCGCCCAAGGACAAGGATAACCGGCTTATCCTTTAACTGGTCGGGATAGTGTCTCCCGCTGAAAAAGTGTTCCAATCCCTGAACGCTCTGCGTCAGGCTGATGACGATCAGATCCGCCTGCTCCAGCATCGTCCCGTCCCCCGGATCCCCGGCTGCCACCATCCCGCACCCGGCATCCAGCAGCACCAGATCATAACATTGGTTGGCGATCGTTACGATGGACTGCACCGATTGCCCTCGATAACCCGGCAGCGTTCCTCCCCGACGGTCATTTCCCTGGACGAGGTCGAGACGCTCAGGCAGCACAGGAATCGTGTAATCCCGGAAATTGTCCCTGAATAAACGCCGGTTAACCGCAAGCCTTTCCAACGCGTCCATACCGTGATCGTGAAACGACACGAGGGAATGGTCGAGCACCAGCCTGCTGCTTCGGAACGCCCCTTCCACACGTTCCCCCGCCGTACCACCGTGACCGAGAAGGACGCGCAGGCGATATTCCAAACCAAGGCAAGCCGCAGCCGCTGCTGCGTGCGCCGAACTTCCGCTCCCTCCCTCTAACGGGCTCCAAAATGCTACTGTACTCATACTTTGCTCCTTTCTGCGCTCCGTAAGGCGCGATGAATTGTTTTCGGTTCCATATCTGTCAGAAGTCTCATCAGCAGGCATAGATTTTTTTTATATATTCGGCTTAGGCGTCTGATCCGTACCTTCCGGGTATGATCGTTCTGCAGCTTCAAGGCATAATCCGTCTCGACCCACGGGATGACAACAGATGCTTCCTTCCATAGCACAGGGAGGCTGCCGAAATATCCTTCCGCGTACCCTTCGTCAAAAAAATCATCCACTGCCCGGACGTACACTTTATAGAACTCCAGCGGCGTACTGCCGAAATGCCCGCGTAGCAGGTCTTCCAACCAATCCCTTCCCTGCTCCAGCGTCCAAATCTCATAATCGCTGACCCATACCAACGCAGCGGCGCTTTCCCAGGAATCACGGGGACAAAATTCCGCCTGCTCCATATCAAATACAACTACGTCGTATTGCTCGATCGATGTCCCGACTAACGCGAGATGTTCCCTCAGTTCGGATTCATCCGCAAAACCCGAAGCGACATCAAAGCCGGAAAATTCCGTCAAAGACAGCGGTTTGTCCAGCTGTCCGATATACAGCGGATATTTATGCTTCTCGGTCGCATCCACCAGCAATACCTTTTGCCCTGCCGCACGAAGCAGCATGCACACATAGAGCAGAAGCTCGCTCTTGTCACATATCCCGGCAAAGATCCACGTCTTCACCTCATCACCCCTGGCCAGTCGATATTTTCAAAAGTTCACGAATCGTGTTGCTTTGCTTACATACAGCTCCGGCTGCTCTTAACTATGGTTGATCCGTTGAACTTCCACCCTCTTTCACTGCCTGTTCAAGCAGCTTGTTCTGCTGTGGTTGGTCCAACGTAAACGAGTCCTCTGACTCCCCGGCAGGGGTTGAACCGTTCGTTTGGAACGAGCTTGGCGTGCTAGAGGAAGATCCTGAGGCCTGACCAGACCCTGAAGAATATTCCGACGCCGAAAATGAGCCGTTCCCTGGAGATTGTGCATCTGCGCGGGCAAGGTCGCTCTCCAGCGCTGTGCGCACGGCCTCAGCCAGCGTCTGCTCCGCTTTATTTACGATGTTAGGGTCGCTCGCGATCAGTTTCATCACGGCTTTATTTACCGGATAGGTCGGGACCGCCCTGCTCTGCATTTCCGGTTCAACGTAAGTGAGCGCATATAATGCGGCATCATGCAAATAGGCATCCACCATGGCGCTCGACAAAGACAAAATCTCCTGCTCGTTCATCTTGATCCACATCGTTGGCGAAGCAAGCTTATCTATCTTTTTCTTGGACAGCACGATGTAGTCCTGACCGGAAGGAAACTGGATCCGTATGTCGACGGAATCCCCTTGCCTCAGGTTGGAGGGCAGTGAGACCGCCTTCATCTCCCGGTTTCTTAAATCCGGTGCGGTCGGCTGGCCTTCATACAGCATCGCTTCGGTTAGAGGCGTACCTTTGCCCAGCTCGATCTTGGCCGTCCTTCCCGCAGCTCCGTCCTTGTCCGTGATCAGGTTGCCAGGGGCAGCCTCGAGCGGAAGCCTGATCTGAATCAGATCGCCCTGCTTGATCGTCTCTCCGGGAGCAACATCGCGGGAGATAGTCCACCCGGATGCCATTGACTTCTGCGACTGGAGCTGAGCCTGCTCCAAATCGGCGATTTGCCGCTGGTAGTGGCGCTCTATCGCTCCCTCCCGTTTGTTGTGCTCCATCGCGTTCCAGACCGCATAGCCTGCAAACAGCAGCCCCATCGCCGAAGCGCCTGCCAGGCCTGCATAAATCAAGTGTTTCGTTCGCTGCCTTAACTTTGACATACTTCCCGATTACTCCCTCCTTCATCGTCGCCTCTCAGCTTAAGCCAAACCTGAACTTTCGTCTGCGCTCCGCGACCGGCAGCAGCCCTTGGAATATCCGGACAAATGCCCGGTCCATCTCATCGCATTGATCAAAAGGATCCACTTGAAGCGGGATGGAAAATACCCGGGACGTGCCCAGCGTACGCCGCAGCCGGTGCACAGCGTCCTGCGGTGCGAGCGGAAGAAAGTACATCCACTTATGCTGCGGATGACTGGACAATTGCTGGACGAGCCCGACCAAATCCTGGTGCTTCCACTCCGCTCCCGATCCGACAATAATGGGAATATCCGCACGCAGAAATTCCTCCAGCCGGTCATTACCGAAATAAGCTCCCAGATCCATCACCACAAAGTCGTAACTTCCACCAAGCAGGGAGATCACGTCAGCCCTCCCGGTTTGCCGCCAGTAATCCACGCCCTGCACCTCAAACTTGCGCTCACCCGTTTGCACGCGATCTGTCCTGCCGGCCGCGATTCTCTGAATCCGGCCGAACGCCGGAGATTGCAGATTCATCTCGACAAGGGCCACTTTGCCGTAGCTTCGGGCCAAATAATGCGCGACGGCAATCGCCGTATGGGTTGTCCCCGTGCCGCTGCCGGCCCCCATGACCGCGATCACCAGCGTTCCCGGAAATCCCGGCTTCCTCCCCGCTTTCAGTCCCACCGGTCCTGTACCCAGCATCCCGATGGAATCCAGGACCGAACGTACCTCCTTGGCCGATTGGTACCTGTCTTCGGGTTCAATGCTCAGCAAGCGGCGGATAATAGGGATCATGCCTTTCGGAATATCGGGGCGGATCAGTTCCTGTACCCCTTCCTTCCATTCGCTGCATTTGCCGCCGGTGGACAAATACAGCATCAAGGCGCCCAAGCCGTACAAGTCCGACCTTGCGTCGCTTTGCCCCAATCCATACTGCTCCGGGGCCGCAAATCCGACCGTACCGAGCTTAACGGTGTCCTGATATTGATCCTGCTTGTAATTTCTGGCGATCCCAAAATCGATCAATCGGACTTCCAGCTGGCGGGCAAGCATAATGTTGGATGGCTTCAAGTCGCGAAAAATGACCGCGGGTTCATGCTCATGCAGGTACTCCAGCACTTCCAGCAGCTGATTTGCGATCTGCAGAATAGTGCCAGCCGGGAGCCTGTATTGGTTCTCCTTAAAATACTTCTCGAGCGTGACACCCTGAATGAAGTCCATGACCAAATAAGCGAACCCTTCTTCATCCGATGCGAAAAAATCGACGATTCGCGGGAGACGGGGATGGTTCAATGAGATGAGAAGCTCAGCCTCATCCTGCAAGCCCTGAAGCAGCTCGGGCCTCGACGGTGTCTCCTTGACGGCCCACTGCTTGCCTGGAAGCTTCAGGTCCGCTGCCAGGTATACCCGGCTCATACCCCCTTCACCAATGCTGGCGATTACTTCATACCTCCCTCCAATCCTTTGTCCGGGACGCAGCCTGGAAGGATGACTCATCGTATACACAACCTTTCTGAACGACAAAAAAGGAAAGCACCCTCTGGATGACGGCGTGACCTGGGCCACGATCGTACTCCGGGATGCTTTCCCTATATTATCGTTTGGTTAATTTTGGTACCAGTATAAAATAAATTGTCGGATAGCGCAAGAAATATTTTCCAAACTGCATCATTGCGCCAATTATTGACAAACTAGTACTACAGCATTAACAACCTTAATATTTAATCATATAAAGTGTGATCTCGTCCCGATTGTGAAACAGCTGCTTGGCTCTCTGAACCTGCATCTCAGCCTGCTCGAACGACGAAATGACATCATCAATTAATGCCATCGGTTTTTTATGCATCAGCTTCACCGTTACAACCGCCGTTCCTCCTTCAGCCAGGCTTGGCAGCAGCTCCTTCACCAGCTTCACCATCTGTTTCGGACTCCAGCTCATATCGCATACAAGAAGATCAAATTCCTCATCCTTGAATTGTACTTCTGAGGCATTTTTCCGGAGGATCCGCAGCGAGGGATGCCCCTGCAGCGACTCATGCATGACCGCCGGGTCCACGGCTGTAACCTGTAAACCGCGCTCCAGCAAAAAGGACGTCCAGCCTCCAGGCGCCGCTCCGATATCAAGCGCTGTGTGAAAAGCGGTGAAATCGATGCCAAAGCTGTGCTCGGCTTCGAGCAGCTTGAATTTGGCCCTGGAGATCTGTCCTTCCTCACGCTGAAAGCGGATTGCTCCGCCGCTCCAGTCCGACAAGTTGTCGGATGGCCGTGAAACCCCGGCGTACAGCATGCTTCCAGCAGCAAAAATAGAAATGATCCACTCCGGATTCTGCACGACAAAATCCGCCCCGATGTCACTCAGCATCTCGGCCAGCGTTTCTCGCAGTTTGCCCGCGCTGTCCTGCCACAGGCTGTCGTCGGCTTTCCGAACCTGAAGCGACACGGCTGCGCCATGAAGCTCCTTCCGGTTTCGCAGGAAGGCGCTGACCTCACGGACCGCCTGATCCATGTCATCTGCATTTTGCTCCAGCTGCACAGGCTGGATGTGACGCAGAAAGATCGGCGGGCTGCTGATAATCATGTCTACGGCCCGGCCGGCTTCTTCATTTAGCGTTAACAGGAACACCTCTCCAGACACGAGCACGCGGCTTTTCAGGCGGCCGAATTTGCGGCGCAGCTCTTCCTGGGCATAAGGAGCGAAGCCGTGGTTTGCCGTGCATATAAATCTTGAGATGGAATCTCCCGATTCCTCGCTATTTTCATTATTCGATAAGTTATGATCAGTCAAAATGGGTTTACCCTCCAGAAATCACTTTAATCCATGGACGTCCTTCATCCCATTCCAGTTTGGCAGGAATGTCGTAAGTCCGCTTGATCAATTCGTTAGTCAGCACCTCTTGCTTTGGACCGGAACCGGCAATTTTGCCGTCACGGATCAGCGCCACATGGGTGAATAGAGGCACGATCTCTTCCACATGGTGGGTCACATACACCACGGTCATATTCCGCTGGCGAAGCCGGTCGACCTCGGCCAGCATCTTCTCCCGCTCATATAAGTCCAGGCCCGCACATGGCTCGTCCATGATCAGCAGCTTGGGTTCTGCCATCAAGCAGCGTGCCAGCAATACCTTTTTCCGTTCGCCCTGAGAGAGCGTGCCGAAGGGATGCCCCGCATGTCCTCCCAAGTGCATATCCTTCAGCAGACTATAAGCCTTCTCTTTTACGTCCGCCGGAATCTCCTGATAAAACCGCAAAAAAGCGTACGCTCCGGTGGCCACTACTTCCCATACCGGGTCGCTGAGCGACAGCCTTTCGATCAGCGAAGGGCTGATATAGCCGATTTCTTTGCGCACTTCCCGGACATCGCACTCGCCATATATATTACCCAGTACTTCAATTGTACCCGAGCTGGGAAAAAGATAACCCGTCATCATTTCCAGCATCGTCGTTTTACCCGAGCCGTTTCTCCCAAGAATCGCCCAATGCTCTCCGGGTTTTATTTCGAGAGACACATGGTCAAGAATGAGGCTGTCCTCTCTTCTCAGCGTCACGTCCTTCATCGAAATCATGATATCACACCCCTAATTTCCTGCAGCAGGTCCTCCACGGAGCCCATGCTGTACCGTATGGACGGCTTGGCGCTGCGGTTCGCGTCGGTGACGAGGAGCGCAGGCACGCTGCGGATCTGATACTGCTGAACGACCTGCGGCAGCATGTTCACATCCGCATCCGCCACGATGCCCTCCGGCAGCAAATGCTCCGCCACTTCAAGCATTCGTCTGGCTGCTTTACACGTGCCGCAGAAAGGAGTATACAAAAAGACGGCCAGCGGCTGCCCCTTAGTCCAAAGCTCCTTAAGCAGCTCCTGCTCACTTAGATGCCTCATTGCGTTTCCCCTCCCGCAATCCGCTCAAGCACATCCGGAGGCATTGGGCCATTATGAAGCACGACATGCTCTGGCTTATGATGATAGAGCAGCTCATACATTTCCTTTTTCCCCCACATACTCGACGTATGCAAATAAATCTCCTGCGGGAATAAGGCGTCCGTAATCATATGCTTGACCACGTCCTTGCCGGTCATTTCCCCGGGTCCCAAATCAAAATCAAGCGATAATATGCCAACCTCGCACTCCTTGAGCATCAGAAGGCATTCCCCCGCATTGCGAGCGAGGGTAAAGCCTTGCGGACAGCGGCGGTAGTCATCCAAAAACAGATGGATCACGCTCGGGTCCCCCCTTCCCTAAAAAAAAACAAAACGAAACGGCTATTCGATCGGCCAGCTTTTCACCTTGGCGATATCTCCGCGGTGCGTACCGTCTTCGCCTGCGTCCGTCTCCAGTACGAGCGCCTTGCCATGGAATTCCGGATATGACAGCAGCGCCTGAAAGGCTTCCTCGCCAATATACCCCTGACCGATCCGCTCATGGCGGTCTTTTCCCGACCCGAGCGGGTATTTGGAATCGTTCAGGTGGACTGCGGCCAGATCGCTCCAGTATCCAAGCTCTCTGCCCCGCTCAACGAGCGCATCCGTCGTACGCGGATCCCACACGCCTGATGCGTATGCATGGCAAGTATCCAGGCAAAAGCCGATTTTCTCCGGGTAATCGCTCAGCCGCCTGATGTTTACCAGCTCATCAAGCGTAATGCCCATTGAGCCCGGGGTGCCGGCCTGGTTTTCCAGCAAAATCTTCGCGCTGCCCTGCCAGCCTGACAGCGTCTCGTTTAAACATTGTATTATATTTTTGTAGCCTTGTAATGCATCGCGCCCTTTGAAATGTCCGAAGTGGACCACGATGCCGACCGTGCCGCAAGCCTCGGCGATGATCAGATCGTTCTGCAGCGACTTGACGGTCAGCTCGTACAGCTCCCGGCCCCGGCTGTCGCCGATTGCGATGTTGATCGGATACGGGGTGTGGGCGATGCTTGGCATGCCGTGCTCCCGGCAAAAGGTAAGGCAGTCCGCCGCAGCAGATACATCCAGCGTTTTGATCGACATGCTGCGGGGATTTTTCGGAAAATATTGAAACGATCTCGCTCCGATCTCCCATGCCCGCCGGGCAGCTCTCCCATAACCGCCGCGCGTGCTGACATGGCAGCCGATGAGCAGCTGGTTACTGCTCATGCTGGCAGGACGGACAATAAAAGACCTTCCGCCCGTTTAATTCGGATTTTTTGATCGTACCGCCGCAACGGTAGCATGCTTCCCCTTCACGGTCATACACTTTGCACTGGTCGTCATAGCCGCCGGTTAACTGGTCTCCCACCATAAACGGAGTATCCATATAGCCCCCGCCTTCAAGGGCTTCCCGCAGCACTTTCTGCATGGCATCATACAGCCTCGCAACCGATGCTTCCGTCAAGTCCTGAACCTTCACTGAAGGCAGAAGTCCGGCTTCATACGCGATTTCATCCGCATAGCAGTTTCCGATGCCGGCAATGACATGCTGGTTGACCAACAGCGATTTTAAAGATCCGCGCCGCCCCTGCAATATTCCTGCAAACTTTTCCGGGGTCATCCGGCGGTCCAGCGGTTCCGGTCCAAGGGGAGCGAACAGCTCATCGACTTCTTTTGCCGAATGCAGATGAAGATGGCCTAGCCGAAGGCCGATAAAATACAGCGTCCGGTCCCCAAACGAAATTTCAATCTGGGTAGAACGTTTCGGGCGATCCTCTTCGGTTCCGTAATACATCAAGCCGCCCAGCATCAGATGCAGGAGCAGCCTGCGGCCGTTGTTCAGGTGGAAAATGAGGTGCTTTCCGCGCCGCTCCACAAAAATCGTTCTCGTACCAAGCAGCTCCTCTTTGAAGCTTTCAACGGGAACATTAATGGATTTCTCCCGGTTGACGACCACGTTCGTAATCGGAGCATTGATAATCAGTTCTGACAGCAATCTTCGGTAATTTTCCATTTCCGGCAGTTCCGGCATCTTGTTCATCTATCCTTTCAAAATCCATCACGGATGTTCGTGTAAATGTATATAAAACGGTCCCTGAAGGTGTCAAGGACACAACAGCTGAGTCAGCTCGGTCAGATCACGGCAAATGATGTCCGGAGAGATGCCGGCTGCATCGACGTGCATCTGCAAGTTGCTCTCCGTCGTCAGCCCCGTCAGGACCAAAATCGTCTGACATCCCGCGGCAGCCCCTGCCGCAATGTCCGTACGCATATTATCACCGATCACAGTGGCTTCGGTCGGGGATAGCTGCAGCCGATCCGTAGCATATTTCATCAAGTGGCTCGAAGGCTTCCCGATAATCACCGGTTTGACACCGGAAGCCGCTTCAATTGCTGCTCCAAGCGATCCGGCCCCCGGGACAAGCCCGTGATCGGAAGGAAGCAGAAGGTCGGGATTGGTCAGCACAGAACGGGCGCCTTCACGGATCCAGCGAACGGCCTGGGCGAGCGTATCGTAAGTAAAAGAGCGGTCGATCCCTTGCACGACAAATTCAGGCGCATCGTCGACGAGCTTGAGCCCTTCCTCAATCAAAGCCTGCCGAAGCCCATCTTCCCCTAGCATAGCCACTCTGGCCCCAGGAGATTCTTCAGCGATATACCGCGCAGCGGCCAGTGACGAGGTGCAAACCTTCTCTTTGTCGGCGGGAACACCCATTTCGTTCAAATGAGCAGCCACCATTTCCGGCGTTTTCGAAGAATTGTTCGTCACGAATAAATAAGGGATTTCCCGCGATTGCAGCGTTCGAATCAGAATGTCCGCTCCGGGTATCATATGTTTCCCATGATATAACGTTCCGTCCAGGTCAATCAGCAGACCGCGGGTAGTTTTCAGCGTGTTCAATGGACATACCTCGTTTCATCTAGTAAAACTTTTGGCTGCGAAAAGCCTGGTTCCCGCTGCAGCGGTCGATTTTCAGGCTTCCTGTAACCCAGCTTGTTCCATTGTAAAAGAAAACGGAGGAATGTGGCAACCGGAAGCACGACGACAAGGACGTTTATCTCCATTATTTCGTCATGCGTTTACCCTGAAACCTATCACGGGAAGTCCAATTGTGCTAAGTTGTGTCATTTCCTGCGCTTTCCCGGAAAATAATGATTATCCGGGAAATGAACCGCTGCAGTAAGAAAAACGTCTATCGACGTACCTTCAAAGAAGACAGACCGCGTTTAGCTGAAGTTTTTCTTGCGATTATAGAATGGTTCAGCTTCGCTGAAATTTATAAATTCTATAATCTTAAAGAAAAAAGGCTCGCCCGGAGCCTTCATACCATTATCGCCTGCCCTATGTCTTCACTATTCTTCGTGGCGGGTCACCGGAAACAGCACCAATTCTTCGGCCAGCAGCGTTTTTGGAAAGAGTGACCTGGCTTCCGCCAATAGAGGCTGCAGGTGCTCCATATCCTTGTAACGTGAGCTGAAGTGCGTAATTATGAGCTCCTTGGCCCCCGCGTCGCGGGCAGCTTCTGCGGCTTGGAGCGCCGTGCTGTGATGGTAGTTGTGTGCGGTCTCATGAAGCTCATGCAGAAACGTGGCCTCATGAACGAGCAGATCCGCCTGTTCGGCCAGCGGCAGAACGTTGGCACAAGGGCGGGTATCGCCCAAGATCGTAACGACGCGCCCCTTCTTCGGCGCACCAAGCACGTCTGCCGGTGTCAGCACCCGGCCATCTTCCAAGGCGATGCTCTCCCCGCGCTTCAAACGGCCGTAAATCGGCCCCGGTTTTAACCCGTACTCGGCCATCCGTTTCAAGTCCAAGCTGCCTGGCTTGTCTTTTTCCATGATCCGGTATCCATAGCTGTCAATGCGGTGCTCCAGCAGACGGGATTCAACCCGGACCTCCCCGTCTTCAAAAATGACTCCCCCCGTGTGCTCATTCACCTCAAGTTCAAACTCGATTCGCGACTGGCTGACGGTAAGTGACGTGTCTATGTATTTTTTGATCCCCGGCGGTCCGTACAGCTGCAAGGGCGTGGTGCCGCCCTGGTTGGACCTGCTGGAGAGCAGCCCGGGAAGACCGAATATATGATCACCGTGCAGGTGGGTAATGAAAATTTTCTCCAGCTTGCTCAGCTTTAATGAAGACCGCAGAATTTGATGCTGCGTGCCTTCGCCGCAATCGAACATCCAGAAGCTGCGCCGCTCCTCGTACATCCGAAGCGCCATCGATGTCACGTTCCGCTGCAGGGAAGGAACCCCCGCATTGGTACCCAAAAACTCCAGTTCCATAACGCTATACCTTCTTTCCAAGAATGCGCCAGCAAAAAACCCCCGAACAATCGGAGGGTTTTGCTGACATTTGCTTCGGTTCGGCTATGAACCGAATATATATTATTTTACCTTGTCGACATTAAAATACCGTGCTTCCGGATGGGCAAACACCATCGCCGACACCGAAGCTTCAGGCTCCATCATAAAGCCTTCGGTCAGATGTACGCCGATATCTTCCGGCTGCATCAGCTTGAAGAGCGGCTCCTGATCCTCCAGATCCGGACATGCCGGATATCCGAAGGAGACGCGGATGCCTTGATACCGTGCCCCGTGACGCTGCTTCATCGTCATATCGGCCGGGTCAGGGAAGCCCCACGTATCACGCATCATATGGTGAACGCGCTCGGCCAGCGCTTCGGCGGTCTCAAGCGCCACCGATTGCAGGACATGCGACTTCAGATAGTCCCCTTTATCCTTCCACTCCGAAGACAGCTTCGAAATGCCTTGTCCCGCGGTGACGACCAGGAAGCCGACATAGTCCATCTTGCCGCTGTCGACCGATTTCAGGAAATCGGCGAGGCAGAGGAACGGTGCCACGTTCTGGCGCGGGAACGTAAACGTATGCAGTACCTTGGTATGATCCTCCGGATCGTAAATGACAATGTCGTTGCCCCTCGACTGCGCAGGGAAGAAGCGGTACATCGCATGCGCCTGGATAATCCCCTCGCGGGCGGCCTGATCCAGTACGTCATCGACGGTTGCTTTCAAATCCAGCGCTTTTTCGTCACCTTTCTCCAGCAGCTGCTCGACCTGACCACGCAACCCCAAATGATGTCCAAGCAGCATCTGCATGTTCATGTATGGGATGATGTGGCTGATCGGATAGTTGCGGATGATGTGCCGCTCCAAATCGGGCGGGTTAAAGACCGGGACATCCGTCGACACGTTGGACTTGGCCGCACGGGTCAGTTCCGGCAGCTCAACCGGTTTTTCAGCTTCCGCCAAAAGCGCTTCGAGCTCCGCGTCCATTTCAGCCTGCATCAGACTGCGCTGCTCCGGATCCATCAGCTTGTTTGCCAGGTCAAGCCCGTCCATAGCGTCCTTCGCGTACACGACCATGCCTTCATACTCCGGCCGGATCCGCGTTTTGGTAAACCTGCGGGTCAATGCCGCTCCGCCAACCATAATCGGCACCTTCACGCCGGCATTTTTCAAGTCCTGCGCGGTCACGACCATTTGCTGTGCGGATTTCACCAGCAGACCGGATAGTCCGATCAAATCGGCCTGCTCCTTCCGGTAAGCCTCGATGATCGTCTCCGGTGGTACTTTTATACCCAAATTGACGATTTGGTAACCATTGTTCGAGAGGATAATCTCGACCAGGTTTTTACCGATATCATGCACGTCGCCTTTAACGGTGGCCAGCAGCATCTTCCCTTTGACGGACGTTTCGTTCTTTTCCATAAAAGGCTCCAGATAGGACACGGACGCTTTCATCACCTCGGCGCTCTGCAGCACCTCCGCCACGATCAGCTCGTTGTTGTTGAACAGACGACCGACTTCGGACATGCCGTCCATGAGCGGCCCGTTGATGATCTCCAAGGCGCCGTACTTCTGCAGCGCAGCATCCAGGTCGGGAATCAGCCCTTCCTTGGTGCCTTCAACGATATAGGTAGCCAGCCGTTCTTCCAGCGACAAGTTCGAAATTTTCTCTTTCTTCTCGACCTTTTTATTACGGAACGCCGCCACAAACGCGGCCAACGTTTCATCGTTCGTATTGTAAATCAGATCTTCGGCCAGCTTCCGCTCCGCTTCTGGAATCGAGGCATAGCGCTCCAGCTTCTCGGTATTCACGATGGCATAGTCCAGGCCCGCTTTCGTACACTCGTACAGGAAAACGGAGTTCAATACTTCGCGGCCCGCTTCCGGCAAACCGAACGAGACGTTGCTGATGCCAAGGATCGTATGGCACTCCGGCATCGCTTCCTTGATCAAACGGATCCCTTCAATCGTTTCCTTGGCGGAACCGATGTACTGCTCATCACCGGTACCAACCGGGAACACCAGCGTGTCGAAAATCAGATCCTCAGCGGGAATGCCGTATTTATGAACGAGCAGATCGTAGGATCGCTTGGCCACATTCAGCTTGTCGTTTCGGTCAATGGCCTGCCCGCTCTCATCGATGGTCCCCACCACGACGGCAGCCCCGTATTTGTGGATGAGCGGAGCCACATGTTCGAACTTTTCTTCACCGTCTTCAAGGTTAATGGAGTTAATAATCGCTTTGCCCTGAGAATATTTGAGCGCAAGGTCGATGACCTTCGGATCGGTCGTGTCGATCATGAGCGGCACTTTGACCTTTTTCACCACCAGCTCCAGGAACTGTTTGATATCCTCCGCTTCATCCCGGTCCGGATCCTGCACGCACACGTCGATGACGTGCGCTCCGTTTTTGACCTGGGCCCGGGCGATCTCCGAAGCTTCCTCGTACTTCCCTTCCACGATCAGGCGCTTGAATTTGCGGGAGCCGAGCACGTTAGTCCGCTCTCCCACCATATATGGCCGGTTGTCCGACTCAATGTACACGGGCTCAATTCCGGACAGCGCCGGCGGATGGCTCCCTTCCATTTGACGAGGCTGGTAACCCTTCATGACCTCGTTCAATGCCCGGATATGATCCGGGGTCGTTCCGCAGCAGCCTCCGGCAATATTGAGCCAGCCCTGCTCCGCAAAGTCTTCCATCTTCCGGGCCAGAGACTCCGGAGATTCATGGTAATGCCCGTTCTCATCCGGAAGGCCGGCATTCGGATAGCAGCTGACCGCCGTTTTGGCCATGGAGGCGAGCGAACGGATGTGATCGCGCATGAATTCAGGACCTGTCGCACAGTTAAGGCCGACCGAAATCGGATTCAGGTGCTCCAGTGAAATGTAGAACGCTTCAATGTTCTGCCCGGCTAGGGTCGTCCCCATCGGTTCGATCGTACCGGAAATCATAATCGGCAGCGTGATCCCAGTGCTTGCAAAGGCATTCCGGATTCCGATGCTGCCGGCCTTAACATTCAGTGTATCCTGGCTCGTTTCAAGCAACAGGGCGTCGACTTTGCCCTCGATCAGGGCAACCGCCTGCTCCTCATAGCTGCTCACGAGCTCTTCAAAAGTTACGCCCCCGGTTACCGACAGCGTCTTCGTCGTCGGGCCGATCGCGCCGATCACGTACCTAGGCTTGTCCGGCGTGCTGAATTTATCCGCCGCTCTGCGGGCAATTTCCGCAGCAAGCAGATTAATCTCCCGCGCCTTCTCGGGAATATCGTATTCAGACAATACGACCGAGGTAGCGCCGAACGTATTCGTCTCTATGAGATCCGCCCCGGCTTCCAGATACTTCTCGTGGATCTGTTCGATCACATCGGGACGGGTAATGACCAGCATTTCATTACAGCCTTCCAGCTCTTCTCCACCAAAATCCTGAGGGCCAAGGTCGACCTGCTGGATCATGGTACCCATGGCACCGTCCAATATCAATATTCGTTCTTTCATTAATTCCTTCAAGTCAGGTCTGTTCACTGTATGTCCCCCCTGCCAAACGTTAAATCTTAGTTTATCAGAATAGCCCTTATTAGAAAAGTGCAAGAAATGCCTTAAGGCAGGGTTTTGCTCCTGATTTTCGTGTAATATATAATCGACAACAAAAGTATCGTTCGTTATAATATGAATTAATCCAAGTGGAAAAGAGGGTTTAGAGATGGCTGAAATCGTGATTCGCAATACGAACGAACGGATTACCGGCGACGATAATGTTCGTGAGTTCCTCAACAATCAAAACGTTCTTTATGAAAAATGGGATGCTTCCAAGCTGCCTCTGGAGCTTCAAACCAATTTTCAACTGAACGACGAGCAGAAAAAGCAAATCCTGGACACCTACGATGAGGAGATCCGTGATCTGGCGGCCCGCCGCGGCTACAAGATCTGGGACGTCATCACGCTGTCCGACGCTACGCCGAACCTGGAAGACCTGCTGAATAAATTCGAAGAGGTTCATACCCACACCGAAGACGAAATCCGGGCGATCGTGGGCGGCAAAGGCATATTCGTAATCAAGGGCGCAGGCGACATCGGCTACTTCAATGTAGAGCTCGAAGCCGGTGATGTCATCTCCGTTCCGGAAAATACAAACCACTTCTTTACGCTGATGGACAATCGTAAAATTATCGCCGTCCGCCTCTTTATCGAGGAAAACGGCTGGGTCGCCCATCCGGTTCAGGACCCAAGCTTTCAGTCCTAATCCATAAATATAGCGATATACGCAGCAACCCCCGCCTTCGCCAGGAAGAACGGGGGTTGCTTATCGTTATCAAACGAATCATGATGCTGATTATTCCGTCACGGTCAGCTTTTTCGTCGGCATCGTATGCTGTGGTCCTACCGTAACATGGGACGTGATGCTGTAGGTGCCCGCCTGATCGAAGGTCTTATCGAGCGTATACTTTCCTCCGCCGGCATTCTGGGCGGCCACCTTTTCATGGCTGCTGCTGTCGCCTTCCTTCGAGATTTCAATCATAACCTCATCGGCCTTATCGACGGGTTTATCCTTTTGCGTTACGTTCACCTCGATGGTAACTTGATTACCTACCTTGGCCTGCTCCGGCGTCCAGCTAAGATCCACCTGCACCGGATCCATCATGCTCTCACTCATGTCCATGCCCGCATGACCACCGCCGCCGCTGCCGCAGCCTGCTATGCTCCATACCGCCAGCAGCAGCAAAGCAACAAAACCGTACTTTCTCAAGCGAAGTCACTCCCTATACGTCTATCTATGTAAGCTGTTTGTCCATATTCTTCATCATTATACATAATTATCGCCTCACCCAAACCATCCATCTGTTAACAAAATGGAACAAATTGACCGGAAAGGGTCAAGCTTGCTCATCAAACGGGGCATTCATATACACAAGGTATAATAAAAGCCTGCCGGACGAAGGGATTCCCCTCTGGGCAGGCTAGCATATAAGACCGACTCAAGAACGTTCGGCGATGATGCGATGCAGTTCAGACAGATGCTTGATTTCGTAATCAGGCTCAATGGACGGATCTTTTACTTTTCCGGTGCGGTTGATCCACACTGTGGTCAGTCCGGCGCTGTTTCCGCCTTTGATGTCGGTTGTCTGCTTGTCGCCGACCATGAGCGTCTGTTCCGGTGTTAATCCAAGTAATGAAAGCGCATGTTCGAAGATGGTCGGATCCGGTTTGCCTTTGCCGTATGTACCCGAAATGACGATCTCGTCAAAATATGGGGCAAGCTCAGGAACCCCAGCGATCTTCTCCTGCTGGAGCGCAGGACAGCCGTTCGTCAGAAGAAGCAGCTTCTTGTTTCCTTTCAATTCGTCCAGTACTTGGAAGGTCTCTTCATATACATGGGGTCGGGAGCGGCGCTCGGCGGCAAATTGCTCGGCCAATTCTCCGGCCAGCTGTTCATCGTCAACCCCAAGCTTCAGCAGACCGCGCCGCCATGATTCCTTGCGGTAGCCTGGAGCGAGCTCCTCAAGTCTGCGAAATTCAGGTTGTTCGCCTGCGCTGAAGTTGGCCCACAGTCCTTCAAACGGGTTAATTCCAATCATTTGGGTAAAGGCAAACGTGTCATAGGATTGATATAACGCCCTTGCCTCATTGCGGACCGCTTCCTCCAGCTCCTTGGCGTCAATGCCCTTCGCCTTGGCGGCCGTCTCGCATACCGCTTCAAAGGATTCCTTCACGCTGCGCTCATCCCACAACAGCGTATCGTCCAAATCGAAAAAAACAGCTTGTACCGGCATCCTCTTCCATCCTCTCCATCTGCTATCTCTTATATTTGTTTATTTTTCCAAAGGGATATTGTGGGTCTGCGCAAAACGCTCCAGACGTTCCCCTATGGCATCGGTATCGTAGCGGTTGATCAGGCGCGTGAACACCCAGTTGCCGCCTTTGCCCTTCGGCTCAATCACGACAGAGCCTTTGGCCAGCTTGATCTTGGCGATATTGTCTGCGGTCAGTCGCCGATCCCGGTTGAACTTGATCGTCGATACGGCGTTTTTCTCCACGCGCAGGAAAGGTCTGCGCAAAAAGATCATCAAGCCCAGGAACACGTACATGGCCATAATGATCCAGGTCATGCCGCTGTTTCCCGCCGTACCCTCCTGTCCGAGCATTCCGAGCAGGAAGTAAACCGCGGCCAGAGCGACCATCGTAATCGGAAGTACATAGTTTCTTCCTTTATAAATGTCAGCCGATGGACCTCCCGTGCTATAGATGGATGGCTTTCCCTCTTTCTTTCTCTGCTTGTTCAGCTGCGCTGAATTTTTTCTTACCTGTCTTTCCCATGAACGGGCCATTCACGAACCTCCTCAAAATGCTTTCGGCTATATAGTTTGAACGAAAGTTTTGCGTTGAACTTCCTCATATATAACGGCCCAATACTGCTTACAGCAATTATTCCTGTAATTTCACATTCTATATAATAGAAAGCAAATGAAGGAAACCTGGTGCGCTTACATAGAAGCATTCTGTTCTCGGTAGTGAGCCATACAAAACCTTGAGTCAGTCTATACCATAATCGAATGTATGAGTCTAATCCAGCAGCGGGTGTTATTTCTTCTCTTCATCCACCCATTCAATCGAGTCCAGCTGCTGTCTGAAATTTCTGCGGACATTCTGAAGGTATCTCTCACGAAGCTTGGCCCGTTCTTCGATTTCCTCTTCGGTTAAACCGGATTCCTTTTGCTTGCGCGCAAGCTTATTAATTCTCTCTACAACGCTGTCGATATCCATACAATTACTCCTCCAATATTCAAGTCATACCTAACTTTGCCATGATAAAAAGAGCTTGTCAAGGTTCACACCTTTCCAAGCTCTTGATCATTTATCTTCTATTAATATTGTGGGAGTGCCAATACTTCTCCGGCTTGAATTTCGCTGCTGGTTAAATCGTTATACTTCTTCACCGCCATAATGTATGCGCGGATATCCATGTCTTCCGGCTTATGGGCAGAAGCGATTCCCCACAGCGTATCGCCTTGCTGAACGATGACATTTTTCTCTAACCGAACATCATCCGAGGTTCCCGCGAATACGCGAACGACACCTGTGCATCCCACCAAAATAATCAGGGCCGCCAGGATCAGTTTGATCAAGGCAGGGCCAGGCACGAAGGACTGGACTTTCTTCAACCAAGGAGATGCTATAGCTTCATTGATGGATGGGTTAACGGATGAGTTATTATAAATACTTTGGTATGTAGTGTGTTTCAGCATAAATATTACGCCTCCAAACGTTTGTTCTTGTTTTATGAGAACAATATAACACGAACATTTGTTTTGTTCAATACTTTTTTCGAACAATTGTTCCTATGTTTTTAGAGGCGGGCTTCCTTCATTCAGAAGCCGCGAAAATCCCGCTCCATCAAAGCAAAATCATTTAGAACTTATGTTTGTACGAACGGCAGTTCTATGTTATAATTTTACCAAACGTTACTAAATGGGGTTGATGGGGAATGTCAAAGATATCTAGCCGGCAGCAAGCGATATTGGAATTTATCAGAAATGAAGTCCGCGCCAAGGGTTATCCTCCGTCCGTCCGAGAGATCGGTGAGGCGGTAGGGTTGGCTTCCAGCTCGACTGTACACGGCCATTTGGACCGACTGGAGAAGAAAGGCTTGATCCGCAGAGACCCTACGAAGCCTCGTGCCATTGAACTGTTGGGACAAGAAGAATCCGAGAGCAGCAATCTGTTCACGCATACGATCGCCAGAGTTCCCGTAGTAGGCAAGGTTACAGCTGGGGTTCCGATCACGGCAACGGAGAACATTGAAGATTACTTCCCTCTGCCGCAGCACTATGTTGGAGATGAGAAAGTATTTATGCTTTCCGTCGTTGGGGACAGTATGATCGAGGCTGGCATTCATAACGGTGACTACGTCATCGTGAGACAGCAGCAGACAGCCGATAACGGGGACATCGTCGTTGCCATGACGGATGAGGATGAAGCAACCGTGAAGACGTTTTACAAGGAGAAGGACCATATCCGGCTTCAACCGGAGAACCCGGCTTACGAACCTTTGCGTCTGAACCATGTCACCATTCTGGGCAAAGTCGTCGGGCTGTTCCGCGATATTCACTAGCAGATGATGCTGGACAAGCAGCAATAGAGCCCTTGCTCTTCCTTACTCAGGAAGGTCAAGGGCTCTTTTCGGCGTTGGGATCAAGGCAGGATGATTCAGGTGGGACACACCTCACGGGAATCCGCCGTTTGCTCCAGACGGTACTCCGTCGGGGTTTTTCCCGTTTTTTTGCGAAATACCTGGGTAAAATGCTTGACGTCCACATATCCGACTTTGTCCGAAATGTCGGCCAGCTTCAAATGCGTTTGCAGCAGCAGCTTGCAGGCTTGTTCGATCCGCAGATTGGTGACGTATTCCTTGAAGCCGCTTCCCGTCTTCTGCTTAAACAGCTGGCTGAAGTAGACCGGATTCAGGAACACGACCGAAGCTACCTTTTCCAGGGACAGATCCGTATGATAGTGCGCTTTGATGTACTGCACCGCAACCTCGATCGCTCGGTTACCTCCCGGGTTGTTGTATTCGTACTCCAGCGATGCCGATTCCTGGCGCATCCGCCGCACTTCCTCCGGCACCCGGTGAATGTCTGTGATAAGTCCCGTCGACTGAATCTGGAAAGGCACCTTGACGCATCGTTTCAAGTTAGCGCGCAGCTCATCCGTCAGACGTTTCATGCCTCCCTCTTCTCCCAAGGAGACGAGGCCGATCAGGCTCGTTTCGTCCATGCTTGTCACAAATCCGCAGCCGTGCGCTTCAATCAGCTCACCAAGCACATTTTCAATAATAAAATGCTCCAGATGCACCGGCGCGTCGCTCTCCATCTTAACCATCACCAGTTGGAATGCGGGGTAGCTCTCAATTATAGACGCGACGTCAAGGCGCCCAGTATCGAGTCCGCTCGCCCAGCGCTGAAACACAGCCTCACGCAAATACTTCAGGTTAGACTTCAGCAGCTCCGCCTCGCGCACGATTTCATTCTCCCGATCCATCTCCTGAGCAAGTCCGGAAATCATGGAGAGCAGCAGCTCTTTCCCGATCGGCTTGAGCATATAGTCCTTAGCCCCAAGCTTGACGGCTTCCTGGGCGTAGGAAAACTCGGAATAAGCCGAAATGATGACCCATTTGATATGCGGATAACTGCCTTGGCACAGCTGCATCAATTCAAGGCCCGTCATTCCCGGCATGAGGATATCGGTCAGCACCAGATCAATCCGGTGTTTGCGCAGCTGCTGAACCGCTTCCTCCGGATTCGCCGCCAAGTGAACATAATGCTGCGGATATGCCCGGTGGATGGTGCGCTTAATTCCGTCACGGATCACATGCTCATCGTCCACGACTAAAATGTTCATCTTCCATTCCTCCTTGGTGCCGGATTGGTAAACGGATGGTTACCGTCGTTCCTTCCCCTTCTTGACTGTCCAAGTATAAACCGTACGGACTGCCGAACATCATTCGGATCCGCTCATGCACATTGCTCAAACCGATGCCACGGCGAAGCACGGGGCCGTCTCTGTCCTCCGCTTCGGGCGACGTGCGGTTGCCGCCCTCCAGCAAGCTTCTGACCCGCATCAGCGTGTCTTCGTTCATTCCCTTCCCGTTATCCCGAACGACGACATGGAGATCGTCCATGACCTGCTCCGCCGTAACGAGCAGCATGCCCTGCCGATCCAGCGGCTCCAGTCCGTATTTTACAGCGTTTTCAATAATCGGCTGAATCGTCATTTTCGGCAGCGTGACGTCCATCCACTGTGGATCCACATCGATCTTCGGTACAAGCCTATCCTCCAGCCGGTTCTCGATAATCGTCAAATAATGCCGGATCTGTTCCAATTCCTGACGCAGCGTCGTCCGGGAAGCCTCCTCCCAGTTGCTGCTGTAACGGAACATTTGCGACAGTGACAGAATGACCCTGCTGAGGCGTTCATTCCCTTTTTCATCCAGCATCCAGTAAATCATGTCCAGCGTGTTGTACAAAAAATGCGGATTCACCTGGGACTGCAGCGCCTGCAGCTGCGCGTTTTTCTCGCTGACGGTCGTGACCTTGATCGTCTCAATCAGCTCATCCATCCGGTGCACCATCCGGTTGAAGGAAGACACCAGGCTGTTGATTTCGTCAAACGAGTCGACATTAACCGAACCGCTGAAATTGCCCATCTCCACCTTTTTCATTTCCCGGATCAGCAGCTTCAGCGGGGAAGCAATGTTGCGCGATACCAGCGTGGCCAGAACGGTCGAGACGATAATCAGCACGATTAGAACGATAACGAGGTATTGGGTCGTCTGGTTCACTTCCGCCTGAATGTCGTGCTTCGGGGTAAAACCGTAGATCGTCCAGCCCGCCATAGGCGTATTGGCAGCGACCACCAGCTGGCTTGAGCTGTCATCCACCAGAATACCGTCCTCGGCACCCGGTTTCGGAATGCTGGCAAAGTGCGGCGCCTCCGTCCCTTTTTTACCGGTCGAAGCGATGATGTTGTTGTTCTGATCGATCAGGTACACGCGGCTGCCCGGGCTGATCGTCACATTGGACATCGCCTCCATGATGGACGAAGGATTCGCTTCGATGACCATGATGCCAAGCTGCTTGTGCGTGTTCAGATCGTACAGCTTCCGGCCGAACACAAAGACGTTCTCTTTCTGCTGCAGCGTGTTGATCGGCGAACCCGGCATCATCCCGAGCCAGACCATATTGCCCGACGAGGCGTTCAGCTCGTTGTACCAGGACGTCTGGGCGTAATTGTTGTCGATGACCCCGGCGAACTGGCGCTCATAGCTGTACACTTTGCCCCTGTCGGTCAGAATATGGATGCCTGTAATATCGTTCCTTGAATAGTAAGCCGCCCCGATAATATTCGTAATCGTTCGTTCGTTTTCGATGGCGACGGTCTCTTTTACATGGGTCTCTTGAAGCAGCCGGGTCAGCTCGTAGTTGCTGTTGAGCGACTTGGAGAGACTGTTGTAGCCTTGAAGCAGCGAGTTGAACAGTCCGGCGGTCTGCGAAATGTTCTTCTCGGCGATATCATTCACCTTGGTATGAATAATGGAAATGGTGCGGTAATAATACACGACGCTGATCAATATCAATATGCCGGTCATGCAGCATAGAAACAGCAGAAAAAGACGGCTGTGAATCGAACGAAAATGTCGCCCCACAGATACATTCCCCTTTCGTATCCGGTCATCCATTTGTCATTCTATCACAGAAACCGTCTTTGCCCTACTAACCTTTTACTGCACCTGCTACCATACCCTGGGTGATCTTGTCGGCGAGCAGGAAGTAGATAATGATGACCGGGAGCGCGCCCAGCACAAGAAATGCGCCGATGGCCCCGTAGTTGACCGAGTATTGGCTGACGAAGCTGTTGACGCCGAACGGCAGTGTTTTCAGCTTTTCCGATGAGATAAACGTCGCAGCCAAAATATATTCGTTCCAGATGTTGATGAATGTCAGGATACACACCGTCATTACCGGCGGAACCGAAATCGGCAGGATTATGCTCGAGAATATGCGTCCGATCCCCGCTCCGTCCACCACCGCGGATTCTTCGATTTCATGCGGAATGGTTTTCATGAACCCGCTAAGAATAAAGATGGCGATCGGCATGGAAAATGCCACATACGGCAAAATGATCGACAGATGCGTATTCAGAATATGCATGTTTTTGAAAATGATCATGAGCGGCAGCAGCGTCGCCTGCATCGGGATCATCATCCCGATCAAGAATACGACCATGACCGCCCCGCCAAAGCGCCACCGGAAACGGCTGATCGCATAGGCGCACAGGGAGCTGAGAATAATGACCGCAATCATCGTCACGGATGTGACAAAGATGCTGTTCAACAAATAGCGGAAATAGTTGCCCTCCAGCGCAGCGCTGTAATTGGCCCACTGCGGCGAATGTGGAAGGGCAAAGAAGCTGCCCGACAAAATTTCTTCATTGGATTTCAAGGAATACAGGAGCAGCCACAACAGTGGATACACCTGGGTTACAAACAGAATGCCCAGCACCAGAAACACGATGGCCTTCGTAACGGAAAACCGTTTGCGTCTGGTTACGGCCACCTGCTTGTTCAAAGCGACGGCTGTGCTTGTGTTCATTGGCGGTTTCCTCCTTTACGAGTATCGTTTCTCCAGTTTGTTGAAAATGAAGTTGATGCAGAACGTGGCGGCCAGACAGAGCACCACCAGGAATGCGGCGATCGAGCTGCCGTAACCGTATTTCATGGACGTGAACGACATATTGTACATGTGTGTGGAAATGACGTCTGTGGCATGCGCCGGTCCGCCGCCCGTCATGACCATGATCATGTCGAAAGCCTGCAGCGAGCCGATGAAGGCCAGCACGATGGAAATTTTGAAAATCGGGACAATCAGCGGAAACGTAATGTGCCAATCCGCTTTAAAGCCTTCGGCACCGTCGATACGGGCCGCTTCGTACACATCGTCCGGGACATTCGAGATGCCTGTAAATTGAATGAGGGTGTGGTAACCCAGGTACTGCCACAGGGCGACGAAATACAGCGAATACATGGCGACCGAAGGATCGGTGAGCCAGGCTTTGCCCCAGGAATGCAGTCCGACTGCATCCAGGATTTGATTCAGCATACCGCCCATCGAAGCCGGGTTATAGATCGTTTTCCACAGCTGGCCGACGACGACGACGGACAAGATGACCGGTAAAAAGTAACTGGAAACCAAAAAATTCGGTTTTCGCACGTAACGCTTCAGCAGTATGGCTACAAGCAGTGCGATCGGAATCTCGGCCATGGAGAACACCGCAAACATCAACGTTCTCCGCACCGACGGCCAAAATACCGAGTCGTGGAACAGCAGCTTTTTGAAATTGGCCAGACCCACGAACGTCGATTCGCCGATCCCGTTCCAGTCCAGCATACCGCTGTACATGGATACGAGGATGGGAACAAACACAATACCGATATAGATGATTAAGCAAGGAAGCACAAACGCGGCAATCGTCCAGCGGGAGACCTTCAGCACGTTCACGACTTACCTCTCCTCCTTCTCCTTCTTGGCTGCAATATTCCTCATGGGAATTGAAGGGAACGGCATCCGAAATGCGTCCCCTTCATGTTTAAATACCTGTTCTCTCTATAAAAAGCTGGATTTGTATCCGTTGATTATTGATTGTTATCTTCGAACCCGGCTTGATGCTCTTTGGCCACGTCCGCCGAATTTTTCTTCTGGGCGAACAGGTTTTGAATGCTGGAGAGGTGAACCTGGGCCGTGCCCGGATTCATCGTGTTGTCAAACGCCAGGTCTCCGCCTTTGACATCCTTGAACATGTTCAGCACGTCCATAGCCATGTCGGAATATCCTGCAGCCTTGAAGTCGCCGTCCACTTTCTGGCCGATCCCGACCGCGCCTTTAGCTTCAAAGGCTTCTTTCGGGAAGTTCAGCATGAAGTAGTTGAGGAACTCCTTCGTTTCGGCAAGATGCTTGCTGTCCGCCGCAATAGCGAAACCACTGCCTGGTGCCAGCATGAATTCGTCCGGGTTGCCCTTGCCGCCGATCGTCGGGAATTTGAAGACGCCGACTTTGCCGTTAACGGATGACGATTCAATGCCGCCCGTTGCCCACGTTCCCATGTAGTACATCGCTGCTTTACCGGTTTTGAACAGGTTCTCGCCGGCATTGTAGTCGAAGGATGTTGCACCTTCCTGGAAAGCTCCAGCCTGCACGAGGTTCTGGAACGCATCTACCGCCTCTACGAAGGCTGGATCTTCAAATGTCTTTTTCTTGTCGAGAACGTCCTTCAGGAATCCAGGGCCGTTGTTCGTGCGGAGCAGCATGTTCATGAACAGGAACGAACCCGTCCAGGTGTCTTTCTCGCCGATGGCCATCGGCTGAATGCCTTTGGATTTGAGCGTTTTAACGACGTCGACCATTTCCTCAAACGTGCTTGGAACCTTCACGCCGCCTTTTTCAAACAGTTCTTTATTGTAGTACACCACGCCGATGTTGTTGCCGTCCGGTACCGCATAAGTACTGCCGTCAAAGCTGTACCAGTCAAGCAGCCCGTCCTGGAACGTGTCCTTCAGACCGTTCTCGGCCAGCATATCATCAAGCGGAGCCAGCAGCTTGGCATCGACAAAAGGCTGCATTTGCGCCGCAGGGTTCACGACCGTAATGTCCGGAATTTCCTTGGAGGCCGCCTGCGTTTTCAGCTTCAGCTTCTGCTGGTCGGTGTTGAGCGAATCCAGTTCGATTTTGATATTCGGATGATCCTTCTCATACTGGTCCACAATCTTGTTCATGATCTTGTTCTTCGGATCCGTCGGGTCCGGATAGATGTTTTGGAAAGTAATCGTAATGTTCTTATCCTTCGATGTGTCGGATGTGCTGCTATTGGATCCGGCCGCGCCCGATGCGCTGCTGCCAGAATCCTCCTTGTTACCGCTTCCACAAGCTGTAAGACTAAGCGCCAAGGTGCCTGTAAGCACGATGCTTAATAATTTCGACATCTTTGCCATCTTGTTATCCCCTTTTTGTTTGGTATGGGTTCATTATGCCGCGATTCGACTCGAAAAGGGAGGTGAGAAATTCAGGAAATAGGTTTAATTTCTAAAGGTCCCCTTAAATGATTGCCCCAGACAATGCAATATTATAAACGAGGCATTGCTGAACAATCGACAAAAAAAGGAACCCTGTAAGGGTCCCCTGAGAATCCTTTCATCCTCATTTATAGCGTGTACATCCCTCAATCCATCCAATCGGTGCAGGTGTCGGCGAGCTGCTGCAGCTCTTGCAGAAACATCCCGGCATGGTACCCGTCACAGACGGCATGATGCACCTGCAGCGAAACCGGGAGCAGAACGTGCTTCCCTTCCCGAAAATACTTGCCCCCCGTGATGATCGGCAGCAGGTAGTTTCCGCCATGATCCAGATTCAGGTTAAAGCCGGTAAAACTGACCCATGGAATCATGGATACGGAGAAGGTATGAGGCGGCATGTCTTTTTTCGTAAACAGCCCCATGCTCTCCCCATAACGGAGCTGATCCTCCCGGTAAAGTTCCATAAAGCTCTGGTAGCTGCTGCTGTACTCCGTCCAGATCGCGGAGAAGGTATGGTTTTCCGGATGAAAAATCGTATAACACGGACTCATCTGCTCCCAGTAGCCAACCTGCTCCTCCCGAATATCCATCCGAAATTCCACATGCGCATTTACGATTCTGGACAGCATGTACAAAAAGGCGGGGTACAGCTTCATCCCCCTTTTCTTCAGCTCGCCCAGCAGCAAGGTGATCTCGATGTTGGCTGTCATGCTGAAGGTGCACCGGTTCTGTTTGAAATAGTGGTCAAAATAAGGCTGTCTGTCCCACTGCCCGGTTTGGATCGGAATAAATTTCATGTATGAACCCTCCTAAAATGTGTATTTCGCGATTTTAGGAGGGTAAATCAACGGATTTCACCACGACACTCACTCCATATACAGGATTGGTTACTATGCCATTGTATCCAATTTCGCAGGACAACAAAACAATTTTATAGAGTTATAGACTCCTGCTTTACCTTCCAACCGCTCTATTGCATAAGTTAGAGCAACGAGAGAGGGAAGGAGAAATCCGTTTATGAACATCTCCAAATCGCTGTGCGACCGATTGGCCGCCATTCTCGGGGGAAAAGGCATGTCGGACGGAAAAAGCTGCTCCATCATGATCGAGAGAAAGCTGAATGCCAAAATTCTCGGCAGAAACTATGAAACCGAACACGAAATCACGATTCAATCTTTGAAAAACGGCACAACGCTCAACACAGCGGAAATCACGCTGCTTCAGTCGGAAGTCCAGCGCTTTACCAGTGCCGCCCGCAAGCAGGGTTTTAAAGTGACCGCCATCCACAATCACTGGCTCTTTGAAAAGCCGAGATTGATGTACCTTCATTTGGAAACCGTCGAGAACCCCGTTACGTTTGCCAGAAAATGAAGAGCGGCTTTACATGTGCTGAAAAAGTGATCTGTGTGCATCGCTGAAAGGATGATGCCGGTCACGACAAGAAAAGCCCGCCGGCAGATGCCAACGGGCTTTCAGTTCCTTTATTTTAGTAAATAAAGGCTTTTGTGATGATGACCAGCAGGATGAAGAGGACCAGGATTGCTCCTACGCCTCCGCCCCACAAACCACCATAACCGTATCCTACTCCAACGCCTCCAACGCCATCGCTCATGTGATAACCTCCTTGATTTATAAGGTACACCATATTCATATGGCGAAAAGCATAAAGAGGTATAGGCTAAATGGTAAGAACAGTGAGATTGGGCAGGGGCCTGTCAGCCTCAAAAAAATCCCCCGCACCGGTCAGGTGCAGGGGTTGTCCACTCTTAGTACAGCGTGATGTATTGATCGCGTTCCCATTGATGAACTTGTGTTCTGTACATATCCCATTCGATTTCCTTCAGCTCGTAGAAGTGAGCCAGGGCATGCTCGCCGAGCGCGTCGATGATGACTTCGTCGCGGATGAGTTCGCCGAGGGCTTCCTTCAGGTCGGCCGGCAGGCTTGGGATGCCTTCTTCAATGCGCTCTTCTTCGGACATCACGTAGATGTTGCGGTCGATCGGCGCCGGCAGCTTCAGCTCGTTGCTGATGCCATCAAGTCCTGCTCTCAGCATAACGGCAAGCGCCAGGTACGGGTTCGCTGCAGGATCCGGGTTACGAACTTCAACGCGTGTGCTCAAACCGCGGGAAGCCGGAATCCGGATCATCGGGCTGCGGTTGCTGCCGGACCAAGCCACGTAGCACGGAGCTTCATAACCTGGAACGAGGCGCTTGTAAGAGTTGACCGTCGGGTTTGTGATGGCTGCCATAGCGCGGGCATGCTTCAGCACGCCTGCCATGTAATAGCGGGCGGTGGCGCTCAGGCCCAGCTCGTCGGACTCGTCGTAGAAGGCGTTCTCGTTGCCTTTGAACAGCGACTGGTGGCAGTGCATACCGGAACCGTTCACGCCGAACAGTGGCTTCGGCATAAAGGTCGCATGCAGACCATGCTGACGGGCAATCGTTTTAACGACCAGTTTGAACGTTTGGATCTGGTCCGCTGCCTTCACGGCGTTCTCGTATTTAAAGTCGATCTCGTGCTGTCCCGGCGCCACTTCGTGGTGGGAAGCCTCGATTTCAAATCCCATTTCTTCCAGTGTCAATACGATCTCGCGGCGGCAGTTCTCGCCGAGGTCTGTCGGGGCCAGGTCAAAATATCCGCCCTGGTCGTTCAGTTCCGTCGTCGGATTGCCTTTCTCGTCGGTCTTGAACAGGAAAAATTCCGGCTCCGGACCTACGTTCATGGACGTGTAGCCCATCGCTTCCGCTTCTTTCAGGTTGCGTTTCAGAATACCGCGAGGGTCTCCGGCAAACGGAGTGCCATCCGGCATATAAATGTCACAGATGAGACGCGCAACGCGGTCTTCCGTCACCCAAGGGAAAATGACCCATGTGTCCAAATCCGGATACAGGTACATATCGGATTCCTCGATGCGCACATAACCTTCGATAGAAGATCCATCGAACATCATTTTATTGTCGAGCGCCTTCTTCAGCTGGCTGACGGGAATCTCCACATTTTTGATCGTTCCCAGCAAGTCCGTGAATTGAAGACGGATAAAACGGACGTTCTCTTCCTCCGCAATACGCAGAATATCCTCTTTAGTATAACTCACGATATCCTCTCCCTTTCTCACATGTGATTCCTGTTATTTTTTATTAAAAAACCGGGACAGCTCGCCTTGAATCAATGAGACCTGACCCGGTCTCTTACCAGATACCAGCTGCTGCTTCAGCAAACGGTGCAGCTGAGATTCCGA
The DNA here is from genome assembly GCF_018333335.1 of Paenibacillus cineris. Classification (NCBI taxonomy): domain Bacteria; kingdom Bacillati; phylum Bacillota; class Bacilli; order Caryophanales; family Paenibacillaceae; genus Paenibacillus; species Paenibacillus cineris. The sequence goes on from NZ_BORU01000001.1 coordinate 3,629,179, forward strand.
CAGTTCTCTGCGCTTTACCTCGGTGTCGGCATTAAGGACAGTGGCTTCCTCAGACTCTTTGGACACAGGATTCATGACCTGCTTGATTCCCGCGATGTTGACGCCCTTCTCAATGAGCGCCTTAATCTCCAGCAATCTCTCCACATCGTTAAACGAGAACAACCGCTGGTTGCCGGAGGTGCGCGCAGGCACGATCAAATTGTGCTGTTCATAATACCGGATCTGCCGCGCGGACAAATCGGTCAGCTTCATGACGATACCTATCGGGAATAATGCCATGTTTCTGCGAATTTCATCACCCATGACTCATCTCAACCTTCCACATGAACTATTTCTCATGTTCCATTGTACATTTCATGATATCACACGTCAATAACGTGTCAGATAAACTTACAATAATTTTCGATTTTTCATCGTCTGTAACGCCATCATTACGCCATATTTGACGTGTGAATAGGTGAGTCCGCCCTGCATGTATCCGATATAAGGCTCCCGGATCGGCGCGTCTGCAGACAGCTCCAGGCTTCCCCCTTGAATGAACGTCCCGGCCGCCATAATGACCGGATGCTCGTAGCCGGGCATGTCCCACGGCTCGGGTACGACGTGGCTGTCGACCGCTGCTGCGCGCTGGATCCCCTGAACGAAAGCGATCAAATGATCCGGTCCGGTAAAGGAAATGGCCTGGATCAGGTCGGTGCGCTTCTCGTTCCATGCCGGCTTGCTCTCGAACCCCGCTTGCTCAAACATCGCGGCTGCGAAAATGCTGCCCTTGACCGCTTGTCCCACAAGCGTCGGCGCCAGGAAAAGCCCCTGGTAAATCCCCCGGGTCGCTCCCAGCATCGCTCCCACCTCACCGCCGATGCCTGGGGCGGTCAGCCGATAGGCTGCAAGATCAACGAGGGCTTGTTTACCGCAAATATAGCCGCCGGTTTCGGCAATACCCCCGCCGGGGTTTTTGATCAGCGAGCCCGCCATCAGATCTACTCCGACCTGCGTCGGCTCTATTTCCTCCGTAAATTCGCCGTAGCAGTTGTCCACGAACACGATCACATCCTGCTTGATTTGCTTTACGCGCCGGACCATTTCGCCAATCTGCTCCACCGTGAACGAGGAACGCCAGTCATATCCGCGCGACCGCTGGATGCCGATCACCTTCGTTGAGCCGGAAATGCCTGCTTCTACAGCCTCCCAGTCTACGTCTCCTGACGCAGCCAAGGCAGCTTCGCGGTAAGTAATCCCGAAATCGGCCAGGGAGCCCGTACCATCCCCTTTGCGGCCGATCACCTTATGTAATGTGTCGTACGGCCGTCCGGTAATGTAGAACAGCTCGTCGCCAGGGCGGAGCACCCCGAACAAGGCCGTTGAAATTGTATGGGTCCCGGAAGCAAAATGCGGGCGTACCAGAGCGGCTTCGGCTCCGAATACGTCCGCATACACCAAGTCAAGCACTTCTCTTCCTCGGTCGTTATAGGCATAACCGGTTGAGCCGGCGAAATGAAAATCGCTTACCTGATGGCGCTGGAACGCTTCGATGACCTTCCACTGATTATGGTCCACGATTCCGTCCACCGTCCGGAGCTGATCTTCGATCCGCCGCTCGGCTGTATCTTTCCACTGTATAAGTTCGTCTGCAAATGTTACCATGTTCCCGGTTTCTCCTCACTTCTCATTGGTCAGAAGGTCTGACCTGTTCTTTATAGCTCTCTACGATGTAACCGTACTTCTCATAGTCAGGCTTGTGCACCTGCACCGTATAAATCATATCATCATTGTCGGCATCCTGGCCAATTACTTCGCCGACCCGGTGCAGCTGGGATAATATATCACCGCGTCCGGCAGGTACGCGGAAGGTTAATGTATCTCCCGTCAGCCTCGTCTGTACTGCTTCGCGAACGGCCAGCAGATCTCCTTCCGCAAAAGCGCTGATTTTTAAATAACCCGTCCCGGACGGCAGCATCTCCAGCTGCTCCGGGGTGCAGGCGTCTTTTTTGTTAAAAAGGATCAGCTGCGGCTTGTCAGCCGCCCCCAGCTCTTCCAGAATGGAATCCACCACCCGCATTTGTTCATCGCGCATCTCCGACGATGCGTCTACGACGTGCAGCACGAGATCCGCCTCATTCACTTCCTCCAGCGTGGCGCGGAACGCGGCGACGAGGTCATGCGGGAGGTTCTGGATGAAGCCGACCGTGTCGGTCAGGATCACTTCGCTGCCGCCGGGCAGCTTCATGATGCGCGAGGTTGGATCCAGCGTCGCAAACAGCTGGTTTTCGATATAGACGTCAGCGTTGGTCAGCTGTTTGAGCAGCGTTGACTTTCCCGCGTTCGTGTAGCCCACCAGCGCGACCTGGACCACCCCGCTCTTCTGCCTGCGGCCGCGGTGCAGCTTCCGGTGCTTGGTAACCTCTTCAAGCTGGCGTTTCAGGTCGCCGATTCGACCGCGGATGTGCCGGCGGTCGGTCTCCAGCTTGCTTTCCCCCGGTCCCCGCGTCCCGATTCCTCCGCCGAGACGGGAAAGATTTTTGCCGTGTCCGGACAGCCGTGGAAGCAGGTACGTCAGCTGAGCCAGCTCCACCTGGATAATCCCTTCGCGCGTTTTGGCGCGCTGGGCGAAAATATCCAGGATAAGCTGGGTGCGGTCGATGATTTTGGCATCGAGGGCCTCCTCCAGGTTCCGGACCTGGGCGCCGGAGAGCTCCTGATCAAAGATGGCCGTATTGCCGCCATGCATTTCCAAGGCCTGCTTCAGCTCTTCCACCTTGCCCTTGCCGATAAACCATCTCGCATCCGGCACATCCCGGTTCTGCACTAGCATTTCCAGCACTTCCACGCCGGCCGTCTCGGCCAGCCGGACGAGCTCTTGAAGCGAGTGCTCCGTGTTCATGCCGGATCTCTTCACCTCGTCGGTCACCAGGCTGACCAGTACGGCCCGGTCCGGAATTTCATGATTCGTGTCATACGTTTGGTTTGCCATGATGATCTGCTCCTTTTCGCTTCAGCGTCCATTGCTGCAAAATAAAGATCAGTTCAAACTGCCGGGCGCGCCTTTGGCTTCCAGCTTAAAATCCTCGGTCCGGAGCGTCATAAGCTCCAGCTTACCCGGGTTGCTGTGCGCATAATGATTCAGCAGCCGTACAGCCTGATTCCGGATGGACTTCTCGATCGTGTTGCGTACGTACCTCGCATTGCTGAAGGCGTGCTCGCTTTCGCCTTTCTCCTGAATCAGGTGCTGCCTCAATTTTAGTATCGCCTGCGGCATCAGGATGTAGTCCCGCTCCTTGGCCATCAGCTCGGAGATCTGGATCAGCTGATCGATCGTATAATCGGGGAAATCGACCTGAATCGGAAAACGCGACGGCAGCCCCGGATTCGTTTGCAGAAAAAAGTCAATCTCCTCGGAATATCCGGCAAGAATCAGAATGAACTGATTTTTGTGGTCTTCCATCGCCTTGACCAGCGTATCGATCGCCTCTTTGCCGAAATCCTTCTCGCCGCCTCTGGCCAGGCTGTACGCTTCATCGATAAAAAGAATGCCGCCAAGCGCCTTCTTGACCAAATCCCTGGTTTTTTGCGCGGTATGGCCAATATACTCACCGACAAGGTCGGCGCGTTCCACTTCGATCAGGTGGCCTTTGCTCAGCACACCCATTTTTTGAAACAGCTTGGCGATGATTCGTGCTACTGTGGTTTTACCCGTGCCGGGGTTCCCTTTAAACACCATATGATATACATGTCCGCCGCTGGCCAGCCCCGCTTCCTGACGCATATGGGCGATTTGGAGCATGGCGTAAATTTCAAACACGAAATCCTTGATGCTGTCCAGCCCTACCAGCTGATCCAGCTCTTTTTGAATTTCCTGATACAGGCTGTGCTGAGCTGTATTCTTCTGGGCAGGGACCGATTCCTTCTCCGGAACGGCGCTGCTGACGACAGGAGGCTCCTGGCTGCGCAAAATCACATTGATTTGTCTGGATGGCCTGCCCTCCGGCCGGCCGTTCGCGGCCGCTATACGCCCGTTCATGCATCCATCACCTCATTTATCTACAGAGATGTATTCTCTATTCAATGTATTCTACTTGCCCAGGCGTTATTAGCAGTTTCCCATCTATTTCAGGCCTGTCAGCAGCAGCAGCTCATCCAGCTTCCATTTGGTGTAGGCCAGCACTTCCCGCGGCTTGTGATACTTCATCTGAAGCGTTCTGGACTCTGTTAAACCAAGGGCCGGTCGGGTGTAGTCCAAAAATTTCGCAATGTCCAATGAGCGCATGCCATGGTATTGATGCGTAACGATGACGGCGCTTTGCCATCCCCGTTCTCTCATAATCTCCCGGCTGAACAGCAAATTTTCATAGGTACTCGTCGCCTTGTTTTCCAGAATAATAGCGGATGCCGGCACGCCGTGGTCCACCAGGTAATTCCGCATGCCTTCGGCTTCGGTATACTTGTAATCCGCCCGGTCCAGGCCTCCGGTGACGATAATATACGGAAACTTGCCTTCCTGATAGAGGCGGAGCCCTTCGTCCAAGCGTTCCCGGAGACCGGGGCTCGGCGAGTCCCCCCACATCGATGCGCCGAGAATAATGCCGACATCGCTTGCCGATGCCGGTACGGAGCTGTGGGCCCCGTTCATGAGCCGCCATGCATACCCGACCCACAGCAGTCCGAGCAGGACCAGAACGGCGAAGGTAATCAGCAGCTTTCGAAGCACGGACATTTTCTTATGCTTGGTTACGGCCACCGGCCCCCCGCTGCGGACGTTCATGACTTCCTCCGGAATTCACCGTTGTCAAATAGTCTCTTCCGGTCCTCAAGGGACATGAGGAAGTACGGAAACTGATGCGCATCAATAGCTTTCATTACGTTCTTCGCCGTTGAGATTGCCAATTGGTAGTCTTCCCTGGTGATATCCCCACGGGTCAGCGCATCATCCAGTTCGTCCTCATCCAGCAGGAACACCTCTCCGTTTCGAAGGACGACCACATCCAGATACAAATCGTCAAACCAAGGCACGCCTTGTTCCGTGACCCCCTGCGTTTTGCAGGTGTCGATGTACCATTGGATAATTTCGCTCCGTTCGTCGAACATCGCCGTGACAATATAATGGCTGTTATGTGGAAAGTACTGCAGCCATGAGTATCCTTTATCCGCGATGCGGTAAGTGTGATTTCCGTAGTTTTTCCAGAGCGGCTCTTTCAGGTTGTAAATCGTGTACAGCGTAATATAGCCTGTAAATGCATCGCTCTCAACATAACGGCAGGCGAAGCGGCGGCGGGAAATCCGGCGCCAGTTCGCTCGATCTCCAAATTTTCGTTTCATGGAAAATTCCCTCTCCAATATGGTGTCTTCAGCTTATCACATTTGGGAATCACACTCAAAATATTGCCTGACAGATGTGCGGACAGCAAAAAAAAGACCCCCAAATGAAAGGGGTCTAAAACAAAACTTATTCTATTCGGTTACGGAGTGGTCACGGTTCCTGTGCTGCCGGAACTGGAATCACCCGGGTTTTGGAAGGTCGTTCCGTCGGTGCTCCCGGTTCCGTCACTGCTGCCATTGTCGGTCGTTCCGCCGTTCTCAGGCGGGGTTATCGTACCTGTGCCGCTATCGCCGGTTGTATCCCCGCTGGATCCGTCGCTGCCGTTATTGGCGCCGCCTCCATGGCCACTGCCGTTGTTGCCATTGGAACCGCCGTTCCCGTTGCCGTTTCCATTGCCGTTATTGCCCGGGCCGCCGTCATTCCAATTTCCATTATTACCGTTATCGCTCCCATTTCCGTTACCCATATCGCCGTTATCTCCGCCCTGGCCGTTGTCGGTATTGCCGTTATCCGGGTTACCGTTTCCGTCCTGACCGTTATCTCCGTTGTTCTGATCAGGCGGGGTTTGTTCATCAGGCGGTGTATCGATCGTGATCTGCACCGTATTGGACGGATCCGACTCGGTACCCGAATCCGGGAAGTATGCCGTGACATAGTATTCGTACGTCATACCCGGCAGTGCTCCCATATCCTGGGCCGTCGTGCCGGCTACGCCATCCAGAATCAGCGAGTAGTTCGCTTCGGACGATTCTTTGCGGTAGATACGGTACTGGGCGTCGCCGGAATCTACACCGTTCCAGCTCAGCGTAACCGTCTGCGTGTCGATGTTGTAATCGGCGCTCAAGCCGCTTACGTGGCCCTGGTTCTGATCCTGCTCAGGTTCCTTCACCGGCTCCTGATCTTTGACTTTGTCCGGAACCGGGAACTCCTTCTGAGGGAAGTCCTTCACGACCTGGTCCATGACCTTGCCCCAGAAAGCCGCCGCCAGCGGACTGCTGTTGTGCAGCAGATGCGTTTTGTCCGGCTTGTCATAACCCATCCAAACCGCAGCGGTCAGTTCAGGCGTGTAGCCGACGAACCATACGTCGCGGTTCGATTTGACACCGGTATAACCGCTTTGCGTTGTGCCTGTCTTACCCGCTACCGGACGGTCGATTCTGGCTTTCCGGCCCGTACCGTCTTCAACGACCTTTTTCATCATTTCGGTCATTTGGTATGCGGTGTTTTCGCTCATGACTTTCTTAGCGCTGTCTTTATGCTCATAAACCGGCTTTTCGTCACTGTCGACGATCTTCTTGATCGAGTACGCCTCGTTCATCTTGCCGCCGTTGGCAAAGGCGCTGTACGCCTGAGCCATTTCCAGCGTGTTCGTTCCCTTGCTGATACCGCCGAGCGCCATCGCAAGGTTCTTGTCATCTTCGGTCAGCTGAATGCCGAGGGATTCCGCGAATTTGAAGCCGGTATTTACCCCGATTTGGTTCAGCAGCCAAACAGCCGGAATGTTCTCGGATTTCTGGATCGCTTCGGCCATGCCGATCGTATCCGAGTATCCGTGCAGGTTGCCTGGGCAGTAGCTGCCGAAGCACTGCTTCTTGTTGCTGAGCGACGAGTACATATCAAACTTGCCGCTTTCCAGTGCAGGCGCGTACGAGACGATCGGCTTAAAGGCCGACCCCGGCTGCCTGCGGCTGTTCGTGACACGGCTGTAGCCGCCGCGCGTATAATCCCGTCCGCCGAGCAGAGCGACGAGCGCTCCCGACTCCTGGTTCATGATGACCATGGAGCCCTGCACCGGCTGGTCATCCGGGCTTTTCTCGAAGTTCGATTCGTCTGCAAACTCTTTCTCCAGCACTTTCTGGGCATTCGCATCCATCGTCGTATAAATTTTGTATCCGCCGATGTTCAGATCGTCTTCGCTGAGCCCGGTAACGTCTTCCGCCTCATTCATGACATAGTCCATGAAGTTCTGATACTGCAGCTGTTTTTTCGGCGGTTTATACGTATATTCGACTTTTTTCGCGGCGTCGGCCTCTTCCTGCGTGATGTACCCTTCCTGGGCCATCAGGTTCAGCACGACGGCGCGGCGCTGCATGGACAAGTCCGGATTGCGCACCGGATTGTATTTCGAAGGACCCTTCGGCATAGCCGCCAGGGTGGCCATTTGCCAAACCTTCAGCTGATTCAAATCGCTTACGCCGAAATAATACTTCGACGCTTCCTTGATTCCGTAGATTTGCCCGCCGAAATTGATCCGGTTCAAGTACATCGTAATGATGTCGTCCTTGTTCATGTTCCGTTCCAGCGCCATGGCGATGGACACCTCGGTCGCCTTCCGGAAGAACGTTTTGTCCCGGGTCAGAAAAATGTTTTTGGCGAGCTGCTGCGTAATGGTACTGCCGCCTTCGACCTTGGATCTGGCGATGACGTCCTTGACGGCCGCCCGGCCGATCGACCACAGATCGACGCCGCTGTGCTCATAGAAGCGTTTGTCCTCTGTCGCCACAAAAGCCTCCTTCAGCAGCTTCGGAATATCCTCGCTCTGGACCGGATCGCTCTTCTGCAGGGACAGCTCCCCCATCAGATTGCCGTTGCGGTCGAATACTTTAGATGTTTCGTGTACGGTCAGCTTATCCTTGTTCGCCTGCAGCAGGCGCTCCCCGTTGACCGTAATATACAAATATCCGGCAAGCGCACAGAAGATAGCAAATGCACAGGTGAAAAATAACGTCCAAAACACGCGCTTTCCGGATATTTTTTTCTTCTTGTTCTTGGTTGTCTTTTTCATTGTCTTGGGCTGTTCTTTGTTTCTATCAGACCTCGACAGCTTGTTGTTGTCCATGGTACCCTCCTGACTCCCTTTTTGATTTCTAAGCTCGGAATGAAAAGAACAACCCTTGCAGGTTGCTCCGCTCCATTTCCTATGCTTACAGAATGAACGTCTAATAACGGATTTACCCGCATCCCCGCCATTCTATACTCTTTAACGAAAGTCATTTGAAAAAGTTTCAGCTATGAGGCTTGTCCTGTTAAATTATACCTCGTTCTGGGTTTCCTGCATCAGGGATACATTGCGTTGAGGCGTAACCGTTGAAATCGCATGCTTGAACAGCATTTGCTGCTTGCCGTCCGTATCCACCACGACGGTGAAGTTGTCAAACGCCTTGATTAAGCCTCTGATTTGAAATCCGTTCACAAGAAAAATGGTGACAGGGATGTTTTCTTTGCGAAGCTGGTTTAAAAATGTATCTTGGATATTGATGGATTTGTTCATTAGCCGTACCCCCAACGATTCAATTAGATTGTTTTGAAGTATATTCAAGATTTAAGAGAAACTTTCCTGCTATTATATCACGGATTGCGGCGAAATTCGCGAGAAAATTTCCCGTGTCCGTGACGTCCACCCACTGGATTTCCTTCATGTGGCGGAACCAGGACAGCTGGCGTTTGGCAAACCTGCGCGTATCTCTCTTCAAAATTGCAACAGCCTCTTCCAGGGTAGCTTCACCCTGCAAATATGAGATGATCTGTTTGTAACCCAGTCCCTGCATCGAGACCAGATCCGGTCCGTAGCCCTTATCCAGCAGAGAAGAAACCTCTTCTACCAAACCCTGCTCCAGCATCTCATCGATACGGGCTTCAATACGTTTATATAGCATTTGCCTATCCATTGTCAAACCGACCAGGCATAATTGATACGGCGATTCCCGGGTTTGGCTCTTCAACTGGGCCGAAAGAGGGATACCCGTCAAATGATAGATCTCAAGCGCCCGAATAATGCGCCTTTGGTCATGGGGATGCAGCCTCAGGGCGCTCTCCGGGTCGACTTCCGCCAGCCGGGTATGAAGTGCCTCGGCACCGTAACGCTCTGCATAGTCGGCCTGCTCCTGCCTGAACGCCTTGTCCTCTCCCGCTTCGGCAAACTGAAAACCATAGCAGACCGATTCCACGTACAGACCGGTTCCCCCGACGATAAAAGGCAGCTTGCCCCTGGCATGGATATCCGCGATCAGCCGGGAACATTCTTCCTGAAACTCGGCGACCGAGTAGGCTTCGTCCGGCTCGTGTATGTCGATCAGGTGATGAGGGATGCCCTGCATCTCTTCTTTGGTAATTTTGGCTGTCCCGATGTCCATCTGGCGGTAGACCTGCATGGAATCCCCGGAGATAATCTCGCAGCCCAGCGCCTTGGCGATCTCAATGCTCATTTTGGTTTTGCCGACGGCCGTGGGGCCGATCAGCACCAGCAGCCGCGGCTTCGTCTCAGTTGTCAAGCGGTCGGTCAACACATATCACTCCATACGAAATTTTTGAATGCGGCCGGTCGACCGGCACGAAGCCGAGACGGGCAAATTCGCCGCTGCCTTTTTTCTCCTTCAGCACAACGGTCTTGCGCGCGACCCGGACAGCTTCGCGGATGCTCTCCGGCTGCAGCGGGTCGCTGTTGGCAAACCCGCGCAGCGGACTGATGGACGAAGAATCCATCAGCGGCTCGCGAAACATCGGGTCGAAGTATACGATGTCCACGCTGTTGTCCGGCTGTCTGCGCAGCACGTCCAGATGATGGCCGCAGGCCACCCGGATCCGGCGCATGGCGTCATCCACCTCGGCCAGGCCGGAACGGTAGTGAGCCAGCCCTTCGGCAAGCATCGCCGCCAGGGCCGGCGAGCTTTCAACCGCGGTGACATGCGCGCCGGGCCCTCCTTGGACCGCAAATACGAGCGAATCCGACCCGAGGCCTGCCGTACAGTCGAGCACCGTGTCCCCCGCAGTCATCGACGCCGCATCCAGCATCGGGTCGCTCTCGCCCTTGAGCAGCCGCTTGGCGCGGACAAAGCCCATGCTGGGATGAAACTCCATCGGCGGACTTCCCGGCCTGACAAGCCTCGCTCCACCGTCCAGCACGACGATGATTTCGTCATCGCCGTGCATTTTGGCCATTCTTGTTAATGGGGTGTGGCTTCTCGGGACATATTTGCCCCCCGTCTCGTTGGCCAGGGCGACCGCCCTGCCTACGATCGATTCAGCCGCTTTATCCCCCGTCGTAATAATCATGACAATCTCCAATCCTGTATAAAATCGGGCACCAGCCAAGCAAATGCGCTGTTGGTTTAGTTATACACCTTAATTCGTTTTATGAACCGTCCTTCTCCGTCACTTTCCGCTGCCCGCGTTGTTGAACCGCCTGCCGCGTTACATAACGCGCTTAAACAGTTTTTCCAGGTCATAGGTCGAAAAGGAAACGACGATCGGCCGCCCGTGAGGGCAGGTATAAGGTTGACGGCATGCCGCAAGGCGGTCCAGCAGCGTCGTCGCTTCCTGCTCGGTCAGCTTCTGGTTCGCCTTGATTGAAGCTTTGCAGGAGCAGAGAATGGACGACGTCTCGCGGAGCTTGGCCAGATCGATGCTCCGCTCACTGAGGACCCATTCGGCCATCTCTTCGATCAGCGCCTTCTCCTCCCCTTTAGGGAACCAGTATGGATGGGAAACCACGCGGAAGGTTTGCCCGCCGAAATGCTCCAGATATACGCCGACCTGCTCGAACCAGTGCAGTTTCTGCGTCAGCTGCTCCGACTCCGACGGCGTAAACTCCAGCGTGATCGGCAGCAGCAGCTCCTGGGAGGCATCGGCCGGACGGCCGAATTTCTCGTAATAGAATTCGTAATTGATCCGCTCATGCGCTGCGTGCTGGTCGATCAGGAACAGCCCGTCCGCGTTCTGGGCGATCAGGTACGTCCCGTGATGCTGGCCGATCAGCGTCAGCTCCGGAAAAGGCGGAATTTCGGGCGGCGCCTCTGTGCTCGCCAGCAGCCGGCTGGCCAGCGCTGGATTCGAGCTCTGCGATACCCGCCCGCTCTGCGACAAGTTCAGCCGGTATCCGGGAACCGTATTTTCGCGTACCGTCTCGCGCGCAGAATACGGAAGCTTCTGCTGCGCATAGGCAGCTTCACCGGGGTTGCGCACGCTTCCTGCATTCGGGCTGCTCTGACCGGAATAGCCTTGCTGCGCCGGTGCCTGTGCACGCGGGCCGGAGAGGCCCGTGCCGGCGCTTTCCGGCCCGGCAGCTAGAGGCGACTTCACCGGCAAGCTGCCTGATGCGCTCACCGGAGTGAGGGAGCCGTTAGCGTCCGAATTTCCGGTGTGACCGGCTGGGCCGGGATCCTGCGTCAGCGGGACTTCCCCGCCGTCCATGAGCCCGTCCATCGGACCGGCTTGCGGGGCCGGGCTTTTGGAGAAGTGAAATTGCTCCTGAATAAACGATCCTTTATCCTTACCGCCGATGCTCTGCTTAACCGGCTGCGGAATGAGCACTTCCTGCCGGAGCACCTGATGGATGCTGCTCTCCACGAACGGGAACAGCTCCTGCTCTTTGCTGAAGCGCACCTCCAGCTTGGCCGGATGCACGTTGACGTCCACCAGGGACGGATGCATCTTGACTTCCAGGACGGCGAGCGGGTAGCGGTTGATCGGCAGCAGCGTATGGTACGCCCGCTGAATGGCCTGATTCAGGCCGTAGCTGCGGATGTACCTCCCGTTGACGATGATCGAGATCCCATTCCGGTTCGAACGGGTCCAATCCGGACGGCTGACGTACCCGTCGATCGTAAAGTCGAGGTTCTCCGCATGGATCGGCAGCAGTGCCTTGGCGGCCTGCCGGCCGTATATGGCGGCGACCACCTGCAGCAGATCCCCGTTCCCCACGGTCTGCAGCAGCACGTTTCCGTTATGCCGCAGCGTAATCGCGATCTCCGGATGCGACAGGGCGATGCGGTACATGTAATCGGAAATATGCCCCAGTTCCGTCTGGATCGTCTTCATATATTTCAACCGTGCCGGCGTGTTGTAGAAGAGTTCCCGGACCGTCAAGTCGGTTCCCTTCGGCGCCGCCGTGTCCTCTTCGGTCACGAGCCTGCCGCCTTCGATGACGATTCGCCGCCCGAGCCCGTTATCGGCGCTCGCCGTGACCAATTCCACTTTGGCCACGGCGGCGATGCTCGGCAGCGCCTCGCCGCGGAACCCGAGGCTCGTGATGTTGAACAGATCTCTGCTGTTTTCGATTTTGCTCGTCGCATGGCGGTAAAAGGCGGTGCTAACGTCTTCCGGCTCGATCCCCGAACCGTCGTCGGTTACGCGAATGCTTTCAAGCCCGCCCTCCTCTACCGTGACTTCGATTCGAGAGCTTCCGGCATCAATGGCGTTCTCCACCAGTTCTTTCACAACCGAGGCGGGACGCTCAACCACTTCGCCGGCCGCTATCTGGTTGGCTATGTGCTCGTCCAAAACGCGAATTTTCGCCATACCGTTCCCCCATTTCAAAAAAAGATATGAACGGACAATCGGCCTTGTCCCACTTGTTTACAGATCCTTTGCCTTCATTTTCAGCTCGTTCAGCAGCTGCATGGCCTGCAGCGGCGTCATGTTCATGACGTCGGCGCTCTTCACCGATTCCAGGATTTGCGTTACCGCTGGATGAACCGGCTGCGGTTCAGGAGCGGCAGCGCTTCGCTTCACCGGCTCCAGTTCCTCATCCCCGAATATCGAGAGCTGTACGACTTCTGCAACGCTTGACTCTCCCCGGCCTGAAGCCGTCTCCTGAACGGAAGCTCCGACGGCCGGTTCGGCGTGCCCTGCTTCCGCATCCGTCAGCGAACGTTCCCATTCGCCAGCATCCGCCCGCTCCCTGAGCTGTACCGGCGGTTCAGCCTTGGTCGCTTCTGCGGCCGCAGCGGTCTGGGCCGCGCTTTCCTCAAGGCCCTGCAGCAGCGTGTATGCCCGTCCAATAATGGACGACGGCAGCCCGGCCAGCCGGGCGCAGTAGATGCCGTAGCTGCTGCCGGCAGGCCCGGCGATCAGCTTCCGCAGGAAGTGAACCTTGTCGCCGCTCTCCTGCACCGCCATGGAGTAATTGCGCAGGCTCTGCAGGCTGTCCTCTAAATGCGCAAGCTCGTGAAAATGGGTCGATACGAGCGCCTTGCAGCCGATCGTATCATGGACATATTCGATCACCGCCTGGGCGATGGCCATGCCTTCGCTGGTCGATGTTCCCCGGCCCAGCTCGTCGATAATGATCAAGCTGCGCGGCGTCGCTTTTTCGGTCATGACCTGAATGTCGGCCATTTCCACCATGAACGTGCTCTGACCGCCGATCAGATCATCCGCCGCTCCGATCCGGGTAAAGATCCGGTCCACGAGCGGAATTTCCGCCGCCTTGGCCGGCACGAAACACCCGATTTGCGCCATGATCGAGATCAGCGCCACCTGCCGCATATACGTACTCTTTCCGGCCATATTCGGCCCGGTAATGAGCAAAATCGCCGCTTCCTCCCGGGTCAGACGGGTCCCGTTGGCAATGAAGGAGGCGTCCTTCATCACCGCCTCGACCACCGGATGGCGCCCGTTCTCTACGACCAGGTCATAACCTTCGGTCAGCTTGGGCTTCACAAAGCCCTGCTCCGCGCTGACGGCTGCCAGCGACTGATAGACGTCGGTGACGGCGACCTTCTCGGCGAGTGCCTGCAGCCGCGGGATTTCCGCGCTCAGCCGGTCCCTTAGTCCGCTGAAGAGGGAATATTCGAGGTCCACCATTTTGTCCTGGGCTTCGAGAATGAGCCCCTCTTTCTCCTTCAATTCCGGCGTTACGAACCGCTCGGCATTGGCCAGCGTCTGCTTCCGTTCGTACCGGCCTTCCGGGAGGGTGCCCAGATTCGATTTGGTCACTTCAATGTAATACCCGAACACTTTGTTGAATCCGACCTTCAGCGAGCGGATGCCCGTCGCTTCACGCTCCTTGGCCTCAAGCTCGGCGATCCAGCGTTTGCCGTTCACGCTGGCTTCTCTGAGCTCGTCCAGATGATCGTGATAGCCCGGCTTGATCAAGCCGCCGTCCCTCACAGATACGGGCGGATCGTCGACGATCGCCGCGTCGATCGCTTCATAAAGATCGCGGCATTCGTCCATCTCCGCCGCCAGCTTCCGCAGGGTGGAAGACGCTGACGACGCGCACAGCTCCTTCAAGGAAGGAATTTGCGCCAGCGACAGCTTGAGGGCGTTCAGGTCCCGCCCGTTCGCATTGCCGAAAGCGATTCTTGCGACCAGCCGCTCCAGATCGTAAATGTCTTTCAGTGCAGCCCGCAGGTCTTCCCGCAGGATAAACTGGTTGTAGAGATGCTCCACGGCTTCCAGGCGCTCTTCGATCGGCCCGCGGTGCAAAAGGGGCTTGTCAATCCATCTGCGCAGCAGCCGGGCCCCCATCGACGTTTCGGTCCGGTCCAGCAGCCAGAGCAGCGACCCTTTCTTGGATCGGTCGCGCACCGTCTCGACGAGCTCCAGGTTTCGCCGCGTGAACGGATCGAGAATCATGTAATGGCCGGGTTCATAGGGCGAAATTTGCGTCAGCTGGCCGAGCGAACGCCGCTGCGTCTCGCTCAGGTATGAAATAAGCACGGCCACGCATGCCTGCCGCTCCGGATCAAGCCGGGCCCAGGCCGATTCGCCGAACTGCGCGCGGACCGTCTGCTCCTCCCTTTTCTCCCATGACGTGTAGACGACCGGCCGGCTCCACTGGAGCTGTTCCGCCTTGATCAAATCCAGCATTTTCGGGTCCCCGATCACTTCCGCCGGTTCGTAGATGCCGATTTCGTCGCGCAGCCACTCCACGGATGCGGGCATGGAAGTCACGTACAGCTCGCCTGTCGTCAGATCGCAGGCCGCCAGCGACATCATGCGGTCGGTCTCGGTCACGCATACCAAATAGTTGTTGGATTTGTCAGCTACGTTTTTGCCTTCCATGATCGTCCCCGGCGTCACGACGCGGACGATGCCGCGCTTGACCATGCCTTTGGTCACCGCCGGGTCCTCCAGCTGCTCGCAAATGGCTACTTTGTAGCCCTTCTCGATCAGCCGCTGTATGTAACTCTCAGCCGAATGGTAGGGAACCCCGCACATCGGGATTTTTTCGTCCCCGCCGCCTTCCCGGCCGGTTAACGTAATTTCCAGTTCCCGGGAGGCCTTTAAGGCGTCCTCGAAAAACATTTCGTAAAAATCGCCCAGGCGGAAAAACAAAAACGCATCCTGGGCTTGCTGCTTGATTTCCAAATATTGTTCAATCATTGGCGTATACTTGGCCATGAGGTACCTCCAGACTTCACTTGTGCTCACGCCCTATTATAACAGAAAGTAAGTGGGCGGGAATCAAGGTTCGACCGGAATGTTCCACAGCGGCCGGATATCCCTGCTCTCGTTCCACGTTGTTCCCCGCTCGATATGCGCCAGGAGCGGTTCGATAGAGCCGGCGTAATTGCCGTAATCCGGCAGCTGCCGGATCTCACCGAACAGCGGCCGAACAGCTGGCTTCAGCACCTCGCGGTCACCCCGGTAATACGCCCGGTGCACCCGCTCGCTCGCGTCCAGCGGCCGCATCTTCAGCGCTCTGTAATGGCTGACGATCAAATAGGAGAGGTACACCACCCCTTTAGCCAGCAGGGGGGACACAAGAAAGCTCGGCAGCGTGCGGTATTCGAAGCCGCCGTGCGGCTGGCGGCGAAAGTCGCCCAAATAGCCGTATTTGGGCCGCCGCGCCCGGCTGTTCTCGTCTTCGAGCAGTGAGACGGGCAGCGTCAAGTAGTTATCCAGCGCCCGCAGCAGCTCCGGGGTAAGCACAATGCCGCTGAAATGCAGATGCCCGCCCAGCGGCAAACCGGGTCTGGGCATGCCCCCCGCCTGCCAGATGAGCGACCGGTCCCCGATCATCCGGCCGGCGGCCTGCATCGTGAACATCAGGCGCTTGAGCAGACCGGTGGGGTCCCCGCTTGGATCCGGGCGAAGCTCGGCGATGGGGAAGGTCGTAAAGCCATCGCCGTGGACGGCGTCGCAGCCGACCTCTCCCTCCCGGTCCAAAAACCGGGATGCGGGAACCATCTCGTTGCTGCCCGCATCCACAAGCACAAACTCCGGATCCATGCCCATCACGAGGCGGATCCCTTCCTCCTCTTCCCGCCGTAGCCGGCGGGCAAGCTCCGTCTCCGCCCGGTCATAACGCGCCTTGATGCGCGGATCTTTGATTCCGGAGGAAGGCGTGACACGCTCAACGCCGAACTTCCGCTCTCCGGAGGAAGCCAGCACGACTTCGCCCGAGTCGAGACCAAGCGTATAAAGGGCCCGCACCGCCGCCTTCTCCAGGCGGGCATACAGCCCGATGAGCGGTGCCTCACCCGCGTGGGCCGAACCGACGGGAACACGCAAGCCGTCTGCGCTTCCCTCGACGCGCTTCAAGTCAACGGCTTGCAGGCAAGTGACGTTAACGGCGTATCTTCGCCGGTATCGGGCGGACTCCCGGGCAGCCGCGTCCTCTTCCGGCAGCAGGAGGGAGCTGATGCCGGAACGGACCAGACGGGCATGCTTGACCCGGTCGGGCCAGCCGGCATACCGGGCTTCTTTTTCCTCCTCTGTCACCCTCATCCCCCCCTCACTCGCTGAAAATAAAATAAAAAAAGGAGGGCATCCGCCCTCTTCGCCGCCGCTCTCCCGGCATATAGTACATCATACCTCTTTTCCTTGCTCTACGAATTACAGCTCATCATCAAGGGAATCGGGATCGAGATCCTCATAGTCCCCATCGTCGCCATCGAATTCGAATTCTTTGTCGTCGTAGTCGCCATGGCCGCGGCTGCACACCAAAACACGCACCTTGGTCTCGGCGACGAGCTCGACCGCAAATTCCCGCTCCACGCGGATGATGACATTGCCGCCTCCCGAAGAGACACTGGCTTCAACGCAGCTCGGCTCCTGCGTGGCCTCCGCAGAGACTTCGACGGTTGAAGCCCGGTGTTTCGGATCCAGGTAAGACAGCGGTACGAATTCTACATAAGATACCGTTTCTTTGGCAACGTCAGTTTGGGAGTTTTTGTCGTAGGAATACCAGATGTTGCAATCGTAAGTACCAATAACTTCAATTCCGTCGCCTGCGGCAACCGCTTCGTACTGATGGTTTATAATCCATGCCCCCAAAATACTGGTAGGATTATGAGGCGGAGTCACGGTATGTGTTACGGTAGAGAACTTACGACCCTTGCCGCAGATCGCTTTCGTGATGATCTCTCTACATTGATGTTTATCGCTTAATGACATCTTTGAACCTCCTCCATACAATCATTCACTTAAGTGTATGCAGGACATAGGCATTTGTTGATTAAACGAGCATAAATGAATGAAATATTATTGTGATCGCCCGGCTAGAATAGGAATAATGCTATGACGCGAGCGCCGAAATACCTTGGCTGGCCTGCATTTTACGGCCCTTATAATCTAGTCTGAAACTTTTCGTCACTCTACTTTATGCGGCTTTTATTGTATAAAAACCCCTTGGCAGCTGCCAAGGGGTTTCTTTGCGTTTTCAGGACCCGGCAGAGGGTTTTCGCAACTTGCCCGGTGCTGGCGTCTTATTTTTTTTCGCGATTTTCAAATATTGTCCCAGCTCACGAATCAGCTGCAAAATGGCCGATCTGACTTCAAACTCCTCCCGCGTCGCCGGAAGCTCCATTTCTTTAAACTCCTTCTCGAGGGCGACCAGCAGCTTCTCCGTGCGTCCCGTGTAGTTTTCCTCCGTTACGTCCCTGCTGAGCTGTTCGAACAGCTCGGCTACGTCATCCGCCTGCGGCAGCTTCTGATAGACGTGGGAAATGAGCTGCAGCATATTTTGGATCGACTCCAGCTGCTCTTTTCTCATATAAAAATAGATGGTCCACGACTCGTCAGGGTGCAGCACCTGGTTTTCCATCTCCCGGCTCGCGGCTTCCTTGCCGCTCTGAATCGCTTTTCCCGCGGCGATGAGTTCATGCCCGTCCCATACGTAGGAAGGGTCGCGAAGGGTTAGTGCGATCTGTCTGAAGATTTTTGAAAACTGCTCATCCACCCGCCTGCGGATCGACGTCATTTGCTCAGAAGCCGGGGGCATGTACACCATGTTGACGAGCATGGCCGAGCCAAGCCCGATCACGAGCAGCTCAACTTGCGTCACGATGACATCCGTGCTGACTTCCGCACTGCCAAAAACCCGGAACACTACGACCGAGCTCGTAACGATGCCTTCCTTGAAATTTGCCCGGGTGATGGCCGGAAAGGCGATCAGAATATATATCGCGAGCACCCAGTAATGGAAACCAAGCAGTTCAAATAAAATGCAGGCAAAGAACAGTCCAAGCAGCGAGGCGAAAAAACGTGCGGATACCGTCTTCAGGCTCCTTTTTCGCGTCACATCGACCCCGAGCACGGCCAGGATCCCCGCCGACAGCGGTCCCGTCACGCCGCAGGCATCCGAGACCAGAATGGCCATCAGCGTCGCAATAGCCGTTTTAATAATACGAAAACCCATGAAACCGCCTCTCTCTATACATGTTGACGTATTTCATGGTACTTGATTTTGATGCTTCACACAACGTGACATGGATATGAAATTTTCAGAAATACATTCAATGTTAATCAAAAGCCGGTGAGGCTGCGGTCCGGGAAAGGGCAAAGGCTCTATGCCACAGCAAGTATATCCGCACCTATCTTTTCTTTCCCGTCTCCGCAGTCCCGGCCCTTCCAGGCTGCTCCCTACTGCCGATGCGCAAGCAGCTTTCTTTCAATATAAACGACCAGCTGGTACATAGCCGTGGCGACGACCGCGATGATCATCAGGCTGGCAAGTACCAGCGTAAAGTTGAACACCTGGAACCCGTAAATGATCAAATAACCGAGACCTATTTTTGCGACAAGAAACTCGCCTACGATCACGCCGACCCATGCCATGCCCACATTAACCTTCAGCGTGGAAATGATGGTCGGAAACGACGCCGGAAGGATGACCTGGTTGAATATCTGCCTCCGGGTTCCGCCAAACGTGCGGACGACCTTGACCAGGTTCGGGTCCACTTCCTTGAATGCGTTATAAACGACCAGCGTTGTCACAATGACGGTAATCGACAGCGTCGTAATGGTGATGGCCATAAAGCCTGCGCCGAACATCACGATGAAGATCGGACCAAGCGCCACCTTCGGCATACTGTTGAACACGACCATATACGGATCCAGCACTTTTGAAAGAAACGGCGACCACCAGATTAAGACAGCCAGCAGCGTCCCCACGATCGTTCCCAGCAAAAATCCGACGACCGTCTCGCCCACCGTCACGCCCAAATGTCCCCAGAGCTCTCCGCTGACCGCATCCTTCCAAATTTGCGCGAACACCTTGCTCGGATAGCTGAACAGCAGCACGTCGATCCATTTTAAACGTCCGGCGACTTCCCACAAGGCAAAGAACAGCACCAGAATGGCCATCTGAACGGACAGGACCTGTGCCCGCAGCTTGCGCTGGCGGCGCAAATGAGCTTGATGCAGAGCATCGAGGCTGGAACCCCGGTCCCTCCGGATCACTTCATCCGATCTAAGCACACTGTTCATACGCGCCGCCTCCCTTCTTCCATATGTCAGTCTTCCTCCGACTCCATCTCGCGCCAGATTTCGTGAAACAATTCATTGAAACCTTCCTCCTTTCTGGCATAGAAAGGCTGTGTCTCCCGGATGTGCCCGGGCACTTCAAAGGTACGGCGGATTCGGCCGGGATTTTTACCCAGCAGAACGACCCGGTCGCTGACGGCCACGGCCTCGGATAAATCGTGCGTGACCAGAATTGCCGTCTTGTTCTTTTCCCGCAGCGTCCCGGCAATTAAATCTTCAAGCTGCAGTTTGGTCTGATAGTCAAGCGCCGAGAAGGGCTCATCGAGCAGCAGCAGTCCGGGATCGGTCGACAGCGTCCGTACCAAGGCAACCCGCTGCCTCATCCCACCCGACAGCTGCTGCGGGTATAGGCTCCCCGTTCCTTCCAGTCCCATTTCGTCAAGCAGCTGCGTCAGGTGATCCATCGATTCCCGCTGCAGGCGCCCGGTTACCTCAAGCCCGATGGCCGCGTTCTGAAGGATTGTGCGCCAAGGGAACAAATAATCCTGCTGCAGCATATACCCGACATCCGGGGAAGGCCCCTCCACCTTCCGCCCATAGACAAGCACCTCGCCGTTCGTCGGATGCAAGAGCCCGGCGATCATGGACAGAATCGTCGTTTTTCCGCATCCGCTCGGTCCGACCAGGCTGATGAACTCTCCGGGATGTACCGTCAGATTCAGTCCTTCGACAGCAAGCGAAGCTTCTCGGTCGTTAACGTATACATGCGTCAAATTTTTAAGTTCGACTACCGGCTCCATGCGCACGATCTCCTTTCCATAACCATTATTTCACGGACGATTTGGCCTTTTCGGCAAAACTGTTGTCCACGATGGCGGAGGCAGGCACCTTCTCTTTCAGTTCGCCAGCCTGATTCATGACGTCCAGCAGGTTGTTCCACTCCGTCTCATCCACGACGGGATCTGTCGCGTACGTTCCCTGATCCTTATACCGTTTGACCGCCGAGACAACGATATCCTTATCGGTGTCCTTAAAATAAGGAAGAATGACGTCGGCGATCTCCTCTGGGGTGTGCTGCTGGACCCAATTTTGGGCTTTCTGGAGCGCGTTCGTAAATTTCTGAACCGTTTCGCCGTTCTTCTTGATATAGCTCTGCTTGCTCATAAAGACAGTATAGGGCAGATGTCCGCTCTCCACTCCGAATGAGGCGACGACATGCCCTTTGCCTTCTTTTTCAAAAATCGAGGCCTGCGGCTCAAACAGCTGCACGTATTCACCCGTTCCGGACAAAAACGCCGAAGCAATATTGGCAAAATCGATGTTTTGGATCAGGTTCAGATCCTGATGCGGATCGATGCCATGCTTTCTCAGCGTAAACTCGCCGGCCATCTGCGGCATGCCGCCCTTGCGCTGCCCGAGGAAGGTTTTTCCTTTCAGCTGGTTCCAGTCCAACTCTCCTTCACCCTGTCTTGAGACGAGGAACGTGCCGTCCGTCTGCGTCACCTGACCGAAGTTGATCACAGGATCGTCCGAACCTTGCTGATATACGTAAATCGACGTCTCGGATCCGACCAGAGCCACATCGATGGCACCCGAGAGCAGCGCCGTCATCGTCTTATCACCGCCGGGAATCGTCTGCAGCTCCACATCCAGTCCTTCTTCCTTAAAAAAGCCTTTCCCAAGCGCCACATATTCCGGAGCGTAAAATACCGAGCGCGTCACTTCGCCGATTTTGACCTTCACGTCACCCTTGCTTCCGGAGCAACCGGACAGCACGGCTGCGCAAAGGAGAACCGCCGCAAGCACCAGGGCGAATCCACGTTTACTCTTTCTCATTGTCATTGTCCTCCATCCTTCTTCGCGTTCCAGCCATATGCCATCTTATGCATGCGCCCAGCAAAGGGTTAAACATGGCCACGGACGAACACAAAAATACCCCCGCCATTTCCTCAAGCAGCCTCGGGGCTTCTTTACGGAAGTGACAGGGGTGCTTCTGTGCTTACGCTTGGATGGTTGGATCTGATGTCAAGCGTTCCTGCGCTGCATTACAATTGATAAATTTCCTTATACTTCGTTTCGAGGTATTCGGCCAAATAGTCCGGGTTCAGCTCTTCGCCGGTCACCTGCAAAATAATCTCGGACGGCTTGCGGCTCTTGCCGTAGCGGTAAATCTTCTCCGTCAGCCATTCGCGGATCGGTGCCAGATTGCCTTCCTTAATATGCTGATCCAGCTCTGGCATCTCCTTGCGCAGCGTGTTCATGATTTGCGCAGCATACATGTTGCCGAGCGAATAGGAGGCGAAGTAACCGAAATCCCCGCCGGACCAGTGCACGTCCTGCAGGACGCCCAGGCTGTCGCTTGGCGGCGTAATGCCGAGGTACTGCTCGTACTTCTCGTTCCATACCTTAGGCAGGTCCTTGACCTCAAGCCCTTCATTAAACAGCATCTTCTCGATTTCATAGCGGATAATAATGTGCAGGTTATACGTCAGCTCATCAGATTCGATCCGGATCAGGGAGTTCTCCACGCGGTTGACGGCCCGGTAGAAATCATCCAGCTGCACGTCTTTCAGCTGCTGCGGGAAATGCTGCTGCAGATCGGCATAGTAGCGTTCCCAGAAGGCGCGGCTGCGTCCGATCATATTTTCCCACAGGCGGGACTGCGATTCGTGAATGCCCATGGACGTTCCTTGGGCGAGCGGCGTTCCGGCCAGCTCCTTGCTCACGTTTTGCTCGTAGAGGGCATGACCGCCTTCATGCAGGGAGCTGAACAGCGCGCTCGTTACGTCGTCCTGCAAATAATGGGTCGTAATCCGCACATCTCCCGGGTTCAAGCCGGTCGCAAACGGGTGTACGCTCTCATCGAGGCGCCCGGCTTCGAAATCGTACCCCATTTCGCCCAGAATGAAGCGGCTCATCTTCGCCTGCTGCTCCTGCTCAAACAGCTGGTCCAGGAACGACGTATCCGGTTTGTTCGGAGATGCCGCAATCGCCTCCACGAGCGGCACCAGCCGGTCACGAAGCTTGCTGAACACCTGGTCCAGCTTCTCAACCGTCATATCCGGCTCATAACGGTCCAGCAGCGTGTCATATGGCGTTCCTTTGACGCCCCAATATCCGATGAATTCCTTCAGCATGCCCACGAGCTTCGTCAAGTTCGGCTCCAGCATGGCAAAGTCGCTCTTCGCCTTCGCTTCCTCCCAAATCGTCTGGGAATGGGATGACAGCACCATAAATTCCTGAAACTTTTCCGCCGGGATGCTTTTGTTCTCGTCATATTCTTTTTTACACTCGTCAACGATCCTTCTGGAAATATCGTCCAGGCCCTCATATGTATCAGGACGGGTCAACGCCTCCAAATACGAGCCCATTTCATCCGAAATTCGGAGTTTGAAATCTTCCGCCGACAGCATCCCGATCACCTCGGAACGCTGCTCTGCTCCTTTACGAGGTGCGCCCGTCCGCAAGTCCCAGTGCATCAAGCCGATGGCCTCGTCATAGCTTCTGATTTTGCGGACCAGTCCGAGAAATGAGTCCAATGTCGCTTTTGCTTCTTTTTCCATAATTAGGTTCACCTCACGCCGAATTTTTTCTTCCTTCTTGATGATACTTTTACTGGAAAGTATAATCAATATTTAATAGACGCTATTATCCTTTTTACATAGGGAAGGAGCCTGAAACCCGCCGTGGTTATCCAAGTTACCGAAACTGCCAAAAAGCATATCGAGTCGCTTGCCGGGTCGCAGTCGGCCATCATCCGGCTTGCCTACGATTCCGAAGGCTGCGGCTGCGGCGTCAACGGGCTGCCGGCACTCTGGATCGTTTCCGCCAAAGAAGCCGATGATGTGGAAATACAGAGTCATCATCTGCATTTTATTATTCACCGCCTGCAGGCGGTTTTTTTCGAAGAGCAACTATACCTGGACTCCGAAAAAAACTATCCATCGTTCCGGCTTACCGGTGACGGGCAGCTGTACGGTCAAAATATCAGGCTAGTGGATAAGCGTTGACGCCTTACATCATGCATCATTACCCAACTATGGAAGGAGCAATTCATTATGACAACCGTTTCGCAGATTTTGGAGTTCAACCAGCAGTTCGTAGAAAGTAAAGAGTACGAAAAATACATTACCGGCAAGTTCCCCGAGAAAAAGCTCGTTATCGTCACCTGCATGGATACGCGCCTCGTAGAGCTGCTGCCCAAAGCGATGAACGTCCGCAACGGCGACGTGAAGCTCATCAAAAACGCCGGTGCGATCATCTCGCATCCGTTCGGCAGCGTCATGCGGAGCGTTCTCGTCGCTCTGTATGAACTGAAAGCTGACGAAGTCATCGTCGTCGGGCATCTGGACTGCGGCATGGCGGCGCTCAACGCAGACGTCATGATCGAGCATATGAAGGAGCGCGGCATCTCCGATGAGGTGCTGTCGACGCTGGAGAACTCCGGCATCAATCTGAACGATTGGCTGCGCGGATTCGATAACGTACAGGAAGGCGTAAAAGGAACCGTGGGCCTGATCAAAAATCACCCGCTTCTCCCGCCGGGCTGCAGCGTTCACGGCATGGTCATCGATCCGAAAACAGGCCATCTCGAGCTGGTTGTCGACGGTTACGATAAGTAGAATACGCTTGGATTTGCAAAAACACGGATGATCATCATCCGTGTTTTTTCTATTTTGTGAACAGCGGGCAGCGGTCCAGCGCCGAACCGGCTCCTTTAAACTCGATTTCTCAGTGTTAGACGAACATCATTTTCTTTTTCCGTTCCGATCCATGCTTTTCAGTCATGAGCTCAGGTTGAAAACCATACAGTTTAAGTGTACACTTTGGTTGAAAAGACCATCTCACGTATAGGAGATATGCTAATGAATACACTTTCCTATGGACTACTAGCTTTCCTTGCACGGGAACCCGGATCAGGATATGATGTGATGCTCAAGATTCAGCCGTTCTGGCAGGCTAAGCACAGCCAAATCTATCCGCTGCTGGCGCAGATGGAAGAGAACGAGCTGCTGAGCTCCCATTGGGTGAAACAATGCGACAAACCGGATAAGAAGGTATACTCCATTACGGACAGCGGCATCCGCAAGCTCAAGGAATGGATGTACAAACCGCTTCCCGATCCGGTGACCCGCGACGAATTATCGATGAAAACCTTCTGCATGTGGATGACCGACAGGGATAACGCCATCGATATCGTGGAAACCCGCAAATCTTACTTCATCCGCCGGCTGGAATCGTTCCAATCGATGCAGGGCAAAGTGACAGAGGAACATAAGAAATTCGGTACCCGGGAGTTTTACGATCACCTGCTGATCCAGAAAGGCATCTTTAATGCGGCAGCCGGCTTGGAATGGTGCAATTGGGTTCTGGGCATATTGAGAGAATGCGATTATTCGGAGCCTCCGGCATTAGTCAAACCGTAAACTGAATGATCTGACATTATTCATCTTTTATCGGCAAAAATTAATTTAATTAATTTTGAAACCTTAAGATATTTGGTACGTAATGTATTATGAGATAGACATGCTTTCACCATTCTCAGGGAGGTATATTTCAAACCATGAAAAAATCTTTACAGAAGTGGATGCTGATTGCTTTGGCGTTTACGTTCTTCTTCGCCGTTACCGTACCGGATAACGCGGACGCCAGACGTGCAGGCGGTGGATTTAAATCCGGCACAAGATCCTACACGAACACGCCGAGCAAGTCGACGCCGAACAGCAACGTCAAAAAGTCGACCAACAACACCTCGAGTACAGCCGGCACAACGGCAAAACGCGGCTTCTTCAGCGGCGGCAGCTTTATGAAGGGACTCATGATCGGCGGATTGGCCGGACTTCTGTTCGGCGGCATGTTCAGCAACATGGGATTCATGGGCGATTTCTTCGGATTGATCATCAACCTGCTGGCCATTTACGTTCTCTTCTCGCTCATCCGGGCCGGATACCGAGCGTACCGCAACCGGAAGCGACCGAATCCGAATGATGGACGGTATTAATCATGTTGATTCTGACCATGGATGAAATCGTGAACGCGATTTGTCTTCATACCGCCGAGCGTAAGCAGATCCGTCCGACGGATGTGCAGGTGGAGCTGAGCTGGGACGAGGAAACGGGATATTCCGCAGAGGTTTGGGCACAGGGACGGAGCCAGTATTTGGTCGAGTCCAACATGATTGAAGCCATCCTGCGTTACCTCTACAGCGAATATAACATTCGGGCTTACCGCGAGCAGGTGACGCTGGATTTGGATGAAGAAATCACGGCTCACGTTGATGTTGAGGTTGAACAGGCGTATTAATTTATACCGAAGGCTGGGTGTCCGTTTTGGATGCCCGGCCTTCTTTTTGATGTCATAAAAACAAAATAAAAAAGGATGCACATTCCGGGAATGTGCATCCTTTTTCTTCATTGCTCCAAAGCAGCCGCTGCCCATCGGCTTCGAAATTACCGGTTCAGACGATACCCGCCGTGGAAGACCGGCCCCACGTATTCGTTGAACTGGTATCCGCTGCGGATGGCCGCCGACACAAAATCCTTGGCTTTGGCCACCGCATCTGCAACAGATAGTCCATTCGCCAGTCCGCCCGTAATCGCCGCGGCGAAAGTACAGCCGGCACCGTGGTTGTAGGCCGGTTCGATCTTGTCCGTCTCCAGGACGGTAAAGTCCTTGCCGTCGAAGAAGACGTCGATCGCACGGTCTCCCCCGAGTGCCTTGCCGCCTTTGACAACGACGTTTTGGGCGCCGAGGCCGTGAATTTTGCGGGCCGCCTCCTTCATGTCCTCGACGCTGGTCAGCTTGCCAAGGCCGGACAGCACGCCGGCTTCAAACAGATTGGGCGTAACCACCGTGGCCAGCGGAAGAAGCAGGTCGCGAATCGCCTCAGCGCTTTCGGGATTCAGCACTTCGTCTTCGCCTTTGCAGACCATAACCGGGTCAATGACCACGTTTTTCTGCTGATTGCTTTTGATCGCCTGCTCTGCTACGCGGACGATGTCCACGCTGCCAAGCATGCCTGTCTTCATGGCGTCCACCGGTCCACCGGCAAAGACCGTCTTCAGCTGCTCCGCAACCAAGGCCGAATCCACCGGATATACGTTATGGTGCCAGCCGTTGTCCGGGTCCATAGTCACGATCGTGGTCAGCGCGCTGAATCCATAAGTGCCGTACTCTTCGAAAGTTTTCAAATCCGCCTGAATGCCTGCGCCCCCGCTGGAGTCGCTGCCGGCAATGGTTAACGTCTTCATAATCTTCGGCATATGAATTTCCCCTTTGTTCTGCGTGAATGCTTATTTTCTGAAACTGAGTTGATTATACCAGAAAATTGTCGAATGCGTTATTCCTGCGGTCTCCATTTTAGGATGTACCCAAAGCATTCAAAATAGCCGGATCGTTGGCATCCCCTCAACAATAGCTGTATGGAACTGATGAACCTACCCCTGAAAACTTAAAGCAATGCCAATCTATTGCAGCTTTTATCCTTATATAAGCAAGCGATAGAGATCCCCGTGTCTTGTGAGGTTCCTGTCTAGCACGTTTTCTATCTCCACTGCATTGAATATAGCGAACTACTAGAAAAGAGGTGAGACGCTATGCCCCGTCGTGTGAAGGCTGTCCGGCAGCCGGACCTTGTACTGATCAGCTGGTCCAGAAACCCGCTGGTTCCCGGTTCTGCACGCAGAATCGTCGCTGCTCGCGTCATTGGCAGCGCCGCTCCCTGCAGGCAAGACTTAAGACCCAATGCGCTGCTCAGCACTGCATTGGCTTGTCTACAGGATCATGATGTAGGATTTAAAATCGTATTCCGCAAAATGACTTCCGATATCAGCGGGTACCTGCTGCTGCAGCGCAATTAATCTTTTATGAAAGAGGAGGAAGCCGGTTGGCTTCCTCCTCTTTTCAGCTCGTGTATGAATATATCAACATCCAAGATGAAAATTTCAGTCATCGTTGGATCATTTTATTTCCAGCAGTTCTTTCTCTAAACTCTGAAGGGTCGATGTTCGTTCTGACGGTGATTGACGGTCAAATAACAGCTGTTCAATAAACTCCCATACATCCTCCAGCTTCCTTCTGATTTGGTAGAACGTCAGTGTCCTGCCATTCAGCGTGAAATCGGGATGAAATTGCCGGTAAATCTGCATAAATTCATTAAAGTAGGATTGGTCAACCACAAACATCAGGTCCGCTTCCACAGGAGCTAGCTTTAGGCCTTCCCAGTCAATTAGCATCAGTTGACGGCGGCTTTGAGGCTGCATTACATTCCAAGGATGGATATCCGTATGACACAGCGCAAGCGGAAGCTGGCTCTGTTTTATCACGGCTGATAGTTCATCAGCATTGAAGATCATCCGGTTTAACGCTTCAACGTATGGCCCCAGCAGATCATATACATCGCCTGGAAGACCGGCACCCTTAGTCATCAGGATATTTTTCAAGCTTAATGCAAACGGCAGCTCGAAATTTTCCACGATATTTTCGGACTGAACAGGCAGCTCTTTACCGCAGCTATGCAGCTCGGCTACAATTGCCGCGAGCTGGCAAATTTGTTCCTGTGTTAGCGGTTTGTCCCCAATGGTCTCACCATCAATATAGTCATAGAGGAGATAGATGCCATAATCATCTTCACAACGGTAATGGCCATGGGTCGTCATCATCGGAACAGGTATTTTTCCATGCAGCCCTGTAGTCTGCTCAAGCCAGCTCGTGATGGGTACATATTGATCAATCCGCGCGGTCCATTTGGGCGTGGACGATCTGTCTTTTTCATATACCTTCAAAAAGTAGGAGCGGCGGCTTTCCGGTTCCGTCACCTTATAGGCCAGCGCGGCCCATCCGCCCTTCTGCCGGAGAACCTCCACCTGCTCCAGTCCGTAATACTTGCTCAGGATGGCAGTGAACTTGTTCATAAGATTCATTCACCCGTTGTTCCGGTCTTGATCTGACCGAATGATCAATCACTAATGTTACTCGTGTAATACTCTATAATAACCTTGCGGCGGATGATGCCGATAAAGATCTCGTTTTCATCTACGACGGGAACAAAGTTTTGGTCGGCAGCCAACTCCAGCATATCTTCCAGATGCGCATGGATTGAAACGCATTCATTTTTAATCCGGCGCTTAATCTCATGGACCTTGACGGTATCCAAATTTTGAAAGCTCAGCCCGGGGGTATTCTTCATTTTCCACAATAGATCCCCTTCGGCCAGCGTGCCTGCGTATTTCCCCTCTTCATCGATGACGGGGATCGCCGAATACTGGCTTTGCTCCAGCTTGTCCATAGCCTCCTGCATTGTGGAAGAAGAATGAATGTAAGCCACTTTGTCTTTGGGGAACAGAAAATCGGATATTTCCATCGAACAAAAGCTCCCTTCTCATTCAATTTGCGCCGCTGCTAGTGCGTCTGTAGTGGACAGGAGCGATTTGCCGCTCGCTCTGTGCCTTTGTTGTAAGTGTAGCATACTCGAAAAAAAGAAAAAACTTTCGATCCTGCGCAAGACAAATGAAGCCGCGGTCCGCGGACATTCGAAATGGGAAGTGAGCACCTCTAATAAGCAGACAGAGTCCGCATAAGCAAAAAGCCCATTCGGCTTCGATATCTCCATGGAATGGGCACTTTGTTTTGATCATTTTTTGCGTATACATCGTCAAACTTCAGCGGATTTCACTAGTTCTGAAGGGCGGCGGCACCAAGCTTTATTAGTTTGTAAGCTCCGTCCGCAGTGCCAATAAGCAGCGTCTGCCCATTCTGTAAAGGCTGTACGAGTTCACCGGCATTGTAGCTGGCACGGTTAATCACTTTCGTCCAAGTCGCATCCCCGTCAGGAGCGATTCCCCAAACCCCTTGTCGGGATACCGTCCCGTGCCAATCCTCATTCACCTTCCCCGTCGCGATGAATCCGCCGTCTGATGCAGGCTGGATATCGTTCACCATGCTGCGGTCAAACGCAGAATCAAGTATCGTTGTCCATTGCAGTGTGCCGCTGCGATCCACCGACAGCGCAAAACCTGTAGTCAAATACCGGATCGGATCGTTCGGGTTCGGATGGTTATAATAGCCGGCGGCCACGATACTGCCGTCATGTCCTTCGGCGAGCGACAAAACTTCAACGTTCTGGGAATCGTCTGCCACCGCGATCGATTGCTTCCACTTCACTTGACCCGATGGAGCGAATTTGGCCAGCACCACATGCCCCTT
Organism: Paenibacillus cineris; assembly: GCF_018333335.1. Lineage (NCBI taxonomy): Bacteria > Bacillati > Bacillota > Bacilli > Caryophanales > Paenibacillaceae > Paenibacillus > Paenibacillus cineris. Next base: position 3,659,129 of record NZ_BORU01000001.1, read on the forward strand.
CTCCCCGTCCCGGTACTCACTGCCGGATATGAGAAACCCTCCATCCGACGTGTGCTGCACGGAATGAATCCGTTCGAAGGCAACGTCTACCAGATCTCCTTCATGCAAGGCTTTTCCCGCTTCGGAAAAAACGATCCAATGTAGTGTATGGCTATTGGAGGTGCTCCCAGGTGTATCCACTGCAGCCGCATACTTTCCGTTTTTCAGTTGATCCACCGAAACGATATAACTGTCCGCCTTCTCCAGGGTATATGCCCACTCCTTTTGCCCTTTTTCTCCTACCTTTAAAATCTGTGATCCACCTCCAGCGATATACCCCTGATCCTGGGTGTGATGAAACTCCGCGATATATTCAAGCTCATGTTTGGGAAAGCCGATTTCCTTCTTGATTTGACCATAGGCGCCGATCGAATGGACGACAATCTGTTCCCCTTCAATTCCGGCATAGGAAATCGCATTCGTCCCGTGTTCAAAAACATCACCAGCATGAACATTCAAGTCTGAGTAAGAAAGCATCTCCGGTGGGTTCTGGGCGGACGGCTCCGCAAATACATGGCTGCCGGCGATTATGCCCCATAGGCCAACAGCTGCACCTAACAGCCATTTGCGGACATTCGATGGTTTACTGGACCGTTTAGTGATCGTCATCATCATTTCATCAGCTCCTTGTCAGAATTGGGACCCGTTTCCATTATGGGCGGTGATTCGCTCTCCAACAAGCGGCAAAAGGGCTGGATCGCCCCCTGCCAAACTGACCAATACACAAGTACATTTTGACTAATATAAGGTACCTACTATGCCATCTCCCGGAAATAGAAACGGCTTACGTCCAGTGGATGACGTAAGCCGCAGTAAAAATATTAAAAAGACCGAAAACGTATCTCTAGGTTGTTTAATCCAACGCGCTGTAAACGACGTTGCGGATCCGGTTCGCAATATAAGGCTCGCGGCTCGGCAGCATCTGCTGCATATACACGAGGGTCAAGTCTTCCTGCGGGTCAATCATAACCCAGGAACCGGCCATGCCGGCCCAGCCGTATTCCCCGATCGAGCTGCCTGTGCCGCCCGCTGCCGGATCGATCATCACCCGAACGCCAAGTCCGTAACCATATCCGTTTAAATGCCCCCAATTGTAATCATTCATCTGTTGTGGGGTTAAATGATTTGTCGCCATCAATTGAACGGTCTTTGGACTCAGCAGCCGGTAGCCGTCCAGTTCCCCGCCACGAACGAGAGCCTGTGCGAAACGGGCGTAATCACCGATCGTCGACAACAGCCCTCCCCCGCCGCTCTCGAACCGGCATTCCGGTTGATACGGGGTTTCGAGCGAGTTGTTGGGCGTTAGCGTTCCGTCTTCCGCAAGATTGTACATCACGGCAAGACGATCCCGCTTGCCTTCACTAATCCGGAAAGAGGTGTCTTTCATACCCAGCGGGTCGAATATTTCCCGCTTCAAGTATTGTTCGAACGTCTGTCCGGACAGCACTTCAATCAGCGCCCCGAGCACATCGTGGCTCAGGCCGTACTGCCAGCGTGTTCCGGGATCGAAGGCGAGCGGAACTTCCGCCAGCGCGCGGGTGAAAGCACGCACGTCCATCGACGTCGGCGCTTTTTGATAAATCGGCCCCGTTAACCGCTCCGTTTCCGATCCGCTGCCGCCATAGGTGAGACCGGACGTCATCGTAAAGAGATCCCTGATGCGAATCGGACCCGCTGCTGGGCCGGCCACCATGTTACCGCTTTCATCTTGACGAAATACCGACGGGTTCTTGAACTCGGGCAAATATTCCTCCAGCGGATCATCAAGCAGGTACAATCCACGTTCATACAGTTGGAGAGCTGCTGTGCATGTGATGACTTTCGTCATGGAATATATGCGATAGATGGTGTCCGATTGGATATTCTGCTTCGTTTCCAAATTCGCATATCCGAATTTCTCATCATAGACCGTTTCACCTTTGCGCATCACCAAACAGGCGCAACCGGCAGGTCCTCCCTGTTCCATATATTTTTTGAACAGCGGGGTCAAACGTTCGAAACTGCTCATAGCCATTTCCCCTTTCACAAAATGTAGCGCTCCGCAGTGTGTCATCATGCCGCCTCCCGCATTGCTGGGTCAAGAACGCCGACTTGCGGCTGCCTATCTCGTTCATATATACCACTCTTTTACTACCCGATTCAACCATCGGTCTTCAACGTTAAAAGCCCTTGTCCATCGTAGGGGACGGATTGCGGTACTCACGGGGCGTAACTCCGTAATATTTGCGAAATTGGTCGGCAAAGTGGTTGTAGTTACCGAAACCGACCTCTATGGCGGCTTCTACCGCCAGCCTCCCGGAATGCTTCATCAGCAAAGCTGCTTGACGGATGCGCATTTGATTGACATGCTGCACAATGGTGCGGCCCGTCTCTGCCTTAAACAAATGTGCCAGGCGTGAAGGGGAAAGCCCCACCTCCCGGGCCAACAAATCAACCCTGATCTCCTCCTTCATCCGGCTGGAGAGGATGCCCAGCGTCTGTTCGATTCTGGGATCAAACCGTTTCTTCGTCCGCTGCGCAAGCAGAAGCAGTACTTCACGAATCGTGTTCTCGCACAAGGGCTTCCACAAAACGGATCTGTCGCGCGAATCCTGAAGGACGTTGCGAAACGCCCGCTCGATCCGGTCTTTAATGCGTTCTTCGGACAGCGTTTCAATCAGGATGTCATCTTCGGGCAGATAAGCGTTTTCCGGGAGTCCGGGATAATGGATCCATAAAAAATTCCACCATGATCCGCGGACCGTCCCGTATTCATGCGGCACGCCTGACCGGAGCAGGCCGAGTTGCCCGGCTCCGCACCCCTTCTTTCCGCCGGGTGTCATGAAGTAACCCTCGCCGCTAAGCGTATAGACCAGCAGCCAGTCCCGCATCCCGTCTGGCCGGTGAAGTCTGTAGGTGTCATCTTTTTCAAAATGGTCACCGAATATTGCTGCGCCAGTACCTTCAAGGACGTCTGGTTGACGAATAAACCCTGACACATTCGCACCTCCCCTCATTTCGGATGATAGCAGGATTCCGTGACTTAATAGCAGATTTCAGCCTTCTCCTTAACATAGAGTTACCGTATGCTATTGTCAATCAGTATCCATTACGAATCAGGGAGGGACACCCCATGCAGACGAATCCGCAAGTTTTGACGGAAGAACAGCTGCGAATGTTTGAAACGGAAGGGTATTTAATTGTAAAGGGGCTTTTTCAGCCGGAAGAATTGAGAGACATTGACGCTACCTTCGAAGAGATCGGCAACACCGTCGTACCCGGACACTTCGAGCCGGTGCTCGATCAGGAAGCTGGCGATCCGCTGAAGCGATATCCTCGCGTCATGCATCCCCACCGGTTCAACGCTACCGCAAAAAAGTATATGCTGCATAAACCCGTGATGGATGTGCTCGCCGATTTGTACGGCGAGGAGGCATTGGCGGCACAAAGCATGTTTTATTACAAACCGCCGGGCTCACGCGGGCAAGCGCTGCATCAGGACAACTTCTACTTGCAGGTCGAACCAGGTAACTGCATTGCGGCCTGGACCGCCATCGACCCGGCGGATGAAGAAAACGGCGGAATGCTCATCGTTCCCAAAACGAGCGATTATGCGCTGGTATGCCCGGAGGAAGCAGACTCCAGCGAATCGTTTACGACTCATCTGGTCAAGCCGCCAAAAGACAGGAAAGCCGTTCCCGCCATCATGGACCGGGGAGACGTTCTGTTCTTCAACGGTAATCTGATCCACGGGTCTTACCGCAACAAATCGCAGAATCGTTTCCGGCGTGCTTTTATTTGCCATTATGCCAACGCTTCCGCTACCCAGATCAGTTCATTTTATCGGCCGTTGTTCCGCAGGGACGGAAGCGAGGTCGATCTCGATGTCAATCCGGACGGCGGTCCTTGCGGCATCGAATTCGGCACCGCTTACCCGCACTAATGAATCAATGAATTCTGCAAGTGGCAAACAAGCGTGCAGGATGAATTACGAGATTAGCAGCCGTTCTGGCCACGCTGACAGGGGCGGTATTCACAGCGGATCCCCCCAAGCAAACGCTTGGAGGGTCTGCCCCTTCAGTTCCGCGAAATCACGACACGATCGGTATAAGTATATCTGCAATCTCGTTTCGTCCTTGATCGGTGCATAAATATCATAATCAAAGTAGTCGATGTCATCGGCAGGAATTTCAAAGGGATTTACCGGTTGAAGCCGATTCATTTCATAGCCAAATGAGCCATCACGTACATCCCTTTCATAAGGCCCTTGCTCAAACCAGCCGAACAACGCGCCGTACGCTTCTTCCATATGAGTCCGATTCCCACGGACGGTGAGCTTGGCATAGCGTTTCGCCGGAATGGTGATTTGCTGAAGTTCTGCAGGCAGTCCCTCGAAATGGTCCACCACCATGCCAACCCATAACGTGGTCACTTCCGTTGACCACTGCCACTCCGGAATAAATACGTATCCATGCTCCCGATCCGCAACCCCAGGGTGATGTTTAAGCCTTGCAGACACTTGGGCCCAGGCATCCCGCACAAGGCGTCCGTCTCTCGGAATATGCAGCACGGCCGCCTTCAATTCCGGCCTTTCCACGATTTCTATGTTCATGACTACACCCCCGTATGCTCCTGGCAAATCATGATCGTGTTGCCGTCCTCATCCCTGATATTGAAGAAGGATACTTGCGGAAGCCGCTGGATGCCGTATACGATGTCGAAACCGATCTCCTGCGCTTCCTTTGCGGCTTGATCGATGTCATATGTACTTAGTTTAAAAAGAACCGGCCCCTTCTTGGCTATAAGAACATCCTCCATACCGTTGGAATCCAGCATGAGCTCTGAACCGTTGTCAAGACGAAACACATGAAGATGGCCATATCGGTCCTGTTTCCGCACCTCAAGCCCCAACAGCTGTGAATAGCGTTCCACCGCGCGGTTAAGGTCCCTCACCCATAAAAATACAGATTGGATATGAGGATCGATGCTGCAGTGGGCACGGCTTCCGTCCACGCCGCCGAACGCCAGATGATATCCGTCCGGATCTTCGACCACAAACTCCTTCCATGGGCCGCCATCCGCAAAAATCGTCGGCTCCATGGCGAAGACGGCCCCTTTGGACTTGAACTCCTCATACAGACTGTCCAGCGCTGCCCAGGTGTCAACGTAAGCCGAGACGTCGATTCCGAGTTCGGAGCCGGGTTCCGGAGGATTGGGATAAATCCGGGCAGGATCCGGTGATTGATGAAGCTTGAGCGCAAGCCCGGATAATCCGTCACGCTGGGCCCACCAATCTGTCACGTCAAAGCCGAGCACGTCACGGTAATAGGCTCTGGATCGGGCCACATCCGAAACGGATAACACGGTTAACGAACTGCTGATTTGTTTTGGCATGCCGTCATTGTCCTTCCTCGTTCATTTGTGCAATGACGATCCGGTTCCCATCCGGGTCCAGAAGGGCGAATTCGCTCAGGTCAGGAAAGATTTGCGGTTCACCGGCCAACTCAAAGCCGTTAGACTTTACAAATTGGAGTGCCCCGTCATAATCCTCTGTTTCGAAATAAAACAGCTCCGAAAACGACTCCCCGTTCAGATGACGGTTATGGTCAAGCAGAAGCGCGGCACCGGATGCCGTCGGAACGGAATAAATCCGCTGCTCGGCGGCCGCTTCATCATATTCCACACCAAGCAGTCCCGAGTACCACCGGGCAGCCGCAGGCATATGCTTCACGTCAACAAATACGCCGCCGATTCTCGGCAAAATCGGACTTCGGCTTAATCCTGCCAATGATGAGTCTTCCTCGCGGTTCTCGGCCCAGCATGCCATCTGTACGTTCCCCTCCGGATCGCGGAAGTTAAAGTATGCCATCGGCCCGTGTCTTTCCGGTTCAGAGAGAGGCGTGCCTTGTTTCCGAATAAAAAGGTATGCCGCGTCAATATCCTTGGCAGGCAACATCATGCGCGGCATCATGTCTTCCCTCCAATCCGGATTTTGCCTGTTCCCCGAATTGGAATCCAGGATGAGATGCGTACCTTGAAAATCAAACCAATACACCGGTCCGCCGTTTAACCGTTCTTCCTTGATCGGAAGACCCAGCAGGCGGCTGTACCACTCGGCAGATTGCCGAAGATTCGTGACATGCACAAATACGCTCGCAATTCGGTTTTCGAACGGGATCGCGGTAGTGCGATTCATTTCTTCATGTTGAGACAATTTGAATCAGCTCCTTTTCCGATATACGGATGATTAAACCTTCCGGAGAACAAATGTGAAACCTGTTGACTCCATCCTGTTCCCGGCATGATCCGGCCGGGACGCCTAATTGGGACAGCTGCCGGTAAGCATCGTGAATGCTGGGCGTTTGCAGCGAATAATAAGCCTGGCCGTTCAGCCTCAGCAAGGCTTGACGGTGCAGCTCTTCGTCCATAACAATCATTGTAACAATCGTTTCTCCCCTGCCGATTTTGAGATCCGCCCCCTGCCCCCAATGGTTTACCAGCTCAAAACCAAGCATATCCACGTACCATCGGATCGAGGACTCCAAATCTATAATGGGAAGAAAAACGGCGAGAATCCGGTGAAACATCGGGGGAACCGGTCCTGGAGCCGGTGTGTAGAAGAGCGAATTGCTTTTTTCATGGCAGATCCCGGTCACGTTTCCGTATGGGTCGATCATCTCGCAAACGTTCATGTGATCCGTCTGCATCGTTGACGTGACCGAAATGTTCCTGGAACGAAGCCAGCCGCTGTGCAAATCGTCCCAATGACAATAGAAGTTGAAGCATGGAACGTGGCCAGAGGCGTCCAGGTGGATAAGCGGCTGATAACGCTGGTTTCCGGAATGTTCCGTCAGCGTAAGCAATGTTTCCCCATCTTGTATCCGCAAGTCGATCTCCTTACTGCCTCTGCGCCCGATCCTGAATTCAAACTCGTTGATGTACCATTCCGCAGCCGCCTTGGCATCAGGGACCGGCAGAATGACTCTGTCGATGCATACAAATGAAGCGCCGCCTGATGGCATGAATCTCTACCTCCTCTCTAGCTTAAATGCCCTTACATGTAAATAACGATGAAGCTGCCTGCAACCATACACAATCGCCTAAGATGATGATTAAAATGTTTCGCTCACCATAAAAACATTGCCGTCCGGATCCTGAAAAGTAAAATAAAATCGACCATCTCGGGTCCGGATGTCCGCAATGCGGCAGCCGTTCTCGTACACCTGGAGATAAGCTTCATAAATCATGTGGGGATCATGGCGGATAAAAGCAGCGGCAACCGCTTCAAGTAGCCTGGCGGCCGTCTTAGGATCTCCCGGCCGGCTCCGCGGCGCGCATGCATCGCTCCAAATCCCTTCCGGCGTATGGAGCGCCAGCAGGCGCAGCCGTTTGCGCGCCCGGGAAAGGGCAACCTGAACGGCCCCCTCCGCCATGTTGATGCAGTTTCCCGCTTCCTTGGCGGTAAGCCCGAATACGTCGCACAGAAGAACCATGACGAAAGCCTTCGGCTTCAGCCGGTACATCAGCTCTTCCAGCAGATCGCGGGTGATCAGGTTGTCCGCGAAGGGTTCCGTTTCACTTCCGTAAGCCGATTCAAATTGTTCGACCGACATGGTGACGAGCCTCCGGCTGGACCTGCAGCGGTCAATCCAAAGATTGCGGGCCGTGCGAAACATATACGGCTTGTTCAGGGTCATCTCCGGCATTTGTATACACCGGTTCATCAATCTGACCATGGTATCCTGAACCAGGTCCTCGGCCTCCCATTCCCGATGGGTCAGCGATCGGCAGTACTGCAGCAGCTGGGGTCTCACTTCGGCCAATAATCCGGCAAATTCCCCCGGGAAGGAAGAATTAAGGGTTGTTTCCGTCATATAACTCACCTCGCTCCCCTGTCCCAACGTCGCATATGACCTGCCTATTTGGGATTGTTAATAAAAAAGCACCACGCAAACAAATGTTCCTATTCAAGATATTCTATCTCTATTTTGCTTTTTCCTCTTTTTTCTCAAAAAAATATTCTGATCTTGCCCCCTCCCTGTACCGCCTTTCATACAGCCCCCATCGTTTGGAAAAATTTTGATTAATGCAAAATGAAATCGGTCAAGCTAATGGTTGGCAATGAAATATGGATGGAGGCTCAACAGACATGCTTGACTCTAAAACGATCGAGATCGTTCAATCGACTGCTCCTGTTCTTAAGCAGCACAGCGAGCAAATCGGAAAAAAGTTTTACGAATTGTTGTTTGCCAAGGCTCCGGATCTTTACAACCTTTTTAACCAGACCAACCAGAAGCGCGGGCTGCAGCAGGAGGCATTGGGTTATGCGGTATACGCCGCGGGTGAACATATTACGAATCTGGATGCCATCATGCCGGTCATTACCAGGGTCACCCAAAAGCACCGGGCTATCGGCGTAAAACCGGAGCAATACCCGTTGGTCGGAGAGACGCTTCTCGAGGCAGTCAAGGAGGTGCTCGGAAGTGCAGCTACCGATGAAATTATCGGTGCGTGGGGTAAGGCATACGAATATATTGCCGAGGCCTTTATTCAAATCGAACAGGACCTTTATAAAGAAGCAAAAGAACAAGCCGGAGGATGGGAAGGTTTCCGCAGCTTTACGGTTACCCGGAAAGTAGCGGAAAGCGACGATGTGACCTCCTTCTACCTAGAGCCTTCGGACAAACAGGCTCTTGCTGGCTTTGAACCCGGCCAATATCTAACGATCAAAGCGCAAGTTCCGGGCGAAAAGTATACGCACATTCGTCATTACAGCCTTTCGGACGCCCCGGGCAAAAGCTATTACCGGATCAGCGTGAAGCGGGAGCGTTCGAACGAGGGGAAGCCGGCCGGGATCGTATCCAACGATCTGCATGACCGCATTCAAGAAGGGGATTCTCTCCTCTTTTCTGCGCCGGCAGGTGATTTCACCATGGACCATACCAACGACCACCTAGTCCTCATCGGAGGCGGTATTGGAGTTACCCCCTTGATGAGCATGATCAATACCGTTGCCGATCAATTTCCAGGCCGCGAAGTAACCTTTGTGCAAGCGGCCGCGAACGGGAACAACCATCCGTTCAGGGAGCATCTTGCCGAGTTGGCCAACAGCCATCCGAACCTCCACTGTTTCACAGCGTATTCTTCTCCAACCGAGCAAGACCTGGGTTCAGAAAGCTTTTCACACAAGGGATATGTTGATGCAGCGTGGCTCCGCTCCATTCTTCCGTCCGGGCCGGCAGTGTATTATTTCTGCGGATCCGTCTCCTTCATGAAAGCAATCAATCAAGCATTGAAAGAGCTGGAAATCCCTAAGGAGTGCGTTCATTATGAAGCCTTCAGTCCGATCGCCATACTGGATGAGGAATAGCCGGATTTGGGGCAAACCACTTCAAAATAAAGAAGAGCGCGGCACAGGTGCCGGGCTCTTCTTCTATGAAAGATACTGCAGGCTTGAATCATTACTCCAAAAAAATCCAGGTATCGGGGTTCAGTCCTGTTCGTCTTTTTCCTGAACGACCGGCATCATCATGCCGTCGTCCATCCCCATCATCGTCACGCTGGTGGACTCGGAAATCTCATCATGCTGCGTAATATCAACCGGCGTATTGAATAGCGGTTCGGCATATGCCAGATGCGTCCGTCCGCGCGCCAAGATTTGGCGGTAATTCCCGCTGTCACCCTCGTAGCCGTCATGGTCCCATGGAACAAATGAACGGGCATTGCAGTAATGGCACACATACGATCGGCGGTAACGGTCCGTCGTTCGATTCGGGTAGGAGCGGTGAAACAGGTGTGAATGGAAGAACAGCACGTCCCCAGGCTTTAACGGAACCGGAATCGGGTCAGGATAATGGGACACCACCTTCGACAGCGTGTTGACTTCGTCATCCAGGTGACTGACATGCTCAACGGAATGGAGATCGGAAAACGCCTCCCTGGCGTGAACGTTTCCGCCATGATCTCCCGGCGGCGGATAAATCGGCTCATGGTTGGAGCCGGGAACCACCCACAGGCAGCCGTTCTCTTCATCGGCGTCCTCAAGCGCGATCCAGGCTCCGATCAACGTGTCGGGATGGGTTTTGATGTAGTATGCATCCTGATGCCATCCCTGTCCCCCTTTTCCCGGAGGATTAAAAAAGATCATGGACTGCAGGGCATACACATCCGGACCTGTAAGCGCCTCAAGCACGTCGAGTATTCGGGGATGCAGCATCAGCTGCTCCCCTTCCGGATAGAGGCGGGAGATCATATGAACCCGCGTTTTTTCGGCGAACTCCGCTTTCAGCGGGTCCTTATCCTCTTCGGATGCCTGTACGCGCTTTCCTTCATTCTCGATCCGCAGCCGTTCTGCCCACACGGCGTATTGTTCGATTTCTTTCGGATCCAGCAGCCCTCGGACGATGACGAATCCGTCCCTGTGATACTGCTTATACTCTTCCACCGTTACATAATAACGGTCCTCTCTTAATTTGGCTTTCGGCACATACGTCTGCCCCATGGTTGATCCCCTCCACACGCATTGATTATCTTAAGTGTGAAGGATTTCGTAAGCGTTCTCAATGGAGAGGACACGGAAAACGGTGGACGGATTTGATATCCGCTTTACCGGGAATCACCGTGATCCAGTACGACAAAATGCCGGTTCAAAGGATACGCGGCCTCCTCTTCCTCGATGACGGCCAAATGCCGGAACAACGGATCCGCGAACCGGTCACGAAACTCCAGGGCCGTCATTCCACGGGTTCGCTTGAACATGCGGGAGAAGTAGTGCTCATCGGTAAACCCGACATCGTAAGCGATTTGCTTGATGGTCCGCTCTGCCTGAATAAGGAGCTGTTCAGCTCTCCGGAGGCGGCGTTCCAGCAGCGCCTTCTGAGGCGGAATGCCCATCCAGCGGACGAACATTCGGGTGAAATGCTCATGGGTCCAGCCCGAGCTGGCGGCGATTTCTTCAATGGTAATCTGGCGGTGAAGATGCTGCTCCATATAGTCCATGGCCCGCATGATGGGGGCGGGCAGCGAAGCGGCCGACATCGACTCGTCTTCCTCGATCGCCTGCCATTCCTCAAGGACACCCATCAGCAAAACGGACGCCCTTCGCTGCCAGCCAGTCGGCTTGATATGTGCGATCTTCAGCATCTGCTTAAGCATGGAGGGAATCAGGCTCCCTCCGGCAATGACCGACCAGTCACGGAAATGTTCCCGATCGTGGTCCGGCCTGCAGAAGGCTTCCCGAATTGCAGCACATTCGAAGTGAACGAATAAGTGCCTTGTGGGAAGGCTAGGATCAAACCGGTACCGGTGCGGTTCTCCGGGGCAGGTGAACACGACTCCCGGACGGTCCAGCGCAAACGGCCCCCGGTCGATTTCATAAACGGATCGGGTTCCTGCCGGGAAGTATACCAATTCGAAATCGTCGATCGTACGCATCCCGAGAACGGATCCCGGCTTCACGGCGATGTCCCCCATGGCATGAATGACGGGTAATGTAAGCAACGATGCACAACCTCCCTAGTTTCTGGCCCTCTCGCTGCCGGATCGGAACCGCTCGTTTTAATAGCATAATACACGATTAAACCGCGCCCTGCAGCCCAAAAAAGAGAGATGACCGCATGCCCTGCGGCATCTCTCTCTTTAGAGCGAACCCGGGACGGATTCCACACGCCTTGCCGTGCAGGGTGAGAAGCCCTGTCTAGCAGAGCTTAGCTTATTGCTCCTTGAACCGCTTCCGGCTGCCGATGAGCGGGAACTCACCGATCCGCAGCCGCGCGCTACCGTAAGGGATCAGCTCAAGCTCCGCCACAGGCTGACCGTTACAGTCGGAATGAATGGGCGGTGTGCCTGCATTGTTGCCTTCCATCTTCCAGTCTTTGACCAGCTGTCCCGATGCTGTGATCCGCACGGGGGCTCCATCCGCGGAGAACGGCTGGCTTGGAATATCCGCCTCGGTTACCTCAAAGCCGGTATCGGCCAACAGGCCGTATTTCCAGGCCGATCCCGGATACAGCTCCCAATCATGGAACATTTCACGCTCACGCACCATCTGCCATTGCTCCCGGACCGGCAGCACATAGACAAGTGGTCCCCTCTCTACGCTGACCGCATAAAGGTTGCGCGACGTCGTGTTGACGGCCATCGGCAGCGTCAGTTCGATCCGGTCTCCACTCGCCCACTCGCGGTTGATTTTGGCATAGCCGTTCTCGGTCTGAACGTTCACCAGTGTACCGTTGATCTGGATTTCAGGCTGTGTACACCAGGACGGGATCCGCAAGGAAACCGTAAATGTTTCCGGGCGCTCCAAAGTGATTGAAATGGAGACACGGTCCCGGAAGGGATATTCTCCGCTGACAGCCAGCTTGGCCAAGGAACCGTTGCCAACCGGGGTCTCGACAGTACACGGCGCATAGGAAACGGCTGCAAGCCCGCCTTCATGGTCCTTCATCCACAAGTGCGACGTCAGCTTGGGCCATCCTTGGTGCATATTCGCGGTGCAGCAGCCGAAATGCGGCTCCAGGCCGAATAGGTTCGCGTCAGGCCCGTTCACCCAGCTGCGGGGAGCGACGTTGCACAAAATCTGGTTCACCTGCTGATCGTACTGATGGGAAGTCCAATCCGGAGAGATTGCCGCCGGCAGCGCATTAAACGCCACTTTCTCAAGAATGTCGCCGAACCTGCCGTCGCCGAATATCCGCGTCAGCTGCTCCATCGAAAACATGTATTCCACCACGGCGCACAGCTCGACACCCTGACTCGGGTGCGTGCCAGAGAGCCACTCGTCACCCGAAAACATGCCATGTGCCTGACCGTGGTATGTCATCAGCGAATCGATTCCGCGGTGCACAGCCTCCCTTAAGACGGCATCACCGGTCAGTTCGTACAAAACACCCGGCGTCTTGATCCCCATCGCCACATTGACCACATGCGTCGTCCAGTCCCACTCCTCTACCTTGCGCCAGAACGGGAAGTCGTAAAAAATATCGGACCAGTCTGTCGTCTGCTTGGCCACGATCTCCGCCACTTCCAGCAGCAAAGGATCCTGCGTCCTTTTATACAGCCAAACCAGGCAGAGCAGCATTTCTGCTCCCCGGGTTTTCGCCCAGCCTTGCAGCGGATTCTCTTCAATGGTGCGGCGGACGTAGCCGAAAAATTTCGTCAGAAAGGGAACGATCCTCTCATCTTTCGTCGCTTCTTCATGCTGCATCATGACCTTCAGCATGATCATGTAATGCCACCAATCGTGCTTTTTATCGACCTCACGGTTGACGGTTTCGATCCGTTTCGGACCGAAGTGGCCATCGTCCTGTTGACTCGCAAGCGACCATTCAACCCACCGGTTGGCTTTGGCAATCAACCTTTCATCTTCTAGCAAATAGGCAAGCGGAAGAAGTCCGTCCAAGTAGTACGGTCCGCGTTCCCAGCTTTCTCCGCTGCCTCCGATCCACCCGTTTTCGGGCCCGACATCCGCCCAATGCTCCTCCAAATGCCCGGTAAGACCTTTTGCTTGAATCATCAGTTGCTCCTTAAGCCAACCGGAAGGTTTAACCGCGCCAAGCGGCAGTTGTTCATAAGCGGTTTTAACGAATTTCATAGCTCGCCACTCCCTTTTCATCTTCGGTTTACTTCGGCTAACGCTATGAAATATACCATGTCCCCCGCTATTTACCGATACCGGATATCAACATGTTTTTGTCCGATCACAACCTCATCATGCAGGCAAAACATATGGCTTCGCCATGTACAATCCTTTATGATAGAAGCAATTCGATTCGAAGGAAGGAGGATCGCCATGTTTCAATTCATCGCTCCGCCTCTGCCCCATTACATTACCTGCGGGGAGGACATCTACCCGATTGGCGGAATCCATCCGGACCGCAGCGGCATCGGGGTCTTTGACCTGATCTTCGTGACGAGGGGTTGCCTGTTTCTGGAGGAAGAGCTTACGATGCTCACCGTCTCGGCGGGACATTACGCCATCCTTCGGCCCGACCGGTCGCACCGGACCGCCCGGCCCTGTTTGGAAGAAACGCATTTTTACTGGCTGCATTTTCAAACCTTGGGCAGCTGGAACGAAGTTTCCGAGCAGGATTCCTCTTTACCGGCATTTGAAGGCCATCCCCTCTATCAGATCGAGAAATTCTCAATCTATATTTCCCAGCAAGGAGCTCCACTTCTCCCAGGTCAAGTGGAAGAGCTCCTCCGCAGGCTGATGCTGCTGCACCCGGAACAAACAGTATCCGCCCGCTGGAAGCAGCAGACCTGCTTTCAGGACCTGCTGTCCATGCTGCAGCAGACGGAAGGGGGAGAAGTACAGAATCCACATCTGAAGGTGGCGGAACTGGCGGGCGAATATCTTCGCCGGCATTACCGGGAGCCCATCAGCTATAAGCGGATGTCGGAAGCCCTGCACTTTCATTCCAACTACATCGCTATATGTATGAAAAAGACGTTCGGCTGTACGCCGCTGGAGTATTTAACGAGGCACAGGATCGAGCAGGCCAAGCAAACTCTAATCCATACCGACGATCCGATCGGACGCGTCGCCGAGCAGACGGGTTTCGGATCCTTTCCTTATTTCGTTAGGAGCTTTGCGAGATATACCGGTCATACCCCGAAGTCTTTCCGGCAGCTCTACCGAAAATAATTTCGGCCAGAGGTACCTGTATCCATGACAAAAGGCTGCCCGCATGCGGTTGAAGCACTGCGGCAGCCTTTTTTGCATTCTTTTACATAGCTTCACTTATGTTTGTCAGGTGGCTTTCACGGATTGGGTTCGTTCAAAGTTTTCACGGTATTGTTCTACCGTCCACTTACATACCTGCCACAAATCCGTCACCGGCTGATTGGTAAAAGGCAGCGTGTGAAGATAACCCGGCGGACCGTATTCCGGCGTAAAGGTCAATTCGGAGGCACCGGCTTGCTGCCTCGCATCGGCGATCCGGTTCCACCAGTCAAAATGCCGAGCGACTTCATGCGCGTACTCGGGTGCCCGCGGATCCGGAACTTGAGGGCCCTGCGCATAACCGACACGCCCATGGATATGTACGGTGCGGGCGATAGCCAGGTCCAGCTCACTCTCGAAATGTTCCAGCGTCGATTCGGTAACGCAGCACCAATGGCTAAAATCGGCCGTCAGTCCAAGTCCAGGGACCGCATTCAGCACCTTCCCCGTATCCCAGGGATTAAATAAAGCTCTGCCCCGGTGGGTTTCATGGCCCACCTTGACGCCAAGCTGCTGCTCAAGCTGAACGGCCCGCCGGAAATAATCGATCTGCTCCTCCAGCGGGACATAGTCCTTTAAGGAATGCGCAGTAACATGGATCGGCCCAAACGACGTTGCCCGTTCCAATTGTGCTTCGAAAGAAGCATAGTGGTCCGGCCCTTCGGTAAAAATCATCGCTACATAATCAAGTTTATGGCTTGCGAGGAGCTCCTTAAACCGCTGTTCGTCGTCAGGTGCCGGCAGGGGCGCCTCAACGCCATCATAACCGGCGAAAGCGATACGCCCCACCTGCTCTTCCAATGTACCCGTTCCCTCCATGCCCCACAACGCCTTGATCAATTTGAGTTTCATCCTTTTCCACCTCTCCCGGTTGATTGGACACCGTTTCCCCCATTGTTTCCGATCCTCCGCCAGTTGTCCATGGATCCAAGGGCATGATTCGTGGATGGATTTGATATGTCTTTTGTTCGATCACATACGGATTCACACTGGATCGTTCTTACAAAGAACTACGGCCGACGTCGCCAAGTTACGATTCGTGATGCGTTTTGCCGGCAAGGAGGGTAAATCGGTCGACCAGGTCGCTGATCTGAAACTTCTCCGCGTTCGTCATATACGTTGTGACCGTATCGTGAAACGGCTCAACCCAATGCTCCGGTACGCCGGATTTCCCGACGATCGCGCCAACGATGCTGCCGGCCGTCGCAGCCGTACAGTCGTTGTCCAGTCCCATGGCAACCGTCTCCGAAATCACCTTGGACACATCGGTCCCCCCGATCATCAGGCCGAACACCGTCAAGCAGGCGTTGTTGTTGGTGTGCACGCCCGACATTCCCTTGAAGCGCTCATCGACCGCCGCCCTGGCTTCCTTGTAATCATGGATTTCACCGCTTACGGCAAGCGCCCACTCCACATCCTTGTAAAGGCTGCATTCCTTCGGAATTTCGGTCAAGCCGATGCGGAGCGCCTGATCGGGATGATCGACGGCGAACGCCGCGGACTGCGCAGCACTGAAAAACATCTCCCCGTAAATCCCGTTCCGCCGATGGCTCAAATAAGCATCCCGATAGGCGTATTCCGCCGCTTTCGCCGGGTACGCCGGAGCCATATAAGCCCACGGATCCGAGCGGATATCCGCACCGATCCACTGGCAGAACGGATTGTTGACGTCAGCTGCTTGCACCGCCGGGATGCCCGCCTTCAAATTGTTGAGCGCAGCCTCCTCCGCAGTACAAGCAACCGGCAGGTACTTGAGCCAGCTTTTTCCCACATCCTCTGTTGTGAAGTTGAGGCCGTGCTCTTCCGCAATAAGCAGTCCGAGGATCGTATAAGTAATATCGTCATCGACAGGGACTTGGGACAAGCCTTCCAAGGTATATTCATAAAAGGTGCTTTTGCCGTAACGGAGATCGTTCGGATTTTTGATTTTGGACCAATAATGCTGTGGAGGAAAGGCATCCCCGATATATGCGGCCCATTTCTCCATGTCGCTCACTTCCCAGAATTCCACCGGCGCCCCCAGCGTGCATCCGGCAAAACGGGCGAGCATTGCCCCTTCGAGCTTTTCCTTGTAGACCGCCTTGTCAAACGATCCCCACAGCCTTCTTGGTCCTTCAGTACGCTGCGCTCGAATGGACGGCAGATCGTCCGGCTCCCGCTCCTTAAGCTCGGCGTCAATGGGTAATCCCTGCAGTCTCTCCAACGTTTCTTTCATCTTCTCTTCCACGTCGATCCAGGCATCGGCCACGCCCCGTCCTCCGTATTCGTGCGCGAGCCGCCCGTACTCAATAATTTTACCTGCCAGTTCGTGGATCCTCGGTTCCTTAGGATAAGCCATATCAATAAACTCCTTTCCCAAGATCAATGAATTTCGTTCAAGGATAGTTTATTATAATGAAAACAATGACTTCCGCCGAAAAAGGACTGAAAACTGTGCAGAATCGACCATTTGATTATAAAGTCGTCTCCCAGCCTTATATGCTTCCTTCCGATTTCCCCGTGGATTGGCTCAGCAATTATATCCAGGGAGACAACGAGATTACGTATTTGCACTTTCACAACTGCATTGAGATCGGCTACTGTCTGGAAGGCTCAGGCGTCTTTTTCGTTGAAGACAAAATCCTGCCCTACACCCAAGGGGATGTGAGCATCATCTTTCCGAATCAGCTGCATCTTGCCCAAAGCTTAAAGGGAAAAGAAAGCAGGTGGCATTTCTGCTTTATTGATCCGGACGCCCTCTTTTCGTCTGACCAGCTGTCTTCCGGATTCTGGGACCGGGTCGGAACGGATACGTATTCCCGGTTCAACAACATCGTCACTCCGGATGATCACGCTGAGGTCGTCTGGCTGACAGATCGCGCGATGAAGGAGCTGGAGAAACACGGGCCGGGATATGAATCGGCTGTAAAAGGATACATCTGGACGCTCCTGACGCTGATCGGCAGGAAGCTGCTGCTTCAAGAGAGCGGCACCGCAGAAACTGCGGCTGGCGGGGCCGACCGGCGGGCGATGCAGCAAATTTCAAAAGCGCTCGAGTACATTTCCCAGCACTATATGGAACCGGTCCCGATCCACCGGTTAGCCGAGCTATGCTGCCTCAGCGTCACCCATTTCCGGCGCATTTTCCACAAATGCATGGGCATGGCTCCGCTGGACTATATCAACAACGTGCGCATTCAGGTTGCGGCTGCCCTGCTGAGCCATAGCGGCAGCAGCATTTTGGCTATTTCCGAGGAGGTCGGCTATGCGACCTTATCCAGCTTCAACCGGCACTTCAAGCGGCTGATGGGCGAAGCCCCGAGCCAATGGCGGTCCAAAAACAGATGACAGAGGCAGCAAATATTTTGTGCTGCAGCAAAATCATTTGTGATTGGCAGACAATTAGAGGCGCGGCTCAACCAACTCAAAATGGCGCCCCCTGCAGCCCTTGGCCTTAAGGAGGCGCCATGACGGTCACCGGAATGATATACGAGAGAGTAAACGACTACAACGATCTGGCCAGCCCGCGGTGCTTACGACGTTTCCATGATTTCTTTGAGCACGACCGCCTGATTCATGGTGGTATCCTTCGCGGCATATAACAGTGTAACCGTGCAATCCTCCGCCAGCTCCCGGATTTGCCGCATAAGCTGGGAAGGCTTGTCCTGCTGCAGCTCCTGCAGGTAGAGCTCTTTGAACTTCTCGTAATGCTCCAGCCGATGCGCGTACCATTTTCTCAGCTCATGACTGGGCGCGATCTCTTTCATCCATTCGTCGACCGCGGCCTGCTCTTTCGTGAGTCCCCTCGGCCAAAGACGGTCGACCAGGATTCGTTTGCCGTCTGATGCCTCAGGCTTTTCATAGACCCGTTTGATATGAATCGGAATGGTGGACACCTCCTTATTAGACTATTCATGCCCAAGCACCCGATCCTTACCCTCTTAATATAGTGTAGGAGTGAAAGGCGGGATGCGTATGAGCAAGGCAGACGATTTGCAGCAGCGTACCATTTTTCTGGCGGCCATCTGTGGACAGACCTATGCTCAATTTGAGAATGCGGACGGGTCGTTTGTCGTCCCTTCTCCATACACACGGCTTGAGACGATTGAGGCCAGGTCCATTACGAACGACTGGGAACGCTTCGGTTTTATTCTCGATTCGGATCAAGAGGTCATCATTGCATTTCGGGGAACCAGCACGACGACCAACTGGATCGCGGACCTGATCGCATCTCAGAAGAAATACAAATACATTAAAGAAGACTGTATGACGCATCGGGGCTTCACGGACATTTATGCCTCCGCAAGGACCCGCATTATCTCGACACTGGCTAAGGTATCCCGCGGAAAGACGCTGTTTATTACCGGTCACAGCCTGGGTGCGGCGCTGGCGACCTTATGCGCGGTCGATGTTGCAGCCAATACCGGCTTCCGCTCCCCTTACCTGTTCACATTCGGTTCACCGCGGGTAGGCGATCCGGCCTTTGCCAAGGCTTGTGCCAGCTATGTCCCCAACAGCTTTCGCATCGCCAATCTGTTTGATGTCGTGACCCATGCGCCCCCTGCCGTATACAAACTGCCGAAACGGTCCAAAACATTTTATTACAGCCATGTAAAGAACTTGTCACCCCGGCATTTTCAGCTCGGATCCTTTGGAGGGAACCACGTCATCTCCAGCTATTTCAACGAGTTATCCAAGCTTCAGCCGGAATATACCAAGATGCTGTCCTCAGCCAACCCTGGCTTCTGTCCGTTCCCTGAACGCGTCCTTTAACGCCATCCGTGTCAAAATTGACATATTCTTTCACGGAATCGTAACCCAATCTCCTTAGGGTTCTATTATGCTGTAGAAGAATTGAATCTTACGCAGAATGGGTAATAAAAACATAGAGACCCCAGAAGTTACAAGGAGAGGATACAGCATGAACATCACAAAACCGGCAAAAAAAGCAATCATGGCCATGACCGTGGCCGGCATGGTAGGCCTGGGAGCCGTTGGCGCAGGCACGACATATTCCGTACATCAAGCACACGCTGCTGCGGCAGCCGATGCAGGTTACGCATCCAAGCAGGCACTCCAGACGCTGAACAGTTTCTACAAACCGGCGCTGAAAGGCCAGTTCCCGGGGGCGGTTAGCGGCCTCAGCGTTGGTAAGAGCACCCGGCAGGATGTCCTGCACAAGA
Organism: Paenibacillus cineris; assembly: GCF_018333335.1. Taxonomy (NCBI): domain Bacteria; kingdom Bacillati; phylum Bacillota; class Bacilli; order Caryophanales; family Paenibacillaceae; genus Paenibacillus; species Paenibacillus cineris. Next base: position 3,679,031 of record NZ_BORU01000001.1, read on the forward strand.
TCGGGGAACCCGAAAATCCGATGAAGGATGCCGATGGGTTCGATGTATACAGCGCGAATATGGGCAATCCCGGCTACGCCATCCATTATAAGCTCGGCAAAATCCGTGAAATGCGCTACTTCGGCACCAACGTCGAACGCCAGACCAATATCGGCGGCATTACGATGAAGATGCTGAAGCAGAACTGGTATGCACCAAGTTCGGTGTCCACCTTCAAAACCGGGAAGAAGACACAGACCAAGCTGACGTACAACCGCGGCAACTATAAGCTTGAGTTTATTTTCAACAGCAGCACGGAGCTTGATCATATTAACCTTTTAACCAAATAACAGCCTTCGCCGAAGACAGTGGTTCACCTGGAGCCGCTGTCTTTTTGCGTGTATGGATGAGGTTCAAGCAGGCTAAGTATTCATTATACGTGATGGTCCTTCGATCGAAAATAGCCATTGGAGCATCGTCCGAACCTTGTCCGGGAGGCGTCAGTTTGCCATAATATATAGGCGGCGTCATGCCACAAAAGCCATACTTAACAAAGGAAGATTCCCATGAATATATCTGCACTCGCTTCAATGATCGCACCGGTCGACCTGAGAAGCTGCCTGATCAGCCAAAACGGCAGGCTGGTGTTTGAGCACTACCGTCATCCCCGCATCCCTGACGAGCAGGCGAAGGTCAATTCCTGCACCAAAAGCTTTCTGTCAGCCCTGATCTGCATCGCAATGGACCAAGGCATCCTGCCGGGTGCGGAGACGCCGATCATCGAATTTTTCCCGCAGTTACGTTCCGCTTCCGATCCACCCAAGCGGGAGATTACGCTGGAGCATCTGCTGACGATGTCAGCCGGCTTTGAATGGAGCGAATTCGGCGGGATCAAGTCGTTTCCGCGCATGACCAGAACCGGCAATTGGGTCGAATTTGTGCTCGAGCAGCCGATTTCCGATACACCTGGGACCCGGATGGAGTACAGCTCGGGATGCTCCCAGCTTCTGTCCGCGATCCTGGTTCAAGCTGCCGGCAAGTCAACGGCCCGGTACGCCGAGGAAAATTTGTTTGGACCGCTGGGCATCGAAGACTATCGCTGGGAGTCCGACCCCCAGGGGATCCACACCGGAGGCTACGGCTTATGGCTCCGTCCCGGGGACTTGCTGAGGTTCGGGCAGCTGTATCTGCAGCAGGGACGCTGGGAGCAGCGGCAGCTGATCTCCCGAGAGCTTGTGAACCGGTCCGTACAGCCGTTCATCCCCGCTGGTCCGCCAAACCGCGGCTTCTACGGCTGGCATTGGTGGACGGATACTTTTGAAGCCGGGCTTGGTGGTCATTCCGCTGCTGCATCCCCGCTTTCATTTAACTATTTTTACGCCCGCGGATATGCGGGACAGTTCATCTATATCGTCCCCATCCTGGAGACGGTAGTGGTCCTGACCGATGACAAGCGTAAAAAAGAGCGGCATCCGGCGAATGTGTTCCGCGATTTCATTGCACCGCTGCTGCTCGAAGATTTGAACTAAGCTGCGCCGATGCATGGTAAACCGCTGTTGCCAGCATGGTCAGCGCCGACAGGCAATATAGAAAGGGGCTATCGCCAATCGATAGCCCCTTGTCTTCGTTCCCGCCGCATGCCGCTTATTTCTGTGCAAACTCCCGCGGATGGCGGCGCTTCAGCTCGTCCACGGCATGCCCTCTCCCGGTCTGTTCCAGCCGCTCGATGTACATCGGCAGATGCCCTTTCGCATGATACGGCCCGCCTTCCTGAATGACTGTCCACAGCGGATCGACGTCAAACTTCATCGTCATCATCATCTCGTCATGCCACTCGTTCAGCAAGTAGACCGCTTCCTTGCACAGGTCTCTCCGTTCCTGAGCCAGGTTGTTCTGCTCGTGGGCATCCTCGGTAATATTGAACAGCATCTCCTTGTCAAAAAGGTGATATCCGTCATGGTACGTGCGGGTATACAGCCAGTCCCCGAACCGTACGCTGCGCTGGCATACGTGGGCGCACTGCGAGACGACGAGGTACTCCCTTCCGCCGGACTCTCCGCTCCGGAGCGTACCGGCGTAGCTGCGGCCGTCCCAGCTAGGCGCAGATTGAACGCCCAGCAGTTCCGCGACGGTCGGCACCAGATCGAGATGATAGTGCAGGGAATCATCAGAAATCCCCTTCTGCATTCCCGGCCACCGGATGATCATCGGGATCCGGCAGGTGCCCTGGTCGGCGGTGCCGTGCTCGCCGTAAATGCCGAGCTCGCCCATGTTTTCGCCATGGTCGGCGGTGATGATGATCACCAGGTCGTCCATGACCCCCTTCTCCGTCAAACGATCGAAAATCATCCCGATGTTGTCATCCATATGCCGGATGCCGCAGTCATAGCCATCGATCATCCTCCGCAAATCGTCCATGTTCTGAATGTCGCCGGGATGGCGGGGGAAATGAGGCGACGTGCTGCTGTTATACATATTGATTTCGTTCGCGCCGTGCGGGCCAACCTTTTGCTTGTGGCGCTCCAGCACTTCTTCGGTGATCCACTCCGGAAGCGGTTCGTCCTGAAACGGATTGCCGAACGATGCCGGCGCCCGGTAAGGGGTGTGCGGATCCCAGTAGTTCACGTACAGCAGCCAGTCTTCCTGATCTGCGTTCCGCTCGATCCAATCCAGCACAACGGGGGTGACCTCCTCGGCCGACTCCATCCCGCCCTTGCCCGTATTGTAAATTTCGTTGAATCCTGCATAAAAGGTCCAGGCAGAATGCCGCTCCCCAAATGGGCTGACTAGGGCCGTCCGCATGCCCGCGCGGCGGAAGACCGCCGGGAAGCTCTCTGACGCGAGTTTGTCGTGGAAATCGCGGTCAGCGCCTTCATACCGGACGTCCGCCGCGGTCCCGCCGTGTCCCACGACGCCGTTATGTATGCCGAAACGGCCCGTCATCAATGCCGTACGCGACGGGAAGCACGGAGCGTCTGATGTATAGTAGTTGTCAAAGCGTACGCCTTCGGCCGCGACCCGGTCGATATGCGGCGACGTATTGCGGTGGTAGCCATAACAGCCAAGGTGGTCCGGTCTCGTTGAATCCAAATCCAGCAGTAACACTCTCATCGTCCATCCGTCCTCTCCGGATAATATGAAATGCCTTTGCAGCTGAATTATAGGCGTGACGCTCCATATGCGTCCATGTACATTTCATTGATCTGATGTATATTTCTATCGCAATTTATAAGATTTATGCCGATTGCAAGGAAGCATAATTTACGAGAAGTCTGCATTATGATAGGGTTTTATTAAGTTTTGGAATAAAGAGGTGCAGCGCATGCTTCAAATCATGAGTGTAAATTTCGACAATGAAATCCCCCAATGGAGGACCAACCTTGAGACGATTCCGTACAACGTTCTAGTCGTCGTCCGGCAGGGCCAGGTCCGGTACGAGATTAATGGTAATGTTGTGATTGCCGAAGCGGAGGACGTGCTCTTCATCCCCCGCGGAGCCCGCCGTTCAGGAGAGAACAAGGACGGCATTCCCCACCAAAAACATACCGTTTTATTTACATGCGAGCCCGGGGCTGAGACGGGAATTCCGTTCGTGGATCAAGGACATTTCATCAAGTTCAGGCTCTCCCCAAGCCAATACGCCTATCACCGCTGCGACAGGCTGTACGAAGAGATGCGTGGCGGGAAAAGCTACCGTTCCATCATCTGTCTTGGAATATTGCAGGAGCTCCTTGGCATGATTGCCCGGGAACTCGAACAGCCCGCACTGACACCGAGCAAGCTGAAATATGCCGAAGCGGTCAAAGCCTATCTGCTGGAGCATTACCGGGAGCAGATCGAGATTGCCCGGCTGGCTGCTTTGATCGGCCGCTCCCCCAATTACGTAACCGCCGTCTTCAAAGAAGTGTATGGCCGGTCTCCGATCCGCTATATGCATGAGCTGCGCATGCAGGAGGCCTGCAGCCTGCTGCTGGGCTCAAATATGACGGTCGCGGGCATATCGCAGTACCTCGGTTACTACGATACTTCGTATTTCCACCGGGTGTTCAAAAAATACTGCGGCCTCTCCCCTACCGAATACGTTACACAGTCACAGCGGTCAGGCATGCCTCCGCTCATCAACACGATCACGTGATATGTCAGCCTCATTGGAACATTTCTCCATTGACTTCTCCTGCCCGTTTGTTAGAATCATAAATACCGATAAAACAAAGTGAATTACTCGTATATACGAAAAGGAGGAGAATGACGTCATGTTGATGTTAACAGGCTTGCTGTGCGGCGCCCTGCTCGGCTTCGTCATGCAGCGTGGACGCTTCTGCCTGACAGGCGGATTCAGGGACATGTTTCTGACCAAGGACAACCGCATGTTTTATGCCCTGCTGATCGCCATTTCGATTCAGAGCATCGGCGTGTTTGCGCTGATCCAGCTTGGACTCATCGAATTCAGCGCCGGCACGTTCCCTTGGGTGGCTACCGTGGTCGGCTCGTTTATATTTGGGATTGGTATTATTTTGGCCGGGGGATGTGCGACAGGAACCTGGTACCGGGCCGGTGAAGGACTGATCGGCAGCTGGATCGCACTGTTCGGTTATATGGCGATGAGCGCCACGATGAAATCGGGTGCCTTGGCGCCGCTCAATAACGGAATCAAAAAAGTAGAAGCTCCGGCCAACTCCATTCCGGACACCTTCGGCATTTCGGTTTGGCCGTTTATCGCTCTTCTAGCTATCATTACGATCGTGATGGTCATCCGTACACTGCGCAAACCGAAGGTGGCCATTCCAGCGATGAAGCCGAAGCGTTCCGGACTCAGCCATCTGCTGTTCGAAAAACGCTGGCATCCGTTCTTTACCGCCATTCTTGTCGGCCTGATCGCCCTGCTGGCCTGGCCGCTGAGCGAGGCCACCGGACGCATGTCGGGTCTTGGAATCACGACGCCTTCCGCTAACATTTTGCAGTACTTGGTTACGGGAGACAGCGATAAGTATGTGAACTGGGGCATGTTCCTGGTGCTGGGTATCCTTGTCGGATCCTTTATCGCCGCCAAAGGCAGCCGGGAATTCCGCTTCCGCGCTCCGGATGCAAAGACGGCGGTTTCGAGCTTTGCCGGCGGCATCCTGATGGGCTTCGGCGCCAGCTGGGCAGGCGGCTGCTCGATCGGTAACGGTCTCGTCATGACCGCCATGATGACATGGCAGGGCTGGGTATCCCTCGTGTTTATGATTTTGGGCACATGGACGGCTTCTTATTTCGTGTACGTCCGCCCTCGCACCAAAGCCAAGCTGAAGCAGTCCGCTTCGCTGCAAACCACGACAACCTAATTAGGAGCTTTACGTTAAACTAGTCACATCTTAAGGAGGTTACATCCATGAAACAACAAAAACTAGCCGTTCTGGGCATGGTCTGTCCGTTCCCGTTAATTGAAGCCAAGCAGGCGATCGAAGAGCTGAACAGCGGCGACGAGCTGGTCATCGACTTCGACTGCACGCAGGCCACCGAAGCCATACCGCGCTGGGCTGCAGAAGCCGGCCACACCGTCACGAATTTCGAACAGATCGACGATGCTTCCTGGACGATTACGGTGCAAAAGAAATAATGTAACGCATAAACAGGCGACCTTCCGTCATATTGGGGAGGCCGCCTTTTTGCATGTATTGGATTGTTGAAGCGCAAAAATCGCAGCGACCAAGCCCGGTGTTCTTTCTTTCAATAAATTGACCGTAACCGGCCTACCTTATATACTCTACTCATTGGAAGAAATAGGAATGCTAGGAGGGCCCCATGGACGATTGCGCAAATGATGGAGATATGAATTTGGATACGGCCGTAGCCGCCTTGAACAACGCCTATTCATTAGAAAATTGGACTCTTCTGATTCGGCGGTCGGATCAGCTCTATAACGACGCGTATCATGCATTTATTCACAATAAACAGGCACAAAAACCGATTATTTATTATATAGGATATAGTCTGCTGATGAAGGGAATCGGCTATCAAAAAGACAAGCAATACGGGGAATCGCTGAAGTGCATTGAACAGTACAAAGATCTTGGCCGGTTTTTGGACGGAAGCGAACACAGCCAGCGGATACTCGACCAATATGCTTTTTATGCTTATGCCAATTCGCTGTCTGTACAACTTCTATCGGGAAATCTTACAAAACTCGAGGAGTACGCCCATTTTCTAAATCAGCATCCGTCCGAAACGTTATCCGGATTGCTGACCCTATTAGAATGTGCCCTTTCCCAGGATCTTAACGTCGATGAGTATATCGCGCCTTTGACGGAGCGCTTTGATGCTTATCAGCATGACGATATGCGCCCGGAAGAGCAGACCATCTACCTGTCGATTCTCATGATGCTTTCCCGCTACTGCAGAAACAGGAAGAGATTTGAAGAAGCACAGAAATACACGCAACAATTTTTATCCCTATCGTTCGATCGAGGCCCTGGTCGACAAGCATCAACGTCTGCTGCTCCGCATGAATAGGAAACGACCCTTACAATCATCGCAAAATGGCAAATGGTTCTTAAGTTAGGTATGATCTTCCCGAAAATAAAGGCGACCTTCCCATTAACTGGGGAGATCGCCTTTGCTGTCATTCCGGGCGCAGGTATCGTTCCAGCAGAGCTTCGACCACTGTCCTGTCCCGTTCAAGCCGTGTGAGTTCGGCACCAATGGCCGGAATCTGCTCGCGCAGCACCTCGGGGCCGTCCGTACCTTCTTCGTACCGGGTCATAAAATGCAGGAACACGTCCACGTTCCGCAGCTTCATCAGCACCGGGATCGCCCGGATTTCATCCGGAGTCAGGCGGACGCGGCTGCCGAAGCCGCGGCAAAACTGAACGGCCGCCTCCATGCCGGTATCGGGATCGTCCCCAAGCAGCCCCGGAAGGATGACCGCGGGCTCCATTGCCCGTACGTCACGGGTGCAAAATTCAAAGTCGAGCAGCGCCGTGACCTGCTCAGGCTTGTCTGCATCCACCAGCAGATTGGAGACATTCAGGTCCCCGTGCACAAGCTGATGCGGCAGGCGCTCCAGCCCTTCAAGTTCGCGGATGACCTCCCTGTGAGCTTCCCCGATCCTGCGAAGCGGGCCCTCCAAGCCGCAGAAGGGCTCAGGCGGCGCGATGCAGAACTGCCCCACCCGCTCCGGGCTGCACCCCGGATACGAATGGGCCAGCTCATAGTAGGGCCGGTAGGCGGGTGACAGAGCAACCACGAGCCGGCTGAGCGCTTCGGAGAGGCAGCCCGCCGCTTCCCCGAAGGAATACGCGGCCCGAAAACCGGTGGATTCGGGTCGGATGCCCTCAATGTATTTGAACAGGCAAGCATAACGTCCGCTCCCGTCATCCAGCTGGACGATCGTATCGCCCGTCAGGGCAGGTATGGGTACAGGGGTGCGGAAGTCCAGTTTGTCCCGGGCAAGCGATGCCAGCACGGCGTGCTCAAACCGGATTTTATCGATTTCCCGATGCGTTTCGTAAATTCGCAGGACGCCGCGCCCCTCCGCTCCTTCAATAAACCGGGTCGTATTGTTCCAGCCGCTTGCTCCCTGTGTAATCTCTCCTCTCCAGGAGGAATGATATTTATTTAATATCGATGTCAGCATGATCAGTATTCGATTTCCTCCAATTGGGCCAGATTGCGGTTGGACTCCCGCAGCAGGGACGTGAACGAGTCGGCCGTGTAATACACGAAATCAGGATCATGGATGTAGCTGATGATCTGCCCATACGTCCCCTCATCGCTCGGATCCAGGTCCAGCATCAGATAAAGCGACCCTCCGGCCATGCTCGCAAATGGGTACCACTGTCGGTGGAACAGGTAGGGCTTGAGTTCGCGATCCAGCTTGGCGATCTCCTCCGGCGAATAATATTCCTCCAGCAGTTCGTCCCTCTCGCAGAAATACCGCTTGACGTCCTCCATTTCGGCGAGGGACATGAGATAAAAAGGAGCCGCCTCTTCCGCGTCCTCACCCGGATACAGGATATGAAAGGCATAGCCGCTTCCGTCTTTTTGTTCATAAAAGGCGCGAAAATCCTCCGGCAGAAGGATGCCGAATTTCTTCTCAAACTCATCCAGACGCGAAGGTGCCGCCCCGCCATGATCCCTATATTGATCATATAGACCGAGGATTTCCTCGTCCTGGATTTTGCCGGGGAGCAGTGCTTCCAGCTCTTTTTTTAGGGGAAGAACCCGGCTGCGCACGTATTCCCGGTAACCGTGGAACGCTTCCTCCTCACCGCCATTTTCCAGCAGGATCATGACGGCATAGGATATCAGGTTCAGCCACGTTTCCATCGTTTCGATCTGTGCCTTCGAAAGCAGGCCGTTCGAACGCAGCATGCCTTCCGGCTCCAAAGCCCAGGCCCGGGCCAAATGGTAGAGGCCCCACAGGCTGGATATCAGTTCCCGGTTCAACTGATCCCGGCCAAGCTCGTCCGACAGCGCGCGCAAGGCGGCCATAACCTCATGAAGGTTCCCCTCGCGCAGCTCCCCGCGGAAGGGCCTTAGGCTGCCCAGAAAGCCGTTTTCCATTTTCCAATGCTCTATGCGGTTATGGGTAAAAGCATGGCATTTCAGCAGCAGCTGTGCATCTTCATTATTCATCGTCGTTTTCTCTCCTCTCCCAACACCGGCGATGTTTATTTACGCAGAGGCGTATTGTACGATCACGGCTTCCCTTGTCTCTTCATCATAAGCGATCCAAAGGTCATCGCCGACTTCCACGCCGTATAACGGTTCGATGGACTGCTCAATTCGGTACGAAATTCCGTTTTTTGTAACGGTAATGCGGGCAAATGGCCGTTCGCCGACGGTGCCATCAAACTGTACTGCCGTCACGTTGGCGCTGCCCTGCTTGCCCTGAAGGAGGCGAAGCTCTTGTTCATACTCCCCCTTGTTCACCGACACCGGGATGACGGCACCTACCGCAACTGGCAGACGAACCGGCACGAACTGGCTGTTCACCTTGCGCGACCTTTGATCGCCATGGGAAAGCAGCAGCTCGAACAGCATCAGCTGTCTGTTCACGATCTCCACGGGAATATGCTCGATCCGGATCACCTCACCTTCCAGCGTCAGCTGGTCCGCCCCTCTCATGTCACGTGTCCTGTTGTAATTGTACAGCCGGGTGACGCCGCCGATTTGCATGAGATCCGCCTTATCCCCGGTCCGGTAGACAAACCCGTTTGCCTGCACTACCGGGATGGCACAAGTTTGTCCGCCGGTATCGAAATGAAGCAATAGCGCTTCACCGCGGCCTGCCTTGCCATAGCTGTCGATCCGCGTCAGGACGGCGTCCCGGATGACCTCGGGCGCGGTTTGAGGCAGATCGTCACCGGTCACGAATACCGCGCGATTTTTTTTGCGGCTGTAGCTGATCAGCACGGGATCGCCCACGCGCGGGGCATGAAGGTATGAAGCCACTTTCTTAATGCTCGTTTCCTTCATCCTTCCTTCATCCTCGAAACGGATGTCAAAGCGGATCATCGGTTGTTCGTTTACGTAGGTTCCGGTCTCTTGCAGTCGGGTTACCGTTCCCTGCACAATCGTTCCTTCGGCCGTAAACTTCTTCTGTCTGGCTGTCATGATCCGGATCAGCAGTCCGAGACCGCCAAACAGCACCAGCGGGATCAGCAGCCAAATCGCCCAGTTGATGACAAGCGCATTGCCGCGCTTCAAATAATGAGCGAAGCTTGTCCAGGAGATCCGGTCGGCGCCTTCGGCCATCTGCCAGGTTTGCAGCGCTTCGCCGGTCATGCGGGTGAGCGTGCCCCCTTTGACGTTCAGCCAGCCGGCCGACTCTTCTCCGTCGGTAAAGTACAGCGTCGCATCTCCGGTTTCCTTGAAAAAGGACAGCGTACCGCTGCTTACATCCTCCGGTTCCAGGCTAGACAATGGCTGAGACAAGTCTATAAACGACCGGGTCTGCCGGTCGTAGAGATATCCGGAGACTTGGCCTTTCCGTTCGTCCTTTGCCGTCGAACCGAAGATGAGCGTCTCGCGGTCGTTCAGCGGAAAGACGGCAGCCTGATATATCGGGGCAGGGGTCTTAACGACACTCCCCCAATCACCTTTGACCGCATCGTAAGTCCGTACCTGCTTCGGTTCACCGGATTCAGTCCTCCACAGCCGGGCAGGATCCACACCGGCAAGTGCGGCAAACTGCTGCTCCGCTAGATCCTCTGCGTCAAAGCCAGATCCTCCCTCCGGCCTGATCCGTATGGCCGCTTTGTGCTGTGCATTCAATAGGCCGCTGACGTACGCGGTGCTGCCATCTTTCAGATCCAGTTCATAGAGGGGGACGGCGCGGCTGTCGTTAAAACTGCCCATGACTTCGGACATTGACGTCGGCCTTGCGGGCAGTCCGGTGTCTTCGTTGAGATAAGCCGTTTGGAATACTCCGTCCTTCACCTCGCCGACGACGAAGGTGTCATTTGCCGTTTCCCCTCCGACCAGCATGCGGCCATTCCAATGATGAACGGCCGATGTTAAAAAGCCGTCAAATTCCAGCGTACCTTGAACAAGCTCCTCCACATGGCCGCCGGGGCCAATGACGTTTAGCTGCAGCCCCGAACTGTCATCCGTCGTAGCGATCACAAGATTTCCTTTCTGATAGGTGCCTACAAACTGATTATGTATGTTGGAGCGCAAATGGATCGTGGTTACTTCCTGATGCGTCGCCGCATCATAAAGAATGGCATCCATACCGTCAGAGCCATCCGTCAGGCTGATGACCTTGCTTCCCCCATCCAGGTAAAACAAACCCTCCACCGTCTGCAGACGGTCCTCAACACGGGCTACGTCCTGCTTGTAATCGTTCCAAACCGCGAAGCTCAAAATGACCGCGGGCACAAAAAATACGAGATTCAGCAGGTTGATCCTTTTCTTCATCGATTCCTCCCCTTTATCCATTCCCTATGAACTTATCATAGACGCGGCTGCGAATGCCAGGTAATGACAATATTTTTACCGCCCTACCGGACAATTTCCGGCTTCTTTTGCAGCTGTCCGGAGCATTCTTCTTGTTATACGAATTACGGAAAGAAAAAGTTGAATTTTTTTGTCGATAACCCTTTACAGACTTTTACATTTTCTGATAATATTGTCGTAGACAAGCTAATCAGAGGTTTGCAGATTTGACTACACCGTTGTCTAATAAAATTACCTATGGGAGTGAATTAAAAGATGAAAAAAACGATTCTCTCGACAGTAATCTTGCTTGGACTTCTTAGCGGACTCTTAGCGGCGGTGGCTTCGGCGGATGCAATCAAGCCGTTCAATCACGGTGCAAACTACGGCACACAGGATGCAATCAAGCCGTTTAATCACGGCGCTAATTACGACACGAAGGACGCAATCAAGCCGTTCAATCACGGCGCTAACTACTAAGTTTTACTTTCATAATTGGTGGTCATACTTAGATAAAGGGAAACGGCTCATGAACGGATATTCCATCCGCCATGAGCCGTTTTTCTCTTGGTTCCCAATCCCCTGCAGCCTTACTTGAACCGCTTCGGACCGAGCTCGATCTGCCGGGTGATCTCCGCCGCGATTTTCGGTTCCGGAGCGAAGTCCCGCTCCCAATGGTCCGGCTTGATCACTTTGCCCACGTCGTTATAATGCGGCTTTCCGTCCGGAAAGAGCTTGCCCATGTTGGCGGTATGGACATGCTCAAAAATCCGGTCCGGCTCCACGCCCGCTTCGACGAATCCGCCGTTGGCAAAGTACAGAATGTCGGTGAACGCATCGATCTGGCCGATCAGCTTGTCCTCCGGATAAGCTTTTTGCTGCTGCTTGCGGTATGTATCCTGCGCCCGTTCCATCAGCTCGGCGAAAAATGCCTGGAACCTGTCGTCATTGCCGGCCGTGGCATGCAGCAGTTCAATCACTTCCTCCATAATAAAGGCGGCGCGGTTCATCGCCAGCTTGTCGTTCAAAGCCTGCGGCTCTTCCGGAGCGGGGCAGTCAAAGCCCACATGAAACTCGCGGACCTGCTGAAATTGGGTTTTTCCCAACGTTTTGGATTCCGTCATGTTAATTTTTCTGGCTCCTTTATCGGTGTAATCTCTAGTATTATAGCAAATTTATCGTCACAGCATTTTGGTAGAAACTAGATTCATGCCGTTTCCGATAAAGGGCGTCGCGAATATGATAGATTCAGTCCTGTACTCAGAAAGGGGGAATTGACCATGACCATGGTTAAGTCCTTCGATGCCATATTCAGTCTAGGCAGCAGCTGCCAGGTCGCCTCCCAGCTGCGGAGGAGCGGGCTGCGCACGGCTGCCGGTCCTTTCGACTGGTTCAACTTCGCCTCAACTCCGGGCTTCTGCCAGGTGCTTGAATCGCGATTTGAACGGTTTATGCTGCTGCCGAACCTGGAGGTCTACAGCCATTCGGTCAACTGCCACTATGTTCGGGATAAGGCCAGCAACTGTCTTTCCTTTCACGATTTTAAATACGATCCAAAGCGGTCCCCGCTCTTCGATTATCCCGAATTTCGCGACAGGCTGGAACGCCGGATCGGGCGCTTCAACCGCTGCCTCTCATCCGTTCAAGACGTGCTGCTGATCCGGACGGTCAAGCATTCCGAAGATGCCTTCCGCATATTCAAGACGATCGAGAACAGCTACTCCAATCCACATCTCCGATATTTATTTGTATTGCACAGCAGTGATCCGGATACAGCCGAGATCGATTCGGGACACCCGCGGATCCGCATCGTTCGGATGCCCGCCGGGTCGACCTGGGAAGGGGATGCCGAAGCTTGGAAAAAGGTGCTTGCTCCCTATTCGATCCGCAGTTGACCCGGTAATCATCCTTTTTAAATTTCCCCGGGATGCGCTGGCAGCCGCTCTTCCAGCTCCGTTTGCTGCCGCAAATGGTGGCGGAAGTGCATGCCGATCAGCCGGTACCATTCCTGGGCATTCAGCCAGCCGAAGCCGCCGTGCCGGACTTTGCCGCCCGGATGAATCTTTTCCAATATCAGCTCCCACTCCCGCATTCTTGCCATCACCTTCGCCAGCCCCTCGTCCAGTTCTTCGCCGCTTAACGCGTTATTCGGACTGGCGGCCTGCGCTCCTTCCAGCTTGATCTTGACCGGCGGAAAGCCGCCGCGCCGGAACACGTCATCTCCAGCCGGTGTTCTGCCCAGCGGCTGTTCCTCCGTACTCTCTGCACAAATTTGGACAAAGTCCAGGTACTCCATGGCAACGGCGATCAGATGATCGTACATCTGGCCGATCGACCAGATCTCGGGTCCGGGAATGTACCGCAGCTGCCAGGCGGAATACTTTTGCAAATCAAGGCGGTATCCTTCAATCAACTCAAAGTCATCCATATGTAATGCGCATCTCATTCCGATTTTCCTTTGCATTATACGCCCCTCGTGCCTACCTATTTCTTCCGTATTGCTGAAATATCCTGCTTTCTGCAGATCGTTCAGGTGTCCGTCGTGATGGTTCGTACTGACACTGAGCCCGTACTGCCATGGAGCCCGGCCAGCATGACGATTCATTTCCAAACGAAGATATGAGAAACTTATCTTTATCTTAAGGGTTACAACGAAAAAACCTCCTTTATCATGCCGGCATATGCCGCAAGGAAAGGAGGTTTTGCTATTGGCGCCGGTTGGCGGTCGACTTCACGGTTCACCGTTGGTCATGCGGCTATTTTGCTCCCCGCAGACGATTCAGCGCCATCAGCACCGCGCCGTTGGCCGCGTCTTTTTTGGGCGTGATGCAGGTGATTTCCGGATAGCGTTCCTGCAGCCGCTCCAGAAAAGCGTCCCGGATATACACGTTGTTAAGCAGCACGCTTCCGGCCATGGCCAGCGCCCCTGTCTGCAGCGCCAGCTTCTCGGCAACGGGCGCTACCAGCTCGGCGAGCGAAGCCGCGCTGCGCTGCGCAATGCCCAGAGCAGCAGGGTCGCTAAGCTCGCATGCCCGGGTCAGCAGCGGCGCCAACGCGGCGATGTCCTTTTTGCTCCGGGCTGGATCGTACACGTAGCCGATGATGTCCCGTACCGATTTCAGGCCCAGCTTGCCGTAGACCAGGTCCGTAATGACCGTTTCCGGCAGCCGGCCGTCATGGGCCCGGACCAGAACGGACAGCAGATCCCGGCCGATCGCGTACCCGCTGCCTTCATCATCGATCAGGTGACCGCATCCGCCGGTGCGATGGGTCTCGCCGCGTTCGTTGCGGCCGTAACAGATCGAGCCCGTGCCCGCGATCAGGATCATGCCGTACTCGCTTTCATGCGCGCCGCTCAATGCCGTTTCCTGATCGCCGGTGATCAGGAGGCCGCCCGTATAGCCGCTTTCCCTGACCTTGGCGGTCAGGCGGGCGCTCACGGCGGGATTGCTAACCCCTGCGGCACCGATGCACAGATAGGCGCAGCGGTCCAGCCCGCCGGCGGCCTCGCCGATCCGCCCAAGCATGTCGCGCAGGCTGGCTTCGATGCTGGCCTCGTCCTGCCCGTTGTAATTGATGCCGCCGGATTCGAAGGCGGCGATTACTTCGCCGCTCTCATCGGCGACGGCGACCGCCGTTTTCGTTCCGCCGCCATCCAGCCCGGCTACGTACCGCATCGTCATCCCTTCCTTCGTCTGTCTAATAGATATGATACTGCTGCTTCATGTCGGCAAACGAGCGGGCTTCCTCACGGAACTGTTCCAGCAAGGCCGGCAGATCCAGCGGCTCGCTCCGGTACAGATCATCCCCGCCCAAAAGGTCGATGAACGGCAGCTTGTTGCCCTTGTGCGGCGGCAAAAATTCGAATGCTTCATAGTTCCGCTTCAGCGTATACATCAGCCGGATTCCCGTCTCAAGCGGCTGAAGCGCCCGCTGGTCGGTAATATGCAGCTGCACGCCGCCGCACTGCTCGCCCTCATGCTTGGAGAACGTCGGCTTGAAATAAACCGGCCGGAAAATGACGCCGGGCAGCTTCATGCCGTTCATCTCGTCCGCCAGCTTCTCCGCCTCAACAAATGGTGCGCCAACGATTTCAAAAGGCGCCGTCGTCCCCCGTCCTTCGGACAGGTTCGTACCCTCGAACAAACAGGTTCCCGGATAGAGGAGCGCGCTGTCAAAGCGCGGCAGCCCGAGCGACGGCATGACCCAGAGGTTTCCCGTCTCGGAAAACAGCATGTTCCGGTCCCAGCCGCCGCATGGAACGATATGCAGTTGGGCGTTCCATCTCATTTGCTCGTTCGCCATCGACGCCACCTCGCCGGCTGTCAAGCCATAGCGGACGGCGAGCGGGTAATTGCCGACGAACGATTCAAAGCCGGGCTTCAGGACGTTGCCTTCCACCGTCACCCCGTCCAGCGGGTTGATCCGGTCGAGGACGATGAACTCTTTTCCCGCATTGGCGCAATCCTCCAGGGCGTACAGCATCGTATAAATGAACGTATAGTAGCGCACGCCCACATCCTGGATATCGTAAACGACGGCGTCCACTTCGTCCAGCATTTCCGCGCTCAGCCGCTTGGAGTCCTTGCGGTACAGGCTGTACACCGGCACGCCGGTAATCGGGTCCCGGTAGGTTTCAACCTGCGCCCCTGCTGCCTGATCCCCCCGAACCCCGTGTTCCGGCGAAAACAGCGCCGTAAGCTTGAACCGCTCATGCAGGATTTGAATGGTGGATTCAAAATTACGGTTTAAGCCCGTCGGTGACGTAATCAGCCCGAGCCGCTTTCCTTGGAGCAGATGGGCATAATCTTCGATCCGGTCAATTCCGTTAGCGATCATTGCGACCTCCTGGTAAGAAATTAGTGTACGCCCCTAAAAAAATGACTGTAACCGAGTTATCGTCACAGTCACAAGCGGGCATGTAATGCCTGGCTCCGCTTACAGTTCGCTTTGGCGCAGGCGCATCGTTTCCGCCGGAATCATAAACGTTTCCGCGTACTCCTTACGCGCCTCGATTCCGCGCACGCGTGCCAGATGCTTATAGTACTCGAGATATGGGAAGGACTTGCTGTTCGTGACGAACCAATGCTGCGATACCGCTTTCACCCACAGGTCAAAAGCCTCCTGTGAAAAGTCCACGTACACGTACGGCTTGTAATCCACTGCATCCTCCCAGTTTTCCGCATAGTAGAGCTTGGAAGCGAAAAACGCGGGCAGTTCCCGCTCAAAGGACGCCAGGCCGGCAAAAAAGCGCGCATCGTTCACGATGTTATGCGTCGTTGCGTGGTCCTTGTGCATGCTGTTCTTCCAGTGGGTAATGATGATGTTCGGCTTCACGCGCCGGATTTCGTCGCATACTCTCAGACGCATGTCCTCGGTATCCTTCAGCTCGCCGTCGGGAATGTCGAACACGATGGACTCGCCCCCCAGCATGTCAGCAAACGCCTTGGCCTCGTTCACCTTTTGCTGGCGGTACTCCGCCATATCCTGACCCGCAGGCACGCCGCGTTCCCCTGCAGTCAGTGCCAGCGTGACGATGCGGTCGCCCTTCAAGGAATGGCTGGCAAGCACGCCGCCCGCCGTCAGTTCCGCATCCCCAACATGGCCGCCAATCGCCATAATCGTCAATTTCTGTTCGCTCATCGCTTTAAAACTCCCTTCTCATGATCGAAAATGTCCGGACCGTCTTAAACCCTGCCTTCTCGTAAATCCGGATGGCCGGATTGGTGCTGCCGGTATACAGGGACATATAATCCGTCCCGATCTGCTGAAATCCTTCGCACAGCTTAAAAAAAAGGATGCTGCCGAGTCCGTGTCCCTCATGCTCGGGATGAACGCCGATGCCGGCAAAATAGCCGCGCCCGCTCTCCTGACGGATAACCGGACCGGCAAATCCGACCACCTTACCGTGGTGCGCCGCCACGACGACAGGTACCCCGTCTTCGGTCGATTGGGCGATTTCCTTCTGCCACAGCGGATTATCGAAGCCCTGCAGCATGTCCGTAACGCCGTGATGCTTGCCTTGGTCAAACAGCTCTACCGTGTATCCCTCGGTATTGGCCTTCTCTTCTTTCCCGCGAACCTCTTGCGGGATGGAGAATGAAGACAGGTTCAGGTACATCGCGCATTCCTGCGCCCTCTCCACGTATCCCTGGCCCAGCAAAAACGAATGGAGCCTGCTGCCTGTCGGCACACCGGGCGCATTGTTATGCTCGTGGCGCGGCGTATCCGGTATGTACCAGGGCAGCATCATCGGATTGAAAAACAGCACGTCGGCCTGCTTTTTGCCCAGCGACTGAAAGCGCCCTTCCAGATGCTCCAGCATCATCTTGTAGTTGTCAACCGTGCAGGCTTCGTCGGCAAGCACGATGCAGGTGATGTACCCCGCATGATCTCCAAGCGGCAGATCGCCGCCGGTGCAGCCGCAGGCAAAGCCCTTCACTTCGCCTTCTTCCACGAGAACAAACGTGTTCTCCGGATCGAAATAGCGATTATCCGTAAATATACCGCTGAAGCTTGCCTCCGTCATCTCCTTGTAGCCGTCCCGCACGGCTACTGTGTTCCACAAGTCAATGACAGCACCGGTATATTGGTCACTCCAAGTGGTTACAACCATCTCGGTGAGTTCCTCCATCCCTTTAATAGCTGATTTTGCCCATGACGACAGGTCTGGAAGCGCCGGTCACATGCGGAAGGTTATTCGGCCGGTTGGTGATCGCGTAATCCGCAAGAACGGCAAACGCTACGGCTTCCTTCGCATCGCTGTTATGGCCGATGGCCTCCTGCGTCAGCACTTGTACGCCTTCCTTCGCCATCTCCTGACGGATCCATTCCATGAGCACCGGATTGTAGCTGCCTCCACCGCCAACGATCATCGCATCGGCGGGATGGCCTGCCATCACATATCTGCGGTAGGCGTCGCCGATCGACCAGGCGGTCAGCATCGTCACTGTGGCGACAATGTCTTCCGCCTTCATGCCAAGCGCTTCGGCATCATGCAGAAGCTTATCTATATAAGAGGAGCCGAACAGCTCGCGGCCCGTCGATTTCGGCAGCGGCTGCGAATAGTAAGCCTCCTGCTGCAGCCGGCCGAGCAGACGCGGATCGGCGGTGCCCGACCGTGCGATCGCTCCTCCAATATCCATCGTTAATTGTCCCGGATACAGCCGTTCCACGACCCCGTCGATGATCATGTTTCCCGGGCCTGTGTCGAAAGCATATACCTCACCGGGGCTGCATCCGGCCGGAATCACCGTCATGTTCCCGATGCCGCCGATGTTCTGCAGCAGCAGTGTCCGGTGTTCCTCCCGGTACAGCAAATATTCGGTAAAAGGAACCAGCGGCGCTCCCTGACCGCCGACAGCCATGTCCGCCGGCCGGAAGTCCGACACGCAAAGAATCCCTGTTCTTGCCGCGATGACCGCACCTTCTCCGATCTGCACGGTGTAATGCACGTTACGGCCATGGTACGGCTCCATGCTTGGAGCATGGTAGATCGTCTGACCGTGTGAACCGATCACTGAAACGTCCTCGGCGGACAGCCCCGCCTTTCCAATCACGGACAAAGCCGCCTCGGCGTACAGTTCTCCCAAAAGCACATTCATTTTTCCAACTCGGTCAACGGTTGCGTTGCATGGATCGAATAAAGCAAAAATGTCTTCCCTGACACCCGCCGGGTAAGGCGAATTTTCAAAAGCGACCAGACGCACGCCTGGGGGCTCTTCCCGATTGCCGTTGATTTCCACAACTGCCGCATCGATGCCGTCCACCGAAGTCCCGGACATCAGACCCACGGCATACCGGGGACGTCGGAGCTCCGTTTTTTCTCCCTTTGTCCCCATATCAGCCCTTCACGGCTCCCACCGTGACTCCTTCCAGGAAGTACTTTTGCAGGCTGAAGAAGAGGATGAACATCGGCAGCGCGGAAATGGTGGCACCCGCCATCATCGGCGCAAAATAAGTCGTATTCGCAAACCGGAAGTTTTTCAGACCGACCTGAATCGTCTGCATATCCATCGTGTTCGTCACGAGGAACGGCCAGAAGAACGTGTTCCAGCTGTCCATAAAGGTCAGGATGGCCATGACCGCCAGCACCGTTTTGGACAATGGCAGAATGATCCGGAAATAGATCTGGAACTGGTTGCAGCCTTCGATTTTGGCACATTCAAGGATTTCCCCCGGAATGCTGCCCATGAACTGTTTGGCCAAGAAAATGTTGTAGACCGTGACGAGGCCCGGCAAAATCAAGGCGCTGTAGGTGTTTTGAATATTGAAAATGTTGACGATCAAAATGTAAAGCGGAACCTGGGTCACCTGATAAGGGATCATCATGGCGATCAGCAGGATCGTAAACAGAACCGTTCTGCCCTTAAACTTGATTTTGGAGAACGCGTAACCTGCGAGGCTGGCGAAAAACACGTTCGATACCATAACCGTCGTCGCCACGATCAGCGAGTTCAGCAGCCAGCGGTACGAATATTCGCTGTAATCAAAAAAGAATTTATAGGAGTCCAGCGTGAATTTGGTCGGAAACAGGGAATAGTTCGCCGCCCCCGCTTCGATCGGATCGCCAAAGGACGACATGATCATGAAATAGATGGGGAAAATCGTTGCTAATGCAAATAGGATCAAAATGATAATGATCACACCGTTTCGGGCGCGCTTTGCCGCCGGCTTTCCGGTATGTTCGCTGTAAAGTGCCATGTTCGGATCTTCCTCCTTACTTAAGAGATCAGAAAGTATAACTTCTTTCGCTTAAGCATCCTGATCTCGCAAGAAAAACTTCCGCGAAGCGCGGTCTGTCTTCTGTGAAATGACGCCTTAGCGACGTATTTCTTAATATTCCACGTCTTTGCCCATAAACTTGAACTGCACCAGCGAGATCAGCGCGATAATCGCCGCGAGCACGAGGGACTGGGCTGCCGCTTTACCGAATTCGAAGTACTTGAAGGCGTTGTTAAAGATCAGGAGACCTACCATCGTCGTCGAGTTGTCCGGGCCGCCGCCTGTCATGAGATACGCATTCTGGAACACCTGGAAGGAACCGATAACCCCGGTAACCAGCAGGAACAGC
The DNA here is from genome assembly GCF_018333335.1 of Paenibacillus cineris. Classification (NCBI taxonomy): domain Bacteria; kingdom Bacillati; phylum Bacillota; class Bacilli; order Caryophanales; family Paenibacillaceae; genus Paenibacillus; species Paenibacillus cineris. The sequence continues at coordinate 3,699,003 of NZ_BORU01000001.1, forward strand.
GTCGTCGGCTTCAGGCTCGGAATGACGATGTACCACAGCTTCTGAAAAAAGTTGGCGCCATCCAAATCGGCGGCTTCATAATAGCTGGAATCGATGCCGAGCAGCGCGGCCAAATAAATGATAATGCTGGTGCCATGGCTGGACAGCCAGGCCATCAGGACCAACGAGAACATCGACGTGGCGCTGGAGCCAAGCCAGTTCTGGTTGCTGATGCCGAACAAGCCGATCAGCTTGTTGAAAATGCCTTCCGGCATCGGATCGAAGATCCACAGCCATACCACCGACAGCGCAACACCCGAAGCGACTGCTGGCAGGTAATAGACCGCCTTGAACGTCGTCTGCAGCTTTTTCTTCAGCGGCAGGATCAGAATCGCAATGGCGAAGGAGATGATTAACGATACGGGGACGGTTAGAATCGTGTACACGACCGTGTTGACCACCGATTTCCAAAACAAGGAATCCTTGAATGTGGCGATGTAGTTATCGAACCCCACATACTCCGAGCCGATCGGCTTGTATTTCTGGAAGCTGATAATAAACGCGCTCACGACCGGATAAGCGGTAAACATGGCGAAGACCACCAAAGCAACGGCGATAAAAGCATACGCCCAGGCTCCGTCTCCCCTAATTCTGCGTCTTTTGGCCGGTTTAGCTAGTTGAGCCATCTTTGCGAAACTCCTTTCCTATCCCTTCTTACAGCCTATATATCGGATAGCCGCGTGACCCGCACACGGCTATCCGCTTGATTCAGGGATTAGTCTTTCACTACTCCGTCTTCACCGAACGCGGAAACCGCGGCGGATTTGACGGCATCGTACATCTCTTCCGGCTTGATCTCGCCGGCAATGAGTGCCTGCAGCTTCGGAACGATCACTTCGTCCTCCAGCTTGATGGCTTTGGCTTCCAGCTCAGCCGGGATGTCCGGACGGGCCGGCGCCGCGTTCTTCAGCATCGTTTCAACGGCTGCCTTGTTGTCCGCGTCGCGTTCAACCGGCATGCTTTCCGCCGCTTTTCTGCCGCTTTCCGTAATTTGAGCGACGAACAGGTCGTTGTTCGTGGTTGCGGCTACTTTGCCGCTGGCCAGGAAGTACAGCGCCTTCACGACGTTTTGCTTATGGGCTTCGCTTGGTTCCTTTTTACCGCGGAATGCGACGTAACCGTCAACCGCTACGCTGGAAACGGCTTTTTCACCAAGGAAAGACGGAACCGGGAGAACCGTATAAGTCACAGGAATGCTGCCTTTGACCGCGCTGCCGTCGTTGGCTTTGATTTTCTCATTGTTCGTATTTGCGGATTTTTCGAAGGTCGCCATCCCTTTACCGGTGATCATCGTTTGGCCGGTCAGGAACATGTTCCAGCGTTTACCCGCGTCAATGGAGCTCAATTCCTTCGGCATGGAGCCGTCGTCGATCAATGCACGGATATCCTTAAGTACTTCAAGATAGTTTTTGCTGGTGTACGCGTATTTCAAATCTTGCGTAAATGCGGAAGGCATGCCTGCATTTTTGATCAGAATGCCCAAGTAGTCTTTTGAAGTGACGCCGGCCGTAGCAAATACGAAGCCGTAACGGGACGTTTTGCCGCCTTCGGAAACGACGCCTTTCTTGATGGCTTCACGGAACTCATCGAAGGTCCATCCTTGCTGCTGTACCTTTTTCCAGTCGATGCCCGCCTTCTCGAGGAACTCGCGGTTACCGCCCAGCGCGTGGACTTCCATATAAGCCGGGAAGCCGTACAGGCCGTCGCCTTTCTTCATGTATTCCAGCGGTCCTTTGTCGTAATCGTTGATCATTTCCGGTGTGGCGATGTCCTTGATGTCAAGCGCCATGCCTTGGTCAACGTATTTGGAGATGCCGTCGGAACCGATAAACGCAATGTCCGGAGGGCTGCCGGCGTTCACCTGGGTATCAAGCTTCTGTGTCATGTCCTCCCAGCTGGCCGGTTCGATTTTCAGCGTCAGGTTCGGATATTTCTCCGTAAATTCCTTTTGAATGTCCGCGAAGGTGTCCTGGAAATTGCCCGATACCGGCGGCAGCAGCGCCGTAATGGTATCTTTCGCGTTCGGATCGGACGCTTCGGCCGATTTGGAATCGCCTTTGCCGCCGCAGGCCGTCAGTGTGGTCAGTGCCATGCTTACGGCAAATACGGATGCTAATACACGCATTCTTTTCTTCATGAACAACATGCCTCCTCAAGGATATCCTCTGGTATTAGACCACTTTCGAAAAATTGCGGATCGCCTTCTTCAGGCTCCCCTCGGCTTGATCCAGCGCTTGTTCCGCCGCCTGAGCGTCCAAGCCGGTTTTGATCATCATAATCGCCAGCTTGCAATTCATGGAAGCGCTTTCCAAATAGGAAAGTGCCGTCTTGTCATCGACCCCGGTTGCTGTCTTTATGATACGCACCGATCGGTCCCGCAGCTTGATATTGCTTGCTTTCAAGTCCACCATGAGATTGTTGTAGGTCTTGCCCAGCTTCACCATCGTACAGGTGGTCAGCATGTTCAGGACCATTTTCTGTGCAGTCCCCGCTTTTAATCTGGTTGATCCCATGATCACTTCCGGCCCTACGACAGGTGCTATGCATACGTCGCAGACGTGCTCCACTTTGGAATTTTTGTTATTGACGACGCCGATCGTAGCGGCTCCGATTTCCCCTGCCTTCTTCAAGGCAGCGATGACGAATGTCGCGCTTCCGCTGGCGCTGATGCCGATAACCGCATCCTTGTCTGTCACGCCGCACCTTTCAATTAAAGCGACCCCCTCCTCAGCATTGTCTTCATAACCCTCAACAGCAGTTCTCAGTGCTCCGTCTCCTCCGGCAATATGTCCTTGTACCAGCAAGGGATCCACGCCGAACGTGGGAGGACATTCCGAAGCGTCCAGCACACCGAGCCTGCCGGAAGATCCAGCCCCAACGTAAAACATTCTTCCACCATTCTTCAGCACATGATGGAGTGTGTCCACCGCCCTTACAATTTGCGGTATCTCTGCAGCGACTGCAGCCGGAACCTTGGAATCCTGTTCATTCATCAGGCGAACCATCTCTTCGGTTGAACATTCATCTATACTCAATGTTTTATCGTTGATCCCTTCTGTCGTTAACCCCGCCAGATACTCATCCATAGCCATCCCCCTATCCGTGTTGACTTCTATTTCTTGATTTCATAATAACGATAAATTTCATTCCGGTCAACGGTTTTTGAAATAATATTTTATTTCGGAAGTAATAATATTCTTTTATGGTAATTGTAAAAAAGTGCAGGCTGCTCTTGTTTGGGGCTGCTCCTGTTTGGAAGCCGCTCCTGTTTGGCCGGTCTCGCTTTCTTGTTTTGTGCTTCGCACAAAGCCAAAGGCGCTCGACCCTCCAAACACTCGCTGCTGTAAGGGGGCAATGCTGCTGTACAATCGCTTTGCTCTGTACAGAAGATAAAAAAATTTAAGGCAGTGAGTGTGGCCTCACTGCCCAGTAACACTTGACTAGCTAGTGTTCAGCAGTAAACACTACCTCGTACTTTCCTCATACCGAATGAATACAACACATATGCTCCTTGGTCCGTGAAATAATATTTCACCGCAAAATAGGCCCTTTCTCTATGAGGAAGGAGCCTTTTCCATCTTAGATGAAGGGATTAATACAAGCCTAGCGAATACACTTCGATATAAAGACGGGTACGCCCTTCTCGGCTTCCTTCATTTACACAACTAAACAATCATCTCTCGAGCAGGCTGATCCTTCCTGGCGAGGAGCTAAACAACAAATTGTCCCAAACCATAAAAACGCAAAAAAGCCGCCATACCGGCGGCCCTCATTTAAGTTTAGTCAATTATTCACGCGTTTTTTTCACCCGACCGTGATCGCTGCAGCGTTTTCCCATCGAAATCACGTTCGCCGCTGATCGTTCACCGCCCGCAGCAGGGTATGGCGGTTCGGACGGATCTGGTCGGCCTCCGCGAGGCTCCGCTTCAGCAGCTCCGGATCGATGTCCAGCTCCTGAATGGAAGCGGGGCCGCCAACCTTGCGCAGCCAGGCCCGCAGCGTATCCGGTGCCGGCACCTTGACCAGCTCCGCGCGGACGCGCTCCAACTGCTCCTCAGCAACCGGCAGGGAATTTTCCGCATCCAGCCGGTGGTACAGCTGCGAAATTTCCGCGCAGGCGACGCCGACCTTGGCCCCATGCAGTACCGCCCTTCTGCCTTCACGTAAAAACGTCATTTCCCAATAATGGGACAAATGGTGCTCCGCTCCGGAAGCCGGGTGCGACTGGCCGAACAGCAGCATGGCAAAACCGGACTCGATCAAAGCTTGCGTCAGCACCCGGATTCCTTCCGGCGTGCGGTCCGCGATCGCGTCGATGTGATCCACACACTGCTGCAGCGCTTTGGTCGTCATCTCCGCCACAATTTCGGAATAAGGCTCATCCGCCGTCAGACTCCCGAATGTCCAATCAAACAGCGACGTGCATTTGCCCAGCATGTCTCCGAAGCCGGCGGCGACCATCGTCCGCGGCGCAGCCGTCAAAATATCCAGGTCGGCGAAAATCGCCGCCGGGCCGATCGATTGAATCGTGATTTTCTCGCCGCGGATAATGAGCGGCGCTCCCTTGGAATTAAATCCGTCCACCGATGGGGCGGTCGGCACGGATACAAACGGGATACCTGCCGAGTATGCGGCAAATCTCGATACGTCGTGCAGCGTTCCGGATCCGAGCGCAACCACCGCATCCGCCTTAGTGGATTTCACGTCAAGCAGCAGCTGCACAATCGACCGCTCGTCGGCGATGACATCGCCCTGCTCATCAGGGGTAATGAACGTAACGCTTGCTTTAACCCCTGCTTCCGTAACGGATTCCATCAGCTGTTCGCCGGCGGCTGCAAAGGTGTTCTTGTCAGCCGTGACGATGACGCGGCGGTAATCCTGGTCTTGTAAAAATGCGCCCGCCTTCCGAATCGCACCGCTTTCCAGCACGACCGGACAAATGTCGGCGAGGCGCTCATTCGCGTCATCCATCCGTCCCGCCGCTTCCCTGATATCCTTCAACCAATCCGTCATTTGATTCCTTCCTTTCCCTTCAAGAGATGCTGAAGCTCGGCCAGCGACTCCCAGACCATGTCCGGGCCTTCTGCTGCCGTCTCCGCATCCCGCCTTGTTGCCGATCCGCTCAGCACCAGCGCGGTGCGGATGCCTGCCCGGCGGCCGAGCTGGATGTCCGAGCCCAGGCTGTCCCCGATCACCAAGCACTGCTGCGGCGGCAGTCCGAGCACCTGTAAAGCCGCTTCGGCCATCAATGCCGACGGCTTGCCGATGACCACTTCGACCTCTTGGCCCGCCGTGGCGACGATGGCGGCGATCATGCCGCCGACGTCGATGCACTCCCCGTCATCCCCGGGAAACGATTTATCGTCATTGGTCGCGATGATGCGGGCGCCGTTGCGCACGGCCCGGAACGCCTGATTCAGCTCCGCATAAGTCAGCTCCTCGTGCAGCGTGATGACGAGCCAGTCGGCATTCTCGGGTCTCTCAGCCAGCCCGATGCCGGCCAGTACCAGTTCATCCCGCAGTCCGTCCGGCCCCAGCACCCACGCCTGGCTTCCAGGGTGGTGCTGCTGAAGGTACCGCGCTGTTACCGTGGAAGTAAGCAGAATCTCTTCCGCAGACACGTCGATCCCCATGGAAAGAAGCTTCTGATGACACATCGCACGTGAAATGTTCCCCCGGTTGCTGAGGAAAACCATCCGCTTGCCCTGCGATCGGAGCAGCGCAATGCTCTCCTTGGCCCCCGGAATGGCTTGCGCCCCCCGGTATACCGTCCCGTCCAAATCGATAATAAAACCGTCCACCGTCTCCAAACTCATTTTCAGATCCTCCCGCCGTGTTCTTATATGTTCATTCTCCCTGTGATTGTCTGCGTTTGTCAACGATTGTTTGCTTTTGTGAACGTTTTTAAATGGCAATATATGACGATTTAAATTCAGTCAGACACGATCACGGGCCGTCGTATTATAAATAGGGAGCGATCAACACTTCCGTCGTACCCAGCTGACGCAGAAACTCCGGGTCTGCCCCTTCATCGGTGATGAGCACGTCGATGTCCTCCATTTTGGCGGATGTGGCGATCGACCGCCGGCCCAGCTTGGTGTGGTCCACCAGCGCAACCGTTTTGCTCGAGCTCGCAATCATCAGCTTCTTCAGCTCCGCCTCGTACAGGCTGAAATCGGTCATGCCTTCCCTGACGCTCAGCCCCTCCGCCGAAGTAAAGAACAGGTCGGAATGAATCCCTTCCAAAATGCTTTTTCCCAGAACCCCCTCGATCGTTTTGGAGCCGGAGCGGAGGATCCCGCCGATCAAAATGACGTTGATCCGCGGATTCTGGTTCAGGATGGTGGCAGCCTCCAGTCCATTCGTCACGACGGTGAGATAATCATGCTCCACCAGCGCCTTCGCCAGCTCCAGCACGCTGGAGCTGGCATCCAGAATAATGCATTGGCCCCGGCTTACGAGTTCGGCAGCCTTTGTCCCGATCGCCCGCTTCTCCTCGTAGTTCAGCTCGCTGCGGCTCGGATACCGGGGCTCGGCCGGCACCGGTTTGGTCCTCGCCGGAACCGCTCCGCCGTGGGTACGCTCCAGGACACCCTCTTCTTCCAGCATCCGCAAATCCGTCCGCAGGGTCCCCTCAGACACCTGCAGCTCGCGAGCCAGCTGCTTCACCACAATTTGCTTGTCGCGTTGAAGCGCCTCCAATATTTTTTCTCTTCGCTGGGTTGCAAACATAGTAACCTCCAACCGTTTTTCTTCATTATAAATACAAATGACAAGATATAACAACAAACGCCAATTCAAGCAGAAGCATAAGACCGTCAGGCCATCAGGCCGTCTGCATTCGATCCCTTCCATCGTTCAACAGCTCGGAGACCACTTTCGACACAAATAGGCATAAGTGGAACAAAAAAACAGCCCAACAAGCTGTCGGGCTGTTCTTCTAAATCGTCTATAAAGTATCTTAACCTCCGCTAGCAAAACCGATTAATAGTTTGCACCGTGGTTCTGGATCGAATAGTTGGCTCCATGGTTGGCCGTATCATAGTTGGCACCGTGGTTCAGCGTCGTAAAGGCGGATGCCGTCAGCAGACTAACACTAAATAGTCCTAATGCTACTACCGTCGAAAACAATACCTTCTTCATCTTCAATCGCTCCTTTGAGAATGTTTTTTTGGATAGACGAGTACGATTCTAGTTGAGACTGTGAAGCATGAGATCTGAAAGATTCGAATAAGGCGACGCATTTTTTGAAAATTTTGTCATCTTCAAGTTTATCAGATAATGTCAAAGCTTGTAAAGTCCTATCGAGCGCTTCTGCGTGATTTTCTTTTTTAAATCTATAAACCGCCAGCAAATACAAAAAAGAAATATAATAGGAGAGATCTACGGGATTTTGGTCAATCGGAATGAGCTGCGAATCTTCGACGACAAGAATATCCAGGATATGATCGACGTCATAGTTATGTATATTTGCTGCCTCTAAAATCGTGATTAGTCCAGGGAGAGTTTCGGATGGATTTTCCTGTATAAACGCTGAATAATCCTCCAGGCAGTCCAAGTTCCCTGAAAGAATGTTAAGCGTAAACATATTGGCTCTTGCGAAAAAACGGAAGTTTTCGACAGCCTGATTGTTGGCAGGAGAACCGTCAGACATGTAGCTTAGATCTTCATAGTTGGCTATGCACTGTTTTGCCTCTTGGTACATTTTCTTCTTTTGGTAGGCAAGCCCCTTCATGAGATGGCTGTACCCGAAATAATAGACGATCGGGCGTTCCGTAACCTGAAGCCGGCGATTCCGTTCCTTTTGTTCGACATACATCTCGTAAGCGGACTCATAAAGCTCGGTAGAAATTTTAATCATGTTATCCCAATTCTCAAAGGAGAAGGCCATTTTCAGCATCGTTACCAGCGTATCTATCTCAATCTTTACGGTCATGGATCTGTCTTCCAATCCGATTTCCTCCTTCGCTAATCTTTATATTATAAGAAGTATATAGTTAAATTAACGGACGGTCAATTATGTTAGTTCGTGAAAAAATGACCAAAAATGATTGGTCAAAGCTGGTAATCTTTCTTTTTTCAGTCAATAAATCAATTTTAGGCGATAACAATCATAGATTACCCAAAAATGGAAAAATAGACACCGATTCTATCAGTGTCTATTCCGGCTAACCTGCTTTCACCTTTTAGATTTGAACGATGCCTTTGCTGACCCCCCGCTGAGGGTAATTCCGCATCACATCCGGCAGCTGCTCCAGTGTGAAGCGGTGGCTGATGAGAGGAGCGAGCCGGACTTTGCCTCGGGATACCAGCTGGATCGCATCCGTGTGGGTGAACGGGTTGATGAACGAACCCATGATCCGCAGCTCCTTCGAAAAAATGTCGAAAGGACGGATGGCGGCCTCCGCATCCGGAGCAGCCACGCCAAACAGCAGCACCTGTCCTCCCTTGCGGGCGGCGCGAACGGCCGTCTGTACCGAATCCGTCCGCCCGACGCATTCGATCACGACATCGGCACTGGAAGCAAGCGCGTCCGCGGTATCCCGATCGAGTGGCGATACGACCGAATCCGCCCCCAAGCTGCGCAGCATCTCATGCTTATAGGATGCCGGTTCGCTGACCGTAATCCGCGAAACGCCACATTCGCGAACGAGCTGCAGGAAGATCTGCCCGATAAATCCGCCGCCGATGATCAGCACCTGATGCTGCGGCCGGATATCGAGCTTGCGGAAACCGTGCAGCACACAGCCGAGCGGTTCAAGCAGAGCTGCTTCTTCATAGCTCATCGCGTCCGGGATAATATAACAATTTTCCGCTGGCACGAGGCAGCATTCGGCCATGCCCCCGTCCCGCGTTACGCCGACCGCCTGCAGCCGGTCGCATAGGTGAAGCCTGCCGCTGCGGCAGAATTCGCAGCTTCCGCAGTAAATATTCGGATCGACCGAAACCCGGTCCCCTTCCTTTAAGCTGCTTACGCCCTGCCCGACCGCCACCACCTCGCCGGACAGCTCATGACCAAGTACGATTGGCGGATGCACTTCCGCCGAACCCGGATGGCCGTGGTAAATGTGCTGGTCCGTTCCGCAAATGCCGCAGCTGCGCACCCGAATCAGCACCTCGCCGGTGCCAGCCTCCGGGGCCTCTAGCTCCTTAACATCCATCTGTTCCTGCTCCACAAGCACTGCAGCTCTCATCGCCAATTCTCCCCTTCCTCATTTCGTAACCGGCTGTCTTCCATTCATCGCGACCGACGCACCGTTTAATGCCGATACCTTCAAGGTATTCCACGGAATCCCCTTGTCTTCCTTCTGTCCGACATGGATGATTCGCGTCTGTCCCGGCAGCAGGTCGAAATAATTATCCTCCCAATCCAGCCAGGCTTCGTCCATCTCAAGCCTTACCATTCGGGCGGCAAAGTCGGAGGATACCGTTACGCTTCCTTCCTCGGCGTTCACCTGAACGTTCAAGTTAACGGGCCGGAAGTTCATATCTTTATGGTCGCAAAAATAATAAAAGTTGTCTTCCCCGCAGCCGTCCATCCAGCGCACGACGCAGACGGCTTCAGCGGCGTCGAGACCTTGAAGCAGGTCGTCCAGCTTCACCACTGCGATGCGCTGTTTCCCGCATGCCTCAATCTCTGCAGCGAACGTCCGGACATATACCTGACGGCCGTCCATGCCGCAGACAACCAGCTCCGCCGTCTTGGAAACAGTTTCCCGCGTATCGTTCACGCCCCACAGCACGAGTTCCGCATCCCCGGGCGTATACTCTGCCGTCAACAGCAGCGGATGATAAAACTTGCGGGCGTAATGGTAAGCCGCTTTCGGCAGACCGTAATAGTCGATGACGGACCAGCTGGTGCCGGGCCAGCAGTCGTTGAACTGCCAGAATAACGCCCCGCTCGTCTCCGGCTTGTTTCTTCGGTAATGCTCGATACCGTATTTGAGGCCTTCGGCCTGTGTGAGCATGGAAAAATGGATGTATTCCTCCAAGTTGCCCGGAATCCCGGTGTATCCCTCCATCAGCAAAACGCCCTTGAGGTGATTGATATCCTTGTTCCGGTTCATCATTTCCGCACTGCCAAGCACCAGCTCCGTCTGCGGCACGTTCCGCTGCAGCGTGTACAAATTGGCGGAAGCATGCATGCCGAACTCGCTGGCGAACTTCGTGCGGTCCTCCTTGAATTTCTTGAACGACAACCCTTCCACGCTGTAGTCCTGAAGCTGGGGCTCGCCGAATACCCTCGGCTCAATATTGCCGTGCCAGACCTGCCAGTTATGCGTGTCCCCTTCCTCACGGGAATTATGGTCGTTCCCTCCGTAAGGTGAGCTCGGCCAGAATGTCCGGGAAGGATCCAGCTGCTCCAGAAGCGCAGGCATCAGTTCATGATTGATTTTCTCACCGTAAAAAGGGTGTGGGATGTCTCCGCTCGCATGAAGCGCCTCATACAGCCAGTCATTTTCGTTATTGCCGCACCACAGGGCCAGGCATGTCCGGCTGCGCAGCCGCTTGACGACCTGCTGCACTTCTTCCGCGACGTTATCCATAAAATTGCGGTTATAGTCGGGATACAGGGCACAGGCAAACATAAAGTCCTGCCATACCAAAATTCCCAGGCGGTCACACTCATCATAGAAAATATCCCGCTCGTAAATGCCCCCACCCCAGACCCGGAGCATATTCATGTTCGCTGCCTTCGCCATGTCCATCAGGCGGGAATAACTGACATCCGGCACCGCGCCGATAAAGCTGTCGATCGGGATCCAGTTGGCTCCTTTGGCAAAGACACGAACGCCGTTCAGCATAAAAGTAAAGGCAGGTTCGCCATCGGCATCCCGCTGCTTCAGCTCCAGCGTGCGAATCCCGAGCTTCTGGCTGCGCTTGTCCATGGTGATCCCGTCCGTGTGCAATGAAACCCGCAGCTCATATAAATGGGGCGTGCCGAGATCATGGGTCCACCACAGCTTGGGCTTCGATACGCGAAGTTTCGTTCCGCCCGCTAGGCTAATGCCGCCGGCCAATCCGGGCAGCCCGCTGCCGGCGGTTCCGCTTATCTCCAACGTTTCTGCAGCCGCCACCTCGCCGCTCTCCTCGTCAAGCAGCTGAACAAGAATACTGTATGTTTTCCGGCGGTCCCATGAAGTCAATTCCACCGAAATATCAACCAGCGCCTCCATCTCGCCAGCCTCCGCCGTCCGAGCATAGACATGCTCTATTCTGGCAGCATCGTATTTCTCGAGCCGGACTTCCTTCCAGATTCCCGCGCATAGGAGCCGTGGTCCCCAATCCCAGCCGAAATGGCTTTGGTTTTTACGCGTCCAGACCCGTTCCTTGCTAAAACCGGACCAGAACGTGGAGACGGCCTTCCCGCCCACTTTCGCATGGACTGGGTCAAATTTGACGGCGATGACATTTTTGCCCGGCTTCAGCTCGCGGCTGACTTCGAACGTATGGCTGATAAACATGTTGTCTGTCGAACCAAGCTCCACACCGTTCAAATACACGGTCGCAAAGGTGTCCAGCCCTTCGAACACCAGCAGCATTTGGTCGTCCGGCCGCGATACCTCGTCCAGTGTAAAAACGGTCCGGTACCACCAGATCCGCTCTTCCACCCACCGGCACTTCTGGTCGTTGTGCCCATAGAACGGATCGTCGATCAGCCCGTGGCGTATCAGCGTCGTATGGACGTCGCCCGGGACCTCCGCCGACATCCAAAAGTAATCGTCGTACAGCGGCGAGGCCACTTCAAGATCCTTCGCCTCCCCTTCCCTGAAATCCCGCAGCTTCCAATGGTCTTTGATGATCATGCTGTTCCCCTCACTTCGCCCTTGCTGCAAGCCGAACCGGCTCGTCCGGGCCTGATGTAATAGAACGCCAAAACAATGATTTGTTTTGGCGTTCCGCGTCCTGATCTTAAACTTTGGCTTCGAGGTATTCGAGGCTGTCCAATATTTCCTTCACGCTGAGCTCCGCACAGGCCATGGAGGTGTCCGCAACGCCATAGAACATTTTCACCGTGTCACCGTCAATGACGGCGCCGCAGGAAAACACCACGTCCCCAAAAAAGCCCTGCTTTTCATATTCCGCCTCAGGCTCCATCACCGGCTTCCCGGAACGGGCGATCACCCGCGTCGGATCGTTCAGATCGAGAAGCACGGCACCCATGCAATAGCGGTGATCCGATGTCGCTCCGTGATACAGCTCAAGCCAGCCTTTGTCAGTCTTGAACGGCACGGCGCCGCCGCCGATCCGGCCGCTGTCCCACATCCCGTCCCGGAGGCCGAGCAGATGCTTATGATTGCCCCAATAGAGCAGATTGTCGGATTCCGCGATCCAGATTTCCGGATTTCCGATGCTTTTCATGGTCGGGCGATGGAGAGCGTAATATTTGCCGTTGATCTTTTCCGGGAAAATGAGCACGTCCTTATTGTCCGGACCAAAGATCATGCCGTGATGCCGGGTCGTCACAAAGTCGGTGGTCGACACGAGCGATTCTCCGATCCCTACGGGAGACACGACGGAAAAATAAATGTAGTAAGTATCGCCGATCTGCGTGACCCGCGGATCCTCGATGCCGAACGCTTCCTGTTCGTTGGACGGATAAATGAACGGCTGATCGTCCACCGTGAAGTGATGGCCGTCCCTGCTGCGGGCGATTCGGATATAAGAAAGGGACGTCAAATACTCAAACGTGCCGTTTTTGGATTTATTGCGGATCACCCGCGGGTCGGAAAAATCGTACCGGTCATCGTCTTTGCGGAAAGGAATCAGTTCAAGATCACCATGCTTCGCATTGAATACAGGGGCGATGACGACGTTCGGATCGCCGCTGACCGGACGCTCCGCCACACGCAGCAGCATCAGTGTTTCCCCTTGATACTCGGCGATGCCGGCATTAAATGCACCGATCACCTCAAAGCCATCGCGATGAGGCTTGACGTCGGCAGGGGTGATTAAAGGATTTTCAGGATATCGATAAATGTTCATTCGGATCAAGCTCCTTCATGGTATTAACTAGGATTCGAATCTCGCAAAAGGATCGGCTATGATCAGACGCTGTGCCTCCGCATCGCTTGTTCCCGCATACAAGACCGCCGTCCCGTCGCCCCGGCGCAGGATGCCGCCGCTGAACACGACGTCCTGAAGGTCTTCACGCTTGGCCGGACCTGGCAGAAAATCGGCCCGCACCGCAATCAGCATCATATCGGAAAACGCAGCCGTCTGCGGATCGAGTACAAAAATCATGGGATAATAATGACGATCGCCTTCGGCATCGTAACAGGCCGTATGTCCCAGCACGCCGAGAAGGCCGTTGCTCAGCACGTGGATTTCATTGGCCCCTCCCCATTCTTCGGGGATAAACTGGCCTTCCAGGAGCGGGGCTTCCTCAATCGCCTGTACAGTCAAGTCGTCCAGTGATGCGGCCTGGAAATAACCGATCTGGCCGCGCCCGCCTTTATCGCCCTGCGGGCGGGTGAATACGCCGATCCCGCCGTCCGGAAGTCCGGTGAGCCGCAGATCCTTCATACCGTCCGGACCGGTGAAAAACAGCTTTAAATCCGCGATGCGGCCGCCCCGGTAAAATGCCGTGCGCCACATGAGCGCTCCCTCTTTCTCCGGGTGTGGGTAAATCTGAACTCCGCCCATGATCAGCTCTCCGCCGATCCGGGTATGAAACGGGTCCTGCAGTTCGAGCACCGGCGCTCCTTCAAGCGGCACCCAAGCACCGTCGTTTTCCACGAAGAACACGACCTGGGAATGCTCACTGTCGCGGGATTCCACCCGGCCCGCGATGACGGTCCGCCCCTCATCCTCGAACGGAGCCGTGATGTTGTATACATCGCGGTCTCCGACGCCGGCAAAAACCAGCTTCTCCGCCTTGTGAGCAGGAGCGGTTCTCTCCCGCCCCTCCATGTACTGTTCCAGCAGCATGCGGCATGTTTTTACTTCCGTTTTGTTCACGTTTAACACGATGATCCCCCTACCTGGTCGAAGTTAAATTCATTGGATGTTATGGTTCGTGTTGTTGCCCAGACCGCAGCCTCAAAGGAATCAATAACCAGTGAATGACGGCGATTCTGATCCGCGGACGTTTCTTTGCTGGTCAGCAGTAACCGGTACACAGCCGCGTCGGCAGCCAAATGGCTCAAATCGCACGGCCGGTCCCCGAAATTAAGCGCAACCCAAATCTCTTCCTCCTCCGATTGACGGCCATAGTAAATACACTCCCCTTCCCGCTTCAAAAAGGTGTACTTCCCCGTTTGGAGTGCCTTATGCTTACCACGCAGCCGGATGAGGGAGCGGTAAAATTCCAGCAGTGAGTGCTTGCTCCCCCACTGCTTCTGGACGTGAACCTGCCGGGACGACGGGCCGAGGGGTATCCACGATCCGTGAAGTGAAAATCCGCCGTAACGGCTCCCATCCCACTGCATCGGCGTTCTGGAGTGATCCCGGCTTCGGAGGATGGCGGCGGCAAGCGCATCGGCCTCGGTCATCCCCGATTCCTTTGCCATCCGGTATGCGGTCAGCCCCTGAATATCGCGCATTTGCCCGATGTCCGCCGGCACGAAGTCCCTCATGCCGATTTCATCACCGTAATAAATGAAGGGAACGCCTTTGGCGGTCAGCAGCAATGCAGCCATCAGCTTGGCGGTGCACAGGTCCATGGAATCGTCTCCAGAAGTAAAGCGGCTATAATGCCGCGGCATGTCATGGCTGCTGAAGAAAATCGTCGGCACCTGCTCCGGCCGGTGAAGCTCCTCCATCCGGACAAGCTCGGCAAACATCTCATGGACCTTCAGTTCCTTGCGGCTGCCCAGGTTAAAATTAAACACCACATCCAGCAGGTCCCCGCCGCTGTATCGGCGCAGCACCTCCATATCCTCGGAACCGACTTCGCCTACCATCAATACATCTTTGTTCTGAGATCGTGCGAATTCGCAAATATCGCGAATGGCCTCCACAATGCCCTCCTGATTTTGGTCGAACCGGTGATCCTGTTCGCCATCCGCCGTGACCGGGTTTTCCTTAAACTGCCCGGACACCTTCAGGAAATTAATGACGTCCAGCCGGAAACCGTCAATCCCGCGGCCGAGCCAAAACGACATCACTTCCTTCATGGCCTCCCTGACCTCGGGATTCGCCCAGTTGAGATCCACCTGCTCTTTGGCGAAGGCATGGTAATAATACTGCCCGGTCGCCTCATCCCATTCCCATGCCGTCCCTCCGAAAAAGGACTCCCAATGGTTCGGTGTGCCGCCATCCACGGCATCCTTCCAGATGTACCAATCCCGCTTTGGACTCGTCCGTGATGACCGGGACTCCATGAACCAGGGATGCTCAGCGGATGTATGATTTAGCACCAGATCCGCGATCACGCGAATGCCGCGGCGGTGGGCTTCCCGGACGAAATGGTCAAAGTCATCCAGCGTCCCGAACACCGGATCCACCCCGTAATAATCCGAGATGTCATAGCCGTTATCTACGCGCGGCGAAGGATAAAACGGGGTCAGCCAGATGCCCCCGATTCCAAGTTCCCGCAAGTAATCCAGCTTGGAGGTCAATCCCTGGAAATCGCCGGTGCCATCCCCGTTGCCGTCACAAAAGCTTGGCATGTAGATTTCATAAAAAACGCTGCTTTTCCACCAGGGTGTCTCTGCAGCCACCGTCTTCTCCCCCATGGAGATCCGCTCCTTCCTATCGCGCAGGGCTTATTTCAAGCTGACCTGCATGCCCTTCTGGAAGTTTTTGCCGAAGATGATGAACAGGATGATGATCGGCAGGGACAGCAGCACCGATCCCGCGTACAGCGGACCCGGATACGATCCGTACGGACCGAACATCTGCGAAAGCAGGACGTTCAGCGTCAGCATCCCGTCGCTGCGAACCATGATCATATCCCACAGCAGCTCGGTCCAGCGCTCCATCAAGAGGAACAGAAAGACGACGCTGGTGATGGACTTGGACATCGGCATCATGATTTTGTACAAAATTTGAAAATCCCTTGCTCCGTCTAGCTTAGCCGCTTCAATAAATACGGATGGCACCGCCTTGAAGAAGTTCGTGTACATGAAGATCGCCCACAGGCTGACCCCTTTCGGAATGATCAGCGCCCAATAGGTGTCGTACCAGCCCAGCTTTTGAATAATGAGAAAGCTCGGAATCAGCAGAATGATGGCCGGAAAAAACATATGGAACAAAATGAAGTTGTTGACGGTATCCCTGCCGCGCCATTTCAGCTTCGAAAGGGCATAAGCGACCATCACCCCGAACATCATCATGAGGAAGGTCGACAGCAGCGACACGATGATACTGTTTACAAAAGCGCCCAGCCAGGGCCGCGTGATTCCCGTCTCCCCGCCTGTAAACAGCCAGGTGTACGACTTCAGCGTATACGAGCTCGGAATCAGCTTCCGATCCACCTGTGTCCAGTCGGCAAACGAATTCAGCACCATGTACAAATACGGATACACCATCACGAGCAGCAATATTCCTGCGATGATATAGCGGATGGCCAGACTGGACTTGCGGCTGCGTTTAGACCCAACCATTTCGCGCACCCCACTTTTCTAGCAGTTTCCGGATGATAAAGATCGAAATAAAGGTAGCTACCGAGGCGAGCAGCGCCACCGCAGACGCATAACCGGCCTGCAGATTTTTGAACGCCTGGCTGTAAATTTCCATCTGCCACGTATTGGTGGCATTGTTTGGACCTCCGCCTGTCAGCTGGTATACCTCGGTGAAGATGCCGAAGGTGACGCCGAAAGCGAGAATCAGCGTCGTATAGAGCGCAGGGTACAGCAGCGGAAGCGTAATTTTCCAGAAGCGCTGCCGGCCGGTAACTCCGTCGATGGCAGCCGCTTCGTATACTTCGTGATCTATGCTTTCCAGGCCCGACGTCAGAATGAGCGCGTAGTACCCGGTAAATTTCCAAGCCATAATCATGCCGACGATCAGGAGTGCCGACCAGGAAGTCCCCAGCCAGTCGATGTTAATGCCGATTTTGCGCAGCGCCGTGTTGACCGGGCTGTTGAAAGACAGCAAACCTTTTACAATCAGCGCCGATACGACGCCGGAAGACAGGTACGGCAGGAAAAAGCCGATGAGAAACAAGCTTTTCAAGCGCGGAAGACTGTGCACCAGAACCGAAACGACGAGCGACAGCACGATCACTAGCGGCACAAACACCATCATGAACTTGTATGTCACCCAAAACGCGGCGTGCACGCCGGGCGATCTGAGTGCCTTGGCAAAATTGTCAAAGCCGACAAAGTCATATTCGGGAGCGATCAGATCCCAGTTCGTAAAAGACAAATAAAAAGACCACACGAGCGGAATCAGGAAAAACACGAGAGAGTAAATCAGGTAGGGACTGGCGAACAGCCAGCCCAACCGGTTATTGTTTTCTTTCATTTAGAAGACTCCTTTTATTGAAGTTCCCCTTCAATGGCTTTCTTCATGTTCGCCCATCCGGCTGCCGGATCGATCTCCCCGCGGACGACTTTATTCCAGGCTTCTTGTCCAATAAAGGTCTGCAGATCGTTATATTTCGGATTATCCATCGGCGGCACTGCATTCGGCACATTTTCGGCATAAGGCTTCAATTCCGGGTTTTTGTCCAAAATCGCCTTGAAGGATTCGTTGGTGGTCAGGTCGTCGCGAGCCGGCGGCAGCTTCGTTTCATCAAACCACTGGGCGTCGTTCTTCGCATCCGAATAGACCCACTTCACAAAATCGATCGCCGCCTGCTGCTGCTCCTTGGTGGCCGACGCATAGATCACAAGCCCTTTCGTATCGGCAAACGTTTTGGAATCTTTCGGGTCTACGCTGTCAGGTACCGGAGGCATGCTCAGCGTGTAATTCTGGTTGTATTTCATGTCCGGGAACTTCTCGGCCCAGTTCGTAAAGGTCCAAGGACCGAGGTCGATAAACAGGCTTGTGCCCGTCTCGAACGGATCCTGTACGTTTTGCGCCAGGATGCCCTTGTCCTTGCGGAGATCGTCAATAAACTTCAGCGTTTCGACGCCCGCCTTCTCATCCCCGACAAACTTGTTGCCTTCAATGAATTTGTTGCCGCCGGAAGCCGCGTTATACAGCATGAAGAAGTCAAACCATCTCTTCCATGCCGTCGGATCGGCGAGGTCCGCTTTGGCCCAAAAGTATTTGTCCGGATATTTCGCTTTCAGCTTCTTATTCACTTCAAGCGCTTCGCTGTACGTTTTAGGCGGCTCGTTGTACCCCAGTTCCTTCAGCAGGTCAAGGCGCCAGCCGAACAGCATCGCATTGGAGTAAATCGGAAGCACGTATTGATGCCCGTCGGCGAATTTCCATGGTTCAATCGTATTTTTCATATTACGGGTGGTGACGATATCGTTAAATCCGCTTAGCGTATCAAGCGGCACCAGCGCCTGGCTGTTTGCAAGCTGGGCGGCAAAACCGCGGTTGATGTTTTCGGAAATGGTCGGAGCGCTTCCCCCGGCAATCGCAGCCTGAATGCTGGCCTCGGAGCTTGGAGATTCCTTGATGACGCTGACGTTGATTTTCACTTTGGAATTGGTCTGTTCGTACGCCTTGGCCATCTTCTCCCAGAAGGCTTGCTGCGTCGGATTGGCTGCCGCCCAAAACTCAATGGTCGTCACACCATCCGCCGTCGTTGCGCTTTGCTTTTTGGAACCGCAGGCGGCGAGCATGGAGGATAACACCAACACCAAAGCCAGAAGTCCGAGCATTTTTCTTTTCATCGAATCGTTGACCTCCTCAAAAAATTGTCTCGAAAGATTGAAAGCATCATTCCAAAGACTCGAAACATTATTTTGTAACGTTACAAATTAAGATTACTTAATATTTTGTAAGCGTTTGTGCAACCCTATTATTGTGCATTACAAAAACCTTGTCAACACTTTATTAAAGACAGAATAATCTTTTTATATAAAGGCTCTTTACTTATAGAACTTGTAACGTTACAATTTATCGTAATGTGATTTATTGTAAGGCAGGCTTCTTTTTAAGTTTCTTAGAAAGAACTCCAATTATGCAGGCAAAACAAAGATTGAGGTGTCATATGAAGGATAAAGTAACCATGCAGGATATTGCGGAGCAGCTGAATATATCGAAGAATTCCGTGTCTCAGGCGCTGTCGGGAAAAGACGGGGTCAGCGAAGATACGCGGAAGCTGATCCTCGAAACGGCACACCGGATGGGATATGTGTATTCCCAAAGTCGTAAGCGCCGCTCCGGCGAGCTGGAACAGACCGGAAATATTGCGCTGATCGCTTCTGATTTTGCCTTTTCTATGAAAAGCTTCTTTGGTGAAATTTATTTGAGTATCGAACGGGAAACGGTGCGCAGGGGCAAAAACCTTCTGATCCAATCGGTCAGCAAACAGTCGGCAGATAAGCTGGCTCTCCCTTCGTTTCTGCTCAATCAATCCGTGGACGGCATCCTCATTCTGTCTCACATTACAACTGACTATATCAATACCATTACAAACATGGGTAAACCGACGGTCCTCATCGACCATCACCATCCCTCTATCCATGCTGACTGCATTTTAACCAATAACCGGTTTAGTGCTTATGAGGCCGTCCGTCACTTGACAGAGCTGGGACATCGAAAGATCGGCCTGCTGGCCAACACTTCGTTTTCGCCAAGTTATTACGAGCGCTGGGAAGGATACGTACTGGCGATGAACGACTTCGGGCTGGAGATCCACGAGCCATGGGTAATCAAGGATGCCGTAGAAAACACGGATTACATTTTGCAAAAAATAAAAACGCTGCCACAGCTCCCGACGGCTTGGTTCTGCGTCAACGACGGGCTCGGCTTTTACCTGAATTCGGCCCTGCAGCAATCGGGTTACAGCGTGCCGGAGGACGTCTCCGTCGTCAGCTTCGACAACGGTTATTTGTCCCAGGTGTCCACGCCTCAAATTACGACGATGGATGTGGACCTGAAGCTGTACGGACGCAAGGCGGTTGAGCAGCTGTTCTGGCGGATGGATCATCCCGAGCATCCGTATACGGAACTGCTCTTGCCCACCAAGCTGCTGAAGCGGGGTTCCAGCGGTCCAGCGCCAAGCGCCGGTATGGAGAAGCTGGAGGGTCATGAAACAGCGAACAGGAACGGGAAATAACCGTAAAAAGACAGCGAAGAACTGAAATCAAAGCAATAAAGCCGGTCCCTCAACTTGCGAGGGACCGGCTTTATTGCTGTACTTTTTAAAATTGCTAGGAGTAACGGTGGTATTCGGTCAGGTGACAGGAAGGACCTCAATTATGGGACAAATATTATCCCCGCAGATTACCGCCGAACGATCCCCTACGCTTACGCCCCTCCGTATAGCCGCCGGTAAGCCGAGGGCGTCATCCCCTCATGCTCCATAAAACGCTTGTTGAAATAGCTCACGCTTGGATAACCCGCGTCCTCTGCGATCTGCCCGATCGTCGCACTCTTTCGCTCGAGCAGCCACTGCTTCGCCATCTGCAGGCGGCAGCGTGTGATGAACTCCATCGGCGTCATCTCGGTTACGCTGCGGAACAGCTTGCAGAAGTAGTAGGTGGATATGCCAAGTCTGCCCGCCCAATCCTCCAGGATGAACGGCTTGACCGCCTCCTGCTGCATGACCGGAAGCAGCTCCAGGATCCGGCTGCCCGAATTGTTCGATTTGACCGGAGACAACGGGGTGGCATGCTCGATAAATTCGGCCAGCAGCGCGTAAGTAAGTGTCGAGAGGCGGACCGGGTGGAGCATCCGGTGCTCTTCTGCCTCCAGCAGCAGATTTTCGTGCGCCTGCTCAAACGAAGCCGATTGGCGGATCGTCCATAAGAGGCTGTGATGCAGACCGCGTTCGATCAAATAATCCTGCAGACCGCTCCCGTAGAAGTGAAACCAGCGGATATCCCACGGGTCTTCCTCGCTGCTGTAGTACCGCTGGCGCTGCATGGGAAAATACAGCACGGCCTCTCCCGGCCCCAGCTCATAGACCACATCCTCCACTTCTACGTACCCTCTGCCCGCAGCCACATAGTGAATGTTGAAATTGTTCAAGGCCCCCGCCTCCCGGAATACGCTGTGACCCGGATCGTTCCGGTAAAAGCCGACCGATTCGGGAAAACAGAAAAACGGCATCGACGGAAGGGTCAGCAAATGGCTTTGCCGCTTCACCTGTTCTCACCCCAAATGACAATATTGTTATAATGCATTGCAAAATCGTATTATATTAATTTTAAATACAATCTTCTATAATCGCAATATAATCATAAATAAGCTTCTTGAGGAGATGATACACGAACATGAGCCAGAAATTGAAATGGGGCGTACTGGGCTGCGCGGGCATCGCCAAGCGCTCGGTCATTCCCGGGGTGCAGCAGTCCGAGCTGAATGAAGTCGCCGCCATCGCCAGCCGGAACGAGGAGAAAGCAAAGCAGACGGCGGCGGACCTGAATATTCCGGTCGCTTACGGAAGCTACGAGGCGCTGCTTGAGGATCCGTCCATCGACGTCGTATACATTCCTTTGCCGAATCATCTTCATAAAGAGTGGACAATCCGCGCGGCGGAAGCCGGCAAGCATATCCTATGCGAGAAGCCGCTGGCCCTGACCGAAAGCGAGGCCGCCGAAATGGCTGAAGCCGCCGCCAAAGCGGGCGTGTACTTGTCCGAAGCCTTCATGTACCGTTACCACCCCCGCTACGACGAGATCAAGCAGATTATCGACTCGGGCCAAATCGGCGAAGTCCGCGGCATCAGGAGCGCCTTTACTTTTAACAACGCCGGCGACAAAACGAACGTCCGCTACCGCAAGGATTGGGGCGGCGGCTCGATCTACGACGTCGGATGCTATCCGATCAACGCGGCTCGGCTGCTGCTCGGCAAGGAACCGATCGCCGTCACGGTGAACGCCTTCTTCTCGCCGGAGCATGACGATGTTGATATGATGGCCTCCGGCCTCATCGAATTTGACGGCTCCGTCGCACTGACCTTCGACTGCGCCATGTGGGCCGCGTCGCGCAATCCGCTGGAAATCCTCGGCACGGACGGCATCATCGAGGTGCCTTCAGCCTACATTACACCGACGCCGGGCAGCGGCAACTTCTTCTTGACCGTACGCGGGGAGCGGAGCGAAATCGAGGTTCCTCATGTAAACGCATACAGCATGCAGGCCGATCAGCTCGCCCGGGCCATTATGAACAAAACGCCGCTGCAGTTCCAGCCCGATGATGCGATTAACAACATGAAGGTGATTGACGCCTGCTTGCTGTCTGCTCGCGAGCATACCCGGGTTGCGCTGTAACGAGCCATAAAAAAACCACAATAGCTTAGGAGGGTATTATCCATGGAATACATTTCCGTCAAAGGTCTGGATAAAAAGGTTTCCCGTTTGATGAAAGGCACGGACTACTTTTTCCACAATTCGTACGATAAAGCCGCTGCCAACATGGACGCGTATCTGGCCATCGGCGGCAATTCCGTCGACTCCGCTCACATCTACTGCGGCGGCGAAAGCGAAGAAGTGCTGGGCCGTTACATGAAGGAGCGCGGCAACCGGGATCAGATCGTTATCCTGACCAAGGGCGCCCATCACGACCAGAACGGTCCGCGCGTCAACAAGGAAGCCATCCGGCACGATATTACGACCAGCCTGAAGCGGCTGCAAACCGATTTTATCGATCTGTACGCGCTGCACCGGGACGATCCGAACGTGCCTGCCGGCGAAGTGATCGAAATTTTGAACGAATATGTCAAGTCAGGTACCGTCGGCGCCATCGGCTGTTCCAACTGGACGTGGCAGCGGATCAAGGAAGCCAACGATTACGCGGCCGAGAAAGGCTTGACCGGCTTTACCTTCAGCAGCCCGAACCTCAGCCTTGCCAAGCCGAACGAGCCGTTCTGGAAAGGCTGCGTCTCGGCCGATGCCGAAACCTGCGCCTGGCATGAAGCCGAGCAGTTTCCGCTCTTCTCCTGGTCTTCCCAGGCAAGAGGCTTCTTTACCGGCCGGTTTACGCCGGAAGTCCGCGACAACGCCGACCTGGTCCGCGTGTTCTACAGCGACGCCAACTGGGAGCGCCTGGAGCGTGCGAAGCAGCTCGGCGCGGAGCGCGGCGTGACCGCCATCCAAATCGCCCTCGCTTACGTGCTGAACCAGCCGTTCCCGACCTGCGCCCTGATCGGCGCCCAGTCAGCTGAAGAGCTGCGTTCCTGCGATGAGGGCTCCCGGATTCAGCTGAGCCGTGCGGAGCTTGACTGGCTGGACCTGACTTCGGACGAACGCTAAGCTATACAGCAGCGGTAAGCTGCGTTCCGCGGCATCCAAGTCGTTCCGACGACGAGCATGTCAAGCATAACAACAAGCCGCCTTCTCCCTAGTCTAACAGACCAGGCAGAGGGCGGCTTTTGTTCGTTATCGGCAGACGGGTTTACACGATGACGGCGGCCTGCGGCTTAGGGAGCAGCTTATTTTCCGAGCTGCCGGCCCACTTGCCGTTCCGGGTTATGCCGCTCAGCATGTGCAGGTATATGTCAGGTCTCCAGTCCGGCACACCGGTCAGCGGATTGTGCTCAAACAACGGGAGCCGGCCTCCCGCCTGGCTCAAATCGAGGGTCGCCAGCACGACCGCCTCCTTGTCCTCGACCGGCGCCCCCTTGTATTCCGAGCCGATGTGGCTTGCAGGACCAACGATCATGCTGCCGCCGGGAAAATACGAATCGTAATCCTGGCCGACAAGGTTCGAGCTGACGATAAACGTGCCGTTCTCCAGCGATCTCGATTTGAGCGTCGTGTAATACAGGTCCTGCCATCCCTCCACATTGTGGATCGCCGTCGGATTTAAATATATCCGCGAACCAAGCGCGGTATAATACCGGACCAGTTCAGGGAAGCAGTAGGAATCGTAACAGATGCCGACCCCCACCGGTCCCCATGGCGTGTCGAACATGAGCGGCTCGCTGCCCTTTGTCGCCCACAGTGATTCCTTAGCTGCCGGATGGATTTTTCGGTAGGCGCCGATTACGCCTTCCGGACCGATCACAGCCGCGGAGTTGTAGATGATATCCGGGTCCGCCGCATCCCGCTCCGGCATCCCAAGCACGACATACACACCGTATTCCTTGGACAGCTCAGCAAGGGCCAGCGTCGATTCGCCAGGCACCGTTTCGGCATTCTGCCTCTGCATTTCAGGGTCGTCATCCTTGACACCGTAGCCGGTTAGCGCGGTTTCCGGGAACAATATCAAATCCGCGCCCTGCTTCGCCGCCGTCCGCACATAGCCTTTCATGCGCTTCAAATTATCCGCCTTGTCCCCCCATTTGGGATGAAAATTTATCGCAGCTACCGTAACGATGTCCTGAACCTCGCTAGAGCCAAACTTTGGATTTGTCATCGTATATTCACACACCCTTCTACAAATTTTGAACGGCCGCCATTCCTTCGTGTACCAGCAAGCACGCCGTGTGATGACCCTCACCCACCTCAACGAGAGCCGGCACATTCTGTGCGCAGCGCGCTTCGGCGAACATGCACCGCGTCCGGAAGCGGCAGCCGGACGGCGGATTCAGCGGACTCGGGAGGTCACCCTTCAGCAGCACGGTTTCCGGCGCCTTGCGAACGGCCAGGTCCACCGAGGGCACCGACTTGAGAAGCGCTTGCGTGTAAGGATGCCGTGGATTCGCGAAAACTTCTTCCTTCGGCCCCTTCTCCACGACGCCGCCCAAATACATCACCATGACATCGTCGCTCATATATTCCACCACGTGCAGATCGTGGGAAATAAAGATCAGCGACAGGTCGAACTCCTTTTTCAGATCTTGAAACAGGTTCAGCACCTGGGCCTGCACCGATTTGTCCAGCGCCGACACCGCCTCGTCGGCAATGACGATGTCCGGTTCGAGCACAAGCGCCCTGGCAATGGCCACGCGCTGCCTCTGCCCGCCGCTTAAATGATGCGGATACTTCGCGGCATAGGATTTGGGCAAGCCTACCGCATCCAAATAACGGTATGCCTGCGTACTGGCGGCAGCCCGCCCGGTTCCATTCGCCCACAGCGGGAACGCCACATTGTCCAGAATGGTCAGCTTCGGATTCAGCGAAGAATAAGGATTTTGAAACACCATTTGAATCCGTTTCCTCATTTTCTTCAAATCGGAACCGCCGAGCTTCAGCAAATCCTCGTTTTTGTATCGGACCTGCCCTTGGTCAGGCTCAATCAGCCTCATGATCAGCCGGGCCAAAGTAGACTTGCCGCATCCGGACTCGCCGACGATGCCGAGCGTACCCTTGGATTTCAGCGTGAAGGATACCCCGTTGACGGCGGACACCCCTCCCTTGCTCTGTCCGAACATCCCCCGCAGGGGAAAGGTCTTGCTGACATCGGTCACTTCAAGAATGTGCTCCATCTGTTATCCCTCCTTAACCTTTGCTGTCCAGTACATCCGACAAGGCGTCGGATACGATGTTGAGCGCAAGCGATGTGACGAATATAAAGATGCCTGGGACGATCGTAACGATGGGCTCAATAAATATGACTTGTTTCAAATTGTTCAGCATAAATCCCCACTCCGGCGTCGGCGGCGATACGCCGAGTCCCAGAAAGCTCAGACCGGACGCGAGCATGAGGCAGATGCCGATCTGGGTCGTGCTGTAGACAAACAGTCGGGAAAAAATGTTGTTTAGAACATGAAAACGGATGATGAGCCCCGTTCCGGCCCCGCTGGACAGCGCGGCTTCGATATACTCCTCCTTCTTCACCTCCTTCACGGCCGTTTCGGCAATGCGGGCAATCGGCGGAATGAAAACAATCGTCGCCGAGATCATGATGTTGCTGATGCCCGGACCGAGCGAAGCGGAGATGCCGATGGCCAGCAGAATCGCCGGGAACGAGAACAAAATATCCAGCGTGCGCATGATGAGCGTGTTGACGATACCTTTAAAATATCCGGCAATGATTCCAAGCCCGCCTCCTAGGATAACGGCGATGATGACCGGGACGATGCCTGACAGCAGGCTCAGCCGCCCCCCGTACAAGATCCGGGTGAGCAAATCCCTGCCTTGTTCATCCGTACCAAGAAGATGTCCCGCCGACCCGACAGGGAGAAGCCTCTCTTTGACGTTACCCGCGTAAGGATCATACGGGGACAGCCACGGGGCGGCGATGCAGGCGAGGACGATCGCGGCGAGAATGACCAGCGCGACCAGCGCCGCTCTCCGCCTGCAGAACGCCCGCCATCGTTCGGCAGCCTGCGAGGGCTGTTTGGGCAAACTAGCGGCCGAAGCCGCATCGGGAACAATGGATTGAACATTGGTAGCCATGCTGCCCACTCCTTTCAAGAATGCCTTACTCTTGGATCAAGAACCGCATGCAGTGAGTCGACTGCCAGATTGATGAGAACAAAAGCGACAGCTACCACAAGAACGCCCGATTGGACGATGGGAAAGTCCCGCTGCCCGATCGCCTGGTAGATCAACTGGCCGATGCCGGGCCAGGCAAAGACCGTTTCCACCAGGACGGAGCCGCCGATCAAATAACCGAATTGGAGCCCGGCCACCGTCAAAATGGTCGGCATGCCGTTCTTGAGCACATGGCGCAGCACTTTGCCAGCCGGTGCACCTTTGGCCTGCAGTGCGAATACGAAGTCCTGCTGGAGCAAACCCGCGATCGTACTGCGCACCATCCGGGTCATAACGCCAAGCGTCGTCAGGGAAGCCGCAATCGTCGGGAGGATCAGGTGTCTGAAGGTATCCAGCAGCCCTCCACCCCCGATACTCTGCATCCCGGAGGAAGGGAGCCAGCCGAGACTGACGGAGAATATCCCGATCAGAATCAGCGCGGCCCAGAAATTCGGCATGCCGATTCCCGCGAGTCCCAGCACGTTGAACAGGGAAGCCGCCCACGATTTGGGACGGTATGCGCTGTAAACGCCGATGGCCAGGCCGAGGCCGAACGATACGACGGCGGAAGCCGCCGCCAGCAGCAGCGTATTTCCTACAGCCGGGAGCAGCAGTTCGCTGACCGGCAGCCGCTTGATGATAGAGGTCCCCATATCCCCTTGAAACATATGGACGAGCCAATAGATGAACTGCACATAAATCGGCTTGTCGAGCCCAAGCTCGCGTGTTACCCGCATCCGCTCTTCCTCGGTCGCATCCGCAGGAACGATCGTGTTGACGGGATCGCCGGGGACCATTTGGAGCATCAGAAACACGATGACGGATACGCCAAACAGCGTGGGGACGAACAGAAGCAGACGTTTACTGATAAAAGCAAACATGCGCGTATACCCCCTTTTTTACTCGATGGAGATGCCCGTCAGATCCGCAAACCAGGACTGAGGCTGAACAAAGCCGTGAATATCCGGCGCGAGCACCCTCAAGTTCAGGTCATGCACGACGAAGATCCAAGGGGCGTCCTCCGCAATGATCGCCGAGGCCTGCTTCAGCAGCACATCCCGCTTACCGGCGTCGAAGCTGGTCTGCGCCTCGTTCAATATCCGATCCAGCTCCGGATTGGAGTATCCGCCGATATTCAAGCCTTTCGGAAACAGAGCCGCCGACGAGAAGAAGTTCGGGAAGGAGTTCGGGGCGATGGTCGGCAGGGAAATATTTATTGCGCCCAATTCCTTGTCTTTGGGGAACCCTTGAAGATACTGGGTCAGCAGCGACTGCCACTCGATAGATTCGATTTTCACGTCGATCCCCACAGCCTTCAGGTCCTTCTGAACGTATTCGTTCATCTGCACCGGCCACATGTTGCCGGATCCGCTTGTCGGGACCAGGAAGGTGGTTGAGAAGCCATTGGGATAACCCGCTTCCGCCAGCAGCTTCTTGGCTTTGTCCGGGTCATAGGCATACGGCTCCGCATAAGAACTGTACCAAGCATGCCCTTTGTACATCAGCTGCGTTGCCGGGATGGAGGCGCCGCCCAGCAAGTCGGCGCTCATGCCCTCTCGGTCGATGGCGTAATTCGCCGCCTGCCGCACCCTTTTGTCTTTCCATGGGCCATCGGCCGTGTTCAGGACATACGGCCAAATGTGCGGGTACGTATTGGTCAGCACCTGGAATCCCATGCTTTTCAGCTGCTCAATCGATTCGGTTGGCGGAATCTCGGCCCAGTTGACCTCCCCGGACTGAATAGCCGCGAGCCGGGCGGACGGATCGCTGATCGGCCGGAGCACCACCCGTTCCAGTTTCGGGACCGTGCCCCAGTACTTGTCGTTCTTATCCATAACCAATTCCTGCCCCTGCTTCATGCTCACGAATTTGAAGGGCCCTGTTCCGGTGGGATGATTCGCATAATCCCCGCCGTATTTCTTGACCGCTTCCGGGCTTGGTATCAAGATGCTGGCCAAGTCGTACAGCAGAAAGCTGTATGGTCCGTTGGTATAGATTCGAACCGTGTTTTCGTCAGACTTGGCGTACTTCGCGATAAAACGAAGCGAGCTGCCGGTGGAACCGGCAATTTTTGCATCGTAATACGGGGAATCCGGCTTCAACAGACGGTCGAGGGCAAAGATGACCGAATCCGCATTAAACGGCGTTCCGTCATGGAACTCAACCCCTTGGCGCAGATGAAAGGTCCACTCGGTCGGATCGCTGTTCGAATGTTCCCACGATTCGGCCAGGCCGCCCGTGAGTTCGGCCGGCTTGTCGCCCTGCGTCAAATCCCATTTCACCAGCGCGTCGTACAGCTGATACCCGACAAAACGCATCCCTTCGTAACCTTCGGTCGGCATCGTGTCCGGTACCGGGATGTTCGCGGCGGACATGGCAATCACCAAAGTCTCTTTCGCCGCCGAGCCTTCGGCGGCCGCTCCGCCTCTGCCGCACCCGCTAAGAACCATTGAGAGGCACAGGATAAGCAGCAGTAGAGTGATGGCGTACGTTTTTTTCAAGCTTGAGTATGGTTTCATCTCCGGCACCTCCACAGGGTTCCATTATTTTTTATTGGGCGTATCTTTCCCGGCCGGCAAGCTGGAAGCAGGCCGCCTGCTGCGATCGTCCCGCGCTTACGTAATCCGGGACACTCTCCGTGCACCGGCTCTCGGCATAAGGACAGCGCTGTGCAAAAGCGCATCCCTGCGGCATTTCCGTAATGAGCGGCGGCTGTCCTGGGATGGTGGACAGCCTTCCCGTTTGCTTGCTCTGAGGCGTAGCAGCAATCAGCCCGGCTGTGTAGGGATGCATCGGTCTGGTCAGAACCTCCTCCGCCGATCCATACTCGACGATTTTGCCGGCATACATGACGGCGACCTCGTCGGCCATTTCGGCGGCCACGCCGATATCATGGGTGACCAGCACGATCGACATTCCGAACTCGGCCTGAAGCTCCTTGAACAGCCGGAGGATTTGCGCCTGAATGGTAACGTCCAGGGCGGTGGTCGGTTCATCGGCAAGAAGCAGATCGGGACGGCAGCCGAGCGCCATCGCAATGACCGCCCTCTGCCGCATGCCGCCGCTCATCTCGTGCGGGTAGGCACGCACCCTTTCTTCCGGCGAAGGAATGCCGACCTTACGGAACAGCTCGATGACCCTATCCTTCGCTTCCCTTCTCCCCACCTTATGGTGCGCCCTGATCGTTTCCTTCAGCTGGTCGCCGACCCTGTACAGCGGGTCGAGCGCCGAGAGGGCGTCCTGGAATATCATCGCCACCCGGTTCCCGCGGATCGCCACCATTTCTTTCGGCGATTTGCCCAGCAAGTCTTCTCCTTCGAGCCGGACGCTGCCGGCAACATTCGAACCGCGCTGCGTCAGCCGCAGTATGGAACGGAGCATGACGCTCTTCCCCGAACCCGATTCCCCGAGAATAACCGTCGTCTTGCCTTTTTTGACCCGCAGGGTGACTCCCCTGACGGCATCCACCATCCCTTTCTTGGTCGAAAATGAGGTGACAAGGCTGTCAATTTCCAAAAGATTTGACATCATATTCCCTCCTTCGCAGCTTCAGAAAAATGGATCTTCCCGGCCTTTAATCAATCGGTTTTGTTGTAGCATGCCAGGAATGCTGTTTGTGTGATAAATACTAACATAAATTCTGTAATGTTAGGATATCGAAACATTCTATACCTTGTTTCAGCCCCTTTTCGGTGAAAATATGTTATGTTTCTTAACAATTACCTCCCTATATACAAAAAACGATTGGATTTTTGCGTTCAAGGACCATCATTCTTCCATAGAAATGACACATGTTGAAGGTAAATCAACTATGGGCGGATATCATTAAAGAATCCATTTGTTCAAGTCATTCGAGAGGTAGAGTACTCATCCACAATTTTTTTTCGCAAAGGAGATGTTATCTATGACCACCCTGCATCAGGAGCTGCTGTATGATACGATCGCCGGTTTATCGGAACGGATCCGCAGCCGCCGCATTTCACCCGTCGAAATTACGCAGATGCTTCTCGAACGGATTGAAACGCTCAATCCCCGGCTGAATGCGTACGTAACGGTTACGGCCGATCTCGCGCTCGCCCAGGCCAAAGCGGCCGAAGTTGAAATCATGAAAGGAGAGTACAGAGGTCCGCTTCACGGCATTCCTATCGCTCACAAAGATATTTACAATACCCAGGGAATCCGGACGGCTGTCGGCTCCAAAATCCTCGAAACATTCGTGCCGGATACGGATGCCACCGTCGTCCGTAAGCTGGGAGAAGCAGGCGCGGTCCTGCTCGGCAAAGTGCAGACCCATGAGTTTGCGGCCGGGACGCTGACGAACAGCCCTCATTTCGGTCCCTGCCGCAATCCGTGGAACCTGGAGAAATCGCCGGGCGGCTCAAGCGGTGGCTCGGGATCGGCCGTAGCGGCCGGACTTGCCTACATGGGCACAGGCACGGACACCGGCGGCTCAGTCCGCATTCCCGCAGCAGCCTGCGGCATCGTCGGCCTGAAGCCGACATACGGCAGGGTCAGCCGCCATGGCATTTTTCCGCTGTCGTGGTCGCTGGACCACGCCGGCCCGCTGACCCGCTCGACCAAAGACGCCGCCATCTGCCTTCAGGCTATGGCGGGGTATGACCCGCTGGACGATACGTCGGCCGACGTATCGGTCCCGGATTTCACCGGCATGCTGCGCGGCGATCTGCACGGCATCACCATCGGGATCCCCTCGTCCTTTTACTATGACGGCATCGATCCGGAGGTGGAGGCCGCCCTTCAGGCAGCCATGGAGCAATTCAAGCTGCTCGGCGCGAATGTCATTGAAGTAGATATCCCGCTCCTCAGCCATGTCGGCGCGATCGGCAACGGTATTTGCATGGGCGAAGTCGCCTCCATTCACGAGAAGTGGTACCGGGAACAGCCGGAGCAGTACGGACCGGATGTCCGGGGAATGATCGAAGGCGCCCGCCTGATCCCGGCCGTCCACTATTTGCAGGCACAGCGGGCGCGCCGGCTTCTGCAGCAGGAGTATATGCAGGCGCTGTCTGCAGCCGACGTCCTGCTTACCCCGACCCTCCCGGCAACTGCGCCCGGCATCCACGACGTCGAAATCAGCATGCGCTTCGCTGAACTGACCATGCCGACGAACGTAACCGGCCTGCCGAGCCTCGCCATGCCCTGCGGCTTTTCGGCCGCAGGGATGCCGATCAGCATGCAGCTCATCGGCAAACCGTTTGCCGAAGCGGAACTGCTCGGCATCGGCCACGCGTATGAACAAAGCACCGATTGGCATTTCCATCATCCGGAGCTGGACTAGTCGAAAAACCGGTTTCCGTACATCACCTGATCAGTGGACAGACGGATCAGCCCGCTACATACCATACCTGAGGAGGAATACCATGGATAACGAATACAAGCTAACAGCCACTAACCGGAGAGAAAGGGATGTGGAAGTAAGCACTGCGGAGGTTCTGCAGGCAGCGATCATCGGCATCCCGATGGCCAAAGAGCGTATAGAAGCGGCAGCGTCTGCCGCCATTCCGCTCCTTTCGCTTCTTGGCACTTTGTATGACATCGAAGTCGAGGGCATCGAGCCCGTCGTTCAGCCGATGTTCAGAAACGGTATGACAGCTGCACCCGCTGTACCCGCATCACGATGAATCCGTGCCCGATCGACTTCTTCGTCTGAATCCGCACAGGCAAAAAAGCACCCTCCCGGCTCATTTCATCCTGGAGGGTGCTCCTATTTTGTATTGTCTCCTTATCCATTCAAACCGCCGGAAGCGGCGGTGTGCCCTGCGCCCGGCTTGTATCTGGCAAGCAGCCTGCGCTGCAATTCGCCGATCGGCACGTCGAGCTGGACGGTTTCCGAGTATGCCATGTATACCGGCAGAGCCGGCAGCATGGAACCAAAAGGGATCATTCGGATGGGATAGGCCTCCAGGTACAGCTCAGGGACGTAGCATTTAGGTACGAACGTGTATCCCTGGCCGTTGGCCACCACCCCCAGCATCATATCGCTGCTGTCCACGATTTGGAACTTGTCGGGCGTGGACCCAAACAGTCTGGACAGCACCTCCCATACATTCACGTAGGTGGCGATCGGATTTTCGAACAGCACGAACATGTCATGCTTGAGCACGTCGATAAGGTCATCATCCTTGCGGATCACGCCCCGGTAGGCTTCTTCCGAACACAACAGCACCCATTCGTCGTCCAGAAGATGCACCGGCTGCAAATGGCGGCATTCCTTCACATCATAAAACAGCCCGATATCGATGACCCCGTACTCGATCAGATCAATGAGCAGCATGGACGAACGGGAAACATATTTGCACTTCAGATCGGGGCGAATGCGCTGCAATTCGGCAACGAGAGGGTACACGAACCTGCTGGACAGTCCGGTGTCGACGCCGATCACCATCCGGTCCATGCGGGTCACTTCGGCAAGGGAACGATCGAACTTCAGCAGGTCTGCTTTGTTCAGCATCGCGGAGGCATTGTTGAACTGGCTTACCATTTGGATCGCATAATACAGAAAATAATGCCCTTCCTGCGTCAGCTTCACTCCGTCCCACCCCCGGTCCAGCAGCTTGACTCCCATCCCCTCCTCCAGCTTGCGTATTCGCGCGCTCAGCGTCGGCTGGGTGACATGCAGCGTCTGGGCAGCCTTGGAAATGCTCTTCTCCTTGGCGATCGTTGCAAATGAATGCAGACCTTCCAGATCCATCCCATCCCCACCTTCCATATAAATTGGTTTTACCGAACAGCAGGTCGGAGGAATTCCCGATTGTGTAAGAATAAATAACATATATTATCCTATTTATATCATATTTCTTGTGATTCAGGGTATAAAAAAGTGCAATATCCTGTAATTGTGGTTTTAATGTTATATTGTTTGACATAAACACAACAATATTTATTTTGGAGGGATTCATTTGAGTACCCATGCATGGCTTCATCCGGAGGATACCGCCCTGATCATCATCGACATGCAAAACGATTTTTGCCACGAAAACGGAGCCTGCGGCCGCGCGGGAGTCGTCGATATCCCGGCGTTCCAGGCCTGTGTGCGGCCCATCCATGACCTTACCGGTCAAGCGAGGGCAAGCGGCGTGCCGGTCATCTTCGTGCAAATGACGCTGGATGCGGGCACTACCTCCCAGGCATGGGAGCTGCAGCATACGGCCAGCGGCAACCCGCTTCGGATTGTCGAGAAGGGAAGCTGGGGCACGGAGCTGTACGGGCTGGAGCCCAAGGAGGGCGATTATGTGGTGGAAAAGCACCGGTACAGCGCATTTATCGGCACCAACCTCGATTTGATACTGCGCTCTCTGGGGTGCAAATCTGTTGTCCTGACCGGCGTCCTCACGAACGTATGCGTGGAGTCGACCGCCAGGGACGCATTCATGCTCGACTATAACGTGACGCTCGTCGAGGACGCCTGCGCCGGTTCCTCTGCCGAGGCCCACGAAATGACCCTATCGAACATTGGGCAGTACTTCGGAAAAATCATGAATGCCGGAGACGTGAAGGCGGTCTGGTCGGAATTAACAGCCGGTGCTGCAGCCGTGAACGGATGAATATCCGCTCTAAAAGGCTAAGCTGTTATTTGTGTGGTTTTCGCTCGATCATCAAAAAAAGGGAGCCCGCCGGCTCCCTTTTTTTCATTAACGATTATTCTAATGCCTTATTTGACCAGCTCCGCCTTAAACACGCCATCCAGCGTCTCGCCGGCGTCCAGCCGTTTCTTTAACGGAACCTTCACATCTCTGGCCAGTTCCTTGAAAAACGTTTGAACATCGCATTTGACGTCGTTCAGATGTACATTGATGGTACCGTCGGCCGTAATGTCGCGATTATCTTCAGAGGGAACCGACACGACAAGATCGTACTTTTTCATCAATGTCTTACTGTACCTCGTGAACACTTCGATCAGCTCCTCGTTTTCGAAGTTCCCGATGGCATTTTTGCCTTTGTTTGTAAAAATCAGCTTCATTTCCATTTCTCATTCCCCTTTTCCTGTATCACCATGGTTTTGTTCGGACCCTGAGTTCCATTGGTCACGCGATGGTTCTAAACAAAGAAAGGGCCCACTTTATCCTGATCAATCATATCTTTGTCTTTTGTATTATAACAGTCTTTATACCGATTAACTAGGCGATGCCACCATTTACAAAAAAAAGAAAGCCCCGAAACGGGGCCTTCTTCACTCTTTATTTACATATTAGCCACTCTATTTTAAAAGCTGTATCAACGTCCCTGCACAATCTCACGGATCTTCTCCAGCGGAATCTTTGGCTGCCGGTCGTATGTCAGCAAACCGTTAATTTCCTGTTCGACGTCCGTCAGCTGCGTATAGCAGAAGCCTTGAAGCACGGGCGAAGCGAGAGCACCCTGAACCACGTCGGCCAGGCGCCGTTCGAAATCTTCCTCATTCGACGCTCCGGAGTAACCCCATCCTTCCTGGTTCCCTTTCTGGAATGAGATTCCGCCGAATTCGGTAAGCAGCAGCGGCTGTCCTTCATAAGGATACCCCGGCACCAGAATCCAGCGGTTGCCCGGTTTCGCCTGAAGCGCCTGCTCCACGGTCGAATAGCGGTTCGCCAGCACTTCTTTACGCCATTCGTAATCATGAATAGTAACCAGGTCGGTTTTGACCAGTTCCCAGCCGTCGTTAGAGATGACCGGACGTGACATGTCCAGCGATTTAGTCATGTGATACAGCGCCAGCGCATGCTGCTGCTCGGCAGGACTCACCAATATATTCGTTACGCCCCAGCTTTCATTGAGCGGAACCCAGGCTACGATGCAGGGATGATTATAATCCCGCTCCACCGCCTGCAGCCATTCCCGGGTGATCTGCCCGGCATAGGTTTCCGTGAACCGGAACGCGTTGGCCATCTCTCCCCAGACAAGCAGGCCCAATTTGTCCGCCCAGTACAGGTAACGGGGGTCTTCGATCTTTTGATGCTTTCGGGCTCCGTTGAATCCCATTTCCTTCGTCAGCTCAATGTCTTTTTTCAGCGCTTCATCGGAAGGAGCGGTCAGCAGGCCATCCGGAAAATACCCCTGGTCCAGCACCATTTTCATATAATAAGGACGGTTATTGAGCAGCACGACGCCGTCCTCAATCGAAATTTTCCGCATGCCGAAGTAACTCGCGACAGTATCCACCACTTCTCCGTCCACCAGGAGAGTCAGCTCCAAATCGTACAGATTTGGACGTTCAGGCGACCACCAGCGCCCCAAGCCATGATCGTTAAAATCGTGCAGGCGGATGCGGCGCATCTCGTCTTTCCCCGTCACCGAAAAGGAATCTTCGGAAACGACTTGCCCCGCGAAAGAAATTACCGACTTTAATTGAAGCTTGGCCCCGGTGTCCCAGCCCTGAACGAAAGCCTGCAGCGACACTTCATTCGTATCGATATCCGGCGTCAGCCGAATCCTACGGATATGGAGGTCATGCACAGGTTCGATCCATACCGTCTGCCAAATCCCCGTCGTTCTCGTATAGAAGATCCCGGCCGATGTTTCTTCCCAGTATTGCTTGCCCCGCGGAAGCGCCGCGTCACGGCTGTAATCGACGGCTTTGACCACGATCGAGTTGTCCGCACCCTGAAGCAGGTCCGTAATATCCGCGTCAAACGGCGTATGGCCGCCTTCGTGGATAGCGGCGAGCCTGCCGTTCACCCATACTTTGCATTCATAATCCACGGCACCGAAATGCAGAATCAGCCGCTTGCCTTGGTACGCTGTTGGCACCGTAAAGGTCCTATGGTACCACACGATATCATGGAACGAAGGATCTCCGATTCCGCTCAGCTTGCTCTGATAGCAAAACGGAACCTGGATGGTCCGCGAGAAGGAAGGATGCTCGTACCATTTTTCCCTCTCGCCGGCCGCTTCGTCATCAAATTCAAAATTCCATACTCCGTTAAGGTTGAGCCAATCCGCTCTAACCAATTGTGGGCGAGGATATTCGCCGCGCAGCATCTCTGTCATTTCTCTCTACTCCTTTGAAGTAATCACATTTAGCGCGTACGCTTGGTAACGATCCAGCTGCAAAATCCGCATACGGCGAGCCATCCTGCCGCGTACAGCAAGCCGCCGCCGCTTCCGACGAGAAGATCCGGCCGGCTGCTTTTTACCGTAAAAATCAACAAATTGCTGAGCACCAGATACAAAAGCACGTTCCGCCCCATCGACTCCAGAAAGCCAAACGCGTACGGAATGCGTTCCAATACCCTGGCCAGCAAATAATAAACATATAATATGAAGGCAGCACCGATAATCCAGAACAACGAAGGCGGAAACCGCGAGGGAAGCTCCCCGGCATACCGCCAATTTGCCGCAAACAGTCCGGTTGCAAGCACCGATCCGGCGAGAACGAGCCAGTCGAAGCGAATCCGGTATTTGGCGAACAAGATCCCAAGCAGGTAATACGGAAAATATTGAACAGGCGGAAACGAGGCGAAATCCCTCGTGCCGACCAATAACCCAAGCTGGGGAACATGGACCGCTCCATAAGGAAACAGCGTCCCTGCAAGCAGCAGGCCGGCCGCCAGAAAACCAAGCCACTTTCGCCCGGATAGCCAGCGCAGCGGAACGAACAGCACCAAGCCGAGGACCATCAAATACGTAAAAGACACCAGGAACTCGGACCAGCCCGGGATATCCTTCAGCAGCATGATCGGCCGAATCGTGTCCCACTGGAGCGGCGCTCCGTCATGAAACACCCTGAACGCCGTTCCGGATACATAAAAGGCCAGCAGTGTTTTCAGCGCGGCTGCCAGCATCCGCGGGCAAGCGCTGCGAAACGGCTTGGAATAATAAGCAAGCTGCGATACATACCCGAAGCTGAACACAAACCCCGAGAAGGTGATGAGGTTGAAGAAATCGATCCAGCGGCTGATGGACGGGTACACGACCGGATCGCTGAAAAATTGCAGCGTGTGGCAGTACACCATCCCGACGATCAGCAGTCCTTTGAACAAATCGATGGCACGCTCGCGCCGCTTCGGCTCTATCCCGGCTACGGCAACGCCGCTCACCCTTTAATCCCCGACAGGCTGATCCCCTTGATGATTTGCCGTTCAAAGATCACAAACAGAATAATGATCGGGATGGAAGACAGCGTGTTCACAACCATCGGCTTCACGTAATCCTCCGAGTACTGGCTCATCAAGGTCGGAATTCCCATCGGCAGCGTAAACAGCTTGTCGTTTGTCAGCGACAGGAATGGCCACAGGAAATTGTTCCACGAGCCGATAAAGGTCAGAATCGCCATCGACGCGAGCGCCGGCCGGGTCAGCGGCAGCATGATCACCGCGAATATTTTCCACACGCCGCCTCCATCCATCTGCACGCTCTCAATCAGGTCGTTCGGGATGCCGTCAAAAAATCCTTTAAGCACGATTACCGCCATCGGCGAAGCCAGCGCTGTGACGATCAGCCCCTGGTACGAATTCAGCAAATGCATGTCCTTGGCGACCTGATACAGCGGAATGATGGTTGCTTCGCCGGGAACGAGAAGACCTGCCAAAATGAAAAAGAACATGATGGCTTTAAACCGGAAAGGAATTTTGGACAATGCATAAGCCGCCATAGCCGCAACTAGAACGGTCAGAACCGTGACGACGCCTGCGACGAAGAAGCTGTTCCACACCCACTGCATCAGCTTGGTGCCGCTGATAATTTGTCCGTACACCGCGAAAGAATATGGCGGCGTAAACCAGTCGAACAAACCGGAGACCTTCATCCCTTCCTGCTTGATCGATACGACCAGCATCCAGACCAGCGGAATCAGAAACACGCACGCCGCGATGACAGAAACGATCCGGTATACCCATTTCATGCCTTAAGCCGCCTCCTTCCGGTTGTTAACGACATACTGGATAATCGACAATACGAGCAAAATCGCAAACAGCATATAGGACATCGTCGCCGCGTAACCCAGGTCATTTTTTTTGAAACCGCTCTGGTAAATGTACTGGATGATCGGCCTTGTCGAATCCAGCGGTCCGCCGCCCGTAATGATGTAAATTTGCATGAACACTTTATAGGAAGCGATAATTTGCAGCATCAGAATCATCCGTGTGATCGAATTCATCATCGGCAGCGTGATCCGCCAGAACATCTGCCCTTTGGCCGCGCCGTCCAGCGATGCCGCCTCATAAATTTCGTCCGGAATTTCCTGCATGGCGGACAGATACAAAATAAAGTTGAACCCCACCGTCCACCACA
Source organism: Paenibacillus cineris (assembly GCF_018333335.1). NCBI lineage: Bacteria > Bacillati > Bacillota > Bacilli > Caryophanales > Paenibacillaceae > Paenibacillus > Paenibacillus cineris. The sequence continues at coordinate 3,737,648 of NZ_BORU01000001.1, forward strand.
GCGTCAGAGCGGCGACCGCAATCCAGGCCAGCGACGGCTCAGTGAGCCAGAAGATCTCTTTCCCTTCCGCCAGGATGCCGAGTCCATGCAGAATCCCGTTAATGAAGCCGGTATAGGGCTGGAACATAAACAACCCCAAATACGATGCCACCGAAACCGAAAGAATGCTCGGCAGAAAAAACGCACTGCGGTACAGCTTCTGCAGCTTGGATTTCCGGTTCGCGATAAGTGCCAGCGCGATCGCCAGCACGATCATGGTCGGCGTCGTCAGAAAAACGAAAATCGTAGAATGCCATACCGCAGCCCAGAACTGGTCGTCATGAAACATGCGCTGGAAATTGTCCCACCCGACATATTTCATCTTCCGGATCAGGGTCCATTTATAAAAGCTCATCTGCGCGCCCTTAATCATCGGCCAGATCGTAAACAACACATACACAATCAGAAAGGGCAGTAAAAAAATCAGTGCCTGCAAGTCGATCCGAAGCTTCTTCATGACTCACCTTCCTCTCCCGCATCGCTCAGGCAGGCTTGGAGCCAGCCGCCCCAAACCTGTCTGATGGATCATACCCTCATGGTTACTCGCTTAAAACTTTACCGATCTCGGTCTGCATCTTGTCAACGGCATCCGAGCTCGACATCTTGTTGGACCAAACTTCGTTCAAATATTTAAAGAGCGCGTTATCGCGGATCTGCCAGTTCTTGTCGGAATGCTTGTTGAATTTAACGGTGCTTGCCACCGAGACATAATCGCTCCGGTACGGCATCTCTTTGAATTCCGGCTTGTCGAATACGGCCGGCTTCGAAGGGATATGGCCCGCTTTCGCCCAGATTTCTCCGTGGTCGGCGATCCAGTTGGCGAAAATCAGTGCAGCTTTGCGCTTCTCCGGATCTTCACTGCTCGTTGCCGGCAGAATGATCGTATGCGAATCGCCCCATGTCGCTTCCTGATCGAATACTTTAGGGATCGGCATGGCCCCGAATTCCAGCCCTTTCGTTTTCTCCCACGTTCCGGTTGCCCACACGCCGGTCATCATGATCGCCGCATTTCCGCTCTGGAACGTTTTATAGAAATCCGGGTCGTTCAGCTTGATGAAATTGTACTTATGGTATAAGTCCTTAATATAATCCGCGGCTTTTACTGCTTTTTCTTTGTCGATGTCGGCTGATTTCAGGTCGTCGGATACGACGTCATTGCCGCCCTGCTGCGAATAAAGTGCCCACCAGAAACGGAATGGATCGTCGTTGGAGCTCGAGAGCGCAAACGGATATTTGCCTTTCGGAAGCTTCTCTTTCAGCGTTGTCAGAAACTTGATGAATCCCTCGCCAGATTGCTCCAGAACCGGCTTGCCGTCTTCGCCGAGCAGCCCTGCGTCTTTAAGCAGCTTTTTATTGTAGTACATAATAAACGGATGTGTATCGATCGGAACCGCATAATGCTTGTCATCGTAAACGGAAGCTTCCAGAATGTTCTGGTTGAACGTGCTCCAGTCGATGTTGGCATCCTTTGCCGAATCGTCCAGCTCAGTTGCAACCCCCTGATTGATCAGGTCGGGAAGACGGGAAATATGGGAGATGCCCACATCCGGACCGTTGCCTGCGCCAACCGCTGTGATCAGCTTCGTATAATACTCGCCCCAGACGAGCTTCGTATTTTTCACCTGAATATCGGGATGCTCTTTATTGAACTGGTCTACCATCGCCTGCATGTTATCACCGTCTCCGCCGTCAAACAGCGTCCAGAAGGAAAGGTTCACTTTCTCGCCGCTGCCGCCGCCCGTATCCGTCGAAGCGCTTTCACCAGTACCGCCGGACGCGTCCCCGCCTGCACTGTCCGCCCCGCCACTGCTGCCGCTGCCACCGCTGCCGCAGGCGCTGAGCAATAAGGTCAGAGACAGTAATGTGATCCACATGAAGCTGAATTTTCTTCTCATACGTACCCCCCATTTTCGTCACCGTAGTCGTTCTAAAGAACAACGTTATTGTTTTATTACAACTTTATTGTTCTTATGGGGCTATATTACGGCTAAACTTCTATTTTGTCAACGCATTCATTTCATTTTTTTGTAATAAAAATTTTGAGTTGTTTCTATTCTCGTGCATATCAAATGGGCTTCATCGCTTTATCAGCAAGAAGAAATTGCCTAACCACGCTCTTCTCCCATAAAAATCCACAAGCCCCGTAACAGAAACAAAAAAACCATTGTTACAAACTTGTTGTAACAATGGTTTTACGCTTCGTCCGTGAGGGGAACATATTGGATACGCATCTTGATGTCCTGCTCATAATCGCCGAACTGCCGCCCAAAGATGTTCACCCCGCCTTTATGGACCGCATTTGGATCCACGCCGATTCGCAGGCGCAAATTCGGACGCCCTTCCAGCTGAAGATCGTTGATGCCTACATCCGATACCTTTTTCATATCCAGCGTCGTCCGGTCCTCATCGACCCGCCACGTTTTCAAGAGGCCGTACTGCGTCGTCCAATCGAGCCACCAGGAGGGGTTCAGCCTGCCGCGGCGGTCCCCGAAATCCCCCGGACTCGTCCACATCCCGATCTCAAGCCCGTTCACCCAGACCGATATGTCCGAGGGCCAATCGTTATCGAAGTTGGGCGCCTCCGAGCAGATTTCCATGGACAGCTCAAGCGATTTGATTTTGACGTTTTGCGGAAGCTCCAGCGGCAAAATGTACTCCAAGTAACCTTTGCGGAACCAGATGATCTGTGCATCGATATGCTTCGGATGGTAGAAGCTCGCCGGCTCGTCTTCCCGGATGATCATTTCGGTGCCGCTCGCCATGCCGCAGGTCGGGTATACTTCGCAATCGCTGTACAATCCGATCGGAATTTCGACCTCATACACGCCGTAATTTTCCTTGGTCGATTGGATCGCCGGGTTGAGACTGATATGGATGTCATCATAACTGCGGGTGCATACCTTCATCGCCCCCCGGGCCGCGGGCAGAAGCTCTGTCGTCAGCAGCTTGGCGGCCTCCAAAATTTTGACGTTGTTCGCCACTGTCGACACCGGCAGCTTGAGTGCTTCCGAAATTTCGATGATATTCATGCTCCGCGTGTAGAGCAGTTTCAGCATATCCACCCTCGCCCGGGTGGACAATGCATGAGCAACCTGAACCAGCTGATCCGGCTCATTCACATTCAGATCCAACATGCTAATCCTTCCTTCTTGTTCCAGCTCTTTTTTATGCCTAAGTTTGAGTTTACCTTGTTTGGGACAGCAGAAGCAAGATCTTCGCAAGAAAACAAGAATTAGGGAAAGCCGGGAATCCCGTTTCCTGATAGAGAATGGAGCCTTCGATCCGGAATTTTTTTCTTTTAGAAGGCGTTGTCCCCGTCGTAATGATGATACAAATTGGCTTAATTTTGACTGTTTCCTTCATCGAATTGACGTATACAATCACTGAATCCAAAAAATCCAAATTGATAGATCGAATACGGTTTACCAGATTCTATTCTGGATCACACCGTCATATCCTGATTATGGAAAAGGCGTGATTATGCACGGCATCGATATGTTTATGCACGGCTTACAGCAATCCGGATACGCAAAAAAGGAGCCCGCAGGCTCCTGGAGGGGCTCTAGATTTACCCCCTCTTGGTTATGGTTACCGGCAATCCGCTTTGTGCCGATTCGTTGGCAGCCAGCGTCACTTCCAGCGTATGCATCGCTTCTTCATACGGAGCCAGAATCAAGCTCTGGTCACCCGTGGCAACGGCCCGAATGAAAGCGTCGTCCTGGACTTTGTAGAAATCGGATTTGCCGCGAAGAATGATCGTCTGCTCCGGTTCCAGAATGGTAAGCGACGTTCCTTCGAGCGTCAATCTGAAATCCCTTCCAATGATCTCCAGGGAGGAACGGCTGTCCGGCTGGGGTAGAAAACCGGTGTCAATGTGACCGATTGCGCCCGAATCGAACACCAGGTTGACCGAAGCGGCATCCGGCGTCGTGATCCCGGGAACGTCTCTGTTCAGCAGCAGGGCCATGTCAGCACTGACCTTGTGGACTGTTCCGGCCAAGTACAGCATAAGATCCACATTATGGGTCGTCTGCTCTACCAGCTGTCCGCCCGACTTGGCATGATCCACCCACCAAGGGGTATCCGGCAGCCCGCCGAACCTGTGGGCCCGCACCATGGCGATTTCTTTGCCGGCCAGGTACTGTTTCGCCTTCTGTACCGGCTCCATATACCTTAGGCAGTAGCCTGTGGCCGTCATGACGCCCGCTTTCCGGATAAAATCCGCTTTTTGCCGTACAATGCCCATATCCAGACCCAGCGGCTTTTCCACCAGCAGATGAATGCCTCTTCCTGCCGCCTGCTCTTCAATATCACCATGGGCAAAAGGAGGGACGCATACAAAGAGTGCATCCAGCTGCTCGTTCGCCAGCATCCGCCGGATATCCGTATAGGCGACTCCACCATGCCGTTTTACGGCTTGTTCCGCCTGCTTCGCGGAAATATCGCACACGGCGACCAGCTCCGCCTGATCATGATCGTCAATATGCTTCAAATGCTCGGAGGCGATTCCGCCTGCCCCGACCAAACCAACACGAACCATCATGGGACCTCCTTACATACTGTTTTTCAAACACACGCAATGGGATCATTTGCTCCTATCTCTAGGCAGCTACAATTTCGAATATCGTCCTTGCGTCTCCTGGTAAAAAGGAAGTGCAAAGGCCCCGTGAAGGGCCCTGCACTCGTTTTAACCTGTCACTTCAGATTGGCGGACCATTTCTCCGCGCGGTCCTGCAGATCGTCCAGGAACTGCTGGATGTCCGGCGCGTTGCCGGAAGCCGCCTTGCTGATAAAGCCGTTGACGGCCGGGACGATGTCGCTCATATAGAACGGATTGGCTTCATCCATCAGCTCGGAGTGCCCGACATTGGCGATGTCCAGCGCCTTTTTCACATATTTGTCTTCCGGCTTCACAAAATCGGCCTGCTTGATCGTCGGTGTCATCGCGAAGTTCTCATACGTATATTTTTGCGTCATCGGGCTGGTCAGGAATTTGAGAACTTCCCAGGAAGCTTTCACGTCCTTGGCGTTCTTCGCCATGACGAACGGATCCACGGCCACCCAGCCTTCACCTTTCGGGCCCATATTCATCACCGGCTCGAACCGGTCCAGCAAATCCTTGTTATTGTTTGCGATAAATTCGTTCATCGTCGCGCCGCCGGTGCTGTCCAGCGCAATCGCGATGTTGTTCTTCTCAAGCCCGAAGTTTTCCGCTCCCTGGGCTGTGATAAAGCCGGCCGGCGGCAGCTTTGCGGCCTCCTTCAGCCATTCCATGACCTTGACCATTTCCGGGGTGTTCAGATGCCATTTGATCGACTTTACGTCTTTCAGCGAGCCTTCGGCCCCTTTCGCTCCGAAAGCCAGGGTCAGCGCCACAAAAGTGGAGCCGTTCAGCGAGTTGCCCGACCAGTATACGCCGTAGTTCTGCTCGCCGGTTTTTGGATTTTTGCCGGTCATCTTTTTGGCTTTTTCCAAAATTTCTTCGGGGGTCGCTTTCTCTGTCAAGCCTTCGACGCCCCAGTCGCTGAACAGCTTTTTGTCATAGATCGTCATGCGGCGGCCCAGCACGGCAGGAATGCCGAACTGCTTGGATCCGTCCGGCGACTTGGTGCTGTAGGAATTGTTCATGATGCCGTCCAGATAAATGCCGGGATCAAACGATGTGTCTTCTTTGATCAGGTCGTCCAGATCACGCAGCAGTCCGTCCTGATACCATTGGGAGGCAAAAGCTCCCCCGGTGTACAGCACGTCGGCATCCCCCGACATGAGCATCGCCGTTTGCTTGGCCTTTACGTTCTCCCAAGGAATTTGGTACAGCTCCACCTTGATATTCGGGTACATTTTCTTGAACGTCTTATCCATGTACTCGGTCAGCCCGATCGTCGGATTACCCGTTTGCGCGTTGATGCCGTTGTCGAGCTGCCATCCGGCCAGCGCCACCCGGACGGTTCCTTTCATGTCGGAGACTTGCTTGATTTCCACGCCGCCGGTCACGTCTTTGCCTGACCCTTCAGAGCAGGCTGCCAGCGTGAATACGAGCGTGCAGGACAGCAGGAGCAGAAGCCATTTTTTCATGCATGTTCCCCCTTTTCATCATCAGTGTGTTCGCAATCATCATTGGTGCCGTGCGGCTCCAAGGCCGCGCTTCGCCGGGTTTACTGCTTGATCCCGGACAAAGCAATGCTTTCGATAATGTAACGCTGCAAAAACATATATACGACGACGACAGGAATGAGACTGACCGCCGTTGCAGCCATAATGATCGAGGGCTGTTGGTTGATGCCGTTGTTATACGTAAACATCGCCAGGCCGATCTGGATCGTATATTTGGCAGCGTTCTTCAGCACCAGCAGCGGCCACAGCATTTCGTTCCACACGCCCAGGAACAGGAGGATGATCATGGTGGCGATAATCGGCGTGCAGAGCGGCAAATACACCCGGCCGAACACGGTGAACTCCCCGGCGCCGTCGAGAATGGCGGCTTCGCGCAGACTGGATGGCAGCTGGTCGATGAAGGCTTTGGCCAAAAACGTGCCGAAGGCATAGTTAAGTGCCGGTAAATAAAAAGCCAGATAATTGTCCAGAAGCCCCAGCTTGCTGAAAAGCAGGTACTGCGGAATCATGGTCATTTCAAACGGAATCATCATCGTACTCAGTGCCAGCAGAAGCACCAGGCTCGCCCCTTTGAACCGCAGCTTGGAGAGGGCATAACCGGACAGCAGCGCGGACAGGGAGCTGACAACGATGACGCCTGCGCTGACGATGATCGAATTGATGATATAACGGAACATTTTAATGTTCGTAAAGGCCACTTCATACGTGCGTATGGACGGCTCTTCCGGCCAAATTTTCGGCGGAAACGTAATGTTCAGCCGGGCCCCCCAGTCGAAGCTGGTCACGAGCATCCACAGAAATGGCACGATCATGATAAAGGAGCCGAGAAACAGCACGATGGCGAGAATCCACTGACTGACAGGGATTTTTTTACGGCGCAGCGCCTTGGAATCGGCCGTTTGGATCATGGCGGGACCTCCTTTGCTTAAGTATCATGTAGTTCTGATATGACGTCGGTATTGGCCCTAGTGCGTCAGTCGAGGCTGTCTTTGCGGCGGTTTAACAGCATCATAACTGCGGTCAGCACCAAAATGATGATGAACAGCAGATAAGAAGCGGCTGTGGCCAGACCCATTTGCGATGCCAAAAATGCGTTCCGGTATATGTACAGCACCACCGTCATCAGGCTTCCGCCCGGATTGCCTGCCGTACCGCCGATCAGCCACACGTCAGTGAACCGCTTCATGCCGCCGATCGTGCCCATGATGAGCATAAAGACGAAGATCGGACGTAAATAAGGGATGGTGATATGGAGCCATTTCTTGTACCCGCCCGCCCCATCGACTTCAGCGGCTTCGTACAGGTCGCGCGGCACGCTTTGCAGGCCTGCCAGAAAAATGATTGTGTTGTAGCCAAGCGCCCCCCACAGGCTCATCAGCACGATGCTGTAGCGCGACACCTCCGGATTCGTAAACCAGCCGATGGGATGGTGTACCCCGAACCAGCTCAGCACAAAGTTCAGCAGCCCTTCTTTCGATGGGAAAAACAGAAACGAGAACAGGAGACTGGTCGCTACCGCCGACACGACGTTCGGCAGAAAATAGACGGCCTTAAAAAAGTTTTTGCCGAAGTTCCATTTGAGATTGTTGATCAGGCTCGCCAGCACAAAGGATAATACGATGCCGAGCACCACGGACAAGACGCCCATCAAAAACGTATTTGTAAGCGCTTGCCAGAAGACCGGATCCTCCAGGGCATACCGGTAATTGCTGAGCCCCACCCACTTTCCGTTTAGCGACAGGCCCGACGTCTGGTGAAAGCTGATAAACAATGCGGCAAACATCGGATAGATGGCAAATGCGAGCACGCCGATAATTAATGGGGCGCTGAACAAATAGCCGGTCCAATCATTGCGCGTGAACCATCTTTTTCGTTTGGGTGTCATTCTCTTGTCAGCATTCATCTCATTGCTTACTATCAATCGGCCCTCCTCCTTCCAAAAGGATCCCTAATGCCAACAACATGCGTCATCATTGGGTGATCATCAGCTTTGGTACATATTTATGTCCGGGACAGCCGTTTATGTTCGTTTGTTATTTCGATGTAAGACTTAAAAATAACTGGCACACTCGCCCATCCCGTGAATAAACTGTGTACCATCAAAAGCTTAAGGAAGGATTGGCCGATGAACTATCCGTATGCTAAATATGGCGTCATTCACCAGTGCAAGGACATTCCGGTGGCTTTTCCGCCGGATCAGCACCAGCACGGGCAGCCGGGGATTGAATATGTGATGGACCCGCTCCCTATCTCTGAAAATCCGAACTATATCGGAACCGGTAAATTAAAGGGCAAGGTGGCGATCATCACCGGAGGAGACAGCGGTATCGGCCGTGCGGTCGCCATCGCTTTTGCCAAAGAAGGTGCCGACCTGGTCATCGTGTATCTCAACGAACACCGCGACGCGCAGGACACGGAGCGGCGAATCCGCCAGCTCGGCAGAAAATGCCTTCTGCTTCCCGTTGACGTGCGGTCGCCGGGTTTTGCATCGTATATCGTAGACAGCACTCTGAAGGCATTCGGGAAAATCGACATTCTCATTAACAATGCCGGGGTTCAGTACTTCCAAACCTCACTGCTGGACATTTCCGAAGAACAGCTGCGAAATACGTTTGAAGTGAACATTTTGTCCTTTATCCTTCTGACCAAGGCGGTCCTCCCCCACCTCCGGCCGGGAAGCAGCATCGTAAACACCGCTTCCGTGACTGCGTATCTCGGCAATGATACGCTCATGGACTACTCCTCGACTAAAGGTGCGATCGTCAGCTTCACCCGCGCTCTCGCCCGAAATCTTGCCCCTCAATGCATCCGGGTTAACGCGGTTGCTCCGGGTCCCGTATGGACACCTCTCAATCCCGCTTCGATACCTCCTGAGCGGGTTGCCGTCTTCGGCCGCGACGTGCCGCTGGGGCGTGCCGCCCAGCCTTACGAGCTGGCACCCACGTATGTGCTGCTGGCTTCGGACGACGGGTCGTATATCACCGGAACGACGATCCACATCAACGGAGGGCAAATGGTTACTGATTAGTGCTGAGTCAGCATCGCAAAGAGGCGGCGCTTTAGCATCGATGAAATTCGATCTTTACGGGACGGAGGCCCTGGGTCAGTCAGAAGCGTCAAGCGGTTTGCAGGCAAAAAAAGAGAGCTGAAAGACAGCTCTCTTTTTTTGCAGCTTATGATTTTCCTTTTCCGCTGACAAGTCCAATGATCATGACGACAAGTGCCAATAAAGCGATCAACTGATCGATCGTCATCGCCGCCCGCCTCCTCTGTGCAAGGATGGCTCTTCCCAGGCGGCTTCTCTCTCCCGTGCTGCTTGCGTACGTTCCCCATTACAGATATATGAGCGGGCCGGGTGGAATATGACCGATCCATAGAACGGCGATTATAAATCCCGCAGAAATTGCTGAACCCGCTCCTTGTATTTCTCCTTATCCAAATAGCCTTGAAACAGCCTGTTGCTGGTTACCTGCTGTCCCCCGAAGAAAAAGCGTTCGTAGAGCTGCTGCCGCCCACCGAAACCGCTGCTGCTCAGCTCCCAGGCAAGCCGGAACAGCGCAGTCTTATCCCGCGCGTCCATGCTGCTGCCTTTGAGATAAGCCGATAAATAGGTAGCAATCCCGGGTGCCTCAAAATCCTGCTCTGACGGAATCATAATGACGCTGCTGGACCCGAGCAGCTGGATAATTTCCATCATCCGTGCATACATTTGGGGATAGACGACGGCAGCGGACCAGAGCGGCTTATAGTCGGGCATCATGCTTCCCCACCGGTCCACCTTTGCACCCGCTTCGGAGGCGAGCAGCAGCGCCTTGAGCAACTCCAGATTTACGATCACCTCTGTCACTTGTTCAGTGACCACGCCTCCGTTTCTTTCCAGTGCGTCGACAATGGACAGAATGATTCCAAGTACAAACTCGGTCTTCGCCACGTATCGGCAGCAAACCTGGTGCGCTGCATGCACGTGAAAGCCGCTCTGTGCAAAGAAGCGTATGGACAGGCTGTCGTTGCCAAGAATGAATATACGCTCCCATGGAACGAGCACGTGATCGAAAATGACGAGAGTGTCCATTTCCTCAAATCGCGAGCTGAGCGGATAATCGTAACCCGAATCGCCGCCGACCAGGCTTTCCCGGCTTATCCACTTCATCCCCGGTAGGTTGTTCGGGACGGCAAAAGCAAAAGTTTCAGGATTGTCTTCCTCCTGAAACACGAACGATGCCGGCGGATACACAAGTATTTCATCCGCTGTGACTCCCTGGGTCGCCAGCAGAAACGCGCCTGACACGATGACGCCTTCTGTCGTCTGGTCGACGATGCGTGCCGCGGTATTGACGATCGTTCCGTCATCAAGCATTTCGGCGGTACGGCTCGCCGCCGGCTGCACGAAGGCGTGAGACAGCGTTATGTCATTCTCTGAGCAGTACCGGTAGTAATTCCGCATGTTGTCCGCATACTTCGCATCCGCTTCAGCCAGCAGCTCCGAGGCGGCAGCGTAGGCCATAACGGCCGTGTTCATATAATCCGGCGATCTGCCGAGCAGGCCGAAATGCCGCTCACCCCACAGCGTCATCGCGCTCCTGCGTCTGGCCAAATCTTCCTTCGTCTTCGGCTGTAAGTACGATAAGCCTACCGGCTCCCCGGTTTCCGGAGATGTGTATGTCAGAAGCTGCGCATACTCCTCCGCGACCTGCATATCGTACAGTGACGCCTGAGTGCTCATTAACCCGCGGAAAGCCGCATGGTCGGACAGCTTTCCTTGGATTTTCTTACCTCGAAGCCAAACCTCCGGCTGTGCCTGGTCGATCCGCTCTATATACTCCTTACCGTTTTTCACCGGCATACGGATGGCTCCCTTCCTAGGAAATGTTACATTCATCCTATTCCGTGCCGCTGTATGAAGTGAGGTATGACAGCCTAATGATGGAGGCTTCGCATGAACAAAAAAACCTTGCATAAAGTGCAATTCACTCTCTTTAACGCGAAATAGGAACATGATATGATAGCAGAAAATAACGAATATGGGGGAAGCAGACTATTCTTAATCCAAGTCAACTAGGCGATATCTCCGCTCTGCAGGAGCTGTGCGAGCGGGCCGATGCCATCACTTTGAAATTAAACTGGAGCATGCTGAAGTCCCGTCCCGCGGACGCAAAGCTGGACTTTTTTCATTATTCCGGCGATATGCTGACCGGTTTTCTCGCCTTATATCCGCTCGGCGGCGGTCTCGAGGTATGCGGCATGGTACATCCGGATTACCGCCGTCAGGGAATATTTACGAATCTATGGAAGGACGCCATCCGCTCGGCTAACGTTTCAGCCTATAAGACCATCCTTCTGAATACCCCGGCTTCCTCTTCCAGCGGCATAGGCTTCATCGAGTCCCAAGGAGGGGTGTTCTGCCATTCGGAGTATCAAATGAAATGGCATGACGACGGCCAAACTGTCGCGGAAGCGAACCCGTCGGTCCAGCTGCGAAGCGCGGAGCTTGCCGACATGGAGGACATCATCGCCATCGATCAGGAAGGATTCGAGATGAGCCGGGAGGAATCAGCCGAAATCTACTCATCGCTGCTGCAGGAAACGGGAACCCGGCCGCTCATCATTAAGCGGGATGGGGTTACCGTCGGCAAGGTATCTCTTGAAGATACAGGATCCGATACGTGGATATACGGCTTTGCGGTGAAAGCATCTGTTCGGGGTCAGGGGATCGGCCGCAGCACACTGATGCTCATCGTATCCGAAGCGATAGCACGGGGGCGGGACATATGGCTGGAGGTGGCGGTTCAGAACCCCAATGCGCTCCGGCTGTATGAGTCCTGCGGATTCAAAGTGATGAGACAGCAGGACTACTACGAGTACATGGCGTCCCAATAATCGCCACAAGAAAAACCGGCTGCGCTTGGCATGTCCAAGGCGCAGCCGGTTTATTGCGTTGTGCGGGGCGGGGTGGACTGGGGTTTACACCCGCTCCGCATTCAGCTTAGCTTCCATCGATAGAACGGCCTGGAATTCATAGACCAGCGCCCCGTTATCCGCTACCCGTAAATGGACCTGTCCCTTGCGGCGCATCGCTTCCAGCGCCTCGCCGGCCTGCTCCATGCTGAGTGTTGTATTCAAGGCAACGTCCGCTGCGGTCAGCAGGTTCTCCTGCTCTGCAGCCAGGTGGAGAATGCTCTTCTCCATCTCGGGGGTGATCTCCATCCATGCTCTCGCTTTTTTCGTTTTCGTGCGCAGTATAAGTCCGATTCCAAGCGGAAGCACGGCGAAGACAAGAAAGCCAAACCAATCCTTCGTGCCGCCACGGACCGCCAGATTGACATAAAGAATGCCGCAAAACAAGCCAAACCAAGTGAGAATCCACGATATTTTCCGTCTGCTGCTCACCGGCAAGTCCTCCTTTCGCGAGGGGTTATCTTTATTATACCTTTACCCGCACCGAGTATGAAGAAAGTGCATTGTATGTACGAAATGTTGTACAATATAAGCTAAATGAAATTAAAGAACAGAAGGATGGAATGCATTCATGTATGTAGCACGCGATTGGCAGGATTATGAATTGATTGATACCGGGGACGGGGAAAAGCTGGAGCGTTGGGGAGACGTCATTCTCCGCAGACCCGACCCGCAGATTATATGGCCGCTCACCAACGAAACGGGGCAGTGGCGCCAAGTTCACGGGCATTACCACCGAAGCTCTTCGGGCGGCGGCCAATGGGACATGAAAAAGCCGATCCCCGACCGCTGGACCATTTCCTACGACAAGCTGAAGTTCCATATCCGCCCTACCAACTTTAAGCATACCGGTTTGTTCCCCGAGCAAGCAGCCAACTGGCGCTGGATGATGGACAAGATTGCCGGGGCGGGCCGGCCGATCCAGGTGCTGAACCTGTTCGCCTATACCGGCGGAGCCAGCGTGGCGGCAGCTTCCGCAGGCGCCCAAGTCGTCCATGTCGACGCCGCAAAAGGCATGGTTCAATGGGCCAAGGAGAACCTGCAGCTGTCCGGCCTCGGAGACCGTCCGGTCCGTTTCATAACGGATGACGTGTTCAAATTCGTGCAGCGCGAACAGCGCCGCGGCAATAAATACGACGCGATCATCATGGACCCGCCATCCTACGGCCGTGGACCCGGCGGGGAAATGTGGAAGCTGGAGCAGAGCCTCTATCCCTTCGTCGAGAGCTGCATGAGCATCATGTCGGACAACCCATTGTTTATGCTCATTAATTCGTATACGACCGGTATTTCGCCGACCGTACTGCATAACATCCTGTCCATGACGGCAGCCCGCCGGTTTGGAGGAAGCATTTCCTGCGGCGAGCTCGGACTGCCGATTACCGCCTCCGGACTGAATCTGCCGTGCGGTATTTTGGGAAGATGGGAGTCTTAAACCATGAGCAGAGCCGATGGTCAGGACGTCCGCATTCCGATTTTGTATGAGGACAATCATTTATTAGGCATCGTGAAGCCGGTCAACGTTCCTACGCAGGAAGATGCCTCCGGGGACGCCGATCTGGTCAGCCTGCTCAAGGAGGACATCAAGATCCGGTATAACAAGCCCGGCAACGTATTTGTCGGCCTGGTGCATCGGCTGGATCGCCCCGTCGGCGGGGCGATGGTGTTTGCCAAGACATCCAAGGCCGCCTCTCGGCTTTCGGAAACGGTACGCTCCCGCAAGTTCCGCAAAGTTTACGCGGCCGTCGTACATGGGAGGCTTCCTGCGCAGAGAGGAAGCCTGAAAGACTTCCTGCTCAAGGATGCCAAGACCAATACCGTGTCTGTGGTGAAGCCGGGAACAACCGGCGCGAAGGAAGCGCTGCTGGATTACGAAGTGATCGCAGAGGCGGACCGCTATAGCTTGGTCAAGGTGGAGCTCCATACCGGCCGGTCCCATCAGATTCGGGTTCAGATGAGCCATGCCGGCTGTCCGCTCTATGGCGATCAGAAATACGGCAATGGGGTAAATAAGCCGGGGCAGCAGATCGCACTGTGGTCTGTCATCGTCGGCGTCCCTCATCCCGTCACAAAGGAAGAGATCATTCTTGCTTCACTTCCGCCTGCCGAGCATCCCTGGAATTTGTGGCCGGAAGCGACCCTGAACGCTTTGACCGACAAGGAATCATAATTCATTCCGCCCGGCGGCTGCAATCGGCCGCAAACAGTATAAAAGCCGGAGAGCCCTGCATACGCAGGCTCTCCGGCTTTTTTATGATTTAATAAGAATAAGTTCTGCGGAACTGACAAAAGACGGTTACGATCCAACTTCGGCATTATGCCGGCATCCAACGAGCGTTCTCGTTCCGCCATTCTTTTTCCCGTCAGCTTCTTGTCAGCACCAGCATTGAGGCAGCCCCCCGTTGGAATTCGTAGTCCGATGGCCGTTCCTCGGCCGACCATCCGTTACCGGCGGCAAACGACAGCAGCTTCTGCATGTCCTTGTACCTGCGGCTGCTCTGGTCCACCAGCGGAAAAATCCGAATTTCGTCCTTCGTCACCCGCATCAGCTCAGCGACCGTCTGCTCATGAAACGCGTAATCCAGCTTGTCGCTGTACATAAACAAAAAATGCGCAGACAGCGTGATATCAAACTGCCGGTCTGCAAACGGCAGCACCGGCAAAACGGCGGCAACATATCGATCAGGATGCTGCTTCATATCCTTGACCGTGGCGGTCAAGGCCTTTGTACGCTCGCTGCGGAGCCCCTCGGGACCGCCGAATTCGTCCCACCGGTACTGATCGCCCAGGCTCTCCACATGCTGCACCGCATGCCCGATATCGAGCCTTCCCTTCGCCTCAAGTGCCGCAGGGTCAAACTGATAGGCTATATCCGCAGCAACGGCTTCAATGCCGATCTGCCTCGCCTTGGCCGTAAACGAGCATGCCCCGCCGGGGCAATCCAGGACGGTTCGTCCCTTCAAGTCCCCGGGCTTTAAATGAAACATCCGCAAATATTCGTCATAGGTTCTTCCAATGAAGACGATCCGCTCCAGCCGGATGTCCCCTGTATCTCCCTCGGAAAGGCTAAACTGATCACGGCTTGGCTCCTCATCGGCCAGCCCTCTGTTTAACGGCTCAGCCACGGCCGCCGCTTCTCCGGGACCCTCTTCTCTGGTACCGACTTCTCCGGTACGATCTCCGCTCGCAAACTCTGCTCTTCTTAACTCTTCTCGGCTCATCTCCAGGGCCACACACCTTTCTGCTCACATGTTAAATCCCAAACAGGATTTCACAAATTGTATCCGCCGGAGCCCCATGTTGTCAATATCCTCCATTGGGGCCAAGACGCGTTTGATGTGCTTTCGCAACAAGAGCCGGCCTACGGTTTCGATAGTGCTGCACAAAAAAAGACGGGCGCTGCAATGATGGCAGCAGCCCGTCCGGCTTGTCTTGAATTCCATGCTATTATTCAAAATGATAAGTCCAGAACCGCTCTTGGCTGAAGCGCTCCAGCACGGCTTTATCCAGCTCCGACTGTCCGCTCGTCTCCCAGCGGAACTGCGACTGATGGGCACGGATCGAGGCAAACTTCTGCGGTAAATAATCGCGCACATCCACAAGGACATCCGGTTTGCCAAGGATCTTCTCGCACCCGTTGGAGAACGCCAGGCAGTGCACTTTCGGCCGCTCCTTCTTCGGCATGGCCGTCACGGTCCGGATAACCGCGGCTCCGGTCGCGTCATGGTCCGGATGAACGGCGTAACCCGGGTAGAACGTGATAATCAGCGACGGCTTCACTTCGTCAATCAGCGCGCGCAGGCGGCTGGTGAGCATCTCCTGATCCTCAAACTCCACCGTCTTGTCATGCAGACCCATGAGGCGAAGATCCTGGATGCCGATCGCCCGGCAGGACTCCTCCAGCTCCTTCCGGCGCAGCTCGGGAAGCGTCACGCGGTTTGCCAAGATGGGATTACCCATGTTGCGGGCCATTTCCCCCAGGGTTAAACAGGCATAAGTCACCTGGGTTCCGGACTGGATATGCTTAGCCAGCGTCCCCGACGTGCCGAACGACTCATCATCGGGGTGGGGAAACACCACAAGGATATGTTTTTCCATATGTCTAACCTTCTCTCTCGTTAAAATGGTTGGCGGCTCAGCTGAAGCGCCACGACGAGCTTGCCGTCGCTGTCATGTCCGGCCATGATCAGCCGATCCGTTTCCGTTTCTTCAAAATGGGTCAAGCCTTGGGAATAAACCCAGCCCTGCTCCATCTTGAGGCCGACCCGGTAAGGGCCAAAGCCGGCGATGGAGCCTTGCGAATATCGGACGACGCCGTTATGGATAAACGTCGATGCGGTAAATTTGGATGAATCGTTGTGTGAAGCGTAAGCACCCGTTGTCATTTCAAGGTGTATATAAAGGTCCTGGTTTTTCAGTGAATCTAGCATCTCCTGGACCATGCCGGGATTGATCAGCTGCATATTCCTTCCCCCATTCTGATAGCGTCTAACTGCAACATTATTTATTATAATTCAAAACAACGGGAAATCACAATCAAACCCGTAGATTTAGTCATCTTGGGCGGAAGAACGGGCGTGGCAAAGTCCAAAAATATGCATGACGAAAAAGGAAAGAAGCTGCCCATGACAGCTTCTTCAACAGATGACATATTTATTGCCGTTTAATCGGCCAGTTCCCTGCCTTTGGTTTCCTTACCGAGAAGCAGCACTCCGATTGCACCAATCAGCACAATGACAAAAAACATGCCGAAAATGGTATCGATGCTGATGCCCTTGCCAACCATGACGCCTACGAGCAGCGGGGCAATTACGCCGCCGACCCGGCCAACCGAGGTGGCCAGCCCCACGCCGGTGGACCGCACCCGAGTCGGGTACAGCTCCGGCGTATAGGCATACATGCCCCCCCAGGCACCGAGGTTGAAGAAGGACAAGCAGATGCCCGCGGCAATCAGCATGCCTTCGGTGTCCGCATAACCGAACCACAGCGCACTCAGCGCCGTCAGCGTCAAATAAGTAACCATGACGAACTTGCGTCCGAACTTCTCGATGAAGTAAGCCGCGGTAAAATAGCCGGGCAGCTGGGCGATCGTCATGATCAGCACGTATTCAAAACTTTTGACCAAACTGAAGCCTTTGAGAACCATGACCGACGGCAGCCACAAAAACATGCCGTAATAGGAAAACACGACGGTAAACCACAGAATCCAAAGCATCAGCGTAGAGCGGCTATGCTCTTTAGCCCAAATCGACTTGAATTTGGTCCCGAAGGACAGCTTGGAGACGCTTGCCTGCTGTTCCTTGAAACGCGGCGCATCTTCGATGGATTTGCGTAAATATATGGCATATAGCGCAGGTAAGGCCCCGATGACAAACGCAATCTGCCATCCGTACTTCGGAATGACGAAGTAAGACACCAGCGCAGCGACCAGCCATCCTCCCGCCCAGAAGCTCTCCAGCAGGACAACGGCTCTGCCGCGGTCACGTGCCGGCATCGACTCCGAGACGAGCGTTGAAGCCACCGGCAGCTCGCCGCCAAGACCGATACCGGTAATAAACCGCAGCAGGCACAGCACGGCAAAGCTTGCAGCCAACGCGGACAAGCCGCTCGCCACCGAAAAAATGAGCAGGGTCCACAGCAGGATCGTCTTGCGTCCGAACCGGTCGGCCATATAACCGGCAGCAGCCGCTCCGATGACCATGCCGACGGAGTTCATGCTGGTCAGGACCCCGACCTGCTGCGGTGACAGCTTCCATTCGGCTGTTAATGCCGTTACGATAAACGATATGATGCCGACATCCATAGCGTCGAACAACCAGCTGAAGCCGGCGCTAAAGAGCAGCTTTCTTTGCTTGGGGTGGCGCAAAAGCTCTAACTTACTCATCCATGATGACTCCTCTTGAAGAAATAATAGGGGTACAAGCATCGTTATCCATACGATGCCCTAAACGGCGCCTTCCAACACGCCCGGCGCGGTTTAGGCCGTGATTTTGCCCAATAGATACACCAGCAGCTGCTGGTTGTGAAGCGAGATTCGGCTCAGCACGCCGGACAGGAACGCATCGCGGATCTGCAGACCGCGGAGCACTTCGTTCTTGCCCTTTTCCGAAATGGACACCCACACGATCCGCCGATCGTTCAAATCCCGCTCGCGCTGGATCAGCCCGTTCTTCTCCATGCGGTCCAGCAGCATGGTGACCGCGGCAGGGCTTGTCGCCAGCAGCGGGGTCAAATCCGAAGGCTTCATCCGTTCCTGATCGCTCAGCACTTCAAGTACAGTTAGCTGAGACTCTGTCAGGGCCGGAGCGAGCTCGTTTTCCATATGTAATTTGTAATCTTTGCTTAGTTTAGACCACATTTTCGCAAATTCGGAAGTCTGCACTGTATATCCTTCCTTTCGCTCAGTATCTTGTAATCGTCATGATTTACATGATTAAGTTTCGCGCAATTTAAAGCAATTCCTTCTTCACCATGAAAAATTTCTTTGCTTGGTTCGTGAAAACTGTGTAAATTTACAGGAAAAACATCCCCTAAAACGCGGCTCCGATGGCCTTCCCGTGCCCATTTAGAACCTTTTCGGGGAGCCTCGAAATTTTTAAAAATTTTCGGTTAAAAACAAAGGGCATCCCGCAGCCCGGGATGCCCTTTGAGCAATAATTTATGATTTGGACTCCGTCCGGCTCGGCTCAGAGCCGGTCACGAGCAAATCGACAATCTCGTCTTTCTTCTCCACATGCACGAGCAGCTTGCCGATCGATTTCCGCTCGGCGAGCGGCGCCTGCTCCGAATTGAAGCTGAAGCTTTGGCCGGCTTGGGTCATGGCCGTGATCTCAAGCGGCTCGCGGCAATAAAAAGCTCCCGCGATGCGGGATCCGTTCGGCTTCACCCGCTTGCCTTCCTTGAACTCGAACGTAGCCAGTCCCTTGCCGCCGCGGCTCTGCGGCAGATAGTCCGCCAGCAGCGTCCGTTTGCCGTAGCCCAGATCCGTCAGGGTGAGGATTTCGCCCTCGTCCTCTTCTACCCACAGGGCGGATACGACCTCATCGCCTTCCTTGAGCTGAATTCCGCGCACCCCGGCGGATACGCGGCCCATCGCATTAACCTCCTGCTCCTTGAAGCGGATGCTCATGCCGTCCCTGCTGACCAGCAAAATGTCTTTGTCGTTATTGCTCATCGTTACCGTCAGAACCGCATCGTCGCTGCCGACCTTGCAAGCGGCAACCGCGCTGGAGCGGTTTGTCATGTATTCTTTCAGCTCCGTCCGCTTCACTTGGCCCTTGCGAGTCACAAAGACGAGCGATTTATCCGGCTGATCAAAATTGTTGACAGGGATGGCCCCGACAATCTCGTCTTCCTTCGCCAGGTTAATGACGTTGACGATCGCGGTTCCCGGGTCCTTCCACTTGAACTCCGGCACCTGATGCACCGGCAGCAGGAAGAACTGGCCTCGCTGCGTAAAGATCAGCAGATTATCCAGCGTGTTGACCTCCAGCACCCTGTTGACATAATCGCCCTCCTTCACCCCGGAGCTGTCCAGCTCCCCGCCGGAACGCGTAAACGACAGCATGCTCGTCCGCTTGATGTATCCATCGTTGGACAGAGTTACGAGCACATCCTCCGAGCTGACCATGACTTCCAGGTTGACCTTGATTTCTTCAACCTCGCCCTGGATCGAAGAGCGCCGGTCCACGCCGTACTTATCGCGGATTTCGAGCAACTCCTTGCGGATCAGCGCGATCAGCTTCTTGTCGCTCTCCAGAATCGCCTGGTACTGGGCGATCTTCTTATGCAGCTCGTCCAGCTCCTTCTGCAGCGTCGTGATCTCCAGGTTGGTCAGACGGTACAGCTGCAGGGTCAGAATCGCATCGGCCTGACGCTCCGTAAACCCGAACATCCACTGCAGGTTGTTCTGCGCATCCTGACGGTTGCTGGAAGCCTTGATCGCCGCGATGACTTCGTCCAGAATGTTCAGTGCCTTGACAAGCCCTTCGAGCACATGGGCTCTGGCCTCCGCCTTCTCGAGGTCAAACTGCGTCCGGTACGTCACGACCTCGCGCTGATGCTCGATGTAGGCCTGCAGCATCGCTTTCAGTCCAAGCTGCTGCGGCGCCTTGTTGACGATGGAAACCATGTTAAAGTTGTACGTCACCTGCAAATCGGTCTTCTTAAGCAGGTACGCCAGAATGCCCTGGGCATCCGCTTCCTTCTTGATTTCGACAACGATGCGCAATCCTTCGCGGCCGCTTTCGTCACGAACCTCCGAAATTCCCTCGATTTTTTTCTCGAGTCGAATATTCTCCATTTGTGTCACCAGCCGCGATTTGACGACCTGGTACGGAATTTCGGTAATGACGATTTGCTGCTTGCCGCCGCGCAAAAACTCAATGTCCGCTTTAGACCGGAGATAAATCCGCCCCTTGCCCGTCTGGTACGCTTCCTTGATTCCGTCTCCGCCCATGATCAGGCCGCCCGTCGGAAAGTCTGGACCTTTGATAAAGGTCATAATCTCGTCCAGTTCGATTTCCGGCTTCTGCATGACGGCGATGCATGCGTCGATCACCTCGCGCAGGTTGTGCGGCGGAATTTCGGTTGCAAAACCGGCGGAAATGCCGCTGACCCCGTTGACCAGCAGATTCGGATATCTGGAAGGAAGAACAACTGGCTCCTTGGCGGTATTATCAAAGTTGTCCTTAAACTGTACGGTGCGCTTCTCAATATCCCGCAGCAGCTCCATGGCGATCGGCGACAGGCGGGCTTCCGTGTACCGCATCGCTGCGGCCGGGTCATCGTCAATCGAACCCCAGTTGCCGTGACCGTCCACCAGCACATGCCCCATCTTCCAAGGCTGGGCCATCCTTACCATGCCGTCATAGATGGACGCATCCCCGTGGGGATGATAGTTGCCCATGACGTCCCCGACGGTTTTGGCGGATTTGCGGTAAGGTTTATCCGGTGTGTTGCCCGAATCGTACATTGCATACAGAATCCGGCGCTGAACAGGCTTCAGGCCGTCCCGCACGTCGGGAATGGCCCGGTCCTGAATAATATATTTGGAGTACCGGCCAAAGCGGTCGCCGACGACCTCCTCCAGAAAGGCCGGCAAAAATTGTTCCGATAAGCTCATCCATTCACCTTCTATTCCTCGAACTCTCTAAAGTCCACGTTTTCCACGATCCAGCGCTTGCGCGGATCAATCTTGTCGCCCATCAGCGTGGAGACGCGCCGTTCGGCCTTGGCGGCATCCTCGATCTGCACCTGCAGCAGCGTTCTGGTATCCGGGTTCATCGTCGTTTCCCACAGCTGTTCGGGGTTCATTTCGCCGAGTCCCTTGTAGCGTTGAAGCTCGTAGTTTTTACCGAACTCTTTCAGATAGTTTTGCAGCTGCTCGTCGTTATATGCATAACGGATCGTCTCCAGCTTGCCGGATTTCCGCGTGATTTTGTACAGCGGAGGCTGAGCGATATACACTCTTCCGGCATCGATCAGCGGCTTCATGTAACGGTAGAAAAAGGTCAGCAGCAGCACTTGAATGTGCGCTCCGTCCGTGTCTGCGTCGGTCATAATAATAATTTTGGAGTAATTGCTGTCTTCGATTTCAAACTCGTTGCCGATGCCGGCCCCGATGGCGGAAATGATCATCCGGTATTCTTCGTTTTTCATAATGTCGGCGAGCTTCGCCTTCTCCGGATTCATCGGCTTCCCCTTCAGCGGAAGGATGGCCTGAATTTTGGAATCCCGGCCCTGCTTGGCCGATCCGCCCGCAGAGTTCCCTTCCACGACAAACAGCTCCGTACGGGTAAAATCCTTCGACTGTGCCGGCGCCAGCTTGCCGCCCAGATTCGAGCTCTCGCTGCGCTTCTTGCCGCTGCGCATGTCGTCGCGCGCTTTCCGTGCGGCTTCCCTCGCTTTGGAGGCCTGGATCGCCTTTTTGATCAGCGTCTGCGCCACCTGCGGATTTTCCTCGAGGAAAATCTGCATTTTCTCCGAAACGACCGCATCGACGGTGCTCCGCGCGGAAGCGCTGCCGAGCTGGTCCTTGGTCTGACCCACGAATTCGACCTCGGCCATCTTAACGCTGATGACCGCCATCATGCCTTCGCGCAGATCGTTCCCCTCAAGGTTTTTGTCCTTTTCTTTCAGCAGGTGATTTTTGCGGGCATAATCGTTCATCACGCGCGTGTAGGCCGTTTTAAAGCCTGTTTCATGCGTACCGCCGCCGCGAGTCGGAATCGAGTTAACGAAAGAAGCGATCGTTTCGGTATATCCTGCGTTGTACTGCAGGGCCACCTCGACCTCGACGTCTTCCTTTTCCCCATAAAAGTGAATGACGTCATGCATGACGTCTTTGCCTTCGTTCAGAAATTCGACGAACTGGCTGGCGCCGCCTTCATAGAAAAACTCGTCCTGGCGGTCCGCACGCTCGTCCTTCAGGACGATCCGCAGCCCGGAGTTCAAGAACGCAATTTCCTGAAGCCGTTCGGCGAGGGTATCGTAAGTTACGTTGATACCGCCCTGAAACACACGCGCGTCAGGCTTAAACGTCACCTTGGTGCCGGTCTTGTTCGTATTGCCCAGCACTTCCAGGCCGGTCACCGGCTCGCCGACGTGCTCCTTGCCGTTCTTGTCCTGCCAATATTCAAAACGCATCCGGTGAATCTTGCCTTCCCGGTAAATTTCCACCTCAAGCCATTCCGACAGTGCGTTGGTCACCGAAGCGCCTACTCCGTGCAAACCGCCGGACTTCTTGTAACCCGATCCGCCAAATTTACCGCCGGCATGCAGGATGGTATATACTACCTGCGGCGTAGGGATACCCGTCTTGTGCATTCCTGTCGGTATCCCCCGTCCGTTGTCCAAAACGGTGATAGATCCGTCTTTGTGTACCGTAATATCAATTCTCGTGCAGTATTTGGCTAAATGCTCGTCTACAGCATTATCAACAATTTCCCATACCAGATGATGAAGTCCGGATGAGCTGGTGCTGCCAATATACATACCTGGCCGTTTGCGAACCGCAACCAGGCCTTCGAGCACTTGAATGTCGTCAGCATCGTATCCGGTTTGGCCGTTCGGGCCGCCCTTTGATGACTCTGCAAACATATCGATCTGCTCGACCATTCATGCTCCCCCTTTGTGTTTCTTTATGTAGGATGAATTTCATCCAAAATGCAAACAGATGTTTTGTTATCCTTGTCCATTTTAATTCAAGATATCCCTTTTCGTAAAGACAAGGAAAGAGATTGCAATCGCAGCAGCCCCCCAAACCGTCAGCACGATGAGGGAAAACGTCAAGCTCATGCCCTCGATCGGCGCCGGTGTGCCCGACAGGTAGTTGGTCAGCTGCAGGTTGACCATAAACAAATATTTGGCGCTGTTCCATGCGGACGCCATGTTCGTCAATATAGAGCCGGCAATGAGCGCCGCCATCATGACGACGATACTGGCGGCGGTACTGCGGACAAGCACGGACACCATAAATGCGAGCACCCCGACGACAAGGCTGACGAACCAGGCTAGACCCGCCTGCATCAGCAGGTATTCCCACTGCGGGACGGCATGAACGGCGGTCATATCCACTTCCGAGCCGCGGATAAGAAAGCCAGTGAACACCGGAATCGTAAAGCCTTTGTAGCCAAATACCGCGCCCGAAATCAAATAAGTGATGATGACCGTCGCCACGACGATTAACGAATTGTACATGACCAGCGCGATTAGTTTACTGAGCAGCACCTTCCACCTTTTGACCGGCCGGGTCAGCAGCATTTTGATCGTGCCCGATGTCCTCTCGCCCGATACGATATCCGAGGCGATCGCCATTACCAACAGAGGAATGAACAAGGAAATGGAGTTGTCCAAAAACTCGCGGGTAAAGGTGACGCCGTTCGGCTCGTTCGGGTTCACGTCATGGTCCAGGTAATACTGCAGCTGCTGGATAAAAATTTTCCGGAACTTTTTCCATTCATCCGGAACGCGGTCGCTGCTGAGTGAATTTTCATTATCGGTGATCTGCTGCTGAACTTCAAGCCGCCAATCGCCGTGAAACTTCTCGCGCGTCCGTTCGGCCGAGCGCATCTGGGCATAGGTGAACATGGGCACCAGGACGACCAGGATGAGCAATACGACATAAAACCGTTTCTTTTTGATAATTTTGATCGTTTCGTTTTTGACCAGCGGAAGCAGGTTAATCAATGCTCTCACCTTCCGTCATTTTGAGGAACAGCTGTTCCAGAGTCGGATTAATTTTATGCACGCCATTGACTTCAATCCCTGCTGAAACGAGCTGTCTGACGATGGAGGCGACAAGCTGTTCGTCCATCCGGGTCACGATCGCTTCCTGCCCCATACCGGCGATGATGGCGTCATCGAGCACCTCTTCGGCGTCCGAAATCACCTCTACGCCTGCCTGCCGGCTGAGTAAGGACCTGCCTTCTCCCACGGAAGAGAGATCCCATATGACATATTGGGCATTTTCCGATACCAGCTCTTCAACAGGACCCACGGCCAGTACGCGACCCTTGCTGATGATGGCTACCCGGTCGCACAGCAGCTGAATTTCGCTCAGCAGGTGGCTGGACACAAATACGGCGAGCCCTTCATCGGCCAGCTGACGGATAAACTGTCTCAGCTCCTTGATTCCTTTCGGATCGAGCCCGTTGGTCGGCTCATCCAGGATCAGCAGCTTGGGCCGTCCCAGAAGGGCTTGGGCGATTCCAAGCCGCTGCCTCATCCCGAGCGAATACGTGCTGACCTTGTCATGAATGCGCTGGTCGAGCCTGACGATGTCAACCACTTCCTGGATACGCTGACGGTCTATACCGCGCTGCATCCGGGCAAAATGCTCAAGGTTCTCCCATCCTGTCAAATAAGTATACGCCTCCGGGTTTTCGACGATCGAGCCTACAAACCGGAGCGCCTGCTCCTGATTCTTGTTCACGTCGTATCCGCACACCCGGATGGTACCGCTGGTCGGCTTGATCAAATCCACCAGCATGCGGATGGTCGTCGTTTTGCCAGCCCCGTTCGGGCCCAGAAAGCCGAACACTTCGCCCTCCCGGACGTCGAAGGTGACATCGTGAATGATCCACTTCCGTCCGATCTTCTTCTTCACATGCTCCACCGACAGAACGACGTCATCCTGCGATTTCAAGATGCTTCCTTCAGACATATGCGCGCCTGACGCCCCTTTCCCGCTTCTTTCTCACAACATTCCCTGTACAATTCGCTCTGCAATCCGCTCATATCCTTGATCGTTCGGATGGAAATGATCCGTCGACAAATACTTGTTCAAACTGTGCTGAAACAGGTCGAACGTCGGAACAAACGTCATGTTGTCATATTTATTGATGACCGTGAGTGCGGCACTGTTCCACTCCGAAACGGCCTGATTACCGGCCACTTTAAGATCCTTCACGTCTACAAACGGATTATAGAGCCCGACGTAAATGATGAGCGCATCCGGGTTGATCTTCCGGATTTGCTCCAAAATTTGCTGCAGCTGTTTCTTCGCCTGGGGCAGCGCTTCCAGCAGCTCATCAGGGTCCAGATCCGCAGCCTCTCCGTCGTTGCCCGCGGTACCGGTCTGGCTGCCTGACAGCAGATCCGCCCCCTGGAACAAATCATTGCCCCCGATGGACAACAGAATGATGTCCGCCTCGCCAAGCACGTACCGGGTCCCTTGTTCCTTTAACTTCGGAAGCAATCCGGATGTGGTCAGCCCGTTAATGCCAAGATTGTTCAGCAGGGTCACCTTCTTGCCCGTAGCCTCCGCAAGCTTGGTCACACTTCGCCGCGCGAAGCCGCTCCCGGTGCTGTCGCCGGTTCCTTTGGCCAGGGAATCTCCAATGACCGCAGCCTTCAGCTCTTTTTTCTGTTCAATATTGCCCGGTGCCGTTCCTTCAGGTTTGGCGGAAGGAGCCGACAGGTTTAACTTGCTGCCTTGGGGATGGTTGATATCCTGTACCGCGTATGCGAAGCCGGCGATGAGGAGGAGCGTTGCCGCGATGGACTGAATGCCGATAATCCGCCAAATCCACTTCGATGAACTCAAGACATAATCCCTCCACAGATCAATCTGAACGGTCGTTTCCGTAAACGTTATGTACATAAACATAAAACTTCTCCCGGCAATTTGCAAATCATGCCATATTCCCGGTTTTAACGCCAGCCTTTTTTGTCGATTTTGTGAACATAGTGGATATCGGGGAGAAACGGAGTTATAATATTCCCTGTTAGACGACGCGGGTTATTAGCTTAGCTGGTAGAGCAGCCGACTCTTAATCGGCAGGTCGCAGGTTCGACCCCTGCATAACCCATCAAAGCAGAATTCGTATGCTGAAGCATGCGGGTTCTGCTTTTTTCAATTCGTATGCAATCATCTGACTCACCGCCCAGACCCGGTTTTCCATATTCCCGAAGGATTGACCGAACTTTTCTTAAAATAAAAGGGTACCCCTGCCGAACGGCCATGGGGCACCCCTTTTGTTTAGATGATATATGAATGATTAGTTCGCAATAAACTCTTGAACCCAGACCCCATTATAGTAGGCCACGCCGATCGTGGTGTAATGGCTGTTCAAAATGTTCGCGCGGTGGCCTTCGCTGTTCATCCACGCATTCATGACGTCAGCCGGATCCTTTTGGCCTTTGGCGATGTTCTCGCCAGCATAGCTGTAAGAGATGCCGTACTTCTTCATCATGTCAAACGGAGATCCGTACGTTGGAGAATTGTGGTCAAAGTAATTATTGCTGTACATGTCTTTCGCTTTGTCCATCGCCATACCGGACAGCTTCGTATTTTCCTTCAGCGCACCAAGGCCGGCTTTCGCACGTTCCTGGTTAACCAGCTTGATCACTTGAGCGGCATAGCCTGACTTGTCCGCCGTGTTGCTTCCGCTGTTGTTGGACGGAGTCGAAGGCGTCGTAGTCGTTGGCGTCGACGGCTTGCTCGTCTGTGGAGCCGAAGGCTTGCTTGTTTGCGGCGTGGAAGGTTTGGTCGTCGTAGGCTTGTCCGTTCCCGTTGTCGGTACGTTTACTTGCCCATTGGAAGGCAGCTCGTACACGAAGTTCCAATTCAAAGAACCGCCGTTATTTTGCAGCAGCTGCTCCAGGTAAGCCTGCAGGCTGCCGAGATCTTGTTTTTGAGGAGCGGAGGTGGCAGAAGCGGCTGATGCAGATCCGGACCCGATCAGTCCTGCAGCCAGTACGGCAGCGAAAGCTCCTCCGGCGATGGTCTTCATCATTCTGTTTTTCATCTTGCAAACATCTCCTTTTCGCAGTGAATTATCGTAAGTTGATTTCGTTTACACAGGTTACAAAGTTGTAAACAATCTACCCTCACATTGTAACATGTTTGTTTCTTCTGGCTACGCCTCAAATATTGGTAAACCTTCTTACATCAACCATCCGTCCTTCTTTCAGCCGAACTACTCCAGCTCCAGCACAAATAAGCCGCAGCATGAAATGCCGCAGCTTGTTTGCATAACGAGAAGATCGATTCCTTTATGGCCTATTACTTTTTGGCAGCATACTTCCGCATGTCGAAAGCGACGGCCGCTACGATGATCAATCCCTTAATGATGAGCTGCCAGTAAGGGCTGATGCCGATAAAGGTCAAGCCATAGTTGATGATCGTGAAGATCAGCACGCCCACCATGACGCCGGGTACCGTGCCAATGCCGCCGGTGGTCGACACCCCGCCGACGACGCAGGCCGCAATGGCGTCCAGCTCGTACATATTCCCGTAGTTGTTCGTTGCGCCGCCGGTTCTGGAGGCTTCGAGCACTCCCGCCAGCCCGTAGAGGGCGCCTGCGATAGCATAGATATAAATCAGGTACTTGGCGACGTTGATGCCCGATACTTTAGCCGCCTGGATGTTGCCGCCGATTGCGTACATGTATTTTCCAAGCTTCGTTTTCGTGAAAATAACCCACACGATGAACGCCACGAAAATGGCGATCAGCACGATATAAGGCACGGAATACTGCCCTTCGCCGATATATCCTGTACCGATCGCAGTGAAATCTTTGCGCAGACCCCCGATTGGCTGGGAGTTATTCGGCTCCATATCAAAATACAGAGAGTTCAGGCCGTACACGGCAACCATCGTGCCAAGCGTTGCGATAAACGGCGGAACGTTCAGCTTCGAGACGACCAGCCCGTTAACCAATCCGCACAGCAGGCCGACGATAATGGCCAGGACAATGGGCAGCCATACTTGAAGATGCGGCAGATTCGGAAAAAAACGCGCAGCATAGTCCGAGCTCTGCAGCATCGATGCCGATATAACCGCGGTCAGGCCGACGATTCGGCCAGCCGACAAGTCGGTTCCGGCCGTGATCAAAATGAACGCAACGCCAAGCGCGATGATGGCGCGGGTCGATGACTGGATCAGAATGTCCCGCAGCGAGTTTACGGACAGAAAAGAAGGATTGTAGATCGTAATCCCGATGACCAGCAGCACCAGCACGATGTAAATCGCATACTGCGAGGCAAATCCCTGAAATCTCCTGCCTGTGTTGATTTTTTTGGTGTTCAGCATGTTAGTTCCTCCTTCGGCTTTCCCTAATGCTGGGCGGCCAGACGCATGATTTCTTCTTCCGTGGCGCTGCTTCCGTCCACGATGCCGGTCAGCCGTCCTTCGGACATCACCATGATCCGGTCCGACATACCGAGCAGCTCCGGCATTTCGGAGGAGATCATGATGATGCTTTTCCCCTGTTTCGCCAGGTCTTTGATGATCGTATAGATTTCAAACTTCGCTCCGACGTCGATCCCCCTTGTCGGCTCATCCAGCAGCAGAATTTCGGGTTCGGTCAAAAGCCATCTGGCCAGCAGCACCTTCTGCTGGTTACCGCCGGACAAGTTCATGATCAGCGCCCGGGTGGTCGGCGTTTTGGTGCGCAGCTTCTCCACCATTTGATCGGCTTCCTGCTTTTTGCGTTTGCCGTCCAGCAGGAACAACGCTTTGCGATATCTCCCCAAATTGGCGATTGCCGCGTTTTCGTGCACAGGCAGAACGGAGAAGATGCCGGTGACCCGCCGTTCTTCCGTCAGCAGCGCCATACCGAGCTTCTTCGCATCCTCCGGCGACTTGATCTTGACCGGCCTGCCGTTCAAGGAAATGGAGCCCGAGGCGATGTCCCTCAGCCCGAACAACGCTTCGATCAGCTCGGTGCGCTGGGCGCCGACCAATCCCCCGATGCCGAGAATTTCCCCTTTGCGCAGCTCAAAAGAAATGTCTTTAAACGATTTCGGAATGGGCGAAGTCACGCCATCAACCTTCAAAATCACTTCGC
The DNA here is from genome assembly GCF_018333335.1 of Paenibacillus cineris. Lineage (NCBI taxonomy): Bacteria > Bacillati > Bacillota > Bacilli > Caryophanales > Paenibacillaceae > Paenibacillus > Paenibacillus cineris. The sequence goes on from NZ_BORU01000001.1 coordinate 3,767,050, forward strand.
CAGGCACGTTTTCCTTCTCCGGAAACCGGTGTGTCAGGTCCCGTCCGACCATCTTCGCGATAATCATCTCTGTGGTCAGCTCGCTGGCTGGCCATGTGCCGATTTTGCTGCCGTCGCGCATAATCGTGACATCGTCGGAAATTTGCAAAATTTCCTCCATTTTGTGCGAGATGTAGATGATGGCCACCCCGCGTTTCTTCAGGTCGCGGATAATGCGGAATAAATGCTCGACTTCCACACCGGTCAAGGACGACGTCGGTTCGTCCATGATGATGACCCGCGCATGAAAGGATACTGCCTTGGCGATTTCGATGGACTGGATTTTGGAGACCGACAGCTTGCCGACCATCACGTCCGGATCAATATCAATGTCCAGCTGCTTGAACAGCTCCTTCGTGTCCCGGTACATTTTTTTATGGTCGATAAACCGGATGAATCCCGCGCCCTTTGTCGGAAAACGCCCCAGCCAAATATTTTCCATCACATTGCGAAAAGGCACCGGGTGCAGCTCCTGGTGAATCATCGAAATCCCCAGGTTCAGCGCATCCTTGGAATTGTTGATCTGGACCTTATTGCCGTCCAGCAGAATATCGCCCGCGTCCGGCGAATAAATGCCGTACAGGCATTTCATTAAAGTGGACTTGCCGGCACCGTTCTCCCCCATCAGGGCATGAACCGTACCGGGCCTTACCTGCAGCGTAACCCCGTCCAGCGCCTTAACGCCGGGAAACTCTTTGCTGATCCGGTTCATTTCCAGTAAAAATTCACGCTCAGCCATAACTTCCGCTCCCTGCCCTCATCCAGAGGAAAGGACGGACCGCGCTTCTCGTCCGCCCTTTCCGGGGATGGTTAGTTTAAGTCCAGCCTGTCGGCTTACTTCGCATCGTCGATGTTGTCTTTGGTAATTTTTTTGTAAGGAATCCACACGTATTGATTATCCGTAATGTCGAATCCGACGTTCTCCTTGGTCGGCGTTTCGCCCTTGGCCAGCAGCGTGGCCAGCGTCACGGAAGCTTTGCCCTGGTTGTTCGCATCGTTCAGCACTGTGCCGAGCAGCGTGCCGTCCTGCAGTGCTTGAAGTGCCGGCGCCGTAGCATCGACGCCGACAACCGGCATCGTTTTTCCTCCCGTGAAGTAGCCTGCCGCTTTCAGCGCCTCGATCGCGCCAAGCGCCATGTCGTCGTTGTTCGCGAGAACGGCTTCGATTTTATCGCCATGCGAGCCAAGGAAAGCGGCCATCTTCTCCTGCCCTTTCACACGATCCCACATCGCGGTGTCTTCCGCCAGCTTCTCGACCTTGATGCCTGCGTCTTCGATCGCCTGGATCGAGTACTTGGTGCGCAGCTCCGCATCCTGGTGTCCGGGTTCTCCTTTGAGCATGACGTACTGCAGGACACCGTCCTTGTTTTTATCCGCTTCCGGATGTGCCTTCCAATAGTCCGCGATCAGTTCCCCGGACATCGTGCCGGATTCTTCTGCCTTGGCGCCGACGTAATACACTTTGTCCCATTTCTTCATGTCTTCGGGCAGCGGTTCACGGTTCAGGAAGACAACCGGGATGCTGGCCGTTTTGGCTTTGTCGATAATGACGCCGGCCGCCGTGCGGTCCACCGGGTTGATCAGCAGCGCATCGGTCTTTTTGGTGATGAACAGATCGACCTTGTCGTTTTGGGTCGGCTGGGAGTTCTGGCTGTCCACAATATCCACCTTTGCCTTGCCTTCCGCATTGGTTTTGATGGCATTGCGTACACCCGTCATGAACGTATCGTCGAATTTATAAATGGCTACCCCGATGGACGGCTCCTTGCCGCTGTCCGCGCTGCCGCCCGAAGCCCCCGAGGATTTGTCGCCGGAGTTCGAGCAGCCGGCCATGACCGTACCCAGCAGCGCACCGGCTAGGATGACGGAAGTGATTTTTTTCATCGTTCACAGACCTCCTGATATTCTCTTTAACGTGCCTCTCGTATCTCTTGGATACGTTTACATTATGCTGTATCCGGGGGCGGATTCGAATATAAAATTCTCATGTGTTCTATGAAAATTCTCATGACGTGGGAAGAATGATGTGATGAACGCAAAAAAGTGCCGCTTAAGGAAGTGCGGCACTCGGTTCACCAATAGCTCAGCGGACAAACGGAAACAGCTGCTTCTGATTATCCGGCCAGAGCATATTGTCGAGATCGATAATTTTGGACTTGGTATCGATGCGCTCAGGGACGTCCAGGCCCTCCATCGCTTCAACTGCGTACTGCACAGCCAAATAACCGTTGTTAAACGGGTTCTGGATGACCGTCGCCTGCACGATCCCCTCCTGCAGCAGCTCCATCACTTTCGCCGGGCTGTCGAACGTGATCAGCTTCACGCGTCCGCCGGCCCCCAGCTTCTGCATCTCTTCTCCGGTGCCGATCGACGCCACTTCGTTAAGCGCCACAATCCCGTTTATGTCGGGATGCTCGTTCAGCATTTTGCGGGTGAGCTCACGCGCCAGCTGTTCATTGGACTGGCAGTATTCCACGGCCACGACCTGAACCCCGGGAAACCGGGCGATATAATCCATAAAGCCCTCCTCGCGCTCGTCGCCGTTTTTGGAGCCCTGCACAAAATTCATCACGCCGATGCGGCTGTTCGTTCCGGTCAGGGCGACCATCCGCTCCGCCGCCTTCTGGCCCGCTTCGTAGTTGTTCGTGCCCACGAACGTTTTGACCCGGGCCGATGCCACCTCGGAATCCATTGAGATGACCGGGATTTTGTAATAGGCCGCGCGGTCGGTCACCTGGGCCAGCTTCATGTAGTCGCTCGCAGACAGAATGATGGCATCCGCCTTGTTTTGGATGGACTGATCCATCAGCTGAATTTGCCCGCCGATATCGCTTTCGTTGTCAGGAGCTTTAAACGTCAGCTGAACGTTGAATTCTTTGGCCGCCACCTCGGCGCCCATTTTCACCGTGTTCCAGTAGTCGCCGTGATTCATCTTGACGATCATGTCGATGGTCCGCGGCTTGCCTGAGGTGCGGAGATTCGGAGGCGAGGAGGAACAAGAGCCCGTGAGGAGCAAGATGGCAAGCAGCAGCGCTGCTCGGACGATTCCTTGGCTTAAGCTCATGATATCCCCCTCTCCAGTTCCTCCGCACGGTCCGATACCGCCGGCAGCGTGATCGTAACACTTGTCCCTTCTTCCAGTTCGCTCGCAAAATGCAGACCGTAAGGCTTGCCGTAGCACAGCCGGATGCGCTCGTTCACGTTCTTCACGCCGACACCCGATCCGCTGCCGCTGCGGTGGTTACCGCTGAGAATCTGATCCATCACCTGCGGGGTCATGCCAAGCCCGTTGTCCTTGACGGTCAAGACGAGCTGCTCTCCCTGAACCGCCGCCGAGATGGAGATCCAGCCTTCGTCCGGCATTTTCTCGATTCCATGATAAATGGCGTTCTCTACGATCGGCTGCAGGATCAGCTTCAGCGTCCTGCAGGAGCGTGCGGCTTCATCACACTGAATCTCATAATTGAACTTATGCTTGTAGCGGATCTTCTGGATGATCAAATAATGGCGCACATGCTCCAGCTCTTCTTCCACGGTGATGATCGTGTTCCCTTTGCTCAGACTGATCCGGAAAAACTTGGAAAGCGAAGTGATCGTCGTCACGACCTCTTCCTTTTTGCCTTTTTCCGCCAGCCGGATCACCGAATTCAGCGTATTGTAGAGAAAATGGGGATTGATTTGCGACTGCAGCACATCCAGCTCGCTTTTCCGCTTCGCTTCCTGCTCGTGAATGATCTGGTCCATCAGCTGGCGGATGCGGTGCAGCATAAAATTAAACCGCTTGGACAGCTGCACCACTTCATAAGCGCCGCTGACGTAAATCGGCGTGCTGAAATCCCCCTGTCCGACGCTTTGGACCGACCGCTCCAGGCGGCGGAGCGGCTGGGATATTTTCGCCGAGATGAAGACAGCGAGGAGTACCACAGCCGTAATGACGACCACGAGAAACCAGAAAATAAACTGATTCAGGTCCTGCTTGGTCGTCACAATTTCGTCTGGAAAGGCGACCCCGACGATTTTCCAGCCGATGGGCTGTACCGTCCGGATCGTGATATACCGCGGCACGCCGGTCGATTTATCGATATAGCTGCCATAGGCATAGTCAAACACGGGTTCCAGATTTTCGTACTTCAAACCGGCATAGATCAGCTGCTGCTGCGGATGGTAGACGATGTTCCCCAGCTCGTCGATGATGTAAGCATAACCCTGCTTGCCAAGGCTCACTTTGCGGCTCAGCTCATCAATCGTCCGGAAGTTGACGTCAACGAGCAGAATTCCGCGCTTTACTTTTCCCTGGTCCCGATATTCGATCATGCGGCTTAACGATACGACCCACTTGTACTGGCCCTTGTATAAATTTTGGATGTGCGGCGGGGAAAAAGACAGCTTCTGCGGCACCTCCCGTGCCGATTCGTACCAGCTCTGTTCGGTCAGCTTGGTGTTCCGGCGCATTTCGGCATTCGGTATGTCCAGCACCAGCCGGCCTTCGGGCGTAAACAGCGCTACGGATACAAGGTCTTCCCGGGTATGAAGCAGTGTCGTCAGCTGCTCGCGGAGCACCCCGCTGCTGACGTCAGGCGTTTGATCAATCTGCTGCTCGACTACAGCATAAATGTCCTGCATCCCTTTGACATACAGCTCCAGGTGGTAATTGACCTGCTCGATAATTTGCTGAATATTGAGGTAGGCGTTCTCCTCCGCCGTCTTGGAAAATTTATTGTACAGCATAATGCTGACCAGGATGACGACGAGCACCGTCATACCGGCAAAGGTCGCGGTGATGATCGTTTGAATGCTCCGCAGCCGGAAGGACATGGGCAGCCGGGGAGCACGGGGCTTCAGGCGACGATGCGGAATCTTCAAGCCGATTCGCCTCCTCCGTGGCCGCTGCGATATTCTTTGGGCGTAATGCCGAACTTCTTGCGGAAGCAGAAGCTGAAGTAATTCGGATCCGCGAACCCAAGCGTTTCGGCGATTTCGAACGCTTTCAGCGGCGTCGACCGCAGCATCTCCTTGGCCGCTTCCATGCGTACATGCAGCAAGTAGGCTACGAAGGTCATCTTCATTTCCTTTTTAAAAATGCTGCTGAAATACCCGGTGCTGATATGCAAATGCCGGCATACTTTGTTAATGGAAATGTCGCTTTCCCGGTAATGCTCATGAATATACGCTTTGGCATCCTCAACAAGCTGGTTATATCCGGACTGCCTTCCCTGCGCGATCGTTATCATCAGCCGCGAGGATACCCGGTGTATCCACTCCCGCAGCTCCTGTAAATTGTTGTAATGGTACATGTCGGCGAACGGCAGCGATCCACGGCCAAACAGCTCTTCAAGCTCGATGCCGAACTCCTTCGCCACCCGGATGACGGCGGTCAACACGCCGATGATATACACCTGGCAGTCCTGCACGCTGACCTTGGACGACTCCAGGCCGTCAAACATCCGCCTTACCGTCTCCTCCAGCTCTTCCGCCGTGCCTACGCGGATGCTCCGGACGAGCTCCTGCTCCTTCAGGCTATCGAATACGAGTGGATCCGCCTTCCGCTGTTCCACATCATCGATCCAAATGACCCGGTTGTTGCCGAGAATAGGACGATAGTCCAGCGCCTGCGACGCTTCCGCGTAAGAATCGAACACGTCGCCCAGCGACCGGTATACAGAGCCGGCCCCTGCCGTCACCGTCAGCTTCAAATATTTGTTCACGTTCAGACGGATTTCCTCCAGCAGCTCCAGCGTCCGCTGCGCCGCCGCACTCTCATCCGCATCGGGCAGCACTGACAGGAGGACGCAGTCGTTATGGTGAATAAACGCCTTGAACCCTTGCCGCAATTGGCAAATCTCTGCCGCCACGTTGTACACGGCAAACAGCAGCAGGTACCGGTCCTCCGAGTATTTTAGCGACAACGCTGATGCCGGATCCTCCGCTTCCTCCCGGACATCCCGTTCTCTCTGCACTGGATCGGGACGAATGATCGAAGCCATAAAGGTTTGCCCGTCCAGGCTGATCCCGTAACTGGCTCCTTTCTCAATGTATTCCTCAGGCGTAAGCCTCCGGGTCACCAGTGAAGACAAAAAAAGCTCCCTGAGTACAGGTATGCTTTTCCGGTAATGCTCCATCAGCAGCTGGACGTTTTCCTTCTCAGCCCGCTCGGCATCCATATGCGTCTTCACCTTCAGCAGCACATCCACAAGCTCCCGGGAAGAAAACGGCTTGAGCACGTATTCGTCAATCTGCAGCTTAATCGCTTTTTGGGCATACTCAAACTCATCGTATCCGGTCAAAATAATGATTTTGGTGGACGGGGCATGCTCCCGGATCCACGCGGCCAGCTCCAAGCCGTTCATAAAGGGCATTTGGATGTCGGTCACGACGATGTCCGGCATCTCCTTTTCCATCCATTCCAGCGCTTCGCGTCCGTTTTCGGCTGTACCCGTCACCTGAAAGCCGTGAAGCTCCCAGCTGATTTCCTCGACCAGCCCATCCCGGACGTCTTCTTCGTCTTCCACCAGCAGCAGTTTATACATCATTCATCCCTCGGCTGTTCCAAATTTGTACTCACACTTGTCAGAACATGAACAATCGGCTCCTCCGGCCCCAAAACACATTGGTCTTGTCGAAAAATGTAACCGCTTTCGAAATATCACTCACGTATTGTATATCAATTCATATGTATTGTAAATATTGAACATGTTTGTAGAATACTTCGGTACTTAAGGATACAGGAAATAGAAAAAAGCCCTCCTCTGCAGGGGGGCCGGTATGTTGGAAATCGGTATTATTTCAGCTTTCTGATGAAGCGGTAGCCGACTTTATCAAAACCGATATGTTCATAGAAGGCATGGGCCGGGGCACGTTCCACACGGTTGCCGCTCGTCAAAAACAGAACCTGGCTGCCGTGGGCTCTTCCCCATTCTTCGCTGCTGCGGATCAGGCGCTTGCCGATCCCTTGGCCGCGGTGTTTCTCGGATACGATCAAAGCGGATACCTGAGTCGCCGTCTCGCCTGTGGCATAGGAGTGAACTTGATTCAACGCCACCATGCCGACAACTTCTCCGTCCAGCTCTGCTACCATTGTGCACAGTTTCGGATTGTCTTCCGAGGCTTCCATCCGTTCGCGCATAACGTTGATCGTCGTTGGATAGTTGAGCTCGCGCATTAACGCCGTTACAGACTCCAGATCGCAATTGCAATTTGATTTACGGATTTGCAAAGTAGGAGCCGACAAATTACTGTTCATGATCATATTCCTCCACTTTTAAAAGACTGGCGGCTTGCTTAGCCGTGTTCCGTGCTTTCTGAATATCCGGGTCAGTGCTTAACGCTACCGCCATCCTCCGGCCGATCTTCGTTTCAGGCTTGCCGAAAATCCGAACCTGTGTCCGGGGAAGGCTCAGTGCTTCCTCTACACCGCTGACGGCAAAATTCGTACTTGCATTCACCGCTTTCAAAGTTGCCGAAGCTCCCGGTGTCAGCAGTTCAACCGACGTAACCGGAAGTCCGAGAATCGCTCTGACATGCAGGGCGAACTCCGATAAATCCTGCGTCACCATGGTCACCATGCCGGTGTCATGCGGACGCGGGGATACTTCACTGAATATGATGCCTTGCTTGGTAACAAACAGTTCCACTCCGAAAATGCCATATCCCCCGAGCTCGTCTGTAATGGCTTTGGCAATGGATTCTGCCTCCCGCAGCTGCTCTTCACTAAGGACATGAGGCTGCCAGGATTCTACATAATCCCCGTCCTTTTGAATATGTCCAATCGGCGGGCAAAATGTGGTTCCGCTCACAGAGCGGACCGTCAAGAGCGTAATTTCGCTCTCAAACGTAACAAATGCTTCAACGATCACGCGGGTGCTCTTCGCTCGTCCGCCTTCCAGGGCTGCATTCCAGCATTCTTCCGCATCTTCTGGCGTGCGGCAAACGCTCTGCCCTTTACCGGATGAGCTCATGATCGGCTTAACCACGCAGGGCGTGCCAAGCACGGCTACCGCTTCTTGCAGCTCCTCCAGACTGTCGGCGAATCGATAATCCGCCGTGGGAAGTCCGAGATCTTCCGCAGCCAGGCGGCGAATCCCTTCACGGTCCATCGTCAGCCGGGCGGCGCGAGCCGTCGGAATGACGCGGTACCCTTCCTCTTCCAGCTCAAGGAGAGCCTGTGTAGCTATAGCTTCAATTTCCGGGACGATGATGTCCGGATGTTCCTGATGAATAATCCGCTTCAGCGATTCGGGATCGAGCATATCAATGACATGGCTTCGATGGGCCACCTGCATCGCAGGGGCGTGTTCATATCGGTCCACGGCAATGGTTTCTACGCCCAAACGCTGAGCCTCGAGAACTACTTCTTTTCCCAATTCACCGCTGCCTAGAAGCAGCAGTTTTGTAGCATGTGCAGAAAAAGGAGCACCCCACACCACTTCCCAATTCCCCCCTACTAATGTATACCACAAATGTATACCTCTCTATCATTTTCGGGGTTCCGAAGGAAGAATGCAAGAGTGCTCCGACATTTTCCTGCAAAATTCACAATCTCTCCTTATTTGAATGGCGATCATTGGAGAAGCTTGCTTGATTTTACAATTTTGGTTGTTTGTTAATTGGCTGTAAACGCACCGTTAACTTTCGGCGACCGGGGAAAATATAATATCTCCAACGATGTACCTACGGAAGACAGTCCATTTTTATGCGGAAGTTTATCTTTCGGCCAGAACAATTCAGCTCGGCTGAAAGCCTATATAAGTTTTAAAAATGAATGATGATGGTAGCAAGTACGTAAAATGTTCCTACGATCTCTCTTGTTTTCGGATTTCTTGATTTTATGGAACCTACGTGAGGCAGAAAGCCAAAGCATATGCTTCCGATGTTAGCTTTCCTTTTGAAAGCTCTTAAGACCGCTTCGCTTCTTAGGAATCATTTTACTCCCTTGCTGGCATCGAATTCTTTAGGTCAACTTTTATATTATATCATCCTCAGACAAACCGGAACTGCGCTTCGATCAGACCATGGTACGTTCCCTGCTTCTGCATCAGTTCCTGGTGGTTGCCTTCCTCCTTGATCTCGCCGTGATCCAGTACGACGATTTTGTCCGCATGGCGGATCGTCGACAACCGGTGCGCGACGATAAAGGAAGTCCGGCCTTTCAGGAGCACCTTCAGCGCTTCCTGAATTTTCAGCTCGGTCTCCGTATCGATGCTGGCCGTCGCCTCATCAAGAATAAGAATGCGCGGATCGGCCAGAAGCGCCCGGGCGAAGGACAGCAGCTGCCGCTGCCCCATGGAGAGCATGTTCCCACGCTCCTCGACCTCCGTATCGTAACCGTTCGGCAGCTTCATAATAAATTCATGAGCGTCGACGGCCTTGGCTACTTCCTCGATCTCCTCGTCGGTCGCGTCCAACCGGCCAAAGCGAATGTTATCGCGGATCGTTCCCGAGAAAATGAACGTGTCCTGCAGCACGATTCCGATTTGGCTGCGGAGCGTATCCAGCTTCACGTCCCGGATGTCCAGACCGTCAATCGTAATTTTGCCCCCTGTTATATCATAGAACCGGCTGAGCAAATTAATGATTGTACTTTTTCCTGAACCGGTATGCCCGACGAGGGCGATCGTTTGACCTGCCTTGACGTCAAGGTTGATACCCTTGAGTGCCGGCCGGCCCTTCTCGTATTCGAACACGACGTTCTCCAGCTTGATGTCGCCGGTAATTTTCGGCATCGGCCGGGCATTCGGCTTGTCGTCGATATGCGGCTTCTCATCGATAAATTCGAAGATCCGCTCCGAGGAAGCCATCGCCACCAGCAGCTGATTGTACATTTGGCCGAGCCGGTTGATCGGCTCCCAGAAGTTGCCGACATAGCTGGAGAAGGCGACCAGGAGACCAACCGTCAGCTGGCCCTCCTGTATCAGGTAAGCCCCGAACCAGAACAGGATCAAGGTGCCGATGCCCCCTGTGATTTCGATCAGCGGGCCGAACCCTTGGTTCAGCGTGGACGCACGGTCCCACGACTTTTTGCTGTCCATGTTCATTTTGTCAAAAAACTTGATGTTCTCCTGCTCCTGTGTGTAAGCCTGCGTAACGCGGATCCCCTGGATCGATTCGTTCAAATGCGAGTTGATCCGGGAATTCTTCATGCGCACTTCCTGCCAGGCGCGGCGGATCTTGACCCGCAGCTTTGTGGAGATGAAAAACATGATCGGCACGGTCAGAACAACCGCAAGTCCGAGTTTCCAGTTGATCAGCATCAAAATGACCACGATCCCGACCAGCTGGACACAGTCGATCATCAGGTTGACGACACCGTTGGTGAACAGCTCCTGCAGGGAGTTGACGTCATTCGTGATACGCACGAGCACGGAGCCTGCCGGCCGCTTGTCAAAGAAGTTGAAGGACAGCTTCTGGATGTGCTGGAACAAATGCGAACGCAGGTCATAGATGACGCGCTGTCCGATAATGTTGGTCAGGCGGATCCGGTACGTACTCGCGATCCACTGAATAATGTAAAGAACAAGTGCCGCTGCCGTAAGCAGATACAAGAGCGTCAGGCTCGTATTACCGTCTTTCGGCGCGATCGCCTTGTCGATCGCCTGACTGGTCAGGAACGGAACGGTCAGTTTCGTAATCGTCCCCAGGACCATCATCAGCAGGACGAGCGGCAGCATTTGCTTGGCATAAGGCTTCATATAAGCGAACAGCCGGGTCAGCTGGGACCAGTTAAACGGCTTTTCGATGACTTCGTCATCCTGATACACAAAGCGTTCGCCGGTTACACCTGGCGTCTTCCCCTTCGGGTTGTTCTTATTTGCGGCTCCCGGCCGCTGTTTATTCGTTTCCGCTGCGGGATTCATGAGCTCACCTGCTCTCCTGCATTCCCATTCATCCGGGCAATGTGGTCTGCATATTGAATATGGTATACATCCTGGTAAGGGCCAGGCACCGTGATTAAATCTTCATGCTTGCCGCGCTGCACGATTTTGCCCTCGTTCAGCACGAGAATCTCGTCGGCATGCCGCAGGGAAGAGATCCGGTGGGCGATGATGAACGTCGTCCGTCCCTTCATAACTTCCTGGAAGCCCGACTGGATTTCGTGCTCGGTTTCCATGTCGACGGCGCTCGTCGCGTCATCGAGGATGAGGATCTTCGGATTTTTCAGCAGCGCGCGCGCAATCGCGATCCGCTGCTTCTGCCCTCCGGAGAGGCCCATGCCCCGTTCGCCGACCACCGTATCGTAACCGTCCGGCATTTCCATAATGAAATCGTGGGCTTTGGCCAGCTTGGCGGCCCGGATGATCTCGTCCATCGTTACGTCCTTCAGGCCGTAGGCGATGTTATTGCGGATGCTGGACGAGAACAGGAACGTCTCCTGGAACACCGACGCGATTTGGCTGCGCAGGCTCCGGACTTGAATATCATTAATGTTCTTGCCGTCCAGCTTGATGCTGCCGCTATTGACGTTATACGCATGCATCAGCAGCTGGATGATCGTCGATTTCCCTGATCCGGTTCCGCCGAGCAGGCCGATGACCGATCCTGGAGGCGCATCCAAATTAATGTCCTGGATGGCGGCCAACTTATTGCCATAAGCAAAGGTAACATGTTCAAAGGTGACATGCCCTTTCACTTCGTCGGAAGACAGAGCGACGGCATTGTCTTTATCCTTGACGTCAATCGGCTGGTTCAGGAGTTCGAGCACCCGCTCCCCCGAAGCTTCCGACTGCGTGTAGTTGTTGATGAGATAACCGATATTCCACATCGGTCCGATAATGTACCAGATCAAGCTGAAGAAGGCAACGAGCTCGCCCAGCGACAGCGATTGGTGAATGACCAGCGTGCCTCCGACACCGAGGAGCAGCACGACGCAGATGGACGCGAGAAGCTCCATGACCGGAAAGTAGCGGCTCCACAAACCCGAAGCGAAGATCTGGTTGTTTTTGTAGCGTTCGTTACGCACGGAAAACTTGTCGACTTCGTGAGGCTCACGCGCAAATGATTTGACCGTACGAACACCTGTAATGTTCTCTTGTACCGAAGTCGTCAGCGCACTCAGCGCCAGGCGCATTTCCTGGAACGCCGGGTGGATCTTGCCTTCGAACTTCAGGGCAACAAACACTAGGAACGGGATACTGATCATGGTAGCGAGCGTCAGCTGCCAGCTGATCGACAGCATCATGACCGCTCCGAACACAACCATGAGGATCGTGTTCAAAATTTGCGGGATGCCGAAGGCGATAAATTGCCGGATCGCTTCGAGATCCCCGGTCAGACGGGACATCAGGTCGCCGGTTCTGGCCGTGTCGTAATAGCGGAAAGACAAGACTTGCAGCTTCTCATAGCAGCCGTTACGCAAACGGTATGCCAGATAGTTCCCCAGTCTTCCGCCGAGCATGCCGCTTAGAAACTGCATGACGGCTTTAAGGGTGACGACACCGATGACGGTGAGCGCCAGAGCGGGAACGAGCTCAAAATGCCGCGGAACGATCGCTTCGTCGATCAACTTCCGGAGCAAATTCGGGGTAACAAGCCCCAGCGCAGTAGCTATGGCGAGGCAGAGTATAGATAAATAAAGAAAACTGCGCTTCGCCCAAAAAAAGCCCTGCATTTGCCTGAGAACATTCATGGTTCTCCTCCTTCGAGTCATGTGAATGCTTGAAAATCATTCGCGTAAGTTGTGAACATTTATGAAGTTTAACACCGTCTCTCAGAGGCGGCAAAGAGGATAACAGCGCATATTTTCGCCGCTTTGTCAATGGTTCGGCATTAACTGGATATAATCCGGGTTTACTTATCAAATCATGCCAAATCCTCTCAATCTCTGCGCTTCCCGATAAAAAGCCGGGTGGTGCTGTAAAAGCGCTTCCTGACTTGGGGGAAAGCTTCCATTTTTCGGTGTCCGAAACGGTCTTCAAGAGGTTAGCGGTACGGTCAGTACCTGGACTTGCCACCCCTACATATTGAAAATAAAAAAGCCCCTGTAACAGGGACTTCGGCATAGAAATTACCGGCTAGCCGGTGATGGAGTATTTAGCTAACATCATTCCAGTTTTGCATGAGTTTCTGATGAGAACGGTCCTTATTGACTGCTCTGTGGCCATCAGTACGACGAGCTAGGTCTCGAAACAGCTATCGACCAAACACGAATCGGTGTCCCGCTCCGTGACCGTGCGGTTTCCTAAGACGTCATTCGCTGTTCAATATGAAGCAGTTCGGCTGCGAGGGTATCCCACGTCTCCGGCCGTTCGCCCTGTTCCAGCGAGGCGGTCAGCGCATCGACCGTTTCCTTCAGCTGCTCCTGCAGGGCGCCGGCTTGCCTATGCTGGGCATCCCCCATCCGCTGCGCGTAAAAATCAGACAGCAGCCCTTCCTGCGCGGATACTTCGCGGCTCAGCGCTTCCTTGATCTGTTCTTCTACAGCCGAACGCATTTTTTCGCGTCCTCCGCCTTCAAAGAAAGCCTTCGGCGATTTAAAATATCCCCAGGCCGCGTTCCAGTCGACGATGCCTTCCAGCTGAACTTCCTTAAGCTCCGGCGTTTCCCACTCCTTTTCCTCCGGCGGATTCAGAACCAAACCGGCATCCAGTGCGGATATATCCTCTGTCGTCTGTACGGCGGCCGCATGCACGATTTGTTTGCCTTTGTTCTCCAATCGAAGCGTCGTGGCCAGCAGCTCCTGCTCCAGCTCACGGACGAGCGTCCGTTCCAGCTCGCGTCCGCACCCGGCAAACACCCGCTTCAGCTGACCCGCATCCTCACGCAGAACGGAAGGATGAAACGTTTCGTTAAAAAAGTCACCCATTCCGAAACCGATCCGCTGTCTGACGTGGAACAGCAGCTCTTTCGTTTCCTGTGCAATCAGGTTCCCCTGCTGCATTGAGGCAAACTGCCCGACAAGCCCCTTGGCCTGCTCGGCTGTCCGGACCAGCTCCTGCTTGCGCCGCTGCCTGCTGCCTGCATCCTGCCGGGACAGACGCGCCCATTCCTCCGCCCTTTTCCGCGCAGCCGACACCTCGGATGCGGCGGCTTTAAGGGACAGCTTGGGCAGCTCTTCCCCGGCGAAGACTCCGAGCGCATCCTCAAATGCGCCGATTCCCGATTGCGCCAGCATGGCTTCATCTCCGCCCAGCTTCGCCTCGAGCGCGGTCATGCTGGAGAGGGGGTAAATATGCGGCAGCCGGATGCCCCGGGCTTTCAGGTTGCCGTCCACATGCTTGACGACCTGCTCCAGCTCTTCCGGGGAAGCAGCCAGATCGGCCGCGTTGACGATGAAAAACATTTTATCGAGGGCAAAGCTGTCCTTCACCCGGCCGAGCTGGGTCAGGAACTGCCTGTCGCCCTTGGAAAACGCGTGATTATAATACGTTACAAAAACGATGGCGTCCGCCTGCTTCATATATTGGAACGTCACGCCGGTATGGCGGGCGTGCAGTGAGTCAGCCCCCGGCGTATCCACGAGCACGATTCCCTGCTCCGTCAACGGAGAGCTGTAATACAGATCAATCCGGTCGACAAAGCAAGATTTAGTCTCATCCGCTACAAAAGAGCGGTACTCCGGCATATCAACGGTCTGAACGCTGCCCAGCAGCGGTTTCGCCAGTTCCCAGCCCGCGGCGGCCGCCTTGAGAAATCCGTAATGCGGCAGGCCGGCCGGATGCACACCTTCCGGCTTCATGGAACGTACCGCCTCAAGCCAGCCGTCGCCTTCCGGCTTGCTGAGCTGGAGGATCGAGAAGGAATATGCCAAATCGTCCTGGAAGGCCTCGGCCGACTTCATTTGCACCCTGGCCGTCCCGTGCGCATACTCGCCCTTAGGCGCCAGGATGCGGTTGATCGCCGCTGTCGTCGGATGCGGCGAGACGGGCAGCACGCTGTCGCCAAGCAGAGCGTTGGCGAACGAAGACTTGCCGGCACTGAACGCGCCGAACAGTGCCATCGTGAACGAGCCGCCGGCCAGCGCCTCGGCTCGGCCCTCCAGCCCCCGCGCGGCGGAAGCCAGCGCGGGATGGCGCCCCAGCAGCGCAGCCGCTTCGCGCAGCTGCGCCGCGGCCGCGTCAAGCCGCTGGCGGCGGCCCTTGGCCGCGCCGCCCTGCGGCCCCGCCCCGCCATGCGGGGCGGGCTTCACAGCGGGCTCCGCCAGCGGCGCGCCCGCGTCTTCCCCGGCCGGCTGCACAGCCGGCCGGGTTGGGGCGCTCACCCGCGGCAGAGTGCCGGGGGTGAGCGCCTGGTGCGGCGGCAGCAGGCGCGCCGCCGCTTCCTTGCGCGCCGTGATGGCCGCTGCCAGCTCCGTGTAGCGGGCCATCGCGGCGGACTGCTCCTGCAGCGCGGCCAGCTCCTGCTGCGCGCGCTGCTTGGCGGGCGCGGCGGATGCCTCGACATCCGCCAGCATCTCTTCCGCCGCGTCCAGCGCAGCGCGGCGGTACAGCGCCTTGATTTCTGCCGACAGCTTGCGGCAGTAATTCAGCAGGTATTCGCCGGACAGCACCGCTCCCGGCTCCACCGTGCCCTCCAGCAGTTCCGGCCCGATGACCGGCATCCGATCGGCAAGCTGCTGATCGCGTTCCTCGTTCCAAATCCGGTGGGACTGTCCCCAGCGGCGCAGCAGCTCCTGAAGATGCCACCCGATCTGGGAGGCGCACTGCTCCCGCAGCGAAGACAGAAAGCCTTCCAAGCGCTCCTGCTTCTCCTGCTCCGTCTTCGCCCCGGCGAACAGAAAGCCCTTCTTGAAGCCCGGCTTGCGGCTTTCGAGAAACAGCTGCGCCCTGTCCCGCAGATCGGCCGGGGTCAGGTTGGCATTCTCGAGCAGTCCTTCCGCCTCACGGCGGACCGCTTCCCGCTCCAGCTGCCGGATATTCTCTAACCGGTCGATCTCCTCCCTGAGGGCGCCCATCTCCCGTTCCAGCTCCGCCGCCTTCTCCGCGCCGCCCATCTCCTGCAGCAGCTGCTCCATGTCCTCCTGCAGCGAATCGGCGAACTGCGCCGTATGCTGCTCGGCGATATGACGAGCGGAACAGTCGATGCTGTAAGACAATAGCGGTCCCCGCTGGGCGATCAGCTCCTGCACCAGGCCATCCAGCTGAGCCCGCTGGTTATACGGATGCTCCGGATTCTTCAGCGAGATAAACAGCAAATTCTCGTAATGCACCTGCCACCGCTTGAAAGCCGCCTCCACTTCCTGGCGGTAGGTATCAAAGGATAGCTCCCGCTCCCGGTGCTTATCGATTTGGTTGACGATCAGGTACAGCGGTTTGCCCCAATCCGACAGACTCTTGGCAAACACCAAATTGTTTTCGGACTGGACATGGTTATAGTCCATCACATACAGAACGACATCCGCCAAATGAAGCGCGGAGTGGGTCGCTTTTTGATGGCCGTCGTCCGTCGAATCCACCCCTGGTGTATCCATGAAGACGCCGTGCTCCCCAAGCAGAGGAACATGATCCCACACCTCCACCGATGAATAGTCACCACCGTTGGTGCAGTACTCGTACAGTTCCTTAAGCGAGACTTGAAGCGGGTCCGCGGTCTCTTTCGGGGCTTCATCCCCTGCACCTGCGGCCGGATAGATCAGGGCGCGCGGCTCGCCATTGCGGATGGAGACGACGTTGGCGCTGGTCGGCACCGGACCGGATGGAAGCACCTTTTGTCCGCATAAGGAATTGATCAGGCTGGATTTTCCCGCCGAGAAATGGCCGCAAAAGGCGATGGTCATTTCCCCGGCGTCTGCTTTATGTATTAAATCGTCGATGAGACTCGCCGATCTCGCATCGCCCCAAGCGGCAAGCTGCTCCTTCAGAGGCTGCAGCGCAATAGATCCTTGGCTAGCTGTAGTTTGGACAGTGAACGACATGCTGACTACTCTCCCTTGTGTCAATTGACCGAATGAGGCGGCTCATGACGCTTTTTGCCGAAAAACCCATTCAAATAGTTTTATTTTAACATTCCACCGATGGGTTGGAAATCACTTTGCCGGACAAAAAAAAATAAAACCGAATACCATTCGGTTTTATCCTGGGCCTTACGCTGCATATACAGGCCGTTAAATCGACGCGCTTTCCAGTTCCGGAATCAAAATTTCAAAGACTTTGCCGTGCTGCAAAATCGTCAAACCCCGGGACTTGTCCTTCATGACAACGACTTCAGGCTTAACGGACATCCGGTCCAGGTAATGCTCAGGCACGTCGCCCGAATGGCTCACCGTGATTCCTTCGACTTCCTTCTCTTCGTTTTCGCTCAGTTTGCTTTCCACAACCGCATCAAAAATATCGGAAAACATTTCAAAATTGTCTGTGTACACCGAAATGCATTTCATCTAAATCCCATCCTTCTCCATCTTTGTTCTTCCTATCCTGTATGTTCCTTATCTTTTCTGATTTGGGACGTCTTCATACGTTTTTTTCCTTCACGGCACACATCGAGCAGCGGACATATCTGACATTTCGGATTCTGTGCCTTGCAGTGATACCGGCCGAAGAAGATGAGCCTGTGGTGCGTGATCGTCCACTCATCCTTGGGCACCCGCTTCATCAGCTTTTTCTCCACTTCGAGCACCGAGTCCTTCCAGCCCGCCAGAGCAAGCCGCTTGGATACCCGCTCGACGTGCGTATCCACCGCAATCGCCGGAACGTCAAAAGCATTCGACACCACCACATTGGCCGTCTTGCGTCCTACGCCGGGAAGCTGTACCAGCTTGTCATGCTCTCGTGGAACCTCTCCGCCGTACTGTTCGATCAGAATGCGGCACAGATTGTGGATGTGCTTGGCTTTGTTCCGGTACAGGCCGATCCGGCGGATATCCTGTTCGAGCTCCTCCAAGGGAACCGAAACATAATCCTCAGGCGTTTTATACTTTTGAAAAAGATCCTTGGTTACCTTGTTTACCGTTTCGTCCGTACACTGGGCGGACAACAGAACCGCGATCGTCAGCTCGAACGCATTGCTGTGGTTTAATTCACAATGCGCATCAGGGAACATCGCTCCGATCGTGTCCAAAATATAGCGAACGGTTTCAGCCTTCATGCGAAGTACCTCCTGCAAAAAAAAACGTCCTGACGCGGGTAAGAACCCCGCATCAAGACGGTGTATCTTATGACCATTCCCAAAGCATACTATTGTTTCTGTATTTCTACAATCGTTCCATTGTTTAAATACAATACAATAGTATCATTTTCTTTCAGGGATTGCACGGTCAATATCGTGTCACCTTGGTGAATATATGCTCCAGGCGAAAGCGTGTATTGGTTGGCATCATTGACATTTTGCCGTTTCACATATATTTCCTTCGCATAACTGTCATATTTCCAGTAGGTCTGGGTCGTTACATTCAGCACCTTGACCACGGCATTGCCGCTTTCGTCCTTGCGGACTTCGACGCGGTTGCCCGCCGCCAGGTTCCCCAGGCTCAGCGCGCTGCCGGCGTCATTGACGATTTTCGACCCGGTTCCCAGCTTGAACGTTTCCGTCGTGCCGGCATAATCCTTCACCGTAATGCTTGGCGATGCCGCAGAAGAATCCACCGCCGTGATTTGGCCCGTCGTCAGCTTCACGATTTGTGCGGCAGCCGCGTTTGTTCCGTTAAACGTCACGTTGAGAATCTGTCCGGCACGAATATCCGCCAGCTCCACCGCCTGTCCGTTATCTCCTGTCAGTGCGGCTTTGTCCAGATAGAACTGGCTCGTCACGCCATCCTTCTTCACCGTAATTCGGCTGCTGGTATAGTTCATGTCCACGACTTCAAATTGAACCGTCGATTTCAATAGAATGGACGAAATGGCATCCTGCGTCGCATTCAGCACGAGGGCGACATCACTGCCGATCTTCACGTCGGACAGCGACGCGTTGCTCTTGCCGTATGCCTGTACAGCCGGATTACTGTAAGGCAGTACGAGTGTTTCCCCGCCAGGGGTGACCACAGTCATCTTCTTGGCAGCCGTATCGATCGCGGTTACCTTGCCGTCGTACTGGTAGATGACTTCAAGCGACAGCGCCCGGTTCGTCAGATAGCTGACGTTCACTTTACGGCCGGTCGTCAGCAGCGATTCGATGCCGGACAGCGTCGGATTGGCCGTGTTGTACACCAGCTTGGTTTTATCGTCAAGCGTCACAACGAACGGTTTTTTGTTGGCATCCATCAGCGTGAGCAGCTTCGTCTTCGGTTCATAGGATACGACCGAGGCTCCGCGTTTTTGCTCCATCTGGCGGTTCAGCACTTCGATTTTGGTTACCTGCTCGTCAGGATTCAGCGTAATTTGCACCTGGTCGCCGGCGGTGGAATCCGCGATCAGATCGCTAAGAAGCGGTGCGCTGATGCCGCTGATGACGATTTCCGGCTTGCTGGCAAGAAGCTTCACTTCAAGTGCTCCGCCGTCCCGCTTGTAGGTGATGGTCGAGCCGTTTGCTCCAACCTCATACAAGGATCCGCGGATCGTACGCTCCACTCCCTGTTTTAATTCAATGGATTGAATCATGTTGTTTCTGATCGTGTAATTAATGGTCGAGCCCGCTTTTAGTTCGGACGGAGACAGAATCTCATTCTGGTAACTGAAGAACGAGTTGGCATCCCAAGTGTAGCTCTCAAGATTGCCCGCGTCATTTTTGATAACGAGCGACTTGGTGGCCGTATCGATGCTCTGCAGCGTTCCGGTGCCCGTCTTGTTCACGATCCCCGATTTCACTTGAACGATGACCGTTTTCTTCGCGGAGCTGAACGTTTCACGAGATACCGATACCTTGCTGCCGACCGCGATGGCGGAAGGATCGATCTTCGCACCGTTCTGATCCAGGAACGTCGTGCCCGCATCATATGTAAACTGCTGGAACGTGCTGTTCGTTTCGATCCAGAGAATGTTCCCCGGAGACAGCTTCTGGAACGTTCCTTCCGTGCTTTCCAGTTGAACCGTTGGATCCGTCACTTCCACATACCCTGCCTTCGTCCCGCTGCCGATGACCATCACTTTGGTGTACGGCTTCAGTTCCGTAAAGGCAATCTTCGTTTCCGAATTCTTTGTAAAATATCCGGTTGTCGCATCAAGGGCGTAGCTCTTCACACTGCCGTCTACATACAAATCAAGCTTATTATCGCTCAGCCCGGTGATGATGCCTTCGGCGGAGTTGTCGTACTTAATGTTGTTGTAGGCTTCGGCCCGGCTGAAAAAGGTCGCCAGCTGGGCGCGCGTAACCGAACCTTGCGGATCAAAGCGGTTACCATCCACACCATTCGTCAATCCCAGCTCCAGTGCCACGTTCACAAAGCCGCGTTTTGAAGCGGAAATCTTGCCGTTATCGGCAAACGTCGTGGCCTTCGAGGCTGCTGCGGAAGCTTGGCTTTCCTTGCCCAGAGCGCGGACGAGCACTTCGGTGATCCACTCCCGGCTCGCCTTCCGCTCGCCCCAGGTTCCCTTTTGACCGGTGGCCGCGCTTTCGGACGCCTTGTTCAGCAGGCTTTGCTGGAAAGCGAGTGCAACGTATGGCTTGAAATAATTATTTACGACGACATTCTCCGGCAGCGCAACGGCTGTGTCCGTGCTCAGCTTGTTCTGAAGCCCGGCAAAACGGATCGCCATCGTAACAGCTTCCTGCTGGGTCACATAATCGTTTGGACGGAACAGCCCTTTATCACCGAGGATGATGCCTTGGGCAGCAAGCTTGTATATATGCTTCTCAGCCCAGAATCCGCTCTTGACGTCACTGAACTGGCCGGCGGAAGCTGCTGTTACACTTGCTCCGGTCGTCGCCGGGGTATCCGCGAATACGGCTGTGCCCGAGCTTAATGCCATCATACCGACCAGGACGGCGGAGACGACTTTTTTAGAAGGTAAGGAATGATTGCTGCGTTTCTGAACCATGATAGTGCCCCTCTCTGAAATAAATAGAAAGAACTAAAGCGGAGGCGCCCGTTCCCCAGGAATCATAGCTCCCACAAAGGATGCGCGACGCTCCAACTTTAGTTCGATACTATCAGCCATGCTCTAGCTGTATATAATTCGACATCCAGGAGCCGAGCTCCTGCTATATTTCCTGAAATTCCCCAAAAAAATCAGTGTCTTGTCATCGGATGCTCCAAATCGACATGCCCCATCAGGCTTTCCACCTTGGCGCCGTCAACCAGCAGTTCGATCGACTTCACTTCGTCAAACTGGAACAGCGTGTTGTCGAGCGCGTCCAGGGCGAACTGCTCGCCCCCTGCACCAAGACGGGCCTCATCCGGCATATGAATGTCGATGGTGAGCTGACCGTCCTTCATGCTCAGCGATTTAAGTTCCACCTTGCCCCAGAGAGGAACGAGGTCCGATTTGTCGCTGGCCTGCAGCGCTTCGAACGCCTTCTTATACTTTTCATCATCGCTGCTGAAGCTGATTTCCTTCTGGACTTTGTGCAAATCCAGCTCCTCAGGATCTGTATAATAGACATCGATATTCAGGCTTTTTTGGTTCGAATTCGTCGTTTGTGTGGACGTGGATTGGCCCTGGCCAGTCGACTCTTGACCCTGTCCTTGCCCTTGCGAACCGGATGAGGTCTGACCTTGGTCTGAACCTTGGTCCTGCCCGCTGTCGGAAGTAACTGCTCCGTCGGTGCCTTCGGTTCCCGTTTCTCCGGCTGCCGTATCTCCGCCGCTTCCAGTCACCTGCTGATCGGAGGCCGTCTCCTGCTGCTGATCTGGTGCGGCGGTCGGCTTCTGGCCGCAGCCTGCCAAAGCAACCAACGCCAGAGCCAGAACCCCTGCACACCAAACTTTTTTATTCATTGACTTCCCGCCTCCTTGTTCCTGCGACTGATCATTATTTCACACCCAAATACTCTTTAATACCACTGACAATGCCTTTGGCAACCCGCTGCTGGAAGCTTTCCGAGAAAAGGGCAGCCTCGTCGTTTTTGTTGCTCAGATAACCGACTTCCAGCAGCACAGCCGGCATCTTCGTTTCGCGAATGACGTGGAAATTGCCGTAGCGAACGCCGCGGTCCTTCAGTCCGGTGGCTTGTACCAGGTACTTATGCATCACGTTGGCCAGCGCCTTGCTGGCATCCCGCTGATAATAGGTTTCACTTCCTGTTGCCACAGAGGAGCCTGCACTGTTCGCATGAATGGAAATAAACACATCCGCCTTCAAATCGTTGGCGATCTTTACCCGTTCGCTCAGTTCAAGGAACGTATCGTCACTGCGGGTAAGTACGACATCGATGTTAGGATCATTTTTGAGCAGAGCCCCTACTTTGAGGGCAACCGCCAAGTTAAACGCTTTTTCTTTTTTGCCGGAAACGCCTGATGCGCCAGGATCCTGATCGCCATGGCCTGCATCAATGACGACGATTTTTTTGCCGCCTCCGCCAACTGGAGTGGAAGGAGTGCCGCTGTCTGATGTGTTCAAGTCGATGATATACATCCCGTTTTCATTGGTCAGCTTATAATTTTTTGCATAATTCAGATCAATGACCACGCGTACCGTGGAAGGATTATCGTTATACAGCGAGTAACGGACTTTGGATACATCCGGATAGCCGCTGACGTTGATTGAGCCGTTATAATTGCTGTCCAGCGGAGAAGAACCGCTGAATTGATCCGAAAATTTCGCGTTCGTCAGATCGATGACGACCCGATCGGGACCGGTCATTTTAAAACTGCTGGCCTTAACCAACCCGCTGGTTGCGATCAGCAGACGGTTGTCGCTGAAGCTGAGTCCATTGACGAGCCCGACGCTGCTGTCGTTATCGCCGCTGCCGCTGCCGGGTACGGTTGTCCCGCCGTTGCCTGCACCGGTGCCGGCATTTCCGCTGTTTCCGGCATTCGAATCTGGGGTAATTAAATATACCACTTTCTTCACATTATCCCAGCTGACGGTCAGTCCCATTTGCTCACTCACAAAGCGAAGCGGGACGATGACCGTGTCGGTGCGCAGAATCGGCGCGATATTAAGTGCAACCTTACTGCCGTTAACCGTAGCATTCTTTTGATTAACAACAAGCTTTATGACTGTCGAGTCCTTTTGTATGGTTACCGTGCCGGTCTTCTGCTCCCATGCGACAACAAATCCCAGACTCTCTCCGACCACACGAAATGGGATCATCGTATTACCCTTCACATTTTCAACCACTGCATTACCTGTTAGCTTCAGCTCATTGTCATTCAAAAAAATCTTTGTGCTCCCTGCCGCAGCCTGTCCATTATGAGGAAACGCCAAAATGAAGACAAATATAAACGCAAACAAAAAACCAAACTTCTTCATTATTCACCCCTACCATTCTCAAATTTTTCAACTGCTTTTTGACGTTTCGGCTTCGGCATCTTCGACATCACCAGACATTTATTAGACGCGAGCCCCCTTGAAAAGTTGCGAATATATTCCTCTATATGCAAAAGTTTTACTATGACTTTGGATGGACAAAACCGGGATTTTATGTATTATCGATTCAAACACCCCTGCTGAAAAGCATGGTTCCCGCAAAAAAAGCATGCCGACTCCCAATAGGAATCGGCATGCTTCTTCGTTACGATTGAAACGATGATCTACTCGCCTCTCTTGATCGGATGGTCGAGATCCATGTGGCCCATCAGACTCTCCACGGCTTGGCCGTCGACGAGGATGTCGATCGCTTTGATTTCGTCGAATTGAAACATCGTTTGCTTGAGCGAGTCGAGGGCAAATTGTTCCCCGCCCGATCCCAGCCGTGCTTCGTCCGGGATATGAATATCCATATGCAGGAGTCCCGTATCCGTGTCCAGCGACATTTTGGTCAATTCGATTTTACCCCACAGCGGAACGAGGTCGGTGCTGCCGCTGTCTTGAAGCGCTTTGAACGCCTCAACGTATTTCTCAAGAGGAACCTGGTAGCTGATCTCCTTCTGGGCTTTCTTCAGCTCCATTTCCTGAGGGTCGGTGTAATATACATCAATGGTCAATTTCTGAAAGCTGGGTTGATCCTTAGCTGCCTCACCGGTTGATTCCCCCTTGGGTTCCCCGGTCCCTCCACTGCTGTCATTGCCCGAATTGCTGCCTGCCGTGCTGTCAGCCGGAGCAGTACCTTCCGTAACCGGCGGCGATGTGCTCTCGTCCGCTTGAATTGAGCTCGGTTCGGAAGCGCTCGCTGGCGGAGGAGGAGCCGTCTTCGCTTTCTGACCGCAGCCTGCTCCCACAATCATCACGGCGGACAGAAGAACTGCGCACCATATTTTTTTATTCACCATAACACTCCTTTCAGCCAAGTTCCGAATTCTATAATCCCAAATATTCCTTAATGCCGCTCACAATTCCCTGCGCGACGGACTGCTGGACGTTTTCGGAGAACAAGGTTGCCTCATCCTTCGGATTGCTCAAATAACCAACCTCCAGGAGAACAGCCGGCATTTTGGTCTCCCGAATGACGTGGAAGTTGCCGTATCTCACTCCCCGGTCCGCCAGGCCGGTAGCCTGAACCAAATACTTGTGCAGCACGTTCGCCAGCGATTTGCTTGCATCACGCTGATAATAGGTTTCGCTGCCGCTCGCCGCAGACGAGCCCGCGCTGTTCGCATGGATGGATACAAATACGTCGGCATTCAGATCGTTGGCTATTTTAACACGGTCCTTCAACTCGAGGAAAGTGTCATCGCTTCTCGTCAGAACAAAATCGATATTCGGCTCGCTCCCGAGAAGCTGTCCGACCTTTAGGGCAACCGCCAAGTTGAAGTCCTTCTCCTTCGTTTTCGAATAGCCGATCGTCCCGGGATCCTTGGCACCGTGGCCGGCGTCAATCACGACGACCTTCTTCCCGCTGCCCCCGACCGGAACCGACGGCGTCTCCGAAGCTAAATTCAAATCGACGATAAACATACCATTTCCGGACGGATCAGGGTATGCGGCATAGTTTTTGGCATAGTTCAAATCAATCACGATCCGAACGGTGGACGGACTGCTGCTGAACAACGAATACCGAATCCCGGAAACGTCGGGATACCCGCTGACGTCCAGTTTCCCTTGAGCGTCAGCGCTCAAGGGAAGCGTCTCGCCCAGTGCTCCTGAGAATTGGGTCTGCGGCAGATCTACGACGATGCGGTCCGGATTTTTCATCGTAAACACTTTCGGGACCACATTTCCGTTACCGGAGGTAGCGATCATCAGGCGGTTGTCGCTAAAACTGATGCCAGTCAGCTCAGCAATCCCCTCCTGGCCGGTCACGCCGGATCCTTCAGAACCGCCTGACGGAGCGGTGCCTTCCGAATTGCCGCTCCCCGTATCAGGAACCGGTATTGTGCCTCCACTGCCTGCTCCTGTTCCCGGATCGGCTCCCGACGGATTCGATCCATCCGTCGACAGATACACAGTTTTGTTGACGCCATCCCAACTAACCGCAAGCCCCATCTGTTCGCTCACGAACCGGATCGGCACAACGACGCTGCCCTTCTGCAGGAGCGGCGGCTGATCCAGGCTCACCTTTTTGCCGTTTACGGTTGCCGATTTCTGCTTCACGACTAGCAGCATCTTGGTGCTGCCTTTCTGAATCGTGACCTTCTGCGACTTCTGCTCCCAATCTACGGCAAATCCAAGATTTTCACCGACCACGCGGAAGGGAACCATAATGCTTCCGTTCACGTTGACAACCCCTGCGTCCGCAGGCATGTCCAGTTGTTTCCCGTCCAGCACGATCTCCGTGCCGCTTGCCGCCGATACCGACGGCGCCTGGGCGCCGACAATAAAGGCGAACATCAATAAAAACAGTAAAAAGCCGAATTTCTTCATGTTCCACCTCTGACAAACTGATTTTTTGCTGCTGCTCGTGACAAGCCGCAGAATGTATGTATGAAAAAAACATTAACGGTATTTGACCTATAACAATTTCTGTGCGCTAAGCTTATATTCCTGCTTGATTTTACAAATTTTTACCTGTTTTCATTCCCGATTTATCCAAATATCGACCTCCCTTGACTCCTTCGGCTCCTCGGGTATACTCCAGCGCCCAGCAAAAAAGCCCCCACACTCCTTATCGGAGCATGGGAGCTTATAATGAAGGGCAATGCCCATCCGGCTGGATAAGTTACGCGAACAAGCGATCCGCGTACTTTTGCTCATAGGCGGAGATGGCGTCTTCATGCTGAAGGGTCAGGCCGATATCGTCCAGGCCTTGCAGCAGGAATTGACGGCGGTGCTCATCCAGGTCGAAATCGATACGCAGACCTTGGGCATCCGTGATCGTTTTGTTTTCCAGGTCGACGTTCAGCTCGTAGCCTTCATTTGCTGCCGTACGCTGGAACAGGTCTTCCACCTGCTCTTCAGACAGTTTGATTGGCAGAATGCCGTTCTTAAAGCAGTTGTTGTAGAAAATGTCTGCGAACGATGGAGCGATGATGCATCTGAACCCGTAATCCATGATCGCCCATGGCGCATGCTCACGGGAAGAACCGCAGCCGAAGTTCGCTCTGGAGATCAGAACCGAAGCTCCTTTATAGCGCGGCTGGTTCAGCGAAAACTGCGGGATGTCGTTGCCCTGCTCATCGAATCTCCATTCATAGAACAGAAATTGTCCGAAACCGGTACGTTCGATCCGCTTCAAAAATTGTTTAGGAATGATGGCATCCGTATCCACGTTCACCCGGTCTACCGGAGCGACGAGACCTGTTAATTTCGTAAAAGCTTCCATGTTTATTCTCCTCCTTAGCTGCTGACCGCTTCCGTTTTGAAGTTCCAATCACGGACATCCGTGAACCGACCCTTGATCGCTGCTGCTGCAGCCATTGCCGGAGACACGAGGTGCGTGCGACCGCCGCGGCCTTGACGGCCTTCGAAGTTCCGGTTGGACGTCGATGCGCAGCGCTGTCCCGGTTGGAGAACGTCCGGGTTCATCGCCAGGCACATGCTGCATCCGGCATCGCGCCATTCGAAGCCCGCTTCGGTGAAAATTTTGTCCAGTCCTTCCTTCTCCGCCTGGATCTTGACGCGTCCCGAACCCGGAACGACGATCGCCGTTACCCGGTCGGACACTTTGTGCCCCTTGGCTACCTGGGCCGCAGCGCGCAGGTCCTCGATCCGGCCGTTGGTGCAGGAACCGATAAACACGTAGTCGATTTCGATTTCCGACATCGGCGTTCCCGGCGTCAGGCCCATATATTCAATCGCTTTTTCAGCTGCTTTGCGTTCGTTTTCGGTCGGCAGTTCCGCCGGCACCGGCACGCGAGACGTAATGTCCGTACCCATACCCGGGCTCGTTCCCCAGGTCACTTGCGGGATCAGGGTTTCCACGTCAAACTCTACAACGCGGTCGTATGCTGCGCCTTCGTCGGTGACGAGCTGCTTCCACTGCTCCACCGCTTGGTCAAAGTCGCTGCCTTGCGGCACGTATTGGCGTCCGCGCAAGTATTCGAATGTCGTTTCATCCGGAGCGATCATGCCCGCTCTCGCACCGCCTTCGATCGACATGTTGCAGACGGTCATGCGCTCTTCCATCGACAGCTCGCGAATCGCTTCGCCCGTGTACTCAATGACATAACCTGTAGCAAAATCCGTGCCATACTTGGCAATGACGCCGAGGATCATGTCTTTCGCCGTTACGCCGGGGTTGCGCTTGCCGACGAAGCGCACTTCCATCGTCTTCGCTTTGGCCTGCTGCAAGCATTGGGTAGCCAGCACGTGTTCCACTTCGCTTGTGCCGATCCCGAATGCCAGAGCGCCGAATGCGCCGTGAGTCGAGGTGTGGCTGTCCCCGCAGACGATCGTTTTGCCCGGATGGGTCAGACCGAGTTCCGGCCCCATAACGTGCACGACCCCTTGATCAATCGTATCCAGATCAAAGAGGGTGACGCCGAAGTCGCGGCAGTTCTGCGACAGCGTGTCGATCTGCTGCTTGGAGATCGGGTCTTTAATGTTAAAGCGGTCCTTCGTCGGTACGTTATGGTCCATCGTTGCGAACGTCAGCTCCGGACGGCGCACCTTGCGGCCGCTCAGGCGCAGGCCCTCGAAGGCTTGCGGGGACGTTACCTCGTGGACGAGGTGCAAATCGATGTACAAAATGCTCGGCTTGCCTTCTTCCTGATGAATCACGTGGTTATCCCAGATTTTCTCAAACATCGTTCTTTTACTCATCACTGTCACCTCTTCATGGTTTCGTTCCTTGGAAGAGACGCCGGACAGAAGTCGATTCAGCCCGGCAGCCTCTTGAATTAAACTAAATATAGCATTTGCAGCTTAATTGATCCAAGATATAATATCTATAAAAGTAATAGGAATTAACTATCAAGCAAAGCGTGGTTTATCCGCTACTTTATAGAAAGCAAAGGAAGGTGTCTCATGGAACTTAGACAGCTGCAATACGCACTCCAAATCGCCCAAGAGCGAAATTTTTCCCGGGCCGCCGAGAAGCTGCACATCGCCCAGCCCTCCTTGAGCCAACAGCTGTCCAAGCTGGAGAAAGAGCTCGGGGTGCTGCTGTTCCAGCGCAATACAAGCACAGTGGAACTGACGCATGCCGGGGCTTCCTTCATGGAGCAGGCCCAAAAAATTATAGACGCCGTGGAGCTGCTGCGCCAGGAAATGGCTGATATATCCCAGCTGAAGAGCGGCAAGGTGGTCATCGGCAGCATGCCGATTACAGGCGCGCACTTGCTTCCGCATGTGCTTCCCACATTCAAACGCCAGTACCCTGACATCGAAATCACCCTGCTGGAGGACTCCTCTATGAACCTGGAAAAGCTTACGGCGGGAGGCAAGTCGGACCTCAGCCTGCTCTCCCTGCCGCTGCAGGAGCCTTCGCTGACATACGAGGTGATCGGTGAAGAAAAGATCGACCTCGCCGTACCGGAATCGCATCCGCTCGCTGCCAGAGCCAAAGCCGGGAAGCCGGTTCCGGTCCGGATCGATGAGCTGAGCGGGGAATCGTTTATCGTGCTCAAAAAGGGACAGGGCTTCCGCAAAATAACCTTCGACCTGTGCCAGCAGGCCGGTTTCGAGCCCAAGGTCGTCTTTGAGAGCAACAACATGGAGACGATCCAGTCGCTCGTCGCCACGGGTATGGGCATCACGCTGGTACCGCGTTTTATCGCGCGGGCACCGCGAAGCGAATTCGTGCCGGTATACCTTCCCCTTGCCGAGCCGGTGCCGAGCCGGACACTTGTGGTCGCATACCGGCGCGGACGGTATTTGTCCAAAGCGGCGGAGGCTTTTATCGAAACGTTCAAGGATACGCTGAATGATCTGGTCTAAAAAACGTGTAAAGGCCCGGGCGGAGAGCCCGGACCTTTTTTTCATGTGCGGTTTCCGGTTTGAAGATTGAGGTATGAGGTTACGGTTTACGGTAAATATCGGGGCGGCGGTCCTCGAACACCGGAATCCGGCCTCTCACTTCATCGACCAGTCCAAGATCGAGTTCACCGGTCACGATCTCTTCGCCTTCGCCGCCCTCAGCCACAATCTCGCCCCAAGGGTCGATGATGAGCGAATGGCCGAAGAACTCGGTGCTTCCGCTCACCCCGACGCGGTTGCAGGCGATGACATACATCTGGTTCTCGATCGCCCGGGCCATCAGCAGCGTGCGCCAGTGGTGAAGGCGCGGATGCGGCCATTCGGCAGGCACGATCAGCACCTTTACCCCGTTCAGCGCCTGGGTGCGGGCCAGCTCCGGAAAACGGATGTCGTAGCAGATCGAAGCGCCAGCCTGAAAGCCCTCACGCAATGCAAAGCTGACGATTTCATCGCCGGCCTCAAGATGCTTCTCCTCGTCCATCAGACGGAACAGGTGAATCTTGGAGTATTGGGCCGTCGTGTCACCTTGTTCGTTAAAAACGTACATCGTGTTGTAGATGCCGCCGTCCTTTTTCTCCGCGATGGAGCCGCCAACGATCGTAACCCCGTGCCGCTTGGCAAAAGCCGATAACCATTCCCGGCTCTCCCTGCCATCCGGATCCGCAAGCTCCTGGATCTGCTCCAGCGCGTAACCGGTATTCCACATTTCGGGCAGCACTAGCAGGTCCGGCTTCGGCTCGGCAGACACCGCCTGTTCCAGCAGGTCTTCCATATGGCGGCGGTTCGCCTCCGGCTGGCCGATTTGAATATCGGCCTGTATTAAAGCGGCTCGCAGCACCACGCGTTCATTTAAAGGCATGATTGGTTCCTCCCCTGGATCATGGCGCGAACGGCTTGATCCCAAATCTCATTTGTATACCATCATAGACGCTGCCCATTCCGCGTGCAAGCAGTCATTTCCCTCTATACAGCCCTGATAAATCGTGATAGATTTAAACATATTATTCTCGAGTCTAGACCGGAGTGATTTGATATGCATTCATCAGAGGACAACGCATGTCCAGCATCCGCTTTTCCCATCGTACCCGCCGAAGTGATGACCCAGCTGCCGACCCAGTTTTTCGCTACCCTCGTGCAGAAGGTGAACCGGGAAATCGCCGCAGGGCATGACGTCATCAATCTGGGGCAGGGCAATCCCGATACACCCACGCCGGGACACATCGTATCCGCGCTGCAGGAGGCGGCAGCCAACCCGCTCTATCATAAATATTCGCCGTTTACCGGCTTTGCCTTTTTAAAGGAAGCAATCGCGAATCGCTATCTCGAGGATTATGGCGTGGAGCTTGACCCTGAGAAAGAGGTTGCCATTTTGTTCGGCGGCAAAACGGGACTCGTGCAGCTCCCGCAGATTTTGCTCAATCCCGGCGATCTGTGCCTCGTTCCGGATCCGGGATACCCCGATTACTGGTCCGGCGTAGCGCTGGCCAAAGCCGAAATGTCGTTTATGCCGCTGCTGGCGGACAACGCCTTCCTGCCGGATTACGGCCGGATCAGCCCGGCGGACCGGGCACGCGCCAAGCTGATGTTCCTGAATTATCCGAACAATCCGACATCGGCCGTCGCCCCGCTAAGCTTCTATGAGGACACGGTCCGCTTCGCCAGAGAGCACGGCATCGTCGTCGCAAGCGACTTTGCTTACGGTGCCATCGGCTTTGACGGCGAGCGCCCCGTCAGCTTCCTGCAGGCACCAGGCGCCAAGGAAGTCGGCATCGAATTCTACACCCTCTCCAAAACGTACAACATGGCTGGCTGGCGTGTCGGATTTGCGCTGGGCAACAGGGACGTGATTTCGCTCATCAACAACCTGCAGGATCATATTTACGTCAGTCTGTTCGGCGGCATCCAAGCCGCTGCTGCTGCGGCGCTCACCTCCTCCCAGGACTGCGTACAGCAGCTCGTGCAGCGGTATGAATCGCGTCGCAACGCCTTTTTCGACGGTCTCGGCCGCATCGGCTGGGCGGCGGAGAAGCCGGGCGGTTCCTTCTTCAGCTGGCTGCCGGTGCCCAATGGCTTTACGTCGGAGTCGTTTGCCGACCTCCTGCTGAAAGAAGCCAAGGTGGCCGTTGCTCCCGGCATCGGTTTCGGCCGGCATGGCGAAGGCTACGTCCGCGTCGGGCTGCTGACCTCCGAGGAGAGGCTGCAGGAAGCTGCCGAGCGGATCGGACGGCTGAATCTGTTCGTATAACCTTTTGCAAAGACCGCCGCTTCGTGGTATTCTAGGTGAAAATAAAGCGGATGAACCAAAGGAAGCATCGTTGAAACATAATGAAACGCGTTGACGGGACCAGTAAGAACGGCAACTCGCGCCCAGAGAGTAAATTCCACCGGCTGAAAGAATTTACCGCGAGCCCTTCCGAAACCTACCCCTGAGCGGCCTGCCTGTGTGCAGGACAGTGCCTTCTGTTACAGGGCCCAAAGCCGGATGATCCAATCATCAATAAAGGTGGTACCGCGGAAGTATAAACTTTCGTCCTTTACTCCAAAGGACGAAAGTTTTTTTGTTGTACCAGGAAGTTTTTATGAGGAAAACAGAGCAGTCTTATATTAGAAAAGGAACGTGATATCCTATGCCATCTCGAGTCGTCGTCAAAATCGGCAGCAGCTCGCTCACTAGCGTTGAAGGCGGACTGAACCGCGATGCGGTCGCTTTCTTTGCGGGCGAAATTGCAGCACTCATCAAAGCCGGATGCGAAGTGCTGCTTGTCACCTCCGGTGCCGTCGCGGCCGGTTTCCGGGCGATCGGCTACAGCTTCCGGCCCAAGCTTCTGCACGAAAAGCAAGCCGCCGCCTCCGTCGGCCAGGCGCTGCTTATGCAGGCGTACCAGGAAGCATTCGCCTCGCACGGCATCACCGCCGCGCAAATCCTGCTGACCCGCACCGACTTTTGCAGCCGCAAGCGCATGAACAATGCCAGCATGACCGTCGAGGAGCTGCTGAAGCAGGGGGCGGTCCCCATATTCAACGAGAACGATACCGTTTCGGTTGATGAGCTGAAATTCGGCGACAACGACACGCTGTCGGCGCTCGTCGCCAACCTGGTCAAAGCCCAGCACCTGCTGATCCTGACCGATACGGACGGTCTTTATACGGCCGATCCGCGGAATAATCCGAATGCGATCCGGTTTGACCATGTCGGAGAAATTACCGAGGAGATCTACTCCATTGCCGGCGGCGCCGGTTCATCCGTCGGTACGGGCGGCATGCGTTCCAAAGTGGATGCCGCCAAAATCGCCACCCGCGGCGGCGTGCCGGTCTTCGTGGGCCGCGTGACCGAGAACGGCGATCTTCGCAGCGCCATGGAAGGCCGCGGCAAAGGAACCTACTTCGACACCGAGCTGCACTCGCTGCCGATGAAGAAGCAGTGGCTCGGGTTCATGTCCACACCGCTCGGCACTCTCTACGTGGACCGGGGAGCGGAGGAAGCGCTTGTTCATGGCGGCCACAGCCTTCTCCCCGTTGGCGTGAAGCAGGTCGAAGGCCAGTTTCATGCCGGCGACGTCGTCGAGGTGCTGAACCTGGAAGGGACGGTCTGCGGCCGCGGCATCGTCAATTATGACGATGAGCAGCTCAGGCGGATTCAGGGCTTGGGCAGCGCTGAAGTGATCCGGACGCTGGATACCGTTCACCGGCTCGAAGTGATTCATAGGGATGAGTGGATTACCTTAAAATAGGTTACTCACATAATAAGGACAAGGAGGCATTTATGATATGAGTGAAGTAAGATCAAAAGCAGAACGCGCCGGCGCTGCTGCCGCCGTATTAAACCGGCTGAGCACCGACGAGAAAAATCAGGCGCTGCTTCGCATGGCCGAGGCGCTGCGTCAGAAGCAGGATGACATTATCGCGGCCAACGCCGAAGACCTTGAGCGCGGCCGCCAGCAGGGAACTTCATCCTCGCTGCTCGACCGCCTGGCCCTTAATCCGCAGCGGATCGACGCTATCGCTGCAGGGCTCGAGCAAATCGTCGAGCTCCCCGATCCGGTCGGCGACGAGCTGGAGAATATCGAACGGCCAAACGGGCTCCGTATCCGCAAATACCGCGTACCGCTTGGCGTTATCGGCATCATTTACGAAGCGCGCCCGAACGTGACCGTCGACGCCGCCGGCCTGTGTCTGAAGACAGGAAATGCCGTGGTGCTGCGGGGCGGTTCCTCCGCCCTCTCCTCCAACCGCAAAATCGTCGAGGTGCTCCATGGTGCCCTCGCCTCCACCGCGATTCCGCCGGAGGCGCTGCAGCTGATCGAGGATCCGAACCGTTCCTCGGTCGACGAGATGCTGAAGCTGAACGGCCTGCTCGACGTCGTTATACCTCGCGGCGGCAGCTCGCTCATCCGCACCGTAGTGGAAAACGCCACCGTGCCGGTCATCGAAACGGGCGCCGGCATCTGCCATACGTATCTGGATGAGACGGCCGATCCCGTGATGGCCGAGGAGATCTCGATCAATGCCAAGGTACAGCGTCCGTCGGTCTGCAATTCGATGGAGACGCTGATCGTGCACCAGGCGTTTGCCCGGGAACATCTTTTGGCACTGGCAGGAACATTCAAGGAAGCCGGCGTCGAGCTGCGCGGCGACGAAGAAACCCGCAGAATCGTCGACTGGGCTCTCCCGGTCACAGAAGAAGATTATGCAACGGAGTACAATGATTACATTTTGAACGTAAAAATTGTAGAATCGATAGATGAGGCCATGCAGCACATTGCTGCTTACGGTACCAAGCATTCCGAATGCATCGTTACCGCCGATCAGCGCCATGCCGAACGTTTTCTTCACGAAGTGGACGCTGCCGCCGTATACCATAACGCTTCCACCCGCTTTACGGACGGCTTCGAATTCGGATTTGGCGCGGAGATCGGCATCAGCACGCAAAAGCTGCACGCCCGCGGCCCGATGGGCCTGCCGGCTCTGACTTCCACGAAATACATCATCCATGGAAATGGACAAATTCGCGGGTAATACCGGAGCTTTACAATACCGGCTTACCGCGCAAGGAGGAATTATAATGAGTCAACAACAGGCCATGATTGCCCAGCCCATTACCTTTTACGGTGCAGGAGCGATGGCGGAAGCCATCGTCAGAGGATTGATCGGAAGATCGGTCGTCAATGCCGGAAGCCTGACCATGCTGAACCGCTCCAACTCGGGGCGGCTCGAAGAGCTCAAGCACCGCTACAATGTCAAAACGAACAATGACCCGGCGGAAACGACGGAAATTTTGCGTGAATCTCCGATTATCGTGCTCGCTATCAAGCCGAAGGATGCGGCTAACGTGCTGCGCAAACTCGGTCCGCTGCTCTCCGATAACACGCTGATCGTATCCGTCATCGCAGGTCTCACCATCCGCACGATCCAGGATCTGCTCGGACGCAAGCAGCCCGTCGCCCGCACGATGCCGAACACCTCCAGCTCCATCGGCCTCGGCGCAACCGGCGTCTCCTTCTCCAAGGAAATCAACGACCAGGACCGCCAGACGGTCATGACGCTGTTCCAGGCTGTCGGTACGGTAACGGTCGTGGAAGAAGACAAGCTGGAAATTTTGACCGGCATCTCCGGCAGCGGCCCCGCTTATATCTATTACATGATGGAAGCGATGATGGCTGCCGGCATCCGCGGCGGACTGACGCCGCAGCAGTGCAAGGAACTTACGGTGCAGACGGTTCTTGGCGCCGCACGGATGGTGCAGCAGACTGGCGAAGAGCCTGCCGCCCTCCGGGCGAAGGTGACATCGCCGAACGGCTCCACCCAGGCGGCACTGGAGACGCTTGACAAAGGCGATTTCTTCGAAACAGTGATCGCTGCCGTGAACCGCTGCGCGGAACGCTCCCGGGAAATGGGGGCCGCGCTGAAGGAGGGAATTTCATGAGCCGCTGCACAGCCACGTACCGGCTGTATGACGACAAGGCCGACTTTCGTAAAAAGGCCGAATCGATCGCTGTCGGCATGACCGTCGGCAGCTGGACCGAGCTTCCCCAAGCAAAGCGGGAATCAATGCAGAAGCATCTTGGCGAAGTGCTCCAGGTGGACGTGCATGAGCCGGAAGGCGCCGCACCCGGCGAGCGGTACGCCGACGTCACCATCGCGTACCCGGACATCAACTTCAGCCGCGACATTCCGGCCCTGCTTGTCACCGTTTTCGGCAAAATCTCGATGGACGGCAAAATCAAGCTGAACCGCCTCGGCTTTTCAGATCATTTCGTGCAGGGTTTCCCCGGCCCCAAATTCGGCATTGCCGGCATTCGGGACATTCTCGGCGTCCATGACCGGCCGCTTCTGATGAGCATTTTCAAGTCCGTCATCGGCCTGAATGCGGACGAGCTGCGTGAGCAGTTTCTGAGACAAGCCCTCGGGGGAGTCGACCTGATTAAAGACGACGAGATCCTGTTCGAAAACGAACTGACGCCGATCGAAAAGCGCGTGGAAGTATGCCTGAAGGCGGCAGAAGCGGCGCAGAAGGAAACAGGCAAGAAGCTGCTGTATGCGGCCAATTTGACCGGACCGACGTCCAGCTTGAAGAGCCAAGCGAAGAAGGCGATCGGCGCCGGCGCGAACGCGCTGCTGTTCAACGTCTTGTCCTACGGCTACGACGTGCTGCATGAACTGAGCAGCGATCCGGAGATCAACGTACCGATCGCCGCGCATCCGGCGCTCGCGGGAGCCTTCTACCCGTCGCCGCATTATGGTATCTCTGCCTCGGTGCTGCTCGGCCAGCTTATGCGGCTCGCCGGCGCGGATCTGGTGCTCTTCCCTTCCCCTTACGGATCCGTGACGATGCCTAAGGCGGAAAACATGGCGATCCGTGACGAGCTGATCAGCCGTGAACTGCCACTGAAGGCCAGCATGCCTGTGCCTTCGGCGGGAATTCACCCCGGACTCGTGCCGCTCATCCTGCGGGATTTCGGAACCGACGTCGTCGTGAACGCCGGCGGCGGCATTCACGGCCATCCGATGGGTACGGAGGCCGGCGGACGGGCGTTTGTACAGGCGATTGCTGCGGCGCAGCAGTCCATTCCGCTCGCCCAGTATGCCGAAGACGGCCATCCTGAGCTGAAGGCCGCCCTGGACGCCTGGGGAGGCGAACGATGACAGCCAAGAAACGCGTAATCTTTTGCGATTTTGACGGCACGATCACACTGTCGGATAACATCGTGGCGATCATGAAGCATTTTGACCCGGCCGGGTACAAGCCGATCATGGAAGATACGGTCAGCCAGAAGATCACCCTGCGCGAAGGCGTCGGCGCCATGTTCGCCCTGCTGCCTTCTTCGATGAAGGACGAAATTGTCAGCTACGTCTTAAGCCGGGCGGGCATTCGCGACGGCTTCCGTGAGTTTCTGGACTACGCCAAAGAGGAAAATATCGGCTTTTACGTGACCAGCGGCGGCATGGACTTTTTTATCGATCCGCTCCTCGAGCCGTTCGGGATTCCGTCCGACCATATTTTCTGCAACAGCGCCGATTTCAGCGGAGAGCGGATCGAGATTCTCTGGCCGCACCCTTGCCAGGATCCCTGCCATAACGGCTGCGGGATGTGCAAAACGACGGTCATGCGGCGGTTCCCGGAAGACGAATACGAGCGGATTCTGATCGGCGACAGCCTGACCGACTTCGAAGGCGCCAAAATCGCCGACCTCGTCTACTCCCGCTCCATCCTGACGGACAAATGCGCGGAGCTTGGCGTGAAGCATGTTCCTTTTGAAACCTTTTTTGACATTATCGAGGACATGAAGAAGAAACAACGACAAGGAGTGCTGTAGACATGACCTTTGCCGGCATTAGCCTGGAGCATAAGCAGCAGGTTCTCGGAGAGTTGAGCCTGATCAAACAGCAGTTTGCCGCGAAGAACTGGTTCCCGGGGACCAGCGGCAATCTTTCGATGCGGGTGGGCGAATTTGACCCGGAAGCCTTTTATTTCGCCATTACGGCGAGCGGTAAAGACAAGTCGCTGACGACGCCGGAAGACTTTTTGTTCGTGGACAAAAGCGGCCGGGCGGTGGAAACGACCTCGCTGAAGCCCAGCGCGGAGACGCAAATCCATTGCGAAATATACCGTCTCACCGGCTGCGGCGCCGTGTTCCATGTGCATACGATCTTTAACAACCTGATCAGCGAATGGTTCGGGGAGGCCGGAGCCGTGCCGGCTCAGGGCATCGAGTTGATTAAAGCGTTCAACATTTGGGAGGAGAATGCGCCGATTTCCATCCCTGTGCTTCCGAACTATGCGGATATTCCCCGCATTGCCGAACTCGTGGAAGGCGTGCTGAACCCGGCCGTACCGGGAATCCTGCTGCGCAACCACGGCATTTATGCGTGGGGTAAAAACGCGTTTGAAGCGAAAAAGCATCTGGAGGCGTTTGAATTCATTTTTGAATATTTGTACCGCAGCATGCTTCTTCAGAACAGTGCCGCCCCGCTTACGCTGGATGGCCGGCGTTAAGCAACCGCGGAAGCAGCCTTGCTGCTCTTGATGAAACAAGCAAAAAATCCTTATTCCATACCGGATCTGCCGGCGTCGGAATAAGGATTTTTTTGTCCGGTTAAATACCCGATTCGATTGTTTTGAAAAGGATGGTATAGGCGTTCTCCAGGTTTGAGAAAGGGTCGTTTTGTTCGTCCAAGACTAAGGAAAATGTTTTATTCTGCTCTCCCTTCTTCACATAACCTAACGCAAATTCATTAGATTCGGAAGTATTCTTCCGGAGCAAGCCCTCGCCGCTCAAGAGAGGATCCGGTATATTCGAAGATTGTAAAAAAAAGATCGGAACGCCGTCCTCTAAGTTCAGTTCATTTTTTTCCATAAGAGCTTCAAAATGAGAGACATGCTTCTTCATGATAAACACGGCATCATAGCCGGTTAAATTCGCGGTACCTTTCTCCAGATCTGCTTTATTTAAGGTTACAAAGCTAACGTTGTTCTCCCTTACAGAAGGCGCCCCTCCAACCACTCCGATCGTTAAGCTTCTGCCCTTATACTCAGGCATGCTGTAAGATTGGGGGACGGGAGCACATCCGGTAAGTAACAGTAGAAGCACTAACAGCGAGCAGCCGATGATTTTCAGGACATGTTCCTCCTTATTCAATACGATATTACCATCTATAGCCCGGTTTCGATCTGCCTGAAGATATCGGAGTAAGCGCTTTTGACATTCGTCTCGTTTTTGGTGTCGTTGTATAAACCTGTGCCAAACTGGTGCCGTGTCCCTCCGTCGTATCCAAGTACGAAGAAACCGGGCCCCATGTCAGGCCAATCCTCGTAAGAAATCGTAGCATCTATATAGGTGGCAAGATATCTGGAAGATTCGAAGAAAAAAAACGGAATTCCAGCAAGTTTATATATTTTGGCGTACTGCGGCGATGCGGCTGTCGGCAGCTCCTCTTTCATGATAAAAACGGCGTCGTATGAGGATAAGAACGAATCTCCTTTTTCCAAATCATCAAACGTAATTTGCTTAAAAGTAACATTACTCTCCCGCACCATCGGAACATCACCAATCACCCCGATCTTCAAGCTTCGGCCTTGATACAGCGGGGAGCTGAACGTATTCCTTTCCGGGCTGCAGCCCGCTAACACCAACACTGTCAGCAGGATCGCCGGCAATATAAATTTCAATAGAGCGCCCCCTTCAAACGCGATCTGTACGTCATTCTCTTTGTATAAAACGCTTTAAGTGAGAGGAAAGTAACGCCTGTTTGCATTATGTAGGCCTGTCAAGACATCGAACATCCAGGCTATAATGGGATAAAGGAAAATTCTAGCACTGTGAACTTTATCTGATAAACAAAGGGGAAATATATCGTGTTGAAAAAATGGTTTATCGGCGCGTCGGGAGCCTTGGTTCTGCTATCCATTATACTGTGGCTCATGCTTCAGACCCATCTTCTATACCCGGCTTTTCCGCTTCAAGGGATCGACAAAAAGACGGCATGGAATCAGGGCATGCAGTCCGGCGATACGCCTGCTGTCCTGCTGTCAGATGGGGAAAATACTTGGTATATCAGCCGGCTCAATTCTCAGCAGAATGGTCAGCGCATCATTTCCATGCTGGAGAAGCAGGGGTGGGACTATAAGGAGCATGAAGGGAGCGGCTATTTTTTTACGAAAGGAGACCGCACCCTCATCGCCACTACCCAAAGATGGGGCAGCCGGTTTGAGCTAACCAAAATCCCCGACAGTTAAGTCGAGGTTTACTGCCTAACACTCGGGCAGCTGGCACCAACATTCTTAACAGGTTGGGGGGCGCTTTTCAAAAAAGTTTCATCCGTCCCGTTGGACCACGACCATACGCTTCCCGAGGATCATTATCGGCCGCTTCAATCACCGGACAAAGCCCGGCGAATACTGGCCCGCGCTTCTTCCGCCACCCCGGCATCCTTGATTTGAACCGCCTGAGCCAAAAGGAGCATCGGAATAAACACGCCGATCAGCTTGGCCAGCAGCCTGGTTTCCTCATCCACTTCGCCATACTGTTCGAAGAACAACTG
Source organism: Paenibacillus cineris (assembly GCF_018333335.1). NCBI lineage: Bacteria > Bacillati > Bacillota > Bacilli > Caryophanales > Paenibacillaceae > Paenibacillus > Paenibacillus cineris. Next base: position 3,806,823 of record NZ_BORU01000001.1, read on the forward strand.
CCTCTCTGCCGGCCCCAAAAAGCTGTAAGCGATATTGAGATCGCAGCCCGGATGGCCGACATTCAGATCTCCCCAGTCGATCACGCCGCTGATTTGTCCACGCTCGTCTGCCAGCATATTTTTAAAGTGCAGATCGCCATGGAGCATTACTTCCTTCGGGGTAATCCGGTCCACGGTAACATGGTGGTTCAAATATTTCTGGATGGCATCATGCTCCTCCCTTGGCAGATGAGGCTTCAGGCTGGACAGGATGTCTACCATTTTCATCTTGCGTGAAGTTACGTCCGTCAGGTTCCGGTGGTCTTCCGAAGCCCCCGCTTCCCTTGCAATTCCCACCGGAAACGAATGAAGTTTACGCAGAAAGCTTCCTAAAGAAGCCGCCGATAAACGCCGCTGTTCATCGGTCAGTCCAACGGGAAACGTTCCGGGAATATAAGTGTAACCCAGAAACGGAAACGGATATGCCTCGCTTTCCAGTCCGTAAAACACCGGTTTGGGATAGGGAAACGTAATGTAATCACGAAGGAGCGGCAGCAGCCTCCCTTCTGTGCGCAGAAATTCTACGGCGATGCTTCTTCTTGGAAAACGGAACGTATAGCGGTCTCCCACCCGATAAACGGCGTTGTCCCAGCCTTCCCCAATCTGCCTGATCCGAAGTCCCGCCAGATCCGGGAACTGGCTTTCGATCAGCTCGCAGACCAAAGCGTCCGTGATGTGAATATCGGCATCCCACTGGTTCATACGTACGATAACACCTCCATCTCAGTTATGTCCTGGGCAAGCTGTGGGCTTTCATGATAAAAACCTTCATACCCGATTCCGACCCGAACTCATGCTAGAGCATGGGCTATCATACCATTTCCTGAAACAGGAAAGCAATCGATATCGTGCTCCATTGGTTACCGCTATAAGTCATTTGCTCGTAAGGCCCCAATGCCACCATATTTATCCTCTTTAATCCCCATAAAAAAAACAGCCTGACTCAAGTCAGGCTGCATGAAGTGCCGAACAGTATTTTAGAGTGAATATCCGTTTAAAAATCCCCGTGGCTTCTCTCCCGGCCGCTAGGTTTAGGCCCGGTTAACAGCCGGATGCCTACGCCGATTAGCAGCAGGGCCACGATGGCTGTTTTCAAGTAATGCGAAATCCGGTAATCGATATGGAACTCGGGAAAACGTGCTTCAAGCTCGGGAATGATCAGGCTCGTGGCGATATAATACACGCCGAGTGCCATTAGGCCAATGCCAAGCCACTTCTGGTGCAGTTTGATGCCTTCAATGACAGGCCGGTCGATGAGGGGCTCCCGCCCGTATCGGCTCGTCTGCTGCAGCCCGTCGAAGAAGGCGTAAAACCAGATGAGCGGAATGAGAAACATGAACAAGGACAGACGCAGCAAATCCAAAATGTAGACGCTCCCCAGGAAAATCACCATCAGCTGCAGCCCTCTTTTTTGCAGGCCCAGATACATATGTCCGGCTCCCGGGAAAGCAGACAGCAGCGTGGCGAGCACTTTGCTGCGGCGTCCTTCCGCACGGCCGGCCTCCATCTCGTCGAACAGGGTGCGGTCCTCAACCCGTTCGCCGGCCTGCTTGCGGTGGATCAGCTGCACGGCGTCAAACATGCAGTACAGCCAGATGATCGGCAGGATGCCGAGAAACAGCATAAAGAACGCATGGCTGGTCAGGCCGGTCAGGAAGAACATGACGGTCCCCAGCCCAAAAAAGGCGATCAGGAACGACAGGCCCCGCTGCATCAATCCCATATGAAGATGTCCAAGCCCTGGAATAAAGGAGAGCAGAATGGTAAAGAAGCGCTCGTTCTCCGGGCTGGGCTGCGGATAAGGGGGGTACGGCTGCTGCGCATACATTCCTTCCTGGGCAAATTCGGGTCCATTCCCCGGAAACCCAGGCTGCCCCTGCCCGCTGTATCCTCCCGGATAAGGACCTGCCCCCGGTTCCCAATGCGGAGGATAAGGCTGCGGCGGATACCCCGGTTGCGGAGCAGGCAAGCGCACCAGATACACGATCAGGTCCAGCATGCAGATTCCCCATAGTATAGCCGCACACAGCAGGGTAAAAGCAAAAAACATGCCGCCTTCACCCAGTGCGATCGCCACCATCACCCCAAACAAAATACCTCCAAAAAACAGCATAGGGTATATAACCCCTCTCAGCCTCCGTCCCATGTAGTAGTGGCCGAGGCCCGGGATGAAATTGAGAATAAAAGCAGCCATCTTACTGCGTTGTGGATACAAAGTCATCGTTCCTTTCCTTTGTTCTGAATGGTCATCTGTTCTCTCTTTTTTATGGCTTCAGCCGGTCCAGCCAGCCTGTCGTCACATGAACGAGCTTTTCACCATACGTCGGCTGGCCGCCGGTCCCCGCCTTGTGCAGCGTTTCCGGGCCCAGCTTGTCAAACCATCCGGTCGACAGGAATACGAGCGTAATGCAGGCCGCCACGGCGTAATGGAACATGCGATGCTCGTACCACCGCCGGCGCCAAATTTCGTTTGCTCCGCGCTCCGCATCCTTATCTTCGGAAGGAAGAGCATCCATGACGTTGTCGATGAACCGCTGCTCATATTCGAGACCGGGCAGCTTCGGTCCCAGATCATTCATGACCTGCATGTATGCCGCCAGGGCCGTATCGTCCTCCATCAGCAGCGACTCCAGCGAATCCGCTTTTTCCGGGGAGCAATCCCCCTGTATGTACTCCACCCAATCCTGCGTCACCGGCTGGGAGCGTCCTTTGTGACTCATTACCACTCCTCCTCCTTCCAATGGGTGCGGACCCAGCTTCTCGCCCGGTACAGCCGGGATTCCACCGTTTTGACGGCAATTCCCTGCTCCTTGGCGATCTGCTCGTAATTTTTTTCCTGAATATAAAAATGAATCAAAATTTCGCGGTGCTGCTGCGGCAGGCGATGTAACCTCCGCTCCAGCGTCTCTTTTTTCTCCTTCTTGACCAGCTGGGCCAGCAGATCCGCTTCACCGGAAGGCCACTGGTTCAGCTGCTCTGCATCCGCAAGCTGGTCTTCCCTGCGCCTTCCCAGCTTTCTTTTAGCATCGATGGCTTTATGTAAAGCAATGCGGGTCAACCACGTCTTGAATCCTTGGGACCGGTATTCGGAGAGAGATTTATACACTTGTATAAAGGCTTCCTGGGCCGCGTCCTCGGCTTCCTTGGCATCTTTCAGCACCGAGTAGGCCGTATGGAACACATGCTGTCCGTAACGCTCCACGAGCGTGCGGAACGCGCTTTGGTCGCCATCACGAATTTGCTCGATCAATGCTTCCTCGTCAATAACTCTCTCCTCCTTCCCGTATCTATAGACGCCGGCCCTCCGGGTTAACCCTGCATGTTTTTCAAAAAAAATTCGTGCCAATATCATCCAAAAGAAAAACAGCCCCTCCCCGAAGGAAGAGGCTGCCCTAAATTGTTTAATGAATCCGTGCCTGGCTGCCCCAGGCCAGCTGAAGCGCCGCAAATCTTTTTCTAAACATTCTCCTGCTGAGATAGCTGCTTGATCAAAGCCGGAACCCACGAGCGGATCGGCTTAAACGAATATCCCAGCCGTTCCGCCTTGGAGGTATCCATCGTCCAGGACTCCGGAACGCCAAAAGGAGAAGCATTTTCTTTCGCCGACTCCCGCTGGATGATGGCTTTACGTCCCGTTTCCTTCTCGATCCAGCCGATGATGTCCGATAGTTTGACATCCCCCTGCGAGCAGGCATTGATCGGCCCTTCCACGCGCTGGGTTCTCAGCCAGCTCAGGAAAGTAGCCGCATCTTCAGAATCGATCAACGACAGCTTGGCGCTCAGATTCGGCATGCCGATCGGCGTACCGCTTTGTACCCGCCGGATATGGAATTCAAGCCGCTCCGTGTAATCATCCTCCCCCAGCACGATCGGGAAGCGGACGGCGCATACCGGGAAGTCGGCCTTTTGGAAAAAGACAGCCTCGGCGAGCCGCTTGCCTTCTGCATAGGAGAAATCATCCTTGCCTCCCATCGTGATCGGATAAATGTACGGGTTGACGTCCTTCTCCTGATTCCGGTGCGAAGAAGGATCGTACACCGACAAGGACGAGGTAAGTATGTATCTTTTGACTTTTCCCTGAAATACGTCACAGGCATCCTGGGCCGCTTGAGGGGAGTAGCAGATGTTGTCGTATACGACCTCCCACACCCTGCCGTCTGCCACGGCCAGGGCCAGAGATTCCTTATTCTCGCGATCCAGCACCAGCCGCTCTACCCTGTCGCCAAAGGGATCCGGCGTGTTTCCTCTTGTCGCGATGGTGACTTCATGCCCATCCTCCAGCAGCCGCTCAACAAGCCGTTTGCCGAAAAAACGGGTACCGCCAAGGATCAGTATGTTCTTCATGGATATCCTCCTTTAACATATAAAAGCTTACAGCCCAGCTTCTTAAACACTATGAAATATTGTACCATACTCCTGCCTGCCGATCATGTTCCCGCCGCCCGCCGATCCGCCTTTTTTATATGGAAACGTCCATCGAACCGGCGCATAATCAGACGGAAACCAAACCGCTTCCAAGCAGCAGCTGTCCTTACACCTGATTCAAACCACACGGCCTAACCGTTCTGTTCAGACGCTAAAAAAGCGTACCCTTCCGTCTAACCGGAAAGGCACGCTTTCAACTCTCTGATGTCAGGCTCTGCCGCCGCCGCGGAATTTCTGCGTGTAGGCTCTGGCGTCCTCGGCACTACGCACCCGGTTGCGGCTCCATTCCAGAAGGATCCGGTCTATGTACCGAAAATGGACCTTACCGGCAAAGACCGCCTCCTTCAGCGCCATGCGGATGAGCTCTTCAGGGTAACGGTCCTGGTCCATCCAACCCGAAATCGTTTCGCATTCCATCGGTGAGAGAGGACGGCCGAATTCCTTTTCGAAAACGGTAAACATATTGCTGCTGTCCGTCTCCGGCTTGGCCGCCTTCTTCGTCCGTCTGTTCGCAGCCTGGGTCCGCTGCTTCTCCTCGCTCGCCAGGCACAGGCTCAGTTGATGATACAGACCGGACAAGTTGTACCGTTCATATTGAATGCCGCGCAGCTCGTCCAGCTCCTCATCGATGGCGATGAACCCTGCCCTCATCAGCTTCTGCAGCGACTCCGCAATCGACTGGGCGCCGGATCCCGTAACCTCCTCCAGCTCCTCCATCGTCGGAAAGTCCTTCTGCTCGACCTGCTTGAACGCGATCAGGTGAACGAGCAGCATCGCTTCGCTATCCGTCAGCTTCAGCTTGCGGTAATGGCGAAGCAGCACATACGGAATGACCGCCATGCCTGCCCCGAGTCCGGATGATGCTCCCTCGGCCCATGTCTTCCAACCTGCATTGTCCATGAGCTCCACCTCTTCCGGCATTATGGGTACAAGCGGTACAGCGTCCGCGGGAACGGAATCGTCTCGCGGACATGATCCAGACCGCAAATCCAGGCTACCGTCCGTTCCAGTCCGAGACCAAATCCGGAATGCGGCACAGTCCCGTATTTACGCAGGTCCAGGTACCATTGGTAGGCGTCCGTGGACAGCTCATGCTCCTTGAAGCGTTCCTCCAGCAGCTCCGGATCGTCGATCCGCTGCGAGCCGCCGATAATTTCGCCGTATCCTTCCGGAGCGATCATGTCGGCACACAGCACGACGTCCGGACGGTTCGGATCCGGCTTCATATAGAACGCCTTGATGCCGACCGGATAGTGCGTAATGAACACCGGCTTGTCGTAATTTTCGGCAATCGCCGTTTCATGCGGAGCGCCGAAATCCTCGCCCCAAGGAATATCGAAGCCTTGTCCATGCAAAAATTCGATCGCTTCATCGTACGTGATGCGCGGGAACGGCGCCTGGATGTTCTCCAGCTTGGATACATCGCGTCCAACCGCTTCCAGCTCTGCCCGGCAGTTTTTGACGACGGACTGCACCACATGCGTAATGAACTGCTCCTGCACACGAAGGCTCTCTTCGTGATCCGTAAATGCCATTTCCGGCTCGATCATCCAGAACTCGATCAAATGGCGGCGGGTTTTGGACTTCTCGGCACGGAAGGTCGGTCCGAACGAATACACCTTCCCGAGGGCCATCGCCGCGGCTTCCATGTACAGCTGACCGCTCTGCGTGAGATAGGCGTCCTCCTCGAAGTATTTCGTATGGAACAGGTTCGTGGTCCCTTCTGCGGACGTCGGCGTCAAGATCGGCGGGTCCACCAGAGTAAAGCCGTTCTGGTCGAAGAACTCCTGCACAGCGCGGATAATTTCGGCGCGGATCACCAGGATCGCCCGCTGCTTGGACGATCTGAGCCACAGGTGGCGGTGATCCATCAAGAAGTCGACGCCATGCTCTTTCGGCGTAATCGGATAGTTCTCCGTCAGATGAATGATTTCCACATCCGTTACCGTCATTTCATAACCGGACGGGCTGCGCGGTTCTTCGCGCACGACGCCTGTGACGTACAGGGAGCTCTCCTGCGTCAAGCTTTTCGCGTCTTCCCACACTTTATCGGTGACTTCGCTCTTGACGACGACGCCCTGGATGTATCCGGTGCCGTCGCGCAGCTGCAAAAATTGAATTTTACCGCTGGAACGCTTGTTGTTGATCCAGCTGCCAATCGTGACGGTTTCGCCCACGTGCTTGCTTACGTCACGAATTACACATTTGGTGGCCATGCTTCAATCTCTCCCTTAACTTTACTTGCCTGTATCCCTTCAGCCTAGGCGTTCAAGGATTGAACGATCCGGTTGGTATCGCGGGCGATCACCAGTTCCTCGTTCGTCGGAACGACCAGCACTTCCACCTTGGAGTTCTTGGAAGAAATGCGGCGCGGTTCGCCGGAACGGACGGCGTTCAGTTCTTCGTCCAATTCCACGCCCAGGTAAGTCAAATTTTCGCATACTTTTTTACGCAAAACAACCGAATTCTCACCGACGCCCGCCGTAAAGACGATCACGTCTACGCCGTTCAGCGCGGCTGCGTATGAACCGATGTACTTGCGCAGACGGTATTCGTACATGTCAAAGGCCAGCTTGGAATGGGCATCGCCCTTCTCCATCCCTTCGGTAATTTCGCGCATGTCGCTGCTGATGCCGGAAATGGCCAATAGACCGCTGTGCTTGTTCAGCATGGAGTTCACTTCGTTGACCGTCAGCTCTTCCTTGTTCATCACGTAAGGAACGATCGCCGGATCCAGGTCACCGCTGCGCGTACCCATCATCAAGCCTTCGAGCGGCGTCATGCCCATGGAGGTGTCGACCGATTTTCCGCCATCCACGGCGGTAAGGCTGGCCCCGTTGCCGATATGGCAGGTAATGATCTTCAGATCTTCCAGCGGCCGGCCCAGGTACTCCGCTGCAGCTTTGCTGACAAAATCATGCGAGGTGCCGTGCATCCCGTAACGTCTGACTTTGTATTTGTTGTACAGCACTCTCGGAATAGCATACAAATAAGCCGTCTCCGGCATCGTCTGATGGAAGGCGGTATCAAACACGACAACCTGCGGAACGCCAGGCATATTCGCCTCCGTTGCTTTGATCCCCAGCATGGATGCAGGGTTATGAAGCGGCGCCAGATCGAACAGCTGGCGGATTTTAGACTTGGCTTCCGCATCCACCAGAGCGGATTCCTTGAAGAATTCTCCCCCGTGCACGACCCGGTGGCCGACCGCCTGGATTTCATCCACGGATTCGATCACGCCGTTCTCTTTATCCGTCAGCAGGGCAAGCACTTTGCGGATCGCCGTCGTATGCTCCAGAATTTCGCTGACCTCGGTCACGTCCGGACGGCCGGTAGGTTTATGGGTAACGATGGATGAGTCCATGCCGATCCGTTCTACGAGTCCTTTTGCAAGTACGCTTTCGTCTGTCATATCATACAGCTGGTATTTCAGCGAAGAGCTGCCAGCATTAATCACCAAAATTTTCATACGCGGTCACCATCCTTGTCATACTTGAAGAAGCCTACTCCCGTTTTCACGCCCAAATGCCCGGCACGAACCATTTTCTTCAGCACGATGGACGGGCGGTATTTCAGTTCGCCGAACTCGCGGAACATGCGCTCCAGAGCGGCCAGAACCGAATCCAGACCGAAGCGGTCCGCCATTTCGAGCGGTCCGTGCTGGAACGAATAGCCGATCCGCATAGCATCGTCAATATCTTCCGCGGAGGCGACGCCTTCCTGCAGAATATGCAGCGCTTCGTTAATCATCAGGCAGATCATGCGGCTCGTCACAAAGCCTGGGGACTCATAGACCATGATCCCTTTCTTGTCCACGACTTCCTCCACAAAACGCTTCGTTTCCCCGAACGTGGAGTCAGACGTCTTCAGGCCGCGAATAATTTCCACGAGGTCAACCTTGCTGACAGGATGGATAAAGTGCAGGCCGATGACACGCTCCGGATACATCGTCGTGCTCGCAAGCTCCGTTAAGCTGAGCGTAGAAGTATTGCTGGCGAGAATAATATGATTAGGACACACTTGATCCAGCTGGGCAAATACTTCCTTCTTCGCTTCGAGATCCTCCGAAATGGTCTCAATGACCATATCGCAGCTTCCCAGCTCAGCAAAATGGACCACCTTTTGGATTCGGCCCAAAATGAGCTTTTTCTCCGCTTGGGTGATCGCCCATTTCTCCAGCTGCTTATCGAGACTCGTTTCGATCATGCTGTACGAATAATCGAGTTTCTCCGGCGTTTTCTCGACCAGCAGAACGTCCAGGCCTCTGGCGGCCAGCATTTCGGCTATGCCTTGGCCCATCGTCCCCCCGCCGATAACACCAATTTTTTTAAAGTACATGTTTCTGCTCCACCTTCCATGGTCTTCTATATTTATTGTACCCTTCTTGTCGAAAAATACATTTACGACCCAACTTATAATAATAACGCAGCATTAAAAAAAAGTAAAAAAAAGAGCCAGCGCATTAGGCTGGCAGTAGTGAAAACTCATGAAACAGCTTGCGGAATTGTTCGCCGGACAGCGTTTCTTCTGCCAGCAAAATATCCAGAGATTTGTCGAAAATGATCCGGTGGTTCTCCAGAAGGCTGCGCGTTCTGCCCATCAGGTCTTCCAGAATCTCATTGTTCACCTTCATCAGCTCTTCGGTCGTGACCATATCCATGTTTACGATGCCAAGAGACGTAAGGCCGGATCTCATCATCGTCTTGACGATGTCGAGCGCCTGTTCAAAGTCGTTGCTCGAACCGGTACTGCGTCCGCCGTAGAAAATTTCCTCCGACGCCGCGCCGCCGAGAGCAATCATGATCTGCTCTTCCAGGAACGATTTCGTGTACAGGTACTGCTCCGACTGCGGGTTATGGCGCACGTAACCGAGCGCCTTGCCGCGTGGGCTGAGGGCCACCTGGCTGACACTGCCCGGACGTACCAGCTCTGCCATGATGGCATGTCCAAGCTCATGGATGGCGACGCGTTTCTTCTCTTCGATCGTCGATTCACGGTCGGTGCGCTCACCCATCATCACCTTGTCGATGGACATGGACAGATGGCGCTGCTCGATCTCTTTCAGACCTTCACGCATCGTGTAGATCGCGGCTTCGTTCATAACGCTCTCCAGCTGGGCGCCGGAGAAGCCGTAAGATTCCTCGGCGATTTTATCGAGGTTGACATCCTCGTGCAGCGGCTTGTTCTTCGCATGCAGCTCTAGGATGTGCTTGCGTCCCTTCTTGTCAGGCAGGTCCACCTGAATATGACGGTCGAACCGTCCCGGACGAAGCAGTGCGCTGTCCAGCATCTCCTTGCGGTTGGTCGCCGCAATCAAAAGGATTCTCGGGCTGTCCGACGAATAGATGCCGTCCATCTCGGTCAGCAGCTGGTTCAGCGTCTGATCGTATTCGCGCTGCTGCCCGCCTTCGCGCTTGCCGCCGATGACGTCGATCTCATCGATGAAAATGATCGCGCTCTGCTTGTTCTCCTTGGCTGCGCGGTTTCTCGCGTCGCGGAACAGATCCCGGACACGGCCCGCGCCGACGCCGACGTACATTTCTACGAACTCACTGCCGGATGCGGCAACGAATACCGAATCCGTGTAATGTGCGGCCGCCTTGGCCATCAGCGTCTTCCCTGTTCCGGGAGGTCCCGTCAGCAGAATTCCTTTCAACGGGCGAATGCCGAGCTTCTGGATTTCATCATGACGGATCAGGAAGTCCAGTGCCTCGCGCAGTTCCTGCTTGGCATTATCCTGGCCGCCGATTTCTTCAAAAGTGAGCTTCTTCGGCCCGCCCTTTTTACGCTTGCGTTCCGAAGCCGCACCTACCGTCAGTCCGCCTCTCATATTGGTCATAAACAGGAGTCCGCCGATCATCAGGCCGGCGATAATGAGAGGGATGACATTGACCCCTACAAAAGCTAGAAAAATGAATAATACCGGCACAAATCCGATCAAAATTTCCTTCAGCAATTTAGGCATTATTCCCACACTCCCATCTTGCCGGGATCACGGGGCAGAACAAGAAACTTGCTTGAGCTGCCGTCCGTCAGCGTGATATAGACATTTTTCGTGTCCATTTCGGCTTTCGTCTGAATTCCGGTACCCTTAGCCAGATCCTGCAGCTTGACCGGAATTTCCGTATAGCGCTTGTTTTCCATCGCTTCGGCTACAGAGAACATCGCTTTATCCCAATACTGGTTCAGCTTGTCCGATGAATGATCCACAAAATCGAACTTCAGTGTCCGGGTGCCGACGACGGATTTGCCTTCGGTGGAGATTTTATCCGCCAAATCAGCCAAATTTACATTCGGCTTCAAATCGAGTTTCAAATCCACCTGATCGCGGGTAATATTAAAATGTGCGTTATTCACGCCCTGATAATTGCTGACGATTTTTTGCAGCGGACCCTGCAGGGTCGTTTGCCGATAAAAGAACCAGCCGCCAAACAATACGGCAACCGATACAACAACAGTTATAATAATAGGCAATGGACGCAATTTCACTTGTTGTCCCCCTTTCGAAATGGTAAAGCAAAAAAAAAGTAAACTTTAGATGACAAAAATAAATATTTCGTTAGCGGTTCAAGTCCATTGGTCGGCCATCATGCTTCTGTTCCCGTCCGATTCGATGGATGGTTTTGCGCTTGTCGCGAAACACAACCATCTCTTCGTTAGATACACGCATCTGACAGCACTTCTATATACCATGTTTTTCAATAAAGAGCAGAAAAATCTTGTTCCAAGCTGAAGCGGGCTGCTGAATTTTACTGAAAAACGCTATCCTCTAATTAAAGTACAATCCGGGCTGTTCGTCATATATATCTCTTCAATACAAATAAGAGTATATCACATTGTATATACTAAATCGAAGGTAAAGTGTGAATATATTTTAAATATTATCCTTTGTAAGCCAAAGAACCCCATTTGAGGATGGGGTTCTTTCTGCATGATATGGCCGTTTAAACAAAATCATCGATTGGGCAGCGTGAACGGGCTGCCGATTTCCGCTCCGTCGCTGAACCGGTAAAATTGATAGTAATAGTGATCTTTCACCTTATAGAACAGCTGCCATACGTATTCTCCGTTATAGACACCCGGTACGAGGCGCATATCTTTAATGCCGGGAATGGAGCTTTTGATTTTGGCCTTCATCTTCTCTTTGGACATACCGCTGCTCAAAAGCTCTTGATGCACGGTATTCTGGCCTTCCTTGGGTTTTCCCTGATCGGTGAACTGCACCCAGACCATGACCTCCTGGCCCGTCTTGTTCGTCCCTTCCACGACCCAGTAGATGCTGTTCTGGTCCCACACCGACTTTTGGGCATCGGCGACCGACACGATTCCGGCTTCCTGCTTCGCTTTGGCAATAGCGGTGTCCTTTTCGCTCCATTGATCCTGCAGCACGTAAATAAAATAACGGTAAGCGCCGAAAATGATCAGCAGCAGGGCGACAATGCCGAGAAAGATCCATTTTTTCTTGTTCTTCAACCTGAACTTCCTTTCTGAAAGGTGAGCTAATCATCCCGGTCTTATCGGGAGAGAAGACCTTCAAAAGCCGCTTGGGCTTCCCTGCGGATGCGTTCCTCGTCCAGGGTGAGACAGCTGCCGTGCTTCACGACCTGCTTCCCGTCCACCCAGACATGCTCAACGTCCTTCGCGCTGGCCGAATAAATGACGTGTGAAATGAAGTCCGTACGCGGCAGAAAATGAGCCTGATCCGTGTTCACCGCGATAAAATCCGCCTTCATCCCGGCCTCAAGTGCACCGACTCCCTCCAGGAACAAGGATTGGGCTCCGTAGATCGTGCCCATACGCAGCGCTTCCGCCGCGGGAACCGCCGTCGGATCTCCCGAGACGCCCTTATGTATCAAAGCGGCAAGACGCATTTCTTCAAACATGTCCAAATTGTTGTTGCTCGCCGCACTGTCGGTTCCCAGGGAAACCGTAATGCCTGCCTGCATCATGTCGGTAACGCGGGCCACACCGCTCGCCAGCTTCAGGTTGCTGCCAGGGTTGTGTGATACCGTCACATGATGCTTCGCCAAAATGTCGATTTCCTCGTCTGTCAAATGGACCGCGTGTGCCAGAATCGTCGGCCGTGAGAACATGCCGAGCTTCTCCAAATGAATCGCCGGACGCGTTCCATAATCGCGTACATTCTGCTCCACTTCCGCCTTGGTCTCCGACATATGCGTATGCATCGGCAGATCCAGGTCATGCGCCGCCTGAACGAACTTCTCGATAAAATCAGGAGGGCATGTGTACGGGGCATGCGGAGAAATCATCGCCGTGATCCGGCCGTCTGCCTGCCCGTGCCAGTCCTTGGCGAACTGAATGGCTTCGTTCAGCTTGTGCCGCTGCACATCCTCCGGGCACAGACCGATGACACCGCGGGTCAGGGCAGCGCGCATGCCGGACTCAGTCACCACTTTGCCCACCTGATCCATATGATCGTACATATCGAGGAACGTCGTCGTGCCGCCTTTCAGCATTTCGAGCACCGACAGCGAAGTCCCCCAGTAAACGTCATTGGACGTGAATTTCGCTTCCATCGGCCACATTTTTTCCTGCAGCCATTCCTGGAGCACCATGTCATCCCCGTAACCGCGCAGCAGCGACATGGCCGTATGTCCATGGGTGTTGATCAGGCCCGGCATAAAAAATAAATGCGTGCCGTCGACGACCTGTACGCCTTCCTCCAGCTGCGGCTCCTCTTCACCGATATAGGTGATGCGGTCGCCCTCAATGACCATCCAGCCGTGCAATACCGGCTGCTCCGGCCGCAAAACGGCAAAGCTGCCGTTCTTGATGGCCCATTTAGGATTGGCGCTCCGGCTGCTGGAGCTCTTCAAATTGTCCGTCATCTTCCGTGTCGTCCTTTCCGTTGTTCAAATAATAAGCGAGGCTGAGCAAATCCGTCGTAAAATCGGCAGCATGGATCCGGATGCTAGCCGGCGCCTTCAGAATCGTCGGCGCAAAATTCAGAATCGCCTCGATCCCGGCCGCAATCAGCTGATCGGCGACGTTTTGTGCTTCGAAATCCGGGACGGTAATGATCCCGATCCGGATATTTTTGCTTTGTATCGTTTCTTTCAGCTCATCCATGGCCTGTACCGTCAAGGTGTTGATCCGTGTGCCGATTTTGGACGGATTGGCGTCAAACACGGCCACGATCTTCATATTTTCCTTCAGGTAAAAGTTATAGTTGGACAAAGCTTGACCAAGATTCCCCGCTCCGACCAGCACCGCGTTGATCTGCTGATCCAAATTCAGAATTTGACGGATCTTCTCGATGAGATAGGACACGTCATACCCTATCCCCTTACGGCCAAAATCCCCGAAATACGCCAAATCCTTGCGGATCTGCGCCGGGTTGAGATCCAGCTTCTGCCCGAGCTCCTGGGAGGAGACTGTGGCCACCTCCCGCTTGTTCAGCTCATTTAGATATCTAAGATATATAGGCAATCTGCGGACAACCGCCTCGGATATTTTCTCCGATTTCATGCATGTTCCCCCTATTGAACGGCTTGAATATTTATTTGGTTATATAGATTGAACTAAAGTTTTGCATTGAATTTCCTGTTCTAACCGCTTTAGTTCAATCTATCTAATGGACTCATTTAAGACACACCGTCCTGATGAAGCCATTCAGAGATGCGCGGAACCATCTGGTCTGTCTGCATATGCTCCATTTTCGGTCCAGGCAGCGAGTACAGGAAGTACTTCCCGTAATACGATTCGATAACGCGCGTATCGTATACGATGACGATGCCCCGGTCATGGGCGGTGCGGACCAGCCGCCCGAAGCCCTGCTTGAAGCGGATGACGGCCTGCGGGACCGACAGCTTCATGAACGGGTTCTTCTTCTGGCGCTGCAGCAGCTCGCTCTTCGCTTCCACCAGCGGATGGTTCGGCGGCTGAAACGGGAGCCGGACGATTGCCAGGCAAGTCAGCGCTTCACCCGGGATGTCCACGCCTTCCCAGAAGCTGCTTGTTCCAAGCAGCACCGAAGCGCTGCTGTCCGTAAACCGCCGGATCAGCTTCGTGCGGCTGCCGCTGTCTACGCCCTGTCCAAGCACGGCGATGTCGCTTTGTGCAAGGGCTTCTTTCAGCGGCTCGTATACCTGGCGCAGCATGCGGTATGAGGTGAACAGCACCAGCATCCGGCCGTGGGTCGCGATCGCGGCGTCCGCTAGTGAGCGGGCCAGCGTTTCGACAAACAGGGCGTCCCCGACGCTTCCCTTCACGCTTGGAAAATCCCGCGGAATGACGAGCAGCGCCTGGTCCCTGTACCGGAACGGGGACGGAAGCTGGACCGTCACAAGGCGTCCGCTGTCCTGGTCCTCCTGCAGTCCGAGGTTATCGATCATATACTGGAACGATTTATCTACGGATAAGGTGGCGGACGTCAGGATGACGCTCTTTTTCTTATCAAAAAACAGTTCCTTGAGCTGCTTGCTGACGTCAACCGGAACAGCGTACAGCTGGAGCGATTTGCTGCGGAAATGGCCGCTCGCTTCCATCCAGTACACGACGGTTTCGTCGTTCAGCGTCATAAAGAAGCGGAGATTCTCCCGCTCGGAGCTGAGGTCCTTGAGCAGCCCGCCGATATCGGTGATCAGGCTGTCGGAACCGTAATCATCCTGCTCCTCCTTGTATTCGGCCAGCATCTTTTCGCCTTTGCGGACGATTTCCCCCACCGTGACAAAGATCTGGTTTTCGAGCGCCGCCAGCGTCTCCCACTCTTTCGGCTTTTTCCCCGGCTGAAGGCGCAGCGTATACTGGCCGCCGTCGCCGGGAGCAGCGTCGCTCCGTTCCGGAAGCAAGTTGAAGAGCAATTCGCTCAGCTTGTCCCAGTGCTCTTTGACATCGACCAAATCCTCGCTCATCCGGTCGATAACGGCGGTCCATTCACCGGCCTGCTCATAGGCCGACGATTGAAGCAGCTGGCGAAGAGCCGGCAGCTGCCCGCTCCGGGCGTCCTTATAGAGCCGTGTCAGCGTATGGACGACCGTAAAGTACTTCAAATGAAGACCGAGATGCTTGCCGGCAACGTCTTCCAGGTGATGGGCTTCGTCGATCACGAGCCGCTCGTAGGAAGGCAGCAGCTGATGGCCTGCCTTGACGTCCGTAAACAGCTTGGAATGGTTCGTTATGACGACATCTGCGATTCCGGCTTCATGCTTGGCCCGGTGGTAATAACACTTGCGGAACCAAGGACAGGCACGGCCCTGACAGGAGTCCGAGTCGCTGCTTACGGTCTCCCAGAAGTCTCCCGCACGGCCGCCGAGGCTCAGCTCCTCGTCATCACCCGATTCGGTCTGGGCGAGCCAGACGATCATCTGGGCGGCTGTGATGGTGTCTTCCTTCGGATTGATAAAGTCTCTTCTGTTTATTTTATGTTCAAATTTTCTCAAACACAAATAGTGCTGTCTGCCCTTGAACACGGCAGCCTTGAAAGGAAATGGCACGACCTGTGTCAAGAGTGGGATATCCCGCTCCCGGAGCTGCTCCTGCAGGTTGATCGTATGCGTGCTGACCATCACCTTCTGGTCCTGCTTCACGCTCTGATAAATCGAGGGGATCAGGTAGCCGAGCGACTTGCCCGTCCCGGTCCCGGCTTCGATCAGTAGATGCTTGTCCTGATCCAGCGCATTCATCACCTGGTCGAACATGATCGTCTGCGGCTCACGCTCCTCGTAATGAGGCATAATATCGCGCAGCCGTTTTTCGATCTCGGCCAAATATTCCTTAAACTCGACGCCTTTGAGCGGATTGTCGTCCACGTCGTCGCGCGGCGGGGCCATTTCGGTCCAGTCTTCCACCTTAAGCGCCAGCTGGCGGTAAAAGGTGTGGCTGTTCAGATCTTGAGCGGGTTCCCGCTCCTTCTCCTGGCAGAGACCGTCGAAATACCAGCCGAGGTCGCTGTCCTCATCGGCAAACAGCTCGGCCAGCCGCTGCAGCGTAATCAACGGCAGGCTGTTCAGCTCATCCAGGCACTTCAGCAGAACGTATGCCGTCGCCAAAGCGTCGCTGTCGGCCTGATGCGGCCGGTCATGCTGAAGACCGAAGTGTCCGGTCACCATGCCCAGCTGATAGGAAGTCAGCGAAGGGAAGCATATTTTGAGCAGGTCGAGCGTGTCCAGAATCCGCCCAGAGAACGGCAAATAGCCGCACCGGTCGAGTGCGTTTTGCAAAAAATTAAAATCGAATGCTACATTATGCCCTACCAGGACCACGTCGTCGAGCAGCGGCACGAGCTCCATCATCATTTCTTCCAGGGCCGGAGCTGCGGCCACATCCTCATTCGTAATGCCGGTAAGTCCCGTAATAAACGGAGGGATTTCGATACCCGGGTTGACATAAGAGCCATACACCTTTGAAATCGTCCCATCCTCTTCTATAATGGCAAGTCCAACTTGAATAATTTCGTCTGCGGACTGGTTGCCTGTCGTTTCGAAGTCAAGTACGGCAAATTTCATGATTCCTAAATCCTTTCGTCCAGTCTCCTTAACAGCATAACAGAAGATTTCACATTTGAAAATTCAAGGAAGGAAAAACTTGAACTTCCGGTTCTATAGAAAAAGACGACACCCGGCGCTTTCCGTGCAGCGGGCATCGTCTTCTCACATGCATTACATCAGCGATATTAACTGGCTTCCATAATGAAGCTGACCGCACTGTTGCTGGCAAACCTGCAGATTCATGAGCGGATCCGGGAACGAGGGATCATGCGAAAGCGCCAGCGTAAAATAATCCTGGGCCTTGCCAAGCTGCCCTTGCATCGCCTCGACACAGCCAAGCGCATTCAGCACCATCGCCTTCAGCTTGGGATGCTGGGCAAGCGGCAGAATCCACTGGAAATGATGGCGGGCTTCCGCCGGCTCCTCCAGGTGCAAATACGCCATAGCCAAGTACATCCGGGCCAAAAAGCTGTCGGGGAATTCAAGGATCACCTGCGCAAATTGCTGGGCCGCCTGCCTGTACATCAGCAGCTTGAAATATCCCTGCCCCCGGATAAAGGAATCCATCTCGACCTCGGGCGTTTCATGCTGCGGAAATACAGGGGCGATCTTGGCCTGCTCCCGGAAAGCGCCCATTTTCTCTTCAAAAGACAACCATTCTTCTATGATGCCGTCGCTCATCGTTTTGAGCAAATTCCACTTTTGGATCAGCTGATGCTTTTGGGCCTCCTGCGCTGTGGGGTAATGTTTCACGATTTCGTCTAACATGTTGTTCATTTCCGCGAATACATGCTGAAACATGGCTGCATCCCACCTTAAACAAAAATGAAATCAGTGCGGTCACCTGAACTCATTTTTTGTTAACCCGGGCTTTTTCATTCCCGCTCCGGGCTGCCATTCCTTGTCTTAGCTTCCCCGCGCATACATGACCAGTCCTTAAATAATCGTGGCGTGAACCTCTTTGCTCATTGTATTCATCGGCTTGTTGGATTCATTCACAAAAACTACCGTCGGCTTGTGGCTTTTGATTTCCTCATCGGACATGACGGCATAGGATATAATAATGACGGTGTCACCGGGCTGAACCATGCGGGCTGCCGCCCCGTTCAAACAAATCACACCGCTCCCGCGGGGACCTGGGATGACATAGGTTTCCAGACGCGCCCCGTTATTGTTATCCACCACTTGGACCTTTTCGTTCTCCAGCAGGTCGGCGGCTTCCATCAAATCTTCATCGATCGTTATGCTTCCCACATAATTCAAATTCGCTTCGGTTACGGTCGCACGGTGGATTTTGGATTTCATCATCGTTCTGTACATCGGTCAATTCGCCTCCTTGGGATTAAATAAACGGTTATCGATCAGGCGCGTCCGACCGAAACGGACGGCTAGTGCCATCAGGACGGCCTCGTCCTTCCGGCTGATTTCTTCGTCATCGGGATAAGGCTGAAGCCCTGGGAAAGACACGACCTCGGCGTATTCGATATCGGCCAGCGGAGACTGGCTGATGACGCGCTGCAGGAGGTTTCGAATGTCCCCGGCGGTTATCGCCGTCCCCTCGCTCACAGCGGCCGCAGCCTCGCGCAGAGAGCGTGACAGCACAAGCGCCTGCCGGCGTTCCTCTTCGCTCAGGTACACGTTGCGCGAGCTTAGAGCTAGGCCGTCTTCCTCACGTACGATCGGGCAGGGAACAATCTCTACGTTCATGTTGAGATCCTGTACCATCTGCTGAAGCACGGCGACCTGCTGCACATCTTTCATGCCAAAATAACCTTTATCGGGCTGAACGATGTTGAACAGCTTGCTCACCACCGTCGTCACGCCGTCAAAATGCCCCGGACGGGAGGCTCCGCACAAACGGGTCGTAATGTCCGACACCATGATTTTGGTCTTGGTCGGCTGCGGATACATCGTCTCCACCGACGGAAGGAAGACCAGATCCGCTCCTTCCGCTTCAGCCAGTGCCAGATCTCTTGCTTCGTCACGCGGATAAGTTTCGTAGTCCTCGCCCGGACCGAACTGGATCGGGTTAACGAAGATGCTGACGACGACAATTCCATTATCTTTGCGGGCACGGCGGATTAAACTGGCATGCCCCTCATGCAAATAACCCATCGTTGGAACCAGGCCGACCGTGGCTTCCGGTCCCAAATTTATTTGTAGCGCCCGTATACCGCTGCGCAGTTCTTCAATCGTTCTTACAGCTTTCATGCGCGTCCCACCTTCTCCTTTCCTTTGCCGTACAAGTTCTCGACGACCTGATCGTCTGCCGTAAATACATGGGTCTCATCCGGAAAAGAGCGGCTCTTCACGTCATGAACGTACTGGCTGATCCCGTCGCGAACGATCGTTCCGATGTCACCATAGGTTTTGACAAAACGCTTGTCGCGATACGGGGATGCGTACTTAAACAAATCATGGAATACGAGCACCTGGCCGTCGACATACCGTCCGGCGCCAATCCCGATGGTGGGAATCGACAGCTGCTCGGAAATATAGCGGGCCACTTCCTCCGTTACCAGTTCAAGCACAACGCCGAAGGCCCCTGCTTTTTCGAGAGCCTTCGCATCTTCCAGCAATCTGGCGGCATCCGCCTCGTCTTTACCTTGAATCCGGTAACCCCCGATCTGGTTCACCGACTGCGGCGTTAAGCCGATGTGGCCAAGCACGGGAACGCCGGCTTTGACGATCGTTTCCACCGCGTTGCAGATTTCGCGTCCGCCTTCCATTTTCACAGCATGGGCATGACCGTCCTGCATCAGGCGTTTGACGTTGTCCAGCGTGCTGTCGATGCTTCCGTGGTACGTCATAAACGGCATATCAGCCACGATAAATGTATGCCCGGCGCCTCTGACAACCGATCTCGTATGGTACACCATGTCGTCGATCGTGACCGGCAGCGTGGAATCATAACCGAGCACCACGTTCCCGAGCGAATCCCCGACCAGAATCATGTCCACGCCGGCTTCCTCCGCCAAGCTCGCCGAAGGATAGTCATAGGCGGTTACCATGGAGAGCGGGATGCCATCCGCCTTCATCTTTTTCATTTTCACGATATTCAGTGGTTGTTTGTTTGCCATTGTGCTTCTTCCCCTTTCGATGGGTGTGAAAAATAGGATAAAAACAAAAAAACCTTTTAGTGAGTCACTAAAAAGGTCCGAAAGGGCATAAAGGGTCACTTGCGATCGTCCCTTCTGTCTCGGTCCTTCCGGCTCAGAGCAGAATCCAACGTAACGGCAATATTCCATTTGCAGTTATGAGGGTGTTCTTCAAACAAAAACATGCAGAGTGCAGTTCGATCATCTGTCGATACCGCCTCTACATGTCATTATAGCAAAAATTCATTATATTTTCATCGTCTAAGTTCGACATCTCCGGAAAAAACAGGAATCTGCTCTCCCGAATCGGTACGAACTCGAAGCGCGCCGCTTGCATCAAGCCCGTCGGCCATTCCTTCGATCGGCCCGCGTGCGGTCTGAATCGACACACGCTTGCCCAACGTTACCGACAGCGCCTCCCACAGCGAGGCGACCGGCTGAAATCCGTCTTTGCGGTACAGCTCGTACAGCATTTCAAACTCTTCCATCACCGTGGCGATGAGCGCCATCCGGTCGATCGGCTCACCCGCCTCGATCTTCAGGGAAGTTCCGATCCCCGTCAGCTCTTCCGGATAATCGTCGCGGTCCAGGTTGGCGCTGATTCCGATGCCGGCAATGCAGTAGCGGACATGCTCGTCCTCCGCCGCCGACTCCAGCAAGATGCCGCAAATTTTCCGCCCGTCGACCAGCAGGTCGTTCGGCCATTTCAAACCGGCCATGACGCCTGTAACCTTGCGGACCGCCCGGCACACCGCCACTCCGGTCAAGAGCGTAAGCTGCGGTGTGTAATGGAGCGGCTGCTCTGGCCGAAGGACCAGGCTCATCCAGATGCCTTTACCATAGGGAGAAAACCATTTGCGGCCCATCCTCCCCTTGCCGCCGGTCTGTTCTTCGGCAATGACCAGGGTGCCTTCCGGCGCCCCCTCCTCAGCCAGCGCTTTCGCTTCTTCCTGCGTCGATACCGTCGTCCCCAATATTTTCAGCTGCGATCCCATCACTTTAGACTGTATCCGCTGCGCCAGCTCCTGCTGGTCCAGCAGGTCCGGCTTGCTGACAATCCGGTAGCCTTTATGAGGAACCGCTTCAAATTCGTACCCTGCCTCACGGAGCTTGTTGATCTGTTTCCAGACCGCGGTTCTGCTGACCGACAGCCGCCGGCTGATCTCCTCGCCCGAAACAAATTCTTCCGCATCCAGCAGTATATCCAAAAGGGTCTCAGCCTTTTTCATCGGTAACCATCACCCGTCTCACTTCTTCTGTCAAATCCAATTTCGTATTGGGCAGCATGCCTGCCGCCGCTTTAAACAGCAATTGCTTCAGCAGTTCTCCCACCCAAGGTCCGCCCCTTTTGCCCGAAATCGCAATCAAATCGGAGCCGCCGATCTGCAGCTCCTGCAGGTGGAAAATCCTCATTTCGTCCATCCATTCCAGCCCGCGGGCCAGCAGCTCATCCGCTGCCGTCCCCCTGTTCTCCTGCGGCAGTACTGAGCAAAGCAGGAGCCAGCGCCGGATAGATTCTTTACCGTATTTCAGTACTAGACCTACCCACTGCTCTCTAAGATGGGTCTCGCCACTCAACCCTTTTACCTCTTCGTCCAAATACAAAAGGGCTTCAACCCTCTCGCGGGCATCGTTGGAAAACGTATACTGGCGCATCAGGTTTCCGGCATCCTGTCCGGATAAGCCGCAGGCCAGCATAAGCAGGGCCCATCTGACAGCGGTCTCCTTGGAAGGGATGTCGCCGATCCTGGACAGGGAGGCGTCCACGGTGCTAGATGTAAACGGTACCCGGGCTTTTTCCAGCAATCGGCTCCTTCCCAGCAGGCCCAGGCCGAGATAAGGATGAGGGCCCTCCATCATTTTGTCGAGCTCCGCCCGGATCCGCTCCAGCGCGATATACTGAATTCCTTCTCTTTCCAGGAGAAGGCCTTTCCAGGTGTTAAAGGCAATGCGGTAACCGAACACCGAGGCAAATCGGATGCATCGGACCATCCGTAGGGCATCCTCCTGAAAGCGGACACGGGCCTCTCCAACGCAGCGGATGATGCCTTTTCGAATGTCGTTTTCACCATGGTAAGGGTCAACGATCCGTCCCTGCCGGTCACAGGCAATCGCGTTCATCGTGAAATCCCGGCGGCGCAAATCCTCGGACAGATTTCGCACAAAGGCCACTTCCGCCGGCCGGCGGTGATTTTCGTATGAACCTTCCACCCGATATGTAGTAACCTCAAAGGCGTAGTTTCCAACCAGAACGGTGACCGTTCCGTGCTCAATCCCCGTAGGCACCGTCCGTTCAAAGAGCCGGGTCACTTCGTCGGGGCGTGCCGATGTCGTAATATCCATGTCGTTGACCGGCCGGCCCATCAGTTCATCACGCACGCATCCGCCGACCCAATACGCTTCATGCCCATGCGCTTCGAGGACGGACAGCACCTGCTCGGCGCAGCCCGCCATCCCGGCATCCGCCTGCTTCCATTTCATAACTTTCCATGACCCCCTAAATGACTACCTCTTATCTGCACACCGCATCCAGCTGGGGCACCTCGCGTCCGAGAACGCGATAATAGATCTGTTCATACTTGCGTGTGATCAATGCGTCAGAAAATTCCCGGCATGCCCGGGTCAGACAGGCCTCGCGGAACCGTGCGGCAAGATCGCTATCCGTCAGCAGCCGCAGCACTTGATCGGCCATCTGGTCCGTATCTCCGATCGGGGACAGGAACCCGGTCTCGCCGTGAACCACCAGTTCGGGAATTCCACCGGCGAGCGATCCCACCGTCGGAACGCCGCATGCCATCGCTTCAAGCGCAACCAGGCCGAAGCTTTCTTTTTCCGATGGAAGAAGCAGCACGTCAGCCAATGAGATGACTTGTGCGATCTCGTCCTGCTTGCCCAAAAAGTGGACTTTATGTTCCAGTCCGAGCTCCCTGATCTTGCATTGGACCTTCGGCAGCTCCGGACCTTCCCCGACGAACAGCAGCTTGGATGGCATCCGCTCGTTGACTTTGGCGAAGATGTCCACGACGTCACCGACGCGTTTGACCGGGCGGAAGTTGGAAATATGCATCAAAATTTTCTCGTCCGGTTCGGCATAGTCGCCACGGAGCGAGGACGTATCGCGCGGATAATAGATGCGCTTATCCACAAAATTGTACGTCAGATCGATATCGCGACTGATATCCAGCACTTCACGGGTTTCCCGGATCAAGTCTCCGGATACCGCCGTGACCGCATCGCTTTCGTTGATCGCAAGGCGTATCAGATCCTTTAACGATTCGTCCTGCGCCAGTACCGTAATATCCGTGCCATGAAGCGTCGTGACCACCTTCAGGTTGCTTCCTACCATCTGCTTGGCCAAGAAGGCGCACACCGCGTGAGGAACCGCGTAATGGACGTGTAAAATGTCCAGCTGCTGCATATTGGCCACTTGTGCCATTTTGGTCGCAAGGGATAAGTCATAAGGAGGATAGCGGAATACGTAATAATCACTGACTTCGACCTCATGATAAAAAATGTTTTTATGGAATTGCCCTCCCAGCCGGAATGGAATGCTGTGGGCAATAAAGTGTACCTGGTGGCCCTTTTCGGCCAGCAGCTTGCCGAGCTCGGTCGCGACTACACCTGAGCCTCCGAGTGACGGATAGCAGGTGATGCCAATTTTAAGTGATTGACCCAAGCTTCGTGTCCCCCCTTCTTTACATGCCTTCTCTATATTATGTACCCAGAGAATATTAAAAACGTCTGGCGACGTTTCATTTTACAGCGTACAACCGCTCAACCGGGTATTTCGATTGCGCGCTTTCAGCTTATAAAAAGTCAGAACTGAAATCAAGCCTAAAGATTGGGCGCTTGACTTCAGTCCTGTCTATCGGTCATTATTCGGATCATGAAATGAACATGTCCACGACGTAAGGCGACTTGATCGCAAAGCCTTCCGCGTAGGGAATGAGCCTGCGCTGGCCGGTCAGCCGGTCGCGGGATCTGACGCGTTCGATATATCCCTGATTCAGCGGGGTAACCACCGTATCTCCTTCAACCGGAGTCATCTCAAACTGCGACCGGTAACACAGGAGCGCCTGTTCCTTCATTTCCTGCTGTGCGGTAATATCCACCATCAAATCGGCTCTGCCCATATCATTAATGAAGTAAAAATACAGCTGCTCCACCTGTACAGGCGGCTTGTCCGGCATGTACCGGCGCAGCTTGGCGTTGAACACCGCTTCCTCAACCAGCTTGCTGCAGGCTACATGATCGGGATGGCGGTCTTCCCAATACGGAGCGAAAACGACCCTCGGCGCATGACGGCGGATTTCCGCAGTGATGGCGTCCACATGCTCCGGCGTGATGAACAGTCCACGGTCCGGCAGTCCAAGGCTGCTCCGCATGGAAAGACCAAGAACGCCAGCCGCGGCCGCCGCTTCCTGCTTCCTGCGCTCGACCGTTCCATTAGAGGACATTTCCGCATAGGTCAAATCGCAGATCCCCACTTTAAGCCCGGCCTGCACATGCTTGATGATCGTGCCGCCCATCCCGATTTCGGCATCGTCCGCATGGGCACCGAAAATCAGAATATCCAGCCGTTCACTCATATTTCAGCACCCGGCTTATATTTATGTACCAGCTCGCGCCAGGCAAAATCTCCGCGGTCCAGCGCCTTGACCAAAATTTCGGCCGTTGCGATGTTAGTCGCAAGCGGAATCCCCTGGACGTCGCAAAGACGGAGAAGCGCATTGATGTCCGGCTCGTGAGGCTGAGCCATCAGCGGATCCCGCAGGAAAATAATGAGGTCCATCTCATTCTCGGCCACGAGCGCCCCGATCTGCTGGTCACCGCCGAGCGGACCCGACATGAACCGGTGGATTTTCAGGTTCGTGCCCTCCATAATCCGTTGTCCGGTCGTTCCTGTGGAATACAGCTGGTGTCCCTCAAACACATGCTCATAAGCCGTGACAAAGTTGACCATCTCGTCTTTTTTTCGGTCATGTGCGATGAATGCGATTTTTAGCATGTTGTAACCCCTCCTGAACTACTCTATAAAATGGTCAAACCCGTAAACCATACCCTCGTACGTCATAACCTTCTCAACCGCCATTTTGACACCAGGCATATATCCTGCCCGCTCATAGGAATCGTGGCGAATCTTCAGCGTTTGGCCAAAGCCTCCAAACAATACCTCCTGCTGGGCGAATACGCCAGGAAGGCGGACGCTGTGAATGCGGAAACCGTTATAATATCCTCCGCGCGAGCCTTCAATCGTCTCTTCCTCGTTCGGATTTCCTTGGCGGATCTCCTGGCGGTTCTGAGCGATCATTTCAGCCGTTTTGATGGCGGTGCCGGAAGGCGCGTCGAGCTTCTGATCCCCATGGAATTCCATGATTTCGAGATGTGGGAAATACTTGGCTGCCTGCGCCGCAAATTTCATCATCAGAATGGCCCCGATGGAGAAATTCGGTGCGATCAGCCCGCCGATCCCCTTCTCCTTGCACTGCTTGTCCAACTCTTCGATTTGTTCCGGGGTGAAGCCCGTTGTGCCGATCACGGGACGAACCCCGTGGGATACAGCCAAGACCGTGTTGGGGTATGCGAACTGCGGTGTCGTAAAGTCCACCAGCACGTCCGGCCTTCCTTCGACCAGTGCCATCTCCAGATCGGAGGTCAGCTTCACGCCGCATTCCGGTAGTCCGGCCAAAGTGCCTGCGTCCGTCCCCTCTCCGGACCGTCCGACGGCGGCAACCAGCTCCAGATCAGGATCCTCGAGTACCAGTTTGACGACTTCCTTGCCCATTCTGCCGGCTGCTCCTGCGACGGCTACTTTGATGGTTGACATGTTAGCTCCCCACTTTCTCATGATTTATAGAATGAACTAAAGAAAGTCCTGTTCTGACACGGAAAAATGACCCGGGGATCCAGACATTACATGAGATAAACTTTAGTTCATTCTATTTAGGTGGATGAATCGTATAAATACGAGTTTAGCCGGCCTTTTAACTGCTCCAGCATATCCTGCAGGCCGTGGTCATGGGGTTGAAGGGCGATGACTTCCTTGATAGCCGATATGGCAAGCGCGTGCTCGTTCAGCTGGCTGTAGGCAAGCGCAAGCCAAATATACGCCTCCCCGTAGAGCGGGTCGAGCCGCACCGCTTCCTTCAAAATAGATACCGTTTCATACAATTGATTGGCAGGTGCTACATCGGGAGAATCGATCGTTTTCTTCGCATCCTGCACGATGCGCATCGCCTGCAAATGCTGAACATACAAACCGTATTCCGGCTTATCGGGTGCAAGCCTGGAGGCTTCTAGCGCACGTTCCATGGCCTTATCCAGCCGGTTGCTTCTTGCATAGGTTACGGAGCATCTATAATGAATTTCTGCATCCTCGGGGTTTTCGGCGATCGCTGCTTCAAACCAATGAAGTGCTTCTTCAAAATCGTTCTGCAAAATACAATGGTAAGCCTTTTGGACAAAAGGTTCGGACTGCATAGCTGCTCCCCCCGTTCAGGCGGTTTTCCTACAGCATATGTTCATTTCGCCTAATCGGTGTCCTTTTTCGTCCAACGGTCCTTATCGCGCGTATTGAATTTGTGCATGACCTTGTCATGCGCTTCCGTCAGGTCGATCCCCAGCGAATTCGCAAAGCACATCGTTATGAACAATATATCTCCGAGCTCAAGCTCAATGGAATTATCCGCTTCGGAAGGCTTCTTCGGCTTTTCCCCAAACCGGTGGTTCACCTCGCGGGCGAGCTCACCGACCTCTTCGGACATCCTTGCCAGCATCGATAACGGACTGAAATACCCTTCTTTGAACTGGGAGATGTACCGGTCGACTTCCCGCTGCATCTCTGCCAATGACTTCTCCATGATACCGAACCGTCCCCCTCTTTCGTATGTACAATGCTTCACGTCACGCCGGACGCTAGTTTACTCCATATGTTATCGCAAAGCGGAAATGAAAACAAATATTTTTTAATCGCCGGGGAAAAAGGTATACTATGGAATGGAGCGAAGAAAAACCTTTCTTCCTACTTCTGGTATTGCGGGGGATTTCATGAGTTCATCCAAGTTGTTTATTCAGCTCAAGCTCGTATTGCCCATCATACTGGGCTCTGCCGTATATGCCTTCGGCCTGCTTTATTTCATTATCCCTAACCAGCTGATGGAAGGGGGCGTTACAGGGGTAACGGTCCTCCTGAATTATGCATTTTCCATTCCGCCTTCCCTGTCGACCCTGGTACTGAACATCCCGCTCTTCCTTCTCGGCTGGAAGATCCTTGGCGGCAGACAGATGATTTATACGGGCGTCGGGATCGCATCGCTGACGTTTTTTCTGTGGTTCATCGAAAAGCTGATTGATGCCGGGTGGATCACGCCGTTTCAAACGGAAAGAGACTACATATTGGCTTCCCTGTATGCAGGCGTCACTCTCGGAGCCGGGCTGGGCGTCGTATTCCGCTTCGGCGGGACGACCGGCGGATCCGATATCATTGCACGCATTTGCAACCGGCGATTTGGCTGGAGCATGGGACGGGTTATCCTCGTGATCGATATTATCATTATTGGGGCTTCCCTGTTCTTCATCCCCAGAGAGCGGATCCTGTACACCTTCGTAGCCGTCTTCATCGCCTCCAGGGTGATTGACTTTATCCAGGAAGGTGCCTATGCAGCCAAAGCCTTTACGATTATTAGCGACCACGCCCAGGAAATCGCCGACCAAATCACGGTCGAGATGGAGCGGGGCGTTACGCTGATTCCGGCCATAGGCGCGTACTCCAAGCAGGCCAAGCATATGGCCTACTGCGTCGTCGGACGCCAGGAGATCCGCAGGCTCCACGATATTGTGAAATCGGTGGACCCGCGGGCATTCGTCATCATTAGTGATGTGCACGACGTTCACGGCGAAGGTTTTAAGGAAGAATAATCAAAAGCACAAAAAAGCCCCCGGCTGTTGAAGCCGGCGGGCTTTTCCAATGGACAGCAAATGCGGCCCAGTACCCCATATGAACTACAGCTCTTTGGGCTTCACGCTTTTAAAGCTTTCCCGCTCCCCTTTATATTTCCGGTAACCGGTATAAGTCAGGATCAGGATGATGAACGAGCCGGCCCAGAAGGTCCACGGCCACAGTCCGTTGACCTCGTCAATGGGGGCGAAGGCCGGGTTATCGTCTTTTTTCTTACCGAATAAGCCGTTAAACACTTCCTCGCCGGAAGTCACGACATCCTGAATTTCGGCAGCCGAGGACGATGAAGACTGAACCAAGCCGCCTGCATAAGATACCCAGGCATCCGCTGCTGTGATTTCCTCCGGTTTACGCTGAATGATCACGGCCGGGCGGATGATCTCATAATGGTTCTGCAGGCTCTCGTAAGCCGCTTTCATCCCCCGGGAGTCGGCAGCGGCCGCCCGGGCCTTCATTTCGCTCAGGTCCTCACGAAGCACCTTGTAGTACTGCATCCACATCGGCTGTTTGGGGTGACTTAAGCTGTCCGCTGCCAACCGGAATTTGGCCGAAGCCGTCTGCCATTGTTCCTGCTGGATTTGCGCCTGATTCGTCGCTTCCTTCATTTCCACCAAGCTCTCCGATAAGGCATGAAATCCTTCCACACTCGTCAAGCCTTGAAAGGATGAATGCTCAAATATATCGCTGGCCTGCAGAATTTCCTGCCGGACGAGATTGATGTTACCCTCCAGTACATGCTGATAAAGCGAGTCGGCCAGCAGATCGAGCTGCTCCGCCTGCTTCACCGCCTCAGCATTCCCGTCTGAGCCTCCTGCAGCCGACAGCGTATCGGCGTCCGCCGCCACCCAGGATAGACTGCAGCCGAGTCCAAGCAGCACCACGATGACCGCCAGGCTCCATCTGGCAGCCGTGCCTCTACGTAACATGGGACATCCCTCCTACCGTATATGTATGGCAGAAGGGATGTCCCTAGAACTGAACTTCAAGTCAGCGCCTTGCCTGTCTGATGACAAGCCAAGCCAGCAGCGCGCTGAACAGCGTCAAACCGAAAGTAAAATATTGTACGCTCGCGATATCGTCCATCAGCTGAACGGGCAGCCAAGGAAATACCCCGTATGTATAATCCACCGTATCGTTCAGGAATGTCCAGGCCACAGCCGGAATCAGCATCGTCTCGCCTAACTTGAACAGGCGGACGTACAGCAGCGCTTCAATGGCCATCGCTGAATGGGAGAGGACCAGCATCCAGTCCTGCCATACCAGCGGGGAACCCTGTGCATATCCGGCAAATATGATGCTCACCGCCCAGATGCCGTATTTCACCGACGTGACGACGGCCAGCGCCTCAATTAGCAGCCGGAATCCGTATCCGAACTTCGTCCTAGGCGGATACAGCAGCGTATAGACTGCGATCGTAAAAAATAAGCTTGCCGTCGGACTGTCCGGAACGAAAATGACCTGCCAGAACGGGTTGTTCGCCACGGTATATTCCATTTGTTCCGCATACCAATAGTAACCGTATACTGTTCCGAGCAGGTTACACCATAACAGGAGCCATAAAAATCCCCGGTTTCCGAGGAGCGAACGGCTCCAGAAATAAGCGATCGACACGCTTGTCCCTCCTTGTACTCCCACGATCCCTTTACCGCTAAAGCTGGGTTATTGAGCTTCGTTCATTGTGTTTTTAGCATGTAAGCATACTTTCTGATCTCTTAAAAAAACCTGATCGTAAATACGATCAGGTTTTCATAAGTATGGCCGCTTATTGCTCTGCCTTTTGCTTCGAAAGCCATTCTGCCAAATGATCAATGTCTTTGTCGGTCAGGCCTGCAGCGATTGCTGAGTCGTACATGGCAGGCATCTTACCTTCATAGCCCTCTTTGATGATTTTCAGAATGTCTTCTTTGTTATGTTTGTCGCCGACTCCACGGAGAGACGGACCCGCAGCACCTTTCATATCCGCTGCGTGGCAGGTAATGCAGCCAGCTTTTTTATAAGATTCCATTGCCGGATCTTCTTTATCGACGATCGCGATCTCTTTTTGCTGGTTCGCGCTGGTCGTCGGAAGTCCTTTTGCCTTGTTTTCGGCAGCTTTCTCTTCACGCTGGATGTTCTCCGGAATTTGACCGGTTGCAGCCATTTCTTCTTTGTAGTGGTGCCATGCGGAGTTCGTCAGGTACACCACGGCGATCAAAGAGAGAAACATCAGCGAGGAAGCGATCGGTCTGCGGTAAAAACGGCGCTCTTTGCCAGTGTCCAGGAAAGGAGCCAGCAGCAGTGAACCAAACGCTACACCGCTTACACCAATCGTGCCGAGAACGACGTAACTTCCGGATGCGTACGGCAATTTCAGATATTGGTACAAGAACAAGAAGTACCAGTCAGGCATCGGGATAATGGACGC
Source organism: Paenibacillus cineris (assembly GCF_018333335.1). Lineage (NCBI taxonomy): Bacteria > Bacillati > Bacillota > Bacilli > Caryophanales > Paenibacillaceae > Paenibacillus > Paenibacillus cineris. The sequence continues at coordinate 3,837,195 of NZ_BORU01000001.1, forward strand.
ACTTGGGTTCGCAGGGAACCACAGTGGAGCCGGCTCCGCAATGGTGAGCACCAGAAATCCGACAAGTACGACAACACCGACCATCCATTCTTTCAAAAGAAAGTTAGGGATAAACGCTTCCGATTTGCCTGGATACGACGTGTAGTCCGGCGGTGTAATGAACCCGTTGCCTTTACGGACGCGCGAGTCGCCGACATACACCACTTTTTCTTTTGAATTGTTACCGTGTGCCATCGATATTCCTCCCTTCTTATTATAGTGGACCGGAAATGCCCTGTCTGCGGATCATGATAAAATGTCCGACCAGAAGAATGAGCAACACGGCCGGGAGGAAAAAGACGTGAAGTGCGAAGAAACGCGTTAACGTCTCGGCACCTACAATCGTACCGCCCTGCAGGAATTCCTTAATGATCGGCCCAAGCCATGGAACGGAATTCGCAATTTCCAGCGTAACCTTTGTTGCAAAGTAGGCTTTGTTATCCCAAGGAAGGAGATAGCCTGTCAGGCCCAAGCCCAGCATGATAAAGAAAATCAGCATACCCACAACCCAGTTCATTTCGCGAGGCGCCTTATAGGAACCTGTGAAGAACACGCGCATGGTATGTAGGAACATCATAACGATAACCAAGCTCGCCCCCCAGTGGTGCATACCGCGGACGATTTGCCCGAAGGCTACTTTCGTCTGCAGGTACTCAACGCTGGCGTAGGCGTTAATGATGTCCGGAACGTAATACATGGTCAGGAACATCCCCGACAGGATCTGGATGACCGTGATAAAAAACGTCAATCCGCCAAAACAGTATACAAACGCAGAGAAATGATGCGCCGGGTTAACGTGCTCCGGCACTTCATGGTCCGCCACGTCTCTCCAAATCGGCGTGACATCAAGACGTTCATCAATCCAGTTGTAGACATTCTTAAACATCCGATTCTACGCCTCCTATTTTACTTCAGTATTCGGCTCGACTCCGCCAAGGTACACCCAACCGTTTTCAATCTTTATTTTGTAAGTGTCGAGCGGCTTTGGCGCAACGGCCAAGTTCTTGCCTTCTTTGGTATAACGCGCCCCGTGGCATGGGCAGTGGTATTCATCCGGGAAGCTTTTATCATTGTTCCAGCCGACCGTACAGCCCAAATGCTTACAGATCGGGGACAGCGCATAGATTTTTCCCTGTTCATCCTTGCGTATCCAAGCAGTTAATGTAGCAGTGCTTGCATACCATCCATCCTGCTGCTTCAGCTCAAAAGAGAATTCTTGAGGCTCGTCGGTAATTTTGCTTTCTTCGACAACTTTAATGAACTCTCCCTCGCCCTTCTTGTGCAGGATCGGATCCACAGCAAAACGCACCATCGGCAGGACTGCACCGGCTGCCATGTAAGCAGTGGCACCGCCCAATGTATAAGTCAGAAATTGTCGACGGGACATTTCTTTACGACCGGGTGGTTTGTGAGATGGTTCATGGTGCTCATTTTGGTTGCTCATAATGTCTTCAACCCCCTTTGTCAACCAAGTCTTAAAGTGCTTTCAATGATTATTATCACACGACTTACTAGGACATAATAATAATATATTAGCCTTATAAGACCGTCAAGAATATCCAACTCTTTTATCAGGCGGAAGAAGATTTAGCCAATTAAATTGTTGAATTTCTGTCACATTTCCATCTTGCTGTCACGCTGCCACATTTCCTGTATTTTATCCTTAATCTGGCCTGCTATACCTGCTCCGCCCGTTTCTTCATTGTATACTTTCCGGGACAGAACCAAATCACAGCTTTCAATCTTTCCTTGGATCAGCTCGATGTCTGCCGTCATGACAATGACGTAAGCAAAGCCCGCTTCCCTAACATTGCGACAAACTTCCTGCAATAACGACAGATCCTCTCCTTGGCCGTATTGTACGGCCGGATATGTAATGATCCTCCCTTTAAACGGGATCTCGACCAGGTCCATAAAATCCCGCAGCCTCGCCAGCGCCTCCGTCGCTTCTATGGGAGACTCTTTGCCCGACAGGCCGGTGTAAGGGATGAGGCAGGTGTCGAAATAGGGGGAGAGCTCACTCCATGTTGCCTCTTCCACTTCGCTGAACTTCATTCAAGGGTTCACCCTTTCCATTATTTTTCACCATTCCATTCTATAATATGCTTGTTCCCGTGTCAGCAATTTGTAAAATTCATTCGCGCAGGCCGTCCCAACAAAAAAGAAATGCAGCATGAAAGCCTGCATTTCTTTTCATTTATTCCACTTAATTAAGCAACTTCAGTTCATCCGTCAGGTTACGGAAAGCCGCCTCGTCTCCGGATGCCAGAGCCCTGTCTATTTCACGGTAAAGCTCCTCGCTCCGGTGTTTTCGCAACGCTTCGTCCCATACCATTTCAGCCGCCAGCCCCAACATGACTTCATAAGTAGCTTTCATCTTATCCATTAGGATGCACCTCCGAACCTTTGATTAGAACATCCTATACTCTTTACCCTTGTCCACATAGTTTTGAGTGGTACGATACATTCTGCGCAAGTCTTCTTCGGTTAATTCACGGACCACTCTCGCCGGCGAACCCAGAGAAAGCGTATAGGGTGGTATTTTTTTATTTTCAGTAACGATAGATCCTGCCCCTATTAAAGCATATTCACCAATCTCGGCCCCGTTCAGTACGATGGCCCCCATTCCGATTAATGTACCTTTGCCTATTGTGCAGCCGTGAACGATGGCGGCATGTCCGACGGAGACGTCGTCCTCCAGAATCAGCGGCTCGTCCGTATTGACGTGACCTACCGCTCCATCCTGAATATTGCACCGGTCACCGATCACAATGGGTGCCATATCACCCCGAAGCACGGCGTTAAACCATACGCTTGATTGCTGTCCAATTTGAACGTCACCGACAATTTTGGCACCCTCCGCGACATAGACGGACGGGTGGATTTTTGGCAGATGCTGGCCGTAAGGTAACAGCATGTTTTCATCACCCCTTAACTTTGGGAGTGATTGTAACAAGGCGGCTATGACTTGTCAATGAGCGGTTCCAGCTCGCCGCTTCCGAGGTTCAGGCTTTTGCTGGCCAGCTTTTGTCCGAAAGCGGTCATCTTCAAAACCATGCCGCTCTCCGGACTTTCTCCGATGCGGATCAGCCCAAGATGCATCATCATCGCGATAATTCTTTCATTTAATATCGACTCTGCAGTGTCGTAATAAAACGGTTTGATCAGCCAGCCCAAAGCATCATGCAGGGAAGCGGCGGTTACCCATTCCTTGGCGCATTCCCCGGTCCAATATACGAGGGATGCCAAGTTAGGTATGGCGCTTTTATAAAGTTTTAACCAAAAGCGGAAAATTTGTACCATGCTCTCTTTCGTCCCGCTTTCCAGCAGCTCTGCGCCCTTGCCCGACAGTTCCAGCCGGCTGCCGTTTTCTTCGATATATCTATGGTAGAACGCATAGTCATACAGAAGCGCCATCCGGTTGGGGTATGCATTGAAGCTCCTGCCGTAGCCAAAGCGCCATCCCCCTTTGGTCAGCAGAGGCTCGCTGACATGGAACATGTCCATTAACTGCTGCTGGTATCGCTTGTACATTACGAATTCCTGATTCAGCTCGATCTCCTGCTGGTTCACATACTTCAGCATGTACATCAGATCCTCGGCGCACAGATCCTGCTCTTCCCGGTAAACCGGAGGCTCTCCGGATTTAACGACCTTTCGCTTCAGTGCGTGTCCAAGCTCGGCCCGGAACCGGTCCTTCAGATCACTCGGCATTTGAAACAGATACTTGGTGCTTGATGTCATTCCGTTGAACAGCCAGCCGCTTCGCTTATAGCGGGCGATAGCTTCCCTCGGGGTCTCATGCACCTCGTTTGCCGGGAGGTCAAAAGCCGTCTGCCGGACGACAGCCGCCAAATCTTCTACGCTGTAAAACGATCTGCTGTCAAACAAGACTGAGTTCAGAAAGCGTAAATCTTGAAGGGAAACCGTGTTAACCTGCTGCGCGATAAACTCCCTCCGGTTCAGCGTGACCAGGATGCTCTGGATCAGTTCATGCTTGGAATTCCGCTTGCACTGGCATTGGTAGTGGCTTGCAATGGTAGTCAGCTGGCCGATATCCGCATACGAAAGCATATCCGCTAAATTCATGTCATCATCGCCTCGCCGTTTTACTACCATTATGGGAATTATTACAATTTTTATTCGATCCGGGCAAAAAAAATAACCCGGCGCTTGTCCGAGTTATCCGTTCTTTTCCGCCAAATGGCGGGTGCAGTTATAGAGGAGCGGCACCCAGTCGATATCCTTTTTCTCCAGGATCGTAAGCGACAGGTTGCCAATCCGTTCCGTATATTTATCCCTGTACAGTGACTTGTACAGCTGTGCCAGCAGCCCGCCGTGACTCACGACGAGCATGTTTTTATCGGGGTAAGCCGTCCACATATCCTCCATAAACGCCAAAGCTCTAGCCTCAATCTGCTCGATCGTCTCCTGGCCCAGGTCATGCACATCCCATTGCTTGCCCCAGCGGCTTTCCCGCTCATCCGCCGTCAGTCCCTCCGCTTGCCCAAAACTCCGTTCATTCAGCCGCTCATCAGGCTCAAGCAGCGGTATGTGGAGCTTGTCGGCCAGAATTTGCCCGGTTTCCCGCGCGCGGGAGAGCTTGCTGCTGATGATAAAATCCCAACGGTACGGTTCGTGAAGCAGCCTTTCCCCAAGCCGCTCCGCCTGCTGTCTGCCCTCTTCATTCAAAGGGATATCGCTCTGTCCCTGAATTTTGCCGAGCTTATTCCAATCCGTCAGGCCGTGGCGGATCAAACCGATCATCATACGCGTATCCCCTTTCTTCTATATATATATGCGAAAGAACCTATTTTCTGATACGGCTGACCCTTCCCAATGAAAAGAGGGCCATTCCTACCCCGAGTACCGACAGAATCATCCAGTACTGTGGATGGGTCGGACCCATGCCGGCGACAAGCGGCTCGATAATCCCGCTGTTCGTCTTCGGGATCACATAACTGACCTGTTCCGTCACCACGGACGAACCCGCAACGCCGGTCGGAAGAATCCCGGTAGGTACCGCTTCGGCTGTCTCTTTAGCAAACGGCTTATCCATGATGGCCCAATACAGAAAGCTCACCAAAAATACCATGACAAACCCGGCAATCCACCAGGACATGCGTTTTCGGGTAGATGCAGGTACGGCAAAAGGTTTGCTCCGGTCCGGAATCAGCCACGGGGACTCCCGGTATATACGGTCCATGACGTTCCGGTTGATTTCTTCCGCCTGTTCTTCCGTCGGCTCCTCCTGCAATTCCATCATGAGAACCCGGCTTTCTTTCCATAACGCCAATTCTGCTTGGCAATCACTGCAAGTGGCTGTATGCTGTTCGAGCTCAATCCGTCTCGGATCGTCTTCTTCCAAATCCAAAACGATGCCGAACAGGCTGTGAGCCTCATCGCAATTCATTTGCTTTTCATCCCTTCATATTCTTCATACGTCAGCTCGTAAAAATACGGCTCCAGCTGAACTTTTACACTGGACCTTGCCCGGAATAGAAGAGATTTTACAGAGCTGACGCTTTGACCTAAAATGTCGGCAATCTCCTGGTAATCGAGCTGATCGTATTCCCGTAAAATGAGCGCGGATCGCTGCTTTTCCGGCAGGTTGTTAATGGCCTCGCGAACCAGCTCCACCTTCTCGGTGCGCAAAATGGCCTGCTCCGGCGCCACCTCCATCGGCGCAACCGGTGTAACCCCGCTCTCCTCCAGCGGCACATTGGCGCTGCGCTGCTTTCTCAGCTCACTGAGCACCGTGTTCCGGGCAATCGTATAGAGCCATGTGGAGAACGATGCGTCGACCTCACGAAACGAATGCAGGCTCTTGAAAGCCTTGTAAAACGTCTCTGAACACAAGTCTTCCGCCATTAACTCCAAATGTGAACTTTTAAGCATATGATATACAAAAGCCAATATTTTCCGCTGATAACGGCGCATCAATTCAGAGAAGAGCTCTACATTGCCCTTCTTGATGTCCTGTATCATCTGCGAATCCGTCATTTCCATTGTGACCTCCTCGACCGTACACAAGCATCCCCGTTCGATTCAGTTATATGTTTGTACTGAACAGGTGATGAAAAGTTGCGGTATTTACGCCACCGCGCGGCAGTATAAACGTCCAAAAAGCTATGTATTCGGCAAAATCGGCAACGATTCTACAAATATATCATTTCCATTGTAACATATTAATTCCTGCTAGTCAGTCGAACCTCAAGAAGAATTGCCAAATCCAAGGAGATATTAACGCTTTTTGGGACACAATGAATCATCACTAATCTCTTAATAGACGAATTTCGCCCCGTAAATGTTGCTAGATTATAGAAAAAAATGGCCGCAAAATAAAAAAAGGCAAAAAAAAACCACCCGCATCGGGTGGCTGCACAAAGTGCCATTTATTTGGATAGGAGTGGAGAGAAACCATACTGTACTTTTATTATATGTATACGTTTTCATTTTGTCAACACTAAAGTAAGCGTTTTTTTGTAAACGTTTTAAAATTTACTGCGATACCTGATAACTCATGGATTGCAGCAGTTCCTTGGCCCGCTCCAAATCATGTTCCTGCCTGAAGGACAGGCGCAGAATGCCCGGGACGTCCTCCCTACTCTCGATGATCTGCATGTTGCTGAGGTTGATGTGCCTAACGCCCAGCTCTGTGGCGATTTTCCCGATAATACCGGGCGTATCCGGTACGTCGAGGTACAGATCAAAACTAGGCGTAATCATGCCCTTGCGGCGCTCCGGAAGCTCGCTGCGGAAATCGTTCGCCTTGGCAAACGCCTCTTGAATGGCCTGTCCATCGCCCTCCTCCAGCATCTCTACGAACGCGGCGATGCCTTCATTCCAGTCCTTGAGCTGTCTGAGCAGCACGTTTTTGTTGCCCAGCAGAATGTCGCGCCAAATCAGCGGATCGCTGGATGCAATCCGGGTAATGTCACGAAAACCGCCTGCCGCGAGCAGCCGGTATAAGGAATTGGAATGATTGTAATCGCACACCTGGTTCACGAGCGCCACTGCGATGATATGCGGCAGATGGCTGATCGCCCCGACGATTTCATCGTGCAGGACCGGATCCACCTTGACGATTTGGGCGCGGGTGTATGACAGCAGCTGCGCCAGCGCGTCATAAGCATGATCAGGCGTGCCCGGAGGCGGAGTCAGCACGTAATACGCGTTCTCAAACAGCAGCGGCGTGGCCGCCTCTACACCGGAACGTTCGGAGCCGGCCATCGGGTGCCCGCCGATGAAGTAAAAGTCCTTGAAATCATGCGCGCGCGCCGCCTGCGCGATGCTTGCCTTCGTGCTGCCCACATCGGTGATGATGCAGCCCTTTTTCAATGGGAGTGCGCTTAACCGGTCCAGGTATTCTTCCAGCATACCGACAGGAACGCACAAAAAAATGAAGTCCGCATCAAGTGCGGCTTCTTCCATGGACAGCGTCGCTGCGTCGACGACGCCGCGGCTCATATATTTGTCGGCCAATTCAGGGAGATGGGCATGGCCCACGACGGTTAAGCCGGGCTTCCCTTTAAAGCAAAGCGCCAGCGAACCGCCGATCAGACCCACTCCAAATATAGCAATCTTCGTTGTATTCATGTTCCCTCACTCGTTTGTTCGCACTTACTGCACTTGGGCCTTATCTTCGCTCAATACCTGCTCCAATGCGTGAATAAATGCTTTATTTTGTTCCTCGGATCCAACGGTTACACGAACATGGTTCGGATACTTGCCGAATCCGGCGCGAACGATGATCCCCTTCTGAAGCAGCGATTGGAACATTTCCACCGCAGACTTACGCACATTGACCATAATAAAGTTGCCGTGCGCGGGGAAGTAATCGAGGCTTAGCCGGTCGAACTCAGCCTGCAGCTGCTTGATGCCCTCCGCGTTCGCGATGCGGCAGTTAGCCACGTATTCCTGATCACCAAGCGCCGCTTTGGCCGCTGCCTGGGCTGCCCGCGTCGTGTTGAACGGCTCGCGCACCCGGTTGATCAGCTGAATGACCTCAGGCTGAGCTACGCCGTAGCCGATCCGCAGGGAAGCCATGCCGTAGATCTTCGAGAAGGTCCGGAGAACGACCAGGTTTGGATATTGGGATAGGAGCTTGCTTCCGTCCGGGTAGGAGAGGTCGGTTACATACTCGAAGTAAGCCTCATCCAGCACGACCATCACATTCGATGGAACTTGATCCAGGAAACCGGTCAATTCGGTTTCGGAGAGAATGGTTCCCGTCGGGTTGTTCGGGTTGCAAATCCACACGATCTTCGTCTTGCTGCTGAGCTTGGCGAGCATCGCTTCAAGATCATGCTTTCCGTCCACCAGCGGAACCTCGATGCTGACGGCCCCTTCGATGTCGGCGTTGCTTTTATACACGGAGAAGGTTTGATCCGCCATGATGGTTTCGTCGCCGGAAACCAAGAACGCGCGGCAGATCAGGGCGATGACTTCGTCCGAGCCGCAGCCGAAAATGATTTGCCCGGGCTCAACACCCAGGAAGCGGGCTACTTCCGCCGTAAGCTCCACCGCGCCTCCGTCCGGGTACAGACTGATGTTGTCGAGCTCGGCAAGCACCGCCTCCTTCACACGCGGTGAAGCGCCGTAAGGATTTTCGTTGGAAGCCAGCTTGATGACTTCGCTGAGACCAAGCTCCCGCTTGACTTCTTCAATCGGTTTGCCCGGCTCATAGACCGGAATGTTCACTATCTGGGATTTTGGTTTCACCGTATCCCCCCTCACTTTCAACTCAAGATTATGGTTTTAATTGTGCCACAAATTCACGGATTTGCAAAAGGCCCTGTTCATGCGTATCTCCGCCCTGCAGCAGCGGAATGGCCTCTTCGACCTTGCGGACGATGGCGCTGCCCACGACGACACCGTCGCAGATCCGGGAAAAGCGCACCGCCTGCTCCCTGTTCGAAATACCGAAGCCGATAGCCACCGGAATGTCCGTATACTTCTTCACGCTGGCGATGAAATCTTCCACGCCTTCGTGGAAGCTCGCCCGCTCACCCGTCACGCCAAGCGAGGATACGCAGTAAATGAAGCCTCTGGCTCCTTCCACGATCGATTTGATCCGCTCATGGGAGGTCGGAGCCACCAGCGGAACGACATGAATATCCGAGCGCTCGGCCCGGGCGCGTACGTCGGCTGACTCCTCAATCGGCAGGTCCGGAATGATAATGCCGCTAATGTCATGTGCTTTGACCTCTTCAAAAAAGCGGTCCAGCCCGAACTGAAGCACCGGATTATAATAAGTAAACAGGATGAATGGCAGCTTCACCCCTGCCTTTCGTGCTCTGACCGCCGTTTCCATGCAGGTTTTGATCGTCACCTGATGCTTCAGCGCCCGCTCGGAAGCCCGCTGAATAACCGGGCCGTCGGCCAAGGGGTCCGAATACGGCACGCCCAGCTCGATCATGTCGGCTCCGGCCGCTTCGAGACCGGCTATAATTTCAACCGACGTATCGGGATCCGGGTCACCGATGGTCAGAAACGGAATCAGCGCCGTTTGATTCTCCTGTTTGAGACGGGCAAACGTTTGATCCATCAAATTCATGCCTGTTTACCTCCCGTATAAGCCATGATGGACTCCACGTCCTTGTCTCCCCGTCCGGACAGGCAGATGACGACGATGTCGTCCTCTCCGAGCCTCGGCGCCATCTTCACTACTTCAGCGATCGCATGTGCGGATTCCAGAGCCGGAATGATCCCTTCCGTCCGGCATAGCAGCTGAAGCGCATCGAGCGCTTCCTGGTCCGTGATCGGAACGTATTGGGCGCGCTCAATATCCTTAAGGTAAGAGTGCTCCGGTCCGACGCCCGGATAATCCAGGCCGGCCGATATGGAGTGGGCTTCCTGCACCTGGCCGAAATCGTCCTGCAGCAGATAGCTCATAGACCCTTGGAAGACGCCATGAGTGCCTTTGCTCATCGTCGCGGCGTGGAAGGCGGTCTCCACACCCTTACCAGCGGCCTCTACGCCGATCAACCGGACGTCCTTGTCCTCGATAAACGGAAAGAACATGCCGATCGCATTGCTGCCGCCGCCGATGGCTGCGACAACATAGTCCGGAAGACGCCCTTCCGCCTCCTGGATCTGGCGGCGCGTCTCGTCGCCGATAATCCGCTGGAAGTTGCGCACCATCATCGGATATGGATGCGGCCCTACGGCAGAGCCGAGGATGTAGAACGTATCGTCGACATGGCTGACCCAGTACCGCAGCGCCTCGTTGCCGGCGTCCTTCAGCGTACGCGAACCGGACGTAACGGGTACGACTTCGGCGCCCAGCATCTGCATCCGGAATACGTTCAACGCCTGCCGTTTCGTATCCTCTTCCCCCATGAACACCTTGCATTCCATTCCAAGGAGTGCGGCTACGGTTGCCGTGGCCACACCATGCTGGCCTGCTCCCGTCTCGGCAATGACCTTCGTCTTGCCCATTCGTTTGGCGAGGACTCCTTGTCCGAGCGCGTTGTTGATTTTATGGGCGCCGGTGTGGTTGAGATCCTCCCGTTTCAGGTAGATCTTCGCCTGCCCCAAATGCTTGCTGAGACGCTCCGCATAGTACAGGGGCGTCTCGCGGCCGGAGTACTGCTTAAGCAGATAGTTCAGCTCCTCCTGAAAGCTCGGGTCGTCCGAATATCGGTTGTATGACTCCTCGAGCTCGATCAGCGCGTTCATGAGCGTCTCGGGAACAAATCTCCCGCCAAACGGTCCGAAGCGCCCGTTCTTGTCTGGTAATTGTGTTGTCATGCCTGCTTCACCCTTCCCACAAATGCTGCGATTTTGTCTATATCCTTCACTCCGTCACTTTCCACGCCGCTGGAAACGTCTACGCCGTCCGGGCTGTACTTATCGATCAGCTCGGCCACGTTGGACGGCAGAAGGCCTCCGGCTACAAACAGCGGAATCCCTTGGGCTTTCGCCCAATCGCGGTATTCCGGTATCTCCTCCCAGGCAAACGTGCTTCCCGATCCTCCGCCATACACCGGATCGAATGTATCAAGCAGCAGGCCATCGATCACGCCTGCGTAAAGTTCATGATTTATAGATGCTTCGGAATTCTCATTAAGGGATTGAACTGATAGTACCTTGAATACCCGGGTCCCCAAACGCTCCTTGACCTCCCGGCAAAATTGCGGGCTTTCCTGTCCATGGAGCTGAACGACGTCGAGCCGGGCCTCCTCCACGATCGCCGCAAGCTCTTCCAGTTCCGGGTTGACGAACACGCCGACGCTTTGCGGAATTTCGGGCGTTTTCCACGCCTTCAGCTGTGCTGAAAGCAGGGCAGCCTGCTCAGGCGTTACCCGGCGCCGGCTCGGCGCGAATACGAATCCGATATAATCCACAGGCAAGTTTACCATTGATTTTAGCACTTCAACGTCCTGAAGTCCACAAATTTTTACCGCCGTCTCACCCACGATGCTTCACTTCTTCCCCGGATAAGGTCGGGCCCATCAAGTCACGGACCGCCTCCGCGATGTCATCCCGGCGCATGAAATACTCTCCGATCAGCACGCCGCTTGCGCCTGCCTGCTCCAAATAGGCCATATCTTCTTTGCCCGCGATGCCGCTCTCACTGATGACCGGAATCCCTTGTGGAATCAGCTCCCGAAGCTTTGCCGTTGCCTCCAGGGAAGTCTCGAACGTATGCAGATTCCGGTTGTTGATCCCGATCAGCGCTCCTTGGTGCAGATCCGCTCCGAGGCCAAGCACGGCTTCGAGCTCTTCCCGGCTGTGAACTTCAATCAGGGCGTCGAGCCCGAGCGCACCCGCCCGCTGCAGGTAAGCGGCGATTTGATCGGGCTCCAGAATGGCCGCGATCAGCAGCACCGCGTCCGCACCGAGGAGGCGGGCTTCATAAATTTGCCGCTCGTCGATGATGAAGTCCTTCCGCAGCAGCGGAAGGTCCACCGCGGCGCGCACATCGCGCAAATACTGCCCGCTCCCCTGGAAGTATTCGACGTCCGTCAGAACCGACAGGCAGTCGGCCCCTGCCGCTTCATAAGCCTGGGCGATACGCACCGGATGAAAATCCGGACGGATGAGACCCTTGGAAGGCGACGCCTTCTTTACCTCGGCGATCAGCCCCATGCTCCGCTTGCGTCCTTCAGTCAGCGCCCGGTGGAATCCTCTGGTCGCGGGCATCGCCGCGATTTGGCGCTCCGCTTCCGCAAGTGAAAAATGCTCGGCGAGTCGGGCCACCTCGGTCCGTTTGGTTTGTACGATTTTATCAAGATACATAGCTCAGCTCTCCTGTCATTTGGATCAGTTGCTCAAGTTTGGCCGATGCGCTGCCGTTGTCGATGGCCCGAACCGCCGCCTGCACGCCTTCCGCGATGCTGTCTGCAAGCCCCGCGACATAGATACATGCCCCCGCGTTGGCCAGCACGATGTCGCGGTACGGGCTCTTCTCGCCTGCCAGCACCGAGCGGATAATGGCGGCATTCTGAACTGCATCTCCGCCCAGAACGGCTTCCAGCGGGTGGACGTCCAACCCGAGATCATGCGGGTGAATCTGATAGGTCCGCACTTCGCCGCGACGCAGTTCGGAAATTTGCGTCGGCCCCGAGATGCTGATTTCGTCCAGACCTTCCAGGCTGGTCACAACGAGCGCCCGTTTGGAGCCGAGCTCCTTCAGCACGTTTGCGATCGTTTCGGTCTTGTTCCGGTCGTAGATTCCCAGCAGCTGACGGTCGGCTCCGGCTGGATTCGTCAGCGGTCCCAGCATATTAAATACCGTCCGCACGCCGAGCTCCTTGCGCGGAGCGGCTGCATGTTTCATGGACGGATGGTAGATTTGGGCGAACAGGAAGCAGATGCCGATTTCCTCGAGGCACCGTTTAGCCTGTTCACTGCTCAAGTGAATGTTAACGCCGAGCGCCTCCAGCACATCGGCGCTGCCCGCGCGGCCGGATGCCGAGCGGTTGCCGTGTTTAGCCACCCGGACCGAAACGGAAGAAGAAATAATCGCCGAGACGGTGGAAATGTTGAATTTGTGGATCCCCGATCCGCCCGTTCCGCAGGTATCCAGCAGCCTTGCGTTATCGGTCGCTACATGGCTCGCGACGCTTCTCATCGCTTCGGCAAACCCCGTGATTTCCTCCACGGTCTCCCCTTTGATCCGCAGCGCTGTCAGCAGCGCCCCGATCTGGGAAGATGTCGCCGCTCCCTCCATGATGCACTGCATCAGTCCGCGGGCTTCCTCCCTTGAAAGATCCGCGCCTCCGATTAATTGTGACAAACTCGCATGTATCAATTCGCTTGCGCTCATGCTCTTTCCTCTCCTTTCCGGTCCATTAAGGTGTATATTCAAAGAAATAATCCTGATTGGTCACTTCCCGCTCCAGTTTAACCGGCGGGAACATCGCTTCCGCCGTCCGGATCGATTTCAGGAGCGCCTTGGCTTTATTCATCGTCTCCTCATACTCTTTCTCCGGAACGGAGTCCCACACGATGCCTGCGCCCGCCTGCACGTACACCTTGCCCTTGCGGAATATGATCGTCCGGATCGTAATACAGGAGTCCATGTTGGCGTTAAATCCCAGATACCCGATGGCACCGGCATAAGCGCCGCGCGCCTCCCGCTCCATCTCGGCGATGATCTCCATCGCTCTCAGCTTCGGTGCTCCGGACACCGTTCCCGCCGGCAGGCAGGACAGAAAGGCATCGAAGAAATCTTTGTCGTCCCGCAGCGTCCCCGACACATTCGAAACCATGTGCATCACATGCGAATACTTCTCAATTTCCATAAAGCTGTCGCATTTCACGGTGCCGAACGCCGACACCCTGCCAAGATCGTTGCGTCCCAAATCCACGAGCATCAAATGCTCGGCGCGCTCCTTCTCGTCGGCGAGCAGCTCGGCGGCAAGGCGGCTGTCTTCGGCCTCATCGGCTCCCCGCGGCCGCGTGCCGGCGATCGGCCGGGTGCTGACCCGGTTGCCGTCGACCTTGACCAGCGCCTCGGGTGAGGTGCCGACAATGATTTCTTCATGCATTTTCAAATAATACATATAAGGCGAAGGATTCAGTGTTCTCAGCACCCGGTACACATGCAGCGGGGACACCTCCGTCTCGATATGAAAGCGCTGGGACAGCACTACCTGAAAAATGTCCCCTGCGCGAATATACTCCTGCGCTTGGCGAACGTTCGCCATATACTGCTCCTTGGTCATGTTCGACTTGATTTCGCCGAGGTCGATATCCACCGGAATGCTGCGGCCGTTGACATTCTCTCGCGGACCCTGCTCTTGCAGCTGCCCCGCGATCTCCTCCAGCCTGCGGTCCACCTCGTCATACGTTTTGCGGATCGCTTCGTCGTTGTCCCCTTCCTTTACATGCACGTTGCCGACCAGCAAAATTTGCTGCTTCACATGATCGAACACGATGACTGTGTCGCAGAACATGAAGCGGATGTCGTCCATCCCCAGATCGTCGACCTGATGCGCGGGAAGCTTCTCATAATACTGCAGCAGATCGTATCCGAAGAAGCCGATCGCTCCTCCCGTGAATGGAGGAAGATCATCGAGTTTCGGGCTTCGATATGTGCGAAGCAGCGCTTTGAGCTCCTCAACAGGCTTCCCTTTCATGAGCTGCTTCTGTCCGCCCTGCTCCAGCACGATTTCCCCCTTCTTGCCGGAGATCATCATGAACGGGTCCGTCCCGATAAACGAATAACGGGCCCACTGGCTTCCTCCCTCTACACTCTCAAGCAGAAATGCGCATTCCCGCTGGGCATAGCGCTGAAATATACGGATTGGCGTTTCCATGTCGGCCAGCAGCCGCTTGACGACCGGGATCAGATTGTACTGCCCGGCCAGGGCGATGACCTGCTCTTTACTAGGATTCAACATCGTGTACCCTCCTTCGATTGATCAGGACTTTGTTGAGCAGCAGACTCGAAAGCAACAAAAAAACCTCTACCGAAGTAGAGGTTTGGATTTCAATAAGTATATGAAAGAGTCCGACAGCATGAACCGCATCAGCATTCACCTGTTCCCTAATACAAGGAAACGCCTTGACTGCCTCAGCACGGACATGTTGACGAAATATATATGCAACCTTATGGACTCTGCTCTTCTATACTTAACTCATCTCATCTAAACTCTACTCATCTCAACTACCTACACTATACAGGAACATTCCCTGTTATGGCAACCATGTTTTTCAAATCAGGCTTTGGGTGCGGCCAAATCCGGGCGCAGCTTCTTCGCTTCATTCAGGTAGACGTGGTTGATCTCTGCCTGGCCCTTCTCGGTATTGACCGTCACCATAAGACGGATGCAGCGCGGCAGGCTTCCCTTGACAGGAACCTCCATCGAACACATCAGCGGTACAAGCTCCCAGCCTTCCAGCTGGCGGATCGCTTTGGCCGGAAACGCTGCATCCAGATCTTGGGTCAGCGTAATCCAGATGCTGCAAATGTCTTCCGGATTGATCTCGTTGCGGTCGGCAATTTCCTTCATCAAACGGAGGGTTTCATCCAGAATTTCCTGTTCGTCGTTGCGGGTTACTGTTGTTGCTCCCCGTATTCCCCGGTTATACATGCTCAGGCTCCTTTCTTCTCAGCTCTTCGATCACTTCGCGGACCAGAGCCTCCGGAATGTCTTTCACAATGCTGACCTCCCCGATCCGATCCGGGACGATAAACACCATGGTGCCTTCCGTAAATTTCTTGTCATGCTTCATCGCCGCGATCAGCTCATCCGTGGACAAGTGCTCCGGCAGTACGACCGGAAGCTTCAGTGCCTTCAGCATGGACACCGTCTCTGGATAGATGGAGGCATCGCGTCCCAGTTTGACAGCCAGCAATGCTGAGCCCGCCATCCCGATGGAAATCGCCTCACCGTGCAAAAATTCTCCGTAGCCGCCCACCGCTTCAATCGCATGGCCAATCGTATGGCCCAGATTTAAAATAGCGCGCAGGCCGCCCTCGCGTTCATCGGCCGACACGACATCGGCCTTGATGGAGCAGCCGCGTTCCAATCCGTACGCCAGCGCCTCCCGGTCCAGGGACAGCAGCTCAGACGCGTGGTCGCGGCACCAGCCGGCAAACTCCGCATCCCGAATCAGGCCGTGCTTGACCATCTCGGCAAGACCGGCGGATACTTCGCGTGCCGGGAGCGTCTGCAGCGTATCCATGTCGTATAGCACCAGCTCGGGCTGGTGGAAGGCGCCGATCATGTTTTTGGCGAGCCGGTGGTTGACGGCTACCTTCCCGCCGACACTGCTGTCATGCGCCAGAATCGTGGTCGGAATCTGCACGAACTTGACGCCGCGCATATATGTAGCAGCCACGAAGCCGGCAAGGTCTCCGACTACGCCTCCGCCGAGTGCCAGAACGGCCGAGCTGCGGTCCAGACCGCCCTGGATGGCCGTCGTCATCACTTCTTCATACACTGCGAGGGATTTGGACGTTTCCCCCGATTTGACGATCGAGACGACCGCTGTATATCCCCGGCTTTCCAGACTTTGCTTGAGGGTGTCCAGATGGCGGGCCGCAACCTGCTCATCCGTGACGATCAGATGCGTGCTTTTCTTGGTCAGCCCATGCTTCTCCAGATAACTTCCCGTTTCGGGAAGAAGGGACGGGCCAATATAGATCGGATACGAACGGTCGCCAAGCTCCACTTGTACGGTTCTCATCATTAGTACCTCTCCACTTGGGCAAGGTAATTTTCATAGTTGGCTTTAATTTCGTCCATGGAATCGCCGCCGAACTTCTCCAGGAACGCCTTGGCGATTTCCCATGCGACCACATGCTCCATCACCACGCTCGCCGCCGGAACGGCGCAGGCGTCCGAACGCTCTACCTGAGCGGTGTACGGCTCTTTCGTGTCAATATCCACGGTCTGCAGCGGTTTGTACAGCGTCGGGATCGGCTTCATCACGCCCCGGACCACAACTGGCATGCCGTTGGTCATGCCGCCCTCAAAACCGCCCAGGCGGTTGCTGGCACGGGTATATCCCTTGCCTTCCTCATACAGGATCTCGTCGTGAACCTGGGATCCGCGCAGTACGCCGGCCTCAAACCCGATGCCGATCTCGACGCCTTTAAACGCGTTGATCGACATGACCGCCTGAGCGATCCGTCCGTCCAGCTTGCGGTCGTACTGCACATAGCTCCCGAGACCGACCGGTACGCCCTCAACGACGCACTCCACGATCCCCCCGATGGAATCGCCTTCTTTCTTGATTTCATCGATGTAGGCTTCCATCTTCGCTTCCGTCTCAGGATCTACCACCCGAACCGAAGAAGCCTCGGTGCGTTCGATCAGTTCGTCGACGCTCAGGTTGTTGGCCGGCGCTTCAATCTCGCCGATCCGGATGACCTGCCCGGCAATTTTGATGCCGAAAGCTTCGAGAAACTGGCGGGCGATCGCCCCGCAGGCAACGCGTGCTGCCGTCTCTCGCGCGCTGGAGCGCTCCAGCACGTTCCGCAGGTCTTTATGGTTGTATTTCAGGCCTCCGTTCAGGTCGGCATGTCCCGGGCGGGGACGGTGAACGCGGCGTTTCTCTTCATCCGACCCTTCGATCGGCTCCACGTTCATGATGCTGCTCCAGCTCGCCCAGTCCTTGTTCTCGACCACGAGGGCAACAGGCGCTCCCGTCGTATAACCGTGCCGGACACCGCCTACAATATTCGCCGTATCCTTCTCGATTTGCATGCGGCGCCCGCGTCCATGCCCCTTCTGTCTGCGTGCAAGCTGAAAATTGATGGCTTCAAAGTCCAGTTTCAACTGGCTCGGCAATCCTTCGATAATGGCCGTGAGTT
Organism: Paenibacillus cineris; assembly: GCF_018333335.1. Taxonomy (NCBI): domain Bacteria; kingdom Bacillati; phylum Bacillota; class Bacilli; order Caryophanales; family Paenibacillaceae; genus Paenibacillus; species Paenibacillus cineris. Next base: position 3,855,010 of record NZ_BORU01000001.1, read on the forward strand.
GAGGTCCGTGCGTCTCCCCCGCCGTTAAGTAGCGTATACTCATGGTGCTTTCCCCCTTTAAACTGTTAAACATTAACTGGCTAAAATCCGCAGATATCTTTTGCCATTATAGTATAGGTGCCACGCTTTGACAAGAAACCCCTACAGCTATATACAATGTGCTACAGCTAGGGAAAACACTTCGCTGTATTGAAGATGATTCAAGGAGAAGCTTGGTTCATATTAGCCCGTTATATTGAAATCCCACGATCAAGGCCAGCTGTTCGGTTCGTTTACAGCTTCAGTCCTTTGCATGGGGGCACCCGAAAGAATAGCCCCGTAACCAAGCACAAAAAAGCACCGTCTTTCCTAGTGAAAGAACGGTGCTTATTAGCGCCAGCTTCCGCCTGCCTACCGGCTGACCGGCTGGCTGCTTCGCTGCGTATTCTTCTGACCTTCCAGGGAATCCTGTACCAGGCGGCTCAGCTGGACGCTCTCAATGCCCAGAATCTGTCCGCATTCCTGAATGGTAATAAACCCGCGCTGATACGCGGTAATTACCTTTCGTTTGTCCATGATGTGCAAACCTCCGCTTTGTCTGATGCCGTAATATAATCGTAGTATCGCAAAGAGAAGGTTTGAATATACCTTGACACCTTAAGCGTCCGCCTTTTTCCGGTAAAAAAAGGTTTCGGTCGGCTCGAGCCCGTATTGGCCGGGCGTAAAAATTTGCTCGGTGCTCCCCACAAAAAGATATCCCCCTGGACGCAGGGCAGAGGCAAATTTATGGTAAAGCTTGGCTTTGGCTTCTTCAGTAAAATAAATCATTACATTCCGGCAGACGATGAGATCGTGATTCTGCTCAAACGTGTCGGTCAGCAGATTCTGCTTACGAAATTGGACGTTTGCCTTGAGCCCTTCGCTGAACTTGTACATCGGACCTTCCTGGGAAAAATACCGGGCCGCGACTTCCTTCGGCACGTCCTTCAGCGAACGCTCGAGGTACAAGCCCTGTTTCGCTTTGGCCAGCGCGCCCTCATCGATATCGGTGGCGACCAGCGTACTCGTCTGCAGCAGCCCTTTGCCGTCCAAAATCATGGCCAGCGTATAGGGCTCCTCTCCCGTGGAACATGCGGCGCTCCATACCTTAAGCCTGGACCGCGCACCTGCGGTCAATTCGGGAAGGATCACATCGCGCAGCACTTCCCAGCGGTTCGGGTTACGCCAAAATTCCGAGACGTTGATCGTCATCCGGTCCAGAAACTCATGAAACAAGCGCTTATCCTTTTGCAGCGCCTCGAAAAACTCCGCAAAACTGCTGTATCCGTTCTTTACCCTGAGCGTCGTCAGACGCCGCTTCATTTGGGCTTCCTTATAGTCCGACAGGTCGATTCCCGTGCTTCGCTTAATATTCTGGATAAACCTTATGTAATCCGGGTCGGGCGTCCCTGGCTCTTCCGACGCGCCGCTATTATATAAAACAGGCTTTACATCCACGGCGTAATGCTGCGGTCGTAATCCACCAGTTCATGCGCTTCGAAGAAATTGGCGATTTCGCGTGCGCTGCTCTCCGGTGAATCCGAGCCGTGAATCAGATTGTGGGGCGTATGGGAAGCGTAGTCCCCGCGGATGGTGCCCGGCAGAGCCTCCGTGACTTCTGTTTTGCCCATCAGAATGCGGGACAATTGAATAATGTTATCCCCTTCCCATACCATGGCGAACACAGGGCCGGACGTGATGAACTTTACCAGATTGTCATAAAAGTCCTTGCCCTCATGCTCCGCGTAATGACGCTTGGCCTGCTCGTCCGACACCTGAACCAGCTTGCCGGCCACCATTTTGAAACCTTTGTCTTCCAATCTGCCGATAATTTTACCGATTAAACCACGCTGCACTCCATCAGGCTTGATCATTAAAAAAGTTCGCTGCATAAACTCACTCTCCATTTCCTCAAGTCATTGCGAATGTTGTACATAGTTATGATTTGTATTGTAAACAGAAAGTCGGATCAGCGGAAGTATCAATACGAACGTTTGGTCACAAAATGGGCGATATCGCGCAAATTTTTCTTCGTCCGCTGGTTCGGAAGCCGGTCGAGCGCCTCCAGCGCCTTGTTGATATAGCGCGTAGCCAGCTCCTCCGCCCGGGCGATTCCCGTGCTGGATTTGATGAGCGAAACCGCTGCGGAAACGTCGCATTCCCCGTTCTGTTCCCGGATGACGGCGATCTCCTTCAGCAGCGGTTCCCGAACCGCTTCGTCCTCCAGGGCATACAGCACAGGCAGCGTAATGTTGCCCTGCCGGATATCGCTTCCAGGCGGTTTGCCGATTTGTTTCTCCGTTCCGCACAGATCCAGGAGATCGTCCTGAATCTGGAATGCCATCCCTACGTTGTAGCCGTAGCGGTAGAGCAGGTTGCCTACCTTCGGCTCCGCGTCAGCCGCTACCGCTCCCAGCTGGCAGCTGATCGCGATCAGAAGGGCGGTTTTGCGCCGGATACGGAGAAGGTAACGACGGATGCTCTGTTCCGTATTGAAGAAGTCCCGAATTTGCTCCATTTCCCCGATGGACATCTCGACCATCGCTTTGGAGAGGATTTGATGAATCTTCGGGTTCTCCAGCTTGGTGGCAAGCAGCAGCGCCCGGGCGTATATATAGTCCCCCGTATACATCGCGATTTTATTATCCCACTTGGACTTGACGGTCAATTGACCGCGGCGCGTCTCGGCGTCGTCAATGACGTCGTCGTGCACCAAGGAAGCCATGTGGATCAGCTCCAGAGGAACGGCCACATGCTTCAGCTTGTCCAGGTCATAGCTGCCGAACTTGCCGCCCATCAGCACAAACACCGGGCGCAGCCGCTTGCCGCCTGCCTTCAGCAGGTGCATGGACGTCTCGTTCAACAGCTCGTGATCGCCCTCAATGCTGCGAAAGAGCTCTTGTTCGATTTGATTCATATCTTTTTTCAGTAAGCCGAATATGTCTAATCTCTTCATTCCTTCACCCGTATCAGCGTAATGTTACTCCGCATTTCCCTGTCCGTTCATGTTCAAATCATCGGCTTGAGCATGGCCCGCATAGCAGAAACAAAGAGCACTGGCGTTCTTCCATTCATTTTCATCTTATTTAAATCATAGCATACAATTCGTGCTGCACGAATGGGTTTGGAGGACTGTCTATTCTTTGGTACCGGACTCTGCAGCTTTGGCCTGTCCGGCCAGCCCGCCGTCCCAACGCCTGAACAGCTCATGCTCGATCCGCATCATGTCAAGCACCTTTCCCACCTGGAAGTCGATCAAATCCTCGATCGTCCGGGGATGAAAGTAAAAAGCCGGCATCGCCGGAATCATCTTCACTCCGAGCCTGGCGAGCTTCAGCATATTTTCCAAGTGAATGGCATGCAGCGGCGTCTCACGGGGTACCAAAATCAGCGGCCTTCCTTCTTTCAGCATGACGTCTGCAGCGCGGGTCATCAAATTGTCGGACGATCCGTTAGCTACAGCGGACAATGTCCCCATTGAGCATGGCGCAATCACCATACCCTCCACCTGATAGGAGCCGCTGGCAATCGTTGCTCCGATATCCGCCACCGGATGGTAATAGACGCTGCCCGGATGGCCGCCGAATTTTTCGCTTAGCACAAGCTCCCTTTGAGCTGTTTTCCAGCCGAGCTCCTCGCCAAGCACCCGCCAGCCTGCATTCGAGACGACGATGTGTACGTCATAGCCCTGCTTCAGCAGAACCTCCGTTAACCGAACCCCATACACCGAACCGCTGGCGCCGGTAATCCCGACGACCCAGCTTCTTCTCTTGTTCTCCGTCTGCGTCACAAGTACTGCACCACCAAATCAATCAGGGTGAATACGAATACGAGAATGCTGAGGACGCTGTTCATTGTAAAGAAGGCGACCTGCAGCTTGCTCATGTCATTCGGGGACAAAATAAAATGCTCGTAGAAGAGAATAATATAAGCGATCAGCATCCCACCAAAATACCACCAGCTCAGCTCGGTCGTAAAGAACAGGATAACGAATCCGATCGCGGTAATGAAATGAAAATACCGTGCAATGAGCAGCGACTTGCGGACGCCGAAGCGCGCCGGAATGGAGTACAAGCCTTCCTTCCGGTCAAAATCGATATCCTGGATCGCATAAATGATATCAAAGCCGGCAGTCCAGAAAGCGACCGAGATGTACAGCACGATGGACGGCCAGTCGATTTCGTTGGTCACGGCCACCCAGCCGCCGAGCGGGGCAAGCGCGATCGTTAAGCCGAGCACGATATGGCACAGCCAGGTAAACCGTTTCGTGTAGGAATAAATGACGAGAAAAAACACGGCGATCGGAAGCAGTTTGAGCGCCAGCGGAGACAGCTCATAGGCCGCCCAGAGCAGAAGCAGGAAGCAAACGACCGTAAACAGGATCACTTCGGCGCTCTTCAGCAGCCCTGCCGGAATGGCCCGGTTCGCCGTCCGCGGATTTTTCTTGTCGATCACCTGATCGATCATCCGGTTCAAGCCGAAGGCCGCGCTCCTGGCCCCAAACATGGCTAACAGGACCCAGCCGATCTGGGCCCATGATGGAAGGTGACCGTTTACGACGACTGATCCGAGGATCGCGCCCATAAACGCAAAAGGTAACGCAAATAATGTGTGCTCAATTTTGATCATTTCTAGAAAAATGCCGATTTTCTTAAACATGCCGATTCTCCTTGATCCCAATATGTAATGCTGCGACGCCGCCAGTTAGGGGATAGGCTTCGACATTCTGAAGACCGATGCTGCGGAATATGCTTGCCAGTTCCTCTCTTCCCGGGAAAAGAGCCAACGATTCCGGCAGCCATTTGTACTGCTCATATCTTTTGGCCAACACCTTTCCGAGTCCAGGCAGTATATACTTGAAATAAGAATAATAAATTCCTTTGAAAGGCTGCCACGTCGGCTTGGACACCTCCAGGCATACAACCATGCCTCCAGGCTTGACGACCCTCTGCATTTCTTTCAGCACCTGCACCAGGTCAGGCACGTTCCGCAGACCAAAGCCGATGGTGGCGTAGTCAAAACGGTTATCCTCAAACGGCAAATTCATGGCATCCCCCTGAACCAGCGTAATCTGATCCTCGAGGTGTCTCGCCTTGATTTTGTCCATGCCGACCTTCAGCATGTTCGGGCTGAAATCGAGGCCGACCATCTGCCCCGTGCCGCTGGCTTCCGCCATGCTCAACGTCCAGTCGCAAGTCCCGCAGCACAGATCAACCGCCGTATCTCCGGGTTTCATCGCCATTTTCTTCATCGTGAACTTCCGCCAGGCCTTGTGCCTGCGAAAGCTTATAATATCGTTCATCACATCGTACTTCGGTGCAATGCTCTCAAAAACGGATTGGACATGTGAGTATTTGTTTTCCGTCTTCGTGTCCCGTTCACTCATGCTGGTATTCATCCTCTCGCCAATCCCTCCCCTACTGCGGATCCCGGTGTGTTAAGCTGACGAAGGAACGGGTCAAGCACCTGTCCGATCTCCCGGAACATTCCGTCTCCCTTAACCATTTTCAGGATGGACTGCACGCTGTTCACCGCCTGCTGCAGCTTATCCGCCAAATGTTCTCCGGCCTTGTACTTAAGCAGCATCTTCTTCCAGTCTTTCGGCTCAACCCGGTTTTCCTTCAGGGCCAGCTTGTCTTCATCCGAGGCCACATCCAGGATGTGCCAGAACGAATAGCTGTACAAGAATGGCTCCGAGCCTGAGCTCAGCTGCATTTCACGAACGACCGTTTCGCATTCGCTGAAGCCGCGGAGAAGCGATTTCCACAGTTCTTTTAACGAGTCATCCAGAAAAGGGGTAAAAGAAAGAAACAGCTGCATATTCAGCTGTACCCGTTGCCGTAAGTATTCCTCCGCTGACAGGAGAAGGCTTTTCATTTTGCCGTACAGATTCATTTTCAAAATATTCACATCGCAAATGGCCGCGCTCAGCGTCGATACAGCCTCGATTTGCCCCTTCTGGGACAGAAGCTGATAGAACCGGCTGCTGAAATAGTCTCCCGCGAGCACTTTAAGCTGACGGGAACGCATTTCTCCCTCGTTCTGTTTGCCCTGGATGGTGTCGATCGTTTCATGCGTGTCAATACCCATCTGAACGAGCGACGTGACAAGCGCCAGCAGCTCTGTATGCACGGAAGGCTTGCGGCTTCCCTGGTTCAGAAAAATATATAGAAGATGAACACGGGCATCCGGATAGGGCGGCAGCTCCGTATGGGTTTGGATCATGTCGTAATCGACATATTTCTTTGCTAGTTGGGGTATGCGGTACGGTTTCATCGTCAGCCTCCGAGCCTATAACTTTCTCACTTCTATGTCGTCTGTTGCGAGCAAGAACTTTTGTTCACAATCTTTTTTATTATAGCACAACTTGTCAGACCACGCACAGTATGCTTACTTCTTTTTACCCGTTTTCCTGCGGATCGAACCGGTCTCTCCACAGTTTCGTTTCGGTGAGGTGGAATCGGGATTTGATATCGTCCGCAAGCGGGCCTTCTCCCGCTTCGCCAAGCGCCTGTTTCAGCTCCGGACTCCACTCCGTCCGCCGGACATCCGCAGCAAGCAGCAGATGCCTTGTGCCGAGCCATTTGTCTTCTGCGACGAGCCGAAGGAGAATCTGGTCGACATTGGAAGTGCCGTCAAAGCTAAATGTGAGGATCTCGGCGATATTCGAATAGATTTCAGACACGGACACCTCCGGTGTGGCCACTTTCAGGTCAACCGTCAGCACGCGGGATTCCCACTCCACCTTGCGGATCGGCAGCGTAAGGGGAAGGCTGTCCAGCGCATCCACGATATTCGCATTGTCGAGCGTCCAGCCCGATTGGGGATGAAACGCGGCCAAAGCCCGGCTTTCCCGGGCAAATGTGTGCTCCGCATGATACAGTGCAGGCAGGATGAGGACCGAGCCCAGCGTAACGGCAAGCACCAGGCCAGGAATGAAAAATCGTTTCAAGTACAGCCCTCCCATCGTCATAGTATCCCTTAGTTTCGTCCGGACACGTGCTGTCCATACCTCATTCTACAACGAAAAAAAGCAGGCTATGCCTGCGTTTGTACAGATTGCGCTTAAGGTAATTTGCCATCCCCTGACCAGCAGCTAATTTGCATTCAAGAGCTGTTTTTTTGCGCTCCCTGCTATTAGCTGTCGCTTTCGAGACTTCCGTGTTTCGTCCACACTTCGGCTTTGCCGCGAATTTTAATGGCGGAGGTATGGTCCGTAAACTGGGCGATCAGCACTTCGCCTTTGTCCAGCTTCTCCGTGTGATGAAACCGGGTATCCTGGCCTCGGGTCAGTCCAATGACCTGCACCCCTTGATCCTTCGCCTTGATCACGATAAAATCGCTGTTCCCCGTATTCCCTTTATTTTCCATGAGTGTATCCTCCTTTTTTCAGCGAGCCTTACACACAGCGTATAATTATTTTAAAATCCTCTGGCTATACTACCCAATGTAATAAAGTCCAAGGAGTTGAGAACATGCAATATGAACCGGCGCCCTTGCGGGAAGGGCAAATTTCCAAGCTTCGCGAATACGAACAGCAGCTGAGCCAGCTGACGGGTTCTCCCGTCATCCTGATCGCCTATTCGGAAAAGGACGACAACGGCAATCCTCTCGAAGGACATGTCAGCCCTACAGAAAAGAAAAGGCCGTGAACGAGCGTCACGGTCCTCTTCTTGCGTATGGAATATGTAGAAATCTTATTTAATTCCGTCTTTGAGCGCTTTACCAGGCTTGAATGCCGGAATTTTGCTCGAAGGGATTTCGATTTCTTCACCGGTTTGCGGGTTACGGCCTTTACGTGCGGAACGCTCGCGCACTTCAAAGTTACCAAATCCAACGAGTTGGACTTTGTCCCCGTTTTGCAGAGCCTGTGCGATGGATTCGAATACAGCGTCAACCGCTTTCGTCGCATCCTTCTTGGACAGTTCTGTCGTTTCAGCTACTTGGGAAATCAGTTCGGACTTGTTCACTATCATTTCACCTCCCAAAATAATAAATCGATGTTATCAATCTTTCCGTTTTGCCGTAAAATATACGTTCATCTGTGAGATTTACAGATAGAATCGCCATATAGACCGTATTCAGCCGCAGGCGCGGAACAAACTTATAGTAATACAGCAACCGCAGAATTTCAAGAGTTTTACGTTCGCGAGCGGTTTAAAACGTAAAAAGTGACGGCAAGTGCGAGGACAAGAACGATCCCTTTGACGATGTCATGTGTAAAATACTGCAAATTCATCATGGTCAGTCCGTTGACCAGTACCCCGATCAATACCGACCCGATAAACGTGCCGATGACGTTGGGCTTGCCGGCGCCAAAGACCGAAAAACCGACGAACACGGCCGCCACGGATTCCATCAAGAGCGGCGATCCCGCGTCGATTTGACCGGATCCGACCCGGGAGGCGTAAATAATCCCGCCAATCGCGGCGAACACGCCGGAAGCGACGTACGCCAGCGTACGCACCCTTTTCACCTTGATTCCGGACAGGCGCGCCGCTTCCTCATTACCGCCCGTGACGTACATTTGGCGGCCGTATTTGGTCCGCGTCAGAAAAATATGCACAAGCGCCACAGCGATAATGAGGAGGACGGCCGAAATCGGAATGCCGAACCATTTGCCCTGTCCAAGCTGCAGAAAGGCTGCGCTCATCTCGCCGGGGGCTTTGGTGCCGTCCGGAAATTCCATATGGTTGTAAATCGTATAACCCGCGGCATACGTTTTGTGAATCCCGCCGACAATGTACATCACGGCAAGGGTCGCCAGAAGATCCGGAATCCGCAGCTTGACGATTAGGAAGGCGTTAACGAGCCCGATGACGGCACCGAGGATGAGCGGCACGATGATGACGACCCACAGCGGCTGCTCATACCATATCATCAGCGACGCAGCGCCTACGGTGGTCAGCGACACGGTTGAGCCTACCGACAGGTCAAAGCCGTCCACGACCAGCGACAAGGTCACCCCAATCGCCACAAAGGTCACGATCGTGATCGAGCCCAGAATGTCGGTCAGGTTCCCGTACGTGAAGAAATAAGGCAGTCTGAACGAAAAAAATGCAATAACCCCGATGATAACGACAACCGCCCCGTACCGGAACGCCAAGTTTAACAGTTTATCCTTCATGGTCTTCCTCCAAGCCTCCGCTCGCATAATATAGGAGCTGGGCTTGCGTCGCTTCTCCCCGAGCAAATACTTTGCTGATGGTTCCGCCGCTCATGACGGCGATCCGGTCGCCGATTCCCAGTCCTTCTGCCAATTCGCAGGTAAAATACAAAATGCCCTTGCCGGCATCCGCCAAATCTCCGATAATGCGGAATATATCGCTTTTCGCGCCGATATCGACCCCTTTGGTCGGTTCGTCAAAAATAAAAACTTCCGCCCCGCTGTCCAGCCATTTGCCGATCGCCAGCTTCTGCTGGTTGCCGCCGCTCAGAAACTTCACCAGCTGGCTGCCGGAGGCGGCCTTGACTCCAAGGGCGCCGACCATTTTGGTGGATAAAGCCTTCTCCTTCTTCCGCGAGATGAACCCCAGTCTGCTGACTTGGTTCAGCACCGGTATGGACAGGTTCAAATCCACCGATTCGTGAATAAAGATTCCCTCTTTCCGGCGCTCCTCCGGGATGGAGACGATTCCCGCGGATACCGCGTCCGCCGGTTGCTTAAGCGACAGCTTCCTCCCTTTCAGATGGATGCTGCCTTCGTCCGGCTGATCCGCACCGCTCAGGATCCGAGCCAGTTCGGTTTTACCGGCGCCCACCAGGCCGACTACGGCCACAATTTCACCGCGGCGGACCTCAAGATCCGCGCCCCGCACCTTGTGTCCGCGCTTGACGCCTTCCGCCTGAAGGAGCACTTCCCCGATCACGGTATCCTTTTTCGGAAACTCTTCTTCAAACGTTTTACCGAGCATGTGCCCGATAATGCCTTCCCCGGTGATGTCCTGTGTCCGGCCGGTGTAAACCTTCCTGCCGTCACGCATCACGGTCACCATATCGCTGTGCTGCAGCACTTCCGGCAGGCGGTGTGTAATAAAGATGCACGCCACACCCGCGTCCTTCAGCGAGTGCATCATCCGGAAAAAAGCCTCGCATTCGCTGTCGCTCAGCGGAGCGGTCGGCTCGTCGAATATAATCACCTTGGCGTCCTGGGACAAAATGCGGGCCAGCAGGACAATCTGTTTTTGAGCAAGCGACAGCTCATATACCTTTTTATGAATGTCTATACTGTCATCCAGCCTGGACAAAATCGCCTTGACCTGTTTGTCCATAGACCGGTAATTGACCCACATGCTTCCCCGGCCTGAAGACAAGGCGTCCAGCATGACGTTTTCGGCGACGCTCAGCTGGGGGACGAGGGCCGAATCGACCTCCTGATACACGCAGTGAATGCCGTGCTGCTTGGCCGCGGCCGGAGAGGTGATGTGCAGCTCCGTGCCGTTTGCCGCAATGCGTCCGCTGTCCGGCTGATAAGCGCCCGACAGAATCTTCATCAACGTGCTCTTCCCGGCGCCGTTGGCACCGAGCAGAGCATGAATCTGGCCGCCGTGAACCGAAAAATCCACCGCATGCAGCGCAGGAACGCCGCCAAATTGTTTGCCGATTCCGCTCATTTCCAGCTGAAATGATGATGTCACACGGCATTCCTCCTTCAAAAAGTAACCACACAAAGTGGCGTGCAGCTTAGCCCCTGTTCCTGAAAAAGGGCAGCGCCTCAGCACCACCCCAAGACTTGCATTTGCCGGTTTGACCGGATCTTTTTTACTTGCTGTACTCGTTCATCCAGTCCTGAAGCCCTTGCTTGCTGGCACCCCAGCCGTCTACATATTGGGACAGCTCGGTAGTGGAAATTTGCTCCTTAGGAAGCGCGTCGCGGGATACATAGACCGGATTCAGAACGACCTTGTCATCGGTTTGATCACCATGCAGCTTCTGGTAGCCATAGCGGACCTGGATGCGTCCGATATCCTTTGGATCGACAGCGGCGGATGCGACCCACGGGTTGCTAGGATCCTGGATCATTTGCAGGTCCTCGTCGCTCATATCGATGCCGTACACCTTGATTTCATCGCGTCCGGCCTGCTGGATGGCGCGCGCAGCCCCTTTGGCGAACTCGTCCCATGCAGCCCAAACGGCCGAAATCTGTCCCTTCGGATACTGCTTCAGAATCGCTTCCATCTGGGTCTGCGTGTCCAGTGCCGGGTTATTCGCGGTGCCGAACGTAGCGATTTCCTTGATATCCGGATTCTCTTTCATAAATTTCGCGTAAGAGATTTGGCGCCGTTCCATCGGTGCGAATCCGGCCACCCATACTTTAACGATGTTGCCCTTGCCCCCGATGTCTTCCTTCATCTGCTGCAGCGTCAGGTCGGCCATTTTCTGGTCGTCCTGAGAGAGCACAGTCGCGCCGGGAACGTTCACGTCAGCGTCGAAGACGACGACAGGGATCTTCTGCTCCACCGCCTTGCGCAGGCCAGGTTCGAGGAGCGAATCGCCGTGGTCGGTCAGAATCAAGTCAAAATGCTGCGTGATGGCCGAATCCAGCAGAGACGCCATTTTTGCTTTATCGTTGGCGGCCACGAACTTCGTCAGCTTTCCGCCGAATTTCTCCACTTCCTCGGTTACCCCTTGAACGTATTGCTGGGAAAACGTCCCTGTGTTAAACTCCATGATAAGCGCAACTCGTTTGCCAGCCAGAGGCTTGTCCGCATTTGCACCGGATGCACTCCCCGAGTCCGATGCCGGCGGCGCGTTATGACCGCAGGCGCTCATCACCATCGACAGCACCAGCAGGACGGATGCCAACACGAAACCCCTTTTTTTACCTCTTAAACGCATTTCTCTCTTCCCCCTTAAAAGCTTCACTATGTTAAAATGTTATACACTAATATAAAGCCTATATCCAAGTATGTAAATAGGTTTTTAAGAGTTTGTATAAATACTTTCTTTTTTTCATAAAAAACCTGTAATTACGGTCCCTTAACTCGGCTCCGAGCAGCCATTTGCTTATTTTTATGTATAAAACAGGAATTACTATCAACAGGTATCCATTTCTGCATTCAAGCACAAAAAAACCGCAAGCAAGCGGGCGCTTGCCTACGGTTTTTACTTCATGCTGATGGGTTACAAAATAATCGCGATCAATCCGCCAGAGCCCTCATTGATAATGCGTCCGAGCGTCTCCTGCAGTTTATATCTCGCATTATCCGGCATCATGGCGATCTTGCCTTGAATGCCTTCCCGTACGATAGAGTGCAGCGATCTGCCGAAAATGTCTGAATCCCAGATCTTGATCGGATCGTTTTCGAAGTCCTGGATGAGATAGCGCACAAGTTCCTCGGACTGTTTCTCCGTACCGATGATCGGCGAGAATTCCGACTCGACATCGACGCGGATCATATGGATCGAAGGCGCCGTCGCCTTCAAGCGAACCCCGAAACGGGATCCTTGGCGGATCAGCTCCGGCTCATCGAGCGACATTTCGGCCAGCGACGGAGCGGCGATGCCGTAACCGGTCGTCTTGACCATCTCCAGCGCCTCGGCGAACCGGTCGTACTCCCGCTTGGCATGCGAGAATTCCTGCATCAGCTGCAGCAGGTGGTCCTTACCGCGGATTTCCACCCCGACCACTTCCATCAGGATTTGATCGTACAGTTCATCCGGAGCGAACAGGTCGATCTCGGCTACCCCTTGGCCCATATTCATGCCGCTGAGCGCCGCACGGTTGATGAAGTCGTAGTCCATGAACTGGGTAACCACCCGGTCCACGTCGCGCAAACGGCGGATATCCTTGACCGTATCGCGTACGGAATTTTCATAGTTGCTGCGCAGCCAGTGCTTCTCGTTCAGCACCATAACCCAGCTAGGCAGGTTGACGTTGACTTCGTGCACCGGGAATTCGTACAGCACTTCGCGCAGGACGCCGGTGACGTCATCCTCCGTCATTGTGGCCGCACTGAGCGCCATGACCGGAATGTCGTATTTCTCGGCGAGCTCATTGCGCAGCTGCAGCGTTTCTTCGCTCCGCGGCTTCGTGGAGTTGATGACCAGCACAAACGGCTTACCGACTTCCTTCAGCTCGGCGATGACGCGTTCTTCAGCTTCCACATAGGAGTGGCGCGGAATTTCGGCAATCGTGCCGTCCGTGGTCACCACAACGCCCAGCGTGGAGTGCTCCTGAATCACTTTCCGCGTCCCGATTTCGGCCGCTTCTTGGAACGGGATCGGCTCCTCGAACCATGGCGTCGATATCATGCGCGGACCGTTTTCATCCTCATAGCCTTTGGCGCCTTCGACCGCATAGCCTACGCAGTCCACGAGGCGGACGTTCACTTCCAGACCTTCGGTGACCTTCAGCTGCACCGCATTGTTCGGTACAAACTTCGGCTCGGTGGTCATAATCGTCTTCCCGGCAGCGCTCTGCGGGAGCTCATCGACCGCTCTGGCGCGGTCTGCTTCGCTTGCAATGTTCGGCAGTACGATTGTTTCCATAAACCGTTTAATAAATGTTGACTTTCCTGTGCGGACGGCGCCGACGACACCCAGGTAAATGTCCCCGCCAGTTCGTTCGGCAATGTCTTTAAAAATGTCCACTTTTTCCAAAAGAGATCCCCTCCTCATTTACTCCGAAGGAAAAATGCTTTAAGAGCATCCGCTTCGTGTTCCATCTGGAGCCTCGAGCCATTGCAACGGATTTGAGCCTTACAATGTCGTCAGTAGTCCGCCGCCGGTAGTCAGGTAGGATGGGAAACGGCAAAGCGGCGTTACTCCGTAGGCATTTGGACTAGTATCATAGTATGTACCTATTAAAAACAATATGACGGGTATTCGGAATAAAATTCATATAATCCCTGCGTCGTTCGCATGCCCCTCGTCATCCCTCTCAGATATATGCCGGGGCAGAAATAAATATGTATATGAAGCATGCAGCACAACATAACTACCTGCGCACAGCCGCTTATCCGCTTGTTGATGCTGTTTTGCTAGCGGGAATCCCGAAAAACATAGTAATACGCATAAAAAAAGACCTGCTGTTTCCAGCAGGCCATTCACTTCCAATCTGTACGTTCAGCTTCACGCCCCTGTCTCCGATTGGCGACTGGCGCATCACCGGACCACTCGTACGGCAGCGACTTCACCGGTACATAATCGGAAGACTTGATGAGGTAATCTCGTAAATCCTCGTCTTTGGAAGGCTTCACGCCTTCCTTGTCAATCAACTGCATAATATCAAACGCATAATCCGCGTACACGACGCCCTTGGCATCCATAATAAAGCTCATGTCCTGACCCGAATATACGCTCTTCAGCTCAACATTGTTTGTGCCGGCCAGATCCGGGTCAACGGTATGGATCCCGGGATATATTTCTTCGCCGGCCGGCAGCTGCCCATCATGCTTGGACTTATACAAATCGACCGCCCGCTGCACGTCGTTGACCTTTTGCACCGTGACGAGATCCATGACCTTAACGGTCGGGTCGGTCTCTTCGTTCTGTACCAGAAAGTATGCGCTTCCGCCTTTCTCAAAGGCGGTCGTCGGGATATCGTCCAAGTAGCCCCGTTTTTGGAGCTGGTCCAGGTCGATACGGAACTTCTCAAAGCGCGGCGTCGTCTCATCCGCATTGATGATCGGCAGGATCCCCTGGTCCTTTTGAAAATCGTCCATCGCGGACTGGATGCGTTTCACACTTTCACGGTAGGATACCCTCGTCTCACCGCTCTTCTGATCCGGATACATGCAGGCTGTGGCTGTCATGATCAACAGCAGCACCATGACAGCCGTCGCCGCCTTCCGGGCTCCCTTCATCATCTTGTTGGTCAAAGCCGGTGTCATCAACAAATATCACCCTTTGCATATAGTAAAGCCGATTGATACATCAAGCAGCCTGTAACGTGTTTGTCCTGCCTGCCGCTACCACAGGTCGTCCTCCCTGTCACGGTTCCTTGCTGCTTCCAGCTGCTTGCGGACCGCCGCCTTCAATTTGTCTTCCGGGACTGTCACCGTCACCGCCCCGCGCACTCTGGCTTGACAAGACAGCCTGGTGCCGCTGCGGATCAGGGAACCGAGCTTGCGCTTCTCCGCCTCGGCGGGAGGGGTCAGCTGTCCGGCGCTGGCGGCGTCAACCTGAACTTTGCACATCAAACAGCCCATTTTGCCCCCGCATCGCGTGGGTATGTATACACCTGCATCCCTGGCCGCATGGAGCAGCGATATGCCTTCACGGACGAGAACGCTTTTGCCTGACGGCTGGAACGTAACTTTATGGTTCATTGGCGTTCCCGCCCGGCATGGCCTGAATCCTGCCCGTTTACCGCAAATCGTACTAACGACTCGGTATGGAGTAGTTGGGAAATGATCTGAATGTGTTCGGATTGGAACGCATTATCCGAGAGCAGATCCTCAAGAAGCGGTAAATGGGCCTGCAAATCTGCCCGCATGGCAGCAGCAATCGCCGTGTACCGGTCCTCCCGGTTCCGAAGCACATTAAACAGCAGCTCATGGCTGAGCGGCATCAGCGGAATCCGTATTGAGTTGAGTTTCGCATGGACGCCCGCAGAGGCCAGCCTCCGGTTAATTTCAACCTTATAATGCGAACCCTCCGCCTGAACTTCGAACCCTCCCACCAGTTCCAGCGTGTACCGGCTCAACTTATAATGGCTTAACACGGACCTGTATTGATCCGTAACGCTCAGGACCGGCTGATCCACCTCCCACCCTGCGAGGGCATGATGAAGCTCCGATACGGAGGCCGAATCGGCGTAGATGTCGATATCGCGTGGCGGTTTATCCAAATGCACGTCCTGAAGCAATAGCCCGCAGCTTCCGCCAATCAACCAGCAGGATGAAGTTTGCGACAGCGCATGAGAGGCGTCATGCAGGGCTTGCTGTAATTCGGCTGGGATCTGCACGGCACACACTCCAATCTTCCGGTCCATTTAAAAATACGTTTTGTTTCTGGCTACGATTTTTCCCGCCGTCTTGACCACGGCTTGGCACCCTAGACGATAGCCCTCGTCAAACTCTTCCGGGTCGAGGCGAAGATGTTCCGCTTTCGTCGGTTCCTCCAGGTGCTCCGCCCCCTCGGAAATCAGACAGCGGCAGCGGGCACAAGTACCACGGGTGCAGAGATGCTGCCAGTCCACTTTGTTGTCCTTCGCATGCTGAAGGATGCTTTTGCCCGGTTCAGGCACGACGGTTTTCTCGATTGTTCTTCCAATTAGCTGTAATGCTGCTTCCATGTTCGTTATCCACCGTTCCTTTGCTACATTAATGCTGCCATGCCGCCCAAAAATCCGACCACCATAATGACAAATGCGACCAAAGAGAGGGCTCCCCGAAGAACCCCCTTTGTTTTGGTTCGGGCGAAGGTAATGAGAAAGACGGATAGCCCCATAATCAAGATGGCGATCAGGGATACCCACATTTTTGTCATTGGATCCATACGCTAAAACTCTCCAATCTGTTCCATCATTAACCGTATTATAACACGAAACTTGTCCAATTTCGCAAAATGCGCCCACAAAGTAAGGCTCGGTCAGCAGTCCCCGTACTTCTTCCTCTCATCGGAACAGCAGAGACGATTTGACACATATAAAAAAAGAGCGAAAAGCCCTGCAGCCTCCGGCTCCAAAGACTTCATGCTCTTTTTTCGTCAGACCTATATGATTATTTCTTCATCATCATTTTCATCAACGCTTCCATGTTTTCAGGATTCATCCCGCTTTTCTTCACGGCGCTGATGATATCCTTGATGGTTTCCTCGCTGACGGGAACGTTGGCCATCGCGGATACTTGTTTAATCAGCTGACGGAGCTGGGCCTCGTTTTGCATGGTCGACGGCTTAACCGTGCTGGCCAGTTTTTTGACGGCACTTTCAGAGATGTTTTTGCCCGTTTTCTTATTGATCGCCTTCAGCGCATCCCTAGAAATGTTTTTGCTCAATGTCTTCTCCCCTCCTCCGGCATTCCTCAACCCTAATATATGAGGAAGTGCGGAAAAAGGTGAATAAGCATTAACGGTGCCACTGCTCCCACGTTTCCAGCTTCATCGTCTCCATTTCGGTCTTCGGGTCCCGGCCCATGAGCGCCTCGACGGCAATGCGCGGATTCCGGTTCAAAAAGAGCACGTGGTACAGCTGATCGGCTATCGGCATCTGTACGCCGTATTTTTTCGAGATGTCATGCGCCGCTTGGGTCGTCCGGACACCTTCCACCACCATGCCCATCGAATCCAGCACCTCATCGAGGTTTTTGCCTTGACCGAGCATGGAGCCTGCCCGCCAGTTCCGGCTGTGCCTGCTCGTTGCCGTGGCCACCAGGTCCCCGACGCCCGCGAGGCCGGAGAACGTGAGCGGGTTCGCTCCCATTTCCACGCCGATCCGGGTGATTTCAGCCAAACCTCGCGTCAGCAGCGCCGCTTTTGCGTTGTCCCCGAAGCCAAGGCCATCCGACATGCCCGCGCCGAGGGCAATGATGTTCTTCAGCGCTCCCGCGAGCTCGACCCCGACCATATCCCGGTTCGTGTATACGCGGAAGTCGGAATTCATAAACAAGTCCTGCGCGGCGACCGCCTCGCTCTCGGTCAGTGATGCGACCACAACGGTGGTCGGGCACCGCTTGACGACCTCCTCCGCATGGCTTGGACCGGACATGACTACGATTCTTCCCTCTTCGCAGCCCAGCTCTTCAGCGATGACCGTAGACATCCGCTTCAACGTTTCGGTCTCAAAACCTTTCGTCGCGTGGATCACGAGCATATCCTTCTGCCAATGAGCGCTTAAATCCCGCGCCACCTGCCGCATCGCTTTGGATGGGGCAACGATAACTACGGCCTTCGCCCCCGACACCGCTTCACCCATGTCGCTTGTCGCTTTCAGATTGACTGGCAGCTGAGCGTCCGGCAGATAGCGGTTGTTGGTATGCTGCTCATTGATTTCCTTGACCTGATCCGGATTTCGGCTCCACAGCACCACCTCCGGATGGTTTGCAGCCAGCACGCTGGCCAAAGCCGTTCCCCAGCTGCCCGCGACCAATACAGCCACTTTATTTGACAATCCCTTTACCCCCTTTGGGCCCTCCGGATCCGATTTTGTTTTCCCGACCCTGAAGAATTTTCACAATATTGCTCCGATGTCTCCAGAAGGCAAATAAACAAATAATGAGACTGGTCCAAAAAATCGGCCAGGCATAACCCAAAATGAGCAAAAATACAGGCGTAAGCGCCACGAACACCAGCGATCCCAGCGACACGTACCGTGTAACCACGATTAGCAGAATGGCGATAATGCCGGCATACAGTGCTGGCAGAAAGCTCAGTGTCGCCATGACGCCAATGGTCGTCGCAATGCCTTTGCCCCCGCGGAAGTGAAAATACACCGGCCAATTATGCCCGACGATCGCACCGATGCCGCATAATGCGGGAACCCATGCCTCGCCTCCGCCCATCCACACGCCGATCCACACAGCCGCGATTCCTTTGAGGACGTCCAGCGCCAGAACCAGAACGGCCGGTCCCTTTCCCAGTATGCGCAGCGTATTCGTCGCTCCCGCATTACCGCTGCCGTGCTGACGGATGTCGATCCCTTTCAGCAGCTTGGCAAGGACGACGCTGAAGCTGATGGAACCGAGCAAGTAACTCAGTATAATGGCGATGATCTGTAGAACCAAGCTATTCTCCCCTAACTTTCATCCGATTTGCGCCGAGTAAAGATGCGTATAGGCGTTCCTTCAAAATCAAAAGCAGACCGGATCTTGTTCTCCAAATAACGCTCGTAAGAGAAGTGCATCAGTTCCGGATCGTTCACGAAAATGACCATCGTCGGCGGCTTGACCGCAACCTGCGTCGCATAGTTGATACGCAGACGGCGCCCCTTGTCCGTCGGAGGCGGATTAATCGCCACGGCGTCAGATACGACGTCATTCAATAGATGCGTCTGCACCCGCAGCGAATGCTGCTCGGCGACGTGCTGAACGACCGGCAGAAGCTTGTGGAGCCGCTGCTTCGTTTTGGCGGACAGAAACAGAATCGGCGCGTAGGTCATAAACAGGAAGTGATCGCGGATCTTTTTCTCAAACTGGTGCATCGTCTTGTCATCCTTCTCGACGGCGTCCCATTTATTGACGACAAAAAGAGAAGCTTTGCCAGCCTCGTAAGCGTAACCAGCAATATGCTTATCCTGGTCAATGATCCCTTCTTCACCGTTAATGACGACAAGCACCACGTCCGCTCTTTCGATGGCGCGCATCGCCCGCATAACGCTGTACTTCTCGGTCGTTTCGTATACTTTTCCGCGTTTACGCATACCGGCGGTATCGATCAGCACGTAACGCTGCCCGTCCCGCTCAAACGGAGTGTCAATGGCATCCCGGGTCGTACCCGCAATATCGCTGACAATGACGCGTTCTTCGCCGAGGATCGCATTCACGAGCGACGATTTGCCGACATTCGGGCGTCCGATCAGTGCAACCCGAATCACGTCCTCATCGTACTCGTCATCCGTCAGGTCTGGCAAAATATCTACAATAGCGTCCAGAAGATCGCCGATCCCGGTTCCGTGACTGCCGGATATCGCGATCGGGTCCCCAAAACCGAGGCTGTAAAACTCGTAAATGTCGTCATTGCGCTGCAAATTGTCCACTTTGTTTACGGCCAGCACGATCGGTTTTCCGGAACGGAAAAGCATCTGGGCTACTTCTTCGTCAGATTGGGTTACGCCGCTCTTGGCATCGCACATAAAGACGATGACGTCGGCTTCTTCGATAGCAAGCTCAGCCTGCATACGGATCGATTTCAAAATTTCATCGTCACCGTCAATTTCAATACCTCCCGTGTCAATGACACTGAAAGGTTTGCCGTTCCATTCGGCAACGCTGTAAATCCGGTCACGCGTCACGCCCGGCTTATCTTCTACAATGGCCAGCCTGTCCCCGACCAAACGGTTAAAAATGGTGGATTTTCCCACATTAGGCCTGCCCACGATTGCCACTACGGGTCTTGCCATAGTCACTCCTCCTGTCAATTCTTACGATAATCATCATAGCAAAAAACGTTTCTTTTGGCTAACCTTTCATAGGAATAGCGAATGTTAATTGTATTTTTCCAAAGCATACACCGAACCATGCATGGCCGATTCTTTGGCTTTCATGATCGAACATCTCGTACCAATTTCCCCGAGTCAGCATACTTGCTAATCTAAAAAAAAATCGGTAAACCCGTGTAAGGGTTCACCGATTTCAATTTTGGAGGCCCAAATCATTTAAATTTGCTGAGTTTGTCTCCAAAACGTTCACCGAGTGTAATGCTGAGGCCTTGGTTGCTGAGCGATACGTTCGGGTTGTCTTTCAGATCATCCTTGTGCGCGCTGCTCTTCGGTGCTCTTTCCGGTCTTGGAGCTGCCGCAGGAGCTTCCTCGGTTTCCTTGATGCTCAGGCTTACGCGCTTTTCAGCCGTGTTGATGTCCAAGATTTTGACTTGAACTTCTTGGCCTTCTTTGAGCACTTCATGCGGTGTACCGATGTGCTTATGGGAAATTTGCGAAATATGAACAAGTCCTTCGACACCTGGCGCCAGCTCAACGAAAGCACCGAAAGTGACAAGACGCTTCACTTCGCCTGTTACTACATCGCCGGTATGGAACTTGTCGGCTGCGGATTCCCATGGTCCTGGCTGGGCAGCCTTAATGCTCAGGCTGATTTTGCCTTTTTCCGGATCAACTTTGAGCACTTTTACCTTCACTTGGTCGCCTTCGGACACGACATCGGAAGGTTTGTCCACATGATGCCAAGCCATTTCGGACACGTGAACCAGTCCGTCAACGCCGCCCACATCAACAAAGGCGCCGAATTGAGTCAGACGCTGAACCGTACCTTCGATTTCTTGTCCTTCTTGGAGTTCACCCATCACTTTTTGCTTGTTGGCTTCGAACTCTTCTTCGAGAACGTCTTTTTGCGACAGGATCACTTTGTTGTTCTCACGGTCAAGCTCTTTCACCTTCACGCGCAGCGTGCGGCCTTTGTAGTCGCTGAAGTCTTCAACGAAATGACGCTCTACCATGGAAGCCGGGATAAATCCGCGTGCGCCCACGTCTGCGACGAGACCGCCTTTTACCACGTCAGCTACGGTAACTTCGAAAGCGTCCTGAGCTTCGAAATGCTTCTCGAGCTCATCCCAAGCATTCTCGCTGTCGATCGCGCGCTTGGAAAGAACAAGTCTTTCCTTCTCGTCGTCGATGCTGACAACCTTGCATTCCACTTCCTGACCAACCTGCACCGCTTCGGATGCGTTGTCAAGGTGTACGGAAGACAGTTCGCGGACCGGAATGACGCCGTCATATTTATATCCAATGCTTACATAAGCCTGGTTGTCCTCCAGTTTGACGATCGTGCCTTTCACGGTGTCCCCTTTTTTCAAGGATACGAATTGATCCAATTCCTCTTGGTTTACCGCTTCTGCAGTTTCTTGATTTTTCGTTTCTTCCGACATGTCAATACCCTCCTCAATTCAAAAAAACCCATTTATTCAAACCTGCTGACGCAGAGTTCAAAACATCATAAAGCAGTACGAATCATATGTTTCCAATAAGTGCTTGTGTTCATGCACGCCCGGCTAATTCCCCGAAGGTCTTCCGGTCTTCTCCATTTCATGGATCCGGTCCATGATGCGTTCTGTCACCAGCTCGAGCGGATCGCCATCCACCTCGCCGCTTTTCAGGTCATCCAGGACGATAGGTTGTCCATACACGATTTTCATTTTTCTGAAAATCTTGTAATCGCCGATAATCGCGGCCGGCACGACGGCGGCATTGCCGCGGAGCGCAAACATGGCAGCCCCTTTCTTGGCGGCGCCAGTATCGGAGAAGCGCGTGCCTACCGGAAAGATGCCCATGATTTCACCGCCGCGCAAAATGGAGATGGAGGTCTTGAAAGACTCTTTGCTGACTCCCCCCCGCTTGACGGGAAACGCTCCGAACTGGGTGATCAGCCATCCCAGTACAGGAACTTTGAACAATTCTTCCTTGGCCATGAACTTGACCTGCCGCTTCACCTTGATCCCGACGGATATCGGATCGAGCAGACTTTTGTGATTGGAGCAGAGCAGCACCCCGCCTTCTTTGGGGATATTCTCCGTGCCGACCGCTTCAAAGCGGTACAACAAGGTGAATATGGCCCTAAGGATATCCCGGCAAAAAACGTAAATCTTCAATTCTTCTCCCCACCCCTGTACGTTTTGCAGTAATCAACGATGGTGTCGACAACCTGAGGTATATCCATGTGAGTCGTATCCAGGACAATGGCGTCATCGGCGCAGCGAAGCGGCGAAATTTCGCGCTCTGCGTCCAGACGGTCACGTCTTTCGATATCCTTCTCAAGCTGTTCAAGTGTCATTCCTTCCGCATCGTTCATTTCCTTGTACCGGCGGAGAGCACGCTCTTTGACGCTTGCCGTCATGAAAATCTTCACTTCGGCATCGGGAAGCACGGTCGTTCCGATATCTCGTCCATCCATCACTATGCCCTTGTGCAGAGCCATCTGCTGCTGCAGCCCAACGAGGTGGCGTCTTACTCCTTCAATCTGTGAGTATTGGGATACCATCCCGTTCACCTGCAAAGAACGGATGTAAGGGGTCACATCTTCGCCGTTGACCAGAACTTTCTGCCCGTCTTCCCCGGGTATTAATTCAATCACCATCTTTTGGGTGAGTTGAAGCACTTTTTCAGGAAATTCCGGTCCAATTCCTTGCTCCATCATAAACCACGTTACGGCCCGATACATGGCTCCGGTGTCCACGTATATGTACGAGAGGGTTCTCGCCACCAGGCGGGCAATCGTGCTTTTGCCGGCCCCGGCAGGTCCATCGATCGCAATGTTGATTTTCAAGTTATCCTCTGTCCCCTGCCTAACCAAAGGGGCATTCCTCCTCAAACATAAGCCTCAAGAAAAAAGCAGGCATTGCCTGCGTCGAGAAAATTATACCACACAACCTATTCCGATGCAAAAACGTCCCTCCATTTTACTCTTTCCAATCCCTGACATCCCGCTCTTTGACAGGGATGCCGTCAAGCTTGTACACCGGGGACAAGTATGGTCTGACCTGCTTGATATGAAGCGCCCCCTGTATGAGGATCAGCATAACGACAAGCACAATCAAAGCCCTTTTCACCCATTTGGACAAAACGTCAAAGCATTCCCCGAACAGCCGGAGATACTGCCGAACGCGATCCTGTTCATCCATCAGATACACTCCCTGAATTTTCCTACTAGTGTATCCTTGGCATTGCAAAATATTCCCTCACCCGATCTCTCAGCGGTTCCGGAAATCAAACTGGCGCTCGAAGCAGTACCGGATCAGCTTTTGCCGCTCCATATCCGTAATCGCTTCAAACTTCAGCATCATGATTTTCCGGCCGTTGTCGAGCTGCTGGATCCGGACGACGCTGCCTTTAAACGGAACGTGCTCCAGGTTTCCGTTCTTATACGGTACGAGCACCCAGCAGGACAGCATGTCACCTTCCCGGATCGCCATGTCGGCGTCACTATAAAAGGAAATGCCGCCCCCGCCGACATCTTCTGTACGCGTGACGAAGCGGATATTGTGTTCGGTCTGGACCGCCACCTCCAAACCGGCATTGACGCGCAAAAAGCTTCGGCGCTGGACTTTGCCGATCGACTCGGGCTCAGGCCTGCGGATCCGCACCATCCGGACGACGTCTTCCTTGAAGCCGAGCACGTAAGTATTGAAAAAATTTTTAACGCCGCCGTCGGTCAAAAAATACACCGAAAGCTCGTCACCCATGTGCAGCCGCTTCAGCTGCCCGGTCTTTTCCTGGATGGGCACTTCCATCAGAATGGACTCGTCCTCCAAATCCGTGATGCGGGACTTGTACTCCATCCCCGCTTCTTTCTGGTCTCCGGAATCCACGGAGATAAACAATTGATCGCTGATTTTAGGAAACAACAAACTCACCGCCAGCCTGTAAAATAGCATTCTATCCTGATTATACCATGTCTTTGTTCATAGGTAAGCAGTGTTTTTGCGCAATAAAAAAAGCCCCTCGACTGATCCGAGAGGCTTTGCTCATCACTTGATCCTTGCAACTTTTTGCCTATTTCACCGCTTTTTTATCCGAATCCTTGAGTTCCTCTACGACCCGTTCAGAGCCGTCATTGGCATCCATGTATATCCGGTATCTGGAGCCGTTAATGTTGCCTCCGAATTCGTAGCACAGAGCTTCCTGGCCCGAATCATCCTTGATCAGCGCCAGCCGGTTGTAGTTTTCCTTAAACTCGGGATTCAGCTTCTTCCGCGCCTGGCTCAAGGTCAGCTTCGGTTTTGGAATTTTACGCGCCTGGGATTGCTCGTAAACGAGATCGCTGGCCTGGAACCCGGTCACCTCGCCGTTATCGAGCCCGACCCGAACCGTCATTTTTTCCGGGTACACCAGTACGCCGTCCTGCTTGCGCACATATGTGAAGTTGCCCATATTATCATACTGGTCTGCTGTAACGGCCGTCATGTCATTATAGCCCTTACTTTGCAGAAACTGATCGGCCTTCTTGCGGGCTTCTTCCATCGTAACCGCCTTCGGTCCGACTTCCCGGTTATCGGAAAAGGAAATCAAGTGGCCGCCTTGACGGGTGAAGTTCAGCGACAGCGGAGCAGGCCGGTTGTTGGATCTGACGGTGGCGGTGTAGGATGCCCATTCGGTTCCTTTCCCGTTTTCGGTAACTTGAACGTTGGATTGGCCTCCTCCCGCGCCGGCAAAATCGGCTGCTTTCCGCTTGATATCCTCGGGAGATACCGGCTGTGCGGACAGCTTTTTCACCGATCGCTTGTCATAGATGCTGGATACCGACGGACCCCAGTTCAATTCCGGGTACTCGCCGACCCTTTTGTCTACCGTTTTGAAGCCGTCGATAATGGTGTTGTCCAGCTTCTTGTCTTCCGTGGCCATCGCGCTTTCTACGTCCATCCAGCGCAGCCGGTTGCTGATCACCTTGGACTGCACGTCCTGGAGATCCTTGGTGATTTGTCCGGAGTTGGCGTAGAGCGCCTTCAGGTTTTTGATCTCCTCATTTGACAGCGGCTCTTTCTCCAAATTCCGCATGGAGGTCTGGTAGGAAAACTTCGATATTTTGGACAGAAACTCTTCGGTTTTGTTAAACGGCAGCATGGTGAGCGGCAGCTGGTTGATTTCGTTCTGCGCTTCGCTTGTCAGCCGCCACACGTTGACCAGCCCTTTCCGGTGCATCGCATTGGAAGCCGAGCTTACGGCCAGCGTATTGCCAAGCTCGCTGTGCAGGCGGTCCATATGATAGGACAGGTCATGAAAAGCCCGCTGATACTGGTTTTCCGCCTTGATCAGCACGGCGTTCTTCTCCTGGTTCTCTTGGTACCCCCACACAAACGCTCCGATCATAAACAGGGTGACTATGGGAAATAAAACAGCGCTTAATCGCTTGTACATGTGAAGTCTCCTTTCATCAACTTAAAGCTGGTGTTAGTTTGACTAGAAGAAAGGAGTCTTATGCATCGTTTCCCAGGTATCGGTTCAAAACGGGTCTTCTTCGATATCGAACTGGCTTTGGTTGTTGCACAGGCACTGCTTGAAGCCGGTTTCGATCTTCCCGCGTTCTTTTTTGCCGCGCAGCACGTAGCGTTCCCCGCACTGCCTGCAGACGATTTTTACTTTGACACGCAAAAAAGGACACCTCCATCCTAAAAAGATTGTATCCGAATGCGGATTGTAACTTCTTAGGATAAAGTGTGCCCAATTTAATTACGTATTAACCTCTTCCTCCCGCTTCAGGAAACGGAACGGGGAGCGGTTGTTGGCCCGGTATACCTTGCCCATGCCTCCGTACCATAAAAAAGCCATCAGCGGGACGATAAACCAGATCCAATAATGCGTCATCGTGCTTAAAATAAAGTCGTAGACCCCGTGCCAGAACCACGGGATGATCATCGAATAGACCAGAAAACGCTTGGCCTTGGCTCCGGTCGAAAACCTCGCTCTGCCGAGGTAATAACCCATCATCACCCCGAACATGGCATGCCCCGATACCGGAAGCAGCGCCCGCAGGAACATCGCCCCGAAGGATGCGTGGCTGTACCAGGCATACATCACATTCTCCACAGTCGCGAAACCAAGCGAAATCGCTACGGCATACACGATTCCGTCGTACGGCTCGTCAAACTCCGTATGGTTGTATATCATGTGAAACAGCACGAACCATTTCAAAAATTCCTCAACAAACGCCGATATGACAAAAGAATCCAGATACGGATTGCCGCCGAGACCCGTTGTAAGGCCCCGCTGGATGATCATGACCGGAACCACGATCATAAAACCAAGCAGAAACACCTTGATCACCATAAGCAGCGGTTCCTGATCGTATCTGTCCTTTAAATAAAAATAGGTCAGTAGGGCAAGACCCGGCGCCAATGCCGACGCAATAACCGAAAACAAAAGCACCGTTCTTAATCCCTCCACTTCCTGGCAGTGACCTTAGCGGCCCTGCCGAATGTAACTCCAGCTTCAAAGCAAAGTTCATCCCATGAAGATGAATCCTCATGGGATGTCTCAATCAGGACAACGGTGTTAATCCTGGCGCTTGAAATGTGTGCAAATGACGTCAACCGCATTCTCGGCAATGACGACTTTGCCATATTCCTCAAGTACGGCTTCCGTATAGGATGCAGCTTCTCCGAACTCGGCAAGAACCGCGATCAGCGAAGGAAGCTGATTAGCGTCGATTTCTTCGGGGTCCATGTATAGTACCCATTTATCTCTATAATGATAAAGCCGCCCGGCTTCGGTGATATGTCGTTGAAGTACGTGTGCAGCTTCGATCAGCACTTCGAAGTCGTTAAAAGCATACACGATGGAGTCGCTTTGTTCAAGCGTGACTTCCATTTCGTAAACTTCTTCAGGGAGTTCATCTTCACCCAGTTGACTGTACTGATGATGATCGTATTTCCCCCGGGTCACGATGACGACCATTCCTTGAGCAGGAAGGGCAAACACTTCCACGGCGAGCGGTCCCGTTGCATCAAAGCCCAGTTCGTTATAGGCCTGATCCATCATTTCGGTAAACAGCTCGTGCACCTTCGGGATTTCTTGCCACATGTCCTCCTTCTGGATGCCCCGTTCACTCAGGTCGTCAAACGTAAGGAAAATCCGTATCTTATCTGAGCTTAAGCGTTCTATTTTCATGACAGGATCCTCCTTGTAAGCATTGTTATAACAAATTATGATGTCTCCCATAATATGTGCTGAAAATAGTTCTATGTAAGTATGTTATCATTATATAACCATAAATGCACGCTGTAAAATGGACAAAAAAAGAATCATTTGGAGCGGATAACCGCCCTTTAAATGATTCTAATGGGTTTGACGCGTTTACAATCCAGGTATCACCGTATTTGTCTCTTTCAGAATCATGTCCACTTCCCGCTTGACATCCGGATTGGTGCGGATAAAATCTTTAATCTGGGTAACGCTCGATCCCTTGGAATACGAATCGTTGTGGGAACCATGAGCGTCGTGACGATGGGACGAGCCCATGCCGATGTTCGCCATATCCATCATTTTGTCCTTGGCATTGCCGCCCATGACAGACGTAATCATGCTGCGTCCCCGGTTTCTGGACAAGAGCGTCGTTGCAGCAGCACCAATCAAAATACCGCCAATAAAAGCAGAAGTGTTCATTTAGGTACAACCTCCTTATGGGATGAAGTCGAATATATTTTGAGCGAATATGGTCCTGCTCATGCGGCATAAATTCAGGAAAGCGAGATGAAATCATGGTTAAAATCACGGCGGCGCTAGCTCTATGCTCCCTGCTCATCCTTAGCGCCTGCGGAAACGAGGGACAAAAAGACCAAAAGGCGGTCCCTCCGGCTCAAACAAACGAAGTACATACAAACCATCCAGGCAGCACCACAACAAACGGGACGTCCGGCGTTCAACCCGGCGGATCGGTACCGGAAAGTTCTCCAGAAACGAATAAGGATCAAACGAATAACGATCAAACGAATCAAGGCAGCGCATCCAAGCCGGATTCCGAGGATCAGCAGTCGGGTACAAAAGCGGTAAAGGTGCAGTATCGCATGAATAAAGCGTACGATATCGTTCCGAGTGTTGAAGGGGTTTCGAAAAAAGTCGTACTGCTAACCTTCGACGACGGCCCTAAAAAGGCCGAAATGATCAACGGGTTGATCGATACGCTGGACAAGCATCACGCCAAGGCGATATTTTTTGTCAATGGATACCGCGTCAAGCAGCATCCCGAGCTGTTGAAATTAATAGCGGACCGCGGGCAGACTATCGGCAACCACAGCTGGGATCATATCATCCTCAAAAATAAGCCCGAAGCGGAAGTACGCAGACAAATCGAGGATACGCAGCAGATCGTCAAGGCAACCGTTGGCAAAGCGCCGGTATTTTTCCGTCCCCCCAATGGGGCTGGCGGTGATACCGGCAAGAAAATCGCCAAGGAGAACGGTCTCCTGTATATGACCTGGTCCAACGGCTCGCTCGACTGGACGATGAGCTCCAAAAGCGGCGGCAATGCCGACAAGGTTGTCTCGAACGTGCTGGACCAGCTGCACAGCGGCAGCAACATTTTAATGCATGAGCTTCCGTGGACCGTCGAAGCGCTGGATACGCTCCTTACCAAGCTGGAAAGCAAAGGCTACACCTTTGTAGATCCCGAAAGCATCGATACTCAAATCAAGTAAGGAATCATGCAATGCACAAAAAAGCAGCCGGCATATCGGCTGCTTTTACTCGTTTATCTGTGTTTTTTCTATGGATTCTGTCCTTAGCGTAAGGACATGCATTTCTGCTGGGCAGCACAGGCGGAGCGGAACGCGTCTTGTGCCGAAACCGCGGCTGATCAGCATGCGCGGCCGGCGGACCTCTGCTTCCGGCTGCTCCCATTCAAACCATCCCGAAGCATACTTGCGGTAAAATTGATTCAGCCGGACCGGTCCGAGCCACGGCAGCGTAATTTGTCCGCCATGGGTATGGCCGGCAAGCACAAGGTCCGCCTGGATCGTCTTCTGCTTCTGCAGCCAGGCCGGGTCATGAACGGCCAGGATGCGGCATTCCGCACCGGCATCACGGACAGGCAGCTGTGGAACCGGAGGATAATCGTTTCGTTTGTACCGCGGATAATCAACACCGGTTAACCAGAGGCGCGCGCCGTGTCGCAGCAGAGGAACGTTCTCATCCCGCAGCAATGTGACTCCGCATGCGTTCATCAGCTTTTCCAAACCTTCGGGATCGGCCTTATAATCATGGTTGCCGTATACGGCATATACCGGGGCGATTTCGGCGAGCAGCCTTAAGTTGTGCTCCACTTGGCTTAGCGGTACATTCCGTTCCATAATATCCCCGCCAAGGATCGCCCAATCAACCTTTCCGGCCAGCTGCCGTATCGTCTTCCCCGTCAGCCTTCTGCTATGCAGATCCGATATGAACAGAAGCTTGCAGCCGTCAAAGGGCTTTGGCAGCCTCTCCAGCCTCACGTCGGCCTGCTGAACCAGCTCCAGCCTCGCTTCATACGACATCCTGGCGTAAAGCGCTGCAGCCGCAGCCGCGACGCCTGCCCCTGCCCAGACGAGCCAGGGGGCTACCATAGGTCCTCCAGCGGGGGGGCGCCCTTAATTCCCCAATAAACAAGAAATGCCGTTAAACCGATAAATAAAAAGATTAAAGAGTTCGTAAAATATTTACTGATCTTGATGCGCCGGGAACCGTAAGTGTCCGCCCTTGCCGGAACGGCGGATTCGTCGGCCGTCTCCCTTTTTCCGGCAGTCCGATTACTCCGGCGGGACTGCGGGGCTGCCGCCGAGCCGGAAGCGGCTGCAGCAGTTCTGGCGGCCGCCGGCCGCTTCCCTGCATTTCCTGCCGTTTTTCCGCGTCTCAGCGTTCCGGCCGCCCGTGTTGAAGACGTCTCTGCTGCCTTGGACTTGGGCGGAGTCCGTTGACCGGCACCGGCTGAAGGCGCCTTTTTTACCGGGGTCTTCTTCCGATTTTTTCTGTACGTTTCAACTCTGCTCAATTCGCTGTTCATGCTTCCCTCCGAAATCGAATCACTAGCCCGGATACACAATCAATCATAAAATGGCATAAGACCGGGGCAAGCAGTGTTCCGGAATGTATGTAGATATATCCGAGGCCGTAACTGCTCAAAAAAACCCAGCCGGTTGGAATCCAGTGCTTCAAATACCGGACGTGAATGACCGCAAATAATATACTGGTCCAATACGGACCGAACGCATGCTGTACGGCTCCGCGGAACAGCAGCTCCTCGCATACCGCCACGACCGCGGAGATGACTATAATATGCCATACGGGACGGCGCTGAAACAGCATGTTGTTGATTCCGCCGTCATCCATCACTTCCTCCGGCGTAATCCGGGAGACGAGGAAATCGACGGCAAACATAACGGCGGCCAGCCCAAGCCCCCATGCCGCAACTTGTCCGGGATGCTGAAGCTGAAACAAGGCAAGCGGATTTCTTCGCTGCAGCAGAATCCATACGAGACCGATCAATAAGGTTAGGCCCTGGGTGATATACAGATTGATCAGAAGTAGACGGTCATTCAGCTGTTCAGGCTTAGCCTGCTGAATTTTGGGTAATTTCCATTTCCTTTTTTTCATGATGAGGCCTGCCTGTCTATTAAGTTTCTGTTACTAGAGTGGTTGCAAACATCCCACAACGTGAAGGCTTTACTCCAACATCTGTTTGTGTTCTGCGGGACCCCCGAAATATACGAATTAACTTTGTTAAAAAAGTCCTCCCAGCATTAGAATCATAGCAGATTAAGAGCAGAACATTCAAGGGAAGCACTTTTACCTATTGACACGCCTGATAGGCCCGTGATACATTATGGAAAAATTAATTGAGCGAAACACGATGAAGGAAAGAAGAGGCTTTATCGTCTCCAGAGAGCCGGTGGTTGGTGCAAACCGGTGACAGAGAAGTCATCTTTAGCGTTCCAGAGCAACTGCATTGAACTACCCAGTAGGTGCAGTCGGATGATTCCGTTATCAATCAGGTCTCCAATCGGAAGACCTTGAGGCTGCCGTTCGCGAAGACGGCGGTGAATTAGGGTGGCACCACGATAACTCTCGTCCCTTACTACGGAAGTAGTATGCGGATCGGGAGTTTTTTTGTTGTCCAACTAAGAATAAGGAGAAAAATCCGGCCGGCTGCACGTTCATCCTTTGGCACAGTACCGCGTTGCTTTACGGAATGAACTTAGGCGTCCGCCTGATTGTCTCCCATAGGCTGCTCAGCGGCTCCACTTTCGGCTTCACGGATATGTTCCTATCGGACATGTCCTTATATATAAGCGTTCTAGATATTTAAGGAGGATGGAAACCAATGTTTAAAGTGTTAGTATCGGATCCGATCAGCGATCTCGGAATCCAGCAGTTAGTCGATGCACCTGATGTTACGGTAGAGAAAAATACAGGGCTCTCCGAAGACGAGCTTGCGGCGATCATCGGTGATTATGACGCCCTTCTCGTTCGCAGCCAAACGCGTGTTACCGAAAAAATTATGGCCGCGGGAACCCGCCTGAAAGTCGTTGGCCGCGCCGGTGTCGGCGTGGATAACATCGACCTCGAAGCTGCAACCCAACGCGGCATCATCGTTATTAATGCCCCTGACGGCAATACGATCACCACCTGCGAGCATACCTTTGCGATGATGATGGCACTGGCCCGTCACATCCCTCAAGCTTATGCCAAAACGATCGGCGGAACCTGGGACCGCAAATCGTTCCTTGGCGTCGAGCTTCGCAACAAAACGCTTGGCGTACTAGGTATGGGACGGATCGGCAGTGAGGTGGCCAAACGTGCCAAAGCGTTCGGCATGAACATTCTGGCATTCGACCCGTTCCTGACCCAGGAACGCGCCGAGAAGCTCGAAGTAAAGCTGGCAACGGTGGATGATATTATCCGGAATGCCGATTTTATGACAGTGCATACGCCGCTTACGCCGGAGACCCGCCATATGATTTCCCGTCCGCAATTTGAAGTGATGAAAAAGGGTATGCGCATCATCAACTGCGCCCGCGGCGGCGTCATTGACGAGATGGCCCTGGTTGAAGCGATTGATGAAGGCATCGTTGCCGGCGCCGCATTCGACGTGTTTGAATCGGAGCCGCCGCAGCAGGACCATCCGTTCCTGAACCATCCGAAAATTATCGTTACGCCTCACCTCGGCGCTTCCACCATCGAAGCCCAGGAGAACGTAGCCATTGACGTGTCCGAAGAAGTGCTGCATATTCTGCGCGACGAGCCGTTCAAGAACGCCGTCAACATGCCGCCGGTGGCACCGAGCATCATGAGCCGTCTGCAGCCTTACTTCTCGCTCGGGGAGAAACTGGGCAGCTTTGCCGCCCAAATTACGAAAAACCAGGCGATCCATGAAATTCATGTGGACTATGCGGGAGATTTGTCCGACATCGACACCCTTCCGCTGACTCGCTATATCGTCAAAGGCGTGCTTGCCCACCACCTTGGCAGCGAAGTCAATATCGTCAACTGCATGCATCTCGCCAAAAACCGTGAAGTCAACGTGGCCGTATCCACGGCTCCTAAATCCAAAGGCTTTACGAACCTGCTTACCGTGACCCTCAAAACCTCCGAGAACGAAGAGCGTCTGGTAGCGGGCACGCTGCTTAACGGCTATGGCGAGCGGATCGTGCAGCTGAATAAGTTCCCTGTCGATATCGCTCCGGAGGGTCATCAAATCCTGATTTCCCATAACGACAAACCGGGTATTATCGGCCAAGTCGGAACGCTGCTCGGCAAGAACGACGTTAACATCGCTTCGATGCAGGTCGGCCGGAAAATTATCGGCGGCGAAGCCATCATGATTCTGACCGTCGATAAAGGCGTGCAGAAAGAAGTGCTGAATGAGCTGACGACGATTCCGGAACTCAACAGTGCCGTCGAAATCGTCCTTTCCTAATCGGTCTATACTTTATGAAGAACAGCGTAAGCAGGTTCAAGTGAGCCTGGCTTACGCTGTTTTTTGTTGGTGGGAAACAAGTGATGTTCCACGTTGAACAA
This sequence comes from Paenibacillus cineris, assembly GCF_018333335.1. NCBI lineage: Bacteria > Bacillati > Bacillota > Bacilli > Caryophanales > Paenibacillaceae > Paenibacillus > Paenibacillus cineris. The sequence goes on from NZ_BORU01000001.1 coordinate 3,888,121, forward strand.
GATTAATCTTTTTTCTTCAACAAAAAAACACCCCGTCAGAGGTGTTTCCTGTTCTTTTTCCATTATTTACGGCTTTCGACAGGCAGCAGCATCGTAAAGGCCGTTCCTTCGCCCAGGATGCTGTCCACCTGAATGCTGCCCTGGTGCGATTCTACGATGTTTTTAACAATGGCTAGCCCAAGACCCGTACCGACCGATTCCCCGCGTACCCGTGCCTTGTCCGCCTTGTAAAACCGTTCAAACACGAACGGCAGATCCTCCGGCGGAATGCCTACGCCCTCGTCCTTCACCACGATTCGGATCATCGGCTTTTTGTCCGACAGGACACGGTCGGCAAGGATGCTGATCTTCTTCTCTTCTGGCGTGTGCCTGAACGCATTGTCCAGCAGGTTGGTCATCACCTGCTCCAAACGGTCTTCATCGGCCTCCTCAAGCACCATATCCTCCGTCTTGCGGTCATAAAGGAGCTCGATATTCCGTTCCTTGGCCCGTACCGTAAACTTGCGGTATACGCGCTCGAGCAGCTCGTTGAGGTCAAGCTGCTTTTTGGCCATGTCGACATGCCCCGCTTCCATCCGCGCCATGTCAAGCAGATCCTTAACCAGCCGCCCCATGCGAAGGGATTCGTCATGAATGACCTGAATCAGTTCCTGGCTCTCTTCCGGAGACGCCGCCATGCCATCCAGCAGCGCTTCGCTGTATCCCTGCATCATGGACAGCGGCGTGCGGATCTCATGCGACACGTTGGCAACGAAGTCCTGCCGCATTTTCTCCAGCTGCACTTCCTCGGTTACGTTGCGGAGCACCGCAACCGCCCCTCGGATGTCGTTATCCGAATACAGAGGCGCCATATGAACCGACCAGACGCCCTGCTTGACGTGAAGATTCGTGCTCGTGTCGCCGCTGCCCTCCAGCATATTGTCGAACAGGTCCAGCAAAGGCTCAGGTACCTGCTGTTCTTCCTCCCCTTCGGCGTCCTCCTGATCCAAGTTCCAGTGGATATCCTTCCATTGGGTGATCAGCTTCTGTCCCGGTGGATTCGTCAAGATCACCTTGCCTGAAGTATCGAACGTAATGACGCCATCGCTCATACTTCGGAGGACGCTCGCCAAATGCTCCTTTTCCTGGTTCAAGTTGCGGATATTGTCTTCCAGCTCAGCCGCCATATGATTGAACGTGTTCGCCAGCTTCCCGATCTCGTCGCTCGTATTGATCGACAAGCGCGTGTTGTACTCGCCTTTACGGATCGCTTCGGTAGCCTGAATCATCTGCTGCATCGGCTGCGTAATCTTCGTCAGCAGAAACAGCGCAAAGAAGGTCGTCATTGAAAACCCGATGATAGCTGTGTACGTAAACAGCCGCTTGATGTCCCCGGAGTTCGAATAATTCATATCGATGTATGGAAGCAGAAATAACCCGAGAATAATCAGGATGCATGCTACCAGGCAGATGATGGTCGCCCAGAGCTTCCCGACAAGAGAGGTCCAGAAATTCATGTTATTTCGGTACCTCGAGCTTGTAGCCTACGCCCCAGACGGTGGTGATCATCGCCGCCGACTCCGGTGATACCTTGTTCAGCTTCTCCCGCAGGCGCTTTACGTGCGTGTCGACCGTCCGCAGGTCGCCGAAAAATTCATAGTTCCATACATCCTTCAGCAATTCTTCCCGGGAAAAAACCTTGTCCGGCGAGACCGCCAGGTAATGCAGCAGCTCGTATTCCTTAGGCGTCAAGCTGACCTCTTGTCCGTTCGCTGTCACCCGGTGGGCATCGTGCTCAATCACAAGATGCGGAAACACGATGTTGTTGCTCGAATTCGTTTCCTTCGACAGGTACGCTGTTGCCGAAGAGCGCCGCAAAATCGCTTTTACCCGGTAAATGACTTCCCTCGGGCTGAATGGCTTCACGACATAATCGTCCGCGCCGACTTCAAAGCCTTGAACCCGGTTGATCTCCTCGCCCTTGGCGGTCAGCATCAGCACCGGCGTCGATTTGAGCTGGCGCAGCCGGTTGCACACCTCGATGCCGTCCATGCCGGGCAGCATCAAGTCCAGCATGATCAGGCCATAATCCTGATTGGAAGCTTTACGGAGCGCGGTTTCGCCGTCCTCGGCCTCCTCGACTTCATAGCCTTCCTTCTCCAAATACATTTTCAGCAGGCGGCGGATCCGTTCCTCGTCGTCCACGACCAGGATCCGGTTTGTATGTTCTGACATAAGACAACCTCAACCCCTTCTATGTTTCTGTGAAGAACTTGTCATAACTCCATGCTAATCTTAACAAAAATCCGTTTCAACATCCAAGCGAGCAATGTGAAACGGATTATTCAGTGCTAAAGGATTGAACTAGAGTAACAATTGGCTCCAGTTCAATCTATATAAATTGTCATAACTGGATCAGTTTGTACCCGCATAGGAGTGAAGTCCGGCAATGACCAGGTTCACGCCGACGAGGGTAAACATGACTACCAGGAACCCGAGAACCGACAGCCATGACGACTGGCGCCCCTGCCAGCCTCGGGACAATCTGAGGTGCAGGTAGGCACTGTAGAACAGCCAGCAGATGAGCGCCCACACTTCTTTCGGATCCCATCCCCAGAAGCGTCCCCAGGCCACCTGAGCCCAAATCATTGCAAAGATCAAGGCGCCGAGCGTAAAGATCGGAAATCCGATGGCGATCGCACGGTAGCTGATCTCATCCAAATCATCGGGGTCGATCCCGTCCAGGAACGGAGAGGCCGCACGTCCAAGCGGCTTGCGCGCGATCAACCGGAGGATTCCGTACAGGATAATGCCGGAGATCACCGTCCAAATTATCGTGTTGAACTTGCGTCCCGCGTTGATCCCGTTCATCCAGGACGGAGCGCTGAACAGCGGCTTCGTCATGCCGAGGAACGGCTGATAGCTTTCGACCTTGCTGTGGTAAGGCGCTACGATCGGCGGAAGCTTGTATTCGACGGTCTGCGTAACGCTCGCCGTTTGCCCGGCCGTTCCGGAAGCCTTCGTCTGGGTGAACACGGATTCATAACCGGCTGCACGGAAGGCAAAGACCGTAATGATAAACGAGATAACCAGAATGATCGAGAAAAATACGATTTCGACCCAGCGCTGCTGGCGTCTGTCCTTTTTATCCGTGCTGCTGAAATTCACCGTGCGCAGCAGGTACATAAAGCCTGCTGCAAATGCGATCGCGAAGAACGACTCTCCGGCCGCCGCCATCGTGACGTGGATTTTCAGCCAATAGGACTGCAGCGACGGAATCAGCGGCTGCACCTCCTGCGGAAATACCGCGGCGTATGCCATAATGATGATCGTGATCGGAACGGCGAACAAGCCGAGTATCGTTTTGCGGTAAATGAGATATACCACCGTAAACGCCACCATGACCATCATCGAAAGGAATGACATGAATTCGTACATGTTGCTGACGGGAATATGTCCGCCGCCCGCCCACCGGGTGAAGAAGTACGTTAGCTCCAGCACCAGGCCGAGGGAGGATACCCCAAACGCGATATTCCCCCACTTCCTGCGGTGCGACTCCGGATCCCTGTTGCTCCACCGGCGGCCCATAATGGCGACCGCGAACAGGATGAACGCCGCGCAGTACAGGAAGAATGCGACGACGAACATGTTGCTGCTGAAATTTAACAATCCACTCATGAGTGATTCCCTCCGTTATCCAAGGACTTCTCGTCCACTTCCAGATTCATTTTGCGAAGTATTGCCGCAATCTCCCGGCGGATGCCGAACCAGTTCTTGTTGGTATGCGCACCGAGGGTCAGGTTCCCGTCGTCAATCCGCAGCCAGATCCGGCGGTGCTGCCAATAGAAGCCGAGTATAAGTCCAAGCATGACGATGGCTGCGCCTACCCAGACAAAAGGCATCGCTTTGTCCACCCGGATGTTCAAATAGGTGGTCGACATCGATAAGTCCACATTTCCCATTCCTTTGACATCCAGCTCAAGCGGAACGCTGCCGCCGTTCATTTTGGCGTTTATGGCATCCTGCTGGAAGCGCTCCTTGTCGATTTGTTTCGGGAAATAGAAATAATGTACGCCTTCGGCTGGCAAATTCGGCCCTTTAATCAGGAAGAGAAAAGCCGGCGCGTTTGGATTCGGAGTTTTCGTGACGGGCTGACCGTTCTCGTCCAGCCCAAAATCGTTGTACTTCTCCTTCAACTCAAGCGAATATGGCCCTACCTTGTAGTTTCGCTCTGGATCCTTGATCTTCAGCTGGAACGTTCCGTAATCTTTGCCGGTCTTCTTGTCCACCAGGGAAGGCTTGACCGAACGGAGGACCGGTGTCAAATCGTAGTCAAACTGATAGGCCTTCAGGCCTTTGTAATCCATCGGGTCGTTAACCTCGATGTTGTGATGATCAACGGCCTTCAGCGTAGGCTGTTTGGACGGATCATTGCAGTTGGCCGTACATTCGTACAGGGTCGCCTGCGTCTTGAACAGTTTTGGAAGCACCTTGTTTTTGCCCTGAAATTCCTTTGGCAAATCTTGTTCCGAGTAATATTCAACCGTAAACTTCTCGTTCTTCAAATAATACGACGTATTCGGAATGTGCTTGATTTCGCCTTCTGGAAAAGCGACATGCTGATCCATGTGCAGACCGGGCAAGCCGCGGGCCAGCACGGCCAGCAGGAAAATGATCAGTCCGATATGGATGACGTATGGTCCCCAGCGGCTGAAGCGGTACTTTTCTGCGAGTAAAGCGTTATCCAAGGTATGTACACGGTAGCCTCTTTTCCTGATGTGGACGGATGCCTGCTCCACCCATTCCTTGGACTCCAGCTCTACCGGTCCCTGATATACCACGCGCTGACGGGTCAGGAACTGCTTATGCTTCAAAATTCTTTGCTTGGTAAGCGCTTTGTACAGTGGCAGCACCCGGTCCAGGCTGCAGATGACCAGCGACGCGCCGATCATGACGAGCAGGAGGACAAACCACCAGGATTCGTACGTATGCGACAGGCCCAGCTTGTAATAAATCAATCCGGGCGTGCCGTAAGTTTCCTTGTAGTACGTTGAGGGATCGATGTTCAGAAATGTGTTTTCCTGGGGGAAAATCGTCCCGAGCATCGATCCGAGCAGGGTCAGGATAATCATGTATACGGCGATCTTTACAGACGAAAAGAAGTTCCAGATCCGGTCTATGAAATTCGGGTTGGCACGCTGAGAGCGTCGTGCCATCCCGTCATAGCGCATCTCCAGAACTTCGTTGGACTCGCGGTCTTGTTCTTCCAATGGCCTTCCGCAAGCCTCGCAGAGCACCGTCCCCACGGGGTTTTGGTGTCCGCACTCGCACTTGGTGTTCTTGAATGCAATAACTTCCTTCATCATCAGGAATTCACCAACTCTTCAATTTGCTGATCGAGAGTTTGTAAATCCAGCTGTCCCAGATGGATTTTATTGATTTTCCCGTTAGGCGAGACAAAAAACGTCGTAGGCAGCGGGGATATTCCGTAGGATTGAATGGCGTCCTTCTCGGGATCCAGCATTACCGGGAAGCTGACATGGACCTGCTTCACAAAATTTTCCACGGCCATCTTGTCCTCGCCGGCGTTGATGCCAACGATGACGACATCCTTATCCTTCCACTTATCATACTGGGCCTGCAGGGCGGGCATTTCCTTCACGCATGGTTCGCACCAGGTTCCCCAGAAATTGACAACAAGCGCCTTGCCTTTATATTCATCGAGCGTATGAACCTTGCCGTCCAGCCCGAGCAAGTCAAAGTTCGGCGCCTTACTGCCTTCCGTCGGTTTGCCATTAGAGCCCGAAACCTGTGTCGTAATGGCGTAACCGCCCAAAATGACAATCAACAGCAGGATAATGATTTGAACCTTTTTTCTAGATTTACCCATGCCAAAAGCTCCCTTTCCATGACAAATCACATATTTTAAGCGCAGAGTTTGAACAACCTATGAACAATTATAGCGAAATAATGTCACAGGTGCTCCGGGAGTATTTGAAAATTATGTGTCCTTCCGTTCTATCTTTTGTTTAAATTTCCCGATTTAGCCATATTTAATAAACTTTGTACTTCATCCTTTGTCAGATGGCGGTACAAACCGCGCTTCAAATTGTGCAGCAGCAGGTCGCCGAACGCCACACGTTTCAGCCGGATCACCGGGTGCTTGATCGCATCAAACATCCGTCTGACCTGCCGGTTGCGGCCTTCATGAATCGTGATGCTGATTACGGCTTCGTTCTTCTCCGTGTCGATATCTTTATATTCGACTTCGGCAGGGGCTGTCATACCGTCCTCCAGCTGAATGCCGGCTTTGAGCTTGTCCAGGTCGCTGCCATGCGGGATCCCCTCCACCGTCGCAAGATACGTTTTGGGCACATGATGCCGCGGGTGAGTCAGCAGATTGGCAAATTCGCCGTCATTGGTCAGCAGCAGCAGACCTTCGGTATCGTAGTCCAGACGGCCGACCGGATAAACCCGCTCTTTGATGCCTTTCAAATAATCGGTTACGATTTTTCGTCCCTCCGGGTCGGACGCGCTGGTAATAACCCCTTTCGGCTTGTTGAACACGATGTAAATCTTCTGCTCGTGCTTGATCGGTTTGCCGTTCACCTTGATGATATCTTGATTCGGGTCCGCCTTGGTCCCCAGCGTGGTTACGGTTTCCCCGTTAACTTCCACTTTGCCGGCCAGGATCAATTCTTCGCACTTACGGCGCGAAGCGATACCGGCCTGCGCTAACACTTTCTGTAATCTTTCCATGTTCAATAGGTCACCTCAACCCTAATGATAACCATCAACAGGATAAATCACAAGTTCGTTCCATGGAAAATCCGCTCCTGGGCAGGTGTCGGAGTGAGGATACAAATAGAGGGGGGAAATGTTGTAGCGGCGTGCCAGCTCCATAATAAGCTTGCTGGCAACGAACAGCTGCTGTTTTTCGGCAGGGCGAAACAGGGTGTATTCGCGGTTGAAATCACCCTGGAGGCAAATATGGATATGGGACGGATCGGTGACGTAAGGGGAAGAAACGACCGTGGCATCCTCCCCGATCCAAAAATCATACCCTTTTCCGTTGATGGAAGGGCATACGGAATGATGAATGATAAAGCCTTCGAATGTCATGCGGATCACCTCATTTAAACTAGCCTGAGCTTGGTACAGTATATGAGGTGTCCATGAAACCGTTCCACACGGCTGGCCGGTTATCCGAAGAACAGCAGGCAGACGGCAATAGCTGCTGCAAATCCTACCGCATCCGATAAGAGACCGACCTTAAGCGCATACCGCCCGTTGCGGATCCCGACCGCACCCAAATAAACAGTGAGCACGTACAGCGTCGTATCCGTACTCCCTTGAATCGTTGAAGCCATCCGTCCGATCATGGAATCCGGGCCGTACACCGAGATCAGATCGGTGGCGAATGCGAGGGACCCTGTTCCTGTCAGCGGCCGCAGCAGACCCAGAGGCAATATTTCGCTCGGAACGCCCAAATGCTGAAGGAAGGGACCTGTCCAGCCCACAAAAAAATCAAGGGCCCCCGAGGCCCGGAAAATGCTGATCCCTACCATCATCCCGACCAGGTTAGGAATGATTTGAATGGCCGTTTGAAATCCCTCTTTGGCTCCGTCGACGAAGGATTCGTACACCGGCACCTTCTTGGTAAAAGCATAAAGGGGAATAAACGCGATCAGTACCGGGATCGCCCAGGCCGATATCAAATTGATGAACGCCACCATACGCCCTGCTCACCCTTTCAGCTCGGATTGGGAGGAAGAAACGGGACCCCCGTGCACCGGCGGCTTCTTCGGCCTGCTGCGCACAAATTTGCGCCGGTACCAGCGGTCCATCACGATGGCGGCCAACGTGGCCACGGCGGTCGCCATCAGCGTGGTGCCGACGATATCCGTCGGATTGGCGGACTGATAGTTCATCCGGATGGCGATCAGCGTTGTCGGAATCAAGGTGATGCTGGCCGTATTGAGCGCCAGCAGTGTGCACATCGCCGGACTGGCGGCCGTCTTATCGGGATTCAGCGTCTGCAGCTCCTGCATCGCCTTGATGCCCATTGGCGTGGCTGCGTTGCCTAGACCGAGCAGATTCGCACTCATATTGGACAATATGTAACCCATGGCAGGATGGTTTTTCGGCACATCCGGAAATAAAAAGGTGACGATCGGGCTCAGCAGCCGGGCTATTTTTTTCAGCAGACCCGAATCTTCCGCAAGGCGCATCATACCGAGCCAGAAGACCAGCACGCTGATTAACCCGAAACATACTGTCACCCCGGTCTTAGCCCCGTCGAAGGCCGCAGAAGTGACCAGTTCAATCTTCCCCTGGGCTGCTGCAAAACCGAATCCAATCAGAATAAGCCCCAGCCAAATCGCATTGATCATTTCGTATCCCCTCTCCCCAGGTTGTTACGTTAACATCAGGCCCCAGGCTGAAGCAGATGCTTCAGCACTACGCTGAACCATTGTCCCCAATTGCTTTTGTGAACGGGTGCCATCGTCTGCTCGGCAGCTGTTCCGGACGCCGTTCGTTCCGGCAGCACGCTTCCTTTTCTGTAGACCGGAATTTCTCCGATCTTTTCCCCTTTCAGCGACACTTCGATTTTCCCTCTCAGCCCGAATCTCAAATCCGGTGCTCCTTCCTCCGCTTCAGGATAGAGCACCAGCTTCTTGTTGACCTGAGCTTCCTCGCCATCGGCAAAAGGGTACTGGAACGTTTGGCTGACGACCAAATCCTGACCCTGTACCGACTCCCCTTTTTCGGTCAGCTGTTTCAGCGGGTAGTATTCAAACCCGTAATCCAGCATTCTGCCGTGGTCGTTCCAGTCGTCCCCGTCGTTCAGTGTCACGGCGACCAGCTGCTGGCCGTTGCGGGTCGCCGAGCTGACCAGGCAGCGGAACGCCTTTTTGGTATAGCCGGTCTTGACTCCGTCCGCTCCTTCATAAAGGCGGAGCATTTTATTTTTGTTATCCCATTTGTAGTCCCAGGATTCATTCGGATTCGGAACCTTCTTCGTCGGCGTCTTCACGATTTCCTTAAAAACCGGATTATGCAGGGCATATGCCGTCAGCTTGGCCAAATCATTGGCCGATGAATAATGGCCTTCCTCGTCCAGTCCGTGCGGATTCATAAAATGCGAATGGGAAAGGCCCAGCATACGGGCTTTCTCGTTCATCAAATAGACAAACCCCTCCACAGAACCGCCGACGTGCTCGGCAATCGCCGTGGCCGCGTCATTGCCTGAACGCAGCATCAGCCCGTACAGCATATTTTCCAGGGTCATTTCTTCCCCCAGCTTGAGATAGATGGAAGACCCTTCTTTGCCAAAGGCGTTTTTGCTGACCTTCACTTCGCTGTCCAGCTTGCCATGCTCAATCGCTACGATGGCGGTCATGATTTTCGTCAGGCTGGCGATCCGGAGCTCATCGTCCCCGTGGCTGGAATACAGCAGCCTGCCTGAAGTGACATCGATCAAGGCTGCGGCCTGAGCGTGGGTGCCGAGAGCGGGTAAATTTTTCGCGGCCGATGCCCGGCTTGTACCGGCAAAGCCGCTGGCGATGAGTGTGATGACCGCAATCCAGCTCCATATTCGTTTATGCTTGATCCACATGTTATCTTTCCTTTCGGTTCAGAAAATCTTGTACAAGTATATGCTTGGCCTAACTCGGGTATGCCAAACGTGCAAACCATAAAAAATCCCTCCCGGCTGACGGAAGGGATTGGCACAGGCTTAAAACAATGAAGGATTGATCTCCGAAGTCGTCGTTTGGGCTGGATTGACAGCACCCGTTTGCGTATTCGTTTGGAACATCGACGTGATTTTATCCACCATAGACGGTGCGGAATCAATTAATTTCTCGAATAAATGCGTTTGATTATCGAGCGGAACGATATTCACGCCTGCTTTGCCGACAACGAGAAATGCGATCGGACGAATCGATACTCCGCCGCCGCTGCCCCCGCCAAACGGCAAGGACTTGGATTCATGTCCGGGAGCCGCGCTCACGCTTTTACTGATATCATCCGCGTTAAAATCACTTCCCCCTGCGGCAAAGCCAAAGCCCACCTTACTGATCGGAAGGATGACGCTGCCGTCAGGAGTTTCTACAGGGTCGCCGACGATTGTGTTGACATCAACCATGCCTTTGATGTTTTCCATCGCAGTCTGCATTAAGCCTTGAATCGGATGCTCTGCCATGTTGATTCCTCCTAGTGTGTTGATAATAAGCTCTGAGCCACAGATGTTAGCTTGCCCATATCCCTTTGAAGTATGTAGTCCCGCCTGTGCGGCCGGTACCGTTAAATTAAGTAAGCCTTTGTTATCGCAGAACCTGTTTGGCCAATCGGAACCAATGGATCGGACCTCCCGGTACTTTGAGAATTCGGGCCATCAACATGATGCCGGCATACAAGGCATAACCGCAGGATATGCGGGCGACGCAGGACAGCTCAGTGGCAAACTGCGGCTCATCCTTAAACACCGGAACGACAAAGAGCCTTGGATTGTTTCGCATGCGTACTTTAAAGGAGAGCCAGCCCACCAGGGTCGTTTTGAGCCCCCACACGGTTCCCGTTGCAATCGCAGTCCATGCTGCATCGCCGGTTGATAAATTGGTGGACCAATCCAGCTTCATGATGTTTACATGCTGCATGGTACGGTAAAACCATTCCTTTAAAGAAGCCGTCGACTGGAGCATAATTCTCACTTCATCTGCCCAATGGTCCAGCCGTCTTTTGTTAATATGCGCTTTTCCGACGGTTTGGCCGTTACGGAAACTGTTTTTGCTCTCAAGCCGGAGCATAAAGCCCTTTTTCATATTGGCAAACACCAGGGAAGGCATTTCATAATGCATCTTTACGATTCCATACAGCATCTTGACGTCCAATACGGCCTTGTCATCCTTATTATGCTTGCTGTACCATAATGTAATGGTAATGCTTGACATTATGACGGCAACCAGCAGAATGATCAGGAGAACAATAATGGCGACTACAATCCACACGTATAAACCCCCAAGTCTGTCCATAAATCTTCCTGTGCATAGTATGGCATTCCCCAATGGAAAAGATTCGGCCACAAGCTTTTTTTGAACGCCAAAGACCCACCCGGGGAATCCGGATGGGTCTTGTTATTTATGCAGTTTTACGGCACATCGTCAAACGTCAGCTGTTTTCCGTCCAGCTTCTCGAACAAGAGCTGGGTTTCTTCCTCCAGATTATCCGTATCTTCAAAAATGGCCGGCTCCGGGAGCGCCTGAATATTCGGCAGGCCAAAGTAATCGAGGAACGACTTGGTCGTACCGTACAAAATCGGACGTCCGATCGCCTCCGCCCGTCCCGTCTCCTCGATCAGGTCCTTGTTGACCAGCGTCTGGATCGCCCGCTCGGATTTGACGCCGCGGATCTCTTCGATTTCCACCCGGGTAATCGGCTGCCGGTAGGCCACGATGGCCAGCGTCTCGAGTGCCGCCTGCGACAGCGAGGATCGGGATGGGGAATAAGCGAGCCGCTCAAAATACGGGGCGTGATCGGGCAGCGTAGCCAGCTGATAGCTGCCGGCAATCTGGACGACCTGGATCCCCCTTTTCTCCCTGACAAAATCCTCCTTCATTTCCTCCAGGGCATCGGTCACCAGCTCGGGCCGGTGCTCGACGACCTCGGCAATCTGCTTGGCCGTCAGCCCTTCATCCCCCGCCAAAAAGAGCAGACCCTCAATAATCGATTTCAATGTCGGAAAGTCCATTCGAGAGACCTCCCCCTTTCCATTCCATCACAATGTCGTCGAACAGCTTTTCCTGATAACAAATAATTTGTTTCATCTTCATCAGCTCCAAAATGGCCAGAAACGTCACGACGATTTCATGCCGTACCATCTCATCATGCAGCAGCTTGGAAAACAATAGCTTGCCGCCGGGCCCGCTGGATTCCAGGGCATTCACCACCTCGCGGATGCGATCCTTCACCGAAATTTCGTCCCGCTGGATTTTGGCGTAGCTGGTCCGCTTCGACGCCTTGCGCAGCGCCTTCTGAAAGGCCGCGACCAAATCGGAGGCGTGCAGGCCTTTGACCGGATTGTCCGACACGCGCGGCACCCACGGCGTCAAATCCTCCGGCTCCTTGGAGTAGATCAGGCTCCGTTCAAATTCCTTTTCCTGCAAATGCTTGGCAATCCCTTTATATTTGCGGTATTCGATCAGCTTCTGCACGAGCTCCGCCCGCGGATCGATTTCTTCTTCTTCATAAAAGTCAAACTCGTCCATTTCAAATACCGGAGGCTTCGGCAGCAGGAGCTTGCTCTTGATCGACAGCAGCGTGGCCGCCATAACCAGAAACTCACTGGTGATATCCAATTCGAGCTCCTGCATGCTCTGCAAATATTCCATATATTGATCGGTAATCTCACTGACGGGGATATCCTGGATGTCGATTTCCGCTTTGTCAATCAGGTGCAACAGCAAATCAAGCGGACCTTCAAACGTCTCCAGCTTGTATAATACGGTGTTCACAGCTTATCCTCCCGTCACATAAAGTACGCCCGCCAAGCGGGGCTGTGTCGCAATGGGCCCCGTAAGGCACTTTGCGGAAATAAAAAATGCAGTACCCGTAAAAAAGGGTACTACATTAAATAAGCACTATTTTAACTGTTTCGTCAAGTTGGCCATTTCAATTGCCGCCACCGCAGCATCGTATCCTTTGTTTCCAGCCTTCGTTCCGGCTCGTTCCACCGCCTGCTCGATGTTCTCTGTCGTCAAGACGCCGAAAATGGTAGGAACGCCGGTTTTCAGGTTGATCGCCGCCACGCCTTTGGCCACCTCGTTGCACACGTAGTCGTAATGGGAGGTTGACCCCCGGATAACCGTGCCGAGCGTAATGACGGCGTCGTACTTGCCGCTTTCGGCCATCTTCTGGGCAATCAGCGGGATTTCGAAAGCGCCCGGAACCCACGCCACGTCCACTTCTTCTTCCTTGGCGCCGTGCCGCTTCAGTCCGTCGAGTGCGCCGCCCAGCAGCTTGCTGGTGATAAACTCATTGAATCTTCCAACCACGATGCCGTATTTTAATCCTTCGGATACCAAATTTCCTTCAAAAATGTGTGCCATGCTTCATCAGCCTCCTGTAATTATTCGGTAGTCGTCGTCAATGAATCGGGCTGCTCAAATTTCAGCATGTGCCCCAGCTTCATTTGCTTCGTATGCAAGTAGTTCTCGTTGTCCTTATTGGCCTGCATTTGGATCGGCACGCGCTCGACGATTTCCAGCCCGTAGCCCTCCAGGCCTTTGATTTTGCGCGGATTGTTCGTCAGCAGCCGAATTTGGCGGATGCCGAGATCTTTCAATATTTGAGCTCCGATGCCGTAATCGCGAAGATCCGCGGGGAATCCTAGCTTCAGGTTGGCATCGACCGTATCAAGGCCCTCTTCCTGGAGCTTATAGGCTCTCAGCTTGTTAAGGAGCCCGATGCCGCGGCCCTCCTGGCGCATGTACAGCAGCACGCCGCGGCCTTCTTCGTTGATCTGCCGGAGTGCGGCTTCAAACTGCGGACCGCAATCGCAGCGATGGGAATGGAACACGTCCCCTGTCAGGCATTCGGAATGGACGCGGGTGAGCACCGGCTCCCCGGATGCGATGTCCCCTTTGACGAGCGCCAAATGCTCTTTATTGTCCACCGCATTCGTATAGGCGACGACCTGGAACTCGCCGAAGTCCGTCGGCATCCGCACCGAAACCTCGCGGGTAACGAGCTTTTCCTTATTGTTGCGGTATTGGATCAAATCCTTGATGCTGATCAGCTTGAGGCCATGTTTTTTGGCGATCTGCACCAGGTCCGGGAGCCGTGCCATCGTCCCGTCCTCTTTGATAATCTCGCAGATCACCCCGGCCGGGAACGATCCGCTGAGACGGGCGAGATCTACCGCCGCTTCAGTATGACCGGCGCGCCGGAGCACGCCGCCGGTTTTGGCAATCAGCGGAAACATGTGGCCGGGGCGCCGGAAATCGGCTGCGGTCGCTTCCGGATCGGCGAGCGCTTTGGCGGTCAGGGACCGCTCATAGGCGGAGATGCCCGTTGTCGTCTCCTTGTGGTCGATGGAGACAGTAAAAGCCGTGCCGTGATGGTCCGTATTGTTCGATACCATCGGCTTCAGGCCGAGCTCAGCGGCTCTTTCCTCGGTAATCGGCATGCAGACCAGTCCGCGTCCTTCCGTGATCATGAAGTTGATGACTTCAGGCGTTGCCTGATCTGCCAAGGCGATAAAATCGCCTTCGTTCTCGCGGTCCTCGTCGTCTACGACGATGACGACCTTGCCTGCCGACAAGTCGGACACGGCATCTTCAATGCGGTCAAACACAAAATCCTCCTTCATGGGTTTCCCTCCTATTCCTGCATGGGCTTATTGGCCTTTCTGTCCTCTTGCCTGCCTCATGCAAATCCGTGTTGTGCTAGCAGCTCCATGCTGATTCCCGAAGGTTCAGGACGCCCGTTCCCTTCCCCTGTTCGGTAGTGAAGCAAATGGTCCACATATTTCCCGAGAATGTCGCATTCCAGATTCAGCGCATTTCCGGGCTTTTTGTCTGCCAGACTTGTCTCCGCAAGCGTATGCGGGATAATGGAAACGGTGAATGTTGTGGCGCTCGTCTTGACCACCGTCAAGCTGATGCCGTCCAGGGTAATAGATCCTTGCGGGATGATGTAGCGGAGCAGGGCGGTATCTTCCGGCTCCACTTCGATCAACACCGCATTCTGATCCCGGTCCATCGCCCGGATCGTCCCCGTCCCGTCGGCATGTCCCTGCACGATATGTCCGCCGAAGCGGGCACCCACCTGCATGGCGCGCTCCAAATTCACCCGGCTTCCGGCCCCCAGCGATTTCAAGTTGGAGTGGCGGTACGTTTGCGGCATGACGTCCACCGCGAACGAACGGGCTCCAATCTCGACAGCCGTGAGGCAGACGCCATTGACTGAGACGCTGTCCCCGATTTTGAGATCGCCCATAATCCGGGAGGCCTCAATATGCAGGATCATCGCTTCCCCTTTGCTGGAGACACCCCGCATGACGCCGACCTCTTCAACCAAACCGGTAAACATCGCAACCGCTCCTTTCTGTCCTGTAAAGAAGTATTTCATACGATTCATATCGTTAACCGTGTGCAGCCTTAAAAAGTTAAGTATCGTTTTTCCGGATCAGGTCATGCCGGCCAAACCGGCTTTCCGCTGATACAGACGTTATCCCCGAGCACTTCGGTCTCTACGTCTTCTAGCCGGACGGCGTCCGCCATCTTGTCGGCGCCACGCAGCGAGAAGTTGACGGGGGCCGCCGGACCTCCAACGATTTTCGGTGCGAAATAGAGCACGATCCGGTCGATCAGCCGGGCCTCCAGCAAGGCACCGTTCAGCCGGCCGCCGCCTTCCACCAGAATCGAACCGATCTCACGTTTGCCCAGCTCCTGCATCGCCAGGCGAAGATCGACCTGCGGGCCTGATCCGCAGCGGATCGTTTCTACGCCGATCTTCTTAAGGGCTTCCGCCTTATCCAGATCGGCGCGTTCCGTCGTCAAAATGACGGTCGGCGCAGCTCCATCCCGAACCACCTTCGACTCAAGCGGTATCCGCAGCAAGGAATCGACGATGATCCGCACAGGATTCAGACCGATGGCGCCCTGCAGCCGGGTGGTCAGCTGCGGATTGTCCGCGATCACCGTATTTACACCAACCATAATCCCTTGATGCCGGTGGCGGAGCGTATGAACCTGCTCCCTGGCCGCTTCGTTCGTGATCCATTTACTGTCTCCCGATTCGGCCGCGATGCGCCCGTCCAGCGTGCTTGCTGTCTTGACCGTCACATAGGGAAGCCCGGTTGTAATATACTTGATAAACTTTTCGTTCAAGCGGCGGGACCTGTCACCGAGCAGCCCAACCTCCACCTCAATCCCGCTTCGGCGGAGCAGATCGATTCCTCTGCCCGCCACCTGGGGGTTGGGATCTTCGCAGGCCACGACGACCCGCTTCACCTTCTCGCGTATAAGGCGTTCGCTGCATGGCGGCGTTTTTCCGTAATGGCTGCAGGGCTCCAGCGTTACATAGACCGTACTCCCTTCCGCACGGTCACCCGCCATATTCAGCGCATGTACTTCCGCATGAGCGGTTCCCCGCTGCAAATGCGTGCCAAGCCCAACCATAGCCCCGTCTTTAACGACAACGCAGCCGACAACCGGATTGATTCCGGTCTGACCCTGTGCCCGTTCCGCCATATCAAGCGCAAGCGCCATATAAAATTCATCGTTGATGATGCCGTCCATTCATCTCCCCCCTTGTTCGGAATCGGGACATCCCCTCAAAGCTAAGTCTCGGCTTCGAGCGCTTTGCGGATACTTCGCATGTTGGAATTTCCATGGTAAATCACTTTACCATGCACAGCTTTGGCTCCGCGCTGTTCAAACCGGTACTCTTCAGGGATCCCTAGGTCTTTGTAAAAAAGCAAAAAGCCCCGGGATGGCTTAAACCATCCTCGGGGCTGTGAGAGACAAGTCAGATACACTCCAATAAGGCTGCAGAATCCCAATAATCAGGATCAGCCAAATAAGTCATCGGTAGCGTAAAGTCATCAGTAAACAGAAGCCGTCCCTCCAGGGACAACCTTCTACTATGTGAAAACAACCACGTACACGTGACATCTTATTGGACAGCTGCACTCCGAACTGAAGTGCACGCTTTCTCTCCTTCTCCCATCCAGACTATACTGTCGGTCCCGGATTTGCACCAGGTCCACCGCACGCTCAGCGTCAAACGAAGCGTCCGGGTCACGGACTGAGACGGGCGCCAGAACTGATCGGCTGCCGCATCATCACCGCCGGTAGGGAATTTCACCCTGCCCCGAAGGATATAA
The DNA here is from genome assembly GCF_018333335.1 of Paenibacillus cineris. NCBI lineage: Bacteria > Bacillati > Bacillota > Bacilli > Caryophanales > Paenibacillaceae > Paenibacillus > Paenibacillus cineris. The sequence continues at coordinate 3,904,991 of NZ_BORU01000001.1, forward strand.
CCAATATTAATATGCAATTGCCAGATGGAATGGCTGCCTAGTGGAAGCCCCATCTATACTAGGAAATGTTAACACTGCCTCATCAAAAAATCAATACGCCCCTTTTCCCGGCCCAGAACAAAAAGCCGCTTGTCCCTCTTTGAAACAGGGAAAGCGGCTGATAAATCGTGCGCGACTCGCAGATTAAGCTTCGTATACTTCGACCGTCTTCATCACGTCGCGGCCTTGGAACGCGTCGACGTATTCCATGCCCTTCGTCACTTTGCCGAATACGGTATGCTGTCCGTCGAGATGCGGCTGCGGCTGGTAGCAGATGTAGAACTGGCTTCCGCCGGTGTTGCGGCCGGCATGTGCCATCGCCAGCGATCCGCGCTCGTGTTTGTTCGGGTTGATTTCACAGTTGATTGTGTAGCCAGGGCCGCCGGTACCGGTGCCGTTCGGGCATCCGCCCTGCGCAACGAATCCCGGAATGACGCGGTGGAACACCAGACCGTTGTAAAAACCGGAGTTTGCCAGTTTTTCAAAGTTCGCCACCGTGTTCGGAGCGTCTTTTTCAAACAGATCGAGCAGCACTTCGCCGCCGTTTTCAAGAGTGATTTTTGCTTGCTTGGCCATTATGTCAATGACTCCTTTCATGTCTTTCCTGAGTGTTAACAGACATCTTCTAGTTTACTATGAAATCCCGGGCGAAGCAAAATAATTCCGCATTTCTCCTCGTTCTATAAACGCGCAAAAGGACCCCTCTGCATTCCCCAATACAGAGATGATCCTTTATACTGCGCACCAATTCATTTACCAGAGGCGCTGGCGAACAGCGCCTGCCCCCTTAATGCATCTCCTTACTTAAGCACAGCCTGCTTTGCGATCCGCTCAGGAATGACATCGTGGCCGATGATATCCTGAAGGCTCTCGCGGCGAACGACCAGGTCGCTTTGACCTTGGTTCACGAATACGACCGCCGGTTTGCGGATCCGGTTATAGTTACTCGCCATCGAATAATTGTAGGCTCCTGTGCACGAAACGGCGAGCAGGTCACCGTTATTGACTTTCGGAAGCTCTGCATCCCAAATCAGCATGTCGCCGCTCTCGCAGCATTTGCCGGCTATGGACACGGTTTCTTCCGGCTTGTCGTTGGCACGGTTGGCCAGCATGGCCTCATACTTCGACTCGTACAGCGCCGGGCGCGGGTTGTCCGTCATGCCGCCATCCACGGCCACATACTTGCGCACACCCGGAATATCCTTGCTGGTGCCGACGGTGTACAAGGTTGTCCCCGCATCGCCCACGATGCTGCGGCCCGGTTCCACCCAAATTTCCGGCAGCTCGCTTCCCCACTCGGCAAAATGCGTTTTCACCGCGTCGGTAATCGCCTTCACGTACTGGCTGACTTCAAGCGGCGTGTCGCCTTCAACGTAACGGATGCCAAAGCCTCCGCCGAGGTTCACTACTTTGAACTGCACGCCCAGCTGTTCTTTGACACTCTTGGCAAATTCGGCTACACGCTGAACCGCCATCTGAAATCCGTCGACCTCGAAGATCTGCGATCCGATATGGGAATGGACGCCGAGAAGCTCCAGATGCTCCTGAGCGGCAGCTGCTTTGACTGCTTCAAACGCAGAGCCGTTACCGATGTCGAAACCGAATTTCGAGTCGGTTTGGCCGGTTGAAATATATTCATGCGTATGAGCTTCAACCCCTGGTGTGACGCGGAGCAAAATGTTGACCTTCACCTTTTTCTCAGCCGCCACCGATTCCAGCACATGCAGCTCAACAAAATTGTCTACGACGAAGCAGCCGATGCCGGCGTCGATCGCCATTTCCATCTCTTCCACCGTCTTGTTGTTGCCGTGGAAATGGATGCGCTTGGCCGGGAAGCCTGCCTGAAGCGCCGTGAACAATTCGCCGTCGGACACGACGTCTAGGGACATGTCCTCTTCCTCTGCAATCCGGCACATGGCCATGACGCAGAACGCCTTGCTGGCGTAAGCCACCTGGAATTTCAGTCCGGACGCGCGGAACGCATCGACGTATTCGCGGCACCGCGTGCGGACCAGCTCCTCGTCGACGATATAAAGCGGCGTACCATACTGCTTCTTCAGCTCGGTAACGTCACAGCCACCGATTTCCAGGTGACCGTCCGCATTGATTTTACTTGTACCATGTAGAAACATATTATGCATCCCTTCGCTTTCCTTGGAAATGTAAATATTCCATGTGAACTTTTACATCAGTATACCAGACAAGGGAAGAGAATGAATGGATTTTTTTGCACAACATTTGTGTTTTCCTACGACTGTTCGCGGTTGTCCGGGTTCTTCGCCATCCGCGTATTATCCCTCGTTTTGTTGAAAGACGGCCTTTTCTTGCTCTCAAGCACCGGGAAGCGCAGCAGCACTTCAGACAGAGCCTTTGCATTAAACGGTATAAACGGCCATAGATAAGACGAGTTGTAAGACCGGTGCAGCGTCAGCAGCAGGATCAGCAGCGTCGTCCCGACAACGAATCCCTGCACTTTGAAAATGGCCACCGCGACCAGCAGCACAAGCCTCACCATCCGGTTGGCCAATCCCAGCTCATAGCTCGGCGTGGCGAACATGCCGATGGCCGCTACGGCCATGTATAAGACGACCTCATTGACGAACAAGCCTGTTTTCACCGCGATATCCCCGACGAGGATCGCTGCGATGAGGCCCATGGCCGAAGCCAGCGGGGTCGGCGTGTGCACAGCGGCCAATCGTAGGAGATCGACGCCGAACTCGACCAGCAGAAACTGGGCGATAAGCGGAATTTTGCCCGTATCGTGCGGCCCGATGAAATTTAATTCCGGAGGCTTCAGGTGCGGATCGATCACAAGCAGCATCCAGAGCGGAAGCAGAAACATGGAGGCGAAAATGCCCAGAAACCGGACCCATCTGAGGTAGGTTCCCATAAAGGCCGTCTGCCGGTTCTCTTCGGCATGCTGGCACAGGTCGAAAAACGTAGTCGGCATGACCATCACGCTCGGCGAGGTGTCCACGAACACCACTACCCTGCCTTCCATGATATGCGAAGCGACCACGTCCGGTCTCTCCGAATATCTGACCAGCGGATACGGATGCCATCCCTTGTTGATAATCGCTTCCTCCAGCTGTTTGTCGCCTTGGGGAAGCCCGTCGATGTCGAGACTTTTGATTTTTTTCCGGATGGAGTCCACTTGAACCTTATCCACAATGTCGTCGATATAGGCAATACAGACGTCCGTCCGCGTCCGCCGCCCGACCTGCACCAGCTCGCTTTTGAATCCGGGGTCGCGGATCCGCCGCCGCACAAGGGCGATGTTGGTAAGCAGCGTTTCGGTGAACCCGTCGCGTGCACCCCGCACCACCCGTTCTATACTTGGTTCTTCGGGACTACGGACCGGATAATTCCGGGTATCTAAAATGATGCACGCCCGTTCTCCCTCGATGAATAGTGCGGACATCCCCATCAGTACTTTATTGACTGCCGCGCTGAGCTTGTCGACAATCTCGACCTGAATATGCGGGATGTAAAATTCAAAAAAGGACTTAAGCGCATCCGAAGTAAGCTGGTCGGCGGACAAATAGGTAAGCCGCTTCAGTATTTCCAGCATGATGTTGTCTTTGGCAAAGCCGTTAATGAAGAACAATCCCGTGTTCTGGCCGGCGAGGGTCATTTCGCGAAACACGATGTCAAAGGATGAACCCAGGCCCACCACTTCCTTGAGCGTGTTTTTGGTCGTTTCTAGGCTTTCCGGGATGACATCCTCATCCTGCCAATAGATGATAGATTCTTCGACGGTGTCGGACCTTTCCCGGTCGCGTTTTTCCTGCATCCGCTTATCTTCTCCGCCGTCATCCGCTGCCTTATGCTCATCTTCAGCCTGTTCTTCACCGCCTTCACTCCGGCTCGCTGTCCTCCGGGGCTCCTTCCCCTCATCCGACTGATGAGAAGCGTCTTCCTTCTTCTCTTTCGATTCGTCCCCATACTGCATGATCATCGCAATACCCGCAGGGTCCTCTACGTTGATTTCCTGATCCTTGTCATCTCTCACGAAGCGTTCCTCCTTACTTTCTGTAAACAAACCAGTCAAACAGGGAACCCGCCACTTTTCCCGTGACCATCGCCATCAAAAAACCGAACAGGTAGCGGGTCATCTGCAGCCTTTTAGCCAAAATGGGCAGCACGTTGAGCACCTCGGTGAGCGCGGCTGCCAGCATACCGACGAATATCCCGTTAAACAGCCCGATCAAGAGGCTCGCCAGCGGTCCCAAGGATAGTTTCCAGTTCCAAAAGTCGAACACGGTCCCGACCAGCGACCCCGTTACCATCGCCCCTTCGTACCAGTGAACCCGGTTATAGGATGAAGTCAGTTGAGCCAGCCTTGGAATCATGTCGAGGACGATGAACAGCGCGATAACGCCGCCGCCAACCGCAATTCCCCCGGCAATCCCGAGCAGTATTTGGATGAACCAGCCGACCAGAATCAAGACGAATCCCCCTGACGGCTCGCGGTTTTCATCCGTTTATATTCCTCGGCAACGACGTACTGGTCGATATTTTCCTGGTACAGAAACATTTCCACTTCCAGCGGGGTCGGCTCCTCGTTCCATTTCTTTTTGAATAAATGGTTGAAGAAAACGACCATGCCAAACCCGATGCCGAAGGAATAAGCCGTCTGGAACAAGTAGGGATGCTCGTCCCGGCGGCCGGTCACCATTTCCACCGTACGGATTTGCACCTCCTGCATGTTCACGTCCGCATGGAAATTCATGATCGTCAGCGCTGACCCGAAGAAAAGGAGGAGCCAGACGAGGAGGAATAGGATCAGTGACGGTTTCTTCTCCTTTTTTACCACTTCCACCAGGGAGTGCTTGTTCCCCATCGACTCAATGCGGACGCCCGGAATGAGCTCCTGGATCTTCGGTATGATGTGCATCATGTCAATTAACAACAAATTTCCATCCCACTTATGGGGATGAACCAGCTCCAGGCTGCGGAGCGAAGATTCCCACTCGGGGTCGCATAAAATCCGGGCGATGTGGCCGAGGGTCACGACCCTTCCATGGGAAATCGGTACGCGGCTGCGCAGCTGCAGGTAGACCGTAGGCAATCCGTGATCAGACATCCAATCACTCCTTTTGCTGCTGAATTACCGTTAGTATAGGAAAAAGGTCTACTTTCTAGTCCGATTTGCATCGCTGCCCAAAAAAAGGAACCGCCTTCCTTTACGGAAGACGGTTCCTTGTTCACTGGGCAATCTGATCGCGGATCAGCTGCAGTATTTTTTTCTCGAGGCGCGAAACCTGTACCTGGGATATCCCGAGCCGGGTGGCTACCTCCGATTGGGTCTGGTCGCGGTAGTACCTTAAATAGACGATCAGCTTTTCCCGCTCCGACAGGCCGTCGATTGCTTCGTTCAGCGCCAGTTTATCAAACCAGCGTTCCTGGGATTCGTCGGCGATCTGGTCCATTAGCGTAATGGGATCCCCGTCATTTTCGAACACGGTCTCGTGGATCGAGGTAGGCGGCTTGTTGGCCTCTTGGGCGAACACAACTTCCTCCGGCGTTACCCCAAGCTCCTCGGCCACTTCCTTGACGGTCGGCAGCCGGTCCAGGTGCTTCGACAGCTCGTCCCTTTTCTTGCGTACCTTGTTGGCCATTTCCTTCAGCGACCGGCTGACCTTCAGCGTTCCGTCATCGCGGAGAAAGCGCTGGATCTCGCCGATAATCATCGGAACAGCATAGGTGGAAAACTTGACGTCATAGCTTAAATCGAATTTGTCGACCGATTTCAGCAGGCCGATGCATCCGATCTGGAACAGATCCTCGGGTTCGTACCCCCGGTTCATAAACCTTTGCACAACAGACCAGACGAGGCGGATGTTGCAGTTTACCAGCGTATCGCGGGCTAAGCTGTCCCCGGTCTGGCTGAGTGCGATCAGACGTTTGACTTCGGCATCATCCAAATAAGTCTGCGAACCTTTCTTCACATCAGCATCCATGCGCCCAACCCCTAATTATACAAAGCTTTCTTAGATTCGATCCTCTTCTTCATCTTGATTGATGTTCCGGAACCGGGCTCGCTGGATACCTCGAATTCATCCATAAAGTTCTCCATGATCGTAAAGCCCATGCCCGACCGTTCCAGCTCCGGTTTCGACGTATACAGGGGCTGCTTGGCAAGCTCCAGGTCTTCGATCCCTCTTCCCCGATCCTCCACGGTCAGCGTGACGGTATCTCCCACAATTTCCGCAGTGATCGTAACGATCCCCTCGGGATCGCTGTCGTACCCGTGAATGATGCTGTTGGTCACCGCTTCGGAAACGACCGTCTTCAGGTCGCTCAGCTCATCCATGGTCGGGTCCAGCTGTGAGATGAAGGCGGCCACCGTCACACGAGCGAACGATTCGTTTTCCGACTTGGCTGCGAATTGGAGCGTCATGAAATTGCGTTCCATGGCCTTTTCTTTACTCATGACACGACCTCCAGACCCGAGAGCGCATGACCCTCGTTATCGTAAATGGGCATAATTTTGAACAAGCCGGACATATCGAGCAGCCGGTAGACGGTAGGATTGACGTCGCACACCGCCATTTTGCCGCCCTTGGCCTTGATCAGCTTATACCTTCCGAGGATCACACCCAGGCCTGAGCTGTCCATGAACTGTAAATTTTTCAGGCTGAGCACCAGATGGTCTGTCAGTCCGCGCTGGATCGTCTCATCCATTTTCATGCGGACATGGTCAGCCGTATGGTGATCGAGCTCTCCTGATAAGCGCACAATCAAGATGTTGCGGTGATGCTCCATTTCCACTTGCAGATTCACGTTTGCTCACTCTCCTCCCTGTCATGAACAACGATTTCTACGGAGTAAAACCGGATTCCTGCATCACGACAAAACTAGAAGAAAACCGCTATCAATCTACAAGAAACAATTTTGATGTCGTCCGTTTAAACAGCTTCCACCATCCGGCCTTGCCCACCGTCTCCGGCGACTTCAGCTCGAATTCCTTCAGCACCTTGCCGCCTTCATAGACGACCAGTTTACCGAGAACCTGTCCCTGCTGGACCGGAGCCTTGATCTCCTTCGGAACGACCATTTCGTGGCGGATGTCCGCTGCCTTGGCGTTTTTCTTTGTCAGAACGCTGTAGGTTTGTCCGGCCTTCAAGGTCAGTGCCTTCGAATTGCCCTTGTTCACCTTCACCGTACCCATCACGTCACCCGGATTGAAAATGGTATGCGTGCTGTACTGGGCAAACATATAGTCGAACATTTTGGACACTTCTTCGTTCCGTGTCTTGGTGTTAGGCTCGCCCAGCACCACGGCGATCGCTCTCAGGTTGCCGTTCTTGGCCGTAGCCGAGAGGCAGAACTTCGCCTCGGAGGTATACCCCGTTTTGAGGCCGTCGGCCCCAGTATAGAAGCGGACCAGCTTGTTCGTATTCACGAGCCAGAAGGGCTTTTCGGAATCTTTCCGTAAATAATCCTGATAGGAACCGGTGTATTTCGTAATTTCCGAATGCTTCAACAGTTCACGGCTGATCACCGCGATATCATGCGCCGAAGAGTAATGGTTCTCGGCAGGAAGCCCGTTACAGTTCACGAAATGGGTATCCTTCAGCCCCAGCTCCTGTGCCTTGTCGTTCATCATTTGGACAAAGGCCTGCTCCGTGCCGGCGATTTTTTCGGCCATCGCCACCGAGGCATCGTTGCCGGATGCCATTGCGATGCCCTTGAGCATTTCGTTGACCGTCATCTCTTCACCCGGCTCAAGGAATATTTGCGAACCGCCCATCGACGCCGCATATTCGCTCGTCCGGACCATATCGGTCATTTTCAGCTTGCCCTCGTCGATGGCTTCCATGGTCAGCAGCATGGTCATAATTTTCGTAATGCTTGCCGGCGGAAGTTTATCATGGCTGTTCTTCTCATAAATGACCGTTCCCGTATCCGCATCCATAAGGATGGCTGACCTAGCATTCGCCGCCAGCTCCACGCCCGGAGCCTGACCGCCTTTTGGCGCTTCTTCGGCATACCCCAGATAAGGCAGCGCGACCGTGGACAGCCCGAAGGACAGCGCGAGCGCCAGTATCGTTTTTTTCAAAATAAGTCCCCTCCTGACCTATTGTATAGATTGAACTAAAGCTTTTTCATTGAACTTCCTGTTATTAAGGCCTGATATGGCCTATAACTTTCATTTCTTTAGTTCATTTCTATATGGTTCAATTGAAATGGTTACTGTCTTTCAGTTTCGTCAGGATCACAGGAAAATATTCCATGCCAGGGGCGGCTTACGCCGAATTATTTTTGAAAAATGCAAAAGCCCCCGCAGGATCACTCCTGCGGGGGCTGCTTTGAATAAACGTGCCGTGCATATTACATATGAGGGATGACCGCAAGCACCAGGCCGAGGAACTTCTCGCGGACTCTCTCGGTTGTTTCCATGACCTCTTCATGGGACAATGGCTGGTCCAGAATGCCTGCCGCCATGTTGCTGATGCAGGAAATGCCGAGCACTTCCAGGCCGGCGTGCCGGGCCACGATCGTCTCCGATACCGTCGACATGCCGACAGCGTCTGCACCGAGCGTACGCAGCATACGGATTTCGGCCGGCGTTTCGTACGTCGGTCCAAGCAGACCGGCATATACGCCTTCGCGAATCGGAATGTTCTTCGACGCGGCCGTGTCCTTCAAGAGCTGGCGCAGCCGCCGGCTGTACGCCTCGGACATATCGGGGAAGCGGACGCCAAGCGCCGGGTCGTTCGCGCCGATGAGCGGATTCCGGCCGGTCAGGTTCAGATGGTCGGTCAGGACCATCAGGTCTCCCTGCTCGAAAGCCGTGTTGATTCCGCCGGCCGCATTGGTCACCAGCAGGCTCTTCACGCCGAGCTCTTTCATGACCCTTACCGGGAAAGCCGTCACTTCCGGGCCGTAACCCTCATACATGTGGAAGCGTCCCTTCATTAAAACGACGCTTCGTCCTTCAATCGTACCGAGCAGAAGCTCTCCCGCATGGCCTTCCACCGTCGACACCGGAAAATGAGGGATATCCTCGTAGGCAATGGATATGCCGTCCTGGATCAGGTCAGCCAGTATTCCGAGACCGGAACCGAGTATGAGGCCCACTTCCGGTTGAACGCCTCCCTTGCTCTGGATAAAGGCGGCTGCCTCTTGAATTTGCTTCAGCTGTGTCGTTGACATGCGTATAATCTCTCCTAATCGGTATTGGAATGATCCCGTCCACGGGGATGGTGCTCTTCATAAACGTCCTTCATCGTTCTTTTCGTACTTGTGGTGTACATCTGAGTCGTCGCCATATCGGCATGCCCCAGCATCTCCTGTACGGAGCGCAGATCGGCTCCGTTCTCCAGCAGGTGCGCGGCAAATGAATGCCTGAGCGTGTGCGGCGTAATCTCGCCTTCAATCTCCGCATCGGCGGCGTATTTTTTCAACACCTTCCAGAATCCTTGGCGCGTCAGGCGGCTGCCGGTCAGGTTCAGAAACAGGGCTCTGTCGTCCGAGGAGGTTTCCCGTACGAGCGGATCCCGCATTCCGGTTATATACTCCTTGACCGCCCCGGCCGAAATCCCATTGATCGGAAGCACCCGTTCCTTGCCTGCGCTGCTTGTGCAGCGGAGGAAATGCATGTCCAAATTGACATCGTCCACATTCAGGGAGATGAGCTCCGATACTTTCAAACCGGTACCGTAGAGCAGTTCCAGCATGGCTTTGTCCCGAAGCCCCTGCGGTGCGGAAACATCGGGGGCTTCCAGCAGCCGGTTCACTTCCCCGATGGACAAAACTCTTGGAGGTTTCTTCTCCAGCCGGGGAGCGTCGAGTCCAAGACTCGGATCCTGCCGGATGACGGATTCCCGGATCAAATAATGAATAAAAGACCGTACGGAAACCAGCTTGCGGGCGAGCGTCGCCGGGGCCATGCGCTCCTGCTTCTTCAGGTTCAAATACATTTGGATATGCGTCCGTTTGACCTGATCCGCCGAGTTCAGCCCCCGCTCCTCTACAAATTCCACAAACTGACGGACATCACGGGTGTACGATTCAAGTGTGTTACTGGACAGCCCTTTCTCCTCACGGATGTACCGAATGAAGGGCTGTACATACTGCATCATGTTGTGAAACAGCTCCTTCGGGTTCATTTTGGATTGACGTATCTTCGTCCTGTTCTACTTCGACAGCAGGGCGGACGTCCCCTGCCGGAGGCATTATTCACCGTACCAAAAATAAAAACGGAGCCTGTCCCCCATCCGCTCACCATCCTGCTTCCCGTCACCGGACTGGAACGCCTTGACGGCATGCCCCTCCGGAATGCGGTAATGGTCCACCGGTGTGATCCATGCGGTGAACAGGGTCAGCACATGGTAAAACATATAGGCCAAAGAAACGAACACGATCAGAAACTTTAGCACGGACAGCCATTTTCGCAGCGGAATGATCATCCCGGAAGCACCTCACATTCTTGAAGGAGACGCCTCTCCTTCCCGTTCATCCTTGCTATATCCAGCATATGAACGTTTGTCCTTATGTATGCCCCAGGACGCCCCGACCAAAAAAGCCCCCTTCCGGCAGCATGCCGGGCAGAGAGCTTTGATCGTCAAGATCATATTATAAAATCGTTGTATGATTACTTGTCATCGCTGCCGCCGTTGTCTTCCTTCGCCTTACAGCGGTAGCATACCCCGTGGAAATCAAGACGGTGGTCCGAGACGGTGAAATTGAATTCCCGTTCAACCCGCTCTTCCAGCGGTCCAAGCCAGTCCTCGCGGATCTCATCCATGCTCCCGCATTTCACGCAGATCATATGATGATGGTGATGCTTGGCCGTATCGGTGCGTAGATCGTATCTGGCTACACCGTCTCCAAAGTTGATCTTCTCGACGACATGCAGCTCGCTCAGCAGCTCCAAGGTACGGTACACGGTTGCCAGACCGATTTCGGGAGCCTTTTCTTTCACAAGCATAAATACGTCTTCCGCACTCAGATGGTCTTCTTCATTCTCCAATAGTACTCTGAGGGTAGCTTCCCGCTGGGGTGTCAGCTTATAGCCCTGGGATTGTAATTGTTGTTTGATTTTATCGATCCGTGCTTCCATTGTCTCCCTCCCCACAGGAAAATCTCTGCACCTATCTATAACCGCTTCTCTCATTATATGGGGAGTTGCCAAACAAAGTCAAACGCTTTTGCCTCACATGCCGGTGATGGCCGGAGCGTGGATCAGCATGGGCGTCACCCATCTCATCATCGTGGGAGTCACCCAGGTTTCAAACGAGGAGATGCCGAGCATGATCAGGCCCATGACGAGCGTCATCCCGACATACGATGCAAATGGGCGGGTAATGTTGCCCGGGCGCTGGAGCATCACCCGGTTTTTAATAATATGAAGCGAAAAGGCGATCGCCGATACGCTGCAAACGATCAGCACCGGAATGATAAGCAGGTTCGGCGGAGCCACCGACACCAGCGCAAACAGCAGACCGTGCCACGAAAACTGGCCAACCAGGTAGCCAACCGTAAAGCCGACCAGAACGCCTTTCAAAAAATCGAGGATCAGAATGCCCGGCAGGCCGATGACCGACAGGCCGAGAATCCAAATCAGCCCAACCCATTTCAAATGCAGCCCGGCGATGTCCCAGTAGGAGTGCGCAGGCTGTCCGGCCTCCGCTCCCTGATTAACGGTTACGAAAAAATTGCCCAAATACCGTCCCAAGTCCTGCTGCTGTTCAAGGGAAAGAGCATTGACCATGAGCGCGCCGAAGATAACTCCAACCAGAAACAGTACGGCGACAAAAATATACAGGATGTTTTGTTCTTTCAGGGCATGGCGGAAAGCTCGCATGCAGTTTCTCCCCTTTCCATTCGCATACCCTTACTGTATGAAAGCAAGTCCCAAACTATGTCTTGGACACGGACGCCCCTTCCACTTTCCCGTAAGTTCCCCCTCCGCCCGAGGTCAGCTTCAGGGTGCCGTTTCTGGCCATGACGATCATCCGCGCCAAATCGGTGCCCACGACCTCGGCAATTTCTGCTTCAGCCGCATGGTGGAGAATCGACATTTCTGTACCGAACCGCTCCAGCAGCTGCTTCATTTTGGCCTTGCCGAGACCCGGAATGAACTCAAGCGGGACTTGGTAATGATATGCCGGCCGGAAGGCAGGCATGTACGGCTCCTTGCGGTCGGCGATATCGAGGATCCGGTCGAGCACCCCCTGTACCCGCTTGGTGCTGCCGCAGAACGGGCAGCCTGCGCCCCCATGTTCGATGTCCAACACGCGGCTGCAGCCATGGCAATAGGTACGGTGGTACTTGCCCAGACGCGGATTGAGGCCGTAGTTCCCTGTCACGCACCTGCCGTCTGCCCTCTCCAGCGCCTTGCGGAATTCGGCAAAGTTAGGCTCCGCCAAACGGATCCGGTTGTATTCGCGGGCGATTTTACCCAGGGAATGGGCATCGGAGTTGGTTACAAACGTATACGGATCGAGCTCCGAAATCAGTCCGGCCATTTCCGAATCGGAGCTCAGCCCAAGCTCGATTCCGCTCACAAGCCCCGGGTCGAGCACTTGCTCCATTCGCGGCGTCATGCTGCCATACAAGCCTTTATGCGGAGTGAACACGTGGGCGGGAATCATGATGCCTCCCATGTCGTATACCTTGGCCTGCAGCTCCCGTCCCGAAACATAAATGCGCTGTGAGCTGAGGTTTACGTTTTTCATATGTCCCGACATCCATGCCGTAAAGGCCTGCATCGTCGGCAGGTCCGCAAAATAAACGAGCAAATGCGCAGCGCCCTTACCCTGTTCATAGATTTCAATTTCGGAACCAAGAAGGATCGTAGTCCCCCGGTAGGCGATCCCGCCGCCCTGCACTTCATTCATTTCACCGGATTCCAGGCAGTCGATAATGTCCTTCTGGACGACCGGCGAGTGGCAGTCGATAATGCCCACCAGCTCGATCCCTTTGCGCTCCGACGCTTCCTTGGCGATGTTCGCGAACGTCAGGTTGGAGCTGCCGCTGATTTTGACCGCATGCCCGTCGTTCGTCCTGCCGATATGGATGTGCAGATCCGCAAAGTATTCGCTCAAAATATCCGACTCGTATGCAAGCTCTTGGTGACTGACACGTTCCGGACGGCTCATATACGGAATTCACCCGTCAGCTTGTTCAACTTCCAGGCGTACACCGCCATAAGTGTCTTGGCGTCGCTGATCCGGCCTTGCGAAATCGCCTCAAGCGCCTCTTCCATCGTCAATTCCAGCAGCTCCACGAACTCGTCTTCATCCGGCGCCGCTTCGCCCTCTTGAAGATCATGAGCCACGTAGAGGTGGATCACCTCATCGGCAAACCCGGGAGAAGTATAAAAGGAGTGAAGAAGCTCCAGGCGGCCGCATGTATACCCCGTTTCCTCCACAAGCTCGCGCTTGGCCGCTTCCATCGGGTCCTCCCCTGGCTCGAGCTTCCCTGCCGGGATTTCAAGCTCGCACCGTCCCATGGGCTGGCGATACTGGTCGACCAGAATGATCCGGTCCTCCTTGATGGCCAGAACAGCTACCGCACCGGGGTGGCGGATGATTTCCCGTGTAGCCGTTTTGCCGTCGGGAAGCCGGACCTTGTCAATCTGCAAAGATACGACCTTTCCCTGAAAAATAGATTCGGTGGACAGGGTCTCTTCCTCGAGATGTTTGGACGGTTTCTTCATATGTGGCAAAGACTCTTTCATTCTATGATCCTCCTTATAGTACGTGCTCAACAACCTCTTATATTTAAAACCTAGCATTTTTGGCCATGCTGACACATATGGTCTTATTATAACAAACTTCACCCCAAGGAAAGAGGGATCCCTTCATGAAAAGTTACCGTACAGCGAACTCGGTCCATATGGTAGGACGAGCCTGGCAGATTAAAATCATGCTCCGCCAATTGCAGAAGGAATGGAACCCTGACACGCCGCTGCAGCATATTTTGCAATCCCTCGCGTCCTCCCGGCGGGATCATTAAGGGACGGATGAATCTTTGTCCTTTAATATCTCCCGAAATCTCCAGGTTTTTCGGATATGATCTGAAAACGATAAGCGATTTAACTTTTTAAACATTTTTTTAGCATTCCCACCAACTATTCACTCACCAGGTTGTTCTATATATTGGAGGGTACAATTATGACCAAAGATGAATTGATGACGCTGCTGCAAGCCTACCCGAATTCCCCGTCCCTGCATTTTAAGCTGGGATTATGGTATAAATCGCGCGGACACAACAGTGAGGCGATGACGCACATTCGGACGGCTCTGACGCATGCACATGATGACTCCAGAAGTTTGCCCCATGCTGAAAGCTTTGACGAAGCGCAGGGATGGCTCGAGTACGGAAGGCTCTTATATGCATGCAGCCGTACCGAAGATGCCGAAGAAGCTTTCCGCCGGGCGATCAATCTCGGACAGCATCATCGGAAAACGCTCGCGGAATGGGGAGCACTGCTCTACGACGCAGGAAAAACAGATGCGGAAATATGCCGGCGTCTTCTGGAAATGGTCCCGCTCTCAGACACGACCGAACTGCAGGTCGGCCAAACGCTGGCGGATCTGGGCGCTTACGAGGAAGCCTTTGGCATCCTAAGCCGTTATACGAATGACGTACGGTTCAATGAATCTCTTCAACTCGTTTATATTTTGTGCCTTATTCACACCCATCAATTCAAGGAAGCGCAAGCGCGGCTGACGCAGCGCACGATGGATCCGGACAAGGTCGTGGTCAAATCAGCTTCCCATTCTGTTACCGCATCCCATGCGGCGTATTTGTGCTGCCGTGCGCTTCAGGATGGCCGGGGATTGCCTGAATTGTCCAGGTTTAACCGGCTGGAAACAGCCAAATCCGCGATCGTGCTCGGCATGGTGGACATTGGGATGTCCCTTCAGCCCGAACCCTCGTTCCATGAATCCAGCGAATTGATTTATACCCTTTACCGGGAGGGCTATGTGGGACAGGCCAAAACGCTCCTTAACCAACTAGAGGGAATTCCGACGCACGACAGAAGCCAGAGCTCGCTCGATCTTTGCTTTATCGCTGCTGAAATGCTGTACGATCAAGGTGACTTCGCCAAAGCAGCCGAGCTGTTCGAGTCGATTTATGCAACGGATCCGTCCCACTCCTTGGCACGGTTTGCGGCAGCCTCCTGCTTCCTGGAGGAGACCCGTACCTCTTTGGATCACAGACAGGAACGTCAAGTGATCGGAAGTGATCTGTATTTTCAAATTGACGAATATTTGACGAATATCACCCTGGCCCTGCAAATTATCCAATCCACCAGCTGGCATACAGTATGGACCCCGGCACAGCGCAGAAATCTTCCTGCCGCGGATCGCCGGCGTTATGTTCACTAACCTGTGAGCCTATCCGTTGTCGTTGGCCCGTGAAGAAGGATGAGCCCAGCAAAAAAAAGCTGTTCCAGCGCGGTTTGCCGCATGCATGGAACAGCCTGTTTGTGCAGGTTTATTCTGCTGTATAGGGTTAAAGCTCTATTTGACGGTTTCCTGAATGATGCTGAGCACCATTTCAGCCGCTTTGACCATATCCTCCGCGCGGATCCGTTCCTTTGTCGTATGTATGTCCTCATAGCCGATGGCCAGATTCACCGTAGGAACTCCAAGCCCGTTGAAAATGTTGGCATCGCTGCCGCCGCCCGAACGGAACACTCTTCCGCTCAGTCCAAGGCGCTCAATGGCACGTTTGGCCAGGCTCACCACAGGATCGTTTTCGTTGAAATTAAAAGCGGGATACACGATTTCGCTCCGGAACTCACACTGGGCGCCGAACTCGCGGACGGTCGTTTCGAGCGCTTCCCGCATGTGGGCGATCTGCTGATCGACCTTTTCCTGAACGATGCTTCGCGCTTCCGCATCGAGCTGGACAAAATCGCACACGACATTGGTCGCTCCACCGCCGGAAAATTTACCGATGTTGGCTGTCGTCTCCTGGTCGAGCCGGCCCAGCTTCATTCGCGACACCGCTTTGGAGGCGACCTGAATGGCGCTGATTCCGTCTTCCGGATTCACGCCGGCATGCGCCGATTTGCCAAAAATCTTCATTTGGATTTTAGCCTGGGTTGGTGCCGCAACGGCAATCGATCCGACCTCTCCATTGGAATCGAGAGCAAATCCAAGCTCGGCATCCAAATGCTGCGGATCCATCGAACGTGCTCCCAGCAGTCCGGACTCCTCACCTACGGTAATCACGAATTGGATCTGTCCATGGGGAAGCTGCTGCTCCTTGATAACGCGGATCGTCTCAAGCAGCACCGCCAGGCCCGCTTTATCGTCCGACCCCAGAATCGTCGTCCCGTCACTGCGGATCCAACCGTCTTCTCCCAGGATTGGCTTGATCCTTTTACCTGGGGCTACGGTATCCATGTGGCAGGTGAACAATAGCTTCGGAGCTTCCGCGCCGCCTTCCCCCTTCCAGGTCACGATCAGGTTGCCGGCGCCGTGTCCGGTTTTGGCCTGGGAATCGTCCTCAACAACTTCTAGTCCAAGTTGCGTAAATTTCTTCTTGAGCAGCGCGGCGATCTCCGCTTCATGGCCTGTTTCACTGTCCACCTGAACCAATTCCATAAACTCCTGTATCAAACGGTCTTGTTTAATCAATGGACTTTCCTCTCCTTCGGCGTTAAGTTACAATAGTACATAGGTTGTCCCGGCTCGACATCGAGCCTTTATTAATGAAGAATAAAGGAGCTATTTATGCAACGAAAAAAATGGTTTCGCGTTTTTGTATACCTCATGCTCATTGCCATGGTCGGATCCGTCGTGTTTGGGCTCGTCGAGTCCTTAATGGCCCGCTGATTTCAGCGGGCTTTCCTCTGCCCGTTGGGCTGAAACGGCCTCAAATCCGAATACCTCGGAAAAGAACGGAACAATCTCCTCCGCCACCTGCTCGACCGCGATCGGCTTTCCAATGCAGTCCTCAAGCGACGTGACGCCATACTCCTGAATTCCGCACGGTATAATTCCCTGAAAGCCTTCGTTTTGAATGCCGGACGTTATGTTGAAGGCAAACCCGTGGCTGGTCACGAACCCTCTTTGGTGTTTGCACTTGTTGAATTTGACCCCGATCGCGCAAATTTTCAGATCGCCTACCCAGACCCCCGTATATTCGGGCTTGCGGCCTGCCTCGATCCCGTAATGCGCAAGGTAATTGATAATGACCTGCTCCAGATTGCGCAAATAGCCGTGCAGATCCAGTCCTTCCTTGCCCGCCAGCAGCAGCAGCGGATACCCGACCAGCTGCCCCGGACCGTGATAGGTAATGTCGCCGCCGCGGTCGATTTCAAACAGCCCGATGCCCTGCTGCTCCAGCTGATCCTTGCTGAGCAAGAGATGCTCCGGGTGCCGCTGCGATCCGATCGTATACGTCGGTGGATGCTGCAAGAGCAGCAGGGTTTCCTGCTGCTCTCCAAGGTCTATGCGGCTGACGATGCTTTTCTGCAAATCCCAGGCCGCACCATAATCCATCATCGGCGTATAGGATACTTCAAGTTTGGTTGTCATGACTGCTTCACGCCCTTTCAGATGATGACCAAGCTTTCGTAGACTTTTCATTAGTAAACTTTGGTATCCAGCGTATAGCCCTCCACGTTTTCCTTCACGCGCTGCAGGAAGCGTCCGCAGATGACTCCGTCCAAAATCCGGTGGTCCAGCGACAGGCAGATATTCGCCATCGAACGGACGGCGATCATGTCGTTGATCACGACAGGCCGCTTCACGATCGATTCGAAGGTCAGGATAGCTGCCTGCGGATAGTTAATAATCGGGTAAGACAGGATCGAACCGAACGATCCGGTATTATTCACCGTAAAGGTGCCGCCCTGCATATCCTCCAGCTTGAGCTTGCCCTGCCGCGTTTTGGTCGCCAGTTCTTCGATTTCACGGGCGAGACCGGCAATGTTTTTCTGATCGGCCCGTTGAATAACCGGTGTCATAACCGAGTCTTCTGTCCCGACGGCGAGGGAAATGTTGATGTCCCGTTTCACAATGATCTTATTGACCGCCCAGACCGAGTTCATGATCGGGTAATCCTTGATCGCATTGACCACAGCCTTCAGAAGAAACGCCAGATAGGTTAAATTATAGCCCTCTCTGCGCTTAAATTCATCCTTCAATTTGTTGCGCAGCAGCACCAGGTTGGTCACGTCGACCTCGATCATCGTCCAGGCATGCGGAATTTCCGACACACTTTGGCGCATGTTCGTCGCAATGGCGTTGCGGATCGGGGTGACGTCGATCATCGTCTCGGCGCGCCCGTTCTGGTCCTCGAGTTCCACGGCCGGAATACGCGGCGACTCGGTCATATGCAGACCTGACTGCCGGCTGGATGCCGGCGGAACCGGGATGTACTGCTCCGGACGGACCGCAGGATTGGCATGCGGCAGCCCTTCGAACGGAGAATGAACCTCTCTCTTCGCCGGAGCTTCCTCAGCCCGGCCGGTTTCCGCTGCCGCACCGCCGTTTTCGATATAAGTAAGGACATCCTTACGGGTGATCCGTCCGCCCATGCCCGTTCCTTGGACGGCGCTCAGGTTCACGCCATGCTCGGCTGCAAGGCTTTGCACCGCCGGAGAATACCGGCCGCGCATCGACTGGTCTTCAGAGGCTTCAGCCTGTACTGGGGCCGGTGTAGTACGCGGTTCGACCTGAGGCCGTTCCTCCGCCGGAGCCCCCGCGGCGCCTGCCGCCGCAATGCGGCAGATGACCTCGCCGACGGCGACGGTCTGGCCTTCCTCGGCGACCCATTCTCCCATAATCCCGTCCACCGTGGACGGGATTTCCGCGTTGACCTTATCGGTGATGACCTCACAGATCGGCTCATACTGTTCCACCTTATCGCCAGGCTGCTTCAGCCATTTGGCGATGGTGGCTGACACAAGCGATTCTGCCAGCTGCGGCATCACCATATCGGTAAACTTTTGATTTGACATATTTTCACTCCTTCACTCGGCAATTCTCAATAAACCGCCAGTTCGTGCATGGCTTGCTTGACCTTATCCTTGCTCAGCATAAAGAACTTCTCCATCGGCGGACTGATCGGCATGGCCGGTACGTCCGGACCGCACAGCCGCTTGATCGGCGCATCGAGGTCGAACAGACATTCTTCCGAAATAATGGCGGACACTTCGGCGCCCACACCACCCGTTTTGTTGTCCTCGTGTACGATCAGCACCTTGCCGGTTTTGCGGACCGCCTCAATGATGGCGTCACGGTCCAGCGGCTGCAGGGAGCGCAGATCCAGAATATGGGCCGAAATGCCTTCTTCTTTCTCCAGCTCTTCGGCCGCTTGAAGGCAGAAGTGCAGCGGCATGCTGTAGCCGATGACCGTGATGTCGGTCCCCTCGCGCAGCACGTTAGCTTTGCCGATCGGTACAGTATAGTCGTCCAAAGGCACGTCGCCTTTGATCATGCGGTAGCATTTTTTATTTTCAAAAAACAGCACCGGGTCCGGATCGTTGATCGCAGCTTTCAGCAGTCCTTTCGCGTCATAGGCGGTAAAAGGCGCTACGATTTTCAAACCGGGGGTGCCGAAGAAGATCGATTCCGGGCATTGGGAATGGTATAATCCCCCGAAAATGCCTCCGCCGATTGGCGCACGAACGACGACCGGACAGCTCCAGTCGTTGTTGGAACGATAGCGGATTTTCGCGGCTTCACTAATAATTTGGTTCGTTGCCGGCAGCATGAAGTCGGAGTACTGCATTTCCGCGATCGGCTTCATGCCGACCATGGCCGCGCCGATCGCAACGCCGGCGATGGCGGATTCCGCCAGCGGCGTGTCGATGACCCGCTCCTCGCCGAACTGGTCCTGCAGGCCTTTGGTCGTAGTGAACACGCCGCCTTTAACGCCGACATCCTCACCGAGGACAAACACGTTTTCGTCTTTTTCCATTTCTTCTTTCATTGCCAGACGAATCGCATCGATATATTCCATTTCGGCCATTAGTATACCCCCTCTTCGCTATCGCCCGCATACACATGCTTCAGCGTATCCTCGGGTTTCGGGAACGGAGCATTGTCGGCCGATTCGGTTGCTTCCTTGATCTCAAGAGCCAACTGCGCTTGCAAGTCCGCATCCTTTTCTTCATCCCAAATGCCGCAGCTGATCAAATATTGTTTAAAACGGACAATGCCGTCTTTTTTCCAGTTCTCTTCCACTTCTTCTTTCGTACGGTATGCCAAGTCGTTATCCGAGGTGGAGTGCGGAGACAAGCGGTACATCATGGCTTCGATCAGCGTAGGTCCTTCACCGCGTACAGCACGTTCACGCGCTTCCTTCACGGCTTTGTAGACCGCAAGCGCATCGTTGCCGTCCACCCGGATGCCCGGAAACCCATAACCAAGCGCACGGTCGCTGACTTTGCCGCTGATCTGCTTATGAAGCGGTACCGAAATGGCATACTGGTTGTTTTCGCACATAAAAATCACAGGCAGCTTATGAACGCCCGCAAAGTTGGCTCCCTCGTGGAAGTCCCCCTGATTGCTCGAGCCTTCGCCAAAAGTGACAAACGAAACGAAATCCTGTTTCCTCATCTTGGCGGACAAGGCTACGCCTACGGCGTGGGGCACTTGGGTCGTGACGGGGCTTGAGCCCGTTACGATCCGCAGCCGCTTGCTGCCAAAGTGTCCAGGCATTTGCCGCCCGCCGCTGTTCGGATCGTCAGCCTTCGCAAAGGCCGACAGCATCAGTTCGTACGGAGTCATTCCTACCGATAACACAAATGAATAGTCGCGATAATAAGGCAAAAAGTAATCCTTTTCCCGATCCAGCGCAAACGCCGCGGCGGCCTGGGCCGCTTCCTGACCGATTCCCGATACGTGAAAGTTAATCTTGCCAGCCCGCTGCAGCAGCAGGTTACGCTCGTCAAATTTGCGCCCGAGCAGCATATATCTGTACATGTCGATGACTTGGCCATTGGTGAGTCCAAGCTGCTCATGCTCATGTGGCGTGTGAACAGTACCCTGATCATTCATGGGAGGTACCTCCTTATTTTAGAGCCTGCAGTCTGTCCCTGATCTACTATTAAAACCTGGTACTAAGACTTGGCTTAACCCTATTATAATCATAACCGCGGCGAAAAGAAAAGAACCGATTCTAAATTTTGGTCTTACATTCCGATGGATTTGCCGTCTACCGCCAGCATCGCCTCGCCCAAAATTTCCGAGAGCGTCGGATGCGGATGCACCATCTGCCCGATCTCCCAAGGAGTTGCATTCAAAAATTGGGCCAATGCCGCCTCGCTGATCAGGTCGGTTGCATGAGCTCCGATCATTTGAACGCCTAAAATGTCGTTTGTCTTAGGATCAGCTACTACTTTTACGAATCCTTCCTTGCTCCCCTGTACCAATGCCTTCCCGATGGCCTGGAACGGGAATTTGCCGACCTTAACCTCGAATCCGCGGCTGCGGGCTTCCTTCTCGGTGATGCCGACGCTGGCCACTTCGGGTCTTGTGTACACGCACCTTGGAATCAGATCCGCATCCCCCGGGTGAACTTCTTCTCCTGCCAAATGGTTGACGGCCGCAATTCCTTCATGGCTTGCCGCATGCGCGAGCTGCAGTCCGCCAATGACGTCGCCGATGGCATAAATATGGGATTCGCCGGTTTGATAATGTTTATTGACAGCTATAAAACCGCGCTCCACCCGGACATCCGTGTTCTCCAGACCGATGTTCTCCACATTCGCCTGGCGGCCAATCGACACAAGCAGCTTGTCCGCTTGAAGCCGTTCGGTTTTGTCCCCAACACGCACATCGATCTGCACCTGATGATCCGCTGCTTCGTATGTCTCCGTCTGCAGCTGGGCCCCGGTAATAATTTTGATGCCCCGGCGCGAAAACGACTTTTGAAGCTCACGGGCCACCTCTTCATCTTCTGCGGGCAGCAGCTGGCCTGCCGCCTCCACAACGGTAACCTCTACGCCGAAATCGTTCAGCATCGAAGCCCATTCGACACCGATCACGCCGCCGCCGACGATGATGATGGACTTCGGAAGCTCCTCCATTTGTAGTGCCTCGTCGCTGGTCAAAATATGTATTCCGTCGGGTTCAAGTCCTGGCAGCACTCTTGGACGGGAGCCTGTGGCGATAATCAAATGCGTCGGAACCACCGTCTCCATCTCCCCATCCGCAAGCTCTACAGCAACGGCACCGCTTTTCGGCGAAAAAATGGAAGGACCGATGACCCGCCCTTTTCCATGAACCACCTGAATTTTATTTTTGCGCATCAGGTACTGAACCCCTTGGTGAAGCTGATCTACAATCGCTTCCTTCCGCGCCTGAACTTTGGGAAATTTGAGTGCGGCCCCTGCTGTTTCGATGCCGTAGCTCTCGCTTTCTTTGATCTCTGCGTATACTTCCGCGCTCCGCAGCAAAGACTTACTTGGAATACAGCCGCGGTGCAGGCATGTTCCTCCCAGCTTGTCCGCTTCGATAATAACGACTTCCTTGCCCAGCTGAGCTGCGCGGATTGCAGCCACATAACCGCCGGTACCGCCGCCCAGAACGGCTACGTCACATGATATAGTCATTGTCCATCCCCCATCTTAACATGTTTATATTGAAACCATTTGGCGCATAACTTATGACAAGTTGTGCCCGGAGTAAGAAGCACTCCATCGCTTTTATATTGT
The DNA here is from genome assembly GCF_018333335.1 of Paenibacillus cineris. Taxonomy (NCBI): domain Bacteria; kingdom Bacillati; phylum Bacillota; class Bacilli; order Caryophanales; family Paenibacillaceae; genus Paenibacillus; species Paenibacillus cineris. Next base: position 3,927,672 of record NZ_BORU01000001.1, read on the forward strand.
ACTCGGTTTTCACCGCATTACAAAATGTTATCACATGTCCGGAAATAGACAAAGATTCGCCGGACGAGTTATGATATAGTGGACTAAAACAGGCCAACAGGAAGGGATTTTTCATGAAACTGATTATTTCCCGCTTTATCGCCATCCTGATCCTCGTCATTCCGGGACTGGCGGCAATGACCGGATTTTTGTTTATGAAAGATGCGGTATTCGAATATTATTCGCTCCACGGCGATGCGAGCGTCGCCCATCCGTCGTTTGCGTGGGGACATTTTGTGCTCGGCCTGCTCCTGTTCGTGGCAGGGATGAGCTTTCTCGGCGGCTGGATTCTGTTCCGGGACCGCAAACGAAACTATGTAGGGCCGCGTTTCAAGGAGAAGCGCAAGCCCAAACCGCCCGTACAATCATCATAATGCCGGATTCCAAGACCAGGAATCGAACAAAGAACCCCGGACTGCAGATTTATCTCAGAACGGGGTTTTGTTGTTGGTCCGAATCTTGATCGGTTTCGCTGGCGATAATGTCAAGAACGACATCCTCCTTCACCAATCCGTACTCCGGATTCCCCAGCACCGGAAGATTCGTCAGCGTTCTGCTCGTTAAGACGACCTTCAGCTCGTTATCGCGGTTGTAAAGCACAGATTCGACCACAAAGAAATTGTTCAGTAATCCCGCAATGATGGCGATTTGCTGCGGGCTCAATTTCGGCGGGGGCACGCCGGCTTTGGCATACTTTACAACCGGTTTAGCCGGCTTGCGCCGTTTCTTGTTATCCGTGGACCGGTTCACCCAATCACCCCGCTTCAATGTATTCCTGCTCACTTTAGGATATAGCGGATCGTGTGAATTGGTGTATCCCAATTTGCCGCAAAAGCTGCAGCAAGCGACTAGACATGAACCGGACCGGATAAATTATTCGTACAGCGCCTCTCTCAGCTTGGTGGACATCCGTGATTCCTTCGATGAAGACTTCAGCAGCGTGAGCCGCAGTTTATGGTTTTGCTGAACCGCTTCTTCGAGGTCCGCAAGCAGACTGCTTACCAGATCTTCCACTTGCGGATCCTTGCCGAGCTCTGCTGTCAGTTCAGCGATCCTTGCTTTATAAGCTTCTATTTTTTCCTGCATGATGCCTTCTCCTCCAAATGCTCATTCGATCCTTCTTCTATTAACCATACCACGGCCAAACGCCTGCACGCCACTTTCGGTTATTTTTGTAGCCATGTCCGTTTTAATTGTGGTACTCTATAAAAGTCGCAATTTTTCGTGTTTTGTCATCATATAGAACATGAACGGGTTATGCTAACGGGAAAGGAGCAGGCTGAACGTGAATAAAGGACGGATTACCGTAATTACGGGACCCATGTTTAGCGAAAAATCGGGTGAACTTATCCGCCGGTGCCAAAAACTGATCCAATACGGACGGAAAAAGCTGGTGGCTTACAAGCCCGAGGAGGATCAGCGCTACGCGAAGGACGAAATCGTAAGCCGGATCGGATACCGGCTGCCAGCCATCTCCATTCCGCGGCAGTTGACCGCTGACATCACCGCCAAAATCTTGGCGGAAACCGCTGACGCGGATGTGGTCGCTTTTGACGAGGTTCAGTTCTTCAGCAAGCCGATCCTGGGCCTGGTGGAAGAGCTGGCATACAGCGGGAAGCATGTCATTGTGGACGGACTGAATCTGGACTATCGTGGAAAAGAATTCGGCTACATAGGCGGGCTGCTGGCCATGGCCGACGACATCCAGCTGCTGACCGCCTTTTGTGCGGTATGCGGCAGCCCGGAAGCCGTGTTCACACAGCGGATTGTCAACGGCCACCCCGCTCCGCTGGGCTCGGTCATCATGATCGGGGATTCCGATGATTACGAGCCGCGGTGCCGGTGCTGTTTTGTTCCACCGCATAAGGTCAGTGCCAAAGGAAGCGCCTGATCATACAAAAAAACTCTTCGGGATGATGAGCAAGATCGATCAGCACATCATCCGGCGAAGAGTTTTTTTATGATTCCCAAACATCGTCCATCAGCTTTTTGATTTCGTCCGTGCGCCGTTTGGTTGCAGCCGGATCGGTCACCCATTTTCCGTCCTTCAGTTCCACAGCGTCTCCTGCCTTCACTTGAGGATCCACTTGTTCACGGGGAACGGCCTGGATCTTACCGTCCACTTCAATGCGGCAATACGGTCCTTCATAGCTTTCGACATATCCCGTCATCGTTCTCACCTTTCCGTTCGGAATGTCACCTTCTGCCCATTCGACTCCGCTTCAATCGTTCCCTGAAGATCGTTACGGTATACCTTGACGCCCTGCTGCTTCAGCCGGTTTAGAATGACGCTTTTCGGATGGCCGTATGTATTGTCTGCACCTACCTGTATCACCGCATACTTCGGATGAACCCGTTTGAGAAATGCAAGCGTGGTCGACGATTTGGAGCCGTGGTGCCCCACCAGCATAACGTCCGCCTGCAAATCCGTTCCGGCGTCAAGCATATCCCGTTCGCTGTCCGCCTCCGCGTCACCGGTCAACAAAAAAGAAGTGCGGCCGTACGTTATTTTCACCACGGCGCTCATGTTATTCGAGTCGTCATAACTTTTGCGGGGCGCCAGCATATCGACATGAACCTCATCGTCCATCTCCCAAGAGATCCCGGCCTTCGCCGTTTGTACCTTCAGTTTGGCATTTTTTACGGCACGCAGAACGGATTCAAACGTTTTCGTATTGGCCTGTGCTCTCGGCATATAAATGCGGCCCACCGGAATGTGGTTAATGACCGCATCCAGTCCGCCGATATGGTCGGCATCCGGATGAGTTCCGATGACCGTGTCGAGCTTGGTGATGCCGTATTGCTCCATATATTGCAGCATCAGCTCTTCTTTGTCATTGTTCCCGGCATCAATCAGCATCGTTTTACCGGAAGGGGAAATAATAAGCTGAGAAGCTCCCTGCCCTACATCAAGAAAAACGACTCGAAGGTTCCCCCCGGTGCTCGCTGGGGTGCTGTTGTTCTCCGGTGCCGGGTTGATCTCCAGACTGCATCCGCTCAGGATCAGTAACGCCGTGATGACGCCTGTCAGCAGTAAAGTGGTTATCTTGGATGTCTTCATCATCGTTCCTTTCACGGCTGTAGCCTTAACAAGTTAGTAATAACTGCCAGAACGTTATCTTATCACGAACCGTACTCGGGGTACAAGGCGAACTGAGCATCACCTGCTTGAAGAAGACCGTTTTTAAACGTGTAGCTTAAGGTTAAATCGCCGATAAATTCGGCAGGGGACACCTGCACGGCCGTAGTCGCTTTCAGGGTATTCCCCTCAAGGGTATAAGTCATAACGCTTCCGATCCCCGGCGGGTGCTTTACAGGGCCGGACTGCAGTTTGGATATAGGGATGACCGTCCGCTCGCCGCGAATATCCAGCTCGACTTGCTTGTCCGTCACTTTACTGTCGAACTGTTTTAAAAATGCCGTATATGCGTCCTCTACAGGTATGGGTTCTGCTGTTTCGGCATACACGAGCGGATTGGAAGTATAAACGCCGGTTCCATATCCTGTCGTTAAAATGATAACCATATCCTTCTTGCCGTCACCCGTCAAATCGGCCCTTTCGATGATTGGAGCATAGCTTGGATTGTCCACATTGTACCCAGGGATGTGACGGCTGAAAGTCTGAGTCTTCAGCGTTAAGTTTTCATAGGTTCCCGATTCGCTGGCATCTCCGCTGATCTGTATCGTCTGGTCGTCGGATTGCGCAAAGGGAACCTGTTTCTTGTCATCAATTCGAACCGTGTTGCTTTGGCTGTCATAGGTGACTTGTTTGCCAAAAAGCTTTCCGAAGGTTTGCAAGGGTATCATAATTTCATCATCTATGTGAACGGGTGCCGCTTCCGTCACCCACTCGGTTCCGTTGAGCATCACTTTGATGGGGTCCGGTTTCGCCATGACCATTATTGACGTTGCCGACAACACCATCGCAGCCGTGGTGGCAATGATCCATCCTTTTGCTTTCAATTTTAAACTCCTTCCCGTATTCGCCCAGCAAGGTTTCCAATTTTTGATAACAATTTAAGTGTAATTTTAATCAGGCTTGATATCCAGATAAAACTTTGTAACTATATGGAATGAACGAAGAAACTGCAAAATTTTAGTTCAATCTATATATTATTACCCTTCTCAAGATGAAAATAATGGATATCGGAATTTTTCTGGAACAGATGGATCTTCATCAAATAAAAAAACGCCATACTATGATCATCGTCATAGTATGGCGTATTCTTTAGGGTCACGCTATTCCTTTCACGACACCTTATGCTCAATGCGCAGCTTGTCGGCCACCATCGCGATAAACTCGCTGTTGGTCGGCTTCGATTTGCTGATGTTGATGGTGTAACCGAACAGATGGCTGATCGAATCGATGTTGCCGCGCGTCCAGGCCACTTCAATCGCATGACGGATCGCCCGCTCAACCCGGGATGGCGTCGTTTTGAACTTTTCGGCGATCGCCGGATACAGCGTTTTGGTAATGGCACCGAGGATTTCGATGTTGTTGTACACCATCGTAATCGCTTCGCGCAAATATTGGTAACCTTTGATATGGGCCGGAACGCCGATCTCATGAATGATGGACGTAATATTGGCGTCGAGGTTTTTCCCTTTCGCCATCGGAACCACATTGGATTTGGTCGTTGATACCGTCATATTGCCTGTCGTGATATGCTGCTGCCCCACGAGCTGACGAATACGGCTGGCTAGAACCTCCATGTCAAACGGCTTAAGAATGTAGTATGAAGCACCGAGTTGTACCGCTCTTTGGGTGATGTTCTCCTGGCCGAAAGCAGTCAGCATAATGATTTTAGGCTGCGGGGACAGATTCATCTCGCGCAGTCTTTCGAGAACGCCCAATCCGTCCAGATGCGGCATAATAATGTCCAAAATCAATACGTCCGGTATTTTTCTCGATTCACTGATCATATTTAGCACTTCCTCGCCATTATAGGCGATTCCCGTTACCATCATATCGTCTTGCTCGGTAATATATTCCGCAAGCAAATTCGTGAATTCCCGGTTGTCATCCGCCAACAATACCTCTATTTTTTGCACTGGCTGCTTCCTCCTTAGAATCGTATTCCCTTATTTTTCTGCAGAGATAAGTTTTCGACACCCAGCATTAAATTCCTTCTGTCGAAAATTATTTTTGTTTATTTTTTTACCTTGTTGAATTATAATTAATATTTTCATCCATTATTCTAACTATTTCGCGATGAAACGACAAAAAGTCTTAAGGCTACACGGCCTTAAGACTTTTTTGAGTACTTTTCGATTGAGGGAGAACTCCGGAATCCTGAAGCATCCACTCGATGAAGCATCCGTAACCGGACCGCGGATCGTTAACGAACACGTGGGTCACTGCTCCGACCAATTTGCCGTCCTGCACGATTGGGCTTCCGCTCATCCCTTGGACGATGCCCCCGGTCTTCTCCAGCAGGCGCGGATCGGTAATTCGGATGACCAGTCCTTTGGTGGCCGGCGATTCCTGCTTCGCCACATGGACAATATTGACCTTGAACCGTTCGACCTGCTGCCCATCCACCACAGTCAAAATTTCGGCCGGGCCTTCTTTAACCTCCTGGGCGAATGCTACCGGGATGCCTTCTTTATACAAGCTGTGATCCGGATTCTGATTCATCTTGCCGAAGATTCCGAAATGCGTGTTGCGCTCAATATTACCGAGGATTTTACTTTCCTTGAGAAAATGCGCTCTCTTCTCGCCAGGTTCGCCATCTTGGCTCTTCGATATCGAGGTTACGCTGGACTGCAAAATTTCACCGCTGCCGACGGAAATCGGCGTTTGCGTGTTCATATCCGTAATGACATGGCCCAGTGCCCCATAAACGCCTTGATCGGGAGCATAGAAGGTTAACGTTCCGACACCTGCGGCTGAGTCGCGAATATACAGTCCTAATCGCCACACCCTGTCTTCCTGGTCATAGGCGGGGGACAGCTTCGTGCTCATCTCTTTGTTTCCGCGTTTGAATTTGATTTCGACCGGTCGCTTGCTTTTGCCCGCCTCTTCGACTACTTTGGCAACTTTTGCGACATCGTCCATCGGAACCCCGTTCATGTGGGTCATTAAATCACCCAGCTGGATTCCGGCGTTCTCGCCAGGGGACACCTTTGTATCGGCATCCACGCTGACCAGGTGATGCCCAACGACCAAAATGCCTGCCGATTTCACCTTCACTCCAATGGTTTGTCCTCCCGGTATAACCTTGAGTCCGGGAACGACGTGGATCTGAACGGTTTTAAAAGGGATGGTTCCGAATAATTTCAAGGTTACTTTCGCCATTCCGCTGTGCTGCGGCGTCAGCTGCAATGGACGTCCTGGAGTCACCTTGGCGGTAACGGCGGAACCGTTGAGATGCAGAACGCCCGGACGGTCGACGGTAGCTTGGGCCGTCACCGGCATGGAGAGCGCTTGTGCCGTTCCCGCAAACATCCTGATTTCATTCGGGATGGCGGCCAGGCTTTGTACCGGCTCTGTTGTTCCTAAAAAACAAAGAAAGAAGACAATGAAAAGACCGAGCATTTTATTCCTGAGGCTGGAGTTCAATGGCTGTCACGCTCCCTTTTGCTTCTTTCGCTTGACGAAAGGTGGTCGCCAATTGCGTACCTTTAAGATTACCCCGCCTCTAGGCTTTTATTACTGTCAATCATTACTCTGGTGCGGATTTGACGGCTTTCCGCTCGTCCGCCAGCTTCAGCATTTCTTGGGCATGATGGAGCGTTTTCTTCGTGATTTCCACCCCGCCGAGCATGCGGGCCAATTCTTCAACCCGGCCCTTCGTCGAGAGCTCTTCCACGTGCGTCATTGTACGTCCTTCATCCACATTCTTTTCGATTAAATACTGATGATCCGCCATGCAGGCCACTTGCGGAAGATGGGTAATCGAAAACACCTGGCAGGTCTCAGCCAGCTTGTTCAGCTTCTCGGCGATGGATTGTGCCGCTCTTCCGCTGACCCCCGTGTCCACTTCGTCAAAGATCAGGACCGGAATGCGGTCATGGCGGGCAAAGATGCTCTTCATCGCCAGCATCATCCGGGATAACTCACCGCCTGACGCGATCTTGCTGAGCGGCCGCAGCGGCTCGCCCGGGTTCGGGGATATCATAAACTCAGCGGTATCAAGTCCCTGTCTGGTGAGCCGGATCTTCCGGCCGTCGACCTCGATCCCCCGCGGATCATCAAGCTGCTCCAGACGGACTTCCAGTGACGTTCGCTCCATGTGCAGGTCCTTCAGCTCGGCCTCGACCTGTCGGGCGAGATCCGCAGCGCACTGCTGTCTTGCTTCGCTTAGCTCCAGGGCGGATTCAACCAGTCCGTTCAGCAGTCCTTCCCTTTGGGATTTCAGCTGCTCCAGACGCTCATCCTTGTTCTCCAGCAGGCTCGTTTCCTGCAGGATCGACTCGTAATAGGCCAGAATCTGCTCCACGCTGTCCCCGTATTTACGTCGGAGTGTGGAGATGAGATCCAAACGCTGCTCCACCTCTTCCAGCCGTTCGGGGTTAAACTCGACCTGATCCCTGTAATCCCGGAGCTGAAAGGCAGCGTCCTCCAGCTGGTAAAAAGCGGACTGCAGCTGCTCAAGTACCGGCTTCAGACCCTTCTCATCATACTTCATAACGTCTTCCAGACGGGAAATGGCCGTGCTGATCACGCTGATTCCCTGATGCCCGTTCAGCAGCTCATAGGATCCCGATACTGCATCCATCATTTTCTCGCTATGGGATAGCTTGACCCTTTCTTCGCCCAGCCATTCATCTTCTCCGGATTTTAATGAAGCGGCTGAGATTTCTTCCAGCTGGAAACGATAGAGATCGAGCATCTGATACGCTTTCTGGCTGGATTCCATCAGCTCCCGCAGCTCCTTCTCCACTTTGGAGAACGCCGCATACCGTTCCTGATATTCCCGTTTGATGGGTCCAATCAGCGTATCACCGTAAGTATCCAGCAGGCTGAGATGCCTGTCTGCGCGCAGCAGGTTCTGATGCTCATGCTGGCCATGAATGTTGACCAGCTGCTCTCCGACTTCCCGCAGCATCGTCAAGTTAACGAGCTGCCCGTTGATTCTTGACGTGCTCTTGCCCTGGGACGTCAGCTCCCTGCGGATGATTAAATGCTCTTCATGACTTCCTCCGACACCGATCTTGGCCAAGGCTTCCCACACGGGATGGCCTTCCTGCAGCTCGAACATCGCTTCAATCTCCGCCTTGTCGCAGCCATAGCGGATCAAGTCCGCCGAGCCTCTTCCTCCGGCAATCAGCCCCAAAGCATCGATAATGATGGATTTCCCGGCACCGGTCTCCCCAGTCAGCACGTGAAAGCCGGGATGGAAATGGACGTCGACGGATTCGACGACCGCCAAGTTTCGGATACTCAATGTTAAAAGCATGATAAAAAGCGCACCTCCGCTAAGGCAAATCTATAATTTGTACTATGAAATAAAGCTGTTGATCATCTGGACCAGCCGCTCGCTGTCCTCATTCGTCCGGCAAATGATCAGCGCCGTGTCATCGCCGCAGATCGTTCCCATGATTTCGTTCCATTCCATGTTATCCAGCAGAACGGCAACGGCATTGGCCGTTCCCGGCAGGCACTTCATGACGACCAGGTTGTTCGTGTAATCGATGTGCACGAAGTTGTCCACCAGCGCGCGCTTAAGCTTCTGAACCGGATTGTAGCGCTGATCCGTCGGCAGTGAATATTTATACCTGCCGTCATCCATCGGCACCTTGATCAGCAGCAGTTCTTTGATGTCCCTGGACACGGTTGCCTGGGTCACCTGAAAACCCGCTTCACGCAGAGCCTCCACCAGCTCGTCCTGGGTCTCGATCTCCTGCTGGGTGATAATCTCGCGTATTTTGATATGGCGTTGTCCTTTCATAGTGGCCTCCCAAATGTTAGTTGCTCATATTTAATCATCATAACCATTCCAGTCCTCTTCATCCCAATCAAAATGAATACGCCGGATTTCCCCTTCGTCGGCATCGACGAAGAGCACGCCGCCTGAGCCCGGATACAGCAGAAAATAGGGCAGCAGACGGTCGCGCAGACCGGATCCGGTCCATTCCAGGGGCAGACGCCTTCTGGCGACTTTCACAAGGTACAATACCTCGTCATCGTCCTTCACGACATAATCGATAAACAGGCGGCTGTGATATTCCTCCCCGTCCGCCTCAAACAGCAGCGGAATCTTGATTTTGCCGCCGATCACTTCATAGCCTGCCTCCTCCAGCAGATCTACCGCGGGATGGTCATGTATCTGTTCGTTAATCGGCATTTCCGGTACGCGGGCAGGCAGAGGGTTAAACAGCCATGATCTCAGACCGTACGCGATCCAAATGATCAAGAGCACGCCGATCAGCACCATGACCAGCAAGTCTGCACGTCCCTCCATCCTCATCACCTCGCCTTGGTATTCGCGGAAATGCGGAAGAATCCCTTTTTTAAATGTATAAAAATCCGTTTTTCGAATGTATAAACGCATATAAACAAGCTCATTATAACCCAAACAAACGTTCTCATCAATCGTTATTCCAAAGTTTTTGTTTCAGCAGAATGATGACCGTCCCTACAAAAAGAACTCATCCCTTGGATGAGTTCCCTGTAAACGTATGGCGTGCCTGAGCAACTACATCAGAAACCAAAGCCTGCAGTTCTTCTTCAGCGACAGGTTGTCCTGCTGTATCCGATGGGCTCGCGGGCACATGCCAATGAGCGAGAAATTCGATATTTCCTTCACCGCCGGTAATCGGCGAAAACGTTAGTCCTTTTAGAATAAAGCCTAACTCCGCGGCAAAAGACAGCACGTTCATCAGCACCTCGCGGTGAACTTCAGGTTCCCGGACGACGCCGGACTTTCCGACCTTCTCCCTGCCGGCTTCAAACTGCGGCTTAATCAGCGCAGCTACGTCGGCCGGTTTGTTCAGGAGCGCCATCAGCGGGGGCAGGATGATGCGCAGCGAAATGAAGGATACATCGATGCTGGCAAAATCCGGGTCCGGGCCTTTCAGATCCTCGGGCGTCATGTAGCGGAAGTTGGTCCGTTCCATCACGCATACCCGCTCGTCATTTCGCAGCGACCAATCCAGTTGATTGTACCCGACATCAATGGCGTACACATAGCTGGCTCCGTTCTGAAGCGCGCAATCGGTAAAGCCGCCTGTGGAAGACCCGATATCCAGCATCGTTCTGCCGGTCAGATCGATCCCGAAGGTTCGGAGCGCCTTCTCCAGCTTCAAACCGCCGCGGCTGACATACGGATGCACCGCTCCCTTGACCCTAAGCGGCGTATCGCGCGGAATTTTCGTTCCCGCCTTTTCGACCGGTTCTTCTGCGGCTAAGACCAGCCCGGCCATAATCGCCGCCTTGGCTTTTTCCCGGCTCTCGTAAAAGCCCTGCTCAACGAGCAGGACATCGATTCGTTCTTTAGGCAAATTCATCGTTATCTCCTGACTGCACGGCGATTTCGGCGTCCATTAGGAAGGAAACTGGGTTTTGCCGATCTCGTAAGGATGCAGGGACATCAGCTTCTTGATTTCGCCGACGACTCCTGCTGCCGTAAGACCGGTCTCCTCCCGCTGCTCCTTCACGCTGCCATGCTCGATAAAGCGGTCGGGCACACCCATTAAGGACACTTTCGTGTCAAATATATGCTTCGAAGCATAAAACTCCAGTACGGCGCTGCCCAAGCTGCCCGCTTCGCTGGCTTCCTCAAGCACCACCATATTCGTGCCGTTCTCGGCTAGCTCCAGCAGCATTTCTTCATCCAGCGGCTTCATGAACCGGGCGTTGACCACCTGAAGGTGAATACCTTCCCGTTTCAGCTGGTCTGCTGCCTCGAGCGCAACCTGAACCATCGGGCCGCAGGCCAAGACGGCGTACCCTTCGCCTTCACGGACGGTTTCCCATTTGCCAATCGGAATCGGCACAAGCTCCTCGTCCAGATGAACCCCCAGGCCGTTGATCCGCGGGTAGCGGTAAGCAATCGGTCCGTCGTTATACTCCAGGGCGGTTTTCATCATATGTCTCAGCTCGTTTTCATCCTTCGGCATCATCATGACCATGTTCGGAATGTGGCGCATAAACGCGATGTCAAACACTCCCTGATGCGTCTCGCCGTCATCCCCTACGTAGCCGGCCCGGTCGATGGCGAACATGACATTGGCGTTGTGGCGGCAAATATCGTGAACGATCTGGTCATACGCACGCTGCATGAACGTGGAATAGACGGCGAACACCGGCTTCATGCCCTCCATCGCCAACGCGGCGCACATCGTTGCCGCGTGCTGCTCCGCAATGCCGACGTCGATCATGCGGTCCGGAAACCGTTCACTGAACGGAATGAGACCGGAGCCTTTGGGCATTGCTGGCGTGACAGCGATGATGCGGGAATCCTGTTCACCTAACTCGATCAGCGTCTTGCCGAACACGTCGGTGTACATTGGATTTCCTACCGATTTAAGCACTTGGCCAGATTCGATTTTGTACGGCGTAATCCCGTGCCATTTATATGAATCCGCTTCTGCGGGTTTATATCCTTTGCCTTTGGTGGTAAGCACATGCACGAATACCGGTCCGCGCACGTTGTCGGCCTGCTTGAACGTTTCGATCAGCTTGTGGATATCATGGCCGTCCACCGGTCCGAGATAAGTTAAGCCCAGCTCTTCGAACAGCACGCCGGGAACCATCATGTATTTGAGGCTTTCCTTCAGCCTGGATCCGGTCTTGGCCAGCATGCCGCCGATCGCCGGGATCTTCTTCAGCATCATCTCAAGCTCGTCTTTTGCACGCAAATAATGGCGGTCCGAGCGGATTTTGCTCAAATAGTTATGCATGGCGCCGACGTTCGGCGCAATCGACATCTCGTTGTCGTTCAGAATGACCATCAGGTCCTTCTGTTCATGTCCGATATGGTTCAAAGCTTCGAATGCCATGCCGCCGGTGAGCGCACCGTCCCCGATCATGGCGATCACTTTGTTGTTTTCCCCTTTTAAGTCCCGGGCAACGGCCATACCGATAGCCGCGGACAAAGAGGTGCTGCTGTGCCCGGCTTCCCAGACGTCATGCTCGCTTTCACTGCGTTTGACAAAGCCGCACATCCCCTTGTATTTCCGCAGCGTGTCGAACTGATCCATCCGGCCCGTCAGCATCTTGTGTACGTACGCCTGATGTCCTACATCAAAAATAAATTTATCGCGCGGGCTGTTGTAGCAATAGTGCAGGGCCAGCGTGAGTTCCACCACTCCCAGATTTGATGCGAGATGCCCCCCGGTGACCGACAGCTTCTCAATCAGAAATTGACGGATTTCGGCCGCCAGAGAAGTGAGCTCGTCAACCGATAGTGATTTCAATTGTCCTGGCTCGTTAATTTGTGGAAGCAGCACGGCAATCTCCCCGCTTTCCTTCGTAATTAGTGTATGGTTATCCATGACATTCTTCCATGATTAGATTCTTTTCGCCATTATATCATAAAATGCCCATCATACATAAAGCATCATGCTCTAATGGTCCCTGTGCATTAAATAATCGGCGATCTCCAGCAGGCGCTCCGGATCCTGAAAACCGGCGTTCAAGACAGCCGCTTTGGCTTCTCGAGTCAGTGATTCGACCTGCTGCTGCGAAGCTTCCAGGCCGATAAAATAAGGATATGTCACCTTCTCCTGCTTGATGTCGCTCTGTGTCTTCTTACCCAGTTTTGCCTCGTCTCCAACCAGGTCCAGGATATCGTCCTGAATTTGAAAGGCGAGCCCAAGGCGGCTGCCAAACGTACGCAGCGCTTCCAACTCGCGCTCCGAGCCTCCGGCAATCCGTCCGCCGGCAAGGAGGGAGAAAATAATCAGATCGCCCGTCTTATGCTGGTGGATATACTGAAGATGCTCCAGATCCGTGACTCCCTGCTCCCCTTCCATATCGGCCGCCTGTCCGCCAACCATGCCTCTTGGACCGGCCATTTCAGCGAGGTCCTGCACAATGGCCAAAATCGGGGCCGCATCAATGCCATGCTTCGCCGAGATTCGGGCGATCGTATAAAAGGCATGCGTCAGCAGGGCGTCTCCGGCCAGAATGGCGGTAGCTTCGCCATATACTTTATGATTGGTCAGTTTGCCCCGGCGGTAGTCATCATTATCCATAGCTGGCAAATCATCATGAATGAGCGAGTAGGTATGCACCATTTCAACGGCGCATGCCGCATCAAGGGCCGCCTCCCCATTGCCTCCGAGCGCTTCGCAGGCTGCAATCACCAGCAGCGGACGGAGCCGCTTTCCTCCGGCCATCAAGGAATACGTCATGGATTCCTTTAAAGAAGAAGGAACCTGCCAATGATGCGGCAGGCTGTCCTCCAACGAGGCGGTTACTTTCTCGGAAATCTGCTGCATGTATTCCTGGAACGAAACCCGGTCACTCAAAAACTTCACCGCCGCTCTGATCGAGCTGTCCGCCGCCGAACGGCTTCTTGCGAAGCTCTCCATCCTCTTCAACGATCATCTCGATTTTCCGTTCCACCTGTTCGAGCTTCTGCCCGCACAGCTGGGACAGCTTCATTCCCTGCTGGAACAGCTCGATCGCCTTTTCGAGCGGAACGTCGCCGTGCTCCAGTTCTCCGACGATATCCTCGAGCTGAATCATTGCGTCCTCAAAGCTGAGCTCTTTTTCATTCCCCATGTTCCTGTGCATCCTCCTTCAGTTCCCATACCTGGCAGGATAACTGGCCGTCGTTCACTTTGATCTGGACCACGTCGCCAGGCTGTACCTCATGAATCGATTTAATTAAACGCTTCTCCTGCTCGTCATAAACGAGGCTGTAGCCGCGGGCCATCACCTTCAGCGGACTGAGGGCATCCAGATGGCGCACGCTGGAAGTAAGCTGGGATTTCCTGTCTTTCAGTATGTTCTGCATCGACTGAAGCAGCTGCCGGCGCGCCGCATCGTTGCGGCTCCGGGCCCCTGTCAGCTGCTCCTGCGGATTGTACCGCATCAGCGCATGGTACATGCGGCTTCTCTTTTCCCGGTTCAGCTGAACCCGGGAACGCAGGTTGCCGCTCAGCCGCTGGCGCAGCATGTCCAGGCGCTCCGCATGCTGCAGCATGTAGCGCCGCGGATGCAGCAGCACGGGCGAGCGCTGCAGTGACGCCAGCTGCTGGCGGCTGCGCTTCACCCGCTGCTGAAGCAGCTGGAGCAGCAGCCGTTCCCGCTGCTGCAGCCGCGCCTTCAGCTCGCCTTCATGCGGCACGGCCAGCTCCGCGGCCGCGGTCGGAGTCGCCGCTCTCAGGTCTGCGGCGAAGTCCGCGATCGTGAAGTCGGTTTCGTGCCCAACGGCCGAAATGACCGGAATATGCGAGGCACGGATCGCCCGCGCGACCATTTCTTCGTTAAAGGCCCACAGCTCCTCCAGTGAGCCGCCGCCGCGGCCGATGATCAGCACGTCCGCTTCATCCAGCTCGTTCATCGAGCGAATGGCCTTCACGATTGAAGGAGCGGCCCCTTTTCCCTGGACCAGGACAGGGGCGAGAACGATCCGCGCCCGCGGGTAACGCCGCTCAAGCGTCGTCATAATATCGCGTACGGCCGCACCTGTCGGTGACGTGATGACGCCGATCGTCTCCGGAAACTCCGGAATCGGCCGCTTGCGGTCTGCAGCAAACAACCCTTCTTTCTCCAGCTTCTCCTTAAGCTGCTCATAAGCCAAATACAGACTGCCGATCCCATCGGGCTGCATTTGGGTGGCATAAAATTGGTACTGCCCATCCCGCTCGTATACCGTAACATTCCCTCTAGCGATGACCCTTGAGCCCTCTTTGGGTCGAAACGGCAGCCGCTGGTTGTGGGAGGCAAACATGATCGCTTTGATGCGGCTCCCTTCATCCTTGAGCGTGAAATACATATGCCCGCTGGAATGGTGGGTAAAATTCGATATTTCACCCCGGATCCAGACGTCGGACAGCAGACTGTCCGAGTCCATCTTCATCCGGATATAACGGTTCAAGTCCTTGATTGAAAAAATACGCTGCGGTTCCATGGCATCCGCTCCGTTATGCCAATCCGTGGTGGCGTTTGGCCGCGATCAAGGTGTTCTGCATCAGCATCGTAATCGTCATCGGTCCTACACCGCCAGGCACCGGCGTGATCGGGCCCGATACTTCCTTAACGCTTTCGAAATCCACGTCTCCGGCCAGCTTGCCGTTCTCCAGCCGGTTCATGCCCACGTCGATGACGACGGCACCCGGTTTCACAAAGCTTGCATCGATGAAATTGGCCCGGCCGATCGCAACGACCAGAATGTCGGCCTGACGCGCAATGTCCGCCATACCGATCGTCCGGGAGTGGCACATCGTCACGGTCGCGTTTTCGCGCTGAAGCAGCAGCGAAACCGGTTTGCCGACGATATTGCTGCGGCCGATGACGACGGCATGCTTACCGGCCAGCTCTACACCCGCACGCTTGATCAGCTCGATGACGCCTGCCGGCGTGCATGGAAGTAGGCTGTCATCTCCGATGACCAGGTTGCCGACGTTTACCGGATGGAATCCGTCAACGTCCTTGTCTACCGCGATCGCGTTAATGACTGCCTTCTCGTCAATATGTCCAGGAAGCGGCAGCTGGACGAGGATGCCGTCAATGGTGTCCTGCTTGTTCAGCTTGTCCACCAATGCAAGCAAATCCTCCTGAGTTGTCGAAGCCGGAAGCCGGTGAACCTCCGAATAGTATCCGAGGTCGTGGCACGCTTTTTCCTTGTTTCGCACATAAACCTGGGAAGCCGGGTCCTCTCCTACCAGCACGACGGCAAGCCCCGGAGTGACGCCTTTGGCGGCCAGCTCCTTGACTTCGGCGGCAATTCCGGTCCGGATATCCTCAGAAACCTGTTTTCCATTGATAATAGATGCTGTCATGTCGCTCTCTCCCCTATGTTTTAGATTGGCAAAGCGGACGGCTAAGCGTCCTTATGCAAGACTATGACTTCAATTGATCCAGCTCGCGGATCATGTTCCCCAGAACTCCATTGACAAACTTGCCCGAATCCTCGGTTCCGAAATGCTTGGCCAGCTCGATCGCCTCATTGACGGCAACCTTGGCCGGCACGTCGTCGCGATACAGCATTTCATAGGCGGCGAGGCGGAGGATTTGGCGGTCCACCTTCGAGAGGCGGCTCATTTGCCAGCCCTTCAAATAATTTTCCAGCAGGTCGTCCACCGCTTTTTTGCTGCCCCAAATGCCGTTTACGAGCCCCAGCACAAATTCCTTCAGTTCCGCTTCATCGGTGATGGTCCGCTCGGTATCATTTTCCTCGGCGGCATCCTCCAGCAGCATTTCCAGCGCTTCTTCGCTTGTTGCTTCGTTCATTTCCATCTGATACAGGCACTGAACGACCAGTTCCCTGGCTACACGTCTTTTCATTATGTTCCTCCTAGAACCTTGAAATTTCCTCTTGTCCTTATTATGGGTCACCGCGGGAATAAAAACATCGTGATTTGCACAAAAAAAAACCGTGAGCATGTCAATCTCGCAGAATATGGGCTTCAAGAAGCTGCAGCTCTTTTTCCGGAGAAAGGCATATCACGGGTTCATTTAAAGGGGCGCCAGCGCTCGGAGAGCCACTGACCCATTTCCCGCCAGCGGAAAAAGGAATCCATCCGAAGATCCTTCCTTTTGCCGGCAGAATATCCTATGAACACTACCAATGCAAAGAACAACATATCCCAAAAACCCGCAAACAAATAAATAAAACCGAAAAAAATACCGCCGGCAATACCGGTAATCCGTCCTTTGTGACTCTCCCAAATTTCTTTCCAGATCACTCGGAGAATTCACCTCTATTCCACTCTACTCTTGATCACTGGTGCGTGGGCCACATTCGCTATATATACCGCCACGTTAGAGACCGGAATGCCTGTCGTTTCCTGAAGGTGATCATGAACCTGCTTCTGTACGTCGGTGGTCATGGCCGGGATAGACACATCGCCGTCAACGACGGCACGAATCATGATTTCAAGGCCCGCTTCCGTCACATGGATTCTGGCCTTCAGGTCCTTGACGCCCCTCACCCGCGAAGCCGCCTTGAGACACAGGTTCTCGATCGTCTCGACCGAGATCTGAATGTCGCCGAATTCGGTCCTCTGGTCAATCGAGTGGACATGCGTTCTGTCCGGGCGAATCGAGATATAGAAGAAGCGGATACTGAGTAAAAAGAGGATCACCGCCGCCACGATGACCGTCAGCTGAAGCTCGGCTGTATTCAGCAGTTCATCCGGAGACGGAACCAAATCACTCATGAGGAGGATGGCAAATACACATATTACTCCGATACTCAAGCTGTAAATAAACAGCAGAAGTCTGTCCAGTATCTTAGCCACGAACAGCACAGCCTCCTTAAATTAGAGTAAACCCTCGACATTTCGGGTGTCGGGGGTTATGGTGACCAATTGAATCCTTTATTTTACGCGCTGACTGTAATCAACGTCTTCGGCTCTCTCCGCGTTTTTGAAGTAAACATCATGGATATGCACATTGACTTCAATGACCGTAAGGCCTGTCATCATTTCGATGGAGCGTTTGACATTGCGCTGGATTTCCGTCGCCACTTCCGGCAGGCGGTTTCCGTACTCGATAATCACCGAGACGTCCACAGCCGCTTCGCGCTGGCCGACTTCCACCTTCACGCCTTTGGACAAATTTTTGCGGCCAAGCAGCTCGGCGATGCCTCCGGCAAAACCGCCGCTCATGCCGGCGACGCCTTTCACTTCCACCGTAGCCAGACCCGCGATCACTTCAATCACTTCAGGTGCTATTTGAATTTCACCGATGTCCGTACGTTCAAATTCACTCGGTAATGTGCTCATCCCTGAATCAACACACCTTTCAGATAATATATAAAACCGCTTCAGACGAAAGCAGGATTGCCCCTAATCATTCATACTATACCATTTGGGGAACTTTATGACAAACAATCCGAAGCAGGCGTCAGATTTCGTTTTCCTCCAAAAACTTGATGTCAAAATCGCCGCGGTTGAACACCGGATGCTCCATCAGCTTCTGATGGAACGGAATGGTGGTGTGCACGCCCTCGATGACGAATTCGGACAGCGCCCGCTTCATCTTGGCAATCGCCTCCTGACGCGTCGGCGCCCATACGATCAGCTTCGCGATCATGGAATCGTAGAACGGAGGAATGCTGTAGCCCGGATAGGCTGCGCTGTCCACCCGTACACCAGGACCGCCCGGAGGCAGGTAAAATTGGATTTTGCCCGGAGCCGGCATAAAGTTGCGGTCCGGATCTTCCGCGTTGACGCGGCATTCGATCGACCAGCCGTTAATTTGAACATCTTCCTGCGTAAACGACAACGGGTGACCTTCCGCGACCGAAATCATCTCTTTGATCAAATCCACATTGGTGACCATTTCCGTAACCGGATGCTCCACCTGAATGCGGGTGTTCATTTCCATGAAGTAGAACTGGCCGTCGTTGCCGAGCAGAAACTCGAGCGTACCCGCACCCGAATAGTTAACGGCAAGGGCTGCGCGGACTGCGGCTTCACCCATCCGCTGACGAATCTCGGGGGACAACACCGGACAAGGCGCTTCCTCGATCAGTTTCTGGCGGCGGCGCTGTACGGAGCAGTCGCGTTCGCCCAGGTGAACGACGTTGCCGTGGTTGTCGGCAATCACTTGAATCTCAACGTGCTTCATGCCGGTCAAATATTTCTCCAGATAAACGCCGGCATTGCCGAACGCCTTTTGGGCTTCCTGCTGTGCCGCCGTGATTTGCTTAATCAGCGCCTGCTCGTCCTCAGCGATGCGGATTCCTTTTCCGCCGCCGCCGGCTGTCGCTTTGATGATCAATGGGTAGCCGATGTCCCGGCCGATCATTACCGCCTCATCCAAATCTTCAACCAGGCCGTCGGAACCCGGAATGACCGGTACGCCGGCGCTCTTCATCGTCTGCTTCGCAACCGCTTTATCGCCCATCTTGTTGATGGCGTCGGCCGAAGGTCCGATAAAGGTAATGTTGCAGGACTCGCAAATTTCCGCGAAATCGGCATTCTCGGCGAGAAATCCGTATCCCGGATGAACGGCGTCGCACTCCGTCAACGTGGCGACGCTCATAATGTTGGTGAAATTCAGGTAACTGTCTTTCGAAAGCGTAGGGCCGATACAGTATGCCTCGTCCGCCAAACGGACGTGCAGCGCTTCCTTGTCGGCCTCCGAATAAACCGCAACGGTGGAAATGCCGAGCTCGCGGCAGGCCCGGATAATCCGGACTGCGATTTCACCGCGGTTGGCAATCAGAATTTTTTGAAATTTCATGCAAGTAACCTCCTCCATTGTGCGGTGCCTATTCCGACTTCACCAGAAACAGAGGCTGCCCGTATTCCACCAGTTGTCCGTTCTCCGCAAGAATCTCAACGATGGTGCCTTTTACTTCTGCTTCGAGCTCATTCATCAGCTTCATCGCTTCAATAATGCAAACCGTCGTTTTCTCGTCAACGCGGTCACCGACGCTGACAAACGGCGCGGCGTCCGGAGAAGAGGCTTTGTAGAACGTTCCTACCATCGGGGAGACGATTTTATGTAGTGAGGAAGAAGCCGCATCCGGTGCTGCTGCCTGTCCTGCTGCAGGGGCCTGCGCATTGTCGGCGGGTGCCTGTACGTATTGCGGAGCCTGCTGTGCGGCAGGGGCCTGTACAAATTGAGGCGCAGCCTGAACGCTAACCACTTCGGTTTTGCCCGGCTTGCGGATGGAAAGGCGTGCTCCTTCTGATTCAAGTTCAAGTTCATGTACGGAGGTCTCATCGACCAGCTTGATCAATTCTTTTATCTCGTTCAATTTAAACATTCGCAATTCACTCCTTCAGCTGCGTGGAAGCCGTGGCTTCGGACAATTCATACACATAACGATAAGTATTATAACATAATCGGAAGAAATGGAAAGAGTCCTGGGCTGTCCCGGACTCTTTCGACGATATTTCTGTTTTTCCGCCATTTTACTCGGAGACGACTTTCACGCTGACTTTGTCCTGGGTCACTTTCAGCTCTTTCATCACCAGCTGAACGATGCCCGCTGCCTGCTTGGCATCCATTTTGTCGCTCAGGACGAGCACCTGGTACTTGTCGCCATTTTCCTTCACGAATGCGTTCGCAAAGGAGAATTTTTGCTCCAGCTCTTCCTCGATGCTTTCGATGATCGTCTCTTTGTTTTCGAGCGCCTGCAGTTCCTGGCTCGCCTTGGCCGAAGCTTCGCTGTCCTTGCTCATGTCATTGATCGCCGCCATCAGGTCATTTGTTTTTTGAGCATTCGTCTGCGACCGCTGCCATTGAAGAGATTCGAGCATGCTGCTGCCTGTCGAAGCCTGGGAAGCCACTTCCTTCAGGATCTCATCGTCCGTTTTTTCCGTGCTTGCGGTTGTCTTGCCGGCGTCTGTTTTACTTGTGGATGCCGTTTTATCGTCCGCAGCTTTGTCGGTTGTCGCTGCGCTCTTTTGTCCGGCGTCAGCCGTATCCTTGGCTGTGTCTTTGGCTGCAGCGTCCTTATCGGCCGTGCTCCCAGCAGCTGCTGTATCCTTTGTCGCGTCCTTAGCCGCGTCTTCCTTCGACGTATCCTGGGCTGTATCCTTCGCGGCGGAACCGTCGGCCTTGCCCGCATCCGCAGTCTTGTCACCCGATTGGCCCGATGTCACGACTTCGTCTACGACAACCCCGTTGTCTTTGCTGCCGGCCGAGGCCGTCGTCTTGGCGTCTTTGTCTGTCTTGCTGTCCACCTGCTGGCTGTCGGCGACCGGCGTCTTCGACGTCCCGGAGTCCTCGGTAAACAGATAATAAGCGGACAGGACTACCATCAAACTGAGCATCGACACCAACCAAATCGTTTGTCTTTTACTGTTCATTCGTTAAATCCTCCTCATAAGTCAACTGGATTATATCGGGGAAATCGGCTTACCCCTGCTTGCGCGGAACGACGGAGATCCGGTAATCCGGTACGTTCAGGCCTTTTTCCACCGCGTCCACAATCAAGTTGCGAACCACTTCATTCTCTGCACCTTTGGCTACGATCAGCACCCCGCGAATTTGCGGCTTTACCTTTTTCGTAATGATCGGCGTCTGCGTTCCCGACTGCTCGTAGGTGACGATCTCGCCATCCCGGGTATACTGGGTCGTATGGCGCTGACCGCCGTTCGCGTCGTTTTCTTCCGACTGCTGCTGGGAGTCTTTCACATTCCGTTGATAGACGATTTCCTCCGTGGAATCCACCGTGACCATGACGTCCACCGTGCCTACGCCAACGATTTTCTCCAAAATGTCCTTCATCCTGCCTTCGGCCGTTTCCTCAATCGCTGCAAAGTCCGAAGTCTGACCTGCCGAGCTCTGGAACGTTTCCTGGGACTCAGCCCCAGCCGGAGGCTCCCTCCCTATGTTTTCGTTATCGAGTTTCTTCACATTGACAAAGGAGTTGAACAGCACGATTGCCACCCCGATCAAGCCGACGATAATCAGCCACCTGAACGTATGTACTCGCTTCGTCCCTCCCTGTCCGCCCCCCAGCCACTGCTCAAGCTTCTTCAGCCACTTCCCCATCGTTTCACCTCCGCCTTTATAACCGGGACTCCTGCCCGGATCCGCTTCGTACCGTGATTACTTCCGGATCGATATTCCATTCGCTTGCCAGCAGCTTGCGGACTTC
Organism: Paenibacillus cineris; assembly: GCF_018333335.1. Taxonomy (NCBI): domain Bacteria; kingdom Bacillati; phylum Bacillota; class Bacilli; order Caryophanales; family Paenibacillaceae; genus Paenibacillus; species Paenibacillus cineris. The sequence continues at coordinate 3,949,394 of NZ_BORU01000001.1, forward strand.
GCCGGCGCTCTTGTCATCCACAGCGCCTGCGGCCTCCTGCGCTTGATCCTCACCCGGATCAGAATTCATTTGATCTGTTCCAGCCTGCTTCTCATCCGGCTCGATCGTGACCTGCACGTGAACCGGCTTCACCGGCTCGATCTGGATGCCGCTCTCCCCCCGGGTGCCGTCCGAACTGCCCGAATCGCCTTGCGAATCCCTCATTGTAACGGTGACTGCGCTAATGTATGGCTGTGACTGGCCGGCTCCGGCATTCGGATCGTCATTAGACTTCGGCAGTCCGAGAACAACCTGCACGTTCGCAGGTTCCTCGCCGGTTTGCTGCTTGATCTGTTCCTTCATGGTGGAAGCCACCTGCTCTCCCGCCCACTGGAGCGTTTGTTTCTGCTGCCGATGCTTGATCTGTTCGGCCTCGTCCATAATCTGCTCGAGGCTGGTTTTGGAGCCGCTGCCGCCCGGCTGCCGGTCCATCCGGCCGATCGCTGCGCTCAGCTTGTCGAGCGGCGCGTCAGTCACGATCCGGATCAGCGGATTGAGCAGGGTGACCAGCACGAGCAGGCTCAGGACCAGCTTGACGTATCGCTCCATGGATCTGCTCGGCAGCAGCATGTCGACGAAAGTGGCAAGCAGCACAACCATGACGACCTCTTTCAGCCAGTTTCCAAGCCATTCCACGGGCTTCCCCTCCCTTCACCGCATCATGACGGTCACGTTGCCAGCCGTCAGCATGATGGTGATCGCCAGGAAAAACATCAGTCCGACCGCCGCCAGGGCGGCAAAGACGTAAATCATGCTTTTGCCGATCGTGTCCAGGCAGGCGGTGATCGGGGAATCGCCGAGCGGCTGCATGATGGCTGCCGATACTTTATAGATCAGCGCGAGCGTCAGGATTTTGATGGCCGGGAAGGCGCAAAGGAACAGGATGATGATGACGCCTGCCAGACCGATGGAGTTTTTCACCAGCAGCGATGCCGAGATCACCGTGTCCGTCGCATCCGCAAACATTTTGCCGACGACCGGAATGAAGCTTCCGGAGACGTATTTGGCCGCCCGGATCGTCACCCCGTCGGTGATGGATCCCGTGATGCCCTGCACGGAGATAACGCCGAGAAAGATCGTCAGCAGCACCCCGAGCAGCCCCACGCTGATGTTGCGCAGCAAGTTCGCCATCTGCGTCAGCTTGTACTTATCCGACAGCGAACTGACCAGATGAAGCACGGCTGAGAAGAAGAGCAGCGGAAACACCATGACGTGGATCAGCGTTCCGATCGTATTGATCATGAAGATGATCAGCGGATGCGTAACGGACACGGTGACGATGTTGCCCATTGAAGCCAGCAGTGCGAACAGCAGCGGTACCATCGCCATCATGAAATCGATCATCCGGTCGATCGCCTCTTTGGCATATCCGATCGCGACGTTGAAGCTGTTGATGGCCAGCACGATGATAACCATATAGCATAGGGCGTATGCGACTTTGCTGACCGTTTTCCTCTCAAAAGCCGCCTGAAGCGTCTCCAGAATCATGCTCATGATGCTCAGGATGACGATCGTGACGAGCAGCTTGCCATTGTACAGCACCTCATGCCACATAAAGGTCCCTGCCGCGGTCAGCACCGATTTGAGGCTGAAGCCGCTGCCGCCGGGAAGGAGCATATCCATGAAGGATGGTGTTTTCTGGTCCGGAAAAAATCCCCCGTATTCCTTCATCAAGGTGTCCCAGTACTTCTCCACCTGATCCTTCGGCAAATTCTCCGCCTGGCTCTGGATCAGCTGATCCGTGGGTGAAGCCGCGAAGACCCGGGTGATCCCTGCCACCATGAACACGATAAACAAAATAACGATGTGCATCTTGTCCGGCAGCCTCCGCAGTCCCGGCATGTCTTCACCCCTCTCCTTCAGGCTGGCAGCAGCTTAAGCACCGTTTCGATGATAATGCCGATAATGGGGATGGCTAGCACCATGATCAGCACCTTGCCCGCGAGTTCGATTTTGGAAGCGATGCTTTCCTGCCCGGCGTCTCTGACGAGCTGCGCCCCAAACTCGGCGATATAAGCGATCCCTATAATTTTCAGTATCGTTTTCAGGTAGATCATCTGGACTCCCGACGCCTCGGCAAGCCGCTGGAGCTCCTGGATCACCATACCGATTTTGCCGATCAGGAACATGAAGATCAGCACGCCGGTCGCGGCGGCCAGGACGAAAGCGAACATCGGCTTGTGCTCCTTGATGACGAGGATCAGAATCGTGGACAGAAGCCCAAGGCCTACCACTTGAATAATTTCCATGGTTAGCAACCCCTACTGGAACAAAAAGATGGTTTTGATCTCCTGCAGCAGGTTATCGAGCAGCCGGACGACCATGAATAGCACCACGACAAAACCAATGACCGTCACCCAATGAGCCATATCCTCTTTTCCCATTTGCTTCAGCACTGTGTGAATCATGGCAATGATGATGCCGATTCCCGCAATCTGGAAAATTGCGTTCACTTCAAAGTTCATTCCTAGGCACCTCGCTAAAAGATCAAAATAACGATCAATGCTCCGATGAGCAGCCCGAGACTTTTACTGATCTTCTCGTATTTGGCCTGGTCGTCCCTGGCTGTTGCTTCTTCATGCTTCAACTGCTCGACGGCCAGCTGGATGTGCTTGATTTGGTCCTGCCGGTCGCTTGTCCCGAGCGTGAAGCTGAGCTGATGCAGCACCTCGCGTTCAGGTGCCTTCATGGAGGTCCGCTTCCAGTTCTCATGGAGAGAACGCTGGAGGCTCTCCTGGGCGGTCAGTCCTGTGGCCGGCCCCATCTCACGTGCTGCATTCAGAAAAAAGGTATGGAGAGGCTCCCGCATTTGATCCGCTATTTTGCGAAGTGCTTCCGGAAGTGGGGTAAATCCATAGGTGATTTCGGTCGACAGCCGCTGCAGGGCCAGGATCAGCTCCCGGATCTGCTTCGGCCGGCTGGCAAACTGCCTGGCCTGATGGAATCCGGCCAGTGTGCCGGACAGCAGAATCAGCACGGCGCCAAAAAGCTTAAGCAAGGAAGTTCACCCCTCTCTGGCTGCCCGTCTGAAGCTGCAGCGGCCGGTGCTGCTGGTCGAGTATCCGGCAGCTTAACCCTTGTGCCTTCCTTTTTAAAAGAACGTACCTCTCAAACATTCCGGTTTCTATGAGTCCGGCCAGGGCGGGCCGGTGCTTCAGCTCTTCGATGCCGCCGGCATGCGCCGTGGCGACGACCGTAATGCCCGCATGCAGCGCCTCCGTCACCGATTCGGCATCCTCTCCCCGGCCGATCTCATCCACCATGAGAACATCCGGCGACATGGACCGGATCATCATCATCATGCCTTCCGCCTTCGGACAGGCATCCATCACGTCGGTGCGGGGTCCGACGTCAAAGCTCGGCACGCCTTTGAGGCAGCCGGCGATTTCGGAACGCTCGTCGACGATGCCCACCTTCATCCCCGGCAGGCTGGATTTGCCCAGCCCGGGAAGCCCGCTGCTGATCTGTCTCGCCAAATCCCGCAGGAGGGTCGTCTTGCCCTGCTGCGGTGCCGAGAGCAGAAGCGTATGCCGAATCCTGTTTCCTTCCCTATCGATCAGAAAGGGGAGGATGCCGTCAGCGGCACCCTTCACTTCCCGGGCAATCCGCACATTGAATCCGCTGATATCGCGGATATGCTCGACATGTCCGGCGTGAAGCACCGTTCTACCTGCCAAGCCGATGCGGTGTCCGCCGGGAATGGTGATAAAGCCTTTGCGAAGCTCTTCCTCCATCGTGTACAGCGAATGGTTGCTGATCAGATCGAGCAGCCTTCGGCTGACCTCCCGCTGCGGCTTGTACGCCTTGTCCGCTTCCAGCGTCAGCGTGCTTTGTCCCGTAACATAGTGGTGTGAGCCTGCGCCGTTGATCTCCAGCGGCCTGCCTTCACGGATGCGTACCTCCTCCACAACGCTCAGAATATGGTGAGGGAGCTGGTGAAGGATCGATTTGACCGGCTCCGGAAATAATTCCAGCCAGTTTGGATTTGTAATAGGACCACCCCCGTGCTGCCTTTCTCCTGCAAGCTTGTTCAACTTCTGATGGATAAACTACTAGATGTTTTCTTACTTATGTCTATGCTTGGCCCCTAAATTTATGACCACAGTAATCTATCATTTTTTGAGAATGCCGATTAAGAGACAGGACACGCCGAAAAAGATCCACGCCATCTTTCCCCAGGAGAGCTTATCAGCCACGCCGATGAGCCCGATGGAAGTCGTCAGGATGAGCACCGTCGGCCCGACGAATGCCAGCAGGGAATTGACCGCCAGCGCCTTATCTACCTGAGCGAGCTTTAGCATCAGCAGCGCGGCGGCGATTTCCAGACTTCCGGAGATAAAACGCAGCGTAGCCATGCTGAGCACGAACTTGTCCACTAAAATGACCCCCTTTTGCGAGATTGTACTTCTAACCTCATAGATATGCGGGACTCTCTCTTTTTAGTTGTGTTTTACAAGAAAGATACGGAAAATAACTTGGCAAAACGGAGCTGCTTCACTGATTATCAAAAGAGTCATGACAAAGCCTCTATTTAATAACTCCTATATTCGGAACAAAATGCTCCGGGCTTGCATATATTGTTTGGTGAAATACCTATCCACTTGTCAGTTGCCTGGGTTGGATCCGTCTGCAGACAAACTGCCTGCATCCGGCCAACCAAGAGAGGACCGTTCAACCATCGGCATCTTCAGGGCTAAGCAGCTGAAAGAGGTGTCGTATTATTTACAGATGCATAAGGAGGATTTATCCATGCGGGTGGATGTCATTGCCAATGTGGACGAAGTAAGATCGGAGGAGTTTGTGCACAAGAGCGCCGTTGTGATTGACGTGCTGCGGGCAACCAGTACGATGATTACGGCTCTGGCCCAAGGCGCTACCGGGCTGATGCCCGTGGAGACGGTTCCTCAAGCCCAGCAGATGCGGGGAGACCAAACGTTTGTCGGTGGAGAACGGTATTATAAAAAAATCCCCGGGTTTCAGGCCGGGAATTCGCCGCATGATTATATGACCCCTGAGGTTGCCGGAAAGCTGGTGGTGCTGACCACATCGAACGGGACCCGAGGGCTGCTCAAATCCCATAAGGCCGCCAGAATATTTGCCGCTTCATTTATGAATGGGACGGCCTGTGCGTCGGCTCTGTTATCGTTCGGGAAAGATGCCATCCTGCTGTGCTCGGGATGCCGCAACGATTTTTCGCTGGAGGATGGCCTGTGCGCGGGAATGATCATCGATGCGATGGAGTCCATTTCGGAAGCGCCGCTTCAGCTGAATGATCTGGGCCTGGCGATGAAGCATGCTTACCGGCAGTGCAAGGGATCCCTGTTTGAAACCGTAATGGAAGGATGCGCGGCGAAGCAGCTGGTCAAGCTGGGATTTACGCATGACGTCGAATACTGCACAGGGATCGACACGGTCCCTGTCGTGCCGTATGCGAAGTCGGAAATGATCCTGACGCCGTTGTTCGCAATTGCTGCGAATCGCGGATAATCCGAGCCGCGCTGAAATAAACAAAGCCGCCCCCTGCTGTGGGGACGGCTTTTTGTATGAGTATTTGCATTCTGACCTAGCGGCGGTCCTGTGGGCCTCCCACAAACACCTGCGCATCGGTATCGAGGTTGTAGGCGGTATGCAGCGCTCTGACGACCTGCTCCAGATTGCCGCCTTCGATGACGCAGGACGTTTTAATCTCGGACGTGCTGACCATTTTAATGCTGACGCCCTGCTTGGAAATGACATCGAACATTTCGGCGGCAACGCCGGGATGGCTGATCATGCCCGCACCTACGATCGATACTTTGACCAGATTGTCTTCCGAGGTAACTTCACGGTACGGAAGGGTGGATCTCAAATCCTTGATGACTTGAAGTGCCTGGCCGCTCTCCGACAAAGAGGTGGTAAAGGAAAAGTCCGCCTTGCCGTCCTGAACGCCGCTCTGCACGATGATGTCCACGTTGATGCCGGCGCCGGCGAGCGCTCCGAACACCGTGGCAAGAACACCGGGAACGTCTTCCACTCCCAAAATACTGATTCTGGCCACATTTTTATCATAAGCGATGCCGCTTACCACTACTCCCTGCTCCATGCTGGTTTCCTCCTTCACAACCGTGCCTTCATTATAGTTAAAGCTGGATCTGACGACGAGCTTCACCTGGTGATGCTTCGCGTACTCCACCGCGCGCGGATGAAGAACAGCCGCCCCCAGGTTGGCCAGCTCCAGCATTTCGTCATACGAAATTTCCTCAAGCTTGCGAGCGCATTTCACGATTCGCGGATCGGTCGAATAAATGCCGTCCACGTCGGTATAAATCTCGCACACGTCGGCGTTAATCGCCGCAGCCAGCGCAACGGCTGTCGTATCGGATCCCCCGCGGCCGAGCGTCGTGATTTCTCCTTCTTCGGTCATGCCCTGGAATCCGGCCACGATCACGATGTTTCCTTCCTGCAGGGCTCCGATCACCCGGTCCGGAATGATATCCATAATTCTCGCTTTGCCGTGCACCGGCTCTGTCCGGAATCCCGCCTGCCAGCCTGTCAGCGAAACGGCGCTGCGGCCAAGCTGATGAATGGCCATCGACAGAAGCGACATGGAAATCTGCTCCCCGGTGGTCATCAGCATATCCATCTCGCGTGCAGGCGGATTTGGATTGAGCAGCATCGCCTGATCGATCAAATCATCCGTCGTATCCCCCATCGCGGAAACGACTACTACACACTGGTGTCCTTCGTCCTGTTTCTCGACGATACGCCGGGCCACGCGCTGCATGCGCTCAATATCTCCGACGGAACTGCCTCCGAATTTCATGACGTACAGTGACAACTTCGATTCACTCCCCACTCATTGTACAACTGGGCATTATGCAATCATTTCCCACGCCGGTAAAACCGCCCGATCCTATTTCTATATGCGATCAGCACCCTTTTCGCCAATAGACTGGCCATGGTGAAAAAAGCAGGATCTCATGTTGCAAAATGCTGACAACTGTCTAATTTTACGCTTTAAACTAGTATAATACGAAAGTACGCCCGATTGTTAATGTTTTTTCATGGGATTATACAAAAAATCCTCCTTTCGGAAGGAAAGGAGGATCGGCTTAGCCCTGTCGGGTGTTAAGCAATTCTATCGCCGGCTTTACGCGCGGGAGATATATTTGCCTTCGCGGGTATCGATCAGAAGCACATCGCCTTCATTGATGAACAAAGGCACCTGAACGTTCAGGCCTGTTTCCAGCTTCGCGTTCTTCGTCGCCCCTGTAGCCGTATTTCCTTTAATGCCCGGCTCGGTTTCAACAACCTTCAGCTCGACGCTGGTCGGCAGGTTGATTCCGAGAATTTCGCCCTGGTAGCTGACGATGTTCACGTTCATATTCTCTTTGAGGAAGTTCAGTTCCCACTCCAGCTGCTTGCTGTCCAGCGTGAACTGGTCGTAGGTTTCGTTGTCCATGAACGTATGCTCTTGACCGCTTGCATACAGATAAGAAACGCCGCGGTTTTCGATAATGGCACGGCCGATCGTTTCACCTGCGCGGAATGTGCGCTCAACGGTGTTGCCGTTACGGAGGTTTTTCAGCTTCGAACGTACGAAGGCTGCCCCTTTACCCGGTTTAACGTGCTGAAAATCGAGAACGGTAAAGATGTCGCCATCGACTTCCACCGTCAGACCTGTTTTAAAATCGTTAACTGAAATCACTGAAATGCCCTCCTAAAGGTTTAAGTATATATTGCATTTATCACGCCGGTAATACGGTGAAATCTTTAGACGAATGCGTCAAGATCACAATTCCCGTCTCCGTGATCACAATATCGTCTTCAATGCGCACGCCGCCGAGACCCGGCAGGTAAATTCCCGGTTCCACGGTCACGACCATACCCGGCTTAAGTACATCGTCGCTCAGCTTGGACAGGCGAGGCATTTCATGAACCTCCATGCCGAGGCCGTGCCCCGTGCTGTGGCCGAAATTGTCGCCGTAGCCGTACTTCGTGATGATATCGCGTGCAAGCGCGTCCGCTTCGCGGCCGGTCATCCCCGGCTTGATGTTCTGAAGTGTGTGGAGCTGGGCTTCCAGCACAATGTCATAAATTTCTTTAAGCTTCGGATCCGGATCCCCGATCGCAATCGTCCGCGTCAAATCGGAGCAGTATCCGTCAAGCAATGCGCCGAAATCGAACGTGATGAGCTCGTTTCCGGCAATCACCCGTTCGCTGGCAACGCCGTGCGGCATGGCGGAACGTTCTCCGGATGCGACGATCGTATCGAAGGAGGATGAAGTGGCACCGTGGCGGCGCATGTAAAACTCCATCTCCAGGTCGACTTCCCGCTCCGTCATTCCCGTCTTGATAAACCCGAGAATATGCTTGAACGTATCGTCGGCCAAGTCCGCCGCTCTCTGCATCACCTTCAGCTCTTCTTCATCCTTGAAGATACGAAGCTTCTCCACAAGGCCGGAAACCGGCACGAGCTGGATTGGCTTAAGCTGCTCCGCGTAAGCGGTGTATCCGGCAAAAGATACGTCATCCTGCTCGAAGCCAAGCTTGCCGATGTTTGCGGAAATCAGCAGCTCCTTTACCATTTCCGTTACCTTCGGCCCGTGCTCGACGATCGTAAATCCCTTCGCTTGCTGCGGTGCCTGGGTCATGTAACGAAAGTCGGTCAGCAGGTACGCATCATGTAAAGTGATGAGGACGTATCCCGATGAACCGGTAAATCCCGTCAAATAACGGCGGTTAATGGAACTGGTTACAAACATGGCTTCCACATTGGATTGCTGCATCGCTTCACGCAGCTTGTTCACTCGATTGATGCTCATCGTTACACTCCTCTCTCATGTACAGCTTTCCCCGGGGAAAGAGGCAGCGACTACTGTCCCTGACTTTCCAAGTGGCGCAGCAGTGCCAACATGCCGAGTTCATAGCTGACAGCGCCGAATCCGGCAATTTGACCTACGGCCACGGGAGCAATCACGGAAGTATGGCGGAACGTCTCCCTTGCGTGAATGTTCGACAAATGGACTTCCACCGTCGGAATTTTAACGGAACTGATGGCGTCCCGGACGGCATAGCTGTAATGAGTCAGCGCGCCCGGATTCAGAACGATGCCGTCGGCATGACCCATCGCGGCGTGGATCCTGTCAATGATATCTCCCTCATGGTTGGACTGATAAAATGTGACGGACACGCCCAGGGCCTCCGCTTTCTCAAGCAGGCCTTCTTCAATCGACGCAAGACTTTGAGAGCCGTACACGCCAGGCTCCCGGAGTCCGAGCAGATTCAGGTTCGGTCCGTTGATCACCCAAATGGTTCTCAAAATGGTATTCCCACCCTTTGTCGTCAAATAACCATCTGCTATTTTAACATAGGGGATGTCTTCTTGAGAAGTTTTTTTGCTCTAGTGCGCCTTCGCCCTGCCGGGTTCCCGTTTGCGCTCATCCGTAAATTCGAAAGCCGCCGTGTATCCGATGAACAGTCCCCACAGCAGGTACAAGCAAAATTCGGTGATGATCGTGTTCCATGTCAGATGGTTGAGACGATTCATCATACCGAGTGCGGGACCCGCCACAAACAGAACGGCCCACCAGCAGATACCGTATACGATACCCGGCCACGGACCGGCCAGCTTCCGGAACAGCAGCGTATAGATGACGGCCGCGACCATGGAAAACGCAATGAAAAAGAGCCAGCCAAGCAGATCTCCTGACCCGCTTTTCAAAAAAGAATGCTTGAAGAAAGGCTCGGCCAAAAAGGCCGGAATGACGATCGTGAACCGCAGCCAATGGAAAACCCAGTGGACCGCCCCCCAGAGCAACCCGGCAAAAAAGCCGAGCTCCAGCGAGAAGCTGAGCGGATTGGTATGGCCAGTATTCGTATGCTGCCGGATGGCAGCTCCCTGTGAACTCACTTTGAATATCACCCTTTTTGTTTTTCTTAGTATGTTCATTTGGGGCCGGGGCTAATCCAACTAGAAATCGTACGGGAAATTCGTTACAATAAAGGCATCACAACTAAACATTCGGGGAAGGTGAATTGTTTGTCGGAGCAATCCAAAACGGTCAGCTACGGTGGCCAAGCCGTCATTGAAGGCGTTATGTTTGGCGGTAAGCACGTCAATGTCACCGCTGTGCGGCGGAAGAATCAGGAGATTACATTTTTGGAGGTGCCGCGCGAGGATAAGCCTTGGGTCGGCAAATTGCGCAAAATCCCTTTCCTTCGCGGTATTGTCAGTATTATAGATGCAAGCGCCAAAGGTACGAAGCACCTGAATTACTCGGCGGAATCCTACGCGGATGACGAAGTGGAGCCGGAGGAGCGCGCCAAGCAAAAGCAGAAAGAAGAATCCGGCTGGAGCTTAGGGATGATTATCGGCGTTGCAGCGGTCGGCGTGCTTTCGTTTCTCGTGGGCAAGCTGGTGCTGACGCTGGTGCCTGTATTTTTAGAGGATTTTATTTTCGGCAAGATGTTTGACAACTATATCCTGCATAACCTTATAGAAGGCGGCATTAAACTGCTGCTGCTGCTCGTTTACCTGTGGGGCATTTCCCAGACCCCGGTGATCAAGCGGTTGTTCCAGTACCATGGAGCGGAGCATAAGGTGATCAGCACTTATGAAGCGGGTGAAGAACTGACGGTAGCCAACGTGCAAAAGCACAGCCGTCTGCATTACCGCTGCGGCAGCAGCTTCATGATGCTGACGATCGTCCTGGGCGTACTGATTTATTCGCTCGTTCCGTGGGATAATATGACGCAGCGGGTTCTGCAGCGGATCATTCTGCTCCCGGTCGTCATCGCCATGTCGTTTGAGTTTCTGAAACTGACCAACGCGCTTCGCGACGTACCGGTGCTGCGGTATCTCGGTTACCCAGGCCTTTGGCTTCAGCTGTTGACGACGAAGGAACCGAAGGATGACCAGGTTGAGGTGTCCATCGCCTCCTTCAACCGCATGCTTGAGCTTGACGCCCAGATGGAGAAAGCTCCCGGGACGGAACAACCTGTGAGAAACGGAGTCTTGGATCCCCTGAAAGGATGAGATGACATGAAAAGGCAGGCTGTAATTTTCTGGATTGCCATTGTACTGGCAGCCATCGGACTGCTCGGCAACATTTTGTTTGGCGGTGCAGGATCGCTTATGAATTTGCTTGTGCCCTTGATCGTGTTCGGTGTGGTTTTCCTGCTGTACAAATTCCCGCCTGCCCGTTACAACAAGCGGCCCAAGGTTAAGCCGTCCCAGCGGACGATGGAGAAATACAATGCGTCCAAACGCGGTCAATCTTCGGCCAAGCGCAAAAATTACCCTTTCCAGGTGATTGAAGGCTCAAAGGGTAAGAATGACGATCAACAACCGAAATACCACTAAGCGCAGTTTGAACATATCAAAAACAAGGCATTCGCCCCTCCTTCTAAAAGGAGGACCAGCGAATGCCTTTTATTTTTTCTGCGATGTCACGGCTTCCAGCCCGCAAAAAACTTTTTCCCGGCCTGCATGCCGGACTCATACAGCTGCTGGCTTTCTTCCGGTGTAATATGAAACTGCGTCGTTCCGACGCCGAGAGTCGGAATTTTGATCGTCCGGAAACGGTTTTCCTGCTCGATGTACCGCTCATCATGAGCGGACAGCATCGTTTCAAACATCGCCTGCAGCATGCTGAGAGGCCCGCGGATCAGATGCGGCTTGTTCGTCGTCCTGCCGACCATTTGGAATCCGATCGTCGGAACCGGCTTCTGACCGGCCCCTTCCGTAGCGTCGTCAAAGAGCCACAGCGGGAAGTTGCTGAGCAGCCCCCCGTCTACTATATAGACAAACTGGTCAACGAACGATTTTCCCCTGGCCGCTTCGCCTGTCATTCTCAGCATGACCGGATCAAAAAAGTAAGGAATGCTCGTACTCATCCGGATGGCCTTGGAAACCGCAAACCTGGACGGGTTGGCGCCCAGCTTGCCCAGGTCTTCGGGAAGCACCAGAATGCGCCCGTTCGTAATATCCGAGGCGATGATCATCAGCTTGCCTTGGGGGATATCCGCAAACGTCTTGACCCCTTTGGCCGCCAAAATATGGTGGATCCAGACTTCGAGCGCTTCTCCGGAATACAGCCCTTTCTTCAGAAACAAACGCGCGGCGGGTCCGATCACTTTGGTATTGAATATGGGCGCGCGGTGAAGAAAGGACTCAAAAGGGGTCGTCTTCACGATCTCGCTCATCTCGTCGGCCGAAAACCCTGCCGCCAGCAGCGCCGCCACAATGGAACCCGACGACGTACCCGCCACCCGGTTAAACACAACGCCGGCTTGCTCCGCAGCCTTGACGGCCCCCGCCAGCGATATTCCTTTCACTCCGCCGCCCTCGAACACCGCGTTGACGATCATCATAAAACCCCCGTGTCTCATTATCCCACAGTAAGATATGAGCACGGGGGGTCATTCATGACAATGTTCTATGAATTTATCATTGCTGGTAATAGGCGGTTAGTGCCAGGACGATGCCAAGCGGATTTTTGATCAAATCCTTGGCGCTGTAAAAAATGCTGCCTTTGACTGCGTCGTATTTGGTGTTGTATTGAAGCTGGTTGATGATCTCCTGCGCCGACTGCCATCCAGCCTCGGAGGTTCCCAGCTTGTACGGGGCATGGCCGATATAGAGATCCACGCCGGTGCCCTGCACTTCTTGCGCCCACCAGTCGACGAGCTTGTCGTACTGGGCGTTCTTAAAGGACATGCTCCAATAAATTTGCGGTGCCACGTAATCGATCCAGTGCTGCTTCACCCAGGTTCTCACATCCGCGGACATGGAGTCGTATGCCGTAACGCCCGCTTTGGTATCAGAACCCGTCGGATCGGTAGACTGGTTGCGCCATACGCCGAACGGGCTGATGCCAAACTGTACGGCCGGCTTGGACGCGTGAATCGACTGGCCCAGCTGCTGCACGAACTGGTTAATGTTATCGCGGCGCCAATCCGCTTTGCTCAAGCCCTGCGTATTGTATGCCTTGAAAGCATCATCATCGTTAAACGTTCCGCTCGACGGATAGAAATAATCGTCCAGATGGACGCCGTCGATATCGTACTTGCTTACCACTTCCATCACGACGTCGATAATATGCTGTCTCGCATCCGGAATACCCGGGTTGATGATCAGCTGGTTATTGACGGATACGACCCAGTCGGGATGCTGAACCGCCACGTGATTGGCCGCCAGCTTGCTTGTGGTCGTATCCAGATTGGCCCGGAACGGATTGAACCAGGCATGGAACTGCATCCCCCGCTTGTGGGTTTCCTCAATCATATACTGGAGCGGATCATATCCCGGATCCTTGCCTTGGGTGCCGGTAAGCACCTTCGACCACGGAACCAGATCCGACGGATACAGCGCATCGCCGGCCGTCCGAACCTGAACGAACACCGCGTTCAGCCCCATGGCCTGCAGCTTGTCGAGCAGAGCGGAATATTCCTGCTTCTGCTGCTCGATTTTGCCGTAAGAGGACGTCGTCGGCCAATCCAGGTTGTACACGGTCGAGATCCAGGCTCCCCTGAGCTGGCTGGAGCTGCTTCCCCCGCCCTCAGCAGGCGGCTCGGTAGGTATGTAAGCACTTGATGTTAAGGTAATCGTTCTTGCCACCTGGTCCCAGTCTACCTGCAGACCGAGCTGTTCGCCGACAAAACGGAGAGGGACCAGCACGCGGCCGCCCCGAAGCTGCACGGAGGCATCAAGGGCGACAGAGGCTCCATCCACCAAAGCCGTCTTTTTGCCGCTGGTCAACGTAATCGTATGACCTCCGCCCGAAATATCAGCGGTTTTCGCACTTTGTTTCCATGCGACGGCCGCCCCCAGCCCTTCGCTGATCACGCGGATCGGAACCATCGTCACATTCACTTTTGGCATGATGTACGGGGGGATATCGCTGACCAGCTGCTTCCCGTCCAGGACCATCGTGATGTTGTTTGCAGCCTTCGCCTGCTGCCCCGTAAACGGAATCAGCAGCACCAACAGCAGCGATGCCACGATCCACCTATGAAACTTCCGAAACGCCATTCTACTAATCCTCCACTATTGATAGATTTGCGGGTAAAAAAATCGGTCATTCGCGCTCTATCTAGAGATCACTAGCCGGCATCAGACAACCTTGAAATCATGATCTGCTGAATAAAGCGCAAACGACCGATCGGGCAGAAAAGCTGTAACCTTTGCTGCGTGTGCAATCCGGGTTTTGCCAGTCTTGGCTCTTAAAATTACCGGATTACGTGCTGGGAATGAAAGAGGCACCTGTCGTTTGAGGGTGCGGACAGATGCCTTGTTTACGAATCGCTGACCAATTCATTATGAATGTTCCGCAGCTCCTCCAGACGCTGTCCATCCCGGCGGAAATACTCCACCAGCGTCTCGATACGCGTTATGGAATCCCAGCTTAAGTGATGCTCGATGCCTTCGACATCTCCATAAATATTTTCCTGCTGAACCCCGATCATCGTCAGGAATTCCTCCAGAAGCTGATGCCGGTCAACCAGGCGTTTGCCCATTTTCTTACCTTTGCTAGTCAGAACAAGGCCGCGGTATTTTTCATAAATCAAATATTCGTCCTTGTCCAATTTCTGGATCATTTTGGTAACGGATGAGGGATGAACCTCCAAGCCTTCGGCAATGTCCGAAACACGCGCGTATCCCTTCTCGTCAATCAATTTATAGATACGCTCCAAATAATCCTCCATGCTGGGCGTTGGCATTATATTCCCTCTTTTCTGTAATAAACGTCAATCATCTGGCCCGATTACCTGCTCTTGTAATGATACATGTTCTCAAGAGGACTTGGCAAGTCCTGCCGCCTGCCGCGCTTCCCATCCTGATCAGTAATTGCCACGGTTTGCCCCTGCTACCTGCACACATACTAAACCGAAGCACTCATATTTCCGCGAAAGGAGCCGTTCTATGGGTACTGGCGTTAAAGAAAAGCCCAGGCGGACGCTGCGGCCGACCAAGCCGTTTGTCCCCGATCTTGTTTATTTTGAACCGGATGCGCTGAACTATCCCAAAGGCCAGCACATCATGGAATGGGTCAAGTCCAAAGACATCCCTTACCGTATGACCAGCTCTCATAACCGGATCACCAATTTACCAGGCGAAACCGATCAGGAAAAATACAGGAACGCCAAACGAACGCTCGTCGTCGGTGTGCGGAAAACGCTGAAGTTCGACCAGTCCAAGCCTTCGGCCGAATACGCCATCCCGATCTCAACCGGGTGCATGGGTCACTGCCATTACTGCTATCTGCAGACGACGCTCGGGGCCAAGCCCTATGTCCGTGTCTATGTCAACACACCCGATATCATTGGCGCCGCCAAGCAATATATCGAGGAACGCGCGCCGGAGATCACCCGATTTGAAGCCGCTTGTACTTCTGACCCGGTGGGACTGGAGCATATAACGGGCTCCCTCGCGGAGCTGATTACCTTCATGGCTGGCGAAGAATTCGGCAGACTCCGGTTCGTGACCAAGTATCATCATGTCGATCCGCTGCTCCCGCTGAAGCATAACGGCCATACCCGCATCCGGTACAGCATCAATTCGGACTACGTCATCCGCAACTTCGAGCCGTCCACGTCGCACTTTGAGGAACGGATCGAGGCCGCGGGAAAGGTCGCCAGGGCCGGCTATCCGCTCGGTTTCATCATCGCCCCGATCATTTGGTATGACGGCTGGCAGGACGGCTATGCCGAGCTTCTGAAGCGTCTGGCGGATACGCTCCCGGCCGAGGCAACGAAGGATTTGACGTTCGAAATGATTCAGCACCGCTTCACAAAAACCGCCAAAAACATCATTGAACAGCGCTATCCCAAAACCAAGCTGGAGATGGATATCGCGAGGCGCAAGCAAAAATGGGGACGCTGGGGCCAATTCAAATACGTGTACCCGGATGAACAGCAAAACGCCCTGCGCGAGTTTATCACAGAGCGGATTTTTGAGCACTTTCCGGAAGCTACCATCGACTACTTCACCTAGAACTTAAGCCATTCAGGCGTGATGGCCTGCAGCCAAATCGTAATTTTGGTCATTTGGTTCGTGAACAGCAGTACGCCCATAAACAGCATGAGCGCCCCGCCGATCTTCATCATCATCCCCGAGTACTTCACAATCCACTTGGTGGATCCGATGAAGAAGGCAAGCACAAAAAATGGAATGGCAAATCCGACGGTATAGGCCGTAATCAGCGGAAACCAAGCACCGGGTTCGGTCGTTGCCAAAGCGATGATCGCCGCCAGAATCGGACCGACGCAAGGAGACCATCCGGCGGAAAAGCCGATCCCGAATATAAAAGAACCTATGTAACCTGCGGGCTTGAACTTCAGATCCATCTTAAATTCGCGCATCAAAAAGCGCGGCTGAAAGATGCCGATCAGAAACAGCCCCATCAAAATGATTAACAGCGCCGACAGCTGGCGGATCAGATCCCGGTTGTTGTTAAAGAAGCTGCCAAACAAACCGGCTCCGACCCCGAGCGTATAGAATACGGCGGAAAAACCTAAAATAAAGGCCAGCGTATGACTCATCGTCCGGTAACGGACTTCTTTTTTATTCTGCTCCGTCTTCAGCGTCTGTACCGACATCCCGGTAATGTAGGAAATGTAGGACGGATACAGCGGCAGGCAGCACGGAGAAATAAAGGAAGCCAGTCCGGCGAAGAAGGCAAGCCATATATTCAAGTTTGACAAGGACAAGTACCTCCTACGTTGATAATCCCTTCTTGCCCGCCATCGTCAAGATCAGCAGCGCAATCAGCAGCAGCACGATGGTTGCTCCCGGAGCCAGGTTCCAAACGCCGGCAATCACAAGTCCCCCCACAACCGCAATCTCCGAAATGACCACCGACAGGATGACGGAAGATTTGAAGCTTCTGGCGATCAGGAGGCTGATAGCGACAGGAATGGTCAGCAGTGCCGATACGAGCAAAGCGCCGACGATTTTGATGGCCGTGCTGATGACGAGGGCCGTCAGGACGGTGATCAGCATGTTCATCATGCGCACAGGCAGACCGCTTACGCTTGCGGCGTCTTCTTCAAAGCTCAGCAGGAAAAACTCTTTGAAAAAGAGCGTAATAACGACCACGACAACCAGCGTCACAGCCCCTACCACGTACAGATCCTGGGTATCCAGCGTATAAATGCTGCCGAACAAATAGCTCATCACATCTGTATTGTAACCCATCCCGAGTGTGAAAAACAAAGAAGCCAGCGCAACGCCGCCGGACATAATGATCGCTATCGACAGCTCGGCATAGCTTTTATAAGCTTTTCTGAGCTTTTCTATCGCAAAGGAAGCCAGAACCGCAAATACAAGACCTGCCCCCAGGGGATACAGATTAATCAGAAAACCTAACGCCACCCCGGCGATCGTGACATGCGCAAGCGTGTCCCCGATCATGGACAGGCGCCGCAGCACGAGGAAAATGCCGATCAGCGGTGCGGTGATCCCAATCAGCAGACCGCCAGCCAGCGCCCTTTGAAAAAAATCACTGAGGATAATTTCTATAGCCAACAATAACGACTCCTTCGGATGCTTTTAATATTTTGTAAACGATCGTGGTTTTATGACAATGAGTGCTGCAGGTCCTGAACCTCGCAGTCCTGAATCTCATGGGAATGTCTGACGAAAAATTCGATCTTGCCGTTCTTCTGCTTCGGCTTCTCGCCCAAATATCCCTCGATCATGTCCATATCGTGCGACACCATCAGCAGCGTCATATGATGATGCCGGTGCATGTGGGTAATCAGCTCGAAAAATCCGGCCTGCGTCTCTGCGTCAATGCCCACCGTAGGCTCGTCCAGGATGAGCAGATCCGGGTTGTTGATCAGCGCCCGTGCCAGGAAGGCGCGCTGCTGCTGACCGCCGGACAGCTCACCGATCCGTTTGCCGGCGATGTCTTGAATCCGCATCACCTCAAGCGCATCGTCACACTGCTGCTGCATGTGTCTGTTTACCCGGCGGAACAGGTTTTTGTTATTGTACAGCCCGGAAAGGACCACCTCGCGAACAGTAGCCGGGAACAACGGGTTAAACGAATTTTTCTGCGGGACATAGCCTACCCGCTCCCAGTCTTTGAACCTGCGGATCGGCTGGCCGAACAGCCGGATGCTGCCCTGGCCGCTGGGCAAAAGGCCGACGATCATCCGAAGCAGCGTCGTCTTGCCCGCCCCGTTGGAGCCGATAATGCCGACAAAATCGCGTTCTTTTACGGTAAAGTTCAGATCGTTGATGACCTTTTGGTCTCTGTATGAAAAGGAGATGTTCTCCATCTCGATAATCGGTTGATGACAATCGTCAATCATCGGCGTAAACATGCGAAATCCGCCTTTCTGTTAGCTGCTTCATTTTATTGTAATGCGAGAATGAGATTATGCAAATTTTTGTCCATCAAGGTAAAATAGTCGTCGCCCTTCTCCTGCTCCTCCTGTGTCAGTCCCTCGAGGGGATTCAGGACGGACACGGTCGCTCCGGTCTCGGAAGCCAGCGTTTTGGCCAGCCGGTCGGAGACCAGCTCTTCGAAAAAGATATATTTGATTCCTTCCGACTTCACCAGGTTCGACAGCTCCACCAAATCGCGTGCCCGGGGCTCGGCATCCGGCGACAAGCCCATGATGGGATGCTGCTCCAAGCCGTAATCGCGGCACAAGTAGCCGAAGGCCTGATGGGATACGACGATTTTGTGATGCGGAACCTGCGCCAGCTCCGTCTCGAACTTGCGGTCAAGCTCCTGCAGCTTCCGGCTGAGCCCGGCGTACCGCGCTTCGTAAGCCTCCGCATGCTGCGGATCGGCCTCCACATAGCTGTTCTTGATGTTCTCGGCCATAATGATGGCCGATTTCGGGCTGACCCACGTGTGGGGGTCGATGTGATGCTTGTGCCCGGTCCCCATGCCCTCTCCTTCGAGATCATGCCCGCCGTCCTCTTCGCCTTCGATCAGCTGGATGCCCTGGCTGACCTCAACGGCTTTCACCTTGGAGTCCCGGTTCAGCCCTTTCAGAAAATTCGGTACCCAGCCTTCGAGTCCTGCCCCGTTATATAAAAACAATTGCGACTTGGACGTGTTCACAATATCCTGGCTCCGCGGCGTCCAATCATGCGGTTCGACGCCTGCCGGCAGTAGATTGATGACGTTGGCGTCCTCGCCGCCGATTTCCTTGGCAAACTCATAAATCGGATAGAACGTCGTCATGACATTCACTTTATCCGGATCCAGCTGTGCGTTCCCTGAGTTATCGCAGCCGGCAAAAACCAGCATGGCCATCAGAAGAAACGAAGGCGCCAGAATCCGCTTGATCACATTTCTCATATTCACAGATGTACGCTCCCACTAATCGTAACTTTTACTAATAAGATTATGAATGGGCTTATTTTATTTGTCAACCTTAGGTGAAAAATTACCAGAGGAAAGCGAACGATACCTGCCGTGGAGTTCTTTGGAGCTTGGCGTGTCTCCCAAAAGATCGATATACCTGGACGCCAAAAAGACGGAAGCCCGTTTCTTACGGGATTCCGTCTTCCTATCGACCATACTTACTTATAGGTGCACTATACTATACTTCGTGCTCCTACTTCACGACCGCTCCGTTCGGCATGCTGTCCGGCACCGTCGCCAGTGTCAGCTGATCGCCTTGGGATGCCGCCAGAATCATGCCTTGTGAGAGCTCGCCGCGCAGCTTCACCGGCTTCAGGTTGGTGACGCAGATGACCTTGCGTCCGACCAGCTCTTCCGGCGTATAGAACTTCGCGATGCCCGACACGACCTGCCGCTGCTCGAAGCCTAGATCCAGCTGCAGCTTGAGCAGCTTGTCGGCTTTCTTGACAGGCTCGCAGGCGATAACCTGAGCTACGCGCAGTTCGACCTTGGCAAAATCTTCAATGCCGATTTCTTCCTTCAGCTCAGGCGCTTCCTGCGGCGCAGCCGCTTCGGCAGAGTTGCCGGCTTCCGCTTCCTTCGCGGGAGCTTCGGATCCGGTCATTGCCTGCTTGATGTACGCCACCTCTTCTTCCGCATCCAGGCGCGGGAAGATCGGGTTGCCCTTCACCAGCTGCGTTCCTTCCGGAATCAAGCCGAACGTCTTGCCACTGTCCCATTCGGTCAGCTCGCCTTGCTGAATGCCCAGCTGCTCCCAAATCTTCAGCGGAGCCTGGGTCAGGAACGGCTGCAGCAGGATCGAGCCGATCCGCAGGCTTTCGACCAGATGGGTCATGACAGACGCCAGCTCTTCGCGTTTGGACTCATCTTTTGCCAGCGCCCAAGGCTGCGTTTCGTCGATATATTTGTTGCTGCGGCTGATAAACTGGCCGATGGCCGTCAGCGCAACGGAGAACTCCATATTTTCCATCGCTTCTTCAACTTTTCCGTAAACATCCTTGGCCGCTTCCTCAAGCGACGCGTCAAACGGAGTCACGCCGGAGCGGTACGCAGGAACCCGGCCCTCGAAATATTTGTCCACCATCGCCACCGTCCGGTTCAGAAGGTTGCCGAGGTCATTGGCCAGATCGGAGTTGACGCGCTCCACGAAGCTCTCCGGCGTAAACGTGCCGTCGGCGCCGAACGGAACCTCGCGCAGCAGGTAATAGCGAAGGGCGTCCAGACCGTAACGGTCGATAAGCGTGACCGGATCGACGACGTTGCCCTTCGATTTGGACATCTTGCCATCTTTCATCAGCAGCCAGCCGTGTGCAAACACTTTCTTCGGCAGCGGCAGGTCCAGCGCCATCAGGATGATCGGCCAGTAAATCGTATGGAAGCGGACGATTTCCTTGCTCATGAGATGAACGTCAGCCGGCCAGTACTTGTCGAACAGGCTCGTATCTTCCGAGCCGTAACCCAGTGCGGTGATATAGTTCAGCAGCGCGTCGATCCAGACGTAAACGACGTGCTTCGGATCGCTCTTCACCTTGACGCCCCATTCGTAGGTCGTACGGGACACCGCCAGGTCTTCCAGTCCCGGCTTGATGAAGTTGTTGATCATTTCGTTCTTGCGGGACACCGGCTGAATAAAGTCCGGATGGTCCTCATAGTATTGGAGAAGCCGGTCCACATATTTGCTCATCCGGAAGAAATAGCTCTCTTCCTTCACGCGTTCCACCGGCCGGCCGCAGTCCGGACATTTGCCGTCTACGAGCTGCCGTTCCAGGAAAAACGACTCATCCGGCGTACAGTACCAGCCTTCATACTCGCCCTTGTAAATATCGCCCTGCGCCTGCAGGCGTTCGAACACTTCCTGAACGACCTTCGTATGGCGCGGTTCCGTCGTCCGGATAAAGTCATCGTTGGAGATGTCGAGCTTCTTCCACAGCTCCTTGATCCCCGCCACGATGTCGTCGACGAACTGCTGCGGCGTTTTGCCCGCTTCAGCAGCCTTGCGCTCAATCTTCTGACCATGCTCGTCGGTTCCTGTCAAATAGCGCACATCGTAGCCGCGCAGCTTCTTGTAACGAACCATCGCGTCGCCGGCCACGGTCGTGTATGCATGCCCGATATGCAGCTTGTCGCTGGGATAATAGATCGGCGTCGTCAAATAAAATGTTTTCTTGTCAGCCATCGTTCATCTTCCTTTCCAAAATCAGCGTTCCTGTATCTTCTGTGTGAACACAAAATAACCCCACGAAGTGGGGCTTTTGCTGTGATACCCTGTTCAGGTTCTATGCGGGGGCCCCGAGGATACAAAAAACTCCCGCCCCTAATGGGACGAGAGATTCCTCACGTGTTACCACCCAAATTCCCTGCGCCCTCGCAGGCGGCAGGCTCCATCAGTACCGGCATGTCTCAGCCGCGCACTGTCCATTATCGCTGGATCACGCCGCTCCCTTACGCATCCTCTGATTCAGGATGCTGCTCGAAAGCGGTTCCTCCCGGACCATCTTCGGAGACTTCGCTTATACCGGCTCTCAGCTGCCCCGGCTCTCTGCAATAAGCTACTGTTCTCGTACTCATCCGTTCCTCGGAAATGTCATATATTCCATAATATACTGAACCCGGATACCGCGTGTCAAGTCAGGTGTCCCTCGCCTTCGGAAGGATGAGAGGCGCCTGCGCCCCCCTTCTCCTTCCGCGGGGGAACCAGATCCACGCCCCCCGGATGAAACGGATGGCACTTGGCGATCCGTTTCATGGCGAGCCACGATCCTTTGGCGGCCCCGTGCACCTCGATCGCTTCCATTGCGTACGCCGAGCATGTCGGGTAGAAACGGCAGGTCGGCGGTTTTAACGGCGAAATGTATTTGCGGTAAATGACGATGGGGCCTTGGACGATTCTTCGGGATACGCCCATAGCATTAATGCTCCCCGGTGTGCCCGGACAGCGGATTGACACTCAGCCCCGCATCCGCAGGCTGCCGGCAGTCTTTACAATAACCGAATACTTCAAATTTATGCTTCACGACCTGAAATTCGTCGGGCGTATCCGCCATCGACACCGGGCAGAAGCTGATCGGATACGTCTTCTCGCATTGCAGGCAGATCATGTGATGATGGTGGTGGTCTTCGCTGCAGCTGGCTTTGAATTTGACCCCGTCCTCAAACACGATCTGTTCGAGAACGCCCAGCTCCTGCATGACCCGCA
This sequence comes from Paenibacillus cineris, assembly GCF_018333335.1. Classification (NCBI taxonomy): domain Bacteria; kingdom Bacillati; phylum Bacillota; class Bacilli; order Caryophanales; family Paenibacillaceae; genus Paenibacillus; species Paenibacillus cineris. The sequence goes on from NZ_BORU01000001.1 coordinate 3,971,999, forward strand.
GATTGCGGTATACGGTATCGAAACTGAGTCCGCTGTATTTTTTGCCCATAAACTCATAGACATCCTTGGCTGACAAATAACCCGAATGTTCACCAAATAATTTGGCGAGCGTCTTGCGCTGGTCGGTTATGCGCAGTCCCTGCTCGGACATGGCGTCAATAATCTTCTCCGTCGAAAGCATACGCTCATCCTCCCATTCTATGCTTAAAGCCGTAAGCCACTCTTGTTTACAACATTTGTCTTCTATTAATAATGCCTCAAATCCGGGCCTCCGTCAATGAAGCAGGGGACCCCTGACGGAGCCCCCTGTGCGCTTAGATTTTATTTAAAGTAGGATGCCAGCTGGTCTAGCATCAGATTGGCCGCAAGGACCCCGCCTGCGGTGTTCCAGATGGCGTCGTCCACGCGGTGCGCGTTGCCCTTCTTGACCACCTCAAGGTTTTTCCAAAGTTTGTCTTCTGTCCATTCCTTCTCCATCTTGCTGCCTTCGCCGTCGCCGGTTTCATAGGTAAAGTAGAACAGAATGTCGCCGTTCATGTCCGGAATGCGCTCTTTGCCGACATCGTCGGAGAACCCGGGATTATCCTGCACCGCCGGACGGGCGAGGCCCACTTCCTTCAAAATGATGCCGGAGAACGTGTCGTTATAGTAAATCCGTGCCTTGCCCGGCATAAACCGGACCATCGACACTTTCGTGCTCAATTTGTCGCCGATCTGCGCTTTCACGTCAGCCACATGCTTATCATAGTCGGCCAGTACCTGGTCGCCCTTCTCTTTCTCATCGACCGCGTCGGCCCACAACTTGAAGTTCTCCTTCCACTCACCGCGGAGCGTTTCGGAAAATACGGTTGGAGCGATGGCGGACAGCTGCTCGTAAATTTTCTCCTGGCGCATTTTCGTGCCCAGGATGAGGTCCGGTTCGAGCGCAGCGATCGCTTCCACGTTCGGCTGGCCCTCGTCGCCTACATTTTCAACGCCCTGCATTTGATCCTTAATATGGGGATACCATGGATCGCCGGTCCAAGATTTGACGGCGCCCACCGGTTTGATGCCCATGGACAGCAGCGCCTCGGTTCCTTCATTGGTCAACACGACGATTTTCTTCGGATGTGCCGGTACTTTGACCTGCCCCATAACCGTCTCAATTGTGCGATCTGCATCGTTCGCAGCTCCCGCTTCCGTACTGCTCTCTCCTGTACTTCCGGAAGCGGTGCTGCCGCTGCCGCTGTCTTTGCCGCATGCGGACAGTACCAGCACAGCAGCCAACAGCATAAGTATAAGGCCGTTCCATTTTCTCATAAGTAAAAGCTCTCCCCTTCTAATCTCCTGATAATGATTCTCAGTATCGTCCTAATCCTAATTCATAGCGCCTGTAATGTCAATAAACTTCCTGTATGGAAGTGCAAAAACGGATATTGAAATTGAGAATCAGCCTCATTGACAAGCCTATGCGCTCCACTTAAACTTTAATATGTTACATAGAATGAACTAAAGAAATGAATGATATAGGCCGTATCAGGCCCTTATAACAGGAAGTTCAATGCACAACTTTAGTTCAATTCTATTTATTTACAGCCTGATTGAAAAGAGGGGTATGCCGTGCAGCCGGAATGGTTACATAGATCATCTGCCAAATGGACCGGTTTGATCGCAGGGCTCGTCCTCCTGCTCTTATGTGTTGCTGCGAGCATCCTCTTTGGCGTGCACAGCACCAATTGGAGGGAAGTTGTCGAAGCCTTTACTTCGTTTAATGGAAGCAATGAACACATTATCGTCCGGGACGTCCGCGTGCCGCGCGCGCTGATCGCCGCCTTTGTCGGCGGAAGCCTGGGAATTTGCGGCGTGCTGCTGCAATCCCTGACCAAAAATCCGCTTGCGGATGCAGGGATATTCGGCATTAATGCCGGCGCCTCCCTGCTTGTCGTAGCTTCATTCGTCCTGCTCGGCGTCAGCTCGCTCGCATCCTTCACCTGGATCGCTTTCCTCGGGGCAGCTGTCAGCTGCCTGTTCGTATTTATTCTCGGCTCCGCCGGGAGGCAAGGCTTAACGCCGCTGAAAATCACGCTTGCCGGGGCGGCCATTACCGCCTTCTGCAGCTCACTGACCAACGGCATGCTCATCATTAGCGGCCGGGCCATGGAAGAAGTGCTGTTCTGGATGTCCGGTTCCGTTGAAGGCCGGAGCCTGAGCATATTGCTGGGCCTTCTGCCTTACATGCTTGCCGCCTGGATTGTCGCCCTTCTTATCGCGTCGTCCGTCAACACGCTCATGCTCGGCGAGGACGTGGCACGCAGCCTAGGGCAGAAAACCGTACTCCTCAAGCTGACCATGGGCCTGCTTATCGTCGTGCTGGCAGGCAGCTCGGTCGCCGTCGCCGGACCGATCGGGTTTGTCGGGCTCGTTATCCCGCACATCGCCAGAGCTCTCGTCGGCCGGGATACCCGCTGGCTGGTCGCCTACAGCGCTCTGTTGGGCGGCATTCTGCTCCTTCTTGCGGATATTGCGTCCCGCTTTATCGCCATGCCCCGGGAGATCCCCATCGGCGTCATGACGGCGATCATCGGAGTGCCATTCTTCATCCACGCTGCGAGAAAGGGGTTGCTTCGCCAATGAGCCGTTCATCCAGACCGAAAGGCCCCATCAGCGTCCGCATGGGCGGGGATGCGATTTCCTTTCTCACATCGAAGCGCCAGATTGCCATTCTGTGCATTCTAGCCATTGTCCTTTTACTTGCGGTCATCATCAGCATCGGCTTCGGCACCAAATACGTGAATCCCTGGGAGGTGACCCAGGCGATCTTCGGCCAAGGGAACAAACTGGACGTTGTGGTCGTGCAGAAGCTCCGGCTTCCCAGGGTCATCGTCGGCGCATTGGTCGGGGCCTGCCTTGCCATGTCCGGGGCGATCACGCAGGGACTGATCCGGAATCCGCTGGCTTCTCCAGACGTCATGGGCGTGACGAGCGGCGCCTCTGTCGCGACGACGGCCATCATTACGCTGATTCCGTCGGCCAGCGTCTTCTGGCTGCCGCCGGCCGCCTTTGTCGGCGCCGCGCTCACCACGCTGCTGATTTATGTGCTCTCGTGGAAAAAGGGCGTCAACCCGCTCATGCTGGTCCTGATCGGCGTCGGCATCGGGGCGGTCGCTTCGGCCATCTCCACGATGCTGCTCGTCACAGGCCCGACGGACGTCGCCCAGAAAGCCTTCAACTGGCTGCTGGGCAGCGTATACGGCAGCTCCTGGAAGCATGTCAACATGATGCTGCCCTGGTTCATCGCGCTGGGCGCGCTCAGCCTGATCTTCGCCCGGCGCATCAACATGCTGCAGCTCGGCGACGACTTGGCCGCCGGGGCCGGCAGCCGGGTGGAGCGCGACCGGACGATCCTGCTCTTCATGGCCGTCGGGCTTGCCGGGGCCGGCATCTCCGTCGGCGGAGCGATCGGCTTTGTTGCCCTCCTCGCCCCCCACATCGCCCGGAAGCTGATCGGATCGTCTTACGGCTCCCTGCTTCCGGCCAGCGCTCTAAGCGGGGCCATCATCGTTGTCGTGGCGGATGTCCTCGCCCGCAACCTGTTCACCCCGCTGGATATTCCGGTCGGCGTGTTTACATCGGCTGTCGGTGCGCCGTTCTTCATATTCCTGTTATGGAAGAGCCGCAGCTCTTCCTAGTACGAATACGGCAGCGAATGCATTAAAAAAAGACAAAGAAGACCCCCATCTACCGCAGCTGCAGTGGATGGGGGTCTTTTCATTGCCATAAGAATGAGAAAGAATTATTGCTGTCTCCGGTAATCATAATCCGTTACTGCTTTTGTTTACTGCTTCATCTGCGGCATCGGCATCAGGAGCAGGTTAATCGGCAGGTTGCTGCCCGGCGCCGCCGTGTACCAAATTTCTACGCTTTGCTCATAGTTTCCGGTACGGTACAGAACGCTCGTTTCGTTCGGGGCGTTGACATCCTGGGTGTTGTTCGCTGCCTGCACCTGCTGGCCGTTCACCAGAAAAATGCCGTTGTATACGCCGCCGCGAGGGTTAAGCGTAATCAGCGTATTCGGAGCGACGTGGTTCAGCTTGATTTTGTACAATACACCAAAGTTGCCTGCATTCGAAGCTTCGGTTCCATAGATTCCGTCCAGTCCCTTCAGGTTCGGATCGATGTTATTGTCGCCGAGAACGATACGTGTCTCGGTGCTGCCAAGCACTTCGTCGGTCGACATGTTCACGACGGAATTCGGATACGTGCCCCGGTTGTGTACGTCGCGGTCAAGGGCCGGAAGGAATGGCAGCGACTGCAGCGGATCCTTCGTTGCGTCGAGCATAATGACGCTGTATTTTACCGGATAGTTGCTGAATGCGTCCGCCAGAACGGAAATGCCTTCACCCGGTTTCATTTTAATGTTGTTGATATTCGTCATAATGACCTTGCTCTCGCCAGGGGCGAGGGTGATATCCTGACGGCCCGAACCGCTCGTCATGGAATCAAAGTAGCGCATCACGGATGCTCTGCCGTGGCCCGTCGCATACGGGCTAGGTCCCCCCATGCCGAAGTTCTGGATGTTGATCGTGCTGCTCATATCCAGCATCGTGTTGGTGGCGATGACGTAAACCTGCATGTTTTTATTCGTAGCATTGACATGGTGGAGCATAAACCGGGTGCTTCCGAGCGCCGTTTCCTGATACAGGAGGCCTTCGGAATATACCGTCTCCGGACTGTTGCTGCGGATCAGCGTGGCTGGATCGGAAGTTGTCGTAAAGGTCGCCGTTTTCCAGCTAGGCACTGATCCGCCGTTGAACGTAAATTTGTCTCCCACCGGCGTAAAGAGCTTGTTGAACTCGTCTTCGGTGTACAACGTTTCGTTCGTAATGACAACGGTCTTCTGAAACTCGCTTATCGCTCCGTGTTTGTCCGTTACTTTGAGCCGGATTGTCTGCGGTCCAGGCTGGAAGAACGCCTTGCGGTCGTTCAGCCATTCGCGGCTGACGATCGCGTCTTCATCATCCGTACTCTGATCGGTAATGGTGATCAATTCACCCATTTTGTATTGTTCTTTGTCGGTTGTAAAACTAGCCACCGGCGGCTCGTTCGGCTTGAGCACGTTCACCGTGATGCTGTACGGATCACTCCACTGTCCGCTGGAATCCTGAACATAGTGGGTCACTGTATGCAGTCCGGGTTCTTGGAAAATGTCCTCTTTCCCTTCCCAGCGCTCGTCAACAATTGGCAGTCCGCTTGGAGAGGTCGCTTGGGAAATGTAGTTCACCGTCGTCTCACCTGCAAAAATTTCAGTTGGGCCAACGCTGAACGTGGCTACCGGCTTCGTCGACAGGTTCAAAATGACGCGCTTTCCGGGCTGGTCGACCGTGTAAGGAATGCCAAGCGCCTGCGTGATCGACGTGAGCGGAACCATAAACGTATTTTTGTACTGATACGCAGGGCCCTTCATCGGTTTCGCCACTCCGTTGACGCGGTAGCTGCTGCTGTTCGTTTTGAACCGGAGCTCGTTGTTATCTTTAATAATAATCGTTTCTTTCGTCTTGGCGTCATACGTCAGCTTCAGACCGACGCGCTCCACCATGGCGCGGATCGCCACGTAAGATACACCGTTCTTGACGGCCATTGGCTGGCCGGCCAAGTACAGTTTGCCGTCCTGGTACATTTTGTTGCTGTTCATCATGAGGATCAGCTGGCCGGCCTGACCGGTTGTCGAGCTTCCCGTCGCCGTAATTCCCTGCGGATCGGTGGTTGTTGTGGTGCCGCCTGCCGTCCCTTCGGACTGTCCTTCGTTTCCTTGCGTGCCGGCATTTTGGCCGTCCGCCGCTTGGCCACCGTCATTCGTGTTCCCGGTGCTGCCGTCGGTTTGACCGGAAGTGCTTGTTCCGTCTGTCGTGCCGCCGTTCTGCACAGCGCCTTGCCCGGTGTTACTTGTGTTTCCGGTCGTTCCTGCGGTTCCCGAGCCTGTGGAGTCTTGGCCGGAAGTTGTCGTAGTGGTGCTTGTACCGCTTTCCGTTCCCGTCGTGCCGTTCGTTCCCCCTGCATTTCCGGTTGTACCTGTCGTGCTGGACGTGCCTGCAGTTCCTGTTGTTCCGTTCGTGCTTGCAGCGCCCGAATTGCTGGAATTGCCAGTATTGGTCGTGCTGCTCGTGATGTTATTGGTGACTGCGCTTGCCGCTGCATTGTCTACACCTTGGACCGTCCCCGCATTTTGCTGGACCTGTACCGCGGTTTCCGCGCCGGCCGGCAAGACCAGAGCGGTTTGTGATGCAGCTAACACTGCAATCATGGTCAATTTCTTGAAATTCATCTCCAGACTCCTTCTGCTCCCATTTTTAAATCACGTTCTGTTCTAACGAGCCTCCTGACCCCATACAAAAAAAGAGGCTGACGCTAGTTCCCCCCGACATCAGATCCATCAAGCTTATTTTTTTCTGATATCATTGAAAAGACATAGTATTAGACGCTTCATTCCCTGAAAAGTTGCTCTCGATTTTACAGATCTCCAAAAGAAAAAAGGAAGGATATCCCAAATGGGCATCCAACCTTTGGTAAATCTATACCGCATGCCTTTTTCTTGCGGATTATCCCGTTCACTAGGACGCCGTGGTTTGACTGCCAAGGCTAACCGGCAGCGTCCCTCCGGCCTTAGCATGCCCCGTTAGAATGGAAGCCAGCCCTTCCATAAAATAAGGCGTATTTTCGTAGCAGCACAGGTATGCCGGCGAGGCCGGTACCGCTGCCAGATCGTACGGGTTGCGTGTGGAGGCCACCACGAGCCGCTGCGGCTGAAGCGCGATCAGCCCTTCGACGAGCTTGCGCTGACCTGCAGGAAGCTCGCTGCCGGCCGTGTATGTAGCGACGACGACCTGACGATATCCTTTGGCGGCGGCCAGCACCTGTTCAACCTCGTGCAGGTCCGGCTCCGCGCTGATCGTCAGCTCATTTACGTCCTGTATGTATTCCGACAGCGCCTGCCCGAGGGTCTTCGCTTCCGTCCATGGCTCATCCACCTGTGTTTCCGAGCGGAGCTCCGGCCACACGACAAGGACCGGCTCGTCTTCCTGAAGCGGCAGCTGACCATCGTCTTTGACGAGCGTAATGCTGCCCGCTGCCACTTCCCTCAGCAGCCGCTCGGTTTCCGGCTTTTCGTGCCGTTCAAGGAAGGCTGGCGCGCTTTCCTGGGTACCCGAAGGCTGCAGCCGCTTCTCCTTCAGTTTCAGAACCCGGCTCACCGCAGCGTCAATAACGCTCTCCGGAATTCTTCCGCTGCGCACAGCCGCCGTGACCGCTTCAACCGCTTCGATTTGATCCTGAAGCGTATGGCTGACCAAGACGATGTCCGCTCCCGCTTCCACGGCAAGCACCGCGCCTTCGCCCACGCCAAAATGCTTGGCAATCGCGTGCATTTCCAGGCAGTCGGTCACGATGACGCCCTCGTAACCGAGCTGGTCGCGGAGCAAACCGGTGAGCACTGCTTTGGACAACGTCGCCGGAACCGCCTCCTTCTCGATGGCCGGGAAGACGACATGTGCCGTCATAATGACGTCCACCCCGTCCCGAATCGCCCGGACGAACGGCTTCAGCTCCACCTCGCGCAGCCGCTCCATGCCGTGCTCTACCGATGCCAACCCCAGATGGCTGTCGACGCTGGTATCGCCATGCCCCGGAAAATGCTTCGCTGCCGCCGATACGCCGTGCTCCTGGTACGCCCGAATGGCGGCCGAGCCGTGCTCAGCCACCTGCTCCGGATCTTCGCCGAACGATCGGACGCCGATGACCGGATTCCGCGGGTTGTTGTTCACGTCAAGCACAGGCGCGAAGTTCATATTGATCCCAAGCGCATGCAGCTCCTGGGCACTTATAGCGGACACCCGGTAGGTAAAATCCGGGTTTCCCGTCGCCCCAAGTGACATGTTTCCCGGAATGCGGCTCACCCTGCGATGGTCGATGCGGGCCACCATGCCGCCTTCCTGGTCGATGGCGATCCACAGCGGCAGCTTCCCCTGCTTCGCGGCCATCTCCTGCAGGGAGGAAGACATCGAGGCCACCTGTTCCGGCTCGCCGATGTTCCGGCGGAAATAGATGACGCCGCCTACATGGTATTCTTCGATCAGACGGCGGATTTGCTCATCCGGCTCCTGCGCGTGGAACCCGCAGATGAACATTTGCCCGATTTTTTGCTCAAGCGTTAGATCCGATACTAACATGACATGCCCACTCCCTATTCATATATTGCTCCGCCGATCCGTCCGCTACCCCGCCGTTCTTCCCTTCGTCTGGTCACGGAATTCGGACGGTGTCAGCCCGGTATGACGCTGGAACACTTTGGTAAAGTACCTCCGCTCCTGGTAGCCGATGCTGCTGCCGATTTGCGTGATGCTTTTGTCGCTGTGGGTAAGCAAATATTTAGCGGTTTCGATCCGTTTCCCTGTCAAATATTCGACAAAGGTGACGCCGAGATGATTTTTGAACAGCAGGCAAAAATAGCTGCAGCTGATGCCCAGGTGTCCCGCCAGCTCCTCGATGCCCAGATCGCTGCCCAGCCGCTCGCCGATATAAAGAATCGCTTCCGACATTAGCTGCTGCGGGGTCTTTCTTGCCCCGCTGTCGCTGTTGTCCTCCTCTATCCGGGCAACGGTCACCTGGAACGGATCGCTCCGCCGTTTCCGGAGAATATCCTCACGGGCGGAGCGAATCGTATTCTCCAGCTCCTTGTAATGGATCGGCTTGCAGATGTACTCCCTGACATTATACTTGATCGCCTGCCGGGCATACTCAAATTCCTGATATCCCGTTAGCAGAATGATTTCGGCGGCAGATCCGCCTTTGCGCAGCTCGCCGATCAGGGTCAGGCCGTCCATCACCGGCATGCGAATGTCGCACAGCACGATATCGGGGGTATGGAGACCGCAAATGTCCAACGCCTCCTGTCCGCTCCGGGCGGTATAGACCTGCATCTGCATGTCGTTCCACGGAATAACGCTTTTCAGATTGTTCAGAATCGGGGCTTCATCATCAACCAGCAGCACGTTCAGAATCATCCATGTCCCTCCACTCGTTGTCTGGTATGATACATTGGATTATCGTTCCGGTGGTCCCGGACGAACAAATGAACAACCCGTATACATCGCCGTAGTGAATCCGGATGCGGTCGGCAACGCTGCGTACGCCGAGTCCCCTCCGCTCGTGGTTCACCTGCATATCCTTCGCTTCCGGCGGTTCCCCGCCATCGCTCTTCATGTATTCAAAAGCCGCCAGCTGCCGCGGACTGATGCCGATGCCGTTGTCCTGTACCTGCAGTACGAGCCGGCCGCGCTCTTTCCAGCAGGACACATAAATCATGCCCTTATAGCCGATCCCTTCAAAGCCGTGCTGGATGCAGTTCTCGACGAGCGGCTGCAGGGTCAGCTTCAGCACGCTGCGGCTCCGCAGCTCCGGCGGAATATCGATCTCATATTCAAACAAATCCTGAAACCTGAATTTCTGGATTTCCAAATAGCTCTGCAAATGCTCGATTTCCTGGCCAAGCGTAATCTCCTCATTGTCCTGGATGCTGATCCGCAAAATGTTGCCAAGCCGGTGCACCATTTCGCTGACCTTCTCCCCTTCGTTCTGAACCGCAAGGACATTGATCGACTCGAGCGTATTGAACAGAAAATGCGGCTTGATCTGGGCCTGGAGCACCCGCAGCTCTGCCTTCGCCTTCTGCTTCTGCTCCTTCTGGATCTGTTGGAACAGGCCGTTGACCCGTTCAACCAGATCGTTAAAGCCCTTCGCCAGAATATGCAGCTCGTCTTTGCCCCGGTGATGCACCTGGACATTGAAGTCCCCGCCTTCCACTTTACGCATGAAGCGGACGATGACCGCGATCGAGCCGGTAATCCGGTTCATGAAGACCATGTTGAAGGTCACCGCCGCCAAAAGGCAGACGAGCGTAATGCCGATAAACCATTTGGCAAAGACCAGCGTTTCCTGTGACAGGGAGCTCCACGAAGTGACGGAAACGAGACTCCAATTGTATTCTTTCATATGATAAATCGAAACGATGCTTTTTTCCCCGTTAAACGCCGTCTTGAAGCTCTGAAAATCACCGCCGAACTTGACGTCCCTCTTCATCACGGACTGGATTGGCTGGCCGTCCAGCATTTTATTCGGATCATACAGAATAAGTCCTTTATCGTTCACGAGCATAAAATCGGTGGACTGCATATCGCGGTTTAAAGACAGGTTGCGGAAGATCAGCTCGATATCCCAGTTTTTGATTTGGGTCACCAAAATCCCGATATTTTTAAAATAGCTCAGCTCCTTGATGAGCCGAATTTGTGTAAACACCGGGTCGGATCCGGTGATTTCCGGGTATTCATGCGGTCCGAGCCATTTGGGGACCCCATTCAGGGCCATAACTTCTTGATATAACGGATGGGCTTTAAACTCTTCGAATGACAGCGTATTAAAGTCTTCCTTGGTGAAAATGGAGACCGTGCTCGACGGCCCGCTGCCCTGCAGGTTGTACAGATAGGCATAACTGATGGCAGGATGGTTGTACAGCAGGCTCCGGAAGTTGCGCTGGCTGTTGTTCAGGTTCAGCTGCTCGGCATCGTTCAAATCCTGTTTGGTCGGGTCCTTGGCGATGAGCGCCATATGAAACACCGAGGTCGCGATGCCGTTATCCGTCACGTTGTCCATCTGCTTCAGCACGCTGTTGATGCTGTAGCTGATCGCTTTAAGGGAATATTCCGTCTGCCTGCTGTATTTGGTCTCAATCGAATGAGAGGTCACCATAAAGGTGACGACGCCCAGCACGCACAGCGGAACGATGATCAGTGTAACAAATGCCGTAAACAATTTTACCCGCAAATTCATTGGCATTCATCCGTTTCTTCGCATGTTATCCCTTAACACTGCCTGCTGTAACGCCTTCAATGATTTTCTCCTGAAGGATCGCGTAAATCACGATGACCGGTACGACGCTGTAGACGATGCCGGCTGACATCTGCGCGTAATTCATCTGGTATTGATCCCGGAACTGCACCATCCCGACCGGAAGGGTCCGCAGCGAATCATTGGAGAGGAAGTAGTTGGCTAGCAAAAATTCGTTCCAGTTGCCGAGGAAGTTCACGATAAACACCGTAACCATGGCCGGAACCGTCAGGGGTACGACAATTCTAGCAAATATACCCTGGGCTTTCAACCCGTCCATGACGGCTGCTTCCTCGATTTCGCCGGGCAGGGACCGCATGAACGCCGCCAGAATGATGACCGAGAACGGGAGCGCATTGGCGATGTAAGGAATGATGAGCGCCAGATGCGTATCCAGGATCCCAAGCTTGCGTACGAGCAGATAAATCGGGAGCATGAGCGCGTTGTTCGGGATGAGCATGCCGACCAGGATCAGGCCGGACAGCAGCGCGCTGATTTTGAAATGCCGCATGCGGGTGATCGCAAACGCAAACATCGCGGCGATCAGGATCGATACGACGGCCGACAGAATCGAGATATACAGACTGTTGAAAAAATAGGTGCTGATCTTGGCGTTGACCCATGCCTCCACGTAATTACCTAGCGCAAACTGCTTTGGTATGCCGAACGGGTTCAGGGCGATCGCATTGTTATCCTTTTTGACCGAAGAGAAAAGCACGAACAGGAACGGGAAAAGAATAACCAATAAGTAGGCCATCAAGACGATGTGGGGCAGCAGTTTTTTGAGCCTGGTCATCAGTATTCAATCCTTTCGCTGCGCCTTGCAATCAACAGTTGGTACAGGGCGGTCAGTATTAATGTAAAGACGAAGATGAGAACGGAAATGCTGTTGCCGTACCCGTATTTGAAGTTGGTAATGGCATATTTGATCATGTAGGTGGCCATCACGTCGGTCGAACCCGCCGGTCCGCCCTTCGTCATGACGATGACGATGTCCGCGGCTTTCATCGCGCCGGCGATGGACAGCATAATGACGACGGAGATGATCGGCTTAATGAGCGGCAGCGTAATGGAGAACGCCCGCTGTACAGCCGTTGCCCCGTCGATGGCGGCGGCTTCGTCCAGCTCGCGGGGAATGGAAATAATGGCGGCGAGAACCATGACGATATAAAAGCCGGTCCACTGCCAGGCATTGGTAATCAGGATGGACAGCATCGCGTATTTTTCGTCGGACAGCCAATACAGCGGTTCGATGCCGAACACTTTCAAAATATTGTTCAGCAGCCCGATGTTCGGCTCATAAATAAATCCCCAGAGGATGCCGATCACGGCGGTGGACATAATCGAAGGCAAAAATACCGCCGTCTTGTACAGCCCCTTCAATTTTTTGACATGGGCGATCAGGAGCGAAAAAAAGACGATCAGCGGCACTTGGATTCCACAGGAAAACAAAATGAAATAGCCGTTGTTTCGGACTGCGGTCCAAAACCGCTTCTCCGTCAGCGCCTTCACGAAGTTGTCGAAGCCGATGAATTTCGGATCGCTGGATACGCCGTTCCAGCTCGTCAGGCTGTAACGGATCGAGCTTACAATCGGATACAGAAAAAACATGGCAAACAAAATCAAGCAGGGAAGAATAAACAGGACGTAGAGCGCAGGATTCTTCAATGCTTTGTTCATGGAGTTCCTCCCAACGCGGGCGCTTGGTCGTCCGCCCGAAAAAATGTCATGCTCCCTCAGACTTGAGGGGGTTGAGTAAAAAACAGGTGCCCCGGTTTAACCCGAGGCACACCGCATCAGCTGCCGTTATTCTTCCAGTGAATTCGCTTCCTCTTGTGCCTTCTGGAGCGCTTCGCCCATCTTCTCAGGCGTCGTCTGGTTGCCGATCAGCTTTTGAATCTGAATGTTGCTGATTTCCGTCGTCACGTCAGCCTGTACGAGCGAGTCGAATGCCGGGAAGGAGGATTGGGCCGAGTTCAGCACGTCGACGATTTGCTTCATCAGATCGTCAGTAATGCTCGACTCCAGCACAGATGCGTCCAGCTTCATGGCCGGCAGGACCCCGTCTTCCACCAAACCGCGGATCTGCATTTCCTCATTAAACAGGTTCTTGATAAACGCTTTCACTGCTTCCAGCTTGCGCGGATCCTTGGCGACCGCGGACGAGAAGCCGTAGCCGTTGTTGACGTCGCGCATCAGCGCCGTCTGATCGCCTACACCGCCGTCCACCGGCGGAAGGTTGAAGAAGCCGACTTTACCGATCATGCCTTCGCCGGATTCCCCTTGCTTGAACACCGAAGACTTCCAGGTTCCGTCATACATCAAAATGGCTTCCCCGCTCGTAAATTGGGTCGTGTACTCAGCGTATTCAAAGCCCAGCTCGCCCTTTTTGAAATAGCCCTTGTCGACCCATTCCTTATGCTTCGCAAACGCCTTGACCATGTTCGGATCGTTCCATTTGGCTTCGCCGGTAGCGAATTTATTCGTAATGTCCGGTCCCGCGTAGCGCGACCACAGATGGTTAGTCAGCATCAGCGGCACCCAGCCTGCCTTGGAAGCTGCCGCCATAGGCACCTTGCCGTCGGCCTTGATCGCGGCCAGCTGCTCTTCCAGCTCGGCGAACGTTTTAGGCGGCGCCCAGCCCTTTTTATCGTAATACTCCTTGTTGTAGAAGAAGCCTTCGCCGGATCCGCCGATCGGCAGCCCGTAGACCTTACCTTCGTAAGTGAACGGCTCGAGCGAGCTGAACTTATCCTTGATCCCCAGCTCCTCAATGATCGGCGTCAAATCAAGCAGCTTGCCCTCCTTGGCGTACACTTTGGAATCGGGGCTGCCGAACAGGTCGAAAATATCCGGCGGGTTGCCTGCCGCCATTTCGCCGCGCAGCTTCTCTTTCCGGTTGACGTCGGATTCCACGCCATCCAGCTTGAACGTTAACCCTTCGATTTCGCCCTCCGTCTTTTTCACGACGTCCTGCAAAATGGCAAAACGCTTCTCTTTGTCCTGGCCAACCTGCGTATGTCTCAGTGTCAGCTCGAACGGTTCGGCCTTTTGCGCTTCCTCCGTCTTCGGCTCCGTTCCCGATGAACCCCCGCCCGTCTCTCCGGCCGATTTGTTATCGCTTCCACAACCGGATAACGCGAGCGACGCCGCAAAACATAACGAGATCAGCAGCATCAAACTTCTTTTCATCTTCATCTGGTTAGCCCCCCTTAGCAATCTGGTTTACATCCTTAATTATAAGAAGCGGCCGCCAGATCCGTAAGGAGAATATTCCGCTAATGCAGGGGGAAAATCCTCTACACCAAGTGAAAATAATCACATTGTTAGAAATTTGACACTTTTCGCCCGCCCGGCGCGCACTCAGCCGCTCGTATTCCCGCTATAATATGGATAAAGGCAATCACATTACAGCAAGCCAAAAAGGGGAAATGAACGATGAGCACACTGCCTGCACTCGAGGACACGGTACGGAATACATGCTGCTTCTCGGACGCCAATTTCACACGGATGCTTTCCATGATGACGGAAATAAAGATGCCTGCGGGTTCCCACCTGTTCTGGGAAGGGGATGCTGCCGACAGATTTTACTATATCTACAGCGGATGCGTTAAATTAAGCAAATCCTCGGTCGAAGGGAAAGAGCTTATCGTCTATATGTATACAAGCGGCGATATCGTCGGCCAGGCCGACCCGATCGGCAGCCGTACGCACAGCTATACCGCCGAGGTGCTTGAGGACAGCGTCGTCGGCGTGATCGACCAGCAGGATATGGAATTCCTCATTTGCCAGGACGGATCTTTTGCGATGGACTTTATGAAATGGATGGGCAACCATCACCGCCTCACGCAGACCAAGTTCCGGGATCTCATGATGTACGGCAAGCCCGGCGCGCTCTGTTCGACACTGATCCGGCTCGGCAATACGTACGGAGAACATACCGGTGGACGTATCATCATCCATAAAAAGCTTACCAACACGGATCTTTCGAACCTGATCGGAGCTACGCGCGAAAGCGTCAACCGGATGCTGGGCGACCTCCGCAAATGCGGTGCGGTGGACATTGTGGACGGCCTGATTGTCATTAACGACATTTCTCATCTGCAGGGCATCTGTCACTGTGAGCATTGCCCGAAGGAAATATGCCGGATTTAAGAGAAATCATCACTACCCTCTGCGTGCAGCGCAGGGGGTATTTCATGAGCTAAAAGGACTGTATCTCTTCGATTCCTCTCTACCACCCTCTAATTTTTCTCTTTTCACCCTTCCAAATACCTATATTCATTAAAGCGCTTTCTTCATATACTATTAAATGATTCTTAAGACCTATATATAATGCGGAATAAAGAACCGATCAATTGGATAGCACCTATTTCCAAGGACTCATCCACTACGCAGATCTACCTATCGTGACGTGGGCCTGCTATCAGACTACAGATCCTTGTAAGGAGGACTGAGATCCGCCAAAACCAGGAACATCATATGTATTACCCGCTGCCAGATCTGGTCATAAGGAATCGTATTTGTCGTGAAAGAGGGTCCATTGAATCAGGTAGTACCGCATATCACATAAAGGAGTGTACGATTGTCATGTCAAGTAAATATTCATTGCGTTCAGGATGGATTGCTGCCTTCGTTGTATTATGGTTTGCCGCGGGTCTCTTCCCCGGAAATGAGGCTAAAGCGGAAGGTTACACCAAAGCCACCTGGCTGTGGAACACGGTGCTGATCAAGACGGAAGCCAAGGAGATGCTGAAATTTTCGGCCGATCACGGCGTCCGGACGATTTATCTCCAGACCAACAGCGATATTCCTGCTTCCTACTATAAGAGCTTCATCAAACAGGCCGGAGCTTTGGATATCCGGGTCGATGCGCTCAGCGGCGCCCCGTCCTGGGGACTTACGTCGGAACGTTACAAAATCACAAGCTTCCTCGATTGGGTGAAGGCGTACCAGAACGGCGCTGCAGAGGACGAGAAGTTCCAGGGCGTTCATGTCGACATCGAACCCCACGTGCTGCCTCAATGGAAGACGGACCAGACCTCAGTCATCCGCCAATGGCAGGAAAACGTCCAGTATTTAACCGATAATGTGCGTGAAATGAATCTTCCAGTTGCCGCCGATATTCCGTTTTGGCTCTGCAACTATACGACAGCGGACGGAACAAGCACGCTGAGCCGCTTCATGATCAGTCAATATGACGCCGTTGCGATCATGTCCTACCGGGATACCGCCGACGGCATCTACAGCACCGCCAAGCGCGAACTGGAAGAGGCGAACTATCTCGGCAAGCCGGCCTTTGCTTCTGTCGAAACGAAGCCGAGCAGCGAAGGCGAATTTATTACCTTCTATGAGGAAGGAAAAGCTTATATGGACTCCCAGCTGGGCAAGCTGCAGCAATTGGCGCAGGTCAACACCTCATTCGCAGGGGTGTCCGTCCACGACCTCGACGGCTGGAGATCGCTTATAGACTAATCCGAACCGCAGAAAAGCCCCTGAGTGCCTGAATTAACGGCGCCCGGGGGCTTTGTCTTTTATTTATGCGACCGGATCGATCTGTACGGCAGCCTGCTTGCCGCTCACCTGGATGCCTGTTTTGGCGCGGCCCCACTCCTTTAATTCCCGAACCAGGTCCTCCAGCAGGACCTTGGCGGCGGCGCCCTCCTTGCCCTGCACCCGGACCACCAGCATGACGGCATTTCCCGCTTGT
This sequence comes from Paenibacillus cineris, assembly GCF_018333335.1. Taxonomy (NCBI): domain Bacteria; kingdom Bacillati; phylum Bacillota; class Bacilli; order Caryophanales; family Paenibacillaceae; genus Paenibacillus; species Paenibacillus cineris. Next base: position 3,988,623 of record NZ_BORU01000001.1, read on the forward strand.
AATATTCGCGCGGCCTGCTGCTTCTTCGTGTCCAGATCGTGCTCCTCGATGTTCGGGGTCAGCCGGATCTCCTTCACCTTTACTACCCGGTCGGAAGATTTGGCTTTGGCTGCCTGGGCTTCCTTCTTGGCGTCGGCGGCAGCCACCAGCCGGCACGGCGGCGGACTGCTCATCAGCGACGTGCAGACGAGGTCTACTTTCAGCTTGCGGGCCATGGCCAACGCTTCCCTGGTCGGGACGATTCCGATATCCTCGCCGTTCAAGCCGGTTAATTCCACCTCAGAAGCCTTGATCTTCTCATTCATCCACATAGGGGTACCCTTCCTTTTACACACGACATGTATCATTTATTCTGGATTTTCATTTCAAATTCGCTGTCAGCCCAATTCGTGCTTGTCCATTTGCTTCTATTGGGTTTGTCCATTATACGCTTGCCCGTTCCAGCCTGATTTCCACTTCATCCTGCGGCGTCAGCTTCATTTCCAAACCGCTGTCCACCAGTTCCTTCCCGTTCACCTTGACGACCCACTTCTCCACCGATTTGGGACTGTACCCCTGGACGGTGTCTACGTACATTTTATTGTCCGTCAGCTTCACGAAACCGCTGTGCGCCATAACGTCCCTGACGCTTTGATTATTGGTGTACGGAAATACATAAGAATGCGTCATATCAGGCTTCATGGACCCGCCGTCCAGCTTCAGCACGGTAAATTCGGGAGCCTTTGCATCTTTCCCGTCCTTTTTGGGATCAGCGTACTGAATGTTGATGGAAATTTCATCATGGTCCTGCAGGACGGTGTCGAGATTATCCTTGCCCAGCTTCTTGCCATTGATTTCAAATGCCCACTCAAATAAAGGATCCAGGGACACCTGGCTGATCGTCAGGACGCTTCCGTTGTCGCTGAAACCGACAATGCCGCTTCTCTTCAGCCCTTCCCGGACCGTCACGCCCTGCTGCAAATATTGCTGTAAATTTTGGATGACCGCCGGTGAGAAGAAGCCGTCTTTTTCCGAGAGAGAGACCTCCCCATTGACGTCATTCGAATAAACGTTGGCCGATGCCTCCTCCTGGTCGGCTTGTTTGCAGCCTGTCAGCAGCAGTGCTGCTATGATCAACATGATGAATGCAGCGTGTAAAACCGGCTTCCTCATCGAATAACCACCTTTGCTTCCGCAATCTCGCAGGACTCTTCCAAAACGCAAATAGAGCCCTCCCCTGAGGACTCTATTTTACCATATTCGAGCCGGGCCCGCATAATCCGCGCATTCCGGCAGATGTTTCCTATGAATCGATAAGAGGCTCCATGAACGTCCGAGTGCCGTCGGTATTTTTCAAATAAGGGCCCAAACCGAGAAAATTCGCCTGGTCCACGTATACGCCTGTCATCCACGTACCCTCCAGCACCTCTCCCCCAAACTGCAGCATCAGCGGCGGAGCTGAAATATATTCCTGGTAGATCGGAAATTTCGTGTTGTGTTTCTTGTAACTTTTGCCAAGCTGGATCAGAGGGGCTTCATGGACATAGGTAGGCACAAAATAAGTGGAGATGACCTCCAGTTCTTCTTCCGTGAAAAAAGGAGTGTCACCGAGAAAGGGGTGAAACATGGTGATTTCTTCGTACTGGGACCAAATGATGACCTGCAGCAGCATGCTCTGATACCGGCCGTTGTGAAAGATGTATTCATGCTTGGACGTTCCGTCCGAGGCATGATTCGCAACAAGGCTCTCGACATTATGCCGCTCACAGCCGATGCATTTCCAGCCCGTAGGACCTTGAATCCATTTTTGAAAAATCGTACTGCTCTTGTCTTTGTCTTCGTCGGCAGGTGACGCCTGAGCAGGCCTGTCTAAGGTCCAGCGTTTCCAAATCGATTCCGGCCAATACCGGCTAAGCATGCTGAGTGTCTTGTCGTAAATGCCCCGAACCTTGACCGAAGCGCTTTCAAGCTCGTGTACATCGTCCTTGCCGTACCCGATTCCCTGGGAGAATATGATCTTCCTCATCGTCATCCGCCTCCTTATACGCCGAAAAGGCAGTTTTTTACCAATTATACTACAGACTCCGTCATTTGGTGCAAGTCTTTTCCTATAATTAACAAAAACCCTCCTTAATGGAAGGAAGGTTTGTCGTTAACGGGTTTCCCGCAGAACCGTACCTTTCGGACGGTTTTACAGCTCAACCCACTGTTCTGCCCACTCTTGAACCTGCTCCATAACGGGACGCAGCGCTCGGCCTTTATCCGTCAGCTCATATTCGATACGGACAGGCGTTTCGGGATAAACGTGCCGAACCAGAATTCCTTCCGTTTCCAAGTCTTTCATGCGTTCGGACAGCATCTTATCGCTCATCGAAGGAATTAATTTCGATATATCCTTGAACCGTTTCGGACCATCCATCAGGGAAAAGACGATCAAGCCGTTCCAGCGTTTCCCTAATATGGAGAAAGCATTTTCGAATCGCGGACACATGTTAAATTGTTGTTGATTCATGATCTTCACCTCTTTACAGAATCCATGTAAACAGTTACGTCTCATGAACGCTTACATTAAGTTAGTATATTTCATTTTACCACATTTTTGCGCAAAATGAAACAAGACAACTGCTGGAAAGCTCCGCAAATGTTCTCTCCCTTTCAAAACGGGACTCCCGATTCCTTGCTGATCCCATGATCTACAGATCATCCGAAAATCATGCATGCTCTGCAAGCAAGCAAAAAAGCGGCGGTTGGACCGCCGCTTTAGGCTGATGCGCCTTGCGAAAACTTACAATACTGCCGCCGGCTTCAGTTCTCTGACCGGCTGCATGTTGCCGAATACCGGAGCCGGCGTTTGGAGAGGATACGCCCAATTGATCGCGTTGGCGATGACTTTCAGGATTTCCGGCTGGTAATAGGTCGGGAACGTCTCATGGCCTGGACGGAAATAGAAGATCTTCCCTTGGCCTCTGCGGAAAGTGCATCCGCTTCTGAACACTTCGCCACCTTCAAAATTACTGATAAACACGAGTTCATCCGGAGCCGGAATATCGAAAAATTCGCCGTACATTTCCTCATGCTCGAGGATAATTTTGGCGTCAATGCCCATGGAAATCGGATGGGACGGGTTCACGTTCCAAATGATTTCCTGCTCCCCTGCTTCTCTCCACTTGAGGTCGCAGGAGGTTCCCATCAACGCTTTAAACGGTTTGGAGAAATGGCCGGAGTGCAGCACGATGAGTCCCATGCCGCCTAGCACGCGTTTTACGACACGCGCCACCACTTCGTCGCTGACCTGGTCGTGGGCCATATGGCCCCACCATACGAGCACGTCCGTGGCATTCAGCACTTCTTCGGTCAATCCATGCTCCGGCTGGTCCAGCGTCGCCGTTGTAATCGCAAAGCCGTTCCCGTCCAGCCCTGCGGCCAGTGCGGCATGAATGCCTTCCGGATAGACTGCCTTCACTTCGTCGTGAATATTTTCATGAACGAATTCGTTCCAAATGGTTACATTAATCAATGGTTTATCCCCCTAGACCCACCACATCTCGCCGAGTGGCTCTTCAATAAGTACTTGCTGCAGGTTTTGAACGGCTTTGGAGAAGCCTTCTTCAACAGACATCAGGCCGTCTTCATGCTCGATGCTGACGACATAATCATAGCCGACGAGGCGCAGTGCGCTGATAATGTCAGCCCACGTTTTTACATCGTGTCCGTAGCCTACGCTGCGGAACTGCCAAGCGCGGTCCAGCATGTTCGTGTAGGACTGCATATCGGTCAGGCCGTATTTGTTAACATTGATCGGATCGATCACGGTATCCTTTGCATGGAAGTGATGGATCGCACCCTCACGGCCCAAAATGTGGATCGCCTGCACCGGATCGATGCCCTGCCACCACATGTGGCTCGGATCTAGGTTGGCGCCGATCGTTTCGCCGGCAGCTTCGCGCAGGCGGAGCAGTGTCGCAGGTGTATGCACCGAGAATCCGCCGTGGAGCTCAAGCGCGATTTTTACATTATGCTCTTTGGCAAACTTCGCTTGTTCGGTCCAGTAAGGGATAACTTTGTTCTCCCACTGCCATGCGAGCACTTCCTGATAATCGTTTGGCCAAGGCGCTACCGGCCAGTTCGGATATTTGGCATCCTCATGGTCGCCAGGGCATCCGGAGAACGTGGTGACCACTTCAACGCCCAATTTCTCAGCCAGCAGCACCGAGTTCACGAAATCCTCGTGGTCGGCCTGAGCCAGATGCTTCTGCGGATGCAGCGGGTTGCCGTGGCAGCTCAGCGAGCTGATCGTCAGGCCGCGGGACTCGATTGCGTCCTTGAATTGCTTCAATGCGGCTTCGTCCTTCAGCAGCTCCGCCGGCTTGCAGTGTGCGTTGCCGGGATTGCCCCCTGTTCCGATTTCAACAGCCTTCAATCCTTTGGAGACGACATAGTCCAAAGCGTCCTCCAGTTTGCGTCCACCAAACAATACCATAAATACTCCCAGTTTCAAGTGTACTCCTCCTCATTCTTGGTTATCGTAGCTATAAATAATTGCTTCTATGCAAAGGATGACTATTCCTCAAAATAAACGGCTTTGCCTGTTTTGGCAGACTCGTAAATGGCTTCGAGGATCTGCGTGACCACATAGGCCTGCTCCGGCTTGACCACCGGCTCTTTATCTTCCAGGATGGCTTCGAGCCACAGGCGCTGCTCCTTGTCGGCATCGGTCTCTGCCGACCCGGAGTAGAAGGCTACGCCGCCGGCGTTCAGATCCACCGTGGTTTCATAGAGGCGGCTCATTTTCTCGCCGTTGATGCGCAGGCCGTCTTTCATGTCAGCCCCGCCTTCCGTGCCGGCAAGAACCGTCTTCGCTTCCCCGGTTTCCACGACGTTCAGCGCCCAGCTGGACTCCAGCACGATCGTTGCGCCGTTCTGCATCGTGATGAAACCGAATGCGGAATCCTCTACCTTGAACTCTTCCGGATTCCAAGGGCCGAACGCGTTGGCCGCATTCTCTTTATGGCCCAGCTTGTGGAAGGTGCTCCCGAGCACGCTCTTCGGCTTATAGTTGTCCATCAGCCACAGCGTCAGGTCGAGCGCGTGGGTGCCGATATCGATCAGCGGTCCCCCGCCCTGCTTCTCTTCGTCAAGGAACACGCCCCAGGTCGGAACGGCACGGCGGCGGATGGCCAGCGCTTTACCGTAATATATGTCGCCGAGCTCCCCGTTCTCGCACAGCTCCTTCAAGTATTGGCTGTCGTTGCGGAAGCGGTTCTGGTAGCCGATCGTCAGCTTCTTGCCGGTGCGCTTGGCGGCTTCCACCATCGCTTTGGCCTCGGCGGCCGTCTTGGCCATCGGCTTCTCGCACATGACATGCTTGCCGGCTTCCAGTGCCGCCACTGAAATGACGGAGTGGGAATCGTTCGGCGTACATACATGAATGACGTCGATGCTTGCGTCCTTCAGCAGTTCGCGGAAATCTGTATACACTTTGGCGCCTTCTGCGCCGAATTCGGCAGCGGCCTTCTCTGCGCGCTCCTGCACGATATCGCAGAACGCAACCATTTCCGCCTGTGGCTGCTTCTTGAGACTCGGCATATGCTTGCCGTTTGCGATTCCTCCGCAGCCGATGATGCCGATTTTCAGGGTTTTGCTTGAGCTAGACATTTACGGGTCCTCCGTTTCTGGCATAAGATTTGATCCATTCCATGCTGGCTGCAATGCTTTCGAGCGGTGGTCTTTCACAGAAATCCTGCTCCACAACGATCCATTCCACGCCGGCTTGGTCCGCTGCTTCGGCTACGGCTTCCAGGTTGACTTCGCCTGCGCCGAGCTCGACTGTCTGCGGCGTGCCGTCCTCTTTCCGCTTGACGTCCTTCCAGTGCACAATCGGAAGGCGTCCCGCATACTTCTCGATGTACTCCACCGGATCGTAGCCGGCAAAATATACCCAGCACGTATCCAGCTCCACCTTCAGCAGGTCGGCGGGCACCGCTTCGTACATCGCGTCGAACACCGTTTCCTCGCCGCGTGTTTCCGTAAATTCAAAATCGTGGTTATGGTACAGCAGTGTGGCCCCCTGCGCGGCGCATTTCTCACCGATACGCTTCAGGTTGTCAAACACTTCGTCCCACTTGCGCTGCTCCTCACCAAGGTAAGGAACGATCAGGCTGCTGCTGCCGATCTCCTTGTTATAGGCGATTTCCTCGTCCAGTGCGTTTTGCATCCGGTCGTACGGCGTATGGGTCCCGATGGCGACCAGACCGTTCTCGTCCAGCAGCTTCTTGACCTCGGCGCTGGAGCGTCCGAAGAAGGTGTGGAATTCCACGCCCTGATAACCCAGCTCTGCTACTTTCTTCAACGTACCCTCAAAATCCTTTTCCATTTCTTCACGAACCGTATATAACTGCAGGCCAAGCTTCAACATATTGGTTCACCCCTGTATTCGCTTATAGGTCACCTTATTGGGATGACCGTTATTCATGGCTGCTCGCAAGTACGACATGGCTGCCGCTGATGGATGACTCTTCAAAAGCATACATGGCTTCCAGCACGTGGTAGGCCAGGTTGCCGTTGGCCCGGTGTTTACGCCCCGAGCGGATCGCTTCGACCATGTCGTTTACACCGCGGCCGCGTTCGTTCTGGGTGCTCTCAAAAACGGGCGTCAGCACTTCCCATTCGCTGGAACCGCTTCGGCGGAGCTTGACGTCGCCGTTAAAGAAGTTCGGATCCGGCAGGCTGAGCGTTCCTTCCGTACCGTAAATTTCAATCCACGGCAGATTGGCCCCGGCTTTAATATCAAAGCTGGTTATCATCGTGGCGATGGCGCCTTGTTTAAAATCGATGGTGCCTGCCAGATGGGTCGGTGTCTGCACCTGAATCTGCTGGCCGCTCTTCGGCCCCGAGCCGATGGTCCGCATCGGGATCTGGGCACCTACCGAAGCGCTGATCCGGCGGATCGAACCCAGCAGCTCAACCAGCGCCGTCAGGTAATACGGACCCATGTCCAGCATCGGACCGCCGCCCGGCGCGTAGAAAAATTCAGGGTCCGGATGCCAGCCCTCCGGGCCGCCGCCCATCATAAATGCGGTTGCCGCCACCGGTATGCCGATCTTTCCGGCTTCGATCGCCGCTTTGGCGGTCTGCACGCCTGATCCGAGGAACGTATCCGGCGCGCTTCCGGCGCGCAGTCCTTTCTGCTCGGCCAGTTCAACCACGCGCTTGCCGTCCTGCAGCGAGGTCGCCAGCGGCTTCTCTGCGTATACATGCTTGCCGGCTTCAAGCGCCGCCAAATCGATGGAGGCATGGCTGCCGGGAATCGTCAGGTTGATGACGAGCTCAATCTCTTTGTCACCGAGCAGCTCATCCACGGTGTATGCGTTTGCAATCCCAAACTCTTCAGCCCGCGCCTGGGCGCGTTCAGTCACCAGATCGGCAACCGCCACCACTTCAACAACCGGGCTTTTCTTTAAATTCTCCAGGTAAATGGCACTGATGTTGCCGCAGCCGATAATGCCGGCTTTCATTTTGTTCTCCACGAAAGTCACTCCTTACGATGCTGAATGCGTATTCAACAATCTAGTAACATGGTATTCCGAATTTATTTATATTAAAATGAATTATATGATCGAAACATGAACAATCTGGTCATTATTTTTTGGATTGCAAAGGGAGCCCTATCATGTCCACCCAAGATTCAGTGCACATTTATACAGCAGGATTTTCATTTCATCATAAACCGTTCTACATGAGCGAGATGGACGGCGTTAAAAATTACCTCATGCGTCTGCAGACCGACGGAAGATGCCGCGCACTGGTAGACGGTGAGCTTGTTCCCGTCGAATCGGGCGATCTGTTGATTTATTCCCCTGACGAGCCGTACGAGCTGTTGATCGGCGAGGAGCCGAACGCTCAGGGCGAGCTTGCCGTAGAAAGCGGCGACTATCATATTTTCTTCGGCGGGGAATGGATCGACCAGTGGTGGGCCAAGCAGAAACGGCCGACGCGTATCCGCGTCCCGCTTAACGAGAGCCTGATCAGCCTGTTCCGCCAGATCGTGCTGGAGCAGCGGAGAATGTCCAACCCGTATCCCGAAATATCCGGATACTATATGCGGATTTTATGCCTCGAAACGGACCGCCTCCTTAGCGAGCATCCCTCCACGACCCCGAGAACGTACCTGGCTTACCGCATGAAGCATTTTATTGAAGAACACGCCTCGTTATCCTTCAAGCTGGAGGATGTCGCTTCACATGTCGGCATCAGCGTCTCGAGGGCGGTCCATCTGTTTAAGGAGGCCTTCGGGACGAGCATTATGCAATATACGCTGGACGTCCGGCTGGAAATGGCCCGCGAGCGGATCGTGTTTAGTCCGATGTCGCTCGAAGACATTGCGGAAACTTCGGGATTCGGCAGCTATACGTATTTCCACCGGGTATTCCGGTCCCGGTTCGGCAAGTCGCCCAAGGAATACCGCATGGAGAACAGGGAGCAGATCCAGACCGGGATCGGCGTCCGTTCGCCGAACTAGAACATCGGATAAGACAGGCTGAAGCCGGCGCGGATAAGCGCCGGTTTTTTTGTGCTGCCGGCTTCAGCATCCGCCCTTTTTTTCCTTTTCAGGTCAGTTGTCCGTGGGGCAGCTTTCACGATACAACCATACACTGGTATGACACTATGCTAAGGCGATGAGGAGGGAAATCAAACGCCATGAACAAAAAAAGGAGCCGCGAGCGCCCCCGCCGCACCCACATCCGTTTGCATCCCGTTACCGAGCAGCGCATCGCCAAAATGGTGGTCCGCGTGCTGAAGAAAAACGGCGGTGGAACACCGCACGTACCAGCTCCCCTTCCCGGCGCAGCCCCAAGTCTGCCAGGCCCCCCCGTTGCTGCCGAAACGGAAACCGTCCCTTCCGAACAACCGGCCGCAGCGCCACCCGTTCTGGTTGAATTGGACGGAGCACGCACCCCCCCAGGCCCGGTGGATACCAAACAAATGAAAGTTCTTGTGCGGTCGCTGCTCTCGGAAGATAGCCATTGGCATACCGAACAGTCCATTCTTGACGGGCTCAGGCTGGTCACACAGGCGGCCGCTCCCGTGAAGCACCTCTATAACCTGCCCGCAGGGCTGACTGCCATTCCGTTCGATCTCCTGCTGGTGCTCGGCAATCCCGATGCGAACTTTTTTGACGAATTGCGGGATCCGGTCCTGTCCGGCTCCCCGGTAAAAGCGGTCTGGCTGGCGGATGCCGCTGCGCCTGCCGAACAGCTGGCTTCGATTGCGGATGCATTCGACCTCGTATTCACGCAAAATATCAACCACATTCCTCTGTACCGCTATATGGGCTGCAGACAGATCGTATATTTGCCTTTTGCCGCGGATCCATCCGTGTATTTCCCCAAAGCCGTGAATATCGCGTATCAATCCGACATTCTGTTCATCGGAAATGCGGATCCGCGTACCCGGGAGATGTTCGCCGGCATGAAGCCGCTGCTCGCGGACAAAAAAGTGTTTGCCATGGGCTTAGGATGGCAGCCCGAAGACGGCGTAACCTGCGTGCGGCCGCTTGCCGATATCCAGGAATATTATAACGGGGCCACCGTAATCATTTATGCGCAGCCGGAGCCCGGGCAGGTTTTGGCCATTGGCGCGTGCGGAGGCTTTCTGCTGGCGGAGAACGATCCCAATCTATACGAGTACATGCGGCCGGACGAAGATATCGTCATCTTCCGCTCCGCCGGCGACCTGCAGGAAAAACTCGGCTATTATTGGGACCGGCCTGAGCTCATGCGGTATGTGTCGACCAACGCTCTGTACGGCAGCAAATACCGCAATTCGTGCCTGCAAATGGTGCTGAAGCTGCTCCATCTCGCCGCTCGGCGCTAGGAATGCAAACCATCCGGGCAGCCTGCCGGGATCAGGATTGAGCCGCCGTCGAAGTTGTATGGGAGGTAAGTCAACTTGAAGCTTATCGCATTTTTACTGCCGCAGTTTCACCCGATACCTGAAAACGATTTGTGGTGGGGGGAGGGTTTTACCGAGTGGACAAATACCCGAAAGGCCGTCCCCTTGTACCCGGGGCACAAGCAGCCCAATGAGCCCTTCGATCAGTATTACTACGATTTGACCGACCCTGCCGCGCGGATGTGGCAGGCGGACACCGCCCAGTCCTACGGCATTTACGGCTTTTGTTATTACCACTACTGGTTCAAAGGAAAGCGGCTGCTCGAAAAGCCTTTTAACGAAGTGCTGCGGCTGGGTGAGCCCCGGATCCCGTTCTGCCTGTCCTGGGCCAACGAGCCGTGGACCCGGAGGTGGGACGGCGGTGATCATCACCTGCTGATGCCGCAGGATTACGGGGATGAACGTGACTGGGAAGAGCACTTTTATGCGCTGCTGGATGCCTTCCGGGATGAGAGATACATCCGTATTCAAGAGAAACCGATGTTTATCATCTATCGGCCCGGAAACATCCCCCGATGCGAGGAGATGATCCGGTTATGGAACGATTTGGCCCGGAGAAACGGGCTTGAAGGCATTTATTTTGTACGCACGCTAGGGGGGTTCCCCCTTCCCAACCAAGCTGGCTTCGAAGCAAGCCTGGAGTTCGAACCGCACTATACGTTCGGTCACAGCCGTTCCCAGCAAATCTGGAGCTATGTCAATACGTACGGCGGCGACCCGCACATCGTTGTGGATTATGATCATGTCTGGGAAAACATATTGAACCGTTCGCCTCATCGTGCCGGGGAGACGATTTTCCCGGGCGCTTTCGTCAACTGGGACAACACGCCGCGGCTCGGCGCCCACGGGCAAAGCAGCATGGGGGCTTCCCCGCGCAAGTTCGGCTGGTATCTGGCGAGACAGATCGAAAGGGCAAGCCGGCTGTACCGCAGCGAGTTTCTGTTTATCAACGCCTGGAACGAATGGGCAGAGGGAGCTTACCTTGAACCGGACCGGCATCACGGCTATCAATATTTGAAGGCGGTGAAAAGTGCGCTGGAAGCATCCGCGAGTTATACCGGCCGCAAATAACGCTCTCCCGCCCTATGAGCAAAGAAGCCATGCCCCGGATATGGGGCATGGCTTCTGGGCTGCTTTTACCATTTAAGCTGCAGCCAAAAGTGCTGGTGCTTATTTTTTGGCTCTCGCCGCGATCGTTTCGGATACGACAAACGCCAAGTCTTCGTTGCCGAACAGCGACAACACGCCAAGCACAGTATCGTCCGGAATCGGCCCGGCCTCCTCTTTAGGTACGGTCAGGTCCAGCACCCGCTGCAGCCGCTCGTTGTCACCCTGCTGCGGGTACGCCTGCCGGTACAGCTCCAGGGGGTCCAACCCGTGATTGACGCACCACTGGGCAAAAACCAGGATCATCATATCCTCATCCTGCCGGTAGCTTTCCACGATGCCTTCTTCCAGCGACTTCTGCCGTTCATCCATTGTCAGTCCCCCCCTTCTGCTGCTCCGCCAGTCTTGATGCCAGCTCATGGCTGCGCATGACCCGCTCAGCGCGAATAGTACAGTCTTCCGGAGAAGCAAGATGTTCCAGAAAATGATCCACGGCCCCGCTGAAGCCGCGCCGATGCAGGATCGGTTCCCAGCTTCCAAATTCGCGGGTTTCGGGCGGCCTTCCATGCTCACACAAAACCGCACGCTCCAGATTTACGATTTCCGCCGACCGGCCGCTTCCGTGCAGCTCGAGCTTCTCCATATCCGCTCCGGCCTGCCGGATCATACTGTACCTTCCTGTGACGTTCCGACCGAGGCCCAGCTCGCCGGAGGTGTGCAGCAGCCGGCCCTGTTCATCTTCGCTTAGATGGTGATGAAGCAGCTCGTAGTCACTTCCGCCCAGCCAGAGCAGCAGGTCCAGCATATGGATCAGATCGTCGTAAATCGTGTCGCTGCTGCTCCCTTTCTGCAGGGTGGTCCGGTGCTTGGCTGCAGCGGCCTGGACAAATCCGCCGGTCTCCTCGACCCATGCCTTTGCCCGCACATATAATGGAGCAAACCGGCGGTTAAAGCCTACCGCGAGCAGCAGGCCTTTCTTTGAAGCCAGGGCGGCCAGTTCCCTGGACTTGGTGAGATCCGTCGTCAGCGGCTTGTCGACATAGACGGATACCCCGCGTTCCAAACAGGCTTTAACCACGTCATAATGGGTTTCTGTCGGGCTGTGGACAAAAACGGCATCCAGGTCCCATGACAGCAGTTCTTCCAGATCGGTCGTCCCCAGAGGAAACCGGTAATTCTGCGTCACGCGCTGCACCGTAGCTTCGGAGCGGCTCATCACCCCGGCAACCTCCACCTTCTCGTGGTGGGCCAGCAGCGGAAGATATACCTTGTGGGCGATATCACCGAGCCCCGCCAGCGCAACCTTCCGCTTACGGTTTATTACATTCATGCCTATGGTCCACCTTTCTTCCATCCAACGAACCTTCCGGACATGCCGGACAGATACCCATTATACCGCTTTTGGCCGGCAAATTTAAGCCGTTACATCGACTCTGCCGCCCGGTTTTCCTTCTGCTTTTTCTTTTTGGTCATCAGTCCCAAAGCAACGACGGCGGCAATGACCACCACTTCAAACCCGTACTTCAGGATCGGGCTGGCAAACCAGTCGTGAATCAGCGGCTCTTCCACCAGCATTTTGGATGCCGTCCAGGCGAGCACCGCCGCACCGATCGTAATAATGACCGGGAAGCGTTCCGTCAGCTTCAGGATGATCGTGCTGCCCCATACCATAATCGGCACCGAAATCGCCAGTCCGATAATGACGAGCAGGAAGTCTCCATGGGCCGCTCCGGCTACCGCCAGCACGTTGTCGAGACCCATCATGGCATCGGCGATAATGATCGTGCGGATGGCCGCCCACATTTGGTTGCCTGCGGATATGTCGTGCTTTTTTTCGTCAATCAGCAGCTTATACGCAATCCATACAAGCGCGATTCCCCCGACAAGCCGCAGTCCCGGAATCAGCAGCAGCTGCACGACGAGCAGCGTGGCGATGACCCGGATGACGACAGCGCCCACGGTCCCCCAAATAATGACTTTTTTCTGGTCTTCTTTTTTGACGTTCCGTGCGGCGAGCCCGATTACAATGGCGTTATCGCCGGCAAGAACCAGGTCAATGATGACGATGGACATGAGCGCTGCCCAAAATGCCATAGTAAACAATTCCATACGATTTCCACCTTTCTGTTGTTTGAGATAGAATGAACTAAAGTTTTACCTATAACGTTCATTTCTTTAGTTCATTCTATATAGATAGAATGATTAGTCGCCGCACTAAAAAAAGCGCCCCTTACCTTCATTAGGTAAAATGGCGCTTTTTTGCCCACCAAAAAAGACCTTTACCTAATGAAAAATCAGGCAAAGGTCTCGCAAAACAACATAATCGTTGCCAATAAAGCCGGGGATACCGATCCCGTAATGACGACTTTATTGCATGAGCTACTCCCCTTTGGGAACTATTCACTTGTTGAAACCATTATAGCAAAACTCTAAGGCAATTACTATGATTTTTATTCATTAATTTTTGGTATGATGGAGATTATAGGCTAAGTGGAAAGGAAATCACCATGAAAAAATGGCTGCTGCCCCTCTTGTACATCCTTCTGCTCGTTTGGGCTTTCCTGTACCGGGACGCGATCATGGAGGCGCTGGGCGAAAGGCCGTCCTTCCTTCTGCTGGTCGGAATTGCTGCCCTGGTCGCCCTGTTCCCTGTCGTTCCCTATAAGCTGGTCATCGCAGCGCTCGGTTACGCTTACGGGACCCTGTGGGCGGCGGTCGTCTCCTGGATCGGAACGATGCTGGCGGCCACGATTCTGTACGGACTTGTCCGCTACCTGTTTCGGGACCGTGGCAGGAGGTATCTGGAACGGATCAAGCCGCTGCAGACTTTCACCGCATTCATTGAAACGCATCCGTTTGTCAGTATCGCCGCCGCGCGGGTTATTCCGATCGTTCCGCAGATGGCGGTCAACATATTCGCCGGGGCCGCCGCGCTTCCCTTCTGGAGCTACACCGCCGCTTCCGGGATCGGCAAAGTGCCGGGCATCCTGCTGTATGCCTACCTGGGCGGCAATCTGTCTGCGCACCCGTGGATCTCTGCCGCTGCGGCCTCCGCTTATGTCCTCTTGCTCGGACTGATCGCGGTAATGTACCGCCGACTCTCCCGCACGAGACCGAAATAACCGGGCTCCTTGGTTCCCTTGCGCGGATGGATTATAATGGAGTTGTACACCTTACTTACGATTTGAAAGAAACGGAGTGATATCATGAGCGACGTACAGCCAGTTGAACATAAAGCCACTTTTGCGGGTGGATGCTTTTGGTGCATGGTAACCCCGTTTGAGGAGCTGCCGGGCATCGTCAGCATCGTGTCCGGGTATACCGGCGGCCATAAGCCGAACCCGACTTACGAGGAAGTATGCTCTGAAACGACGGGGCATGTGGAGGCGGTGCAGATTACGTTCAACCCGGACATTTTTCCTTATGAAAAGCTGCTCGAGCTGTTCTGGCAGCAGATCGATCCAACCGATGCGGGCGGGCAGTTCTACGATCGCGGCTCTTCCTACCAGACCGCTATTTTCTATCACAGCGAGGAGCAGCGCGAGAAGGCAGAAGCGTCCAAGCAGGCGCTCGAAAGAAGCGGCCGCTTTGACAAGCCGATCGTTACGCCGATTTTGCCTGCCGGCCCGTTCTATGAAGCGGAAGATTACCACCAGGACTACCACAAGAAAAACCCTGGACATTACAAACGGTACCGGAAAGGATCGGGCCGCGATGACTTCCTGGAGAAGCACTGGGCTCCCAAGATAAACAAGGAAGAACTGAAACAGCGCCTGACGCCGCTTCAATACGAAGTCACCCAGAACAACGCCACGGAGCGGCCGTTCCAAAACGAGTTCTGGGATCATCACGGCGACGGCATTTACGTCGACATCGTGTCCGGCGAGCCGCTGTTCAGCTCCACGGACAAATATGATTCGGGCTGCGGCTGGCCGAGCTTTACCCGGCCGATCCGCGATTACCACATTAAAGAGAAGCTGGACCTGAGCCATATGATGGTACGGACCGAAGTGCGCAGCAAAGGCTCGGATTCGCATCTTGGCCATGTATTTGACGATGGGCCGGGGCCGAACGGCCTCCGCTACTGCATCAACTCCGCGGCGCTTCGCTTTATTCCGAAGGAAGACCTGGATAAGGAAGGATATTCCGAATATAAAGTGCTGTTTGAATAAACGGTTCTGCCGTTCTATGCGAGACCAGCAAGCGATAGGCGCTGAGGTTCGTTCTTTATACGAAAAGAGGGTAAGGCTTGCAGCCTTACCCTCTTTTTCATGCGCGTTCCCTTTTTCCAGCTGCATGAGGTCAGCCGGAGATAAGCCAGCCGATCCAGAATGCGCAGGGAACGAGCAGCAGCTGGGCCGCGATCGTCCCGGCGCAGCGGGACACGAGCATCAGGCCGAGCACCTGATTCATCCGCCCCAGACGTGACTCTCCCCGCAATGTCCGGTCCGACAGCAGGGCGATCCGCGGGTCGACGAGCAGCGTCAGCAGAATCGTCGCCACCCCGTTGATCAGACCGGAGGAGGTCGATGCCGCCAGCCGGGAAGCCGGCCATAGATAGGCGGCATACAGCGCGGACAGCACGCCGACGGTATAAATGGCCGTGACGGCCATATTGATCGCCATCAGGCGTCTGGGCAGGCGGCCTTGAAAGAGGCTGCGCAGCATCTGGAGATTCGGCAGCTTGACGTACGCCGCCCCGTTCTTCCATTTTCGCCCGGCAGTCAGCTGCCTTACCATTTGCGGAATGGAACCGGCAGCTTCCAAATGGACGACCAGCCGCGAGCAAATCCGCACCACGCTCGGAAACAGCAGCATGGCTGCTGCTGTACCGGCTGTGGCGGCGGCGATGATCCAATGCAGCCTCGACTCCAAATGAAAGGAGGCCGACGCCAGCGCCTTGTCCACCATGCTGCCGACCATCGGCCCCTGCGCCATGTTGGAAGTCCTCGACACGATCACAAGCAGCCCCGACAGGGACAGGGCCAGCGTAATCCGCCGGCTGCGCAGCCCGCCGAGCCGCAGAGCATAGGAAAGGCTGTCCACGGTATGGATGATCCCCGTCAAGAGCAGTACCAGCAGCATCTGCATCATCACGCTTCCCACTCCTTTATTCTCAATCTTTTCCATTATAATGCATATCGGGCGGATGAACATCGTTTGATTCGCGCGGCGCCGGGTAATATAGGGGTAAACGAGAACTGGTTTGGAGGGATTGACAATGCCTTGGAATAAGCATGATTACCCAGTATCCATGAAAAACCTGGAGCCCCGGGTGCGGAATAAGGCGGTCGAAATCGCCAATGCGCTGCTCGAGGAAGGCTATGAGGAAGGGCGCGCCATTGCCATCGGCACCGCTCAGGCGGAAAAGTGGAATGAGGACCACCCTGCCGGTGAGGAAGGGCAATCGAAGCATGCATCCGGCCGTTCGGATGACGAGCGGGACGAGCACGCAGGCAAGACTTCCCGTTCCCGCAGCGGCCGGGGCGGCGATGCCGACGTCCATGTCGTCACCCATGAGGACGGATGGGCGCTCAAGGTGGAAGGCAAAGACAAGCCCTTGTCGACTTTTGGATCGAAGAAGGAAGCCATGGACGAGGCGGAAGACTACGCCTCGAAACACGATGTCCATGCCATCGTTCACGGCAAAGACGGCAAAATCGAGAGCAATCGAAGTTATTCGTGACCCTGTTCATGCCAGTGTTTACACAAGACGGCAAAATCGAGCGATTCGTGGTATGTCTTCGCGGGGAGGCTCCTTACGGTGCCCCCGCCCTGCCATACCTGCCATAAACAGCAAACCGCCTGATTCCCTCAGGAACCAGGCGGTTATCTATCAGTGGACACTCCGAACTTTGTGAACGGGTTTGGCTGCAGGCTGTTTCTGACCCGCGGTCATCTTAGGTGCCGCATCTCCCGCTGCCGGCGAGGTACGATGCGCACGAAACGAGACCGTATACGTAATCATTTTCCCTGCAATGCTCACGGCCAAAATCGTAAACAACGTTTCCTGCAGAGGCAGGTAGAACAAGGACACGAGCAGGACGGCCGCATCGAGCAGAATAAATACGGTGCCGACTTTAAGGCCGGTGAGACGGCTGAGCAGCAGTGACACGATATCGTCGCCGCCTGTCGCTCCTCCGAACCGCAGTACCAGTCCGGTTGCAAAGCCGGACAAGACGCCTGACAGCAGCGCTGCAAGCAGCAGGTTGCCGTGAAGATTGATGTCAAGCGCAGAGTAGCGTTCCATCAGATCGTAAAAAACGGAAAACGAAACGGTCGCCACAAGCGTGTTCACAATAAATTTGCGTCCATTCAGCAGCAGCGCAACGAGGATCACCGGAATATCCAGGATCAGCACGGTCACTGCCGGGTCAAATCCGAATGCGTACTTGCCGAGCAGCGACAGGCCAACGAAGCCGCCCTCGGACAGATGATTCTGAAAATTAATGTGATAATACGTAAAAGCCAGCAAAAAAGTACCTAACATCATAATAGCGATTGATCGAAGCGTTGAAATTACATGGTCTTTCTTCCTCATACAGGTTACCCCTCATCGTAGTTAGTTGGTCAGGGACGCGACTAACTTCCGCGGGAAGAAACCTGTAGGACCGAGTCCTTCGCATCTTAAGCTTCCTTCTTTCGCGAGAAGTTTGTCACAACCCAATATCCGGGCGCTTGTTCTCTACGATGGAAGCTAAGTGTAAGAGAGATCATAACGTTTCCAAATCGTCCTTTGGGGAATGTTCCTTCGGGGACACATGGTATCCTGATCCTTTCTTTTGTTTGATAACTTCTATACTTATTATACCACAGTTGCACTGCCTGCTAAACAGCTTGCTGAGGAGAATGCGTTAGAAACGTCTATCGTCGTGCATTCCAAGAAGCCGGACCGCGTTTATATGATAGTTTTGGTTGCGATATAAGGAAACCAGTCTCCGAAACTTATACCTTTTCTTATATCTAAAAGAAGGGCTTCTATGCCGCAGGCGCTGTCATCCAGATTTCAGGAATGATACCGTGATACCGTGTCATATCCTATGCCCTATTCCGTCGGATCATGTCTTCAGAACGTAAATTCAAGTTCACACAATGTCAATTTTTTATGTGACTGAAATCACAATAAAGGGTGGTCGGCTTTTCTATACTTAACGTATGAAATCGTTAAATATTACGTTGAAAGAAGGAACCCTTTATGCTGAGCCAACAAACCATTGATACGATCAAATCGACCGTTCCGGTACTGGAAGTACACGGACAGTCCATTACATCCGTCTTTTATAACAATCTCTTCAAGGATCATCCGGAGCTTCTGAACATATTCAACCATGCCAACCAGCGTCAAGGACGGCAGTCGGCCGCCTTGGCGGGCGCCGTCTATGCCGCAGCCGCGCATATCGATCATCTCGAGGATATTATTCCAGCCGTCAAGCAGATCGGGCAGAAGCACCGGGCGCTGCAAATCAAGCCGGAGCATTACCCGATCGTCGGGCAGTATTTGCTTGGGGCCATCAAGGAAGTTCTTGGCGACGCGGCCACACCGGAAATTCTTGAAGCCTGGAAAGAGGCTTACGGCGTCATTGCAAACGCATTTATCAGCGTGGAAGCGGAAATGTACCGGGAAGCTGAAGCCGCACCGGGAGGCTGGTCCGGTTTCCGCCCATTCGTCGTGGAACGGAGAGTGAAGGAGAGCGAAGTGATCACTTCCTTCTATTTAAAACCGCAAGACGGCGGACCGATCGCCTCTTATTTACCGGGACAATACATCACGGTCCGCGTTCAGCCTGAAGGCCAGCCGTATACACAGATCCGCCACTACAGCTTGTCCACTGCGCCGGGCGGTTCTTCCTACCGGATTTCGGTGCGCCGCGAAGATGCCGCGCCGGGTAAACCGGCAGGCGTCGTCTCCAACTATCTGCACGAGCATGCCCAAGAAGGCACCGTCCTTGAAATCAGTGCACCGGCAGGCACGTTTACGCTGGATCAGACCCAAGACATTCCCGTCGTGCTGATCAGCGGCGGGGTCGGCCTGACGCCAATGGTCAGCATGCTGGAGACGCTGCTGAAAGAACAGCCGGCCCGTAAAGTCACTTATGTTCACGCCGCGATAAACGGAAGCCATCATGCGATGAAGGAGCATATCGCCGACCTTGAAGGCGCGCATCCGCAAATGTCCTCCTACCTCTGCTATGAGACACCGCTTGAAGGCGACAGCTGCCATAAAACCGGATATATCGACGCTGCATGGCTGCAGCAAATCGTCGATCCAAACGCTGATTTTTACTTCTGCGGTCCGGTTCCGTTCATGCGCACCGTCTACAGCGCCCTTAAGGAGCTGGGAATCCCCGCAGAGCGGATCCATTACGAATTTTTCGGCCCGGCAGGCCAGCTCGACTAACGTATCGGCGGCGGGCCAAGCTCGGTTAGCTTGTCAGCTCGCGGGATAACCCGCCTATCGGACTACGGTGTCATTTGAAGCCAATGCAACGCACGGATTGGTCAATGCGATGCGCTGATTTAGCAAATGCAATGCACTGAGTTAGCCTATGCGATTTCCAAACCGGCCAATACGATTTACTAAAATGCACAAAAGGGCTGCCCCAGGTTCAGAGAACCTGAATGGGCAGCCCTTTTGTTTGTTTACCGGACCGTTTGCGTATGGCGGATGAGTGGATGGCGCTATGTTAATGCCCTCGAAGCAGCCGGTTGATCGTTTCCCTGCGTACCCCGATCAGCTGGCCGATCTCCTCCTGGGTCAGCAGCTCGGTAAAGTGGATACCGTGGGCGTAGCTGTCCAGCCAATCGGTCAGCAGCGCCAGCCTCTCGGCCGGAGTTCCGACGGTTAAGTGGTCGATCCGCTGCTGCATAAAGCGCACCTTTTCCTGCAGCAAAAGGGCGATTTCAAGCGCCTTCTCCGGATGCTCCCTGAGCTCGCGGTACCACTCCTCTGCCGGAATTTTCTCGACTTCGCTGCGCATCAGGGCCGTTGCCGTACCGTGGGTATCCTTCGGGGTGATCAACGAATGGTGAGGCACCGTTTCCCCCGGATAAAGCACGTTAAACAGAACGCTGTTCCCGTTTTTATGGAGCCGTGTTACCTTGAACAAGCCGCTCTTGATATGGTATAAAAACTCCCCGCTGTCCCCCTGTCTGAATAATATTTCTCCTTTGTTCAAAAACATGATTTTTCCTCCAACCTAAAGTTCCGCGATTCCAAGTTTCTTTTGTTCAATGCCGCTTCTGCGAAGCTACGCTTCTCATTATTATACCAAATCCACCCGTCCGGACCGAAACTCTGCGCGCTTCCATAAATTCGTTATTGCCTTCCCGAATACTTTTGCCTTAACATGAGTATAATTAGAACGTATGTTCCTATACTGTTAGTAAGGAAGTGCCATGCCTCATGAAAGCATCCCTCTCCCCTCCGGCCCCCTCGGAAGAAGACGGCCGTCTGGTCAAAGCCTACCTGCTGCACGTGGTTTTGCTTGATGCGCTGGAGCAGGACGTTCGCCTGATCGGCACGGTCCCGCTGAAGATGGCACAGCTGTATATCCGCGCCCTGTCGTCCATCCAGGATCAGATTATGGCGAGCCTGACGTCGATCCGCCGCGAGATGAAGGCCCGAGGCATTCGGGTCTACGAGGAAACCCGGACCGCCAAGGGCATTGAGGCGTCGTATCTATGCCGCGGATACCAGCGGCGGTTCGCCATGCTCTGGACGTACGTGCAGGCGGAATCGGGCCTCGTGCTCAGCCGTTATCTCGGCATCCGGCTGCCGGATGCCTGAAGTGAAGCCCCCGGCAAGCGGGGTCTTTTATATCGGTGTGCGATATGCGTTCAACCTTGTGCGGTGCCGAGGCTGCTCTCCATCCACGAAAAAAAGCGTGCGAATGGTTTCCCTCTTCGCACGCCTGATTTCATTTACTGATTGGACTTCTCGGGCTTCTCGTCCGAAGCCGCTGAAGCGATTTTGTCCTGCCAAATTTCATAATGGTGTACCGCCAGTCCGGCAAAGGAAGGATGGCTGTCGCCCAAACTGTTCACAGACTTCATCTCTTCCTCCATCACAGGCACGGCCTTGCCAAAAAACGTGATGTGCGAACCTTCTTCGGTGTCGCCCAGCTCCATGCCGATCCATACCGATTTACCGAGCTGGTCCGCTTCATCCAACTGCTCGCGGGCCACATCGTAAATCTTCCGTCCACTGTCCCGGTACGACATGACGGCGACGGCATCAAACTGGCTGATCATCCACCGGCTCAGGTTCCCGCTGCCGTTGGCATCCTTAACGTTGCCCAGCCAGAAGGGAACGGCCGCACTCATGTACAGGCCATTCTCCTTGCCCTGGGCTACCCATTTTTCCACATTGCTGCTCCATTCGCGGACTACGCCGTCCTGATCCCTCTGCCAGCGTCTTAACTGATAGGGCTCCACATCCAGCTGGATGCCGGTAAACTTCTCGCTTGGGGCTGCTTTTGCATTATAATCAAACACCCACTGCAGAAATTGATCCGCCTCCCTGCTCTGGCGTTCATAGGCCCAATCGGGCTGCCCGTCCAGCGCATGCACGGCAATGCCTTCCTCATAGGCTGCCGCAATAAAGCGGCGGTAGTCCTCATCGCTAACCTTTTTCTGAACCTGAAGGAAGATCGTGCCTACGTTCTGCTCCCTGCAGAATGCTATAATTTTGCCGGGATCCTTGATCAGCTCGGTATCCCACAGCCAGGTCGCTTTTTGATCTTCCATTGTTGACGATTTTAACAGGAGAGGCAGGAGCAGCAAGCCGCAGATGACTATGATCACCGGGATTTTCGCTTTTTTGAGCAGCTCTCCCAAACCATCCCCTCCTTTATTATACGATTAACGCCACATCCGGCTCTTCCACGTGCTGCACCGAATGTCCGATTTTATAAATATGAGGCAGGGTGTAGTTTTTGAATGCATTGCGCGTATCGATGATCGGCACGCCCATCGCCGCGATTTCGCCGTAGTCGAGTCCGCTGTGATTGGTGATCAGCACCATGCAGTCGTATTTTTTAAACTGCGCCGGATCGTAGGCTACGCTGTGCACGGTCTCGCCGTGTTTGTCGCGGAAACTGACAGCGTACGGATCGTAGTATTCCACATTCGCGCCGTTCTCTTTGAACAGTTCGTAGACTTCAAGCCCCGGAGATTCGCGCAGGTCGCTGATGTCCGGCTTGTAAGCCATGCCGAGGATGAGAATCGACGATTTCTTGATAGACTTCGCGTATTCATTCAGAATCGTCGACGTCTTGCCGATAACGTAATACGGCATGTTGTCGTTGGTCGACTGTGCCAGCTCGATAAATTTGCTGTAGAAGCGGAAGCCTTTCGCCTTCCAAGACAGGTACATCGGATCGAGCGGAATGCAGTGTCCACCGATGCCAGGACCCGGATAGAACGGCATAAAGCCGAACGGCTTGGTTGCCGCTGCGTCGATGACTTCCCAAATGTCGATGCCCATGCGGTCGCACATCATGGCCATTTCGTTGATGAAGGCAATGTTTACGCTGCGGAACGTGTTTTCCAGCAGCTTGGACATTTCGGCCACTTTCGGCGAAGTGACGGGCACCACCGTCTGTACATACTGGGAGTAGAGCGCCGTCCCCAGCTCAAGGCAGGCTTCGGTCGTACCGCCGATAACTTTTGGCGTATTGAAGGTGTTAAAGCGCACATTGGAAGGGTCCACCCGCTCCGGAGAGAAGCAGAGGAAGAAGTCTTCGCCCACCTTGTAGCCGAGCGCTTCGATTTCCGTCTGGATCAGCTCTTCGGTCGTACCCGGGTAAGTCGTGCTTTCCAGGGTAATCAGCATGCCTTTTTTCATGTGCAGCTTGATTTGATCCACAACGCTCGTAATGTAGGACGTATCCGGATCCTGGTTTTCGCTGAGCGGTGTCGGCACGCAAATGCTGAGCGCGTCGATGACGGCGATCATGCTGTAGTCCGTCGTCGGCTTGAAGCGTCCGCTAGCCACGACCGCGGCCAAGTCTTCAGAAGAGATATCCGTGATATAGGATTCGCCCTGATAGATTTTATCGATTTTCGCAGGATCCACGTCGATACCGATTACGGTAAAGCCCTGCTTGACCATTTCCACGGCCAGCGGAAGTCCTACGTATCCCAGTCCTACTACGCCCAATACGGCCTTTTTGGTTTTAATTCCTTCCAACAACTGCTCATATTCGTGATTCACAAGCACTCAACCTCCATTAGATGTAAGTTTTGGTCTGCTGCTAAGTAACGCTCAAGAAAAGCGGATGATTTAGTGAAAGCACCGGTGTATACGGGCATCCAGCTCTACCGGAGAGAAAGGCTTGGTCACATAGTCGTCTACTCCGTGTTTAAAGCACTGGCTGATGGTTTGCTCCACGCGCTGTTCGGTCAGCACGACGATTTTCGGCGTGTTGTCGACCGGCAGCTGCTGGATTTGGTGAATGAACGGCAGCCCGTCAATCCCGTAAAGGTTGAGCTCCGTCAGCACCAGATCCGGCTCCCATTTCTCGATCAGTTCCAGGGCGGACGTGCCGTCATGAGCGGCCAGCGTCTCGTAGCCCTGCATTTTCAGACGAATCTGGAGAAACTCGCGGACGGTGGCGTCATTGTCGACGATCAAAATTCTTCCGGCCTCTTCCGCGGCCTCCTCTTTCGTAAATATATGAATATCGGACGATGTGCTGAGCTTTGTAGACTCGGCCATCTGTTTGAGAACGCCAGGCGTAGGTTCGACCTGCCCCGGGAATACGGTCAGCGTAATCCGCGGATCGGCATCCTTCACCGTCTCCTGCAGCTGCTGCTTCAGAAGCAGCGCCTGGTAATGGGCCGCATCCAGCGTAAGTCCCGGCAGCAGAATCGCCAGCGTCCGGGTTTGCGCATCCTTCAGCACCTCATAGTCGAGCCCGGAACCATGCTGCAAAATCTCCCGAACCCGCTCTTCCAGCTGCGGAGGGTTCGCACTGCTGTACAGAAACATGATTCCGCAAGTGTCCGGCGACGTTTCCTTCAAACGTTCTCCCAGATGGTGGTACACATCGGTCGTCTGTTCTCTCTGTAAAGTTACGGTTTGCGGCATAATCCACTCCCACCTCTCTCAAATGTATAAATCTTTGAATCGGGGCCCATCAGGCCGTTTTGCTTTCTTCACTCCAGCTTTGCCGGGTCATCGTTCCCCAGGAATTGTTGTTCTGGAGATACTGGATATGTCCTTGGACGCGCCACAGCACGCCGAGCTGATGGTAACCGAAAAACTTCAGCGCGGAGAACAGCAGCATTTTCCACAGATCGGACAATTTCTTGTATCGCCGGAAGGCGATTTCCTCCAGGATGATGGCACCGACGCTGAGCAGATAGCCGCTCAGGAAGTTCAGAAGGAAGAAAGTCAATAGAATGCGCCAGTGAGTCATGTCCAGCAGCGTATATCCTACCAGAGCCAATAGGCCCGTGATTCTAAAATAAGGGTTTAACGTTTCAAACAGGACGTTGTAAGGCATCGTGATCATACCCATGACCTTGTACTTCGGATTGAACAGCATTCCGCGGTTCTCGATCATGTTCTTCAGATTTCCCCGCCCCCAGCGCTTGCGCTGGTTGGAGATAATCTTGTACGTATCCGGTGCCTGCGTCCAGCAGACCGCTTCAGGGCAAAAAGCTACCTTGTACGGGATTTTATGGCTGAGCATGTACCGGTGAAGCTTGATGATGATGTTCATGTCTTCTCCCGGATAACCGCCGCGGTACCCGCCGACAGCAATGACATAGTCCTTGCGGAACAGGCCGAACGCGCCCGAGACAATGATCAGGCCGTTCATGTGGCTCCAGCCGATCCGTCCGCCCAGGAAGGCTTTCATATACTCGATGGACTGGAACATCGGCCAGATTTTGCGCGGCAGCGACACTTTCTGCACCGCACCGTTCTCGATCAGACAGCCGTTGGCAATACGCACGTCGCCGCCGATCGCCACCATTTCCTCCGGATTCTCCATGTACATGCGGGCCATGCGGATCAGGGCATCCTTCTCCAGCAGCGAGTCCGCGTCGATGGAAGAGATCAGCGGATAATGCGACAAGTTGATACCGGCATTCAGCGAATCGGCCTTTCCGCCGTTTTCCTTATCTATTACAAACAGGGAGGGATAATCGGGATTATGATAAACGCCTCGAATCTCCTGCGTGTCGATCGTCCCCCGGAACTCCGGATTCGGCATTTTCTTGAGCCGAAACTCCTTGATGAGCACATCCACCGTATTGTCGCTGGACCCGTCGTTAATGACGATGACCTCGTAGGTCGGATAGTTGAGCGTCAGCAGGCAGTTGACGTTCTCGCTGATGGTCAGTTCCTCATTGAAGGCCGGCACCAGCAGCGATACCGGCGGCACCAGCTCCGAGCCGGACAGCGTATTGTAATTGGAATATTTGGACCTCCGGTAGATGGTCCCGATATTCCGGTACGATAGGATCATAATGGTAAAGTACAAAATGTTAACGATCATGACGTAATACACGGCGACCATGCCGTAATACATTAGTATGTCTCTAAGCAGAGTAATCCCCTCCTACAGCGGCTACCCCGCCAACCCGTTTGGCCGGCTGCTTCACGCCGAAATAACGGTCGTACAGAAGCCGTTTCTTGTTGTAAGCCACCATTTGTTCGATCGCGCTGTGCTCGCGCTCCTTTTCCATCACCAGCTCGATCCGGTGCAGCGCAGCCTCGCGCTGGATGCCGGCGCCGGTCAGCGCGGCCTGGCACAGGGCCTCAAAGCCGGCTTCTCCCAGCTCCGCCAAGCTCTCGGCGCTGTTATAGCGCACCTTCCAGCTGGAGTCGCGGAGCGCATCGGTCAGCAGCGGAATGCTGCCTGCGGCGTGCAGCTGGCCAAGCGCTCTCGCCGCCTCGGCCCGGACCTCCCAGCTTCGGTCGCTCATCAGCTGGGCGATCGTATCGTCCTTGAGCGCTGGATTTGTAGTGAGATACAGCTTGACCGCTTCGGCGCGAACGTCCTTCTCTTCCGCACCGACCAAACGTCCCAGAACCGGCATGACTTCCGGTACAGCCTGTCCCCACATGGCCACCAGTCCCACCTTGACCAGCGCGGAATCGGAGTCGTTCAGCAGCTTGAGCAAAATCGCACTCGAATCGAGCCCCGTCTCCAGCATAATATCCGCCGCCAGGTTATGGATCGGCTTGCCGTGAGACAAGAGGGCGCGCAGCATCTGGAGCAGATCCTCGCTGTTATCAGCCGCTTTCGCAATAGAGCGGGCCAGAACGATCGACAGCGAGCTGTATTTGCGTTTTTGCAGGATGTTCTGCAGCATCGGCACCGCCTCCGGTGCGCGCATGCCTCCCAAACGGTAGGCCGCCTCCAGCCTCCGGCCGTACCGGATGCTGCGGAGTGCTTTCAGGTCCTCCTCCACAAAGCCGGCCTCACGGCACAGCTCGATCAGCTTGGAACGGTAATCCCCTTTAAACTGCTCGATCCACTCGATGAATTTATCTTGAATCACTCTCTTCTCAAGCTTCTTCAGCTTGCCGGGCGGAAGCCTCAATTCGACATTGTCCTGCAGATTGGCTTGAACGTACACAAAGTAGTCATGATGCTTCTTCGCATACGCTTCACGGTTCCGCTGTTCCCGGTTATGCGATATTTTCATCTGGAACAACAGCAGAATCCCTAGGGCAATCAAGCCGAGGCACACATAGATGAAAATATAGGCAACGGTTAAATGAAACATGTTAGCAGGTTCCTCCTTTTTAGAAAGTCAATTCTCCTACTCCTTTTTCTCTTTAGGGCCGGAAATTTTCGTAAAAGCATCCTTCATGATGTAATAGCTCTGCTTCAACTGTTCACTGTACTGCACCGTGTCCCACTGCTTCCAGGTATACAGCGGCAGGCTTTGCACGTTCAGCGTCTTCTGGTCTCCTCCGGGCCAGGACACGCCGCTTCCGTCACGCTGGACGATCCACGGAATAAGCCGTATCCCGTCGGTTGTGGTCGTGCCGAAGTAACTCCGTTCCTTCAGCGGACCGTAGTCGATGACCTGAAGGGAGCTCGGATCCGAGAAGCCCAGCAGCATCCACGGGATTCGCATCTCTATCGAATCACCGCTGTACTGCCAAGAAGTCAGCGAGTCGAACGTCTCCTTGCTGCGGTCCGTCGTCCCTCTTTTCAGCGTACCAATCGTCTTGTCGATGAACGGATGCGAAAAGCGCGTATCCGGCGGATTCATGAGCAGGCTGATCGCCAGCTTCCACGGATGGAACGGCGCCGTGTTTCCTGCCTCGGCCTCGGGCAGCATCCAATAACCGTCTTTGCCGTACAGCCGCTGGTGAAAATCATAATCGGCCGCGATTTCCACCTGGGACTCCTCGTCCTTGCCGATTTCGATCAGCGTCTCGGGCGCCCCGCCTTCCAGCTTCCTCCCGGGAAGCTGCTTCGCGGACGGCTGGTTGCCGCCTGTGATCGTGTCGGCACCGATGTAGAGCTTCGACTTGGCGGGATCAAATGGATGATCCAGCTTCATGCCGATGTACAGGTAGCCCTCATCATGCGTAATTTTCATATCCTGGACTCCCGGGATCTTGCCCTGCCAGTGCTGTACTTCCCCTTCCGGGAGCCTGTCCCAGTCGGTGAGATTGCCGTCAATCGTAATCAGCTTCTCCTTGCCCGGCAGCATGCCGAGCAGGCCGAACATTTTCTCATTGGTCAGAACATTGATCCAATAGGACCTCCGGTCTTCAGGCAGCTCCATCGGCATCGTGTTCCAGGTTTTCTTGAACCATTCGTCCTGCCACATGAACAGGATGGCGCCAGCGTAGCCTTCGTCGTGAATGTCTTTGGTCAGGGATGCATCGATCACTCCCTGTTCCTGTTCGTTATGGCCGCCTTGGTCGCGCCCTCCGGCGCCAAAATGCGACACGCCGACAGAAGAAGGAACACCGTACTCCGTGACCATCAGCGGCATGTCCTTATACTTGGCCTTTAGCTGACGGAGATAAGCTTTGTAGGTATTGTAGTTCCCCTGGTCGTCCTTGATCGTCTGGAGCGTCGAATCCGTCCGGAAAAAGTCCGGGTAATACGGATAGACGTGATAGGCCGCAAAATAACCGCCTTTCCAGCCGGTAGGCTGAACATGCCGGGCATCAACGCTCGCCATGTCTTCCTCGAACAGCGGTTCGCCAGGGTGGCTGAGCACATCGGTCGTGACCCAGTTGGTGAAAGTCACGGGATGCTCCCAACCGTAATGCTCCTCCTGCTCGGCCGTATAGTCAAGCAAGCTGGCCAGCCAGTTTTCGAACGGAGCCGCGTCTTTTGTACCCGAAAAATACTTGCCCTGATAGGCCTTCACGTCGCTGTGCACCTTGTTCGTATTTTTGACCATACCCGGGTCCCATTCGGTTCCAAGATGCCATGCCATCAAGTACTTGCCGGCATTCGCCTTGTACTCCCCGCTTGCCGCACCCTGCTTCTGCGGGATCGTGACATCGCCGTATACCGCGGCCACCGCTTTCTTGATTTCCTCTTTGAACTGTTTCGTAATATCCCCCGAATAGGCGTCCTGCTGCTCGATCAGCTGTTCTTCAGGCGACCAGATCCCCTGCATAAAATACAGAGGGTCGTCCCCCTTGTCTTTGTTGTACTTGACGAGAGCCTGATAGAATACGGGCTGGTGAATCGTATAGACCCGTATGACGTTAGCGCCCATGTCGTCAATTTCTTTAAACCAGCGCAGATAATCTTCCTCGGTCGCCGGCAGCTCCCCCGGAAAATGTCCCGGTACCGTGGCGCCAAGATTAACGCCTTTAACGAATATCTCTTTCCATGTCCCGTCCTTCTCGTACTTCAGGAAACGGTCCCCCTGGGTTTTAAACGTAAATCTCGTACCGTCCGGATCTTTGTAGGCCGCAGCCGTCGGGTTCTTCAACATCAGTCCCGCCGCCCCGCCTCCGGCTATGAGAACCGCAGCCGCCGTGATCCAAATAAATAGTGTTTTACGTCTGATCATCGCCTCTTCGTTCCCACCTCGTTTTCGATTTTTGCCTCATCGGTCCGGGGCTTGGCCTTCGCCTAAATCTAATTTTTAACTATTCGGCCCCGATCTGTAAACTAGGCTAGTAGTTGGAAATTTCCCACCCCGTCGACCTAGCCCGCCACTCCCTCGTGCGGACCATAGAGCCCTGCCATCCCCTGTCAACCGGCCCCGTTACGAATAACAAAGAAACGTAAACCAAGCCTTGAGGCGACAGGTTAACTGGACATTTATACGCCTCAAAATTGCTAAAGTTGTGGTCTATTTAACAGCTTTATCCATAAAGATTACAAAATTGATACCATAGTCCGATAAAGCGACAGCGAAAAACCGCGTCACATCAACGTTTGCCAATTTATGTCACATTACAAAAATGAGAACGTGGTCCCGGGTAGGACCTCCTGTCTTTTTTTCACCAAATCATTCCATTTACTGGATTTCAATTACCAGACTTTTCGGTCATTTTTGTGGTCCTTCCTCCCCGTTCCCCCGCTCCTTTTTGACTAGGATCATCGGGCAGGTTTTTCAAAAATCAATCGATATGGGGGCTTTTTTTAAAATCGCAATTTGTTGAAATTTACCATTGGCGGCCTTTTTCCCGCCGAATTGCAAAACGTATGATCCCCCGGATTTCCAAAATAGGAAACAGGCCCCATTCCGTTCCTGGGCGTTCCACTCCCATACCTACCCTGAATCCCGGCGGCTGAACCTGGTAATTTCTGCTGTACGCTTCCTATCCATCGTTATGGCCACAGCGGCCTGGATGTCCGCCGATCTTGATCTCGCCCAGATACGACACGGCCAAAAGCCCGTTGTCTCCCAGACAAGACAACGGGCTCCATTCGGTTATTTCTACTTATGATCCTGCAGACGGGCGTACAATGCCGTAATCAGCCGGTCCGAGTACCGTCCGATTCTTACGCTGACCTCCGTGCGCATATAATCCCGCGTGATCGTGAAGGTATCCTCATACCCATGAAACGAATACCGGTACCAGATCATCTGGGTGTCCTTTCCCTCCTGGGTCAGATCGATGCGCTCATCGAGCATGGTTTGCTCCACCTTGGACAAATCCTTCTGGATGTCCTGCAGCAGGACCTGGGCCACCTTCGAATAAAGGTGCTTCAAGGCCTCGCTTGACGCCTCGATCGCCTGGATCCGCTTCTTCACAATCGATATCATGACCGGCAGCAGGATTCTGTCCCGCATCAGCTCCAGGTCCTCCCTGCGGGGCGGCCGGTGCTCCTCCGGCTGCTGCGAGCGCCGCTTCAGCAGTTCCTCCCGGTGCTGTGGCAGCATCATGCGGCTGGATTCCCAAATCCCGTTATTCTCAAGCTTCTTGCTCATTTATAATGCCCCCCGATTTTCATGGACCGCTCCGCCGCCTGGCCGGCGCCCGTAAGGGAAGAGGCTCTTACGATCGCCATGCTGCCGTACCGCTGCTTGATATGGTCCGTCGCCTTTTCCAGAGCCCGCAGCCGCTCCTGGTCTTCAAACAGCGTCAGCTGGTAATTCCGGTCGTCGCTGAGCTCGCTCAGCATGACCCCGGCGCGCCTAACGGGCATGCGGTCCCAGTGCTTATAAAAAATCGCTTTTACGGCTTCATACACCTTGTTCGTGTTGTTCGTGGGATCCGGCATTTTCATTTGCCGGGAAAAGCCTGTCGGCGCGTCATAAGGGCTGCACATGCAGCTGACTGTGACGACCGAGCCCATATAGCCCTTCCGGCGGCAGTCGCGGCATACTTCTTCCGTCAGCTCCAGCAGGATCGTGTCGACCTCCTTGGGGATGACGTAGTCCCGGGGCAGCGTCATCATATGCCCGACCGATTTGGGAGGCTTGTCGAACGTTTCCGGGGTCACCTTGCTGTCGTCCATGCCGTTGGCGGTGCGCCACATCACTTCGGCCTGGATATCCGACTGCTTGCCGAACCGGGCCCGGAATTTATCCTTCAGCTGGGGAAGAGGCGTTCTCGCCACATCCCCGATCGTCGTCATGCCGAGCTTGGCAAAATGGGCCGTCATGCGCGAGCCCACTCCAAACATTTTATGGACCGGCTGCGGCCACAGATTCTTCTCGATGTCGGCTTTGGGCAGTATAAAAATGCCCTCCTTGTTCTTCTTCGCCCAAATGTCGGTGGCGATTTTAGCCAAAATTTTGTTCGAGCTGATGCCGACCCGCACCCAGACTCCCGTCTCCTCCATCACCTTCTGCTGGATCGATTTCGCAATGCTCACAGGGTCGCCGAAGAGAGCCAGGCTGCCGGTCACGTCCAGAAACTGCTCGTCGATGCTGAATATTTCGACCAGATCGGTATATTCCTCGTAAATCCGGGTAATCTGAAGCGAGACATCGATATAATGCTGCATTCTTGGACGCATAATGACGAGATCCGGGCACTTCTTGAGCGCCTCCCCCAGCCGTTCGGCGGTCGATACCCCGTAGCTCTTGGCGATCGGGCATGCGGCAAGAATGATGCCCGATCTGCGCATCGGGTCTCCGGCAACGGCGAGCGGCCTGTCTTTATACTCCGGATGATCCGCCTTCTCTACGCTTGCATAAAAGCTCTGACAATCGGCCAAAAATATAATTCTCTCCTTTGATCTGCTCAAGCGCACACACCCTCCACATCCACTTTGGCATTTCGTTAAACCGGTTTGGGCCGGGCAGCTCCGAGAAGCTCCAGCACCCTAAAGACCGCTCGTCGAAAAAAACGATCCGGGCCGCTTCCCTCTCCACGAAGCATGCTCACTCGGTAAGCGAACGTATATTCGTATTATATACCAAACACATGTTCTCTATGCAAATGTATTTTTTGACAGCCTTCCCTTGCTGCTGGCAGACAGGCTGGCGTAAACCGGCATCCCGCGGTACACTGTTTACAACGATCATTCCACAAAAGGGGGAGTGCCTGATGTGCGGCCGTTATACACTGACCGTGTCGATGGAAGAATTGATGCTGCGCTATGAGCTTGAGCTTGCGCTGAACTTTCATCCCCGTTACAATATCGCTCCGGCGCAGAACGTACTGGCCGTCATTCATGATGGAAGCAGCCTTCGCGCCGGTCAGCTTAAATGGGGACTGGTCCCGTCCTGGGCCAAGGACAGCAGCATGGGGAGCAGGATGATCAACGCCAGAAGCGAAACGCTGGCGGACAAGCCGGCCTATAAGCTGCCTTTTGCGAGGAAGCGGTGCCTGATCCCAGCCGACGGATTTTATGAATGGATGAAAACCGACAGCGGCAAAGTCCCTTACCGGATTACCCTCCGGGGTGGGGGAATCTTCAGCATGGCCGGCCTCTACGACACCTGGCTGCAGGAGGACGGCAGCAAGCTGAGCACCTGCACAGTCATCACTTCCGGGCCCAATGCGCTGATGGCGCCGATCCATGACCGGATGCCCGTCATTTTGCGCCCGGAGGACGAAATGGCCTGGCTGGACCGAGGGCAGACGGACGTAAACGCCCTGCAGAAGCTGCTGGTGCCCTATCCTGCGGAGGAAATGGAAGCTTACCCGGTCGCAAGGACGGTCAATTCGGTTAAAAACGATACGCCCGATTGCATCGAACGGGTGCCGGAAGGCGCGTAACCGTATATATGCAAAAAAAAGCGCCGCCTTGCGCGAACCTTTACGGTCCGGCTGGGCGGCGCTTTCTCGATTCTGCCTCCTGTGTCGTCAGAAGGCAGTCCGGTGCTCCATCATCTGCCAAGTCAATTTATTCAACAATCAGGGTCCCCTTCATATCGCTGTGGCCGGCACCGCACATGACGGAGCAGTGGAACTCATGCTCACCTGCTTGATCGGCAGTAAATTCTGCCGAGCTTGGCTTCTGCAGG
The DNA here is from genome assembly GCF_018333335.1 of Paenibacillus cineris. Classification (NCBI taxonomy): domain Bacteria; kingdom Bacillati; phylum Bacillota; class Bacilli; order Caryophanales; family Paenibacillaceae; genus Paenibacillus; species Paenibacillus cineris. The sequence goes on from NZ_BORU01000001.1 coordinate 4,021,536, forward strand.
TCCACGTTGAAATCGGGAATGGCCAGACCGTGGTTTCCATCTTTGTTCTCCAGCGTAATTTTGACTTTTTCGCCTTTTTTGACCTTGATCTCGGATGGCTCAAACTTAAAGTTTGACGCCGTCACCTTAATTTCTTTCACGCCGTCCGAGCCGCCGGAAGACGAAGACTCGTCCGACGAGCCGCTCCCGCTTCCGCCGCTGCTTCCGCAGGCGCTAAGCACAAAAACCAGCAGCAGTGTAAGTCCCATCAGCATCCATTTTTTCATGTTAAATCCCTCCATTTAAAATAAATAAGTATGTTGTTCTGTTTATCCTTCCTGGCGGCGCCCCGCATCTTGCTTCTCCTCATCCTCTTCCGTCAGTTGCCGCGCAGAGCTGCGGAATTCGTGAAGCGTCGTTCCCACCGCCTTGCCGAGCTGCGGCAGCTTGGACGGCCCGAACAGCAGCAGGACGAGCAGCAGCAACAGCAGCAGCCCCGGTATTCCGATCGTCGAAAGCATGGCCGATCCCTCCTTTTCCATTTTGAAGTCGCATGACCGTCACGCAGTAGCCCGAAAGCACTGCCTGTTCAGACAAGCATGCCTCCCTGTTTCAAATACTTCTGGATCCCTTCCGCCGCCCGGTAGGCAAGCGCGCCGACGGTATCGGTCGGATTGTAGCCGCTGTTATGCGGAAATGCCGAAGCACCTACCACAAACACGTTCTCCGCTTCCCACATCTGCAGGTAACTGTTCACCGCCGACGTTTCCGGGTCCGCGCCCATAATGACCCCCCCGGTATTGTGAGTGGATTGGTAAGGAACGATATTGTACGGATCGAGCTTGTCCTTGACCTCCACATGGGAAGGACCCATCTCCTTCATGACCTCACCGGCCTTGTCTGCCAGAAACTTCGTCAGCTCACGGTCCTGATCTTCGAAATCAAACGTAATCCGCAGCAGCGGTTTGCCGTAAATATCCTTATAGGTCGGATCGAGATCCAAATAGTGGTGCTTCCAGGGCAAGCTTGCCCCCTGCGTCGCAACGGTCAGCACGCGGTTGGCGTACTTCAGCGTGGTCTTCTTCCATTCCTTGCCCCAGGTCGGCGTGCCCTTCGGCGCCGGATTGTTCTCAATCGGGCGCAGGCCGTTCTGGCTGATCCGGATGCCCGCCCCGTGCAGAAACTTCAAATCGGAATGGTCAAAGTTGTCCCCGTTGAAGTCGTCGAACTCCATCCCGAGCGCCCCGGCGCCCATGAACGTGCTGAATTCCTCATCATCGTAAAAGCCGACCGCGTGCCCGGAGTTGACCTGATACGCATAATTCCGGCCGATCGTTCCCCGGCCGGTTTTCCGGTCATAGGGCGTTCCGAGCTTGGAGCTCAGCAGCAGGCGCACGTTATTCAGCACGAAGCTGCCGAGAATGACCACGTCCGCCGGCTGGGTCACCTCTTCCCCGGTTACCGTGTTGATGTACACAACCCCGGTCGCCTTTTTGCCGTCATGGAGAATTTCGGTCACGTTTGAGAACGTGCGCACCTCCAGCTTGCCGGTGGCCATCGCCGTCGGGATCACCGTCACGACCGGATCCGCCTTGGCGCCGTACTCGCAGCCGAACCGCTCGCAAAATCCGCAGTACTGGCAGGCCGCACGGGAGACGCCGTCCGGATTTTTGTAGTTCTCGCTCAGGTTGGCCGAAGGGATCATGTACGGATGGTACCCGAGCTTTTTGGAAGCCTCCTCGAACCTTTGCAGGATAGGCGTTTTTTTCATCGGCGGCGTCGGAAACGGGTGGGACCGTTTGCCAAGCATCGGGTTCGCTTCCGATTCCCCGGAAATGCCGGCCATCTGCTCGAACTTGTCGTAATACGGCTCGATTTCATCATACGTGATTCCCCAGTCCTGCAGCTGCATGCCGGCGGGGATTTTGCCTTTTCCGTACCGATCGACCGTCTGGCTGTAAATCTCAAAGTCATACGGCAGGAAGCGGTGCGTCTGCCCGTTCCAATGCGATCCGGCACCGCCGAGCCCGTCCCCCAGCAGAAAAGATCCATAGCTGCGCATCGGCAGCGCCCTCATCGATTCCGTATTGCGGAACGTGATCGTTTCCTTGGACAAGTCCTGCATCAGTTCAAAACGCCGCGCATACCGCAGCTCATCATGATCCATGAAATAATCTTCCGTACTCCGGCTTTTTCCGCGCTCCAGTCCGACGACCTGGACGCCCGCTTTGGTCAGCTCGGCCGCAATGATGCCGCCGACCCAGCCCATTCCAACAATAACCACTGGTACTTTAGGTAATTTGGCCAATTCTGATGTCCCCTTATATCTGTGAAATTTATTCGCTCATGTGAGCCTGCAGGCTTTTCGGCTGGATCTGGACCAGCCCTTCCTTCGTAATCTGCTGGGCGTAGCTCATCTGGTTGCCCGGAAAATTCCGCATCTTCCACCCGTTCATATTCCGGTTGCCGCCATAGAGCGGATCGGCGTATACGCCCTCGATCGTCAAATTTTTCAGCATGTTGAAGAAGCTGCTGCTCGTCACCCCGCGCATGGGGAATTTGTCCCCTTTCTCCATGGCGGTCAGTACTTCGTCCTGCTGCTGGCCCTCAAGCTCCGTAAAAGCCTTTTGGTGCTTTTGCTGGCAGTAGCTCTTCAGTCCTTCCAGGCCCAGCGTGAACATCTCATTGCGCTTCAGCCGCGACTGCTCCCCCTGCGTTGCCTTGGCCTGGACAAAAGGACCCATCATATAGTCCCGCGCGTTATAGCCCCATGGTCCTGCGAGCTGATGATCAATAAAAAAGGCGACGCCCAGCGCCTTGGCACCGGGACCGTTCTCATCTTCGGGATAAATCCTTTCGGCCGCCGCTTCGGTCATTTTAAACTGCTCCTGGTTAAAGAACATCAGCGCATCCTGCAGCGAAGCCTCAGGCTTGCTGTCGGCAGGCGCCGTCTTGGGGGCCTGATTTTTCTCCAGACTGTCCGTCAGGACGCCCCCGAACACACCGCCGACGACCAGACCGCCAAGCGTCATTCCCGAGGCTTTCAAAAATTTCCGCCGGGATTCATCCGGTTCTTTCGACCGGGCCGGCTTGCTGCTCTTCCCCAATTTCAGTCCTGGCAACATGATCCCTCCAATTATGAATATTGTGGATGCAATAAAGAAGACCACTTCGAATCAGTTACCCAAAATTTCTCTGTTTCAAACGCAATATCTGACATCAGACGTCATATTGCGACCAAATGACTAGGACTAACCTCGCGGTTTCCATCACAACCGCTGCAATGATCTTCAAAGGAAGAGAGTCCGCAAATCACCTGACAGCCTAATACGTCAAGAAGTTCGGGCAGGTCTCGCTGCTGCCTGCTTTGAATACAAAAAAAAGCCCCCCGGGTTTCTCCCGGAGGGCTGCATTCTAAGCGCTTGTATGCTTTTTTAGCGAAACATTCCCCACAACTTGATCAGGTGGAACGTATTATTGGGATCGATCTTTTGGGCGATCACAAACCGGACGATTTGTCCTTCCTCGGCGCCGGTCAGCTTCTCGTTCATGATGGACGATGCCGACTTGACCAGCCGCTGTACCCTGGCCGGATCCTGCAGGTCCTGTTTGTTTACGCCTTCGATCAATTTTTTAATGCGCTCCTTGGTGGCCGGATTTTTCATCTTCAGCTTGATCCGTGCGACCAATTGGGGGCTGATTCCGTACTGCTGATAACCCATATTGGCACCTCCCGTCTAATGCAGTCCAACTAAGTATATGACGGGAGGGGTTGTCCACTGACCTAATCGACCAAATCTCCTTGAAAAATCTGCTCCTGCTGCAAATAGTCCCGCAGCGGCCCGTATGCCGGGGAGGTCCAAAACGCCGGATCCGCCACCAGCCGGGCGGCGTCATCCCTCGCCTGCTCCAGCACGGCAAAGTCACTCACCATGTCCGCCAGGCGGAACTCGGGCAGACCGCTCTGCTTCGTGCCGAAGAAATCTCCCGGTCCGCGAAGATCCAGGTCGCGCCGGGATACTTCAAAGCCGTCGTCGGTCTCGGTCATGACGTTCATGCGCTCCTGACCGACCTCCGACTTCGGATCGGCGATCAGCACGCAGTAGGAAGCGTGCTCGCCGCGTCCGACACGGCCCCGAAGCTGATGCAGCTGTGACAGGCCGAAACGGTCCGCGTCCATAATGACCATCAGCGTCGCGTTCGGCACGTCCACCCCGACCTCGACGACCGTGGTCGAGACGAGCAGCTGCACCTCGTTTTCATAGAAGGCCCGCATCACTTCCTCCTTCTCCGCCGGCGTCATACGGCCGTGCAGCAGGCCCACCTTGTAGGAAGGGAACGCCTGCTGCATTTGGACATGCAGATCGATCGCGTTCTGCACGTCCAGCTTGTCCGACTCCTCGATCAGCGGACAGATCAGGTACGCCTGGCGCCCCTGGTCCACCTCGCGGGCGATGAAGCCCAGCACCCGGTCGAGCATATTGTGCTTGACCCAGTACGTCGTGATCGGGATCCGTCCTTTCGGGCGCTCCGACAGCGTGGACACGTCCATATCGCCGAACGCTGTAATCGCCAGCGTCCGCGGGATCGGCGTCGCGGTCATCGTCAGCACGTCCGGATTATACCCCTTGCGCCGCAGAATGCCGCGCTGGTTGACACCGAACCGGTGCTGCTCGTCGGTAACCACCACGCCCAGCTTGCGGAAAAACACGTCCTCCTGGATCAGGGCGTGCGTTCCGACGACGATGTCGGTCAAGCCCATCTGCAGCGAGGCGAGCAGGTCCTTGCGCTTGCGCCCCGTAACGCTGCCGGTCAGCAGGCCGACGGTGATGCCGAACGGCTCAAACAGCTTCTGCAGCGAGCGCGTATGCTGCTCGGCCAAAATTTCGGTCGGCACCATCAGCGCGCCCTGATAGCCCGAACGCACCGACGCGTACAAGGCGATCGCGGCCAGCACCGTTTTGCCGGAGCCGACGTCTCCCTGCAACAGCCGGTTCATGCAGTGCGGCGAGCGCATATCCTGCAAAATTTCGAGCTCGACCTTCTTCTGCGCATCGGTGAGCTCGAACGGCAGGCTGCGCACGAACTCGCGCATCGTTTTGTTGTCCACCGTATGGACGACGCCGTCCATCCGCTCCCGGTTCAGGGCGCGGAACGCCTGCATTTTCAACTGAAACAGAAACAGCTCCTCATAGACCATCCGCTCGCGCCCCTGCTGCCCTTCCCCGGTATCCTGGGGCTGGTGGATCGTGGCGATCGCCTTTTTCCGCGGCATCAGATGGTACCTCCGCAGCAGTTCCTCCGGCAAAATTTCCGGGATCATTTCCCCGTACTGCTCGAGCGCCTGGGTCATCGTTTTGCGCATCCAGGTCTGCGTAATCTTGCCCCCGACCGAATAGACCGGCTGCACCGTACCGCTGCGCCATGCCCCCTGGTCCGGAAACTCCGATTCCGACACGGTCAGCTGCATACGGCGCTGGTCCCATTTGCCGACGAGCACGATTTCGCGCCCGGAGGTCAGCTGATCCTTCAGAAAATGCCGATTGAACCAGGTGGCGGTGAACATCCATTCCTCAGCCATCATTTTGCAGCTGAGGCGGGACTTTCGCCCGTACCGCTGCAGTACGGGAACGCCCATCACCTTCGCCTGGATCGTAATTTTGTCCCCGTCCTTCACGTCCTGCAGCGAACGGAGCCGGTAATCCTCGTACCGGAACGGATAATATTCCAGCAAATCCTTCACCGTAAAGATGCCAAAGGCGTGAAGCTCCCCTTCCTTGAGGGCGCTCACGCCGCGGACCTGCCGTACCGATATTTGTTCAAGACTCAGACTCATGGTTATCCCTCATTTAAGCGGGCCATATAAACACGGCCAGCGTCCCGGGCCCGACATGGGTTCCGACGACCGGTCCGATGTTCGTCAGAATGACCTCCTGCAGCCGGAAGTCCCGCGACAGATCCTCAAGCACGGGCTCGGCTGAAGCCGGGTCGGCCGTATGGCCCACTGCCACATTGATGTTTTGAACGCCGCCCAAATCCTCCCGAAAACGCTCCAGGATCCGGGCCAGCGCCTTCTTGCGGCCTCTGACCTTCTCCACCGCATAAATAATGCCTTCTTCGTCAATGGACAGAATCGGCTTGATGTTCAGCAGGTTGCCGATCATGGCCGCCGCCTTGCCGATTCGTCCTCCCTTTTGCAAATATTCCAGCGTGTCCACGAGAAAATACAGCTTGCGCTGCCTGCGTACCTCTTCAACGGAACGCACGATTTCCTCTACAGTTTTGCCTTCGGCAGCCAGTCTGGCTGCATGCACGACCAGCAGGCCGAATCCGTAGGACGCCGATTTGGAATCGACGATCGTAATATCCGGGTCGCCCTCCAGCATGGACTTGGCAATCGTGGCCGATTGATACGTGCCGCTCAGCCCGGAAGAAATATGAAAGGAAATAATCGGCGAGCCCGGATATTCATTCATAATTTCTTGATAAACCTGCATATAATCTGCTGGAGAAGCCTGCGACGTAGTCGGAAGCTGCTCGGACTGGACAAGCCGTTTGTAGAACACCTCAGCGGAAATATCCACGCCGTCTTCAAAGGTATCCTCGCCGAACATCAGCCGGAGCGGAACGACGTGAATGTCATGCTGCTTCGCGATATCCTCGGGTATGTCGGCCGTACTGTCCGTTACAATTACCGGTTGGGTCATCGAATGGGGCCTCCTTCATTTTCATTCAAACTTCGATTTTCGGTCCCAAGGCTGCTCTTCAAGATTCCACTGAAAAAATGTAATAGTACAGCGGCTGTCCGCCCTGATGCACTTCAATTTCCGCATCCGGGTACTGCTCTGCCAGCCACGCAGCCAACTCGCCCGTCATTTCCGGGTTCGCCTCTTCCCCGGCGAGAATGGTCACAATTTCGTCCCCGTTCTCCAGCATCTTGGTCAGAAGCTCCTGACATGCAGGCAGAAGACCTTCGGCAGCCGTCACGATCTTCGAATTTTCGATGCCGATAAACTGGCCGGCTTTAATATCCAGCTGATCGATTTGCGAGTCGCGCACGGCGTAGGTCACTTGACCCGACTTGATCCGGCCGATCGCTTCCAGCATGCTGCTCGTATTCGTCTCCTCGGAATCTTCCTCCGAAAAGGCGAATGCCGCAGCAATGCCCTGAGGCACCGTCTTGCTCGGAATGACCTTCACGCTGCGTTCGCCCTCAAGCAGTTCTCCCGCCTGCTGGGCGGCCAGCACGATATTGGAGTTGTTCGGCAAAATGTAAATATGGTGCGCGGAAATGGACGCGATCGCGTTCACAAAGTCCTCCGTGCTCGGGTTCATCGTCTGGCCGCCCGAGAGGACGACATCGACGCCCAAGCTCTTGAAAATGTCCGCAATACCCTGTCCGGAGGCCACAGCGATAAACCCGTAAGGTGCCAGTTCATCGGCCGGCGGCTCGGCGGGCGCCTCTTCCGGCGTATGATCCATCGATTCGACCGGAATATCAGCAAAAATCTCCGGCATCGGTGCGATGTCCATCCCGGCCGACAGCAGATCCCGGTGCTGCTCGCGCATATTCAGAATATGAATCTGGGTAATTTCGCCGTAACGCAGCGCCAAATTCAGCACCTCGCCCGGTGCTTTGGAATGCACGTGAACCTTGATGATCTCATCATCGGCAATGACGATAATCGAATCCCCGTTCATTGACAACGCTTTCCTGAATTGATCCTCGTCGAAATGCGTACCTGCCGCATCCCCTAACTTCCGGTTAATGAAAAATTCCATATCATATAAAAATTCGATGTCTTCCGTTTCCAGGCGGGACTGCGCAATATCCGGCACTTCTGTCGCCACGGGCGCTGGCTTTACCTGGGTTCTTGCTGCCGCCGGTTGATCCTGGGCCGGCTGTACCGCACTCGGTGCCGCAAAGGACTGGTAGGCATAGCCGCCTTCGCTGACGCTGTGCAAATATTGCAAAAATCCCTCGTAAATATAAACCAGACCTTGTCCCCCCGAATCGACAACCCCCACCTGCTTCAGGACAGGGAGCATCTCCGGAGTCTGGGCTAACGTTTCTTTTGCTTTGGCGAGCACCTGTTCCATGAGCTCCGTAATATCCGGTGTGCGCCGTGCCAAAAATACCGCATGCTTCGCGGCTTCCTTCGCAACCGTCAGGATCGTGCCCTCCACCGGCTTGACCACCGCCTTGTAAGCTGCGTCAACTCCGGTCTGCAGCGCCTGCGCGAACTGAACCGCATTCAGTTCATCATAGGTTGCGGCATAGCGTCCAAAGCCCCGGAACAATTGGGAGGTAATCACGCCGGAGTTCCCCCGCGCGCCCATGAGCAGTCCCTTGGACAGCACGCCTGCGCTGTGCCCGATCGAATTCGAATTGTTTCTCTTCAGTTCTACTACACCGGCACCCATCGTCAGATTCATGTTCGTGCCCGTATCACCATCAGGTACCGGAAACACATTCAATGAATTGACATGCTCGGCATGCTGCTGCAATTGTTCCGCCCCAGCCAGAACCATAGCGGTAAAATCAGTTCCATTCAAAGAACGCTTACTCAATGATAAATCCCCTTCCTAGCTTGATCCCTAAGCCATTGGCGTCCTTATAAATACGAATCAATGCACGTTTTCGTTTCGCCATTCGTCCAATTTTCGGATAATCCTATTCAAAAAAATAAATGTTAATTGATCCCATCTCAAAATAGTATGGGCTAATCAACATTGTACTATAAGACACCCCAGAAATAAATGTTTTTGCAGGCGGTTGACGAAGCATTTTTTGCTATGATAAAATATACAAGTATTGTTTTATGCAGGTGTTTGGAGCTAAGGAGGTGTAATCTATGTCTCGCAAATGTTATGTGACTGGCAAAAAACCAGGCAGCGGTAACCACGTATCCCACGCTAACAACCGTAACCGTCGTTCTTGGGGTGTAAACGTTCAAAAGGTTCGTATCCTCGTTGACGGCAAACCGAAGCGCGTTTATGTAAGCACTCGCGCGTTGAAAGCAGGTAAAGTTACCCGCGTTTAGTAATGACATATAAGCAAAAAGCACCTAGTTTCCAGCAGGTGCTTTTTTAATGCCTTTGGCCGGTATCAGTTGGCAGCCATGCCGCTGGCATCTGTCAGAGGTTTTTTTTGAAATATAAGGGTCAATCCGCCTGTGTTCTTATACCGGCCTTATATTTCATCCGCGAAACGTGAGCTCCGCCTGTAAGAAAAACGTCTATTGATGCGCTCTCATGGGAAGACAGACCGCGTGAAGCAGAAGTTTTTCTTGCGATCATAGAATCGTTCAGCTCCGCTGAACCTTGTATGTTCTATGATCTTCAATAAGGCGAAGCCGTTTACGGTTGTGCAAGCGGCATACCAAAGGGTATCAAGATCAGCTTTTGTGAAACGTGTTTAAAAGAGCCTTCACGAATCCTCCCAAAAACTTTGGCAGCTTAAACGTATAAAATTTCATATCTCACCCTCCCCATCATTCTCATGTCATCACGGTATGGTATGCCCTGAACCAGATCAATGTTAAGACGGAACAAAAAAAAGGTTACATGAGAACCTTGACTCATGTAACCATATGTATGCTCAAAGAGCACGCCCTATGCCTTAAGCCTCAAGCTGAGGCCGGAGACAATTGATAAAATTGGTAGACCGACAGCATAAAGATAAACAGCAGGTAGTACAGGATCGAAAAGATGACGTAGCCGATCCTTAATCCCTTGCGTTCGTTTTTCCGGAAATAATAAATGGCCAGCACCACCGCGATCAGCGAGGCGATGGCATTAAACGGCGATTTCAGAATGGAAAATATACCGAGTAACAGGCCTGTTCCGATACTGGCCAAAGTCAGATACAGCGCGTCTTTGAATTTCATGAAATTATTTTCCCCCGACGCTGCGGCGAATGGCCGAAATGGCAGCAGCTCTGTCAGGCTGTGCGTACACGGCGCTCCCCGCCACCAGCACGTCGGCACCCGCCTCGGTGACCAGCGGCGCCGTCTCGGACGTAATGCCGCCGTCCACTTCGATATGGACGTTAAACAGCGACAGTTCGTTGAGCCGCTGGCGGATTTGGCGGATTTTGTGAACGGTGCGCGGAATGAACGCCTGTCCGCCGAAGCCCGGGTTAACGGTCATGACCAGCACCAGGTCCAGATCCTCCAGCACTTCGCTGATCGCAGACGCCGGTGTGCCCGGATTCAGGGCAACCCCCGCCTTTACGCCCAGCTCTTTAATCATATGCACAACGCGGTGCAAATGCGTGCAGGCTTCCGCATGCACCGTAATGAAAGCCGCTCCCGCCTTGGCGAAATCAGGGATGTACCGCTCCGGATTCTCGATCATCAGATGCACATCCAGCGGCAGGGTCGTGTGGGGGGCAATGGCGCTGACGATCGGCGCCCCCAGCGTAATATTAGGCACAAAGTGCCCGTCCATGACATCCACATGAATCCAGTCGGCTCCGGACTTCTCCGCTTCGGCAACCTCCTGACCCAGTTTGGCGAAGTCCGCCGACAATATCGATGGTGCGATTTTAATCATCGTGTTAATACCTCCGCTTCTTTTCTTTCATTTCCGTATAAAACTGCACATAATGCTCGTAGCGGCTTGATGCGATAGTCCCGCTCTCCTTCGCCTCAATGACTTTGCAGCCCGGTTCGTGCGTATGGCTGCAGCCGCGGAATTTGCATAGCTCCGCATAAGGCGCAAATTCCCGGAAGCAGGTGGACAATTCCTCGACGCCGAGCTCCAGGAAATCGAGCTGGCTGAACCCCGGTGTATCGGCGACAAACCCGCCGTTATCGAGCTCGATCAGCTCTACATGGCGTGTCGTATGCTTTCCCCGCCCCAGTCTCATGCTGATGGCGCTCGTCTCGAGGGAAAGTCCGGGAACGAGCCGGTTCAGAAGCGAGGACTTGCCGACGCCCGATTGGCCCGAAAACACGCTGATGACGCCCGTAAGGCGTTCCTTCAGCTCGCTGCTTCCCAGGCCGGAACGTGAACTCGTAACCAGAACCTCATAGCCGATCCGCTCATAAAGCTCCTTGACGGCCATTACCGGGTCCTGGGCATCCGTATCCGCGGCAAGCAGATCCTGTTTGGTGAGACAAATGATCGTCTCCAGGCCGGAATGCTCAATATGGACCAGAAATTTGTCAAGCAGGGACAGGTTGAGATCCGGTTCACGAACGGAAAACAGCAGGACCGCAAGCTCCGCATTGGCAACAGGCGGGCGGATCAGTTCGGATCGGCGGGGCTTGATCTCATCCACCATCCCCTCACCGTTCTCGGTAAGGGAGTACACCACATGATCCCCGACAAGCGGAGAGGTGCCTCTCTTCTTGAAGATCCCCCGCGCGCGGCACTGTACGGCTTCGGCGCTTCCTACGGCTTTTCCATTCTCCAGCGGTTTGACATAGTAGTATCCGCTCAGAGCTTTCACGATTACTCCATCAGGCATACATTGCAAGGCCTCTCTTTCTTTCCGGCTTCTGCCGGTGAGGCAGGAGCCGGAGATAATATGATTGTTAAACGTTAACTAACTTTGACATCTATTCAATATGGCCGAATGACACGTTGGTTATCTGTAAATGACGTTTTCGGTGTCGGGCCCCTTACCCTTGTCCTTACCTTTGCCCTTCCCCGGCTGGTCATTCAGAAATCCGGTCTCGTCTGATCCTTGATTATCCCCGTTGCCGGAATCTCCCTGATCACCGGGATCACCCTCATGGCCCGGATCGCCGGGATCCTCGCCTCCCATGGCAGGGAGCTCGATCTGCGGCACGGTGCCGTTCTGTACATCGGTGTACCGCACCGAATACGTGTCGAACACCTGTCCGTCGCGAAGCACCGTGACGACGGCATCCCTGTTCGGATCAACCACCAGATCGATCGGCAGCACCTGCGTCGTTTGGACGGTCTTCGTTCCCCAATCGACCGTTTTGCCTTCGGTATGGGCGTCGGAGTATTTGATCTGGATTTTCGTATTTTTGCCTTCCTCGACCGGAGCCACAGGCAGGTTCAGCGTATAGTTCAGGGCATCCACCGGGTAGCCTTTGCTTATCGTGAGCGTGATTTCGGCGTTCGGCGTGGCCTGGGTATTCGGGTCAAACGGGAACTGCTTGATGACCTTCCCTTTTTCCACCGTATAGCTGTCTTCTTCGACGACCCGCAGCAGCTTCAGCTTCTTCTGCGTTAGAAGATCCTGTGCCTCCTGCAGTGTCTTGCCGATCAAATCGGGCATTTTTACGGTTTCTGGGCCTTGGCTGACCGTCAGGGTGATCTCCTGGTTATCCACATCGATTTCTTCGTTAGCTCCAGGGTCGGAACTGATGATCAATCCCTTTTCAACATTGTCGCTGTACTCCGGTTTCTGCTTAATGTTATTCTCTTTGACCCCTTTATCAAGCAGCGCCTTTCTCGCATCGTCAAACGTAGAACCCTTCACGTCAGGCATCGGTACCTTCGGCTTCTCCGTGCTCACCGTCAGCTGAATCGCCGCGCCTTCTTTGACGACCGTGCCCTCCGGCCTGCTCTGTTTATAGACGATGCCATCGCCAAAGTCCTTGTTGTACTTCCGGATGACCGGATCTTCCACCAGCAGCCCCTTGTCGCTGAGCGCTTTGCGCGCCTGATCTTCGGTCATGTTAATGACGCTCGGCACGGTGACATTCGGCACGACCAGCTTCTGGTTGACGTACCACACCACACCGCCCAAAGCCAATAGAACGACCAGGGTCAAGCTGATCCACAGCGCCGCCCTGCCCGACTTTTTCTTCTTTGGCTTGCCTTTGCCGACCGCCGGCTCGTCCGCCTCGTCATCATCCTCCACGGCCTGCGCTTTCGCTCTCGAAATGGAGCGCGGCTGTGGCTTGATGGCCGGAATGACGCGGGTCCGATCCTCATCGTCCATATCGTCAAACTCGATCTTCGGCTCATTCCGGCGCTCCGGCAGCAGGCACGTCTCCAGGTCCTGAAGCATTTCCTTGGCCGACTGGTAACGCTCCTGCGGATTTTTGCGCATCGATTTCAGAATAATGTTCTCGACACTCTGCGGAATGAGAGGATTCACCTCACGCGGCTCCTCAAACTCCTCTTGAAGATGCTTAAGCGCCACGCTGATCGGGCTCTCCCCCAAAAACGGCAGACGTGCGGTCAGCATCTGGTACAGTACGATACCAAGAGAATATAAATCCGACTTTTCCCCGGTCACCACGCCTTTGGCATGCTCCGGAGAAAAATAATGTACCGATCCGACCACCGAACCCGTCTGCGTAATTGTCGTCGACGTAACGGCACGGGCGATTCCGAAATCCGTTACCTTTACCCGGCCGTTGCGGCCGATCATAATGTTATGCGGCTTGATATCCCGGTGGATGATTTGATTCTGATGCGCGTGATCCAGCGCGTCGCAAATCTGCGAGGCGATTCGCACCGCTTCGTCCACCTGCAGGGGAGCCCGCTCCTTGATGATCTCGTCGAGATTATGTCCCTCGACGTATTCCATAACGATATAATGAATGTCGTCTTCCTGGCCCACATCATAAATGCTGACCACGTTCGAATGCGATAGCGATGCCGCTGACTGTGCCTCCCGGCGGAAACGGCGAATAAATTCCTCATCGTGCACAAACTGTTGGCGCAGCACCTTAATAGCTACGTTCCTGCCCAATAAAATATCATGAGCTTTGTAAACGAGTGCCATTCCGCCGCCACCGATCCGCTCGATCACCTCATAACGACCGCCCAATTCGTGTCCGATCATGAATCCCACTCCTTTATGCTTTGCCCGGCGACTTCGTCTTGAAGTTCGAACAGGGCGACGGTAATGTTGTCATCGCCTCCGGCGAGAAGTGCCAGTTGAAGTAAACGGTCCGCTCTTTCTTCCAGCGGCAGCTCACGGTTTCCGGATATTTGCCCGATGTGCTCGGAGCTGACCAGATCGCTTAAGCCGTCGCTGCACAAGAGCAGCACCTCTCCGGGGGAGAGGCTGATGGGATACAGGTCCACGGACACGTCGGCGTCCGTTCCAAGCGCGCGCGTAATCGCATTGCGCATCGGATGGACTTTCATGTTCTCCAGGCTGATTTGTCCGCGTTTGTACAATTCATACACCAGTTTATGGTCTTCCGTTAATTGGACGACCTCGCCGCCGGCAACCTTGTAGGCCCGGCTGTCGCCGATATGTCCAATGTAGCCGGATTCCCCGCTCAGGAGCAGGGCCACGACCGTCGTTCCCATATTGTAAAATTCCTCGTGTTTGGAGGCCTCGGTATAAATCACATCATTGGCGTGCAGGATGGCGTCGCTAAGCGCGGCCTTCAGGCCTTCCGGCGAAATGCCGGATTCTAGCGAGGACAGGTCGCCCGTCATGGTTTCGACGGCCAGCCGGCTGGCCGTATCGCCTGCCTGATGCCCTCCCATGCCGTCAGCGACGATCCCGAGGGTATAGCCCTGCGGCAGCTGGCCGACCCATACCGAGTCTTCATTGACCGAGCGAACCCGGCCAACGTTACTGACATGAACAGTTTTGATCAAATTCCTCTCACCTCAACTCCATGTGCTTGGCCCGCAGCTGTCCGCAGGCAGCCGCGATATCGTGGCCCTGCTCGCGGCGGATCGTCACGTTCACGCCGCTATCGGCGAGAACCCGTTGAAACTGGAATATATCGTTACGGGACGTTCTGACATACTTCCGCTCCGGTACGTGATTGACCGGAATCAGGTTGACGTGGCACAGCATATCCTTGAGCACGTTCGCCAGCTCCTGGGCATGCTCCGGACGGTCGTTAACGCCGCCGATCAGCGCGTACTCAAACGTAATCCGCCGGCCTGTTTTGGCCAGGTAATAGCGAAGGGATTCCATAACATCCTCGAACGGATAACGGCGATTCACGGGCATCAGCTTCGAGCGGAGCACATCGTTTGGCGCATGAATGGAAATCGCCAGATTGATCTGGGTGTCCTCGTTCGCGAATTTATAAATGTTCGGCACGATGCCGCTCGTGGAGACGGTAATATGCCGCTGCCCGATGTTCAGTCCTTTTTCATGAATCATAATACGCAGGAACTTCATCGTCGCTTCATAGTTTTCAAAAGGCTCGCCCGAGCCCATGATGACGATGCTGCTGACGCGCTCCCCTTTCTCGTCCAGAATCTTCTGGGCCTGAACCACCTGGGCCACGATCTCCCCGGCCGTCAGGTTCCGCTTCAGACCGCCCAGCGTCGAGGCGCAAAAGGTGCAGCCGATACGGCAGCCGACCTGGGTCGTGACACAGATGCTGTTGCCGTAGCTATGCTTCATGATGACCGTTTCAATCGCATGGTCGTCATGCAGGCCGAACAGAAACTTGACGGTTCCGTCCTTAGATTCCAGCTTCGTAATTTCCTGCAGCGTCACAAACTGGAACTGGTCGTCCAGCTTTTTGCGGAGCTCCTTGGAGAGGTTCGTCATTTCGTCAAAGCTGTTGACCCGTTTGACGTAGAGCCAGTCAAAAATCTGGCCGGCGCGGAACGCGGGCTCGCCGTTTTCCTTCGCCCAATCTTGCAGGTCTTCCAAATTCAAATCATATATAAAAGGTTTCATCTTCACCACACCTGTCTTTTCATTCATATGCTTATTGTTTCTCATTCTTCCTATTTTAACACAAATAAAAGTAACGGTAAAAGAGAAAACCCGCCAAGCTCGCGCCCGGCGGGTTACAGGAAGCAGCGGCTGCCCGTGCGGGCGGTCCGCTAGTTTAGGAGAGTCTCTGAATCCGTGCAATGTAAAATCCGTCGCTATGAAAATGCTGGGGCAAAATCTGTACGCCGCCACCCCGCGGCAGCGCCGTGCCCAGCAGCCGTTCCCAGGCAGGGGGCGCTTCCGGCGCTATGGCGAACTCCGGGTGGTTCCGCAGGAACCGCTCGACGTTCTCTTCGTTCTCCCGCGGCTCGATCGTACACGTGCTGTACACGAGAATGCCGCCGGGCCGGAGCAGAGCCGACACCGATTCCAGCAGCCGGTACTGCAGGGCCGCGATCTCCTCGATGTCCCCCGGGGTCTTGGCCCATTTCAGGTCCGGCTTGCGCCGGATAACGCCAAGGCCGGAGCATGGGGCATCCAGCAGAATGCGGTCGAAGGACGCCGCCGGATACCGTCCGGCCAGTTCCAGCGCATCGCCGGTTACCGGCTCGATGGCGTCCAGCCCGAGCCGCTCGGCCTGCTCGCGGATCAGCTTCTGCTTATGCTCGTGCAGATCGTTGGCGATGATTTTCCCCTCGTCCCGCATGAGCTCGGCCATATGCGCGGTCTTGCCACCGGGGGCGGCGCAGCAGTCGAGCACCCTCATGCCGGGCTCGGGACCTACCGCATCCCCGACCAGCATCGAGCTCTCGTCCTGCACGGACAGCTGGCCGTCTCGGTACCAGCCGGTCAGGGCCATGTTGCCCCCGCTGCGGACGAGAATGCCTTCCGGCGTAAGCGGAGACGGCACCGCGTCCATGCCTTTCTCCTCCATCTCACCTAGCAGGCCGTCGCGGCTGATCATCGTCGTGTTGACCCGGACGCTGACGGCCGGAGGCTCGTTGTTCGCCCGGCAGATCGCCTCGGCCGCTTCTTCCCCGTACTGCCCGATCCAGCGCTGAACCAGCCATTCAGGATGGGAATGCTCCAGCGCGATCCGTTCGGCCGGTCCGAGACTTTCCGGCAGAACCAGTTTGTCGGGACTGCGCAGCACGTTCCGGAGCACACCGTTCACCATGCCGGAAATGCCCTGGTGGCCGCGGCGCTTGGCCAAGTTCACAGCCTCATTGACCACGGCATGGGAAGGAATGCGGTCCAGGTACATGATCTGGTACAGACTGAGCCGCAGCAGGCTTCTCACCCAGGGCTGCAGCTTGCTCACGCCTTTGCTGACAAAGCGGTTCAGGAAATAATCCAGCGTGTTCATCCGGGAGATCGGACCGTACACGAGCTCGGTCGCAAGGCCGGCATCCTCGCGGGACAGGTTCGCGCGCTGCAGCGCAGCGTTCAGCTGCAGGTTGCTGTAGGCGCCTTCCTGCTCCACGCGTGTAAGAATATCCATCGCCAGCTCGCGTGCCGAGGGCTGGCGGCCCTTCCGTTCTTGGGTTCCGCGTCCGCTCACTTCAGCACCGTCCCGGGCGTCATGCTGGTTCCCCGGATAAACTGCCCGGCATCCATCGCCTTCTTGCCGCTCGGCTGAATATCGGTCAGCCACAGGGCCCCGTCGCCGGTTTTCACTTCAATACCTTCAGGCGTAAGCTGAAGCACCGTTCCCGGAGCCGCTTCCTTGGAGGCCTTCTCTCCTTTGCGGGAGCCCCAGACCTTGAACACGTCGTCGTTCCAGAACGTAAACGCCCCGGAAAAAGGCACCAGGCCGCGAATTTGATTGTAAATATCACGCGTCGGCTTGCTCCAGTCGATTTTCTCGTCTTCACGCTTCAGGTTCGGGGCGTATGTAGCCTGCGAGTCATCCTGCACCGTCACCGGGACGCCGCCTTCCAGCAGCCGCGGCATCTGCTCTTTGAGCAGCGCTGCCCCGGCGGTGCTCAGCTTCTCGAACAGCGTTCCCGAGGTATCCTCGTCGGTGATGGGTACCTCCACTTGGGCGATCATGTCGCCCGTGTCCAACCCTTCGGCCATGTACATGAGCGTAATGCCCGTCACCGTCTCGCCATTGATGATGCAGCGCTGAATCGGTGCGCCGCCTCTGTATTTCGGCAAAAGCGATCCGTGGACGTTGACGCAGCCCTTGGCCGGCAGATCCAGCACCGCTTTCGGCAATATTTGCCCGTAGGCGGCCGTAACGATCAGGTCGGGCTTGTAAGCCGCGAGCTCGCTTACCGCTTCGGGATTGCGCATGCGCTGCGGCTGCAGCACCGGCAGACCGTGCTCAAGCGCCACTTCCTTGACGGGCGTCGGCATCAGCACCTTCTTCCGTCCCTGCGGACGGTCCGGCTGCGTGACGACGGCCACGACGTTGTAGCCCTCCGCAAGCAGCATGCGGAGACTGGGAACGGCAAACGCGGGCGTCCCCATAAAAACGATATTCATCAGGCATTACTCCTTTCCGGCGCGTTCCGGCGTATACTCATACACTCTTTCTGCAATGTCGGTAAACAGCACGCCGTCCAAATGATCGATTTCGTGCTGGAAGCAGCGGGCCAGCAGGCCGGTGCCCGTAATCGTCACTTCCTTGCCGTTCTCATCCAGCCCTTTCACCGTAACCTGCTCGGCACGGCGCACGTCTCCGTTTAATCCGGGAATGCTCAGGCAGCCCTCCGGGCCGAACTGTTCGCCGTCCTTGGCTACGATTTCCGGGTTGACCATCTTGATCAGGCCGTGCTCATCGCCGACATCGACGACGATCAGTCTCTTCAAAATGCCGACCTGCGGCGCGGCCAGGCCAACGCCCTCCGCATCGTACATCGTGTCCGCCATGTCGTTCAGCAGCTTTTTGACATTAGGGGTAACTTCTTTCACTTCTTTAGCGGTTTTATGCAAAACCTCATCCGGTTCTTTCACAATAATTCGGATCGCCATGCTGACACCTTCCTTATCGGGTTCAAATATTCATTGTTGGTTATTCATCCATGATTCCATATGATGACGGTACGCCGCTTAAGAACGCTACATCAGCATTTGCGGGTCTACATCGATACTGATTTGAAGCTTCGGATTCTGCGCGGTATCCTCGAGCTGCTCGGCGGCTTCCCTGACCAGGCCGACAGCGTCGATGGTCCCACGCCATTTTATCATACATTGAAATCTGTATCTATTTTTTATCCGGGGCACAGGAGATGCCACCGGCCCCAGCACGTCAAAAGCGTCCGAGGTCAGCCGGTCCAGGCTGCCATACCAGCCCTTCTGCCGGGCTTTGCCCTGGAGGACGGATACCATGTTCTCCGCCATCCGGACAAGAAACGGCAGCTGCTCATGCGACAGCGTGACCAGAATCAGCCGGCAGTACGGCGGATAATGCAGGTTCCGCCGATGCTTCAGCTCCTCCCTGACAAACGAATCGTAATCGTGCCCGCTGGCGTGAATGATCGAATAATGATCCGGCGTATAGGACTGGATCATGACCTCCCCGGGGAGCTGGTGGCGGCCGGCACGGCCGGCGACCTGGGTCAGCAGCTGGAACGTCTTCTCTGCGGCCCGGAAATCCGGCAGGTTGAGCGCCGAGTCGGCCGTAATGACGCCGACCAACGTTACGTCCGGAAAGTCGAGCCCTTTGGCCACCATCTGGGTGCCCAGCAGCACGTCCGCTTTTTTGTCCCGGAACTGCTTCAGCAGCTTCTCGTGCGATCCCTTCTCCGTCGTGGTATCCACGTCCATCCGGATCACCCGGATCCCCGGAAACAGCTTCGCAAGCTCTTCCTCAACGCGCTGTGTACCGGTGCCGAAATAGCGGATATGCTCGCTTCCGCATTCCGGGCACACGGACGGCGCCGGCTCGGCATAGCCGCAGTAATGGCAGCGGAGGTTGTTCGATTTCTGATGGTACGTCAGCGAAATGTCGCATTCGGGGCAGCCGGCCACGTAGCCGCAGCTGCGGCACATGACGAACGTGGAGTAGCCGCGCCGGTTGAGCAGCAGCACGGTCTGCTCCTTGCGTTCCAGCCGGGCCGCAACCGCCTGATGCAGTGAACGGCTGAACATGGAGCGGTTGCCTTCTTTTAATTCTTCCCGCATATCGATGATTTGTACTCCCGGCAGCTCATTGCCGAGCGCCCGGGCCTTCATCTCGAGCAGCATTGGCGCAAACTCGTCGTTCGCCTGCGATCTCGCGGCATGGTAGCTCTCAAGCGAAGGCGTCGCCGAGCCCAGAATGACCGCCGCGCCGTGCTGCATCGCCCGCTGGACGGCCACGTCCCGGGCATGGTATTTCGGGCTTTCTTCCTGCTTGTACGACGTTTCATGTTCCTCGTCCATAATGATGAGCCCAATCTTGGCAAACGGCGCGAACACCGCCGATCTGGCGCCGATGGCAACGGCCGCCCGGCCTTCGCGGATTTTACGCCATTCGTCGTAGCGCTCCCCGCCCGACAGGCGGCTGTGCATGACGGCGACCTGGTCGCCGAAGCGCCCTTTGAACCGTTCCACCATCTGCGGCGTCAGCGAAATTTCCGGCACGAGCACGATGGCCTGCCGGCCCTGCGCAATGCAGCGCTGGATGCTCTGCAGGTAGATTTCGGTCTTCCCGCTGCCTGTAACCCCATGCAGCAGAAACACCCCGTGCCGCTGCGCATCGAGCACCGAGACAATACGGTCATAGGCGTTCTGCTGCTCCGCGGTCAGCGGCAGCGGATCGCTTGGCTTAAACCAGCGACCCCGGTAAGGATCCCTAAACGCTTCTTTGTCCTCAATCGTAATGTAACCCTTATCCGCCAGCCCTTTCACGGTCACGGCCGACACCTGCAGCGTCGCCAGGACATCCTTCAGCGCAAGCGGAAGCATCTCTTTCATTTCCACAATAAACTGCAGCACCTCGCGCTGACGCTGTGCTTTCGGCGCGAACGACGCCAGCGCAGCCTCCGCTTCGTCCGGCGTTACCGCCAGATCGACGGCTTTCAGCGTCTTGATCTGCAGCTTGTCCTTGATGGATTGGTTTTCCTGCAGCACGCCCCGGCGCAGCAGCGATTTGATCACCGGTGCGCTGTCCGGAAACTGTCTGCTCAGCTGCTTGGAGGTGACCTCACCCTTTTTTTCGACGAAATCAAGAATCGCCCGCTCGCCACCGGAAGGCTCCAGTTCCAATTCGAACAAGCCGCCGGAATACAAATCCTCAGCCTCCTTCGGCTGCGGGGTTCCGAGCGAGATAAACCGTTCGGCCTTGCCCTTGAGGGCCGTAGGCACCATGACCTGAAGCGCCGTAATCATCCGGCAGGCATACCTGCGGCTCATCCACCCGGCCAGTTCAACCAGCTCTTCGGACAGCGGCGGAATGACGTCGAGCACTTCCTGGATGGCCTTAAGCTTCATGCCGGCAGCCGCCGGCTCCGGCTCAAGGCCGACCACGAATCCCTGGACCGTGCGGTGGCCGAACGGCACACCTACCCGGCTTCCCACCTCGATCCATGCCCGCATGGATTCGGGAATGAGATAGTCAAAGGGACGGTCGGTATCACGCACCGGGACGTCGACGATCACCTTTGCCACACGCATCTCCATCAGGACAAAGCCCCGTTCATCCGGGCCGCAGCGATCGTCAGCAGGCGCCGGGCCACTTCGTCCTTGGTCATTACGGGCATTTGTTCGACCAGTCCGCCGGCATCGTACACCTGAACGATGTTGGTATCGGATCTGAAGCCGGCTCCCTCCGCCGTTACGTCATTGGCCACGATCAGATCGGCGTTTTTCCGTTTCAGCTTATCCTGGGCATATTTCTCCACATCATTCGTCTCAGCTGCGAATCCGATCAAAAACTGCTTTGTCTTCGTCTTGCCGAGCTCCTCCAGAATATCCACCGTTTTGACGAGCTCGAGCGTCATCGTATCCCCCGACTTTTTCATTTTGCTTGCGGCCGTCACCTTCGGACGGTAATCCGCAACAGCCGCCGCCTTGATGACCAGGTCGCTGTCCTCCCAATGTTCCAGCACCGCCCGGTACATATCCTCTGCGGACTGGACTTTCACCGCGTCCACGTCCGAAGGGGGCTCAACGTCCGTATGGCCGTAAACGACATGCACCTCCGCGCCCATGTCTTTGGCGGCCTTGGCGATGGCAAACCCCATTTTCCCGGAAGAATCGTTGGTGATGTAACGCACCGGGTCGATCCGTTCAACCGTTCCGCCCGAGGTGACGATGACCTTTTTCCCGCGGAGCAGACCCTGCCCTTGTACGGATTCATTGCGAGCCGTAAAAAAGCGCTCCACCACCTGGACGATCGTTTCCGGCTCCTCCAGCCGTCCCTTGCCCACATAGCCGCAGGCAAGCAGTCCTTCGCCGGGCTCGATCATCATCACGCCCCGGGACTCGAGCAGCCGCATGTTGGCCTGAACGGCCGGATGGGCATACATATGCACGTTCATGGCCGGTGCGATCATGACCGGCGCCTCGGTGGCCAGCAGCGTCGTCGACAGCATGTCGTCCGCCAGACCATGGGCCATTTTTGCGATCATATTGGCTGTAGCCGGTGCGATGAGAACGAGGTCGGCCTCATCGGCCAAATGGATATGGGAGACAACGGATGGATCGCGCTCATCGAACGTGTCGCTGTATACCGGATTTTTGGACAGACTCTGAAAGGTCAGCTCCGTAATAAACTGCTTCGCCGATTCCGTCATGACCACGTGGACATCTGCGCCTTTTTGCACCAGCTTGCTGCACAGACTGGCCGCCTTGAACGCCGCGATTCCACCCGTCACGCCGAGCACGATGGTTTTGCCGGTTAACATACGATTTCCCCGCTTTCCGTTTCATTTAGATAGAGAAAAAAATACAACCTTGCGGTTGTATCTGGAAGACGTCTATACGCTCTTGCTGCAAACTTAATATGAGTTCTTGTTAGACCTGCCGCATAACAGCAGAAAAAGCCCCGTCCCGGGAAGAACAGGCTTACGCCTTATTCTCATCCCGTTCGGCGACCGGTTCCGGAATCACCCGAATCATATCCCCATAAATTTCCTCAAGCGCCACGCCCACGTATTTGTGGGATCTTGGATGCTTCAGGTCGGTCTTTGCGCCCTCGCGCAGCTGTCTCGCACGGCGGGAGGCCGCGACGACCAGCGAGTATTTACTGTCGACTTTATTCATCATTTCATCAATCGATGGGTACAACACTTGGCGACACCTCTTTTATTATTCTCAAATGGCTGCTGTCTTCGTTTATTGCTTGATTTTACAATGTTCGGCGATAATAATCGATTCTATTCGTTTGCAGGCGCAATCAATCTGATCATTAACCACCGCATAGTCATAATGCTGCATCAAATTGATTTCGTCAACCGCCACCGTCATGCGGTGGTCGATCGTCGCCTGGTTCTCCGTACCGCGCCCGATGATCCGGTCCTTGAGTTCGTCCAGAGAAGGCGGCAGCAGGAAAATAAATACCCCCTCGGGAAACTTCTGTTTGACCTGAAGGGCACCCTGTACCTCAATTTCCAGAATAATATCGTTTCCGCTCTCCAGCGTCTTCTCTACGAAATCGCGCGGCGTTCCGTAATAGTTCCCCACGTACTCCGCATACTCCAGGAGCTGGTCATTCTGCATCATATCCAGAAATTCGTCACGGGTTTTGAAAAAATAATTGACCCCGTTCACTTCTCCCTGGCGCGGACTCCGTGTCGTCGCCGATACCGAATAGACCAAATCCGGCAGCTTCCCGCGCAGCGCGCTGCACACGGTTCCTTTACCGACCCCGGAAGGTCCTGACAATACAAACAATATTCCTTTTGACATATTACTCCCCATCTTGTTATTCGTCATTATCGTCATCTTTGCTGGACAGGCGATGAGCCACCGTCTCTGGCTGCACCGCTGACAGGATGACATGGTCGCTGTCCGTAATGATTACGGCGCGCGTCCTGCGCCCATAGGTCGCATCGATCAGCATGTGGCGATCTCTTGCTTCCTGAATAATCCGCTTAATAGGCGCTGATTCGGGGCTTACAATCGAAATGATACGGTTAGCCGATACAATATTCCCGAAGCCGATGTTAATGAGTTTGATTGCCATATTCAGGTTCTTCCCCCTATTCATTTGACTCTCTCCTGTTTTCTGTCGAAATTGTGCCTTACTCTATATTGGCCAGTTGCTCTCTAATTTTTTCCAGCTCCGCTTTCATTTCGACAACACGGTTTACCAGAGTCAGATGATTGGCCTTGGATCCAATCGTATTGACTTCCCTGTTCATTTCCTGAATCAGAAAATCGAGTTTTCTTCCGACCGGTTCATCCGCACGAAGTAATCCTTTGCATTGCTCAAAATGGCTGTGCAGACGTATCAATTCCTCATCGATATTGCAGCGGTCTGCAAAAATAGCAATTTCCATGCCAAATTTATGTTCATCAAAAGCAAACGAACCGTCATTCAGTTCAGCCAGCCTTTGTCTGAGCTTATTGCGGTATTCTTCGACTACGCTGGGTGCGAGCTGTACCATTTCTCCGTGAAGCTTCTCCAGCCGGTTCAGGCGCTGCTCCACATCACGGGCAAGGAAGCTTCCTTCGGAAGTCCTCATCGCGACGAGTCCTTCCATGGCCTTTACAAGACCTTCTTCAAGCACGCGTCCCCACTCTTCAGGCTCCGGATCCTGGTTTGTCCCGACTTCCTCGGGTGTGAGAAAGACGCCCGGCAGGGACAGCAGGTCTCTTACCGTCAGTTCGCCGTTCAGGCCATGCCTCTCGGATACCTCACGCGCCGCCTCCATATAAGTATTGACGGCTTTATGATTTAACAAAACAGGCGGAGCGGTATTCTCTTCCGCCTCCTTGTTAATAAAGACATCGATCCGGCCGCGCTTGACAAACCGCTGTACCGTTCTTCTCAAAGGGTCCTCAAAGCGTGTCCATTCACGCGGCAGGCGTATGACCACTTCGCAGTATCGGTGGTTCACGGATTTCACTTCAATTTCCACTTTATACCCTCCGAAATGAAGGGCGGATTGACCGTAACCGGTCATGCTGAAAGACATCGGCACCACATCCATTACACTATTGTAATTGATAACTATCTGTGAAACAAGGGGGACTGCCGGCGTCCGGATTTCTCCCACACATGGCTGATGAGCTGGGCGCTCATCTCATACAGCATAAACGGCGTCATTAAGTAAATTCCGTTAAAATGCTCCATCGCCACGTCGAGCAGCTCTTTGGCAATGGCAACCCCCATGGCTCTTCCTTCTTCGCCTTCCAGGCCGCTCATCCGGCGGCGCACATCGTCCGAGAGCTGAATTCCCGGCACCTCGTTGTGCAGATATTCCGCATTGCGCCCGCTCGCCAGCGGCATGATGCCGAGGAAGATCGGAATGTCGAGGTGGCTCGTCGCTTCCTTCAGTGCGCGGATCAGCTCCGGATCGTACACCGGCTGGGTCATAATATAATCGGCGCCGGCAGCGATTTTGCGTTCCAATCGCAGCACGGCTTTATCGAGATGCTTCCCGTGAGGGTTAAACGCCGCGCCGACGACGAAGTTCGCCTTTTGCTTGAGCGGCTTGCCGGAGAAGGCGATTCCCTCATTTAACTGCTTGATCATTCGTATAATCTCAAAAGAAGTCAAATCGTATACGGAACTCGATCCCGGCAAATCCCCGAAGCGTGCGGGGTCGCCCGTGACAGCCAGCACGTGATCGATGCCAAGGGCGTCAAAGCCCATAAGGTGCGACTGCGTTCCGATCAGGTTGCGGTCCCGGCAGGCGATGTGCACCAGCGGGCGCATACCGGTCTGCGCCTGCACCAGATGGCCGAGAGCCATATTGCTCATCCGCGTAACCGCAAGCGAGTTGTCGGCGAGGGTCAGCGCGTCCGCCCCGGCATCCTTCAGCACCTGCGCCCCCTTCATAAATTTGGCGATATCCAAATCGCGGGGAGGGTCCAGCTCCACGATGACGGTGTGACGCTCTTTGACGAGGTCAACCAGGTTCGGGCTGCCGCCTTTGCCTTCACCGCCGCCGTCTGGCGCGAGATGTTCGTGAATTTCGATCGGGGCAGGGGCGATGTCAATCGGCCCGTACGTAATCGGCTGCGGCTCGTAGCCCTGAAGCGCCGACGAAATGGCCGCGATATGTGCGGGCGTCGTCCCGCAGCAGCCGCCGATGATCCGGGAGCCGAGATCGGCGAATTTCACCGCCATCTGGCCGAAATAATCCGGCTTGGCCCCGTACTGATATTCCCCATCCACATAATCGGCAACCCCGGCATTCGGATACACCGACATCGGCACGGACAAGTGGCCGCCGAGGGTCTTCATCGCGCTCATGATGCCGTTAGGGCCCGTGCGGCAGTTGAAGCCGATCACGTCCGCGCCCTGCTGCTGCATCATCCGGAAAGCTTCCGGCATCGTATAGCCGTCCAAGGTCCGGGCTACATCCTCAACCGCGAACTGGCAGATGACCGGCAGCGGGCTGAGCTTGCGCACGATAGACAAGGCCAGATACAGTTCTTCCACATCGTAGAAGGTTTCGAGCAGGATGCCGTCCACTCCTTCTTGCAGAAGGGCCTGAATCTGCTGCTCGAAATATTTCTTAAGCTCGGCCGTCGACACGTTGGTTCGTTTGCCGCCGCGGATGGAACCGATGGCTCCGACCACATAGCCGGCGGATCCCGCTACTTCCCGTGCAATCCGGACACCCGCCCGGTTGATATCCTCCACCTTCGACTCCAGGCCGTATTTGGACAGCTTGTCGAAGTTGGCCGAAAACGTATTGGTCTCAATGATTTGAGCCCCGGCTTCCACATAACGCCGGTGAACATCTTTGATGACCTCCGGAGAGGTCAGGTTCAGTTCTTCATAGGAAATTCCCACAGGAAAGCCCATTTGATATAGAAAAGTGCCCATCGCTCCGTCGCCGATCAGCACCTGTTGATCCCACGCTTGACGCAAATCCGGTTTCATGTTGGCTCCTCCACCCCGAAAAAGTAGTTTCACATTAATGTATCATAAATCGGCGCACAAGATAAGTCATAGAATCCTCCAGTTATTTTACTAGAGTCGGATTTGGACGATCTGCACAGCCAAGAAGCAGGAAAGCCCGGCGGATCGTATCCGCCGATACGCTCCCCGGGCTATTAAGGTGTTAACGCAGGTTTTTCAAAAGTCCGGGCGATTAAACGTCCTGGACGCTTCCCGTATACACGACAGCCGCAGGGCCGGTCATATAGACGTGGTTGTCTTTCTCGCTCCACTCGATGAACAGGTCTCCGCCTTTCAGCCGGATCGATGCCGACCGGTCGGTCAAACCGTTCAGCACGGAGGATACGAGGGTTGCACACGCCCCGGTTCCGCAGGCCAGCGTCGGACCGGCGCCGCGCTCCCAGACGCGCATGTCCACGGTACCGCGGTCCTTCACGGTCGCGAATTCGACGTTCACCTTTTTCGGGAATACCGGGTGCACTTCCAGCTTTGGTCCCCAGGTGGCGAGGTCGAAGTTCACCGCATCGTCCACGTAAATGACACAGTGCGGATTGCCCATCGACACGGCCGTAAACCGGAACTGCCGGCCGTCAGCCTCGATCGGCGCATCCACGACCGGGTTCGCGTCAATCGTCGTCGGTACGCTCAATCCGTCGAGCACGGGCTCGCCCATATCCACCGTGACGGTGGCGGCCAGGCCGTTGTCCACATGGATCGTTACCGGCTGCACGCCGGCTCCAAGCGTTTCGATCGTAATTTGCTCACTGCTGACATAGCCGTGGTCGTACACGTATTTTGCCACGCAGCGGATGGCGTTGCCGCACTGCTCCGCTTCCGAGCCGTCCGAGTTGATGATGCGCATGCGGAAATCCGCCTTCTCCGACGGCAAAATATATACCAGTCCGTCCGCTCCGATGCCGAAATAGCGGTCGCACCATTTCAAGGCGAGCTCTGCCGCGTTGTCCGGCAGAGCCTTCTCGCCGTAAATAACGATAAAGTCGTTCCCGAGTCCGTGCATTTTTGTAAATTCCATGGATGGTGCCACTCCTTTGTTATGCTAGCTTTTTACTGTCCACTAGCATACCTCAAAGGACCGGGCCGTGCTATTGACTTTATGCAGAAATGTTTGTACTTTTCGCCACGAGGCGGCCGCTTCCCCGCCGCTTGTTGCGTCTTCCGCCCCATACGCTGCCGATGCCCATCAGGAAGGTAGGCACGCCGGCGCCGACGATCGTAATGCACCATTCGCGGAAGCCGAGCGGCACGGTTTTAAAGATCGGCTGCAGCGGCTCGATGTACATGACGCCGAGCATGAGCAGGACCGAGGACAGCACCGCCAGCACCAGGTACTTGTTTTGCAGCGGGTTGCGGTGGAAGATCGATCTGGAGCTCCGGCAGTCGAACACGTGGATGAGCTGGGCCATAACGAGCGTGGCGAAAGCTACCGATTGGGCTTTGGTGACCTGAGCGGCGTTGTGCGGATCCACGCGGAGAGTGAGCCAGAACGCGCCGAGCGTGCACAGACCGATCAGGAAGCCGCGGCTGATGATTTTCCATCCCAGCCGGCGGGCGAATATATTTTCTTTGGCCCCGCGCGGCTTGTGCTCCATGAGGTCCTTCTCCGGCTGATCCACGCCCAGAGCCATCGCCGGCAGGCCGTCGGTCACGAGGTTGACCCACAAAATCTGGATCGGCAGCAGCGGCAGCGGCAGGGCGAGCATCATCGCAAAGAACATCGTCAAGATTTCGCCGACGTTCGATGCAAGCAAATACCGGATGAATTTGCGGATATTCTCATAGATGCTCCGGCCTTCCTCGATTGCCGCCACGATCGTCGAGAAGTTGTCGTCGCTCAGGATGAGCGCCGATGCTTCCTTGGTGACGTCGGTACCGGTAATGCCCATGGCAATGCCGATGTCCGCCGCCTTGATGGCAGGCGCATCGTTGACGCCGTCGCCGGTCATGGCGACGACATGGCCTTTGCGCTGCAGCGATTTGACGATGCGCAGCTTATGTTCAGGAGATACGCGCGAGTACACGTACACGTTGTCGACCTTCGCATCGAGCTCCTGGTCATCGATCTGCGACAGCTCCTGGCCGGACATGGCTTCGCCTCCGCGCGGCATAATGCCAAGCTGCTGGGCGATCGCCTCGGCAGTCGTGCCATGGTCGCCGGTGATCATCACCGTCTTGATGCCCGCGCGGCGGCAGGTGCTGATCGCATCGCGCACTTCGCGGCGCGGCGGATCGATCATGCCGGCGAGGCCGACGAAGACGAGCTGGCTCTCGGCGTCCGCTTCGCTGTCCAGCGAATCATGCGGGCGCAGGTCGCGGTATGCCGTCCCCAGCACGCGAAGCGCGGAGGAAGCCATCTCTTCGTTGGCGGCAAGCACCTTCTGCCGGAGCGTGCCGGTAAACGGCACAACGTTGCCTTCCCACAATATATAAGTGCACTGGTTCAACAGCACGTCGGGCGCGCCCTTGGTGCATAAAATTTTACCGCCCTGGTGGCTCACCACGACCGACATCAGCTTCCGTTCGGAATCAAACGGAAATTCCTTATCCCGCTGATACAGTGCCGACAAGGACTGCGTCGTCATCCCCATTTTGGAAGCGAGGGTAATGAGCGCCCCTTCGGTCGGATCCCCTTTCAGCTCCCATACCGGGCCTTGAGGCTCCTCCTTGCCTTTGCGCTTGCCGTGCGACTCCGGAGCCGCCGTTTCGTAAATTTCCGCGTTGTTGCACAGCGCGCTGATCTGGAGCAGCCTGCGCAGCCCCTGGTCGTTCTTCACGTCGACCGGCTTCTTCTCTTCGAGGATTTGTCCGGTTGGCGCATAACCGTCGCCGGTGACCTCCAGGCTTCTTCCCCCGACCCATACGCGAGTAACGGTCATTTTGTTCTGTGTCAGCGTTCCGGTTTTATCGGAGCAGATGACCGATGCGCAGCCCAGCGTTTCGACCGACGGCAGCTTGCGCACGATCGCTTTCCGCTTGATCATCCGCTGCACGCCGAGCGCCAGCGCCACGGTCACGATGGCAGGCAGTCCTTCGGGAATCGCCGCTACGGCCAGGCTGACGCCGGCCAGGAACATGCCGACGGCAGGCTGTCCATGCAAAATTCCGGCAACGACGACCATGACCGTAAGCCCCAGCGACAGGATGATGAGCATTTTGCCGAGCTGCTCCAGGCGGTGCTGAAGCGGCGTTTCCTGCGAGTCTGTATTCTGGATCAGATCGGCGATTTTCCCCATTTCCGTATCCATGCCGGTGCGTACGACAACGCCTTTGGCGGTCCCCCGCGTCATCATGGTTCCCATGAAGCCGGTGTTCTTCTGATCGCCAAGGGGCACGTCCGCTTCTTGAATAGGCTTGGCATGCTTGCCTACCGGCACCGATTCCCCGGTCAGCGCGGATTCTTCAATATAACAGCTGCTCGTTTCCAGCCAGCGGACATCGGCGGGCACACGGTCTCCGCTTTCCAGCAGAACAACGTCCCCGGGAACGAGCATTTTGGCCGGCACCTGAACTACCTTGCCTCCCCGAAGCACCTTCGCTCCCGGAGCGGACAGCTGCTTCAGCGCGCGCAGGGAGCGTTCCGCCTTGAACTCCTGGATGAAACCGAGGACCCCGTTCAGCAAAATGATGGCGATAATGGTGATGGCGTCCAGGTATTCGCCGAGGAGGCCCGAAACCAGCGTTGCCCCCATCAGCACCAGCACCATGAAATCTTTAAATTGGTTCAAAAATAAGGCCAAAGGAGAAATACGCTTTCCTTCCGAAAGCTCGTTCCATCCGTTTTTCTTCCGTCTTTCCTCCGCCTCTTCTTCCGAAAGGCCCTGATGCGGGTGAACGCCGAGGACATGCTGCAGTTCTTCCGCGTCCAACTGATGCCATTTTTTTTGTTCCATAGCTTCCCTTTCCCTCCCGGTCTTTGTGCGCTGCGGGTGTTCAACAGCTTTTCCACCTGTTCTATCGTAAATGTATTCGGACAGGGCCTAAAATATCACAAGCCTGGCCTCTTAAGTTTTTGGCCAAACTATGGCATCATAGTATGGAGGCAATCGTAACCAAGTACAGCGTAAAGATGGGAGATACACTATGGCATTAGATGGAATCGTAACGCGGGCCCTTGTCCATGAGCTGCAAAGCATTCAGGGCGCCCGGATCAGTAAAATATACCAGCCCAACGATCACGACCTGCTCTTTCACCTCCGGACCCGGGAGGGCAACGCCAAGCTGCTGCTGTCGGCCAACCCGACGTATCCGCGGGTGCACTTCACCGAACGAAGCTTTCTGAATCCGCAGGAGGCGCCGATGTTCTGCATGCTGCTGCGCAAGCACTGCGAAGGAGGCATCATCGAAGACATCCGGCAGGTTGGAATGGAGCGGATCATTCATATTACGGTCAGACAGCGGGATGAGCTGGGGGACGTCTCTTCAAAGCAGCTCATCATCGAATTGATGGGCCGGCACAGCAACATTATTTTGTCAGACCCTTCGAGCGGGACGATTCTGGACGGCATCCACCATGTCACCCCGAGCATCAGCAGCTACCGGGTCGTCATGCCGGGCTTTTCCTATACGGAGCCTCCGCAGCAGCATAAGCTGAATCCGCTTGAGGTTACAGGAGAGCTATTTGCACAAAAATATACCGAGGAAGCGGATGCAGAACCGATCTCGTGGATCGTGGATACGTTCAGCGGCGTAAGCCCGCTGGTTGCGCAGGAGATCGTGCACCGCGCCGGCCTTCAGTCCTACTCGGAAGAAGGGCCCGAAGCTGGCGAAGCACGCCGAAGCGCCCTATGGAACGCCTTTACCGGGCTGATGGACAGCGTCAGACAGCAGGCGTACCAGCCGATGTCAGGGGCGAACACCAAGGGGAAAATGGTTTTTTCCGCCGTCGAGCTGACGATGATTCAGGAAGAGGTCAAACGCTATGAATCCATCAGCACATGCATGGAGGATTATTACGGTGAAAAAGCCGAGCGCGACACCGTCAAGCAAAAAACGAGCGATCTGCTGCGTTTCCTGCACAATGAGCGCGCCAAAAACATTAAAAAGCTGGACCACCTGCACGCCGATCTGGAGGAAGCCGCCGATGCGGACCAATACCGGATTTACGGCGAGCTGCTGTTTGCCTCCCTGCATACGATTGCAAAGGGGGACAAGGAGGCGGTGCTGACCAACTTCTACGACGAAGACCAGAAGGAAGTGGCCATTCCGCTGGACCCGCTGCTCAGTCCTTCTGATAACGCACAGCGGTATTTCAAGAAATATAATAAGTACAAAAACAGTCTGGCCGTCATCGACGAGCAGCTTGCTATTACGAAGGAAGAGATCCGCTACATGGACGACCTGCTCCAGCAGCTGGCCCATGCATCCATGAACGATATCGACGAAATCCGTGAGGAGCTCGTTCAGCAGGGATATCTCCGCGACCGCAGCAAAAAAACGCGCAAAAAGAAGAAAAACGACCGCCCTACGCTGCATGTGTTCACATCATCCGAGGGCATCGAAATTTACGTAGGCAAAAACAACCTGCAGAACGAATACGTAACTAACAAGCTGGCCAGCGGAAGTGATACGTGGCTGCACACCAAGGATATCCCCGGGTCCCACGTCGTCATCCGCAGCAGCCAGTTCGGGGACCAGACCCTGGAGGAAGCCGCCCAATTGGCCGCTTACTTCAGCCAGGCCAAGGAATCCAGCAGTGTACCGGTCGACTGCACCCTGATCCGCCATGTGCATAAGCCGAGCGGCGCCAAACCGGGCTTTGTCATTTATGATCACCAGCGGACGCTGATCGTCACGCCTGACGAGGAATTGATCAAGTCGCTTCCGAGCGTCA
Source organism: Paenibacillus cineris (assembly GCF_018333335.1). Classification (NCBI taxonomy): domain Bacteria; kingdom Bacillati; phylum Bacillota; class Bacilli; order Caryophanales; family Paenibacillaceae; genus Paenibacillus; species Paenibacillus cineris. Next base: position 4,053,951 of record NZ_BORU01000001.1, read on the forward strand.
TTAAATAATCATACAAAGCTTTAGATTTCTAAATATAGAAAGAAGACGGTTGAGCCGTGCTCAATGAACGTCCGTAAGCTTCAGCACCCATAATAGAAAAGGCTATATCCTCCGTTCCTGAGAGCGGGTGGGATACAGCCTTTTTTGATGTCTTCCTGATTTAATGTCTGTCCGGTTTATTTCTCCCGGATTTCCCGGTTTAGTCGCTCGATGATATCCGGCAGCTTCTGCATGCCAAGATCCCCTTCGCCCCGCTTGCGGACCGCCGCTGCACCCGCCTCCTGCTCGCTCTTGCCGACGACGAGCACGTACGGCACTTTTTCCAGCTCGGCTTCGCGGATTTTATAGCCCAGCTTCTCGTTTTTGGCGCTGACCTCAACCCGAATGCCCTCTTTCGCAAGCGACTGCTTAACCTGATAAGCATAATCCAGATCGTGCTCGGATACCGGGATGACCTTGGCCTGGACCGGTGCCAGCCACAGCGGAAAAGCTCCCGAGTAATGCTCCGTCAGAATGCCGATGAAACGGTCGATGGAGCCGTAGACGGCGCGGTGAATGATGACCGGGCGATGCTTCTGGTTGTATTCACCGACATAGCTGAGACCAAACTTCTCCGGCATTTGAAAATCGAGCTGGATCGTCCCGCACTGCCAGCTGCGCTTTAGGGCATCGAGAATATGAAAATCGATTTTCGGACCGTAGAAAGCTCCGTCCCCCTCGTTCAGGCGGTATTCGATCCCCCGCCGCTCCAGCACGCTGCGCAGCGACTGCTCGGCCTGCTCCCACAGCTCATCCGAGCCCATGGAATCCTCCGGCCGCGTCGACAGTTCGATCCGGTATGAGAAGCCGAATATGGCGTACATATGGTCGATCAGGTCGATGACGCCGGTGATTTCCTCCTCGATTTGGTCAGGTCTGACAAAGAGGTGAGCGTCATCCTGGCAAAACGTCCGCACACGCATCATGCCGCTCAGCGCGCCCGAATATTCGTGGCGGTGAACCTGTCCGAATTCGGCCAGCCGGATCGGCAGCTCGCGGTAGGAGCGGAGGCCGCTTTTGAAAATCAGCATATGCCCGGGGCAGTTCATCGGCTTCAGCGCATATTCCGTCTCGTCCACCTGGGTAAAATACATGTTGTCCTTGTAGTGATCCCAGTGCCCGGATTCCTCCCACATCCGCTTGTTCATCATAAGCGGGGTGCGGACCTCTTCATATCCTCTAGCGGCGTTCAGCTCACGCTCCAGCTTCTCCAGTTCATTGCGGATGGTCATGCCTTTAGGGAGGTAAAACGGCATGCCCGGCGCTTCCTCCGAAAACAGGAACAATCCCTGCTCCTTGCCCAGCTTGCGATGGTCGCGCTTCTTCGCTTCCTCGAGCATGTGAAGATGCTCGTCAAGCTGAGCCTTCTTGGGGAAGGCGGTGCCGTAAATCCGCTGCAGCATCTTGTTGTCCGAGCTTCCGCGCCAATAGGCTCCGGCTACGCTCAGCAGCTTGAACGCTTTGATTTTACCCGTGGAAGGAAGGTGCGGTCCTCGGCACAGGTCCACAAACTCTCCCTGCTCGTAAATCGAAATTTCGGCGTCCTCGGGCAGGTCCCGGATAAGCTCAAGCTTCAGCGGCTCCTGCAGCTGCGCGAACAGGTCCAGCGCTTCCTTACGGCTGACCGCCTTCCGCCGTATCGGCAGATCCTCTTCTGCAATCCGCTTCATTTCCCGTTCGATCCGGGATAAATCATCGCTCGTCAGCGGGCTTGGAAGATCCATGTCGTAATAAAATCCGTCCTCGATGACCGGCCCGATCCCCAGCTTGACGGAAGATGCTCCGAATAAACGCTTCACAGCCTGCGCCAATAAATGCGCTGTGCTGTGCCGGTACACCTCGATCCCTTCCGGACTGTCCACCGTCACGATTTCAATGCTGCTGTCCTGCTCCACCGGCGTACTGAGATCCACCAGGATCCCGTCAATTTTGCCTGCTGCGGCATTTTTCACGAGGCTGCTGCTGATCGATTCGGCGATGCTCTCCAGCCGGACGCCTTGCTCGAATGCTCTTACCGAGCCGTCCGGCAGCTTGATTTGTATTTCCTTGTTCATGTTTTTCCCTCCGTCAAATTCGGTCGATTTGGTGAACGCAAAAAAACGCAACTCATCCCAAGGGACGAGTGCGTTCAGCTCGTGGTTCCACCCTAATTCGACCTGCATCCGACGGTTCATCCGAACACGTACATATGCAAAGTCCTTATTAAGCATCCGATATCGGGGATTAACCGGTTCCTTCTACTGCCGCCGCTTGGACAGCGGGTTCAAAGGGACGGCTGCAAAGGGGTAATTTCTGAACCGGTGTCAGGAGAAGCTTGCACCACTCACTTCTCTCTCTGGGCAGTCCTGGATCGAAATCATGTCTTTGGTCATCGCCTTACTGTTTGTGCTTGTTGCTTGGTTCAACATTATAGTACGGCCTGCAAGCCTGGCGCAAGCCCAATTTTCCAATTTTGCAAAAAAAGGTTAAAACTTGCCCGGGTACCCATGACTATTTTGTTCCCCGCTGAAGCTGTTCCAATACGGTCACCGGGATCGTACGGCTGCCGATATCGCCATGGAAGACGACGCCCTGCCGTTCCCCGTGAAAATCGGAGCCCGCCGTGACGATCAGCCCATGCTCATCAGCCATCCTCAGGTACCGTTTCTCATCGGCCGGGCCGTGGTCGGAATGGTAGACTTCGATTCCGGCAGGTTTCGCTTCCCTAACAATCCGCTCCACCAGCGCGTCATCGCCGTAGATCCCCGGATGGGCCAGCACGGGCGTTCCGCCGGCTTCCCGGATCCAAACGCAGGCATCCGCAGGTGTGATCCGCGGAACGGATACGTAGGCAGGCGCATCCTCGCCCAAATAGCGGTTAAAGGCGTCCCGCATGTCGGAGGCATAGCCCTTCTTGACCAATACGTCGGCCATATGCGGCCGTCCGACGCTTTCATCCGGCTTCAGCTCGCGCCCCAGCCCGGAAATGACCTCCTCGAGCGTGATGGAAATTCCAAGCTGCTGCAGCTTGGCAATCATTTGATCGTTACGCCGTTCCCGGGTCTGTCTCAGCTCGGCGAGATGGTTCAAAAACGGCTCATGTGTTATGTCGATGTAATAGCCCAGGACGTGTATATCCTTGCCGCCGGCACGGGTGCTGATTTCGACGCCGGGAACGACGGTGATGCCGAGCCGCTGCCCGGCTTCCAGTGCTTCCGGAATGCCTCCCACGGTGTCATGGTCGGTAATCGCCACGGCTGCTAGCCCTTTCTCATGAGCTATCCGAACGTTCTCTGCGGGTGGCTGCATACCGTCGGAAGCCGTCGTATGCGTATGCAGGTCACCGTATTTCTGATCTGCGGACAAGTCCATTCCTCCTTCACTTATTCAGTGTTTTAAGCTGTAATATTCCTTTAACTGTCGGCTTGGCCCTATTCCCCCTGCTGCTCCTGTTGCTGTTTGAGAAAATTCAGAAAGGTCACGGCAGACAGCGGAAGCAGGGTGGATTTCAAATGAATGGCATAAAACTGCCGCTTAAATTCGGCGTCCCGGATCGGAATGATGGTCACCAGGTTCAGTGCGGTTTCATGCTTGACCGAGGCCGGCGACAGCATCGTAATGCCGAAACCGGCCTCGACGGCGGATTTCACCGCTCCCGTGCTGCCAAGCTCCATCGCGGTCTGCAGGCTTTGCGGATCGATCCCCTTGTGGATCAGCACACTTTCCATCACCTGGCGCGTGCCCGACCCTTTTTCCCGCAGCACAAACGGATAGGCAAGCACTTCCTCCAGATCGACCGATTCCCGTTCCGCCAAGGGATGGCCGATGGGGACGATCAGCTTCAGCTCGTCCTGCATGACGGGATCGATGACCATATCCGGATGGTGGATCGTCGCCTCGATCAGGCCGAAATTCAGCTGATGCTTCGTAATCTCTTCGATGATCTGTGTGGTGTTCATCACTTTCATCATAATGCTGATGTGCGGATACTGCTGTCCAAACGGACCGAGCAGCCGCGGCAGGAAGTATTCGCCGATCGTGAGGCTGGAGCCGAGCTGAAGCCGGTCCTGCAGCATATGGGTATGCGATGCCATCGCATTGTCCGTTTCCTTGACCAGGGCGATGCTCTTTGCCGCATACGGCAAAAGGGTGATCCCCGCTTCGGTCAGCTCGATCTTCTTGGTGGAGCGGATCAGCAGGCGCGTCCCGAAATATTCCTCCAGGGACTGAATCTGCATCGTAACGGCTGGCTGGGTCATGTGCAGCGCGCTCGCCGCCGCCGAGAAGCTCCCACGTTCCGCCACGGTATAAAAAATGTGGAGCTGGTGAAAATTCATGGCATGCTCTCCCCCTCGTCGTTCTTATATTGTATCCGATTCGGCCGTGAACCACCAACGCCGTTTAACATTTCAGCGGCAGATAAAGACTGCGAAACCCGGCACATGAATCAACAAAAATGAGCATGGCTTCCCGGAGGGGGAATCCATGCTCACGCTTACAAAACGCGGTTATTTCCGCTTGCGAGTATTTTTAATCAACGTCATTCTCCGCGAATGGCGCAGCCAGGAATAATAAGACTTCAGGTCCCTCAGCTCGATCGTCTCCGACATTTTGCCAAGGAACGTCACGATAATCATCTTGTGCAGCGGATTTCCGCTGATGTCGGTTTCCCCTTCGATCTCCGCAAACTCCGCGACGACGACAAGATCCTCGTCAATCAGGTAAACGTCCTTCTCATTCCGGTAGTAGGGAGCGATCCGGCCCTGCTTCAGGCACTCCCACATCCATGCGGCTATATCATCTATACTATGGATATCACTATGAATCCGGTCGTTGTACCTTGTCTTCGCATGATGGGTAATGACGATATCGGCCACCCGCTTATCCCCTAAGGTCACAAAAAAAGGTTCATAGGTGCTCCATCTTTCCATTCCTTTGTCGCGCATGGACTATCACTCTCCACTACATAGGACTTTGTATCTATGTATTTATGCCTATTATATTACATCATTACCACGTTCTTCACAAGCTCCAAACTACGTATCCCGGCATATTTTCATATACATAAAAGAGGACCGGCACATCGAGGCAGTCTATATCCGTGCAAATTGGATATTTTCCTTGCTGGATGCACAGGCTTTGCCGGCGCTGAAGCCGGAAGCCATGATCTAAAAAAAGAAGCAGCCGAATTCGGCTGCTTCCTGACCATACGATTACTTTCCAGGTGGGATTGAAACTGATGACAGGCAGATGAACCTCCTACTATAAGCCATAAAATCTGGTCTTATCCGTTACGTCGCTCGAATATTCCGTTTTGATCTCGTTGCGGTAGGAGCGTTCAATTTTACGCACATAGGAAAGGCGCCGGATATTTTTGGCTACTTCCTCAGCCCGGTCCGCATTCACGTACATGACGACATAGTGCATCCGGCGAGATATATAGTGAACGGTCCCGTACTTCTCCAAATTCCGCGCTGCCTTGATATCGCTAACCCAAATGATATACCCCGTCCGTTCTGCAAACATGATTTCCCACCTCACTTATACTGGCTCTCTATATTTTACCCGCCGCAGGAGCATTTGCCCCCGCCGCCGCATCCTTTCAGATGCGAATCGTTGCCCGGCACCTTGATCGTATCCGATACGGAATAAGCGATCATTTCGGACATTTGGTGCAGCATGTCATCCAAGTTCTGCTCGGCCAGCTTGAAGCGTCTCACTTCCTCGAACTGCTCCAGCTGCTGCTCTACTGCCTTGACCTCATCCTTGGCACTGTGGTAATTCGGATGGAAATGGCCGAAACGCTGGGTCTCTTCGAAAAGCTCCTTCTTCTTCGCCAGAAGCCGGACCAGCTCCTGTACGGCCGGATTGCTGCCAACCTGCTGCTTCCAATATAAATAATCGGACACCTCAACCGACTGATTGATCATATCGCCTAATTCATAGGCGTTCATCAGCACGGCTGCCATGTCGACCGTGTTGATCTCCGATACGCTCATGAACTTCATCCCAATTCTATAAGAATGTTCTCCTCCGTCAGGAGTAGACTCTTTTATCATATCATAACCTTTGGCCCATAAGAAGAGGTTTGAACGCACTTCCTGCTGATACCCTCAGGTGAAAGAAGGCACAATCAGCCGGATTTGCTCCCAATCCCCCGGCGAGAGCAGAGTCCCGTCCTCATACCCGTCCCGTTCCGGATCAAAAAGAGTTCCTTCCACCGCCCATGGGTGGCTCCGAATCGCCCGGGGGATGAATTCCAAACGGCTGCCTCCGCGGGATATGAGCACCTTGGTTTGCCATTCCAAGGCCTGTTCCATAATGTGCTGGGCCGTCGTTCCGTGATAATTCCGGAAATCCTGGGTCCACATTTTCGGAACCTGCCCGTAACCCGGGAACAGGGACTCCGGCTTCGGAATGTCGGAATCCGGCTCGAAATACTGGATATTCCGGCCGCTGTACACCAGACCGCCGGCGGCGGAAAGCCCGGTTTGGCGGAACTTTTCTTCATCGATCCGCTGCCCTGCCAGGTCCGGTGTGGAGTCATGGATCAGCGGATATGCGGAAACGGTCCGGCCGGGTTCAGCGATCGCCTTTAAAGGAGAGAGTCCCGACGAATCCAGAATTTTCCGCACTTCCGGCACCGCGCCAGGGTTCACGAGAAAATGCTTCGGACCGATCCGCTGCAAATGCCCCTTCAGCTTCGGATGCGCTTCGATCCGATCGCCGTCTTCTTCAACCGAACACGACAGCAGCATGGCTTCCTCAAAGCGGGTCCGGCCGATTTCCCGGCCCCACTGCTCCAAAGCCAGCCTTACGTTCTCCGGAACGCCACCGCTCGAGAAGTTGTCCAGCAGTTGCGTCATTTCGGCCGCGCTCATGCCGTTCTCCACCGCCCAGGCCGTGCTGCTGCGGGTCAAACGGTATATGGACATCCGTTCACTCTGTACCCGCTCCGAGCAGGCAAGCAGCTTCCATCGGATCCGGTACGGCACATCCGGTGGAACGATGACGTCAAAATCCGGCTGTACATAGAAGCGCCCCTCTCCCGCCATCTCTCGATCTTCGCCGCCCGAAGCCAGAACGAAGGCCGGATCCATGGCCCACCGGAAACAGCCGCGTCCGCTGCCGTCCTCACCGGTATCGCCCCAGCCAAACCCCGCCATCGCCGTCATCCATGCCCGGGCTCCCGCTTCCGAAACGGACCGGGTGAGCAGAACCTCCCGCTCCATCCAATCCAGCATATTCGTCATATCGTACCAGACGCCGGGTTGGAAAGAAGGATGGCAAAGAAGGTAACGGAAATGCTGCAGCGCCGGGCTGCTCATGCCATATCGGTCCAACACCGCCGGGAGCAGCACCCGGTTCATCTCCTGTTCAGACAGCCCCAGCCACTCGCCGAGCTGCTCTTCTTCCAGCAGAATCCCCTGGCTTTCTTTCACCGCAAGGCCGAGGCACAGCATCATATCGAGCAGCACCGCAGCCACGAGCGGATAGGTTTCAGCATGCGCGTATTGGAGCTGCAGCGCTTCAAGGTCGGAATCTTTCAGGTGCACGGCTTCCAGCAGCTTCTGGATATTTTTCTTATGTACCGTTCCTTTCGCCGTTAAGGGAAGCCCGTGCTCGGCCGCAGCCGCAAGCGCATGCAGCAGATCCAAAGCCAGGCCCGGCTTGGCTTCGCTGATCCGATGCACATTACCATCCGGGACAGCTTCTGCTTTGGGGGTGAAAAACTGCCGATACAATAGACCCAGGCTTTCCAGGGGAATGTAGTAGAGCTTTTCTCCCCAAGCCTTTTTCACCGCCTGGATCAGGCCGGCTCGTCTCAAGCGGATAAAGGACAGCTCGAGCTCCGCACCGCTCCGGCCGCTGCTCTTCACCGTGATCCGGGCGTCGTCGCTGAACGGCTGCCCGGCAAAACGGACGATCAGCCGTTTAAGCAGCTCGGCGTCCTCCGGAGCCAGCGTACGCAGGATGGACCGGATCGCGGATTCCTGCGGCCGGTCTTCGTTCATTTCAGTGCTCATGGTCGGAATGATGCCTCCTTTAGGTCTGGAATGGGACGGTCCTTCGCAGGACGGGAAGAAGCCCGCTCATGACTGGACCCCGAACGAAACAGCCCGGGATCCGAATCATATCGGACGGAATACTCGTACCCCTGTTCGACAAGGAACAGCTGACGGCGGATGGCAAAGTCCTCTTCTTTGCTTTCTTGGGATACCAGTGCGTAAAAATATGCCCGGTTGTTTCCGGTTTTCGGACGCAAAATCCGCCCCAGGCGCTGGGCTTCCTCCTGCCTGGAGCCGAAGCTGCCCGATATTTCAATCGCCACGGAAGCGTCCGGCAGGTCGACGGCGAAATTGGCTACCTTGGAAACGGCCAGCACTCTGATCTCTCCCCGTTTAAAAGACTCGTAGAGCCTTCCGCGTTCCTTGTGCGCCATTCGCCCCGAAATCAGCGGAATGCCCAGCGATTCGGACAGCTGCTTCAGCTGATCGATATACTGGCCGATAATAAGGATGCTCTCGTCAGGGTGCTTAGCGAGCAGCCTGCGGACGACCTCGAGCTTGCCGGGATTTTCGGCGGCGATGCGGAACTTCTCCTTGCCCTCTGCATACGCGTATGCTTCACGCAGCTCCGGCTCCATCGCCACCCGGACTTCCGTGCATTCGACCTTCGCAATCCAGCCCATGGACTCCAGCTCCTTCCATGGCATCTCGTAGCGTTTCGGCCCGATCAGCGAAAATACATCCTGCTCGCAGCCGTCCTCCCGTACGAGCGTAGCGGTCAGTCCCAGCCGGCGGGTCGCCTGGATATCGGCCGTCGCCCGGAACACCGGAGCCGGCAGCAGATGCACCTCATCGTAAATGATGAGCCCCCAGTTCCGTTCGTTAAACAGACGCATATGCTCAAACTCGTCCTCTTTGGAGCGGCGGTGCGTCAAAATTTGATAGGTGGCCACGGTGACCGGGCGCACCTCCTTTTTCTGCCCTGTATACTCCCCGATCTGGGAAGGATCGAGCGTCGTCTTGTCGGTTAGCTCCGCGATCCACTGTCCGACGGAGGTCGCGTTCGACGTCAGGATCAGGCACTCGCACTGCTGCTTCTGCAGCACGCCAAGGCCGATGACCGTTTTCCCGGCTCCGCAAGGGAGCACCAGCACCCCGCTGCCTCCGCTCCCAGCCACCCCCTCAAAAGCGTCGGCCGCCGCCTGCTGGTAGTCCCTCAGCGCAAATGAGCCGCCCTGCGCTTTCCAGCCCAACTGCAGCGGCTGTCCCTCATGATATCCGGCCAAGTCCAGGACCGGATATCCGAGCCGCGTCAGCTCCTGCTTGATCCGTCCGCGGCGGATCGCATCAAGCTCGGCCTGCTCCGGCGCGGCGCGCCGCAGCCCGCTGGCCTGCACAGCGGGGATCGCCAGCACTTCATCCAGCAGCTGCGGATCGGATGCCGTCAGCCGGAGCTTCCCGGCTTCCGCCTTCCCCGCCTCGATCCGGAGCTTCCCGTATCTGCCCACCAGGCTGCGGATGTCCTGGATTAACGCGGATGGAACCTCCCATCTGGAAATCGAAGCCAGGGCGTCGACGATTTCCTCCGCGGTCCATCCCAGTGAAGCGGCATTCCAAAGCGATAACGGAGTGATCCGGTACGTATGAAACGCAGAAGGACTCTTGACCAGCTCTGCAAAATGGGCCAGCTTCCCGCGGGCTTCCTCAAACCCCGGATGTCCGCATTCCAGCAGGACGGTCCGGTCCCGCTGCACGATGCACGCTTTTGTATCGCTCATCAAATCCCCTTCTTTCAATCCGAATGGTTCTTTCAGCCTCAAACATATGAAAAAGTTCATCTCCTAGAGCGGAAATGAACTTTTCCTCTTCCATTTCAAGTTTTCCCATCGTCCGCCAAAACATTCGTGCCTTCAGGAACCCTTTCTCTGCAAGACCGGGGAGACTCGGCGGCCCGAGCCTGCCTATTCCCATCCCTGATAGGATTGGGTCATCGTCACCAGCAGCTTGGCGGCGCTCAGCATGGCCGATTCGTCAAAGTCAAACCTTGGATGATGGTGCGGGTAGACGGCCTGAAGCTCTTCGTTGCCTGCGCCCACAAACATAAAGCACCCGGGGATTTCCTGCAAATAATATGCGAAGTCCTCCGCAGGCATAATCTTCTCGCAGCGCTCCACCTTCGACTCCCCGAACACCTTCGGCGCTTCGCGGAAAAACCTTTCCGTCTCCGCTTCATCATTCACAAGCGGCGGGTAACCCATCAAATATTGAATTTTCGACTCCGCTCCATAAGTCTGCGCCGTAAGTCGGGTTATTTCTTCGATCCGTTCGCGGATAAATTGGCGCGTCTCCTCATCAAATGTCCGTACGGTCCCGGTAATCCGGCACGATTCGGCGATGACGTTCTGTGCGCTTCCGCCCTGGATCGTTCCGATCGTAACGACCGCCGGCCGAAGCGGGTTGACCGAACGGCTGACGATGCTCTGCAGCTGCATGACCAGCGCCGATCCGGCCACCACGCTGTCCACCGTCACGTGCGGCATGCCACCGTGGCCGCCTTTACCGATGATATCGATAAAGAACTCATCCGCTGCCGCCATCATCGGCCCCGGCGTGCTGGCCGCGGTTCCTGCCGGGAACGGCGTCCATAAGTGCACGCCGTACACCGCGTCGGCCCCATCCAGAACGCCGGCCTCGATCATCCCCTTGGCTCCGCCCGGACATACCTCCTCCGCCGGCTGAAATACGAACCGGATCTCTCCGGGAAGATCTTCCTTCCGGGCGCTGAAGTATGTCGCCACCGCCAGCAGGATCGACGTATGCCCGTCGTGACCGCAAGCATGCATGACGCCCGGAACCTCGGACGAATAATCGCACGACTTTTCATCCTGGATCGGAAGCGCGTCCATGTCCGCCCGCAGCACAACCGTTTTCCCCGGCTTGCTTCCTTTTAATACGCCGACTACCCCGTATCCGCCGCCAAACCGCGTCCGGACGTCGATCCCCAGCTCTCGCAGCCTGTCCGCCACGAACGCCGACGTCTTCTCCTCGTGGTAAGACAGCTCCGGATGCCGGTGCAGATACCGCCTCCACTCCACCATTTGCGGCTGCAGCTTGCTGAGCAATGCTTCTTCTTTCATATGTATCCGTCCTCTCGCCATAGAATGGATGTTAAGTTGCCGATATGTCATCCCACATCGCGGTTGTGAACCCTTTTTTCTATTGTAGCAGAAACGCTTAAGATGGGGTATCGCCCCAATACTGCCAAGGCTTGCACAAGTGTTTAAAACATAATATCATGAGTAAAGAACTTTACAGGCAACCAATAGAGGAGGATTTAGTAACCATGATTTTTGAAAATACGGGACTGGACGGCATCAAAGCCGACCTGGCGTTTATGGACGAAGTAGCCGAGAAAGTAGGCTTTGTCCGCTGGCAGTGGGAATACTACCGCGCTACATATGACTATAAGATCGAAGATAAAAACACCAATTCGGAGTATTTCGTACGGATCAACACCCGTGCGGTGGAGGGCAAGCTGGAACACCCAAGCGCTGTGCTGCAAATTGAAGCCGTGTACATGGGCAAAGCAACCTTCCCTCACGGGCTGGAATACGAATCTCCGATTCCGTCGTCCATCATGGGGATTGCAACCAAGAAGCTTCAGCAGTTTAAAGCCGCTCTGGAAGCCTAAGCAGGTCTCTTATGAGAGAAGAAAAACCCCAACAAACCAAGAGAGGGACGCCGGATTTCCAACTGCTCATCCTCACCTTGCTGTTGGTTGGTTTTGGGCTGGTCATGGTATTCAGCGCCAGTTCGAGCTTGGCCATCGCCAGTGAGAAGTTTCACTACGACTCACTGTACTTTACTAAGAGGCAGTTCGTATGGGCAGTTCTGGGCACTGTCGCCATGTTCGTCGCGATGAACATTCCTTATTCCAGGTACAAGAAGCTGTTTGCCCCGCTGTTTATTGTGACAGTCATTATGCTAGTGCTGGTACTTTTCATAGGGAAAAGCCTAAACGGTGCCCGAAGCTGGTTCGGTGTCGGATCTCTTGGCATCCAGCCGACAGAAATCGCGAAGATCGCGATCATCCTGTACCTTTCCGCTTTGATCAGCAAAAAAGGGGAGCGCTTCCGAGACCTGCGGACAGGCTATATCCCGGTCATGGTTATTGTCGGCTTCGTCGCCGGGCTCATCATGATGCAGCCGGACCTCGGTTCCTGCCTCATTCTGGTGGCCACGAGCGCCCTGATCATCTATGCCGGCGGCGCGAGCCTCAAGCATATGATAGGGTCAGCCCTGCTGCTGATCCTCGGTGCGAGTCTCGTGCTTGGAGCTAACGCCCTGATCAAGTCGGTGTCCCATAGCGGGGAGCAGGCAGTGCAATCGAGCAACTATAAGCTCGGCCGGATTAACGCCTTCTTGGACCCGACTAAGGATCCTCAGGGGGAGGGCTACAATCTGCTGCAGTCGCTGACCGCTATCGGTGAAGGACAGTTGACCGGAGCCGGATTCGGCAAAAGCGTCCAGAAGCTTCATTATTTGCCCAACCCCTATAACGACTTTATCTTCTCCGTCATCGGCGAAGAGTTCGGGTTTATCGGAACGTCGATCTTCCTGATCGTCTATATTTACTTCATCTGGCGCGGAATCATCATCGCGCTGAGGTGCCCCGATCCGTTCGGAACGCTTGTCGGCATCGGGATTATGGGCTTGATTGCCATCCAGGCGTTCATCAACATCGGAGGCGTCACCCAAACGATCCCGCTGACCGGGGTAACCCTGCCGTTCATCAGTTACGGCGGAACTTCCCTGCTGATCATGATGGCGAGCATGGGGATCATGCTCAGCATCTCGCGGATCAGTACGCTGCCGTCGAAGCAGGAACAGGTGAAGTCGGTGACCGTCAAGAAACCGTCGGTCGCCGTCTCCTCCCGCAATCAGACGCGCCGCTTTAACTGAACCTTCAGGGGATACCCTGAAGCGACTCATACCAAAAAGACTAGAGGACGCCTAAGTCCCCTAGTCTTTTTTTCGTCTTATTCGTGTGCTTATTTGGTGCGCGTAGGTACCTCTTCAATCATGTCATCTTTAAAAGCGACGCCTTCCACTTTCACGTTCACTTCGACCACACGCAGACCGGTCATGCTTTCGACAGCTTCACGCACGTTTTGCTGAAGCATGCGGGATACTTCGTGAATCGGGGTTTCGTACAGCACGATGATTCGCAGGTCAATGGCCGCTTCCAGCTGGCCTACCTCCACCGTGACACCCTTCTGCACGTTTTTTCCGCTCAGGCGCTTGGCCCATCCTTCCGACAAACCACCCGACATAGCTGCGATCCCTGGTGTTTCGAGTGCGGCCAGTCCGGCGATTTTCGCTACGACATCATCTGCAATCCGTATGGTTCCATTCTCTAGTTGGAGTTGTTCCGACATGCTCCATCCTCCTTTACATCCATTATCCGTTATTGTAAATCCTAACAGGCCCAAAAAGCAAATCCCAAGCCTTGCCGATTTGTTTACAACCTTATGCAATTTGGGTATATTGAATAAGAATCGAACTTACATAAGGCAAGAGGTGTCAAAAATTGAAAAAATGGATCAGCCCCACCCTGCTCATCGCCTTCTTTATCCTTAGTGCTGTGGGACATTTCGCAGGCTGGGACGCAACGCTGCAGTTTATTCTGTCCGCGATTTCTGTCATCTTTGTGGCCGGATTTTTGGGCAAAGCGACGGAGAACGTATCGCATTATGCCGGACAGCGGCTCGGTGGATTTCTGAACGCCACCTTCGGTAACGCAGCGGAGCTGATTATCGCCATCTTCCTCGTGAAGGAAGGCTTGTTCGACATGGTCAAAGCCAGTCTGACCGGCTCGGTAATCGGCAACTTGCTGCTGGTACTGGGACTCAGCATTTTTGCCGGAGGACTGAAGTTTAAAATTCAGAGCTTCAACGTATCATTGGCGGGTATGAACGGCTCGCTGATGCTCGTCGCCGTGATCGCTCTGATCGTGCCTGCGGTCTTCCTGCGCAGCCATTCCATTACCGGAAGCGATACCCAGCTGCTGAGCCTTATCGTAGCTTGTATCTTAATCGTGGCTTACCTTGCCTGGCTGGTCTTCTCGATGATTACGCACAAGAAGTACTTGGCGGATGTCACGGACGAAGAGGATGAAGAGCTGCCTCATGAACGCGAGCCGGAATGGTCCAAGGGCAAATCGATCCTGTATCTCCTTCTGGCGACCGTTATGGTCGCTTTCGTGAGTGAATGGCTGGTAGATACACTGGAGACCTTTACGACGCGATTTGGGCTTAGCGAGCTGTTCGTAGGTGCGTTCCTCGTGGCCATCATCGGCAATGCGGCAGAGCACAGTGCGGCCGTCATGCTGGCTATGAAGAACAAGATCGGCGCAGCGGTCGAAATCGCCGTAGGCAGCAGCCTGCAGATCGCTTTGTTCGTCGCCCCCGTGCTGGTGCTGGTCAGCTACTTTTTCGGGCCTACCACGATGGACCTGGTGTTTACGACCATAGAGCTGCTTGCGATTGGCGTGTCGGTATTTATTGCCAAGTCTATTATCCAGGACGGCAAAACGAACTGGTATGAAGGTCTGCTGCTGCTGGTCGTATACGTTATTTTGGGCGTATCGTTTTTCTTGGTGTAGCAAGGCAGCTTAAGCTCTTAACCCTGCATAGCAGGGAACCGCAAAAAAGGCATGCACTCCGCTGGAGCGCATGCCTTTTTATACGTATAAATTTATAAATCTCGGGACCTCCAATGTGAAGGCCAAGCTGCAACTACTCATCATCGTGTGATACAGAAACACAGGTGGTCTGTACTCTGCATCTTATGTAAGCCTGCTTGTGACAGGCTGATGATTTAGGCTTCCCTGTTGTTCAGGGCTTCATAGAGGTTGGCCAGATTCTTCTCCAGCTCACTGACCAGCTGTTTGCCTGTAAGTTCGGGCACAAGACCGGCACGTACGGCAAAATCAACCTCACGTGAAAATCCGTACATCTGGGTGTCCAGCACTTCCTCATAGAGAGGGCAATAGCGTGTGGCCAGATTCTCCATTTGTACTTCAATAAGCTTCTCTATTTTCTCTGCATCATCTTTCAGCAGATTAATCGCCTTAATATTCAACTGCTCCTGCAGCTCAGATGAAGTCATGCATCTTCCCCCCTATGTCCAAAATCCTACAATTACACCCTTGTATTCTATTCTTAATATTAGACGAAATTGAACACCAATACAAGAACCTGGCCCAGAAAAACGTCCCCGGGAAGCCGAAGGAACAGGAAACTCTGGCCCATCGTCCGCAAAGACCCCGGGTTTCAATGCCAAGCGCGGCGCAAAGGGACTCTGAGGGGAAGGCTGGCGGCGGTGCAAGGTTCTAGAATAACCCCGGTACATATCAAGGTTATGACTTTAAAAAAAGCGCCCTTACTGTTGCCAGCAGGTGCGCTCTTCTTCATCGCTTACTCAGAGACCACGTTGACGTTCAGGCCGTGTTTGGCAAACACTTCCTTCATCGCCGTTTTAGCCTCGTCCGCATCCGGTCCATGAACATGAAGCTCATAGCTTTGGCTGCTTACGAGTGTCGTAAACAGACCGAGGATACTTTTGACATCGATGTACTTGTTTTCCGCTTGAAGTACGATCGAAGAGGTAAATTGGCTTGCCGTTTGGGCGATTTCTACAACAGCTGCGTTGTTACTGGACATAGGATCCCTCCGTAGCTTTTGATATCAAGTATACTATGATTTTACCACTTTTATGATACATTGAATCCGCTTTCTCGCGCAAGGAATTTCTGAAAAGCGCTGAACCGTGGGCCTCACGGGCCGGGTTCCCTTCTTCAGCTATTCCTATTTCAAGTTTTCAGGGTTCAGCCCCTGCAGTTCCGGAATGACGAAGATGCCGTCTTTGCGGATCAGCACGTCGTCGAAGTAGATCTCCCCGCCGCCGTAGTCTTCACGCTGAATCAGCACGATATCCCAGTGGATGGAGGAGCGGTTGCCGTTATCCGTTACTTCATAGGCTTGACCCGGGGTGAAGTGGATGCTGCCGGCAATTTTTTCGTCGAACAGAATGTCCTTCATCGGGTGCAAAATGTACGGATTAAACCCGATCGCGAATTCGCCGATATAACGTGCCCCTTCATCCGAGTCCAAAATGTTGTTCAGGCGCTCGGTTTCGTTGCTGGTCGCTTCCACGATCTTTCCGTCCTTGAAGGTAAACTTGATATTTTCGAACGAAATGCCGTTGTATACCGTGCTGGTGTTGTAGCTGATCGTGCCGTTGACCGAATCACGTACCGGTGCGCTGTATACCTCGCCGTCCGGAATGTTCTTCTCGCCTGCGCATTTTTCGGCGCCGATTCCCTTGATGGAAAAGCTGAGATCGGTGCCCGGGCCGACGATACGGACCTTGTCCGTCTTTCTCATCAGCTCGGCAAGCGGATCCTGCGCTTTGTCCATCTTGGCGTAATCGAGGTTGCATACGTCAAAATAGAAGTCCTCAAAGGCTTCCGTGCTCATATTGGCCAACTGCGCCATGCTTGGGTTCGGATAACGCAGCACCACCCATTTGGTGTGGTTGACGCGCTGCCCGCTATGTACCGGATGATTATAGAGCGAATTGAACAGTTTTACCTTTTCGTCAGGAACGTCGGCCAGATCGTTGACGTTCTCTCCGGCACGGATGCCGATATAGCAGTCCATCTGCTTCATCCGGTTCAGGTCGATGTCCGCCCATGTCTTGAGCATCTCTTCGCTCGCGTTCATCAGCATCGTACGCTGCACCGATTTGTCGGTAATTTGTACGAACGGACGTCCTCCCCGTTTGCCAACTTCATCAATGACGGCCTTCAGCAGGTCGCGCTCCGAGCCGATCATCTCGACAAGGACGTTCTCCCCCGGCTGTACGTTCACGGAATAACCGACGAGGTTTTCCGCCAGTTTTTGAATTCTAGGATCACGCATTACTTATTTCCTCCCCTTGACATAACCTGTAAGCTATTTATTTGAACAAAGGTTAATTCATTCAGACTTATTGTAGCACGCATGGCAAGTCCCGTCAGCATGAGCCCTCCGGATGCAGGCGGAAAGCCCCAAGTCTGCCGGTCGGATGATGACCAAATGAGCAGCCGCCCGATCGTCCGGTATGGAACTTGTCGTCACCGGGCGAGCCTAAGGCTGGAATGATACATCATTGACCATCGTCTCCCGCGTCTGCGCACCGTCCAGATTGATATAGTCGATCGCGCTCTCGGAGGTCAGACGGACCGGAAATCCGGACTTGCGGTTAATCGTCAAATGATAGACCGTGCTGACCTGGGCGTCGTTCAGCATCTGCCGCAGCTGCTTGTCCCCCTGATTCCAGAGCGTCTGCAGCTTTTGCTTTTGCCCCGACTGTGCATGGGTGTATCCCGGCTGCTTGCGGAGACCCTCCATTTCCGATTCAAGCTGCTTCGCCAAAAAGTCCTTTGCGCTGGAGCCTTCCAGTTCGATCCGCAGAACTTTGGTGCCGCGGCCCGCGCTGGACTCCACCTTGATGCTTTTGGGAAGCCCATGAATGCCGTCGAGCTGCTGCAGAGGGTTTAACCGGGTTAATGAAGGAGAGTTATCCTCAGGGTTCGCTTCGCTCGACAGCCTCACCCATCCCCCGTCCTGCCTGCGGAAATTCGTCACCTTCACGGTCTTCCCGGTGATTCCCCGTGCCTGGAGTCCCGTGGTCTGAACCGCCTCCCCAGTAGGGATCACGCTCTCCATGGTCAGCTGGTCGTGCCCCGTGAGCCTGCCGGTGTAAGCAAAGTTCTGCACCTGCCCCTGATCCTGGGCACGAACCGAAGCCAGTCCGCTAAATGAAAACGAATCGATGCCGGCAAGTCCGGTAATCGTCTGGGAAAACCACTCCTCCGGCGATTTCGAGTCCTGAAACATGCCGCAGCCTGTCAAACCGCCGCAAAGGCCGAGCAGCAGCAAGGCGGGAAGTACCATTTTTTTCATCATGGGAAAACTGCCTTTCCGGACAAAATGAACCAAGGTTCATTTTTCGATCATAGGTCCTTTTTGCTTTATAGGCTGTCCCCCGCCCGGCCAGTTCATGCAAAAATAAGGCGCCCCCACCCGGGAGTGAGGCCGCCTGCTACATATCGTTCATGTTTTCCATTTGGATTTGGTTGCGTCCGCTGTTCTTTGCCCTGTAGAGGGCCATATCCGCTCTGTAGAACAAGCTGTCTACACTCACCTGCGGGTCCGTCCAGCACCATTCCGCGATTCCGCTTGAAATCGTTACGGACGGGCTTGTCTCCCGGGCGACCCGGCTCCGGATCACTTCAGCGACTTTGACCGCCTGGTGCACCCCTAGCTGCGGCATATACACAGCCAGCTCTTCTCCGCCCCAGCGTGCAGGCACGTCTTCCTCCCGGATGGAGGATTTCACGATATCGCTGACCTGCCTGAGAATGTCGTCCCCTTTCTGGTGGCCGTATGTATCGTTAACCTGTTTGAATTCATCAATGTCCACCACGATCAGAGACCCGCAAAAATCGCTCACTTGATACTGCTGAATCATCTTATCGAGGTAATGGCGGGCGTACATGTCGGTCAGCATGTCCCGGTTGGCCATCCGTCTCAGCTCGGCGTGGAGCAGCGCGTTGCTCACCGACAGGCCGATGTGGCTGGACAAGGTCTGCAGAAGCCGGTAGTTGTCATAGGAAAAATAATGAGGGCTGCGGTGCGTCAGCAGAATCGCCCCCATTACCTTGCCGTTTACGGTCAGCGGTGAAGCGATGAGGGATTGCGAATGCGTGATTTCCATCAGCTTTGAGGGGACTTTGCCGTTCAGCGAATAGTCTGACAGAATTACAGGTTCCTTTTTATGAAAGACAAGTCCGCCGAAGCCGTACTCTGCGTCAAAAGACGGGGCAAGACCGGGAACGTTGGATGCCATGACCTCCAGAACGTCCCGCTCCTCATTGTACTGCAGGAAGCAGCAGTAATCCGCCTGAAAAATATCCAGCATCTCCTCGCTGGCAAACTTGTAGATA
The DNA here is from genome assembly GCF_018333335.1 of Paenibacillus cineris. Classification (NCBI taxonomy): domain Bacteria; kingdom Bacillati; phylum Bacillota; class Bacilli; order Caryophanales; family Paenibacillaceae; genus Paenibacillus; species Paenibacillus cineris. The sequence goes on from NZ_BORU01000001.1 coordinate 4,073,031, forward strand.
TCCCCCAGCTTGAGGCTCTGGTTCAGCCGCTGGGTCAATTCGTTAATGAGGCGCAGCTCATGAATCAGCAGGTTCGACTGCTCGTAGAGCTTCGCATTCTCGAACGCGTTCCCCGCCGTGTCGACCACCATGCTGATCAGCTGCAGATCTAAATCTTCCCGGAGCTCCCGGGACATCACCAGATGCAGCACCCCGTAGACGCCCTGCTTGCCGCCGAGCGGTATGGCGATTTCGGTCTGGCCTTCCATTCCTTCGCCGCTGCCATCCTGCATCATGAGCCTTCCATCCATAAAAGACCTGACGCAGATATCCTCGCCCCAGGGATGAAATACGAGCGGTTCTACCCGCGGATTGCGGCTCTGGTGGTCCTGGGACATGAGCAGCCTCGCCCGGATAGTGGGGTACAGTACTTCAAGGCTGTCCAGAACTTCCGTCAGCACAGTCTCGACGTCGATCTGATCATGCATCCGCTGCATGATTTGGAACAGGATGGACCGGCGGTTGGCTTCCCGTTCCGTGCTTTCCTGTACCTTCAGAATGTCCGATACGAGGGCGAACTTAAAGCTTTTGTACAGGCAGGAACGATAGTGAAGCGCCATCGCGGCAACGGTGTCCCGGATTCCTTCATCAAAAAAGCGTGCGGGGATTCCGCAGACCAGAAGGCATACCAGCGCATGGTCCCGGCGTGTAAAGACCGGAATAACCGTCGTGACCCAGGAGCTTCCGCGATCCGCCGGGTCATCAGGATGGACCCAGACTTGTTCCCCGGACTCCAGGCAGCGCCCGATCTCTCCCGTCAAACCGCAGAAAGGTTCCGCAAGGAGAGCTTCATCGCCTTCGATCCACCGCCCCTCGTAATCTGTCACGGCCCACAGGGCTTGTCCGCTTAACGTCAGCGCCTGCCCTTCGGTGCACCATTGGAGAAAGGCTTCCTGAATCACGTGATCCACATAGGGCAAATCATGAATGGACAAGTCGATCTCCTGCAGCCAGGAAGTAGCCGACTCTGAGGAAAACGCCAGCTCGGTATTCGTCTGGAACAGGCTTTGATGCTTGGTTGTTTCTCGTTGGTGTTCTGACATAGACAGGCGCTCCTTTACACCGTGCCCAGAGGGTGTCTTTCAAGGCACCATAGAATCACAATCAATCATTGTCATCCTTGCAATATGAAAATCCCCTGACAAAGTCGGGTTATGTCGGATGTGTTATAATAATCATATTCTACTCTGTTCCAAGCAATTTTGCACTCATATTTCAGATATTCGTCCTACTTTTTTAGGACTATAGCCCTATCGACAAAATTAGACTTTTCCAGCACAATGTCAGGCCTTGACTTTTGCCTACTCTATAATATAAAATCTATTGTTGAAAAAGACTGCAATATAGTCTTGATTTGGGCGTAACGTTGTGTCACCCTCACGTCATTTGTTGCTGACAGGACAGCGGCTGAACTTTCCCGTCAGTTGTGCAGTTCGTACTAGGACGCACAGGTAAACAAATACGGCGCAAATAGAGCCCTACTGTAAATTATTCGAAAAATAAAGGAGTCTACTATAACATGGCACGTTACACAGGTCCAAAGTTCAAATTGAGCCGTCGTCTGGGAATTTCCCTGAGCGGTACTGGTAAAGAATTGAAACGCCCTTTTCCTCCGGGACAACACGGTCCTAACCAACGGAGAAAAATGAGCAACTACGGTATGCAGCTTCAAGAAAAACAAAAATTGCGCCACATGTACGGTTTGGGTGAAAAGCAATTCCGCACGCTGTTCGACAGAGCGCAAAAAATGCAAGGTATTGCCGGTGAAAACTTCATGTTCTTGCTGGAAAGCCGTTTGGACAACCTTGTTTACCGTCTTGGTTTCGCTAACTCCCGTGCAGGAGCGCGCCAATTGGTCGCTCACGGTCACGTGACTGTTAACGGCAAGAAAGTAAACGTTGCTTCCTACCAAGTAAGCACAGGCGACGTGATCGGTCTTCGCGAAAGAAGCCGCAGCCTCTCTTCTATTAAAGAAGCGCTGGAAAACCGTACGCATCTGCCAGGCTACCTGGAGTACAACGATGGAGCTTTGGAAGGTAAATACATCCGTTTCCCAGAGCGCGCCGAGCTTTCCCAAGACATCGACGAAAGACAAATCGTCGAATTCTACAACCGTTAATATTTGCTGCAACCAAGCCTGGAACTTTATGTTCCGGGCTTTTTTGTTTGTTCTGGATGAAAAACAGGGCTGACTGGCAGCCCTATGTATCGTGGTAGTATCCCCCTGGCCTCTCCCAGCCTTCTCACAGCTTCTTACATCTTCTATAGCAGCCGGAGCTTGGCAAATTTGCGTCTTCCCGCTTGAACGATATCGCCGTCCCGGACCGCGATCTCCGCATGGGGATCCTCGATTTTCACTTCATTCAGCTTGACCGATCCTTGCTGAATGCTCCTTCTGGCTTCACTGTTGGAAGAAGCAAATCCGATGAGGGTCAGCAGCCGGACCAGCCGGATGGCCCCTCCCTGCAGCTCGTTTGCGGGGATATCGCGCAGCTCGATATCTTCAGGAAGCGCACGCTGCTGAAAGACCGTGACGAAATGCTGCCGGGCCGCTTCGGCCGCCTCCTGCCCGTGGTACATCCGGACAAAGGCTGCCGCCAGGCTCATTTTGGCATCCCTTGGGTGGATACGGCCGCCTTCCAATCCTTCGCGCAGAATCCGAAGGTCTTCATTCGTTATATCCGTGGCCAGCTCGAAGTACTTCACCATCAGACCATCCGGCACCGACATCGTTTTGCCGAACATTTCGTTCGGTGCGTCATCGATTCCGATGTAATTGCCGAGGCTTTTGCTCATCTTCTGCACGCCATCCAGCCCTTCCAGCAGCGGCAGCGTAACCGCCACCTGCGGTTCTGCCCCGTATTCCTTCTGCAAGGTGCGGCCCATCATGAGATTAAACGTCTGATCCGTACCGCCGATCTCGATATCCGTCTCCAGCGCCACCGAATCCATGCCCTGCATCAGCGGGTAGAAAAACTCGTGAATGCTGATCGGGAGACCGCCGGCATACCGTTTGGAAAAATCGTCTCGCTCCAGCATCCGGGCCACCGTCACTTTGGAACCGAGCCCGATCACGTCGGCAAAGGTCATCGGTCCGAGCCATTCGGAGTTGTAGTATACCTTCGCTTTGTCCGGACTTAATATTTTGAACGCCTGAGCCTGGTAGGTTTCCGCATTCCGCTTCACGTCCTCTTCCGTCAGCTGCCTGCGGGTTTCCGATTTCCCGGTCGGGTCGCCGATCCGGCCCGTGAAATCCCCGATGATCAGCTGCACCTCATGGCCCAGCTCCTGAAACTGCCGCAGCTTGTGCAGCACTACCGTGTGCCCCATATGAATGTCCGGAGCGGATGGATCAAGACCCAGCTTTACCTTGAGCGGACGTCCTTGCACAACCGACCGGATTACCTTGCGTTCCAGCTCTTCGTTCGGCAGGATTTCGACCGTCCCCCTCCTGATGACAGCCAGTTGGCGTTCAATCTCTTCCTTCTGGGCCGGCGTGAGTTGTTCCCAGTTCATCGTCATCAACCTCTCTCTGATCCGTTAGAATGTACAGCAAAAAGGCTCCTGCGCGTCCCAAGGGACGAGAAGGAGCCTGCTCGCGTTACCACCCTAATTAAAGCAGCCGTTTCGGGGACGATCCCCTTTCACCCACTGCTTTCACTTCATTACGATAACGGACTGCCAGGTCCGGTGCCAGACTACTTACGCTCCTGGTGACGCGCGTTCCTCCGGACGGCTCAAGACGGTAATTCAAAGGGAGAGGCTGCCGGTTTGCACCACCCACCGGCTCTCTGATCAGCCCAGGCTCCCTTCTACTGGAGTCTTTCTTTGCCTTTTGACGATATGTTCTTTTTGGATTAACCCTATTTATACCACACACCCGAAAAAAGTCAATGATTGCCATCCATTTGGCCACGATTCGATCTCTGCATTCAAAATACGCAATTTATGCTATAATAGTTCCGTCAAAAGGAGGATAGCCACGAATGGTTGAAGATAACAAACAAAAGCCGGAAGAGCAGACCGCTCCGAAAAAACGGTCCTACGGCCGCATCATCGGCCTTACCGCGATGTGGACGCTGGTCGTTATCGTTATGGGAGCGCTGTTCGCCGGCGGTACGGCAGCCGGGTACCTCACTTCCATCGTGAAGGATGATCCGGTCCGTTCCAGGGCATTGATTGACCAGAAGATGAGCGAGAACTCCATTACGGGATTCGCCTACTTCCGTGACGGCACCCCCATCGGACAGCTTCGGACCGATGAGGACAGGCGCCCCGTGGAGTATAAGCAGATACCGCCCATCGTCATCGACGCCGTCGTATCGATTGAAGACAATAACTTTTTTACACATAAGGGTGTTGACATCAAGGGCACGCTCCGTGCCGTCAAACAGAAGCTTCTGCATGAATCCGTGCAGACCGGAGGAAGCACGCTCACCCAGCAGCTGGCCAGACGCGTTTTCCTGAACCTGGACAAAACGGAAGACCGGAAATTCAAGGAAATTTTGCTCGCGCTCCGGCTGGAGCGGTTTATGACGAAAGAAGAAATTTTAACGGCATACTTAAACAAGGTTCCGTTCGGCAACGGATCCAGCGGCTACAATCTGTACGGTATTCAGGCCGCAGCCAAAGGCATTTTTAATATTAGTGATCTCAGTAAATTGAACGTCGCCGAGGCGGCTTATTTGGCCGGTCTTCCTCAGCTGCCTTCCAGATATTCGGCCTTCAACGGCAAAGGCGAGTTTAACGAAGCCAACTTTAAACGCGCCATCGACCGGCAGCATTTGGTGCTCCGGCGGATGCTTGAGGAGAACAAAATCACGGAGGCGCAGTACAAGGAAGCGCTCGCTTTCGACATCCGTAAGCAGCTGGCTCCCCATGTGGAGAAGGCATACGCCACCTTCCCTTATCTGATGATGGAAACGGAGCGCCAAGGCGCCCAAATCATCATGCAGCTGAATGAGCAGGCGGAAGGCAAGGTTCCCGGGGACGATGCGAAGCAGGACGGCGACCTGCTTGAAGAAGCCCGGCAGCAGCTCAGCACGGGCGGGTATCGGATCTATACCACCATTGATAAAAAGGTGTACAATACGATGCATAAAATCGCCGAGGATGACAGCAACTTCTCTCCTGACAGCAAAACCAAGGGGGCCGAGCAAACGGCGGCCATGATGATCAACAACAAGACCGGCGCCATTCTAGGCATGATCGAGGGCCGCGATTTTAACAAAGAACAGATGAACTATGCGACCCAGATGATCCGCCAGCCGGGATCGACGATGAAGCCGATTGCCGCTTATCTGCCGGCGATTGAATCAGGGGCCATTCAGCCGGCAAGCGTGGTTGACGATTCGCCGATCATTTTGCCGGACTGGCAAAAAGGGTATCATATTCCCAAAAACTCAACTTCGGGATATAAAGGATTGATGACGGCGCGCTCCGCACTCAACAATTCCGTGAATACGGTCGCGCTTAAACTATACAATAACGTTGTCGGAATCCAGAACGCCTGGAGCTTTGCCAAGAAGCTCGGGATCACGACCCTGCAACCGGATGATTATGGTGCAAAGACCGGCGTGCTGGGCGGCCTCGTTTACGGTGTGACGGTTGAAGAGCTGACCAATGCTTACAGCGCCATTGCGAACAACGGCCAGTTTAACGACGCCTACATGATCGAGAAAATCACCGACTCCAAAGGCAACATCGTGTATCAGCACGAAGCCAAGCCAGTGCAGGCTTTTTCCAAGCAGACGGCCTATCTGATGACCGACATGCTGCGGACCGTCATCACCGAAGGAACCGGCGATGTCGTCCGCAAAAATTACAAGCATTTTAAAACCGTGCCGATCGTCGGCAAAACGGGTACGACCCAGAATTACGGCGACGTCTGGTTTTTGGGCTATTCCCCTGACGTGACGCTCGGGGTCTGGGCTGGCTATAAGGAACAAAAGAACACCTTGACCACCAAGGCGGCGAAGAAACGCGCCCAGTCCATCTGGACCCTCGTGATGAACGAGGTGATCGACAGAGAACCGGAGCTGTTCAAGACTTCGAAGTTCGATAAACCGGACGGCATCGTAACCAAGACGGTGTCCGCCTACAGCGGCAAATTGCCGACATCGCTCACGGACCGGTTCGTGACCGACATTTTCAACAGCAAATACGTTCCGACGGAAAGCGACGACGGCATAGCCAAAGAGAAGTACATTACCTACAACGGCGTAAACTATATCCCGCAGGATGGTACGCCGGATGACATGCTCAAGGAGAAGGTTGTCGTCAAACGGGAAAAGCCGATTTCCGAGCTGATCAAAGAGCTGGAGAACGCGTTTGCCAAAATGAAGGGCGGCCACAATGCGCTGTCTTACTACATCCCGAGGGATGCCAACAGCGACATGCCGACCAAGATCGATCCGCGCGTAGACGACGGCGCCGCACCGGCTGCCCCATCGAACGCTTCGATCTCGTGGAACGGCAGCAAGGCCGTCATCACCTTCAGTCCTACCGGACAATCCGATGTCGTCGGCTACCGGCTGTACCGCTCGGATAACGGCGGCTCCTACCGGAGACAGGCCAGCCTTCTCGTCGGAGAAGGGTCATCCTTTACCAGCGCTGCGAGCGGCGGATCCAGCTTCTATGTCACGGCCGTGGACGTGGCCGGCAAGGAGTCCGCACCGAGCATGACCGTCGGCCTGGGCGGCGGATTGACCAACATTATCGGAGGCACGGACAATCCGGACGGGGAACAAGGACAAAACGACGGGCAGGACAATCCGGACGGCGGTGTGGCATCCGGAGAGACACCGGGAACGGAACAGGCGCCTCAGACGGCTCCAGCCGCTCCTAGCGGGCTTCAAATGGCTGCTACGGAGACCGGAATCCAATTCCAGTGGACCGCCGCAGGAGCCCAGGAAATGGTCACAGAGTACGATGTTTATTACAGTACGAATCCGAACGGTCCGTATGTTAAATTAGGCACCAGCACGGAGCCTGGCTTATCGTACACCACATCGACTCCAATCAAAGGTTACTTCTTCGTATCTGCGGTAAATAGCGCAGGCGAATCGCCAAAATCGCCGGGCGCCTACTTTGAGAAAAAGTAATGGACCTGGCAAGCAGATATAGCATCACAAGAGGCAATCCCGGTATGGGATTGCCTCTTGTATTGTATAGAGCGGTTTATCCGAAAAATCGGGATAACGAAAACAGCCGGCTGTCAGGGTATAACCCTGAGCAACCGGCTGTTCTTTATTCTGTTTACGGCGGTATCCCTTACCGTTAGCAAAGGTAACGCTAGATTCAGTGCTTAGTCTTCAATTGTGGACAAATCGCCTGTCGGAAGGTTTAACTCCCAGGCCTTCAGCACGCGCCGCATAATTTTACCGGAACGCGTCTTCGGCAGTTTATCCTTGAACTCAATTTCGCGCGGTGCAGCATGGGCCGATAATCCCTCTTTGACGAAGCGGTAGATCTCGTCCTTAAGCTCCTGCGACTCGGTGTAACCTTCGCGAAGCGAGATAAACGCCTTGATGATTTCGCCTCTCGTCGCATCCGGCTTGCCGATGACGCCGGCTTCTGCAACCGCCGGGTGCTCGACAAGCTTGCTCTCGACTTCGAACGGTCCGATCCGCTCGCCGGACGAGTTGATGACATCGTCGATCCGGCCTTGGAACCAGAAATAACCTTCTTCGTCCATGTATGCCGAGTCCCCGGAAATATACCAGCCGGGAATTCTGAAATACTCCTGATACTTGGCCGGGTTTTTCCAAATCTGGTTCATCATCGAGGGCCAAGGGGCCTTAATGGCCAGATTGCCCATCGTATATGGCGCCACTTCCTTGCCATTATCGTCCAGGATAGCGGCCTCGATCCCTGGAAGCGGGCGTCCCATCGAGCCAGGCTTGATGGCCATGGAAGGATAGTTACAGATCAGCTGCCCGCCCGTTTCGGTCATCCACCATGTATCGTGAATGCGCTGCCCGTATACCTTCTCGCCCCAGCGGACGACTTCAGGGTTCAGCGGCTCGCCAACGGACAGAACGTGGCGGAGGCTGCTGAGGTCAAACTGGGAGATCACATCGGCCCCGGCCCCCATCAGCATCCGGAAAGCAGTCGGAGCGCTGTACCACACCGTGACTTTGTATTTATCAATCGTGCCGTACCAATCCTGCGGACTGAAGCGTCCGCCGCGGATGACATTGGTTACCCCGTTCAGCCATGGGGCAAAAATGCCGTACGATGTCCCTGTTACCCAGCCCGGGTCAGCCGTACACCAATAGGTATCGTCTTCCCGAAGATCAAGGACGATCCGCCCCGTATAGTAATGCTGAATCATCGCATTCTGAACGTGGTATACGCCCTTCGGCTTGCCGGTGGAACCGGAAGTATAATGAATAATCAATCCGTCGCTGCGGTCCAGCCATTCGATCTGCAGGTCCGCAGGCGCTTCGTTCATTTCCTGCTTATAATCAATAATGCTGTCGTCCGTCTGTACATTGTCGCCAACGACGAAAATATGCTTCAAGTCGGGAAGCTCATCCTTCTTGACGCGCCCAAGCAGCTGTGGCGTCGTAATCAGGGCGACGGCCCCGCTGTCTTCGAGCCGATCCTTGACGGCCGTCTCCATAAACGCTTCAAAGAGCGGTCCAACGACGGCTCCCACTTTCAAAATACCCATGAGGGAGAAATAAAGCTCCGGACTCCGCGGCATAAAAATAAACACCCGGTCTCCCTTACCGATACCGTATTTACGCAGCACGTTACCGAATTTGTCGGACTGCTCCTTCATCTCCGCAAAGGTATATGACTCGTCACGGGAAGCATCGCTGTACAGGAGCGCCGTCTTCGATCCGCGTCCTTCCGCCACATGGCGGTCAATTGCCTCGTAAGCCATATTTACCTTGCCTGTGTCATACCAGGTGAAATGTTTCTCCACATCTTCCCATTGAAACTCGGAACGAGCCTGTTCATAATCGCCCATATTGGATGATGAAACCACGCTCGGCAAGATTTCATTGTGAATTTGATCCATACTTTCATCCTCCCTCTGTTCTCCCATGCTAGGGCAGCGCTTACAATCTTGTATGAGTTCATGCCAATAGATTGACACCATACACATCATGACTTGATTTACGAGAGTTTTGAATGATTGCTGAAAGGGTATAGCATACAGGTTAAGCACTTACGGAAACAGCAAAAAATGTGACTAATTTATGTCAGAGATATTATAGCACAGGATGTATGCCCCTGCCATTCCCTTTTCATTTATTTGTTTTTTTGCTATAAGTAGGTTAGAAGCAGAAAGGAGCGTCCAGATGGAACACCTCAAACTGTATCATGTCCATCCGCTGTCCCGCGAGGACCGCTGCCTGATTGTCGAAGGTCCCGTACCGCCGGGAAGACTCGCGGAGCTTACGATGCATCCGGATCTCGACGCTTTCCGCAGGCCGGCAGAGCAGCACAAGGCGTTGATCGAAATCGCCGGCCTTCCGGAAGGGAGAATCATCATTACCCGGGATGAAAACGTGATCGTCGGCTATGTCACCTTCCATTACCCGGACGAGCAGGAACGCTGGTCGCAGGGCCATATGGCCGACCTGATCGAGCTGGGAGCGATTGAGGTGGCCAACAGCTACCGTTCGCTGGGACTCGGGCAGAAAATGATCACAACCGCTTTTGAAGGCGGCCAAATGGAGCCCTACATTGTCTTTACGACCGAGTACTATTGGCATTGGGACCTCAAATCCAGCGGCCTCAGCGTATGGGACTATCGCAAAATGATGGAGCGGCTGATGAAAGTCGTGGACATGGTATGGTACGCCACCGACGATCCGGAGATCTGTTCCCATCCGGCCAACTGCCTTATGGTCCGCATCGGCCGGGACGTTCCGCTATCCTCCAAGGAACAGTTTGACCGGATCCGTTTCCAGCAGCGATTTATGTATTAACCATATACACAATGTTTCGGAGATTGCCTTTGCCATATGCCGGACAAGCCGAAAAAATCCCCGGTCTCCCGGAAGAGAGACGAAGCGAGCCGATCATCGTGCGGCTCCATCCTCTCTTCAAGGGACTGGGGATTTTTAGTTAGATTCCAATCGTTTCGATGCTTGTCGAGCCGCCGACTACAACCGCTGCACCATGTAATCCAAAATCGCATGGGAGCGGCGTGACGACGCCACCGTAAATTCAGCAAAATTCGCATGTGCCGAACCGTCGGCCTTGTCGGACATCGACCGGATCACAACAAACGGCACGCCGTTCATATAGCAGACTTGGGCTACGGCAGAGCCTTCCATTTCGACGCAGGCTCCTTCCATATGCTCATAAAACCAGGATACCTGATCGACGTTCGCGATAAACTGGTCCCCCGAGAGAACACGTCCCACCTTGCAGTTGACCTCTCCGAGAGCCTGGCAAGCTTCCTGCGCCAAAGCGATGAGACTTGCGTCCGCCTTGAACTCCGATACTTCCTGGTAAGGGATTACGCCACGTGCATATCCAAGCGGGCTGACATCCATATCATGCTGCACGCAGTCCGACGAAATGACGATATCGCCGATGTTCAATTCCGGATGAACGGCTCCGGCCACACCGGTAAACAGCACTTTGCCGACGCCAAACTGGTCGATCAAAATTTGCGTCGTTACCGCCGCATTGACTTTGCCCACGCCGGATTTGCAAACGATAACCGGCTTGCCTCTGTATGTACCCCGGGCATATTTGACACCCGCTTTCGTAACCGTCTCCGCCCCTTCCATCCCGGCAAGGAGCAGTTCCACTTCCTCATCCATGGCTCCGATGATTCCTATCATTTCTGGCATGTCATCTTCAATCCTTTCAAGCGGTCAGTTCTCGATGATGCTATTTTTGTGCAAAAATATGATTCCGGACGATAAGTCCTTAATTGGCTATGAAAACAGGCACATGGCCGCATCGTATCTGTTAATAGCCGCACATCCCAAAAAAAGCTCCCTGAAGGAGCTTTTTTCACGAGTATTCAACCTTTTTCATATTTGGATATGTCTATTTATTCCTCGTTCACATGACTTACGGAGAGCCGCAAAATCGTTTCGTGAGGAAGAATGACCCGAGGGTTGTCCACATTTTCTTTCTTCATCAGCTTGGTCAAGAGACGCATCGCTACCGCACCCAAATCGTACATCGGCTGCGCTACAGTCGTCAGCTGCGGACGAACCATCGAAGCCATGCGGATGTTATCCACACTGATGATCGAGAAGTCATCGGGAACCTTCAGACCTTCGTCTTGAATGCTGTGAATGGCGCCGATCGCCATCTCGTCGGTGGCCGCAAAGATCGCCGTAGGCTTCTTCTTCAGCCCGAGGAAATACTTCATCGCTTCCACACCGGACTCGTACCGGTAGTTGCCGATGCGAACCAGGTCTTCCTGATACTCGATGCCAGCAGCTTCCAGCGCTCTCTTGTAGCCTTGGAAACGGGCATAGCCGTTCGCCGGGTCCTGGAGCGTTCCGCTGATCATGGCGATGTCCCGGTGACCGTGACGAATCAGCGTATTTACCGCGTCAAAGGCGGCCGCCTCATGATCGATATCCACGGAAGGATAAATGCCGTTCTCGTCGCGCGTCGCACAGAGCACGATCGGCACAGCCGAAGTCTGGAAGGCCTGAATATGCTCGTCCGTTACGGTTCCGCCCATGAAGAGCAGCCCGTCCACCTGCTTCTCAAGCAGCGTGTTGATGACGCGAATTTCCTTGTCTTTTCTCTTGTCAGCGTTACACAAAATGATATTGTAGTGGTACATATTGGCGATATCTTCGATACCCCGTGCGATCTCCGCAAAAATGGAGTTGGATATGTCCGGAATCACGACACCCACGGTTGTCGTTTTCTTGCTGGCAAGTCCTCTTGCCACCGCGTTCGGACGATATCCTAAACGTTCAATTGCTTCATATACTTTCTTCCGGGTCTGAGGCTTCACGTTCGGATTGTTGTTGACAACCCGCGATACCGTGGCCATCGATACGCCTGCTTCACGCGCCACATCGTAAATGGTTACCGTCAAATTCCTTCTCTCCATTGCAAATAAATTTTCATTCGTCAACCCATTAAACTCAATGATACGACAAAATTTTGCATTGTGCAATGATTACACTTACAGCTGTTGCAAATGCTCTTTAATCACTTCAGAAGTAATATGAGAATGAGACGTATGCCAGATGGGCGCCTGATTTTGAACCAGAATAACCTGAGGCGATTCATGCTGCACCCCAAGACGATCCGCCGCTTCCATCGATACCGGACGGTCTTCGACAACATGGATCAGACCATACTGTACGGCTTCATTCGGCTGATCTTCCAAGTAAGACATCATTTCCCGATACGCACCGGCGCTGATCGGGCAGCGTGTACTGTGCTTAAACAGCAGCAGAGGCTTATCTGTGGAGGCTTCCAATGCGGATTGCAGCTGATCGCTAGTAGTCAGTTTAGTCATTGTCGCCATTTGATATACATCCCCTTTTTTCGATTCAAATCTGAATCTATCGTATCAAAAAGCTCGTGAAAAATCCAACATACCTAGCGAAAAACCCGAAAAAATGCAGTAAAACGTAAATCAGGCGTAAAATTGGTTCAATTCAGGCAGCATCGCCGACAGCTGGGACAGCCGCTCCCGGATATTTTCCACCCACTCGTGGTCCTCAGTCTGTTCGGCAAAGCTGTATAAGTCCAGAAGCAGGTTGATACGGTCCCTGACCTCGGTTTCAATCTGCAGCTCCAAATCTTCGCGGGACAAGCTGTCGGGACGCAGGAACACCTCGCGAACCATTCCTGCCAGCTCATGGTGGTCTGCCAAAGAAAAGCTTCGACGGGAAGGACGCTCCCCGAGCGTCTCGACGCATTTCTTCAGCACCGGTCTCATGCACGGCAGCAGCTCATAATTCGAACAATCGTCACAAGCAAGCACCGGAACATGCCGTATGATTACATTACGGGTATACATCACCGTGCGGAGGTCAAGTCTAAGGACTTCCCCACATTTACATTTTGATCCCATATTTCCACCCCATATATCTTTTTACATCTTTATATAGTCATTGTAAAAATCGTCGTTCCCCTTCGTATTCGCCCTGCCCGCGCTGGATTCCTTCCTCTCCAGCCCACCTGTTTTATTTACCAAACGGCCCATCCCTTTCTTGTAAAGCATGATTGTTCTATTCATTTTTGTTACACTGGAAACATAGGGACATTTACTCAGGAGGGAGCATGCTGAACATGAGATTAGCCGGAAAGAAGGTCATTGCGCTCGTCGATGACCAGTTTGAAGACTTGGAGCTGTGGTATCCCGTATACCGGGTGAGGGAGGAAGGCGCCGAGGTGCACCTGGTCGGGGACAAGAAGGGACATTCCTACATCGGCAAATATGGCGTTCCTGCCGTATCGGACTATTCGTTTGAAGAAGTGGACAGCCGGGATTACGACGGCATTTTGGTGCCCGGGGGCTGGGCGCCGGACAAGCTGCGCCGCTACGGAAAGGTGCTGCAGCTGGTGCAGGAAATGCACGAGGACCGCAAGCCGATCGGGCAAATCTGCCATGCAGGCTGGGTGCTGGTCTCGGCTAAAATTTTGCAGGGCGTTACCGTGACCTCCACTCCGGGCATCCGGGACGACATGGAGAACGCCGGCGCGATCTGGAAGGACGAGGCGGTTGTCACCGACGGACATATCGTGTCCGCTCGCCGTCCGCCGGATCTTCCGCCTTACGGCAAAGCCTTTTGCGATGCGCTTGCGGGGCAATAAGCAGCAGGCCAAAGGCAGTCAGCCGGGTCAAAAAAAAGAGCCTGACCGTCCACTTGGTGGATCGGCGGGCTCTTGTCTGTATTTAGACGGCAGGGGCAGGCAGGCGGTCAGGAAGCGTTGCTGCCCTTTTCGCCCCGAGGCTGATTTACGCTTTCGTTATTTGCGCAGGCAGGCTCGGCAAATTCGGTCAGCAGGCGTTCGATTTCGACGCTGCTCTTCAACTGGTAGCATGTCTGCGCCGTCCGCTTCGCATCGGAAGCCGTCGTGTTAAGTATCCGATGCTTCAGCTTCAGCAGGGACTGGATCGACATGCTCAGATGGTCCACGCCCAGCTCCAGCCAGATCGGTACCGAGCGTTCATCGCCGGCCATTTCGCCGCACACGCTGACGGGAATGCCCGCCCGGTGCGCGGCTTCCACCGTCGTGCGCAGCATCCGCAGAATCGCCGGATGGAACGGATGATACATATGGGCGATCTGCTCGTTCATCCGGTCAACAGCCAATACGTACTGCACCAGATCGTTCGTGCCGATGCTGAAAAAGTCGCATTCTTCCGCGAGCAGATCGGAGATGATGACCGCGGCGGGAATCTCGATCATGATGCCGACCGGGATGTCCTTATCGTAAGCGATGCCCCTTGCGTCAAGATCGGCCATGGCCCGATGCAGCACTTCATTGGCTTGTCTGATTTCGTCGACCGATGAAATCATCGGGTACATAATTTTCACCCTGCCGAACGCGCTCGCCCGAAGAATGGCGGTCAGCTGCGTCTGAAAAAGCTCCTGGCGGTCAAGGCTGATCCGGATCGCCCGGTAGCCTAGAACCGGGTTATCCTCATCCGGCAGCGCAAAATAATCCAGCTGCTTATCGCCGCCGATGTCGAGCGTGCGGATCACCGCCCCAAGCTCACCCACTTGCTGGGCTACCTGGCGGTACACCTCAAACTGTTCTTCTTCGCTCGGAAACGTGCTGCGGTCCATGTACAAAAATTCCGTCCGGAACAGCCCTACGCCATTGGCGCCGTATTTCAAGGCCGATTCCACTTCTTTGGCGGAGCTGATGTTCGCGGCCAGGTGAAGCTCGCAGCCGTCCTTCGTGATCGCTTCGACGGCAGCCAGCAGCTCCAGCTGCTCCTTCTTCGCCAGCTGGCGCTCCCGGATCCGCACATATTCTTCCACGAGCGTTTCATCCGGATTGAGATACAGCGCTCCTGTATCTCCGTCAATGACCAGCAAATCCCCGGTCTGGATCGGATCCTTCAGCTTGTTCTCCAGCCCCGCAACGAGCGGGATACCGAGAGCCCGTGCCATAATGGCCGAATGGGACGTCTTCCCGCCGACCATCGTCACGATGCCGAGCACGTGGGAAGGATTCAAATGCGCCAGCTGGGACGGGGACAGCTCCTTGGCCACGAGGATATACGGCTGGGTATCCGCAGGCAGCGTAATCTCCGGTGCGCCGAGCAGATGCTTGAGCAGGCGGTTGCCGACATCCTTGATGTCCATCGCCCGCTCCTTCATGTATTCGTCATCCAGCAGGTCGAACATCGTGACGAAATGATCGATCGCCTCTTTTACCGCGACCTCGGCCGCTTTATACTGGCGCTCAATGACGCCCTGGATTTCATTCATGAACACCGGATCGTCCAGGATGGCCAAATGGGCGTCAAAAATGCTCGACTCCTCTTCCCCGACCATATCCCTGAACTCGTTTTTAATAAACTCAATCTCATTTTTGGAGGTGCGTATCCCCTCATACAGCCGTTCAAATTCGTTGGCCAGATCTACTGCGTCGATCCCGGTCTCGGGCAGGTCCCATTCCCAGTTCGGCAGTACAAATGCTTTTCCAATCGCTACCCCGGCAGATGCACCGATGCCTTGTATCATGATTCCAAACCTCCAACATTTCTGTCGTGTAATACTACGGACATAACCGACGTCTGCCCCTTCTTGACGGCTTTGAACGGAGCGAAGCTCCATGACTTAACGCGGTCCGGGTTGGTGATCACCATCGGCGTGGCAAGCGATGAAGCATGACTTCGGATATAGTTGATATCAAATTTAACCAGCAGCTGGCCGGGCTCCACCGCGTCTCCTTCTTGTACGACCGCAGTAAAATGCCCGCCCTTGAGCTGGGACGTATCGATGCCGATGTGAAGCAGCACCTCGAGCCCTTCCGGTGTCGAGATCCCGATGGCATGCATCGTCGGGTACAGGTGCATGATTGTCCCGTATACCGGAGACACGAGTTCCCCTTTCTCCGGCATGAACGCCACCCCGTCTCCCACCAGCTTCGCGGCGAAAATATGATCGGGCACTTCTTCGATCGGGATCATTTTCCCTTGGACCGGCGCGCTGAACAGCACCTGCGGCAAATCCCGGTGCAGCAGCTTGTTCACTTCCTCGCGGATCAGCTCCGAATAGGTGCCGAATACGACCTGCACGTTGCCCCCGCCGAGCTTGATCAGCCCCGCGGAGCCGAGCAGCTTCAGCGCATTGCTGTCGATCATGCGGTCGTTCTTGACCGTCAGCCGCAGCCGGGTGATGCAGGATTCCACCTGAACGATGTTGTCCTTGCCCCCGAGCGCTTCCAGAATGAGCGGCGCCTGATAAGGGATGTTGCCTGCCCAGTCCTCCAGCGTGGAGCCTTCCTCGCGTCCGGGAGTCGGAATCTGAAACCGCCGAATGGCCCAGCGGAACAGAAAATAGTACATAAGGCCGTATCCGAGCCCGATCGGAATAATCAGAAGCGCGTTATGCGACAGATGGAAGTTCAGCAGATAATCGATCGCCCCTGCGGAATAGGAAAACCCGTGATGAATATCGAGCGCATACGTAATCCACATCGCGATCCCCGACAGGATCGAATGCAGGATGAACAAATAAGGCGCTGCGAACAAGAAGGCAAACTCGATCTGTTCCGATACCCCGGTCAAGAAGCAGACCAAGGCCGCCGTCAAAAACGTCTTCTTGACCTTCGGCTTCAGATCTTCCCGCGCTTCCTGGATGATCGCCAAGGCGATGCCCGGCAGTGCGAACATCATAATAGGGAACAGTCCGGCCATGAATGTACCGGCGGTCGGATCCCCCGCAAAATAACGCGGCAAATCCCCCTGCACGATGCTGCCCGACGGGGTTTTGTAAGTTCCCAGCTGGAACCAGAAAACATTGTTGAGCAAATGATGAAGGCCGAACGCCGTCAGGATCCGGTACAAAATGCCGTATAAAAACAGACCGAATCCGCCCATATGCGCCATGAGCATGGTCAGCTCGTTCAGCGCCTTCTGCAGCAGCGGAGCGATGAAGACCATCACCCACGAAAATAGGGCGGAGAACAGCCCCATAAACAAAAGCACGAAGCGCGAGCCGCCAAAAAACTGGACAATCTCAGGCAGCTTGATATGTTTATACCGGTTATAGGCAGAGCCGGCGATCATGCCGAAAATGATGCCGATCAGCGTGGAAGGCTGAATGCCACCATTACCCAAATGCCTCGTAATTTGATCATAGATAAACATCCCGGCCAGAGCCCCAAGGCCAGCCGGTCCCGCCTGGTTCGCCAGTCCCCAGGCCACTCCTACCGCAAACAGATACGGGAGGAAATAAAAAATACCCTGTCCTGCCCAAGTGCACACCTCTGCGACGCCCGGCAGCCCCCAGGCTGCCCATGGCAGACTGCCGACACACAGCAGTATGGCGGCCGACGGCAGAACCATCGTAGGCAGCATCACTGCTCTGCCGAGCTGCTGCAGCGATCCAAGCCAGTTCAAGACATGCACTCTCCTCTCAACACACACACATATTTAAAATGGTACGCGTTGTTCAACTTTTTGTCAAAAAGAAAAAAGGACCTGCAGATTGCTCTGCACGGCCCTTTCTTGCCTCGTATTCAGTGAAGGTATTATCCGTTCTTTTGGCCGGGACGGTTCGGCCGGGTAACGGAGTCCTCAACCTTGATGCAGCGGTCCATAATGACCCGCATGCCGTTCTCTTCGCCGATGCTGGCGGCTTCATCGTTGACAACGCCGAGCTGCAGCCACAGTACCCGCGCGCCGATGTCGGCAGCCTCCCTGGCCACGTCCGCGCAGTATTCGCTGCGCCGGAACACATCGACAATATCGACGGGTTCGGGAATGTCTTTCAGCGAGGCGTAGACCGTTTCGCCAAGGATGGTTCCCTGAACGGTCGGGTTCACGGGAATGATCCGGTAGCCGCGCTGCTGCATCGCTTCCGCAATCATATAAGAAGTGCGGTCCGGCTTGTCGGACAGGCCGACGACCGCAATGTTGCCGGCCTGCTCCAGAATTTCCTTGATTTCTTCCCGGGTCGGATTTTCAAATGACATCGTTCATCCCGCCTTTGCTCTTTTTTTCTTCAAGATCGGATTTACTTGTACTTATAACTTATGAGTTACTTTACCCATTCCACCTGGGCGCCAAGCGCCTTCATATGGTCGAAGAACTGCGGATACGATTTGGCGACGTGGTGTGCGTCCTTGATCCGCAGCGGCTGCTTGGAGCGCAAGCCGACGATGGTCAGCGCCATGATGACCCGGTGGTCGTAATGGGCGTTGATCTCGACGCCCCCCTCGACCCCTTCCGGCCGCCCGTGGACGATGATCTCCGCCTGGCGCTCCTCCACGTTGGCCCCGGCTTTGCGCAGCTCAGCCAGGTAATCGGTGATGCGGTCGCATTCCTTGTAGCGCAAATTTTCCACGTTATAGAAGCGGGAGGTTCCTTCCGCAAACACGGCGGCCGCCACCATGGCCAGCACGGCATCCGTGGCTGCGTCCCCGTCAAACTCGACGGCTTTGAGCTTCCCGTTGCCGCGAACATGAACTTCGTCGTTCTCATGCGTCAGGGGAGTCTGCATCATCTGAAGCACGTCGACAACCGCGCGCTCTCCCTGCTTGCTCTGCACCGGCAGGCGCTTGATCAGCACGTCCGATTCCGTGACCGCTGCCGCGGCCAGCACCGCCGCCGATCCGGGGTAGTCGCCCTGAACGGTATAGGTTTTCGCCTGATAGGACTGGTTGCCGGGAACGCGGAAATGCGTGTAGTCGTCGCTGGCATGAATGACGATCCCTGCCTGCTCCAGCACTTCCAGCGTCTGACCGATGACGACTTTCGATTTCAGGTCGCCCGTCACCTCAATCTCGCTGTCCTCCGCCAGCAGCGGCGTCAGGAACAGCAGAGAGCTCAAGTACTGCGAGCTTACTTCGCCCGATACCGTAATTCGGCCGCCTTTCGCCTGCCCGCCTCGAATCGTGATCGGCAGGCGCCCGTTGTTGTGCTCCACCTGCACGCCGATTTGCTCAAGCGCAGTGATCAGGTCGTCGTGCGGGCGCTTGCCCAGCGAGTCCGGATACGTATTGACGAACGTCACCTCCGGACAGAGGGCGGCGGTCCCCATCAGGAAGCGCAGCACCGCGCCGGCGTTGCCTACGTTCAGCTCCTTGACGTCACGCGGATGCCTGCCGAAGCCGGTAATGACGGCCTTCTCGTCGTCTTCGACGAGCGTGGCGCCGAGGTCCTGGATACAGCGGCGCATGGCGTCGCTGTCCTCGCTGTGAGCCGGGAAGTATACCGTGCTTGTCCCTTCGGCCAGCGCCGCCACCAGCAGGTAGCGGGTCGTATAGTTTTTGGATGAGAGAGCTCCGATTTCCCCGCTCAGCCGGGGAGTCGGATGTACGATCATGTCCATGTGTAATCTCCTTTGCACTAGTCGGTAGTATGGCTCTTCCCGCGGGTCTGTCCGGATTGACAGCCGATTTACTGCTTGGTTATCATAGGTGATGAACAGTATGATTACAGTCGAAAAGAGGTTTTAACATTGTCAATGTTTCGTGAAATAGAGCCTTCTGAGGTGAGACGCCGCCTGCTTGCCGGCGAGTCCCTGCAGATGATCGACGTCCGTGAGGACGATGAAGTGGCCCAGGGCATGATCAGCGGCGCCAAGCATATCCCGCTGGGTGAAATCCCCGCCCGTCTGGACGAAATCCCGAGAGACGGCGAAGTCATCATGATCTGCCGCAGCGGCGGCCGCAGCATGCGCGCCTGCCAGTACCTGTCGCAGCACGGCATCGACTGCGTCAACATGGTCGGCGGCATGCTTCAATGGAACGAGGAAGAAGAAGAATAATCCCCACAAAGTGAAGCTTTTGCTTCGATGCCTATTCAGGTACTTTGCGGGGGGCCCCGAAAACATTATCCCCACAAAGTGAAGCTTTCGCTTCGATGCCTATTCAGGTACTTTGCGGGGAGCCCCGAAAACATTATCCCCACAAAGTGAAGCTTTCGCTTCGATGCCTATTCAGGTACTTTGCGGGGTGCCCCGAAAAACATCATCCCCACAAAGGGAAGTTATGGCTTGGATGCCCTTCCGCAACCTAAGCTACTGCAGCAGCAGCTTGACCCCGGTCAGGCTGCTGCTGCTTTTCACAGAGATAAGCTTAGACGCGGTAATGCGCTAAAATTGCACGCATGACTTCTTCCGCCGCAAGGCCCGATGTGTCCACCGTGCAGTGGGCAAAGCGATATGCGTCTCTCCGCACCTCAAGCAGCGCTCTCACCCGCTCCTCCGCATTGCCCGCAAGCAGCGGCCGGTTCCGGTCTCCTTGGACCCTGGCAATAATATGCTCCGCATCCGCGGTGAGCGCCACGACGAGACCGCCCTGCAGCATCAGCTCGCAGTTGTCCGGGCGCAGCACCGCGCCGCCTCCCGTGGCGACGATCACTCCTTCTCCGGAGTCGAGCACCTGCCGCAGCGTCTCGTTCTCGAGCTCGCGGAAATGCGGCTCGCCATGCCGCTCGAAGATCTCCGGGATCGTCATGCCGACCTTTTCCACAACGGCGGCATCCAGATCGATCAGCCGGTATCCGAGCTCCATAGCCAGCAGATCGCCGACGGTTGACTTGCCCGTGCCCATCATACCGATCAAGATAATATTTTGTTTAGTCCGGTTCAATAGAACACCCCTTTTTGCACTTGCTGCTGCCCATGCCGTTACTTGCTACATATCATAACACAGGCCAAAAACTTTCGACAATGCCGTCCTTCGCCTGCAAGTCTATTTGCAGGAACTCTATCATATACATACATCAACTTGATAACCAGTAGAATATGAGGAGTGGTCGAGAGGAGCCATGCATGATTCCCATAGCCCTTTACTAGGAGGCCCCAAACGGATAGAGCAAATTTTCGATCCCCAGCACATTTTGTGCCGGGACGATCTGCTCTGGGTGCTTCATTACGTCCAAAAAAAAGTGGCCCAGAAAGATCCAGCCCTGCTGGAGCTTCCCAAGCCACGTCTAATGCGCAATTTTCAATATTTCGGCGAGGCCGCCGTCCTCCTGCTCAGCCGGTCATCTGCCCAAGGGCTCGACAACGAGAGGATCCGCGTCTGCCTGCTGGAGGCGATGCACGGTCTTTTCCAGAGCGGAGAAAACGAAGCGGCTCCCCCAAGTAACGATTACTCCTGAATCCAGTTGTGATGGAAGACGCCTTCCTTGTCCACGCGCTTGAACGTGTGGGCCCCGAAGTAATCGCGCTGCGCCTGAAGCAGGTTCGCCGGCAGCCGCTCCGTGCGGTAGCTGTCGAAATAGGCCAGGGCGCTGGCAAAGCCGGGAACCGGAACGCCTTGAGCCACGGCCGTCGCTACCGTCGTACGCCATGCTTCCTGGTAGTTCTCGATGATGTCCTTGAAGAACGGGTCCAGAAGCAGGTTTTTCAGGCCCGGATCTTTCTCGTAGGCGTCGGTGATGTTCTGCAGGAAGCGGGAGCGGATAATGCAGCCGCCGCGCCAGATTTTCGCCAGGTTGCCGTACTGCAGATCCCAGCCGTACTCGTCGGAAGCGACGCGCAGCTGCGCGAAGCCTTGGGCGTAGGATACGATTTTACTTGCAAACAGCGCCTTGCGGACGTTCTCGATAAACTCGGCTTTGTCTCCTTGGAACGGTGCTTTTTTCGGGCCGTTCAAAATTTTGCTCGCTTCTACGCGTTCTTCCTTCATGGCCGACAGGAAGCGGGAGAATACGGATTCCGTGATCATAGACAGCGGCACGCCCAAATCCAGGGAGCTTTGGCTTGTCCACTTGCCCGTGCCTTTTTGGCCGGCTGAGTCCAAAATAACGTCCACCATCGGTTTGCCCGTCTCCGGATCCTTTTGCGCGAAAATATCGGCCGTAATTTCGATCAGGTAGCTGTCGAGCTCGCCCTTGTTCCAGTCGGAGAAAATTTCATGCAGTTCTTCGGCGCTCAAATCCAGCGTATCCTTCAGAAGCTGGTAAGCTTCACAGATCAGCTGCATGTCGCCGTATTCGATGCCGTTATGCACCATTTTTACGTAATGTCCGGCACCGTCCGGTCCGATATATGTACAGCAAGGCTCCCCGTTCACTTTGGCGGAAATCGCCGTCAGAATCGGTTCCACCAGTTCGTAGGCGCTTCTTTGTCCCCCAGGCATAATGGAAGGTCCCTTCAGAGCTCCCTCTTCCCCGCCGGATACGCCTGTCCCGATAAAGCGCAGTCCTTTTGCTTCCAGCTCCGCGCTGCGGCGCTGTGTATCCGGGAAGTACGCGTTGCCTCCGTCGATGATGATGTCCCCTTCGTCCAAGTGAGGCACCAGCTGCTCGATCGTGGCGTCGGTCGCCTTGCCGGCTTGTACCATAATTAAAATTTTTCGCGGTGTTTCCAGCGAGTTCACAAATTCCTCAATCGAGAAAGTCCCCGTCAGATTTTTTCCTTCGGCTTCCTTCAAAAGATCATGCGTTTTTTCTGGAGAGCGGTTAAACACGGAAACGGTGAAGCCTCTGCTCTCAATGTTGAGTGCCAGATTTTTGCCCATGACAGCAAGGCCGATGACACCAATTTGTTGTTTCGACATATGTTTTTTCTCCATTCTTTGCGATTTTTTGATGAAAATTTTAGAACAAGCCTATTTTAACGTGTTTACGCGTGAAAGTGAAGTCCGGGTTCGGCAGTCAGCTGCCCGTGATAAAACACCCCGCAGCGCATCCGAGGTGTTTATGAACGATCTTCCATTCTATTGTCGTACAAAAGGTAAGTTACCATTCAAGCATCATTAAATCCTTGGACAAGGCGGCGAGCTTCTCCTTGCTTTTCTCCGCTTTTTCGGCATCTCCAGCCTGCATCGCCTCGTACAGGCGCTCCAGCTCGTCATCCAGCTCAAGCCTCAGGAGCTGCAGGCGCAGGTCGCCCTCTTTGGAGAAATACATTTTGGAAATCTCCTGCTCCGTCATAAAAGGACCCTTCTGATACAATACTTTTTGCTGATAGCCTGAAATTTCGACAAGCCGGATCACCTCGCCGAATAGAATGCTCTCGATCAGAATTTGGCGGTCCTTGAAACGTTTGACGATCGCATGACCGCGGGTATCCTCGATCAGCTTCTCCATCCATTCCGCCAGCTTGGCGTCCCGGATCGTGTAATCCCCAACCATCTTATAACCGTTTTTCGTCCGGTTAAACCGCAGCTTGACGAGTTTGCGCCCCGTTCGGACGGAGATGATGAACAGGGTTTCGTTTTCGCTCCAGTACAACGAATAGCCGTCTTGAATCAAATCCTTGATCAGGTCCTGAATATGCCGCCGGTTAAACCGAAGCTCCAAATTGCAGTATTCCACTTCATAGCTCTTATTCACGGCACTCCCTCCTTCAAAATTGGACCGCCTTTGGCTATTTCCTTCTCCCGCTTCTTAAGACCGGCGGGCTGGAATCGGCCGGTGATTCTTCAGCTTCGTTATCAAGCTGATGGCTAAACAGCTTTGCTATATTTTATACTTTATCCTATGTAACGGTAACTTGGATTATTGACTATTTTTACCCGGCAGGCCGCAGCATCAAACCGAAAAGACCGGCCGGAAGCCCTGCCAATTAAAGATCCGCCGCGGATTGTGGTATAATGGGACAAAAATTCAACACGCATTTGGATGGAGGAGGCAGCAAGAATGCCGTTTGCAGGATTTAACGCGCAGGATTTTGAAGTGTTTAATGTGGAGGGACTGGAGCCCCGGATGGAAGTGCTCATTGAGCGGGTTCGCCCCAAACTTGAAATATTAGGCAGCGAAATCGTTCCATTCCTGTCCGCGCTCTGCGGAGAGGAAATGTTCGTTCACGTGGCCAAGCATGCCCGCCGGACGGTAAACCCGCCGAACGATACCTGGGTGGCTTGGGCGGCGAACAAACGCGGCTACAAAGCCCTTCCCCATTTTCAGGTGGGCATGTTCGGCACGCATCTGTTCATCATCTTTGCGATCATTTACGAGAGCACGAACAAGTCGGTATTCGCCGAGCATCTGGAAGGCAAAAAAGGAATCGCGGCTGTCAAAAAGCTCCCCAAAACGTTCTATTGGTCGATGGACCATATGGACCCCGGCTTTACCCCTCAGTCTGAAATGAAGGCCGCAGACTTCGCCAAAATGGCGGAAAAGCTGAAGAACGTCAAAAAATCCGAGGTGCTGTGCGGACTCCGGATTGAAAAAGGGGACCCCGTGCTGGAGGAAGGAGACCAACTGGTGTCCGTCATTCATTCCACTTTTGAACAGCTGCTGCCGCTGTATAAAATGGCGTTCTAGCCGCCGCTTACGGTGCAGCCAAATATTAAAGGATAGAGCAGCCGGTACGCATAAGCGCGCTGGCACCCTATCCTTTTTTTGTGTGTTACGGCGCCTCTGCCCGCTTCTTGCGCGACAAAACGAGGTGGATCACAAACAGCACGGCCATGACGATGCTGCTGGCGACAAAAGGCATCGAATGCCCGATACGGTCCCAGAGCTGGCCTGAAACGATCGGCCCGACAACCATGCCCGAGCCTTGGAGGGTGAGGAAAAATCCCCAGACCGCTCCCCGCTCGCCTTTCGGCACATGCGTCGATACAAAGGTGTTCCAGGCAGGCAGGATCATGGCATAGCTGATGCCCACCACGCCTACGATGGCGAACACAACCGGCAGCGAGCGCACCGCCGAGAACATGATGAGGGAAATAGCCGCCAGCAGAAACCCAGCATTCAGGAAGGGAGCGGTTCCGAACCGGTCGACCAGCTTCCCGCATGGAATGATCGCCAGCACCGTAATGCCCCCGCCCGCGATCAGCAGCAGGCTGTACATATTCGGAGACAGGTGCAGCTCATTTTGAACGTACAGCGTGATCACCGGGCTGAGCAGCCCGATGACGAAGGATTGGAGAAACAGCGCCGGAAACACCAGCCAGCTGACCTTCAGGTTGTGCCTGATTTCGTACAGCGTCTTGCGGATGCTCGCAAATAGATGATTCGCCTTCCCGAGCAGCTGTGGAAGGAACCCCCTCACAGATTCCGTCCTTCCTTCCATCCCCTGCCCATTTGCCTTGACTCTTCCCGGGAGGAGCAATGCAACCAGAACTACGATGATGCAGCAGCCGATAAGGATAAAAAATAGCGTCTGATAGTTTTTGTTCGTACGGTCCATCAAAAAATTCATGACGATCGGTCCTGCGCCTGTTCCGCCCAGCGAAGCGATCTCGAGCATGCCGATCATTTGTCCGCTGCTGCCTCTCGGACCCGAAATGGCCGTCGTCCCGGTCATGGCGCATGGCCACAGCGGCGAAGTGCCTACCCCAAGAATAAAACAGGCAAGCGCCAGCCAGCCTGCGCCGGATAAGAAGGCGATCATGCCAACCGCGACGATGGTCAGCACCAGCGCCCCCGTCAGCGTTCTGCGGTACCCCAGCCGCTCGGCGATCCAGCCCGACGGGCTGCGGAACAGGTTGTCTCCGATATATTGAAGGGAAAAAGCGAGACCGATCGTATGGGCGCCGAGACCGAGCGAGTTTTTCATATAAACCGGCAAAATGGCCACCAGAAGCGACCCTTTCATAAATTCAACGAGAAATAGAATCGTCAGCAGCCCGATGAAAAAGGGCGAGATCAGCCGGCGGGCTGCCGCCGCTTCCGTCATTTGCGACACGCGTTTCACCACTTCCCTATTTTGGTATGGAGCGAATCCTCCCGGCAGTATGGTCTATACTAATAGTGTACCCCATATGGGGACGAGATTTTCACAGGGCTAAAAAGCCGCTTGCATTCGCCCCCCGATTTGCTATACTGAGCTTTGTAATTTTAACAGATGAAAGGTTGTGACAGCATACATGGACCATAGCCGTACCCCTTTATTTACAGCACTCACACAGCACGCGGCAAAAAATCCCGTTCAGTTCCATATTCCCGGACACAAGAAGGGAATGGGGACCGATACCGAATTCAGAGAATTTATCGGCGATAACGCCCTCTCTATAGATCTGATCAATATTGCCCCGCTGGACGACCTTCACCAGCCGACGGGCGTCATCGAGGAAGCCCAGATTCTGGCTGCTGACGCCTTCGGCGCCGATTACACGTATTTCAGCGTACAGGGAACCAGCGGCGCGATCATGACCATGATTCTGACGATGTGCTCTCCCGGCGACAAAATCATCGTTCCCCGGAATGTCCATAAGTCGGTCATGTCCGCGATTATTTTCTCCGGCGCCAAGCCCGTCTTCGTTTCGCCGGCCCGCGACGAAAATTTAGGGATCGACCACGGCATTACCGTCCGCTCCGTGCAGCGGGCCCTGGACCGTCATCCGGACACCAAGGCGGTTCTCGTCATTAATCCGACGTACTTCGGCGTCTCCGCCAATCTGAAGGAGATCGTGGACCTCGCCCACAGCCGGAATGTGCCCGTCCTCGTGGACGAAGCCCACGGCGTGCTGACCCATTTCCACCCGGAACTGCCGATGTCCGCTATGGATGCCGGAGCGGATATGGCCGCGACGAGCGTGCATAAGCTGGGCGGCTCCATGACGCAGAGTTCCGTGCTGAATTTGAACACGAAGAACGGCTATGTCAATCCGCAGCGCGTGCAAACGATCATCAGTATGCTGACCACGACGTCGACTTCCTACATTTTGCTCGCTTCGCTGGATACCTCCAGACGGAACCTGGCGCTGAACGGATATGCCATGGCCCAAAGTGCCATCGACATGGCGCAGTCCGCCCGCAAGCAAATCAATGAAATTGAAGGTCTCTACTGCTTCGGCAAGGAAATTCTCGGCGGGGAAGCGACTTACGATTATGATCCGACCAAGCTGACCATCCATGTCCGCCACCTGGGCATCACCGGTTATGAGACCGAAAACTGGCTTCGCGAAAAGTATAATATCGAAGTCGAGCTGAGCGACATGTACAACATCCTGTGCCTGATTACGCCAGGGGATAACGAGGAGACCATCTCCATCCTGGTGAATGCGCTCCGCGAGCTGGCACAGACCTACTATAATGTAAACACAGCCAACGAGCTGGTTGTTAAAATTCCGGAAATTCCGCAGCTGTCCCTCATTCCAAGGGACGCCTTCTACGGGGATACGGAAGTCATTCCGTTCAAGGAATCGGCCGGACGCATCATAGCCGAGTTCATTTATGTGTATCCGCCGGGCATTCCGATCCTTCTTCCGGGAGAGGTCATCTCCCAAGACAATATCGACTACATCGTCGACCATGTGGACGTCGGACTGCCGGTAAAAGGACCGGAAGACCGGTATATCCAAAACGTCAAGGTCATTGTGGAAACCGATCCGATTTTTTAATACGCGCGGCTGTTTACCGCCTGCACCAAAAAAAGAAACCCCCGGTCCCGCTTTCGCTGCGGTTCGGGGGTTTCTTGGTGTAGGCTTGTGGCGAAATGGATTACTCCTGGTCCAACTGGGCAACCAGCTCGTTATAAGCGGCTTCCACTTTGTTCCATTCTTCTTCGTCTTCAATATTGTAAAGCATCATTTCCTCGTCCTCTTCCTCGACGCGAAGGATGATGCCGTCCGCTTCAGGATTCTCACGTTCCAGCAGCAGTGCATAAACGTTCTCGCCTACATCGAATGTTTCGACAAGAACCATTTCCACGTCTTTGCCGTTCTCATCTGTCAGCGTCAGAACAAATTCCTCATGCTCGTGATCATGGTCATGATCATGATTGCAGGCTTCGCCGTGTTCATGCTTGTGATCGCTCATTTTAACAAAAACCTCACTTATGGTTGGAATGGATCATACCACCGTATCGTATCACGTCCGCATGATCTGGTCAATTTATCCTCCTCGGAGGTTGTCAGTTCAGCGCAGTGATCACTTTTTGCGATACGAGGACGTAATCGCTGGTCTTGGTGGCTTTAATGTAGAACCCCACTTTATATTTGCCCGCGCTGCTGAAATCATACGTAAAATCGTAAGTCCGGAACCAGAAATTATCCTTCTGGCTGCCGCTCACGTCCTGAGACTGGATATCCTTGACCTTTCCCGAAGGATCCGTAATAGCCACCTTTACGCTCGCCACATCGTCCGATAAGCTGTCCACCTGGCAGAATACGTTAAACTTGAGCTTCCCTTTATTGACGTTACCGAAGACGGTATCTCCATTAAACAGAAATATATGTACGTTAGGCTTAATGAATTCAACCTTGTTCGTATCTGAATTAAACTTTACGACCCCGTCAAACTCCCGAATCGGGACATAGGTTTTGCCGTCGATGATATAGCCGCCGTCCTGGATTTCCTTGCCGTTCATCCACACCTTGACTTTCTGGGTGATCGAATCCGCAAACACAGAACCCCCCATCAGGGAAAAGGCGAATACGCATACCATAACTTTCTTCCAATTCATCTTATTCATTTCCCTCCATTTCCATCGTGATGTTGTATGTATATACGAAAAGTACAAACGCAAGTTGCGCTGTCCATACGGGCAAAACTCACATTTTTTCTCAAAAGTGAAGGAATTTTGTTCCAGAAACACAAAAAAAGCCCCACCTTGTGGGACTATAGCTCCAAATTTTTGGTTCAGTTCCTAATTTCTCTCCTTATTTCTTGGTTAAAATACAGGGCACCCCTTTGCCGACCGCACCCGGAACTCTCATCCGTGCCGCATACGCCATTCCCCGGGCACAGGGCGTTTTACAGGCCTCACATACGTCGGAGGTCACGAGCCTCATGCCTCGGATGACCTTTTCCCCTTTGGCTTGTGCCGGTTTTTTGCTTTTTCCCTTCGCCATGACAAAACCCCATTTCGCGCGTTTACAGCATATTATGGGGGTAGATGGAAATTGGGAACTGTGGTGTATAATGAAAGAAAAAAATACGAACGGCATGCTCGGCATGCCGCTCATTCACAGGAGGATCAACCGATGAGCTTGCAGCTTCAGATGCTGGGGACAGGCAGCGCTTTTGCCAAAAAGTATTTCAACAATAATGCCCTGCTCGGGGACGGGTCGTTCACTTTGCTGATTGATTGCGGAATTACGGCCCCTCTCGCCCTTCACCAACTGGGCAAAACGTTTAATGACTTGGATGCCGTGCTGATCACCCATATTCATGGCGATCATGTCGGCGGCCTGGAGGAGCTTGCCTTCCAGATGAAATATGCGTACCATCGCAAAATGAAGCTTTATATCGCTGAAGCTTTGCGTGATGTCCTGTGGGAGCACACGCTGAAGGGTGGTCTGTCCCAACCCGGTCAAATCACCTGCCTCGAGGACGCCTTCGACGTACATACGCTTCAGCCTGGGGTTCCCTGCCGCCTGTCGGAGCAAATCGAGCTGGAGCTCATCCCGAACCGTCACATTCCGGGTAAAGACAGCTTCTCCCTCTATATTAACGGCCGGATCTTCTACAGCGCGGACATGACCTTCGACCCCGGGCTGCTGGACAAGCTCGTACGGGAACGCAGCTGTGATACGATCCTGCACGAGGTCCAGCTGGAAGGACCGGGCGAGGTGCATACGACGCTCAGTGAGCTGCTATCGCTGCCGGAGCCGGTTCAGCGTATGATCCGCTTGATGCATTATGCAGATAATAAAGACGAGTTTGTAGGAAAAACCGGAGAAATGACTTTCCTTGAGCAAGGGCACGTATATACGCTGTAACCCTTGCAGGTCGATGTGGATTACGGGTGAAAAAACACAGCCGGCTGCAGAAAGATGAACCTTCTCTGCAGCCGGCTATTATTTTTGGAAGCATGACGCTCGTCTTTTATTCAAAAGTAGGCAGGTTATCGAGATTATTCGACGGATCGCCGTCGGCGTCCCCGCGAATGTACATCTCGCCGTCACGGCCTTTAAAAACGTTTACTCCGGCAATGGCGCCCGCTTTTACTTCCTGCAGCGCCTGCTCGTAATCGAGCACCCGGCCCGACGACGTTTGAAAGGCTGTCAAGTCGCCGTCACCGTTCTTTTGTACTGCGATAAATTGTTCTCTTCCCGGGTTTCCCATCGATATCCACTCCTTAAATTGTCATGATATATCAAGGTGACATATGGATATCGTTCCCTGAGAACATGGATTTATACGAAGAAATGAAGCCTACAGTGTTTTCTTCATACGGACATGCGGAATGCCCGCGTCATCGAACGGCTCCTTGGAAATGACCTCGTAGCCTTGTTTTGCATAGAACTGTTCAGCTTGGCACTGTGCATCCAGGATGGAATAGGCCAGCCCCAGTTCCCTCGCGCGCTCTTCCATCGCCATCAGCAAAATGCGGCCGAACCCGTGGGTGCGGAACTCGCGGCGAACCGCGATTCGCTGCATCTTGGCGGTATCGCTGTTATAATAAATGATCCGGCCGGTGGCCACATACTGATCCTTGTCCTGAAGGAGGATATGATGAACATTGTCGCTGATCACATCGTATTCGTCGATCTCCAGGTCGGCGGGCACGTTTTGTTCCTTGACGAACACCTCCTGGCGGATGTCCAGCGCATGTTCCAGCTGCTCGGGGGTCGTCACGTATACTATTTCTGCAGGCATCGGTTACCCTCTCTTTCATGCAATCAATATAAAAAACACGGCTGAATCATTATACAAAAAAATGATTTTCCTGTATAGTTGACTCATGAGAGCTCTATGGAAGGGAGACCATGGATCGTTATGGGCATGACCATTGCGCTGATCGTCATTTTATCAGCCATCTTGATCTATTCATTCATTTATGTCATCCAAAAAGGGTATTCGCGCAAATGGGATGAGGAATAAGAAAAACGTTTATCGACGAACACTCACGGAAGATAGACCGCGTTTTGCGGAAGTTTTTCATGCGATATAAGGAAACCGAATCTCCGATGCAAATACTTTCTTATATCTAAAAAAAGGGCCGGTGCAGTCGGAGCACGGGCCCTTGTCTTGTCCAAAGAATCAGGGCGGCGTAATAGGGCCCTTGGAATACACATCCTCGCTGACCGATTTGCCGTAAACGTCCAGCATAATCGGTGAGTCGGCCATTGTTGAACCGGGCTTGATCGGCTCCTGCGCATCCGAAAACTCACCCGCGGGGGAGCATCCGGCAAGCAGCAGGCACATCCCTGCCGCGAGCAGCCCGCCTTTGTTCGGCATACCGTGCCACTCCTTCTGTTTCGAAATATACTTTAGTTTTCGCCCGTTTGGATAGCTTCTAATCATGAGCGGCAAACAAATTGTGCATGCCATTCACCGTGAGCAAAATAAAATGATTGACAGCTAACTACGGCGCTGTTATTATATTAAATGTATCTGACTTGTACGATCTGCTAGCTCAGCTGGGAGAGCACCATCTTGACAGGGTGGGGGTCAGTGGTTCGAGCCCACTGCAGATCATCTATAGAAACCCTTGAAGCTTAAGGCTTCAAGGGTTTTTTTGTTATTTTCAGACCTGCAGAGTTTTGGCCCTGCCCCGTTAAGATAATCATCTATTTTGTTCCCGCATGGACCTCCGCCGTGATTGCTAAGGAAACCGTTACATACGATATCTCAGGTTTCACATTTTCCAACAAAGGTGGGGTAACCAAATGGGTAAATTCTTTTTCCACGAACATGATCACGGCCGTCGCTGCCATGTCCGCAAACCAAAACCAGTCGTCCTCAAAAAAGAAATCAAGAAAACGATATTCGTCAAAGTGGACTGGGAACCTGTAATCAAAAAGGTTCACAAAGAAAAGCATGTTTCCTGCCATAAGATTCACAAACAGCACCACCACTTCAAAAAACGCCACCATAAAAGATGCCACTGTCGCGATCACTTCGGTGGAGACATGTATTAATTCCGGATTTTTCGGATGAAATCAGCATGACACCTCTCTGATCGCACGCCCGGGAACTTGGTTCCCGGGCGGCATCTATTTTATAAATCACACCGAAAATCCGATAACATAGATGTTACCCATTTTACATAGAGGAGGCTTATGATGGATATCCCTGCTTTATCGATGGCCATGAGCCAGTCCCGGCTGGCTCAAAATGTGAGCATCCAGGTGCTTAAAATCGCTAAGGATCAAGCCTCGCAAGACGGTCAATCCCTGGTCAAAATGCTGGATAGCAGCGCCGTACCCCATTTGGGAAACCGTCTAGACATCCGGATTTAGCTGCTCGGCTTTCTTTTCTGCCCCTCCAGACGGAGGTTTTTTTTATTTTTCAGCACATCCGTTCAAATTATATTCATATTTTAGGTCCATATCCCCACCAATCAAACATTCGTTCTCTATCCAACAGACGAAAATTATCTTATGATAAAGATAGTTATTGATACAAAAGTCTTACCAGTATGTGGATACGGGAGAATAGTCTCATGGAAAAGGAAATTGAAATGGCGATCCGCCGCGGCCATCAATTATTCGTTCAAAATTTGGATGGTGAATCCATCACCGGCATCCCCGAGAAATCCGATGATCCGGGCACTTTAAAGATGCGGACGGTGTACGGCTCCATGTGGATTCCGCTGGATGAAGTCGGCCATCTTTCACGCCTCATTCATATTCGTTAATATTCGCTGCCCTGCCTGGGCGGCTTTATTTTTATTTACCGATTAACCTTTCGGCTCGTAAGGTGCAGGAAAATGTGGTTCAGCGGCTCTTGGAACGGTTTATCCTTACATATAAGGAACACACTATGGAAGTACCAACGATTCTACGGGAAGGACGTGTGGCGATGAATAAACCGAATGAAGAGGATCGTTTCCCCGGGGTCGACCCCATTCCGGATCCCGATCATGAAACGCCGTCATCCACGGACATGATTGAAGACGTGCTGGAAGAAGGGGCGCGGGATTTGAAGAAAGGTAAACATCCGTCGAACGGGGATTCACCGGATCATCAAGGGTGACGCGTTCCCTCACTGTTCTGGAGAATTTTCAGACACAAAATAACCCGATGCCGCCGTGGCATCGGGTTATCGTTGTTTAAGAGCGCACTGAAGCGCTCAGCAGCGCCGCCAGCTTATCCGGGTAGTCGGTGATGATACCCGCTGCCCCTGCGTCGATAAGACGCTGCATTTCCTCTTCTTCGTTGACCGTCCATGGGTGGTATACCTTACCGGCCGCCTTCGCTCCCGCCACAAATTCAGGCAGCACCGCAAAATGGTAGGCGTGCAAGGCGTCGGCTTCAACGCTGCGGGCATATTCCCACGGCTCATACAGTCCCTCCATGTACAAAATGCCGGTGCGGATTTCAGGCGCGAGCTGCTTGCAGAGCCGCAGGGAATAGTGATTGAAGCTTGAGATGACGATCCGCTCGCTCAGGTTATAGCTTCTTACCAAGTCGATGACCTTTTCCTCAAGCCCTGCATAAGGTACCTTCGTATTTTTCAACTCGATATTGACGACGGTCCCGGTGTCCTGAACCAGCTCCAGCAGCTCTTCCAGCAGCGGAAGGCGCTCCTCCCCAAAATCGGGATGGAACCAGCTGCCGGCGTCCAGCTTGCGCAGCTCTTCCAGGTCATGGTCTTTGACCCACCCGCTCCCGTTTGTCGTCCGGGACAACGTTTCGTCGTGAATCAGGACAAGCCGGCCGTCCCGGGTTAACTGAACATCGGTTTCAATCCCTGTGGCACCAAGCTCCAAACTGCGGGCAAAAGCGGCCATCGTATTTTCCGGACATACCGCAGATGCGCCCCGGTGGGCAAAATTAATAATCGAATCCAACTTCTTTCAACCTCCCGACTGGTATTCTCGCAAACCTTACCAACTTATCGTACCCGTCTTATGTAATGCGAGTATAAACCGTAGAGTTTACAAACCGCTCCATCCAAATTGATTCCTCTCTGATGGTTGTATTTTATCATGGATTTATCCCGCATATAAGGAGGTATTCGATCATGATCGTGTTTGACGTCATCGTCCATGGAGAAGTCAAAGAAACCATCCGGCCGGCCACCCAGCGGCTGCAGCATATCCTCGCCTACGTCACCGAAGAGGCCAAGATCCTCAGCAAAAAATACGGAACGGCCGTTAACTTAAGCCGGAGAATCATTTATTGACAGTAAGGGGATCGGTACTCGATCGCCTTTTTTTATGTCGATACACGCTTTTCTTTTCTCGTCTCGACGCACCCATGGGACTCAAGAACATGCTGCGCTTCGATGCTTCGCTCCTTACTGCACTCCACAATGACCATAAAATGCCCCTGAATCAGCAGCTTCTCATAGTTTTCTGCATCCCCTTCGGGGACGCCAATCCCCACCAGACTGACAATCAGCCCGTCGTTCTTCCCCCCGACTTCCGCCCCCCCAAGTTTGGCCGCTGCCGGTCCCGATGCCCAGGTGACTTGATCCCGCAGCGTCAGGCTCGAGGTTAAATCCCGGATTTCGCCGAACAACCCGCTGGTACCATGCCTGGACACGGGTTCTTTCAAGCCGGTATCCCGGCATACGATAAATAACTGTCTCTTGTCAAGGGCAAGCAGCGACACGTCCTTTTTGTCAAATTGACGCTCCCAAAGCGCGCTGACCGCCAGCGCCGTATCCTGTCTCGTCCGGAACAATGCGATCACGAGTTGGTTCATCCTCAATCCCTCCCAGGTTAAATGACTGTATGTAATTAGGTAAACTAACGCGGGCATAAAAAAACATCCCGGCCGAATACCGCCAGGATGTGTTGTGTTCCGCCTTAACAAAAACAGGAGCTCAAAATAATGACCAAGAGGATGAAAAGGACCAAGATCGCTCCCGTCGATTTGAAAACTCCGCCTGGATAACCAACGCCGCCTACGACTCCGCTCATAGGTTTGAACCTCCTTTTTCATGGGGTCAACCTATATTATGCAGTTCACCTGCGGTTTGACTGTACGAATACCCGGATTGCCTCAAACTGTTACCCTTCCGGAGCGATGGCAGGAGCTCCCTGAATCATCCTCATGACATTTGGTTAATGGGTTGTAAAAGAGGAAACAGACCGTTACATAGGCTGGTCCATGAAGGCTGGGGGGATTTGATTGCTGCAGAGCAAATATTTTCGTACATGTCTGGGTATCATCGCGGCGCTTTTAATTATTTATTTGGGTGCCAAAGTAAAGTTTATTTTCAATCCGATCGTGCTGCTGTTCAAGCTGCTGCTGGTCCCGGTGATGCTGGCCGGTTTCATGTATTACTTGCTGAGGCCTATCGTGAATTACTTGGAAAAGCACCACTGGAAAAGGTCGCTTTCGATTCTGTCGATCTACCTCGTGTTCGTTGGTCTGATCGCCCTGTTTTCGGTGCTGGTATGGCCAACGCTGCGCGAGCAGGTGATCACTTTTGCCGAAAACGCGCCTTATTTCGTGGAAGATTTGCAGAAGCAGTTTGAGGCGCTTCAGAAAAACAGCTTTTTCGCCAGGGCGCTGCCGAGCGAGTCGGAAATTTATGCCCGCGTGAGTGAATATCTCAACGGTCTAATTATGGCCGTAACGGATTCGATCTCCAATTTTATATCCGTCGTATCCAATGTCGTGGTCATTATTGCTACCGTTCCGATCGTGCTGTATTACATGCTGAAAGAAAGCAGCAAGCTCCCCCCTAAAATTTTGCACATCCTTCCACGGAAATATCGGAAGGAAGGGAAAGAAGCGCTGCGGGAAATCGATACGGCTCTCAGCAACTTTATCGTCGGCAGGGTCGTGCTGAATCTCATTCTAGGCGTGCTGATGTACATCGGCTTCCTCATTATCGGGCTTCCATACTCTCTGCTGCTCGCGCTGATCTCGATCGTCCTGAACCTGATTCCTTACGTAGGTGCGATCATCGCTGCCATTCCGGTCGTTATCATCGGTTTTATCGATTCGCCTTCCGTTGCCGTATGGTCGCTCGTCGTGATCATCATCTCCCAGCAGATCCAGGATAATCTGCTGACGCCGATTATTTACGGCAAGCAGCTGGACATTCATCCGATGACGGCCATCGTCCTGCTGCTGATCGGCGGAGACGTATCCGGGATCGTCGGCGTCATTTTGGCCATTCCCGTCTACATGATTGCCAAGATCATTATCGTCCGGGGGTATGGGCTGTTTTTGGCGGAAAAGGTCGATGACATGAAAGAGTAAAGAAAAAAAGCATGCCGCAGGACCAATGTCTCACAGCATGCCACGTAATGACCGGACAACGCAAGTGCACTCCGCTTTCCGAAAAGTCCGGCCGTCCGACAGGGTCACCGTCTCCGCATTATGCGAGCTCAGGGTGGCCCTGTATGCTTCCAGACGGTCCTTCCGCCAGATCATGACCTCGGACCCGAACAACACGGCGTTATCGAACTGCCGTTTGTCCTTCATGATATATCCGACCGAATGAGGTGCGGCGTCAGGGGCATTTTTCCCTTCGGGAAGAAGCCGGATCGTACAAACCTCGTCAAACGGCAGCTTCAGGTCGTGCGGCCCGAGCACGAGCCATTCGTTATGTTCATCCCATTTGCGAAGCGTCCCCTTGACCCGGGAATGCAGCTTGTCGTTGCACAGGATGGTAACCCGCCTGCCGATCCAGTTCTTCATGGCCCTTTCGCCTCCTTTCTCATGAAAATGAGTTACCTGTCAGGAATCGCCCAATCGACCGGCTTGATCCCATGGGCTGCTAAAAACGCGTTGGCTTTGGAAAACGGCCTGCTTCCAAAAAAACCGCGGTGCACCGACAGCGGACTCGGGTGAACCGACTGGATCACCAGATGCTTTTTCCGATCGATAAAAGCTCCTTTTTTCTGGGCATGGCTTCCCCATAGAATGAACACGACCGGCTTATCCCGCTCATTCAGCTTCTCAATGACAGCATCGGTAAATCGCTCCCATCCTAATCCTTTATGCGAATTTGCCTCGCCATCCCGGACGGTCAGCACCGTATTGAGCAGCAGCACCCCTTGCTCGGCCCAATGCACCAGCGTCCCATGGCTTGGAATCGGCACGCCCAAATCGCTGTGCAGCTCTTTGTAAATGTTCACGAGGGAAGGTGGAATCCGCACGCCGGGTTTGACCGAAAAGCTAAGGCCGTGGGCCTGTCCGGGTCCATGATAAGGATCCTGTCCCAAAATGACCACTTTGGTATCCTCATAGGGGGTCAGCTTGAGCGCTTTAAAGAGGTCCTCTTTCGGCGGGTACACTTTGTGAAGCTTGTATTCCTTGGCCAGCTTATAACGGAGTTCCTGAAAATAGTCCTTTTCGGTTTCTTCCTTCAGCTGCTCGTCCCAATCGTTATTAAATATCATGAAGCATTTCTCCTCTCTCGTAAATATATAAACCTATTTTTATAGAAAAACGTCTTCCGACGCACAATCAATGAAAGTCAGACCGCATTGAACGGCAGCTAAAAAAATAAGCCGGCCCCGATCCGGACCAGCTTACCCTGTTCATCTTGTTCCAATCCAATGCCGAGAACCGGGCTCGAACCGGTACGGTAGTCACCTACCGCAGGATTTTAAGTCCTGTGCGTCTGCCAATTCCGCCATCCCGGCTTGTCTATCACTTTTGTGACGACAAAATTTAATATAACATGTTTTGCCTATACCGGCAATCCTTTAATTGCCATTCCTTTTACCGCCCATGAGCACAAAAAAACCGGCTCAGTCAAAGACTGAACCGGCTTCCTTCGAATGGTTTACCTGTATGCCGAGGACCGGGCTCGAACCGGTACGGTAGTCACCTACCGCAGGATTTTAAGTCCTGTGCGTCTGCCAATTCCGCCACCCCGGCATGCTGTTTCTTACATATTGCTATATGGTGGGCCCTGAGGGACTCGAACCCCCGACCAGTCGGTTATGAGCCGACCGCTCTAACCAACTGAGCTAAGGGCCCTGATCAAGTATATACCGTACAGATAATGGCTGTTAAATTGGTTGCGGGGGCAGGATTTGAACCTGCGGCCTTCGGGTTATGAGCCCGACGAGCTACCGGACTGCTCCACCCCGCGTCATTAACCATATCAAATAGCGACAAGAATTAATATACAGCATATGTACCCACTGCGTCAAGTATTTATTTATGGAATTGGTGTTAGGACACTGGAGCCTACCATGTCATGGCAAGAAGCGGACACCGTACCTGCCTCTCCTTGAACGGAAAATTTCAACGAGCCGCGGCTCTTCATAACCGTAAATCCAGCTGTCCTGCTCCAGCCTCTTCGCCAGGCACCCTGCCTGGAATTTCGTCCGGTAGAGCTTGCCGAAATACACCCACCGCATTACTGCTAACCCTCCTTTCATAGATGAGCTGTTTTGATGCCTATTGTTGCCGCAAACGCCATGGTTCATTCATAGCAGCAGAAATCTCGGCTAGTAAAATGTCGAAAACGTTCGAAAAAAAGCGAGATTGCTTTGTGCTGAGCGGAAAAATCGTTTATACTGATAACTAAGTTGTTTAACATTTTAATTTTCAGGAAAGCGGGGAATGTCCATGGCAAAAACACATAAAAAGCTGTCTTTTGCGGATCTGGTCAAAAAATTTGTATTTATTACGGTAGGGGCCGTGCTTATGGCCGTAGCGCTCGAGGTATTTCTGGTCCCCAATGAAATCATCGATGGCGGCATCACCGGGATTTCGATCGTCTTATCCAAAGTAACGACCTTTCCGCTCGGTATTTTTCTGTTTATTATCAACCTCCCCTTTTTATTTCTGGGATACAAGCAGATCGGAAAAACGTTCGCCTTTTCTACCCTTTACGGCATCGCCGTCATGTCTGTAACGACGCAGCTGCTGCATCATGTCAGTCCTTTTACCAATGAGAAAATATTAGCGGTCCTGTTCGGCGGCCTTATTCTCGGCCTTGGCGTCGGACTCGTCATCCGTTTCGGCGGCTCGCTCGACGGAACCGAAATTGTCGCGATTCTGCTGTCTAAAAAGCTCCGCATGCCGGTCGGCCAAATCATCATGATTATGAACGTCTTCATTTTCATTGTTGCCGGATTCGTTTTCGGTTGGGATTCCGCGATGTACTCCATATTTACATACTATATGGCCTCTAAAGTGATGGATATCGTGGTCGAGGGCTTGAACGAGTCCAAGTCGGTCACCATCATCTCGAACGAATACGAGGAAATTTCCCAAACGATTCAGGATCGGCTGGGACGCAGCACGACCTTCATGTACGCCAGAGGCGGCTACTCGAAGGAAGATACACAAGTCATCTATTGCGTCGTCACCCGGCTTGAGCTGGCCAAACTGAAGGCGCTCGTGCAGGAGATCGATCCCAAAGCCTTTATTGCCATTGAGCATGTGTCCGATGTGCTCGGCGGCAATTTTGAGAAAAATGCCATCCACTAAATCATTTGCAACATCAAGCTTAAGGTTACAGCAAGGTCGATCATCCGTGTAAACAACTTAAAAAGGCAGCCCTCAGGGGCTGCCTTTGCTGTATCATTTTATAAATCCATTTGAGGAAATTCACACAAGCGTCGTCCTCTTAGTTTCCGAACGATGACGGATCTTCTCTCCACGCTTTGAGCGCTTTGACGTCCTCCTGCTGAA
Organism: Paenibacillus cineris; assembly: GCF_018333335.1. Classification (NCBI taxonomy): domain Bacteria; kingdom Bacillati; phylum Bacillota; class Bacilli; order Caryophanales; family Paenibacillaceae; genus Paenibacillus; species Paenibacillus cineris. The sequence goes on from NZ_BORU01000001.1 coordinate 4,112,577, forward strand.
TGGCTCCCTTTTCCAGGGCCACTTCCATCAGCGCCGCATAGTTGGACAACGTCTGCAGCGGAATCCCTGCTTCGGCAAAGGCTTGTACCCCTTTATCGAGCTGATAGCTGAAGATGGCGAGCACGGCGAGCGGCTCGGCACCGGCTTCCTTCACGGCTAGTGCCGCTTTGAGCGAGCTGCCGCCGGTCGAGATCAAGTCTTCGATGACGACGACTTTTTGCCCCGGCTTGATGATGCCCTCGATCAGGTTCTCCTTGCCGTGCCCCTTCGCTTTGTCGCGGATATAGGCCATCGGCAGATTCAGCTTCTGGGCAACCCACGCCGCATGAGGGATACCGGCCGTCGCCGTTCCCGCAATGACTTCCGCGTCCGGATACTGCGCCCGGATGATCGCAGCGAACGATTCGGCGATAAGCTCGCGGATTTCAGGGTAAGACATCGTCAGGCGGTTATCGCAGTAGATAGGCGACTTGATGCCCGAGGTCCAAGTGAACGGCTGTTTCGGCCGGAGCGCCACCGCTCCGATCTCAAGCAAATGGGATGCGATACGGGCTGGAATTTCTGCTAGGGTAGTCAAGCTTCGATCATCTCCTTGATAATGTGTTCGGCAGCTTCACGCGGGTTTTCCGCCGCCGTAATCGGACGCCCGACGACGATGTAATGGCTGCCTTGGCGAATGGCTTCGCCCGGCGTCAGGACGCGCGCCTGGTCGCCTGCTGCGGAGCCCGCAGGCCGGATACCCGGCGTAACGGTGATAAATTGCTGGCCGCAAGCCTCGCGGATCAGCGCCGATTCCTGGGCCGAGGCGACGACGCCGTCCAGTCCGGCCGACTGCGTCAGCTTCGCGTAGTGTACCACGGCGTCCTGCACGCTGCCTTGAATGCCGATCTCGCTGTTGAGCGTCTCCTGGCTGGTGCTGGTCAGCTGGGTGACCGCGATAATGACCGGCCTGCTCAGGCCGGGATCGGCCACAAGCGCGGATTCAGCTCCATCAAGCGCGGCTTTCATCATCGCCGTACCTCCGGCAGCATGGACGTTAAACATGTCCACACCAAGACGGGTGATGCTCTCTGCGCCACCCCTTACGGTGTTGGGTATGTCATGCATTTTCAGATCAAGAAATACGCTGTAGCCTTTTGACTTCAGTTCCCGCACAAAAGCAGGCCCTGCAGCATAATACAGCTGCATGCCCACCTTCAAGTAGCAGGGAATCCCTTCAAGTTCGCGGACCAGCGCGGATGCCGCTTCGGCATCCGGGTAGTCCAGGGCCACGATCAAGCGGCCCGCCATTTCTGTATACTTATCATTCATACTTCTAGTATTTCCCCCTTCTCAGTTCGCAAAAGCCGGCATGGCCTGCGAAGAGAAGTTGAGGGTATCCAGCATATTCATCAGCGCTCTGACCGTGTCCAGCGAGGTCATGCAGACTACGCCGTTCTCTACCGCTTCCCGGCGGATACGGAATCCGTCGCGCTGCGGCGTTTTCCCTTTGGTCAGGGTGTTGAACACGAACTGCGCTTCACCATTGCGGATCAGATCCAGGATGTTCGGTGTGCCGTCGCTGAGCTTCTGCACGGTCGTTACGTTGAGTCCGGCTTCGTTCAAAGCTTGAGCCGTACCTTCCGTTGCATAGATCTTGTAACCAAGGCGCTTGTAGCCCTTCATGAGCTCCACAGCTTCTTCCTTATCCTTGTCGGCCACGGTGACGATGATCGCACCCGATGCCGGAATTTTCATGCCTGCGCCGATCAAGCCTTTGTACAGCGCTTTTGCATATTGCAGGTCGCGTCCCATAACTTCGCCGGTCGACTTCATTTCCGGTCCGAGTGTCGGCTCGACTCTGCGCAGCTTCGCGAAGGAGAACACCGGTACTTTGACGGAAACGTAGTCGCTTTCCGGCCAGAGGCCTTCTTTGTAGCCTGCGTCCTTCAGCTTGCGGCCGAGAATGGCCTGCGTGGCCAGGTTCGCCATCGGAATCGTCGTCACTTTGCTCAGGAACGGTACCGTCCGGGAAGAGCGCGGGTTTACCTCGATGACATACACTTCGTCGTTGTAAATGACGAACTGGATGTTGACCAGGCCGATCGTTTTCAGTTCCTTCGCAATCCGTGTCGTGATGGACACGATCTTCTCCTTGAGATGCTCCTCCAGGTGCTGCGGCGGATATACCGCGATCGAGTCGCCGGAGTGCACGCCTGCGCGCTCGATATGCTCCATGATGCCCGGGATGACCACGGTTTCGCCGTCGCAGATCGCGTCGACTTCCACCTCTTTACCCAGCATGTAGCGGTCGATCAAGACCGGATGCTCCGGATTGATCTTAACAGCCTGCTCCATATAGCTCAGCAGCTCGTCATCGGAGTAGACGATTTCCATCGCGCGTCCGCCAAGGACGTAGGATGGACGGACCAGCACCGGATAGCCGAGCGATTGGGCCGTGTCTACGGCTTCGTCGACCGATGTAACCGTGCTGCCTTTCGGCTGGGCGATTTGCAGTCTCGAGAGCAGCGCCTCAAACTTCTTGCGGTCCTCCGCCTCGTCGATACTTTCGAGGCTGGTGCCGAGAATGTTCACGCCCGCTCTGCTCAGCGGTCCGGCCAGGTTGATGGCCGTTTGGCCGCCGAACTGCACGATGACGCCGATCGGCTTCTCCTGCTCGATAACGTTCATGACGTCCTCGAAGAACAGCGGCTCGAAGTACAGGCGGTCTGACGTGTTGAAGTCCGTGGATACCGTTTCCGGGTTATTGTTGATGATAACCGCTTCGTATCCGGCCTTCTGAATTGCCCACACGGCGTGTACGGTCGAGTAGTCGAACTCGATGCCTTGGCCGATCCGGATCGGTCCGGAGCCCAGCACGACCACTTTCTCCTTGTTGGACGGCGTTACTTCGTTCTCCGTCTCATAGGTCGAGTAGTAGTAAGGCGTTGTCGCTTCGAATTCTGCCGCGCAGGTGTCAACCATTTTGTAGACCGGACGCAGACCGTTCGAGAGGCGGAACTCGCGAACTTCCGTCTCCGTCGTCAGGCTTCCAGCCCGGCTCTGGCTGCGGATCTCGGCAATCGCCCGGTCGGTGAAACCACGGCGTTTCGCCAGGTACAGCGTTTCATAAGAAAGCGTGTCTTCCTGAAGCTGCTCTTCGAACGCGATCAGCCCCTGGATTTTATCGAGGAACCACCAGTCGATCTTGGTCAGGTCCTGAACTTCCTGCAAACCGTAGCCGCGGCGGAACGCTTCCGCGATCAGGAAGATCCGCTCGTCGTCGGCTTTGATGAGGCGCTCGCGGAGCACTTCCTCGCTCAGCTCTTCCGTACCTTTCAGATAGAAGCGGTGCACTCCGATTTCCAGGGAGCGGATCGCTTTATGGATCGATTCCTCGAACGTGCGGCCGATAGCCATCACTTCGCCGGTCGCTTTCATTTGCGTGCCCAGCTTGCGGTTCGCCTGTACGAATTTATCGAACGGCCAGCGCGGAATTTTGCTGACGATGTAGTCCAGCGTTGGCTCGAAGCAAGCGTAAGTCTGCCCGGTTACCGGGTTGACGATTTCGTCCAGGGTGTAGCCGAGGGCGATCTTTGCCGCCATCTTGGCGATCGGGTACCCGGTCGCTTTGGAAGCGAGCGCCGAAGAGCGGCTGACGCGAGGGTTAACCTCGATGACATAGTATTGGTAGCTGTGCGGATCCAGGGCGAACTGCACGTTGCATCCGCCTTCGATGTTCAGCGCGCGGATAATTTTCAGCGACGCCGATCTCAGCATTTGGTATTCACGGTCCGAGAGCGTTTGGGACGGGGCTACGACGATACTGTCCCCGGTGTGAACGCCAACCGGATCAAAGTTCTCCATGTTACATACGACGATGCAGTTGTCATTGGCATCGCGCATGACTTCGTATTCGACTTCCTTCATACCCGCGATGCTCTTCTCGATCAGGCACTGGCCGATCGGGCTGTAACGGATACCGGAACTTACCGTCTCACGCAGTTCTTCTTCATTCGCGCAGATGCCGCCGCCGGTTCCGCCGAGCGTGTACGCCGGACGGACGATCAGCGGGTAGCCGATCTCTTCGGCGAAGTCGAGCGCTTCTTCCAGTGTAGTGACGATCGTGCTTTCCGGTACCGGCTGTTCCAGCTCGCGCATCAGTTCGCGGAACAGGTCGCGGTCTTCGGCTTTTTCGATCGAATGAAGCTGGGTGCCAAGCAGTTTAACGTTTTCCTGCTCCAGCACGCCTGCTCTCGCCAGTTCCACCGCCATGTTAAGGCCGGTCTGGCCGCCGAGCGTCGGCAGCAGTCCGTCCGGGCGCTCCTGGCGGATGACCTGGGTTACGAAGTCCAGGGTGATCGGCTCGATGTATACTTTATCCGCCGTGTTCGTGTCGGTCATGATGGTCGCCGGGTTGCTGTTGATCAGGACAACCTCGACGCCTTCCTCTTTCAGCGCTTCGCATGCCTGCGTGCCCGCATAGTCGAACTCAGCCGCCTGGCCGATGACGATCGGTCCAGAACCGATAACGAGGATTTTCTTAAGCTGTTTATTGATAGGCATATTATCGTGCTCCTTTCACGGCTGCAGCCAGTTCAGCCTGGCGCGGTTTTGCAGGTTTTTGCTGTTTATGATCGGCAATCATTTTCAAGAACTCGTCAAACAGATAGCTGTTGTCGTAAGGGCCAGGGGCCGCTTCCGGGTGGTATTGCACGGTAAAGGCCGGGTATTTCTTATGTTTGAGCCCTTCCACCGTCTTGTCGTTGTTGTTGATATGCGTAACCTCGAGCTCTGTGCCGGCAATGGAGTCATCCTTAACCGTGTAGCCATGGTTCTGCGATGTGATATAGCAGCGGTTCGTCGCCAAGTCCTTCACCGGATGGTTGCCGCCGCGATGGCCGAATTTCAGCTTCTCGGTGTCGGCGCCGCAAGCCAGGGCGAACAGCTGGTGACCCAGGCAGATGCCGAAGATCGGATATTCGCCGAGCAGTTCCTTGATCGTCTGGATCGCGTGCGGTACATCTTTAGGATCCCCAGGGCCGTTGGACAGCTGAATGCCATCCGGATTCAGGCGGCGGATTTCCTCGGCCGTCGTATCATGCGGAACAACCACCACGTCGCAGCCGCGGGAAGTCAGTTCGCGCAAAATACCGCTCTTGGCGCCGTAGTCGATAAGTACGATCCGCTCTCTAGCGCCCGGGCTGCTGTAAGTATGCTTCGTGGACACGCGCGACACCTGATCGGTCATCAGGGTGCTCGCAGCAAGACGCTCTCTCAGTTCCTCGACGGACTGAGCGGATGTCGTCAGAATCCCCTTCATCGTGCCGTGGCTGCGGATAAGGCGGGTCAGCATGCGCGTATCGATGTCGCTGATGCCGACGATCCCGTATTCCTTCAGCAGCGTATCCACGCTGTACTCGGCGCGCCAGTTGCTCGGCACCGTTTCATGGCGGCGTACGACAAATCCGTGCACATATGGCGCAACCGACTCAAAATCGTCGCGCGTAATGCCGTAGTTGCCGATCAGCGGGAACGTCATCGTGACGATTTGCCCGCAGTACGACGGGTCTGACAGCACCTCTTGATATCCCGTAATCCCTGTATTAAACACGACTTCGCCCGTCGTTTCACCTTCTGCTCCGAAAGCACTGCCCGTAAACAGTGTTCCGTCCTCCAGCAGCAATCTTGCCTGCATCCCACTCACTCCTCTGTCAAATTACGTTAAGTTAGTATCTAGTAGTATCTATATCTGTTTCTTTTTTATCAACCGATCCGGCCCGGTTATATCCGGTTTTAGGCTTCAAACACGACTTTGCCGTCCATCCAGGTTTTAACCGGCCAGCCCTTCAGCTTCCACCCGGTAAACGGCGTATTCCGTCCCTTTGAGGCAAACTCTTCCGGATTCACCGCTTTTTCGGTTTCCAGGTCAATCATCGTCAGGTCAGCAGGAGCGCCTTCCTCAAGCCGCCCGGTGTTCAAACCGAACACCCGCGCCGGATCGGAAGTCATCCGCTGAACCAGCATGGCCAGATCCCATTTGCCAGTCGCCACAAACTTGGTGTACAAGAGCGGGAAGGCCGTCTCGAAGCCAACGATGCCAAAAGGCGCCATTTCCATGCCTTTCGCTTTCTCTTCCGCCGCATGCGGCGCATGATCCGTCACGATGATGTCGAGCGTTCCGTCCAGCAGCCCTTCGATGCAGGCTTTCACGTCCCGCGGCGAGCGCAGCGGAGGATTCATTTTCCAGTTGGCGTCCAGCCCCGGAATGTCTTCATCCGACAGCAGCAGATGGTGCGGACACACCTCGGCGGTGACGTGAATGCCGACTTCCTTGGCCTGGCGGATCAGCCGGACTGATTGTTCCGTGCTGACGTGGCATACATGGTAGTGCACGCCCGTCGCTTCTGCCAGCAGGATGTCCCGCCCCACATGAATCGCTTCCGACTCGTTCGGAATACCGATCAGTCCGTGCTGCTCGGCAAACTTGCCTTCCGTCACGCTACCCCCTTCGACCAGGGAGTTCTCTTCACAGTGCGCAATCACCGGCATGTTCAGCTCTTTCGCCCGGCGCATGGCGTCTTTCATCATCTTGGCGTTCTGTACGCCAACGCCGTCGTCGGTGAAGCCGACCGCCCCCGCTGCTTTGAGCGCTTCAAAATCCGTCAGCTCCCGTCCGAGCTCCCGTACTGTAATCGCTGCATAAGGGAGCACCTTCACGATTCCCGCCTCGCGGGCCTTCTCCAGCACCAGCTGGACCGTTTCCGGGTTGTCGGTCACCGGTTTCGTGTTCGGCATGCAGGCGATGGTCGTGAAGCCGCCTTTGGCAGCCGAGCGGCTCCCGGTCTCGATCGTTTCCTTATGTTCAAATCCAGGTTCGCGCAGATGGACATGCATATCGATCAAGCCGGGCGTAACCAGCTTGCCGGCAGCGTCCGTCACTTCGGCCCCTTCGGGAGCACTCCAGCCGGCATCGGGTTCCACCAATGTTTTGATGATGCCGTCCTCGATGACGATATGCTTGCTTACCTGTTCCCCTTGTTCGTTCAGTACGCTGGCGTTCGTTATGATCTGTATCATGAGTACCTCCGGTCGTTGATTGGCACTGTGGCTTCCAATCTATTGTATAATAATAATTCATTTTTGTGTATATTTATTAATAAAATTTGTGTATGCCTATATATCCCTGATTATTTCATCGCCCGTTCCATGACCGCCATACGGATCGGAACGCCGTTGCTCATTTGCGGGAAGATCGCCGACTGTTCACACTCGACAACCGCATCGTCGATCTCCACGTTCCGGTTCACCGGAGCAGGATGCATAATTAGTGTATGCTTGGACAATTTGGAAGCCCGCTCCTCCGTCAATCCGTACTGCGCTCTGTATTCCTCCGCCGATTTCAGCATGCCGGTCGCATGACGCTCAAGCTGAACCCGCAGCATCATGACCACATCCGAGCGGAGCGCCTCTTCCATCGTTACGTATCTGGCAAACGGCTCCAGCTCCGGTGCCGTCATATTATTCGGCGCGCAGAATTTGACTTCGGCCCCGAACTTGCGCAGCGCCCACAGGTCCGATCGGGCCACCCGGCTGTGCTTAATGTCGCCGATGATCGACACCGTCAGGCCTTGAAGGCTGCCGAACCGTTTCTTCATCGTGTACAGGTCGAGCAGCGCCTGCGTCGGATGCTCATTGTTTCCGTCCCCTGCATTGATGAGCGGAACCGAGATTTTGCTGGACAGCTCCTCCAGTACCCCGGCCGGCTTCAGCCGGATGACGCCTGCGTCAATCCCCATCGATTCGAGCGTTCTTACCGTGTCGTAGATCGATTCGCCTTTCTCTACGCTCGAAGCAGCCGCCGTAAAGTTCAGCACCTGGGCACCCAGGCGTTTCTCTGCCATTTCGAAGGAAAAGCGCGTCCGCGTGCTGTTCTCAAAAAACATGTTGGCTACGAATTTGGAGGCCAGCACCGGCACCAGCTTTTCGTGCTGTGCTTCCCAGTATGCGGCCCGGTTCAGGATCGATTCGATTTCGTCGCGGCCCAGATCCTTCAGTCCGAGCAGGCTCCGGTCCTTCAGCTGCGTCATCGTTAGCATGTTATTTCTCCTCCCGGTTTTGCATAATCGTCACTTCGTCCTTGCCGTCCGTTTCCGTGAGGGCTACTTCAATTTGCTCGGACCTTGCCGTCGGTACGTTCTTGCCGATGTAATCCGGCCGGATTGGCAGCTCCCGGTGTCCCCGGTCCGCCAGCACCGCCAGCTGGATCATCTGCGGCCGGCCGCAGTCCATCAGGGCGTCCATTGCGGCGCGGATCGTCCGTCCCGTGTACAGCACGTCGTCGAACAAAATCACTTTTTTATCATGAATATCGAGCTTTTCCAGGCCAATGTTTGCTTCAGTCAAGGAAGCTGCGCTGTCTTTCTGGTCGTCCCGGTACCGGGTGACGTCAACAGCGCCCCATGGAACCGGTGTGCCTTCGATTTCGAGAATTTTGCCGGCGATGCGCTGGGCCAGAAATTCTCCCCTGGTTTTGATGCCGATGAACACGCAATTTTCAATCCCCTTGTTCCTCTCCAGTATTTCGTGTGCAATCCTTGTCAGTGCACGGCGGATTGCCGTTTCATCCATAATGACATGCACCTCGTTGCTCATGCTCCACACTCCTTCTTCCGTCTAAAAGGGATTTAAATAGCTGACCCGTGAAGGTTCCCCACAAAGCGAGGCTTTGATGCCTCTTCAGATGCTTGGAGGGGACCCAGATAACAAAAAAACTCCCTGCCCGTAGGCAAGGAGTTAGAAGCCATCAGCATGCGCTGATAGACATAGAGATTCGCTGGGCGGCTTAAAGCAGACAGTATGCTGCCGCGAAGTGAACCTCGGTTCACGTTACCTTGCCAGTCTCACGGGACTGATTTAAAGGTGCTATTCAACTAAAGATGATTATGACAGACTGAACGTCTGCTGTCAACCGAGCTTAGCCTTCCCGATCCGTGGAATTTTATTCCGGCAGACGCGGGGATGCGGCGGATTCCGTCCGAGCCGCTTGAGGCTGCTGCCCCTGTTCCGTTATGGGCTCCTGGGCGGAGCTGCGCTTCTGGCGCGGCGAGTCGCCCATAATGTCGCTCATTTCGTTTTTAAATTCCCGCAGCATGCGTCCGGCCGAGCGGCCCAGTCCGGGCAGCTTGTTTGGTCCGAATAATAGCAGCGCAAGCACGGCCAGCAATATGAAACCCGGCAAACCGATATCGCTTAGCATAACGTAAATCGTCCTCCCTTAAAACCCAATTTATAAACCATCTTCTCCACTTGATTTCAGTACACTTTCAACGCCCACGGTCGAACCTGCATTAAGCAGATCCATAATTCATCCGGTCCTTGGTTCCCGCATCCATCTGCATTTGCTTGCGGTATACCAGCTTGGACATCAAAACGCTGATTTCGTACAGCAGAATAAACGGTACCGACACCGAAATATGCGAAAAAAACTCCGGCGGAGAAATCATGCACGCGATGAAAACCAGCACCATGTACGAGACTTTACGCATTTTCCCCAGCAGTCCCGGGTTGATGACACGCAGCCTTGTCAGCAGCATCACCAGCACCGGCAGCTCAAAGGCAAGCGACACCGGAACCACGATGTTGGTCAGAAACGTAAAGTACTGCGCAATGCCGTACGTCTCCACCAATCCCAGGTTTTTGGTCATACTCGTCGTAAAGCGAAACGCCATCGGGAACACGACAAAATAGGCAAAAGCAAACCCGACAAGCAGCAGTACGAACGCAGCTGGCACATACTTTAGCGCCGCTTTCTGCTCGCTCTTGCGCAGTCCCTTTTTGGCAAAAGCCCAAATTTGCAGCATCGTAAAAGGTACCGCTACGACCAGCGACAAGGCTGCGGCAATGTACATATACATGCGAACGCCCTCCCACGGGCTGAACGCGTTCCATTCGACCAGTGAGGCCGGCGGCCTGCCCCTCAAGAAGTGAAGCACGTCGCCCACCACGAACAGCGCCGCGATCATTGACACCAAAAACGCGCCCAAAATCCAGAACAGGCGCTTCCGCAATTCGCCCAAATGTTCGACATACAAATCCCATTTCCAATGTTTAAACAGAGCTGCTCAACTCCCACTTCAGGCCTTGTTCTCAAAAACAAGCGCCCGTATTGCTATGTCCACTTTACCATGTTTGACCGCAAAAATCATGGGCTTGTTTCCAGTTCCTTCAGCCGCTCCAGCAGGCTGTATAACGCTGCGGCAAAAAAAAAGATCCGCCCTGCATGTCAGGGACGGATCTTGCTGCACATTGAATTAAAATTCGAATTCCACGTCGCTCAGGCGGCGTTTAATTTCGGCAATGACGCGCTTCTCGTCTTCTTGGCCCTTCGCTTCGAAAGTGACGGAGAAGCGGACAAAGCTGCCGGCATCATCCCAAGGCACGGTGGAGATCAGCTTCTCGCGGATCAAGAACTGGGAGAAGTCCTCGCCGGAATTGAAGCGGACTCCGCCTTTAATGCCTTTAGGCGCTTCCACATAGAGGAAGAAGGAGCCTTTCGGTTTCTCGGCCTGGAAGCCCAGCTCGTTCAGCACGGCTACCAGCATATCGTGGCGGCGGGAATATTTCTCCGCAATTTTCTCCGTAATTTCCGGATGGGCGAGACCGTAAGCGGCCGCTTTCTGGATGGCGATAAACTGGCCGGAGTCGTTGTTGTCTTTCACGTCGCCGAAGGCTTTCACGACGAGCGGGTTACCAGCGATAAAGCCGATCCGCCAGCCGGTCATGTTGTAGGATTTGGACAGGGAGTGCAGCTCGACACCTACGTCCTTCGCACCTGGAATCGACAGGAAGCTCAGCGGCTTCAGTCCGTCATAAGTCAGGGCTGCGTAAGGAGCGTCATGAACGACGACGATGTCGTACTTCTTTGCCCATTCCACCACTTCGGTGAAGAACTCGACCGTGGCGCTTGCGCCCGTCGGGTTGTTCGGATAGTTCAGGTAGATCAGCTTGGCGCGCTGAGCGATGTCTTCCGGAATGCTCTTCAGATCCGGCAGGAAGTTGTTTTCCTTCTTCAGCTCAACGGTGTATACTTCCCCGCCGAGGTATTTCGTGTGGGTTCCCAGAACCGGATAACCCGGCACGGTGATGATGGTCACGTCGCCAGGGTTGATGAACACCGATGGAAGCATCGCCAGGGCTGGCTTGGAGCCGATGGAGTGGAGCACTTCTGTCTGCGGATCGATGCCGTCCACGTTGAAGACTTCCTTCAAGTATTTGGCTGCTGCTTCCTTGAATTCAGGAATTCCGTTATCTGCATAGCCGCGGTTCTCCGGCTTGGCCGCTTCTTCCGCAAGCTTGGCCACGATGCCGGCATCAGCCATTTCATCCGGTTCGCCTACGCCAAGGTCGATCAGTTCTACGTCCGGGAAGTCCTTTTTAGCCTGGGCTTTGGCCCGCTTGATTTTTTCAAATTTATAGATGGCTGTGTCTTTACCATAATTGGAACCGCCGATCCGGTCCGCAAAGCTGTTCTGAATGTACGTTTGCTGGTACTGTTCGATGCTCATGTATTCTTTCATCTCCTACTTCAATTTCTACACCCCTAAATATGAAGGAATCCATGGCGGAATGCCATGGACTAATTATCGTATGATTTGTACTTTCAACGGCTGCGCAGCGATGTCAGCAGATCCTCCATATCGCCGGGAATCGGCGCTGAGAACTCCATATATTCGCCGCTTGCCGGATGGATGAACCCAAGCACGCCGGCGTGCAGCGCTTGTCCGTTCATTTTGATGCCTTTGCTCCGTCCGTACACCGGATCTCCGACGAGCGGATGGCCGATGAACTTCATGTGCACCCGGATCTGGTGAGTCCGCCCGGTTTCGAGCTGAAGCTCCAGCAGGGTGTAGTCGCCAAAGCGCTCCTTGACCGTAAAATGGGTGACGGCGTGCTTGCTGTTCTTCTCCGTCACGGTATACATTTTGCGGTCGATTGGATCGCGCCCGATCGGAGCGTCTATCGTTCCTTGATCATGGCTGACATTGCCGTGGACCAGGGCATAATAGCGCCGGGTCACGCTGTGGTCTTTGAGCTGGGCGGCCAAAGAGGCGTGGGCCATATCGTTCTTTGCGGCCATGATCAAGCCGGAAGTGTCCTTATCAATCCGGTGAACGATGCCTGGACGCAGCTCCCCGTTAATGCCGGACAAATCCTTACAGTGGTACATCAGCGCATTCACCAGAGTCCCCGAGGCATGCCCGGGCGCAGGATGAACGACCATCCCCCTCGGCTTGTTGACCACGATGACATCCTTGTCCTCGAAAGCGACATTCAGTGGAATGTCCTCCGGTACGATCTCGACGGCGGCCGGCTCCGGGACGGTCACTTCCAAGTGGTCGCCCGCCGCCAGCTTATAATTGGCTTTGACCGGCTGACCGTTCACAAGCACATGGCCTGCGCTGATCCAGAGCTGGACCTGGGACCGGGAAATGTCCTCCTCCCAGGATTCCGTAATATATTTATCGATGCGTTCTTTGGCATGGACAGGGTCAACGACCCACTCCCTGATATCCGCACTCTCCGGGTTTTCCCCCGCTCCGGATGTTTGTTCTTCGATCAAACCGGTTCATTCCCTTCATTGCTCTTGTTGTTCGATTCGGTTCGGTTCATGTCCATCAGCGAATCCAGTATAATGAGCGCCACCCCGATCACGATGCAGGAGTCGGCCACATTAAAAATCGGAAACGTATAGCTGCCGAAATTGAATTGTAAAAAGTCCACCACTTCGCCGTTCAGCGCACGGTCGAGAAAGTTGCCGATCGCCCCTCCCAGGACGAGGCTAAGCGCTACCGGAAGCAGCTTGCGCGAAGACGATTTTCTCACCCGGTTCATATACCAGATAATCGCCACCACCACGACGATGGTAATCACGATAAAAAACCAGCGCTGGTTGGGAAGAATACCGAAGGCTGCACCCGTGTTCCGGTGGGAGGTAATCAGAAAAAAGTTGCCAATCACCGGAATTTCCTCTGCTAATTCCAATCTGGTGGCAATTAAATACTTGGCGCCCTGATCCACCAAAAACACGATTAAAGCGATTAAGTAGTACACCACAGCCATTTGTCACTCCGTTCTTATTCATTAGGCCCGTCCGCTCGGACACAGCCTTTCACGTCATGTAAAGACTTGTTTATTGTAGCATAGGGCGCCGGAAACCGTCCATAAACGGGGAATGGCGAAAACAATTTCCTTCTGTAAAACAGGCTTCATCCGCACATTCTAGATATGAAAAGAAATCGTCTTTATCGTTTTGTTGATCCGAAGCGGAAAGGGGCTTTGTCATGCAGCATCTCACACAATCACAGCTGGATCATTTGCACAGCATGCTTAAGGAACAGCAGGAATCCATCCGCCAAAAGGATGACAGCAACGAGCATTACGGCCTGGAAGACTCCATGCGCGACCAGACCGGCGAGCTGTCGAACATCGACAACCATCCCGGCGACGTGGCTACCGAGCTTTACTCCAGGGAAGTCGATTTAACGCTGCAGGACCATGATGACCATCACATGGACCGCATTGAAATGGCGCTGGACCGATTCCAGCAGGGAACCTATGGCGTCTGCGAGGAATGCGGAAAGCCGATCCCGTACGAGCGGTTGGAAGCCGTTCCGACGACGTCTTTTTGCAAAGAGCATTCGCCTAAAGTGCATGTCGAGAATTACCGCCCGGTTGAAGAGGAATTTCTGATGCCTCCTTTTGGCCGGACGAGCCTGGACGAACGCGATGACCAGAACGGTTTCGACGGCGAAGACGCGTGGCAAATCGTAGAAAACTTCGGCAGCTCCACCAGCCCGGCTTATGCTGAAGACCGTGAGGTCCACAGCTACAACGAGCTCGAAATCGAAGCTTCCGACGAGCTGGAAGGCTGCGTAGAGCCGTATGAAGCTTTTGTCGCCACCGATATTTACGGGAATCAGATCGAATTTGTCCGTAACCAAGAGTACCGAAAATATATGGACCAAGGCGAAGGGGTCAGTATGGACCAGCTCGGCGAAGAGGATGAAGGGTTCATTTAATACGTTTTCAGCTCAAGCTGCCGCTGGACGATCCGGACGATATCGGCAATATAGTCTCCGATAATCGGAAGATTGAGCGCTCCCAGCACCTGCAGCACATATATAATTGTAGCGGCAAAAAAGGTGAACCCGATGGCGACCCCGACGCCGCGCGCCGCACCGGACAGCAGGTTTAACATAATCAACCGGAAAGGTCTGTGCAAAAGCTGGGTATATTCCGCAATCCGGGCCTGCTCCAATTCTTCGGCAATTCGCACGGTCAAACGGTACACAACGTTCAGCTTCTCCTCTTCCGATTCGGGAATGATGCTCTTCTTATTCGGCATCTCTGCATTCTCCTCTCGGATCAGCGCGGTATCCATCGTTCCGATGAACAACAAACGAGCCGAAGCCGGCGCGAAAATGGTCTTTCATTTCCGCACGGGCCAGAAGGCTCGTTTGTTCGTTTGTTGTGCTATTATGCGCCAAAGCGGCGATTGCCATTCAATGGCGGTAAAAAGGCAGATTATCCGGCAATGCGGATACCCAGCGTTTTGCCGGCGAGATCAACGCGCTCCATTTCGGCTTCTTGCCCGAACGCAAGCTCGTTCACCAGCACGTTTTCCCGGAGCACATGCTCAAATGCCTGGATGGCAGCCGTCAATTCTTCATCCGCATCAAGAACCAGGGTGACGCGTTTTTCGATCGGCAGGTCGAGTTTTTTGCGGTAGTCCTGTACGGCACGCACCACTTCGCGGACCCAGCCTTCCTGTTCCAGTTCAGGCGTGATTTCTGTATTGAGGGCAACGGTGATGCCATAGCCCGAGGCCGATGCAAATCCGGCTTTCGCCTGCTTCTCGACGAGCAGCTCGTCGGCTGTAATCTGAAGCTCATCACCATCCGGCGAAGTGACGTTAAGGCTGCCGGTATTGACGACGTTCCGCGTATCCTCCGGACTCATCGCTTTCAGGAAGCCCTGGAGGAACCCGATGTTTTTACCGTATTTCTTGCCGGCTACCTTCAGGTTCATCTTCAGCGTAAAGTCGACGAATCCGCTGTCGCTCGTCTCCACGACGATGTTCTTCACGTTGATTTCTTCCTTGATGATCTCCTCGTATCCGGCCACATCAAAATCGCGGTCCAGCGACACAATCAACTCGGACAACGGCTGGCGGGTCTTGATTCCCGTTTCGTTCCGCACGTTGCGGGCGAGCTCGACGACCTGGCGGGCGGTTTCCATATCTTCCTCGAGCGCCTTGTCGATCCGAGCCTCATCGGCAACCGGATAATCGGTCAGATGAACGCTTTCCCCGCCGGTCAGGTTCGTGTAGATATCTTCCGACAGCAGCGGTGTGTATGGCGCCATTAGTTGGGCCAGCGTGACCAGCACATGCGTCAGTGTGCCGTAAGCGGCCAGTTTGTCTTCTCCGAGTCCGCTGCCCCAGAAGCGGTCGCGCGAACGGCGGATATACCAGTTGCTCAGCTCGTCGACGAATCCTTCGATGGCCTTGGCCGAGTTGAGGAAGTCATTGCTTTCCAGCGCTTTGTCCACCAGCAGGATCAGGCTGTTCAGACGGGACAGGATCCAGCGGTCGAGTTTGTTTTCCGACGGTTGGTACGGATGCTCCGCCGGGTTGTAGCCGTCGATGTTCGCATACAGCGTCAGGAACGCGTGCGTGTTGACCAGCGTGTCGATCACTTTGGATTTGGCTTCACCGACAATGCCTTTGGAGAAGCGTTTGCTGTTCCAAGGCGCGCTGTCCGAAAGGAGCGCCCAGCGGAACGCGTCCGTGCCGTATTCGTTGATGATGTCCCAAGGGTCGATGACGTTGCCCTTCGATTTGGACATTTTTTGGCCGTTTTCGTCTAGGATATGCCCCGTGGCGATGACCGATTTGTAAGGCGCAACGCCTTTGAACAGGGTGGAGACCGCCAGCAGGCTGTAGAACCAGCCGCGGGTCTGGTCGATCCCTTCGCAGATCATATCCGCCGGGAACTGCTCCTCAAACGTGTCCACGTTCTCAAACGGATAATGGTGCTGCGCGAACGGCATCGAGCCGCTGTCGAACCAAACGTCGATCACTTCGGACGTCCGCTCCATCACGCCGCCTTCGCAGTGCGGACAGCGCACTTTGACCTCATCGACGTAAGGCTTATGTAGCTCCAGATCGTCGCTGATTTCGCCGACCGCCTGCGCCTTCAGCTCCGCAAAGCTGTGCGGCGAAAATTCGCCTTTACACGATTCGCAGACCCAAACGTTTAGCGGCGTGCCCCAATAGCGGTTACGGCTGATATTCCAATCCACCAGCTCTTCCAGGAACTTGCCGAAGCGTCCTTCACGGACATGGCCCGGATACCAGGTAACGCCATTGTTGTTGGCGATCAGCTGATCCTTGACGGCCGTCGTTTCGATAAACCAGCTCTCCATCGCATAATAGAGAAGCGGAGACTTACAGCGCCAGCAGAACGGATAGCTGTGCTCATATTTTTCCTTGCTGTACAACGTTCCTTTTTCCGACATCATCTTCACGATGTCCAGATCGCAATCTTTTACAAAGCGTCCGGCGAAGTCGGTAACCTCATCGGTATAACGTCCTTGGGCGTTCACTACGCTCACGAAGCTGATGCCGTTTTCCCGGCAGGTTTTGTAGTCGTCTTCCCCGTGGGCCGGCGCCATATGCACGATCCCCGTACCACTCGAATCCGTAACAAAGGATGCGCCGACGATGATGTTGCCTTTTTCCGGCTTGAAGTAAGTAAACGGCGGCGTGTAGCTCTGGCCGACAAATTCGGAGCCTTTGTGTGTGGACAAAACCGTATAGTCGCCTTTCATCACGTCTTCAACCAGGTTTTTGGCGACGATGTAGACGCCGTCTTCCTGCTGGACGCGGGCATATTCCATATCCGGGTTCATGGCCAGCGCCACGTTGGACGGCAGCGTCCAAGGCGTGGTCGTCCAGGCCAGCACATAATCGCCGCTGTCATGCAGCTTGAATTTGGCCGTAGCACTCAAATCCTTGACGTCTTCGTAGCCCTGCGCCACTTCGTGGGAGCTGAGCGTCGTCTGGCAGCAAGGGCAGTACGGGCTGACGCGATGTCCGCGGTACAGCAGCCCTTTGCCGTGAATCGTGGACAGGATGTTCCATACGCTCTCGATGTAATTGTTCTCCAGCGTGATGTACGGATGGTCCAGATCCGTCCAGTACCCGATCGCTTCGGTCAGCTCTCTCCACTGCTTCTCGTACTCGAACACGCTGTCCTTACATTTCTTCACAAACTCTTCCACGCCGTATTTCTCGATATCCTGCTTACCGGAGATGCCGAGCTGCTTCTCTACGCCGAGCTCCACCGGCAGACCGTGGGTGTCCCAGCCGGCTTTACGCACGACGCGGTAGCCCTTCATCGTTTTGTAACGCGGCACAAAATCCTTGATCACGCGCCCCAGCACGTGCCCGATATGCGGAGCCCCGTTGGCTGTCGGCGGGCCTTCGAAAAATACGAAGTTCGGCTTGCCCGAACGGTTTTCGATGGATTTTTTAAAGGTGCCTTCTTCGTTCCATTTTTTCAGGATGCGCTGATCTCTCGTGCGCGCTTTTTCTTTGACATCGACCTTATGCATGGTCACCATACCTCACTTTCATTCTTTGAAAAACTTCCCATCTCCCTAAATCCCTCTTCGTAAGAGGGACCCCGAGGGCGCTGCCCTCTGGACACCCGGAAACCTCCGTGGCGCATCATTTGGAGCGGACTTAGTTGTGCTTGAGTGTATCCCCGCTTGCCGCCCATCTTCCTTTGCCCCGCAAAGTGAAGATGGGCACGCTTGACGATGGTGTTACCTTGTTACTGGTTTAGTTGGGTTAGCTAGCTACTGGTTAGTTAGATTTTCTACACACTTCCCCATTCCCAGCCAAACACACGCCCTATCCTCAAATGTTCTACGTCAGCCCGACACACAGCCTGCGCATGTGCCCCAGGTCGAGCGGGTGCGGAGCCGCGTAAGACCCATCTCGCATGAGAGGTTCCGAAGGCGGTCCCCTAAAGGGGGGCAGCCGGAGAAGAACCGGGCACCTCACCAACCGTCGCATCAAAACTCCAAACTAGATCCGTCCTCAGAGGCTTTCGGGTGTCCAGAGGGTAGAACCCTCTGGAGTCCTCCTTAGGATAAGGGGGATTTAGGGGGATCCGAACCGGCATCAATACTCCAAACCAGCTCCGTCCTCGGAGACTTTCGGGTGTCCAGAGGGTAGAACCCTCTGGGGTCCCCCTTAGGATAAGGGGGATTTAGGGGGATCCGAAACAAAACAAATAAGCCTCATCCCCTAAGGGACGAGGCTTCTGCTCGCGTGACCACCCTAATTCCATTCTTTCAACAATCGTCCTTGAACCGCAAGGTCAAGCACATTGATCAAAGAATGACTCCTCAGTCCATGCCAAGCTTCTGGCATGGAGCCGATATAACGTTCGGCGGCCCGGTTCGGCTTACGCACGCAAACCTGCGTTTCAGCTTCACTTCTCAGGGAGGATCTTCGGCTTCGGACTGAACATTGGCTTTCAGCATACGCCAACTCTCTGGGGAACAAATCCCAAGCTTACTTATCCCGTCATCGAATTCATATTACGTTTCAAGTCTAACCCAATCACTTGCTAAAAAACCGATATGAATATATTTATATTCCTTTTTTCCGCAAAAGTCAACCAAGCAGAAACCTAGTATACTTCGTTCGCTTCACGCGTCTCCCGGGTTTCCAGCGCTTCCCATCCATCCTGGCTGAGCAGCTCGAGCTGGGCTTCCACCAGCGTCCGGAAACGGGTACGGTAAATCGATGCTTGCTTCTTCAGCTCTTCGACTTCCATCGCGATCTTGCGGGCCTTCGACAAGGATTCGTTAATGATGCGGTCAGCATTCTTCTCCGATTCCTTGATGATGAGCTGCGCTTCCTTCTTCGCGTTGTTCTTCACTTCATCCGCAGCTTCCTGCGCAACGATGATGGTCTTGGACAGCGTCTCCTCGATGTTCACGAAATGGTCAAGTCTTTCCTGCAATGAGGCCAGCTGACCTTGAAGTTCCTTGTTCTCGCGGATCACGCTCTCATAATCCTTAATGACTTGGTCGAGAAACTCGTTCACTTCATCTTCGTCATAACCCCGGATTCGGCGGGCAAACTCCTTGTTATGTATATCCAGTGGTGTTAATGGCATTGATGCGCACCTCCTAAAATGTTCAGGTTTCCCTGTCGACGAGCGGTCCTGATGGGCCTCACCCAAATGTATCGGTCAAAAGTTACGATATCTTTAATATTCTTGGATAATTCATTTCGACAGCAAAAAGACAATTCCTGCTGTAGGTCTACACAAATTTCCCTATTTTTACGCGCTGGCGTCCTTTTTTCGTCATGCCGCCCGCTTCGATAACTTTAAACCGCCCAAACCCCTGCATTGAAACGAGGTCCCCTTCTTTCAGCAGATAGGAAGGATCCTCGACGACTTTCCAATTGACGCGGCAGCGGCCGGCGCGGATGGGAACGACCACTTTGGTCCGGCTGATGCGGTAAGCATCAGAAGCAATTCCATCTAAACGCAAAGAAGCGACCGTAATATCCTGCAGCTCCAGCTCAACCTGGCTTGTCCGCAGTTGTTCGATCGGCAAAATTTCGCGCAGCACGTGAATCCGGTGCACCTGTGTTAAGTTCATGTCGAGAAACGTACTGATCTCTTCGCAAACCACGGTATGGCATCCATCCTCAAGGACATGGATATCCCCGATTTTGCTTCGTTTTACGCCGAGTCCCAGAATGGAGCCCATATAATCGCCATGCTCCAGCGATAAAAATTTCTGATCCCCGGAGTAGATGCTAAGCACCTTCAGTCCCATGTCCTCTTGGCTTAAATCCCGGTAATCGGGAGCCACCAGCGCCCGGCAGCGCTCCGCCCCCTCATATCCGCCGTCCAGGCGCACCTGAACGTCGGGGTGTCGGTTCACCAGCGACTGCAAAATAAAAGCCTGCCGCGGGTCCAAAAAATCGGTAAGCTTGACTTCGTGATATTCCCCGGCGTGAACGACCCATTCCCATGCCCGATCCACAAACTCGCGTTCATCCGGGTGAAAGTGATCATAGATGTCTAATTTCATCTCAGTCACCTAAAACAATAGTGAAAAAATAATGAACCGCAATCCCTGCATAGCGAACTGGAGCACGAACAGAGCGACGATCGGGGAAATATCCAGCATGCCGAAGATTGGCGGGATAATTTTGCGGAAAGGGGACAGGTATGGCTCCACGAGCTTGCCGAGCAGCTCACCGATAAAGCTCTCGCGAATGTTCGGAAGCCATGACATGAGAACATAGATGATGATCATGTAGAAGTAGATATTAAAGAGCAGCGTTAAAATCGTATCAATGTTTTGGGCCAAACTTGGCTCACCTCATTCTGTTGTAATCATGTTCCTCGGATAATAATTCCGAAATGGCACCCTGAATCTCGACCGTATCCGGTGTGCACAAAAAGATGTTATGGCCGATCTTGGAAATACCGCCGTTCAGGGCATAAACCGTCCCACTGAGAAAATCGATAATGCGGAGCGCCTGATCCGAACGGACCCGCTGCAGATTGACAACCACCGTGCGGTGCGCACGCAGATGGTCGGCAATGGCCTGTGCTTCGTCATACGAATGCGGCTCATGCAAAATGACCTTTACATTTTTCTGGGAGTGAATGCTGACCACATTGTTGGTTCTAGTATTTCTACGTGTCTCAATGCTCGGGGTTTCAACTTCTTCTTCCTCCACCGGCAGCTGCTCCCGTTCTACGACTTCCTCCTGCTCTTGTAATCCCAAAAAAGACATAAACTTGTTCATCACGCTCATCATTCCCCTTCCTGTTTACCTACTAGAATCGAGCCCAAACGGATCCAGGTGGCTCCCTCTTCAATGGCCACTTCGAAATCGTTGGACATTCCCATGGAAAGATCGATTAATGGCTCTCGCGTAATTGCATGCCGGTTTATGTCGTCTCTTAGCTCCCGCAGCCCGCGAAAAACGGGCCGGGTATCCTCCGCCTCCCCTTCAAAGGGGGCCATGGTCATCAAGCCGGCGACCTTGATATGAGGAAATTGATGAAGTTCTTTCAAAAAAGGGACGGCCTGCTCCGGCTCCAAACCGTATTTGGTATCTTCTCCAGAAATGTTAACCTGAACAAAGGTTTTAATTTCCAGATTCCGGGCTGACGCCACCTTCTCCAGCTCTTTGGCTAATGAAAGCCGGTCCAGCGAATGTATATATTCGAATTTGCCTGCCACGTCTTTGACTTTGTTGGTCTGCAGATGTCCAATAAAATGCCAGGTCCCGCGGGAACCAAGCGCATTCCATTTCTCCTCGGCGTTCTGCCAGCGATTCTCGCCGATATGCGTCAAACCGCTATCCAGCACTCGTTCTGTCATGGATGTCGACACGTACTTGGTTACAGCGATCACATTGACGTCTTCCCTGGATCTTCCGCTGCGAAGGCAGGCTTCCTCGATGCGCGTATTGACTTCTCTTATCCGTTCTTCCAGTGTCAAGGAAGATTCACCCCTTCTCTAAGCCCGATCCAACTCGCCATACGCCCTGTCGTTCCACCGTCTTTTCTGTAGGAAAAGAACAAATCGTTGCGACAGCTCGTACACCATGATGTACATTCGATATGAGTCGGCAATATTCCTGCTTTCATCATAATCTGTCGATTTAATTCTTTCAAGTTCAGCATGGTTTTGCCGTCGGGTTTGGCAATGTAAAAATCGGCAGGGGAGTACTGTTCATTACCCAGGAAATGACTTGCCAAATCGTGCACATGACTCATCACTTTGTCATCTACCTCGTAACAGCAGGAGCCGATGGACGGACCGATTGCGGCGCGTATCTCCTCAGGCCGGCTGCCATAAGCCTGCCCCATCTTCTCCACCATAGACGCGGCAATCCGGGCCACAGTCCCTTTCCAGCCGGCATGGGCCAGTCCGACAGCCTGGTGAACGGGATCGTAAAAATATAGCGGTACGCAGTCCGCATAAAACGACGTCAGCAGCACCCCGGGCACGTTTGTCAGAAGCCCGTCTGTATCCTGAAATCCCGACTCTCTGTTCCGGCTGCCGCGTCCACGGCCTTCATTCGTCACCACCGCGATGTCTGCCCGGTGAACCTGTTCCCCGCACGTCCAGTCATCCAACGTAAAGCCCAGCTCTTCCGCAACCTTCAAGCGGTTGGCTACCACCGTCTCCGGCTGGTCTCCCACATGAAAGGCGGTGTTAAGCGTATCGTAAGGCGCGCTTCCCGCGCCGCCATGCCGTCCGGTAAATCCGGCGCTGATGCCGTTCCATTCATGAACCCACGGCTCCAGCATAAATAACGAAGGGCGCGAATCGCCCTCTTTTAACTTGAACGGTTCCAATTTCAATCACCTCAACCTCCAGTGTACCACATGGACACGGCTTGCATAAAACCAAAAATGGTTGGTTTGACAAGGCGGTCCTTTCCTTACACATCCCGGTAGCCGCGGCGGTCCGCCTGCTCCGTTCTCTCTCTGTAGGAGGCGGCTTCCTTCTCGTCCTGGAGCGTCCGCAGTTCCTCCATCTTGACGAGGACGACATCCGATCCGATTTTGACGATATTGCTCCAAGGAATGATCAGGTCGCTGCCGCCTCCGAACAGCCCCCTGAACTTGCTGTAGCTTGGGACGACGATCGCTTCGATCCGCCCCTGGCGGAGGTCGAGCTCCAGATCGCTGATCTGCCCCAGCCTTTTGCCGTCCACGATGTTGATGACATCCTTCGTTTGAAAATCGGATATTTTCATGTTTCTGTCCACCGCCCAACGTTCTGGATTCACATGTTCCTCTCCTTTAGCAGTCTATTCATCAGACTCGTTCAATATATATGATTAATATATGCCGGCGCCGGGCAAAATGCCCATGTTTTGAAGCGAAATGCTCCGCAATACTCAGCCTCTCCGTGTTGGTTTGAAGGGTCTTTGTGTACGGTTTCTCGGAGCTTTAAGTTGACGACCCATGACAGAAGCCGAGCAGCAGTCAGCATCTCATCCATAAAAAAAAGACGGCCCGTAGCGCGGACCGCCTTGCTTTACTTCATCTATTCACGATTTCACGTGCTTTTGCATTTGCTGGATGGCCGATTTTTCAAGACGTGATACCTGAGCTTGGGAAATGCCGATTTCGTCGGCGACCTCCATCTGGGTTTTGCCTTCGAAGAAGCGCATGGACAAAATCATTTTTTCCCGCTGACCCAGTCTCTGCATCGCTTCACGCAGCGCGATCTCCTCAATCCAGGAGACGTCCTTGTTTTTGTCGTCGCTGATCTGGTCCATCACGTAGATCGGGTCGCCGCCGTCATGGTAAATCGGTTCGAACAGCGACACCGGGTCCTGGATGGCATCCAGTGCGAAGACGACGTCCTCTTTGGGGACGTTCAGCACTTCCGAAATTTCGAAAATCGTCGGTTCCCTTGAGTTTTGATTCGTTAAGGAATCACGAACCTGCAGCGCTTTGTACGCAATATCCCGCAGCGATCGGGATACCCGGATCGGGTTGTTGTCCCGCAAATACCTGCGAATTTCCCCGATGATCATCGGCACCGCATAGGTTGAGAATTTCACATTTTGAGACAAATCAAAATTATCAATGGCTTTCATTAGTCCGATACAGCCCACCTGAAACAAATCGTCGACAAACTCCCCCCGATTGTTGAATCGCTGGATGACGCTGAGCACCAGTCTCAGGTTGCCGTTCACCAGCTTTTCTCTGGCTGTACGTTCGTTGTTTTGCTGTAAGTCATGGAACAGCTCCCGCATTTCCACATTGGTCAGGACGGGCAGCTTCGAAGTATCCACACCGCAGATCTCGACTTTGTTTCGGGTCATGATGATATACCTCCCAAGGAGAAACTAATGTACATTATCTCCCTGGAGGGTCATTTTATTCCTGATAAAAATTTTGCCTAGACCATTTTGTTGAACTCCTTGCGCAGCCGCTTGATGATGCGTTTTTCAAGTCGGGAAATGTAGGATTGGGAAATGCCGAGCATATCCGCCACGTCCTTTTGCGTCTTCTCCTCCCCGTCCTGAAGGCCAAAACGCAGCTCCATAATGGTTCGCTCCCGGTCGGTCAGCTTGTCGAGCGCCTTGTGCAAAAGCTTGCGGTCGACCTGCTCCTCAATGTTCCGGTAAATCGTATCATTTTCGGTTCCGAGCACATCGGAAAGCAGCAGCTCGTTTCCGTCCCAGTCAATATTGAGCGGCTCATCGAAGGAGACCTCGCTCCGGATTTTGCTGTTTCGCCGCAGATACATCAAAATTTCGTTTTCGATGCAGCGGGAGGCATACGTAGCCAGTTTGATTTTTTTCTCCGGGTCAAACGTGTTGACCGCCTTAATCAGACCGATCGCTCCGATGGACACCAGGTCCTCGATGTTGATGCCCGTATTCTCGAACTTGCGGGCGATGTACACGACGAGCCGCAGATTGCGCTCGATCAGCATCGCCCGGATGGCCGCATCCCCGGTGGACAGCCGCTGGAGCAAATATTCTTCCTCTTCGCGTGTCAGGGGAGGAGGGAGAGCCTCGCTGCCGCCTATGTAATAGATTTCTTCGCTTTTGAGTCCTAAGAGAAACAGGAATCTGTAGTACTGCAGCTGCGCCACCAATCTCCATTTCACACGCATAATTGATCCTCCTATACGTTTTCCGCAGGAAAACGATCTTCGTAAGCATAAGCCATTAGTTTTCCGCAGGAAAACTCTCATCGTTAGCATAAGCATTAGTTTTCCATAGGAAAACGATCTTCGTAAGCGTCTGTTTCGTCTTCCGCAGGCAAACGGTCTTCGACCTTCCCCTGCGATCACAGGTTACCCGCCGTTTCCAATGGCTCCGCTGCTGGACTCTGGACATCATCCTCAACCAGCTTCGGATGGATAATGGCCTGATACGACCGGTCGCCCGACAGCTGCCCGCCGTCCAGGCCGATCAGCACCTTGCTGGAACGATGGACGCCGTCGCCGATCCGAACCTCAACGGTGTCCGGCTTGATAGCCAGCATGAATGAGGCGCTGCGGTTCACCCCCCGATAGGGAACGAGACGAAGCCGGTCCTGCCACGCAAAATCCATATGTTCCAGCTCCATTACCAGTTTGTCCGGCTCTCCATCGGCCAGTCTTTCGCACCATCCCGAAGGCAGGCGGTCCGCCCACAGCGAAGCTTCCATGACCATCACCGGCGTTCTCGTCAGCGGATCGCTCAGCTGATTGCCCGTATCCAGCAGCCCTCTGCAGGTCACCCGGTGACCGCCGATCTCGACGGCGACCTCGCCCATAAATACGGAACGGCTTTCCAGCTGCTTCCGGGTCGAGTGAACCATTTTGAACCACAGCAGCATGCCAAACACCCCGATGAAGGTAAACCAGAACCCGATCTTCAGCTCAAACGACATGCCGCCGGAAGCCGTGAACCAAATCCCGTTAAAAATTTCTCCCGAATTTTGCAGCAAATAATGTATCCCGATAATCCCCCCGGCCACCGCAAAATTGATAATATAAAAGGCCCCCATATTCCGGATATAGTTTTGAAGACTTCCAAAACCGAAGGTTATCCATAACATCAGCAGGGATAAACCCAGCTTGACTAAAAAGGTATACATAAACGAGAGCTGCGGCACAAACATCATGACGACATACAGGGCACCCACCACAGCCGCCACAATCAATCTCCACCACGGGGGCTTCAGCTTCCGCATCCAGGCTGTAAGCCAGAGCAGTGCACCGTCGATCAGCAGATTCGTGATGAATATCAAATCAATATACACAATCAGTGCTTATCACCTGCCTGACGCCTTTCATGTTTATGGAATGATTGGATCCATAACGCATACACGGTACCGCCGATATTCTCTTAAGCATTTTTGGGAGATGTGATTAGTATAAAAACAATACGGTTCAAAGTCTGTCTAAAATTGGAAGGGACTCCTGAACTTTTTTTGTCGAGTTCCGTTCTTTTATAGAGGAAGTTTCGGGGAAAAAGAAGCGTAAGCCGCCGTTGTAATGGGTTTCGACACTCCCATATCTATCATCAAATTGTTATAAGTATTACATCCGGCTTTAATGACATATGATGAACTCTGTAAAGAGGAACGCCTTCAGGCACTGGCACGGATGACAGAAATGACCGAGCCCGATCACACAAAAGTTTTTTGAGCAGCGATGTTTCGTTTCCTACGGATTCCCGTTTCCACAAAAAAACACCCGCATTTCCGAAGAAATGCGGGTGTTTGACGGATGGAATGACATCCTTAGTCGTTATTGTTCTGACGGGAACGATTCCGCAGGAACGTTGGAATGTCCAATTGATCGCTGCTTGTCTGGTTCCCGAACGGACGCAGATTGTTCGTGTTGTTGCTGCGCGATTCCGCAGGTTCCGACGGCGCCGGTGTTCCCTGCTTGCGCACCTGAGGCTGCTGCACAGGACGGTTCTCAAACCCGGTCGCGATGACCGTTACTTTGATTTCATCCTTCATGCTCTCTTCAATAATAGCACCGAAGATCATATTGACCTCCGGATCCGATGCCGAGGTAACGATTTCCGCCGCTTCATTGACTTCATACAGCGACAAATTCGCGCCTCCCGTAATGTTCATGATGACGCCGAGTGCGCCTTCGATCGAAGTTTCGAGCAGCGGGCTCATAATCGCTTTACGTGCAGCTTCGGCTGCACGGTTTTCGCCTGTCGCTATGCCGATCCCCATCAAAGCCGAACCGCGTTCGGTCATGATCGTTTTGACGTCGGCGAAGTCAAGGTTGATCAGGCCGGGCACCTTGATCAAGTCCGAAATGCCCTGTACCGCTTGACGCAGCACGTTGTCCGCCTCGCGGAATGCCTCCATCATCGGTGTTTTTTTATCAACGATTTCTAATAGCCGATCATTCGGAATAACGATAAGTGTATCGACTTTTTCCTTTAAGGCTTCGATACCGAGCACAGCCTGGGTGGAACGCTTGCGTCCTTCAAATGTAAACGGCCGTGTTACCACACCGACCGTCAGTGCGCCGCATTCCTTGGCGATTTCCGCGATGACAGGAGCGGCACCCGTTCCGGTACCTCCGCCCATCCCCGCAGTAACGAAGACCATGTCTGCACCCTTCAGCGTATTCATAATCAAATCGCGGGATTCTTCGGCTGCTTTCTTGCCGACCTCCGGATTTGCGCCTGCGCCCAATCCGCGGGTCAGTTTGTCCCCGATTTGCAGTTTGTGTTCCGATTTGGCCATATGCAATGCTTGGGCGTCTGTGTTCACCGTAATGAATTCTACGCCTTGCACGCCATTCTCGATCATCCGGTTTACAGCGTTGCTGCCGCCGCCGCCCACACCGATCACTTTAATTTGAGCCAAGCTCTCCATTTCAAAATCAAATTCCAACATATTTCCCCATCTCCCCCTCATTGTGCATGGATGGCCCGTCCACGTTATATGGAAAACCTGCTTAGATGAATTCGCTGAACATTTTCTTCAACCGTTCGATAATACCCGGATTCTGAGCTGACTCCGAGTTGGTAGCAGGATTCGCTTTCGGTCGGTTCACTGTTTTCTTCACATTGCTGGTATTGGCACTCGCCGTGTTGTTGGTGCTGCGTACGCGAATGTTGCGGATCACGTTGTGCAGTACCCCCACACCGCTCGTATATCCGGGATCTCTGACCCCGATATAATCAGGCACGGCGATTCGGACCGAAGCCGCCAGCTCGCCCTGTGCCACCTGAAGCACACCAGGCATGGAAACAGTTCCGCCTGTAAGAATATAACCTCCAGGCAGCTCGCTGTAACCAAGACGCTTCACTTCTTCGCGGATCAGGTGGAAAATTTCCTGTACCCGGGGCTCAACGATAGCCGCCAAGTCCTCCTGGGTAAACTCCTTCTCCACATTGCTTCCGATGCGGACCACCTTGAAGGTGACGTCCGGAGCGGCATCGGCCATTAACGCACAGCCGTATTTCAGTTTCACTTTCTCGGCCTGGTCGGTCAGCGTCCGCAACCCGTAAGCGATATCGTTGGTTACGAATTCCCCGCCGATCGGCAAAGAGGATGTCGCTGCGATCGTTCCCGCTTCAAACACGGCAATCGTCGTTGAGCCCGCTCCGATGTCGACCAGAACGGATCCCATCGTCTTCTCATCCTTGGACAAAGCCAGCTGGCCCGCTCCCAAAGACATCAGGACCAAATCCTTAATCTTGAGTCCTGCCTTCTCCACACAGCGCAAAAGATTATGTATGGCTGTCTTAGCGCCGGTAATAATGATGGCCTCCACTTCCAAGCGGACACCGATCATGCCGCGCGGGTCATGAATTCCCTCCAGCCCGTCTACAACATATTGTTTGGCAACTACATCAATAATTTCCCGGTCCGGCGGTAGAGCGACAACTTCAGCGGCCTTAAGCACGCGTTCGATGTCTTCCTCGCCGATTTCCCGATCCTCATTCGATACCGCCACAACACCGTGGCTTGATTGAAGTCCGATAGTATTCCCCGAAATGCCGACATAGACCTCCGATATTTGAATACCGACCATACGCTCCGCGTGGTCAACGGCACTGCGGATGGATTGTACAGTCTGGTCAATATCTACGATTGCACCCTTGCGAATTCCTTCCGAGTCGGCAGATCCAACTCCAATAATATTAAAGGTTCCATTATTAACTTCCCCAATAATAGCACGAACTTTGGATGTACCGATGTCCAAACTAACAATGATGTCATTGTTGCTCAACCGTGGCACCTCCTGTTTTTATAAAATAACTGCGTAAAAAGACACTCAACTTTACATATTCAACATACATGATTCTTTCCCTCTTTTTTCTACAAATTTTTCAATTGCCAATCTTTGTTACGAATCTCTTCAAAATCAGAAGAAAAAAGAGGGAGATTTCATACTTGTCCGTAATTTTAATTGTAGCATTTTTTACTATTCATGAGTAGTGGCATTTTGGTCGCCGTTTTCCTCGCCGGAAGGCTCGAAAGGAACGTAGGAATCAGCCTCCAGCATTGTGATGATACCCGGCTCTTCCGTCTCTATGACTTGGTTAAGATATTCAACCTTGTCTTTTAATAGCGAGATGGCCGTAATGACCTCAAACCGCGAGCGGGTGTACAGCTTGATCCGGTCCGGGAAGGACTCCGTCGGCGACGGGATGATCTCCGAGATGTCGGAGGTCAGTTCATTCGGAATTTGCCCCAGCACTTTGCAGAGCGCGGCTTTGTTCGGATCGGAGGCATTCCATTTCGTCAGGATCGGCTTCTCTACCGCGATTCCGGTGTTGTTCACCGACACCGTCGCACCGCTGGAAAGGATCGCCTGCAGATCCCCCTCCGCGGCAAGCTCGTACGCAACGGTAGGATACTCCTCGATCGTGACGTTAATGACGCCCGGAAACTGCTTGTCCACCGTCGCCTTTTGGATCGATTTCACCTTAAGCAGGCTGCTCTCCACCTTGGACGGAGATACGCCGAAGAACTGGCTGCCAACCTGAATACCGCTGGCCTTCAGCAGCTCGTCCCTTGTCGTAAATGTATTGCCTTTGAAATGAACCTCCGTGACCTGGCTCATCGTCGAACGAAAGAACAGAACGGATAGGATCACGATAAATAGCAGCAGCAGGATCCAAATAATACGTTTGCTGGCTTTTCTTTTAGGCTTGTCTTCTTTTAAAACAGGAATTTGGGCGTTAGGCATAGGATACTCTCCATAAAATGCCTCTTATCCCCTTCAACTGACGAAGGGGATAAGCGTGGCGTTAATTAGCTAAATCAAGCGGTTTGGGTACCGGCGTAAACCGATGTATATCCGCTCCGAGTTTTTGGAACAGCATTTCGATATGATCATAACCGCGGTCGATATGATGCACCTGCTCCACAACCGTTTTGCCCTGCGCAGCCAGACCGGCAATGACCAGCGCCGCGCCGGCCCGCAAGTCCGTGGCTTCAACCGTGGCCCCGTATAGGCGCTGCACCCCGCGGATAAAAGCGCTGTTCAGGTCGATTGTAATATCCGCGCCCATACGGGTCAGCTCGTCGACATGCTTGAACCGGCCTTCAAATACCGTCTCCTTCATGACGCTGAAACCGTCGGCTAACGACAGCAGCACCATGACCTGGGACTGCAAGTCGGTGGGAAACGACGGATACGGTGATGTTACGATCCGTTCCACCGCTTTGGGGCGGCTCATGCAGCTTACGCTCATTATATCATTGAGAATACTGATTTGAACACCAGCGCGCTTCAGCACGTGGATAAGCGAAGACAAGTGCGCGGGATTGCAGTGCGTCAAAGTGACGTTCCCCCGCGTCGCCGCCGCGGCAATCATGACGGTTCCGGCTACGATCCGGTCAGGAATAATTTCATAAGTGCACGGGGTCAGCTGCTGAACCCCTTGGATCGTGATCGTATCGGTACCCGCGCCGATAATGCTGGCTCCCATCCTGTTCAAGAAGTTGGCCAAGTCCTGGATTTCCGGTTCGCGCGCAGCGTTCGAAATCGTCGTCGTTCCGCTGGCGGTGGCCGCCGCCATCATAATGTTTTCGGTAGCCCCTACGCTGGGAAAATCCAAATGGATGTCGGCACCGGTTAATTTGCGCGCCCTGCAAATAATTTGCTGATCTCTCTCCTCAATTTCCGCACCAAGCTCCTGAAGCCCCCGCAGATGAAGGTCGATTTTCCGTTCGCCAATCGCACATCCGCCCGGCTGATAAACGGCAACCTCGCCGAACCTGGCCAGAAGGGGACCCATCAGAAATATGGAGGAACGCATTTGCCCCATTAAGTCTTCCGGCACATGAAACGAATTGGCGGACGATGTATCCACGGTGACCGTCTCCTGCTCATGCAGCGTCTTGCAGCCGATCCTTTCGAGAATGCCCAGCATCACATCAATGTCCAGCAGCCGGGGGACATTATTCAGCCGAACTTCGCCTGCGGCCAGCAAGCTTGCTGCCAAAATCGGCAATGCGGCATTTTTTGCTCCATGGATACGTATGGTTCCTGATAGGGCTTTGCCACCCTCAATCACCAATTTGTCCAATGTATCACCTCCGAGTTTACCGCTCACCAACCGCATACACTTCCGGCATCAGTTCGATGCCGTATTCAGTTTGAATCGTCTCCTGAATGTGATGCATTAATGTGAGCACGTCCTCTGCTGTCGCTTGACCGGTGTTTACAATGAAATTGGCGTGCTGCATGGACACTTCTGCCCCTCCGATCCGTTTGCCCTTCAAACCGGCATGCTCCACCAGCCTGGCGGCATGATCGCCTGGAGGATTGCGGAACACGCTCCCCGCGCAGGCCATCTGCAGCGGCTGGGTGCAGCGCCGGTATTCTTTGAAGCGGGCCATCGCTTCCGCAATTTGCTTGCGGTCTCCAGGCCGCAGCTCAAACACGGCTCTTGCCACGATCCCTTTGCGCTCATGAAGGATGGAGTGACGATAGGCAAAGGCCATCTCTTCTGCAGTGTAAGTCACCAATTCTCCTGTATCCAGTACAATCTCAGCGGACTTGAATATGCGTGACACATCAGATCCGTGGGCTCCGGCGTTCATATACACGGCACCGCCTGCACTTCCGGGTATCCCTCCCGCAAACTCGAGGCCTGTTAAACCTTCTTTTCCGGCCAGGACACTAAGCTTTACGAGGGAGAAGCCTCCTCCGGCGGTAACCCGGTTTCCCTGAAAATGGGCATGATCGAGCTCCCCGCCCAGTTTAATCACGACGCCGCGAAAGCCTTTGTCGGCAACGAGCAGGTTGGAGCCGCGGCCGATCTGCAGCCAGGGGATTTGATTCGCATGCAGCAGGGAAATCAGGCTTACCAGCTGCTCCACGCTGCCCGGGATGACAAGCGCGTCGGCAGGACCGCCGATTTTCCAGGTGGTATAGCTCTCCAGAGGTTCATTCCAGCGAATCGTTCCGACATGGGCTTCGGACAGTAGGGACTTCCACTGCTGCATCGCAAAGCATCCTCCTTTATCGTTAAGCGGGAAAGAAGCGGTGTGGACCGGTATACTGCGGCCGATCGTAGAACCGTGCCGGTATTCCATGGGTGATTGTCACGATTATAGAGTATCTTATGTAGTACATACCGCGTGTGTGACAATCGCCCACGGCTTTCAGCGGCCCTGCGACAGGCGGCGCATTTCTTCAACGATCACCTTGGCCGAATCCGGTTTGCCCAAGCTCCGGGAGCTTGCGGACATTTCCTGCTGCAGATTGTAATTCATCATGATATCTTCAATGGACTCATAGAGCCGCTTGCCCGTCAGTTCTTTCTCCAGGATGACTTTGGCCGCGCCGGCCTTCTCCAGCTGTCTTGCGTTGGCCACCTGATGGTTGTTGGTCACATTCGGGGAAGGAATGAGAACGGATGGAATCCCGAGCGATGTGATCTCCGCCAGGAACGAAGCCCCTGCACGGTTGACGATCAGGGATGTCGCCGCAAGCACTTCCGGCATGTTATGAATATACGGCAAAACGTGAAGATGATTAGGAAGGCTTCCAAGCCGGCTCCTGATATCCTCACGCGTTTGGTCAAAATAAGTTTCTCCGGTCACGTAAACGAAATGGATATGCTTCAGCTTCTCAAGCCGCGGGGCCATTTCGATCATGGCGTCGTTAATCGCCTTGGCACCTCTGCTGCCGCCCACAATCAGAACGACGGAGCTGTTCATCGGAATGCCCAGGGTGGCAAAACCTCTTTCCCGGTTCGCCGTCTGAACCGTCGTCGCCCGCGGATTCCCGGTGTAAATCACCCGTTTAGCTTTGGGAAAGGCGCCTTCGGAACCTTCAAAGCTTACGGCGACCGTGCTGACGTACCGGCTCAGAAACTGATTCGTCAGCCCGGGGATGGCATTCTGTTCATGAATGATGCTCGGAATGCCGAGCTTCGCAGCCGCGTAAACCACGGGACCGCAGACATAGCCGCCGGTGCCGATGACAACGTCCGGCTTAAATTCCTTCAGCAGCTTCTTGGATGTTTGGACTCCTTTTAGAAAACGCATAACCGTTTTCACATTGTCCATCGATAGCTTACGGCGAAACCCCGTAATGTCGATGGCTTCGAAAGGGAGATTTTCTTGGGGGACGAGCTTGCTCTCCAGCCCCCGGGTACCGCCAATATATAAAAATTCGGAATCAGGATCTTCCGCCTCACATTGTCTCGCGACAGCGACGGCCGGGTAAATATGTCCTCCCGTACCGCCGCCGGATAATACGACGCGCAATGTATTCACCTCGCATAACGTGATAGATTAAGTAAAATGCCGAGCGCGGTCAGCATCAGAGTTAACGACGAGCCTCCGTAACTGATCAGCGGGAGCGTAATTCCGGTGACCGGCATCATGCCGATAACCACGCCGATGTTAATGACGACCTGGACGGCAACCATGCCGATGATGCCCACGGCCAGCAGGCTTCCGAACCGGTCGGGGATCGTCATGGCCACCCGCATCCCCCGCCATACGAGCACGAGGAACAGCAGCAGCACGATCAGACCGCCGATAAATCCGAGCTCCTCCGCCAGGATGGAGAAAATAAAGTCGGTCTGGGGCTCGGGCACGTAGCTGTACTTCTGCCGGCTCATCCCGAGTCCGAGCCCCCCGAGTCCGCCGGGGCCGATCGCATACAGCGACTGGATGATCTGGTAGCCGGCGCCGAGCGGATCCGACCATGGGTCAAGAAAAGCGGTAATACGCTTCAGCCGGTAGGGCGCGGCAATGATCAGGCCCGCAAAGCCGGCTACCCCGCCGAGCCCGAGAAAGCCCAGATGGCTCAGCTTGGCCCCTGCCGTAAAAACGATCATCATCGCCGCGCCAAGCATCACCGTACCGGTTCCCAAATCCGGCTGCATCATGATCAGCCCGAAGGCCAGTCCAATCAGACCGAGAGGCGGGAGCAGGCCTTTGCCAAACGCCGTAATGTTGAAGTTCTCGCTGCTCAGCCACTTGGACAGGAACAGAATCATCCCGAGCTTCATAAATTCCGAGGGCTGAATGCCGAAGGAGCTGATCCCGAGCCAGCTCCGTGCACCCCCGCGCACAACGCCGATGCCCGGAATCAGGACGATGACGAGCAGCCCGAAGCAGATGATCAGTCCCGCCTTGGCGTATTTTTTCCATACATGGTAGTCCAAATTTGCGGTAAAAAACATCGCGACCAGTCCGAGTCCGGCAAACAGCATCTGTCGCTTGACGAAATAGAATGAGTCGCCGTAATCGTGAAAGCCCAGTACGGAGCCTGCACTGTATACCATGATCATGCCGATCGTCAGCAGGCCCAAAATACAAAGAAGGAGCCACAGATCCGGCGCCGGTCGTGTCTTGTTCATGAGGAGGCCACCTTTTGCCAGGAAGTAGGGGCTTATCCACCCCCCTACTTAAAGATTATGCACCGCCTCTTTAAAAATGCGTCCGCGCTCCTCATATGAGGTAAACATGTCCCAGCTCGCGCAGGCAGGCGAGAGCAAAACGACATCCCCGGCTTCGGCGAGAGCTGCGGCCTCTTGTACCGCGGAACGCAGCACAGCGGCGGCGTCCTCACCAGTATCGGCCTTGCGGATATGCTTTAATCCGGCCATTTCGGCAACTTTCGCGATTTTATCCGCCGTTTCGCCGAGCACCACAACCGCCTTGACGTGCTCGCTCAGCAGCGGCATCAGCTCCATGTAATCCGAGCCGCGGTCCAGACCGCCGGCAATCAGCACGACCGGCTGATGGAACGAGGCGAGCGCCATTCCTGTCGCTTTGGCGTTCGTCGCTTTGGAATTGTTGTAATAGGCAGCACCGCCGACGTCTCTGACATACTCCAAGCGGTGCTCCACCCCGTGGAACGAAGCCAGAGGTTCGGCCAACCCGTCTGGTGCTGCGCCGGCTGCGATCGCGATCGCGCAGGCCGCTGCGGCATTTGCGACGTTAAACCGGCCGGGAATACCGATTTCCTTCACGGGGATGATTACCTGGGACCGCCCGTCCGAATCGCGGTATACGATGCTGCGCTCTAGGTCGTCTTCCGTGTCCGGAATATAAGGCGGGCTCACATACACGCCGACTTGCAGTTCTTCCGTCACCGAGAACGGAAGCAGCTTGGCCTTTATATAAGGTACCAGGCTGCGGCAGTAAGAATCATCCCAATTGAGGACCGCGGTATCATCCTCTTTCTGGTTGGCAAACATTTTCGCTTTGGAAGAAGCATAGTCTTCCATGCTGCCATGATAATCAAGATGGGTTTCCGTCAGGTTCAGCAGGCAGCCGATACGCGGACGGAAATCCGTCGTTCCTTTCAGCTGGAAGCTGCTAAGCTCGGTCACCATCCAGTTGCCCGCATCGGCATGCTGCGCCGCTTCACACAGCGGCGTGCCGATGTTGCCGGCGACGATCGGACGCATACCGGCCGCTTCCAGCATGTTGCCCACCCACGTCGTGGTGGTCGTTTTGCCGTTGGAGCCGGTGATCCCGATAATCGGCGCCTCGCAGATGTGATAGGCGACTTCCACCTCGGTCACCACTTCGATCCCGAGCTTCAGCGCCTCCTGCACCGGCGGAGCTGTGTACGGAATCCCCGGATTTTTGACGAGCAGAGAAATACCGGGATGAACCAGCCCCTCGGGATGACCACCGCAAATGACGGTGATTCCCAAGGGCTCCAGTTCCCCGGCTTCGGGACATTGATCCTTTTCCTTTCGATCATTCACAGTAACAATCGCTCCGGCCTGGTGCAGTACTTTGGCGACCTGCACGCCGCTTCGGGCAAGCCCGAGCACTACGATTTCTTTACCCCTGTACGAATCTGGATGCTTCATCTTCTACAACCCCTTGTTCAAGTAAAGTCCAAGTCCCGCGAGCACGATGCCTACCGCCCAGAAGGTCATGACAACCCGCCATTCGGACCATCCGGTCAGCTCGAAGTGATGGTGAATCGGACTCATTTTAAAGATGCGTTTGCCCCGGGTCTTGAATGATGCGACCTGAAGAACGACGGACAGCATTTCGATGACGAACACGCCGCCGATCACGATAAACAGCAGCTCGGTTTTGGTGACGATGGCGATGCCGCCGATGGCTCCGCCAATGCCGAGCGAACCTGTATCCCCCATGAATACTTTGGCCGGGTGGGCGTTAAATACAAGAAACCCGAGCACCGCCCCGATCATGGCAGCGGCACAAACGGCGGCCGACAGCGAGGTCGCCTGCATGGCGACGATGGCGAATGCGGCAAAAGCGATGGCGCTCACGCCGGACAGCAGTCCGTCGACCCCGTCCGTGAAATTAACCGCGTTGGTCACGGCCATCATCATAATGACGATGAACGGATAATAAAACCATCCGCCCCAGTCAAACGACCACGACGTTCCCGGCACGCTGATCGCCGTACTGTGGCCGTTCTTGATGAGCAGGTAACACATAATCGCGGCGAAGAGCAGCTGCAGGATAAGCTTCTGTTTCGCCGTCAGTCCGAGCGAACGCTTGAACACGATTTTAATATAATCATCAAGAAATCCGATCAGGCCGAAGCCAAGTGTGGCTACGAGCAGCACGTAAAAATCCGTATTAATGACGGAAAATTTCAGAAAAGCAAGCGTAAAAGCCAAAATAATGACGATTCCGCCCATTGTCGGCGTTCCCGCCTTCTTCAAATGGGTTTGCGGCCCGTCGTCGCGGACCTGCTGGCCGAACTTCATACGCCTGAGCAGCGGAATAAGCAGCGGAGCGGCAATCACCGCGAGAATAAAAGATACGCCGATCGTTAACAGCAATAGTTGATAGTCCATGGATTCACCCCCTCGTGCGCTATTTCTGCAAGTTTTCCTTAACTAGAGCATCCACAATTTCTTCGAGCTTCATACCCCGCGACGCCTTGACGAGCACCACATCTTTGGCATGAACGCGCTTGATGAGATGAGGGATCAGCTCAGCTTTATCCGTAAAAGAAAATACGCTCAGGTCCGGACGAATCTTCCGGGCCGCTTCAGCGGTCTCCTCCGACAACGGTCCGTACGTGTACAGCACATCCACCCGGTCCGCCGCGGCATACTGCCCGATCTCGGCATGGAACTCCTTCTCCTGCGGCCCAAGCTCCAGCATGTCCCCCAGCACGGCTACCTTGTGATGATAACCTTTGAGACTATGAAGCGCATCGATCGCGGCCTTCATGGAGGTCGGGCTGGCGTTGTAGGCGTCGTTCAGAATGGTCAGCCCGCTCGGCGCCACGATTTGCTCGATCCGCATCCCGGTCAAATGCAGTCCGGTCAGTCCCGTGCGGATGTTCTCCTCAGTTATGCCGAAATGGCGGGCCACCGCGAGAGCTGCAAGGCAGTTAATGACGTTATGCTGGCCAAGCAGCGGCAGATCCAGCCCCTCCTCCGGATGCAGCAGTGACGTAAAAATAATCCCCTTGCTGTGGAACATCATCCCTGTGGGGTAATCATCGTTGCTCTGATCCAACCCGAACGTAAAGGTCCGGAGCCCATCGGGTTTCACCGTCTCGGCTTCGCCGAGCACTGTAGGAATCAACGGCTCGTCGCCATGGTAGATCAGCAAGCCGCCGGGCTTCATGCCGCTGATAATTTCCACCTTGGCCCGGGCGATTTCATGTCTTGAACCGAGCTGAAGCAGATGCGCTTCCCCGATATTTGTAATGACCGCCACATCAGGACGGGCGATTTGGGAGAGACGCTCGATCTCATGCCGGCCGCTCATTCCCATCTCCAATACGGCGATTTCCGTATCCGCCGGCATCTCTAAAATGGTTAAGGGCAGTCCAATATGATTATTGAAATTGCCCCCGGTTTTATGAACTTTATAGGTCGTAGACAGAAGGGTATACACCATATCCTTCGTCGTCGTTTTGCCGTTGCTGCCCGTAATGCCGACTACGCGGCAGCCTACTTCCGCCAAATAGGCCTCAGCCAGGGTCTGCAGCGCCGCAAGCGTATCATCGACAAGAATGACAGCTCCCGCCGGCGCCTCGCCCCGGTCGCGCTGCCACAGCGTCGCGCCCGCTCCGTCCTTCAGTACGGATTCGGCATAAGCGTGTCCGTCAAAACGTTCCCCGACGAGCGGGACGAACAGGCTTCCTTGCTTTATTTGTCGGGAGTCCGTAAACACGCCTTGAATCGGCAGCTCCCGGTGTTGTTCCTGCGAGAGTGTTCCTCCGCACATGGCGGCCATTTGGCCTAAAGTCGTCGTAATCACTTATCCAATCCCCTTATCGCTTCCTTGGCAACTTCACGGTCGTCGAAGTCATAATTCGTCGTACCAATGGTTTGATAGGTCTCATGACCTTTCCCCGCAATCAATACTACATCCTGAGGGCTTGCCATTTCAATAGCCTTTTGTATAGCCGTCCGCCGGTCCACGATCATCTCGTAGCGCTCCTGCGGAACGCTGTCCTCCTTCAGACCCTGCTCGATGTCCTTCAGAATCAGCTCCGGATCTTCCGTTCTCGGGTTGTCGGATGTGACAAAAATGAAGTCGCTGTACTTGGCCGCGATTTTGCCCATGATCGGACGTTTGGTCCGGTCCCGGTCTCCGCCGCAGCCAAACACGGTGATGACCCGGCCTTCAGCGAATTCGTTGACCGTCTTCAGCACGTTCTCCAGACCGTCAGGCGTATGCGCGTAATCGACGATAACGGCAAAAGGCTGTCCGGCATCCACCGATTCGACCCGTCCGTCCACGCCCGGTACCGATTCAAGGCTGCGCTTGATATTGTCCAGTTCAATGCCTTCCAGCAAGCCGGCGGTGATGGCGGCCAGCGCATTGTAGACGTTGAACTTGCCGACCATTCTCAGCTGGATATCGGCACTGCCCCGGAAGGTGTCCACATGGAAGGAAGTTCCCTGCGCCGTCACCTTGACGCCGGTTGCCCGGACGTCCGCACTGTTCTCAACACCGTATGTAATGACTTCGGCTGCCGTAATTTTGGCGAAGTAGGAGGATGCTTCATCATCCGCATTCAGCACGGCAAACTTGCGCTGCTCCGGCTGATGGGCGAATTTGTTGCCCAGGCGGGCGAAAAACAAGCCTTTGGCCGCGCGGTATTCCTCCATCGTTTTATGATAATCGAGGTGGTCCTGCGTCAGGTTGGTGAAAATGGCAGTACGGAAGTCGGTACCCTTTACCCGTCCCTGCTCCAGCGCATGGGAGGAAACCTCCATCACGCAGCACTCTACGCCGTTCGCCGTCATGTCATCCAGGGAACGCTGAAGCTCCAGCGCTTCCGGCGTCGTGCCCGACATCGGGAAGGTCCGTCCGCCGTAGCGCATCTGGATCGTGCCGATCAGACCGGTGTTGACCCCTTGGTCGCTCATCATTTTTTCGATGAGGTAGGTTGTGGTCGTCTTGCCGTTGGTTCCCGTCACGCCAATCATTTTCATATGGGAGCTCGGCGACCCGAAAAACGCATCGGCCAGAACGGCCATGGCAAAACGGCAGTCCTTGACCACGATCTGCGGGAGGTCAATGTCCAGCTTCCGCTCGACAACGAGCGCCACCGCCCCTTGTTCCGCAGCCTGGCCGGCATAGTCATGACCGTCCACCGTGTGGCCCGGGAGGCAGATAAACAGGTCTCCCGGCGCCACTTTACGCGAATCCACCTGGATGTTCGTAATCGTAATGTCGCCGTCTCCGATAATTTGTGCCGTCGTTAATGCTGATCCCAGTTCATTTAGTTTCATCTCTTGATCCCTCACTCTAGTTCTATTAGTCTCGAATATCGCCGCAATCAATTATGGGTTGAGGCATCATTCTGCTGTGTGCCAGTTCC
Source organism: Paenibacillus cineris (assembly GCF_018333335.1). NCBI lineage: Bacteria > Bacillati > Bacillota > Bacilli > Caryophanales > Paenibacillaceae > Paenibacillus > Paenibacillus cineris. Next base: position 4,152,447 of record NZ_BORU01000001.1, read on the forward strand.
GTCCTGAGGCGCTTCCGGATCATCCTGCGCTTCGTCCGCATCGCTATGATCCTTCACGTCAGCGTCCGTTCCCATATAAATCCGGATCGTCGACCCCCGCTCGACCCGGCTGCCCGGTTTGGGCGCCTGGCTGATGACCGTGTTCCCGGTACCGGACTTAGCCAGCGTAAAATTCATGTTCAGATCCTCATATAAATCTTGAACCGTTGCCCCTACCAGGTCAGGAACGGTGTCGATCGGCGTATCCCCGTATTTATAAGTTTTCGGCAGCTGATCCTTGCGCTCCGGCACCTTCAGCACATGCAGCGAATCCTCGAGAATGTGCTGGACAATCGGCGCCGCCACGACGCCGCCGAATTGAATACCGGCCGGATTATCCACCGCGGTGTAAACAACGATTTGCGGGTCGTCCGCCGGTGCAAAGCCGATGAACGAAACGATATGCTCCGTGGAGGAGTAGCGGCCGTTGACGACGATCTGGGCGGTACCCGTCTTGCCGCCGACTCGGTATCCGTCGATGAAAGCGGGTCTGCCCGTCCCTTTGGCCACTACGCTCTCCAGCGCTTCGCGCACCTGCTTGGACGTATCCTCCGATATAACTTGTCTGACCAGCGTCGGCTTCGTTTGGCTCACCGTTTCGCCGGTCTCCGGATTAATCCAGGCTTTGGCAACGTAAGGTTTAAACAGCTTGCCCCCGTTGACGGCAGCCGACACGGCGGCCACCTGCTGGATCGGCGTCACGGACACCCCTTGTCCGAAAGCCGTCGTGGCCAGTTCGACCGGGCCCACCTGGGACGGCTTGAACAGGATGCCGTTCTCTTCTCCATTCAGATCGATGCCCGTTTTGGAGCCGAATCCGAAATTGCGGATATAGTTAAACAGCGAATCTTTGCCCAACCGCTGGCCCAGAACGACAAAACCCGGGTTACAGGAGTTTTCCACGACCTGCAGGAACGTTTCGCTGCCGTGGCCGCCCCGCTTCCAGCACCTCAGGCTGGCTCCCCCGACCTTGATATATCCCGGATCAAAAAACTGCTCATTCTTGAGGTCCACCTTCTTCTCCTGAAGGGCGGCCGCCAGTGTAATGATCTTGAAGGTCGAACCGGGCTCGTACGTCATCCAGATCGGCAGGTTCCGGTTATACACTTCGGATGGGTATTCCTGATAGTTCGCCGGCTCAAATCCCGGACGGCTGGCCATTCCCAGAATCTCTCCGGTTTTCGGGTTCATGGCGATCGACCAGGCGCCTCGGGCCTGGTACTGAACCATAGCCTGATCCAGCTCCCTCTCCATAATCGACTGAATCGATTTGTCGATCGTCAGCTGGAGGTTAAGGCCGTCTCTGGGCTCCTCGTATTTCTCGGAAGATCCCGGCATGAGCCTGCCCCCCGCATCGGACAAGTAGGAGACGCTGCCGTTAATCCCCTGCAGCTTGGTGTCATATCTCTGCTCGATCCCGGTCAAGCCCTGGTTGTCGATGCCCGTAAAGCCCAGAATGTGCCCGGCCAGGTCGCCGTAGGGGTAAAACCGCTTATTGTCCTCAGCAACGACGATACCCGGCAGCTCTAAATCACGAATTTTCTGAGCAAGCTCCATCGTAATTTTGCGTCCACCGGGTTGCAGTCGTTCAATCCTTGATTTCTTCGTAATAGACTTCATAATCTTGTCTTCGCTCATACCCAGCAGAGGAGCCAGCGTCTTCGCCGTTTTCTCGGGCTCCTTGATCTGAACAGGGATCGCCATGATCGTCGGCGTGCTTATATTATAAGCCAAGGGCGTCCCATTGCGGTCCTGAATCTCGCCCCTCTTGGCCGTTGACGGAATTTCCCGGCGCCAGTTCTCCTCGGCCTTGGCGGATAATTCGCTGCTCTTTCCTAGCTGCACATAGGCTAGCCTCACGATCAGAGCAGCGAACAACAGGCACAGGATCAGCAAGCTCCACAGCAGCCTCCGCCTCATGGTGACGTTTGAAACTTTCATTTGTTATCCCTCCCCGCTTCCCTACAGCTTCATGACTGTTCATATCATGAATATTCGGGACAACCAGGGGATAGAACAAGCTGTTGCCGCTTATCAGTTATCGCTGGCTTCTTCGCCGGACTTGCCGTCGGCCGAATCGCCGGCCGACATATCCTTCGAACCGGAATTGTCCTCCGTGGAGGAGGATGAGGTATCCTGCGATGCCTCTTCATCCTTGACAGGCTTCAGCGTCAGCTGGACGGAACGCTTGCCGTTCTTGTCCGTGACCAGCTGCTCGCTGACGTATCCTTGGCCTTCGACGGTAACCGAGCATTTCAGCAAGGTCAAAATATCCAGCGCATCACGCAGTGATTCGCCTTTTAGGTCCGGCACGGTCATCTTGTCGGTCTCCTCGGTGAGCAGATAGATACGCTGCCCCGGGCTCATCGGCGTTCCTGCTGCCGGATACTGCCGGATGACCGAGGTACCCTTGCCGATCGTCTCGAAGTCAATGCCTGCGTTCAGCAGCTTTTGCTTCGCGTCCTTCACGGCCAGCTTCGTGAGCGTCGGAGCGGCTGGGCGATCCACTGTCGTTTTGCCGTCCGACGTCTTCTTCGTGGTGGCCTTCGGCACGCCCATGTACGGCAAAGCCTGGGACACGATTTTCTTAAAGATCGGCGCCGCCACCGTGCCCCCGCCGACATCAGGGTCATTCGGCTGGTCCACAATGACAATAAGGGCGATCTTCGGATCGTTCACCGGAGCAAACCCGATAAAGGAGACGACGGATTTCGAATAATCCGGTTTGCCGTCGGCGCCGTATTTGACCGCGGTTCCGGTTTTACCGGCAACGCGGTACCCGTCGATGTAGGCGTTGCGCCCGGTACCTTTTACCTGGTCCGCGACGACCTGTTCCAGGTAGCTGCTCGTTTCCTTGGCGGCTTCCGGTGAGATAACCTGACGGACGACCTTGCTCGTATCCGGAGCTAATACAACTTTGCCTGTATCCGGATCGGTAATCTCTTTGATGATATGCGGTGTTTTCAATTTGCCGCCGTTCGCCACCGCGCTGATCGCCGCCAGCTGCTGGATCGGCGTCACGGACACACCGTGTCCGTAGGAAGCGGTCGCCACTTCGACCGGACCCGGCAGATTGATCGTCGTGGTTACTTCGCCGGGAAGCTCGATGCCCGTCTTCTTACCGAAACCGAAGTCGTTGATATATTTCAGCAGGCGATCTTTCCCGAGCATTTCCGAGCCCAGCTTGACGAAGGCAACGTTACTGGAACGCTTGACACCTTCCAGAAACGTGATCGGTCCCCATCCGGAACGGTTGATATCATGAAGGTACGTATGAGTCCCTTTAACCTGGATCTGCCCTGACTGGTAAATCGCATTTGGATTAAACAGCTTTTCCTGCACCGCCCCTGCCAGCGTTACGATTTTGAACGTGGAGCCCGGCTCGTACGTAGCTTTTACGGCATAGTTGAAGAAGTCCTTTTGGTCCTTCGTGTTCCAGTACGTATTCGGGTTGAATGTCGGCAGGTTGGCCATCCCGAGTATTTCCATCGTCTTCGGATCGGCCGCAATGACCGTCATGCTGATCGGTTGGTACTTTTCGTACGTCTCTTTCATCGCGTCTTCGATATAATACTGGATCGTGTCGTCGATCGTCAGCTTTAAATTTTTACCATTGACAGCCGGCTTGTACACCATATTCGCTTCGGGAAGCTGGTCCCCTTGCCGGTCACTTTCGTATTTCATGAGTCCTGAGGTGCCTTTGAGGTAATCATCTAGACTTGCCTCAAGTCCGGCGACAGCCTCACCATCCCGGTTCGTGTAACCCAAAATATGAGCCGCAAGCGTCCCCTTCGGATAATAGCGCTTCTGCTCCTTGATCATGTCCAGCCCGGTTTCAAGCACCTTTTTTTCTTTTTTAAGCTGTGCCTTCAACTCTTTGTTGAGATCTTCGATCCGGGCCTTCTTCGTTTCGTCAATTTTCCACCCTTCGTTCCGGACCTCCCGGTTGGTAAGGTATTCCCCGTCCTTGTCTTTGGCGTTTACAAGTTCCTTAAGCTCGCTTTCATCCTTGCCTAAAATCTTGTGCAGCCCTTCGATGATTTCGTTCTCCAGCCCGTTCTCGTGGATAACGGCCGGATTGACGATAACGGTATAGGCCGGGACGTCGGATGCGAGAATATCGCCATTGCGGTCCGTAATCGTGCCGCGGGATGCCGGAATCGGGACTTTTTTCGTCCACTGGGCGACCGCCCGATCATGCCAGTCATCCCCGTTAACCACCTGCAGTGCAAATACCCGAATTAACAGAACAACAAAAAGGAGGGTGATGAATCCTCCTAGGAGCAGTGTGCGAAGTTTTATTCTTTTTACCATGCTCAACCCTCACAAGCTCTATTTTTTTGCCGTTTCCGACCCTGTTCCGGCGTTATCCGTACTTGTCGTATTGGAACGCGGAACGGTAAGCGCCTCCTTGCCCGGTTCTTGGTAACCAAGCTGGATCGCTTTCTCACGGATTCCGACCTCAAGGCGCTGCTTCTCCGCCTTAAGCTCTTTAATCGTCACGTTCATGTTCTTAATGTTCTTGTCGACCTTCTGCCCCTGCTTGTTCAGGTCGTAAATGTTGGCGTTCTGCCAGATGATCAGGCTCGCCACCATGACGCATATTCCAACCGTCAGCAAATAGAGCAGCTTTTCCTTGATCGGCAGATATGTACGGTGAGTAACGACTTTCGTTTTCTCCCGGTACCCGGGAGATGTTCGTTCAGCGACCTTCTCCTTAACTGCCAGGTTACCACGCGTATAGGCCATGTCTGATTCCCCTTTGTCTTAGTCTCTACGCCCTGAACATGAGTCCTTGCCTTCAAAAATATGAATCGTGTGTCAGATGCGTTAGGTTATATTTTCTCAGCAACTCTCAGCTTGGCTGAACGCGCACGCGGGTTCTGTGCAAGTTCATCTTCACCCGGCACGATCGGCTTGCGGTTGACCAGTTTCATTTCACCCTTCCCGCCGCACACGCACATCGGAAAGTCCGGCGGGCAGGTGCATTTGCCTACGTAGCTGTTCAAAATTTGCTTGCATATCCGGTCCTCCAGCGAATGGAACGTAATCACCGATACCCTTCCGCCGGGAGCAAGACAGCGCACCGCTTGATGCAGCGCTTCTTCAAAAGCGCCAAGCTCGTCGTTCACCGCGATCCGAAGGGCCTGGAAGCTTCGTTTGGCCGGATGGCCGCCTGTTCTCCGCGCTGCCGCCGGAATGCCTTCTTTAATAATATCGACCAACTCGCCCGTTGTTTGAATGGCTTTCTGCGCTCTGCGCTCGCTGATCACTCTGGCAATCCGTCTTGAGAACTTTTCCTCCCCGTATTGGAACAAAATCCGGGCAATTTCCTGCTCAGGCCATTCGTTTACAATTTCGGCAGCCGTCAAGGACGCCGACTGATCCATCCGCATATCGAGCGGCGCATCGTAATTGTAGCTGAATCCCCGGTCCCCTTCGTCAAACTGGGGAGATGACACGCCCAGATCGAACAAAATGCCGTCCACCTGCGGAATGCCGTCCTTGCTCGGAACAGCCAGCTCCCGGAGGGTTTCCTCCAGATGCCGGAAATTCGTCTTGACCAGGGATACGCGGTCTGCGTACGGGGCCAGCCTTTCCTTTGCGTTATCGAGCGCCCAGTCATCCTGGTCCAACGCGATCAGCCTGCCGTATTCCCCCAGCTTGGACGCGATCAGGGAACTGTGCCCCGCACCCCCAAGCGTGCAATCGACATATATGCCGTCTCTCTTCACGCGCAGCCCTTCTGTCGCTTCTTCTTTAAGCACCGTGATGTGATGAAACAAGCTGCAGCCCTCCAAACTCTCTACAAATCAAAATTCAAATCAACCAGCTTCTCAGCAATATCGTTAAAAGTCTCTTCGGATTGCTGGAAGTATTCCTCCCAAGTATCCTTGCTCCAAATCTCCACCCGGTTCGATACGCCAAGCACCACGCATTCTTTCTCCAGCTTTGCGTATTGGCGGAGATTCCCCGGTAAATTTACCCTTCCCTGTTTATCCCATTCGCATTCCGTTGCACCCGAGAAAAAAAACCGGGTAAACGCACGCGCGTCGGATTTCATCAGGGACAGTGACTTCAGCTTTTGTTCCAAAATTTGCCATTCATTCATAGGATATACAAATAGGCATTGGTCCAAGCCCCGGGTGACCACAAAGGAGGAGCCAAGCAACTCGCGGAATTTGGCAGGGATGGTGACGCGGCCTTTATCGTCTAAGCTGTGTTGATATTCCCCCATAAACACCGTTCACTCACCCCTTTAACCCCAAATCCCCACTTTGCACCACTTTCCACCACTTAAGGATACTAGATTCGCCGGATAAAATCAAAATCCTGCCTTATCCACATGTTTTTTTGTGGATAATTCCAGCCCAGCCCAGCGCGGAAAAACAGCAAAAACCCCCTGATTCGCGAAGAATCAAGGGGGTTTTCCACATGTGGATAACCACAATTTACCGATTATTCGTGGGTGGACCAGCTGTCCAAATACCGGATTTGCTCCTGGCTCAGCCGGTCGATCTGAATCCCCAGGCTTGCCAATTTATGGCGTGCGACCTGCTCGTCGATTTCGAGCGGCACGTTCAGCACCTGTGCACCCAGGTTTTGATAATTGTCATTCACGTATTTCAGAGACATCGCCTGGAGGGCGAACGTCATATCCATAATTTCCGCCGGATGCCCGTCTCCCGCCCCAAGATTGACAAGGCGGCCTTCGGCCAGAAGGTAGATTTTGCGGCCGTCCGTCAGCTTGTATTCTTCGATGTTACGGCGCACGGTGCGTACCGACTCGGCTCGTGCCGCCAGCTCCGGTTTGTTGACTTCAACATCGAAGTGGCCGGCATTCGACAGGATCGCCCCGTCCTTCATCACGTCGTAATGCTCACCGGTGATGACGTCCCGGTTGCCCGTCACGGTCACGAAGAAATCGCCGTGCTTCGCCGCTTCCAGCATCGGCATGACTTCAAAGCCGTCCATATGTGCTTCCACCGCGCGGATTGCATTGACTTCCGTCACGATAACTTTGGCGCCGAGTCCTTTGGCCCGCATCGCTACGCCTTTGCCGCACCATCCGTAGCCTACAACGACAACGGTTTTGCCGGCTACGACGAGGTTTGTCGTACGGTTGATCGCATCGAATACCGATTGTCCCGTACCGTAGCGGTTATCGAATAAATACTTGCAGTAAGCGTCATTAACGGCCACCATCGGAAACTTCAGCAGCCCGTCTTTTTCCAAGGCCTTCAAGCGAATAATGCCCGTCGTTGTCTCTTCCGCGCCCCCGCGGATCGTCTCCAGCAGGTCCGGCCGTTCCGAGTGAAGGATCGTCACCAGGTCTCCACCGTCATCGATAATGAGGTCGGGTTTGGTCTCCAGCGCCCGGATCAGAAATTCCTTGTACTCCACCGGATCCGGATTGTATTTGGCCAGCACGGTCACACCGTCTTCCACAAGCGCCGCACAGACATCATCCTGTGTGGACAACGGGTTGCTGCCTGTGATCGTTACTTCCGCACCGCCGGCCTTTACCACTTTAGCCAGGTATGCCGTCTTGGCCTCCAAATGCAGCGAAATGGTGACCTTCAGCCCCTTAAACGGCTGCTCCGCTTCAAACTGCTTGCGGATTTCGTTTAACACCGGCATATGGGCCTCCACCCAATCGATTTTCAAATGGCCTTCCGGTGCCAGCGCCATATCCTTGACTACGCTGTTTTGCAGTGAAGATGAACTCATCTCATTGCCTCCCTATCCTCTTTTTGATTAACATTCGATAATGCGGTGCTCCGCCGTAAAATGATCCGAGGTGCGGATCAAATCATGAATCCATTCGAGGCCGTAGCGGTTTAAATAGTAGAAAATATTAAACACCCGTTCCTGCGGCTTGCCCAGCGGAAACAGGGAGACACCGATCCGGTCCCACTGCCGCAGCTCGGCTTCATGCTTCTTCTCCACCGCTTCGCGTGTTTTGCGTTCCAGATAAGAAATTTGCTCCAAAATTTTGCCCTTGTTTTTCTCGCTGAGCGGGATCAAACCGGACTGAATCGTACCCAGCTCGCGGATCAGCGGTTCGTACAGCTGCTCAAAAGCCCGGCGCGTCTCGGCGAATTTCGGCTCGATATGGAATTCCTCCTGGCTCGAAAGCCACTGCTGGCGGGCTTCTGCAAACCGGTGCTGAACATCCTGGAAGGTCACGCCGAACTTATCCATGTATTTCTGCAAGGCGCCTTCGATCAAGGTAAAGGACATGCGCGGCAGCAGGATCGGCATCCGGAGCCCAAGGATTTCGAAAGCCTGCTTCGTAATAGCCCAATAGGAAATTTCCCCTTGGCCAAGCACGGTACAAAGTACCGGGAACAGCGATTCCTGCATCATCGGGCGCGTCAGCACATTGTTGCTGAACCGCTCCGGATGAGTGCGAAGCTGCTCCAGCAGCTCACTCTGGCTTAAGCTGACGATCCCTTTGCGATCAGTGAACTTGCCATCCTGTTTATATAGCAGCAGACGGTTTCCTTCATATATATAGAACAAATTGGCCCCGCCGGCCGCAACCTCCGCCTGAAGCGAGTAGCCTTTGCCGGTAATACACGCCGCCGCCTGCTGATAAGCCTGCTCCAGTCCGTCGTTGCGCTCGATCATTTTTTCAAACACCGGAACTTCCAGCTTGCGCAGTTCAGGATCCGCCGAATCGAGCAGAATCAAGCCGTACTCGCCAAACAACCGGCCCAGCAGCTTGGCGAAAGCGTCGCTGAGATTATCCGACTGCTCCGACGCCTCATGGATCCATTTCAAAATCTCCGGCTTGTTTTCACTGTCCGGAAGCCATCTGCCCAGCTGGTCGAAGGACTGCTTCCATTCGTTTGGACCGATCGGAATCGCACTCACCGACGAGCGGGGTCCCGGCTTCGCTTCCATCTTGATTTTGGCGACCTTCAGCTCCGGTGTCATGACGTACGTATGGTTCACTTCATCGAAGTCATGATCCTCACCCGCGATCCAGAAGACGGGCACCACCGGCCGGTTGAATTTCTTGGCCGCTTCTTGCGCCGACTGGATTATGGTCATGGCTTTATAGATCACCAGCAGCGAACCGGTAAACAACCCGCTCTGCTGTCCCCCCACCACGGCCAGCGTTCCTTCCTTCCCCAGCAAATCCAGTGCATTATGTACCGCCTGATGGTCATTGTGCCGGCTGTTATACCGCCGTAAAACTTCTGCCAATTCGCCCCGGTTTACCCGGACGGACTCCGATTGGTCAAGCCATTCCACACGTTTCAGCCAGCTTGCTTCATCGCGAAAATCTTCACCGTATAAAGGCTGTACTTCGCTAAAACGGTTTATATAATCATCTGCAAGAGCCGAACCGCTCTTGAGTGAGTCGGAAACCACATTCATGGGTATGCCTCCTATTCTGTGCCCAATCACTTCCGTGCTTACTTTATACTACCGCAATCTTTCTTGATTGTAACCAATGTTGTTGTATCCGTCAAAGCAAACAAAAAACCGCCGGGATCACCCGGCGGTAAAGCTGTCATAGCTTAGGCATATGGAGCAGCGACCCAATGGCCTTTGGAAACTTCCACAAGTCTCGTGTCTTCCTGATCCGCTGCATCTCCGCCTTTAGCGGAGTGAATCGGACCCGACTTTTCGTCGTTCATCAAGATCCGCTTCTTGTTCTCCTCCACTTCGGGATCCGGGATCGGAATCGCCGAGAGGAGCGTTTTTGTATACGGGTGAATCGGATTGGCGTACAGTTCCTCACTGTCTGCCAGCTCTACCATTTTGCCCAGGTACATCACCGCTACGCGGTCACTGATATGCTTGACCATCGACAGGTCATGGGCAATGAACAGATATGTCAGCCCAAGCCGGTCCTGCAAATCCTTCAGCAGGTTGACGACCTGTGCCTGAATGGACACGTCCAGCGCCGAGATCGGCTCGTCGCAAATAATGAACTTCGGATTGACGGCAAGCGCACGGGCAATCCCGATCCGCTGCCGCTGACCGCCGGAGAACTCATGTGGATAACGGGTGGCATGGTCCGGATTCAGACCGACCATATCCAGCAATTCCTCCACGCGCTTCTTCCGCTCTTTGCGGCTGCCGGCCAGGTTGTGGATATCCAGCGCTTCGCCGATAATGTCCGACACGGTAAACCGCGGGTTCAAGGAAGCGTATGGATCCTGGAAAATCATCTGCATGTCGCGGCGCATCGCTTTCATCTTGGAAGGCGACAGCTTGTAAATATCCGTTCCGTTAAACTTGACGCTGCCGGCAGTCGGCTCGTACAGGCGGAGAATCGTACGGCCCGCGGTCGACTTGCCGCAGCCCGATTCGCCCACCATGCCGAGCGTTTCGCCTTCGCGGATGAAAAAGTTAATGTTGTCCACGGCTTTGACGATCTTGCCGCCGCCGACGTTAAAGTATTTCTTGAGGCCTTCGACTTCGATCAAATGGTTCTCTTTCATGACGATTGAACCTCCTTGGCCATCGGATGAAGATTCCAGCAGCGCGCCATTTGGGTGTCGCTGAATACCGTCGCTCCCGGATTGATCCGTTCGCATACTTTCATCGCTTCATCGCAGCGGGCGCAGAACGCGCAGCCGACCGGCGGTTTAATCAGGTCCGGCGGCGTACCGATAATCGGAATGAGCGGCTCGCCCTTCTTCTGGTCAAGACGCGGCATCGAACGCAGCAGGCCTTTTGTGTACGGGTGCTGCGGGTTTTTAAAAATCTCCCACTTCGTCCCCGTCTCTACCACTTCACCGGCGTACATGACGATAACGCGGTCACACATGCCGGCAACGACGCCGAGGTCATGCGTAATCAGGATAATAGAAGTTCCGAGTTTCTGCTGCATTTCCTTCATGACGTCCATGATCTGCGCCTGGATCGTCACGTCCAGCGCTGTCGTCGGTTCGTCGGCGATCAGGAGCGCCGGGCGGCACGCCAAGGCGATTGCAATCATGACGCGCTGGCGCATCCCGCCGGAGAATTCGTGCGGGTATTGATTGAAGCGTTCTTCCGGGTTCTTGATGCCGACAAGTCTCAGCATTTCCAAACCGCGCTCTTTCGCTTCCGCGGAGGACAGCTTTTGATGCTTGATCAGAACCTCGGTAATTTGCTTGCCGACCTTAATCGTCGGATTCAGGGAAGTCATCGGATCCTGGAAAATCATGCCGATGTCTTTCCCGCGGATCGCTTCCATTTCTTTATTGGTTTTCTTCAGAATATCTTCGCCCTGGAAAATAATCTGACCGCTCTTGATGTCAGAAGGAGGAGACGGGATCAAGCGCATGATCGTCTGCGCGGTCACACTCTTACCACTGCCGGACTCACCGACGATCGCCACCGTTTCTCCTCTGCCTATTTCAAAATTCATGCCGCGGACGGCTTTGACTTCGCCGCCTTTGACGTGAAAGGATACATGCAGGTCTTTTACTTGTAAAATCGGCTCCATGATCTCACCTCCTGTTATTTCAATTTCGGATCGAGCGCATCGCGGAGGCCATCACCGAAAATGTTAAATGCGAGCATTGTCAAACTGATCAGAATGGCCGGGAACAGCATCCGCCAAGGATAGTACATCCAGCCAGTCAGTGCGTCGTTGACCATCGAACCGAGCGAAGCGATCGGTGCCCGGACACCAAGACCGAGGAAGCTAAGGAAGGCTTCCGAGAAAATCGCGTTCGGTACCGACAGCGTCAAAGTGACGATGATCGGACCAACCGCATTCGGCAGCAGGTGGCGGAACAGCAGCCGGCCGGAGCCTGCTCCCATGGAGCGGGATGCCAGAACGTATTCCCTGTTCTTCAGCTGCATGATTTCACCGCGGACGATCCACGACATGTTAATCCAGCCGGTAATGGTCAGCGCCAGAATAATCGTTCCGATACTCGGCTCAAAGACGACGAGCAGCAGAATCGTAACCAGCATATAAGGAATGGAATACAAAATTTCGGAAAACTTGTTCATGATGGCGTCGACGCGTCCACCAAAATACCCCATGATGCCGCCGTAAATGACACCGATCAAGAGGTCAATGAGTGCGGCAGCCAGGCCGACGACCAAGGAAATACGGGCGCCCATCCACGTCCGGACGAACATGTCGCGACCCAAGTCGTCGGTGCCGAACCAGTGCTCCTTGGAAGGAGGCTGATTCGTTGCCAGCAAATCGTTGGTTGCCGAATCGAATTTCGAAATGATTGGCCCGATAATCGCAGCCAGAATGATCAAGATGAGAACGACCAAGCTCGCCATGGCGAGTTTATTTTTACGTAGACGCTGCCACGCGTCTCTCCACGCCGAAATACTTTCCCGCTGAATAATTTCAGCCTCTTTCTCATCGGTACCGATTTTCCGGAAGTCTTCGGGCGTCAGCTCTACGTTGTTATTCATCAAGGTTGGATCCTGTACAGCCATCGTTAGCCCTCCTTCCCGCCGGTTAATTTAATGCGCGGATCAACCAGCACGTATACGATATCGGTGATGAAACGGGCCAGCATCAGCAGAACGCCGTAGAAAATCGTCACACCCATAATCATCGTGTAATCCCGGTTGGTAATACATTCGACGAACACTTTACCAATCCCGCCGATCCCGAAAATCTGCTCGATAACGACGGAACCCGTAATGACGTTGGCGGTCATCGGTCCGATATAAGTAACCACAGGCAAAATGCCGTTACGGATCACGTGCTTGAACATAATGGTCATCCAGTTGAGGCCTTTGGCCTTGGCTGTCTTGATGTAATCCGCATGCAGCACTTCGAGCATGCTCGAGCGCGTCAAGCGGGCGATAAAGGCAATCGGCTGCGCCGACAACGCGGCGACCGGCAGAACGTAGTCAAGCGGGCCGTCAAAGCCCATGACGTTGAACCAGCCCAGCTTCTGCGCAAACAGATACTGGATCAGCGATGCCAGCACGAAGCTCGGAACGGCGATGCCCAGCACCGCCAGCACCATAGCGATATTATCAATAAGCTTTCGGTGGTACAGCGCGGCGAGCATGCCGAGGAGCACACCGACAATTACGGAAATAACGATGGCGAAGATACCCAGTTTCAGGGATGCAGAGAAGGTCTGCAGAATAATGCCCCCTACCTCCTGGTTCTGATGCTTCATGGAAATCCCCAGGTCACCTGTTGCAATATCCCCCAAGTATTTGAAGTATTGCTGATATACCGGCTTGTCCAATCCATACTGTTCCATCAGCCGGGCTTGGATTTCAGGCGGTACATTTTTCTCGGACATAAAAGGGTTACCAGGAATGGCCTTCATCAGAAAAAATGTAGCCGATATCAAAATAAAGAGCGATACCAGCATATAGAAAAACTTGCTCAGTACGTAACGTACCATGTCCGATTTACCCTCCCCGCTAAACTTCATATAACATGGCACCAACCATCGCGGACCATATTTTAATTTTAAAGAATGCCGAATCTATTTGTCCATGCTATATATTTCAAATTGAAGAAATCCTTGGTAAAGATATATACTAAGCAAAAAAAACGGGATATATATGGAAGCTCCACACATATATCCCGAACAGTATTTATCAAGCTAAGCTGCTTTTGTTAGACCATTCGAAATTTATTCGAAATAAGCTCTTGTAAAGTCTACTTGACCGGCATAGTCAATAACAACGCCTTTAAGATTCGGTTTGATCAAGGCAACGTTTGTATAGTAGTAAATTGGCAGCACGACCTGCTGATCTTTAATAATCATCGTTTCAGCCTTTTTAAAATCTTCCATACGTTTTGCTGTGTCAGGTGTAGAGAATGCGTCTTTGATCAAAGCATCATACTCTTTGTTTTTGAAGCCGGAATCGTTGTTGCCGCTGGTCGAAGTCCACAGATCGAAGAAAGTCATCGGATCGTTGTAGTCCGGGCTCCAGCCGGCACGTGCGATTTGGTAGTTCAGGTTTTGACGGTTCTTGAGGAACACGCCCCATTCTTGGTTTTCAGTTTTCACTTCAACGCCAAGATTTTTCTTCCACATATCTGCAATGGCAAGCGCAATTTTCTTATGCTTGTCATCGGAGTTGTAGATCAAAGTGATCGGAGGAAGCGTCGTGTAGCCTTCTTCCTGCATGCCTTCAGCAAGCAGCTTCTTGGCTTCTTCCATATCTTCGGTGAAGAAATCGTCCTTGAACTCGGTACGGTATTCACCCTTGTCACCGGAAATGCCTGGCGGCACGAATCCGAACGCAGGGGTTTCTTCACTCATCGTTACTTTATCGACGATATCCTGACGGCTGATGGCCATCGAGAACGCCTTACGGATTTTTACGTTGTCAAACGGTTTCGCTGTTGTGTTGAACACGTAGTAGTAAATGCTGCCGATCGGTTTCAAATCGAGCTCATCCTTCAGCTCGTTCTTCACTGCAGGCATTTGGTCCGTAGGAATCGTTCCGTTCGGGTTACCTGCATAGTCAAGCTGGCCAGCCTTATAGCTGGACAGTTCCGTTGCACTGCTGTTGGACAGCGACATCGTAACTTTGGTCAGCTTGATGTTCTGGTTATCCCAGTAGTTTGCGTTTTTGGTCACTTCGATCTTCTGACCGGTTGTCCAAGTTGTGAGCGTGAATGGTCCGTTCGTTACCATCAGCTTCGGATCGGTTGCCCATTTGGCGTTATCTTTCACCGATTGATGCACCGGATAGAACGTGTAGAACGAAGTCAGACCCAGGAAATAAGGAGTCGGATTGTTCAGGGTTACTTCCAGCGTGTTGTCATCTGTCGCTTTTACGCCAACTTGGTTAAAGTCGGTAATTTTTTTGCTGTTGTAGTCTTCTGCGCCTTTAATGTAATAAAGCTGATATGCATAAGGCGGTGCTGGGCTTGTAGCCGGATTCAAAACCCGCTCCCAAGCGAAGACGAAGTCTTTTGCCGTTACAGGGTCGCCGTTGCTCCACTTCGCGTCTTTACGCAGATGGAACACGTACTTCAGACCGTCGGAGGAAACATCCCACTTCTCGGCCACACCCGGAATCGGGTTGTTATCCTTGTCAATACGCACAAGGCCTTCGTACATCATTTTCAGTACGGTGTTAGCTTGAGTGTCCTGGGCTTGCGCCGGGTCAAACGTTGGCGGCTCAGCGCTCAGGTTAATGTGAAGTACTTGTTCTTTAGCAGCCGACGAACTTCCTTTGTCGCCGCCGCTAGCCGTGCTTCCGCCATTGTCATTCTTGGAACCGCACCCAGCAAGTACAGTGCCAACAACGAGGATCAGCGTCAGAAGCATGAGCAGGCTTTTCCTTTTCATTAACTGTTCCCCCTAAAGGTAAATTAATTATGTGTATGGTAAGAAATTATACAACCAGTGGTCAAAAAAATCTACACAGAAAAACATGAAAATTTTACTTTCTTGTGACAAACGGCCAAAAACAAGGGTTTTTCCAGTCATTTTGTTGATTAAAATTGTAAAATATTAGGCCCCAGTCTGTATTATGTATTTAAAAATACCGATTAATGTAAAGATGATGTAGCTTGCACTCATGAGCATAAAGGACATTCTCCATACGACTTTGGCGATTTTCCTGGCATCAATCCTGCCTTTGAGCCGGTTCTGCGCCCCGCCGATCAACCCCACCGCGATGAGCATGAACAAGAGGATCAAATAAAAGCCGAACCTGGTATGGAACGTATTGTTGAACAGCGCCGCAACGGAAAAGATCAAAAACAATGTAGTGACGTCCATGGCCAGCAGCAGCGCGCGGTTTCTGCTGTTTTTCCGCCAGTAATATCCTCCTAAATACACGAGCAAAAACGGGAAAAACGGAAGGATGCTCAAAAAAATAAATGAATTTCTCAAGAAATCCAAGATTCCTCACTCCTCCTCTGCGATTATTCCTTCGATGAGCCGGGTCACCAGCTCGTTGACAGGAGCCTGAACCCCCGCCTTCCGCGCCATGTCCGCGATGCTTCCATTAATCCAGCCGATTTCCGTCGGCGAACCGGCAAGCACATCCTTCAGCATGGACGAGGTGTTCCCGGAAGTCGCTCTGCACACATTCAATATTTGATCCCACATGTCGTCCTCATACCGAATTCCGCATGCGTCGTAAACCGCTATGGTCTCTTCATATAATTCCTTCATCAGCTTCATCCTCATCGGACTTTTCAACAGCTCTCCGTTCGGAATCCTCCAGAGTGCGGTCAGCGGATTGATCACCGCGTTGATCAGCAATTTACGAAACATCATGTTATCGATGTCATTCGACAATACCGGGTAAAATCCTGCTTGTTTTAGGGCCTGAACAAGATTTAACCATCGGCCGCCAATCTTGTTGGAGACATGCCCTATACCGCTCTCGCCGATCACCGTATCCCCGGATCCCGCATGAAACACTTCTGTATACGATGTTCTCTTTGCACCTTCAGTCGTCACCGCAGCCAGCATAGTCCATCCGGGCAGTATCGCCTTCAGCCTGTCCATATGCCCGTAGCCGTTTTGAAAACAAACGACGACCGGCCGGCTGGATCCTTGCGGAAGCCTGACTTGTGATAAATAGCGGCATACCGCCTCCGTATCCTTTTGTTTGGTCATCACAAGCACATAATCTCCCGGCTTCGTCTCCCAAGCTTGTCCGAGCTGTTCGACCGTACCGGATTGAAAATGCGCGGGGTCCACCTTTAATCCGCTCTCACCGTCTTTGGCGATATGAATACCGGAATGACGGAGCTCCTCCGCCTGCCCGGCGCTGCGGCTCCAGATCCGCACCCGGCTGCCGGACCCGGCCAATTTTCCCCCAAACAGCAGTCCGAGCGATCCAGCGCCCACAATATCGATCAGCATTAGCCTGCCCTCCGTGTCTAATGGTTACTATCCGTGTCCCTATTATAGCGCATCCGGCATCACATAAGGCTTACACGCACGAAAAAACCCGTTCGGTCTGCGCAAACTTCACGCATCCGCACGGGATCTGTATTGCATCGTTGCGTATGACTTTTACTCAATCCGCTCCAGATTGCCGTTGGCATCCATCTTGAACCGCGACTTCAGTTCCTCGTCCTCTTCGTTCAAAAAGGCAAGCCTCCGTGCCCGGTCCATAATTTGAATAAGCGCTTTGTAGTCGTCATTAACGACCCTGTAATCGGTTTGGACTTCACTGACTTCCCTGGAGAGCCGCTCGTTGATCCTTCTCAAATTGTTCAGCTCTTCTTCCTTTTCACGGAGCTCCTTCTCCAGCATTTTCAGCTGGCGTCCGTTTTCCTGGAGGCTCCCTTTCCACTGCTTCAAAAAGCGGATGACCGCATCGATGGAGAGTGTCTCTTCACTGGCTCCCTCCATTTTGTAATAACCCGCCTCAGCTTCGGACAGACCTAAACCGGCCACCTGGATCCCCGAATTTGCCGGCTGCTTCTTATAGTAGCTCCGTTTCTGGCGCTGTGTCTTGGCCAGGCTGATTGCTTCCTCATACTTTTTACGGACACAGCTGTTCCATCGGAATCCGCAGGCTGCCGCCGTCCTTCCGATTTTTTCGCCTACTTCCTCAAAAGCGGCCAGCTGAGTGCTTCCTTCCCGGATATGCCTTAAGGTTACTTCCGCCAAAATAAGGTCATCCTCGCTGCTCCATGCATCTTGTCTAACTGCTGTCATGCAACAAAACCCTCCTAACAACATCCTAAAATAACCCGTCTCCATAACCGGATTGTTCACCGGGTACTGAATAAGGTATAACAGCTGCTTATTTTCATTTCTATGCTTCTCATAGAGTTCATAGAATCTATTTGATACTAAATTGTATTGCCAATTTGCAAAGTGCTCATACCCTCATATTGGAAATTTGCCGATGCATGGCGATGTATACTTTGTCATCATGGGACCACAATAATAAAAAGCAACTTTTTCGTTTACACAATTTTGGGTTAACGATATAATGATACGTAGCTTAACTATGACCGTACATAAGGAGAGGGGGATATAACGTGGCACGCATGTTTCGAGTACTCGGGTTCTTTACGCTCGCAATCGGGCTTATGGCATATGCCGGCAACATGGTCGAGATGGCTCTGTTGTTCTTCGTACAGACCGCATTTTTCGTCATCTTGGGGTATCTGAAATTTACGGAGAGAACTTACATTCTTCTCTTCTGGGGCTATATGATCGTGACGTTTACCGGTTTCAGCTATTGGACAGTATTCAAAATGGGCTTACCGCTTTAATCCGATCATTAGAGAACCCAAAGGAAAGCGATCCGACATCCAATGCCGGGTCGCTTTTTTCGCTTTTGCCGACTTTTATCGGGGGCACCTGCATAAATCTGTATCTGCCTGCTGGGGTTATTTGGCTTGCCAAATCTGACAGGCTCCAAGAGAGATGATATTTTTTACCGTTGAATCATATATTTACAATGGACAACCATGGGGGAGGGATCAAATCCATTGAAGCCTTACAATCGACGCCTGCGAATCCTCTGCCTGCTTCTGCCGATGCTCTGCCTGTCGCTGCTCCGCCCCGTACCAGAACTTCGGGCCGACCCGTCCGCCGGCGCCAGCACAGACGACCGAGAAATATTGCAGAACAGCCTGTCTGTTGTGGAAATCGACCGGGAGATTGAGCGGATCACCGCGCAGCAGGAGACCATCCAGCAGGAGCTGAACAAGCTGTCCGGGCAGCTGGAAGACAAGCTGCTTCAGATCCAGGATCAGCAGAGCCGCGCGGGAGCCGTCATTCGTTCTTATTACATGGGGGAAAGGGAAGGCCTGCTCGTTGCCGTGCTGTCCGCCAAAGATTTGGGCAGCCTCATTCATATGTATGATGTCTACGATATGATCATGGAGCATGACCGCACGGTTCTTGATGCGTATCAATCGGAGTATAAGGAGATTAAAAACACGAAGCTGGCCATGGAGAAAAAGACGGCCGATCTGGAAGAAATGAAGTCCAATCTCATTGAGCAGCGGGCAAGGGTATCGGCCCTGCAGCAAAAGGTCGATCAGGGAATCGCCTCCAGCAGCGATCCGGAAGCGCTCAAGAAAATGATTGAGGAATTTACGCTTTATTGGGAAAATGTCGGGCTTAACGAGGTAAAAACCTATTTTAACGCGCTCGCCTCAGCCATGAACGACCTCCCGGAGTTTATTCAGAATCAGGACGGAGCGATCCGCACCAACGGAACGACCTATAATATCGACATCAAGGAGGACGATCTGAACGCTTTCCTCCGCTCCAAAAACGATCTGTTCAAACAGTTTGCCTTCCACTTTGGCGAAGACGAGATTACGGCATCCGGCCAAAGCGGCACGCTGTCCCTTGAAGTTCAGGGCCACTACAGCGTCGAGGAGCAGCCGCAGAACTCCATCATGTTCCATGTGGATAAGCTCGTATTTAACGGCTATGAACTGCCCGATACGACATGCCGCCAAATGGAGGAAGAGTTCGATTTGGGATTTTATCCGCAGCAAATCGTCTCCTTCGTGAAGGCGACCGAGGTGAAAAGTACGGACAAAAACCTCCATGTCACGCTTAAGCTGTCCATGTAACACAAAAAAGCCGGAGACGAACTGCCCGCGAGTATCGGATCAGCTTCCTCCGGCTTCCCCTCTTACAGCCTCAACGTAATCTGCGGCCGCAGATTTGCCTGTAATATAATCGCCTGATGCTTTGACAAACACATCCCATTTCGCCTGCAGCCTGCCTGTGTCCTTATCGGTACCTGCCGTCTGAAGCAGGGAGTTGAGATGGAACGGCAGCCCGGCCGGATTGAATACCGTATCGTCGTACAGGCTCTTCAGCGCCGGAAGTTTACCTGTAGCCTGATACCATTCCTGCTGAACGACTGCCGAGCTCATATACGCGATCCATTCGGCCGCTTCCTTGGCATGCTGCGATCCCGCCGATACGGCGTAGCTTCGGCTGCGCAGGAGCGACGGATAGATGGCGTACAGCTGCTCGGGCATCCGCAGTTCCGTATTTGCTGTCTGGGACTTTGCCGCTTCCGAAACGGCGGAAATGGTTAGCGGAAGCTGGGCTCCGTCAGCGCCTTGCTCGGTCTGATCGATTTGCATGAATGCGCGTGCCTTGTCGATCCATTCCAGGGATGCCTGGCTCGGGCTTAACGGATCGGTGCCCAGTGCTCCCATCAAAGCTGCAGCATCATAGCCGTCCCCGGACGAAATCTCCAGCAGCTGCTGATGTCCTCGGTTCTTCGCTTTGCTCAGCAGCTCTTTCCAACTGCTCATACCGCCTGGAATATCCGTCACTCCAAGCGAATTCAGTGCTTTCATATTCCATGCCAGCACATAAGGATCCATGTCGGCGGGCGTTCCCCACTGGTAGCCGTTCCATTCCACCTCTTGCAGAAGCGGGTTGATGGTATCACTATCCGCACGATTGCTTGTATAGAATTCGACTGGCAGCAGGTAGCCTCGGGAAGCCATCGGGCGGACCCACGAGCTGTTGATGAGCATGACATCGGGGCCTTCCCCTACGGCCAAAGCGGACGTCAGCTGAAGGTACGCATCGGCATCCGGGATGTTGTTCAATTCCACCGTGGCCCCGGTATCGGTGACATATGTATGATTCAGCTCCTCGAGCTGCTTAAAATCCTCATCGCTCAGGTGCACGGTGACCCGGATGGGGGATTGGGACGTTCGCTCTTGTGTGGAAGGCTGCGGAAACAGAGACGCGTCATCTTCCTCTTCATGACCCGATGGAGTCTGCGATAAATCCTGCCCCTGGGATAAAGCGGTTAAAGAGAGCAGCAAAATGGCAAACAGAAGCCAGTAATTTTTCCGCCTCAAGTCTCTAGGCCTCCCTTCACAATACTTATACAATATTTTAGCAAATTCATAGGGCGCTTGTCCTATTTTTTTCTGGAAATGTTTAACGGACGGGCAAGAAATAAGCCGATAAGCCACACCATGAGGCTAACTACGAATCTACGCCTGCGAATGTCCTTATTGTAATTCGAGTATATTTGATCCGGTGCCTGAAATTGTTAAAACTAAAGAATGACGTCTATCGACATATCTTCTAAGAAGACTGACCGCTTTAAGTGGAAATTTCCTTGCGAGATCAAGGAGTGGAGGCTCTGAAACTGATACGTTCTGATCCCCTCTAAAAAAGCCCCCAGCCGGTTCCAATGAACCGGACAAGGGGGACTTCTTTTTATGTGCTGGCAGGTGGTGGCATCATTTCTCGGGAAATAGTATCCGCTTATGAAATCACAGCAGATCGGCTGCGAGCTGGGCCAGCTTGGAGCGCTCGCCCTTTTCCAAGGTAATGTGCCCGCTGATCCCTTCCTGCTTGAATTTCTCCACGATATATGACAGGCCGTTGCTCGATGCATCCAGATACGGGTGATCGATTTGCTCGGGGTCCCCCATCAGAATAATCTTGCTTCCCTCCCCTACCCTGGAGACGATCGTTTTTACTTCGTGGCGGGACAGGTTCTGGGCTTCGTCCACGATGATAAACTGGCCGGGGATGGAGCGTCCGCGGATATACGTGAGCGCCTCGACCTGAATGCTGCCCAGACCCATTAATATTTTATCGATATCGCCCGACTTTTTCGTATCAAACAAAAACTCCAGGTTGTCGTAAATCGGCTGCATCCACGGACGGAGCTTCTCTTCTTTCTCACCGGGCAAATAACCGATATCCTTGCCCATCGGAACGACCGGCCTTGCGATCAGCAGCTTTTTGTACTTATGCTCATCTTCGACCTTCATTAGCCCGGCTGCCAAGGCAAGCAGCGTTTTGCCCGTACCAGCCTTTCCGGTAATCGTTACGATCGGAATGTCGTCGTTCAGCAGCAGCTCCAGCGCCATGCGCTGTTGTGCATTGCGTGCGCTGATTCCCCATACGGACTCATTGCTCAAAAAGAGCGGTTCCAGCCGGAGCGCATCCGTATTCACCTTCAGCAAGGCCGATTTCGTGCTCCCCATCTCGTCCTTTAGGATGACGAATTCATGCGGATACAGCGGATATGGCAGCTGCAGCGGCTTGATGGACAAAAAACGGTACGAATAAAACTCGTCGATGATGGAAGGATGCACCTTAAGCGTAGAATATCCGGTATACAGATCTCCGGGACCTACGGTGCGGTCGGATAAGTAATCCTGGGTCACCAGACCAAGCACGTCCGCCTTGATGCGAACGAGCACGTCCTTGCTTACCAGCACTACCGACGTCGGGTCCTCCTTGCCCTGCTCCTCCAGATGATAATTTAAGGCGACTGCCAAAATGCGGTTATCATTGGACATTTCGCCGAACATTTCTTGTACTTTCACAAAACTGCGGTGATTCAGCTCCACTTTCAGGCTGCCTTTGTTTTCCAGAAGCACCCCGCTGTGCAAATGGCCGCCGTTTTCCCTCAATCCGTCCAGCAGGCGGGACACCGTCCGCGCATTTCTCCCGATTTCGTCGGCATTCCGTTTCTTGGAGTCTATTTCTTCCAGTACGACGGCCGGAATCACGACTTCATGTTCATCAAACGCAAATATTGCCCGGGGATCATGCAGCAGCACATTGGTATCCAGTACAAATATCTTTCTCATACTTTCTCCCTCCACTGAACTCATAATAAACACATAAATTATTTCGTCATGGACATCCTAAGTTACAACCCGTCATGCCAATTTATGACCTGGAAAGGACGATCACATATGAGAATGTTTTTGCTCGTTGTGTTAACTATGGCTCTACTGAGCGGTTGTAATCATCAGAACACTGCATCACCCTCTCCTCAAAGTCAACAGGGGCCGACAGCCGCATCAACCGGCGACCATCACCGCCTTTCACTCCGGTCTGCAGGAAACACAGCCGTGCGTTCCGCAGAAGATACAACGGACCTGGCATTAAAAGACCATTTGGAAAACATCGCCGAAAAGGTGAACGGTGTGAAAAAAGCGCATGCAGTCGTGTTAGGCAATACTGCCGTTGTGGGCATCGACGTAGACGGCAATTTGACGCGTTCCCGCGTCGGAACCATCAAATATACCGTTGCCGAAGCACTCAAAAAGGATCCTCGGGGCAAAAACGCCCTCGTGACGGCCGATATGGATTTGTCCAGCCGGATTGCCGAAATCGGTCAGCATATTCAAAAAGGGGAACCCGTATCGGGATTCGCTTCCGAACTGGCGGATATTGTCGGCCGGATTGTGCCGCAGCTCCCGCGCGATGTCAAATCGCGTCAGAACAGCCCTTCTTCGCCAAGCCCAACCCGCTAAAGTATAGGACAGGCGAAATACCAGCCGAATCAACAAATTTTGCAAAAAAAGAAAAAAGCCCAGTGATCAGATCACTAGGCTTTTTTGCATGGCGCGTCAAAACATACACCGGATTCAGCAGAAATCGGCACAGAGAGATGAACAGCTGGTTGACGTTGCATTTCATATATTGGAGTCCACTTCGTAACCGTCTCGGACATCGCACTGACCTCCTGTACAGGTTCCATTGTACTCTAGTATATTATATGTCGTCCCAAAACTTGCACCCAACTTTACGGATTCGAGCTTTCATCCGCTGAAGTACCGGCTTCCACGGCAGCCTTGCCGGCAAGCTCGTCCTTCAATGCCTGCTTTGCTTTATCCAGCTCGTCATCGTCTACATACACATAAGGACTTTTCCAGTTGCCGGTAATCGGCATGAATTTGACGTCTTCTTTTTTAATTTTCCAATAGGTTGCAATTATGTTCTTCAATTGGTCCTTCTCGATGTCGGTTTCCATGTTGTTATTCATGGCATCCAGCACTCCGCCCAGGCTCGTAACGCCCTTGAACGTCTGCATCTTGTCGATTAGGGAGTGAAGAACTTCGTTCTGTCTGCGGTTGCGGTCAAAATCGTCGGAAGCGTCCGTTCTCGGACGGCAGTTGGACTTCCGGTAGCGCACAAAATCGAGCGCCTGCTTCCCGTTCAGTTCCTGCTCACCCTTCTTCAGGTTGATGTCCGTTCCGTCAGCTTTATCCCGGTAGCACATGTTCTTGTCGACTGTCACGTCAACGCCGCCCAGTGCATCTACCGCATCACGGAATGCCTGGAAATTCAGCACCGTCACGTAATCGATATCGATGTCCAAATACTTGGAGAACATCGTCTTCATCTCATCGGTCGCCTTGATCCCGGATTGCTTCTCATCGGCCAGGAAATTCGGATAATAGGCATTGGCCTTGTTCTCCCGATAGCCCTTCAGCTCGATCTTTGTATCGCGCGGAACAGACACTAACGTTGCCGATTTCGTATCCGGATTAAAGGCGGCGATCATGATGACGTCAGACAGGTGTGTCTTCGTCTCCGGACGATAGTCCGTTCCAAGCAGCAGCATTGTAATCGGTTTGACCTTGGCGGATTGGGAAGGAGCGACCGGTGCATCTACACCTGTGTCCAGAACGCCATGATCCGCTTTATAGTACAAATATCCCGCGTATCCCGCTACGGCGAGTACAGCTAATATAATCAGAATCAATACGAATTTCAAAAACGTTTTGAACCCGCTTTTCTTCTTTTTCTTCTTTGGAGGCACTTTCCCTTTCGGGGTGCCGCCATGAGATCTTGGAGGTAGACTCGTATTGCTGGGACTCATCTCAAACACCTTTTTCATTTATTTTGAGGTAATCTCTCTATAAACGATGACGACCTTCGTAAAGTTGCAAAGAGCCGGGCCACAGCGGGCGCATTACACCCGCTTGGCAGCCGCTTCGGCTTTCTTCTTCTGCCGCGCTTCCACGAAATAGCGGATGCGCACCGTGAACATCAGAGCTACCGCGACAAGCAGACATTGGATGATCGGAAGCTTGTCGTGCTGAAAAATCAGCAGCATCCCGGAGCCGATGGCCATCAGAATATACAGCAGAATCTCTTTGAGAAGCGGAAGCTTCTGTTTGACCCGAAACACCTTGTTGTATACATAGGTGATCAGCACAAAGATGATGATGTAGGAGATAATCGGATGCGCTGCTAACCAAGCTTGCACGGACAGTTCACTCCTTCCAGAAATGAGGTGAGGACCTTACCCGGATTACATGTTGGCTTCGGCCATCTTGCGGTGCTTCTCGGCACGTTCGCGCTCACTCTTGTTCAGAATCTTCTTGCGCAGACGGACTGATTTCGGCGTGATTTCACAGTACTCGTCGTCATTCAAATATTCAAGCGCCTGTTCAAGTGAGAATAGACGAGGCGTCTTCATTTTTACTGTATCATCTTTTGTCGCGGAACGCACGTTTGTCAGCTGCTTCTCTTTGCAGATATTTACGACGATGTCGTTATCGCGCGTATGCTCGCCGACGATCATGCCTTCATAAATTTCAGTTCCGGGCTCCAGGAACAGGATCCCCCGGTCTTCGACCCCCATCATGCCGTAGAAGGTGCTCGTTCCGGTCTCGCTGGAAACCAGCACGCCCTGATGGCGTCCGCCGACTTGGCCGCTGTGCAGCGGACCGTAGCTGTCAAACGCATGGTTCATGACGCCATAACCACGGGTCAGCGTCAGGAAGTGCGTACGATAACCGATCAGACCACGTGCCGGAATCAGGAACTCCAGACGCACCTGTCCGTTGCCGGTGTTGACCATGTTCACCATTTCGGCCTTACGGGAACCGAGGCTTTCCATAACCGCGCCCATGCTCTCTTCAGGCACATCGATCAGAAGACGCTCGATCGGCTCCATCTTGGCTCCGTCGATTTCCTTGACGATAACTTCAGGCTTGGAAACCTGCATTTCGTACCCTTCGCGGCGCATGTTCTCGATCAGGATGCCGAGGTGAAGCTCACCGCGTCCCGACACGATAAACGCATCCGGACTGTCCGTCTCCTCAACGCGCAGGCTGACGTCTGTCTCCAGTTCCTTCATCAGACGCTCACGCAGCTTGCGGGACGTAACCCACTTGCCCTCGCGTCCGGCAAACGGGCTGTTGTTGACCAGGAAGGTCATTTGCAGGGTCGGCTCGTCAATCTTAAGAACCGGCAGTGCTTCAGGATGGTTCGGATCGGCGATCGTCTCCCCGATATTGATGTCCTTGATCCCGGCAATCGCGATGATGTCGCCTGCTCCGGCTTCTTCCTGCTCCACACGCTTCAGTCCTTGGAAGCCGAACAGCTTCTCGATCCGGGCGGATTTGCTCTTGCCGTCGCGCATGATGACCGTAACGGCTTGGCCTTGCTTGATCACGCCCCGGTTAACCCGGCCGATCGCAATCCGGCCAAGATACTCATTGTAGTCCATCAGTGTAACGAGGAACTGGAGCGGCTCATCAACCTTCTCTGTCGGAGAAGGAATGTGCTCGGTAATCGTTTCATACAGGGCAAGCATGTTGTCGTCCTGCTTGTCCGGATCCAGGCTCGAGGTTCCGTTCAGCGCCGAAGCGTAAACGACCGGGAAGTTCAGCTGGTCGTCGTTTGCTTCAAGCTCGATAAAGAGGTCGAGCACTTCGTCAATAACTTCGGCCGGACGGGCTGCCGGACGGTCGATCTTGTTGACGACGACGATCGGCGTCAGATTCGCCTCAAGCGCTTTGCGGAGCACGAATTTGGTCTGAGGCATGCAGCCTTCATATGCGTCAACGACGAGCAGTACGCCGTCGACCATCTTCATAATCCGTTCCACCTCGCCGCCGAAGTCGGCGTGTCCCGGGGTGTCCACAATGTTAATCAGAAAATCTTTATACGTAATGGCCGTGTTCTTGGCCAGGATGGTAATGCCGCGTTCGCGCTCCAAATCGTTGGAGTCCATGGCGCGTTCCTGCAGGTGTTCGTGCTTGGCGAATATCCCCGATTGCTGCAGCAACTGGTCAACCAGGGTCGTCTTGCCGTGGTCAACGTGCGCAATAATCGCAATGTTGCGAATTTTATCTCTTGAATGCATGGCTTTTATCCAGATCCTTTCCCTTTCAAATCGTAACGAAGTCTTTCAACAAATGAAGCGTCAGGCGGTAGCGCCGACGCTTCTACATCCCTTATATTATAATGAAGTTTCAGAAAAAAACAAGTGTTTTACAGAAAATAGAAGGCCTGATTTACCAGCCGCTCTTCCACTTCCGGTTTCTGGATTTCCCCCTTCCGGCAATCAGCCAAATGCCCAAGGCAATCAGAAGCACGGCGAGGATATAGATCACCGCGGTATGAAGAAGGCTGATGAAGAACAGTACCAGCGAAGCCAGTCCCAAAATGACAGAGGCAGGAAGCAAGGAGGACGGACGCGGCTTTTCAAACAGGTAATACTCGTACAACCCGACCGCGATCCCGAGCAGAAGGGCGGGCCACAAGTAGGACATCAGCCCCCAGCTGATCGTGCTGCACAGTAAAAAGAGCAGCCCGTACACCGTCAAAATACCGCCGGGTACAAGCACCGTTGCACGCGCCCGGTTGCCGAAAAACAGCATATGCAGAACCAGTCCGGGAATCAAAAGGACCAGCGGCCACAGCGTGCGGCCCAAAAAACCGAAAACTCCAAGCTTGCCAAGCAAAATGACGATCCCAGCAATGACAATGAACAGGCCCAGCTTCAAGTCGTTCCTTGAGGACATTCTCCCACCCTCTTCTCTATAGCCGTCCCTTACGCCATACGCAAAAAACGACATATTTTCATCTTTAGTTTATCTGAAACGTGTGAAAAAAACCAGATTGCGCCTGTAATTTTTTAGGCACTGCAGGCCAAAATAACCCCGGAAAGGAAAGGTCCTGCCGCAAGCCCGAATGAGTCCAATATTTTGCGATTTTTATGTCCATAACAAGAAAAAAACCGGGTTCAGCCCGGTTTTTAACGAGATTGTCCTGCTTATGAGCGCGGCCGCAGCAGCAGCTGCTTGATACCGCCGGAGACGATCACCAAGCCGGCCAATACGCCGGGAATGAGATGGTGGAGTTCCGGCAGAGATGCGGAGAGGAGAGCCCCCAGCCTGTGGTCCTGGAGGAGCATCTCACCGGCTGTATAAGCTAGAATGCCCGCCCCGATGTACACGAGCACCGGGAAACGGTGAAGCCAGGTGACGATCAAATTGCTGCCCCAGACGACGATCGGTATGCTGATCGCAATGCCGATCACGATCAGTGCGAGATCGCCGTTGGCGAGTCCGGCAATGGCCAGTACGTTGTCGAGGCTCATAATGAAATCCGCCGCAAGAATAGTCCTGACCGCTTTCCAGATGGTGGAGGATTCCTGCAGCCGGAGCTCATCCTTGTTTTCGATCAGCAGATTTAAGGCGATCCAGATGAGCATGAACCCGCCGACCGCCTGAACATAAGGGATTTTCAGCAGAATGACCGCAATAAAAGTCAACAAGCACCTTAGGATAACAGCGCCGAGCGCTCCCCACCATACCGCCTGTTTACGCTGCTTCTCCGGCAGGTCCTTGCTCGCCAGAGCAATCACGACGGCATTGTCGCCGCTTAGGACCAAATTGATCATCAGGATCTGAATGAGCAGCCAAATCGATTCCAAAGGTCAACACCCCCACTCTACATCTATGTGGGAGTTGGCCAGGCTATGCTTGACTTCACATGAAAAATTAGCCTATAATGAATCGATTTGCTATTGAACTCCGTATACAGTCATAATAAGGAGTGACCTGACTTGGACAGTGTAACAGAATTTTTAGTTAATTTGATCAAAATTGTCTTTTTGGATTTAATATTGGCTGGCGATAACGCCATCGTAATTGGCCTTGCTGCGAGGAATCTTGCCCCCTCGACTCAGAAAAAGGCTATTTTTTATGGAACCGGAGGCGCAGTCCTGCTTCGGATCATTGCGACGATCGTCGTCGTCTGGCTGCTGAAAGTGCCGTGGCTGCTTGCCGTTGGCGGTATCATGCTCGTATGGATCGCCTACAAGCTGCTGGCCGATAACGACGATCATACGGACATCAAGGCAGGCCAAACCTTATGGGGAGCTGTACGGACTATTATCGTAGCGGATGCCGCGATGGGCCTGGACAATGTGATCGCCGTGGCCGGCGCAGCCGAGCAGAATATCATCCTCGTCATTCTCGGACTGCTTATCAGCGTTCCGATTGTCGTTTGGGGAAGCACCCTGTTTATTAAGCTGATTAACAAGTTTCCATGGATTATTTACCTTGGTTCGGCGGTACTCGGTTACACGGCATCCAACATGATTACGGAAGAAAAGCGGTTTGCTCCGTTTTTTGAACAATATCCGGTTCTCCGGGTGCTGTTTATCGTGATCGTCGTCATAGCCATTCTTGCCCTCGGATACCTGAAACGCGCGTCGATGAAGAAACGGAAAGATGAACATTCGTATAGTTAGAACACACATATCCGGCTTGTTGTCATACAAAAGGAGGCTCTTCAATGAAGAGCCTCCTTTTTTTGTTTCCTAATCCTCTGAGTTTTAGAACCAATCCTCGTTAACGCCGCCTGCTTCTTCTTCCTCTCCAATCACATAATCCTTGGTGAGCACCAAAGTTTCGGTCCGCTCAAAGGCGTCTTGGATCAGCTCAGGGAGCTTCTCGATCGACGCCTCAACATTCTCGACAACCCGCAAATTCGGATTCGTCGTCGGTGACTTGGGCACGAACAGCGTGCAGCAGTCTTCATAAGGAAGAATCGAGGTTTCGTATGTGCCGATCTCTTTGGAAATCCGGATGATCTCGTTTTTATCCATCATGATCAGCGGCCGCAGAAGCGGCAGCTCGGTCGCCCGGCCGATCACGTTCATGCTTGGCAGGGTTTGGCTGGCGACCTGCCCAAGGCTGTCTCCGGTAACGATCGCAAGTGCCCCTTCACGCTTGGCCAGCAGTTCGGCAATTCTGAGCATCGAACGCCGCATCAGGGTAATGATCAAATTGTCCTGTCCAATGCCCGTAAAGGACGTCTGCACTTCGGTAAACGGCACCAGATGAATCTTGATCTCACCTGCATAACCTGAGAGCACCTTCGCCAGCTCGATGACCTTCTCTTTGGCGAGCCGGCTTGTAAACGGGTAGCTGTAGAAGTGAACGCACTCCACTTCCAGCCCTCTGCGCATGGAGGACCACCCTGCGACCGGGCTGTCGATTCCGCCGGAGAGGAGCAGCATGGCCTTGCCGTTGCTTCCCCGCGGAAATCCGCCGACGGCGGGAATCGTCTGACAGAATATATAGGTTCCCTGCTCGCGGATCTCCACATTCAGGGTGAGCTCGGGATCCTTCATGCTCACTTTTAACAGGGGATACTTCTTCAGCAGCGGCGCACCCACCAGATGGTTCATCTCATGGGACGAGTGCGGGAAAGCCTTCCACACTCTGCGGGCATGAACCTTAAAGGTGACCTCTTCATCCATGTTCATCTGCCCGATAAATGCTGATGAAGCTTCCAAAATAGAATCCAGCTCCGTAGAGCTGACAACTACCGGGCTGATCGACGTCAGCCCGAATATTTTTTGGAGCGAGGCGATCAGTGGTTCCGCCTCTTCCCCGTTCAGTTCAACGTACAGTCTTCCGTACTCCTTGCGAATTTTCGCTTTGGGAAAATCCTTAAGAACGGACCGGATATGCGAGATCACCGCATTTTCGAAGCGCCCCCGGTTTTTTCCCTTGAGTGTAATTTCTCCATAACGGAGCAGAAGCATATCATATTTCAATGGATTTCATTCCTTCCTGTCATTAAAGGCGTCAGCCGTTCGACCGCATCCTGAAGCGCGTTCTTCAACCGCTCTACATCATTCTTGGTGTTGGTAAGCCCCATGCTGATCCGGATTGCGCTGGAGGCCTCATCCTCGCTCCGTCCCATGGCAAGCAGGACACGGCTTGGCTCCGCCGTCTTGGAAGAGCAGGCCGATTTGGTGGACACGAGCATGCCGTGCTCCTCAAGCGAATGCAGAAGGACCTCGGCTTTCATTCCGGAAAAAGACACGTTAACGATATGCGGCGCCCCGTCTTCGTCGCTGTTCAGCGCAAGGGCCGGTATCGTTCGGATAAATGCGAGCAATTCGTCCCGCAGCCCCCCGACCTGCTCACTGAAAGTCCCTAACTGCTCTTTAGCCATCCGCATGGCTTTGGCCATGGCGACGATCCCCGGATAATTTTCCGTCCCCGAGCGCATGCCGGACTCCTGCTTGCCTCCCGACAGCAGCGGATGAAGCTGAACGCCTTCCCTTCGAAATAATACGCCGGCTCCTTTGGGACCGCGGAGTTTGTGTGCGGATAACGTATATAAGTCTGCCTGCCACGCCTGCAGGTCGACAGGCAGCTTGCCGAAGCCCTGAACACCGTCCACATGGAACAGCGTCAGCGGGTTGCACTGTTTAATGATCCGCCCCGCCGCCTCCAGCGGCTGCACGGCTCCGGTCTCATTGTTGACATGCATGATGCTGACCAGGATGGTGTCCTTTCTAATGAGGCTGCGCAGCTGGTCAGGATTGATCCGGCCTTTCTGGTCCACATCAAGAAAGGTTACCTCGAATCCGTGTTCCCGAAGATATAAACAGCTGTCGTAGACGGACGGATGCTCCGTTGCAGTTGTTATGATGTGCTTGCCCCTGCCGACATATTGAAAGGCTGTGCCTTTAATGGCCATATTGTTGCCTTCCGTTGCGCCTGAGGTCAAGATGATCTCGGCCGGTTTAACACCAAGGGCGGCGGCGCATACTTCCCGGGAACGCTTGATTAGCTTGGCAGCGTCCTCGCCCATCCGGTGAATGGATGAAGGATTGCCGTAATGCTGTCTCATCACTTCCGCCATCGTCTGGATCACTTCTTCGTAGGGTGGCGTACTTGCCGCATGGTCCCAATAGATCATCACCTTTCCTCCTTTACACGGATCACCCGAAGCAATATAAAGAGATCAAACATCGGAAGAAGCGCTTCATATCGAGCCGCTTCCCGTTCTCCCGAGTTTGATCCCGTAACTTAAAACGCTATGCGATTGGTATTAACCTTCATATTTTGCCCTGGCATCCGCAATTTTACGGATATAGTTCCTTGTTTCTGCAGGAAGCCGGTCCAATTGTTGCATCAATTCGGCATCGGTCGATACTCCGAGTTTGAGCACCCGGTTAGGCCCCGCATTGTATGCCGCCAGCGCCATATTTTCCTGCCCACCGAAGCGGCTCAGCTGATACGAAAGGTATTTCGTGCCGGCATCGATGTTCTGCGCCGGGTCGAACGGATCGCTGACCCCGAGTCCTTGCGCCGTGCCATCCATCAGCTGCATCAGGCCTTTGGCCCCCGCAGAAGATACGACATTCGGATTAAAAGTGGACTCCGTCTCGATGACGGCCTTGATTAGCGATTCGGACACTCCGTACTTACGGCTTGCCTGTTCAATCAAGTCGTTGTAAGCGGTCGATTTGCCGGAGCCGGAATCGGAATGCGCCGGCTTGGACACTTCGTCAACGTGTTCCACCGGCGAGGTATTCGCCTCTCCCAGCTGCTGCCACAGCAGACCGTCACTCCACGATACGCCGGGCACCGTCGGTTGTACGGAAGCATCGATTTCTGCAGCTGCCGCGCTGGAGTCATCCAGCAGCTGGTTCAGAATAACACCAAAATCAGAGGTGCTGCCATTCTCGATAATGTCCTGGAGAAGCTCGTCTCTATTTTGAATACGGCTGTTGTCCTGCATTGCCAACAACTGCTGCGCTGCAGCCGGATCGATTTGCATCATCTCAAACCTCATTTTCCCTCATAATCTCGTCCATGCGGATTGGATTTATTTTACCATGATTCCGCCGTCTTGCGCCAGACCTGTTCCAAAAAACGCTGACATGAAAAAAGCGCCCTCAGCCGCTTCATCAGCGGCCAAAGACGCTTTATGCCCGTTTGATTTACCGGGCGAACGGAACCAGCACAAAGTAGCTGATCGTCGCCAAAATGCCGAGTCCCATCGCCCATCCGCCCCATACCTTGCTGCCTTGGCTGTACGCATAAAAGCCAATGACCGCAGCCAGCGGGCCCAGGATAATGGACCACATAAACAAGGACAGGACGCCGAAGCCTACACCGACATAACCGGCTGTACGTCCATAGTTTTGAACGGCGTTCCGGTTTTCGGCATCATCCGAGGTACGGACCTCGTCCCTGCGGACCGATGGTGCTGGAGCTACTTCTGCCGCGTACTCCTCGCGGTCTTTTTTGTACAAATCCGTTCTCTTCACAGCGACATCCGCCTTCCGGTCGTCCCGGACCGAATATCCGGCCTCACGGCTTGTGACTTCAGGGGATGTTACCTCTGAGGCATACTCCTCTTTATGGGCGTCCCTGCGCGGGTAATCGGTACGGATCCGTGTGGCGATCGCCTGCCGGAACTCGTTATCCCGGGTTGCAGAGGGAGTAGTACCCGCTTCAGCTGCATATTCTTCTCGGTGATTCGTGCGGGAAACGTTATTCGTTGAAACGGGAGTGATTCCTTGTCCTGCAAATGGGCTGTCCGTCTTGTGTTCCTGCTCTCGTTTGTTGAATTCATCCATGATTAGAAGCCTCCTCACGACAGATGGATAAGTGCATAAATGGAGTCGGGCGCTTGAATTAAGAAGTTTTGGGCTTGAAGGTCAGACAGCAGGTAGCCGAAGAATTTACAGCCCGGTCTTTGTGCTCTCCAAGCTCGCTGCCGTACTCCTCGCTGTACTTGGCGGAGGCGTGCTTGTCGATTTCGATCAGGATTTGCTCGGCTTTGCAGACATTCTCTTCACCCCAGTAGCTGCAGTTGCTGACGCTGCATTTTACATAGGTTCTTGGATCCTTCATTATTTATCACCTCAAGCTTCATTGTCCCCTGCTCCATATCGGCGTATCCCTGCTGCATCTTGTCAGTTGATGGTCGTCATGAGGAAAATAAAAAAAGATGCCATCATCAGGCATCTTTGGTGTAATCGTATAAGGATTAAGCGTGCGAACGCTGGTTGTGCATCCGGCGCTCCGTTAAATAATCGCTTTCGTAATAAGTCAGATCGTCCCGAAGCTCTTCATATACTTTGGTGATATCGAGAATGATGTCTCTTACTGGCCGAACCGGTTTTACCCGGAAACGGATAGCGTCCTGTCCCGTGTATGCATAACGCCCATCTTCGGAATAGCTTTCGCTTTTCGGATAAAAGAAGTTGTTAACGCAATGATGATACACATTATAGAGAGCTTTTTCAGCAAAATCAGTGTCAAAATTGGCACGGCGCAACGCAATTCCCAGTTTCTCGGCTGATACTTCGGAGAAGACCAGAAGATGCCGCAGGTCAGACAAAAATCCTTTGTAAAATTGCAGCGTTTCCTCATTATTGTCTGGCGCAAGCTGCGGAATCGAATTCTCATTGAGGAATTGTTCCAGTTTCTCGATCGCGGATTTCAGCTTCTCTTTCGTGGTCTCACACAATTTTTGAACATTACCTGCTGACATAGCTAATTAGCTCCCCCTTAATTTGTTCCTTTCGGTCCTGGAGAGGATCCGAAATTTCATCACCATCGTTTGAAGCAAGGATCAATTTTCATGTACTATCCTAACATAAAACAAACTGGAACGGTATCCCTTTCTGGTCACGATTT
This sequence comes from Paenibacillus cineris, assembly GCF_018333335.1. Taxonomy (NCBI): domain Bacteria; kingdom Bacillati; phylum Bacillota; class Bacilli; order Caryophanales; family Paenibacillaceae; genus Paenibacillus; species Paenibacillus cineris. The sequence continues at coordinate 4,186,891 of NZ_BORU01000001.1, forward strand.
GGACGAATTGAGCAGGTTTTTGCCTGAGTCGGCCGCCGGGGTATAAAATAGCTTCCCATTTCTCACGCTAAAGGTACTTATCATTCTCAAGGAGGTACTTTTTATGTCGAAAGGAAAATGGGTGGGCATCGGAACGGCAACCGTTTGCGGCGCGCTCGCGTTATTTTTGCTGCTCCCGCGCTCGGACAGCCGGCAGCAGGCCGCCGAATCCCCTCCGGTCCCGGCTCCGCATCAGGAGCATCGTTTAAAGAACAGCATGATGGCGCAGGATATCGCTTCAACCGACCATTTGACCCGGCTGGATGCGAGACAGCATCTGACGGCGATGCTGAACAATATGGGCAGCGCAAAGCCAAAGCAGATTACCGATTATGTGCGGAATTTGCAGAAAACCCATGACCATATTTCCATGCTGGTGTGGCAGGATCCTAAGCTGAATCAACCGCTTAAATTTGCCAAAAAAGAAGACTCTTGGACCTCCCAGGACAGGAAAAGGCTGGATCATTATTTAAGTATAGCCAAGCAGCAGGTAAAGAATCACCAGTCGTACCAGTCCCCCTCCTTCAAATTGGCGGGCAAGCAGTACTTCGTCATCGCAGAACCGTCGGCCAAAAGCAATCAGAGCGTCATCGCCTTAATGAATCAAAAAATACTGCTCGACGTGGAAAATCATCAGAAGAAAAACCTGCGGCTGATCCCTTACCCGAGAGAGGGCAAATTTAAAGTCGAATCGGTTCACGCCGACACGCTGCGCGATTTGACCGTCAAGACGGGACATGATAACGAAAACGCAAGCCACTTCTACGAGAACGAAATCGTCGTCCGCTTCCGCCAGGACCCGTCTCCGGACGAGATGAACCGGATCAAAGGTGACGTCAATGCGGAATCCGCCCGAAAACTCGGATATGCTTACGTCTTCCGTTCCAGTACGATGGATTACAGCCAGTTGAAAGTATATTTCTTAAACCACTGGAATCCTCATTATGTAGAACCGCATTATTTATATTTAACCAACGATACCGTTCCGGAAACAGGCAGCCTTCCAAACGTGCCGAATGACCTGCTGTTTGCGAAGTACCAGTGGAACCTCCCAGCGATCGAAACGAACCAGGGCTGGGATTTATCCAAAGGAAGCAACGATGTTATTGTCGGTATCGTGGACACCGGTGCAGACATTAACCATCCGGATCTTCAAGGCCAGCTGCTGTCCGGCTACAACGTCGTGGATCCCGGCAGCGACCCGCTGGACGATGTAGGTCACGGCACGCATGTGGCCGGCATCATCGGGGCCGTCGTCAACAATAATGAAGGCGTGGCCGGTATCAGCTGGTATAACAAAATATTGCCGGTGAAGGCGCTCGATAAATCCGGATCGGGCACGACCTATTCGGTGTCGGAAGGCATCATCTGGGCGGCGGATCATGGAGCTAAAGTCATTAATCTGAGCTTGGGCAACTACGCCGATTCCCAGTTCCTGCACGATGCGGTGAGATACGCCTACGACAAGGACGTCGTGCTCGTTTCCGCGGCAGGGAACGACAACACCGAGCGGCCGGGCTTCCCTGCGGCCTATCCCGAAGTACTCGCCGTTGCTGCGACCGATGCGAACATGAAGAAAGCCTCCTATTCCAATTACGGGGATTATATCGACGTAGCCGCGCCTGGGACGAGCATTGCCAGCACCTATCCGGGTAACCAGTACGCCGCCCTGTCCGGAACGTCGATGGCCAGTCCGCATGTCGCTGCCATGGCCGCGCTGATCCGCTCGCGGAACCCGGACTTGACCAATAAACAAGTGATGGACATTATGTGCCAAAGCACCATTGATCTTGGGCCGAAAGGACATGACAAATATTACGGCAACGGTCAAATTGATATCTATAGAGCGCTGCAGGCAGCAGGTGGCGGCAATTCTCCGCTTCAGCTGTGGCCGCAACATGTACAGAACCAGATGAATTCGATCATGGGCAGTGAGAGCATGAAAACCAAATAAATTCCGGCAAAAAAAAGGCAATCCGCCCCTTTCAGGAGCGGGTTGCCTTTTTTAAAGCAGAAGTTACCGTGTACGTTTGGCTCTCGACTTGCGGGCTGAACGTTTCGGACCTCTGTAAGCGGAAACGGTACCTACAATGTTTTCTTCGCGAACGACATAGTTATAGCAGTGTTTAGGGACGGGGACACAGTGATGTCTTTTTACAATTTCAACCGTGTGGACAATCGGAACGACCTGCGGATAGTAATAATCTTGATAAACCACAGTCGGATCGGTATAAACCGGATCTGCAGGAGGACAATTAAAGCAGTGGCTCATTCGATAAGCATCTCCCTTCATAAATTTAATATAGTCTATTATGGAGATCCTAATCGGGATTGTACGTTTGTCCTTAGCTGAAAGGTATCCGTCTAAAACAGGCTTGGCCCGGTGACCGGACAGCAAAAAGGCGGTATCCCGTAAAATTACGGGATACCGCCTTGATTACGTCATCCTAATAAGAACTGTTGGCAGTTAGGAAAGTTTTACGTAAGCCGGGTTCTGTGCTCGTCGTGGTGCATTCGGGAACTACCCTCCCACGGATAAGCGACAATCATCTATCTAGGCCAACCATTACTGATTGGCTCCAGCGACCAACCCGAACGCGCCTCGGGCAAAGGCTGCTTCTCGAGGAAGCTGCGTTCCATTAGGTCTTGCTCCAGGTGGGGTTTACCAGGAACGAAGTCACCAACGCTCCTCGGGGTCTCTTACACCTCGGTTCCATCCTTGCCTGTGCTGCTGCAAGCAGCAGCCATCGGCGGTCCATTTCTGTGGCACTATCCTTCAACTCGCGCTGACTGGACGTTATCCAGCACCCTGCCCTACGGAGCCCGGACTTTCCTCTCGCGGCGCCTTACGCGCCGCCAGCGATTGTCTGTCAAACTTTCCGGACAACAAAAAATATTATACTAGGAATTGCCGCCGGACACAATGGCAAATGCCTATTAATTTAACGAAAATTACCGTTTTTACATAAAGCGGAACGGCTCGGTGTTGATTTGGGACGCGGCGACTTTCGTATCATAGCGGCTGTCCGACAGCTTGGCCTGCAGCCATTCGGCTGTTTTGGCCTTCATGATTTTCTCGGCATTGTGCCCCGGATCGATCAGGGCAATCCCGGCCATCAGCGCATCCTGTGCGGTGTGATAATCGATGTCTCCGGTCACGAGCACGTCAGCCCCCCGGAATATCGCGGAATTCACGTAGCGGCTGCCAGATCCGCCAAGAACGGCGGCCTTGCCGATCTTACGGTTCAAGTCGCCAACGACCCGGACATGCGGCACATCCAGCTTTTCCTTGACCACGTCGACGAATTCGGCCAGCGTCACCGGTTCCCGAAGCTTTCCTACCCGGCCAAGCCCGTAACTGCGCCCTTTCAAGTCAACCGGATACAGATCGTAAGCCACCTCTTCATAAGGATGCGCCTTGATCATCGCCTGAACGATCTTGTTTCGGATCCCCTGGGGGACGATGGTCTCGATCCGAACCTCTTCCACCTGCTCCAGCTTCCCAGGCTTGCCGATATAAGGTTCCGTTCCTTCCTGTGGCAAAAAGGTGCCCGTGCCCTGCACGTTAAAGCTGCAGTGGCTGTAATTACCGATAGCACCGGCTCCTGCGTCCAGCATGGCGGTCCGGACCTTCTCTGCATTGGCGGCCGGAACAAACACGACCAGCTTGTACAGCTTCTCAGCATGCACCTCATCCAGCGGTACGCCGTCCGCAATGCCAAGCGCTTCAGCCATCCAGTCATTCATGCCTCCCTCGGCAATATCGAGATTGGTGTGGCTGATATAGACGGCGATGTCATGCTTGATCAGCTTCTCATACATTTTTCCCATCGGGGTGTCGGTCTGAAGCTGTTTGAGCGGACGGAAAATGATGGCGTGATGCGCTACGATCAAATCCGCGCCCATCGCAATAGCCTCCTCGACCACCTCGTCATTGACATCCAGCGTCACCAGCACGCTCCGGATCTCCTTCTGCAGGCTGCCCAGCTGCAGCCCGATCCGGTCGTCCGGCACCGCCAAGTGCTTGGGGGCCAGCTGCTCCATATATTGAATTACCGTTTGTCCTTTTGCAAACATGCAAGCACCTCCCTGATTTGTTTCATTTCCTCGGTCAGTTCTCTGGCCTTGGCTGCGGCAGAAGGCAGCTTGGAGGACGACACGGACTTCAGAATGCCTTCCATCTTCACCAGTTCGCCCTGCCATTTGGCCACAAACACTTCATTTGGCTGCTCCAGCAGCCAAGGACCCATGCGGATCAACAGCTCCCTCGAAAGGATTACGTCCCCGCTGGCTTCCCCGCCCTTCCACGAGCGCTCCCGGTACAAATCTTCATTCGACCGTACAGGTGATGAATGCTCCGGTACAGCTGTCAAAATCTCATATATTTTGCCGTCTTCCTCGATAATCCTCTCGGACACCAGCACCCAGGCATGATCGAGCAGCCACCGGCGCAGCAAATCTTCGCCGACGTTCGGCTGCAGGATGAGCCGCTTCACCCCGGACAGTTTGTCCTGCCCCTCGTTTAAAATGCTCGCGATCAGGCTCCCGCCCATGCCGGCGATCGTAATCACATCCACTTCCCCCGGCGAAATGACCGCCAGACCGTCTCCGAGCCGCACCGAAATGTCCTCGCCCCGTCCAGCTTCGGCTACCTGCTTGGCCGCCGCCTGTAGCGGGCCTTGATTGACTTCTCCCGCCACGGCCTTTATAGCTCGCCCCGCCTCAACGGCTGCTACCGGCAGAAGCGCGTGGTCCGAGCCAATATCCGCGAGGCGGCTTCCATCGGGAATCTGCTCCATAATAAGCTGTAATCTTCTTGATAATTTCATATGTCCACCGTCACCATCAGTTATTTTTATCCCTTCCTTTACCCTACCAAACGGCAGGTCCTTTCTGCAAATCGGCAGCGGCAGAGGCGGAAGCGGCCCCCTGCAATACACACTTCCAATCTTTGGATAAATGTCCAGATCATTTGCATTGGCTCGTTAAAAGCGCTAAAATAAAAACAAATTAAGGAAATAATTCTAAAAGAAAACAAAACTTACAAGCAGGCTGTCCGGCCGAAGCCTAAGAAATACATAGCCTGCTCGCTGCGATATAAGAAAGCCCAACCTCCAATGCTTATATCCAATCTTATATCTAAAAAAAGGACCTTGCTGGCGGCACGCCGCAGAAGGTCCAAGTTGGTTTCGCTATTCGAGAAAATCCTTAAGCCGTTTGCTGCGGCTTGGATGGCGAAGCTTCCGGAGCGCTTTGGCTTCGATTTGGCGAATCCGTTCACGGGTAACGCCAAACACTTTGCCCACTTCCTCAAGCGTCCGGGTCCGGCCGTCATCCAGACCGAAACGAAGCCGGAGCACATTCTCCTCACGTTCAGTCAGCGTATCGAGCACGTCTTCCAGCTGTTCCTTCAGCAGCTCGTAGGCCGCCGCATCCGCAGGAGCAAGCGCCTCCTGATCCTCGATAAAATCCCCCAGGTGGGAATCATCCTCTTCCCCGATCGGCGTCTCAAGCGACACCGGCTCTTGGGCAATCTTCATGATTTCCCGGACCTTCTCCACGCTGAGTTCCATCTCGGCCGCGATTTCTTCCGGCGTTGGTTCGCGCCCCAATTCCTGCAGCAGCTGACGGGATACCCGGATCAGCTTGTTGATCGTTTCCACCATATGAACCGGAATCCGGATCGTTCTCGCTTGGTCCGCGATCGCGCGCGTAATGGCCTGGCGAATCCACCAAGTGGCATACGTACTGAATTTGAACCCTTTATTATGGTCAAATTTCTCAACGGCCTTGATCAGGCCCATGTTGCCTTCTTGAATCAAATCAAGGAAGAGCATGCCGCGGCCGACGTAGCGTTTGGCGATACTGACAACGAGACGCAGGTTCGCTTCAGCCAGCCGGCGCTTCGCTTCCTCGTCCCCGTTCATAATCCGCTTAGCCAGTTCCACCTCATCGTCAGCGGACAAGAGAGGCACCCGGCCGATTTCCTTGAGATACATCCGTACGGGATCGTTGATCTTAATGCCTGGCGGCAAAGACAGGTCATCGTCAAAATTAAAGTCGTCGTTGTCGCTACCTTCATGGTCGTCGCCTTGGCGCAAATTGCTGACTTCCTCGTCATTCTCATTGACCACTTCAATACCCAAATCGCCCAGATGCTCATAGAACTCATCCATCTGTTCAGGGTCTTGGTCGAACGGCGATAGTTTTTCCATAATATCTTTGTAATTCAGTGACGATCTCTTTTTACCCTGCTCAATCAGCTGATCCTTTACCTGATCAAGCGTAAATTCTGTCTCTAGTTCAGTATGCTGATCATTCGCCATATTTCGACTCCCTCCTCCCTAGAAACCATCGAAGCCAACGATTACTGTCTCTCTAGGGCTATAATCTCACTTGCAATTTGTGCAGCACGCAAAAAGTCTCCGGACCGTTCGGCAGATATCATTTCTTCTTTCTTCTGCTCTATTTTCCGTTGTTGCGGGACCTTTTGTACCTCCCGAATGCAATCATCCAGCTCTTGCACGCTCCACTCCCGCGGCATATCCATCATGGAGATGGAGCTGACGGTTTTCTCGAGGCGATCGTCGTGGAGCGACGACATAAACCGGCTGATATCCGGTGATTTGCCCTGTGCATAATAGGCATATAGATAAGCAGCAATCGCTGCATGATCATCAATGTTAAACGCGTCCCCAAGCCGTTCTTCCACGTAGCGGGCGGCCTCGGCATCCTGCAGCATCATGGCTAAAAGGCGACGTTCTCCGGTATGATAAGCCGGCAGTAATGTCGGGGCGGGAACATGCCCTTTTTTATGCCTACCATTATTCCACCTTTTGTCGTTATTATCCCCATCCGGCATGTTTTTTTGCATCGACTGGCGGATCTCGTTGCAATCCTGCTTCAAGCTGTCAAAGGAAAGCTGCAATTCTGAAGATAATTCCCTTAAATATACTTCCCGTTCGGTGGAAGAAGGCAGCACCGCGATGATGGGCAGGACTTCCTTCGTGTAGGCGATTTTTCCATCTTCTTCTAGGAGTATATGGTTTTTTTTCAGATATATAAGCTTAAATTTTGTAGTTGAAACGGCGCCCTCGATAATCTGCCGCATGAACCGTTCCGCCCCGTATTTACGGATGAATTCGTCAGGATCCAGCCCATCGCTGAGCACCGCGATCCTGATGTTCAGCCCCACGTTTTCAAGCAGTGGAATCACCTTCATTGCCGCGGCTTGTCCAGCCCGGTCTCCGTCGTAGCACACCAGCACTTCGTCTGCCATCGTCTTCATCAGAGAGGCGTGATTCTCCGTTAAGGACGTGCCCATCGTGGCTACGCCGTTCTGAACCCCTGCTTCCCATGCCGAGATCACGTCCCCGTATCCTTCAAAAAGAACGATCTGCCGCGATTTGCGAATGGACGGTCTGGCCTGATGCAGGTTGTACAGCGTCCGGCTTTTGTTAAAGAGCTTGCTCTCAGGCGAATTCAAATACTTCGGCTGCCCTTCGCCAAGAATCCTGCCGGCGAAAGCGATCACCTTGCCGCTGCGGTCATGGATCGGAAACATGATCCGGTCCCGGAAACGGTCCAAGTAATCCCCGCCGTCACTGCGCTTGGTCAGCAATCCGCCCTTCTCCGCCTCTTCGAGATCAAAGGAGCGCCTGGACAGAAACTGGACCAGCGTATTCCACGTATCCGGAGCATACCCGATCTGGAACAAATCGATCATCTTGTCAGTGAAGCCCCGCTGCCGCAAATAATCCATGGCTGCCTTGCCATGCTCCGTATTTTTCAGTAAATAGTGATAAAACTTCGCTGTCCATTCGTAGGCCTGAAGCAGGCGGTCTCTCTCGGGATTCGGCTGATGCGCCGGTCCCCCCAGCCCTTCCGGTACCGCGATGTGGCTCTCTTCCGCCATGACTTTAACGGCTTCGGGAAAAGATAATCCTTCGATTTCCATCCTGAATTTGATGGCATTTCCACCCTTGCCGCAGCCGTAGCAGTAAAAGATTTGCCGCTCAGGCGTGACCGTGAAAGACGGTGTTTTCTCCGAATGAAACGGGCAGAGGCCTTTCATGTATTTCCCCTGCTTGGTCAGATGAACGTACCTGCTTACCGTATCGACGATATCATGCTGCTCCAGCACCGCGTCGATGACCTTCTCCGGAATGCTTCCATGTCCGGCACTCATCATAACCACCTTCATCTCTTTTTGCACGTAAAATATAATTCGCTATCGTTATACGTTCTCCTGCAAATCCTGCAAAAGTTTTGTCAGTTTCTGTTGAAAAATTCTTTTATCCTCCGCCGTGATCGGTTTCGGACCTTTGGAATGCTTGCCGCTCCTACGCGCTTTGGCCTGATGGTGCCTGCGGTCGAGCATAAACTCGATGTCCTCGTTATGAAACTCCATGCCCCGAAAGGAGAGCACATAGCAATGTTTCGACAAGGCCAAGGCGGCCAGTCCGTAGTCCTGGGTAATCACAACGTCCCCCCGGCGGATATGATTGGCGATGTATAGGTCGGCGCTTTGATCGCTCCGGTCCACCTGAACGGTCCGCACACCCTCCCCGGCCTGGATCAAGTGATCGAACGAAGAGACCATCAGCACGGGAACGCCCAAAGCCTTAGCCGCTGCGGCAATCTCCTGTTTCACCGGACAGGCATCGCCGTCCACAACGATTTGTCTGTCATCCATAGCCGATTCGAGCCCACCTGTCATTCTTGGTATTCCGTACTATTATATACGAGCCTGTCCTATAAAAATCCTTCCGGGACGGACATTACAACTTCTGACAGTGCTGCAGGAAACTTTTGGGTGCATAGAATGAACTAAAGAAAAATAAAACAGGAAGCTGAATGAAAAACTTCAGTTCAATCTATATACATGAAAAAGATACGAAAACGGGACCGATTTGTTTCGTCCCGCTTCCGTATTCTTTTACCCGAAACCTTTACAGGTTTACCACACCAGCTTGTTAAAATCGGCAAACTGCTTCAAATCGCGGTCGATCGATGCCAATAGACCCAGACGGTTAGCCCGCACCCGCTCATCCTCGGCCATGACCATGACGGAATCGAAAAACTTCGTAACGGCTTCCTTAATGTCTGCAAGAAGCGCAAGGGCTTTGGCGCCATCCCGCTCCGACAGCGCTGCATGGTAATCGGCGGTGATGGACTGCCATGCGCGGAACAGATTAGACTCGGCCTCTTCCACGAAGAGTGGCTCCTGAACTTCTGCCTTTTCCGCTTTGGCTGCCAGATTGCTGACCCGGTTGAAGGATTCAACCGTCGTCTTGAAGTCGTCTCCGCTGTTAACCGCCTGCATCAGCGCTTCCCCGCGGGATACAACGGAGATGACATCGTCGAAGCCGGCGGAAATGACCGCGTCCACCACGTCGTAGCGGAGCGTCTCGGAGAGCAGTTTCTTCACGCGAAGGCTGAAGAACTCGGCCAGATCCTTGCGGATGTCGTCCGGCTGGCGGTCCAAGCTGCGAAGCTCTGCATGCACGCCGAGCGCGATGCCGAACAGCTGGGACAGCGTGAGCGGCATCTGCTTAGCCAGCAAAATCTGCACGATGCCCTGGGACTGACGTCTCAGTGCATAAGGGTCCTGGGAGCCGGTCGGGATGATACCGATCGAGAAGCAGCCGACGATCGTGTCGATTTTGTCCGCAATGCTGACGATGGAACCCACCAGGCTGGATGGAACGTCGTCCGATGCCGAACGCGGCTGGTAATGCTCGAATACCGCTTTCGCGACGTCTTCCCGTTCGCCGGCTTTGCGGGCATAGTCTTCGCCCATGACCCCTTGCAGTTCAGGGAATTCATACACCATTTGCGTAACGAGGTCGAACTTGCAGATGTCCGCAGCGCGGCTTACCGATTCACTGTCCGTGCCGGAAATTTGCAGCGCTTCTCCGATCTGGTCGGCGATACGGCGGATCCGGCGGACCTTATCGCCAACCGTGCCGATTTCCTCGTGGAAGACGATGCTTTCCAGTTTGGAGAGCGCGTCCTTGATCTCCAGCTTCTGGTCTTCCTCATAGAAGAACTTGGCGTCCGACAGGCGGGCGCGAAGCACCTTTTCGTTCCCTTTGGCGATCACGTCAAGCGACCGCTTGTCGCCGTTGCGCACCGTTACGAAGAACGGCAGCAGCTGCCCCTGGCCATCCAGAACAGGGAAGTAACGCTGATGCTCCCGCATGGAAGTGATCAGTACTTCCTGTGGAATGTTCAAGAAAGCCGGATCGAATGTTCCGAAAAGCACCGTCGGGGTTTCCACCAGAAACAGCACTTCTTCCAGCAGATCGTCCTTGACCGCAATGGTCCAGTTTTTCTCTGCAGCAAGCGACTCGATCTGCTCCAGAATCATGCCTTCGCGTTCCTTCACGTCTACGATGACGTGCTGGCCGCGCAATACTTCCTGATAAGCACCGGCTTCCGGCAGAACGGCTTCCGTTCCGAGGAAACGGTGGCCGCGGGTCACGTTGCCCGACTTCACGCCGGTCACTTCCAAATCAATGACGTCTGTGCCGAACAGGGCTGTAATCCAGCGGATCGGACGGATAAATTTATATTCATAGCTGCCCCAGCGCATATGCTTAGGGAATGTCATCGAAGAGAGAATGCCGAGCAGTGCCTCAGACAGCAGCGCAGAAGTCTCAACACCGTTGCTGCTCTTCGTGACGTAAATGTATTCCACGCCGTTCAGCTCTTTGAACGTAAACTGCTCGGGATCTACGCCTTGTCCGCGGGCGAAGCCAAGCGCGGCTTTGCTCCAGTTGCCGTTCTCGTCGAGGGCGATTTTGCGGGACGGGCCCTTCACTTCCTCCTGCACGTCCTCCTGCTTCTCCGCAACCGATTTAACAAGCACGGCCAAGCGGCGGGGGGTTGCGTAGGAGTGAACTTCGCCGTAGGCGATCCGGGACTGCTCCAGCCATTTCACCATGCGTTCTTCCAATTGCTCCATCGCTGCACGTAAAAACCGTGCCGGCACTTCCTCCAGGCCGATTTCAAACAACAGGTCCTTAGACATTCAGGTCGCCTCCTTTCTTCAGCAGCGGGAAGCCGAGCTTCTCGCGCTCCTCCATGTAGGTTGCCGCCACCTGGCGGGCCAGATTGCGCACCCGCGTAATATAGCCGGTACGCTCCGTAACGCTGATGGCTCCCCTTGCGTCGAGAAGGTTGAACGTGTGCGAGCATTTCAGGACGTAGTCGTATGCCGGAAATACGAGATTCCGCTCCATCGCCTTGCCTGCTTCCTGCTCGTACATGTTGAACAGCGTAAACAGCATTTTCACGTCGGACACTTCAAACGTATACGTGGAATGCTCCACTTCCGCTTGATGGAACACATCACCGTAAGAAATGCCGTCAACCCACTCCAGGTCAAATACGTTCTCCTTCTCCTGAATGTAGGAAGCCAGGCGCTCCATCCCGTAGGTAATTTCCACGGCGACCGGGTTCGTTTCGATACCGCCCACCTGCTGGAAGTATGTGAACTGGGTAATTTCCATACCGTCCAGCCATACTTCCCAGCCGAGACCCGCGCATCCTAGCGAAGGGTTCTCCCAGTTGTCCTCGACAAAGCGGATATCGTGGTCGAGCGCATCCACTCCGAGCGCCTTCAGGCTGTCGAGATACAGCTCCTGAATGTTGTCCGGGCTCGGCTTGATGATCACCTGGAACTGGTGATGCTGATAGAGCCGGTTCGGGTTCTCCCCGTAACGGCCGTCCGATGGCCGGCGGGAAGGTTCTACATACGCTACCTTCCAGGGTTCCGGTCCGAGAGAACGCAAAAACGTCATCGGGTTCATCGTGCCGGCCCCTTTTTCCGTATCATAGGGATTCACGATAATGCAATTCTGATTGGCCCAGAACTGCTGCAGCGTCAGAATCATCTGCTGAAAGTTCATATACGACTCTCCTTCATTGAAAATTGGGGGGAATGGACGGATACCCGTCAATAATGATCACATTTCTGTACAACAAAAAGCTCCCGCCCTATGCCTGTTGTACAGACATAGGGACGAGAGCTGATCCCGCGGTTCCACCCTACTTGGCTGCCCCTCGCTTGAGCTAGGAACAACCCACTTTTCCGATTTCATTTCACACTCCCGAAGTGCCGATTCATGGATTCCTTCCGCCAGGCTTGCACCCTCCCCGGCTCGCTAACAGGAATGGAAGACCCACTACTTCTTCGATCATTGCGTGTCAGACAATTTAATTAGAAACTTAATATATACTACAGGAAATGATTCCGATAGTCAAGATCTACTGTAACAGATCCTACAGCCCGTACTTCTCCATCTGATCGAGGAAACCCCGCGACTTCAAATTCAGCCCCAGCTGCATATCCATAAATGCCCGCATGACGGCTTTCAGCTCCGCCTTGGTCTCTTCCTTCACATCGACGTGGCCGAGGCGCCGCAAATCGAGCTGGGCAAACAGACGCAGCAGCTTCATCGTCCGGGGCGAAATCCCCATGGCCTGAGAATCCAGGTGCTTGCACGCCCGGCACAGTACGCCTCCGAGCCGCGGACTCACCCAATACCGTTCCTCCTGTGGTGAAATATCCCTTCCACAAGAAATGCAGGATGACAGTTCGGGACCGTATCCTGCAGTCTGCAATATTTTCATCTCATACAAGTTGATAATGACGGCGGGGTCTTTGCCATCTTCCAGCGCATCTAGACACGCCTTAAGCTGCTGGAACCAGAAGCTCCCCGTCTCCTCGTCCTGAAGCACGCGGTCAAGCAGCTCGCAGGCGTAGGAGGCATAAGCGGCAAGAACGATGTCCTCGCGCAGCACGTGATGGGACTGCATAATTTCCCCTGCATTCAGCGTGCCGAGTCCCGTGCCGTTTCTGAAAAATACGTATTCCGCTGTCGTAAACAGCTGTGTCAGTGCAGCATGGCGGCTTTTCACCTTTTTGGCGCCACGGACAAGTACGCCTACTTTACCCGCGTTTTCGGTGCAAATCGTAATGATTTTGTTCCCTTCGCCGTAGTCCATGCTGCGGATGACGATCCCTTCCACCCTGTATAGCATGCTTCTTCCCCCAGCCATTCCCGGAGCAGCCAAAGATCATTCGTTCTCTTCATAGGTATCCGTCTCATCCAGCAGCTGCGTAGCAGCCGCCGTCTCCGCTTCATCCGCCGTCATGCCGGCGGCCTGTTTATAGAGCAAGTAAGCATCCACATCTCCAGTCATCGCAAAATACTTCCACGAAAAATCTCGCATTCGTATTCATCCTTTCTTCGGAAATGGCGTCTGCATCTTCAAAAAATAGGATGTTACGAAAGCCGTGAAACTATGTGTTGCAATTCCTGCCAAGCCGGGATTCCCCCCGCCTGGCATCGGATGCTCACTAGTCGCGGTTAAAGCCCAGATCGCGAAGAACCCGCTCTTGGTTGCGCCAGTCTTTTTTCACTTTTACCCACAGCTCGAGGAAAATTTTCGAGCCAAGCAGGTTTTGGATATCCTGCCGCGCCTGCTTGCCGACTTCCTTCAGCAGCGAGCCCTGCTTGCCGATAATGATACCCTTCTGCGAATCCCGTTCCACGAAAATCACCGCCGAAATATACACGACGCCGTTGTCCTGCACGCGCATATCCTCGATCGTGACCGCGATGGAATGCGGAACCTCTTCGCGGGTCATATGCAAAATTTTCTCCCGGATCAGCTCCGCGCAGACGAACTGCTCGGGATGGTCCGTGACCTGATCTTCCGGATAGTACTGCGGCCCTTCGGGCAAATACTTCTCCACCTGCTCGAGCAAGGTGTTCACGTTATTGCCCAGCATGGCCGAAATCGGCACGATTTCGGCGAAATCATGCAGCTTGCGGTACTCCTCGATAATCGGAAGCAGCGCCGGAGGTTCGATTTTGTCAATCTTGTTGAGCACGAGAATGACCGGCGTCTTCACCTTCTTCAGCTGCTCGATAATAAAGCGGTCCCCGCCGCCGAAACCTTCGGACGTATCGGCCAGGAACAGTACGGCCTCCACCTCCTGCAGTGTATTCAGCGCGGTATTGTTCATGAAATCGCCAAGCTTGGACTGGCGCTTGTGAATACCCGGCGTATCAAGAAACACGATTTGGGAGTGATCCGTCGTATATACGCCGTGAATTTTGTTGCGCGTCGTTTGCGGTTTATCCGACATGATGGCGATTTTCTGGCCGATGACTTGATTCATCAGCGTCGATTTCCCCACGTTCGGTCTGCCAATAATGGCTACAAAGCCTGATTTGAATGACGGTTTCGCCATGTAAGTCATTACCCTCCTATAATGCTTCCTTAAGCAGGAAGACCATCAGGGCCCGCATTCTTCGTACCGCGGCACAACATGATGCTCACCGCCGCCGAAGATGGGGCCCCAGGTTTTATATGTGTGTATTCCAATAGATCGTGCAGCTTATTCGCTGTCACTATGTTTCAAGTCGGAAGGTCCAAACGCACCCGGCAGCAGATCCCGCACCGTGGTTTCCTGGATGTCCCCCTTCAGATTGCCCATGATGACTTTCATGTCGGGAGCACACAGCTCCACCAGGACCTGGCGGCACACGCCGCACGGCGAGATCGGACCTTCGGTATCTCCAACAACGGCAATCGCCTGGAAGCTGCCCGGCTGATGTCCGTCTGCGACAGCGCGAAACAGCGCGGTCCGTTCCGCACAGTTGGTCGGCCCGTACGCCGCGTTCTCCACGTTGCAGCCGTGATGGATATGGCCCTCGGCGTCCAGCAGGGCCGCTCCTACGCCGAAGTGGGAATAAGGGGTGTAGGCCTTGGTCCGTGCCTTGATCGCTTCTTGCATTAATTGAGCTGTGTCCATAGTATGATTCCTCCTGTAACTTCTAATGTTGACTTCCCAGCCATGCTGCGACAGGCTGATAGAACACAATAATGGCGACGACGACGGCAAAGATGGCCGTCAGCAGCACGGCGCCGGCTGCGGTATCTTTCGCCGCCTTCGCCATAGGATGCGGCTCCGGTGAAACCATATCCACAACGACCTCGACGGCGGTGTTCAGCAGCTCGGCGGCCATCACCATCGTGATCGCGACGAGCAGGAACAGCCACCTCTGCCACGTCAGCTGCAGCAGGGCGGCAGCGGCAATGACCACAACCGCCGCCACGGCATGAAACCGCATGTTCCGCTGGGTTTTCAATGCGTATCCGATTCCTTCCGCGGCATAACTGAATGAAGCAAGGAAGGAGCGCTTGGCCATTACCGGGTCAACCCCACCTGGGCCAGGACAGCCTCCTGTTTGCCCATCATCTCCGCTTCGCTTTCCGCATCCTGATGATCGTACCCGAGCAAGTGCAGAAATCCGTGAACGAACAGGAAGCCGATTTCACGCTCCACGGAGTGCCCGTATTCTTCACTTTGCGCCTTGGCCCGGTCGAGGGAGATAATGATGTCGCCGAGCACCTCCGGCATATCGTGCAGCTCCTCGTCCTCTTCCAGCTCATACACGATGTCCAGCTCTTCGTCCAGGCTCTCGTTCATTGCGAAGGACAAGACGTCCGTCGGACGGTCGATGCCGCGGTACTCGAGGTTCAGTTCATGAATCTGCTTATCGTCGACGAATGTGAGCGCCACTTCGCCGTCCTCCACGCCTTCCGCTTCTCCCGCCTTCTGCAGGATGACCTCCAGCGTGGCAATCAGCTCCTCGCTGACCGGATGCTCATTTTGTTCATTGTTCCAAGCCAGATGCAGACCCATCTTTCAACCGCTCCTTCTATTCTCTTCATCCATCTTCGTTTTCTTGATTTCTTCCGGATACTCGATCCGGGAGTGGAAAATCCCCATGACGCTTTCTTTCAGCGTCTTTGCGATAATATCCAATTCCTTCATCGTCAGATCGCACTCGTTAAACTGGTGATCGTCCAGCCGGCTCTTGATGATTTTCTCGATCACCGATTCCACCTGAGTGACGGTCGGATTACGGAGAGACCGCACGGCAGCTTCGACGCTGTCCGCGATACCGATGACGGCCGACTCTTTGGATTGAGCCTTCGGACCAGGGTAACGGAAATCCTCTTCCGTGAAATCCGGCTCTTTGCCCTGCTCCTCCGCCAGACGAAGCGCCTTGTGGTAGAAGAAATGCAGGAAGGTGGTGCCATGGTGCTGTTCGGCGATATCGCGAATCGGCTTCGGCAGCTTATAATCCTTGAGCATTTCGACCCCGTCCCTCGCATGCGCAATAATGATCGACTTGCTCAGCTTCGGATCGATCGAGTCGTGGGGGTTCTCCATATTGTTCTGGTTTTCTATAAAATAGCTTGGCCGTTTCGTCTTCCCAATATCATGGTAATACGATCCGACCCGGCACAGCAGCCCATTGGCGCCGATCGCTTCGGCCGCCGCCTCCGACAAATTGCCAACCATGACGCTGTGGTGGTACGTTCCCGGCGTTTCGGTAAGCAGCTTACGCAGGAGCGGGTGGTTCGGATTCGACAGCTCCACCAGCTTCAGGGCTGACAGAATGCCGAACGTGACCTCAAAAAACGGCATGAGGCCGATGACCAGAATCGCAGTCAGCAGTCCGCCTGCAAAGGCAAACCCCAGCGCGTACAGCGTCGACATTTGCTGCCAGTCGTCATTGTCGATCAGGTTAATCAAAAATACAGTCAACGAGCCGAACAAGCAAACCATGATCCCGCCCTTCAGCAGGGTCGACCGCTGGCTTGCCTTATGGATCGTAAAAATCGCCACGTAGGATACGATCAGCGAGAACAAGCCGAACTTAAAATCAAACATTTGCCCCTGATGCACATTCAGGATGACGCTGGACAGAATACTGAAGATCATGGCGCAGAAAAACGCGAGCGACATGTCCAGCAGCAGCGTGACCAGCATCGAGCCGATGGCAACCGGCGCCAAATAGCCCAGATAGGGGCGCTCGCTGCTCTGCAAAATGCCGGCGACATGCATGGAAACGATCGTAATAATAAAAATAAGAACAAGCATCAGCAGCTGGGAATTGTTATACCCAAACTTGCCCCCGTTAAGCTGGCGGATAAACATCATGAGTCCTAAGGCCAGCAGAAGAGACAAAAGCAGCAGCCCAAACTGCGGCCAATAGTTGACGTCATTTTTGAGCAGGCCGTTATCATCCAGCAGGTTGTACAGCTCTTCCGTAATCAGCTCGCCTTTGGCGACAAGCACGCCGCCCTGCTTGATATATACCGTAGGGGTATTTTCCCGGGCCTGAACTTTGGCTTCCTTCGTCGCCTCTTCGTCATAGAACTTGTTGGCCGTAATCGCGATCTTCGACAGCTCCTGCACTACCTCGCGCGCGGTGCGCTGGCTCAGAGAGCTCGTGCTGACCAGCTCGGCCACCTTGGCCCTTGCGGTCTGGGCGTCCACGATCTGGTCGTTTGTCAGCCGCGATACGATTTCGCGCGCCACCGGCTTCATCTCGGTAATATCGGCAGAGGTCAGACGCGGAATTTTGATGAAGGTCTCTTCCGGAATTTTATAGACCTGCTGGTTGGTCACCCTCAGCATTTCGTTCAGCAGCGCTTCGGAATAGGTGCCCGAACTCCGCGTATTATTGACGTAGTTCTGCACAAAGTCCTGGGCTCTCTGCGGAATCTCCTGACGGTAGATCGCCACCTTGTCCTCCCGGGAAACCTGGTCGTCCTGATTGAGCTTGTCGATCCGGTCAAGCAGCGAGGCGATCAGGCTGTCGTTCCGGATCGGAACGATGGTATAAATCGGCTGCACGCGTTCGGCAGCTTCCTCCTGCGCCTTCAGGGTCGCTTTGTTGTTCGGAATCTGCATCGGCGCCGTAATTTCCTTCTCGCTGTGTGTGCCGACCTGAATATTGTATTTTTCCGGAAGCAGATCCGGCGCCAGGCTCACGTAGAACAGAATGGCCAGACATAAAAAGAGAACATAGCGGGTTGCCGCGCTATGTTTCCATCCGATATTTTTAGTTGAGAAAGATTTGCCTGATGACGCTTCTTTCGAAGTCATAAAGATAATCCCCTCTAATCTTGGTTTTCTGCAGCTTTGTCGTAAGCAACAATGATTTTCTGCACTAGGGAGTGACGCACGACATCCTGCTCGGCGAACTGCACAAACCCGATCTCTTCAATGCCGCTCAAGATCGACTTGGCTTCAACCAGCCCGGACTTCTTGCCTCTCGGCAGGTCAATCTGGGTTACGTCGCCCGTGATGACCATCTTCGAGCCGAACCCAAGACGGGTAAGAAACATTTTCATTTGTTCAGGTGTCGTGTTCTGGGCCTCGTCCAATATGATAAAAGAATCATCCAGCGTCCGTCCCCGCATATAGGCGAGCGGAGCGATCTCAATCAATCCCCGTTCCAGCGACTTTGCAGTCTGTTCAGGTCCCATAACGTCATAGAGCGCATCGTACAGCGGACGCAAATACGGGTCTACTTTCTCCTGAAGGTCACCCGGCAGAAAGCCCAGGCTTTCCCCCGCTTCGACAGCCGGACGCGTCAGCACGATCCGCTTGACGGAGCCCTCCTTCAAGGCCGCAACCGCCAAAACAACCGCTAGATAGGTCTTGCCTGTTCCCGCAGGCCCGATGCCGAATACAATGTCACGCTTGCGGATCGTGGTGACGTAGTGCTTCTGGCCGATCGTCTTGACCCGGATCGGTTTGCCCCGGAACGTGGTCGTGATTTCACCCTTGAACAGGTCGAGCAGCTGATCCGCCCGGAAGTCCTTCGCCAAATCGATCGCATAGGATACGTCGCGTTCGGTCAGAATGTAACCGTTGCGGACAAGCTGGAGAAGCACCTCAAACAGCTCGGTCAGCACCTGCACGTCGCGGTCGCTGCCGCGGACGGTAATTTCCGCTTCCCTCGACACGATCTGGGCGGGAATCTCCGCTTCGATCATCTTCAGAAAGGTGTCTTGCGGTCCGAAAATGGACATCCCTTCGCTTGCACTTTGAAGTAAGATTTGTGCGCTGTGATTTTTTTCTGACAAATAGCCTCATTCTCCTTGGTTGTGAACTATGGGAAGCTCTTCGGCAATCTTCTCTTCCACCTCGAAAAGCACTTTCATATAAACTTTACCATTCTCTTTCTTCTCATGCAAAATTTTTTGGCTGATGATCTGCGAATCCGTCCCATATTTCGCCAAAATATCCCGCACGGCTCCGTCCAATCCCTGTTTTTTGGCCTCTTCGACGGTCAGCGTTTCTTGGCTTTCCCGCACTTCCATGACTTTTTCCGTCATCCATCCGACGGGGAGCTTGAAGGAGCGCCAGGTCAGAGGATCATGCTCCGTTAGCGTTTCGGAAGCCTTGTACGGATCCTTTCCGTAGCCCCACAGCTGCACCGCGCGGTCACCGATCACAAAATAAGACTTGGTCTTTCTTTCCCCGGTATACACTTTATGCTTCTGGACCAGCGGAACCGTAAGACTGTATTCGTGCCAAACCAGCCCTTTGACCTCCCCTTTGGCCACGACGACCTCGGTGTTTCCACCGTCAACGCCAAGAATGCCCGATATGAGCACCTGTCCCTTTTTCACACGGGAGTTCTTCTCGACGAGCGGCCGCCCCTGCTCCGCATAGATGCTTGTGACGACCGCGTCCGTCCGGCTGACCAGATGGCGCGGGTCGGTCAGCGGCTGCTTCGGCGGTTCGGCCGCCTCCACGATCTGGATCGTAATGGTGGTGCCTTTGCGCTCCACCCCGATCCAGGACGTGCCCGGAAGCCGGATGCTCAGCTCACGCGACAGCTTGTCCGGCGAATCTAAGCGAAAAATCCACTGGAACGGGCGGACCCCCTCCTTCTTCGCCGCTTCGAGCACGTCTTCGGTTGCGATCTTTTCATTGCCGGTTACCCTGACGTTCCACACCATCGACGACAGCAGGAAGAGCAGAACGAAAAACAGCACGATGCCCACCATAAAAAACTTGCGCTTATACAGCTTGACCAGCGTAAAGGGCAAACCGATCCGGCCCTGTACATGCACCCGGCAGCCTGTCCGTTTCAACAAGGGACGAAGAGCATGAAAATCCCTCAGCAGCACCTTCATCTCTGCCAAATTTCCGTTTTTGGGCTCGATGTCCCATACCGGTACACCGTTCTCCGCCAATGCATTGATGAAATACTCCACATGCTCCCCCCGGACAGCAATCCGCACGCAGCCGCGAACCCGGGTTAACGTCGGGATTTTCATGGACTCTCCTCCGTCCCTGTATATTTAATGTTCGTTACCGATCCTTCGATCATCACTTCTTCCGGCAGAATCGACCGGATCATAAGCCCGGAGCCTTCGATCTCGAGCAGTCCCTGGGACAGGGAAAGGACCATTTTATCGGGTGAAAAATGCCGGACGCCCCGATGATTTTCGATATAGAGTTCTTTGTTTCCCACCATAGTGATGCGCGGCAGATCGAACAAAACGTCCTGCGGAACATCCAGCATTTCGTTCGTCCACTTCCGCAGCCTGCGGCTGATCCCGGCCATACGAAGGTCTTCCCCCTTCCTGTACTCTACACCTTATGCGCGCAAAGCCCGGTTTATGAAGCTTTTCAGGGAAGTTCAAGCCATAAGATCACACGCCTTGCGCAGCACGAAAAAAAACGCCTCTCGGCGTTAGATCACAGCGGACAGGCTGTGCGATCCAAAATGAAAAGCCTCTTCCGCTGCCCGAAAAGATATCATGATCTTCCCGGGCCGAAAGAGGCCTCACTTCTAAATTATCGTTATTTTCGCGGATTCAACGGGCGTTTTGAGCGGGGCGGGCCGAGAATTTCAGCCCAGATGATCCCTTGTC
Source organism: Paenibacillus cineris (assembly GCF_018333335.1). NCBI lineage: Bacteria > Bacillati > Bacillota > Bacilli > Caryophanales > Paenibacillaceae > Paenibacillus > Paenibacillus cineris. The sequence continues at coordinate 4,207,705 of NZ_BORU01000001.1, forward strand.
TGGCCTGCTCGGCCAAAGGGGATACCGGGACAGCTGCCTCACGGTCAGCCGCCCTGTCAGCCCCCATATCCATTTGCGTCGATATTTTGTCCAGAGAAGCGTTCACCCTGTTGATCTCCTGCTGCATGGTACGGGTTCGATCCTCCAGCGTAGCCTGTACCGGGGACGGCTTCTCCTCCGCCCACATCGAGGATACTCCTTCGCCGGTATCATAGTCCGGAGCCGGACGGTAGTCTTGGGAATATACAGGCGGTTCAGGGGCTGACGAATCATACGATCCGAACGGAGAGCTCCTTCTGCCGGCAGGTTCCTGGGGCCGTGGCCGGGAGCCGTATGCCGGATCTGGACGGCCCTCATCGTATTCCTCATCGTATTCCTCATCCTCGTCCTCATCGTAATCGTCCGCTTCGTCCCGTCGTTGATACGGGCGGCCTTCTCCCCCGAACGTGGGCATGCCTCGGGGCTGCTGCCTCTGCTTCGATTTGTTTCCTCTTTTGCTCAGCGCAGAGATGACCGCAAATCCAATGATCAGGATCCAGTAAAAGTGTTCAATGATCCACATGGATGCTCATTCCCTACTTGTTATTTTTCGGACTGCCGCCGCCATCTCCGCTATCCCCCATTTTGCCCAGCGAGCCGCGCATTTGGGTATCGGCTTCAATGTTCTTCAGGTTCATGTAATCCATGACGCCAATCTTTCCTGAGCGAAGGGCTTCCGCCATGGCGAGCGGCACTTCGGATTCGGATTCCACAACCCGCGCTCTCATCTCGACGACGCGAGCCTTCATTTCCTGTTCTTGAGCTACCGCCATCGCGCGGCGTTCCTCGGCTTTCGCCTGGGCGATCCGCTTATCGGCTTCGGCCTGCTCGGTCTGCAGGTAAGCCCCGATGTTCTTGCCTACATCCACGTCGGCGATATCGATCGACAGAATTTCAAAAGCGGTTCCCGCATCCAGACCCTTGGCCAATACGGTCCGGGAAATGGAGTCCGGGTTCTCCAGCACGTCCTTGTGCATGTCACTGGAGCCGACGGTCGTTACGATCCCTTCGCCTACGCGGGCAATAATCGTTTCTTCACCCGCACCGCCGACGAGACGGTCGATATTGGCACGGACCGTAACCCGGGCCTTAACCTTCACTTCAATCCCGTTCTTCGCAACGGCGGCTACGACCGGAGTCTCAATGACTCTCGGGTTGACGCTCATCTGAACGGCCTGCAGTACGTCGCGGCCAGCCAGGTCGATGGCGGCGGCGCGCGTAAATTCGAGCGGAATGTTGGCGCGCTGGGCCGCAATGAGGGCGTTAACTACCCGGTCCACGTTACCACCGGCCAAATAGTGACTTTCCAGCTGATTGATGTTAAGACCCAGCCCCGCCTTCGTCGCCTTGATGAGCGGATTGACGATCCGGCTCGGCGTGACGCGCCGCAGTCTCATGGCCACCAGCGTAATAATTCCGATCCGGACGCCGGACGCCAAGGCCGAGATCCAGAGCATGACCGGGAAAAAGCTGAAAAATACGCTGAGCACAATAATGATGACAACCGCAATCAGTAATACCGTGATAAGAGAAGTTCCATCCATACTGCCTATCAACCTCCAGGTAATCAATTGGTTTCATGTGACATTCTTTCCAGGTTCTTTACAACATGTTACACGAATCTCGCTAAAAAGCCAGCATTATTCCGGCTTTACGACAATTCTCGCACCTTCGACGCGAACGACCTTGACCGGTGTGCCCGCCGCAACAAACTCTCCATCCGTTACGACGTCGATCCGCTCGCCTTCCACGTCAACGGTACCGGACGGACGGAGCGGCGTCACGCTAACGCCTGATTTTCCAAGCAAATCCTCCTTCGCATCGGTCGGAACGAAGCCCTGCTCCTTGGTCAGCGATTCTTTCAGGATGAAGCGGTTCCAGATGCCCTTCTCCTTAAATATGATCGCGACGATCACCACGACCACGACGGCCGCCGCAAATGCGATCCCGAGCGAGAACAAGGCGTGCGTCGTATCGTAAGCTGCCCGGACAACGCCCGCAATCAGGCTGACTGCACCCAGAATACCTAGGATGCCGAAGCTCGGGACAAACATTTCTAGAATCATAAGAATGAGCCCGATAATAAAGAGCAGCCACGTCTCGGATCCTGCGAAGCCCGCCACATAGTTACCGAAGAAATACAGTACAAAGGCAACTACGCCTACGATCCCCGGAACGCCAAAGCCAGGAATCATCAGCTCGATGACGACACCGGCGATCCCCAGGAACAGCAAAATGATCATTACGGTTGGATGTGTCAGAAAGGCTGCCACCTTCTCCGCACCGGTATGCTCGACCCGGAAAACGTCATCCGTCGAGTACCCCATCCATTGAATCGCTTCTTCAGGCGTTGATGCGATATGATCGGCATATCCGACCTTCAAAGCCTGTTCGCTCGACAAGGCGATAATATCGCCTTTCTCTTTCTTCTCACCGATCGCCGGCATGTCGACGACCATGTTGATATCCGCCATACCCTCGGCGATTTTGCTGTCCCGTCCGCTGGACTCAGCCGCTGCGCTCATTTTCGACTTCCAGTACGCGACCAGCTTGGCATCATCCACGCGTTTTCCCGTACGGTCCACCATGGCGGCGGCACCGATCATGCTGCCTGGCTTCATGGCGATTTTATCGGCATTCAGCGCGATATAGCTGCCGGCCGAAGCGGCATTGCCTTGAATGTAAGCAAGCGTAGGGATCTTGCTGTCACGGATCATCTGCCCGATTTTGTCGGCGGTATCGACAAGCCCGCCCGGCGTGTTGATCTCGAGCACAACGAGCCCGGCATTCATCTTGGCCGCTTCGTTAAAACCGCGGCGCATGAACTTCTCAAGCCCCGTCTCAATTTCCTGGTCTACCGGTATGATATAGACCGGGCCGCTCTTCTCACCGGTTTCGGCGGATGCCCGCCCGGGAAGCCAGCTGCCGGCAACCAAAAATATGAGCATCAGCATCATTACGAGAGACTTAAGCCCCTTTTTGGCCAAATTCACCTTACCCCTCCTTTCCACATTCCCGTTATAATGTCCATCATATGGTAGTTATTACGCATCATAGAAGGGAATCGTTTCAGAAAATGAAAAAACACCCCTGAAATCAGGGGTGTTTCACTTATGTTTATTGCAGAAATTGTTGAACCACTTGGTTCACAAGTTTGCCGTCTGAGCGTCCCTTTACCTTCGGCATGAGCGCGCTCATCACTTTCCCCATGTCGGCTTTCGAAGAAGCACCGGTTTCCTGGATGGTCTGCTGTACAATAACTTTAATTTCTTCTTCGGAAAGCTGTGCGGGAAGATACTGACCGATAATCTCGATTTCTGCTTTTGCATGTTCCGCAAGGTCCTCGCGGTCTGCTTTTTGAAATTCTTGGAGGGCATCTTTGCGCTGTTTGATTTCACGACTGAGGATATCAAGCACTTCGTTGTCATCCAAAGTTCTTTTCAAATCTATTTCAAGATTCTTGATCGTCGAACGAACCATTCGAATCGTGGAGAGTTTGAACTTGTCTTTACTCTTCATCGCCTGCTTCATATCTTCGTTCAATCGTTCGCTAAGATTCATGCTAGTTCAAATCCTCCTAAAACTTTCTCTTACGAGCAGCCTCGGACTTTTTCTTGCGCTTTACGCTTGGCTTTTCATAATGCTTACGTTTCTTCACCTCAGCCAATACGCCATCCTTAGCGATGGAGCGCTTAAAGCGGCGAAGTGCAGCATCAATAGTCTCGTTTTTGCGAACTTTAGTTTCAGACACCAGTTTTCCCTCCCTCCGACCAGACCGTCCAAGAGCAATAACACGGTTCATCAAACTTAATTATAGGTGAAAGAGAAATAGGGTGTCAACCTCAGGGCCTATTTTTTCACCAAAGGCCGGATTTGCCGGGGTACAAGCTTATGCGTGAGAGTCGGAAATTCCGGTCAGGGCGCCCAGTTTGGCCCCTCCGAGCAGGTGATAGTGGATATGATGGACCGCTTGTCCGCTATCCGGTCCGCAATTGTTGATGAGCCGGTATCCCGACTCATTGACGCCCAGATCCTTGGCGACCTGCTGGGCCACCTGATGCATTTCGGCGATCAGCGGGAGATCCTCCTCCTGAACCTCGTTCATTGAGGCGATATGTTTTTTCGGGATGATCAGCACGTGAACCGGCGCGGCCGGCTGAATGTCACGAAATACCAGGATCCGTTCGTTTTCAAAGACTTTCTGGGAAGGGATGCTCCCTTCAACGATTTTGCAAAACAGGCAATCCATCGGATTGTTGCCTCCTTTAATATGTAAGAGATTTTCTTTTCTTATCATACCGGATATAAAATGACCCGTCCAATGTCCCCGATGTATCCGGCTAAGAAATAGTTCAGCTGGCGCGCGACGAAACCAAAAGAAGAGGGACACCGGTTCTCCCGGTATCCCTCTTCAGGTTCGTACGTTATATCAGATATTAAAAAAATGGCAGCAGCGACAGCGCCGTCAATCCGGCCAGAGGCAGAATCAAACGGTTAAAGCGGCGTCCGTAGAACGGGTACCCAAAGCCGTAGCCGTATCCAAACGGAGGATAGAACCCTGGGAAAAATGCTCGGTAGTCATATCCCGGGAAACCTCCGCAAGGGTGGTAGCAGCCATGATGGACCGGCATGACCGCTGGCGCCAAGTTGGCCGGAGCTACATGAGCCGGAGCTACATGAGCCGGAGCCACGTTTGGTGACACGTTAGCAGGCGACACATACGTCGGAGCTACGTTTGCATTCGGCGACACATGTGCAGGCGACACATACGTCGGAGCTACGTTCGCATTCGGCGACACATGTGCAGGCGACACGTTTTCATGGCCGACCGGTACTGCCAGATACAGCTTCTCCTCATCAACACTTTCCACAAATCCGTCATGTACGCTTCCGTCCGCCATTGTCGCGCGGACATAGCGGTACATATGTTTTTTGCATAACTCTATGGCCTCAAACTTTTCCATTGCCCTTCACAGCCTCCCAATTTCAGAAGATTTACATCAACATCGTATTCAAGGCTGGGCGAATGGCTACTGTCTTTTTCAAAAAATTATGGATGATGGCCTACAGCGTTTCAGGAACGATCCGCGAGCCGCCTCCGGCCTGCTCGGCAGGCATCACGATCAGCTTGCGCGGAAGACGGGCCCGCAGCTCGGGCACATGGCTGATGATGCCGACCGACAAATGATCGTTATGCAGCTTCTCCAAAGAAGTGATTACCGTATCGAGCAGCTCGGGATCCAGCGTCCCGAATCCTTCGTCAAGGAAGAAAAACTGCAAAGGATATTGGCCCCGGAGCTGAATTTGCGCAGACAGGGCCAGCGCAAGGGACAGGGAGGTCAAGAAGGTCTCGCCTCCGGACAGGGTGGACACCGGACGGCGCACCCCTCCGTTGGCGTCGTCCCGAATCAGGAAGCCTCCCCCGGAATCGACCTCCAGCGCATAGCGCTGCTTGGTCAAGAATCGCAGACGCTGTGAAGCAGCCTGGCTGACCTGCATCAGCTGCTCCTCGGCAATGTATTCGACGAAGGCATTGCCCCGGAGACAGGACTGCAGCTTGGAGAGCTTCTCGGCTTCCTGCTGCCGCTGCTTGCGGATCAGTTCCAGCTGCGACCAGCGGACATGGCGCTTCTCCACGTCGTCCAGGTCCCGCTCCGCCCTTGCCCGCTGCTGAAGCGCCGTCTCATCGCGCTCCCGGCAGGCAGCCAGCTCCGCGGAGATCCGCTGCCACTCTTCTTCGGTCACGCCGCGGCCGTCCAGCTGCTCTGCCAGATGGCGGAGCTGCACCTTGATCTCCTGCTCCCGTTCGCGGTGCAGCCGAACCCGCTCCGCGCTGTGCACTTCTTCCTCAGGCGGCATGCAGGCGTCTGCCACTTCCTCCGACGTGGCGAACGGAGAAGCCGCCAACTGCTCGTCCCAGCGGGCCTGCGCTTTTCGGCAGTGCTCCTCCGCGGATTCCGCCGCCTGGGCTGCCATCGCCGCCGCTTTGGCTGCTTCATGCTTAAGCTGCTCGGCTGCCTGGCGCTTCTCTTTGGAGCGCGCCGCAGCTTCCCGAAGGGAGAGCAGGCGCTGCTTGCAGCCTTCCAGCAGCCGGTCGGCGGACTCGCTGCCGACCCAGGCCTGAAGGCGCCGCTCCTTCTCGGCCAGCAAATCCTGCTTGCCCTGCAGCTGGGCATCCCATTGAATGAGCGACTTGTCGAGATCGTTGATCTGCCGCTCCAGCGATTGGACCGAGGCCGTTTTCTCCTCGATAAAAGGGATGCTGATCTGCAGCCGCTCGCGGATCTCTTCGGCCTGCGCATCCTTCTGCTGGATTTCCGCGGACAAACGGTCCGCCTGCTCCGGCTGAAGGTCCGGAAGCTCCCGGCGCCACTCCTCCTGAAGCCTTAGGTATTCCCGCTTCTCCGTTTCAAATCGGTCGCCCAGCTTAGTGAACGTTTCCCGAAGCGACTCGATTTCAGCCGTTCGCTTCACCTGCAGCGCGCTCAGCGCTTCCCCCCGCTCCTTCAGCGCGGCATGCTCGCGCTGAAGCTGTCTCGTGGAGGATGCCAACGCTTCGGCGTCCTCCTCCATTTTCCGGATCCGGGATTCCCACGCGGGCCTGGAAAATGACTCCACTTGCTCCGGATCCGAGACCAGCTCGAGGGCAGCGGCCGCTTCGCCTGCGCCTTCCAGCGGGCCAGAACCGGCCTGGAAGGGAGCCCCTACCCCCACCTGGACCCCGGGCTCGTACGATTCGAGCAAGCTCCGGGTCTCATGTACAAGCTGACGCCCGCTGAGCCGCAGCTCCTGCAGCTGCTGGCGGAGAAGCCGCAGCAGTTCCAGCAAACCGTCATCCGCAACAGGCGCATCCTGATCCGGAGATACCGGTGCCGGATGATGGGATGAACCGCATACCGGACACGGTTCTCCCGGGCGCAGCTCGGCGGCCAGCGCCAGCGAAAGCGCGTGGAGCTCCCGCTCTTTGGAGGAAGAACGGACCAGCGCCTCTTCCTGGTCGAGGCGGGACAACGCCGCCTCCATCCGGCTGTCATGGCCCAGAACCTGCTCCATATGGGCCGAAACCGCGAGCGCGAACCGCTTCTGCTCCTGCAAATGCTGCTCCCGCTCCTGCGCAGCCTGCTGCAACAGCGCTTCGGCTCTGCTTCGCTTCTCGCCATGCTCTTTAAATTCATCCTCAGTGCTCCGCAGCCGCTGCTCGCTTGCTCCCAGCTGCTGAACGTGCCGCATCGCCTTATGCAGCCGTTCACGGTCCTTCGCTTTCACTTCCAGCCCCTTCAGGCTTTCCTGCAGCTCGGACTGCCGCTTGAGCCCTTTGGCGAGCAGCTCCTGCTCCTTGGCCAGAGCTTCAGTCCGTTCCTTGCTTTCATGGGCCGTCTTTGACCGCTGCTCAACCAGCTGCTGCAGCACAGTCTTCAGCTCGTCCCGCTCCCGCTGCAGCAGTACCGCCTGCTCCAGCTGCTCCTGGCGCTGCAGCAGCTTCGGCTCCTCAGCGGCAAGCTCCCGGTGCGACGCATCGTCGGCGGCAGCGGCCTCCCGGGCCGCCGTATCCGCGGCCTCAGCCTTCGTCTGAAGCTGCTCCGCCTCCCGGGTGCGTTTGTCCCATTCCTGCCTGCTGTCCGTCCACTGCGTATACAAAGGCATGATCGCCCGTGCCGCAGCAGACTGTCCCAGCTGGCGTTCAAGCCGGACAATCGCTTCTTCTTCAGCGGACAGCCGGTGGAGCTCCTGTTCGCGCCGCTCCTTCTCCAGCTGCATCTCCCTGAATTTGCCGGCCTTCTCGGCCTCCTCGGTCATTTGCCGCAGCTTCAGCCGCGAAGCCTCCGCCTCCAAGGCGGCTTCCTTGAGTCTGTTCCTCGCTTCGTCCACCGCTTCCGCGCCTGCGCTGCCGAGGCCTTGCTGCTCCGCCTCCACTTCCTTCAGTGCAGCATCGTTGTCCTTCACCCGCCGGCTGAGCTTCTGCGCGAGCAGGTCGCCGTATTTTTCCAAATGGAACAGGCGCTGCAGCATCTGCCTGCGCTCACTGCCCTTCAGCGACAGAAACTCGGCAAACTTCCCCTGGGGAAGGACGACGGCCCGCGTAAAGTCTTCCATTTTCAGACCGATTTTGTCTTCCACGCAGCGGGTGACTTCAGCCAGCTTGTCTGCCATAACCGTTTCACCTTCCGCGGTGACCTCGATAAACCGGCTAACCGTATTGCTGACTGACAGCTCGTTGGTTCTTTTAAAACGGCGCTCCACTCTGTACCGCTTCGGTCCGTCCGCGGAACTGAGTTCAAAGGTAAAGGAGACGTACAGTGCATCTTCCGAATGGTTCATGATGCCCTGCGTGCCGTTCACCGCACGTTCGACTTTGCCGTACAGAGCCAGGGTCATTGCGTCCAGAAGCGTCGATTTGCCGCTGCCTGTCGGTCCAAAAATACCGAACAGCCCCATCTGGCACAGCTCGTCAAAATCGATCTGCTGCATTTCGCGATAGCTCTGCAGACCCGACAACTTCAGTGTGATCGGCTTCATGTTACGCTTCCTCCTTTACCTCTGCGTCTTCCGAAGTGAGCGCAAGGAACAATTCAACGAGCGCATCATCCGGCTCGGCTCCTCCGGTCTGGCGCTGGTAGAACTTCCGGAAGAGCTCCGGCACCGGCAGGCTCGACCGGCTGTACTCCACCTCGACCTGTTCCATCTCGGGATACACGGGACGGATATGTACGAACCCTTCGTGACTTTTGCGCAGCCTGTGAATATCCCCAAGAGACATCGCTTCGGTCAGCGAAATCTCCAGATCGATAAAACCGTTCGCATCCCTGCCTTCATCCAGCCAGCGATGAACTTCCTCCAGTCCACCCTTTGCTTTCCACCGGATTAACGGCCGGCCGCAGGACAAATAAACCTCCTCCATTACGGGCTGCTGCCCCGGGGCCACATCGATGATGGAAACGGACTTCGCTTGACCGGCCTCGGAAAAGCTGTAGGCGAGCGGGGACCCGCTGTAGCGGATCATTCCATCACCCTTGACCGCCTGAGGCCGGTGCAGGTGGCCAAGCGCCGTATACTGCGCCCCAACCGCAAGCGCCGATGGGTCCACCGTATACGCGCCTCCGACCTGTATCGGCCGTTCCGAGTCGCTTTCCACGCCGCCAAGCACGTAAATGTGGCTCATGGCCAAATTGACGGTCTCGGGCGTAAAGCTTGACGCCAATTTCCGCATCAGCATGCCTACGCGGGCGCTGTATGCCCGGCGGAGCTCCTCTTCGTCGCCTTCGGCGGCGAGCAGCTCATTTAAGCGGGCTTCGGACGGATAAGGGAGCGCCGCAATCTTGGCGATCTCCCCGGTCCGGACCGCTTGAACCGTGACGGCTTCGGCCACGGGAAGCCCGACCAGCGTGATTCCCTGCCGGGCGACCAGCGGCGTTACCGACGAAACCCGCTCGGGCTGATCATGATTGCCCGCAATGACCACGAGCGGCGTCCCTCCTTCCGTCAGCCGGGCCGCCGCCTCATAAAACAGCTGTTCCGCTGCCGCCGGCGGATTGACCGAATCATAGACATCCCCGGCCATCATGACCAGATCAATCTTCTGATCGTGTACGATCCGGACCAGTTCCTCAACGAAATCTTCCTGCTCTTTCATCCGGCTCCGGCCCTCGAGCGTCCGTCCAAAGTGCCAGTCACCCGTGTGAAGTATGCGCATCCTGCTTCTCCCTCCTGAACTTGCTTTCGCGCAAGCCGTGAACCCAGACGGATTCATGCCGTGTATGGGTCACACCTAAAAATGAAAACACTCAGCCAACGATCCATTCCTAAACCCGACCGCGTCTAAGAATACATTCAAATTCTACTAAACGATCGATCCTATTAAACTATCGACTCTATAAATTATCAATTCTAAAAAACGATCAAACTGCCATTTAAAAAACAATCAGATCAAGAAACCTATCAACCGAAAAAACCTGTCCAATCGAAAATACTACCAAATCAAAAAGCACTGAACACTCCACTACAGCAAGACGGACTGCTTGGCATCCACAAAGTACAGCCATTTCTCCTGGACCGCCTCACCTAATATATCTTCCAGCGCCCGGGCGTACAGTTCCAGCTGTAACCGATAGCTCTCCGCCAGAGCGGCTATTCCGCCGCGGTGTTCCAGCACCCGGTCGGTTTTATAGTCGACGATGACATATTTACCGTCCTGACGGAACAGGCAGTCGACGATCCCTTGAATGAGCACCACTTCGTCCGAAGCCCGGGTTCCTGCATCCGTTGCCTTCATCGGTATGATGTTCCCTTCGTTAAAACGCTCGGTCGCCAGCAGCGCTTGGTGCGCCTCATGAGCCGGAAGGCCGTAGCTGAAAGGCATTTCCCTCGACACCCACTCCGCCGACTGCAGTCTCTTTCCGATGTCGCTGTCAAAAAAGGAGGCGATTTGCTCCGGCTCCACGATCTCCGCCTGCGAGCTTGTAAGGATCGACAGGTCGACCAATCGCTGCAGCGTGGCTTCAACGACCCGCAAATCTACCAATCCCGCATCCAGAGGGATGTGCTGCATGACGGTATGGTACACCGTTCCCCGTTCCGTAGAACTCAGCCGGCTCTGCTCCATAAATTTGGGCCGGCGCAGGGCAAGCGTACTTGTCTGCTGGGAGGCAGGCAAACTGTGCTCCCGCCGGACCCGGGTCTCCTCGACCCAGTCCAGGGTGGGCCCGTCCTGCAAGGCAAGCAGCTTTTTCATTTCGGTCACGGACGTTTTGGCCGAGAGCCGGCTGGCGGCAGCATGCGGATACTGCCAGTTCAGCCGGGCGGATATTTGGTCAGGTGACAAAAAAGAACCTCCATCCGGCACATCGCTGCCCGGGAGTACCGTCTCTCTGCGAAGTAGCGATTGCAGCTTGCGCCGGCGCTCCGGCGTCGATTCTTCCGCTTCCTCCCAGCCCCCAAGCGCCGCCAGCGTGAGATCCTCTGGGGAGAGGATCGAAATGCGCCAATCCGCCGGATCGTTCTCCAGCGCGGAGGCCGTCTCGCCTTCCAAACCGCCGAGCTCGCGCAGCTTGGCGGCCGCCGGGTGGCGAATCAGCGCAGGCCCGACCCAGTCGAGGTAGCTTCTGCCCCTTGCCAAGAGGTAATCGGGGAGCATCAGCTCCGGCCGGCTCTGCACCTGGGCCCAGGAGGACACCTTTTTCTCCAGATCCTTCACCGTCCCGATCAAGATCATCTTTTCTTTCGGCCGGGTCAGGCCGACGTAGAGCACACGCATTTCCTCGGCAAGCAGCTCAAGCTGGGATCGGCGGCGGATGGCCAGGTTCGGGAGCGTCGGATAGCTGACCCTCTTCTCGGTATCCACAAATTTCGGTCCGAAGCCAAGCTCTTTATGCATCAGGAACGATGCGTTCAAATCCTGCTGGTTGAACATTTTGGACATGCCTGCCAAAAACACGACCGGAAATTCGAGGCCCTTACTCTTATGGATTGTCATAATCCGCACTGCGTTGTCCCGGCTTTCAGCCGTGCCTGGTCCGCCCAAATCTGATCCGTTGTCACGCAGTCTGGAAATAAACGTCAAAAAGCGGAACAGTCCGCGGGAAGATGTCGTCTGTTCAAACTGGACCGCCCGGTCGTGCAGCGCCTTCAGATTGTCCTGCCGCTGCATTCCTCCGGGAAGGCCGCCTACCCAATCCAAATATCCCGTTTCCCGGTACAGCAGCCAGATCAGATCCCCCAGGCCGCCTTGACGGGCAATATTTCGCCAGCGTTCCAGCGAAGCCAGGAACCCTGCCAGCTTCCGCTGCAGTTCTGGAGAGAGGATGAATTCCTCATCCACTGCTTCCGTTTGTTCCGCCCACTCCAGGGCGGCGGCACTTTCAGCGTAGGCAGGGAGCGTCCCTTCTTCGTCCGGAATCGAAATTGAATCTCCAGGCTCCGCAGACGCGGGAACCGTCGCTCCTGCAGCCGCCATGACGGCCTCATAGAACGTCCCCTTCCCGCACAACCGGACCTGTGCCAGATCTTCCTCGGTCAGGCCGACGATCGGCGAGCGCAGCACGCCTGCAAGCGGAATGTCCTGCCGGGGGTTATCGATAATCTGGAGCAGGGACAGCATAATTTCCACTTCGGTCGCCTGGAAATACCCCTGATTCTGCTCCCCGTCGGCAGGGATGCCGAGCTGGCGCAGCTCCTCCATGATCAGCGGCCCCCAAATATAGGCGGACCGAAGCAGGATGACCATGTCGCCGTAACGGACAGGCCGCATCGCTTTGGTCTCCTTGTCGAATACCTGCATCGGCCTAGGCGATGTGTCACCCAAGATAGCGCGTATTTTTTTGGCAATCGCTCTGGCCTCAAGCTGAGCCGTCTCCATTTCGGCGGCCTCGCTCTCCTGGATCAGACCTCCGTTGTCGCTGTCCTGAGGCTCTTCCTCAGACGCCTCCCCGCCTCTGGCCTTGTCAATCAGCACCAGCTCCGGCACGTACGGAGACGGCCCTGAAGCCCCTTCAGGCTGGGCTTCCGGATAAGAAGCTCCGTAAACGAGCTCCGCCCGCTCATCGTAGCTGATCTCCGCCACCGTCTCATTCATCAGCTGGCGGAACACCATGTTCACGGCATGCACCACTTCCAGCCGGCTGCGGAAGTTACGGGCAAGGTCGATACGGATGCCGCCGCCCTCGGCGGAAGCATACCTGCGGTACTTGTCCAAGAACAGGCTAGGCTCCGCCAGACGGAAGCGGTAGATGCTCTGCTTGACGTCGCCGACCATGAACCGGTTCCCCGGCAGCTCGCGCGAAATCAGCTTGACGATATCTTCCTGCACGCTGTTGGTGTCCTGATACTCGTCCAGCAGCACCTCGTCGAACTGTTCCTGATATTCCATGGCTGCGTCCGAAGGGAGCGGCTGACCCGGCAACGAATCCGGGTGGCGCAAAATTTGCAGGCAGTAGTGCTCCAGATCGCTGAAATCCACCGCGTTTCTTCTCTGCTTTTCATGAAGATAGCGGTCGCCGAACTCAATGACGAACTCCGCCAGCTCCTTCATGAGCGGCGCCGCCCGGTGCAGCTCGGCCAGAAAGGCATCGGCCGGCCGGCCAAACAACGCCCCTTTCAGATCCTGCACCGTTTTCTTGACCGCTTCCCGCAGCTCCTTGACCCTCTCCTGCAGTGCCGGGTCGGTCTCCTCCTTGCGGCAGCTCTTCAGCTTGCTGAACGAAACTGTCTGAAAGCGTTCGAACAGCTCGTCCCACGGACGGTTGTCCAGCGCATCCCTGAGCGACTGGACTACCTCCAGATCGGCGTTCAGGTTATCCAGATAGGGCCCCGGTCCTCCGGGCAGCAGTGTCAGACGCCGGGCCTGCTCCAGCAGTCCTTCGGCCCCGGCAAGCGCCAGCCTCGCATCCTGAAGGATGCTCTTGACCCACTGGCTTTCGCCCAGACTTGCCGTATCCGGCAGCAAAAAGGACTCGGCCATATCCCGCAGCCACTGATCGGGCCAGGAGTGGCTGCGTGAGAAATCGTAGAGCCTCTGCACTAAATGGTGGACGGCATCGTCCGTACGCTCACCGCTGAACCAATCCACCAGCGCGATAAAATCGCTTTCCTCCGGCTGCTCCCCGTATTTCTCCTCGAACAGCTCCTCCAGGATTTCCTGGCGCATCAGCTCGGCTTCATTCTCGTTCAGGATCCGGAACCCCGGATCGATCGGGATCATCTGATAGTACCTGCGAATCACTTCAAGACAGAAGGAGTGAAGCGTCGTGATGGAAGCACGCCCGAGCAGGGACAGCTGCCGCCGGAGGTGGGTATTCTCCGGATCCTTCTCCAGCTGCCGGTCCAGCGCGTCGCGGATGCGCTCACGCATCTCGGCCGCAGCCGCCTTAGTGAACGTGGCGACAAGCAGCCGGTCCACGCTGAAGCCCTGCTCCTCATTCAAAATTTTCCGGATGATCCGTTCGACCAGAACGGCCGTTTTCCCTGAGCCTGCCGCCGCCGCGACCAGAATGTGATCGCCGTGAAGCGAAATCGCCTTCCACTGATCGTCGCTCCACATGCTGCCTGCCGGCTTTTCAATTTCGATCATGCGCATCTCCTCCTTGGCGGCTGGACATCATTTCCCATACCTGCGATTTATTTGGCTTGCCGAGCATATGGTAATGGTTGCCCTCGACATTTTCGTCAAACTGGCACACCGGCTTGAACGGACAGAACGTGCATGCCGTCTCCTGCTGGATGCGGTAAGGCTCGATGTCCACGTCCCCTTCGGTAATTCTCGTTCCAATCCGGGTGATATTGTCCCTGACGGAAGACAGCAGCGTATCCCACTGATCCGGCGTGGCGACCGATGCGGAGCTGTAGAAGCTTCCGTCCGATTTGACGGCAACCGGAAGGATGGATGAATGGCCTTTGTCCAGAGATGCGTCCATTTTGGATATGACGTCGCGGTTGGCCAGCAGCAGCCCCTTCATTTTAAACCGTTTGAGCAGCTCTTCCGCCGCCTGCTCCATCGTCAGCCCGTTGCTCGACTGCAGGATCGGATCATGCACGTGAAAATACAGCGTTCCCGCCGGCAGCGCCTTGCTGCCCAGCCAGTGCTCCGCATAGGTCAACAGCACGTCCAGATAGGTCAGCATCTGCAGGGACAAGCCATAGTACACCTCATGAAGCCGCAGGTCCTTCTGTCCGGACTTATAATCGATTACACGCAGCAGCAGTCCGTTTTCGCCTTGGGCCATATCCACCCGGTCGATTCGCCCGATGACCTCCATCACCGTTCCGTTCTCAAGGGAGAAGGTCAGCGGAGGCAGCGGTTTACCCGGGCCAAAATCCAGCTCCAGGCCGACCGGCTCAAAGCTTCCCCGCCGTGCCTGCTCGCCCAGAATGACGGAGGCGCGGCTGACGATATTTTTGAGCTTGCGCGAAATGTAGCCGTAGCGCTTGCTGCTCATCAAAATTTCTCCCTGCAGCATCGGAGCGAGGCGCTCTACCGTTGTTTCCGCTTCGCGCCGGCACTCTTCGGCCGTCAGGCTTCCCCAGCTCCGTTTCTGTTCCTGCAGCCGCAGCGCCATTTGGGTCAGCGCCGCGTGGAACAGCTGGCCGATATCCGGCGCCTGCAGGCGGTACAGCTGCCGTTCGCGCAGCTTCAGCCCGTGTGAAGCGAAGTGCGAAAACGGGCAGGCCACGAACCGCTCCATGCGGGATACGCTCGTCCGGATTTTGGCACCGTACAGCCTGCGGCTGGTCTGCGGCTCCAGCTGGCGGGTATCGTTGCGGTAAAACAGCGACCGCAGCAGCATATCCAGCGGCCCCTTCCATTCCCGTTCCCGGATATACCAGTTGTACACATCCCACCACAGCTGCGGAATTTCCGCGCCCTGCTTCCATTTGCGCAGCTGAATGATCAAATGGCTGAGGCTCTGGCGGGGGTGGGATAAATACGCAAGCAGCTCTTCTTCCCGCTGCTCCGCCGATGGCTGCGCCGACAGGCGGCGAATCGGCAGACCCGGGAACATTTTACGGACATGCCTCACTACTTCAGACGGCAGCAGCTCCTTGCCCTCATCGTCTGCGGCCGGATAGCTGACCCATACATGCCGGCTGGCCGAGGTCAAGGCGTTGTAAATCAGGAACCGTTCGTCGAGCAGCTTGCGCGAAATGCCAGGCGCCAGCTCCATTCCGGTTTGCGACAGCAGGGAGCGCTCCTGTTCGGTCAGCACCCCGTCATCCTGAAACACAGCCGGGATGACTCCGTCGTTGACGCCGAGCAGAAACGCGTACTTTACGCCGCCCGTCCGCGTCCGGTCCATATTGCCGATCAGCACCTGATCGAGCGCAGGCGGAACGAGGCCCAGCTTCAGTTCGCTCAGTCCCGTTTCCAGAATGCCGGCAAACAGCTCGAAGGCCATCTTCTCCGTACCCATCATTTCCACAATCTGATCCAGCAGCTCCAGGACCGCATCCCACAGCTGGCGGTGTTCCCTCGCCGCCTCCGGGCGCCCGGACTCCAGCGCTTCGCGGCTCCACAGGTCCAGCTTCTCGGGAATGTCGGCTTCCTCGAGCAGACGGAAGACCGCTGTGCTGAGCTCCTCGGCGCTGCCCGCCTTCTTCACCCGCTTGCCGAAGGCCAGCAGCGGCTCGCTGACCACCCTCCGGCAGTGCTCCATCAGGCTGAGAAGCTGCTCTCCGGATCTGCGTCGCTCTCCGCCGTTTTCCTCCAGGGACAGGCTCGGAATAGCTTTCCACGGGCGGCCGTCCGTCCAGCGGTATCCCTGAATTCCGCAGGCGAGGGCATAGTTCTCGAGCACGTCCATATCCTCCCGCCCCAGCGACCCGTCCAGCGGAAGCAGCAGGTCGCTCTTGATGCAGCGGAATACGTCCTCATGCCGCCAGTTCCGGCGCACGACATCCAGTGCGGAACGGATAAACTCCACCAGCGGATGGTGCAGCTCGCTTCGCTTCTGGTCGAGAAAGAACGGAATGCCGTAGTCCCGGAACAGGGGCTCCACCAAATGCTCGTAATCGCCCAAATTACGGACGAACACGGCCATTTCGCGGTATCTCGCCCCTTCCTCCCTGGCCAGGCGCAGCATCTCCCTCAAAGCCCCTTCCACTTCGGTGCGCCGATTCTCGGCGGCATAGAGGGAAATCCCTTCGGTTTCCTGAACCTGATCATTCTCCTGCCCCTTCCAGGGAATCCGCCGGTCATAACCGCGCTCTAAATGAGCAAGCCGCGGGCTGAGGCGGAATTTGGGCAGGTCCGATGCCGGCAGAATCGAATCGTTCGTTTCGATGCCCAGCTCGTCGGCCATTCCTCTTAGCTTGATGTAAGTCGTGGCAGTCGGGTGGAACAGGTCCAGCTCATGCGGCTGCATGCTGCCGTGGTACGGCTTGTCCAGCGTGAGCGCAATGGTGACCGATGACGCATGGGCCATCAGCTCGCGAACAACCCCGTATTCCTGCGGAGTCATCCCGTGGAAGCCGTCGATCCATACGTCCGCGCCTTTGACATAAGACGAGCTGCGAATCCCTTCGGCCAAAGTGACGAGCGTATCTTCATCATCTATATAAAGCGGTGATATTTCCTGTTCAAAGTCGCGGTACACCGTCCATAAATCCTCCAGCTTATAGCGCAGGATCGGCGCGGCCGCCTTCTGCTCCGTCAGCTGGGTCAAATGCTCTTCCAGCACGGCGGAATCTACGCAGTACCGCTTGAGCTCGGTATACAGCTCGTTCAGCTTGCCTATGAAACCCAGCTGGTCGCCGGAGGCGCCGAACAGCTTCAGCTCCTCTTTGCGGCGCTGAATGATTTTGTACAGCAGCATTTTTTTGCCTTCTTCGCTGATGCCGACTCTCGCCGACCCGCCGGTCTCCTGCATCACCCGGTACGCCAGGCGCCGGAAGCTGAGAACCTGCGCACGGACGCTGCCTTTGACAGCGCCCGATGATACCAGGCTGTGCTCCGCCTGGAATGAGCCCTGCTCGGGAACGAGCAGGATCAGCGGGCTGCCCTTAGGCTCTGTTTGCAGCCGGGACGTAATCTCGCTTAGGATCGCCGTCGTCTTGCCGCTTCCGGATCGTCCGATCAGAAAATGAACCGACATGGTGTTGCCTCCTTCGTATGTAAACCTCGAAAACTATTAAATATAAGTATAACACAACCTTTTTTGAAAAGAACGTATGTTTGCGGAACTGTAAAAAGGAGGCACTTACCGTTTTTTGCATTTATCCGATACGCTCAACCCGAAGGAACGCCGTGACCCGGCATGCCAAACAGCGGTACAGGAGGAGGTGATCCTCTTGTACCGCTGTCTCTTGTTTCGCTTGATTTTTACGAATGCTAGTTTCCAGCCTTCCGGCCATCATGCAGGGATCATGGTTCAGTATAGAGCGATTGAATCACCGGCTAATCTTGTTCCTTCTCCTTATCCACAAGAGTCAGCGGAGCAGGGAAGCGTTCGGAACCATCCGACTCCACGAAGTGCTGCAGGGCTGCCATCTTGTTCTCCCAGAAGCGTTCAAAATAGGAGTACCAATCCTTGAGCTCCTGCAAAGGCCCCGGGTCCAGCCGGTACCTCGTCTCGCGGCCGACCTTCCTCTCCTTCACCAGCCCTGCCTCCGACAGAATCCGCAGATGCTTGGAAACCGCCGTCCGGCTCATCGGAAAATGGCTGCTGAGCACCGTTACGGGCATCTCCTGATCGGACAGCAGCTTCAGCAGCTGGCGCCGGGTCGGGTCGGCCACGGCCTGAAACACGTCGTGCTTGGACGCAGTCGCCGTCATGCTTACGCCTCGACGTATCTGCCCAGCTTCTGGTGGAGTCCGGCCCAGCCTTGGTCCATCGTTTCGCGCACGATCGTATGCGGCTGGTTGAACTCGGTCACTTGGTCCGCGCTCCAGCCGGAGTGGATGAGCGTCACTTCCGTTTTGCCGTCCAGCTCCTTCAGCTCGAAAACAAGCGTCCAGTCCTTGCCCCAGCGGAACGCCAGCCGGTGCGGCGGATCCACTTCGGTCACCTTGCACGGCGACATGCCGTACGGACCGGCATTAATGTGAAATTCGTGGCCTACGACGGGCTGCATGTCATTGGGCATGAACCAGGCGGACAGCCCTTCGGGAGTCGCCACTGCCTCCCACACTTTCTGGATCGGAGCCTGGAATACGCCGGTGTGGCGGATATCAGGCAAAGCATTGTTTGTTGAGTTTTCCATGTATAAGTACCTCCATATGCAGTCAATCAACCCGGTTTACATTCGAATGCGAAACCATTTGGTTTCACATAAATTATACGAAACCTTTTGGTTTCATGTCAACCCCTTGTCCTTCTGCCGCCCATAAGCCGGAATCCAACGAAAAAAGGAGCCTTTCGGCTCCTTATATTGCTATTATAGCTCATATTTCCAAAAACAAACAGTCTACCATTTTTCACCTGACATTCTATAATGAGGACGTTCCCACTTTAAGGCAAAGGGAGGAAATACGGTGGATATCAAGGATTTTTCAAGCTCGTCTGAAAATCAGCCCGGGACGGTCGGTTCCGCAAGAGCCGCTGCAGCGGACTGGGTGATGCACCAAGCCTCAAAGGAAAAAGGATTTATGGGCGCTTATTTCACGGGTTCCACAATCGGAATGCCGGAAGATGCCCCGATGTCTCCAAGCTCCGATATCGACGTGATGGTCGTGTCTGAACTGGCGGAGCCGCCGGTAAAACCGGGTAAGTTCATATATCGGAATACCCTGATCGAAGGCTCTTACATCTCCCTATCCGAGCTGTCCTCGGTGCAAAAGGTGCTCGTCTCACACCATCTGGCAGGCCCGTTCCGGGTAAATACGATCATCTCCGATCCCCATGGCCATTTGCATCGCCTGTATTCAGAAGTATCCCGGCATTTTGCCGATGAGGTCTGGGTGAGGCAGCGGTGCGAAAACGTCCTGCAGCAAATCAAGCGTTCTCTGCTCGGCCTCGACTTGTCCCTGCCGCTGCATGACTTGTTCACATCCTGGCTCTTCCCTACGGGCATCACCACGCATGTGCTGCTGCTCGCCGCCCTGAAAAACCCGACGGTGCGGCTCCGCTATGCAGCCGTCCGCGGCGTATTGGAAGATTACGGCCTGAGCTCGCTGTACCCCGAGCTGCTTCGCCATCTCGGCTGTGCCGATTTGGAGCCGGAGCGGGCGATGCAGCATGTCAGGTCGCTCGAGCGGACCTTCGACACCGCGGCCGCGGCCGCCAAAACGCCCTTTTTCTTCAGCAGCGATATTTCCCCGGTTTCCCGCCCGATCGCCATCGACGGGAGCATAACGTTAATTGAACAAGGACTCCACCGCGAGGCGGTGTTTTGGATGGGAGCCACCTTCGCGCGCTGCCATAAAATTCTCGCCGCAGACAGCGATCCGAAAGTGCAAAAGGAGCTTGCCCCCGGTCTGGAAGCATTTCTGGCCGATCTCGGCTTTCACTCCGTCCAGGACTTCAGCACGCGTGCCGCTGCGGTCATCGACTTTTTGCCGGAGATATGGCGCGCGGCGGAAACGATCATGGCGTCCAACCCTGAAATTACCGGCCGTTCCACGTGATCTCCTAGCAGCCTATTCGGATTTCCCTTCCTTTCAATGATTTTTCAGTCTATTTAATGTGTACCAAAATATAAATAATGGTTTTTGCCCTCAATCCAGCCTTTGAATAACACACCAACCTCTTGCCTCCATCCCTTATACTTATAGAAGTGCCTATCACTAGAACATGAATTGCAGGAGGAGGCAGAAACTGTGGATGTGAACGCATTTCAGCAGTGGGTCAAGGAGTATTACGAACAGCGGGGCTGGTCGGAGCTCGATATCTTTATCCGGATCGGCTTTTTGGCGGAGGAGACCGGCGAAGTAGCCCGGGCGATTCGGGCGCTTGAAATCGGCCGGGACCGGCCGGATGAGGCCGTGGGTACGTATGACGAGCATAAGCAGGAGCTTGTGGAAGAACTTGGCGACGTGCTGGGGAATTTGATTGTGATCGCGAACAAATACGACATCGGACTGGAGGACATTTTTGCTTCCCACCGGGACAAGCTGGTCCATCGCTATAAGCAGGAATGACAGTAACCCGGACAAAGCGAGAGCTTTAGCCTTGGAATTGAAAAAGCACGCTGTTTATATAGCCTGGGTAAAAAATTCAAAAATCCCTTTTCGCATCCGGCGAGAAGGGATTTTTAACATTTTGGCGTTCGGGGTTTGGATAAATGATACGCGGATCATCGAATGCATCATCATTTTGCCTCGCATGACATATTACATACCGCTGTAATAGGCCGGCAGCTCCGAGCGGTTGGCCGCCAGCCACAGCCGGTTATCCTTCGTCCAGCGCAGCGGATAGCCGACGCCGGCTTTGAGCGCCTTCCCTTTCAGAATATCGACAATCCATACGTCACGATTGGCCAGTTGGACCGCATACAAACCGGAGGGATTCCCGGATGCGGCGGTAAAGCTGGTGATGTCCGTTTCCTTTGCAACCCTTGCGTGCTGAGCTAATATTCGCCTGGCCGCGGCCGGCAGCTTAGGATCGGTTTCGTAGGACGCCCCCTCCCGGTTCAGACGGATATGAAGAACGCCACGGGTTCGGCCCTCCTTATATCCGTCAACAGGGACCGTAACGGTCTCGTTATCGTTCCAGGCTAAAGGATAAATAAACAGGAATCCGTCGCTGTGTGACAAATAGCTCGCTCTCGGCCGGTGGAGCAGCTGGTTCCCGTCCCGGTCCAGCACAATCAAGTCGGCATCCGGGCCAAACGTGTCGTCCGAAGCAACCAGCAGCGCCACACGGTCGTTGTCAGGTGATGCGGCTATACCGTAGACCGGGCGGGCGGACTCGTACAGCTCCTGAGCCGCTCCTGATCGGATATTTACCCGGTACAGCTTCAAATGGCCGTTGATGGCATAGATCTCGTTCTGGACAAGCCGGTCCGCATATTGAACATTCAGCCCAAAATCGTTCGTAAACTCCACCTGAGGCGGCGCCCATTTCGGCTGGGATAGCACGCTTATCGAACCGTTCTGCTGCAAAATCGAAGGCAGCCTACCATTCAAGCTGTACACCAGCATCCCGGGCCCATACTCCTCCTCATCGTCCCAAACGGGTTGATACGATGTTAAGGAATCTAGCGGCCACTCCTGAACGGTCGTTCCGTCCCGGTTCAGAAGGCGCACGCCATAGAACGGCTCCCGCACCCCGATCGGACCGATGGCTTTCTGTTCTAAATTCGAAAAGCCTGCAGCGTCCCGATATTGCCCCGGCGCCGTTTGGCTAACCGGGTTTGTACAGCACCCTTCCGAATGGTTGGCAGCTGGTGAGGTGCAGCCTGAGGCTGTTATTGTTAACATCATCAGTAAGGTTAATGCGATGATTGCTTTTTTCATTACGTCACCCCGTCGTATGCTGAATCCCTTTTTTTGGAACGTCTTACTTCTTAGACGCTAACAATCCCCCGAAGGTTACGCTTGCTTCTTTTTCAGACGAGCTGCCGCTGCGAAAACAAAAAACCTTTCCGTCCATCACGGAAAGGTTTGGTTTTTCAAGATCAAAGTTAAGCCCTGCTGCGAACTTCAAATACAGCAAACTTGAGGTAGTGGCCTTCATCGACGCCGAGAATTTGCGGGTGGTCCTTGCCGGCCGCACGCCATTCGATCAGGCGCAAAATTTTGCCGGCATCGGCTGCCGCTTCCTGGATCGTGGCCAGGAACAGGTCCGGGCGCATATGGTACGAGCAGCTGGCCGTGACGAGGTATCCTCCCTCGTTCACCAGCTTCATGCCGTGCAGGTTGATATCCTTATAGCCGCGGCAGGCACCCTTCACGGCGCTTTTCGTCTTGGCAAAAGCCGGCGGGTCCAAAATAACGACGTCCCACGTCCGGCCGCCCCCTGCGGTCATTTTCTTCGAGGTATCGACCTTCTCCTCGTTCCCTGCGGCCCGCTGCCGCCGTTCTTCCACACCTTTGACCTGATCACGCAAATATTGGAAGGCGTCGGCAACAACAAATTCCACGCGGTCCTCAAAGCCGTTCAGCACGACGTTTTCCCTGGCGCTCTCAATCGCATGCTGGGAAATATCGAGGCAGGTGACCTTCTTGGCTCCGTACTTGCAGGCGTTCAGCGTGAAGCTGCCCGTATGCGAAAAGCATTCCAGCACTGTGGCCCCGTCCCAATAAGGGAAGGTGACGACTTTGCCGCTTTTGTTCACCGGAAGGCTGACGCGCTCTCCGTCCTGTTCTACTTCCTGCAGCGTAATCCCGCTGCGGCCTCCCCAGCCGGTCATCAGCGGAGCGATCGAAGCCCGGTTTTCCCGCTGGTCGAAGAAATAGCCCGTTTTCTGGCCTTCTTCAATGTCGACCTTCACGAACAGACCGTTCTCCGTCACGGTCACGTGGCGCGGGCATTCCCCGTACAGCGGTCCCTTGGTCTGCTCAAGCCCTTCCAGCTCGCGCACGGGAACGTCGCTGCGTTCATAGATTCCCTGCGGGCTCAGCACCTCGACCAGCGCGTCGACGATGTCCGTACGATGCACGTCCATGCCCAGCGTCAGCAGCTGTACGACCAGCACATCGTCGAAGCGGTCCACGATCAGCCCGGGAAGAAAATCCGCTTCCCCATACACGAGGCGGTATGCATTGTCTCCTTTCAGGAAACGCTCCCGGTGCTCAAGGCAGCCGCGGAAGCGTTCGGCAAAGAAGGCACGGTCCATCGTCTCGACGGGATGGTACGAGATGACCCGGACCGTAATTTGCGAGGCCGGATTGTAATAGCCTGTGGCCAGGTACCGCCCTTGATGATTGACCACATTCACGAGGTCGCCCGGCTCCGGGCTGCCCTCCACCGAGGCAATTTCATTGTTGTAAATCCAGGGATGCCCCTGTTCCAGCCGCTTCTTCCGGCTGCGCTCCAATACGACGGATGCCAATCGATTCACTCCTTCAACGTTTCAAAAATGATATATGGATTCCGGCAAGTCCCCGGCTGAAGCCCCTCTTGGAGTCATGGTTGTCCAGGGCTGGACATATACGTAACTATGGTTGACTCCATAAACAACCCCAAGGAGGACTTGCCGCGTGTTTCAAACTGTTGTGTTTCCCGTCGTGTACGGGTTTGTTATTTTTATGGCCGGCATGAAGGTGATGGAGGCGGCCCTCGGCAAATGGGCAGGGCCCCTCCTGTCCGCCTTCCTGCAAAAGGCTACCGCTTCGCCGCTGAAGGGGCTCCTCTTCAGCACCGGCATCACGGCCGTCTTGCAGAGCAGCACGGCCGTCACCGTCATTACGATGGGCCTGGTCAACGCCGGGCTGCTGACGTACGAACGCACCCTCGGCATTATACTCGGCAGCAACATCGGCACCTGCCTGACCACCGAGCTGATCGGCCTGCAGATCGGACGGATCGCCCTGCCTCTCTTGACCGTCTCCCTGGTCGTGTGGGCGGCCGCCGTCATTTTCAGCGAGAGCTCCCCGCCGGGAATCCGCCGCATTCAGCACCTGATGATGCCCGTCCAGTTTCTGTCGCTGGCCATCGCCGGCTTTGCCCTGGTCATGCTGGGCATCCGCGTCATGCAGAAGATCGGTCCGGCCCTGGAGCAGTCCGGCCTGTTCGGCTGGTTCCTGGACCGCGCAGCCGACAGCGTATGGTGGGGCATTGCCGCCGGCGCGGTACTGACCGCCCTGATGCACAGCAGCGCCGCCGTCATCGGCCTGGCGATCGCGCTGGCCTCCTCGGGAACGCTGCCGGTCGACGTCGGCATCGCCATCGTGCTCGGCGCGAACGTCGGCACCTGCGTGACCGCGGTTCTCGCCTCCATCGGCAGCTCTGCCTCTGGCCGATTCGTCGCCTGGACCCATGTGGTTCTGAACGTCGGCGGAGCCCTCGTCTTCATGCCCTTGATTCCGCAGCTGCACTGGGCTGTAGCGGCCATCACCGGCAGTGAAGGCGCGCAAATCGCCCACGCGCAGACGCTGTTTAATGTGATCAGCTCCCTGGCCGCTCTGCCTCTATGCTACCTGCCCATCTGGAAAAAAGCCGCACACGCCTGAGTGTATAGCTCACCCTTAAGCGCTTCGTAGGAGGACAGTTCCTCAGGCCGACCTAAGATAAGTCTTAAACCTCGATGCCGAGCAAGGACAGCCCTTTCCGCACGATCCGGTCATTATTATCATACCCGTTCTGATCCTGCCGGAGCCATGCCTCCAGCGGCTCATACCAGGCCACACCGCTGATCTCCTCCACCTGAGGCCGATGCGATCCGCCGACCGCCTCCACCAGGTAATAATGAACTTCTTTTTGAACCTGGCCATGAATCGGATGGTTGTACATATATTTAATGATGTCCACGGGGGAAATGATACTGCCGATAATGCCCGTCTCTTCCTCGATTTCGCGCAGCGCGGTCTGCTCAACGGTTTCGCCCGGCTCCATTTTGCCTTTGGCCATCGAAATTTTGCCGTAGCGGTCCAGAATCAGCTGAATCTCCAGCTGGCCGCCGATGCGGCGGAACACGACACCTCCTGCCGATATTTCCTTCCTCATCACCCGCTCCTCCTCCTCATGCCCTAGTACAAACAAGGATTTCACCTCCGGTGCTGCCGGAAATGAAATCCTTGCCATTCGCCCAAGATCCCGCAATGCATAGGGACCTTGCTATATACAGATTAAACCGCTTGTCCCGGTCTTTCGTCCAGCACTCGCACCAGCTGGCCTTCGCACTCGTGAACGCCGGCTTTGGTCAGCTTGACTCGGCACAGCTTGCCTTGCAGGTCTTCCGGACCGTCAAAGATCAGCTGCAGATAGTTATCGCTGAAGCCGTGCATTTTGCCCGGACCATGGGTTCCTTTGGAAGTGCCTTCCGGAATGACGTCCAGCACCTGGCCGACGAATTTTTGGGCATACGCCAGCTGCATCTGCTCGGACAGCGCGATTAATTCGCGCACCCGCGCATGCTTCACTTCCTCGCTCACCTGGTCGGTCATCCGCGCGGCCGGCGTGCCGTTCCGCTGGGAATACGGGAAGACGTGCATTTCCGAGAACCCGATCGCCTTCATCAGCTCATAGCCGTTCCGGTACATTTCTTCCGTTTCGCCCGGGAACCCGACGATAACGTCCGTCGTAATGCCGACATCCGGCATCGCCTGGCGGATCAGCTGCATTTTGTTGTAAAACTCTTCTGTCGTATACTTGCGGCGCATCCGCTTAAGCACCGTGTCATCCCCCGCTTGCAGCGGAATGTGCAGGTGGCGGCACATTTTCGAGGAACGGTTCAGCACGTCGAGCATCCGCTCGTCGATTTGGCTAGCCTCGATGGAGCTGATGCGTACGCGTTCCAGCCCGTCCACCTTGTCGAGATCCCACAGCAGGTCCGACAGGCGGTAGCTGTCCAGGTCGTCGCCGTAGCCGCCGGTATGGATGCCGGTCAGGACGATTTCCTTGTATCCCGCTTCCACCAGCTGATGCGCCTGAGTCACGATGCTCTTCGGATCCCGGCTGCGTGAAAGCCCCCGCGACCATGGAATGATGCAGAACGTGCAGAAGTTGTTGCAGCCGTCCTGGATTTTCAGAAACGCCCGGGTTCTGTCAGCAAAATCAGGAACGTCCATTTCTTCAAATACGCGCGTCTTCATAATGTTGCGTACCGCATTGATCGGCTCGCGGGACTGGCGGATTTGATTCACGTACGGAATGATTTTCTCCCGATCCTGGTTCCCGATGACGAGGTCAACCCCGGGAATGTCCAAAATTTCGGCCGGTGAGGTCTGCGCATAACAGCCCGTCACGGCGACGATCGCTTCCGGATTTTGGCGCACGGCGCGGCGGATGATCTGCCGGCTCTTCTTATCGCCTGTATTGGTTACGGTACAGGTATTAATTAAATAAACGTCTGCGTTTTGTTCGAAATCCACCTGCTCGTAGCCTTCATTTTTAAACAGCTGCCAAATGGCCTCTGTATCGTAAAAATTCACTTTACAGCCCAACGTATAAAATGCAACGGATGGCATGTTCAAGCTCCCCCCATTTCTCCGGATTCATAAAGTATGCAGGCCAGGGCAACCATACCCGCCGTCTCGCAGCGCAGGATTCTCCGTCCCAGGCCGATGCTGACCGCGCCGGCTTCCTCCGCCGCCCGGCACTCCTCTTCGCTGAAGCCGCCTTCCGGCCCCACGATCAGAAGCACCTGCAGGCCTGCGGCAGCGCCGGTCTTCTCTATCCAAGGCTTCACTGCATCCCGCAGCTGAAGACCGTGTTCTTTCTCATAGCAGAAATATACCGCATCATACGCCGAAAACGAAGCCAGCAGGTTTTTCCAATGGATCGGATAACCGACCTCGGGCACCCGGTTGCGGTGGCTCTGTTCAGCCGCCTCTTTGGCGATTTTACTCCAGCGGACGATGCGCTTCTCTTCCTTCTTGGCATCGTACTGCACGATGGTTCGCTCCGACAAAAAAGGAACAAATGCCGCCGCACCGATCTCGGTGCATTTCTGGATCACCGTCTCCATCTTGTCTCCTTTAGGGAGGCTCTGGGCAATAGTGACTTTAACCCGCGGCTCCTGGGTCATCGCCAGCATCTCGACGACAGCGGTGGTGACAACCCCTTGGTCGATCGACCGGATTTCCACCAGCGCTTCCCGCTCGCGGCCGTCGCTGACGATAAAGGTGTCCCCTTCTTTGCTGCGCATAACCTTGGCGATATGCCGTGCATCCTCACCGGTAATCTCGACGGTATCGCCTTTAAACTGCTCCTGTGATACAAAATATCTCTGCACCTTTATCAACATCCTATTTCCAAAATCACAAACTTCATCATACAACTTTTAGGTTCACATGACCAGACCCTATTCAACAAGCGAATACGGCCTCGAACGTTCGCGTTCCCGCTCCGATTATATCGACACGCCGAACAATTTCAGGAAGGAGAACACGAACTGGTAGTTGATGCTGTTAGCCCACATATACAGCGGACTGATTGTATACATCTGCAGCACCGGAATGAACAGAATCAGCAGGAAAATAAAGATGGACCACTGCTCAAACTGCTGCAGCTTCATCCGTACCCGCGGCGGAACGATATCTTCGACGATGCGGTATCCGTCCAGCGGCGGAAGCGGGATCAGGTTGAATAAGAACAGGAAAAAGTTCATGAAGCAGAAATAGCGCAAAAACGTCGTGATCGCGAACAGCAGCCTTTCGTTCGTAATCCCGTCCAGCACCCCCGTGGCGATCAGGAGGGCGTAAATGAATGCCCCGATGATACCCAGAACGAAGTTGCTCAGCGGCCCCGCCGCAGACACGACCACGCCCATGAGGCGGGGATTTTTGAAGTTGTCGCGGTTGACCGGGACTGGTCTGGCCCAGCCAAACCCTGCGATCACCAGCAGCAGGACGCCGAGAAAATCGAAGTGAACCGCCGGATTCAGCGTTACCCTGCCCAGCAGTTTGGCTGTAGGATCTCCAAATTTATAGGCAAAATACGCATGCGAAAATTCATGCACCGTAAAGGCAATCACCAGCACGATCAGGACGAACGGAAGCTCTTCCAGCGGAAACCTGAGAATATTGTTCAGAAAATCCATTACGACCTCTTTCTCGCGACAAAGGCTACCCAGTCTTCGTCACGGCAAACGTCCTCGATCTCAAACCCGGAGTCCTTCAGCGCCTGCTGAACGACGTCTTCCTTATTTTTGTAAATGCCTGAGGCGATGTAGACGCCTCCCGGCTCGAGTGCACGGTACACGTCGTCGATAAAGAGTAGAATGATTTCGGCCAAAATGTTGGCGACGATCACTTGGACCGGCAGGGTAACGCCCAGATCTTCGCGCTGATCACCGCTTAACAGGGACAGCAGATCGCTTTCCTTGACCGTAATCTGATGATCCAGCATGCCGTTCAATTGGCTGTTTTCCTTGGCGCTCGACACCGCCACCGGATCAAGGTCCAGTGCAAGCACATGCTTCGCGCCGAGCAGGACGGCCCCAATGGCCAAAATGCCGGAGCCCGTTCCGACGTCGATGACTTCCTCCCCGCCCCGGATGACCTTCTCCAGCGTGCGCAGGCAGAGCGCCGTCGTCGGATGGGTTCCTGTGCCGAACGCCATTCCGGGATCGAGCTCGATGATTTTCTCCGCCTCGTTCGCCGGCGTGTAGTCCTCCCAGGTCGGCTTGATCGTCAGCCGCTCCGATACCTTCAGCGGTTTAAAGTAAGCTTTCCAGGCGGTAGCCCAGTCGTCCTCGTTCACTGTCTTGAGCTCGTAGCGCAGCTCTCCCGTGTCGATTCCGTACTCATGCAGCTGCCCGATCCGTTCCTTAACCTCGGCAATGATCTGTTCCACAGGGGACTCCTCGGAAAAATACCCTTTGATTTCCGCCTGTCCTTCCGGAATATCGTTGAGAGGCATCTCGTACCATTGCCCGAACGACGTATCCCGTTTCTTGTTCAGGGTTCCCGACTCTTCGATGGATACACCGCCGGCGCCGGCCTCATGCAAAAAATTTGAAATCATTTCCACGGCTTCTTCCGTAGTATGTATTGTAAATTCATGCCATAACATAATTCGTTAAATTCCTCCTCGACCTATGCATAAGTACCATTGTACTATACATCGGCGGCCGAGTACAAAATTTAGGGCTCCCCGCTAACAAAAAAACCGCAGGTCCGCATCGCGCTTCCCCACGGTTTTATGCATTCTTAATCTTCATCCGTCCAGCCGGTATCCATTTTGCGGAGCTGACGCTCGTCAGCCTCCTCGCTGCGGCGGAGCGCTTCCACATCGTCCGCATCGGCCAGAACGCCTGAGAACTCGACATCCTCGTTTTTCATCGACATCAGTTCCTTGATTTTTTCCGTCTTGGTCATGATTTTGCCTTTTTTATCGCGGCTAGCCATCAAGCTCCCATCCTTTCCTTGAACGAACTATTCACCTTTAGAAAATGTTACGGTCCCACTTTCGCGCCTAGACGAAGCCGCCGGCTTCCTCGACGATTCTCCTTGCCTTCTCGAACGATTCTTCCTCGACCACAACGCTCAGAATGATATCCCGGCCGGTCGGCCCTCCCTGTCCGCCGTCGCTCATCCCGCTTGCGGACGGATCGGCTGCGGCCAGGATGGAGACATCCTTATCGCTGTATGTTGTGCCATAGGTTACAGACGTCAGGCTGGTCATCCCACCCGTAAATGGGCCGGTGCTGTACATCGAAGCCCCCGGAAACCGGCTGAAGCGGTCGATGGACAGGTCTACCACCCGCAGGGCGCGCAGCTTTTTGGCTACACCCTCGGCTTCTTCCGGACTTTTAAAATAGGCCAGAATGCTCTTTTCAGACACTTGCATCACCTGCTTTTTATATGGATTAAGCGTTTACGGCTTCTCACGTGCGGTTTTAGGCTGTGCAAGCGCGGTCCCTTTTATGCGCAGGAAACAACCGGGCCGGGAACTGGAAACGTCTATGGGTTTGCATGCAAAAAAGCCCGGCCGCCACGGCCGGACTTTCTAAAAACGATCCATCTTCCAGAAGGTTGTCGGAAGACGTCTTACCTATATATTGCAATTGCGCGGTTACTCCCCGCGGAACGCTTTTTTCATGCGGTCAAAAAAAGACTGCTCCTGCTCATGCGTCTGCTCGCCGTCCAGGGAGGCAAACTGGCGCAGCAGGTCCTTCTGCTCGTCACTGAGCTTGCTAGGCGTAACGACGACGACCTTCACGTGCTGGTCGCCCTGTCCGATGCCGCGCAAACGCGGAACGCCTTTGCCTTTGAGCCGGAAGAACGTACCCGTTTGTGTACCGGCCGGAATTTTCAGCTTGACCTTCTCGGTCAGCGTCGGGATCTCGATCTCGTCGCCAAGCGCCGCCTGGGCAAACGTGAGCGGAACCTCGCAGTAAATATCGTCACCTTCCCGCTCAAAGAAGTCGTGAGGCTTCACGCGGATGACGATGTACAAGTCGCCCGACGGGCCGCCCCGCAGACCGCCTTCCCCTTCGCCGGTCATGCGCAGCTGGGCGCCGTCGTCCACGCCCGCAGGAATGCGCACGTGAATTTTGCGCTGCTTTTTCACTTTGCCGCTGCCGTGGCAGGTCGTACATTTGTCCTTGATGATTTGACCCGTACCGTTACAGTTGGAGCAAGTACGACGGTTGACCATCCGGCCGAACGGGGTGTTCTGAACGACTTCCTGCTGCCCGCTGCCGTGGCAGACGGAACAGGTTTGCGGTTTCGTTCCCGGTTTGGCTCCCGAGCCGTGGCAAGTGTCACAGTTTTCGGTTCTAGGAATGGTAATATCCGATTCCTTGCCGAATACCGCTTCCTTGAACTCGATCGTCATCGTATACTGCAGGTCGTTCCCCCGCTGCGGCGCATTCGGGTCACGGCGTCCCCCGCCTCCGAAGAACATGTCGAAAATATCGCCGATGCCGCCGAAGTCCGCACCCGAGAATCCTCCGCCCATGCCCTGGTTCGGATCGATATGGCCGTACTGGTCGTAGGTCGCGCGCTTCTGCCCGTCGCTGAGCACATCATAGGCTTCCTTGACCTCTTTGAACTTGGCCTCGGCGTCATCCGCCTTGTTCACGTCCGGGTGATACTGCCTGGCCAGCTTCCGGTAAGCTTTTTTGATATCATCATCCGAAGCGTCCTTGCCGACGCCCAGGACTTCATAATAGTCACGCTTTTCAGCCACTCTTCCACCCCCAATATTTCAGTCATGCTCCGGTTCATGGACAAAAGGAAAGCCAAAGCAGCGGGATGCCCCGGCTTTGACTTCCCTATTCCTGAACATAACTTTCTATAGGTTAACCTTGATTTTTGTCCTCGTCAACAACCTCGTAGTCCGCGTCAACGACATTGTCCTTCTTCGCGGAGCCTGCTGCGCCGTCGGCATTGCCTTCGCCGCCTTGAGCCTGCTGTGCTTGAGCAGCCTGCTCATACAGCTTCACGGACAGCTGCTGCACGATTTCGGTCAGCTCTTCGGTAGCGGATTTGATCTGCTCCAGGTCGTCGGAGTCGATGGCCGCTTTGACTTTGTCCTTCGCAGCATTGGCTTTTTCGACTTCGGAAGCGTCGACTTTGTCGCCAAGGTCCTTAATCGTTTTTTCGGTGGAGTACACGAGCTGGTCGGCGTTGTTCTTCGCTTCGATCAGTTCTTTACGCTGACGGTCTTCCTCGGCATGCGCCTCGGCGTCCTTCATCATGCGTTCCACTTCGTCGTCGCTGAGACCGCTCGAAGACGTAATCGTAATCTTCTGCGTTTTGTTCGTTCCTTTATCGGTAGCCGATACGTTCACGATACCGTTGGCGTCGATGTCGAATGTAACTTCGATTTGCGGTACGCCGCGAGGTGCTGGCGGAATGTCGCCCAGGATAAAGCGTCCGAGCGTTTTGTTGCCCGCCGCCATTTGGCGTTCGCCCTGCAGTACGTGGATTTCAACGCTTGGCTGGTTATCCGCATACGTCGAGAAAATTTGCGATTTGCTGGTTGGAATCGTCGTGTTGCGCTCGATCATTTTCGTAAATACGCCGCCTGCGGTTTCGATACCGAGGGAGAGCGGAGTGACGTCGAGAAGCACGACGTCTTTCACGTCGCCTGTCAGCACGCCGGCTTGCACCGCAGCACCGAGGGCAACCACTTCGTCCGGGTTAACGCCTTTATGAGGCTCTTTGCCAGTCAGACGCTTGATCGCTTCCTGTACGGCCGGAATCCGCGTGGAACCGCCGACAAGGACGATCTTGTCGATGTCGCTGGAGCTCATGCCCGCATCGCTGAGCGCTTGACGGGTTGGTCCAAGAGTACGTTCCACCAGGTCGGCAGACAGCTCTTCGAATTTGGCACGGGTCAGGTTAACCTCCAAGTGCTGAGGTACGCCGTCCGCCACCGTAATAAACGGCAGGGAGATCGTCGTCGTCAGAACGCCGGACAATTCCTTTTTCGCTTTTTCCGCAGCGTCTTTCAGACGTTGAACTGCCGCTTTGTCCTTGCTCAGGTCGATGCCTTGGTCTTTCTTAAATTCGCTTACGAGGTAATCGATGATCACTTGGTCGAAGTCGTCGCCGCCGAGGTGGTTGTCCCCGCTCGTCGCTTTAACTTCGAAGAAGCCGTCGCCCAGCTCCAGGATCGAAACGTCAAACGTACCGCCGCCAAGGTCGTATACGAGGATCGTTTGATCTTCCGCTTTTTCCAGACCGTAAGCGAGTGCGGCAGCCGTCGGCTCGTTGACGATCCGCAGCACTTCCAGACCGGCGATTTTACCGGCGTCTTTGGTCGCTTGGCGCTGGCTGTCATTAAAGTATGCCGGAACCGTAATAACCGCTTGGGTTACCGGTTGGCCCAAATAAGCCTCGGCATCGGATTTCAGCTTTTGCAGAATCATTGCGGAAATTTCTTGAGGCGTAAACTCTTTGCCGTCAATCGTTTCCTTATGGTTTGTACCCATGTGGCGTTTGATCGAAATAATTGTACGGTCAGGGTTCGTAATGGACTGGCGCTTTGCCGTTTCGCCGACGATGCGCTCGCCGTCTTTCTTGAAGCCGACAACCGAAGGGGTCGTACGCGCACCTTCCGGATTCGGGATAACGACAGCCTCGCCGCCTTCCATGACGGCTACGCAGGAGTTAGTCGTACCAAGGTCAATACCGATAACTTTACTCATGTATGGTTTCCTCCTCTGGGATATAAGAAATGGTGGATCAATACTTATATGTTAAACAGCAGGGATTTACATGCTGACTTTAACCATGGCTGGACGAAGCACTTTGTCTTTCAGCATATAGCCTTTTTGCACTTCCTCAACGACGATGCCTTCCTCGTATTCATCGCTTTCCACCTGCATGATGGCTTGATGATATTCCGGATTAAACGGCTCGCCGACGGTAACCATAGCCTGCAGCCCTTCCGCTTGAAGCACGCCTTCCAATTGGCGGAAAATCATGCTTACGCCTTTCGTAAAGGACTCTATTTCGCTGCCTTCGCCGGCAGCGGCGAGAGCCCGTTCGAAATTATCCACGACAGGCAGCAGCTCGGTCACGAGTTTAGTGGATGCATACTTGGCCAGGTCCTCTTTTTCCTTCTGGGTCCGTTTGCGGAAATTGTCGAAGTCGGCCTGCGTACGGATGGCACGCTGCTGATAATCGTCAGCCAGCCCCTGCAGACGCTCCACTTCGCTCTTCAGAGCAGCAGCGTCCAATGCTTCATTCTCCGCAGCCGTCCCTTCAGAAGCATCCTCCGAAGCTGTCTCACCAGCTTGGCTAGTCTCCGCCTCGGCTGTATGTTCATTCACTTCTTCATTGGTTTGTTGGTTCAATTCGTTTTCACTGTCTTGAAATGGTTGATTTTCGTTCAAGATGTCTTCACCTCCTTGGTAAACTGATCATGCTTTTGTTCATCGGTTCATGCGGTCCGAAGAACTCAATCTTCATCCTGACCGCCATAGCCTCTCATTTTGATGACATTATGAATGCGGAGCACGGCAGCCGCCACCTCACCCGCGGCCTCCAGCCCATGAATCTTCACCAGGGCCGGATCGACGATCCCCCGCTCCTCATAGCGAATGACGAGCCCGGTATCGCAGTCGATGCCCATGGAGTCGGAGTCTTCCGCAAGCTGGGCGGCACGCGCCTCTTCCATCTTCTCCAGCGGGTTGTAGCCGGCGTTCAGCAAAATCTGTGCCATGGGCTTGCGCAGTGCCGCTGCCACGGCGGCAATGCCGAAGGCTTCCATGCCCTTCACCGCCTCCCGCTGATGCTCCAGCTCGTAGGAGACGGCCAGCTCGGCCGTACCTCCGCCCGGAAGCACCCCGCCGGAAACGGCGGCTTGTACAGCCGAGGCCGCATCCGCGGCAATCCGGGCGGATTCCCCGACGACTTCCGCGGTGCTCGCCCCGACGATCAGCGTGACAAACGGCTCGCGCCCCTGCCCCCCGCTGCTGACCCGCACGCGTTCCAGCCTTTCGTCATAAGCCACATAGGGGGAATTCCCCAGAAGCTTGGCAAGCGAATCGCGCTCCTTATGTAAGGCGGTGCGCCGCATGGGCACCGCCCCTGTCATCTCGCTGACGCGCAGCAGGTCGCTGCGGCTCACGCGCGGCACCACCATGATGCCGTGGTCCATGCAGAACTGCTCGGCATCGGGATGGATTCCCCGTTCCAGCAGAACAAGCCCCACCCCGAGGTCGGCCAGCACGTGAAGCTCGCTGCTGAAGCGGTCGCGCAGCTCCATGTACCGGGCAAAGCCGGCTTCCGTCGTCAAAACCTCTTCATCCAGCGTCTCTGGCTCGAGCGCGTCGTGCAGGACGAGAATCTTCGTGCTCTTCAGCACGGGTCTATCATGCGAATGAAGCGGCTTCTGCTTCAAAAGAATGCCTTCATATACTTCATTATCGCCTTTCTCGTGGGCGGTAACCGCATCGGCTAGCAAATAGCCGGGTTCCCTCAGCTTCCGGGTCCCCACCTTCGAAGCGGCTTCCATGACAAGGCGGACGATATCCTCGCGCTCGCGTCCGGCGACATAAGCCGCCTTGGCAAGCAGCGGATCGTCCAGCCCTTCAATAACCCGGGTCCGGCGCCGCAGCGCTTCCACCGCCATGCGAATGCCCTGCTGCATGCCGGCGACCACTTTGGAAGCAGGGACACCTCTGACGATTTGCGCAACGCCTTCCTGCACCAGCGCTCCCGCGAGCACCGTTGCCGTCGTCGTTCCGTCGCCGACCTGCTTCTGCTGGCTGCGGGCCACCTGGATCAGCAATCTGGCGGCGGGATGCGTTACGTCCATTTTGTCGAGGATCGTCACGCCGTCATTGGTAATAATGACTTCCCCGCGGGAGCCGACCAGCATGACGTCCAGCCCCTTGGGGCCGAGCGTCCCTTCCACCGCAGAGGTGATGGCACGGACCGCATTGCTGTTGTTAAGCAGGGCTGCGTAGCGTTCTTCACCCTCGCGAACCGGCTGCTGGCCTTGACTCATCCGTCCTCTCCCCCTTATTTATACCAGTGTGACAGCATGGCCGTCAGATCCTTGGACAATATGTTCAAAATGCTCATGACCCTTGCGTATTCCATCCGCGTCGGGCCCAAAATGCCGATGGTGCCAAGCGCTTCCCCTTCAAGCGAGTAAGTCGCCGTGATCAGGCTGCAGTTGGCAAACGCCTCATGGTCGTTCTCCGTGCCGATCCGTACCTGAATGCCGCCCCCATCCTGGGGCGCCATCATCTTCGTAAGCGTCGGCGTCTCTTCGAGCAGGTCCAGGATCGTCTTCACTTTATCGACATCCTTGAACTCCGGCTGGGTCAGCATGTTGGTCGTTCCGCTCAAATACAGCCGCTGATGGTCGGCCTCACCGTCCAGGAATATGTTGTCCAGCACCTTCATGATTTCTTCATAGTTGGAAATATGGCGCTCCATCTCCTGGCCGAGTTCTGTATATAATCTTGTCTTCAGCTTATATATAGGTACATTCATCAGCTTGCTGTTCAGCAGGTTGACGACTTTCTCGATCTCGGAGACCGGCACATCCGGCGGAAGCTGAACCGTCTTGTTCTCCACCTGTCCCGTGCTCGTCACGATAATCGCGACGGCGGTTTCCTCGTTAAGCGGAAGCAGCTGAAAATGCCGCAGTGAAGTATGAAAAACTTCCGGTCCAAGCAGGATGGAAGTGTAATTCGTCATATGGGATAGTATCATGGCTGCATGCTGGATCACCTGCTCCATCGCGCTGAGCTTCTCGGCAAAAAACTTGCGGAGCAGCCGGATTTCCCCCGGAGGCGCCGAATAGGCCGGATCCAGATGATCGACATAATACCGGTAACCTTTATGAGATGGAATGCGGCCGGCCGAAGTATGGGGCTGTTCCAAAAAGCCCAGCTCTTCCAGATCAGCCATTTCGTTGCGGATTGTCGCCGGACTGTAGCCGACATCGCCTCGTTTCGAAATGCTGCGGGAGCCTACGGGTTCAGCGGAGCGAATATAGTCGTCCACAATGGCATTCAGTATCATTCTTTGACGTTCGGTAAGCATACCATTCCCCCCTTGGTGACCTTTATTTCGAGCATCGTTAGCACTCTAAAGAGATGAGTGCTAACCGTTAATACAAAAATACCAAACTGACATGAGCATTGTCAAGTCAGTTCAGCATCTTAAGAACAGCTATTTCATCGCATGCATGCTGCTTGGCGCAGTTCACGCAATCGGTCCAAACCTTCTCGGGAAAAATCTCTTTTTCCACAACCGAAAATCCGTTTTTCAGAAAAAACGATACTTCGTACGTCAGGGCCATAATTTTAGGAATGCCTTGTCTTCTCGCCTCTTCCGTGAGCTTGCTCACCAGTTTGGAGCCGATTCCCATCCCCTTGTGCCCTTCCGCAATTCCCAGGGAGCGGATCTCCACCAGGTCTGCGCCCAGCTGGCAGAGTGAGCCGCAGCCGATCACTTTCCCGTCCGCCTCGGCCACGACAAACTGGTCCAGCTGCTTCTCAAGCACTTTGCGAGAGCGCGGCAGCATGATCCCCTTCTGTGCATAACCATCGATCATTTCGAAAAGCGGTTCTACGTCCTCTGGCACCGCTTTACGGCAAATAACTACCGCCGGCATCGCCATTCCCCCTCACACGTGCTGTCAATGATATGAATAAATATACAACAACACGCATAGAAGTTCAAGCGGTTATTTTGCGGTGAGCGAGCCTATAAATTCGCCGAAAACGTCGTTGCCGAACAGGATTCCCCGTTCACTGAGGCGGTACCCGTCGCCCTTCTCCTCGAGCAGCCCCGCATTCAGCATTTTATGCAGCGGTTTGGCAAACATGTCTTCCATCGATACGCCGAACTGCTCTTCGAAATGCGTCCGGGACACTCCCTTCAAGACACGAAGGCCGACCATGAGGAAATCCTCCATCGCCTCTTCCCGGGGCACCTCGAAGCTCTCCATTCTCGGCAGTCCCTCTTTGGTCGCTTCCGTATACGGATTAACCCCTTTGATATTCATATGCCGCATGCCGCCGACATACCCGTGGGCACCCGCGCCAAGGCCGTAATAATCTTCGTTCAGCCAGTAGGCCATATTGTGGCGGCTGTGGAATCCGGGCTTCGCAAAGTTGCTGATTTCGTACTGCTCGTAACCCGCTTCCTTCATTTTCTCCATCAGCAGCAAATACATCTTCAGCTCGTCGTCCTCATTGGGCAGCGGCAGTTGATTCTTCTGGTACATCGTATGGAAAAGCGTGTTCTCCTCAACCTTCAGGCTGTAGATCGAATAGTGCGGCAAATTCAGCGCAAGCGCCTTGCTCACGCTCTCTGCCAGCATGTCCACCGTCTGGTTCGGCAGGCCGAACATCAGGTCGATCGACATATTGTCAAAGCCTGCTTTGCGCGCATTCTCCAGGCTCTGGTACACATCATCCGTATCATGGATACGCCCGATACCGCTCAGCAGCTCGTTCTGAAACGCCTGTACGCCAAAGCTTACGCGGTTAACGCCGCCCGCTCTCATCACAGCCAGCTTTTCGAGGTCGGTTGTCCCCGGGTTGGCCTCCATCGAAAACTCAATATCTTCCGACCAGTCCGGAAAATACGTCTTGACCGTCTTCAGGAAATACTCCATTTCGTCCGGCTTCAGCACGGTCGGGGTTCCCCCGCCGACGAAAATGCTCGTTATTTTACCGGGAGGAACCTCTTTGACGGTTCGTTCCATTTCCCGCTCCAGCCCCTGCAAATATTCCATCACCGGCTGGTTCTTCAGCACATAGGAATTGAAATCGCAGTAAAAGCATTTATTCGTGCAAAAGGGAATGTGCAGATAAACCGCTTGGGGTTTACGGTTCCCCTGATACTTAACTCTTGGCGTCCCTTGCGGATTCAACATCGCCATCGCAAATTCCCTCCTTATATTTAGAAAGGGAAAGCCGCAGCGGCTCTCCCGTGGAATGGTCCAATGTACTCTATAAGCTTGGTAAAAACTGACTAGTTGTCGTCGATTTTCAGGACAGCCATAAAGGCTTCCTGCGGCACTTCGACGCTGCCGACCTGCTTCATGCGCTTCTTGCCTTCCTTCTGCTTCTCGAGAAGCTTCCGCTTCCGCGAAATATCGCCGCCGTAACACTTGGCGAGGACGTTCTTGCGCATCGCCTTGACCGTCTCGCGGGCGACGACCTTCGTTCCGACCGAAGCCTGGATCGGCACCTCGAACATTTGCCGCGGAATGAGCTCGCGCAGCTTCTCGCAGATGCCGCGTCCACGGTGGTATGCGCGGTCGCGGTGCACGATGAAGGAGAGTGCGTCGACCTGCTCCCCGTTCAGCAGGATGTCCATCTTCACGAGGTTGGAGCGGCGGTAGCCGGACAGCTCGTAATCAAAGGAAGCATAGCCCTTCGTGCCGGACTTCAGCTGATCGAAGAAGTCGTACACGATTTCGGACAGCGGAATTTCGTACGTGATCGTAACCCGGGTCGTATCCAGGTATTCCATATTGACGAATTCGCCGCGTTTGCTCTGGCACAGCTCCATGATGGTGCCCACATAATCGTTAGGCACGATGATCGCCGCCTTGACGTACGGCTCCTCGACGTATTCGATTTTCCCGATTTCCGGATAGTTGGACGGGTTGTCGATTTCGATCGTGTCGCCGTTCGTCAGCGTAATGCGGTAAATAACGCTCGGCGCCGTCGTAATGAGCGGGATATTGAATTCGCGTTCGATCCGCTCCTGGATAATCTCCATATGAAGCAGCCCGAGGAAGCCGCAGCGGAAGCCGAAGCCGAGCGCGCTCGACGTCTCCGGCTCGAAGCTCAGCGAAGCGTCGTTCAGCTGCAGCTTCTCCAGCGCCTCGCGCAGGTCATTGTAATCGGACGTCTCGATCGGGTACAAACCGCAGTATACCATCGGGTTGATTTTGCGGTAGCCGGGCAGCGCCTCGGGTGTCGGATTTTTGGCATCAGTGACCGTATCGCCGACCCGGGTATCTCCCACGTGCTTAATGCCCGCTACGATAAAGCCGACATCGCCGACCCTAAGCTCGTCCACGATCGTCATCCGCGGTTTAAACGCGCCGACTTCGATGACCTCGAACGTCTTGTTCGTAGCCATCATCTTGATTTTCGAGCCCGCTTTGATGCTGCCGTCAATGACGCGCACATACACGATAACGCCTTTGTAAGGATCATAATGCGAGTCAAAAATGAGCGCCTTCAGCGGCTGATCCGGATCACCGTTTGGCGGCGGTACCTGCTGGACGATCTGCTCCAAAATTTCCTTGATACCGATGCCGGCCTTCGCCGAGGCGAGAACGGCATCGCTTGCGTCCAGACCGATAACGTCTTCAATTTCCTGCTTCACGCGGTCCGGATCGGCGCTCGGCAGGTCGATTTTGTTAATGACCGGAAGAATCTCCAGGTTGTTATCCAGTGCCAAATAGACGTTGGCCAGCGTCTGCGCTTCGATTCCCTGGGCGGCGTCCACCACCAGCAGCGCGCCTTCGCAGGCGGCCAGGCTTCGGGAAACTTCATACGTAAAGTCGACGTGTCCGGGAGTATCGATCAGATTCAGCAAATATTCCTCGCCGTCATCGGCGCGATAAGTCAGGTGAACGGCCTGAAGCTTGATGGTAATCCCGCGCTCGCGTTCGAGATCCATCTGGTCCAGCACCTGATCCTGCATCTCGCGCGAGGTGAGGGCGCCCGTATATTCAAGAATACGGTCCGCAAGCGTCGACTTGCCATGGTCTATATGGGCGATAATGGAGAAATTTCGAATGTTCTTTTGCCTTGCTTGTACGTCTGTCATGCCTTACCCCCAAAAACAGCCTGATGTGTAATCAATTCATTATAACAGTTGGAGGAAAGGCCAGCAATCCCACCTGCCGCATTATTCCGTCACGTTGCTGAAGAGGGAGACGACGAGGCGGATTCCCTTTTGGGACAGCTCCTGCAGCAGGCCTGCCGTCTTATCCGCCAGCACGTCGACCGTCGGCGTGCCGCCCTGGTCCACCAGCAGCTGCTCGGGAGTCTTCTCATGCCAGTCCTGGACCTCGACCTGTTCCTGCTGCGGCTGCTCGTCCGCCGCCTTGAAACGGTTCGAGCTTTGGCGCGGCTGGGAAGGCTGTTGTTGCTGCTGCGAAGAAGCTCCCTGCTGCGGCCCGGCCTGCACGGCGGCAGCCGCCGTCTGCGCCTGCGGCGCGGGCGCCGGAGCATCCGGACTGGCCAGCTGCATGCCGACCAGAACGCCGATGCCTGCCCAAATTCCAAGCACGCACACTTTTTTAGCCCATTTTGACATGATCATACCTCCCTTGGCTCATTGCTTTCTCAGCTTTTATTATCTTTCTTGGCGGGAGCCGTTTGATCGGTGCTGGCCTTTTCCGCCTTTTGATCCGCGTAATAGACGTCCGCGATCGTCTGTGCCAATACTTCCGACGTCCGCTTCAGCTCCGCATCGGTGCTGTCGATCCCGCCGACCTCGATCAAAATGCTGTTCTCCGACAGCGATTGGTTATATTCCCCGTTGCCCATGGAGGAATCTTTCCCCCAAATGCCTCGGGACAATCCGGGATAGGTTTTTTCCAGCCGTTCATGGATGGAATTGGCGAAGGCTTCGTTTTTGCGCCAGTTTTTGTTGCCGTGCCCGATGATGAAGAAGACCTGTGCGTAGCTTTTGCCGTTAATGTCTTTCGTCGTCCGGCTGTGCCCTTGAGAATCCCGGTGAATGTCGATCAGGTATTTCATGCCGCTATTCTGGCTCATCGCAGCCTTCACCGTCTCGCGGGAATATTTATAGGAAAAGTTATAGTTATAGTCGGCCACCGTCGTCATGTAATCCTGCTCCGAATGGGCGGTGCCGATGCCGAGCTGCTCCAGCTTCTTCGCCACATAGCTTCCGACCAGCATAACGTTTTGCGTCGGAGACGTAGAGCTGGGGTTGTCGCTGGTTTTACCCAGCAGCGGGTTGTATGCTTCTCTCGGATGAGAGTGATAGATCAGGATCGATTTGTTTTTGGAGTTCACCGCCGAAGATTGTCCCGTACCTCCATTGTCCTTGGAAGGCGTTCCTTCTCCGGCACCTTTCTTGCCGCCGGCGTCCGGTACCTGACCGGACGACGCATTCTGCTGCTTGTCCGAGCCCTTGCCGGAGTCGGTGACCTTTCCGGGATCGGTTCCGGCCTGACCCGCACCGTTCTTCTGGGGATCGGCTGAAGCGTTATCGCTTTGTCCGGCCGTATCCGTTTGTCCCGCCGTTTCCGCAGGCGGATTATAATCTTCGGGAGGAACG
This sequence comes from Paenibacillus cineris, assembly GCF_018333335.1. NCBI lineage: Bacteria > Bacillati > Bacillota > Bacilli > Caryophanales > Paenibacillaceae > Paenibacillus > Paenibacillus cineris. Next base: position 4,249,472 of record NZ_BORU01000001.1, read on the forward strand.
ACGTTGTCATTCCCTGCCGAATGCCTCAGCAGCACCGGATCGTTCGCCCCCATGCCCGGCATTTCCCGGGCCAGCAGGCTTTTCGGATCCTTAGGGTTGACGCTGGTCAGCATCTGGAATACGAATGTCGTCATGTTTTCCCCGGAGAAAGTCGAGTTCCCTTTTTCTTTATTCAGGTGGGGCAGTTCCATGCCTAACATATCAATGAAGAAATTGCTTGATACGGAGCCGGCGAATCCTTTCATAGAAGAAACCGGAGAATCGTTGATTTTCTGCTCGGCCATCCCTCCCAATCCCAGAAGTAAGAAAAACAGCAGCGATCCGACCACCAGCAGCACAAAGGTACGTCCCATAGACAGAAAATACAGCAGTCTGGCTCTCCATTTGCCGATATTCCAAAGCTGAAAACCATTCCTCTTCATTCTGTTGTCCTCCTGAAATCTCTTATACTTCAACTCTATGAGCCGGAGAGATTCGATAGAACCAAAAAAAGAAAGCCCGATAGATTCGGGCTTCCTCATTTATGATAGAAGAGAGAGGAGGAGCTGCACCTCCTAGTGGGTGTAGGCTCCCGTGTTTCCGGGGTCTACCGCGTCATGCAGGGCGGCGTTCAAACCGCTCGCGACAATATTGGCGATATCTTCGATAAATTCGTCAATCTCTTTCGGCGTGACGATCAGATCGTGGCCGAGCGGTTCGAGCACTTCCTTGACCAGAGCGAGGCGCTCCTGCTCGTTGATATCGTCCAGCATCCCCATAATTTGCCGGGTCTGGTTCGTCTCCTGGCCGAAATGATTCTTCATCATTTCCATGACATTGTTCACAATCGTCGAAGCGTAGCATACGGTCGGCACGCCGATGGCAACGACCGGAACGCCAAGCACTTCCTTGGTGAGGCCGCGGCGCTTGTTGCCGATGCCAGAGCCGGGATGGATGCCGATGTCGGCGATCTGGATCGTCGTGTTGACGCGCTCCAGCGATTTGGATGCCAGCGCGTCGATCGCGATGATCAGATCCGGCTTCGTCCGTTCCACGATTCCCTGCACGATCTCACTGGACTCGATCCCCGTCAGCCCAAGCACCCCCGGGGCGATGGCGCTGATTTCCCGGTATCCCGGGGCCACCTGATCCGGCATCAGCTGAAAATACTGCCGGGTGACGAGGACGTTCTCCACCACAAGCGGTCCCAGCGAATCGGGTGTCACATTCCAGTTGCCAAGCCCGACGATCAGAACCGTCTGTTTCTTCTGAATTCCGATCAGCGCCAGGAAATCCTCAAACTCGCGCGCGAAGGCCTCAGCTACCTGCTCCTGAAGCTTCGTGTCCCCGTTGCGGAGTCCGGGAACCTCCAAGGTAATATAATGCCCTTTGACGCGGCCGATGGCCTGGGAACCGGCCTCATTCAGCACGTTAAGGCGGGTAATCTTGATGCCGTCCTTCTCCGTAATCTCTTCATCGACCCCCGGGATCGGTCCGGCATGGCCCGCCATTTCCCTGGCGTCGACCGCCAGGTCGGTCCGCACGGAATAGCGCTGTAAATCCAACTCCATATACATCTGCCTCCTTTGGCTTGTTATGGATAGTTTGCGGGAGCGGCGTCCAGTTTATGCACAACCTTTTTACGCCGGACACCGTTCATACGACGCCGATCCATGTGCCTCTTAAAATCCAAACCTTTGGAACGCGATGATAGTATTGCTTTTTAGAGTACCCCATGCTAAACTATTTTAAGTTGTGAATCATTTCGAGCTATTCGAATGCCTTACAGGAGGTGAATGCAATGCCAAACATTAAATCCGCCGTTAAACGCGTGAAAACAAGCGACAAACGCCGTGCGCTTAATGCTTCCCAAAAATCCGCGCTTCGTACAGCTGTGAAGGCTGCCGATTCTGCGCTGACGAATAATGAAGTCGAAGCTGCTAAAGCTGCTGTTCAAGCTGCATCCCAAAAACTGGACAAAGCCGTAACTAAAGGCCTGATCCACAAGAACGCAGCCAGCCGCAAGAAGTCCCGCCTGGCGAAAAAACTTAACGCTCTCAGTGCACAAGCCTAAGGGAGCGCTATCCATACGATGAAATGGAAAAGTCCTGAGCAGCTCCCAAGCTGATCAGGACTTTTAAATTTTCTTTCGAAACGCGTACAGAGCTGACAACGCCATAGCGGCGCGCCTTTTGCTCTTTTATATAGCACGGACAGCCATGTTCGAAGCAGCCTCATGAAGCAAGTGGACAACCCATGTGCTGTATACTAGGTTTAACAGGAGATGACGTCTATGGAAAGCTGGAAGAAAAATCTATGGGTTTTATGGTTCGGCTCGCTGATCGTGTCCTCAAGCTTCTCGATGGTGGTACCCTTTCTTCCCTTGTTTCTGATTGAAATCGGTGTCACCCAAAACATTGAGATGTGGTCCGGTCTGCTGTTCAGCGCAGCGTTTTTTGCGGGAGCGCTTTCATCTCCGTTCTGGGGATCCGTCGGCGACAAATACGGCCGCAAGCCGATGATCATCCGCGCAGGTTTTGTGCTGTGCATCATTTATTTGCTGACGGCGTTTGTCACGCATCCGGTGCAGCTGCTCATCCTGCGTATTTTGCAGGGGCTTCTCTCCGGGTTTATTCCCGGGGCCATTGCAATTGTCGGTACCAACACCCCGGAGAAAAGGGTGGGCTACGCGCTGTCCACCATGTCCACGGCCACGGCTACGGGAAGCATCATGGGGCCCCTCCTCGGCGGCGTGCTCTCCAAGGTGTTCGACAACCGGCTGGCCTTCGGCAGTGCGGGCGTGCTGTGCTTTCTGGCCACGCTGCTCGTTATCTTTTATGTCAAAGAGGAAAAATTCGTTCCGAGCAAAGGCAAACTTTCGGTGTTTAACACGCTGAAGCAGGCAGCCGTCAACAAAATGTTGATGATTGTCCTGGTGCTCACCATGGTGACACAGTTCTCGGTCATGACCATCGAGCCGGTGCTCTCCCTCTATATTGTGGAGATCGGCCACTCGGCATCGGATGCGTCCATCCTGGCGGGCTTCATCTTCTCGCTCGTCGGGATCGCCAGCATCATCTTCGCCCCGCGCTGGGGCAAGCTGGCCGACAAGGTCGGGTTCCAGAAAATACTGATGATCGGCTTGTTCGCCGGGGGCATAGGTTCGCTGCTTCAGATCCCGTTTCATAACATTTGGGCGTTCTCGGTCGTCCGCTTCCTGTACGGCTGCTTCTTCTGCGCCGTATTCCCGGCGCTGAACGGGCTTGTCGTCCGGTCTACGCCAAGCGATTTCCGCGGAAGGGCCTTCAGCCTCAACCAGACCGCGAACCAGCTCGGCGGCATGCTGGGACCGCTTGCGGGCGGCGCGATCAGCGGCGTGTTCAGCATTCATACCGTGTTTCTCATTACAGGGTTATTCCTGCTGCTGACGATGGGCCTCGCCTACTGGTCCCAGCGTTTCGGGAGCTTGTCCGCTCAGCAGGCCTCGACTAAAGCGATTGACGGCTAGAACCGTTTTGTGTCTCGTATAAGATTGATCCGAGTCATAAACTAATCGAAATAGCCCCCTCTGCCGTTCTTCCGGTTTGGGGGCTGTTTGCCGTCAAGAACACGTAAGCTAAAACAGCCCTAAGCAGCCGGCCGGCGCTCACGCCGTTGTCGTATATTCCGTGCCGTCCGGAGCGGTTTCGCCTTCGTGGATCACCAGCCCGATCCCCGCCTGGCCGAACAAATGCACCGCGTCCTCATAGCCGCGCTCAATATGCTCGATGCCCGTGATTCGCGTTGCCTGCTCCGACTGCAGGCCGGCCATGATCAGGCAGGTTCCCGCCCGGACATCGGTCGCATGGGCGTAGCCGCCGTGCAGCGGTCTGCCGCCTTTAATGATGGCATAGCCGTTCTTCGCCTGGATATCGGCGCCAAGCCGGTTTAATTGGGCGACATGGCTGAAACGGTACGGGTACACCTTTTCCCTGACGGCACTGTAGCCCGGTGCCTTCAGGAGCAGGCTCGTAATCGGCTGCTGCATGTCGGAGTTGAACACGGGATACATGCCCGTCCGTACCCGCGTCGGTTTGATATTCCCCTGGCTGCTGGCGATAATGTAATCGTCCCCGCTTTCAAATTCAATGCCGATTTCGCTCAGCTTGGCCATGATGGACCGCACATGCTCGGGAATGACCTGCTTCAATGTCAGCGTACCGCCCGTGATGCCCACCGTCATCATAAACGCCCCCGCAATGAGACGATCGGGGATCACCCGATACCGGCATCCTGTCAGAGACTTCACGCCGCGTATACGGATCGTGCCCGTACCGGCTCCGGTGATGTCGGCTCCCATCCGGTTCAGCAGCTGGCAGACGTCCACCACTTCCGGATCCGTAGCGCAGTTGTGCAGATGGGTGATTCCGGCCGCCAGCGAAGCGAGCAGCACCGCATTGATCGTTGCGCCGGATGTCAGCAGATCGAAGCAAAAGTCGGTGCCCGTGAGCTTTTCCGCCGATACCGTGTACTGTTTCTCTTCCAGGGTCACGTCCGCCCCGAACGCCTTGAATATTTTCATATGCTGGTCAATGGGCCGCTCCACGAAATTATCACCCCCCGGATAACCGAGCGTCACCCGCTTGTACTTACTAAGAAGCCCCCCGATCAGATAATAGGAAGCGCGGAACGAAGACGTCAGCGCCTGATCGAGGACGGATGAATGAATCCGGGTTGAATCCACAACAAAATGGCCGTCATCATTTTTGCTCACCTGCAGGCCGATGCGGCTTCCAATTTCTCCAATGGCGCGGATATCGTTAATATCCGGTATGCCCTCCAGTATTGTCGGTGTGTCTCCAAGAACGGCAGCGGCGATGAGGGCGAGGGAACTATTCTTGGACCCTGGAATGATCACGCTCCCGTCGAGCGGGCCTCTCTGCTTCACTTCTAACCAGCGCATGCGAACTCCACCATTTCTATATAGTTTTTGGTCTGGAACAATCATAAGGTAGAATATGCTGCACACTTGCCGGAGGACAATCTGAATTAGAGAAATAGCCTCGCACCCCGGTTAAGGCACAGCAACATGCCTCCTTTCCCTCTGACCTGATGGAATCAATGATAGAATAAAAAACACCGCCCTTACGCTCCAAAGCGCAAAAACGGTGCCTCCTTCACATCGATTCAATTGTTCCGCTACCCCGCCAGTCTGAGCAGGAACAGCTCCAGGCCGAGCACTTTATCAATAGCCCCGGTCTTCATCTGGTAATCGAGATCTCCGAGCCTGCTGAGGATCGCCTTCAGCTGGTTCGGCTGAAACTTGCGCGCCTGCTCCCCGGCAATCTTGACCGCATAAGGATGCAGCCCCAGCTGGGAAGCAATTTGCTGCTGCGAAAAGCTTTGGCCGCCGAGGTCCTTCACCTGCAAAATAATGCGGAATTGGCGGGCGATCAGCGCGGCGATTTTGATCGGCTCCTCCTTCTGCTTCAGCAGCTCATAGAAGATGCCCAGCGCCTGATCCAGCCGCAGATTGGCGATCTCCTCAACGAGGGCAAATACGTTCTGCTCCGTGCTCCGCGCCACCAGCCGGTCCACGATATCCGTCGTCACGGTGCCGCCGCTGCCAGCATACAGGCACAGCTTGTCCACTTCGGCTGCAAGTGTCTGCAGCTGTGTGCCCGCGTTGCGGACCAGCATCTCCGCCGCCCCCGGGGCGAAGCTGCATTCGCGCTGCTTGGCCTTCTTCTCGATCCAGCGCAACAGCTCGTCGCTGCCCATCGGCATAAAGGAAAGCACCGTGCCGGCGCTTTTAACGGCCTTAACGACCTTTTTGCGCTCGTCCAGCTTCTCGTTGTTCACCAGGAAGATCAGCACGCTGTATTCCGCCGGATTGCCTATGTACTCAAGCAGCGATTCCATGCGGTGTTCGACTTTGCCTGAATCCTTTCCTGCGGTAAATACGGCTGCATCCCGAACGAAAATAAGCTTTCGCTGCACCATAAAAGGAATCATCTCGGCCTCTTCCACGACTTCCTGGATCGGGGTGTCGGCCAGATCATAGTGTACGATCGCAAAATCCCGCTCCTCCTTCTGCAGCAGCTGGTCCTCCATCAGTGAGGTAAATTCATTCATCTGGTATTTCTCGGTTCCGTACAGGAGGTAGACCGGCGATACATCACCCTGTCTGATCGCTTTCACCGCCGCCTTTACATCCATTGTTGCTCCCCCTTCTCTCTATCCATGCCCATTGATATCTGTTAATCCCGTTCCGCAAGGTACATCATTCCGATGCCCCGTCCATCCGGCCAAAAAAAGCGCTACATCCATTTTACCAAAAACGGCGGGGAAGAAAAACAGGCCTCCCCCGTCAGGCCGAATTACGGTGGGTGAACGCGCAACAACAAAAGGACCCCTGCGGTTCGCATAAGGTCCCTATGTTCCAGCACATCTATTATAAACACCGGCGTGAAAAGCTCTAGAAACTTAACCGCCGGTGGTCATACGACGTTTTGGATCCTGCGTAATATAACCTATTCCATATCTCTATCATGTGTGCATCATGAGCAGCACATTTTTTTATGCTTTGTCATCAGGCGCTTACGGTGTGGAGCCGTCCTGTTTGCCCACCTGATACGTCTGGCTTACCGTCGAGCCGCTGGCATCCGTGGTCTGGTACGTAAACACGGTGCTGTCGGCAGACCACACGCCCGATACCCACGTTCCCGGCAGATCAAGGGAACTTACCTGCTTGGAGCTTCCGTCCGAAGTTACGCTGAAGATGACCAGCTTTTTGTTTTCGACAGAGGCCGCATATTGACCGTCAGGAGAATAGAACTTGTTCGAATCTTCTTTAGGTTTGATGGCCATAATGCCCATTTGTCCCGACGTGTCGCCTTCTTGAGATCCGTTAACCTCAGGGGCAGTGCTATCGGCCGCTTGACCGCCGTCTCCATTCGGAGGAACGATGTCCTTCTGAACCTCATCCCCTTTCGGAGGCGGGCTCTCCGTGTCGGATGGAGCGCTTAGCGTCGCCTGCCCTCCATCCCCTTCTTGGTTGCCGGTGCTATTGTCAGCCGACTCGGTGGACCCGGCTTTGCCGGCATTGTCCTGGCTGCCTATGTCCGCTTTCCGGCTGGTCTCCGGATCCTGGACCGGAGTGTTGGACGAGTCCTGCTGCTGCGCATAGGTCTGGGCTTCTTGACCGGCCGCCTTGTCGCTCGCTGCAGCGTCGCTGCCGGCGTCTTGGCTCTCGCTGAGCTGCGAAGGATCCGATGATGCCGGCATTTTCTCTTCTGAAGGATCCTGTGCGGGCTCGGAAGAACCCGTTTTTTGTTCGACAACATTGCTCTTGGATTGTTCTGCGCCTGAGGTCGCCGCCGCGTCCATGCCGCTTGCCTCCTTGGAGGCTGCCGTATTAACAGGCGGCTCTTCCGCCGTAGATAGTTGCTTCGGATTATAATTCAGCACCGCCACCCCAAGAATGACTACAGCCGCAGCGCCTCCGAGCGCTGTACGTCCAGCTACCGTATTCCAGAACTTGCCCTTGCGGGCCGGACGGGACGGAACAGGTACCATTTCGGCAGGTGCCGGCATTTCTTCGAGCGATGCGCTCTTCTCGTGGCGCGCCTGATCGATCGCATCCAGCTGAGGCATGATGGCATCGACGAGACTGAACTTAGGCGTTACTTTTGGCAAATCTTCGAGGTCTCTGGACAACGATTTCAGCAGCCGAAAGGTATCCGCACACTCAGGGCATGTCTTCAAATGTTCATAGAGCTTGACGGTTTCCTCTTCGTCCAAGTCGTAATCCAAGTAACGGTGCATCCACTCCACCACCTCTGGACACTTCATCCTGATACACCACCTTTCTGATGCTCTTGGAGCATGTTCTGCAGCTGCTGTCTGGCCCTGAATAAATAGGATTTCACCGTATTCAGCGGCAGGTTGAGACAGTCAGCGATTTCATTGTAGGAGAAATCCTGCAAATATCTAAGGACGATCACAGTCCGGTGATGATCCGGCAGTTGATTGATGGCCTCCTGGATGTCCTGGGCCAAATAAGAGGATAAAACCTCTTTCTCAACATTCTGTTTGTCCTGAAAAACGAGCTCATGTTCGTCGATCGAAACCGTAGGCTTCGTCCGCCGGAACTTGTCGATACAGATGTTCGTGACGATCCGCTGTATCCACGTTTTAAACTGTGCCTTCTCTTCATAGGAATCGATTTTGGTATAAATCCGAATCAATGCTTCCTGGGAAGCGTCGAGCGCATCCTGCTCATTATTCAGAATATAAAAAGCTGTCCTGTAAACATGTTGTTCAATTTCTCTTAATAGGGTGATTAGAGCGTCGCGATCGCCCGATTGAGCGGCTCTGATGAGTCCCTGCTCTACCACAAAGGATCCCCCTCTCCCTGCAATCTTACAGACGTGTAAGACCAGCAAATTGTTGCAATTTGTAACCACATTTTTAAAGTTGCTGAAAAGGCAGGCCCCGGGAGTGCTTGCCATTCCTAATAAAACCGGGTATAACCTTCAACCGAAAGCGGTTTTTTCTTCTGCTTCGATCCACCCGTAATCGTTTTGTTAAATCTGCTTCCCGTAAAAATCCGGAAGGTATGTACGTCAAGGGTGACACCACCGTTTTACTTCATCTGCTGATGAAAACCACAATTAAGAATACCAAATTCCAGAGGCGGAGTCACCTGAAGATTCTGCGGCCAACTTCATCATTCTAAGCGTTTTTCATAGACAAATCATTACGATTTTGTTATCAGCTTGGTTCTGACACGGATTTTCCCGGATTTTACCGAAAATTGGATTTCCCCCTGCAGATCGGTCCTGTAAACGGCCGCTCCTTCCTCGGAAATCCGCTGCAGCACATCGGCATGCGGATGCCCGTACAGATTGTTCACGCCGGCCGAAATAACGGCTGCGGCGGGCTTCCACCGGCTCAGCCATTCCGCCGAACTGGCTGTCTTGCTGCCGTGGTGCGCGATTTTGATCACATCCACGGGTGCTTCCAGCAGCTCGCCTGCGGTTTGCAGCGCCGGCTCATCTACGGCTTGCCCAATATCCGCCACCGCGTCACCAAACCGGCCAGAGCCCAGTGTCTCAAGAATCTGCTGCTCGGACGCCTTGTCCATATCTCCGGTGAACAGGAAGCGTCCCCCGTTCATTTCGAGCAGGAACACGACCGAGTCATGGTTCTGGTCCTTGACGACCGGCAGCGCCTCCTGATCGGTCTGCGACAGGACCGGGCCGAGAAAAACCAGCTGTGTCCGGCCGTCCGGGGCATAGTTCATTCCTTGGTGAATGGCATAAATCGGAATATCCTTGTCTACGGCGGCAGCCATCAGCCGATCAAAGGCAGCCGTACCGGCCATCGTCCCATTGAATAAAAACGCCCCGACCGGAATCTGTTCCAGCACCGCCTGCATGCCTCCGGCGTGATCCTGATCCCCGTGCGTTACGATGACCGCGTCCAGCCTATGGATTCCCCGCTTCTTTAATAATGGAACGAGAACCTTGGCGCCGACCTCAAACGGCTGCTTCCGCTCCTTCCACCCGTCCTCCGCCTTGCGGAAGCTGACGGTTCCGCCCCCGTCGACCAGAAGGTGCTTTCCTTGCGGAGTCGTGATCAAAATGCTGTCACCCTGCCCCACGTCCAGCACCTGCACCGCTCCAGCCCCGCGGAAGTGCTCCGGCTGGTATCCCGCGTACAGAAGAACGATGAGTATGCATAGTCCCCCAAGCGCTCCTGCGGCAAGCCGGGTTTTCGTCCTGGACGGCAAAGCCGCTTCCGGGCGGCGGGCTGTAGGGGGCACACCCAGCGGCACGGTCGCGTCCGGCTCCACTGCCATCTGCCGCCGGCTGAGCGACCACCCTTTTCCGAAATAGAGCAGCCCATACAGCGCTATAAAATAGGAAGCGATCCAAACCGGCGAAGGTGACTTCCAGATCGTCACGAACTGCGGATACCCGTTCATCCATTTCACCAGCCAGAAAGACAGATCGTCCAGCCACTCGACTGCCGCCGCCAGCATCTTGCCCCCGGGCAGCCATAGCGAGCCGATGAGCAGCGCTGCCGTCCCCACAGGGAGAACGAGAAAGGTAATGAAGGGAACGAGCACAAAATTGGCCGCAAACGATAGTAAAGAGAACTGATTGAAGTAATAGATCGTCAGCGGAAAAGACACGAGTTGGGCAATGAGGGTAACGCCGACCGCACCGGCGATTTTGGACGGCAGAAAGGACAGCTGCGGATGTATCAAAGGAACATAGACCATCAGGCCTGCCGTCACGAGAAACGACAACTGGAAGCTTACGCTCAGCAGATAATATGGATTCCAGAGCAGCATGAGCAGCGCCGCCGCGCTGAGGATGTTCAATCCGTCCTTCAGCATCCCCTTTCGGGCTGCATACAGCCCGATCATACTCATAATCCCCGCCCGCACGACGGACGGACTGACACCGGATAGAAGAACGTACAGGGGCACGAGCAGCATGACAAGCAGCAGCGATTTTTCACGGGAGAGGCGCAGCAGGGAAAAGATATAGAGCAAACAGCCCACGTACACGGCGACGTGCATACCCGAGATCGCCAAAATATGGGTCAGGCCCAGTTGGGAGAATTCTGCGTAGGTTTCGGGATCCAGGTCGTCTTGAAGCCCGATGATCAGCCCCTTCATATAACCAGCATGGGGGTCCTGGAAAATCCGGTCGATCATTCCGCTCAGGCTATTCCTCGCCTGATCGTTCCAGCGCAGAAGAAGGGTCATGCCAAAGCCGGACGGAGGTGAAGCCTGAACATTGGAGGCACCGGCCGCTTTAAACAACCAGTGAATTTTCTGGGTCACCAGGTACTGACGGTAATCGAAGCCGCCGAAGTTCCGTGCGCTCTGCGGCTGCGCGAGGCTGCCGGAAATCCGGACCCGGTCCCCCCGCTGCCATTGGCGGGCTGCTTCCTGCTCCTGCCGGCTCTTTAGCTTGACCTGCACCATGACCTTTTCGGACACCGTACGCTCGCTGCCCGTACTCGTTCCGGCATCGCGTGAGTTGGGTTTGCCGCTGGCTGCGGTCCCGCCGATAGGTACCACTTGCCGTACGCTCATCACAAAATCGGCTCGGTCCCCGTCGACTTCGACGGCCGAGGCGATCATGCCTGTCATTCGGACACTGGCTCCGTCCATTTGGGCAGCATCAGCCGCCTGAAGGGCTTCGGGGAGCTTGGATATATTTTCGGCTTCCTTCAGCTCCCAATACGCTCCCGACGCCGCTAAGGCACACCAGATGATGATCACGGTCCGGAGGAAGTCTCTCCGGTACATACCGAGCGCTGCCAGCAGCAGCGATACGCCTGCGATCAGAAGAAGCAGCCTTGAACCCGAGCAGGCATACGCTGCGCTGCTGCCGGCGATCCAGCTTACCGTGAATACGATCAGCGGTCTTTGTTTCATATCACACACTTCCCTTCTTTGCATATAGGCTTCCGACGGTTTCTCATGCGCACTTCGCCTGCGCCTTCTTTTACAAAAACCAAAAAAGGACCCCTGCCGGCAGCCGTGCTGCGGACAGAGGTCCTTCCCCTATTGATGATTTATTCCATATTTCCGAATATTCCTGTGTAACCGTATGTTCAGTCTTACCGCCAATTTTTAATCCGCCACCGTCATCACCGTTTCCCGTGGCGGCTCATAGACGGGCAGCCGGCGGAAGGTAATGCCCTTCTGCCGCATCATTTCCGTCACCTTCTCCGTATCCTTAGGATACGGGCGGTGATACACGATCTCGGTCACGCCGCTGTTCGCCAGCATGTTGGCGCAGGTCCAGCAGGGCTCGTCCGTAACATAGACGGAGCTGCCTTCCCGGTCGATACGGTCGGTGAACAGCAGCAGGTTTTGCTCGGCATGAATCGTCCGGACGCAGCGCTGCTTTTTCACCATTTCCTGCTTTCCGTCCACGTCCACAAGCTCGTACTCCTCAGCGATCATGCAACCCGCTTCCGAGCAGTCCGGCACGCCCATCGGCGCTCCGTTATACGCGGTGCCCAGCAGCTTCTTCCCCTGAACGAGCACGGCTCCGACATGGCGCCGGGAACAGCGGGAACGCGTCGATACCATGTATGCAATATCCATAAAGTAAGTGTCCCAGTCTTTTCGGGTATCAACCGTCATGAATCCATCACCTGATTTCCGTAGAATGTGTACATATTGTATCACAAGAAAAACGTTTACCGATATACCTGCATGAGAGACAACGCATTTAGCGTCTAACGGATCACCTACAGCTGTATGTACGGCTTCATTTTTTCCAGCATTTTGGGCCCGATGCCTTTGACCTTGTCCAAATCCGCAACCGATTTGAACGGCCCGTGCTGATTGCGGTATTCCAGAATGGCTTTGGCCTTGGCCTCACCGATCCCCGGAAGATCGGTCAACTCCGTTAGTCCTGCGGTATTGACGTTGACCTTTTTGCCCTGCCCTCCGGCATCTGTCTGCGAACCGGACACCGCGTCAGCCGAACCACCAGCCGATGGCTGCTCGGACGAAGTTCCTGCCGGCCCCGAAGCGGCATTCGCCGCAAGTCCAGCGTCAGAATGAGTGCTTCCGTTTGCAGCTTGGCCCGCCGCCGCTTCATCCCCCGAACTCTGCGCTTTATCTGCCGTATTTCGGCTTTCATTCGCCTGCGCGGATCCCGAGGGTACGGCGTCCTGTTTGGCAGCCGGGTTGGCGTCCTGCTTAGAACCTTGCTCCTGCTTTTGTTTGTCATCCGCTGCCGCGGCGCCTTTAGGCAAATCGCCTGCCGAACCGCCCGCTTTTTCGTTCAGCACGCTTTCAACCCTGCCGTTGAGCGGCTGCCACTGCTCCATGCCGCTGCTTGTATGAACTCCAGACAGCAGAATGGCCCCGCTTCCCAGCACGGCACAAACGATGCTGACGACTGCCGATATTCTTTTCACAACATGACACCCCGATTCTATGAAATGACTTGAAATGACTCGCTGTCGGTCCATAGATGAAGTACAGAATAACATACACTGAAAATTTATAACTCTATAATGCGGAATTAGCCGTCATGGTGGCCAAGTTATAGCGCATACACTAATGGGAACGATCATGTCGTTACTGCGAAGCACGAAAGGAGGGAACCTATATGAAGGTAGGATTTATCGGAACCGGCAGCATGGGCAGCCTGCTGCTTGAGGCCCTGATTGATTCGGGTTCGCTCGCTCCAAACCAGGTTTATGCCAGCAACCGTACCCCCGAGAAGGTTATCCGGCTCCAGCAGCGACACCCCGGTCTGCATGTATGCACCAGCAACGCGGAAACCGCGCACAACAGCGATCTGATCTTTTTGTGCGTGAAGCCGCTTCAATTTAAAGCGATTCTGGATGAAATCGGTAGCACGCTTCGGCCCGATCAAATGGTGATATCCATCACGAGTCCGGTGCAGATCCATCACCTGGAGTCGGCTTTGTGCTGTAAGGTGGCCAAGATCATTCCGAGCGTGGCCCACCGCGTTCAAAGCGGCGTCTGTCTATGTATGTATGGCAGCCGGATAAAAGAGGAAGACAGGCAGCTCTTCGAGCATCTCCTGTCTCCCATCAGCAAGCCCATCCTCATCGATGAATCCTTTGTCAGGATCACATCGGATTTATCCAGCTGCGGGCCTGCCTTTTTAAGCTTTTTTCTGGATCAGTGGATCAACGCCGCCGTAGAAACGACCGGCATGGACCGCGGCGAACTGACGTGGATCGCCGGGGAAATGCTGCTCGGTACGGGTAAACTGCTGACGCAGGGAGGCTTTACGCCCCTTGAGCTGCAGAAGCGGGTAACCGTTCCCGGCGGCATTACCGCCGAGGCGCTTGCCCTGCTGGACAGCAGCTTAACCGGCGTCTTTCACCGTCTGATCGCCACAACCCACGGCAAATACAAAGAAGATCTGGAAAAGTGTGACGCCCAGTTCGGCGGCCCCGGTGCCGATTAGTTCGCGACGATGTTCACAAGCTTGCCGGGTACCGCAATGACTTTACGTACGGTTTTCCCGTCAATGGCCTGCTGCACGTTCTGCAGCGACATGGCGTGTTCCTGCATGGCTTCCTGGCTCATATCTTTGGCGATCATCGCCCGCTGAACGATTTTGCCATTGACCTGAATGACGATTTCGACTTCCGATTCCACAGTCCAGGATTCGTCATAGGACGGCCACGGTACGTAAGTGATGCTCTCCTGATGGCCCAGACGCTCCCAAAGCTCTTCCGCGATGTGCGGAGCGAGCGGCGACAGCATCTGCACGAAGTTCTCGATCGCCAGACGCGGCAGCGCATCCGCTTTGTAGGCTTCGTTGATAAAAATCATCAGCTGGCTGATCGCGGTGTTGAAGCGCAGATTCTCCAGGTCGTCGGTCACTTTCTTAATCGTTTTATGCCATGTCCGCTTGAATTCATCGCTGCCATCGCCGTCCGTAATTTTGCTGCTGAGGCTGCCGTCCTCGCTGACGATCAGGCGCCACACGCGGGAGAGGAAGCGGTGCGCGCCTTCCACGCCGTTCTCGTTCCAAGGCTTGGTCGCTTCCAGAGGCCCCATAAACATTTCGTACACGCGCAGCGTGTCGGCACCGAACTGCTCGACGATTTCGTCCGGATTAATGACGTTGCCGCGCGATTTGCTCATTTTCTCATTGTTCGTTCCCAGAATCATGCCTTGGTTGATCAGCTTCTGGAACGGTTCTTTGGTCGTGACGACACCGAGGTCGTACAGGAATTTATGCCAGAAACGGGCATACAGCAGGTGAAGCACCGCATGCTCGGCTCCGCCGATGTACAGATCGACAGGCAGCCATGCCTCCTGCTTCTCCATCGAGCACAGCTCATCCGCATTATGCGGATCGATGTAGCGCAGGTAATACCAGCAGCTGCCGGCCCATTGCGGCATCGTATTGGTCTCGCGGCGGGCTTTCATGCCCGTCTCGGGATCGATCGTCTCCACCCAGTCGGTGACGTTGGCCAGCGGCGACTCCCCTGTACCCGACGGCTTGATTTGATCCACATCCGGCAGCAGCAGCGGAAGCTGGTCCTCCGGAACGGTCTTCATCGTGCCGTCCTCCAGATGCAGAATCGGAATCGGCTCGCCCCAATAGCGCTGGCGGCTGAACAGCCAGTCACGCAGGCGGTAGGTTACCTTGCCCTGGCCTTTGCCGTTCTCCTCAAGCCACGCGATCATTGCAGCGATGGCTTCTTCGGTGTGCAGTCCGTTCAGCGGACCCGAGTTCACATGCTCCCCATCCCCGGTATAAGCTTCCTCCTGCACGTTTCCGCCTTTGACCACTTCCACGATGTTCAAGCCGAATTTCTTGGCGAATTCCCAGTCACGGGAATCATGCCCAGGCACCGCCATAATGGCTCCGGTTCCGTAACCTGCCAGCACGTAATCCGCAATCCAGATCGGCAGCTTCTCGCCGCTCACCGGATTGACGGCATAGGCTCCGGTAAACACACCGGTTTTGTCTTTGGCCAAATCGGTGCGCTCCAGATCGCTCTTGCGGGCTGCCTGCTCCTGGTAGGCCTTCACCGCATCCTTCTGTTCAGGCGTCGTAATGCGCTCTACCAGCTCCTGTTCCGGAGCGAGCACGCAATAAGTAGCGCCAAACAGCGTGTCGGGACGGGTCGTAAATACCGTCAGCTTGGCGTCATGCCCTTCGATTTCGAACTGCACTTCAGCGCCCTTCGATCTTCCGATCCAGTTGCGCTGCATATCCTTCAGGCTTTCGCTCCAATCCAGGTCATCCAGATCTTCCAGCAGCCGGTCGGCATACTCGGTAATCTTCAAAATCCATTGGCGCATCGGCTTGCGGACGACCGGATGGCCGCCGCGCTCGCTCTTCCCGTCGATGACTTCCTCGTTGGCCAGTACGGTCCCGAGGGCTTCACACCAGTTCACGGGCACTTCGGCAACATAGGCGAGGCCGCGTTTGTACAGCTGGATGAAAATCCACTGCGTCCATTTATAATATTCCGGATCGGTTGTGCTGATCTCGCGATCCCAGTCATAAGAGAAGCCGAGCGACTTGATCTGACGCCGGAACGTGTTAATGTTCTTGATCGTGATTTCCCGAGGGTGCTCGCCCTTATCCATCGCATGCTGCTCCGCCGGCAGGCCGAATGCGTCCCAACCCATCGGATGCAGCACGTTATAGCCCTTCATCCGTTTGAAGCGGGAGACGATGTCCGTCGCCGTGTACCCTTCCGGGTGGCCGACATGAAGTCCGGCTCCGGACGGGTAAGGAAACATATCCAGCGCGTAAAATTTCGGCTTTTCAGGATCCTCTGTCGTCTTGAATGTGTGATGCTCATCCCAATACTTCTGCCATTTCGGTTCAATCACCTTGTGCTGGTAGCCCTGGCCTTGAACCTGCTCTTGGTTACTCATGCTCATTTGCCTCCTAAAATGCGCCCGCTGCCCGCCCGTTATTACGGTACGGCACGGCGCTCGTCTTTCATGTTTGCAACAAAAAAACCTCTCATCCATAGCGTATCATCGCTAGGGACGAGAGGTTTGATTCCCGTGGTACCACCCTAGTTAGCGGAGGACATGCTTTATCCCCGCTCCCTTTGCACCCTTAACGCGGGTGAATCGATGATCCTTGACGCGCTTTCGCACGCGCTTCACATCATAGCTCAAAGGCGAGTTCATCCCAAATCGTCAACCGGCTTGCACCCACCGCCGGCTCTCTGTATGACATCCCTGGAACTAATACCCCTTATCATCGCTTCATTTACAGTTTTTCATGGTTGAAACATTGAAACATATTATATATAAAAAAATCCATCGAGTCAACGTATCCAGCCTGGCGGACAAGCCCCGCTTTTCCCGCCGAAAACCCCGCCAGCCGGAATTATTCCATGTCCGATAGGGAATTTTTTGTTATGATTAAACCAAAGGGAGGCGGAAAGTTTGAAGCGTAACCTCAGAAGGTACTTGAAATCGAAGCTGTTTTTGAAATATATATGGTCTTATCTGTTTATTTTGCTGCTTCCTCTCGTTTTTGTAACCGTCTTCATCTACCAAAGCGCCGCGGGCAACCTCCGGGAGGAAATCGAGCAAAGCCATCTGAACCAGCTGACGCAGGCGGAAAGCATCGTCGACGGCCGGATGAAGGAGCTCGGCGACATCGCCTCAAGGATCGCCTATGACGACCGCCTGATCTCTTACCGGGTTCATGATCCGTTCTATTCCCGGGAGGCGATCGACGCTCTGGATCAATATAAGTCAACCAGCTCCATTATCGGAGATGTATTTTTATATTTTCATCATGACGACCGGATTTACTCCTCGCAGGGGCTTAGCAGCCTGGACGTGTTCAGCGAGAAGTACATATTCCAGAATTGGTCCAAAGACAGCCTGATGGGCGATTTGAACGACGTGTCTTTTCCCACCATGCGTCCGGCGGACCGGGTGATCCGGGGCACTTACAGGCAGCAGTCGCTGCTTGCCTACCTGGTGCCGATTACGCCGAACAGCCCGAATCCCCACGCAACGGTCATGTATTTGATCGATGAGTCGGAGCTCACGGGTCTGATCGATTCCATTCTGGGCAGCTACAAGGGGCTTGCGTACATTTTTGACAATCACGGACAGGTGCTGGCCGCCAACAATCACGGTGAAACGATCAACGGCCTGGACACGGGACATCTGTTTTCCCTCGATCCGGGCATTCACAGCGTGGAGCTGGGCGGAAAAGCGCATTCCGTCGTGTCCACCAAATCGGACATGAACGGCTGGACGTATGTGACGCTGATGCCAAGCGATCAGTTTTTCAGCAGCGTGCTGCACATCCGCAGCTTTATCATCATGCTGTTCAGCATCGTGGTGCTGGCAGGCATCGGCATCGCCCTGCTTCTGGCCCGCAGACAATATCACCCGATTTCAGCCCTGGTCGATTTCGCCAATTCCAAGTCCAGAAACGACCGGGGAACAGGAGATGCGCTCCTTCCGGGCAATGAACTGGAGCATATCCGCTCCGCGCTGCAGGAATACAGCTCCCGTGCCGATCTGCAGGAACCGTACGCCCGGAACCATCTTCTGCTGAGACTGCTCCAGCAGGGAGAAGACCGGGAGCTCGAGCCGGATCTGCTGGAAGCCTTTAATATTCGGTTTGACCGTTCGCAGTTTTTTGTCATCGCCATGGAACGAGGCGAGCTTGCTGACCCTTCCCAGGATTACCAGGATTGGCAGACGCTCGCTTCCCTCCTAGCCGAAGTGGACATCCCCGGGCTCCGGGCATCGGCTTACAGCGTGGAGCTCCCGCGCCGGGACCAGATGGCCCTCATCGTCTGCTTTGACCCGCACCCGGCGATGGAGAGCTTCATCCATATGAGCCGGATCGTCGATGCCGTCCGCAGCAATATCCTGGAGGCGTTCGACCTTAACCCCATCATGGGGGTCGGCACCGGATATTCACAGGCGGGACAGCTTAATCAGTCGTTTATCGAAGCCTGCTCGGCGCTGGAATTCCATACTCCGTCGGAGAAGGGCGGTATTACGTTTTTTGAAAAACTGGCGCCGGCGAGCGAGGAAGCCTTCTGGATTCCGAAAAACGTGCTGCTGAAGCTGTCCCAAAGCTTGAAACAGGGCAGCCATGACGTCTCTGCCCACATGATCGGCGAAGCGATGACGAGCCTGAAAGAGGGCAGCCCGTCACCGCTGCTCTCCCGCTGCATCTGCTTTGACATTCTCAATACGATGCTCAAGACCGCATCGGAGCTTGGTATCCACCATATTACGCAGGAGATTCCGACCAGCAGCGCTTTTCAGTCCCTGGATGAATTCGAGGGGCAGCTCAGGAAGCTGGCCTCCCATATTTGCACGCAGGTGCAGCAGGAGACGAAGCATAAGGAGAGCTCGCTCAAGGACCAGATGCTCGGCTATATTGACCAGCACTTTATGGATCACAGCCTGAGCCTGGAGAGCCTGGCGGATCTGTTTGAAATTTCTCCTTCGCATTTCAGCCGGACGTTTAAGGAAAATGTGGGACTGAACTTTACCCAGTACATCTGGCAGAAAAGGATGGAGGAGGTCAAGCGGCTGCTCATGACGACCCAGGAACCGCTCAAGGAAATCATAGGCCGGGTCGGGTATGCCGACACCCCGAATTTTATCCGTAAGTTTAAAAAGGAAACCGGCTACACGCCGGGACAATTCCGCAAGCTGAACCATCCGGACGGCGTGTTGCTCGGCGAAATGCTCCAGGACTGACAACGAACAGCTGATTTGTTCAGCTGTTCGTTTTTCTTTTAGGAAGTGCAGCGTATGGGGTAAAGCAAGGCGGAATACCTGATATTTCTGTGCATGGAATGCAAGGCTTTATTTTCGGTACTCCGTATAATTAATGTTGAAGGGATGATCTGTATGGATTGGCTGAAACGCATGAATCATGCGTTGGAATACATCGAAACGCATCTGTCGGAAGAGATCGACTATGACCAAGTGGCCGGAACGGCCTGCTGCTCGGCTTACCATTTTCAACGCATGTTTTCGTTCATCACAAACGTTTCGCTGTCCGAGTATATTCGGCGCAGACGGCTTACCCTTGCCGCTTTTGAACTGCAATCCGGTGGCGTAAAGGTGATCGATATTGCACTGAAGTATGGTTACGAATCACCCGAGGCGTTTTCCAGGGCGTTCAAAAAAATGCACGGAGTCATGCCAAAGGCTGCTCGCGACAACGGTGTGTCCCTTAAGGCTTATCCTCGCTTATCCTTTCACATTTCAATTCGCGGAGATGTCGAGATGAACTACAGAATGGAAGGAAAACCTGCCTTTGAAATGTTCGGTGTTTCGACTGTGATCCATGCCGACGGCGAGAATCCGTTTATCGAAATACCCGCGTTTTGGCAAAAGTGTATTTTTGATGGAACCGTCAAACGAATCCGCGCTGCCGCAGGTTTAGGCGAACACGGCCAGCTCCATGCGGTTTTATACAACAAGCAAGGAGAACAACTTTCGTACATGATCGGTTACTTTTTACCCCAAAGCGGCTTGCCTGAAGGATTTGAAAAGCTTCAAATTCCCCCTCAGTCTTATGCGATTTTTTCAACCGGAATCAATCCGAGTGGACAGAATGACATTCATGGATTGTGGAGGCGGATCTGGGGCGAGTGGTTTCCAAGCTCTCATTACGAAGCTGCAAACGGTCCCGAATTTGAAATGACTTACGATCGCGGTAACAACATGTACGAAATGGAGGTTTGGATTCCTGTCGTTAAGCTGTAGTTCAGCTCTAGAGCGCAGTATTATATCAATCCCCCGGTGTTAGGGGCTATTTCCTTTAGGAGGTGTGAATCGAATGGATCTTGCAATCATCGCGCAGCATGCGCTTGCCCAGTACGATATAAATGCTGTTTCCGTGTCGCCCGTAGCACAAAGCGGTGCCGCGGTTTTCAAAATTGAAGCTCACCATGGGCTGATGTACAGCCTGCGTGTTCACAAATCTAAAATCAGTACGCTTGAAACCATGTGGACGCGCCGGGATGTACTGGAATCTGAGCTGGTATGGCTGGATGCGCTTAACCGTGATACCCATCTCACCCTCCCTGTGCCAAAACGCAATCGGCTGGGTTCTTATGTTACACAAGTGGACGATATAAGTTGTACGATGCTCAGTTGGGTGGAAGGCGAGCAAAAACAATACTTTACCAGCGATCAGGAATTGAAGTCCACCGCTGAAATGACGGCAGCTTTGCATCAGCATGCCAGTATATGGCAGCCCCCTTCGTCTTTTATCCGTCCAACGGTTCATCGTGAACGCATACAGAATGCGCTGGATCTGATCAAGCCGCAGGTGCGGGAAGGGTTATTAGATGCACATGATGTTCAGATTCTTGAAGCCGCCGGGGAAAAAGCGATGGCTTTGCTGGACACACTCCCTAAAAACAAGATGACTTGGGGTGTATTGCACGGCGATATCGTTCCTCCCAATATCGTGTTTGCAGACGGGGCTGCCCATCCCATTGACTTTGGCGCGTGCGGATTCGGTCCTTTTCTCACTGACCTGGCCATCACATGTACCTTTATTCATCCCACTGCCAGACAGCAGTACATCGATTGGTACGGAAAGCACTTTCCGCTGCCCAATGAGTATGTGGCCCAAATCGAAGCATTATTTATTTCGCTAGGGCTAATCGGGATGAGGAACGCTCTTGGTATGCCTGAATCGAACCAGGGATTACCGACGCATGCAAAAAAGTGTGCTTCTCGCGAATTTGGCAGGTATGTAAATGGGGAAGGTTTTTTATTTACAGGCACGCCATGTTGGGAATGAAACGCCAATAGACTTATCCATTCTCCAGATTGCTCATTATACGTTGCAGACGCGCAGCCGTATCCGCTGAAGCTGTATAAATCATAATCTTCACGTCCGGATTGGCTGACGATTGCAAGGTCACATGTTCAAACTCCATCTCTCCGATTCGAGGGTCGTACCTTTGTTTGTGGCGATCCGTTACGGCCTGAACGTCATGCAGCGGCCAGAGCTCGCGAAACAACGGGCTGTTCTGCATAAATTCCTCAATAAGCTCTTTAAACCTCGTATCATTAGGAAAATGCGCGTAATCTGCACGAAAGTGTGCAATCAAGACCTGGACTCTGGATTCCCAGTCCTGTATGTCCGATCCGAGCTTGGCATCCATTAAGAGATGTCTCATCCAATTGGGTCTCAGATGCATATGATTTGAAAGCGGCGGGATTCGAAAAACGATCTCAGCTGCTTTGTTCCACAGCAATAAATCCCAGTATCTTCCGATTACGAATGCCGGATTAGGGTCAAGCGCCCTTATTACCCGTTCCAAACCAATATTTAATTGCTGATCTTCTACCTTTTCCTGTTGCACCGGTCTTGCAAGAAGATGGAGATGGTGGCGTTCATCCTCCGTCAAACGCAGCGCTTTGGCGATGTTGTTAAGTACGTCCTCTGATGGATTGACACTTCTGCCTTGTTCCAATGAGGTATACCACGACGTTCCAATATGGGCTAGCTGGGCAACTTCTTCCCTTCGAAGGCCCGAGGTCCGTCGTCTTCCATAGGATATTAACCCGACATCTTCTGGTGTAAGACGTTCTCGCCGCGAACGCAAAAATTCGCCTAATGACATTCCGGAAGAAGTCCCTTCCATGATTAACTCCTCCTTATCCTGACACTTTCAATCGTACGATAAACGCAGGAAGGTAGCTGCTGGCTCATTCTATTATACTGCCGATATACCGTTTAAAAAACTTAGGAGGATATGAAAATGAACCTTTTCGTAACAGGAGCCACGGGTAAAGTAGGAAGCCGTTTTGTTCCGCGTATGTTACAGCGCGGTCATCACGTTAAATTGCTGGTTAGGGACGTTGCCAAGGCGGATTGGCTTCAGCGGCAAGGGGCTGACGTTGTAGAAGGCGATCTTTTGCAGCCGGACAGTTATGTTGATGCTCTCCGGGGCACGGATGCAGTGGTTCATTTGGCAGCACAGTTCCGTGGTGTAGACGAACATACCACCAGAATTTCAAACATCGATGGCAGCATAGCTCTAGCTCGCGCTGCACTCATGGCGGAAGTGCCAAGGTTTGTTTTTTCCAGCACCAATCATGTGTACGGTTCCGGGCAGCATTCGAGACCCAACCGTGAAGATGACGAGCCTAGGCCTGCCTTTCCTTATCCTCAATCCAAAGTTGAAGCCGAAGCGGCACTGCTGCGGCTTCATCGCGAACAGGGATTAGGCGTACGAATTCTACGGCTTCCATTTGTCTATGGTGATCGCGATCCCCATATCGCAGAATTTCTGCCGATATTGCGTAATTGGAATCCAGCCAAACGATTCTCTATGGCGCACCATGCGGATGTAAGTCAAGCCCTGATGCTCGCAGCTTCCACACCAGGTATCGATGGCCAAATCTACAATGTTGGCGACGATGCCCCGATCTCGGTTTCGGAGCTGCTTCAGCTTTATCATAGCGATATATCGTGCGAAGCGCTGCAGCAGGATTTTGATCCATGGGACATGGTCGTCGATACAACGCGTATAAGAGATGAATTACACTATCGACCAATTTACCCGTCATTCTATTCGGCAAGGGATGCAGGTGCAATATAGATCAGTCCCCATTTATCAAAGAAAGGCCGCCATATCGGCGACCTTTCTTTTTTATGCGTTGCATAGTTCACTGGCTGATCTACTTGGATTCCTGACCGTCCCAACGGTCGTAGGCTGCCTGATAGATTTCCACGATGCGGTCTCCGCCCATTTTCTTCACCTGGGCTTTATACTTGTCCCAGTTCGACAGCGGCTCCTGCCCGGTCACAAACTTGGCTTCCATCTGCTCGACGTAGTTGTTCAGGTCCGACAGCAGCGAAGTCACCTCGGTTTGTTCCTCTTCCGTCAGGAATACGTTCGGATACGGCACTTTGGCATACGGCAAAATTTTCTCCTGGTTCTCCTTTTCGACCCACTCGTCGATGTCGGAACGCAGTCCCTTGCTCACTTCCGGAAGGCTGACGCCCGGCGTCGTGATGCCGTAGTTCGGAGTCAGCTTGCCGCGGTAGTTTTCGCGGTCGCCTCCATCCGGTACCGGAAGCCATTCTTTGACGTGGTTTGCCTCGTCTTTGTATTTCCACAGCACGCCTTCCGGCCCTTGGTTGAACAGCGTAGAACCTTCATAGCTGTACTGGTAGTCCACCCAGCGCATCGTTGCCTCCGGAGCAGGGTTGGTGCTCGAAATGGCAAACGTTCCGTTCTTCGAAATTCCTGAATTCTTGGCCACCACCGGCGAGTCCGGGAAGCCCGTTTTCAGGGGCTCCATAAACGGGTTGTCGGTGTTCGGCTCACCGCCCAGCATAAAGTACGGCAGCCAGTCGTTGAACAAGGCCACCTGATTGTTTTTGCCCTTGGCCTTCTTCTGGTCGTCGGTCTGGGAGAACGTTTCATGGTCAAGCAGATCGTCCTTCCACAGCCGGTTCAAGAAGGTCAGATACTCTTTGAACCCTTCCTCCTGCGGTGTGTAGTGAACTTTCCCCTGCTTGTCGGCATAATACACCTCGTCATAGATGCCCCAGAAGCCCAGCATCTGCACACGGATATCCTTCAGCTTGGTCGACGTGAGCGGAATTTCATCCGCCTTGCCGTTGCCGTTCGGATCCTCGGTCTTGACCCGTTTCAGGTAATCGTACAGCTCGTCCGGCGTTTCCGGAAGCTTGGTTACGCCAAGCTTCTTGAGGAAGCTGCCGTTATAGTACAGCGGGCTCTTGTACCATACCGCGCCTTTATCTACGTAAGGCAGGGCGTAAATATGACCGTCGGGGGTCGTGATCGACTTCCGCACGTCCGGATTTTCGTCCAGCAGCTTCTTGATGTTCGGCGCATATTCATCAATCAGCTTTTCCAGCGGAATCAGCGTTCCCTGACTTCCGTACGTCACCTGCTCAGCCGGCGTCAAAGCCGAAGCGTAGAAAATATCCGGCAGGTCGCCGCTCGCAAAAATCAGATTTTTCTTGGTCTCGAAGCTGTCGACCGGAACCGTCTGGAATGTGAGCTTGATGTTCGTCATTTTCTCCATGTCTTTAAATACCTGCATCGTATCCCACTTGGCGCTGCCCACGTCAGGCGCAAATACCGACAGCGTAATCGGCTTGTCGACGATCGGGAAGCCCTCCTTGTGTACACTATCCGCCGAGCCGGAGGCTTGACCGCCGTCCCCGCTATCTTTCGAGCCGGAACCGCATGCGGCCAGCAGCGAGACGACCATGGACAGGCACAGTACGATGGCCCAAGGCTTTAAACGTTTTCTCATCAGATGATTCCTCCTGTTCATTGTTGTGCGCGGCTTTACGTTGGCCCTTCGGAGTTTCCCCCCTTGAATTCGGACTAAAGCCTACTCCACGCTTTTTCTCCGCAGCTCTGGGTGAAGGATGGTATCGGCTGCTGCTGCGCTTTGTTTGTTAGCGTTTACAAAAAGTGTAGTAACAGGCCGGTTTCGCGTAAATATGTTATTTTTGATATGTTGAATATGTATACAAACTCCAATGTTTAACAGGGATGCGGAAAATAGCAGTGCTAAGCCATTGTATAGCAAGTATGTCAAATATGCCATTGGGAAAATCTACATATCGGCCTGAATTCTGCCCCCACCATGTTAGCTGGCGGTGAATAATTCGCCGGACGGTAAACAAAAATAACCTTTGTCTATCCAAACCAACAGCCAAAGGAGTGTCGTCATGCGTGAAGGAATGATTCCTGCCGTTCTTGGAACTGTAGTTACCGCTTCCGGCGCCGCACTGCTGGGCAGCAAGTATAAGCTTGCCGCCACGGGGATTGTCGGATTCGGTCTGGCCCACATCGTACTGGGTGCGATCGATCTGATCGAACACCGGTAATCCGTTTGGAGGACTGTCCGCAAGCGTTACGCGCTTCGGACACAAAGAACCTTGGACATTCCCTGTCCAAGGTTCTTTATTTGTGCAGGCGATCCCAATGGAGATGCACGCCCTGCGGCTGCCTGTTATTTTCCCTGCATCAGCTTCCGCTTTGCACGGTTTGCGGCGATTTCGAGCAGAATGGCAAAACCCAGAATAAAGTAGGTGATCGCTCCGATTTCCTGCAGATCAAAGTAAAAGCCGCTGGCCATATACATATCGTAGCCGATCCCCCCTGCCCCCGCGGCCGCTCCCATGGCAACCGCCACGGAGAAGTTGATTTCGAACCGGAGCAGCGTCCAGGACATCAAATAGGACAAGGAGGACGGAATGACGGCTTGGAACACGATTTGCCACCAGTTCGCACCGCTGGCCTTCAGCGCTTCGATCGTGCCCTTGTCCATCTCCTCAAAGGCTTCCGAGTAAGCTTTGATCAAATAACCGATGGAGTGAAAGGTCATACCGATGACGGCGGCGACGCTGCCAAGTCCTGCTGCGACGGCAAAAATCAGCACCCACATGACCGTAGGCACCGCGCGGATGAACGCGACCAGGCCTTTAATGACGGCGGACGCGAGCGGCGATGACAAATTGCGGGCCGAGAACAGGCCGAGAAACAGCGCAATAACCGCTCCGAACAAGGTAGCAAGAAAAGCAAGCCCCAGCGTAATCAGCACTTCGAACAAAGCCGCGGCAAAGGTGAAATGGTGTAAACGGGGCTGCAGAAACATCGTCTTCAGGTTCAGCAGCGTGGCGTAGATGCCTTGAAAGACCTGGATCCCTTTGTAATCAAAGCTCACGAAGGCGAGCACGGTCAGCAGGCTTAGCCCAATGAGGGTCAGCCTGATCGTTAAGTTGGTCTTGCTAAAAGGCTTCTTTAGCGGGATGCCCGGAAGTCTTCGGTCCGGACGGAGATGGAGCTCGGCGGCAATCATCTTGTCGACGGCCTCGGTGCTCATCCGATCATCACCTTTCGGATATAATTCGAGGTGAATTCGATGACCAATATGGAGATCACAATCACGAGTACAATCAGGCTGGCTGCGTTGTAATCGAGATTTTTATAGTACAGATTGAACAGGAACCCAACGCCAGTGCCGGTCAGAATGCCGATCAGCGTCGCGTTTCGGATGTTCGTTTCGATCATGAACAGGATCCAGCTGATGAGCTGGGGCAGCGCCGCCGGGATGACGGATTGGCAGATGACGGAGATATATCCGGCCCCGGTTGCCCGCAGCGCTTCCGCCGAATGGCCTCCCGTCTCATCGATGGACTCCAGGAAGGCCCGGGTCAAAAACCCGAACGAGCCGAAGAACAAGGCGAAATAACCGGTCATTACGTTTTGCCCGAATGAAAACAGAAGGATCACCGACCACGCGGTGACATCAATATTCCTGAATATGGTCGCGATCGAACGGCTGACCAGCTTAATCCCCGCGTGAACGCCGATCGTCTGGGAGCCCAGAAGGGCGAACACGAGCGCAAACACCGAAGCGACGGTTGAAGCGGCGATGGACATCAGCAGCGTTTCGACGAGCGTGCGGAGAACGTCGGGAAACTTGGCCAGAGATTCGGCATTGGGATAAAAATGGGTGACGCCCCATACCAATGCGCCCGGGATGGAGCTCAGCCCCTGGACGAAATCATACTGGGTCAGTACGGCTGCAGCATAGGTTACAAGCAGGAGCAGCCCCCAAAACAAATACGCATGCCTTCGTTTGGCCGTGAAGTAATCAACCTGCTTGCGTCTCGCCTTGATCAGCACGCGGCTCTCTCCTCTCGCTTCCGTAAATTCTCTGGAGTTCTTCGGATGTCATCTGTCCCGGCGTTCCGTTATAGACGATTTTCCCTTGATTGACCCCGATGATGCGATCGGAATATTTCAGGGCCGTCTCCACCTGGTGCAGATTGACGATCACAGTGATGCCCAAATTCGTGGAGATGTGCCTTAAATGATCCATGATCACTTTGGATGCATTCGGGTCCAGGGAAGCGATCGGCTCATCGCAGAGCAGCATTTTGGGCCCCTGGATCAGCGCCCTGGCGATGCCGACCCGCTGCTTCTGTCCCCCGCTGAGCTGGTCGCAGCGCTTGTAGACCTGCTCTTCCAGGCCGAGAATACCGAGAATTTGGTACGCCTGCTGCTTCTCCTCTTCACGGTACAGCCCCAGCATGCCGGCAAGCGTGGATTTGTAGCCGAGCCTGCCGTGCAGGACATTTTCCATCACGCTCAGCCGGTCTACCAGATTGTAGTGCTGAAAAATCATACCGATGCTCGTCCGCATCCGCTTCAGCTCTTTCTTGCGAAATTCCAGCACATTTTTGCCTTCGATGCATATTTCTCCGCTGCTGGCATCGATCATGCGGTTGATACACCGGAGCAGTGTCGATTTCCCGGCCCCCGAGGGGCCGATGATCGATACAAATTCCCCACTCCTCACCGAAAAGCTTACATCCGTTAATGCCCGTGTTTCAGATCCATACTGCTTGGACACATGCTTGAATTCCAATAACGCAGTCATCGTACACCTCCAGGCGGTTTGGTATGGAGTTCATATGCCGGCTGCCGGTTATTTGGACAGCTCGCGGATCGGTTCGAACCAGGCGTCGTCGACCGGTAGGAACCGTTCATTCCCGCTTTTTTGCTTGAACAGCCCACTGTCTTTGGAATCTTTGGGCAGGAAAATCTTCGGATTATGCGTCACGTCATCGGAAGTAAACGCCTCGGTAATCTTCTTCTGCTCATCCTCGCTCACCGTTTTCGTGTTCGCCACAAACGGGGAATTGAGGACCGGTGTCACGGAAATCACCACAAACTCTTTTCCGGAGAGCGTATTGAAAGGTTCAGCAGCGCCATCCTTTACTTTATAGACAGCCCCGGGTTTATTGGCCGTTCCGTCCGCCAGTTCCACGTAATTGGATACGCAAGTATCGCAAAAAGCAGCAACGTCCGCCTTACCCGTCAGGAGATTCACCGCCGAACCCTGGTGGGAGCCGCCAAACAGAACGTCGCTAAAAAATTTATCTTTGCCGCCCTGCATCAAATCGTCTTCCTTCAAATCCTTGTACTTGTCCATCTTTCCAAAATAGCTGATGATGCCTGCAGACGGCACCTTGAATCCCGAAGTCGAGCTGTTCGATACAAAGGAGAACTTTTTCCCGGGAAGAGGGTCGAGGGTAAAACCGTCCCCGCTTTTAAACTCGCCTTCGTCGCCTTTTCTGACGTTCAGCCAGGAATAATATACGGCGTCGTCCAGCGTGCCCGATTCCCCGCTGTTGGTGAACAGCGGCTTCACGTCCTCGGTCTTGTTTCTTGCTTCCACATAACCCTGAGGGCCCATATAGGCCAGGTCTGCGCTTCCGCTTGCAATCGCCTCGATGGCGATGTTGTAATCGGTCGTCATCTTATGCTCCACTTTTTTGCCTGTAGCCTGCTCCACGATCTTTCCGACCTCGTCGCGTGCATCCTTCAAATCCGCTGCGGATTCGTTCGGATACCACACGATCGTCAGGGTATTTTTGTCCTTCGAACCGCCAACGTTCAGGCCTAATGAAGCCGCCCCTGAAGAACATCCGGCAACGGTCACGGCCAGTATCAGCATCAAGAGAAGTGAAATCGATCTTTTCATGGTTTCAGCGCCCCTTTTTCCTTGGATAATGGGATACAATTTCATGATGAATATGAACGGTCAGCAGAAGATTAACGGGGGGACATGTTTGTGTAAGAAAAACGTCAATCGACGTACCTTCAAAGAAGACAGACCGCGTTTAAAGGTAATTTTTCTTGCAATATCAGGAAGCCATGGCTCTGGAGTTTATACTTTCTGATATTATAAGAAAAACGTCAATCGACGTACCTTCAAAGAAGACAGACCGCGTTTAAAGGTAATTTTTCCTTGCGAGATCAGGAAACCAAGGCTCCGAAACTTATACTTTCTGATCTCTTAAGAAACGACCTGCCGCTTCCGGCCTGCCGCCTTCATGAAACCGGCCGTCCTGCATGTGGTATTGGCGGCTGCACAGACCCTCCATAAATTCCAGGTCGTGAAAGATCCCGAGCATCGTCGTTCCCTCGTGCATCAGCTGCTCGATCAGCGTTTTCACCTTGACCTTGGAGGCATGGTCCAGACTGGCGGTAGGCTCGTCAAGAAGGAGCAGTCGGGGCCGCTTCACCATTGCTCTGGCGATGTTGAGGCGAAGCTTCTCCCCCCCGGAGAACGTGGCGGGATAGCTGTCGCGGAGCTTGGCATCCAGCTCAAAATGATCGAGCATGCGCTCTGTCTCCCGGGCAGCCTGATGGGGATCCTTGCCCATTTCCAGCAGAGCCTGCGTGACCAGCTCCCGGGCTGTCGTCCGCGGCATGACGTTCAGAAACTGCGATACGTAGCCAATCTCCCGCTTCCGCAGGTCGATCATCACCCGGTCCGGCGCGGTGGCCAGATCGATTTCTCCATACGCTGCCGAATGGTACCGGATGGTCCCTTTCTGGGGGAGATAGGTCCGGTAAATACAGCGGAGGACGGTCGACTTCCCGCTCCCGCTTTTGCCCGTAATACCGATAAATTCGCCTTCGTTCACATGCAGGCTGACGTCTGCGGCGGCCTCGATCTGCTGATCCAGGTTATACAGAGTGAACGTTTTGGACAAGTGTTCGATCGTGAGCAGACTGTTCAATCCCTTTACCCCCTTCATGATCCCTGTAATGGGTTCTCTGAATGAGCTTCCCGTCCACAAATACGGCCGTAATGACCGGGAAATCCCCGTCGATCTTCTCGATCAGGATCAGATCCGCTTTTTTCCCCTCGCGCACCGAGCCGATTTCATGATCCAGATTGACGGCCCGCGCGGGATGAAGCGTCACCAGGCGGAACATGTCGGCCAGTTCCTGCCCGCAGCGGTCCACGAGGTAAAATACCGCGTGAAGCAGTGCCGCCGGATAATAATCGCTGCACAAAATGTCGATGCTCTTCTCCTGAATCGCCTCAGCTGCGGACAAGTTCCCGCTGTGCGAGCCGCCAAGGATGACGTTCGGCGCACCGGCCACGGTGTACATGCCCTGCTGTTTAGCCCGCCGGGCAATCTCCAGCGTAATCGGAAACTCGCTGATCGTTGCGCCGAAGCCCTGGACGAGCTCCAGCTTATCGAGAGAGTCGTCATCATGTGAAGCGACCGCGATTCCGGCTTCCCGCGCCAGTCCGGCAATTTCGCGGATGCTTTCGATGGTCATTTTCTCCTTGCTCTGGTGCTTCCGGATCAACTCGTCGATCCCCTCGTCGGTCATATCGTCATAGCCTTTCACGGTGGCCTTGTAAATCTCCAGATCCCTGTATTGTCCTTGGCCGGGAGTATGATCCATGAACGAAACGAGGTGAACCTTCTTTTCGGCAATGTAGTTTCTGAGATTGTCTACCTCCAGCAGGTTATCGATTTCAAACCTTGCGTGGAAACGATGGCGTACCAAATGCTGGCTCGTATGCGATTCCTCGATCAGCTCCAGCAGCTTGCGCACGTTTTCCGGCTCGCGGATCGGGCGGTATTTGTACTCCGACCCCCTGAAAATGGACAAGGAATGAAACATCGTCGTAATGCCGTGCGTGATCAGCTCTTTTTCCGTTTCCCTGAGGCTCAGTCGAAAATCCATCAGCGATGTCGGCCTCGGGGCAGCCATATGCTCAATGTAATCGGAATGAATATCGATGAACCCCGGGGACAGATACCCGCCTGCGGCGTCCAAGACCTCCGTTTGCGTATCCACAGCAATGACGCCATGCGGGGCGATTCTGCCGATGCGGTCTCCCTGAATAAGCAGGTCGTATCCGCTCAGAACCCCTTCCTCCGTAATGATGCGTGCGTTCGTAATGAGATACAAAGGCGACTCCTCCTTCGAAAATAAGCTAGAGCAGGGAATGGACCAGCTGCTGGGTATAAGCTTCCTGCGGGTCTTCCAATATTTGATCGGTCAAGCCCTCCTCCACGACTTTCCCGTCGAGCATGACCAGCGTCCGGTCGGCGAGCATCCGGACCACGCCGAGGTCATGGGAGACAAGCACGATGCTGATGCCAAGCTCCCTTTGCAGCGCCTTGATCAGATCCAGAACGCTGGCCTGAACGGACAGGTCGAGGCCGGTGGTCACTTCATCGAGCAGCAGCACCGGGGGACGGTTCGACAACGCTTTGGCAATCTGGACCCGCTGCTGCATCCCCCCGGAAAAATGCTTAGGCGCTTCCTTGATCCGGTGAATCGGAATATGGACTTTTTCCAGCAGCTCCATGCCCCGATCTTCCATCTCGGAGACGCGGCGGCTGCCCGCAGCGATCATTTTCTCCGCGATGTTGCCGATGGACGTGAAATCCATCCGCAGACCAAGCATCGGGTTCTGGTACACTTTTCCCATAAGGTGATTCCGGATATAACGCTTCTGCTGCGTCGACTCTGCAAACAGGTTTCGAGAACCGTCTTTGTAAGCCTGGAGATAGACTTCGCCGCT
The DNA here is from genome assembly GCF_018333335.1 of Paenibacillus cineris. Classification (NCBI taxonomy): domain Bacteria; kingdom Bacillati; phylum Bacillota; class Bacilli; order Caryophanales; family Paenibacillaceae; genus Paenibacillus; species Paenibacillus cineris. Next base: position 4,281,366 of record NZ_BORU01000001.1, read on the forward strand.
CGTCGCCTCCTGGTCAAAATAGAGGCATCTCATCATGGTGGATTTTCCGCTGCCGCTTTCCCCCACCACCCCGATGATTTCTCCCGGATAAAGGTCAAACGAAACGTCTTGGCAGGAATACACGGTATGGCAGACGGTGCAAAAGTTTTTGTGAAGCTTCCGGCTGCCCGGATTCATGCAGTGCGGACAGCCGGGCCCAAACTGCTGGTTTAAATGTTTTACGGAAATCATCGGTTGTTCCGTCTGGATCATCGGCTCTCAGCACCTTCCCGCCACAATTGTTCATTCATCCGCTCCAAACAGTAGCTCGTATCATTACATTGAAAATAAGTCGTGCCGCTGGCATCATCGTACAGTTCATCCATGAACACGCCGGTAGCTCCGCATAGCCTGCAGGACCGGTCTTCAAAAGACTCCGTTTCAAACGGGTAGTCCTCAAAATCAAGAGATACGACCCTGGTGTAAGGCGGCACCGCGTAGATCTTCTTTTCCCGTCCGGCCCCGAGCAGAATGAGCGCTTCGGAAGCATTCAGCTTGGCATTGTCGAATTTGGGGATCGGGCTCGGTGCCATCACATACCGGTCATGGACCATCACCGGGTGGTCGGCGCCGGTCGTCATGCTGCCGTAATTTATAATTTGCTCGAACAGCATGAGCCAGGCACCGCTGTATTCTTTTTCGGCGTGCAGCTTCTTCGTCTCGGCTTCCCGCGGTTCATACATCCGCAGCGGTTCCGGCATGGGCACCTGCAGCACCAAAATTTGACCCGCCCGAAGCGGAATTTCCGGAACGCGGTGCCTGGATTGAATCAGCGTCGCCTGCGCCGTCTCATCCGTCGTACGGATATCCGTCGTGTTCCGGACCAGCTTCTTGATGCTCACAGCATTGACGGACTCATCGGAGCCCTGGTCAATTACCTTGACTATATCGTCTCGACCAACCAATGATAGGGTGAGCTGCAGTCCGCCGGTTCCCCATCCCCTGGCAATCGGCATTTCCCTGGAGGCAAAAGGAACCTGATACCCCGGAATGGCGATCGCCTTCAGCGTCGCTCTGCGGATTTCCCTTTTGGAGCCCTCGTCGAAAAACGCGAAATTGTAGTTTATTTGCACAGCTCCTCCACCTCCTCTGTTTCGTCCGCCTCAGGCGTCGTCGCAGTCGTCTTCGTTTTCCGCACGTCGTTCATTTTGGACTGGAACGTGACGTAATGCGGCAGCTTCAAGTGGGACATGAAACCGGTGGATTCCACGGAATCGATATGGTACAGCACAAACTCCTGATCCTGGGTCGGAAAGCGGCTGTCTCCCTGCTCCAGGCTGTGATCCAAAATGCCCATGGCAATCGCCTTGGTCTCGTTTTGCCCGTAACAGAGCCCGTAGCCGATCTCAAAGGACAATTCCTTCCCGCCCTGCTCCTTCACCACCGAGGCAGACATGAGCATTTCCGCCTCCGTTACCTTGATTTCCCCGATATAATAGCTGTCCTCAGCATCTGCACTGGATCCGAGTGGATCATCGATGCATACCGGAACTCGCCCGACCCGCAGCTCGCCGACAGTGGGATGCGATACGCCGTATCCGCGGATGACCGCGTAAGCGAGCGAGGTAACCGTCCCGGTCTGGCCCCGGGTAAGCACCTGCAGCTTCTGGCTGCGGCTGGCCGGAAACGTGATGCTTCGGCGCGTCACGTCATCCGGTTCGGTATGATCGTCCACGGGACAGGCCATGAGTCCCTGCTCGATCAAATAGTCCATGACCTTCATCAGCTCTGGCGGGCGGCCGGCCTCCGGCAAGCTTCCGAGCTCACCCGCAAACGCCTCCAGCCACCGGGCGGCATCCCCATCCGTTTCATGCATCAGGTCAAAGTCCAGGAGCCGGTGGCTGTAATCGACCGAAGCGCCGAGAATTTGCCCGCCCGGGATGTCCTTGAAGCTGGCGGAGATCCGCCGCTCAACCCTCATCTCGCGGGTGTGCACCGCTCGAGAATAATGCTTCCGGGGAAGCGTAGAGCGGTAGGCCCTCAGCAGAAACACCGCTTCCTCCGGGCTTCCTTCCGCCTGCTTGATCGCCAGCGCCGCCAGCGTTTCGTCGTACAGACTGCTCTCCGACATGATCTGATCGATCAGCCCTCTCATCCCGCCTTCAATGCGGGTGACGTCCAGTACCTTCCCCTGCTTAATCCGTTCGAATTTGATCCGCTTCAAGGATTCCTCGATCGCAAGCGTTCCGCCTTTTACCGCTACATATCCCATAGAAGCACCTCCCTCTCCTCGATTTGCGTCGTCCGGGGCAGGCACAGCAGCTTGTTGCTTTTGTCGACGACCAGCATGTCAATTCCCAGGGGATATTCCGCGTTTTTCTCCGCCCGCGCCTCCAGCCAACCGGGAGCCAGCGGAATCCGGACAAAGCTTTCACCCTCGATGCCCGGCCCTTTGAGGCTCAGCTCAAAGTCTCCGGACAGCTCCCCCGACTCCACGATCACAGTGGCAGAGGCATGCGGATCGGCCAGCGTACCGACTTTGGCGCTCTGTAGAGCCTTCAGCAACTCCCCTTCCTTGGCATCATGCAGGACAAAAATGTAATCCGCTTTCTCCGGCTCCGTCCGGACGGCGAAGGTCAGCTGGTTCAGGAGCCGCGTAAGCTCCGCTTCCCGCTGCGAGCAGATGCAGAACGTAACCTCCGTATCCAGCAGCATCAATGCGAGCACCCAGGTGACGGGTAGCCCTCCCCACTGTGCGTCGGCCTTGGCCGCTTCAGCTGTCAGATCCGAAATCAAGCCGGGTCTCGACATGGAATCCACCACTTTGCGGTAGGCGCGCTGTATATCATGAACTGCGTCGAAGTTCATCGCTCTCTCCCCCTAATCCACATCCATCGTTTCAAAATCGACCTTCGTTTTGGCGATCTCGGCGAAAGCCTGGCTGCGCGCAGCAGCGATCCGGGCTTCTTCGTCCAGCAGCATCTGATCCCATGCCCTGGTCTCCTGCAATCCGGCCTGATACGCCGCGTCGATGAGGGCGAGCTGATAGGCCAGCTCATGGTCATGCCCTTTGACCACGCCGATGCCCATGCTGCCTTCGACCTGCACCTTGCATTCGCTCACCAGCACTTCCCCCAGATAGAACAAGCTACGCTTGGCGGTCTCTCTCACTTTGACCATGACCAGTCCCTGGCTTGGCTGCTCGACCAGCTTCACTTCATAACGGTCGGCAATAGCCTGCGCCATACGGGCGGCGAGTTCCCTGGAGCCTTCAACCAGAATTTCAGTCCTTTGTCTTCGTTTCATCCCTTCCCGGCCTCCCTGCATCTTTTAGAGGTTGTTATAAAAATCCGCTTTTGAACACGCACTTTTAGAGCTCGTACGTAAAGTAGTCGCTCCGGTACATAATTCTCGTATATTCCAGCGGCTTGTTCGTCTGGCTGTCCAGACAGCCGGTCTCCACGACAAGCAGTGGAATGAGGCTGGTGCAGGCGAGCAGCTCCCTTTCTTTCCTGCCGGGATAAGTTACGCTGAGCAGCGTCTTCATCGACTCGAACCCCGTATACCCTTTTCCCCGGTAGAAATCAAACATCGAGGTAATGTCCCTGCCTGTCCGTCCGATGTCCGGAAACATCGACTCCGCCACATACGACGCGTGAATCGCAATCGGACGGTTGTCGATGAGACGGAGCCTGCCGATCCGGAACACCCGCTCTTCCGGCTGTGCTTCAAGCGCTTTATATACTTTGTGGTTATACTCGATGGGATCGCAAAAAATGTTGCGTGACTGATAATCATACCCCATGTGGATCATCTTCCGGCTGAAGCTTTCGTTGCCCGAAAAGAGGAGCGGGATGCGCTGATGCTGGTCGCGAACAAAGCTGCCCTTTCCCTGCCTGGAGTACACATACCCCAGGTCCTGCAGCTTCTCGTAAGCTTTCCGGGCAGTCATACGGGGCACTTTGAACAGCCTGGCCAAATCGTTCTCCGACGGCAGCTTGTCATCCGGCTCATAGATGCCTGCCTCCATATCGGCTATGAGCTTATCCATGATCTCCATTTCGTCATGCATCCCTTATGCTCACCCTCCTCTTTTAAACCCCGTACTTCCGGATAAAGGAAGCCGTATCGTTCAGTTCCTCGAACCGCTCCTGGATGACCTCCCGCGGCCAATCCCACCAGGCGATCTGCAGGAGCTTCGTGACGACATCCTCCGAAAATCTCTTTCGGACCGGTTTCGCGGTGACGCCGACGACGATGGCATACGGTTCGACGTCTTTGGTGACGATAGCTCCGGATCCGATCACCGCTCCGGTGCCGATATGGACCCCCTTCATGATGATCGCGCCGTGACCGATCCAGACATCGTGCCCGATCGTTACCCGGTTGCCCCGCCTCCGGTTGAAAATCGCCTCGTCATCGGTGCCGGCAAAACCGTAATCCCTTCTCCGGTAAGTCATATGATGCTGCGTAACCCGCTCCATGGGATGATCCACCGGGTTGATGCATACATGCGAGGCAATCGAAGTATATTTGCCGACTTCCGTGTAGTTGATCGTCACGTCGTCCATGGTGTAGGTGTAATCCCCGATATCGGATTCGATAATTTGATTGCCTGGACCGACGGAGGTCCAGGATCCGAACGTGCTGTGAAGAATATGCGCGCTTTCGTGGATATCAGGATCCGGGCTCAGCCGTTTATTTTCCGCAGGGCGATGAATCGAATGCTTTTCCATGAATGTTCCCCCTTTACTTCGGTCTGCGCTTCTTGAGCTCTTCGACACAGGAAATGCCCGGATCTTTGCTTCCCAGCCGAACCTCCTTCTCCCCATAGAACCCGTGAAAGTCGGATCCTCCGGTCATGACGAGATCGTAACGGCGCGCAATCTCCATGGCCCGCTCCTCATCATCGGCACCATGCAGCGAATGCCACACTTCAATACCCTGAAGTCCCATGCCCACCAGCTCGCGGACATATTCAAAGTTGCCGTATTGGCCAGGATGGGCCAGAACCGGCACCCCGCCAGCCTGAATGACGGCCTCGATGGCGTCACGGGCGTGAAGGTAGTCCAGCCGGACGTAAGCCATGCCGGGCTCCTCACCGTTCCCCCCGCGGGAAAACAGCTTTTTGTACAGCTCACCGTATATAGATTTGGCATAGCCATTGTCAATCAGTGCGTGCATAATGTGCTGCTTGTATACGCCGGTTCCCCCATCCGCATACCGCAGAACCTGGTCCCAGGTGATGCCGTACCCCGCCTCAATCAGCCGTTCAACCATCACACGGGAAGCTTCATGCCGCTTAGCGATCATCGGGCTACATAGCTGCTCCAGAGCCGGATGCCCCGGCTCGATGAAATAGCCCAGGATATGTACCCTCCTGCCTCTTTCCATGTCATAGGCGGATATTTCGATCCCCGGGATCACTTCAAGGCCAAGGTCTCTTCCCCGTTCCAGCATGGCGACAAGTCCCTTTGTCGTATCGTGGTTTGTGACCGCCAGCACGCCAATGTTCTCATTCAATGCCGCCTCGGCCAATTCCTCAAATGAATACGAACCGTCCGAAATGGTCGTATGACAATGCAGTTCCGTCTTGATCGCTCAGCACCACCTTATCTTGGATAAGCAGACAACCGACGCCACAACCGATGATTCACGCCCGCTGCATCGCTTCGGCTGTCTGTAGTGACAGTCTAACTTGGTGCCAAGTTGCAAGGGTTAAGGCACGGTAAAGCTTCTGTAAAAATAAACGCCGTAACCGTAAATTTTGCCTCGTCTCCAGCTTTTTCGCACAAAAAAAGCCCCACATTGGTGGGACTATGCTGCAATATTAATATTCAGGTACTTTGCGGTACATCGAAATCGGTTCCTGCCAAAAAAAGCCTGCCTCTTGGCAGATCTGCTTCCGATCCATAAGAGACAGGCTTACAGTCCGTACAATGTTGTTATTGCGGGTTGGTCGTCCAGATGCCGGCCGATTTCACAAATACGCGCTGCGGCAGCTTCAGCGTGGCGAGCGCCAGCTCGGCCACGTCTTCCGGCTGCATCATGCGGTCCTCATCGCCGACCTTCAGATTGTTGTCGCGGGCCAGCGCCGTATTGACGGTGGATGGCGTCAGCGCAACGACGCGGATGTTGTTCTTGCGCACTTCCTGAAGCAGCGATTCTGTCAGCCCCATGACCGCAAATTTGGACGCGCAGTATGCGGAGCCCGTGGCAAAGCCTTTTTCCCCGGCTGTGGAGGAGATGTTAATGATGCTGCCGCTGTTTTGCCCCACCATATCCGGCAGGACGGCCCGGGACATGTAATATGTACCCATCAGGTTTACCTGAATGATTTGTTCCCACTGGGCCGGATCCATTTCGAGTACGGTCCCGAACGAAGCGATGCCCGCGTTATTAATCAAAATATCGATCGTGCCGAGCTCTGCCTTCAGCGCACTCACCGCGCTTTCCGCTTCCTCCCGCTTTGATACGTCCGCCGCTGCGGTCGCAACACGGATGCCGTGTTCACCGGCCAGCGAAGCCTTCAGCGCATCCAAATCGGAGGCGGTGCGGGAAATGAGGCCCAGATTTACGCCTTCTTTGGCCAGCAGCTCAGCAATCGCCAAGCCGATTCCTTTGCCCGCTCCGGTAATGACCGCCGTTTTTCCTTGTAGATCCATCAAACTCATCATGTTCTCTCCGTTTCTGTTTGAATTTGTTGAAGACGATGCCTCCATGTAGGCATCTCCCATTATACTATTAGCCGCAAATAGCCCCGGAACCTTCGTTCCGAGGCAAAATCCCGCAAAGCATCCTCTCCAATATAGACCAGATGCTTTGCAAGGACATGATATTCTCAGCCTATTTGACCGCGACGAAAAACAGCCGCTGCGCCTCGTCGTCCGCTTCCACCCACTCAAAGTCGGCATACGTCTGCACGTCCCGGAATCCGGCCTTGAGCAGTTCGCTCTTCATCCATTTCGGATCATAGCCCCGCTGCACGTGCACTTCTTCAAAGCGGCGGTACAAATCGCTGTCTTCTTCCTTCGCAAAGATGCTCAAATGATGCTCGATTTCGCACCGCGGCGCGTCCAGGTCGCAGGTCCAGATGTACGAAACCGACTTGTCGTCCCATACAAACGGCTGCTCCTCGTCATAGCGGATGATCGTATTCGGATGATGCACGTCAAACACGAAGATCCCCTTTTCCTTCAGCCCATTGTAGGTCTGTCTAAAGGTAGCGACGATATCGGCCTCTTCCAGCAGGTAACTGATGCAGTCGCAAAATGAAATGACCGCATCGACGGGCTCGGGCAGCTCCCAGGCACGCATATCCTGCTGCACCCAGCGGATGGAGCCCTCCCGGAACAGCCGGCTGCCCTGCGGCGTCTTCTCCATCTTCCGCCTTGCTACGGACAGCATGTCCGCCGACAGGTCGATCCCTGTCACTTCGAACCCCGAGTTCACAAGCGGAATCGTGATGCTGCCCGTGCCGCATCCCAGTTCTACCACACTTTTCGGCATGCCGTATTTTTCCCAGGCCTGTCGTGCAAACCTGAGCCAATCGGGATACGGCATATCTTCCATCAGTTCATCGTAAACATATGCAAATTTTCTGTAAGAGGACATGATGACACCGCACTTTCTGTTAACGTTCCGAAAATCCTCCCAGCCCTGTTAGGACGGATCGGCGTTCCCGCCCGTTTCCGGTTTGGAACTTTCCGGCTGAACCAGATAAGTCCAGTTCTCCTTCTGCGTGATAAGACCTTCCTTCATCAATTTGCCGAGTGCGCGCTTGAATGCCGACTTGCTGATGCCGAAGCGCTGCTTGATAATGTCCGGAGGCGTTGCATCCGAATACGGCATGCCTCCGTTCGGACGTTCCTTCAGGAACTCCAGCAGGCGGTCGGCATCCAAATCCCGGCCAACTTCCTTGCGCTGCGCCATGGATAGGTTGACGCGTCCGTCCTCACGAATGTGGCTGACCCGCACCTGCAGCTCTTCGCCCAGACGCAGCATGCGGGTTCGCTCCGAGGAGTGGATCATGCCGATGGCGCCGAAGCCGAGCACTCCCCCGTCCACGATTACAAACGTTCCCATCTGCAGCGGGCGGTACACCGTGGCGGTGAACCACTGGTTTACCCAGGACTGCGGCGCCTGGAACGTATGCTGCGACAGCTCCTGTTCGCCGGCCAGCTTCGCCCGCAGCCGTCCCTGCTTGTCATGCTCCATAATGACGAACACCGAGTCCCCGACCCGTGGATGAAGCTCTCTCAGTTCGGGCAGCTCGCGGATCGGCAGCAGCAGCTGACGGCCTAGCCCCATCTCGAGAAAGCATCCCAGTCTTGGATGCACGTCCGCCACAACCAGCTTCGCCATCTCGCCCAAGGTCAAATACGGCTTTTTCATCGTTGCCGCCAGCCTGTCTTCCGTATCGTAAAAAATAAACACTTCCACGCGATCTCCCGGCTCGATCTTCCGGGTCAGCTCCGTGTAATGGAGCAGAACATCTTGTCCGCCAGCATCGAGAAAATAGCCGTAAGGCGATACTTCGCGCATCACCTCATAGGTTTGAATCGTTCCTGCAATCGGACTCATACCGTTTCCACGACCTTGGCATCCGACCACAAGCGTTCGATGTTGTAATAATCCCGTTCATCCCGGTGGAAAATGTGCACGATCACGTCGCCCAGGTCCATCAGCACCCAGCGTGCGGAATCCATTCCTTCCACACCGCGGATTTCGAGGCCTGCTTCATGCACGCGCTTGCGGATTTCGGTCGCGATGGATTGGACCTGGGTATCCGAATTCCCGTGACAGATGACGAAATAATCGGAAATGAGGGAAATCCCCCGCAGGTCGAGCGCCACGACGTTCATGGCCTTTTTATCTTCAGCGGCAGCCACGGCCAGGTTTAACAATTCTTCAGGTTTCAAGGTCATACATTCGCCTCCAACTGTTTAATAAGATCATTGCGGGCAAATACGGTCAGCGGGTAAATGATCTGACGGCGGGAGATGAGCAGGCTGATCGTGGAGTCCAGTCCGGCGATCAATCCCTCTTCAAGGCTATGGTTGGCCAGTTCCCGGATATTATTCACGCCCGGAAAATCCCTTCCCGGTTCGATGTAATCCGCCAGGCACACGACCTTGTCCAGCAGGGTCATGCCGATGCGGCCGGAGGTATGATACCGGATCGCATCCAAAATTTCAGGATCGGTAATCCCGTAATCCCGTTCCGCTACAAACGCACCTACTTCGGCATGCCAGAGCGGTTTATCGTAAAACAGCAGATCCTTGGACAGATCGTTTTCCTTAATGATCGCTTCCATTTGCTTCACGGGCCAGTATTTGGCCACGTCGTGCAGAATCGCCGCCGTTTCGGCCTTAACAGGGTCCGCTCCGTAACGCTCCGCAAGCATGACTGCGGATTGCATCACGCCTTCTGTGTGCTTCCAGCGCATGGCCGGCATTTGTCCGGACACGGCTTTAATCAGTTCTTCGCGGCTGAATGCCATACATTCCCCTCCTTCTGATATAGTCGTAGACACTGTCTGTCACCATATAACGAATGGAGTGTCCGGTGGCCAGTCTTTCCCGGATTTCGGTCGACGAGATGTCCACCTGGGGCATGTCGGCCAGTAGAATTTTTCCCTTCAAATAAGCGGGGAGCGCGTCCAAGTTCAGCGTAGAGCCCGGACGCCCGACACCGATAAAGCTCATCAGCTCCACCAGTTCCTCGATGCCCTCCCACTTCGGCAAATAATTGACCATATCGGCCCCGATGATGAAATGAAATTCGATGTTGTCAAACGAGCTGCGGATTTCCTTGACCGTGTCGATCGTATAAGAAACCCCGCCTCTTCTGATTTCGATATCGAGGGTCCGAAAGCAGGGATGGTCCGCAATCGCTTCAGCGACCATGCCGAGACGCTGTTCGCCGGTAGCTCCCGCCTGTTCCTTATGGGGCGGAATATGACTGGGCATAAACCAAACCTCGTCCAGTCCGAACGTGTCCCGGGCCGCCTCGGCAGCGAGCAGATGTCCGATGTGGATCGGATCAAAGGTACCTCCCATGATACCTACCTTCATGCTGATCCCTCCCGCTTATGGCAATTCAATCTGCTTATGATCTTTGGATTCTTTATATAAAATAATCGTGCTGCCGATCACCTGCACCAGTTCAGAGCCCGATTTTTCGGCCAATTCCTCGGCGATTTCGTGCTTGTCTTCCAAGCAGTTGTTGAGAATGCTGACCTTCATCAGCTCCCTCTTCTCAATGGCCTCGACGATATGACGGATTAACTGGTCGTTCGTTCCGCCCTTGCCGACTTGAAAAATCGGGTCCAAATGATGCGCCTGGGACCGGAGATAGCGTTTTTGCTTACCTGTTAACATAAAATGTCAAAACTCCTTAATCTTCAATGTACAATTCAATAATCATGATTCCTTCATACTGGCCAGAACCGCGCTGTGCATCGCCTCTACCGGGGCGGGCAGTCCGGTCCAATACTCCAAGGCAAAGGCTCCCTGATTCACAAACATCCCGAGACCGCTGTGAATGACGCATCCCTTCTTCTCGCTGTCAGCGAGCAGCCGGGTCTTCAGCGGATTATAGATCAGGTCGCTGACCACGATTCCCGGAGGAATCCGCTCGGAATCTAGCGGTGTTCCGTCCGTATGCGGATGCATGCCGACCGATGTCGTATTAATGATTACATCTACTTCGCCTAGAATGGCCGGAATGCCGTCCATGGCCATCCCGCGAATGTCCGCCAGCGCTTTCCATTCAGCCGCCAGCGCCTCGGCTTTATCGGCCGTCCGGTTGGCGACATAAATCCGGTCCGGATGCTCCAGCGTCAGGGCGTATACGATACCGCGAGCGGCACCTCCGGCTCCGAGCACCAGAATGCTTTTGCCTTTCAGCTCGGCAATCGCTTCTTCCTTCAGGGAACGGACATAACCTATACCGTCTGTATTATACCCCGTGAGGTAGCCTCCGTCATTCACGATCGTGTTGACGGCTCCGATCTTCAAGGCCGTTTCGTCCAGCTCGTTCAGGAACGGAATAACCTCCAGCTTGTGCGGAATCGTGACGTTGATTCCCCGAAAGCCAAGCGCCTTGATGCCTTCCAGCGCCGTTCCGACCTGCTCCCGCGATACGCGCATCGGAACATAGGCGCCCGGGATGCCGAGTGCGGCCAGCGCCGCCTTATGCATCACGGGCGATTTGGAATGGGCGATCGGATCCCCGATGACGCCCAGCAGCAGCTCCCCTGTATGTTTCAGTAACTCCGGTTTAGCCAAATTCATGGTTTCCCCTTTCCCTGCTCTCACCTGTCAGCTCTTGCAACGTTCAAAGGCAGCGTCAGATTAAAGAAGGTCTTGCCAGCACCTTGACTCCCCGCGGCGCATGAATAGCGCACAGGGCTCCCTGATCGCTGTTCACTTTAACCCAGCCCAATCCGGAGACGAACAGATCCATGCGCATACCGCGCTTGATGCGGAATTCATGCCTTGTCCATTCCGGCAGCTTCCCGATGTTCTCCCGGTTCGGCGGGGACAGCAATTCTCCGGCATGCTCCGCGTACAGCTCATCGGCACGCTCCAGCTTGGTGCGGTGTATGCCTACGCGGCTGCCGACAAAGCAGGTAAACGACTGGCGCTCGCCCTGAATAAAGTCAAACCGTGCCATGGCTCCGAAAAACAGCGTCTGTCCTTCGTTCAGCTGGTACACGGCCGGCTTCAACGGGTTGTCCGGCATGACGGCGCCCAGGTCCTCACGAGTGACAAGCTCACTGTAGCGCCAAGGGTATACGATCCCCGGCGTGTCGATAATAAAGCGGCCGTCGTCGAGCGGAATGTTGACCATATCCAGGGTCGTTCCCGGATAACGCGATACGGTCAGCTCCTGCTCCAAATCGCTGTAATCCCGGATCAGCCGGTTGATCAGCGTCGATTTGCCGACATTGGTCGCCCCCACCACATAGACGTCGCGGTCCCCGCGATACGAGGCAACCGTGTCCAGCAGGCGGTCGAAGCCCTGGTTTTTCTTAGCGCTGCAGAGGATGATTTCCTCCGTCTTGAGGCCGTGCTCCTTGCATTGTTTCTGCACCCAGTTACGCACCTTGTTCCAGTTCGTCACTTTGGGCAGAAGGTCGATTTTGTTCACGGCGAGAATGACCGGATTGTTGCCGACAAACCGCTGCAAGCCTGAAATGAGGCTTCCTTCAAAATCGAACAGGTCAACAATATGAATAACGAGCGCGTTCTTCCCGCCGATTTGGCTGAGCAGACGCAGGAATTCATCCTGGTCGACGGCAACGGAAGAAGCCTCGTTGTAGTTTTTAATCCGGAAGCAGCGCTGGCAGATGACCGGATCCCGGTCCATCGCTTTCTCCGGGGTATACCCCGGAAGCTCGGGCTGTTCCGTTTGGATGGCAATCCCGCAGCCGCTGCATTTTACGGCTTGACTGCCGTCTATCGGGTCTTTCATTGTTGGTGTTCCTCCTCCAGCCATAATCCCTTTTTCCGCAATCGTGCGAGCGCAATTTTCTCCAGACGCCGGTTCATGCGCGTACCCCAGCCTTCATCCTGAATGGATATCGGGAGCACCAGCACGGTAAACAGGCCGAGCCGGTTACCGCCATACACATCGGTCAGCATCTGGTCGCCGACCACGATCGTCTCCTCGCTCTTCAGGCCCATCATCTGCATGGCTTTCCGGAAAGGCGCGTTCGACGGCTTGCGGGCTTCATGGACAAACCGGATATCCAGCGGGGTGGCAAAAGTCGATACCCTCGCCATTTGGTTATTGGACACGATGACAAGCTGAAACCCCGCCTTTTTCACCTTTTCGAACCAGGCGATCAGCTCGGGGGTGGCCAAGGGAGCCTTGGCACCGACCAGCGTATTGTCCAGATCCGTGATGATTCCACGGAATCCCTGCGAGTACAGCCGCTCCAAATCCAGATCAAACACCGTTTTTACCTTCATTTTCGGGATAAGCATTTCAAACAAATTGATGTCACCTCAGTTTCATAGGACAAACTATACCATAATCTGCGTAGTTAGTAAAAAACTTATGTTCGGGCGAAACAAAAAAGAAAACGCCCGGAGGGCGCCTTCTAAAAAGTCCATCACGCTGCATTCTTCGGTATCTTTTTCATCGCAGCTTTCAATTCCTTCGCATGGGCATGGACGCTTCTCCATTCCGATTCCGACACCGATGAAGGGCTGTAGCGCGCCTTCTCGAACAGCTGCAGCAGTGGCTCCAGGAAGGATCCGAGCGCCGGGGACCGTCCTTCCCAGCGGCTGACCGACTCCCGGAGCGTTTCGTCCGCGCCGCGTTTGAGTCCTCTTCGGCGCAGCTCCTTGATCCACCGTTCGGTCATGACAATGACCTTCTGGTCGGGAGACAGCTTCTGTCCCGTACGAAGCTGGAGCCATCCAAAGCGGAGCTGGAGCCGATTCCGCCACAACACATACACTGCAAATGCTGCGAGGATGAGGAGGGAAGCGCCGTATACGATTTGCACCACGGGTCCGCGATCCTGGCCTTGCGCTGTCTGTTGCGGCGCCTGCTCAGGCTGGTCCTCCTCCACTTCCGGCTGTTTCTCCGGCTCTGCCGGATCTTGCGCCTGGGTGTCATGCGTGAGCAGCGGCATGCTGAAGCCGGGGGTCGCTTCCACCGGAATCCAGCCGTACGGCCCGAAATAGACCTCGGCCCACGAATGCGCATCGGCATTGGTCACCGTATACACGCCGGAGTCCGAGGTGCCCTGTACGCCTTGAACCTGCACGTCGGCGCTGCTTCCCTGCACCTGGCCGGGAGCGTACCCTTTGACCCACCGCGCCGGGATGCCGAGGGAACGGGCCATCATCACCATCGAAGTCGAGAAATAATCGCAGTATCCTTCCTTGATCTCAAACAGGAAGCTGTCCACGAAATCGTCGCTGACCTTTTTGGATAAGTCGGGATCGTTTGTATATGTGTAATTCGTTGTTAAATAGTTTTGAAGCAGACCGATCTTTTCATACGGCGTTGCTCCGGAAGCCGTCACTTCTTCCGCAAGGTCGCGGGCCCGCTTAGGAAAATTGTTCGGCACCTGCAGATAGGCATCCTCGGTCCCTTGGGAGCTGTACAGGTCGGCGAACGACTTCTGGCGGATTTCATCCTCCGAAACGACCGGAACCTCGGACACCACCGTGTAGGTTTTCGGATAACGGTCCCGCTTTGACTCGGCGGTCCAGCGAAGCTCCGACTGGGAACTGTTCCAGCGGAGGCTGCCTGTATTTTTCCCGTCATCGATAAGCTCTACTTTGAACAGGTTATACGCACCGAACAAAACGGGGTACTGATTGTCGCTCAGCATCGTAACCGTCTGTTTTACCGTCATCGAATCGCCGGCGGTTGGTCCATCTCCGGAAAGCTTCGTATCCGCCGTCACCTCATCGGTCTCCCTGCCGGAATTGCGCTCGTCTCCCCAGCCGCTGCCGGTATACAGCCTGCGGGTCTCCCCGCGCCAATAGCTTCGCTGGTCCGAGCTGATTTCCATCACCGGCGTGTAGTCAAAGTTGAACCCGCCGCCGAGCTTGGTGTCGTTTCGGCTGTATCCCGAGGAAGTCCGCAGCACTGATTCGGCCGGATCCCCGTCAACGCCGGCCGTGGCAGCCGTCTCGCCTTGGACGACCCAAGCCGTATAGGGATCGGTCAAGGACGGCGGCACTTCCGGCATGTTGACACCGACGGCAAACACGAGCGAAAAAATGACCGCCACGTTCAGCAGCATTTTTAGCGGGTACTGCCGAAGATAGCGCCAGCCATGCGGGTATTTCTGCTGGAAGCGGCGGAAATGCTCGCTGACCAGCCAGCCGAGCGCCGCAAACACCGTCCAGGCGACTTCCTTCCATAAATCGTACACGGTGAAGGAATCCAGTATGGAGAACGCCACGATCAGCATGCCTGTGAACACGAGGATTCTGCGCTGATTGTTGACCAGCTTGGCGCTGAGCAGCAGCAGAATCCAAGCGCCTACGGCAAAACCGAGGTACGGCAGCGCGTTGCCCGTAAACTGCTGGATCCGGTTCGGCAGACTTCCTGCCGGAAAGTAAATCCAGTACGCGATCATCTCCCGGTGAATGATGTACAGCACGGCGATGCCTTCCAGCGCGTACCGGTAAATGCTTTTGATTGGCAGCAAAATTTCGATCGCCGTGATGACCGTCACGCTGATGATGACGATGGCTGTCGTCTCGCTGTACCAAATGTTGTTCATAAAGTAAATCCACTGGAGCGCCATAATCCACAACCACACCAGGGATAAGGTGCGGAAAAACGAAGTGCGCAGCGAATACAGCCAGTTGATCAAACCCTTCCACCCCCTAATGCGGCCGGCAGCTCACTCAGCGTTTGAATGCTGCACGCAAAAGTTCCGCGGGAAGCGAGCATCGCTCCCCAGCCTTCTACGCCTTTTTCTCGCCCGGAGCTGATCCGAATGTGCGAAGAGCTCATACCCCGGGTTTCAGCCCAGCGCAGAATGTCGAGCACCTGCTGGCCGCTGGCCGGTGAAATGAAAACGAGGAAGGCCCCCGCCGGAAGAAACCGTGCGTTCTGCTCCAGCTTCGGGAGCAGCTTACCGTAACCGTCGGCAGACAGGTCCACCAGATGATGCATCATCCGCTGGCGGTCTCCCTGCACGCTGCTTGGCGGAAACAATTTGAATGTGTCGCCGAGGGTAGCGAGGCCCATGTTCATTCTCCCGCGCCCGCCATACTCGAGCAGGGAAGC
Source organism: Paenibacillus cineris (assembly GCF_018333335.1). Taxonomy (NCBI): domain Bacteria; kingdom Bacillati; phylum Bacillota; class Bacilli; order Caryophanales; family Paenibacillaceae; genus Paenibacillus; species Paenibacillus cineris. The sequence continues at coordinate 4,297,119 of NZ_BORU01000001.1, forward strand.
CGCTGTGGAAACAGCCAGCTCAAACTGCGCGTCGGAGCCGTAGTGAGCCTTCGTGGCGTCCAGCAGAAGCATCGTTTTCGGAACGGAATCGTACTCGAATTCCTTGGATTTCCACTGTCCGGTCTTCGCCGTAGCGTTCCAGTGAATCCGGGAAATCCGGTCCCCGTACACATAATCGCGGACGCCGTTAATCTGGGTCGTTTCTTTGCGTGAAGCTGCCGAGGCGGTTTGCGGCCCCGCAAGCGGGGAATTCCGGTCGAACAGCTTCCAGGTGGGGATAAACACGGTCCGGGGCATCACGCGAAACTGGCCGGGCACATGAAAACGGCCTTTATGCTCGATAAAACCGAAAATATCCTCGCTGACACATTCCGTTTCGGTAAAATAGTATCTTCCCCGCTCCAGCGGCGGCGTCTGGAACATCAGGGTACCGCTGCCTCTGTAATTGGGAATGACGCTTTCCTCAAACGACCAGGAATCTCCGTTATGCCGCTTCATGACTTCACGAATGATGATGTAGGGCATCGGCAGAAATCCCGGAATCGAAAAATGGAGCCTGACCTTGATCTGCTCGCCGGCGTGAAGCACGGTGCCTTGTCCCCTTTCGGTGGACAGCTGGCGCGTTCCCCGCGTCAGCCGGACGCCGCTGATGCCAAGCACGATCAAATACAGCACGATGACGCTGATCATGACAAACAGCATCAGGGACGTCTTGCCCCCCTGAAACAGAACATAGAACAGGCTGGCGACCCATACGAGCAGTACTGCCCAATACCTCGGGGTTTTGAGTCCGGATCGGATACCGGTTAACAGCCTTGTCATCATTTATCGCTCCATCGCTACAGGCACATGCACCTGCTGAAGGATGTTTTTCAGCACGGATTCCGGACTGACGTTGTCCAGCCGGGACTCCGGGCGAAGGATGATGCGGTGGGCGAGAACATAAGGAGCGAGCGTCTTAATATCGTCCGGAAGGACGTACTCCCGCTGCTGCAGGAATGCAAACGCCTTGACCGCGTTCAGAAACGACAGGGAAGCGCGCGGGCTGGCTCCGAGCAGCACGGAGGCATGCTCCCGGGTACGGCGGACGATGCTCAGCAGATAGTCCGTCACCGCCTCGTCGATATAAATGCTGCGGATTTCATGCTGCATCTCCGCGATCTGTTCCATGTTGGTCACCGGAGTCAGCCGGTCGACCGGCTGGCCCTGCTTGTGCTGGTACAGCAGGCTTTTTTCCGTGGCCGCGTCGGGGTAGCCGAGGCTGATCTTCATCATAAAACGGTCAAGCTGCGCTTCGGGCAGCATGTAAGTGCCTTCAAAGTCGATCGGGTTCTGGGTGGCGCACAGCATGAACGGACGGGGAAGCTCATACGTTTCGCCGTCCACCGTCACGTTGCGCTCTTCCATGACCTCAAGCAGGGCCGACTGGGTCTTCGTCGTGGCCCGGTTTATTTCGTCAGCCAGCAGAATGTTGGTCATCACCGGACCCGGACGGAAGTAGAACCGCTCCTCGCGCGGATGAAATACGGAAACGCCGGTAATATCGCTCGGCAGAATGTCCGGGTTGCACTGGACACGCCGGTAATCGCCGCTCATGGACCGGGCGAGCGCCTTGATGAGCTGCGTCTTCCCCGTTCCGGGTACATCTTCGATCAAAACATGCCCTTCGGCCAGCAGAGCAGTTAGAAGGAGCTGTATTTCAAATGATTTTCCCAATATGCAAGATTCGAGATTGGATCTTACTGCGGCAATAATGTGAAGAAATTCGCTGCGTACGGGCATATCAGTTCCTCCTAGAATTCGTAATCAATGAACATGCTCGCAGATGCGTTCACTGGTAAATCGATAACATCGTAAAATAGCTGGATACATATAAGTATATATTTTACATTGTACATGAAGGAAGAACAGAAAGTATATTGGGCACATTTCCTAAAATCGTCGTATACCCCCACATACCCGCCGAAATGAACGGCAAAACACCCCGGAATACACAATTCCGGGGTGTTTATTCAGGCAACCCATTTTCAGTTCAAGCAAGGAAATGCAAACGGCGGATTGGTGGAATTACCCGCGGGGACGGACGAACAGCGCGGCGATAAACGAAAAGATAATCGCCGCCGATATCCCCGCGCTGGTGACCTCAAAGATGCCTGTCACAACCCCGATCCAGCCGTCCCTCTGTAGCTCCGACAGCGCTCCGTGAACAAGCGAGCTGCCGAAGCTGGTGATGGGAACGGAAGCGCCGGCACCGGCAAATTTGACGAGGGGATCGTACCAGCCGAGACCGTCAGCCACCGCTCCCGCCACCACCAGCGTGCTCATCGTATGCGCCGGCGTCATCTTGAACAAGTCCATCATGAGCTGGCCGATGACACAAATCAGACCGCCGATAATAAACGCCCATAAAAACTGCATTGGTTAATCCTCCATTTCCAGCGCTACGGCGTGGGCGATGCACGGAATGCTCTCTCCCTGCTGAACCGACAAGGGGGAGTGCAGCGAGCCGGTCGCCACGACCAGCACTTTATGTAATTCGCGTTGTAACATCCGTTTGACCAAATGGCCGTAGGTCACCGCCGCCGAGCAGCCGCAGCCGCTTCCTCCGGCCAGGACGGCCTTCTGCTTCTCACGGTTATAAATCATAAGCCCGCAATCGCCGAATTTCGTCTCGTCCATCTGGTAGCCTTCCTTCTCCAGCAGCTCCTTCGCAATCGGCAGACCGACCGAAGCCAGATCGCCGGTCACAATCAAGTCATAATAATCGGGAGACAGCCCCGTATCCCGGAAATGCGCGGCGATCGTATCGGCAGCGGCCGGCGCCATCGCGGCGCCCATATTGAACGGATCTTTGACCCCAAGGTCCATGATCCTGCCGATGGTCGCCCGGGCGATTCTCGGGCCGGTTTGGCCCTGCCCGCCTTTGGCGATAACGCCGCAGCCCGCCCCGGTGACCGTGTATTGGGCGGTCGGCGGCTTCTGCGAGCCGTATTCGGTCGGATACCGGAACTGCTTTTCAGCCGTGCAGTTATGGCTGCCCGTTCCGGCCATCACCCGTTCCGCGGCCCCTGTGTCGACCATCAGGGCGGAAATCGCCAGACTTTCCATGGATGTCGAGCAGGCCCCGAACACGCCCAGGTATGGCACGCCAAGCTTGCGGGCGGAGAACGTGCTGCTGATGATCTGGTTCATCAGATCCCCGCCTACATAGAACTGGATCTGTTCCTTGTCCAGTCCCGACTTGATGACGGCAAGCTGGGCGGCCTGCTCCAGCAGCCTCCGCTCCGCTTTCTCCCATGTTTTCTCATTGATTTCGAGATTGTCGTACACATAATCGAAATCGGGAGACAGCGGACCTTGTCCCTCATCAGGACCGACGACGGCGGCGCTTCCGATCAGAACGGGCCTGGTGTCAAACTCCCAGGTCTGGCCGGTCAGCTTCATGGCTGATGCACTCCCTGGATGCCGAAGATGGCGTAGACGAGTCCCACGACGAAGGCGGCGACGGTTCCGAACACGATCACGGAGCCGGCGAGCTTGAACATGTTGGCCCCGACGCCAAGGACATAGCCTTCTGCTTTATGCTCAAGCGCCGCCGAGCACATGGAGTTGGCGAAGCCCGTAACCGGTACCGCCGTTCCCGCTCCGGCCCATTGGGCGATTTTATCGTACACGCCAAAGCTGGTCAGGATGACCGATATAATAATGAGCACCGCAACGGTCGGATTGCCCGCTTCTTTGACCGTCATGTCAAACCAGCTCATGAACACCCGCTGAATCGCTTGTCCGATCAGACAGATCAAGCCGCCGACCACAAAAGCACTTACGCAGTTTTTGAATGTGCTGCGCGAAGGAGAATGCTTTTTACTGATGGATTTATATTCCTCGGGCGTCAAGGAATCGATCTTGAATCCGGTTCCCCTGTTCTTCGTATTGGCAGGCATTACAGGCACCTCCTATTCATCATTCCTTTTCATTATTTGTCATTTGCAGGAGAGTTATGTATGTTATGCGTAGGCGGGCAGCAAACAGCGCCAGGCAGCCGGGCGCTAATATTTGAAACCTGGCGGCTGTTTAATGAGGGCTATCCATAGCAGGCGGATTATAATAAGAAGAGAAGCACAATGACCAGCAAAATCAACAATACGAGGATCAGGATGTTTTCTTGGCGGCGATCCATGTATATCGGTTCCATAACCAGGCTCCTTCCGGCTGACTTCAGGGCATCCGTCCAGAATATCCTATTCATCAGGTTCGCCATTTGTGCTTCTGCCCGCCGGGCGTGGACATTCGGATCAAGTGGGTTCATACTAAGGAGTGCAGCCAACTGCATAGAATGAACTAAAGAAATGAATATTATAGGCCTCTTAAGGCCGTAATCACAGGAAGTTCGGCGTTAACTTTGGTTCAATCTATATACATAACCACATTCATGATAAAGGAGATAAAGTTCGATGGATCAAAAAACGAAAGATATGTTCCGAAAGCTGACGGAATTCCCCGCGGCTTCCGGATTTGAAAAAGACCTGCGCGCATATTTCAAGGAGGCGGTGAACCCGTTCACGAACGAGTTCGTACAGGATCGCCTCGGCAGTCTGTTCGGCGTCCTCCGCGGGGATGAGAACGGCCCGAAAGTCATGGTGGCCGGCCATTTTGACGAGGTCGGTTTCCTGGTCACCGGCATTACCGAAGCCGGAATGGTGCGCTTTCAGCCGCTCGGCGGCTGGTGGAGCCAAGCCGTGCTCTCCCAGCGGCTGCAGATCATCACGCCAAACGGTCCGGTATTCGGGGTCGTCGGATCGACGCCGACCCACCTGCTGGACGAATCGCAGCGCAGCAAACCGGTGGACATCAAAGCCATGTACATCGACATCGGTGCGGATAACCGCGAGGAAGCCGAATCCTTCGGCATCCGTCCAGGGCTTCAGGTGCTGCCGGTCTGCGAATTTACGCCGCTGGCCAATCCGAAGAAAATCATGGCCAAAGCCTGGGACAACCGCTACGGGGTCGGCCTTGCAATCGAGCTGCTGGAGGCGCTCCACCAGGAGAAGCTGCCGAATACGCTGTACTGCGGCGCAACGGTTCAGGAAGAGCTGGGACTGCGCGGCGCGCGCACGTCGGCCAACCTCATCCAGCCGGATATTTTCTTCGCGCTGGATGCGAGCGCAGCCAACGATATGACCGGCGACAAGAGTGCCTTTGGCCATATCGGACAGGGAGCGCTGCTGCGCATATTCGACCCGACGATGATCACCCACCGCGGACTCGTGGAATATGTGCAGGATACGGCGGATACCCACAACATTAAGTATCAGTATTTCGTATCCCCTGGCGGCACGGACGCCGGGCAGGTGCATTTGAGCGGAATCGGTGTGCCGTCTACCGTCATCGGCATTTGTGCCCGCTACATTCATACGTCTTCGTCGATTATCCATACCGACGATTACGATGCAGCCAAGGAGCTGCTGACCAAGCTGGTCAAAGGCCTCGACCGCACGACGCTGAACACCATTATCGAAAATGCCTGAAGCACGGCTCTCCCTCCGGCGGCGAAAGCTCATTGCTTGCTAAACAGCATGCTTCCCCGTCCGAAGTTCCGACACGGCAACACAAAGAAGCCTGCGCGCTCCAAAACTCAGAGTTGGAGCGCGCAGGCTTTTGTATTAGGAAATCCCGTTATCTAACTTACCTGAACCCGTTCATGCCATTTGCAGCTGCCTCTTGTACAGCCTCTTCCAGCTTCCCGAGCATACCCTTCAGCCTCTCGTTCAGCTCCTCATCCTTAATCTCTCCGCCCCGAAGCTTCTGATTGAGGAAAGGTACCGTGAAAGACCCGCCCTCCACCAGGTCAGCCGTCATCATCCTAAGGGTCATCTGAAGGGATTCATGCGCCTTCTCTCCACCGGTTTCCATCGGCGATCCGCTGACGACAGCGACGGGCTTGTAGACGAATTCTCCGGACGATACCAGCCAGTCGAGCGCATTCTTCAGCACGCCGGGCACGCCATGGGCATATTCGGGGGTGCTGATGATCACGCCGTCTGCCTGACGGATCGTGTCACGAAGCCGTGCCACCGAAGGGGCCGGGTCGTCTCCATCCATATCCGGGTTAAAATGGGGCAGGTCTCCGATGCCTTCAAATATCGAAATCTCCATCGTCTCCGGCGCCAGCGGAAAGAGGGCGTGAATCAGGCTCGTATTGGACGATTGTCTCCGGAGGCTTCCGGAAATCGCCGTGATCTTTATAGGACTTGAATTCAAAGGCATTCGTCCTTTCTCGGTTTGACATTGGCGGGCGGCCGCGCTTATCACAGCCGTCTATGACCATTGTGGCCGTAATGGAAAATTTGGTCAATACCGCGAGCGCTTTTGTCCAAGTTCACAAAAAAAATCATAAAATTCACAAATTTACTCTTATGCAGGACGAAAAAGTGTGGTAGAATGAAAGCGCTAACACTTTATCATCTTCTAAAAGGGGGCTTTGGTAAGATGACTTCATCCGACAAGGTGCTGCAGGAATATCATCAATTTGATCCGGTGACGGACGCGTTTTTCTTTAAGGTCGGCGGTCAGGGACAGGTTATTTTCCACGGCAGAAACTATATTATCAAGAAACGGTTAACCAGCCAGGAAATCTCCGCTTTGATCTCGCAGCCCAATTTTGTCCGAGCCGCATCCAACATCCATGTCAACGTGAATAAAATTACTTCCTTTGAAGGCAACGTCCTTCACTTCCGCGATGATTTTGCTTACCCCCGCACCATTTCCGTTTCCAAACGCATTTTGGAGCAGATTAAGAAACGGATGTCCAGCCCGCTGACGGATATGACGCTGAAGAAATAACACAAACCAGAATCAAGGGGTCATCACAGAAAAAAGCAGCAGTTGGCCGGGCTTTCCGGACACTGCCGCTTTTTTTATATCCGAAAGTATAAACTTTCTGGGCTAAACATCCTGATCTCGCAAAAAAATTTTCCGCTAAACGCGGTCTGGCTTCTTGGCATGTACGTCGATAGTCTTTATGATTGCCATTTAAAAAGACGATTCGTTGACGGCATAATTCTACCCGCGGACAATTCCGGCAAAAGTCCGGATCACCTGCTCGGCCGACATCTCCAGCAGCTCTCCGGCCTGGGCCATCGCTTCCTCCAGTGCCATCGGTCCGTTCACGATGCTGTGCACGCTGAGGATTCCCGCATCATACAGCGGATCGATCCCCGGCCCCACCGATCCGGCCAGGGCGATGACCGGAACCCCGTGCCGCCGCGCTTCCCGGGCGACGCCCATCGGCGTCTTGCCGGATGCGGTCTGCGCATCCATCCGGCCTTCGCCCGTGATAACGAGGTCCGCGCCTTCCAAGTGCGCCATGAATCCCGAATGCTCGATCACGAGATCGATGCCGCTCCTCATCCCGGCTTTGAAAAAAGCGAGCAGCGCCGCTCCAACGCCGCCGGCTGCGCCCGCTCCTGGCAGGTCATGCACGCGCAGGCCCGTCGCCTCCAGGATGCGGTCCGCCCAGACGCGCATCCCCTGCTCCAGCACCGCAACCATCTCCGGCGTTGCGCCCTTCTGCGGGCCATACACATGGGACGCGCCGTAAGGGCCGAGCAGCGGGTTCTGCACATCGGAAGCGATCACGAAGGTGGATTCGGCAAGCCGTGCATCCATTCCGCCCATGTCGATCGCCGCCACGCGCTGCAGCTCCAAGCCCCCGCGTCCGACCGGCTGCCCGTCCTCATCCAGCAGCCGCACGCCCAGCGCCTGCAGGATGCCGGCGCCTCCGTCGTTCGTGGCGCTGCCGCCGATCGCCATAATAAATTGGCGGCAGCCCGCATCGAGCGCGCGGCGGATCACTTCGCCGGTTCCGTACGTCGTCGTATGCAGCGGGTCCCGCTCCTCAGCGGCGATCAGCTCAAGCCCGGACGCGCTGGCCAGCTCCACCACGCAGGTGGACCCTCCGTGGATGAGGCCGTACTCGGCGTCGACCGGCCTTCCCAGCGGATCGGACACCTGCACGTTGACCTTGGTACCGCCAAAGCGGGTCAAGCTGTCCAGCGTCCCCTCTCCGCCGTCCGCCATGGGAACAAGCACCGTTTCCGCGCCAGGCAGTGCGCGTCTTATGCCCCTGTCAATGGCGGCCGCCGCGTCGGCGGCACGGATGCTGCCTTTGAACGAATCCGGAGCGATCACGATTTTCATTCGGCTAAACCCTCCTTTTACAATCTTCCCTTGCATTATGTTTATGCCTCCCATGCACGGATTCTCCCCACACAATCAAAAGAGCCTTCACGCTTTCCGGCAGTACGTCAGTCTCAGCGGGAATGCGGCCCAACCGTGTTCACCGGCCGGCCTTCCAGGAACGCGGCGACGTTGCCCGCAGCGATTCTCATCAGCCGCTCCCGCGCTTCCACCGCCGCCCATGCCATATGCGGGGTGATGATGCAGCGCGGGGCATGCACAAGCGGATGGTCTGCGGCGGGAGGCTCTGCCGCAAGCACGTCAAGTGCCGCGCCCGCAAGCCGGCCTTCGTTCAGCGCATCGGCCACATCCTGCTCCTGCAGCAGCCCGCCGCGGGCGGTATTGATCAGGAAGGCCGAAGACTTCATCAGCGCCAGGCGTTCGCGGTTGATGAGCCCGTCGGTTTCCGCCGTCAGCGGACAATGCAGGCTCACCACGTCCGACTCGGCCAGCAGCTGCTCGAGAGGGACACGCCGGACGCCGCTGTCTTCGTTCCCGCCCGCCTTCCCCGGTCTGCCGGATACCAGTACGCGCATGCCGAAAGCCTCCGCCAGCCGCGCGACCTGGCGGCCGATCCGGCCATAACCGACGATCCCCATCGTCTTCCCCCAGAGCTCGATTTGCGGAGTCAGCGCATAGGAGAAATCCACCGCCTTCGCCCAATCTCCCGAGCGTACGCTGTCTCCATGCCGCCCGATCTGGTGGCAGAGCTCAAGCAGCAGCGCGAACACAAACTGCGCGACAGACTCGGTTCCGTATGCCGGCACATTCGTCACCGTAATCCCGCGCGCAGCAGCGGCTTCAATGTCAACTACATTGTAGCCGGTCGCAAGCACGCCGACGTAGCGGAGGTTCTCTGCCGCCTCCAGCACCTCCCGCGTCAGCGGGGTTTTATTCGTCAGCACGATCTCGGCGAGCCCGATCCGCTCCTGTATCAGCCCGGCAGGAGTACGGTCATAGACCGACACAGAACCGAGCTTTCCCAGCTCGTCCCAGCTTAAATCCCCCGGGTTCAGCGTATGTCCGTCCAGCACGACGATGTTCATTACAGTCAACTCCTGTTCCTGAAAGTGTAATAGATTCCCGCCTCTTCAGCTAGCAGCAGGATAGTTACATCTACTATACCATTCAGGCAGTACCGGGTGAACAAGTCCGTTTCGACAACAGTCCCGCCAAGCGGGAAATCATTTTAAGATCCAGATGCGAAACCTTTGCTGAGAACTAGACTTTTCCTCATAAAATAAAAGCAGCCCCCCGCGAAAGGAGGCTGCTAATTAGGCAAGCGGTGACGATGAAGGAACGTTATTCGTCCGCGCCAATATTGACGCTTGCCCCTTGAACGCGGGGCTGCCCGTCGATATCGAGCGACCCGATGTCCGAATTCGTCAAGCCCTTATCAATGGCAGGAGACCCTGCCTTCAGATGTAAATCGCCGGCAGCGGCGTTCACAAGGAGTGGATCGGCGAAGACGGAATGGGCATCATTGCCCGTTCCATTTTTATAAGCGGCAAAGCCGGTGTATTCTTTGTTTTTCCAGGTCCAGCTGGCATCCGAACTTCCGCCGGGAGCGAAGTACAGATTGTAATCCACGACGTTGCCGGAATTTTTCGTGTATTCATTATAAATGAGCACATCGGTAGAACTGGCCACAAAAATGTTGTTACGGATGACGTTGTTCTGGGTGTCATACTGCACGTAGAGCTGACCGCTGCCGTCGCCAATGGTGTCATTTTTGTACAGCGTATTGTTGACGATGTGGCAGCCTACCGTCGAGCCGCGATCTGTGTCGTATCCGCCCATGGCGATACCCGTCAAACGGTTGTTGTAAATGAAGTTGCTGCGGATCGTAATGTTGCTGGTCGCCTTGCCGGCATGCTCGGAGGCGATTTCCACCCCGATATCGTTGTTATAGCTGTAGTTTCGCTCGATAATGCTGTCCTTACCTCCATCGACATAAATGCCGTCCGCCGAATTGCTGTTGTTCGGAAGCTTTTTGCCGTAGGAAGGATTGTTATTGGAGGTGATATTGTACACTTTATTGCCGCTGATGATTCCGTTTCGTGCCTGGTCGTAGGCGGAGTTCGGCGACTTCCCTTCGAATCCGATCACGTCGATACCGATGTTGTCGTTGTCGTGAATGATATTGTTCGTCACGGCAAAAGTATCCACATTTCCGTTAAGAACGAGCGTTTCGCTGGACCCCAGCACCAGATTGTACAGCTCATTGCCGTCGATTGTCACGTCATGAATGGATTCCGGCGCCTTGGTTCCGTACACGGCGATGCCGTGCGCATCCCGGCCCAGCAGGTCGGTGCCGGCAGGAGTCGACGTGTTTTTGATATCATGGATCTTGTTTTTGGACAGGGTAATGTTGCCGCCTGCGCCGTGAACATAAATCCCAACGGGCATGACGTTGTTAGCAGTCGTCGTATAATTGCGAATTTCGAAACCTTGAATGGTCACATAGTTGACGTCGGCAAGGTCAACGATGCCTTCCGTTCCGCTTACGGAAAGTCCCGTACCGTCAATAACCGGCGTCTCGCCGCTGTAATTGGCAAAGGTGATCGGCCCTTGATCCGCGGAACCGGATTTGGTGACCTTCAGCTTTTGGTTATACACCCCGCCCCGGACATAGACCGTGCTCCCCGGCCCGGCCGTGTCCGCTGCATGCTGCAGCGTTGCCCACGGTGCGGCGCTCGTACCCGCATTCGAATCGCTTCCGTTAACAGCAACGTAGTACTCGGCGCCCGAAGCCTCGACGGTCTGCGACGCCGCATACCCGATGCCAAGCCCCAATACAGCCAGACTGATACCTGCAATCAGTGTTTTACCGAATTTCACGAAATATCAACTCCCATGATTAAAGTTTGAACTGAAATGAAAAAATCCGATTTAGACTTGCTATGTAATGTGTCGATCACCCCCTTTGCCCGGACTCTCATGAACCTTTGCCTGAGCTTCCACCGCCGAGGCGCTTACTGGAGCTGCCGCCTTCCCTGCAGGGCCGATACCGCCGCTGCTGTCGGCAAATGGCCGGTCCCCCCCACGCCCAGCGTGGATAACGCGCCGCAGGCATTGGCGTACTCAAGCAGCTCTCTGCCGGTCAAGCCTTGGAGGAAACCGCAAATCAAGCCGGCATTGAAGCAATCCCCCGCTCCTGTCGTGTCTGCGGGGGTAACCGGATAAGGGGGCGCCGACACGACAGAACCATCAGGAGACCGGAGCGATGCACCCTTTGAGCCTTGTTTGACGGCGATCAGACCGGGAACGGCCGCCAATTGGCCGAATACCGTTTCTACGCTGTCCCGCTCAAAAATATGCAGCGCCTCCTCCTCGCTGGGGATAAACAAATCTGTAACGGCCAGCAGTGCGCGGATCCCGGCAGCATCCCACCGGCCACGGACATCCCATCCGGTATCAAAAGATGTGCTCACCCCTAAGTCCTGCGCCTTCCCGAACAGCTCTTTCCAATGCGGCCGCATGCCGTCCTGCAAATAGTAGGAGCCAAAATGCAAATGATCCGCCTCCTGAATCAAAGCATCGGGAATATAGCCGGGCGTCAACAGCGGAATACTTCCGGGATACGTGATCAAACCGCGGTCGGAAGGCGTCGTAAACGAGAGGGTAACCCCCGTTGTGATCTCCGGCAGCACCGCTACATGATCGGTGTTCACCCCCAGCCGCTGCAGCTCGCCCAGGCAGAAGCGGCCGAAGTCATCCGCCCCCACCACGCTGACGAACCGCACGTCCAGGCCGAGGCTGGACAGCGCGCTCGCGGTAATCGCCGATGAGGAGCCGAGAACGACGTCAAAACCGTCGACGATTTTCTCCCGGTTCCATTCCGGGATCACGTCCGTTCCTGAAATAATGATATCCACGTTCAGCTCGCCGGCCACAACGACAATCGGTTTATTCTTGTCCCCTCTCATCATTTCAGCACCGGTATGAAGTCGCGCTCCGCTTCATACAGCTCCTCGAACATGCCGCTGATCTCATCCAGCGAACAGACAGCGGCGGACAGCGGGTCGACCATCAGAGCATGGCGGGCCATTTCCTTGTCGTTATTCAGCACAGCGCCGACGGCCAGGTCAAAGAACGCCATGTTGGACCGGCACAGCGCGGCCAGATGCTCAGGCAGGCTGCCGAAACGGCATGGATTGACGCCATTACGGTCGACCATGCAGGCTACTTCGACGATCCCGTCCCCGGGAAGATTGTGAATCAGCCCTTCGTTCGGCACGTTTCCGTAAATCACCTTCGGTTCATTTTTCAGCATCGCTTCAATAATGATAGCCGCGTATTCATTGCTTGGCGCAAGCTCGATCGGGAGCGAGCCTTCCAGCTGCTTGACGATTCTTTCGTCGTTTTCCTTGCGCCAGATCGGCCAGTTATCCGCATAGTAGCCTGTCGCGCCATTATACCCGGTGCTGCAGTGCTTGTCGATTAAGGACTGCCGTTTGCGGTAGTACGGAATGTACTCTGAAAAGTGCCCGCTGGACTCCGAGACAAAAGCGCCCAGGTACTTCATGGCGTCAAAGCGCACAGGGTCCTTTTTCAGCAGGTCGGGATTCTGGATCTTGTCCCGAAGCACAGGATACAGATCTTTTCCCTCGTGGGTCAACTCCACAAACCAGGACATATGGTTGATTCCTCCGGCCCTCCACTGCATGTCTTCGTAAGGTACGCCGGCGTATTTGGCTAACTGCCGGGACGTATTCTGGATGGAATGGCACAGGCCGACGACCGGAATGGAGGTCACCCGCGACGTCAGCAGGGTCACCGCCGACATCGGATTCGTATAGTTCAGAATGGTCGAATCCGGGCACAAATCCTCCACATCGCGGATGATGTCCATCCAGCTCGGAAGCGTGCGCAGCGTTTTAAACAGTCCGCCCGGCCCCAGCGTATCGCCGATGCATTGATTGACCCCGTATTTCAGAGGAATCTCGTACTCATAGCGGACCGTTTGCAGCCCGCCCACTTCGATTTGGTTGATGACGAACTGCGAGCCCCCGATGACCTCCCTGCGATCGGTCGAAGCGATAACGTTCCATCGCTTGCCGGACAGCTCAATGATTTTCTCGACCAGCTTGCGGGCGATCTTCAGCCGCTCCGCGTCGATATCCACCAAAGCGATCGTACCGCCCTCAATGCCTTCAATCAGTAAAATGTCCGTAGCGATGTCCTGCGTAAAGGCGCTGCCTGCGCCGATAATCGATATTTTAGTCATGCAGTTTCTCCTCCTCATGGTCTCTTCTCTTTTTATTTCATGCCTGTCATCGTAAGTCCTTTAATAAACTGCTTCTGGAAAATCAGGAACACCACAATGACCGGCAGGGTGATGAGCACAGCCGCCGACATGACGACGTTATAGTTGACCATATGGGTTCCGTTAAAATAAACAAGGGCGAGCGGCACGGTCATTTTGCTCTCGTCGTTCAAAATAATGAGCGGCCATAAATAGTTGTTCCATGCATTCATAAACGTAAAAATACCAAGCGCCGACAGCATCGGCAGAATCAGAGGCGCAATGATCCGGACCATCAGCCGCAGCTCGCCCGCCCCGTCGATCCTTGCGGCATCGAGCAGATCCTGGGGAATGTCCTCGATGAACTGCTTCGCCAGAAACACTCCGTAGGAGCTGACCAGATTGGGCAGGATAATCGCCAGCAAATGATTGACCAGCCCCAGTTTGGCCGTAATCAGATACGTCGGAATCATGACCACCTGAAACGGAATCATCATCGTTGCCAAGATCAGGATGAACAGCAGCCTCTGCCCCTTGAATTGATGCTTGGCGAAAATGTATCCCGCCAGGGCGCTCGTAAATAACGTCGCGGCCGTAATGACAACCGACGTCATCGCGCTGTTCAAAAACCACCTTCCGAACGGTGCGTCTTCAAGGACGGTCCGGTACCCCTCCAGGCTGGGATGCTGCGGCAGAAGCGCATGCGAGCCGGACACGATTTCCATGTTGCTTTTTAAAGAAGACAAAACCATCCACAAATACGGCAGCAGCATCAGGCATCCGGCTGCGATCAGCACGAGCATGACGATGCCGTCGAACCATCTATTCCTCCGGTGCATCGAAAGTCCCCCTTGTCAGTACTCCCACTCGGTGCGCCCCAACTTCAGCTGCAGCAGGGTCACCACTAAAATAATGATCAGAAACACCGTGGCCATCGCGGACGCATATCCCATGTTGGAATTGGAGAACGCCTGCTCATAAATATGGAGCGCCAGCACCCGGGTCTCGTTAAACGGCTCACCCTTGGTCATGATCTGGAACTGGGCGAAAGCCTGGAAATAGGAGACGACCGTCGTCACCGAAACAAACAGCATCGTGCGCCGGAGCAGCGGCAGCGTCACATGCCAGAACGAATGCCAGCGGCTCGCTCCGTCCAGAATGGCCGCTTCATAATACATATCCGGAATGGAATCCAGACCGGCGATAAAGAGCACGATGTTATACCCGATATCAGCCCACAGCGTCATCAGAATTACCGAGTACAGCGCATAATGAGGATCGCTCAGCCACTGCACGGGAGCCATGTGGAGCTGGGTCAGCACGATATTAAACAGCCCGTGATTGTAATTGAACATCGTGCTCCATACGATCGCCGTTCCCGCCAGCGGCGCGATCGTCGGCAGAAAAAAGACGGTTCGCATCAGGTTCCGCAGCCACCCCGTACGGATCCGCTGGATCGCGACGGCAAACATCAAGGTGATAAGGATGTTGACCGCAACGGCAATGACGACGAACTTAAAGGTGACCCACAGCGACTTGATAAAAATGGAATCGCCCAGCATGCGGATATAATTGTCCGCCCCGACGAACAGCGCGCTTGCGCTGAGCGGATTATACTTAAATACCGAAAGTCCCAAGCTCCATCCAATAGGAATGAAAGCGAATACACCAAATAGCAGCAGGATCGGCGCCAGCGATAAATAGATGAACCAGCGGCCCCTTCCTTTCTCCCCTCTGCGGTTCGGGGTACCGGGGACGATCCCTGGACTGCTGCTTGCTGCAGCATCATGCTTCATGGAAACACCACTCCGATCATTTATGTTGATCCTGACTGTCGTTGATGGTTTTTTCAATCTGCTGCAGACCGCTTTCCACCGATTCCTGGCCGGTCGCCATCAATTGGAAATGATCATTGATCGTTTTAAAGAAAAAGTCCCGGTCGGCAATGGGCCCGATCCACTGACCCAGCTCCAAAATATCCAGCGATGTTTTCATATAAGGATTCGCTTTGACGTAAACGGGATTTTGCGCCACCGCTTTTTTGGCCGGAACCGTAAACGTTCCCTGGTTCCACTCGAGCAGATTATCGTCGGATGACATGAATTTGATAAAATCGACGGCCGCTTCCTGATGCTTGCCCTTCTGGGAAGCTACGAGCCCCCAGCCTGATTCGGCCGCATATGAAGGCGGATTTGCCGTAAAGGAAGGAACGGGCACATACTCAAAGTCTTTCACCTTGTATGTATTCAGCCCTGCAGCAATCGTCCATGGACCCCGGTAGGTCATTGCCGAGCTGCCTTGAAAGAAGTAGTCTGAGGTGTCAAGTTCACCGCCAAACGTGGTGAGGTCCGCCACTTTATCGGTGGCGATCAAAGAGGTTAAGGCGGTCATCGCCTTTTGTGCTTCAGGGGTTTGAAAGTCCACATGGTCGTTATCGCCCCAATACTTGCCGTTTTGCTGCAGAATCAAGGAAAGGAACGTGAAGGTAATATTGTCGCTGGAGACGAAATCGAATCCCTTCACCTTGATGCCGTTTGCGTCCCGCACCGTCAGTTTCTTGGCGTCTTCAACCAGTTCGTCCCATGTGGCCGGAGGGCTCGCTATGCCCTGATCCTTCAGCATTTTCGGGTGAATCAGCATTCCGCCGTTCTCGATGTTAAATTCGAGCGGCAGTCCATACAGCTTGTCGTTCAACGTGTACCCTCCGAGCGGGGCTTCGTAATACTCCTTCCGCAGCTGCTCGGCCTCCGGGATCTCCACAAGCGCCCCGTTTTTCGAATATTCCGGTACCCAGGTACCGAACATTTCTGCGATATCGGGCGGATTTTTGGCGGAGAAGGATGCCTTGAGCTTCTGATTGTACACGTCGTAAGGGAAAGTCTGGTAGTCGATCTCAATGTCGGGATGCAAAGATTGATACTTGGCGATCAGCGCTTTATAAGCGTTCATAATGGCATCTTCCTGATGACTCCAAAACACAAGTTTGGTTTTGCCTGTTGAACCGGCAGAGGTAGCGGAAGCATCAGAGCCATCATTCTTTGCGCAACCAATCAGCAAAAATAACATGCAAATTAGAGCAAAAACAGAGAAACTTTTGAAATATCGCAATGACATAACCCCTTTCCCTTTATTTTTTTGCTTATATCACCTCAATCTCATGAAAATCATACCTCTGATGAAAAAGTTAGTCAATCAATTTTTGCAACTATTTTGCAATAATTTTATTATAATTTGCAAAACATTATCACCGTTTTTCAGTTGACCTGTGATTTTATTTTACTTAACATATAGAGTAAGCAATCCAAACGACAGGTTTTGCAGAATCCTCATCTGACATTAAAGGCAGGTCATGACATGCCCACATTAAAAGATATTGCCGAACGCGTCGGCGTCTCCATATCGACCGTTTCCCGCGTACTGGCCGACGATTCGAATCGCTCCTCAAGCAGCGGGACCAAGAGGAAGATCTGGGACGCGGCGCAGGAGCTCGGATACATGGCGAAGGTGCCGCCCCAGGACCAGGCCGCAGTCAAAAAAATCGGATGCGTCGTATCCACCATGCAGGGACGGCGCTACCATCCCTATTTTTCGGTTATTTTTGAAGGGATTGAGAAGGAACTGGCCCGTCACGGATACCAGATCGCTTTTACCTACACGCAAGAAGATTTGCAAAAAAATGAAATTTTGCAGCAAATCTCCGGCAAAGATTCAATCGACGGTTTAATCGTGATCGAGGGCATTGAGCCCAAATTATACAGCTATCTCAAAAAACACGTTCCGCATGTCGTCGGAATCGACGTTTCCGACCCGAGCATCCCGACCATTTCGTACGACCGCGTCGAAGCGGCGTCGATTGCCGTCAAGCATTTGACCGGACAGGGCCACCGCGAGATTATGTTTATCGGAGGTACGGGCTTGTCCGGCCAATTCGACCGGGAGAAAAGGTACCGGGGGTACAAGCAGGCTCTGGAGCAGGCCGGCTTACCGGTTCAGCCGGAGTATGTGCTGAATGCCGAATGGGAGCCCGATCGGGCCTACCGACTCATGCTGACCTTTTTGGAGGAGCATCAGGGTAAGCTCCCGACGGCGGTCTTCGCGGCCAGTGACATCATGGCGATGGCCGCCATGCGGGCCATTTCCGAGAAAGGCTACCGCATGCCCCAGGACTTCGCCGTCGTCGGCTTCGACGACAACGAACCGTCACGCTATACCGTTCCTCCGCTCTCCACCATTCATATTCCGACGTTTGAGATCGGCGTCATGGCCGCGCGAACGATCCTGCAGATCACCGGGGATCCCTTTCCGCTGCCGGTCAAAATCGTGCTGCCGTATGAACCGATCTTCCGCCAGTCCAGCATTTGGCAGGTGTAGTCGCAGAACAAAAGGCCCCTCTTTCCGCTCTGAAGAATGAACTTCAAACGGTAAGAGAGGCCTTTTTTCGAATGCTGGGGCCTCCTTCATTAATTATGTACTAGTCGATCCAGAAGTTCTTGACAAGGGGCATGGTTCAACATAATATATGGAATGACTGATCTATAATTTGACTGAACTGGAAAACCCATGTTTTTTCTATTCTTCTGTAGGGGATGTGTCGACAGATGATAACCTTTAGAGACAAAACATATCGCTGTACCTCGGAAATTATACTAAGCTTAGTTAGCGGTAAATGGAAGATATCCATATTAAACGAATTAGCCAATGGTCCGGTACGGTTTAATCAGCTGCAGCGGCTGCTTCCCGAAGCGACCCAACGCATGCTCACGATGCAGCTGCGGATGCTGGAAAACGACGGACTCATTATTCGCAAGGTTTACCCGGTTTCGCCACCAAAAGTGGAATACGGCTTGTCCAAGCTGGGCGAACAATTTGCTCCCATGCTCACGATGTTATGCGATTTTGGCACTGCCTATATCGAAAGTTATCCCGATGAAGTATCCTATACCAGCCCAAAGCATGCCTAAACAGCCGCTTCGAATGTGGAAAACAGAGGTACCCTGGGCGGGTACCTCTTCTTCTTAAATTCCGTGATCACGAACTTCCTTCGTATTGGTGCGCAGCCCATTCTTCTCTCTGGATACGCTGCGGGCTCCCCGATCTAAACGATAGGTGATCCAAGCCAATAAAGATGCTAAAACAGCCATCATTCCCCCGGACCAGGAAAGATCAATGAGCTCCATACTCTTCGTGACGAAACCTCCCAAAGCGGATCCCATCGCGATCCCGACATTGATGGATACGGAAGTTAAGGAGGAAGCCAAATCTTTGGCCTCGGGAACGTGCCGATCGGCCCAATCCATGAAATACAGCTGCATCGTCGAGTTCATAAGGTACACAGCGAGGGCGATCAATGAGATGCTGACGAGCCCCCCGGCAAGCGAGCCGGAAGATACATAAAGCGACGCGAGAATGACAGCCTGAGCCAGGAAGATATAGCGAATTTTTCCCATCCCGCCACCGGCAGCCAGCTTCCCCCCGATTAAAGTGCTAAAGATGGACACGATACCATAAAGCAAAAAGACTAGGCTAATATACCGTGCCGGCACAAAAAGCACATCCTGCAGCATAGGGGCTAAATACGTATAGACGCTGTAAGTTGCCGCAATGCTAAATGCAGGAATAAAGAAAGCAAGTACAATTCTGGGATAGGTAAATAATCGAAGTTGGTTTTTGAGTGAACTCCGCGCCCCCTTCAGTCCCCTCGGGATCGTTGCAGAGCTTGCTATCAGTGAAACAATCCCCAATAGCGTCGTAAACCAATAAGACATATGCCACCCGCCCCATTGCCCGATGAATGTGCCAAGGGGGACGCCAAGAACGCTGGCCACAGTGAAACCCGTAAAGATGATAGAGATCACAGGCCCTCTCTTTTCCGGTGGCAGCGTTTCGCTGGCCACAGCCATCGCAAGTGCAATCAGGACGCCAGTAACCACGGCGGTGATCACTCTGGAAAACAGAAGCAAACCATAGGATCCGGATATCGCCGTGATCATATTCCCGATAATAAATACGCCGATCAGAGCAAGGATGAGCGGGCGCTTGGAGAATCGGCTGAATAACGCCGTGAAGACCGGGGTACCGATGGCAAAAGACAGGGCAAAGGCCGACACCAAGGAGCCTGCGATCGATATGGCGATCTTCATGTCCGTGGCCACTTCGGTTAACAACCCGACCATCACAAATTCACTGGTTCCCAGGACAAAAGTCAATAAAAATAAATTCAAAGTCAGAAGCTTATGTTGTCTAGTCAATATAAATCCCCTCCTACTCTATCTCTATGGACAGTGCCGTTCTTATCTTTCAAAGTAAGCTAATATTTCTGCATACCTTCGCACCTCACCTGTGATTTTAACGACCGTACCGCTCGGCGAAATCTGGATCGATCGTTCTATATGTAAGATTATCAAGTTCCTCTACGCCTGAATAGTACGCACTTTTTTGTATGGTCCGATCATTTTTGTAAGGTAGGATACTTTTTGATACTGGATTATGGGAGTCATCAAAGACCATCGGCGAGAAAAAGAAAAAGGCCCGTGACGTTAAACGCCACGAACCTTCGGACTATCAATCATTACTTTATCTACTCAAACTCACTGTTTCCTATGTCAATTAGACAAAAGCATCGGTGTTTCCTGCGCTGCAAGCTATTGCTTGGATTTATAAAATTCATGGTACAGCTTCATCAGGGCACGCTTCTCGATCCGCGACACGTAGCTGCGGCTGATGCCGAGCTCCCTGGCGATTTCGCGCTGTGTCCGCTCTTCTCCGCCGTGCTCCAGGCCGAAGCGGCCTTTGATGACCTCCTGCTCGCGCTCATCGAGAATGTCCAGGTTCCGGTAAATTTTGCTCTTCTCGATCTTGAGCTGGACCATGTCGGCCACGTCGTCCGCCTCACTGCCCAAAATATCAATCAACGTGATTTCATTTCCCTCTTTATCCGTTCCGATCGGATCGTGCAGGGAAACGTCCTTCCTCGTTTTCTTCAAGGAACGCAAATGCATCAGGATCTCATTTTCGATGCAGCGGGCTGCGAACGTGGCCAGCTTCGTGCCTTTATTTGCCTGAAAGCTCTCAATAGCTTTGATGAGCCCGATGGTACCGATCGAGATCAGATCCTCCAGATCCTCGCCGGTATTATCGAATTTTTTCACAATGTGCGCCACCAGCCGCAGATTATGCTCGATCAGCATATTACGGGCGTGGGCGTCTCCTTCCGCCATCAATTGAAGGTACTTACTTTCCTCTTTCTCTGTCAGCGGCTGCGGAAAGGCGTTGTTTTTGACGTACGATACCAGCAGCGTTAATTCTTTAATGAAAAGGGCGATAAAGCTGAAAAGTCCGGGCAAAGATGACACCTCCTGCTGAATGACTGGGCACCGCGAAAACATGGCTGCTGCTTCCTGCTGTTAGGCTGCGGTCTGTTCATTCTATGTGGGCGAAGGCCCATCTGTGCCTGTACGTATAAAAGAAAATCCTGCCGTTTTAGGCCTGCATTGCTTGCGAGGATATGTCCCCGGCGGCGTCCTCTGCGGCTTCGCGCAGCTTCTCGAGGGTAAACCGCTGGACAAAACGGCGGTAGGACTCCTTCCTTTTTCCATGCTCCTGAAACTGGGCAATGAGCCGAGTGACGGCCGGAATCAGCTGTTCCGCCTGAAGCCCCGTCAAGAGCAGCTTGGCCAATTCGGCCTTGATCCCTTTCGGCTCACCTCCGACATAGAGATCGTAGCTGTCTTTCATCTTGACAACGGCGATATCCTTCAGCAGCGGTTCGCTCGTTCCGAGTGCGCAGCCGGCGTACCCGATCCTCAGCGGACTCGGTACCGCTATGCCCGCGATCGCCAGATCCAGAGCTCTCGCCACATCCAAGCCGGCCTCTTCCGCTCCGCGGCAAAATTGGCAGGCGATCAGACTCTTGGTCACAAAACCCGCCGGGTGAATCTGAAGCCCGGCGGCCCTGAGTTCCTCCTGAACCTCTGCGAGACGTTCTTCTTCTGCCGTCACGTACAGCTGTTTGAAGCCGGTCATTTCCACGTTGACGACTCTGTCGGCCATGCCGCCGATCGCTGCAAGCTGTTTCGGGGAGAACACGGTTCCCCCGACCCCGAAGCCGGGGGTAACCGCAAATTTGCGCTGACCCAACCTTCCTCACTCCTTATCGCTTCGATGAATATACCTGGTACCTGGTGACAGCCGGCAGCAGATTACGGCACGTTCACGACGAAGGGAACGGTAATGACGCGTCCGTCGCGCTGGAACTGCCCCCATATTTTATAGATGCCGGCGTGCGGAAAGGTCGTCATAAACTCGGCCTTTGGCCCGGAGCCTTTTTCATCCATCGGGTGGACGTGCAGGTACTGCTCCGCATCCTCGGACAGAATGACCACGTGTCCGACGGCGCCCAGGTACGGCTGCAGGTCGGTGACCGGTGCGCCGGTCTCGGCATCCTCGATCGTGTACGTGAGCATCAGCTCCTGCCCTGCCGCAAGCCGGTCAAAATCCAGCGTCACCCGCAGTCCGTCCACCGTTTTGACCCGCTCCCCGTCCGGCTTAACGGGAGCAGCCGGCAGCGGTGCACCCTTCACCTGAAGCCACGCCGATTTATTCATCGCGCCTCCGCCTTCCGGAACAAAGTCGGCGATCAGCTTGTAATCTCCGCCTGCGGGGAAGCGGTTGTTCACTTCAAACACGCCTCCTCCCTGGTACTCCGGATGAATATGGTGAAAGTATGACAGATCTTTGCTGACGATAATGAGATGCTCTTTTTGTTCATGCGTCGTTTCGAAGGATTCAATCGCCTTGCCGTCATGCGTAAATGCCATGGTGATCTTCGTATCCACGCCGGCTTCCGGCGCTTGGCCATCTGCGTACGTCCAACTTACGTTCACGTCCTTTTCCTGAAGCTCTCCTGTTTGGCCGCCGCCGTGGTTATGCGTACTGGCCTCTGCGCCGTTCGTCTTTGCCGGCCCATGGGCCGTGTGATGATCATGTGACATGTTCATTTGTTCTCCATCTCCTTTTATCGCTTTTGTTTCGGACTCGCAGGCGGTCAGCACCGCGAGTCCGAGCAGTGCGGCGAGTCCCAATGAACGTTTCATGCAGCCCGCTCTCCTTTCGGGTTCATCTGCAGTTTCATCCGCTGCAGTCTGAGTGCGTTCAGGACAACCGAGACCGAGCTCAGCGCCATCGCTGCCCCTGCAATCCAGGGAGCGAGCAGTCCGAGGGCCGCGACCGGAATGCCCAGCGTGTTGTAGCCAAGCGCCCAGAACAGGTTTTGGCGGATATTGCGCATCGTTTTCCGGCTCATTTCGATGGAATCGGCAATGCTGTTCAAATCACCTCGCATCAGCGTCACATCCGCCGCTTCCATGGCGACGTCCGTCCCTGTTCCGATGGCCATGCCGATATCGGCTTGCGCCAAGGCCGGTGCATCGTTGATGCCGTCGCCGACCATGGCCACTTTTTTGCCAAGTGACTGCAGCTTTTTGACTTCGGCGGCTTTCCCTTCCGGCAGAACCTCCGCAAGCACCTCGTCAATGCCCGCCTGCCGGGCGATCGCTTGGGCGGTGCGTTCATTGTCCCCGGTGATCATGACCACTTGAATGCCTAAGCCTTTCAACCGGCCGACCGCCGCCTTGGAGCTTTCCTTGATCGTATCCGCAACGGCGATCAGTCCGGTGTACCGGCCGTCTACTGCGACGAGCATCGCCGTTTTGCCCTCTTCCTCCAGCTTCGTCATGCTGCTCTCGGCATCCCGGGCAAGGATGCCATGCTTCTCCATCAGCTTGCGGGTTCCGGCGAGCACCTCACGGCCGTCCACGACGGCCCGGATGCCGTAACCCGGGATCGCCTCGAATTCCCCGGCTTCGGTAAGCGCAATGCCGCGGGCCTTGATGCCGTCTACGATGGCCTCAGCGAGCGGATGCTCCGAAGGCTTCTCCGCCGAGCCGGCCAGCCGCAGAAACTCGCGCTCATCCATTGATGCAGTGAGCACATCGGTCAGCTCCGGCTTCCCTTTCGTGACCGTGCCCGTTTTGTCCAGGATGACCGTATTGATACGGTGCGTCGACTCCAGATACTCGCCGCCCTTAAACAGGACGCCCAGCTCGGCGGCGCGGCCCGACCCGGCCATGATCGACGTCGGTGTCGCGAGTCCGAGGGCACACGGGCAGGCGATAACCAGAACCGCAATCGCCTTCTCCAGCGCACTGGCAAAGTCGTACGGGGCAACCCAGAAGTACCAGACGACGAACGTCAGGAGGGCAATGCCGACCACGATCGGGACGAAGATGCCGGAGATGACGTCGGCTACCCGCTGGATCGGCGCCTTCGAGCCCTGCGCTTCCTCCACCACTTTGATAATTTGCGCAAGGGCCGTTTCCCGGCCGACCTTCGTCGCCTGAATTTTCAGCCGCCCGTTTTTGTTGACGGTCGCTCCGAATACGGAATCGCCGGCCTTTTTCTCAACCGGTATGCTCTCGCCGGTCAGCATCGATTCGTTGACGGCCGACGCCCCTTCGAGCACGAGTCCGTCCACCGGAATTTTTTCGCCCGGCTTTACAAGGACGATGTCCCTGGCCAGAACCTCTTCGACCGGAACGGTGAGCTCTTCGCCGTTTCTGATAACGACGGCATTCTTCGCCTGCAGCCCCATCAGCGTTTTGATCGCTTCGGACGTCCGTCCTTTCGCGAGCAGCTCGAACAGCTTACCCATAATGACCAGCGTAATCAGCACGGCGCTTGTTTCATAATACATTTCCGGGCCGTGATGAAGGCTTCCGCCTCCGGCAGCCCACTCGATGGTTAGAAACAGGCTGTAAAAGTAAGCGGCCGATGTGCCCAGGCTGACCAGAACGTCCATATTGGCGCTTTTGTTGCGGAGGGCGTTGAACGCCCCTTTATAGAACTGCCTTCCGATATAAAACTGTACCGGGGTGGCGAGTGCGAGCTGGAACCACGGGTTCATGAACAACTCCGGCATCCAGATCCAGGACAGGAAGGAGAAGTGGCTGACCATGGACCACAGCAGCGGCAGAGACAGGAGAGCGGAGATCAGCAGCTTGCGCTTCTGCTGCGTGATTACCCGGCTGCGCTGCTCTGCCGGATCAGCGGTCTGTTCCCGCTTGGGAGTCGCCTTGTATCCCAGCTTGTCGATCCGCTTCTCCATGTCGCCCGCGTTGACTTCCAGCGGGTTAAATTCCACTCTGGCCGTCTCCATCGCAAAATTGACGTTGGCGCTCTTTACCCCAGGCATCTTGTTGAGCGTTTTTTCAATTTTGACCGCACAGGCCGCGCAGTACATCCCGGTAATATCCAGATCGACCACTTCTTTGGCCGTATCGTACCCCAGCTTCTTGACGGCTTCCTCCATATGATCCATGCTGGTCCGTTTCGGATCATACGTAACCGTGGCGCGCTCCATCGCAAAATTCACGTTGGCCTCAGACACGCCATCCAGCTTTTTCAGCCCCTTCTCAATCCGGTTGGCACATGCGGCACAAGTCATGCCTGTGATCTGCAAAGACGCTTGCTCCTGCTGATTCAGCTGCTCCTGCTCCCTACCGTAAGTTTCCATTGCAACGACACCCCGTTTCTTTTATTCGTTAGGCGACCTCATAGCCTTGATCTTCAATGGCTTCCTTAATGGATTGAAGCGACAGCTTCCCGCTGTCATACGCTACCGTGACTGTCCCGTCGGCCAAGTTGACCTTGGCGTCCGCACCCAGCGCCTTCATCGAACCTTCGATGGAATTGACGCAGTGCATGCAGGACATGCCGTTAACCTGTAATGTAACTTGGTTCATATATCATCTCTCCTCGGATCGTTTTAGTTGGAAGATGGTATTGGCATGAGCCCGAATCATCGATCACCATCTCCTTGTAATGAAGTATACCCCCCTACCCTATAATTAGTCAACCATTATTTTACTATACCCCCCTAATCTATATTTTTGCCTACAAAAAAAGGATTCTTTCGAATCCTTTGATCTCCGAGCCGTATCGATTATTTCATCAATTTATTAATCGTTATTAGCAGCTCGTCGATCACTTCATTCTCCCCGTCCTGAATGCGTTCGATCAGGCAGCTCTTCATATGATGCTCGAGCAGAAGCTTGCTGACCCCGTTCAAAGCGGATTGGACCGACGAAATCTGGTTCAGCACGTCGTCGCAGTACGTATCCTTTTCGATTAAGCCTTTAATGCCGCGGATCTGCCCCTCGATCCGGTTCAAGCGGCTGATCAGGTTGTTTTTCGTTTTGGGGGAATGGTGGCTCTTCCGTTCGCCTGTTCCGCAAGACTCGTGCTTGACGGATTCTTCCATGGTCTCTTCCACACGCATCCATCCTTTCTTACTGGCTATCTCTATTGTACCATCCGTTTCCCCGATTGATGAGTCCGGATCGTGCATCCGGTGTCCTGTATCGTAAAAATCCTTGATCAGCCGGGCATCGAAAGCCCGCCGGACCTTCAGGGGAATATGGTTTTAGAAGCGGACAGCCCACACGCAGACCGGTTTGGACACTTCGACCGAATGGCCTGTATACGTTAATTTGCCGGTATCCTGGTCTACGGTGAAGAGCGTCAGGTTATTCGTATCCCGATTGGCTGCGATCACATGCTTACCGCCGGGAACGATGGAAAAATGGCGCGGGTGCTGGCCTTCCGTCGACACGTGCTGCACCGTTGTCAGCTTGCCGGATTCCGGATCGACCGCATAGACGACAATGCTGTCGTGACCACGGTTTGAGCCGTACAGGAACCGGCCGTCGGCAGAAATCGTAATTTCCGCACAGCCGTTAGCCCCCGTCCACTCGGCAGGCAGCGTCGGCACGGTTTCCAGCGTCTCGAGCGTTCCGTGTTCCTCATCGTATTGAAAGGCCGTTACCGTCGAATTCAATTCATTGATGACATACGCGAATTTTCCGTTCGGATGGAAAGTCAGATGGCGCGGTCCGGCGCCTTTCTCCACCCGGGTGTCGCTCACGGGCACGAGCTTGCCTTCGGCTTCGTCGATCCGGTATGTACGGATGAGATCCAGACCAAGGTCGCACGCGAGCAAAAAGCGCTGATCCGGGCTGTAAAACGAGGAATGCAGATGCGGAGCCACTCCGCTGTAGTCGCCTTGTCCGACATGCTGCTGGATATCCAGCACGCTTCCCACCTTGCCGCCGGCGGCAAGCTCCACCAGGCTGATCGTGCCTTTATGATAGCTGGTCAGCGTCAAATATTTGTTGTTTGCGCTCCGCTGAATGTGGCATGCCGGACCGTTCAGTGCGTACGCCCGGCTGGCTTCGGTCAGCTTGCCTGTTTCCGGATCGATCGTATAAGCTGCGGCGTCGCTCGTCTTCGTTCCGTCTTCGTCTGCCGTTTCGCTGATCGCGTACAGCAGGTTTCCCGCCTGATCCACGTTCAGGAACGTCGGATTTTTGTTGCCGTCCACCTTGTCGAGCAGCGTCAGCTCGCCTTTCCCTTCATTCAATTCGTATACGTAGATTCCGTCGGATGCCGCTTCGGCATATGAACCGACGAACACCAGCATGCGATCGTTTGCTGTCATGATCACTTCGCCTCTCTCTTTGTGTTTGTATAAATGATTGTATCATTGTTAGTGGAATACGGCAAAAGGGGCTCAGCCTTCTTTTTCACCCATCCATAAGGGAAAGGGACGGATCATCGGGTCCATGGTGTAATTATCCTCGGGAAGGAACATAGTAATACGGTCGGTGTTATTGGCGGATGCGTGTAACGGGAATTGCTGCATCACTGGCGGATCTGTTCAATCGTCTTACAGTCATTATGGTACGGGCGACATCATCCTTAAACATAAGGAATATCTGGGATCACAGCCGGATGTAAAAATCATTACGGCGCTTCGGATAGAGCAATCGAACGCAAACAAACCCAACATCAGGAGGCTGATCAAACCTATGAAATTAGCGGATCATACGATTCTCGTCAATGGGGGCGCGGCGGGCATCGGCAGGGGGGTCGTTATGGCTCTCGCCAAAGAGGGCGCCAGGGTCGCCTTTTTCGACAGCAGCGAAGAAAAGGGACGCATCACGGAGAAGGAGGTTAGCGAAAGAGCGGAATGCATGTTTGTGAAAGTCAACCTGCTCGATAAAGATGAGGTCGCTCAAGGCTTTAAGCAGGTTATCGGAAAGTTCAAAACGCTCCACGGATTGGTGAACTGCGCGCAGGCTTCCAGGAACGTGCCCTTTCTGGATACGACTGAAGAAGAGCTCAGACTGGCGCTGCATACAGGCTTTCTGCCCGCTTTTCATCTGATGAAATGGAGCTACCCCTATTTAAAAGAAACGCAGGGCTCGATCGTGAACTTTGCGTCGGGAGCGGCGCTCGAAGGCATGCCCACGCAAACCTCCTACGCAGCCGCCAAGGAAGCCCTGCGCGGCATTTCCCGCGTGGCGGCCAAGGAATGGGGGCCGGATCAGATCAATGTCAACATCGTCTGCCCGATTGCAGCTTCCGAAGGCGTGCTGGAATGGAAAGAGAAGATGCCCGAAGCTTACGAGAAAATGGTCAACAACATCCCTTTGCGGCGGCTTGGCGACTGCGAGCATGACGTCGGCCGGGTCGTCTGCTTCCTGCTAAGCAGGGACGCCAAATTTATTACCGGGCAAACCATTATGGTTGACGGCGGCACCATGATGCTGCGGTAGCGTTCAAGCTTGATGGGGAAGCAACATCCCGCTGCGTGGCTTGGCGGCTGCGAGCATCGCGTTGCAAGCAGGTCGTGCTTGCCTGTTGAGCCGTGACGCCTTTCATAGCTTCAGATATACTTGGGAGCAAAGGAGTGAAATGATGAATTCACACATTCAGCTAGGACACGATGTCCCGGAAGCAGAGGAGTACAACAAGCTGCGGGTAAAGGCCGGCCTCAGCCCCAAGGACATCGAAGCTTCCCGCAGGGGACTTCAGGGCTCCCTCTTCATCGCGACCCTCCGCCTGGAAGGGAAACTGATCGGCATGGGCCGAGTCATCGGGGACGGCGGCTGCATATACCACGTCGTGGACATCGCCGTTGATCCCGATCATCAAGGCCAGGGCCTGGGCAAGCGGATCATGGCCGAAATCACCGGCTACCTGGACCATAACGCTCCGCCCACCGCCTATGTCAGCCTGATCGCCGATGTGCCGGCCGACCGGCTGTACCGGCAGTTCGGCTTCGAGGAGACGGCACCGGCATCGGTCGGCATGTACAGGCGGTTCTAAGGCGGAGCGGCCATCGGCGGCAGTCTCGGTGAAGTCCTTAGTCCACCTTGGCGCCGTAGGCCCGGGCTACGCCGACCGCCTGCTCCAGGTCGATCCGCACCCCGGTGAGGTCGATCGACCGGAAATCAAAGCGGTCCAGCTTCGCGCCCCGGAGATCCGCACCGTTCAACGCGGCCTTCGCCAGCCGGACGCCGCTCAAATCCGCCTCACGGAGATCCGCTTTTTGCAGATTGCATTCCGACAAGTCCGCCTCTACAAAACGGATGCCCCGCAGCTGCTGCTTGACGAGATTGGCGTGCCGCAGGTTCGTGTACGACCAGTCCCCGCCCTGGATTGTGATGCCGTCCAGCGATGCGCCGGAGAAGTCGCTGCCCGTCATTTTGCAATCCTCAAACTTGCTTACGAACAGATTGGCTCCCGCAAAGCGGCAGTTTGTAAACGCCGACCGGGCATGGACAGAAGCGTTCAGCGTCGCTCCCCCAAAGTCGCATTCGATAAACCGGCAGCCGGTCGTCCAGACCTCATCCAGCGCGGCTCCGCGAAAGCTGCACTGATGGAAGGTGCATCCCTTCAGTTCCCCTTCCTTCAGATCGGCTTGGCCAAAATCCACCTTTACGTATTCCTCATCTATGTACTGATACATCCGCTCATCTCCCAGTTTTATTCGATAACCCTTAAGTTTGTTTAGACAGCTTATTTTCTATCCTATCAAACATATGTTCCTTTCTCAATCGCTTTCCGAGTCGGCGTTATAGGCAGTTCTTCCTGACGTTCCATCTTTGACTCGCACATTCCCCATATCCACAAATCCGCTTTTACAGTATAATTATTCCAGCATTATTACGCTTTTGTGAACAAGGACCCTGGGTCCGGAAGCCTTACGGCATCGAACAAAAGACAGGGGGCATACCATGTACAAAGTATTCATCGTCGACGATGAAGCGGTTGTCCGCGACGGGCTGAAGCGAACGATCGGCTGGCAGGAGCTCGGCTTCGAGCTGATCGGCGATTACGCCAACGGCCGCGAGGCGCTGGAGGCGATCGATCTGAACATGCCGGATCTTATCATTTCGGACATCTCCATGCCGTTTATGGACGGTCTTGCGCTGACGGCCGCCGCTGGCTCCAAATATCCGCATATCAAAATGATCATCCTGACCGGTTACGACGAGTTCGAATACGCGCAGCAGGCCATTCGCCTCAAGGTTTCCGATTTTATTTTGAAACCGATTACTGCCCAGGAAATCCGCGAGCTGCTTCTGAAGGTCAAGGCCGAGATGGACGAAGAGACCCGCAGGCGCGAGGATTTCAGCCGGCTCTACAGCCAGCTAAAGCAGAGCCTGCCGCTTCTAAAGGAGCGCTTCCTGGAGCGTCTCGTCGTTACCGGGATGAAAGCCGAGGAAGCACAGGAGCGCTTCCGCTATTTCGGCCTGACACCGCTGGCTTCGCCGTGCCTGGCCATGGTGGCTGATATCGACGATTTCGGCTCCCGTTCCCTGCAGAGCGAGAGCGGGCAGGACACGGAAATTCTACGCTATGCCGCTTACAACGTGTTCGAGGAAATCGCCCTCCGCGAGGACCTGCTGCTGTTCCGCACACGCGAGGAGCGCATCGCGCTGGTCGTCTCGGACGGCGCCGAGGATACCGATGTGTACGAAAAGGCGTTCCGGGTGGCCGAAGAAGCACGCTTCTACATTCATAAATATTTAAAATTCACCGTTACCATCGGCGTCGGACAAGCAGTACAGGCAGCGCAGCAGCTTCCCGCATCGTACACAAGCGCCCTTTCCGCGCTGGATTACCGCTTTCTGCTCGGCAAAAACCGGGTGATCAGCCTGCTGGACATGGAGGGCCGGCCCGCCCTCGCCGGGACGCTCCGTGCGGATTGGGACCGCCAATTGGCTTCCGCCGTCAAGACCGGCTCCCTGGAGGAAATCCGCCAGCTGATCCGGGAATTCGTCTGCGACCTGAAACAGGGCATGGAACCGATGGATTCGTGCATTTTTCACATCCAAAAGGTCATCCTTTCCCTCATGAACACCATTCAGGAGCTGGGCTTGCACGAATCGCGCTCGATCCTGCTGACCGACGTCTACAAATACAAAACGCTCGACGAGATCGAAGCCTGGCTCACGGAGACGGTCACCTCCGTCATGAACGCCGTTGCCGAAAACCGCCATCATTTGACCCGTATGCAGATCCGCAAGGCCGTCGACTACATCGAGACGCATTATGCCGATGAAGATATCTCGCTGCAGCACCTGTGCCGCCACGTCCTGATGAGCACCAGCTACTTCAGCCTCGTCTTCAAGCAGCATACAGGCGAAACCTTCGTCGAGTACCTGACCCGGACCCGAATGGACAAAGCCAAGGAGCTGCTGGCACACACCGGACTCAAATTTTACGAAATCGCCGGTCAGGTCGGCTACAACGACCCGAACTATTTCAGCATCCTGTTCAAGAAGCATGCGGGCATGACGCCGCGGGAATTCCGCGACAGGCAAGCCAAGGAGAGCTCGCAGCCATGACCAGACAGCGCGCCTCCCTCCTTCCTTTTTTGCCGTTTAAAAGCATTCAGTCGAGCATCTTTTTCACCTTCTCCTGCCTCATCCTGATTACCGTCCTGGTCATCAGCCTGAACAGCTACAACCTGTCGGTCGCCGCGATGGAGACCAATTCGGAGAGCTACGTCCAGGAAATCATCACGCAGGTCAACTCCAACATCCAGTCTTACATCGACAACATGGAAAATATCAGCCTCTTGGCCATGACCAACAAAGACGTCAAGTATTACATCTCCAACAACACGTTTATCAGCACAAGCGACCGGCGGCCGTACGAAAAGCGCATCTCCGACCTGTTCCAGGCCATCCTGTACTCGCGCAAAGATATCTCAGCCATCATGGTGTTCGGATACAACGGCCATTACGTGTCCGACCGCCGGATTACCCTGCTCAACCCGAACACCAAGCTGGAGGACCAGTCCTGGTACAAGGAAGCGAAGAGCAAGGGCGGACAATCCGTCATTTCGCCACCTCACGTGCAGAACGTCATCCAGAACGAATACCGGTGGGTCGTCTCCCTCAGCCGCGAATTGAAGAGCACGGACGGGATCCGGGGTGAGGGTATTTTTCTCGTGGACCTGAACCTGAGCATCATCAACGATATTTGCAGCAAAATTAACCTGGGCAAAAAGGGCTACGTATTCATCGTCGACCAGAACGGGAACATCATTTACCACCCGCAGCAGCAGCTGATATACAGCAACCTGCGCACGGAGCAGATCGCCAAGGTCACCGGTGCCAAGAGCGGTACCTCCTTCACGATCAACGACGACAAGGGCAAGCGCATCTATTCGGTGCATGACACGAACTTCGGCTGGAAAATCGTCGGGGTGGCCTATGCGGACGACCTGATCGCGAACGAAGGCACGATCCGCAGGTCTATCCTGCTGTACGCCATCATGGGCATCCTCTTCTCCCTGCTGCTGTCGCTCGTGCTGTCATACCGCATGTCCAAGCCGATCCGCATACTGCAGCGGGATATGAAAAAGGTCGAGCGCGGCAACTTCAATATCCGCACGAAGATCGACCAGCCGAACGAAATCGGCCAGCTCGGACGGTCGTTTAATTTGATGCTTGCCCAGATCAAGAACCTGATGCAGGAAATCATCCACAACCAGGAGAACAAACGAAAAAGCGAGCTGATGCTGCTCCAATCGCAGATCAATCCGCACTTCCTGTACAACACGCTCGATTCGATCGTATGGATGGGCGAGCAAAAGAAGCACGAGGAAGTCGTCCTGATGACCTCGGCTTTGGCCAAACTGTTCCGCGCCAGCATTACAAAGGACAAGGAGCTGGTGCCGATCAAGGTGGAGGTTGAGCATATCACCAACTATCTGCTTATACAGAAGATGAGGTACAACGAGCAGCTGGAATACGACATTGACGTGCCGGAGGAAATCAGAGGTTTCATGACGCTCAAAATTTTGCTGCAGCCCTTTGTGGAAAACGCCATTTATCACGGCATCCGCAACAAGCCCGAACCGGGGAAAATCGTCATCCGGGCCCGCGACCTGGGCCAGATGATCCAATTTGAAGTGGAAGACGACGGGCTGGGCATGACGGAGGAGCAAATCGGGCGCATCTGGAACCCGCCGGAGGACAGGACGGCCGGCCGGACGAAATCCAGCGGCATCGGGATTGCCAACGTCAACGAGCGCGTGAAGCTGTACTTCGGCGATACGTACGGGATCCAAATCCGCAGCGAGCTGGAAGAAGGGACCTGCGTCACCATCACCATCCCCAAAATGAAGGAGTAACACCCATGCGCATACAACGTGCCACGCTGCTGTTGGCCATCATTTTTGTCATATCCTGCGTCTACATCATCCTGTACTTCAAGCTGTTTATTCCGACGCCCCCTCAGGAGCGAAGCGTGACGGTGATTCTCAAGGAGCACAACATCCGCTCCGAATTCTGGCAGACGGTGAGCGCCGGGGCCGAAGCGGCCGCCAAGGAGGCCGGGGCCAGCATCAGCATCACCGGCCCGCTGCAGGAGACGGACGCCGAGTCGCAGCTCCAGCTGCTGAAGGGCGTCCTCAAGCAGAAGCCGCAGGCCGTCGTCGTCGCCCCGATCAACGACGACCGCATTATGGACGAGCTCAAGAACATCCAGGATGAGGACATCCCACTCGTCATTATCGATACGCCCCTCAGCCTGAAATCGCCGCCGGCCTTCGTGTCGAACGATCATGTCACTGCCGGCGTCCAGGCCGGCAAAGTGGCGCTGGAGCAGACCGGCGGTTCGCTAAGGGCAGTGATCATCAGCGATTTCGTGACGTCAGGCGTATCGGCCGAGCGGGAAAAGGGCATCCGCCAAGCGCTTGAGGCCTCGTCCTCGGCGATCTATGGCACGTTTTACTGCTCCGATTCCGAGGAGCGTTCGTACCTGATCGCCAAGACGCTGATCCGGGACCACCGCGACATGAACGCCATCATCGCGCTGAACGAATCCGCAGCCCTCGGCGCCGCCAAAGCGGTCAAGGAAGCCCATCGGACCGGGCTTGTCCAGCTGATCGGCTTCGACACGTCCGCCAGCGAAATCCGGCTGCTCGAGGAAGGCACCCTGAACGCGACCGTCGTGCAGCAGCCTTTTAACATCGGATATTTGGGCGTACAGACCGTGCTCGACCTCATCAACGGCAAAAAGGTCAAGCCGGAAACCTACACCAATTCGATCGTCGTCACCAAGGCCAACATGTATTCCCCGGAAAATCAGAAACTCCTCTTTCCATTTATCGATAAATAAACAATAACCATCGAAAGGTGCGAGAGCCGATGACTTCCCGTTTTCTGACCCGGCTTGCCGGGATCTCCCTCTGCCTGCTGGGCATTCCGGCGCTCCTTCTCTCCTGCTCCGGCCCGCAAGATGCCAAACCGGTGATGAAGCCGCCGGAGGAGCAGACTGCGCTCATCAATTTTGTCGCCTCCGAGTACAGCTCGGAGACACGGCCCCTGCTCGAAAGCCTGGTGCAGGACTTCATGCTGAAGAACCCGTCGATCGTCATCAATTTGCAGGTGGCCAACTGGGACATCCTCGACGGCATCTATACTACGATGATCAGTAAAAATCAGCCGCCGGACCTGCTGAACACGAACGTGTACACACATTTTGCGAAGGACGGCCTCCTGAACGACATGGACGAGATCATTTCGCCAGAGCTGAAGCGGAAATTTTATCCGGACCTGATGAAGCTCGACCAATGGGACGGCAAGCAGTATGCCATTCCGTACGTTTCGTCCACCCGGAATATGTATTACAATCGGGACCTTTTCGAGGCGGCTGGCATATCCGAAGCACCGGCCACCTGGTCGGAGCTGAAAAAGGATGCCCTCAAAATCAAAAACACCGGCAAGGCCCACGGCTTCGGCGTCGATTTGAGCGATAACGAAATCCAGGCCTATCTCTCTTATTTCTTCCTGGGGGCAGGCGGCGGGTGGTTCCGTGACGGGAAATGGACGATCAATTCGCCGGAAAACGTCGAGGGCCTGGCCTTTCTGAAGGACCTGTACGACGAAGGATTAACCGATCCCGAGCCGACCGTCACCACCCGGGACGAGAAGCAGCGCATCGTCGGGGACGGGAAACTGGGGATGATGATTTCAGGCAATTATTTCGGCACCGTCATGCCGAGGGAGTTCCCGAATCTGAAGTGGGGCACTGGCCCTATTCCCGTCAAGGACGGCCGCAAGCCGCTCCTGTTCGGCGTGCATGATAACCTGGTCTCGTTCAAAACAGACCATACCAACAAGGAGGCGCTCTCCGCGTTCCTGGATTATCTGTATTCCAGCCCGGTGTATGAGGAAATCATCGCGCAGGAAGGCTTCCTGCCCGTGATGGAGGAGGCCGGAGCCAAGCTGTCAGCAGCGGATCCTATGGTGAAGCAGCGTCTGGCGGAGCTGCGGAAATCCAGCTTTTATCCGATCCAGCAGCCGGAATGGCAGTCGATCATGGATACCGCACGGAAAATGGGCGACGCGGTCCTGCACGACCACGTCTCGCCGAAGGAGGCGCTGGACGAGCTGCAGCGTTACGCCGAGAAGGTGCAGAAGGAGGTCCATGGAACGGAGTAAGGGGAAAGCGGCAGCGGCCCAGCAGCACTGCACGGGGCCGCTCCACAACCTCACATTTTCCTGCCTCATCCCAAGTAGAAGATTATCCTCCTTTTTTCCCCACGAACAGAAAATAACAAAGAATTCATGGAAGATATTCAATAGAGCCTCTCCCCCCGAATCCTTATGATGGTTTTAGGCGCTGTAATCCAAGATAGACAACCACTATGGCGTTGCACAATCACTTAAGGAGGGTTAGCTTTTATGATGTTCAAGAGACATTTGGCGGCACTCAGCCTTGCGGCTTTGATGATCGTCGCCCCGCTGGCCGGATGCGGCTCCAAGGACTCGTCCACTTCGACGAAAACCGAAGACGCGTCCTCCTCAACAACCGCCACAACGACCAACACCGATTCCAGCTCGAACACGACGACCGATGACAGCACCAAAAAACTGACCGGAGACTTTGAAATCCAGTACTTCGTCGGCGGCTACGGCGACAAGTGGTGGAAAAAGGTCATCGCCGACTTTAAAGCGGCCAACCCCGATTTGAACGTTAAAGAAAGCGGCGGGCCTAAAATCAACGACCAGATGAAGCCCCGCTGGGTCGGCGGCAATCCGCCGGACTTCGTGTATATTGACGGCCCGAACCTGAACGACCGCCAAATGGTGGAGGATGGCCAGCTGGAGGACCTGACGGATTGGATGAAGGACGCCACGAACATCGACGGCACCAAAATCAGCGATATTTTGGCACAGCCGCCGCAGCTGTTTGACGGCAAGGTCTACGACATCCCGCTCGTTTTGAACTCCTGGGGCGTGTTCTGGGACAAAGCCCTCTTCCAGGAAAAAGGCTGGGAAGAGCCCAAAGACTGGCAGTCCTTCTTGGCCGTCAGCGACAAAATCAAAGCGGCGGGCGTGACTCCGTTTATCCATACCGGCAAATATCCGTACTACATCAACGGTGCGATTTTGTACCCGGCGATCGTATCCGCCAACAACAACGATATTTCCATTCTGCAGGACATGGCCGATTCCAAAGTGGAAGCCTTCCAGCAGCCCGCCGTGCTGACCGCACTGAACAAAATCGTCGAGCTTCGCGACAAAGGCTTTATCGACAAAGCCTCCATCCAGATCAACCACACGGATTCGCAAATGCTGTTCCTGCAGCACAAAGACGCCTTCATCCCGAACGGCCTCTGGCTGCCAAACGAAATGGCCAAGGACGTCCCGGGCGGATTCTCCTTCGGCTTCATTCCATCGGTGACGCAGGATTCAGGCGGCAAAGTCGTCGCCAACACTTCCACCGCCAACGTGGCGATCGCCAAGAACGCCAAAAACAAGGAAGCGGCCAAAGCATTCCTGCAGTTCATCTTCTCCGAAGCCCAGGCTTCGCAGTGGGCCGAGCTGAGCGGCGCTCCGTCCAACATCAAAGGCGACATCAGCAGCTCCAGCGCGCCAAGCCATGTTAAAGATGCAGCGCGGTATTTAACCGATTCCAACACCGTCGTCGTTCCGTCCATTACCTTTAACGCCGACGTGGATAAGGCGATGCAGGATGCCACGGATGCCCTAACCATCGGCAAAATCACGCCGGAAGAGTGGGTACAGCGCGTCGTGGACGTCGCCAAGAAAGTGAAGAAATAATGCGATAGACCGGCAGGAAACGCGGAGGATGACGGGGATGAACGCTCTCTGTTATCCTCCGTACATTTTAGGTGAAAGGCAGGGAGAACGAAGATGAAATTGGGGACGAACGCCTGGCAGCGCAACCTGTTTATCGCAACCTTCATCATTCCCACGTTCCTGTTCTTCTGCGTGTTTACGGTATACCCCGTACTGCAGGCGATGTATTACTCGCTGTATGACTGGTCCGGCTCCTCGGACAATAAAACGTTTATCGGCCTGGACAATTTCAAGGAGATGCTTCACGACCCCATCATCTGGATCGGGATGGGCAACGACTATTTTCTCGTCGCGGGCAAAATTATCGGCATCATGATTCTGGCGACGTTTTTTGCGGTCGCTCTGACCCGCTTCAAATTTCGGCTCGCCAATTTTTTTCGCTCGATTTTTTTCATTCCGAACGTCATTTCCGTCGTCGTCATCGGCGTCCTCTGGAATTTTATCTATAATCCGCAAATCGGCTTTCTGAACTCCTTCCTGTCCTTGTTCACCAAAGACAAAGTGGACATTACGTGGCTCGGCTTCACCAGCCACACGATCTGGATGCTGCTTCCGCCCGCCATCTGGGCCGGCATCGGCTTTTATATGATTCTCCTGATCGCCGCGATCCAGGGGATACCGGAATCCTACTACGAGGCCTCAAGCCTTGAAGGCGCTGGCCAGTGGCACCAATTCCGCCATATCACGCTGCCGCTGATCTGGGAACAGATGAAGGTGTCCATCCTCAACATTATGATGACCACGCTCAACGGCTCTTTTGTCATCGTGATGATTATGACGAACGGCGGGCCGGACAACACCACCCAGGTCATGGGGTCCTACTTGTATCAAATGGCCTTCACGCAGTACCACTTTGGCTATGGTGCGGCCATTGGCGTGCTGATTCTGGTCTTATCGATGATCACGACGATCATCCTGCAGCGGCTCATGCGCCAGGAAACGATCGAAATCAGCTGATTTTTCTAGGCACAGGAGGAACAAATAATGAAATCAGGCCTTTCCAATCCGATGGTCAAAATCGTGTTTTACGCCATCCTGATCATGTGGGGCATATCGGTGATTTATCCGCTGCTGTGGACCCTGCTGGACTCGCTGAAAAACAACGACCAATTTTTCCGCAAAATGCCCTGGTCCCTGCCGGACTTTCCGCTGTTGTGGAGCAACTTCAGCTACGTGTGGCGGGAGTTCAGCTTCGGTGATTACTTCCTGAACTCCGTCGTGGTGACGATCGGTTCCACGCTGCTCGGGCTGCTGCTGTCGGCCACTACCGCCTACGTTCTGGCCCGCTACCCGTTCCGGGGAAGCACGGCGCTGTTCCTGCTTTACATTGCCTCCATGATGATCCCGTTCAGCCTGGCGCTCATCCCGCTCTTTTTCCTGATGAACTCCATGCATCTGACGAATTCTTCTTTAGGGCTGATCCTGGTGTATGCCTCTACGCTGATTGCGTTTGGCATTTTCGTGCTCGTCGGATTTTTCAAAAGCCTCCCCAAAGAGCTGGAAGAAGCCGCCGCCATGGACGGAGCGTCCTACTTCGGCATCTTCTTCCGGGTGATGCTGCCGCTCTCGCAGCCGGGGCTTATTACAGTGGGTATCGTCAACGTCCTGAACATCTGGAACGAATACATTATCGGCACGATTCTGGTCAACGACCCGAAGCACTATACCCTCCCCGTCGGCATCGCAATGATGCAGGCCCAGATGCAGTACCGTACCGAATGGGGCCCCCTTTTCGCCGGTCTGCTCATCACCATCGTCCCCGTCCTGATGATGTACATGTTCTTCCAGCGGCAGATCGCCAGCGGAATAACGGCCGGGGCCATCAAGTGATCCCGGGCTGCCGGGTGACATCGCTCACAGCCGTACAGAAAAAAGCCCGGAATCCCCGGGCTTTGTTTTTGTTCTGCACGTCAGCAAGCTATGCGGTTGTATCCGTGCTCGCGCTGGCACCGGATGCCTGCAGCCCCCACGAGCCGCCAGTCGTTTCCCGCCCTAGCACTCTTTCAGCGTCACTTCCGGCCCCAGCGTAATCTCAAACGCCCGCTCCCAAATGAATGCCGGATTGTCGTAGTCCAGAGTCGCGCAAGCATACGTCGCATATGACCATCCGGACGGCTTGATCCGCCAAACGTTCTGCGACACGCCGAGCTCGAATGCCTTTCTGGCAGCCAGCGCCTCCGTGTTCGCCTGCATGCGTTCGCGAAGCATCTCGACCAGAACCTTATAGTCTTCCGGCGAGTTAAACAGGCGAATGTTTTGGTCCGCATACGGTACGTTGGAGTATAGGGTGTGCGCCCGCGAGTATGTCCGAATTTCGGCAATCGTGATCTTCTTATAGTAGTAGTCCTTGAGGAATCGCTTGAACAGCAGCGATCCGTGTGCATTCACTGCCTCCTGCAGCGCCGGCGGCCGATTCTCCGTGCCAAGGTATACGAATCGGGCCTGGGCCATGCCGAGGGCCATACCGATTTTGTTGCCGGCCGTGTTCCACGCGCTGTATCCCAGAAGCTGTCCGGTGGACACGCTGTCGAGCAGCGCTTCGGTTACGGTCGCATCAGCGGCGCCTCCCCCGACAAAATCAATCACCAGCGTCGGGATCCGGCCGGCGCTGTTCTCTTCCATCCGGCTCACGGCGGCGCCGATCTCGCTGGCACTGGTCACCGCCACGATTTCGATATCATAGGCTGCCATGTCAACGAACTCCCCGCCGACGATATCCACATGATGCCGGATATTATCGTGCACGCTCATATACTCGTAAGGATTGACGATGGTCGACCCGTCCGGCCCAAAATATTTGACGCCGTATTTCGGACGGGAGCTGTACCGGTGAAGCTCCTTCGCCATCCGGCCCAGCAGCGAGTATCCCAGCGCATCGGCATCGGGGAGAATAATCGCTTTGTCCGGATTCTGGCCGCCGGTGCCGCCCAAATGCTCATTCACAAAGGCTTCCAGGTAAGCAATCTCGTTAGCCTGTACCCCTTGGGTGTAGGAGTCATCCACCCCCACTGCGAGAAAATCCACGTATCCCTCACGGACGAGCCTTTCAATGATATATCGGTTGGTCTTGAATTTATGCCTTCTGGCATTATAGTACTGCTCTTTGTCAAAAAGGGTTGGCTCTCCAAACGAAGTGCCGTCGGGCTTCGTGTCATACCCTTCCAAAATGCCCTCGAACGTAGTTGCGACCGCCCGCGGCTGCTGGGCAAAGGCTCTGGCTTCATCGTATGCAGCCTGGGTCAGGCCTTCCACAAACACGGTGGTCGCCAGCCGCATGATCGTATCCAGCACATAGACCGGCTTATGCGGGTAGGCCCGCTTCACTTCCCGAACGACGTCCAGCAGTTTGGTGGTCTCGGGGTCGTAATCAGGGTAGGCGCCGCCCGCGCTTGAACGAAGCCGTCTGCTGCCGATTAACCCGCCGTAGGCCAGCATATCGGTCGAAATGATAAATCCGTCTGCCTGAGCGGCGTGTTCCCTGATAAAACGGCGGATATTCCGCGTCTTTCCGTACGTCGGCGATGAGGTGCTCACCAGCTGGCCGCCTTCGGCCACGGCCTTGGAATCGAGGCGATTGGCAATATCCTCGCGGTCGGGGACTATCAGCTGGATCCCTGCGGATCTCCCCTGCACGATCACATCATCCAAATTGGCAGGACGGTCGTCCAGCGGCACATAAAGCACTTTTTTCATAAGAGAACATCTCCTTTGCATGCTTGATTTGTCCTATTACGCGGCGCTGCTGAATACGGTTAAACTCAAGATGGCTTATCATGCCGAAGGAAAGCTTACTCCATGGACAGCTGCATCGGACTTCCGGATATCCGACGCTGCCGCGTCGTTCTTTAAGGGGAGGCACCTTCCATCTTCGGCTGATTCGGATCCGTGAACCTATAATATCATATACCGTTACGATACGCAATATAATATTTGGTTTTTTATTCCTCCAATGAGAAGGATAGCCGCCCTCTAAATTTGCGCAAGCAGACGGAGCATTTTCCAGTATTTCTCGGATTCATTCTCATCTATAGACCGCATCGAAATGGCGTCTTTCAGCTAAGCTATTAGGAATCCTCCCTTCACTTACTATACTTTCAAGTTGACTATGTATGCCCTGTTCATC
Source organism: Paenibacillus cineris (assembly GCF_018333335.1). Lineage (NCBI taxonomy): Bacteria > Bacillati > Bacillota > Bacilli > Caryophanales > Paenibacillaceae > Paenibacillus > Paenibacillus cineris. The sequence continues at coordinate 4,338,256 of NZ_BORU01000001.1, forward strand.
TACAATATATAAGGTAAATTTACAAGAACAGGTGAAGAAGCAATGACAACGAAGCAAGAATACCGTATTTTGTTATATTATAAATTCGTCAACATCCCTGATCCTGAGCAGTTCACTGCGGAGCATCTGCAGTACTGCAAAGATCTGGGCGTCAAAGGCCGCATCCTGATCGCCTCTGAAGGCATCAACGGCACGCTATCCGGCACCGTGGAACAGACCGAGAAGTATATGAACGACCTGAAAGCGAATCCGCTGTTCTCTGATATCGTCTTCAAGATCGATGAGTCGGAAGGCCATGCGTTCAAGAAAATGTTTGTCCGCCACAAGAAAGAGCTCGTCACGTTCCGTTACGAGGAGCCGCTTGATCCCAACGTCATCGGCGGGAAGCGTCTGTCTCCGGAAGAGTTCCATGAGCTGCTTCAGCAGGATGACGTCATCGTCCTGGACGGCCGCAACAGCTATGAATACGAAATCGGACATTTCCGCGGCGCCATCCGTCCGGATGTCGAGTCGTTCCGCGAATTTCCGGAATGGATTCGCAACAATATGAGCCAGTTTAAGGACAAGAAAATTTTGACCTACTGCACTGGCGGCATCCGCTGCGAGAAGCTGACCGGCTTCATGATCAAAGAAGGCTTTCAGGATGTTGCCCAGCTTGAGGGCGGCATCGTAACATACGGCAAGGACCCTAAAGTCAAAGGACATTTGTGGGACGGCAAATGCTACGTCTTTGACGAGCGCATTTCGGTGCCGATCAACCGTACGGAAGAGGACGTCGTGATCGCCAAGTGCATCCACTGCGGCAAAACGCATGACCGCTATATCAACTGCGCCAACCCGACCTGCAACAAACAGCATGTTTGCTGCGAAGAGTGCGAAGAGATCCATCAGTCCTTCTGCTCCGACGAGTGCCGGGACGTCATCATGGCGGCCAAGACCAACTGATCGGGTCCACCTATCCAAATAAACGGCAGTTTCTCTCTCTGAGAGGAGCTTGCCGTTTTTTTGTTAATACGTGGCGGGCGGAAAGCCGCTTTCTTCCATCCTCCAGGCATAAAAACAGCCCGTCCCTCGAATGCCAGGGAACGGGCTGCTGCGGATTTACGTGGTCATCTCATTCGTTATCGTTATTCCTTGGGCGGTGCAATTGACGATTTGGCGTATCCTAGAACGCGCCGGTTCCCCCGCCTCCGCCTCCTCCCCCGCCGTCACTGAAGCTGGACGAGGAACTGCTGCTGCTTCCTCCGACGCCCATCGGCTTCAGGAGCAGGTGATTTTGCGTATAATTCAAGGATTCCATAATTTCCACGCTGAATAGTGCGGGCACGGCTGCGGCCAAGGCGGCGCCTGACATTCCGGTCTGCTTACGGTGTTTAATATACCGCGGAACGGTCCCAAGCAGGGCGGCATATTCCGCGGCCTGTTCTGTTTCCAGCGGTTCGCCTGCGTAGGACATCTCTCCTTTTCCGAGCGTACTCCGAAGTGCCTTGAGTGCATACCGATAGCGATGCGTCTCCCAGGACAGAACATGAACGGGAATGCTCCATACAAACAGAGCGGAACATACCGTCAGGATCAGATAGTTGCCCGAAATATCATGCACGATTTGGGAACCCATAATAAAGCATGCGAGCAGAAACAGGAAGATCCACAGCTTATTCCGGAAACGGATGGACGCCCATACCCCTCCGGCACCAAGCAGCACGGCGGTTAGCACGATCATGAGCGTGGACGCCGCGTCGGTGTACAGCAGATACAGCAGCAGGCCGTAATTCACCGCGGCCGTCAGCGGAATGAACAGCTTGAGCAGCGGATTAGGCCGGACCTGCCCCGAATAAGGCTGGGTACGCGACAGCAGCCTGATCCACTTCATCAGCCGGTCGGCATGCTTAACCGACTTTGCACGGTACTGCTTGACGATCCTTGCGCTCTGCCGCTCCTTAAACGTTGGTCCCGCCAAGGAATCCAGCTTGAAGATCAGACTGCCGTTGATTTCTTCGAACAGCCAGCCGACAAGATGCTTCTCCGCCGGGTTGAGCTGGTCCATCCTGCCCGTAAAGGTGAACTGCAGCGTGAATTCGGGAGCCGTCGGCTCTTCCTGGAAGCGTTTGGAAGCCGGGACCTGCTTCACGGTCACGTAACCCTTCTGGCGCAGCGATAACAATCCGGCCATGAAGTCTTCCCTTTTTAACCGGCCTTTGCGCAGCATATACATGAGAAGCAGCGGATCCGCTTCATCGATGTCCTGCCGGGTGACATCCCCGCGCCGCAGCCAGGCCGAAATTTTTCTCCACGACAAAGCGTACAGCAGCGCACCTACAATGAAAACAGCCATGCCGACTTGCATAACCGGACGGATGGCGTTCATTCGATCGTCACGGGCGGCAAGCCGTTCCTGGTATTTCTGCTCGGCAGACAGCTGCTTTTGCAAAGAAACCTGTTCCTCGGAAGCCGTCATTTGGGATAGCTGATCCGGTGGAAAATAGACCACCATATGCGCCGTGCCGTCACTCTTCAAATCATCGGTTTCATAGTGAACCGCCGGCGGCCCTTCGCTTGTAATCTTCCCGCCCGAACGGTCATGCAAAAAGGCATGAACGTCTCCGTCCTTATAATCGCCGGGCATAAACAAGTCGACGGACACCTGGTGAAGATCCTCTTGGTTATTTTTGAAGAAGCTCCATTCCAGCTTGCCCGTTTCGCCATACCTGACTGCCGCATGGTCAATCCGGTAGCGGTAATAAACCTGTTTCGTTTCGTTCTGCGCGGCATCGTATATGTAATACGTATCATCGTCGTCGTCCCATTGGACATCCAGCCGCTGCAAGTTTTCGTAGGAGAAACTGCCTAGCTTCGGATGTTCCGGGGGTACATAGGCTTCAAAAAATTCAACCCCCTTCTGGTCTGCCCGATCAATCGCACGCGTCATTCCGTTAAAACTGCCCTTAAAGGTATACGTAAACAGTTCTTCGACATACAAGTCTCCATCCGGCCCGAGGTAAGCCCTGGATTCCACGCGGTCCATTGAGTAGCTCTTCTTGTCTCCGCAGCCGGTTATCCCAAGGACCAGAACTAGGCTGCCCAGCAGTAGCCACCATCTCCTCATGCGCTCACTCCCATCTCCATACTTCTTGCTCTCTCTACTGACTATGCACAGATTCAAAATGCCGCTTCCCTGTCATTCAAAGAGCTGTATTCTCCGGGTTACAGCGGCTGCCATAGACGTTTGCTATTATATTAACAAATGCCCCCTAGTGGAAAACAAGTGCATATGGTACCAAAATATGAGTTTTTTCGCCATTTATTGTTGGAATATACGTCTTCCGTCGCATACTGTCAGCGTCTTTCGGTATGTGTTCATTGGAGGACAGATTGCTCATTTTATGCGTTATAACCTAAAAAAGACTGCCCCGGATGATCAACCGACACAAAAGGTCAGTCACCCAAAGGCAGCCTACAGTAAATGAACATGCTGATTACAGAAGGTCGTCAACCGCTTCAAAACCGGTACCGGGATCGTACTCCATCCGGTGAGCGCAGTGCATCAGTGCTTCCAGGCAGCGTTCACGTCCTGCATGATAGCCGACAAAAAATTTCCGCTCGATGCGGATCGACAGCACCGTAATGTACTCCTCCTGCCCGGTCTTTCCATTCAGTTTAGTGTCCCTCGCCTGCACGACGACCGACTCCAGCGGAAGCAGGGCAAACAGCTCGCCTGCAATCCGGAGGACGGAGCCGCAGATGTATTTCAGCTCCAGGTCATTGCGTTCGGGGACGGACAGTTCAGGCGAAACTACCCCTGCTTCGGTGCGGACTTTCGCCTCGCGCGGGATCACCTGCTGGGAATTGACATCCAGTTCCACTTCCACCTCGGAGCTGCTTCGGACGCTGAACTCGAGGCCGCTCCCCAGCATCGTCAATTCCTGCAGTGGGGCCATCTCTTCCAGAACCCGCAAATAGGCGGTACGGTTGCCGTCCAGGATGTCGTGTGCAAAATCGTTGGCTGCTTTCCATGCCAGATAGTCTTTACGATCCTCTTCCCGGGCCAGCTGAACCTGCCTTTCGAGCTCCTCCCGGATCATGGCGTCCTGCTTGAGGAGCTTCTGGATACGGGTCGGCTGGAACGCAGCCAAATTCCCCTCAGCCAGCTTCTCTTTCGGTCCCTGTTCCCCTCTCGGGAACGGAGGAGCCATGGCGGCAAGAACATCCCAGAATACCGGCTCCCCGTAAGTTTGATCGATCGTCGCAATCCACTCCAGCTGATTGTCATACCAATCGGCCTCAAACGCTAATTTTTCCGCCTCGTTCCAGGCGGTCTGCCCCTGCTGCCGGTTTATAAGTTCACGGCGCTTAATATAAGCGCTGCTGTATGTCGGTGTGGTCGAAAAAAGAGAGGCTATAGAGCCAGCTGCCGCTGACGCAGCCGCATGTTCGTCACGAGGCATATATCCGCTGACAGGCGTCGAATCTGCGCCCTGTTCGCGGCTTCCCCCTGTATCCATGCTGTACAGATGAGGCCCTGAATTGGTTAGGATACCGTAATTGTATCGATTTCGCATACATTCTTCTCCTCATTCCCAAGTCCGTGAATGGATCACAAGTAATAGGTCATTTATACTAAATCATAGAGGTAAATTTCGCCATTGCCGTTCATATTCCTGCATCTTTTTCATGAAAATTTATCGGGATCAAAAGGAGCTCAGCCGATTCTCGCATCTGGACAAGATAAAAAACCGGCCCCTCCCAGGTCCGGTTCATGGTACTTCCATGAATAAAAATGACTCTCTATAAGGCAAGCAGCTCGCGGATTTCCTGCTCAGTCAAGGTCGTGACCGCGTCATCCGCCGACTCCATCACTTCGCGGATCAAATCCTTCTTCCGCTGCTGCAGCTCCAGCATCTTTTCCTCCACGGTGCCCTTCGTCACCAGGCGAATAACCTGGACCACGTTTTTCTGCCCCATCCGGTGGGCGCGTCCCGCGGCCTGCTCTTCCACCGCCGGATTCCACCACAAATCGTACAGGATGACCGTGTCCGCTCCGGTCAAGTTCAGCCCTGTCCCGCCCGCTTTGAGCGAGATCAGGAATACGTCGTTCTCTCCCTGGTTAAACCGCGAGCACGTGTCTACCCTCTCCTTGGCCGGAGTCTGCCCGTCCAGATAAAAGACCGGAATCCCCCGCTGACCCAGCTCGCTGCGGATGATCCGGAGCATGCTCGTAAACTGGGAAAAGATCAGGATCCGCCGCCCGCTGCTGAGGCATTCGTCGACCACGTCCAGCAGCTGGGAGAGCTTGCCGGCCGGACCTTCGTACCCGTCCACAAACAGCGAGGGATGGCAGCACAGCTGACGAAGCCTCGTGATGCCGGCCAATATTTTCATCCGGCTCTTCTGGAACCCCTCCATCTCCAGGTCACGGATCGTCTCTTCTTTGAATTCCTCGAGGTAAGTTGCGTACAGCTTCTTCTGCTCAAGGCTGAGCTCCGAGCGCTGAACCGTCTCGATCCGTTCCGGCAGCTCGTCCAGCACATCAGCCCTTAACCGGCGTAAAATGAACGGCTGCACAATCCGAGAGATCTGGCCGCGGGTCAGGCCGCGGAAAGCTTTCTGACCCGTAAAAAGACCCGGGAATACCGCCTCGAAAATCGACCACAGCTCATCCACCGCGTTTTCGATCGGCGTGCCCGTCAGCGCAAACCGCCGCTCCGCATGGATTTCCCGCACCGCTTGGGCGGTCTGCGTCGCGTAATTTTTGATCATCTGGGCTTCGTCAAGAAACAGGGTGCTGAAGCCCATCTCCCGGTACAGACGGATATCCTTGCGCAGGGACGGATAAGAGGTAATAATGACGTCCGCCTGCTGCGCAGCAAGGCTGTCAGGAGATTCGGTTTCTGCGCCCGCAGCCGCTATGCGAAGCAGGGAATCGCTGCGCTCCTTCCGTGCGCCAAGGGCCACATGAACCTGAACGGACGGAGCGAATTTCTGGAACTCGCTCTCCCAGTTATATACGAGCGATGCGGGGGATACGATCAGGACCGGAAGGTGCCCGCCTTCCTTCTCCCTGCGTTCGGACACAATGTAGGCAATGCTTTGCAGCGTTTTGCCCAGCCCCATGTCGTCGGCCAGAATCCCGCCGAACCGGTAATGGCCAAGCGTCTTCAGCCACTGGAAGCCGTCCCGCTGGTAATCCCGGAGCACGGAGGCAAGCTCCTCGGGCACATTGAAGTCCATCTGCTCGGGATGCGTCATATGATCAATCAGCTGCCGCAGCGATTTCCCCATCTGGACCCCATAAGCCCGGCCTTCCTTGTCACGGAGCTGCAGACCCTTGACCAGAGGAAGATGGATACGGCTGCCGGTAATATCGCCTTTTTTCATCCCGAGCTCGTCATACAGCTCTCCGAAGGTTTGGAAGGCTTCCTTTTCCAGGGACACATACGCACCGCCGGGAAGACGGTAATACTTCCGCTTCTCAATCACGCTCAGCAGCAGCTTGCGGATTTCTTTGTCGCTCACATGGTCCAGCTCAAAGTTGATCTCGAGCCAGTTGGTCGTATGGTCCGTGTCCGCCTTGATTTTCGGAGGCTTGTTCGGATTGTGCATCAGCTGCTTGACAGCGGGAGTGGCGTATACTTGGACCCATTTCTCCAGCTTGGGCAGCAAATGATACAGGACGTCGTATACGCTGTCTTCTTCCGACAGGTCCAGCACCATTTCGTGTCCGTTCTGCACAAAGTCCGTTCCTTTCAACGCCTCGATCATCCGCCGCTCCTTGTCCGTATCCCGGACCAGAATAAAGTCGCCGTCTTTCCGGGCATCCGTATCGGCAAATGCGTCGATCACAATCCCGTCGTACACGAATTCCAGCCTTGCGGTCAGCTCGGTTTCGTCCCGGTCCAAATACAGCTTGGCCACGAGGTCCGGCTGCACCAGCTGATCCCGGACGCTGGCGTCCATGCCGACCTTCCCGATGCGCCGCAAGCCGGGAACCACCTTCTCCATCAGTGCGTCCATCTGGTGCGGTGATATGTTAATCCGCTTATGGTCATAGCGGTATATCAAGGTTTTCATCTCTGACAGCAGGAGCAGGTCGCGCACCGCCAGCCGGTATATCGTGCCGTCAACAGCTGCGCAGCCGTACGCGGTCATCACGACGACCCGCTTCAGCCCGTTGATTTCCAGATGATAGGCGTCGCCGCTATCGATGCTGCCCACATGGAACGACAGCGGGATCTGGCCTTCACCCAGCTGAATCGGCTGAGGCGAAGCATACTCGCGTTCCATCGCGGCCCCGGCCTTGACCAGCAAAGGCAGCAGCTCGTTCCAGCCCAGCGGCGGGATCGTCAGCATCCGCTGGCTGCCCGAGGCTGCGAAGCCGGGAATGGATCGTCCTGCTTCATCATACGCGAACTCGCTGCCGCAAATCCGGATCAGCATGTCGATGACCGCCCAGTCCTCGGGCCGGAACGTGTGCTGCTTCGGGCTGTAAGTGAACAGCTTGGTAAAGGGCAGGCTTCTTCCTTCCTCGATGTGAAGCAGAAACTGCCTGATATTTTGCACGACGTACAGCCGGTTCGGTCCGACCTTCATCTCGATCCTTAACTTCGGTTCCGGCTGATACTCGTCCGTCACTTTGCAGGTCCATTCCACAGCCAGCGTTTCCTTAAGCACGCTCGCCGCTTTCTGGCCGGTCTTCAGCCGTTCGCTGTCCGCCATCTGCTCAAACAGCTCGATCAGTCCGCTGGTGAGCCGCACGTCCCTGGAGGAAACCGCGGGCGTCGGAATCGGGACGACCTCCCCCCGCGGCTGCAGCCGGTCCGCCCCTCCCTTTTCTTCTTCCAGCAGATAGATCAAGACGCCGGCGATATGCTTGCAGTAAGGATAATATCCGCCGAAGCCCGCACAGTGGCAGGTTGCGCTGAAATCCGCTCCGTCGATATCGACCTCCACCCGGTATATATCCTCGTCCTGCACTACCGCTTCAATGTAACGGTTATCGTCATCGCGTTCCACGATCATGACCTGACCGTAGGCGCAGTATTCCTCACCCCGTTTAAAGGCGGATGCACCGCATAATGATCTGATTCTTTGCGAAGTAAAAGCCAGCATGTCTTCCGTCCTTTCCGGTCTCCTGTCCTAAAATCTCGTGTACTCAATATACCATAGTTCGGCTCAGGAAAGCGAAAAATTAGGAACTCTTGTTCTCTATCCGTACAGGTAAAATAAGGTTCCTTTTCTTGGCGCAGACGACCTTTAACGGCTTTTTGCGGTTTCTTTGATCAGCTTGAATACTTCCGCAAGCGCGTCCGTCTTTTGGCCGCTCGCCATGGCCGATACATAGGCATCCCGATGGGCATGCAAAACCCCGATCCGCTCGAGCAGCGTTTGCGGAGTCAGACCTTCCTCTTCCAGCACTTCGGCATAACCCGCTTTTTCGAAAGAACGCGCATTGAGAATCTGATCGCCCCGGCTTTGCTGCCGGGTCAATGGGATGAGAAGCATCGGCTTGCGCAAGGAAAGGAACTCAAAGATCGAATTGGAGCCGGCACGGGTGATCACCAAGTCCGACATCGCCAGCACATCCGGCAGTTCATCGCGAATGTATTCGAATTGACAATAGCCGGGAACCGTCAGCGCCGGATCAAGCTGCCCTTTCCCGCATAAGTGCACGACTTGAAAAGCTTCCGTCAGCTCTGGCAGCGCCTGGCGTACCGCCCGGTTAATGCTCTGCGCGCCAAGACTGCCGCCCATTACCAGCAGAACGGGCCTCTGCGGGGTGAACCCGCACAGCTTCCGTCCGGCGGCAGCGCTGCCCTGTTTCAGCTCATTCCGGATGACGGCGCCGACATGGCGGCCCTTGCCCTTGCCGATATGCGCAGCCGCTTCCGGAAACGTCGTGCACACCGCTTCAGCCATCGGGATGGCAATCCGGTTGGCCAGCCCCGGCGTGATGTCCGACTCGTGAATGATAACTGGCACCCGGTTCAGCCAGGCACCGATGACGACGGGCACCGATACGAACCCGCCTTTGGAAAATACAATATCCGGTTTCCGGCGGCGGATGAGACGGTACGCCTGATAGACGCCCTTGGCGATTCGGAACGGATCCTTGGCGTTTTGCCAGTCTAAATACCGGCGCAGCTTCCCTGTCGATATCGGAAAATACGCCACGTCCGGCAGCGGCGACACCAGCTCCCGCTCGATCCCATTGACCGAGCCTATGTATTCCACCGCCCAACCTTCCTGCCGGAACAGCGGGATCAGCGCCAGGTTGACCGTGACATGTCCGGCGGACCCTCCGCCGGTAAACATTATTTTTTTCTTCATGAGGCCCTCCACTCGTTTCAGCCACTGCATCTTATTGTATTATAATGCCGGTCTGGAGATAAATGCCCGTCCCGCTTTTACAAATCAGCCGTACACACCGACACCCCTTCGACAGCCCGAAGCCGAATTGGGACCACACATCCAAAGCCTGCTGAGGGTTCTGATCCGGGTGATATGGCCATTTTCATAAAATGTTTCATCCATTGCTTGCTTTTAGCACTCGTTGTGGATACAATAAAGCTAACTTTTTTAACAGGGAGGTGAGGTAGAAGTGGTACGCAATTTTGGAAACGACCGGATCAATCAACTGCCGATGATTTTGTCCGGCATTTTTTACAGAGTTCCCGTTAACGGGATCCGTCTGTCCATTTTTAACAATCCGGTTGTTTTACAAAATTGCGAAATGCCGCTCCTACCTTAACTTCAACGGATAAGCGTTGAACGTTCAAGCCGCAGGGACATTTCCCTGCGGTTTTTTTCTGTAGATGCGGCATCTATGGAGGAAAATACAATGATGATTCAATGCAAAAACATACAAAAATACCATGGTGCCCAGCTCGTTCTGTCTGATGTATCCTTTGAAATCCGCGAAGGGGAAAAAGTGGCCCTGATCGGCCGCAACGGCTGCGGAAAAACGACGATGCTCCACTTGCTGAACGGCGGAGACAAGCCGGATCAAGGCGAAATCTCCATTTCGCGGGGCGCCAAGCTTGGCTTCCTCGCCCAAATTCCCCAAGCCGGAGACGGCGAAACGGTGTATGACATCCTGCTGCGCGCTTTTACGGCGCCGCTTGAATGGCAGCGGCGGATGCGCGAGCTGGAGGCGCTGATGTCCGGCCCCTCCGCTTCCGGCGCCAAAGAGCCGGAGCAGTGGCTCGCCGAATACGGCAGGCTGCAGGAACGCTTTGAAGCAGCCGGCGGTTATGAAATGGAAGCGACCATTGACCGCATCGCCGGCGGCCTTGGCATCCCCGCGGGCCAGTACACCCGCCCCTTCGCCTCCCTCTCCGGGGGAGAGAAGACCAAAATCGGGCTCGCCTCCCTGCTGCTTGAGCAGCCTGATGTGCTGCTGCTGGACGAACCGACCAACCATTTGGACATGGCGGCGATCGAATGGCTGGAGCAGTTCCTGAAGGAATACCGCGGCACCGTGCTTACGATATCGCATGACCGTTACTTTCTCGACAAGCTCGTGACCAAGGTGGTTGAGATTGAAGACGGAGAAGCCTTTACCTACCACACCGACTACAGCGGTTATCAGAAGGAAAAGGAAGCGCGGCTCCTGCAGCAGTTTGCCGATTACCAGGAGCAGCAGAAAAAAATCAAAAAGATGCAGGAAAGCATCAAACAGCTGATCGAGTGGGGCAACCGGTCCAACCCGCCGAACGCCGGGTTCCACCGCCGTGCCGCCTCCATGCAGAAAGCGCTCGACCGTATGGTCAAGCTGAAGCGGCCGGTGCTTGAACGAAAGACGATGGATTTGTCGCTGCAGCAGGAAGACCGCTCCGGCAAGCAGGTGCTCGTGTTCGAGGAGCTGGGCAAATCGTACGGCACGCGCACCTTGTTCAAAGGCGTAAACGAAACGCTCCGGTACGGGGAAACTGTCATGCTGCTCGGCGGCAACGGAAGCGGCAAGAGTACGCTGATCAAGCTGGCCCTGGGCGAGCTCGAACCGACCGAGGGGAGCGTGGCCGTCGGCTCGCGCGTCAGCATCGGTTACCTTGCGCAGGAGGAAACGCCGGAAACCGTCAAGCAGAACGTGCTTCAGTACTACCGGGAGCAGGCCGGCATCGAGGAAGGTGAAGCCCGCGGCCGGCTGGCGCGATTCCTGTTCTACGGCGCCGATGTATTCAAAGACATCCGCAGCCTCTCCGGCGGGGAGTGGACGCGGCTGCGCTTCGCCATCCTGATGGAGCAGAAGCCGAATTTGCTGATTCTGGACGAACCGACGAACCATTTGGACATTGACGCCAGGGAAGCGCTGGAGGAGGCGCTCGAGGAGTTCCCCGGCACCATCTTCGGCGTATCCCACGACCGGTATTTTATCAACAGGCTGGCGGCCAGAATTTGGAGCCTGGATCACGGGCAGGTCCGTTCCTTCATCGGTAACTTCGAGGATTACCAACAGGAAATCCGCAAGCTGAGCGAAGCCGAAACGGCGGCGCAGGCGTGGAAGGCAGAGGCCGCTGGCTCAAAGGGCGCGGAAGCCGGCAGCCAGGGCAAGGAGCCGGTATCCAAGCCGGCTGCTGCGCGCCCCGATACCGGCGAGCGGCGTTCCCGGAAAAGCGACGCCTCTGCTTCCATTTCACTCGAGCAGTCGATCAAGGAGCTTGAGGCCCGTCTGGGGCAGATCGACGCCGACATGCTGGAGGAAGGCGCCGCCTCGGATCTGGGGCGCCTGCAGCAGCTTCATGCGGAGCGGGAGCAGCTGCAGGCACAGCTGGATGCGGCGTATGGGCAGTGGCTGGAGCTGCAGGACGCGTAAGCAGGTGATGCTTATGCGGGCGAAACGTACAAAGGCGATTCGCAGTGCACAAGCATACGTACACCCACTTCGCCAAGTGGGTATACGGGCAGTGCATCTCACACATGCCTCATGCAAAGAAAACCCCTGGTCGTGAACGACCAGGGGTTTTCCTGTACAAGCATGTATATGATATGACGTTTTATTCGTTGTTGTCTTCTGCAGCGGTTTCCGCCGCTTCTTCTCCCTCCGCTGCCACGGATTCGTCCGCAGCCTGGGCCTCCGTCGCCATGCGGGATGCCGTTACGGAAGCAACCAGCTCTTCCGGTGAGGCTACGAGCGTTACGCCGGATGGCAGCTGGATGTCTCCGGCTACCAGCTTGTCGCCGATTTCCATATTCGATACGTCCACGGTGATCGCGGATGGCAGATTTGCAGGAAGCGCCTCGACTTCAAGCTCGGTCTCCTGATGCTGAAGCACGCCGCCCACCTTGGTGCCGGCAGCCGTACCTTGGAAGTCGATCGGAACGCGAACCTTGATCGGCTTGTTGGCGGAGATGTGCATGAAGTCCACATGCATCCACTCACCGGCTTTGCGCTGATAATCCTTGATGATCACGTCCAGATCCGACGAGCCTTCCACCTTCAGCTTGAACACTTCGGACCGGCCTGTTCTGGCAACTTTGGCCAGCTCCTTCGCATCGACGCTGACCGGCATGCTCTCGGTCTGTGTCCCGTAGACCACCGCCGGAATGCGTCCGCTTTGTCTCAAGCTGCGCAGGCTCGAATGCTTCGTGTCGGTTCTTCGTTCTGCTGTAAGAGAATGAGATGTCATCTTTTACAACCTCCTCTGATATTTAATCTGTCCCCTGCAGTACACAGGCATATCTATGTATTACCCATTTTGGGCGAAATCAAAACCTTGCAGCGCAAAACAGCCGGCTGCTTTTGAGGCAAGCGGAGTACACCGCTTAGCCTGGAGTACACTGAAGGAAGGAGCAGTATATCTAAATAAAAACGTCTAACAGCGGTCCTTTCCAATATCACAAAAAATCCCGCATCGGTCATTGCAACCGTGCGGGATTTAGGCTGGCCCGGCGAACGGCACATGCCGCTGCCGAAGGTTTTATTTTCCGGATATCATCGTAAAATCGTCAAAATGAAAGCCTGGGGAAACGACGCAGGAGACGAAAACCGGCTCGTCGCCTAGCGGCTTGGCCGCCTGCCAGACATTGGCCGGAACGAGCGCCTGCGGCACCTGGCCTTTATCAACGTCCATTCCCAAAATGATTTTGGTCTCCCCGCCCGGCTGTTCCCCATCGCCTCCGAGCAGCAGCTCGAGCGGACTGCCGGAATGCCACAGCCACAATTCATCAGAATAAACGCGGTGCCACGCGGAGGATTCCTCCGGATGCAGCAGGAAATAAATCGAAGTCGCCGAAGGGCGCGAACCCGAATACTTGGGATCCAGCACGTCTTTCGGGATTTCAAAGGACGCCTTCCATAACTCCTTGTACCACCCGCCCTCGGGATGGGGCAGCATGTCAAAGGTTTTCACCAGAGGCGACAGCAGTTTCTCGGTCATCGTAAGCCTTCTTTCTCTGTTATATATCACCCTATCCAAGGGAATCTCACTTTACTTTATAGGAATCACCCGTTTTTGTAAAATGCATGCATCCCTATTCCGGTTACAGAAAAGAAAGCTCCATATTTCCGTCATACCGTCGCCCCAAGCTTCTAGGCTTCTAGGCTTCTAGGCTTCTAGGCTTCTAAACTTCTCAGCTTGCAAGCTTCTAATGCGGCCAAACCTTCCAACCTGTTAAGCTGCTCCATCCCCAGGTTGCCGTACGCTCCAGCCAGCCCCCTTACACAGCCGGCCGCACTCCTCCCGGCACCCGGGCCTCAGCTGATCTTCTTCCAGTCGTCCGATCCGCTCCGGACAAGCACCTTCAGCTTGCTGTGATGCCATCCGAGCTTGATAAACCGGTCCTGGTCGCAGTCCTTCGCCTCCCACTCGTTAAGCCGCACGATATATCCGATTTCCTGCACGTTCAGCGGGACATATATCGTCGCCACAGCGCGTCCGTCCTCCATCCGGTCAAAATCGACCCGGCGTTCCCGCATGCCGCTGCCCCATACCCATAAGTTCCAGCCGTCATATTTGCGGTCCTGGCGCTCATAATGCAGCTCCACCGTCTTGAGCGGGCGCGGACGGCCGCCTTCTTCCTCATACAGAACCATGACCGACAGGCCTGGGACGCTCACCGTTTCGTCGACGATCATCTCCAGCGCCCCGTTCCGGGCCTGAAGGTTTTTGACGGCCACCTTCCAGCCGGTAATGGAAAACGGAATGTCGACCTGCGCCTCCCGAACGTTTGCGTTGTAGATGACGATGATATTTTTCCACGTATCGCCGTTGGCATGATCCTTCAGCCGGTAAGCGACGACATTGCCGTCGCAGCGCATGACCTCCATGCTCCGTTTGATCTGCTCCTTGTCCGTCATACGGAACGCCCGGTGGGCGCGGCGCAGCGCGATCAGTCCCTGGTAATACTCGAATACCGGCAGGAACCGGGACTTGTTGCTCCAGCGGATGGCGTTAATCGCATCCCCGCTCCGGTAGCTGTTGTGGTCGCCGAATTTGCTGCGGAGCATCTCGTCACCCGCATGAATGAGCGGAATGCCCTGAGAAGTCAGCACGATGCCGTTGGCCAGCAGTGCTCTCCGGACGCTTTCGTTCTCCAGCAGCCGGTCCTGGTCGATGCTCCGGTAAGGATCGGTGGCTGCGACAGCTTCTTCGAGGCTTCCCCCTCCGGCAAGTTGGCCGTTATCGATACCCCGGATCAGATCACCTCCCAGTCCCTGCGTAATCAGTACTTTATCCCACAGGTTAAGGTTGTCGTGAACCGTCACATAGTTGATCGTCTCCGTAGGTGATCCGGTAAAATCGTCGATTGCCCCCTGAATGCCGGCCAATACCGCCGCTTCCTTGCCGGGCTGCCCCGTGGCAAAGCCCTTTCCCGCACCGTCGCTGTCTCCCTTGATGGCCCCCCGGAAATTGTCGTTGAAAACGGCAAAGCCTTTACCCCTTTGGGATCCTTTCAAGGTTTGCTGCTTCAGCGGCGTTTCACCGCCTGTCCAAGGCTCCCCGTAAATCAGCAGTCCCGGATGCTCGCGGCGGAGCTCCTCAGTGATCTGCGCGATCGTGTCCGTGTCGATCAGACCCATCAGGTCAAAACGGAAACCGTCGATATGGTATTCTTCCGCCCAATAGTGCAGGGAATCCTTGATGTATTTGCGGACCATCGGGCGCTCGGTTGCCAGCTCGTTCCCAACGCCGGAGCCGTTGCTGAACCGCCCTGACGCATCGGTCCGGTAAAAATAACCCGGCACAACCTTCTCAAACAGGCCGTCCCCCGCAGAGTAGGTATGATTGTACACCACATCCATCACGACCCGGATTCCTTTGCGGTGCAGCGCCATGATCATCTCCTTGCATTCCCGGATCCGGACTTCGGGGCTTGACGGGTCGGTCGCGTAGGAGCCTTCCGGCACGTTGTAATGCTGGGGATCATAACCCCAGTTGAATTTCGGTTCTGCCGAGTCCGGATCATCGACCGTCAGCTCGTTCACCGTCGCATAATCAAAAATCGGCAGCAGATGGACATGTGTCACGCCGAGTTCGGCCAAATGATCGATGCCGAGCCGGCTGCCGGCTGCGTCCCGCACGCCTGTCTCCGTAAACGCTTTGAACTTGCCTTTATACTGGAGCCCGGAATCCGGGCTGATCGAAAAATCCCTGACATGCAGTTCATAGAGTACCGAGTCTTCCACCCCCAGAAGACCGGGAGTTTCTTCCTCTTCCCAGCCCTCCGGGCTTGCGGCCTTCACGTCGACGATCGCCGTCCGCTGCCCGTTGGCACTGACCGCCCGGGCGTAAGGATCGGCCGCATAAACTTCCCGTCCGTCCGGGTGCTCCACCTTGTACATATAATATTTTCCGGCCAAATCGCCTCTAAAATGAAGTGACCATACGCCGCCTTCCCCGCGTCTCATGCCGATTTCGAACCCTCCGGCGTGATCGGTAAGCGCTCCGCCGTCATAAGTTCCGGCATCGTCATACAAGGCGAGGGTTACCTTCGCCGCCGTCGGCGCCCAAACTTTGAATATACTTTCAAGATGCGTATAATGACATCCCAGGTCGCCGCCTTCATATATTTCCACGTTATTCATCATCATTCATCTCACCACCATGGTTTACCTGAATAAATGCCTCAAAAAATCGCTTTCACTACATCCTATGTTACTTTCTTGCCATTTGTAAGGGGTTCTATAAGCTTTTCCCTGCCCAAATTTACGGGACAGCTGTGACTGCATGGTTAAATCATTATATGCTTGTACGCTAGCATTTACCCCATAGTTGCACGGTTCTTTCAAATCATAGAATAATAGATCCAGGGCAGCTTCCATTTAGCGGCGTATGTACCCTCCTCTTGTTCTTGTTATCGACAAACCGAACCCTGGTCATAAATAACCCGCGCTGCAGGTGCAATAAGCTGTGCCGGGATAATGGGCCCTCGTATAAAATCGTGGTATAAAATCAAAAAGGCTGCGGCACGATGTGCCCCAGCCCCTGTCTCGATATCGTTATTATTCGTTCAAAAATTGCTCATACTGCTCTGCCGTCAGCAGCGATTGCAGCTGCTCGTCCAAATCTCCTTCAACCTCTACCTCGATCATCCAGCCTCCGTCGTACGGCTCGCTGTTGACGAGCTCCGGCTCGCTTTCCAGCGCATCGTTGATTTTGGTCACTTTGCCGCTCACCGGACTGAACAGATCCGACACGGTTTTGACCGACTCGATCGTTCCGATGCTCTCTTCGGCCGCGACGTCGGCGCCGGCTTCCGGCAGCTCCACAAACACGATGTCCCCCAGCTGGTGCTGGGCGAAGTCGCTGATCCCGATGCGGACCACAGATCCGCCTGCCTTTTCCACCCATTCATGATCCTTGCTGTACCAACGGTTCTCCTTCACATTGCTCATCGATTTCGCGTCTCCTTTGATTTCAATTTTGGGGCTGCCGTTAATAGGTTAATCTTCCTTGGCAGGCGCTTTAGCTTCTTTGGCCTTTCTGCGCCGCTGTTCCACCAGTTCCTTGGTCAGCTTGCGGCCAGTTGGCGTCTGGGCGAGTCCGCCCTTCCCGGTCTCGCGGTGCTTGGCCGGCATGGCGCTTCCGACCTCCAGCATGACGCCGATCACTTCATCGGCCGGGATAACGCTGCCAACGCCGGCAAGAGCCATGTCCGAAGCCGCCAGGGCGGTGACGGCCCCCAGCCCGTTCCGGACGATGCAGGGAATCTCCACCAGCCCGGCGACCGGATCGCAGATCAGGCCGAGGCAGTTCTTCAGCGCCAGGCCAACAGCATGAACGGCCTGCTGGGGCGTGCCGCCGCGCAGCTCGACCATCGCACCCGCGGCCATGCCGATCGCCGAACCGACTTCTGCCTGGCAGCCGCCTTCCGCCCCCGAGATCGAGGCGTTGTTGGCTATAACATAACCTATGGCGCCGGCACAGAACAAGCCCTTGACCAAATGTTCGTCTTCCCAGCCGAAGCGTTCCTGGGCGCTGACGAATACGCCGGGGATGATTCCGCATGAGCCCGCTGTCGGCGTCGCGATAATGCGTCCCATCGAGGCGTTCACTTCCGACACCGCCAGCGCGTAGGCCATCGCCTCGGCCGCAGGGCCGCCAAGCGATGTTTCGCCCTGCTGCATATAATCGGACACCTTTTTGGCATCGCCGCCGGTGAGTCCGCTCCGCGACTTGGTATTGCCGGTGAGCCCCTGGCGCACCGCTTCCTTCATCACACCGTAATATTCGGCCATTTGCCGGAATACTTCCTCGCGGGAGACGCCCGTTTCGCGCGCCTGATCCTCAAGCATAACCTCGGCAATCGTCTTGTTCTCCTGGCTGCAAATGTCCGCCAGCTGTTCGAGGGTCTCGAATCTCATATGATGGTTAGCTCCTTTTGGTCAAATCGATCATCGTTACTTCCTTAATGTGGGGAAGCTTGCGGATGGCCTGAATCGTGGTCTCCTCCGGAGCGGAATCCAGCTCGAACACGGTCATCGCATCCCCGCTGCGTCCCTTGCGGTCCACATCCATATATCCGATATTATATCCGTCCCGGCTGAGCAGCGCGGTCATGTTGGCCAGAACGCCCTGGCTGTCGGAATGCTTCACCGCCAGGGTCGGGTATTCGCCCGTGATCTGGACGTCAAAACCGTTCAGCGAATATACCGCGATCGTCCCGCCGCCAATCGAGGCGGCTACGATTTCAGCGGTCCGGCCGCCCCCGGTCAGCTGGATTTTGACCGAGTTCGGATGCGGTCCGTTGCCCCGGCCCTGAACCCACTCCAGGGTCATGCCGGCTTCTTCGGCCAGCACGTCCGCCTGCGGAATCCGCTGATCATCCGTTTCATAATCCATCAGCCCGGCGGTCAGCGCCAAATCGGTTCCATGTCCCCAATACGTCTCTGCAAAAGAACCGAACAGCGTCATCTTGGCCGTCTCCGGCTGGCTGCCCAGCAGCTGACGCGCCACTCTGCCGATGCGTACCGCTCCAGCGGTGTGCGAGCTGGAAGGCCCCACCATGGAGGGACCGATGATGGAAAACACATTTTTAAATCTCACTTCGTTCTACGCTCCCCGTTAGCTATTTTCGACGCGCTTTGCGATGAATTAGACAGAAAAAAGGACAGCAAAAAAGGCGTCAGCACCTTTTCTCTGTCCCTTGTACCTGAGAGTTTGTGCGGCATCGTGCGCCGCGTTCCCCTTGGGTGGCCGAATAGCTCTCTCCAGAGCCGCGTCCCGCGGCGGTTCCTTGTACCTGAGAGATTAGCTGCCTGCATGTGCCTACCTGCAGCTTGCTCCTTCGGTGCCGCCCTTAAACGATGGGCGGTCTCTCCCGCGCGCGTTCATCCGCTGAATATTCAATTACTTTGCAAGCATCCGCTCTACTTTTCTAAACTCTGAACTAAGAATAAAGCAGAGCGAATACGGGTGTCAATATAACATATGCGGCCTCGTCTAAAACTCCATTCCCGTGCGCAAAAATTGCATCGCTCCGAGCGCCGCGATCCGCTTGCCGTCTTTCGGGGATGCGAAGGAGCAAGCTTGGAACATGTCCGGCAGCGTATGCTTCTCGGCCGTCCGCAAAGCGGTGTCCATGTATCCCGGGTAAGTGGAGGTGCTGCCGCCAATAACCAGAACGTCCGGGTTAAACAGATGCAGCACGTTGGTGATGGCCAGCCCGCAGTAAAAGCCGGCACGTTCCAGCAAGGCCAACGAATCGCCGTCTCCATCCCGGATCTTGGCGAGGAAGGCGTCGATATCGCAGCCCGCCCTAGCGAGAATTCCGATGCCGCCTGCCAATTCGTCCACCTTGCGCGGCCCGGCTTCAGTCGCAATAACGGTGTAGCCCAGCTCCCCGGCAAACCCGCCTGCACCGGTATACATCCGCTGTTTGGAGTAGACCCCGAGCGCCAGCCCCGAGCCGGCCATCATCACCGCGACCGTATCCTTTTCCGGATAATTGGCCGCCTCGGCAACTGTCGCCGCTTTCACGTCATTGATCAGACGGCAGCGAAAGCGCCCTTTGGCAAAATCGTCAGCCGTCACCCCGCACAGCGCGCGGATATCGGAAAACTGCAGGCGGCGGTCTCCCTCTACGAGTCCCGGAAGCGCGATTCCCAGCCCCTCCGGCTCATACGGGAGCCCTGCTATAAAACGGTCAATCTCCCCCGCCAGATATTCCAGCGAACAATCCAGCCCGGTAGGGACCTTCCCCTCGACAAGCTGCCCATCTACCTCGGCAACCATCAGCATTTTCGTACATCCCATATCGACGCCTACTACGTTCTTCATCATCACGGCTCCTCCCAATTATTCTAATTCGCTTCACCTTCGGCAGACAGCTCTGGGACGATACAGTCTCCCCCGGAGTGCCGCTTGGACCAAAATACCTAAAATCGAACATTATGAACATAAATTGATTGTAATATTCGTAAATAGGCATTATGATAATGTTGTTGACACCGGTTTGTACTTTGAGTATTAATAATATATAGAACGAACTCGAACATTTGATTCGAGCTTTATGATGTCGTGAACAAACAATCGTATAGCGGATGATGGTAATGGGAGAGATTACTGCCGAGCAGTAACGCCGAAGGAGTAAGCCCGGACCCGGGTGAATCTCTCAGGCAAAAGGACGATTACCGGACGCATCTCTGGAGAGAATTCTGAACGTAAGAATCACCCAAGGGGAAACTTGCTTGTTGCCCGGGGTTGATGTGGAGCCCGAATTTCGCCTGTGAAGTCCCCGGGCCGCTCCATTCACCGGCATCCGTAAGGTAACTCTCAGGTACCAAGGACAGAGCTTGAAAGAAAGTATGCGAGCACGCATGCTTATTCTTTCGCCCTGTCCTTTTTGTGCTGCTTGAAAGAACTTTTATGATGAAAAGCCTAAACAATCCGTGGTAACACGTGAAAACCGAGGTGACTCATGTCCGAATTGAAAAGAACACCGCTTTTTCCGCTCTATGCACAGGTTCCCGGCGTCCGCTGCATCGATTTTGGCGGCTGGGAGCTTCCCGTCCAGTTCAGCGGCATCCACAAAGAGCATGAGGCGGTCCGCGAGGCCGCCGGGCTCTTCGACGTTTCCCACATGGGCGAATTCAAGGTGGACGGCCCGGGATCGGAGGATTTTCTCCAGCTCGTGACCGTCAATGACGTATCGGTTCTCGAACCGGGTCAGGCGCAGTACAGCGCTTTGTGCTATCCGGACGGGGGCGTTGTCGACGACCTGCTCGTCTACAAGCTGGGCGTGGAGTCCTACATGCTGGTTGTGAACGCCTCCAATATCGACAAGGATTGGGCCTGGCTTCAGGAGCACCGGCCGGACGGCGTGAACATGGTGAACGAGTCCGATGGAACTGCACTGCTGGCTCTACAGGGGCCGAAAGCTGAAGCGGTGCTGCAGCCGCTCGTCGATGCCGATCTGGGGCAGCTTTCCCCGTTTCATTTTATCCAAAATGTGAAGCTGTTCGGAGCTAGTACGTTGATTTCCCGCACCGGTTATACGGGGGAAGACGGCTTTGAGATCTACCTTGCCGCACAGGATGCTCCTGCGGTCTGGAGCGGATTGCTCGAGCAAGGCGAAAGCGCGGGCCTGATTCCGGCAGGGCTCGGCGCCCGCGACACGCTTCGCTTCGAAGCGAAGCTGCCGCTGTACGGACAGGAGCTGTCCAAGGACATCTCCCCGCTCGAAGGCGGCATCGGCTTCTTCGTCAAGCTGGGCAAATCGGCCGATTTTATCGGCAAGGCGGCCCTGCAGCAGCAGAAAGACGCCGGCGTGCCGCGCAAACTGGTCGGCATCGAAATGATCGACCGGGGCATCCCCCGCTCCCATTATCCCGTATATGCGGGAGATGAGCAGATCGGCGAAGTGACGACGGGAACCCAGTCCCCGACGCTGAAGCGTAATCTCGGTCTCGCGCTCGTGCAAAGCGGCTATTCCACCCTTGGAACCGAAGTAGAAGTCGACGTCCGGGGCAAGCGGCTCAAAGCCAAGGTCGTAAGCACCCCTTTCTACAGACGCGAGCGCAAATAAATAGCAGGCTAACAGCATGATACGATTTTCAACCTAATCTAAAGGAGCTGACTCCACTTGAAACACCGTTATCTGCCTATGACCGAACAGGACCAGCAGGAAATGCTGGATACGATCGGCGTCTCCTCTCTGAAGGACCTGTTCAAGGACATTCCTGAAGAAATCCGTTTCAAAGGGGACCTGCCCGTATCCCCGGGACTGAATGAATACGCGCTGACGACGCACCTGTCGGAGCTTGCCGCGAAAAATGCCAATACGGACCAATATGCCAGCTTTCTGGGCGCGGGAATTTATGATCACCACATCCCTTCGGTCATCAACCATGTCGTGTCCCGTTCCGAATTTTACACGGCCT
Source organism: Paenibacillus cineris (assembly GCF_018333335.1). Classification (NCBI taxonomy): domain Bacteria; kingdom Bacillati; phylum Bacillota; class Bacilli; order Caryophanales; family Paenibacillaceae; genus Paenibacillus; species Paenibacillus cineris. The sequence continues at coordinate 4,360,073 of NZ_BORU01000001.1, forward strand.
ACACGCCGTATCAGCCGGAAATCAGCCAAGGCGAGCTGCAGGCGATCTTCGAGTTTCAGTCTTACATTTGCGAGCTGACCGGCATGGCCGTCGCCAATGCGAGTATGTATGACGGGGCCACCGCCCTCGCTGAAGCCGGCTCCCTGGCCAGCGCCGCCACAAAGCGCAAGCAGCTGCTCGTGTCCAGCACGGTGCATCCGGAAGCCCGTCAGGTTGTCCGCACGTATGCCAAAGGGCTCGGTCTCGACGTCGTGGAGGTCCCTTCCGCAAACGGCGTCACCAACCTGGCCGAGCTGGCTGAAGCCGTGTCCGACCAAACGGCCGCCGTACTCGTGCAGAGCCCGAACTTCTTCGGAGCGATCGAGGATTTGGCCGCCATCGGCGACCTCATCCATGCCAGCAAAGGGCTGATGGTCGTCAGCACCAACCCGATCTCCCTCGGCATTCTCGAAGCGCCGGGCAAGCTCGGAGCCGACATCGTCGTCGGCGACGCGCAGCCGCTCGGCATCTCATCTTCCTTGGGCGGGCCAACCTGCGGATTCTTTGCCGTGTCGCAGGACCATATGCGCCGCATGCCCGGACGGATCGTAGGCCAGACGGTCGACCGGAACGGCAAGCGCGGCTTCGTTCTGACGCTGCAGGCCCGCGAGCAGCATATCCGCCGCGAGAAAGCGACGTCCAACATCTGCTCCAACCAGGCGCTGCTCGCCCTCTGCGCATCCGTGTACCTGTCGGTCATGGGCAAGCAGGGCATGATCGAGGTCGGCCAGCTGAATCTGCAGAAGAGCCATTACGCCGCACGCCGGCTGGGCAGCATTTCAGGGGTAAGCATGCCGTTCACGTCCCCGTATTTTAACGAGTTTGTCATTAAGCTGCCGGAAGGAACCCGCGTGGCCGAAGTCAATGCGAAGCTGCTGCGGAAAGGCATCCTCGGCGGCTACGACCTCGGCAGAGCTTATTCCGAACTGGAAGGACATATGCTGATTGCCGTCACGGAACGCCGCACCAAAGAACAGATCGACCAATTCGCTCAAGCGCTGGAGGGCTGCATATGATTCAGGAAAAAGCGTTGATTTTCGAGTTGAGCCATCCCGGACGGATTGCCTACTCTTTACCGGAGTTTGACGTCCCTGTTGAGGAAACCGAAGAGCTGATCCCAAGCTCGATGCTGCGGTCGGAGCCGGCCGCGCTGCCTGAAGTGTATGAAGTGGACGTCATCCGTCACTATACCGAGCTGTCCCGCCGCAATTTCGGTGTGGACAACGGCTTCTATCCACTCGGCTCCTGCACGATGAAATATAATCCGAAAGTAAACGAAGATGTCGCCCGTTATCCGGGCTTTGCCAAAATCCATCCGTATCAGCCGGAGGACAGCATTCAGGGCGCGCTTGAGCTGCTATACCGCCTGCAGGACGATTTGGCCGGTCTGACCGGCATGGACGCCGTGACCCTGCAGCCGGCCGCCGGCGCGCATGGCGAATGGACCGGTCTCATGATGATCCGCGCCTACCATGAAAGCCGCGGCGAGCAGCGCGACAAGGTCATCGTGCCGGATTCCTCGCACGGCACCAATCCGGCCAGCGCCACCGTCGCGGGGCTGAAGACGATCACGATCCCGTCGACCGACAAGGGCCTCGTCGACCTTGACGCCCTGCGTGCCGCCGTCGGCAGCGACACCGCGGCGCTGATGCTCACCAATCCGAACACGCTCGGCCTGTTCGAGGAGCAGATCCAGGAAATTGCCGCCATCGTCCACGAGGCAGGGGGCCTGCTGTACTACGACGGAGCCAACTCCAACGCGATCATGGGCATCACCCGCCCGGGAGACATGGGCTTTGACGTCGTGCACCTGAATTTGCATAAAACGATGAGCACGCCGCACGGCGGCGGCGGTCCGGGAGCCGGTCCGGTCGGCGTAAAGAGCCGCCTGATTCCGTTCCTGCCCCGCCCGCTCGTGTCGAAAACGGCTGACGGTAAATATACGCTCGAAGGCGGCAGCGACCAGTCCATCGGGCGGGTCAAGGCGTACTACGGCAACTTCGGCATTCTCGTCCGCGCTTACACCTACATCCGCAGCTACGGCCCGGAAGGTCTGCGCCGCGTATCGGAGTGCGCCGTGCTGAACGCTAACTATATGATGAGCCGGCTCGCGCCATACTTCGACATTCCGTATCCGGGCGTCTGCAAGCACGAATTCGTCATGTCAGGCTCCCCGCTCAAGCAGTACGGCATCCGGACGCTGGACGTGGCGAAACGCCTGCTGGATTTCGGCTATCACCCGCCGACCATTTACTTCCCGCTGAACGTGGAGGAGTGCATTATGATCGAGCCGACCGAAACGGAGAGCAAGGACACGCTCGACGCCTTTATCGATACGATGATCCGCATCGCGAAGGAAGCGGAGGAGCAGCCGGAGTTGCTGCTGAACGCGCCGTACGACACACCGGTGACGCGGCTGGATGAAACGACCGCGGCACGCAAGCCTGTGCTGAACTGCGCCTGCAGCTGATTTTCGGATTTGGATTCGATACAATTCGGACTTAATGCGAATTCAGATATTGGAGAGAATACCCAGGAGCACCCTTTTCAGGGTGTTCTTTTTTTATATATTTTTCTGTAAACCGGAGACATACCTACATAAAAAAAGGCCGGCATTCCGTAGAATACCGGCCAAGCTCGGATAAAGATATGCGTTATGCGTAACAAAACTTAGCTAAGCTCAGGTTGATAACTAAGGGTTATCAATCTTGATGCCTTTCTAAATCCCCGCTGGTCACCAGCAGAACCATCCGCTACTGAAGGCTCTGCACCAGCTGCGTCACTTCCTCCGCCGTGCCGAGCTGCAGCGCCTGTTCGGCGAGCCGCTCCATGTCCGCCCGGGACAGCTTGGAGATCTGACTGCGCGCCGGAAGAATGGACGAGGCGCTCATGCTGAACTCGTCAAGCCCGAGGCCGAGCAGAATCGGGATGGCCAAGGCGTCCCCGGCCATTTCACCGCACATGCCGACCCATTTGCCCTCACGGTGCGCGGCATCGATGACCATTTTGACCAGACGAAGGATCGCCGGATTATAGGGCTGATACAGGTACGATACCTGTTCGTTCATCCGGTCGGCCGCCATCGTGTACTGGATCAGGTCATTGGTGCCGATGCTGAAGAAATCCACTTCCTTGGCGAATACGTCCGCCAGGACGGCTGTCGACGGAATTTCGACCATGATTCCGATCTGGATGTCGTCTGCGACGGCGATGCCTTCCGCCGCCAGCTTGTCCTTCTCTTCCAGAAGAACGGCCTTGGCTGCCCGGAACTCGGCAAGCGTGGCGATCATCGGGAACATGATGCGAAGGTTGCCGTGCACGCTGGCCCGCAGCAGAGCCCGCAGCTGGATCCGGAAGATGTCCTGCCGATCCAGGCAGAGGCGAATCGCGCGGAATCCGAGAAACGGATTCATCTCCTTCGGCAGGTCCATGTAAGGCAGCTCCTTGTCGCCGCCGATGTCCAGCGTGCGCACGACCACCGGCTTGCCTTCCATCTGCTCCAGCACGGTCTTGTAGGCGTTGTACTGCACATTCTCCGAAGGCAGCTTGTCGCGGCCCATGTAGAGGAATTCGGTCCGGTACAATCCGACCGCTTCGCCGCCGTTGCCAAGAACGCCCGCCACGTCGTTTGGCGTACCGATGTTGGCCGCCAGCTCCACATGAACACCGTCCTTCGAGACGGTCGGTTCCGTACGGAGCTGCTTCCACTCCTCCATCTGCTTCGCATAGGCCTGCTGCTTTGCCGTGTACTCGGCGATCACCTCTTCGGTCGGATGGATGATGACATCGCCTTCAATTCCGTCCACGATCACCAGCTCACCGCTCTGCACGGAGCTTAGAACGCTTTTCGTGCCGACCACTGCCGGAATTTCGAGCGAACGGGCCATGATGGCCGAGTGCGACGTTCGACCGCCGATATTCGTCGTAAAGCCTTTCACGAACTTGCGGTTTAAGCCGGCCGTGTCCGATGGAGTCAGGTCCTCGGCGATCACAATCACTTCCTCATCGATCTCCGACGGGCTCACGTATTGAAGGCCGAGCAGATGCTTCAGAATGCGCTTGGTCACGTCCCGCATATCCGCGGCGCGTTCCTGGAGATAAGCGCTTTTCATATTTTCGAACATCCGGATGAACTGCGCTGCCGTCTCATCCAGGGCATATTCCGCATTGACCGATTCGCTCCGGATTTTGTCCTTAACCGGGTCAATAAGCTCCGGATCGCTTAAAATAAGCAGATGCGACTCGAAAATTTCCGCTTTTTTCTCGCCCAATTCCGCCAGCGTCCGCTCCTTGATGGCCTCAAGCTCCACCCGCGACTTGGCCAGCGCATCATCCAGCTTCGCAAGCTCGGACTGAACGTCATCCGCCTGCTTGCGGCTTACCGCGTAATCCGGATGCTCCAAGATGAATGCGCGGGCGATCGCAATTCCCGCCGATGCCGCGATTCCCTTGATCTTATTCATGAATCTCGCCCAGCCCCTCGCCAACCATAACCTGCTCAAGCGCTTCCAGCGCTGCGCGCTCATCGCCGCCTTCCGCGATCAGCGAAATGATGTCGCCCTGCTCCAGATCCAGAGACAGAACGCCCAAAATCGATTTTAAAGTGACCTTCTTCCCGCCGGATTCGGCAAAACATTCCGTATCCTTGAATTTGGTAGCTGTATTGACAAGCGCCGTCGCCGGACGCGCATGGATTCCGTCTTCATCGATAATTTTAAACGTTTGCTGCATGAGGATCATCCTGCTTTCTGTTGAGATTTTGTAAATACAAAAAAGGCATGAGTATCCGCTCGGGATCCTGGTCTCTACCGCTAAGCGTTAGATTGCCCCAGTAATGGGGAAAACAACCAAGATCTACAGGTTTACTCATGCCTGATCGTATCAGTAACACGTATGCATGTTCAATTAGGTTCATTACAGTCAGTATTGTAGCACCCATCCCGCCAAGTTGCAAGCGCTTGATATTCGAAAAAGGTACCTGCGCTTCTTCCAAAGTGAAAGCGGCGGGACCATACACAATCAAAGGCGCCACACCCGCAGGCGATCAATCCACGCGCCCCTGCTTTTTGTGAACCAGACGCTGGAGATGGATCGTCAGATATCCTACTTCCGCCGGATATACGGGCCGGCCTAGCCGTTCCTCCATCACTCCGGTCAGCTTTTGACCGAGCAGGTACGTATCCGGATATTCCCGCTGCATCAAGGCGTCGAGCGTGTCCGTTTCCTCTACGGTCTCGCCTCTGCGGATTCGCTCCAAAGCAAAGCGGAGGTGCGTAATCAGGCGCGAGTAGTCCAGCGAATCCCGCGGGACCCGAAAGTCCATCTCCGTCTCCACGATGTGGACCAGATCGCTGATCAGCTCGGAATGCTTGCGCACTTCGGAAATATGCTGATTGGTCAACGCGCCGTGGATATGCAGGGCGATAAATCCGGCTTCCTCTTCACCCAGATCCACGCCAAGCTTCTGATGAATCAGCCGGACGGCGAATTCCGCCATTCGAAACTCCTCGGGGTACATTTCTTTGGTCTCGTACAAAAAGGGATTATGGATATGAATGCCCTGCTGCATGCGCTTGATCGCAAATGCGATGTGATCCGTCAGGGCGATATGGACATGCTCGTTCAAGGCCCCTGAGCTGCTCTGGTCGGCATGCAGCAATATTTCGTTGACCGCTTCAATCAGTTTCTCGTCGACCTGGGGCAGCAGCTGCTTGTACTGCTCCTGCTCCTCCGGCTTGGTCAAAATAAACATCTTCTCTACCTCAGCCAGCGGAATGGCCTGCCCGGTCTTCCGATTAAAGCCGATCCCTTTGCCGATGACCACCACCTCGCCGTGCTGGGGATGCTCGGCAATGATGACATTGTTGTTTAACACCTTGCTCACTTGCAGACTGCTCACACTATGCACCTCGTTTGCTGACGCCTGATAAGTTTATCATCTCTGACAGACAGAAAAAATATCAGAAATCGGCCGATTCGTCAAACCGGGCGGACATGAAACCGTGCATTCCCTGTTTTAATCGCCTTGTCCACCATCTTGATGATGCGATGCAGCCAGCCTGGCAAAATAGTTTACGGCAAAATCGCGAAATAGCGCAGCGGTATGCGTCAAATACCGTTCCTGCGGCCAGGACAAGGCAATCGAGCGTTTGCACCAGCTTTCTTCGAGCCGCAGCAGAACGACGTCCGGCCCGGTTGAGCCGCCCCAAGTAATAGCCGGCAGAAACGCAACGCCTTGACCCGCCCGGATCAAACCGCGAACCATGGCCGGGTCGTCGCTCTCAAACCGGATACGCGGAGCAAAACCGGCTAGGCGGCAAAAAGCATCCGTCGTTTCGCGCAGCGATTTGCCCGGGGGCAGCGAGATGAAGCTCTCCTCCCTCAGCTCCTTCAAGCCGATTTGCGTCCGGTCAGCGAGCGGATGGTCCGCGGGAACCGCAACGAAAATTTCCTCTTCCAGCAAAGTAAGCGACGTTGTTCCCGGCGGCAGTTCGGCCCCGTCGGAAAGGCAAAGATCGAAGCTCGCCGCCCCTTCGAACGTCGAATGCTGCAGCAAATGGAACTCGGCGGCCGGGCATTCTTTGCGGAAATCGGCCAGCAGATCCGGCAGTAAATGCGAAGAAACGCGGACGTCGAGCGAGACGGCGGGAGAAGCAGAGCCGCCGAGGTCCTGCAGCTGCAGCTTGCCGTCCTCAAGGGCCTGCAGGGCGATATCCACCTGGCGCAAAAATAACTTGCCGTGCTCGTTCAGCCGTATGCTTTTGGGCTCCCGCTCAAACAGCTTCGTACCCAGCTCGGCTTCCAGCGAGGCGATCATTTTGCTGAGCGCCGGCTGCGAAATATGCAGGCTGCGGGCCGCCTGGGTCATATGCTGCATCCGGGCGGCAACCTGAAAATATTTTAGCTGCAGCAGTTCCATTCCATATCCCTCTTTCGATCTCGATAATAACCTTTAAGTTATGATAAATATAATTCAATATATATTATAGTTCATGGCATAAACAAGTTATAATAGTTCACAAATCAACAGGAATAGGAGTCGAGCACCTTGATCGTACAAACCGCATCAGGCAAAGTTTCAGGAGTACCTTTACAAGGGGCCTATGTATTTCGGGGCATTCCCTATGCAGCGCCGCCGACGGGCAAACGGAGATTCCAGCCCCCGGCGCCTCCGCAACCATGGCCCGGCGTAAGAAAATGCGATCACTTCGGTCCGCTCGCCCCCCAGCAAACCGATCCTTCAGTAGGGGCTGCGCGTATACAGTCCGAAGATTGTTTGTATTTGAACGTGTGGACCCGGGGATGCGAAAAAGAATCGATGCCCGTATTGGTGTATATTCATGGCGGCGGATTCGTATCGGGCACCGGCGCGGACTGCGACGGTTTGCGGCATGCGGCGGAGGATGGCATCGTCTACGTATCGGTCAATTACCGCCTTGGCGCGTTAGGCTTCCTCTACTTGGGCGAGGTGCTGGGCGAGGAATATGCAGCCTCGGGAAACAACGGTCTGCTCGATATTGCGGCCGCGCTGCAGTGGGTTCAGCGTAACATTTCCGCTTTTGGCGGTGATCCGGCCCGCGTGACTGTGATCGGGAATTCCGCCGGTGCCAAGTGCACCGCTTCGCTTTATGCCACGGAAGCGGCACGCGGGTTATTCCACCGGGCCGTGGCACAGAGCGGCGCCACCCAAGCAATCCGGGATCGGCGCACCGCCAACGTCACCACCCTCCGGATTCTCGAGGAGCTGGGCTTGTCCGGTGCAGATCCAAGCCAACTGCTGGAGCTTCCGTTCGAGCAGCTCATCGCAGCGCAGTCCGCCGTCGGATCGGATACGTCGCGCAGCCTGCACATGTTCGGCCCGGTGGCAGACGGCCGGGTCATTCCCTTGGACCCTTTGGCCGGAATTGCCGCAAGTTCCGGCCTGCCGCCGCTCCTGATCGGCACGAACGAAAACGAAGCGTCGATCTTCATCCGGGACGATTCCATGCTCCACTCCCCTGGCATGGAACCGCTCGACAGATTTTTTGGAAGCCATGCTCCCGCCGTATGGGATGCCTATCAGCATTATGCCGAGGGGATGTCCCCAGCCGACGCATGGTGTACAACGTTAACCGAGCATCTGTACACGATTGGAGCTGTGCAGTTTGCACAGGCCCTCGCTTCCTCAGGAACGCCGGTATGGATGTACCTGCTTCGCGCTGGCGGCGCTCTCGGAGCGACGCACGGCTATGAGGGCAGCCTTATTCATTGGGATCCGGAAGCGCAGGCTCCAGCTGTCCTTGCAGCCGGCGACCCGTACGCAGTACCTGCCGAGCAATACCCGCTCGCAAGAAGTATGCGGGAAGCCTGGGTCGCGTTCATACGAAGCGGGGATCCCAATATCGATGCGCTGCCTGCATGGCCGGTCTATGGGACAAAACCAGCCATCATGGTGCTGGACACAGCCAGCCGCGTTGCTGATGACCTGCCGGAACCGGCTGGAATCGGCGTTCCCCATCAGGTGTGGAGGGTGGACCGATGAAGCTGATCGATATCTCTGCCGTTATGATTCTGCTCGGTCTGCTCCTGGGCTTCGTAGGAGCGGGCGGCTCCGGTTTTATCATCTCGATCTTGACCGTTGTGTTCGGATATCCGATTCATATTGCGCTGGGAACCGCGCTGGCGGCGATGTTCTTCTCGTCCCTTTCCGGTTCGGTCAGCCATTACCGCGAAGGAAATATGCTCCTGAAGTCAGGCGCTGTCGTCGGTTTGGCCGGAGCAGCGGGGGCGTGGGTCAGCTCCAGCTGGTCAACGCTCATTCCGGAGGATAAACTGGGCTGGATGACTTCCGGCATGCTGTTCGCCTCGGGACTCGCCTTGTGGCTGCGGATGGCTGTCGTTTCGCGTCGGCCGGGTGCGTCCGTGAACCAGGCTCCGCCTGCCGCCAAGGGACTGCGGTATTGGTCATTCGCGCTGCTGATCGGCGTCGTTACCGGCATGCTGTCCGGCCTGTTCGGCATCGGTTCCACGCCGTTCATCCAGCTGGGGCTCATGCTGCTGCTTGGCATGCCGATGCGCTATGCGGCAGGAACGACGATGATGGTCATCATTCCGATCGCGCTGGCTGGCGGAGCAGGCTATTTTACGATCGGGTACCTGGATTTCCGGCTGCTCATTGCGGTGGTGTGCGGAACGATGGTCGGCTCTTACATCGGGGCGAAGTTTACGAAGCGTGTTCCCGCCCGTTGGCTGAAAACATGCATGGTCATCACCCCGATGATGGGTGCGGCGATACTGCTGCTGTAATGTAAATCCATGCTTATGATAAATCCCTCAAATAAAAAACGGCGGCTTCTCTTTGGAAAAACACCCAAAGCGAGCCGCCGTTTAAACTATCTTTCTTTTACTGTTTGATCGAGGATCGGGATCCCCGTCGTCTGCTTCGCATGCCGATCATTCGGCTCGCGAAGCGCCGGTTATCCCGCGTAGAGTTCTATGATTCCTTCGTTGCCCCCGCTTCCAGGGTAACCAAATCCTGCTGCACGGCCGCAGGCGCCGCGGATGCAGCCGGAGGCGTTTTCCGTCCCGTCAAGCCTTGGATGAGGCTCTCCACGTCGATGCCAGACACGTTCTTGAGCATTTCCGGAGCCGTCGACATCAACTCCGTAACGTAATTGCTCACGCGTGCCGCGCCCTCTCCCTTGCCGGTGTCCACCACCGTCAGCTTGTCGATGGAAGCGATCGGCTCGGCGATTTTGCCCGCCAGGTCCGGCAGCATTTTCACGATAATATCGAGGATGGCCGCTTCGCCGAACTTCTGGAAGGCTTCAGCCAGCTTCTCTTTCGCATCGGCTTCCGCAAGACCACGCAGGCGGATGACTTCCGCCTCGGCGGTACCTTTGGCACGTTCTGCATCGGCAATGGCCTGGCCGTCCAGCCGCTTTTGCTCGGCCGATGCCTTCGCCTGGGTTTCGATGGAGTACTGCAGCGCCTCGGCCTCCAACATTTTTCTCGCCTTGTCTGCTTCGGCCGCGACTTCGACTGCATACCGGTCGGCGTCCGCTTTTTTCTTCACTTCGGCATCATACTGCTTCTGCCGCACCAGAATTTCCTTCTCCTGCAGGTCGATCTCCCGCTCCTTGCGAACGAGCTCTACCTTCATCTGCTCCTCTACCATCGTCTGCTTGGCGCGGGCTTCCTGGATGTGGTACGCCTGGTCGGCTTCCGCCTTGGCAGTGTCCTGTTCCTTCTTAAAGGAAGCTACCTTCAATTCCTTCGCCTTCGTCGCTTCGGCGATATTCGTATCGCGCAGCAGCTCGGCCTTCTGCCCCTGTTCCTCGGCGTTCGCCTTCTGGATCCGCGCATCGCGCATCGCTTCCGCCTCGGCGATCTCCGCGTCCCGTTTCACCGCTGCGATCCGCGGCTTGCCGAGCGCATCGAGGTACCCCTGCTTGTCGCGTACGTCCTTGATCGTAAAGGAGACGATCTGCAGGCCCATTTTTTTCAAATCTCTCGCCGCTACACCCTGAACCTCCTGGGCAAACTTGTCGCGGTTCCGGTACACCTCTTCCACGGTCATCGAACCGAGAATGGCCCGCAGATGCCCTTCCAGCACTTCCTGCGCCTCGCCCTTCAGGGCTTCGATCGGCTTGCCAATGAACTGCTCGGCTGCGGTCGCGACGTCCTCAATCGAGCCGCCTACTTTGATGATGGCCACGCCGTCAGCGATGACAGGCACGCCCTGCTCCGTGTATACCTCCGGCGTAGACACATCCAGCTTGTGGGAGAGCAGCGATATGAATTCCGACTGCTGGAAGACGGGCAGAATAAAAGCCCCTCCGCCCCGAACGATTTTGATTTTGCGCCCGGATTCATCCTCCGATATGTTTTTGCTTCCCAGAAACGATCCCGTCACGATCATGGCTTCATCCGGTCCCACCGTTTTGTAACGGGCCCAGAAAGCCAAGCCTAGCACGACGATTACCCCTATGACGATCAGCGGTATTACCAGGTATTCAGGCACTGTCATCAAACCACATCTCCTTTTCTCTCATCAAGTCCGGTCACGCGCAGGACGCCGTCCAGCACATCCACGACGACGACGCGGGTTCCGGCGGGCAGCGGAAGGCGCTCCAGACTGGAGGCGATGTGCAGCGTGTTGCCTGCCCCCAGCCTCACCATCACCTCACCGAACCCTTCCGGCGGAATGGGAATCGTCACTTCACCGATGCGGCCTTCGAGCTCGCGGATGGAATATCCCGTGGAATTTTCGCTGTTCTCCATCGGCCTGACATACGCCACATAGACGACACCCGCCATAGCAACGGCGCCGATTCCAGCAATGAGTGCGCTTAAGCCCTGGTGCAAATTGGTGTAACGCAGCAGCAGAATCCCTGCGCCACCGAATACGGTCACCGCCGTCGCAATCACCATCGGCTTCAGCACGTCAACGGACAAAAAATCGAGAAACCCATCCAGCGCATGGCTCAAAATATCGCCGAGCACCACGCTGACCACCGCAAAAATAACTCCGCCTGCCAGGCAGCTCCAATAAAGCGTTTCCATCCACCGTTCCCCCCTGCGCGTATTCCTGACTGTCTATATTAGGGTATACGTTAGAAGTGCCTAAATTGTTTCAAAATTTTCCTTTTTCGTTAAGATTCCGGGAATTTTCCGCCAAAATCCTCCTTTTCCTTCCGGCTGGCTCACGGTTTCAAGCTCAGGAAGCCGAATCGTTTCGGCTGGTCAGCCAAACCACACTCCGCTTCAGGCGCTGTTCCAATCACCTGAGAATCAATGAAATCCAGGATCTGCTGAAGAGAGTCCATCTGTTCCCTGATTTTTGCCCGGTGCTCCAAAATCAAACCGTGCAGCTCCGGATACTCGCTGATGTCATCGCCGACCGACAGTTTCAAAAACGGCTTCATCTCCTCCAGCGGCATACCCGTCTTCTTCAGGCAGGTGACCAGCTTCATCGTCTCCAAATCCTTTGGCCGGTACACCCGGTGGCGGTTTGGTTTGCGCTCTGCGCGCGGCAGAATCCCGATCCGTTCGTAATAGCGAATCGTTTCTTCGGGGATGCCGGTATGCTCCGCGGCTTCTTTGATCGTATATGCATCAGTCATGGCTTTCTTCCCTTTCGTTTCTGGTCTGTTCATACCATCATACAACTTGGAGCTGACTCCAGGTCAAGTCCGGTAGGTTTTTCGAAAATAGGGATTGACTTGTAGCCGACTACAAGTTGTAGAGTGGCTTTACCGCAAATACAAAAACCTATTCATCTGCTAGGAGGCACATATGAAAACCAACTCAATTGCACTGATTACAGGGGCAAACAACGGCATCGGCCTGGAGCTGACCCGCAGACTGCTGGGTGAAGGCTGGACTGTCCTTGCCTTGGTTCGTTCCGCTTTCCCCAGCGACGACGCCTTAATCCAGAAAGCTCTCGCCAACCGGCAGCTTCGACCATATAAAGCCGATCTCGCCGATTTCTCCGCCTTACAGCGCACGCTGGACGAGATCAAGAGCAAGGAGGACAAAATCGACATACTGTTTAACAATGCCGGGGGCAGCTTCCCTGAGCTTGTGTATTCCAAGCAGGGACGTGAGATGCACTTCGAACTGCAAACCGTAGTTCCCTATATCATCTTCATGGAGCTGAAAGATTTGGTAAAGCAAGGTTCCTTCAAAACGATCATTAACACCTCGTCCTCGACGATGAAAATGGTCCGCCGCTTCGAGCCTGCAGAGCTCGCATCTCCACGGACGTTCAAGAAGCTGTTCGGCCCTTACGCCTCTACGAAGCTGGCGTTGTCACTGTGGACCCGCGAAATCGCCCCCTTGGCAGCCACCGAAGGCTTGACGATCCGCAGCGCCGACCCCGGGGGTAACAATACGATGCGGAAAGGAAAAAATTCCGGGCTGCCCTGGTATATAAAAATAGCGATGAAGCTGGTCATGAGTCCTCCTTCAAAGGGCGCTTCGCTTCTATATGAAGCGGCTTTCGGCAAGCACAAGATGCTGAATGGGGTATATCTGTCGAACAACGAGCCCACGGAGTTGAAGTATGCCGAAGCCGGCAGACCAGTGCTGGAACTTGTTCAGGGCATTTACAAAAACGAGTATGCCGCACGGGCACAATGATTATGAGACGGGAATAACACGACGACCCACATCGCAACCGGGGTCATCAGCATCCTGAATGGGCAGCCGATAGGTGGATCATTTCTAAGCATTACGCAGAAATATCTGCTTGTTAACGGAATTATAATCATACTCAGTGCGTGGTTATTATACACATTCGCTCGAACCGCCAGGACCTGCCTTGGACCATGGAGACCTGACCCTTCCGCCTCGTCCGCAAAATCTTTCAGAGTGATAGCCAACATCGTTCTGGAATTCGCAGGTTTGTTTATTGTGCTCATATTGAGCATGACTCAGGTCGTGCCGGTTTGGCATATTGCAGAAATTTATCAGCCGGACGTCATCCTTTGGCTGAAGATGATGGCCGTTCTTCTGGCACTGAAGGGAATGATGAAGACGATTTGGTTGGTCCGGCTTCATTATTGGGTGCGGCGAAGCCGCCCGGTGAACCATTGAGAGCTCTCGTTCATTCCTGTCTGATTGCGTGATTCGAATGATCCCCTCGAAACGCAATCAAACGTCCGGTATAATCGTCGTCAGAGGTGATGATTGTGGAACCGTTGACTTCCATTTGTCAGCGATATTTCGGTGAAACCTTATTCGGCCAAAACAACGGAATCTCTTATAAGCTTCGACCCGAAGTCGGCACCGGCATAGCATACAAGGTCACGACTTACAGCGGGATCGAAATCGTATACCATGAGGTTCACTATCACAAGCCGTATCCTTTTCGTTTTGCCTCAAAAGGGCGTATGGTTGAACTTCAGTTCACTCTGTCCGGTCAACGGCAGGTGGTGGTATCGGGCCGGGAACACGAAACTCCGGTCGGGCGGGGTACACTTGCCTTCGTTCAGGACTTTCAAGCCCAGTTTTATCCATCGGCTGAAGAGCCGTATACTTCATTATCACTGGCTATCCCGGTAGCTCTATTCGATTATGCGGCTAGTCCCTCGGCAGCGTCGCCAAACAACCATTTGGATTTTAACCGGCTCCTGCAAGGGCAAACATTCCGGTCTTTTGATGTTGAACCCGATGCGAGAAGCATGATATTGATAGAGCAATTAATCTCGGATTTAAAAAATGCCGACAGATCCCCGCTAATGATGGAAGCAGTTGCACTGGAGCTGCTGAACCGGCATATGCATCAACTATTTGTTGTGACGCCTATTCCGAGCGGTTTGTCTAAAGGGGATGTCCAAAAATTGCACCAGGCAAAGCAAATCCTTGAATCGTGTATGGCAGACCCTCCTTCGCTGTTGGCATTGGCAAAGATGGTCGAGTTAAACGACTTTAAACTGAAGATGGGATTCAAGGCATGCTTCGGCTTGACCGTGTTCGAATATGTAAGACAGATCCGCCTCGACCATGCGATGAGCCTTTTGCGAAACCGGGCCGCCAATGTGACCAAGGCTGCGATGACCGTAGGGTACAGCAACGTTAGCGCATTTTCCGAGCAGTTTTTTCGGAGATACGGCATGAAGCCTTCCGAGGTAAAAAAACAATTTTAATCCGTTTGACCGCAGTTCCATCCGTAACGAGGGAGAACACACAGCCCGCTTTGCTTATACTCCTACTCAAATGATCCATTTGAGAAAAGGAGTGCAGCGAATGAATAAAATAAAGGGAAGCGTCTTTTTCAGCGTTTTTGTAGCGATGTTAGGGCTTATGCTTCTTGCTCCAATCACACCCTCACTAATACGGGAATTAGGGCTCAAGGAAATTTACTCCGGAATCCTGATTTCCAGCGGATCGGTCATGATGGCCGTCATGGCTCCGGTATGGGGGAATATCAGTGACGCGAAAGGACGGAAACTGGTTATACTGATCGGGTTTATCGGCATGTGCATCAGTACTTTATTGTTGACGACCGTGTTTTATGCCGGTCTCCAACACTGGCTTAGCGGCGGGCTGCTGCTGTCTCTTATGATTGGTGCCCGCAGCCTGGTCGGTTTCTTCATTCCGGCCATCCTGTCCTCCTCACAGGCTTATATCGGCGATGTGACTGAGGGGAAAAATAGAGGAAGCGGTATGGCGATCATCAGCGCTGCGAATGGGCTTGGGCTTGTTCTGGGGCCGGCCGTTGCCGGCATCTTCACCATCATTGGTTTATTGTGGCCTTTATATTTTGGCATTACGATGGCAGCTGTCGCCTGTGTCGTCACTCTGCTGCTAATGCCTGCAACGAAACCGGCGCTTCGGGGTGGGGCCGTCAAAGTCAGTCCGTTCCACCCCGGTTTACGGCTCTATTTACTTGCAGCGTTGGTGACAATGATCGGGCTCGTCACGGTTCAAGTCGTCGGTGGTTTTTATTTGCAGGATCAGCTCGGTCTCCCGTCTGACCGGTTGGCAGGGGTCGTTTCCTTCGGGCTCATGTTTACGGGCCTGGCTATGCTCATCTCACAAGTCGTTCAGTCCAAATGGCTGAAATGGGGACCACGGGCGATGATCCTGCTCGGATCTTTGATTCTCGTCGCAAGCATGCTCCTATTCCTTTTTGCCATTCAGCTTCCCTTTTTCTATTTGGCGTTTTTGGTGTTTGGTTTAGGAGCTGGGCTTATGATGACCGGATTTATGGCAGGCGCTTCTCTGTCGGTAAGTCATGGACAGCAAGGTGGCGTTGCCGGCATGGTTGCAGCCATGCAGGGGATTTCCGCCATTATCGCCCCTATTGCAAGCACTACTCTCTATCAGGTCAACCGATACAGCCCTATGGTCATGATTGCCGTTCTGACAGCCCTCCTGGGCTTAGTGATGCTGGCACGCTCCCGAAAGAGACTGGGCCATCATGAGGCCGACCCTATGGAAGGCCGAGAGATCCAAGCCGGATCAGGAGGTATAAAGTAAGCCGTGAATTCAGCGACCTAGGGGTGGTCAACATCAACCCGAACCCTCGACACGGAAAAGATGTGGAATGGAAAAAAGGGGCTTTCCCGGGTCGGATCGACCTTATGGGAAGCCCCTTGGCTATATTGGCGGAGAAGGGAAGAATATTCCAGCTCTCCGGTCGCTGACAGAACGCTTATCGCCTTACAGCGACATTTTGTAAATTTCGATGACGTCTTCCTTGTTCAACTTACGGAAGTTGCCAAACGGACCGAAGCGGACCGACTTCTCAGCCATCACTTCGATCTGGCTGTCGTCGATGTCGTAATCGGCAAGGCGGGCCGGCGCACCGATAGAGCTCCAGAAATCGCGAAGCGCCTGGATGCCCTCTTCCCCGACCTGCTCGTCGCTCTTGCCGGCCGGATCCACGTTAAACACGTTGACGGCAAGGCGCTTGAAGCGGCCTGGATCCACGCTCAGGTTATATTTCATCCAGTTCGGGAACAGGATGGCCAGACCCCCGCCGTGCGGAATGTCATACACGGCCGATACGGCGTGTTCGATGTTGTGGGTCGCCCAGTCGCCGGACATGCCCATGTTCAGCACACCGTTCAGCGCCATCGTGCCGCAGTACATGATCGTAGAACGGTACTCGTAGTTTTCCAGATCGTTAATCAGCTTCGGCGCGGTTTCGATGACGGTACGAAGGACCGTTTCGCAGAATCCGTCCTGAACCGGCGTGTTGGTCTCCTGGTGGAAGTAATGCTCCAGCACGTGGGACATCATGTCTACCATGCCGTAAACGGTTTGGTCTTTCGGCAGGGAATACGTGTTCACCGGATCCAGGATGGAAAATGCCGGGAAGGCAAACGGGCTGCCCCAGCCCATCTTTTCTTTCGTTTGCTCGTTCGTAATGACCGAGCCTCCGTTCATTTCCGAGCCTGTCGCCGCCATCGTCAGCACCGTGCCGAGCGGAAGGGCAGCCTGCGGAGCGGCTTTGCGTTCCACAAAGTCCCACATATCGCCGTCGTATTTGGAGCCGACCGCAATCGCCTTGGAGCAGTCCAGGACGCTGCCGCCGCCTACCGCAAGAATCAGCTCAATGCCTTTTGTCCGGCACAGGTCCACCCCTTTATGTACAGTTGATAAGCGCGGATTCGGCTCTACGCCTGCCAGTTCGGTCACCTCGGCGCCGATTTCCTTGAGCAGCGCAAGCACGTTGTCGTACAGGCCGGAGCGCTTGATGCTTCCGCCGCCGTATACCAGCAGCACCTTTTTCCCGTATTTCGGAACTTCGGTTTTTAATTTATCCAGCTGACCTTGGCCGAAAATCAGCTTGGTCGGGTTATGAAATTCAAATGCTTTCATTGTCGGATTCGCCTCCATGATGTAATGAGTTGCCCTAAATATTATAACCCTCCGGCCGCAGAAGAAACAAACCGCCCTTCCCGTGCAGGGAATAAGCGGTTTGTAAGGAAGGGGGCGCATCCCCCGGATATAAGAAATTACGCCTCGGTATAACCCATCGCAGCAAGGAAGCGGCGGAACGCCTGCTGCCCGGCCTCCGTCCGTTTGTAGACGCCGGCGTGGCCCAAAATCTCCACGAAAATGCGTCCAACCTCCTCGCGGACCCATTCTTCGGCGGCAGCTTTGTCCCGCTCCATGCCCTGTTCTTCCACCAGGCGGGTGATCCACGGTTTGTGGACTTGGAGCGGATGGTTGTCGTCCTGAAGCAGCGCTTCATACAGCCCGCGGTTTCCGGACAGAATATCCGCGACCTGATCCAGCTCTTCCTTCAGCCGTCCCGGCAGAATCGCCAGGCCCATCACCTCAATGAGGCCGATGTTTTCCTTCTTGATATGGTGCATTTCGGCATGCGGGTGGAAAATCCCCGCCGGATGCTCCTCGCTGGTCCGGTTGTTGCGCAGAACCAAGTCCATTTCGTAAGCCCCGTCCGGCGTCCGATGGACGATCGGGGTCACCGTGTTATGCGGCACCCGCTGCCCGCCTTCTTCTGTAAAAGCATAAATCTCGGCTTCCGGATCGCTGTACTGCTTCCAGGCTTCGTAGATGGAATCGGCGCATTCCAGCAGGACGGCACTGTCCGCCGACGCAAGCCGCAGCACAGACATCGGCCATTTGACGATGCTGGCCGTCACGCCCGGGAACTGCGGGTGAGCGAAGGATGCTTCCTTCGGCGCGTTCTGGATCGGGAACGTATGGCGCCCGCCCTGGAAGTGGTCGTGGGTTAGAATGGACCCGCCCACGATCGGCAGATCGGCATTCGAGCCGATAAAATAATGCGGGAAGACGTCTACAAAAGCGAGCAGGCGACGCAGGCTGTCCTTCGTCAGCTTCATCGGCACGTGATCATGGTGGAACACGATACAGTGCTCGTTGTAGTACACGTAAGGCGAATACTGGAAGAACCAGTTTTCGTTGTTCATCTCAAGCGGAATGATCCGCAGGTTTTGGCGTGCGGGATGGTTGACCCGGCCGGCATAACCGACGTTCTCACGGCACAGCTGGCATTTGGGGTAGACCGGCGGCGGCAGCAGCTTTGCCATAGCGATTTCCTTCGGACTTTTCTCCGGCTTGGACAAGTTGATGGTCATTTCGATGTCGCCGTATTCCGACGGGTACGTCCAGTATACGTTTTTGCTGACCCGGTCCATCCGGATGTAGTTCGAATCGATCGACAGCCGGTAAAACCGGTCGGTTGCCGCTTCGATTCCCTGTTCTCGTGCCGTGCGCTCAAACTCCGCAATCACTTCCGAAGGCCGCGCCATGAGCAGGCCCATGATTTTGGCGTCGAGCAGGTCGCGGTAGGTGTCGGTGTTTTCCGGCATCAGTCCGATCTCAAATGCGTAATCCAGCAGCGTGTCGATCATCGGCTGCGGGCTGTCCGCGGCCTCCGGCACAGCTTCGCTCAGCGAAGGCTCGCTTGCGCCGAACATATCCAGCAGCAGGTTGCGGCTGTAGTCGGCGTCTTCAGCCTGAATGAGCCGGTGATCCATGGCGAAACGCACGAGGCGGTCGATCGCCTGCAAGGCTTGCTCTTTCAAGGGATTCGTGGTGTCGGTTTGTGAATTCAATGCGCTTCCCCCTTATTCTTTGCCGTATCCGTCAGGATGGCTTTGATGCCAGCTCCAGGCGCTCTCGATAATGTCCTCCAGCTTGGTGCGCGAAGGGTTCCATCCGAGCACGGTGCGGGCTTTTTCAGAAGATGCAACGAGCACAGCGGGATCGCCGGCTCGGCGGGCCTGCACGACGACCGGAATGTCCAGCCCAGTGACTTTCTTGGCCGTCTCAATGACTTCCTTCACGGAGAAGCCTTCCCCGATCCCCAGGTTAAACACGTTGCTGGCCTCGCCCTTGCGCAAATAATCGACCGCCCGCAAGTGCGCGTCCGCCAGGTCGCTCACGTGGATGTAGTCTCTGACGCAGGATCCGTCTGCCGTCGGGTAGTCGTCGCCGAAGACGGCGATGCTCTCGCGCTGCTTCAGCGCGGTTTGCAGCACCAGCGGAATGAGATGGCTTTCGGGACGGTGGTCCTCGCCGATTTTGCCGCTGTCATGGGCCCCTGCCGCATTGAAATAACGCAAGGCTACGTATTTGATGCCGAGCACCTGGTCGAACCAGGACATCATACGCTCCATCATCAATTTGGTCTCCCCGTACACGTTCGTCGGCTGCGTACGGTCGCTCTCGACAATCGGCACGCGTTCAGGTTCACCGTAAGTCGCCGCTGTGGAGGAAAAGACGATCCGGCGCACGTTCGCCGCGTCCATCGCTTCCAGCAGGCAGAGCGTGCCGTAGACGTTGTTATCATAATACTTCACCGGCTTCTGCATACTTTCGCCCACGAGGGAATTCGCCGCGAAATGGATCACCGCGTCGATCTCGTTTTCGGCGAACAGCTTCGCCAGCAGCTCCTTGTCCCGCAAATCTCCTTCGTACAGCTTGCCGCCGAGCAGCGCCCCGCGGTGCCCCGTTTGCAAATTGTCCAGCACGACTACTTCCTCGCCGCGCTCCAGAAGAGCCGCTACCGTATGTGACCCGATATATCCTGCTCCACCCGTTACGAGAATAGCCATGTTAGTGATCCCCCTTCAGTTCTTTGACTCCGTCGCCTGCGCTGCACACATAGAAATCGGCCTTGAGGCCCGTTCTCGCCTGATACGCTTCGCCGACCTGCTGAATGAACCGTTCCACCGCATCTTCATGCACGAGCGACACGGTGCAGCCGCCAAAGCCAGCTCCGGTCATCCGCGAGCCCAGCGTGCCTTCGATCCGCTGCGCTTCTTCGACCATAACGTCCAGCTCATCGCAGCTGACCTCGTACAGGTCACGCAGCGATGCGTGCGAAGCGTTCATCAGCTGTCCGAAGGTATGCAAATCGTTCTGCTTCAACGCTTCCACGGAATCCAGCACGCGCTGGTTTTCTTCGACCACGTGCCGGGCACGTCTTACGACCGTCTCATCGGCGATAGCATCCTTCAGCGATTCGAACTGATCGGGCGTCAGGCCGGCCAAATACTGAAGCGAAGGCATCTTTGCCTGAAGCTGGGCCAAGGCGGTTTCGCACTGCGAGCGGCGTTCGTTGTAAGCCGAATCCACCAGGCCTCTGCGCTTGTTCGTATTGCTGATAACCAACTTGTAGACCCCGGTCTGGAACGGAACATGCTTGTATTCCAGCGTGTCGCACATGAGCAGGATCGCGTGGTCCTTCTTTCCGTTCGCGACGGCAAACTGGTCCATGATACCGCAGTTGACGCCGACGTACTGGTTTTCGGCCTTTTGCGACAGGAGCGCAATCTGCACCGTATCCGTACTGCACCCTTCCATCGACTGCAACGCATACGAAGTGACCACTTCGATCGAGGCGGAAGAAGACAATCCAGCGCCGTTCGGAATATCGCCGTGATAGAGGATGTCATAGCCTTTCGTAACCGGACAGCCGATATTCGCGTTCTCGACCATGACGCCGACGGCATAGTCCACCCACTCGCCCGTTTTGTTGCTGCCGATTTCCTTGACGGCTAGTTTGTATTCATAAGGCAAATTTGTGGAGGCCAGCTGAATCACATCGTCCCCGCGCTCCCGAATGAGCAGCGTCGTGCCGAACTCCAGCGCTGCGGGAAGGACGTAACCTCCGTTATAATCGATATGCTCCCCGATCAGGTTAACCCGGCCCGGAGCATGAAACACACGTACTCCCTCGCTGCTGTCACCGTATTTCGTCATGAATTGCTGTAATAAAGTTTCCGATGTCATAGGGATATGCACCCATCCTTTCCTTATGGTTCTGCTCTTTCATTATAAAAGGACTTCCTGTCCGCGTTAATGCAATTATGTTGACTGGATATGGATTTATGTGACCTTGGAGAATATAATGGTGTAAGAAGGATCGCATTTATTTTGATGTTGGTGAAAGGATCGATGAATCCATGATTCCGCAGGAGACCTACTCCGTTGCTTCAAACCCCGTCTATCATGACGACGGCCCGCTGCACGTGCTGTTTGCGGGAGAGAGCCAGACCAGGCCTGTGCATGCCGTCGGGCCAAAAATTTATGATTACTATCTGCTTCATTATGTAGAAGAGGGAAAAGGGACGTTTCGAACCGAGCAGCGCACCTATGAGCTCGGACAAGGGAGCTGCTTTCTCATTCATCCCGGCCAGCTGGTCAGCTACGCCTCCGACGCCGGCGAGCCTTGGCGCTACCGCTGGACCGCCTTCTCCGGCAGAGAGGCGCAGGGTCTCCTGGTGAACGCCGGCTTCGACCCGCTGCATCCGGTGCTTTTTACCGACGGGGACACCATGATCCCCGGCTCTATTGAACGGATGCAGGAAGCGTTCTATACGAAGCAGGAAAGCGCCGATCTGGCGTCGCTCGGCTATCTGTACCTGATCTTCTCGGAAGCGCAGAATATCCTGTCCAGCCATTCCCGGCTGACGGGAACGGAATCGCAGGTGCAGCGGACCGTCAAGCAGATGATCCACTACATGTCGGCACAGTACGCCCATCCGGTCTCCATTGAGCAAATGTGCGACAGCCTCGGCTATAACCGGGCTTATCTTTCGCGGATTTTCAAGAAAGAAACCGGATGCTCGCCGGTGACCTATTTGCTTAAGCTCCGCATCGATAAGTCGCGCCAGCTGCTGCGCGAACGGCCGGAGCTGTCGATCGAGCAGGTGGCCGCCTCCGTCGGGCTGACGGACGCCCTGTATTTTTCCCGCCAATTCAAGCGGCTGTGCGGGCAGTCCCCGACGGCGTACCGCGCCGTCGTAACGGCTCCGGACCTCGTCGCTTCCGCCCGGCCGGACTCGCAGCGCGGATCCTAAGCGCCAGGCACACAATAACCCGCATGCCCTGCCCTCTGGCAGACAAGCGGGTTATTGTGTGTTAGGCCCATGACAAGCGGGTTATTCCGCCTAAGGGCCAGACAAGAGAGTTATTGCACCTAAGATGTGCGTAAGTTTAGTCCAGGCCGGTCATACACCTGATATACGCCCAAGGTCAACCGCAATCGAGTTATCCGTGTTAACGGGTTAATCGAGGATGGTCGCTAATATGGACTTAAGTTTCCGTCACCGGAATTTGCCTCTCATCGATCCGCAGGATATACACAGGATCAGGATTCGCTTTCCGTTTTCAAAATCGCCTCGATCCGGTCCAGCTCTTCCTTGCTGAATTCCTGATTCTTCAGTGCAGCCACGTTGTCTTCGATCTGGCTGACGCGGCTGGCTCCGATCAGGGCTGAAGTCACGCGCCCTCCGCGCAGCACCCAGGCCAGCGCCAGCTGGGCCAGGCTTTGGCCGCGAGCGGCCGCAAGCTGGTTCAGCGCCCGAATTTTGCGAAGCACATCCGGCGTAATGTTGCTCTCGTTCAGGAAGACCGACGGGCTCGCGGCACGCGAATCTTCCGGAATGCCGTTCAGGTATTTGTTCGTCAGCAGCCCTTGAGCCAGCGGGGTAAAGGCAATCGTGCCGATCCCCTGCTCATCCAGCACGTCCTGCAGGCCGTTCTCGATCCAGCGGTTCAGCATGGAATAGCTTGGCTGGTGGATCAAGAGCGGCGTTCCCAGCTGCTTCAGGATCGCGGCCGCTTCCGCCGTCTGCTCCGCCGAATAATTCGAAATGCCGATGTACAGCGCTTTACCGGAACGCACAATATGGTCAAGCGCCATCATCGTTTCTTCCAGTGGAGTATCCGGGTCAAAGCGGTGCGAATAAAAAATGTCGACATAATTGAGGCCCATCCGCTTTAAGCTTTGATCCAGGCTGGAGACGAGATACTTGCGTGATCCCCACTCCCCGTAAGGACCGGGCCACATGTAATACCCGGCTTTGGACGAGATAATCAATTCATCCCGGTGGCTCTTCAGGTCTTGGGCCAGAATCCGGCCAAACGTTTCTTCCGCCGAGCCTGGTGGAGGACCGTAGTTGTTCGCCAGATCGAAGTGGGTAATTCCTAAATCAAACGAGCGGGTGATCATGTTCCGCGCATTTTCGTACGTATTGATTCCGCCAAAATTATGCCAGAGTCCCAGCGATATGGCCGGGAGCTTCAGTCCCGAACGGCCACAGCGGTTATAAGTCATCTCTTCATAACGTGATTCGCTTGGTGTATATGCCATTGATATCCGCCCTTCTCTCTCACGGTTAATAGACTACTAGAACCATCATAAATCCTCGGCAAGGCATTTGACAAGAAACCGATTACACGGGCTGGAGGTCCCGGCTGATATCCTTCCTGTTAAAGGGATGGACTAAGCTGTTACCACGCTTACCGCGCTATGAACATCTGCCACCCATTAAATACCCAGTTTCCGCTCCACCTGCTCCATGACTTCGCCGATTTTATCCGCAATCAACAGATCCGCTTTGCGGTCATATGGAGTGGGGTCCATATTCAGGAGGACGGTGCGGCTTCCTTGAAAATAGGACACCAGGTCCGCTGCCGGCTGAACCGTCAGGGAGGTGCCGCCGATGATGAGCAGATCCGCTTGGGAGATCGCTTCCACCGCACCAAAGAGCACCTGCTGGTCCAGCGGCTCCTCGTACAGGACGACGTCAGGTTTGATGATCCCGCTGCAGCTTGGGCAGCGCGGAACGAGCTTGTTCGTCGCCATGATGTGCTCCAGGTCGTAAAACGCCCCGCAGCCCATGCAGTAGTTGCGGTGAACCGAACCGTGCAGCTCCAGCACCTCTTTGCTTCCCGCCTTCTGATGCAATCCGTCGATGTTCTGGGTCACGACAGCCTTCAGCTTGCCGGCTTGCTCCAGTTTGGCCAGCATCCGGTGGCAGCCGTTCGGAGCCGCATCGGGATGCAGCATTTTGCTGCGGTAAAAATCAAAGAACACCTCGGGAAGCTTCATAAAAAAGGACCGGCTCAGCATTTGCTCCGGCGGGTATGGCAGATGCTGTTCGGTCTGATACAGCCCGGCGGCGGAACGGAAGTCGGGAATGCCGCTTTCCGTCGACGTTCCCGCTCCACCGAAAAAAACGATATTGCCGCTTTGTTCAATCCAAGAGGCAAGCGTATCTATGTTCTGCACGATATGGTGCACCTCCACAAGTGTTGGTCCTTTTGATCCGATCCGCGGCTTCTCGCTTCATATGGAATAAGGGACCAGCCCGCCTCCACATGCGGGACGGCAGGCTGTATGGTGTAGTACCCGTTACGATCGGGTTTGATTCAAAATACTTGGGTTTTACTTATGATACAATGATTCCGCTCATAACATTCCGGCCGGCTTACAGCTCCGACTTTGCCTTGCGGTAAGCCTCCATGTACTGCTCCGCTTTCGTGCGGACATGGCTTAAATCCCCAGTCTTCACAGCTTCGTTGGTCAGGTCCGAGCCGATGCCCACAGCCACCGCTCCGCCTTTGATCCAGTCGCCGAGATTGGACAGCGATACGCCGCCTGTCGGCATAAAGTCTGCTTGAGGCAGAGGCCCCTTCATCGTCTTGATGATGGACGGATCGTACAGGCTGCCAGGGAACAGCTTCACGATGTCGACCCCGAGCTCGAGTGCCTGCTGCACTTCGGCGATCGTCATGACGCCCGGCAGAATCGGCACCCGGTACAAATTGCACAGCTTAACCGTGTCGGGATTCAGCGAAGGACCGACGACAAACTGGGCTCCGGCCATGATGGAAGCGCGCGCCGTCTGAGGCTCCAGCACCGTTCCCGCTCCGATAATGGCGAATTTGTCCGGGTCGCTCGTCTCCCAGCTGTACATCCGGCTGAGCTTCTCGATCGCATGCAGCGCTCCCGGCACGGTCAGCGTAACCTCGATGACCTTGATTCCGCCGGCAATCGCCGCCTCAGCCATGTCAAACACCTGATCGGCCGAATCTCCGCGCAGAACGGCAACGACGCCGTTATCGATAATTTTTTGCAAAAGCTGGATTTTTTTCACAATGACCGCTCCTTTGTGTTCATTATATGGAAAAGCCTGAAAGATGTCTATTTCCAAAGTACCCTGCAAACATTCGCTTTATCTCTCAATATGAGCCTTGTTGCCGAGCTTCGCCTCGACCTGCTCCCAAGTCGGAAGCGCTTCCCAATCACCCACGGCCTGAATAACCATAGATCCGGTTAGATTCCCCAGACGGGTCGCTTCCACGGCGCTTTCGCCCTTCAATAGCCCGGCGATAAAGCCGGCACAGAAGCCGTCACCCGCTCCGACGGTATCCAGTACATTATCGGCCTTGAAGTACGGAACCTCCGTTACGTTCCCCTGCTCGAGCACATAAGTCAGGTCGGGACCGCCTTTGACGATCGATACGGCTTTCAGTTTGGAAAGGCTTGCAAAAATCGCCGCGTCATCGTCCGTATCGTACAGCAGCTTCAGCTCGTCGAGGCCCGGTAAAAAGTAATCCGCCTTTTCGGCCAGACGCAGCAGCACGCCCCGCGCCTCTTCCAGGCTCCACAGCTTCAGGCGGAGATTGGGGTCAAAGCTGATTTTGACGCCGGCTGCCGCGGCGATGTCTATAGCCGCTTCGACGCAGGCCAGTCCGGACGGGCTGATCCCCGCCGTAATGCCGGTCACGTGCAGCATTTTGGCCCCGGCAATATAGGAAACATTCAGCTGATCCGGCTGCATCCGGCTTGCCGCGGAGCCTTTCCGGTAATAGTACACCGATGTGCGGCCCGCCGTATTTTCACGGATCATCATGCCTGTTGGCGCGTCAATACCGCGGACCGTTTGCGACACGTCTACGCCTTCGCCGCGGATCGACTTGTAAATCATATCCCCGAGAGGATCCTTTCCGATCGCCCCGAACCAGCCTGACGTGAGACCCAGACGGGCGACGCCGATGGCCACATTGCTCTCCGCTCCGCCAAAGGATTTATGTAAGGTGGAAGCATACTCCAGGCCGCGGGAATCCTGCGCCGTGAACAGCCCCATGCTTTCTCCGAACGTGACAAGCTCGGGTGATCCAGGTAGGTTACTATCCTGCATGTTTTCTTCCCCTTTCCGTTACTTGGTCTGTCCCTATTGTCAGCGGAGGAAGAAGGGTTGTCAATATGTAACAATAGAAGCGGAGCCGTATTTCTCTCCTCCTCTCCACGGGCTTATCCGCTAGGGCTGATCTGATATGCCTCCTTCCGACGTGGCTGTATCCAAGCAAGTTATTTACCAATTATTTCATAATTTAATTGTTTCACTCCAGTAGGGCTGTGGTAAGTAAAGGATGCGCGCAACTAATATAGAGTGAACTAAGGCTAACGTCATCCGCGCTTTCTTCGGAAGGCGGGCACGGACTTCGGGTCCGGAGGTACACTTTAGTTCAATCTATATCCATCAAAAATACTTTCCAAGGAGTGATTTGAAATGGCACGTAACAACGATAATAACGGTAAAATGAGCAGAGAAGAAGCAGGTCGTATGGGCGGGGAAGCAACGGCCAAAAATCATGACAAGGAATTTTATCAGGAAATCGGTCGCAAAGGCGGCGAAGCCACTTCCAAAAACCACGACCGTGAATTCTATCAGGAGATCGGCCAAAAAGGCGGCGAAGCCACTTCCGAGTCTCATGACAAGGAGTTCTACAAAGAAATCGGCCGCAAGGGCGGCAAAAACTAATCCCTGCCTGACCATCAGCCAACAACGAGTGATGGATTGACATAAGCCAAAAGGCACCTTCATTCCCAGCGAATGGAAGGTGCCTTTTCCTGTTCACCTGCCTGGGCCTAAAGTTCCCCGAATCTTTCGAACCATTGCTAGAAAAAGCTTTCATTTTGTGATAGACTCATTTAAAACCGTTTCGTTTTATACGGGCACTTTCATAGTTAACCGCGCTAAAGCGCGATACTTACAGTTAGGGGGAAAAAGACATCATGGCAGCTAATAAAATGCGCTCTGACATGATCAAGAAGGGCTTTGACCGCGCGCCTCACCGCAGCTTGCTCCGCGCGGCGGGCGTGAAAGAGGAGGATTTCGGCAAGCCGTTTATCGCCGTGTGCAACTCATACATCGACATCGTTCCCGGCCACGTCCACCTTCAGGAATTCGGCAAATTGGTCAAGGAGGCCATCCGCGAAGCCGGAGGCGTTCCGTTTGAATTCAACACGATCGGCGTCGATGACGGCATCGCCATGGGGCACATCGGCATGCGTTATTCCCTGCCGAGCCGCGAAATCATCGCCGACTCGCTCGAAACCGTCGTCTCTGCACACTGGTTCGACGGCATGGTCTGCATTCCGAACTGTGACAAAATTACGCCGGGTATGCTGATGGGCGCGCTGCGCGTCAACATCCCTACGATCTTCGTCAGCGGCGGTCCGATGAAGGCCGGCGTAGACAGCAAAGGACGCCGCCTGTCCCTGACATCCGTATTCGAAGGCGTCGGTGCCCACCAAGTCGGAAAAATCAGCGACGACGATCTGCTGGAGCTTGAACAATACGGCTGTCCTACCTGCGGTTCCTGTTCGGGCATGTTCACCGCGAACTCCATGAACTGTCTGGCGGAAGCCCTTGGACTGGCAATGCCGGGCAACGGCACGATTCTGGCGGTAGCCGAAGAACGCAGAGAGTTCGTCAAGCAATCTGCACGCCAGCTGATGGAACTCGTGAAGATGGACCTGAAGCCGCGTGACATCGTGACCAGGGAATCCATCGACAACGCCTTTGCGCTCGACATGGCCATGGGCGGCTCCACAAACACCGTGCTTCACACCCTGGCTCTCGCTCAGGAAGCCGGCATCGATTATCCGCTGGAGCGGATCAATGAAGTCGCCAACCGCGTGCCGCATATCTCCAAGCTCGCACCGGCTTCGGATTACTTCATCGAAGACGTTCATACCGCAGGCGGCGTAAGCGCCGTGCTGAACGAGCTGCTCAAGAAGCCGGGCGCATTGTACGGCGACTGCATGACGGTTACCGGCAAGACGCTGGCCGAGAACGTAACCGGCTGCGAAATCCAGGACAAGAACGTCATCCATCCGATCGACCAGCCATACTCCGAGCGTGGAGGCCTGGCGGTCCTCTACGGCAACCTGGCTCCGGAAGGATCCATCATCAAAGTCGGCGCCGTGGATCCATCCGTCGGCGGCTATCATAAAGGTCCTGCCATCTGCTTCGACTCCCAGGAAGAGGCGCTGGAAGGCATCGCAAACGGCAAGGTTAAAGAAGGCCACGTCGTCGTTATTCGTTACGAAGGACCTAAAGGCGGCCCAGGCATGCCGGAAATGCTGGCGCCTACGTCCCAAATCGTCGGCATGGGCCTTGGAGCCAAAGTCGGCCTGATCACGGACGGACGCTTCTCCGGCGCATCCCGCGGGATCAGTATCGGCCACATCTCTCCGGAAGCAGCTGAGGGCGGTCCGATCGCCTTCGTCGAAGACGGAGACATCATCGAGCTCGACCTGAACAACCGTAAAATCGAGCTTCTTGTCAGCGACGAAATGCTGGCCGAGCGCCGCACCCATTGGAAAGGCTTCGAGCCGAAGGTGAAAACAGGCTATCTCGCCCGTTACTCCAAGCTCGTCACCAACGCCAGCCAAGGCGGCGTCATGAAAATCTAATCTACTCTGCATCGAAGTGAGATGCATCCGAGGTGCTTCATAAGTCACTCCGACTTATGAAGCACCTTTTTTATATAAAGCATAAGACTTTAAATAGTAAGGCTGCTTCATTCGGTTTCCGGTTCAACATCAAAAGGGCTGTCTCCAGCTGCGGTCTTTACCACAGCCGGGACAGCCCCGATCCATATTTTCGTATAAGTGCTGTTTGATTTACATAGCAGGCGGCGTGCTGCCGATACCCTGCGACGAAGCAACCAGATTCAGGTCAAGCAGCTCGCCCTTCTTCTCCTCTTGCGGATCGGACGGCTCCTTCACTTGCTGCCGGCGGTGAGATCCGCTCTCGGAAAACCGCTCGATTAGCTGAGCAACAGACATGACCAGCAGTTTCGGAACCATCTGTTCCGCATGGTCCTTCAGCCGTTCCTGTCCGGACGGATTAATGATCCGCAGCAGGAACTTCAAATACATCGTCGTCGATCTAGCGAATAAGCCGTCTTTCAAATCGACGATTTTGAAGCCGAAGTTCTTTGGCCCCCGGTTAATCATCGTGATTCCGTATATGGCCTTCGCCTGCTGCAGTTCAGGGTCGCTCAGGATGATCCGGGCAAGTTCCGGGAACTGATCTTCGGTGGCGCGGATCATCTGGATGGCCAGGTGCACCATCGATCTGGACCGGACACCGAGCCGGAACAGCTTCTCGTTATCGAAGTGCAGCTCGATCACTTTATCTCCCTTGGACAGCGTTGCGCCGTCATTCATCTCCACCGTTTGTCCCTTATAGGTGCGCAGCCGGTAATGGATGAACGGATCATAAGGCCGGATTGATTTCAACCGGAACATCGCATGAAACAGCGTTTCCCACAGCAGCCAAACTTTGACCGAAGCCCGTTTCAGCCGCGGCAGCTTTCGCTCCGGCGCTTTCTCCTTCGCTTCGATCATCTCGTCGATCCGGATGGCTTTCATTCCGCGGCGCTCCGCTTCCTCCAGCACCCGCTCCAAAGCGATCAGCATCTGCTGCGGCGCGTCCGGGTTAGCTCCGGCCGTGAGGCCGCAATCATGCAGCAGCATCACTTCTCCGGGCTGAAGCTTGTTCAGCATCCGCTCGGTCAGCCGGTCCGCGCCGATGCGTTCCCGCCAGTCGCCGAACATGGACGACCACAGGACGATCTTGAACTGGCTCCGCTTGGCAAAATCGAACAGGTTCACGATTCCCCAAGGCGGACGGTAATAAGAACTGCGCTCCCCGGTAATCGTATGAATAACCTTGTCGGTCTTCATAATCTGTTTCTTGACCGTTCCCGGCCGCATGAGCCAGTTCGATTTATGGACATAATTATGAATGCCGATCAGATGGCCTTCGTCATAGATTCGCTTGACGATTTCGGGATGCTGCTCCGCGTGCGAGCCGACGACGAAGAAGGTGGCCTTGGCGTTGTATCTTTTCAGCAGGTCCAGCAATTTCGGAGTGTACACCGAATCGGGACCGTCATCGAAGGTCAGCGCGTATTCATGCTCCGTGATCCCTCTGCGAAATACGCGGAAACCGAATATCCGGGTGATCAAGCCGGGAATAAACGCGTAAAACGATGAGATGTAAAATAACCAAAGCAGCAAAGTCTGCATGTCATATCCCCACTTTTCTCTGTATTGACTTTGACTTGCCGAAAGGCATGTGTTATTTGATAACTTTAATTTTCATAGGCACCCTATAAAAATCGCTACCTCTTATTTTATCACAGTGACTGAAGAAATAGGCGTTTTTTTATAAATCGTGTACAATGAAAAATAATCTGTTGTGAAAAGGAGAGATCCGCCCGCGATGCTTCCACTGTACAAAAAATACTGGCGAACCTTTGTGGATATCGGGTTCATCGTACTTACCGTTTTCCTCGTCATGTACATATTCAGCAAGCTGTACCAAATCGCCGCGCCCGTATTTTTATCCTTCGTCGTTTTCTTTATGATCGAACCGCTGGCCAAGTTTTTACACAAGAGGGGCATGCCCAAACCGTTCGCTTCCGCCATTTCCGTACTGGTGTTTATTCTGGTGATTCTGGGGATCTTGTTCGGAGTCGGACTGATCGTCGTTTCCCAGTTCGCCCAGGTCCAAGATAATTTGCCCAAATACACGCATATGATTCAAACGGAATTTACCAAGCTGACGCAATTTCTTCAGGAAAAAATCGCAGCCCTGCCGCCAAATGTCACTGCAAAAATGAACGAGTATTTTACAACGTTAACGGATTATGCCAGCGGGTGGGCAACCGCTTTCTTTAAATATATGGTCGGACTGTTCAGTTCGTTCTCGTCCTTTATGGGCAACTTCGGCATCGCGATCATCCTGGCGTTTTTCCTCAGCACCGAAATCGGCAGCTGGAGAAAAGTGATGCGGGACAAGTCGCCGAAGACGCTGAAGAACGCCTATACATTTCTAAAGACATATGTCCTGAAAGCCATCGGCTCCTACATCAAGGCCCAGCTGATCATGGTGCTCATCACCCTCGTGCTCGTATATGCCGGGCTGTTGATTCTGCGCACAGGCAACGAGCTTGCACTAGCCTTGGTTTGTGCCGTATTTGATATTCTGCCGCTCGTCGGGGTTCCGGTTATCCTGATCCCATGGATCATTTATTTGTTTATTGTCGGCAATCTCAGTCTGGCGATCGGCCTTTCCGTCCTGCTCGTCGTGGTGCTTCTCACCCGCCAGCTGCTCGAACCGCGGATTACAGGCAATTCGATCGGCGTGTCGTCGGCATTCCTGATGCTCTCGTTCATGATCATCTCCCTGTCGATCTTTGGCATCGCCGGACTGATCCTCTCTCCCGTGCTGCTGATCCTGATCAAGGAACTGCTCCAGCAGGGATATTTGCAGAGCTGGATCCGCCTTCCGAAGGAAGAGTTCGACGTGTCGCCGTTTGATATGACCACCCGCACGCCGGATGCTACGCCGCCGGATGAGCCGCAAGCAGGTTCATAATGCGTCCGAACAGCACCGTCGCCTGGTTCCAGGAGGACGTCGACATATTTTGATACAGTACTGCAGCCGCGTATTTCGGTTGGTTCACGGGTCCGTACCCGATGAACCACTGATGATTACGCGGCTGCCCGTTTATGGTCACCTGGGCCGTTCCCGATTTGCCGGCAAGCGGCCATGCCGCGCCGCGGATCGACTGACCCGTTCCTTCGGTGACCACCTTCTCCATCCAACCGGTAATCAAATCCGCAGTTGCCGGCTGGACGGTACCAAGGGACGATGGGGCCAAATGGGGCTTCAGCTCTTTCATCAGCTGGCCGTTCGCATACGAGACGCTCTCCAGAATTCGTGGCGCGTGGACTTGTCCCTGCTGAAGAAGCGTCACGATCATGTTGGCGGCCTGCAGCGGGGTCACCTGTACATCGCGCTGACCGATGCCGGTCTGTGCGCGGATCCCCCCGTCCCTGTCGGCCTTATCCGGATCGGCAAAGATTTTTCCGCTGTCCTCATGATCGAACGGGCGCAGAAGAGGCAGGCCAAGGATGTCCTTTTCCTCCCAGCCCACCGTTCTGGCCAGGCCCAGCTTATGAGCGGCCGCTTCGATTTCGCCCGCTGTCAGCCGCTCCGCCAGTTCGGCAAACACGGCGTTGCACGATTCGGCATAAGCCTCAGCGAGGGTAATCACGCCATGCTCTTTGGGGCAGGAAAGTCCATATTTACCGTATGCGCCGGTGCACGTAAAGGTTTCACCCGGAGTAGTGACGCCTGCCTCCAGCGCCGCTGCCGCGATGACCGTTTTGAATATGGAACCAGGCACGGCTGCCTGCAAAGCGCGGTTATTCCATGCCCTTTGCTGCGGATGGACGTCCAAGGGATTGTAGAACGGCAGCGATACCATGGCCACCACATCGGCCGTCTGTGCATCAAGGAGGACAACGGCTCCCTCCTTCATCCCCGATTCCTTGGCCAGCTGCTCGATCTGCCGCTGCAGCTCCAGATCCACCGTGGTGCGGAATTTGAGCGGATAATAGGCGTTACCTGGTCCTTTAATCCGGATGCCCGTACCCGGAATGGGCTGATCGCTTCCATCGACGGTATAATAGGCGGTCGTCGGACCCATCCCGCGCAGGAGCGGCTCCAGCGTCTTTTCCAGCCCGGCCGCCCCTTCCTGGAAGGCATACCCCGTGTGGATCAGATGCTTCTGTCCGGGCTGCTCCGTTAAATAGCCGATCCACTGCATCCCGCTGGAAGCATCCTCATACCGCTTAGTATACGGCAGCACTTCGATGCCGCTGATTCCGGCCGTCCTTACCTGTTTCGCTTCGCTGTCCTTCAACGCCAGCGGATCGCTCTTGCGGGAGTCCGGCCACACGAGAGGGACGCTCAAGTGATCCCATACCTTCAGGAAGGCGGCCTGATCCGTCTTCAGGACCCGGGTGACTGCATTCAGTTTGTCCTTCGCCTCTTGCCGGATGGAACCGGAAACCGGGAACAGCACGGCGGCGGAAACCGTCTTCCCTGTTAAGGGCTCGCCGTTTCTGTCATAAAACTTGCCCCGCCCGGAGTCCAAAACCACGCCGCGCTCCCGCTGCAGCACCGACATTTCCTGCATCGTAAACCGGCTTCCAGGCAGCTCCGACACCCTCATAACGAGCTGGATGTAGGCTAACCTCAATATGAGTACCGTCATCATAAACGAAAGGATGACCAGCACATAGAAAATGCGCTGCTTATGTTTTACGCTCAAGAAGAACCCCTCTTTATGCCTTTTCCACTCAGTATATCCTTCAGCAGGCATGTCCAACCCGCCAAGCTTAGACCAGCCCATTTCCCGGAGAGAATCAGAAAGCCAACGCATCCCCGAGCGGAGGACACGTTGGCTCACTGTGAAAACTGTTTATTGGGTTGGCACTACACTGCCAAGGTTGCTGCATTGTGAATAAAGCTTAGTTTTGAACATGTTCCTTATTATGCTTCCTTAAGCTTCCTTTAGTTCAGCGTAAACCGGGACAGCGATTCCTTCAGCTGTATCGATACATTTTCCAGCTTGGCGGAGAGCTCAACGAGATGATCGCCCACGCTTTGCTGCTCATTGCTGAGCGAGGCGACTTCTTCGGAGGTCGCCGAGGATTCCTCTGCGACCGCGCTGACGTTGCTCATGCCTTCCGAAAGAACGCTGTGCGAATCATGCAGCGCCGATATCGACTCGGTTACGGATTGCAGCCGCTGCGTGAAATCGCCCATCTGTTCCTGAACCGATACGAAAATTTCGTTCGTTTCCTTCACCGCAGTCATTTGGTGCTGGAACAGCGGATAAGCGTCCGACAGCGCTTCGACCGTTTCATTCATCTCGGACATAATTTGACCGGTGATCTGCCCTACCATGTCAATCGATTGTCTGGACTGGTCCGCAAGCTGGCGAATTTCGTCTGCCACGACCATGAAGCCTCGTCCGGCCGCCCCGGCACGCGCCGCTTCGATCGTTGCGTTCAGGGACAGAATATTCGTCTGCTTCGTAATATTTTGCAGCACGACCAGCACTTTGTTGACAGAGCTTGCCGTCTGCTTCAAGGCATCCACCTTGTGCATCAGCTCACGCGTCATTTCTTCCGTTTGATGCGTCTTGTCCAGCAGCTCGTTCAGCTGTTTGGTTCCGTACTGGCTGGATTGTTCAACATGCCGCGCGGCGCTGCCCATTTCCTCATTGGCCGTGATCACCAATCCCATCTGCTTGGCCATATGCTCGGTCATCTCGTTTCCGCGCTCCGCCTCGGTAGCCAGACTGCTTGCCCCGTTGGCGATTTCCTCGGTCGCAATGGCAATTTCTTTGGCCGAGATCGCCGTCTTCTTGGAAGCATCGGTCAGCTCGCCCGCCGTTTCAAGCACGAGCTGGGCCGTCGTATTTGTCTGCTGAACAAGCTTCGTAATTTGATCCACCATCAGATTGAAAGCCTGTCCCAGCTGACCGATTTCATCCTTGGACTTATGCTGCGTCCGCACGTTCAGGTTGCCCTTGGCTCCCTCCAACATCAGATCCTTCAGCTTGCTGAGCGGAGTTGCGATCATGCGGGCCATCCAGAACCCGATCAGGATGGCGACCACGATCGCTCCAACGGCCATTCCCATGGTCAAAACCAGAATTCCCTTAGCGTCCTTGACCAGCATTTCGACCGGAACGGTTCCGACCAGCCTCCAACCTGTCGTCTCGAGGGTGTTGTATACGGCAAGGATTTCATTCCCTTCGTTATCCTGCGTTTCCAGGGTCTTGGCCGGTTCTGTCTGTCCCTGCATGAACGAAAGTGTGGCTTTGGTTCCTGCTTCACTGTTCACGGTAGAGGCAACGACTTGACCGTTCGCGTCGCCAACCTGCAGCTTGCTTCCGTCACCCAGGCTGATTCCGTTGAGCTGGTTTTCGATGACGTCGGTCTTAAGCTCCACGATAATGACGTAGGCTCCGCCGCGGGACAAGCTCTGCAGCGAGCGGACCAGCTCGAAGGAAACGCTTCCATCCTTACCCTTTGAAGAAGGAACCCATGATGTCTGATTTGTTTTCTTCGCATTTTTAAACCAGTCGACTTCGCGGATCGTATTGATGTCCAGGCCGCCTGAACCGGAAGAGATGATCCGCTGCGACTCTTCGGGCGGAACCAGATAAATCGCTTTGATCGAAGAGTTGCTGTTCAGCTGGTTTGACAATTTTTTATTGATCTGATCCGTAAGCACGAAATTCTGGTATTCATCCTGCCGGTTCCGTGCCAGCTCGTCGATGACGCTCTGCATTTCCGGATCAAAAAACATCTGCATCGCCATATCTTCATACTGCTTCAGAATGATATCCAATTTTTCCTGAGTTTGCTGGATCGTCTGGCTGTTCGCCAGCGCCGTATTGTTCTTGATGGTGCTTTTGGCTTTGCTATAGGATGTTAGACCCAGGGTCAGCACGATCGCCGCTATCGCCACGAAAAAAATCAGGAACAGCTTCACGCCCACCGACTTGAACGGGTTTAAATTTTGCAGCTGTGCCCCGCTGATGCCCGGCAGGCTGGCGAACCGTGACGGCTTTTTCGGATCTCCCGGCCCTCCTGATGCTGCTGAAGCCTTCCGCTTGCTGCCGCTTCGCTCCTTTGAGCTGGAGCTATTCTGTTTCTGTTTTTCTTCCCCCATATCTTTCTTTCGAATCCATCCCACTCTCACTCACCGCCGTTTCAATTTCTTGCATTACGTCGTATGTAAGTTTAAAAAACGAATGCCTACTTTATTCTTCGACATTTTCCATCTCGAACCTTTGCTTTTTTGGCAATTTTTTTATAACTTTTTTCCTAAACCTTATAATTCTATTGAACTATGCATTGGAATGCCCATTAAAGATGATGAAACAGAGGCTGCCAGAGGCGGAAGACCTTATTATTCGACGAAAACAGTCAAGCCTCTTCTTTCTCTTTCGTATGAGAAAGGAACCATGCGGATGCTGCGTTCTCCTTCTAATTACATATTTTTTACATTTAAAATATTATTTTACAAAATAACATATTTATTTTATGGCTAATATGGTATAAATTGTATTACATCAGCTGATAGATTTGGAGATCTCCCAAAATATCGACAAAGGAGCGTGAATTCTTGCGGAGGTTGTTTGCCTTAAGCTGCGGATTTTACCTGCTGATCGGAATCACCAGCGTGGTGCTCGGCGCTATGCTTCCTGTCCTCCTGGACCATTACCATAAGGATTACGGTGACGGCGGAACGCTGCTCTTCCTGCAGTTTCTCGGTTTTCTCGCCGGAGTTACGGCTTCGCCTTTCATGGCGGCCCAGCTCGGCCGAAAGCGGATGCTTGCTGTTTCCTTGGCCTGCATCACCGCAGCCTGCATTGTCATGGGAAGCCTTCCGTCCTGGACCTGGATCATTCTGATGACCCTGCTCGTCGGTTTCGGTTCCGGCATCATTGAGTCTTCGATCGGAGCGTTTACGATTGAATTTGCCGAAGAACAGAAAGCGGTCGCCATGACCAAGCTCGATGTTTACTTCGGTCTGGGCGCGCTCCTTATTCCCGCGGCGGTCAGCCTGTTTCTTACGATGGACGCCTGGTTCCTCACCTTTTTTACGGTTGCCCTGGTATCGCTGATGCTGTTGATCCTGTGGCTGGCCATGCCGGCAGAGAGCTCCGCACGGCTGGACAAGGCGGTAACCGCTGGTTCTCCGGAGAAAAGCCGCTACCGGGGTAGATACGCCGGGCTGCTGGGTATATTCATCATCTTTTTCTTTGTATATATGGGTCTTGAGCTGGGGCTGATGAATTTTCTGCCATCCATTCTGATCGAGAAGGTGCACGTTAAAGATTCACTCGCTTCCCTTGGCGTCACTATCCTGTGGATTGCTATGGTCATCGGGCGGCTGTTCGTGGGTAGAATCGCGGAAACGGTAAGGTATATCCCGTTTTTGGTCTGGAGCACGGCGGCTACCTTCGCCTTTACGATCGGGTTCGCTCTATGGGCAAACGAATGGACGGCCTACCTGCTCGTCTTTGGAATCGGCGTCTCGATGTCCGGGCTGTTTTCCATCGCCCTCGTGTATGCCAACGTGCTCATTCCGGGAATGACGGAGACTACCACCAGCATCCTGATCGCATCCGGCGGGATCGGCGGCGCGGTGCTGCAGTATCTGATCGGCTGGTCGATGGATCAATGGTCGGCCGGAATGGCTGTCTGGATCCTTGCCGGATTCAGCTTGATCCTGCTGGCGTCCCTGATCCTGACCAAGCAGCAGCAGTCCAGGAAACATAAGCTGGGAGGCAGCCTTCTGGGGCACGGCAATGAAGGATGATGGCCCCCTTTTTGGGAAATCCGATGTCCATAAGGAAAAGTAATATTCTTATAACAACGTATTACCGAAATTAAAATTAACCTTTGGAGGGAAGACGGATGCAAACCTTAACCACAAACCGTTTCAAGTTTGGAAAAGGGATTACGTTGGTCGATGATGCAGGCACGGAGTATTTGGACGGCGTGTCCGGAACGTTCAATCTATCGCTCGGCTACAACCATCCGCATGTCGTCGAAAAGGTTCAGGAGCAGGTGGGACGCCTGACTCACATGTCCTCCACTTTTACCGAGCCGTATGTGAACGAAGTGCTGGACCAATTGACCGAGCACGCCCCGAATGGGATCGATACCGGCTGGATGCGGGATATTACCGGCTCCACGGCCAACGAATGCGCGACCAAGATTGCGCAAAAATATACGCAGGCCACCGACATCGTCAGCTTGTTTCTGTCCCATCACGGCCAAACCCAGTTTGCCACCGCCATCTCCGGCAACGCCTTCCGGCGCAAGCACTTCCCCAACTCGACCGCCGCGAACAGCGTACACGTTCCCGCTCCTTACTGCTACCGCTGTCCCTTTAACGCCTCCCGCCCGAACTGCGGTTTTCAATGCATCGAATCGATCCATGACCACCTCGAATACGCAAGCTCCGGGTCGGTGGCCTGCATCATCATCGAGCCGATCCTCGGCAACGGAGGGAATATCGTCCCACCTGAAGGATATTTCAAGCTGCTGCGCAAGCTTTGCGACGAACACGGGCTGCTTCTGATCGCCGACGAGGTTCAGACCGGAATCGGGCGGACCGGTTACATGTTCGCCAGCGAACGGTTCGACATTCAGCCGGACATGATCACCCTTGCCAAAGGCTTGGGCGGTATCGGCGTTCCGGTGGCGGCCGTACTGATGCAATCCCGCCTGGACGTGCTGGAGAAGCACGAGCATTCCTTCACCTCGGGCAGCAATCTGATATCCGTTACAGCGGCCAAGTCCACCCTGGAGGTCGTATCCGAGCCTGGATTTTTGGATGAAGTCAAACTGAAAGGCGAAATACTCGGCGACCTGCTGCATGAGCTTGAGACCAAATACGACTGCATCGGCGAAGCACGCGGAGTCGGGCTGATGTGGGGTTTGGAAATCGTGGACGAGGACGGGGCACCGGATGTCGCCAAGACCAACGCGGTCATCGATCGCGCCTTTGCCGATCAGCATCTGATCCTCCGCGGATCCAGATACGGATTCGGAAACGTGGTCAAGGTCAGACCGTCCCTGACCGTAACGACGGATGAGATCGTAACGATCGTGGAAAGACTGGACGCGGTTCTGGCCAGCGTCGGTTAACAGGTCTGCTAATGTTCGCAAAAGTCAAATATCCATATCCAAGGAGGTAATACGTGATGCAGGCATTGGTATACAAATCGGCATGGGACGTAACGCTTGAGGAACGGCCGGAGCCGTCCATTACTGAGGAACATCAGGTTCTCGTCCGCATTCGCGCCACCGGCGTGTGCGGAACCGATCTGGGCATTGTGAGCGGCAAATATCATGCGGTATCTTCCGTCATCCTGGGCCACGAATCGGCAGGAGATGTCGTTAGCGTCGGCAGGGGAGTCACCACGCTGAAGCCAGGCGACCGGGTCGTAATCGACCCGACTTATTACTGCGGGCACTGTGAGATGTGCCGAACCGGCCGGCAAAATCACTGCATCCATAAGTCTGTGACGGAAACCGGGGTCAGCGCCAACGGAACCTTTACCGATTATTACGTCACCGAAGACCGCTTTTTATATCCATTAAAAGATCATGTCAGCTACGAGGAGGCCACCCTAACGGAGCCGCTAAGCTGCATCCTGACAGGAATCAACCAAATCCGGCTCCTGCCGAATTTTCGTACGGTCGTTCTCGGCGCCGGGCCCATCGGCATTCTGTACAGCTATGCCCTGGCCTCCAAAGGCGTAACGGGAAGCATTGTGGACATCTCCAAAGAAAGGCTCGCCATCGCCGGGAGTATCGCCCCGGAACGCTGGAGAACTTACGATTCGTTCGAAACGGCCGCAGCAGAGGCTTCATCCGGCGGCGGCCAAGTGGATCTTATCGTCGATACGACCGGCGTGGTCGGAACGCAGGTGCTTCCAAGCCTGGCAAACGGCGGTTACCTCATGCTTGTCGGCTTAAGAGACGGCGTCAGCACCTTTAATCCCAAAGAGGTCGTCGACCGGAGCCTCAAAATCATCGGCTCGATCGATTCCCTGGGCACCTTTTCCACCGCCCATTACATGATCGAGCGCCAAATTATTCCCGCGCAAAAAATCATAACCCACACCTATCCCTTGGCCCGATACCGGGAAGCCTTCCAAGCCCTGGGCTGTGATCTGGACGGGCGTTCGCTGAGCCCTTCGTCCCAGGCGATCAAGGTCATTCTGCAATCGGTCTGAAGCCGTTGATCCCGAAAAATAACGACAAAGGAGCGTTAAGCTTATGACATTGCAGAATCTGGAATGGCAGGCCCCGCCGGTAAAGGCCGTTATTTTTGATATGGACGGCGTGCTCGTAAACAGCGAACCGATCTATTTTGAGATTGAGCGCAGCTCTTTCGCCCACTTCGGCGCTCCCGTAACGGAGGAGGAGCATCACGGCTACGTGGGAGTAACGCTGGAGTCCATGTGGAGGCAGGTGCTGGAGAAGCATAAGCTCTCCTTCCCGCTGGAAGAAGTGCTCGCCTATCATCAGAACAACGTGCTGGACATCATGGCTGCACACCCCGAACTGCAGCCGATTCCCCACGTAACGCCTTGGCTGGATTGGCTGCGCAGCCGTCAGGTGCCGCTTGCGGTAGCTTCTTCCTCGCCTCCGTCCCTGATCCGGCTCATCATGGAACGTACCGGACTTGGAGCCTTTTTCAGCGTGCGTCTTTCCGGGGAAGAAGTGAACTCCGGCAAACCGGCACCCGATATTTTTCTGCAGGCGGCCAAGCTGCTGGGAGCCGAGCCCTCATCATGCCTGGTCATCGAGGACTCTCGCAATGGGGTCAAGGCTGCAAAGAGCGCAGGCATGCGCTGCATCGGATACTTTAACCCCGGATCCGGCCGGCAGGATTTGTCACAGGCGGACCATGTCATCACCAGCTACCTTGAAATGGAAGCGATCAAGGACATGCTGTCCATCGAACCGCTCGCTCCAGTCCCTTTGGATTTGCAGGCAT
Source organism: Paenibacillus cineris (assembly GCF_018333335.1). Classification (NCBI taxonomy): domain Bacteria; kingdom Bacillati; phylum Bacillota; class Bacilli; order Caryophanales; family Paenibacillaceae; genus Paenibacillus; species Paenibacillus cineris. The sequence continues at coordinate 4,401,091 of NZ_BORU01000001.1, forward strand.
AACGCTGGCGGCTGTTTGATACGGCCCGGATTCAAGATACAACCGATTTGAAATCAACCATCAAAAGGCTGCAGCCTCCGTCCGGGTTCGGACAAGAGTCTGCAGCCTTTTTCGTCCATGAAGTCGACCTGTTCCATCGAAGGGCATGCTCAGCCGTCAGGCATGGCCGTCCTTACAACTCCGGCGGCTGTTCATGCACATCCGCATCCGGCTGGGCCGTTGCCCATCGGGTAAAAGCAACTTTGAGCCCAGCACTCGTCGGCGCGCACAAATACGGTCCCGCTTGCCATTCATCCGGAGTAAGCCGGCATACGCGGACGGTTCTCCAGTCTTCCCCTTCCGTCCGGGCTCTGATAATAACCGCATCTTTCAGACGGGACGCCCGGATCGTCACGATCTTCTCCATCCACTCCGGGACGGGCGCAAGCGACCAATCCGAATAGCCGTGGGTCACAACCGCTCCGAGATGAGGGACGCCGTCATTCATCTCGATTCCAGCTTTGATCCACTGCTGCCCATGGCTCCATAACATCAGCCCTGCCTGATCATACAAATGATCGAAGGCGGTCAAACGAAAGGTTACCTCTACCGCCTCTTCCCGATCCCATGGCAGCAGAAGCGAGTGGCCGTTGTCCCGTTCAAAACCGTACATGGTCGTTTGCCAATAGTCACTGCCCTGGCACGCTTCAACGATCAGCTCCCCGTCCTTCTCTTCATAAGCAGCCGGTTCCGTCGACCAGCGGCCGCTAGCCCACGGTATCACTTGTCTAGTCATCTTCATGCCACCCTCTCCCCAAACGAATTTTATCATTTTGAACGATTTCCATGACGAATCCACAGTACTTAAAAAGCACCCCGGACCCGGCGGAAGCGCGTGTCTCCGGCAGAGTCTGAGGTGCTTTGGTGCTCGCAGCGGCAAACGGACTTTAGTCGATCATTGCCCTGCAGCTACTGCTTTGCATTGCTGTTGCTTTTCTTGATATTGTTCAAATGCTCCTGGTACGTCTTCGCAAATAAATGCTCATGCGAGCCGTCCTTCTTGGTCACGTAATACAAGTAATCGGAGGCTTCCGGTGATAATGCGGCTTCGATCGAAGCGATGCTCGGACTGCAGATCGGTCCTGGCGGGAGCCCCGGATGCAAATACGTGTTATATGGACTGTCCACCTTCAGGTCCTTATACAGCAGCCGTTCCTTCGGCTCCTTCAAAGCGTACTGCACCGTAGCATCGATTTCCAGCTTCATCTCCTTGTGCAGACGGTTGTAGATGACACCCGCAACAAGCGGACGCTCCTTGTCGACGACGACCTCCCGTTCGACGAGCGAAGCCACCGTCAGCATCTCGTGCAATGTAAGGCCATGAGCTTTCAGCTTCTGATCCAGATCAGGGATCTGATCCAGCTTGCTCTGCATTTGCTCCAGCATTCGGGTCAGGATCTCTTCCTGCCCGGTTCCTTTTTTAAATTCGTACGTGTCCGGGAATAGGTACCCCTCCGCCTTATGCTTTAACGAAGTATCCGCGGGGATCTCCTTAAAGGCCGGTACGTCCGTCTGACCGCCGGTATCCGCCAGCTTTACGAACGCGGCCGGATCACTCTGGCTTGCTTCTCCCACCGTCTTTGCGATCTGCTCCAGCGTATAGCCTTCCGGAATCGTAATGCGGATCATCTCCGCCTTTACCACTTCGCCGCTGTTCAGCTTGGCAATCAGCTGGTCGTAGGTTACCCCCGGCTTCGCCTCATAGGTTCCCGCCTGAAAACGGGAGCCCTGGTTTTTCCATTTCAAGTAGATTTTAAAGAACATATCGTTTTTAATGAGTCCACTTTGCTTAAGAACCCCGGCAATTCGCGAAGTTCCCATCCCCTGCTCAATGGTGAACTTGACGGCATTCTGCGAAGCCTTCACCGGCTGCATGCCGTTCCAGACGTAATAGGCCCCGCCGGCAATGATCACCAAGACGATCACCAGCACTACCAGAGCCTTTTTGGCAGCTTTCAAACCGATCCAACCCTCCATAACCAAAAAAATCCCCACAAAGCAGCGCAATGCTCCGTTTCACGCATTCCGCTGTCTTTGCGGGGACTCCGGAGTTATCAATTTTGGTACTTGATCAAACCTTGTGCCCGATTAATCTTCGCTGTCCTCAGGAAAGGTCATTTCATCGTACAGCTCGCTGATATTTTCCCATTCATCGTCATCATCTATGGTGACAAGCCCAAGAGTTCCTTCAGGCGAGGAGACCACTTTCAGGATATCGAATTCTCCGCTTTGATCTCCTGGCTTTTGGAGCACAGCATAGCTCTGACCGTTGATTTCAAACTCAGCTGTAAGATCATAGACGGAAGTCGCTCCGTTCTCATCTTCCAGTTCCACAGTTGGACCAAAGGCTTCCTTCAGCTTGGAAGTCCATACGGCCTGATCTGCAGAGAAATCATTCATGTTCATTCCCTCCATCAAGTTCGGCAACCAGCGTATTGAACGTTTCCTCGACGATTTCCCACTCTTCGTCGTCCTCGATCATATACAGCTTCAGATCGTCTCCGTCCTCCTCATAGCGGAAGGCATAGACCTCGTCGGAGTCATCATCCTCGGAGTCAAGCGGAACGACCATCATATACTTGGAGTCCGAGCCGTCGACCTCGAATTTCATGATGACTTCAAACTCCTCTTCATTGCCTTCGTCATCGGGAATATAAATAATTTCCGGTTCTTCTTCTTCCATACGATTACGGTCATTAGCCATTTGTATCACCCTCACCTTTTACTCTTAGAGTCCAAATAGTTTTGCAAAATCAAGCTGGCAGCCATTTTATCCACGACCTGCCTGCGTTTCTTCCGGCTGACATCCGCTTCAAGCAGCGTCCTTTCGGCGGATACCGTCGTCAACCGCTCATCCCACAGATGAACCGGCAAGTTCAGCATGTCTCTCAGCTGATCTGCAAACGCAATGCAGATTTCGCCGCGCGGACCAATGCTGCCGTTCATGTTCTTCGGGAGGCCAACCACGATTTCTTCCACTTCCTGCTCGCGGACCAGATCCGCAATTCGCTGCATTTCCGCCCCGTCGCGGCGGCGTTCGACCACTTCAAGCCCCTGGGCGGTCCAGCCGAACATATCGCTCACGGCCACCCCGATTTTGCGGTCCCCGTAATCGAGTCCCATAATTCTCATAAAGCTCTCCTATCGGTGATTGGCTAGATAGAACCGGACCAGCTCTTCAATCAACTCATCACGCTCTTTTTTTCGAACCAGGCTTCTCGCGTTGTTCTGGCGCGGTATATAAGCGGGGTCTCCGGATATCAGGTAGCCGACGATCTGGTTGATCGGGTTATAATCCTTCTCCACCAGCGCGTCGTATACCGTCAGAAGGATATCCTTCGCGGAGGCCTCCTTCTCATCACCCTTCACGTTAAACTTGACTGTCTTATCCATGGAATCCATTTGTGACACCTCGCTTCTTCAAAAACATGTCCATGCATGTTTTGACGAATTGAATCTTTAAGGTTTCCTACTTTTTCTATCATACCATACCGGGCCGCGCCGAAGGAAATTCCACGGAAATAAAAAACAAAAATTTTACAAAGTTCCGGGTAGCCGCCGGAGTCTTTACAATGTATTGGATGCAGAAGGCAAAGATGATATGCCTAAATTCCAGATCCAACCAATTGCTCTGCCAGCTTCAAAGCGTCTTCCAGCTTGCTGGCGTCCTTGCCGCCAGCCTGGGCCATATCGGGACGTCCGCCGCCACCGCCGCCGCAGACTGCCGCGATCTCCTTCACCAGCTTGCCTGCATGAAGCCCTGACTTCACGAGCTCCTGCGGAACGGAAACGACGAAGTTCACCTTCTCGTCCATCGCTGCGCCGAGAACCAGCACGGCATTCGGGAGCTTGCCCTTCAGTTCGTCGGCAATCGAGCGCAGGGCGTCCATGCTTCCCGCATTGACGCGGACAGCGAGCAGCTCTCTTCCGTTCACCTGCTTCACCTGTTCGGTGAGCTGGCCGGCCTCGATCGTGCTCAGCTTGCTCTGAAGCGACTCGTTCTCGCGTCCCAGCTCTTTCAGTTGGCCGTGCAGCGCTTCAATCCGTCTCGGCACGTCGTGCAGATTCGATTTAAGAAGCTCTGCGGACTGCTTCAGCAGCGACAGCTGGCCTTCCAGGAATTCGTATGCCAAGCGGCCGGTTACCGCCTCGATCCGGCGTACCCCCGAGCCGATGCCGCTTTCGCTGACCAGCTTGAAGATTCCGATCTCGGACGTGTTGTTCACGTGGCATCCGCCGCACAGCTCCAAGCTGTAATCGCCGACCTGCACGACGCGGACGATGCTGCCGTACTTCTCGCCAAACAGCGCCATGGCGCCCATTGCTTTGGCTTCGTCGAGCGATTTATATTCAATTGTTACATTAGTGCCCTTCCAAATTTGTTCATTCACGCGGCGTTCGATATCCGCCAGTTCTTCCGGCGTAATGCTGCCGAAATGCGAGAAGTCGAAGCGCAGGCGCTGCGGCTCAACGAGCGATCCGGCCTGATTGACGTGGGTGCCGAGTACTTCCTTCAGCGCTTTATGAAGGAGGTGGGTCGCCGTATGGTTCTTCTCGATGTCTCTGCGTTTGTCATGATCGACCTCTGCCTTGACGGTCTCGCCGACCTTGAGCTCCCCGGCTTCCACCGTCACCTGGTGCACATGCTGTCCGTGCGGCGCCTTGAAGAGGCCTTCCACTCTGGCCGTCACCGATCCGCCGCGCAGCAGACCCTGGTCGCTGACCTGGCCGCCGCTCTCCGCATAGAACGGAGTGACGTCAAGCACCACCTGGGCGCTCTGTCCTTCCCCGGCGATGTCCACCATGGCGTCATCGACAATGATTGCCACAATTTTCGACTCGGTTACGGTGTCATTATATCCAACAAATTCACTTTTAACCGTATAATCGGACAGGACGCCGCCCTGAACCTTCATGCCGCCGCTCTCCTGACGGGCTGCACGCGCGCGGTCGCGCTGCTCCTGCATCGCTGCGTCAAATCCTTCGCGGTCAACGGTCAGCCCATGCTCAGCCGCATAGTCTTCCGTCAGGTCGAACGGGAAACCGTACGTATCGTACAGCTTGAATGCGTCGCTGCCGCCAATCTGCTTCGTGCCCTGCTCCAGCGCCTGCTTGCTGATTTCCTCGAGGATCGCCAGGCCGTCGGACAGCGTCTCATGGAAACGTTCTTCCTCCGTGGAGATCACCTTCTCGATGAATTCGCGTTTCTCCACCACGTTCGGGTAATATACGCCCATAATGTCGCCGACGGTTTCCACCAGGCTGTACAGGAACGGACGGTCAAGACCCAGCACTTTGCCGTAACGTACGGCGCGGCGCAGCAAACGGCGGATGATGTAGCCGCGTCCTTCATTTGACGGAAGCACGCCGTCGGCCACCGCAAACGTAACGGTACGCACATGGTCGGCAATGACCTTCAGCGCGACGTCGCCCTCTACGCTGGCATTGTATTTAACGCCGGCCAGCTCTGCCGTTTTTTGAATGATCGGCTGGAACAGGTCGGTATCGAAGTTGGAGTCGACGTTTTGCAAAATGGATGCAAAGCGTTCCAGGCCCGCTCCGGTATCGATGTTCTTGTTGGGAAGAGGCGTGTAGGAGCCGTCCTTGTTGTGGTTGAACTGCGAGAAAACGAGGTTCCACACTTCCAGGAAGCGTTCGTTCTCCCCGCCCGGGTACATTTCCGGATCGGACAGGTCGCCATAGGCTTCGCCGCGGTCATAGAAAATTTCCGTACAAGGACCGCAAGGGCCTTCGCCGATGTCCCAGAAGTTATCCTCCAGCTTCACGATCCGCTCGGCCGGCAGGCCAATCTTTTCGTTCCAGAGCTTAAAGGCTTCTTCGTCCTCCGGATATACCGTGACCGACAGACGCTCCGGATCGAATCCGATCCATTCCTTGCTGGTCAGAAATTCCCATGCCCATGTAATGGCCTCTTCCTTGAAATAGTCGCCGATGGAGAAGTTGCCGAGCATTTCAAAGAAGGTGTGGTGCCGGCGGGTCTTGCCTACATTTTCGATATCGTTGGTACGAATACACTTCTGCGAGTTCGTGAGCCGGGGATTTTCGGGACTGATGCGTCCGTCAAAATACGGCTTCAGCGGGGCCATACCCGCATTGATCCACAGCAGGGAAGGATCGTTATGCGGCACGAGCGAAGCGCTCGGCTCGATCTGGTGTCCCTTGCTTGCGAAAAATTCAAGCCATTTGGAACGAATTTCACTTGCTTTCATAGTAAACAGCCTCCAGCTCTCTCGTAAATTGCATGCAAATGGACGGATAAACGTAAAAAACGCCCCTGATCAGATCAGGGACGAATGAATTCGCGGTACCACCCTGGTTACCGCCTGAACGACTGCCGGGCGCCATACGCCGGCTGCCAGCTTGAATGATCAGGCGATCGCCTTGTTAAGGCCGTTAACGGGGCCAGCCGGTGAATTTGTCACACTCCGAAATCAGCTTTCCGGACAGTATCGCTTGGGGGCTCTTGCAGCCGTCACGCTTACCGTGAAGGAGCCCTTCTCTGAACAAGGAGGAACTGCCGTACTTCATTTCATCGCCGTTTTGTCCATTTTTGCGTAGTATTGTCTGAATTATATCCGATAGCGCGGACGCTTGTCAAACCGCTCTACGTCGTCTTCCGCTTGACGTAATAGGCAAAGAAGTGCTGGATGATGACCTTGAGCACCGCGAATAAAGGCACTGCCAAAATGAGTCCGACGATCCCTGCGATCTCCCCGCCGACCAGAAGGGCAAAAATAATCAGCATCGGGTGAAGATGCAGCTTCTTCCCCACGACCTGGGGCGATACGATATTGCTCTCCAGGAGCTGGCACAGCCAGTTCACGATGATGACCATCAGCACCATTTTCCAAGATATCGTCGAAGCCATGACCACCGCAGGCGCCGCGCCCAGGAACGGGCCCAGGTAGGGCACGATGTTGAATACCGCAACGATGCTCGCCATCAGCAGGGCATACGGCATGCCGACGATCATATATCCGATATAGGCCAGAATGCCGACGATGAGACACACCAGGAACTGCCCGCGGACATAATTCCCGAGCGCCTCATCGATCTCCTTCAGCAATCTGACGGAAGCCTTGCGCCGGGTGCGCGGCAGCAGCGATACGACCGCCCGCTCAAAAACGTCGAAGTCCTTTAATATGTAGAAAATCAAAAACGGGATGATGAAAATGTTCAGCACGATGTTAATGGTACTGCCGATATGGTCCATGAAATTGGAGATGCCTTTGGCCAGCCGGTCCTCCCACTGCAGCAGCCACTGATCCACCCCCTCCTTGATTCCCACCGGAACCCCCCGATTATCCAGGTTGTTCATGATGTTCTGGGCATGCATCGTCATCTCCGGCAAATGCTCATTCAGTTCCTCCATCTGCTCGATCAGCATCGGGATCAGATTGATCAGAATCACCGCAAGGCAGGTCAGAAAGACGGCGTAAATGAGCAGCACGGCGATTCCCCTCGGCATTTTCCGCGCGGCCAGCATGCATACGACCGGATTGAGCACATAGGAAATGATCATCGCCACGACAAAGGGGGCTAGGATCGCTTTCAGAAATTGATAGATATTCATGAACATCGGCCGCAGCAGCCAAACGAAATACAGAATAATCAGACCAAGCAGGACCCAAATCATCCCCCGGAACCATTTATTGGCCGTCAGTTTATCCACCTTGTCTCCTCCTTCCGGACGTGCTGTCAAGTTAGTATATGTCCCGAAATTCGAATTTAACCTATTGGCGGCCACGGGAGGAGAACTATGAGTAAAACGCAAAGAAACCCGGATACCTGATTCTGCCGTGCAGGCAAAAACGGGTACGGGTTTCCAAGATGACGGCAATAAGACCGTGTATGGTACTTCCGCTGTGGGTGCTATGTAACCAATAATAGGATTGAAGCTGCCGGGTGAATCCCCCTTGCGGGCCGTAGCCAAGTGAAGACAAACCACAATTAGCGGAAGGGGCGGCTCCATTACGCAGCATAAATCAGAAAAATATTCGTTAGGACCCGAAGGTCTGCGGAAATGTTCTGACCGGTACATGCATATTGTTTAAGAGGAAGCGTGCAGATGAGGAAAATCCTGAGGAATCTCCTCAAAGAACAAATCGTCCAGCGAGCTGAGCGTACCGTCCTCTTCTACCTGGTATACGGACATTTTCTCCCCGTTCACCGTCAGTTCGATAAAGCAGCCCCAGCAGTAAAATTGGTGGGAACCGATTTTTCCTATATCTTTGGAATTGCAGTTAGGACATCTCATATTCATTGATCACCTATCCGTTAACAGAATTAATGGCTTTTTCCAAACGCTGTTCGCTCATAGGCGGAACCATGACCGCATTCTCCCCTATGGACATTTCCGTGGTGCAAGGCAGCCATTTCCGCCCTTCAATCAAATCCGAAACAAATCCGTCGCTTATTTCGAGACCTAATATTGTATTTCCCATTTCCTGGTCAAAATAAACGTCCGTCACTTTACCGAGCATCGTACCGTCCTCAGTAAGTACGTCCAGATCCTTTAATTTATTTTTACCCAAAAGATAGGTGTATTGTATGTCGTCGGCATCCGTCTTGCGAACAGCCTGTTTATTACGAATCATCACAGCATCTTCGCCATAAGCAACGACGTCCTCCCAGGACACCGTCTTCGCTGTGTTGGAGAACAACCCTTTGCCTTCCAGCTCAAGGCCTTGAATTTTCCAATCTTCGGTGATGATAATATCGTATATTTTGCCGATCTCCTTGCCTTCTTCCACATCAAATACGGCAAGTCCGATCATCTCTTGGAATTTCATGGCCAGGATCCCACCTTACCCTCTTCAAAATTGAAACGAACCCCTTCACGTTACCACCGAAGTCAGTCAATCCAATGCGGCACGCTCAGGTCGATTTGTCTCGCGAACGGTATGGAGCACTCATCCCTCCCTCTCCATCCATGGAGAATCCCTACCTTTCTTACGTAAGACGACGCAGAATGGTTTCAATTTTTTGGGCTGTGTACTCCATATCTTCAGTAGTATTACCCAAACCAAAGCTGAATCGAATCGCCGAACGCAAAACATTTTGAGGCAACTGCATGGCCTCCAGCACATGGGACAGCTCCAGCGAGCCTGAAGTGCATGCCGAACCGCTGGCCGCGGCGATGCCCTCCATGTCGAGATTCATCAGAAGCGTCTCCGTATCTGTCTGCGGGAAGCTGATGTTCACGATGTGGGGAAGGCATTCCTCTTGGTGGCCGTTGATTACAAAAGCGTCCCTGCCGATCTTCTGCTCCAGCGTGCTGATCAAGGCCCGGCGCAAACGAAGATCATGCTTTCTTCGCTGCTCCATCTGGCGGGAAGCAATCTCCACGGCTTTGCCGAAGCCGGCGATTCCGGCCATATTTTCTGTTCCGGCGCGCCGCTTTTTCTCTTGGAGTCCGCCGTGAAGGCGCGGTGCGATGACCAGTCCTTTGCGGACGTACAGCGCTCCTACACCTTGAGGTCCGTTGATTTTGTGCGCGGAAAAGCTCATCATGTCGACCGGAAGCTCATGGCAGTTGATGGGCAGCGCTCCAAGAGCCTGAACGGCGTCCACATGAAAAAGAATGTCTCTGCTTCGGGCGATTCTCCCGATTTCTTCAATCGGCTGAATCGTTCCTACCTCGTTGTTCGCATACATGATGCTGATCAGAATCGTATCCTCCGACAATGCCGCCTCCAGATCCTCGGGCCGAACCCGTCCGGTGTGGTCTACCGGCAGGTAAGTGACACGGAATCCTTCCTTTTCCAGCTCTTCGCAGGCGTGAAGCACAGCATGATGCTCGATGGACGACGTAATGATGTGGTTCCCCTTAGACCTGCGCATGGAGGCTGCGCCGAATAAAGCGAGGTTGTCGCTTTCCGTTCCCCCGGCGGTAAAGACGATCTCATCGGGCAGGCAGCCGAGAAACTTGGCGATCCGGTCCCTTGCCCCGCTGACGGTGCGCTTGGCCGCACGGCCGAATGCGTGAACGCTGGAGGCGTTACCGTATTGTCCGGTCATGACGCGCATCATTTCTTCCGCCACTTCCGGATGTACCGGAGTGGAAGCCGCATGGTCCAAATAGATTGATTTCATGATTACACCACCTTGGTCTTGTGTAGTATTTCGCTTATGATGTCCAGTGAAATTGTTGTATTCAAGTCAGGAATTTGGAGCCTGTTCATACAGGGTTTGGCTCGGATAGAACGGTTTCCGGGTAGTCATAATATGTCGGTAATCCAATCCCGATATGGAGGTCATGACATGAACCCGTATTCCCAATCCCAGCAAATCAACCAAATCATTCATCAGCTGACGCAGCAAACCCAACAAGCTTCTATGACTTACCAGCAAATGCTGAAGCAGGAGCAGCAAAATGCGATGCAGCTGGAGCAGCTCGCTCAGCGTGAGCAGCAAACGTCGCAAATGATTCAATCCGCCCTTCAAGGCCACCAGCGCGCCATTCAACAGCTGCAGCAAATCTCCAGCCTGGCCCAGCAAATGGTGAGCTCCGTTTCCCAGCCGGTATCGGGATATATGGAAACGCAGCAGCCGCAAGGCTTCCAAACGGGGTTCAACAACCAGTTCCGTCAACAGTAACAACCGGAAACAGACTCGCCGAAGCGGGTCTGTTTTTAATTTGGAAAACATTTACTTACAAAACTTTGGAAGTTGACTATCCCAACAGAAGGTACACCTGGAAGGTACGCCGTTTGCAAAGCCGAATGCCACTCGCAAGGGGCGAGTGGCTGCAGCTTGTAGTCTAGATGTAGAACATATAGTTCTCGGACGTCTCTTTCTCCTGGTAGGAAATCAGGTCGGCAAGCGTCGTCGAATCCAGCACGTTGGCGATTCCGTCACGGATCCGCAGCCAAAGATTACGTTTGGCCGGATCATCCTCTTCTGTAAAATCGACCGGCGAAATCGGCCCCTCGAGCACGCGAATGACATCACCGGCTGTAATCTCGGAAGCTTCACGCGATAAGATGTAACCGCCGTAAGCCCCGCGGATGCTCTTAACGAGTCCGGCGTTCCGGAGCGGAGCGATCAGCTGCTCCAGATAGTGCTCGGAAAGTTGGTTTTTCTCGGCAATGCTCTTCAGGGATGTCGGCCCTTCGCCGTATTTGGCGGCAAGCTCCATCATGATTGTCAAGCCGTAACGGCCTTTTGTCGATATTTTCAAAGGTGGCACCTCTCTCAAGTAAAATTCATGGTATCTATATAGAATGAACTCAAAATCTTCATGTTGATGGGCTTGGATAAGCCTATGACAACAGGGGGTTCAAATTTCGAAACTTGAGTTGCATCTATTTAGCTCTTCCTCATGTATCGTTATCAATGGCTTTGGTTCAGCATGTCGGTGAGTTAATCCAAGAGAATACAGCTTATGTAAGCTTTTCCATATCTGCGTATTCCGATCATTTCCCTAGCCTATGTTAACATATTCGGCTCCGTTTTGGTTTAAAAAACAATGACAAAACAAAGAAATGTTCGCGTCCGGTGGACAACCTATGTGGTGTGATCTGTGGACAAATGTGTTAAAATAGAGGCTATGGGCACAATCTCATATGAAAATGGTGATGACTTTTGTCTACAGATAATCAAAATATACGTGTCGTCGTCGGAATGTCCGGCGGTGTCGACTCATCCGTCACCGCGCTGCTTCTGAAGCAGCAGGGCTACGACGTCATCGGCATTTTTATGAAAAACTGGGATGACACCGATGAATTCGGCAACTGCACCGCGGAAGACGACGCCGAGGACGTCCGCCGCGTCTGCGAGCAGATCGGCATTCCTTATTACACGGTGAACTTCGAAAAGGAATATTACGATAAAGTATTTTCCTATTTTCTCGATGAATATAAGTTGGGCCGCACACCAAATCCCGATGTCATGTGCAACCGCGAGATTAAATTCGGCGAATTTCTGACGAAAGCGCTGAATCTGGGCGCCCAATATGTAGCCACCGGCCATTATGCCCGCGTTGTCGAGCAGGACGGCGTCTATACGCTGCTGCGCGGCGTGGACAGCAACAAGGATCAGACCTACTTCCTGAACGCGCTCAATCAGCAGCAGCTGTCGAAGGCGATGTTCCCGATCGGACATCTGCCTAAGCCTGAGGTCCGCCGAATTGCGGAGGAAGCCGGGCTCTACACCGCCAAGAAAAAGGACAGCACCGGGGTATGCTTTATCGGAGAACGCAATTTCAAAGAGTTCCTGAGCCAATACCTGCCTGCCCAATCCGGCCAAATGGTCGATATCGCCACCGGCGAAGTCAAAGGCCGCCATGACGGCCTCATGTACTACACGCTCGGACAGCGCCAAGGCCTTGGTATCGGCGGTTCCGGCTCTGGTGAACCATGGTTCGTCGCCGACAAGGATTTGGAGAAGAACATTTTGTACGTCGTGCAGGGGGATCAGCATCCCAGCCTGTACTCTACCGGACTCATCGCTTCAGGCGTGAACTGGATCGCGGGACAAGGGGCCGTGCCCAAAGAGCCCTTCCAATGTACCGCCAAGTTCCGCTACCGTCAGCCCGACCAGAAGGTTACACTGGAATGGCTGCCGGACGGCAGCGTCCACGTTGCGTTTGCCGAGAAGCAAAAGGCCATTACACCCGGCCAAGCCGTCGTGTTCTACCAGGACGATGTGTGCCTGGGCGGTGGAACGATCGACAAGGTGGAAAAAGTTCAATACGAAGCTGCCATCTAAACGCAAAGCATATGTGCAAACCGCCGGCTCTTTCGAGGGCCGGCGTTTTTTTTGCATGCCGTCCTTAAAGATTCTCCCCGCCAGCATTATTATCCTGCTGTCATTGCAAAACTAATCCCCAATCGAAGGATGTTCCCAGGCACCTGCAGTCTAAGACTAATCCTTCCGAAGCTGCTGGTTATGCCGGATTTTTGCCTCGTTGCCCTGCTCCGACGCTTCATAGAATACCCGGCCGGCGATTTCCTTCGGCAGGTAGTCCTGCTTCACATAATGGCCGGGATAATTATGCGGGTACTTGTACCCTTCATGGCCCAGCTTGACGGCGCCCTTATAGTGCGTATCCCGCAAGTGAAGCGGCACTTCCGCGGATTTGATCTCGTCCATAGCGGACATCGCATTCGAAATCGCCGTATAGACCCTGTTGGATTTCGGGCTCTCCACTGCAAACAGGATCGCCTGCGCAATGTTCAGCTTCGCCTCCGGCCAGCCGTTGTTCCGGTAAGCGTCCAGCGCGCTGACGGCCTGAACCATCGCCTGTGGGTTGGCCAGTCCGATATCCTCGCTGCTGGCGGCAATCAGCCGGCGGATGAACACCATCGGGTCCATGCCCAGCTTCTCCACCGCGTAGAGGAACCAGAACAGCGCGGCATCGCTTGAGCCGCGGATGCTCTTATGAAACGCCGAAAGCACGTCATACTGGGTCGACTCGTCCGCACGCACGATCGGCCGGCGGATGGACTCCTCCGCCACTTCGAGCGTGATATGGACGGATCCGTCCGCCTCAGGAGGCGTCGTCAATGCCGCCAATTCCAGCGCATTCAGCGCGCGCCGGATATCCCCGTTCGCCATCGTCGCAATATGATCGAGAGCTTCCTCATCGACCTTCAACTTCATAAAGCCGAGCCCTTTGTCCGGATCCTGCAGCGCCCGCTTCATCGCCAGCATGGAATGCTCCTTAGTAAGCGGATGAAGCTGGAACAGCGTCGAGCGGCTCATCAAGGCGCCGTTCACATAATGGAACGGGTTCTCCGTCGTCGCTCCGATAAAAATAATCGTCCCCTTCTCCACCGCAGGCAGCAGCGCGTCCTGGCGCGAGCTGTTAAAACGGTGCACCTCGTCCAGAAAGAGGATCGTTTTCGTTCCGTACATCGATTTATTGGTCTGGGCCTGGTCAATCACCTCGCGGACATCCTTGACGGAAGCGTCTACCGCGTTCAGCCGGACGAAGTCCGCCTGCGTATGCTGCGAAATAATATGGGCGAGCGTCGTCTTGCCGCATCCCGGAGGCCCGTACAGGAGGATGGAGGATACCTGGTCGGCTTCGATCGCCCGGCGAAGCAGCTTGCCTGGACCCACGATATGCTCCTGCCCGATATATTCATCCAGCGTGGTCGGCCGCATCCGGTCGGCCAAGAGCCGTGCGCCCGGATTCGCGTCCTGCTGGAAAGAGAATAAGTCCATTCGATTCACGTCCTTGAAAGTCTAAAATGCTTGTCCCTGCGGACCAAAGCTGTTCTTCTATCATACCATACCCGGCCGGGAGAGTTCATTCCCATCTGTTTCCGGGCGAACAGGAGGTGCGCTCATGATTTGCTCGGACGGCGGTAGGCCTTTTCGTGAAAGCGCAGGATCGACTGAAACAGCTCCTCGCCGCCGTCATGCGATTCGACGGGATGCTCGGGATCAAGGCTGAGGTACATCGCCCGGTACGTTTCAGGCACCCAAATGTACGAATGCACGTAGGCCGTCGGCGTAAAACCGGCCTTTTTCCAAAAGGCGATTCTGCCGGTGTTTTCTTCCGACGGATCGGCTTCCGCTTCGATGACGATGCCTCTGAAGCCTCTTCTGCCGGCCCATTCACGCAAATCCCGTAGGCAGGCAAGTCCGGCCCCTTGTCCCCTTAAACTTCCCCGTACCGCAATATAATCGATGACCAGCAGGTTTTCCTTGGCATCCGTTCCCGTCAGGGCCATGGCCGCTGCGGTTTGGCCTTCGCTCCAGACATGCAGTGCACACAGTCCCCTTTCAAACATGCGCATGATGATCGCTATCGTTTTCCGCCCATGCTCCGGAAAAGCCTCCTCATAAATCGGCTCCGCCTGCTGCCACATCGCTTCGTCCCAATGTTCCGTCACCTGATGCTGCATCGTTCGTTGTTCTCCTTCTTTGTAGAAAATGGATGGTTATGCCTTTATTATAATGGCCCGCATGACGAAAAACACCGCAGAGCCGGCCAGCCGGACTGCGGTGTAATATTAACAATGGCTCTCGTCATTGCGGCGAGCTGCTAAGCTTCGGGCTCCACTTCAAGCGTCGCTTGAACCAACACGGCGATCGCCCGGTCCAAGGCTTCGGCAAAGCCTTCAGGGTCCGTCATCGCCACCGGCCGGGATTCGCGGACAGCAGCCATGGCTTGCTCCACCGTCTCGTCCCGGATTCCGGCGGCTTGCAGCAGCTCCAGCCCCTTCTCCAGCGTATCCGCGAGCCGCATCGGGCCGTAGGACTGGGGCTCACGGTAGAGGGCGCGGGCGCTGGTCAGCACATAGGCCGCAAAATCCAGCATTCGCTCCCGCATATCCCCTGCGCCCAGGTTAGTTTCCATAGCGTTCAAATGAAATCATCTCCTTCGGCGGCTTGGACGTTTTCGGACGCGGCGGCTTGTCGGCGTAGCCGAGGCTGATCAGCAGCTCGGGCTTCACTTCCTCCGGCAAACCGGTAATGGCCGCAATGGACGGTGCGTGAAACGACCGGACCGGACAGCTGGACGCGCCGAGCGATTGAGCGGTGAGCATGATCGCGGAAGCGGCGACCCCCAAATTAATGAACCGCAGCGTGTCGGCACTGTCTGCTCCGCCCCGTGCCAGCGCCTCCTGATGATTGCTGCAGAGGACGACCACCGCTGCCGGCTGCCCCGACAGCCCCTGCGCAAACCGCTTGATATGCCGGATCCGCACCTCGTCCTGAACGATCACAAAATGCGATTCCTGCGCATTGCTTGCCGACGGGCTGTGAAGAATGGCTTCCTCGATCGCCTCCACGATATGCGGCTCAAGCTGCTGGTCGGTAAAAGAACGCGCGCTGCGCCTTGCCTTGATGGTTTCCAGTACATCCATGGTGTTATCCCCCTCTCGCCTAACGCAAGGAAAATCCTCTCCGCATCAAAACTTCCCGTAAATTCTCTCTTAAGCTTGCCGATGCCGCGATCGTCTCCGGTCGCGTGCAGCGTCTGGCCGTGTGCTCACACCAGCCATAATCCGATCCTTCCTTCTCCGGTTCGCCGGCAATCGAGACCCGGCGGCCGTCATACGATCGGCGTGATATCATTTGCTCATCGTACGCCTTCAGCCCTTTGTCCAATGCGGCGGCCGAATACCGTTCTTCATGAACCGTAACGCTCCGCGGCAGACGGGGCTTCACCCCTCTGCGCACCCCTTCACGCTCCCGACCGACCGCAAGGCCGACGACGGCAAACATCCCCTCGGGAAGGCCAAGCTCAAGCGCCAGCTCCTCCGGATGGTTGCGGACAGACCCGACCGGGACGGCGCCATAACCGAGCGCTTCGGCAGCGACCAGGGCGTTCTGCATCGCCAGTGCGGCATCGACGGAAGACAGCAGGAACATTTCAAGCGTGTCCGCCTTAAAGTCGTAGCCCTGCCGCTGCGTTACATATTTCAGTCGATGAATGTCCGCGCAGAAAACCAGCATCACCGGCGCTTCCTGGATAAAACCCTGGTGGCCGGACAGTGCCGAAATTCGCGATTTCCGGTCCGCGTCCCGGACAACGATGATGCTGTAAGCCTGCAGGTTGGAGGAAGTAGGTGCGCTTCTGGCGGACGTCAGGATCGCTTCGAGCGCGGCCGGCGGCACCTCCTCCGGCGTAAAGCCCCGGACGGACTCATGGCTGGTCAGAACCTGGATCGTCCCGTTCAGGTGCGTTTCGTCCGTCACGCTTCCCTCCAGCTCGAAGCGGTTTCGTATCATGTTCCGTCCCATGTCTCTCCCCCTCAAGCAATAGGCATTCAACTAGAACATCATAGCGTTCAGCCGTTCAATTCCCCATTGTTCATAATTTGACGGCCGTCCAGATACACATCCGGCTTGCCGACGACGCAATCGATATGCACGCCTGCGGCGACGACGCCGCCGAACGTGTTGTTGCTGCCGAAGGCTACGTGGATCGTGCCATACACCTTCTCGTCTTCCAGCACGACGCCGGTGATCCGGGCCTTCTCGTTTGTGCCGATGCCGAACTCGCCAAGCAGACGGCCGTCCCCATCGCCGAGCATCTGCAGCAGCTTCTCTCCCTCCGGTCCGCCTTCGGCCGCGGTCAGGCGTCCCTTTTCCACGGTCAGCACGATCGGGCCCGACAGCTTGCCGATGCCGGCAATGGAGCCGTCTACGACGATTTGACCTTCGGCCGTTCCTTCGACCGGTGCAATATAGGCTTCACCCGAAGGCAGGTTTCCGGATTGCCCCGGCTCCAGATACATGCCCGTGCTGGGCACCCCGTCCCGCCCCTGGATGGAAAACTCCAGCGAACGGCCGTCCTTCTCGATGCGCACCGTTTGGGCGCCTGTCAGCATATCCGTCACTTTTTCGGTCAGCGCTTTGACCTGCGTATAATCGGCGGCAATAGCTCCTTCCAGGAACATGTCCTCGGTGATGCCCGGCATGGTAGCCAGACGCGCTCCGGCGGCTGCCGCCTGCTTGCGGGCCTGCGTATGCGTCAGCGAGTGCTTCGTAATGCATACCACGACCTGCGCTTTGGTCATTGCGGCCGCAATCGCCTCAGGCGGCTCCTCCCCCGACTTCGCACGTTCTGTCATGACAGCCAGCATCGACTCGGCTCCGAGACGCTTTCCGGCTTCATGCAGCGCTTCGGCAAGCTCCTTCCGGCTCTCATCGGTAACGACCAGAAAAGTCTCTCCGGATTTCAAGCCAAGGCAATCGGCCAACGTGTTCATACTGATTTCAACGATCTTTTCATTCATTGCGAAACAGCTTCCTTCCTTATAAAAAATAGGGCTCGACCGGCTCAAATCATTTCCGATACGATTTTAGCCATAATAGCATTCGACAGAATGACCGGCAAGCCGGAGGCTTCGGCCACGATACGGCGCGCTTCCTCCGTATATCCCATGCAGTCCAGCAGGATCAGATCCGTCTGATCCTTCAGCGCGCGTGCGGCGGCTTCGAAATTCCCTTCCTCAACAATGTACGGCGAAGCAACGGCAAACACCGGATGCAGTCCATGAAGCTCAAACTTCGAGTTCATGCTGTCCTTCTGCTCCTCCAGCGGAACGATGACGCCCAAACGTCTTGGGCCGACCATCGCCTTCACCGCCGGGGGAATGATATGATCCGGTTCGATCAAATAGGAAGATTGGGTGGCGAGTCCCGGAAATACGCCTGTGCACAGCAGCAAAATCTGCCGGATGCCCTGCTCTTCCATCGCATAAATTTTCTGCTGAAGCAGCGGCTGCATCTTGCTTCTTCCCATGACGACCGACTGCCCTGTCGTTAACCGCGAGGTGAGCGTATGGTCGCCTTCCTCCGGCTTCAGCTTTGCGTCGATTTCTTCCCTGGTCATTCCGTCCAGCACGCCGGCCTGAACGATGTCCACCCGGCTTGGTAAATGCTCCTCCAGAATCGGCGTAACGTCCTTCCGCGGCGCCTGCCCGATCGTAATTACCCCCAGTTTCGTCATACCGCTGATCCTCCTTCACCATGATCGATATCGAATGAAGCTTCCCCACTACACATTGTTCGTGATCCCCTGGTTACGTCATGATTAAATCGTACCCAAACGGGGATCTCCCTGCTGAAAAAGGGAAGACGGCCGTTTGGCCTCTTCCCTCTTCCGTGCTGTCTCAGGCATTCCCCGCCGTCTGCAGCACCTTCATCGAACCGTACAGCTTGACGATCCGGTCATATTCATCCGGATTATAAAACGCGCAGGTTCCGTTCGTGACCTCTTTGGCGACTTCCACCGCAAAGCGGACCGCGGCGGCGATGTCGATCTCGTGGCTCGCCCCCGTGCCGCATCCCGGCACGACCGACTGGGCCGTTACGGCTACCCCGACGACCGGTGCCGAGGTGGCCACGGCAGGCTGCAGGATCGAGTTGATGTGGTACAAGTCGTTGCCATAAGGTGTAATGTCCTGCATCGTGATCGGGAACGTCACCGGCAGCAGTCCCGTCGTCATTTCCATAATGCGCAGCAGGTCCTCGCTCACCCGCAAAATGTAACCTTCCTTGACGGTCGGCGAAATGGCGAAGCCTTTATGGTTGATGACCCGGTTGCCCTTCGTCGTGTCGATTGAGAGGACCGCGTCCATTTCCGGCAGCACCTCGTGAGCGTTCATCGCACCGATATCAACCGGCGAATCCATAAAATCTACCGGCTCATGCGGACGGGTCGGGGCGTCCGGACAAATATGCGTCGTCACGATGACGTCGCCTTTGAGGCGGTCACCCTTGACCTGCATATCCGCGAGCTTAAGCGCGGAAGCAACCGCCGCTACTGCCCCGTCAGCGTCGGAGACGAGTCCGATCCGGCTTGGACGGGCGCCGATGCCGCCAAGGCGTCCAACGATGCCGAGGGTCGGAACAGAACCGCCCTTGGACTTGCCCTCGGTTCCCGGGATGACGATTTTAATAAAATCGGTGCTTCCCTTTTCGCCGGTTACTGTCTGTACTTCGACGGAGATCTCCGCATAGCCGGCGAACAGCGCTTTAACCTTCTCTCCCGTTACATAGCCATCATCCATCGCATCCAGCGAAATCATCGTTTGCTTGAGTGTCATATGACCGATACCTCCATCTTCTGTCTGTTGTGCGGGTGTTCTCTCTGTAACTTTCGAACCATCCGTAACGATTTAGAACAAATAATCCAGAACCGGCTTCTTGATAATGTCTTCCACCGGCAGCATCAGCTTCTTGTTGCGCATCGTGGTGCTGAGGAGCAGCTTCTCCTTCGGCACGACGATCACGGCGAGCTGCTGCCCCTTCTCCAAAGCGGCGGTCACGACCGGTCTGGCCGTCTTGGCGTCCAGGGTCATGATCAGGTCCGGGAATGTCGCGAAGCGTTCCCCGTCCTTTTCCAGCGTCATGTATTCATTCCAGAACGTCATTTCGAGCCCGTCGATCTGCACGGTCCCGACATCGAATCCGCCGGTCGTCTCGATCTGAAAATCCGTCACTTCTCCGGCCGCCACGATCCGGCCGCCGAGCTTGGCGACAACTGCTTCGATAGCTGCTTCGCCTTTGGCGCCGAGCAGCGCCCGGCCGACTTCGATCGCCTGCGAGATGGCTCCCGGAGCGCCGTTCTGCTTCGCATAAGCTGCGGTCACCGGATTTCTCGCCACTGCGACCAGGCCGCCCGCTTCAACCGACGCCTTGCGGATCATCGACGCCGCTTTGCCAAGGGAGCCGGAGACGCTGAACTCCAGATAGTTGTCACCTTTACCGCCGATGGCCGTTTGGTGGGACACGTAATCTTCCACCTCCGTCAGATTCAGGGCACCCATCGTGCCTGTCGGATGCGCTCTGCCGTTGCAGGCGAAGTCGACCAGCGGAATTCCGGTAATGACCGACTGCAGCCATCCGTTGACCGTTGTGCCAGCCCCGTTCTCGTTGGTGTGAATGGCCGAGATCGGCTTGCCGAGCAAGCCGGCCAGCATGTCCAGCGCTTTGGAGTAGTGAATGGGCTTCAGGTACTTATCCTTTGCCCCCGGTGCACCGACCAGCGATACGGTCACGAGCGTGTCGTTGTCGGCGAATTCGTCGATGGTACGCAGCTCCGGCTGTCCCAGTTCGAGTGCGAGCCGGCCGATTTGCAGGCCTTCCTCGATCCAGCCGCCACCGCCGCCGCCCAATACTGCGCCGCCATAAACGGCGCTCTCCATCATGCTTTCATCCAAAGGTATACGTGCCATTGGTGTATGCACCTACTTTCTGATTTTGAATATCGAGTTAAAGAAGCTGTACAGCGCGTCCCCTGCGATAAAACCGGCCGCCAGGATACTCATTGGCGTTTCGGCTTCCTTCCCCTTCACTTTCAGGACAACGATCCGGATCAAGAGACCCGCAAGGACCGCCCAGCAGGCGTTCGGTGTCGCAATAAGGAGGCCTGTCGCGAACATGACGCCGATCTGGCGCTTGGCGCCGCCGATGAGCTGCAGAATGGCGCCAGGAATGGCCCAAAGCAGCAGCTTCATTGCCACGTCGCCCGAGGTTCCCGCTTGAATCGTCGATACGTAAACCGTATCGATCGGCGGAACGAGCTTTTGCGAGAAGTACGAATTATACGTCAGGGCAACAACGATAACGGCTACGCCGAAGGCGATCATGCCTGTCATGTACTGCTGCTTTCTGCCCCGCTTTTCAAATTCGGGGTCTTCCCCGTTGCCGCGCAGAATGTAGCCTGTCTTCAGGTCGTATCCCATGTCCGCAAACGCTGGGCCGGTAGCGGCACTGAATCCGGCCAAAAGGGCCAGCGCCACCGGTGGAAAGCCGATCAGCATGCCGAACAAAAGCGTAATGAACGCGACGGCAAAGGCCGGGAACCAGCCGGAATGCATCGCCGCGATGCCGACGATAATTTCGTGCACAAACGCGGCAAAGGCCGCAAAGAACAGGAAGCCGATCAGCATGCCGAGCGACATCTTCGTCATCAGGCCGCCGATGATGGCGATAATAAGTGCGATGATCAGGTAAGCGACAAAGCCCAGTCCCAGGGAGCGTCTCGCTTCACCCTCCGTACGGGTATACTTCGAATCGTCAGCTTCCCGTTCCGATTTTTTCGGCCGCTTGAAAATCAGAATCGCGGCTTGAACGAGGGCGACGATCCCTGCGCCGATCATGACGCCATGGGCGATATAGAGAGCCTCCACGTTAATGTTGAACCACGGAATGGAATACTGCCGGATCAGAAGGCCGATGCCGAACATGCTGAGCGCCCAGATGTTGCCGATAAAGGCGACGCCGAAGGCCGACATCGAAATGTGGAAATAGGAACCGATGAGTCCGAGTACCGTACCGACGCCGAGCAGTCCGGCGCGCTTGCCGCCCTTATCGCCGGCTATGATCGATTCGGCTGTCGCTACGCCCGGAGCCCATGTCCCTGACGCGGGGAACAGCTTCGAGTCGAACAGCTTGTACAGCAGCGCCGCATCCACGAACATGGCCAGCGCTGCACCGATCAGCATCGGAACGATCAGCTTCGTTTCCCCCATCACGAACGGAATGCCGATCGGAATAAACAAACTGTTGGCCGCCCCGAACGTGGCCGAGGATATCGAAGTCTGCACCATATTTTGCCGGTGTACCGACTTGTATTTTTTAAAGACCGCAATCGGAATCCTCGCGATCAGCATCGCCACGAGCGCTCCGATAATAGCCGTATTCGGCGTAACACCAAGCGTGGTAACGATTTGTATCCCGACGATGGCACCCAGGATGGCGGTAACGATGTTGAGTATCAAGCCAAAGGGCTCAAAAATGCTGGGGTGCTTCTCTTTGCCGCCTGCTTGTTCTGCTTCGTGTTTTACTTCGCTCATGATAACGCCTCCAATATATATGAATTTCACTTGGCACTTTAATATTCATTTCTATAGTTCAATCTATATTGCAGGCCGCATTTGAAGGATATGTTTTATGCCATGCCACAAGCGGTGTTGCTGGGCCTGGATGCCCACTCAGAGGTTAAGGAAAAGTATCTTCTTCCCAATCCTTATGAGAAGGGAGATTTCACCGCCTCGCATCAGGGTAATACAGTACTGGCAAATTCGAGCGATCAGGAAGCGGAAATAATCTGCTTATAATAGTTGGCGGCCATCAAGCCTTCCGCTTCGACGATATCAACGACGGGAACCTGCAGCTCTTTCCGGATCACATCGGCAAAATGAATAGTAGAGAAACCGGTGCAAGCGAATACAATCGCTTTTGCTCCCTTCTCCACCAGGGACCGTGCTCCTTCCAGCGCCTTCTGCCGTCCCGCTTCCGTCATCAGATCCGTCGTATTGGTCACGCCTTCAGGCCGGGAGTATCCTACGATCAGCTCATCCAGCAATACTTTCATGACCGGCGGAATCCCTTCGGTGATCCCCATTAATCCGACGGGCTCGCCGAGCGAGAGAGCGACCAAAGCAGCCGAGCTTCCGGCCCCGATGACGGGGATCGACACACGGCTGCGCAATTCCCGGACACCCGGATCGGCGGCGCAGCTGACAATCAGCAGGCGGCAGCCTTCCTGCTCCATCTGGATGCCAAGCTCTACGATTTTCGGAAGGGCTGCTTCCTCCGACGCATCATCGTAAATGCCCAGCGGTTGATCAGGTATGCTTCTGCTCATGACAGGGACTTCAAATTGCTCTTGAATCATGTTTCCGTGCGCCTGCAGCACTTCATTATCTTTCGCCGTAAATACACGAATTAATCCTATCAAGTCGATCACCCCTTCGTTCCTTTAAACTATTGATGTTAAAATATATTACATTAGATTTTATGCCTTTCACCCCGATGGAACAATGTACTCATCCACCAAAACTGAAAGCGACCCTTTGTGCTCATGGCACAAAGGGTCGCTTTGATCCGCTAATGATTTAATAAATAAAATGTCGTACATAAGTACAATTCGAAACGGCACCTTGGATTGTTCAAATCCAGATCAAGAATCGATTTAATCCGGTCCATCCGGTAATTTACCGAATTGCGGTGAATAAACATCCGCAACGACGTTTCGTTCAGGCTGCCGCCTGTCGCCATATAATGATATAACGTCCTGACGTAATTTGTGCCGTGGGTCCTGTCATGTTCAGCGAGCACGCCTACCTTTTCCTCAACGAACCGGTTCAGGCGGGCAGGGTCGGTCGATTCTTGCAGCAGATGGATCATCTCCACTTCCGTGTAGGTGAACATCCGGCGCTCCTGGTTCAGCCGGTATCCGATTGACACCGCCGTTCGGGCTTCGCCATAGCTTCGGTGTGCCTCGACCAGGGAGCCCGGACGGCCGATGCCCATCCGCACTCCTTCCCAAGAGCTCAGCTGCCCGGAAAGGGCATCGCACCATGGAAGCGTCACATCCTTGTCCACGATCCGTCGGTCCTGTCCCGCAGGCTTGGCGGAGGGCAGAAACAGCACGATCCTTCCCCCATGGATTTGGAGCTGGGACCGGACTTTCCGCGCGGCAGACTCCTTACGTATGAACGCCTGAATATTCGTGACGACCGTACTGTCCTCATTGTAAAAAGGCTCGTCCGCCTCGACGACAGCCACTTCCCACAGCCATTCGGGCGAAAGACCGAGCTGCCGTCCCCTGGAGGCCGTCACCCGCTCATCGGACACCGTGTTCAAAATCAGCTCCTCGAAAAACGTGCCCCGCAGCCGGTTTTCCGTGTCCTTGGCGATTTTGTTCCTCATCAGCTCAAGCGAGAAAACGAGCCTTGCCTGCTCAATCAGCATGAGATCCAGCTCATTCAGCTCCCGCTTCTCCACCACAAATTTACCCAGCATTTTGTTGTCGACGCTAACCTCCCACTGATGATGCTTCCCCGAAGACCGGTAAGGGTACCCTTCCGGCGACGACGCCAGCACCTCTCCGGCCTTACCGATGATCCATATCGGCGAATCAATCAACTCCGAGACGTTGTCAGCGACGACTTGAATGCCTTTATTGTTCAATACCAGCCGGGTCAGCGCCTTATTGACCTCTTCGGCCCGCCTCAGCAGCACGGCCTGTCGGTTTAAAATTTGATCCATAACATGATATGTTATGTCGATGTAAGCCATCCCGATAGGAAGCTGAATGATCGGAATATCGTATTGGTTGCTTTTATCGATCATTTCCTGCGGGATATGGGGAATAAAGCGTTCCGGCTTAATGGCCACCCCCGCCCCGTTCACTTTGGCGAGCTGTTCGATCATTTCGACCAGCAGCGACGGGTCGTTCCGGGTCGAATAGCCTGTCGTCAGCACCATCTCGCCTTCCCGCAGCCAATTTCCGATATCGGGAACCTCCCAAATATCTATATATTGTACGATACGGTCAAGACCACGTTCCCCGCTGATCAGCTGCGCATGCTCCATCACCGGCAGCTTCAGCATTTCCCTGACCGTCAAACCTTTCGGACTCATTGCATCACCTCGCGGTTCACGGATATCTGGGTGCAGCATGTCCTTTTGCTTTCGTAACCGCTTGAATATGCCCCCTCTTCATTGTACCTTACTGCTTAGCCCCGATGCTATTGCTTTGTAACCGCAGCCAAAAGAAGGAAGGAGGCGGACTTCCGGGCATAAGAAAACCGTCTATCGAAGTACTTTCAAAGAAGACAGACCGCGTTTAGCTGAAGTTTTTCTTGCGATTATAGAATGGTTCAGCTTCGCTGAAATTTATAAAATTCTATAATCTTAAGAAAAACGTC
Organism: Paenibacillus cineris; assembly: GCF_018333335.1. NCBI lineage: Bacteria > Bacillati > Bacillota > Bacilli > Caryophanales > Paenibacillaceae > Paenibacillus > Paenibacillus cineris. Next base: position 4,426,284 of record NZ_BORU01000001.1, read on the forward strand.
TATCGACGTACTTCCAAAGAAGACAGACCGCGTTTAGCTGAAGTTTTTCTTGCGATTATAGAATGGTTCAGCTTCGCTGAATTTTATAAATTCTATAATCTTAAACAGCAAAAAACCGTTCAGCATCCGAACGGTTTCTTTAGAAACGGCCCGCCTGCTGAGCCATTTCGAGCATATGAAAAAGAGGTTTAACGCTGCGCGCACTCTTTACTGCTGCCGTATTTTGGAGCGGAACAAACGCGAGAGCATACCTGGCCATGGACTGTTCCAACCGGCATACAGCTGTACTGTGCTTTCCACAGGTTTTTCCGTAGCACGCAGCAACCGGCTCCTTCGTCTGTGCAGATCCGCGTGCTTGTATTCCATCAATTTCTCTTGTACATAGTGGTGTTCCATCATATTTTTTCTCCTCCGATCTATATTACGCATAGATGGGGAGGTGTTCGCCTACTGGCGTGCCGACACTTTTTGTTTCGAGGCATCCTCGGCGTGTTCCGACCGTTTTTTAAAAATCACCTTACGGATGCTCTCCTGAGACAGGTGGAAAGCCTGTTTCAAGTATTCGATTGAATGACCTTGGCAATGAAGAGCAAAGATCTCCTCGTTTCTGCGTTCGATCATTTGCCGTGTCCCGCTGTTTACACCCCATCCGACGCGTTCGTTGCTTCTCTTCGGGATGTAAATCAGCTCGCCCTCAATATGTTTCTGAAGTTCCTTCAGCAAACTAGGGGGAAGCACATCCCTCCCGTTTTTGTAATTCACGATAAACGTCCTCCTTAAACTTCAACAGATGTCCAGTTCCGACGGTTGTTTCAAACCCGCTAAATGCTTGGATCATGCTGTTTTCGCCTCCTTTCGAATTATGTACCCATATATTTTAATAAAACGGTATAAGGGGAGCCGATCGGCCCCCCGATACTGCGGGGCTTCGCTTACGCGAAGACCACCTCGTATTGTGTGATCAAATTGCATCAGCCTCCTTTCGTACAGAATCGTCGGCCGTCCGACACCTTTATTAACTCATATTTTGGGAATTCCAGCAAGTGAAAGAACGGATATAAATATTCTTTACCTCTTCAATGATGATAGGATATTCCTCACCACTGCTGCTGTACCGGGCTACCGGAGGAGAATTCCCATCAGAAGGCCGCTCTCATTCCGCCAATAATCCGGCTGTCCCGGTACCTCCTGCAGCATTAAGCCCGTCAGCGCAGACAGATAGAGAAACAGCAGCCGGCGGGGGTCTCCTTCGCGAAATTCGCCTGCTTCCTGGCCTTTGACCAGAATCGGGACCAGCTGCTCAATCGTATCCTCCGGCGAATACCGCCCGATCATTTCCTTCGCCCGCTCCGGAACATCGCTCGAGGTTTGAGCCTGGTGGATCAGCAGAAAGGCATCCTTATTATCACCCTCCAGCATAGCCTCCGTCAGGACGCGGATTTGCTCGGCAGGGCTTCCCGGCATACGCCCCAGCTCCTTCATCGAGTGCTGCGCCTCCTCCATCGCCTCCTGCACGAGTTCGGTAAACAGCTCTTCCTTGGAGCTGAAGTAGCGGTAAGACAGCCCTTGGCTGATTCCAGCTTCGGCGGCAATCATGCTCATTTTCGTTCCGTTGATTCCGTGCCGGGCGAACACCTTCAGCGCCGCCTTCTTGATCTGTTCCCTGCGTTCATCATGAATTTGTTCCAACTGCTGCTCGTTCAGCGGTGCCACGTCGGCGACCTCCTTTTTATCAGTCGTCATCCCTGCTTTTATTGTATCCGTCGTAAGCCCGGTCCGGCAAGGAGTCCGGTCTGCTCTTCACTCACCTGCCATAGACGGCTCGCGCCGGCTTCATCCCGCGCAGCATCGGAAGGCGTCTGCAGCTTCATGTCCGCGTAATAACCGCCGCTCTTCAGCAGAAGCTCCGGTGATTCTGCGAGCCATACGAGCGTCTGCGCCCCTTGTTCAGGCGTTCGGGAAAAAGGCTTCATGCAGGCCATCGTCAGCCGGGCCAGCCCTCCGTTATCCTGGTTGAAGTTGGTCGCCACCAGACCGGGATCAAAACAGTGAGCCGTAACTCCCGTACCTTTGAGCCGTCTGGCCAGCTCGGCGGTGAACAAAATGTTCGCCAGCTTGCTCTGGCCATAGCGGAGATTCGCGCCTCCGAGAAGCGCCTTTGGTCCGCTGTACAGGCGGTCACCGTTCATATCGGTGAAATCTATGCCTCTTTTCGCCATTTTGTGGCCGTGGGAGGAGGTCGTAATAATCCGGGCATCGCCGCTCGCTTTCAGCCGATCCAGCAGCAGGCTGGTCAGGAGAAACGGGCCCAGATGGTTCACCGCCCAGGTCATTTCCAGGCCGTCCTCGGACAGCTTCTTCTTAACAAACATCGTTCCCGCGTTGTTGATCAGGCGGTCGATCCGGGGAACGCGGTTCAATATTTCTGCCGCTGCGCGGCGGATATCCTGCTGGGATGACATATCCGCAATGAAGCAGTCTACCTGGGCTTCCCCGTTTGTCATCTTACCCAGCTCTGCCGACAATTCCGCAGCTTTACTGCGGCTGCGGGCCACGATGCCCAGCTTCGCCCCTTTCAGTACCAATGCCTTTGCCGCCGCGTAACCAATGCCGCTGGTCGCTCCCGTGATCACGATATATTTACCTTCAAGCGTCCGGCTATTGTTGAACCGTACTGTATTGTTCATATTCGATCGACCGCCTTTGCTTATTTTCATGAATGAACCATTCATTCATTTGTCTTCAGTATATCTCCCCTCCCAGGAACTGTCAATCGTATTTTGAAAAACTGGGCTGCAACGGTTATCACAAAAAAAAGGACCGTCCCTTGTGAAAGGAACGGTCTTAAGTTCGATGCTATTTCCACCCGCTTGTGACGATATCCTCCTGCGGGTTGTTCAAATATTGCGGCACCGCATCCTCATGCATGATCCAGAGCTCGTGCAGCGCGCGCGTACAGCCGACGTACATCAGCTTGGCATCCCAAGCCTGATCGCCGTAATGGGCAAGATCCGCATCGGCCACGATGACGGCGTCGAATTCCAAACCTTTGGACAAATACACGGGCAGAACCGATAAACCGCCTTCATACGCCTTTTTGCCGCCGTCTATCAAATGCAGGTCGGGTATCCCTGGGGCCAGCTGCTCATGCAGCCGGGCGGCGTCGGCCAGCGTCCGCGTTAGAATGGCTACGGTCCGGTAATCGCCGCCGGCCAGCTGCTGCAGCCCTTCCTGAAGGGAGCGGACCCTCCCCGCTTCTCCCGTATGATACGGAAGAATGCGCACCGGATTGCCGCTGCGGAAAACGGGTACGGCGAGCAGATCGCTCTTTACGCCATTTTCCAGGATGCCGTTGGCGAATTCGATAATCTCCATCGTCGAGCGGTAGCTTCGCGTCAGGGCAAAGTAGGCGGTGTTCTCCGGAGCAAACAGCGAGCTCATCTCCTCCCAGCGGTGGACGCCGCGGTAGGCGTGGATCCCTTGCGACAAGTCGCCCAGAATCGTGAAGGAGTGTCCCCGCACGAACAAGTCCAGCACCGCCACCTGAAACGGGGAGAAATCCTGCGCTTCGTCGATGACGATATGGTCAAAACGCTGTTCCCCCGTAATGTCGTTCAGCAGGTAGTGCATATAAAGGAGAGCCGGAAGATCCTCTTCCCGGATGATGTCCTTTTTCAAGTCGGACTGGGTAGATTTCAGCACCGCGGCAGGGATGCCGCTCAGCGCTTCCTCCGGCCAGCCGCCGGCCGTTTTGACGGCTTTGAACATCTGCTTGTACAGCAGCAGCGGCTCGTATTTCGGCCATTTGTTCGCATACGACTTTTCACGCTGCGCCGCCTTCTTCTTCCGGTCCTTGAGCGCTGCCGCCGAAGGCGACTTTTTCAGCTCCATTTCGATCCAGCGGTGGATTCTGGCCATGACCCTTTCTTTTCGCTTCGCCAGCGGGTACGGCTTATATTCCTCATTGAACCAATGCAGAATCGTCTCTCTAGTCAAGGTTGCCCCTTCCCACGGCATAAAATCGCCGGGAGGCACTGAACTCGATTCCATAGACGACAAGCAGTCACGGATCATCTGCATGAATCCAATCGACCCCTTGAACCGTCCCGGCACGTTATCGGTGATTTCCGGCATGCCCCCCGGCGTCTCGAACCAATACCGCAGCGTTTCTTCGTTATCGGCCAGCGGAAGGTCAAGTCCCAGCAGCTGGAGTGCCCAGTCCGCAAACGTACTCTGCTGAATATCCCCGACCCCGAGCTCAGGCAGCACGTCGGAGATGTAATCCAGGAACATGTGGTTCGGGGCAAAAATGATCATTTTGTCCGCCGACACCTGGTCCTTGTACTGGTACAGCAGAAAAGCCAGGCGGTGCAGCGCCACGGTTGTTTTACCGCTTCCCGCCACCCCCTGGATGATGAGCGCCGTGTTCCGCGCGGCCCGGATGATCCGGTCCTGCTCCGCCTGGATCGTCGACACGATGTCCCGCAGGCGATTGTCCTTGTTCTCGCCCAGCCGGTATACGAGAAACTCGTCGGACACGGCGGGCTGGTCGCTCTCGCGGTTGTATGTATCGGCCACCCTCTCCAAAATCTGCTTGCGGATCACCACGTTCCGCTTCAAATACACCAGCCCTTCGATGATACCCTCAGGCGCTTCGTACGAAGCCGTTTCTTCCCCGCCCGTAAACGAATAGAACAGGCTGGCCACCGGCGCCCGCCAGTCAATGACCATCGGGTGGTCGCCGACCTCCGCTTGGTCTACGCCGATTTTACCAATGTAGAGCGGCTTGCGCTCCCCGCTTCCTTCCTGGAAGTCCAGCCTGCCGAAATAAGGCTCCTGCAAGCTTTTGGCCAGGGCCTGGCGCTTCTCTTCCCGACCCGCTTCCAGCACCTGCTCCGTAAAATCATGCCCGGTGTATACCGGAATGCCGCCCAGCCTCTCAAGCTGGCGGTCGATCTCAGCGATCGTCGCATTCAGCCTACTCTCTTCCTCTTGATAGGCACTTTGAAAATCGGTCTCCACTTTCAGTTACCTCCTAAAAGTATTAAGGAGCGGGTTAACCGCTCCTGCTCTTGTAAGCCAATGCTTAAGGTTTATCCATAAGCCGCGCTTAAAAAGGATATTCAGTATATCACAACCCGGAGGCATTTTACCATAGGGATTTCAGATTCCCGGGGACCGGAGAAAGGAATAAAGACGGCCTATGTTCCCCGTGCTGCGACTTTTGCGGCGTTACTGCAGCTTATGCTCGTACCTGACCTTTCCCTCCCGGTCCAGTCCTTTGATGGATTGCCATGAGAAATCCCGTCCCTCCGTTTTCCACACGAACAGGAACATGCGGTCATCCGATATGCGCTGCCGCTCCGATCCCGACGTCGTCGTATTGCTGCCGCGGTCCTCTATCACCACATCCAGTTCCACGGTAACGATGTCGGGATCGTTGACATAACCGTAAAATTTGGCCAGCCCGCCATCCGATCCGGTGCTCTTCATATCCCAGCTGTAGGCCAGCGGTTTTTCCGGATTTTTGGGCACACCGGCGACACCTCCGCTGGGATGCCATTTAAAATGGCTCCAGGTAACCGTATCGGCAGAAAACCACTGCTTGTAGGTGCCCAGGAACACCACCGTATCCTGATCCACTTGAACCTTCCTCATGACCTTGGACGGCCCGTAATGATAGCTTCGCTCGGAAAGCTCATGGGCGCCCTGCGCCGAAAAGCTGCCGCGATCCAATCCGGATACCCACAGCAGGATGATGAACAAAATCAGGACCGCGCACCATTCCAGCACTCCACCCAGCCTGCTGATCTTCATTGGGTGCTCTCCTCCTTCTCCAGGAGAATCGGCAGCTCACTCTGCCGGTCATACCAATCATAGCGGAGGGTCAGCTTCTTCGTCCCTGCAGGCAGAGGGTCAAAATAGATCCATCCGTTCTCTCCCCATGGCACTCCGGTGCTGCTCGCCCCGTGCTGGATCAGTTCGTTGCCTGACGCGTCCAGCAGCTTGACGGAAGCCGTCGGGAAGGACCAGCCGTCCCGCACCTTTTTGCGGAAAGCGTAGCGGATCGCGGTCCGTTTGGACGTGGTGTACAGCTCCTTTAAAGTAAATGTATCGTCATCCATGCTCAGTTTCCGGTTCACCGGATACGCCGTAACCCGGCCGTCGTTTTTCAAGTCCGCGATCATAAGCCGGTTGCCGTCTCTCCATGGGAGCCAGTCGACCAGCTGGAACAGCAGCAGCGCGGCCAAAACAAAAATAAGCAGCCTTCGTATCATCATTCCCACCGTTACATTTCTCAAGGGCATGCTCCTTTATTTCATCATGGATCTCAATAGCCATTTGTATTGGTGAAGATTTTACCATAAACCGGAAAAATCGCAATCGGATTCCTGTGCAGTAATCGTCCCTCCGCTCCAGCCGCTTCCTACGCGATGTAAGATCCGGCTACCCAATGCGTTAGTTGCCGCTGAAGATCAAAAAACAGCCAGGGCGGGTCACCGCACACTGACTGTTTTAACATTCCCCATTATTTATGAATTCAGGATCGTATATCGTATAAAGTCCGGAAATCAGACGAAAAAGCTCACAACGTTAAGCCTTGCCGTATTTCGAACGGTAGAACGCCTTGTTCTCCAGCGCCCGTACGGGCGTGGTCCATTCATCCGTCATGGACATCGTATCGATGGCGTCCTCGGCGGCTTGAAGCTTGGCATCCATCTGGTCGATGAGATGCAGGGCAAGCGCCTCCGGGATTTGCGGCTGCACCGGACTGCCCCACTCGGCCAAATTATGATGGGCCAGAATAACGTGCTGCAGCAGCACGATTTTCTCCGCGTTCAGGTCCATGCCGTGAAGCACCGCCGCTTCCGTGATCCAGCTGACCGCAAGCGGAATGTGGCCGATCAGCTTACCGGTGAAGCTGTACTCGCTGACGATGCCCAGCTCCGCCGTCAGTTCTTCCGTCTTGGCGATATCGTGCAGAATAATGCCCGCCACGAGCAGATCCCGATTCAAAAACGGCCGCTGCATGCACACGAACTCGGCCAGCTCCAGCATCCGCACGACATGGTAGGCCAAGCCTGCGTAAAAAGCATGGTGCATGCCTTTGGCAGCCGGATAATGCATGAGCTTATCGCCAACCTTGCCGTAGCAGTGCTCGATAATTTTGCGGAGCTCCGGATCCTGGACGCTTGCCGCCGCCGCCTTGATCGTATAGACCAGGTCCGCCGGCTGCACGGGAGCTGACCGTACGAAATCGGTAATGCTGTACCCGTCTTCATCCTTGGCCGGCCGAATCTGCGTTACTTTAAATTGCAGCCGCTCCCGGTACAGCTGGACGATGCCCCGCACTTTGACAAGCATAGGTGCAAAGAACGTCTCCTTGTCCGTCGAGGAGGTATCCCACAGTTTCGCCGGGATTTCCCCGCTCGTATCCGATAAGATCATATCCAAATAATCCTTGGGCGGCGTGGCATTCGTCTGTTTGACCTGCAGCGATTTCAGCAGATAGAAGCCCGTAATTTCCTGCCCTTCGGTAAACGATTGAATAAGTGTCATCTCTTGAAATCCTCCTAAAAAATTCACTGAAAAAACGGTTCAGGACAGCTGCTTAGCTGTCCCTATCCATTACCCCAAACCGGAAAGATCCACCCGCCCTTAAGCGGGTCCCCTTTCACGGGATTCCACTTCCGCGATTTATGCCTTAGAGGAATGCATGCAGCACGAAGTTTGCCACAAACAGTACGGCAATGCCGTACAGCACAGGCGAAACCTCCCGGCCTCTGCCCTGGGCCAGCTTTACCACCGGGTAAGCGATAAAGCCGAAAGCCATGCCGTCCACAATGCTGTACGTAAAAGGGATCATGACCATAATGAGAAATGCCGGGAACGCTTCGGTCAAATCCGTAAACTCCATCTCTTTGACGTTCTGGACCATCAGCCCTCCAATCACGATCAGAACGGGCGCGATAGCACTGTCCGGTATGTAGCTCAGAAGCGGAATGAAGAAAAAGGTCGCTCCGAACAGCAGGCCGGATACGAGCGCCGACAGCCCGGTTCTCCCCCCGGCGGCAATCCCGGCGGAGGTTTCCGCAGCCGCCACCACGGGACTGCTCCCGAATATTCCGGCGAAGATGTTCGATATCGACAGCGCTCGGAGGCTGCCTTTAAAATGTTCCGGCCGGCCGATCATCTGGGTTTGCGCCGCGATAAGGCCGATATTTTCAAAGACGACGATCAGAAGCAGCAGAAAGACGGCGATCCAGAACACCAGGCTGCCGATCCCTGCCGCTGACAGATGGCCGAACAGTTCCCCGTACTGGCGGAAGGTATGTCCGGATTCGAGCTGTACCGGCTTGACGGCACCGAGCAGATAAGCCAGTCCCGTTCCCAGCAGAATGCTGATGAGCAGTCCTCCCTGCACGCCCCGGATAAACAAAATCAGGGCAAGCAGCAGCGTAAAGCAGGACACGATGACGGCCGGATCGCTGAAATGCCCGATGGTGACAAAAGTCGTCTGGTGGGCGATCACGATTTGGCTTTTTTGCAGCCCGATAAACGTCAGAAACAGCCCGATCCCTACCGTAATGCCGTGCTTCAGGTTGTGCGGGATGGCCTCGCTCACGATCCGGTACAAGGACGTAAAGGATACGATCGAAAATAATACGCCCGTGACCGCGACGACCATCAGCGCTTCCTGCCAGGACAGCTTCATGGAATGCACCAGGGTGTACGTGAAGAAGGCGTTGATGCCCATGCCCGGTACGACCACAATCGGCGACTTGCCGCCAAAGGCCATCAGGAGGCAGCCCACAACCGACGTCAGCAGTGTTCCCACCATGGCGGCCTTCAGCGGCATCCCTGCATCGTGCAAAATATTCGCGTTAACCATCACAATATATACGACGGAAAAATACGAAACAGCACCCGCAATCCATTCTTTCTTCCAGCTGTCCCCCGGCAGCAGCCCCAGGCTGCGGTGCCAAAAACTAGATTTCAACAATAGTCCTCCTGTTCGACAAACGGTGTCCAACCTATTTTATTTATACCATATTTGTAAAATAAAAGGCGCGAGCGCCGTTATACGGCCTCGCGCGCCATCACTTGCTTCAGTTATGCCCGTTATTTCGCGAGCGTCTTCCCGGTCGGCTCCGGAATGTTCGTTATACCTGAATCCCTGCTTTGGCGAGCAGGTCCTTCACGGCAACGCTCACCATGATGAGGCCGACGACAGGAGGTACGTAGGCGTTGCTGGCCGGCGGCTGCTTTGCCTTACGGATCTCCGGCGCGTTCTCCGGAACGATTTTTTCCGTCACGTCCACGCGCGGCTTGATAGGCTCTTCGGTCGAGAACACGACCTTGACGCCTTTTTTGATGCCGTCTTTGCGCAGCTTTGTGCGGATGACCCGGGCGATCGGATCCATCGTCGTCTTGGAAATATCCGCAACCTGGAATTTGGTCGGGTCCATTTTATTGGCCGCGCCCATGCTGGAAATGATCGGGATTTTACGGTTCAGGCACTCTTTGATGAGATGGATTTTGTAGGATACGGTATCCGATGCGTCCAGCACGTAATCCAGCTCATACTTAAACAGCTCCTGATAGGTTTCTTCCGTATAAAACATGTTCAATGCGATCGCATCGATGTCCGGGTTGATCAGTTTGACGCGCTCTACCATCAGATCCGCCTTCTTCTGGCCGATGGTCGTCGTCAATGCATGGATCTGGCGGTTGATATTGGTAATGTCAACCACGTCTTTATCGATCAGAATAATGCGGCCGACCCCGGTGCGGGCCAGGGCTTCCACCGCAATGGACCCCACCCCGCCGATGCCGAGGACCGCCACCGTGCTGTTTTTCATGACTTCCAGGCCTTCCGGCCCGATGGCCAGCTCCGTACGTGAAAATTGATTAAGCATATCGTCAGGTGGCCTCCCTTAACTTAAGAATGAACTTTCTTCTCTTCCCCCGGCTTTTTCACGAGCTTGATGTGAAGCTGTTCAAGCTGCCCTTGGTCGACCGGCGACGGTGCATCCATGAGCAGATCGGTCGCGCTGGCCGTTTTCGGGAAGGCGATCGTTTCGCGCAGGTTGCTGCGTCCGGAGAGCAGCATCACGAGCCGGTCCAGGCCAAATGCGATACCGCCGTGAGGTGGCGTGCCGTATTCAAAGGCATCCAGCAGGTGGCCGAATTTGTCTTTGGCATCCTCAGGCGACAAGCCGAGGGCCGCGAACATTTTTTCCTGCATGTCGCGCTTGTAGATCCGCATGGAACCGCCGCCGACTTCGTAACCGTTCAGCACGATGTCGTAAGCCTGGGCCAGAATGCTGCCCGGATCGGTTTCAAACAGATGCTGGTCTTCGTCGCGCGGACGGGTGAACGGATGGTGCAGAGCAACGTAACGTTTCTCTTCTTCATCCCACTCGAGCAGCGGGAAGTCGACCACCCAGGCAAATTTGAACTCATTTTCGTTGATCAGGCCGAGCTGTTTGCCGATTTTCAGGCGAAGCGCGCCAAGCACATCGGCTACGACTTTTTTATTGTCAGCGGAGAAGAGCAGCAGGTCGCCTTCTTCGGCTCCGGTGCGCTCTTTCAGCGCTTCGATCTCTTCAGGCGTAAAGAACTTCACAATCGGCCCTTTGAACTCGCCTTCCTTGACTTGAATCCAGGCCAAGCCTTTGGCACCGTAACGGGCCGCGAACGGACCCAGATCGTCGATTTCCTTACGGCTCCACGTGCCGCAGCCTTTGGCGTTCAGCACTTTGACTTCTCCGCCTTTTTCGACGACGGAAGCAAACACCTTGACGCCGCTCGAAGCTACCAGGTCGCTGACTTGGATCAATTCCAGCCCAAACCGGAGGTCCGGTTTGTCAGAGCCGTATTTGTCCATCGCTTCGGCATAAGTCAGGCGTTGGAATGGCAAAGGAATGTCTACGTTAATCGTTTCTTTGAACAGGCGGGCCATCAGCTGCTCCATCATGCCCAGAAGCTCGTCCTGGTTCATAAAGGACGTTTCGATGTCCACCTGCGTGAACTCCGGCTGCCGGTCGGCGCGCAGGTCTTCGTCACGGAAGCAGCGGGCGATTTGGAAATAACGCTCGATGCCGCCTACCATCAGAAGCTGTTTATACTGCTGAGGGGACTGCGGCAAAGCGAAGAACTCGCCTTCATGCACCCGGCTCGGTACGAGATAGTCGCGTGCGCCTTCCGGGGAGCTTTTTGTCAGGATCGGCGTTTCGACTTCAATAAAGCCTTCTCCGTCCAGGAAGTCACGGAAGATCTTCGATGCTTTGGAGCGGAGCAGCAGCGTTTTTTGCATTTCCGGACGGCGAAGGTCCAGATAACGGTATTTGAGGCGAAGCGACTCGTCAACTTCCACACCGTCTTCGATGAAGAACGGAGGCGTTTTGGCGCCGTTCAACACTTCGATCTCGGTAATCTGCACTTCGATTTGGCCGGTCGGCAGGTTCGGGTTGACCGTTTCTGCGTCGCGCTGCACAACTTTACCTGTGACGGACAGCACGTATTCGCTGCGCACTCGGTCGGCGATAGCGAGGGCTTCGCCGGAGTATGCCGGATTGAATACGATCTGCACGATGCCGCTGCGGTCGCGCAGGTCGATAAACAAGACGCCCCCGAGGTCACGGCGGGTTTGCACCCAGCCGTTTAATGTTACCGTTTCTCCAATGTTCGCGGTGGTCAGGCTACCGCATTGATGGGTCCTATGCATGTTTTGTCATTCCCCTTTTAATTGGTATATTTATTCAGCCTTATCGGCGGATTTACGTAATGCCAAATGCAGTTCGCTGAGCTTCACCGTCTGCTGCTCGCCGGTTTCCATCGACTTCACGGCGATTTCCCCGCGCGACAGCTCGTCGTCCCCGAGAATCGCGGTATAACGCGCCTTCAGGCGGTCAGCGGACTTCATCTGCGCTTTCATCTTGCGGCCCAGGTAGTCACGCTCTGCCGCAAAGCCTTCCTTGCGCAGCAGGTACAGCTGCTTGGTGATTTCGCGGTCGGCTGCTTCGCCTAGGGCCACCAGATACACGTCCAGCGGCTTCACCGCTTGAAGGTCGATCTCCTGCTTGTCGAGGATCAGCAGGATCCGCTCCAAACCGATGCCGAAGCCGATGCCCGGCTGGTCCGGACCGCCGATTTCGCCGACGAGGCCGTTATAGCGCCCGCCGCCGCCGATCGTATCGATCGCGCCGATGCCCTGCGCCTTGTATTCGAAGGCGGTGTGGGTGTAATAGTCCAAGCCGCGCACCAGCCGGTGGTTGACCTTGAAGTCGACCTCCATCGCGGTGAGGTACGCCTTCACCTGCTCGAAGTGGGTGGTGCACTCCTCGTCCAGGCTGTCCAGAATCGATGGCGCATCGATGAATTTGTCCTGGTCGATCTTGCAGTCCAGCACCCGCATCGGGTTGCGCTCCATCCGCGACTGGCAGTCCTTGCACAGCGTGTCTTTCATCGGCGTCAGAAACGCGAGCAGCTTCTCGCGGTACGCCGCCCGGCTGGCGGGATTGCCCACGGAGTTGATTTCCACGGTCACGCCCTGCAGGCCGAGGTCTTTGCAGAACTGGTATCCGAGCGAGACAACTTCCGCATCGATGGCCGGATCCACTGCACCGAATGCCTCGATCCCAAACTGGTGGAACTGGCGGTAACGTCCCGCCTGAGGACGCTCGTAGCGGAACATCGGGCCAATGTAGTAAAGCTTGGTGACATCGGGTTCACCGTACAGCTTGTTTTCGACGTAGGAGCGGACCACGCCGGCAGTGCCTTCCGGGCGCAGCGTCATGCTGCGGTCGCCCTTGTCCTTGAACGTGTACATCTCTTTTTCGACGATATCCGTCGTTTCGCCAACGCCGCGTTCAAACAGTTCGGTCTGCTCGAACATCGGCGTGCGGATTTCGCGGTAATTGAACCGCCGGCACAAATCTCTGGCTTTTTCTTCGACAAACTGCCATTTCTCCACCGTGCCCGGCAGCAAATCCTGCGTGCCCGTCGGTTTTTGGTAAGCCATAGCAACCCCTCTTTTCATAGATCATTTGTGGCTAGACAAAAAAATCCCTCACCCCTGCGCTTGAACAAGCCAACAGGGACGAGAGATCGTTATTCATTGATTCCCGTGGTACCACCCACATTCCGGATACTTCTTATGTATCCGCTCCAAACGATTAACGCCCGTTCAGCGCAGCACGTCTACTCATGATCTGGAACAGCGCACATCCTGCGCCGCAAGCCACTTTCGCCGCCTGTTCTCGGGGAAGTCATTCATCCGGTCATCCATAGAATCCTCTCAGCCTAAGGGATTCCTCTCTGCATGGTGGGGCACGGACTACTTGGTCCCGTCATCAAATCGATTTTAGATTATTTTTAGATTGTAATGAACCGCTGCACTAAAGTCAAGAGTCTCTGTCACAAATTGGATGCAGCTGTCAATTTACAGACTTTTCAGCAAAGAAAAAACCTACAATCGATATTGTAGGTTCAATAAGGTAATATATTAAAAAAGGGGGTCATGCTGTTATTATAGACAGCCAATATTAAGGAAATATGAAACTAATATTACAGTTATATTACATTAAAGAAAGCGCTTTACCCAGCGCTTTCTTTGCATCGGTTTCTGCGGAAATCAGTCGAAAATTTCCACATAACCGCCGATTGCCCGCAGTTTATTGACAACGTCCTGATAAGAATCGTCAGGCACTTTGGCAGCAAGGACGTACTCCAGGTCCCGGTAGTCCTCATCGTCCGGGGACACGTCCACCGCTCCCGAGAGCAGGTCGCCTCCCTCGTCCGCACGGCGTTCGCGGTCCTCCTCGGACAGCTCGTCCGGATCCCGGTCGTCCACCACAGGGATGCCTGCGGCCGGGTAAGCGGTAGGCACGCCTACCGCACCTGACGTTCCTGCAGCATTGGAGCTGCCGCTAAAATTGACGGGGGCGATTGGAAGCAGGATGCGGCGGTCACTGCCGATGCCCTCTCCAAGCCGGCTTACCTCCAGGTGCTCCGTTTGGAAGCCAATCAGCTTCGTTTTTGCGCTTTCCGCGTCATCCTCGGTTTTGAAGTACGCTTGAATTTGCTTCGTCATGATACATTACCTCCATCTCTATTTAAAATCATGAATCACAAAACGAAAGCTTCCAAGGCACTCCCGGAGCCTTACAGCACGTTCAGCAGTTCCCGGACAAAGGCCGGTTCGTCTTTGGGAGTCCGTGAAGTGATGAAGTTGCCGTCCAGGACGACTTCCTCATCCTTAAATTCCGCGCCGGCGTTCACCATGTCATCCTGAAGCGGCGGGTACGAGGTGATCGTTCTGCCTTTCAGCAGACCGGCGCTGATTAAAATTTGCGGGCCGTGGCAAATCGCGGCGATCGGCTTGCCGGCGCTGTTGATCTCCTTCACGAAGTTCAGCACATCCTTGTTCAGCCGCAGGTTCTCCGGAGAAGAGCCTCCTGGAATGACGACGGCATCATAATCGGCCGCCTTCGCGTCCGCGATAGCTTTGTCCGCCGTATACGAGGCTTCTCCGTTTTTACCGGTCAGCTTCTCACCCTGCTGGAGGCCGATAATATCCGTGTCATGGCCCGCTTTGTTGACTTCATCATATGGGACTTTCATTTCCGAATCTTCAAATGCGTTCGCTAGTAAAAATGCAACCTTGCTCATGGAATATCGTTCTCCTTTCATGGATAAGTGGTCCACGCCTTGTTATTACCCGAATCGCGCACGTTTATAACATGCTCGCGGATCCAATCGCGAGGAAAGAAAGGAGAAGAGGCGGAATTTTCGGTTTGCAAGCTGATCAAGTCATTTTGGGGGTGGATATTCGTAATAAACTTGGGGCCGATCATCTCAAATAACTGCAAAAAGCTCTTTTCCACAGAAAAGAACCCTCTTTCGCAATAAAAGAGGGTTCTGCTCGGTTCTATTTACTTGAAACAATCATGGGCCGACTACCGCATGGTCTGCTGCCGGCCGATTCCCTTCGTGTACAAGGTCCATAAGGGAAAAGGGATTTCCCGTACAGCCTGCATCGTCTTGGCGGCCTCGTGCAGCGAGGCGACCGGCGCAAGCGGCAGCGACTGCAGCGTTTGGGTCTGAACGGATTGGCGCATATTGGATGAACTCCTTATGTGTATATAAATGGCGGATGCTCATCCCTATTTTGCCCGATATTTACCGTTTCTATGCCCCATTGCTGTCGATAATCAGCGTGACCGGTCCCCAGTTGGTAAAGGTGACGTCCATCATCGCCCCGAACCGGCCGGTGGCGACCTCAAGCCCTTTGTCTCTGAGCTCGCGGTTGAATTGTTCGTACAGCCCTTCCGCGATATCCGGTTTGGCCGCGGCCATGAAGTTCGGGCGTTTGCCTTTGCGGCAGTCGCCGTACAGGGTGAACTGCGACACGGACAGTATGCCCCCGCCAACTTCCATGACGCTGTAGTTCATTTTCCCCTCATCATCTTCAAAAATGCGCAGCCCGGCAACCTTATCAGCCAAATATTTCGCGTCTTTCTCCGTATCCTCATGGGTAACGCCGACGAGCACCATCAGCCCCTGGCTGATCGCCCCCGTGACCTCCCCATCTACCGTAACCTGCGCTTCCTTACAGCGCTGTACAACCACTTTCATGCTGTCTCTCTACGCTCCTTCGCTTGTTCCGCTCCCTTGGGCACCTGAGTTGTCAACGTATGCTCCGATGGGCAGTGTGCATTCCCCAGGCCCTTACTGAATATCCTTACTGAATGATCCGGTGTACGGTGTACACATCCTTCACGCGCTTGATCCGTTCCACGACCGACTGCAAATGATCGGTGTTGCGGATCAGGATCGTCATGTGGATGAGCGCCATTTTGTTTTTGTCCGAGCGCCCGGTCACCGCGGAAATGTTCGTTTTGCTCTCCGATACCGCCTGAAGCACCTCGTTCAGAAGCCCGTTCCGGTCATGTCCCGTAATTTCGATATCGACGCTGTAATTCGCCTCGATCTCGGTTTCCCACTCGACTTCGATCACGCGTGCGGCTTCTTCACCGTCGCCCGACGCCGGAATGTTCGGACAGTCCGAGCGGTGCACCGATACGCCGCGGCCGCGGGTGACGTAACCGACGATGTCGTCGCCGGGCACCGGATTGCAGCAGCGCGCAAAGCGGACGAGCAGGTTGTCGATGCCTTTGACCCGGACGCCGTTGGTCGGGCGCGATCTCTTCTCGGCCGGCTTGATTTCCTTCTTCTCGGTCGTGAGCTCCAGCAGGCTGGCTTCCTCCTGCTCCTTGCGGAGCCGCTCCGTCAGGCGGGTACAAATCTGCGCTGCGGTAATGCCGCCAAAGCCGACGCCCGACAGCATGTCTTCGATATCGTTGAACGAAAACTTTTTCGCCACTTCCAGCAGCTTCTCGTCCGTCATCCATTCAGAGATGTCCAGGCCGCGGCCCTTCAGCTCGCGCTCGACCATTTCGCGGCCCTTCTCCACGTTCTCTTCCCGTTTTTCCTTCTTGAACCACTGCTTGATCTTGCTTCGCGCATGCGAAGATTGGGCAATCTTCAGCCAGTCGCCGCTCGGTCCGTAAGAATGCTTGGACGTCAAAATCTCAACGATATCCCCGGTTTTGAGACGGTGATCCAGCGGTACGATCCGCCCGTTCACCTTGGCCCCGATGGTCCGGTTTCCGACCTCCGTATGAATCCGGTAAGCAAAATCCAGCGGCACCGAGCCGGAAGGCAGCTCAATGACTTCGCCTTTTGGCGTAAACACAAAAACAAGATCCGAGAAAAAGTCCATTTTGAGCGATTCCACAAATTCCGAAGCGTCCTTGGCTTCATGCTGCAGCTCCAGAATTTCGCGGAAAAAGGTCATTTTATTCTCAAAGTTGCCGCCGACGGCGGTTGTACCTTCTTTATAAGCCCAGTGGGCCGCGATCCCGTACTCGGCGGTGCGGTGCATTTCCCAGGTCCGGATCTGAACCTCGGTCGGCTCACCGTTAGGTCCGACTACGGTCGTATGCAGCGACTGGTACATGTTGGCCTTCGGCATGGCGATATAGTCCTTGAACCGGCCCGGCATCGGCTTCCACAGGGTATGAATAATTCCCAGGGTGGCATAACAGTCCTTAATGTTATCCACAATAATACGGATCGCGAGCAAATCGTAGATTTCGTTGAACTGCTTGTTTTTGGTCGTCATTTTATTAAAGACGCTGTAGATATGCTTTGGCCGTCCCGACAAATCGCCCTCAATGCCCATTTCCTCCAGCTTTTCGCGGATCCGGACGATGACGTTTTCGACGAACTGCTCACGCTCAGCCTTCTTCTTGTGGATCAGGTTGGCGATGCGGTAATACTGCTGCGGATTGAGGTAACGGAGCGACAAATCCTCCATTTCGCTCTTGATCGCTGAAATACCGAGACGGTCGGCAATCGGACAAAAGATTTCAAGCGTCTCATAAGCGATCCGCCGCTGACTCTCCTCGGACTGGTATTTCAGTGTCCGCATATTGTGCAGGCGGTCGGCCAGCTTGATGACGATGACACGAATATCCTGCGCCATCGCGATAAACATTTTACGGTAATTCTCGTTCTGCTGTTCTTCCTTGGAACGGAACTGGATTCGCTCCAGTTTGGTCAGTCCATCGACAAGCATGGCACAGGTGGCGCCAAATCGGGTACGGATATCCTCGAGCGATACGGTCGTGTCCTCGACCACGTCATGAAGAAGCGCGGCGACGATGGAGGTCGTATCCATCATCAAGTTCACGACAATATCTGCAACCGCAAGCGGATGCAGGATATAAGGCTCGCCTGATTTGCGCACCTGACCGTGATGGGCCTGTTCCGC
The DNA here is from genome assembly GCF_018333335.1 of Paenibacillus cineris. Lineage (NCBI taxonomy): Bacteria > Bacillati > Bacillota > Bacilli > Caryophanales > Paenibacillaceae > Paenibacillus > Paenibacillus cineris. The sequence goes on from NZ_BORU01000001.1 coordinate 4,444,126, forward strand.
AAATTCATAGGCTTCCCTGATGCGGTCCAAATCCGGCTCTTTTATATAGGCTCCAGCCTTTTCAAGTAATCGCTCTATGCCCATTCTAGTCGTTTCCGTTTCCCTTCTATATAAAATAGAACCCGCGTCATAATCCATCTTTGCAGGTTCTGTCATGTAATGATTTTATATAATTATGACGCTTGAACGGCGTTACGTCAACATTTCCTGCCAGGAACAGGAAGCCTGGGAACAACAAACAAGTTTTTTGGCCAAATTGCGCCCCGGGAGTGAAAAAAAAGATTGAAAAATGTCATAATTCCAGATAAATTAGATTGAATGAATTTATTGATATGGACGAAATCACGTATGGGAGTGAACGAATTGCAACGCGAAATTCAAGTCAATGAAAGGCTTCCTCTGGGACCGGGCTTTCTGCTCAGCCTGCAGCACCTCTTCGCCATGTTCGGAAGCACGGTGCTCGTGCCGAACCTGTTCGGCGTTGATCCGGGCATGATCCTGCTGATGAACGGGATCGGCACCCTGCTGTACATCCTGATCTGCCGGGCCAAGATTCCGGCGTATCTGGGCTCCAGCTTTGCTTTCATTTCTCCGGTGCTGGCCGTGCTCGGCAACAATCCGAAGGAAAATTACCCGCTGGCCCTGGGGGCCTTCATCATTACGGGTATCATCTTCGTCATCGTGGGCCTGATCGTCCAGTTCGCGGGTACGGGCTGGATCGACGTCGTGTTCCCGCCGGCCGCCATGGGCGCGATCGTCGCCACGATCGGACTGGAGCTGGTGCCGACTGCGGCAGGCATGGCCGGACTGCTTCCGAAGGCAGACGCGGCTTCCGGCGCGATGACCTATGACATGAACAGCATCATTTTATCCATGACGACGCTCGGCGTAACTGTCATCGGCGCGGTTCTGTTCCGCGGATTTCCGAAGATCATCCATATTCTGATCGGTATCGTCGTCGGATACGTCCTGTCCTTCTTTATGCCTGGCATGGTTAATAAGGACGCGATCGCCAGCGCCCACTTCTTCACGATGCCGACGGTCACCACGCCAAGCTGGAACTGGGCCGCCATCGCGACCATTATCCCGGTATCCCTGGTCGTCATCGTCGAGCATATCGGACACCTGCTAGTAACGAGCAACATCGTCGGCAAAGACTTGTCGAAGGATCCGGGACTGAACCGCTCGCTGCTGGGCAACGGCATTTCGACCATCCTTTCCGGCTTTGTCGGCTCCACGCCGAACACGACGTACGGGGAAAATATCGGCGTCATGGCGCTGACCAAAGTGTATTCGGTCTTCGTCATCGGCGGCGCGGCCGTCATCGCGATCCTGCTGTCCTTCTCGGGCACGGTGTCTTCGGTCATCGCGAACATTCCGACGCCGGTCATGGGCGGCGTATCCCTGCTGCTGTTCGGCGTCATCGCCGCTTCCGGTCTGCGGATCTTTGTCGAGCAGAAGGTTGACTTCTCCAAGCCGACCAACATGATCCTGGCGACGCTGGTTCTGGTCGTCGGCATCAGCGGCGTGCAGCTCAACCTTGGCCCCGTTCAATTGAAAGGCATGGCGCTCGCCACAATCGTAGGCATCGTGCTCAGCCTGTTCTTCAAGCTGATTGAGGTCACCGGGCTGTCTAACGAACCGGGCGGCAAGGAGCAGGAACTGGTGGAGAAAATTCCGGATTGAGTGACAAGGGATCGGAACAACAGTTGAACCGCCAACCCACAAATAAAAAGCAGACGCAACGCAAGAAAGCCGGACAAGCATCCGAAAGATGCCGTCCGGCTTTTTCGTATATTTATGGCGTAAATCAGGGCATCTACATTTCCAATGTCCCTTCCGGCCAGTGAAGCTGAACCCCATATCGCTCCAGCATCGCCTGGTAATCGCATAAATGCGCTGCCGAGGCCCTTACATCACGCGGAGGAAGGCCGTGCATCACCGCATAAGCGGCTAATAGTCCCGCGGATTCCCCGATGTTCCATTCCGTCGGATGCAGCCGGTAGCAGCCATTGGCGATCTGCGTCATGCCGATATTTTTGCATGCCGGAAGCAGGTTGGTCATCCGTACCGGAATCAGCGATCCGAGCGGAATTTCATAAGGATAGTTCGGAATAAAGAAAGCCCGCTGGTTCACCGTCGTCGGATGCAGGTCCAAATAATAGCTTCCGACGCCGACGCTGTCCTCATACCGCTTGATTCCATTAGCGCCGCGAAGCTCCTGACTGACATCATGCTCGGTGATCGTGTACTGCGCGCGGATCCGCCGCGACTCCCGGATATATGGGGACTTCGCCAAGCCGTCTTCCGTGCCGAGTACGTCGCCCCGCAGCCGGATGCCTGGATACCCGTATCCCCCGTCAAGCCGGGGAGCTTCGGTCTGCAGCCAGTACACAAGCGATAGCGTAAGCCCGCGAGCCGCCTCCAGATGACGCTTGCGCTCCTGCTCCGTTACGCCGATCACAGGCCCCAGATAATAATCGTTCATCGGCCAGTTAAGCAGCGTCACCTCGCCGTCGCTCAGCGGCACGCGCCACAGGGAGGGGTCCACGATCCGCCGGTAATCCCACAGCGACATGATCCCCTGGTCGTTCGGAAACATCGTAAACCGCCGCAATTTGGACGTATCCTCGGCTTCGTTCGCATACCAGCTTAAGATCGGATACGTGGAAAATGAGGGCTTGTATTCATGCCAAAAATCATAGCTGTCGGGCTTCGGCATCGTAAAGTTGCCGTCTGGGATGTATTCCACAGCCGCCACATGGGTGATGGACTGCATATCAAGCGGATCGGCCTGCTCCAGCGCGTGCGGCTCGTTCGTTTCGCTGCGCGCCTCAGCTCCGCTCACATATTCCGCACCGGCCAGGGGAAGAAGCTCTCCGGTTTCCGTAGCGTCCAGAAAATACGCGCCTCTCAGCTTATAGCTGGTCTGCCCATCTGTCTTCTCTACCGTTACCGACGCCACCTGATCACCTGCCGTCTCGCAGTGAACAGGGCGCGTGTTAAGCAGCACCTGGATCCGGCGGGTGTTGACGTACGGGGCCAGCATATCCTCCAGCACCTGCAGGGCAACCTTCGGCTCATGCGCCACCCTGCTGACCCAGGCGTTCCCCGGATTGAGCTCCGGATCGTTTAACGCCTGCTCGTTGAGCGGGTAGTTGCGTTTGTAATAATCCCTGACCCGGTTTCGGAACTCCCGGTAGGATGCCGTACAGCCGAAGCTTTCGATCCAGCGGTGCTCATCGGGAGGAACCGCCTGCGAGGTCAGCTGTCCTCCGATCCAATCGGTCTCCTCGGTCACGATCACCTTCATCCCGGCTTTGGCCGCCGCCAGGGCGGCCGACGTTCCGCCGAGTCCTCCGCCGATGATAATGACATCAGCCACCAGCTCTTGAATCAACGTTATCCACGCTCCTTTCCTTATTAGCCAGTCATATTCAGTGGACGCCCGTCCTTCTCATGCTCTCAGCGACTGGGCCGCCTTTCGGGCCGCGTTCGAGAAGCGCCGCGTGATCTGCTGCGGTCTGGAAATGGCCCCGCCCACCACGACGGCGTGCGCGCCGAGCTTGAGCGCCTCCTCAACCTGGTAGGGTTCGTGGATCCGGCCTTCGGCAATGAGCGGAATGCTCAGCCGGGCCGCCGCTTCTTCAACCAGCTTCAGGTCGGGACCTTCGAGCTGCGGCGAATAATCCGTATATCCCGACAGCGTCGTCGATACGCAGCTGACGCCGAGGGAAGCGGCATGAACGGCCTCATCCAGCGTCGAAACATCCGCCATGCTGGCAACGCCTGCCTGCTTCATCCGCTGGATCAGATCCTCCAGCCGGGCTCCGCCGGGCCGACTACGTCCCGTCGCGTCAAAAGCGATCATGTCCGCGCCAGCCTCAAGCAGCTCCTCCACCTCCTTGAGCGTAGGCGTAATATAAACGTCCGATCCCGCATACTCCCGCTTGATGATCCCGATCACCGGGATCGAAACCGCAGCTTTGATCGCCCGGACGTCGTCCGCCCCGTTGGCACGGATCGCCGACGCTCCACCTTCTTCGGCGGCCTTGGCCATGCGGGCCATAATGTGCGCACCGTGCAGCGGCTCATCCGGCAGCGCCTGGCAGGATGCGATCAGGCAGTATCGCAGAGATTGCAGTATTGGCTCCAGTATGTCCACCCTCTCTCATCTTTTTATGTAGCTTATCAAAGCCACTATTATCTATATATCGGCGGTTTCACATGAAAACGCGCTTGTAGTCCTACTTCGAAAGTACGGTTCCAGGGCATGAAGCAATCCGTGATCTCCACCACCCCTTGATCGCTGTTTATGCGCTGATCCAGCATTTCTCCTAGGCGTTCCTTGACCAGCCTGGACACTTCACCGCGCTGGCCGTCCAGTTCGAACACGCTGAGCCCCAGCTGCTCAACCAGACCGGCGTTCAGCTCCATCCGGACACCAGCGCAATAGCAGACATCCTCGGCATACCGCAGCGCCAGAAAGTCAAGATGCTCCTGCGTCCTGCCATAATGCAGGTACAGCATGGATTGTGAAATGACCGTTCCCAGCGAATTGGAGCTCGTATTCCATCCGGCATAACCCGCCAGGTTAAACAGCATCCCTTTTTGCCGCAGCAGCTTCACCAGCTTCAAATCGCCGCCGTTCGCATACCCGACGTCCGCGACAGCTGCCGGCGTGCCGTGAACCTTCATCACATAATCCCCATACTCCACCAGCTCGATAATATTCCGGTTGATGTCATAACCGAAGAACGGGTGCTGCTGGGACACGGCTTCGACCATCGTTTCACCCGGCGTATTCACGAGCAGCACCAAGTCTGACTCGCTGCAGCCGGACCCGATTAAGCCGCCCGCCGCCATGATTTGATACTTCAGCGTCTCATAGAAGTACCGGTCCTCGTACAGCGGTGTGACAAAGCTGCCTTGAACCGCAGCAAGGCGCGGATAAATGAGCGGCGTGCTTCCCTTGATTTCGTTGACCATGCGAGCCAGCAGGGTGCATCCGACCTCATCGGCGCCGGGATACATGTACGCTCGTAGCTCCACATCGAGCTCAGAGATTTGCGCTCTGACCTTCTGCTGATCCTTGGCCGTATAACCGTATGGCGCCGAATCGTCTTGAGGGAAAATCATAAAATCAATCCCGCCGTCTGCAATCACATCCAGCACGCGGCCGATCGCCTCGATGTTCACCGACCTGCGGTCCAGATAATCCTGCAGCACATCAGCGGGCAGCCGGGTATCGATCTCGGCCAGTTCCATGCTTTCTTCCGCCGTGGCCAGCCCCAGCTCCTGCCGGTGGCTGATAAAGCCTTTGCGGAAGATTTCCCGGCCCCAGTCGCCGTAGTAATCCGGCTCCTCATCGGCGATCGAATACTGCGGACAGCGCATGATCAGCTGAAAGGCAAAGAGCCGCAAGTTCGGATTCCGTACCTTCAGCCGCCGCAGCCGGTCCACCCGGTTCGCAAGCTCCCCCGGCTTCAGGTAATGCAGGCGTGACGGGATGATGCCGCCGTACAGCAGCGTGTCTATGGCGATGATGGCCCCGTCGGCGTCAGCGGCCTCCTGTTCCAGCCAGGCCCACAACCTTTCGGTATCGCCCGGGCGCTTTTTGAGACCCATCATGTCCATCGGCGGCCGGACCATCTCAAACTCGGTTCCCTGCGCCAGCATATACGGGAATTCATAGTTGCAGGGACGTTCGTCCAGAGGGACGAACACCAGTTTGTGACTCTTCTCCATGTCTGCAAGCTTCCTTTCCTAGCGTAAATTAGCCCATCTTACCCCTTGATCGCGCCCGCCATGCCTTCCATGTAGTAACGCTGGGTAAACAGGAACACGATAATAATCGGCAGCACCGAGATCATCGTTCCCGCCGCGATCCATCCGAAATTGTAGGAGAATTGGCCGTTCAGGAACGTCAGCGCCGCAGCAAGCGGATACTTCTGCGGATCGTCCAGCACAACGATCGGCCACAGGAAGTTGTTCCAGAACGCCATCATTTCCAGCAGCGAAATGACCGCAATCGCCGGTTTTACCAAGGGCAGGATCAGCTGCAGCCAAATCCGGAACTCGGAGGCACCGTCCATTTTTCCCGAATCACGAACGTCCGAAGGAATCCCGAGAAAGGTCTGGCGCATCAAGAAGATGTTGAACACCGACACGGCCGAAGGCAGTACGACCCCCAGAAAGGACCCGGTTAAATGCAGAGACTGAATCGTCAGATAATGCACGATCATCGCTGTCGAAGACGGGATAATCATCGTGGCCACCAGTAAGGTAAACACGAGATCCCTTCCTTTGAAGCGAAAGGTCGCCAGCGGATACGCGGTCAGGCTGGAGAGAACGACGTTCGTCACAACCCCGAGCACCGTAATCACGACCGTATTATAGATATACTTCGGAAAGTTCATGAACTGCCAAACCTTCACGTAATTGTCGAAGTCAATGAACGTCGGCAGGATGGCCGGCGGGTTGGCGAACACGTTTTTCCCCGGCATCAAAGACACGCTGAGCAGCCAGAGAAACGGTCCCATCATAAACAGAGCCAGCGCGACCAGCAAAATATAGACGATCGTCAGCCGAACCCCTGTCTTCACTTGCTTCATTCCACGATTCGCTATCATCAGTATGGATTGACACCGCCTTTCCGGTTAAATCGGAACACGAGCACGCTGAATATGGCGATAATGACGCTGACGATGAGCCCCAGCGCCGAGGCGTACCCGAAGTTGAACTGTTCCAGACCTTTTTGGAAAATATAGACGCTCGATGTCAGCGTTGATGTACCCGGTCCGCCCTTGGTCAAAATATAAACCTCGTCAAAGACGCGGATCGCCCCCATCAAAGAGATCAGGGTACAGAATAAAATGTGGGGTCTCAGCAGCGGAATCGTGATGTTCAGAATCAACCGCAGCCTGCTCGCTCCGTCCACCCGCGCCGCTTCGTACAGATCCGAAGGAATGCCCTGGAGTCCGGCCAGGTACAGCATCATATAATAGCCCAGGCCCTTCCACATCGTAATGAACATAAGCACGAACAGTGCTGTACTGCTGGTGGCGAGCCAGGATACCTGGTCGCTGATGATTCCTACTTTAATCAAAAGAAAATTGACGACCCCGTTGTTGCTCAGGAGCCAGCTCCAGATCAGTGCCACGGCGACCATGGAGGTCACGACCGGAATATAATAAGCGGTTCGGAAGAACTTCACGCCCGGGATTTTCCCGTTGACCAGAATCGCCATCAGGATGGACAAAATCTGGATGATCGGAACGACGATCACGTACAGCAGCGAATTCCACAGCGAAATGATGAAATTGTGGTCTTTAAACGCGTTCACAAAGTTATCGACACCGACATAATGCGTTTCGGAAATAACCGAGTAGTCCGTGAAGGACAGCGGGATACCGTAAATAATAGGCCAAAATACGAATACAGCGACAACCAGAAGTCCCGGGGCCATAAAAGCCCATGCCGTGAATGACTCCGACCGCATCCATTTGTACACTCTGTGATCACCACCTAACTAGAATGTACGGGGGAACCCAGTCCCCCCGCACGCCTTCCGTCAACGGGTCCCTTACTTCTTAAGCACCCCGTTAACTTCCTGTTCCATTGCATCTACCGTCGCTTTGACATCAGCCCCGTTCAGGAAAATTTTCTGCAGGCCGCGGGCGATGGCGGAGTTGATATCCCCTGCGTTCGGCACGCCGACCATGTAATCGACCGCCTTATCCAAGCTGTTGGCCGAAGCGATCTTAGCTTCCGCCTCCAGCGATTTGTCGGTTTCCGTAAAGAACGGATCCTTGATCGATTCCTTGGTGGACGGCAGCGTGTTCGCCGCTTTGGAGAATGACGTCTGATTTTCGGCATTCGTTACGAAGACCGCAAACTCGACCGCTTCCTTCTGATGCTTCGACTTGGCCGGAACGACCAGGTTCATGGAGTTGGACAAGCGGACGTCGGCTTTTCCGGTCGGCAGCGGTACGGCAATCGTGTTCTTATACACGTCCGGAGCCGAAGTCTTCAGGAAGTTGATGAAGGTCGGACCGGCCAGCTCAAAGGCCACCTGCTCCCCGGAGTAATATTGGATCTGCTTCGTGAACGGAACGTCTTCTTTCATGATGACGCCGTCGGCGATGTTTTTCTGAATCGTTTCGATCATGCTGGTCATCTCAGGTGTGTTAAAGGCTGCGGCCGTTTTGTCATCATTCAGAATCGGAATGCCGTTGACCGGAAGCAGCTTCGAGGCGAACTGCTGCGAATATCCGAGCTTACCGGTTTTCGCCTTCACTTGGCGCGCCCAATCAGCCAGCTCCTCCATCGTTTTCGGCGGATTCGCCGGATCCAGACCGGCTTCCTTCACGATTTTCGTGTTCATAAAGAGAACCTCGGTGCCTGTATACCAAGGTAGGGCATAAGCCTTGCCGTCGATAACGGTGGAGTTGAAGATGCCGTCGAAATAAGCTCCCTTCTCTTCATCCGTCAGGAACCCGTTCAAATCGAGCACGGCTCCTTTGGAGCCCATCTGGCTGGCAAATTCGGTGTTCAGGTTCACGACGTCCGGGCTGTTGCCGCTGGCGATGCTGGTCAGCAGCTTGTTGGTCACCGCGTCATAAGGATAGTCTTTCCAATCGATCGTAACGCCCGGATGACTGCTCTGGTAATCGGCAATGAGCTTATTGAAGTAGTCCGTGAATGTAGGCTGCAGCGCGATGGTCCAAAACTCCAGCTTGACCGGATCGCTGCTCTTCGTCTCGGTGGACGGCTGCGGTTCGGAGGATTGCGATGGCGGAGCATCCGCCTTATTCCCTCCTCCACAAGCGCTGAGTACGACCGACAACAGCATGACAGACAGCAAAGTCAGAACAAATCCTCTACTTCTACCTCTTCCCTGTTTCCTCATTAGCAATGGCCTCCCCTTTGATCATAAAAGATGATTCCAAGCATGTGTTTCCTGCTTTAGGCAGATTATAGCAAACCGTATAAAAATAAAAAAGATATTTTTCATATTTATTAAAAAAAGTGGAGTTATTTTCCCGAATAGATTTATCAAGCTCCGTTTCTAATGCAGCCACTTTTCAACAAAAGCTCAATATATGGCAGCGGCAAACTCTGCCGCTCCACAGCGAACCTGCGTTCAAGCCTGATGAGACGAAATCAGCGTTGCTCCTTTATGTGCGCATAATTCCCCGGATCCTATTGTAAGTAGACTCAGACGCAACTATATACTGAGTGCACAGGGGCGCCGGCATCCTATCACAAGAACAAAAAAAGAGCCGCCTGAAAGTCATTTCGACTTCAGACAGCTCTTTGTTTATTTCCCGGGAAACGAACTCCCGGTTTTTAATCTTCGTAGGACATGAGGGAGAATACTTCCACGCCAGGCAGCTTGTCGCGTCCCTTCAAAGCTTCAAGCTCAATCATGAACGCCGCCCCAACCACGTTGCCGCCCAGTTGGTTAACCAGATTTACGGATGTGGAAATGGTTCCGCCCGTGGCAAGCAGATCGTCAGCGATCAGAACGTTTTGGCCTTTCTTGATCGCGTCGGTGTGCATGGCCAGCTTATCCTTGCCATATTCGAGATCATAACCGACTTCAATCGTTTCGTAAGGCAGCTTGCCGCTCTTACGGATCGGCGCGAATCCGACGCCCAGCGCGTATGCAAGCGGCGCCCCGACGACGAAGCCCCGGGCTTCCGGACCGGCAATGACATCGATCTGCAGATGAGACACCATGGCCTTGATGTCATCGATGGCCTTTTTGTACATTTCCCCGTTTTGAAGCAGGGTCGTAATATCTTTAAAACTGATTCCAGCCACCGGGAAGTCCGGAATCACCCGGATATAATCTTTGTAATTCAACATAATCTCTCCTTCTAGAGTTTTACGAAGTAAAACTGACTTCGTAAGCGTTACTTGGTTTTACGAAGAAACGGACTCCGTAAGCGTTGCTTGAGGTCACGAAATGATACGGACCCTCGTAAGCATTCATTTCGACCGATCGTCTCCGGTCACGAAGCTCCCTGCATGCGGGAAATGAACCAGCTCGTGACCTGCGGCGTACTGGCATACAGCAGATGCTGTTCCATTTCCGCCAAGTTCCCTAGCGCAAGGAAATGGCGGGATGAAGCCAAATCACGCTTGGGCGGTTTAGGAATAAAACGGATAAGGCCTTCCTGCCTGTCTATAAAAGAAAGCTCCTCGAACACATCCATCATCTTCGTCACCATGCGGATGCTGCACGATGCCTGCTGACTGAGCCTCGATAAGGCGGTTTCTTCTTGGACGGGCTCGGCTGCGATTCTTGACAACAATATATAGAGCTTCTTGAACTGATCCCTGTCCGGCACAGCGAGTCTCTCTCTCTTATGTACCTGATGAAGCAGAAATACGTTGGACAGTTTCGGAAAAGAAAACAGAACGGCATCCAGCTGCTCCGGCGTCTCCGGCGCGTTCAGCATGAACAGCGTCGTTACGTCGTCCTGGCCGGACCGCTCCTCATTCGGATGATACGCCAAAATTCCAGCATTCTTATCATATACCCAAAGGGTGGATTCATTCAAACGGATTTTTGCCGGATCCAGAATCTCCCGTTCCAGCACCGCCGCCACCTGCGTCGGCCCCAGTCTGAAATGCGATCCGATCAGCTGGCTGACCCGGTCGATCTCCTGCCAAGGATCATTGGATCCGCGCAGGTCAAACACCTGCGGCTGCGTAAGCTTCAGATCCTGCAGCATCAGCTGCGGTCTGCGCGATCCGTTCCATTCATTGACGCTCATTTCGCCGAGCAGATCGAGCTCCGCGCCTTCCATCAACACTTCGGCCAGCTCGCCTTTGCCGAACGCGACCACTTCCAGGCGGATGCCGTCCTGCTGAACGAGCAGCTTGAGGTGCTTGCTGTCACGTCCCATCTTCCGGGTCTCAAGAAGCCTGCAGTTTCGAAAAATAAACTTGGGCACAGGATTGGCCATACCGAAGGGCGACAGCATTTCCATCTCATCGATGACCGACAAGGGAACGTCCGACAGCCGCCATTCTCCGTCTGATGCCGCGACGGGAATAAAATCGGATTCGGTCAGAACCCCGGCGGCATACTCGTTCAGCGCCTGCTCGAACGCATCCAGCTGATCCCTGTGCAGGCTCATGCCCGCAGCGGACGGATGGCCGCCATAATGGTCCATCAGCGATTTGCAGGAGGTCAGCGCCTCATAGATGTCGAGCCCCGGAATGGAGCGGGCTGACCCTTTGCACATGCCGGTATCCGGATCTATACCCAATATGATGACCGGGCGGTAATACCGTTCCAAAATTTTGGAAGCGACAATGCCGACGACGCCCACATTCCAGCCTTCTCCGGCCAGCACGATCACGTCGGGCACCCGGCTCCCATCGGTCTTGGCCAGAAGCTGGCTGGTCGCCTCCTGGACGATATCGTCGACTACCTGCTGCCGCTCCTTATTGAGTTCATCCAGCCCATGGGACAATCTTAATGCCTCATCCTCGTCTTCCGTCGTCAGCAAGGCTACGGCCGATCCTGCATGATCCAGCCTCCCGCTGGCATTAATGCGCGGGGCCATGCCGAAGGCGACATTGGTCGATGTAACATTCCGCATCGTAATGCCCCCGACTTCCATGAGGGCGCGGATCCCCGGAAACGCAGAGCTGCGCATCTGCTCTAAGCCGCGGCTGACCAGGATGCGGTTCTCGCCGCTGAGCGGCATCAAGTCCGCAATGGTACCGATGGCCACAATTTCCGTCCATTCCACTGGCGGCTGGCCGAGCATCGCCTGGGTCAGCTTGTAAGCCACCCCGACCCCGGCCAGGCCTTTAAACGGGTACGGGCAGTTCGGCTGCTTCGGATTGATCAGCGCATAGGCGTCGGGCAGCACTTCCGGAGGCTCGTGGTGGTCGGTGACGATCACATCCATCCCGAGCGAGTTGGCATACGCGATCTGCTCGACGGCGCTGATGCCGGTATCAACTGTGATAATCAGGCTGACCCCCTGCTGATGCGCCCAATCCAGCGCATGGTTGTGCAGTCCGTACCCCTCATTGGAGCGGTGCGGAATATAGATATCGTAGGACGCTCCAAGATAGCGCATGAAATGAATCATGAGCGAAGTACTGGACACGCCGTCAGCGTCGTAATCCCCGTAGATTAATATATGTTCGCCGGTCTCGACCGCTTTCTGAATCCGTGGAACAGCCTCCTTCATGCCGAGCAGCAGGAACGGATCATGCAATGCGTCCAAACTTCCGTTTAAAAACAAGGCGGCTTCCTCTGCACTGTTAATTCCTCTGGCCGCCAACAGCGAGCCTACAAGAGGAGAAACCGACAGCTCCTGTGCCAGCCGTCCCGCCTTTTCCGGATCCGCTTCGGAAGTCCGCCATTCATATTTTGAATCAAACAATCGTCTTCACCTTTCTTTCCCCGCCCCGTCTTCTGTTCGTATACGTCATGAGCAAGCTATTGGAGCAGTGTCGGCTGCTCATTATCCGTCAGATGATGGTTCGACTTGTACGGATAACCGGGATCATAAGGGACGACCTGGATATTTACGATGCTGACATGCAAAAAACGGTGCATCAGAAGCTTCTTGACCCGGTCGGCGATCTCGGCGCCTTCCTGGACGGTAATCCGCGGATTGACACTGATCTTCAAATCGATCGTAATGTAGTGTCCCTGTTCCGATGCTTTCAGGTCATCCACCGTAATAACGCCGTGAACCCGCTGCACCGTATCGATAAAATTAATCGCGTCCTCCTGCTCGGTCTCCTGCACCAGCTGTCCGTACACGGAGCTGACGATGAGGCGGTAGCCTCTGCGCAGCAGCAGCGCCGCGACGATCAGAGCCGAGATGGAATCCATATACTGCAGCATGGACCAATGAAAGGCGCTGCCGGTCATCGTCAGAATGACACCGATCAATACCGTGATGGACGAATACAAGCTGAAGCGGTGGTTGTCGGCGTACACCGTATGCATGCCGTCACCCTGCTTCTTGGATTGGCGGTACTGGAACTGAAAGAGCGCTTCTTTGACCGCAAGCGAGACGAGTATCGCAATCAGCGTAAACTGCCCGGGTGTCTGCACACGGCCTGAAGCCAGGTCCCGGACCGCCGCTACGGCAATTTGCAATCCTCCCATCAGCACAAGAACCGAAAACAAAATCGCCAGAATCGGCTCTGTTCTTCCGGCCCGCAGATCAGCCTGCTGCGCACTCCGGAGCTTTGACGACGTCCGCCATGGAATGCGCCGGGCCAGTGCGCCGGCTGCGTCCGATGCGGAATACAGCGCATCTCCCAGCAGTGCCTTGCTCCCTGTAAAATATCCGACCACGCCTTTGAACAAGGCAAGTAACAGTTCACCGGCAATTCCCGTCCAGGCGACGGTACCCGATGGATTTGAACGCTCTATACTCATGAAAGCCTCCCCCCGGCAATCTGAATACCGATTCTGATCTGTTGATTGAAAAAGATATGACATTCACGACAATAAGTTTAGATAAAGTCAGATAAGTTCCAGCGGAAAAGCCGCGCCCAATCAGACGCGGCTTTCCTTCATAACATTCGCTTCACAAGGTTACGCCTTGGAAGGTTTGGCTGGCTTGGCACTGGTCTTTTGTTTGCTTTTGAATACGAGCCACAGCGGACTGGCGATAAAGATCGAAGAATACGCCCCGAACAACAGCCCGATAACCATCGCCAACGAGAACATCTTGATCGATTCCCCGCCAAACAGGAACAGGAAGAAGGCCGCAATAAACACCGTCAGCGCCGTATACAAGGAGCGCATGAGCATCTGGCTCACGCTCTTGTTCATAATAGCTTTCAAATCGTCTTTGGTCTTCTGCTTGCCGAACCGCAGATTTTCGCGGATCCGGTCGAAAATAACGATCGTATCGTTAATGGAGTAACCGATGATCGTCAATACCGCCACGATAAACGTCAGGCTGACTTCCAATCGGAAGATCGAGAAGACGGCCACAACCATGAAGGCGTCATGCAGCAGCGCCACGATGGCCGCCAGCGCGAACCGCCACTCAAACCGGATACTTACATAAATGATAATCCCGATACAGGAAATCAGAACCGAGTAAATGGCATTCCGTCCGAGCTCCTTGGCCATTTCCGTATCGACCGTGTTGATTTCGAACGATGCTGTTTTATCCAGCTCCTGGATCGCGGACTTGAGCTGTTCACTCTGGTCTTCGTTAAGCTCCTTGGTAAAACGGATGTTGACCCGCTTGTCCCCAGGAGCAACCGTTGCGCCGTCGCTGAGGTGGATCTTGTCCAGCAGCGGCTCAACTTCAGCCTTCGTCACGTTCTTCGACAGCTTGACGTCCACATTGGAGCCTGCTTGGAAATCAACGCCGTAGTTTAATCCAAAAGCGGAAAGGGTAATGATTCCCGCAATCGTCAGGACGATGGAGAAGATGAACGCATACTTGCTCATCTTCATAAAATCGTAATCTTTTTTAAAGTGCACGAATATCACTCTCCTTTACCCCGAACTGCTCCGGCTTCTTCAGCACGCCGGCTTTAACCAAAAGGCTGAGCAGGTAATGGGTGAAGTACACATTCGTGAGAATACTGAGTACGATTTCCACGATCAGTACCAGCGCAAAGCCTTTGACGGCGCCTGTACCGAAGGCAAACATAACCGCTCCGACGATAATGGTCGTAATGTTGGAATCGAGAATCGTACGGAAGGACGACTTGTTGCCTGCTTTGACCGCAGACATGACGCTCTTGCCGTTCCGCATTTCCTCCCTGATCCGTTCATTCGTAATGATGTTGGCGTCAACCGCCATCCCGATACCGAGAATAAACGCCGCGATCCCCGGCAGGGTCAGCGTAAAGTCGGCCCAGACGAAGACGAGAATGAGCAGCCAGGTGTGGGCAATCAGTCCAAAGCTGGCGATGATACCCGGCAGGCGGTACATGCCGATCATGAAGATCAGAATCAGGATGGAAGCGATGATGCCCGCTTCGATCGTTTTATGCAAAGACTGCATGCCCAGCGTTGCGCCCACGCTCTGAGAGTACTTCTCCGTCAGCTTCAAAGGCAGCGCCCCGAGGTTGATCGTATCGCGGATCTGGTTGGCTTCGTCCATGGTGTAATTACCCGTGATCGAGGCTTTGCCGTCCGTCAGTTCCTGATTTACGGTCGGAGCGGATAAAAGGGTATCATCCAGGAAAATAGCGAGTTCTTTGCCGACCAAACGCTTGGTCACATCGGCAAATTTCTTTTTATCTTTCACTTTGATATCGATTTGCGGACGGTTCAGGTTGTCCATACCCACCTGTGCACCGTTTTCCACGAAATCGCTTCCGACGAGTTCGGTTTTACAATAGAGGTCCTTCGGATCTACCGTGCCATCCTTCCCCGCTTCGGGCGTTTTACATCCTTCCGCACTGCGGAAAGTCAGCGACGCCGGTTCCTTCATTTTCTTGCGGACCTCGGCTTCGTTCGTCACGCCTGCGATTTTCAGACGGATCCGGTTCGTGCCCTCGGTGGTCACTTCAGGCTCGCTCGTTCCGAGCACGTTGGCGCGTTTCTCCAAGCTTTCCGCCGTCCGTATGAGGGACTCTCTCGTAATCTTCTGCCCCTGCTCCAGCGGCTGGGCCTCATACAGAATCTCAAAGCCCCCTTTAAGATCGAGACCGAGTCGTACGTTGTCGAGCAGCGCAGGGCTTGTCCCAGCCATGACCGCAATCGATACGAGCACGACGATGATGAAAGTGACAATTCTTTTCATGCCGTTCCTAGTTCCCCTTTCGTTCTCAATATTCCTATTATAGCCATGCGCCAAAAGGCAGTCAATTTATCAATATTTGTCGTTTTCCGATTTTACCGTATCCCTCATCCCATTTAACACAAGCAGAAAAAAAGATCCCTTTCAATCGAAAGTGGATCCTTTATATGCGGATATAGTCATAAAATTCATAAACGTCATCACTTTCAAAGAGAGTATATCGTTGACCAGCATGTAGAGCGGAGGAATCCCTTCCTTCTCGTATTTGACGCTGACGCAGTTCCAAATATCCTTGCTGGTTACATGCTCGTAGCCGACGAGTCTGAATTCCTCCGCCTTGCTGCGGCAGAGCGATTCAATCGCTTCCTCCAGCTGCCTGTCGTTCATTTCCTCAGAGCTCACTCTACGGCCTCCTCTCGATTGCCTCTTTCCACGCACGATCTGTTCTGGATGTCCTACAGTCCATTGTAGCACTGATTCGTTCTGTATTCGACCCCATCGCCTTCGATTCCTTCTTTTGTCCAAATGTTACCGGAAAGGATGAATGAGTTGGGACAGGTTCAGCATATCCATTAAACAAGGTCTGACATTACCAAAAGTGGCAGCACAGCTTCGACACGGGAAGAGGGAGTGGACAATTGAACAAGCATCCTAAAAATCCAGGCATCAAAAAGCAAACCTTTATCCAAGGCACGATGATTTTGCTTGCCGCCGGCATCGTGAACCGCATTCTCGGGTTTATACCGCGCATCGCCCTGCCCCGGATCATCGGCGCCGAAGGGGTGGGGATTTATCAGCTGGGTTATCCTTTTTTCCTGGTGATTATGACGCTGATTACTGGGGGTGTCCCGCTGGCGATCGCCAAGCTGGTGTCGGAAGCGGAAACCGAAGGCAAACCGCAAAATTCAAAGTATGTCCTGCGGGTCAGCCTCGCGTTGACGGTGGGTCTCAGCGTACTGTTTATGGCTTTATGCCTGTGGCTGGCCCCTTGGATCACGACAACGATTATAACGGATTCCCGCGTGTACTACACCTTTGTCAGCATGACGCCCATGCTCGTTATCGTGGCCATCTCGTCCGTCTACCGCGGCTATTTCCAGGGAAGGCAGAACATGATTCCGTCCGCGACCTCTTCGATTATCGAGACCGTTTTTCGGATCGTGTGCACGCTGTGGTTCGCCTACCTGCTGCTGCCAAAAGGAATAGCTTATGCGGCTGCCGGAGCCATGCTTGGCGTGATGGCCGGGGAATTTTTCGGGCTGCTCGCCCTGCTGTGGCAGTACCACCGGGACGAGAACTGGCTGTCGTCCAGGCAAGCCCGGAGAGAGAAAGCAAAGCAGCACAAAAAAGCCGGCCTTGAAGACAGTTCCGGCAGCCAGGTCAGCCGCGGATTGTTCCCACGCCTGCTTGGCATCACCGTACCGGTCACCGCCGGGCGTTTGGTCGGCTCCTTTTCTTACCTGCTTGAATCGATTATTACAGCCCAGAGCCTAGCGCTCGCCGGTGTCGTCACTGCTGTAGCAACCGCCCAGTATGGCGCGCTGCAAGGCATGGTCATCCCGCTGCTGCTGCTTCCGGGCGTACTGACCTCGTCCCTCGCGGTCTCGCTTGTGCCTTCGCTGTCCGAAGCCGCCGCCCGCAAAGACAAGCTTACGATTCACAAACGGTTAAACCAGACGATCCGGCTCGCGCTCGTCACCGGCGCCCCCTTTGCCGTCATTATGTATGTCCTTGCAGAGCCGCTGTGCCTGCTGCTGTACAACAATGCGGACATCTCCAACATGCTGCGCACGATGGCGCCATTTGCGCTGTTTCTGTACGTTCAGGCACCGCTTCAGGCCACCCTGCAGGCGCTGGACCGGCCAAGCCGCGCCCTGTTCAACACCTTGATCGGAGCCGTCCTCAAGCTGTTCCTGATCTGGTACCTGTCCTCCCAGCCGGAGTACGGCATTTACGGGGCCGTTATCGCGATTATCATCAACAGCATCGTGGTCACGTTCCTGCACGGGTTCAGCGTCAGCCGGCTGCTCGCCTACCGATTCCGGATGTTCGATCTGCTGAAGCTGGCGGGAGCCATGATTATCATGACGGGCATTACCCAATACGGCTATCTCCATCTGCCACTGGGAGGAATCGTTTGGATCCGCTTTTTGGCAGCCATGTCTATAGGCATGATCGCTTTTCTGGCCGCCGTATTTGCTTTAAAGCTGGTGTCCTTGCGGGATCTGTCCCGCATGCCCTACCTTGAAAAATGGTTCAAACCTAGAAATCCAAGAAACCCCAAGACGCCTGCCGCCTGATCCGCAGCACGGAAATTTCCGTCTTATTTGCGGTCGATGTAAAGCCGGCCTTTATGGTCGATGGAGCAGAGAAACACGTCTTTAAACTCTTTGATTCCCTGCTGCCGGATCTGATTTTTCAGCCAGAAGCGATTTTTGTTCAGCCGCTCCAAATTGTCGTCCTGTACTTTTCCGTCCATGATGAGCGGGATCGGCAGTATGCCATAGGTAAATTTTCCGCTGGGAACCAGAATTTTTTTACTGCGGTTTCTCGCCGGGACCCGGGACGGATCGGCATATGGGGTTCTATAAATCTGTTTCGGCTTGCCGGCGGTCTCCTCTGAACGTGAAATAGCTAACGCATTGCCGGCGGGGTTTTGTGGTTTACCGTTTCGATTTGGCTTCTCCTGGGGAACGGGCATGTCGTACTTTTCTCTTTTTTCATTCCGTTTGGATTTAGGAATAACCGTCAACTGCCCGGAGTTTTCCAGAATCGCAAATTCCACATCCGCCACGTTTTCGATACTTCGCCCGCGCAATTGAAGAAGCAAATCGTCCAGATTATACCGATGCTTCCTCATTTCTTCACGGTTGAGCTTGCCTCCCGATACGAGGATGGCCGGTTTTCCTTCGAATAACAGGCGGATTTTCCGGCTCTTCAAGCTGATGAAAGCAATCGTGATCTGAATCAAGACAAGCGTAGCCATCGGAAAGAGTCCGTCCGTGATCGGACGCGCCGTATCCTCCAGCACAAAAACGCCGATTTCAGCGATCATGATCGAGATGACCAGGTCAAAAATGGACAGCTTCCCGATCTCCCGCTTGCCCATGATCCGGAGGGTCAGGTAGATGACAAAGTACATCAGGACGGTTCGGAAAACAGGAATCAGTATATCGGACATCACGGCCACCCGCTCCTTTCTGCGCCATTCATCATGCCAATTAAGGATATTTTGACCTTTCGGGAGCACGGACATTCAGAAGCCAGAGCGATAAATTATTGGAAAATTACTTGTACTACTGGGGCAAGCCGTCACATAAATTTACATTAAATTGTGGAACTATGAAGGGGGTTCTCTTATGCATTTGATCCGTCGCCTGTTCTCTTTTCGGATCTCCAATCCCACTTTGTCGGGACTGTATTATTCCTTTTTCTGGATGATGGTTGGGGCGCTTATTCTTTCTTTCCTGTTGTGGTCCAGCGGCATGAAAGAACAAAGCCTGTCCCGCTACATTTACGTGGTTCATGCTGTCGCCGCAGCATTTGGAGGTCTTGTATCCGGGAAGCGTTCAGGCAGACGGGGTTGGTACCAGGGCGGATTAACCGGCATTTTGTACGGTCTCATGATCATCATAATCGGATTTTTGGCCCTTGACAGCAGCCTTCGGCTTGGAGATTTGCTGTTGATCGCAGCCGTTATTGCTTCGGGAGCCATCGGGGGCATGTTCGGGGTGAATTTAAAAAACAAATCGTAACCATTAAACTCCTCGCATGTGCTACACTAAGTGCACTTAAAGCAAGAGGAGGACGTCCCCGACGTGTTGTATGACTCTATGAATTATATTTCGGCAGCAACGCTTGTTATGGCGATCGGGCTGATCTGGCTGGGCACCCTGCGCAACCCTCTGAGGGCCGGATGGCTGCTGATCCGGGAGTTTGGAATCAATCGCAAATTTTTGGGGCTATTCGCTTTGATGGCTGCGATCCTCCTGTTCAACAGGTACGAACTGCAAATCGAATCGGCCATGCATGTGAAGCAAGACTTCACCCCATGGGTATTCGGGATCGAGGGGCATTTCGTACAGCACCTGCAGCAGTTTTTTCACAGCCCTTACATTACGCCCGTATCGGTATTTTTTTACGTAGTGGTGTTCCAATCCTTACTGATCGCTATGCTTGGAATCTTTGCGGCCGACGGGAACAAAGCCTTTCTCATGGCTGCCTGCATTGCCGTCTTCATCAATTATGCGGTGGCCATCCCGTTTTACCTCTTCTTTCCCGTGAACGAGGTTTGGTCCTTTCCGCCATCCGGCACGTCGTTCTACATGCTGGAAGTTTTTCCGAAATTCGAACAGGCGTACCGGCCGCTATCCGGTATTAACAACTGCTTTCCAAGCCTTCACACTTCGATTTCTATCACCATGCTGGTGCTCGGGATCCGTTCGGGGAATCCACGACTGGCCCTCATGACGCTGGTCAGCGCCGTCATCATCATTTTCAGCATCTTCTACCTCGGCATCCATTGGCTGACGGATTCGGTCGCCGGTACCCTGCTCGGTCTGCTTGCCGCTTCCGCCGGGATCTACTGGGGACGGAGGCTTGCGCACCCGAAGCAGCAACAAGTAAAGCCCATCGTATCCGATCTCTAATACAAAAAGGCTGCACCCTTGTCCGTAGACAAGCTGTGCAGCCTTTTGTCATCCGTAAGTATGAACATCGGCGACAGCAGCAGAGCTCCCTCTGCCGCTATCGTTATGTGATGTGCCTGGTCTTACTGGAAATGTTGCTTATGAACGCTCTCCCCGTGTAGTACCCGGATCGTCTTAGGACGATTTCTCGGATTCGCCGGAGCTCGAGCTAACCGCATGGCTGATGGAACCGCGATCGAAGGTCAGCTTCGTCACGTCGTTCACCCGCAGGACCACGATATCGTCCGTAATTTCCATAATCGTTCCGTGCAGGCCGCCGATCGTGACGACCTTATCCCCCTTCTTCAATGCGCTCAGCATGGAAGTCCGGGTCTTCTGTTTCTTCTGCTGCGGACGGATCAACAGGAAGTAGAAGATCGCGAACATCAGGACGAGCGGCAAAATCAAGCCGACAAGGCCGCCTCCTCCGGAGCCGCTAGCACCAGCTGCTAATTCAAAGGTTTGAGTTTGGTTGAACATATGCTTTTCCCCCCTTTCAAATACAATACTGCAGTTGAAGCTTAAAACCCTTTATCATTGTCATAAAGCCCATATTGTTCAAAAAACTCATCGCGAAAATCAAGCAGCCTGTCCTCCATAATGGCCTGGCGCACCTGCTTCATCAGATTGATGAGGAAATGCAGGTTGTGGTAAGTGGTCAAACGGAGTCCGAAGGTCTCATCCGCTTTGATCAAATGCCGCAGATAGGCTCTTGAATAGTTCCGGCAAGTATAGCAGTCACATGCTGGGTCAAGCGGGCCAAAATCTCTGGCGTATTGCGCATTGCGAACGACTAGCCGTCCCTGGCTGGTCATGGTCGTTCCGTTCCGGGCGATCCGTGTCGGCAGGACGCAGTCAAACATGTCCACGCCACGGATGGAGCCTTCGATCAGCGCGTCCGGCGACCCTACGCCCATCAAATAGCGGGGCTTGTTGTCCGGAAGCAGCGGAACGGTGTAATCCAGCACTTCGTACATCAGCTGCTTGGACTCTCCTACGCTGAGTCCACCAATAGCATACCCCGGGAAATCCATGGAAGTCAAATCACGTGCGCTCTGTTTGCGCAAGTCTTCATACATGCCGCCCTGAACGATGGCAAAGAGCCCCTGATCATGCGGTCTGGCATGGCTGTTCAGGCAGCGCTCTGCCCAGCGGGTCGTGCGTTCCAAGGATTTCTTAACATAGTCGTACTCGGCCGGATACGGCGGACATTCGTCAAAAGCCATCATGATGTCCGAGCCAAGCGCGTTCTGGATTTCCATGGCCACTTCCGGCGACAGAAACAGCTTGTCTCCGTTCAAGTGGGACCGGAAATGCACGCCTTCTTCGGTAATTTTGCGCATCTCGCTCAAGCTGAACACCTGAAATCCGCCGCTGTCCGTCAGAATCGGACGGTCCCAGTTCATGAAGCGGTGCAGTCCCCCGGCTTCGCGGATGATGTCATGGCCCGGGCGCAGGAACAGATGGTACGTGTTGCTCAAAATGATCTGCGCATTCATTTCCTTCAGTTCTTCCGGGCTCATCGTCTTGACCGTGGCCAGCGTTCCAACCGGCATAAAGATCGGCGTCTCGATCACGCCGTGGGGCGTATGCACACGCCCCAGCCGGGCTCCGGATTGCTTGCACGTTTTAATATGCTCATAAGTAATTGCTGCTGCCATGATTAAATACCATCCTCTTATATGCCGATCAACCGGTCTTAATAGATAAACATCGCATCGCCGAAGCTGAAGAAGCGGTATCTTTCCTTCACAGCCTCCGCATATGCGTTCAAAATATGCTCGCGTCCCGCCAGCGCGCTGACCAGCATGACCAACGTCGACTTCGGCAGGTGGAAATTAGTGATCAGGGCGTTTACGACTTTGAACGTATACCCTGGATAGATGAAAATATCGGTCCAGCCGCTGCAGGCTTCGAGCAGGCCGCCTTCAAAGCGCGTCCCGATCGTCTCAAGCGTCCGGCAGGAGGTGGTCCCTACGGCAACGATTCTTCCTCCGCGGGCTCTGGCCTCGTTCAGGATATCCGCTGTCTCCTGGTTCACCGAGTAATACTCCGCATGCATGACATGATCCTCGACACGCTCAACCGACATCGGCCGGAACGTGCCAAGACCGACATGAAGCGTAATGAAAGCGACCGTCACGCCTTTGGCACGGATTTGATCCAGCAGCTCTTCGGTAAAATGAAGGCCGGCGGTCGGAGCCGCAGCGGAACCCTCATGCTTGGAATAGACCGTCTGGTAACGCTCCTTGTCGTCCAGCTTCTCCTTGATATAAGGCGGGAGCGGCATTTGACCCAGCCGGTCGAGAATCTCCTGGAAAATCCCTTGATAGGTAAAGGTCAGCTTCCGCTCACCCATTTCCCCTTCATCCTCTATGACAGCCTGCAGCTCGTCGCCGAACCGGATCACGCTGCCCTTTTTCAGCTTTTTCCCAGGCTTTACGAGCGCTTCCCAGGTGTCCCCCTGCAAATTTTTCAGGAGAAGCACCTCGGCTTTGGCCCCCGTCTCTTCTTTCACGCCGAACAGTCTCGCCGGAATGACCCGGGTATCGTTGAGAACCAGCGTGTCGCCGGGCTGAAGCTCGTCTGCGATATCTTTGAAGGTGCGGTGGGCGATCGAACCGTCCTGCTTGTTCAATGTTAACAGGCGGGATGCCGTCCGCTCCGGCAAAGGAGTCTGTGCGATTAATTCTTCTGGCAACTCAAAATCGTATAAGTCTACATTCATCTGTTCGTCATTCCTTAACAATAGTTACATTCTGATAATAGTGTTTCAAAATGTCCTGGTACCCATACCCGGCGTCCGCCATTCCTTTGGCTCCCCACTGGGAGAGTCCGAGGCCATGGCCGTTGCCGCGGCCCACAAACAGAAACGCTTCCCCGGCTTCGATCCGGCGCGCCTTCGAATCCCCGTTCATGACGATCGTGCCTTTTCCAGCGATGGAAGAAGTCCCTGAAGCGGAAATGACCGACGTGTCGGACGTGCCGGAAACCTTCGTCGTTGTCCCGTTTGCGCTTAATACAGTATAGCTTCCTGTTGGTACAATATCAAACAATGTGCTTGGCAGACCGTTCAAAGCCGAACGGAACATATCGGGATATTTCACATCTAAAATCTGCCCGTTGGCCTTAATTTGGATCGCCCGTCCGGACGGTCCCCGCTTGGTAACCTCCAGCGTGCTGATCGTGGAAGGTGCAGCCGTTGAGGTCTTGCCCTTCAGCGTTGCAACCAGCTCGGCCGAAGTATAAGGTCCCCGAACCCAGTCATAGGTTCCCGATTCCTTCACCTGCTCCAGAACGACGGCGGTATCGCCGGGGTTCATCTGCGCGGCAGGCTCGACGTTCGATTGAATAAGCGGAAGCGGACGCACGTTGGTGTTCTTGGCCGTCACCGTGACTTTTGCAAGTCCGGCAGCCGTCGCCGTACCCAGTTCCTTGACGTTGTCCTCTCTGACATAACCGGTAATCCCGTTGCTGAGAAGAACGTGATACCAGGTTTTAGCCCCGTTTTGCGCGGCTACGTCTTCCTTGCTCTCGACGGTGCCGAACGCAGCTCCACCGCTGTTCCATACTTCGGTCGGGTCGGCCGATGCGCCCCCGGCATTGGAAGAGAAAACGGCCTCGACAACATTGCCGTTTTGCAGCAGCACTTCGCCCTCTGTGGCGTCTACAGCACCGATGACGCTCGGCGCTTCGGAGGCAACTCCGTTGTAAACTTGGCTGAGCGTCGTATCCACGACATCCGCCACCTTGAACTTATTATTGCTGCTGCTGATCTGGAAAGCTGCATAGCTGCGCGCAGCAACGGCTTGGGCTTTGAGCGACTCCTCCGGCCAGGACGACGGCACTTCGCCGCCGACGACCGCATAGAGGTATTGCTCAAAAGGCAGTTCGTTCACGAGCGCCAGTTGGCCGTTCACCATGCTGATCTCCATGCCGCCCCGGTATGTACGCCCCGATCTTTCCGCCACTTTAAGTTGGTCACCGCTGCTGGTAATCCAGCCTTTGGCATTGGTCCCGCTGACCACGATATGTTTCACCGCGGCGGTGCTTCCCGGGCTGCTCCCGGCATCACTGCGGATAATCAGCGCCGGCTGCGATGCATCCACCTCCGACAGCGTGGCCGCTGGGAGCTTTGCGCTTACCGCACTGCGCACCGCCGCCAGACCGGATGCATCTGCCGCTTCGCCGACCCATACCGCATAACGGCCGCCGCCGTCTCCGCCCGGCTGAACCGCCACAAACGCATCGGCGCCGGCTGCCTGGATTTGCTGGGCCGCAGCTGCCGCTTCAGCCTCCGATGCATAGGTCCCTGCCGACAAGTGATTGCCGCCGGTCACGACCGGAGTCTGTCCATTCAGCTGTCCCGCGGCTGTCTTGGCTGTCCGCGCCGCGGCATCGTTAGCCGCCTGCAGGCTCGCATACATGCCGGTATACACCTGATACACCGTTCCGGCACCCGTCGATGCGGCAAAGATGACCGGCTTGTCGGCCGTCGCGTTCAATTTTTTATAGGCATCCGCCGCCGTTTTGGCATCGGAAGTGGAGAGTACTTTCACGCGGAATCCATCCACGCTGAATTTAGCCGTCTCGTTAGCCCCAAAGGACACAAGAGCCGGGGCCCCCGAGGAAGCAGATACCCCTGCAGACCATGACTGTCCCGATGACAGTGTAACGACAGGCGTCGTTGATTTATAGGTACTTCCCAAGTCGAGGAACAAGCCTACGCGGATTTGATCCATGCTCGTTCCCGCGGCTTCTGCGGTCACAGCCGGCAGCTGCAGGACTCCCGTTGCCAGCACGGCAGCCAAAATCCCCTTGCTTCCCCACTGGCCCGCTTTCGTTCTCCACCAATTTCCCACTCGTTATTCTCCTCCCGCTTCTGTCTGAAAATGTGTTCGAACCATTTCACGTCCGGTAGCCTCGTAACAATTACGCTTTACTGGTCAGTCGGCATCGGCAGACCTAAATGCTGATAGCCCGCAGCCGTTACCATTCTTCCCCGCGGCGTCCGCTGGAGAAATCCGATCTGCAGCAGGTAAGGCTCGTATACGTCTTCGATCGTCTGGCTCTCTTCGCCGATGGTGGCCGCGATCGTATCGAGGCCGACCGGACCGCCACGGAAGCTCGTGATCATGGCGTGAAGCATTTTATAATCGATCTGATCCAGTCCTTTCGGGTCGACCTGCAGCATCTTCAGCGACTCCTCCGCGATGGCCGGCGTAATCATGCCGTCCCCCCGGACCTGGGCAAAATCCCGGACCCGGCGCAGCAGCCGGTTCGCGATCCGCGGCGTCCCCCTGGAGCGCAG
Source organism: Paenibacillus cineris (assembly GCF_018333335.1). NCBI lineage: Bacteria > Bacillati > Bacillota > Bacilli > Caryophanales > Paenibacillaceae > Paenibacillus > Paenibacillus cineris. The sequence continues at coordinate 4,469,892 of NZ_BORU01000001.1, forward strand.
GGCGATCTCGTCGGCCGCATCCCCGATAATTTCGATGCCGAGAATGTCGGCACCTCTGGAGACGATGTAGCTGAGCTCGTCCACCGTATAAAACTCGAGGCGGCTGACGACGCCAAAGCGGTCCCGCAGCGGTGCAGACAGCAGCCCGGCCCGTGTGGTCGCTCCGATCAAGGTGAACGGAGGCAAGTCCAGCCGCACAGACCGTGCACTGGGCCCTTTACCGATCATGATGTCCAGCGCAAAATCCTCCATCGCCGGGTAGAGCACTTCCTCGACCGTCCGGTGCAGCCGGTGGATTTCGTCAATGAACAGCACGTCCCCTTCCTGGAGATTCGTCAGCAGTGCCGCCAGGTCTCCCGGCCGTTCAATGGCCGGCCCCGACGTCGTCCGAAGGTTCACGCCCAGCTCGTTGGCAATAATATTGGCCAATGTCGTCTTTCCGAGGCCCGGAGGCCCGTACAGCAGCACGTGATCCAGCGCTTCATTGCGCATTTTAGCCGCCTCAATATAAATTTTCAGGTTTTCCTTCACCTGGTTCTGTCCGATATATTCCGCAAGATAACGAGGACGCAGGCTAAGCTCTACCGCCTGGTCCTCCATCATCAGGTTTGCCGATATGATACGGTCATCCATTGCTATCGCTCCTCTTGTAACGCCCGCTTACCATAACTATCCCGCATAGAGCTGCTTGAGCGCCCGTTTCATTAAAATGTCCACCGAATCCCCAAACGCCGTGTCATCCTTGATCTTGTGCCATACCCGGTCCAGCTCGACGTCGGTATAACCGAGCGCCTTAAGGCCTTCGCGCGCTTCGGACCAAGCCGATCCGTCGCCTTCCACCGGTTCAGGAACCGCAAACAGACCTGTCGCCATAGCCGCCGTACCAAAACCGTCGAGCTTATCCTTCAGGTCCAGAATCATGCGCTGTGCGGTCTTCTTGCCGATTCCCGGCAGCTTGGTCAGGAACGTAATGTTCTCCTGATAAATGGCCGTCACGACATGATCCGGTGTGCCCCCGCCGAGAATGCCCAGGGCTACCTTAGGGCCGATCCCCGACACATCGATCAGCTTGCGGAACAGCTGCTGCTCCTCGCGTGTTGGAAAGCCGAACAGAAGAATGGCGTCTTCCCTGACATGGTGGTGGGTATATACGGTGACCGGACCATCCGTCTTGGCGAACACAAAAGGGTTCGGGCAAAATACACGGTAGCCTACTCCCTGCACGTCAAGCACAATGTACTCATTCTCCAGATGGACCACGGGTCCTCTCAAAAAATCGATCATTTTCTCAATACCTCATTTATTCTGGAATTTAACGTGTACGAATGGGCGTGGCAGATCGCCACGGCCAGCGCGTCGGCCACATCATCCGGCTTGGGCACCGCCTGCAGCTTCAGGAACATGCGAACCATTTCCTGCACCTGCTTCTTCTCCGCTTTGCCGTATCCGACGATGGCCTGCTTCACCTGCATCGGGGTATACTCGGCGATCGGCAGCCCGCGCTGCGTTGCCGCCAGAATCAGAACGCCGCGCGCCTGACTGACGGACATGGCCGTCGTGACGTTTCTATTAAAAAACAATTTTTCGAAAGCTACCGCTTCCGGCTGATACTTATCAATAAGCTGGAGCATCGCCTCATAGACGTGCAGCAGCCGTTCTTCATCAGGTGTATGGGCTTCCGTCTGAATGCATCCATACTGAACCGGAGTGACCTTACTTCCGTTTTTATCGATAAATCCGAATCCGACGATCGCAATCCCCGGGTCAATTCCTAAAATTCGCAAGTCATTTCTCTCCCTTGGTATAAAGCGAACATATGTATTCGTTCTCTTCATTATAATGTAAAACTTCATACCAAGTCTATGATTCTACTAAAAGAGGTATGCCTGCATCCGGGACAAGCCTACATAGACTGCGTCCCGGAAGGAGTGAACGTCCGGATGAGCTCGTTGATAAAAGCAAGCATCGCTGTGCTCAGAAACGTCTGCTTCCGGTAAACGATGCCGACCTTTTTCTGGGGGACGGGCTCAACGATCGGTACAGTGCGGATCGAAGGATCGGAGCCTTGTAAAAGGTAGGACCTGGGTAGTATGGTCGCGCCGACACCGAGCCGGACCATCTGCAGCATGGAGTCCATCGTCGACAGCTCAAACGCCGGTTGAAGCTGCACCCCTGCTTGAGCGCTGTAGCTGTCCACCATTTGACGTACCAGAAACTTTTCAGGAAAAAGAATCAGCGGCACCTCTGTCAGTTGGTCCAATTTCACAGCCTCTGCGGCTGCAAGGGAATGCTGCTTCGCCACAGCCAGGCACAGCTCTTCGGTGTAGAGCTCTTTGCTGACCAGCTGCTCGTCCTCCAGCGGGAGAAAAACGACTCCAAGATCCAGCTTGTTAGCCAGCAGACCGGCCCTCGTTTCCTCCGTCGCCAGCTCCACGACCGAAATCGAGATGCCAGGCTGCTTCTGGTGAAAAGAAATCAGCGTCCTCGTCAGCAGATGGTTGCCTGAGCAGCCGATCGTCAGCCTCCCCCGCTGCATCCCTTTCAGTTCATTGATTTCGGACTGCGCCTGCTCCAGCTCATGAAAAATGTTCAGCGCATGCTCCTTCAGCGTTTGCCCCGCTTCCGTCAAATAGTTCCGTTTTCCGATCCTTTGAAAAAGGGGCATGCCCACCCTCTCCTCGAGCAGGCGGATTTGCTGGCTGAGCGTCGGTTGGCTGATGCCCAATTGAACGGCTGCTTTCGTAAAATGAAGCTCTTCGCATACGGCAAGAAAGTATTCCAGCAGGCGGAAATCCATAAGCCTCCCCCTTCACCCAAACCATAGTTAATAACTATTATTTTAATTGATAACATTGAATTGACCAATCATTTTTTATTCCCTATAGTGAGAATAATAAATTTCTATAGATGAGGTGAGCGTTGCAATGACACAAGAGATCAGCATTCAGTTAACCACCGAGCCGCGAACACGTCCGGACAGCGAGAAACTTGGCTTCGGCAAGTATTTTACAGATCACATGTTTATGATGGATTATACGCTGGAGAAGGGATGGCATGATCCGCGGATCGTTCCTTACGCCCCGCTGCAGATGGATCCGGCTTCGATGGTATTTCATTATGGGCAGGCAGTGTTCGAAGGTCTGAAGGCATATCAAACTTCTACCGGCGAGCTCCTTTTGTTCCGTCCTGACAAAAACATGACGCGGCTGAACCGCTCCAACGAACGCTTGGGCATTCCTGAAGTGTCGGGCGACTTTGTCATTGAAGCGATCCGCACCCTCATTAACATCGATCGTGCTTGGGTTCCGACGGCTCCTGGAACATCGCTGTACATCCGGCCTTTTATCATTGCTACGGAAGCTTGCCTCGGTGTGAGAGAATCCCACACCTACCAGCTGATCGTCATTCTGTCGCCTGTAGGCGCTTACTACTCGGGCGGGCTTGCCCCGGTAAAAATTAATGTGGAGAGCTCCTATACCCGAGCCGTGCAGGGCGGAATCGGGCATGCGAAGGCAGCCGGCAACTATGCCGCAAGCATCAAGGCCCAAAGCAACGCCAAGAAAGGCGGCTACTCCCAGGTGCTGTGGCTCGATGCACTGGAAAAGAAGTACATTGAAGAGGTCGGCAGCATGAACATCTTTTTCAAAATCGGCGGTAAAGTAATCACCCCGGCCATTAACGGCAGCATACTGGAAGGTGTGACCCGGGCTTCGGTTCTGGAGCTGCTCGGCAGTTGGAACATCCCGGTGGAAGAACGGAAAATATCGATTGAAGAGATTTTTGAGGCCAATGCCAAGGGCGAATTGGAGGAAGTGTTCGGCACGGGGACTGCGGCTGTCATTTCCCCTGTCGGTGAATTATATTGGAACGACCGGCAAGTCCTCATTAACAACGGCCAAATCGGCCCATACTCGCAAAAGCTGTATGACACCCTAACGGGTATCCAGACCGGGCGGCTTCCAGATCCATTGAAATGGACGATGCCCGTTTAAGTCCCGATAGGATGAATGCAAAAAAGCTTTCCTGTTCGCCTCATCGCTGGCAGGAAAGCTTTTTCATTTGCGTTCTATTCCTTTTATCGAAAATCCGTTTAAAGCAAAGGACATCGAACATCCCGGTCTTTACCCTTTCCGGGCATAATCGCTGAATGTGGACAGCACGCTGTTGTATTCGTCAATGTCCTGCACCCGGATGCCGTCATAAAGCTGCTGTACGGCTCCATCCGGCAGGGAGGATTCCATCGAGTTGATATCCAGTTGGAAAAAGGTTTTAATGACCTTTTCGTGTGTCGGCGGTCCCTCGAACAAGGTCAGATTTCCATCTTTGTCGAGGCTGATGTAAGCCTGTTCCTTACAGGTCGGGGATAGATCCGAAATGGTTTCCTCAAACCGGATTTGTCCCTTCCCGGTAAACTCGCCCTTCCAGGTTGGATGCTCATTCATCAGGGAGTAGATGTCATCGCTGCTCAGTTGTCCGAGCACCTGTTCCTCCTCACCGCATATATAAACTTGGCGAACGGTTACTTCGTTTGTACCCTTCGTTTGATTCAACGTCTTCCAGAATTCCGAATTATCCACGGTGTCATCGGAACCCTCCGTCTGCTCATAATGCTGAAGCGTTTCAATGGCAACCGGCGGTTTCGTGCTGAGCAGGCTCTGTACCTGATCCGGAAGATAGGATCCGAGCCAGACCAAGGCAAGCATTAACGAAGAGATCCCCAGCGTCAACGCTCTGCGTCTCCAACGTCTCCATTGCTTTTGTATTTTCTTTTTGATTCGCGCTGCATTCACGATAATCCCCTTCTATTCTCTATCTTTTTCCTTTATTGTGACCGGGGAAATACCAAATTATACAGCAAAAAACCACCGAAATTCATTCGGTGGTTGATCTGATCGGGACGACACGATTTGAACATGCGACCCCCTGGTCCCAAACCAGGTGCTCTACCAAGCTGAGCTACGTCCCGTTATTCATCTGAAAATGTTAAAATGCCGGTGAAGGGACTCGAACCCCCACGGTTTCCCTCACGATTTTGAGTCGCGCGCGTCTGCCAATTCCGCCACACCGGCTCGATAAAACATAAGTACGCGCCCTAAGAGATTCGAACTCCTGACCTTTTGATTCGTAGTCAAACGCTCTATCCAGCTGAGCTAAGGGCGCCGGTAAAGGCAAAAAAAAATGGAGCGGACGACGGGAATCGAACCCGCGACCCTCGCCTTGGCAAGGCGATGCTCTACCGCTGAGCCACGTCCGCAAAACCAAAAATAAAACTGGTGAGCCATGAAGGACTCGAACCTTCGACACCCTGATTAAAAGTCAGGTGCTCTACCAACTGAGCTAATGGCTCTTAATTCAAGAGGATTCTCATCCCTGAAGCAATTTAAAATGGCGGAACCGACGGGATACTCTCTCTTCGTTCGAGACTGCGATGCAGTGCTAACGAAGTGAATGCTTCGACGAACCCGTATCCGGATTCTCATCCCTGAAGCAATTTATAATGGCGGAACCGACGGGATTCGAACCCGCGATCTCCTGCGTGACAGGCAGGCATGTTAGGCCTCTACACCACGGTTCCACGGCCTTTGGGATCTCCATCTTAAGGAGATAATTGCGGGGGCAGGATTTGAACCTACGACCTTCGGGTTATGAGCCCGACGAGCTACCGGACTGCTCCACCCCGCGTCAATAAAAAATCACTTATTTTCTTTTAAAAATCATGGTGGAGGCTGAGGGGATCGAACCCCCGACCCTCTGCTTGTAAGGCAGATGCTCTCCCAGCTGAGCTAAGCCTCCATATTAAGTGACCTGTATGGGATACTCTCACTTCGTTCGAGACTGCGATGCAGATGCTAACGGAGTAATGCTCCGACGAACCCTTTTTTGGATTCTCATCCATGATGTTAATAAGAAAGTGACCCGTATGGGATTCGAACCCATGTTACCTCCGTGAAAGGGAGGTGTCTTAACCCCTTGACCAACGGGCCGCGCTATTAAAATCCAAGCTGGCGGAGAGAGAGGGATTCGAACCCTCGAGACGCTTTTGGCGCCTACACGATTTCCAATCGTGCTCCTTCGGCCAACTCGGACACCTCTCCACAAGTGGCTCCCCGAACAGGACTCGAACCTGTGACAACTCGATTAACAGTCGAGTGCTCTACCAACTGAGCTATCAGGGAATATGTATCGCTTGGCAACGTCCTACTCTCCCAGGACCCTTCGGTCCAAGTACCATCGGCGCTGGAGGGCTTAACGGTCGTGTTCGGGATGGGTACGCGTGGAACCCCTCCGCTATCGCCACCAAACGGAGCATTGGTTAATCACCAAATGCATAATTCAGGTTTCAGCATCGCCAAATGCTGAAAGTCATGCACGCTTCTCTCACCCACTTGAAGTGAAATCAGCATTTTTGACTCCCTGAAAACTAGATACGAAACGAATCTGCGCTTTAAGAATTATCGGGTCCCCGCCAAAGTACTCGGAATCAGCTTCAACGCTGCTCTTCACTTTGGTGGGTATTTTTTGGATAAGCCCTCGACCGATTAGTATTGGTCAGCTCCATGCATTACTGCACTTCCACCTCCAACCTATCTACCTCGTCGTCTACAAGGGGTCTTACATACTGGGAAATCTCATCTTGAGG